>CAVWFQ010000001.1:0-431770 GCA_963754335.1 uncultured Phycisphaerales bacterium
AACGAAACTGGCCGAAACGGAATTCCGCGTCGGCCAGTCGCAATGATTTATCCGGACCTGTCGCCCTACCCGGCCTTGGCCGGATAAAACGGCCTGGCCGAAGTACCCGACGCCGCGGCCGCCGCGGCGGGATGCGGGATCGACCCGCCTCCGTCGGCGCGGGGATGGGCCGAATCGTACACCTCCTTCACCCGGCTCGTCGACAGGTGCGTATAGATCTGAGTCGTGCTCAGGCTCTGATGGCCCAGCAGTTCCTGAACGCTGCGCAGGTCGGCGCCGTTGTTCAGCAGGTGCGTCGCAAAACTGTGACGCAGCGTGTGCGGGCTGATCCCCGGATCGAGGCCGGCGGAAAGCAGATATTTGTCGAGTTTGCGGCGGACCGAGCGCGTGCTCAGCGCTTCCCCATGCTTGTTCAGGAAGACGCGCTGCGCCTGCGGGCCCTGACATTTGGGCTCCGTCGCGCGCATCTCAAAATAGCGCTGCACGGCCTTGATCGCCTGGCTGCCGATGGGCGTCAGGCGGTCCTTGCGACCTTTGCCGCGTACGCGAAGAACCCCTTCCTGCAAATCCAGGTCCGCCACTTCCAGGTCCACCAGCTCGCTGACGCGGATGCCGCTGGAATAGAGGACTTCGAGCATCGCCTTGTCGCGAGCCGAGAGGAGATCTCCATCCCCGGGGGCTTCCAGCAACTTCTGCACCTGTTCCAGGTCCAGACATTTGGGCAGCCGCTTTTCCTGTTTGGGCGTGCGGATCGCCGCGAGCGGATTGTCGCCGACCACGCCACGCCGGATCAGGAACTTGTAGAAGCTGCGCAGTGTCGCCAACTTCCGGGCCGTCGTGCTCTTGGTGTAGTTCTGACCATATAGGTACGCGAGGAACTCGCGAATGGTCAGCGGCTCGCACTTGACCTGACGCTGGTCGAGCTCCTCGGCGCGATTGCCGCTGCCGGCTCGCTGGGAACTTCCCCCGCGCTGCCGTTGCGGCCGATCTGGCCGCCGATGAACTGACCGAACTGAATCAGGTCAGCGCCGTAGCTCTTGACGGTATAGTCGCTGAAATGCTTCTCCAGCCTCAGGTAGTCGAGGAACTGGGTCACCAAAGGAGAGAACGATTTGGCAGGTGTGGCCGTGGAAGGATTGAGGTGGAGGGCGGTGGCGTTCATATTTACCGGTCGCGGGGGCGCGGTGGACCTGAACCAGTGATGATTGCCACGCGGCCGGCGTTTCCGGTGGCCCTAAGAGTGGGACGATCCTCGTTCCACGACGGCGACTAACTACAACTCACGCCGCTTTCTTCGGCAAATACGCCTTCAATTCTTTCGCTAAATGCTGGCCGAGCTGATGGGAGATCACGGCGGCGTCAAACCAATCGAAGCTCAGCTCGCGGCGATTGACCATTTCCACCAGCGCATCAAGGACTTGCGCTTCATCGCCGGACTCATAGCGAAAGCAAAAGTGCTGGCCGCTCTTGATCAGGCTCAATGTCTTGGGTTCGCCGCTCATGTGTGTCTCCGATCTTGTTTCAAAGCTTTGCCGCGTCATGCGGAGTATCTGTAGTTTGTTTCTGGATCGAGCGCAGCAGATCCGCCGCCAGCGCGTTGTAGACAAACCCGCAGTATCGATCCATGCTTTCCAGGTATTCGCGCTGCCCCATCGGGCCCAGAGGATCGTTGCGGCCCTGGGCATATTGAAACACCGCCTGGCGCACCGATCCGTTCGCCGAGTCGAACATTCCCACGGCCTGAACGAAGGCCGGCTTGTCAGGCAGCGACTGCCCCACCGGAGGAGCGGCGGCACGGGCCAGTTCACGCGGATCAATCGACGAAGGGCGCTCGTAATCGCGCGGCTTGCGAAATAACTGCAGCGAAGCGCCGACCTTTGGAGGATCGTAAGGGTCGTAGGCCGTCACCGTCGGCACCACCAGGCCATCGCATCCCAGCAGATCGCAAATCAGGTAAGCCTGCTCGGCGGACTTTACGTTTTCCATTCGCAATCCCGCGTAAACCTCGACCACGCGATTGACCGGGACCACCGTCAGCCCCTGCACTTGCTGAAGTTGCTGATAAAGCAGATCGGCCTGCAGCAGCGCATCGGGCCCGCTTTCCCCGCTCAGGTTGATTGCCGGCGCCACCGCCCAGACCTGTCGCGCGACGCCGGGCAGGCGAAGTCTCGCCTCAATGCCGTATGGCTTGGGGGCGCCTCGCACCCAGTCGCGCTCAACAGCGCGCCCAGGATCAGGCCCCCCGCCATCATGCGTCGCTTCTTGCTCATGGCTTCATCCTTGAAGCGGAATCGTCCGTTATCACAGCCGAGGGCAGCTCTGCCACATCACTACTGTGCGGCCTCGTGCGGATCGGCAGCGCCGATGGCCTTTTCTCCTGACGCCGCCGGCGCCGGAGGTGCGCCGGCCGTGATGGTCCTGTTTTCGTCTGTTTGCGCCGACCAAATACATTCCGGTCCGCCGCGATCACTCACAAAATAGACCCGGTTGTCGCGGGCCCAGAACGGAGTGAGATTGTTCCCGTTTCCATCGGTCAACCGCCGGCGGCTGCTTCCGTCGGTATTGATGATCCAGATGTCGCTTTGACCTTTTCGACGAGCGCTGTCACCGCGCACCGGAGCTGCCACTGTCGCAAATGCCAGGCGTTTGCCGTCAGGGCTCCAGGTCGGCGAAAGTACGGCCGCCGCGCGCTCTCTGCCACCTCGGTTACGCGATGCGCCTCGCCATTGGAAAGCTCCAGTGTCCAGACGCTGAACCAGCGGGAGCCGCGCTGCCGGGCACGTTGAAAGGCGATGCGGTCCATGCTTTTGTCGGGGGACCAGCTGGGAAACAATCCGTTGCCGATCATGCGTTTCTCGCCGCTTGCGAGATTGACCGTCCACAATTCCCACTGATTGCTTCGGCTGCCGAGGGCGGCGTACACGAGGCGGGCGCCGTCCGGGCTGAAACTCGGATGGATCGCCTGCATTGGACCGCTCGTCAATTGCGTGGTGTTGCGACCATCGGCGTCCATCAGGTAGACCTGCCAGTTTCCGCCGCGAGTGGAACTGAACGCGATCTGCTTTCCATCCGGGCTGAAAACCGGGTAGGCGTCGTCCCCTTTGTCGCTGGTCAGTTGCACCACGGCGCTTCCATCAGTCCGCTGGAGATAGATGGCGGCATGCGGGTTGTGGCGCGTGCTCGCAAAGGCGAGCCAGACGCCGGTCGGATCGACCGTCACATCGCTGTCATACCCTTCGTCTGCGTAAGTATGCTGCTGGAATCCCCCGTCAGCCGAATTGCCGGCCGCAGGAAGCGAGACGCCATTGATCTCGCCAAAGACGTTCACGCTCTGCGGCTCGTCGGGCGCATCCGATTCGAATGCGCCATCTTCTGGTCGCGGCGGGCGCGTGCGACAGCCACATCAGCGTCGGTCGCATCGGTCGATGCAACGGGCGCGGGCGGCGTTGCAGGCGCCTTTTCAGACGATGCACATCCTCCCGAAATCGCCGCCACGCCAAGGGCGGCAAAGGCGGTCAGATATAGCAATTTTCGCTGCGCAGTTGCCATGGCCCGGTACCTCGTCGGGGAATAAGCCCGTGAGGGGTATCGGCTCGAAACGGGAATGATCTGAGACCGGTAATCGGGCACGGCTCAGCAAATTATCGGACGATGAGTCAGGTGTGCTTGAAAGAAGTGGGAATTAAGGCCCTTCGCGCGGCCCGCGTCGCGCGCCGGGGCGTGGCTTGGGCGCCTGAAACAACTGCGGAAGGTCATCAATCACCCACGGGCCTCCCTCGCGAACGAACTTCAGATATTCCCGTTGCGGATCACTCTGCTGTGCAAATTGGAGGAAAGCCATCCCAGTTACCGTTTGCTCGCCGCTGTCGGGATTGCTTTCAAACAGCATCGGCTCCCCGTTCCAGCGCATGGCACTCAAATGTCCCAGCTTCGGCACATGATTGAGCGTCTCGAGCGATTGCTGAAAGACCTCCGGCGAAATGCGGTTGCGAAAGCGCTCGCTGAAGTGGCCGTACGCGTCGCCGTACTTTCCCGCTGCCAGCTCATCCCCAAAAACCCCGATGAGCGAGGCGATCCGCGCTTCGTCGGTGCGCTTTTGCTGCCAGGTCATGTAATCGCGGCCCACCACGAATCCGCCAAAAGCGAGCGACAAGACGATGCCGGTGACGGCAAACCCTTTGCCGGTCTGGGTTCGATTGCTGTTGCGGATTTGAATCAGCGCAATCGCGCCCATCGCCAGGCCGACAACCGGAATGAGAAGCAGAATGTCGGCAAAAAGCGTCACCACGCCGGCCAGGCCCAGTAGCAGCGCAACGATGGAAACCGGATTAATCGCGGCATAGTCCGTGGTGGCGACGCCCGCCGTCGCGGACATCTTGTAAAGATGTGCCAGTGCATCGGCGTCGGATTCGCGGGTCGGCGCGGCGCCATGCGCGTTGGAGGCCTGCGGTTTTTCGAACCGGCGACCTGGAGATTCGGTTTCCACTTCCGCCATGGATCTCTCGCTCAAGTTATCGGGTAAAGCGCTCCGATGCTCATTTTACCCGAGTCCCGCTCCGGTAGTTAAGTTCGAAACCTGCAAACTAATTCTGCCATGAACAAACGTCAACTCATCGAAGACATCCGCCGCTACAACAATACCGCGCAGCCGCGCTTCCTTGCCCAGTTCGACGAGAATGCGCTCAAGCAATACCTCGAGCACCTGGAAGCCGCGCGCCTGAAGCGAACGCGCACCTTCGGATCAGTTCGCAAGGACGCGAAGCTGCGGCTCGTATCGTAGCAGTTCTAACTGCAAAAAAACGCCACGCTTCCACGCAATCCTTTACATTCCGAATGGAGCGTGCCTAGAGTCATATCGCGTGTGGCATGGTGCCCATGCATTATTCCCCGCCGGGTGCGATTGCCCTGGCGAGAAGGAGACTCTGATGTACGCCCCTTCCTGGTCTGGTTACGCCCCTGCCTTCTTTGGTCCAGGCTTCTTCCGTCGTCGTGGCGGATGCGGAGGCCATTTCATGCATCGCGGTCACGGTCATGGAGATGAAGGTTTCGAGGGCGGAGGCGGAGGCTTCGGTGTCCGCCGTCCGCTCCGCTTCATGGCCCACAAGCTCGATCTGGATGAAAAACAGATCACCGAGCTGGCCCGTATTCTCGATGAGCTGAAAACCGAGCGCGCGCAGGCGGAGGTTGATAACCGCCGAACGCTATCGGAATTTGCCGATGCGCTGGCGGGCGAGGCATTCGACTCTGCCAAAGCGACGGCAGCCGGCGAACGCCGGGTGCAAAGCGCGGTGCGGCTGCGCAATGCGCTGGTCCGCGCGCTCGCGCAGATCCACGCGTTGCTCAATCCGGAACAGCGGACGCGATTTGCTTATCTGATTCGGACTGGAGTGCTTTCGGTTTGACGTGAAACCCGAAAGCGCCGAGCCGCGGGGAAAAGCCCAAAGCCCAAAAAAATTCCAAATTCCAAGGACCAAAAACCAAACAAAGGCGCACTCAGATCGCTCCCGTTTGGAATTTTCCCCTTTGGTCATTGGAATTTTTTTGGGCTTTGGAGCTTGGGATTTGGGATTTGCCGCACCATCGGTGCTTGGGATTTGGGATTTGCCGCGCCATTGGTGCTTGGGATTTGGGATTTCCCGTCGCCCGTGCGCCGCGGTCCGCTCGAATTAGGCGGGCGACTTTCGGCGCGCAACCAGAAACGTTCGATCATCGGCGACGGGTGCCGGTCCGCGGTATTCGTCCAGCCAGGTGTTGATGCGGTCGGCGAGCTGGCAGGCGTCACAGTCGGTGTCGGCGCATTGGCGGACTAATTCTTCGGCCAGCGATTCGGCGCCGAGCATTTCCTGGCGATCGTTGAACATTTCGCTGAGGCCATCGGTGTAACCGATGAGCCATTCGCCGGGCTCCAGGCGGAAGGAGCCGGTTTCGATCGTACCTTCGCAAAGGGCCAGGGGGAGATTGCCGCCGCCGCCGATTTCGCGCGCGCCCGGACGGGCTGAGCGCGAGGATGGGGGGATGGCCGCAGTTGACGCATGTTCCCTCGCCGGTGGCGGGATCGAGCAGCGCGGCGCACAAGGTGACAAACGAGCCGTCGGGGAGATAGGCCTGCAGGTAACGGTCGGCGGCGGAGACCACTTCGGCCAGCGGGAATTCGTTGAGTCCAAGGGTGTGAAAGACGGCATGAAGGCCGGAAGTGATGAGCGCAGCCTGCAATCCCTTGCCGGCAGCGTCGGCGATGAGGAGGACGACTGCGCCGTCGGGACGCCGGAAAATATCCACGTAGTCGCCGCCAACGGTCAGGCACGGCTCAAATCGCACCGCCCAGTCCAGCGCGATCGCCGGATCGGGGGCGGGGAGCGTGCCCCCCTGAATCTTCTGCGCCAGCTTCATCTCATGGTCGAGCGCGGCGCGCGATTCGGTCGAAAGACGGGCCGCCCAGGCTGCATTGGCGTGGCGATATTGCTCGACCGCCAGGCTGATCAACATCAGCCATTCCAGGCTCCCCAGCGACGGGGGAAGGATCACGTAGATCGCATCGACCGAACCAGAGTCCCAGTCGAGCGGGCAGGCGACGGCGGAAAAGAGGGACGAATCCGACGCCATCGAGAATTCCACCTGAAAATTCTGCACGCGGGCGAGGTTGTTGGCGACGACCGGCTCATGTCCCGACAGAACCCGCGCAGCACATTCTTGGAAATGTGCGGCTCGCGACTCTGCCCGGCCGAGCTTGTCCCGGGCGGGGAGAGGGCATGGATATCCAGATCACCGTTGGTTCCACCGTTGCTGATGTGCAGCGCGTAAGACCACCAACCCCCCATGTCGGGAGTCACCAGCAGATCGAGCAGACGCCGCAGTCGCTCCGATCCTTCGCGCGCGTTATGAAGCGAACGGCCGAAGCCAAGAATGGAGGAGACGTGATCGGCGGAGAGGCGCGGCTGAACCGCCGTCTTCATCGCCGTGATCGTGAAGCCGGGCGCGTCATCCCCCTCGGCGTGGGTCGGGTCAGCGATCGTCGAAAATCGCAGCAGCACCTCGCCGATCCCGATCTGATCCAGGTTCCGCAGCACGCGCTCGGCGACGGGAACGCCGTTGACCATCGTCCCATTGCGGCTGCGGAGATCGCGGACGATCCACTGCCCTTCCGGCCCCGGGACCAGCTCTGCATGACGCCGGGAAACGGAGGGGTGATCGATTGTCAGATCGGCGGCCGTCGATCGGCCGATGAGCGTCTTTTGCTCAATTGTGAGGGTTTGAGGATCCGCCCCGGCGACCACTTCCACATAGGCGGCGATGACAGTCCCCGTCGGCATGGGCGGAGTATCGCAGAATGCTGGAAAATGGAAAAGAGCCAGACTGATCACGCTTGCCGCTGGTTCGGAAAGACAACCGGAAAACCGGAATGGTGCGGTAAGGGAAGGTCCCGGCGAACGTCAGGCTCGTTGGAAAAGAGACCGGCGAAAAATACTCCACAACGGACATAGCCGCGGCTGCATTGACCGTTTTGATCTTCGACTATTGGCTCACATCCAGGCAATCCACCGGGATCGGGGCGCGGTTGCCGCGCAACACGAGGCCGTGAAAATTGCCGGATAGATTTTCCGTATTCCAGAGGGGCGCGGAGGGTTGCGCGGCATCGGCGTGAAGATCGATCTTCGCCGTCGGCGTTCCGTCGAGGGTAATCGACAGGGTTCCGTAGCCGGGGCCGCGCGGGCTCCAGAGCGTCGCCGAGTGCCCGACAAAACTCCATTTGGCAAAAGGCGCGCCGGCTTTGGAGAGCAAGCCGTGACCGAAATGAAACGCCGGCGCTTCGATCGCCTGCCAATTGCCGGGATCCTGTGCGGCGTCGAGCAGGGCTTCGACTGGGCCGAGCCAGACATGGGCCGGGCGCAATCCCGGTGCTTCGGGCGTGATGACGAAAGAATTCACGAACAAATACGAGTGCGGATCGACCAGCCAGCCGATGGCGCCGGGGGCTTTGTTTTCCGTGCCCGCTGGTTGAGCGTTGGTGCTCCAGATCATCTGATCGCCGAGGGAAATCGACGTCCTTCCCGCGGCCATTCGATTCAGTCCGATATCCAGCTCGGCGCCCGGCGGCCGTTTGCCGGCGGCGAGCGACGTGGTCCCGCCGCGCTCGTCAACGGCGATGACTGCGCCAGTTGTCCGGAGACAGTTCGAGACCAAAATGGCGTGTCAGCATCGATGCGGCGGGTGTCGCGTCAGACGTAGGGTGGTTGGGTTCGAGTGGAGCGCGATAGTTCCACAGAAGCCGAGCGGTTCCGCGAAGTCTGATCTGCGTTTGCAGGCGAAATGCCGCGCACGTTTGCAGAAGACAGGTGAAACCCGCCCCCTGGTGCCCGCTCAATACAAATCCGTGCTGTTGAAATGGAGCGGCCCACGGCCGCGCCGCCAGATTGATCGTCCCGTTCCCTTTCGCATCACGACACGGAAACATCACGCGAAACATTCGCTCATTTGCGTCGACCGATCCGGAAAACGTCTGGCCCCAGATGCCGAAGGATTCGTTCTCCACGTCTTCCGCGTGCCAGAGCGAGCCATGGCGAAACAGTTCCCACGCCGCCGGGTCTTCGGCCCGTTTGAGCGGGGCACGAAAAAGGCACTGGAAATTCCGATTGCTCGCGACAGAAGTCGCCGGGGCATACGCGTACATGACCGGTTGCCGGACCGCGCTGGCCGGCACGGGCGGATCGGTCGGCACCGAGGTCGCAAACGCCGGGAAAAATTCCAGCAACGGCGGATGAAACCGATCGTCTTCGGGATGTCTCACGATCACCGGATGTGACCAGGGGCCGGCGGGATCCGTCGCGGTGATCGCATACATCGCCCATCCAAACGGCGCTGAATCCATCATCGCCAGCACGAGCCAATCCTTCTCCCGCCGGAGGAGCGTGGCGGCATAGGGGCGGTTGTATCGTCCCAGCAGTTTCTCCTGCCGGCTTTGCCGTTGAATCGGCTCGGAAGCGCGGCGGAAAGGCCCCTCGGGATGGTCCGCGACCGCGTAGGCGATTCCCCCGTCGCTCTGATCCTGCTTTCCCCAGTCGTAGACCATGTGATAGCGATGGTCGAAATAGACCACGCTCACATCCGGCAGATGGCCGGGGGATTTTCCGTCGCTTTCGAACAGGAGCGGCGCGTCCGGGAAAATTTTCCCCAGGTTTTTCCAGCTCTTGCCGCGATCTTCCGAACACAGGACTTCGCATCGGCTCGGACGGCCCTGATATCCAGTCGTGTATTCGCCGACGTAGACGTACCAATGGTGGGAGATCGGATCGTCCAGGAAGAATCCGTTGACCGGCCATTCCAGCGGCGCAGCGCCGCGGAAGATCGGGTTGCCGGGCAATCGCTCGAAACTGTCGAATGATGGATCGCCAAAGACCGGATGTCGAAACCAATCGTCAACATGCGCGGAGTCGGCGAAATCGATTGGTTCGGCGCGGATCGAGCTCGCGCACATCAATGCGATAAAGGCGAGTGGGAGAATCCCGGCAAATTGAAAAGTGAAAGCGGGCAACACAGCGGGAAATGTTTGCGCGCATCGTGGCACGGGCGTCTCGCCTGTGTCTGTGGCGCAAGACACGGGCAAGGCGCCCGTGCCACGCAAATGCAGGTTGGTCTTGTCGGTTTCGATGTTCGCGCCGACCTCCGCGGATGCGTCCATCATACCCATTTGTTTAATTGCTTTGTCCATCATAAGGCGCTTGACTCCATCAGATCATCGCCGGACGATGCGCTGCGAATGGTTCGCCTGGCGGCAGCGTTTATCCTGGTTTTAGCGTCGAACTTGATGGCGGCTCCAACAGAGCCGGCGGACGGTGGCGCATCAGATGAGCCAGGCGCCGACATTCGCGTTTCAATTATTACCATGGGACCGGGGGACGAAGCCTGGGAGAAATTTGGGCATATCGCGCTACGGATTGAAGATCCGAATCAACACTATTCAGACGTGGCGTTCAACTGGGGAATGTTCGATTTCAACCAGAAGAATTTCTATTTCAACTTCATGCAGGGGAGGATGATCTACTCGACGGTCGCCCAGAACGGCAAGCCGATGTTGGATGAGTACATCGCGCACGGCCGGGCGGTCTGGGAACAGGAGCTGAATCTTTCGCCGAGTGAGAAAGTGGCGCTGGAAGTCCGATGTTATCGCGCCATTCAGCCGGAGCGGTGCAACTATCGGTACGACTATTACAAGGACAACTGTTCGACTCGCGTGCGCGATCAGGTGGATGCGGTGATCGGCGGCGCGATTGCCCGGCAGACGCAAGGCGTCGCGACCGGAACGACTTATCGATGGCACACGCGACGCCTCACCGCCGACAGCCTGTGGCTTTACACATCGCTCAACACATTGCTCGGCCACCCCGCGGATCGGCCGATCGACCAATGGGAAGAAATGTTTCTTCCGACCAAACTGCGCGAGGGGCTGCGACAGGTGACGATCAGCAATGATCGCGGCCAGTCCGTTCCTCTGGTTCGCGCAGAACGGCTGCTCAGCGTCGGCTCCAAGCCGCCCGAACGGCAGAAGCCGCCCAATTTTCTGCCGGGTTATCTGGCCGCGAGCCTGATCTGGGGAGCACTGCTCATCGTTTTGTCCAATGCCTACGCGCCTATTCACATCCAACACGCCGGGTCCTATGGACCCGGATCCGGGCCCGCAGGGCCCGGCGTGGCAATCAGCTGGAAGCGAAAGGCGGCCCGCGCGATGTTCCTGCTTTTTCTGGCCGGCTGGCTGCTGCTGATCAGCTTCGGAGGGGTTTCGGTCGCCTGGTCGTGGTTTTTCACGGATCATGCGGTTGCGGCCAGGAATGAGAACCTCTTTCAAATTACGCCCCTGGTCACTCCCCTGCTCTTCATGATTCCGAGCCTTGCACGCCGGGGCCGCCGGGCGCGACCCACGTTTATTCTGTCGGTGATCGTCGCCGGGATCGCACTCCTGGGGCTGGCGCTGAAGATTTTTCCCGGCTTTTATGAGGTCAATGGTGAACTGATTGCCCTGGCGTTGCCGATGCATTTGGCGCTGCTGTGGATTGTCTGGAGGCTCGTAGCTCGTCTTTCTTAAATCTGCCTTCGATGTTCGATGTTTCCCGGCGCGCCGGGATTGAATGTTCGATGTTCGTTTTTCCAACGGACATTGAAAACGCGAACATCGAACATCCAACACTCAACATCCAACATCGAGAGAAAAAAATGCGGAGTTTACTCATCTTGATGCTATTTCTCTTCTCGGGTTTGTTACCCACAGGTTGCGGCCCAAAGACCCAGGACCTCACCGCCAAGGCGATGCGTCCCCCGCCGCGCCCGCCGAGGTACGCCAAAGCGAAACCGGAGCCGCTGGACATGGCATTGCGCGAAGAGGCGAAGCGAGCGATCTTCACCGCCGCCCGCTCGGGACAGGTGGAACAGCGCGTGCATGCCCTGGAGGCAATCCAGGATGCCAACCTTCCGGAGGGGCAGGCCGAAATTCTCGATGGATTGCGCGATCCGGAGCCGGTCGTGCGGTTCGCGTCGGCGGTCGCGGCGGGCGAATTGCGGCTGGCGGACGCCAAGCCGATTTTGATCGACATCGCTTACGACAAGTCCGGGAGCGTTCGGGCGGCCGTCCGATTTGCACTCCACAGGCTGGGAGACACCCGGCTCAGCCATGATTTTGAGACACTTACCCAAAACCCCCTTCCGCACGTACGGGCCAACACGGCGATGCTGCTGGGCCTGCTTGGAGAGCCCAGCGCCGTAAAAATCCTTCGTCCCATGCGGCAGGATCGCGATGATTCGGTCAGGATGCAGGTCTCTGAAGCCATGTGGCGGCTAGGGGATCCGGTCGGGAGGGACGATCTGATCGCGTTGAGCGTCAGCGCTCATCCGGATGACCAGATGATCGGGCTCCTGGCGCTCGCCGAGCCACGCGATCAACGAGTCGGGAAATACATTTTCGGCGCACTGGCCACGGAAGACCGTGACGGCAAGCCGAGCGGGTATCCCGAATCGGCCCTGGTCGCCGCCCGAGCGCTCGGAATGCTCGATTCGGACGAGGGATACGGGGTGGCGGTCAATGGGGCGGCCAGCGGGGACCCCCGCCAGAGGCAACTGGCGGCTTTTGCCTTCGGCGCCATAGGCCGATCCGACGCCCAATCCTATCTTCGCGCGCTGCTGCACGATTCCAACCAGGATGTTCGCATTGCCGCCGCAACCGCGATCTTCCAATTGAAAGCCCCTGCGATATAGGGAGATGACGCAGGGCGCATTTGATTTCCCGCCACGACGGGGCAAAGCGGCACCCAATGTGCCTTCAGAGCATTTAACCGGATTCCGCCGCGTCGCCCCGTATCCGATGCGCGCTGGATTAACGCAGTCGCCCCCGATACGGGGCGGCGCGGCGGCATGAGCAAGCGGCAACTCCGCAATTAGTGTTTGCCGCTCTGCCCCGTCGTGGGGTTAAATCGTCAAGTCTCGCGTTTTGCCGGTTTCGTCCGATAACCCGGCGCTGTTTCAGGTCCTGTTCTTCGCGGCGGAAAAGCTTGACTATTTGGGCCGTAAAGTTAGGATATTTGGCGGCGGTTTCTGTCCATCTGACATCAGCGCGCAGAACTCGCCAGGCCTTGCTCACGACACCACTGCCGGACACCACAGTCCAAGGAGCCTACCTTGAGCGCACTGACGAAGGTATTCATCGTTCTGCTTGTTGTTCTCTCGATGCTCCTTACTGCGGGACTGGTCGTTTTCGTCAACCGGACGGAAAACTGGAAGGTCGCCGCCGCCGATACGCAAACCCGGCTCGCCACGGCCCAGCGTGAGAAAGAAGAGCTGAACGCGCAGATCGTGGTGATCAAGGCAAACGACGACCACCGCTATACAGCGCAGGCGGCCGAGCTAACTCGCACGCAGGGCGAGCTGGCTACTGCTCAGAACACGATCGTTACGGATGCAGGACAGATCGCCGAAGCGAAGAGTGCCGCGCTCGTCAGCGGCGGCCAACTCACCGCGGCGACCACGGCTCTTGGGGTCGCCCAGGCCCAAAATCGGCGCACAGCAGACAACCATCAACAAGATGCGCGACGATCAGGCGAATCTGCAAAAGCAGAACAACGATCTGAACCTCGCCGTCTCGAAGCTCAACAACCAGCTCGAGGTGACCGAACGTGCCCGCCGGGAATATGCCGAAGAAAATGTGCAGCTTGCCGCTGACCTGAAGACGGCCAGAGACTTGATCCACGCTCAGGGACTCGACCGGGGCCAGCCGACCGCGGTCATCAACCCGACACCGACGATTTCCCTCACCGGCGTGATTCGCGACAAGAAGGTCATTGCCGGCGTGCCTTATGCGACGATCTCGCTGGGGAGCGCCGACGCGGTGGCCAAGAATATGCAGTTCAAGGTGATCGACGCAAACCAGAACCTGTTCCTCGGCTACTTGACGGTGGATACGGTCGAGCCGCACGAGGCGACCGGTCGCCTCACCGGCCCCCACCCCGACGCGGTGCAGCCGGGCGCGGAAGTTCGGACGCAGGGATAATCCCCTGGCTTTTCAGTCGGTGAGGTCGGCCTGACCGCTGTCAAACATCAAGAGGCAATCATCATGAGCCGTATGTCGTCAGGAGCTGAGCAGATCATCGTCAAGCCGACGAACAACGTCTACACCGTCCTCGTGGCCGTGGCGATCGTGGTGGAAATCATCGGATTGATTTCACTCTGGATGCAATCGACTTCGCTTTACGGAGCCAATCCCTTTTCGCAAGAGGGCAATCCGCAAGCAACCGTCTCTCATCATTGACCATCCGATGGCGATCCTGCCGTGTCATTTTGCGCACGCCCGCGTTTCAATTCCTTGATCCCGGCCGCCTGATCGACCACGACCTCGAACTGGTAATTCCCCATCCGCGATGGATCGACGATCTGCTGATCGCCTGTTCCCATCCCCTGACCCGGCGCGACGCGCCGCAGGATGCCCGCACCTCGCGACATCAGATCGAGCAGTTTCTCCAGACGATTCCGCATGGGCGCGAGCCGGGCGATCTGCTTCATCATCGCGTCCCCTCCTATCACTTCTGGATGCGCTGGCACGATGATCCTGGCGCGGGATCGGGCGGCCGGCGGCCAATCCGCATCGCCGGGGGAATTTCGCTCCGCATCGGCTTGGGGCACGGGATCGAAATGTATTACGGCCATTTTGGATATCACGTCTTTCCGCCGGCGCGCGGAAGACATTTCGCGCTGCGCGCCTGTAAGCTGTTGCTTCCCCTTGCTCGCGCCCACGGAATGTCAGTGCTGTGGATCACCTGCAACCCGGACAACCACGCCTCCAGGGCCACGTGCGAACATCTCGGCGCCGAGCTGATCGGCATTGTGCCGGTTCCCGCCGATGATCCCCTCTACGCGCGCGGGGACCATGAGAAGTGCCGTTATCGATTAGAACTCTGAACGGGATTCAGGACGATTCACCGCAGAGACGCCGAGATCGGGGAGAAGATAAGAGAGTGGAAATTGAAAATCATTCACATCATCACGCGGCTGATCGTCGGCGGCGCGCAGGAGAACACGATTCTTTCCTGCGAGGGGCAGCACGATCGCGGGCATGAGGTGACATTGATGACCGGCCCACCGCTCGGGCCGGAAGGATCGCTTATGGCGCGGGCGAGCGCTTATGGGTATCGCGTCGAATCCATCGACGCGATGCGCCGCTCGATCCTCCCGCTTGCCGACTGGAGAACGTATCGATTTCTGACCGAACGGATTCGTGAATTGAAGCCGGACGTGGTCCACACCCACAGCAGCAAGGCGGGAATCATCGGGCGGTGGGCGGCCCACGCCGCCGGCGTGCCCGCAGTCATTCATACGATTCATGGATTGGCATTCACTGCTTCAACACGCCGAACAGTCAACGGCTTCTACAAGTTCCTCGAACGGAAGACGGCTCCGATCTCCACGCGAATTGTCTGCGTCGCCGACTCCATGCGCGATCAGTCGCTGGCAGCGAACATCGGCCGCCGCGAGCAATATGTAACCGTTTACAGCGGAATGAAGACCGCTCCGTTTCTGAATCCACCCGTAGCTGCCGCGGAAGTGCGCCGCTCGCTGGGCCTTTCCCATGAACACATCGCGGTCGGGACGATCGCGCGGCTCTTCGAGCTGAAGGGACACGACGATCTTCTGGAAATTGCTCCCCGGCTGTGCGGACAATTTCCCAATCTGCGCTGGCTCTGGGTCGGCGATGGAACTTTGCGCGGCCGGTTCGAAAGCCGCATCCACGCGATGGGCCTTCGCGATCGATTCATTCTGACAGGCCTGGTTCCTCCCGAAAAAATTCCCGAGCTGGCGGCGGCGATGGATATCCTGGTTCATCCTTCCCGGCGCGAAGGACTCGCCCGCGCGCTCCCCCAGGGGGCGCTGGCAGGAAAGCCGGTCATTACCTACGACATCGACGGAGCAAAGGAAGGAGTCCTCGACGGCATCAGCGGGTATGTCCTCCCGCCGTTTGACAAGACGCAACTTTCGCTCCGCATTGCGCAACTCGCGGAAAATCCGGCGTTGCGAGAGCAAATGGGACGAGCCGGACGCGAATTCGCGCTGGCGCGATTTGACGACAAAGTAATGGTAGATGGATTAGAAGCCGTCTACCGGCAGGGTGGGCTCGGCCCACCTCTTTCTCCTACTCATACTCATACTCATACTCCTACTCATACTCGTTCTTTCTCGAATTAAGACCGAGTAGGAGTAGGAGTAGGCGTAAGAGCAGGAATGAATGAAGCGGTGGGCTCGGTGGGCCGAGCCCACCCTACCTCACTCCATCGTGATACCCCGTCTTCAGCGGCTCCGGGTCGATCACATCCGGAAATCCGTCGTTATCTGAATCCTTCAAATACGGCAGATCCAATCCGTACGCCTCCCGCACGTTGGTCAGAGCAAAGGAAATGATTCGATCTCCCTTCACACTCTCGGTCGGGCCTTCGATCTTTCCCGGGACGCGGAAGAGCCATTCGGGATTGAAGCGTTCGATTCCGGTGTCCATGCCGGCAACGGGGTAGTGGTCGGAAATCGAGCCGGCGCCCGTTAAATCGCAAGGGAGGCGATCGGTCTGATAAAGGACCAGGCTTTGCAAAAATGCTATGAGGGCGTCGCGACCGTCGTCCGGCAATTCCTCATAGACCTTGTGCGCGGTGACCGCTTCGCCACCGTGCCGGCGGATGGCATCGTCGAGCGTGAGGCTCGCGCCGTCGTGGCCATGCGTATTGCTCGATCCGATTCCCCAGAGCGGCGTCGTGCGGAATTGCCGGATCACGCTGCCGTCGAACTGCATCTGATAGAAGGCCGGGCCGACATCGTGGTATTTCAGGTCGCTGTAAAGTCCGGCGACGCGCCAAGCGCCGCGGCGGGGAATGCGCTGGGTCAGGCCGCCGCCAGCATCGCTCACATCACACAGGTCGATGAGCTTTCCTTCGAGGCGATGAGCTTTTTCGTTCCACGCCACCGGCAGATCGAAAAAGCGACGATCGCCGGCGAATCGCTGCGTGTAATCCTTCGCCGACGGATTGGCAGCATAAAGCTGCCAGTCGGGAACGTGGCATGCGGCACAGCCAATCGATGAAAGGAGCGCCTCGCCCCGGCGCACCTGCGGCGTGATTCTTCCGCGCCCGGGGGCGGGATGATTCAGCAGATACCACTCGGCCATGTCCAAGTCCCCCTCGCTGATCTCTTCGCAGTTGCCGTCGCGATCGGGATCGTCGAGGCTGATCCCCGTGGGGCCGCGGACGGCTCCCCGGTCTTTTCCGGCGGCGGTGAGGCACTGCTGGCAGCCGGCGTTGGACCAGCCGGTGAAACCGTGCCCGCCCGGCTCTTCGGTCAGCGTCGTGGGATCGAACGGCTGCAGTCCCATATGAATGTCGAAGGGAGTCGCGATGAAGGATCGCAACGTGGTGGAGACGGGCGGACGAAACGGCATGTACAAATGGCCGAATCCGAAACATTGGACCTCAACGGTATATCCCGCCACGCCGGGATAATTCAGGTTCCGCGCGGAAGGAATTCGGTTCCCCACCTTGTCGACATAGATCGGGCTAAAAACCGGATTGAGACCAGGCTTGCCGTTGCCGTCCACATCGTCAAAGGGACCGAAATCGATCGCCACGCGCTCGCCGGCGGCTCGATCGGGCAGATTGGAGATGATGCATCGTTTGCCTTTGGCTTCCTCGAGACTGATCCAGCCGTCGCGATTGGTATCGGCGATCGCCAATGCCTGGAGCCGAAGTTGCTGGCCGATCATTTCGACGAGTCCTGCGCCAAACATGTGAGGTGTGCGGCGGCCTTCTCCGCCGTTCTTGGGAATCACCGCCCCGCCGCCCCCGTCGCGGTATGGCGTGTTGTGGCAGACGGCGCAGGAATTGACGTGGCTGCGCGACATCATTTTGGTTGCGCCATCGGGAAGGATCGGCCCATCGAGCTTGCCAGCGTCTCCGTAAACGCCATCGCGCTCGCGGAACTCGCGCTGGGTGAGATCGCGGCCCCAGCGATAGCCGAGCCAGGGATCGACGCGCTGGAGATACATCGATCCGCCAGCGGGTTTGGGATCGGTCGTGTGAACAATCCGCACCCGCGGCGTCTTGATCGAAAGCCCGGTCAGATCGCGCGGGGAGTCGATCGGGTCATCGTTGGAATTGCCGGGGCGCTCATCGAGCTGGGCGTGGGTGACGGAAGCCAACATGAAAACGGCACCGATCAGAGCTGTCTGGGCGAACCGCATATTGAACCCGCCACGACATTTAACTTTTCGATTAATCACACGACTTGCCAAGCGAGTTTCCAAATTGACTGTGCAAAACTGTGCACGATGGGGCAGATTTTGATAATTTTGCACAGAATTTGTGGTTTTTTGCTTTAATAGTTAAATAATATACATCCATTTCAAACGCAAGGTCACGGCGGCGAGGTCGGCAGGATCGAAAAGTATTCGATCTCGTCGGCTTTCCCCGCGACATCCGCCGGATAGAGCTGAAGGTCGTCCGTCATCTCATCCTGAGTAAAGACCTTGCGAAACTTGGTGAGGAACTGACCGTTCTTCAAATGCCCCTTGAGGATCTTGAGATTGGCCACATCTTCGGCAGGCACCTGGCGGTTGTATTTCGTTTCGCCGGTCAGAACCGCAAGATCGCCCAAGGTCAGTTTCTTCGCCCATTCCAGCGTCGCCGGCTCCTGGCCGTGCTTCGTGGATTCCGTAGTGAACTGCATCATTTTCTCGACCTGCGGACCCACATGGTCGCGCCACTTCTTTTCCTGCGGCGTCACTTTTTCCGGAATCGCGTACGAAAGGGCCTGGTTCCACATGGGCGTAAAACTGTCTTCGTAAGAAAACAAGACCGGCAGGTCCATTTTCGCGGGAGCCTGAACGTAAAAGAGCGCTTCGGTCTTGTCCTTCACCGAGATTCGCGTGATTCGAAGGGGATAGACCGGCGATTCGGACTTGAAGGTGAAGCGAGTCGGCGTGACGTCACCGATGTAATTGCCGTTCTCGGCTTTTTTCATCTGCTTGGGATCGATCTTCATCGTGGTGAAGACCCATTTTTTGTGGACGTAGAAATCGAGGGTCTGCTCGTCGCCGCTGTAGGAATAATGATTCTCCTTGAGCCATTGAAACAGATCGTCGGCGTGATCGGCCTGCACGATCTTGTAATCGAGTGAACCCACGACGCCGGCTTCGAGAACAACGACACGGCTCCGCGCAACTGCTAAACCGTCCGCGGCCGCAGCGGTCGGCGCAAATTGTAGAAACGATCGCTGCTGTTTGTATTTGGACAGGTCCATCGGCTCGAGGATCGTAAAAACCGCCAGCTCCTTGAAGAAATCGCGCGGCATCTCATCGAGCTTCGGACGCGCCGGCGTCGGGATTACCATTCCAAAGTCTTCGGCGTTTCCCTCGAAGCGGGGTTGAACCGTGAAGCTCTCCGATTTCCAGTCCGGCTCCCAGGTGATGAAGGCCTTCTGGGCCGGCTGGTTGATGTCCTTGTCTTTGGCCGCGAAGTAACAACACGCGGCGGGGACTTGCGCGGTGTAAAATGAAAGGAGGCAGATCGACGCCGCGCCGATAGATCGAAATTGCATGGATCCTCCTGTTGCTAATCACCTATTTCCAGCGTGCAATCCTTGGACGTTCGTCCAGCGCGGAAGTTTCAATCCGGCGAGGTCGGGAGAAGCTGAAAATATTCCGTGTCGTCATCGCGCTTGCCGAGCAAAGCGCGGCTGAATTCCACATCTTCCTTCATCTCCCGCTTCGAGAAGATTTTTCGGATCTTCGTGACGAATTGCCCTTTGCGAATGTGTCCCTTGAGGAGCCGGAGGGATTCAATTTCTTCCGGTGTTGCGTAGCGATCGAATTTTCTGTCGCCTCCCAGCACGGCGATGTCTTCGTCGGTGATGCGCTTGGCCCACACCAGCACGGCCGGCTCATGGCCGCCGTTTCGCAGGACGGCGAACTCCTTCTGAAGTGACTGGCTGTACGGGGCGGCGTATTGGTCCCAATCGCGCTCCGACCGCGTTAGTGTTTTGGGGTAGGCCTGCTCCAATGCCTCGATCAACATCGGCTGCCACTGCGGCTGATAGGAAAAAGGCGTGGGCAAATCCATCTTCCACGGCGCCTGCACGTAAAATACCGCTTCGCTGTTGTCCTTGATCGAAGGCTGCGTGATTTTCAACGGATAAACCAGCACATCGGATTGAAAGCTGAAACGGGTCGGAGTCACCTCGCCGGTGTAACTGCCGTCGGCGCTCTTCTTCATCTGGGCCGGGTCAATCTTCATGACCGTGAAGACCCACTTGCGGCGAATGTAATAATCGAGCGACTGCCGGTCGGCGGGCACCTTGTAATGATTCTCCGAAAGCCATTGGAAAAGCGAATCGGCCTTGTCCGCCTCGATGATTTTATAATCCAACGCTCCAACCACGCCGGCTTCCAACAGGCGCACCGCATCCTTTCGGGCGCTGCGTCGGAGCTCCGCAAACTGTATACGCCGGGCACAGGAGCGTGACGATCGACAAATCGATTGGTATCGATCAGCTGAAGAATGGTGAAGACTGACAGCGCCTTAAAAAAATCGCGAGGCATTTCGTCAATCTTCGGGCGGGAGGGCGTGGGAATGAGCATTCCGAAATCTTCGGCACTCCCCTGAAACATCGGCTGCACGGTTACTTCTTCGAATTTCTGCTTTGGATCCCACGAAATAAACGCCTTCTGGGCCGGCTGGGTCACATCGCGATCTTTCGCGACATAGCCGCACATGGCCGGCGCATTTTGCCGAGGGACAAACATCACGAGGAGAACGACGAAGATGCCAGCGAGGCAGGAAACGTGACGCATGAACGCTCCCGTGGAAGGAATCCGGATCATCGCTCCCCCGACTGCTCTTGAAGCCGTGGGGTGACAAAGAAGGTTCAATATTCTCTATTGCAACACGGAAAAGTAAATCGCGAGGGTCGGAGGAAATTCGATGTGCGTAAGAACGCCGGGAGGGCCGGGCCGTCCCCGGCCCGTGGGAGCGCTCCGGACGGGCCGGGGACGGCCCGGCTCTCCCAGCGGGTCACGCACAGAGTAAATAGAAACGGTTGAAGCTACAGCGCCAGGATCGTGTCCATCTTCTTCGAAATGACTTTGAGACGATTGATGTCTCCTCCGGAGACTTCCGCGCAGGCCCACGTGTTGTACCCGACTTCGTCGAGCGCCTTCATGATCGAGGGCCAATCGTTATCCCCTTCGAGCAGCTCGACCGAGAAGCCGGCCCAGCGCCCTTCGTGATCGAGCTTTGCCCGGCTGTATTCCTTGAAATGAAGCTTGAGGATTCGTTTATTGAGGATGCGTGCCCATTGCTCGGGCCAGCCGTAGAGGATGACGTTGCCGATGTCGAAGTGCCAGCCGATGGCCTGGGGATCTTCGAATTCGTCGATGTAGCGGGCGGCTTCGAGGGGGCTGAGCAGGAAATTGTTCCAGACGTTTTCGACCGCGATCCTGACGCCCAGCTCGCGAGCCACCGGAAGGGCTTTGCGAATCTCTTCCTGTGAACGTTTGTAACAGTCGTCGTAGGAGACGGATTTATCGACTTTTCCCGGAACGAGCAGCACGCTGGTGCCGCCGAGCGCGTGGCAATCGCGCAGCGCGGTTTTGAGGGCTTCGAGCCCGGCGGCGCGGACCTTTGGATCGTTGTGCGAAAGTGTCTGGTTCCAGTGGACCGAATCGACCATCCCCTCGACGAGGATGCCGGTGGCTTCACACGCCTTGCGAATTTCGTCGTTGGGCGGCCCGCCGGGGCTGTCCATTTCGACGCCGTCGAAACCGGCGTCCTTGAGCATCTGAAATTTTTCGAGGACGGTTCCCTTCCCCCCGATCATGCCCCACATGACGGCTTTTTTGATCGGGCGTTTGGGACGGTCGGGCGCGGCGGCCGGGGTGTCAACGGCGCTTGCGGCCGTGGCAAGCGTGAGGGCCGCAGCGCTGCCGATTTTCAAAATGTCGCGCCGATTGGGGTTGAGTTCCATGGTTTTCCTGGATTGAGAGATTTGAGCGATTCAAATGTAATCATCCGCACAGCGCAGCGATATACCTTGTGACGCTTGATTCTCTCCGAGTTTCGGAAGACGCGCGGACTTACGTCCGCGGCTATGAAAGAGCTTGCGCACTGCGTCGCGCGTATCCTTAGCAGCCGCGGACGTAAGTCCGCGCGTCTTCACAAACCAGCGCCATTTCCCTCTGCGCTCCAACCCGACTTCGATTCCCGGTAGAGTGGCATTCACCATGCCACCGCGCCCATACATTTTATTTGAAGCCAATTACAAACAGCTTCAGTCTTATGCCCCCAACGTCGCCGTGCTTCCCTGGGGCGCGACCGAAGCCCACAACTACCATCTGCCGCACTGCACCGACGTGATCGAGGCGCAAACGCTGGCCGAGCGGGCGGGGAAGATCGCCAACGAGGCAGGCGCGAGGCTGGTTGTGCTTCCCGCCATTCCGTTTGGGAACGATTCGCAGCAGCTCGACCAGGTCGCGACCATCAGTATTTCGACGGCGACCGCCGCCGCGATCCTCGGCGACGTCGCCCGGTCGCTGGCCGCCCAGAAGATCGACCGGCTTGTCATCCTCAACGCGCACGGAGGCAACGAGTTCAAACCGATCGTGCGCGACATTCAGTCAGCCACCGGAGTGCTGATCGTCGTCATCAATTTTTTTCAGATGCGGCAGGATTTACTCGACGAAATCTTCGACGACGCCGGCGATCACGCCGGGGAGATGGAAACGAGTTTTCTGCTCCACGTTTGTCCGGAATGGGTCTGCCTGGATCAGGCGGGCGAGGGGAAACGTGTTCCATTTCAGTTGAAGGGGCTGGGTGGGCCGGGAGTCTGGACGCCACGTCCCTGGTCCCGTTCGCACCCCGACACCGGTTCCGGCGACCCGCGTCGAGCCACTGCCGAAAAAGGGGAGCGATACGTGGCGGCGATTGCCGAGCAAATCGCCGGGGTGCTCGTTTCCCTCTCGAATGCTAAAAAGGGGGAACTGCCGTACGTCTAACAAACAACCGAAACCGTCCAACTTCTTTTCTTACAAAAGAAAATGACCACGGAGATCTCTGTGGTCATTGTCTTCGCATCGGCATTTGCAACGGACCGAATTCGTCGCGCTTATCGTCCCGGCGCCATTGATGCATCCCCGTTGCCATCGGAGCTTTCCGCGCTTCTCGACTCCACGGCCGGCGAGGCGATGACGACCGAAGGGGGCAATGTCACGGTAAACGTGCTTCCCCGATCAACGGCGCTTTTCACGCTCAGTGTTCCCCCCATTGCGTCCACCAGCCGTTTGCAGATCGTCAATCCCAGGCCCGTTCCCTTGTTGCGGTCGCGTTCGGGATTGCGCAACTGGAAGAATTCATCGAACACATGGCGGAGGTGCTCCTCGGCGATGCCGATTCCCGTGTCAGTCACACGGATGCGCACGCCACCCTCGGCGACATGCTCGGCATCGAGGCGAACTTCTCCGGCGGAAGTGAATTTGATCGCGTTGCCGATCAGATTTCCGAGCACGCGGGCAAGCTTGATACGGTCGGCTCGGAGCCAGAGCATTTGCTGCGGCGGTTGAAACGTGAACTCAATTCCCTTTTCGCGCGCCAGGGGAAACAGGTGGCGATGCTCCTCCTCCAGCAGGCTGGCGAGGGAGAAATCCGATTCCTGGAGCTCGACCTTTCCCGAATCGAAGCGGGCGATATCCAGTACGTCGCTCAAGAGATTCACGAGGGAGATGGAGCTCCCATGCAGCTCGCGGGCCAGCTCGGCGACATCGCCGGCCATGGCGGGATTGGAAGCGGTGCGGCGGACCAATTCCGCCAGCAGGCTGATCGCATTGGCCGGCGTGCGGATGTCGTGGCTGACGGCGGCGAGGAATCGCGTCTTCCGCACGCTCGCCTCTTCGGCCTCGCGGCGGCGAACGTCCAGCTCGCGCTGCAATTCCTTCAGCGCGGTCACATCAGCGTAGGCGGACACGGCCCCGGTGATCGTTCCTCTTTCATCACGGATGTGGCGCGTGTTGGCGAGAAGGAACACCCGCCGTCCGCCGACCGAGACCATTTCCAGTTCCTGATTCTGCGTTTCCTGACCGGTCTCGACCGCGCGGACGACCAGGTATTCGGCGTGACCCAGTTCCCGTCCATCGCGAAAAAATCGCCACGCTCCCCGCCCCACTTCGCCGGCGACATTGGTTTCGGCAGCCACATTAAACAAGGCCGCCCCGGCCGGATTGACGCGAACATCCGTTCCATCCGCATTGGAGACCGCCAGCGCCAGCGGCACCGTCCGCAGCACCGTTTCGAAACGATGGCGTTCGTTTTTGACCGACTCAAACAGCCGTGCCGCCTCGAGGCTGACCGAGGTCTGCGCCGCCAGCGATTCCACCAAAGCGATCTGTTCGTCGGTCCAGTGCATTTTCTGGCGGGAGTAGATCTCGAGCGTTCCAGTGGGCCACCCCTGCACGCGCAGGGGAACCGCCAGCACCGCCGCCATCGGAGGGCCGTCCACCGGCTGAGGGATTTTGATGTCCGAACGAAGGGAAACGTCCTCGAGATATCCGGTCCGGCCGCGCGAGAGAACCAGTGCGGCAAAGGACTGACTCGAGGGAATTTGATCCTCGCGAATCCCCGCGGCGCCGAACCCATGATGGCAGCGCACGTGGAGCCGATCTCCGTCCTGTTCGAGGATCGCCGACGCCGCCGTCGAGCCGTTCACGAGCATGGCGATCGTCTGGCAGATCCGGTCCATCATGTCGCCGCGCGTCAGCTCGGTCGTAAGGGAGCGCGACAGGGAGAGCAGGACCTCCAGAGTTTTTTCACGCCGAATCAACTCGTCGTTGGTAACGCGAAGTTCCTCGCTCTGCCGCTCCAGTTCCTCGGTTTGCGATTGAAGCTCTTCGTTCTGACGCGCGATCTCTTCTTCCCGGGCGGCCAGGTCAGTGTTCGCATCGAGCAGTTCGCTATTTCGCAACCGCACGCGGCGCTGGGCCACGATCCAGACGTCCGCCAGTGATCCGACGATCAACAGATCGATCAGGACCATCGCACCGGCCCACGCGTCGGACACCGGGGGTGCTGTGGGCACGCTTCGGGGCAAAAGGACATAAAATTTGATCAGCGTCAGCACGACAAATGCGACGAAGGTCAGCCACAGAACGACCCGGCTTCGAAAGATGGCGACGATGACGATCGGAACGCCGTAACCGATCGGAAGCATGTAGCTCTTGAAGAGGGAAAGGCGGAGAAATGCCATTGCAACGATCAGCACGCCGGCCACTGCAACGGCGGGCCAGAAGTCTTTGTTGCGGGGCTCTTCGATTTGGTTCTCTCCAGCCATCGGCTCACCTCCCTTCGCGGCGGTGCAGACAAGGGCCGATCGCGGCAAAACCGAGATGGGCCGGGGGTCGCTCCGCCTTGCCGGTCATGAGGATCCCGCCGGGCCGAAGCACTGCGTGAAGGCGCGACCAGAGCGCGGCGGCCATCGCCGGTTGCAGGTAGATCGCGAGGTTGCGGCAGAGGATCATGTCCCACGGCCCCGGCTCCTGCACTGCCATCACGTCGGCGCTGCGCCATCGCGGAATCGCCCGAAGCCAGGGAACGATCTGCCAGCCTCGTGAGAGGGGCTGAAAATAGCGCCGCACCCAGGGAGACGGAACGGTTCGAAGAGAATTGGCATCGTAAATACCTGCCGCAGCGGATGTGGTCGCCGCCAGGCGACAGTCGGTGCCGAAGAGAGAGCGGCGATGCAGCGTTCCCTGTTCTGCGAGAATCATCGCCAGCGAGTAAAGCTCCGACCCGTCAGAACACCCCGCGCTCCAGATGTGCGCGTCACCTCCGGGTCCCACGAGGTCGGGAAGCACCTTGTCGCGAAGCGCGTCGAACACCTCTTGGTCACGAAAGAAATGCGTGACGCCGAGGACGAGGCTTCCAAGGGCATCGCTGGCCCGATGCGGATCGCGCTCGACGACCGTTCGCGCGTCGGCGAGCGAGCGAACCCGCAACGTCCGCAGCAGGCCGGGAATGCGTCGCATCAGGCCTTCCGGGCGGTAATAGCGGGCCTCAAGTCCCGCGCGACGGAAGAGCCAGTTGAGGCAGGCGCCGTCCTCCTTAGAAAATGCTTCCCGGTCCGGATTTTTCGTAACGGGCGCGAGGGTGAAATCAATGGCACCCCGCGCGCCCCGTCCGTGGGTTCCGGGGAAGATGACATGTGCGTCGTGGACTGGACTGGAAGGCCGCGCAGTCGGCCGGCCGTGTTGGGGAATGGCAAACATCAATCTGTCCAATGCCGGCGGCTTCAGGTAGACCTACGCCCCTTCGCGACGATAGCAAAATTGCCCCGTCTCATCCATCGCGCAAATGACGATAGCGCGGACGCGCTGGCTGACGCCGGCGACCATGAAGGAATGCACAAACCGTGTCGCGCGCGTCCTTAATAGCCGCGGACGTCAGTCAGCGCGTCTTCTCCTCTGAACGCTATTCTGATTTTCGATTGAGTTCGTGCCGCAATTCGGCAACGCCTTGCCGGACGGTTTCCAGATGGGGATTGATCTGCAGAGCTCGCTCGTAGCTTTCGACTGCTTCGGCCAGGCGGCCTTTGTGGGCGTGACAATGTCCCATGCCCGACCACGCGCAAAATGACACGGCATGCGTTCGACGGCGCGCAGACAATCCACGATCGATTCGTCGTACCGTTCCTGGAGATAGTGCGCGATGGCCCGTTGGTTGTACGCCTCGGCGAAGGTGGGGTCCAGATCGATCGCCCGTGTCAGATGCTCGATGGCCAGATCGAAGTCACGATGATTCAATGCCTTGGTTCCCCGGCAGAGTTCGTGATTGGCGTCTTGACTCTTGCCGCAACGGAACCAGATCGACCATAGCGCGTGCTCGGCCATTTCATTGACGATCGGATCGGGATCGCGAAGCAACTGAGCCAACGGGCCGAGGCAGCATTTGCCGCCAACCAGGGCCAGAGAGAGAGCGGCAACCTTGCGTCCGTCTTCATTCTCGCCGGTAAGCAACCCCTTGATTTGTTCGAGGGTCCATCGCGATTGCAGCAGGCACTTCAACCCTTGCACATCGCGGCAGGCGAGCAGCGGTTGAACAGTTTCTACAAACTCGGTCGCATCCATAGGGTGATGGGTGAGCACCAATCGACTCTAGGCCATTCAACCCCCCGCTTCCACCCATTCGGCATAAGGAAATTCAGTTTTCGCCTGGATCTGAGAATCGTCCTAATATGTACCTGGCGTGCGGATTTTCCCGCTATCGTTGGGATGTTCCTGTTCGGCGGCGGCCGCCTCGGGCGTGAACGGACTGGCATAATATGCACGACGCTGGGCGGTGCTGGCGTTGAGTGCCCGCGGCTTGTACCCGTCTTCCAGATTTGATTGACACCCGCACGCCGCCCCGAGGGCAATCGCTCCCGCCAGACTGAAGAAGGTCCGATTATTTCTCTTCATTGCAACACCACTCCTCATCAAAGAGAATACCTCCGCGTCGGCGGAAAGCTACCCCTGCGGCAGGGCAATCGCATGTGGCCCTGTGGAGGCAGATTTGGTTTGTGGTGCGGGTTTCCAGCCTGCTCGAATGTGAGTGGCAGGCTTGAAGCCCGCACCACAAAAAGCCACATGCGATTGCCCTACCCCTTACAGGCATCCTATGTCCCCAGGCGAGACTACACCCGATTTCGAAATCGCAGCACTCCGGCAAAAAAGCGCTCAGTTCGTCGACCTGATGAAGCCTGGTGGGGGAACGCCCTGGGAAGACCGTGGGTCGCATGGAATCGTTCTCGCGTTTCTCAAGACCTGCTGGCGCTCGCTGTTCAATCATCGGCTGCTTCTCGATCACATGCGCCGGCCGGAAACTACCGGAGAAGGGACCGGCTTTGCCATCGGGTGCGCCATCCTCTGGGGATTGTCTTTCGCGATCTGGAATACGATCCGCTATTTCCAGTACTCCGCGAATCCGACCGTGTGGGATGTGAACAGCGGCTCGCAATACTTCATTGAATCCGCCCTCGAGTCGCTGCTGGTGATCGCGCTGGTCCTGTTCCTGCTGCGAATCGGAGCAGCGATGTATGGCAAGCTGATCGCCGGCGAATCGAAGGGCCGCGTGCCGGCGACGCTGATTTACAATTGTTTTGCCTATTCGCTTGGCCCGAGCCTGCTCACCCTGATTCCAGGCATTGGCTGGCCGATTGCAATTGTCTGGATCTTTATCAACCTGCTCATCGCGGGCCGGAGGAGAATGTATCTCGGCTCAGGGGGCTCAGTGACCAACACCGCGCTGGTGATGGCGGTGTGGTTGGGAATCGCCGGTGTGCTCTGGTGCGTGATCTGGTTTGTGTGGGTGAACAGGGGTATCCCGTTCGGAGACATCCAATCCGTCGAACGACACGTTGCTCCACAGAAGACGATGCGATGATCCTTACTGCCGGTGCGATCGGCCAACCCAACCGCTCGATCCAGGTCGGGAACACGGATCGCCTTCGTCGCAAACTCCTCTGGCGAATCCAACAGCGCTACCAGACACGAACGGCGCAGACTTCGATCGGGCCCCTGCATTTTTCCTTCACCCGAATTGCCGATCCCGATCGAGTCCTGGATGAGGTGGCGGATGCCGAAGACCGCCGCGAACGGCGCACCGGGCAGCGCACCCCGTCCGAACAACTGCATCTGCCTTATTGGGCGGAGTTGTGGGACAGCGCAGCCGGTATTGGGCAACACCTGTCTTCGTCGCCATTGTTCGATGTTGGATGTTCGATGTTGGATGTTCGATGTTCGATTCCTCCTTCGAACATTGGCAATGCGAACATCGAACATCCAACATCGAACATCCAACATCGAACGAGGAATCGCCCGGAAGTTCTCGACCTTGGCTGCGGGATGGGATTGTCCGGCACAGTGGCGGCGGCGCTCGGCGCTCAAGTGACGTTCGCCGACCTTGAATCTGCCGCGCTGCTCTTCGCCCGTCTCAACACGCTCCCGTGGCGTCGGCACGTTCGAACGCGTCGGCTGGATTGGCGCACCGATTCAATCGGCCGACGATTCCATCGGATTCTTGGCGCCGACATCCTCTACGAACGTCAGCAATGGGATTTTCTGGAGCCGTTCTGGCGGGCGCATCTGTCGCCGGATGGAGAGGTCATGCTCGGAGAACCGGGCCGGCAGACGGGCGACAGTTTCATTCAGTGGATTCAGGAACGGGGATGGATGCTGGAGCAAAAGTTCGAAAAAGTCGCGACGCGCGAGAAACCGATCAGGATCTTTGTTCTTCGCAGGGTGAGCTTCACCGCCTCGCCCACCTCTTTTCCTACTCCTACTCGTACTCCTACTCTTACTCGGTCTTCGTTCGAGCAAGACGAGTAGGAATAGGAGTATGAGTATGAGTAGGAAGATTAAAGCGGAGAAGGTGGGCCAAGCCCACCCTACTCAAACGACCCGCCGATCGCTTCCAGCACGGATCGCGGTGCGGTCACGATGAGATTTCCGTTCCAATACTTGATGGCGGCGGTTCCGCCGTTCTCGACCCAGATTTCCGGGCGCACCACGTCGCGGATCAGCGAGATCAGTTCATCAGCGCGTTCGGTGCGGGATTTGGGCTTCTCCTCCGGCGGCGGGGTCTCGACAATACTTTCCGATGAAGACGACGAAGTCGTTCCAGAACCACTTCCGCTGTTACCGCTGCCGGTGCCCCCATTTTCCGTGAGGCTGATCCGCGGTCCGACGAAATCAGGCACGAGCAGCAGCAGGTCTTCAATCGGATAAACGCGGGTGTACATTTTCGAATCGATCAGCTCGCGGGTACTGATCTCGATCACGTTTTGATCGGTGGTCCAGCCAAGCTTGTCGCCGGCGCCGGCTTCGGCAAGGATCAGATCAAGCCCTTTGCGAAGGCTCACATTTCGAAGTTTGAGCGTGAGCGCCGAATCGGGGGTGACGCCTTCTGCGGCGAGCGCCTTCCAGTTCACGCTGATGTTCGCCCCACTGACATCGCGCAGGAAATCGACGGCATCGTTGAGCGTTACGCCTTCGAACTTCAGTTCAGGGAGGGTCTGGCCGAGCTGGCGCGAAAGCGTCGATGCCGACGCCGATCGCGCCGAAAGAGTCAGTGCACAACCGAAGAGGAAGAGGGCCACGGTGCGAATCGCGATGCGCTGCATGGTGTGTCTCCAAAAGGCGGGGCGGATCAGCCGAGTAGTCCGCTTATGCTAACGACACGAACCGGCGCTTGGCAACACAATTTTGCTATGAAAAGCCGATCTCTGCCTAAAAGCATAGATCAGCGCGGCGATCGATTTGAGCATTCCCCCGAACCAGGTAAAAAAATATACGGACAATCCGCAAATGCCGTGTGAGAGCCGTTTAGTCAAACCCTTCGAACAAGGTGGGTGATAGCCGACCGGGAGGGTTCTCCCGTTCAGTCCGGCCGTCCGCTTCCCGTCATTGGCCGGCGGGGAAGCAAGCTTCTCCGCTAGCGCCGCGGGCATGCGTCGGGCCGGCGGCTATCCCCAAGGGTTGATTATAGGTTTAACCAAATATCTGCTCACAAATCACGCACATCGCAGAACGTCCGTATGTGGGAATAGTATCGGCGACGGCAAGCGGGGGCAATGAATCAAATCGCCTGGCGATGGGATCTTGCTTCAGCGAGAAATGTGGCGAGAATTGCCGCCACATCGAGTTGGCAAATCCGGGGTATTTCAAATGCAACGTCGTTGATAAACAGGGCTCGCGCCATGATCACGCGCTCGGCAAACAATCGCCCCGCACTTCGGCCGGTTCTCCTTCTTCGGCTGATGGCGGCTTTGATCCTTGCGAGTTTTACCTGTTCAACGCGGGCCGGAAGTATTTTTGACGACAATTGGTCTCCGCCCCCAGCGCCCCCCAGAGCCGTAGAGCCACCCCCAGCGCCGACAACGCCCAGCACGGACGTGCCAACCAACCCGCCAGCCAGTCCCGATGCGACCCCTCCGGTGACGGATCCGGCCGCGGCTGTTCCCGCGGGGCAATTGCCGGAGGCAAGCGTGCAACGGCGGCCTATTCCACCCAAATCCGATCAAACTGCGCTCCCGTAAATTATTCAAGGACATCTATACAAAGGAATTGGCCGACGAATCCTCCCAGGGTCGGATTGCGCTGGGCCGGAGACTGATTCACGACGCCAACCAAGTCGCTAACGTACCTTCAGATCACTTCGTCCTCCTTTTGGGCGCGTACGAGGCGGGTAGAGACGCCTCTAGTCTCGGTGTCTGCATCGAGGCCGCCGACGTGCTGGCCGACACATATGAAGTGGACGGCCTCAAGCTCAAGGCCGATGTCGTCTCGAATCTGGTCACCAGAAAGAATGGCTCGGCCTCGAACGCTGAAAACTGCCGTAACGCGCTGTCTCTGCTGGATGAACTCATCGCCGCCGAAGACTACGCAACCGCCTCGAAACTGGCGGCGGCGCTACGTCCGATGGCATCGGGAGACTTGTCTCTCCTCACGCAGTTGCAGAATCGGGCCAAGGCGGCTGAAGCGCTGCGCTCGGGTTCGGAATCCCTGTCGAAGGATCTGGCCACGCTCAAAAAATCACCGAACGATGCCGCGGCCAATCTTTCGGCGGGCCGTTTCCTGTGCCTTCTGAAAGGTGACTGGGCGCGCGGACTTCCCATGCTGGCTCGCGGATCGGACACCAAACTCAAGGAGCTGGCGTCCGCCGAGATTGCCAGGCCCTCGGATTCGAAAGCGATTGAACAACTGGGCGATCGATGGTGGGAACTGTCGGCCACTCAGTACGATTTGGCCCGGGCGATCGTCGCCCGGCATGCAGCGTCGCTCTTCTCCGATGCGTTGGATGGCGCATCAGGCATCCGAAAGCTGTTGATCGAGAAAAAGCTGGATCAGGCGAGTGCGGCTTCGGCGGCCGTTTCTCGCAGGGTCAATTTGCTGGCTCTCATCAGTCCGCAACGGGATGCACTGTCTGGAAACTGGAAGCTGGAGCACGGAGAACTCATTGGAAACAACATGGGCGCCCTCGCCCGCGTTCGCATTCCCTATCAGCCGCCGGAGGAATATGATTATCGCATTGAATTCACCCGTGCCGAGGGGAACTGCATCATCCAGATGCTTTCGCATCAGCATCATAATTTCAAATGGGTACTCGACCTGAGCAGCCATATCTGCGGCTTCGACGTGATCGGCGGCCGCAATTGCGACGTAAACGAAACGCATCTGGAGAAGCCGAATTCGGTTCGCAACGGCGAGCGCTGCACCTGCCTGGTGCAAGTGCGCCACGGATGGGTCGCGGCGTACGTCAACGGCCAGCTCTTCGAACGATGCCACGTCGATTTCGAGCAGTTCAGCATCGACCAGATGTGGGAACTCGGTAACGACTGCCTCGGCATCGGAGCGGCGGACAACAACGTGACCTTCCACGCGATCGAACTGACGGAGATCACTGGAGCCGGCCGGCGATCACCGACCGTGAAATGAGCGGCGAGATGCGGGCATGCCCGGCGGTTAAACTGCGGTTAACTTTTTGGGTCATTTTTCGGTGTCGAAGTGGCACTCTTTCCCGGCCACAAGGCAATCAGCGATAGGGACAGGAATGCCGCCACAAAGCACCCAATTTCGGCCACCCGGATCGGGGCGTAATCGAACGAAGTTTGCGAATGATCGGGACGTGCGATCACGATTTGATCGTGTGCGTGAAAAATCAAAGTCGTGCGGCCCAGTTCGAGCCGCGGGTCGTTGTTGCCGTCCCCTTTATACATTTCCCCAAGGACCAGAAGCACGAGCAAGACGACCAGGCAAGCGATCAGCAACCCGCGGAGCATCATCTGATCCCACCCCGACAGCGAACGAGGCGTGACAGAAGAAAATCATTTGAGACCAGCGCGGTAAACGTGAACGGTTGTCGCATCGTCGAGCACATCGGAGAATGACAGACCGGCAGACTTCAATGTCCGCCCCTCAAACAGCACATCAACTACATTCGGCGATGAAGGCAACCTGACCGTGAAACGTTCGCCGATCTTCGCGGCCTTTCTGTTGCCCTGGACTATCACGTATCGCACACTCCCCTGCTCACGTTCCCACACTGTCACGTTGGGGTCGTCGCACAGGGCTGCTTTTGCTGGTGCGGAGGCCGCGAGCATCGGCTCAAGCCCCAGTTCCTCCGCGTACAGGCAGCGAAGAAAAGAGATATTTTCCGGACTTGGCGTGAGCATGTTTGATGGACAGATCCCCACATCGCTCGCGCCGCGGCGCAACGCTTCGTACATCCGCCAGCGCAGAGTGCCGGGCGATTCGTAGTAGTAACATTCCAGCCCCGCAACAACGCACGGATTCCGAGCTGATGCCTGACTCGCTGCGGCTCTGATCGCATTCACGTCCGGCAGCCAGCTCAGGCCCGGCTCGACGTCCACCTCGTCGAGAAAATCGAATTGCCTGGCCGACGCGGCATCGAGCGTGCCGGTGCCGAAGAGCCACTCAGCGGAGATGATGGAATGGTTCGGGTCGAGCTCGCGAACCCAGGCGGCCACCTTGCGCTGGCAGGCGGCCATGTCGCGCCATTTGTCGAACCACATCATCGTTTCGCCGTCGTGCGCGAAACACCAGGCGAAAAGCTTGGGGTCGGTGCGATGTGCGGTGACGAACGTCTGCACCGTCTGTTTCCACGTTGCATCCTGGTCTATTGGGAAGATCAGATCTTTGGGAAACGGCAGAGGAAGAATTTTGTGCGATTTTGGAAAGTTGAGGGCGCGGCTGACAGAACCGAGATCTGTCTTTTCCAATGGAAATGGATGAAAGAAAAAGGGCTTGCCGTTGACCTGAAACGTCCCTGACGCACTGACGCTCGTGCGCTGGATCGTATCAGGCAATGCCGGAAGGGACGGCTTTTGAACGAAGCCGAATGGCTCGCTCCTGACAGTGACGATCACGGCCCCATTCGTTCCGAACAAGGACGCGACGATCGCGCAATCGCGAACTGGATCGTCGGCGGGATGAATCGGGATGCCAGTAGCGTCACACGAGATTGAAATCAACTGACGGCCATCAACATAGCCGGATTCCAGCATCGCCGGACGAGGTTGATCTTCTTTCCAGAAGAGCGAGGCCGGATCGTGCGAGTCGAGCAGAACACGCTCGCCGGCGGGATGATGGACGACAACGCGCAGGGTGCTCAACTCGCGCAGGCTTGCATGGGCGACATTGACGTTGATCGCGATGTCGAGATGCTCGCCGGGATAGAGACACGTACTGCCGGTGCGGAGCGCCAAGGCGGAGGGCGGGTCCCGTAAAACAAGGAGGCGGGAGCCTGCAATCGTTTCTGATCCGACCAATCGCGGCACAGGTCGCGAATCTCATATTGCACGGGATTCAAAGTGATGCGACCTGCGTCGGCCGTTGCAATTCGCAGGGTGTTCACGCCCCACAATCGCTCGCCGGAATCGACGACCCACCCGCGTGTGCAGGTTTTACTGACGCCGGCGCGGCTGGCGCCAAGGTGACGCCGCGGTCGCGAAGCGATTCCCCGGTCGAGCCGGATTCGCGCAGCTCGACATTCTGAAAGCGAACCGTTCCGACGAGATTGCGGCGCATGAGTCGGCCGTCGAATCCGCGGCGCAAAGCCAGAGCGTCAACGATTTGACCGGATGGCGCGGCGCGAAATATTTCGTTTCAGATTCCCACCCGTGCGTCCCGGCTCCGATCAGGCGGTTGCGATAGTTCTCATCGTCACCCCACGCGCCGGCGAAATCGAGTTGCGGCAGCCATTGGCCACGCTCGTCCTGGGCCATGATTTCCAGCCATCGCAAGTTGTCGGCCCAGACCCGGGCGCTGACACGAAGCGGGCGGGCCTCTTTCTGGTTCAAGACAATTGGATCGGAGTGAACGGCGAGGTTAGACGACCTGCCACGCCTCGCCACCGTTGGCCAATCGCAGCGATGCGCGGCCGAATTTCGCAATCCCTCGAAGCAAACCCCGCGCGGCCTGGATGGATTGAACTTCTTTGCCATTCTCTGGCTCTTCATGCCCGAGACGCGAATTCAGAGCGTTAATAATCCGTCGCTCAGCGCCGGCATGGCGGTCGCGCGACCGGCGGGATAAGTATGGGCGATTCGCGGACGGCCGCGAAGCAGTTACCGGGAAGGAGCGGAATTGACCGGACCAACGACTCTCTGGCTGACCTGGGGCTTATTCGCCGTCACCTATATCGGCCTGGCCGCCGGCAAAATTCCCCGACTCCGCATCGACCGGGCGGGAATCGCCTTTGTCGGTGCTGCCCTCGTGCTCTGCACCGGCGTGATTACACTCGCGCAGGCGACAGGCGCGATTCGATCGACTATGAGACGCTCTTTCTGCTCTTCGGCATGATGGTCGTCGTCGGCTTTCTGCGCCTCAGCGGATTCTTCACCCGCCTTACGCACTGGTCGCTCGATCGCATCCAGTCGCCAAAGGGATTGCTGGCGATGGTGATCCTGCTCTCGGGGGTTCTGTCGGCATTTCTCGTCAATGACATTGTCTGCCTGGCCCTCACGCCGCTCGTGATTCATCTGACCAAAAAACTCGGATATAGACCGGTGCCCCACCTGATCGGCCTGGCCACCGCGGCAAACATCGGCTCAACGGGTACGATCACCGGCAATCCGCAGAACATGTTCATCGGTGCTCACTCGCACATTCCCTATCTCCATTTTGCGATCCATCTGATGCCCGTCGCCCTGTTGGGACTGACCATCGACTATTTCCTGATCTTCTTTATCTACCGCGGTGCTCTCACGCCCAAGAGCGCCGGCGAGAGCCAAAGGGAGGTGAACCCAAAGTCCGCCAACGGCCGCGATCTGATCTTCAACCGCCGACCGTTTATCCTCCTTCAACGGAAAAGCGGGATCATCGCGCTATTGACGGTCGTTCTTTTCTTCACCGGCCTTCCGATCGCGATCGTTGCCATCGGCGCGGCGGCGGTTCTGATGATCGGCCGAGTGAAGCCATCGCGAATCTACAGGCGGGTGGACTGGACCCTGCTGTTGATGTTCATCGGATTGTTCATCGTCGTTCATGCTTTCCAGATTCATGTGGTCAGTCGCTGGGGCGTGGATCGATGGCATTTTCTGTTGAACCATCCGGTGGATTTGCTGAGTGTCACGTCTGCCGCACTCTCGAACCTCGTGAGCAACGTCCCCGCCGTCCTGTTGTTTGAGCCGGTCCTGCGGGCCATGCCGCACGCATCTCAGCAGACGGCCTGGCTCGCTTTGGCAATGAGCAGCACCTTCGCGGGAAACCTTACGATCCTCGGCTCGGTGGCGAACCTGATCGTCGTCGAAAATGCCCGGCGTGATGGAATCGAAATCTCATGCTGGGAATATTGCAAGGCGGGGATTCCCGTCACGATCCTCACACTTGCGCTGGGCATCGCCTGGTTGAAATGGATTCATTATTGAACGGTAAATCCAATGACGACTCATGTGGTGCTCTTCCGTGCAGTGAACGTCGGCGGCCGAGGCAAGCTGGCCATGTCTGACCTTCGCGACTGCCTCGCCGGCCTCGCATTCACGGGGGTCCGCACCCTTCTGCAAAGCGGCAATGCCGTTTTACGGGCAAAAGAGTCAGACGGAGCAAGATTCGAACAGCGACTCGAGGCCGAATTTTTGAAGAAGTTAAAACTGCGAACCGATATTTTCGTCCGCTCCGCGTCACAGTGGAGCCGAATCATTTCCGGAAACCCGTTTCCGGAACAATCCGCGCGCGATCCAGGCCACCCGCTCGCGGTGATGGCAAAGCAGGTTCCCACCGAAGCTGAACATGGCGCAATCCCGTTTGAATTTCCGAATATAGGTGAAACCAATGGTCGGAGATGTTAAGTTTCCCGAATGCATCGTCAGATATTTCACTTCCTGTTCGTCGCGTCAGTTTTAGCGTTCGTCGCCGTTTTCGCCATAGGATTCGAAAACGCTTTTGTTCTGGGAACGTTTGCGCGAACCTTACGGTTGCGCGCTTCATCGGTATATTTTTACTGTCAGGCGTCATCTTTGTATGGCTAAGAATCTGGGAACTTCTCGCGCTCACGGCATTTTGTTCTATGCTATCATTCATCAACTTTCGGGCGACGCAGCGTAAATCGCCACCCTATTCCTGTCCTTTTTGCGGCTATGATCTTCGCGCTACCCCTGATCGATGTCCAGAATGTGGTGCGGTAACTCGAACGGCAACGAAGGGATGACACCCCAAACCGCCATACTTGAGAATGTTCGAAATACGTTCCCGTTCCTGCCATCTCTCCATCGCGCCGGCTATTGAAATTTGTCGTTAGGACCGTTTTGCGACAGCGGCGGCATCGACGCCCGTGGGTGATCCCGCCGTCAGATCGGCAAGAGTCAGTTCTGGCCCACAGGAGCAGGTAGATCACAGAGTATACAGCCGTCACGGCCCGGCGACCATTAGGTAGTTAGGGCCTGTCCACAAATAACCTGTTCAACTCTTGATAGTGTCAATTTCGATTCTTTCACTTGTGCATGCAGGATGCACAGAGAGCCGAACGGATTCGGCGCGCGTATGAGGCGTTGCGACCGGAGATGGACGAACGGATGCGTCGGCAATGGGCGGCGGCTGAAGCGCACGGCCTTGGTTATGGCGGCGTGACTCTGGTGTCGCGTGCCGTGGGTCTGTCGAGGACGACAATTGCCGCCGGGCTTGCGGAACTGGATTTGGCTGACTGTCAGCGTCTGCGTGAGGCAGCACGAGTTCGCCGTCCCGGCGGAGGGCGACGGTCTCTGACCGAGAATGACCCCGAGCTGTTTGCAACGCCGGGGTCGCTGATCGAGCCGACGACGCGTGGCGATCCGGAATCGATGTTGCGTTGGACCTGCAAGAGCACGCGGCGGCTGGCCGACGAGCTGACACGGATGGGGCATCCGATTGGCAGAACGACATTCTCAACGATCAGGGCTGGGTGAAGCGTCGGAATTGACCACGACACCGCCCAGTTCGCCGCCCACAGCATCCGCAGTTGGTGGGCGCGAATGGGATGCCGCCGCTTTGAGGGAGCGGAGGATTTGCTGATCACCGCCGACGGAGGTGGAAGCAACGGGTCGCGATAGCGGCTCTGGAAAGTCTGTCTGCAGCAGCTTGCCGATGAGCTGGGAATCGGGCTCGTGGTCTGTCACTTCCCGCCCGGCACCAGCAGGTGGAACAAAATCGAGCATCGGCTCTTCAGCTTTATCACGCAAAACTGGCGCGGCCAACCTCTGGCCAGCCGCGAGACCGTCGTAAATCTGATCGCCAACACCACGACGCGAACCGGATTGGTCGTGAAGGCGGCGCTGGACACCCATCACTACCAGACGAAGATCAAAGTAAGCGATGCTGAACCGGCAACGCTGAAAATGACACGACATCGATTTCATGGCGACTGGAACTACACTATCAAGCCACGATTATGACCACGCGAAGTTGAACAGGTTATTTTTGGACAGCCCCTTAGTTGTCCTTTTCAATTTTCTTGCCGCTCGCTGCGCACTCCGCGTCCATCAACATATCGCATCGTCAATTTCTCCCCCAAAAGTTTTCCCTCAATGTGTCCGACGCTGGTTCCGCTCTCGTAACGTATGATCAACCGTTGAGGGTCCGTCGGGTCTATGGCTCCGTAGTCAAACCGAAACGCTCCACCGGCTGGAGCCAAATTGTCGGGGTTCGCTTCGGGAATGCGAATGTCGCGCACAGTGCAAGCCGGCGGGTGCCACGGACTACCTTCGGTGATAACGCGCAAAATATCCGCTGAGGAACGAGCGTCCGTCGGGACCACGATTGTAAAAACTTACTGTAACCAGACGCTCCGAATCACCCTTCCCCATTCGGCCCACAAACACAAAGCATTCCGAACTCCGTGTTTCCGAAATACCGGCCCATTCAAGGACGGACAGGAGCTCCGGATTGGTCGCCGCGGACCATGCAACGAGATTGTCGCGCCGGACCGAATATGCGGATGGCGGTGCCGGGTCAACGAGTTGCTCCTCACCTTCCTCGTACGCTGCAAGACCGTTGACCGGACGGAATGCAAGCGCGTGGCGTTCGTTTAACCACAGTCTAGCATTTCGAGCCGCCGGCACCTTCCAGAATACAGCGGCAACCACAGCGAAGGCAGTGCCGATGGTGAATGCGAGTAAGCGAGAGCGTACGCTCGTCGTCGTTCGATAGTACGTCAGAATTTTGCCGCTCAAGATCCCACTCCCGCGGGAGAAGGTTGTGTCGTCGGGCTATTGCTCTTCACTTTAGAAAATTCAAACGAAAATTCAAACGGGACGGGTCGGACGGGTCCAATTATGGCCTCTTTCCTTTTTGGCGGCTGCTTCCGGTGTTTTCACCGGCCGGCCCGCGGCCGCAATGATCCTAATCCCAGCCGCTTCTCCATTCGCTTGGTCCATTCCGGCCCGCCGAACGGGCGGCTGTGCGTGATGGCGTGTAGAACCGACTGCTCCTCTGCTGCCGTCTGCGGAAGGTTAACCCAATCGATCCAATCCTCACGAACTCGCGCCAGCGGCAACGGCGTCAGGTCGATCCGTGGAATCTTAACCGTTGGCGCGAAGAACGCCTGCCCCAGGCTAGACCACCGCCACTGTTCGGCCCGTTCGACCAGGTTTGCCCGCAACGGATTTCGGTCCACGTACCGGGCCAGCGTGCTCAGATGTGGATCGTCCTGCACCACGAACGATTTGTACCGCCCCTGATAGACGCTGCCCATTCCGACGCGATGGCGGTGCTCGACCCAACGCCGCACGTGGGTGATCGTCAGGCGTTGCATGAACCGCGCCAGCTCGCCATCCTTCCGTGGCCAGAGGATCAGGTGCCAATGCGTTCCCATCAGGCAGTAGCCGCACACCCGCATGGGGATCTGCTCCATCGTTTCGCTCAGCACGCGAAGGAAGGCGGCGTAGTCGTCGTTGCCTCGAAACAGCTTCATACCGCCAGCGCCGCGGTTGAGAACATGATAGATCAGATCGCCGGGAGCGTGACGGGCTTGTCGGGGCATGCACAGACGCTAGCCGGAGGGCGGGCTGCAGTCAATAATTGGACCCGTCCCGTTAGATTTCCCCGGGCCATTTGACAACTTTGAGTGTTTGCAGGGGTTTCACCAGTGCAAGCTCTTCGATATCGGCTGCTTTCTGGATGGTGAGCGCGAGAGTTTTCAGAGCTAGGTCTTTGAGGACGCAGAGGTTCCGGCGAGACGAGCGATGTGTTGCGACCGATAGCGTGTCGAGCTGCCCAAGCCTTTTCAGGTCGTTGAGGTCAACGATTACGCGACTTCTGATCGAGACCCGATGGACATTTGGGAATTCTGCGACTACTCGAACGTCGCGCAGCCGACAGGTCGGATCAAAGCCGACGTGGACGACGTGGTCACGGCCGCGCCACCGCCGAATTCTGGCGATTAACCGTTTTTCGTCAGGCACGTCACCTCGGAAGCCAACGAATGTAACCATAGCGCAGTCGCGTCCTGGCGAGATCGGCTCAAGACCGGAATCATCTATGGTATGGAATTCATCTCGTGCCATAAATTGGGATACAGTGCATCGGCAAATGACTCAGCCCGGAGTACCTCTGGCTGGCGTATAGGTTGGATTATACATTAACCATCCCGGTCCCATCAGAAGCAGCGGGTCATGGTTTAACTTGTCAACGTCGCCCTTATAAAGGTCATCGCCTAGTTGCTCGCCGTATGAAACATGGTTCTGCTTTGCCCGTGCCAGAGTGCCGAACGTATAGTTCTCCAGCCAAAACGCCCAGTTAAGACAACTGCAGACAGATTTGATGTAGAAGGTTGTCGGCCGTCCAACCCGCACGTTATGCGTTTCAAGCCATCGCTCTTGGTTTCCCTCGGCCGCTGCCGCAATCTGATTCATCACGCCGGGTTCACCTGGAAGTAGGCCGGTTTTTTCCATCTGCCCGGGCGTGGTCGAGGTCGCCGTCGTGCTGGTCGGGTAATCGGTGAGATTGATCAAGCCGGAGTTCGAGGAAAGGTAAGTGTACTCCGGGTAACCGGCGGCGCTCGTTCCGGTCCGGCCGAGCAGGTCGGCGTTGGCTTCGATGGTGGCAAGGCTCGACGGAAGCTGCACCGCCGACGGCTGCGCGAGCCGTATCGAGCGGAGAGAAAGTAAGCTTGATCAAAAGGATGCGCGTCGAAATTTGCACATTTTCATAAACGATTCCCAAGGCCTCGCGCATGAATAGCGTCCTGCGCGGCGGGCTCACTTCAGTAAGCCGGAGACGACCGCGCCAGCTCACTGAAGTGAGCCCGCCGCGCAGGAAGGGACGGTTCGTCGAGATTTGGTGCGCTTCAACTGGACAAGTTATTCGCTCGCGCCTGACCTTGCTCATGTTTCAATTCGCCGGACCGGATGTTGGGCGATTCCGGGAACAGCCCGAGTTGATAACGATCGCCGGACGGGAAGCCACGTCGTGCGCAGTTGCGCTATAGCTGTTCGACTGCCAATATCGTTTCAAATCATCAGCAGTCATTAGTTCCACACCTGGCGTGGCGATCGCGGGGTTGCGAAGAATGTAGAGGTCATCCGCGGCGATGTATCCCGCGACATCGAGCGTATGGCCGGCGACTCCGCCGGGATATTCCGGGCCGTGGAAATTGAAATCGATCACGATCGGGCGTCCGGCGTCGAGTTCTGATCGCAGGAATTGTGTCCCCTTTTTGAATCCGTCATCGTCGGGTGCGAACTTGACCAGCCGCCAGTGCAGGCCGATTTTCCCGGCCGCGGCGGTCAGGTCACTCCAGTCGGTGCCGGTTCCGATGGGGCTGGGACACAGGCGTTTGAACTCCCATGCGCCGATCTTGCGCCCTGGAAGCGGGCGAGCATGGCGGCGGATGTGGCTCCGCAATTGTTGTAGCCCTGATGGATGGAGGGTCCATCGACATATGCAAAAACGCCGGGCACCGACTTGCGGCCGCGATACTCCATGAGCTTGAGCAGATCGGCTGCTTCCTGGGCGGATGCATCATCGGACGATTGCGTGGGCTGGCCGGTTTTTCTGACGTGCCTCAATCGAGACGCCTTCAGCCAGGTTGCGCGAGCCTCGTCAAACTGGCTCGATTGAAACTGAATTTCCCCAAGGACGACCATGCCGGCCGGATCACCCAGCTCGGCCGATCGCGTGGCCAATCGAAGGGCTTCGGCGGAATTGGCCGCGACACCTTCGCCGGAGCAATAGACCATGGCGGCGTTGGCGGCGGCGATTGGGTCGCCGAGGTCGGCGCCGCGCTTCCAGGCGGCGAGAGCGCGGGGAATGTCCTGGGCCACTCCCTGTCCGCCGAAATAGCACTGGCCCAGATTAAATGCGCCTCGGGCGCACCCGCCGTCAGCGGCGGCGTGGAAATACCCGAACGCGATTTCCGGATTCCGATCGGCGCCAAGCCCGGTCAAATAGGCGTATCCCAGAAAGTCCATGGCTGGGGCATAGCCATGATCGGCGGCGATATGAGCCCAGTGCATCGCCTGCGGGTAGTCCTGATCGACCCCCTTTCCGTCGCGGTATCTCACTGCGAGCGTGAGTTGCGCACGGGCGTCGCCTTGCTGCGCTTTGGTAAGCAGGCCGTTGAGTGCAGGATCGTTGAGTGAGTTAGTAGCCGCGACAGACAATTGTCGTTATCAGGATGAAGAGGAGGGATAGTCGCTTCATCGAATTTCAACTTTCAGACTTCATCATCTAAATTCGTGCGCCCAAATTGTCGCGGAGGGAAGTGGAATGGCAATCATCGGGGAATTGTTCTTCAATTTTGAATGCGAAGAACGCTTCGCTCTTGCTGCTTTGTCTGGAGTACCAGCCAAGGTGCCGGAGTACCGGCACCCACGGCTTGAAAAGCCGTGCCACAATGCTGGATAGCTGGGAGAGCCGGGCCGTCCTCGGCCCGTTCCCCCGGCCGCTCAGAACGGCGGCGCTTCGCCGGTCTTCCACCAGTCGGCGGGGTCTTTGCGCTTGCGCGGCTTTTTGGGAGCGTCTTCGGGATCGATCTGCATGTCGCCGCCGAACGCCGAATCGGAGTCAGCTTCTCCGTCGAGGAATGGCTTTTCGTTTTCGCCGGGCTCCTGCTCATCGCCGCGAACGATCGAGGCGAGGGAGACTGCGAACAGCGGGCTGATCGCCTTGAGGAGCGTTTCATCGTCGGTCGAGAACGGGCTCTTGGCGTCGCGGAAGAAAACCACCGCCGCCAGCGATTCGCCGAGATAGGTGCAATTCACCGCGAGGAATTCCTGGCCGCGGAGCGGATGGAATTCCTGCGGCGTCATACGTTCACTCAGCGCCTCGGCCGGCATGTGAATCATTCCGTCGCGGGCAACCTGCGGGAGCAGCTCGCGCTTCAGGGCGCTGATCAGCACCTGGTCACCGGCGACTGAGTACTTCATGTACGCGCCGAGCTGGAAATCGGCGTCCTCTCCGGTCAGCCAGACGGCTACGTTGCTGTATCCGAGCTGGCGCATGAGGAAATCCATGGCGTGGCAAAGAAGCTGCTCCAGGTCCTTGGCCGGCTCAATGAATTTGCGGAAAGCTTCCTGCGTGCGAACGACATCAAGCTGCCGCGAAAGCTCTCCGTACGCGCGAACCAGATCGTTGCAGAGGATATCAACCTTCTTGCTGATGGTCCGGCGGGCTTCATTCAGGCGCTTGACGGCGGCGCGGAGTTTTCGAACCGCAGATCGCGCTTGGCCGCCGCGGCCTGCCGCTCCAGCCCGCTCCGAAGGCGCTGCACCATGATCTCATGAGTGAACGGCTTGGGAACGAAATCGAGAGCGCCGTAGCGGATCGCCGTGATCGCTCGATCAACACTGGGCGCGCCGGTGATGACAATCGCACTGGCGGAAGGATGATGCAGTTGAAGGGTTTCAATCAGGGACATGCCGTCCCCATCCGGGAGATTTACGTCCGTCACGAGCAGATCGATCGGCTGGCTTTCGAGAACCGAACGCCCTTCCTCGGCCGTCGCGGCGCAGATTATCTCGCACTTCATGTGCGCCTGCGCCAGATCGCCGACCAGTTCGAGCATGTCCGGCTCGTCGTCCACGAGCAGAATCAGTGGAACGGACACAGGCTTCGTATTGGGAGGCGTTACCACGGGAACCATACACATACCTTTCTTTACGCAACCAACACACGCGACCAACGCCCCGTGGTTACAAAACACAAGCTCATAGTGCGGGCTTCAGCCCGTCGTCTTCCAAAAGAGACGACCTGAAGGTCGCACTACGAACCTCAGAAATTCTCAGCAAGCCGCTGCGGGTCAGCGCCCGCCGCTTTGGCGGTGACCGCGGGGAGCAGAATCAGGATCTGCGTTCCCTGTCCGGGCCGGCTCTCGAGCCGGATCGATCCGCCGCTGGCCTCGATCCAGCGCAGTCGCCTTGGCCAGTCCCAGCCCGCGTTGCCGGCCGGCGGGCTTGTCGCTGTAGAACGGATCGAACGCGCGTTTCGCCGTCTCTTCGTCCATTCCGCAGCCGTTGTCGCTGACGGTAACGACGACGCGCGAGGAATACGGGTCGAACGCCGCGTGGATCCCCACGTGTCCCTTGGCCGGATCCGTGGCCTGGAAGGCGTTCTCGAGCACCTCGGTCAGCGCCCCGAAATCTGGCCGGGATCGACCATGGCGGCGGGCACCTCTTCGATCGTCAGCTCTATGCTCCTATCGGCCGGATCGTTCTGAAGCTTCGCCTCATGAAGCGCCCGCTCCAGCAGTTCCGCGACGTCGGTCATTACCGGATGCGGCGGCTCCGGGCGCGCAAAATCCATGAGCTCGGTGATAATCGCGCTGAGCCGGTGCGCCTGCTCCTGGATCAAATGGGCCGCCGCCTTGTGCTTGGGGTCGGTCAGCTGCAAGGCGAGCAGTTGCGATCGCCCGCTGATCACGGCAAGGGGGTTGTTCATTTCGTGGGCCGCGCCGGCGGCCATTTCCCCTACGCTGGTCATGGTCCGGCTGCGAAGCAACTCAGACCTGCGCGCTTTGCAGCCGGCGATTGGAGTCGGCAAGCTGCTCAGCCAGCGTGCGCGATTCGTCACGAATCTGCGCCGTGCGCAAGGCGAGCGACCATCCGCTGGCGATCGCGGTGAGCTCCTGAACCTGCGGACTGAGACGTTGCGCCTCGCCCGATTGCGCCCCCCACGCCACGCCACCGATGCAGACTCCGTCTGCTTCGAGGCAGATCCAGAACCGCTGGGCATGCGGCAGGCGCGGCGAAATGGCGGCGATGAGCCATTCGAGACTTTCACCGGCGGGCATGACCGGCCCATCGCCCGCCGCCGGGCGGGCGGGTCGCGCGGCGTTCGAAGGAATTTTTGAAGAATTCGCCTGACCCGCAGGCTCGGATGCCGCCGGCTGCGCGTTCGCATTTGGAAGGTCGATCAGCGAGGTATCAAAGACTTTTCCACTTTGATCGCAGAGCAGGACCTCGGCGAAATTGAGGCTCGGCGGAAGTGAGAAGGCCGCCGCCACCGGAACGCCCAGCACCCCCACCGCCGTCTGGGCGATTGCCTCGAGAACGGTCTGCGGCGGAGCGTCGGGCGCAAATCGCCCTGGAATCCGCTGAGCGCGTCGAAAAATTTCGCGCGAACGGCCAGCCGGCGATTGCTGGTCGCCAGCGTGGAGGTCATCCGCCCCAGCTCTCGGTTGGCCTGGGCCAGTGCTTGTCGGTAGAGCTCGCCGGCCTCGGCGCGGTCCAGCCCGATCGCGGCGGCCCGGGTTTCGATGCGCGAAACCAATCCGCCGATCGCCTGGGCAAGTGAATCGCTATCCAGGCCGATCGCCTGCATTAAATCCTGGCGAGGAACGGGAAAGGTGTAGTTTCCGCTGTATCCGAGATGTTGCTCGCGAACGACGGCATCGGCAAGCGTAATCAGGTTGATCAGCCGGGCGTCCTTCACGGTCGCCGGCAGGGTCTGCGGGAGCTGGCCGTGCAGCCAGGCGGAATCGCGAATCGCGACGGGAAGATTCCATCGCTCGCAGAGCCGTTTTCCCGCCACGAGATGATCGACGCCGATGACAGAGTCGCTCGACGTCGGCGATGTTGCCGCGCAACAGCTCGGCGGCTTCGACGACCCGGCTGTAGCTCTTGGGCAACATCGCATCTAGGGCAATCTTCCCGATGTCGTGCAGGAGTCCGCACAGAAAGGCAGAGGCCGGTTCGATCCGCCCTTCGTCGCGCGGCATTTGCTCGGCGAGAAGCTCGGCGCAGCAGCCGACTGCCAGACAGTGTTTCCAGAAATTTTCGCGCGGGAAATGGCTCGAAGCGGGCGAAGCGGCGCCGCCCAATGTCTGAAAGACCGTCACGGCCAGGACGGCGCTGCGCACGGTCTCAAAACCGAGCAGAACAATGGCACGCTCGACCGAATCGACCTCGCCTCGAACGCCGCTATCGGCGCGATGAACCAGTTGCAGGATTCGCGCGGAAAGGGAGGGATCAGACGCTATCAGCGCCGCCAGATCCCTGGCGGACGAAGACTCATCCGAGGCGATTTCAAGTATCCGCAGGGCAACCGCCGGCAACGTTGGCAGTTCCTCCAATTGCTGAAGGATCAACTCAACGCGTTTTTCTTTTAGATCCGGCATCAGCGGCCTGCGGCTCGGAACTACGAGTCGTGGCACGGGCGTCCCGCCCGTGTCTTCAAACAGTGACACGGGCGAGACGCCCGTGCCACATAAAAATGCGATTCCGTCTGCTCATCCGTGCCCAGCGCGGATCTCCGGGAATCTTTGTGTCTTTCTGCCTACTGCCTAAACTGTGAGCAATTCTCCTACCCGTTCAATCAACTTCTCAATATTAAACGGCTTTTTCACGAACTCATCCGCCCCGGCTTTGAGCAGGTCGTTGATCTCATCCTGATTGACGACGCCGGAAACGATGATGATCTTCATGTGCTCGAAATTGGGGTTCTTGCGGATCGTCTGGCAAACGATATTGCCGTTGATGTCCGGGAGCATGTAATCGAGGATGACCAGGTCCGGGAGGAACTCCTGCGTCAGGACGCCGGCGTCGTAGCCGGTGTTGGCCGTCTTCACCTCAAATCGGCCATCGCGTTCGAGCACATCCACAAACAGTTCCACAATTTCCGGATCATCATCCACCACGAGCACCTTCTGCTTGCCCGTATCGAGCGCATCCGGCGGGATGTTGTTGTCCTTCATGAAGGCGACGAGCGCGTCGCGCGGAATTCGACGAAAGCGGCTGCCCGGAACGCGAAAACCCTTGAGCCGGCCGCTGTCGAAGCAGCGAATAATGGTCTGTTGCGATACTTTGCAGATTTCGGCGGCCTCGCCGGTAGTGAAAACGCTTTTCATATTCGATGCTCCATCCCGGAAACCCTGGCATCCTCCGTGAATTGGGAGGAAGTAAAGCAAATCCTACGACTTATCCTCTTTACCCAAGTTATCCATTCAACCATCGGTAACGGGATTTGGCAACTTGAGAGGGTTGGGAAAGATCTGAAAATTATCGGACCAATTCCCGAGGATTTTAGTTGACGTCGCCAAGGTAACTCGATAAGCAAGAGACTGTTGAAGGGCGAAGTGCGTCTCGATCCAATTCCGTATTCTCGAATCGGGGAGATTTCACATGGGTATGAAGATGTATCAACTCTTCACGATCACGTTTTCATCGTCCGCTGTATTGCCATCAAGTGTCAGGATCGGCGTATTGCTGAACAATGAACCGCCCGCGACTGCGGCCAACAATAATGATCAGATGCCGCTTTCGTTGCGGCTTGAAGGTCCGGGCGGCGTACTTGACTCAGCGACGGATACCGTCAACCACCCCGCAGTTGAGAACGTCGATTTATACTTCTTCAACGTAACACCGTCTGCCGGATCGACTTTCACACTTTACGGAACGGCTGATGCAAACGTTTACGGTCACATCGTCGCCGGCGGATTGACTTTCAGTTCACCCGAGCCGGCGTCGATCGGATTGCTCGGTATCGGCGCGATCGGATTGTTAGCGCGGCGCCTCCGACACGGATGGGACCGCTGCGGCACGATCGCATAGTGGATTTGTTGGTCATCCGGGGCATTCATGCGACGTTCCAAACCCTGCGGCTTTACCCTTGTTGAGCTGCTGGTCGTCATCGGCATCATCGCGGCGCTGATCGCCATGCTGCTGCCAGCGCTCAACCGTGCGCGCGATGCGGCCAAGCAGACCGGCTGCGCCAGCAACATGCACCAGATCGCGGTGGCCGTTTCCGGCTACGTCAACGAAAACAAGCTCTTTCTGCCGTTTCAGTTCGATGGGGAAGACGAAGGCTTTGGCGAAGCGGGCGCTTCGCCGAGCTGGATTGCGGCGCTCATCCCGTACATGAACGGCGAACGGAGCATGTTCTATTGCACCAACGCCGAAATCTGGCCGGGGCCGGGCTGGATTCCAACGGCCAATAGCGACGCCAGCTACATGGCGAACCAGGCGCTCACCGGGTACATCGGCGCCAGCGGAGCGAGGGGAGTGAAGATTACCGCTGTGCCAACTGCGGCACAGGTGGTCTATGTACAGGAGCACTGGTTTCGGCAGGACAATGCCTGGCTTCGTCCGTGCTATACATTCAGTGATGCCAGTGGCACGCCTCACTACCAAATCTGGCACGATTCGCAGTACTACGGTTTTGAGGTTTACGAGCGCACGCACAAGAGCCGAACCACCGGCAATCTGCTTTATCTCGACGGACACGTCGAATCACGCGCCTACCAGGACATGCGCAGCAGCGATTTCGGGCTGACGCCGGATGATCCGTGGACGCTGGGCAACGCGTATTCGGGGGTCTACACCACATTGTGGTGAAGTCCGAGCCGCCGCCGATCACCGATAGAATTCGATGATCAGGTTCATGTTCACTTCAAACGGTACATCTTCCGGCGCCGGAAGCGATTTGATGGTGGCAGTCAGTGCAGCCGGGTTCCATTCCAGCCAGGCGGGGACATTGTGACCGGCGCTCTGCTCCATGTTTTCGCGAAGCAGCTTTTGAATCCCCTCCTTGAAAGTAATGGTCTGTCCCGGCTTGACGCGGAAACTCGAGATGTCTGTTTTTGTACCGTTCACGATGACGTGCCCGTGTCCAACGATCTGCCGACAGGCCCAGATGGTGCGCCCGACGCCCAGACGCCGAAGGACATTGTCCAACCGGCACTCGAGAAGCTGAACGAGCGTCTTGGCGGTATTGCCTTTGGACTTCTTGGCAATGTCGAGAAAGAGCCGGAACTGCTTCTCGAGCATGCCATAGTGATAGCGCAGTTTCTGTTTTTCAGTGAGGCGGACGCCATACTCGGTATTGCGGCGGCCCCGATACCCATGCATGCCGGGTAATTGCAATTCCTTGGACGTGTGCTTGGGGATATCGGCAATCGGAACGCCGACGCGACGAGAGAGCTTGACCTTCGGTCCGGTGTAACGACCCATGGCGGGACACTTTCTAACGGTTGATTCGGCGGGGAATCATCCGTCTCAGGACATGCGTCGCGAGGACAATGCCGTTCGTACGATGCGATCGGCTCCTCGACTTACACGCTTTTGACGACAGCCATGGTTCTGAGGCATGGCAGTCGTTCCCGTCGTCGCGAACATCAAAATTGCTCACGCGGGGGAGGAGGAAGTATAGCGAACAGAGGCAGGATGACAACCGTGGCGGCGCTGGCAGCGCGAGGACATTGGAAAACACGAGGGATTGAATCGCGAAGGCGCAAGCGACGGACCGGGGTCGGCTTGCCCGTAGGGGCGAGCGCCGGTCCGTCGCTTGCGCCTTCGCGATTGCCCATGCGCTCGCTTTTCACAATTTATTTCTTGAAAAAAATCGATGACTTTCTTTTAATTCTCCAACTCTTCAAGGAAAGGGAACGGAGCAATTCCTTTCGGCGCCATCGGTTTCTTCAAAGGACTGGCGCGGATGACGTCTGGCGGATGAATCACCGGCGCGGCCCGTCCAAGCTACAACGCTGACAACTGCGATTGAATGTTGGTTTCGGCCGCGGAGATGTTATCCAGCGCCGCCGACGCCGAGCCGGAAACGGCCGTCGCCTGGTTGGCGAATTTCGTCTGAGCGGCGGCGTCGACGTTGATCTTCTTCTGAATCCTGGCCATGGCACTCGCGCTGGTTTGTACCTCCAACTGCGACTCGAGTGCCGCGATCAGGGTAGCTTCTTTGTCGGACTGCGCGGTGAGAGTAGTCTGTTTCTTCACCAGCGCGGTTGTGCTTTTGATTTGGTGGGCCGTTGCCGCGAGAAGTTTCTTGATCGCCGCGAGTTCCGTCTTGTTTCCTGCCAGACCCTTAAAATTTGTCTGGAGCGATTGAAATGTCGTCCCCAGCGTTTGTAATCGCTCGGCATTTGTCGGCGTTGGAGTGGGAGTAGGGGTTGGGGTCGGAGTAGGAGTTGGGGTCGGTGTGGGCGTTGGTGTTGGTGTTGGGGTCGGAGTAGGCGTGGGAGTCGGTGTCGGTGTAGGAGTTGGCGTTGGAGTTGGCGTCGGTGTGGGCAATACCGCCTGAACCGATTGGGCAAATTCTGAGGTGTCGCCGGACGTTGGCCCCGATGTTACGGTCGCCGTCGCGCTGATGTAGGAGTTGAGATCGTTCGACGCGTTGAACGTGTTGGTGTAGGAGGCATTACCGCTGGTATCAGTGGTGACCGCGATCGATCCGATGTATCGCTCCCCCTCGCCGTGTCCGCTGGGGTCATCGGCATCGCTGGCGTAGAAGTCGAGGACGAACGAGGTGGCAGCGAGGCTGTTAAACGCACCGCTGACATCCACGACGGCGCCATCCGAGGTGGCCGAAGCGATGACCGGGAAATTCTGGTAATCGTTGGCTCCGGTGTCGCTATCGCCGGTGTCGTTGAGGTTCGGGCCGTCAACGCGGCTGAAACCAACTTCTGCGTTCAGATCGATCCCGAGCCCGTTATTATTATAAATCGAATTGAGCCGAACGGTATTTTGCACCGGCACGTCCGGGGCCTCTGAGGTAATCTCGACTCCGATCGAGCCGTTGTTGGCGATTTCATTGCCGTCTGATGGGTCGTCGCCGCCAACCAGATTTTGATTCGAGGCCGCCGTAATCGCGATGCCCGAAAATGAATTTCCCAACGGGTCGCCGTCCGCGGCCACGCCGATGGAGTTTCTCTGAATGGTGTTCATGCTGGCCCCGCTGAGCTGGATGCCGTCGCCGAGGTTTCCGCTGATCACATTGCCGGCTGAGATGTCCGTTCCACCGATCAGGTTTCCGTCCGCGCCCGGATTCAGAAGGATCCCCCCGCCATTCGGAATAGCGCTCGCGCCGCCTCCGTCGGTTCCGATGAAATTGCGCTGGATGACGTTGTTCGTGGCTCCGTTCATGTAGATGCCGTAATCCATGTTGCCGGAGATGATGTTTCCCGTATCCTCCAACGTTCCACCGATCGTGATCTGCGAAGGAACGTTTCCGCCCATGATTTCGATTCCTTCGGTTCCGTTGGAAACGGCGTGCGCCTTCTGCGCGTCAACGCCGATGACATTTCCCTGGACGACATCGCCGCTGCTTCCGTCGAATCTGATTCCGTCTTCGGCGTTGCCGGAAATGACGTTGCCGGGAGAGTCAAAGGATATGCTCGGTTCGCCGATCGTGACGTTTTGCACGTCGTCGACGTCGATTCCGTCGAGGCCGTTTCCCTGCTCCATCGTGCCAGTTTCATCGACGCCGATGTAGTTCCCCAGGACGAAGCTCCCATCGGCATCGACATTGAAAACAATTCCGGACCCATTGTTGTCGGAGATGACATTCCGATCGGCGGGGGTCACCCCGCCGATGGTCGTGCCAGGGGCGTGCTGGACGATGATGCCGGCGCCGTTGGGGGCTGGATCCGTTCCATCGGGCTGCACGCCGATGTAATTGCCCGCGATGACGCCGGCGTCCGCGTCCACGTCCAGCTTGATGCCCGCATCGCCGAATCCGCTGATGGTCAGGCCGCGCACGGTGGTGTTCGGGGCTTCGATGGTCAATCCGTCTGCGTCAGAGGTGAGTTGACCATCGAGCCAGATCAAGAGGGTCGCCGGGGCGCTGAAAGTCGCGGCCGCCGATCCGGGCTGGCTGTACCCGTCGATCGTCACCGGGCTGGTGATGGGTGGAAGCGCGCTGGTCGGCTCAAACACTTGATACCCGTCACCCGGAATATCGAAGCCAATGGTGTCGTTGGTTCCCAGCGGGTGGTTGAGATGGACCTGCGCTTGCTCGCCCATTGAGAGTGGGCGGCCGAGGGTCCCGTTCACAACCATGATCGCCTCGCGCAATGTCAACGAAGAATCGGAAGCGATGCTGTCATCGGTCGTGTTCACGATCAGCGCAGCAAACAATCGGCGCACTTCCAGCGATTCGACCGCCACTCGCGCGGCAGAACCGAGTCGATCCGTTGCCGGCCTGGAAGACCCGGCGGACGCACTCCGCATCGATCTTCGATGATGACGCATTGACTTCTCCTTTATAAGACTACGGAAGAGGTCCCATTTTCTTACAACGCCGATAACTGGGATTGAATGTTGGTTTCTGAAGTTGAGATGTTGTCCAGTGCCCCCGATGCCGAGTTGGAAACGGTCGTCGCCTGATTGGCGAATTTCGTCTGCAAGGCGGTGTCAGCGTTGATCTTCTTCTGGATCTTTGCAATTGCGCTGGCGCTGGTCAGTTCCGGGAGCTGCGCTTCGAGCGCCGTAATCAGGCCTGCTTCTTTGTTGGATTGGGCGGTGAGAGTCGCCTGCTTTTTCACCAGCGCCGTCGCGCTCTTGAGCTGGTGGGCCGTTGCCGCGAACAGCTTCTTGATTGCCGCGAATTGCGCCTTGTCGAATGAAAGGCCGCTGGCCGTTGCCTGAAGCGACTGAAATGCCGTCGCCAGCGTTTGTAATTGGTCCGCGTTCGTCGGGGTCGAAGTAGGTGTGGGAGTTGGGGTCGGAGTTGGAGTTGGAGTTGGAGTCGGTGTGGGCGTTGGCGTCGGAGTGGGGGTCGGTGTTGGAGTGGGAGTTGGGGTCGGAGTAGGTGTCGGAGTCGCCGCCTGGATCGTTTGGGAGAATTCCGAGGTATCCCCGATCGTTGCGCCCGACGTCACGGTCGCCGTGGCGCTGATGAACGTGTCCGAGCCGAGGACCGCGTTGAGCGTGCCGCCAAAAGAGACGTCGCCGGTAGAGTTCGTGACGACGTTGATTGAGCCGATGTATTGCTTCCCCTCGCCGTTGCCGCTGGGGTCGACCGTGTCGCTGGCGTAGAAATCGAGGACGAACGAAGTACTGGAAAGACTGTTGAACTGTCCGCTGACGTTCACCGTGCCGGCATCCGCCGAGGCGGAGACAATGACCGGGAAATTCTGGAAGTCGTTAGCGCCGGTGTCGCCGTCGCCGGTGTCGTTTGGCGTCACACCGATGGCGCCTCCGGCCTCATCGTCCAGATCGATCCCAAGCCCGGCGTTGCTGTAGATGGAATTCAGGCGGAGGGTATTTTGCGTCGGAATGTCCGGAAGATCCGAGCTGATCTCGATTCCGATTCTGCCGTTGTTGGCGATGATATTTCCCGCCGAAGCGTCGTCGCCGCCTACAACATTTTCATTTGAGGCAGAAGCGATGAAGATGCCGTCACTCTGATTCCCCTCCGCGGTGACGCCATCGGCCAGCACGCCGATGCGATTTCCCTGAACGGTGTTCGAATCGCTCCCAACGATGGCGATTCCGTCCGCATTGCCGTCGATCATGTTGCCGGCTTCGGGATCCGTTCCGCCGATCTGATTGCTGTTCCCATCGCTGAGGAGGATGCCGTCCGAATCATTCCCGAGCGGGCCGGTACCGGTGGCATTGGCACCGATGAAGTTTCCCTGAACCGTGTTGTTCGAGGCGTTGCCCGAGTGGATATCGATGCCGATTCCGGCGTTGCCCGAGATGACGTTTCCCGCGCCGGGAGACGTTCCGCCGACGGTGATCTGCGTGGGCAGAAGGCTGTCGTTGCCTTCCCCGATAATCTCGATGCCATCGGCGCCGTTCCCGAGGGCAAGCGCTCCTGTGACGTCAGTCCCGATGTAATTTCCCTCGACGATGTTGTCCTGTACGTCGGCGCCGCTGCTGGCGTCGAATTTGATGCCGTCAGCGCCGTTGCCGGAGATGATATTGCGCGCACCGCCGGCTGTGCCGCCGATGGTGACACCCTGCACGTCAAGGAAATCAATTCCGTCCTGGGCATTTCCCAGCGCGCAGCGCCCGTCGCATCCAATCCGATGTAATTCCCTTCGACTACGTCCCGGTAGGCGTCCGTGATGAAATCGATCCCCGTGGTGTTGCCGGAGATGATGTTTCGATTGGCGGCAGTCGTGCCGCCGATGACCGTGTCGTCGGAAAATTGGAGACGGATGCCGACACCGTTGCCCCCCGCATCGACACCATTCGCTTCAACGCCGATGTAATTTCCCGCGATGAGGTCATCCCCGGCCCCCTGATCGAACGCGATCCCCGCGTCGTCAAAATGATCGATCGCCAGCCCGCGCACGGTGGTGTCGCTCACGTCGATTTCCAATCCGACGCCGACGTCCTGAATGTCCGAGCCGTCCAGCTCGATGAAGGGCATTGCGCGAGAGCTTGGCGTGGCGACCGCCGAGCCTGGCTGGCTGTATCCGTCGATGATCACCGGACTGTCGATGACGGGCAGCGCGCTCAGCGGAGTAATCGTCTGGATGCCGCCGCCGGGGATGTCGAAATCGATCGTATCATTCGTGCCCAGCGGCTCAGTGATAATATCGATTTGCGCCTGCTGATCCTGTGAGAGCGTATCAAGCCGTACGCTTCCGTTGGTAATGCTGATCGCTTCGCGCAAAGTCATAAAGCTATCGTCGCCATCGTCCGCGGTCGTGTTGACCGTTACGACGGCAAACAATCGCCGTGCTTCGAGCGACTCGACTGCGGACCGCGTGGCCGATCGCAGTCGTCTTTTTGCTACCCTGGAAAGCTCAGGCGATGCCTTCCGCGCGAGACCGTAACGACGAAGCATCAAGTTCTCCCGAACGAATTGCCGGAAAGTCGGCCCAGAGGTGAAGGCGGCAGCAAACGTTAAATGCCCCTCCGCAAGGCTGGCATATTAAGGGCGTTGGCCCGGCGCGATCAATGACAATTATGTAAGATTTTCGCCGCGTGTCAGGCGACGGCGCCAAGATGGGGAGTCTTGAACAATTGGGCAGAGCCGATTGCTTCCCGCGAAGACATCAAATCGAGCGCACTATCGCGGCGTAACGCGCCAGTCCTGAGACCGGAACGGGACGGCGGGGAACCCCTCGTTGTTGTAAAGATTCACCAGCGGATTCTGTGCCCATGCATAGCGGACGGCGACGGGATTCGTGACCTTATCGTTCCAGACGACAACGTCATTGCCGTCGAGACGGGCTCGAGCGATCGCCCATTTTTGATCCGCGCCCGCGATCTCGAAACCGAGCGGCTCAGAGACCGGCAGCGCGGGATTGTCGTTGGGCTCCTCGTGGCAGACGTAAGGCGAAACCGACAGCTTGAGCCCGGAGCCGATGTTCGCGAAGTGAACGCGAATCTTGTTTCCTTCGATCGTCATCTTCGCAAATTGCGGGCCGGCGCCGATGACGTTCTGGCCATAGGCAATGTGCAGCGCTGAGGCCGCGAGTCGCTGGCCGATATCAATCTTGTCCGGCGGATGGATGTTGTGGGCCGTTCCCAGGTCGATCGCCTGGGCCAGGCCCACGTTGGGCATGGTCGCGGCGATTTCCGCCTGCGCGCCGCGAACTTCTGCCCAGCCGCTGTCGCTGGGAGCGGGCAGGCGGGCATCGATATTGGCCAGGCCGACGACGAGAAACGGAAAGTCCCCCTGGTTCCAATGACCGCGCCAATCGGCGATGAGCGTGCGCAGAAGAAGCGCATATCCTTTCTCATCTGAGCCGGTGTTGGCTTCGCCCTGATACCAGATCACGCCTTTGATGGCATAGGGAATAAGAGAATTGATCATGCCATTAAAAAGCGTGGTGCAATCCCCTTCCTGACCATCGGGACTTTTCGGACGTCCCTGCGGACGGTCCGGCTCGCGCGGCGGAGTCTGGTGGGCGGCTTTGGCCGCTGCAAAATCGGCCTGCCACTTTTTGATGGCGGCTTCGAACGGCCTTTGAAACTTCGTTTCCCAGTCGGAGAGTCGCGCCCGCCAATCGTTCATGACTTTTTCCTGGGCGGTGGGGTCGGTCGGGAAAGCGGTTGCTTCTTTTTCGATTTGTGCGAGGGCCGCCGCTTTGTCGGGAATCGCCTTGAGCGCATCGAAACTGGTCCAGGTCTCGATCGGTGTCCCGCCCCACGATGCTTCGATCAGCCCGACCGGCCGATGCAAATCCTGCTGCAAGCGCCGGCCGAAGAAATAGGCGACGGCGGAGCTTTCCCGGGCCGTTTCCGGTGTCAGGACGACCCAATGGCCGGGATTGTGAGTCTTTGGCCGGATGCCGGGGTGATTTTCCACTTCGTAAACGCGCATTTGCGGATGATTCGCCTGGGCGATCAGCTCTTTGGCGTTGGGCTCCCAGGACAAAGCGAAGGACATGTTCGACTGGCCCGATGCGAGCCAGACTTCGCCCACCAACACGTCTTCGATCTTGATCGAGTTGACGCCGGTGATCGTCATGGTCAGCGGCGTTTCTTGTGTGGGGAGCGGCGGAAGATCAACGCGCCAGGCGCCGTCGGGGCCGGCCTTGGTTTCCGCGCGGCTGGTCGCGATGGCGACGGTGACGGATTCGCCGGGGGTGGCCCAGCCCCAGACCGGGATTTTCCCATCCTGCTGAAGCACCATGTGATTGCTGAAAATAGACGGCAAATTCACTTCTGCGCGCGACGAAGCAAGGGAAAGCAATAGAAGAAGAACGAAAGTCAACCTGGGCATAGGGTGGCATTGTAGCGACCGTCGGGGCCTACCGATGCAAGTCTCGCGCCAGGAATAATCCGCCGCGCGCAGGGGCGGCGCACCCCGGGTATCGACTGGTGAGAACCGAAACAACCATAAATGCTTCTGGAGACTGATATGAACCACTTTGAAACCCTTGAAATTCGCCAACTGATGAGTGCCGCCATCACGGACATGACGGCTTTGGCCCAGACCCAGACCGTCCATTCCGGCGTAACCTACCTCTACCTCAATTTTGACGGCGGCAGCATCAACGACACCCAGGCTGGCGGCACCCGGAAGATTTCCGCTTTCGTGGCAAAGTCCGGCGAGAACCGCCAGCAGGAGATTCAGAGCATCACCTATCAGGTGTCTGAAATGTTTGCCCCATTCAACGTGCAGGTGCAGGTCATGACCGGCGCCGGCAACTACAGCAAGACCAACGGCAACACGACGATTTTTGTCGGCGATGACGCCGCCAATACCACTGCCCAGGGTGTTAACGGGATCTATTCCGTGACCCCCACCAATTCGATGGACTATCCCACGCCGCCACGAGGGCCATCGCACAAGCTCAACAGCGATACGTATGACATGGCCTTCGTCGATCCTGTCGGTGCGACGAGCACCGGAACCGGGACCGTGCTCAGCGATTCGAAGATCGCCGCCGATATCGCCCACGAGGCGGGTCACACCTTCGGCCTTGCCCATGTCCTGACGATTTCCAACGGCAGCTCGACGGAGGAAATGATGAGCTACGACAGCGTCAATCATTTCTTTTCCAACAGCACTTTCCAGATCACCGATTTGAATTACGACGGCACCTCGACGACCCACGATTCCAGCGTTGTCCCGACGCTGACCACGGGAAAATTGACCACCCAGAACTCCTACACCTGCCTGATGGCCCTGCTCGGCCCAACCACGTTCAACAGCACCGCGTATCCGGAGCATCGCGTCGCTGACACGACCCTCGTGGATCCGGCCTTCAGCTCGAACACCGCGACCAACGCTGCAACCCCCAGCCTGCAAACGAACCTGATCACCAGCGCCTCGATCCACGCCGGCGAATACGACGTTTACAATTTCGTGCATCCGTCGTTTGCAGCGTTGCCGCTGACCATCAACGTGGCGACCCGCGGATCGCTGGTCCCACAAGTCTTCGTTTACGATTCAACCGGCTCGACGCTTGTCACTTCCTTTACCGGTACATCGGGCACCTTCACGCCGCACGGCACCTACCGCATCGTGATCGGCTCGTACAACGACGCGTCGACCGGCGCTTATGGCATCAGCTTCTCGGCCGCCCAGATGCCGATAGCCGCCACGTCAGTCGTCGCGCAGACCGCAACCCCGACCTCGGCCGCCCTCTTTTCCACGACGCCGATCTCGCAGCAGGTCCTGGCAAACTGATCAGAGCCTGGACCAGCAAAGCACCAAAACCGGCGGCCCGTCGCGATCTGTGATCCGACGGGCCGCGATGAAAGATAAATCAGCCGCGGATGAACGCGGCGACAATTCTGTGGACTTATCTCCGGTTTGGTTGCGACCACGCCCGTTCTGGGAACTCGGTGATCTCGGTGGCCATTCTTTGGAAGCGAAAGCGGCCCGTCGAGAAGTAAATCTCGAAGGGCCGCTGCAACGGATCGCTGTTGTCCTGCACGAGGTCAGAGGTTAGATGCAGATGTAGCGATAACCGAACTGGATGAAGCCAAAAACATTGATGAAGCTGTAGGATTGCCAGAAGCACATGGTGATCTCCGTGAGTCGTTTTCGTTTGGCGGAAAACACATCGTTTCCCGTACGAAAGACTCATCAACGAAACCAGCGGGAACCCGACACGCCTTTTTCAAATCGTCTGAATTGGCCGTGGTCTTGTTGCCGGTGCCGGAGTTCACGGCGGTCATCGTCGCGGTGAGGTTGTCCAGCGTGCAGGTGTAGTTGGTGGTTCGCGCGAAGACATGCCGTGCGCCTCGATCGTCTGCGTGGTGCGGCTGGCGTTGTCGTAACTGGTCTGGGTGATGTAACCCTTGGGATCGGTCACCTGGTAAACCCGCGAGACGTTATCATAACTTTCATACCGATCAGGATCAGGATAAGGGGGACAGTTCAGGCTGAGACGCGTTGCTCATCGCGTTCGTCGCAACCACAATCGATAACCGCCGAAGAGCATTTTCTTGAATGGGCCGGGGATCGGAATGCTGTGGGCCAGTTCCACGGCGATCGTCTGGCGATTGCTTTCGGAGAGCCGCTTGAGGGAGAGAGACGACGGCTCCAGCTCATCCTGTTGAAGAACGGCCACGCCATTCGCTGCCTGCGCGGGGGCTGTGGCAATGAGTGAGGGAAGATAATCGCGCATCACCTCGTGCTCGAACTGCAGATTGGGCTGATGCGAAAGGTTAAAGTCAGACTGAATGTCGGAACGAATCGAAGCACGTTTTGAACTCGTCCGCTGAGTCGAAGCCGCAACCAGCAGGGCAATCGCTTTCACGTCGAGATACGGCAATGCGCTGAAAAGATGGTCGGCGAAAGCCGATCGCCGAAAGAGGAAACGGCCGTAGCCCAACGGACGGTGGGCGGTGTAGCCGACGTAATCGAGCTCCTCCTGCAAATCGTGGTACATCGTCCCGTCACTGACATGGCTATACAGCGCATCGCTGTAAGCGACGCCCGCGGCCGGATCGCGTTCGAGGGCGCCGGCCAGCGCTTGAATGTGCTCGGAAAAAAGTTCTTCATCAGGCGCGACGAAGCAGAACATGCTATCTTCGGGGACCTGGCTGAGGGCGTCGGTGAAAATCTCGCCGAAACGCGCGCGCCGCCGTACGCGGCCGGCGCCATCGTGATCCGCGAATTTCAGGCCGCGAACAGAGATCGCAATTTCCGACTTACTCAAGGCGCTGCGAATCTCATCTCCATGTTCGGCAAGGTCTTTCTCATCAATCAGCAGAATCGGCTGAGATCCGGAATAGCGCTGCGTATTGGCGCTGGCGACATGGCGGCTGAGGACATTCACATCGTACTTCGGCATCATGAGCAAGAGGACCACCGGCCGGCTCGAATCCGCCGGGGCGTAAAGCTGCTCCAGTTGTTTGCGCCGTTCGCTCAGACCGAGATAGATACTGGTCAGGCTCTTATCGAGTGAAAACCGCTGGCGGAAAATGACCTGTGCGTCGCGCGACATGGCGAGGGCTTCGGCCGCATTGTCCTTGACCCACCGCACGTGGCGATTCACTGTTTCGAATACTTCGGAAGTGGGAAGCGTTGCGTCGATATAAAGCAGCTTGTCGCCAAAATAGCGTCGAGCGAAGGCGTTCTCATCGCAGATAATGAAGGCCCCCGCCGCCAGACTTTCGAAGAGACGGTTGGACATCAGTTCCGATTGCTTGTGGGCATCGGACGAAAGTACCAGAGCGATGCCGCACCGATTGATCTCCGTGAGGATGGAGACCCCGTCGAATGGGATCGGGCCGGCGTAGCTTTTGTAACCTTCCCAGACATTCACCCCCTGGAAAATCCGCGGACCGAAGATGCGCAGATCGCCGGTCGGATCCAGAAGATTGAGCAAATCCTGGTGACGACCTTTCTTCTTGCCGAGGCGTTCCCAGTTAACGCCGGCGTAGAAGATCTTTCGTTCGCCAAGCGTGGGTTCGAGGATCGGCTCCGAAAGCGAATGATACATGGTGAAGCGCGGCGGCAGGCGAGTGGGATCTCCGGCGATCATTCGGCGAATGTGATCGTCCGTCCAGGTCGCTGAACAACTGAGAAAATCATCGTGGGTCAGAAGATTTCGCGAAAATCGGCGGTAGCCCCAGTCATGATAAAACTGTACGGGATTCCAGAGGGCGACAAACGAGAAAATGTCATACGCCTTTGGCGTTTCAAAGTGCAGATGAATGACAAAGTCCACATCCGACTGGGTCAAGCGCGTGTGCGGCGGATCGAGGAGCCGCCCGTCCGGGGTGATTTCAATGCATTCCAGGCCGAGAGTTTTTGCGGTCACTTTGAGGCGCGCGACATTTTCATCTTCCGCCGCCTTGATCTTGGGCCACAGTTTTACGACGGCGAACCGCCCCACGAGCCCGGCGGGTTTATTGAAAACCGGATCCATAATCGGTCATTCTACAGAGGCTTGGACTGATGGCCGAAATATGCCAGCGCCAGTCGAATGCCTTCATCGAAAGATGTCTGATAACTGAAATTCATCGCCTTCTGTTTCTGAGTATCGCCGCCGCGGGCGAAGACCCCTTCCGGCTTGGTTGACAGGCCCACCACCTCCGGGGAGTACCCGGCAATCTTCGCGGCTTTGGCGGCAAACTCCTTGAAGCTGGTGAAGATCCCGGTGGACAGGTTCAACGCGCTGCCGTCGTCAATCTTGTCCATGGTTGCGATGACGCCGCGGACGCAATCATCGATGTGGATGAAATCGCGCATCTGGTCCCCGGTTCCCCAGACGGTAAGCCGTTTTGCGCCAAGATTGTCGAGCACGCGCTTGCAGATACTGGGGAATGGATAGGCCTTGTCCTGATCTTCTCCGTAGCCCGAAAACGGGCGATACGTGACCGACTTGATCCCGTGTTTTTCATAAGCCAGCCGGGCAAGGTATTCATGCGTGAGTTTGGCCCAGCCGTAGCTCATATCTGGCATTCCCAGATCGGATTCGAAACCAATCATCTCCTCTTTGAGAAGTACATAGTTCTCTTTGCGTTGGAATTTGATGGGATAAGCGGCGCTGGAGCTGAAGCAGATGGTTTTGCCTGGTTTGGTCCGTTTGGCCCACTGCCAGTAAGCGGAATCGATGGATAGATCTTCAGCGACTGCGAGCGGGTTGTTCTCGATCATTTCCCGGCCGCCAACCATCGCGGCCAGATGGAGCGCGTAATCGAAATCCTCATCGTTCACGCGTTGAAAATAGCGTCGGCAGTCTTCCTTGAAGAATTGGAAGTTCTTGAAATCACGAGGGTTAAAAAGAGGCCAGCCCGCTGTCACATCGATCCCGCCAGTAAGCGGCTCGATGCTGTCGACGCAGTGCACCTCATCGCCTTGCTTGAGGAAATGGCTGCAGAAATGCCGGCCGACGAAACCGGCGCCGCCGGTAATAAGAATCTTGCGCATACTCGACTCAAAAACCTTACGGGGAAGCGGGCCTAAAGGGAAAGCCGGGAATATAGCGTTGAGGAATCTTCCGGACAACCTTGTTGAAAACGGGCCCGTATTAGGCGGGAAAAGCCCCCAGCTTATGGTTGCGAGGGTTTAACCCCACGCTGGCCCATCCACATCGGTTTATTGTGTGTAGTCACGGTCAGGTCCCAGTATTTGCGGACGAGTTCCGGGGGAAGCGTCGGGTGAGTCCAGGGGACGATTGATTCCCTGGTTTTCTGACAGACCCAGACCAGGCGGCCGACGTTGCTATCTCCGACGTTTGTCCGTGTGCGTGGAGGTACCGGCACGGTGGGAACCGTTTTCTGAAGCTTTCGCAAAACTTTTTCGACGAATCCGGGGGGCTTTTCCGGAGCCAGCGGCGCGCCGGGAAATTGCAGCTCCTCGTATCGCGTCTTGTTACCCAGAATGAAGGTGAATTCCGCCACGACATCGACCACCTTCAGACCAAAGCTGGCCAGGCTGTCGGACAAACCGCGGCGATTGAAAAAGGTAACGCTGGTCGGTTCAAAGGGGCTGAAATCGCCAACAGGGCAAAACAGGATCGGAAGGTCGGGCAACTCCGCGATATAGGCCGTCTCCAGGATCATCATCCCCCCGTCCTTGAGCAGGTCGGCGGCCTTTCGCAATCCGAGAAACGGGTAACGCAAATGGTACAAAAGGCCGGCAAAGATGATGAAATCAAATTCCCCGGAGATTTCGACCGAAGGATCGAGAAAATTTCCGATCAGGTACTGAACATTGCTCATGTCGAAAATCGGCGCGACGATGTCTTTGAAGCCTTCGGAAGGATCTATATCGAGCGCGACAATTTCTTTCGCCCCGTTCTTATGCGCCGCGGCGGTAAACAATCCATCACGACATCCCACATCGAGAACGCGGCTGCCGCCGGTAATGTATTTCTCGACTGAACGGAGAACGATCGACTGCTCATAGGTCATGAAGCCTGGCGTAAACACGCCGTCGATCAGCTCGATCTTGTGATAAAAAGGAATTTTGTCGATGAATTCCTGGAGACCGCGCGCCGTATCGGCATCGAGTTTGGCTGGACTTTTGCGTTCAAGCAGCGATCGCACCATGGAAACGAATTCTGATTTCTCCGTGATCACCATTTTTTCACTTTAATCGACGAGCCTGAATCGCCAAAACCGTCCACGTTTCAGCGCCGCCGCCAGCTCCCGACGGGCCGCATCGAGCTCCTGCGTCCGGCCGATGAGCTCCCGGCGCGCTTCGTCGAGATCGGTGGTGCGCTCAATAAGTTCTTTCCGGACCAAATCAAGGTCGGCGGTCCTTACAATCAGGTCCTGGCACGTCTTATCCAGGTCGGCGGTCCGTTGAATGAGCTCGGCGCGGGCGACGTCCAATTCCGCCGTTCGACTCACCAATTCGCTCCGAGCCTGGTCCAGTTCCGCCGTTCGACCGATCAATTCCTGGTTGTTCGTTTCGAGTTGGCGCGTCCGTTCAATCAGATCTCGACGCGATTCATCCAGCTCTCCGGTCCGCCTCATGAGATCGTCACGCGCCGTATCCAACTCGGCCGTCCGCACGATCAGGTCGCTCCGGCTGTCGTCCAGCTCCCTTGTACGACCAATCAGATCCAGCCGAACTTTTGATAGATCCGCGGTGACGACGTCCATCGCAAGCCGAGCGTGTTCCAAATCCTGATCGAGCCGGTCACCGCGTTCGCGAAATGTCATATGAACATTCCGCCAGTCGATCGCAATTCCCTCCCTCAGTCGTCCCAGCAGGTGAAGGCCATTGGCGCATTTAGTAACGCTTTCCATGGCAAGGACAAATTCTCTCATGCCGTCCCCATGGTCGAAAATGTTGGGATAGGTCGGGTTGATGAGTATCTCACACATCGGGCGATTCAGCAGTGTATCCCCAAATGCGACACCCTGGGCCCAGGCGTGCCGTGCCCCATCCGAATCATTCTGGCTCATCGCCAGCCATCCCCACCAGAAGAACGCATCGGCGGTTTTCGTGGCCAGATGGACGCTGAATGCAAAGGGATCCATTCCCGAGCAAGCTTGGAATAATTGCCGGGCCGCGTCGATGGAACCCGCTTTCATCTGGAGTTGAGCCAGGACAAAAGTGAGAGAGATCCGCCACCGCAATACATGCGGGTTTCCGGATTCGAGCGTAATATAGGCGTTGATTTTTCTAGCGAATAGATCGAGAGCGTGAGAACCGCTCGCCGATTCCAACTCCCGGTAGGCGAGAATGCAGAGAGCCGCGCCATAGTCGGCGCTGTCCGGCGGACTCATCTCGAGCAGGCGCGTGGCCAATTTCGAGAGCAGGGCCGGCGATTTTACACGATAGCCGACATGCACCATGCAATGGACGATCCACGGATTGAGGTACCAGCGCGCATACTGGGTGGAAAGGTGCAGTGCTGAATCCAGATTGGCAAAGACCGTTTCACGATACGGCACAGCTTTTCCGTCATCGAGCGGGTCGCGAATTGCAGTAACGATCCACGATCGCCCGGCGTCGGCCGAGGGTGTTTCCCAGGAAATCTGTTGAAGTCGGGAGATGCCGGACGTGGCATCGGTATGCGAAGTACCAGGATTCTCCTGATACAGATTCTCGGGAAGAAACTGGCCGCCGAGGAGTAATGCCAGATCGTCAGGGGACATCGGGCCAGGTACTGCGAGAATCAATCTTCCGCCGGGGATGAGTATGCGTCGAATTTGTTGCAACAGAGCGCGACGATCTGAAGTTTTTCCGAAAGCTTCAAATGCCAGAACCAAATCGACGGAATGGTCTTCAGTGGTTACGAGAGCAGCGTCGGAATCGAAGCCAGCGAAACTCAATCCGGCGGAATGTTCCCGCAAATAATGCAATCCGGCTTCCGCTGGACATCCAACGTCAACGACGCGGTCTCGGGGGCGGACAAATTCGCTTGCGAGCTGGTAACGAGTCAGATTTGAATCAGTTTCGGCTGATTGCCGCGTATGCATGGCGGCTGAACTGTGGAAAGGATCGGTCCCGGCGTGCTCAGATACCTTATCCATTACGTAGCCGCTCCAGGGATTAGAACCGCGCCTGCATCTGCATGTCGAACGCTCCCCCGAAAAAGTATTCCCGATCCTTCACGATCACATGAAAAAAAGCCGCCTCGTCGCGCCAGTGGAGCATTCGCTGTTCGGCGTAATAGGGCTTTCCTTCCTCGCTGATGGCCGCCTGCACTTCGAACAGATTGGTTCCGAGCCGGCAGTCGAAAACAAAATCAACGACGATTCGCTCGCCGGCGGCGAATGATTTTTCCCAGAAGACTTCTCCCTGCGCCAAGCCGTTGCGGATGGCGATGTCCTGGTTCAGCGTGCCCCAGGAATAAGCCTTGATTCCCTCCCGGGTGCGGATTCGCAGGCCGACATTGAGGTGATTCAACGGCTTGTGGACAACGCACTCGACGCGCACGCAGACGGTGTCCATCGGATGAAAGACGCTGCACGGCTCTCCGTGGTCGTTCAGCACGACAGTCGAAACGACCTCCGCGTCGCGATCCCCGAAGGAGAGCCGGTCGGAAGTGGCGCTGAGCGGCGCGGGCGAACCATTCCCATGAGGCGTCGCGACGTTCTCCGCGCGATCGTGATTCATCTTTTTGAAAAACGCCGCCTCTTCCTCGTGCAATTGACGCCGGTATTCCAGAAGCACTTCGGCGGAGGTGCCGCGCGCTTTGACCTGTCCATGGGTCAGGAGGATGGCGTGATTCGTGAGGGTGCGCATCGCCTCCTGGTCGTGCGAGACGAACAGGAGCGAAGTGCCGTTGGAGATCAGTTTCTCGATCTGCTGAAAGCAGCGCTTCTGGAAGAGGGCATCACCTACCGCAAGCGCTTCGTCGACGATCAGGATGTCCGGTTCGATCTGCACCTGCACCGCAAAGGCAAGGCGCACGAGCATTCCGCTGGAATAGCTCTTCACCGGCTGATCGATGAATTGATCGATGTCGGCAAAATCCGCGATCGCCTCAAACCGGTCGTCGATTTCCTGCTTGCTGAGGCCAAGGAGCGCGCCATTGAGGTAAACGTTTTCCCGTCCGCTGAAATCGGGATTGAACCCCGAGCCCAATTCGAGCAGCGCCGCCGTCCGGCCGTTGACTTCGATGTCACCGCCGGTCGGCTTCAGCGTGCCGGTGATGAGTTGCAGCAGCGTACTCTTGCCGCTGCCGTTGCGGCCGATGATTCCGACTGCTTCTCCTCTTTTCACTTCGAATGAGACATCCTTCAGTGCCCAGAATTCCCGATAAAAGGTGCGCCAGCCGCCGAACAACGTCTGTTTAAGCCGATCACGGGGTGAATCGTAAAGGTGGTAGCACTTGCTGAGATTGCTCACGCGGATGGCTAAGTCACCGTGGCTCATGATGTTGATTCAGAGCACGTCGGCAAAGCCGTCACGGGCGTGTTGAAACCAGGCATACCCAAGCCAGGCGACGGCAAAGCTGGCCAACCAGTAAATCGCCAGGCCGCGAAAATCCGGCGAGCTGCCGTACCACATAATAAGCCGGGCCTGCTCGATCACAAATGTCAGAGGATTGGCCATGAGGATTTTCCGAGCATACAACGATGGAATGTTCTCCACCGGATAAAACAAGGGTGACAGGAACATCATCGCCAGGACCACGAGCGGCACGGTTTGCCCGACATCGCGGATAAAGACGCCGGTGGCGCTGAGGAACCAGCAAAGGCCCACCGACATCAGCATCAATGGAAAGAGCAGCAACGGGAGATAAATCAGCGTCCAGTGAAGGGAGTGATCGATGAGCAGCGCCATCACCATCCACGCCACAAGGCTCAGCGCCGTATGAAACAGCGCGGCGGAGACAGTCACCCACGGGAGAATCTCCAGCGGGAAGACGATCTTCCGGACATAATTGGGGTTGGAGAGAATAATGGCCGGTGCGCGCGAAAGACATTCCGTCAGAAAATTAAAGAGGATCAACCCTGAAAACAACACGAGCGAAAACTCAAGCGGATTGCTCGTTCCCCTCCATGTCTGCTTCATGAAAAAACCAAAAACCACCGTATAAATAGCCAACATCAGCAGCGGCTGAACGAACGACCAGAACAATCCCATGAACGAGCCGCGATAGCGCCCGAGAATGTCGCGACGGATCAACTGGACGAGGAGCTGGCGATACCGCGTAACGCAGGAAAACGCCCCGATGGGATTGACCGAATGCCCGGAGGATTCGATTCCGTCTCGTTTGAATGAAACCGTCATTGATGCGTCAATTCAGATCCCCCAACCAGGAGCATGATGATGGGCGATGCCTTGAACGTCAAACGTGGATCGGATCACTGTGCTTTGCCCGGTTGAATGCCGCCGGGACTGGCTGCGTGACCGTCGGCAAACCAGAACGGCGCAATCACGTTGTAACCATTGAGATGCCCGACGCCGTGCTCGTGGGACAGGTTGCGCGTCACACTGGCAAAAAGGTCATCGGGCGGCACGATATAGAGCGTGTCGGGGTCCGGTTTGTCCTCAGTGAGATCACGGATGCGCCCGTCGGTGATTCGATCGATTGTCAGGCCATACGGATAACGGGCGAGCGAGGCCCCATTTGTCGGAATGCCGTTGCTGGAGCCGAAGAGCGAAATCGGCGCGTACGGAAACACGACGCCACTTGGAACCGCGGAGATTTTTCGATATTTGTGCGCTGCGGCGGCCCAGAACGGATCCCGTAGCGGAGTGCGCCAGTGGTACGGCGTCGAGTACAGGCGGTGCAGCCCAAGGTATAACGGCGACAAGTCGACGATTTGAATACAGAGCGCAACCGCCAGGACGATCGAAGCACGCCCCGGACGCAGATAACGAACCGTCAGATAAAAAATCTCCATCCAAAGGCCGTAGTAAACTGGCCAGAACATCCGGCTTGACGCCCGGAAGATCGCTCCGAATCGCCACCAGAAGTTGGGCAGCGCCAGAACATGCGAGCCGAAGGCAATGTCGTTCGACAGGGCGAAAAGGGCCAGTCCCATCAACATCGCGATCAGCGGAAGCAGCGGAATGAGCGCGCGGCGCGATGGAGGCGACTTGAGCAGTTCGACGAACGCGCTTCCGCCGAGGATCAACATCCCCAGCCCGAAATAACAAAATCCTTCGCCGAGCCGAAGCGGGCTCTTTGGAAGATTAACCGTGAAGAGACCGAAGCCCCATGGATCGATCGGTCCGAGCAGATTCGTGGCAAATTTGCCAAAGTCCTGCGTGTCGGCGTTCTGGAGCGAGATCGTGAAGTAGCCGGCGAACCACATGGTGCCGAGCGTGACACAGATCATCATCCCCGCTTCAATCAGAAGTCGAAGGATCGGCCGTCGCTGAATGAGCAGCTCGCTTCGAGCGCGTCGGCCGCCCAGATTGCAAGCACCATCGGGACGTAATAAAAGCTCGTCAAAACCGCCAGCATCGCCAGCAGTCCCCACATCCAGCGAATCGAATGCTGCCGGTCGCGCAGATAGAGGTACAGCGACCAGAGGAGGAGCCACTGGCCCATGTGCGCGTATTGATTCCATCCCCGTTCGATTAAAATCGGCGAGAGGACAAAGAAAGCCGCGATCAGCAGGTTTGGACCCAGATATCGGACAAAACGGGAAGCGAGCAACGATGCGAATGCCCCCTGCAACAGAAAACAAACCAGAATCCATATTCCCTGATATTGAAATATGGGCCCCAGCGAGTTCGAGAACGGCTTGAGGATGAATGCCATCAAGGGCACGGAGTCGGAGTAGACGATTGCCCCCCCGAACTCCATGCCATAATCCTTGTTCTTTCCCGGCGGAAGAGCCCATGGCGTATGGCGAAAATAGTTCCACCCCAGGAAGTAGGTGCCGGGATCGTAATATGGCTCCTTCTCAGTGAAGTGAAAGATCCAATCGATGTGGTGCGGCTTGAAGGTGTGGTCGAACCCGAGAGCAAAATATCCGCCTAAACCGACCAGCGATCCAAGCAAAAAGCAGAGCCAGACTGGACACAGTTTTGTTGCAGGTTGAGCTTTTTCCGGCGGCGGTAACTCGGCGGCAACAGCCGTCATATGATCATCCTCACGTTGCAGGCGGGTGAACCGGCGCGTGGCGAATGACCGCTATGACGTTGCGCCATCATGAGTGCCATCGGCCTGAATTTGTTGCAATGCCCCAGACAGCAATGTAGCATCCGACCCTCTTATAGCATGACGAATGAGACTCCATCAACTATCGCGCGACCTCACACCGTTGCGCTGGTGCTGATCGTCCGAAACGAAGAAATCGGCGTTCGCGAGGTCGTTCCAAAGATCCCGTTATCCCTGTTCGATCAATGCTTCGCCATGGACGGAAACTCGAAGGACGGCACCGTCGCCGCCCTCGAATCGTTCGGGGTTCGGTCCTTTTGCCAGGTTGAGCGCGGGCTGGGCGCGGCCATGATCGAGGCACGGCCGCGCGTGACCACCGACTCGTTCATCTTCTTTCACCCTGACGGCAACGAGGATCCGGCCGATCTGGGGAAAATGGCCGACCTGCTCAAAGCCGGCCACGATTTCGTAGTGGCTTCGCGCATGATCAAGGGGGCGGTCAACGAAGATGACGTGCGCGTCCTGAAGTGGCGGAAGTGGGCGAACATGGGGTTCGCGATGATTGCCAACATTCTGTTTGCGCACGGTGGAAACCGCACCACCGATGTAACCAACGGCTTTCGCGGCGTCTCCTGCAACGCCTGGGACCGGATGCGCCTCACCAGCAAAGATCTGACGATGGATTATCAGATGGTGATCCGCGCCCTCAAGCTGGGCATTGCCATCACCGATTTTCCGACCCACGAATGGCACCGGGTGGCGGGCGCCACTAATTTTGCCTCTCTCCCTACCGGCATCGCCGAACTTAAACTGGTCTGGCGCGAACTGAAGATGGGACGCAGGGTAGTCGCTCGGTCCGCTCCTGACTGATAGCCGCCAGCGGGTAAGTGTGGAACGGTGCGCTGAAGGAATAACAGTTGAACGTTGAGAGTTGAACTTTCAACGTTCAACGCTCAAGCTTCAATTTCTAGCCTGAACCTCACCATGAAGCCCGAACGCTGGATTGTCATCACGTCGATCAATCAACCGACCCGCGCTGGAGGTCGTTTCCGATTTGTGCGGGCAGGGATGGTCGGCGGTCGTGGTCGGCGACACCAAAACTCCCGCGGATTGGGCATGTCCCGGCGTCGATTTCCTCTCCGTGGAAAAACAGAAACAGCAATTCGGCGCTTACGCAGATCTGATTCCTTACCGTCATTATTGCCGCAAGAATCTCGGGTACCTCTACGCGATATCGAAAGGGGCGCGGCTGATCGTCGATACCGACGACGATAACATTCCTTACGAAAACTTCGGCCATGGCATCGAGCGGCAAGTTGGCGGTCGTCTGCTGAGTGGACCCGGTTGGGTCAACATATACAAGCACTTCGTTGACGGCGTGCAGATCTGGCCGCGCGGCCTTCCACTCGACTCGATCAACGCCGCGGGCGTGATTTCCCCGCTGACCGCGCCGCGCGATTGTCCGATCCAGCAGTTTCTCGCGGACAACGATCCGGACGTGGACGCGATCTTCCGGCTCACCACCCAGGGTGAGTTTTTCTTTCGAAAGGACGAGCCACCCATCGTGCTCGACCGCGGATGCTGGGTCCCCTTCAATTCGCAGAACACGGTCTTCTTCGCCGACGCCTTCGCGCTCCTTTATCTGCCGTGTTACGTCAGTTTTCGCATGACGGATATCTGGCGGTCATTCGTGGCACAGGCGGCATTGTGGCATCAGAGACAGCACGTTTCATTTCACTCCCCCACCGTCGAACAAATTCGCAACGTGCACGACTTGATGAAGGACTTCGCCGACGAGGTCGTCGGTTACCTGGAAAATCGCAAGATCGGCCGAACGCTCGACCAGACGCTCGCGGCAATTGCTCCCGACGCACCCCTCGATGCGGTGGCGCTCCAATTATGGGAATCTCTGGTGAAAGTAGAAGTCGTGCCGGAACGGGAACTGCCAATCATCCGCGAATGGTTTAAGCAGTGCCGGGCGCTGGCGCCTAAAGAGCCGCGCACATAGTAAGCGGAATTGTTTTTCGCTTTCCGCGTACATTCCCGCTTACTTCGTGCGCGGCTCTTTGGGAATGCTGAAAGAGCCGCGCACATAGTAAGCGGAATTGTTTTTCGCTTTCCGCGTACATTCCCGCTTACTTCGTGCGCGGCTCTTTGGAATGCTGAAAGAGCCGCGCACGCAGTAAGCGGATTCAACTTACGCAGCGTCGGCGTCCGGTTTGGACTTGGCGCCGGACAGTTCGGCCGCCACTTCAAATGGCCTCACCGTGAGCGACACGACCTTGGTGGGACAGACTTCGACGCATTCCCCGTCCAGATCGCATTGATTCAGCTTGCGAAGATCGACCAGTGCCTTTCCGTCGACCATCCGCAGAACGCCTTGCGCACAATGGGCGACGCAAACGTCGCACCCGATGCAGTCGCGCGTGTCGATCGACAGGGTGGCGCGCAATCCGGGAACGCCTTGCGGCGTTGGATCGCGGACGATCTGCCCGATGGGGCTGGCGGTCTCGCGGGCATCGTCGACTTCGAATTCCGCGTCGAGCCGGTCGAAGTGCGCCCTGCACTGCACCTCGACGGCGCCGCGCCGGCGTAAACGGTAGACCGGCTGGTTGCATTCGACGCACAACTGAAGTTGCTCGAGCTTCTCCAGGTATTTGATGACGTTGCTCACCACGGTCGCGTGCGACCAGGTCAGCGGGCTGACACTGAGCGGCGCGTTGGTATACGGATGCACCTGTTCGGCAAGTACGCCGCTCTCCAGCGCATGCGAAGAGACCCATTCAAAAATCGGAATGGCGGTCTTTAAATCGGCCACCGATTTGGCGCGCTCGATGTAATAATCCGCGAGCCAGAGCGTGCAGATAAACCAGGGATTGCCGGGGACTGACGCGATATCGTCGCTCACCCGGTGGTAGTAGTCGTTCTCGTATCGGGCCAAACCGCCGACGCGCGTTTTCACCCAGAGTTTCTGCTCGACGGCGCGCATGGTCGAAACGACGCGCGGGTCGTTCACTTCAAACAGATGAAACTTGAAGATCGCATAGAGCGAGGCGTCGATTGTTTCGTCCACTTCGAACAAGTCTTCGGTGCGGGGATCGGATGATAGCGGCGCGGTCTCCTGGTAATCGCCGCTGTCGGGCGGCCGGGGATCATCGCGTGACACCAGCCGGCGGACGAATCGATTGAGCCGTTCGCTGAAGAGATATTTGGCCGCGCCGGCTTTGACCTCGCTGGCGGCCTTCGCATAGACGTCCGCCTTGGCGCGATCGCCGAAACAGACGGCGAAGTTGTGGGCGGCCTTCAGACCGCCGTAAACGGTCGCAACCGTAAACGCATGAATGCCCCACCGCTCTTCCCACAGGTCATAACTGGGCAGCGGAAGGCCGGTCCGTGGATCGCGGTAACGGGCCATGAAGTCGGCCGCCTTCTGCACGACATCCACCCAGAGCGGCCGGATGAATTCAATGTCGCGATAGCGGAAATAGTGTCGCCACAGCGCCCATACCACCAGCGCCGTCTCGTCTTCCTGGATTGGCATCGCGCGATCGCCTTTGAGGACCCAGGGATGCCAGCTCGAGGCGGGAGACCCGTCGGGGTTGTACTTGTGATAGAAGTACCCCTCTTCAGTCAGCACTTCCGAACAGAAGTTGTAAAACGAGCGGGCGATGTCGGGAAAACCCGCCATGTCCAGCGCGTTGGCCACCAGCGCCTCCGTCGCGCGGCCACATATACGAATAAGTGTCCCGCGAGAACTGCATGATGTCGGAGTCATTGGCGGCGAGGATCGCCCCGCCGTTGTCGATCTGCGTCCGCAGAACGAGCAGCGACCGCTTAAAGAGTTCGACGACCTTCGGCGGCAGATTTCCGAAATTGATGTTGGTTCCACCCGCCCATAGCCGCCAATAGCTGCTCGTCCGATCGATCACGCCTTGCGGCGTCATTTTCATCAGCCATTTGTTCAGCTCGAGCAGTTCGTCACGCGACTGCCCGGCCATCATCACCATATAGAGTGTCTGCTCGCCGTGCGGCGAAAGCATCAGATGATGGGCGATTGTCGAATCGACTGAACCCTGGGCGATGGGGTTGCCCTGGAGATGACCGTCCTCCGCGTCGCGCCAGGTCCCTTCGGCTCCGTGAAAGCCGCTGGTGCCGGTGGCGTATTCATCGATTCGCTGCTCGCCATTCGCGTAAAAGCTCACCAGCAGATAGCGGCGGGCGCGATAATGCACGATCGACCTGAGCTCCGGGTCAAAATAGGCCGTGTCGCCGATCTTCGACCCGAACATGTTGAAGTCCTGATGGTGGATCACGCGGCACGATGCGATCGTGGGGGGCCAGATTCTTCACCTTGATCCGGCGGACCATGATGTTGCGGTGGAAATCGACGGTGTCATTGCAGTAAATCGCCAACTGCAAATCGGGGTGATCGAGGCTGACGCTGGTGGTCAGCGTGTCGCGCAAATCGCGCTGGCGAATCTGCCATCCGGGGTCGCTCGTCCAGAAGAGTTTGGCCTTGTTCGAGCCGGGGACGTCACTGTAGACGCCAAAACGGCACGGCCCGGCCCCGGCGTGATTCTCCTGTCCGACATGCGGAAAGAAAACATCGCGGATCTGATACTGGTGGTCGAATGTGACCAGAAGGCTGCCGTTACCGACGGGGATATCGCGTGGCACATGCGTATGTCGGCATCCCCAACATGTTTACACAAGAAAATGGGCACGCCATGAGTGGCGAGCCCAGCAACTTATTTTCAAAAAAAATCGTCAACGACGACGACGAAGCAGCGCCAGCGCGCCGAGTCCCATCATCGACAATGACGCCGGTTCAGGGGTTACGGTAGCGGTGCCGTCAAACAGAGCTTTACTACCCACCGCCAGCGAAATTGTACTGACACTGGTGAGCGTGTAGGACGCAGAATTGGGAAAAGGTGCTGTTTCTAACGTCGGCGTGAGCGAATGCTCTTCACCATTAACACCTAAAGAAACCGCCGTTTGCGGCGAGGTGAAAACACTGACGGCACCGCTTTGCCCGAAGCCTATAAATTGCACATTATCGCCCGTGGTGGTTGTAACGAACGTTACGCTTGCAGCACTATTTAACAGAGATGTAGGACCTGTCGGGGCCAAGAAAGCGCTGTCAGTAAGCGTAAGGGTCAGCGGAGACATCGAATTTGCGGTAAGACGAGTGATATTCGCGTTTATCTCCAGTGATCCGCCGCCAGTATCCGCAGTGCCGAATGTGATTCTCGACAGGTAGTCTCCGATCGTGCCATTATAGGTCACGGCGGTATCGGAGGGGTCATTTACCGACGTGGTAGTGGCACCCTGAGTCAGTGTCAGCACCAAGTTCGCTTTCGCCGAAGTCGCCCAGAGCGAAAGCCCCGCAACAACGGCGACACGCGCACCAATTTCTACCAATCCAATTTTCTGCATATTCACACCCGATTCTCCGCACGCCATCGGCTCCAAAAGACACACAAGACTATCATCATCGTATCCGAATCTAGCCTACACCGTAAATGGCGAATTACAAAACCGACGAAAAACTCTCATCGACGGCGACGCATTGCAACCAAACCGCTTGCGATGCCAACAAAACCGATCATCGCCGGCTCAGGAACAACTGAGGCACTGCCCGTAAATGTAGTGGTAGAGCTCGCCGAGGCATCAATTGTAAGAACCGTGGTCAGCGAATATGGCTGGCCAGGGACCAGAGACAAAGCATCTGAAACAGGTCCGGGGACCACGGTGTACGGAGAAGGGATCGAACTTGAAGGACCCGTGAATGTCGCAGACATCGACCCGGTCGCAGTTACGGGCGGCCCCACCGTCGTATAAGCCGGTCTATTCATGGGGTCGAGAAATACGTTATAAGTGACATTGTCGCCGTTCTTGTTTTTTGTAAAGGTTCCATTGCCCGTGGCAGTCAGGATAGAATTGTTTGACTCGCCATATGTGAAGCCCACGTCGTAGGCCGTAATGGTGATTGGAACGAGTGAATTTGTTGAATTACGTCTATCGGTGGCTTGAAGATCGATCTCGCCCGAACTTTCAATTGCAGCGATCACATTAAGCGAGTAGCTGCCGACACTGCCGACAAACTGTACCGTATCGATGCCCGACGGCCCCACGAGCTGGTCTCCCGCGCCTTGGTCGGTGATCGTTGAGGTAGACGCGCCCGAAGTGACTTTTATGATCAGCGTGGCTTGGGCGCACGATGCTCCGAGGGCCAAAACAAGACATCCGATCGCCCATCTGTAGCTTTTTTTCATCCTCTCCAACCTTTCCCCGACTATTGCTGGCCCAGAGATGCACCCGCTGGGACGAGTCCGCCTCTCCAACTGTACGAATCTAACCGTGAGCAACAAGTCGCGTCAAGCGAATTATGGGCGTATTAGTAAAATTGCGTTCAGTTTTCGATGCCCGCTCGGGTGATGACGTTACGTGAAAGTATTTCATCGCCAGCAATTACCGCTTTTTCGGTTTAATTTGGCAATTAAATCAAAATGATCGACCAGCCGGCCAGATATTTTCCACCCCCTGCTGGTTTCGAATCAGACGTTCAACTGTATCTTGTTGTTGATATTCGTCTTAGATCTATTTCGCACCGGTTCCACGCATTCCTTTAGAAATCGATCCACCTGAATTGACGCTCGTCCGATAAATCGTCTCGGTTCTAGAATTTCCGACACGTTGACCCCTGCAAAAGCTGCATCCTGTTTCAACCGTTCGATCAGGTCATTTTTCTCGCCCCCAGTTTTGACGGTCTCAGCCGCTGAAATGGAGTGCTTCCGAATCAGCTCGTGAAGCTCTTGCCGGTCTCCTCCGGCACGGACGCCGGCCATCAGGATTTCTTCAGTCGCCATGAACGGCAGTTCCGCATTCACCGCCGCTTCGATCGTCTTCGGATAGACGACCAGTCCGCGGGCGACGTCGATCACGATTCGAAGACACCCGTCCATGGCGAGGAACGCCTCTGGAATCGTAATGCGCTTGTTCGAAGAATCGTCAAGCGTTCGCTCGAACCATTGCTCGGCGGCGGTCTGCAAGGGGGAGGAGGCAAGGCTGATGATGAATCGAGCCAAGCCGGTCGCTCGCTCGCAGCGCATCGGGTTACGCTTGTAGGCCATCGCGCTCGAACCGACCTGTTCCGCTTCAAACGGCTCTTCGATTTGCTTCATCCCCGCCAGCAGACGGATGTCGTTGCAGAATTTGTGAACGCTGGCGGCGCAATTCGCCAGCGTACTGACAATTTGTGCATCGATCTTACGCGGATAAGTTTGCCCGGTGACGCAAAACGATTCGGCGAAACCAAAACGTTCGGTCACCATTCGATCGAGTTTGTCAACCTTCCCATCATCACCGTCGAAGAGCGAGAGAAAGGACGCCTGCGTGCCGGTCGTTCCTTTGACGCCGCGAAAACGGAGCGTCGCGATCCGATGCTCGAGTTCTTCCAGATCGATCACAAAGTCCTGAGCCCACAGTGTCGCCCGCTTGCCGACGGTGGTGAGCTGCGCCGGCTGAAAGTGCGTGTAACCGAGGGTTGGCAAGTCCTTCCATTTGACGGCGAACGTTCCGAGTGCGTCAATCGCCATGGCGAGCTGAGCCGCCTGCAGGCGCATCCCCTCGCGCATGATCAGCAGATCCGCATTATCCACGACGTACTGCGAGGTGGCTCCCAGATGAATGATTCCTTTGGCGGCAGGCGCATCCTCTTCGAAGGTGTGAACGTGGGCCATCACGTCGTGTCGAAGACGCTTCTCCCAGTCGGCGGCCCGAGCGAAATCGATGGTCTCCAGGGAAGCCTCCATTTGCCGCAGCGCCTCGGGGCTGATGCGTTCGAGGCCGAGTTCGCGCTCGCATCGCGCCAGTTCCAGCCATAGACGTCTCCACAGGCTGAACTTGTGTTGCGGCGAAAACAGCCGCAACATCTCCGGGCCGGCATTGCGGGTCGCCAGGGGCGATTCATAGGTGTCGTGAGGCATAGACTGAATCTTAACGTTGTGTTCCATCGAACCACAGCCGAGCGGCTGTGCCACTTAGCAGGAGGACTCATGTTCGGACTCAGCGGGACCGATTTTCCAGCGACGCGCGAGCAACTGGCGGCGGCGATCGAGGGGGGCCTGAAGCAGGTCCTGACAATTCCGTCGAGCGCAAAAAGCGTTGTCGTGGAGGGGGTCTGGCCCAACCTCAATCTTATACGCGTCGACCTGAACGGCGCGCAGGTCAGCGTGGATCGGCCACCTCCTGATTTCCGCTGGGTCGGCGATCGGCGGCCTGCGTTTGCCGTCCGTCGGCTCGAAATCGTAGGCAAGCCGCTGCGCGTCGGATCGGCGGCAATTCAAATTGACCTGTGGGCCGACGATGCGCTGTTTGAATACGATCGAGATAAGGAGCGACGTCCCCTTCTCGTTGTCACCGCGGCGCGTCAGGGAAAGGGGCACGGCGAGATGGGCCGGGCAGCGCTCGATTCGTTGATCCGCGAAGCCGCCACCGCCGCCGCGGCACAACACGGCATTTCCGTCACCGGCTTCAATCTGGATTTGCGCCAGTTGGGAAAACTTTCGTTCACGGCTGATGCCCGTATCCAGGCAAAAAAAATGTTCATGACGGCGGTCGTTCATGTCGCCGGCCGCGTCGATCTGGATGACAGCATGGTCGCCCGTCTCTCCGGCTTGCGCTGCACCGGAGAGGGCGTATTCGGCGAGATCGCCGCCGCCGCGATCCGTCCCCAGATGACTCGGCTGGAAGGCAAAACCTTCTCGCTTTCGGCCCTCGGGAATCTGCGCCTGCGCGACGTCAGCGTAAGGGTCGCCGACCCGATGACGCTGGATGCGACATTCGGCGAATAAATGCAAAATTTTGCGCTCGCGCCGGCCTCGCGGCGCGTTAATGATCGCGACAGGTGATCGATTTCCCGCAACGGGTGGGGATTAGATACGAGTTCAAGATTGGAGGCACCATGCCGCGAGGCGACAAGAGCAGTTACAGCGACAAGCAAAAGCGTCAGGCCGAGCATATCGAAGAGGGATATGAAAAGCGCGGAGTATCCGGAAAAGAAGCCGCGCGACGCGCCTGGGCGACGGTCAACAAAGAGACGGGCGGCGGCAAAAAGAGCGGGTCCGGCCGCGGCCGCGCGGAGGACCATTCATCCTCGCGCAAGGGGGGCCGGATCGGCGGCTCGTCGCAGTCGCACGCGACCCGTGTGCGCGCGGGAAAGAAAGCCGCACGAACGCGCGCCAGATCGCGATAGGTTTTTTGCGTTATTGGAGTGAATGCTTCACTACGCAGCTTCTAAGGGAGCCGAGCGACTTGTCGCTCCCTCCCTCAGACACGGAAACGGGAACGCGTTAACGTTTTGGTCGCACCGGAGAATTGCATTTACGCGCCATCCCTTTAAAGTATCGCGTCGATGCATACCTTCACTCAGGCCCTTCCCCTTTTCCTGGCCGACGGCGACGATTCGGTCTCCAGTTGGGCGCCGATTGTGCTCATGATCCTGATCGCGGTCGGATTTGCAGTCACGAATCTGGCGGCATCGCTCATCGTCGGCCCGTCGCGAACCGGCCCCGGCAAGGAAACGACCTATGAAAGCGGCATGGTGCCGTTCGGCGATGCCCGTCGGCGATTCAACGTCCGCTTCTATATTGTGGCGATGATTTTCCTCGTCTTCGACGTCGAAATCGTCTTCCTCTATCCCTGGGCGACCATCTTCGCGCCCGCCGCCCAAAATAGGACCGGGGCTGGGCTGGATAGTGGAATGCTCCTCATCGAAATCGTGATCTTCATTGCGATCCTGCTGCTGGCTTACGTATACGCCTGGGGCAAGGGCGTCTTCCGCTGGGACTGACATGGCCAATCCGGAGAAATACCCGCCGGAATTGATGGCTCAAAAATTCGGCATCGGAAAACTCACACGTCATCTCTTTGTCTGCCTTGGCCCGGATTGCATCGACTCAGAATCCGGCGAAAAAACCTGGGACTATCTCAAGAAAAGGCTGAAGTCGTTGAATCTCGCCGCGCGGAGGGACCGTGCTACCGCACTAAATGCCAGTGCCTGCGCGTCTGCATCGACGGTCCAATCTGCGTGGTCTATCCCGAAGGCGCCTGGTATCGAAATGTCACGCCTGAAAACGCCGAGCGGATCATTCAGGAGCACTTGATTGGTGGAAAGATCGTCGAAGACATTTGCTTCGCCCAAAATGCGTTGCCCGGCTGAATCATCGATCAGGTTTTGGAGGCAACGGTCGATCGAGGAGTCTGGCGTTTGGGGAGAAGCAGGCGGATGAAGGCAGGTAACGCGAACACCGCGATGACGGCCCAGTATGGGCATGCCCACAACCGCCACTCGATTTTTCCGTCCGTGTCGTATCCGGACTCCCAGGCAAATCCGTGGCGCGTTGACTGAGCGCCGATCCCCGATCGCATCAAGGTCCGCAAGCGATTGTCAAAATCCTGCCATCGGGCCAATTCTGCTTTGCCGCCGACATGGCCGAGCGATTTGGGCTTGCCAACCCAATAGTCGGTGGCGACAACCAGCTCGCCGCGCGAAGAGCCGATCGTGCGCAGTACATTCTCGCCATTGAAGGACCATTTCATGGATGATCGGTTACTGATCACCCACAGGGTTCCCGCGAGAATGGCCAGACAGACGAGCAGCGTGCTGACATAGTTGAATGCGCGGCGGATCATTCAGACATTGTATATTCGACCGACGAACTTCAACATGGTGCCCCGGCATCGCTAGGGAGTTCCAAGGAGCCTCATCAACATGCGCAAAGTCTCGCGTCAGTCGTTCATCGGTCTGGTTGGTTTTGCAATGGCGGCGTCGTCTGCCGGCAGCTTGCGGGCGGACGTCAAACTGCCCGCGGTCATTTCCGATCACATGGTCCTTCAGCAGGGAATGCCGGTGCCCATCTGGGGAACCGCCAATCCAGGCGAAAAAGTCACCGTTACCTTCGGCACGGATAAGGAAGAGACGACCGCGGACAATGCGGGCAAATGGTCGGTCAAGCTCAAGCCACTGACTGCCAGCGCGACTCCGGCTGACCTGACCATCGGCGATGGCAAGTCAATCACGCTTAAGGACATCCTGGTCGGCGAAGTCTGGGTCTGTTCCGGCCAGTCGAACATGGGTTTCAACACCGGTAGCGCGATCAACGCGGCGAAAGAGATCGCGGACGCCAACTATCCGAATATCCGACTGTTCACCGTTCAGAATGTCGCGACTGATCAGCCAAAGACCGACACGAACGGCAATTGGTCGGCCTGCTCGCCGCAAAGCGTTCCTGGCTTCACCGCTGTCGGATATTTCTTCGGTCGTGATTTGTTCAAGGCGCTGAATGTTCCGATCGGCTTGATCCACACTTCCTGGGGTGGAACCATCGCCGAGGCTTGGACGGCGCCGGTCGGCCTGCAAAATGAGCCCGATTTCGCCCCCATGCTTGATCGCGCCAAAACCGCGAAGCCGGACGAACCCAACGCCGCTTCGCACCTATGGAACGGAATGATCGTTCCGATCATTCCCTTTGGGATCAAGGGCGCGATCTGGTACCAGGGCGAGAGCAACGCGGGACGGGCCTATCAATATCGCAAGCTCCTGCCGGCCATGATCAAGACCTGGCGCGACGCATGGGCCCAAGGGGATTTTGATTTCTATATCGTCTCGCTGGCTAATTTCACGAATGCCCCAAAAGATCCCGGCGACAGCGATTGGGCCGAACTGCGCGAAGCGCAAACGATGACCGCCAACATGCCCCACAACGGACAGGCTTTGGCAATTGACCTGGCGGACCCGGGCAACCCCGGCGACATTCATCCCAAGAACAAACAGGATGTCGGCCTTCGACTTGCCCTCGTCGCCGAAGCGAAAACCTATGGCAAAACCGATGTGATCTATTCCGGCCCGGAGTACTCGTCCATGAAAGCCGACGGCGACAAGATCGTCCTGACCTTCAAACAGGTCAACGGCGGGCTGGTTGCCAAAGGTGGAGATCCGCTCAAAGGATTTCAAATCGCCGGCGAAGACAAGCACTGGCACTGGGCCGACGCAAAGATCGATGGTGACAATGTGATCGTATCCAGCGCCGACGTTCCGCATCCCGTCGCGGTTCGCTATGCGTGGGCGAATAACCCGGTCGCAAACCTTTACAACAAGGCAGACCTGTCCGGCGATTCCGTTCAGGACGGATGATTGGCCGGGAGTGACGGTCAATAATAAGTGATCGAGAAGATGAAGTGGCGTCGAGAACCGAACGACGCTCGAGCAGCGACATTCTTCGCGGCGGATTGAATCCACTGGATCGTCCCGACCTGCCCTTCCCAGGCGAGGGTTGCGCCGATTTTCGTCAGTCGCCTCTTCTCTAACGCGTTCCTTCCAATGCCTCCGCATCCCAGAAATGAGTGGACGGCGGGACCGGTCCGTCCTTGGTGATTTTCTCGCAGTCGCCGAGCGCCGCCAGCGAGAATGGAGCTTCATCCGCTCCGCGCGCAATGGCGAAGGTGCCCATTAGAACACAGCCGATGAGCGCCGGTAAACGTACCATCCATCTCCTGACTCTCGCCGAAACCAATACCGACTCATCAATCCCTACGTTGGCGGGCCGCCCCCGAGGCGCGCACTGACCGGTGACGCCCTCGGCCCATCGACCGAATGATTGTCCCCGCTTAAAATGCGCGGCGCATGATTCCTGCTTTCCGTCGCGATGGCTACCTCCCGGAAGGATTGCATTCGGCCAAGGAAGCAGAAGTTACTTTTCGATTCGGATCCGCCACGGCGCGTCGCAGCGCCTGATTCTCAGGCTCCGGCGCTGGGTGGTCTTGGCCAGTGCCGTTGGTGTTCGACGATTTCTAATCGACGGAAGTTTTGTCACCGCCAAGCTGGAACCCGATGACATCGACGCTGTCGTTCTCTTGCCGGCCGATTTTCAGACTCAAGTCCGCCGCAGCGACGACGCCGCGCTGGAACTCGAACAGATGCTTCTTACGCGTCGCCCCGAGGAGCTTTTCGCCGCCGAGGACGATACTGACTGGATAGAATGGATCGAATTCTTCGCTCGCACGCGCGAAGCTGACGGCCGTCGCAAGGGCCTTGTGGAGATTGAACTATGATCGCAACGACCACTGACTACGAAAAAGCCCAGGATGAACTGCGCGATCTCACTGAACGCCTCGAGCGGCTGCAACAATCTCACCCGGCCGGCGGCAAAGGCTTCACCAAAGCTGGTGTCCGCCAGATGATCGCCCGCCTGCACGAAGAACTGGCGGTCTATGAAGGTAGCGAGGAAATCCGACATCCGGATACGAAGTGAAGTTGCTTCGTCTACATCGAGCGAGGCGATTGATCATTGGCCGAATAACGAACGACGATACAGCCCTGGGGGCTTCAACGGTTCAAGTTCCTCCAATGCGCACAGTCTGCTTGATCAGAATACGGCGATTTTCCTGAGTTTTGACCGGTAGTTCGACGCCGCCTTCGTCCAGCGCGTTAATTACATCAATGAGCCGCTTTTTTCGACCGAGTTCGGAAGCACTTTTCAAAGCGGCGGATATTTCACGATCGTATTCCTGTTGAAGCAATTTGAGTTCTCGGAGTTCACTTCGGCATTCCCGGCAACGTTTCGCACGGGAATCGATGTAAAAGCCCAACTCCTCATACCAGAACCGCTGTTCTTCAGCGGAGAAGATGAAATTCTTTCCGCAGCGCACGCAACGGAATGCAGCATCGACATACCAGTGCCGAGGACAAACACTGTAGTCCTGATTTGTGATATTCGCCCTGACTGCGGTCGGGTAATCAAGATATAAAGCGCCAGAGAAAAAATGGCTTGGCATCTTGCGGGGATCGCGGCTGCCGAAGAGGTCGAACATGGCGTATCTCGTCGCGGGCACGAAATCACGCCGCAATGAAGGTGGCGATCGCGTTGCCTTGTTGCAATAGTGTCCCGATATCCGCAAACAATCAATTGCGACGTCGCTTTAGGCCGCCACGTTCTTCGCGAAGGACTGAATCCACCGTCGAATCGTCCCCACCTGACCTTCCCAGGCCGAAGACGCGCGCACTTTGAGGAACGTCTCGAACATCGAATCAACCGTTTTCGACAATTCCCGAATCAGGGCAACCCGCTCTTCGAACAATACTCTCGGCGTATCCGCCTCAATTTCCGGCAATTTCGCCGATCCGACGGCGAGCGACTCAGCCGCCAGCGAGAGCGCATACTGCTGACCTGATGCATCCAGCACCAATCCCGCCTTGCGCGGGAGTTTGCCGCTGCGCAACGCGTCGCGCGCCTCGGGCATCCGCGAGGGGCCGGTGGCCCGCAGCGAATCGCGACCCGTCTGGCCGTAGGCGCAATCGAGGTCGAGCGATTTGTCGATGAAGATCGTCGCATCGCCGGCTTCGGTCCCGATGATGCCGGTGCGGGCGTCGGCTTCGTGCCAGAGCCAGAGGAAAAACTCGTTGCCGAGAAAATCCTTCGGCTGCGGGCCCTTGGCCACCCAGGGGTATTCGGGGTATTCGTTTTCGCCGGCGGGGCCGGGTACGAAGCGTGTCGGGCGCATGTCTTCGTACTCGCGGCGGCTCTTGCGCAGTCTCCAGCGAGCCGCTGGGCGAGCGAGCCGGATGTCAGCGGCGACAGGTCCAGGCCAAAAGTCCGTTGAAAAATCTCCGCGAGCTTTTCGAAGGACGCTCCGCTCGCCGGGCTGTAAAGCGTTTGCGTCGGCAAGTCCCAGAGTATCGGCACCAGTTTGCTGCGGCGGTATTGGCCGGTGCGGAGCTCATCCTCGATTTTTCGGCGGACGGTCTCTTTCACGTCGCGCTTCTGGTTTTTGCTGATGAAGCCGGACGGGTTGGCGGAGGCGACCGCCTCTTCCTCCATGATGGTATAGGCTTTTTTCAGCTCGCCGGGCGACTTGTTGGTGTCGATGCGCAGGGCAAAGTGCAATGCATCGGCGAAGACGTTGCGCTCGAAATCGAAATTGCCGTCGAGCACGTGGCGGCCCCCGCTCCAGCCGTACTCGACTTCCTCGGGCACGCCGATCTCGCCGGGGCGGAGGGCATGCTCGCTGAGGGCGTCGAGCTGTGATTGCTCGATCGATTTGGGCGATTTGCCCTCGACCGTATAACGACGAAACGAAACAGAGCCGGATGCAAATCCCATGAATCCCGTCCTTCCACGCCTGGATCAACTCGAACACGGGCGGGAGACTACACGATCGGACGGCGGATTCGATACCAACTGTTGCGACAACGACAGGATTCGCGCATCTTATCCACAATCGCGCGATCGTCGCCGTACGGTCCTCGCGCATAAGGAACCAATGCTTACGTCTTTACTCAACCGCAGTTATCGTTTGGAAGAGAATGCGAATCCCGGCGCGCCAGGATTGAATGTTCGATGTTCGCCTTTTGTCTTAGCAATCACCCTTCTTCTCGGCTCGATCGTTTTTGCCCACGGCGCCGACCAGGATCGCGGACCCGAGCCTTTTCCCAGCGCCACGCCAAAGGCGGTCGTCGAGGTAACGGGCATCATCTTTCCCTCGGTGGTGCGGCTCGACGTGGCTCAGGAAATCTATTCCGAGGGAAAGCGCACTGTCCGCCGGGGGATCGGCTCCGGCGTGATCATTGATAACGACGGGCGCATCCTCACCAATTTTCACGTGGCCGGACGGGCCGCGGAAATCTTCGTCACCCTGTTTAATAAGGAGCGGGTCCCGGCCAAGCTCGTCGGGGACGATCACTGGACCGATCTGGCCGTCGTGCAGATGGACATGGATCACGTCAAGGCAAAGAACATCCAGTTCAAGGCAGCGGTCCTCGGCGAGAGCAAGGGTCTGATCACCGGGCAGGACGTGATGGCGATCGGGACTCCATTTGGTTTGGCCCGAACCATGACCTTGGGCATCGTCTCGAACAACGAACGCACCTTTTATCCCGAACGGATGACGATCGACGAATATGAAACGGGCCAGTTTTCCAACTGGATCCAGATGGATACGCCGATCAACCCCGGCAACAGTGGCGGCCCGCTGGTCGATCTCACCGGCAAGGTGGTCGGCATCAACACGCGCGGGGGCGGGCAGAACCTCAACTTCGCCATCCCCATCGACACCGCCAAAGAAGTGATCTCTAAGATTCTCGCCAGCGCCACGAAGGATAAGAGGGCCGCGTCGATCGCAGCGACCTGGGGATCGATCTCAAGCCGCTCCAGGACCTGGAAACCTTTTACGACATCGACATCAATCACGGCGTGCTGGTCAACAGCGTGGACCGCAACTCGCCGGCGGAAAAGGCCGGCGTTAAGTCGCAGGACATTCTCCTCGATCTGAACGGCCAGCCAGTCAACGTGCGTTTCCCCGAAGAAATCGCCCCCGTGCGGAAGTTGATCGCGGACATGCCGATCGGCTCCGACGTTGAGCTGACGCTCAAACGCGGCAAGGAGACCCTGAAAGTCACCGCCAAAACGCAAAAGCTCCAGGGCGCTGTCGGCGAAGAAAAGGAATTCAAGAACTGGGGCGTCTCGGTTCGCGAAGTGACGCGCACTTACGCCAACGACATGCAGCTCGATGACGATCAGGGCGTGGTGGTAACGACGATGAACCCCGGCTACCCCGCCGCCAAGGCCGAGCTCGCGCCCGGCGACGTCATTCGCATGGTCGACAATCAGCCGGTGACAGATCTCGACGAATTCAACAAGTTGTTCAAGGCGACCGTCGACCAGAAAGACAAGGCCATCCTCCTGACGATCCAACGCGGACGAGGAACTCAGTCGGCGGTATTGAAAGTGACGTATTGAGGGGGAGAAGCCAGAATACAGGAGCCAGGAGCCAGAAGTGCGAGGCTAAATTCGGAAGCGAGAATTCTAGCTTCTGTATTCTGGCTCCTGGCTTCCGTCCTCACCATTAACGGAGCATTCATGCGGAAGTTTTGCGGAAATCTGATCTTGTTGCTTTTCGTGGCGCTCACCGCGCCTGTTTCCCGCGCCGCGATTTCTCCTGACATTGCACAAAAGCTGTATGCGGACGTAACCCCGTCGCTGGTGGTCGTGCAATATGTCTGGCAGAGCGAGCTGGGCCGGCGCGAGCTGCAGACGGCCGGCGTCGTCGTCGGCGACGACGGATTGGTGATGACCCCGCTGGCGGCGTTCAACATCCAGATCCCCGATGAGCAGATGCAGGAATTCAAGGTGATCGTCCCCAGTCAGACGCAGGATCCGCAGGAATTCGAAGCGGTCTTTCAGGGCCGCGATGAGCGTACCAACGTCGCATTCGTAAAGACCAAAGAACCGCAGAAGTGGAAGAGCATCCACTTCGAGGAATCGCCGGTGCAGGTCGGCGATACGATTCTTTCCGTCGGCATCCTCCCGCAAGCGGGCGGATACAAGAGCTATTTCATGGAGACCGCTGTGTCCGCCCTGCTTCGCGGCGAAACGCCGCAGGTGCTTGTGCAAACCGGTCTGGCCGCGACCGGCTCCCCCGTCTTCAACGCCCGCGGCCAGGCGATCGGATTCGTCGGCGTCACCAATGTTCAGAGCCTTCTGCTTAACAACGGCGCCGAATCGCTCGCCGCGATCCAGAACCCGCCGAAGTTTTTTGTTCCTTCCCGCGATTTTCTCCTGAGTTTTCAGGACTTGCCGACGCCGGAGAAGCCGATCCAGCTCCCCTGGATCGGCGTGCCCCAATTGACCGGCCTGACCAAGGACGTAGCGGAGATTTTCGATCTCAAGAACCAGCCCGCCATTCAGGTCGGCGAAGTGATTCACGGCACCCCCGCCGAGGCGGCAGGTCTTAAGCAAGGCGACATCATCGTGAAGCTGAACGGCCAGCCGCTCGAGCGTGGCGACGAGGCCGCCGAGCTCCCCAGCATCTTTCGCCGGGATCTGCTCCGGATGAAGCCGGGCCAGGAAGTGACGCTTTCGGTCCTTCGCGCCAAAGGCCAGCCTTTGACGGACATCAAAATCACGCTCGGCGAGCAGCCGAAGCGCACAACCTGGCCAAGCGCTGGTTTGCTGACGACCTTGGCTTTGCCGTCCGTGACATCGTCTTCCTCGACACTTACGCGCACAAGCTCAAGGCCGACGCCAAAGGCGTGATCGTCGCCCTCACCCGGCCGCAAGGTTCCGCCGAGAGTGGCGGCCTCCACCACAATGACCTGATCCAAAGCGTCAACGGCCAACCCGTGGCAAACGTGGCGGATTTCCAGAAGGTGTACGAGGATTTGCGAAAGAATAAGCCAAAAGATGCAGTGGTGCTCGTGGTGCTGAGGGAAGGCCGGGAAGACACGATCCGCATTGAGCCGCCGCAGTGATTTTTGAGGATGGAACGCAGTAACGGCGTGTGGGAGTGCGCAACCGGAACCTCACTTCGTTACTCCGACACGCCGTCAGTCCGTTACGCTCCGGCGGCGGCATTCTTGCAAAGAAACCGGCGTCCCCTAAAATCGACGCCGACAGCGGGCAGGTAGCTCAGTTGGTAGAGCAATGGACTGAAAATCCATGTGTCGTGGGTTCGATTCCCACCCTGCCCAGTGAGATTTTCAGGGGAAATCAGTGTTTTCGCCTCCCACTCGTGTAAACCTGTTTTGGTGCCGACACTGGTGCCGACACAGGTTTGGGAGGTAATTGTGAGCAGCGTCACTTCAGTATCGTTACCCGCCCTGCCGTATCCTGATTTTCCTCTGCGACCGCATCGGAACGGACAGTGGTACAAAAGCGTTTGGTCTTCGCGCTCAAAAAAGACCGAGCAATTCTATTTCGGCTCTTGGCAAGACGATCCCAAGGGCGAACGCGCCATAACGGATCCCGAAATTGGCTGGCTTGCTCGCAGAGATGCGATCAAAGGTGGAGTTGACAACCTCCGCGTCGGCACGCTGACCGGTGATGACCTCACCCTTGGCGAGTTGATGGCAAAGTTTCTCGCTTTCAAACGCGATAAGGCGAGAGCCGGCGAGCTGTCGCTCGCTACTCTTGGCGATTATCTTTCGGAAATAGAGGCCTTCGTTGCGTTCATGAAACCTGGCACTCCTGCGGGGGGTCTGAAGCCCGAGCACTTTGGTGCATATATGGCGAACATGACGGACCAACGAAAACTTGGTCGTCACGGCCGTAAGCGAGTTCGGGCGTACGTAACGGCCATGCTCCATTACGGAAGCAAGAACGGATGGATTTCCATGCCGAATACCGGCACCGAGTGGATGGCTCCGGCGACCGACCCAGATTCAATGCGACAGGCAAAGGCCAGGGCCGGAATCAAGGACTACTCTGATCGCGTCCTGAGCGGAAAGGAAATCGATCTGCTTCTGAAACGGGCAAACCCTTCGTTTAAAGCAATGATCCTATTGGGCATCAACTGTGCAATGGGACCTGCCGACATCGGTCGGCTCCGTTGGGACATGATTGATTTGCAAAGAGGCCGGTTAATTTTCCCCCGGCCGAAGACCGGCGCGATGCGAGTCGGCTACCTCTGGAGCGACACACGGGAAGCGCTCAAACGGGTTCGCACGTTGAAGCACAATCGGCATGCGATCCTCAAGGAGGGAGAACACGCTCTTGTTTTCCTCACGCGGAAGGGACAGCCTTTTTATCGTGAGCGAGAGGTTCGCCGAATCATCGAGGTCGATGGAAGGCCGCTTACAAAACTGGTGGGCGTCGCCATTCACAATGCCATCAGCATCACCTTCGGGCGTATGGCACGTGAGTTACGGTTGTCCGGTGTGCGTTTTTATCGCTTGCGGCACACTTTCAAAACATATGCCAAAAGAGCCCGGGACAAGGAAGCCATCGATGTCATGATGGGGCATCGCGACACAAGCACCGGAAAAGTTTATGACCACGAAGAAATCGGGTGGCGACGTGTCAAACGGGTTGCAAGGTTCGTCCACCGGCGCCTGTGGGCAGATGTTAAATCGACGGCAAATAAGCAACGACTGAATTCTGCGGACACGCCCGCCGCCGGCGCAGTCGCTTCGGTTTCTGCAGCATAGGTTTTGAATGTTTCAGCACAGAAGCGATAGATTGGAGATCCGAAGGATCGATCCGATAGCAATGCCTGCCGGAACCAAAATCTGCGGCCCTCAACCGTCCGGTCTCGATAAGACGCCGGATGGTTTTTTTGTTCACCTGGGCAAGAACCGCAGCCTGCTGCTCCGTCAACAACCGCGATCCGCGCACAGCGGTGGCCGAAACGGAATCATTGTGAGCGTCAAGGCTCATAGCAACTAATCTCACGCGGATCACAAGAACAATGCATTAAAGATCGTGGCGTTCAATGATGCGACAAAGCACCTAGTCGATTTGTAGATTGGACTTAATCCATTCTTGATTCTTTTGTCGCGCCTTTTCTTTGGGTGTTAACTCTTTAGTTGATGAAAGTTCGGCCGAAGGCACCGCAGTCTCTCGCAGATTCCGAACGCTTTGCGGATTCTCCTCCAACATCAGCTTCTTGGCGTGAGCGCGAATCTTATCGACATCATTGAACGCAATCCGCCCGATCCCTAGATCCTCCATCGCGCGCCTGAAATAAATTGCCTGTCGGTGCCATTGCTCTAACACCGCCATGAGATCAGGCTGATCTCCCAGTTCGCGGGCCTTGTTCCGACAAAAATCATCGAGCGTCTCTCGCCAATTCTGCCAATATCGGCACCACGTGCCGTCTGTCGCCGGTTTCTCAATTCCGATATGTTCATCAATTCTGAAGTTAAAAATTATTCGCTCATCGCCGATGCGAGTGGCGGTTCCAAGACTTCGATGAAAATCTGCCACCTGTCTTATCGCTGGATAGGTGTGCCCCGAGAGCCCAAACGAAGTGCGGGTGTAAACTCGAATATTCCGTTCGAAGATTTCTTCTTCGAAGAAGCGGAGTGTAGAGTCCATATCCTTTTCGGATAGAAACCAGAATGGGTACTGCCGCCGGAGTAATCCCCTTGCTCCCGACTTTCGACACACCACGTTAATTCTGCCCTCAAAGCCCCCGGACAGGATCAATCGCCGCCACATTGAGTCCAGAGCTAGAACCCCTCGCCGTCGCTCGTCACTAAACGTTGCGCCGCCATATTTTTGGGCTCGCTTAAGTAATGCTCGCACGACGCCTCGCGGCAGCATCCAGAGCGGAAAGGTATTCGCCTCGCAAACAATTTCCGTCGCAGATTCCACTATTGGCTGCAGTTCCTTGGCAAGTTTTTCAACGCGATAGGGGCTCGGTCCCCAAAGATCCAGCCTTTCATCTCGATATTCCAAACCCGTATCGATCCGGCGTTGGTGGACGTGAACTAGCACTTGATCCAATTCATGAAAATACCGGAGGCTCAAGGCAAATCGAGCCAGTTTCTCCAGATCGGGACTTGCGGGGGCAGTTCCGTTCACGAAGTAACGGCTCAGCGTCGCTTGGTTGATCGAAAGGCCCGCCGCTTCGACGATCTGCCGGTTCTTGATTTCTCTCATGCACTTCATTCCGTGGCGCGGGCAATTACGGTCTGCCGAATCTCAGGGCGGTGCAAAATTGCTGGTATTTCCGGGTGGCTATTCATACGGTCAAATTTTAGCTTCCCGGGTCGAGGCTCTGCTCGATGAGCGGAAAATCGCAAACTATTCCAGAAAATTAAAAAAAGCCCCAAAAGGGGCGATAAATGAGCGTGGCGTGGCCCGCCTTTTGCTTAGCGTGGCAAGCGCAAAAGGTAAGGCGGAATCGTCCCAAAGAATTGCTCGTAGGTCATCGCAAGCGATTTCCAAAGCTGCGCTAAAAGTTCGCCAGCATCATCAAGCTGCTTGCGGTCCACTCGCCGAGACATCTCGTGGGCAAACAGAAGTAATAATGAACACTGAGCCGTCACAAAGTTGTGACTCCTCCCGAAATATTCGAGGCCCATGTCCGGCGGTGGATCACCAGTGATCTTCGGCCTGACATACGCGTCGAAGGTGGCCAGCACTTCCTTAAATGCGGCTTCGAAATCGCTCGTATACGCATAATTCGCATGAGTAAGGACATGATCCAAAAAGGCAAATAGCGCGGATCGATGCCTCTCAGCAAATTCTTCGGGATCAATATCGACAAGTGACATGGCTTACTCCTCTGCGAGAGCGTTGCACTCTCGTCGTGATGAGACAATGCAAGCAGCTTGAAACGTTCAAGTGGCCTGCGGCTGTCCCAGCACGGAGGAGTCAGAGAAATGAGGTCGGAGTCTCCCTCAAGACGGAGAATCCAAGCAGGTGTTACGTCGGCGCATCATCAGGTAGACACTTTGAGCACGGTCTTCGTCATCACGATCTCCGCCAAATGGATCCAGGCTGTCTTTAGTGTGCGGACAGCCATCATCTGCGAATACCTGAAGCTGCCACCAGAGTTGAGTCGGAGGGATTGGCTTCCTTGAATTGCCTTCCACGGTGCTCCTTTCGGTTTGGGTTGCTGCACTCAGGCACAGTACGCGAATCCAACCGCGAGCCTTCCGATCGGTGCGGAATTCTCAATCTCGAATGTTCACTTAAGAATTTTGCTCAAGCCGCGAAATCGAGAATCAATTTCGGTTATCAGGGTCTTCCGAAAACCGTGCGGTTGACAATCATAATTCGGACCCATCCGAGGTTAACCCCTACCGGTTCGACTTTGCTTTCACAGGCCGACCAGGAGATTTAATATGCCACGCAAAGAAGCTGTAGCGGTGGATGGACGCCGGGTGCAATACATCCGCCGGCAGATCAAGGGGTGGACGCAGGAAATGCTGGAAGCGGAATGTGAGAAGATCGCTTATGCCGCCCCGATGAACGATCCCGTCGCTTGCAGTCGAGGCACGATTCAAAATATAGAACGTGGCCGACCAGCGCTTCCGTCACGCGTGCGTTGCATCGCAATCGCCCTGGGGGTGCCATACGAACAGCTTTTGCAATCGAAGACGTTCGAACGACCGGACGCCGGAAACGGAGACGGTCATTAAATACACTTCGTTATCTGCCAGCATGGCCCTTTCATTCGGGCCTAAGCGATAACCGGCAAGTCTCTTTCAGAAGAATCAGATCGATGCGTAAGCGATGCGAGAAACTCTCCAATCTTACGAATGGCGTCCACTTCACCAATCGCTGGCGCCAGGATCGGCTCATAAACGAGTTCGACTCCATCAACCGACTTTATATTTTGTCTCGTTGTGGTCATGGCATAAACGTAAGGCCAAGTTTGGTGGCGACTTGCGCATTTTATCTTCGAGGCCGGAGATCCGTTGCTCCTGGCCGGTCACCGTAAAAAGGATCTCATCGAGGAGCTGGGAATGCCCGGTCAGGATCTCCGAATGCCCTGCCTGGGTTTTTTCAATCCGTTGTCGATCCTCCGTCGCTGCAACAAATCGCTCGTCCATATGCGTGACGACGAAGTCCAGAAATTCACGGATTTCTTCCAGCGATGTTGATTTGCGGATCTTCTTGGGCATGCCGTTCGATCGATTAGTTCCTTTTAATAGACACAGTTTAGCACATTCAATTACCCGGAAACGGGTTAAGAAACTGAAAACGGGCGGCGTCAAGATCGTCGCTCCGCTCGGCTCAGAGTACAATGCGATGAGAGAGCGAATGCGCCACATTCGCCTCTCGAACCAAGCCACGTCATTCTTAGCGGCTCGCCCACCACAGCGTCTTGTCGCTAACCATGTCCTCAGTCAAACACACGCCGACCGACGACGGGGCAGGGATTCGAACCTCCTGCGATCGCGTGGCTTGCTCCGGGAAATGAACAGAAAAGATAATCGAACAGTACATATTGGACATCGCGAGACCTGGGGAGGGATACAGCCAGTCGCCCTTCACGTTCCTGATCGCCTGCAGCACACTTTGATCCTCGGTCAGACGGGCACGGGTAAAACGACTCTGCTTAAAAATCTGATGATTCAGGACCTCCGGGCCGGGCGTGGAGTCGCCCTCATTGATCCAGACGGCGACGTGGCTTCCGAGATACTCGATTATATTCCTCGCCACCGAATCCGCGATGTAATTCACTTCAGCCCGGCTGATTCTGAGTTTCCGATCGCACTCAATCTTCTTGCCGGCTCGACCGAAGCAGATCGGCACCTTCTTACATCGGGGATAGTGACGGCATTCAAATCCGCCTGGTCCGACAGCTGGGGAGTGAGAATGCAGTACATCCTCACCGCGACGATCGCCGCCCTGGCTGAATGTTACGAATCGACCGCAAACACAACCCTCCTTGGCATTCAACGTATGCTCGTCGATGCAAATTATCGTGAGTGGGTATTGACGCATGTCACCGATCCCGCGGTTCGGACTTTTTGGCTGTTCGAGTACGAGAACTTTGACAAGCGATTCGCGGTCGAGGCGGTCGCACCGATTCAAAATAAAATTGGCGCTCTTCTGTTAAGCCCCGCTATCAGGAATTCCTTGGGCCAAGTCCGCAAAGCGTTCGACTTTCGCTGGATCATGGACACTCAGCGAATCTTCATCGCCAATATTGCCAAAGGGCGAATCGGCGAGGAGAGCTCGAATCTTCTCGGGGCACTGCTCGTTTCTCAATTCGAGCATGCCGCCCTCTCGCGTGCCGACCTCCCGGAATTTGAGCGGACCGACTTTTTCTTATTTGTCGACGAATTCCACAATTTCATAACCGATTCATTCCCCTCGATGTTATCGGAGAGCCGAAAGTTTCGGTTGGGAATGGTCCTGGGCACCCAATACACCGCTCGATTGCGGAAGGACATCCGCGACGCGATTTTCGGTAACTGCCCCACAATTCTCTCTTTCAGAGTTGGTGCTGAGGACGCCAGTCTTCTTGAGCGCACCTTCGGAGGCTCCCACGCCGCCAGCCAATTCACCGATCTCCCGAATTACGAAATCCTGGCGAAGCTTCTCGATGAAGGAAATCTTCGCGAGCCGTTCCACGCTCGAACCGCCCCACCAATCGGGCAGCCTTCCGGCAGACGTCTGGAGGTCATCGCTCAATCGCGGGCGCGATATGCCGCTCCTCGAAAGGTCGTGGAAGAAAGGATCAGACGGTGGATGGGCAGGTGACGGGCGAAAAGTGGTTTTCAGCGAGGAACTGCCGTGGATGGATTGTGCATAATAATGTTGCTCTGGATGGCTGCCATCTTCGCTCTCTTGGTGCGAAGCATAACGGAGGAATCCAAAGAGGACGAGGAGATTAAGCAAAAACGTGCTGCCCACGAACTCGACGTTCAGCGAAAAACTCTTGATCGTGAAGCATGGCGAGCGTGGGAGGAACGCAGACAGCAAGTAGCCCGCGAACAACTGGAGAAGGAGCAGGAACAAGCACAACAACTCCAACAACAAGCATTGGCGAGGCGTGAGCAAACAAAGCTCGTTGCCAATAACATTGAAGAAGTAGACGGCTTTATCAAGGAAGCACAGCTCTTCCGACAGCGACTCGGCCGGGTGTTAACCGTGTTCATTTATACGGTGCCAACCGGGCGGGCGCTTATTCGCTGGGTCGTTGAACGCCCGCAGGCCTCGTTTTACTACGTCATCATTTGGCAGGACGGCGAAACCGTCGCCACGGAAAACGCCGACTCCGGGCAAGTGGAAGTACAACTCCGGCCTGGTCAAGACTACACATTTCAATTCGAAGCCTTCTATGGCAGCCAGAGTATGGAAAGCCCCCCGTTCATTATCCGAGTCAGGATCCCCACCGCCGCTGAGTGGAACCTCTCAGTCGGCGACGTCGTGAAGGTGGCGAAGCCAAAAATAAAAAAGAGCCGTTTGGAAATTTTCAGACAACGCGCTCGGCGGAAGCTCCAAGACAAAAAGAGCATCGAATCTCTGCTCGGTGAATTCCGGCAAGAACGGATCGAGGAAGAGAAAACACGCTATGCAGATCCCGCCAGTCTCGAAATCGCGCTGGCCATCGTCGACGGTGAAGTGAAGGAATTAAAGGAAGAGCTCGAAGTCGTGCTTCAGTCTCTTAATAAAAAGAAGAACCGGTAACAGTTCTTCGTGCGGTCGATTCACTCGGTCCCGAACAGCCACTCGCGAAACGGCAAGGGCGCCGGGGCAGGCTTTGTCGCGAGCGTCCCTTCGTGCCGCGGCGACGAGCCGTCTTCCTTGGGCTTGAGATACGAAACATACAACGCCGCCATATGAGCAAAATCTCGGTACAAAACGGAAAGAACCGCCAGCTGCATCCGCTCGCTCATACCATCGATGAGCGGCTGGAGCTCCTGTTGCAGAATGTCGAGCTTATGCCGTCGCTCGGCAAGCATCTGGTTCAGGTCATTGATCGACAGGACCGTGTAGTGCTCGAGTTCCTGAGCAAGGTGTCGGGCTTCTTCATCGATCGCGGTCTGACTGACGCCGCCGCGGGGATCGAAGCGGCGAGCAAGATTCTTTCGTGGCATACGGTCTCCTTGTTCTGGTCACCATGGGATGAAGTTGCACCACGCAACCGCACCCCAGGCTGGCCAGGGAGGAGAAGTGAAAACGCCACAATCGGTGGGCGGCAGACGAATCTATTGTCACGCTACTCCATTCATAAATCTTGTCAAGATTTTGCACAGGCCAGAGGACTTGCGCGCGGGTGCGAAGTGTGCTTAGCTGGAGGCAGACGTTCCGCTCCAGCTCTTTCACACTTCAACCGCCCCCTTGGGGCAGCGAGGCGCCCATGCCTGGAAATGCTCCTTGTGACTGGTCAGCGTTGCTTGCTGATGCTGTCGCGAAACCCGGTCGTATTTCCGCGGCCTATAGCCAATTTTGGGAATACAGCACCGGTAATCAGCTCTTGGTTCTCTTCCAATGCCTGGCTCGTCACATCGATCCGGGCCCGATCAATACGTTCCTCGGTTGGAAAAACGTCGGCCGGTGCGTCCGCAAGGGCGAAAAAGCGTTGACGCTCTGCATGCCCCTCACGGTGAAATCACGCCGGTCCGACCCCATCGTGCAGTCTAAAGAGAACATTGCCGAAACGCCGCCGGGTTCGGAAACGCGGACCCTCTTCACGTATAAGCCGCACTGGTTCGTGCTGTCACAAACCGATGGCGAGCCGTACAAGCCGACCGAGCTCCCGGCCTGGAGCGAACAGCTGGCACTCCACGTTCTCACCATCCGACGGATCGATTATGGGCTTCCCGATGGAAACGCCCAGGGCTACGCCACCGGCCGGCTGGTATCGGTGTCGCCGATCGCCTTTGCCCCGCACCGCACACTCTTCCACGAACTTGGCCATGTTGTCCTCGGTCACACTGCGGAAACAGAACGACTCGATGACGGCGACGAGCGAACCCCTCGCAGCCTTCGCGAAGTCGAAGCGGAGGGCGTTGCTCTCATTTGTTGCGAGTCACTCGGATTTACCGGCACCGAGTTCAGCCGGGGATACCTGCAGCACTGGCTCCGTGACCAGGTGATCCCCGAGCGATCCGTTCAACGGATCTTCAAAGCCGCCGACACGATCCTCAAGGCGGGAAGACCGAACAACACCGCACCATTTGTTCCTTAACCCGTTCCTCAATCCGAAAGGAGGCATTTATGCCTAAACCAGTTCCATCCCCGACGGCCGGGAATAAGCCGGTCCACACCTTGCGCCATCGGAGCATCAAAGCCACGGTCTGGGAAAACCAGACCGCCAATGGCCCGATGTGTAACGTCACCCTCACGCGGAGCTACCGCGAAGGCGAGGAGTGGCGCGAGACTCAGTCATTCGGTTACGACGACCTGATGAATCTTGCGAAGCTTCTCTACGATGCCCACAGTTTTATCACCGCCCGCCGGGCCGATAACGCACCGGCACGGCGAGCTACCGCACCGCGTTAACGCGATTTTCAGGAGCGACTTGTCTGACGACAGATCGCTCTTTTTATTTCCGCCGGGCTTGCGCGGTTTTTCCATTCATGGCAGTCTGAAAGCAGACAGTTATTGGAACATCTTCACCTTCTACGGCACCTCGCCAGAACGGAATAACGAATGAGCACCTGGCTGAATTTTAAAGAGCTTCGCGAGAAGCTGAACGCTCTTGAGATTTTGAAGAGCTACAACGTCACGGTGAAAGTGAAAGGCGATCAGGCTCACGGTTTTTGCCCGCTTCCAACGCACAACGGTACCCGCAAATCCCCGTCGTTTTCGATCAATTTGAAACGCAAATGCTGGCAATGTTTTGGATGTGGGCGAAGCGGCAATCTGATCGATCTTGTGGTGATTCTCGAAGGGCTCGACCCAGAGAATCCCGCGGACGTTCGGAAAGGCGCCTCCTGGCGGCGGAACGATTCTCTCCGAACGGGAGCACGTCGGCTCCGTCGGCGACTAAAACCCCACGCCCGACGAAAGAAACCGTCCCAGCCAGCGAGCCGGAAACTGTCATCAACGCACCACTCGACTTTACGCTGAAGGTATTGGATCGAAACCATCCGTATCTCGCCGCAAGAGGATTCACGCCTGAGACAATTGACCATTTTGGTCTTGGCTTTTGTTCTAAAGGCCTCATGAAAGATCGAATTGCAATTCCGCTTTTCGATCCGGTCGCCCGTCTCATCGGATATGCCGGCCGCGTTGTCGATGATTCGCTCATCGGCGAAGACAATCCGAAGTACCGATTTCCTGGCGATCGCGAACGCAATGGAAAACGCTACGCATTTGAAAAATCCCGGTTTGTGTATAACGGGCATCACATCACGACGCCGGTATCTGACCTCGTTGTTGTGGAAGGATTCGCCTCGGTCTGGTGGATGTTCCAAAATAACCAACCGAATGTCGTCGCGTTGATGGGTGCCAGTTGTTCTGAACACCAGGCTGATGAGATAATTCGTCTAGTTAAACCGGATGGGCGGATATGGATTCTGACCGACGGCGACGAAGCCGGGGAACGGTGCGCCGCCGGGGCTCTTCCGCTCTTGGCGGCGGAGCGGCTTACCCGATGGCATAAACTAGATCCGGGCAAACAACCAACCGACCTGCATACAGAAGCGGTGCGACAGTTATGGAATATCTGATAATTCGGGCGATCCAGTTGGATCGCCATTTTATTATGCACAATTGTGCGGTTTGTGCGGAGCGTCAAAGGTTGGCGTATTCGATCGCTCTAAGGGTGATAATGGCAAAGGAAGTTCGATTCGCACCAAGCATCGATCAGGCCATCAACGTGAGACGTTCCGTCGTTTGCCAGAGCTCGCATGTACGGCGATAACTCCGTTACTCTGATGCGTTGTCACCACGGAATCGAAGCCACATTATTCAACTGCTTACAAAATGTGCCGACATGTGAATCAAATGGCAGCAGATCATTTTGTGGACAGAACACATCTAGAACTGGATAAATGAAACAATATTCGAGTATGAGTCCAGCCATCCAGGCTAATACAATGAGGCCGATGGTAGTGGACAAGCGCTTCAGATAATGAGACATAGTTAAACTATATCATACCCGAGCACGCCTCGACCAACAGGTCCATATCATGCCGCCGAGTGCAATAGATATCAGAGCGGGTTCAGGGACAACTAACGCATTGATCGTCACATCGCTTAAGGTGGAGAATTGTGAATTGGAAAATATTTCCAATTGTGCCTGCATAAGACCGGCGTTCACAGGGATGGAAAGGTTCGAGGGATCCGTGGGATCCCCGGAAGCCAGCACGACATCGGGCTGACCATCTAACGTGGATGATGCAACAAGACTTAACGTGCCATCGAGCGGAACTGAAATCATTTGTTGGCTCAACTGGTCCAGGGTGATTGAATCAAAATGCTGTGCACTGTTACCATCATCGTCTCCGGTGGAGGAGATCAGTTCGACGTTATATAAGGTTTGGCTTCCAGTGAATCCTGAGAACCACACTCGGAGATTATTGAACACAGTGCTAGTATCATAACTACCGGGTACGATACCCTCGGAACGAAGATAGGGATCACTGTCGCCATCGATGTACCGCTTCAAATAGTATACAGGATTTTCCGTTACCACGCTCCGAAGCGTATCAGTAATACGCGAGGCCTGATTGAGAAACGCTATGGGGGTTAATGGAGGATATTGTTGAGACGCCATGACCTCTGAATAATTTGTCCCGTTGATAGATTGCTGGCCCTCGATATGGTGTAAACCTAACGTGTGCCCTAGTTCATGCACGGCAGCGTTAACATCCAACGACACGCCCTGCAAAATACCAGCCGGGTCGGTCACACCATGCGCTTCGTAGTAATTCGTGTCGGAATACACAATCGCTTGGCCATTCGGATTAGTATTGAACCGCGTGGAACCGGAGACCGCATAGCCGGCAAAGTTGCCGTTGGTATTTCGGTCGGTGAAATATACGACCTTTGCGCCGGGTTCAGGCGTGCCGATTGAAATGTTGACGTTCGTGACCCCGGAAGTGGCAAACGCTTGCTGTACTCCATTAAGGATCGCCTCTTGGTCAGTCGAGTTGATTGCGCTCGCCTTCGGCGATGAAGATGAATTTGATACATACGAAAGGCGTTTAAGGCCGATGCCGCCGATACTTGGCGTAATCACGCTGAACGGAGCAGGATCGGTGAAGTCCAGAATGATTTGTTGTGGCGACGGAGGTTCATTAACAAGGGCGAATCCGACATTTACATCGTGGGACGGTGGATTAATTGGCGATGGCGTGATTGTGACAGTCCCCGTCAGCTTTAAGTTGCTGAGAGAGGAGAAGCCCTTAATCGTTTCATATTGTGGCGGTGCACCGACCGCAGCGCCCCCGTTTAGCCCACTCACCGGTTGGCCATTTATCTTGAAGTTCGTGAGTGAGACGTTCGTCAAGTTACCAAACATACTATAAGCATCCACAACTAAGGTATTTACACTGGTGCGGCTTTGGAGTAATGGACTGTTAAGAGGTGTCAAAGCGGGAATGCCGTTGAGAGTCATTGATGATGATCCAGCACCCGTCAGGTCGAGTGTAATCGCAAAATTTTGGGATGTTGTCGTTTGGAACGAACTATATCCCGTGGCTGTGCCATAGCTTGTAGTTATTGTTTCTTGAGGGGTATAGTCGCGGCAGCAGCTGGCGTATGAGTTGCCCACGTCGATGGTCGCACTTATCGGTGGCTGCGGATCACCGTTCCATCCAGTTGCTAGAGAAATTTCATTTTGAGTCGAAGGCGTAACACTAAGGGCCTGTCCAAATGCGGTAGCCGGTGTCAAAAAAAACAAGGGGATTAAAAGAGCGGTCCATCCGATCGCGCGACCACCAGCGGTGTTTTTTTTCCGACCCATTCTGATCTCTCCTTCGGAGGCATTTCGTGTCCGGGGGGTGAAGTCCTGCATCGGATACCTATAGGTTTAAGAACAATTTGTATGAAAATCGCTTCGACGGCGGCACGAAGTGCCCCGAAGCGGACGAACATAAGCATCGATAAAGAATTTTCAAGATCAGTTGCCAATAAAGGTGCGTGAGCGTATCCCGGGGCGCGTTGGCAAATGCTGGCGAGAAAGGATAGTCGCAAGATGCACGGCTGCAGTAGCGCCGTTTGCAAACCCTGATTAAAGCGATCCTTCCGTCGATTTAACGGGATTGCTCGGCCTTGGCCGTCCCTTCGTTGGGATCGTTCGAATCAGGTTTCGAAACCGGTTTGGGTTTCTCAGCCCGCTTTTTATCATCTTCCCGAGATGACGTGCCACCGTGGTCGTTGCCGTTATACATGCCACTACCTCCGAAATCCTGAATCGCGATCGGTCCAAGGAGTTGTTGCGTCCTGGTGTAATACTTCGACAGCGCATCGCGAGACGCGGCGAAGAGCACCAGCGATACAAGAATGAATGCCAGGTCTGTTCGCGTTCCCAGGAATGACAGGCTGTCGGTCCAGCGGTTGACGCCGTAGGAGAGCGCGATCGCCATCAAGGTGTTGCCAGAAAATTCGTAATATCGGAAGTGATTTTGCACGAGATAATCGAAAGCACCAAGGCTCGCCACAAGCTGTCGATCGTCCCAGTCCGGGCGTTCCACTCCCGTCCATTCGTGAATTCGGTCGAGGATGAGCCACCGGAAGCAGCTCAGGATAAGGCCGATGCATGTCGCCGAAAGAATGGCGTACGTGGGTGGTCCCAAATCCAATCCCTGGCTGCCGGCCTTCAACCAGCCGGCGACCGATGGGAAAACCGGCGCCAGTCCTGCCAACCCAACGAAGCCCGGAAGGACGTAAGCGACGATCAAACCAAACTGCCAACTGGATGTTTCTGTCATTTATATGCATGGAGAGAACCTCCTGCGGTGCCGCACGAGCGGTCCTGCTGATGTGAAGGATACTTCACAGACACAGGCCCTGTCAACAACTAGCTTTTCATGGAGTGATTGGGACAGAATTGCGGAAAGCCCGTGAGGCAGCAGGTCTAACGCAAGAAGCGCTCGCCCAAAAGGCGGGGATTAGCCGCGAGTACGTCAGTCACCTGGAGCGAGACGAATATTCGCCAACGGTCGATGTGCTTCTTCGGGTGTGTGCCGCCATGAATACGCAAGCGTGGCGGGTTCTGCGGCACGCTGAGGAAAAATAAGCTGAGATCCACGCGAGTCGGTGCTGGGGATAACTCGCTACGGGCACACCCGTGAGCGATCGATCGATGCGTCGGTGCGCTGAATGTGGATGATCGATGATTGTAACGGGGAATGTTCCCCCCGGGGAGAAGGTTTGGAGTGGGGATCGATTTCTCTTTGCGATAGGGAACGGGGAAGCGGGGGGAAAGTCTCCGCAACATGGCATCCGACCAGTCGCATATTTACGTAATGGCCGCGAGGAACTGCACTACCAAGGAACATTCACAATTGTAGTGATCAGATCGCAGGTCTTCTCGTGCGCGACGAAAGATGGACTTGAATTTATTGCATACAAACCTTGATCCGAACACGAATTGTTCACGGCTGGCGCAACGATGAACAGATCAACTAAGCCGAGGATGACCCAAATTGAAAGAATAAGAAGGAGGCAGTGCCCTACGCGTTTCGTTATCGCAAGCATGTCCACACTATAACACCTCGTGTTGAACTCGTCGACGTAAACATGCAAACGCCAATACGAGTATGGAAGCGAGAGGCACGATACGCCGCGGTTCTGGTACCACATTGCTAGTAACAGTGACTCCTGCGAGGACCGAAAACCCTGAAGCAGTTACAAGGTCAAAATCGGCGGACATGGTTTGGCTGCTGCCGAATAAAAGGTTGTCAATAGTATGAGGATCTCCTACTGCAATCGTGATATCGGATTCAGAACCGGGAGCTGCGGAGCCCACAAAACTCAAAGTGTCGCCGGTCGCGATTTGGAAACTCTGCGAGGCGAGTTCGCCGAGCGTAATCTGCCCAAACTGGCCGATGACTGACGAATCATCCTGTCCCGCGTTCTCTATCATACTAACATTATAAATCGTCAACCCGCTGTTGTCACCAGTACCGAGAAGAACTTTAATCAAGGTGGTGGAATGGGCTGGATCATCATACGTTCCCGGCAGGATGCCCGCTGATTTTAGGGTTTCGTCGGGAACTCCGTCGATATAATGCTGAAGGTAGTATTGCGGATTATGCGTTACGTAATCCCCGATATTTGAACCCTGCACGGTCGAAACGGCATTAAGGAACCGAAGTGATTGTAATGCCGCAACAGTTATATAAGGGTCCTTGCGCATTACTTCATAAGTCGTATTATCTAGCGAATCAGTCTGCGGTGCGGGATCTACGTGGCGTAGCCCGAGTGTGTGGCCAATCTCGTGAACCGCGGTGTTAATATCTAGCAGCCGGCCGAAAGCCACGGCATTCTGGCCGGCATCATCCGCCTCCCAATAATTCGTATTTGAGTACACTATCGATGAGCCATTTGGGTCTGCGTTGAAGCGATTTAGGCCTGCGATAGAATATCCACCCCACGCCGGATTCGTGGTTCTGTCCGAAAAATAGACCACTTTCGCGCCCGGTTGAGCGTGGCCGATTTCGATGTCAACATTAGTTACCCCCGACGAGTCAAACACATTGCGGACGCCGGCCAGAATGGCAGATTGATCAGCGACGGTAAGCTTACTAGCCGTCGGCGACAAGGAACTATAATCTATATCGTTATGCTGCAGAGGTATAATAGCCCCATTGTAGGTGAGCACCTGAAAGGGGGCGCGATCAGCGAAGTCCAGAATGATCTTTTGTGGCGGGGGAACCGGCATCGCGACCAAGTCAAGATAACCTGGATCGACAGTCGAACTTAATGAATATTGATAGCCAACGGGTTGGTTGGTTATATTGAAACTCGATGCAGCGATGCCACTGATATTCCCGCCGATGAGGCGATAATTACCACTTGTTTTGGGAGCATCGGCGAACGAAAGTGAAGTGCCCTGGCTAATACTGGCACCCTGCGAGCCGACTGTAATGACGCCTCCGTTATAGGATCCGGCGGAAACGGGAGAACCAAGGGTAAATTGTAAAGTGCTGTTCGTAGCAGTCGTTAAACCGCCGAAGCTCATGTTTGAATTCGCGCCAGCGACAGATAATGTCCCCGAAACGTGGGCAGTATTCTGAACCACCAGATGTCCTCCATTCAAAACGCTCGTCAGGCCATCTTGATAAAAGTTTCCGGTTAAAGTGACACCCGATCCTACGCCTCCCACAGTAAGTGAGGCACCAGGGTTCACGTAGGCATTGGTGCTGGTAAGGGCGGCACCCGAGCTTACCTTCACCAAGCCACCGGCGCTGCTGTCACCAAGATATAAGTTCCCCGCGTCGTTGAACGATGAACCCACACCACATACTGTCAACGCCCCTTGCGTCGCAACAAAGGTCGATCCGTTTGAAGCTGTCGCGCCCCTGGAAACCGTTAGTGAACCGCCGACGTGTCCAGCAGCGCTATCTCCTGCGATATATAGATTCCCGCTATTGAACAACCCGCTGCCCGCCCCGTTCACCGTCATGGTTCCCGAGCCCTTGGTTGCGATAAAGGTATTTAGACTTGACACTGTGGCGCCGCTACCGACGCTCAGGGATCCGGCCCCATCGTTTCCGACGAACAGATCGTTCCTGGCTGAAAGCGTGCTATTCTTTCCGCTTACGTTTACGACGCCAGTGCACGAGGCAGTATCTCCTAGGAAGACGTTATAACTTGCTAGCGAGGCCGCATTTTGTATATTGAGAGAGGAGTTGCCGTTTCCACCGCTGCCGAGGTACAAGCCATTAGCATTGGTCCAACTGGAACTCAGTCCGTCAACCGTTGCAGATGCCCCCCCTCCGAAGAATGCGATATTGCTAGAAAGGGCACCGCCTCCATTAATGAGGATACCGCCCCCGCCGACATTCAGGTAATTGGCCGAAGCCCCCGCATTTGCTACGACAGCGGTACCGCCGTTGGAAATGAATGTCGGATCGTTCGCATTGGGAACCCCCGTGTCCCAGTTGTTCACGTCAAACCAATCGCCCGTCCCTCCCACCCAATCACGCGCGGTTTGCCCATGTAAAGCGGATTCGCCCGCAAAAAGAAAGAGGCAAAGCAGCCCCAGGTAGACAAACTTGTATTTCATGCTGCCAAGCCCAAGCATCATTGCACCTCTGTAATAAGGAGGAAAGGTAATCCCTTCGTGCCTCTGTCGTCAAGCGCAACCTCGCAAACTGTGCGGGAATTAGGCTAACGCCATTGAGAAAATATATATCAATCACAGATTCTTGATTCGTTTTTCTACGAACTGCTTCCGTTCGTCGAGTGATAAAGTGCGAGGCCTAGGAGTCAAATCGAGGCGAGCCGGTCGTTGCGTTGCGATAACCGGCCGGGCGTACCCGGATCGGGCCGAGCAAATCGCAATGACGCCCCTGCGGCTTGACGACTACGGGCGAACTGTGAACGGGCTTGGGGCTGCCGCCCTTTTCAATGGCGGCTCGATGAACCCCCGGGGGAGGAGCCGGCGGGGGTTTGGGGGTGGGGAGCCCGCCAGTCAGACACGAAAAAAACCCGCCTAAGCGGGTTCTTTCCGACATTCGAGCGAATGAGCTAATCCGGCAGCTCCTCGATACCGGAGGTGCCGACGAAGAAGCCATCCTCGTCAAAGTCCGGCATCTCCGTTTCCTCATCGGCGTTGAATACGTCGATCGCCTTTTGAAGGGCATCACCCTCGTCAATAGCGCGAACGACGATGGGACTACGGAGCAGGCCGGGAAGCGACACGCGAAATCGTTTCATACGAGATTTCGTTAAAGCGAATAATGTCGACTCTGTGCGAGCGGTTTGCCTCGCAAATGAGAAGGGAGACAGGCAGGGTCCCCGGAGCAGTCAACGCCCTTGTGGCTTGACGGCGACGGGGTGCCTGTAAAATCAATATGCGAGGCGAACTGCGAGTCTGGCGGGCTCTTTTAGGGGTCCGTAAAGACGGTGCGACCTCTCGTCTGGCGGCGTCTTAAGCAATGGGTCCTTGCTTTGGTATCGCGCGTTTTCGAAGATCATCCGGCCATCTGAGACTGTTTTGCCTTCAGGCGATGCAACGGTGGAAATTTCCCCGCACCGACCTTTCGCGATGCTAATCTCTCATGCCGCTTACCGATTTCGTAGGCTCTGACAATCATCCAGGTCATCCGCTCCGTATCCGAATAATCAAAGAAATTCGCCGTGCGGGCCGCGTCCGACAAAACACGTTTAACGAGTTTTTTCATTTGTTTGTCCACTGGATACCTCTTTGGAGAATGGAACAATTCCGAGGCGGGCATTAGCTGGCAAAATCGCGCAAACGCTTGCTTACAAATCAGTGCGTCTCTGCGATGCGCCGCCACCCCTATTTGGAGCGAGCATGTTTGGGAACACTTGGTCTTGGCCGATCATGATTCGGCGCCGGCTCTACGAGCCGCAGCTTCGTGAGTCGTGGCTCCACGAAACGCTCGCGCTCCGGCTGGGTAACGAATGCCTTTGTGCGGGCGGAACCGATCTCAAAGGGTGAGCCCAACGTCGCACTGCGATAGTCCGCCGGTCGAACCCAGATCGGACCCAATGGATTGGTTCTCGCCTCGTCGAATGAGGTGAGCCAGGCAAACCCGGAAATACTCGGACGCGAAGAAATCAGAACTTCCGCGAGGTTATTCCGCCGTTCCGCCGAAGGGACTACGAAGAGAACGCGAAAGGGGAACGCTTTGAATTCCGTCCGTGGCCGGCCGAAGCGAGACGCCAATCCGCCGCGGTTGTAGTAATCGAGATAGCCAAGCACCTTAAACCGCAATCGCTCAAGCGTTTCGGTCGAGCGATCCAATTCAAGAAAAAATGTCGCTTCACCGTCGGGGACAGCAATGCGAATGAAGCCGTCCGGCTTTATAAGAACCTCCGGTCCTGTGCCGGCCGTGCGACAAATTGAAACAGCGTCGGCCAGGTGGAAAACTCGACAAGCGTTGCGCCGCAAGCGGCGACGGCCGAAGCCGTCGCCGCTTTGACGTCGAGGATGGCAAGCTCATGACGAAGCGTTGATTGCGAAACCTGAACGCGCTTCTCGAATTGGGAAACCCCAATTCGCGGATACCCGGCGAGCTTTCCGCGCTCATCCAAAAGCTGAAACGCTTTCTTCGTCAGAAAAAGAATCGCCGGCTCATACACATGCTGCCGCGGCCTCTCGCGAATGTAGCCGAGGGCTTTCAATCGCTGAATGCGTTTGCGGGCGGCATCAATCCGACCATCAAAATAGAGGCTTGTCAGGTGCTGGATGGTCGCTAATCGCGTTTCGTAAAGGCCGCAGAGAATCTCAAAATCACGAGGTGTGAATTCGATGCCCGGGCCGGAAATTGTTCGGGGCATTGCGTCCATTCTATCACGCCTCGGAAATGACCTTAGCAACAATGCGGATGGCCGAACCTGGCTCTTCGCAACCCGCCGGCGCGTAGCCCAAGATTTTGCGAGCGAAATTTTCATGCACTTCGACTGTGGCGACGAGCGCCTCAGAAAGAGGCTTGGCAAACGGAAGCTTTTTCAAAAACGCGAGCGTCACTAAACAAACCCCTCGTGCCGTGATGGCAGGCGCCTTCATGAAATGAGCCGTCAACGGCAACGCCAAAAGCGCATTCGCGGTTCGAACGGTAAACTCGGCCACCGGCTGAGCGTCGAGCCGCTGATTCAAACGGTGTAGTTGCTCATCGAGCGTATAGTACGTGCGACTGGAAAGCTCCGTGCCCCAGATGGGAATGAGCATCGGGGAGATGCTCACGCTCCTGCTCGTACCCACAGAACGGGCCTGATTTGTTCCGCGACCTACGGTGTGCGCCGTGCCGATCGCCTCACTTCCGCCATAGGTATCGGCACTGCTCACACTATCGGAAACGCCGAATGATTCTCCGATCGAATGGCTTTGGTTTCGAGTGCGACCGCCGCCGCCACCACTACTAATAGACTCGCCCTGGCTTCGGTTTCCGCCACGTGAGCGATTGCGACTCCAACCTTCCGAGGCACTCGTGCCGTTGGTCGCGGCTGTACCCTTGTTCCACGATCGCATCGAATCGCCTGGGTTCGCGTAGGCATTCGCGAACCCATGACCCGTAAGGTCATTTCCGTTTTCATCAACAAGCGCGCCTGAAACTCCGATGTTCTCACTTGCGATGGTGCTCTCATTTGTGCCGACCGATCCGCTCTCGCCCCGAGCGCTCGCTCCACTGTTCACCGGTGCTTGAGGTCAGCCCCTTCGATTTACTCCACTGGACACTGTCGCTTAATCCCGTGCCGATGGTGACGCTGCCGGAGTAGGTATCGGTGTGGCTCATGGTGTCGGTGTGACTCCAGTTCGCGGTGACGGTGTGGCTGTCGGTCAACGCCTCAGACGTATTAGTTCCAACAGTGTCGCCGACGCTGTCGCCGATCGAAATGCTCTTCATGTAGGTGAGTTCATCGCCGAGCGTCTTCGTCGAATGGATCTCGTGCTTGACCGCTTCGACATCGAGGTGTTGGCGGAAAAGATTCATGGCGACAAGCGGCAGGTCTTTGGAGTGCCGGAGTCGGAAGGCTGCGACGTTCTGCACGTTCGCCTCGATCGCGTTCCAAACCATTTTGCCGATGTCGCCTTTGTCGACAAAAAAACTCGGCGACTGGTTGGCAAGGGACAGATGAATGCCAAAGCCGCTCGCCTCGGGAAATCCTTCAGCGAGCGCCGGGCTCACGTACCGATGAGCCTCGTCAATCCAGACATACGCCGGCGGGCGGGTGCCATCCTCGGCCTTGCCTCGCCGGCGCGATTCCATGAAGAGATCCGTGAGCATGATGCTCCCGAGTGTGTTGGCATCTTCCTCCGTGATGAGACTCCCCGCGGTCGAAAGATTGATGAGCACGATCGATCCCTCGCGGAGCACCTTGCCGAAATCAAGCGAGTCCCCCACTTGACAAAGCATCGCTCGCATGACGCTCGTGCGGATGAACGCTTCGACCTTGTTCCAGCTGCTTTCCGTCTCATTGAAAACGTCGGCTTCCTTCTGATGTGCCGCCCGTTCAAAGGTCATTCGGGCCGTCGGATGTTTGATCTGCTCGACGATCGCAGCGCGGACGAACCGATCACCGAGGAGCGGCAGCATCTGCTGGAGCGTTGCGCCCTGTTCGTAGAGGGCAAGACAGCTCGCCGGAAGCCAGCGAGCAAGACGTGGGGTGTCTTGAAGCCCCTTCTGTCCCCAGGCTTGAACGATGGCGCCGACGACGCCTTGCACGAAAACGGCTGCGTCACCTTCACGCGGACGAAGCGGGTTGTAGGCGACCGCATAATCGTTCTGCGACAGGTCGATCGGAATCACCGGCAGGTGCCAGAGCCGCTCCGCGGCGATGTAGCTCATCAAGCTTTTGTAGAGCGTGCCGTGCGGGTCAAAGACGATGACCGGGGAGCGCGAGCGGTGCCACTTGGCGAGATCCTGCCGAATGCAACCTTCGATCAGTTTTGTCTTCCCGCATCGGGTCATGCCCGGGATATACAAATGACGGCCCCGCTCTTGGCGGGTAAGGATGAATCGACGGCGTGAGCCGGAGATGAAACCGAGGTCGAGGTCGTTGCCAAAATAGTGCGACATACAATGCCTCTCTGCGCCCCGAAAGGGTCGCAAAAAAAGTTTCTGCGATCGGTGGTGCCACGCGACGCCATCGCGACCGCGAACTCGTCTGGCGGTTCCGCCCACCCGTTTCGCGATCGACAAATGCGAGTGAACAGGCGATAGCCGCGAGCACAAAATTCAAGAGGCGTTATAGGATTCGCGAGGGGTGGATTGCAGCACAACCTCCGCCGAACGAGCGAGATATTTTCAGTCGATCCACGCCCCCCCTGGGCGAACCGCTCATCTGTTGTTTTTGAACCCGTTACATCCGTCGCGATCGCAACCCGTTGCGTGAGCGATGTTGTTGTTTCCGAACGTGGTGGGGGGTTTTGTCGGGGGCCAAACAAAAGGATGGACGGTACTCCGGCCATTCCTTAATCGGCCCCGACCCCGGCCCTTTGGTGAGAACGACCTTAGTCGCAGCGCAACCCGAGCTTCAGGCGAGTCGTGAGAAAAGGGCCGGGGTCGGGGGCGGTAGCACCCCGACAAAACCCCCCACAACACGTTATTTTTCGCGGTTTCCGCGAACCCGTACCCCTCCTACCGTCTGGAGGGGGGTCTGGACCCCACGACGACGGATTTACTACCACCAAAAAGCCCTCTTGCGAGGGCGCGTATCTGCCTGATTTTTCTTTAAGGTCAGTGGCTTGGTGACTGGCCATTGACCGCTTGGCCAAGGGCCTCTTGGAGAGCCTCGATGCACTGGTCCTGCGAAAGCTGACCAGTCGTCGCTTGGACAATGACCGTTGCCTTGTACCGGGTGTGATACACCTTCTTCGGTTTGGTTATGCCGTCCGGTTTCTTCTTGCCTTTGAGTTCATCAATCCGGTCACGGATTTCTCGTTGGTTGGCGCCACCAAGGATTGCTTCGATCAACATCGCCTGATGCTTCTCATCATCGATCCGGGCAATTCGGATCATCGAGTCGTACGACACTGAGAGTTGGGTGCACCCAACTTTCTGTTGCAGTTCGACCGGCAGAGTAAGGATGCGGAGCATCCCGCTGACCCAGCTCTTGTCTTTGCCGATCATCTTCGCCAGGTCATCCTGGTGCTTGATTCGTTCATCTTCGTCAACTAAGCCTTGCAGCGCCTCGGCCATTTCGACGGGGCCGACGTCTTCACGCTGCACATTGCTGACGATCGATTTCACCCTGCGGGTGAGTTCGTCATCCGGTTCACGGATGAGAATTTCGACTTGCTCGATCCCGGCCGCTCGGGCCGCTCGAAACCGGCGATGGCCGGTGATGATGCGATAGCTCGTTTGCACCCCAACTTCCCCGTGTTCCGGGGTAACCGTGATTGGCTCGATGAGCCCCACCGTTTTGATCGAGGCGACGAGCCCTTCCATGTTACGGAATGTTTGTCGCTCATTCCGTGGATCTTCTTTGAGGCGATCAATGTTGACGACCATCCGGCCGCGCTTCTTCATGCCGACATCGCTTCCCAGTCCCTCACGGACAAGGTCGAGTCGGGTCTTCCCTTCAGGCAGCTTCATGTTCTGTGGTTTGATTAGCGGCAGCTATCGCGTTCTCAGGAACGCCGATCGGTTCTGCCGTGCGAGCTGATGCTCGCCCGAGTAATTCGAGGACCTCTTCGACAAGGCCTCGCATATCCTTTGCTCCGTTCGAATGCGGGCGATAATGAAAAATCGATCCGCCGTTTTCATCCACCTGGGCGAGCCATCCGCAGGTCCGAACTTCCGATCTCGCGGGAATGATGTCGTGGAACGCCATGGTCGCCAGCACCTTTCGTCGAAGCCCTGGCTGACGTGAAAGGTTCGAAACCACGTGGAGCACCCGGTGCTCCTCCTCCGGCCGCAGGCCCATGAGCAGCTGATAAAAGTTGGCGTAGCTCCGCACTGCCTTCGTGCTCTCAAACGGCACGATGAAAATGTCTGACGGAAAGATGCAGTTCTCCATCACCGGCGAAATCTGGTTTGGGGAGTCGATGACGACAAAATCAAACGGGTTAGGGAGTGAAGCGAGCAACCGCGTTAAGATGGTCTGATACCCCTCAATGTCCGTAATCTGGCGACCGAGCTGCTCCAACCCCTGACTGGATGGCACAAACGAGAGGTTTTCAAACCGAGTCGGCTGAATGACTGATTCGAGCGTCTGTTTTCCCTCCATGGCGACGACGAGTGTTCCCTCGTCCGACAAGCCATCGCCTGCCCCTACCCATTGGGTCACCTGGGCCTGAGGATCCATATCGATCAGCAAGGTCCGAAACCCCTGGATCGCAAGTCCCGATGCGAGACTCATCGCAATCGTACTTTTTCCGCAACCACCCTTCGCATTTATGACTGAAATAATGTTCATTTTGGTGAAGAATTAGACCGGCCGAGATATCGATCGCGAACTTCGGCCAGTGCCTGATTAAATCCCGTCCCCGATGGGCGTTCCGAGTTGGGTGCACCCAACTTTCCGAACGCCGGCTCTGGCCAATCCTGCTCGATTGCCGACCGAAGGAGCCCAAGCCGATTGGACTTAACATGCCGCCGTGGCAACCAGCGGATCTGCCGCTCGATCCGATCGGCATCAAACCGGGAAGCGATCGCCTGCGCCGCCGTGGCATCGAAGCCTTCTTTTCTTAACTTTTCAAAAGGGGCAGCATCCTCCTGTTGTTTAAGAGTTTTATTTCTTTGTTTTATTTCAATATCGGTCGGGTTTTCCGACCGATCCTCCGGTCTGGATTTCCGACCGATCCCAGTCGGGTTTTCCGACCGATTTTCCGAGCGAATTTCTCCCGGTCGGGTTTTCCGACCGATCGTCTCATTCGGGGCTTCACTCAGCCACTTCACGGCGTACACGGCGGCTTTACTTAGCTTCCCGGCATTTGGATCAAAGAACCCTGCTTCCACCCGCTCGATGTAGTTCGAGGAAAGGGCATGGCGAATCGCTGCACTTAAGCTCGTGCGATCACGGAGCTTCGAATAATTTCGAATGTGATCGTATGTGAGCGCGACATTTCGCCGGCGGTGCCCGTATTTATTCTGAAATCCGATGGAGAGTCGGATTACGGATCCCACCACTTTCAAGACGGCGAGTGTTTGCGTGGGCACGACGACATCGAAGAATTGATCGGGAATATAGGTGCGGTTGCCTTCACCGGCGAAGAACCCTCGAAACCGTTTCGGGTCTTTGACGTACTCGGTGCCTTCATCCCATTTCAACTCGTAGAGCCCTGATACGGATGGCGAACCCGCCATTTTTTTCGATGGTTTACGAATGCAGGTGATGAAATTTGCCTCGGCCGCTTGATCAAGAGCCAATCGGATCATGTCTCGGTGGATGCCCTCCTTTTCCAGGTCCGCGTAAGAAATAACGTGCCGGGTCTCCTGCGGCTGGCCATTCACATCACACCAGCCAAGCGTTTTGCGGATCATGTACGCGACGACACGTACCACCCCACGAGACGCGTGGGGAAGGCAGACGTCGAAAAATTGATTCGGGACGTAAGTCGTGTTGCTCGTGGGCAACAGAAATCCAACAAACGGCGCAGTCATCTTGGGGTGTGCGATGCGTGGATTGGGCAGACATTAAGGGAAGCGATGGTTTACTGGCGAAAGAGTTCCTCTCTCGACTTGAGAGGTTTGAGATTTTTGGCTTCAACGAACCGAGCGTACTCCTGGACGATCGCGTTCAAGACCCAGCTCCGGTTCATGCCGACACGCTCGGTGAGACCGTCGAGATAGTTGACCACTTCCGGTTCCAACGTGACACCGGTGTAGTAGCGTTTTGTTTTTACTGATGACATTGACGTGGGCGACCCGTTAGCGCGATCGCTCCCCGAAGTATAACACGCGGTGTCAGGAGCATCCTTTAAGGTATGTGGATAACTCACTGGAGTTGGGTGCACCCAACTTTTATGAAAAAACACAAGTAATGGTATGGACGAAAAATAAATTTCGATAGACAGTAATTTTTCTTGACTGGACACGATAGGTTTGTACGGTGATATCTGGTTGCGTTGATCCGTCTGTGACAGAGAAATGAGGTTCTATGTCGAAGAAATGCAACGAAGGCTTGGATGGTCGATGCCGAGACCAGAATGGCCAGATTCGTGAAAAGCGTGGCGATACGCTCGTCGAAACACTTCGCGAGGAATACGGTCCCGGATTCGCTCCAGGGGTCCGCAGCGACACCCGGCTGGATACGCTTCGCGAACGTACCGGACAATCACTTTCGGAGATGGTGAAAGACAAAGGTAAATAATCCAGTATGACGGTGGTCGAGTTCAAGGAAATCGCCGAATCCACCCAATCTGTTTTGACCTCGACAGCGATCCTCGTCGGTGCGGTCTGGTTCTTTTGCCGACGGGTGCGGTTTCCGCGTGCGGCTGTATCGCATATCGTAACGCACCGCGCCTTGAGAGAGGGAAAGATTTTGCTGCGTGTCACAATTCGTGCGGAGAATTCAGGTGTAGTCCTGATAAAGCCGGAATCAATTGCAGTACGGATCAACCAAGTTCGTCCGCTGCATCCAAATCTGGTCGGCTGCGATTTGGTGCGGGATCTTCAGTCGGAGGCTGATTGGCCGATCATCGCAGAGCGGACGCATCACCCGATCGATCATGAGATTGAACCTGGCGAGTGCGACGAGATTCATTTCGATTTCGAATTGGAGGCAGGAGTCGAGACGGTCCTGACGTATTCCTATTTAAAGAACGTCGCGAAGAAAAAGCGGCGGCCGTTTGGAGAGCCGAGAGAGATCGGTTGGAACACAACGACCACCTATGAGCTACATGATGAGCACCCAAATTCCAAAACCGCGTGAAAAACAAGGTCCACCGAAGAGCCGGCCTTTCTTCGTGCCGGACACTCGCCCTGAACCGAGGCCGCAAGGTCCGCCGAAGGAGCGACCGCCAGCGGCGCCCCCGCAGCCAAGATCTGACGTTTGGACGATGGCGGCTGGTGGAAGCAAACCCAAGTCGGGGAAATCTACCGGGGAGCAAGGACTACCAAAAACGCGGCCTGTTTTGCGGCCTGCACCGAAACCACAGCGATAACCGTCCATTGATCCCCATCACACCAGAGATTCGCGAATTCAAAACGGCATTAGCCAAGGTCGTAGCGGCGGGCACGAAATTCAAGTGGATTCGTGTGCTTATGCAGACGATGGCATCCGCATTCTCCGCGGCACCGGGCGGAATTGAGGCCGTCTTGTTTGCCCTCGGCGGAGGTGCTGTGTCGGCAGCTGCATCGGCGTGGTCAGAAACCGAGCAAGCTGGCGTGAATGAATTGTTCGGGGCATGCCTTCAAGAACATGGGCGTCGTTTTGAAGAGATTAGCCGCACTGTCTTCGAAATCGTGAGTCGGATCGACTTGGAGAACGATGCCGTTCGGCAAAGGGTAGAGAGCGACGAATACCAGAATCTGATTCGTCGAGCATTTCGAGATCGTTCGACATACGAAAATGAAGAAAAGCGGGACTATCTGCGCAAGTTATTGACGAATGCGGCGTATCCCGGAGTAGTGCCAGACGGCCTTGTGAAGATCTTTATAGATTGGACTGGACGATACAACGAACTGCACTTTCGCGTCTTGTCGATCTTACGTTCACATCCTCTTTCGACGCGTCTCGGCATGTGGAAATTGCTAGAGGGCGAGAAAGTTCGCGAGGACTCGGCGGAAGCTGATCTATACGCGGTTCTAATAATGGACCTGAGCTTCGGTCATGTGATTCAGCAAGAGGTCCAGAAGGACGCCTACGGAAACAAATTCAAGAAAGAACCCGTTCGCACACCGCGAGGGCAAGCGTCGCCCTATCGCACTTCTCGATTTGATGACGTAAAGCGCTACGAATTGACGGAACTTGGAGCGCGATTCGTTCATTACATCATGAATGAAGCCGTTAAAAAGCTCACCTGATCAATCGGTCTTGCGATTTCCTGGCAATGCCGGGGCCCACCGCCCTCCCCGCCTGTTGCCGATCCAGGGAGGAAAAAACTGTTCCATGCGTTTCGACTCAATATTGAAGCCACGTAGATTGTGATTGCGTAACATAATTCTGACGGTTATCCACAGCACATATTATGCAATACAGCTTGTGTATGAATATATCGTCATGTATCATAAAGGACGTTATGATGCATGAAATGGGGGAGGAAAATGCGCCGTTGCGACCCCTTTCCCTACCGACCAATCAAGGAATTTCGGCGACACATGGATATGGAAATCTTCCGTCGCTCATTCTTCGGGCCGGCGATCAGGCGGCACGCCGATTCGTCGAATTCTTCGCGGTGACAATTCGGAATACAAATACCCGGGCGGCTTACGCCCAGGCGATTCAGCAATTTTGTGATTGGTGCGAACGGAGGGGATTGGAGTTGACGACGGTGAGCCCCGTTGCGATTTCCGCATACATCGAGGATCTGAGCACCAAGCGCCAAGCCCCGACAGTCAAACAACACCTCGCCGCAATCCGCATGCTCTTTGATTGGCTCGTGACCGGCCACGTCGTGGCGGTGAATCCGGCCTGGTCGGTCAAAGGACCGAAGCACGTCGTCAAGAAGGGGAAGACTCCGGTTCTCACCGCCGCCGAGGCAAGGCAGCTTCTCGACAGCATTGACACGACTGAAGTAATCGGTCTTCGCGACCGGGCGCTCATCGCCCTGATGTGCTTCAGCTTTGCCCGTGTCTCCGCCGCGATCGGGATGAACGTCGAAGATTATTATCAGATGGGAAAGCGATCTTGGCTTCGCCTCCATGAGAAGGGAGGGAAGTTCCATGAGGTTCCGGTGCACCACAACGCCGAATCCTATCTCGACGCTTATTTGGCAGGTGCGGGCATCTCCGACGATCGCAAAGGGCCGCTGTTTCGTTCGGCGATGGGAAAGACTGGCCTAACGGCTATCGGTATGACTCGGACGGACGCTTTGCGTATGGTTAAGCGTCGTGCATTGCCGGCTGGCATCGGCGCCGAGCGAATTTGCTGCCACACCTTCAGGGCCACTGGAATTACCGCCTACCTGGAAAATGGTGGCACGATCGAACACGCTCAGGCTATTGCTGCCCACGAATCGCCGCGGACGACAAAACTCTACGACCGCACGTCCGACGCCCTCTCGCTTGATGAGATTGAGCGAATTGCGATCTGATCATCTCGGCTCTTCCGGTGATGTGGGGTTGAAATCCTCATGATTCCATACGACTTTTATATCCACGAATTACAGCAGAAGTCTCACCGTGGGAACTTCTCCAACACCGATTTCATGACGCTCGCGGCGGTTATTTTTGCAAGCGATGCGCCGCTTTCGCCACCATAACGGTTCCGGAGCCAGCGGCAGAATCCCAGCGCAATAGCTACCTTAAACGCGATGGTCTTTTCCGTTTCGCGTTTTTTCCAAAGCGAAACGGCGTAGTCGATGAAGTCCTGGGGCTTCGGCAATCGCTTCTGGAGGATCAGCTTTCGACTCTTGCAAAAGTCAAGGAATGCTCGGCAATGCCGATTGCGGTTGTCCAGAGTTCCACGAGCGAGTCCGGCCTCCAATTGCTCGTCCAAATACGATTGAAGCTCAGCGAAAATTGGGTCTGTCATATTTTGCAAATCGGTCGCCGTCGTTTTGTTGCCCGCACCCCGACCGACGGGTTTCGATGGTACAAGAAAACGGGCAAGCCGCGCAGCCACCCGTTCGGGTTTCTTTAATTCGCATTCCCAGATCGTTAGCACTTCCCACCCGAGCGCCCCGAGAGCACGCTTTGTGGCCCGGTCCCTTGCATGATTTCGGTCGAACTTCGCTTTCCAGAATTTGACGCGACTCTTTGGCACACGACGACCCGCGTGACAATCATGCCGGTGCCAATAGCAGCCGTGGACAAGAACGACCTTCTGCAAATTGTTGAAGGTCAAGTCAGGTCGGCCGGGAAGGTCGTTCCGGTTGAGGCGGAAGCGATGGCCCAACATTCGGCAGATGGTTCTAATCAGAAGCTCTGGCTTGGTGTCACGATTGCGGACACGCGACATAACCCAACTGCGTCGTTCCGGCGATAGGTTATCCATCTGGCGTTATTCTAACGAATACCAAACAAATCTGCCGATGACCCCTTGACTGGGATTTTGCTCGGTCATAACATTTATCCAACTGTTGTGGAATTCAAAAACTTTTGCACTACCCATTGTGGAGCTTTATAATTGAGTCCTCAATTGATTGGGAAATGTTAGGTGAACCGCTAAAGGAGGCAAGCTGTGGACGAAGCAGGCTCACCGATCGTTGTGGACCTGTTCTGCGGTGCGGGTGGGCTTTCTGATGGTTTGCACCAAGCGGGATTTCAGCCGGTTGTCGGGGTTGACTTCGACAAACACGCAATTGCGACATATCAGGCGAACAATCCGGGGAGCGTGGCGCTTCACCGGGACATTGCAACCGTCACCGTTGACGACATTTGTCGCTCCGTAAATGGCAGCGAAGTCGAACTCGTTGCGGGCGGTCCAAGCTGCCAGGGTTTCAGCACAGTTGGAAAGAGGGTCGAAGACGATCCGCGCAATTCCCTTTTCAAGCACTTCGCTCGACTTGTGCGGGATGTGCGGCCCAAGTTCTTCCTGATGGAGAACGTGAAAGGGTTACTTACTTACCGCAAGGGCTACTTTCGGCAACTGATTCGCGAGTCATTTGAGGACGCAGGTTATCGCGTAATCTCGCGTGTGGTCTGCGCCGCTGACTACGGCGTTCCTCAGCTGCGCCACCGGATCGTGTTCATCGGTACGCGTCTCGACGTTCCGCTCACCTTTCCTGAACCCACACATTCTGAGACGGACCTTTGTATCGGCAGGTTGACGCCTCATCTGACGGTGGACGAGGCGATTGGTGATTTGCCGTTGATGCACGGCAATTTAAATCAAGATTTGTGGGAGTACGCTTCGCCGCCGCAGAGCGCTTTCCAGCGTTACGCTCGCGGCGGGGACCGCTCTAAGTACGTAACGATGCATCGGGCAAATGGCGTCTCCGACAATGCGATGGAGGTCGTCCGGTTGGTTAAGGAAGGGCAGGGAATCAGAAGCATTCCTACCGATCTTTTGCCTGACCGTTTCGCTCGGATGCGGCGCATCGCCGATGGAAGCCTGCGGCGGGACTGCACGACACTCTATTACCGTCTTTCCCGGAAGTCTCCAGCCTATACGATCACGTGCTATTTCAGGAATGTCGCTTCGGGCCCGTTCGTTCATCCGCTGGAAAATCGTTCGCTGTCATATCGGGAAGCCGCCCGGCTCATGTCATTCCGCGATTCATACAAGTTTTGCGGCTCATTGCTTCCGCGCCAGATTGGAAACGCAGTCCCACCTTTGCTTGCGAAAGCCCTCGGAAAGCATATCCTCAAGCTGCTGGCAGCGGCTGCAAAGGGCATCCATCGTCGGCAGGCAGAGTTGGTTTGACGAATCTGGGGAACGATGGCGAAGTGGATCAAGCCGGCAAGGGTACGCGCCGCGATTCTGGCTTTATCTGAGTGGCGAGGGCGGGCGAAAAGCCAGCCTGCGATGCACCTTTGGCCTCTTCTTGCCCTTCTCGAACGCGGGGCGAATTCACAAACTCCAATTGTCTTCACCGAACAGGATGACCGGCAGTTTTGGGAAAAGTATGGGCGACTTCCCGGCGATCAACGTCCGCCAGGATCGTCCCCGAATTTCGCTCAAGATTACTATATCGAGCCGCTATTGGAACAGTTGAAGCCCTCTGACTACTACCACAGAAGTCCGGCTTCGATTCGGGACCGCACGTTCTGGAGGTCGTGGCAAGCGGCCGATTTCACACAGGCGACTAACGAATGGACGCTCAAGCCGAATTGGTCCGAAATTTTTGATCGCAAAGTTCTTGCGCGGGCTGGCGTTTCATATCGCGTGCCAGTGATCGACGTGGCGGTGTTCCTTTTTCGAATGGACGAGTTCCCCGACGATGCTGACGCATCGACGCTAGAGGCCCGATTCAAGGCAACGTTCCACCTTGGGACGGCCGATTACAATCGCGTCTTTGAACTGACGCCGGAGAATCCCGAGAACATCTTCACGGACGCGAAGCCGACGATTGAGGCGATGAGGACCGCCATTGTCGAGGCCGTGGTTCCAGCTTCCTCAACCTTGCCCGCTCCGGTGGAGCCCGAGCCTCCGCCAACGACACTCGATGACAATGACCGGCACTTAATTGAAGTACGGAAATTGCTGAACCTCTCCTCGTCGGGAATAATTCTTCGCGGCCCGCCCGGTACAAGTAAGACATGGTATGCCAAGCAAATCGCTAGAAGATTGGTGGTTGATTCCAAAGCGGACATCTTCCAAATTCAATTCCATCCCGGTTACGGATACGAGGATTTTGTGGAGGGTTATCGCCCGTCGCAGGAGACAGTTTCGGGATTCAAAATCGTCCCCCGCATCTTCCTCGCTGCCCGCGAACGCGCCCTGAAAATTGCGACGCCGGTAGTTCTCATCATTGACGAAATCAATCGAGGTGATCCAGCGCGAGTTTTTGGGGAGCTACTTACGTACATGGAGCACGGATACCGCAACGTTGAATTCACAGCGGCTCTGAGCGGCAACGCGATAACCGTCCCGAGTAACTTAATCGTCCTCGGGACGATGAACGCCTACGACCGGAGCACCGTGCAATTCGATATTGCTTTGGTACGACGCTTCGACCAAATCGACCTCGAACCCGATGGGGAAATAGTCGATTTGTTTCTTAGCACGAGCGAGGAACGGCCGACGGAGTTTACGGCCGACCAGGTGGCCCGGATTGTGACATGGTTCGATGCTCTCCAACAGATTCTAAAGCCAATCGGCATCGGTCATACGTATTTCAAGGATGTAAAGACCCCGGAGCAATTACAGGCGGTTTGGAAATACCGCATGCTCCCGTACTGCGAGAACATTCTTGAACTTGAACCGGGGCGCTTGACTGGCGCAAAGGCTAGTTTTGAAAAGATGCTCAAAGATGTGCTCGGTCAGGTGGCCGAGGAGCAGGCGTGATTTACGCCGGCGATCAAACAATATTCCCCTGTCAGGAACACGAAGCCGTTCAGGTGCCCATCGAACGCCTTCTTAGCCCGGATGGGACGCTAAATATCTATCCAGACATTTCTGATAAGGGATTCTTCGACATAGACTATCGGGCGGGCAAGCTGTTTCTTAAGAGCACTCGATACATCGGCCTCATTCCAATCTCAAACGACATAGCGATCCACGTAAGGCCCAAGGCTCCGATCACCAATCTCATGCGAATGATCGAACGAGCCGGAGTCAAGCTCGTCGGGATCGAGCAGTTTATTCGCGGCTACGAAGATCAGCCCGGCACTGTCGATAGCCCGGAAGACCTTTACATTCATGCTTTTACAACGGCCCTGCGGAGTGTAACAAAACGTGGTGTTTTGAAGCGATATGTTGCTCAGCGTACAGACCGGGAATTTCGTGGTCGCTTGGAACTAAGCGAAACTGTCAGCAGCTTTCGGTCCCAGGGTATCAATTACCGGAATGTATTCGAGGTAAATGACCTTACGATCGACAACCCTGAGAACAGAATTGTAAAGCACACGGCCGAACGATTGTTACAGCACCTCCGGTATAGCAGCACGTCTGAGAATTTGATCGTTGCACGCGACCTGATTGCTCTTCTTCATCCGTTCGCAAATGTGGATGCTTCGCGCGTTGACGCCGAACTCGTCGCGCGTTCCGCACCCGCTCTGATTCGGGGCTTGCCACGCTCGCATCAGTTCTATGAGCCGATCCTATGGCTTGCTTATCTCATCTCAACGCGGAGCGGAATCGTGATGGAGCGTGTGGGCCGCGCTCGTTTTGAGACTCTCGTATTAGACGCGGCCAGCGTTTTTGAAAACTACCTGAGACGACTGATCGAAGATGCGGCAGCCACAATATTCAGTGGGTGTCGAGTGTTCGATGGCAACATACATCAGGTGTCACTCTTCACCGACAACCAAGGGTCTAAGACGAAGCCCGATTATTACTTCCGCAAGGGTAGTAAAGCCGTCGGGGTGGCTGACGCGAAATACAAACCGGCGATTTCGAGCGCCGACAGATACGAACTGCTCGCGTTTTGCGAAGCGCTGGGCGTAAACGCTGCGGCGTTTATCGTGCCCGCCTATGGGGAGCGCGACCTTTACGCGCACCACGGAACCACTCTATCTGGACGTCGTTTGTCCATCGTTGGAATAGACCTTGCGGCCGCCGATATGTTGGTGGAAGAGCAGGCATTCATCGCACGGCTTGCGATTGCTTTACAGTTGGCAGTTCGCTGAACAGATCGCTATCGCCCCATGGGCAGGACAACGTCACCGTGACGCGACGACGAAATTGGGAACCGGACAAGAACAGGGTGATTGTCGTGGCGGCGGGGAAAGTGGCAAGACGCCAAGCGCTACAACGTCAAGTCTACGATTGCCAGAACCGCCGTCCATTCCGTCCATCGAAATGGATCGCATTTTATGCGAAGGGCCAAATAGACACAGTTGCGGAAATTGATGGGGCGCCAGAGGACGATGTAATGTTAGTTCATCGGCATGACCTTCAGGGTGTTGCTGAAGAATCTGGCCACAGCCCCTACCTTCAACGAACCATCATTCACCTGCGGAATGTTAATTGCGTCGGGCCGGTCGTAAACGATAAGACGGACAAGAACGGCCGCGGGACCGCATGGACGCAGAGTCATCGGTACACGACGATTCAGAAACTGAAAGCCGCAAGGTGGACGAGTGAACTGTAGGGGGTATTCGCTGCGCGTAAAAATGCGCCGGCGTGGTCGGCCTCGTCGATAGAAAAAATCGAAATGTTGGAAAATAATTCCGTCATCGCGCATCTTAATAAGTGACTGCATCGTGGGACGGGGAAACTGCGCAGCGGACTTCTAACGATTCGGTCAATTCTGTGACTCTGTCCATCGCCTGACATTTCCCGTTTCGAGATCATGGACATAATCGGCGATGGAGACGAAGGACGCCCTGGCTAAGCGGCCTTCAGCGTCTAGTGTCGGGAATGCGAGATGACCTATGGATTTCGGAAGGCCGCGCATCCAATTGAGGAGGCCGTCGGCCGTTTGAAATTGCGCGAGTGTGTCCGTCGGACACTCACTCAAGTTTGCCGCCATGTACCGTTCCGCTTCCGCTTTGGCCATGAAGATGCAAACGACGGTTCCCAAATCTGGAATTTCGATTACCGGAACCTCATACCCGGAGTCGTCGTCATCGGGCCTGATGCCGGGGCCCCAAAGTGGATAAGAGATCAGAAACCCGCCTTCGGATGCAGGACGCTCGGGTTCCATATTTCTCCCGTAAACCAAGGCGATTCTATGGTGTACTCGGTCGATCGCGGACGCGGGTTTAGGAAAACAAATTGCCCCGACTAATTTTGTCGCCCACTGTCAGCTAAATCGGTAACCGCTCAAAAAAATAGGCTCACCTAAAGAGGTGATCACCTGATCAGGCCACATGACGAACGCGCGCAAATCCCAAAAGTCGACCGTCTGGTTTTAAGAAAAAGGGAGGTCAGCGGGATGCAGGGATCGCGAAACTTCACGCTCGGCCAGGTACGCGACATTCTCCAGTTGGGTGAGGTACTTCGCTCAGCGGAAGATTCGCTCTCGCGTAAACGACTTCTGTTGGAGGGAATCTGTCGGCTCGCTCGCGGAAGCTCGGCCTCCTGTGAGGTTGGAGTAATAGATCAGACGACCCGACGTCCCACGATTCTTTCAGCGGTAAGAGTGGGCGGCGAAGATTCAGCTTCCGTATGGCTAAAGCAAACGGATCGACCATGCCAGAATGACGACGCCGACGGCAGACAAACGCTGCACGTTCGATCGATGTTGGGATCGAACGCAGACCGTCCGCCTGCACGTTTGCGAAGTGCGCACCGTGCAAGTGGGGGCTTTGTCTCCACGGCCTATTTTGCAGACCCGAAGTTGTCAGCAAGAATTCGCGTCTGGTGCGACCGTCCCCGATTCTCGGCAACCGAGCGGAAAATCATTGACCTTGTTCATTCGCAGATGAGCTGGATCTATGACGATGATTTACTGTCGGTCTCGCGAAAAGAAATTTCTCTCTCCCCGCGCCAACGCCAAACACTCGACCACTTGCTGACCGGGGACAGCGAAAAGCAGATTGCTGCAAAGCTCCAACTCAGCCCGAACACCGTCCACCATTACGTGAAGGCACTCCACCGACATTTCGATGTTTCCAGTCGAAGCGAGCTATTGGCAAAGTGGGTGAAACGATGAGCGGCCGAACCGTGGGTTCGATCGTCGGTAAGTGCAATTAGCAGCGAGGTCGACGTGAACCAAGTCGGAATCGTCAGGCTTCGAAGTCGAAGGGTGCCAATGGCAGATTCGTCGAAGCGGAAGCCAAAGAGCTTCCGTTGAAGCGTTACTGTGAATGTTCCGGGCTCATGCTGGATCGCCATTGGCAAAGGCGAAACTGAAAATCGCACGTTTCCGCTGCGCACACTTAACGCGAAAAGGTGACTGAGAGTTTCCTTATGAACAGAGAAGCCCATCAAGAAGCTGTATGCCCACATCCCGCCGCCCGCGAGATACACAGGCAAAAGACCGACGATGGGCCAGCGTTTCATGAGCGGGCTCCCGTTGGCACGGCGCCACATTCAGGACACCGCCCAGGTGTCGCGCGGAGATCGTAGCCGCACCGACGACAACGCTGTCCGGTTTCTCTGCGGATTCTTTGCGCTCGACGAATCGCCCAAAGTGTTGGCAGTAGACCGTTCGCGGTGAGAGCGAACCAGAGCGGAACGACTAAGCCCGTCATGCGGCAATTCGGTCGCTGAAGATCGATAATAGCCCCAAGCCGCATCAAATCCCAAGAACTGATATTCCGTGATCGTGCGTCCTTGATCCTCGTCATATCTGCGGCGATAAGGCATGAGCTTCCAAACGGAGCCGGAGTCAGCCGTAATGGGGCCGACGGCATAACCCGGCGGCAATCCCCAAGGACCACCACGTCGTTCTACTACTCGCCAGCTGGAGGAGAGGTCAATTAAACCATTTCTCGTGCAACAACAAATTTGATGCTCGGGATTTGGATAAAACGTCAAATAGTCTAATTTCCAATAGCTGCGAGTCCCCAACATCAGCGCCGCCGCGAATATCGCGAGCGACACCGCCGACAGAAATGTGAAAGTCCTACGCCGCATCGGCGGAAATTCTACCGCAACCGCTCGTCATCCGTTTTTTTTCGCCGCTTACGATTCCGCCCGCGGAACTTATCCCATCTCGGATCGTTCGCGTTGCGATGCCCGGTGCTAAAAGGCGGAGGTGGGTAAGCGACTGGAGATCTCGGCTCGATCGGTTTGGATTGTGGTTTACCCATCGCCCGACGATAGGCGAATCGATCCGGGTGAGCCTGAAAGGTCCGTTAGATTGTTGAAAAACAGACCGAGCGCCCCCCGGGCCTGTCTCGAATGGCGCGAGGACGTTAAGTTTGGCCGCGTGAGAAGCATCATCACAACCGCTGTCTTGGGCGTGCTGTTCTTGCCATCTATTGTGCGGGCCTGGGGCGGTGACGGTCATCAAATTGTCTGCCTTCTCGCAGAGGATCATCTCACGTCGAAAGCGAAAGCGGGAATCCACGATCTGCTAGGAAAGGACGTGAACATTTCGGACGGGGAAATTGCGAGTTGGGCGGATGAGGTCCGGCGAGAACGCCGCGACACCGCCCCCTGGCATTACGTCGATATCCCGCTCGATGTCGCATCGTTCGTCGAATCTCGTGACGGGAAACACGGCAACAATGTCGCCGACAAGATGAGGGATTTCCAAGAAGTGCTGGAGGATCCCAAGGCGTCGAAGAATGATCGGGTAGAAGCACTCAAGTTCTTGGTGCACTTTGTAGGCGATATTCACCAGCCATTGCATTGCGCGGAACGGGATCACGACAAAGGCGGAAATTCCCGGTTGGTTTTCTTTCTCGATCAACCAAAAGCCATCAGCCTGCATTCCTGCTGGGACACGTCGATCCTGCTGAATCATAAAGGCAAGCAACGCATCGCGGACTACGCCGAAAAACTGAACAAACAGATCACGGAGCAGGACATCACAAATTGGTCGAAAGGATCCGCGGTCGATTGGGCAAACGAATCGCACGCAGTGGCAGTTACGAAGGTTTATCCCGGTGTTCCCGAAGGTGGGCCCCCGCCGAAGCTGGATCGGGTATACGTCGATCGGAGTGCGGACGTCATCGATGCGCAGCTTAAAAAAGCCGGCGTTCGATTGGCTGAAATTTTGAACGAACTTTTTCGGTAAACGAAGTGTTATCGGCCATCGGACCGATCACCTGCATACGCGCCTCCCGCATATCGTACTGCTGTCGCGAGGGATTCCATCGCATCGCGTGCCCGCCGAGCCGGCACCAATAGTGGATCATCTTTCGGCCATCCCAGTTCTTGTCCGCGGTCACACAACTTCGATAGATACGCAAGATCGCGGGCGATATGGCGCGTAGCTTGGCAATTTGATCGGGATGAAGATGACGGGAGTTCATCATCGGACGATACGCCGGCTCCAACTTACCGGCCCACGGTTATGTTGAATTGTTGAAAATCAGACCCGAAGAATAGATGCTTGACATCGCCGGATCGCATCGTACGATTCTTCGGAAGTCGGCAGGAGACTGCCGACGAAATGGTCCTAGCGGACCGAACTTTTGCAAGGCCCAGACGGCCAGAAACAGGTAGGTACCTGATGACTGATTCACTTCGTAATTCCGTCGAAAATCTGCGGAAGCTTTCCCCGAAACTCAACGAAGCGACCGACTCAGCCTCGCGGGTCGTTGGCATTGTTGAGACGTTTCTCAACGATGAATGCTCAATTGGCATTCCTCAAAGAATTGCGGTTTCAACTGACGAGAACGGTACCGGGCTTTGGCTTGGGTACGAGCGATGCGGCAGTCGTTTCCGCATTGCTGTGGTTCATCGCGAATGTCGCGTTGACGAGGAAGGCAACCGCTTCAAATGTGGCCACGACTATACCGGTAATCCCGAGTATGAAATGGAAGACCATGTGGTTCCATGGACGGATGCAAACCGCGGCGACAAGTTGAAGACATTTGCCGAGCTCCCCAATTTGCTGAAATCGCTTGAGAAAACCGTATCTGACGCGATCAAGAGTGTTGAGACGACCTCGGATGCAGTTGAACAGATTAAGGAAGCGATGAATCCAACGCAGCCGACAAAGCCGGCCGGCCGGAGCATCGAGGAGCTAGTGCTTAATGAAGAGATCCTAAAGAAGCCGGGGCAATCGAGGTAATCGCCCGACGATCATTCAATCCCGCTAGGACTAGCCCCCGCTTCGTGGCGGGGGTTCTTTTTGATTCTTGCGAGTAATCCACTGAACCTGTGTCCGACACAGGTTCCCGTTGTTATTCAGCGGATTTCGAGGTATTCTGAGTCCAGAAAAGTTCGTTTTCGAGGCGAAATACGCGGTTTCTTAGGGACTGAAAATCCATGTGTCGCCGGTTCGATCCCGGCCCTGCCCATTTTAAACCTTTTTATATAAGAGAGTTACATTCCTCGAATCGTAGGGATTCCGCGCGGCAGGGCCATGGCAAACAAGGGATTTGCATATATCTCATTATCAGAAGGGCGATTTTTTGGCCGAAAAGGTGCGCTCATCGTGGAATCGAAAATCCATGTGTCGCCGGTTCGATCCCGCCCCTGCCCATTTCCAATTCTCCGTCGATTAGGTGAGGTTCCTCGAGAATTAGAGCAGGTTCAATTCACTTGTAGCGTATAGCCGCAGTGGCTGAAGTACCCTTTTGCGTCGCTGGCCGTGATCAGGTCGAGCATACGCTGCACGTCATTCCACAAAGCATCGATCGTCCGGTGAGCCGCGGATCGCATCAGTTGCTTGAGCTTCGAGAAGGCCCGTTCGATAGGATTGAGATCCGGGCTGTATGGCGGCAGGTACATCACCTTTGCCCCGACGGATTCGATCAGCGTTCGAACCTTCTCTCCTTTGTGGCTGGTGAGATTGTCCATCACCACGATGTCGCCGGGCGTGAGTCTGGGAACCAGAACCTGTGCGACGAATGATTCGAATACGTCGCGGTTGATGGGGCCGTCCACGGTGGTCGAGCAGCGCATGCCGCAGTGATCCAGCGCCGCGATCAACGTTGTGGTTTTCCAATGCCCATGCGCCACCTTCGCTACCAAACGCTCGCCTTTTGCGCACCAGCCGCGGGTCCGCGTCATGTTCGTCTTTGCCCATGTTTCGTCGATGAAAACGAGCTTTTTCGGATCCATCCCCGCCTGGCTTATACGCCATGCGACGCGACGCTCGGCGACATCGGGACGGTCCTGTTCGGCGGCATGGATCGTCTTTTTTTGTAAGAGACCTTCAGCTTGTGAAGCGCCGTCCAGATTGCCGACTTGCAGCAGTCCACCTCCAGCAATTGACCCAGTTCCACCAGTGTGGCGTCGGGATGCTGCTTCACCAGCCCGGCGAGTTTTTCGCGATCAATCTTGGTGATGCTGGCTCGTGCGCCGCCGCCATTACGCGGATTGATGTCGCCGCGTTCCCGCGAGAATTGCATGAGCCGACGGACCCACGCCGGGCTGACGCCGTACATGCGCACCACTTTCGACGTCTTCATCCCCGCCTGGCGATCAGCAAACACTTGTTCACGTTTTTCCTTCGAGATGGGCTGCGGCACCGGACCTCCTTGTCAAAGGACCCGGTGATACCACATTCGAATCAAGGGCGCTAGAGTCGAAATGAACCTGCTCTAGTAGAGGCTAATTCTTACCTCCCAACTTTGCAGCCATCGCGTCAACGTCCATCACGACTCGTCCCGAATTCTCTTCCGAGTGCAGCGCCCTCTCGCCGTAGCGCGACCGTCAATGCGTTGCCCAATCGTGGGATCAAACCCAACACGTGAAACGACGCCGTGCGTGTGATCGGCGGCCAGCAAAAGTAAGTATTCAACATCGCGGTATAATGTATTATGAGTTTTCTCGAAGGCAGCCCACCGTTCTTTCGAACGATGAGCTGCCTTGGGACTAGGACGGCTGATGAGCCTATTCGAAGGCCGCGTCCGCAATATAAAACACTGCTCCGTCCGGATTTAACTCTTGATTCGTTGACCAGGTCAGGGCCGTTAACACATTGCGCCAGGCAGCAGCATCATCCCCAATTTCAATGCTAAAATCCTTCCAATCAGTCGTCAGGGCCACGGTGCCCAAGCTGCGCTCGGCATAGCTTGCAGGATACTTCGCGTCCTCCGGGGTACCGCCGCCACTGGTGAAGATTAACTTTTCGCCACCACGCAACCCACGAGCGGCGAAGTGAATGCGGTGGAAATGTTCGGCGCTCAAGTCGCGACCCTTTTTCTCGCCCCAAGAGGTATTGGATTGGAACGATACCGCCGCCCATCCCAATTTCCCCGATGCCGGCCGATATTCAAAGCGCATGTAGGGCTGGTTCTCCTTGTAGCAAGTCTTGTCCTGCTGGCTGAACTTGATTGCGCCAATGTCACCCTGATATCCACTTGGGAAAAAGATCCCGTCTAGCGGCAGCCGCGTTGCCTTATCCGAGACTGGGGCAGATGCCTCCACGGGCGTTTCGGCTCGATAAGCGGCGGGGAGATCATTGGCGGAATGATGACGCTGGGGGACGCCAACGCGATTCATCGCAAACGCAGAGGACAGAACCATCATGTACAGTGCGATTTTCATGTGAGTCTCCAAAGTAAGGGTATTTAATGATCAGATGGACAAAGCCAACTCCGATTGCGGCCGCGAATCGTCTGGCTCGTCCAACACAAACAACAAGCCCGCCCAGCCGCTTTCAGGGGGAAAAATCCGTCGAATGCACATTAGAAACGATAAATGAAGGCAGCTCACCGCCCTTTCGGACGATGAGCTGCCTGGGACTATCGAATCCGCCTATTGCTCCTCTCCGGTGGTGGACTGCAGGAGATTGTCGCCGCGGGCAAGCGCATCACGCGCCACGAAGATAACCTCGCGACTGGCAACACGGATTTCGGCGTCGTCGTTGGCGTTCTCTGCGGCGGCGATCTTTGAATCGAGCTGGCCGACGGACTGCGAGCCTTCGTCAATTGCCGCCTCGATACGGGCGACAGATGCCGCGAGGTGGCGATATTTGTCCAGACCATCGACGACGCCGGACAACGGCTCTGCTGAACCATCGCTCAGCAAGCGTTGGCCGAGCTGGCGGCGTTGAGTCGCAAGGCGCTCGATCAGTTGCGAGTGGCGCAGACTGAAGCGCTGCGAGCTGCGTCAGCAAAGTTTCGCGATTCGCCTTCAGATCCTGAACCGCAACGCTTGATTCGGCGAGTTTCTGCTTCGCGTTTTGCAGATCTGAAGATTCCGACCAGAAATGGAAGGCCGACGAGGCACGCTCGACGGCATTACGCATGCGTTGCGCTACCTCGGGTGTCGTCGCCATCAGATAGATGACGACCATGGCGAGAATGCCGCCAAAACCCATAAGACGGATGGAACGACGCAAGAGACTGATGATGAAAAACATGTCTAGTCCTCCGAACAGGGGTTGAGTTAAGAACACCGGATCAAAGCCAACTCCGATTGCGGCCGCGAATCGTCGTTGCCTCGTCCGACACAAACACAAGCCCAGCTAAGACGTTTCGGGGGGAAGTACAAAAATAAATAAAGACAGATGACTGATATGGAATCTGCGGGTGAGATCATCAACGCGCCACTGTTCCTGTCACTTCACCGACACCGACTACAACAGGGGATCGATCGAGAGGGGGAAGATTCCCTCGCAAACGCGGCACACCAATGGTCCATAGAGGCGCTCGCGTTTGCCGATTCCGTTTGAATTGGTTGCAGTCTGTGCTCCGATTTGAGACCCATTTCATCTTCTGTGGCAAGCCTGTTTTCACGGCGGCAGTCACTCAGAGGAGATTTCACCGCTGGCATGTCAATCGATCGTAAAGGACTGGCCAATGATTGTCGCGACATCTCCCTTGTCGGCGATATTCACGAACGGGAAGTATGTGCCGGCTCGGACGGTATTCGGGATCTTAAAGTGAAGGCGGAACAAGCTGTTGCTCCGGGCTTTGATATTGATGTTCGCGGTCGGGGTCGCGAGCACGGTGGATTCAGTCTGGCCGTCGGTGGAAAGACCGATGGTCAGGGAGGCTGCGCCCGATGCAATATTTCCAAAATTCGTCAGCGATAAAGTCAGCGATATGGGGTTTCCGGGTTTCGACGGGTTCGGATTGACGATCCCGGTTCCGCTGGTGCCGGCCAGCCGCACAAAAGGGGCCGCAAGTTCCACCAACGGCCCTGTCGCGGAGTCGCTCGTGTGACCCATCGCAGTTGTCACTTGAGCCAGCAGCTGATAGGTGCCGTCACCGACGCTGGCGGGAAACGACTTGGCCGCCAGTTTCACGTCGACGGTTTGATGAGCACCGACGGAAATTCCGTGTGTGGACGCCTCTGAAGCAAGCGGAAAGGCGCCCGTGATCGACTGGTTGCTTGTAGCGAAGACGGTAATCTGAGCTACCCTGACGGTACTCGCATTCTGATTGGTCAGCGCTATCGTGACGTTTCCATGCACAGATGTTCCGGCAACGATCGTGGTGGGCAGCGTCGTCGCCAAAACGACCGGGACAAGATCCGGCTGGTTAACAGTCTGCGACAATATGTTGGAGAGACTTGCGGCAAAGGTAGAATCGCCCTGATATTGCGCGGTGATGGAGTGTGAGCCGATGCCAAGGCTCCCGGAAGTATCAAACGTGGCCGTGCCGTTGGAATCGATCGCGCGGACCCCGAGTTCCGCGCCATTGTCGAAAAACTCAACGTTTCCACTCGGCAAGTGACCGGGAACGTCGTTACCGCTCACAGTTGCAGTAAAAATGACGTCATCGTTCGTTACCGATGGATTCTCATTCGAAACAAGGGTGACAACGCTGGGCGCGGCGATGGTTTGAATCAACGGCGGAGAAGTATTGGCACCGAACAACGAATCGCCGCTGTATTCAGCCCTGATCGAGTCGACACCGGCGGCCAGGCTTGAGCCAGCATCGAAGGTCGCCATCCCGTTGGATAACGTTGCCATGCCGATTGGGGTCGAACCGTTGAGGAAAGTCACAATTCCAGAAGGAATCAATTTGATACCGTTGTTTGCGGAGGAGACGGCGGCGGAATACTGCACGTCTGAGCCTTCATTTGCTGGATTGTTGTTAGACTCCAGTTCGATTGAAACTCCGATCGGCGGCAGCGCGGGAACGTAAAGCGTACCGAGGCCGCCGTCGGCAGTCGCCTGCTCCTCCGCCGAGGTCGTAACTGCCATTTTCGAACGAATAGGTTTGGCAAAAGATCGCGATTCTTCCGCCGCCGCCCCCCGCGCCGTATTGCGGGTACCCGGCATCACCACCGCGGGCCGAAATCAGGCCAGTTCCGTTGATATCGCCGGCGGTGATCCAGATGGCCCCACCCGAACCGCCACCGCCAGACCAGACCCCCCCCCAGTATGCAGAGCCTTGTTCTCCGTCGCCACCATTCGCGCTGATTGCCCCGTTCACCGTAAGTTGCCCGCCTACGTCCAGATGGATCCGGCCCCCACCGGCCCCACCATATTCGGTGTCATAGATGAGCCCGCTGTACCACTCACTGTTTCCCCCGCCGCTTCCGAGGTCATTGGGATCTGAAGCGATGCCGTAGGCCTGCCCTCCCGTGGAAGTCGCGCTGCCACCGTCGCCGCCATATCCGGCACCGCCGCCATGGGCGCTGGCTTGCCCTTCGTACACCGATTGTGCCGCTCCCGGTCCGCTGGCAGATCCATTTCCTTTGGAATCCGCATCAATCGCGCCCCCGGCATCGATTACCATATTGCCGGAAACCGTGAGATCAAATGCCTGATTCCCTGCATCGTGGGTGACGACTCCGCCGGCGGCGATCTCCATTGAGCCAAATGAGGCGGCTCCATCGAGGACGAACGTCGTACCCGACGCAACTTCTGCTTCACCCGAGTTCAATTGTCCGCCAGTAACGGTTGTAGTGCCGCCGTCCAAGTCGAGCGTGCCACATGCAAGAGCCCCACTTTCCACTTCGAGATCGGCGGTGCTGGAAAGTGCACCAGTGACATTCAGGGACCCGCCGTCAATGACGACGTTATCGCTGGACGTGAGACTTTGAATAGTCTGGTTGCCGGAAGATGCGGCGATCTCGATAGTGGGATCGGTTGCGGCGTTGATCACCACGTCGTTATTCGGACCGGGGACCTGGTGCGTCGACCAGTTGAGCGGCTGTTCCCATCGGACACCGTCGCCTGCTCCGGTCCAAGTGACGATTCCGCTGGATGGTGGAGGTGACGGCGTCTGGGACGAATAGAGCGTACCGAGGCCGCCAGGATTCTGCGCGGCTCCCCCGGATACGTTGAAATTGCCGGTGAAAGTATCGTTGGTGAAGTAGACGGCAATGCGACCTCCTCCGCCTCCTCCGCCTCGGTCGGCATTTCCGCCGGTGGCCGTAATGGTCCCCGTTCCCGCAAGGGAGTTGGCCATGATGTAAATCGTTCCCCCGGAGCCGCCGCCGCCGGCCGTTACATAGTATGAATCTTCCGGTCCTTTCAGTCCGTCTGCGCTGATTGATCCATCAACGGTAAGGGACCCTCCAATTTCGAGGTGGATCAAACCGCCCCCTCCGCCACCGGCGTCGTAGACGTACGGCCCTCCCGATCCGCCGCCTCCGCTTCCCAGATTCACTGGATCCGTGTCGCTCCCATAGGCAATGCCAGCCTCCGGCCCTCCCGAAGATCCGGCCCCTCCACTGGCCCCATAGCCGGCGCCACTGGCAATTCCGACCACGCCGCCATCGATGCCGGCCCCGGGACCCATCGCCTGGCCATAGCCTTTACCGTCGGCGTTAATCTGGCCGCCTGAATCGATTGTCGCATCTCCGCTTACCTGCAGATCAAACCCGGGATTCCCGGCGTCGTGGGTGACTATTCCGCCGCTATCCACCTCCAAGGAGCCAACTCTCGCGGTTGAGTCCAAAACGAATGTGGCACCCGACTCGACCGCCAATTTGTTCGCGGTCAAGGCGCCGCCATTGACCGTTACTACCGAGTTCACGGTAAGAGTCGAGGAAACCGTCAGTGAACCTCCCGATAACTGCAGGGGGGCCGCGACGGTCAGACTGTTGATCGTCGAATTGCCGGCGGTGGAATCAAACACAATTGCCTGAGTGCCGGATGCGTTGATCGTGACATCATCTCCGGGGCCGGGTACTTGGTGTGTTGACCAGTTCATCGGCGAAGACCAGCTCACCTGGTCGCCGCCGCCGTCCCAGTAAACGGAAGTGAGCAGTTGACGCGACTCGAGAAACTCGATCCGGCATTCGCGACGGACCTGGTTTGCCCTTTTCTTTTGTCCGCGCATAGAACCTCGCATGGTTTAGGCAAGGGAAGCGATTCGCGTCATGGTCTCTTTTTCGCGGGTCGCCTTTTCAGACTGCCAACGGGTTGTAGCCCATCTCTGCGAAAGTCAGCCACGAGCTGGACGAGATGGCCTCTCGCGAAAAAAGGTTAAACGGTTGCCCCACCGATGCGTCGTATCCCGTTCCGAGATTATCCTTCGTCGCCTCGACCAATCCTCCGTCGGCCGACTGGATGCTGTGGAGATATCCGAGCAGCGATTGCGAGGCCGCAGTGTTCCCAACTAACCCCTTCGCCACGGACATCATGGCAGTTCCATCCGTCCATACGCCGCTGGTATCGGCATTCGAAAACGCATAACCCGATCCGCTATTGATGTTCGTATCCCCAAAAGTAAGGCTCGAATTGATCGCCTTGTTCTTTATTCCAAAGGCCATGATGGCAAGCGCCTGGACGTCGAGCGGGATAACTCCTTTGGCGATCCCCTTTCCATCGGCGTTGGTCCCGCCCCAGAAGAAATCGGGCCCCTTCTTCGACTTGTTCAGCATACTCATCGCGAAGGTATAGGCCGAGGTCGCATCGCTATTCCATGCCTTAACGTGCGTGATCTCAAAGAGAAGCTTGTCCGCAACGTACATGTCGATATTCTCTTCGGTCGATTTGAACTTCAGTTTCGATCCCGGGTCGGGGCCAATGGTGCCAGCGGTATAACCCGACCCCGATCCGCGACAGTTCTTCACTGCCCACTTTCCCAACTCCTCGGCGGTTGAGAGATAAGTTTGATTATTCGTCGCCTGGTAGGCTCTCTCGAGAGCCAACATCGTCCATCCGACCGTCCCAGTCGACGTCCCCATCTGCGAGGGGTTCGTCATAAAAGTCTGCGATGTCGGGTCATACCATCCGGCCGTACGCACTGTCGCGACCTTGCCATTGGGTGTCCAGCCGGGCGGCACGACCAGATCGCCTGCCTCGTAAGAATTGCGAATCCGTCCGTCCGTGTAATAGGGGTCATTTTGCGTGGCGTAGACGAGTGAATCAGCAATCTGAGTCGCATCAGCCGTATCGCCGCTCTTCAGCAGACTGATACATGCTAAATCGTTGTCGTACGTGTATGCAGTTGACCGCATTACCTCGTCAAATTGCTCTCCGCTGTTTTCCGTTTGAAAACTAGCGAGAAGATGTGGTTGCGACGCTGGGGGAGAAACATTATATTGAATCTGGTCCAAGTAGAATTGGACAGTCGGCGCCGCTTGTGATACGCAGACCCATCCAAATCCGCCAAGAACATTTGATAGGTCTAATCCCGTCAGACTCAGCGTGAAAGGTTGCCAAGTGGTGCTGAGTGTTATGACCGGCGTGCTTACCTTCGGAGACGAATCCGGATAAGGCGAGGTCGGTACACCCGTCGTACTGTCGCGACCAACACCCAATGCGAAGAATTGAACCTGCTCGCCACCTACATCACCCCGCGCCCACCACGTCAGCGTCGTGGCCCCAGTAAGATTCAGGCCGGCGTTGGGAACCGTTCCAAAGTTATACGTCGGCGCAGTTGCTCCGGCATTGAGGACGCCGTTTTGAAAGATAAACCCTCCGAAGTTTCCGTCGCTAAGGCTGCTGAAGGTGCACTTGATAGCTGTCTGCCCCGATTGAGGAAGCGCGCCCGTCGCGCTACCCTGACCGGACCAATACTCGTCGATTGTCGCGGCAGAAGCATCGCCAGAGCCGGCATGGATATCTCGGCGGGATAGAGAAAGTGGTTGCCGGCGGCACCGCCGTCAGTATACACATCGGTCGTCGATGTGAACTGGTTTTCAGAGTTCTGTAAATATGTTGTCGCCGATAGTAGACAACGTCCTTCAAGAATTTCAACAGTTGGTTCAAACCTGCGTTTCATAAAGGGCCTCCTATTTTTCGCATTATCAATGCCAGAAATCTCCAATTGAAAACTGAATTCCGACCTGCCAGTCGTACGACGGAGTGGCCGGTGTGAATGGCGTCACGCCGTTGCCGGGAATCGCTCGTGACGGCGCATCGCGATCCCAGTAACGCGCTGCAATGTCGTATTCTGCGTATAAAAAGAATCTGTTGAGAAATCTCCACTCAGGCGGGAGTGTGCTGAGGTCCGGTGCGAAGCGCACTCCTGCGCCGAGCATTAGAGCGTTGTTGTAGAATTCATCGGGGTGGTCAGCCAAGCTGTTTTCGATCGCCAAGTAAGGAGTAAAGCAGGAAACGATCCCGGCGTTCGGAAGGCGCACGCCGGCGCGAACTGATTGTGAAAAGATGACGGCAGTCGCGTTGAATTCCTGGGTGCTTTGCCAAATGAGCCCGCCGTAGACCTCAAACCAATACGGTTTGTGAGTGTCATTGACGTAACGCTGAACGTACTCCTCGATTCCGGCGCGGATGTTCCTGTTTGGCCGCCAGAAGTCCTCCGAGCCGCGGTAATGGACGATGTTGTATTCTCCAAAAAGGCGCAGCGCTCCAAAAATTTCGCCAACTAAATTCCCGGGTTCTCGAAAATAGTCGAACCTGAACGGATAGCATTGCAGCCCGCCGCTGCCTGGCTCGGCAAGCCAGACATTTTCGAAAAACCGATCGGACCGATCGCTTGCGTTTCCGGCAATCCTCAGATACGGACCCCATGTGAACGATTGGCGGCCGGTAGGCCAGAGCTCAAGTCGGCTATCCATCTCGGCGAGCAGCGTGTCCTGATGGTTATAGAATTGCGTAGCACGCCAGGACAGATCGAAGTTTCCCGCGACTGTGAAATAGTCTTCCAGGGAGCCTGGCTTGGGCACTCGTCCAGATACGCCGGCGGATCGGTCGTCAGGGCATATGGATTCTCGTCGCCAGAACTGTAGGCTGGAATCAGAACAGACGCGATCAATGTCAATGCAACTGCTTTCATTGAATTCATCATTGGAGATACCTATGGTTTGGTTTGCCCCGCTGCTGCGGTGTTAATGTCCGCTTTCACAAACTTTCCGAGATATGGGTCATAGCCGGTTCTTGCCAAAATCATCCAAGCCGTCGCCCCTGCATGGCCTCCGAAACGGCGTTCATAGACAATCAGGGGTGTCAAATATCCGGTCTTAACAAGTGTCGGGTAGGCACTGGGGAGCGCACCACGCTCTTCCGCACTCGTACCCGCCTGAATCTTTTGGATTTCGGTGAGTTGCTCGATGATTGCGTTCGCCTCTGCTTCCTGCCCCAATGCCCTTCGCGCCAGCGCGACATGCGCCATTCCCTCGGGCCAGAGCTGGTCTTTAGCAGTGACTGAACTAAACCCAAAACCCCAGAGTTTCCCGGCCTGGCAATAACACGCGCCGGACTCGGGCGGCCGACGCGCTCCCCATTCGAGGCCGAGAGAATAACGAGTGGCCAGCTCCGGAAAGGCCAGTACTGCCCACGAATTTACGTCCAACGGCTTGGGGTTTATCGCCGGTTGAGTCGTGCCCGGGATTGTTCCAGTCACGAGACGATTAACGCCGGTGTCTTTCCCCAACGCCCACTCCACGAAAGCTTCTGCTCGGTCTTCGGCGTTCTTCCATTTCCGTGTCTCCTGGGCATTCTGTTCTTTCTCAGCGATTTGCCGCAATCGCCTGAAGACCGCGGCGAGATCGATGTTGTGCTCCGTGCTCGACCAACTGACTGGAGTTCGGGTGTTTGTTTTTGCCTCCCATTCAACGCCACCTGTAAATCCTTTCCCCAGCGCGTTACCCGAGCAGTTGACGATAACCCATTGGGACAAGCAGCTTGACCGTGTCGAGCCAGTCGGCACGTTCATGCGCAAATTTCGGATCATCGAAACGATCGTAGCAGTTCAACAGCAGAAGGCACCCCCATGCCATATTGCCGCTGTCCGTCCCCATTGCGTACTCGTCGAGTTCCCATGGCGTCTTGGCGGGATCCGGATCATCGCGTCCACCACGATTGAGTTGACCTGAGACGCGCGGTACTTCCTTCCACTTTCCTGGAGCGATGTTATAGATAGCCAAGGGAGGTCCGCAGCTATACGCATTGCGCAGCCGAAGAATTCCGTCGTCGCCATTGCCTATATCCTTTCGCGCAGTTCGACGAATGCGTCAGCGATCAGCCGAGCACGGTGCCAATCCTGCTTGTTCGGACTGCTGAGGAATGCCGCCCCGCAGACGCTGTTGTCATAAATGTAAGAGCAGTTGCGAAGGAAAAATCGTTCCGTCAGCGGAGCTGGACCTACATCGTAGCTGCGGATCAGCCGCGGCTCGCTCAGCCACGGATGATCGATTGTGATGTCCTGGACGAAAAGCTCACACCCGCTTGGATTATCTTCGGCTGAGATGCCAATGGTGAAGCCCGTTGCGATGCTCGACAAATCCTTTCCCTTCAGACAGAGTTGATGTGGCTGCCAGTCTCGCGACAATTGAAACATCTGCCACACACGACAACTGTCCTGCTGTCCATTGGACCCAATGCTGAACGTGACGAGTTCGTTACCTGTTTTTCCCTTGGCGTACCAGGTGATACTTGTCGCGCCCGTCAAGTCCATGCCTCGCATTGTCCAGTTGCGTTCGACGAACTGAAAACCGAGCGTCACATTCTCATCGGAAAAACGCGCTTTCTTGTAGTGAATGCGCATGCATGAAGGCCCATGCATGGCCTCGTCAGCCACATGCGTGACACTAAAATTCTCCAGGTCTTCCCGATCCCAGATCTTTCGCATCTGAGAGCCGCGCCCGTGCATCCAACCCGATGGGATGAAGCGCTCGCCGCCTGCTTCCAAACCCGCATACACGACCGTCTGATTGTGAAAAACGTCCTGCTCGCGGGCCAGATAATCCAACCCCTCATGCACGGGATCAGTAATCGGTCCGGTGGGAATCGAAACGGCCCGCTTACTCCCGCCGCCCGACTGACATGCACAACCCGACAATAAGGCGGCCGTCAACCAGACAATCGCGCCAGCGATCGTGATTTCCGCTGCGTTTCGGCAATTCATGGATATTCCTCGTTCTTAATCCTGGCTCGTTAACTCTCCATAACCTGAGAGATGTTCACGGTCGCTTGTTGATCGGCCAGAGATCAGAAGACACAATGCCGAACGCCTTCTTTGGGTTGCCTTCTTTCTCAAGCATTCCGGTCGTCTTGTCGTATACAGGCGCCGTAATCAGCCCGACGTGGACTTCGGATCTGGCAAAGGGCGAAATGGCCGGCTGCGATGTCGGCTGTGTCGTCCCTGCATCACCATTGTTCTGCATGTTCTCCGATTTATAAGGGAGATCGTACGCGGAAAAGATCGCAAGCTGACAGCCCGGCGGCAGGTAGGTATCGCGAATCAATTGCGTATAAAACTCAGCCTGATTATCTTCACTCAGGCCGGGCCCGCCGTCGCTCGGATACGACACCATCTTCATGAGTACCGGCTTGTCGCGCAACTCGGCGATCTGATCGATCGCATGGCGCGTCCGATCGATGGCTAAGTCGGGGGAGCAGCCTTGCTGCCATCCCGCTTGGATATCAGGAAAATAGTAGTCGCCTGTCTTTCTTATCCGTTCGCCGCGCACTCCAAGGTATGATGAAAGATTGAATGTGGTGGTAACTGGTTTTCCGGTGAGCCCGCGTAATTCGTCCATCCATGCCCATAACTGATCAAGCGGCACCTGATAACTTGTATTGTGACCAAGGCAGTAGCCGACGACAATATTATCTGGATTAGATTTCTCGAATTGGGCGATTCGATCCATTGCATCCTGCGGTTTGTGAATTTGACCACCCAATTGCTCCGGTCGGTCGATGTGGATACCGACGATGACTTTCTTAAACCCTGCGTCGTGAGCCGCTTGTAGTAGCGATTCGCCGAATCCTTCGCTGAATCCAGAGAATGTTACGAGACCATCAAACCCGCCGCCATGCACGATCTTGAGCTCCCTCTTCATATGCTCTAAAGACGGCTGGCGAGCGTTCCGATCGCCGGGCTTGAGCTCCGTCGGCTCGTAGGAGATCCATTTTCTCGCCGGCCAGATCGTCTCCAATTCTTTTGGATACTGCGTCACGTTGCATGCCGGCGTAGACCCAGACGCCTGTAGTCACGCCGCCCAATCCCACAAAGACAAAGAATGCCGACGTAATCAATCTCGTTCGTTCGCGCGTAAAGACCGCTAGTACGGAGATTAAGACGAAGAGAACGACGCCCGCACCTATCGCGTTGAGTAGTTCTGCGTTCTGGAGGCTAATCCAGCGGTCAGCCTGCCCAAGTAGCATCGCCCATGTGCGGTAATATGCCTTGGCCGTTACAACGCACCCGGAAGTCAGCCCGACCATTAATGCTACGCAGATCCATAACGCCAGATCGGAGCGACGTACTAACTGTTCTCGCGTCACGAGGTTGCCATCACGGTTTCGCTCCTCTGCGCATCGAAAGGCGATAGCCAGCCAACTCCGCCAACCGTTTGGCGTTTTCGACCCTCAACTTCCTTGCGCTTGCTTGGGTCGACTCCTCCCGTTTACCAAGGTTGTTATCGTTCATCTCGGCCACTGAACACCTCCGATCAAGGACACGAATTATTCGAGATCGTCTAGGCCGCGGAGAACGCGTGCATCGTAAGACTCGCAAATCCGGCACGCTCTTTGAGTTTTGATCTTGAGTAGTTGGCTAAGCTCGTCGTAGGTTGAGAAACGTTTGCTCCGATGCTTTTTCAACTCTTTAGTTAGGCGGGCCACGGCGGCGTAGCTCAGGAACATCAGGTTACAGATTTGGCGGGCAGCCGCTCTAGTGGGCGATCGCGAAGCAGCTCCTGAAACTCCGGATTAGTCCTCAAAAGCTTATAAAAGAACTCGACAATCACGCTCGTGGCTCTGCTCCTGACCGGAAAGCGCCTAGTAGGATTTTTCCTGCAGTGATCAGCCCATCATCGGGCTCGCCCGCCGTCTCGGCTGCGGGCACTTCGGGCACGTCCCCAATGAATTGAAGACTCTTTGTCGATTTGAAGGGCGCCGCACGACGAGCCCATATATTCTCAAAATCTTGGCAGATCCATAGCACCTCTTCGGGATCCATCCCGAGCTGATCCGCGATTCCCTGGATGTTGGTAAGTGTCCTTTTGCCGACGTTCTTTGGCGTCTTTTTGCTGTCCTTGGCGGGGGCGGTGAATTGGTCTCCAACCAGCGCGGCTGCGAGTTTTCTGCTGAACGCTCCGTTTGGCCGTCTGTTCGCTTTGCCGTCTTCCAGATAAGCACGGATTTCAGGAAGGTGGGAAAAAAAGCGATGGATAATCGCATCGCTATATGATTGTGGCATGTCCCGTAAATGGCTAATTAGTTTTCTTCCAAATGATTTATATCCTCCAACCCGTTTCTTCCCGCACAGGGCGAGGCATTTGTTCCGCATTATCTCTCTTACGTAGTTTCGCTGATGGAACTCGGTTGGAAGCTTGCCAGGGGCTTTCGCATACTTTTTGGAAAGTTGCAGGCGGCCATGCTGAACAACGTCATCTATGTGGTAATATGGCAACTGCAAACGGCGAAGACACCTAAGCGCCTCGCGCTCCGCCCATGGTGTGAATTTGTCGTCTGGGAGTAACGGTTCTGCCTCGCTCACTTGGCGGCTCCTTGCCCCGATGACCTTTGGGGACTGAAATCCCACCCGTCCTTCCCGCACCGACTCTGCGAGCGAAAGTGTCACGGCGAGAGCGTGGCTTATAACGGAATTTTGTTCGATTGTCATACGCGACCGTTAGAAGTCGCCGCGACTGGTCAGTACGTCTTTCACCACCTAAAGATGCCCAGATGGACTGGTCGGGAGGAAAAATCGGCCGGCGAAAAATTTTTGCCGTCAGTTTTTCGGCGTCACCATCTTCCGAGGAAAAATCGCGTTAATACGGTCACGGTTGTCTGCTCTTAGTTGAAAACGTTTGCATGCATAACTTCAGCTGGATGTCGGGGTTAAGTCTCAGTTCGTAACCACCGCAGATGTTCGGATGCCTTATTCGGTAGCATATGGGGCAAATAAAAACGAAGACAGCCCACCGTTCTTCCGAACGATGAGCTGCCTCGGGGACTAGGACGACTGATGAGCCTATTCGAAGGCCGCGTCCGCAATATAAAACACTGCACCGTCTGGATTTAATTCTTGATTCGTGGACCAGGTCAGCGCGGTAAGCACATTGTGCCAGTCAGCATCCTGTCCGATTTCAATGCTGAACTCCTTCCACTCGGTTGTGAGGCTAACGGTGCCCAAGCTGCGCTCGGCGTAGCTCGCTGGGTGCTTGGCATCCTCCGGCGTGCCGCCGCCACTGGTAAAGATGACCTTTTCGCCACCGTTTAGCCCGCGGGCGGCAAAGTGGATGCGATGAAAGTGATTGGCGCTCAAGTCGCGGCCCTTTTTCTCGCCCCAGGCCGTATTGGATTGGAACGATACGGCCGCCCATCCCAATTTCCCCGATGCCGCCCGATATTCAAAGCGCATGTAGGGCTGGTTCTCCTTGTAGCAAGTCTTGTCCTGCTGGCTAAACTTGATTTCGCCAATGTCACCCTGATATCCACTTGGGAAAAAGATCCCGTCTAGCGGCAGTCGCGTTGTCTTATCCGAGACTGGGGCAGACGCCTCCGCGGAGGCTTCGGCCCGGAAAGCAACCGACTCGTCATTTGCTAGGCGATGACGCTGGGGGACGCCAAGACGATTCATTGCAAACACAGATGACAGAACCATCATGTACAGTGCGAGCTTCATTTGAGTCTCCAAGTAAGGGTATCTAATGATCAGATGGACAAAGCCAACTCCGATTGCGGCCGCGAATCAGCCGCCTGGGCAGCTCACCGCCCTTTCGGACGATGAGCTGCCTGGGACTATCGAATCCGCCTATTGCTCCTCTCCGGTGGTGGACTGCAGGAGATTGTCGCCGCGGGCAAGCGCATCACGCGCCACGAAGATAACCTCGCGACTGGCAACACGGATTTCGGCGTCGTCGTTGGCGTTCTCTGCGGCGGCGATCTTTGAATCGAGCTGGCCGACGGACTGCGAGCCTTCGTCAATTGCCGCCTCGATACGGGCGACAGATGCCGCGAGGTGGCGATATTTGTCCAGACCATCGACGACGCCGGACAACGGCTCTGCTGAACCATCGCTCAGCAAGCGTTGGCCGAGCTGGCGGCGTTGAGTCGCAAGGCGCTCGATCAGTTGCGAGTGGCGCGACTGAAGCGCTGCGAGCTGCGTCAGCAAAGTTTCGCGATTCGCCTTCAGATCCTGAACCGCAACGCTTGATTCGGCGAGTTTCTGCTTCGCGTTTTGCAGATCTGAAGATTCCGACCAGAAATGGAAGGCCGACGAGGCACGCTCGACGGCATTACGCATGCGTTGCGCTACCTCGGGTGTCGTCGCCATCAGATAGATGACGACCATGGCGAGAATGCCGCCAAAACCCATAAGACGGATGGAACGACGCAAGAGACTGATGATGAAAAACATGTCTAGTCCTCCGAACAGGGGTTGAGTTAAGAACACCGGATCAAAGCCAACTCCGATTGCGGCCGCGAATCGTCGTTGGCTCGTCCGACACAAACACAAGCCCAGCTAAGACGTTTCGGGGGGAAGTACAAAAATAAATTTAAAAACGAACGGCGAGACCCCCAGCCTATGAACCCGAGGATTGATTAAGCGGCGGGAGATGATTACCGCGCTGGGAGCACTCGAATGAACGAAATCTCAGAACTTCGAGAACGTTGGATCGCCGAACTCGAAACGTACTTGAGCGCGAATCTTCCTGAACGCAACCATCGAGTCCGGAACGGGAGATTGTCGGGGCTGCCAACCAACGCGTCGCCCAGTGAGCGATTTAACACTACGCCAGGTCATCCAGGCGGTTACGACGTTCTTCTTTCACCGTCACTGGAGATGGGAAACTCAGGAGGCTGACCATGGGTCATCATCCGCCAAATCACGATCTTGTATGTTTCCCGCGGAAACAGTTCCAAAAATCCGTATCGACAATCCGCAAAGCATTGGACCGCGCGGAGTTGATACTCGATCGGTGGGAACTAATCCTTTTCGAAGGCACCGGGCATCCGACGACCGAGACCGACACCACACAACCAGCCGTGCGACGCCGCTGCGAAAAAAACGAGCTGTCAAAATCAGAGCGATGGCTGAAGACAGCCGATTCGGGAATCGACACCTTTCACATCGAGCAGATATCCAAGAGTAAGCACCGGGTGACTATCAATGGCACGTGTGTGGTACTTCCACCTCAGTTATCCCTTCTGATCGGTCTGATTTCCGGCAGAATGAATTATTCCGAGGGAGGGACACAGAGCCGCTCCGAGTATGTTCGGATAGACGAACTCAGACTGCGTCTCAGCGACGGGAAGCCCTTCCCACTGTCGTTAAAAGCATTTAATAACTTATGGTGGCGATTGACGAAGGAGATCGCGGGCGCCGGCGTATTGTGGCGGCTTCAAAGGGATGCAAATGGGTCGGTTCGCCTGGTTGTCAAAGAATCGGAATGACCGTGTCACTCCATTCACCCCATCGTAATCCTAACTTTTCCGCTCCGATTCTGTTCGATCCTGATGGCCGCCCTTCCCCATGGAACCTGTGTCCGACACAGGTTCCCATTGTTCTCCAGTGGATTTCGGCGTATCTTGGTTCCACATAGAATTCGTTTTCGAGGCGATAAACGCGGTTTCTTAGGGACTGAAAATCCATGTGTCGTGGGTTCGATTCCCACCCTGCCCATTTCGGATTATTCTTGGTTTGCTGATTTTCCCCGTCAATTGCGGGCACATACCAACAATTCAACCTGCCGTCTCGTCGTTGCCAGGAATTTCAGGGAACTCAACCTCTATGCAAAGTCGTCGCGCGATTCGTCCATCGGCCTCGTTTGTTTTCTGGCGGCGGCGTTAATCGCCGTCGGATTGCAGGCGAAGATCAAGCTGCCCGGCGTCATTTCCGATCACATGGTGCTGCAACAGGGCATCCCGGTCCCCCATCTGGGGAACGGCCGATAGCGGCGAGAAAATCACCGTCACTTTTGGCGCGGACAACGAGGAGACCACCGCCGACAGCACGGGCAAATGGTCGGCGAAGCTCAAACCGCTGACCGCCAGCGCCACGCCGGCCGATCTCACGGTGGCGGGAAGCGACAAGGTCACGCTCAAAGACATTCTTGTAGGCGAAGTGTGGGTCTGCTCGGGTCAGTTGAACATGGTGTTCAGAATCGAGAGCGTGACCAACGGGGCGAAGGAAATGGCTGACGCCAACTACCCGACGATGCGGCTTTATTCCGTTCTCGGCGCACCGTCGGACAAGCCGGAGTATGACCGAGGCGGCAACTGGAAGGCGTGCTCGCCGGAGAGCGTGCGCGGCTTTACCGGCGTTGGATATTTCTTCGGTCGCGAATTGCAGAAGGTGGTCGGCGTGCCGATCGTCCCTCGGATGGGAAATTCGTCGCGGGGCGCTCGCTTCGGTTTCGCCACCGTGCGTTCGCAAAGCTGCTGCGGAGCGGTTCGGCTCAATGGTGGTTCTTACCTTTTCACCGTGCCTGCGTCATACGGACCCATCCCAATATCTTCAGGGATCAAGTCACGATGTTCGGCGGGGGCGTTGGAAAAGACCTTTCGCACCGCATCCAGATACCCAAACCCGTATTCGCGATGCGGCGCGAGGTAGTGCCCCTCGCTCCATTCGTTCCAGTTGTCGAGCAACAGCGTCTTGCTCCCCAGTTGATCTTTCGGCAACGTCGCGATGAACTGCTTCGCCTGGGTCAGGAGCGTTTGGTAATTTTTCGGGGGAATTCTCCAGATCGTCCCCTCATCGTTCCAGCCACTCCAGCCCTGGGTGACATTCACGATCTCGGGCAGGATGTTCAGCTCGGCCGTTCGGCGGATGAAGCTCATCTGCGCTTCGATCGCCCGTTGCGGCGTCGGATTGTTCGCCACGGGCCAGCAATACGCGAAGGTGTAGTCCAACCCCAGGCTCTTCATGAGCTTGAGTTGCGCCGGATCGGTTCCGCGGTATTCGCCCAGGAGGTAGAGCCCGGCGAAGCCGCGGTCGCGACAGGCCTGCCGCATTCGTTCGAATGCGCGATGCACGTTTTCAACACTCCCCAGGTCCTGTACCAGAAACTCCGGACGATAGATGAAAAGCAGCGGCTTATTATCGATCTTGAGATAGCTCGGGTGCAGGAAATAATTGGTCATCCAGAAGGGAAGCAGGTTGTCCATCAGGTCCTTCTCATCGGAGACCCCGGCCTTTCCGCGGTTCTGGTTTTCCCACATGATCGTGAACTTCATCTTGTCCACGAACCGGGACTTAAAGAGCGCATCGTGAATTGCGGAGCTGAACTGCGTTGTCACCGGGCCGCCCTGCGTCGTGCGGTACCAGCAGTAGACGAAATATGAAATGCCATGCTCGACGGCCCACTTGGTCTCCCAATCGGCAATTTCGGGACTTTTCTGGTCATACAGCCCGAGCGCCGGCGTACGCTCGGGATGCCGGATCACCTGCTTCCATAGTTCCGCGTGCTCCGACTCCCAAATCGGGCAATCCTGCGCGCCGATCAGAATGCTCGTCTTCACCGGCACGGGCTCGGGGATATACGGCAATTTCTCAATCTTCACCTCCGGCAGGAAGTTCACCGACAGCGTCACGCTTGCGGGAGGCTCACCCGGGCGTCCGATGTGGAGTGTAAGCAGATCTGCCAGCTCCCCATCGGCCTCGATCTCCCAAATCAGCCGCTTCTCCATCCCGGCCGGGATTTGCAGGTTGCCATCGGCCTGTCCGGACACCAGCCGCACGTGGCTCGGCATGATCAACTTCGTCGTGACTGTCGCGTCGACTGCGCCCTGATTGATGACGGTCGCCGCAATGGGAACGACCCGCCCGGCACGCGCGATTGGCCTCTCCAGTTGAAAGCTCTTAACCTCAACTGCGCCCACCCGTCGAAGCGGTCTGTGCGCAAACCGGCGCGATTAGCGCATAAACTGCAACGCATCCCAAACCGATTCCGAGCCATCGCATACTTGATCCTCGGCCAAAACTTCAGAAGGCTCACCGATCACCCGGCGGCTGGGTCTCCTGAAAAAGCGAATCCGTGTTTAACGATGCGTTTGAGAGGCGCCCATCTACCAATCTCTCGATTTGATGTTCACGAAGGAGTTGGATGAACTCCTCGTTCGATCGGGTGGAATGCCCGATAGTCCAGATTGTCAATGGAGTGACAGGCATGGCGATCGCTGCGTCTGGGCGAGCGCCGCCCATCCTCCTGCAGGATTTATACCAACGAGCTTGTCAACTGTGAGATTCGATCGTTTCTCGAAAGACCTGGGCCCGTTCGACCCGGTTGCGTCCAGCCTGTTTGGCCCGATAGAGGGCCCGGTCGGCCTGCTCGAGCAACCGCTCCACGCCGCTGGTCGTGTCGGCCACGCCGAAGCTGCACGTCAACGGCACCGCCATGCCGGCGCGGGTGAACGAGGCGGCGGCGATCGCGGCCCGCAGACGTTCGGCCAGGATGGCAGCGCCGGCTCCGTCCACGGTCGGAGCGAGAATCGCAAATTCCTCGCCGCCATAGCGGCAGACCACATCCTCCGCGCGGCACTGTTCCAGCAGGACACGTCCGAGGAACCGCAACACCTCGTCGCCGCAGGGGTGACCGAAACGGTCGTTAATCGATTTGAAGTGATCGACGTCAAGCATGACGCACGAGAGCGGGGAGCCGTGCCGAAGCACAGTTGACACTTCCGTTGCCAGGCGCTGGTCGAAGTAGGCGCGGTTCCAAAGCCCGGTCAATCCGTCCACCTGTGCCTTCTGGGCCAGCAGGTCCAGCAGGTATTTTGTCCGCAGGGCGCCGCGCACCTGCGTGCGCAATTCAGCCGGGTCGAACGGCTTGGTGACGTAGTCGGCGGCGCCGAGGTTGAGGCCTTCGATCTTGCGTTCGGTGGAGGAGGCGCCGGTCAGGAAAATCACCGGGATCACCCGCGTGGCGGCGTCGGCCTTAAGGCGGCGGCATACCTCGAAACCGTCGAGGCCGGGCATCTCCACGTCCAGCAGAATCACGTCCGGGCTTTGGGTGCGCGCCAGCTCCAGCCCCTGGCCGCCGTCTCGGGCGGCGATGAGCTCGACCGGTTCGTCCTTGAGATGCGTGCGCAGGAACGCGTGAACCGTCCGCGAATCCTCGATAATCAATACCTTTTGTCGAACGCTCATTTGGATAACCCCCCTGCAGCAGCGACGGAAGAGCCCGCGCGCTCCCGCCGGGACGCAAGCTCCATCAGGTGATCGGCGATCTCGTCGAGCGGCAAGACCTGCTGGGCAGCCCCCCGGGCGATCGCGGCCGCGGGCATCCCGAAGACCACGCAGCTCGCCCGATCCTGCGCAATTGTCGCGCCGCCGGCCTGCCGGACCTGCCACAATCCTGCGGCGCCGTCGTCGCCCATGCCCGTGAGAATCGCCGCCACCCCGGCGCCGCCGGCGTGCTCCGCAACGGAGTCGAACAGGACGTCAACGCTGGGGCGCTGGTGCGACACCGGCGGCTCGTCGGAAACGCGGACTTGGTACCCGCCGGCCGCGTTGCGGCTCAGGCGCATGTGTCGACCGCCAGGCGCGATCAGCACGCGGCCGATTCGCGCTGCGTCACCATCGGCCGCTTCCTTCACTTCGAGCCGGCAGGTTGTGGCGAGCCGCTCGGCGAACGAAGTGGTGAAGCGGGAAGGCATGTGCTGCACGACCAGGATTGGCGGCGCCTCCGCCGGCAGGGCCGCGAGCACGCGAGTCAGCGCGTCCACGCCGCCGGTCGAGGCGCCCAGCGCCAGCACCACTTCATCGGAAAATCGCCACGCCTGCCGTGTGGCGGTGGCAGCTCGTATTGGCTTGGCGGTCGCGGTCGCCGCGCCGCAAACGCCACCGAGCGCGTTGCCGCCGCGGCCTTCACGGCCGCCACCAGTCGCGGCGCCATTTCCGAGAGTCCGAAGGATGGGCCGGGCTTTTCCAGCACTTCGACCGCGCCTGCGGCCAGCGCCTCAATGGCCGTGCGCGTGCCGCTGGCGGTGATGCCGCTGAGGATGACGACTGGAGTAGGACGGTGCACCATGAGGCGCTTGAGGAATGTGATCCCGTCCATTCGGGGCATCTCGACGTCGAGTGTGAGCACGTCTGGATTGAGCTGCACCATTTTATCCCGCGCCACGTAAGGGTCGGCCGCGGTGCCGACGACCTCGATGTCCGGGTCGCGCGAGAGGATGCGGGTGAGCGCTTGCCGAACGAGCGCGGAGTCGTCAACGATCAGGACGCGGATGCGCCGGGGTATCGGCGCCGCCCACTTGGTGGCCGGATTGGCGGCGGAGTCTGTTGTGCAATCCCATGTTTGCATATTCCTGGCCACCTCAGCGCGCGTAAATCGTGGGTTCGACATAGCGAAACGTGTGTTCGACTCCAGTCAACGACTCGGCGTGGCCGGTAAAGAGCATCCCGCCTCGCTCCACCCGCTCGTAAAACCGCGCGACCAGACGCTGTTGTGTCGGGCGGTCGAAGTAAATCATGACGTTGCGGCAGAAGATGAAATCAAACGATCCACTGAACGGCCAAGTGGAAATCAGGTTGAGCCGGCGAAATGCGACCAGCTCGCGCACGGCCGGATTGACGGCAAAGATCATTTCCCCGCCCACCCACTTCGGCGTGAGAAAAGTCGCGTGATGATGGGGCGGCACGCTGCGGCGGCGCTGCGCGGGTAGACGCCGGCCTCGGCGACGGCGAGCGGCGCGCGTGGAGATATCGGTGGCAAGGACCTTCACGTCCCACTGCGAATCGTTCCGGGACCCAGCGCCTCCAGAAGGGTCATCGCGAGCGAGTAGGGCTCCTCGCCGGTCGAGCAGCCGGCGCTCCAGGCACGGAGGCGGCGCTCCCCCGCCCTTCGCTTGCGCTCCAGCAACTCAGGCAGCAGCCGCCGGGCGAGAAACTCGAAGTGGCGGGGCTCGCGAAAGAATTCGGTGACGTTGGTGCTCAGCGAATCGATCAGCCTCGTCAGTTGCCGCCCGGAGGTGTCGGCCCGGACGTGATCGAGGTAATCGGAGATCGACCCGAAGCCCCCCGTCCTCACGGGGCCGGCCAGCCGCGCCCGGACAAGCTCCCGCTTGCCGTCGTGCAGATGAATGCCGCAGTGCGAGCGCACGAACTCGCTCAGCCGGAAAAAGTCCTGCTCTCCGAGTTCCAGCGGTTGCGGCGGCGTGATGGTTGGTAGCGAAACGGCCATCGGGTTCTGCTCAAAGTTCCGGGTGTAACTCCTCATTGCGGCGATCGCGGAGTCTCCAGATTGTCATCCTGAGGTATCCCGAAGGATCTGCGTGGTAGTCGAACCACATAGATCCTTCGAAGTACCTCAGGATGACAATTCTCTTGCTTCTCATGCATCGCGCGTGGCGCAGCCACATGACGACTCAGTATGACAATTAGCCGGACTGCATCCTGAGGGCGGCACTCAGGCCGCGGTGTCAAATTCCCGGAAGTCCTGTGCGTCTGATGCGCCCGCCTCGCCGTCCAGCGGGAACACTTTTGACGCGTCGATCGTTTCGGGCGTCTGCGGCCGGACGGCAGCGCGCGGCGCTCGGCCGTTGGCGGATCGCGCCGCTGGGGCCCGAGTGCGACGGTGCGCATCAGGCAGCGTCGGCTGATAAGACGTCGCCAACCAGCCGCGTAAGATCATTGACGATGCCGCTGAGGCTCTCCGCCTGTCCGGCGAGTTCTTCGGCTGCCGCGGCAGACTCCTCGGCCGCGGCGGCGTTGGATTGGGTCACCTTGTCCATCTGCACCACCGCCACGTTGACCTGCAGGATCCCCTGACTTTGTTCCTTGCTCGCCGCCGCGATTTGCTGCAATGACTTGGCCACTTCCCGGCAGATGCCCGCGCCGCTGCGCGCATTGCCGACCGACTCCTCGATCAGCGCCGCGGTCTCGCGGGCGGCGCCGGCCGAGCGCATCGCGAGGTTGCGGACCTCGTCGGCAACGACCGCGAATCCCCTGCCCGCCTCGCCGGCCCGGGCCGCCTCGACGGCGGCGTTGAGGGCGAGCAGGTTGGTCTGAAACGCAATCTCGTCGATCGTCTTGAGAATCTTGGCCGTCCGGCTCGTCGATGTGAGGAACGCGTCGATCGCGGAGGACATGTCCCCCATCGCCTGGCCGGCGCGGCCGGCGGCGTTGCGCCCGTCACCGGCAATGCGGGCGGCCTGCTGAGCCGTCTTGGCGTTCTGAGTAGCCATCGACCCCATTTGCTCGAGCGCGCTGGTCGTCTCCTCCAATGCGCTCGCCTGTTCTCCGGCCCCCTGGGCCAGTGACTGGCTCGATCCGGCAACTTGCGACGATGCGGCTGCAACCTGCGAGCTGCTTTCGCCCAGCGTCTGCGCCATCCGCCGCAGCACCCGATTGATCGAGCGGCAAACGAGAAATCCGAGGGCCGCGGCCGCCAGGACGGCAATCGTGACTCCCGCAAGCACGCCGAACCGAGCCGCGGCAACGGTAGCCTGGATCTCATGCGCGGCCTGGGTCGCGTCTTCCTTGTTGTATTCGGTCATGTCGTCCGTCGCGGCGCAGAGCCGCTGGAACAACGGCCGCAGTTCCGCCTGCGCCATTTCGTAGGCTTCCTTCTGCTTCTGCTGGCGACTCAGGACCAGTACAGGTTCACGCGCCCGCCAGTAGGCGTCCCTGGCCTCGACGACGTGATCGTACACCTCACGGTCGCGCGGCGCCGAAATCAAAGGCTCATAAGCGCGCAGCAACGTGTCGGACTGGCGGTGCAGCAGGTCCATGGAGGCTTCCAGCCGCTGCTCGTCCGCGTGGTCGTCGGAGATGATGTGCTCCAGCAACAGAGCATGGCTCTCCTTCAGCGTCGACTCGATCTTGCCGCCAATCATCGCGCTGGGGAGGCAGTCCTCGGTCACCCGCTCGCTGTTGCGCGCGATGATCTGCACACGCGTGTAGGCGAGTGCGCCAAAGAGGCGGTGATCGCAACCGCGATCGAGAAGCCGAACATGATCCGTTTGCCGACCGTGATCGTCATGTTTTTGTCTCTTTCCGTTCGTCATGCGCCGAACTCGGATTCCGATAGCGGCGCGGCGGCGGTCAGGCCGCAGTATCGAATTCCTTGAAGTCTGGCTGGGCCGCGCCGCCGACCTCACCGTCCAGCGGGAAAATCTTCGATGCAGTGGTCGCCGGCCGGGCCGCGCGGGCTGTCGCACACGCGGAGCTCGCTATTTGCGCGCGGCCGTTGGGCAGAACGCTGCCGTCGATCTTCGGGTGGCGCCGACCACGGGGACGCATATCGAACGGGGCAATGCGCTCCGAAACGCCCACCAGGCGGATCAACTCGTGTACCACTCCGCTGAGGCTTTCGGCCTGACCGGCCAGTTCCTCGGCGGCCGCGGCAGACTCCTCGGCGGCGGCAGCGTTGGACTGGGTCACCTTGTCCATCTGCACCACCGCAACGTTGACCTGCAGGATCCCCTGGCTTTGCTCCTTGCTCGCCGCCGCGATCTCCTCGACCAAGTCGCTGGCTCGCGCCGCGGCGACCGTGATCTCCTCCAATGACTTGGCGACCTCACCACAGATTCCCGCGCCGCCGCGGGCATTGCCGACTGATTCCTCGATCAGCGCCGCGGTCTCGCGGGCGGCCCCGGCCGAGCGCATTGCGAGGTTACGGACCTCGTCGGCGACGACCGCAAATCCCTTGCCGGCTTCGCCGGCCCGGGCTGCCTCGACGGCTGCGTTAAGGGCCAGCAGGTTGGTCTGGAATGCGATCTCGTCGATCGTCTTGAGGATCTTGGCCGTCCGGCCTGCCGACGTGAGAATTGCCTCAATCGCCGAGGACATGCGGCCCATCGTCTGGTTGCTGCGTCCGGCCGCGCCCCTGGCTTCGCCGGCGAGCCGCGCCGCCTGCTGGGCGGTCTCGGCGTTGCGGCGCGTCATCGAACTCATCTGCTCCAGCGCGCTAGTCGTTTCCTCCAGTGCGGTGGCCTGCTCGCTCGCTCCCTGCGCAAGTGATTGGCTTGAGCCGGAAACCTGGGACGCGGCGGAGGCGACCTGTCCGCTTCCCTCGCCCAGTGTGTCGGCCATGCGAGACAGAATGCGCTTGATGGAGCGGCACGTGAAGAATCCCAGCACCGTGGCCGACAGCACCGCAACCGCCAGCCCGACCAGGATGACCATGCGGGCGGCGCTACCGCGCCGTCTATCTCCTGGCCCGCCGCGATGCCGTCTGCTTCGTTGTATTCGCCGAGCGCTTCGATCGAGGCGCGCATCGAGTCGAAGAGGAGGGTCAACTGCCCCTGAACGAAGGCCATTGTCTCCTGGGGCTTCTGCCGACGGCTTATCGCGAGCGCCGACTCCCTCCCCTTCCAATAAGCGTCACTGGAGTCGACCAGGCGGTTGTATAGCTCACGCTCGCGCGGGCTCGACACGAACGCCTCATATTGTTGTATCAGCCGATTCGACGTCTGGCGCAGCGTGTCCATCTGCTGTTCGAGCTTTTGTTTCTGCGTGTCATCGTCGGTGATGAGCTGCTGCAGAAGCAGTGCGTGACACTCCCGAAGGCTGGATTCCAGCTTGGCGCCCGTGGTGATGCTGGGCAGCGCGTCGGTCGTCACCCGTTGACTGTCGCCGGCGATCACCTGGATTCGCGAGTAGGCGAGGAGGCCCAGCGCCGCGGTGATGACCACCGCGGCCACAAAGCCGAGCGCGATCCGTTTGCCGAAAGTGAGAGTCATGCTGCCTCCGTAGTGAGTAACAGGTGGTCCACGTCGAGCAGAACCTTGACCGAGCCGTGGTTGCTTGCGCCCTGGACGTCGGCGGCGGCAGGAGCGGCGGCGGTGCGGGCAATGCCGCGAATGAATGCCGCGGGAACGGCGGCGCCGAGCGGCGGCGCGGGTTCGACCTCCTCGTCGGAGATGTCGACCACGTCGCAGACCGAATCCACCAGAAGTCCCGCCTTGGCGATGCGCGAGCCCCGAACCGTCTCCACCACGATGATGCAGGTCCGTTCGGACGTTTCCACCGAGGCCATCCCAAACCGAGACCGCAGATCGGTCACGGCGATCACCTGCCCGCGCAGGTTGATCACGCCCTTCACATGTGCCGCGGCCTGGGGCACCGGCGTCACGTGGACGTAGCGAATGATTTCACGCACCCTCAGGACCGGCAGTCCGTATTCCTCGGCGCCGAGGGCAAACGTAAGGTGCTTGCCGCCGCGGCGGGCCTGTTCTGAGCACTGTCGAAGGGCCTGCCCGGCAGCGGCGGAGAGAGGGGGAGTTGGATTGTTCACTGGTTTGCTCCTTGCGGGGCCGAGTGGGCGACAGCGAGGCGTCGCACGCCGGCGAGATGTACGAGACCGGGGACGTCCAGCACGAGGCTGATGCGCCCATCGCCCAGGACACTGCCGCCGGAAATGCCCGGCGTTGCGCCAACGGCGACGCCGAGTGGTTTGAGCACGACCTGCTGCTGTCCGAACAACACATCGACGCCCAGGCAACACCGTCGCGGGCCGTCGCGAACGACAACGACGACGGGCGCAGGGGACGGGTTGCAGGCAGGGTTCGGTTCTGCGGCGACGGCGCGCGCCGCGCCATGGCAAAACAGTTCGCGGAGTTGGACCATCGGGAGCGGCCGGCCGCGCACCATGCAGATCATCCCCACCCCGGGCGCGTCCAGGATCTGCTCGGGCTGTGGCAGGAAACATTCCTCGATGCTGCTGATCGGGATCAGATAGCGCTCGTCACCAACGCCGATCGTGAGCGCGTCGATCACCGCGAGCGTCAGCGGCAGCCGCACGCGGAACGTGGTGCCGACGCTGGGGGACGAGCGGATCTCGATGCGCCCGCGCAGTGCTTCGACATTCCGCTTCACGACGTCCATGCCGACGCCCCGGCCCGAAACGTCGGTCACCTCCAGGGCCGTCGTAAGGCCAGGGTGAAAGATCAGTCGCCACGCCTCTTCGTCGCTCAGCGACTGGAGCGGCTGGGCGATTCCGGCCTCCTCGGCCTTGCGGACGATGCGCTGGCGGTCCAGGCCGCGGCCGTCATCGCTCACCTCGATCACGATCTCGCCCCCTTCGTGCCGCGCCTCGAAGATCAGGACCCCCGCGCGGCTTGCCGGCGGTGGCGCGGTCGTCCGGCGGCTCGATCCCGTGATCGATCGCGTTTCGGACCATATGCATCAGCGGGTCGGCGATCGACTCCACGAGTTTGCGATCCAATTCCGTCTCGCCGCCGCGAACTTGCAGCTCAAGCTCCTTACCGGTCTTGCGGCCCAGGTCGCGCGCCGCCCGAGCCATTTTCTGAAAGGTCGAATGGATCGGGACCATCCGCATCGAGACGGACAAGTCGTACAACTCCCGCGTGATCCGTCCCAGGTCCGCCAGGTGGCGTGGGGCCCTGGCCTCGGCGGCAGACATGGCGTCGACGTCATCGCCGCCGTCGGCTCGCACGCCGTGCATCTCGCTGACCGAATCGCGAACCATCAGCTCCGCCACCACCAATTCGCCGACGAGGTTGATCAATGCGTCGAGACGCTCGGTGGTGATCTTGACCACGGCGTCAACCCCGCCCGAGGCGGGATCCAATGTGATTGGGAGAGGTTCCTCCGACGTCGGCGGACGGCGCGTATCCGGCGTCGCGCGATCGGCCACCTCCAACTCGGCGGCATTGGGGGCAGACTCGGAGAAAGTCGACGGTTCGAGGCGCGCGCACCGTTCCAGACGTTCCACGAGATCGGACAGCCACGCTTCATCGGTCGCGACGTCGTTAACGCCGTTCGATTCGTGCGGATCGAGCGCCTTCACCATCGAACGGACGCGGTCGGCGGCTTCGAGCACCAGGTCCATTGTGGGTCCGTGCAGCGTCAGCCGCCCCTGCCGCGCAACCTCAAGCACCCCTTCGGCGGCGTGCGCCAGCAGGCCGATCTGCGGGAAGCTCAGGAAGCCCGCGCCCCCCTTGATCGTGTGGAAGCCACGAAAGATTGTGTTAACGCTGGACGAATCGCCGGGACTTGACTCAAGCCGCAGCGCCGCGGCTTCAACTGAATCGACGTGTTCGATAGCTTCGGAGATGAACTCGCGCAGCAGCGAGTGTTCATCTTCGTCCATCCCCGGCGCACGGGAGTCGGGCGGAGAGTTTGAACCGGAGGTCTGCGGCAGCGTGGACACGATCCTTTAGCCCTCAGTGCCTTTCCTTCCCCATTTTCGCGTCAAGACAAGTCGCGCGTGTACATCTTTAAGGTCGGTCAATGGGGTGTTCCGGTTGATCGGATATCCGGTTCTTTTCGCCCAGAGTGATGGGCAAGGGTGCTCTCAGCAGGATAGTGAGCGCCGCCCAAGTAAATGAGTTGACTCCCCCGGGATGCCTATTTGCTCAAAAATCGGGACAAGGCCCCATTTTCTGGCACGAGAGGTCTGCTGCTTTGAATTCCAATGCAGAAATCCTGGTGCGTTCATGGATCGATAATAAATGGCTCGCGGCAGTAGCCATTCATTGCCCGACTCCACCCGCCATGGCGACGAACTGAGCTAGTTTGGAGATGGGAACCGGCCAGGGGATCGGGACAGCGCCGCCCGGCTCGGAATCAACTTTCCCGGCGAGCCACAAGATTGGAATTGTCTTATCGCCCGGGAGAGTGGGGGCCTTTTTCAGCTCGATCGAGGTCAAGCCGGCCGTTGACGCGTTGCGTGCCACGACGACAATTGCCTGAAGTTCGGCGGCCTCGCCAGCGTTGGGCAGCGTATTTCTCGTTTTGAGGTCGGCAAGCAATTCGAGAGCAGCTTCGATTGGATCGAGGGAAGACAACGACGAATCGCGCCAGCCAGACACGCACCGGAAGGCGAGGGTAGGGTGCGGTCATCGCCTCGGCTTGTTGTCCTTTGGAAAAACGGGATAACGCGGCAGAGAGGCCAAGTATTTCGCCTCTCACTGCAATCCGATCCACCTCCGGCGTGCCTCCCTGCCCGGTTACGGCGCTGGTGTCCGCGGAGGTGATCGGCCGGAGAGGAGACTGGTTGGAGGATGCCAGAAGCATCCCATTCGAATAGAGATCGGCCACGCGCAGGAGCCGGGTCAGTGAGCTTCCGGCGGAGCTGGTGATTCCTTTCGAGTGATACTCCTGGATCGGGGCGCTGATTGAAGTAGGGAGTTCAAGGCATGTTACGATGGTCTGCAGCAGTTCGCCGTGGGTCATGCCAAACACGGTCGTTTCTATTTCATCGCGCGGCTTACCGGTCAATTGCTGTAGTTCCAGGACTTGCCGATATTCGTCGGCGAATTGTCCCTGGAAGAGGATCTCGCCCAAGTCGTGGCACAGTCCCACCAGGTAAGCGAGTCCTGACTGGCCCTCGGAGGCAAAACGTTGGCACAGCGTGGCAACGGCGAACGCATGCTGCCAGCAGCGAACCAGGTTCAGCCCGTCGGAATCGGACGGAGGCATCGCATCGAACACGCCCGAGCCGGCGGCAATATTCCGAACGACGCGGCTTCCGACGTTTCGCACCGCTTCGGGAAGTGTAGAAACCACGCCTCTTGCCGAAGCATAGGCAGTGCTGTTGGCCACTTGCAGTACCCGTGCGGACAAGAGCGGATCACGAGCGATCAGCGAGGTCAGATCAGATGCATCGCCGCGCGGAGAAGCCGCAACGGCAATCACCTCTGCGACGACGCCTGAAAGCGTCCGTCCATGAAGCGATTCTTTCGCTCGCGCGATGCACTGTTCCCGATTCATGAGCGATGGGATCGCTCCGGGCTTGGTCGGCACACTGCATCTTGGCGGCGCTGTGATCGTGGAGTTCGAGTTCGCTGCAGCCACATTCGGAGATGAATCAATCGCTGATGACTCCGTCGTCGCCACCGCAGGCGTGGCGGATCCAAAATGCTGCGTCACGCGCGTCATCAGGTCTTTGAGGGAAAAATGAGATTTGAGGACATAGCCTCGAATTCCCAATTTCGCGGCCTGAAGAATGTCGTCGCGATCTTCTGCGCTGCTGAGCATGATGACGGCGATTTCGGAAGTCGATGGGGTGCCGCGAAGGACGCGCAGTAACGAAAGCCCATTCATGACGGGCATATTCACATCAAGGAGGATGAGATCGACCGGCTGCGCCCTGACGATTTCCAGCGCCTGATTCCCATCACCGGCGCAGCGCCTGGTATCCGGCCGCGGAAAGTGTTGCCGCGATCGGATCGCGGATGATCGGCATGTCGTCAACGACCAGTACCGTTCCCTTCATGGCGTAACACCTTGCAAAATCGCGAGTGCGCGCGCTACGCACCCATTGCAGATTAATCCGCCGTCAGGCGGCAAGCGGCTGGGCTTCGGCGAACTTCGCTCGGATCGAGAGGAATCGAGCCTCATTCTGCACGAATGCATTCGCGACATCGGGATCGAAATGCGACCCCGTCTCCTGAACAATCATCGCCCGTGCCACATCGTGGCTGATTGCGTCTTTGTAGACTCGCTTCGAAGTCAGGGCGTCGTAGACGTCGGCGAGCGCGACAATTCGGGCACACAAAGGGATCGATGCGCCGGAGAGGCCTTGCGGGTAGCCAGTCCCATCGAATCGTTCGTGATGGCTGGCGGCAATATCCCGTGCCATCAGGAGGAACTTCACGTTCGGAAACTGCTTTAGCGCCGCTTCAAGCGTCTGCGCACCGAGGGTGGTATGCGTTTTCATGATCTCAAACTCCCGGTCGCTTAGCCGGCCTGGTTTGAGCAATACGCAGTCGGGAATTCCAACTTTGCCGATATCGTGGAGAGGGCTGGTGAGATAGATGAGTCGCGTGTACTCCGCGTTGATCTCCGCGCTGAATTTCTGAACCCCGGCCAAGTGTTGGGCAAGGAGCCGCGAGTAGCTTCGCACACGTTCCAGGTGCGCCCCGGTTTCGGGATCGCGGGACTCGGCAAGTCGGGCCATCGCAAAAATCGTGACCTCGCGAGTTTCGATGGAAAGAATTCGCTCGGCGGTTTCAATCCGGGCGATCAACTCAGAAGCATGAAACGGTTTGGCAATGAAATCGTCCGCGCCCGCGCGCAATCCCTCAATTCTTTCCTCAAGCAGGTTGTGACCGGTTAGCAGGATAACGTAGACATATCCGGCAAGATCTTCCGAGCGGATGGCGCGACACAACTCGATGCCATTCATCCGCGGCATCTCCCAATCGGAAATGACCATCCGGCATGAGCCCTCCCGAAGGATGGCCAATGCTTGCTGACCGTCCTCAGCCATCACGACCTCGTGGCCGCTTTGCGCCAATGCGTTCCGCAGAACCGCCAAGGCAATTTTGTTGTCATCAACGATCAGAATTCGCATCGTAAGTTCTCCAGTGCTGTGTCAGACCTGGTCCTTTTTCGCAATGATGGCCCGCGCGACTGGCAGATAATCCAGACAACGTTGGACCTCCTCGTTCAACTCAGCCAGCAGTTGTTCCTCGTTTTCGAGGACGCCAGCGCGCCCCATGCGTTCGATTTTGAATGCAATACCGGACAGTGTATCGGCCGCGAGGATTCCTGATGCCCCTTTGAGGGCGTGGGCGACTCGCGCTGTCGCCTCACAATCGCCGCCCTCCAGGTGCCGCTTGATTTCTGCCAGATCCGCGACCGCCTGTTTCTCGAACTCGCCCAAAATCAGGGAAATTGTCGCTGCATCGCCCATGCAACGGTCGAGCAGCGCATCAATCGCCAGCGGCGGAGATCGATCGCCCGGGTTTTTTGGTTGCTCCCCTGCCAATTCAGCCTTCTGTTCATTTCGAGGCGTCGGTGACGGCCTTTCCGACCTGGCGAGCAGGATTTGGATCGCCTTGATCAACCGATCAGGATCAACCGGCTTGCTCACGTACTCGTCCATCCCGGCTTCGAGGCATCGCTCGCGGTCGCCGTTGATGGCGTTGGCAGTGAGTGCGATGATCGGCATCTGCCGTGGAGGCGTCGCCGGATTGGCCTTCTCCGCGGCTCGGATTTGCCGCGTCGCGTCAAAACCGTCCAATTCCGGCATCGAGCAATCCATGAGGACCAGGTCGTAGCCACCGGCGGCAACCGCCGTGACAGCCTTGCGCCCGTTGTCCACGATGTCGCAGGCATAGCCGTTTTTTTTCAAAACCTCGGAGGCAACGATTTGATTTACGCGATTGTCTTCAGCGATGAGGATTCGGCCCCGATGCTTGCCATCCACGGAAGCGGCTTGGGAGCTGCCGGCTGCGGGCAACGTCCTGGCTACAACCCGCTCCGGCTCAAATCTCGAGGCCATCGCGTCCAAAATCGAATCGTATAGACGCGATTGCCGAACCGGCTTAATCAAATGGCCGGAGAATCCAGCCTCTCTCAGCTTTAGCGGTACAGGGTCGCAGCCCATTGGAAGAAGAATCAGGAGTGCCGTTCCGGCAATTTCGCTACGGGCCTTGATCGCCTTGCCCAACTCCAGCGTATTGAAGTCCGGCAATTCACCGTCGAAGATTGCCACATCAAACGGGTGTTCTTTTGCCACTGCCTCGACGAGCACTTTCATCGCCTCGTCGCCGGTGGAAGCCATCACGGCATCCAACCGCCAGCCACAGAGCTGGCTGCGCAGAATTTCACGCATGGCCGGGTTCTCATGCACGGCCAGAACACGCAGCGAAGTAGAACCGACGGCGGCCGCCGGATCTGGGTTTAAAGTCTGCGGTCCCGAACACAGCCTGACAGTAAACCAGAAAGTGGAGCCGTGTCCGATGGTGCTCTCGACACCTATCTTTCCGCCCATCAGCTCTGCCAGTTGCCTGGAGATGGCCAATCCCAGGCCGGTGCCGCCGTAAGTGCGAGTGGTCGAAGAATCGACTTGCGAGAAAGTTTTGAAGAGCCTGTCCATCCGATCGGGCGGAATGCCGATGCCGGTGTCTGTTATCGAGAATCGCACGGTCACGTCTTGGGGTGATTGCGTTTCCAGCGTCAGTCGGGTGATGACCGAACCCGATTCGGTGAACTTGATCGCATTATTGACGAGATTGACCAGGATTTGCCTGATGCGATGGGAATCGCCGCCCACTTGTCTGGGGACATCCGGCATGACGAGGCAGGAAAGATCAAGCCCCTTCGGCGCGGCTTTCATTAACATCATTTCCGTGACATCTTCGACCAGCGCGCGAGGTCAAACGGGATGGATTCGATTTCCAGTTTTCGCGCTTCGATCTTGGACAAATCGAGGATGTCGTTGATCAGCTCAGCCAACGACGTGCCGGAAGACTTGATCAGTTCGGCAAAGTGCCGCTGCCGCTCGTCGAGGGGTGTGTCGAGCAGGAGATCGCTCATGCCGATCACGCCATTGAGTGGAGTGCGGATCTCGTGACTCATGTTCGCGAGGAACTCGCTCTTGGCGCGGCTGGCGGATTCGGCGGCGTCCTTGGCATGATGCAGCTCCGCTTCGGTCCGTTTCCGCAATGTGATGTCGCGGATGAAGGCGGTGAAAGTGCATTCGCCGCCGGCCCATGCCGGCGCGATCGCGACTTCCACGGGGAACTCCAGGCCATCTCGCCGACGTGCGACAAGCTCGGTGACGGTGTTGAGTAACGGACCCTCTCCTGTCTGCAGGAATGTCTCGATCTCGCGTCGGTGCGCGTCCCATTGCGATTCGAGGAAAATCGTCTGGTCGAAGCGCAGACCGACCGCCTCGGTCCGGTCCCAGCGGAAATTGGTTTCTGCCTGTAGATTCCAATCGGTAATCACGCCGCGCGAATCGATGGTGACAATTGCATCCAGGGCCGTATCAAAAATAAAACTCCTGGAACGATTTGCCGCCTCGGCCAGTTCCCTTGCTTCCCGAACCTGTTGCTCGGCCACAAATGAGGCGAGCTTCGCTTTGGCCTCATCGGCCTCATCGAGCGTGCCGCGGGCCTTCCGTGCGGCCGCTCGTGCGTGGACGAGCCCTGCCACAATCAACAGCAGCATGCCGACGAGCCCCGCGACTGCGGCGCGAATCAGGCGATCACTCCGCGGAGCCCGCGTCAGCCAGTTGCCGTCCGCCACAATCAGGATATGAATTCCGCCACCTTGGAGCGTTGCGAAGCTCGGGAGCGAAAAAATCGCCAGGTATTGGCCGGCACGTTTGGTGACGGTTTTCGAAGCGGCATCGGCGAGAACGGGCCGAATCATATCGCGTAACTCGTTGACGGGAACCGGCGCCTGCTCCCGACCGCTGTTAATGGCCTCGGAGAAGTAGCCTCCGGCATCAGTAACGAAGTAAGCTTTCGCAAACCCCCCCGCGATCGCACGCCCTTCGACCAAGTTGCTCAGTCGCTCAAAACGAAGCCTTGAGCTGAGCACCCCTAACTTGGCGCCGTCATGAGGATTGATAACCGGGACCGAATAGGCCACGGACAACCCCGTGGAGCCGAAAAATGCTGGCGTAATCGTGCAGTGCGTCTGAAACTCCAGGGCCGGAGAGAATGAATTATTATGCAGGCAGCCGTTGATGATCGGCAAACGGCTCATATCCATGCCCATGACAAGGGCGACTCGGTCCTTCGGGATCGGACGACCGTCCGCGTAACAGGTATTGATCGCTGTAATCCGGCCGGAAGAATCAAACAGAGCGATGGCATCGATCTCGGTCGCTGTAGTGATCTTGGAATTCAGCAAAGCGGTTCGGGCGGCTGAATCGCCTGAAACAACCGCACTGATGATCTCAGGACTCCGGGCGAGAATATTGGTGCGGTCCATTGCCGGCTGAACGGACCTGCCGATTTCCGCTTGAAGAGCACTTGCGGTATCAAGAAGCGAGTACATCGCCGAGGAGGAATTCTGAATGCCATCGTGGGAACGATTCAGCGCCCACCACATGCCGGTTGCGATGGCGACGATTCCGAAAACCAACGTAGCCCAGATTGTCGTGCAGGCGATCCACTGGCTCCATCCAGTGCGATATCGCGGTTGCGTCGAACTCTCGCCGTCAATTTCTTGCTTTGTCGCCATGGAATTACCCGCTCATGCCTGCGGAAACGGCTGGGCCGAATTGAATGAACGATCTGAATAGCAGGTTAAATGCATAGATACATTGACCTATCGACGCTCCGTGGGCAGTCTGGAGCGGGAAAATAGGCCAACGCGCGCCTTCACCGTGGCAACCACCTCTTCAACCGCTTACCTGCCGACCGATAAATGAGCTTCGAATCGACCGCGATGCACCTTCTCCCGCGGAAGACACCCTATGGCCGGCGATACGATTGGCCTGCCACAAGGTCAGCAACCATCGCCGGCACGGTCGGAAAACCACTGCCCAACACATCGGCCCCTGGGATTGGAGTCAAAATAGGGCTTTAGACCCATGACGCAGGCGTGAATCATGCTGACCTCTGCTGTTTGCATCATTCGACGGCTCGGCGACGCAAGATAGGGAATGAAGAGAATGGATTCCTTCCGCACAAGCAGATCTATTTGCCGGGCACAATGCCGGCCACCGTGCTCATTCGGGCGAGATCGGCTGCATTGAGCGCTTGGGACTTGGCCATCAAATTGGCGCGATGATTGGCGACGGTCTTGATGCTGATTTTCAAATCGCGGGCAATACGCTTGTTGGGCATTCCAGCCAATACCAGCTTCAGCAAATCAAGTTCGCGTGGCGTCAACTTCGCCAGCCGCTGACGAATGTCCTCTTGTTCGGCGCTCTGCCGCTGCATCTCGATGCTTTTCAGGATCGCGCCGTGCACAGCCTCCACCAGGGCGCGGCTCAAAGGGCTTTTCCAGCAGATCGATCGCGCCGAGTTTCATGCTCCGAATTGCCGTCGGCACATCGGCGTGACCGCTGATGATGATCGCGGGAATCTCATTGTGGGCCGTTCGGAGTCGCTGCAGCACCTCGATACCGCTCACCCCCGGCATCCGCAAATCCAACACGACGCACCCTGGCTGGCGCGGATCGACGTCATCGAGAAACGCTTCCCCTGACTCATAAGCCTGCACCGCCAAACCCGCTGTTTCCATCAGGAGCTCGAAGACTCTTGCGAACGCCCGGGTCATCGTCGACCACGTGGACCTTCACGGCGTCTTTCATGGCGTGACCCCTTCGGCCACCGGGATCGTGAAGCAAAATCGCGCTCCACGCTCCGGATTGGAGGCGGCGGACAATCGGCCTCCCAGGCTCTCGATAATCGATCGACTGATGTTCAGTCCCATTCCCAAGCCCTCTGGCTTCGTGGTGAAGAAGGGTTCAAACAGCCGAGCCAGATTTTCCGGCAGAATGCCGGATCCGGTATCAATAACGCACACCTGCACGCTCCGACCCTCATCGCGTAAAGCGGTCTGCACTTTCAGCTCGTTGGGAAGCGACGTGATTTCATCCATTGCCTCCACGCATTGAAAAGGAGATTGACCATTACCTGCTCGATCTGGACCACGTCACCCATTATTTTGGGAAGTCCGGCGGCCAACTCGAGCTTGGGGCGAATCCCCTGGCTGCGCAATTCAAATTCCATCAGACCGATCGATTCGCGTACGAGTTCGTTGATGTCCAGGGGCACGCTATGGGGCTGCTGCTTGCGCACAAACGAACGCATCCGGCTGATGATGGCCCCGGCGCGTCGGGTTTCGTTCATCACCTCCTGGATCGCGGTCAGCGCCGCCTTGGGCAACCCTTGCACCGATTCGATCTGCTCCAGGCAGACGCTCGCATAATTCAGGATCGCGGCCAGTGGTTGATTCAGTTCGTGCGCCAGGCCGGACGCCATCTGTCCCATCGTCGAAACGCGAGAAAGATGCGCCAATTCCGCCTCGCGAACTTTCGCGGCTTCCTCGCGCGCTTGCGTTCGATGGCATAACGGACGGATCGCGCCCGCATGCCGTCGGTCGATCCGCTCTTGACCAGATAATCCGCGGCTCCCTCCCGAAGCGCTCGAACTCCCAGAGCTTCGTCCTCCAACCCGGTGAGAACCACAATCGGCGTGCTGCGCGCTTCCCCTTTTTGAATTCGTTCCAGGGTGGCGAGCCCCTGGGTGTCAGGAAGCCCCAGATCCAGAAGTACCGCGTCGAATTGTTGCGCGTGCAACTGTTCCAGCGCCTCATTCAACCGCTTGACGTGCGTAACAGAAAACGGGCCGAACGGTGATTCGGACAATTCCCGCCGCAGCAACACGGCCTCCGCCGCGTTATCTTCAACGAGCAGGATTTGCGCGGTGACGTCGGTCATCGCGGCGACCGCGTGACAGTTTCCAGCCAGTAATTTCGGTACTGTGGATCGCTTCAAAAAACTGATCCAGGTCCGCCGGCTTCGCGATATAGCAGTTTGCCCCAAGATCGTAGCTCGTAAGAATATCGCTCTCGGTGCGAAGTGGTGAGAATCACCACCGGGATTCGCTTCAGATCGGCATCGCCCTTTATTTCCGCCAATACCTCTCGACCGTCCTTTCGAGGAAGGTTCAGATCCAGAAAAATGACGTCGGGCTTTTGCACATCCGCGTAGGAGCCGGATTTGTGAAGGAAATCCATCGCCTCCACGCCGTCCTTTGCCACGCTCAGCAGGCTTTGGAGCTTGCTGGTCTTGAAAGCCTCGCGCGTCAGGCGCACATCAGCGGGATTATCCTCAACCAGCAGAATCGTCAGGCTCTTCTCGGTCATATGGCCATCTCACGTTTTGGAACTGAAAAATGGAAGGTAGATCCTTCCCCGGGCACGGATTCAACCCAGATCCGCCCCCCGTGTCGCTCGGCGATCTTCTTGCAGATCGCCAACCCAATACCCGTCCCCCCGTATTCCTCTATCGTATGAAGTCGTTGAAAAATGATGAAGATTCTCTCGAAATATTCCGGCGCGATGCCGATCCCGTTATCCGCCACTGATGAAAAACCATTCACGCGGCGTATGCTTTACAGAAACATGGATGCGCGGCGCTGCTTTCCATGAAATTTGATCGCGTTGACCAGCAGGTTCTGAAAGATCTGGCCGAGCTGGGTGGCGTCGCCGATGACGACGGGGAGCGGATCGACGATCACACTCGCCTGATTGGATTCAATGGACGCCTGGAGATTCTCCAGCACACTGTTACAAATCTCCTTGCAGTCGGCTGGCGCGAACGCCGCACCCTGCGAGCCGACGCGGGAGTAGGCAAGTAGATCATTGATGAGCGTCTGCATCCGTTGCACGCCGTCAAAAATAAAGTTGAGGAACTCCTGGGCATCACCTTTAAGGCTGTCACCCACGTCAAATCGAAGGAGTTGAACAAAACGCTGCACCGTGAGCATCGGCTCCTGAAGATCGTGGGAAGCGACATGGGCGAATCGCTCCAGTTCCAGGTTGGATCGAGCCAGTTCCTCGGCCTGGAGCGACAAAGATTCTTCGGCCCTTTTTCGTGAGGTAATGTCTCGTACAATTTTGGATGTTCCGACGACCCTGCCCTCGGGATCCTTAATCGGCGACACGGTCAGCGAGACATCGATCGTCCTCCCATCCTTGCCGATTCGGACTGTTTCAAAGTGGGACATCGGCTCACCTCGGCCCAGCCGTTCCTGGACATCGGCCTCTTCATGCATGCGTTCCGGCGGAATCAGGAGCGATATGTGCCGGCCGACGACTTCACCGGCGGCGTATCCAAAGATCCGCTCGGCGCCTTTGTTCCAGGTCGTGATGATTCCGCCAAGCGTCTTAGCGATGATGGCATCGTCCGACGACTCAACAATTGCGGCCAACTTTGCCCGTGATTCCTCCGCCTGCTTCTGATCCGTTATGTCGCGTGAGACGCCGAAGACAGTCGACGACCCGACCGTCGGCGTCGACGTTTGGCATCTTCCGCGAAAGCCAGATGCGTCGGGTGCCGTCGGGGAATGGGACGATTTCTTCGATGTCCTCGTGATACTCCGCTCTCCATGATCCGCCGGTCGTTTATTCCATCGCCTCTACGTAGCGGCGTCCACATCCTCAAGGAGTTCGGCATCCGTTTTCCCAAGCACCTGCTCAATGAGGCTAATGCCGATGAGTGCCAGAGTCGCGGGGTTGGCAAAGCGGAGTACGCTTCCCTCGCGATCCTTGGCGAAGATCGCATCACCGGTGGAGTCGCTGATGCCTTTCAACAGGCGCAATGTTTTCCTGCAATGCGGCCGTGGTGGATGCGAGCTGACCAGCCTCCAGGCGCCGTCGTTGGTCTTCGAGTTGATCGCGCTCTCGCTCGGCAAGGATTCTCGCGGTATCTTCCGTCGCAATACAGATCAGCCCGCAGATCGAACCCCCTCATCGCGACGGGCTGTAAGACCAGGTGAACCGAGGCGTCTCGGGAAACCCATTTCACATTCCAGCACAACATGAGCTCGCTCGACTCCACGTTGACTCACCACGTTGCATAACCGCTTCAACCTGCGGCGTTAACCGAGCAATCCGGCCAGACTTCATTCCCACAATGTAGTCCGCATTTGGCTCGGCGACCAGAGCCGCGGGAGCGTATTACCAATACCGGGACGTGCCCGTCATTATAAATATTGATCAGTTCCGGCCCCCACCAAACATGCATTGGAAAACGGCGAGGCGATCGCAGAGAACAACCGAAGTCTGCCGACCACGATCTGGAGATTGTTGCCTCGACAGGGAATTCCACCCCGTCGGATCGCAACGCCATCAGCGGTCGCTCGATGCCATTGCACAACTTCGTGCCTCCCGGGTCCTGCCAAAAATCCGGATGTGCTCCCTGCGAACCTATGCCGAACTCGGTGCGGGGCGGGTCAGGCGATTTCGATCGGACCCCGATCGCCTCGTCCAGCCATTCTACTTGAACATCTGCTCAAGACGGAGTGAAAGTTAATAATATAATAAGATATATCTATTCGTCAAAGACGGCAAAACTCGCCTCATCGTTCAAGGAAAAATGAACTTTGGTATCATGTAAACCTGCCGATCCGTGCGGCCATCTCATCGGAACAGTAAGATGTCTAATCACCCCGAATCTGAATCAGACGGGCCGGTCGTCTGCCCCAACTGCCTGGCCGGCAACCGTGTCGATGAGCACTTCTGTCATCAATGCAACACGCCACTCACGTCCCACGCCGAGATTGATCCCGTGGGCAGCATCTATGCCCAGGGCGATACGTACAGGAAAGCCATTGCGAATCCGGTCAAGCCGATCGTTGTGATCGGCATGTGGCTGATCTGCGGACCGACGGCTCTGATCTGTGTCGGCGCATTGCTGTGGATGCCCGTTGTATTTTTCTCTGACCGCCCACGTCGTGCGTCGGATGTACTGGCTGCAATCGCCGGATTCATTGTGGTGGCGCGGGGGCCTATGTCTTCGGCACGATGCTTTTTCGTGTCACGAGAAACTTCTTTCGAATCCGAGCTGCGGAGAAAAGCTCATGCTTCCAACAAAATTAAATGGGTCGTGCACATTCCGGCTGATGATCGCCGGCTGCATCTCCGCATGCATCGGCGCTGCGCCAACCGATGAATCGCCGCGGCAACGAATATCCACCGAGGCGCGCCAGATTCTCGCTGGTCTCAAAGAGTCACATTACAGTCACGCCACTCACGTCGATGAATCGGCGGGAATCTATGACGTGGATTGCTCCGGCCTGCTGTGTTACGTACTCAAGGAAGTCGCACCCGAACACTTAAAGGATATTCCGGCCTCCAAGCGCCATGGCCGGCCGCTCGCGCTCCAGTTTTATGAAACGTTCGTCGCCGCCGGATCTGAAGCGCGCGGGACCGATGGCTGGCAGCACATCATCCGGCTTTCCGACGCCCGACCCGGCGATGTGCTCGTCTGGCGAAAGGAAGAACAGAAAGCAGGACAGGACACGGGGCATGTCATGATCATTGACGAGGCTCCGGTTCCTGACGGCGAATCACTCTTTCGCGTCCGAGTCATCGATTCCTGCGAATCGCCGCACGGCAAAGACACCCGCGCCGAAGGAACAACCGGCGTCGGCCGGGGCGCCATGTGGTTCAAGGTGGATGAAAGCGGGCAAATCGTCGGGTACCACTGGAAACTGCGAACCGGAAAGCTTCATGAGATGTCGGTCGCCATCGGGCGTGCGGTCGAGGTAAACTGACCAACGCCATGACACGGCTTGTGCTTTCCATTCTCTCCGCCATAAGTCTTATTTTGCTCATCGCCGACGGCGTGTCATGGCGCAGCGGCATCGATTAGCCGAAGGCGCATGCCTCGGTTGTGGCTACGATTTGCGGGCATCGCCGACTCGGTGCCCCGAATGCGGCGCAATGTCGCCGGCTTAGTGTCGTCGTCGGGGAAGAAGGGCGAGGCCGCCACAAGCGAGCAGAGCGATCGAACCCGGCTCAGGGGTGCTTACCAGTTGAAATCCGTTCATGACGCCGACGTTTAATCCCGTCCCATCGCCGGCATTGATAACGAGCGGTCCTCCGCCGGATGGAATTGTGACATTCGGAAATTCGACATAGTCGGTTCCCGCGATGAGAGGCGAGAGGGAGCTCGTGCTGTTGAGCGTGGCCAACGTCGTGCTGCCCACCGTGAAGCTTCCGCCGACACCGGCTCGCGCATTGGTCGCAAAGACGTACAGGTTATAGGTTCCAGCGGGAACATTATTCAGCGTCAATTGCGCGGGCGCAGTCTGGATGATGTAATCGGCAAGAAGTGTATTGGTCGTGTTGGCATTGTTGATGTTGTGATCGGCGCTGACGAAGCCGGCCAACTTGATGGTGATCGGGCTGGCGGATCCGTCGTTGTACTCGAAATTCCCCGTGGAAGCGGTTGGCGTTCCGGTCGTGTTGGTGTCCGTGTTCGCGGTATAGGTTGCGTTGACGCCCATGCCGCTTCCCTGGTCCTCGATATCCAATCCGTTCCATAGGCCGCCGCCTCCGGGCGCGACGGGATTGGATGACGAGTCGCTGTAATAGGTTCCTGCCGACGTCGCAGGAGGCGGGTTGTGGCCGTTGAGGTCAACGTTGAGAATAGTTGCTGCGAACAGTGGTTGGATGGCACCGAGTGAGACAACGACGAACGCGGTAACGCGAAGAACTGACTTCAACATGCTTCCTCCAGACCGATGTGACGAACGAAATGAACGCCCGCGCAACGAAGCGCGGCGCTGATTGATGCAGTTTAATATGCATCCTTCGCGATTTGCAAGATAATATTCCAGGAGTCGATTCGATCGTCCAACAGCTCGGATGCGGTCAGTGTACAATTCGATGGGGCGGAAGCTGGCCGATTCTCTTGCTTTCGCAATCGGCCGTTCGCGACAATTTGGGTGCTGTCCCGATTGGACAAATCGCAGCGGTTAAGTAGAGGAAAATGGTAAGAAGTGATCTCACAACCGCAGTGGCATTGGCATCCCGCCCATGCTCCTACCACAACGAGACGGGCGAGACGGCGAGACGCCCGTGCTACGAAGCAAGAATCTCGAATTGCAATCACTTCCAGGCCGTAAATGTGAATTGACGCGGCGGAACGACTCCCTGGCCCGGCCGTCGATTCGTTCAGTCATTCTCACACTATTCGCGTGGCTCTTTTTTTTCCTCACGGCCATATCGGACGGCGCTCCTTTCGACCTGCAAGCGCGTCGCGCAGCTCATTGGGCCTGGCAACCGGTCCAGCCGGCCAATCCGCCTGTAATTGCCGGCGCGGAAGCGCAATGGGCGCGATCCCCGATCGACGCTTTCATCCTCGCGCGGCTGAAGCAAGCGGGAATCACTCCCGCGCCGGAAGTGGATCGGCGAACGCTCATCCGCCGTGTTTCCTTTGCGCTGGTCGGGCTGCCACCGACGCCGGAAGAAGTGTCGGCGTTTGTCGAAGATAAAACCCCGGACGCTTACGAGAAGGTGGTGGATCGGCTGCTCGCTTCGCCTCATTTCGGTGAGCGGTGGGCTCGGCACTGGATGGACCTGGTGCGTTACGCCGACACGCTCGGGAATGAAACCGACGCGACAATTCCCAACACGTTTCGATATCGCGACTATCTGATTCGCGCGTTTAACGCGGACGTTCCTTACGACCAGTTCGTGACCGAGCACATCGCCGGCGACTTACTCGATCGCCCGCGGCGGACGCCGGACGGATTGAATGAATCGATCATCGCCACGGGATTTTTCTGGCTGAATGAGGGGAAGCGCTCGCCGGTGGATGTGCGGCAGGCGCAGGCCGACTGTTTCGACAACAAGATCGACGTGATGTGCAAGACTTTCCTGGGACTGACCGTCGGATGCGCGCGCTGCCACGATCACAAGTTCGACGCCATCACCCAGTCCGACTATTACGCGCTCTACGGCTATCTCAAAAGCTCCCGCTATACGCAGGCGCTGGTGAATGACCAGCAGATCAATGCGCGAGCCGCCGAGTTGCTCGATCAGAAGCGGCGATTGCGCGAAGCCGCGGCGCGGATGTACCTCGAGCAATCCGCGCAGATCTCCCGCTATCTGCTGGCGGCGTCGCAGACTTCATCACGCCCGGCCGACGCGGTCGCCGCCGACGAAGGGCTCAATGTAACGCGGCTGCGGCGCTGGGCGATCGCATTGTCGGCGCCCGCGAGCATCAATCATCCCATGTTCGCTTGGCAGCGAATGGCCGGCGCGGAGCCTGCCGCGATCGCGCCGCGATGGCGGGAACTGACCGAGGCGCTGCGCGTTGCCGAAGCCAGCAGCGCCGCATCTCGACATCGCGCAGGAGATATCGAGCTGTCGGACTTTGCGCGGCAGGGATATGCCGGGTGGTTTTCCGAAGACCAGTCGTTCGGCAAATCGCCGTCGATGCCGGGCGATTTTCTGCCCGGAACTTCGGTCGATCGTCCGGTCCAGACCTTCTTTCGCGAAGGCGCGTGGGCGCACAGTGCGACGGTCTCGCACAAATTGCAGGGGACGCTGCGCTCGCCGACGTTCACAATCAACAAGAAATTCCTGCACGTCTTTGCGGCCGGCCGGGCGGCGCGGGTCAACGTCAACATCGAGCATTACGTCATGATCCAGGACCCGCTCTATGGCGCGCTGCGATGGGTTCCCGAGAGCGATGGCGGGCAATGGCATACTTTCGATCTGAGCATCTGGCAGGGACGCGAGGCGTATGTCGAATTCGCCGACACGACCACGCCGGATCTTCATGACACCGCATTCAAAGGCGTTGGCAAGGAAGGTTATCTGGCGGTGAGCCGCGTGATTCTGTCGGACCAGCCCGCGCCGGCAAACGTCGATCCGCCTCCTGATGCGGCGCTCTTTCGCGGCGTGACGATCGACTCGCTCGCGGCGCTGGCGGCGCGATATCAGACGATCGCGGAAGATTCACTCGCGGCGTTTGCGCGCGGCCAGCTACCCGGCAAGAGCGACGCCGATGCCCGCGCGCAATATCTGTCCTGGCTGCTGGAAAACGATCTGCTCGACGCCACCGGAACGGAATTGGACAGCGAAGTGCGCGGCGAAGTCGCCGCCATCCTCGCTGAAACGAAGCAAATCGAAGACGCTTTGCCCGATCCGATTCGCGCCCCCGCCACGGTGGATGGGACATCGGAAGATGAATACGTCTTCCTGCGCGGCAATTACAAGAACGCCGGCCCCATGTCGCCACGGCGGATGCTGCTGGCCATCGCCGGCGACGCCCAGCCGCCGGCAGCAACCAGAGGAAGCGGCCGGCTGGAACTGGCGCGGCGGTTTGTCGATCCGTCCAATCCGTTCATCTCGCGCGTGATCGTCAATCGCGTCTGGCACCATCTTCTCGGCCGTGGGATCGTGGCGTCGGTGGATAATTTCGGCGTGATGGGAGATCCGCCGTCGCATCCGGAATTGCTCGATTACCTGGCCAATGGTTTGGTTAAAGACGGGTGGTCGCTCAAACGGCTGATCCGCCGAATCGTGCTGAGCGAGACATTTCGCATGAGCAGCCAATCGGCGCCGGACGCCGATCGGCTTGATCCGGACAATCGACTTTTTCACCGTGCGATCGTTCGCCGAATGGAAGGCGAGGCGATCCGCGACGAGATATTGCAGATCTCCGGCCGGCTCAATCCGGCGATGGGCGGGCCGGGCGTCGAGATCGTCCTCACGCCGTTCAACGACAATGGATATGTGGGCGGTTACGGCAAGCCGGACGCGAGCGGCCCGCTCGACGGAGACGGCCGGCGGAGCATCTACATGAAAGTCCGCCGAAACTTTTTGCCCGCGATGATGGTCGCCTTCGACACGCCGCCGCCAATCAACACGACCGGCCGGCGTACCGTTTCAAACGTGCCGGCGCAGGCACTGATCATGATGAACGATCCATTCGTCGCCCAGCAGGCGGAACAATGGGCGCGGCGAACCCTCGCCGACCCGTCACAATCCGCGCGGCAGCGCATCGCCCGCATGTATGAAGAAGCATTTGCACGCGAGCCGGCCGAAGATGAGCTGGCGACGGCGCTCGGCTTTATCGATGAACATGGCCAGGAACTCGGAATCCCCGCACGTCAACGGGAAATCGATCCAAAGGTCTGGGCCGACCTGGCCCACGTGCTGGTGAACGTGAAGGAATTCATTTTTCTCAAGTGAGCGCCGAAATGCATTGTAAACGATTCATCGAGGCTCCCGTGACGCGCCGCGAAATGCTCCGGCGGTGCTCTGCCGGCTTCGGCGCGGTGGCCCTCGCATCGCTGATGAACGATGGCACATTCGCCGGCGCCGCGGCAGCACCGCCCAATCCGTTCGCGCCGCGTCCGCCCCACTTTCAGCCGCAGGCGCAACGTGATCTTTCTTTATATGGAGGGTGGCGTTTCGCAGATCGACACGTTCGATCCCAAGCCCCTGCTGATGCGCGAAAACGGGCAGCCGTTCAAGATGAAAAAGGAGCCGACGCAGTTCAACGCCGACGGCAACACGCTCGGCAGCCCGTGGGAATTCAAGCAGTATGGCCAAAGCGGAATCCCCGTCAGCTCGCTCTTCCCGCACGTTGCCGAGTGCGTGGACGAGCTTGCGATTATTCGGTCGATGACATCCGATTTTTCCGAACATGCCGCCGCGAATTATTTCCTCCACACCGGCTTCGGCCAGCAGGGCCGCCCCAGCGCCGGAAGCTGGACAACCTATGGCCTGGGGAGTGCCTGCCAGAACCTGCCCGGCTTCGTCGTCCTCAACAGCGGAAAAATGCCGATTGGCGGCCCCGCCTGCTTCAGCAGCGGATTCCTCCCCGCGACCTACCAGGGCTCGCTCTTTCGCAACGGAAGCGATCCCGTGGCAAACGTCCACCCGCTCGAAGCGCGCCCGGCAATTCAGGAAAGCAAGCTCCGCGCAATGCGCAAGCTCGACCAGAGCGTCCTCGCCCGATTCGATCGAGACGACGCGCTGGAGTCGGCGGTGGCGAATTACGAGATGGCCTTCCGCATGCAGAGCGCCGTCCCCGATGTGGCGAAGATTGACGACGAATCGGCCGCAACCCGCGCCCTCTACGGCGTCGATTCCCCCAACCCCATGACCCGGCTCTATGCCGAGAATTGCCTCCGCGCCCGGAGGCTCGTCGAGCGTGGCGTGCGCTTCGTCGAGCTGACCGTACCCTGCGTATCCGAAGGCCCCGGACACCTGGGACGCGCACGGAGATCTCCGTGCGAACCACGCCGACAATGCCGCCGCGGTCGATCAACCTATCGCGGGACTTCTCAAGGACCTTCGTTCGCGCGGCCTGCTGGAATCGACGGTCGTGCTATGGGCCAGCGAATTCGGCCGGACCCCTTTCGCACAGGGGACCGACGGCCGCGATCACAACCCCTACGGCTTCACAGTCTGGCTCGCCGGCGGCGGCGTCAAAGGAGGCACCATCCACGGCGCGACCGACGAATACGGCTACAAAGCCGTGCAGGACCGCCTGACGATGCACGATCTTCACGCCACGCTGCTTTATCTGCTGGGCGTCGATCACAAGCGCCTCACCTACCGCTTCGGCGGGCGGGATATGCGATTGACCGATGTGTTCGGGGATCCGGTAACGGCGATTGTCGCTTAGACCGAAAGCGATTTCAGTTCTGACTTCGAGAATGCCTTGGTCAATTTGATCCGCTTTACGAAGCAGGCTGAAAACGGGATCGTAAGCGTAGTTCCGTCGCTGAGAAGGATCCGATGAATGAGTTGGCCCCCGCGATTACCGGTTCTATCCAATTCGTCGTATAGCCAGTGAACGCGCTCACCCGAAAACGACCAATTCTCTGGTGAAGCAAGCCGTTGCACCGTATCCCAGAGAACATAAAACAAAACGATGAGTTGTCCATCGTGTCGAACCTCCACCGACGCGGTCGAGGCCGTGGTCACAGGGTCCGCATCAACACTGACCAGTTCCCAGTCGTGAAGCGACAACTTGGCCAGATGACGAATTTGCGGCGGCATTCCCTTTAAGAGCGCAGTGAGATGTTTCTTGTAAACAACGATCGCCTTTTCCCACGCATCCATTGCCGCGTCCACGGCGACGGCGTTGGACGAATTGATTTCCAGGTAAAGATCCGGCGTGAAGAATCGCATCTGCAATTCATTGCGCAGACCGTCCGTGTGTTTCATAAAATGTGTGCCCTTCCGGACCGCGTGGTTCTGGCTGAAAGTGCCAGAGTGCATGGGAGCCGGCATTTGGATGTGGTCCGCAATGCTTCACGGCGCCATTTGCGCTCTTCTCTATCGTCTTGGCGCGCGACCGATTGGATTTGGGATCCGTTCCGCATACCACGATATTATACCCTTTCTCGCTGTTCCTCAGCATCCCGCATGTTCAGCTTGGCGCCGCGCACCACACCGCCGTGCGGAGCGAGCGACGCTTCGAAGATGCCGCTCACCGCGGATTTGACGGGTGGCTTTGGTATGATCCCCCCACCGTATCGAATCGCTCTTTGACATTAAAGAGGCCCGCCCGCCGGGCCGACTTTCGCGACGGATTTACTCCTCATTTGTGCTGGTGTTTCGTGCCGGTGAGCTTGCTCACTGGGGGCAAGGGACAACGGTGAACAAGCTCACCAACCCTCGGGATCCGCACAAATGATTGGTTTGTGGGAGGTCAGATCAAAGTCGGGATCCAAAACTAGTTCAGGGTTGAGAATTGACTCGCTGTGACTCATCGGTGCGTCACAATCCAATGGGGCGAACAATCAACCGCTGATTTCGCAGACGGCGCGGATGAATTCTTTCTGAATCCGCGGTATCCGCGCCATCCGCGGTTAAATTCTCCGTTGAATTCTCGGCGCGGAATTCGGTTCTGACTACCGGATCGTGAATTCCACCTGCGTGTTCTGGAACTCCCGCGAAGCCGAGTCGATTGAATAGGGGCGACCCTCAGCGGGAGGCGCAATAGAGTGAATTCGGCCTTGGCCGCGTACTGGCCGGCGACCGAGACCATCGCGCCTGCCCTCTGAATGAGAGGAAGTTCCAGCGGGATGACGAGCAATGGAAACTCCGGAGCGTTGCTCTTTCGCGCGCCGTCGTCGCGCCAGATGTCGATTCGGAGCGTCGCCTGGTTCTGCCTCCAGAACACTTCTCGCACGGTCATGAACTCGCCGCTGTTGAACTGAAGGGGAGAAGTGACGACGGCATAAACGCGATCGAGCTCGCCGGTCGGCTCCAGCGCGGGCAGATCGTGCCCAATCGTTTTGAATTGAATGTTGAGCCACTTCTGCAAGTCGAAAGTGCCCACTTGGAAGAGCTTGATGATCGGCAACGGGGAAATGGGTCTTGGGAAGAGCGCCGCGGTCACAGGCGTCAGCGGCTGCCACAACAACTGTCGTTCATCCGGCGCCAACTCAACGTGCTTCAAATCCTTCTCCATCACTACGGGCGCGCGCAGCGTGATATCGGCGACTCGGCCGCTGGCAATGTCATCGGTTGCGACGACGGCGAAGCTCGTGCCGCCGGTTTGCGCTTCTTTCAGGACATACCGGGGTGAAGTCGACGGATCCTTGAAGAATCGGCGCAGGCGGATGTGGAGCTGATAGCCGCCGGTTTCGAATTCGCCCAGGGAGAAAAGTCGCACTTCGCGCGTGCGCATGTTGCGGAGCCGGTCGTCGGCGTCGGTGAACCCGTCGATCTCCACATCGATTTGATTGGCGACTTTCGAAATTGAGCTGACGTACCAATCCTCGCCGCTGTTATGTTCCGGGCTCGTAAAAACCATCACCGTCGGCGCGTTAACCCGCGCCTGCCAGAGCGCCAGCGCGCCGGTTGCAAGACGATCGACCAGCTTGTTTTTCCGGCCGCCCGGAAACGCCTCGCCCGCCGGAAGGCTGCCGATCAAAATCAGGGGAGGGTCGGGCGCTGTCGGCTGCCCCGCCGGGCCCACAAGCGCAGCCGGTCCGACCGGATTCCGAGCGATCCGCTCCACCCTTTCGTTTCGCGCGGGTAAGACGCGGTCCACTGCTCTGGCCGATCCGACCGCGAAGGCAGCCGCGGCCAAGAGAAACAAACCGACTGCGGATAGTGTGGAGATCATCATGGCGATGCTCAGAAAGAGATTTCGCTGTGACCCATTGGACGAGCAAGCTGGAGAAAAGTTTCCTTCGGTGGACGCGGCGTGGTCACTAAACAGGCGAACTTCGCGCTTCAACAGCAGAAACAAAAAACCACGGTGATGGTTTCACCGTGGCTTGGTTCCCGTTTGCTCCTCCGCATTGACGGGAATTCTATTCTTCAGGACTGCGCTTAGCGGGCCTTGCGACTCCGCTCGCCGCCCTGCTGGCCGGAGACCTTCTGGTCGCCGCCCTGCTGGTTGCCGGCCGTTTGCGACTGCTCGACCTGGCGGTCGCTGCGCTGCTGCGCCCTGCGACTCCTTGATGTCGCTCATGTGGTCGCGATCCTGGATGTAGTACTCGCCGCCGAAGCGGTTCTCGTTGTTTCCTACTGCCATGACAAACTCCTCGTGACCTGCGGTGCCCGCGTCAGCGAACAGGAAAAGCACAGAGAACACCTCGGTGCAGTGCTTACGTGTGGTGGCAGTTCACAGGAGTATTATTGGCTTTCTGACCCATATAAGTACAGTATCAGAGATATGGAATTGTGACCAATACAGTTTGCGTCGGCGAAATCTGTATCGGTGCCTGCACAATCGAACTGTACTGGAAATGATGATGCCCAAACTCCGCAAGAAATCTCAAGCCCTTCTTTTTGAAGAGGTTGCGACAAAACTGATTGAAATGATCGACAGTGGAGCGCTCGCGGTCGGCAGCCGGGCGCCATCCGTGCGATCGCTCGCGGCGCAGCTTCATGTCTCGATCTCGACGGTTATCGCCGCTTATCGCTTTCTGGAAAATCACGGCCGATTGGAGGCCCGGCCGCAGTCGGGATTTTATGTCCGCGCGCTGCGGCGGGAAAACGTCGCCGAGCCGGAGATCTCCAATCCGCCGGAAACTGCCTCTGCCGTCACGGTCGGCGATCTGGGTCTGCTCCTGGTCAGCGAGTTCGGCAAGCCTGGCGTGGTGGCGCTGGGCGCCTCCAACGGCGCGGTTTCCGATTGGTCGATGAAAAAGGTGCATGCGCTGATGAATTCCATCAGCCGCTCGCAGCCACTGCTGGCAAGTTCCTACGGCCCGCCCGCGGGCATGCCGACGCTGCGCGGGCAGGTGGCGCGATGGTACGTGCGGGCCGGCTGCGCGCTCTCGCCGGACGACGTCGTCATCACCTGCGGTGCGCTGGAGGCGATTCACCTCTCTCTGGCGCGGTCACCCAGCCTGGCGACACCGTCGCGCTGGAATCGCCAACCTATTGGGGAATTCTGCAGACGGTCGAAACGCTCGGCCTCAAGGCATTGGAGATCCCCACGCATCCGCGCACCGGCCCGTCGCTCGATGCGCTGGAAGTCGTGCTGAGCCAGAACCTGGTGAAGGCGGTCGTGCTGATTCCCACGGTACACAATCCGCTCGGCTCGATCATGCCCGAAGAAGATCGACGCCGGCTCGTCGAAATGATCCGCAAGGCCGACGTTGCGCTGATCGAGGACGACATCTACGCCGATCTCAGCTACGCCCCGGCGCGAGCGCGCCTGCCGCAGTTTTGACGACTCCCCTTCCGCAAAATCCAACGTGATGATCTGCGGCGGCTTCTCCAAGACCGTCGGCCCCAGCTTGCGCATCGGCTGGTGCATCCCCGGCCGATGGACGAAGCAGGTCACGCGCATGAAAGCCTGGCTCAATATCGCCGCCCCGACGCTGCCGCAATTGGCGCTGGCCCAATTCATGGAAGATGGCGGATACGAGCGGCACCTTCGCAAGACCACATTGATCTACCGCCGGCAGGTGGAGCGGATGAGCGAATTGATCGCCGAGCATTTCCCCCGCGAGACCCGCATCACCCGCCCGCAAGGCGGCTTTCTCGTTTGGGCCGAGCTGCCCGAAGGGATCGATTCGGTGGACCTGCACCACCGGGCGATCCAGGCCGGCATCTCCATCTGTCCGGGCATCGTTTTCTCCGCCACCGGCAAATATCGAAACTGCGTGCGGCTGAATTGCGGGTTGCTCTGGACGCCACAGGTCGAGCAGGCGATTCCGACGCTGGGGAAATTGATTGGGGCCTGATATGGTCCGACGCATTTGATTGAAATTGACACAATTCATCATTGTTGATACAATGGTATACCGATGTAACAACGCCTCAATGTTCAAATTTGTTTTTCCAAATTTGGGAGTCTTCAATGATCAAAACCCTTGCAAAGCATGGCAATTCATTAGCTCTTGTGCTTGATCGTGCAATCCTTGAACTGGTGAACATCGATCCCGCGAACCCAGTGGAAATATCCACTGACGACGGCCAACGCCTCATTGTGACGCCGGTGAAGGATGCGAAGCGGCGAGAAAAGGTCCGCGCCGCCCTTGAAGCGGTAAACAAGAAGCACGGCGGCGCGCTCAAGCGGCTCGCCGAATAGGGGATGAGAAATGACCCCGCAAATCGAGTTTCTGACCATCAAAGACGTGATCGAGATTCATCGCGATCAAATCATCCGATATGGGGGCGATCCAACGACACGCGACTTCGCACTATTGGACTCCGCAGTACATGTACCCCAGGCAACCATGGGCGGTGAATATCTGCTGCCAGGCCTATTCGAAATGGCAGGGGCATTGGCAAACAGCTTGGTCAAGAATCATGCTTTCGTCGATGGAAACAAACGATCTGGCATCGCTGCAGCGCTCGTCTTATCCCTTAATGGAATTGAGATCCGGAAGAATGACGATGAGCTTTACCGGCTGGGATTGAATCTCGCGACGGGCGCGATCGGCCGACAGGAGGCTGCCGGGTATTTTAGATTGTCGGTTGAAGCGCGGAGCAGCCACGACAGCGATGCCGCATCTCAGGAAACGATCGAGGAAACAACGATCGGTTGCGGATCGCTTTGATTGCTACGACATCGCAGACATCCGGTACAATCCAAGTAAGTCACACGAACGAATCGCACAATCGGAGAACCACAACATGTCCAACGAAAAAATGATGACCCAAATCTCCAAAAAACCCGGCTTCCTGGCCGCCCTCGACCAGAGCGGCGGATCGACTCCCGGCGCGCTGAAGCAATACGGGATTCCCGAAAGCGCCTACAACGGCGAAGCTGAGATGTTCCAGAAGATGCACGAAATGCGCGTGCGCGTCATGACCGCCCCCTCCTTCAGCGGCGACAAAGTCATCGGCGCCATCCTGTTCGAAAAGACCATGGACGGCCAGGCCAAAGGAAAGCCGGTCCCGTCCTATCTCTGGGAAGATCGCGGCGTCGTCCCCATCCTCAAAGTCGACAAAGGACTGGAGGAGGAAAAAGACGGCGTGCGCCTCATGAAGCCGATGCCGACGCTTGATGCCCTGCTCGCCCGCGCGGTCAAGCTGGGAATCTTCGGCACCAAGATGCGATCGACGATCAATCTTGCATCAAAGACGGGAATCGCCGCGATCGCGGAGCAGCAGTTTGCCTTCGGCAAACAAATCATGAAGCACGGCCTCGTGCCGATCCTCGAGCCGGAAGTCTCGATCAACAGCGCTGACAAGGCCGGGGCGGAAGCCATTCTCCTACAGGAACTCCAGAAGGGATTAGACGCCCTTCCGGCCGGCGGGCCGGTCATGCTCAAGCTGACGATTCCCAATAAGCCGGATCTGTATATGCCCCTGATCAAGCATGCGCGCGTCGCCCGGGTCGTGGCCCTCTCCGGCGGGTATCCGCTCGACGAAGCCTGCGAACGTCTCTCGCACAATCACAACATGATCGCCAGCTTTTCGCGGGCGCTTCTGGATGGACTCAGAGCGTCGATGAGCGATGCGGAGTTTGATGCGGCGCTGGCGACGGCGATCGACAAGATCTATCGAGCTTCGACGGTAAAACGATGACAAGGCTATGCCAGCAGCGTGTCGTCGAACGTGCCGCTGTTCAGCGCGTTCTTGTAAGTGCCTTTGGAGATGTTGCCAACGAACTTCCCTACGTCCTTCGTCGGGCCCGCTGTATCCGCGGGCACGTCCGTTGCAACGGCAGTGTACGCGCCGCTGCGCTTAAGCGTGGTGGTTCCGGCAAACGAAATCGTAGTCCCGTTGGAGAAGTAGTTGGTTCCGACGAACGTAAGTACCCCCGTCACCTGATTTTCGCTCGTATTGGTGACTGTCTGTGTGAATACCAGGCCTTTGTCGAGTCCTCTTTTGATCACGACCGTGCCTGAGTAGGTACCGATGTAGTCTGGAAACAGTTTAACGGGTTTAGCGCTGGCGTGGATCGCAACCGCAGGTTTCAGCGACGGCGACGCAGTGGGAGACGACGCGCTCGAAATCGGCGCAGAGGTACGCCCGCGCCTCCAGCGCTTCGTAGAACTTCTCACCAGCCCCTGCGCAACGGCCGTTCGTGCTCAGAAGATTTTTCATTTTGCCTTCCCTCATTCGGACAGGTTGATCGGTCCGACCCGAGGGCGGAGGCTATCGGCTCGACCGCCGCAACGCCAGTGACAATTTTGTCACTCAAGCAATTCTCAGCCGCGAGACGAACCCATGTTTATTTGTAACGGTACGCCCAGAGCCGTCCATCGCATGGCTGCCAGAAGATCACGTTGTCGGCTTCGTCGTAGGCGCACTGCCGGCAATCCCGCCAGGCGTTTCCACCATGCGGCAATGGGGCCGGAGGCTTCATCTGCTCCCATTTGCGATCCATGGTATGGAAGACCCAGGCGTCGTTGAAATACTTCTCCGTCTGGTCCCACGTGTCAGTCGAGCCGCCAATCAGGAAGACGATCTGGTTCTTCGAGTCGTACGTGAGCCCGAATCGCCAGCGCGGCGAGGGGCGGGGCTGATCCGCCGGCGGCGAGGATTGCTCCCATTTGTTTAAAGCGGGCTCGTAGAGCCAGGTTGTGAATGTCTGTTCGATGTATCCCTGCTCGCCGTTCCTTCGCCAGAAGGTGGTGGAAGTTCCGGGGGGTTTCTGATTGGCATCAGACGATCGTCCAGTCGGGACTGAGACCGGGTAAACCAGCAGGCCGGCGGAAAGGTCGAAGGTCATGCTCGCGTAGTGGCCCGGTTTGGGCGGGACGCCGGAGCTTTTGCGCGCTTCCCAGGTGTGATCCGTGGGTTTGTAGACCCATGTCTCATCGCCTCGCGGCATGATCACCAGATCGTGAATCGGATCGTAGACGATAACATCGCCGGCGTTGCCGTCTCTTCCAGCCGGACGATTTTTCGACTCGGCTTTGGTGAATCGGTCGGCGCCGGCATCGTAGGTCCACAGGTCCCATGGATCACCCCCGCCGCCCCCGTCGGAAATGCCGCCGTACATCCAGATGACTTTTCGGTTGGAATCGTAGCAGTAGTTTCGGCTGCACCCATTGGCAGGACGATCGACCGGCCAGCTCGCATCGTAGGGCCGGCGAAGATCCCACCGTGCCCTGGCGAGATCGAAAATCCAGCAGGTGTTGGAATAGCCGTTTGGATGCCGGGAGTCTCCCTTGGGAAAAAGGATGTGGATGGGCGGCGTGGGATCACCGCATCCGCCGTACTTGAAGAAGAACCGATTGGCCTGGTCGAAACATGCGGGGACTTCGTGCCCTCCCTGCCACGGCACGCCGAGGTCAACCCAGTGGTTGGGCGATATTCCTGCGATTCGCTCAGCGACCGTGCTTTCCGCGACGGACGAATCACCCGCGCGTGCCGGGGGTTGCGGTCAACCAGACGAAGGCAGCGAAAATGATATAGTGCGCGCCGTGTAGCCCTTTGGACATGCCGGCTCCGTTTGAACAAGCGCGCCCGATTTCATCCGATATTCGGAGGAACATCCTGCTTTGGTCTTCGCGCACTCGCAAAAAGTGTGCTCTTCCCCCACAGACGCCTGCCAAAAGTTTATCCCGTCTTCTGCATGAGCAGTAGAAGGCCCTGGGCGACCATTTGTGATCGCTTAAGTTTGTGCTGCCTGGCAAAGGTGTCCGCCTGCTTGAGGAGGCCGCGCTCGATGCTGACCGGAACGATCTTCGCGCCCTTGCCGACCTTTGGCCTCCCGGCCGCACGGCCCCGGGCTCGCGCCCGAGCGTGCAGAACCCGATCAGATTTAGTCAACGCCTTGCCCGACAACCCCTCTGGATGTTTGTCGTAGACCGCGACCTCTGCATCCTTTTGAGCGTCGGTCAGTGCCATGAAACGTTGGTATTCGCTGATTGCCTTTTTTGCCATCGGATTCTCCCTTCAGCGGCGTCGGCGTCGGCGACGGGTGGTCAGTGGCATCGCATGAATCACAAAAATGACGCCATCGGGGTCAATCAAATAGACCACCTGCACCCAGCGTCCGCCCTGACCTCGGCCCTGCCTGGTACTTCCTTCCAACTCGTCTGGGAAAGCCGCGGGCGGGGTGGTTTACGATGAGCTGCGCCTCTTCAATCGTGCAGCCGTGTTTTTCGACTTTTTCGATGTTCCAATCGATCCAGCGGAAGTCATGAAACATTCGCAATCATTATATAATTAATCGGATTCGGTTCAACCGCAAAATTGGAACCCAGTCGCATACACGACCACTTATGTGGCACGCTTGGCATGCGGATTCCAGTTGAGCCGACGGTACAGTGATCCCGGGAAAGGAAGATCCACTTCATTCACCAGCCTTGAGCCAGTCGATCATCTGCGGCGGCGAGAGGTAGTTGACGCGATCGGTTTCTTTTCCATCTGCATCGTAGCGAATCATCATGGGGATGCCGCTCACCCCGAGCTTCGCGGAATGCATCTGGACGTTCGGGGACGGGTGGGACAGATCCACTTTGTAAAAGCTGTAGTGGCTCCACAATTCCTGCTGAACGTCTTTTCGCGAGAGGACATCGCCGTGCAACATGCGGCAGGTGGGGCACCAATCGGCGGTGAAGAGAACGACGGATGGCTTGGCCGCAACATGGCTTCTTTCGGCGGCCGCGTCCCAGGCGGGATCGATGCCGTCGGCGGCAAACGTGGTCGACGGCTTGTGCATCCGATAAAAGAGCACCGCCAGCAGAACCACGAAGACGGCCGCCACCGCTTTGAAGCCAGAATCACCCTGCATGGTTCACCTGCTTCAGTATCGAGCGGCGGATGGATGAAATTAAGGCCGGTTCTATTACATTTACGATGTCTTGCCCGATAGGTTATGAAGCGCAACACGCGGAACATCGTTCTGACGACGGCATCGATCGCCATCCTCCTGCTGGCGGCGTGGCGAGTGCAGGCGTGGATGCATCTCGGCCGCCATCCAAAACCCGATGGCTACGTCAGGTTCCAGTTGAAGTGCCTCTCGTGCGGGCATGAATTCGAAAAAACGCTCGGCCAGATGCCGCCGGAGGCGCACGGAATGTTCATGAACACTGCGACGATTCGGGTAGAATGCCCGCAATGTGGCGCGAAGGAAGGGGCAGTGATGCGAAAATGCCCGCATTGCGGCAAACTGTACGTATCGGCCTGGACGCGGGGACTTGTGCCCGGGCAGGCGCGCGATATCTGCCCGCGCTGCGGGACCGACGTGACGGAACTGACGCAGGGGCCGGCGGCGTCAGCAGGGAGCAAGCCATGAACGATCAATCGGGTCGGCGCTGGGGGCGGGCGGGTGGATTTTCGCTCGTGGAGCTTCTGGTTGTCATCGCGATCATTGCACTGCTGATCTCGATGCTTCTGCCGGCGATGTCACGGGCGCGAGAGGCGGCCAATCGCGCCAAATGCGCCAGCAACCTGCGGCAGTGGGGGCAGGCCGCCATCAATTTCGCCGCCGACAATCAGGAGCGGCTCCCGCGCGCCTTTCGAAATCATTACGACAGCACGCACACCGCCTGCCCTTTTCTCATCAACGATAGGGATTCTGACGAATTCACGGTCGATCCGATCTATCACGTGCCGACGTGGCAACTTCTGGGAACGCCGTGGCACATGCTCGCGCGCTATGGACTGACGGAGCAGGTGGCGGTCTGCCCCTCCAGCAGCATGGACGCAGTGGACCATGTGCCAACCGACACCGACGGCAACTGGGCGCCTTATGTCGTGATCGGATACATGTATTTTGCCCAGGTCAACGCCGACACGGGTTTTGAGCAGAGCATCCACCACCACGCCGAGGTGCCCAACCGATCGCACGATCCGCGCGGACCGATCGCGGCCGATCAGGTTTGGCGCGGCGGCGGAGCGGGAAACGGCTTCAGCTATGGAGGCAATTCCGCCGGCGACACCTTCTCGATCAATCATGTCTGGAGCAACCCGTTCATGCCGGATGCGCAGAACGTGCTCTTTTCCGACGGCAGCGTGCAGCAGCTTCACGCCGACGATTATCTCGCCGACGCGAAAAACCAGCTTGAGCTTCCCGACAGCAACTTCGGCGGATCGTCGCCGGGCCACGCCGAGTGGTCGCTCATCCATTTTCCGGACGGCTTCATTTTCTATTGGGAAGGGAATAAACCTGGTTCGTAGTGCGGCCTTTAGGCCGTTCTGCTCCTTGAAGATACGGGCTGAAGCCCGCACTACGAACCTGTGACCGATGCAGAAAGGCACGATGAAACAAGTGGTTAAATCCAAAATCAGAGAGCGACTGGCCAAGGGCGAATTGGTCAAAGTCTTCGTCGCCGGCCATCTCGCTTCGCCGCTCCTCGTGGACATGATCGCCCTGCACGGCGGATATGACGCGATCTGGCTCGACCAGGAACACGCGGGAATCTCGCTGGAAGCGGCGGGCAACTGCGCCGCGCGGCGCGCGCCGCCGGAATGGACAGCTTCGTGCGCCTCGCCGCCACCGATTACGGCACGGTGATGCGCTATCTGGAATACACCGCCGGCGGAATATTGGCGGCGGCGGTGAACGCCGCGGCGCAGGCCGAACAGATCGTGCAGTGGGCGCGCTTCGGCCCGAGGGGAATGCGCGGAATCTATCACGGGAATGTTGACGGCAACTACGGGCTCATTCCGCTGGCCGACTACACGGATCACTGCGGCAAGGAAGTATTCGTCGGCGTGCAGATCGAAAGCGCCGAAGCGGTGGAAAACGTCGGGGCCATTGCCCGCGTGCCAGACATCGATCTGCTCTTCGTCGGCCCGGTCGACCTGAGCCAGTCGCTCGGCGTGACCGGCCAGTTCGAGCATCCCAAATGCCTGGTGGCGATCGATCACGTCGCCGAGGCCTGCGCCAAGGCCGGACGAGCCTGGGGCATCCTCGCCCCAACACCGCATTACGCAAAGCGAATGGTGGAACGCGGGTGCCAACTGCTGGCTCTGGGAAGCGACATCGCCGTGCTGCATCGCGGAATCGGGGCGACGAAAGAACTCTTCGCGGAATGGATCGGGAAGAAGGCAGAGTAAGATCTGAATGACCGTGCGCATACAGGCACTATCGAATCAGCTTTTAGTAGCCGCTGTCCCGCAGGGCAGCGTCACTGCCGTACGTGCGCGTACTCACGCAGGCTCATTTAATTCAAGCGATAGAGAAATGGCCGGCGGAACATGCCGCCCAGGTGATGGGGATTGTTAATGCGCAAGACGATGTTGTTCGTGCCGCTCTTGAGCTCGCCCGACAGATCGACGTCCCATTCAAAGCGATAGTCGTTCATCCACCAGACGCCCTTGAATTCGCGGTGCGCGACTTGCTCGCCGTTGATATAGAGCCAGCACTCGTTGAACAGGCCTGGAAACTTCAGATGGACTTTACCCTGCATCTGGGCCGCGTCGAGATTCATATCAGTCTGGTACCAGGCGTGGCCGGTGAAGCTCTGAAATTCGGGAGTAATGATTCCCTGTGCCTGCGCGTATAGGTCGCTGCGGAGCAATTCCCAGTTACCCGGATTGGACTGACGGTCTTTCGCCGTGACGGGCTGCTTGAGCCCATTCCACCAGGAGAGGTCGGGCGGCTGAGATTCCCATTTTTCCTTCACGCCGACATCGCCCGCATCGCGGCGAAAATTCCATTCCAGCGGCAGCTTTGCGATGAGTGTTCCTTTGGAGCCGTCGGTGAGAGGGAGAAGCTCGCGGTATTGCTGCACCTCGCCGGGCCACCAGGCGTAGCCGTTTTCGCCGATCACCTTGTAGGTCGTGAAAGTTCCGTTCATCGCGGTGAGCTTGTCGCGCGCTGCCAGACCGCGCTCGCCGGCCGCAACCGCGGCTTTGTAGTCGGCCTCCGAATTCGCCTGATGGACCATTTCCATGTAGGCGTCGAGCACGTCAAACGACAGGCGCGTGAAACGCACGCGGTCCTGATAGAGCTTGTGATCGCGGCTGGTCGACGGCGCTTTGGCCATGATGGCCTCGGCCGTTTCCAGATTCTTCTTCAGCACGGCGACGACCTGTGGCGTGTAGATCGCGGGGGCCACGAAATACTCATGCTCGGTCACCAGAGTTTCCTGCCAGGCGCGATAGATCGCGCTCCAGTATTCAGACATTGGAGCCGCCGCGGGGCCATAGAACTTTGGATAAAATTCCTTGAGCAACGCATCAACATCGGCGTCGGTGTCCCATTGGAGCTGGCCGCGGAAAAAGAGATTGAGGAAGGTGGTTGCGGTCGCGCCGCGGCACTCGGTGTCAATCCCCAGCACACCCGCCTTGCGATATTCCTTCACGTCCTCGCGAAAGGCCTGATGCGACGGATTGGGAATGTCACGCCAGACCATCATGTTCTGGTCGTAATCGTAAATGGCCAGGCGTCCCTGCATGACCTTCGCCCACTTGTAAAGGATATCGCGATACTCGCGGCGCGGACCGGATCGCGGGTCGGTCATGGCGTGGATCGGATCGAAGTCGATCGGCGCAAGGTAGCCGACCAGAGGTTTGGCGGCAGTGATATCCTTGACCGGCGGCATCGTGATGTTGGAATAGATCAGGAAACCGATGTGTGATTTGCTCTGCGGCGCCTGCTTCAGCAGCAGCCCTGCCACCTTGTTATAAAACACCATAAAGGCATCGGTATAAGACTGGCTCAGAAAGTATTTGTCGTATTGGAGAGAGACGAGCTGTTTGTCCTGGGCCGAGTCGGATTCGTAGACTCCATCTTCCAGGCCGAGCATCACGTCTTTACCCGCCTGGAATTGCGGGAGGACCTGCTTTGCCACCAGCTCGGCGGTGCGATCCTCAGAGATCGGGACGTTAAACATCGATTTTCCTGGCGGGATCAGCTCCTTCGTGTATTGGCCAAGGCAGTGGCCGCTCGGGACCGATACATCATTGAAAAAATTGCGGCGTGAAAACTCCGCCTCGCCGGTGGTGTCGCCATCCCAGCTCAGCCAATAGCGACGGATTTCGAATGGCGGCGCGTAGGCGACTTCGAGGTCGCCGAGGGTGAGTTTGTCGTGATGTGGGATGCATTCCCCGAATTCGCCCGGCACATACCAGCGGCATCCCCAACGCCGCAGCAGATCGACCGCGGCGTAGTAATGACTGTCGTCGTTGTTCCCCGCGACGAATATTTTATTGCCCGACCGTTTCAGCGCAATGGCGTCTGCCCTGAGGATCGGATCGGGCTTGGCCGCCTTTACCAGCGCGGCAGCGAGCGATGGATCCGCCTGGATCGCCGACGCGCCGACGTAAATTACCGGTCCGTTGCCCGCCGTCGGACCCACGGCAAGTTTTGCGCCGCTCATCAATTCGATGTAGTGCGACAAATCGGCGGCGGCCCTCTTTTCCCAATCTCCCGCGCTTGTCGAAATGACAATACTTGCCTGGCTCACGCCGTGGTCGGCGATCACGAGGTCTTCCGCGAAGGTTGCCGATGAGGTCCATACTGACAGAACTGCGACGACAACGAGTTTTTGAATGAACAAACAGACCTCCGATAAAAGCATAAAACGCGGGGTGCGTGAGGGATTTGGTGGCCAAAAGATTTCCCCCTCTCCCGGAGTACCAGGAGAGGGAGAAGGCACTTCTGCCGCCGACTCTCCAGGCAACGAACCAAACGATCTTGAAACGCCCGATCGATTGAAGGAATCCGTCACCCGACCACCAGGTTGTCCCGATGAACCACCTCGTCATACGCCGCCTCGGCAAAAAGGGCGCACACCTCGGCGGTCTTTTTTCCCTTGATGACCTGCACGTCGGCGGCGGAATAATTGCTGAGCCCGCGCACGATCGGCGTGCCCGATTCGTCGTGCAACAGCACGACATCGCCGCGGGTGAATTCGCCTTCAACCTTCACAATGCCGGCGGGGAGCAGGCTTTTATGCTGCTCCCGGACGGCGCGGACCGCGCCGCCGTCAATTACGATCGCGCCGGCGGGACGAACGCTCCCGATCCATCGGCTGCGCGACGAAAGCTTGCGCGACGACGGAACGAACAGCGTGCCGAGGTCTTCGCCGCCCAGCAGGCGGAGAAGAATATTTTCCATCCGGCCGTCGGCAACGAGCATCGCCTCGCCCGATTCGGTCACCCTCCGGGCGGCCTCCAGCTTGGAATTGAACCCTCCCTTGCCGAGCGGGGATTTTTCGGCGCGGACCAGATCGCGGGCATCCGCCAGCTTTTCGACGATGCGGACCGGCTTGCCCGCTGAATCGAGAACTCCATCAACGACCGAGAGAAGTACCAGCAGTTCTGCCCGCAGCGCCTGGGTCACGAGGGAGGCGAGGATGTCGTTGTCACCAAAGCTGATTTTCACCAGTTCGTCGGTGCTGATCGTGTCGTTCTCATTAATGACGGGAATTGCACCAGTTCGTGGACGGAGACGATCGTATTGCGAGATTGAGGAAACGGGCGCGATCGTCGATATCTTCGCGGGTGAGGAGAATTTGCGCCACGGGAAGCCGGTGCGGCGAAAACGCCTGTGCCCAGACGTCCATGAGCCGGCGCTGCCCGACGGCGGCGACCGCCTGCAGCTTTCCCAGATCGGTCGGACGCGCGGGCAGGTTCAGTTCCCGCAGTCCCGCGCCGATCGCGCCGGAGCTGACAACGGTAATTCGCATTCCGCGCTCGCGCAAGGCGGCGATCTGCGCCGCGACGGAGCCGACGAAATCGACGTCCAGCCGCCCCTGTCGATCCGACAGCAACTGCGTGCCGAGCTTGATGACAGCAGTCCGAATCGTCGCGAGATAAGTCTTGCGCATGGTTTCCATGTCCAGATTTCGAAGGATGGAAAGATAAGCGATCGAGCGTGCCGGGGCTATTCTGCCTGGGGCGAGGATCAACCGATGGACATGCGGACGCTTGTCAGCGGGCCACGGCCCTCCCGTCACCGCCAATTCTCGACCGTCAACCCCTGAACGCGCTTGAACTCCCGTGTATTTGCGGTGACGAGCGTCAGTCCTTCAGCAAGCGCATGCGCTGGACCGCAGCCTGGCCGCGGCCGCATTTGCTTTACCGCGCATCACGTCAATGCACAGATTGGTATTGAGCATGACTTGCATCAGAGCCGTTTGCGCCTTTCCGGTTTGGCGGATTGTCGGCGCTCGGGCAGGAAATCGTCATCGGCCGCGCCGATCGCGCTGTCAAAAAGGCTCCAGGCATCGTTTGCTGGGAACAGCAGTATCGCGGTCCCGATGCGCTTGATGCACACCTCGTCAACGTCAAACCTGAATTCCTGGGGGATCCGGACGGCCTGACTGGAGCCGTTTTTAAAAACTTTCGCAGTCTTTGGCATGAGAATGACCTCGGTATAGATTCCAGTATAGACTTCTCTCGAGTATCGGCAAATCAGGATTTGCCCGCGCATGTCCGTCCAACAACCGCATTCCGCAGGTTTCAAAATCGGTGAATGATTCCAATCCTATCGGCGGCGGCTATAGTTTCAGTAACTTTTGAAAGGAACTCTGATGGCCGCCACCCCATTGTTGAACCCTCCGGCCCCCGCAGTCACTTCCAAACCTCCGACACCGGCCCAGCAGCAGCTTCGCATTGCGCAAGACCTGTTTATTCGCCGCTGGGGCGAGATGGGCCAGACCTGGGGAATCAACCGGACGATGGCCGAGATCCATGCATTTCTTTACATCACCGGCCAACCGCAATGCACCGACGACGTGATGGAACGGCTGAACATCAGCCGCGGCAATTCCAGTATGAGCCTGCGCGCCCTGTGCGACTGGGGAATCATCCGCCGGATGCACAAGCGCGGCGAGCGCCGCGAATACTTCGAGAGCCTCGGCGACGTATGGGAGATGTTTTCCATCATTGCTTCCGAGCGGAAGCGCCGCGAGATGGATCCGGTCCTCGAGACGATCAAGCAGTGCCACCGCATGCTTGAAGAAACGTCCATTGGCAAAGTCGAAGCCAAGAAAGACGCCGTCAAACTGACCCGCGAACGGCTGGAGCACATGGAAGAATTCATGTCCGTAACGAACAAGATTTTCCAGCAGTTCGTCGGAAATGCGCAAAGCGGCTTGAGCCGGGTGATGAAAGTGCTTTTGAAGGCCCTGGGATAGGGCGAAAGTACTGATCTGAAGAGATTTTCAGACTTGGCGGAAACGAAAATCGCTTCGAACACTCCGTGCCGCGGATGGCCGGAATTGAGCTTGCATTATTCAATTCCGCTGACTTTTCGAACCCGTCCACCCTCCCAGCTTCACCAGATTCACGCCGCGAGCCTGAATTCTGGTCTTTCCCACTTCGAAGGAAATAGAAAGGCGTTGAAGCGCAGTTATGTTTGAGGCATTCATCGAGTCGGCAGTTCGACGAGATTCCAGCCTCTGGTTTTACTTGGACGGGAATAATGCTTGTCTCAGTGTCTGCGCTATTTCGAGGGCGTTGGATCGTTGCCGCCGCCTCATTGTCGGCCCTGGCCATCTCGGGGGGTGCCGGTGCGGCAAATATCGATCTCGGCACCGCCGGTCAATACAACATTTATGTCGTTCACAACGATACGCAGGCCGGCAGCGATGTCGGCTCAAGCGGTCCGAATTCACCCCTGGGCGTTGCCGTGGGGAATAATTTTCAAACGACGGCCGCTACCGTGAACGGCAATGTAGTCGTTGGCGGCAACTTCACCAACTCCAGCAACACAGTGACGGGCAATGTGCTGGCCAACAGCGTCGACTGGAACACGCCATCCCTAAGCGGAACGATCTCTTCCGTTACTTCCGTCTCCCTCGGCAACGGCGGGGGATCGGTCCAAGGCGGGGTTTTTTACGAGACCACTTATGCCGGCCCCAGCTACATCAGCCATACGCAAATAGCATCCGGCTCCATCACCTATCCGTTCAACTTTTCCACCGTCAGCGCGGACGTGACGAATCTCTCCGCAGAGCTTCACGTGCAGCCCTCCACGCCGGGAAGTTCGGTCACCGGCGGAAACAACAATCAGTTGCTGTTATCGGGCAGTGGTTCAAATTTCTATCTGTTCCATGTGACTTCTACGCAACTGGCGGGAATGAACGACTTCCTTATCCATGTGTCAGGCCTGAACGGAATGACGCCGACTGTGGTTGTTGATGTAACCGATTTGAATGGCGATTCCGGTATCCTGCACAGCAACTCCCTGAGTCTGAACGGGACCGACTCGAACCACGTACTCTTCAATTTCTCGCAGGCGACGAGCCTCGACACGAATCACGACGGCATCAATGGAAGTCTCCTGGCGCCCATGCAAACGTGAACTTCAACAGCGGCGACATCAACGGAACCTTGATCGCTTACGATCTTTACGGCAGCGGCGAAGCGCACGCATATCAATTTGACGGCAATCTGGTGGTTCCCGAGCCGTCGACCCTCACGGCGATGATCTTGTTCAGCGTGCCTGCCATCTGGCTACGACGTCGTGTTCGAGGGATTTGAGCGGAAGATCCGCTGATCCACGATTCGAGCTTGAGCCACGAGTTCAATAATCTCCGTCAATTTGTTCCATTTCCGCCTCGAACGCTGATATAATTCTCGCCTTGTCATGCTCCGTCCAATCCGGCGCAGCAATGGCGTGATTTTCATTTCACCAACGCGAGGACTATGCCATGACCACCTCAACGGCACCGGTTTCCAATGCCGCTTCTTCGACTCAAGTAAAGCAAACGAAGATGCTGATCGACGGCAAATGGGTCGACTCAGCGAGCGGCAAGACGTTCGAGACACTCAACCCAGCGACCGGGCAGGTCATCGCCCGAGTCGCCGAGGGGGACAAGGCGGATGTGGACAAGGCCGTGAAGGCCGCCCGCCGGGCTTTTGAGAAAGGGCCATGGCGGAAGATGAACGCCCGCGAGCGCGGCCGCTGCCTTTACAAGCTGGGCGATCTGATGGAGCAAAATCTGGAGGAGCTGGCGGCCCTGGAGACGCTGGACAACGGCAAGCCGATCAGCGACAGCCGGGCGGCGGACCTTCCACTGGCAATCGATTGCTATCGTTACTACGGCGGCTGGGCCGACAAGATCGAAGGCAAAACGATCCCGGTCAATGGACCGTATTTCTGCTACACGCGCCATGAGCCGGTCGGCGTCGTCGGACAGATCATCCCCTGGAATTTTCCGATTCTGATGCAGGCCTGGAAATGGGGACCGGCCTTGGCCACCGGATGCACGATCGTGCTGAAGCCGGCCGAGCAGACGCCGCTAACGGCGCTGCGCGTGGGTGAGCTGGCGCAGCAGGCGGGCATCCCCGACGGAGTCATCAACATCATCCCGGGATTCGGTGAAACCGCCGGCGCGGCCATCGCCGAACATAACGACATCGACAAGGTCGCCTTCACCGGATCGACCGAGGTCGGCAAGCTGATTATGCAGGCGGCCGGCCGGTCCAACCTCAAGCGCGTTACCCTCGAACTCGGCGGAAAGAGTCCCAATATTGTCTTTGCGGATGCGGATATGGACGCCGCGGTTGAAGGGGCTTTCTTCGGACTTTTCTTTAATCAAGGCCAGTGCTGCTGTGCCGGCTCGCGGCTCTTCGTCGAGAGCCATGTGCACGATGAATTTGTGGAAAAACTCCTGAAGCGCGTAAAGAAGCAGAAGGTGGGCGATCCGTTCGATTCCGATACAACTCAGGGCCCACAAGTCAGCGAAGAACAGTTCAACAAGGTCCTCGGCTACATTGATTCAGGCAAGACAAGCGGCGCCAAACTGCAAACCGGCGGCGGACGAGTCGGCAAGCTCGGGTATTTTATCGAGCCGACCGTTTTCACCGATGTGAAGGACGACATGAAGATCGCCCAGGAAGAGATCTTCGGCCCGGTCATGTCGGTCATCCGCTTCAAGGACATTGATGAAGTCATCGAACGCGGCAACCGGTCGATGTACGGTCTGGCCGCCGCCGTCTGGACCCGCGACATCGGCAAGGCCCATCGCCTGGCGGCCGAGCTCAAAGCCGGTACGGTCTGGGTCAACTGCTACGACGTCTTCGACGCCGCCGCTCCGTTCGGCGGATTCAAGATGAGCGGAATCGGGCGCGAGCTGGGGGAATATGCACTGCGAAATTACACGGAGGTGAAGACGGTTACGGTTGCCATGTAAGCGAAGAGAAGTAAAAAGGAAAAAGTGAAAAGGAAAAAGGGCGCAACTGGCGTTCTTTTTCCTTTTTCCTTTTTACTTTTTATTTTTTACTTTTTACTTCGCCTTCCCCTTCCGACAATAGTTTCTCTCGCATCTCGCGGGGGATCGCGATCGACTTCATGTTTCCGTCGCGGACCGAACAGCATACGCTGGTGGCGCTCCCGAGCGCTGACGCGCGTTGGGCCGTTGAGAAACTCGACTTCATAGCTGAACGACTTCTCGCCGAGGCGGACGATGCTCAACTTCAATTCGAGCTGGTCTTCGAAACGCACGGGGCCAAAGTATTCGCACCCGGCCTTTACGCGCGGCCAGCCGATCATTTCGCCCTCAATTTCCATGGCGATGCTCAATCCTCGCGAACGGAAGAAGGCATGTTCGACCTCTTCCATCATGCGAAAGTAATTGGCGAAGTGCATGATGCCCGCCATGTCGGTTTCGCAGAACTGGACGGTGCGTTGGATTGAGAATGATTGGGACATCGTGATTGTAACGGAGTGACGGAGTAACGGCGTATCGGAGTGCGGCCTGATTAGATCAGGTGCGCGGCGGCAGGCACCAGCGCGCTGCATCATCGATCATCGCAACGAGCTGCGCAAGAACCTCCTCATATCCAGCATCCAATTCCGACGCGGTGAGTTCGTCAATGTATTGGCATCGGAGGACTACACCCTCACCATTCCTATGTGTTCACGACGATCTCCAATAACTCAATCGCCGGCTCATCGTCGCAGTAGATCAGGCCAATCCGGCCGTAGGCATCTTCGGGCGTGGCAGGTCGATGCTCAAATAGCGAAAGGACCGCGCCGCCGGGCGGGAACCTCAGGAAATAGCGCGGCTTCACGCGGCGATGGAGATTGTGTTTGATCAACACGGCCCCGAGCGGCGACTGTTTGGCGAGAATCTCTTCGCGAGCGGCCTTGGGAATATGTTTAAAGTGGAGCCGGGCGATTCCCCACTCGACGACCTTGTCGCTGCCGGCGGGCGTCAGGCTGATCATTCGCGTGTAGATTTCGTTCTCGAAGTGCTCCTGAAGGACATGGACCTCGACCGGCTTGCCATGATGCTTTTGAAGCACCACCGTCATGTGTTCATGGTGCACGAGCAGGTGGTCCTGCGGATAAGGAATCACGTCCGGCTGAACGACAGAGCAGGTTGGATCGAAATTGCCGTGCACGAAGGGCCGGCATAAATCGAGCAGCGCCGCCGAGGCCGAAGAGGCGTCGATTCCGAGCTGCGTTTCACTCATACTCATACCACTTCACCCAGTCGACCCCCCCTTCCTTGTCGTTTAGGCGCCCCGCTCGCCGGGCGCGTCGCGTACCGCTCAGGTATATCGAATGTTCCGGAATTCCGGATCGAAGAATCGGGGCAACAAGGAATCCACTCGCAGTAGTCCCTGACGTGAAAGCTGAATCGTATCTCCGGCAACCGCCGCATATCCCTCTTCGACGAGGGAGTCGAACCCTTCGCGAAATTCGGTCGTGATTTCGGCTCCGAACTTGTTCCGGAAATAGCCGGCGTCGAGTGTCCCTTTCTTAAGCAGCAGGATCATTTCCCGAATCAATAGCTGCCGCGGAGAAACCTTGTACGCACGATTGATCGGCAGCTCGCCCGCGTCGAGCCGGCTGATGTATTGTTCCCAGGTGTCCAGGTTCTGGTAGTGAACACCCTGGAAATGGCCGAAGGAGGCAACGCCGGTCCCGACCAGGTCCGCCCCGCGCCAGAGCGAATCGCGATAGACAAAGCCGGCATGACGCTCGGGTTTCACGAGCGTGTACCCGCTGGAGACGACGTATCCGGCCGCCTCGAACTGGCCGAACGCATAATCGACCCATGCCCGCTTGGTGTCCCAGCTTGCGACCGGCGAAACGCCGCCGGCCGCTTTGGCTTCCTTGGCGATTCCCGTGTTGTAAGGCACCTCCATCTGGTAGATCGTGACCGAATCGGGATCGAGCTCGATCGACTTTTCGACGGCGTACTTCCATTTGTCGTCGGTCTCGCCGAGCATCCCGGCGATCAGATCGATATTGATCTGGGGGAATCCGACCTCGCGCGCCCACTGGTAGGCGCGGGTAATCTCGGGGGATTTATGGGCCCGGCCGTTGATGGAAAGAATCTCGTCGTCGAAATGCTCGACGCCCAGGCTCAGCCGGGTCACCCCGATTTTTTTGATGGTCTGAAGCTTCGATTCCTTGAGTGTGCCCGGCTCGCATTCAAAGGTGACTTCCCGGGCGGCATCCCAGTTCCAGTTTTCATTGATCCGCTCGACCAGTCGCTCGAGTTGTGCATTGCTGAGGTAGGAAGGCGTCCCACCGCCGAAATAAACGAATTCGAACTGGCGGCCGCCGAATCCTTTGCGATGCGCGTACAGCGCAATTTCGCGGGAGAGGGCTTCAAGATAACCTTCGATTTCGTCGGCGTTCTTATCGGTATAAACGCGGAAATAGCAGAATTTGCAGCGCTTGCGGCAAAAGGGAATGTGAAGATAGAGCCCCAGCGGCGTTTGCGGTTTCGGGGGCGCATCCAGCGCCTGCTCGATCGCCGGCCGCTGCTCCGGGGTCCAGACCGAAAAGGGAGGATAGTTGGCGACGAAATAACTGCCGACTTCCGTCTGCTTCTTCTCGGGGAGCGTCTCTAATTCCATAACGCCAGCTCGTTTGCGGACAACCCAGGTGCGGCCCCTGAAACTACCACATCATAGCCCTCTCGGTTGAATGGGAGGAACGCGATGTCTGTTGACGTTTTCCGGCTACGATGGGCAAAGAAACAACTGCCGGAAGGCACAGGTTCCCTCACGCCGGGTCCTGTGGACCCGGATCCGGGTCCACAGGACCCGGCGTGGAAGGTTGGGCAGATTCTTCTGAAGCAGCTTGTAAGCGCGAGGGAACTTAACCGACGACGACGAGCTTCTTGAGCGATTTGGGCGGCTCGAAGGTGATGTCCTCGGTGGCGATGCTGCGCAATTCGATCTCGGCGTCGAAGTCCTGCTTGAGGCGTTCGAGCAGGCCGTCCACCAGATGTTCAGGGGCCGAGGCGCCGGCGGTAACGAGAACGGTTTCAACTCCATCCAGCCAGGCGGGATCGACGCCATTCTGATCGTCGATCAAATAAGCCGGCTTGTTCAGAAAGCGGGCGGTTTCCGCTAATCGCTGGGAATTGGAGGAGTTCTTGCTGCCGATCACAAGCACCAGATCCGCCTCGGGCACAAGGCGGCAACCGCCGCCTGGCGATTGGTCGTGGCATAGCAGATGTCTTCCTTCGGCGCGGACCTGATGTTCGGAAACCGGTCCTTCAGGACGTTGATCATCCTCATCGCGTCGGCCACGCTGAGCGTGGTTTGGGTCACGTAAGCGACTTTATTCGGATCGTGAACCTGCACATTTTGCGCGTCTTCAGGCGTTTCAACGACGGTAATCGAATCGGGCGCTTCGCCCACAGTGCCAACCGCCTCATCATGATCTGCATGCCCGACAAAGATGATCTGGTACCCGTCTCGGGCAAAACGCAACACTTCCAGATGAACCTTGGTCACCAATGGGCAGGTGGCATCGACTTCGCGCAGCCCGCGCGACTTGGATTCCCGGCGAATGGAAGGGGAAATGCCGTGAGCGCTGTAAATGACCAGTCCCCCTTCGGGAACTTCCGAAATGCTATCGACGAACGTTACGCCACGGGCGCGGAACCCGTCCACCACATGGCGGTTATGCACAATCTCATGAAAGACGTAGACCGGCGGGCCCTGAAGCTCCAGGACCTGATCGACCACATCGATCGCCATATTGACGCCGGCACAGAAGCCGCGGGGGTTTGCGAGCAGGACTTTCATCGTAGTGCCTACCTTATCGCCATTTTGCGCCGAAAGTCCACAGTCCTTGCGGTCACTCATGAAAGAGCACTTGTGCCCTTCCGATTGCAGAACTACGATTCCGCATCAACTCATTCGTGGGAAATTGGGCAATGGTTCGACGATTCAAATCGATTGGTTTCCTGCGCAGGACAGAAGATTTGCCCCTTTTTCTTGTTTTCGCGCTGTTGATTGTTTCACGCGCCGCCAGGGCTGACGATACAGCGCCGGAACAAGGCAAAGTCCAGGTCCCCGATGCTTCGGTCCTGAAGGATGAGTCAGCCACAATCCTCGACATTTACAAGAATGATTTCACGCAGGCGAAGAAACTAGACGAACGCGCTGTCCTGGCGAAGAAGCTGCTTCAAGCCGGCCAGGAAACTTCAAAGGACTTGAATGGCCGGTACGCATTGCTGATCAAGGCCAGGGATATTGGCGCCGAGTCGGGGGACGTGGAAACGGCGTTCGGAGCCGCCGACGAAATCAGCAAAGGTTATGAAGTTGATGCGGTGAAGCTGACGGCGGATCTGGTTAAGCTGGATTAGCGGGAAACAGCATTGAGGGACTCTGTTCCGGACCGCTCAATGAATCAGGGTATGGGTGTACACTAACCGTAGAGGTGGATTTCCCGTGGCTCAGATTCGTCCCTTCACCGGCGTGCATTTTTCCAGGGAGCGCGACGCGGATCTCTCAAAGCTGATCGCCCCGCCGTATGACGTGCTGGACGAGGCGGACCGCAAGGCCCTTCAGGCCGCTCATCCCCACAATATCGTCAACATCGATCTGCCCCACCTGCCGGCCAAATCGGCCGGTCCCGATGAAGTCTACGAACGAGCCAACCTGACACTCCAGGCGTGGCTGAAGGCGGGTATTCTCAAACGCGATTCGCGGGGAGCGCTCTATCCCTATGCGCAAAGCTTCAAACATGGCGAAAGAACTTTCCACCGCCGCGGGTTCATCGCGCTGGTTCGCCTTTCCCCCTTCGGAGCCGGACACGTCGTTCCGCACGAGAAAACATATAAGGGTCCGATCGAAGACCGGCTTAAGCTGATGCGCGCCACCGGCATGCAGCTCTCGCCGATCTTTGGGCTCTTCAGCGACCCGCGCAACGAAGTAACCAATCTGCTTTATCACAATCTCGGCAAGCCGGAGTACACCGGCACGCACAACGGCGTGAAAAACGACATGTGGAGCGTGACCGACGGCGAAACGGAAAACCGGGTGATCGATCTGATGGGAACCAAGCCAGTCTACATCGCAGACGGGCACCATCGCTATACGACCGCTCTCCAGTTTCAAAAGGAGGCCGAAGCGCAGGCCGGCGGGCCGCTGCCAGCGCATCATCCCGCCAATTTCTGCATGTTTGTACTCGTCGGAATGCAGGATGACGGGTTGCTCATCCTGCCGACCCATCGTCTGATCGGCGGCCTCGATTCATTCGACATCGATACCTTCAGCAAGCTCGTCGCCGCCGATTTCGAAATCAGTGAAATGGCGGTCTGGGCCGACCGTCTGCCCGACGCCGTCCATTCATTGGCGGCCGACGCGCCCAATACGTTCGGCCTCTTCGACGGCAAAACACGCAAGCTCTACACGCTGCGCCTGAAGAATCCGAATCTGCTCGCCAGGTTCGAGCCGGGCCAGAGCGGCGTGGCGCAGCCTGGACGTGGCGATCCTGCAACGCTATCTGCTCGACGAAATTCTCCAGCCGAAATTTGCCGGCGGCAGGGAATTGACCAAAGGATACACCGCCGATCCCTACGCGATCGCGCCGCAGGTGGACGGGACGCGTTACCAGATCGCCATTCTTCTAAAACCAACTCCCCTCCATGCTCTGGAAGAACTCGGCAGGCACGGCGAAGTCATGCCGCAAAAGAGCACGTTTTTCTTCCCGAAGCTCGCAACGGGAATGGTGATGTACCCGCTAACACCGCAGTAGCGGCAAATTCCAAATTCCAAGCACCAAAGCCCAAATAAGTCTCAAAAACCAAACCGGCGGAAAACGCACGTCGAGAGCGCTCCCGTTTGGAATTTTCCCCTTTTGGTCATTGGAATTTTTTTGGGCTTTGGTCTTTGGGATTTGGAATTTGCCGCGAACGTGAGCGGTGAAAACAGAACCGGCAACCCCGAAAGGCTGCCAGTCTGAATATCACTATGAATCTGAAGCGGCTCTATGTTCCCAATTTGCTCGTGAGCAGCGGGAACTGCTTCTGTTCGATTTCCTTCTCGATCAGAATGGTCGGCTTGACGAGGATGAGCAGGATCTGTTCGTCCTTGGCCATCGACCGGTTGGTAAAGAGCCGTTTGAGGAACGGGATCTTGGAGAGGACGGGAACGCCGGCCTCTTTTTCGACCTCGCCGGCGAGAGTCTGCCCGCCGAGCAGAAGCGTGCCGCCATCGGGAACGCTGACGGTAGTCTTCACTTCGGTGAGCTGAATTTCCGGGACCTGAATCGTTCCGGTGGGCGCGACACCGCTGACGCCGCCGACCACGATCGGCTGTGCGGCAGTGCCGCCGGGGAGGGTCGAGCCGCCGTTCTGGAAGGTGAAATCTTCGATGTCGAGCAGGTTGGAGAGTTCGGGCCGAAGCGTGAGTGTTACATATTTTCGATCGGCTGAAACGGTCGCCGACACGTCGAGCAGAACGCCGGTCTCTACGACGCTGACGGTCGGCGTGAACGAACTGATGCCGGTGCCGACTGCCGCCGTGAGGTTACTGACATAGGCCTTCTGCGTGGCCACGAGAACATAGGCGCGCTGGCCGTTAAAGAGTGTAACCCGCGGCGCCGTCACTTCCGTCGCGGTATTGGTCACCTCGGTGGCGCGAAGGAGAAGCGAGACCTGGAAGTCATCCAGGTAGGTAATGGCGGTGCTCAGTCCGGTCGCGGTGGAGGCGACCGGCGTGTTGCCGATGCTGCCCGGCACGCCGGTCGTCGGAAGCTGCGTAAACTGCGAGCTTTGCTGGAGAATGGGGATATCGGTTCCGGGTCCGGTGGGTCCGCCGAACACCTTCGAGTTTTTCCCATTCAGGTTGAAGGCCATGTTCAGGTCGACCCCGACATCGTCCATGAAATTGCGCTGGACGGTGAGGAATCGGGTTTCGACCGTGACCTGGATCGCCCGGGTTTCACGAAGCTGCTCGAGCAGGTTGACCAGTTGGCGCTGGTTTTCCGGGGTCTGGGTAACGATGAGCTGGCCGGACAGTTCTTTGATCGATCCGACCGAACCACCGGCGTCGCGCCAGCTGTCGGGCGCGACCGTATCAGTGATCAGCTTGATGATCTGATCGACCAGTTCCTGGCGGGTGGGGCCTTTTTCTTCCGTATTTTGCTGCTGGCCGCCGTTGGCGAAGAGGCCGCCCTGTCCGCCGCCGCCACCGCCGCCGCCACCACCGCCGCCGGCGCCGCCAGCGCCGCCGCCCTGGCTTCCGCTGCTCTGGGACGTCAGGCTGAAGTCCGGCGCATCATTGAAGTCAGGGATGTTGATGATCAGGTCGCGGATGTCGTACACGCGAGTCGCGGTATTCTTACCAAGCTCTTCGGCGGTGGCGATGGTGATGACGCCGTCGTCAATCGTGTATCCGAGTTTGGTTGTTCCGCCACCCACGCTGTCGAGGATGATTCCGAGCGCCTTGGAGAACTTGACGTTGCGCAGCTTTGCGGTGACGGGCGCATTGCGATCGATGCCCGCCCCTTCCAGGCTCTTCCAGTTGACGAAAATGTTCGCCCCGCTCACGTCGCGGAGGAAATCAACCACGTCGTTGAATCCGACTCCATCGAAGGTCAACTCCGGCAGCGGGCGATCGAGCTGCGCCTGTACGGCTCGGTCTTCCTTGTTTTCGCCATGCTCGGCCTGGACCGTCTGATCGCGGGTCTGGCTGATATCCGGCCAATCCGCCGGGTAACGCAGGATATCGTCATACGGGATCATCTTCTCTTCGGCGGCATTGAGCCGCCGGGTGAAATTCAGATCCTTCTGCTGCATGAACAGACGCTGCTGGGCGAAATTGAATTTGTCTTCCAGAAGCGGCCGAACGCCGGTCGCGTATTCGTTGGTGGGATCGAGAACCAGAATCTGGTCCACCACACCGAGCGCTTCGCGATATCGACCTTCTTCGGTCAGCCGCATGGCCGTCGCCCGCAGATCCGCAACGGTGCGACGACGCTCGTTCGCGTCGCGACTCCTTCTGAGCATTGAGGCGACCGGCCACATCCAGTTCATTCTTCCGAGTCGCGTCATCGATCTCCTGCTGGCGGGCGGTATCGAGCGCGAGTTGCGTCTGGCGAATCTGGTTATCGAAATTCCGCAGGGCTTCCGGCGTGAAGATGTTGGGATCCTGATTGCGGGCGACTTCGGCGGTCTGAAGATCGGTTGAAGCGGCTTGAAAATCCTTGCGACCAATGGCCGCCCGGGCGTTCGCGATCGCCTGGTCGAACTGATACGTGATCTCCTGAATCTTGATCTGAATGCGATGCTGCTGATCATCCAGCAGGCTCGTATTCTGAGTACTCCGGTTTTGCAGGATCAGGATGCGATTCAGCCCGGCTTTAGCCTGGGGGTTGTCTGGATCGAGTGCGACGGCCTGCGAATAAAGCTGCCGCGCCTGGTCCAGATTGGTGCTCTCGGCGGCAACGGCCTGTTTGGTTTTCTGTTGACTGTCGTATTGATCCTGCTGACGCTGAATTTCCTGAAGCCGCGAAGTGGTCTTCAGATCCTCCAATGCCTTTTCCTCTGTTGATGGAGCAGGGGCCGGGACAGCGGCAGGCGGCGTTTGTGCGACAGACGGCGACGGGGTCACTTCTGGAGCGGTAGTCGGCGCCTGAGCAACTTCTGGAGCGGTGGTCGGGGCTGTCGCCGGAGACTCGGACGGAGCAGGGGCCTGGGCGACTGCCGGCTCGGTCGTCGGCGGTGTTGACGGAACTGCCGGCGCCGCGGGCGCGGGCGGGGTTTGTGAAGCCAGCTTCCGCTCCGTCTCGGCACGGTCGGCGTTTTCCTTCGTGTCCATCCGCGCCAGGTAGTGGGCGGCGCTGTCTTCAAAGAGCCCGGGCTTGTAGCCGCCGTCTCGCGCGCCTTCAAAATCTTTTCGGGCGGCGATCCAGTCTCCTTTGCGGAATTCGTCACGGGCGCGCAGATAATATTGACGGGCAGTCAAGGCCGGCGCGGCGGGCGTTTCGGCCGGGGCAGCGGCGGGCGCCGGAGCCGGCGCGGGGGTTTCGGCCACAGGTTGTGTCGCGGGGGCCGGGGTTTCAGCCACCGGTTGTGCCGCGGGGGCCGGGGTGGCGGCTACGGGTTGCGTCGCTGGCGCGGGGGCCGCGGCTTCAGGTTGTGTGGCAGGAGCGGCCGGAGCGGGGGCCACTGTAACGGGTGCCGGAGCAGGCGCAGCCGGCTGGGCGGCGGCGGCGTCAGCTTCCGCCTTGGCGCGGTCAGCCGCCTCCTTCTTGTCCATTCGCGCCAGATATTCGGTTGGGGCAGGTCCTTCGAAGAGACCAGGCTTGTAGCCGTTGTCGCGGGCCGCCTCAAGGTTCTTGCGGGCGTTGATCCAATCGCCGGAGCGATATTGCTGCTGGCCCAGGCGATAAGCGTCTTTCGGCGAAACCACCGGCAACGCGGGTGTCACCGGCGCATCGGCTGCGGGCGCTGCCGGGGTGGCCGCGTCCGGCTGAGTCGATGGAGCGGCCGCCGGCTTGGTGTCCGGGGTTGCTTCATCAGCATAAACGCGCGAGATCCGGGCCAGGCTCGCGGACACGGCCATGGTAGCGGCCAGGCCGAGCGCGGTAAGCCGGCCTTTGTGAAGGGGCCTGGGTCCGTGCAGTTCTTGAGCCGACGACGTGCCGAAACGGTCGAACAACACGATGTTTCTCCTGAGCGGAAGAACGTTTCCGCGGCGTTATCCGGCCGCAATACAGGGGAGCTGGGGTCCGCTCCACCCGTACGCCACTGCGTCCGGCGAACTTGCGCTACGATCCGCAACAAAAAAACACGCCTGCAGTCCTGACGGAAACCGGGGCGGTTGTTGAGCGAATCGTCGGGGCATGCGCAAAAAAATCGGTCTGATGTCGAATCCAGGGTGCATGTCAGTCCTCAATCACCTTCAGGCAAACACGCCTTTCGGCAAAGGCACCTGTATTTGATTGAGCAGACGCAACGAGCCCGTGTCGGTAAGGCTCCGCCTTCCGATTGGCCATCCGTCAGGACAGCCACCGGATTGGGCGTAAGTGTATGAAAACGCCAATCGGGTTGCAAATAAAATCGTCCGGCGCAGCGTATTTCCATCAACGTCCGAGAATCAGCAATCCGTCGGCGCACTCCAAATCGGCTTTGACCGATAAAAACTTCAAAATGGGGGCTTGAATCCGGTTTTGATTGCGGGCCGCAAGGGAGCGCGCTACGATCGGGGCAAATCATGACGACGACGATCCGAACAATTCCTCCGTCGCGTCCCGGCGGCGACACCTCAATTCCTCCCCTTCAGAACGGCGATCGCCTCTCGCGGGCGGAATTTGAGCGGCGTTATGCCGCGATGCCGCAGTCCCAAAAAGCCGAACTCATCGAAGGAATCGTTTATCTCATGTCGCCTCCCATCTCGGATACGCATAGTGGACCCCATTTCAATCTCATCGGCTGGCTGGCAGTCTATGCGTGGGCGACTGAAGGCGTCGCTGGAGGAGACAACGGAACCTTGCGCCTGGATCTGGACAACGAACCGCAACCCGATGCATTTCTTCGAATCGAGAGCGAATCTGGCGGGCAATCGCGCGTGAGCAAGGACGCTCGATGCCGCCGCACTCGTTAAAGGCGACATGCGTCGGGTCAATGCAATATTGCAGGAAAGTCTCAAGTCGCCCGAGCACGCCGCGTTTGTGGAACAATTGAAGGCGAAGCGCAGCCCTTCGGGCGGCCGCTAAAAAGGAGTTCAATTTTCCTGGAATTAATCCGCGGTCAACGATCTTACTTTTCCTTGACCCGCTCGATGTCCGCGCCGACTGCCTGGAGTTTCTTCTCGATCTTTTCGTAACCGCGATCGATGTGATAGACGCGATCGATTCGCGTGGTGCCACGGGCGACGAGGCCCGCCAGCACCAATGCGGCCGATGCACGCAGGTCGCTGGCCATGACGCTGGCGCCTTGCAATTCCTTCACGCCCTGGATGATCGCGGTCGGGCCTTCCTTGCGGATGCGGGCACCCATTCGATTCAATTCTCCGACGTGCAGGAAGCGATCGGGGAAGATCCGCTCGGTGATGACGCTGATCCCGTCACCCAGGCAGAGCAAAGCCATGAGCTGGGCCTGCAGGTCGGTCGGGAAGCCGGGGAAAGGCTGCGTGGTCATCTCCACGTTATTGAGCCGGCGTGAGCTTGAGACGAATACCGTCCCGTTCTCACGCTCGATGCGCACGCCAATCTCTTCGAGCCGATCCGCGACGGCGATCAGGTGATCGAGATTGCAGTTTTTCAGCTCGAGTTCGCCGTTGGTGATGGCGGCGGCAATGATGAATGTGCCGGCTTCGATGCGGTCGGGGATGATGCGGTGCTCGGCACCGACCAGTTTGTCGACGCCTTCGATGCGAATTTCCGGCGTGCCGTGACCCTTGATTTTCGCGCCCATCTTGATGAGCAGCTCGGCGCAATCGGAAACTTCCGGCTCGCAGGCCGCGCCGACCAGAACCGTTTCCCCTTCGGCCAGGGCGGCGGCGCACATCACGTTGATCGTGCCGAGCACGGTCGGACCCTGGGCCCCGCCGAGATACATGCGGCACCCTTTGAGCCGGCCACGGACTTCGCCGACGATATTGCCGTTTTCGGTGCGGAAGTTCGCGCCGAGCTTTTGCAGACCGCGTACGTGCAGATCGACCGGCCGGTCGCCGATCGCGCATCCGCCGGGGATTGACACGATCGCCTTGCCGCGCTTGGCCAGCAACGGCCCAAGCACGCAGATGCTCGCCCGCATCGTCTTGACGATGTCGTATCGCGCTTCGCACTGCTTTTCGTCGCGAACTTCGATATCCAGCGGGCCGTTCAGCGCCGGTCGGCCACCGGCCGTCGCGTCGGCGTCCGGCTCATGGCGGTAAACATGACATCCCAGCTCACCGATGAGCTTGGTCATGGAATCGATGTCGCTCAGCCGCGGAACGCTGTGCAGGGTGGTCTTGCCTTCGGCCAGAAGACAGGCCGCCACAATCGGCAGCGCGCTGTTCTTGCTGCCGCTGACTTCAATTTTGCCTTTGAGTCGAGTTCCGCCACGAATGACGAATGAATCCATTTGAGCCCGTCCTTGGGCAGGTTTTCGAATTGCGGCGAGCGGCGGCGCCCGCCATGCAATTGCGACAACCCATGCCCGAAATGTTTTGGCGCGGGACGATCAAAATCAATCGTCCCTACCGCGACACCCGGTCTATCGGCCGCTCCATCGGCCGATTTTCAATCTATCTTGCATGGCTGAAAAACTTCGACTTATCGGCCGAAGCCCTTCGCTGCCCCAGATCCCGGGCGAAGCCAGCCATGCACAAACATTTTGCCCCGATGAGAGGGCGAATGCAAGGAATACGACAAGGCATCTTCGCTCGTTCGACGAATTTTCACCGCAAAGGAAAGGAGGCGTCATCGCCTCAGATTAAGCGGATAAAAGCCATCGAACGTACCCTGGTTTTCGATTTTGAGAATTCCTGGATGGCGAAGGACGACAGCGTCATCAATATATCGGGCGACGGCACTCCCATCGGGCCAGTTGTCGTTGTCCAGTCGAATCGCGGCCTTCCATGTCATGGCCAGCGCGTTTTGAGGATCGAGGGCCAGCACCTGATCGAAAATCTGATCGGCGCGGGTGATTTCGATTGGATTGGTCGTTTCCGTTGTATCGGAATGGAATGTAACGCCCGCCGGGACCTTCGGTCTCGCCGCCGGGGTCCGATTCGCGATAAAGGAATTCAGCCAGTGCCATCAGCCGAGGCATAAACGCACGCCATCTCCTGGCTTCTGGCTTCTTCCCCCATAGTTCGCATTATGTTCGCATGCATATGGCGTGCCAAAGTTATATTACTGGATTCCGATCGACTCGGCTTGGTATAAATCTGTGAAGAATTCACCAGTTCGAGGAAGTCCTTCCGATGACGATGCGAATCCAACGGCCCTGTTCCCGGGGTTTTACTCTGGTTGAACTCTTGGTGGTGATCGGGATCATCTCCGTTCTGATCGCGATACTTCTCCCGGCACTGGCTCGAGCCCGCCAGGCGGCGAACCAGGTGGCCTGCCTGAGTAACCTGAGGCAACTCGGAATGGCCATGGTCATGTACGCCAACGACAATCAGGGACGGTTTCCGCGGCATGCCAATTGTTTTTCTCCTCAGCCAGAAGATTGGATTTATTACCAGACGAGCTACCGGGACATCACCCAGTCGGCGATCGCGCTCTACATCAACGGATGGAACGACGCAATCGTGCGCTGCCCGGCGGATGACTGGACCGCGCGGCCGCGCATCCTCGATGAGGCATACCACTATAGCTATACGATCAACCAACTGTGCAGCTGCGACAGCGGCCTGAGTCAGCCGATCCGATACAGCGACGTGAAGTTTCCCTCTGACAAGATGCTGATGGTTGACGAGGACGCCGAGTCACTCGATGACGGAAACTGGTCCCCCTATTACTTGAATAACAGCTTGGAGAATATGCTCGCCATTCGGCACGATCGGCCGCTACCTTCGGGCATTCCCAATCTTCCGGCTGATGGCGATCCCGGGCTGTTGGACAATGCCTACCGCGGCAACGTCGCCTGTATCGACGGACACGCTGAATTCGTTACGCGCCAATGGTCGCGAAAGCAGCTCCATTGGGATCCGACCCTGGAGTGGGATCCGTCGGGAGAATAAGAATAATTGCGATCGGGGGGACCGGCTCACTGAAGTGAGCCCGCCGGGTTAATGATTGTAGCAGGGGTGACTCACCTGCCTGCCGACCCCTTTGCGCGCTCCTGAAACAGAAACACGGTTGACCCGACCGCGATTCGATCCCCGTGCCGCAGGCGCGCTTTGTTGGCAGGCAAGCTGTTGATGAGCGTTTTGCTCCCCATCGGAAGATCTTCCAGCTCGAAGCCGCCGGGGACGAGGTGGATGGCGGCGTGTCGTGGGCCGACCTTGGAATCCTTGAAAAGATAAATCTGGCAATCGGGCGCGGCGCCGATAAACGTCGGATTGCGATAGAGAATGAACTGCTTGCCCGCGAGAACGCCGGCGATGACGCGGAGCCAGCCGGCGCGGGCGACATTTTCGATCAGGCCAGTGCCGGCGCCGGAGGCGGCTCCGATCGCCAGCAGCGCGATCAGGCGGGCGACCTGCTGATTGCCGGTCAGCATTCGCACGGGTTCGATGAGCGCACCGCCGACCATTCCCCCTACGAAGCCGCCGGCAACGCCAATCAGGAATTTCTTGCGATTGCGCATGACGATGCCGGCGCCGGCGCTGAGGAACAGCCCGAGAACGCCCCAACTCACGGACTGTGCCATCGCTTCGCGGAGATGGGTGGCCCCGGCTACGCCTCCGGCGGCGTGATGGACGCTGTCGACGAAGAGGGCCGCCACGAGTCCGCCGAGCAATCCGAGCAACGCTGCGACCGAGCCGTTCACCAGCACACTGGGAAAATTGCGCTGCACGAGCGGCTCGGCGACAGCCAGGCAGGCGGCAATCCACAATCCGCACACGCCATAGGCCAGCACGTTGGAAATCAGCTCCCTTAAGCGATCGTGAGAGGCAAGTTGCTCAATCCGATTGTCGCGCTCCGATTCGGAAAGTTCGGGATCGGTCTGAACGTCGAAATAGGGGTTGCCGCGCCCGTCGTCGCGAATCAGCGCGATCGCATCCTCGGCCTGGGCGGCGGTGTAACGCCCCGTGTCGCGAGCGGCAGTGATTTTCTGCATCTCGCCGATCAGCGTCTGTGCGTCGGCCTGCGCCGACGGCTTGAACTGCAGCACCAGCCCGCTCCCCCAGGCAAGCAGGCCGCCGACAAGTCCGAAGACCGCCATGTAGAAAATCGAATTGTAGATGAAATGAGTTCGGCTCGGGCCGGTGGTTTCGGGGACGGCGTCGGCATCAAGCTGGGCGTAGGCGCGATTCCGCGCCATCGCCTGCTGCTCCTTCAGGCGCGTATCGACCTTGCGGCTCTCAAGGTCTTCCCAGGTGACGGTGATCGGTTTCTCATCCATTTTCGCCGACCCGATGATTTCAATGAGCGTGCGCGAGTACGCGTACGCACGGTAGTGACGCTGCCCTACGGGACAGCGGTTAAAAGCTGATTCGAGGGCGCATGTTCGCGTACGGTCATTAGCTTCCCTTTTCCGGAAACACGAGCACGTCCGTTGGCACGGTGCTGGGCGTCGTCGTGGGCGCGGTCGTTGGCATCGTCGTGGGCGCCGACCGTTGCGAATCCGATGAAGGGGCGGACCGGGAGACGTTGGGGCCGGCGATGAACATGAATACGATGAGCGGCCAGACGATCGCGATCAGCCCGATGATTCCCAGGCTCGCAAGGATCCAGCGCTGCCGCTGCTCGGTCACCTGAAGGCGCGACATCAGATCGCCGAGGGTGCCGGAGGGGAGCTTGTCGTCCGATTCGGCACTACCGATCGCCGAACCGGCGCGAAGCACCGCGCCCCCGTCTTCCGGCACAATCAGAAACGGCTCGCTGACCGTCTTCCCGTCGCGCCAGACGAACATCCCCTCTTCCTCGCTGCTCGGGTCGTAAACCAGGGCGACCTGCCACGGCTCGGAAAACCAGTTGGACTGGATGAAATCATCCATCCCGGAAAGGAAAATTCCAAAACCGGGATGCGTGTGATACCACCCGATGAATTTCTTGTCGGGATGCTGACGATCGCGAATTTCGTTTACGTGTGTCCAGGTCTCAGAGGTGATGGTCACCTGCGTTTCGCGGCCGGCGGCAAAATTGCCGCGGACGCTCGCCTCGATAAAACACCACGGCCCTTTGGCGTCGCGATAAACATTTCCAAGCAGTACGCCGCACACTTCCATGTCGGAAGAGGATTGACCGTGGGCATGGATATCGTCCATTACCGACTGGGCAATCGCCACCTGATAGCGATCCTCGCGTGCCGAGGCGATCGCCGGCAGATCGCGCCAGGGATAGTCTCCGCCACGCAGGCGCGAGGCGTCGCGCTCGCTGGAGGCGGGCCTTTTCTTCGCATCTTTGACTTTTACAGCCATTCCAAAGCCTCGCTCCCTGCAAGCGGACCCAGAACGTGCGGAGCATCGGCGGCGAGTTCGAGCCCGACAGCCCGGTCTCCGGCGCGGGCAATCAGCACGTCGAAAAGGGGTACGCCGATCGAAGCCAGCGGTTGATCGACGAACGATTCGTCGCCACGGATTTTATAAAATGTGACCGGATCGCGCCGGCTATCCGGGCAGTGAGGACAGATGGCGGCCGACGCCGGCACGCGCCCCAGCGACGCGAACAAAATCTCTTCCCGCTTGCAGTTGGGGCAAACGAGCTTGTGCAGGACATCGCGGGCCAATTCCAGCTCGGCGCCTGGGCCGAGGCGCATTGCGGCCTCATCCAGAAGATCTCTCGCGGTGCTCGTCAGGGCAGACGCGTCGAGCGGAACGATCGATTCGAGAATTTCGTGGCTGTAGCAATCCTTCTTTCGCTGAAATTCGGTTTGATACGCCTCGGTGCTAAGACCGTCGAAAACAAAGCCGCGCCCGCGAATCGATTCCATGCCATGCAGCAGCTTCACCGCCTCCTGACACTGCACGCCGGCGATGATGGAACTGATCGTGGGCGTGGTCGGCGTGTGGCCGGTCTCCATCTGCTCGCGGGAAAGGAGATTGCACGAACGCCGCGCCTGGAGCAGTTTCCAGTCAGTGGGCGACATGGTGCATTCATAGCACGGTCCGTCGGGCGCAAAGACCCGGGCGGTGCCCTGAATCTGTTCGATGGCCCCGTCGATCCAGGGACGGTTGCAACGCCAGCAATTCCGGTTGATGGCGAGGCGCGCTTCGCGGTTGTCGAGCCCGCCGATCACCACGTCCGCCCAGCGGAACACGCCCATTCCCAGGTCATAAACGACGTTTCCGACAAACGAGTGAGCTTTGATCGCGGGATAAATCTCGCGGGCCGACCGGGCAGCGACGTCGGCCTTGGGGAGTCCGTTGTCCGCGGCGCGATAGAGAACTGAGCGGGATAAATTCGAATTTTCAATCCGATCCATGTCCGCAATCAGAACATGGCCGACACCCAGCAACGCCAGATTTTTCACGATTTCGTTTCCCAAGGCGCCTGCGCCGGCAACGAGAACCCTGGCCGCAGCGAGCTTCGACTGGTCCCACCACTCGATCAGGCGAAAACGATCGAAACGATCCTGGTGATCGTTCTCTGCGGGCGATTCGATCCGGATTGGATTGTGGTGCAGGCTTCCAGACTGCTCCGAATCGATGGCAGGCTGGAAGCCTGCACCACAACCGGGCTCGAACTTGATCGGATTGGATTGCGTCACGTTTACGGCTATCCCGCGGTGATTTCCGGCTGGAGCCGGAGCACGTCGCCGTCCTTGACGCCTACCTCCGACAAGCTCTGCTCGTCGAGCAACTGTTTTCCCGAATTGCGGTGATGGAACTTATAGCTGAGCGGCTGTCCGTCGGGCGCGTAGCGGGGAAATTTCATCTTCTCCAGGAGCACCGCGAGAATTCGATTCACGGGAGCGTCGTTGGGGATCTGCACATCCTGGCGCTTGGTGCCGGTGGCGTCCCATACCTGAACATTCACAAAACCCATGGGAACGTCTTTCAATTCAACGGCCGCGGCTGCTGAAAATTTACCGCATTCCCACGGGCGATAGCAAACAATCGTCGCTGCAGATGGTTATAGGACGTGCCCCGCCCGAGGCTCTGGGGCAAGCTGATTTCGGATGTGCAGAGGGCTGAACCATGATCGGGTGCAAATGACCCGATTTCCCACCGAGTTGAGTAAACGCGAGAACACAGAGCAGGCGAACGGCATCCAATTGCCGCTGGCAATTCGTAAATCCAAGCGTAATTTCTGCCGAACTCAAGCACAACGCCGGCGAGGCAGAAATGGTTATTGCGAACGGATTGCGATGCCTATTTTTGCCATTGTGACGGCTATCGGGCCGATTCGGGTGTGCCCAAATCCGTATAGTCTTGCGAATGGCGCGATCGGCGGATTAAAGTGAACTGCCTGCCTGGTGCGAGCCGGGCCGATGAGGTCCCGCTTCGGGACCGGAGTGGATTTTAGAATTATTCAGCAAATCGAAGATCCTCTCGGGCCACAGGCGCCGCGCGAGCCACGCTCGCGCGTCACGTTAGAGATGGTCTATCGCTTCCTCGGGCGCGAACGCTGGCTCATCGGCGCGATTGCACTGATCGTGGTCACGCTGGCAGTGGTTTACCTCCATCAAACGAGGCCGCTCTATCGGGCCACTGCCGGGTTTACTGTCGAGCCGGCCTCGGCCAATCAGGCGGACAGTCCGATCGACTTCGCGCACGGCGGGAATTTTCTTTACGCGCAGAGCGAGCGCGTCAGCTCGCATGCGATTCTCGCCCTGGCCCTGGCGAACCCTGAAGTAAAACACCTGCCGACCTTTGCCCACGTTCCGAACCGGCTCAATGCCCTTCGGCGGGGTTTGAGCGTGGACGTATCGAAAAAGGACGACGTTATTTCCGTTTCCTTCGAAAGTCCGTACGAGGAGGACTCGAAGACCATCGTCAATGCGGTCGTCGAAGCGTATCGGCAATATCAAACAGAGCCGAAACACGGGAACACCGCCGACGTGTTGCACCTCTATCAGGAACAAATCGACGGGGTTCAAAAACAACTGGATGCGACGACTGCTAAGATGCAGGAGATGGAAGCGCACTTCGGCGTGCTCTCGTCCAGCAACAACGAGACGAACAACCTCGCGATGCACCGGCTGACTGCCCTGTCGCAGGAAGTGACCACAGCCCAGTTTGAAACGCTCAAGGCAAAAATAGACCTGGATGCCGCCCGCAAATCCCTGCCGCCGTCGGCAGGCAACTCTCCGTCCAAAGCGCCGCTGATCGTATCGGCCGACCAGGAAGCGTCGCTTCGCAGCGAAATGATCCAGCTTCAGTCGCAGCTTCAGGAAATGCAGCAACGCTATCTGCCAGGTCACCCCACACTCCTGGCACTTCAGCGACAAATCGAACAGGTGAATGTGACGTACGCGGCCGCGATCGAACGGCGGTGGATGCTCGCCCGCCAGCGGCAGGACGATCTGCAGAAGGCCTTTGACGAGCAGCAGAAGCTGACGATCGACACGGGGGCCAAAGCCGCGGAGTACGCACGTCTCAATGCCGACGCCGACCGATATCACAAGTCGATCGACGGCATTGTGACGCGCATGCAGACGATCGAGACGACGCGAGAAGCATCCAGCGTCGATGTCGAAATCACCGATCCCGCCCAGGGATCGGTTCGCTCGCATCCTCAGCCGCTGGCGACGCTTTCGCTGGCGGTGGTGTTTGGGCTCTTGCTCGGGGTGGCCGGAGCGTTTGCGCGTGAGCGGATGGACGACCGGCTGCGGTCTCCCGATGATGCGCGGTCCGCCCTGGGACTGCGCCTGCTGGGGGCCGTGCCGCTCATGCCGTCGGTCATCAGTCCGACCGTCGCCGCCCAGAAAATCACGCTCGATCCTTCGTCCGATGTGGCAGAAGCGTATCGCGCGATTCGCGGCGCGTTCCAGGCCGGCGCGCCCCGCGATCGGTGCCGCACCATCGCCATCACCTCCGCCAGCGCCGGCGACGGCAAGACCACCTCGGCCTCCAATCTTGCGATTGCCCTCGCCCAGTCAGGCAGGAAAGTACTGCTGGTTGACGCCGATTTCCGCGATCCGATGCTGCACACGATCTTCGGATCACGGCAACACAACGGCCTTTCCAGCGTCCTGAGCGGACAGAATTCCGCGATCGAAAAGGGAATTCAGGCCACTTCCGTCAGCGGCCTGTGGGTGCTTTCGTCCGGCCCGGCGCCGCGCAGCTCGACGGATCTGCTCAACACGCCGGTCTTGCCGGAATTGCTCGATCAACTGGCCGACAAATACGATCACGTGATCATCGACACACCGCCGGTGATCGGCCAGGCGGATGCGCGCATCCTGGCGGCCTGCTGCGATCTGACGATTCTTGTGCTGCGCTGCGATTCATCGACGCGCCGCCGGTGCATTCTCGCGCGCGACAGCCTGAACGGCGTGGGAGCGCACCTGCTGGGCATTATCGCCAACCGCGCCCGCGCGGGCATGAAGCGTATTTCGAGCCCCAGCATGGAGTGCGCGATCGATCCCGGCCCGACCTGGATGACTCCCCGGAAGAAGAAGACGTGATGGATATCGGGGCGAGTCCGGTGTAGTCGATGTCACTGCCAGATGTGTCTCCTGCTTTGAAAGTTGAACGTTGAATGTTGAACGTTAATTCGAATAAACGTTCAACGTCCAACGCTCAACGTTCAACTTTCAACGTGGGAATCCGAGTTCCAAGGATTTCAATCTCTTTCTGAACCATTGTGAACACGATCAAACGCGTCAGCGCAATCGAAATTCTCGACAGTCGCGGGCGGCCGACGGTTGGGGTCACGTGCGAACTTGCCAGTGGCGCCCGCGCATTCGCGTCGGTCCCTTCCGGCGCCTCCACGGGGCGAGCCGAGGCGATCGAAGTGCGCGATGGGGATTCTGGTCGCTATGGCGGACTCGGATGCCGTCGCGCCGTCGCCGGCGTCAATGGTGAAATCAATTCCCTTCTCGCGGGGCGCAACTTCGAGGAGCAATTGGCGCTTGATACGGAACTGATCGGGCTTGATGGAACACCGGACAAATCGCGGCTCGGGGCCAACGCAATCCTCGGCGTGTCGATCGCGTTCGCCCGCGCGGTGGCGGCGCAGAATCAGGTTCCACTCCACGCTCATTTCGCGTCGATGGTCGGCGCAACGCCGCAGCGCCTTCCCCGACTGACGATCAACCTTTTCAGCGGCGGCAAGCATGCCGGGGGACAGGTGCCGATACAGGACGTTTTACTCGTGCCGCTGTCGGCCCGGACAATCGACGAGTCGCTCGCCGTCACTTATGCGGTTTATCAAGCGGCTGTAAAACTGACTCGCGCCAAATATCAATCGCGCGGACTGGTGGCCGATGAGGGAGGCCTGGCACCGCCGTTTCCGTCGGCCGACGCGATGCTGGCTGATGCCGTTGAGGCAATCGAGACCGCGGGATATGCGCCGGGACGCGATGTGGCGATCGCGCTCGATGTCGCTTCGAGTCATTTCTTTTCTGAGGGCCGATATGACCTGAATGGCCCCGAGCCGCTCGACAGCCTTCAGATGATCGAACAAGTGCGCCAATGGGTTTCGGTTTATCCGATCGTAAGCGTCGAGGACGCACTGGCTGAAGACGACTGGGCGCATTGGCCTCTGCTGTGCGAGGCGATCGAGGACAAAACGCTCGTTCTTGGCGACGACCTGCTCTGCACGAATCCGGCCCGCATCAGTCGGGCCGTCGACTCCCGGGCGGCCAATGCACTGCTGCTGAAGGTGAATCAGATCGGAACGCTCAGCGAGGCCGCCGCCGCCTGCCGGCTCGCCCGCTCGGCCGGATGGGCCGTCACCGTCAGCGCCCGCAGCGGTGAAACCGAAGACGACTGGCTCGCGGACCTGGCCGTCGGATGGGCCGGCGATCAAATAAAAGTGGGGTCGATCACGCGCAGCGAACGGCTGGCCAAGTACAATCGATTGCTGGCGATCGAGGCGTCGACGGGTTTGCCGCTGGCTGAGTGGTAAAGTTCGTGGTGCGTCGTCTCATCCCGTTGAAGGTTGAACGTTGGATGTTGAACGTTATTTCGAACAGGGAATAAACGTTCAACTTTCAACGCTCAACGTTCAACGTTCAACGAAAAACGGCGGAGGAAAATCGTGGCGAAAGCGTTTTGCCTATCGTGCACCGGGATCGTTCTCGTTGCATGCGTGAGTCTGTTCGCGGCGCCGACGACCGCGCCCTCATCTCCGACACGTGAGCAGCGCGTTCGCATTGGGCAACTCCGCAAGGCGGCGTTGTCCGCCGATCAGGTCGCTTCCGCCGTTGCCCTCAACAATCTGCGCGACATGGGAGATGCGGCGCGGCCCGATCTGACCGATGTCGTCCGCCGGCTTCTGGGAATGGATCGTTCCACCATGGAGCGGGCGATCGAGGGAGCCGGGGATCTTTCGAAATTCCGCGCACTTGAAGCCCAAATCACTGCGTTGCGCAAAAACGCACGGGAAAACATCAATAAGCTCGCCCATGATCAGACCATTCCGATCGCGCACCAGAATTATTCGGCGCTTCAGCCGCTGCTGGGGAAACTGATTGCCGGCGTCGCGCTGCGCGAGGCGCTGATACATGGGCTGGCGCGGCGGGCCAAGTTGATCTCGCTCTGGCGCGAGCTTGCGCCGCCGGGCGACTCGAGCTTCTCGGCCGCCGATGAATCCAAGCTGCTCGATCGGGCGGCAAAGGTCGCCGGCTTGTCCGTCGAGGAAGCGGCGGCGATTCTGGAATTCGGCCGCGGCGATCCGCCGGCCGACGGGATTGCCCACGATATCTGGTATTTGGGCGCCTGCCGCCAGATCGACGCGTACAACGAGACGGTCCGCTCGGCGATGAACGCCGGCGAATATGACAATTTCAAGCGCGTCAACGCTTATCGCGAATGCCTGGGAATCCTGCCCTACGAGCTTGACCCGCGTATCGTCAAAGCCGCGCGCGGGCACAGCAAGGAAATGGCGGACCTCCATTATTTCGCACACGAATCGCCGGTGCCGGCCAACAAAACTTTCGCCGACCGCATCCGCGCGGCCGGTTACGACAATCCGCGCGGCGAAAACATTGCCATGGGAGGCGCTACCGGCGAACAAGCCTTCTGGATGTGGTTCGACAGCCCGGGCCACCACCAAAACATGGCCGATCTCACCGGCACGGCCCTGGGCGTCGGAGAAAACGGCGTCTACTGGACGCAGGACTTCGGCATGGGTGGCCGGCTCATGCTCATGTCGGCCGAAGACCGCAGAGCCGTTCTCGCCACGGCGCAGTGAGGGTTTATTTCACGCCCGCATTTGAATAATCCTGCGCGGCGGGGAGATCGCCGCGAATCAGGACGCTGTTGGGAAAAACTTCCCATTTGCCCTTCGTCTTGGTCATGGAAAAACCCTCGGGCACGCAATCGAACCAGGGAGTCCATTGGCCGCGCTTCCGGTTGTAGCCGCCCAACCCGTCCATGGCGGGTCCCGGATCGCCGGCCTCGCGACATGGCAAGGTCTTCCAATTGACCCACCCCTTCCATTCGACGCCATTGAGCTTGTCGGATTGATCCAGATCGTTGGCGGAGATGTTGTCCACTGCGATCTCCCGAAACTGCCGGAGATAATGATCGGGGGCGGTGGGTGCGCCGGAGATTCTGGCGGTTGTCCATCCGTCGGGGCCTTTGACGCAATGCTTGGCGATCTCCGCCATCGCGGCGTCCAGCGCTTCGCGCTGGAGACCTGTAAATTGCGCGGCCGCGTTGCCGCTATCCGCCGATGGACCGGGCGCTTCGGACTTCGACTTGCCGCAACCTGATGAAAACAAGGAGATCGACAGTGCAACGGCGATGCCCGCTAACGTGTTTTTGAAGATCGTAAAATCCTCCTGTGCGGAAAGGAGATTGACCATAACCCGCTGCGAAAGATCCCGCAAATTGAAGTGATTCGCAAAGACGCGCGGGGGTGCGCGACAATATCAGCGGCAGAATGCTTTCCCCCTCGCCCGGTATTCCGAAGGAGCCGCGCACGAAGTAAGCGGGAAAGTTCTCTCGTTCACCGAGCGCTTTCCCGCTTACTTTGTGCGCAGGCTCTTTGGACCGCCGAATGCCTCAACCACCTGGAGCGCGGACTGACGTCCGCGGCTATTAAAGATGCGCTTAACGTTTTGTTTGCGACTCTTTACCGGATCTAGGCGATGATTGCTTTGACCACTTCCCCGTGCACATCGGTGAGCCGGTAATCTCTGCCACCATACCGGTAGGTGAGTTTGGTGTGATCGAGTCCCATCAGGTGCAGGAGGGTGGCGTGGAGGTCGTGCACGTGCACCTTGTTTTCGATCGCATACCAGCCGTATTCGTCGGTGGCGCCGTGAGTGATTCCGCCGCGGATGCCGCCGCCGGCGAGCCACATCGTGAAACCGAAGGGGTGATGTTCGCGGCCGTCGGCGCCTTCGGCGGTAGGTGTTCGGCCGAACTCCCCGCCCCATAACACCAAAGTCTCCTCCAGAAGGCCGCGCGATTTCAGGTCTTCCAGAAGTGCTGCCACCGGACGGTCGACGGCCGCACATCGCGCCGGCAGAAGATCCCGGATCTTGCTGTGGTGATCCCAGATGTTGTTCGATGGCGCGTCATAAAGCTGGACGAATCGCACGCCGCGCTCGACCAGCCGGCGCGCCAGCAGGCACTGACGGCCGAACAGATCCGTGGACTTCTCGTCGATGCCGTACATCGCCTTGACGCTTTGCGGCTCGCGGGAGAGGTCAAACGCCTCGGGGGCGGCGGACTGCATTCGGAATGCCAGCTCGAACGATGCGATCCGCGCGTCAAGCGCAGGATTCATTCGGGCGGCCGTGCATATGGCGTTCGTCGAGCTCGCGCATCAGGTTCAGCTTGGCCCGCTGCGTGGCGGCCGAATCGCCGGGGCGAAGGTCGGCGATCGGATTGGCCAGATCGCGCACGCACGTAGCCTGGTAGGCCGACGGCAGAAAGCTGGCGCATGTACAGGGGGGCTCCCTGAAAAACCGAAGTGGGGCTGACGACGACGTACCCGGGAAGGTCCTCGTTCTCGCTCCCCAGGCCGTACAGCAGCCACGAGCCGAGGCTCGGCCGGGAAAACGCCTGCTCGCCGGTCATCATTTGCAGCGCCGCGCCGGTGTGGTTGATGTTGTCCGCGACCATCGAACGGATGACGCACAGATCATCGACCTTCCGCGCGATGTTCGGAAACAATTCGCTCACTTCCGTTCCGCACGCGCCGTGCCTGTCAAATTTCCAGGGGGAACCAAAGAGATTCCCGGTGCGTGTTCGTTCCAGCCGCGGCTTTGCGAATGGGAGCGGCTTGCCATGTTCGGCAACAACGCGCGGCTTCGGATCGAACGTGTCGATCTGCGAAGGCCCTCCCGGCATGTACAGGAAAATGCACCGTTTGGCCCGGGCCGGGTGGTGCGGCTGCTTCGGCGCCAGCGGGTCGGCGGTGCTCGCGCCAGCACGGGCCATCAGGTCGACCAGGGCAAGCATGCCGAATCCTGTTCCTGCGGTGGTGAGAAACTGGCGTCGCGAGAAGTGGGACATGGATCGCGCTCCGGCGGATCACCCGCTACGAAGTTATATCACTACTCTTCTCACGCCGGGTCCTGTGGACCCGGATCCGGGTCCACAGGACCCGGCGTAGCTCCTAATCCACGTAAACAAACTCGTTGCTGCACAACAGGACGTGGACATAATCCGACAAGTTTGATCCGGCCAGAAAGCGCAGTCCAATTGCGACTTCGTCGGCATCCGGCGGACGGGCATAGAGCAGCTCGTACGCGCACCCAATTCGCGCCGTGTCGTCGCTCGCATCTGCCTGGAGCCGCTCGACCAGGAGCTTCACCTGCCCGGCAACAAACGGATCGTTCATGAAGAAGAGCGCCTGCGGGGCCACCGTCGAGGCGACTCGCTTCTCGTCGGATTGATCGGGATTGGCGGCGTCGAACAGGCTCGAAAAGTTGCCGCGATCCCATCGCGTGGTGGCGATGTAAATAGAGCGGCGGCCGGAATTCACATCTGACGTTGCCGGCCCGCCAGGGATCGGGTCGAGGCGGCCCGTCGCCGCCAGCATCGCATCGCGGATCGCCTCGGCGTCAAGCCGACCGGGGTTGAACCGGCCCAACAGACGGTTGTCCGGATCTTTTGTGACAACGTCCGGCGAGACAATCGCCGACTGCTGATACGTATTGGACAACATGATCCGGCGGTGGAGCCGCCTTGACCGACCAGCCGTCCTGGATGAATCGGGCCGCGAGCCAGTCTAGCAATTCCGGATGGGTCGGGCGCTGGCCGAGCTTTCCGAAATTACTGGGTGTGCCAACGATCCCTTCGCCGAAGTGGTGCTGCCAGATCCGGTTGACCATCACCCGCGCCGTCAGTGGGTTCTCCGGACTGGAGATCCATCTGGCCAGCTCAAGACGACCGCTCCCCTTGACCGTCGGCTGCGAATCGCCGGCAAAAAACGCCGGCATCCGGCGCTTCACGACCGGCCCGAGGTTGGCATAGCTCCCCCGGATGTGCACCGGCACGTCATGCACTCCGGGGAACAAACCGCCCGGCGTACCGCCGTCCTGAACCGCGATCGCCACCGGCGGCGCTGGAAGAAGGTTTTTGCTCAACTCGTCGCGGCGGAGCGCCAGTGACTTCAGCTCCTCCTGATGATCCGCGATTGCAGCCGGCGCGGTCGTCGCTGCCGGGCGTTTTATCGCTTCCACCTGGTCGTCCACCTGCTTGATCGCAGCCAGTTGCGCTTCGCGTTTCGCAAGGTAATCGCCGGCTACCAGCGGGACGCGATTGATAAACGTGCTGCCATCTTTTTTCCCCAGCGCGGAGATCGTGCGGGTGCTGTAGAAGATTCCCGCCAGTGCGTAGTAATCCTCGTTGCTGACCGGATCGAATTTATGGTCGTGGCAGCGGGCACATGAAAGGGTCAATCCGAGGAACGCCTTGCCGACGACGTCGATCTGATCGTCCACGACATCGCTGACGACCTTCTCCTTGTCGGCATCGGAGTGGTCCCAGAAACCGATGCTGAGAAATCCCGTCGCGATCTCCCCTTCGACGTTAAGAGATTCGCCGGTGGGGCTGGGCATCAAGTCCCCGGCGATCTGGAGATTGATGAACTGGTTGTAAGGCAGGTCGCGGTTGAAGGCATCGACCACCCAGTCGCGATACCGATACGCTTCGTGCAGTTCGAACTTCGCGCTGTCCGGATGTTCGGTTGGATTTTTCTGATAAGAGTCGGCGTACCGCGCCACATCCAGCCAGTGCCGTCCCCAGCGCTCGCCGTAATGCGGTGAGGCGAGCAATCGATCCACGACTTTCTCGAATGCATCCGGCCTGCTGTCGTTCACGAAGGCGTCAACCTCCTCCGGCGTCGGCGGAAGCCCGGTCAGGTCGAAGCTCGCCCGGCGAATCAATGTCCGCTTGTCGGCAGGCGGTGCCGGTCCAAGTCCCGCCGACTCCAGGCGAGCCAGGATGAAGCGATCAATCTCATTCCGCGGCCAATTCAGATCCTTCACCTGTGGCGACGTTACCGGTTTCAGCGGCTGAAAAGCCCACCAGGCGCGTTGCTCAGGGGTGGGTGACCACGTATTCTTTTGAGCGCGCGCGAGGTTCGACGACGTGATGAGAATCGCCAGAAGCGTGAGGGCACATCGCAGGGTAAGTGACACGTTCGGTGGCCCGAAAAGTCTCCCCCTCTCCCGGTACTCCGGGAGAGGGCCCTGGGTGAGGGTCTTCAACGCGCGATACGGAGGGTCCGTCCTGAGCATCGTCGAAGGGCCCTCACCCAATCCCTCTCCCGAAGTACCGGGAGAGGGGGAAGAAACTCTGCCGCCGATTCTGTCATGCACCCCGTACCGCAATTTTTGTAGGCGCGCCGCACGCATAAACAACGGTGTATCTGCTACTTCGAGTGTTGGGGGTCGTTGCTTAAGCAGAACTCCGATCGTCTTAACTGGTCCATCCGCTCAGAAATCTGCCAATCGATCCCGATACAGCGCGGCGTCTTCAGGGTCAAAGCAACAGAACGTCACGATCTTTGGCAAGCTATGTGTGGCAAGCCACTCCACGACAGCGGTTACCGCCACTTCGCATGCCTCCGGTTTTGGATAACCAAAGACCCCGGTTGAAATGCACGGAAATGCGATCGAGTTAAGCATCCCATCTGCGGCCAGCCGCAAAGACTCGAGATAGCAGGATCTGAGCAATTCCGGTTCCCCGTATCCTCCTCCATCGTATACCGGTCCAACGGTATGGACGACGTGGCGGGCCAGCAGTCGATGGCCTGCCGTGATCCGCGCTTGGCCGGTTGGGCAGCCGTCCAGCTTCCGGCACTCCTCGAGGAGACCTGGTCCGGCAGCTCGGTGAACCGCGCCGTCAACCCCACCACCGCCGAGCAGCGACTCATTAGCAGCGTTCACAATCGCATCCGCGTCGAGTTGCGTGATGTCACCTTCGACTACCCGGATTCGGTCGAAAACGTCGCGTGACATGAGTCCCGCTCGATTCTACAAAAACCGCGGTCGCTGCACGAATGCGCGTTTATTTCAATCCGCCGGCGTCGTCAGTCGTTCGATCGCGTCTGTCAGATTCGACCACCCAACGGCCCCTTTGAGCAGAAACAGATGTGCCCCCGCCGCGAGCGCCTGGGGCTCCAGCGAGGCGGCGGCGCTGAAGGCGATTACCGGGACGTGAGCGAGCCGCTGGTCGCGGCGGATTTCGCGCAGGACGTCGAGCCCGCCGATGCCGGGCATCATCATGTCGAGGATGATCGCCTGCGGCACTTGCGTGCGCAATACGTCGAGAGCGGCTTGTCCGTCGGCGGCGGTCAGGGCGGAATAGCCGGAATGGTGCAGGAGGCGGGCGAGCCCCTTGCGCGTCGCCTCATGATCGTCAACAACTAAGATCGGCGTCGAGTTCGTTCCCATGAGTGCGGCAGAAAATATCGAGCGGGCGAACGGTCCGCCATGGGTAATTGGGAGAAAATTTCTCTCCCCGCGCGCAACTCCTGTGCGGGCCGATCCTGGCGCAACGAAAAAATTTCTTCGTGAGTCCAACGCGCAAACTTCGCGGGGTCACGCGATTTTTTTTGTGCTCCGGCCCTGCCGCGACTCATCCGAATCTTCTCGCCTCAAAGTGATCTTGCCGCGGATCAACGCAGATCAACGCGGATCAGATGATGCAGAGGAATTTTTCTGATCCGCGTCTATCTGCGGCCATCCGCGGCCAAAACGAATGCGGTCTGCAGTTGGAAACACGTGGCGAAATCCAACTCGTTCCAGTTCGGTCAACAGCCATGCGAAAAATACTTGATCATCGTCACCTGGTTGCCGCGCTCGTTGTATTCGAAGTGATCGACCATTCCGCGGGCGATGAGGATGCCGAAGCCGCCGTGGCGGAGGCCGAGTTTCTCGCGGATTTCCATGTGGGCGATCGGGTCTGTATCGCGGGCGGCGTGAGGCAGATCATGTGGATTGAAGCCGGCGCCCTGGTCGGTGATGACGAATTTCAGCCACTGGTCGGTCACTTCGTAGGCGATCGTGACGGTCAGGTCCTTGTGACGGCGATTGCCCCACTCGGCGGCGTTTTCAATCATCTCCAGCGTCGCCAGCCGGATGCGGCCGATCTGCTCCTCGGTGAGCGGCGTCTGCATGAATAGCTCGCTGAGCAGGTCGTTGAGCTGCTCGCGCTGGCGGATATCGCTGTCGAGATGAATCTCTACCGAGGTGTGAGTCTTGCGCGCGCCCAGCTCGCGGCGGTGTTCGAGGCTGCGCCGCACTGCAAGCAGCAGATCGTCCGGCCGGAAGGGCTTGGTGAGATACCCATTGGCTCCGACCCGCAAGCCCGACCGAAGGGAACGATCATCGGCCATGGCTGTCAGCATGAGGATGGGAATCAGGTTGGTGTCGCGGCGGAATTTCAGTTCCTGGCACACTTCAAACCCGCTCATGTCGGGGAGCATCAGGTCGAGGATGACCGCATCCGGGCGATCCGCCGCCGCACATTCGATCGCCTCGGCGCCCCCGCCGACGGCGTGCGCCTCATACCCTTCGAGGCGGAGCAGTTCACGGACCAGCGATTGCAGCTCCAAATCGTCCTCGACAACGAGGATCCGCTGGGCATGTCTCGCGATTCTCAACTCGTCGGCAAGTATGGTGTTGGTCATCGAAAACCATTCACGTTTGGTTCGCCCGGTCCACTGCCTCTTCGACTGACGGCGCCACCGAGAGAATTGTGTTCAGCTTGCAGCGGCGCAGGACTTCGTCAGCCATGCCGCGCACCCCGCTGAGCACCAGCCGGCGATGCACGTGTTTGAGTTCGCGTTCGGCGGCGAGCAACAGGCTGATTCCCGGTGTGGTGAGCATGTCGACGCCATCCAGGTCCACCACCACCGATGGTCCGGAGCGGATGGCGGCCACGAAGGCCGGCTCGACCTGATCGACCCCGTCCCGCGTCAGACTTCCAGCCAGCCGAAGCACCTTCACCCCCCGAATGTCTGACTGATCCAAAGTAGCCATCACAAATCCCTTGAGCTTGAGCGATTAGCGCAATCTTCGCGTTTTGCGGGGAAATTTGCCAGTGAAAATTCGATGGGAGGGGTTGGTGACCCTGTGAATCGCGAAGGCGCTCGCGACTAACACGGCGTCTACGATATTCCAACGACGTTAATCGGATTTCCAGCAATCCAGGAGCGGATGTTATCGGCTGTCGTGCGCATGAGGGCGCGGCGGGCCGTCAACGTCGCCCAGGCGATGTGCGGCGTAATGATGCAACGCGGAGCCTGGAGGAGCGGGTTGTCAGAACGAATCGGCTCAACGGAGACGACATCAACCGCGGCCCCCGCCAGGCGACTGTCGCGCAGCGCGGCGGCGAGGTCCGCTTCGATGACCAGCCCGCCGCGAGCGGTGTTGATCAGCACAGAGGTCGGCTTCATCAGGGCCAGCCGCCGGGCATTCACCAGCCCCTGCGTGTGCGGCGTGAGCGGACAATGGAGCGAAATCACGTCCGCTTCGGAGAAGATGCCGTCGATCTCCCGAAACGCAAAGGGAACGGCTGTATTCGAAGCGGTTCGCGTTGCCGCAATCACGTTCATCCCCAGCGCCTGAGCGAGCTGGCCGACACGACGCCCGATGCGCCCGACGCCGATCAGGCCCATCGTCAACCCGGCCAGTTGCACCAGCGGCCGCCTCACCAGACAGAAATCCGGGGCACGCTCCCACTCACCCTGCTTGACGATCGAGTCGTGAAAGCCGACCTGACTGCACAATTCCAGCAGCAGCGCAAGTGTGAATTGAGCAACGGATTCGGTGCCGTATTCCGGCACGTTGCAGACCACCACGCCGCGTCGCGAAGCGGCCGGCACATCGACGATGTTGTATCCGGTGGCGGTGACTGCGATCAGCTTCAGATCGGGTAGCTCGCCGATCGTTTCCGCCGACAAAGGCGCCTTGTTGGTCACCAGAATCTGGGCGCCGCGAGCGCGATCGAGAAGCTCGGCCGGCGTTGTGCGCGGGTAGACGGAGAAATCACCGAGGGATGCAAGAGCATCCCACGGGTTGTCCCCCGGATTAAGCGTGTAGCCGTCGAGTGCAACGATGCGGGGCATGTTCTCAATCGAATCAATTTGCGGGAATCAGTTTGATTTCCTTCAGGTTCATCAGCACCCCGCGCGTCAGCGGCGTGGCGGGTCGGATTGTAAGCGCGGTCGGACCGGCCGTCAGCGCGACGGTCGCCAGCGTGATCACTTTGAACTGATCGTTGCCGCGCGTGAGTTGCGTTTTGCCGGGGAATTCATGGCCGGCGACGCTCAGGGTAAAATTGCCGCCGTTGCCCGGGCCACAGCCATAAGTGAGGTCCAGCTCGTATTTGCCGTCGGTGGGAAGATTCAAATCCCAGCGGGCCGTATCGTCCGGGGTCTTGAGATCGGTCACCCAGACCATGGTCAAACGTGGATTCTCGCGATGGGGTTTTACTTTTTTAGGGTTTTTCAGTCCCCGGCTTTATCGAGCCTTCGGCGGCGGCGGCTTGTCGCCGCGATGGTCTTCGAGGCGGGCATGACCGCCGAGCACCGCATGATCGGCGACCAGAAAAATCGTCGCCGGCGCCGGGATCCGGCTCGTCATCCAGCGCAATCGGAGTCGTCAAAGAATCGCCCGGATCAGAAGGACGGGTCTCCGGCAAGGCGTCAATCGCGTGCGACAATCTGGGAACCGGCGTTCCGGTCTGGGCCCAACTGGATCGCAGCCGCATCGATCCGATCATCACCGCCCCGGCCAGCACCGAGAAAAAAGCCAGCAGGGTTACCACCAGCAGCAGTACACCTCGAAACACAATCAACCTCCAAGAGGCGGAAATAACCCGTCATTTGCTCTCACCTACGGGCGAAAGCAATACTCCATACTCCCCAAACCGCATAACATTGTCGCAGATTCATGATGAACGACGATCGCCCCGAATCATCGAAGCCGATGAACCATCTTCCCCGGACCGCGACGTCCTGCAGGAGCAGATGGCCGCCGGCCTGCACATCGGCGCCCAATGGTACGTCTCGCTCGATGGGCGATGCGTCGCCGACGAAGCGGTCGGCGAATCCCGGCCGGGCGTGCCCATGACGCCGCAAACGCTGATGTTCTGGCTGTCGGCCAGCAAACCTGTTGCGGCGGTGGCGATCGGACAGCTTTGGGAACGCGAGCAGTTGGATCTCGACGATACAGTCGCGCGGCACATTCCGGAATTTGCGATCAAAGGGAAAGAATCGATCACGATCCGCCACATCCTCACGCACACCTGTGGTTTTCGCTGGCTCGAAACGGGTGGCCGCAGACGCCATGGGATCGAGATTATCGCCAAGACTCTGCGCCATGCCGATCGAGCGCGACTGGATCCCCGGCCAGCGCAGGGTATCACCCAATGACAAGCTGGTTCATCCTCGGCGAGATCGTCCGCCGTTCCGACGGGCGAAGATTCGAACGATACGTGCGCGAGGAGATTTTCGAGCCGCTGGAAATGCGCGATTCGTGGATCGGCATGCCCGCCGAGCGATGGGAAGCGTACGGCGACCGAATCGGAATTCTTCAACAGACGGATAAGCAGCCGATCCGGCCGCTGCCCGGCTTCGATACCGAAGCCGCCGCGACGCATTGCAGGCCAGCGGCGAACGGCATCGGCCCGATCCGCGAGCTGGGACGATTCTACGAAGCCATGCTCGCCGGCGGCGCATTGGCCGGCCGGCGCATCCTCCGCCCGGAAACCGTTCGCGCACTCACCACGCGGCAACGGATCGGCATGTTCGATGAAACCTTTCAAACATGTCATCGACTGGGGGCTTGGGTTCATCGTCAATTCGAATCGCTATGGAATCAAACCGTGCCTTATGGCTTTGGGCCTTACGCGGGCGAAGAGACCTTTGGCCACAACGGCAGGCAATCCTCCTCAGCATTCGCTGATCCGGAACATGGTTTGGTTGTGGCAATCGTCTGCAATGGCACGCCGGGTGAAGCGGCTCACGATCGAAGGATGCGGGCGATTCATGCGGCGATTTATCGGGATTTGGGGTTAACCAAGCCTTGAGGGTCGTGGCATTTTTTCGTGGTATGGGCGTCCCGCCCATGTGCCGCGGTACTTCGCGACGATCGATGATGCACCGCCGTTCCAGCAAGAGCGCAGCGTTCTTTTCACCCCGTGAACGAAGAACGCTGCGCTCTTGTTTTTCTCGGTCGAGTACGACCGAGCCGGCGTGAGTACACGCCTCACGGGCTGAAAGCCCGTGCCACGGCGGCGGCGGAATTTTCGTCGCAATTTGGCCTTTCGCGATATAATCTCGTCGTGCTTCGTCCCCTCACGACTGTTTCATCCGCGCTGTCGCTGGGACTTTTCCTGATCAGTCTTCGCTACTGGATCATCAGCTACCGGACGGGTGCGAGTCATTATTTTTCTCTCGACGACTCGACCCATTTTCGTTGGAGTGATCTAACGTTTAATACTGGTCGGGGATGCTTCAATTTTGTATACACAAACCACGCGTTCCAAACTCAGAGGGATTGGCGCACTTTCGGACAAAACCACTGGAACATGCTCGGCTTGGGCTATCCGCCCCTGACGTTGTTCCACTCCGTGAAGGCCGCGCCAGCCACCAATTTCGTGCAGTCGGACTTTAGCTTCCGTCAATTCACAACTTACACCTGGCCCACTAGCGTCGAGTGGCAAACAAGTACTCACGTGTCATGTCCAGCGTGGTTTGCCGCTGTCGCGACAAGTGGACTTCCGCTTCTCTGGTTAACGGCGGCGCTGCGCTCGCCTCGCAGATTTAACCTCGCGCGTGAGAGTTGTGGCTTTGATCTCCTTGCCTCGCCCAAGCGATGCTCCGAAAGCCACACAACGGAACGATCCGCCCTACCCTTGAAGACCCTCGAATCCCTTTCGGCATACTCCGCTCCGCCTGCGGAGCCCGACGAACAGCGTGAATGCCCGTTTATCCCACAGGTTGAGTAGCCTTCGTCATTTTCCTCCGATCGACGACGTGTGGTCGAGGGGAAGGATCAGTAATATCATCCGCAATGCCCCCACTGGTCGAACTCTCACACGTCGATTTCGCCTACGGCTCACAATCGATCCTCAAGGACGTGAATTTGCAGATCGAGGAAGGCTCCACGTTGGGTCTGATCGGACCCAACGGCGGCGGTAAAACGACGCTCATCCGCCTCCTTCTCGGAACGCTCAAGCCAACGCGGGGGACGATCTGCATCGGCGGATTGGCCGCCGCGGCGGCAGTGCGGCGCGGCGACCTGGTGGGATATTTGCCGCAGCATCCGCGCGTTCCATCGCAGTTTCCCGTCAGCGTGCGGCAGGTGGCGCGAATGGGATTGGCGGGGAAGACGGGGATGCTGCGACCTTACGCCGCTGATGATCTGGCCTTTGTCGAAACACTCCTGGATCGGGCCGGGGTGGCGCATCTGGCGGATCGATCGATCGGATCACTCTCCGGCGGACAGTTGCAGCGCGTGCTCATCGCCCGGGCGCTGGCGGCGCGGCCGCGACTGCTGCTGCTCGATGAGCCGACCACCGGCATCGATCGCGGCGGGCAGCAGCGGTTCATCGAGTTTCTCGCGGATTTCAAGAAGGAACTGAAGCTGACGCTTGTGCTGGTCAGCCATGACCTGCGGCGGTTTCATCGATCTCCGACCGGATCGCCTGCCTCGATGGCTCGCTTCACTATCACGACGTGCCGGATCATCTCCCCGCCGATCTGGTTTATCGCATGTTCGCCTGCGACCTGGAAGCGATGGGGATCAAAGGGGGACATGTCTGCACGCACGGACTCGCGGAAGGAGAGGATGGTGGATTGAGAATAGAGGATGGAAAAGCAAAGCCGGCTGCCGTTTGAGGCTCCATCCTCTATTCTCTCTTCTCCCACCATCCTCTATCTTCCACCTCTATTCTCTATCCTCAATCCTCCATCCTCGCCTTGTCTGTCTGGCCGCTCATCACCGCTTGCTCGATGGCGATCGCCTGCGCGGCGTTGAGCGTGTTCGTCGTGACACGGCGATGGGCATTCATCGGCGAAGGAATCAGCCACAGTGGATTCGGCGGCGCGGGGACGGCCTGGGTGCTGGCGCTGTTTGTGCCGGCGCTCGACCAGGCGTGGCTGCCGTACGCCGGCGTGATCGTCTTCTGCCTTCTGACGGCGCTGGGGATCGGATACCTCAGCCGGGGCAAGGGCGTAAACAGCGACGCCGCGATCGGAATTTTCATGGTCGCTTCGCTGGCGTGGGGAATCCTGGCGCAGCAGATCTATCGCGGGAAGCGGCATGTCGATCCGATCGGATGGGATGTTTTCCTCTTCGGGCGGATGTCGGATATCACGCCTCAATTCGCAGTCGCGGCGACTCTTGTCTGCCTGGCGGTAGTGGTGGTCGTGATTCTGCTGGGGAAGGAAATCCTCGCCTACTGTTTCGATCCCGCCATGGCGGAAGCGTCCGGCGTTGCCGTGGGATTCATTCACTATCTGCTGATGGTCCTCGTCTCCCTCACGATCGTGGTCGGCGTGCGCGTCACCGGAAACGTGCTGATCACCGCGCTGTTGATTCTCCCCGGCACGACGTCGCTTCTGCTTTCGCAGCGATTGAAAAATGCCATCTTCGGCGCTATCTGTGCAGCGCTGGCCGGCACGCTGGTCGGCCTCTGGGCCGCCTCCTTCTGGCCGGCCCTTCCGACCGGGCCGGCGATCGTGCTGGCGCTGTTTGCGCAATTCCTGATTGTGCTCGCGATCGCGAAGGTTCGGGGGAGAGCGGCGTCACAGCCGGATTAAGAACATCTTCGAGCTGGCGAGATTTTTGGAGTTGCCGAAAGAATGATCTATCCGCGATCCTGTCGCGTATATGAAAATCTTCATGCAAACCAGACAGATCGGATTCGCCTTCTTGGGATTGATGTCGATCGCTGTCGTTGGCATTCAGGGATGCCAGCAAAGTTCAAACACGCCCGATCCCGCCGCTGGAACCATTCACCAGGGCGGCCCCGGCACCGGCGGGAGCGGAACCGGCACCAACAGCGGTGACTCGGGAACCAACAACGGTGGGCCCGCCGGTGTCAACAAATGAGCTGTGTTTAAAGAATCAGCCTTTCTTCCTTAGCGTTTAGCCGCCTCCGCTTGCGGGGCGCGTCGCATTGCACGTCATCGTCGATTGGACTGAAGAATGCGCGCGCCTTGCGCGCGCGTTTCCGATGATCATTAATCCGAATTGTGTCGTCAGACGCGGCCCGCAAGCGGACCGGCTAAACGATAGGGAAGAGGAGCTGATTTCGATCCTGGCAGGGTCTCTTGCGAAGACCACTCTCTATTTTCCATCCTCAATCCTCTATCCTCTCCGGGCATCGTGAGCGATCCGATCGTCCAATGTCATCACCTGGGCAAACAGTATGAGCGCGGTCAGACGCGCGTCATTGCGCTGGACGATGTGAATACCGTCGTGAGCCGCGGCGATTTCGTCGCCTTGATGGGACCAAGCGGCTCGGGCAAATCGACGCTGCTGCACCTCATCGCCGGGATCGACCGCCCCACCGCCGGCTCCATGACCGTTCTCGGCGACGATCCGGCCGCCATGACGGAAAAGGCCCTCGCCCGCTGGCGCAACGCGCATATCGGATTTGTATTTCAGTCCTTCAATCTCATTCCGGTCCTCACGGCGGTGGAGAACGTCGAGCTTCCGTTGAAGCTGACGCGATTGTCACGAAAAGATCGCCGCGATCATGCGCTCACGGCGTTGCGCCTCGTCGGCCTGGAGGACCGGACGCATCATTTTCCGCGGCAGCTCTCGGGAGGTCAGGAACAGCGCGTGGCGATCGCCCGCGCGATCGTGACCGATCCCGATCTGATCCTCGCCGATGAACCCACCGGCAATCTCGACGCCACCAGCGCGCATGAAGTGCTCACACTCCTGCGCCGGCTCAACTCCGAATATGGAAAGACCGTGGTCATGGTGACCCACGACCCCAACGCCGCATCCGTGGCGCATATCGTCTATCACCTGGACAAGGGACGGCTCGGCCGGCGTGTCGAGCAGGCGACGGGGCACGATGGATATGAAAAACAGGAGCCGGGACGATGAGACAGGCCGCGGTGCCTGGCGCTTAATGGTAGTATTCGATAAACAGCGGAAGCGCGTAGAACCCGGCGGCGACAAGGAACGCGAGCCATCCCGCCCATTTGGTGCGCCGCCAGAGCAGCAACAGAATCAGCATGACGGCAAGGATCTCCAGCACCGTCATGGGTCCGCCGGGAATCCCCGGGAACGTGCGATTGATCAAGTGCGGAAAGAAATCCATCATTGCGTGGCCTCCTTCTAATATCGACTTCTTCAACCTATCACACGAATTCCGATGTGAAGGCGTCGAGGAAGATTTCCGCTTGATTCGTGGTGGAATGGGTCACGATTATGATCACTGTATGATTTGTAGTGGCGGCGCGGTATTTACCGGACTTTCGCCGATCTCCAGTGGAGCCCCTATGCCAGCCAGCGAAGACGATTTGAAAAAAGCCCTCAAGGCCTTCAAGAAGCGTTTGAAGCTCACCCGTCTTGATGACGAATCGAGCCTAGGGCACGGTCCCATGAGTTCCGGCGGCCGCGACAAGGTTATTTCCATCCAGCCGCCCCTCGGCTTCGGCGCCCAGATCTGGGAAGAACTGGCCGAAAAGGGTTATCTTCGCCGCGACGGAAAGGGGTTCTATGAATTGGTTGATGGCAAGTGAGTGAGAGGTAACGCTATTTTCAACTTTTAGCCGCTGTCCCGCAGGGCAGCGTTATCGCCTGTGCGGACGCGTACTCGCGGCCGCTCCTTATCGGACGACACGTTCCTTCACCGCTATGGAGTACTGCATGAATCGCCGCGCATTCTGGCTGACGCTCGTTCTCTTCTTTCAACTCGCCTGGACCGCTCGGTCAGGTGCCGAGGCGGCGCCATCGCTTCCATTTCTCCATCCTCTCTTTGCCAGCGACATGGTGCTGCAGCGCGACATTCCGGACCCGATCTGGGGATGGACCGAGCCCGGAACAAAGGTGACCGTCAGCATGAACGGCAAGACCGCCGAGGCCACCGCGGGTCCCGACGGAAAATGGATGGCGAAGCTCGGCCCGTTTCCCGCCGGCGGACCCTTTGAGCTGACCGTATCCGGCCCGAAGGAAGTGAAACTGACCAACGTGCTGGTCGGCGATGTCTGGATCTGTTCCGGCCAATCCAACATGGAGATGGGAATCGGCAACGGAAAGGACGCCCCGCAGGAAATCGCCGCCGCAGACCATCCGATGCTCCGGCTTTTTACCGTGGCCAAACACGTGGCGACCGAGCCGCAGAAACTTTTCGTTGACAAGGGCGAAGAAAATAAATGGCTCGTCTGCACGCCCCAGACGGTTACGGTTGGCGATTGGGCCGGCTTCTCCGCGGCCGGATATTTCTTCGGGCGCGAATTGCAGGAAAAGCTGAAGATTCCGATCGGCCTGATCCACACCTCATGGGGCGGCACTGTCGCCGAAGCCTGGACGAGCGGTGAAGCGCTTGACGCGATGCCCGATTTTGCCGATGCGCTGCGGACGGTGCGCTCGGCTGTTCCTGCCAACACGACTGAGCCGCTCGAACAGCAGATCGCCAAGTGGTACGCGCGCGTCGATCCCGGCACCGGGGCCGGCGGGGCTGAATGGGCCGCGGCGGCCTTGTCCGATCAGGACTGGAAAACCATCAAGCTCAGCGCGAATTGGGACAGCGCCGACGGCGAATTGAAAAATCTCTCAGGGGTCATCTGGTTCCGAAAGACGATCGAAATTCCCGCCGAGTGGATTGGCGAGCCGCTGAAGCTGCACCTGGGACACTTCGCCGATCGCGATACGACCTGGGTTAACGGCACATTGATTGGCGGACATAACGCCACCACCGATCAACGCGATTATCTGATTCCCGCCGAGCTGACGAAGGATGGAAAGATCACCATTGCGATTCGCGTGCTCAGTCTCAGCGGGCACGGTCCGATCGGCGATCCTCCGCAGCAACTGAAGCTCGAACACGGAAATGATGCTCCGACTCCGCTCGCCGGCGAATGGAAATATAAAGTGGGCGCAACGCTGGCCAAGTCCGGCAATCCGCCTCAACCCCCTTCCAACAATCCGAACCAAACTACGGTTCTTTATAACGGCATGATCGCCCCGCTCATTCCCTTCGCGATCAAAGGGGCGGTCTGGTACCAAGGCGAATCCAACGCCGATCGCTGGATGCAATATCGCACGCTCCTTCCGACGATGATCAAAGACTGGCGTAATCGGTTTGGCGTCGGCGAATTCCCCTTCTTCATCGTGCAGATCGCCGCCTTTATGGCCGAGTCCGATCAGCCCCAGGAAGCGCCCTGGCCCGGACTGCGTGAGGCGCAGGCGCTGACGGCTCAGAACGTCGGACACAGCGGGATCGCCATCGCGACGGATATCGGCGACGCCAAGGACATTCATCCCAAAAACAAGCAGGAAGTCGGACGACGTTTCGCGCTCGACGCCGAGGCGACCGTTTACGGGCAAGATGTCGAGTTTGCCGGCCCCACGTTCAAAGAGATGGAGACGAAGGACAATCAAATCGTCCTTCAGTACACCCACCTCGGCGGCGGCCTCGACGTAAAAGGCGGCGGACCGCTCAAGGGCTTCGCCATCGCCGGCGAAGACAAGAAATTCGTCTGGGCCGACGCAAAGATCGACGGAGAGACCGTCGTCGTCTCATCAGCGACGGTCCCGCATCCGGTCGCGGTCCGATACGCGTGGGAAAACAATCCCGCGAAAGCGAACCTGTTCAATAAAGCGGGACTGCCGGCGCCGCCGTTCAGGACGGATGTGCCGAAGTAGCTCCTCGATGGAAGAGATATTGCCGCGGATCAACGCTGATTGCCGCGGATCAGAAATACTGAATCCAGGTCAAGTCTGCGCACTGCCTCATTGTGCGTTCAAGCCCAGGGATTTCGAGCGTGATCGCCGGTTCTGCGCGTTCGATTTTTCGAAGTCTTTGACATGGTTCGCCGTTCGCCGCAATCCCTGGGTGCATCTCTCGAAGAGCGGCCCTTTGGGCCAGCCGCTACGCGAGGATAGGATCGCGCCAATTACGCTTCCTCGATGGACACTATGAAAAATAAATCAGTCCCTGGGTTGAGTCTCCTGCTTTGCACGCTCATGGGTTGCGCCGGTCCGAATGACACACCTTTGGCGAAGCTGAAACCCGCCGAGGCGCGGGCACTTTCGCGCCAGCTTGCGAACGTTCGCGATGCCGAGCTCGAAGCGGATCTGCGGACCGCGTTTGCGGAGCAATCGCCGCGCAATGTGCTCGTCCTCTCCGGCGGGGACGCCAGCGGCGCGTTCGGATGCGGCGTTCTTGCGGGTTGGCGCTGTCCGCCGGTGCCGCGCCCGACGTTCGACGTCGTGACCGGCGTCAGCACCGGCGCGCTCATGGGCGTCAGCGCATTTCTCGGCACGGAGCAGGACGACAGGACCCTGCGCGAAGTCTACACCAACACCAAAGACGCCGACATTTATGAAGGCCCGCTGACGGCCGGCCATCCCGATTCGATGTTCGACACCGCGCCGCTCGAGCGATTGATCGCCAAATATGTTCCCGACACCGTGATCGCGCGCGTGGCTTTCGCTCATGACCAGGGCCGGCGGTTTTACGTGGCAACCGTGGGACTGAACGAAGGCCGGCTGGTGATCTGGCCGATGAGTCGCATCGCCGCCGACGCGTTGGAAGCCGAGCATCGATCTCCCGGCAGCGGGCGGCCCCATTTCGCCCGTTTCCGGCGCATATTGCTGGCGGCCGCCGCGATCCCTGTCGTCTTTCCGCCGGTCGAAATCGACCGCGATCTTCACATGGACGCCGGTCTGCACGCGGCGATGTTTCTCCGTGACGCGATGTTGGGGTCGAACCAAAACTCAGGCACGGTCTACGCGATTCTGAACGGCCGACTGCGCCGATCCGAAGGAGACTTCCGACGATCTGCTCCACATCGGAATTCGCAGCCTCGATCTCTACATGGACGGCCTGCAGTTCGCGAGCCTCCGCTCCGTCGCGCAAACGGCGCTGTTGCACCATCCCGCCTGGCAGTTCCGTTACATCAGCGCGCCGCTGGACTTGAAGGACGAGGCGACGCCGAACCCGTTCAAATCGATGTTCGATCCGAAGCTGATGCGCCAGCTTTACGCAGCGGGAGAAGATGTGGGGCGGCAGGGATTCGAGGGATGGAAGCGTGGATTGCCGCCGGATGATGCGGAAATCGAGCTCGCGCCGGCGCCGGAGGCACAACCGGGTCCTGAATAACCTTGACCTTGGAGGCGGTATGTCGTGGGACGTGATGCTGCTGCGATTCGAAGGCAAACAACCGGCAAACGAGGTACAATGCTTTCATGATCACGAAGGATGAACTGTTCCAGCGTCGCGATGCGATCATCGCCGTGGCGCAGACACGGGGCATCCGACGTTCGCATTTTCGGTTCGGTTGCCCGAGGAGACGCGACTGAAGCCTCCGACGTTGATCTCATCGTGCGCTTCGACCCTGAACGCTCTCTCTTCGACCACGGCAGTCTGATCGACGATCTGGAAGAGCTTCTTGGCGTCGAGGTCGATGTTATCAGCGAAGGGGGAATGCGCGATCGTTTCCGAGCGAATATCTCGAAAGAGGCCGTCACACTATGAGGGGAGATCGGCTTCGACTTTCGGACATCATCGACGCGATCATGATCATCGAGCGTGACACGCCCGATTCGCGCGAAAAATTCGACGCCGACACGCCCATCAAAAGTCACATCCTTCTGCACATTCAGATCATCGGCGAAGCTGCGTCCAAACTCTCCCAGTCGTTACGCGATCAAACCGCAAGCGAGACAAGAAACACGCCGGCTGCGATAATTCGAATAGTCATTCACCGGGAAGATAACTGATCACCCCGTCAAACGGACTGCTCGCCGTGGCGTAGCGCTTCTTGGAGATGCGCCCGCTTTGATACGCGAGCCCGCCCGCTTCCAGCGCATGCCGCATTGCGTTCGCCATCTTCACGGGGTCTTTGGCATGAGCAATGCCGGTGTTGAGCAGAACGCCGTCAGCGCCGAGTTCCATGGCGATGGCCACATCGCTCGCGGTGCCGACGCCGGCATCGACGATGACTGGGTACTTCGGATCACCTTCCTTCAGCGTTTCGAGGCACAGAGAAATGTTGAGCGGATTGAGAATCCCCTGGCCCGATCCGATCGGACTGCCGGCGGGCATCACGCTGGCCGCGCCCGCTTCCTTCAACCGCCTCGCGGCGATGGGATCGTCGCTGGTGTAGCAGAGAACGGTGAATCCTTCCTTCACCAGCTCGCGCGTCGCTTCGAGCGTACCGACCGGATCGGGGAGAAGCGTTTTCTTGTCGCCGAGCACTTCCAGCTTCACCCATCCGGCCCCCTTGTTTCCCTGTTTTTCCAGCAGATCGCGGCCGAGGAGCGATACGCGGATCGCGTCTTCCGCGGTAAAGCAGCCGGCGGTGTTGGGAAGAATCACGTATTTATCGAGATCGAGAAATTCCAGCAGGCTGCGCCCCTGCTTATCGACGAGCCGCTCGCGGCGAACCGCCACCGTCACGACCTGACAACCGCTCGCCTCCAATGCCTGCTGCATCAGCTCATACGAAGCGTATTTGCCGGTGCCGACGAAGAGTCGATTGCGGATTTCGAATTCTTTGATGCGGAAAGGTTCCATGGGGAGAGAACGTAAAACGTAAGGAGCAAATCGTAAAGGAACCATATGCTTCAGCCGACCTCATTGTCGAGCTTGGATCCAGTTGAATCCTGTGGCACGCCCAAGATGTCGGGAATATCGATTCCCATCGTTCGAGAAATAAATGCATTCTAATTCCCCTGAACTTTTCCTGCGGGCGTCACCAGACCGATCATCCGCCGCCAACGAACGTCACGATTTCGACTTCGTCGCCGTCGTTCAGAGCCGTGTCGTATTTTTCAGAACGGAGAAGCCGGCGGTTGAGCTCGATGGCGACCTTCTCCGGCCGGAGCTGATACCGTTCGACGAGGCGCGGACGGTTTCACCGTCGGGTAGGTCGCGGGAATCACCGTTTACTTTGATCTTCATGCGGTGCGGGCTCGCCGCGTTGCGCGGTGCGGAGATACGAATTCTATGCAAGATCGCGTGTCGCGTCACTTGAAGACGACGACGCGCTGGCTGACGCCCGCGGCTATGAAAGATTTGCAAATCATATCGTGCGCATCCTTTATAGCCGCGGGCGTCAGCCCGCGCGTCCCCCGGATATCCCGCAATCTCGGATCAGCCCTAAGATCAGCGCTGTCGGGGTTGACGCGCGCCCCGTCACGGATAGCGTATCCGCTTTATCAAGGATGGGCGTAGGCGCGTGGCGGCTCAACGAAATTCCGTATCCAATCAACGTGTTGCACCCCCGGCAACGACCGCTCCGAAGAGCGAAGTCGTCGTGCTGCCGGAAGCCCACGCCATGTCGCAGGGGTATCTGCTGGCGTGGATGTTCCGGTTCCTGGCGCCGGTCAAGCCGCTTGTCTTCGTGGCCTGTCTCTATCTGACCCTGGGGGTTGGAGCGGAAATTCTCACCGCCCGGCAGACGGGGCGGGCCGCCAACTTCATTCAGACGCTTCATCCGGCGGAGGGCTCCGCGCCGCAGTTCGCCCATTGGGTCAGCAACGGAAGCCAGGAGCCGCTCAGCATTCACCAGGTCTGGCTGGCCCTGCGCGGCAAACCGACCGGGTTCGGACCCATCATCCTGGGACTGGTGGTGATCACGGCTTGCCTGCTCGCGCTGCGTTACCTGCGGACGGTCGCGGAAACGCGCATGAGCATGAACATGGTCTTCTACATCCGCGAGGCGGTTTACGACAAATTGCAGCGGGTGGGTTTTGGATTTCACGATGCCCTGTCGTCGGGACAGCTCATCAACCGATCGCTCGGCGATCTGCAGAATGTGCGCGTCTTCGTGCAGTCGGCCGTCCTGAGTACGCTCGAGATCGTTCTGATCGTCAGCGGATACATCATCCTGATCTATTTCATCTCCCCCTGGGTCTCGCTGCTGGCGCTGGCGCCGCTGCCGATCTGGACGTTTTACATCCTGCGCTTCAGCCGGCGCGTGCAGCCGGCCGCCAAGGCGGTGATGGAGGCCGAGGACCGGAATGTCTCGATCATCACTGAGAACATCGCCGGCGTTCACGTCATCAAGGCTTTCGCGACCGAAGAGCAGGAAATCGCCAAGTACAACGGAAACTGCGACGCGTTCCTGGAAAAAGTGCGGCGTCGAATCCGGCTCTTTGCGGATTTCACGCCGATCATTCGCTCGATCGCCTCCGGCTCGTATCTGACGCTTTTTCTTGCCGCCGGAATTTTAATGATTCGCGGGCATCTGCTGGCCGGCGATTTTCTCGTCCTGGGCCAGGCGATGGCGCAAATCCTCACGCGGCTGCAAGTCGTTTCGACGATCAACGAGCAATATCAGAATGCGATCGTCTCGGCGCGGCGGTTGTACGAGGTCCTTCACTCTCCGCCGACTGTGCCGGAGAAGCCGAGCGCCGATTCGCTTCCGCCGGGGCCCGGAACGGTTCGCTTCGAAAACGTTACTTTTGGCTATCAGCCGAACCGTCCCGTTCTGCGCGATATCAGCTTCGAAGCGCGTGGCGGAAGCATCGTCGCCATTGTCGGGCCGACCGGTGCGGGCAAGACGACACTGGTCAGCCTTGTCGCCCGGTTTTATGATCCGCAGCGGGGTCGGATCCTGATTGACGGAGTCGATGTGTGCGACATCACCCTCGCAAGCCTGCGCACGCAGGTGGCGCTGGTCTTTCAGGAGACGTATCTTTTCAGCGCCTCGGTTTCGGCCAATATCGAGTACGGTCGGCCGGGCATCACCGAGGGTGACATCGAGGCGGCGGCGCGACTGGCGCAGGCGCACGAATTCATCGAGGAAATGCCGCGCCGCTACGATTCGATGCTGGGAGAACGGGCGCATCGCTCTCCGGCGGGCAGCGGCAGCGCCTGGCGATCGCGCGGGCGATCCTCACCAATCCGCGCGTGCTGATCCTCGACGACGCCACCGCATCGGTCGATCCGGAAACCGAGGAGATGATCCGTCGCGGCATGCGATTCGTCATGCAGGGGCGAACGACGTTTGTCATCGCCCATCGCGTCAGCACCGTCAAGGCGGCGGACCTGGTGGTGGTCCTGGAAAATGGCGCGGTGACGCAGACCGGCACGCACGAGCAGCTCATGCGCGAAGACGGGCATTATCGCGACATCGCCTCGGCGCAGCTTTTTGGGGATGAAAACGTGCACCGATTGCGCCTGATCCGCCATCGCATATGGATCGCGTGGCGGGGCCGCTGGGAATCAATGCCTCCGCAAGCGCGGGACAGCTCCCGCGCGAAGGAAGGGAAGGACGAAATGACGAAGTGGGAATGATGAATACGGATTAGTCTCTTGTGGCACGGGTTTCCAACCCGTGTCCCCGATCTAAGACACGGGTTGAAAACCCGTGCCACTTTCGGGCTTTTGAAAACGGAGCGATGGATTGATTGCCTGGTCTGAAAACTCGAAGAAGCGCGCAGCGCGGGCAAAGCTCGCGGCCGCGCAGATTCCCATCCCGGATGAGGACGAAGAGCAGCGTTATCGTCCGATCGATCGCGTGTTGCTGCGCCGAACGCTGGGCCTGCTCGCTCCCTTCAAACGGGGATACATGCTCGGCCTGACGTTGGGGATCGGGCAGACGATTCTCGAAATGCTCTCGCCGAAGTTCACCCAGTGGATCATCAACTACGGCGACGGCTTTCTGAAAGGGACGCTCTCCCCGCTTCCCTTAACACAGGCGGCGGCGATTCATCATGTCATCTTTCTCGTTTCGATCTGGGGGCTCGTGACGGTCTGCGCGATCGTTTTGCAGCGGTTCACGATCCTGGTGATGACCGGAGCCGGAGAGCAGGTGCAATTTGGGATTCGCAGGCGCCTCTTCGTCCAGCTTCAGCGCCTGTCGATGAGCTATTACGACCGGACCAAGCTCGGTCGCATCATCAGCCGGTGTACCAGCGATGTGAACGCGATGCGCGATGTGAACGTGTGGGGAATCCACACGATCCTGATCAACGCGCTGCAGATGCTGATCGCCGCCCTCATGCTGGTGACGACCGACTGGCGGCTCTTTCTATCAGTCGCCTGGCTGGGGGTGGCCCTGTTTTTCGCCAATCGGATTTATCTCAAACGCGCGGCCGTCAAACAGCAGGTCGTGCGGGAGGGATGGACGCGCGTCGCAACCAACATGGCGGAGAACATCACGGGCATGCGCGTGGTGACGGCGTTCAACCGCCAGGTCCCCAACCTCGATGTGTTCAACGCGCTTCAGGATTCCAACACCAACAACAACGTTCGAATGGCCCGGCTCAATGGAATGTATCAGCCGGTGCTTCAGCTCATCGGATTCCTGGGAAAGGTGATCATCCTCGGGCTGGGCGGCTGGCTGATCGTCAGCGGAAAAATGAGCAAAGGCGTCGGCGCGGTCGTGGCGGCATTTCTGTATTGGGACTGGTTCATGAACCCGATCCAGAATTTCGGGAATTTCTACAACCTGCTGATGCAGGCGATGGCGGGCGCCGAACGCGTCTTCTCGCTCCTCGACCTTGAGCCGGAAGTGCGCGATCTTCCCGGCGCTGTGCCGCTGCCGCGCGTGGAGGGACGAGTCACCTTCGATCACGTGACCTTCGGCTACAACCCGGAGCGGCCGGTGCTGCACGATGTGAGCTTCGAGGCGATGCCGGGCCAGATGATCGCGCTGGTCGGCGCAACTGGCAGCGGCAAGAGCAGCATTATTTCCCTCATCGCCCGTTTCTATCAGCCGCAGTTGGGACGTGTTCTGGTCGATGGGCAGGACATCCGCCAGATCATTGCCGATTCTCTTCACCGGCAGATGGGCCTGGTGCTCCAGGTAAATTATCTCTTCAGCGGAACGGTCATGGAAAATATCCGCTACGCCCGCCCCGAGACCAGCGACCAAGGCGTCATCGAAGCCGCCAAGGCGATCGGCGCGCATGACGCCATCCTCTCGCTCGGCGACGGATATCAGACACAGGTCGGAGAACGCGGGGCCAACATGTCGCTGGGACAGCGCCAGCTCATCTGTTTTGCCCGCGCGTTTTTGGCCGACCCGCGCATCTTCATGCTCGACGAGGCGACCAGCGCCGTCGATACCGCAACGGAGCAACTGGTTCAGCGCTCACTGGAAAAACTCCTGGCCGGGCGAACAACTTTCGTTGTCGCCCACCGGCTCAGCACCATCCTCCGGGCCGACTGCATCCTGGTAATCAGCCACGGCCGAATCGTGGAGCGAGGCACCCATCGGGAATTGCTGGCACAAAACGGGCAGTATGCGCAACTGTACAGGCAGTTCGTCATGCACGCGGCGTGAGGCGGTTGTGGTGCAGGCTTCCAGCCTGCGTTTTCGATGGAGCAGGCTCGAAGACTGCACCACAAATGGCCACGGTCTTACGATCCGGTAATGCGCAATGTCCCAACAGCGGGGTCTCTTTTCCCGTATGAGACAATAACAGGCATCGATCCGCGTGATTGACTCTAGACCCGCGCGAAAGGCGGCGATCAGGGCGTTCGCCTAGAATCTTCAACGAATCGACTCTTACCAACGCATGTCGCTCAAGCTCAAATGTCCCGCCTGCGGCAAGACGGCGCGGCTGTCTGAGCCAATTGTCGAACAAACCCTGACCTGCGATGCCTGCGGAACAAAACTGCATGTCGCCGCACGGGTCAGTTCTGAAGAACTCACACCAGAAGGTGCTTCGGACGAAATGATCCGCGCCGGGCCGCTGTCATCTGGCGTTGCCGCGTCGCATAGCTGGTTTGCGGGAAAGGGTTGGCTCGGTGCGTTCCTGGCCGCAGGCGCGGTGCTCTGCGCTTTGGGAGCTTTGTGGATCCTCGATCTGCGTCGAAGCGCCGGATCCCTTCGAATCGCGTCACATGGTTCAGTTCAGGCCTTCGCGACAACAGTGCCGATTCCATCGCCGCAAACAAAACCCGTGACGATGGCCCAAACGAACGCGACCGTCGCACCTCCCGCGGAATCGACTTACGCCGACGCGATTTCCCCAAGAATTTCGGCTCAAACGATGGCAAGGCCTTCTCAGCGTTCGCGAGAGTCGGCACTACCCGAAGCCTCCATTGCGCGGGAGAAGACGCCGGATACCTCGACTCCCGTGCCGGTTCCCCCGCCTGAGCCGCCGGTTGGATCCAATTCCGGGCGACCGGCGCTGCGGCCGATGGCGGAAAACGCCCAAGGGCCGACCGACAAACAAATCGGCGATGCCATTCAGGACGGCGTCAACTGGATGGTGCGCAACTTCGATCCGGCGAAACATGAACTGAAATTGCAGCTTGGCGACCGCAGCCCGTTTCACGGCGGGATGGATGCGCTCTGCGTCTACGCCATGATGCAGTCCAACGAAGCGATCTCTGATCCGCGTCTGAACATCCGTGGCGAATTCATGAAGGGGTGCATCGAGACCATGAAGCAGTTCCCCAATGAGGATCACTTTTCGACCTATGCCCGCGGGATTCGTTCGACCGCACTGGCTCTCAATAACCGCCCGGAAGATCACAAAGCGCTTCAGAACGACGTGAAATGGCTGATCGAAGCGTCGCAGAATGGAGCTTATACCTACACCAAAAATCGAGCCGGCGGAGCGCCGATGCGTCCCCCCGGGCCGATGCGATTTGGACTGGGCGGCCCGGGCGTCTGGGACAATTCCAATTCGCAATATGGCTTACTTGGCGTCTGGTCCGGAGCTGAATCGGAAGTGGAGGTTCCCCTTTCCTATTGGCAAGCCGTAGAAAAGCACTGGATCGATTGCCAGGCGACCAACGGCCAGTGGGGGTATGGCCCGGGACGACCCGCATCCGGAACAATTTCCATGAGCTGCGCCGGCGTTGCGTCGCTCTTTGTCACTCACGACTGGCTCGATGCCCCAAAATTCGGCGCCAGCGTGGGTCGCGACCCGTTTTCGCCGGCCCTGAAAAAGGGGCTCGAATGGTTCGAGCAGGGAAACAATTCCGTCAACATCAACGGCGGGTGGTGGGGTTACACGATTTACGGCGTCGAGCGGGTGGGACTGGCGTCCGGCTTCAAATTCTTCGGCCAACACGACTGGTACCGGGAACTCGCCACCGAGATCCTCCGCGGCCAGGGCGCGGACGGATCGTGGGACAACGGCAACCCGGTCGATACGGCTTATTGTCTCCTCTTCCTCTCGCGCGGACGCCATCCGATTCTGATGAACAAGCTCCGATTCGACGGATTCTGGGCGAATCGGCCGCGCGATCTGGCCGATCTCGCCAAATACACCTCGCATCAGCTCGAGCGCACCGTCAACTGGCAGGTCGTGCCCCTCTCCCATCCCTGGACCGACTGGAACGATTCACCCATTGTCTATCTCGCCAGCCATGTCGCTGTGAAGATCAGCGAATCTGAAATCGAGAACCTTCGCGCATTCGTCATGGCCGGCGGAATGCTTTACACCCAGGCTGACGGCGACTCCCCCGAATTCAACCGCTTCGCGGTGGACCTGGCCCGTCGCGTCTTTCCCGAATATGAGATGATCGACCTGCCGGCCAACCACCCGATTTACTCAGTCGTCTACAAAATTAATCCGCATCCGCCGCTGAAGATGGTCAGTAATGGCGCGCGCATTCTCATGCTGCATTCGCCAACCGATCTGGCCAAGGCCTGGCAATTGCGCGATCAGAAGGTTCACAAGGCGACCTATGATCTGGGGGTAAACCTGTTCATTTATGCCGCCGGCAAGCGCGATCTCCGCAATCGCCTGGAGTCCAGTTATGTGGCGGAGGTGAGCCGGGCGCCGCTGCAGACCATTCGCGTCGCCCGCGTGAAATACGCCGGCAACTGGGATCCGGAACCTTACGCCTGGACACGGTTTTCTCGCGTTTTCCAGCGCAAGACCGGCTACGCGGTCGCGGCATCGCCGGTCGCGATGCGCGACCTGAACGTCGAGCAGACGCCGATCGCGCATCTCACGGGCACCGCGCGGTACGACCCGACCAGCGAAGAAGTGACCGCGGTGCGGAAGTTTGTTGAGAACGGCGGGGTGCTGATCGTCGATCTGTGCGGCGGAACCGGGCCGTTTGACGAAAGCGCCCGCACGCACTTATTCGCCGAGGCATTCCCCGACGCCCGGCCGCGCGTGATGGGCGTGACTCACCCGATGCTGGTCGCCGGACCGGTCGGAATGCAGGACATCTCCCATCCCCGTCTTCGCCCCTACACCATCGAGTTACTCGGCAACGGCGGCGGATATCCCAGCAGTTTCACCGCCGGAAAAGGACACGTCATTTTCACGAGCCTCGACCTCACCTGCGGGTTGCTTGGGACCAACACCTGGGGCATTCTCGGATACGATCCGGCATACGCCGAGGCTTTCATGCGAAATCTGCTGTTTTGGACAATCGATGGGCAGAAAGACGAATGAATCCGAGCGGAATTTTTGGGTGTTAAGCTTATTGGTCGGAGAAATCGCGAAGGCGCAAGCGGCGATCTGGCGATGGCGCGTCCGGACGCGCTGACGCCGGTCCGTCGCTTGCGCCTTCGCGATTCCAGAACCACGAGATCATTCGCCTTTTATCCAAAAGCGTGGTATGAGATAGTTCAGTCGGACGTTTCAGTTTTGTCGTGTTCCAAAGGTGACCGCAATGCTCTGGCAGAATTCACAATTAACATTCTTCAAGACAGCCATCTGGCTGACGCGCGGCGATGCGCTCGCACGCGGTGAGCACATATAATTCCGGAATCATAGATTTGCCCCCTACGACCCCGGATCATCGATCCGGGGTTTTTTGTTGGGCGCACCACCAGGTCGGACATACCCAAGAAAGGAGCTTTTATGGCACGGCGAGGTTTCATTCAGACGAGGCTCGAACGATTTACGGCTGACGGTCGCGAAGAGATGGTGAGTTTCATTCCTGCCAAACTCGCCACTCCTGGTTTAGTCGTCGACCTGAAGGACGCCGAAACCGACGTCTACACCTATGGCTGGACCGTGATGCCCAACAGCGGTCTCGTGATGCCATTTGAAGTGGTAAACGAGCTATCGCAGCAGCACAAAAGCCAGAGAGTGGCATCCGATATCGAGCGCGGCACGAGAGTGGCAATGAAGAGAAAGCGGCACTAAGCGACGCGTTTGCATGGCCGTCCCACTCCACCACTGTGAGTGGGAGGGCTTTTCCTGGACGAAGTAACGGTGCCGTCGCCAAACTGAAATAGCGCGATCTGTTCAGATGACGGCGAATGGGCCGGCGAATATGATATTTCCGGGCATTCGCATGAACAGTCCTTTTCCTGGAATGGATCCGTACCTTGAACGCCATTGGGGCGACGTGCATGGGCGTCTCATTGGCTACGCCGCCGACGCGTTGACCCCGCTGCTCCCAGGGGATATGGCAGCTCGAATCGAAGAAAATGTCGTGCTCGATGCAGGTGATGATTGGAAGGCGATCAGGCGCCCCGATGTTGCTGCCGTGGAAACCCCAGGGCCATGGCGCAGCGCGGTCTCACAGGGTTCATCCGTGACGATGGAGCCCATCGTATTGGAATTCGCCGATGAACCACTGACGGAGCGGACCATCCGAATCATGGATTTGGATGAGAATCGAGTGGTCACCGTCATCGAATTCCTCAGCCCATGGAACAAAATTCCCGGTCGAGGGCGTGACCAATACACGCGTAAGCGGGAGGAGATCCTTAGCAGCGACGCCAATCTGGTGGAGATCGATCTCGTACGCGCCGGTAATTGGTCGACGATGATGTGGCCGTGGAAAATTCCGGCGGACAACCGAACCGTTTATCGCGCCGTTGTGCAACGGACGAAGCCGAGACTGAGCGGACTGTTCTATCCGATGGATTTGCGCAATCCCCTTCCAGTCATCGAAATTCCGCTGCGTGCCGGCGAGCAGGACGTGGCACTCGACCTGCAGGCACAGATCCAAAAGGTCTACGCCAACGGGCGCTACGGGCGCACTGACTACTCTCAGCCTTGTTCGCCGCCTCTGGAGGGGGAGGACGCGAAGTGGGCGAATTCGCTGCCGAGACCAGGAGGCGGCTGATCCCCGGTTTCGGCCACGCGGTCTCACCTTCAGAGCTCCCGCAGATCCTCGATAATCCAATCCGGCTGTAGCTCGGGCGGCAATCGCGCTGCCTCGTGCGCGTGCCGATTCCACTGAGCGTCAGGATTGTCTTCATTCCAACCGATCTGGCCCCGGCGATATCGCTTTCGAGATTGTCGCCGATGAGGACGCAACGCGTCGGGTCGACCGCAAGCCGATGGCACAGTTCCTGAAAGAAGAGCTTTTCCGGCTTGCCGCAATAGACAGGGATGGCGCCCGAGGCGTACGACAACATCGCGGCCAGCGCCCCGACGCCGAATTCCAGCCCGCGCGGGGAGGGGTAGACGCGGTCGGCGCAGATCGCCACCAGGGTCGGCGCCGCCGCGGAGGAGGATCATCGCGGATCGCTGCCGCTCCGGCGTCGCAAAAACGCTCAGGGGGACGCCGACGATCACCGCGTCGCACGGCGTCGAGGTCGATTCGACCCATTGCACGCGCCCTTCGAGCAAATCGACGACGCCTTCTGTCGCCAGATTGAAAATGCGCGGCGGTGACGGGATGGCCCCGGCGGAGGCTGCGGGCGGCTGATCACCGCCGGCGCCAAACCGGTCGAGAATGTAATCCGCGGCCGCCGAGGCGGCTGTATAGATATGGGCCGGATCAACCTGGAGCTGCATGCGTGCCAGCCGCGCCACCAGCCGGGCCGGACTGCTGGTGCTGTTGGTCAGACATGCGTATTTCCGGCCTTCGAGTTGCAATCGGCGGATGAGGTCCACCGCGCCGGGCAGGGCGTGTTCTTCGTGATAGACAGTGCCGTCCAGGTCGAGGAGCACCGCATCAAATCGAGTCAGGTCGATCGCCACGGCGGCGGAGTTTAGGTCCCGAAGTGCCGCTGTCCAGTGGCAACCGCTTGACAACACAGCTCGGGCACGCGACTAATCCCCTCGTGGACGAGACGCTCTTCTCCAAAATCATCGCAAGGAAAATTCCCGCAAAGATTGCCTATGAGGATGAACGGCATATCGTGATCCATGACATCAATCCGCAGGCGCCGGTGCATCTGCTGATCATCACCAAGAAAGTCATTCCCACCTTGAATGATCTGTCGGAAGAAGATGAGCCGCTCGTGGGCCGGATGTTCCGGCTGGCGTCCCAGCTAATGAACCAGATGGGCCATCGCGACTATCGCACTGTCTTTAATTGCGGTCCCGGCGCTCAGCAGACTGTCTTTCATCTTCATCTGCATGTAATGGCTGGAAGGCCGTTTTCGTGGCCGCCGGGCTGAAAGAGGCGGACCAAACAAGAGCAAGCTCACAGATCACAAAGCGCACATCTCACCTCAACATTGTGCGGCAATAAAACAAGAAGACACCGCCTTTCTGGGGTCGGTGTCTTCCGGAGGGGAGAAAATGCGCCGTCTGCGCAAGTGTTCTAAGTTATCTATCTTATCATACCCCGACATTTTCGCGGGGTCAAGACTCAATGTTACTTTTCCTTACGCCTCATTGATCGGTCCAACTCTTTTTCCGACTTCAAAAATAATATTCGTCGAAATGGGGAGGTCTGGTCCGTCCAATAACTCTGTGCCGATTCTGCGCTTTTTGCGTCCGGCACGGAGCGGCCGTACCTTGTGAGGCGATGTTCGAAGGACTCTCCCGCCGATTGCTCTCGCTTCTGCAACTGACCCGCATGGCCCTGGTCTTCACGGCGATCGCCGACAGCTTCTGCACGATGCTCCTGCTGGGGAATTCCCCGCTCCTGGGGGCAGATGCCGATCATGTGGTCGAACCGCGAAAAATGCTGACGATCGCGGCGATGTCGATCGGGTTATACGGCTTTGGCATGAGCCTCAATGACATCATCGACCGCCGACGCGATCGCCAGCTCGCCGCCCACCGGCCCCTCCCCAGTGGTCGGCTCGGGGTCGTGACGGCCCATGTCATCTGCACGCTGCTGATCCTCGGGGCCGTTGCCGCGGGCGCCTATTACGCGCGCCTCACCCATGATTGGTGGAGCCTGGTCCTGGTCATCGCGACGGCGTCGCTCATCGCGTTTTATGACGCGGCCGGAAAGTATCTGGTTGGGCCGGGGTTGCTCGCATTGGGTTTGATCCGGTTTTTCCACGCCATAGTGCCGGCCCCGCGTATTCCGGTCTTGTGGCATCCGCTGTTGCTGCTTAATCACGTGACGATCCTCTCGACCGTCTGCTATTTGTGGGAACAAAAGCGTCCGCCGCTCACGCGCGTCCACTGGTGGACGGTCATCGGGGGATTGGTTTTCGTGGATATGGTCGTGGTGGCGCTGGTTGTCACCCGGCGGGCGCCGGAATATCTGGGACTGGAACCGCGCCTCTTCATTCCCGCCGCCGCGGTAGTGGCGTTTATGTTGCTGGCCTGGTGGGTGCGCCGCCGCAGCGAAACGTCGCGCGAAGCGGGCCAGAACCTCATGCTCTACGGGCTTCTGTGGCTCATTGTCTACGACGCATCGTTCGTCGCTGCGTATGTGGGCTGGATCGACGCGATCGAGTTCGGCCTGTTCCTGCCGGCGGCCTATTTTTCGGTGCAATTGATGCGCTGGTGGTCGAAGCTGGTCGCCTTGTCACATCGCCCGGAATTCAAGCGGGCCAATGCGTGACGCATGCTCGGATCCACGACAAATTTCCGCCGCCGGCTGCTGCGCTGGTACGATCACGCTCGCCGGGATTTGCCCTGGCGCGCCAATCCGGCCTGCGGCCGGGTCGTCGATGCGTACCAGGTGCTCGTCAGCGAGGCGATGCTTCAGCAGACGCAGGTGGCCACCGTAATTCCGTATTTCCATCGATTCATCGAACGGTTCCCAACGCTCGAATCGTTGGCCGCCGCCGATGAGCAGGACGTACTGCGCCTGTGGCAGGGGCTGGGCTACTACTCCCGGGCAAGAAATCTCCTTGCCGCCGCAAGGAAAGTCATAGTCGAATTTGGCGGGCGACTTCCCTCTGCGCCGAGCAGTTGCTTGAGCTGCCTGGCATCGGGCGCTACACCGCCGGCGCGATCGCATCGATCGCCTTCGACCGGCGTTCGCCGATCCTCGACGGCAATGTGATCCGTGTCCTGTGCCGCCTCGATCGGATCGAAACCGATCCGCGCGAGCGAAAGACACAGGAAATGCTCTGGTCGCGCGCGACGGAGATCCTGCCGCGTCAGCGTTGCGGCGATTTCAATTCCGCCCTCATGGAGCTGGGAGCGACGGTCTGCGTGCCCCGATCGCCGCAATGCCTTCTTTGTCCGGTGCGTGAACATTGCCAGGCATTCGCGTGCGGGATGCAGGAAAAAATTCCGCTGCCGAAGCGCGCCGCTCCGACTCCCCTGCTTCGCCGGGCGACCTACTGCATCAGGCATGGAGGAGAATATCTGATCGAGCAGCGCCCGCCGCGCGGGCGCTGGGCGGGGATGTGGCAGTTTGTGACGATTGACGTCGGCGACGGAACAAAGTCGCAGAAAGCGAGATCACTCCCGATCGCGACAGAACGCCCGAAGCGAATGGGGTTGATCACGCACGCCCTGACGCATCGCCGGTACGAATTCGAAGTATTCGTATGCAGGAGTCGAACCAGCCAGTTGTCACCGACTCATTCGAATTTGCGCTGGACGACATTGGAAAATCTGAAGGAATTTCCCCTTCCGCGCCCGCATGTGCGGATTGCGGAGATGCTGCAAGGTGCGGGCCGCGGCGGTGCTCATCCAGATGGATGAGCGAGCGCTGAATTGCGTGCCGCACCAGCCGGGCCGTGGTCCGCGTTTTCCCGATCGTTCCACTCTCGCCGCGCCAGCAGCAAATCCGCGCCGACCATCAGTCGGGCAAGCTCGGGGAATGAGACGGTCGGCTGCCACTTGAGTTGCCGTCGGGCCTTGCCCGCGTCGCCCAGGAGCAGATCGACTTCAGTGGGCCGCATCGCAAATGTGATGCATTCTGATACTTTATGATGCATTGTGATCATTGTACAGATGCCGGCCAAGTCTGCCGCGGCTCGGAAAATGAAAAGTGCCCGCCAAGCTTTGAACATGCCCGATGGGATCGGCAAAAACGCTGGCGGGACTTCTTCGGGCGCCTGTCAGGAATGCGAATTCATTGGCACCGTTCGCCGCCTTGCCAATTCCCTCCCCGTCGCTAGAATCCCCGCTTTGCTTTCCTGACACCCCCGGCGACGCAGCTTGCGTAGCCGACCATGGCCGGGCGGGGTTGCGGGAAATTTCTAAACGCCCCGGCAGCGGAGTATCGATTTCATGGCACGTTACGAAAGCGCGCGCCAGCGCCGCGAAAAGGCCGAGAAGTTCCAAACCTTCAACCGCCCCAAGCTCAAGATTGCCCGAACCAGCGCTTCAGGCAAGCTTTACATCGATTACAAGGACACCGAGTCGCTCAGGAAGATGATGAGCGGCAACGGAAAGATCCAGACGCGCAAGCGCACCGGCGCCAACGCCATGGAGCAGCGCATGGTCGCCAAGGCGGTCAAGCGGGCTCGATATATGGCGCTGCTGCCGTACGTCGCCGCCGCGAGCTGATTGCGCGGCTCGCATATTCTAATCGCGATTTCCGGAACGTGTGACTTTGTCCGCGTACGCGGCCTTCACCCACGGCGCGGCGCCTCGATTCGCGATGGCATTGAGAACATCGTCCAGGGACGGATTTGTTTCCTGAAATCCAATTCGCGGGGGCGGTTCCCACACTCGCGGAAAATCAGCGCGGTTGTGGGCGGACATGATCGCGACACCCTCTTCGATCCGGCCTGCATGCATCGCCGATTCCACGGCGGATCTCAGCCGCTGCTGACGCTGTGGAACGGGGAGAATCACCGCCCAGATCGCGACGGATGCAACAGCCATATAGACCATTCCCCGACCGGGGCTCGCGAGGACGAGCGGGTGAGGCGCCGTCGGCTTGATCGCCGATCGGCGCGATTTGGCCAGTCCGACATACGCGCACCCGATCATCCAAACCGGCAAGGTAACGAAAGCGCCGAAGCCGACGGTGAACGCCACCGACTGAATCAACATTTCGCGGTCGGTTAACCGCACCCCTCCCATGAGTTGGAGCGGCGGCACCGGCGAGCAAAGAATCGCGGCCAGCAGCACGCCGTCGGCGACAAGTAACACCACGAAAATAATGTCGCGGACATAACGGTGAGTGAGAACTGATAGCACGCGCGTGATGAGCATCACCCGACAGAGCGCGACAAGTCCGAGCGTCAGGAAGTTGGCTTTGGCCGCCGAGGCTTCGGATAGAAATCGTTCGTAGGGAATCGCGTAAAGCCACGCCAGGGGCGCCGTCATCCAGAAACAAGTCAGGAACTGAAGGAACCGGAGCTGGGGTGAGCCGGTCGATGTGCTGGCGGGCAGGATCCAGCACATCGCTCCAAACAGAATTGAACAAACGCAGAGCGACGCCACCCATGGAATCGCCAGGCGCCATGGCTCACGCAGCAGATCCGCCCCATCGTATTCCCGCGCGAAGCCGGCCGACAAAACGAAGAGAAATCCCGCCCAGAGGGCCGTCGGGCTTTGTGCGACCTGGAGAATGGCGTCTTTCCGGCCCATGAGAAATCGGACTAGCAGCGGCGGTCGCATGCGCTGCATTCTACTCTGAAAACTCGGGCACCCTGCGACCGATCACGACCTGGAGTGTTTGTAGTGGCTACTGAAGTAGCCACTCCGGCGGTCAAGCTTGCGACTAAAGCCTGGGCAGAGCGTCGTCGGAAGCCCGCGCTCCATTTTTCCGCTTCTTCCACATTTCCCCTATCAGGGAGGTATAGCAAGCGATGGGGTCTGGTCGTTCGCGCCAGATCGAGATCAAGACCGGTGACGAGGAACGATTATGCGACCGACCCTGCTGCCTGTTTGCGGCCTGTTCCTCGCGATTCTCTCGGGCGGCACAGGCACGGCAATGGCCGTGGACGGGATCGCCGTCAGCGCGCATTACGAGCAGGCGGAATTGGGCAACATTCACGATGGCTCGCAGCCGGGCAAGCTGATGCGCTATGACATCAAGGTCGACAAGGTCGTCTTTTCGCGCGCGATTTATGAGAAGGACGGCGTCGGCGCGGTGTGCATCAGCCCATTTGGCGACCGCGTTGCCTTCACCAAGCCGAGCGGCATGATCGCGGTGATCTCCATGGACGGGGGCAATGAAACGGAATTGGTCAACTGCCTGGGGGACGAAAAACCGAAGCATGTCCCCATCGCCGGCCTGCAATGGCCCCCCAGCGAAGGCGGGCAATGGATCTACTATCTCGATGCGCGTCTGGAAGGGAAAAACGGCATCCTGCGCCGGGTCAATGTCGATTCGAAAAAGGACGAACTGGTCGTCCGCTTCAATCGCGGAGCGATGGGGATGTTCGCGCTGACGCCGGATGCGACGCCTCACTCCGGCCGCTTCGTGAAGCGCACCGACAATTACTGCATCGCTATTTACGGACTGTCGACGGGGGACGGGGACATGTTCAACTGCCCCCGAACCTACGGCTGCGGCGAGAGCGTCAGTCCGGATGGATCGCTCCTGACGGCCAACAACGGTGACCATGCCGGCGTGCGCCTGGTGGATATGAACGGCGTGATCCGCCAGCAGTTCCGCCTCAGCCAATGGGACGGCGATCCCGTCGCCGGCAAGACGCGCGACCAATTCGAATGGGCCTGGCAGGGATTTCGGTGGTCGATCAATTCAATGAACTGGCTCGCCGTCACGCAGGGAAAACTGAAGCCGGGCAGCACGCATGAAATCTACTTTGCGGATCTGATGCTCTACGACTGGATCAATCAGCGCCAACTCAATGTCACGCGCAATCCCGAGGGAAAATTCGACCGCGCCGGCGGGTTCTGGCAGAGTGGAAACGGCGAAGCGTTTCTTGGAATCTTCGCCGGCAAAGCGCCCCTCACGGTGCAGATCAACGATCAGCGCGTCCCGGCGGACAGCGCCTGGGATTTTGGCGACGGCTCGGCCGCCGCGTCCGGCGCCAGCGCCGGCGTGAAACATATTTATGAGAAATCAGGAAACTTTGTCATTACCGCAAAGCAGTCGGGAAAAGTCTTTCACGGCGAAGTGAACGTCATCAAGCGGCGTCCGCCGTCGGCGACGGCATGCCTGATCGATGCCACGCACGTCATCGTCGATTTCAATGAACCCGTGCAGGCAAACAATGCGCAGGTCCAGGTCGAGGGAGGCGCGAAAGTTGCGCATTGGCAGCTCAATGAGACCGGAAAGCGGATGACGATCGAAACGGCGGATGCGATTGCGAAGGACGATGCGCTTCGAATCACCGGCGTGCAGGATCTGGCCCAGTCCCCCAATGCCCTGCCATCGGCGCCGATTCCGCTGCCAATTCCAGCGTGGCCGAACGATCGGAAAGACGTGGTCTTTATCTGGGAGGACGCGAACAAGCTCAACGGCGTCTACGACGAGAAGATGAACGCCGTGCGCGAGCTTCGCGTCAGTCGCGACAGCGGCGTGGCCGGGACGGATCGGTACGGGCGAATGCGTTTGGAGGGAGGCCGGCTCAGCACCGGATTCTTTTCCCAGTCCAATTGCCAGGAGCAGTTTGGCCGACTCTGTGCCGGAGATGCGCTCACCATCGAAGCGACGATCCAACCATCGAATTTAACCCAGCACCGCAACGATTCTCCCGTGCGGATCATCAATTGCAGCAGTTGGTATGACGCTGACTGGGATTTCCTCATCGGCCAGCAAAACGATCGGATTCTGGTCAGCGTTCGGACGACTGACAACATGCTGAACCTGGAGGGAAAGCCGGTCAAATCGGATCTTCAGGGTCATGCGCCGCTTTACGAGGTCGCGACGCTTCCCGACACCGCGCCGCACCACGTCGCACTGACCTATACGCCTGGTCATCTCGTCTTTTATCTGGACGGAAAAAAATCGTACGAAACCGCGGAGATCACCGGATCGCTTCGTGGATGGGGATATGGGGAGCTTTGCTTCGGCGACAATCACAATGGCGGACGCCATCAATGGCTCGGACGGATCGAGGGCGTGGCGTTTTATCGGCGCGTGCTCGATGAGGCGGAAATTCATACCAACTACGAACGGTATTTCCGCAAGATCGCGGCCCGAAAGATCCTGCCGCAACGCGTGGTGGAAGCCAGACTCGTGGCAATCTCAAAAATCCCCGATCCGACTCGAATCGCTCCGTATCACGAAGCGCTGGTTGTAAACGAGTATGAAATCAGCAAGGCGATTTCAGTTTCGTCGGATTGGAAATCGAGCGCGGCAATCGAGCCGGGCCGAAAGTTGCGCGTGGCGCAGTATGGGATTGTCGACGAAATCAGGACCGATCTGGCCAGGGCGCGGGTCGGCGACGTTCGACGATTGGTTCTCGAGGAGCTGGATGGCAATCCCGATAAGCCGGACCAGATTGTGACGTCCGATTCGCTGAGTGTAGATCCGGATGTTCCGTTGTTTTATGAGCCGCGACCTTGATGAACCTGGGCTAACAATGCTGGCGATTCTGCTAAGAAGTGCGTTCACGTCGCTCGTAGCATGGGCGTCTCGCCCATGCTCTTGCCACAAAGGCACGGGCGAGACGCCCGTGTCACAAAGCAGGCTATCGGAATCGAAATACGTTGTGGGCCAATACCGTCGACTTTGTGGGTTCTTCGCAATCGCGGTTCAATCGCTCATCATTGCCGCGCCGAGCGGCCGCTGCGCCGAAGCTTCGTCAGACACTCAGTCGACCGGCGATATCGATTCACCGGACTATTGGAGCGCTGGTCGCAAACAAATCACCAGCCTCGGCAATGGCTTTCTCGTCTGGGAAGCGCGGCGCGGCGGACATTATTCCATCTGGACGTTAAAGCTCGACGGCACCGGACTGAAACAGCTCACGCCTCTCGAAGAAAATCGCGACCAGCAATGTCCGCACATTTCGCCGGACGGCAAGCAGGTTGCCTACCTGAGCCTGCCACTGGCCAGCGCTTCGCCGGACAGCGACCATCGCAGTCCGCTGCATCTGATCAACGCCGACGGAACCGGCGACCGGATTCTCGTTCCCAATGCCCACAAATATGGAGGCGGATGGGATCGGGCAGTGATCTGGTTCACGCCGACAAAACTCGCCTATGTCGGGCCGGACGACAACACGATCGAGCTGGATCTGACCACCGGCCAGACGAAGACGCTCATCACGGGAGGCGGCTGGCTGCCCAACGTCTCTATGACCAACGTGGTGCAGGCGTTCAACACCTTTTCGCTGCTCGACGCGGAATCGAAGACCGTCACGCCGATGCCGCACCTGGGGGGATGCCAATGCTATTTCACCCACGACGGGCAATGGGGATTCTGGATGGCCAACATGGGCGGCCCGGTCGGAAAGACTGCGCCTGTCGACGCGCGAGTGGTCGGTTCTTCTCGACCCCGCCATCATGCCGAAGGAGCGAAACTACTGCTATTTTCCAAATGTTTCCTCCAGCCAGTGCCTGCTTGCTTACGCCGCCGCAAATCATCTCAAGCTCCGCGGCGGGTACGGCGGATACGATCTGTCGGACTACAACGTCTTTGTCGTGCAGATCGATCCCGGCACGCTGGATGTGGTCGGGCACCCGGTGCGATATTCCTTCGACCCGGTCTGTAACCGGTTTCCCGACGTTTACCAGCCGCCTCTCGCGCTGGGATTTCAATCAAACAAGGCGCCGTTCAGCGTCGATTTTCCGCCGCCGGGAGCGGGCGACTGGAAATGGGATTTCGGCGACGGCGATTTCGCCACCGGCGCGACGGCCAAACACGATTACTCCAAGCCCGGCCTCTACATCGTCTCGGCGGCGCAGGGTGCCCAGACGCACCATGGCGAAGTGCGCGTTCTTCCCGCGCGAGCGCCGAAGGCGCTGTCGGCGGCGCTGGAAGGAGAACGCGCGCTGCTCGTAACGTTCGACGAGCCAGTGAATTTGAGGCCTGATTCGGTTCGGCTGGCTTCCGGCGCGGCGATCGAGAAAACAACTTTCTCCCCTGATGGCCGCTCATTCCATGTCACGCTCGCTGCCAAGCCGCTCAAATCCGATGCGCTCCTGATCGATGACGCCTTCGATCGGCGCAACATCCGAACAGGATGGAAGCGGCGAAGCTTCCGTTTGAGCCACGGCTCTGGCCGGTCAATCCGCAGGGATTGATTTTCGTCTGGCAGACGGCCGATCAGCACATCCAGGTGATCGATCCCGGCTCGGGCCGACTGCGCGGATACCGGTTTCTTGCCAACAACAGCGCGAAGCTCGATGAGAATCGTGCGTTGCGACCGGACGGCGGGTCATTTTTCGCCGAAGCGTTTGGCGGCACAGTTCGGCGACGCAGTCCGAAAGTCCAACGCGTATTCGATCGAGATGACGGTGAGGCCGGAGCCGGCGACAGACGATCGGGTTCGTGTCCTCTGTTCCTACAACCTGGCCGAACGTGGCGACAAACTGTTCTATCGGCTCGATCAGAGAATGATCGAAATCTGCACTCTGCCGCCGAATAAGTTATCCCATTTGCTCCTGACTTATACGCCCGGCCACCTGGTTTTTTATCTGAACGGCGCACAGGTTTTCACGACGGACGCGGTTGTCGGCGACCTGCGCGGCGAACGCGGCGCTTCACTGGTCATCGGAAACAGCCTGGACAATCAGCCCTGGCTCGGAACGGTTGAAGGAATCGCGATCTTCGATCGTGTTTTTTCCCCCAATGAAGTCCGCGCCGAGGCCGAGGCCTACCAGAAAGTGCGTGAAAGTCGCAAGCCGCTCGCGACTGTCGGACTGGACGCGACGCTGACGTTTTCATCACGCACGCCGAAACTGGCGCAGATCGCTCCATATAAACAGGCCCTGATCGTCAACGAATACAAGGTGAATCGATGCGTTACCGGCCATTTCGACGCAAAGAAGATCCGCGTCGCCCACTGGGCGATTCTGGGCGAGCAGACGCTCGACGTTGCTGAAATTCCGGTCGGGGAACCGGTCCATCTCGTGGCAGCGCCATTCGCGTCATGCCCGCAACTGGAGGGTGAACACGTAACCGACACATTGCCGGAAGATTTCGATGCGCCGCTTTATTACGCCGTGTCGGCAAGGTGGGACCACCACGTTATTGGGCAATGGAGCTGCATCGGCAACTTCGTTCCTCCGCCGCAGGATCCGAATATCGAACACGGGAAAGCTGATTCGGATCCCGCTCTTGGGCAGGCATTCGCGCCCGAATCGCTCACCCGCCTGCCGGGGAGCTATGCGCCCGCCGCCAGCCAGCAATGGATGACGCTGAATCCGGATGCGGCCGGATATGTCAGCCTGTTTCAGACACTGAATCCCAAATCCGGCGGATACGGGTGTGGCTACGGTGTCGTCTATATCAAATGCCCCACTTCCCGCCCGGCGATCCTCCACGCCGGCACCGTTGGCGGGTGTAAGGCATGGCTCAATGGGAAGCAGGTGCTGGAGGGGCACTTCGGCCGGTATCCGTTTGTTGGAACGCAGGACGTCAGGATCGACTTGTCCGCGGGATGGAACACCTTGCTGATCAAATCGACACAGCTTTACGCATTCTGGGGCTTCACCTGCGATCTGCTGACGCCTGACGGAAAGCTGATGACCGATCTGAGTTACAACGCAACGGGGCAGAATTGAATGGCAGTTTTCATTCGAATTGAATGGCCACAGAGATCACCGAGGGACACAGAGACGCAGTTTGCTCTCTGTGATCTCTGTACCCCTCGGTGTTCTCTGTGGCTATTCCGCCGGAAATAGAAACGGTTCGCGGAAAGCCAATGGTCTTCAGCTCTCACCTATTTCTCTTCTACTATCTGCCGCTGATTCTGCTTTTGTATTACCTGCTCCCGTTTCGCGCGCGACCGGGCTGATCGCCCTGGGCAGTTATGCTTTTTACGGCTGGGCCAATCCCGCCTGGGCTGTGTTGATGTTTCTCAGCTCCGGCGTGGATTATGTCTGCGGGCTCGTCCTATTCCGCCAATCGGGTTTGGTCGCGGACGGGCCGATCCTTCCGATCATTTCAAAGGACCTTCCGCGCAACCGGGCGCAGAAGACCGTTCTTCTCGTATCGATCTGCTCGAACCTCGGCCTGCTGGCCTTTTTCAAATACTACGGATTCGCAACCGAAAACCTGAACGCCATCTCGCGTTTCTTTGGCGGAACGACGGATCTGGTGCCGACGCTTCGCATCCTTCTGCCGGTGGGAATCTCATTTTACACGTTCAAGTCGATGAGCTACGCCATCGACGTCTATCGCGGCGACGCGCGGCCGATGCGCAGCTTTACCGACTTCTGTTGTTTCGAGGCGTTCTTCCCCGACCTGGTTGCCGGCCCGATCGTGCGCTATGGGGCGATCGAGCAGCAGATGCGGTCTCGAACCCATACGCCCGAAAAATTTGCGCCGGGGCGTTGCTTTCCTGGCGCTGGGGATGGCGAAGAAAATCCTGATCGCCAATCCGATGGGGCACGTCGCCGACGCAACCTTCGGCGCTGGCGCATTGCATGCGGTTGACGCGTGGTACGGACTGGTCGCGTACGCCTTCCAGATTTATTTCGATTTTTCCGGCTATTCCGACATGGCTGTCGGACTGGCGCTGATGATGGGATTCGTACTGATCCAGAATTTCAACGCCCCCTACCGTGCCGACAGCATCACGGACTTCTGGCGGCGCTGGCATATCAGCCTTTCCACCTGGCTCCGCGACTATCTTTACATCCCGCTCGGCGGCAATCGCAATGGCAACACGCGCACTTACATCAACCTGATGCTGGTCATGCTGATCGGCGGATTATGGCACGGGGCGAGCTGGAATTTCGTGATCTGGGGCGGCATTCACGGCTTGATGCTGGCGCTCGAACGACTGCAGGGAAAGCAGAGCTATTACCGCCGCCTGCCGCACGCGGTGCGCATCGCGGTAACATTCGGGATCGTCTGCATCAGTTGGGTCTTCTTCCGGGCGAAGACTTTGCCGCAGGCGGCGGCGTTTATCGCGGCGCTGTTCGGCGCTGGCAGGACGACCCCCGCAAGCGACGTCACCGCCGGGTTGATTTTCACGCCGTACCATGTGCTCATTTTTCTTGTGGCGGCGCTGGTCGTCTGGAAGGCGCCGCAGTCGTGGGCATTCACGCGCAAGCTGACGGCCCGACGCGCCGTCGCATGCGTGGTGCTGCTCGGGGTTTCCCTCCTTTTCATGTGGACGCAGACCGAAAATCCGTTCCTCTATTTCCAGTTCTGATTTGGCCATGACCACAGCGATCGATACGCCCATCACGACCGACGCTCCGACCGAAACGCCCGCGGAGGCATCGACCGGCGTATTGCCCGGCGGCCCCGAGCACATCTCCGCCGACGAAGCGCTGCGACGGGGAATCATTCACACCGAGATATCACCGGCCACCGCGCGATTTCTAGTCATCGCGTTTATCGCCATGACCTGCCTCATCGCGGCGATTCAGTTGATCGCCGAACTCTTGACTCATGCGCATGTGCAGGAATTGGATCTTTTCACCCGCGTTCCGAGCAAGTCCAATCTCAAGGCATATGAAGATGACCTGCGGTCCGTTTCGGTGGCGCAAAAAGCGGTTCAGCCCTGGCTTCAGGAATGGGTCAGCACAGCAGGCGGATTCGGCAACACCAACGCCGTCGTCGGACGCGACGGATGGCTCTTTTATTGCCCCGGCATTAATTATGTCGCCGGGCGCGGCATTCTCGACGAATCGCGTCTTCGCCAGCGAAAGCAGGAATTGATCGCCGATGGACAGCCCGACCCGCATCCCGATCCTCGGATGGCAATTGAGCAGTTTGCCGAGCAGTGCCGCGCGGCCGGCGCTCGCCTGATTGTCGTTCCGATTCCGGATAAGGCAATGCTTCAGCCGGGTCAGCTCACGGGCCGCCTGGATGCGCCCCACGGTCTTGTCCCGCCTAATAATCCGCACTTCGCCGAACTTGTTGGAGAGCTGCGGAAGACCGGCGTTGATGTTTTCGATCCGATCCCGACCGAAGTCAGCAGCTACGATCGGCGATTCCTGATCCAGGATACGCATTGGACTCCGGATTGGATGCAGCAGGTTGCCGAAGAGTTGGGGCGATACATTCAAGGAACGGTTGCTCTGCCGGCCAAGAGAAATTTCAGAACGCGCGTCACGCCGTTGGAAGTGAGCCGCGTCGGGGATCTGGTCGACATGCTCCGGCTTCCGGCCGGCCAGTGCTCGTTCCCGCCGCAGACCGTCACCATTCAGATGGTGTCCGATTCACGAACCAAAGATCCTTGGCAACCGCATCCGGATGCCGACGTGCTGCTGCTCGGCGACAGCTTTACAAACATCTATTCAGCCGGAGTAATGGGATGGGGAGAGTCGGCGGGATTCGCCGAGCAGTTGAGTCGTGCGCTCGGCCGGCCTGTCGATCGCCTTTCGCGCAATGACGCCGGGGCCTATGCGTCACGGCAGATGCTCAGCGACAACCTGGGCCGGGGGCGCAATCGCCTCGCGGGCAAAAAGGTCGTGATCTGGGAATTTGCCATTCGCGAGCTGGCGGTTGGAAACTGGAAACTAATCGACATGCATTTGGGGCATCCCGCGCCGAGCAGGTTCATTGTACCGGAGTCTGGGAAGGAAATGGTCGTTACCGGCACGGTGGAATCGGCGGCGCGTCCGCCGCGGCCGCACACGGTTCCGTATAGCGAGCATATCGTCGCCGTGCATCTGATCGATATGTCGGACAAGCGTGGCCCGATCCCCGGCGGGGAAGCGCTGGTCTATGTCTGGAGCATGCGAAAAAATGAATGGACCTCGGCCGCCCATTATGCGCCCGATCAGAAGGTGACGCTCCGCCTGCGCCCCTGGGCGGACGTGAGCGCAAAGCTCGAGTCGATCAACCGACGGGATCTTGACGATGAGCAGCTTAATTTGCAGGAGCCGTGCTGGGGAGAGGAGATTCATCAATGAGACCTGACGGTAATCGTGGGCGTCCGATGGATTTCTTTCGTGGCACGGGTTTTCAACCCGTGTCTGCGATCCAGAACACGGGTTGGAAACCCGTGCCACGAAATGGTCAACGCCCCTTCTCGATCGCCATGCTGCTGTGCGCCTTAACTTTCGTGGGGACAGTGGCGGGTGATCCGGCCACTCCGGTGGATCCTCATTCGCTCGAAGCATTTCGGAAGGATTGCGCCGCGAAATCGGATGCCGCGGAAAAAGCTGATTCGATCACAGTTGTCGGCAAAGACGGCTGGCTCTTTCTTGCCGGCGAACTGCGCCACGTTGCTGCTGGAAAATTCTGGGGCGAGGATGCGGCAAAGGTGAGCGCGGCGGACAAACCCGAAAACGCCGATCCGTTGCCGGCGATCCTCGATTTCAAAACGCAGCTCGATCGCGCCGGGATTGAGCTGATCCTCCTTCCAGTGCCCGCCAAAGCGACGGTCTATCCCGAAAAGATCAGCGATGCGATTTCCCCCACGGACTGCTGCGTTGCCCGGACAGACGTGGCGGAGCAGGAATTTTTCAAATTGCTCGCCGACAAGGGCATCACCGTTCTCGATATCGCGCCTGATCTTCTGGCTCATCGCGACGATGCCGATGGACCCGTCTATTGCCGACAGGATTCACATTGGTCCGGCCGCGCCTGCATCCTGGCCGCGGAAAAGATCGCGGATCGGATCAAGGATAAGCCCTGGCTCAAGTCGGCCACGAAATTGAAGCTCGCAACTGAAACCAGGTCGCTGGAGATTCATGGCGATCTTCTCGAAGGTGTTGCCGGCGCGCAACCGCCCGCCGAGACACTGAAGTTGCGATTCGTCGGCACGGAAGACGGCGGCGCCATCACGCCGCTCCCTACTGATCGATCAAGCCCCGTGCTGCTCCTGGGGGATAGCCACAACCTGGTCTTCCACGCCGGCGGCGACATGCACGCCGAGGGGGCGGGGCTGGCCGACCAGCTTGCGCTGGATCTGGGATTTGCCGTCGATCTGATCGCGGTTCGAGGTTCCGGGGCAACGCCGGCGCGCGTCAATCTCCTGCGATTGGCGCGCTCCGATCCGACCTATCTATCGAAGAAAAAGGTCGTCATCTGGTGTTTCACGGTCCGCGAGTTTACGCGCAGCTCCGGTTGGCAGAAAGTGCCCATCGTCAAGTAATGGAATCACCTCGCGATCGGATGCATTTTTTCGATTCAATGTGCGCAAGAAAACGCCCGCGGCGCGGTCGGCCGGGGCGTTAAGATACAGTTGAAATTGAATCGACTCGATCTTCAGGCGCATCGACGGCGGCGGAGCACCAGGCTCCCGGCGGCGATCGCCAGCATCCCCAATGAGGCCGGCTCCGGCAGCACGCCCGGGATGTTCACGTTGTCGATCTCGATGTGGCCCCAACCACTGGTACGCGTGTCGATCATGTCGATGACGTACTGCTTGCCGTTGTTCACGAAGGCCGATACATCCCAGGATTGGGACTGCCACTGGTCATGTGTTGAGGGATCTGAGTAAAATGACACATAATTTCCCGTCGCGACGTCCCGCAAACCAAGCACCAGAATTCCGGTTCCGGAAGAATTACCTGCCGCAATGTTTGAGATATTCACGGGCAAGCTGTCTTGACCCGTCGGATCGCTTGACGACCCGTATAACATGCCGCCGGACATATCGAAATTGACCGAGTTGCCAGTCAGGTAGAAAGCCGGGGAGGTGAAAACAAGATTGGCGTTCTGAGCGTCCTGGTTCTGACCAGGAACAACGGCCGTCCGTCCGCCGAGGACGTTGAATGCTGTATTGATGAACGTTGGCTCGGAAGCACCGAGGGTATCGGTCCAGCCATCAATGTTTGCCCCGTCACCATGCCCGCCATTTGACGCTTCGGAACCGGCCGTGTCGAAGTTATAGATCAAATTCGCCCGTACCTGACCGACGGACATGCCGACAATTCCAGCCAGACAAAGTGCTCCCACTCCAAATAGCTTCATTTTGACTCCAGTTAGAATATGGGGGAAAAGCGATTCCGGCCGCCAAAGCCCCTGCCACCTAATTCGAGAAAAAGCATAATATATAAATTACATAAAGTCAACCAAGTCACCTAGACATTTCCTGAAGCGCATACACAACCATAAACATTTATTTATGATATGCTTACGATAGTCAGGCAATGTCTCGACGGCTCTATACTGGGTACAGCGGGGGATTTTTATTGCAAACTGTCGTGGAGCGGAAACCAACTGGCTTTCCTATCCGGCCGTGAACGGAAAACCTGCCGGCGCGTACATCGGCCTATGGAAACCCACGCATCCTCGATTTTCAGGCTCACGATCATTCTCTTTGCCGGATCCCTCCTGGTTTGTGCCAGCTCGTCGTTGCGCCAACAGAAATTACGTTCGAAGAGGGAATCGAGTACGCCAATCCCGACGATCAACATCTTCAGCTCAACGTCGCCCAGCCGAAGGAAGACGCGGGCGCAGCGCGCCCGGCAGTATTGTGCATTCACGGCGGCGGGTTTCGCGCCGGGAAGCGCGATTCGTGGAACGGACTGTGCAAGAAACTGGCCGAGCAGGGATACGTCGCAGTCACCGTCACCTATCGCCTGACGCCGAAATATCCGTTCCCTGCGGCGGTCGAGGATGTGAAGACGGCCGTCCGCTGGATGCGCGCCAACGCGGCGAAATATCATATCGATCCCGATCGGATTGCATCTCTGGGAGATTCGGCGGGTGGACACCTCGCTCAATTCCTGGGGGTCAGCGGAGAGGTGCATCGCTTTGACGGCCCGGAATTGCCGAATTTTTCCAGTCGGGTGCAGTGCGTTATCAACTACTATGGCCCGGAGGATTTCACCCAGAGCTACGGTAAGAGCGTTGACGCGGCCGAAGTGCTGCCGATGTTTCTCGGCGGCGACGTTACGCATGCGCGGCCGGCCCACATCCTCGCCAGCCCTCTCTACTGGGTAACGCCGGACGCGGCGCCGACGCTCCTGCTTCACGGGACGGAAGATAAATACGTCAACTACGAACAGGCGACCTGGATGTACGAACGGCTCAAGGCAACCGGCATCGATGTCGAACTCCTGACGCTGACCGGCGCCGGCCACGGCTTCCACGGTCCCGACGCCGAGAAAGCCGAGAAGGCGGCGATCGAGTTTCTGGACAAGCATCTTCATCCGGGTAAATAACCGATGATTTGCGAATGGTTCGTGCAAGCGGGGAATGGCCACAGAGATCACTGAGGGACACAGAGATCACCGAGACGCCGTACGCCGCCAACGCGTCACGAATTCCGATGACCATCTTCCCAAACGACGAATAAATTTAAGATATCCATGCGGGGCGGAACCCTGCGAGGACTAAACTGCCTCTGTGATCTCTGTGCCCCTCTGTGACCTCTGTGGCCATTTTCTTTTGGAATTTTACCGGTCCTAGACTCTGCGCACCGAGTTCGAAGACTCAAGAGCATGCGAATCGTTTCCACTCAGCTTTTTCTACTTCCAATTCGGACGCGGGTTCCGCTGAAGTTCGGCGTCGAGACACTCACGGAGGTGACATGTGCTCGTATTTGCGTGGAAGTTACGGAAGGGAGCGGGCGCAGCGCGCCACCGGCTGGGGGGAAACGCCGCTCAGCGTGCAGTGGGTCTGGCCGAGCACACTGCCGTATGCCCGCCGACTTGATCGGCTCATCGCGTTCACAGCGGAAATTGGACGCCGACTTGTCCAGTCGAATTTATCCGGGCACCCAATTGAAATCGGGACCGATTTTCAAAACGACGTGCTCCCGCAATTGCTGATTGAGTTCAACCGCGGCGGCGAGCCTGCGGAATCCGTTCCCTGGCTGGCGGCTCTACTCTGCTTTTCTGCTTACGATCTGGCGGCTCACGACGCTTATGGACAGCTCCTGGACCGGCCGACATTCACGACCTACGGTCCCGAGCATCTGACGCGGGATCTGGCGAGCCTCATCGATGACGAGGCCTGTTTTTGCGGCAAATATCCGGCCGACTTTCTTCTTCACCCCCGCCGCGAACGGCTCGTCGCATGGCATCTTGTCGGCGGGCTCGACCCGCTGGAAACCAGCGAGATTGTGGATGCGCCGGACGATGCGCATCCATTGCTGCTCCGTGACTGGATCGCCGACGACGGACTGCGCTGCCTGAAGATCAAGCTGCGCGGCAATGACGCGCCGTGGGATTACGATCGGCTGGTGCGCATCGGAGAAATCGGCCTGGCCGGAGGCGTCGAATGGTTCAGCGCGGATTTCAATTGCACGGTGCGCGATCCCGAATACGTAAATGAGATTCTCGATCGCCTGGCGCGTGACCATTCGCGTATTGACCGTGCATTGCTCTACGTCGAACAGCCATTCGGGTACGATCTCGATGCTGAGCGCATCGACGTGCGAAGCGTTGCGCGGCGCAAGCCGCTGTTCCTGGACGAGAGCGCTCACGACTGGCGACACGTCCGGCTCGGCCGGGAATTGGGATGGAATGGAGTCGCCCTTAAAACCTGCAAAACGTTGTCGGGGCGCTCCTGAGTGCCTGCTGGGCTGCGGCGCACGGCATGTCGCTGATGGTGCAGGACCTGACCAACCCAATGCTCGCGCAGATTTCACACATCGGTCTGGCCGCTCACCTCAACACAATCATGGGCGTCGAGACCAACGCGATGCAGTTCTACCCGGACGCCTCGCTCCCCGAGGCGGCGGTGCACCCGGGACTGTTTCGCCGACGGGAGGGTAAAGTCGATTTCTCCACGGTGCGCGGTCCAGGCTTGGGTTACCGCCTTGACGAAATTGAACGAAATCTTCCCGGACCGCATGCGTCATTCGAAGTCTGAATTGCCGCTCGCTGTTGGGGGTCAGACATTCTTGTCTGATACGCGTCTGCGAGTGCGGGCATTCCTGCCCGCCGAGCAGACGCGACATTCCGCGGAGTTTGCAATAAAGCGGACCGGCTCGGGAGGCGGAGTACCGCCTCTGCTCCCCGGCCCGCAACAGACAGGAATGTCTGTCCCACCGGGGGGAAGGGTCATCCTTGACACCTGCAAACCGCAACGATGGGATATCTACTCGAACGTTTTCGCACGTTCGATTGCAAGGAAACAAACAATGTTTCACCGGCTCCGATCCTCCCTTCGGCTTCGATTCATCGCGCTGGCGATTCCGATTCTCTCGTCAGTCTCATTCTCACCGGCAGCAGAAAAATACTCTCTCAGACTCGCGATCACCCCCGGCGAGAAACGGACATTCGATGTGACCAGCGCCGTCAAAGCTCAAGGGGCAAGTCACCGCCGGCGGGCAAATTGTTCAGCCGATCGATCAATCGATGGGACAACGCCGCAAGGGGACCATCGAAGTGCTTGCGGCCAGCGCCGGGCTGCCCACGGCGATCAAGGTGACGTTCGACGAGGAGTCAGCCAATACAGGTGGCACCGACGGACACCTGGTGCCGGAATTCGCACTCGCGGGAAAAACAGTCACGGTCAAACGCGGCGAAGGAGGCACCATCACCAATGATTTGCACGATCCGCCCGACGAAGCGACGGTGGCGGAATTGAACAAACTGCTCGAGCCGGACACCAGCATTTATCCGAAGCAGCCGGTCGCGGTCGGCGAGGAATGGGATGGAGACAGCACCGCTATCGCCAGGCAATTTCAGCTCGGAGCCGATGACAGTGTTTCCCTCAAGTGCAGGCTGCTGTCGCTTAACGAGATTGACGGCCGCAAAGTGGCGAATGTCAGCGTGGCCGGACAGGTGAGCAAGCGCGAACAGGGTTTTGTGAACACGAAAACCACCCTCGGCGGAGTAAGCCAGATCGACCTGAAGACCGGTGAGCTTCTGGCGTCGGACGTCGCCGGAAAAATCTCCACAAAGGGATCGCAGAAAGAGACCGGCCCCGACGGAAAGCCGGTCAATATTGATGTGGCGGCCGACGGAACGCTGGAAGTTCATCAGACGGTCAAGTTTCCGGCGGCGGGCGCTGTCGTCGTGGAAAGCGCGCCCGCCACTGCGCCCGTTGCGGCCGAGCCTCCGGCCGCCGGTGACGCGTACGGATTAGCCGGTTCATATCAGGGAGGCGGCATGACCGTGGAACTGGTTGGCGACCGCGTACGCTACACCGGAACGCTGGCGCTGGGGGACAAGAAGTTTCCGCTCGTTGCCGCCGCCGACGGCAACAAACTGAACGGCACTTTTGAAAGCGAGGGAGCGAAGTTCAAATTCACCGCGCTCGTTGACGGAGCGAAGATGACCTTGTCAAGCGACGGAACCACGTACACATTGACAAGGACGCCGGCCAATCCGCTGGTTCGCCCAAGTGTGGAGAACGCGCCGTTAAAATGAGCGCAGGTGTCAGGCCGACATTTACGGTTCTCAGTGCAAATCAGCCTCTGCGATCAATGTATGCGGGCATTCCCCGGGCGAACGCGTCTTTCACATGCGGTCGGCTCATGTAATACAAAATCGCCACCGGCCAAAGCAGGAATAACGTTGCAAAGCAGAGCCCGCCATAGTGGGTGATCTGCAGGATTGATTGGACTTGCTGAGTGTTGAGCGGCGAATTGGCTGGTCTGGCGCTCGAAATTGCTTTCTGCAAACGCGGATGAATGACGGTGATGTTGAGAATCGTGGTCAGGATCGAAAAAACCAGAAAAGCGACGGCATATCGGAGCATCCACACGCGTGCCCACTGCTTCAGCGAGAGCGCACTAATGCCGGTGATGAGAAGGACCACACCAAAAACCAGTTGAATCACCTGATTGAAGATGGAAAAGGAAAGGAGGATCGGATCATTGCGCACGGCATCCATGGTGGGATTCGGCCTCAGACTCAAACCAAAGCTTTGTGGCAAAACGCAAAGCGCTCCCAGCACCGCCAGGCTTCCGAAAATGATCGCCAGAACGGCGATCACTGTGACCGACGTCGGCCGCGGACTCTTCTGCTGAATATGCGGAGACGCATAGAAGATCGGATCATAGGGAGGCTGGGTTGGAATCTGGCTCATCAGTTTCTTTTGCTGCTGTCACCATACCGTTCGAAACTTATTTCTCCAGCGCGATCGACTTGATGCGAATCCATTCCCCTTTTCCGCCGACCGTAACCGGATCGAGGCGAATCTGAGCTCATCGACTCGTCGTGATCGGCGGGGCGTGTTTGCTGTCCGAGGGCCAGAGGACTCAGTGAAAGCGTGATGAGAATGCCCGCAATCGGGGCGGCGCAGGAATGTCGGCATATCACGATAATTCCTTTGCGACGGGACGTCGAACATTGTATTGTGCAGAGATCGCCGGAAAAGTTTTGGAGTCAGATTTGACAGGGTCCAATCGACACGCAACTTTCATTCGCCGCCGCTTGAGCCACGGCTTTACCCTGATCGAGCTTCTGGTCGTCATTGGTATTATCGCGGTTCTCATCGCATTGCTTCTTCCGGCGCTTCAGCAGGCGCGCGAGCAATCAAAGCGCGTCGCCTGCGGGTCGAATCTGCACCAGATCGTGATCGCGCTGAACATTTATGGAGCCGACAATCGCGGCTGGCTTCCGGACAGTTGGGACGATCCGGCCCAGATCGGCGTCGGATGGCTCGATAATCTCAGCCTTGCGGTTCGCGATCTGATGAACAGCGCCGGCGCGACCGAACAGATCATGTTTTGTCCGGACAATGCGGATGAGGAAGATATCGACTTCTGGTGGAACTTCGACAATCCGCTCAACGCAACCACCTACTGCTGCCCCGGTTACTTTTTCATGTTTCACCGTAGCTACGGCTATTACGGGCCGGCGCCCTGGACGCCGCCGACCGATCCGACGTTGCCAAAGGAGGGGTGGGTCTACCGGCTCAGCGATCCCCGTCCCGCCGACACCGTTCTGGCCAGCGATGCGACGGTTCTGGACGGCGGACTTCCCATTATCATGCAGAACGGGAACCGCTTCGGCACCAATCACGTGAAGAGAAGCGGCAATTTCCGTCCGGCTGGCGGGAACGTCCTCTTCCTCGACGGGCACGTCATCTGGCGCGACTACAGCGAAATGACCCTGAACTTCAGTTATTTCGGTGGGGATCATTACTGGTGATTCCCGCCTCATGGAAACCGAGTGCGAAATGTCCGCCGCCTGCCATTATTTTGTTGCAATAATGGGCCGTATCGGGTTATACATTGTCCCTCAGCGTGGTGCAGATCGTTTTGTTGGGTGGTGACCCGATTCATCGGCGGTGGGTGGCGAACCTGTTCGGAACATTTCTCGGGAGGTCGGATGAATTTCCAATTCAATGAACTCGTCTTCAGCGTGATTGCGATGGCTTTCGTGGCAACCGCTTCTTCGTCGGCGACTACAATTGACGCCGACGCCGACTGGTCACCCACCGTCAATCCCAGCCCCACCGGATGGTATTACGCCTACCGGGACGGGGAAACGCGCGATGGGAATTACACGCAGATGGGTTTTCAGGATCCGGGCAATGGGGATTACACCGCCTGGCGGAAAAACTTCAGCAGCCCCTGGATTGCGCAAGTCACCACCAGCTTCGCTTCGTTCACCCCTGGGTTGTACATGCAACCCGGCGATACATCCGGCAATCCTTCCATTCCTGGCATTGCCGCAATCCGTTACCTCGTTCCCGCGGGGGTGACGCAGGTCGGCGTCAACTACGGCTTCACCATGAATGATCCCGCCGGGGAAGTCATCTGGGCGGTTGAGGTCGATCACCCGCTTGGTGGCGGTTTGTTTTCAGTCGACACGATAGCGACCGGGCACGTTGGAGCCGGCCAGGCCACCGAAGCGACGGGCAGTCCGACCGGAATTTCGGTCTTGCCCGGCGATTATGTGACCTTTCTGACCTCCGATGACGGCAACGTTGGCAACGACACCGTTCAGGTCCTTCAGGCTCAGGTCGTTACGCCGGAACCGGGCACGGCCTTATTGCTTGGATTGTCCGCGATCGTACTCGCAAGCCGGCGCCGCGCACGGTTAATCTCTGCCTAAATCGCCCGCCACCCAGCACGGGTACCCCAATCGATTGCACCGCCAGCGCGCTGCGACGGCGCGTGCCTGTTTGTCGAATTGGCATTGAAGGTCCGATAATTTCCGCGATTGAAGCGCCGACAACCACCAATTGCTCGGCAGGCCAAACTGCTGCTAGAATTCACTCCGACCGAGGGCGAGAAGGAAACCAATCGATGCAGGATGGCGGAGCGTGGAGCGGGCTGGAAGCGCTGGAGCCGCGCCGTCATTTTTCCGCCAGTCCCGGTCAGCCGACCGGCGGCCTGACGCCGCAGCAAGTCCGGCAGGCTTACGGATTCGATCAAGTCTATCTGGCCAAGGGGAGCAAAGTGGTGGCCGGGGATGGGAACGGACAGACGATCGCAATCGTTGTTGCCTTTGGCTCCCCCACTCTCCAATCTGACCTGCGTGTATTCGACAAACAGTTTGGCCTGCCCGCCGCCGCGCTGAGCATCGCAACGCCGCAGGGAAAAGTCGGCGTGGATGCCGGCTCGGCGCAGGAAACCTCGCTCGATGTGGAATGGGCTCATGCGATCGCCCCGCGGGCGAAGATCCTGGTCGTTGAAGCCGCCTCCGGCAATTCGCAGGACCTGTTCTCGGCTGTTGACTGGGCCGGCCAACACCGCGGGGTGAGCGTGGTGTCGATGAGCTGGGGCTGGGACACGCCTCCCAATCCGCTGCCTGACTTTTCGATCTATACGACGCCGGCGAATCATGTCGCCGGGCTCGGGCGCGGCGACGGCGTCAGCTTCGTGCAGGCCGCCGCGGACGACGGGGTCGCGATGGCCTGGCCGGACGCGTCGGTCCCGGTGGTCACGGTTGGCGGAACGAACCTGTCGCTCGACGCCGCGGGCAACTACGCCGGCGAATCGCAGCTTCCCGGCAGCGTGCAGCCGGCCATCGTTTCATATGATGCCGATCCAAACAGCGGCTTTGCGATCTACGACAGCACGCCTCTTGGCGGAGCGGCCGGCTGGCAGGTGGCGGGCGGAACCAGCGCCGGCACGCCACAGTGGGCGGCGCTCTTTGCCATCGCCGATGAGGGTCGGGCGCTGATGCACAAACATTCCCTGGATGAAGAGACTCAGACGCTGCCCGTTCTGGCAAGCCTGCCCGCCAGCGATTTCAATGCGATCAGCGGCGCGACCGCCGCGAGCGGACGGGGAAGTCCCGTCGCCCAGCAGCTCATCGCGGATCTGATTTTGTATTGAACGGTGGGTGCAATTTCCACGACGGGGCAAAGCGGCACCGGAAACTGCTGAACACGCCGACGGTAGCCGCCGCGCCGCCCCGTATTCTTCGGATAAGAAAAATCGAGGAGCGGAACCGATACGGGGCGACGCGGCAACCAACCCACGCGGCGAGACGGCATCGTTGCGCACCGCTCTGCCCCGTCGTGGAGCGGCGCAGAATTCGCTCATTCCGCGCCTTTCAATCGCTCATCGCTCAGATCCAGCCGGTACATGATCTGGTTGTAGTCGTAGCGTGGCGTGGGATCACCATCGCGCGAGAAGGTCGCGGAATACGTCCCTTCAAAGTAGTTTCGGATCTTCGAAAATGCGCCGACCAGACGATCCATTCCCTTTTCATCCCGGATGACCGTCAAACCGTCCAGCCAGAGCGGGTCGTTGTCACGATGTTCGATCATGGGCCGGCTGAAGCCGGTGGCGTCCGTGAAATAATTCAGATCGATTCCGATGGCCGGATCGAGCCCGCCTTGCGACGGGAGCTGCGAAGTCGCACCGCTCGTCCAGTATTGCCCGAGAGGATGGCCCTGGCGCATCGTATCACCTCAGAACCAGCGAACCTTTCCCTGATAGACGGCGACTTGCGCCGAATCCTGCCCCACGACCCCGCCATTCAGCAGCGGCGCTCGAATCGGAACCGGCTTGCCGAGAATTACGCTGTCGCGATAAATCCCTTCGCCGGTGATGCGATACAAACGCTCGGCGATATTGATCCGCCGAATGCGCAATTCGGCTTCGCCGCCGGGCTTCAACTCGATGGATTGGCCCGGGAATCCAAAACCGTCTTTCGCAAACACATACCCCGGGCTGCGCACCTCGAGGTAAACCTGTTTCCCCAGCAAAGCCGGGTCATCGACAGAGGCATAGCCGGCGCTGTCGGTGATGAAACGGTTGTGGCTGACGGTCGTGAGTTCGACCAGCGGCAGGCCTCGCCGCGTCTGCTCATCGATCACACGAATTGCAAATGGGCGCTCGGCTCCGCGCAAAAGCGCCGGCGCGATGCCGACGAAAAGCAGGAAGACGAAGGCGATTAAACGGGGATTCCTCACACTTTCGTCCAGCGGCCGAGGTTAACAGTTTACGGCTGCATCGACGCCGCCGCGCGATCCGCGCAGGATGATCGTGAGCATATTCCCGCGCCCATTTGAGCGTTGATGCAATGGCAACCATAACGAATAGCAGCACGATGCTAATCTTCAACCATTTGAGGTGCCCCTCGATCGGCCTGGGGCCGGCGAGCAGGACCAGCCAGATCGTGAAGATCGTCAGCGCCAGCAGGAGATGCAGCCCGAAAAGCCCATGCGTGATTCCCGGCCACTGATTGTACGTATGCCAGTTGCGAACGGCGTTGTAGATGCCGCTTATGAGAAAAAGCAGGATTCCAGGATGGACAACCATCTTAAACGCTCGGCGCAAACGCAGAAACGTCGCCTCGCGCGCTTCAGGAGGGAGCGGGCGAAGGCCGATGGGAAGGAGGACGCGCATGTAAAAAGCGCATCCGAAAACCACGCAGGCGGTGACGACGTGAAGGTATCGGAAGAGAATATCGACGGGGGTCCAGGGGGTCATGCCGCCAAGCATAGTCTCAGTGAGCATGACTGTCGTTGTGAATGTTCGATGTTCGGCTCACGGCACCGCTCTGGTGCTCACTACTGAACAGAAACTCAATTTCCACCGCCGCATCGAGCGGGAGCGTGTTGACGCCGACGGCCGCGCGCACGTGCCTGCCCGAATCGCCGAAAAGTTCAAGAATGAATTCGCTCGCGGCGTTGGCCACTTTGGGCTGTTCGGTGAAGCTGGCGTCGGAGCTGACGAAGGCGCCGACGCGGACTACGCCGGTCAACGAATCCAGTGTCCCTGCAATCGAAAGTGCAGCTGCCAGCGCGTTGATGACGCACTGGCGAGCGCCGACGCGCGCCGCTTCGATGCTGCAGCGCGATGGCACCTGCCCCACCGCCAGCAGTTTTCCCTCTTTGATGGGAAGCTGGCCGGCGACGTAAATCGCGTCGCCAAATCGCTTGGCCGGCACATAAGCACCGAATGGCCCGGAGACCGGCGGCAGCACGATCCCGAGCGACGAGAGTTTCTCCTGCACGCTCATGCGGGTATACTAACCCGGATTGTTCACCACAGAGACACAGAGATCACAGAGAAATTGAAGGAAACTTAAAGCTGCATTTCGAAATCCAGGACGAATTGCACGTCGCATACCTCGGACCCAGCGACCCTGGTGATTTTCTCTGTGTCCTCTGTGTCTCTGTGGTGAATCCTGAATTTCTGGCACGGAGGTTTGCAAATGGGCACGGCGGCTGCGGGCACAACGCCCAAATCGGGTGGATACGATGTTCCCCGCGCGGGGGGGATCTGCGCGGTTTCCGGGCAGACGATCGCGGCGGGCGAAAAATTTGTCGCGGCCCTTCGCGAAACCCCCGCCGGACTGGAGCGGCTCGACATATCCCTGCCGGCCTGGGAAGCGTTTGATCGGTCGGCGCTCCTGGGCTTCTGGCAGACGGTGATGCCGCACAGCCAGGAAAAGAAAAAACTGTTCGTCGATGATGAAGTGCTCTGCACGCTGTTCGAACGGCTCGGCGATGCCACCGAGCCGAACAAAGTTCACTTCCGATTTGTGCTCGGCCTGATCCTGATGCGCAAGCGTCTGGTGGTATACGAAGGCGCCCGCCGCGACGCGGATCGCGATGTCTGGGTGGTCCGCATGAAGGGCAAGGAAGAGAAGCTCGATCTGATCGATCCGAAGCTCGACGAGCAGCAGGTCGCCGAAGTCAGCCAGCAGCTCGGTCAGATTCTCAATGAAGAGTTATGACCAAGCGTGAACGCAACGGAAGGCGGGAGCGCTTCATCCAACATGCAAACACTTTCACGCTACGTCATGCTCGCCGGATTGGCCGCCGTTTCAGCCGGATGCGCACACAATCCGAACACTGCGGTGGTTACGCCGTACACCGGGCCGACGCAATCCATGTCGGAGGTCGTCCGCGAAATCAACGCCAACAGTCAAAAGATTCCCACTCTGTGGGCACGTCATTACTACGAGGCGACGATCGTCGACGAGAAGAAGAAGCCGCATTTTGTAAACGGCGATGGCGTTCTGCTTTATGAATCGCCGCAGAGTATGCGTCTGGTCGGCACCAAAGAGTTAATCGGCCCAATCTTCGAAATCGGAAGCAATGACGCCGACTACTGGCTCAAAGTGATCCCGGACATCGACACGCTTTGGATTGGGCAGTACGCTAACCTGACTGAAGCCGCACTGGAAAGTGCACACATTCCGATCCGGCCGGACATGATTCTTGAGGTTCTCGGCGTCAGCACGATCGATCTGAATTTTGAGAACCTGCCGGCACCAACCATGCGTTTTAATAATGACCAGCGCATGTACATGTTCATTTGGAATGCCAAGTTGCCGGATCGATGGGTAGCGCAGCGAGAAGTGTGGTACGACCTCAATGAGAAACGGCCCCGTTTCGTTTTCCTTTTCGACAGCAACGGGCACGTGGTGCTTCGTGCAACGCTGGGAAAATATCAGCAGATTCAGCTCGATGACTCGGCCAAAGCACAGTGGCCTTGGATCGCCACGGACCTTCACCTCTACTTTCCCGATTCGGGCTCAAGAATGCAGATAACGTTCACCGATTTCGGTTTGCACAGTCCAGATAATGCATCCGTACCGAATCCACGGAGCTTTACCGCCCCTGACCCTCAAAAGGCCGGGGTTTCACACATCATCGAGATCAAGTAGGTGCCGGTGCGATTGTTTCTGAATCTCTTCCTCGGCGCGTTTCTCGCCACAGCCCCGTCCACGCAGCCGGCCGACCCGCGCGCCGAGGCAACGGACTGGCCCGAACTCCCCGTGCCCAGCGTCCTGGCTCACGGTTCGGCGGAACATTTCTGGATCGCGCGGAAGGAGGTCGCGCCGGATGTCACCCCGCCGGCCGAGCAGACCGTTATCTACGTCCGCAACGGCGGGCAAACGGCGTGGCGACGAATGACCGAGATTCCGGGGCAGATTGTCGACGCCGGCAATCGCGGCGGACAGCTTGGGCTGCTCCTCGACAGCGGCGACTGGATCGCCGCATCCGAGGACGGGTGCACTTCCGGCGCACCGCTTCCCCGGCAAACACGCATGCTCTCCATCGCCGGCGACGGCGACACCTTCTGGGCCCTGGGCCGCACCAGCGCCGCTGAGGCCCGGGCGATGCTCACCCCAGCCACCGCCCCGTCCACGCGTCCGACATCACAACCTGCTGCCGCCGCGACAACGATTGCGGCGAAATCTCCCGCGACAACGCAGGCGCTCGCGGCTGCCGCCCCATCGGCTGGTCCCCCGCGGATCGTTCTGTTTGTTTTGAAGGAAGGGCGCTGGACCCGCTCGTCGAATTGCCGCCGGACCTTGGCATGGCCGTCTCGGTGCGGCTGAGTATCACCGGCCGCATTCCTTATGTTGCGGTGCTTCGGGCACCGCGCTTTGTAAAAGTCATTCGCCTGGACTCGGAGGGCAAGACCTGGATTGGGACGACCGACATTGAGACCTCGGCGGACGTGGTCGCATTCCGGCTGCTCGGCAACGCCCCCACCGCCACGCTCTGGATCGGGCAGGCGAATGGAGACGAATCCTTCTACTATTTTTCACAGACACTTCCGCCGCGCATCGTCCGGCTGCCCAATGTTCCCCCGGCTTTCGTATCGCAACAGGCGATCGCTTTCGCCGCGTCGCGCATTCATCTGCTTTCGCCGGGGGAAGACAAAAATGCCGGAAAGCTGGTCGACCAGGACTTCGACGCCGAGACCGGGGTCCGCACGGGCCCGGCGATGCTGGTGCCGCTCGTGCCCCTGTCTGCCTTTCCTGACATTGGCGGACCCATGCAGTTTGTCGTCTGGGCGGCCCTGGCCTTCGCGATCGGCAGTTCCCTTCGCTGGCGAAAGGTGATGCAGGGCCGAGTCTTCAATCTGGAGGAATTGAACCTCGCGCCACTGGGAATGCGCCTCGCGGCGGGTTTAATCGACCTGGTTCCCGCACTTCTGCCGATGCTCATCCTGCTGCGTCACCCCGATGCGCCGCCGCAGTTGATTGTTCAGATCATCGAATGGGCCGTCGGCCCGCTTTATCTGCTGCATACGACCGCGATCGAGTCGGCCTTCGGCCGCTCGCTCGGCAAGATGCTGATGGGACTTCGCGTCATCTCCATCGACGGCAGCGCTCCCACGCTCGGCTCCCTGCTCATTCGCAATCTGCTCCGCGTGATCGACATCGGCCTGATGTTCCTCCCACTGGCGGTCATCCTCTTCTCACGCCTGCGCCAACGCACCGGCGACGTCGCCGCCGGAACGCTGGTGGTCCGAATACCACAGGCAAGCGTAGGGGAAACAGTCGAGAGCGCGGAAACGAAAGAGGCCGTCGGGGCAGAAAGTTCGGACAAGCGGTAGCGAATTCCTACGAAACGTTTTTTTTGACGATCGAATGCCCGCTGCGCTCCCTCAACGCGGCGGGCTCACTTCAGTTCAGTGAGCCGGATCTTCGCCCACACGACACGGACGCTATACCAAAGTCATCCTATTCGACGCGAATGATCCGCAGAAAAACCCTTCCGTGTTGCGAAAATTTATATCAATGTGGCGAAAGGGGTTACGTTCCAAAACGTCGAATTTCGGTCTATATAGTAGAGGACAACAGATAATCATGAGCACAAGAAACACTAATTCGCACGATGCGAAAATCGCCGCGGCCGCGGCCGCCCTCAAGGCGACGCAACCCGACGTTCTGACTCCCGAGCAGAACGCCGCGCTGAGTATCCTTCTCACCGGCGGCGGGGTGATCGCCGCCGCCGAGGCGGGGAAGGTCCATCGCGGAACCCTTTATCGCTGGATGCAGAAGGACAAGCCGTTTCGACGGGCGCTGGAATCGGAGCAGGATCGCGCCCGCTGGGCAGCCCGCCGGCAGATGATCACGCTCGTCGAGGACGCCGCGAGCAACGTGCGCAACGCGATTCGGTGTGGCGAAGTGAATGTCTCACTCTCGGTCCTGCGCGGACTGGGCCTGCTGAGCAAGATCGAAAGCTGCGAATCGGTCGTCTCGGCGGAGGAAGCCGAGGAGGAGACGAAGCCGGAAATTTGAGCGCGATATGGATCCCGAACGATGAACGATGACGCCGTTGTCGGAAATGGGTTCAAATCTGTTTCATTTCAGCGCGTTGTCTCGCGCGGTGAGACTGGCGCCCATGGTGCCTGTCGTAGCGTCCGATACGGCCTGTCGCTTGCTTTGAAGGTCCAGCAGAAGCGGGCACGAAAAATACGGTTTCACCAAAACGCGACAATCATTAGCGGCAACAATTCAACAGGAAAATCGCAAATTCTCAAGGCTCTATATACGTGCTTCGGCGTACTCCCGGCAGTGCGTGCCGGCCTTATAGACACGGCAGCTCTTAAGCTGCTACCTAACTTCTCTGTTGATGGGCGCGAATACAGCATGCTCCGGGATGCAGAAACGTACACGCTCTTTGGAGAATCGGAAAACGTTCTCAGCTCGTACCGCAATGTTCTTGGCGGTCTTGCTTCTACTCTCGCTCGGATCTTCGATTTCCATCTTCAGTTTTACACAGCTGCCGACGAACCACGTGTGGCCCATCCGCGATATCTCTTCGCACCGTTCTACATTGACCAGGATCACGGATATAGAACTTGTGCGAAGACTTCTCGGAGCCCGGTTTTCCTATGAACAGTCGATGAGCGACTACGGCAAGAGCAATTGATAGTGAAAGCGGCTGTACGAGACCTCACTATTTCTAATTCGTTGCATCCTTTCGCACGGTTCCGACGAGGATTCCTTCTCCTGTATTTCCTCGGTGCAATCTGCAATCGAAGATCAGTGCGCGTTCGCAGGCGACGCCGGGACGGATCAGTTGACGGTCTTCGAGTGAATGAGGCCTGCGCAGCGCTGCGCGGGCTTGTCGCGCGGCGGTCGGCGTATAGCGTTCGATATGGCCGGAGGTTACTCCGCTCCGCTCCCGCGCGACGTCAAAATAATTTCGCGCCGGGTCGCCCGGACCCCGTCCCTCCGGGCGCGAACCGCCGCCAAAAAGTTGGCACTTTTGCACAGTTTTATACGCGGGTGACTCCATCCATGGCCAAAAACGTCGAATTGTGTTGGGGCCGGCGGGCACAAAGCACCAGCCGATTCGTAAATCGGTGTAACTGGAATCGCAATTGCAATCGCGGATCGATTGTTCGCCCGCGCGCGCTGAACTACGATCGCGATTCGGTTGCCTGGCGCCGAAAGCCGACAGCCGAACCGCATGGGGCACCAGGACACAGCTCGACACGCTTCCATTCCGTCCCGGCGGCGGCACGGGCTGGTCGTGCGATGTGTTTATCTTCTGGTCATTCTTCGCCAGTTTCGCTGGACGCTGGCGGCGCTGGCGACGGCGATTGCGATCGGCGCCGTGATTTACCGGGTCTCCCCGACGGGGCCGGGCCGGGACAATGGCTGGGCGAACAGCCTTTACGGGGCGTGGATGGCGCTGGTCGCCCAGCCGCTGGACAATCCGCCGCGCAACTGGCCGCTGAAGCTGATGTGTTGCGTTTACCCGGTGATGGGATTTATCCTGATCGGCGATGGGGTCGTGCGGCTTTCGCTGCTGATACTCTCCAGACGCCGCGGCGAAAAGGAATGGATGCAGGTGATGGCTTCAACATGCCGCGATCACGTCATCCTCTGCGGGCTGGGCCACCTTGGCTTCCGCGTGCTCGAGCAACTGATGCTCGGCGGGGTGGAAGTCGTCTGCATCGAGCGTGACCGGGACAGCCGGCTGGTGGCGCAGGCCAAATCCATGGGAGTGGCGGTCCTCGTTCGCGACATGACCGAAGACCAGGCGCTGCTCGACGCCGGCGTGAGGTCGGCCCGGACAATCGTGGCGGCGACAAACGACGACATCGCCAATCTCGAAGTCGCGCTGGATTCGCGGCGGGTCAATCCCAAAATCCGTGTGGTGCTTCGCCTCTTTGATCAGCACCTGGCAGCCAAGGTATCCGATGCATTGACGCTCGACGCCGCTTTCAGCTCTTCATCGCTGGCCGCGCCGGTGGTTGCGGGACTTGCCCTGGGCGCCCAGGTGATCTCCGCATCGATGGTCGCTGGGGTCCAGTGCCTGATCGCGGAGCTGAAGCCGCAAACGGGCAGCGATGTGGCCGGCCAGACCGTTGCGGACGTTGAAGCCCGCTTCAGGGTGCGCGTGCTGGCCATCACGACCCCCATGGGAGAGGCCTGCTCGCTGCCGGCGCCGGATGTGACGGTAACGGCCGGGGACAAGGTCATTGTTCACGCTGCGGTCGAAACTCTGGCCGCCCTTACGGCGGCTTGCGGGCCTCGAACGGTACAGCACGCGTAAGAAAGAGACGGCGATATGTCCCAGGTTATCCCCGGTGTACCCGTCAAGGTGGCCGGCGAAATCGACAACCTTGTTTCCGGATTGACTGAGGCGGCCGGACCGAACCTTGCGGGAGTCATCCTGTACGGGGGACTGGCGCGCGGGCGCTTTCGGCCGGGCAGAAGCGATGTGAATGTCGTGGTGCTCTTGCGCGATGCCTCGTACGCCGCGCTCGCGGCGATCGCCCCGCCCCTTCAGGCAGCGCGTCGTTCAGTCGGGGTGGAGACGATGATCCTGCGGCCCCAGGAGGTTCTGGAAGCGGCGGACGTCTTCCCGACCAAGTTCCTCGATATCAAGCGCCACCATATCGTTCTTGCCGGAGAGGATCCTTTCGCTTCGCTCGATATCCCACTCGAACACGTGCGGCTTCGAATCGAACAGGAATTGCGCAACATGCTCCTGCGCCTGCGGCGCGTCTCCATCGACGCGAACACAGAACCCGAACTTCTCAGGCGGGCGCTGTCTCGAATTTGCCGACCCCTGGCGATCGAGCTGGAGGCGCTGCTGAGGGTTTCGGGCAAGCCGGCGCCGGCGGAAGATCGCACATCGCTGATTTTCGCGGCTGCGGCGGCGGCGTTCGATCTGAACCCCGCGGCGCTGGCGCGCCTCGCCGAGCTGAGGCAGCGAACGCAGCCGGACATCGACTTGGCCGGTTTGTGCGGTGATGTTCTCAATGTCATCGCACAGGCCGCTGATATCGCCGACCGGTTGAAGGATTCACGCTCATGAACCCGATCGACCTGAAGGGCCCCGATTTCCTCGCCTTCTATATTTTCCTGCTGATCGCAGGAAGCGCGTTCGCGGCATTATATCGGTGGTATCTCCGACAACCCGCTGATGAACCGGGCCGCGAATCGCTGAACCTTTCGCCGTACGAAGTAACGTATCTGGCCGGCGGATCTGCTCTGACCTGCCGGGCAGCAATTGTTCGGCTTGTTCACGACGATGTCCTCCACGCCGAGACCGCAAATCGAAAAATCTGCGTGTGCGGCGAGTTGCCGCCGGATGCGAATGACATTGAGGGGGCGGTCTATCGGAGAGCAAAGTCGGGCATCAGTGCAGATAATCGCACCGCTCTTTCAGCCTGCGCACAAAGAGAGGTAAGGCCGATTCATAGCCGGCTCGTTTCAGCCGGACTGGTCCTTTCGCCATCGCAGGATTTGGTTGCCCGCATTCTGCCGGCGGTTGTTGTCACCTGCGTTCTCGCGTTGGGGATCGCCAAGATTTGCGTGGGGATCTATCGGGACCGGCCGGTCGGATTTTTGGTCATTCTGTGCCTGGTCACCGCATGGGTAGCCATGGCGTTCTGCAAATCGCCACACCGCACGCGCCGGGGCGACAAAGCAATGGCGAAACTGAAGCAATCGAACGCGGCTCTCCAGTATTGCCTCAGCCGGAAGAACGATTTCGTCTCAAACCAGGATCTCGTGCTCACCCTGGGCCTTTTTGGAATCGGAGTCCTGGCGGGAAGCCCGCTGGCCGAAGTGGGAATCGCCTTCTCGCCGCCACCCGGTTCCGGCGGCGATGGCGGCAGCGGCTGCAGTAGTGGAGGTTGCGGCGGTGGAGGATGCGGTGGCGGCGGATGTGGAGGGTGCGGCTCATGAATCCATCGAAACTGCCAAAACTCGGTCTTGGAATCGGCTGGCGGCCTGAGTTGGCCGTCATGATCGATCGACGCCGCGACCTTGGATTCGTGGAGCTGATGGCCGAGGAATTCGCAAACGCCCCGGTTCCTCCTGCCATCGAACAATTGCGGAGCCGGCGGATTTCGATCGTGCCGCATGGGGTCTCCCTGTCGATCGGCAGCGCCGAGCGGCCTGATTCGCGCCGGCTCGATGCCCTGGCCCAATTGGCGCTGAGGACGGGCGCTCCGCTTGTCAGCGAACACATTGCCTTCGTCCGCGGCGGCGGACTTGAGACGGGACATCTGCTCCCGGTGCCGCGCACGCGCGATTCGCTGGCCGTAGTCGTAGCGAACGTGCGCGAGGCAAGTGCGGCAGCTACCCGTGCCGCTGGCCCTTGAAAACATCGCCTCAGTCTTTGATTGGCCGGAGGCAGAAATGGACGAAGCCGATTTTCTGACCGAGCTGCTCGATCAAACCGGAGCATGGCTGCTGCTCGACGTTGAAAACATTTATGCCAACGCGAGAAATCACGGCAATGACCCCCATCAGTTCCTAGATCGGATTCCGCTGGACCGAATCGCGTACCTACACGTTGGCGGAGGCGTCGAGCAAAACGGCGTTTACCATGACACCCATGCTCATGACACGCCGGCCGGAGTGCTGGATCTACTTGCCGACGTTTCCGCCCGAGTCCCGTTGCCCGGCGTGATGCTTGAACGAGACGATGGATTCCCATCGGACGCGGCGATGAACGCCGAGATCGACCGGATTGCCGCCGCCGTGGCGCATGGAGCAGCATCCCGTGCATCGCGGGCAACGGAATTCGCGCCATCCGAAACGGGAATTTGATGCACCCTTCCGATGAAATCAGATCCACTCTCGCGCTGAGGCAGGCCGCGCTGGTCGGCGCCCTGGTTTCCCAGCGCGCGCCCCCTCCTGGATTCGATTCGGTTCGGATCCGCGTGGCGGCCGTATCGCTGATTCGCAAGCGCGCTGGTTCGATCGCACGATTGTGGCCGGAGTTGGTCGATTCCAGGGGTCAGTCTTTCCAAGCGGACCTGGACGATTTCGCAAGGTCAACGGCGGCGCCGGAGTCGGGGGACCGCTCGCCGATGGGTACGCGTTTTCCCGGTGGCTTACTGCGCCGGCCGGCTCCCTGAAGCGGGCCGCCTGCGAGCGCTCGCCGTCGAATTGCGATACAAGCGTGTTCCAACCGGCCTGGTTCGGCGGAGCGGGCCGGCGGTACGCTGCGCCTGGTTCGGTCAATCGCGCCGCTTGATCGTTGCAATTCGCGTCCCCTTCATCGGCGAGAAATGGATCGGAGTTCGGGGGCGATCCATTATGAAAAACAACACCCCCGGCGTGTAAGACGCCGAGGGTGTTCGAACTTTTGGAGTTCGCTGCGGTTGAATCCAGATCATCTCGTGCTCAATCGCGCACGAGCCTCATATGCCCTCTTAATGCCCTTGCAGAAGGGTGAGGGCTAACTGAGGGGACGAGTTGGCCGTGGACAGAACCGTTGTGGCGGCCTGTGAAAGAATCTGCGCTCGCGTGAGGTTGGCGGTTTCCGACGCGAAGTCGGTGTCCGTGATGGCGCTGTCGGCGGCCGACACGTTTTCGTACGCCACGCCCAGACTGTTGGTCGTGGATCCGATCGTGTAGTCCTGGAATGCGCCGAGGCGGCCGCGCAGGTCGGCCACCTGGCTGATGGCTTCGCTGACGATCTTCTGGGCACTGTTCAGGCTGACGCTGTCCAGCGCGTTGGCGCCGCCGCTGGCAAGCGTGCTGAGGAAGCCTATTCCACCATCGCCGAGACTTCCGGTGCTCACCGACTGGATGCCGATGCTCGCCTTGTTATTGTCGTTGACCGTCGAACCCAGATTGAAGTCGGCGCCGCCGCCGGTGATTCCAAAGGTCTTGGTCTTGCCGGCGTTGAGCGCTGTGCTCAACGTGAGGCTCACGTCTAGGCTCTGATCGCGATAGGTGACATCCAGGCCCTGCGCGCTGGCGGCCGCGCCGTTGATCTGCACCTTTGCGTCAGTGCCGAAGTCCTTGCCTCCTGCTCCGCCGGTGATGGCAAATGTGCCGCTGATCGACGCAACGCTGACGTACTGCTCTGAGCCGTAGGCTGCGGAACTGAAGGTGATGTTTCCGCCGTTGGCCGACGCGGTCACCCCGGTCGTCGAGCTGATATTGTTGACGGCGATCGCAATCTGGGCATAGGTCGTGCTGCCGGCAAAGGAAAGCTGCTGCGTGCCATCGAAACCCGCGATCTGCAAAGTGACCGCCGATCCGCCCAATGCGGCAGCCGCGCTGGTGTGGGCCACTTTCCCAACGGTGGCGCTGTTGGTCACCTGGACGACCACCGCTTCGGCCTTATTGCCCGCGAGGTTCGCGGAATTGATGTTGATGGCTGTGAAGGCCGAGGTCGCCGCGTTGCTCGTCGTGTAGGCGTAATTGCCGTTGAGCAACTGGGTTCCCTGGAAGGTCGTGGAGCCGGCGATCCGGTTGATCGTGTTCAGGATCGAGTCGACCTGAAGCTGGTTGGCGGAGATTTCGTCCGCGCTCAGCCCGCCGGTGTTGGCCGACTGGTTCACCAGCCCGGTGAGCTGGGTCAGCAGGTTGCTGACTTCGTTGAGGCCACCTTCGGCGGTACCAATGACGTTGTTGGCCAGGCTGGCATTATTGATTGCGGTCTGGATGCCGGTTTTTTCGGCGTCCAGGGCTTTGCTGGCAATCAGGCCGGACGGATTGTCGGCGCCGCTGTTGATCTGAAGACCGGTGCTCAATCGTTGCAAGCTCGTGTTGAGCTGGCTCTGATTGTTGGCCAAAGCGCGCTGTGCGATCAGCGAGCTGACGTTGGTGTTAATTCTGCTCATGACTAAAGGTCTTTCCGTGACTGTGGAAACGCCGGCACTGCATGCAGGCACTTCCGAGTTGTTCGCAACGCCGGATCTGCGGTCCGCGCGAAGCGTTCATTCCTTTGAAAACGACACTCTTGCAGGGAAACAATTCGAAGCGGCCAGCCGCCCTGCGATCGGCCAAAGTCGGCCCCCTTCATCTACATCACATGCGATGCCTCCTTTCACTTAATGGCCGGTCTGACGCCGCTGCATTCCAAATGGGAATGCGAACGAACAGCTCAAACGCCGGGTTTTCATCGACGTCGCTCAACTTGAGACTTGAAGGGTCGGCCGCCGTGGGAATGCGTAACGAGTTATGGGGCAGAGAGATGCAATCGGCCGGCAGTTACGCTCCGCGTCGCTCGTTCTTATTGGACATGCCTGATCGGCGCGGCGTGTGAAATGAAAAGGGCGGCCCCGTGGGCCGCCCTAAACGAAATACCTGCCATCGACCGGATTAAATTAATGGAGGAGCGAAAGCACACTCTGCGGGGTCGAATTGGCTGTTGCCAGAACGCTGGTGCCGGCCTGGGTGAGGATCTGGGCGCGAGTCAGATTAGCAGTCTCGGCGGCAAAATCCGCATCGGCAATGTCGCTTTCACTGCTGGTGACGTTTTCCAGCGCGACACTCAACGAGTTACTGTTCGTCGAAAGCGTGTTTTGCTGGAATGCGCCGAGACGTCCGTTGAGGATCGCCACCTGTTGGATCGCCAGATCGATGATATTGCTCGCCGTCTCCGCCTGGCCTCCGACCAGAGTCGCGGTCCCGCCGGTTACAATCTGATTCAGGAATCCGACATTGTTATCGCCGAGGTTGTTGGCCGCGACCGAGCCAATGCCGATGCTGATCTGCTGATTGGAATTGACCTCCGCTCCGAGCTGGAAGAGCGCGCCGCCTCCTGTGATGGCAAACGAAGTCTTCCCCGCGCCAAAGTTGCTGGCAAGGGTCATGTCCATGTTCAAGGCATTGGTATTGATGTGCAGGTCGAGCCCGTCGCCAACGGTAACAGCGCCGTTGATCGTGGCCACGGCATCCTGTCCAACAGTTCGCGTGTGCGCGGTGCCGGCAGCGTCGACAGTGTTAAAGGTTCCGCCCTGTGCGGTGACAGAGACAAAGCTCTTGGAGCCATAGCCGGTGCTCTCGAAGCTGATGCCGGAGGTGACATTGCCCGGCGTGTTCAGCTGGGCCGTTACACCCGTCGAATCGCTGATGCCGTTTACAGCATAGGCAATCGCGGAAACGCTCGTGCCGCTCGTAAAGGTAAGCGTCTGCGTTCCCGCATTTCCGGCGATCTGGAGCGTAATCGTGTTGGCAACGGAACTGCTCTTGTACTCCAGATCGGCGACCTTCGCCGACGTCACGACGTCGACCTGCACCGGTAGCGTGGAGGTGGTGCCGAAATTCGCCTGTGAAATCTGGAGCGATTTGATCTGGGAGTTGTTCACGCCGCTTGTTACATAATCGAGATTGCCGTTGAGCAGCGGTTCCCCGGCAAAGGTGGTGCTGTTGGCGATGCGCGTGATGCTTTGGATGGCCGAATCGACCTGCAACTGGTTGGCGGCGATTTCGCTGCTGGAGAGTGCGCCGGAGTTGGCCGACTGAACGATCAATCCTTTGACGTTCAGCAGGAGGGTTGAAACCTCGTTGAGCGCACCCTCGGCGGTGGAAATCACGTTGGAGGCCTGCGAGGAGTTTGCGACGGCCTGATTGATGCCGGCGATCTCGCTCTTGAGCCCATCGCTGGCAATCAGGCCGGCGGGATCATCAGCGCCACTATTGATGCGCAGACCAGTGGACAGTCGCTGCAGCGAAGTATCCAGGGCCGATTGAGAATTCTTCAGGCCCTGCTGGGCAATCAATGACGCGACGTTCGTGTTGATACGGCCCATACCAATCCTCCGTGATTGTGAATGGCGTGCCGGGCGAAATTACCCGACCTGGCTATTTTGAGGACCTGACTTCCTGAGGTCCGAAAAGGCGGCGAAAAACGATTCGATAACGAAAGGGGTCCGTTGCTACTTCTTGGGGTCTTTCTGGTCCGCGGGTCGCGGCGGCAATTTTCCGATGCCCGAAATATCTTCCGGCTTCACCTGCGCGGCGGCGCGGTTTTCCCGGCGGATCGCATCGTACACTTCCTTGCGATGAACGCTGATCTCCTTAGGGGCATTGATCCCCAGACGCACCTTGTCGCCACGGATATCGACGACTGTGACCTCGATATCATCCCCAATCATGATCGTTTCATCTCTCTGTCTTGACAGCACCAACATGTTTGGCTCCTTCCTGGGTAAGGGGCACAAAAGTTTGCTTGACAAACTTTCATCCCACGCGGGCGATCAATCCCGCGCCGCAATCGCGGCGCAGGATCACCCTGCAGCCCACGACGTCCGTGTCGCGGGGCGTCCGCGGGCCGAATTTAATCTAGCCCACAAACGCTATCCCTGGTGCGCAAAGTCGACGCACTCGGTCTGCTCCGGTCTGATAATTCCCCGCGCCACGCCGCTCTCACTCAAGTGCGGCAATAATGCGGGGGCCGGCAGCCTGTTCGGCGTCAACCTAGGCAGACTTTGCCAGCGGCACTTCGCTGGCCAGTCGCAGCAACGGCTGCCGCGTCGTCCACTTCTTCTCCGTCAGGACCAGTTGCTGGGCCAGACGGTTCGAGGCGTTGACGACGATCGGGCCCAGGAGGTTGCCGGTCAACCAGTCTCCAACTTTGTTGCAGATCACGAAAATCTGCAAAAAGGCCGGATCCGTCACCTGCAGTTCCTGGTGCAGCTCATCCCGAATCGGAACTTCGTAATTCTTGAAAAACGTGCTCGGGTCGGTGACCACGAAAGCCAGATGCGGATCGTCCACCGATTGAAGCCAGAAGAAGTAATTCTCGCTCCCGGTCTGGATCAGCGCAAAGCGCGTGTGGGAGGGAAAACCGAGCAATCCGTTCGGAAAGGTCATGAGCCTCTCATCCTCGATGCTCATGACTCCGAAACGCGTGGTCTGGATCTCCATTCGAAACTCCGTTTCTATCGCGGCGGATGATCGGTCAGCCGCGTTCACCGCCCGCGGCATTCCGCCGCGGGATCCTGATCTTTCCTTCGAGTCGACCGGTGCCCTGGAACGCGCCGGTTTCGCTCGCTGGCGCAGCTCCTGCTGCGCGTTTCATACTTTAATTGCCTTTACTGCAATCACAATGCAGGTTGCTCCATGTCTTTGCAAGTTGCGTGCCAGTTCATGAAAGAAAGTCCATCAAATTGAGGTTCAGTGATCTTGCGGCAGTTTCCAGGGATGCCTGAAGGGCATTCTGCATCTGCTGAAACTGCGTGACTGCGGTTGTGAAGTCGGTGTCCTGGAGCGTGGAGAGCAATGACTGGGTCGCCACGTTCTCCGTGCTCATCTGCGTCTGCTGGTTGGTCACGTCCTGAAGCTGCGCACCAACCGCCCCGTGCGTATTGGTGATCGCGGTCATGTCGTTCTGGAGCGCGGCGCCCGCGGCTGTAATTCCGGCCTGATCGTTGTTCTGAAGCGCATTGGTCAGCGCCGTCAGATCGGAAAAGAGTCCCGGATCGGAGACTGCGTTCACATCGGTGCCGGTAATCACATTCCCAGCCGGGTCCGTGGTCAGGCCCAGGTCCGCGGCGGCATTGGAGAAATTGAGCGGCGTCACGCTGATGTTTCCCCCGCCGCCGGCCGTATCCGTCAGGGTGATGCCGTTTCCGGTCGATGCAAAGCCCGCCGTAACACCCGTTACACCCGCCGCGGTCGCGGCACTGTTGATCGAATCGATGACGTCCTGGACTGTGGTCTGAGCACTGCTCAGGTCAACCTGGAAGCTCGCGCCCGCACTATTGGTGATTTGGAAATCCGCCGCCGCCAGCGTGCTGACGCCGGCCCCGTTGTTAAGCTGACTCAGGAGCGTGGACGGGTTGAAGCTGCGAACGCCCAGGTCGGCGGCGGTTGTTCCGCCGTTCTCCGAGATGGTCATCTGCGCGCCCTGAGTCGCGTTGAGAATGTCGATGCCGTTGCCGGTGGCATTGATCTGCGCCGTGACGCCGATGCCCGAACCGTTGATGGCGTTCAGCAGATCGTTGACGTCGGTCGCGTGCGAAAGATCGATCGTGGCCGATTGTCCGCCGTTGGTAATGGTCAGCCCATGAGCGGCATCGATGCCCGCCCCGCCACGGAGATCGGATAGCGAGGTCTCCAGAGTCACTTGTGGTTGCGGGCCGGAGCCGACGAGCGGCGATCCCGCGCCGCCACCGGTGGACTGAAAAATTCCCAGATCGTGTGCGGTGCTGCCTCCCCCCACTTCCTGCACGGTGATGTTGTCCGTGCCGCTCGTCACCAGTTGCAGCGAGGTACCCGAAGGGGACACCTTGGCGGTGATGTTGCCCAGTCCGGCGTTATTGATGTCGTTGATGACATCGCCCACGTTTGACGCGTTCGACAAGTCGACGAGCTTGGTCGAAGTGCCGTTGCCGAGCAGAATCGAGCCAAGCTGGACGCCGTTACCGGTTACACCGGTCAAAGACGAAATCAGGGTCCCGGCCTGGAGCGACGGCGTCAGATCCGTTGCGCCGTTGATTCGGGTAGAGAGCGCACGAATATATCCTGGGAGCTAGCCGATATCGGCAGCGAGGTTCCGTCGGCGACCTGATTCTGCAATACCGTATTGGACCCGACGAACTGAATCCCCGCGCTGGTCGATACGAAGGGCGCGGTCGTTGCCTTGTCCCCGCCGAAAAGATACTGGCCGTTAAATTGCTTGTTCGCGATTGCGAGTATCTGACTGGAGAGGCCCTGAACCAGAGTCGCCGCGCTGGCGCGCTGCGAGGCCGAGACATCGGACGAAACGTTGGCCGACGCGGTCGAGACCGCCTGTTGAACCAGATTCGTCAGATCGGTCAGGCTGGAATCCACCTCGGAGAGCTGGCTGTTGGCGGCCTGGAGATTCGTCGAATATCCGCCGCGGACATCCATCGTTTTCTGAAGCTGCATGATGATGGCGGCCGAAGCGGGATTGTCGCTGGGGACATTGACCATCTTCCCCGTGGACAGCTCATTTTCGATCGTGAAGAGCTGCTGCTCATTGTTCTGAATCTGCGATTCAGTGCTCGACGAAATCATCAGATCACTGACGCGCGCGATGGAGATTCCTGAGATGGATGACATGGTTCAGACCCTTAGATCGTTATGGCCATCAAAGTCTGCGTCATCTGGTTTACGGTGCTGATCAACCGGGCGGCGCCCTGATAGGCGGTCTGCTGCTTCATGAGGTTGACCATTTCTTCATCGAGGCTGACGCCGCTCAGCGAATCCCGCTGTGATTGAAGCGTGTCCTGAACCGCCTGCGACGCAGCGATCTCGGTATTGGCGGCGGCCGTCTTGTTACCGATTGTGTTGACGATTCCCTGGTAGGTATCGTCGAGACTGCTTCCGTTCAGCGATGCCAGCGGCTGCGACGCCAGCGATGCGATGGACAAGGCGGTCGTGTTGTCCGTGACGTTTCCGTTTTTCGCGGCCGCAATGAGATCGGGCTGAGCGGCGATCGCGCTGTTCACCGCGACATTCGACGCGTCGGTTCCGCTGAAGAAGGTGTTGATGCCGAGGGATGCCAACACCCCGCTGCTGTCCTGGCTGAAGGTGATCTGTGCATCACTCGAGGTGGAACTGATCGAGAGCTTGCCCGCGTTCACCGTCGCGCTGACTCCGCTGATCCCATTGAGCGCAGCGGCGATCGAATCGAGGCTCGAATCGGTCGGCGATCCGGTCAATTGCACCGGGATCAGGGTACTGGTCGACAGGCCGGTCGAGGGTTGTACGACGTGAACGACAAAGCTGCCGTTTACCGGCGTGAACGGGAGATCCGCGGCGGCGCTGTTCAAAGCGGCGGTCGGATCGGCTACGGCATTCGTCGATGTCACGCTTGTGAGACCCTCGAGTCCCTGTCCGCTGGAGTGAATCTGGTTCAACTGAAAGATCAGGTTGTGAGCCATGTCGTTAACCTGATTGATCACCCCACCAACCTCGGTTTGCGCCGAGGTGAGCGCGCCCAGCTCGCCGGACGTGACATTGATTGTTCCGTTGGTCGTCTTGAAGACGAGGGCTGTTGAGGTTTGACCGTTGACGGTTTGCGGCGGCGCCAGCGCCACCCCACTGCTTTGCGTGCCGAATACCAGCGGCTCGGAGCCGACATACACGTTGACCATGCCGCTGGCCTGGGGAACGGTCTGGATATTCATCAGTCCCGAAAGTTGCTTGAGGAGGGCATCGCGCTGATCCTGGAGGGTATTGGCTTGCCCGCCGCTTCCCCCTTGCGCGGTAACGATCTGTCCGTTGATCGTCGCAATTTGAGATGCGAGGGAATCGGCGTTTTGTGCCTGCCCCTGCAGTGTCTGGGTGATCGTGGACTGAATTCCGGTCAACTGTGTATTGATCGTGTTAAAGCTCTGGGCCAGGTTCTCCCCGTCCTGAAGCACGACCTGGCGCAATCCCGAATCCGACGGATTGTTGGCCAGGTTCGACCAACTGTTGAAAAAGCCGCTCATCTGCGACGAAAGATCCTGGCCACTCAGGGCGTTGAACGCCGTTTGGACATTCGTGAGCCATTGGGAAGTCGTCGTGGCGGCCTGGGTATCACTCACACTGCTGTTGAGCCGGGACTGAAGCGCGCTGTCCACCTGCCGCTGCACAGCCGTCAGGTCAACCCCTTCGCCGAGGAAGATTCCCGGCGACAGCTGCTGTTCGGGTCCGTCGGTGAGGCTGACGGTTTCGCGGGAGTAGTCGGCATTGCCGACATTCGCAATGTTATTGCCGGTGACCTGGATCGAGGCCTGCGCCGCCGCAAGTCCGGTGGTGCCGAGATTGAGCGCGCCGATGAGGGACATTGCAGGCTTACCCGATCGCTTCCATCACGCCGATCCGTCCTGGCACGCGTGGGATGCCATTGCGGGTGTAAAGCCCCGCCTTTCCGATCGCTCCGGCAAAAAGTCGAAAGACTGTATTCAGGTGGCCGAGGATGGCGCCGGCAATGCGCCCGCTGATCAAGGCGCGCGAGCTGATCGCATCCATCGCCACGCGCAGTTCGCCGCGCAGCTTGAGAAGTTCCGGCGCCCGTGCCGGCAGCAGCGCCGCCAGCTTCTTCAACGTGATCGGCTCGGGCACGCGCAGTTCGCGGGCCAGGTTCGCCGCAACGATCCGGCGGCGCGACTCCATGCCGTTGATCCGCAGGCGACAGGCTTCCTGTTGATTGGCGCTGTCGCCCATCCCCTTCAGGTCGAAGCTCTTCATCGCCTTCTGCTGCGAATCCAAAAGCGTGATCAGTCGACGATGTTCGGCGAGCAACTGCTGAAGGATCGATTCAAGCTCGGTGAGGTTGCGCGACATTCGCGTTTATCCCTGTGTTAGCGCGGCGATCAGGTGATTGGGCTTTCCCGCAATTGAATGATGCGGTGACCGTTTCTGATGTCCGTGGCGTCCGTGCGGCTCTGGCGGGGAATGAGGCACGCGTCCGAACGGAATAGCCTCTTTCGGTTTGGCGAGGCTGCTCTTGCCGTAGGCCTTCTTTGCTTCGATACGGCGAACAATACTGTTCACGAGCTTTGACCCCGACGAGCACCCCATGCGATCCGCGAGGCGTTGATCCAGAAGCGATGAAAACACCTGCCCGCCCCGCCCACCGTCGAACATTTTCGATTTGAACGGGCTCTCATGCATCTGCTTCAGCAGCGTTCCATAAAAAGTCTGCGCGACCCACTTCTGGGCCTGGTTCACCAACTGCTCGTGCGCAGGATTTGGTCGCGGCGCGACCGAATGCGTTCTGCTTAGTGGGATCGACCGGCGAAAGTGGGATTGACGGAACGCTCAATGCTCCTCCAGGATCAGTTTTGCGTGCAGTTTGCCCGTCTTGTACAGCTCTTCGACGATCGTGATCCGGTCTTCGGCGGGAACGCGAAGCTGCTCGAGAGCGTTAACCAGTTCCTGCAACTTTGCGCCGCCTTGGTTCACCGTATCCAGGGCGACAACCTCTCTTTTCCCGACGATCGGATTGCGCGGCGTGGCGACCGGCTCCGGGCTGATCGTCGTGATGGTGAGCCCTTTGTGACTGATGACGACCGGGCTGATCTCAACGTCGCCGGTGATAATCAGGGTTCCGGTTCTTTCGTTGATCTGAACCCGTGCTTCCGTGGGAAGCAGTGGCACCGGGAGTCGCTGCACCCGGCTGATAAAACTGTCGGGATGATCGCGCTCGATCGGCGGAATCGTGACGACGACATTCTTGGGATCGACCGCCACGGCGAGCGTTTCGCCGCTCTGGCTCTCGGCATCGTTGATGATCTTGGCCATGGTGCTGGCAGTGGTCCAACTGGCCGATGGATCTTCGAGCACCAGCGTAAACTGGCCGTTTTCGATGTATTTGGCTGGAAGATCCGCCTCCATGACTGCGCCGCCGCGCACGACGCCGACATTCGGATCGCTCGGATCCTCGATCGTGATCGGGCCTTCGGCCAGCGCAAAGATTCCGGACCCGGCCAGTGGGCCCTGCAACGGTGTGACAAAGAGCCGTCCGCCCTTGAGCGTCGTGGCGGCGCCGAGGCTCATGATCCGAACATCGATGTGGTCGCCGTTGCGGACGCCGTTGCTCGGGATGGTGGCGACCAGCCCGACGACCGCGACGTTCTGAACCTTGGTCAGCTCCGCCACGGTGACTTTGTCGGAGAATTTCCCGAGCATTCCCGCAAGCGGTCGGATGGCGGCGGCGAAATCACCGCCGTCGCCGGTCCCCTTGAGCCCGTAGACGAGGCCCAATCCGGTCAGCACGTTGGTGCGCTGCCCATTGATGCGAGTGATGTCCGCGATCTTGACGCCAAAGGCGGGGCGCTTGTCGCGAGAAGCAGGCCGATCGTGATTATTGAGTTGAATCGTCTGGCCATGGGCATTGCTCGTCAGTTGTCCGTTGTCAGTGGTCCGTTGTTGTCTCCGTATCAACGGACAACGGACGACTGACCCAGGACCCATAACCAATCGTCAGAACGGATTAAGCAGGTCCATTAATCTTGGCAGAATGCCTTTCTTGATGGCGTTGCGAACATCGCCTTTGTGATTCTTCTGCAAATCCAGGTCATACAACTGCGTGCTGAGGATGGTGTTGTCAGCGGCGATGTCTTCGACGCGGCAATTGCCCGTCAGGATGAACTGCTGCTCTTCTTCGTCGGTCTTGATGTGCTTGCGCACCTGGAGCACCAGCGTTCCGTTCGGCTTCACATCCAGCACTTCGGCGGTGATCCGCGCGGTCATGCTGTCGCTGCGGTCCATTTCGCCGTTCCCCTTGAACTCGCGGATGCCGTTGATGTCGATGTCGGCCGGCGCGGTGTTGTTGGGCGTCAGGCCTCGGATTGCGAAGTCGGCGAGACTGATTTTGATGAACTGATCGAGCTTGGCCGTAAAATCCGCCTCTTTTTTCGTGTCTTTGTTGGCCGTTGACGTAATTGCGCTCTTCTTCGCGGATGATGATGGTGACCAGGTCATGCTTCTTGAGCGTGTGTGCTTCGGGCTCGGGAACCGCAAAAAGGCTCACCTGAGCGAGCTTGGCCTGCGACGGATCCGACTGGGCCGCGAGCGTCGCCTGCAACAATGATCCGTTGGTTCGCTGGAGCAGTTGTCCGGCCTCGATGGCGCTGTTGTTGGACATCGGCTTGGCCGCGGTCGTGCCGGACTTGGCGGCCGCGTCCGGCTTGGTCGCGCCACCCTGCGGGCCGGCTGACAATGCCGTGACGGGAAGGATCGCCGTCATGACGACCGCGCACGGCAAACTCATCCGACTGTCCATATTCATTCCTTAATCGTGGCGACATTGGGGGAGGCCACGCCCATCGTTGCTTCCTGCGGTCCGGTGATGACGACTTCATAAACTTCGCGCGTCGCCTCGTTCTTGACCTTGATCGTCTGTCCGAACGACCCCCCTTCCATGGCCCGGGCGACGGTCTTGATCCGCACATTTCCCTGCCGCAACTGGATCGTGACGAACTGGCCCATCTTCACCAGGGGCACCGGATCCATCATTCGCGACGTGAGAATCGTGCCCGGCTTGAGGTCTCGAGACGCCTGCTGGCCGACGATTTGCGAACTTGCGAGCAACTGATCATCGGGAAGCCGGTCAGACAGCATCCGGCGATCCTGAATGTCTTCCGCCTGAACAATCTGCTTGAACGCCAGCGGATGCACGAGCGTCACTTGCTTCTGCCAGGCGCGGGAATTCGCTTCGATCGTCGCATGTTTGTTACCGGTATCCGTGACGATCTGTACTTCCCATCGAACCTGGCCGAGATTGTGAATGGTGCGCCCGTCTACATTGAACTTGAACTGCGGCTCGGAGAGGTTGAGCAGTTTCTGGTCGGCGGGATTGAAGTTGATCTGAAGGTCATCCTTCGGCAACCCGAGTCGAACCGCCAGATCGGCGCTCAACAGTTCTCGCAATGTGTGCGGCTGAGAATCGGCATCGCTCGGCGCCGACGAGTCGGCGGCCGGCTGGCTGGGTCGCCGGGCGATCGGCGGCGTCGTGCACAGTGTTGCCGGGTGCCTGCGCCGGCGATGGGGAGGCGTCCGTTTTTTCTGTTTTTGGCTGCCGGGCCGCAATCCAGTCGTCGAGCGCTTCGTTTTCATTGAACTCGACGTCCGAACGATTCACCGTGCAGGCCAGCGGGCCGGCGAACTGGATCAACGCGAGATTGACGCCGGCATCGTGGAGCATCTGGCGGATTTCATCGACCGAAATGGTCTTGAACGGGGTTCGTCCCGCGAAATGAGCGACGACCAGCTCCCCCATCTGCGCGAACGCCTTCGCGTCCCCGTCGGACCAGCGACAGATCTGTTTGAGGCGCACCTCAGCGCCGTGGATCGTCGCCTCGGATCGGAGCTCGATCGTTGCGCCGCGCGGAATTCGCGACGGCTCCGGGACGAACTTTTCCGTCGCCACGTCGTCCGAGGCCGGCGGCTCGGCGCCGAAGCCCCATTGATGCAGGAGCGTTTGCGTCGCCCACGCGAGGATCGTGAGGATCAAGAGGGTGCGAATGTTTTTTCGCGAGACGGGACGTTGGTTATTCATCGCGGTCCTCCATGACCGTTGAACCGGAATCGGAAATTGTTTCCGAATCAGCCCGGTTTACTGTCGCTTGAGATTCGCAATCGTCTGGAGCGCCTGATCGGCGGTCTGGATCGATTGACTGTTCAATTCAAAGAGCGCTGGGTCTGGATCAGTCCGACCAGTTCTTTCACCGGGTCGACGTTGCTGGCTTCAAGGAAACCACCCAACGTGGTTCCCGCTCCGTTCTGGCCCGGGGCGGCCGAAAGCGGCGGGCCGGAGGCGTCGGTTTGCGTGTAGATGCTTCCCCCCAGGAGGTTGAGCCCCTGCGGGTTGATGAATTGCGTCAACTGAAGCTGCCCGACCTTGGTTCGGGTGGTGCTCCCGGACTTGATCACCGAGATGGTGCCGTCCTGGCCGATATTGACGCTCGTCGATCCCTGCGGAATCGTGATCGGCGGAACCAGCGTATAACCGTCGCCCATTCCAAGCGTCAGATTGCCGTCAGCGTTGACGAAAAAATTGCCGTTGCGCGTGTAGCCGGTCCCCCCGAGAGAATCGAGAATCTTGATCGCGAAAAATCCGTTGCCGGAAATGCCCACGTCGGTTGGAACGTTGGTGTTAGTGAGGCTTCCCTGCGTCAGATCGAGCTGTGTGTTGCTGATTCGCGTACCCAGACCCACGAAGGTGCCGGACGGCGAAATTTCGCCGGACTCGTCTTTCGTCCCGGGCTCCTTGAGCTTCTGGTACATCAGATCTTCGAAATTGACCCGGCTCCCCTTGAAAGCAGTGGTCTCCGCGTTTGCGAGATTGTTCGCCGACACATCGATTGCGGTCGACAACGCGCGAAGTCCCGAGGCGGCCGAATAAAGAGCGCTGATTGCCATGGTTCCTCTTGCGTTATCGGACCGGGATTGAGCCGGGCTTGAAGGAAACGATGAAGTTGGAACGATGAACGATGAACTGCAGAAACGCGGATTTTTCTCCCCAGTTCATCGTTCATACTTCATACTTCATCGTTTCCCGGCTAACTGATCTTCCCGACGTCATCGACGAGTTTCTGAAGCATTTCATCCTGGGTGCGGATCATGTTGGCGTTGGCCTCGAGTTGGCGTTGCGAATCCATCAATTCGGCAAGCTCGGTCGTGGAATCGACGTTAGCCCGCTCGACAAATTCGGTGTGGATCGTTCCAGTCCCGGCTTTCATCGGGCCGGCATCCGCGAGGGAGAGAAGATCGCCGCCGAGCTTTGTCAATCCGGCACGATTCGCCACGTCATACAAACCGACCTGGGCGATCCCCTGGCCGTTCTGATTGATCTGTCCCCCGCCGGAAATGGACACCGCCTGTCCCTGTTTCAGAAGGATCGGGTTTCCCTTGTTATCGAGCACGTGCTGGTTCTTGTCATTGGCCATCACCAGCGCTCCGTCCTGGTTCACCAGGAAGCGACCGTCACGTGTCAATTTCGTTTCGCCGTCCCGCTTCACGGCAAAATATCCATCTCCATCGATTGCCATATCCAGGTCGCGTCCGGTCTTTTCCAGCTCACCCTGTCGCGAATCGACGAGCGTGGGGTTGACCGACAATCCGCCACCTACCTTTTCGAGCAGCGGATCGCTCCAGTCTTCCGGCCGGCGCGATTCCTGCGCTGCCGTGAGTCGCTGACGAAACAAGGCGACATCCCGTTTGAAGCCGACTGTTTCAGAATTGGCCAGGTTGTTCGAGAGGACGTCCTCGCGATAGGAATTGGCGAGAATGCCCGAAGCAGACAGATAAAGTCCGTAGATCATGGTCGCGACGCCTCTCCAGGCCCGACGACAAACACGGACTGCCGATTCAAGCCGGCTGAAGATCCCGGGGGCTCCCGCCGCGAGTGACGGGAAACCCCCTCGGATATTCGCGACGGCCGCCGAGAGCGACCAACCGTCGTATTGCAGCACTTCGTCCGTGAAGAAGCCCGCGGCGGAAGGCCAAACCGCGCCGCGTGAGTGCCGGCTCCGCCGGCGATGGCTCGCTGCAAATTTTCTCTTCAGTGGCATCACATTCGACAAACGCGATGTGATCGGCCCGGCCTGTAACAAGGCCCGTGCCGCAAGCCCATTTAATTATGCATTGTCGAGCCATCGAAACCTGATCGACGCGATCTAACTCTCATTGGGCAGGAGAATTAAATGAATCAGGAAAGCCGCGAAAATTCCCCAGCGTGCATGCAGATCGATCCGGCGACTGCTCTGGCTCAGGCGCAGAAAGTGCCGGCAAACGCATGGATCGCGCTCGATTCTGCCGGGAGACGGTCACGGATTCGGATGAATCTCGGCTGGAGGGTCGATTGGATCTTTTAGAGAACTGACCAGCGTCTCGCGTTCGGCTTTCGACAATGGGGCGAAGGTCAATCGCATTGAATCGTCGTCGATCGTCACGTCGGTCAATTTCACGGGGAGGTAGCGTTTCCCCATTTGAAGATAGGGCAGAAAAACAGCTGGATCGGCCGGACGATCGCTGAGGATTTGAATGAGGAGCCTTCCGAGGACAAGGTCCACCATTTCCTGAGTCGCCGAACCATCCGCCTTGATTCTGACCGCACGGCTGTTTGCCGGGGTTTTTCGCCGCACAGCGGTCACCAATTTGGTCCGGTAACGATCCCAGAATGCGTGAGGCAACGGAAGGTTTCCGGCCAGGATTCTGACAAGTGGCAATCGAAGCGAGCCATCCTTCAGTTCTGGGGCAAATTCGGCGCTGATCAGCGTGTTCAGTTCGACCGATGTCGCCGCCAGAATAATATGATGATCGTGAAGGATGATCTGCGGGTCGGTCAAAAAGCGCGAGTATTGGTCCGACCAGTGATACGCCTGGTCCCAACTGTCGAAACATGCGTTGGCTTCTTCGTCAGTCAGGATCACATCGATGTAATTCGGCACAAGGGGTACGCCGCGGCCGGCATTGATTGCCGCGGCTTCCGGATGCGCCAGGGCGCCTTGCAAGAGAGCCGCATTCGCTTCGGTTTGGACCAGTTTCTGATTGGCGCGATTTGCCGCCGCCGCTTGCGCCGTCGGATCAACGCTCCGGCGGGCATACCATTCCGGCAGGGAGTGCATTTTCCGATACCCCAGCGCCGACGCGATTAAAACCGCGACTACGACAACCAGAATCGCGATCAAGAGTCGGCGAATCCACTTCATCAGCAACGGTTCCTGATTCGCATTTTACCGGAAGGCGCGACACAAACGCTACGCTCGGCAAAAAATGCCCGGACCCAGGCCTGTCGCGAGTCCGATTTGGAGGCTGCGCCGGGCGGAGCGCGGGTAGAATCGGGCCATGGTTTGCCTTCCGGCCGAACTAGAACCGCTACCCGCCGAATCCTATCGGCGCGAAGCGCGGCGGCTGAGGGCATTATTCCCCAAAGACCTGCATCGCCTGCAAAACTCACTGGGCCGGCTGGCCAAACGCGAGGATGCCCGGCAACGGATCCGTGCGAGCGTGGCGGCCGAATCGAGCCGGCGCGCCAGCGTCGTCTGCCGGGTGATCCCCACATCCTGCGAAACGGACGGTCTCGCAGTGGACCGCTTCGCGGCGATGGTGGAATCGGAGATTCAATCCGGCGTCCTGCGCAATTCGCAGCGAGCGGCGTTACTTCGACAGGCGAAGCGCCTGGGCATTTCCCGATTCGACGCAAGTCTGATCATTGCGTCCGTGCAGCATCGGTTCAGCGGGTCTGATTCGGCGCGAGTTGTCAGTTCGAATTCGGCAAACCCCTTCAGCAGACGGTTCAATGCGATCGGTGCGATCCTCTGCGTTCTTGCCGTCGAAATACCGCTCGCGATCCTCGCCTGGAAAATTCTCCACCCGTAAAATCGTTCGGCTTCGACGATCAGATCTGATATCGTTTGGGTTACACGTGGGCCTACGGCGATTCCAAGGCTCGATATTCCCCTGGACGCATAGACGTGGCTGTAGCCGAGACGAGTGGCCAGTGCTTCTCCAATGTTGGACGATGATTTGTCCAAAGTTCCAGAATCGCGAGGCGTCTGCCCGAGAGATTCTGCTGATATCGCATGTTTTTATCACAAATGATCAGTAGTTCGTAACCGGCGAGTTCGGCAGCGTCGAGAAGAGCGCCATTCTCAAGCTGGCCCCTGCACGGGGGTGCAAACATCAAGCAGAACCTTCATGCCCTAATTCCAGGAAAATACGATCGCATCCATACCTCAGAACTGCTTGCGCTTGCTCACGCGTGACCCCCTCAAACGTTTCGAGGAAATAGCTCAGCGATCGTCCGTCTGCGAGGTAATCGAACAGCGTCTGCACCGGCAAGCGCGTGCCCCGAAAAACAGGGGTGCCTCCGAGTATGCCGGGATTCGAAACCACTAAACCGCCGGCTGCACTCTTGATTTCGGCCACTTCGCCCATCTGGGTATGATAGAGTCCTTCGCCCATTCTCGGCAACTATTGCCCGGCATTTCTCTGTGCTCTATCGCGACTGCATCAGCCTGTTTTGCGATCGCTCCGATCCTTCGGAAGGATGGCGGTCAAGCCACGCGCAATGAGTTCAGCACGGCTGATGCCCTCGCGTCTTGCATAGCCGTCGGCTTTCGCCAACAACTCGGCGGATGGGTCAGCGGCACCCGGCCGACTTTTCAGCGGCCGACTTGCGAGGACGACCTCGGGTGCGCCGGCGCGGTCCCACGAGTCTCGCTCGGGGGGCGTCAGGTCTCGGGTTTGGTCGAACCCGATACCTCGGAATTTCTCGGAAGCCTCCGCCAATCGCATCGCCTTCATTAGACCTCATCGTCGTCCTTTCAGCCGCTGGCGCATTCATGCGGCTATCGACCATCATCGCAGTCGCGTCAGCCGCCGATGCCTATCGCGATTTATCTTCTCTTCTTGAGGTCGCCTTCGATACCGACTGACCGAGAGTCGATGCGCGCTGCCGCCGCTGAGGCAATGGCGACGGGACGGGACTATTCCGCGCTCGACCCGACTGCCTGCGCGTTGCTTCGGCTCGGATGGACGTTCTCGTGTGCCACGAGCTCGGCCACTGCAACGCCGAACATCACAAGGGACTGTTGTCCCGTCGTGACATAGAATTCGGCGCAGATCGATTCGCAGTGGCGCAGGTGTTAGCCGACTTTTCGCAGGAAATTGAATTATTCTTCACCGCCGTCTTCTGTTTGTTTAGTTTGGCACCCCCGTCAGGACGTTCTTACCCGACCAACGCGGAACGACTCACGAAGATAATTGAGAATGTCGAATCCCACCGCGATGATCCGAATTGGCGAGGATCCGGCGGCTCCACGCGAAAGCGGTTCTCCCCGCCGCTCGCCGGCTTCGCGGAATCAACAGCGCGGCCAGCGGCGATTGGATTTCTCCTGCGCGAACGTCAGCTTCGCGAACGGTATTCTCAATCCGACACGACTTTCTCGCTTTCGACGAGCACCGACCGCAGACATCCGCGCGGGTCGCGGAAAAAATGCGGACTCCATAATCGGTGCAAGCGCCAGCCTTGCGACTCGAGTACGGTGGTGCGGAAAATGTCCCATTCGGTCGCATCGCCGCCGGAGGCGTAGCGGGTTCCGTCGCAAAGCAGACCGATCGTCACTTGTTCAGGTTCATCTGGCTGATGTAGTGCGAGATCGATGCAGAACCCTTCGTTTCCCCAATACAGATCGCTCGGGATGCCGTGGCGCGTCGCGAGCTGGTCGGCCAGGGAATGGGCCAGGCGCGATGGGCAAGCGGTTGGATGGGTGGTCACGCTCGCAGGCTGCGCGGGATCGGACGTTTTTGCGTGCGACTCGGTTGGAGAACCATTCGAGGCGGAAGCCATCGCGGCGTACGATGCGCCGACTTGCTCGGCAAAACGAAGATACTGGAAAAGGAGCCAGCCGCCGCCGGGCGTTTGTTCGGGTGGGAGCGGCGGAAGATTGCGATACGACTCCGGCGGAATGGACGTCACCAGATGAACCGCCTCGCGGGCGCGGGTCACGAGGACATTCAGCCGGCGGCCGCCCCCGGCACGCGCCAGCGGTCCGAATCGCCGGTAAAAGCGTCCGGCGGAGTCCGGGCCATAGGTGGTGCTGATGATGATGTGGTCGCGCTCGTCTCCCTGGACGTTTTCAAGGTTCTTGACGAACAGCCCTTCAAACGAGCCGACCCCCTCGCGCGTCCGCAGCGCGGGCGAGGGCTTTGCCAAAGCGTTCATCGTCAATCGCCTCTTCTTCCAGCTTCTCCACGATCATGTCGCGCTGCGGCAGGTTGAAACAGGCGATCCCGATGGAAGGCGGCTCGGACCCGCGCAGCAGATCGCGAACGATCGCCACCACCTGCTCGGCCTCGATCTCGTTCTGGCGCTTTTCGTAGACACCCTGGACCCGATGAATCACCAGCGGCGGGGTTTCGGCGCGGTGCGAGGGATGAGCGGGGATCGGCTGAAGGCGAGATGAATAAAAGTTTTCGTTGCTGAAGGCAATCAGGTCGGCGTTGCGCGAACGGTAATGCACGTCGAGATAGCACTGATGAATGTCCAGGCCAAGGGCCGCTTCCAGAAGATCCTCTACCTCACCCTGCTGCGATTCGAAAAGCTGCTGATCGGTTTCCAGTTCCTCGTCATCGCTGCTGGCGACCGCCGACTCGAAAAACCGGGTTGGCGGAAGCTGCATCGGATCGCCGGCGATGACGACGCGCGGCCGCGCAGCAGCACCGGCAACGCCTCTTCGAGCCGGCATTGCGAAGCTTCGTCGAACACCACCAGATCGAAAATGGGCTGTCGCGGAAAAATCTGCGCCACGGTTTCCGGGCTGCACATCCAGATGGGGCAGAGGTCAAACAGCGGATCTCCGCCATCGGTCTTTTGCCCGGTTTCGATGACTTTCCGGAGCCGCATCGCGTGTTCGCCACGCATCGTCAGTCGGCGGCGCAGATCTCCGCCAAGCGTGTTCAGCCGTGAACCGGTGGTTGCAAGCAGGCGCTCGACTCTGCCGGGATTGCCAATGGTGAAGAATCACATCACGAACGAGTTGCCGTTTCTGCTCTTCGAGCTTGCGATACCGATCGAAGCTCGCGGCGATCCGCCGGGCGTCGATCGATTGAAGATTGGGATCGGCCGCCAGCCGTTTGGAAATCTCCCCGGTCAATGACTCGCGCCGCAACTGGCGAACGCCATCGGTCGCATCGACCGAACGCCCGATCAGACGCCGAACCCGATCCTGGAGAACGGGAGGCAACGCGGCGAGTTCCTCGCGTACACGCAGAATGCCTTCCAGCGTATCAGCGCGATCGGCGAGCTCCACGAAGAGAGCCGCAACCAAAGTACCGCTACGTCCCGTCGGAGCCCATTCCAGCCACTTCGCGTCGAAAACTTTCGCGGCGAGCTGGGCACTCTCCAGTTTTTGAATTGCTGCAGCCCGGGCGGGAGATCGACGCAAACCCTCGACCAGCGACGGCGTCTCGGGTTTTGGCTGTGTCGCGTTCCGCATCGCGGCAGAAAAGTCAGATGCCATCGTGATCAGCGACGGATCGGCATAAACACTCAGCATCAAATCGAGTGTTGCCACATTGTCCGCGAATCGTCGATCGATCTGATCATCGGGCAGTGCGACCGCAGGCGCGGGTGAGGTAGCAGCCTTCAGCGCAAGATCGTTCAATAGCTGCGATATCGCGATTCTGGGTGCAGGCCGGTCAGAAACCGGTGGCAGCGTTTTGCGTTTTCCGGAGCCAGGGTCATGCCGTAAGCGTTCAGAACCTTCGCCGCCTCTCGTTTCTCTTTGAAGGGGAAGAACCGCCGCCAACTCCCGGCAATGTCGAGATAGCCGGCCAGCGCCGTCAATTCCTGCGAGATCGGAACAGAGGCGACGGAACGATTGGCGATCGACAGAAGCAACTCCGCATCGAGCGGGCCGGCGCGAACGGTCTGCATGAGGGCGTCGGCGGCGTTGAGCTTATCGCAGGCGGCACGAAGCTCGTGTGGCTTATCATCCGCCCATCGCGCCAGAACCGACGGATCCGTTTTTGATAACAACGATTCGAGCGGCGTCGCGATGGCGGATCGAGCCGCCGCCTGCCGTTTGAGGTCCAATTCCGCCACAAACGGAGGAATCGAGGGATGGGCGGTGGCGTCGACTTCGCGTGCCGATAAAGCGACGGTTGCCAGCGTGTTGCGCACTTCATCCATTTGCCGCGCCATCAGTTGTCCTACGGTTCCCCCAGCCGCAGCTTTCCAGGGATTTGTGGGAAACTCGACGGAATTGGTGCGCTTCAACACCTCTGCAATATCGTGAGAAACCCCGTCGATGAGTGTTAGCGGAACGGCTTCTGAAGGGGCAAGCTTCTCGGCGGCCGTGTCGTCGATGTTTGCAGGCGCAAGCCCGAGCCATTGTCCGACCAGTTCATGGAAGCTCAGACCATGATCGCCCCCTGGTTGCGAAAGCGCCTCATGATATTCGGTCAGTTCTGCATGGAGCTTTTGTAGTTCCGCGTCGCATTTGGCAAGTCGATCGGCGGCTTTCGGATCGCTGCTCGATTCCGGCAATTCGTCGAGCTGCTGACGAAGTGCGCGGTACAACTCGCGCTGGTCGCGCTGCGGGTCGTGAATGATCGCGCATAGATTTCCCAGTCCCAGGTGGCGCAGCCGATTGGCTACGACATCGAGGGCGGTGCGCTTGTCGCAGACCATCAGCACGCGCTGTCCGCGGGCAAGGTGGTCGCCGATGATGTTGGTGATCGTCTGGCTTTTCCCGGTGCCCGGCGGTCCGTGCACGACCAGCCCGGCGCATTGCCGGGCCAGGCGCAGCGCCAGCCTGGCAGGGATCGGCGGAGGAGACGAAACGATCGTCAGCAAATTTCAGCGGCGGCGCCTCTTCGGACTTGGCGGGTTCTTCTGCCTTTTTCTCCGGCGTGCGTTCGAGTGTCACGCCGCGCTCGATAAAACTCTTCACCGGCCCCGCCAGGTCATTTCCTTTGGCCATCTCCTTCATGTCTCGAAGGAGGCCCTGGTTGGCCATCGGAAACAATCCCAGAACCGCCGATGCGACGATCGCCGGCGCGGCATCCGAATCATCCGCGCGCGGCGCCGAAACCAGGGCGAAAGACTCTGGAGCCGAATAGACCGGCGGTGATTGTTGCTGAACGGTCGATGGCTCGACCGGCCGGGGCTTTTCCGTTTCGGTCTCATTCGAGCCTGGCTCGACTGCCGGAGATTTGGCAGCCGGCATGGGAGCAGGTGGGACGACCGGTTTCAGAGTGTCCGGCACCGTGCAGCCGAAAGTCCGGGCGACAAACGATGTCAACTCGTCAATCTCGCGCGATGGATTTTCCCCATCCTCGTCGGCGAACAGCTCATCCGGCGAAGCGCCCGTCTGTTGCTCAAGCCATTCGAACAGGGCCTCGTTTCGGACGACCTGATTGATGCCGTTTTCCTTTGCCGCCAGTTCGATCGACGGGGCCGCGCCGTGTTTCAGGACCAGCGCCACCGGGACGAACGCGATGGGCGCGAGGATCCGGCGCGTCGCGACGCCGTCGCGAGACGTAAATGTGCCCGGCGGGAGGCTCAGCATCGGAAATCCGATGCTCAGGACGTGAACGCCTGTATCCTGCTCGTAGGTTTTTGCGTCCTCGGCAATGGTGCGCAGCTTCGCAAAGACCGCCATCTGATCGAGCCAGGCTCGATCGGAGGGCGATTCTGCGGCATTGCCGTTTTGCGGTTTCGAAATAATTTCAGGCCCGGTGTCCTGCTTCGTGGCACGGGCGTCCCGCCCGTGCGTTTGCGCCAAGAGCACGGGCGAGACGCCCGTGCCACTGTTGTTTTCAATTTCGCTCTGACCAGTCGAATCGGGTGCGACTGATTGTTCGGGTTGTCGTGATCTCGCCCGCCCGCGGCCTTTCTGAGGCGGATGCTTCGGCGGCGCGACTTTGCCCCGCAACGTCACCTGGTGTGAATCGGCGAGAATTCCCCGCAACACCTCCTCCGGCGAGAGATCCGCCAGCCGGCCGAGATGCGTCAGATCGATGCGCTGGCGGCTCGCATGCGGCCGGCAGTTGAGACTCGGCCCGTTCACCATGGCGGCAAACAGACGATCCAGCATTTTCGAAAGAATCAGATTAGGCATAGGGAAACGATGAAGTGTGAACGATGAACGATGAACGATCAAGGGGAAACGATGAAGTGCGAACGATGAACGATAAACGTCAATCCTTCATCGTTTCTCGTTTCCCAGTTCATCGTTCATCGTTCCTACTTCATCGTTTCCCTATTGCACTTCCCATCGGACGATCACATTCTCTTCCCTCGCCTCGGTCGAGCGCCAGGCGTAAATCGAGCGGGTTTTGTCGCTGTAAATGATGCCGCTCGGCTTCCAGGGGATTGGCTCTCCCGATTTGGCCCAGGTCTTTCCGCCGTCCCCTGAGATCATGAGCTGGGCATCGACGGCCGCGGCCAGTTTGCCGTCGCTGATTTCGATTGGATTGCTTTTGACGGGGCCGGTGAGCTTTTGCCAGGTCAGTCCGTGATCGACGCTCTTGACCAGCCCGCCGTCCCAGAGCGTCTGCCAGTAAATCGCCCCGTCGGAGGCGACGAGAGGCGGCCCGCTGGGGCCGGTGTCGGATGTTTTCGTCCAGGACTTGCCGCCGTCGGCGGTGCGAAAGATGCCGAATGCCAGGGGATGCCCATTCTCCTGTTTCCAGCCGGCAGCATTACAGAGATAGGTGTTGGCATCGAAAACGAGCACATCGTTGGAAAAATTCGTCTTGTCGGGAAGCTTGTCCCCGATCTGTTGCCAGGTTTGTCCGGCGTCAGTCGATTTCTGAACGCTTCGCTCGCGCTCATGAAGGCCGGCCACGATCGTCTTCCGTTGCGGATCAGTGAAATCGACTCCGAGCCCATCGACGTTTTCAATGATCCCCAGTCGCCGAAATGTCTGCCCGGCGTCGGTGGTTTGAAATACGCCGGGACCGTAACTGCCGCTTTCCCAGAATGTCTTCGGATCCTTGGGATCGAAGATGATCTGATAAGGGCGATTCTTGATGGGAAGCGCGTCTTTCTCACCGAGCGGCTTCCAGGTTTTTCCGTTATCGCGGGTAGCCCAGAGCCCATGCTCGCTGATGCCGGCAATGACCGTGTCGGAATCAGGGACGGCGACCATGGTTGTGACGCCGGCGAATCCCCATTTGTCTCCGCCGACATTTGATGTGACGTTGGTCCAGGGAACCAACGAAGGCCGGGTCTCGTCGGCGCAAAAGGCCGAACGCGGAACGAAGCTCAGAACTAAGGCGATCAGGAGCCCTGTTCTGAGCGCATTCGAAAGACCACGGAGCCGCGCACGAAATAAGCGGGATTGCTCTTCGGCAAGGAACCAGACCAAAAGATCCCGCTCACTGCGTGCGCGGCTCTTTGGCGCGCCCATTCGCAGACGATGATGCATGATCAGCCGACGACCCATTTCGACTCCAATGACCCTACCCAGGCAGGCGCGGCTCCGGGTGCGGCAATAGCTTATCCGTTAGACACGCGCCGTACGAACTGGTGAATAATTCGCGAACAGCCCAGCCGTTGCACCAAAGCACCAATTCTCTGCTATCATTCCCGAACGGTGACAACGCTGCCCTGCGGGACAGCGGCCAAAAGTAATGACGACCGGCTGGGATTGTCCAAGTCATTTGCGATGATTCGATCCGCTACCATCCACGACGTTCCTGCCATTGAGCAGATCATCAACACCCATGCCTCGCGGGGCCGCATGCTCTTCAAGAGTTACGCGCAGCTCTATGAGGATTTACGCGATTTCGGGGTGTATGAAGAGGACGACACGCTGCTCGGTTGCGTTGGGGTGACGATCATCTGGGCCGATCTGGCGGAAGTGCGCTCCCTCGCGGTCGCCGAAGGGCACATCGGAAGGGGAATCGGGCGGCAACTGGTCGAATGGTCCCTGGACGAATCCCGGCGGCTGGGAATCCGCCGCCTGATGGCTCTGACTTACGAGCAGGCTTTTTTCGAAAAGATGGGATTCGAGGTCGTCGCCAAGGAGGCATTGCCGCTGAAGGTCTGGAGCGATTGCGTTCGCTGTCCCAAACGCAACGGGTGCGACGAAATCGCGATGGTGCGAACCTTTTCCGAAATTCCCGATCCGGATCAGCCTCAAGCGACCCCGACGCCAAGAGGCGTCAGCATCCCCGTTCTCGAACACGTCGAGGATTGAGAAAAGTCTTCGCTTCTCGCGAGCAAATCCCCCATCTTCCCATCAAAAACGGTTGGGCTCAAATTTTTCTCTAATTTGGGCGCTCGCGCCGTACCAGCGATCCGATTAGATTCCCGCTGTGTCCGGTGTAGGCAGGGCGGGCATAAACACCCCCGGTCAAAAACTTTGGGTGGAGGAGACGGGGCTTTGATGTCGGAAAGACCGCAGGTGATGATTGTCGAAGACGACCGCTCCAGCCGCATGGCGCTGGTTGCATTGATGCGTTTGAGCGGTTTCCAAGCGGTCCAGGCCACGACCATCGAAGAAGCCCTGAAGCTTCTGTCTCCGGCTCCACTCTGCGTGATCCTGGACTTGATGCTGCCCGACGGAAACGGAAGCTCGATTCTCGAGCACATTCGCCAAAAGAATCTCCCCATCCGCGTAGCGATCACCACCGGCGCCTCCGACTGGCAGCAAATGGTCGATGCCCCCCGGCTTCACCCCGACGCCGTCTTTCAAAAGCCGGTTGACTACGAGCGCCTGAGTTCGTGGTTGAACGAATGTGCGGGGCGACCTTGAACATTCTGCACTTGTTTTCGTTTTCTGCCGCTGGCTCGATTATTCTTTCTTCGAATGGCGATTTCGTTCCCGGCCGACGATCCGCTGGCTAGCAAATCGCTCGATCGCGCTATTGCCTCACACAAGTCAGGTGACCTGAAAGCCGCTGAGAAGATTTATCGATCGATACTCGATCGCGTACCGACGCATCCACGAGCGCTTCATTTGCTCGGAATGCTTCTTTTCCAGACACAACGAAATGACGACGGGATTAGCCTGTTGCAGCGGGCGGCTGCCGCAAATCCGACCTCGGCCGTGGTGCGGAGCGACCTGGGCGCGGTCCTCGGCATGAGCGGGAGAGGCCGGGAATCGATCGAACGCCTGCGCGAGGCCGTCGCACTGAGTCCCAACTGGCCGGAAGCGCATAACAACCTCGGCGTCGCGCTCGAAGCGGCCGGACAATACGAAGCAGCGTGCGGGGCGTATCGTCAAGCGATTTTGATTCGCCCACACTATGCAGAGGCACATAATCATCTTGGCAATGGGCTCCGGCTGTTGGGAAACTTCGTCGAGGCCCTTGCGGAACACAAAATTGCTCTGCATCTCTGGCCCTCATACCCAGAGGCGTATCGTTCGCTTGCTCAGCTGTACACGGAGCTAGGAGATGTTGGGGCGGCCGTTTCTTGTCATCGCCAAGCCCTCGGCTTGCGGCCAAATTCACCGCGTTGGCACAGCGATCTTCTCTACACGCTGAATCACGACCCGGCCATAACCCCTATCGAGCTTTTCAAGGAACATCAGAAGTGGGCGTCCTGTCACGCCGCTGGATTTCGTCCTCCAATTGTCCGACCACTTAACGTTGAACGCGACGCGAGGCGGAAACTCCGCATCGGGTACGTCTCCCCCGATTTTCGACTTCATCCGATCGCTTTGCTTGTTGAACCTATATTGACTTATCACGATAGGAGCTCCTTTGAGATCTTCTGCTACGCGGATGTTGCTCGCCCTGACTCGATGACTAACCGGCTTGCGGAGATATGTCCCAATTGGCGAGACGTGCATCGCCTCGCGCCAGAGAAGGTCGCCGACTTGGTGCGAAGCGATCACATCGATTTATTGATCGATCTCGCTGGCCATTGCGCAAACCGGCTCATTCTAGTGTTCGCGCTAAAGCCAGCACCTATACAGATTACGCACTTCGGCTATATCCACACGTGCGGCCTTGAGACGATGGATTACCGTCTGACGGATCATTACATGGATCCACCTGGCTTGAACGAATCCCTTCACGTCGAAAAGCTCGTGCGATTGCCAGGTAGTATGTGCTGTTACCGCCCTCATTCGATCGCCCTCGATCCGATTCGCCGCAATGAAACTCCGCGCCGCTTCACATTCGGATGCCTTGCGCGGCCGATTAAAATAAGTGATGCGGTCTCACGGCTGTGGATCGCGCTCTACGGGAGTGTCCAGATGCTCGATTGCTCGTGACTGGTCCATCTTCCGGCGTCCTCCCAGCCGGATTGGCTGCGGTGATCGCAGACGACCCAAAGCTCCGCGCTTCCGTCACAGCTATAGGTCGACTTCCTCTATTTAATTATCTTTCGATGTATGGCCATATTGATGTCGCGCTAGATCCTTTTCCCCACAACGGCGGTACAACGACACTGGACGCAATGTGGATGGGTGTTCCTGTGATTACGCTCGCCGGCAATACGAGCCGGTCGCGAATCGGAGTCAGCCTTTTATCAGCCGTTGGACTTGAGAATTTCATCGCGTCATCGCCCGCTGAGTACATACAGATCGCAAAGGATCTCGTGTTCGATTCGAGAGCTCTTGTAACAATCCGAAAAGGACTGCGCCGGCAGTTACTCTGTTCATCGCTATGCGATGAACCGGCCTATACTCGGAAACTGGAGGAAGCCTTCCGCACCATGTGGCGTCGTTCGATCGAATTCGCAAACGCGAGCGCGCTCAGCATTCAGAGTGAGATTTCTTCGAAAAGTCCGGGTTCGCCCGATCAGTCGATAGAAGGTTCGCTGTGAATCGCAACCAACGCGCCGCGAACCGTATCGAAAATATGCTCTTTTAAGGCAAAAGTTTTAATGTCGTGGATCCAAGTTCAACGTTCCTACTGATGTTCATCATCGGGTCCAGCCTTCGCGGTACTATGATCGTGCCAGAATAATTCTGCAGCTTGGCGCACTAGGTCACGTCAACGCCGGCAGCTCGGAAAGTTGCCCTGAGGCCATGGTCGAGCGAGGTTAATGCCGCTATACCATAGTAGTCCCTCGCATAAGCAGTTGATGCCACCCATTGCTCCGGATCGAATCGTTCACAATTCGGTTTTAGAATGACCGGGAAATCGACCCCGGTCAGTCGTTTGCTCGCAAGCACAACCTCGATATTGGTGCTTGCCATGCCAGTTCCTACGTGGATAACGTCTCCTTGCGTTCTCGCCCTTGGCGCCGAACCAATTTGGATTAGGCTATCTATGAAGTCTTCGATAAAAATCCAATCGTGCACGCCACCGGATAGCGTCAGTGTGGCGCACCGTCGCACACACTCGGCAATTCGGGATATCAGCCGATATGGCCGGTCATTCGGGCCATACAAGGAAAACGGTCGAATAACGCAGATGTCAGCATCAAATTCGCGGGCATATCCCAAGGATAACATTGTGGCAGCCGCCTTGGTTCCCGCGTAAAATGTACGGGGATCTGGCCGATCTTTTTCTGACATCGCCGTGGCCTTATAACCAATCTCTGACGACGATCCGACAATGACGCACTTACCGTAGTCGATTTGACTCAATACCTGATGAGTGAAGAGCACATTGGTCTCGAACATGCGGCTTGTCTGCTGGAGTTCCGCGGCAAGGTGAAAAACTACATCGAAGTGCCCCGAGGTTGGGAATTGATCTTTCCTCCTGAGGGTGCTTACGTGGACGCCGGCGCCTTCAAGACGCCGAACTAAGTGCGAGCCGACGAATCCAGCGGCTCCGGTTACGAAGGCATTCCGAAACATGCAAAGCGATTTCCTGGTCCGATTGCGTAGTTAGCGTGTATCAGTACAGATCCCCGTACTCGACCATTAATGCTGGTTCTGGAAGCGCAAGATATCGTTCATATGCCGGCAAAACCTCCGTCGGCTCGCGAAGTCGCTCAACTCGCACGTGCCGAAGCATTTTCTCGATCGCGTCGGTGAAATCCCCGGTATGTTGCGGGCCGGGAAATAGCGGCTGCGACGCTCCCACGACAACGCGGATCAACAGTTTTGCTGTCCATCCGCCGCCTGCGTCCGGCAATCTGTCCAATTGGTTGACCAACTGATTCATGGCCAGAAGCAAAAAATTCATGCGAGTATAAACGGTTACGGGTCTCAGGCCGGCGAGCGCCATACCGATCGACATTCCCAGCTGAGTTTCCTCAAATACCGGCACATCGACCCGTCTTGTGGGTGGCACGATCGCCAGGGAACGCGCCAGGCCATTTGCCCCAAAAAGACTCTGGCTGATGAATACGGTGCGCGGGTCTTGCAGAAGCAACTCGGTTCCACGAGTGATCTCACGGCTATAAGGCGTCGGCGGCGGCAACATCAGAACTGCACCCATTGGTCGCTTCCCGTATGTGGATACACGGATTGGACGTACCGGTAATAAACGACTTTTGGCTCACGCGGAAAAGGCATGCAGGACTCATCGAACTTATCTGCGCTGCCCCATACCGATGCAGTTCGAACACCAACGCAGACGCCGTTGTCTTCGATAACGAATGTTACAGGGAGATCATGACCTTGTGCAAACCTGAGGTTTTCTGCAAAAATCCCGATACTCGCGGCCATATCGCCAACGAAGCACCATACGTACTCTGGTTGCTGCAATCGCTTTATGGCTAGCGCGATTCCAACAGCCATGGGGATGCCGGCGCCGACAATCGAGGAGCTCAGAAATCGCCGCGCCGGATTCTGAATGTACATGCTACGTCCTGCGAGGATTTCGTCGCGAAGCCAAGTTGGCTCAATTCCGTGCAGGAGTGCATGGTAATGGCTTCGCCAAGTGGACACGACCCAGTCGTTCGGTCCTACATGCTTCTGAAAAATTTCAATGAGTTGCAGTTCGTTTCCGCTGGATAAATGCACCGGCGCCAAAATGCGCCTCTGGCCGAAAAAATCAGCGATCTCGCGTTCAAACGCGATCAGATCATCCGCCGCTAATGTAGACTTCGAACTCACGAAACGTCACCCTCGCATTGATAGAAATTCATCGCATGACCGAATCATATAATTGAGAGAGCTTTCGTCTAACCCCGGATGACAACCCAGAAGAAAGCCACCCCTCATAATGGCGTCGGAATTTACGAGCTTCGAATGGATCAAAAAACGGCGATCGCGGAACGCGGGATGACGTGTGATGTTCCCCGAAAAGAACACGCGGGTTTGGATTCCACGCTCCTCCAGGTGCTCTAATAATGTTCTTCGCGAAAATGGGCAGCTCTCTCGAAACGTCAGCGGAAATGCGAGCCAGGTGGATTCTGCCCCCTCAATCAAGCGCGGCTGATGAAACCACTTGTCATAGGCGCGGAAGTAACTCAATAACCGCCGAAAATTGCTTTCGCGCGCAGCGCGGAAGGCGGGCAGACGATCCAACTGCTTAAGTCCGAAGGCGGCGGCGGCCTCGGAAAGCCGAAAATTATATCCGAGTTCCAGATAAACAGACTTTGCGTCATACTCGAATCCGTCCAACTCGCATGAGAACCGTAAGTTGAAATTTTCACGGTCGTCGCCAAGCCGGCCCCAATCTCGAAGCGCTATCGCCTTACGAGACACCGCGTCGTGATCGGTGAGGATCATTCCGCCACACCCCATTGTCGTGATGAGGTGAGATCCGTAGAATGATGTGGTTGTTACGTCGCTATGGATCGAAGCGGCCTTCCCGTGCAGTCGCGGGCCGATTGCGTCGCAGCAGTCTTCGATGAGCCAGATTCGGTGCCGATCGGCGACCTCTCGTAGCCGATCAATTTCGCAAACGCTGCCGCACAATTGAGGCACAACGATCGCGCCCGTTCGCGGGGTGATCGCAGCTTCAACGTCGGCCGGATCCACTACATACGTGCCAAATGAGCAGTCAACGAACACCGGCACAAACCCAAGTTGAATAATTGGCGAAACAGTGGTGGAGAATGTGCAGGCCGGAGTGATTACCTCACAACCGGGCGGCAAGCCGGATGCGGAGATTGCAAGTAAGTTTGCTGACGAACCTGAGTTGACCGCGATGCCGTGCTTCTTGCCGAACAGTTCCGACACCCGCCGCTCGAATTCCAAGGTTTTGGGGCCCGAGACGAGATAATTATTGTCGAGGGAGTCCACCACCGCACGCTTCTCCGGCTCGCCATAAATTGCCTGGGCATACAATACCCGATAAACGATCGTCCCATGACGGTTTTCCATCTGCGGCCCCTCCATACGATTCGGAATGGCATGTCATTTGGTCGCCAGGAATTGAACGCTGACCACAGATCATATCGAGCGATGAACTCGTATTCCAATTCCTCGGAAGATACAGATGCGCAACTTGCGCAACGATCGCGACACTCTGCTCGTCGCCGCACGGTTGAGCACGACAAGTTGAGTCCGCTCTCATCATACGTGCCTGGAGAATGTGAACTTCCCTCAGATGCGCAACGAGTGGCCTACCGAATCGCGATTCAAGCGGGAGGATGTATTGAAATTCTTTTTTTGCGCTTGCATTTCTCACGGTCGGAAAGTTAAATTCCGCCTCATACGTGGGGCGGGCATCTCGAGGCGTCTCCGCAAGCCCCTCTTAAACATCTCATCTGGGTGGAGGATCGAACATGGCGGTGTTTTCAATTGGTGGGCGGAAATTTTCGCGCTCGCGTCGGCAATTGCGGATCCGTTAACCCAAACTCAAGGGGTTCAAATCGCGCGCGTGAGGCTGCTCACTTCGTTGCCGAACAACTGGAGCGGCGGCTTTTTCTTACCGTCACCGCTTCGGCGAGCGGCGCACCGTCCGTCAACGAATCTTCGCCGTACGCGCTGAACCTCACCGCCTCCAGCACGACCGGCACGATTTCGAGTTGGTCGATCAATTGGGGGGACGGTACCCAAAGCACTCCGGACATCGTCAACTACAGCGGCAACCCTTCGAGCGAGTCGCACACATATACCGCCGGACCGAACAATTACGCCATATCGGCTATTGCGACGGACAGCACAAATGCAACGGGCAACGCCGCGCAGGCCGTGGCCGTCAACCACGTTGCTCCGACGCTGGCTGCCAGCATGTACTCTTGCGGCGGGACGTCGGAAGGGTCGTACTTTTCCCTTTCGACCTCGGCCACCGAAGCTAATGCATCGCACACGGTAAGCGCTTTCACCGTCAACTGGGGCGATGGCTCAGCCACTCAATCCCTGCCTGCGCTTCTTCACACGAACGGCACCAACTTCTGGTCGGATTACGGAGGTCACGTCTACAACACGGCCGGCACTTACACGGTGACGGTCACTGCCACTGATGATGTGGGCAACTTCAGCACGACGCTGAGCCAGGCCGTCGCCCACATATCGCCCGCTCTGCTGGTCAGCCGGGCCGCCAGCGCCATGGAGGGAAGCAGCTATACCCTCAATCTCGCCGGCTCCGAAGTCGGGACCGAGACGATCACCTCATGGGCCATCAACTGGGGCGACGGCACGCAGAGCAGCCCCGACATCGTCACGTACAGCGGCAATCCCTCAAGCGAGTCGCACACTTACGCGGTCGGCCCCAACACCTATACGATCAGCGCCACCGCCACCGACCAGGTCGGGACCTACTCGGCGGTGGTCAATCTCGACAGCGCTTTCGGCGGAACGGGGCTAGTCACTACGGATCTAGGCTCCACCAGCGATTACGGCTACGCCGCCGCCGTGCAGGGGGACGGCAAGACCGTCGTGGTCGGCACCACCAACAACAACTTTGCTCTGGTCCGTTACAATACCAACGGCACGCTCGACAGCACCTTTGGAACCAGCGGAAAGACGATCACTGACTTCGGATCGAACGACCAGGCCAGGGCGGTCGTCCTCCAGGCCGACCCGAATAATCCCAACGGCGCGCCGACTTACATCTACGTCGCCGGCTACAGCAACAACAACTTCGCCCTCGCCCGCTACACCGGCGCCGGCGTGCTCGACACGACCTTTGGCACGGCGGGCAAACTCACCACCAGCTTCGGCACCGGCAGCAACGCCAGTGCCTACGGGTCAGGCATAGCCCTTCAGAGTGATGGGAAGATCGTCGTTGCCGGATACGACAACGGACAGTTTGCGATCTCGCGATACACGACGTCCGGCGCTTTGGACACCACGTTCGGCACCAACGGCGAAGTCCTCACCAACTTCGGCTCCGGTATCACCGTCAGCGGGTATGCGGTCGCCATCGACTACTCCGGTACCTCGACCTCCAATTCCAACTATGGCACCATCGTTGTCGCCGGCTCGGACTACAACTCCTCCACTGGCTACGGACTGGCCCTGGCCCGCTACAACGCCAACGGCACGCTCGACACCAACTTCGGATCTGGGACCGGCAAGATTGCTACAGCCCTCAGCACCAACAGCTACAACAACAACATCGGCTTGGCGATCCAGGGCGATGGCAACATCCTCCTTGCCGGCTCCCTGTACGGCGCCACCGGTGGCTCCAACTTCTGCGTGGCCCGCTATCTGGCCAACGGCTCGGGGCTGGACAGCTCCTTCGGCGCCGGCGGCATCACGCAAACCGACTTTGGCGGCAGCGACTACGGATCGGCCCTCACGATCCAATCCGATCCGGCCAACCCCAACGGTCCGCCCAAGGCGATTTACGTGGGCGGCTACACCTACTCTGCCACCAATGCCGAGAACTTCGCAATCGCCAAGTACACCTCGGCGGGATCGCTTGACTCCACCTTCGGCGTTGCCGGCAAAGCCGTCGTGGGAGTCGGTGTCGCCTACTCCGTCGGCAGCGGCATCGTGCTCCGCCCCGACGGCAGCGTCGTCGTCGTCGGCTCCGCCGACACCAACCTCGCCGTCTACAACAACGATTTCGCCTCCGCCGCGTTCCTTCCTGATGATACGGTGACGGTCATCAACGTCGCCCCGACGGTCGCCACGGCCGCGGCCGCCACGTCCAATCCCGTCACCGGCACGACGACCGCGCTCAGCGTGCTGGGCGCGGACAGCGGCGGCGAGAGCAATCTCACCTACACCTGGGCCGCCACGGGCACGCCTCCGGCGGCGGTTACCTTCAGCGCCAATGGAACCAACGCCGCCAAGAACGCGACCGCCACGTTCACCAAAGCCGGCACGTACACCCTCCAGGCCACCATCACCGACCCCGGCGGGCTCTCCACAACAACCAGCGTCACGGTCACCGTCAGTCAGACGCTCACCAGCATCGTCGTCACACCCGCCACGGCAACAATCAACGAGAATCAGAACCAAACCTTCGCGGCCGTCGCCAACGATCAATTTGGCAACCCACTTACAACTCAGCCGACATTCACTTGGTCTGTTCTTGCGGGAAGCGGATCAATCAATGCTTCAGGAATTTATACGCCCGCAGCCTCCGGTAGCGCGACCATTAAAGCTGCGAGCGGCTCCGTGAGCGGGGTCGGCTCGATCACCGTCAACCACGTTGCTCCGACGCTGGCTGCCAGCATGTACTCTTGCGGCGGGACGTCGGAAGGGTCGTACTTTTCCCTTTCGACCTCGGCCACCGAAGCTAATGCATCGCACACGGTAAGCGCTTTCACCGTCAACTGGGGCGATGGCTCAGCCACTCAATCCCTGCCTGCGCCTTCTCACACGAACGGCACCAACTTCTGGTCGGATTACGGAGGTCACGTCTACAACACGGCCGGCACTTACACGGTGACGGTCACTGCCACTGATGATGTGGGCAACTTCAGCACGACGCTGAGCCAGGCCGTCGCCCACATATCGCCCGCTCTGCTGGTCAGCCGGGCCGCCAGCGCCATGGAGGGAAGCAGCTATACCCTCAATCTCGCCGGCTCCGAAGTCGGGACCGAGACGATCACCTCATGGGCCATCAACTGGGGCGACGGCACGCAGAGCAGCCCCGACATCGTCACGTACAGCGGCAATCCCTCAAGCGAGTCGCACACTTACGCGGTCGGCCCCAACACCTATACGATCAGCGCCACCGCCACCGACCAGGTCGGGACCTACTCGGCGGTGGTCAATCTCGACAGCGCTTTCGGCGGAACGGGGCTAGTCACTACGGATCTAGGCTCCACCAGCGATTACGGCTACGCCGCCGCCGTGCAGGGGGACGGCAAGACCGTCGTGGTCGGCACCACCAACAACAACTTTGCTCTGGTCCGTTACAATACCAACGGCACGCTCGACAGCACCTTTGGAACCAGCGGAAAGACGATCACTGACTTCGGATCGAACGACCAGGCCAGGGCGGTCGTCCTCCAGGCCGACCCGAATAATCCCAACGGCGCGCCGACTTACATCTACGTCGCCGGCTACAGCAACAACAACTTCGCCCTCGCCCGCTACACCGGCGCCGGCGTGCTCGACACGACCTTTGGCACGGCGGGCAAACTCACCACCAGCTTCGGCACCGGCAGCAACGCCAGTGCCTACGGGTCAGGCATAGCCCTTCAGAGTGATGGGAAGATCGTCGTTGCCGGATACGACAACGGACAGTTTGCGATCTCGCGATACACGACGTCCGGCGCTTTGGACACCACGTTCGGCACCAACGGCGAAGTCCTCACCAACTTCGGCTCCGGTATCACCGTCAGCGGGTATGCGGTCGCCATCGACTACTCCGGTACCTCGACCTCCAATTCCAACTATGGCACCATCGTTGTCGCCGGCTCGGACTACAACTCCTCCACTGGCTACGGACTGGCCCTGGCCCGCTACAACGCCAACGGCACGCTCGACACCAACTTCGGATCTGGGACCGGCAAGATTGCTACAGCCCTCAGCACCAACAGCTACAACAACAACATCGGCTTGGCGATCCAGGGCGATGGCAACATCCTCCTTGCCGGCTCCCTGTACGGCGCCACCGGTGGCTCCAACTTCTGCGTGGCCCGCTATCTGGCCAACGGCTCGGGGCTGGACAGCTCCTTCGGCGCCGGCGGCATCACGCAAACCGACTTTGGCGGCAGCGACTACGGATCGGCCCTCACGATCCAATCCGATCCGGCCAACCCCAACGGTCCGCCCAAGGCGATTTACGTGGGCGGCTACACCTACTCTGCCACCAATGCCGAGAACTTCGCAATCGCCAAGTACACCTCGGCGGGATCGCTTGACTCCACCTTCGGCGTTGCCGGCAAAGCCGTCGTGGGAGTCGGTGTCGCCTACTCCGTCGGCAGCGGCATCGTGCTCCGCCCCGACGGCAGCGTCGTCGTCGTCGGCTCCGCCGACACCAACCTCGCCGTCTACAACAACGATTTCGCCTCCGCCGCGTTCCTTCCTGATGATACGGTGACGGTCATCAACGTCGCCCCGACGGTCGCCACGGCCGCGGCCGCCACGTCCAATCCCGTCACCGGCACGACGACCGCGCTCAGCGTGCTGGGCGCGGACAGCGGCGGCGAGAGCAATCTCACCTACACCTGGGCCGCCACGGGCACGCCTCCGGCGGCGGTTACCTTCAGCGCCAATGGAACCAACGCCGCCAAGAACGCGACCGCCACGTTCACCAAAGCCGGCACGTACACCCTCCAGGCCACCATCACCGACCCCGGCGGGCTCTCCACAACAACCAGCGTCACGGTCACCGTCAGTCAGACGCTCACCAGCATCGTCGTCACACCCGCCACGGCAACAATCAACGAGAATCAGAACCAAACCTTCGCGGCCGTCGCCAACGATCAATTTGGCAACCCACTTACAACTCAGCCGACATTCACTTGGTCCGTTCCAACCGGCGTTGGCACCGTCAACAGTTCCACGGGCGTCTACACTTCGCCTGGCGCAAGCGGAAGCGCAACCATCGAGGCGACCAGCAGTTCCGTTAACGGCGCCGCCTCGGTGACCATCAGCAATGCCGTTCCCACGGTGGCCACCATTGCCACGGCCGCGCCGAGCACGGTGATCGGCACGATCGCGGCACTGAGCGTGCTCGGGGCCGATGATGCCGGCGAGAGCAATCTCGTTTACACCTGGGCCACAACGGGCACACCGCCCGCACCGGTCACCTTCAGTTCCAACGGGACCAACGCTGCCAAGAACGTCACGGCCACTTTCACCAAAGCTGGCACGTACACCTTTCAGGTCACCATCACCGATACCGGCGGGCTCTCCACGACAAGCAGCGTCACCGTCACGGTTAGTCAGACTTTGACGAGCATCGTCCTGACGCCGGCGTCCGGCTCGGCTTATGAAGGCTCCAACGTCCAATTTGCCGCGACCGGCCTCGACCAGTTTGGTAATAATCTTGCGAGCCAGCCGACGTTCTCCTGGGCGGTTACCGTCGGCGACGGAACGATCACACCCGGTGGATTGTTCACAGCTCCCGGTAATCCGGAATTGGTGACGGTCCAGGCGAGCGCCGCTTCGGTGAACCAGTCAGCGACCCTCGTTATCACCAATCCCGTGACCGTCACCGGGGCGCCAATCGATGCGGTCGCCGGCGAACCTTTTTCGGCGCTGGTCGCATCGTTCACCGATGCAATTCCCGGTGCCCCCGCCTCCAGCTATATCGCCACGATCTCCTGGGGCGATGGCCAAACCAGCCCCGGAATTGTCGTTTCCAATGGCGGCGGAAGCTTTAATGTACTGGGGACAAATACCTACGCGATCCCGTCGCCGGTCGGCGGCGAATTGTTCGATGTAACCGTGGTTCGCTCTCCCTATTCCATCGCAACCGGCGACAGTTCCGCGGAAGTCTCCTCCGCCGACGGCGTTGATGTCAACGCCACCGCGGGGCAGGCGTTTAACGCCGAGGTGGCGACCTTTTTCGATCCGAATCCCTCGGCCGCCGCCTCCAATTACACCGCGAGCATCGACTGGGGAGACGGCGGCGTCTCGACCGGCGTCATCACCGGCGATCCTCTGGGCGGCTTCGATGTCAGCGGCACCCATAGGTACGAAACTGTCGATGAATTCCCGATCACCGTCCAGATTTCCGGCATTAATTACAGCTCCCCCATCACGATCAGCAATGCGACGGTCGCCGAGCCGCCGCCGACCGTCGCCCAGGCGGCCTCTGCGGACCTGTCCGACGATGGAACGACGGTTTCACTCAGCGTTCTTGGGGACGAGCTCGAAGGGGAAAGCGATCTATCCTATCAATGGTCGGCCACCGGCGGCAGCGGCGTAACGTTCGAGCAAAATGGCGACAATGACTCCAAAGATGACACCGCCGACCTCTCCGCCGCCGTAACCTACACGTTCACCGCAACGATCACCGACTCGGCCGGCGATTCTGTCACCAGCAGCGCCAACCTCACGGTTGGTCAGATCCAAAGCGATATGGTCGTGACCCCGGCGTCGCCCACCGTGGCCCCGGGGCAGACCACGCAGCTTTCGGCGCAGGCACTCGACCAATTCGGGGCGCCGATGGTAAATCAGCCAAACTTTTCCTGGTCGGACGACGGCGACGGTAAGGTTGACCAGAACGGACTCTATACCGCGCCGGAGGTAGGTCCCGATTCCGACATCGTCACCGCATCCGTCGATGACCTCAGCGATACGGCGGATATTACGGTCTCCGATTCCACTCCGACCCTGACCGCCCAGGTTGTTTCCTCGACCGAAATCGATCTGACCATCACAGCGCCTCACGGGCATAACGTTGAGTTCGAAGAACAGGGGCCGGACGACAAGAACTTTCACACGATCACCACGCCCATCCCTTTGCAGTCAAATCCAGATGTCTATCCGGTGACGGGTTTGACCCCGGCCACGCAGTATCAATTCCGCATCCGCGGCGATTTCAACGGCATCGCGACCTACTCGGCCGTCGCCCAGGCGACGACATCAGTCGACGTCCCCAGTGCGCCTACGGCGTTGTCGGCCAATGCTTTATCGAGCACCTCGGATGTATTGTTCTGGCAGGACAATTCGAACGACGAACAGGGATTCCACCTCCAGCGTTCGGCCGATGGCGGCTCGACCTGGACCAGCCTCCCGGACGCGGCTGCCAATGCAACCAGCGCCTCGGATAGCGGAATCACGGCGGGTGGGTCGTACCTTTACCAAGTCACCGCCTTCAACTCCGCCGGGGTATCGGCAGCGGCGAGCGGCACTTTGACCAGCGGCGGCCCCGCGCCGTTCACTCAAACCATCGAGTCGAGTACTTTTGAAGGAACGGTGGGGTCCGAGTGGTCGACTACTTCGACGATCGTCGACGCGGCCACGTCGGGTCAACAAAGCCCCAATCATCTGCTGGGACGGCTTGGGGCCGGCGGAGCGACCCTCACGCTCTCGAACCTTCCCGCCGACGCCTATCAGGGCACGCTGAGTTTTGACTTGTACGTGCTCAACACATGGCAAGGCAACAGCGGCGGCCCGAGTTTTTCCGTTACGGCAAACGGCACGACGGTACTGAATACCAATTTCGCCAACTCGCCCACCAATTCGCCGAGCCAGCAATTCGGCGGAATCGGGCAGCCCAACGGGTCTTATCCGGCGCGAACCGGAGCCGCCCCGAGCTTTGTCGATCACGACAATGACCAAAGCGGCTTTGGCTTCTGCGGTTGCGGCTCATCCAATTTGCCGGATTCGATCTACCACCTGAGCGTCCCGATTCCGGTCAGCGGAACCACCGAAACCATCGCCTTCACCGCGCCCGGCGCTTCCGGCGTCAACGGCTTCGCTCTGGATAACGTCTCGGTCACCGTTCAGCGCCCGACGGTCAACATCGCCGCGCCCGATTCCAGCGCCGCCGAGACTACGCTCGATCCGGGACGGTTTGTCGTCACGCGTACCACGGCGAGCAATCTCTCCTCGGCACTGACGGTTCCGCTCTCGCTCGGCGGCACAGCGACAATCGGTGGAAACTATGCGCTCTCGGATGCTTCGGGAAACGCCATTTCCGGTTCGTCGCCTGCGGTCACGATTCCCGCCGGCCAGTTCGCGACGTATTTCTCCGTTAATCCCATTGAAGGCAATCCCGGCGATGGCAATACGATCGTCACCGCGACAGTCGAGCCCTCCAGCCCCGGCGCGTCGATGCCCGTCACGCCCGGCCTGCCCGCTGCCGCTAATGTGAACATTTCCGGCGTGCCCTCGACGGGCGCTCCCGCCGCCCCGGCCAACCTTAGCGTCACGCCCTTCAGCAACGATCAAAGCTCCGGCGCACGCCTGCTCTGGGATAACACGCCGAATAATGAAGATGGCTTTGTCATCCAACGCTCCACGAACGGCGGAGCGTTTGTGCAGATCGCCCAGGTCGGTGCGGATGTGACGTCGTATGTGGACACGAGCGAACCAGCGCACACCGACTGCGTCTACAAAGTCGGCTCGTACATCGGCAGCGGAAATCCTGTATTCTCCAACACCGCGGAGGATCCGGTTCCCGCCGCCCCCAGCGGCTTAAGCGTCACTGCCGACAACGACGCCGGCACGGAGACTCTCACCTGGACCAACAACGCGACAACCTACGACGGCGTCGAGATCGAATGGTCCAGCGACGGGAGCAACTTCGACACGATCGACACCGTGTTGCCGGGCGTGACTACATATACCGACACTGATCCGCAGTCCGGTTCGGGCCAGAACAATTACTACCGCGTCGTCGCTTACCGCAACGTGGCGACGATGCAAGACCTTATCGAGGAATCGAATCCGAGTAACGTTGACTCGGGGGAGCCGATCGATCCGCCGATCGCCGTGGACGACGACAGCGGCCCGGCAAACATCGACGGGACCGATGCGCCGTATGTCACGCCGAAGAACACCGCCCTGACGGTTAGCGCCGCGGGCGGCGTGCTGGCCAACGACATTGACCCGCAGGGATTGCCCATCAGCGTTGTCAGCCATTCCGATCCGGGCCATGGAACCCTCTCGCTGAACGCGGATGGCAGCTTCACTTACACCCCCAATGCAAGTTTCTCCGGGACCGACACGTTCACCTACGCCATCAGCAACGGGATTCTTGAATCCGGCGACGCAGATGTTGCGATTACCGTCGCCAGCCAGCCGGTGCAGACCAAGGGAGATTATTTCACGCTTCTCAGCAACGACGGTCCGATCAGTGTTGGCGCGGGCGCAATTGGTGCGAACGATGTGAATCCCGACAACAGTGCTATCACTTATTATGTTGATCCCCAAGCGCTGCCGAAGCATGGCACCTTGAACTTCAACCCTGATGGCAGCTTCGTCTACACGCCCAATTCGCATTTTGCCGGAGTCGACCAATTCCTCTATTACGTCAGCGATGGAATTTCAAGCAGCAACGAATCGGCCGTCGTCATTAGCGCAGGCGGGAACATCAAAGTTCCGCCTGATTTCTCCAGCACCGAGACTCCCGACCCTTCGACTTTCCCCAACGATCTCAGGGGACTTTGGAACAGCTATCTGGCATCCAAATCAAAGCTTGGCAACGTATTGCAGGCAATGGCTGACGAAGGGGGCCAGGTGCAGGGTCTTACGTCGGGGAATCCAACCAATTCGCAGCTCGACACCGCAGTGGCCGGGCTGGAGAAAATTTATCGGGCGTATGATGCCTACGTAACGCAGGTCGCGGCGACAATTCACGCAGCCTCCACCTTCATGCGGTCGGTATGGATTACCACACAGGCGAAGGCCGATGTCCTCAACGCGATCAATGCTTTACCGCTTACGATCGCCGGGCTCTCGCCCAACAAGAATGAGCTTAGCCGATATCAATCGGCACTGAATGACTTCTCCGACGGCGCCAGCCTGATGGTCGACCATAATGGCGAGGTCGTCCAGATCGCGGAAACGACGCATGAAGTGGCTGAGCGATCGATCCAGGTGCTCTCGGCCGTCACCATCGCCGGCGCGGCCTTGGACCTGTTGGCCACGAAAACGTTGTCGGAATGTGCGAAGATTGCCGCCACGCGAATTATCGAGACTTACGCCGAGGTGCTCGTCTTCAATGAGGCAGCGCAACAGGCCAAGAGGCTCGCGGACTGGTTGGGAGTACCCGCTGACAAGGTCCAAATCTTCATGGACTCGCTACAGCTTCTGATGCTTGTCAAGGCCAAGCTCGATCAAGATGCGGCAGCGGCTTCCAACTGCTTCGTGGCCGGCACGGAAGTGATCACGGCAAAGCAAAGCGACGGCTCATTCAGCCAGATGCCGATCCAGGATATTCAGGTTGCCGACAAAGTGCTGACGCGGAGCCAATATGATCCGAATGGGCCGCTTCAGGAAGAAAAGGTATTGGCGTTGTATCAGCACACAGCCTATGCGCTGGAAGACGTGACGATTCAAGACGCAAGCGGCGCGGACGAGACCATTGACGTTACGCCAGAGCATCCGTTTTACGTCGTCGGCGTCGGTTGGACGGGTTCGAGCCAGCTCACAGCCGGCGAACGCCTGTCGCAGCCCGATGGGTCTGAGGCGACTGTCGTCAGCGCGATAGCCGATCCGCGTCCGGCGGGGGTGACGGTTTACAACTTCGAGGTCGATCAGGACCATACGTATTTCGTGAATCAAGGCGCGGGGGCGGTGTGGGTGCATAATTCCTGCGACTCCGAAAAACTTGGCAACAACCTCGGCAATCGGGCCCAAAATGTCGCCAATGGTTATGAAGCCCATCACATCGTCGCAGTAAATGAACCGCGGGCCGCCGTGGCTCAGGAGATCCTTGCCAAATACAAGATTGATATCAACTCCGCGGAGAATGGGGTTTGGCTGCCGGGATCTCAACACGCTTCTATCCACACCGATGAGTACTATGGCGAGGTCGATGAGATTCTGTTAAAGGCTCAAGGCAGTAAGGCATCCGTATTGGCAGCGCTGAAGAAGCTCAGCTTCGAAATCGCAAGTGGCTCTTTTCCATGATGAAACAACACATTCACACATTATGAGAATTTATCAGATCAAATTCGACGTAAATCAGTTCCAGACTTTTTTGCCGGACAATCAGCCCGGAATTTGGGGTACTGACGCGCTCCTCTTTGACTGCCACCCAAAGAGGCAAAAGTGGGTTGCGCCGCCGGTCTATGTGCCACATCCTATCCGGCCTGCGCCGGACTTTTGGCGACTTGGCCCCGGTGCGATTATCGCGAGCCCCTCGGCTTTCGAGAAAATCAATAGACTATTCGTCCGATGCGGCGAGATCCTGCCGCTTCCTTTCGACGGCCAGGAATTCAAGATCCTGAACATTACTGCCTGCGTCAACTGCGTTGACCAAGAGCATTCCGAATGGCTAATTGCCGAGGGCAAGCGTGTAACGCCGACGCGTTATGCGTTTCGCGGCGAACGGGTGGAGTCATATCCAATCTTTAAGGTGCCGGAATCACGGCTGGCCGATATGTTCTGCCCGGAGTGGAGCGTTGATCCGCAAGAGGAGTTCAAGGCTGCCGTTGAGGAGCTTGGCCTGACGGGGCTGCGCTTCAAGCTGGTTTGGGAGAGTTGACGCGGGCTCCGTCTTTCACGGACGCCGGCGGTTCTTTTCCGCAATCGGAGATCAGGAACTATGGCGAATCGAGCATATGACAATCGTCCAACCGGCTCAGGCAGCATTCATGGATTCGACCAGATTCTCTGGCGCGCGTTCTTCCTGGTTGAGCTGGCGATCGCGGCACTGGTTGTTTTCGGAATCGGCAAGGTGGTCGTGGGCGACTTGCACGACCTGTGGCCGGGAGCGATCTTCTGCTTTTCGTTCGTGTTCGCGCTGGTAATCGATCCCTTGGTAAAGCGGTTCGCCTTGCATCGGCGGCCGCTCTTGTCCCCGGCTTTCGCGATCATCGTCGGCATCCTCTTCCTGGCGGCGGTCATGGGCCTGGCGTGGATCAGCTCACATTGAGAACTCATCCCCTTTTGCCCTTTCCGCCCCAACCGCATAAGATTCCCGCAATGATTCACGAAAATCTCTCGAATTCGATCGAAGGCCTCTCATCCCGGATCATTGCGATCCGGGACTCTCTTTGACTACCCCACCAAACTGGCGCGGCGCAAGGAACTGGAAACCCGGATGGGTGAGCCGGGGTTCTGGGACCATCCGGAGCAGGCAAAATCCATCGTCAGCGAAGTCAAAGTCCTCAAGGGGATCATCGAACCCGTAGCGGCGTTGCTGAATTCCATCGAGGACGTGCGGGCGATGTATCAGCTCGGCGATGAAGCCGGGGATAGCGACACACTCGCCGAGGCGGACAAGACGCTCGCCGATCTGGAGAAACGCGGCGAGCAGCTGGAGCTCCAATCGCTTCTCAGCGGCAAGAACGATCCGCGAAGCTGCTTTCTTCAGATTCACGCGGGGGCCGGCGGCACAGAAGCGCAGGACTGGGCCGAGATGCTTCTTCGCATGTACCTTTACTACTTCGAGCGGCGCGGCTGGGACGTGAGCGAGGTGGACCGGGGGTGGGGCGAACAGGCCGGCATCAAGAACGTCACGCTCCTGGTAAAGGGGGAATACGCTTTCGGCTACCTCAAAGCGGAGATGGGCGTGCATCGGCTGGTCCGCCCAAGCCCGTTCAACGCCCAGCAGAAAAGGCAGACGAGTTTCGCGGCGGTCGACGTAGTGCCGGATTTCGAGGACGAGGGAGATTCGAGCATCGAAATTCCCGAAGCCGACATGGAAATCACCGCCTTCGTTCGAGCCTCCGGTCCCGGTGGACAGAATGTGAATAAGGTCGCCACCGCCGTTCGCATCGTTCATAAGCCAACGGGCATTCAGGTCACCTGCTCGGTGGAGCGCAGCCAGCAGCAGAACCGGCGGCTGGCGATCGCACTTCTGACTGGCCGGCTGGAAATGATCGAACAGGCCAAGCGCGATGAGGAGCTGAAAAAGATCTACGGCGAGAAGAATCAAAACGCCTTCGGCAGCCAGATTCGCAGTTACGTTCTGGACGATCGGCGCGTTAAAGACCACCGGACCAACGTGGAGACCAGCAACGTCGAAAGCGTGTTGGATCGGGGCGAATTAGACAAATTTATCGACGCCGAGCTTCGTCGGCGGAAGCTTGAAAAGAAGTAAATCACAGCCTGCCGTCACCAAAGTCGAACGTAAGTGACTTTGCATTCACGAATTACAATTTTTTCAGGGAGCAAGTGTCAACGTCCGATAAATAAAATGTGCTGAGGATGAAGACGTCGCAATCGCTGGCCAACTTTGACCGCGATTTGGAAATACATAGACTAAAGGGCACCTCCGCCGCGCTGCCAGGCTGCCTGTTGACGAGCAGATGGCAGCCTGGGTCGATCATGGCCGACTGATTTTTTCCTGGACCTTATGATCGTCGATTGTCACACACATATCTGGCAGTCCCCCGACCAGCTCGGGCAGTTGGACTGGGGTAACACGCCGGGCGTCGCTCGAAAGAGGCCGATCCGCCTGGCGGGAGAAAAGCCCGTCTGGCGATCCATTCCCGCCGCCGACCCGGACCACCACTGGGCCTCGAGCCGCAATGTGGATAAGTCGATCGTTCTCGGCTTCAAGAGCCGTTACCTTCGCGCGGAAATTCCCAATCGCTATGTCGCCGAATATGTGAGTCGATTTCCTCAAAAGCTGATTGGTTTTGCCGGCATCGATCCCACGGAACGCAACGCGCGGGGTGAGGTGCAGGCGGCTAAGGAAGATCTCCACCTTCAGGGGATCACCATCTCACCGGCGAATCAGGATTTTCACCCGACTGATTCCCGGGCCATGAGCGTTTACGGCGAAGCGGAGCGACTGGGAATGCCGATTCTCTTTCATCCCAGCGGCCAATTCACCGAACAAAGCAAGCTGGAATATGGACGCCCTTATCTTCTGGACGAAGTCGCCCGCACCTTTCCCAAATTGCGGATCGTGATCGCCCAGCTCGGCCAGCCCTGGACCGACGAGACGATCTGCATGCTCGGCAAACACCAACATGTATTTGCCGACGTGAGCGGATTACTTTCGCGGCCATGGCAGGCTTACAACGCCCTGGTGCTGGCGTATCAACATGGGGTGATCGACAAGCTTCTTTTCGGCAGCGATTTCCCCTATACCAGCGCAACGGTTTGCATCGAAGCGCTCTACAGCATCAATCAGCTCGCGCAGGGAACCAATCTGCCGGTCGTCCCACGCGAGGCGCTGCGGGGCATCGTTGAACGTGATACGCTCGGCCTGCTCGGCCTCGAATGAGCTCCAGCGCAGCCCGGCCGGGCGTTGGGTCTTCAGCTTTGGCTCCACTGCTTTTCCGTCGAGAATTTTTCCGAAGGGACTGACGTGCAAATTCGAAGGGTTGAGTCTGTAATCGCCCCACTGCTGCTCGCCGCATCGTTTTGCGGCGGGTGCTCGGACAAATCCGCCGGTCTCACGTTCACGTCGCTCCAGGACCATCGTCGGTTCGCCGATACGTTCACCGATGCTTATTCGGCGCGAAATGAGAACGGCGATACGGATATTGTCCTCATCGACGACGCGACCGAACGGTCCGTCGTCGCCGGCAAGCCGATCGGACCGGTCCGCCAGATCATGCACATCCGGATCCTCTGGAGTCCGTCGCGCGATATGAAATCAGACGATCCGGCCGCTTCCAATGCCTCGATCCACTGGTATGTCATGGGTTCCGACCGCACCCAGATGATCGAGTACAGCGGCACTGCATTCGTCTACGCGAGCAAGGCCATGTGGGGAGACAAGCTGAAGCTGAGAATCGACAACGCCCGGCTCAAACCGTGCGTCTCCCGCGGCAATTTGAAGGACCCCGTCGGCGCGGCCCGGATTGAAGGAACCATCTACGCCACCGACAACCACCGCATCGTCAGCCAACTGCTGGCGGATGTTCGGACGACCGTCGCCGACACGCAATAATGATCAATATTGAAAGCTGATCCCCGCCCCCCCGTACAATCGCGTATCGCCGCGGAGCTGGTTGTCGATTCCTTCGGTGTAATAGCCCCACCCCTTGATTTCGAACAGGCCATATCGCCTTGGAACATTGAACAGGGTATTGAGATTGTAGCTGAGCGTCAGCCCCGCCTGAACGTGCTGCATTCCGGTCCCCTTGGTATTGGTCCCTTCCCGGTAATACTTGTTGTCGAGGACGTAGGCGGCGGCGGCGGACGGAGTCAGCGTTATTCCGAAATCCTCGATGACAAAGTCGTGCTTGATCCCCGCCTCCACGTAAAACCCCTGGTACAGGTCGAAATCCCAAGAGCCAAAAATGTAGGGGGAAAAAATGGGCTTTTCGGTGCGCCACACACGCGAATCATCCAGTGACAGGCGCGCCCACGTTTCCTGGGTATCCTGCGCCCGGCGATTGGGGAACTGATAGATCTGGTACGCCGCCTCGAAAGTCAGCGGCTTGATGATCCATTTGAATCCCGCGTACGGACGAACTTCTTCAAATCGAGAGACCGGATCGTTGTTGAAGACATTGGCGAATAATCCAATGAATGGATGCGGAATTTTCCCCAGATCGATCTCTGAGTAGCCGTTGAACTGAAGTGAGTTCTCGGTTGCCTTCCCCTTGGTGCTCTGATCGACGCCACGGTAAACGTAGCGTGTCCAGTAAGATGCATCCATCTTGAATGAAACGGCGCCGGCGTTATACCCTTCCTCGGGTGTGAGAGCCGTGACCTGCGGATAGACGCTCTCCGGCTCATCGAACAGCGCCAGCCGGACCGGGGGAACGAAGGACGACGTCGCCGCGGTCTGGTCAGCTCCAGAGTCAGCCGCTCCCGCGCCCAGCGCCGTCGCCGAACCCATCGCCAGCGCAACGACAGCCATCCAAACACCCTGACGCCCATATCCCATGCCGACTCCTTCACTGCCTCTCCGGGCAAAACTCTACCGATGAACCGCCCCCGGCGGCAAGGGACGAGAGGACACGAGAGGGTCGAGCCGAATACAATTGACTGGCGGGGTCGGCCCAAACGCCATATCATTTCACCGATTCAGAGGATCGACCATGGCACATGCGACTATTGAACAGATTGTGAAACTGGCGAGCGGACTTTCATCGCCCGAACGGCTAGAGATCATCGAGCGAATCGCTCCGGATCTGACTGAGGAAAGGCAGCTGGATGAGCAATACCAGCGCGGATACGAACAGATTCCAGAAGACTCGGCAGACGTTGAAGCATTGCTTCCACTGTTGTCGTTGCCGACGGAGCATTGGGAATGAAACGCGGTGATGTCATGTGGGCCGATCTCCCGGCTCCAATTGGCCGACGCCCCGTTCTTTTGCTCTCGCGAGACCGTGCCTATGCAGTTCGCACTGCAATCACCGTCGCGTTCATCACCACGACGATTCGGAACATTCCCGCCGAAGTGAAGTTGTCAATCCGATGGGATGCCACGCGATTGCGTCGTGAACCTCGATTTGATCAACACGATTCCCAAGGCGGCCCTTTCAAAACACATCTGCACTCTGTCAAAGACGAAGCTGGGCGAAGTATCTAAGGCAATCCATTTCGCATTGGATTTGTGAAAACCCCGTCGGTGAGACTTACCTTTGGATGATGGTCGCGGAAAACCCAGGGAACGGCGACATCGGATCCTCGCTCCGAACGGGTTAATTCGATTGAACGGGTCGAAGCGGAGGTCTATATTCATGGGACTGGGGCCTGACCGGCAGCTCGTGCTTTTGGGAGCAGACGTATGAATCGCTTCATCGCGGCGGCAGTTTTATTGCTCGCGGGAGTTTCCCTGGGTGATCCGGCGACGCAACCGGCCGCGGCGGCCCCCGCCACGCAGCCGACGATCGCGGTCGCATCGGCGACGCCCGACAGCAAATATCCCACGCCCGCTGAACTCATCAAGCGGATGAAGGAGCTGAACGACAAGCAGGCCAAGGCGTCGAAAGTCGCCTACTTCGATCTTTCGCATCCGGTCGTGGAGAGCCCGCCGGCCTTTTCGCTCTTCGGCGACGACAGCGCTTTGACCGTTCGCACCCTGGTCGATCGCCTGCATGCGGCACGCGATGACAAAGACGTGAAAGGGGTTCTTATCACCCTTGGAGAGCATGGGCTCAATCTCGCGCAGGCGCAGGAGATTCGTGATGCGCTCGGCGCCGTGCGCAAAGGGGGTAAGCCGACCTTCGTCTATGCCGATTCGTACGACACGGTCGGTTACACCGTCGCCAGCGGCGCCACCAACATCTGCCTCCTCGAAGGGGGCGAAATCATGATCCCCGGCGTGGGGATGGAAACGATGTTCTACAAAGGCCTGTTCGACAAGGTCGGCGTCAAGGCCGACTACGTGCAGATCGGCGAGTACAAGGGTGCTGACGAATCGTACACCCGCACCGGCGCCAGCGACGAGCTCAAGGGTGAGTTGACCCGCCTGACAGAATCTCTCTACACGCAAATCGTCGATGGGATCGCCACCAACCGGAACATGCCGCAGGATGCGGTGAAGAAGATGATCGATGAGACGATCCTGAGCGCATCGGACGCGAAGGAGCGAGGATTCGTCGATCACGTGGTGGACGAAGACGGGCTGCGCGATCTTCTGAAAAAGCAATTGAATAACGATGTCGACCTCCTGCACGACTACGGGCAGGCCCCGCGCGAAGCGATCGACATGTCGAGCCCCCTGGCGATTTTCCAGCTCTTCAGCCACAAGGCGCCAGCTTCGGAAAACCCGCAGATCGCACTGATTTATGCCGAAGGAGTCATCTCCGACGGCGAAGGATCGGACGGACTCTTCAGCGAGGGAGGCATCGGCGGGGAAACGATCCGCAAGGCGCTCCGCCTGGCGGCCCGGGATGACAACGTCAAGGCGGTCGTCATTCGCATCGACTCGCCCGGCGGCAGCGCGCTGGCCAGCGAGGTGATGTGGCAGGCGGCGCGCCATGTCGCGGAGAAAAAGCCCGTCGTCATCAGCGTCGGCAGTATGGCCGCCAGCGGAGGGTACTATCTCGCCTCGGCCGGCGATCACATTTTCGCCGACCCCTCCGCCATCGTTGGATCGATCGGCGTGGTGGGCGGCAAGTTCGCCATGCACGATCTCTATGACAAGCTCGGGATCACCACCGAAGAATTCAAGAAAGGCGACAACGCGGGGCTCTTCAGCTCCAACGAGCCATTCAGCGATCGTCAGCGAACGCTCGTCACCAACTGGATGCACGGCACCTACGTGCAGTTCACGCAGCGCGTGATGAAGACCCGGAGCGGCAAGATCAAGGACATCGACAAGGTCGCCCGCGGCCGTATCTTCCTTGCCGGCCAGGCCCTGGACCTGGGAATGATCGACGAGATCGGCGGACTCAATGACACGCTCGCCTACGCCGCCAAATCGGTTGGGCTGGAACAGGGGAAATACGATGTTCGAATCCTGCCCCAGCCGAAAACGCTCGCCGACATGTTCGGCTTCGGCGGCGGCGGCGCGGACGCGGCGACGCCAATCCACCCGAAAATCCAGATCAGCGCCGATTCGCTCTTGGGCGTCCTCTCCCCCAGCGACCGTCATCTGCTCGATCAACAGATGCAGGCAATCCGCCTGATGCAGAAACACCCGGTGCTGTTGATGACGCCGTTTGTCGTCTCCGTCCGCTGAGCACAGAGGATCGCGCGAAGGACCGTTTCATGTTCGGATTCGAGCGAGGCGAGCCGCAGGCTGGGCCTCGCGTCAGCACCAAACTCTGCACACAGAAATTCAACGGGAAATATCCCCACGTCGGCCTTTACGATTGCCGCGCGCGACAGGTCTGGATCTCCAAGGCGCTCGGCGGCCAAGCCATTCGCACCGCGCACGCGCGCCTGATCACGGGCGCCGAAAACGCCGTCTCCACGGTCTGGAAAGATCGTTTTCTCTGCTTCTGGTTCTACACGCCCCACACCGGCGAGGGTTACATCCACGGCTACCCGATCGACTGGGAAGAAGCGCATCTATTGATCCGCATCGATCCCCAATGGGACTACGACCGCCAGCGGCTCATTCCTCCGCATCTGGAAGACCAGATCAATGCGAATCTCGAACGCCAGTTCAAACACGGCGAGCGTGTTTTTGAATTTTATCGGGGTGCAAAACTCAAATTTCCGTTCAGCCTGCATTTCACGGGGCAGCGGGCCGCCGATTCGCTTTTTTATGTGAAGCGGGTGGAAGCGGCGAAATAATGCCGACCCACTCTCATTAAATTATTCTTCTTGCATTCCACATTGCGATCATGTTAATGTTTGAGCGTTCGAGCATGTCAACGATCGTGGACCTTTAACAATTCGCGGAGGAAAAAAGATGAGGATTTCCAATGCTTCTGTATTTGCGGCGATCGGGCTCTGCGTCGCGGCGGTTCACGCGGCTCCGGTCGCAATAGACACCACGACCGAGGGCAATTGGGTCGGCACGTATGGGTCGCAGGGTTACATCCTGAACAGCTTTGCAAACCCCGTCGGCGATGGCATGGGAACGGGCGTATCGGAGACGAACGACCTTTTTTCACCGCCGAACTACATCTCGAGTTACACCTACGGCGGACAAGCCTCGCAATATGTCTGGGCCAGCTCCACGACCGACCCTCGCGCAGTCGAAGATCCCACCGCCATGTTTCGGCGGGCCACGACGACCTACGCCAACCCAACCGTTGAAACGATCAGCCTCGCTGTGACCCGCGCGGTGAACTTTCAACTGGCGATCTACAACCTTGACTGGGACTCTTACGGCCCACGCACGCAAACACTCGAGGTCGATGTCGGCGCGACGATGGGCTCGGTCGATCCGGTCAGCAGTTTCGTGAACGGCAAATGGTACGTTTACGATATTTCGACGTCTGGTGCGGAAAACGTTGTCATCACTGTCACGAACACCCTGGCCGGAAAGAACGCGGTGATCAGCGCGATCACTTTTGACGCTCCGGAGCCGGCATCGTTGGGCCTGCTTGGCATTGGGACGATTGGAATCCTCGCTCGCCGCCGGGCCAAACCGAAGTTGAGTGCACATTTCTGCTCCCCCCGCTAAATAGACCAATTTCATGCTGGGAAGCCTGAGTCTCGTAAAGAGGAAACGATGAAGTCGGAACGATAAAATGCGGAAGGCCTCTCCTCCGTTTATCGTTCATCCTTCCTACTTCATCGTTTCCCCCTCACCGTTTCCCCATATCCAGCATCACCTGCGGGTCGAGCCATGTGGCGTGTGCGTATTCGTATCGGCCGGGGCAATCGACCATCAAGGTGAGGCGGTGAACGCCGAGAATGGAAACGCGGCAAGATTGGGCGTCGAGTCGCTCGCGCACTTTTTTCGAAGTCCAAAGCACCTTGTCGTCGCCGATGACTTTGAACGTAAGCGGGGTCCAGCAACTGCCGACGTCGTCGCTGAGCCCCAGGCGCGTTTCGAGAAGGATGCCGCGGCCGTCCAGTTCGTAGGTGACGTGGGATGAATCATCTGAGCCGGGATGCAGATACATGCCGTGCCACCCTTCGACGCCGTTGACTTTGATCGGCCCTTTCCAGAGCGAGGCATTCCACGATGAATCGAGGCAACGGACGTCGACTTCCTTCAGAGACGTAAGATACGTCGGCACTCCCTTCACCAGGGCAAGCTGGTCGGCGATCGTCGCGATGCGCTGATCAATTTCCAATCGCTGGAGCCCCGTGAAGCCATCGGCTACCAGCTGATACAAATCGGCCACATGGCGACCGATATTCGCCTGCACGAGACCGGTCTGGCGTTTCTGGATTGTCCACCATTCGTCCGCCAATTTCATGACGGCGCCGGCATCGGTGGGATTGGCCGGCTCCCGCTGGGCCAGCGACTTGAGCTCGGCGTCGCTCCCATTTGCAAGGAACGGCAGGCCGCTCTGCCAGCGTCCCTGAACAAAACAGAGGAACCTGCCGACCGCGAAATTCGCCGCCGGATCGTGCGGGGCCGCTTTCAGTTTTTGCAGATCGGCAACGCACGCGTCGGATTCCGATTTCAGAACCTCGATTGCACTCGCGCGGGCGGTGAACCGCCTGGCATTTACCGGATCGGATGCTGCCGCCGGCCGCACAGCGCCGATTACGCGTAAGGCTGTGGCGTAATCATTCGCGGCGATGAGTGAATCAATCAGCAACAGGGCATCGCGGGCGTTCTCGGCTGCGACGACCGGCGTCGAGGCCTTCATCGACATTTTGAGCGCGGCATCGACCTTGAGCCGCAAACCGTCCACTTCGTAGTTGCTGGCGAGCGTGTCAGCGGCCTGGGTGCAGAGATCGAGGGCGCCTGCATCCCTTCCCGCCGCGATGGCGCCGGTCAGAAGCACAAAATTGTCGACAGGAAGGCCTTGCGCCTTTCCCGCTTCTTCCATGAGCCGGGAAGCAAGAGCCCGACGCCCGGCCGGGGTATGGTCGGCGAGTTGCGTGGCGAAGACTTCCTTGAACAGTTTTCGCGTTTTGACCTGAGCGTCTCGCGCCGGCACCGCCTTGCGGCCACCCGGGTTTTGCGGCGGCGCGATCGGCGCCGGTTCCGGGGTCGGCGCTGGGGCGGCGGATTTGGGTTGATCGGGACGAACCGAAGGAGCCGGCGGCAGCTCAATCGGCGGGGAAGTTTTCGGAGCCGGCGCGGGCTCTTTCCAGTCATCGTCGAAAATGCTGCCGGCACGGAGGCTCGCGACTGGGCAAAGGCTTACCCCAACGCAGATCGCGATGGCCATCGCGCGGACAGATTGCAGTTTCGCACCAACGTGTTGAAACTTGGATCGCTGCATAATTTGTCCAGATTTGTTAGAGGCTGACCGGTAATCTACCTTTCGACTGAAGCGGCGACAAGATTTGGGAGGAAACGATGGAGTCGGAACGAGCGTGCGGCTCCTTTATACGAATGCAGCGGGCAATACGCGTTCCCCGTATGATGGGCCGCGATGATTTTGAGAAACGATCGACCGCGCAGAATTGCTCTGATTGCCCTGTTTGGATTCCTTGTTGTTTCCCGCGCCTGGAGCGCCGATCCGCGGCCACTCGAGTTGAAAATCCCCGTCGCGACCTCCATGGCTGCATCCGACAAACTGATGTCGGAAGCCCGCGAATCGGGCAACGCTTACGCCATCGATCTTTCGACCGGCGATAATGGGGTCGCGTTCAGCGCCGGCTCCGGATTGAAACTGGCTCCGGGACGATATCGCCTGCACATGATAGTTTCAGCGGGGCCGAGTCAGAAAGACGTGGTGGATCCGATCGAGCTGACGATCGAAGCTGGCGGGGCGAGCCGGCACGTGTTGCCGCGGGAAATTCCCAAGACCGGACCGCTGGTGGATCTTCCGGTGGACTTTGTAGTGACGGATGACAAGCCGGTCGCGATCGATCTGAAATGGTTCGTCGGCGATACGCTCCTGGAAGTTCCGCTGCGGGAAAAATATCACGCGCTGCAAAATCTGATCAAACGCCGGGCAGGGATATTGGCCAGCGCAACCGACGCCCCGGCTGCGACCGGTGTTGGCACCAAAACGGAAGATACTTCGCCGGCCGATGATCTGACGAAGGACGCGGCGGATTATTCGCAGCCGGTCTCGATCGCGAAAGGGAAGCTGCCGAAATACCGGCTGCTTGTGGCCGCCATTCATGTGGAGGCGCTCTGCCCTGTCGCGATCGAGCAGGTGACGACGGATAAGGTGGCTTACGAATCGGGGGAGGATGCGCGTGTGCAGGTGGCGCTGCATAATTTTTCGCAATCGGAATTTCAGGGAAATATCACGGCTGAATTGACGCCGGCGGATAAGACTCCCGCCGGACCCGCGGGGTTTCGCCCTGTTTCGAAAGTGACAGTTCCGGCCCGCGGCACGCTCAATTTCAAATTCCCTGATCCCATTTCCACGCGCGGATTGGGATCGATCGCCCGGCTGACCGTTCATGCGGAATCGGGAGACGTGCGGCCAGGGTCTGCCGAGGGGCTGCTCGTGACGGCTCCGCCGGCGCGGAAGCTGAAGCCGACGGACAAAAAGATTTTCGCCCATTACATGGGATGCTGGCCGGCGGGGACGGGCCCGATTTATTATCAGCGCCAGAACGAGGGAAAAACGCTCAAGCACGAAGCCGCCGTTGGCAGCCCGGAATATTTTGGCGGGCACGTTCGCAACTTCGATCTGGTCGATCCGGTGAAGGAACTGACGCCGGAGCAAAGCGCCGACCTGGAGATTCGGCGGGCGCTGCGCATCGGCATCGACGGATTCTCCGTGGATGCCTGGGCCGGCGGCGCGGTTGCGCAATCGACCGTCGATACGCTCTTTAAAGTGGCGGAAGAGAAAAACTATCCCTTCGAGATCACCCTCTGCATCGACCCCAACACCGGCGGCGACCTGGTCGCCTCGGTCAAGGATCTGCTGGCAAAGCACGGCAAGAGCCCGAAGCTTGCCCGGCGCACCGGCAAGCCGCTCATCTTCGGGTACATGTCGGTCTTCACGAGTTATCCCGATTTGCTCAAATATGTGCCCGACCGCATTGAGGCCGTCCGCGCCCAGTCGGTCGGGTGGCATCTGATGGGACAATCGATTGACGACGCGGCCAAACAGATCGGAGAGCCGATCTATTTCCAATATTGCATGAGCGGATTCTTCTACGGTGTCGATCAGAAGCTCGTGCAGCCCGGCGCATTGACGGAGGCCGCCGGCGTGCTCGCTCGCTATGCCGATGCGATCGGAAGTTTCACCTGGCTCGGCCCGGAGCAGCCGGAGATTTGCAAAGCGGTGCACGCCTCGGGCGCGGAGTGGTCGCTGCCGGTGGGAATGTTTCAGAAGGAAAACATTCCCTACGAGTGCTACGTTCCCAAGGGGACCGATTACATGCACTGGGGCCAGGGCGCCATCGAGCAGGACTCAACCCTCATTCAGCTCATCACCTGGAACGATTACGGCGAAAACACCTGCATCGCGCCGGCGTGGAACACCCGCTACACGCTCTACGACCTGGTGGGCCATGAGATCAAACTCTGGAAGACCGGCAAGGAGCCGGCCCCCGATCATGACCGTGTCTACCTGATTTACCGCAAGTATCCGCCCGGCGCAAAGATTTTTCCCTTTCACGCCATGTTCGGCGGCGTGGAGCCGGGCGTGATCGAAGTGCTGACGATCCTCCCCACCCCCGGCCACATCCGCCTCCCCGGCCGGGCCGCGGAATATGACTGCGCCGGCGGGATATTTCCGAAAGCAGTTTCCCGTGACGGCCGGGCCGATGATCGCCGAGCTGGTTCGCGACGGCAAAGTGGACATGCGTCTGGAGAGCCCCGAGCCGATCACCGACAAGCCGTTCCGCGAGGACAACGGATTTGTCTGCTGGTCATCTGAAGAAGAACGGCTCTGGAAGGAAGACTTCGGCCCGACCAAGCCATTCTGGTACAGCGAGTACGGCGACGCCGACCACGACGGCCTGCCGAACTGGTTCGAGATGTACTGGTTCAGCAAGGAACGCGGTTTCAAGCCAAAGGAAACCCACGCCGCCGGCGATGAGCTGACGGACAGCGCATCCGAAGTGCGCTACTCCCGCTGGCTCGATTTCTCCACGACAACGCTGGCCGATCCCAAGGCCAACCCGAGCGGCGACGGCATGAGCAATCTCGAACATTATCGAACACAGACCGATCCGACGAAGGAACCGCTGCCGAAGGGGCCGGGTGAGAAGGCGTTGCCGCAGAAGGATTAATGCGGCGGGGCGCGTGACAGAATCGGCGGCGGATTTTCTTTCCCCCTCTCCCAGTACTCTGGGAGAGGGTTGGGGTGAGGGTCATCCGTGGCGCGCGTTAAAGACCCTCACCCCGCCCTCTCCCGGAATACCGGGCGAGGGGGAGACTTTTTGGACCGCCAGATCTGTCGCGCACCCGATGCGGCGCAGCGTGCTGCAATTGATGTCAGGCAGTGCGGCGCAATTCCGAGGGCTCAATGAAAAGCTCGGATCGTCACCGAAATGCGTCGCCCGTGATCCTTCGCACGATGCGGCACCTCGTGGGTCCAATGCTGGTTCGTTTCATAGGGCATGACAAAAACCGTTCCGTTGCTCGCCGGGAAATCCCGAATGCCCTCCTCCTTCCACGGCCGCAGGCGGAAGATCCGATCTGCGCCCAGCGAGATCGTTACGATGGGCGCGCCATCAATCATGCCTGAGGTGCTGTCCCGGTGCCGCCCGATGTAGTGCCTGAATCCACTGTCGTACCAGTTGACCAGAACTCCATTCAGCCGGGCGTCGATGGCGGCCTTTCCCCAGTCGAGTAACGGCTTCAGGATCGGCGGGATCGGCAAAGCGAAGTTGGTTTGCCGGGTGTAGTGATAGTCTTTTCCATACGCCTGCTGCCATCGCGGCGTCTTCACCAACCTGCCGTGAATCAAGATTTCATGAAAGGCTTCAGGATGAAGCGACCAGAGATCCTCAAATTGCACACGTGTGAGAATCTGCCCGGGAAGTTGTCCAACGAATAAGACGTTGGACTCATCCAGTCGCTCAATGGAAAAGCCAGGGCACACCTGAGGTCGTCGGGCGATTCGCTCCAACCCCGCGGGCCGGTGAGTTATTGAAGGCATTGAGGCGCTACGACCCGGGCACGATGCGGTTCGTGAGTTCCCGAAAACGCGCGGACTGACGTCCGCGGCTATTAAGGATAGGCGCGATGCGGTTCGCGCACTCCTTGGCAGCCGCGGACGTGAGTCCGCGCGTCTTCAAAGCTTGAACCCCTCCGCGCTTTTGGCTAAAAACTTCCAGTTGAACCGACCGCGCGCCCTGAGTTGTTGGGATTTCCGAACGTAAACAAAGAAAAAAGGTGTTTTCATGGCTGATGCCGTCACCCCGACCATCCGCACGTTTCAGGTTTTTCCCGACGTGCCCGCCCCGCTCCTTCCGCTTTTGGAGCTGGCACACAATCTCTGGTGGGTTTGGAATCCGGACGCCGTTGAGCTGTTTCGGCGACTCGATCGAAAGCTGTGGGACGACGTTTATCACAATCCGGTCAAGCTGCTTGGCGTGATCGCCCAGTCGAAACTCGCCACGGCGGCATCGGACGACGGATTTCTGGCGCACATGAATCGCGTTTACACGGCGTACAAGGCGCATATCGATCAGACGGGGTGGTTCGCCGAAAGCGCACGCCGAAAAGAAAGAATTGCTCGTCGCTTATTTCTCGGCCGAGTTCGGCCTGCACGAATCGCTGCCGATTTATTCCGGCGGCCTGGGAATTCTCGCGGGGGACCATCTCAAGAGCGCCAGCGAACTGGCGCTGCCGCTCCTGGGCGTCGGGCTGCTCTATCGCAACGGCTATTTCCAGCAGTATTTGTCGGCCGACGGATGGCAGCAGGAGGCGTATCCGGAGCTGGATTTCTACAATCTGCCGATTCAGCCGGTTCGCTATACCGACGGCTCCTCCGTGCAGATTCGCGTGGATATGCCGGACAACGCGGTCTTCTGCAAAGTCTGGAAGGCGCAGGTCGGACGCATCCCGCTTTATCTGATGGACACCAATCTGCCGGAAAATTCGCCGGCCGATCGGGAGATCACCAGCAAACTGTACGGCGGCGGCACCGAGATGCGCATCAAGCAGGAGATCGTGCTGGGCATCGGCGGGGTGCGCGGCGCTGGCCGCGCTGAATCTCGCCCCCACGGTCTATCACATGAACGAAGGGCATTCGGCGTTCATGGCGCTGGAGCGCATCCGCAAGCTGCTGGAAAATTCGCCTCTCTCTTTCGACGAGGCGCGTCAGGGAGTGATGGCCTCCAACGTCTTCACGACCCACACGCCGGTGCCGGCGGGAATCGACTTTTTTTCGCCGGAGCTGATGCTCAAGTATTTCCGCTCGATGATCCCCGCTTTGAAGCTCGATGACGAGGGATTTCTGGCCCTGGGCCGCGAGGATGTCGGGAACAAAAAGCAGGGATTCTCGATGGCCCTGCTCGCCATCCGGCTCGCGGACAACATCAACGGCGTGAGCGCTCTTCACGGCGACGTATCGCGCAAGATGTGGCATAACGTCTGGCCGTCCGTCCCGCCGGACGAAGTGCCGATCAAACACGTCACCAACGGCATTCACGTTCGCACGTGGCTCGCGCACGACATCGCCTTCACGCTCGATCGCTATCTCAGCGACGAGTGGATGAGCGATCCATCGGACAACAGCGTCTGGGAAGGGGTCATGCAGATCCCCGACGAAGAGCTCTGGCGTGCACACGAGCGCGCCGGGCGCGCCTGGTGAGCTGGTCCCGGCAGACGCTGCGCGAGCAGCTTCTGCGCCGTGGCGCGGCGTATGACGAAGTGGCCGCCGCCGACCAGGTCCTCGATCCCGAAGCGCTGACCATCGGCTTTGCGCGCCGCTTCGCCACCTATAAACGCGGCACGCTCCTCTTCCGCGATATGGAGCGGCTGCGCAAGCTTCTCGACGACGCCAAGCATCCGATCCAGTTCCTCTTTGCCGGAAAGGCCCACCCCGCCGACCACGAAGGAAAAGACCTGATCAAGCAGATCGTAAATTTTGCCCGCGACCCGGCGGTGCGGCGCAAGATCGTCTTCCTCGAAAACTACGACATGAACGTCGCCCGCTACTTGGTGCAGGGCGTGGATGTGTGGCTCAATACACCCCGGCGTCCTTACGAAGCGTCCGGCACCAGCGGCATGAAGGCGGCCGCCAATGGCGTGCTGAACTGCTCGGTCCTCGATGGATGGTGGGTCGAAGGATATGCCCCCGACCTGGGATGGGCGATCGGCCGCGGCGAAACCTACGCCGACTCCAACTATCAGGACCAGGTCGAGAGCCAGGCGCTTTACGACTTGCTGGAAAAGCAGATCGTCCCGATCTTTTACGATCGCGGCGTCGACGGCAATCCGCGCGAATGGATCGCCCGCATGAAAAATTGCATGCGCCGCCTGGCTCCGGTCTTCAACACCAACCGGATGGTGCGCAACTACGCCGAGCAGTTTTACATTCCCGCCCTCGATCGCGGGCGCGTGCTCGTTGCCGAGAATATGAAGCGCGGCGTCGAGCTGGCGCACATCAAGGATTTCCTCCGGCACAAGTGGGGCGCGATCAAGATCGTCGGCGTCCACACCAGCGGGAACGGCCACTTCAAAGTCGGCGATTCGATGCAGGTCGAAGCTCTGGTCGATTTGCCCGGCGTGAAGCCGGACGACCTGACCGTACAGCTCTACGCCGGCCCGATCAGCGCCAAAGGCGATATCGATCAGCCCCAGGCGATGAACATGACCCACGCCAAGCCGCTTGCGGCGGATCGGCATTTATTCATAGGCAAGATCGAATGCCGCACCAGCGGCCGACAGGGATTTGCCGTGCGGATCCTACCCGGCGCTCGGGATCTGGCGACGCCATATGAGCCGGGGTTGATTACGTGGAATTGAGCGGGGAGAAGCCCAGGGATTTAGGCCTGTCCGCCTGTTCTGCGCGATGGATCTTTTGACATGGCGTCTCATATCCGCCGCACCGCCGTCAATCCCTGGGATTTGCGGGATGTGCGCTCGACGCGGCGACTTTTGGCGGCCACGGTGACGATTCCGCGAAGCCGCAAGCGGCGGAGAAGCCATGCTGCCCGGATCGAAGAGCAAGCAGGTCGCGGTCGATCATGACCGGTTTCGATATGTGGTCAGCGAATCCGGCGCAAGCGAAAACGGCGCTGTGCCGCTGGTCGTCACGGTACAGCACGGCACCGAAAATGGAGCGCGATTGCGGGTGGTGGGATTGACGACCCAACGTGTTCCCGAAAAAGACTCTAAATTTTACAGGGGGCGCACGGTTGATCCTGCGGTTCGGCCGCGCGATGTGGTCGAGTTAATTAGACTTGGAATCTCTCGAGGCTGGGCGCCCACGACGCCCGGCCCGGCATTTATTCTGCACGTTGAAGGCATCTACCTCCTCCCGACAGTGCCGCAGGCATGACACACTTCAGATTTCGAGGGAAGATGGCAGAAGCATTTCGCTTATCGCACTGTCACTGTGCATAGCTCACCTGCACCGTCGCCGTGTCCTTCATGTCGTGCAGTCGAACAATCTCTTTGTCCGCATCAAAATCCTTCCAGTTCCCGCCGTTCACGATGACGCTTTGGATCGGCGCAGATCTGGGATGCCGCAGGCGTAGCCAGACTTCCCTGGCCGGGTTGCGTGACGGCATTTTTACTGTGATGTTGATCTTTCCGTGTTCAACGTCGGAAACGATTTCGTAGTCCACGGTGCCAAAATGGGTGGGGGCGTTCTTCACCGAGATCCTTTTCCCCTGCTCCAGCCACGCGCGCGGGGTGGCTCGTGCCAGCCAGAGGTTCTGGCCCTCTTCCATGACCAGCAGATTGCGGAAGCGCTCCAGGAAAGCAGCTTCCTCGTAGATCTTGTCCGGCGGACCATGCACCGCATGTTCGTTAAAGATGTAGCCGCTGCCCGGAACGATATCGATGGCGTAGCCATTGAAAAACGAGCGGAGAAAAACCGGGATGTCGTCGGCGGCCAAGTGCATATTCGAGGTGCGCTCGAGTCCCCCCTGGTATTGCCAACCGGCCAGAAACCAGTCTCCTTTGCTTCGTTGGCCGACATATGGATTCTCAAGAAGAAGCCGGTCCTCCAAAACATCGAGATATCCCTGCACACGCACATCATCGGCAGGCATCAATCCGGCGGGACTGACTAACGCCGCGGCCGACTGGACCGTATCCCAATACATAGGGCCGACATGGCTCCCGGATCCGTCGCGCATCCAGCCCCATGCGCCCGTGCTCAACCCGCGCACGTGACAGGCGAAAGGAATGACCGAGTGGTACGTCCCGTCGCGCACGGCAACCACCGGCGAAAGTGCGATGGAGCGTTCCACAGTCGCCAGCAAATCTTTGCGATAGGTTTCGGCCTCGGCGCTCGATCTGGCGCCTTCGGCGGGATCGATTGTCGTGAGCGCCTCTGCAAAGTGCGCGACGGCCACCCAATAATACGGTTGGCACTCGTAGAACTGCATCCACAACCCGCCACTGTCGGGCGTCACCTGCAACGCCGGCGGGAGTCCCCTGCACCAGAGCCGATCGCCGCCGGGAACCATGTTCTGAACGAGGCGGCGCTGGCGCAATATCCATTCCATGTTGGCCTTGATGCGCGGCGCTGATGCCTTGAACCACGCGACATCCCCGGTCAGTCGATAATGCTCGACCAGCGCCCACCCGATCGACCCCGGCCCAAAGGCATGGACTCCGTCCATGTGGCCGCCCACGCCGGGAAGGCCTTCAGCAAGGGTGAGGCATCCAGTTCCATCGGAGAAAAGTCCGACCGGCCGATCCGGCAGCGAACCGGGGTTTTGTTTATCCGGCTGCCAATTTCCAATCGCCTCATGTCCCGGCTCGATATGAGGTTGCATCGGCAGCGACACCCACTGTTCGAAACCATCCTCGGCAGCCTTGTGCGAACCCATCAGGTCCAGTGCCGCCAGAACCATGTAGGTTTCGGCTCCAAGGATTCCGTAGGGATGGTCGTTGAACCACAATCGTCCGTTGGCCGGATTTTTCCCGCAGTGGCGAAGGAGATGCCAGGTCCCCAGGTTCCACTGGTCCGTCAAACGATCCGAGGGGACCTGAACCTGCATGGCGGGTTCGGAGCCCGCGGGAGGCTGGGGATGTGGCGGCAGGTTGGCGCCGCACATCCCGGTGACGGCCCCTTCCCAGGTTTGCTCTGCGCGAGCGCGAATCTGCTGGCGAATGGTGCTGAATTTTCTCGCCTGGAGTTCCGTGATGAATTCCTGTGCGCTGGTCGCCGCAGAAGCCAAGGCCACGGGCGCTTCGGAAGGGATCGCCGGCGCGGCGATTGGAGAGGCTCGGCGCACGAAGAATCCGTATTCCGGCGCCAGGATCGGACCGTTCTCCAGATCAGCCGCGAGGAACGAAAAGTTTCCCGACTCGGTCCACAGCGTCACGATAGTTCGTGCCACATCGTCCCGCTGGCTGGTGAAGGGTATTACCTTTCGCCACCTGGAGGAGCCCATGTACAGGATGTCGAACTTGATGCCGCGACGGGCGGAGCCTTTCGCGTCCGAGCGCCACGAAGTCACGTCGGTCAGCGTGGTTCGATCATCGCCATCGAGCGGACGCAGGCCCATCACCCTTCCGTCATAGGTTTCGATCCGACCGGAATAATTCTTGTCGACGGCGGCCTTGTCGAACGCCCATTCGATCTCGATCTGCATCTTCTTCCACACGTCCGCCACCAAGACGCGCACCTGCGGCACGTCGCAGTCCGCGGCGGCGCGCGCGCCGTTGACGCTGAGCACAATGCCGCAGGTCGGCGTTTTCAAATCATAAACCCAGGACGTTCCATCGGCGGAGATGGCCGGCTTAACTGGCTTCGCGACCGCTCTCAGATTGTTCCACCACGAGCTGGCAGAGCCCTGGTTGTCCAAGGTCGTGATGACCAACTCCTCCGGTGCGGGCCGACGTTTGGCGTCGGCGGGCCAGATCAACTCCAGTCTTTCCACCGGACGGATCTCCTCCCACAGCAGGGCGGACAGAACCTGTTTAACGGCGGGCACATTGGGATCGGCCGGCTGGTTTAGAGGTTGTCCGGCAAAGTGCATGACCGCCAGCCAGCTCTCGGGCGCGTTCTCTTCGGGTTTGCGGTCGGCGCGATACTGGTAGGCGCTGGACGCGATGTCCGCCGGCTGGCCCACGAGTTTGTCCAGCGTGCCGGCAGAATCATCCGGTGGCAGCGCCGCAGATAGAGCAGGAACAGTCAGAGCTAAAAAGCCCAGGGTCAGGAGACCGCTGGTCGATGCCCACTGCGCGGTCTTCGCTATTTGGTTGGAGCAGTGATCCATAACGATGCAGTCCGGTTGGTGAGGCGCTTTCGCAGCCGGGACGCGATGAGCAGCATCGCGGATCGGCGGAAGATCGAGGCCCAATAGACATGATTAATACCGCCATGCCCTTGTCTTTACACAACATAACATCGAAATGCATAAATTTTTAAATCCCTCTTGACTTCACTGCCCGATTCTGAGATTTTGCCGCCCGCGAAATGCGGGAGAGGGTCGGCAGGATGTCCGTCCCGAGCATTTGCGGGCAGCCGGCATCGGAGGCGTGATGAAGTGTGCAATCCTTTTCGTCGCTCTTTTCAGTCTTTCCGTTTGTGGAGCAGATGCGGCGATTTTGAATGTCGATTTGAACGGTGCCCACGGGGTCGTCCCTGGTAATACCTACAGCGGAAACGGCGTCCTCCGGGCGGACGGGTCGACTAATGACAATCCGGCGGCTGGAACTACGAGTGGGCATTGGAACGGCATCGACTTCCCTGCGGATGCCAATACTCCTGTCCCGTCTTCCGGCTTGCTCGATTCCGGCCTGAGCCTAACCACCGTCACGCTCTCATTCGCCAACTGGACCCAGCAGGACAATTGTGCGGGCTGCCAATATGCATCTCCCGGCGCCAATCCGAGCAACATGTCCCTTTTGAACGATTTTCTGGATGCGACGAACCCGTCGCCGTCGAGTCTTCCGACGATGACGATCGGCGGTCTCAACGCCAATCAAGCGTTTACCCTCTTCGTCTACGGCACCAACGGCGGATCGAATGGAGGGGGTACCTGGTCGGTGAACGGAAGCGCGACCAAGCAGACTACCGGCAGCGGCGTCGGCGCATTCTCCACATTTTCAAACGGGGACGACTACGTGAAATTCAACGTCACGAGCGATGCGATGGGCCAGCTCGTTGTGACCGGAGCCGCCGGTCCGATCGCCAATTTCGTCGCCTTGGACGGCTTCCAGCTTTCACCGGCCCCCGAACCGGCGTCGCTCAGCCTGCTCGGCATCGGCGCCATTGGCCTGCTCGCCCGCCGCCGCCGAGTGTGAACCACGTTGCTAGTCCTGAATTTTCAACACCGATCGTGCGCTTTTCAAGCGCATGTAAGCTGTTCATTCCTCCAAATCGCTGATGCCGCCCGCAGGACTCAACTGGAATCCCAGATCATTTTTCTGAGATTCGCGCGATGGCCGTGCGACTGTCGAGATATTTTTCTTGACCTGCAAAATACAAGTGGTTAGCCTGCGTCGGTGAATTGGGCGTGGGCCGTGTCCCATCGCTCGATTCCGCGGAAGTTCAGACGCTTGAGGAGGCTTTGATGTCGAGTCGTCGCGGGTTTCAAGCTGGAGCGTTGGTTTGGAGTCTTATGGCGGGGTGGGGCGCTTCCACGGCCTCGGCAACAACACTGCTCATCACCAGTGCCGTTTCGCCCGGCAACGTCGTGGAATCCAATGGCGCGACAACCAGTAACTTCATCGTCCCCGGCGCCGGCGGCCTGTCGGTCGCGGCGGACCTGAAATTCGGCCCCGGCGGCGATCTCTACGTGCTCGGAAACAACGGCATTTATCGCTACAACGGAACGACCGGCGCGCTCATTGGAACCGGCGCCTTCACGAACGGCACGCCAGCGTTAACTCCGCTGAACAACCCGCAGGCGTTCGCGTTTCAGGCCAACGGCGACCTGATCATTTCCAGCTACGGCAACGACGACATCTACCGTTATAGCGGCTCGACCGGAACCTACACGGACATGCCCGTGACCGGCGCCGCCGGACCGACCGGAATGGAGTTTCACGGGGGCAACCTCTTCGTTGCGAATCTGAACGACAACACCGTCAAGAAATACACGCCTTCGATATCAGGACCTTACACAGGGGGTGGCAATTTCGTCAGCAACACACCCCCCCCGACCCTCGACAATCCCCACCACCTTACTTTCGGACCCGATGGAAACCTTTACGTCACCAGCTTCTCAAACGGATCGGTGCAGGAGTACAACGGGGCGACCGGAGCGTTCATCAAAAACTTCATCACCCCCGGCGAGGGTGGATTGGTCAACCCAACCGGTTTGCTATTCGCCGACGGCTCGCTGTTCGTCAGCGATTACACCGGGGGCAAAGTCCTTCAATATGACGGAACGCTTGGAACTTTCACCAAAACCTTCGCGACCGTCGCTTCACCGATCGGATTGATCGAGATTCCAGAACCTTGCACTCTTTCACTCTTGACCCTCGCGGCTGGCCTTGGCCTTCGGCGTCGACGGTGATTGATTCACGATTGTTCCGCGAGCGGGGAGGTCGACAATCCCACAAATCTCCAATTTCCTGCCCGAACGACTACACCCGCGGGTCGTATATTTGATTGTCCCCTGAAAGCGTAAAGGGGTGGCTCTGAGTATTGACGTTGCCGCATTTTCGAAACAGGCGAAAGAGTAAAAGCGTGGAAGCGGCTGGTTTAGCGGTCTGGTCACATGCACTCGCAAACGACGCAGGCACTGTCCGCATTCGACCTCGGCGTGTTCGTGGGTTTACCCTCGTTGAACTCCTGGTCGTGATCGGAATCATTTCGGTGCTGATCGCGATCCTTCTCCCCGCCCTCCACGCGGCGCGCCGGTCCGCCAATTCGCTGAGGTGTTAGAGCAATCTCCGCCAGATCGGGATTGCGCTGCTGATGTATGTGAATGAGAACCATGACTGGATGGTTCCCTGCCCATCGAGCCGCGACGCGACTCCCCCGCCGCCGGGATATCCGAGCTTCTGGGACGCATTCCCGTCTGACTCGCTTCTGCTCGGTCAATACACCGATCCCTGGCTCGGCGAGTACACCAACTGGCAACAGGTCTGGGGGCGTATTGCATCCGTCAACAGCGTATGGCACTGTCCCGAGGATCTGAGAGAAGATCCTTCCAACCTTTCTTTGCAGCTACGCGCTCAATGGAAATTCTTATCCGCAGGAGGACAACGGTTTCCAGTTCAACTGGAAGCTGGTGCAGGTCAGGCAGCCATCAAGGATGCTCGCCTTCGTGGACAGCTCGATCGAGCGATTCAACACCGGCTACGGCTCCCCGCCACAGCTATATGGCAACCTGGACCAGGGTGATAACTGGAGCGCCGGCTCGCCGGAGTGTTATTACAACCAGGCGATCCGCCATCCAAAGAATTCGACCAACGCATTGTTCCTGGATGGGCACGTCGTCCCGCTCTTCAATAGTTACTACAACAACGTGCTGAGCCTCAGTCCATCATTTCGGGCGGGGATTTCCTGCTATACAAAGACGATGAATAGAGCGGCGGACGGCGCCCTTGCCGCGACGCCCCGACGTCAGCGCCAAGCCGGCGAGACATGATGCCGCGATCAGGCATGATTTCTAGCTCGATTCGAAAAACGAATGGTCACAGAGATCACAGAGGGGCACAAAGATCACAGAGACATTTGCTGCTTCTCAACATCTTTTTCCAGCCCAGCTCTTCTCTCCGCCAAAAAGATTCCTCCTCTATGCATTAACCGCACAACTGTAAACGACCCTCGAAAAACCCTGTGGTCTCGGTGATCTCTGTGCCCTCTGTGGCCATTCGACGCCCGTCTGCCGGGACCTGATTCTGAATGGGTCGATGCGCTTACAATCAGCGCTGGAGCACCTGCTGGCGACGCGGTCAGATCAATGGGCTAATTCACGGCCCGGACTCTTCGGCGGATTGCAAATAAAGCTAAAGCGCCGACCCCGCAAAGAAGCGGCGCCGAGGGTTCAGGAACAGGCGTAACGCTGATGTCATCCAGCGCCGTCCACGAATTGGGCCCCCACCCGCCAAACTCGAGTGGCGTCGATGTGCCGGTAGCCTGAACCGTATAGCTGTATTTCGTCCAGGTTCCGGTCGTGTTGATCGACGGCCAATCAAGCGAAAGGAGCGTTGCGCCGTTCCAACTCGCCGAGAGGTGGGCAGGCGAATTGCCCTGGTCGTTGACCCAGAACGAGAGCATATACGATTGGCCGGGAGCGGTGGCGAGCGACTGTGCAATGGTGTCGCCGGTCGGGTCGTTAAACCCGCCGTAGCTTTCAAAGCCACCAAATTCGGCCGTGTAGGAGCCGGTGTGGGTACCGTAGAATGAGGCCGCCTGGAGAGTTTGAAAACCGCCGTTATCGGCGGACCATGCCGCGTCAGCATCGGACTCGGTCGCCGTCCAACCCGAGAAGTCTCCGGTTTCGAAGCCGCCGTTATCGACCAGGTCGGCCGCATTCACCGTGCGGGCATGACTCAGCAAGAGAGCGCAACTCGCCGCGCACGCGATTACGACGAACGGAGCAGGTAGACATTTCCATTTCATCGGGACTCCCCTCGGAAACAACGAGGAACAATTTCCGTCCGTGGATGTAAACGTAAGACGCAACGGGCTCAACAGCGGCCGCAAAAATAAGCCCCTCGTAACGGAAATTCAAGCAAAATCCGGTTTTCCGTAAACGGCACCGGAAGGCAGCGCCTATTCCCGCATCTGCATCAGCAGAAAAACTTTCGCCGCGTTCCAGTCACGCTGCACCGTCTTGGTTGTTACCTTCAGCGATTCGGCGATCTGCTGCTCGGTTAGACCGGCAAAAAAGCGCAGCATGACGACCTGATACCGGCGTTCATCCATCGCCTTGAGTTGATTCAACGCCCGGTCCAGTTTCTCGTAGTCGACGGCTTCCCGCGAATCTGCCAGCGCTTCCACCTGCTCCAGATCGACGCGTTCGCGTCCCCCGCCGCGCTTGTCGGCTTTTCGCGATCGCGTGTGATCAACGAGGATTCGCCGCATCGCCTCGGCGGCGGCATTGTAAAAATGGGCTTTGCTCTCGAAAGCGATCGGCTGGCCCCCCACCAGTTTCAAGTAGACCTCGTGAACCAGCGCCGTCCCCTGAAGCGTGTGGCTCGAGCGCTCTCTGGACATGTACTGGGAGGCTTTGCGGCGCAGTTCTTCATAGACCAGCGGCAAGAGCTGGTCGCCGGCCCGCTTGTCTCCGTCGGCGATCTTTTCCAGAAGAAGCGTAACTTCCGACATATCGATTCTGAGCGGCGCAGGCCCAAGCGATCCCTCCGGGCGGCGAAATTATCAGCACCCCGACCCGAACGCAATTGACCCGATTTCATTCGAAAAACGGGACTCAACCCGGTCCGCACACCAAAAATGTCCCATTCAACGAGCCGAATCCGCATCTGAGGTTGGAGGCGCCCGACACACGAACGTGAACGGCGACCCCATTTTCAGACTGGAAGAATGCACATGTTCAGGAAATCGAATCAACATCCTCACAAGAATTCGTCGCGTAAGCTGTCGGGTTCTCGATCAGACGCGGAATGCATCTTCGAGAATCTCGAAGATCGCCGCCTGATGTCGGTGGCCGTGGCGACGCATTCGGGAATCGTCCCCATTCGTAACAGTGCCCCGATCTCCACCGTCAAGTCGATTGCGGTCAACACGACCAACGACCAGACCGATCCCGCCGGGTCTTCGACGGTCAGTCTGCGCGATGCCATTGCGATGGCCAACGCAAACGGTGCTCCGACGACGATCAGCTTCAGCCCGACCGTTTTCAGCGGCGCACAGACCATTTCACTGACCGGAGGCCCGCTCGTCCTGAGCAACTCCGCAGAGCCGACCTTGATCATCGGACCGGCCGCCGGACTGACCCTCGTTGGCACCAGCGCCAGCGCGGGGGTGCAGATTAATGCTGGCGTTACAACCACCATTTCCAACATCGCGATCACCGGGTGCGCCGGGCGTGGGATCGTGAACAGCGGCCAGCTTACGTTGACCAACTCCACGCTCGCCGGAAATTCCGGAGGAGGATTCACAAACAACGCCGGTGCTACGGCGCAACTGACAGGCGATACAATTTCCGGAAATTCGCTTTCGGGGTATGGCGGTAGTGGTGTCTTCAACAGCGGTCAGCTCACCCTCGTCAACGACACAATCGCCAATAACACCACCAGCGGATATGCGGGCGGCATTCTCAACTACGGCGGCGCCCTCACCCTCGACGATGACACGGTCGCCGGGAATCAAAGTGCGAGCGTCGGCGGGGGCCTGTTCAACGCTTTCGGCGGCAGCGTGACGATCGCCAATACGATTGTGGCCGGCAATTCAGCAGCAACGGCGCCGAGCGCCACGGCCGATGCCTATGGACCCTTCAGCTCACTCGGGAACAATCTGATCGGGAAGACTGATGGCAGCGGCGGCTGGATCTCTGCTGACCTGACAGGCACCAACGCGAATCCCCTCAGCGCAAATCTCGGTTCACTTGCCAACAATGGCGGCTTGACCAAAACACTCGCGCCGCTTGCAGGCAGCGAGGCGATCGACGCCGGGAACGCGGCGCTGGTCCCCAGCTCGATCACAACCGACCAGCTCGGCTTTGCCCGCACCTTTTACGGCCAACTCGATATCGGCTCGGTCGAAACGACTCTCCATGCTCCGACTGCGTCGTTGACGACCCGATATGGCGACGAGCTGATTCTGACAGCTTACGGCCCCAACGATACGATCGCCGTCTCGCAAAACGGTGCAACGCTGTCGATCAACATCGACGGCCAGGTATTTGCCGAGCCCGCGATGGCCGGCGGATTTTTCATCTACACCCGCGGCGGCAGCGACCAGATTAATATTGCCGCTTCGGTCGTCGAACGAACCACGATCGACTCCATCGACAATGCTCCCGACGTGATTACGTCCGCATCCTTCGACGTGATTGCCTGGGCCGACTCGATCGACACCACCAACGGCGCCTACCTGGGAACCCACCCAATCGCAAATTTTGAGGGAGGCGTCGGCAAAGCGGTCGGCGCGAGCCTCCCCGATCCCATCGATTCAGGAACGACAACCATCGTGAAACAGTCCCTCTTCGGCACCGGGCCAGTCGCCGGCGATGTTAATCAAGGTGGGGTGGGAGACTGCGGCGTCATGGCGTCACTGGCATCCTTCGCCAACTCCAAACAGAATCTGATCGTCAATTCGGCGGTCGACCTGGGGGACGGAACCTACGCGGTGCAATTCGAACTGAACGGCGAGCCGGTTTTCGTCCGCGTCAACAACACCTTTTCCGTGGGCGCCTACGGCGGGTACGCCTACGCGCACCCGGGGACCAGCGGCAGCATCTGGGCGATGGTCATCGAGAAGGCATTCGCTTACTTTCGCGACCAGGGAAATCCGTCCATTGCCGCGCCGCCCAACAGCTATGCGTCGATCAACGCGGTCCTTCCCAACGACGTTTATTCTGCCCTCGGCCTTCCCTCCACCGATTTTGTACCGAGCTCTCACTCAGATCAAGAGCTGTCTAACCTGCTCTCCAGAGAGTTGATGTTAGGATTACCGGTGAGCCTGCAAACCATCACTTCCCCGGATCTGGTCAACGGCCATGAATATACGCTTCTGGGCGTGCAGAACGTGAACGGCGTCAATGAGTACATCGTGCGAAATCCATGGGGCTCTTCCGGGGACGTCCTGGAAAACAGCCAGGGTGTGGCAACCCTGACCTACGCTCAGATGGTAAGGAATTTCCAATTGGGCACCGAAGGGACGCCGCCGCCGCTCAAGGTGATGCGATAATGACGAGAGGCGGTCGCAGCTTCAGAGAACGGCCGATCGAGCCGGGAATTGAGAAGTTTCAATTTCCCGGCTTGGTCGTTGCCGCCGGGCCGAGCCGGAACACCCGCGCCTTTCCGTCCTCGCAGCCGGTGGCGATCAGTTTGCCGTCCGCGGAAAACGCGACGGCGGTCACACCGCCGGCGTGGCCCGTGAAGGCATCGAGCTGATTGCCGGTTTCGACGTCGAGCAGCCGGGCAACGCCGTCGAGACACCCGGCCAGGACCTGCTTGCCGTCCGGCGAGAAGTCGGCCGAGAGGACTGGCTCGGTCAGCGAATCGAAGCGGTGCAGCTCTTCGCCGGTGTCCGTTCGCCACAAATAGAGTTTCGTCGGTCCAAAATCGTAAGCGCCAAAGGCCAGCGCTCCATCCGGTGACAATTTTCCCCACATGCTGTCGCCAACGTCGCCGAAGCTCCCAAGGAAATGGCCATCGTGAACGTCGAGGAGAACCACCCGGTTCCACGCGCTGACCAGCAGGCGCCGGCCGTCGGAAGAGAACGATGGGTGAGTAGGTCGATTCGGAACCGGCAATCGCCACATTGGCTTGAGGTCTTTCCCGCTGAACCCCGAAACCGTACCCGGTTGGCTGACAACCACCAGCGAACCGTCCGGAGAAAACACCAGAAACTCAGGATCATCCTTCGTCGCCATCGAAGCCCGCAGTCGCCACGTCGTAACATCCCATATTTCAACGACGTGACGGACTTGGTCCGACATGACAAGCGAGCGACCATCGGGTGAGAAGTCGACGGAAAGGTACCATTGTGGCCAGCCATGGACGCCTTGATGCCGGCCCAGGTCCATCGCGACCGTCGGGCCATTCGCACGGTAGACGACAGCCAGGTTCCCGTCCGGCGAGAATGCTTTCGCTGATAGGCCAATTCCCCAGACGGGGTTCGGAATACACCGATCAGGGAGCTGAATCTGGCCCGACTCAATTTCTTGATTATTTCCAACTGCAAGTGAACGCCCATCCGGCGAAAATTCAAGCCGGCGGACACTGCATCCGAACTGCGGGCGCGGATACTCGTGGATGAGTCGCGGGTCACGAATCGGACGACTGATCCTTCTGCCATTTCCTGCTATCTCAACCAGTTCCATTTTATGAAAGAGGGTCGGGCTACGGTCCGAACCAAGACTCAATCCAGCTCTCGAGAAGGCCCAACCCTCGGTTCCGCCGGCGTACCGCCACGAGTCTGGCAAATATTCCTTTCCAGGCACATGGTTAAAGACGGCGGAAAACCGATCTGCCCTCACCTTCACGCATACCGCGGTGCGACGCCCCTGCGGCAATATTTCCGGCTGGACTAGGCGCGTTGGATTATCGGTATGGTCAAAACCCCAATCATTGAGACGACCGAATCCCAGAGTCGTATTCCCTACGCCACCGCAGATGAACAGCCACTCGTTCTGATCCTTGTGCGTCAGGCCCAGGACAATCCCCTCATCTCCGCTGATTCGCGTCAGCTCGACGCGCAGATCGTACTCACTGGGGGGATCGTAGCGCACCCAGAGCAAAGCGGCGGAATGGGCATCCGAGGCCAAACCGTCCGGCGTCCGCTTCCACTGGCCGGAGAGCGCATCGCCTTTTACGTCGATCAGCGGCAGGAGATTCACGACCCGATGCCCATCGGCGTCGGTCCGGGTCTGCAGCCCGTCGGCATCGACGGTGAATCCGTCGGCGGGGGCGATTGCAGTGGTCGGCGTGGAAGGGGCAATTGCAGTGAACTTTGCCGTCCCTGCCGGCCGACCGTTGGGGTGGAAGTGCCAAATCCCCGCAGCGACGATCATGCAGAAAACGATCCCCGCGGCGGCACTGCGAAGCCAGCCGGCTCGTGGCGCGGACGGAGGAGCAGCCGTGACCGGCCGGCCCGAAAGATAGTTTCCCAGATCCCGCGCCAGCTCCCCCGCCGACTGGTATCGATCCTCACGACGCTTGGCCAGGGACTTCAGGACGATCGCGTCGATCACCGGATTGAGCACAGCCCTAGGCTTCCTGCCGAGTTTCAATCGACGCCTGACCTCGCGCGCCTTCCTTGGCCGCCATCGTCTGACTCGGAGGCGGCGGTGTGGCCGTGATAATGTTGTTCAGTATATCCCGCATCGTCCCCGCCACCTGATACGGGAACCGCCCGGTTAGCATCTGGTAAAGAATCACCCCCAGCGAATAGACATCGCTGCGGATATCGATCTTTTCGGAAATTCCCTCGGCCTGCTCCGGGCTGGCCCAGGGGAGCGAGCCCATGAACTGCCCGGTAATGCTCACCATCTGTGGCGTCTGCTCATCGGTCATCGCGGTAAATGCCGTTCGCGCCAAACCAAAGTCGAGAATGATCGGCTCGCCATGCTCATCCATGCGGATGTTGGGCGGCTTGAGGTCCCGATGCACGATCCCGCGAAGATGAGCGGCGCTGACCGCGTCGCAGATTTTGAGGAAAATACGCAGCAACTCCGATGGATCGCTCGGCGGCGGGCCATCGGGATGGGCGCGGTAATACTGGAGCAGCCATTCATCCAGCGGCGGGCCGCCGACGTAGTCCATCACCAGGAAAAACGAACCGTCGGCGGTGGCGCCGCGATCGACGACGCGGACGATGTTGGGATGGTTCAGGGCCGCGAGCACCTGCACTTCCCGATCGAAGCGCGCCCGCTCGCGCGGCGAGGCCAGCGGGCCTTCCCGCATGATTTTGATCGCGACCTTGCGGCCGGTCGATTGCTGAATGGCTTCGCAGACCACGGCTTGTCCGCCACGGCTGATTTCACGCAAGACCTGGTAGCCGGCGATGGCAGCCATTCGAGGCGCGCTCAAGCTGGCCAAATCAGCTCGGCCGTCGACTGTTTCGGCGCCCCTGCCCTCAGGTGAATTGATCGCTTCGTGTCCCTGTTTGACCCAGGTCGGCGGGGATTCCAGGAAAGAAACGGGGGCGGAATCGGCCACTTCCAGAAGTCGACGAACCTCGGTGCGCAGCGCCTGCGGCAATTCATTCAGCCGCCGCTCACGTTCCTCCAGCGAAAGTGGCTGGAACTCCGCCAGCAGATCGAGCGGATTGTTGAAGTCGGCGTTTTCCATCAGTCAACGCGATGAGAGAAAGCGGTAATTGCCCGGACGGAGTTTCGTCGGGTTAGCCGGCGGGCTTCGTGGCGGCCGGTTGGGCGAGCCGAAATATCCGCGATTTTCCGTCTTCGCAGCCGGTCGCGATGAATTTACCGTCTTTGGAAAAGCATACGGCGGTCACTGCACCGGCGTGGCCCGTGAAGAGATCGAGTTGCGCCGCCCGTCTCGACGTCGAACAGTCGGGCGGTGCCATCCACGCAACCGGCGACAGCTTGTTTGCCGTCGGGCGAAAAGGCCGCTGACACCACCGTCTCGGTGAGCGAATCAAAACGATGCAAATCTTCGCCAGTATCGGATCGCCATAAGTAGAGCTTCTCCGATTGGTGGCGGCAGCAGCCGAACACGAGCTGTCCATCCGGCGAAAGGCCGACAAGCGGATCCTTTCCGTTGTACCCATAATCACATGTGGCAACTACATGACCGTCAGATGCGTCGAGCACAGTGGGCTTTTGAAAGCTCACCAATATGCGATGGCCATCCGGTGAAAACGAAGCGCGCGCCGCCGCCGACATGGCACGCGTCCAGAGGGGCTTTAGGTCTTTAGCATCCAACAACTGCACGCCTGCCTGGGAACATTGCACCAACGTCGTTCCGCCTGGCGAAAACATTTGAAAATTCATGTATTTGAAAAGCCCCGTATCCACGTGCCGCGCTACCAGCGTCCATGTCGGGACATCCCATAATTCCGTGCCGTTATCAAAGCCGTAGAGCATCAACGACTGTCCATCCGGCGCGAATTCAGCCGAGCTGACTGAGTTTCCCCAATTGTGCTGCATTTTGCGGGATTTCAAATCGCTTACGAACGTTGTCTTGCCAGCCACACATGCGGCCAACTCGCCGTCCGGTGAGAATGGGCTCGAAGACGATCCGCTCCCCCACATATTGGATCCCCATCCATAGACAGGATCACGCGCGACGACTGAATCCCCGTGCGTCTCAACGATCAGGCTCGTCGGCGGCTCCACGATTGCGAGGAGCGTCCCATCGGAAGAAAACGCCAGATCTCCAACAAACCCGCCCTCTTTCCCGCGCGGATACGATCGCACGAGGCGGGAGTCGCCGACCGGCGCGGGGATTGGACGTCCCGCCCCGGCGATTTCGACGAGTTCGAACTTATGAAAGACGCTCGGACTGTTGAAGGATCCCAGGCTTAATCCCCGACTTGCGCATGCCCAGGGCGTTTCCCTCCGGTAGAATTGTGGCCATTGCGGCCGATACTCCGTGACCTCAAGGTCGTTCACCGAGGCGGAGAAACCATTCGTTCTTACCCTCACGGTCACCACATTCCGTTGTCGATTTCGAAGCGCCGGACTGTGGACGATACGTGTCGGATTATCAATACTTTCTAAGCCGGTCGCTTCCCCCGTTAACCAATGAAAACATGAGACCGTGTTCGTCGATGCCCCCATCGAGAACTGCCACACAAAACGGCCTGTACGGGATAGACCTACCGTGACGGCGTCGTCACCGCTCAGCCTCGTAAGCTCGACACGCAAATCGTACTCCGCCGGCGGGTCGTAACGCACCCACAGTAACGCGCCGGGCCAATCATCCGATGCAACGCCGTCGGGCCGTTTCGTCCACGTTCCCGCGACGGCGTCTTTCTTCACGTCGATCAGTGGCAGCAGGTTAACGACGTGGTGGCCGTCGGAGTCGATGCGTCTCTCGACCCCATCGGCGTCCAGCGCATAAGAATTGAGGACTGGCGGCGCGGGAACTGCGGCTGCCCGAGCAACGCTCTGGGTCGATGCGGCCGACAATCTCGCCACGTCAATGCGATGCGGTTTGCGGTTCATCGCCCAAGCACCCGCCGCTACGGCAATGCAAATGAGGATCAATGCCGCTGCGATCGGCGGCCAGTTTGAACGAGATGGAACCGGCGCGCCGGCGGTCGTCGGCCGGCCGGCTAGATAATTTCCCAGATCGCGTGCCAACTCCCCCGCCGACTGGTAGCGATCCTCGCGACGCTTGCCCAGCGCTTTCAATACGATGGCGTCGATCACGGGATTCAGTGCGGGGCGAGGCTTCTTCCCGATCCGCATCCGGCGTTTGGCTTCGCGGGCTTCCTTCGCCGCCATCGTCTGACTCGGCGGCGGCGGCGTAGCCGTGATGATGTTGTTCAGAACATCCCTCATCGTTCCCGCGACTTGATACGGGAACCGGCCCGTCAGCATCTGATAGAGGATCACACCGAGCGAGTAGACATCGCTGCGGATGTCGATCTTCTCCGGGATTCCTTCGGCCTGTTCCGGGCTGGCCCAGGGAAGTGAACCCATGAACTGACCGGTGATGCTCACCGGCTGCGGCGTCTGCTCATCGGTCATCGCGGTGAAAGCGGTCCGCGCCAAACCGAAGTCGAGGATGATCGGCTCTCCGTTTTCATCCATCCGTATGTTGGGGGGCTTGAGGTCCCTGTGCACGATCCCGCGAAGATGCGCGGCGCTGACGGCGTCGCAGATCTTGAGAAATACACGCAGAAGCTCCGATGGATCGCTCGGCGGCGGCCCATCCGGATCAGCGCGGTAATACTGGAGCAGCCATTCGTCCAGTGGCGGGCCGCCGACGTAATCCATGACCAGGTAAAACGAACCGTCGGCGGTAGCGCCGCGATCGACGACGCGGACGATGTTGGGATGGTTCAGGGCAGCCAGCACCTGCACTTCCCGGTCGAAGCGCGCCCGCTCGCGCGGAGAGGCCAGCGGGCCTTCCCGCATGATCTTGATCGCAACCTTGCGGCCGGTGGATTGCTGGATGGCCTCGCAGACCACGGCCTGTCCGCCGCGGCTGATTTCGCGAAGGACCTGATAGCCGGCGATGGAAATGATCGGAGGAGAATTCAGGGTCGCGAAGCCGGCACGCCCTGCGATGGTCTCAACCCCGCTGTACTGTGCCACGTCAATTTCGTCGCGACCGGCCCTTACCAAGGTCGGTGGGGTCTCGAGGAACCAGGCCGGAGCAGAATCGGCCACAACCAGCAACCGCTGAAGCTCCGCACGAAGTGTCGACGATAGCTCCGCAAGCCGCCGCTCGCGTTCCTCGCCGGAGAGCGGCTGAAGCGTTGACAGCAGATCGAGCGGGTTGTCGGATTGTGATATCCCCATCGGCCTGACGCTGACCCACAATGATTGGCGCGGTGCGCCGAATGTAACGCACTTTGAACCACGGGCAAAACAAATTAGCGCACTTCGAAGTGTTGGAACCTATCCCTGCATCCGCATCAGGAGAAAAACCTTCGCCGCACGAATCGTCTTTTTCGTAACTTCGAGGGTGTCGGCGATTTGCTGCTCAGTCAACGCGGCAAAATAACGCAACATGACAAGCATGTAACGTCGATGGTCGACCGTCTTGAGTTGGTTGACTGCTCCATCAAGGTTCTGGTAATCGACGGACTCGCCAACTTCGGCCGCAATATCCACTTGGCCACGGTCCCGTTGCTCTCGAAGGCGATCGTCTGTCCCCCCACCAGTTTCAAATAAGCCTCATGAACCGGTGCGGTGCCCTGGAGCGTATGGTTCGAACGCTCCTTTTACATGGACTCAGCGGACTTGCGCCGCTGTTCGTCGTAGACAAGGGGCAACGACCTGTCGCCGGGCTCCCTTGTCCCCTTCGCCCATCTTCTCCAAAAGAATTGTGACCTGCGAACTATTGCTCGCGTCAGGCAAATGCCTGGCGTGCGGCAATCCGTCTGAACGACCCATGCCCTAGCGCCCGCCACGGGAGGCAATTCAGCGATTGGCTGAAAATATGTCCGCCTCGGAGGACCAATTCCGCAATGGGGGGTGATGGATACCGATCGCACGATCGAATTCGATGAACTGGCAGACGCCGCTGCCTGGCGGTCGGCTCCCATCGCACTTATGTCCGCCAAAGACTCCTTTTCATATTCCGACGAAGTTTTTCGAAGTGCAGTGCGAATCCTCGGCGATGTTGCCGGTATGACCGCAGGCATACCCGCGCGACGTCGGCGACTGTGCGAAGGTCTTGCGGGACTAATCGACGGGGATATCTGGACATGGCTGCACGCGCACGACAATCCCAATTCCAAAGATATCGTCGGCTGCACTTTCATGGACGGCGGATGGAAGTCGCACGAGCAGGAACAAAGGGAGATATTTCGCCATTCGTGCATGTCCGGCGACCTGCGGTTGATCAATGACAAAGTTCGCGGGAAATTGGATCACGCAACCATTACTCGGCGCGAGCTTTTCTCCGATTCAGAATGGGAGCGTTCCCCTCTGCTCACCCGCCATCTTAGAAAGGCCGGCGTCAGCGAGTTTATCCTTTCCGTTTATCCGCTGGGAACACAAGCGGTCAGTTCGATCTTTTTCCTGCGTCGGACCGGTAAACCGCAGTTCAGTGCACTGGAGAGGGCCCTGGCCCATCTGATCGTCGGCCAGGTCCACTGGATGCACCGCAATGATTCCATGATTGAAATCGCAAGGGAGGTTCCGAACATGACTCCGCGGCAACGCCAGGTCCTGTTCATGCTCCTCGAGGGGTACGTGCGCAAGCAGATTGCCCGCACGCTTCGAATTTCGCCGCACACGGCGGCTGACCACATCCAGGCGGTCTATGCACGCTTCGACGTGAACTCACAAAGTGAACTCATCGCTCATTTTTATCGGGGAGAAGGGAAGACGCTGTACCAGCAATGAACCCCGACCCCCCCCAACTGTGGGATAGAAAACGTTGGAGGCGACGCTACCCTGCAAGGACGTGCAAGAGCAACTTGCTGAATGGAGAGTGAAAAGCCGACAGCATGAATTCGTTCGGGGAATGGACCTGATCCGCACCGCTCACTTTCTATACAAGGAAAGCAATGGATATCTTGAAAGACAAATTGGTATTTCCGTCGGGAGAAATCCCGTCGGCCAAGTCCCTGAACCGGACATTGCGACTGCTCGTTCTGTCGTTCAGCGCCATCTCGCTGATATCTGCCGCTAAAGGCTTTTCGGCGGTCGCCGTCTCCAATTTGGGCGATACGACCACGAACAGCGCAGGGGTAGTTGGGGCCGCCGACGGCCCCGGCCAAAAGGTTGCGGGGGAATTCACGACCGGAAGCGCCGCGAGCCTTGCAGATGTGACACTGTCGCTGACAGGCAATGCGGCCTCAAACGCGGGCTTTTCGGTGGCGCTCTATAGCAACGCAGGCAGCGCGCCCGGAACCGCTTTAGCCACGCTCACCGGAAATTCCAGCCCGGGCACAGGCAATTACGTCTATTCCGCCGCCACGCCCTTCGCGCTCTCTTCGGGCACTTCCTATTGGATCGTCGCGTCTCAATCGGGGCTTTCGGGAACCGCCTGGAACCAGACCAGCGACTCTTCATCAACTGGCAAGCCGGGCTGGAGCATCGGAGCAACAGAGTATCAGTTTATCTTCGGGGGCAGCGGCGCAGCTTGGAGTACGGGAATCTTTAACCCAAACGGCCCGCCCTTTGAATCCCCCGGAACAGGCAACGTTCAATTTTCCGTTGATGTCGTTCCCGAGCCGGCTTCTTTCGCGATCGCCGCGGTCGCTGGGATCGGGTTGCTCGCTCGCCGTCGCAAGTAATTGTCTTCCGGGAGAGTAATAGGCGGTTCAGCCTCTTAAACGCTTCGGACTTTAACGGAAGTAGCAATAATAAGACCAATGCGCAGTTCGGTTATCCTCGGCGTCTCTGCCATCAATTTTGCGATAGCGTCAGGGGTTGGTTCGCGGAATGCCTTTGCGACTGTCGCCACGTTCGACAGCGCCGCGGCTTACGATTCGGCGAGTAAAAATAATTCGACTATCGATTTCGCGAATTATCAGCCCGATTCCATCGACAAATTGTCCAACTATTCTACGGCGTCGGATTGACTGCCAACGGCGTCACGTTTACGGGGCCGATGACCAGCGGCCAGTCTTATTTTCTGTACACCATTAGTCCCGCCTACTTCCCCAGCTATCAGGGATACGACGGCAATCCGACGAGCCTGCAAGGCCCGAGTGGAGGAGCGTCTGACGGTCCTGGATACATCAATATCACACTTGCGGCTGGAACGACTTCCTTGGCATTCGATGTTTTCACTGTCACAAACGGAGCCCCCTCACAATCGGGGCCGGGCACGATTGACATCACTGTTGACGGCACCTCCTACTCAATCAACACGCCAGGAAATCCAAACCTGGGATTTTTTGGATTCACCTCAACCTCGCCAATATCCTCGTTGCAGTTGAGCGCTTCAGGGGACAACAATTTCCCTGACCTAGTCGATTTCACAACCGGGACGGCTCTCCCTGAGCCAACTGGTTTAACTGGAATCATTTTCGGCTTCGGCGTCTTTAGCCTTTTGGCGCGTCGCCGGTGCGCCTGATCTGACGTCACTGCACCCCATCGCAAGTTTTCACGGCTTCTTGCCGAGCACTAACGGACGGGTTAGCGCCACGCGGCTATGATCCGGCGGTGCACACCTCTTCACTTCCGCCAAAGTTCTCTCCACAACTGGCTCTCCTGGTCGATCGCCCGCCGGAGGGGGAAGACTGGCTGCATGAGGTCAAATTCGACGGCTACCGCATCCTCGCCTTTGTCGAAGCGGGCAAGGTGAAGCTCCTTACGCGCAACGGCAATGACTGGACCGATCGATTTGCTCCCATCGCAAAAGCGATCCAAAAGTTGAGAGTTGATTCGGCCATCCTGGATGGGGAGGCGGTCGTGCTGGATTCGGAGGGGCGCAGCGACTTTCAGGCGCTTCAGGCGATGCTGAAGGAAAAGGATCACGCCGAACCGTACATGTATGTTTTCGATCTGCCGTTTTTAAACGGCGTCGATTTGACTTCAGAGCCTTTAATCGAACGAAAGAAGAAGCTGGAAAAGCTCTTAAAGGGTCGCGACCTGACGCCTTACGTTATCTACACCCGGCACGTGCGCGGCCGCGGTGGCGAGGTGCTTCATCATGCGTGCGAAATGTCCCTGGAGGGAATCGTCTCCAAGCGCATCGACGCGCGATACGTCGGGCGGCGGGAAGCGACATGGGTGAAGAGCAAATGCCAGCAGCGCCAGGAATTTGTAGTGATCGGCTTCACGGAGCCGCAGGGGAGCCGCTCGGGTTTTGGATCATTGCTGCTGGGTTATCACGACGCCGGCAAAAATCTCGTTTATGCCGGTCGCGTCGGGACGGGATTCAATGATAAATTGCTGCACGACCTGCGGGCGCAGCTGGGCCGGTTGCAACAGAAGACATCGCCGACGGCGTTGCCTCCGCCCGCGCGGGAACGTCGCAATGCTCGATGGGTGAAGCCAACACTGGTGGCGGAGGTGCGCTTCACCGGCTGGACGCGCGACAGAATGTTGCGACATCCAGCGTTCATCGCGCTGCGCACCGACAAGCCGGCTTCGGAGATCGTGCGCGAGATGCCGGTTGCGCCGCCGGCTTCGACCATGACAGACCCGCCTTCCGAAACAATTCAACCCGGGGAAGGAAAAAAGATGCCAGCCAGGAAAACGTCCGCAAAAAAGAAAGTTAATAGCCCGAGTGGCATGGGCGTCCCGCCCATGCGTTTACCACCAAGACACGGGCGGGACGCCAGTGCTACAAAGCAGCATTCTGCTTCCACGGATTCAACGGACCAGGTCGCAGGCGTCAGGCTTACGCATCCCGACAAGGTTCTCTATCCCGGCCACGACGTCACCAAGCGGGACATCGCCGAGTATTACCAGGCTGTGCAGAAATGGATGCTGCCGCATGCCGTTCATCGGCCGCTGGCGCTCGTGCGGTGCCCCGCCGGGCAATCGACCAAATGTTTTTTCCAGCGCAACTGGACCAACACGCTTCCGGCCGCCGTCGGCAAGATCAACGTCGGCACGTCGCGGCAGAAGGAACTGCACGTTGCGATCGAAGATCTGTCCGGCCTGATTTCGCTGGTGCAGATGAGCGTGCTGGAAGTGCACGTCTGGAATTGCGGCGGCGACGATATCGAGCATCCGGACCAACTCGTATTCGACCTGGATCCCGGCCCGGGACTCACCTGGAAACACCTGATCCAGGCGACGCTCACCGTGCGCGATACGCTCAACGATCTGGGGCTCTCGACCTTCCTGAAAACCTCCGGCGGAAAGGGATTCCACATCACCGTCCCCATCGAGCCGACCGTCGGCTGGGACGCGGCCAAGCGGTTTTGCCAGACGATCGCCGAATCGCTCTCCAATAACTCGGATCTGTTCGTGTCGAACATGCGAAAGGATCTGCGCGGCGGGAAAGTCTACATCGATTATCAGCGCAACGGTCGCGGTGCGACCGCCGTTGCGCCCTATTCGACACGAGCCCGGGAAGGTGCCCCGGTCTCCATGCCCATTTCCTGGGACCAGATCACCACGCTCGCTTCAGCATCCGATTTCACGGTGAAGTCGGCGGCTTCGTATCTCAAAAAACGAAAGGCAGATCCGTGGGCTAAGTTTGATCGCTCGCGCGTTGATCTGCTTAAAATCACCGCGAAATAAGTTCGTCGTGGCGAATGTGACATTGGCGGGCGTCCCCATTTTTCCGGACCGCATTCGTGCCCCCAGGAGGACAGACATTCTTGTCAGTCGCGGACCGGTGAGCGGAGGCGTATTTCGCCTCCCGAAGCGGTCCGCTCTTGCGCCAAGTCTCGGGAGTTACGCGTTCGCTCGGCGGGCGAGTACGCCCACGCTCGCGACCGCATGACAGACAGGAATGTCTGTCCTCCTAAAAACTTGTGCTCACGGAACCTCTTGGTAAACTCGCCATCGACGTCGCGATGTTCGCCTCGTCGAAATTTCTCATTCGCCGCGCCCTTTGGGCCGGCAAACCCACAGAAAGGACATGGCCGATACCAAAATCCGCAGGCAGATTGCGCTGCTCGCAGCGCGTCTGATGTATCAACGAGACGAATCTGAATACTTCACCGCCAAGCGGAAAGCCGCCCGCACCCTTGGCGTGGAATACCGCTTCCGCCCCGGCGATCTTCCCTCCAACGCCGAGATTCGCGATCAAATCCAGTCACTGGCCTGCCTCTACGAAGGAGACCAGCGCTTCGAGCGCCTGGCGACGATGCGCCTGGCCGCATTGCGCATGATGCGAATGCTCGGGACCTTTCATCCCCGGCTGATCGGAAGCGTTCTCACCGGGCATATCCGCACCGGCTCGGATATCGATCTGCATGTCTTCACAGATCACATCTCGGCCGTGACGTCGATTCTGGAGGATCAGAACCTCCGCCACGACATCGAGCGGAAGCGCGTCATCAAGCACAATGAGGAGCGCGTTTTCACGCACATTCACGTTCAGGATCGCGAAAGCTTCGAGCTGACCGTCTATCCGAGCGACAAGATCAACTACGTCTTCAAGAGCTCGATCACCGGCGGGCCCATCGAGCGCGCCAGCATCGCGGAGCTGGAGGCGCTTCTCCGAAACGAAATGCCCGGCGTCGATCTCGAAAGTGAACTGGATCGCCTCGACGACCACGTCGATCGTTTTGATTTATATCGGATTCTTCTCGAGCCGCTGGCGGACGTGAAGCAGAACGCGATTTATCATCCCGAGGGAGATGCGCTCTATCACAGCCTGCAGGTCTTCGAGCTGGCTCGCCTGCACGTTCCGTACGATGAGGAATTTCAGCTTGCGGCGCTGCTGCACGATATCGGCAAGGGAATTGACTTGGCGGATCATGTCGCGGCCGGCCTTGCGGCGCTGGAAGGCGCGATCACGCCGCGAACCGTATTTCTGATCGAGCATCATATGGAAGCGCATTTACTGCACGAGGGCACGCTGGGGCATCGCGCCCGATTACGGCTCGAAGAATCAGACGATTTCGACGATCTGGTGCTGCTGGGAGAACTGGATCGCGCGGGACGCCAGCGCGGGGTGATGGTGTGTGAGATTTCCGAGGCGCTCGATTATTTGCGGAAACTCGATGCGGAAAACTGACGGAGAGCGGTTCCTTTCTCCCGGTACTCTCGGAGGAGCCGCGCACGAAGTAAGCGGGAAGGTTCTCTCGTTTACCGAGCGCTTTCCCGCTTACTTCGTGCGCGGCTCCTCCGGAGTACCGGACGACGGAGATCGTTTTGGGACCTCCGAATTTGTCGCACACTCTGTCGAATCCTGCCCGTGCAGGAGGTTCATAACGCCGGATTTTTCGAGTTGTTCGAAAAGGTCGCGTGCGACGGATTCGGGATCGTCGAGGTTCTCTTCTGCTGAGGCGCGGAGGACGGGGGGAGCGCCGTGGCGGGCGCCGATTGTTCCGCGAAGCCGCAAGCGGCCTGATTCGATCGTCGCGAGCGCGGCAATCGGGGAGAGACAATCACCCCGTAAATTGCCGACGAGCGCGCGCTCGGCGCGAACGCAAAGCGCGGTGAATTCATCGTTGAGTGACATGAGAAGCGCGCGCGTGCGCGAGTCATCGCGCCGGCACTGAAGCGCCAAAGCGCCCTGGCCCGGCGCGGGAAGCAGCAGGTCGTCGGGAATTACATTCATGATCGATGGATCGAACAGATTTGCCCGTTTCAGGCCCGCAAACGCGAGGATAACGGCGTCCATTGCCCCTTCCCGAAGCTTTCGCAGACGCGTGTCGACATTCCCACGGATCGGTTCGATGAGCAGGTCGGGCCGGCGATCGAGCAACTGACACCGCCGCCGCAGGCTTCCGGTGCCGATGCGGGCGCCCTGGGGCAATTCATCGATCGTTATCGCAACCCGGCTGATCAGCACGTCGCGCGGATCGGCGCGAGCCGGGACCGCGGCAACGATCAGATTCTCCTGCGCCACCAGGGGCATCGTCGTCGGCACATCCTTGAAACTGTGGACGGCAAAGTCGATGTCGCCATGGAGCAGCGCCTGTTCCAGCTCGCGGGTGAAAAGTCCTTTTCCGCCAATATCATGAAGGGGGCGATCGAGTATTTGATCGCCGGTCGTTTTCACAATTTTCAATTCGACGCGCCAGCCGGGATGAGCCTCTTGCAGGGCGTCGGCGACGAGCTGACTCTGCGTTCGCGCGAGCAGGCTCCCGCGCGTGCCAAGACGAATCGTTGTGGATTGGGAAGCTGCGATCGACATATCGTTTGCAGACTCACCCGCGATCCTGGCGGATGCGTGATGCTCTTGGCGTGCCATAGGATCTTCCGCCTCGCCCGGTACTCCGGGAGAGGGCGCGGGGTGAGGGTCTTCAACGCGCGATACGGATCGCCCTCACCCCAACCCTCTCCCAGAGTACTGGGAGAGGGGGCCAGAGGTTGAGTGTACGGAGCGGACGACTCTGCGAGAAGGAGCAGCAATGCCGGGCCGGGTATTTATCACGGGCGCAAGCGGGTTTGTCGGAAACGCCGTCGTCCGGGAACTCGTTTCTCGCGGTTATGGCGTCAATGCGCTGCGCGCGGCGGCAAACTCGAAACGGCCTCGAATCAGATCAATATCATCCGCGGTGATCTGTTCGATCGCCAATCACTGGAAGCCGGAATGTCCGGCTGCGAAGCGGTGATTCATCTCGTCGGCATCATCGCCGAAAAGTCCAGCCGGGGAATTACCTTCGAGCGCCTTCACGTCGAGGGAACGCGCGGCGTCGTCGAGGCGACCATTGCCGCCGGGATCAAACGGTACGTCCAGATGTCCGCCCTGGGCACCCGGGCGAACGCGGTGAGCCAATATCACCAGACCAAATTCCGCGCCGAGGAGATCGTGCGGCAGAGTCCGCTGGAATGGACGATTTTTCGCCCGTCCCTCATTCATGGAGAAGATGGGGAATTCACGAAAATGGAGGCTGCCTGGGCGCGGGGGAAGTCCACTCCATTTCTCTTCATGCCTTATTTCGGAGCCGGCCTTTTTGGCACGGGAGGCGCGGGACTCCTTCAGCCGGTGCTTGTGAACGATGTCGCCCGGGCATTTGTGGATTGCATTGACAGACCGCAGACGATCGGTCGGATATACGATCTTTCCGGCCCGGATCGGATGAGCTGGCGACAGCTTCACGAGTCATTTGCGAGGGCCATTGTCGGGAAAACGCGATGGGTCATGCCGATTCCGGCGTGGTATGCCAAAAGCCTCACTTATTTTCTCCCCGAAAGATCATTACCGTTCAGTCGCGATCAGGTGATCATGAGCCAGGAAGATAACATCGGGGATACGAGTCAACTCGAGCAGGATTTTGGCTGGAAGCCGACCGAATTCCAGAAGGGTTTAGAGGGCTACGTGGGAAAATTATGACCAGCCCGCGTTGACGAAGCTATAGTTCATCGATCCCGATTGCCCTGCACATCGGGCGTTGATGCTTTTGCCGAGAATGGTCACGTGATAGGAGAATCAGGCCCACTGGCGCAGCATCCATGCACGCTTGACAGGTTTCCGGGTAAGGCGTAGGTTTTTTCAGGTCAGTTTTTTTGCAACTCTTGTCCCTCGCGTCACTTGAGGGAAGAAGCAGTTTGGCCGATAGCGAAGTCAGGCATGTCGCAACTTGAGCGCAATTCCACGTCCGTCGCCAACCTCGACACCGAGGTGGGTAAGGTCGTTCTCGATACCGGGCTGGCCACGCAAACGGAAATTGAGTTTTGCCGGGAGCAACAGAAGCAATCCTCCGATCCGAATCAACGCAGCCTCGCCGATCTGCTCGTCGAAAACTCGTTCATCACGGCCAACCAGGCCAAGCGGATCAAGAGCCAGCTCGAAGAAAAGCGGACCTCGCAGATTCCCGGCTACCAGTTAATCAGCATTGTCGGCAAGGGGGCGATGGCCAAGGTCTTCAAGGGACGGCAGATCTCGCTCGACCGAATCGTCGCGATCAAGGTGATGCAAAAGCGGCTGAGCGAAAACAAGGAATTCGTCGAGCGCTTTTACAAGGAGGGCCGCGCCGCCGCCCGTCTTTCGCACAACAACATCGTGCAGGCGATCGACGTCGGTTCGTCGCCGGACGGGTTCCATTATTTCGTGATGGAATATGTGGAGGGGCAAACGCTCTACGACCTGATGCAGCCGCCGCCGGTTGGCGAGAATAAACAGTTCAGCGAGGCCGAGGGCCTGGACATCACGATCCAGGTCTGCGAAGCGCTGGTTCACGCGCATCAGCGCGGGCTGATCCATCGCGACGTGAAGCCGAAAAATATCATCCTCACCCGCGACGGCATCGCCAAGCTGACGGATCTGGGCCTGGCTCGCGAGCAGAACGACATCGTTGCCGCCAAGTCCGAGGCGGGCAAGGCGTATGGAACGCCCTACTACATCAGTCCCGAGCAGGTTCGCGGCGACGTGAACATCGATTATCGCGCCGACATCTATTCGCTCGGTGCGACCATGTATCACCTGCTCACCGGCCGCCCTCCGTTTGAGGCGACGACGCCGACCGCCGTCATGCACAAGCATCTGAAGGATCCGCTCATCCCGCCGGACCATATCAACATGGCCCTGAGCGCCGGGGTCGGCGAGATCATCGAGGCGGCGATGGCCAAGAAGCGCGAGGAGCGCTATCCGAGCACGGCCGATATGCTCGAAGATCTAAAAGCCGTTCGCGACGGGCTTCAGCCGACGCATGCCCGCCGAGCCGTCGATCTGGATGTGCTGGCGAAAATCCAGAGCGGAAAAACCGTCGATATTTCCCCGCCCGCACCGCTCCGGCCGATTATGAACTGGGGGCATCCGGTGGTGATTGCACTTCTTGCAATTACCGGGCTCTCGGTGGTGATCAATCTCATTCTGCTGGTCGTGATGCTGAACGGAAAGTAGAGCACTCAGGCGACGTTTGTTTCCTCGTTGAAAGTTGAGCGTTGGACGTTGAGCGTTGAACGTTCATTCCAATGTGAATAAACGTTCAACGTCCAACGCTCAACGCGCAACTTTCAACGAAGAAATGCGCGCAAGTTTTCCCTTTTTGCGATTGCTTCCATCGTGCCCAAGTCGGTGCGCCCCTGCGCAAGATTCTCCTTCACCCATTGAACGAATCGAACTGCCGCGAGAGGACGCGTGCGCCCTCTGCGCCAGGCCACGGCGATCTGCCGCATCGGCTTGCCCGCGTGAAGACGCAGATACCGGCAGCGGCCCGACCGATCGGAGGCGGCCGCCATTTCCGGCACGATCGAAATTCCCATTCCAAGCGCGACCAGCTCGACGATGGTGGCGATCTGCGTCGTGCGGCAAACCACCTGCGGCGCGACGTGACGTGTCGCGCAGAAACCCTGGATCTGTCGCCCGAGGCAATGCATTTCCTCAAGGCTGACCGTTGGCTGACCGCGCAGCTCAGCAATGCCAATGCTCCCCTGGCCGGCCTGCGGGTGTGATGCGGCGACGACGACCAGGAGTTCCTCCTCCGCCAGGACTTCCACGTCCAGAAGCTCGTGCTCGAGCGGAGTGCTGAGCAACGCGCAATCGATCTGGCAATCGGCCAGCGCCTCGGCGAGGTGCTCGGTGAGATCTTCGCGCACCGACGCCTGGCAATCGGGATGAGCCCGGCGCAGTTTTCCCATGGCCGGCGGAAGCAGATAGGGAGCGATTGTCGGGATCGCTCCGACCACAAGGGCGCCAAAGAAATCGGTCGACTCGCGCAGGAGATTGGCTTCGATCTCGCGCACGTCGGCGAGGATCCGCCGCGCCCGGGGCAGAAGCGCCCGGCCGGCGTCGGTGAGCGCGACGCCGCGCCCGAGCCGGTCGAACAGCCGGGCGCCGAGAGTTGCTTCCAGTTTCTGCAACTGCTGGCTCAGGGAGGGCTGGGCGATGTTACACCGCTCTGCCGCCCGGCTCATATTCCCGAACTCGGCGACGGCCTGAAAGTAGCGAAGCTGGTGCAGTTCCATAGGACATTCCTATCGAGTGAGTCTGAATTCCTATTGGATATCTATACCTCAGACTCGCGCGAGAGAAAAATACCAGCCCCGAGAATGGCCGCCGTTTCCACGCGCAGCACCGTGTTGGTCAGGCGAAGCGCGCGAAAGTCTGCAGCGGTAAACATCTGAACTTCCTCGTCGGTCCATCCTCCTTCGGGACCGATGAACAGAGTCGCCGGCAGATCGACGGCGAAATCAGCAATCGAGCCGTGGACCGACAACGCCTGCGGCTCTGTTGAAAGATACGCGCCTCTTCCCTTGGCCTGGGAGATCGCATCGGCAACCTGCGTGAGCGGCGCGATCGACATCACGCCTCGTCTGCGGGATTGTTTCGCGGCCTCCGTCGCCAGGCGCATCCATCGATCCCGCTTCCCCTTTCCTTCCGGCAGCACGACGCTTCGTGCGGCGGCAAGGGGAATGAACTCCGCGACGCCGATTTCGCTCAGCTTTTCCACCATCCAGTCGGCACGATCTCCCTTGGGAACCGCCGATGCGATGACGAGCCTTGGCATTGAAATCGTCTGCTGGGCGATTGCCTCGATACGCACGGCCGCGCCCGCTTGCCCCCGGTGAATCAGCGTCGCGGCGGCGACGGCGCCTGCGTCGTCGAATACTTCGACGGGCGTGCCCTCGTCCAGTCGCAATACGTTGCGGGCATGATGCGCCCCGGCTGAATCGAGTTCGATCTCGCCGGCCACAACGCGGGGAACATGGATACGACGCAACACCGCCGCGATTATCAGACAACTTACCGGGACCAGGCAAATTCATTGCAACGGGGTGATGCCGGGTTATCATGCCTGCCATGGAGTCCGATAAGGGGCATGGAAGTCGATTGCACCGCGATGAGCGAGTTGGATTGAATCGGTGAGCGGGTTTGAACCCGATCGCGATTCATCCCGATTCGACTCGCGTGATCAACCGAAGGGAGACGGTCATGGGACAGGCCACGGTGGACCTGCCCGATCCGCTGGATACGCCCGCGCCGACCACATCGGCCGGGACCGACGACTTGCTGTCCCAACTGGCCGGCGAGGAGATCGATCGTCTGCTTGCAGACGCCGACAGCGGTGCTGCCGCCGCATCGGAATCCGCCGAGACCGCTACTGTCGCCGCCGCTTCCATCGCTCCCCCCGCAAGTTCGCAGGACAACGATGCTCCGCCCGATTCATCCGCGACGGCGGTATCGCCGCGACCTGCGCAAAAGGACTCCGACCCGGAGTTGGCCGCCGCTCTGGACAATCTGCTGGACGGGCTGGACGAAAAGCTGGCGGCAACTCCTGTGACTGAAGGCGCCGCCGCCGCGGAAAGCCCAACATTCAACGCCCCCGATGAGCTCCCCGTTTCCGCGCCGCCGGCGGATGAACTGGGCACTTCTTCCTCGGAGCGCGAAGGGCTTACACCGCAGGAGGCCCGAGCCCACGCGGACGGGATGACCGACGACATAGCCGCGATTGATGCCGACGATTCGCTTCCACCGTATCTCAAGCCACTCGAATGGCTCAGCGCTCCGCTCGCCAACGCTTCGGAATCGATGCGCGATGCCATCGGCAAAATCGCCATCCTCACCCTGGTGAACGCGTTTGCGATTCTGATTTACGTGCTGTTTATCCGCCGACATTAGGCGTCAGGCTTTTACATATCTCGGTGTGCCAATGACCATCGATTCGACGCGACCTTAGCGAGCCGCGACCGTAAGGGAGCGAAGGAGTCTGCGCATGCTCGAAAGCCGGGGTTCCGCCAATCCGTCGCTCCCTGACGGTCGCGGCTCGCTGCGCACAATCTCTGAACGGAAGATGTGTAAAAAGCCTAAAGCCATCAAGCTTCAGGATGCACGGTCATTCCCTCGCTCCAAACCGCGCCGGGCGTCGTATTGCTTTCAAGAATTTCCAGGAGGGGATCGTCGGCACTGCGCGTCGCAAAGATGACCAGGTCGGCATCGACGCCGGGCGTGATGCAACCGGCGCGATTTTCCAGGCTGAGCGATCGCGCTGCCCGGGTCGTTGCCATTTCCCATAGCGCAAGCGGGGAACCTGCGGTGCGATTCGATGAAGCAGCCGCAGTTCTTCTACGAGATTGAGGTCCGGTGAGCTGGCGGTGCTATCGGTGCCGACCGCCACGTTGATGCCGCTGCGCGAGCATCTCGCGCCAGCGGTGCGGCGGATGGCCAAAGTAAGCGTGCGTCCGCGGGCAATAGACCACCGACGCTGATTTGTGCGCCAGGAGGTCCATCTCCGCTTCGTCGGCGTAATTGACGTGGGCGAGGAGCGCCCGGGCATCAAGCAATCCAACGGCATCGGCAAAGCGCACGGCCCCGCCTTCAAAACGTGGGACGCGATCGTCCCAGCCGCCAATCCGATCCCACAAGTCGTGAAATGGGCCGGATTGATTGGCGAGAAATTCGCTTTCGTGCGGGGATTCGGCCAGATGCGTGGTCAGCGGCATTCCCCGGTTTCGCGCGGCCTCGACACATCGGCGATAGCCGTCCATTTCCACGGAATAGGGAGCGTGCGGCGAGATGCCGATTCGCGTTCGTCTAGTCGCAAAAGTATCGTCCATCGCCGCGATCAGTCGCTCTTCGAGAAACCCGCGCCTCCCCGCCATCGCCAGCACCTCGCCGAAGCTGACTGCCTGAATCGGCGCGGTGCCGAGCTCACTTCGCGTGAGTTGACTGAACCGGCTGATGTCGCCGACGGTAGTCACTCCGAACTTCAGGCATTGCCCGATCCCGATTCGGACCGCGCGTTGAACCCGCTCGGCGGGATCCTCCGCCGAAACTGTTGTGCGGACGACCTGACCGAGCCATTCGATAAAATGATCGCCCGAGAAATCGGCGCTGCGAAGATCGCTGAGCTCCAGGTGAACGTGGGGATTGACGAGTCCGGGCAGGATTACGGCCGAGCCGTAGTCGAATCTCTCCGCGTCGGGAAATTTCGAAATGATCTGATTGGAAGGTCCCACCGCGGAGATGAGTCCTTCGGCCAGTACAACCGCCCCGTCACGAATGGGGGGAGCGGACATGGGAAAGAGATAATCCGCGTGAAGCAACTTGAGGGATTCGCCGAGAGGCATTCAGTTCCTACTCCTACTCCTACTCCTACTCGTACCCATTCCACGGCCGAAAACCGAGTAGGAGTAGGAGTACGAGTAAAAGTAGGAATTTCTGATCAGGAATCTTCTCCGTCTTCCTTCAATTCCTCCTCGAGCATCTGGGCGACCTGCCTTGCCCGCTCAAGTCTTCGTTGTGCGATCTGCTTGACGGCGTCGAAATGGAACCCGTCGCGAAGGCGCGCTTCCCAGTAGCCGTACACATCGCGATTGCGGCACCCGTCGGCGAATTGCCGCAATCCTTCTCCCTGCTGGCTGAGTGCGATGATCTGTCCGACCAATCCCGTCACACCGAAATCTTCGAGATTGACCGCGTCGGCCAGAAGCTTGGCCTCGTCAAGGATGGGGGATCGATGCGGCATCTCGTGGAGGATCCGCGTGGTGCGGTCGAGGAAGCGCTTCGTTGGCTTCGCCGCCGATCAGCCCGACGATCAATTCCGCCGACTCCTCGGCGCGATTGCGCAGGGTGGGACGAAGGGTTTTGCCGGCGAGATGTTTTCGGCCGCGGCGAAGCGGCAGTTGAAGTGCATATGAAGCCAGTTCGAGGGCATCGCGATCGAGTTCGGCCCCCACGAGCTTCATCCCGGCCAGTCGTTCGATACGGTCGCCATAACCTTCTGGCGTCATCCAGCAGGCGCGGCCCCACCGCGGCCTCTTCGTCCAGAGTACGCAGGGCCTGCTCCAGGCGCTGACCCAGCTTTGCATCGAGCGGCATGAACCGATCCTTCACTTCCGCCGCCTCGCGGCAGTTAGTATGATCGACCGGCCCGGCTTTTGGAAAAAAGATTTCGTCCCCCGCCAATGACATTCAGTCTGAGTTCCAACGGACCCGCCATGCGCAAAATGCAATCGTTCCTGCTGTTGTTTCTCTCAACCCCATTGTTTATTTGCAGTTGCCGATCGACCGACCGGGCGGAAATCCCAGCCCAAACACGGCCGACGACAACTGTTTCGACGACGCAGCCGGCTGAACCACCGACGCCAGCGGGCACGCAAAGCGAAAGTGACACGCTGTCGCAGATTGTCCAGCTTACCGACGGATTCGATCGGGCTGGCGAGGCTTACTTCTCGCCGGATATGAAATGGATCATTTTCCAGGCAGCCCCGCGAGGCGAGCAGCACTATCAGATGTATCTGGCTCGGCTGATCTGGGAGGGGCAGACGCTCGCAGGCGGCGGCAAGCCAATCCGCATCAGTCCGCCTCATTCGCGCAATACCTGCGGTTATTTCTCACCCGACGGCAATTCAATTGTTTTCGCTTCGACCGCCGGCAAGGATGATCCCAACGAGCCGTCCGCCGGATATCAGCGACAGGGCCATACCTACCGTTGGGACTTTCCCGCCGGAATGGAGATTTATCGGACCTACGATTGGAAGAGCGCCATCGAAAAAGCCATCGCATCGAATCAGATTGCGATCGACCTGGCCAAGCACGCCCTGACCGACAACAACGTTTATGACGCCGAAGGCTCTTTTTCGCCGGACGGAAAGTGGATTGTCTTCACGTCGATGCGCACCGGAGACGGCGACATCTACGTGATGCGGCGGATGGCTCGGATCCCGTGCGCATCACCACCGCCCCGGGTTACGACGGCGGCCCCTTCTTTTCCCCGGATGGGAAGCGGCTTCTCTACCGCTCCGACCGCAAGCACAATGACATGCTGCAGGTTTTTGTGGCGGACCTCGCGTTCGATGAGAAGGGAAACATTACCGGCGTCAAAGCCGAGCACCAGTTGACTGACGACGGCTACGTGAACTGGGGACCGTACTGGTATCCCGACGGGAAACACATCATTTACGCCACGAGTCGGCATGGCCACACCAATTACGAACTGTACGTGATGCGCGATGACGGATCCCATCTGATGCGGATCACGTTCACGGATGGCGCGGATATTCTGCCGGTGTTTTCGGGGGATGGGAAATATCTGATGTGGACGAGCAAAAGATCTTCGAATCATACGACTCAGATATTTGCGGCGCGGTTCAAGCCGCCGGAAACGTGGTGACGTCAAATTCCAAATCCCAAGCACCAAATCCCAAATAAATTCCAAATTTCAAGGAATGAAATCTCAAACGGGCCTACTCGCTCTTACGAATGATCGCGCTCAGGATCTTTTTAAGTTCAACGGCCTCTGCGACAAGCGACTGACATTCATGCGTTTGCGCCGCATCGGAAATGTCGAGGAGGCGGAGCCAATATCGGCTCTCTTTGCATTCTCGCCGCGCGATGCGAACACGAAGGACAAAATCCTTACGACTGAGTGACTCGTTTGCTTCAATGTAATTGGCGCCGACCGAGCCTGATGAGCGCACCAATTGGCGGCCGTCCTCCTGGTTGCAAACGGTACGCGGCAGTTGCTTCACGAAAGCGCGCACGCGCTTCGCGAACCGATAGGTCCGCTCCTCCAGATCGTAGTTGTCGGATTCGTCGTTGCTCACCCTTTCATCCGCATTTGTCTGGAACTTTCCTCTTGGAATTTGGAATTTATTTGGGATTTGGTGCTTGAGATTTGGGATTTGCATTCTCACCTGAATTGCCCAGAACTAATCTGCGAAGAGGGTACTTGTTCCGCCCCGACATTGGTAACGAACTCCGGATACCCCGGTGCTCCCATTTCCGGAATATCCAATCCCGCGATCTCGACATCCGGCGTGACGCGGTTGTCGCCGGCGAAACGGGCGATGATCGAGAGGACGATGCCGCCGGCCAGAACGCTCCAGACAATGCAGACGACCACGAGGATAAGCTGGCAAAGAAACTGCTTTCCCCCGCCGTAGAAAAGTCCGGTGACGCTTCCGGCCACTCCGTTGTAACCGTCGCCGAAGCTTCCGTCGGCGAAAATTCCGACGGCGAGCGTTCCCCAGAGTCCGCCGATGCCATGAACGCTGATGGCGCCGACAGGATCGTCAAGCCCGCGGCGCTCGAGCATCAGGACGCCGATGGCGGCGAACAATCCGGCGAGTCCGCCAATGACGAACGCCGCAAACGGCGAATAGAAGGCGCACCCCGCCGAGCTGGCGACAAGGCCGGCGAGCATGCCATTGCAGCAGAGGGATGGATCCGGCTTGCCATAGCGGCCCCACATGTACAGGAGGGCGGCCAGCGCGCCGGCGACCGAAGCGAGCGCCGTGTTGACGGCGATGATCGCCGCCCGGCCATCCATCGCCGCCAGTGAACGCGCGGTGTTAAACGCGAAAAAACCGAAAGCCAGGATGAGCGTTCCGAAAACAACCATCGGAACGTCGTGTCCGAAGATGGGCGCGGTTTCCCGATTTCATCGTACTTGCCGAGGCGCGGGCCAAGCATGACGGCAGCGACAAAGGCCATTCCCCCGCCCAGAAGATGCACGACGGATGAGCCGGCATAGTCGACAGCGCCGTGGCCGAGATGCGCCCGGGATCCGAGCTGCGCGAGCCATCCACCGCCCCAGACCCAGCAGCCAAAGAGCGGATAAATGAAGATCCCGACGGCAAGCATAAAGAAAAAAAAGCTTTTAAATCTCCAGCGTTCGACCAGCGTTCCGGTCGGGATCGTCGCCGCGACGCTCATGTAGACCATCATGAGCAAAAACCACGACGCAAGCGCCGGCGTGGAAGCTGTTCCGCCCGAAAGAAAAAACCCCTTCAGGCCGAAGACCCCCCAACCGCTGATCTGGACCAGGTGGTTGAGAGTGAACGCGGAGTCAGCGGGTCCGACGACCGCCGCCGCCTGACCATCGCCCATTCCTCCACACATGACGCCATATCCGATGGCGAAAAATCCGCACACGCTCAGCACGTAGGCGAGCAGGTTCATTGACATGGTATGGGCCGCGTTTTTGGCACGGCCAAGCCCTGTCTCCATGAGGCCGAAACCGGCCTGCATCAGCATGATGATGGCGGCGGCGAGGGGGACCCAGGGGAGAAATTGCTGGACGCCCGCCGGCCCGAGCGGCGAAATGGTTGGACCAACCAGAGCGAGCGCCGTGAGGGTGTCCAGCATGCAAACACTTTACTGCCTCAGCGGAGGAAGGCACAAACAGAATGAAAAAGCCTGACAAGGACAGCAAGGGGAATTAGAAATGCAGACGGCCACCGGTGAAGGTGGCCGTCTGCGGAAAAATCAAACAAGCATCGGGGGGGAAGCAATTATGCGCCCACCACTGCGGCATTCGGAGCCTCTTTGATGAAGGCCGACTTGCCGATCTTCTTGCTTCGGGAGCTGAAGTATATTGCTCCGTAGATGCCCCAGGCTGCCGCAACACCCAGTGCGATGTAGGGTTCGTGCCAGCTCATGCCGCTCACGAAAAATGGGCCAACCAGATAGAAGATCATGCACAATAGATTCGCCAGGAGCCCGAAGATCGGGATGACCTTGTGCTTGAAGAAGTTGTGCATTTCGTGTTCGTGGAAGGCAACCAGCGCCACCCAGCAGCTCATCATGTAGAGCATGAACGTGCCGAAATTGCTCACGAGCGTAATGGTCAGTAAGCTCTGAGGGATCTTCGATGCCGTCTCGAAGCTAAGCTTGTGCGTCCCGATCTTGTACCACATGTTAGCGGGAAGCCCGCTCACGGTGGCGTCATATGCGGCCTTGGTGCCGCCATTGATGGCCGGACCACAGTAATAGGTCGCAACCGTTACGCAGCCGAGAACAGCGGAGATGACAGCCAACGTCCAGACCGCGCGATGCGGGCTGGCGTGCTTGCCGTGCAGCAATCCGAAGTGGGCGGGAACTTCCTCGTCACGTCCCATTGCGTAGGTGACGCGGGCGCCCGTGCTCAAGCAGGAGAGCGTGGTGCCGATCAGGGCGAGGAAAACGGTGATTGCCTGGATGATCATGAACCACCAGCCGGCGTTGGGCGAGTTCCATGCCCAGGCCCCGACGAGCTGCATCATGTCGCCAAGCGGGGCCGAGCTGCCCGAAGCATTCGCGGTAGCCTGGTACGCATTGCTCATGAAATAATTGGCGGCGAAGTACTCGAGCAGATAGCAGAAGCCGCCTTGAATCAGCAGCGAAAGGATGACCGCTTTGGGGATATCCTTCTTGGCGTTCTTAGCCTCTTCACCCATTGAAGTCACCGATTCGAATCCGACCAGGATCAGAATCGCCACGCATGCCTGGATGATGACATACCCGAAGCGATGAGGAGCAATAACGGATTTTGCGCTCTCGTGATATTGATATGTTTCGATGCCCTTATCGTCTTTGGTGATGCCTCCTTTATACGAGATCAGGAAGGGCTGGGGAGCGTATTTCGCGACGCCGGCAGGGAGGATCGGCTTCCCATCTTTGTCGGTGGGAATCACGGTTACGGGCGCGCCGCTGGCATCAAGGATTGCCTTACCGCTGGCGTCGGCGGTGCAGTATACCGGAATCGGCGTGCCGTCGGCGGCAGCCTTGGGAACCGTCGCGGCGGGATCCTGAATCTGCTTCGTAGGATCGTTCGGGAACTTGGGATCCTGGATCGTCTTGCTCGTATCCGGGATGGTGTCCTGGACGAAGTTGATCGCCAGTCCCTGAGAACCGAGGGTATAGGCCTGATCTCCTTCCTTCACATGAGAGCGGTGAATGATCGCCATGACCGAGAAGATGAGCAATGCGGTAATCTGAATGACGTTGATCGCCGCATTAACGCCGGTCGTGCCGCCCACGCCGCGGAATGCGATGTAGGCTACGCCCAGCGCAAAAATGACGCAGAACCCGAACATGAAAATCGGGCTCGGATACCCAGCGGCAAACGTGTTCGGGAAGATTTGCCCGAGCACGTAGCCGACCAACAGTCCGGTCACTCCCACCATCACGCCGGGATAAACCCAGTAATAAAGATGGCTCGCCCAGCCGACCATGAACTTCATGATTCGGGCCCAGCGGAATGCCTGTTTTTTCGAAAGAAATGCCTGTTCGGCGAAGAAGTAGCTGGAGCCGGCGCCAGGATAAAGTTTGGAGAGTTCCGCGTAAGCGACGGCGGTCGCGAGACAGAGCAATAGAGCGGCGATAATGCCGATCCACATTGACATGCCGGCGCCCGGAGCGCCCGTCAAGACCTGGGGACCGAACGTGAGCCACAAGAACGCACCCGGCGCGATCAGCGCCATCGCGTTTGATGTAAGGCCCGTCAGGCCTAACGTTTTCTTCGCAACGACCGGTGAATCTGCCACAGAACTCTCCTTTCAAGGGTGGATCGATGCCGCGCTGTGAGGATTCATCCTCAACGCCAGGCGCGGCCTGACCTGCCATGCCACTGCTAGATGCGCACGCGGGTTTGCTGTTTGGCCCTAAAACAAAGGGTGTGCCAATAAACAAGGCAATTGCCGCGCAGATCGGCGATGGCATGAAATCCGCGAGAATCCTTTGGTTTCTCTGCCCCCAAAGCAGGCGGTAAAACGCCCTCGGCTAATATTGCACAGGTGCGCAGAATATAAGCACCGAGTAGCTCAAAATTGAAATTGAACCTTATGCATGTCGAAAATGTATGCAAAGTGAGATGAGGCCGACTGGATGATCCAGCGCACCAGTTCTGATGAATCCTTGATTATCGGACCCAGTTGAAACCGCCGCACGCGGTTTGCTTGGCCGCATCTGATATGGCAAAAGTGCCGGACTCGACGGCATAAGTTTGATCGAGACTGACCTTTACGTTCAGATTGGGGGGCGGAGCCACGTATGCAAATCAGTTATGCCGGCCTCAGTTCGGCCGGCCCGGTTCGGTCAAATAACGAGGATTGCCTCAATTACTGGCAGCCGACGATTGGCGACGATTGGCGGGCTCGGGGGGCCGTCGCGATTCTCGCTGATGGGGTTGGCGGGCACGGACGCGGCGAAGTCGCGAGCCGCATCGCTTGCGACAAGGCCCTGGAAGCGTTCCTGGCGACCAAACCGGGCGCCACTCCGAATCAATGCCTCTATCAAATGTTCACCGCCGCAAACATGGCGGTCTATGACGAAGGCATGCACGAGCGGATCGAAGGGCGGATGCTCACCACTCTGACGGTCAGCCTTTTTCGCAACAATGAAATCGCCATCGGTCATGTGGGGGATTGCCGGGCGATGGTCATTCAGCAGGGGCGGATCCGCCGGATCACCAGCGACCATTCTTACACCGGGGTTCAGCTCAAACTTGGATTGATCACGGTGCAGGACGCCGCGTCGAGTCAGATGCGATCAGTCCTCACGCGTACGGTCGGCCAGGATCCGATGATCCGGCTCGATTACCATAGCGTGGTCGTCACCCAGGGCGATTATCTTGTTCAATGCACCGATGGCCTGTGGTGCTTCGTCACCGAAGGGGAGATCTATGACATGGTGACGAAGCGACCGGCGGAGGAAGCCTGCCGCGAACTGATCTCGCTGGCCGAGCGGCGCGGCGGCGACGATAATCTGACGATTCAGATCGTCCGGATCGACAGCGTCGAGCGGCTCAGCTATTACCGCGGGCTGCCCATTTACCAGAAAGTTGAAAGTGCTGTCATGGGGAACGATCTCGAAGTCGGCCAAACCCTGGACGGGCGATACGAAATCACCGATCTCATCAGCCGTAGCGGGATGGCCTCCATCTTCAAGGCCACCGACCTCAAAACCAATCGGACTGTGGCGCTGAAGGTTCCGTTCATGCAGTTCGAGAGCGACCCCGGTTTTTTCTCGCGCTTCAAGCGTGAGGAGCAGATCGGCAAGGCGCTGCAGCATCCCTACATTCTCCGTTTCGATCCGGACGATGAGGACGGCGACAATCGCAGCCGGCCCTATATCGTCATGGAATATCTGGACGGGCAGACACTGGGCCACCTCATGCGCAGCGTGCGCCCGATGCCTGAGGCCGACGCCTGCCGCATCGCCAGCCGGCTGCTCGAAGCGCTGCATTACATGCATGAGCATGAAGTCGTCCACCGCGATCTCAAGCCTGAAAACGTGATGATCTGCAACGATGGCAGCATCCGCATCATGGACTTCGGCATCGCCAAATATGAGGGCGCCCGCCGGCTGACCTTCGGCGGCTTCACGCCGGCCATGGGGACGCCGGATTACATGGCCCCTGAACAAGTGAAGGGCCGCCGCGGCGACCGTCGAACCGACATCTACAGCCTCGGTGCGATTCTTTACGAGATGCTGACCGGCGTGGTGCCGTTCGAAGGGCCCAACCCGTTTATCATCATGAATGCGCGTCTGAGCGGGGATCCGGTTGCCCCACGGAAGCGCAATCCGGAGATCTCACCGCAGGTCGAGGAAATCATCCTTCACGCGATGGCGCGTCAGCCGCATGATCGCTATCACACCGCCCTTGAGATGAAAAACGACCTGGACAACCCCCAGGCCGTTCAGGTAACCGGCCGCGCCGAGCGGCTTCGCGCCCCACAACCCTGGAAAGCCACCTGGAGACGCATTCGGGTCCTTGTCATCGGCGTCGGCATTCCGGCTCTGATGGCGATCATCTGGGGAATCGTGCATGTGCTGCGCCATTTGAAGTGGCAATAGAAGAAAGTGCGCCGCAGAGATTCTTGTTGAACGTTGAAAGTTGAGCGTTGGACGTTGAACGTTAATTCGCCGACAGAGAGAACGCTCAACTTTCAACGTTCAACTTTCAACTTTCAACGAAGGCCCGACCGCGCTGCTTCCTCAACCACGTTGAACAGCGCCTGTGTTCCTTCATTCCCCCGGCCTTCATCGAGCGCCTTTGAAAAGAGCGAGGCGACCAACTCCGTCGCACGCAGATGCAACTGCTGCTCGGCGATTGCGCTCATCGCCAGCCGCAGGTCCTTTTGCTGGAGCTTGATCATGAAACCGGGCGCAAAATCGCCGGCGATCATTTTTGGGCCGAGGTTCGCGAGCTGCCACGATCCGGCGGCCCCTCCTCCCACGGCCGCCAGCGTTTTCTGGAGGTCCAGGCCGTTTCCCCTGGCAAAGGTCAACGCCTCGCAGACCGCGAGATTGGTCACGGAAACCAGGATCTGATTCACAAGTTTAGTGAGCTGGCCAGCCCCGCTTTCGCCACAATGGGTGATGGTTTTTCCCATGCATTGGAAGAGCGGCAACGTCCGAGCAAAGGCTGAGGCGTCTCCGCCGACCATGATCGAAAGCGTCCCATTTCGCGCGCCGCTGTCGCCGCCGCTGACGGGCGCGTCGAGGAATGACACACCTCGTTCGCGCAGCTTCGCGGCGATCCGGCGCGTCACCGTCGGGGAAATCGTTGAATGATCGATCACCGTCTGACCTCCGCGCGCCGATTCAATCACCCCGCCGGGCCCAAGAACAACCTCCTCGACATCCGGCGAATCGGGGACACAGATGAAGACGAAATCCGAATGCGCGGCGGCTTCGGCGGGCGTAGCCGCCCACTTGCGCCGCGCTCGAGCAATTCTTCGGCGCGGGATTGCGTGCGCGTATGAACCGTCACGGGATGTCCCGCCTTCAGCAAGTGCCCCGCCATCGGCGCACCCATGATTCCCAGGCCGATGAAAGCAACTCGCTCCGGCATGAATCCTCCGTCTTGACAAGTTCCAGTCGCGGTTGAGTTTACCCATCATTCAGCTCTTCCAACAACGCAGTGTGTTGAGACTAATGGTGATGCTCACTCTCACTCATACGAGGAAATTTGATGTCGCGAGGCTTGCTGACGATCGTTATGCTGCTGACGTTTTGCAGCAGCATTTTTGCCCAGACCGAGACTGAGCTGACTTCGTCCAATCCCCCCGCCCATGGATTGTGGATCGATACGCTCGATCTCACCAAGTTGCATCAGGAATGGGGCGAAGTACATGCCGGCCACTCCGTCGGCAACGGTCCGATCAGCCTGCACGATGTGGTTTTTCAACACGGCATCGGAACGCACGCATCCAGCGACATGATGATCGATTTGAAAGGCGCGGCGGTCCGCTTCGCCGCGGTCGTCGGGATCGATGACGACAAGAAAGGATTCGGCTCCGTTCGCTTCCACGTCGTGGTGGACGGAAAAGAAGCGGAGGTGACGCCAATCCTCCATGGCGGCGATGAACCGAAGCTGCTCTCGGTGGATATCACCGACGCTAAATCATTGCGATTATGGATCGATGACGGAGACGACGGCATCGAACACGACCACGCCGACTGGGCTGGGGCCGTGCTGATTCTCAAGCCGAACGCTCAGGAAAAACCTCAGACGATTGATCTTCCCAGGGAACCGTTGCCCCCGCTGGGCAGTCCTGTGGGTCATGAGCCGGCCATTCATTATCCGCGCGTGACCGGGGCAACGCCGGGCAGGCCCTTCTTGTTTCTGATCCCCGCGACCGGCAAGGTCCCCCTCACTTTTTTCGCCGAGAATTTACCCGCCGGGCTTTCGCTCGATGAGAGCACCGGAATCATCTCCGGATCGCTCCAATCGGCCGGCACTACTGTCGCAAGGCTGCGCGTAAAGGGCCCGGCCGGCGAGGCCTCGTCCACGCTGACGATCGTCGGCGGGGAGCATAAGCTCGCGCTCACTCCTCCGATGGGTTGGAATTCCTGGAACGTCTGGGCCGACCACATTGACGCCGATAAAGTGCGAGCCGCCGGCGATGCGATGGTCAGGAGCGGACTGGCATCGCATGGATTTCAATACATCAACATCGACGACACCTGGGAAGGCAAACGCGACGCAAATGGAGAACTTGAAGCCAACGACAAATTCCCGGATATGAAAGCTCTGGCGGATTACCTGCACGCGAAGGGCCTCAAGCTCGGTGTTTATTCCTCTCCTGGCCCGAAAACCTGCGCCGGATTTGAAGGAAGTTTTGGCCACGAAGATCAGGACGCAATCACTTACGGGAAATGGGGCGTCGATTATCTCAAATACGACTGGTGCTCCTGCCAGAGCAAAGACCTCAAAGCACCTTATGCCTTGATGCGAAGCGCCTTGGATAAGTCGAGCCGCGATATTCTCTACAGCCTTTGCCAGTACGGCGAGGGAGATGTCTGGACCTGGGGTGAGCAGATCGGGGGCAACTGCTGGCGAACCACCGGCGATATCACCGACAGTTGGAACAGCGTAAGCAACATCGGCTTCAATCAGGACGGCCACGAGAAGTACGCCGGGCCGGGCCATTGGAACGATCCCGACATGCTCGTTGTGGGCAAGGTCGGCTGGGGCAATCCGCATCCGTCAAGACTCACGCCAAATGAGCAGGTCGCCCATATCACGCTCTGGTCTTTGCTGTCGGCCCCGATGCTCATCGGCTGCGACATGTCGCAGCTCGACCCGTTCACGATCGCACTTTTGGGCAATGACGAAGTGATCGCCATCAGCCAGGATCCGCTCGGCAAACCGGCCGGACGAAAATTCAAGCAGGGAACACTCCAGGTCTGGGCCCGGCCGTTGTCGGATGGCACGATGGCAGTTGGCTTATTCAATCTCGGAAGCTCCCCGGCTCAGGTAACGGCGCGTTGGTCGGACGTTGGCCTGACCGGCGGACAACCGGTCCGCGATCTCTGGCAGCAGAAAGATCTCGGCTCGTTTAATGATTCGTTCCAGGCGACCGTCGCGCGGCATGGGGCGGTGCTCATCAGGGTCGGCAAGCCACAGAAAGCGATTGAATCCGGATTCCTTGTGCCGAGGCACGTTGGAGCTTTTCCACCGGTGAACGTGCATTTCGTGATTCCGGGGAACGCCACGACGCAGCCAAACAGATGAGACCGCACATCCTTCCTGCTGAAAAATCGACCCCGTGGAGGCGTGCAGGCTTGGTGTTTGCCGCCATTGCCGTTTGTACACAATGCGCCGCGGCCGATGTGATTCTGCCTCGCGTTTTGGACAGCCACATGGTTTTGCAGCGTGACATTGAAGCGCGCCTGTGGGGCAAAGCAGATCCGGACCATGCGATTTCGATCCAACTCGATGGCAAGCTTGTTGCGAGCAGCCGCTCGACCGTCGCGGGAGACTGGAAAATCGCGATCCCGAAGCAACCGGCCGGCGGACCACACACGATCCGGATCGAGCAGGACGGCGGAAAGGCGGTGGAATTGTCGGACGTTCTCTTCGGCGAGGTCTGGATGTGCGCCGGCCAATCCAATATGGAGATGCCCAACAACAACGTGGACCCGCTGCGCAGGGAACTGCCGACCGCGAATCATCCGCTGATCCGGCTGTTCCATACGCCGCACACCGCCGTCCCCATTCCACAGGAAGACGCCGCCGCCGACTGGCAGGTCTGCACTCCGGAATCGGCGGCGGAATTCAGCGCCGCGGCTTACTGCTTTGGGCTCGAACTCAGCGAAAAACTGAAGGTTCCGATCGGGCTGATCGAGTCGTCATGGGGTGGCATTTCCTGCGAGCCGTTCGTCGATCGTGAAACGCTCCACGCCAATGCGGATTTCAGGGAGGCCGTCGAGAGCGCCGATCGGGTCTGCCACGATGTTGATCATGCCAGGCTCCAGTCGCGATTCGCCGACCAGATGAAGCAATGGGACCAAGCCGCCGCCAAAGCCAGAGCTGAACATCGCGATCCTCCCGGCAAGCCAGGCATCGATGATCCGTGTCTGAGCCCGTTTCGTCCGGCAAATTTATTCAACGGGATGATCGCGCCGTTCACCCGCATGCCGATCGCCGGCGCGATCTGGTATCAGGGCGAAGCGAACGTCGGCGCGGCGCCGAATATCGCGTGCTGCTGCCGCTGCTGATCGCCAGTTGGCGCACTGCCTGGAGCGAGCCGGACCTTCCCTTCTATTTCGTCCAGATCGCACCCTATCACTACCACGATCCGAGGGAGCCGAGCGGCGCGCCGTGTGCCGAGCTTTGGGAATCGCAGCTCTTCACTCTCAAAAACGTGCCGCATACCGGCATGGCGGTCATCAGCGACGTCGGCAATCTCAACGACATTCACCCCCAGAACAAAAGAGAGGTGGGACATCGGCTGGCGCTTTGGGCCCTGGCCAAAAACTATGGCCAGCCGCTCGTCTGCTCGGGACCGATCTATCAGGACATGAAAATCGATGGCAATCGCATTCGCATTCGCTTCGATACCGGCGGCGGAACGCTTGCTTCGCGCGACGGCAAGCCGCTCGACTGGTTCACCATCGCCGGTGAAGATCTCAAATTTGTCCCCGCCGACGCGACGATCGACGGCGACGCAGTCATCGTTCATTCCGACCAGATCGCGCATCCACGATTCGTTCGCTTCGCATGGCACGAAGCCGCCGTTCCCAACCTAATGAACAAAGCGGGTCTCCCTGCCGCGCCTTTCCGAACCGATACCGCGCCAATGGTCACTCAGGGGCGGCTCTTCTGAAAGTGGCACGGCTTTCCAAGCCGTGTGTGCCGGTAGTCCGGCACGTTGGCTGGTATTCCAGCCAAAGCAGCACGAGCGAAGCGACTCTTCCTCTTCCAAACAAAAAAAGGAACGCTTCGCTTCTATTTCATCGGGACTAAAACCCGTGAATTACCGCGAAATACCGCGCCCACGGCTTAAAAAGCCGTGCCGCTCAATCACGCCCGGACCAGCGGCGTATCGACCAAATGCTCCGCCACGAACCAGACCTGCAACTCGCCGGTGCGAATCACTTCGCTGACGATCAAGTCATTGGTTCCGTCATCGCCCTGGTCATCGGCCTGCTTGGCCATGGTGTGACACTCTTTGAGGATGATTTCGTGGGCGTGCAGAAGCCGTGAGATTTGCACTGGAACTTCCTCGCGACCGCGTGGCGGACGAGGAATCAGGGTCGTTTCGGCGACATCCGGTGCCATCGCGATCGCGACGCCGCCAAGCGATTGGATCCGCTCGGCGATCGAGTCCACCAGTTCGCTCTGCTCGCCGTAATGTTTATCGAACAGCAGGTGAAGCTGATAAAACGTATGACCCGAGACCTGCCAGTGATGCTTCTTGTACAGGTCGCGAAGCGTGATCGTATCAGCCAGAAGCTGATTGAGATTGTCGACGCTGGCGGCGCAGACTTTGATGTCCAGCCCGATCGGCAATTTCACGACATGTCCGTAGGCCTGCGTTTCGTGGCCTTTCTGTCCGACGATCGGCGTGGCCTGACTCGTACGTCCCCGTCCGTTCGATGATTTCTTTGCCATTGAACCTCCTGTTGGGTTTGATGAGGCAAGAGTATAGGCCGTGCTCTTCGCCGGGTCGAAAACCGCGTAAGGACCCGGCGCTTCATGTTTGCGAAAGAACCATTAACGTGACAAACATGAATTGCCGATTCCGATCGCGCATTGCATTGTTCACGCTGATCGCATTCGCACATCCCTGCCGGGCTGATTCCGCGCGCAGCGCCCCACAATGCGGGAATTCATGGGCCTGAACGTCCACACCGTTCAGTTCAAGCCGGATCTTTATCATCCCGTTTGCATGCGGCTGCGCGATTATCACCCGGTGATCTGGGATCTCAACGCCGACCTGTCGCGCCGAGCCACGTTTCCAATGTCCGCGAACGGAGTCGAGTGGGAAACAATGTATGGATCGTGGGTTCGCGGCGGATTCGACATCGACGCCTGCCTCATCTTCGATGATATCGCCGCGCAAGCCTGGAAAGATCCGGGGGAAATCGCCCGGGCCTACGGCGAATCGTTCGCGCATTTTTTCGGGCCCGGCGGCAAGGCGCTCGTTTCATCGGCCGAGGTCGGCAATGAGCCTTCGAAATATACCACTGAACAATATCGCGCGATCTTCCAGGGGATGGCGCGCGGCCTCCGCGCCGGCGATCCGAAACTCACCATCGCCACCTGCGCCGTCATGACTGGCAAGACCGACGCCTGGAGCAAGCCGTTGTCAGCGATTGACGCATTGGAAGATCTCTATGACGTGCTGAATATTCACAGCTATCCGTTCGAGGATGGCTGGCCCACCTGGCGTCGTTCATTTCCCGAGGATTCGACCATTGGGTTTCTGAAACAGATCGACGAACTGATCCGCTGGCGCGACGGGCATGCCGTTGGCAAGCGCATCTGGCTCACCGAATTCGGCTACGACAGCGCCACCAAACCCCCCGCCGCCGACGGACCCTGGGCCAAATGGGTCGGCGTGAACGATGAACTTCAGGCGCGATACATCGTCCGCGCGTTTCTTGTTTTGTCGTCTTTGGAGATCGATCGCGCGTATCTCTATTTTTTCAACGACAATGACGAGGCGCAACTGCACGGAGCATCGGGAATCACCCGACATTTCGAGCCCAAACCCTCGTTTTACGCGATGAGTCATTTATATCGGGCGCTCAGCGACTATCGTTTCGCCCGCGCCATCGTTCGGAAGGAAAACGACCTCTATTGCTTCGAATACGAGCGCGCGGCACATCCGCGGGAACATATTGAGGTTGCGTGGCTCGCTTCGGGCGACGCAAAAACCGCGCAACGAAGAATTCCCTTCGGGGCCGCGGCAAAGCGAATCTATCGCGCCGAGCGCCTGACCACGACGCCGCGCGGCGCGACGAAACCGGATTGGCAGGTTGACGGCGAAGACGTGACCCTGGAAGTTGGGCCCGATCCGGTTTTCGTCTGGTCACGATGACCTTCAATCTATTCTTACTCCTACTCTTACTCATACTCGAGTCGCACATGGCAAAATTCGAGTAGGAGCAGGAGTAAGAGTAAGAGCAAAAGCATGATCCCACTGCGGGGGCTGGACTTCAGTTCACCCTTGACGTTATTGCGTCGCATCGCGAGGATCGACTCGGAACAAACCCGTGAGCCAGTACCCCCCACCCTACCCACCGCCTCAGCAGCCGCCGTCTCCGTATTCAATGGATTTTAACTATTCTCCGCCCGCATCGGATTACCTGGCGCCGGCGCGGCGCGCGGGCATCGGGCTGTTCGTGCTGGCAGCGCTGGGCCTGGTGTGCGGCGCGTGCGTCGGCGTGGGAGCGTGGATCCAGCCGATGGATCGAATCATCGATCAACTTCAGCGATCCGGCTACAAACTTCCTGATACGGGCGGAGATATTCCCCTGGAGCAATTGCTTCGCATCGGATACACGGTCATGGCGGTGATGGGCGTGCTGGCGGGTATTGCGTTCATCATCCTGGGAATTTTCGTGCGTCGCGGTGGAAAGACATCGGCGATCATCAGCCTGGTCTTCTGTGTACCGTTAATCGGCGTTTCGCTCTACGCGGTCGCCGCCACCCTCGTCATGGGCCCGAAGAATCCGACGGCGTTGTTCGGCGTCGTCATGGTTCTGGTGCCGACAGGGCTGCTTGTTCTGGTCATGACGTGGTTGATCCAGGCGATTCGCGCCGCTTCCCAGGTTTCCATCCAGCAGCAGATGATGATGGCGCAAATGTGGCAATACCAGCAACAACAAGCGGCCTACGGCGGATATCACCAGACTCCGGTAAATCCTGCGCCGGGCTATGGCGGATACACTCCGCCGCCACCCTATGCGGCTCCGCCGTCGAACAGCCCGGGCGCTATCGGACCGCCCGGGCAGGTCGAGTCACAGTCAGAGACGCTCCCGCCGAATCCGCCAGACGCAGCACCGTGATTATTGTTATGTGGGAATGGCTGGCTTCTGCCCGTCGGGCCGCCGCGAAACTCAGACCTCAAAGGATCTTCAATTCCCGCCTGAAATAATCCTGCTTCAATTTCTCTTTCGCGAGCTGAAGTGTTTCCTCGGCGACCACGTTAGCCCGTTTCGTTCCGGCGCACAGCACGTCCAGCACACCGTCCGGCGATGATTCGTATTGCTTTCGCCGCGAGCGGATCGGCTCGATCAGTGTGTTGAGCACCTCGACGAGCTTTCGCTTGATCGTCACGTCTCCCACCTTCCCCTGCCGGTAAGCCTCTTCCTGCTCAGCGACCCAGGCCGTGTCCGGGTTGAAGGTTTCGTGGAAGATCCAGAGCGGATTGTTTTCCACTGTGCCGGGATCGGTGGCGCGGAGCCGCTTCGGATCGGTGTACATCCCCATCACTTTTTTCTGAACGGTATCGGCGTCATCTGACAGAAAAATCGCGTTGTTGAGCGATTTGCTCATCTTTGGCAGCTCGCCGTTCGCACCCGGTGCGCCGGTGCCGACCAGGCGATGAACCCGCCCGAGCTTCGGCTCGATGACTGGAAACAGTCCGCCTGCCTTGACGTAGTCTTTGTCGTCGGTTTGCGGATCGACGCCGCAATAAAGCTGATCGAATCGGCGGGCGACGGTGCGTGTAAGCTCCAGGTGCGGGAGCTGATCCTCTCCCACCGGCACCAGCTGCGGGCGGAAGGCGAGAATGTCAGCAGACTGCCCCACCGCATAGAGCGGAAAGCCAAACGGGTAACTGTCGCCCAACCCTTTGTCTCGAATCTCATCCCTGATCGTCGGGTTCTTCATCACCCCGTTGAAAGGGAGCAGCATCGCGAAGAAAAACGTGAGCTCATCGATCGCCGGCACTTCGCTCTGGATAAACATCGTGCTCTTGTCGGGATCGATCCCGGCGGCCAGATAATCCGTCGCGATCTCGATCACGCTCTGGCGAATCTCCGCCGGCTTCTCCGCACGCGTGCTGAAGGCGTGCTTGTTGGCAATAATGAAATAGCAATCGTATTGGTCCTGCAGCGCTAACCGGTTCTCCACGCTGCCGACCTAGTGGCCCAGATGCAGCTTGCCGGTTGGCGTATCGCCGGTGAGGATGCGGGGACGTTCGGTGTTCATCGTGTGCGTTGGGTTGTCAGAGGAATGGCAAGGGATGTCAAGCGAAAGGGATTCAAAACCGACCGCGATGGCGCGAAGTCCGCGAAGAAAGCCGCGAAGGAAGCAGGAGTTTTCAGTGGCACGGGCGTCTCGCCCGTGTCTATGTTCCGAGACACGGGCGAGACGCTTGTGCCACCTGAATCCAAGTCTTATTGACTCTTTTCTTCTTCGCGTCTTCCTTCGCGGCTTCGCGCTCGATTTCTCACCGTAGAGAACCAACTGATTCGAATGCCAATGGTCACCCGCGAAGTCAACTTCGACTCGATCGTCGGCCCGACGCACAGTTACGCTGGACTCGCTTTCGGAAATCTCGCGTCGCAGCGGCATCGCAACGCCCCCTCCAATCCGCGCCAGGCGGCACTGGAAGGTTTGGCGAAGATGAAGTTCCTCGCCGACCTGGGCATTCCCCAGGCGGTCCTCCCTCCACACGATCGGCCCGACATCGAGATGTTGCGAAGATTGGGATTTGCCGGCGACGATGTGCAGGTTCTCCAGGCCGCGCGTAGCGCCGATCCCGGCCTGCTCGGTGCAGCCGCCAGCGCATCGGCGATGTGGGCGGCAAACAGCGCGACCGTCTCTCCGTCGGCCGACTCGGCCGACGGGAAAGTCCACTTCACGCCGGCAAATTTGGTCAGCCAGCTCCATCGATCGATCGAAGCTCAAACGACGTCGTTGATTCTCCGTGCGATTTTTCGCGACGAAACGCATTTTGCGCACCATGCGCCGCTGCCCGCCTGCGCGCCGCTCGCAGATGAAGGCGCCGCCAATCACACGCGCCTTGCGGCGCATATGGCGAAAACGGAATTGAATTATTCGTCTATGGCCGCGACGCGGGATCCAATGGCGTCCCGCGCAAATTCCCCGCCCGGCAAACGCTCGCCGCCTCGCAGGCGATCGTGCGCCTGCACGACCTCGATTCGCGTCGCACGCTCTTTGTCCGCCAGAATCCCGATGCGATCGATGTCGGCGTCTTCCACAATGATGTGATCTGCGTCGGAAACGAAAATGTTCTGCTGCTTCACGAGCAGGCCTTCGCCGATGGGCAAGCCGACGTCGAACGGATCGGCCGCATGTTCCTGCAAACCACCGACCGCCCCTTATGCGTGGCGCAAATCGCCGCGGCCCGGTTGTCCCTTCAGGAGGCTGTCGACACGTATCTCTTTAACAGCCAGCTCATCACTCTGCCGGATGCGAGCGGCATGATGCTGATCGCGCCGATCGAAGCGCGCGATCACGCCGCCGCTCGCGCGTGCATTGAGCAAATCATCGCCGACGATTCCAATCCGATCCGGTCTGTGACATGGGCTGACGTCCGCCAGAGCATGAAAAACGGGGGCGGACCCGCGTGTCTTCGCTTGCGCGTGGTGCTTAGCGAGGTGGAATTGGCCGCGACGCATCCCGGCGTATTTCTCAGTGAGCGGCTATACGTGGAGTTGACTGATTGGGTGACATGTCACTATCGCGAATCGCTCTTGCCCGATGAGTTGGCCGATCCGGCGCTGCTTCGCGAAAGCCGGGATGCGCTGGATGAGCTGACGCGGATTCTGAAACTTGGTTCGATATTCCAATTTCAATCCGCGAGTTCACGAAATTTCTGAATTAAACGGTGTTTCTAGAGAACTTCAGGTGGCACGGGCGTCTCGCCCGTGCCACAAAGCAGCAGGTCAAATCACGGCACCGAAAACCCGAGTTTCTGATACTCCTCCAGCTTGTAATAAAGCGTTCTCCGGCTGATGCCCAGCTCAACGGCGGTCGCGGTGCGGTTGCCGCCGTTGCTGCTCGAGAACGGCGAGGATGTGTTGCCGTTCCATCTCGTGGAGCGTAACGCCTTCGGCTCCCGGCGTCGGTCCTTCTACTGATTTTTCCGGCTCGCGAATTGCCGATTCCATCGGCGCCAGCCGGCGCATGGCGCGGTCGAGGGCGCGCTCCAGCTCGCCGAGATGGCACGGCTTGGTGAGGAATTCGACCACATCCAGATGCACCGCCTGACGGGCGGCGTCGACGCTGGCAAAACCGGTCAGCACGATTCCCTGCAACTGCGGAATTTTTTCCCGAATCTCAGAAAAAGTCTCCAACCCGCCGATGCCGGGAAGATTCAGATCGAGCAGTGCGATCTCCGGCGCCTGGGTTTCGGCCTGTCGAATCGCCTCTTCCCCGCTCCGCACGGAGCTGACGATGAATCCCCATCCATTGAGCGCCCGCGACAGCAGTTCGCGCATGCGCGGCTCATCTTCCACAATCAGCACCCGCCCCTGCGGGCGAACGGGAATGGCCGGAAGGGTCATACTGCCCCTCCCGCGTTCACAAATGCCGGCAGGGTGACGGTAAATTTGCTTCCCCGGCCCGGCCCGTCGCTCTGGGCGCGAATGCTTCCGTCATGGTTTTCAATGATCGCATGGGAGATCGACAGGCCGAGTCCCGTTCCCCCCTGCCGCACGCCCCGCCTCTCGGTGAAAAACGGCTCGAAGATGCGCTCCAGAGTTTGAGGGCTCATGCCTTTGCCGTTGTCCGTGACGCTCAGCTCAATCTGGTTGTTCGATCGAGTCACGCCGATCCCGACCTCGCCGGTCGAGGGAATTGCATCCAGTGCGTTCAGCGTGAGATTCAAAACCACTTGTTTCATTTCCGCCTCGACCGCGCTAACGATCAGTTGGGCGCGATTCGCATCCGCGGTCACCACAATCCTGCGCCCGCCCGAGGCCGGCAATCCGGAGACGATTGACGCGACCTGATCCGCCACGTCCGCCAGGTTAACGCTCGTCCGGCTCTCATCGCCCGGCCGCGCCAGTGAGAGCAGGCGCGAGGTGATCTCCTTGCAGCGAAAGGCCTCATCGTTGATCACCTGAAGCGATCGGAGCAGTTCTTCGTCGCCATTGCCGTTGCCCGTCGCAACGCTCTTTTTTTCAGCTCCGCAAGAGTGTACTCGGCATATCCGCTGATGATGCCGAGCGGATTATTAATTTCGTGGGCCACGCCGGCGGCGAGAAAGCCGACGCTCGCCAATCGTTCCGATCGGACCAACTCACGGCTCTTTTGCGCCACCTTCTGCTCGAGCTGATGATAAAATCCGTCGAGTTCTTCGGCCATCCGATTAAAATCCGAAGCCAGCGCGGCAAATTCCTCGACGCCGCCGGATGCGAGGCGTTGCGAAAATTGCCCGCCGGAGACTTTTCGCACGCCGCTCCCCAATCGATTCAGCGGCAGCATGACGCCGCGATATTGCCAGATTCCGAGAATCAGCGCCCCCACCACCGCGGCCGCGGATACCGCCGCGGTCGTCAGTACGGTGGCATGGTGTTTTGTGCTGGCGGCGCGTTGATTCTGCTCAATCGCCTGCCGGATCTGCGACGCCTTGGCCCCCAATTCGCCAAATGCATGATCGACCGCGGCGGCATCGTCGGCCAGGATATCCTGATCGCTCTGCGCCTCGGGTGGCGTCTGCAATTGCCGCACTGCCGCCTGGAGCGCCGATTCGATAGGGGTGTCCGATTTCCCGTTGGTTGTGGCGAGGAGCCGGTATTTCTCGGCCGCGTTCTCCACCCGCGCGCGTGCCGCCGACCGATCCGCATGCCCGGAAGCGAGCAGACTCCGGGCGATCGCCAATTGCGATCCGACTTCGTACAACTGCCGCAATTCCTGGTATCCCTCGAGGGCCAGGCCGTAATCCTGCCGCAGTCCATTGAGTCCCCAGAGCGACGCCGCCACCGTGAGCAGCAATCCCACGATCATCGCCCCAATCTGGAGGCCCATCTTCCGGCGGAGGGTCATAAAGGAATCATATCATCGCGCGGGCAATGGTTCGTCTTCTTCGATGTCTTCTCCTTTTGCCCAATTCGATGTTGGATGTTCGATGTTGAATGTTCGATGTTCGTCTTTTCCAAAGCGGATGGACAATGCGAACATCGAACAGCCGACAGAGGAAACGATCCCTCAAAACCACTACGATCGCATTCGATGCTCTTTCCCTCACCACCACCCATTCCCCCGCCACGGATCTGGGATATCTGCTCCACAAGAACCCCGCACGGCAGCAGGTCTTCGAGCTGAACTTCGGCAATGCCCACATACCGATGGAAAGCGAGCCGGTCGATCCGCGGTTGTGATCACATGATCAGCTTCTTGATATTCTCCGGCAGATCCGGATTGGGGACGATCTCGACCGAGCTTTTGGCCGGCCCCACGAGAAAATGAACTGCCCCGAAGTCGCCGGCGGATTTGAAAGTGCGGGTGTTTGCGTCGAACTTGCCGTAAGACAGGCGTACGGTGCGATCGTCGATTTTGATCAGAGAGAGATCCTCATTTCTCAGGGCCGCATCTGCCGTGACCCAGGCAGACCCGCCGGTCCAGACGCCGACCATGCTCCGGTGGATGCCGGAGCCGAATGAATAAGTGAAGACGAGCTGGGGCCGGCCATTTTGCGCCAGGTCCGCCACGCACATGGACATGATCCCATCTCCGCCGAAACCAGCTCCGATCAGGGACGTCTTTCCGTGATCGATGATGTACGATTCGTCGACATAAATCCCTTCGGTCACCATGAAAACCTGGGCGTGCAGTCGCTCCCAGATCACCGGCGTGGTGATTTGCGCAGCGGAAATGTGGCGGCCGGATTCATTTTCGGATTGGATCGGAAGACTTCCTGGCGTACGTCCGCGGTTGCCTCGTCGAGAGACAAACGGCGTTCGGTTTGAATTGGCGCCGGCGACTGCGTCTGACCTGGAAGATCCTCCGGACGGGCATCGAGCACCGTCGAACTCCGGTTACAACCGGCGATCAACAAGCTCGTCAGATAAAGGGTGACTCGAATTGGGATCAATTTCATATCACTATTTCTTTGAAGAGATTATCTTTGCATTCGGCTGTAGTGTAAATCGTGGTGCGTCATCTGACGCGAATTTCCACGACGGGGCAAAGCGGCGTTATCTGGACGATGAAGACTACTCCCCCTCTGATTCTCCCCATCGGTACGCAGGTCGTGGTTCTGACGCAGGTATGCGGGCCCGACGGGCAGGTGGTTCATCCTCCCAAGGCGGTTGGCGTCATCGTGCAATCGCCGCTCGATGACTCGCATCGTTATCGCGTGCAATTTACCGATGGATTGATCGCCGCTTTCGCGCGAACGCAGCTTTCGGTCCTATCGCAGTTTCAGGAGGGATTCGATCCGCTCAGCGAACACGACCTGTATCAAAACGTGATTTATCGGTGCGTGGTCGGGTCGCGCGCTTATGGACTGGACGATGCCGAGAGTGATACGGACCGCCGCGGCATCTATCTTCCGCCGGCCGATCGGCACTGGTCGCTCTATGGCGTTCCCGAGCAACTCGAGAATTCCGATAGCGAGGAGGTGTATTGGGAGGCCCAGAAATTTTTGGTTCTCGCGCTCAAGGCCAATCCGAATGTGCTGGAATGCCTCTATACGCCGATCGTTGAGCATGCGACGCCGCTCGCGATGGAGTTGATCGAGTTGAGATCGCAGCTGCTTTCTAAATTGATCTATCAGACCTACAACGGCTACGTGCTCAGCCAGTTCAAAAAGCTTCAAGGCGATCTGCGCAGCAAAGGAGAGGTAAAATGGAAGCACGTCATGCACCTGCTCCGGCTGCTGCTGGCGGGAATTATCGCGCTCGAGGAAGGATATGTTCCCGTTCACGTCGGCGCGCACCGCGAGCGCCTTTTGCACATCAAGCGTGGCGAAGTTTCCTTCGAAGAATGCGAAAAATGGCGTCGCGCGCTGCACATCCGATTTGACGCTGCGGCGGATCGATCGGCCCTGCCCGATCGACCCGACTACGAAGCCGCCAACGCCTGGCTGCTCCGCGCCCGAAGAGCGATGATCTAGACTTTGAGGAAATTTAACCGCGGATGGCGCGGATTTCGCGGATGGGATTTGCTTCATACACTCTCTTATCCGCGACATCCGCGCAATCCGCGGTTTATTCTTCTGGTTTTGAAAAACAACGGGTGGAATCGTGGGAAATGATCCGAGAGTTCTCAAGGTCGTCAAAAGCCAGCGTTACCCGCTGCTGTTCGTCACAATCAGCGGCGCGCACCTCTATGGCTTCCCCTCGCCCGACAGCGACTACGATTTGCGCGGAGCGCACATTCTCTCGATTCGCGAAGTAGCCGGACTGACGGTCGGCCCGGAAACTCTCGAACTGTCAGCCGATCGAGATGGACTGGAAATCGACCTGGTGACACACGATGTGGCGAAATTCTTTTCGCTCATGCTGAAGAAAAACGGCTACGTGCCCGAACAGCTCTATTCGCCTCTGATCGTTCACACTTCCCCGGAACATCACGAATTGAAGCAGATTGGGCATGGCTGCATTACCCGCCATCATGCCCACCATTATTTCGGCTTCGCCGAGACGCAGTGGAAGCTTTTTGAGAAGGAGAATCCGCGCCGGGTAAAGCCGTTGCTTTACGTGTATCGCGTGCTGCTCACGGGGATTCACCTCATGAAGACCGGCGAGGTGGAGGCCAATCTCGTGAAGCTCAATGAGATCTACAGGCTGACGTATGTTCCGGATCTCGTGGCCCGCAAGCTCGCCGGGCCTGAGCAATCATCGCTTTCGGATGCGGACATCGAATTTCACCGCGCCGAATACGATCGGCTGCGGGGAATGCTTCAAGCCGCATTCGATGCGAGCCGCCTGCCCGAAGTGGCGTCGGCCAAGCCGGAGTTACACGATCTGCTTCTTCGGCTTCGCGGAGTCAGCCGATGAAGTCGCAATTCGAGAACTCACGGCCCACCAATTACTGAGCTGCTCTGATTCTGCCGCTTTCTCCACTAAATGTTGGTGGGAAGCTGATCCAAGGGGCGATACGCCTTTGCCTTGGCAGGCTCCGGCAACACCCAGAACCTATTCCGGCAACGGCTTCCCATGCGTTTCCGGCGCGAACCAGATCAATACCATACCGACCACATAGATCAGCGTGACCACGGCCGAGGCGCTGGCGCAGCGCCCGCCGAATTGGCCGACGAGCCACCCCTGGCCGAGGACGCCGCCGGCGGCGAGGATGCGGCCGAAATTGAACCCGAGGCCCTGTCCGGTCGCGCGGACTCGTGTGGGGAAAAGCTCGGGAAGATACAAAGGAAGCCAGCCGTAGAACGCTGCCGTCGTCGCGCCGACCAGGAAAGTCATCGCCAGCAGTGCCGGGCCATAAGCGTGAATTCCCTGAAATAGGATCTGGCAGAATGCGAGTGATGCGACGCACAGAACGAAATACGTTACACGGCGTCCGGCCTTTCCCCCGAGCAGCGCCCCGGCGAAGCATCCGAAGACTGCTCCGACCGCACTGTACATTTGCGCCACCGCCTTCGCGCGCGGCATCGCGGCGTGGGTGATCTGATCGACCCAGAGCGGGATCCATTGCACCGACGCCCAGGTTCCGATCAGGCAGACCGCCGCGAAGGCGATCGCCAGCAGCGTCAGCCGGCGCAACGGCGGCGAGAGAACCTCGCGAATGGGCTGCGCGGTTCGCTCCCGAACGGATCGTTTCCATCGTTCGGATTCAGGCACGCAGAGAAGAATGAAAAAGGTCAGCACCGCGGGAGCCGCCCCGGCGAGCATCACCCATCGCCACGAGTGGACCGTCACCCGGAAGACGAAGCCGAGCGCCCCGATCAGCGCAAAGCCGACATTACTGGCCGCACCGATCGCGCCAGCGAGCACGGGTCTGCGTGCTTCCGGCCAACATTCCATGACGAGCGCAACGCCTAGCGACCATTCGCCGCCCATCCCCAGGGCCGAGAGGAAGCGGAGAATCGCCAGGTGCCAGGGCGCAAGGGCGAAAAAGCAGAGCCCTGAGAAAAGCGAATAGACGAGAACACTGAGCGCCATCGCGCGGACGCGGCCGATCCGGTCGCCGAGCCAGCCAAAGATCAGACCGCCGACGGCCGCCCCGACCAGGAACAGCGCGGTGATGATCCCCATCCACCATCCGACGAGCCGGTCATCGGTGATTTGCATCAGATCGCGCAGGGCCGGCCGAGCCACCAGTGGAAAGATCCCCATCTCCAGTCCGTCGAACATCCATCCCAGGAACGCCGCGGACAGAACCAGCCAGCGCTCGCGCGACGTGGTCGGAGGAAACTGAGCCGACGGCACGGACGGTTCATATTCGATGGCGGTGGTCTGGGTCATGGATGATGAAGGATCACGAAATGCTACCCGATGGACCCAGCTCTGTTGCAAGCGCCTACGGGCCTGGCCCATTCCCGTTCGCGCACCAAAGTGCCGCGGCATTCTGGACCGCTGCACGAGGGGGCTTTGCCCCGTCGTGGAATTTGCTGCACGATCGCGCCCTGCTATCGGGAAAGAGTTGGTATGACGGCCCCACCGCGCACGATCGCCCCATTGAGAAACCGTTCGAGCTGGCGCCGATATTCTTCCGGTTCCACCGCAATCGCCAGGGCGTGGCCGGCGCCGGGGGCAGTCCAAAACAGGTCGTCTGCCGGACGGGTCCGCGCAGCGAGGGCCTCTCCGAGCGCAATCAAATCCCCCGGCGCCGCCAATCGATCGGCGGCCGGCGCGATGACCATCACCGGACAGGCGATTTTCGCGAGCAGATCGACGGGTCGAACCTCTGAAAAGTCAGCGTGGGCAATTTTCTCGGCCAGCTCGATGGCCAGATTCTGAAACCATCTCCCCGGAAATCCCGCCTGGTCCCACAGATGACCGGCGAAGCTCCTGAAGTCGACAAACGGAGAATCGAGGATGACGCCGTCGACCCGGACCCCCGCGGCTGCGCCCGCCGCCGCTACGGCCGCTCCCATGCCTACCCCAAAAAAAACCACCGATCGCGTCTGGTCCGGGCGCTGGCGCGCAATTCGTTGATCGCCTGTTCGATATCCTTTCGTTCGAAATAGCCGGCGGTGGAATATTTTCCGTCGCTCTCTCCATGGGCGCGCAGGTCGAGCGCAAGGACATGGAAATCCAATGAGTGCCAGATCGGCGCCCAGGCGATCGCGCCCACTTTGGCGTCGCCGTAATCGTGAAGAAGGACAACGCATCGATGAGACGGGGATTGCGAAGGAATCCACCACCCCGCCAGCGTAAGGCGCGCGCCGGCGGCGTTTTCATCACGCACGGCAAGCGGGACATTTTCAAATACGAGCCCGAGGTCGCCAGGCGACAGACGCCGCACCAGCCACGCGGCCCGACCGTCGGTCATGCGCGGCGGGCGAAGCAGCGACACCGCCATCAGGAATGTGATCCCCGAAGCGGCCAGCGCCGCAAAGGCGAGGAGAGTCATCGACAGCGATAGAACGGCGGAATGCATCGGTCCGAATCATAGGGGGAAAGGACGAAGTGTGAACGATGAACGATGAACTGAAGACGGTGGGACGACCTCTTCCGTTCATCGTTCATCGTTCACACTTCATCCTTTCCTCATCCCAGGATCGAACGGCGTATCCGTTCCATTTCCTTCTCTCGCGCGTCGGGGACGTCGGCAGTCTGAAGAAGTGAGAGGAATCTGCATTCGATGAGCCAGCGATTCGATGAAACCAGGCTCGAAGCGGTGACGCTGTAAAGCAGCGGAATCTGGGCGCCGCGAATCGGAACAAAAGCGACGAGTTGATCGTCGACGCTCATCGGTCGACCGCACTCGAATCGCGCCCCCGCGTTGGAACATGCCTTCAGTCGCGCCGGCGTGCGTGGGCCTTCATCGGCGGTCGCCGCCAGGCTTATCTCAAGGGGAAGGTTCCCCATCACAGACGAACCGCTATTACCTTGATCCGGGGCGGCGGCCGCGGAAGCGCGTAATGCTGAAGCTAAAACAGCAAATAGTTGGGGGGGGAGGTTCATGTTGTTCATCGGACATTCTTTTATCGAATCGGCCGACCAAAAAGTTGAGCAGGAGAAAACGAGGGCCATTGGCGGCTTTTTTTTCGCGGTCGAGCGGCCCAGGTCAATATATTTACTTTATCGCATTGTTTGCACGAAAATGCGGTGTCGATGCGTAATCTCCGCATTTTGACGGTGAAAATCGGTGTCAATGCGGGCCGTCTTCAAGCCGTGCGATGAGTGCATCGGCAAAATCGTCAGTGCCGGCAGTTCCGCCCAGATCGCGTGTGCGGATTTTGCCTTCGGTAAGCACCGCGTCATAAGCCCGCTTGATGCGCTGAGCGATCGGTTCTTCGTGAATATGATTCAACATCATCACGCCGCTCATAATCAGCGCCAGCGGATTTGCCACGCCCTTTCCCGCGATATCGGGGGCACTGCCGTGCACGGCCTCGAAAACCGCGGAGTCGTCGCCGATATTGGAGCCGGGCACCACTCCCAGCCCCCCGACCAGCCCCGCACACAAATCGCTCACAACGTCCCCATAAAGATTTTCCATTAAAAGGACGTCGATGCGACTGGGATCCTGGACGAGTTTCATGCACCCGGCGTCGATGATCACTTCATCGTATTCAATATTGGGGTACTCCTCTTCGTGGATCTTCCGCGAGCAGGCGAGGAAGAGGCCGTCGCTCATTTTCATGATGTTGGCTTTGTGAAATACCGTGATTTTCTGCCGATGGCGGCGCGTGGCGTAACGAAAGGCGTATCGGGCGATCCGCGTGCAGGCGACCTCAGTTGCGACTTTCAGGCTCGTGACCACGCCGGGGATCACCTCATTTTCGATGCCGCTGTAAAGGCCCTCGGTATTTTCCCGGACGATCACCATGTCGACGCCATCAAATCGCGTTTTCACGCCGGGCAGATTGCGCACCGGTCTCACGGCGGCGTAGAGATTGAGCTTCTTGCGAAGCTGAACGTTGACCGAGGCGAAACCTTTGCCGATCGGCGTCGTCACCGGTCCCTTGAGGGCAATTTTATGGGTCCTGATGGCCGCCAGGGTGCGCTCCGGCAGGACGTTTTCGAAACCCGCCTCGAGAGCGGATGCGCCGGCGGGGAGTTCAACCCACTCCACGCTCAACCCCGCCGCCTCAATCACGCGCCGGGTCGCGGCCGCCACTTCCGGGCCGATTCCATCGCCGGGGATCAGGACAATTGTGTGCTTGGCCATAATTCGCGAACTATACGAAGCAAGACGGTCTCAGGGAAAGTGCTCGACGACGAATCGCCGCAAAATATAGGGTGACAAATCGGGAGCGCGCAGAATCTCAGGTCCGATATTTTTTAATAAAAAAAACGCGCTGCGTGGGGCAGCGCGTCGTGCAAAAAAACACTTTTTTCAATACGAAAATTAATTGCTCAGCGTCTCGGAATTACTTGTGAGCGATTCGATGGCTTGTTCGAGCCGGCGCTCGGCGTTGCGAACGTCGAAGTTGGCAACCCCCGTACGCCGGTGGGCAGCCAGGCGATCGACTCCACCGGGTAAGAGGACATCATGCAGCTTGGCGTTAATCAACCCCTCGATGGCCTTGCGTAGCGATTCGGCCTGGCTTTCCATCATGACGATGCTCCTTGCGCCGGCTGGCGCGGGTTAGGTCCGGGCCGGGAATCAGAGCGATACGAGCCCTGCTCTCGGCAAGAGAACGGACGACAAAGTGGATAGGAGTCAAACGCTGAACTTAGGAGCGTTGATCCTTTCAGGCGCCTGCGGAGTTAGCTGACGGGCTGGGAGTTGAAAGTCTCCCTCGGCTTGAAACAACAGCCGATTCGCCCCTGCCGGGTGCATAACCAGCACCGACGAAACGATTCTTTCAAACCGTTTTGGTTTCTCCGCGTCTCCCGGGGTTGAGAGACTTAGGCGGTCAAGCGGGGGAAAATTTAAGGCGAGGCCTGAGCACTGTCAAGGAAAATCGGCAATAATTGCCGAAAAAACTGCCTTTTTTTCGTCATATTGGGTAAGCAATAATATGAAATACAATCGATGAAAGTTTCAACGGTTTGCGATGCGGATCAACCTTGTTTGTGTAGCCGTCTGTAGCGCGAACTTGCGGCCTGCTCCGCGTTCTATCGCGGGGAGTAAAGTCCGCCGGACGACAGGACTGACAATCGATTCTTCCGCCGCTACACTCGCCGCACGATGGGCGAGAAGTCATTCCTGGTGCAGCGGTTCGCCAAGATTCCGCTGGGTCTTTACCACGTGGTCGGTTACAGCGTAGCCGGCGAGGAAACCGTGGTGCAGGTTCCCGAGCTGAATGTCTGCTTCGATATCGGCCGCGCCCCGCACTTTGCACTCACCAGCGATTTCGTCTGCATCACGCACGGGCACATGGACCATCTGGCGGGCCTCCCTTATTACCTCTCGCAACGCTATTTCCAGGGGATGAAGCCCGGGACGATCGTGCTCCCGCGCGAGCTGCGCGATCCGGTCGATCGCCTGCTGCGCTGCTGGCGCGATGTCGAGCGCCAGGGGACGCCGTACACGCTCGTCCCGATGGAGGCCGGCCAACTGCATGAAGTGCGCCGCGATTTCGGAATCCGCGCCGTTGCCACGCATCACGGGGGAGCGAGCCTCGGATATGTCCTGCTGAGCATCCGCGAAAAACTCAAGGCAGAGTTCTTTGGCAAGAGCGGCATCGAGCTGGCGGAATTGAAGAAGCAGGGAGTGGAGATTCAATACCGCGTGGAAGTGCCGCTGCTGGCGTTTCTTGGCGATACGACCGCCGGCGCGGTTTTCGACGAGCCGGACGTCCAGAACGCCGAGACCCTCATCACCGAGGTGACTTTTTTCGACGCCGATCACAAGAACAAGGCAAAGCTGGGACGCCATCTCCACGTGGACCAGTTCGTCGAGATTCTGCCGAAGCTGAAGAACAAGCAGATCATCATCGGCCATGTTTCGCGCCGCACCGGAATCCGTCGCGCCCGAAACATCCTGCGCAGGCGCGTGGGGGACGAGCGGATGAAAAACATCGAATTCCTGATGGACTTCGATGGGGCGCGGGATGAAGGGGATGTTGAGGACACCGGGCCGCCACCGGCGGATACGGCGGAGTAATTCGAATCTCGCTTTTCCTACTCCTACTCCTACTCCTACTCCTACTCGTTCTTTTTTCGAATTTAAGACGAGTAGGAGTAGGAGTAAGAGTAGGAGTAGGATTGCGGTTCAGGTTAGCATACCTCCATGAACTCCGATCCCCTCACCCTTCGCGAATTTCAGAAACACATCTCCGAACGATATGAGCAGACCGATCGCACCCGCGGAACGCCGGCGACTTTCATGTGGTTTGTCGAGGAGGTCGGGGAGCTCGCCACAGCGCTTCACGGCGATGACCGCGGCAATCTGCGCGAGGAATTTGCCGATGTCCTCGCCTGGCTCTGCACGCTGGCCAATATCAACGGCGTCGATCTCAGCGACGCGATTCAGGATAAATATTTCGGCACCGAGCCGCCAAAAGGAACGAAATAGGATTGCGGGCGTTTGCTCATTTCATTCCGGCCAATGCCAGGTTCCCGGTGCATCCGGCTTTTCGACGGCGGATTCGCGGAAACTGACAGCCGTTACCATGACGACGGGCCCGGCGGCGATGAAATCGTCGTTCTTTGCTTTGAACACGCAAAGGTCACACATATCCGGATGAATGGGGTGATCCTTGCTCCAGAGGTGGGTGATAATCGCTGGCCGGTGTGCGCCGCGCTGCGCCATCCGGCAGGATGAAATGAACCATCGAGCCTACTTTCGGCTCTTTAGGATGGGCTGGAGCTTTTCCGCCGTGAGTCGTCTCGTGTGCGATGGGCTCGCAGGCGCTGATCAGATACCCCTTTGCCTCGGCTCTCTTGATCGCATCCGCTTCATCGCGCCCTTCGACGTTCCATTTGGTCTCAACGCCGGACTCCCGATCCGCCACGCTCAATCGAAACCACATGGTGCGCCTCCGTCGGCTGAAGAAGACATCAAGATATTCAGATGAATTCCGCTGCAGGGAATTATCACGAGCGGATTAACTTTTGGCAACACATTCTCAGGTGTGACTGCAATTCATATTGTCGGTCAGGATGTTCACGGTGCGGCGGGATTGTTTGCGGCCGGAACCAGCCGGTGCAGCAGAAACGGCTCGGGATCCGCCGTAGTCTGAACTGCGGGACCCATCTGCGGTCCGACCACCAACCCGCTCGCCCGGATCCAATCAGGGGCGTGATCCCCCGCCGGAAGAAGCACAAAAACCGGCGCGGTTTTCGGATCGATCGACATCCGTTCCGGCGTGTTGGTGGCATAACAATGGCTGCGGAACGTCAGAATGCGCCCAAGCTTTGGGGGCACGATCACCCATCCGCCCGGCACGATGTTCGCGTCCAGCAACCGGGCCAGCGGTCCGATGGCGGCAAATCGCCCCGCCTGAAAATGCGCAAGAAATGGACGGCGGTGTTGTTCGACCACCATTTCTCCGATGCGGGCGATGTTGGTCCCGAAACCCGCGCAGAGCAATGCCAGGAAAAGCAGATCCCCCCAGGGTTGCCGCACATGACGATTGATCCAGACCAGGGTTCGCCACCACGTATAAATCAGCAGCGGAAGGATCGGGAGGAAATAGCGATCAAGCGGCCGCACGGCAACGAGCATCAGCAGAACGGTCAGAAAAACCCAGATTCCCCACATCGGGCGAATGCGGCAGAGCCATGCCCCCGCAAGGATCACAAACACCGCCACAAGCGAATTGAGACCCGTTCCAATACGAGTTCCAAAAAGTCCCTGGGCCGCCGATGCCTCAAAGAGACGCGGCAGAAACTCACAGAGGCCGCGGTGAACGATGGCTCCCATTTGCGTCAGGATGGTTCCGACGAATGCTTCTTCGTATTCCCCGGTCACGTGCTCGCCTCCGCCGCGGCGCGGATCGAGCCAGTAGAAGCAACCTGCGACGAGCGCGACGAGCAGCAGCCCGACAATCGCCTGGGGGGCGCGGGCGGGCTGGCGGATCAGGGAGTACAGAAGCGTGAGGATGATCGCCAGAAGCAACGCCCACATGACCGGGCGCGTGAGAACCGCAAAACAGAGCCCTCCGACGAGAAGCGCCCAGTCGAGCCAGCTCGTGCGGCGCGCGTCATTCGGTCGGCGATGAAAAACCGCTTCGAATCCGGCGAAGAACGCGAGAACCCCGACGAGAAAGGGCAGGTCGGTCAGGACCTCGAAGCAGTAGCGATAGAAAAGCCGCGTGAATGCAAGTCCGATGGTTACGACGACCGCCGTGGTCCGATCCGCATGCAGCAGAAACAACCGGTAAGTCAGGGCCAGGGCTGCAATTCCCATCAAGGGCATCATCAGCAACGACGCGAGCAATCCATGGTGCGGAAATATTCGGTATGCGGCGCCGACGAGAAGCGGGTAGCCGGGCAGAACCAGTCGCTGGGTTTGGCCTTGATAGGTGTATCCGCGGCCGGCGGCAAGGTTGCGCCCGATGGTCAGATAAAGGGCGCTGTCAGGATCGGGACGCCACTTTCCGCTGTTGCCGACGGCCAGGAGAAGGACCAGACCGACGAATATGATTCGTCTATGCCGTTCGACCAGAATCCCAATCTTACTCGAGATCGGCTCGACGGCTTGCGCCGTCGCGCCCGCGGGTGGATAGGCCAAAACGTCAAGCTGTAAATTACTCATTCGCGCACCGATGCCGGTCAGAAACGCCAGGCCAGGTCGTTCCGTGTCGGCGACATGCTCAGGATGCGCGAATTGTGGTCTTAGTTCCAGTGGGTTGCAAAATTGTCAGTACGATTCAGCCCACTTCATATCCGGCTCGTAACCAAGTTTGATCAGCGCTTCAGGCAACTCGGGCAGCTCGCCCAGGACCTTCTGCAAATAGGTGTGATGTTCCGGCACTGACCACCGGCCAACCAGACTCGCCTCCACCGGTCGCAACCCGTTCAGCGTGTTGGTCTGAAAATCCGGGCGATCGACCGTGTGAAACTGGCAAAAGGAAATTGCCATTTTTTCGCCGGTAAAGGATTCGATTCGTTCCTGAACAGAATCAGGCTGCGAGACGAGATCTTCATATCGAATGAGCGTGGCATCCGGCTGATCGATCTGCTTCAGAAGTGCAACGTAATAAGATCGCCATCGTTCGGGACTGACGACATATCCCTCAGGTCCCCCGGTTTTCCGCTGTGAAGTAAGCACATCGCGCGGATCGCGGAGGGTCAGAATAATCTTCAATTTCGCCGGGCGCATTGCATAGAAGCATCGAAGGGAATCGAGGCGAAAAAGATCGTGCGGCATCTTGGAGATGACAATGTCGTGATTGCGCCAGGCATAAGTCGCCGCGCGCCAGCCGCTGAATTCCCTGCCGAAATAGCGGGACTTGGGGATTCCGTTTTCCAGCATCATTTGCAGCAGCGTCGTGCCAGAACGTGGAAATCCGCAAATCAGGATGTGCTTTTTTAACGGACGCAGGAGTGGCAGCCCCGTATCGACAATGCGATAAACCGGGCAAAACAGTCGACGCCGTAAACGTTTGATGGCGGGCCATTGACTGTCGATCAATCCGTCCCCGGAGGACTGCTGCCTGATCGAAGATTGATCCGATGAGCTTAGGCTCATGACAGCACTGTAATGACTGGCATGTCATGAAAATACTGCCAAATGGCACAAAAACGCAATTTTTGTCTTTTTCAGTGAAATTCCACCAGCCGCACGACACCAGCTGGAACAGTGAGCGTCAATGTCGAGTTGTGCTTCTGTCCCTTCTGCCAGTTCTGCGGCGTGCCCGTGATCCATTCCGCGCTGGCAGTAATCTCTGATGGAACCGTGAGCGTAACTTCCTGCGACTCCCGCAGATCCGTCGGATTGACGCCATGCTGTGGCTTGTTGATCCCGCGGTTGTTCACCAGCGCGACAACCCATCCGCTGTCGAGGCGGTTCAGCGTCCATTCCACGTCGCCGGCCACGCGCAATGGAACCAGCGGATCTGCCAGTTGTCCCATCAAGAGTGCCAGCATCGGAACCGGGCGGCGGTCGACCCCCAGGCCCAGCGGCACGCCGACAAAGATCAGCCTCCCCTTTCCACGGGCTATTGAAACGACGATTGGCCGGCCTTCTGCCGTCGTCGCGAGTATTTGGAATTTCCCTGGTGTCGGGGGTCGGTAGCGGAAGACATTGGAGTCGAAACTTTTTCCGCTTTCGTTCCAGATGAAGCTCGACGCCTCCGCTTCCGGCCCCATCTCCGGCAAGGCAAGCTCCGCGACACCCGGTCCGCTCAACTGGCCGGCACAGATCACCAGCGTTGCCCCGCTTTCGATGTCGGCTTCCAGACTCTTGCCCCATTCTTCCGAAACATTCACTTCTCCGGCGGCAACCAGAAGCGGATAAGTCGCAGCGATTTCGGTCTTTCGGGGAGCCGTCACGATCACGTCGAAGATGTCGCCGAAAATGCCGTTGACATAAGTCTGGCGAATCGCGGTGGACGGTTCGTTTTGAGTTTGCGGTGCGGGGAAATAGGCAATATCAAACCAGCCGCGGATCGAGTCGAAGTGCGCGCCGGCGTCAGAAGTTTGGGATTGAACTGCGGATCGAGCCCGAAGACGCCTGGAGTGAAGAATTCCTGCGAATACCCATGCGCTTCGTCGAGCAGGAAAGCGACCGGCGTGTATTGCGTTCCGCGAGGATGCTCGTGCGCCAGCTTGATGACCGCTTCGGTCACACGCCCGCGCGGCGAGAGTTCGACCGGGAAATCCGTCGCCGGCCGAGTTGCCGCCGGGCTTCCAGTAAATGTCGACCCCTTCTTCGTGGTAAAACGCATCCGCGCCCGCGAGATGAAAGAGTAGATAATCCTTCAACACCCAGTTGGTGCCCGATCCGGCCCACATGTCGTATTGGTTATCCAGGACATATTTTGCGTTGCCCGGATAGAAATAGCTCTCGCGCGAAAAGATCGTCGAGGCGTCCCCGAGATTGCACGATTGATAGTCGACGACTTTCGCGCCGAACTGCCGGGCGGCCCCGCGCAAAAACGCCAGCCGGCGGGCGAGCGTCGGGGAATTGCCCGTATTCTCGTGTCCGATTCGTTTGACGCCCCAGTTCACCAGCGCATGGGCAAAGGCTTCCATTCCCGCCGAGAGGCACGGGATATCAGGACCCCACGCCTGCTCCGGCGTTAGCGGCGCGCCGGCGTAATCGGAATATTTTTTGACCGTCGCCGCCGTGTGAGCATCGCGAATGGCCGCGAGAATTTCGCCACGCGTGGTCGCCGCGCGAATCCGCACATCCAGCGCCGCCTGATCGGGCGCATCGTATGAAATCCCTTCGCCGGCGATGTAGCCGACGAAACGGTCCGAACGCTTTTGCAGGTTGGCGAAGACCGCGGCGCGGTTTGCACCCTTCGGCCATGAAGGTTCGCCGTAATTGAGCAGGATGCAGAATTTCCGGTCGGGATGTTGATCCATCCATTTCAGAAACGGCGAATCATCGGCCATGATCGACGGATAAAGCGGAATGTGCCACGCCGCCCCACTCAGCGGACTGTCGAAAACCGGCGCCGCTTTCCCTGTATACGCGGCAAGAAAATCCTTCAGGATCGGAGCGTCGGACGTGAACGGCCACTCGAAATGTTCGCCGGGTTTTTTGAGTTCGTCGATCCACGACGGGCCGGTGTTCCAGAGAAACGCGGGAGGGCCATTGGCGATCGTCCAGGCCTTGGGAAGATTGCCGCCGTCGGCGGCAACGGCCGGCGGATTCTGACCGCCCGATTGCCGCGACTTCTGCATTTCACGCAGAACTTTCCACGTCGCGCAGTCGGGCTTTTCCCGCCCCGCGGGATGATACGTTTGATCGGTCGTCAGGCAGATGCAGTCGATCTGTCGGCGCGCTTCGGTCGGATCGGTCGTATAGAGCTCGACATGAACGGGACCCTTCTGAAGATCGACGGAAAAATGGTCCCATCCGAACGCCCAGTCCCACAACAGCTTCATCGGATCCAGATCATCGATCACCGGCTTCTCGCCGAAAACGTGCGAAACGGTCTTCTCCCCCTGCTTCACCCGAACACCGAACGACTCCTTTTTCCCACGATAGTCTGCATAGCGGACCCAGAGCGTGTAGTTCCCCGCCGCCGGCGCTTCGGCGTCGCGACCAATGACAATCTCGCCCGGCTCATCAGCGCGGGCAGCGACTGACATCCATTCACTCTCCCCTCCCTGCGTCCACTCCGCGGCGACGCCGGGACCGGAGACCGACCAGGAGCCTTTGGTCGTCTGGGCAACGGGTTGGTATGAAAAGTTTGATCCCTTGAGCGGCCCGAATGATTCCGCTTCGAGCCAGATCGTCTGGGGAAGCTCGGCAGCGCGAAGCGAGGGAACGCCAAGAGCTGAGAATGTGACGAAGAGGAAAAATCTCGCGATCATGGACGCGCCTCCGCGAAGTGCCCCTCCGTAGTGAGGTACTTCCAATTCCGCTGTGCGCTCACTCGCCAAGAAGCGGTTTCAGAATTCCAGTGGCACGGGCTTCCAGCCCGTGAGGCGTGTACTCACGCCGGCTCGGTCGTACTCGGCCGAGAACAGCACGAGCGCAGCGTTCTTGGACTCCCGGGAGAAGAACGCTTCGCTCTTGCTGGATCGGTGGAGTACGGATTCGACGGTGCTCACCGCAGGCCACCGCTTGCCACGGAGTACCGCGGCCACGGGCAGGATGCTCGTGCCACGAAAAGACGACGCAATCGGTCGTGAAACGGCTTCTAAGGCAAGCGGCTACACCGCGCTCTTCCCCATCAGATTCTTCAGGATGAACCGTTCCAGCCCTTCGTAATCGCGGTCCTCGACAAACCCCTGCCAGACCTTGCGGTCGATTTCGTGAACCAGATCGACCAGGTCGAGGAAAATCTCCTTCGAATGTTTCAGATGAAGAAATGATTTCTCCGCCGGCTGAGTCCGCATCGCCTTCACGTCTAGTCCGATCACCTCGCCGTGTTTTCCGTAGCCATGCCGGACGAGCACATCCACCTGGTTAAACGCGCGGCGAAGATCGACGGCGCCAAAGGTTTTGTCCTGGTCGTATTTCAGGCCGTTCTGGTCGTTGAGATGAACGCCCCACAGTTTCTTGTGGAACATCGCGTTGGCAAATTCATCGGAGGGATCGAGGCCAGCGAGGATGCAGTGGGCACTTTCGATCAGCACGCCGACGCGGGACGGATCCGAACTCTTGTAAGCCAGCGCCAGGAAATGCCCCGTCGTCGGCGCGTACATCAGATCCATCGGCTCGTTTGGCTTCATCTCGCCGAGGATCTTGATCTTCTTATCGTACTCGAGAACCTGATCGATAAAATCGAGCATGCGGCCGTATGCGGTGACGGCGTCTTTGGATTCGCGAATGTACGAACCTTCGCGGGCAGGCCACCAGACGAACCGATCCGTCCCGAGCACGCGGGCAACATCGCATGTTCGCTTGGCGCGATCGATCGCCCATTTGCGGTCGCTGGCGTTGTTGCTCGTAACCGGGCCGTCAATTCCGTGGCTGTGCTCCCAATGCCGCGGAGCGCAGATTTCCGCCTTCAGCCCGTGATCATCGAGCAGTTTGCGGATCTCCTTCGCCTTCTTCTCCCGGTCGGCGGGAGAAAAATCATCAGGAACCGCATCATCATCGTGAAACTGAACGTATTCGAAGCCAAGTTCCTTGAAGGTCTTCAACTTGTCGGCAAACGCCCGTTCCGGCCGCACCGTCGGGCCGAACGGGTCCGCCCCCGAATGAAGATTCCACGGCCCGGCCGAAAATTTGAAATCCTTTTTGCTGCTCCAATTCTGCTGCGACATCTGACGCCTCCATATACGGATTGATGAAACCGCGGCGGGTAATTTAAGGGGGAAAGCGCCCGCTCGCCAGTGGGCCTGGCACTGGAGCGTGACAGAATCGTGCGCCCGCAACAAATTTTCCCCTCGCCCGAGACTCCGAAAGAGCTGCGCACGAAGTAAGCGGGAAAGCACTCGGAAAAGGAGAGAACTTTCCCGCTTACTCCGTGTGCGGCTCCTCCTTACGCTTCTGGCGACGACAACATTCCACAAACTCTATTATCGGACGAATCGACGTGCGCTTATCCTGTGGCATATGTTCCGGCTGGCGGCGCGTTTCCTGCATGGTGCTGCTGGCGGCCGTCGCAGTAATGTGGACTGCGCAGTTACCGGTTCGCGGAGTCAATCGAGGTCGGCCGCGGTGCTCGTCGCATTCTGGTGACGAGCCATCCGGGCCGGATCCGGATGTGCTGGCCTTCCCCGACCGCGTACAGCGATGACAAATTCGCCGCGACATGGGCGAGCACGCCGCGGTATCGCGCTCCGCAACCCGAGTACACCGGCGCGATGAAGAGGATTCCGATGCGCATTGGAGATTCTCTCGCGGCCAAACCACTATTGGGACAACGAATGTTTCATATATGGAGTTTCCATGGTGGGCGTTGGCGGGCTGATTGCCGTGTGGCCCTCCGCCCCCTCGGTCCAGAAACTTTCACGCTATGCCGCCGCCGTGGGCAAGGGCACTGTCGAAATTGTGGATATGATCTGCGAACAACGCCGGACCAATGTCCGGAATGCGGCTGGATACCGCAGGCCGGCTCAAGGCGTCGTCTCGTCGCCCAATTATTCTTGTGGAGCTGGGGAATTCCATCACTGAATTTGCGGTAATCCGACAACTCGGCGCAACATGCATCCGCCACCAGCGATACAAGAGGTTGTCGTTGTGCGTACTCCAGCCGGAAAAGGCGTGGAGTACTTCCCTGATCGCCTTCGCGTCATCGGTACGATGCGTGTCCGCGAAACGCACGATGACGGATACATCATCACCGTCTTCGACATGACTGCGGAAAGCGTGACGCCGGCGACCAGCCCCTCCGTGCCGTGATCAATCGCGTTACAAACTAGCCAATTTGATTGCGAAATTGTCCCTATTACAGAATGCCTCAGCGCCCGGCTATATTGCCAGCCGAGGGAAACGATTGGAGGCCAGCCATGTTTCGAAATGAATTCTTGCGCGTTCTCCTGTTGACGAGCGCGATGATCGGCGTTTTCACAATCCCCGCGGGGATTGTTCACGCTCAGGATGCGCCGTACGCGCCGCTCGGCATGGATGATCTGGAGAATCTCGCCGGGCCGGTGGCGCTGTATCCGGATGCGGTGCTGGCCCAGGTGCTGACCGCCTCCACGTATCCGCTCGACGTGGTTGCCGCCGCCCAGTGGCTCGACGCCGGCAACAATCCGGCGACCGTCGACAGCCAACCCTGGGACGACAGCGTCAAGGGGCTGATCAACTTCCCCGACATCCTGCATTACATGGCCTCGAACGTCGATTGGATGAACTCCCTTGGCGACGCTTTCATCAATCAGTCCGCCGACGTGATGACGGCTGTTCAGGATCTGCGGGCCGAGGCGCTCTCGAACGGAAGCCTCGTCAGCGACGATAATCAGCAGGTCGTTCAGAACGGCAACATCATCCAGATCATTCCGGCCAATCCGGAGACGATTTATATTCCGATTTACGATCCGGCCGTGATCTACGTCCGGCGTACGCCGTTGCGATTCGATCATGGATATCGCGTCGGCCTCTGGCTCGACCACGATCTGGACTGGGTGGATCACCGCATTTACACGGGCAACTGGGGCGCTAATCGCCCCTGGTGGCATCCGGAAGTTCGCGGCGGACATCCAACGCTCGACTACACCCGAATTCGTCCCGGCGATTTCCACGCGACCGGCGCGGTTCGAAGCAACGCCTGGCAGCGCGACGAACATCGGCCGGCGCCCGTATTTCCCGTCCACGCGCCGGTTCGTCCGCCGGACCGGCGTCCCGGAACCGGGTATCCGCCTTCCGCCCGCGCGGAAGTGCATGCGCCGGCCCGGCCGGAAGAACATGCGCCCGCCCGCCCCGAGGAACATGCACCCGCGCATCCTCCGCCGCCGGAACGCACGCCCGAGCACGCTGCTCCAGCGCCGCGTCCCGCTCCCGAAGCCCACCCGGCTCCAGCCGCCCCGCGCGATGTGCGCGGAGCGGTGGAAGCGCGCAACAGCCAGCGCGGCTCTGAAAGCCGCGCCCGGGCAACCCCCGCTCCTGCTCGTCCCGCGCCGGCTCCCGCCGCTCGGCCCAGCGAGCCGGCGCACGGCGGCGCAGGCGGAGAACATCGCTAAGGCGCCCCGCAGGCCGACAACATCTGGCCAATCGACGGAGCTCAGATCAAAACGAGGAAAGTGACATGAATCCCTCTCATTGCCCCTGCGTTTACGATGAACAAGGCTCAAAGAACAACGTGGCACGTGCGTCTCGCCCGTGCGCGTCCTACACCAACACGGGCGGGACGCCGGTGCCACGAAAACTCGCGGCGATGTGCTTGATGTTCGCGGTCGCCGCAGTGGTCGGATGTTCGCATCAATCCGCGCCTTCCGAACCACCCAGGTCGCCCTTGACAACCCAGGCGGCGAACGATTCCGCCGCCGTCCCTGGATCCGGACAGGAGCAGTTCCAAACGCCCCAGGATGCCGCCGCGGCTCTCAAGAAGGCCGTAGACGCAGGAGATCGACGGCAACTCATCGGGATCTTTGGAAACGAGGGGCGGCAACTGATCCTCACCGGCGATCGCGTCCAGGAAGACAACGATATGCAGGCGTTTGCCAGCCGCATGTCTGAACAGACGCGCGTCGAGCTTCCCTCACCTGATAGAGCGGTGCTCTACATCGGCGACACAGAATTGGCCGTTTCCAATTCCGATCGTCAAAAGCGGGGACAAATGGTTTTTCGATACGGTCGCCGGAAAAGACGAATTGCTGAATCGCCGCATCGGCGAAAATGAATTGAGCGCGATCGCCGTCTGCCGCGCCTATGTGGCCGCCCAGAAGGAATATGCCAGCAAAGCACGCGAGGGAGACGCTGGACAATACGCGATGCACTTCAAGAGCGCGGAGGGAAAAAAGGACGGGCTTTACTGGCCCGTCGCTTCCGGCGAGCCGCTCAGCCCCATGGGCCCGCTTGTCGCCGAGGCGCAGCTTGAGGGCTATAGCAAAGTTCCTCCGACGAGCCGGCGGCAGGCATATCTTGGCTACTACTTTCATATTCTGACAGCGCAGGGAGATGCCGCTCCGGGAGGGAAAATGAGTTATGTCGACGATGGACGCCTCACGAAAGGATTCGCACTGATCGCGTGGCCGGATAAGTGGGGCTCATCCGGAATCATGAGCTTTATGGTGAATCAGGACGGAAAGGTTTATGAGAAAAACCTTGGCGAGGATACAGAGAATCTGGTGAAGGCGATCATGGAATACAATCCCGACAGTACTTGGGAGTTGGTAAAGGACTGATCCCAACCTCCCGGCTTTCGCAGCAAACGCGTGAGTCTTCTGCCAACTCGATCGCCACCGCTACTTTTCGATTATGGTCGTCCGTCGAAACGACGATCCGACATAATCCGACATAATCCGACACTTTTCGGCCCTATGTGACATAATATTGCTGCCGTTATCAATATAATCGGTTCATTCGTTTATCACTTCCGGCCAGCCATAGCATCGATCGTAGCAGCGGCGAAGCTCGCGACCGGACCGCAATGCCGGGTTCGTGCGGCAACCTCCGTCCAAGCCCAGGGATTGAGGAAGTAGCCGCCGCTTCCGCGCATCTTGTTTTCGACCGCTCGACAAATCGTCCGCCGTCCGCCGCCATCCCTGGGATCCTCGGGCGCTGAATTTCCCCGAAGACAAATTGAGTCGTCTCTTCGATCAGCGCGACCCACGCGGCGATCGTTTCTTCATTCACTTCCAGCGGAAGGCGCCGCCGCTTGCGGCTTCGCGGAAGAGCCGCCGTCCCTGCCGCCACGGATCCTCCGTCCGTTTGCTCATCTGGGTGAAATAATCAACCGCCCCCCGGCTTGACCCTTCAGGACCCGCGTCGGCTCTTCCGCGAAGCCGGCGAGCGGCGAAAAGGTTCACGTTCATCGCGTGGCCGGCGTCTTATTGCACGATGGCATATTTCGTCTGGGTGATCGTCGCGTTGAAACCGCCCACGTTGTTGCTCCATTCGTGGCCGTCCATGGTGCCGAGGAAGAGCCGGGTCGCATTGGCGGGGACGACGAAGGTCTGTGTCGCGCCGCCACTCGTCAGACCCGTGCCGGCGTAGAAGGTTTGCTGCAGGTCCGGACTCAATGAGGTGTAGTCTCGTTCGGTTTGCGTGCTGAAGTCGAGCATGGCGGCGGTCGTCGAAGGATTATCCGGAACGCTGTTGGTCAGGAAGACGCCGATGATTGCATTGTGGGGGGCGGTGATGCTCGACATCCCGTGCTCAGAGGGGACGGTGCCGGTTGCCGCCCAGTCGTAGGTATTGGAGATTCCCGCGCTGCTGGTGCCGTCGGCGTTGTACATGGAAAGCGTCGGGTCGTTCGAGCCCTGGCCGGAAACATTGGTCAGCGTAATGGTGGACCCCGGCGTCACGGTAATGGCGACCTGAATCGGAGAGTTATACGCCTGGCCGCTGGAAGCCGAGCCCCCGGCCGGGTTGGCGATGTCGTGTTGCCACGGATGCACGGAATTGACCTGCGGTCCCTGATAACCCGAGTCGGTCACGCTTGCGATCGTCCCGGTCGGCTCGCCTGCGAGCCAGGGGTTGCCCGTTGTGGGGACGTACGCCGTGGCGGACTGCTGCGTTCGCAAAGCGACCGCGGAACAAGTGACATCGCACGTTGAAACTCCAATCGCGCCTCCGAAAGTGAGGGAGATGGCGTTGCTGGTGGCTTTGGTTCGGCGTGCATACACGCGGACGGCGTTGGCCTGCGAAAATTGGGCCGCCGTGAGGACGGTAAAGTTACTGGCGCTGACCCAGTTCAGAAATTGAACGTCGGTGGTGCTGCTCAGTGAGACCGCCGTGCCGTCGCACGTGTTAGCTGACGCTGAGGCGACGGCGGCGTTGATCGCTGACGTCCGGCCGCTGGATAAATTCTCGGCCGCCGCCAGCGCCGCGGCCTTTGCCACATGGCGCAGACAGGTCTTGGCAAACTGGCAGGCGCGCCACGTCAACCCCGAGCGAGCAGAACCCCATCGTGACGGTCATCGCGACAGCCAGATAAACCACCGCCATGCCGCGGCGGCGCGAGATCAAATCCGTCTTGCAATTTTTTGCTTTTCGTCTCATTGTTCCATCCGTAAAATCGCTCGAATTGGCCCGTCAGTTGACCTTCGAATCCGAGCAATAACCTGTAATTCCATTCTTCGTATTCAATTCAACTTCCACTTCGTCAAGAAAGGGTTCAATTAAAAACGGTTATTCCGCGCGACAGTGTGCCTGAAGCCCCTTACAAGGCGGAGGAATGATTTATCGGACGAAAGCGGTTCAGGAAGGATGCATGAAAACGATCAGGACAATGCTGACCAGATTGATCCCGATTATGACAAGGGCCACGATCCCCGCAAATTTCCAGAACGAACGCTGCGCCTCGAGCGCCGCTTCCAGATCCGCGCTGCTCCCGCTTTGAGCCAGCTTTCCGATGCTTGAAGAATATTTGCCGAGAAAGAGCGCGGGAACGGCGTAGAGCGCGCCCATTCCGAGATAAAGAATCACGGCAATCATCAATCCGATCCCGATACGTCCCCCCATCAGCTTCGCGCCCAGCACCAGGAAGCCGATCGCCCCGAGCACAATGAATCCGGCGACAATGAACAGCAGGATCGAGAAGAGGAGCACCCAGGGCTTGGTCTGGCGGAGAAATTCGACGCTGCGCTGCGTGGCCGGAATTCCTTCGCCTCCCTGACTCGGATGGGCGACCGGCGCCGCCGATTCAGTTGGCGCGGCGGCTTGTTCGTCATACGCCTCCGCCGGCGGCTCTTCGGGAGGATATTCCTCGGAAGGCGCAGCGGGCTCGGCGCGGGCAAAGGCTCAGGCGCCGCGGCGGGCGCACTGGCCGGCGCTCCGAAAACGAGGCCGCGAATGCGTCCCGCCGGCGCCCACTCCGGGAGCGACTGATTCCAGACCAGGTCCTCGCGCGTAATGCTTCCGGCGGCGGCCAGCGCCTTGAGCTGCGACCCGGATACCGGGCCCATCTGCTGTCCGTCCTGCGTGTAATACCACTCCGCCATGACGCCTCCAGAAAGCTTCTCGCGCGACCTGTTTCCTCGATCCTACGACGATTTCACGAATTCGTAAAAGTCAGACGAACTTGCAACGTCTTGTACTGCCCTGTCGCACAGACGTCTACTTTGAGTGCAAATGATGATGATGGAGAAAGAGAATGATCAGCGCCGCCACCAGAAGTGGCAGCGCCGCCAGCAGCGACAGTGCAAGTCGACCGCGCCAGTGCGCCGGCGACTGGAGTGCGACGTCAGCGCCGTGTGCCGCTTCGACCGCCGGCTGAAAGTGGAGGTCCGCCAGTTGTCGCGCCGGAATCGGCGTCTTATCGTCCGGCGGCCAGACCTGGGCATCGAGATTCAATTTCCCCGACGCCGCCAGTCTTTGCAGAATGGGCAACGGAATCGGCCCAAAGGTCCGACCCTCCTGTCGGTAAAAGTACTTCCGCACCGCTTCCGCCGGGGATGGCAATGGCGGACGCCGATCGATTGTCCGCACCAGCGTCGCCGCGACCGGGGCTGCACCGCCGGCAGCCGGAGCAAACAGTTCCGAATGTGTTCCCGCCGCGGCCCAGGCCGTCCCATCGGCCGACAGTTCGTGAATCCTCGAGAGAGCCCCCCGGCGCACCATCGTCCGCAGCGCCGGCAATTCATACGGCCCCGTCACCGATCCGCGCATCCGCACATAAAAGCTCAGCTCACCCACAACGCAACGCCTCGAATCAGGGGTAAGGGTTCAGGGTTTAGAGTTCAGATGTTCGATGTTCGATGTTCGATGTTCGATGTTCGATGTTCGATGTTCGATGTTCGATTCTAAATTCCGTCCTTCTTCTGGCTCCTGGCTTCTGCCTCCTCTCTCCCAACTCACGCCGGCCGCAGTTCCCAATCAATATTGAATTCATCGCAGACCGCCCCCAGTTTTTCGCGAAGCGATCGAATCGCCGCTCCGCGCAGGACCGCCAGGATCAGCTCCATCTCAAATAGCTGCGCTCCGGTATACGGGGCCGGCGTCAGATGCGTGTCCAGACTTTCGATATTCACCTGCATCTCCCGCAACGCGTGAGAAACGCGATGCACGAGTCCCGGCTGATCGATGGCGGTCGCCACCAGCCGATAGGGCATCGCCGTCGATGCCGTGGCGACGTGTTCCTGTTTTGCCGGGCGCAATTCGACATGCAGCCGGCTGTTCTGCGCCATGGCTCCGAGGTCCGCCCGGAGCCGATCGTGAGCCGCCTCCTCCCCGGCGACCAGCACCATCATCGCGAACTGCCCGCGCAGGTTGACCATTCGGCTGTCTTCGATGTTTCCTCCCCGATCGAAGATGAATCGCGACACCTCATCCACCAATCCGGGCCGATCCGTTCCAACCGCAGTGAAAATCGCGTGTGCCATGGATAGAGCGTAAAACACCGCAAGAAAAAAAGAAATGAAGCACTTCCCCCGCGCCCCCGCCGGAGTGGCGACTTCAGTCGCCACTGTTGAGATGTCGTATCAGAAAGCAACCCCCGACGCCCGTTCTTCTTTTGCCGCCAATACAAGAAACGAGCTTTTCTCAATCAAACGGGACAAGGCGGCGGCGGGAATGCGGCCGGCGATCCGCGAAGCCGCGAGCGGCATTCAATGCGCTGCGCCTCGTGCGACTTTCGGTTTCGCGGCGCATCGAAGCAGTAGAGCAATTCCAAAGACTGACTGACGCTTCAGTGGACGACTGCCGATGGAGGAACCTGGCCATGACCAAATTGTGCGCACTGCTCATCACCGGAACCGTGTGGGCGGCGGTTGCTTCGGTTGTGCCGAATCGATCGCAGCCGGAGGAAAAACATGCCAGGGGCGCTGAAACCGCGCCCAGCACGCAGCCGACATCGCTGGCATTGTTCGCCGGAGAGAAACCGGATGAATGGGAGAGTTACCAGAAGATGCACGCGTATATGCTGGATCGCTTTGTTCACAGTCCCGGACGCGGCCTGTCGAGAGTTCCACACATGCAGGATGCCGCTCGTTCCAAACGCATTTACGCCGACGGAACGCGTTATCTGGTCGGCCGGGTGCAGTTGATCAGCCTGAACGACGGAAAGGAGCCATTCGCCTACGTGACTCCGCTCGATGACGTCACCAAGAACCAGCTCCCCCACGCAGTGCATGTACCTCTGAACGATATGGCTTTGAGCGCATTGGATGAACTCAAGGCCGGCAAGGAAGTGGTCCTGACCGGAAGCGCCGACGGCCGCGAATTCATCGGGGCGGTTCGGGCAACCAGTACCTGCACGAAATGCCACGAGGTGGCGGAGGGGACGTTACTCGGGGCTTTTCGATATCCCCTCCAGCGTGAGCCGAAAGTCCTGCAACAGAAAATTGACGTGCTGAAAATTCTGCGATTGAAGAAATAAGCCTCCTCCTTTACGACGCTTCCCGGTCCCCGTAGATTCGCCGGCATGTCCCCCGCGGCGCCCAAGGGCCGATTTTTTTCCGGCCATCTTGTGGACTTCCGCGCGGACCGTCTCGGTTTCTTCACACATTGCGCCCGCACTTACGGCGACGCCGTACCGTTGCGTTTTCTGCATCGGCGTCTTTTGCTCATCAGCCACCCGGATCTGATCGAACAGGTGCTGGTGACGCAGGCGGCGAATTTCATCAAGCATTTTGGCCTGCGGATCTACAAGCCGATCCTCGGAAATGGGCTGGTCACTTCCGAAGGCGCGTTCTGGCGGCGGCAGCGCAAGCTTTCGGCGCCGGCGTTTCAACCCGCCCGCCTCGCGTCCTACGCGCAGACTATGATCGAGGCGGCCGTGCGATTGCGCGATAATTGGGGACACGAGAAGCAGATCGAACAGGTCCGAGATGTTCACGCCGACCTGATGTGGCTCACGCTTCAAACCGCCTGCTCGACGTTGTTTGGCGACGACGCGACGCTCGATCCGGAGGTGATCGGCCGCTCCATTCACGATGGATTGGAAGCCATCGCGGTTCGGTTCAAACGGCCGATCCCCATCCCGGAGTGGGTTCCCCTGCCGTCAAATCGGCGTCTGCATCGCTCGCTGCGCCCGCTGAACGAAGCGGTCCGCGGCCTGATTGCCCGCAGCGGCCGCGCGCCCGAATCCGCCAATCTGTTGTCGGCCCTCCTGGCGAGCCGGGACGAAAATGGGGCCGCCATGACCGACGCGCAACTTCTGGAAGAGGTGCGAACCCTTTTCCTGGCCGGCCACGAAACGACGGCACTGGCTCTGAGTTATTCGCTTTTTCTGCTCGCGATGCACCCCGACGCCCAGACGGCGCTTCAGGCAGAGTTGGCCTCGGTACTCGGCGAGCGGACCCCGGCCTTTGCGGACTTGCCGCGGCTCGACTACGTGCGAAAGGTGGTGCTCGAATCGATGCGCCTGTATCCGCCGGCCGATGTGCTCGGCCGCGAAGCGATCGCCGATTGTACGATCGGCGATATCCGCGTGAGAAAGGGAACGAGCGTTTTCATGAGCCAGTGGGTCATGCATCACGATCCACGTTATTTCACGGAGCCGGGCGCGTTCGATCCCGGCCGGTGGACAATGGAATTCGAAGCGGCCCTGCCGCGATTTGCCTATTTTCCATTTGGCGGCGGCCCCCGCTTTTGCATCGGCCAATCGTTCGCCACAACCGAGGCGATCCTCGTCCTGGCGACGCTCTGCCAGCGCTACCGGTTCGCACCGGATCCTGATTTTGCATTGAAGTTATGGCCGAGCATCACCCTCCGCCCGCAAAATGGCGTGAGGCTGATTGTCAGGGATCGGCGATTTGATTAATCGATATTCCGGATCTGCGTCGCGTCCATCAGGGCAGAATAAAATCCACGCGCGGATCCCAGAACGCCTGTTCGGTGCTGTCGACCCGGGGAATGAACTCGGCGTGGCCGTCGCAAAACACGACATTGCCGCGGCCGTAGTTGGCATCGCCGGAAGTTTCCTGTTCCTTGTCGTGACGGTTGCTCAAGAGATTATGTCCGTCTGAAAAATAATGCTCCGGGGCCCAGCACCCGTCGTCGATCGTCTGGCTGCTTTCGTCGATCATCAGGATGATCTGAGAAGAATGCACGACCTGCGTCCACTTCAGCGGCACTCCAATCGCGGCGTCGGTCGAATTGGGAGTCGCGTACGGCGGGCAGATGTGCCAGTTGGCCGAGTAACTGTAGGGGTAGCCGCCGGGGTACCCGCCGTGGCTCGAAATGTTGTCGGAGGGGCAGAGGACCATCGACACATCCACGTTGGTTCCCAGGTAGGACATGATCGCGCCCTGAACAATTTCGGGATTTGGATTTCGCCCTGGCTCCCAGAATACCCAGTCGGCGTCGTTATTGTCCCCGGTCGCGCCCAGTGGGAATTGCTCGTGGTTATCCTGGCAGTACGAAATCATCGCCGCCCCGAGCTGGCGAAGGTTGCTCAGGCAGCGCGTCCATTTGGCGGCTTCCCTCGCACGATTCAGAGCCGGCAGCAGGATCGCGATGAGCAATGCGATAATGCCGATGACAACCAGCAATTCGACAAGTGTAAATCCGCGGCGGCGCTTCATGATGTGTCTCTCCCCACCCAGAGTTCGAATTGTATCCGCTAAATCGATTTTTGCCCAATCTGTTGCAAATTATTCATGCCATTTTGGATTTACCCTGATAATTCACGATTTTTATGGGCTCTTTGCGGCATGCGCAAGGCGAGCTTCTCCGCAAATTCGCGATAGCGATCCATTCGCGGTAAACACTCTCAGTTGAATGGTAAACCAGGGCGATGATCAAACCATTGAAACGGGCTGGCGGGCATGGCTCGGACGCTGGCAGCGCTGGCCGCTGTATCGGCGCATTTTCATCGCCCTGGCGCTGGCGCGATTGCGGGGGTTGTACTCAAGCAGCGGGCTGCCGGGCTGGCAATCGTGGCGCAGTTGATCATCCGGATCCTGGGCGCGCTGGCGACGCCGCTCATCCTTCTCGCTGTGGTCCGATCGTTGATGCAGGCGCGCATCGGCCGCCGTGACGCGCTGCGGGTCGGGAAGCTCCTCATCCTCAATACGCTGGTGGCGATCGGGTTCGGTTTGCTGGTCGCGAACGTGTTGAAGCCAGGCAAAGGTGCGCAGCTCGAATCGCCATCGGACGTTTCACCGGCGGCCCAGAACACCGGGGAAAAGAAAAGCCCGCTGGTTCAACTCCTGGACAGTGTTCCGGACAGCGTCCTCAAGCCCCTCGTGGACAACAATGTGATCGGGGTGATCATTCTGGGCGTTGCCTTTGGACTGGCGCTGCGGGCGATGCGTGGGGAAGAGCCCAAGGCAATCGCAAGCGTCGAAGCCGCGGTGGATATCGCCTTTCGAACGGTCATCCGAGTCTTGCAGTTCGTGATCGCGTTCGTGCCGCTGGGCGTTTTCGGGATCGTCGCCGGCGTGGTCGGAACCAAAGGGTTTGCTCCGTTCAAGTCGCTGGGCGCATTCATTCTCGCGGTTCTTGCGGGATTGTTTCTTCAGGCCTGCTGGTATCTGCTGCGAATTCAGTTCGGCTCCTGGGTCAGGCCCTGGGACGTGCTTCGTGGCATGCGCGACGCCCTGGTGACGGCGTTTTCGACCGACAGCTCCACTGCGACGATGCCGGTCACCTACTCCGCCCTGATTGAAAAAGTGGGATTGCGCGAAGAGTCCGCCAGCCTCGGCGCACTGGTCGGAACCAACTTCAATAACGACGGAACGGCTCTGTATGAAGCCATGGCCGCGTTATTCGTTTCGCAGGCGATCGGCCTGCACCTTTCGCTGCCGCAGCAGCTCATGGTGGTGCTGACCTCAGTCCTGGCCAGCGTCGGAGCCGCCGGTATCCCCGAGGCTGGGTTGGTCACGATGCAGTTGGTCTTCATGGCGGTCGGTCTTCCCACCAAATACATCGCCACGCTGTTGACCGTCGACTGGTTCCTCGACCGCAGCCGAACCGTGATCAATGTCATGGGGGACATCAATGTGAGCTGCCTCTTGGATGGAAAAGAGCGGGAAGCCAAATCGTAACCCGAGTCAGACACGTGCCGGCTCGCCGCCGCGTTGGCACTTTGAAGTTGGCATTCCACAGCAAATGCCTTCTTCTTGATCTTCGTCCAGCCCGAGGAGAGCTCAATTTGAAAAGTATGGCGGCTATAGAGACTTTTCGAAGATGTCGAGTCCGCGCTGGGCGGTTTGGCGGCTGATGTTCAAGGCGGGGAAGAGCATCAGGACGTCTTCTTCGGCGGAGACGAGCAGCCCATTCTCACGGCAGGCGTGGCCGACCTCCGAGGCGTAGTCTTCGTCTTTGACTTCGATACCAACGGCGAAGCCTTTGCCGTGGACGGTCGCTTTGCCTTTGAAACTCATCTGCGAGAGCCGGGTGAGGAAGTACTCGCCAAGTTGGGTGGCGTTTTTGAGTAGCTTATTGCGGTGCCGCATCAGATAGCGGAGGTTGGCCAGTGCCGCCGCGACGGCGCGAGGGTGCCAGCCGTAAGTGGAATAGAGGCCAAAGTCTTCTTTGATCGCGTTTGCAATTTTGGACGTGGTCACCACGGCGCCCAGGCCGCCGTAGCCGCCGGTGATGGCCTTAGCCATGCACAACACATCGGGCTCCAGGTCGAAGTGCTCGCAGGCGAAGAGTTTTCCGGTCCGGCCAAAGCCCGTGGCGACTTCATCGGCGATGAAGAGCGTGCCGTAGCGGGTGCAGAGCTTGCGGACGCCGCAGATGAACTCGACCTCCGGGACGAGGGCGCCCAGGTTGCAGATGATCGGCTCCATGATGAACGCGGCCACGTCGCGCTTCTTCAGCAGCGTCTCGACCTTGCCCAGCGCCTTGTGATCCAGCGGCGGCTCGACCTTGTGGCAGTTCGGCAGGAGGTTTTTGAACGTCTCGCGTTTTTCGGATGCGCCGATGCTCATCGTGGCGATGGAGTTGCCGTGGTAGCTGTCTTCGATGGAGACGAAGTTGCCGCGGCCGGTGTAGACCATGGCGATTTGGAGGGCGCCTTCGACCGATTCGGTACCCCCGGTGGTGCGGTAAGAAACCGCGAGCTTGCCCGGCGTGATGCGGGCCAGCATCTCGGCGAGCCGGGCCCAGGGGCGGTAGAGGTAGTCGGGATGAACGTAATCGGGGCCGTCGAACTCTTGCGCCGCCGCGCGGATCTCTGTGTTCCCCCACCCCAGGTTGCCGACGCACCAACCCATCATGAAGTCGATGTATTTGCGGCCGCGGGCGTCGGTGAGATAGCTGTCGGCGGAGTTGCCGACGATAACGTCCTCGGGTTCGCCCTGGCGGCCGAAGTACTTCTTGTCGAGTTGGCGGAGGTTCATAACTCGGGATATTCGTCGGAACCCTGTACCCACATGAAAGACTGGAGGTCGATCATGTCGCGGGGGTGGAGGTCTTGTAGGTCGCGGCGTATGGTTCGAGCGAAGGCAAGCAGGCTGTCGTAGGTCGCGTAATTCGGGCGAGATCGATACCGAAAGGGGAAGCCGTACGCGCCGGCGGCGGCCCGCGTCACATTCGGCTTCAGGAAGATGTGCCGCCTGGGCTGGGCGATGAACCCGAACACCGTGAGGAGCGGCCAGGTGAGAACGCGCGTCTGGCGGCGAGGAAGGTTGGCGACGGCGTTGCACCAATCGTTAAACTTGCGCTCGGGCTGACCCTCAGAGTGTAGAAAGTCGTACAAGGCAGTGGAAAAGGCCTTCGCGCCGGATGGGGATTTGACCGCGTCTCGAAGGGCCATTTTTTCGAACGAGAACAGAAGGTTGGTGCGCGACTCGATGCGGACGGCGCGGGTGGCCGCCTCGGCATGCCGGCCCTCGTCCAGGAGCGCGCCGAACGTCTCACGCCCCAATTCTGTTTCCCATTGCTCGTGAGCGTGGTACTTGTAGCCCCGCTCCCAGCTGAGGTAGGTCTCGTCACGGAAGCCGTGTGGGAAAAACCGCAGAAACTTACGGCGGCAGCCGGCGGCGAGGGAGCGGGACGACACCGCTGGGCGCCGGGGGGCGGCGACTTCAAGCGTGGGCATAGATCCTCCTCATATGCCTCGGCCATGGCCTATTTCCGTGCAGTATTTCGCGTAGCATTGGAGCAACTCCGACAAAAAAACTGCTCACTGGTTCGTGCCGCTGCTACGTTGGTGCCGGGCACGAAGAGGACGCGCTGAATTCGTTCCGTACCCACTGCTACGGGGCGCGGACGCACCGCTCCGCGCCCGCGCGTCAGACGGCGATCTGTCCTTCGGCCTTATCCTTCGATAGCCGCGGGGCGAAGATCATGTCGGCGATAACGACGGGCGCCACCGCGGCGAAGATGGCGGCGAGCCCGCCGGGGTTCTTCGTGCGGGTGGCAGCGGCGCCCAGCAGCATGCCGTCGAGCAGGTCGCCGAACACGCGCGCCACATGCCCGGCGTTGGGTCCTCGTGCGTCAGGAGGTCAGCGCCATGCATGATCTCCCGCACGCCGAGCACGCGCAGGATGCCGGTGACCTGGCCGTTGCCGATGCCCATCGTTTTCTCGAGCTTCCTGGGGGCAAGGATTTCGATCAGGCCGACCGCAATGCTGGTCCAGCCGAGGCACTGCGCCGCCTGCTGGTCAACGGCGGCACGATCAGACAATTTGGATTTCATGAAGTTCATGGGCGAATACCTCAAATCAGGTTCACCGCCGAGACGCGGGAAACGATCTTCCCTCCGGTCATGCCGCCGGGTCGAGGACGACCTTGACGCAGCCGTCCATCTTCTCGCGGAAGATGTGGTATCCGCGTGGGGCCTCACTCAGCGGGATCCGGTGCGTGACGACGAAGCTCGGGTCGATCCGTCCATTGCGGATGTGGTCGAGCAGCTCGGGCACGTAGCGGTGAACATGGGTCTGACCTGTCTTGATGGTCAGGGCCTTGTTCATCAGCGCGCCCATGGGGATCTTGTCCGACAGCCCGCCGTACACGCCGGCAATCGAGACGGTGCCCCCCTTTCGGCAGCAATTGATGACCTGCCGGATAACCGCCGGTCGTTCGGTTTCCATCATCAGGTTGGTTTTGATTTTGTCGTACGCCGTCTCTAACGGCGTGGACCCGTGGGCTTCCATTCCGACGGCGTCGATCGTGACGTCCGGGCCGAGTCCCGCCGTCAGGTCAAGCAGGCGGTCGTAGACGTCGTCCCGCTGGTTGTCGACCACGATCGCGCCAGCGTCGGCGGCCATGCGTAGCCGCTCCGGGACGGTCTTGCCGTTGTCGATCGCAATGACTTTCGCCGCGCCGAGCAGCATCGCGCTGCGGATCGTAAATTGCCCGACCGGGCCGCAGCCCCAGACCGCGACGGTGTCGTCGCGCTGAATGTTGCAGTGGTGGGCGGCCATGTAACCGGTCGGCAGGATGTCGGAGAGAAAGACCAGCTGGTGGTCGTGGAACTCCTGCGGCATGATCTGGCAATTCACATCCGCGAGCGGGACGCGCAGGTACTCCGCCTGCCCGCCGGAGAACCCGCCGGTCAGGTGCGAATAACCGAAGATACCGGCGGTGGCCTGGCCGAGCATCTCCTCGCCGATATAGGACTTGGGGTTCGTGTTGTCGCAGCAGCTGAACAGCTGCCGCTTACAGAAGAAGCATTCCCCACAGGCGATCGGGAACGAGACCACGACGCGGTCGCCAACCTTTACCTTGCTCTTGTCGACGTCCGGGCCGACCTCCTCCACGATGCCCATCGGCTCGTGGCCGAGGACGTCCCCGGGCTTCATGAAGGGGACGAAACCGTCCACGAGGTGCAGGTCGGAACCGCAGATCGCGGTGGATGTAATTTTGACGATGGCGTCCCGGCGGTTGAGGATCGTGGGGTCAGGGACCCGCTCGACCTTCACTTTGTACGGGGCGCACCAGATTAGTGCTTTCATCATGATGAGTGTCCTTCCATGAGCGCCGGGCGGTTTGCCCGCGGCGTCGCATTCGCGCGTGCCCGGCTCAGGTGAAGAGCGGGCGCCACTGGTTTTCGGTGTATGCTTTGCCTTGGCCGGTGCAGGTGCCGTGGGGCTGGCCGATGATGGTCAGGATCTCGCCGACCTCCATCAGCCGTTTGAAGTTGTGCAAGTCTTCGCGAACGATCCGCCTGGGGTTGTTGCCCAGCAGCGACGCGATCAGGTGACCAAGGCGTCCGGCCGGCGGGACGTAGTCCATGCGGACATGCACCTCGGTGCCCCGGTCTTCGCTGAGCCCCGGCGAGAACGTGATTTGGCCGGCGTTCTCGACGTCGGCGCCGGGCAGGGATCGCCAGGCGATCCTGCGGTTGGGCTCATCGGTTGTAATCTCCGCGTTCCACTCGAATCGCTTGCCACCGAGTCCGGTCGCCTTAGCGACCCAGTGCGACCGGCGGTCGTCCTGGACACGGACCGATTCCAGGTGCGTCATGATGCGCGGGAGATTTTCGAAGTTGCGCCAGAACCTGTACAGCTCCTCCGGCGATTTGCGGATGCCGAAAGCGGTCGTGATGTGGACGCCGTTGTGCAGGCTTTCCAAGCCGTCGGCCTGGCCTTGGCCGGGCTCGGTGGTATCGAGGTCCATCGCGCGGTACATCGGGCACGTTCCGGTGACGCCGCGGTAAACCATCGCGCCGCCGACAGCGGCCCCAAGCAGGCCCGGCAGCGACTTGCGGGACAACCCGAGCAGTCCGATGATCGCGCCCGCCGCCACCGACACGGCCCGTTCGCTGTCCCCGACGTTCACCTGTTGACCTTGCCGTTGCTGCCGCCGGCCTTGCGGTGATTCGCCGATCGAGGGCCGGTGCCAGAAGAGTTCGTTCTCACGATCCTCCTGTCGTCCGGTCGGACGCTCCTGAGCGGCAACGCCGGGGTTGCCGCCGTCGTAGCCCGGCGCGCCCTGCGGCGAGTTGGGCCTGGGTAATTCGTCGATTCGCGTCATGGGTGCCTCCCTCAAGAAATTCAGATTCGCGTGGCGGCCGGCCGTCGGATCACCGTGCTCCGCACGGGCCGCCAGCTTCGTGGTTCCCGCGTGCTCGCAACCAAAGTGCCGCAGTGGCACAAAAATCAGCTGAACCGGTCTCCGGCGCATTGAAGCCGTGAAAAATATCGCACGGTTGAAGCGACGCATGCGGGGGCAACCAATCGGTGGGGGTGTGTCTGTTGATAAACCTGAGACGCGCGGCAGTGGCGCGGCGACGGGTGTCGCACCTGGGTTGCCAGGTTGGCGAAGGTGTGTCCACACATCAGGAGGTCGGGCAAACGGCCTTCACGGGTAACGACCACGTCAGAGGTTCATTCGTGAAAGTCGAGAGGCTTGATGCAACTCCAACTGCGGGCGGGCAAGGCTGTTTGTGATTCACACCTCGGGCGGGTCACGTCCAGGGAATCAGCCGGCCGAGTGCAAGCGCGCACGGAAATTCGGCCGCTCGTCGGTGGCCATCTGCGGGCCGCTTCCGGCCGGGTCCAATTCCGCCGGATCGTACAGCATAGCCTGCGCGAGTCGATTTGCTTCCGGCTCCCACTGGCTACGCAGGGCCGCGGAGAGTTAAGTCCTAAATTTTCACTTTTTTCCCTATATAGTAGAGGGCGAAGGTTTTTTCGATGAAGACAAAATGCGCTACCGAATGAGATCAAGAGCCGCGGCTCGGCCCGGGGTGTTCGAAGTCGAGGCAACGAATGGAAACGATGACGCCTCCGTCATAAACGGATTCAAAACCGTTACATTTCCGCATTCCGTCGCGCCGGAACGGTCCATGGCACAATGGGTCAGCGGCCCGGATAACCCAGCCGCGCGCCGCGAATCCGGAATTGTCGAGAGGGTGAAACAATCATGGCCAACGCGCTCGACATTGAAAACGCCGCCGCGCTCCTTGCGTATTTGCGCGGGACGGCCCGCATCGGGATGGAAGAGATGCCACACGTCAGCATTCTCAGCGGCGGCGTCTCAAACCGGGCGGTATTGCTCGAGCGCCCTTCCGGTGAATCGTGGGTGCTTAAGCAGGCGCTCCCGCGGCTTCGGGTCAGCGTCGAATGGCTCAGCGATCCGCGACGGATCGAACGCGAGGCGCTGGGAATGCAACGCCTTGGCGAGCTGGCGCCCGGCGGAAGGATCCCTTCGCTCCTGTTCGTCGATCCGCAGAACCATCTGCTGGCGATGAGCGCGGTGCCGCAGCCACATGAAAACTGGAAATCGATGCTCCTGTCCGGGCGCATTGAAGCCGATCACGTCGCGCAGTTTTCGACGCTGCTCGGCACGATTCATCGCACCGGGTGGGAACGCAGGGAAACACTTGCCGGCGAATTTGAGGATCGCAGCTTTTTCGAGTCGCTGCGCGTCGAGCCATATTACCTTTATTCGGCCGAGCGAATGCCAGCCGTGGCGGAATTTTATCGCGACCTGGTGGCGCAAACCCGGTCCCATCGCCACGCGCTCGTTCACGGCGATTACAGTCCGAAAAATATCCTCGTTCATAACGATCGCCTGGTCCTGCTGGATCACGAAGTGATCCATTTCGGGGACCCGGCATTTGACGTGGGTTTTTCCCTTGCGCATCTGCTGAGCAAGGCGAACTGGGTGGCGGAACACCGGCGCGTTTCGCGGCGGCCGCCGCACGTCATTGGAACCTTTACCGCCAGACAATAGGCCCGGTCCCCTGGGCCGTCGACCTGGAGGAACGGTGCGTTTCGCACACGCTCGGATGTTTACTGGCGCGATGTATCGGCCGCTCGCCGCTCGAATACCTGAGCGCACCGGCGGCGGCGCGACAGGCCAATGCGTGCTCGGCGATGATGCTGGGCCTTCGCCGCGCGGACATGAATCGAGCGATCGACGAATTTATTTCGCGCGTGAGCGATTCATCGACGGCTTGATGTTTCCAATGATGCGGTTCACACGGCGGGCTCACTTCAGTGAGCCGGTTTGGCCTCACCGGCTCACTGAAGTGAGCCCACCGCGCAGGGAGGGAACGGACCAGCGGGATTTGGCGCTTGGAATC
>CAVWFQ010000002.1:0-200166 GCA_963754335.1 uncultured Phycisphaerales bacterium
GATTGAGTGAACGTGGTCTTTTCCCATCTGAGGTGAGCCGAAGCCCAGGGATTTGGAATTGAACCGCCGCTCCCGCGCTTCATTAAGTCCGGCGGCGCAATACGCCGTTCGCCGCACCGCCGCAATCCCTGGGAGTTCTAGGAGGTCGCGAGCAGCCAGTGCCAGGACCGTACGACGAAGTTTTTCGGATTGAACCGCGACCGTACTGCGTCCTGCATCCCTCCTGCGTCCCTGCGTCCCCGTATTATTTTCCGGTCTGATTTTCTCGCCTGGCGCGACCCGTGGACTGCCGCGGCGGCGATTCCGCGAAGCCGCAAGCGACCGAGTCAGTCCGTCGCACCTTCATACAATTCGGGTCGTGATCGGCATCGGACGATCGCTACAAACGAGGATCGGAGAGGAACTTGGGGGTGGCGATAGCTTTACTGAGCGTGCTTCCCCAGCTCAAACGCATCGTGAATGATTTGCAGAGCCTTCGCCCCTTGATCCTTATCAATGATGCAACTGATCTTGATCTCGCTGGTGGTGATGTTCTGGATGTTGATGCGGGCGTCGGCCAGGGCTTTGAACATGCGCTGGGCGACGCCGGTGTGGACGCGCATGCCTACGCCAACCACACTCACCTTGGCGAGGTCGCCGTGGTAGATGGCGCCTGGGTTGCGCCTAGCTCGATGAGCAGGCGATCGACGACGGGCTTGATGTCCTGCAGGTCGCCGTGCTCGACGGTGAAGCTGATGTTGGCGGTGTTGTCATCCATCACGTTCTGGATGATGTCATCGACGACGATATTGGCCGCGGCAATCTCGCCGAAGATTCGTGCCGCGACCCCGGGCTGGTCCGGCACCGATTTGATGGTGACGCGGACCAGGTCCTTTTTCAAAGCGGCCCCGGATACGACAATATGCTCCATGTTGGGTGTCTCCGAGACGATCCACGTTCCTTCCGAATCATTCTGACTGTTCCGCACGTGCAGGGGCACGCCATATTTCTTGGCGAACTCCACCGCCCGGGTTTGCAGGACCGACGCTCCGAGCCCCGATAGCTCGAGCATCTCATCGTAACTAATGCGTTCGATCTTGCGTGCGTTTTTCACGATCCGCGGGTCGGCGGTAAAGATTCCATCCACGTCCGTGTAATTTTCGCAGACATCGGCTTTGAGAACTGCTCCAATCGCCACGAGCGTTGCATTACTGCCGCCGCGGCCGAGCGTCGTGTAATCCCCTTGCGCCGTAACGCCCTGAAAACCGGCGATGATGACGATTTTTCCGCCATCGAGTTGGTCGAAGATCCGTTTCTTGTCGATCGATTGGATGCGCGCCTTTGAAAAGGCGTTGTCGGTGACCAGGCCGATCTGTCCGCCGGTGAAGCTGATCGCCTCATGGCCCTGGGAATGGATGGCCATCGCCATGAGCGCGATCGTGACCTGCTCGCCGGTGGCGAGCAACTGGTCCATCTCCCGTTTGGGGGGATTCGGGCAGACTTGTTTGGCCAGCGCGATCAGGTCGTCGGTGCTGTCCCCCATCGCGCTGACAACGACGACGACCTGGTTGCCCTTTTCTTTGGTGGCGATCGCGCGGCGAGCCGCGCGGTGAATCCGCTCGGCGTCAGCGACGCTGCTGCCGCCGAATTTTTGAACGATCAATCCCATCCTGCGGTCTCGCTCGCGCCAAAGGTGCCGGGGAAACGAAGCCGCGGATTATAGATGCGCTCGCGAATTCCTCAACGTCGCGGCTCACTGCGATCATCGGACGACGGGAAAAGCGGAAACTTTCGGGCTGACCCTGCGCGATGCGAGGTCCCAAAACAACTCATTGTCACGGTCGTTAAAAATCCGCTTCGGAACCGCGACCGCGAGCGACTTCGTGATGTACAGCAGGAACAAATTCTTCGTCTGACTAAGCAGGGAAAAGGATCCCCACTTCCGCTCGACGCGCGAGTTCGGCTCGGAAATCACCAATCGCTCCTCATCCGCCTCCAGGGTAAAGACGCAGTTGAGCATCGAATTGGACATCGAATTCTTCCGCAGGATGCTACGCAGGTAGAAAATGAAATAACCAAAACATGCGACAAGCAGTGTCCACGGGAGCAAATCAGTCCAGACAAACCTGGCTGAAAGTGGCGCTGGCGCCGGCGGCGAAGCTCCGTTGGGGTTGTTCCACCTTAGCACCACGAACAGCACGATTGCCAAGACACCGAACACGCCCCACCCGGCCCAGCGCCGCAATGGCTTTGCCAGATTGTGGGCGTTGACCGATCGAACCGCCTCCCGCAGCTCGTCGGCGGTGTACTCGAATTGTGCCGTGACGTGCACATTTGATAATTCGTCCTGGTTCATTGGCATCCCGTCTTGGTTCTGCCGCTCAGGGATTCACCCGTTGCCCTGTGTCGCGTCTGTAAGAGCGATCGGAAAGCCGCCCGTCGGGATGACAATTCGGGTTCGGAGGATACTCCTCAGTTCCTCGGTCGCAGCCTGATCCGGAATCGCTCGTTTGGGAAGTAATACGAGGGTGCCGACACGCAGGTCGAGAAGAAACGCGCTGTCGAGTTCCCGCCAGCCGCGGAATGCGTTCCAGGGCCATCGGGTGGTGGCCAGGCGCGTGGACAAGGCGACGTCGTCTTCGTTGATCTGGAGTTGTTGCGGCTCTTTCAGCGCGTCCATGTGCCTCAGCTTCCGGATCTGCCATTTCGGCAAAAAGATTCGAAAAGCGAAACAGAAAGCAACCGCGGCGATGATCAACCATGGCGTCAACACGCCCAGAAGATTTTCACTGGTGTTTGGCGCGGCGGGAGGCTTGTGCAAACTGAGTTCAAGCTGAGGTGAGAACGAAGCAAGACGGAAAGAATCAGTGCCAGCCCGGCAAACAGGATCCATGAAGGATATTGACGTGCGGTCCCCTTCCGATTTGTCGTTTTCTCGAAGGGTCCATCCGCAAGGGCAGCAAAATCCTCTGGAAGATAAACAAAATCGAAGGTCATCTCGGTCGATTATTCAAAATTATATATTCCAATCGAGAGGCAATTAGAGATTTCCCCCGCGCAGGAAATACTCCATCAACTCATGTCCCCGCCCGATCTGCAGATCGCTGGCAGCCGCGTTCTTTTCAGAGTAGGGGGCCGGCACCAGACCTTTGACGCGCGTTCCGGCCATCGCAAAAGGGGTTGGAGCATATCCGTGTTTGCGCGTGGCGATGTTGGTCGGATGGTCCGGCAATATTAGGATTCGCCATTCCGGGAACTTTTGCATCTTTTCCAGCACCGGACCCACGATATAACGGTCGATGTGCTCGATCGCATCCACCTTGGTTTTGAAATCCGCCTGGTGCGACGCCTCATCGGGCGCTTCGATGTGTGAAAAGACCAGATCGTATTGATCGAGCGCCGCCGCGGTGGCCTGTCCTTGGCCGGCGTAGTTGGTGTCGTGAAAGCTGGTCATCCCCTCCACCTCGCGGATATCCCAGCCGAGCAGGACCGCCAGGCCGCGGAGCAGATCGACCCCGGTGATCATGCATCCGCTCTTCACTCCGAACCGCTCGCGGAATTTCGGCAGATTGGGGGCGTGCCCCTGTCCCCAGAGCCAGACCTGCGTGGCGGGATTGTGCCCCGTTTCCCGGCGGACTTCGTTGATCTCGTGGTGCGCGAACAGCTCGCGCGATTGATCCATGATGCGGCGGAGGATGTCTCCGCCGGCGCCGCGCGGTGAATGACGCTCAACCGGCTCCTCGGGTATTTCGTGAGGCGGGCGCGTCACGACGTCGAATTTCTCTCCGCCGCGATAGACTAGCAGATTGCGATAGCTCACCCCGTAATGAAACTCAAACCCGCTGAGGTTGAGCGAGCGCGAGAGATCGCCAATCAGACGCTGCGCCTCGGCGTTGCTGATGCCACCGGCGGAATGGTCTTTCATCACGCCGTCAACCACGGTCACCAGATTGCAGCGAAACACCCAATCGCTCGGCGAAAGCGGGATTTGTTGCGCCGCCGCTTCGAGCGGGGCACGTCCGGTGTGATAAACCTTCGGGTCATATCCGAGCAGACACATGGTTGCGACGTCGCTACCGCTTTCGAATCCTTCCGGTACGGTGCGGGCGGTTCCCTGCCTCCCCATTGATGCGATTCGATCCATATTCGGAGTGGCGGCCGCCTCCAGTGGCGTCCGACCTCCCAATTCCGGGAGTGGTTCGTCGGCGGCTCCGTCAGGAATAATAATGGCGTATTTCATTGCGAGCTGTCGTCAGGTGGCAAATGCATCGGCGACCCATGCCGCCGTGATCCGGCATGATGCCGCAAAGCGCCTGGAGGCACAATCGTCGCTTGAGTACGTAACTTCCAGTTGTTGCAAAAAAAAATCGGAGTAGTTCACAATCCATTTCCGATTCGATGAGAAGATTAATTTCCGCTCAAGTCCTGAGGAAATCGGACGATGACCTCTCCCTGATCGTCATCTGCGAGGGCTGAACCGCCTTTTTCTTGGACGCACCAACGGATCAGCGCCGGCCGGTCGGTTATCTCCCCCGCGTCAACCTAAGCCGATAAACGGCAGGACCGCTTCACACGTAAAGTCGCTCACAGATCATGGCGATGAGAATGGCGTTGTACTCAGTAGTGCCGCATTGCGGAACACCAGTATGACGGCTGTCCAGGAAATGTTCCCTGCCTGAACAGCTCAACGTTTCAAGGGAATGAAACGCGCGAAGCGGCTATTTTTCCGACGCCCTGTGCGACGTCGAGCCGGAAGCGCATCACACTGTTGGCGTATACGTACGCCAGGGTCACGGAGAGACATACGCCATGAGCAGAATCAACACCAACGTCAGCTCGCTGATCGCACAGCGCGCTTTGGCCACCAATCAGAGCCAGCTCAATACGAGCTTGCAACGATTGAGCACGGGTCTTCAGATCAACAGCGGTGCCGACAATCCGTCCGGCCTCATCGCCAGCCAGGCCTTGAATGCCGAGAAAACGGGAATTCAGACCGCCATCAATAATGCCAGCGTTGCCAACAACGTCATTGGCACCGCCGAAGGTGGTCTCAATGAAGTCAGCAACCTGCTGACCCAGCTCACCGGGCTGGTGAACCAGTCTGCAAACACGGGTGGCCTGAGCTCGGACGAAATCTCCGCCAACCAGCTTCAGGTTGACTCGATCCTGAACACGATCAACCGGATCGCCGGTTCCACGACATTCCAGGGAACGCAGTTGCTCAACGGCAACTTCGGCTACACGACGAGCAACGCCGCGGCCTCGGCTTTCTCGTCCATCAACATCAATTCCGCCAACCTCGCGGCCAACAAGGCCGAAGCGGTGGTGGTCCAGGTGACCAACAGCGCTACGGTCGGACAGGTGGCTCACACCGGAACCGGCAATGCGCTCGGCGGGTCGGCCGTAACCTTGCAGATCTCGGGTGCGAACGGAACGCAGCAGCTCTCCTTCGCGGGCAGCACGACCTTCGCCCAGATCGCGACGGCCATCAACAACATCAGCTCGACGACCGGGGTGACCGCTTCTGCCAACGGCAGCAGCAACATCACCTTCAAGGCCGCCAACTTTGGCTCCGACCAGTACGTCAGCGTCGCGTCGATCAGCGGCACGTTCGGAATCACCGGCGGAACGGGCGGCAAGGATTTCGGAACCGATGCCAAAGTCCAGGTCAATGGCGCTGCAGCCAGCGCCCAGGGATTGAATGTCACCTATCGTGACCAGAACCTTGACGTTGCCCTCACGCTCAGCACGGCGCTCAATGCCGGCAAGACCAAGACCTTTGGAATCACCGGCGGCGGTGCGAACTTCAACCTGGGCTCAACCGTCACTGATGGCAACAAGGCGAGCATCGGTATCCAGTCGGTCAGCACCGGAAGTCTCGGTGACGGATCATTGGGCTTCCTCAGCACGTTGGCCAGCGGCGGGAAAAACGCCCTGAACAGTGCCAGCCTGAACACCGCGCAGAGCATCGTGAACGAAGCGATCAGCCAGGTCGCGACGCTTCGCGGCCGACTCGGCGCCTTCCAGGATTACACGATCGGGTCCACGACCAACAGTCTGGGCGTGGCCTACGAAAACGTGTCGGCTGCCGACAGCGACATTACCGATACCGACTTTGCGTCGGAAACGGCGAACCTGACTCGGGCACAGATCCTGTCGTCGGCCGCTACAACGGTTCTGTCGCAGGCCAATGCGGCTCCTCAGTCCGTTCTGAACCTGCTGCATTAAGCGGTTGCTTGAAACGCGTTCGGGGAATCGATTTCCGAATGCAGAAGAAGTTCAATTCGCGGGCGTCGGCTTTCAGGGCCGACGCCCGCTTTCGGTTGCGCAAAACTAGAAGTCGTCGGGTGGCATAGCTATCGATAAACCTGGCGCATACAACTGAAGAAATTGCAATGTCGATTGTGTCTCGGCAATATTCGGCGCAACTGGGTCGCTTTTTCGGCTCGCACATGATGTTTGAATGGGGTGCAGGCACGCGCGATGCAGTTGATCCCAATTGGGGAAACTCATGGCCCGCCGTGCGTTTACGCTGATTGAGCTGTTGGTTGTCATTGGAATCATCGTGGTGCTCGTCGCACTGCTGATGCCCGTTCTAGCTGGGATGCGCGAGGCTGCCTGGCGAATTCGTTGCGAGAGCAATCTGCGACAGCTCATGCAGGCGTCTATCGAGTACGCCTCGGATAACGAAGGATATCTCCCGTTTCCCAACTTAAGCACATTTGGATTCTTCAATCAGGACATACCGTCCCATCCAGGCTGGCTCTATCGCGGGCCCATCCAGAACCCGGGCACCGAAGGACAGATGAAAACGGGAACGCTCTGGCCCTACTTGAATAGCTCTGAAGTCTACCGCTGCCCGATCGATGAAACGCTCGGGTATTTCGGGCCTGCGCATGCGATGACCAGTTATGTGATGAACGGCGCGGTTTGCGGTTATGGCTTATCGTTCTTCCCGGCATTAAAGCTCACTTCGTTCAAGCCGGACCGCGTCTGTTTCTGGGAATCGGGGCAGGGGGAATACGGCGTCTATGCAGGTTTGTGGATCAACGGATCGGATTATCCTCCGGACGGGCTGACCCGTCGCCATCGCGCGGGCGGTTGCTTTGTCACCTTTGACGGGAGCGCCGAGTTGCATGAGCGACGCAGAGTTCGATGCCGAGGCCGCCCAGACACCAGGCCGGCTCTGGTGCGATCCGAAGACTCCCAACGGGACCTAACGGGTCCGGCCCGATGCGTCATACAGGAAGTGTGGTTCGCCTTTGGGGCTGTCGCCGGGCGGATGATTTCGCGACAGATAATCGGTCATTGTCAACGCGACCATGATCGCAAGCCAGACAAATCCTGCCGCGGCGAAGGCCCAGGTCAGTCGGGGGCCGTAACGCAGATGCATGAAAAAAAGGACGATCAGGATCGCCTTGGTCACCGCGATGAGCAGGGCGGCAAGATTGTTCCAATTACGCCCGAAATCAATAAACGAAAGGCCGATGGTGAGCGCCAGCAGCAGTAATAAGACGAAGTAGATCGCAAGATAAGTCGCTGGCGACGCTGCCGCTCGGAAATCGGATTTTTCAACCTGCATGGCGGATCAACCCTGTCGCAAGAGATAAAGGCAGGGATAGAGAAACACCCACACGATGTCGACAAAGTGCCAGTAAAGGCCCGCGTTTTCAATCGGATTGTGATAATGTGCGCTGAACCATCCGCGCCGGGTCAATACATACAGCGTTGCGAGAACCGAAATCCCGACAATCATGTGGATCGCGTGTAATCCGGTCATGATGAAATAGAAGATCATGAATAGACGCTGCTGCTCCGGACGCGGATGTTGCTGAGACGCCGGCTTGCTCACTTCATCCGGCGGAATCGTCGTAAAATTTACGCCGGGAACGAGATGCTCGCGCACCTCCATTGTGTATTCGGTGGCTTTAATGCCAAGGAATGCCACGCCCAGGATCATGGTGGCAATGAGATAAAGCTGGATGCGGCGGTTATCGCCGCGCGAGGCTGCATGGACGACCATCGCCATCGTCAGGCTGCTGGTCAGCAGGACGGCAGTGTTAATCCCGCCGAGCCATAATTTCATGTCCTGGCTGCCGTGTCGAAACGCCTCGGGGTAACGAACGCGATAAACGAAATACGCGGCGAACAGCGCGCCGAAGAAGAGCACCTCCGTCGACAGAAAAGCCCACATCCCGAGTGATGCGGCTTGGCGCTGCTGCTCGGCGTCTTCAAACTGCTCGCCTAGGGTGGGGTCGTCGGGATGAACTTCGATGAAGGATTCCATGATTCAAATCTTATGAGTGTTCTGGACTGGGCTCTTCGCTGCCGTCATCGCCACCTGCAAATTTCATATTGTGATAGTCGTAGGCTTCGAAATCGACGATCGGCGTCTTGTGAAAATTATGGACGGGGGGAGGGGAGGATGTTTGCCATTCGAGACCGGCGGCACCCCACGGATTGTCCCCCACGCGCTTGCCATAAAAGAGCGAGCCGATCAGATAGATGAGCGGCAGTAGGTATCCGACAGCGAGGATGGAAGCCCCGGCACTCGACAGCACGTTATAGATCTGAAATTCTGGCGGATACATTGAATAGCGCCGGGGCATCCCCAGATAGCCGAGAACAAACTGCGGGAAAAAGGTCAAGTTAAAGCCCAGAAAAATCGTGATCGCGGCAATCTTGCCCCAGAATTCGGGATAACTTCTCCCCGTAATCTTCGGCCACCAGAAGTGGATGGCCCCCATGTACGCCATGACCGCGCCGCCAACCATGATGTAGTGGAAATGCGCGATGACGAAATAGGTGTCGTGAACGTGAGCGTCGATTCCGAGCGTCGCCAGCATGACGCCAGTCAGTCCGCCGATCACAAACAGCCCGATGAAGCCCAGCGCGTAGAGCATTGGCGTCTTGAGGGCGATGCTTCCCTTGTAGAGCGTCGCGATCCAATTGAAGACTTTGATGGCTGATGGAACGGCCACGACCATACTCAGGAAAGAAAAGACCAGACCGGCATAAATCGAAATCCCCGCCACGAACATATGGTGCGCCCATACGAGAAATCCGATTAATGCAATTGCCATACTGGAGAAGGCAATAAAGGCGTAACCGAATGGCCGTTTGCGTGAGAAACAGGCAATCAGCTCGCTTTCCACACCAAACGACGGGAGGATCATGATGTAAACGGCAGGATGGGAATAGAACCAGAACAGATGCTGGAAGAGGATGGGGTCGCCGCCGAGCGCTGGATCGAAAATCCCAATCCGCCAGATTCTTTCGATCCCGACCAAAGCGAGCGTGATGGCAAGCACCGGCGTAGCGAGGACCTGAACCACGCTGGTGGCGTAGATCGACCAGATGAAAAGGGGAAGGCGAAACCAGGTCATTCCGGGTGCGCGCATCTTGTGCACCGTCACGATGAAATTGATCCCGGTGAAGATCGAGCTGAAGCCGACGATGAAAATCCCTACGATCACCAGAACGACATGCGTGTTGGAAAATGACGAGCTGTAAGGCGTGTAAAACGTCCAGCCGGTATCGACGCCGCCCTCGATCAAGGCAAAAAGGGTGAAGCTGCCGCCGATAATGAACAGATACCAGCTTGCCAGATTCAGCTTTGGAAACGCGACATCACGCGCTCCGATCATGATCGGAACCAGGAAGTTCCCAAAAACCGTCGGAATGGACGGAATGAGAAAGAACCAGACCATGATCACGCCATGCAGCGTGAAGAGCCGGGCGTAGGTGTCGGCCCGCACCAGTCCACCCGACGGATTCATCAGGTTAAGCCGGATGAGCGCGGCGGCGGATCCACCGATGAGGAAAAAAAGCGTGATCGAAATCATGAAGAGGATGCCGATACGCTTGTGATCGATGGTGAGAAGCCACGAGCGCACCCGATAGCTTCGGTTGAGATACGTTTCGGCGTCCGAATAACTCGGGATGTAGGCGATGCTTGTCATTGGGATTTCAGATTCGGCGCCTCGTGAAAATCCGGCGGGTTTCGCTCCGGCGGGTAATTGGGAATGAGCCGCGGCGAATCACCGTTGATCGGCCGTGTGGACGGAGCGGGCATGGGCTCGACATGGTCGGCGGGCAATCCATTTGGCGGCGGCACTGCAACCGACTGCATCGTTCTGATGTATGCGATCAGGTCGAAAATCTGCTCTTCGGTAAGCTGCTTGCGATAGCTGGGCATGATCGGCGGATAGCCGGCGACGATCTTCGCCGCCGGCTCGACGATCGACTCGCGCAGATAATCTTCGTCGGCGATGACCACCGACGCGTCGGAAAGCATTACCTTGCTCATGTAGAGTCCCGCCATCGTCGGCGCGCGCTGGCCGTGGCAGGCGGCGCAACCCCAGGACTGGAAGAGCCGCGCCCCCGAGCCGGCAGGGGTCTCGGCAGGCACCACGCCTGCGAGCCATGATTGATAATCCGACGCATTCAGGACTACGACGCGTCCGACCATCTGGGCGTGGCCGGTCCCGCAATATTGGCTGCAAAACAGGTGATATTCTCCAAGCCGGGTCGGCGTGAACCATTCGGTGACATAGCACCCGGGAACCACATCCTGTTTCACGCGAAACGCCGGGATCGAAAAGTCGTGAATCACATCCTGCGAGGCCATGATGAGTTTGACCGGCACGTTGATTGGAACATGCAGCTCGTCGATTTCGCGAACGCCTTCCGGATGCTGAATTTTCCACATCCATTGTTTGCCAAGAACGTGAATGACCGTCGCGTTCTCGATCGGCTTCTTCATTCGCACGTAGACGCTTCCACCCCAGAAGAACATGACCAGCATCAGGACGAACGGGATCACGATCCAGCCGATCTCGAGCGGAAGAAACGAGTCGAGCTTCGCGGGCACTTCTGTTTCCGACCTTCTGCGATATCGAATTGCGAAATAGACGATCAGGACGATAAATAGAGACACAAAGAATGCGCTCACCGCCACCTCAAACCAGAAGATCGCGTCAACCTGAGGGGCCAGGTTCGAGGCTTCGGACGGAAACAGGCGGAATTCATCCATGATTACTCGTGCGGATCGATTGTCTCCGTCGCAACATGGCGGCCCGGGCTTTTCAGCATGAGGAATATCCCGCCGCCAACGATCAGAAGCGTGATCGCGCCGCCGATCTGAAGCGCACGCGAAATGATCAATCCGTAGCGGCCGGTCCTGGGATCGTAGTGAAAACAATAAAGCAGAATTGTGTCGGCTGGGGTGCTGATCGTCCGATTAGACGCTTCAACCAGCGAGAGTCGCAGGTCCGATGGAACATAATCGATCCCGAAGAAATACCGCGATACTTTCCCCTGCGGTGTGAGGATCATGATGCCGCTGGCGTGGGCAAACACCTGATATTGCGGATCCCACGCGTAGCGAAATCCGACCGAGCGCGTCAGCCGATCGATCGAATCCTGGGGGCCGGTTAGAAAATGCCACCCTGTTTCCGCGCCGTCGCGCCGATAGGCGCGAAGGTATTGTCGCTTTTTTTCCGCGGCTAGCGCGGGAGTTTCATGCGGGTCGAAGCTGACTGTCAGGATGTCGAATTGCCGGCCCGCGGTCAGGTTCATGCCGTTGAGGCTCTTGGTCAGGTCGTTGAGGACCATCGTGCAGAGCATTGGGCATTTGTAATAAACGAGCGCGAGAATCAGCGGCCTTTTCCCGAAATAGTCGCCGAGCAGAACGCGCTGGCCAGCGTCATCCCGGAAGATCAGATCGCCGGGGACTTGCTCGCCGAGCTTCTGGTCGATGCCGACGTCGTTCAGGACGGCGGGCTGTGCAGTGGGCTTGGCGTTGTCGCCGGCGAACGGCGCCTGCGCAAGACATGTGTCAGTCATGCCACATATCGCGGCCAACGTGAGAAGCCATTCCATTGCGATCGCATTCATGGTGGAGGTACATGAGAGAATCGGCGGCAGCGTTCTTACCCCCTCTCCCGGTACTCCGGGTGAGGGCCATCCGAATCGTGGGTTGAAGACCCTCACCCCGCGCCCTCTCCCAGAGTACGGGGAGAGGAGGAGATTTTTTGGACCGCCGAACTTGTCACGTGTCGTCATGGCTTGATCCCTTCCGGTTGAGGCAAGAGATACGGCGGCGGAGGAGTTGTTGTCTGCGGGCTCGGCACCGGCGTCACGCCGGTCGGTTTTGTCGCGGCAACGTAGGGAATCTCATAGGCATTCAAGACCGGGCCCGTGGTGGGTGTCGGCCGACGCGCCCGGAGCATTGCCACAATCTGCCTCGGAATTCGCGCTTCGCCGCTTTCGGCATCGATCTCCCACCCCATATGGGCAAAGATGCGATTTTCCCCTTCGCGGAGTCGAGCCAGGTCCTGCGCCGGGGTCGTGTCATGTAATGGCGATGGCTGAAGGCTCGGCTCAATCGCGCGATCGAGCCGTACTACCGCGCTTTTCGGCGCGGCGGATTCTCGTGTTTCGCCCATGTAGAACTTCAGAAGCAACCAGGCCACAACTTGGATCAAGACCGCGCCCACACAAAACAGGATCAGAAAAATCCCCAGCCCGCGCACGCCGACGTTGTCCGGCTCATAGCCGCGTTTAAGCGCATCGGGATCTACGTCCGCTTTCCGAGGTTTGTCGGATTCTTCAGACACGATGCCCCTCCATCGCCGTGATCTCGGCCGGTCGAATCATGAGCGGCTTGCCGCCGAGCAACCAGAAAAACGCGGCTGAGCCAAGTTCCGCCCAGGCCGATCGGCAAAACCAAGTCGAGCCAGCTCACGCTTTGATGAACGATCGGATAAGTCTGCGGCCCCGAGGGGGCGATCATGAAGAACAAGTCCAGCAGCCGCAGAAACAATAATGCCGAGCAAAGCCAGGTCATCAGGCGCACATTGCGCTTGGCGTCGCGAATCAGCAACGTGAAAAACGGCACCAGAAAATGAAAAAGGACCAGGATGATCCCGATGCCCCACCAGCCGTTATTCAATCGCTGAAGGTACCAGGAGATTTCGTCCTGTTTGTTTCCCATCCAGCAGATCAGGAGTTGCACGAAGCTCATGTACGTCCAGAGGATCACCAGCGTCAGCAACAGATTTCCAAGGTCATTGAAGTGCTCACGACGGACGAATTCACGGAAGGGGGGTTGCTTGCGGACTGAAATGAGCACCAGAATCAGGAAGCTGACCGCCGTCACTCCCTGTCCGCAGATCACCTGGAATCCCATGATCGTCGAATACCAATGCGGCTCGCGCGACATGATCCAGTCTACAGTCGCCAGACTCATTGTGATGAAGTAAACGAGCATCCCGCCGGCGCTCAGCGAATGCAGCCGGCGGATGATCCTTCCATCAGGCTCGCGATCGAGTGAGAGTGATCCGCTCCAGAGCCGCCACGACATTGCCACCCAGACCAGGCCGTAGATCGTCACGCGAAGAAGAAAAAACTCCACGTTGAGCCACGGCTCTTTGTGTTTCAGCACCGCATCGTGAGCCACCTCTTCGGGCCGCGCCCATGGGTAGAGATGGCGCAAGCCGAGCGCGATCGGCACAAACAAGATCACCATGATCGGCAGCACCATCGCGCCTGCTTCGGCGAACCGCCGAACGCAAGCGCCCCAATCGCCGCCCATCAGATGATGAAGCATGACGATCGCGAGGCACCCGAGCGAAAGGCCGATCCAGAACAGGTATGCAAACAAATACGAGCGGTAGAACTGTCCCGGCTCGATCATCCATCCGATGACGCCGGCGACGAGTCCGACGCCGGCGGCGCCGAGCGCGACACGTCGCGCGCGTTGGAACAGTTCGGAACCTGGGACGACAAAGGTCATGGTCTTAGTCCCGCCAGCGTACGACGGTCGTCATCATTCAAATTTGACGCGCGCTGGGCGCCGGATTGCAGTGCACGGATGTAGGCGACAACGCGCCAGCGGTCCTGGGGCGCGATCCGTTCGCTGTAGCTGAACATCGCGAGATAGCCGTTGCTGATCACGTCATAAAAATGCGCGTCCGATTCGTTGCGCAAACGCTCCAGATGAAATGATGGCGGCGGCGTGAGCCCGCGTTGTACGATCATCCCTTCTCCGTTGCCGAGCCGGCCGTGACAAACGGAGCAGTAAACGTTGAAGAGAATCTGGCCGCGCGCGAGCGTCTCACCGGTGATTGGAAAGGGGATATCGCGACTTGGAGCCAGGCGGTCATATCCCGCCGGGCCTTCCGCGCGAACGGCCACGTAGGGGATCCCGGGCGATAGTTCAGCCGGTCGCGGGACAACGCCCGGCACCAATGGTCTTTCCGACATTCCATCCACAAAAGACGGGCTAGGCGTATAGGGCCGGTAATACGGCTGCTTCTCCATGTTGTGCGGAGGCTTGCAGCCGACGATGAACGTCAGAAGGACAAGCGCTAACGCGGGGAGGAAGAAAGATGGTGACGCGGAGATGCGGGGACGCGGAGACGCGCGCCCGTTGTCATCCTGAGGTACTCCGAAGGATTTGCGTCGTATAACTTCGGTCGTAGATCCTTCGGAGAACCTCAGGATGACAATTGGGAGGCGCTCGGATTCGTTCACAAAAGCACCGCTTCGCACTGTTCGTTCGCTCGTCACCACGGCACCTCCATTACAAACAGAGGGCCAAGGGATTCCAGGAAAGGCGCGCGTCGTCTGGCGCTGAAAATTTTGGTCGGACGATTCGATGCAGATAAAAAACCGATCCCGGCTCGCCAGTTCGAATCGTTCCACGTTAAAAAGTGGATGGTAGGGTTGTGGAAGACGATTGAGCGCGAGCATCGCGATCAAAGCCGAGACGCCGGCCCCCAGCACACCGAGTTCAAAGGTGATCGGAATAAACGCCGGCCAACTGTTGGGCGGACGCCCGCCGATGTTCCACGGATAGCTGATGACGTTGGCGTACCAGAGCATGAAAAACCCAGCGCATGTCGCCGAAGACGCCACAGGTCAGAACGACGATCGGCACGCCAGTCCTCTCGAAGCCGAGGGCTTCCGACAGTCCATGTATTGCGAACGGCGTGTAAGCTTCGACCCGGCGATATCCGGCCGCGCGGACCTGTTGCGCCGCCGCCAGCACCGCTTCGGGGCTGTCGAACTCCGCAACCACGCCGTAAATGTCGGGCCGTTTCTTATTGGGCATACTTCGGCTCGAATTCCACAGGTCGATGCTTTCCTCCGTCGGTCGAGTGCACGAGCTCACGCATCTCCGCCATCGAGATCACCGGCAGGAAACGAACGAACAGGAAAAAGCAGGCGAGGAAAAATCCCATCGTGCCGAGCAGCGTCGACCAATCCCAGATCGTCGGCGTGTACATCCCCCACGATGACGGAAGAAAATCGCGATGCAGGCTCACGATCACGATCACGAATCGCTCGGTCCACATGCCGATCTGCACGATGATCGACATCAGGAACATCATCGGGATGCTCTGCCGGACCTGTCGAAACCAGAGCAACTGGGGAATGAACACGTTGCAGGAAAGGATTGTCCAGTATGACCAGGCGTAAGGCCCGACCATGTGATTGACGTTCAAAAACGATTCGAATGGATCACCGCTGTACCACCCCATAAACAGTTCTGAGCCGTACCCGTACGCGACGATCAATCCCGTCACCAACATTAGCTTGGCGCAGTTGTCGATGTGTTTGACGGTGATGAAATCGTGCAGGCCGTATATCGCGCGCAGTGGAATGGCCAGGGTCAGGACCATGGCGAAGCCGGAAAAAATCGCACCGGCCACGAAGTAGGGGGGCATGATCGTGGTATGCCAGCTGGGCACGATCGCGGCGGCGAAATCCATGCCGACCACGCTGTGAACCGAGATCACCAGCGGAGCCGCCAAACCGCCGAGAAGAAGATAAGCCGTCTGATATCGTTGCCAGTGTCGCGATGCGCCGCGCCAGCCGAGCGCCAGCATGCCGTAGCCAACCTTGCCGATTCGATTCGGCGCGCGATCGCGCATCGAAGCCAGGTCCGGGATCAGGCCGACATACCAGAAGATCAGCGAAATCGTGAAGTAGGTACTGACCGCGAACACGTCCCAGACCAATGGACTGCGGAACTGCGGCCAGAGGCGCATGACATTGGGGTAGGGAAAGAGCCAGTAAAAGACCCAGGGGCGACCCAGATGAAGCAGCGGAAACAGACCCGCGCAGGCGACCGCGAAGAGCGTCATCGCTTCCGCGAAACGATTGATGCTCGTCCGCCAGCTCTGCCGCATGAGCAGGAGCATGGCGGAGATAAACGTCCCCGCGTGGCCGATCCCGATCCACCAGACGAAGTTGACGATCGCAAATCCCCACGCGACGGGAATGTTGATCCCCCAGATCCCAACCCCTTTGTAGATGAGATAGAAAATCGTGTAGGTGAGCGCGCCGACGAAGAGCATGGCGACGCCGAGCGCGACGTACCACCCCATGGGAGTTCGCCCGAACACGATGGCGCTGATGCGATCCGTCACCGATCCATACGAATGCGCCGGCCGGAGGACCGGAATCTGCCGTTCGAGAATCGGATCGGGCAGGCTGCTCATGTGGAGTGCCCCTCAGCCAGTGAGAACTCGGCTAACTTCGGATTGGGATTCGTAATTCGACCGAGATAAGTGGTTCGCGGCTTGGTCGTCAGTTCAGCCAGGAGAGCATAATCGTGGGGTTGGCCCTTGAGTTTCGTAACCTGCGCATCCGGATCGCGAATATTGCCGAAGACAATCGCCTCGGTCGGGCAGGCCTGCTGGCAGGCTGTCTCCATCGCGTTGACAATTTGCCGCTCGCGATGCTTCGCCTGGGCGAGAAGCCGGTCGCGCTCTTCCGGGCCTGAAGCGTCGCGAGCCCGTTGCTCGAGATCGAGGAGTTCCTTCTCTGATTGAATCCGCGTCAGGTTGATCCGCTGCACGCAATAGCTGCATTTTTCCATAACGCCACGGCTGCGCACCGTCACGTCCGGGTTGTAACCCATTCTCACGCTCGGATGTTTCGTAGTCGGAATAGAGAAGGAAATTGAATCGGCGAACTTTGTAGGGACAGTTGTTGGAACAATAGCGCGTGCCGATGCAACGGTTGTAGGTCATCTCGTTGAGACCCTCATCGCTGTGCGTCGTCGCTCCGACGGGGCAGACCAGTTCGCACGGCGCGTTCTCGCAATGCTGGCAATTGACCGGCTGATGAATCACCTGCGGGTTTTCCGGCTCGCCTCCAAAATAGGAATCGATCCGGATCCAGTGCATCTCGCGCTGTTTTGCGACCTCTTCCTTGCCGACGACGGCAATGTTGTTCTCCGCCTGGCAGGCGACGATGCAGGCGTTGCAGCCAATGCACGCTGATTCATCGATCGACATGCCCCACTGGTTTCCGTGCTCGTAATCCCAGCCCGGATAGAGCGAGAGCAGCGGCTTCTTTTCCGCATCGCCGCCGAGCTTTCGGATCACTTCGGGATCTTTTCTGAAATCATCGAGCGTCGCCAGCCGGATGATTTTTCGATTACGCAATTCCAGGTCTTCGTCGCCCGTCTGTGGCGTGGCGATCGACTCGGGTTTCAACTCCTGCTTAATTCCCGGAATCCTCGGCCCTTCGTCCATCGCATGATGATTCCGCGTCACCACGAGTTGATGCCATTTTCCTGTTCGCTCCAGCCTGACCCCGCCGCCGCCCCAAACCGCATCTGAAGTACGCAGCGCGTAGGCGTTGCAGCCACGGGGAATCCCTTCGTCCATCGCAATATGGCCGATCCGCTGGCGGCCATATCCGAGGTGGAGCGTAACGACGTTATCCGCCTGCCCGGGCAGCAGAAGCACCGGCGCTTCAAGTGTCCGCCCTCGGTAAGTGACGCGGACGATTTGGCCGTCGGTGATCGGGCCGTTTGCTCCGCCCAATGTCTCCGCCATTTTCAGATTGATGAGCAGAGCGTTGTCCCAGGTCAGCTTAGTGAATGGCTTGGGAACTTCCTGAAGCCACGCATTGTTTGCAAATTCCCCGGCCCCCACTGTGGGGTCCGAACGGAAAAGAATCTCGATTCCCTGGGCAGCCTTCACCGGCGGCGCACTCGCGTCGTGGCGGAAAGATGGCGGAGCCATTGCTGCCGGCGTCGAATTCGCGATCACGCCTTTTTGAAGTGTGTTCAACCACCAGGCGTCAAACTCGTCCTTTGCGATCTTTTTCTTCCAGTAAGTCTGGAGAATTTCCAGGCCGCCGCGCTGCGGCCGGCCAAGGATCGCTTCCATCAATTCGATCTGCGTGCGCCCGCCGTACAGCGGCGCGATGAGCGGCTGGAGAAGCGAAGCCGTTCCATCGCACGCGCGGAGATCGCCCCACGATTCCAGGTAGTGTGCTTCGGGGAGGTGCCACTGGCATCGCAATGAAGTTTCGTCGTCGTGCGATCCGAGGCGGGCCGTGAAGTTCGAGTAGACGCCGTTGCGACGCGCGTTGGATAATTTCTCCAGGGCTGAACCAAAGTCGATGTCGGCCGGCGACGTGTACACAGAATTGACGCCCAGGATCAAAAAGGCATCGATTTCCCCGCCATTCATGTCTTCGACAAGCTGTCCGAGCGAATCGGCGCCCTCCCGTGCTACCGGCTGAAGATAGTTGACGGTCTTGCCGACATTTCCGAGCGCCTCGTTGATCGCAAAAGCAAGCAGATGAACAGCCGGGGGCTGAGTTTCGCCGGCGACGACCAGTGCCCAGCCGCCATCTGAAGGATGTCGCAGATCCTCAACAACCGCATCAACCCAGGTTTGCAAATTGGCAGGCAAATCAGGTCCCGCCGCGGTCACGCCCAGGCCCTGCGCGACCGCCCGCGCCACCGCGTGGATCTGCGCCGAGCCGAGCGGAAGCCGGTGATCCGCCATCGAGCCGGTCATCGTCAGTGTCGGCTCCGCGACATAGAGCCGGCTCATCATCTTGCTGTCTTTGCGGACGCGTCGGCCGTCAATGAACTGCCGGGCATATCGGACACCGGCCGGCTCTTCGAAAAGAAAATCGCCGCCGAGCGAGAGAATGACCTTCGCGCTACTGAAATCATAGATCGGATAGAGCGGCTGGCCGAAAGCGATGCGCGTCGCCGCTTGTGTGTTGACGCATTCCAACGGATCGTGCTGATGCCATTTAGCGTTGGGAAATTGTTTGCCGAATTCTTCGAGCTGGGCCGAAAATGTCGGCGACGTGACCGGGCCCGTTAGAAGGCGCAGGCCGCGCCCGTCGCCGCGCTTGCGGTGGAGAATCGTTTCAAGACTTTCGTAAAATGCGCCCCAGGTGCTGACTTGCCCCGCGAGTGCCACATTCTGAGCGCGATCCGGATCGTACAAATCGAGCACGGACGCCTGCGTAAACAGGTCGGTTGCGCCCAGGCTCATGGGATGATCAGGATTTCCCTCGATCTTCGTTGGGCGGCCTTCATGGCTTTCGGCAAGAACGCCCCGCGCGAAACCGTTCATCGGCATCGCCGTCGCGAAAAAGAGCGGACGGCCCGGAATGATCTCCTCCGGCGCCTGTGGATAGGGGACAATGGTTCCCTGCGGATGCTTATAGCAACCTGCAGAGGTGCCGATGCCCGCCAGCGCCAGGGAGGCGGCCATCACCTTTAGAAATTTCCGCCGACTCACCGGATCATCCCATTCGCTAGCCGCTACCGGAAATTCCCGCTCGAGCGCCGTGCGAAATTCGGCCGTGCCGGCCCGCTCTTCGAAGCTGCGCCAGAAGTTAAGCTCCTTTTGTATTTCCGGCATGGGTTACCTGTGGCACAGTGAGCAGTTCTGCATCAATTGCGGATTCTGAACGTGATAGAGCGACGCCAGCTCCGCGCCGCGCGCGAGCTGATCGGGTGGCGGACGCCAATTCATGTCGAAGATCTTCTCCCGCGGCCGCAAGAAGCGCTGTGGCTCGCGGTGACAGTTCAGGCACCATTCCATTTGCAGCGTGGCTGCCGCTGACATGAGCGGCATCTGTTCCACCTGTCCATGGCAGGTGGAACAGCCGACGCCTTTGGCTACATGAATGTCGTGATTGAAATAAACAAAATCAGGGAGGTTATGAACGCGCGTCCACTCGATCGGCCGCGCCGTCTGCCAGCTCTTGCGGACCGGCTCGAGCAGGGGAGCGTTGGTCCAGATTTGCGAATGGCAGGTCATGCACGTCTTGGTCGGAGGAAGTCCCGCAAAGGACGAATCCTGCACTGATGTATGGCAATACCGGCAGTCGATTCCCAGCCCTCGAACGTGGTGTTCGTGGCTGAAAGGCACCGGCTGCTCGCGCACCACGCCGGCGTCAGTCACCCACGGCGATCGTTCCACTTCCGATGCCACCCATCCCCAGCCGCCCAAAAGAAAAATCACGCCGAAAATGCTCGCCCGGGCGAGGGAGTTGGAGCTGGGATGGAAAAGCTGGGCCATCGCCGGTCGCTTCCGAAGGGTTGTGACACGGGCAGAGCTCGATCACTGCGCGCGAATCTAGGACCCCGCTCGAACCGGTCAACGCACAAAATCAGCGATGATGGAGAAATGAACGAACGCCTTAACGACAATCATTCTTCCCCGGTTGACGAGAAAGCATTGGCGATCGACGGACGAAAGAGCGTGATGAGAAGCGCGATCGAGATGAGTACACCCACGACCGATCCAACAATATTCGCGAAGATCAGGACGGTTCCGCGAACTTGCGTGCCGTGAATCGCTGACGTGGGAATCACCCATCGGGCCACAAAAACCCAGCCGACGTAAGGGAATAGCGCGCTGGCGACGGCAAAAAGCAGGAGACCCAGTCTGCCGATCGACTGAAACCGCATCGCCACGACGCTACCGATGAACAAAACGACAGAAAGCCCCGTCCCGATCGATGTCGAAATGAAAAACCAATACGCATCGATCGATGGGCTCTGCAGCGTCTCATCACGCAGGCGAATTTCCAGATCGCCGAGGATCGAACCCTGGTGGAAATAGACAAGTCCCAGCGGAATCGAAAGACAGCCGAGCGTTCCGAAGATCATGCCGATGACCATCAGCACCCGTACGCGGTTGAGTTGCGGATCGAAATCCGCCTCGCTCAATTCGCTGGAAAAGTCAGGATCGCCGCGAGATCTGATCCGGATTGTTGAATCGTTCTCCATATCCAGCGGCTGTTGCTGAGAATGAACGTTGTGCCGTACGTATCTTTGAGGTCACGATACCCTTGGCCTTCGCGTCTGCTCAAGGTGCAAAACATGCCAACCCGAATTTGCGCGGCCTCCGTGGGACTGATTTACGCATTCTTTGGAATTTGCGGATTCATCCCCGCCTTCGTCGGGCGGCCGCCCGATCACCTGCCGTTTGAAATGATCGCGGGAGGTCGACTCGACGGTTATGTTTTCGGCTGGCTGCCGAGCGATATGGTTCATGCGATCGTTTATGTCGTCCTTGGCGCCGGCGGATTCTTCGCCGCGGCCACGTTCAAAACGTCAAAGCTCTATTGCCGGGGAATGTTAGCGCTAGTGGTTGTCCTCACCCTTACCGGCTTCCTTCCGCTCGGCGCCAGCGATCTCTGGGGCTTCCTGCCGCTGTTCGGCTGGAACGTCCCCGTTCATGCCGTCACTGCCATCCTCGTCTTTTATTACGGGTTGATTTACCCGATCGATCTCGGCGTCGGTACGGAATTGATCCCACAATAAAACTCAATCCAACCGCGAAGTCGCGAAGCACGCGAAGACGGACGCGAAGAAAACAAACTGCAATCCGATTCGAATCTTGCATTCTTCGCGTTTTCCTTCGCGGCTTCGCGCCTTCGCGGTGGTTTCAACCAATAGCCTTTCGATTCGGACACGCCCGTTGGATTCACTGGATTCCGACGTTTGACACCTTTTACCCCGCGCATAGACTGCCGCTTCTAAGCGTTCTCAGCCAAGCTTGTCGGGCGAAGCACTTTACAGTTTCCCGACCGGCTCGTCCGATAACCAAAGGTATACGATCATGGGTTTGAACATCGAATTCATTCAGGCTCGCCAGATTCTCGACTCGCGCGGCAATCCGACTGTCGAAGTGGACGTCATCCTGGAAGATGGCACGCTCGGCCGCGCCGCCGTCCCGAGCGGCGCCAGCACCGGGGAGCACGAAGCGGTCGAGCTTCGGGATGACGACAAGAAGCAGTGGGTCGGAAAGGGCGTCTCCAAGGCCGTCGAAAATGTAAACTCGAAAATCGCCCCCGAGCTGATCGGACTCGACCCGCGTGACCAGGAGGCGATCGATCATCTGATGATCGAGCTCGATGGCACCCCCAACAAGGCCAAGCTCGGCGCCAACGCGATTCTCGGCGTCAGTATGGCCGTCGCCAAGTCCGCCGCCGAAATCTGTTCACTGCCGCTTTATCGATATCTCGGCGGCCCCGGCGCGCGCACGCTGCCCGTGCCGATGATGAACATCCTCAACGGCGGAAAACATGCCGACAACAACGTCGATTTTCAGGAATTCATGATCCAGCCATGGGGCTTTGGCAGTTTCAGCGAAGCCTTAAGGGCCGGCGTCGAGATCTACCACTCGCTCAAGAAGGTTCTCCATAAGGCCAACATGAGCACCGCGGTCGGCGATGAAGGGGGCTTTGCTCCGAATCTCAAGGACAACGAGGATGCCATCAAGGTGATCGGCGAAGCCGTCGAAGCCGCCGGCTATTCGTTCGGCTAGCAGGTTTCCGTTGCTCTCGATCCCGCCGCCAGCGAGCTCTGGGACAACGAAAAAAAGGGATACAAGTTCTTCAAGAGCAATCCCGACAAGATCGTCAAGAGCGAAGAGATGGTCGACTACTGGGCGAAGTGGGTCGAGAAATATCCCATCCGCTCGATCGAAGACGGATTGGCGGAAAACGACTGGGACGGCTGGAAAAAAATGACCGACCGACTCGGCAAGAAAATCCAGATCGTCGGCGACGACCTGTTCGTCACCAACGTCAAATTTCTCGATAAGGGAATCAAGAGCAGCACCGCCAATTCGATTCTCGTGAAAGTGAATCAGATCGGCACGCTCAGCGAAACGCTGGCCGCGGTGAACCTGGCGATTCGTAACGGCTACTCCGCCGTCCTGAGTCACCGCAGCGGAGAGACCGAGGACTCAACCATCGCCGACATCGCGGTGGCGACGAATTGCGGCCAGATCAAGACCGGCGCCGGCGCGCAGCGATCGCGTGGCCAAGTACAACCAGTTGATCCGTATTGACGAACAGCTTGGCGATCGCGCGGTCTACGCGGGAACGCTTTGGCGCTAATCATGGAAGGCCAGGAATTTCAGAACAACTTTTAACCGCTGTCCCGAAGGGCAGCGTCATGGACCGCATGTGCACGTACCCGTGCACATTCGTTTTGAACGATCGGGGCATGGACGACCCGAATACGACAACTCCGCCGAATAAGGAAATCCATCTCCCATGGGAATCGATCAATCCCGAGGAGAGCGATCCCGGTCTGCCCCTGCGCACGAAGTCGAGAACGCCGTAACGACGCCAAAGGTTGAGGTTCCGACTTCCATCCAAAGTGGCACGGGCGTCCCGCCCGTGCTTGTACCGCAGGAGGACGGGCGGGACGCCCGTGCCACGGCGCAAGTCGATGAGCCGACCGGCGACCCGATCCGCGGCGGCGGATGGACGCTTCCGCTCGTTTGCGCCGGTGTCGCGCTCATCGCCTGCTGTCTGATCATTCCGCAGACCGATTCGAATCGACGCCTATCATACGAAAAGCGCCTGCTGGAGATGGATCTGGCTTCGATCCAAAAACAGGTCGCAGTCAACGACGAATTTCTCCAGCGGGTAGGCGACGATCCAACGCTCGCCGAGCGGCTCGCCCAGCGGCAGATGAAAGTCGTGCGCGCGGGCAGCCGGATCATCAAGATGGACAACGATCCGACGGGGGGGCAGATGTCTCCGTTTCAGCTTGTTAACATTCCTCCGCCGTCGCCTCTTCCGGCCTATAAGCCCGTTGGCGGATTTCTTGCCGATCTCTGTTACCAACCGCGCTCACGCCTCTATCTGACAGGGATGGCGTTGTTTCTCATTGCGGCCGGATTGGTGCTGGGGATGGGGGAAAGTAGAAGCCAGAAGCCAGGAGCCAGGAGCCAGAATGCAGGGGGACGATAGACTCCTTCCCTCATTCTGGCTTCTGGCTCCTGGCTTCTCTATTCTTCCCCTCCATGTCCCGCGCGTTGGCGATCGAAACCTCCGGCCGAATCGGTTCAGTCGCACTGGTCGAAGAAGGCGTGGTTCGCGTCGAGGACGAATTTGCGCATGGGCTGAAACATGCCGCCGAAATGGTTCCGCGCATCGATTCTCTCTGCCGGCGGCTCGAGTGGAAGCCAAACGATATCGACGAAATTTATGTCTCGGCCGGCCCCGGCTCCTTTACCGGCTTGCGGATCGGCATCACATTCGCCAAGACGCTGGCCTTCACAACAGGAGCACGGCTTGTCGCGGTACCCTCGGTTCAAGTCCTGGCCGAGAATGCGCCGCCGGAGGTGCAGAACCTGATTATCGTTCTCGACGCCAAGCGGGGGCAAATCTTCACCGCGCGGTTTGCCCGCGAAAACGAGAATTGGGTAGAGAAGGAGCCGGCCCATCTGGACGACCTGGCGTCGATGCTCCGTCGCTCCCTGCGCCCCGTCTATCTGCTTGGGGATGGAATTCCGTTTCATCGAGATGCGATACCCGTTTCGGAAGCGGGCGTCACGATTGCGCCCGAGTCGAGCTGGCGCGCACAGGCCGCGGCGGTAGCGACGGCTGGCGCGGCCCTTGCGCGAGGGCCGGTTTACGGATGCCGATCAATTGGTTCCACTTTATATTCGATTGCCGGAAGCAGAGGAGAAGTTTTTGGCGCGGGATGGAAAATAAATGGAAAACGCTACTCGCGTAAAGAACGCCCACAGGCGTCGCGCCTCATCTGATAACGATGATATAAAACGCCATGATGCATCCGACTCCGCCGCAGATCATGCCGGCGATGGCCATTCCCCTGCCCCCTCCTTCGGAGCCGGATCGGGTGACCTGGTTGTATCCGATGATCCCGAAAATGATGGCCAGGATCGGGGGAATCACCGCGCACGCCGCCGGGATGCCGATGATCCCGAGCACGAGCGACGCCACGCAAAAGCCGTTGCTTGTCCCGGAGGCTTCAATCGTCGTGCCTTCCATCGTGAAGGGCATGCCGCAGCTTTTGCAATTGTTGGCGGAGATCGGACTGGTGCCGTTGCATCGGGGGCAGCGGATAAACTGCTTTCCTTCGCCGGTGCGGACGATCTGCGGGGCGCGCTCGCCGGCCGCGGCATAGGCATGCACCGGATGGGGATCCTGCTTGATGATCTGCCGGGTCTTGGGATCGATCAGTCTGCCGTATCGGTCCAGAATCGGAATGGTGATGTTGTTACCGCAGGTAGGGCACTGGCCTTCCTGAGCCGCCATCGATTCCGTGGCCTCCAGGCGTGACGAGCAATAGCCGCAGTTGAAGCCGTATCGCTTACCTCCGGCTCGAACCGGCGCGGGATGGCCGACGGAGCTGGTCGTTCGTCGAAACGCCGCCGCTGCCGCCTCGAGCGACGGTTCGGGCGCTCCGACGCCGGCTCCCACCACGTGTGGCTCTGCCACACCCGTCGGAACGCGTAATGTCGTCAGGCACGTTGGGCAACGGACAAGCTGTCCCGCCTGAGCATCCTCAGCCGACAACGACGCCCGGCAGACATGACAGGAAAAAGCGACCATCGCGTTGAGAATCATCGTATAAACGCGGTGCCGCTTTTGAAAGATCGAAGTTCATCGGCAAATCCCAAATCCCAAGCACCAATTGTTTTCAAAATCCCAAGCTCCAAAGCCCAAAAAAATCTCAAATTCCAAATTCCAAAAACCAAACGCGAATTGGCGCCACAGAACGCTCCTGTTTGGAATTTTCCCCTTTGGTCTTTGGAATTTATTTGGGCTTTGGTGCTTGGGATTTGGAATTTCCCAACTTGCGTCTTTCCGGTCAACGGTTCTGATACCCCTGTGTCAACTCCGCGCACTATAGTATTCTTACCTCAATGCTCGAATCACTGACCGACAAATTCAGCGGCGTATTCCGCAGCCTTTCCGGCCGCGGGCGCATCAGCGAGGAAAACATCCGCGAGTCGATGCGCGAAGTGCGCACGGCTTTGCTGGAAGCCGACGTCAATTTCAAGGTCGTCAAGGAGTTCACCGACAAAGTCGTCGAGAAGGCGATCGGTCAGGAGGTCATCCGCAGCCTGCAGCCGGGCCAGCTGATGGTCAAGATCGTCTACGACGAGCTGGTCGAGCTGCTCGGCCCGGTCGATACGCGGATTTATTTCGTTCAGCCGCCGCCCACCGTCATCATGATGTGCGGCCTGCAGGGCTCGGGAAAAACCACCACCTGCGGCAAGCTCGCCAAATTCCTCCTCGCCAAAGGGCATCATCCCCTGCTGGCCGCGGCGGACCTGCAGCGTCCGGCGGCGGTCGAGCAGCTTCGCGTGCTCGGCGAGCAGGTCGGCGTGCCGGTCTACACCGATCCCAACAAGGTCGCCCCGCACGGCGAGGTTGCGAAGGGCGCGGCGGTAGCCGTCTGCCGGGCCGCGATCGCCCAGGCCCGCACCACCGGCCGCGATATCGTGATCCTCGACACCGCCGGTCGGCTCCACATCGACGACGAGCTGATGGGTGAGCTGCGCGACATCAACACGCAGCTCAAGCCGCATCAGATTTATCTCGTCCTCGACGCCATGAGCGGGCAGGACGCCGTCAACAGCGCCAAGGCGTTTAACGAACAACTCGAAATCGACGGGCTGATCCTCACCAAGTTCGATTCCGACACCCGCGGCGGAGCGCTCCTCTCCGCCAAGATGGTGACCGGCAAGCCGGTCAAATTCCTCGGCGTCGGCGAGAAGCTCGACCGCCTCGAGGAGTTTCGCCCCGAAGGGATGGCCCAGCGCATCCTCGGCATGGGCGACATCGTCGGCCTCGTCACCGAGGCGATGGAGAAATTCGATCAGGATGAAACCGCCCGCCTTCAGGCCAAGATGGAGAAGGGGGAGTTCACTCTCGACGATTTCATGGCCCAGATGAGCCAGGTGAAGAAGCTCGGCCCGATGGGCAAGGTCATGGGGATGATCCCCGGCATGAGCGAGATGACCCGACAGATGAACATGAACGAGTCGGACGTCGAGGGACAGATGGGCCGCATGCGCGCCATCTACGACTCGATGAGCAAAAAGGAGCGGGCCAAGCCGGACATGCTCGATGGACAGCGCCGCCGGCGTGTCGCCCGCGGCGCCGGCGTCGAGCTCAACGAGGTCAGTCAGTTCATCAAGCAATTCGAAATGACCCGCGACATGATGCGCGCCGTCGGCGGCATGGGCATGATGGGCAAAATGAAACTCATGAAGCATCTCATGAAAGGAGATCTTTCCGGATTGGGCATGCCCGGAGGACCCATGATCAAGACAAAGAAGTCGGGGTTTATGGAGAAGAAGGATCGGAACAAGAAAAAGAAGAAACGTTAAAAGAAGAAGCCAGGAGCCAGGAGCCAGAACTCTGAACCCTTCGGTCATGCCTGTTCTTACTGCGATCATCGAACAGAAACGCCGTCCGAATCGGCGCAACATTCATCTCGATGGTCGTTTTGCGTTTGCTTGTAAATTGAATGTCGTTGCGAAATTCCGCCTTCGCGAAGGGATGGTTCTTTCCGACGAACAGGTTGGGAAAATCGAGCAGGGTGAGGTTCGCCAGGAATGTCTCGACGACGCTTTGAAATTCCTCGAGCGCCGGCTGCACAGTCGATCAGAGCTCGGTCGCAAGCTTCGCCGCAGGGAATACGTCCAAACCCTAATTGATGAAGTTCTCGACGAACTGGCAAAGCTCGGCTACATCGATGACGAGCGCTTCGCCCGGGCTCGCGCGCAGTCCGCTGCCAAGCATAAGTATCACGGCCGCAATCGCGCGAAAGCCGAGTTGATGAAAGCCGGCGTCAAGGGCGAGGCCGTCGAGCGTGCGCTGAATTCGGTCTACAACAAAGCCGACTCGCTGACGACCGCTCGCCGGCTCGCTCAGAAACAAGCCGCCCGTCTTAGCCGGCTCGATCCGGTCGTGGCGCGTCGGCGTCTGGCCGGCATGCTCCAGCGCCGCGGATTTGAATACGATTCCATTAAACCCGTGATCGATGAACTGCTGAACAGTCCCGAACCCGATTCCGATGCGTAGCGGCGCGTCCGCAGGACCGCCTGTCTTGTGGCACGGGCGTCCCGCGCGTCCCGCCCGTGTCCCTGTGCGAAGAGCACGGGCGAGACGCCCGTGCCACAAAATTCCAGCTTTTACTGCTTGTTTTTACGCTTCTTACGGCCCGCGGCATTTCCTTTCGGTTTCGTCGCGTTCTTTTTCATCGCCTGCTTCTGTGTCACTTTTGCTATTGCCGGTTTTGCCTTTTTCTTCGATCCTCCCGTAAACGTCGCATCATCCTCCGCCCAGGCGGCCATATTGCGCTCGAAAATTTTGCCGATGATGCGGCGCACCTCACTCACCTGCCGCCCACCGGCACGCGGCATCATCATCCAGCAGGTGACCATCGCCTGCCGGAAAAACTGGTCGGCGGGGTACGGACGCAGGTCCTGGAAAAACGATGCGGGAGAAGGCGTCTTGATCGCCGCCCACACCTTCATGTTGCGGTCAAACATCTCGCGGGCCATCCTGGCCACTCCCGCAAGAGTTCGTCCCTCGGCCGGCGAGTCGCGCCAGCAGGCGCCCAGCGACTGGCGGATCAATTCATCGATGCCGTGCGGACCCAGGACGTGATACAGTTCGGACGGAGATTTGGCCGTCCAGCGATAGGCTTCCCATGACATGGCTTAAGTGTACCGCGCCTGCCATGTTGTCCCGAAGGGGCAGGCCCATGTTACAAAAAACCCCACCGGGGATTCCGATGGGGTCCTGTGACTGCGATGCAGTTCTTTTGACAAGATCAAATCATCAGGCTTTGGCTCTTGCCCGACGCTTGTGAAGCATGAACCCGACGAAGCCGACAGAGAAAATCGCCGATGCGACCGGCTCAGGCGCGGTCAGGTTAACGTTGTCAAGCAGCAACCACGGCGGCTCACCGCCCGGCGCGCCGATGGCCGTGAATTTGAGCAATTCGCTCGGCGAACTCGCGGCAAAACTGAGTGAAGCCGTCTGCCACCCGACAAAAGTCTGGCTTGGAGTGTTCACCGTCGCCGTCGATTGGGTCTGGCTTCCCAGGCTGACCTGCCAAGCCTCAGTCGTATTCCCAGAGAAACCCAGTTGCTGGGCGCCTGCCCAATTGAAGGTCAGGGTGTAGTTTGACCCCGCATTGAGTCCCGAAATCGTCTGGCTGATCGAGCCAGCCCACGCGGAATCCCCATCGGCGGCGATAAAGCTATTGCCGTCGGGGGAGGTGGGATTGCCGTAGAAACCGACAGAGCCCATGAAGGCATCGCCATTCACGGAGCCACCTGACGCTGGAAAGATGAATACCGGCGGCGTGGTTTGGCTCCCAAAGCCCCCTTCCTTGCCGCCGCCGGTCCAGTCCGACAGTGTCGTGTTGACCGTGAGTTGGCCCGGACCCCCGTTGGCTGCAAAGTCGCCGTTCGGGGCCAAGTTCGCTTGTGCATTTCCTCCGCTTTGGGCGATTCCCAGAGCGGGCAACAATAACAGAGCAAACTTCCGATTAAGACATGGACGATTCATGCAAACTTCTCCTTCCTTTAACAAGGGGCGCGAAGCCGCGCCCATCCCACTAATCCCCCAATTTCCTTTAAGAGCGGCAGAACTTAAGCAAACTCAACCGGAACGTCAAATCAAAAAAGTAAAAAAATAAATGTTTCCATGCATCCGTTGCGCGGGAGATTCAAAGAGGTTCGGCTACCTCGACGGATGCCTCCGCTTCGGCGGAATTAGGGCTCGAATTGGGGACTTCGGCGCTCAGCGGATAAGACAATTGCCCGACCAGCGAATCAGGGAGCTTTGCCTTGATGCCGTAGTCCGATGGCCACTCGCCGCGGGGCAGGTAGGCGGTCCCGAAGATCCAGTCGAGCCAGGGGAGCGTGGAGGCGTAGTTTTTGTTAATCGGTTCATTAAGCGTGTGGTGCCAATGGTGGAAGGCGGGAGTGGAGATCAGCCATTCCAATGGGCCAAAACGCCAGCGGAGATTGGCGTGTATGAAAAAGCCCCACAATGTCCCGATCAAGCCGACGATGATCGGCACCAGGCTGCCTCCCTGGCCCGACGGGCCGCCCAGCCCAAGGATATAGATCGGAACCAGGCCGCCGAATCGGCCAAATACCAGGTCGAAGGGGTGGGCCCGGGTATTCACCAGGAAGTCGATATGCTCTGCGCTGTGATGAATGCAATGAAATCTCCATAGAAAGGGGTTCTCGTGCATCCAGCAATGCGCCCAGTAGTAACCGATCTCTCCTGCCAACAGCCCCGCGAGCACCCGACCCCAGAGCGGCAGGCTGGCGCTGGCGGTGAGCACAAAACCGGGTACGGCCCTGTGCACAATCCAAGCCAAAAGGCTGATCGGCGCAGCAAGCAGGAATGCGGGAAGCAGGCTGCTCAGAAAATAATAGCCGAGGTCGATGAAAATCCCCTTGCGGAGAATTTCCCGCGGACGGGCGGCAAAAAGGCGTTCCAACGGCACAAAGACTGCCACCAAGACCGCCAGCCATAGCGACAGTCGTAAGAGCGAAAACAGACACGCCTGAAAATGTGGGCCAATCGACTCTAGCATCGCACTGAGGACTTCAAATCGATTTCGTTGGGTCGATACAGCCTGCTCTGGGTTGCTTCCCATGACGTGCCGGGAAGCATCCATAATGTTGTAACCCGGATTGAAGTGCGCATCCACAGTGGATGAAGTCCCCAGCATCAAACCAGATCGGCGTGCGCAGATCGGTAAAGGCGCTAGTGTAGTGACTCAAGCTATTTGCATTTTATCCAGCACGTCGCGCGCCCGACGTACTTTGTCGAGAATTGCTTCCACGCCCGCCGTCCAGACAAACGCTTCTGGCTGCTGGTTGTGTTGGTCAATATAGGCGGTGATCGCGTCGATGAGTTGATCCACGCTGTGGAAAACGCCGCGGCGGATGCGTTTGTCGGTGATCTCGCGGAACCATCGCTCCACCATATTCAGCCATGAGCTGCTCGTGGGCGTGAAGTGCATGTGAAAGCGGGGGTGGCGCTTGAGCCACGCGAGCACCTTGGGGTGTTTGTGGGTGGCGTAGTTGTCGGCGATCAGGTGCAGGTCCAGTTCTGCCGGCGTTTGCTCATCAATTTGCTTGAGGAACTTGATCCACTCCTGATGGCGGTGCTGCGCCATGCACGTTCCGATCAGCTTCCCCTCCGCCACATTCAGCGCCGCAAAGAGCGTGGTAGTTCCGTTGCGTTTGTAGTCGTGGGTCATCGTCCCGCATCTCCCCTTTTTCAGCGGCAAACCCGGCTGCGTGCGGTCCAACGCCTGGATCTGACTCTTCTCGTCGACGCTCAGCATCAGCGCGTGCTGCGGCGGGTTGAGGTAGAGCCCAACGACATCGCACAACTTCTCGGCGAAGCGCGGATCGTTGCTCACCTTGAAGGTACGGATCAGGTGCGGCTTGAGGTTGTTGGCCAGCCAGACGCGATTAACCATTGAGCGGTTCGTGCCCAATTCCGCCGCCAGTGTGCGGATACTCCAGTGCGTCGCGTTCTTCGGCTTGCGTTGGGTGGTCCACTCGATGATCTTGCCGACGATCTGGTCGCGCGCCGTCGCTGGCCGGCCGCCACGGGGGGCATCCCGCTCGATGGCGGCCAGCCCGCCCGCGGCAAATCGTCGGCGCCAGCGTCCCACGAGTCCCGGGTCGGCTTGCAACTCATCAGCGATCACGTCGTTGGCTTTGCCTTCCGCCGCCGCCAGGATGATTTTGGCCCGGAGCACCAACCGAGCCTGCGTGCTTCGCCCGCGGGCCCAGCGTTGCAATGTCAGGAGATCGTCAGGATTGACAGAGAGGGTTGGAGCGACACGCATGTTGTATTCCGTTTATATAGAATACAACTATCCCGGGCGGTAGATTATTCCGTTAAAGTTACGTATTAATGAGTCACTACACTAGATATAACGCCGAGGATCCCGCTACGCCGCAGGCGTTCGCGCGCGACCCTGAACTGGTTTCCCGATGGTATGACGAGCGGCGGTGCAGGATTCCGGCTGCCTTCCCAACGCCGGGCATATCGCGCTCGCGCACCTGCAGAACATCGCCGTAAAAGCGGGAAAGACCTTCACCCTCATTACGCAGAACGTGGATCGCCTGCATCAGGCGGCCGGTTCGTGGAATGTCATCGAGTTGCACGGGTCGCTCTGGATCTGGCGCTGCATCAAATGCGGAAACGAGTCCGAAGAGCGCGGCCCCGCGTTCACCCGTTATCCGCTGCATTGCCATTGCGGCGGATTGCGCCGGCCGGGCGTCGTCTGGTTTGGCGAAACGCTTCCGCAGTCCTCATGGCGCGCCGCCGAGCAGGCGGCGGCATCATGCGACCTGTTCCTGTCGCTCGGCACCAGCAGGATTGTTCAGCCGGCGGCGAGTCTGATCGATCGGGCCCTGATCGGTGGCGCAAAGGTGCTGGAAATCAATCCGCAGGAAACGCCGGCGAGTGCACAGGTCACCTGGCGCATCGCCGGAAAAACCGGCCAAGTCATGCCGAAACTGGTTCTTGACGCTTTCGAAGTTTAAATGAGAGAAGCCGATATTCGCCGCGCAACATCAAGTCGGGAATTGTGCCGCTTGCCACCATCTTCAGCCCCCGTACAATGCCGACGTCCGCTGAAAAGCAGCGCAGAATCGAATTGGCGGAATGTGCAGGATTTCCAACGGCCGAGTACCCAAGTGGGGTACGGGGAAACCGCAAATCTCCCGGGGAAAACTGACGAAAATTTGCCGGTGGACCACAGGTTGGACCACGGATTATTGAAAGTCGTCGCGGCCTGGCCGCAGCTTTCCCCGGTTGACCGCGCGCGACTTCTCGCCGTCATCCCAAGGGGGGTCCAACTCTTTGAAGAAACGCCGGGAATTACAGGGGCAAATGAGACTGAATCAGAAACTGGCGTAAAAAACGGCGCATTCGCCGAAATTGATCCGGCCACCCTCAGCGAAGCGCTTTTGCAGCTTCCAAAAGAAGTGCTCGCCCAGGTGCTCGTTGGCCTCGCTACGAAAGCGAGGGCCGAGCAATGAGCGTTGGACCGAACGTGAAGTGGGGCGCATTACTGCTCATCTGGTCAGTGATTTGCCTTTTGATGGGCGGCTGGGCAGGGTTCGAATTCGGATGGGGCCACGGTTTTTCCGCCCAGGGAGATGACGCCGGGAAAATCTTCCATTCGATGAGCAATTCCATCAATCGCGCGCAACGCGCAGAACGTCAATTGCGTGCCACTTCCAACAATCAACCGCCTCCGTCCAAGGCATCGGTTCAACCAGACGCCGGGCGTTGACTGCATTGTGCGCCTTCCACGACCATCGAGCGTAGAGCCACGCCGAATTTAATGTCGGCGGGTTTTCTTTTCTCCATTTGAGCCAATCGGGCTTGCACTCTCCGCACGGCACACGCGCGTCAAACTCTAGGAGCCAACCCAACTCCGCCGCAGCGTCGCCATTGAACTGAACGGCGCCGCCATGCAATTCGCGCCACATCGGAGGCCCCCACGCATCCGAAGGCGGAGGCGGCGAGGGCTCTGGTTTGACGATCAGCTTAAGGCACGCCACAAGGCAAACGTCATTGCTTGGTCGTCCTCCGAAGAGCCCCAGTCCGCATTTTCCGAACCCACGGCCTCCGATTTCTTGCCAATGCTCACAGGGGATTTCCATCGCTTTAGCTCAGTGTCATGCTCGTTGGGCCCAGCGAGCAGTCGAATCCGGTCGTGCATTGGACGAAACTCCCATTGCGCGGGTCCGCACATGGATTGCAGCCCGACCATCGCGCGATGCCTGTCGGGAGTCCATGCGGCGCAGCAAAACAATCAAAAAGCAAGTTCCAGATTGGAAGCGCGACGCACCCGCTGGATCCCGGACAGAAGCCGGCAGCTCCCGATACGTTGTTTGTAAGCGTTACCGTCCAACTCAATCCGCCAAAGTTTACGAAGTTGAATGTCGCGCCGTTGGTGTTGCCGTAATAAGTGCAATTCGGCGTGCTATGCAGAAAAGAAACGGTCCCGGTCCACGTTGGCGCGGGGGTGTAATCAAATGTGCATAATGCGCACGCCGACGTAGCGAGTGATGCCCATCCGGTTACAAGGAAACTGGACGGAAGAGCCGTGCACGCGATCGGGGTCGTGGAGCATGATCCTCCTCCGCATGCCGCGTCCGCACAATTCGCAACGCTGGAATATCCGTTGTGCAGCGTGCCATGGCAAAACAGGCTGTAGTTGTCGCTGCCGCTGAAGTAATAGCAAACGCCGCTCTGTACCAGCGTGAGCGTGCCCAGGGCGAGAATATTCGCCTTGGACAGCCACAATCCACTGAGCGAATTGTCAGAGCATTTCCGGGATTGTTTGAAGCAACAGGCCATGATTAACAGGTGATCGTCGTTTGAACTTCCGCTGATACGCTGAAGAGAATTCCCCTGGCGTCATAAATCGCGGTGCGGGTCATCATGAACGTTGTGCCAGACGTGGCGTCGTAGCCTATCCAGAACGGATCGAACTTGACCGGCTTGCCATCAGTCTTGCGGCTCCATGTCGCGAGATTCGGCGAGCCGTAACTACCGTGCGGAAGTGTGATCAGACCCGTTGTGCTCTGCCCGACTCCGCCGTTGATAAACACAACCGGCGTCGTCGCGCTGGTGACCACGCCGACAAGTGTCCCTCTTGCGTAGCTCGGTGTGAGGAGCCGTTGCGTGCCCGCGGCGTCGCTGGTCGTACTGGTGTCTTCGTCGAGGTTGCGGATGAAGCACGCCGGCCCCACCGTCATCGATTCCGGCATTGTGAAATCGCCAGCGCCGGAGTCCGTCGCCGATCCGACCATGATGTTGCCGTTGTACGAACCGCATCCTCCCGAATAGACGCTCGTCAGCTTGACCAGCACATTGGTCTTTTTGGGAAAGGGGCGCTGAATGGGCGGATTCTTCGACTTAATCACCACATGCAGCGTGGTCTCATTATTGACCATGCTGACGTAATCCCCCTCAAACTTCGCATTGCGAAGCTTATCGTACATCGCCTGGAGGCGATCGCGGGAGTCTTGGTCGAGCATATTGTGCCTCTTCAGCAGGTGATATTGGTCTGCACTTCAGCGGATACCGAAATCAGCATTCCGCGGGCGTCGTAAATCGGTGTTCGGATCATCGTGAAGAGATTTCCCGATGTGCTGTCGTATCCCGTCCAGGACGGATCGAACTTAACGGGCTTGCCGTCGGTGTTCCGGCTCCACGTTGTCGCGTTCGGCGAGCCGTAGGATCCGTGGGGAAGAGTAATCAGCCCGGTCGACGGTTCACCGACTCCGCCGTGCGTCCAGAAGATCGGGCGCGGCGTGCTCTCGGTCGTCTGCCCGAAATAGCTCCCCTCAACATAGGTTCCGATGCTGAGTCGGTGCGTGCTGGCCGCAACGCCGGTCCCGGCATCTTCGTCGACATTGCAAATGAGAATCTTATCGGATGCCCCAAGCGTCATCCCATCGGGCATATTCAGTGCGCCGGTCGCGCTGTCGGTGGGGCCGCCGGTCAGCTGTGCTCCGCCGTATTTCCCGGTGTATCCTGAAATGGCGCTGGTGATCTTCGCGACTTGAACGGGAGCCTTGCTGATCCAACTCCGCGGGCTGGCCGGCGTGATATTACAGACGCAGCCCTCTGGCGTGTTCGAGAACGTGACTCCGGTCCCGGTGATTTTGAAATTGCGAATCCAGCGGATCATCTGCTGGATCGTCCGCTGGTCTTGCGGGGTCGGTTGGATGCGAACGCCGGGCATCGTTACCGCGCTCCCCTCAACGCCTTCATTTCGGTGTCGTCCAGGCTATCGTCGTCCAACGTGTCAGTATCCGGTGGCGGCGGAGCCGCGCTCCGCATTGATCGCTCGGCGTGCAGGTGCTCTTTCATCATTCGACATACGGCAAACGTGTCCCACGGGCAGTTTGAGTCGTTCGCCGCCATCACATTGGAATGGGCATATTCCAGGTCAGCGTCGTCCAATTTCGCGATCTTGCTTTTCAGTTCATCGTTCAGGTCGCTAACACGTTTCGCAAATGGCTCGATGCTCTGGATGAAATCGTCATCCATCTCACCGTCGGGCCCGGACTCGCCTGGGTTCTGGCCGCCGTTGATGCGCGGCTCGTCATCGTCCAGTCCGATGCCCGCCGTCGGATCGTTAAGTTTCGTACGTGCCGCGACGACGAGTCGCGCCAGCCGCCGAATTTCAGGTGCATTGGCTTTCAAGATCCCCTCGAAACTTGGGATTCGGCCGCCGGTGATGCGAGCGGGGCCACAATCCGCCGCGGAGAGGGCGGCACGTCGCGGCACGTTCGGGAGCCGGCACAAAGCTGCGTCGACTTCTGCCTGACGCGCCCGGAGGGACGCAACCAACTTGCCACAGAAAAGCCTCGTGCCCGCCATTGACGCCGCGTGGATCCAGGCATCGTGATAGCCGACCGGCGGCTCGTCCAAGACGATCTTGCCTTCCATACTTGAGTCCGCCAGCAGCTCCCAGCCAGGAAATTTTATAGCCGAGCATCTTCGCGAGGACCGCGCCAGAGGCTGAAGCCGTGGCGCTACAAACACACATCGTTCTTTCCAGTTCGTTCATATCACTTCTCCGCGGCCATCAAAGAGAGAGCGGACATTAAAGTGGCCGATGATCGACCGGTCCCGCACCAACACGGCGGCAATCCGTTTGATCGCCGCTTCGTGCTCGAGAACAAGCCGCTCCGCGTTGTCGCGGGCAATCGCGATTAAGCCCGGGATCTCAAGCGAGGTTTTCCCGCCGGACTTCATCTCGCCGGCGAGAATGAGAATCCGATCGTCATCCGAAACGTAGTCGTCCGCCATATCGACGAAATGCTTCTCCTGGTCCGCTGCGTTCGCCGGATGCCGGTCCTCTTTCAGAAGATCAAAACATTCCGGGTCGGGAATTGCAGGCGCCGGCGGCGCTCGGGTAATTGCCACGGCATAGACTTCGCGATCGGGCCCGCCGCAAGAATGGTCATTTCGCTCATGAGTTGCTCGGCCGGCGTCCCGTTGAACGCTGCGCTATGCGCACATTGTCCGCCGATTTCGCTCGCATAAACGTCAGTCACAACGCGCCCGCAGACAATCGCCGCAACGGCGTGCGCGGCTTCGTGGAGAGAGAATTGATGCAATGCTCGGTTCATCCAGCTTCCCGGAGTCTCTTCCTGAATTCTTCAAGAGTGAGCCCGGCGGCGGCCGCTGCTTGTCCGTAGCGAATTTGCTGTTCGGCGTCCGCCAGCTTTTCTTCGAACGGCCGCGTATCGGACGATCCCCAGGAATAAACCAGTTGCTCGGCCTGGAGTCGCAGCTCAGATTTGTTCAGCTGCTTGTACGGCGGATTGGTCTTGTATTTTTCCGGGCGCGGCGGAAGCAGGTCGCATCCCGGCCATCCCTCCGCTACGCCCCGCGAGACGAGATTGAATTCTTCTTCCGTTATGTCGCCCCAACCGATCGGCCCCGCGTTGCGGATAGCAGCCGCGAGGTCGACGGCGGCGAGCTTGAGGTGGTCTTCGCTGTGAAGCGCGATCTGCTCACGTTCTGAGAGTGGCCCACGACCGGCCTGTACGAAATGGATTCCGAACGCGAGCGGGTTTTCCCCTTTCAGTTCTTCCAGTTTCGAGGCCGCGTGCTCCGCGTGTGTAACCGCGGCATTGTCTCCGGGAACCGGCTGATCGATCCGAAAACTTTCTCCGTCCAATTCCTCGAGGATTTTCTGCCAACGCGCCTTGTACTCATCGATCACCGGCTGTCGGTCTTTGATCCGCTTCCGCGCTGCCGTTCCCGCATCGATCGTCACCTGTGCGGCGTTCGCCCTCTTTCGCACTTCCACCAATCGCTCCAATTCCGCCAGGTCGATTTGGTGGAATTGCATGAGCGCTCGACGCGTGATTCTTCTTTGGCGGTGAGCGTCGCGCCGGCCGCCATCTTGCCAACAAGCCACCCATATCGTCGATCGCGGCCTTCGCATCCGCCGCTGCCCGTCTGCGTTGCTTTTCGATAAAATCCATAGTGTTCAATTCCGTCGTCAGAACAAAAGCGCCGGCCGGCATGAAGTACCGGCCAGCGCCGTTCCCTGTTCATGCTGCTTCCAGTTGCCAAAGGGCGATAGCCGTGGCAACGCCCTCGGTGATCGCGTCCCAGGCGATCGCGGAAATAATGTCTCCGAAGTATTGAGGTGGCGCGGTTGTCCGCAGTTCCCCGCCGGTCGCCTCGAACATCAACGCGGTCATTCCGAAGTTCAGGTAATTGGCCAGCGAATCCAGATCGGCCATCGTCATCAACGCCCATCGCTCGCCAAGGATCTCCGGGAGGCCGGCCGCCGTCGCGAGCTGGGGACCGCTGACGCGCACCTCGCCAGGTGCCTCCACCGTCGGCTCGGCGGGAATGAACGAACGCCGTGGCGCTGGTGTCGGTAGTTTCGATCCTCGCGCAGAGACTGGCGCCACGCTGCGAAACTTTTCAGGTCGTTCTCGTCCCAGGGCGGTGCCTTCGCGATCGGACAGCGCGGGTCTTTCAGCAGGCGGGACACCGTCGCTTTCGCGCATCCCAGGGCGCGGGTCAGTTGGCCTTGCGTCGCATATTTGTTCATCTCAGTGTTCCGCTAACAGGTGTTCCGCCTGCGCCAAAATTCACGGGCGATCGAGACAAAGCCGTCGAAGTCCCGTTGCGCAGGTGTTGCTGGCATAGGACCCATCGAAGCGTCTCCACATCAGCCCGCGTTATCGGCGACGGCCGTGACGCCGGTCATATCCACGCTGCCGTTCCACATGAACAACACGCTTTGGCTGCTCTTGCCCCACCACTCCACCATTCCCGGAATCAACTTGCTGGCGCCGCTGTACGGCGGCGTCGCGGCGGGAATGTGCCGCCCAGTTCGTGCCGCCGTCGACAGAGAAGAGTCCATCCTGGGCGCCTTCGTTTTCGATGGTGAGATGGTTGTATAAGCCGCCGGCGGGCACGGAAATCAGCGTGAAGTTTCCGGGGCCGCTGGTGCCGACTGGAGTTGGGCCGCTGGTGTACATCTCTCCTACATTATTATCGGCGACGCCGCGTGAAGTATGCGGCGCTACACAGCGTTTGCCGTCGCGCCGCGCGGCGGGAAGTAGCCGCGGCCGGTGATGTTCCCGGAAACCGTGAGCCCGGAGCTTTGGAACGTGGTGCTTGCGAAACGTATCCCACTCGATGCCCGCTGCCTGGCTGATCTCTTCACCGGTCCGCCCGGGGTTCGCGGTGATGAAATCGGCGGATCGTCGCACAGCTTCGGAAAGCGGCGGCGGCGCGGATCCGTTGCCGATCTGGCGTCGCAAAGACTCGCCATCGCGGGCGCGGCGCGTCAGCTCGGCGGCCAGGCGACGCAACCGGGCCACAATCTCGGTGGTTGGCATGTCGCTGAGATTCATTTCGTGGCAGTGCGGAAACTCTTCTGGTCCTCAATCCAGCGGGCGATCTCGTCGGCGTGCGGACGGATCCGGTCAAGCAGTCCAAGTGGAAACTTGCTTCCGCGCGGTGTGGCGGCCCGATGAAGAAAAGCTCAACGCGGCGCCGGCTCCGCCGGTCGACCAGGATGCCGATTTTTAACCGCAAGAGCTCGCAGACGATTTCCAGTGCTCCGGGGCTCAAGGCGTCGAAATTCTGCATTTCATGCGTCTTCATTTGGCCTCGCGATGTGGAAGTGAGGTTTCCAGGCATAACGCCAGTAGGAGGCGATAGATAAAGCGTGGTGGAAACCTTAAATAGTCTTTGGAAATTACTGAATCACCGCCATTCTCGTACCCGCTGCGACCGATGATGTCCCAAGTACCTTTTTGAAACGCTCATATCAGCCTGGCCCGGCTGGCACGCGATGGCACGCGTGAAAATGCTTAGAGGCTTCGGCGCCGCGTTGCCTTGCGCGTAGTTCACACCCCTAAGCTCTGGATCGCGTGCCATCGCGTGCCGGCCTGCGATCATTTCAAACCTATCCCATCGTAAACCCTTATCCGCTTGCCGTTTGCGCGCGGTTGTCTTGCGATGACCGGCACCGCGGCCCGGAGATCTCGGCCGAAGGTCGGTCGCGAACCGGGATGATCCCTACCTTGCTCCCGACACCAATCCGCCCAGGCGTAAAAGAGCGCGTCCAACTCGATGCTCTTGCCTTTGCCGACGTCGCAGCGCTCGGCCAGAAACGCTTTGATCGGCGAGACGAGCTCCTGCAGTTCCTCGGCGGCGTCCTTCGAGCTTTGAGGAACGTGGAAATGACCGCGGGCAGCAAGCCTGCGGAGACCTTCAAGCGCCCATATCGCAATGCCGGGCAACTCTGCCGCGAGGTCATCCGTCAGCCTGGTGTCTTCGCAACCAAGAAAGCTCTGGCGCAGGATGAGCAGGAGAAACCGATCAGCGAGCGCGCCGACGAATCCGATAGCTTTGGTAGTTCGTTCGATATGAGCATCAAGCGTGTGGGCAGCCGGGTCGACTGCGGTTCCCGATTCTTGCGGTCGATCAAAAGGATGTCCTCGCCCGAGATAGACAGCATCCTTTCCACGACGATGCTTTGATCTGCGCACGTTGAGAGTCTTGCGTCACTGATGATCGCAAGCTGTCGGCCGATCAACCCCCACAAGCCGAAATGACTGGCGAGCCCGGACATGGTCGGGCCCGCGACATTGGCCGGGCCGATCAGCGATGTAAGAATTCGGGCGATCGTGCCTTTTCCGCTTCTCGGTGGGCCTACCAGCATAAGGATCTTCTGCTGCCGCGTGTCGAGCGTCATCGCGTATCCCATCCACTCTTGCAGCAGATTGATCGCGTCCAAATCATCCGGCCAGAGATCTTGGTGGAGGAATTTCAGCCATCGCGCCGGCGTTGCGCCGGGGAGCGAAGGTCGAAGGGTAGAACATTCGTTGAGAACCACATCGGCGTCGGCGGGTCAGGCAGCAGGTCCCCATCCTCGACATATCTCTTGACGTTGAGTAGGCCGTTTCGGAACGCGATCATCTGCCGGGGGTCGGGGCGGTGCTGGTCAAGCCACGCCGGCATCTCGGGTGCCATGATCTGAGTGAGTCCGGCCAGCGCGTCTATGATGTCGGTCACCTTGTAGCGGCTCGTGCGGAAGCGGATTGTGGCGGGGCCTGTCTTCCGATCGCTTTCAATTTCCAGGCCGTCGGCAAATTCCGCAACTCTAGACCGTAGAATTTCGTCGACGATAGGGCGATGAGCGCCGTCCCGATACTCGTAGAAGTCGCCGCGAAAATGGTTAAGCCGCCGCTCATGGCGCTCGCCGTAGGCGTCCTGCCGATAGGCTTCAGCGATGGTGCGTGGCGCAGCGTCCGGCAGCGGAGCCCGGGCGAGTGCGAGGGCGCGGCCGTTTCCATTGCCGTTCGTCAGGAGCGGGGTTGTCATCTGACCTCTCCAGCCATCAATCGCCGCGCGAACTCTAGATGCTCTGAGGCGTCGCGGCGGATCCGAAACAGCTCGATGAGCCGGCGGCCGTGGAGTTGCACGTTCCCATCAAGGTAGGGATAGAGCGAGGCGAGTTTGTTTAACGTCGCATCGTTCCATTGCATCGCGCCCCACCGTGCGATTGACCCGCAGTCGTCCCAAAAGAAATGTTGTCGGAGTGCAGCCCGCGCGAAGGATTTCCAGGCGTCGCGATCCAATTGGCGCCCGACGTCGGCCGCGATCCACAGGATTCTGTGATCGTCCTCGAAACTGAATTGGACGATCCCGGTTTCTTCGGCGACAGGAACGCCGCGTTTCGGATCGGCAATCACTGCCGCGAGCAGATCGAGGCTGGCGGCGTCGATCCGCTTCGTAATTTCGACTGCGGCCTCATCGACAGAGTTCATCCGGGATCCTCCATTCGCGTCCGGCGCAGCTTGATCTGCTGCTTCGCCCGCGGAGATTCCTGCGCCGGCCGAAGGTCTAAAAAATCGATCAGGATTTCAGAGAGGCGGATCGGTTCACCGCCTCGCGAATAGCGTCCTCTCCGGGCCGCGCTGTCAGTTGCCGAATGCCGTAGTCGATGAATCTTTTCGGGCTTGTTCATCCGCCCTCCGTCGCGTTGTCCTCGACCCATTTCTCAACGGTTGACCGCTTCCATCTGAGCACCCGTTCATTCGGCCTGAAGTCGGGTTGCGGAAAACGTCCCTCCGAGACCCATCGCCAGAAGGTGCGAATACCGATTTCGAGCTCTCGCGCCACCGACGTGGGCTTGAGGAGCAGCGGCAGCGGCTTGGGAGGGGGCACCTGGTTCGGGCCAGCTTTTCGGCCCGGCGAACGGCACAGGGCTTTGACGTCAGGCGGTGACATTCGCCTCCCTTCGCGCGTCGATAGCGTTCAATTCATGGCGGATTTGGGCGACGGCGCCCCGGTCAAAAAGGCGGATGATGCCGGCCCGCGCGAAGGGCTGGATATGGGGCCTGGTGGCGACGATGTTTTCGACCCGACGCATGGAAACGCCAAGCAAATTGGCGATCCGACCGATCGTCAGGAGTTGAGGGGCTTTGGGGCGTTGCTCTTGGATACGGCACCTTCCTTATCACCGTGGCGTCCACACGCCGCGTTATAGGAAGGTGCCGCGCCCGGCTTTTTGCGGGTTCGGCAGGGTTTTTATCGGGGAAAAAAAATTATGCGCGCCCCGCCGGGGCGCTTCCGGGCGCTGTTTCGTCAGTCTGCGTCCTCCGCCTCCCTCGCTTGGCGGGCGGCGTAATCCTCGGCGGTTTGCTCAGTCAGCGTTTGGATCCTGGGACGCCTGCCGGAGGCCATCTCTCGCCTAGACTTGTTGAACTTTTTGTAAGCCTCAGTGCCTTCGATAGTCTCGTGACGTAACCCGGTGATTTTCCTGATGCTTCTGATGCTCGCTTTTTCCCGGAGAAGCATGATCGCATTGTTCACGCGTTCCTCTGGATCTCCCCCCGCTGATTTCGTTTCTGGGGTCGGCGGCGGGAAAAGCTGAAGTTGCTTTTGGTTGGGATCCGCCTGTCTCTTCACTCCGAATCGCTGGATATGTTTTACGTTGTGGTGAATCGCCGGGATGTGTTGCGACAGTTCTTTGATTTCAAGGACATGCCCGAGGATTTCGGTCGGATCCTTTTTTTTGACGGGTCCGCCCGTCCAGCCGGGAATCTTGTCCCGGTCATCCCAGATCATGTAGTGCATAAGCTCGGGCACGAAGTTGCTCTTCAGGCATTCACACCGGCCGCCCCGCACAACTCCATCGGCGATAAGTTTGACGAGCGTCAATCGCAGCTTCACGAGCGTTAGTGGCCCTCGGTCCATTCCCGCTTTCCAGAGAAGGGGCACGGCATCGCGAAGGAGCTTTGCGCCAGGAATGATTTCCTTCAGTTCTGCGTCATCGTCTCGCCGCTTCAATGGCTCGTCGCGCAACTCTTTGATCGCGCAAATCGCCAAGGCTGTAGGTGCGGTGCAGGACGCTATGCCCGCGTTCGTTCAGCCTGTCAGCCCACTCGCCGCGGATCATCTGGGGGGCCAACTGTCCATTGACCCTCTTCACGAATAGCGACACCGGAGTCGGGGCTTCCGCCGCCAGTTCTCGCTTGCGCGGCCGCTCCCCCACGAACGTTCGCGACATTTTGGTATGCGATCGAAGGAAGCTACGCGTGAAATGTCGATCGACGAGCATCGCCTCCGCGCCGGTGACGAATTCCTCATCCGGCAACATCTTGATAAGTGCCGCGGTTCTCGGCTTATCGCGTTGTGCTTTTGGCGTCCCCCCGCCGGCGAGAACCGCCAGAATTTCTTCCTTCGGAAAATATTTCCGGTCGGGCGATCCCTTGATCTTCTCATATAGCGCCGCGCTGATCTTGCCATCTTCTTCCATCCGCTCGGCGGTCTCAGGGTCAATGCCCGTCTCCCTCTTCACGATCTCCCTCGCGACCCAGGTCACGCCCAGTCGCTTAAAGCTCAATTCGTCGAATGGATGCCTATTCCGAATGTGCCGCGCGGATCTGTTTCTTGGCTTCGTCGAAGTCATGACCAGCTTGGCGCCGCCGGCCAGGCCCGGCCGATTCCATCGGGTGTTGAGGCGCCACTTCTTGCGGGTCACATAAAGGACCTGCTGGAGTGGAATTTTCGGATGCGCTTTGACGATTTCTGAAACGGCGACGATTTCCAATGCTGCGGTTGAGGCAGTCATATCTTGACCTTCATTTTTCAGAAGAAACGACTTCCGCTTGGTGAATCTCATCCAGCGGGCACCACGTCGGCGCCGCGTGCTGGGTGAAGGGGACTTCCCGGCCATTGAGCTGGGCGGCGATGACGCCGAATGCCCGGTAGAACACGGGCGCGTAGCGGATCCCGCTTCGGATCGCGGCCCGGTACTTATCCCACGCCTCCGGGTTTCGGAACCGGCAATGAATCATCATGTGGCAGCGGTAGCACATCGGGAACTGATGCAGGTGGGGGCCGAACGGCTCGGAATAGTCTTCAGCATGGGCATCAATCACGCCCTGGTCCTGGCCACACGCGCAGCAAACAGACGGGCGGGCAAGGCCAGCGTCCCATTGTTCCCGGAGCCATGCCTGCGCCCGGTTGCGCTGTTCCGGCGAAAATCCGTTGTAGCCGTTCATTTCTAAATGCTTCGATCGGGTGGGGCGCCGAAAATTTGCTCGGGATAATCGACGCCGCCAAATCAGCTGGCGCTATGGGGTCGATGGGACCTGGCTCCGGTAGCGGCCGGGTTCAATTCCGCTGTTCGAGGGAGCCTGCGACTGCTCAAGGTCATGCGCCTGGCCGGCGAGTGACTTCGATGCGTCGCGATCGATACCAACAGTAAACGCCGGTTGGTCGCCGATCTGTAGCGTGAGAGTGGCGGGGGCGAAACCAGAAGCGTCGCCCAGCTCGACCCTGCAAATGGCGCTTGAACGTATCAGCCAGTTGCCGCATAAGATGAACTTGTCCGCAGCGATGGCATTCAAGGCAAGCCACGCCTCATTAGTCTTATGATCGTTTGGTGATCGTCGGATGGTGACCGGAACCGGAGAGCCTTCCGCCGTTACGCCGTCCGATCCGTACAATTCAAGTGCCTCAATGCCAGGCGAGCCTTCCTGAATCGCGTGGACGGCATACACGCGGTCGAACTCAAGTATCTCGCGTCCAATTTTGACGAGCATAGATTAACTCCTGTCTTTTTTCGGACGCCCAGGCTTTCGGTCCTTCGGAACCTTTGCCAGGTCGGCCCTTCGAATGACGTAATCACGTCCGATCTTGCCGGCTATCAACGTTCCCGATGTGATCAGCTTCCGCACCTGCCGTGCGGAAACCTTCAACATTTTGGCGGCCTCATTGACGCCGATCATGCCTGCATCCATCTTGCGATTTATAGCCGTGAATAAATTGTTCCGCAAGCGGACATCGCACGCTTGCATATTTAGGTCCGCTTGCGGTACTATTGTAATTGTTCTGCCGCGTGGCAGATGAAAAGTGCCCCCGCGATGTAGAAGCATCCGGGGGCCGGCCAAAGCAACCTGTGAGGAGCTTTGACATGAAGAACGTACAACGGGGCGCGAAACGCGCCAAACCGGAGCAAACCCCGGAAGAAACTACTTTGGGAATCGTGCCACCGTCGCCGGGTCGCTTCGAGGTCCCGGACTACATGGAAGATTTCGCGGTGCCATGGAGCTTTCCAATGCACTGGAGGTTTCCGGCCCGCGGCGCCGTCGCGTGGGGTGCGCTCCAGCGAGCAGCGATCCTGGCTTTTCTCGACATGCCGGCCCCGACTCGGGGGAGATATCTCGATCGCGAGAATGATCTATCGACCGAATCCGACATCCTGGCCGTAGCGAAATGCTCCATTGACCTCTGGAAGGCAGAGCGGAAAGGGGGAGGCCATGTCGAGTAATAAAAACCCGAAAGGCGCGCAATGCGCCAAACGAACGGACCCGCCGCGAACGTGCGATCGCGCGTTCTGGGCGTCGGGTGGAATGACTCCGCTGAACGGGTATCCGACTGTTGCGGCAATCCCAGTTCAAGCTCGATATGCAATTCTTCATGTCCTTGCGACAGCGGAATTGCTAGCCGACGCACTTGGCTTGGCCGATCTGCTCGCAAATAAGGAACTTTGCGACTTCTTCATTCGCCATCACTCCGAGAAAGGGGGCGGCGATGTCGAATAGAAACCTTGCCGGTGTCCCTCGCGTCGCGCGGGCAGCACTCCGCGCCGCTCCTCAAACGTGGCATCGCTGGCTGCAATTCTGCGATGCGATCCAAGCGGATGACGTTGAGCTGACAGGCGAAGAGGCGGCGGAAATGTGTAGCCGCGTTTCGACCCTGGTCCGCCTGGGCGTCCCGTTCGATCAATCATTTCTCGACTGTGTCGACGCGCTCTGCGCACGGGCTCGATGAATCGGACCTGGAGCTTGAGCCCTCCGTTGATGACGGCAATGAGGATGACGATCCCGATCACGACCTTTCCTCCGATCGCTCGGAATTCGGATTGGAGGCGCTATGAAACGAACTTCGAAGAGAAAACCCGCCAAATCACTGAATAAATCCGGTTGTGGAAATCTTGCCACAACCGATCCGCGGTCGAATCCGGCAATCGTGCCGGATTCGTCCCCTCACTACCGGATTCCGATAGTGAGCGCGGACAAGCCGGACCCGAATGAGCGGCGAATTGTCCACTTCTCTGATGACCTTGGACTCGGTGGAACATGCGATGAGAACCATGAAGCCGATTGCAGTCGCGTCGATCGCGACGGCATCCATGAACATGGGGAGGTGGAATTATGATCCCCACCAAACCCGACATCGAAGATGCGCAACTTGACGAATGGCTGACAATGCCGGCCGGCGTGTTGGCCGTCGAACTGACAAGCCATCCCGAGCCGGACGCTAACAAGCTTTGGGAATTCATCCGCCGGGAAGCGGTCAGACGCCACCAGAAAGGCAAACTTGCGATCGCGCGGGCCGCGCTGGCAAGCAAAGCCATCGGCGAGTTGGTTGATTTCAAGCGACGGGAACGGGACTCGGAGATAAGTCTGGCGAACCAGATGGCCCGGGCCGGAGCCCGCATTTCGCGGGAAGAAGCCCGGGCCCGGTCGATTCCTTTGGAGCAGGCGAAGAGGCTAAACGCCGGAGCGGATGAATCTTTCCAAAGGCTCAAAAAGTTCCACAACAACGGCGGCGGTCGGCACTTCGATGACGAATGAAACGCCGTCAACCGTGACCTTTGTTCCCACCGTACGCATAGCGCCGGACGGGTACTTCATTTGTCCACTGTGCCGGTGGGAAATCCGCAAGCTCGACACCATGCGCCGTCACCTTGAGCAGGAACATCACTATCCCGACCAAATGGCATGGCAGGCCATCCGAGGTCTATCGCAGCCGAAGAAACACTGAATGAAGGCAGGTGAATTATGGCAGACGTTTTCAAAATCAAAGGACGCAACGGCGTTGCCTTGAGCACATACTACGGCAAGATAAAAGTGGCCCCGAAAAGGTGGGAGCGCGTTCAACTCTTCACGGACAAGGCGTCAAGCCGAAAAGAACTCGCCAAGCAACAGACCGCGGCGGATCAGCGGCGGTCCGGGATGGCCACGCCCGACACGGATCGGCTCCAACTGCCGGTCGCGGAACTTGCGAAGAACTATGTGGAATCCCTCCGCCGCGAGCGATGCGACGGAGAACACATCCGCATCGTCACCTGGCACAACGATCGACTGATCGAACTCGGCGGCTGGAAGTTCTTCGCCGACATCACGTCTGTATCGATGGAAAGAATTCTCGCCGCCCTCGAGTCCGAGGGCGCGACGGCCTCTTACCGCAACAAATTCATTGCCCGCGCCAAGGCATTCGTTAATTGGGCGCTGCCGACAGACTGGCCGAGCCCCTTGGGCCGCCTAAAGCGCATCCGGGAGAAGGGCGCAAAAAGACCCGCGAGCGACGGGCCGCCGGCGATGCGGAATTACAACGCTTGATGGAGCTTGACCTGCCGCCTTATCGCCGTCTCGCCTACGCCCTGGCCGCGTTCAACGGCTTGCGCCGGAATGAGGTCGCAAAGCTTCGGTGGGATGATCTTTCGCTCGCGGCCGCGATCCCATTTGTGAAGCTCCGTCGCAAACAGGGGAAGACAGACGACCCCGACTATGTTCCGCTTCACCCATATGTCGTTTCGCTTCTCTCAAAGCGGATGGCGATGCCAGCAGCAAGGGTGGTGACCAATGTGCCGGACGTGGCGACGCTCGAAAAGGAATGGATCAAGGCCAAGGTGGCCTTCGCCGATGAGAAGGGCCGGAGGCTCGACTATCACGCGCTGCGGCACACGTTCCAGACGAACCTGGACCGGACCGGATGCAGCCGGGCGACGAAAAAGAAGCTGATGCGCCACGCCAACGAAGACGTCACTGACGGATACGCCCACGCCGAGCTCGCGGAAATGTCGGCCGCGATCAACCGTATCCCGTCTCCCCTGGCGTGGGGCGAGGGCGCCGCGCTGAAAACCGGCACGGATGACGCTGTAGCACAATCTTGCGATAGCGCAGACCACAGGTTAGACCAAAGCCGCCCCCCTGAGCGGCAAATTGTGGCAACGAGCGGCAACAAGTCACCGCGTGAACCCGCCGCTTGTCAGAATGCGCAACGCCCGTACAATGCCAGCGTTAGGCAACAAATGGCAGCGAGCGGCACTAACAATAATTCGCTTGATAATATGCGGCCGAGTACCCAAGTGGACTAAGGGGACGGATTGCAAATCCGTTATTCGTCGGTTCGAATCCGACCTCGGCCTTTTTAGTCCGATCAAATCAAAGTCCCTGCACAGGTTCACAATCTGACGGGTTCTAAGCCCGCCGACGCCGGGCCAGGAGCCCGATGGCGCCGCAGGCGAGCATCCCCAGCGCGGCGGGTTCGGGGACGGACAGGGGTGCAAAAGTTGGAACGGTCGCGACGGATCCGTCGATCACCGACGCAGTGGAAGGCTGGGAACTGGTCGCGTTGGTCCGAACGATCAGCAGATCGCCGCTCTGGCCGGTTCCGATCACTCCCAGTCCGAGAGGAGTCGGGTCAAAGTCAAAGCCGACGACGTCGGCGGTTGTACGGTCAATCAGCGTCGGAACCACGCCGGCTCCCGTCACGTAGCCGGCATCGGTCAAGAAGCCGGTGAATTTTGAGACGGTGAGCCGCTCGTTGGCGTTGGGACCGTTGTTCGAAAGCAGATAGGTGAAGGTGAGGCCGCCGGGATTGGCGGGATCGTTCACGTAAACCGAGGAAGTCAGAGTGCCGGTGAATGTCGCGGCGGCGACGGGGTCGGTGATGCTGGCGACAAGTGTAGCGCCTCCGATACCGGGAACCGCGGGGGCGGGATAAAGGTTTCCGCCCACCGGGAGCGGAGCAGCTCCGGCCCACCTTCCGCAAAAGGTAATCGCCGCGAAAATCCCCAACCCCACCGTTTTTCGTCGCATGATCATTTTCAGCTCCGGGTTCTTGTTGTGTGCGGGGCGATACTACGGCAGCGAAGAAGCGCTTCAAGCGTTAAATCCAGCCCTTCATCGTTTCAAAACCCGTTCTCATCGCGTCGTAAATTCTCGAAAATCCAAAAGCCGCTTTTTGGCGAAAATCCTCCCTCCGCCGCGAATTCCTTAGCGGTGCGCTCATATTGGGTGCAGCGATTTTCGGGCTGCAAAAATTGCGTCTATCGTTTCGAAGACGGGATTGTGTTGCAGCAGTTGGCGCAGTCTTCGGTTGCGCCAAAGAACTCCGTCGACGTACTGAGTGATCGGTGGCGCGCAGCGGGTGCGTGACACTTTAGGTGGGCCTTATTGTGGCACGGCTTTTCAGGCCGCTGGTGCAGGTATACGGCCAATGCTCCAAAAGCGAAGCGTTCTTCGCATTCAAAATCCAAGAACATTTCGCTCTTGCTTTCATCGACGGGTTACCGTCGATTGCTGCGGCGTAACGCAGCCACGGCTTGGAAAGCCGTGCCACGGGAAAAAAATCCACCGATTCTGTCACGCACCCGCGCCATCGCTATTTCCATGACAGAGCGCCGCTAACACTGTAATATCCCTGAGCAGTAATAAAGGTTGTTCCGATGCCCCAGGTGCAACTCGATGATCAGGTGTTTAAGGTCGCCCAGCGCCGCGCGGCGGAGTGCGGGATTTTCCAGCGTTGACGAATACATCGCCGATGTCGTCGTTCACGACTCCGACGATGAAAGGGACAATTTTGACCACCTCTTCACGCCGGAAGTCGTTGCCCGCCTCGACAAAATATCCAATGAGATGAAAGCGGGGAAAAGCGTCTCGACGGAAGAGGTGGACAAGCATCTCGCGGACGTTCGGGAAACATGGCTCAAAGACCACGCCATTTAACGCTTCGAGGTATACGTTTTCTGCTATTTTCAGACGGCGCAAGATTGGACAACTCAATTAGACGCTATGCTGCCCGAGGATTGAACTTGGATGAATGATCTGACGGATGACAGCGACGAGACGCCAAACCTCGATCATTTATTCACCCCACAGGTGATCGCCGAACTCAAACAGATTTCAGAGAAGGCGCGGGCTGTAGGTAAGACCTATACGTCTGAGGTCCGCCAACACTTCCAAAGCAAGTCGGAAGCCTGGCAAGTCCTTCAGCGAAAATAATCCTCATGAACCGTCAGCCAACCCGATGGCGGAACGTCATAGGCGGGGTCTTTTGCATCGGCGATCCGAAGGGCCATGGCGGCGTGCATGACCGGGGCGTTGTCATCGCCGTTGTTGACGCGTCCTTCGCCTCGGATGACCAGGTCAAAGCGGGTGATCTGTCTATCCTTCGATTCGATGAATCCGAGGAGAGCGCCGCGGAACCACTTGCCGCGCGCGGCATCCGGCGTGCCGAGCAGAATCGTGCCGGAGAGGCGGCCATCCTTCAGCGTCATCTTCAGGTCGCGGACCTCCTCGGGTCTCCAGATTCCCGCGCGGCCCTTACTGTTTTCCCAGACATTGAATCGCGCTAAACGCATCTTGAAGCTTTCCGGCAGTGTTCCAGCGGCCAGCGCTTCGCACTCATCCTTCCGCAGCCACAGAGAATTGCGGCCGATCCCCTGGCTGTGCCGGGTGGGGGGCGGCGCATCGAGGTTTTTACTGTTGGCTTGCAGAACCAGCCCGCCCGCCGGCGGCCGGGGCGCCCATTTCGAATCGGGCACGCATGCTTCTGGAATCGGCGATCCCACCCTCCACGGCAACGTGGTCGGCGAAAGTTTGAACGAGCTAAGATCGGCAGTTCGTAACGGCGGCGGCCGAAAATCCCGCGCCACGGATTCCACCATGGAGTTGACGCCGCCGGTTGGATCGTTGGCGAATCCAAGAATGGTTCCATTCGCGTCAAAACAGACCGCCGCGTTAGGCTGCTTTACGGTGAAGCGCGGGTCATCGCGCAACCGGCGGTACAAATCCCCTTCGGCGTCGCCGCGGCTGACGGCGGCGGCGTGATAGACTGCCACCGCCACGAATTTCGTGCGGATCAATTCTGCCAGGTCCGGCTCGTCGAGCTTCACACGGAAGCCCAGGACATTCGCTCAGCCACACCCGAGCAGATGCCCGTTGGTCGTAATCAGAAGGACGGGCTTTCCGACCTGGCGTGCTTCGGCCACCGCGGCCAGGATCGATGTCTTCCAGGGAATCGAGCGCCACACCTCATCCGAGGGCGCACGAACTTCGCGCTGCAGCCGATCGAATTCCGCGATGCTGATCGGTTCATCCGAATGCTGAGCGCGAACGTCAGTTCCGAGCGGGATCGATACCTCATCGCCACGCGCCGCGTTCATCGGCGCCGCGACCCAAAGCGGTGCAACGATCGAAGTGACGCCGAGGATTTTGCGAAACGCGCTTCGTGTATTTCTGCTGTTCATCACGCACTCCCTGTTTGGCTAACCCCGTGCATATGCATCTATTCCAGCTTACGTGAGCGGTCAAAGGTCGTTGCATCTTTCGGCGGTCTCAATGTCTTCCCTTGACCCCGATTCAATCGACGAGGTGAATGACACTCACCAAACGAAAGGCCCTCGGCACTGGGGCCAAGGGCCGGGAATCTTCGCATTTTCGAATTTTCAGCGCGCCGGCGACGGGCCAGAAGTCCCAAGCCGCTCAACGCCAGCGCCCCCACGGAGGTCGGTTCCGGGACAGATTCGACCTGGACACCATTGAGAATGCCGATGTTGATCGTGGACGGGCCGGCGGTCAACACCAGGTTCCCGCTGGCGTCTGCCTTCACTTTGTCGAACACGACATAGTCCGAACCGTTGGCGTAGGTGGTAAAGGGGCCAGTTCCGGGGCCGCCGGAAGTTGTCTCCGTCGCGCTACCATTGATGCTGAAGGCGCCGCCAGCGCCGGATGCGCCGTTGGTGCCGTAGACGTAAACATTGTAGAGAGCGTTGGGCGTCAGATTTCCGATTATGAGCGTCGGAGCAGGGTCTCCGGTCAACGTTCCGAGATAGCTGTTGAGAAGGGGTTGAAGGCTCAGGTTCATACCGGGCAGAGCGTCATTGCAATTGTTGCAACTGTCCTGGCCAATGAGATTCGAAAAGGCGAGGGTAGTTGTAACGGGGTTTCCGCTGGAATCTTCAAACCCAGACGTCTTTGAAGGTGTCGCAGTCGGAGGAGTCGGAGGAACCGGCGAATCGAATGTGAACGTAACCGTATTCCAATCGCCGCTCGCGGTACCGGTTGTCGGATCATCGTTCGCGGTCCCATCGGACCGGAGAACGCCATTGCCCGTGAAAGCGGGTCCTGCGACGCCACCTCGTGCGCCATCAAATTGAAAATTGATAATTGCGGCGTTGGCACCCGTCGATCCCATCGCCGCTGTGAGGAGTCCGCCGAACAAAAACGCGCGTTTGAATTGATGCAGTCCCATTCACCATCCTCCTGAGTCAAAAAAATACAGCCAAGATTCTTAATATATTATCGAAATATCCACCAAAGCCAAACGATACCCAAATGATCGCTCATTGTACAGCGGATTTCGTTGATGCAGTCGAATGCGATAGTTTGTTTTCGCTGTAATTTATTACTCATAAGGATGTTCAGGATGTTTCGCATGTCTACCGATTTGCCCCCCTCCACTTTCGCAAATCGCCCTGGCGCTGAGTGATTCCATCTCGATCCAGCTTTTCCAGCAGAGGAACCATGACTCGCCGGCTCGTGCCGAGAAGCGTTTTCAATTCGCTGACGGTGGCCGATCCGTTTGATTGGAGGCGCTGCCGGAGGATCTCGATGGCGCGCTCGTATGCTTCGGCGGAGAGGACCAGATCTTTGCTGATAGAGATCGCTTCGCCGGTGGCGATCAGGAACCGCAGTGCCTGGTGAGCCAGATCCGTTGTCGCAAGCTGCGCAAGGGAAGGGGGATCCAGAGGGTGGGCAGCGAGCTGCCGGCGCAGCGCCTCGCCGGCGGCGGCGAGCCGCGCGGGGAGGGTGGGGTGGTGCGTTTCCCGCCGCAGGATTACGCCGGTCCTCTGGAAACCGGATCGAGCTAACTCGGCCATGACGGCGTCGTGCACAATTGACGCGGTGGCGTCATCGTGGCCGCCTGGAGCAGCCGCGATGACGGTCTTTACCTCCGCCAGTGGAAAACCCATCTGCTCCGAATGCGAACGATGATGAGCGTCGACCGCTGCGATGACTCGATCGCGTAGCTCGCCGAGAACCGCTGAATCAATGAGCCAATCGCGAAAGACCACAAGGGATCGCGTTGCGGCGAGTTGCGACACGGCCGCATCGATTTGGGCAGCGCTGAAACGCGAGGTTTGCAAAAGAAACGCCCGTGGCGTTGCCCGGTCGCGCGAAACCTGCGTCGCCGTGAAAATGGCCGGGTCATCCGGCGCGCGGGCCCGAGCCTCGAGCAGGGCAACTTGGCGCAACTTGGCGCTGGCACGCCAGCGGATCGAAAGAGGCGGATGGGCGTCGAGCACGATTCCGCCGCCGAGGGTGTGTTGCTCGGACCCGTCGCGGATGATCAGCCGGTCGCCGGACAGCGCAAAGGTCGGTTCATCGAGTGTAAGACGCGCCAAACTCGACGAACCCGGTTGGAACCCGCGAAATCGCGCGGGACTGCGCTGGCGCCGTGGTGGATCTGGACGACGGAGTTGTTTTTGATCGTCCGATCGCAGGTCACGGCCACGTCCATCTGCGCGGTGGCAGCGCCGACGGAAGCCACCGTGATCACGTCGCCGCGGGCGACGGAATTGGCCGCGCGAGTGCCGCGGCGCGCAGCCGGGTGTAGGTCGGGCAGGTTCAAAGCCACGCGTGATCCGGGCCGTGCGATCTCGACCTCCCGGCTGTAGGTTTGCACGGCGCGAACGCGGGCACCCGTCCCTGATGGTTGGAGGACGACCGGCTGGCCGCGCCCAAGCGTTCCGCCGGTCAGGGTGCCGGTGACGACGACGCCGACCCCTTTCACGACGAAAACCCGATCGATTGGAAGCCGGGGTTTGCCGATGTCCGGCTGCGACGGCGTCGTGGCGAACAACTGGGCGAGCGCGATTTTCAGCGGCTCGATTCCTCTTCCGGTCACGACCGACGTCGGCACGATGGTCGCATCCTGAAAGGAGGTTCCGTGCAATCGCTTTTTCAACGCACGCAATGATTCGGATTCATCGGTTGCCAGGTCGATCTTCGTCAGCGCGACGACGCCGTGCCTCACGCCCAGATGCGAAAGAATCTGAAAATGCTCTTCGGTCTGCGGCATCCATCCGTCGTCCGCAGCCACGACCAGCAGCGCGGCGTCGATCGAACCCACTCCGGCCACCATATTCCGGACGAAATCCTCATGGCCGGGAACGTCGATGACGCCAATCTCGAATTCGTCTTCATCTGTAGTCGTGGCACGGGCGTCCCGCCCGTGTCCCTGTAGCAAGAGCACGGGCGGGACGCCCATGCCACGTGAATCGGGGGCGCGAAGGCGGAAGGATGCAAATCCCAATTCGATCGTGAGGCCGCGCGCCTTTTCTTCGGGAAGCCGGTCCGGATCGGTTCCGGTCAGCGCTTTGACCAGCGCGCTCTTTCCGTGATCGACGTGGCCTGCCGTGGCCAGGATATAGGGAATCGTTCGGCCGACGGGCATGATTCAACTCTTGGAAGAGGGCAACGCGACTTTCCGCAAAGCGGCGATCAGTTGCTCATCCTGATGCGAGAAAATCGTTCGCAGGTCGAGTTTGAATCGATTGGAAGCCGTGTATCCGATGACCGGAGGCGCACCACGCCGCAGGCGGCTTGAAAGATCGAAAGTCCGTTGACCCTCGCCTGGTTCGGAGCGTTCTTCGAAATCGAGCGTGATCGTCGGAATCGCGGTGCGGGGAAGCGATCCGCCTCCAATTTGGGAGCGGCCCTGGCTGACTGCTATGCGCAGAGGCGAGTCGCGCAGCGCGGCGACGATCCGGTCGGCACGGATTTGCAGCTCGTCGATGGGGATGCTCATCATCCGCCGAATTGGAATTTCGTCATCGCGTTCGCCCAGCAGAAGGTCGACCGTCGTCTGCATCGCGGCGAGGATGAGTTTGTCGCATCGCAAGGCGCGGAAGAAGGGCTCTTTTTTGATCGCGGCGATCAGCGACTCGCTCCCCGCGAGAATTCCGGCCTGCGGGCCGCCCAGCAGTTTGTCGCCGCTGAAGGTAACGAGGTCGGCGTCGTAGGCGAGGGTATCGGCCGGCGTCGGTTCGTGTTCGTTGCCGAGCGAACGCGTGTCGAACGTCGCGCCGCTTCCGAGATCGACGACGAGCGGAATGCCCGCCTCCCGGGCAACGGCGGCTAGCGCCCGCGTGTCGGGGGATTCGACAAATCCCTCCATGTAAAAATTGCTCTGGTGAACACGCAGGATCATCGCGGCGCGATCATCGATCGCCCGGCGGTAGTCGTCCGCGTTGGTCTTGTTGGTGGTGCCCACCTCGGCCAGTTCCGCGCCGCTCGCCTCGAGGATTTCGGGGATACGAAACCCGCCGCCGATCTGGACCAGCTCGCCGCGCGAAATAATGACGCGGTTTCGCGGCGGTGTTGCCGCGAAATGCCGCAGCGCCAGCACGAGTGCGGCGGCACAGTTGTTGACGACCGTCGCACTTTCCGAGCCGCAGAGAATCGCCAGGTTGTGTTCGAGGTACGCACCCCGGTTTCCACGTTCCCCGCTGGCCAGATCGAACTCCAGCGTGTTGTAATTCGCCGCGATCTCAATGAGCGATTGCACGACGAGCGGGCCAAGCGGCGCCCGGCCGAAATTGGTGTGAACGATAATCCCCGTGCCGTTGATAACGGGCTGGATGCGAGTTTGGCGGAGGTCGTCGATCGCCGAGCGGATTGCGGCGACGATCGGAAGGTCAGCGTTTGGGGGGCGTGGCTCGATAGATTTTCCCCCTCTCCCGGTACTCCGGGAGAGGGTTGGGGTGAGGGTCTTGCTGGAAGGGATTGAAGATCCGCCCTCACCCCCGCCCTCTCCCAGAGTACTGGGAGAGGGGGAACGAACATTGTCCTCGAATGTATCACGCGCCCCCGAGCGTCTGCTTTCGCCATTCTCCCTAATGGATTTCCCACGCAATTGATCGAGTTCCTTCCTTACGACGGCCAGCACAACCGGCCGAGGCAGATCGATCTCGCCCAATTCGCGCAGAATCCGATCAACGGACGGGATTGCGCGGAGCGACGACCGTGGCGCACTCCTGCTCATGGTCTTACCACTATACGACCCGTCGGAGAGCGGATGATAGACCCAATCACCGCCGCGACAGCAGTTCGATTTTTCTTAAGTACTCGCAGAACCGACGCCAGATTCTTTGGCGGCACACAAAGAAGCAACCCGCCACTGGTTTGAGCATCACAGAGGAAAATGCGCACTTCCGGCGGCACATCGGGCCAATCCGCGATCCTCTTCGCGGCGGCGAGATTCGCCTCGGTTCCGCCGGGCACGCATCCCTGCGCGATCAGTTCGGCAATCTCATTGCTCATCGCCGGAACTTTCCCGGTGTCGATTTGGGCGCCGACGTGGCTGGCCTGAAGGATATTTTCCAGGTGTCCCATCAGACCAAATCCCGTCACATCGGTTGCGGCCTTGACCAGCTTCTGTTCGGCCAGATCCGCGCCGGCGAAGTTGATCTGCTTCATGATCCGCGTGACTTTGGCGGCAAGCGATTTCGATGCCAGCCCCCGCTTGATCGCGGTGGTCGCGATTCCGGTTCCGATCGGCTTGGTCAGGACCAGAAGATCGCCGGGACGGGCTTTTGCGTTGGTCATGATCTTTGCGGGATGGACGATTCCCGTCACGCTCAGGCCATAGATCGGCTCGAGGCTGCGAATGGTGTGGCCGCCGATCAGCGAACATCCGGCTTCCTTCACCTTGGATGCGCCGCCGCGAAGGATATCGGCAATCGCGCCGGGCCCGATTCGATCGGCGGGAATTCCCAGGAGATTGAGTGCCGTGATGGGCCTTCCTCCCATGGCAAAAACATCGGAGAGGGCGTTGGTCGCGGCGATCTTTCCATAGTCCGCGGGGTCATCGACGATTGGTGTGAAAAAATCGACGGTCTGAACGAGAGCCGTCTCCGCGGAGAGGCGATAAACGCCGGCGTCATCGAATGTATCCGCGCCGACCATCACGCGGCGGTCGCCGTTGCGAGGGGCTGCAGGGGAGTGCGCAAGCTTCCGAAGAATTTCGGCCAGGAGCGTGCGATTGAGTTTTGCAGCGCAGCCGGCGCAACTCGATAGTTGCGTCAGCCTGAGCGTTTTTTCAATCGCCATGTTTTTTGTCGGACTCGGAATTGGCTGGGGCATTCGCGATGTCTTCGAATGACGCTTTGCACGAGACATTTTCCGCCGGCCACGGTTTACGATCGACCTCGACATACGGATAGACGAAGTAATTCAACGGTGGGCCATCCTGCCTGGGTTCCAGCATCAGGTCGCGGCCCGTGGTGAACGCGATTCGGTTGGCGTCGAGATGTCCGAAAAAGAAGTCGCGCAGGTTGGGATGCTTGTTCGCCTCAGAAATATCCACCGGCACCCATCCGTGGTCCGGCGGGCGAAACCACGCCCAGCAATGATAACCCGAAACCGGTCCCTTGCCCGGCTTTGCGGGGATCGGAAACCCGATCTGAAATATCACGGGCAAATGATTCGCCCGCGCCAGCGACATGAACAGGCTGTGAAAATCCGTGCAGTTGCCAAAGCCACTCTCGCACGCCCAGTCCGAATCGCCGCGTCCAAATCCCGGCTTGTCCTTCCGATATTGCATGTGGTCATCGACGACGTTGTAGAGCCGATGGCCCAACTGCATCGGATCGGCGGGGAGGTTCTGGCCGGCGATCAGTGACATCGATTTCCCGCCGACCGGAACGAGTGCATCAGGCTGCAGACAGACCGCCTCCGCGGGCGCGTGGAGAATCGAAGCGTCTTCTTCGGCGGCGATATTGCGCGTCACCCGATAAGCCAGGCTGATTGAGATCGAGCCGTCAGGCCCTGCTGGAGCCGCGAAATAGGCCATTTCGTTCCCATATTTTGCGTCGCGACCGAAACGCGCGTTCCCCGGTAGCTCCTGGCCGACAATGGCGATCCGCTGATCGTGGTTGCTGACGGCGATCGGCAACCACACCCGGGCCTCCTGTTTCGGTTGCAGATGGGTGATCGTTGCAGCGTACGCAAAATTGAATGTTCGCGTGTCATTGTGCTCGGCGGGATCGGCCGCGGCGGCGCAGGAAATCAGAGGAGTGAGCAGAATCAGGAAAAATCCGCTGAGACCCCGTCCCCATGTCATAGCGCAGTTTATACCGCATGAGCCTGTCAGAGGGCCAGAGAAATGTGCGGAGGCGGCGCCATGTGCGCATCATCGCCGCGCCGAAAGAGAATTGGGGCCGCTGCTTTCGTTACTGTTTGCTCGACGACGGCACGATAATTTTTCCACAATTTCCCATAATTAAGCTTGCAGCCGCTCGCGATGGTCGATAACGTCTCCGTATCCTTTCTATAAACAGGGAGTCTGAAATGATCACTTCTATGTATCATCGACTCATCGCGGGTGGGTTGCTCGTTGCCGCAGTATCTGTTGCGTCACTGCCTCGCACCGCCGGTGCCTGAGGGCGCACGATGGCGACGGGTCCGTCGCCTGACGCTGCGATCGAACAAGCAAGATTGCGCAAGGCAGCGGAGGCCGCTGCTGCTGCGGCTCAAACTCGCCAGCAAATTGCCGAACTCTCGGCTGCCCGCAAGCAAATGGATCAGGCCCAGAAAGCGCTCGACAAAGTAAGTGTTGTTGCGCTCAAGGAATTTGATTCTTCCGCGGATTACGCGGCCGCCAAATCCGAACTGACTAAAGCTCAGGCGGCGTACGATGCGGCTTCTGCCGCAGTTATTTCGACGCTGAACAGTTCTCCTGACTACGTCAAAGCCGTGGCGGAAAAGAACCGGCAGCAGGAATTGGTGAAAGCCGCCAGAACCGCGGGTGATGGTTGCTGCGGCGCCGACGTGGCGGGTGATGCGCGTGCGCGCGGCGCGGTGGTCCACACGATGGAAGCCGCGGCGCTCGCCGCCTCGCCGGAGGTCAAGACGGCCCGAACCCGGTTGCAGGAAGCACAGGCGAAGGTCTCTTCGCTGCGGTCCGGATTTTTCAAATCCTTGCCGGATTCCGGTCCGACCGGCGACGCGAAGGTCACGCTCACCGCCGCCCATGATCGTGTGTTAGCCGCCGAAGCCGCGCTGGCCGGACGACCGGCCCCCGCAACGAAACTGGCCGACGCCACGGCACCGCACACGATTCGGGTTCAGACTTTGGCAAAATGAGAGGGCCGAAATCGATTTGCGGTCACATTGGTAGCTACTGAAGTTCTCTGAAGAGCCGCGCACAGAGTAAGCGGGAAAGTTCTCTCGTTTACCGAGCGCTTTCCCGCTTACTTCGTGCGCGGCGCCTCCAGAGTACTGGGAGAGGGAGAAGGAACTCTGATTCCGCCGGACGCGCCCTATTGCGACTCAGCGATCACGTCGAACGGTTCGTGACCGTGAATCGCTTTCATGGTGACCAGTTGCAGCGAACGGATTTTGGGGCCGTCGGGACCATCGGTCCTCCATTGAATTGAGCCGCCGATTTCGGCCTCGATCAGGTTTGGATCGGGCTTTCCGTTGGTACTGGTCCGCCGCATCGTCAGCTTCCCCTGGATGCGTGCGGTGATGACGCCTGACTCAGTCGAAATCACGGTTGCGCGCATCTCCTGGCGATCGATCCGGGTGCGGGCGTCGTCGGTGGTTTCCTCGGTTTGCGGATAAAAGCGGTGAAGGGGTTCAGCCATCACTTCCTTTTCGAGGTCCCATGCCGTTCCGACCGTCGGCGTGGGCTGCTGCGGTGGAAGTAGTTTCTGCCACTGCGCGCGTTTGAGGATCACCCAGTTTTCTGCGGGAAACTCGCGCCATGATCCGGCGGTTGGCCCGGTCCCCTGCGCCGCGAGCGGTGACATGAAGCACAAGCGAGCCTGGCTCGGCGCTGGGGGCGGCCGAAGTTGTCTTCGGGGTGATGACCGGATCGCCGCCGACAGTGCCGAGCTGGGCGGCGCATCGTTCGAGCAGAGCGATTTCTTTTTCGACAACCATGGCGCTGCCGATGTCGAGCCCTTCGCAGGCGTGGCCATCGGGCTTGAGGATGTAGACGTGCACGTCGCCGGTGCCGAGTTTGAGTTCACTGAATTCGCCGAAGATCCGCTCTTTTTCCGGCGTTCCTCCGGCGAGACCGCAGGCGGTTTCCCTTCATAATCCTCATTTGAGGTATAGACCGGGACGTAATAGCGATTGAGAAGGGCGATCACTTTATCGTTGGAGAGCGGACCCGCTCTCATTGCAAATGCGCCCCCTCAGCATCGGCCGGTGCTGATCCGGCCGTCATGCGTAAAGAGGAAGACGGGGCGATTGTGCTCGGCGCGAGCTTCTCGGCGTCGAGGATTTTCGTGGCCCAGCCGATCCGGTCGAACTTACGCTCGTCGGCGGTCGCCCTGCAGGCCTCAGTTTTCTGGTGTATCGCCGAAAGATCAAACGAGCCGAACGCGCTGCCGATTTCCGCTGGTCGCGTGGCGACGGTTGAATCGTCGGCCATCGTCAGAAGCGTGGCGCCGCCGATGACGGTCGCCGCAACCCACAGCAATTTGCGTAATCTCATGTCGATCCTCTCAAAACAATGACTTGGTTTCTCCAGGATTGAATACAAGGGTCAAGTGGGTTCGTGTTCAAATTTCAAGTGACCTTGCGCGATCACGCGCGCTTCGGCGTTACAATGCGCTGATGAGCAAGCCAACCCCTGCACCAGTCGATCCTGACAAAGTCCCCGAACTCGCCCGCGAGGTCATTAAAGCGGATCGATTTCCGCTTCTGGCGACCATGGATGGAGATCAGCCGCGCCTTCGACCGGTTTCTCCGGTGAAGACCGACGGGTTTGTTGTCTACGTGGCGAATCTGCGTGTCTACCACAAAACGGCGGAGATCTCGGCCAATCCGAAAGTGGAACTTTGCTACGTCGATGAGCGACACAACCAGGTGCGCATCACCGGCGTGGCGGAGATCGAGCATGACCCGCAAGTGTTAAGCGAGATCTGGGAGAGCAATCCGCTGCTTCGGCAATATCTGGGCCGGCCCGACAACCCTGATCTGATTATTTATCGCATCAAGCCCTATCGGGTTCGATACATGCAGGAATGGGCTCTGGAATACTTTGAAGTGCCGGCGGGGTGATTGCCTGGAGCAGCGGACCGATCGCGCAAATCGACCTTTCGATTGTCTTCGCGAATTCAGCCGCTCGCCGGCTTCGCGGAAGAGCCGGTGCGGAACCTCAAAGCCCCGACCCAAGGGTACGAAATGCGCGGAGCGATCCGTGGCGGAAGGACGGCGGCTCTTTCGCGAAGCCGCAAGCGGCGTGGGCACTCCGGGGGAAAATGAAAAAAACGGATGCCAAAGGCGGACCGCTCATCGTGCGACTTAGCGCGTTGCGCGTCGGAATGCGGAAATGCAACGGTTTTGACCCTTTTGAAAATGGCCACATTCGGGTGTTTGTCGTTGATCCCTTTCCACCACCTTTGCAGCTTGACCGCGACGGGGCGCGACGAAATTTCGATGTTGCGCGTCAGCTGAGCGGCGTAAGTGTACGCCAGCGGGAATGTTATCACTTTCGATCCGCGCGACACACCCACACGACGCCGCGGAGTCGTTCGCGGTCGTCTGCCGCGTCATGGCGGGCCACGCATGAAGGCCTTCCGGCGCGTCTGTCCATCCAGAACGGATTCACTGAAAAGCGAGTTTCGGCGGAGGTCCATTTTTGTCTGTCTCCTCACTATTTAGACCGAAACTTAACGTTTTGGATGCTAAGTCCTTTGCCGGCCTCGATATAAATTTTAGCAACAGGGAAGGGTTTTTTTGCGCATCGAAGGGATGCTATCAGATGACTTTTGTATATCGATCATGTGTATCGTGCCGGTCGTGTTATGCCTCAGTCGACGCCGCGCCCCACCGGGCAGCGCGGCATTTCGAATTGCGAAAGATTGTAACACGCCGGGAAAGCCGGGCCGTTCCCGGCCCGTGGGAGCGCTCGCGACGGCTCGGGGACGAGCGGGCTCTTCCAGCTATCGATCAGTGCGCCACTGCCGATGCGAAATTCAGGAAAGGATTCGCGTTGCGCAAGTTGAAGGTGAGCTGAGCCGACGACGCAGAATCACGCCGCCAGCGGGTGGCTGCGAATCCAGGCGATGGCGGCGGGGGTGAGGCAGACGCGATCGTCGGTTGCGCCGGGCAGCAGCATTCTGGCTTTGACCAATTGCTCGATCGCGGCGAAGACGACCGCCGGGTCGATCGATGTCTGGGCGGAGACGTCCGGCGAGCGAACCGAGACGCCGGGGCGTCCGCCGGCCATTTGATGGATAATCCGAAGCACCACGTCCGATGTGCCGTCATCGAGAATCATTAATGGCTGTATCGGCAATTGTCCGTCTGGGAAACGCAGAAATGTTCACCGCCGAGACGAAGAGAGCGCGGGGAATTTGGGAAAGGGTTGGAATTCAAATGCTGAAAAGCAGCAAATCTGAAGTGGCATGGGCGTCTCGCCCATGCAGTATGGTGCGAGACGCCCGTGCCACTCATGTTGAATCACGCCTCTGCGGTGAATCCCTGAATTATCTGGTCAATTGTCCCAGTTCCAGAATGAATCGCTCTACATTGGTGGCGGCTTCGCCGACGCCGGATTTGGATTGCAGATCGATCCGCGCGAGAAGGTCGAGGGCGCGGGCGGAGCCGGCCGGGCCGAGGGTTTTGGCGGTGCGGAGGAACGGCTCCTGGGCCTCGCGCGGCCAGATGCGCAGGGCGGAACAGATCGCAAAGGCGTTCATTCCCGATTTCTGCATCGTGAGCGTCTTGCGAACGTTTTCCAGCCACATTCCAAGCCATGTGACGGCGCGAAATTCAGTGGAAGGATCGAGCTGCGTTAGCTGACGCCAGCGGCGCAGCGCCTCGGCAGTGTGCCCGGCGGCCAATTCGTTGGTCATGTCCCACATTTGCCGCTCGCGCTGAAACGCGACGCACCCGCCGACCATTTCGGCGGTGATTCGGCCGCTCTCGGCGCCGAGCGCGAGCTTGGCCAGTTCGCTGTCGAGCCGGCCCAGATCGTCGCCGATCAGATCGCAGAGCATGGCGGCGGCGTCGGGATCGATTTTTGTGTGATGAGCGGCTCCGCGCTTGATGACCCATTGCGGGAGGTCCTTGGCCTTGGGCGGATTGCAGTCTTCGATCTGGCCGGTCTTCGCGATCGCCTTGTAAATGCGTTGGTTGGAGGGAAGGGATTCCAGTCGCAACACGAGGGTTGCGCTGTCGGACGGAGCGGCGACGTAATCCTCGAGCTGTTCGCGAAAGCGGGTCAGAAACTCCCCGGCGTTTCGAAGGACGACGACTTTTCCCGAGCCAAACATCGCGAAGCTGCGGAGCTCGTCAAAGACGTCGGCCAGGTCGGCGCGCTCTCCGTCGAGATCGACGCGCTGAGCGCCCTCCGGAAGCTGCGCGAGAACTTCGGCCAGCTTCTGGAGCTGAAGAAAATGATCGGAGCCGACCAGCGCGTAAACCGGCTTTTGCATGGACTCCAATTCTAAATGCACGCGCGCGATTGCGAAATGCGACGGCCTGATTTTGGCGCAACTCAAAATTCGAATGGCCACAGAGATCACTGAGGGGCACAGAGATCACAGAGACGTTCCAGGTGCTCGATGCGCTTTCGAATTGCGAAGACTCATTGTAATCGATGTTTAAGATTTCGATTTCTTGTTCGAAGGCATCTGGAAAAGGATAAGAACCATCGGCGGATTATGTTGTCTCAGTGATCTCTGCGCTCTCTGTGTCCTCAGTGGTCATTCTCCCCGAGCGAGAGCAATCATCGAACCGCGAACGGCTTGCTGTCGTTGTAGAAGGAATCCGCTACACTTTATCGGGCGATGCGGCCGATAATGCGTGGGCGGCTGTATGCAGGGCAGGGTTTCGGGAGAGCGGTATGACCCATCATCCGTACGGCGCGTTTTGCGAAGACTTCTACGTCAACATGCGGCTCGGCTCGCAGTTGACGCTCCCGCACAATCGCGAAACGGTGCTGCACCTCTTTGAGCGGGTTCAGAAATGCTATCCCTCAATGTCGCGCTTTCGCAAAAGCGAAAACGGCGAATTCAATCTCGAAGAAGACCGCGGCAGCAACGCCTACCGATGGATCAGCCTCGAGCAGAAACGGCTTTCCAGCGGGCATGTCAATCCGACCACATTCGACGAGTCGCTCAAGCTGCATTCCCTTCTTCTTGAAAACGCCCCGCATCATCTGGGCATCAGCCCGATCGAAATCGATTATCTTGACGTGCTATTCGGCTTTGACCTGGGATTCGGCGGCAATCATGACGAGGTGATCGCCGAAAGCCTTTTCCGCGATTCGCCGCTGTTTTGCCTGGCGGAGGAGCCGGGCCGCGCGGCCGGTGGATTTCCAGCCGACCGTCACCGTCAGCCTCAGTGAAGACTGCCGTCTTCAGGCTCGAATCGACGTGGTCACGCGCACCAACAGCTACCAGGTACGGACCGGCGATTATTCAGATGACGTTATCAGCGTTTACCTGATCGTCCGGCGATATTGGGGCGATCGTCCCAAGGAGCCGCTCGAGAAGCTGTTCGGCCAGATGGCCGAACGTGCCGACGAGCTTTGCAACAGTTACGTGCTGCCGCGCATTCTCCGGCCCATTTCCGCGGCCATTGCGTCGCGATCGTGAGAATCTTTCCTTGCCTGAGGACGCCTCTATCCTCGATCAGGCCCGACGCCAGATCATTCGGCTTCTGGCTCAACTTGAAGACTATTCCGTACCGCCATCTGCCCAGGCGCCTCCCGGAGGGATAACCCTTGAGGAGTCAGCCGAGTGCCGGTCTCGACTTGAAGCGGCGATGGTGGCTTCGCGGACTCTGCTGCTGGACATTCAGACGGCTCTGGATACAGTGCAAGGCACATCATCTGGTCCGGATTCGTCAGCAGGCGGAAGCTCAAAACATGATCGAAACTGAATCACCCTCCGGTGGTCTTTCCACCGACATCGTCGCTCATCGCGGCACTTATTATCGCAATACGAGAATCCTGGTGACAGGGATGATTCTCGCCATGGGGTGCTGGTTCCTGTACGACGGCTTCATCGGATATCCGACCTACAACGACCAATTCGACCACAGTACGCCCGCCGAACAGCATTCAATGAAGATCAGGCATACGGCGATGGATATCCAGATCCAGCAGGGACTTGGCGTCGGATTGCTTCCGCTCGGGGTCATTCTGGGCATCTGGTTTTTTTACAGTTCGCGCGGGGCTTATCGGCTGAGCGGCAACGTGCTCAGCATTCCCGGCCATCCGCCGGTGCCGCTGGAAGCGATACGTGATGTGGACAAATCAAAATGGGATCGCAAGGGAATCGCCTACGTCGATTACGAATTGCCTGACGGAACGCTGGGAAGCTTCCGGCTCGACGATTTCATCTACGATCGCAAGCCAACCGACGACATCCTCGCTCGAATCGAAACGGTCTGGAAGCCCGCCGAGGAGATTGAAGAGGCTGAGGCGAACGCACCGGAGTAGTTCCGTCATGTGGCTGCGCCACACCCGCGAGCTGAAAAGCAAGCGGACTGTCATCCCGAGGTAATCCGAGGGATCTGCATGGTTTTTACTACCGCGTAGATCCTTCGGAGTACCTTCAGCATGACAGATGCTGCGGTCTATTTTGCTCTTACGGGGGGAAGCGCATCAAACGAAAAAAGCCCGGCTCCGCGCCGGGCTTTTTCGATTTCAGGATTGCAATCGTTCAGTTGTTTTTCGCAACTTCGATGATCGCCTGCGTCTTGATGACCATCAGGCTTTCGTCGTAGAGGTGGAAGCTCTGCACGAGCAATTCATGGCTGCGCCGCTCGATATCGAGCACGCTCAGGAACCCGCCGCCGTCGGCGGTGGGGGGCTGGTCGTAGCTCATCAACTCGCGCTTGCCGGCGTAAGTTGAAATTTCGTGGCGCGTTGCATCGTAGAGCGTCTGGGTCAACTGCTCTTCCTGCGTGCTGATCATGTAACGGATGTTTCCCGCGACTGTCATTTCATGATACTTTTCGCCGCGACACGGAATCGACTGCAGGACATTGCGGTCGAGCAACGGATCATGTTGTGTGGAAATGACTTCCGTCAGAATGTTCTTTCCCGAGGTGAAGGTGATTACATGTCCACCTTCCACCAGCCAGATATCCGCCTCGTAGGCGCGGCGGCTGACCTGCTCGGTGCCATGAATCTTGAAAAGCTCGGGGTGGAGAGCGCGCTGGTAAAGCAGCAGCGTTAAGCCGCCAGATCGACGTTGTTTGGTTCGGTTGCTCATATAGCTTCCATGCTCTTTCTAGAGAAGCTCAAAGGCTCCTCGGCTAAGGAAACGGAGTTTCAATCCGTCCAAGGTAATACGCCACGGCCGGCAAACTGCTCACTTTTTGGTAACGAAAAAAGGGAGCAAGCCAATCATCCATTACTGGCCTACGCCCGCCGCTCTTAAATCGGGGTCCGCACACTGCGAAACCGAGATTAGAACTAGATTATAGGGGTCGCGCAAAAAAAAACACGCAATAAATTCCAGCTGATCTGTTCGGAGCGCTTACATCATGGTCGCAATGATATCATAAGCGCAGTGTGATGCAGCCGTTATGCCAAATCCGCGCGCAAAAAGAGGAGGCCAAAAAAGATGCCTGCAACTGTTCGGAAGAGCGCGGTTCGCCAGACGAAATGCTCAACCGGACTCAAGTAATGGTATGCAGAGAAGAGAATCGCCGAAATGACCACGATCAGTAGATTTGCCGGTGCCCTGTCGATCTTTAACAGGTCGCGTAAGAACAGGCTGAGAACCGTGAAAATCGCAAGACGGAAGAAAAACTCTTCATAAATGCCGGCCCCAAAAGACATTATAAGCAAATCGCCGGGTCCTCGATTGGCGGCGGACAATGGAAAGTAGCGAGCAAGCACATATCCGAAGAGGAGCAAGGGTACGGCCATGATCAGGCTTTCAATTCCCATGCATATGAGCGTTCCCACCTCAACCCGCCACGGATCCTTTCGTGCGATGTGCCAGGTCAGCAAAACGCCAATCACGGCCAATGCCGGCAGATGGCGCCCGGTTGCGCCAAAAAAATGGAAAAACTGCTGAAGAAGAGTAAATGCGATGATCTGCTGATCGTGGCCGTGTTGAGCGGCGGAGGTGAAAAACTGCGTTCCCACTTCGTAAGCGATGATCAGCGGCAGCAGGAGGATGAGACTGGCCAATGGCGCTTCCGAGCGTTCCAGGTATCCGCCGGACGCCTTGGGCACCGCTTCGACATGTCCGGCGCTGACGGCGCGCGTCATGATCCCTCTCCGCTCTTTTCCAGCTTGCTCAGTTCGGGAAGCGGGCATTGCCGCGTGATCCGCACCGCCCGGCTTCCGCGGAATTGTCCGATCTGGCCGACAAACTTGTTGCGACCTTCAACTTGAATCAGCACATCCCGCGCGCTGTCCTTATCGGTGGTGATGACATCTCCGACTTTGAGCGAGAGAAGCTCATCGAGCCGAATTGTCGTCTGGGCGAGGTAGACGCGCGCTTCGACCGGCGCATTTTGCACGTTTCGCGTCAGCTTGCGCGATTGATCTTCCTGGCCCCCCTTGCGCACGTAGCTGAACCAGTTCTGGGCCGCCAGCACACCCATGATCGGCTCGATGACGTTGTACGGAATGCACAAACTCATGGTGCCGGCGCGATTCCCCATTTTCAGCTCGAAACCGACGACCACCACCGTTTCGTTGGGGGGCACGATCTGCACCAACTGCGGATTACTTTCAAAATCCTGCACGCTGAACGTTACCGGCGTGAGATTGCTCCAGGCTTCCGAGAGATATTGGGTCGCGCGATCGGTAATGCGCTGTACGAGCCGTTGCTCGATCTGCGTGAGCGGGCGCTGCGGGATAAAGAGATCGGCGTTGCTTCCCCCCAGAAGCCGGTCGATGATCGGATAGATGATCAGCGGACTGATTTCCAGACAAAGCTGTCCGTCGAGCTGCTCGGCTTTGAGAAGATTGAAGCAGGTCGGGTTGGGAAGAGAATGTATGAATTCGCTGTAGGTGAGCTGCTCGATTCGGGCCACCGAGACTTCGATGATCGTTCGGAGATAGCCGGATAAAGCGGCTCCGAAGTTTCGTCCAAACCCTTCGTGCAGGCCTTCCAGAGCCCGCATCTGATCTTTTGAAACGCGTTCGGGGCGTTTGAAGTCGTAGGTCTGGACGTCGACGTTGCTTGAGCCGCCGCCATTCGGGCCAAAAATCTGGCGCGTGTTTTCCTGGGGCACCTGGCCGCTATCCACAGCGGCAAGGAGCGCGTCTACTTCAGATTGCTCGAGAACGTCAGCCAAGAGGTGGCCTCCCTGCCACTTCTTCATTATCGGACGTGTGTGGGGAATATCTAGAGGAAAGAGGAAACGATGAAGTCGGAACGATGAACGATGAACGCTTCTCCCGTCTTCACTTCATCGTTTCCTATGACATGCCGTCCCATCGCTCAGGCTCTTCGAGTAAGGAGTCCGGCCGGGCATCGGCTTCCACGGGGTGATCCGCCGCCTTGGCGGATTTGCGAGCCGCTGGATGGGTGATCGGCGTGCGAACGCTTTGAATGAGAGGGCGTTGGGTGATGGGAGCTGATTTTTTGTTGGTTTCCACTGCGTCTCCTGGTTCGTCACAATGAACCAGGAATGGGCGGTCGGCAAATTCAAAAGGAAGATTGGAAAGCCCGGGGAAAAAGAGGGGTTGCGCAGGACATTCCGGAGCTATCGCACGTGCCCATCGCCGCTCACGATCCATTTGCTGGTCGTCAGATCGGTGGCTCCCATTGGTCCGCGCGAATGCAGTTTATCGGTGCTGATGCCGATCTCCGCGCCCAAACCGTATTCTCCGCCGTCGGCGAAACGCGTGCTGGCGTTGATCATGATGCTGGCGCTGTCGACCCGCTGGGAAAAAGCCCGAGCGCTCTCCAGCGATGGGGTGAGAATCGCATCGGTATGCCGGCTTCCATAGCGGTTTATATGGGCGACAGCCTCGTCGAGCGAATCGACCACCTTGACCGCGACAATGAGGGAGAGGTACTCCGTCGGCCAATCGCTTTCGTCGGCCGGCTGCGCCGAGGGAAATAACGCCCGCGTTCGTTCATCGCCGCGAATCTCAACGCCCTTCGACGCCAAGTCGGCGCAGATTTTCGGAAGCAGGGAAGAGGCGACCTCCTGATGCACCAGGATTTTCTCGACGGCGTTGCACACAGCCCCGCCGGGGTATTGGGTCTTGGCGTTGATGCAAATGTCGCGCACCTGCCGCTCCATGCCCTGCGTGCCGGCGTCAACATAAATGTGACAGTTGCCGGTGAAATGTTTCAGGACAGGAATCGTGGAATCCTTGACGACGGCGCAGGATCAGACTTTCTCCGCCGCGCGGGATCACCAGATCGATGTAGCGGTCGAGTTTCAGCAGATGGGGGACGAGAGCGCGGTCGGTCGATTCGACAAGCTGGACGGCAGCCGGATCGATATCGGCCGCTTTCAATCCCTCGGCGATGATCTTGCCGATCGCCCGGTTGGAATGAATCGCCTCTTTTCCGCCGCGCAGGATGATCGCGTTTCCGCTCTTGAGGCAGAGGGCCGCGGCGTCGCTGGTGACGTTGGGGCGGCTCTCGTAGAAAAAGAGCACGACGCCCAGCGGCACGCGCACTTTCTGGATTCGCAACCCGTTGGGCCGGACATAACCCTCGATGATCTGCCCGACCGGATCGATCTGAGAGGCGATCTGATCGACGCCGTCAGCCATCGCGGCGATGCGCTTGTCATTCAGCTTGAGCCGCGCGACGAGCGCCGGCGCCAGGCCGGCCGCTTCGGCGGCCCGAATATCTTTTGAATTCTCGCTGATCAATTCCTCGCGAGTCGCGCGAATGGCGTTCGCGATCCGTGATAGCGCCGTCGCGCGGGACTGGCCGCTCAAGGTCGCCAGTTGTTCAGAGGCCCGGCGTGCCGACCGCCCCAGCGATTCAACGTAGGATTGCCAGTCTTCCATGCCAGGATTGTAGCATTGCGAACGGAGGACAGACATTCCTGTCTGTCACGCGTTTATGAGTGCGGGCATACCCGCCCGCCGATTGGACGCGTAAACGCATAATGAGAGTCAACCGTTTCGCGACAGACAGGAATGTCTGTCTCCTGGACGGACAAGAATGTCCGTCACTCCGCCGCGTGCCGTTCATTCAGCTTGAACGACACCGTTCGCTTTTCATCTTCCGGGCTGACATGGACCTGGCCGGGGAAGGGAAGGTCGAATCGAAGGGCTCGTTCATGCGGGCCGTCGTTGTTCACGTCGTCCGGCTTCACCTCGAACATGGCCTTGGGCTTCGGCTCGAAGCTGGGGTCGCGCATCGCCTTGATCTGCTCTTCCGGGCCGATCACCGTGACATTGGCCAGAAATGGCTCATATTCCGCCTTGTACTTGTCCTCGACGCCCGGCGGATAGATCACCCAGACGGGAATGGCGGGAATGGTGTAGCTCACGTCCGAACGCTTCACATCGTAATGAGCTGAAACGCTCGACGGGGAAAAGGTGAGGTTCGCATCGTTCAGGGTCACCACAACCGGCACCGATGGCAGATCATGTGTTCCCGGATCGAGCGCCTGGTGGATCGAATCCAGATCAGCATAGGCGATGAGCTTCCCATGCTGGCGGGCGCTGTTCAGCACGGTATGGGGTGCCACCACCTTGATCTTTCGTGGTTCGAAAGTGGGGGTGCCGACAATGTTCTTGGCGTCAGGGGGGGCCTGAAGGTCTAGCGTCGTTTCTTCCAGCTTGTCAACGAAGATGCTGATCTCGTTGGGAATGGAGTTGGAGACGGAGATGCCGTTTTTCACCAGCATCGGGTCCTGATTGACGCGCGTGGCGAGAATGGGATGAGCGCCGGGTGTGAGCTCGCCGTCGCTCAGTTCAATCGTGATGGGAAGCCCGGCTTCCAGCTTGCCGCGGACCTGGTCCATACCCCCCTGTGGCCCGGAAAAGTCGGCGCGGAGCTTGCCGTCGACCGGATCCGTCAGGCGCACCACCCGGCTCGGATCCAGGCTTTTCACCTGTACGGCAAAGGCAATCGGAACGTTCTGGGCGACCTGCTCTCGCTCGGCATAGATCCAGATCAGCACCGAGAGAGGCGCGACCCAAGCCAGGGATTTGAGGCCGCTCAGCAGCGACGTTGGGGCGAACGTGCGCCGCGCCCATGCCTGCAAACCCGCGGCGATTTGCGCCCAGGTCAGTGGGCGAAATCCGCCGGGCGGGAGTGCCCGCGATTTCATCTCGGGAATGTCGTCGTGTTCAGCGTCGTCCATCACTCTCTCGTTTATGCGACCAGGCGAAGGGAGGGGCCAGTTCCTTTGGACAGCAATTCAGTCAACAGATCGCGAAGCCCGTCCGGCGTCAATTTGCGGATGAGCTGCCCGCGCTCGGCAATGCTCACGTCGCCAGTTTCTTCCGAAACGACAATCACCACGGCGTCGCTCTCCTGGCTCATGCCGACGGCGGCGCGGTGGCGGCTTCCCAGCTCGCGTTCCAGCTCTCCGCTTTCGGCCAGTGGAAATTGCACCCCGGCATACGCGATTCGGCCGCCGCTGATGACGACACCCAGATCGTGCAGGGGGGAGTTGGGCCAGAAGATGGTGTTGAGAAGGTCCGCCGACAAATCCGCGTTCAACCGTGTGCCGCTCTCGGCGATGCCGCCCAGCCCCACTTCGCGCTCGACGGCGATCAGTGCGCCGATCTTCCGCCTCGAGCAGAAGATGGCGGATTCCACCAGGGCCTCGATTTCCTCATTGATCTGATTTGACCATCCACGGAACAGCCGCGTTTCACCCAGCCGCATCAGGGCGCGGCGCAGTTCAGGTTGAAAGACGACGACCACCGCAAATGAGGCGAAGACGAGAAATCGGCTGTAGAGAAAATCAAGCCGGTTGAACCCGAAAACCGACCCGAGCACATGAACGACGAGATAGAGCCCGATCAGGATGAAGGCGATTCCGCGAAGCATGCGGGCCCCGCGGGTGCCGCGCAGAAACCTGACGACCCAGTAAACCACCAGCCCGATAAGCAGCAATTCCACCGTGACCTGCCACCAGGGATAGGTGCGGAAGGCACGCAGGAAGCTCGCGATGTTGAACAGATCACCGTGCATTGAGGTTTACCGCCACTCCACCGGTCCAGCGGAAGGCCGCCACGCATTACGACAAATTTTTGACCCCGACTTCGACTGAGTCCTTCGAATTCCGTCCCGCAGGCAGCGGCACCGGCAACGATCGCGCAAACGCGTCGATTGTCAAGTGGCGACGCCTGGGGGGTGCGTGACAGAATCGGCGGCAGAGTTCTTTCCCCCTCTCCCAGTACTCTGGGAGAGGGTTGGGGTGAGGGTCATCCGTATCGCGCGTTGAGGACCCTCACCCCGCGCCCTCTCCCGGAGTACCGGGAGAGGGGGAAATCTGTTGGGCAGCCGAATCCGTCATGCACCCGACACCTGGCGGTGGCTCCTTATTCTGTATCGCCCCGACCATCCGCACCACTTGAGACATCGCTGCAACATCATGGACACGCACGACGTCCGCTCCGTTGGCGATTCCCCACGCCGTCGTCGCCGCCGTTCCGAAAATCCTTCGCTGATCCTGCTCACCGGTCAATTCGGCGACGAATTTTTTGCGGCTCGTCCCCAAAACCAATGGGCGTCCGATTGATTTGAACTCCTCCAGACGCCGCAATATTTCCAGATTGTGTTCAGTCGTCTTGCCGAATCCGATCCCCGGATCGATGAGCAGCCGCGCCGAGTCGATCCCGGATTGCACCGCCGCCGCGATCCGCTCTGTAAGGAAATCCCTGACCTGTGAAATGACTTCCCGGTAACGTGGCGCAAGCTGCATGGTGGCTGGTTGTCCCTGCATATGCATCAGCACCGCTGGCGCGCCACGCTTTGCCAGGAGGGGGAACATTGCCGGGTCGTCCCGACCGGCGGAAATATCATTGACGATCTGCACCCCTTCATCGAGCGCCGCCTCCGCCACGCGCGCGAGCGTCGTATCAATCGAACAGATCGTGTTGCAGCGGCCCACGACGGCTTTGAGCACCGGCAAAAGACGGCCGAGCTGTTCTTCTGCGCTCAGTCGCTTGGCTCCGGGCCGCGTTGATTCGCCGCCGATGTCGATCCAGTCGGCTCCGTCCGCCGCCATCGACTCGGCGCGGGCAACGGCCGCGTCCAACTGGTTGAACTGTCCCCCGTCGCTGAAGCTATCGGGCGTTAAATTGAGGATGCCCATTACCAGCGTCGGGCGCCGAGGATCGAGCAGCCAGCGATTAAAGGACTCAGCGTCCATGAATATCCCGAGGAAGCTCCCAACTCGGGTTGCAGGTTAAACGGTCCATCGTTCGCGTCGATGCTTCCTCTATGTGGGAGATGTTCGTCAGAATATCGTACACCACGATGGTGGGTGGAATCATCGGCGGTGTCTGGTGTCTGGGCTGGGTGCAGCACGAAGACCTGCACTTGCGGCAACGTGGTTTGCCTGCGCCCGCGGTCGCTCAGCACAGCCAGTCTGAAAACGCCAGTACCGAAGAATGCGTCGCCGACGCGGACTGACTCGTTTCGACGAACCCGCCAGATCACTCGATCAAATTCTTTTCAAAAACAATAAGGTTATCGGCGTGCGTCGAATCCCAGCGGATTCCGACGATGTCGTAACCCAGATTCACAGCGAAGTGAATGAATTCGCGCTGGTGATTCATGCACTCGCAACGGATGTATTCATATCCGTGATCTTTGGCCCACGCCTGCTGCGCCTCCTGCAACTGGCGCCCCACCCCATGCCGCCGCAGGTCCGGCAAAACCGCCCCGAGCCAGTGGTAAAACATGCCCGGCTTAAGCTCGAATCCGATCCAGAACCCGACGGGCTTTTCGTCCATCCGCGCGAGCAAGGTCAGCGCATTGTACCGCCCCATGAAGCGTCGCTTGAAGAAATCGACCTCCCGACGTGGCCGAAAGATCATGTTGTACGACTCCACCGCCTGGGGAAGGAGCCGTTCGTCTGCAATGAGGATGTCCGCCTGAGCCACAAAACCTCCGGGGAAGCGCGCGGGGCCGATCATAACCGATTGTTAGCGCAAATGCATTGATGCGCGGGATGGGCCGACCGCTCTAAATTCCAAAGCCCAAGCACCAAAGCCCAAAAAAAATTCCAAACTCCAAAGGGAAAAATTCCAAACAGGAGCGCAACCGGACGCGCTCCTGTTTGGGATTTTCTTCTTTGGTCTTTGAGATTTTTTGGGCTTTGGTCTTTGGACCTTGGAATTTCCCTACCCGGGCGCTGGTAGCGGTCCACCGCCGAGCCTCACGTCCGGCTCACTATCAGTCGCGCCCGGCTGAATCACGGTTCCGCGCCGGCTCTGTTCTTTTTCCAGCAGGTCGGTGACGGTCGGCTTGGTGAGGTTTTCGCCGCGCATGATGCGGTCGATGTCTCCCGCGTCCAGGGTCTCGTACTTCATGAGCGCCTTGGCGACTGCTTCGACGCGGTCCTTGTTGGTCTCCAGGAGTTTGCGGGTTTCTTCGTAGAGGTTGTCAATGAGCTTCTTGACTTCCTCGTCGATCGCCTTGGCGATTTCCTCGGAGTATTCGCGCCCGGCGCCCATTCCGCCGAAATCCATCATGCCGGGTCGGGAGTCATCTTCGCCGTAGAAGACGAATCCGAGCCGATCGTTCATGCCCCAGTCGCGAACCATTCTCCGGGCGAGGCTGGTCGCCTGACGGATGTCGCCGGACGCGCCGGTGTTCACGTCCCCGCAGAACATCTCCTCGGCGATTCGCCCGCCGAAGCAGGTCTTCATCGTGGCTACGCACCATTTTCGAGACAGGTTGCTGCGATCCTTTTCAGGAAGGGCCATGGTGGCTCCGCCGAAATTTCCGCGCGGAATGATCGTGACTTTGTGGATCGGGTCCGCGTCCTTGGTCAATTGCTGGACGACGGCATGGCCTGCCTCGTGGTAGGCGGTCGCAAGCTTGTCTTTTTCGTCGATCACGCGGCTTTTGCCGCCCGGCCCCAGCGCACCTTGTCGCGCGCCTCTTCCAGATCGTCCTGTTCGATGTATTCCTTGCCGGCGAGGGTCGCTCCCAGCGCGGACTCATTGATGATGGCCGCCAGATCGGCGCCGCTGAACCCCGGCGTGGCCCGGGCCAGGCGCATCAGGTCGACATTGGGCCCGAGTTTCACCTTCCGGCTGTGGACGCGAAGGATCTCCATGCGTCCCTTGATGTCGGGGAGGGGAACGTAGATCTGCCGATCGAAGCGCCCCGGCCGCGTCAGGGCCGGATCGAGCACGTCCACACGATTGGTGGCGGCGCAGACGATGACCTGGTCGTTGGTTTCAAAACCATCCATCTCGACGAGTATGGCGTTGAGCGTCTGTTCGCGTTCATCATGCCCGCCACTGCTGAATCCGCTGCCGCGACGACGACCCACCGCGTCAATTTCGTCGAGGAAGATGATGCACGGACTGTTGTCTTTGGCCTGCTTGAACAGGTCGCGGACGCGTGATGCGCCACGCCGACGAACATCTCCACGAAGTCCGAGCCGGAAATGCTGAAGAAGGGAACATCCGCTTCGCCGGCGATGGCCTTGGCGAGCAGGGTCTTGCCGGTTCCCGGCTCACCCACCAGCAGCACGCCGCGGGGAATTCGCCCGCCGAGCCGCTGAAACTTCTTGGGATTTTTCAGGAACTCGACGATTTCCATCACCTCTTCCTTGGCCTCTTCGATGCCGGCCACATCGTCGAAGGTGACGTTGGTGTGTTCCTTACTGGTAATTTTGGCCCGGCTCTTTCCGAAGTTTCCAAGCATACCCCCCGCGCCGGCGCTGTTTCGAAGCTGGCGGAAGACGAAGAACCAGATAAAGCCGAAGATCAGGAGCCAGGGAATCAATGGAAGGACGAACTGGAGGATCAGATTGTTGTTGTTTTCAACCTCGACCTTCGTGGGCCACGCGCCGGCGGTATCGATGATGTTCTTGACGAAATCCCAGCTTGTGCTTCCCATGCCACTGGGGATCGGCGTACGGAACCAGGTGACCTTTCCCCCCGTAACGCTGACGATCGGCCGGGCTTCGACGAACTTGCCGGAGACTTCGTCCTGTTCGATGGTTACTTTGTCCACTTTGCCCAGCTTGAGCTCGTTGAAGAACTCGTTGAGCGCGATGGTGGTGGTTTGATTGCGCTGCTGCCGGAGCAGTACGAAGAGCATGATGGCCAGCGCGCCGAACAGCACCCACCCAAAAAGTCCGCGTCCGAATTTGAGCCCGCCGTTGGGAACGCCGGGCCGGCGATTTTTGGGCGACTGAGGCCGTTCTGGCTTTTGATCAGACATACATTTCCTTTTCAGCCTCCCGAAGGACCTGGGGGCAAGGTTACATGCAGGGCCGCGCCACCCGGTTGGGGCCGGCTCCTGTATCTACGTTCGACTACATCATAAGGTCGCACAAGTCCCATTTTCTAGCTGCCTCGTCCCGAAAGCCCCGGCGGCCGGTTGATCGTGCCGTCAGCCGCGATTCAACGTACGGCCGACAACTATCGGACGATCCCCTCGACCGGCGCCCACAAATCACTCACGGCTTTCCCCAATCCGCCTGCATCTCCTGCACGATCGCAAGGGCGAGGCGCTCGATCGATTCCTCCTGGGCGACACGTTGGCCCTCGCCGAGGGTCGGATACCAGGTGGCCGTCTGCTCGAACTGGTGCCGCTCGACGAGGATCTTTCCCGTCCGCAGGTCTTTCCACGTGAATCCGACGGTGATCAGATATCGCTGATCCTGCGGCAACCCGCTCGTGAAGCTTTCGCTGGTGGTGTGAACGACGACGCGCTCGATTTCCCCGGTAAGAATGGTGTCCGCCCGTTCGCGCGGCACCACTTTGTACGGGGATTGGCCCTCAAGTTGGTTGATCACCGCCTTGGTAAGCCCGAACTCGACGCCGCGGTAATAGGTGCGATTGGTGAAAATCGGGACGGCCACCGTTTGCACATCGTCACGAAAGAGCGTGTGGTTCTGGTACCCGGCCGCATTCTCCATGCTCCCGCTTTGCTGGTAGCCGCAGCCGGAGACGAGCACCATCGACGAAATGGCGATCATCAGCAGGCTTGAAATGGTCTGACCCCCGGGAGCGGTTTGCGGAGCGGAAGATTGCGCGTACGGCGGGTTGAGGATCACGACCTCCACCGGCCCCGCGTTCTTCGCGGGCGCAACCTTGCGTAACCCGCGTAAAACAAAAAACCAGATAAAACCGAAGATCAACAACCACGGGACCAGGGGAAGGACGAACTGCAGGAGAAGATTATTATTTGCTTCAGCATTGATCACGGCTCCGTGACGGTTCTCGAGGACCCACTGGCAGAACGCCCAATTGCTCCCGGTGCCCGGCGGCAATTCCACGCGAAAATAGGTGCTGAAGGTTGTAGTCGCGCTGCCTAAGGGCAGATACCGGCCGGTGACCTCATCTGATTCGATAGTTATCTTACTGACTCTCCCGTCGAGGAGGGATGAATAGAAATCGCTGAGACTGATTGGCTGGTAAACATTCCGCTGCTGCCGCAAAAGCGTGAAAAGCATCAACCCCAGGACGATGAACAACACCCATCCAAACAACCCTCGGCCGAATCGACGCGGGGGCTTCACTCCCGGCGAGGCATACGGCACGTGCTGGTAATACGGTTGGGTCATCGGCAGAAATATTCCCCCGCCGTCTCAAGGGCCGAAGGATCCCGACGGGCGCGAAGTCGGCTGTTTCGCGATCGAAACGGAAGGCGCGGCCGGCGGCTGATCCAGCGCGGAGCGGGGAAAGGTTGTCAGCGCAATCCGCGCAGTCTGCGCATCGCGGGAGTTCGGATACGTTTCGATTAACGACCGATAGACATACACCGCCGCGGCAGGATGGTGCGTGCGGGTGTAGAAATCGGCGATATAGACAAGCTTGTGCGCCAACGTGTCGTCAATGCGCACAATCCGTTCGGGCACGTTCTCTTCGGTGGCCAGGTCCGGGTATTTGTCGATGATCTCCTGGAATTGGGACCGGGCGTCGAGCAGGGGCGTTGCATCGTAGCGCGAGCCGCGAAACTGCGCCAACGAAGAGAAGGCTTCCCGCAGCTTCACGTAAGGGACCTCGGCGCTGCGCGGATAACTCCGTACGTACGACGCGTAAGCGTCTCCCGCCAGGTCGAACTGCGATGTGCGAAAGTAATAATCCGCCGTTCGCAGAAGCACCGCTCGGCCAGCGCCGAGCCCGGCGAGCGCTCCTGGATGCGGTAGAGCATTTCAATCGCTTCATCTTCCGCCGAAAGAACGTGCAGGCCCAGAAAGGAATTCTTGTAGCCGTTCAAATATTCGTCGGCGATCTGGTATTGCTTCGCCAGCGCCGGGCCGTAAAAACGGCTGGCGGGATATTTGTCCATCAGCTCGTCGAGAAAATAGAAGGCTTTGAACCGGTCGCGGCTCCCTTCCCGGTAGTAAACATCCGCCAGCAGGAAAACCGCGCGATCCCGATCCGGCGCGTTGGGATTGGCTTTCATCCACGGCTTGAGGATGTCATGAGCATCATCAGGTCGACCGACATCGAGCAGGCGCTGCACTTGATCCAGAACCGGATTGGCTATCGGCTGATTGGCCGGAACGGTCGGCGCTATATCGTGCCATTGTCCGTGGCCCGAGTACTCCGATACTTTCTTTTCCGCCGATGCTGTCGCGGCCATCCCGGCCACGAGCGCCCACCCCGCCAGAATGCTGCTCCATCGCATGGGGGCGGATTGTAGGGTAACCACCAAGCCGCGCCAACCTGGAGGGACTTAATCCACGACGTATTTCCTCATCCGCAATCGCTTTCCGAGCGTGTGCTCGACGTGATCGGCGAGCATTCGATTGAGCGGGTCGGTCTGGTGTCGTGTGAGTTGCGGAAGTCGCGGCGGAACGCCGTTCACGCGCGGCGGACGCAGAATCGTATGCAGAAGCCGAAGCAGCCGTGCGTTGATGGATGCCCGATCCGGTATAGCCGCTTCGCAATTACGACAGATCACGCCGCTCCGCGCGGGGGAAAAAAAGCTCATTTCCCACCGCTGAGCGTCGGAGCCACATTCGGCGCAGACCCACAGTTCCGGCAGGTAACCGCATTCGCGCAGCATCTCCAACTCGAATGCGAGGAACGTCTCTTCGCGCCGTGAGGTGGCAAGGTCCTGCCAGACGGTTTCGAGACGATCGAACAATTGCGGGTGAGGATCGTGTTCTTCGATCAGTCGGCTTACGAGTTCGGCGGCGTATAAGCCCAGGTAGATTCCGCGCAACGAAAGACGAAGTTCCAGATGTCCTTCGAGGAGCCGCCATTCGGTCAGCGTGGCCAGTTCGCGGCCGGGATCGTGCGTGAAGACCGCCGCGCCGACATCGAGAAAGTCGACGCCGCCGTCGAACCGGCTGGCTCCGGCTTTAGTCCGCCGATGTGCCGCCCTTGGCAATGACGCGAACGATTCCGTGCTCGCGCAAAAGAGCGTCAGTATTTGCGAGGTTTCGCTGTATTCGGTTTTGCGAAGGCAGATGCAGCGATCGTGAACGAGAGGCATAGAAATTAGCCGATGGGCAATTTTAGGCAAAGCGAACAGAAAAAGAGCCGCGCACGAAGTAAGCGGGAAAGTACTCAGTAAACCAGCGAACTTTCCCGCTTACTTCGTGCGCGGCTCCTCTTACGCTGCCGGCTGCATCACGTTCCATCGTACCTGCCAGCGCAGCGGCATCAGGCTCGGTTCATACCCGAACGCGACTCCGAATGCGTCGAACATCGAGAGGTACAATTGCCGCCAGACCGGATCGAGTTGATTCATCGCGACATCGCGAACGCTCCAGCCGCCATAGCGGCCGCGCAGGTTGCGGACCTGTTCGTCGGTGAGCGGGAATTCCGGGAGCAGCCGGCGGATCGCCAGGGCGGCGATCCGATCGTGGCAATCGAGTTGCTTTGTCCTGTCGGTTCGCGGTGAGCCGTTCCGCAATCGATAGTGAACCAGCGGCTCCTGGAGATTCGCCCCGCGGGTGACCCGCAGAAGGCGCGTCCACAATTCGTAATCCTGCGCGGTGCGATAGGAACGGTCGTATTGGAGCCGGTAACGCTTCAGCAGTTCCATTCGCAACATGACCGTCGGATGGCCGAAGGGATTTCCCAGAAGTGATTTCCACCGAATCGCCAGATCATCGGTCGGCGGATTGGATCGGCCGACAATTTGACCCGATTCATCGACCAGCAGCCGGGATGAGCCGACGATTCCGACGTCGGCGCGTTTTTCCAGGAAATCGACCTGTCGGCGGATGCGCTGCGGGTCGGCGATATCGTCCGAATCGATTCGCGCGAGGAACCGGCCGCGGCAGCTTCTCAACCCGCGGTTTAATGATGCCGTGAGGCCCCAGTTCCGTTTGCTGACGGCGATCTTGATCCGATCGTCCTTGAAACTGCGCAGGATCTCCGCCGTTCCGTCGGAGGAACCGTCATCCACGATGACAAATTCAAGATCGGCATACGTTTGCGCGAGGATGCTTTCGACGGCCGCCTTGAGAAAGCGGTCATCGTTGTAGACGGACATCAAAACGCTTACGACAGGGTTGCGAGGCATGATGTTCTCGTTTCCAGCCAGCGGGCCAGACAGAGTAATGTCCACTTACGCTGCGGGCGCAGCGTGGCCTTTGCGTTCGGCACACCGGGCAAGAGTGCGCACAAAGGTCCATCAGCGCGGCTCGCGTGATTCCAGAGCGATTGAATTTCGGGTTTCTCGAGCCAGGCGCGGACCGGGCGCCGAATCCCTGTTTGCCGCGGGCGCGAACCGAGGGGGGCCAGAGCGTCTCGCACGCGGTGCGAAGAAGATGTTTGAGGCGGCCGTTGCCGAAACGAAGTTGTTGCCGAAGGCCCAGGACGAATTCCACCAGTTCGACATCGAGAAACGGCGCACGGGTTTCCAGGCCATGTGCCATGGCGGCGCGATCGACCTTCACCAGGATGTCGCCGGGGAGATAGCACTCCAGGTCGAAGAAAAGGGCGCGGTCGATTCCTGCGAAGGCGCTGTCGTTCGTGTAGCGGGCGCGGAGGTGGTCGAAGGCGCGGGGTTGGGGGTCGGGGGTCCAGAGGGTGGCGCGGTCTGAGGCGTTTAGGGAGGGGTGGGATAGTTCTGTCAGGCTTTGTGCTGGCTGCTTCGCGAAGCCGCAAGCGGCTAAGAAGGGGAGATAGTGGTCGTATCCGCCGAAGATTTCGTCTCCTCCGTCGCCGCTCAGGACGACTTTGACGTGCTGGCGCGCATGCGAAGAGACCAGATAGGTGGGGATGTTGGACGAATCGCCGAATGGCTCATCGTAGACTCCCATCATCTCGTCCAGACACGAAGCGACGTCGATCTCCATCTGTAATTCATGATGTTGCGTTGAATATGCGGTCGCGACCTCACGCGCAAAGGGAAGCTCATTGATCAGATTACCGAAGCCCACCGAAAAGGTGCGCACCGGTTCCGGCTGAAGCACGCTCATCAACGCAACGATGGTGCTGGAATCGAGCCCGCCACTGAGGAACGCGCCGACGGGTACATCGGCCAACATCTGCCGTTCGATCGCGCGCGATAGAAGCGTTCGCACACGCTGCGCCGCTTCGTCTTCATCGGTCGTTGAAACGGACAGTCGCGGCTGCCAATACCGCCAGGATCGAAACGAGTCTCCGTCCCAGACAGCCGCGTGAGCCGGCGCGAGCGTTTGCACGTTACTGTAGATGGTCCGGTCCGGCGGAACATAAAAAAGGCCGAGATATGCATCAACCGAAACAGGATCGATCTGCGGATCGATCAGTTCGCTGGCGAGAATCGCCTTGATTTCCGAGGCGAGCAGCAGATGCCCGGCGGTGGATCGCGCCCAATACAGCGGCTTTTCTCCGAAGCGGTCGCGGGCGGCAAACAGCGTCTGCTCGAGGGCATCCCACAGGGCGAATGCAAATTGCCCCTGGATCCGATCGACGACCCTTTCGCCGAATTCCATGCAGGCCGCCAGAAGCACTTCCGTGTCGGAGCGGGTGCGGAACGCGTGGCCGCGCGCTTCCAGCTCGCGGCGCAGTTCAGGATGGTTGTAAATTTCGCCGTTAAAAACGATCCAGAATCGGCCGGTCGGATCGGACATGGGCTGAGCGCCGCCGGCTGGGTCGAGGATTGCGAGCCGGCGGTGCCCCAGATGGCAGCCGGGAAGGCGCACGCATTCCGATCCATCGGGGCCGCGGTGCGCGAGCGCGGCGGTCATCCGATCGATCGCAAACGGAGGCGTCTGAACCGCACTGCCGGGGAGTATGACGGAGATGCCGCACATCAGATTATCCAGACCGGTTTGGCGGGGGCGGGTTGGCCGTAAAAGCTCACTTCGATCGGTCCGTTTCGGTTGGCGACAGCCGGCGTCGGCTCCAACCCAAGATCGCGGAAGATCCGCGTGAAGCGATGGTCCCACAGATGCTCGCCCCGAGTCCGGTCGGCGTAGGCCTGTGCGATCCTTTGCCTCAGCCCCTCGCGCATGAGGTAGAAGCGAACTTTTTCAATGCAATCCTCCGGGCTGTCATACGAAATGAATTCTTTGCCCGGCTCGTAGTAGCGCTTCATCGCTTCGCAGGATTGGGCCAGCATCAGCGTGCCGGACAGTCCCATCTGAAAGACTCGTCCCTTGATCTGCAGCATCGACGGATTCGTGCTGCCGCCGAGCGGCGTGTAGGAAATCCGCGTGCGATTCCAGAGTGAATGGAGTTCCGGGAAGGCCAGCACCGGTTGGTCGCCGGGGCCAGCTTTGCGGCAATATTTCGGAATTTGCGATTGTTGAATATTCCGAATTTGACTCTCAATGATCCCAGGCCGAATACTTTCAGCCCCGCCTCGCGCCGAAGGTGCCGAAGCTCATTGACGCGAGTGCGATAGACCTGGCCGACAAAAGTGAAATTCAAGTCCTTGGGGCGGGCAAAGTCCGCATAGGTTTCCAGGCAGCCCCATTGGCTCAGGAGAAGATTGGGGAATGCGCCGCGGTTCGCCTCATAAACATGCGGATAAGTGGTGATCATCCGCGTGAAGCAGGGGGCGATGTGCCGCGAGTAAGTGTCCCATTGCCAGTCGTCGTCGCTGTTCCATGCCACGATGGGTGCATACCGGGCGGCGTTGGCGATCGCCTGACGTTCCATGAAGTCGCGCCCGCCGGTCTGGTAGAATACCAGGTCGTATCCCCCGCCGCGGATCTCCCGCTCGAAGGCAGCGCCGCATTCGGCGGGGCCGATCGTGCCGCAGAGGTTGACGTGATCGAAGGTTTCAACTTCGTGCCCCATCCGCCGCAATGGCTCGGTGAATTCCAGAAACATCGGCTCGGTGGCGTGTGGCTGACCGTAATAATGCTGAGTGACGGTGCTGAGAATTCGCATCGTTGGTTCCTCCAGACTCACGCCGCGGCCGCGACAGCAGCGCGCAAGCGAACCCCGGCGGCGGATGTCGGACACCACGGCGTCTGCCTTACGTCGCCGCAATTTGAGCGGCGTAACCACTCCCGGACTTCGTCAGCGGTATGCGTCGTCGCAATTGCCGGTGTGATGGCGTCGAAAACATCCAGGACGCGCCAGCGCGGGTCCTTGAGACGCAAAACAACCAGCCAGTTTTCTTCGATGTATTGAATCACTTGCCGCCAGCCGCAGTTTCTAAGCGTCATGAAAGCCGGCGCCACGACATATGCGGCAAACCAGGCATAAGACAGCGCGAACCGATACCCCAGGACGCCGCTGAGCAGCCTGTGCAGTCTCCGGAATCGACTGACGGAGAGAAAGTCGTAAAAATCATTTCGCGGATAGACGCAGCACCCAACCCATCCTCCCTCGCGAACCGCGCACGCCAGCGCCGCCAGGCCGGTGGCGGGCGCGGGAGTGTGATGCAGTACGCCGATCGAATATCCGCCGTCGAATGCGCCCGCGCGGAACGGCGGACAAAGCAGATCGCCCTGCACGATCAGCACGTTTGGATCGTCAATAAAATTCTGGCGGGCTGATTCAACGGCGGCGCTCAGATCGATTCCCACCGCAACCCCGCCCTTGCCCCGAACCACTTCAAGAAAGCGGCCCGGCCCGCAGCCAAACTCGACGATTGTTTTGCCGTCGACCTGGTCGTTGCTCGCGCCGGTGATGCGTTCCCACATGCGCGTGGTATGCCCCTCCATCGGGCGGCCGACGTTTTCCGAATCGAATTGCACGCGCGGCCAGCGTTTCCACTCGAAGCCAAAACTCGCGGCATATTGCTCATGCGACACGAATCGTGGAATGCCGCGAACGATCGGATACGTCCGGCCGCAAGCCGATCGCAACGTGCCGCTCTCGATCATCCCGTTGGACCGTGATTGCGCGTCGACCAGCTCCAACGGCTCGCCGGTGATTGGACAGCAGAGAATCTCGAGAAATCGGCTGTGCATGATGCCGCCCGTCCTAGGCCGCCTCGGACTTGCGTCCGATCAGCAGATAATTGTCGCCGTGATGAAAGCGTTCGACCTTGACCTGATCGAAACGGGCCATGGCTGCGCCGATCACTTCGCTGTGATCCACCAGGTGCACCTGCGGGGACTCCGTTGCCATCTGGCCGGCCAGGAAAATCTGGCGTGCGCCGAAATAGCCGGTTTTCTCAATGTGGCTTTGGAACGTGCGTGGCAGCTCGGAGAAGCCGAATGTCGAAAAGAAGAGATCGGCCTTGAGCGGCGCCGAGTCGACCATGGAAGCAGGAAGGAGCAGGATCTGTCTGGGTCCCGGCTTCACTTGTTCCGGTCGTGTAACGCACACGATTCGATAGCCCGGCATTGCCAGCGTCAGGTAGTAGTACTGAAGCGCGAGCATCTCCGGAAGATCGACGATGACGTACGAGGCGTCGGGATGGCATTGAGAGTAAACGTAAGCGAATGCGCCGAACCCGCCGCCCACTTCAACCACGCATTCGGGAAGCTCCCGCACCACCGGCGTGGCGCCGGTTCGCCCCGCGGCCGATTTAGCCGCGTCCTCAAGCACGGGATCCATCGGCACCGTCTCATACACCCGTAGCATGTAATAAAGCATCCCCAGCATGTTGGTGGAGAGATTGGGAAGAACCCCGCTGGGCCGCGGACTTCCCAGTTGCGGATCGCGCACCCGGCTGAGCATCCGTCGGCCAAAGTCAGAGGCTGAGAGGATTTCAAATTCCTTGTCCTGCATGGGACCCCAGCGCCCGCGATAGAACATGAAGCGGCAGACCTGATTTTGCAGAAAACCACGCCAATCGTCGTTCGTCAGGTATTCGCGAAGCTTCAGGCGGGCCTCCTCCCAGATCGGATGGACCGGGACCGGATGCTGATCCTCCAACGCCAGCGTTTCGCGAAGAATTCGTCGTCCTTCGAGCATCTGATATTCGCAGACGAACGCCACGGGGTCCTCCGGAAGTGATTCTTCGGGCAGCGTGCGGTGGTATGCAATGATGTTGGCAAAAAAGTACTTCTCTTCGCAGACGAACCAGGCCGGCGGCAGGGTCGAGCCGCTGAACCGTTGCGCCGAAACCGGCGCAACGCCGTCACGAATGAAGATGTCGAAGCGGTCGTATCCGCGGTTCGCCAGCAGCGCCAGACACGCCTGGGCCGCGTCGGGGAAACGCTGATTGGCTTCGAACATGATGACCGGGGGCGGATCGGCCTTGAAATCGGCGTCAAACAGCCCGGCGAGCGCCGGCAGTTCATGCCCTTCCACGTCGATTTTCACAAAGCCCGGCCGGGTGAACCCGTTGGTCCGGGCCAGTTCGGCCAGCGGGTAAGTCGGAACGTCCATTTTCCGCGGCGCCGTAAACTCTTCAGGAAAGGCAATTCTGGTCCAGGATTCTTCCAATGTGTTGACAGTGCTGGCCGACCCGAGGTGCATCGTCGCGGTTCCGCGTCGGTCCGATGCGGCGCAGCACTCAATGCGGATCAAGTCGGCTTCCCGCAACTCCGTGAACCGCTGCTTCAACTGCTCGGCAATCGGCGGTTGCGGTTCGACCGCGAGAACGCGAAAGCCCAGATCGGCCAGCGCCGCGGTGACGTCGCCGCGATGGGCGCCCGCGTCGATCGCGGACTTTCGGTCGGCGGGCAGTGCCGCCAGCATCTTTTGCAGATAGATAATCTCAAGGACGGCCGCCAGCGCGTGCCGGTTGTCTTCGATCATTCGCGGTAGTTGCATCTCGTTCATTGCAAAACTCCTATGCGGCGTTGGGCGCCGCCGCTGGGCGTACGGGATTGAGATAAGACGGATTCCAGAGCCGCAGAACAGGTCCCGCGAACAGACGGCGGATGGACTGTTCGTGACCATCGACCTGAGCGGGATTCACATTCGAGATAATGACGCCGTCCGGCTGAAGCTTGATCGCAGCGGCCGGCGTGAGGATCGGAACGCCGCGATAATTGAGGCCGGCAAACGCGGCCCGGTCGTCGGACAGCGCAAGCATCTGAAGTCCGCAATCGCGGCAGGCCTGCCAGGTCGCATGGAGATTCTTGCTGTAATCCGCCACCACGACCCGTTCGATCCCGTTCGCTTTCCATTTAGCCACGGCCTGCGCCTGTCCCTTCAGATCGAGGACGGACTGGAGGGATTTGTCGTCGAGCGTCTGGCGTCCGACCAGTGCCTCGTGATGCGCCCAGCTGCGGGCCTCCTGAAGCGCCGCAGAAACCGCCTCGCGATGCCCGGCTGCCAGTGCAATATTTCCATCGCGCCGGATCCAGTCATGGCGGTAGATGCTTCGAAGCCGGCGCGGGAAGAAGCGCTCAACCAGGATCAGGTTGTTGCGAAGATCCATTCGATGCGTCAGGGCCGTGCCGCGCGGGCCTCCGGTCTCCTTGTCGTGATAAAAGATCAGGTCTTCGAATCGCTCGATGCGATAGCCGGCTTTCCAGATTCGGAAGCTCAGTTCATATTCCTCGGCCTGGCGGAAAAACTCCGGGGCAAATCCGCCGACCTCGTCGATTACCGACTTTCGCACCACGCTCGCTCCGCCGAGCAGCACGCAGGGAAATGCCGGGGCCTCGGCCGCGCCGCTGGGCAAGACGACGCGGGCCACCGCCGCGGCGACGCGCGGTCGGCGCGAGAGGTAATTCAGCGCCGCCGGGATTGCGCCGGGCGCCGGATAGCTGTCGTCATCCAGCAGCACGAGATAGCGCCCGCGCGCCACCGGAAAAGCATGATTGCGGGCCGACATGCCTTCGTTTTCCGGCAGCGAGATGACCGAAACCTGCGGAAACCCGTCGTGAACCGCGGCCACGGTGTCGTCGGTTGATGCATTATCGACGACGATCGCCTCCCACGCATCGGGAGAGAGGGCGGTGTTCTCCACCAGCCGCTGCAACGTCTGCAACAGGCGCTGGCGGCGATTGTGCGTGATGAGAACATAGCTCACCCGCATCAAATCGCCCTCCGCACGTCACGTTCGTTCAGCTCGGAGGTGGATGTTGCGTCATCACAAATCGCGGTGACCCGTTTTCGCACGCCGTCGAGAACTCGGCTGATGCCTGCGTCATACGTCAGCCGGTCGGCGACGCTGCGCGCTGGGCTTGCTGAACCTGCGCTGCGAGCTTCGGGTCAGCAAGGAACCTCGTCACGGCGCCCCGGAGACTTGCAGCGTTGCTGAAGCTCGTCAGGTCGAATCGCGGGAGGACCTGTTCGCCGGGCTGGAGCAGCCCCATCTCCGCGAAATCCCATACCGCCGCGACGGGATCATCCCGGTCGCTTGTGGCGATGGCCGGGCGGCAGGCGTCGATCAGCGCCTGCAGTGTCTCGAACTGCGCATCGGGAACGGCGCTTCGCGCGGCGGCGGCCGTCCGCGCTTCGGGCGCGTGCTCGCTGAGAAAATCAAGCAGGGCGGGGGCGGCGGTGTCGGCAATATGCGAGCGAACCAGGAAGAATCCGCCAGACATCAAGCCGTCCAGCAGCCGCTGGTGCAGGCACAGATAGGGAACGATCTGGAGATTGATTCGACTGCTTCGTGTGAGCCGCGCCAGTTCTGCGCCGTAGGCCACCGGTCCGCGCGCGAATTCGGCAAAGTCGGGATGATGCTCCCAGCCGGTGCCGTAGAGGGACAGTTTCAGTCCGGCGTCTATCGCAACGCCGGCCGCCCATCGCAGGGCCTGCTGCCGGTAAAGCGAGTCGTTGAGCGGGTGGGCGACCCAGGCCGCAATCGCGTCAAACTCGCCGGACGTGATGACGCCACCGGCTTCGCGACGCACCTGCCGCATCATCCACAGGATTTCGTGGTAGGTCGCGACTGATTCGCCTCTGGCATAGATTCCAGTCAGACGATTCGCAGAAGCCTCCATCAGGGCTCGGCCCGCCGCCGTTCCGTCGAACCGTTCCAGTTGGGCGCGCAGGATGCGCTCGGGAACGTGTGAAGCGTTGGAGACGAAGACCATTTCGTTGTTGAATTCATTTTTGGAGAGCAACATAGGTTCTGCTTTCCGGGTGAGTTTGGGTAAAGGAATACATTGCCGTTCGGGATAGCCGAACGTGCTCACGTACATCGAGGGGGCATCGGTCAGGACGAAGTCCCGATCCGTAATCGATTCGGCCGCGCGAGGGGTACGGAGATTCGGAAGGTGATCCTGGATCCAGCAGATAAACGGCAGCTTCTCTGGAAACAGGCTCGCTTGTTCGTAACGAAGATGATCGAGCTGAAAGACCAGGTCCGGCTTGAAATCGGCCACCGTCTGCCGCATTGCGGCGGCAAACAGGCGTTGGGTGGGCGAGGATTCGATCAAGATGTGCGTGTCCCATCCAAGCCGCCGGAATGCTTCGGCGGTATCGCGTGTCGAATATTGCAGCACCGTCGAGAATCGCGTCGTCACCAGCAACACTCGCGGCTTTCGTGCGGGAGCGGCGGCAAAGATTTCAGCCAATTGCCGTCGATCGAAATGTTCGTAGTACGATTCAACGTTCCGCTGTGTCTGCAGATCCCGTTGTCCCAATTGCTCGGTGATGGCTCGAATCGCATCCGAAATCGTCTTCGCTTCAAGCCCCAGTCCGACAACTACTGCCGGGGAGGGAAGAAACAGGTCGGCGTTGAGCGTTCGCGTGAGTTGTTCTCGCCAATCGGTTCCGACGAACCACTGGAAACGCCCCTGCTCGATCGGGCCGCTGGGGCCACTGAAATCGTGAACCATCATCGCGTGGAACATCACCTGGCCATCCGGCTCAATCAGGAAGATCACGTGCTCCATGTCCATGAATAGCTTCGGCGGATTCTGCGCCAGAAGCTGAACCAGGTAGCCGTCCCCGATTCCGCAGAGCGCCAGCGTCTCACCCTTTTCGATGGAAGGTCCGAGCTTGGCCATCGACCCTTCGGAAGCCGCAATCGGATCGGGGCCCGCCGTGAGGCAGATGTTTCCTCCATCCGGCTTGCGAAGGACAAGGGTGGGCCGGCCGCAGGGCAGGGTCATGATTCGGCACCGGTCGCTGGCAGGAAGCGACATCATCGTGCGGTAGATCGGCTCGCAATGTTGTTGGAGGGACGCGAGATTTCGCGCCAGATTTCGTTTCAGCTCCGAACCGGCGTCGCGGGCGGGCAATCGGTCGAAGATCCAGGCGGCGTGTGCCCAGCGGCGAAGCTGCATCGCCGCGTTCGCCGCTTCAAGCAGCATCTGGCTGGGGAGCGACGACGCCAGCACGGCTGCGGCGGCATCGCTTTGGGTCAATGCGGTCAGCAGTTCGGCCGACGCCGGAGAAGCGGATGAAGCAGGAGAAGGCGTACTCATGATTGGCGGATCCTCCACCGCTCATTTTTATCGGACGCGAGGCCGATCGAAGTTGAGCCTCAATTGATCCCTTCGCAAAATCGCGCGCCCAAGGTCCGATAAACACTCAACTCCGGGGCCAGTCGAGGCCGATGATAGATTCGTAGTGCGACCTTCAAGTCATCGCTTCTTCTGGCACCTGCGGACCGAAGCCCGCGCTACGAGCAAGGAGGATCGATGCCCGCCGCTCGAAAGCTCTGCACGCTTGAGAACATGTTGCAAATGCGTGCCGAGGCACTGCGCCGCGCGGAAGACCGTCGTGCATTGTCACGGCTGCTTCGACATCGTTCATCCCGGCCACATTCAGCACCTGCAGTACGCACGATCGCTCGGCGACCTGTTGATTGTTTCCGTCAGCGCCGACGGGCACGTGAACAAAGGGGCCGATCGACCGCTGATTCCGGATGACCTTCGCGCCGCCAGCCTTGCGGCGCTGGAATGCGTCGATGTGGTCTACGTGAATCCCGATCCGACTGCGGCCGAGCTTCTGGAGGCATTGCAGCCGGACATTTATGTGAAGGGGCGCGAATACGAAACCAGCAAGGATCCGCGATTCCTCCAGGAACGCGACACCGTGACGCGGCACGGCGGGCGCGTGGTGCTCTCCAGCGGCGAGATCGTCTATTCCTCGAGCCACCTGATCGGCGCGATGGAGCGGCCCGACCGCTTCCAGGACGAAAAGGTGCGACGGCTGCGCGACCGCTACAACCTCGGTTCATCGGCTCTGCAGAATCTTCTTCAACGGGGTCGTGGCCTTAAGTGTGTAGTGGTGGGGGACTATGTGCTCGATCGCTACCACTTTTGCGACGCCACCGGAGTGGCCGGCGAAGGACCGATGCTCTCGCTTCGCGCGATGCAGCAGCGCGATTACGACGGTGGGGCCGGCGTCATTGCGTTGCACCTGGCAAGCCTGGGCGCTACGCCGACTCTCATCAGCCCACTCTCCGATGGCGATATTTCACAGCAGATTCGCATGCGCCTGATAGCGGGGGGCGTTGACGTGCAGTGTTACACCGGACGGCGCGAGGTCGTCTGCAAGCACCGCTACCTCGTCGATCAGAGCAAACTGTTCAAGGTCGATGAAGGTTCGGCAGCTCCCGGCGATTCGCAGCTTGAAGGGTTGCTCGCGGCGAAGATTCTTTTGGCGGCCGAAGGGGCCTCGGCAGTCATCTTCGCCGATTTTGGTTATGGGATGATCACCGCCGGCCTGCTCGACCGGATTCTTCCGACGCTGCGAAAGCAGGTGCCGATCCTGAGCGCCGACGTCAGCGGTCGCCAGAGCAATCTATTGAACTTCAAGGATTTCGACCTGCTCTGCCCGACCGAGCGAGAAGTGCGCGAAGCGCATCATGATTTCACCGACGGTCTGGCGCGGTGGTCTGGAACCTTTTCAAGGAGACCTCCGCCCGCCAGGCCATCATTACGCTTGGCAAGCAGGGGCTGGTGACGTTTGACCGCGATGATCATTCGCCGGAAGGTCGCCTGCGAAGTGAATATCTTCCGTCTCTCGCCTCACATGTGGTCGATCCGCTCGGATGTGGTGATGCCCTGCTCGCCGCAGCGAGCCTCGCCCTGGCGGCGGGCGGCTCCTTGCAGGCCGCCGCCTATCTCGGATCCGTCGTCGCGGCCCTGGAAGCCCAGGAAATCGGCAATCGCCCCATCAGCGCCGAGCAGGTGCTCGCACACCTCTATCAGCGCGAAGCGGTCCCCGAGACCGCCCGTCTTGCGTCGTAAGCGGATCACCGCGACATGCTTCCGCCGTTACCGCGCTGGTCGCGGTCCGGTCGTCGCACTGCTTCCCGGCTGGGTCGGAATCTCGCCAAACTGCTGCTCGAACCGCTGGAGAAGCTGGCGCAACGAGCCCGATAGCCGCTTAACGCTCGGGTAGCTGAGGATGACGCGATCGGTCACCTTGAAGAGCATCTGCCCCTGGCCACCCTGCGGGTTGGGGTTGAGCAGGTTGAATCCGAAATCGATGACTACCTCTTCGGCCGTCGTATGGATCCGGTATCCGTTGGCGAAACTGGTTTTCATGTTGCGCTCATCGAGCACGACCTGAACGCTTTGTTGTCCCTCACCGGGTGGGGGAGTTGTGACTTCATCCGCCATCAATTGTCCTTTCGTAAGTGGAGGGGCCATTGTGGCGATTGAAGCGAGGAAATCCACAGGGGAAACGATGAAGTATGAACGCTGAACGATGAAATGAAGAGCGGCGAGGTCGACAATTCGCCTTTTGTTCATCGTTTCCTCACGTTTTGTTTTTCGTGACAACATCGCCCCGGTCGCTAACAATAGGGTTAATGCCAACCGCCGACCTGATCGACGATCTCCGAAGCCTGGTCCCGAACGGAAAGGTCCTTTCCGACCCGGACGAGTTGTTTGTCTACGACTGCGACGGATTCACGATCGCCCGCTCTCGTCCTCGCGCGGTGGTTTTTCCAACGAGCGTCGAAGAAGTTGTCGCGATCGTGAAGGAACTGGGAAGCCGCGGCGTGCAGATCGTCCCGCGCGGAAGTGGGACCGGCCTGGCGGGGGGGTGCGTCGCGTTCGAAAACGGCGTGATCGTCTCTACGACCCGTCTCAACCGCGTCCTCAAAATCGATCTTGAAAATCGTGTCGCGCATGTCGAAGCCGGCGTACGAAACGTGCAACTCAGCGAGGCAACAGTCCGGGTTCCCGGGTGCGAGGAGTATCACTTCGCCCCCGATCCCTCCAGCCAGCGCGCCAGCACCGTCGGCGGCAACGCCAGCACCAACGCCGGCGGCATCCATACGCTCAAGGATTTCGTCTCCTCCAATCATGTCCTGGGAATCGAGATGGTCCTCCCCGACGGGGAGATTCTTCGCGTCGGCGGCGCGGAAGGATGCTATGAATCGGGCAGTTTCGATCTGCCCGGATTGATCTGCGGACACGAAGGAACCTTCGGGATCATCACATCGCTCTGGGTGCGGCTGGTTCCCAAAGCCCCCGCATTCCGCACGATCATCGCCATCTTTCCGACGACCGCCGACGCCTGCGAAACCGTTAGCGATGTGATTGGCTCGGGCATGTTGCCCGCGGCGATGGAGCTGATGGATGGAAAGATGATCGAAGTGGTCGAAACGGCCAATCATCTCGGCTTTCCCCCCGGCACACAGGCGCTGATCCTGACCGAAATCGACGGAATCGAACCGCTGCTCGACGGCCAGATGAAAGAGGTGATGGATCTCTGCAGGAAACACAACGCGACCAGCATTGAAGGCACCGCCGATCCCGCGATTCGCGCCAAACTCTGGAAAGCCCGCAAGGCGGCCTTCGGCGCCATCGGCCGCATCAGTCATTCCTACTGCACGCAGGATGCATGCGTGCCGCGCAGCCTGCTCGCCCAGGTGCTGGAGCGCATCGACCAGATCGGCCGCGAATTCGGCCTGCAGATCAGCAACGTCTTCCATGCCGGCGACGGAAACATTCATCCCGTCTTTCTTTACGACGATCGCGATGAAGCGCAAATGAAGAACACCCTGGCCGCGTCAGAAAAGGTGCTCGAATACTGCGTGGACATCGGCGGCACCATCACCGGCGAGCACGGCGTCGGCATCGAGAAAATCGGCCTGATGCCCTATCTCTTCGACGAACCCACCATGCGGCAATTTCACGCCGTGAAAAATGTTTTTGATCCGATGGAGCGCATCAACGCCGGCAAGCTGGTTCCCAGCGACAAGGTCAAGATCCCCATCCTGATGCCGGGGCGGCATGTGCCGCAATGACGACAATCAGGCGCTCCCTGGTTCAATCACGCCGAGAAGGATCTGGATCGCTCTCGCGGTTCTTGGGAGTGAAGCGTTCATTCTCAGCACATCGACGGTTGCTCTGCCTGTTGGCGTCCGACCGATGCATCGGCCATCGCGATGAAGGACGAAATGGCGATTCCAATCTTCGCGAAGCGGATGAAACAGCGGAGTTTCCGCTTGAGTCTCAGGATCGATTCCAGTGATGCTATTGGATTTGTGAAGACTGCAATTTGGGCATTGCAGGACAAGATTATCAAGCATCGTGGTTCCCCCGCGACTGCGGGGCAACACATGATTAATGTGAAATACGCTGGCTTGGCCTACCTGCCGGAGTCCGCAATAACGACAGTCTCCTCGATCGCGTTCGAAGACGGCAATCCTTAACGATCGGGGTATTGAACTAAGGCTCACGGCACTGGTTTGCCTTGAATGGCAATCGAGAGAACCTGTCCAAACTGCGCCATCTCCACCAGTGTTTTCAACTCCTCCCGCTCCAGCGGATTGAGTGATCCATCGGTGTTTTGTTCCAGAAGATCGTGCATTCGCTCCAATAGTGAGTTGCTTAAAGCGAGCACATCGCCGACCGCTGAACGTGGCAGGGTTACTGTGATGGTTTCAATCAATGCGGCCATCAGTCCCCTATTCTTCCCGATAGATTCCACGCAATCAACTGTGATCCAGAACGATCCTCTCCCCAGCCCGGAGAATATCGGTCATCTGTTCGAACGAAACAAATTGCCGCCAAAGAGTGTATCTTCTGCTGATGCACATCAAATTAAGAGCAATTCCCTGCGCGCTTGCATGTGTTTTGATGCCGACGGTTCTTCGCGCTGTTGAGAACTGGCCGCAGTTTCGCGGGCCTTCGCAGATGGGGTATGCGAACGAGGCTCAGCTTCCGACCGAATGGTCGGAAACGCAGAACATTAAATGGAAGACTCAAATTCCCGGACTCGGCTGGTCCTCGCCGGTGATTCTCGACAAACAGATCTGGCTGACGACGGCAACCAATGACGGAAAATCGCTCCACGCGATCTGTGTCGATCAGGACTCGGGGAAAATCCTGCATGACACCGAATTGTTCTCCGAGACGAATCTCGAACCGAAAAACTCTCTGAACTCATTTGCCTCCCCCACGCCGGTCCTGGAGCCGGGAAGGGTCTACGTTTCATTCGGCACGTATGGCAACGCCTGCCTGGATACCGCGACCGGCGAACGCGGTCTGGAAAACGACCGAACTCAAAATCAACCACATGGAAGGCCCCGGCGCCAGCCCCATTCTCTGGGGCGATTATTTCATTCTCGATTGCGACGGCACCGATATGCAGTACGTTGCGGAACTCGACAAAAAAACCGGCAAGGTAGTGCGCAAGATCCCGCGTTCGTACGACATGAACACGCTCCGCCCCGACCAGCGCAAAGCCTTCTGCATTCCAACGATCATCAAGCGTTGACGGAAAAGACCAGATGATCACCGTCGGCGGCTTCTGCGCCTACGGTTACGATCCGGCCGACGGCAGGGAACTCTGGAAGCTCGGCGTGCCCGGCTGGTCCAACGTGCCGCGCCCGGTCTACCGTGACGGCATCGCCTATCTCAGCACCGGCTACATGGAGGCCGAACTCTGGGCGGTCAAGATCAATGCAACCGGCCCCGGCGGGACGCCGCCGGTCTTGTGGAAATGGAAGCATGGCGCGCCGCTGAAGCCGTCGATCCTCCTGATCGACGATGCGATTTATTTCATCTCCGACAACGGCGTCGCCCGCTGTCTCGACGCCGCCACCGGCGAGCAGCGATGGCAGGGACGCGTCCTCGGCGCGTGCAGCTCCTCTCCGATTTATGCGGGGGGATTGATCTACTTTTCCGATGAGCACGGAAAATCGGTCGTGATCCGTCCCGGAAAGACCCTCGACAAGGTCGCCGAAAACCAACTCGACGGCCGGATCTTCGCTTCCCCGGCGGTGATCGGGAATGCGATGTTCATGCGAACGGATCAGGCGCTGTATCGAATCGAGAAATAGAAACGGACGGGCAAGCGAATATTGTTGCCGCGGATGAACGCGGATCGGAAGTGCCGATCGGTCGGTGGGATACAAATTGTGGCACGCCGGGAGAGCCGGGCCGTCCCCGGCCCGCGGGAGCGCTCCGAACGGCTCGGGACGAGCTGGCCTGTCCTGAGCTTGGTCGAAGGGCTCTCCCAGGTATCCAATGGTCAGCGTGTCCGAAGGTGAATTACCAGATGCTCCGTGTGCGGAGCTGCTTGATCTCATCGTCGGTCAGGACGCGATCGTAGACCGCTATCTCATCCACGATGCCGTCAAATCCGCCCGCGCCATCGCAAGCACCCACATAGAATGGCACGTTCGGCGTCGCCGAAGCGATATTGAAGCCGCTACCGCCGATCTCGACGCCATCCATCATCCAATGAATGGTCGTGCCGTCGTAGGTGACCGCGTGGTGGTGCCACTGCGATGCTTTCGGCTCGACACGCGTTTCAAAATCGTTACCGGGATTGCATCCCCAGACTTTGAACTGGCTGCTATCCACGGTTACGCGGAACTCAGTGGCGGTTCCTTTGACGCCCCATCCGAGAACTGCGGTGCCGGGTGGGTTGTTTAATCTCAACCAGAATGCGAGCGTTCGAGGATGCCGTCCGTCAACGCCGACATTGCGGATCGTGTGCAGCGACAGGTCCGGAGTGGCGCGCAGGCCGCCGCCGACCCTCCCCGTTGCAAGCTTGATTGCTCCGAGCATGAGGTCGTTTCCGTTTCCGCTGAGGTCGAGTGCCCGCGCATTTCCCTTGCTGCTGACGGCGTCGTGATCGAAGGTCAGAATCAGCAACGCCCCTTCGGGAAATTTTCCAGCGCCCAGTTTCAAGTCCGATTCGGCGGACGCCCTGGCCAGTTGGATCGCGTTCGCCTCTTCAAGATTCCGGTCTTTCAGCGCGCTGCGCGAAAGCGCATCCAGTGCGCTGATGTAGCCCTTGCACGCGGCCTGGGCGAGCGTGTTGAAACTTGCGTCGGCCTTTTTTGATGCGGCGATAAACTCCCGCTCGGCGCTGTGCGCTTTCGCCGACTGAACGGCCTGGAGCGGGTCCGGTGGAAGCGCGGACCACGGCTCCGTCGTCACCAGCTTGAGCAAATTTCGAAGCGACTGAATCCGATTCGACTCTCCTAGGTTCTGTTCCGCCAGGGCCGCTTCCAGCGCTGCCGCAAGCTCCTTGTCACACGCTTCCAACGCAGGCGTCAACTTCACACGCCGATCCGTCGCCGCCTTTGTCAGCGCGTCGGTATAGGAGGCTTTCGTTGAGTTGATTGCGTCGTCGGCCCCGGATGCCGCTGTACTCATGATGCTGCAAACAGTCAGGACAACGCGGAAATATAGTTGCAATTCGGGTGTCATCGACGATTCCATTAACGCTGAATGCAAATGCTAACGATCGACCGTTTCCGGCACAAACTCGTCGATTGTTCCGTGAAGCGGTGCTCGCATCGCGGTTCATGGCTGGCGTTCATCCTTTATCATTCACGCTTCGTCCTTTCCCCTCACGGCAGCTCCAACACCGCATCGCAATCCACCACCTTCCCCGTCGCGATCGATTCATTGGCACTCATTCCGATCAGCGAAGCCGCGGCGCCTTCGATATGCGTGCGCGCCGCCCGAGCGGGTCAGCGCCTGCATCGGACGCGAACAGATCGCTTAGGAGCATCGCATCCGATCCGTTATGCGAACCTTCCAACTCGGCGATGGGAATCTCGTACGGCAAACCAAACATCGGATAAACGCGCAGGATTCGATGCGCCTTTCGCGCCGCCTCGGCTTCGGCCTCGCTCCCCGCCGGCACATTCAAAATGTGGGCCTGCTGTTTGACGTTCAACTCCAGACGGCCTTTGGTGCCGTTGATGGCGACGCGAAAACCTTCCCACGGGCTGAAGCAATTGAGGGAATAGCTGAGGAGCACGCCGTTGCGGTAGCGCGTCGTGAGGGTGACGGTGTCTTCGATGGTGATGCCGTCTCCGAAGACGTTTCGGTCGCGGACGTAGCCGCTGTCGCGCTCAGCGCCGAGATACAGGCCGCGCATCTCCGGCGTGCTCTCCAATGACATGGCAAAAGGATCGTCCTTCGCGCCTTTTGCGCCGGTGTACCGGTCGTAATCGTATTTTTCGCCGCGGGATTCGGCGGCTTTTCGACCGTAGAACTTGAGATCGCCGAAGGCAAAGACCTGCTCGGGGCGCGAGTCGATCCACCAGTTGACCAGGTCGAAATGATGGGAGGCTTTGTGAACGAGCAATCCGCCGGACTTGTCCTTCTCGCGATGCCAGCGGCGGAAGTAATCCGCGCCGTGCGACGTATCGAGGATCCAGGACATATCCACGCTGGTCGGCGTGCCGATCTCGCCGTCCATCACCACCCTTTTCACCGCCATTCCTTCCGGCAGATAGCGGGCGTTGAAGGTCACGCGAAGCTGCCGCCGGGTCCGATCCAGCGCATCGAAGATCGCCCGCATTTTCGGCGCGTCGATGGTCATCGGCTTTTCGCAGATGGCATCGCAGCCCCCGTCCAGGGCGCGGATCACATATTCGTGATGCAGATAATCCGGCGTGCAGACGATCACGTTCGCCGGCTTCTGCTCTTTGAGCATTCGGTCAAATTGGTCGGGCGTATACGTCGCCAGCGGCCGGGCGGAAAATTTTTCGGCGATGCGCTGATTATGCCAGGCCATCCGGCTAGGGCTGGGGTCGCAGACGGCGACCAGATCGGTCTGCTCGCGATGCACGCCACATATGGCATCGATATAGGCCATCGCACGTCCGCCAGCGCCGATCACGGCGTATTTCTTTCTTTGGCTCATCGGAGAAAGCGTAGCGTGAGAGGCTGCCGTCCACTAGAACATTGAAGTGTTTCGTGGCACGGGTTTCCAACCCGTGTCTTGTGTCGATTCGAAGACACGGGTTGGAAACCCGTGCCACTCAAGACAACGGGATATCCCAATGAAGGTCGTCACCGCGACAGACAAACAGGACCTCGGCTGGGAGGCGGCGCGCGACGGTGCGGCGCTCATTCGCTCTGCGATCGAAAAACGCGATCACGCGAACATCATCGTCGCCACCGGCGCATCGCAGTTTACGTTGCTGGCGGCGATGCTCGCCGAAACGGGGATCGCCTGGGAGCGCGTCACGGCGTTTCATCTCGACGAATATGTCGGCCTGTCCGTTTCGCATCCGGCTTCGTTCCGCAAATATCTCTGGGAGCGTTTCCACCGCATGCTTCCAGCGCCCGTCGCGGCGTTTCATTACATCGACGGCGAAACCGCCGATCCGCTGGCCGAATGCCGCCGTGTCGTGCGCTGATCCGTCAGCAACCGATCGATGTGGCGTTCGTCGGCATCGGCGAGAACGGGCATCTGGCGTTCAACGATCCGCCGGCGGATTTTGAGACCGAGGAGCCGTATCTCGTCGTGAATCTCGATGAAGCCTGCCGCGCCCAGCAACTGGGCGAGGGGTGGTTCAAGTCGATCGATGAGGTGCCAAAGCAGGCTATTTCGATGAGCTGCCGGCAGATTCTCAAATCGGCCGCGATCATTTGCAGCGTGCCGGACCAGCGCAAGGCCAAAGCCGTCGCGGCGAGCCTGAAGGGCCCGGTGACGAACCAGGTTCCCGCGAGCATCTTGCAGCAACACGCCGCGACAACGATCTATCTGGATCCGCAGTCGGCTTCGATGCTTTGATATTGTTGTTCTCGATTGCGGCCGTAATCGCGCCGTGAGTGGTCACCGTTTGCACGTTCCTTCTTCCTCAGAAGAAAAAAAACAACCGCGGATTTCGCGGATGGCGCAGATGAATACGTTTTCATCCGCGATATCCGCGTCATCCGCCTTCAATCTCTCTCTCTTCCGAAGTGGTATGACGCCTCGTTTTCGACACGTAAAAGCGGCCCATCGAGAAGTGAATCTCGAAGGGCCGCTGCAACGGATTTCTGTTGTCCTGCACGAGGCAGGGATCAGATGCAGACATAGCGGTAACCGAACTGGATGAAGCCGAAGACGTTGATGAAGCTGTAGGATTGCCAGAAGCACATGGGAATTCTCCATTGAGGTCGTTATCGTCGACGGGAAACACATCGTTTCCCGTACAACGGACCAATCAACGAATCCGCCGGGAACCCGACATCTCAAAATGCAATGGCCACCGAGGTCACTGAGGGGCACAGAGATCACAGAGACATTTGCCCGCGAGCGACGCCCTGCAACTCTGAAAGTCTTCGTTTCTAATAAATGAATTCCCCTATGCACTCCGGAATGATGCCTCGCACACCAATTTGGCATTCTACTGATGGTCTCTCTGTGATCTCTGTGCCTTCGGTGATCTCTGTGGCCATTCCTTGGTCGCAAAAGCGGGCCATACGGCAGATTCAAGATTCAAGCCGCGGCGGCGAGATTCTCGGCGAAGCGGTCGCGGATGGAGATGAATCGATCTTCGCACGCCAGGAATGCGGCGACGATGTCGGGATCGAAGTGTGTGCCGGCATCGGCGACGATCATCGATTTGGCCACGTCGTGCGCGAAGGCGGCTTTATACACCCGCTTCGAAGTGAGAGCGTCATACACATCGGCGAGCGCGACGATCCGGCCGCACAAGGGAATTGCGTCGCCGGACAGGTGGTTGGGATAGCCGCTGCCGTCGAGCCGCTCGTGATGGGTGGCGGCGATATCGCGGCCCATCTGCAAAAACTTCACGCCGGGGAACTGCCGTAATGCGGCGTCGAGCGTCTGTGCTCCCAGCATGCAGTGCGTTTTCATGATTTCGAATTCGCGCTCGCTGAGCCGGCCCGGCTTGAGCAGCACGCAGTCCGGGATGCCCACCTTGCCAATGTCGTGAAGAGGGCTTGTTAGATAGATCAGATGGCAGAATTCCGGCGTCGCGATCTCGCGGTATTTTTCCGTCGTCGCCAGTTGCTGGGCGATTACGCGTGAAAATGACCGGACACGTTCGAGGTGCGCGCGCCGTTTCCGGATCGCGCGACTCGGCAAGCTTGGCCATTGCGAAGATTGCCACGTCGCGCGTCTCCAGCGAAAGGACGCGCTCCCCGACGCCGACGCGGGCGAGAAGCTCCGCCGGATCGAAGGGTTTTGAGACGAAATCGTCGGCGCCGGCCCGCAATCCTTCGACGCGTTCGTGCGGCGTGTCACGGCCCGTGAGGAGGATAACGTAGACGTAGCCGGGCAGATCGTCGGCTCGAATGGCGCGGCAGAGTTCGATTCCGGTCATCTCCGGCATCTCCCAGTCGGAGATGACCAGGCGGCAGGCTCCGCTCCGCAGTTGCTCGATCGCCTCTTTGCCGTTGGCGGCAGTCTGGACCTCGTGCCCGGCGTCTTTGAGCGTATCGGCAAGAACGAGCAGCGCGAGTTCATCGTCATCCACGATCAGGACACGCATGGCGCACCTCCCCCGGGCCGCACCGTGGCGGCGGACAACTGTTCACGGGCCGTCGCAACATGGGCGAGGCATCGATCCACTTCTGCTTTCAATCGTTGCAGGCATTCGTTCGAATCGGCCATCGCGCCGGCCCGGGCCAGTTCTTCAAGCGCGCCGGCGGCGAGGCGCAGCGGCTCGGCCGCCACCACTCCCGCCGTCCCTTTCAACGCGTGGGACGCGCGGGCAAGCGGCTCGGTCTGGCTGCTTTCGTGCAGCCGCTCCAGATCGGCAACGGCGGCCGCCACCTGCTTCTCGAATTTGTTCAGGATGGTGAGGGCAAGCGATGGCTTGCCGCTGCATCGGCGAAGCAGGACGGAAACGTCAAGTGGCGGCGCCTGCAGATCCGGCGCCGCGGCAGCTTCAACCGGTTGGATATCCGGCGGAATCGGCGCCGCCTCCGGAGCGCACGTCACGCCTCGCCGGGTCAAGAACGTTTCGATCGTGCGAAGCAATTCGGTCGGCTCAAACGGTTTGCTGCAATAGGCATCCATGCCCGCCGCCTCGCATCGCTCCCGCACGACGCCGCTGGCGTTGGCGGTGAGGGCGATGATCGGCAATCGCCCGCCGGACCGATCGGGAGTCGGCCCCTCGCGCTCGCGAATCAGGGCGTTGCCTCCAGCCCGTCCATTTCGGGCATCTGGCAATCCATCAGGATCAGGTCATAGTTCCACTCCACGGCAGCGGCGACGGCTTGTTTCCCATCTGCCGCGATATCGCATCGATACCCGGCCGATCGCAGCAACTCCAAGGCGACGATCTGATTCACCTCGTTATCCTCGGCCAGGAGGATTCGAGCTCCGCGGTGGGCGGCGGGGAGGGGCTGTTGCATCTCCGCCTCCGGCACCGTCTCGACGGCGTGCGGCTGGCCGAGACGCATCGTGAAATAAAAAGTCGATCCGCGCCCCATTTCGCTCCGAACTCCGATCGCGCCACCCATCAGCTCGACGAGCTGTTTGCAGATCGCCAGACCAAGACCGGTCCCGCCATAGCGGCGCGTCGTCGAGGCGTCCACCTGCGAGAAGGATTTGAACAGACGGTTCTGCCGATCCGGGGGAATGCCGACGCCGCTGTCCTGGACTTCAAAACGGAGCGATATGCGTTCGCCGTTATCTTCGTTGTCGCGTGCGATGCGCACGACGATCGCGCCTTTCTCGGTGAATTTGATGGCGTTATTGACGAGATTGAGGAGGATCTGTCGAAGGCGCGTCGGATCTCCGTTCACACGGGCGGGAACCTGCGGATCAATCTCGCAAACGATTTGCAGCTCCTTTGCTTCAGCCCGCTGCCGCATGAGATCGACGACGTCCCTGGCGACGCGGTGCAGGTGAAAATCGATCGATTCCAGCTCGAGCTTGCCCGCTTCGATTTTGGAGAAATCGAGAATGTCGTTGATGAGCGTCGTCAGGACTTCGGCAGACGACTTGACCAGCCCGGCGTAGCGGCGCTGCTCCCCGCTCAACTCCGTTCGGAGCAGCAGATCAGCCATCCCAATTACGCCGTGAAGCGGCGTGCGGATCTCGTGGCTCATGTTGGCGAGAAAGACGCTCTTGGCCCTGTTGGCCGCCTGCGATTCTTCAACCAGCATTTTCAATTCGCGCTGCTTGCGCAAGCCGTTGACCATTTCGTTGAACGCGGTCGCCAGTTCCCCCAGCTCATCGGTGCGAGTGACCTGCAGCGTAATATCGAGCTCCCCCCCGGCGACACGCCGCGCCCCTCGGACCAGATCGTGCACCGGGCGCGTTACCGCGCCACTGAGTGCGAAGCTCAGCAGCACCGCGATCACCAGCCCGGCGAGCATGATCCCCAGTATGCTTCGGGAAATTCCCCGCTGGACGGCTTGGTCATCCGCCAGACTGCTTTGAATCAGCATGCTTCCGACGGTCGTGCCACTGGCGGGATCGATCAGGGGGCTGAGAAAAAGCCGATTTGGGACGCCCTGGAGCTGCAGGTCGAATGGCTGAGACACCGGCCACACATCCCGATGCGAGCCGATCAGCGCGGCGCGGCCGTCGGATGAAAGGCTGCTGGCCCGTGCCATGCCGTCAGCCATGAAACTGATTTCGCAGTCGTGGCTGCGGGCCAGAGTCGTCGCAAGCTCATCAGTCAGCGGCGCGCCCATGATCAGCGCGCCGTCTGTTTGCGCGGCGCCGTCCGAATCGGAACCGACGAAGCGCAGCGGGATTCCGACGACCTGGAGGAGTTGGCCGTCACAGACCCAAAGTCCGTCCTGACTGGCGTCGCTCCTGGCCGCGGCGTTGCCCGCGAACAGACTTTGAACCAGGGCGCGGCACTGGGCAGATCCTTTCATGTAGACTTGCAATCCGCCAAGAGTTGGCCACGGAGAGCCATGATTCTGTGCGACGAGCTCGCCGTGCGCATCGAGCACGCAGACAAAACTGACCTGCACGACATCGCGCAGGTTGTCGAGCCTTTCCTGCAGACTTGTGAGGTTTTCGGGTGCAAGCTCGAAATTATGTTCCGCGATCAAAGCGCGAAGATCCGGAATGTTCATGACCAGCGCCGGCCTGCCGGATGCGGCTGACGCGATCGGCCCGCTCGCTCTCCAGCCCTTCGCGCGTCCCGGCGAATTCCTCGCTGGTCAGTTTGTCGAGGCGCATGCGCACAATCCGCTGGACCGGCCAGAGCGTGCCAATCAGCACCAGTAGGAGGACGCCGCCCCAGTAAATGAAGAGTTTCGTGCGGAAACGCATGGATTTCCTGTCAGCCGTGAGCGATCGGCGCGGAACAAAAAGGGTCGCTCATGGTTTGTCGCTTTCAGGAGGCGCGGGATGACTGTCTTTCACGACAGGCAGATTCAGCGGCTCCCGTTTAACGCCAAGGCCCCGCTCTACTCCATATCCGCCGCCTCGGCGAGGCGGGTCGTTGGCGAGGATGTTTTTGCGGCTTTCGCCGAGCGTGAAATCGATCGACGCGGCGGAGTCGGCGCCGAGATCGACGGTCTTGCGTTCTTCCTCGCAGCGCTCCTGCCAGGCGACCAGTTCATATTTTCCCGCCGGCAGACCGCCCAGCTCGAATTGGCCCTGCGCGTCGGCGCGGGTGAAGAACGGATTCGGTGCTACGAAAATGATTGCCCGCATGGAGGGGTGAATGTTGCAAAAGACCTGAACCACTCCGACCTTATCGAACATCCGCGTCTTGGACTGCCCGTACGGATATCGCTCCAGATCGAAGGCAGGGGCGGCCTTAGACCTGCTGAAAACGTTGTGTTCGAAGCGATCCCAGTTCGGAAACTCCACCTCTGCGCCGCGCGTGATCGCCAGAAAGTTAGGGACGAATGATTTGTTGCGCTGGGCGACCTCCGGTCGGCCCAGCGTGAGCGGCAGTGCGTCCAGGGTCGGGTCCGACGCGACATAAATGACGACGCGCGAGAGGTCCGGCTTCTGAAAATCCAGGCCGGTCGAAATGCTGACATGACCGGAAACTGAAAAGAGCGCCGGGCGGGTTGTCGGTTGGGTCGTTGCACCCGTTTCGGCCGCGGGCCGAGTGGTTGGAAGTTCCTCGCCGCGACCGGCGCTGACGAGCATCACGCCGCCGGCACAGGCAATCGCGAAAATGAAGCGTTTCAACAGCATGATCATCCTGTTCCGGTTTCAATACGCGAAAGTCAAATGAGCGGACACCGTATCCAGATTGCCGTCGGCGTTGCTGAAATCGTGGCGGTACTCTCCGCGCAATTCCATGCCGCGGATGACTTCGAATCCGACGCCGACGCTGAGCTCGTGACGGCGCTGGGCCAGGCCGCTGACCAATCCGTCGATGTCGTTGAGGAAACTCCAGCGGGCGAAGAGCCGCCAGCGATCGGTAATGTCGTAATTGGCCAGCACGAGCGCTCCCCACCAGGCAAGCCGCCCGGCCGACGGTCCGTTGGCGGCGAGAAGCCCTTCGGCGGCGAGTGTCAGGTCGGGCCGAGGCAGCCACGTCGCCGTCCCGTCGAGAAAATAGAGCGTCCCGCCTCGATCGGCATCCAGATTCGGGCCGGTCCAGTTGCCCAGGGCGTAGTCGCTGTAATACGACTCCTCATCGTCGTCATCATCATTCGGGTGGCTCGTTCGCGCGTGTCGCAGGTCGGCGTATTCGCCGCCGGAATCTGAATCATCGTCCTCCTCGTCGTACCCGCTCACGAAGCCCGGCCCAACCCAGTTGGTGATCGAGAATGCCCATTCGTGGACCGGATGGTATTGCACGAGCAGGCCGGCGGACGGCGGCTCATTGAGATTGGATCGCCCTTCAAACCCCGTGACGACAAAGGGCTTGAGCGTGATTCCGGTGGCGCCGATCGGTTGGGTGATCATCACGCCGAGCAAATCCTGCGGCTCAGCGCCGAAGAGCAGGCTCGTCGTCCCACTGAGCCGGTCCCACGCGTTGCGCGGCTCGACGCCAAAAAAGGCGTTGAATTTCCCGACGGTAAGCAGCGTTTGATCGTGCTCGGATAATTTGACGGTCACAAAAGCCTGCTCGAGCCATCCACGTATTGCATCGTCGGCGTCGATGAAATGCATTTCCGCCGAGACCGCGACGCGGTCGCCGAAGCGCCTCGTCGCGCCGACGGCGATGTCGGCGTCCCAATACGAACTTTGGTATTCGGCGTTGGAATGCGCATAAGACAGCCAACCCCATACATTGACATCAAGGTTTGCGGCCACGGAAGGTGGCAGCAGCTTCGAAAGGGCCGGCGTGTCGTCAACGGGTGCGTCGCCGTACGTTCCGCCCGGCGCCGCCTGGACTTGCGCGTGGCGAGTGAACCCGCCAAAAGCAGGAGAAACGGACAAAGGAAGATATTCGGACGTCGATCCATTCCCATTGTGCGCGCGGGCGCGTGACAGATTCGGCGGTCCAAAAGTCTCCCCCTCGCCCGGTACTCCGGGACAGGGGCGGGGTGAGGGTCTTCCACGCGCGATACGGAATGGCCCTCATCCCAACCCTCTCCCAGAGTACTGGGAGAGGGGGAAAGCACTCTGCCGCCGATTCTGTCACGCACCTGGTGCGCGCGCGGAGGCGACACGTTTGCATCGACCAGAACCCATGCGAGGGTTAGGCTGTATGAGCCGCGACATCTTTGCAGGCGAAGGGGGTCGTTACCGGGCAGCCGCTGTGCGGATTCGGCGAAAATTATCTGACGTCAGATCTAGCGAACGCGATATCTAAACCATGAGACGCTGCCCGGGAGTTTGCGATAGGAAATGAGCCGCAATGCCGCGGCGGCTTTCTTCGGGGCGGGACCGGGAATATCGAAGAAGCTGGCGACTCCCATCCCGCCATCGGCAACGGGGACGATGACCTGGCTGATTTCATCGACGAGCCCGGCGTGCAGCATCGATCCGTTGAATTTGCCGCCGCCCTGAAGCATCAGCTTTTTGATCGCAAAGAGTCGGTGCAGTTTGTCGAGCGCAATTGGGAGATCCACCTCCTTATCGCCGCAGAAAAGGTATGAAACACCCGCCTTCTGCAAACCGGCGAGATAGGCGTTGCCCGCCCGCCGGGTGATGAGAAGGATGACGTGATCGCCGTCCACTTCTCCCTTGCCGAACCGGAGGATCCCTTTTGGATCGACGCCGATTGCGAAGGATCGCGCGGCGCGATCGGCCACGTGATCCTCCTTGCCGATTCTCGGGCTGCGCGTCGGCAGGCGAACGCCGCGGCCGGAAAATTCCTTCATCGTGGTCGTTCCGACCAGCCACGCTCCGACGCCGAATTGGGCCGCGGTTGTTTCGAAGAGGCCGCCGGCGCCCTGGCCGCCTGTTAATTTGTCCCAGCGATTGCTGAGGATTTTTCCATCGATCGTTGTACACATATGGCAAATCACGAACGGCTTCATTTTCGTCTCCAATTCTGATTCGATGGTGCATGTTCGACCACGGTCACTTACCATTGCGATCTCGCCATGTCGGCGACCGGTGTTCCTTTGAATGAGAGGTGGACCATGCGCGAACGTCTTTTGCTGCGGAATGTCCTTGGCGGACTGCTTCTAACACTTTGTCTGGCATCGAATGTCCGGGCAGAAGCCTACCCGGTCAAGGTCGATCGCGTGGTCAAGGTCGGCGATGAATACGGCGTCGATGGTTCGGGATCATCCAGCAATGACCTGACGATTACGCCGGACGGCGGGACCGCGGAGCAGAAGCAGCAGGGGTATAAGGCCGAGTTGCAGGGAGTCATCAAAGTCACCGAGGTGAACGCAGAGGGTGCAGCGACGAAAATCGAGTGCACCGTCGATAATTTCAAGCGCGATGACAAATCCCTTCTCGATAAGGGGACGGTCGTCACCGAAGTGATCGAAAACGGGAAGCAGGCGTTCGCCGTAAAGGGCCAGGCGGTCGAAGCCCCGGCGGCCGAAGCGCTGGCCATGTTTCTTACATTGCGCAAGCCGGGCGAGTCAGGTGAGACCGCGATTTTTGGAAACAAGGACCCCCAGGCGGTCGGCGCAACATGGCCGATCAACGCCGAGGCGGCGGCCAAAGACCTGGCTGCTCAAGGCGACGTCAAGATCAATAAAGATGACATCAAGGGCACCGTCAAACTCGCCAGCGTGGAGAAGATCAACGGCAAAGATTACCTGCATCTCGAAGCGACAGTGACCGCGGACAATGTAAGCCAGGACGCCCCGCAGGGAAAAATCACCAACGGTCAAATTCAAGCCGCGCTGAAGTTTGTGGTAGCCGCTGATGGAAGCGGCGGCCGCGCCTCCGAATCGCAGGGGCTCGCCATCAAGTTGACGGTCGTTGCTCAAACGCCGGACGGCAAGAATGTGACGGTGCTGGTGAACAATAAGACAGACACTCAGACGAAATATCTGGAAGCGAAGTAAAATTGCAGGCAACTCTCCCGAAGCGACGGGAGCTAAAACGGCGGCGGAGGCGGCCTGCGCCCGTCGTTCGGCCGCTCGCCACGATCCGGTCCGTCTTCCGGGCGAGGCCTCGGGCCGCGATCGGGACCTCGACCGTCAGGGCCGTCCGGTCCCCGGCCGTCCCGTCGATCCATCGGTCCCGATTCGGAATCGGGCGGGCGTACGCGCGCGGTGAATGGCTTGCCGATCACTTGTGTCCACGCGGCTTGCTGTTGCAGCGTCAGTTCCGCGGTGATTTGCGCCATGGCTTCGGCGCGAAATCGATCGGGCGCAGATCGCCGTCCGCCGGGTTCCGGGGGGCGATGGCGTTTCACCTCATAGGAGACCTGCACGGCCCGAATTTTGTCTAATTGAGGGTGGGTCAGGGAGAGCGCGTCGCAGAGCATCGGATCGTTGAACGCGATCGGTCCGCTCTCCTGCCAATCGATCTGCCGCAGCCTCGTCAACTGCTTCGGCGAAAGCAGTGCGGCCAGCGCCGATTCCATTTCCTTCGCTTGTGCCTGGAGGACATCCTGCGACGGTCGCGTAGTGCTTCGCGCGTATGCGCCGGGCGTCGGGCGGACCGTTGTGCCATTGGGTGGAGAGTTGGTCGGCCCGAGCGGATTGATCCGCGCTCAGTTCAAGCTCTTCCCGCACAGCGGGCTCGGAAAGAAGGGCGATGCGATAGCCGGAGCGGGCGAGGGCGTCGGCGGTGGCCAGTTCCCCGAGCAACGCCGAAATCTTCGAACGGGTGGCGGTCAGTTCCGCGCCGAGGGGCGTGTTGCCCGATTGCTCCTCGAGAAAATCCTGATAGTAGACGAGCGACTCTTCCAGCATCTCCCGGCGAACGTCGTTGAAGACCGGATTGTCCGCCATTTCCTCCGCGGCGATCCGTGTGAAATAGTCGACTGAGTCGCGGGCCTGCTGGAAATTGCGCTGGGCGGTGGCTCGCTCACGCGACGCTTCCATCGATTTCTTCTGTTCCAGGTTGTAGGCATCGCGCGTCTTGGACTGTTCGCGGGCAATCAGCAGCGTGCTGACCAGCAGTCCCGCCGCCGCCAGGCAGATGATCACGACTGCCGCGGCCATGATCGGCTTGTGACGCCGGCCCCATTTGAAGGCCTTCTGCCACAGCGCCGGCGGGCGGCGCGAATCGGCTCGTCGCGCAGGAAACGTTTCAGATCGTCCGCCAGTGCCTGCGCGGTCGGATACCGGTCGGAAGGATCTTTCGAGATCGCCTTGGCGACGATCGTTTCCAGCTCCTGGGGAATGGTCCTGTCGATCGAACGAAGCGGCCGCGGCTCGACCGTTCCGATCTCCTGGAGCAAGGCCTCGCGCGTTTCGCCGCTCAAGGCGCGCTCGAGGCCGAGCAATTCATACAGCGTGACGCCGAGCGAGTAGACATCGGTCCGCTGGTCGAGCACCACGGCGCGCCCCGAGGCCTGCTCCGGGCTCATATAGCGAATCGTGCCGAGCAGGTCGCCGCTTCGGGTCAGCCCGTCGTCGGCGGAATAAAACTGGGCGAGGCCCAAGTCGGTGATCCAGAGTTTTCCCTGCCCGTCGAGCAGCAGGTTGGCGGGCTTGATGTCGCGATGGACCACTCCCATGGAGTGGGCGTATTCCAGCGCCTCCGCCGCGTCGCAACCGAGCCGGGCCGCGGCGCGGTGGAAGGCGAGCCGCCGCGAATCGCGCAGCGTCGAAAGATTGCGGGCGGGCTCCCCGGAGAGCGGCGAGACGCGCGGCGCGCCGAGGGCTCTTGCGCCCGCCGCGCCGGGTCCTGTGGACCCGGATCCGGGTCCACAGGATCCGACGTGAGAGAACGAAGTCGCGTTCCGGGACGGCTCTTTGGCGATCGTTTCATCCGAATTGTCCTGCGCGCTCATTCCGTCGCGCACTTCGCGCAGTTCGCGAATCACTTCGGCCAGGCTCTGCCCCTCGATGAGCTGCATGGCGTAGAAGTGAACCGAACGCTCATACCCCACGGCATAGACGGGAACGATATGCGTGTGATGCAGTTGCGCCGCCGCCTGCGCCTCGTTGCGAAAACGCTGGATATGGCGCGGATCGAGCGCCGCGGCCAGGGGAAGCACTTTGACGGCGACGCGCCGGCCGAGGGACAACTGTTCGGCTTCGTAGACGACGCCCATCCCGCCGCGTCCGATCTCGCGCAGGAGCCGGAAATCGCCGAGCGGACGCGACGATAAACCGCCGTTTGCGCCCGGATCGGCGCTATCTGCCGCCGGCGGCTCGTCCACGCGAATCGTCGCCGCCGCCGACTGGACGAATGCCAGCCCGTCCAGGCATTGCGCCAACTCCGCGGCAATGTCTGGATAGCGGGCGATCCATTCCTGGCGGCTCGGGCGCTTTCCCGCCTCCGCCTCGGCCATGTAATCCTGGACCGCTTTGACGAGGCGTGGGTCGGCGGTGTCGACCGCTTCGGTATCTCCGCCGCTCGCGTCGCTGGGATGGCTCGAATTGAACCGATCGAACTGGCTCATGGGGTCACTCCCATCGCGTTGCGCAGCGCTCCCAGGGCGCGCACCCACAACTTCTGCGCGCTGTTTTCCGATCGTCCCATGCGCTGTGCGACCTCGGCAAAGGGGAGAGCCTCCAGGTGCCGGAGCACGATGACCTCGCGATAATCCGCGGGCAACCGGCCCAGCGCATCGGCCAGGAGGACCGCCTGCTCGCGGCGGGCAACGTGCTGGCTCGGCGTGCTCTGCGATGAGACCAGACCCCCGTCCATCGCTTGCGAGGATTGGTCCAGCTCGGTGGTCAGTGCGCGTTCGAGATGAATATCACGCCCCTTGGTGCCGACGTAACGGCGAAGCGTCAGGGCGAGCTGCCCGGCGAGAATCCGCCGCAGCCATGCCACAAATTCCCCTTCCGTCGTTCCGCGGAAGTGGCCGAGCTGACGATGGGCGTCGAGAAACGTCTCCTGAACCACGTCGGCCGGATCAACCTTTCCCTGAAGGCGCCGCCCTACCTGCACACGCGCCAGCAGCAATAGATACGTCGAATACGAACCGAGCAGCCGCCCCCAGGCCGCTTCGCTTCCGTCACGGGCGAGCTCGAGCAGGGCGGCGGTTTCGGTTGGGAGTGTGGTCATGGGGGATTGGTGAACGTGTCGGATTCTATTGTACAGGCTTCGCGAACGGACGCCGCTCATTCCGGATGAGCGTTTGAAAAAGGCGGGGTGCTTGACAGATTCAGCCGTCCCAAACGTCTCCCCCTCGCCCGGTACTCCGGGAGAGGGCGCGGGATGAGGGTCCTTCTGTTTCTAAGGTTGCGCTTCCGTCGTCAAACGGTCGCCACTGGGAAAAAAACATTCGGCCCGGCGGTTTCTGTGCGCAGGCGCAACTGATTTCGGGGTGAGCGCGGTTTTTCTGTTCGGGCCGCGCGCACCGACAATCCACAACGTCAATCCCACGAAAACTTAATGTTTTAATAATTTTTGAAACTTCGGAATATTCTATCCAACGGCTCGGAACAATGAAGTTGAGAAGCTGCGGCGGCAACGTGAATCGGAGATAGCCAGACGCAAGGCCTGCCCTGAGGCCAATCGAAGGATCCGATTCGGTCGATCAATCCGGGAAAACCCCGGGGAATCAGAGGTGTGTCATGCTGAAGTATGTTTCGTCTTTCGCATCGGTTCGTTCGGTTCGATCCCTCACGATCGCGCTCGCGTGCGGGTCGGCTGCGATTGTCTCCCAGCCGGCCGGCGCCGCTCCCGGCGCCTGTCCGAAGAACACAACGCAGGCGCCGTACACTCCGCCCACCGGCTCGTCGACCACGACAGGTACAGGCACGGTGACGTCCAGCGGGACGACGGTTCAGACTTCGTATCAGACAAACGGCGTTGGGCCGAATCAGAATCAGCCACCCCGTCCCCCGACGACCCGTCCCACGGTTGATGTGCCCCAGGTCGATCCCTCCGCCGTGGACGCGGCCAAGGCCGAGGACCAGACCGCTCATTCGGAGCTGACCAAGGCGCAGACTGCCCTGAGCGTCATCACGAAGAAATACCAGGATGCGTTCAATTCCCGATCCGACGTGGTCGAAGCGACGAATAAAGTCGCCAGTTCCAAATCGGCTTATGACGCCGCCGCCGCGCCGGTTCTGACTGCGCTCACCAGCAGCGCCGAATACCAGACAGCGCGTGCGACGGCGGACGAAGCGAAAACAAACGTCGAACAGGTGAAGGCCGATTCCTCCTCGACGCCCGAAATGCGCGTGAACGCCGCGAAGCAGGCCCTGGACGCCAAGGACACGCTCACGAAATTGCGGACGGCGGCTCTGACTTTCGATTCCAAGGCGGCATCGGCCAAATCCGATCTGACGGCCGCGACGCAGGCGATGGCGGCGCTGCACCAGCAGTATGACGATTCGCTCAAGCAGGATCCGGATTACGTCTCGGCCCGCAGCGCCTTCGACGACGCCAAAGCCAAGGCGACCGCTGCCGACCAGAAACTCGCCGAGGCCAAGTCGGCTTACGCCCGCGCGGTAGCGGCCCACAATGCGGCGCTGGCCGAGCAGCGGAAGCTCGACCGGGATTATGCCGCTCAACAGGCGCGAAGGTGAGTGGCGAAGTGGCACGGGTTTCCAACCCGTGTCTTTGAACGAAGACACGGGTTGGAAACCCGTGCCACTGAAGACCAGTTCTCCACCAATTAATTTCTGTTGTGACGTTCTCATTCCCGCGCGGGAGCGAGGAGTCAGGGGCGATGTTGTCCTGACTAAGGAGAATCAGATGTTTGGATTTAGAAAAGATCGTGAAGAAAAAAGAACGTTGCTGCCCCGCTCGACCGCCTCCTGGCCGACGATGCCCGGCCTGATCGAAGCGCTGGAAGATCGCCGGCTGCTGTCGGCATCGGTGGTGAACCACGCCGCCCACACGCATGCGGTGCATCACGCCGCCACGCATGTGAAGCTGACGGCCAGGCAAAAGGCCGCCGAGGCTGCCGACGCGTCGTCTTCCTCCAGCAGCAGCTTGACGGCATCCACCGACGGCTCGACGATCGAGTTTTCCCAGGCGCCGACGGCGGTGCAAACCGGCCTGACGACCCTCGCTTCGACCGACGGTCTGACCGCTCCAACCGCCACGCAAACCGTCTACCTCGGCAACCAGGACGGAATCGAATCTTACACGCTCGATTACAGCACGACCGGAACGACGACGCGCATCACCGTCGATCAGAACGGAAACGCGGTCACTGCGCAGACGACCAGCACCACCACCTGGGCAACTCTGTCGGGAACTGGAAGCGGGAGCGAATCGGCGGCGGCCGCCGAGATCACCGCGATCGCCAGGGCGCTCGGCGTTACGGCGCCGACCGACACAACCACGGTCGATGTCAGCACCACCGCCGCCGGCGTTTCGACCTACACCGTGAAGCTGGCCAATTCGAGCACGTCGACCAGCACGAGTTCATATGGCAACCAGGATCAGACGGTCATCAGCGTCGATTCCAGCGGGAATCCGGTCGGCAGTCAGAAGATCCCCTTCAGTACGCTGCCCAGCGCCATTCAGTCCGCCATCAATAGTGATGTCCCGACCGGCGACACGGCGCTCGATTCGACGTCCACGCAAACGGTGAACGTCCGAACCGAAAATGGCGTGACGACCTATTCCGTCACGTTCGGAAGCACCGGTACGCAGACGGTGGTCACTGTAAACGCCGCCGGAACCCTGACGAATCTTCCCAGCCAGACGACCGAGGATTTTTCGGCAATACCCTCGGCGGCGCAAACGGAATTGCAATCCCTCGCCACCGCGGACGGGTACACCGGCACCATCAGTACGACCCAGTCGGTTACCGCCTACGACGAAGGGAACGGCACGGTGATCTATACCGTCCACCTCACCAGCAGCAGCACCGACAGCAGCGGAACGGCGATCACGCTGACCCTCACGCTCTCTGTCGATCAGGACGGTAATCCCACCGTGCCACCCGGTCGTGGCGGAGGTATGGGCGGAGGTTGCGCCGGCGATATGGGCGGCGGGTTCGGCGACGGAAGGCCCGGCGATTTCGATGGTGCGGGTTCGAGCAGCCTAACGTCGTCATCGACGACATCCACCGAATGATTCGCACTGCGCTACCTCCTCTAACGCCCGGCGTGCAAGCACACCGGGCGTTAGAGGACATCGTGCCGTCAAGTTACTGAACCCGAATTTCTCGATTGCGAAACGCTTCGCTCGCGGAAGAAAAATCCAGGAAAGTGAGACAATCCAGTTATGATCAACCAACGCCGCAATCAACATCGCGAGTCGGGATCAGCCGTTCAAAAAGGGTCGCGCCTTTTTGAATCGCTCGAATCGCGGCGACTTTTGTCGGCCTCTCTCACTACGGTCATCCAGCCCACGCTCGACCTTTCCGCCAGCGCGAGTTCGTCGGCATCCGTCAGCGGCTACACCCCCGCTCAGATAGCGGCCGCCTACGGATTTAACACCGTCTCGTTCTCCGGCGTAAGCGGAACCGGCGCCGGGCAGACTATCGCAATCATCGATGCTTACAACGATCCAAATATCGCCTCTGACCTGCACGTGTTCGATCAGCAATTCGGCCTCTCCGATCCGGCGCTTACCGTTGTGAATCAAAATGGTGGATCGGCCTCCACGCTTGCGACCAACGCCGGCTGGGCGGGGGAAATTTCCCTCGACGTGGAGTGGGCACACGCCATCGCGCCCGATGCGAATATTCTCCTTGTCGAAGCCAATTCCGCTACGCTCGGCAATCTGCTCTCCGCGGTCAACTATGCGCGTAGCGTCTCGTCGGTGTCGGTCATCTCAATGAGCTGGGGAAGCTCCGAATTTTTCGGAGAGACCTCCTACGATTCGGATTTCACGACGCCGAGCGGACATCAGGGAATCACCTTTGTCGCCTCGTCCGGCGACGACGGTTCCGCGTACGGCCCCGAGTGGCCGGCGAGTTCTCCCGACGTGCTTTCAGTTGGCGGCACGACGCTCGATCTCTCCTCGGTCGGCTCAGTCGCCAGCGAAACCGGTTGGAGCGACAGCGGCGGCGGGGTCAGCAGCGTTGAACCCGAACCCTCCTATCAAAGCGGCGTCCAGAGCACTGGAGGAAAGACTTCGCCGGACGTTTCTTACAACGCCAATCCCAGCACCGGCTACGCCGTTTACGATTCGATTTCGTACGAGGGATATGTCGGCTGGCAGGAAGTCGGCGGCACCAGCGCCGGTGCGCCGCAATGGGCTGCATTGGTCGCGGTCGCCGATCAGGGCCGTGTACTCGCGGGGAAGGGAACGCTCGACGGCGCGTCCAATACCCTTCCGACGCTCTACTCGCTCTACAGTGCGCCGGGGTCCGCCGGCTACGCAAGCTACGCCTCCGAATTCGACGACATCACCAGCGGCGCAACATCGCGATCCATCTCCGCCGCCGCCGGATACGATGAAGCCAGCGGCCTTGGCTCGCCGCACGGCGGCGCTGTCGTGAACTCGCTGCTGAATGCCGTCACCCAGACGCTCACCACGACGGGGAGCGGCAGCCGTCCGCGTTTCGGCCGATTCGGTTTTTTCTCCCGACCCGCGACGGTCACTCAGGCGAACGCGTCATCCGACATCACTCCGGTCGCGACGACCGATGCAGTTTCAAATGTAAACGTTGCGGATCCAACTGCGGAGTCCGGCGCGGTGGGTGCCGACAGCTCCTCAACCGATCCACAATCCGTAGGCGGGGCGGAAGCGGCCGTCGAAAGCCGGCTCGCTTCCGCCGCCATCGGCTTGTCAGGCGCAACGAGCCCGATCGCAAACGTCGGGTTCGAGAACGGACCGCAGATGCAGCTCGGCGCATTGCCGATGGCCTCGATAAAAATTGAGTTGATCGGGTCACCCATGGCGGGCGACTCAGTATCAGTTCCGATGAACCTCGCCGCGAACTCCGATTCGGTTCGAATGGCAGCCAGTCGCATCGTTGCAAATACCGCTGGTCAGGTGGAAGAGGGTATTTCCTCAGCCGTGTCCGTGATTTGCCTCGGCGCTGCGGATCACGACGATTCGTCTCGCCACGCCTTATCCGTTTCCGCCGTCTGTGCTGGCGGGCTTCTGATCGGATACGCCTGCCTCAGCGCATCAAGCGCTCAACGCCCGAAGCAGAAAAAAGTGGGTGCGTGGCCTTTTGCGGTGGGGGTGTAATGTACGCCGGGTCCTGTGGACCCGGATCCGGGTCCACAGGACCCGGCGTGATCGAATGAGCAGTGTTTGACCGGTCTTTTACCATTCCACAAGAATCGGCCCGCACGCAATCACGTGATGGCGGCCGCGACACAACCGAAATGTGTGGATCGCCTCGCCAAAGGTCATATTCCAACGGTAGGCAAGATTGAAATTTCCGGTCCTAACAATCCAGGTCGTTAGTCCTTTTTTCAATGACATGGCTTTCAGCTCCTTCCATTCGAACGTCATGTGTCTCGCAATCGTCGTGCCAGTCGACGCCTCGTTGAGGCCTCGTTGAGGCTGCCTGAAATGCTTCGTCGCATTTCCTCGGATTCCGGTCAAAAATCGCCTTGGAGCAGAAAACGCCGAAATTCAAAACGTAATCACCTTTTAGTCTGCCTCTACCGGTGAGCCAAACTGCGACATTGGCAGGCCGCAAAAACAATTCGTTTGCGCAGGGTTGGTCCGTAGTGATCGCGTCAGTCCTGTCCTGAGAGGTAATCTTAATCGGATACCTTCTGCGAGGGTGGAGGATTACGATTAAGATTAGGATTACGATGAACGGTCAATTTTGCCCATCGCTTCCAACTTCGCCGTCCCCTTTTTAACCGCGATGAAATTGGCCCACGGCTTCCAGTAATATTTCTTCCACCCTTTGGTCACGCCTTTGAAGTCGTGGGATGGCACATTCACATGAACGAGGTGCAGCCGTGTTCCTTTTCGTTCGGGATAAAGTGTAAGGATCAGAATGGAATCAGGATCGGCGGGCTTGAAGCTGACGGATCGCCAGCGCTGCACGATCAGCCGTCCCGGTTCCAGCAAAAGATTTGTCCCCGACAGAAGGCCGTCAAATGCGGTAAATCGAGCACCGGCCTTCGGCGAAATCCTGGCCGGCGCGCCGGTCATGGCCGTGTGCCCGGCCGAGGTCAAATAGGTTTGATAGACCATTTTTGGCGGAGCCGCCAGAAAGACGGACTGCTCGATGGTTTTTTCCATGGGGAGGTCCTGTACCGAAGAAGGTCCGATCATATCACGTCTTCTGCCGCCTTTGCAGGGTTGCCGAGAGGTGCATTACGCCACGTTAAAGCTCGCGGCGCAATGAAACGATGAAATCCGGCGGGCGAATTGACGGGGTGGATCAGTCTGCTCCAATCCGCCGCGAAACTTACCAAGAGAGTCTCAACCATGCTCTTTGCGACGTCCCGGCAAACGAATCAACCTGCTCCAGCCGCCGAGCCTCCTGCCATTGTTCCCCCTCCTGTGGCGCCCGCCCACGCGGCGGCACAGCCGGCGGTCGAATCTCCGCTCTCGGAGGCGTTGCATCGTTTGAAATGGGAATTGGTGGAAGCCGTCACCACTCGAGTCGGCGGCATGACCGCCAAGACCGTGATGGATAAGACCCATCAGACCACGCTCGATGCGCAGCAGGCTTTGCAGGAGCTCTACACCGTTGCGGCGGCCGGTTTGTCTGAAGCGGATCGCGCGGTGCTGTTGCGGGAAGTAATGCATGAGTTGTTCGGCTTCGGCCCCATTCAGCAACTGCTGGACGACCCGACCGTGACCGAAGTGATGGTCAATCGCGCCGATCGAATTTACGCCGAGCGTGCCGGTAAGCCGGTCCGAACCCACCTCAAGTTTGAAAATGACGACCACGTCCGGCGGATCATCGATCGCATCATCCTGCCGCTCGGGCTGCATATGGATACCAAGACGCCTTACGTCGATGCCCGCCTTCCCGACGGCTCGCGCGTCAACGCGGTGATTCCCCCGGTGGCGATCGCCGGCGGCTGTATCACCATCCGAAAATTCGGCCACAAGCGCCTGACCATGGATGACCTGATCAAGTTCGGCGCGCTGACCCGCCCTCTGGCCGACTTCCTCAAGGCATGCGTCGTGGCCCGCCTGAATATCATCGTCGCCGGCGGAACGGGTTCGGGAAAGACAACGCTGTTGAACCTTCTCTCCGGCTACATTCCCGAAGACGAGCGAATCGTGACGATTGAGGACGCGGCGGAACTGCGCCTCGCCCAGGACCATGTCCTGTCACTCGAATCGAAGAAGCCGGACCGCGAAGGCAAAGGCGAAGTCACCATCCGCGAGCTGGTCAAGAATGCACTCCGCATGCGCCCCGATCGAATCGTGGTTGGCGAGTGCCGCGGCGGCGAAACGCTGGACATGCTCCAGGCCATGAACACCGGCCATGACGGCTCGCTCACGACCATGCACGCCAACAGCCCGCGCGACTGTATTTCCCGTATCGAGACGATGGCTCTGATGGGCGGCATCGACTTCCCCATTCGCGTCATCCGCGAGCAGGTCGCCTCCGCCGTCCACCTGATCGTTCAGCAATCCAAGCTTCGCGACGGATCGCGTAAATTGACGCACGTCACCGAATTGGCGGGCATGGAAGGGGAAAAACTCCTGATGCAGGAACTGTTCCGCTACCAGGAGGAAGGAACCGACGCCAATGGAAAGGTGATCGGCCGGCTCGTGCCCAGCGGAATGCGTCCGCGTTTCATGCCGAAGCTCGAAGCGTTTGGATTCAACGTTCCGCCGGAAACGTTCCAGCCCGGGCCCGCGGCGCGGCGGTAAATATCGCGTAGAGATCTGGCTGATCGCCGTTCTGAATTTCTACGTTGAAAGTTGAACGTTGAGCGTTGGAAGTTGAACGTTCAACACTCAACGCTCAACGTTCAACGTTCAACAAAGAAACGGAGAGTCCGCCTTCCTGCGGCTGCTCCTACAAATTCTCCGCTTTGATCCCCAGCGATTGCGCCGTGACCTTGCGCATATAGATTGATTGGCTGAGATTCGACTTGAAATCATCTGAGGCGGTCTTTTGCGCGTCGGTCAGAGCCGCCAGGGATGCGTCGCCGGGGATTCGCTCCAGGGCCAGCCGGGCATCTTCGCGGACCACCGGATCCTGCAGCAATTTCACCAGGGCGGGAATCGAATCATTGTCTCCCACGAGCGCAAGCCATTTGAGCGTTTCCACGCGCACGATGCGCGGCCGCTCCGGCTGGGCCGCCACTTTTTCCAGCTCGGCGGCAACGGCCCGGCCGGCTTGTGCGCCGTAGGGTCGGGCCGCAAAGTGGACGACGCGGTGCATCGCCTCCTTGGCGGCTTTGGCCATGTCCCGGTCGGGAACGGCCATCTGGTCGGCCAGGGGAATGACGGCCGCCGCGCCCGCTGCCCCCGCATTATTCCAGGCCGCATAACGAACGTTCACATCCGCCGACTTGATCTGCTCGATGAGTTCTTTGCTGTCAGACATTTGATTCTCTTTGTGCGGTCGCCATGGCGACCGGTTCTTGAATTCTTTGTAGGGTGGGCTCGGCCCACCACAAGTACCAAAACGCGGTGGGCCGAGCCCACCCTACGAAAATTCCGATTTAAAGATGCCAGGGCGCACGATACGGCTGCGCCAGCAATCGATTGGCTTCGTCATCGCCGATGAACCTGCGGTTGGCTCCATCCCACTGGAGCTTGCGCCCCAGCATGTAGCTGATGTTGGCGATGATCGGAAGCGTGATGACGTTGCGGCCCACCCAGATATTCATGCGCGGCTTGAGATCGCGGCGGCGAATGCAGTCAAACCAGTTGTCGCGATGGTTCTGTGTCCCATCTCCGCTGCCGGGATCGGGAACCGTGAAACCGCCGGGAGGCGGCACGTATTGCTTGCACTTTTCTTCGATGTCCACGCCTCCGTCGCCGTTTCGGAACATCATGGAGCCCAGCTCGCCGTAGGCCTCGAAGCCCCAGTCGATGAGGTGATTCTTCGACTGTCCGGGAAATGGCCGCTCGCGGCCCGGCTGCGCCCAGGTGCAGGTCCAGTCGGGATTCTTGAATTCCCATTTGGCGTTCATCGTAACCGGCGTGTCCCATGCGCCGGTCATATCCTGCAATCCGGTCGCTTCCACGCTGACCGGCTGTTGCTCATCGGCGCCCATGCACCACATCATGCAACTCAACACGTGATTGCCGCGATCGCGAATGAAGCCGGCCCCGATATCCATCAGCCAGCGAAAATTGAAATGGACGCAGTCTTTGTTGTACGGCCGCCATTGCGCCGGGCCGAGCCACATTTCCCAATCCAGATCGGCCGGCGGATCGGAGTCCTGCGACTTACCGCCAACCCAGTTGGTCGGATGCCAGACGTCTACGTATGAGATCTTCTTTCCAATCTCTCCGTTGCGCATGTACTCGACGGCTTTGCCGGTGAGATGGTGAGATCGGCCCTGCGCGCCGATCTGAAGCATGCGCTGATATCGCTCGGCGGCGTTCATCATCGCGTCGGCTTCCTGGATTGTCTTGCAGACGGGCTTCTCGCTGTAAACGTCCTTCCCGGCCTGCATCGCCATCACGGCCATGATCGCATGCCAGTGGTCCGGCGTTGCGATGTAGACCGCATCAACATCCTTGCGTTCCAGGAGCTGGCGAAAATCCTTGCATGTGAACGGCGTGCCGCCGGCCTTGTTCACCGCCGACTTGATGTGGCCGGAATCGACGTCGCAAATCGCCACTGCTCCTTCGCGGACATGGCTCATTCCCTGCCCACCGACGCCGATATGCCCGACCCCGATCCGGTCATTGGCCCCTGGCCGGCCCGGCGCGGCCAGCACATGGCTCGGCACGAAATAGGGCATGCCGATCGTCGCCACCGCGCCGGCGGCCGCCGTTGTTTTCAGGAATTTTCGTCGTGAGAGACCGCTCTCATTCGTCGCGCGGGGTCCCACGGACCCAGATCCGGGTTCACAGGATCCGTCGTGATGTCGTTTCGTGATTGCCTTGCGCTGCTGCTGTTCCATGCTGAACTCCTCAATTACCGCAAATGTGAAAAGGTCCAACTCGAGCGATCCGCCGACGGATGATAACCGGTGATACGCGCCATCTTTGGAAGCGCTGCACCGCCCTTAACCAAATTTTAACACTTCTCTGGCATCCTGACGAAGATGGCCAGCACAGTTACAGCCGAAACGATCCAAATGCCCGGCGCCGTTGTCGTCAAAATCACCGGCGAAATCAAAACGGATATCTCAGAACTGGATCGCCAGTTCCTCCGACTTCTTGCCAGCCGTCCGAACGTTGTCGTTCTGGATCTTGGCGGGCTTTCGTTCTGCTCCAGCCTGGGAATGGGATCCTTCATGGCAATCCGTCGTGATCTGACCCGGCGGGGGGGAAAGGTGAAGGTGGTCGGGCTTCAGCCGATGGTGCTCGAATCCTTTACGCGCGCATGTCTTCTTCCCATGTTCGAATTGCACGACACGCTCGAAGCGGCGCTCGTGCAATAAGAAAATGATCGCCGGCGCGATCACCTTCCGGCTCCAACTGTGCCCCCAAATTGAATGAATCTGTTGAAATTCAATTAGCAGCAATATTCTGTAATATGGGCCGAAAAAGTGTCGGATTATGTCGGATTATGTCGGATTGGTGCATCGCGACGACGAAGAAAAATGAAAAATGCCCGGAAGAGTATGAGCCCCTTTCAGATTTCGCCGCTTCCAGCGCCATGCGACGATCGGGGCGAAGAGGACGATGGGCAGGAGGATGCTGAAGAGCGTCAACGCTTTGCGCTATTTTCCATCAGTGAGCGCGTGCACCATTCGAAGACGCGCGGGAGCCCACCGTCCTCCGCTGGTCATATACCGCCTGCACCGTTAGCATCATTGTCGCCAGATCGAGGCGGCGATGGATCAATCGGTGGCAATTCTGACCGGGGCGGGCCGCGGCATTGGACGGGCGACGGCGCAGGCACTCGATCGGATCGGATATCGACTGGTCCTGGTTTCGCGGACCACGTCGGAATTGGAACAAACCGCAAAGCTGCTGAGCACGGAATCGCTGATCGTGCGGGCGGACGTCTCGATTGCCGCCGAAGTCGAATCGCTCATCCGCTCGACGATGGATCGATTTGGACGAATCGATGCCCTGATTCATTGTGCCGGGTTGGCGCCGGTGCGCTCGATTGCGGATATGTCGGCAGAGGAGTGGCGATCGGTCATCGATACGAATCTGTCGGCCGCCTTCTACCTGTGTCATTCGGCGTGGCCGGTCTTCAAGCGGCAGGAGGGTGGGGTGGTGGTCCTCGTCTCTTCGCAAGCGGCGCGTGACCCATTTCCGGGGTTTGCCGCCTACGGGGCGGCCAAGGCGGCGCTCAACCATCTCACGCTGTCGTTGGCGCGGGAAGGGCAATCGATCAATGTTCGTGCCCATTGCATCGCACCGGGGGCGGTGGAGACGGGGATGCTTCGGCGGATCTTGTCGGAGGAGCAATATCCGGCCGAAAAAACGCTGCGCCCTGATGACGTCGCGGCGGTCATTGCGCAGTGCGTCCGCGGAGATCTTCGCTACACGAGCGGCGAGGTGATCTATCTGCATAAAAGTGTTTAAGATGACATCGCGGTAATTGCGTCCCCCACGCCGGGTCCTGTGGACCCGGATCCGGGTCCACAGGACCCCGGCCTGATGCGTGGTCTGTATAATTACGCAATTGCAACTGTCGGGCGCGGTGCGCATTTAAACGAGTGAGGGAAATCGAATATGGAATGTCGTCGTCAGCCCACTTTCGTTGCTTTCGTTGCTTTCGTTGCCATCCTCACCTGCGTCGGGATTCAGCCGCTTCTCGCGCAGCGGGCATTCAATCGGCCGTTCGGTCGGCCCAATGCGGTCGTCGATGGAATGGTCACGCTGCCGTACATGATGAACGATAACGCCGGCAATCAATGGCGCATCTTTCAAAACGGATGGCTCCAGCAGGTCGGCAATCAGCCGATCTACAGTCAGGGGGCGTCGATCCTCATCAACGGCAATCAGCCCGCCCAGCAGAACAACCAGGCTCGCATCGATAACAAGACCGGCGAACTGGTGATGGAGAACCTCGGCGATCAATCATTTTCCGTCACCCGCCGGATTTTCATCAATAAGGATGACGGGTACGTTCGCTACATCGACATCATCAAGAACACGCAGGGTCAGGAACAAACCGCCAACATCACCATTCAATCGAACCTGAACTTTGGCATCCAGAACGCGCAGACGATTAACGACCCCAAGAAAAAGGATCACGCTATAGGGTGGGTCGCGCAGACGGGAGCCGGCCCGTCAGCGGTGGAGTGTTTTGCCGGACGCGGCGCCAAGCTGCGCCCGCCGTTAACTGGCCGCAGGGAAACAGCTATGTGCAGGCGACGATCGCGTTGACCATCCCCGCCGGCAAGGAAGTGGCCCTCATGCACCTGCATTCCACCGCCGCAACGCAGGATGCCGGCGTGCAATTCCTCGACAAGCTCAAGGAGATGCAGATCATGAAAAGCATCCCCTCGCCGATCCGGCGGCTGATCGTCAACTTTCAATCCGCGCAGGGATTCATCGGCGACCTGGAAGTCCTGCGTGGCGATCTGCTCGACGTCGTCGAGCTTCGTGCCGGCGACCAATTGAAGGGAACGCTGAAGGAAACCCAGTTCGATCTTCAGACTTTTTACGGTGCAATCAGCCTGCCGGTGGACCGTGTGGTGGGGATTATCAATGTCGGCCAGTTTCGGCCGCGGCAGCTCATCGTCACGGCCGACGGGCAGGTTTTCGGAGGCCTTCTGAAAAAACAGACGATTGATCTGCAGCTCTCCAGCGGCCAGATCACGCAGATTCCGCTCGGCCAGTTGTCGCGCGTGGGATACCGGAAAAAAGCCGGGGAACCCGAGGAATGGAATTTCGAGGGGAAGTCCATGGTCGTGATGCGAAGCGGCGAACGAATCGCTGTCGCCATGCCGACCGGCGACATCGAAGTCGCGAGCCGTTATGGGAAACTTGCGCTCGCTCCGCAGAGCATCGCCGCGGTCGGTTTGCAGAATGAAGAAAACGGCGTGCATGAAATCCACCTGACCGATGGCAGCAAGTTTGCCGGCCTGCTCACCGCCGACACCTTCACGATGAAGCTCGACGGCGCCGGCGACCAGACCGTGAAATTCCCGACCAACCTGATGTCCCGCATGCAACTGGCCGGCAAAGTCACGGAGATCGACGACAGCACGCCCACGCTTCGGCTCGCCAACGAAGATGTGCTGGTCGGCAAGCTGGTGGGTGAGCTGAAGGTGGACACCGCTTTCGATACAATCACCATCGCCGCCACCGAGGTCCGCGGCCTGATCCACGCGAAAGAAAGCCCACTCGATGTGCAGATTACGCTATGGGATGGCACCACTGTCAGCGGCCAGCTCGAGGGCCAGCAACTCGGCTGCCAACTGCTCAGCGGCGTGGCAATGAGCGTGCCCGTGGCGTTGGTCGAGGACTATTCGCAGCCGCAGCCGCAGCCGTCGCCATCCATGGTTGAAAAGATCAAGCTGGTGATCAAGGACCTCAACGCCGACGACTGGAAGCAGCGCGATCGTTCAAAGGCGACTCTGCTCAGCATGGGTCCTGTCGCGATCGGCGTGTTGAAGGAACTGCGGCAGAACCAGCCGGAGGAAGCGCAAAAGGCGATCGACGAAGTGCTCAAGGAATTGACCGCGCAGTCACATAACATAAAACAACCCGCCGCCGCGGCTCCGCCGGGGCCGGCAATCAACGTGGACAATTGAATCGTTCTCTTTTTCGTTCGAAGTTGAATGTTGGATGTTCGATGTTGAATGTTCGGTTCATGCGTCCAATTCAGTGCTTGGAACATTGTCGGGAAGCGCTCCCTTTAAGTGGCACGGGCGTCCCGCCCGTGCGGCGTGTACGCACGCTGCTCGGTCGTACTCGACCGAGAACAGCACGAGCGCAGCGTTCTTCGCAATCGAATTGAGGAACGCTTCGCTCTTGCTGGATCGGCGGAGTACCGCCGATCGCCGTGGAGTACCCCGGCCACGGGCGGGACGCCCGTGCCACGAAATACCGAATGCGATTCTAAAGCGGTCGCGCTGGAGCACCGTTTTGGAAAAGCGCACATAGAGAATTCGAACATCGAATATCGAACTAAAGACCCAGCCTTTCGACTTACCCGTTGCCCCGCGCCGTTCATCGGCGTACAGTTCACAGGGATCATCCGCCGCGCAGCAAGGATGTTCTGTGAAACCGGTGATGCGTTTGATCCTGGCCTTCGTTGCCGCCGCGATCGCTGGCGTAGGTTTGGTTCCCTCCAGCTTCGACGCTGCTCAGGCGTTCGGTCGTGATGTTGCCGCCGAATCGCTCCAGTCGGTTCAGCTTCCCTACGTCATCGATGATCCGAGCGGGATGCAGTGGAATGTACAGGCGGATGGATCGCTTGGCCCCGGGAACATGGATGTTTTCGACGCCGGTGGGCGTCTTTATCTTGACCAGAACGCGCAATACGCATCGTCGGTTACTGAGGCACAGCTCGATCCGCGGCGTGGCGAATTGATTCTCCCGCAGGTGCCGCTGGGGGGGCTGATGGTGAGCCGGCGCGTCGTCGTCAATCTCAAGGAGGGATGGTGCCGATGGATCAATCTGATCGAAAACCAGGAAGTGACCGCGCGGCGGACGAGCGTGCGAATCAATTTCGACCTCGGCGCGGCGAACCAGGGGCAGCAACCGATCAACGACCGGAAACAAAACGGGCCGCCAATCGGCGCTACTTTCTTCGACGGAAATCGGGGCATCGCTTTTCTCTTTGCCGGCCGTGGCGGCGCGATCCGGCCGACGCTCACCGCACCCAATGGCAGTGACCAGATCGATCTTGTTTACGATGTTCAAATTCCCGGCCGGCAAACCGTGGCCATCGTCCAGTTTGTGGCGATTCGTCCCACCATGGATGCCGCCGGGGCCGTCTTCGCAAAAGCATCAGATGGCGACTATCTCGACGATCTCCCGCGCGATCTCCGCCGGCAGGTGACCAATTTCGCCGCGCCGCGAAAGACGCTCGGCGATCTGGAACTGTTGCGCGACGAGATGCTCGACGTGGTCGAACTGCGAAGCGGCGACCGGTACAAGGGGACAGTGCTCGACGGCCGGTTGACGGTGCAGACTTCCTACGGTCAGGTGGAGCTTGGAGCCGACCGGCTGGCGGGGATCATCGCCGCCGGCGAATTTCGCCCGAGCTTTCTGCTGGTCGGCATCGACGGCGAGGCCTTTGCGGGGGCGCTCGGGTCTCCGGCGATTCATATCGAGCTGACCAGCGGGCAGACCGTCTCGATTCCCCGCTCCGATATCCGCCGAGTCGGCTGGCGAAAGCGCGTCGGGGAGCCGGACGATTGGAAATTCGCCGGACCCATGCTTACCCTGCGCAGCGGCGACCGGATTCGCATCGACATGCCGCGCTCCCCGATCGTAATGGCCACGCGGATGGGAATGGTGCGCCTTGAGCCGGAAATGATCGCGGCTATCGACTTCGAAACGCCGCAAGCATCCGCCCATCAGATTGAGTTGGTCGATGGATCGCATCTCAATGGAATCGAGACCGCGGACTCGATTGAGTTCACGAGCACGCTGCTCGGCACATCGCGCCCGCTCCGATTTGCGATCGGATCGCTCGCACGCCTTGAGCTCGCGCCGCCTGTCGAAGTCGACGCTTCAAAAGGCGCGACCACCCGGCCGGCGTCGGCGGATGAATCAGAGCTGGCCCGGATCAACCTCACCGGCGGCCAAGGGCTGATCGGTTCGCCGGTAGGATCGCTTTCCCTGGAAACGACATTCGACACCATCCAGATCGACGCCGCCCAGATCGCCGCGATGCGGCGAGCATCTGACGAGTCCGACGAGGTGCAACTGACCCTCAGCGATGGCGCTGTCGCCGGCGGACGAATTCAATCGGACCTCATGCCCGTCCGCCTCCAGTGCGGCCTCTGCCTGAATGTGCCGATGTCGATATTCGAGGATTACTTCCAGCCGTTCCCTCAATCTTCGCCCAAAGTCCTGGCGCAAGTGAAGGGTCTGGTGACGGATCTATGCAGCAGCGACGGATTGCGCAGCGACCGCGCCGCCGAGGCGCTCAAGAAGATGGGCCCGCCGATCATGGGCGCGCTGAAAAGCCTTCGCGAAGGACAATCGGCGATTGCTCTATCGCGCATCGACGGAATCCTCTCGCTTTTCCAGAGTGAGCGGAATCCATCGCAGGCACCTTCAGCGCCGTTGCCTCCCGATGACGGGCAAGCCGCCAATGTGCGGGCGGATCGGTGAGCGCCGCGTTGGATTGAGGCTGACCGCTGGTTCGCCCGGGCCGTCCCAGGCCCGCGGGAGCGCTCCCGAAGACGGCTCGCGGACGAGCCGGCTCTCCCAGCGTGCCAGACAACTTGGAACCGATTTGGTTCGCGGTTAGCAACCGTTCGATCCGACGCGCCGCCCCTCAAACGCTCGGGCTGCCCATCGTCGCCAGAAACGAATGGGTATGCGTCGCGGCTTGCGTGATCTCACCGCACATCTCTTGGAAGTCCGCGGTCTCGGAAAGAATTTCCAGGGCACGTTCGAGTGCGTCGAGTTCCGCCTGGCTGATGAGGACACAGACGTCGTCGCATCCACGCCGTTTGATATGGATACGGCCATGACCTTTGGTCACCACTTCGTGCAGCTCGCTGAGCGCGCGACGGCAGGACGTGAGATCGATCGTCTTGAAATATTCGCCCGACATGTTGACTCCCAAAATCCATTCCCCGGAGCGAAGCTCACGTTTCGGATTTGTTCTCGAACCGCTTCGACTCTCAGTGATGGATATGCCTCAGGCTGGGAAAGGTTCGCCGATGTCGGCAAAATCGATTTCGAGCGAAAATGCCGGGGGGGCCCTTTAATCCGTCTACATCGCGCCCAAGTTGCTACGGAACATAGACTTAACCCAATTGCGAGCGGGCCAGTTGCCACGCGGGTCACGCCATGCGCGATGCGGGCTGAAGTTTCAGGTTTCTGTTTTTTGAATCGCGCACCCCACGATTCGATCGAAATGCCTGGCGGTGTGCGCAAGAATGGCAAAGCTCACGCCCAGGTAGGCGCAGCCAACGAGAAAAACCACGGTCGTAAATCCGCCGCCCCATAGATGAACGTTACCCGGCCCCTCGAATGGGGCGTTCACGCGCTCGATTCCCTCCATTCCCATTGACAAATACATATACGGCATGGTCCAGCAGAGGTGTTGTGCCAGGTCGCTCGAGCGGTCCAGCAGATTCTCGATCGTGATGAACGCGACCCAGACAACGACATAAGCGCAGACCGCCAGTAGCAGATTGACGATCACCGCTGTCGTCACCTTTTTCAGTCGCAACGAAAGATAGACCCCGGTCGCGATCCAGATGGCGTTGAACGACAGAATCACCCAGATCACCAACAGGACCGACGGCCAGCGAATCACCCCGCATAATGCAAACAGCAGAAAATGCGCGAGCAGCAGCACCGCGGGCCAGACGAGCCGGCTGAGCAGGCCGAGCACCTTGCCCCACACGACCGACCATCCGCTGATCGGCGTTGCCAGCAGGAGCGTCCAGGTGTCGCTCTCCTTTTCCTGGGCGATTGCCGTCGCGGCGAGCACCGCCGCCAGAAGCCACGCGAGGCCGCAGAAAATATTGGCATAACCGATCTGCGTTTCGGCGCTGTTCAGCAAATTGGCGGAACTCATTGCCGCGTACGAACAGATCAATACGCCGAGCACAATGATCACGGCGGCCATCTTCTGCCAGAATTTGGGGAGAAGCGGCCGGCGTGTTCGCGCCAGAGGATCGGGTTGTCGGAGACCTCGCGCAGTACATTGCCCGGGACTGACGTCGCCGCCGTAGCGGCGCCGGCGGCTCCTGGATTTCCTGCGGAGGGTGCGGTCGCAGGAAATGGCGGGGGAGTGGTTCTGATCGGCGCCGGCGGCGGAGCTGTTCTGAAGGGCGCCGGCGGGACGGACGCCGTGCCCTCTTCGCGTCTGGCGATCCGGCGCAGCATCGCGCCGGTCCAGATCACCAGCATCAACGTGATGCCGAGTTGAACCGCCACGCACGGCCACCATGGGATCGCCCGGATCATCATCGGCCGGTCCGGCGAGGCCATCATCACCGTGCACATCACCGGATTCGTGGCGCAAATGACGGGAATCCAGCCGAGCCCCTGCGTACCCCGGCTCCAGATCGCCACGCACATCGGAATGAACAGATAAAGAAGCAGCAGCGAGCCATACGAGAGGAGGATGACCGCATAGGCCCGGCGGAGGACCGCGGAAAAAAAGAGTCCGATTGCCGCACAGGAGAGGGCAAACGAAGCACAGACGCTGACCACCCCGATCATCTGCCAGGTTTCCACGCCTCCCAGCAGACGAACCAGCGCCAGAACCGGGAGGCTAAGCCCAATGAGCGTGAGCGCCACCAGGAGCCGGCTGAACAGCTTGCCGGAAACGATCTGGGCGTTTCCGATGGGTGTCATCAGCAGAACATGAAGTGTTTTGTGAAGCCGTTCGGCGTTAATCGCCGTCGCCGTCAGCACGGGCGCGACCAGTCCCATCGCGATGATGCAGAACATCGAAAAGCAGAGGAAAAACACGGCGCCCATCGTCGCCTGCTGCTGCGCCGCGCCGCCGTTCCACCTTGGAATTCTCGCGTCGAGGCATAAGTCGCCAGCAGGACGAGCAGAAGCAGCGCGAGGTAGATGACTCGCAGCCAGTAGGTGCGCTTTCGACGCGAGGTAACACGGAGCTCTTTGGTGAAGATCGGCCCGAATGGATTGAATACACTGATCGCGCCCCTGAAAGTTGGCATTTGTTCATTGTACCGGACGGTTCTCGGAAACAAGGGGGTCGGCTTGCTTTCGATTCCCGAATTCACTAGTCTTTTCCGCTTCCGTTTGTCGCGAGCGCGACACGGTTCCTAAAATGACCGATCCGCCGGCAGTCGCTGGTGATCTGGTGTCTAGGAGTTGTTTCGATGTCGATGACTGCTGATTCCAAGACGAAGATCCTTTCCGATTACAAGATTCACGAAAAGGACACGGGTTCGCCGGAGGTGCAGATTGCCCTGCTGACCCGCCGGATTACCGAGCTGACCGAGCATCTCAAGACGCACAAAAAGGACCATTCCTCGCGTCGGGGATTGCTCAAGATGGTCGGAAAGCGAAACAGTCTGCTGAAGTATCTGACCCGCGAAGATCGAACCCGATACCAGCAGATCATCGGACGACTTGGATTGAGAAAGTAAAAACAGGACCAGACCAGGGCACGCCGGATGCGTGCCCTGATTCGTTTATGTCACCACTCCCCCGCGCCGGCACCGGCCTTCGCCCGGCGCGCGGGAAAACAGGTGAATCCAGCGGGCTCGAACGGAGGGAGAAAGTAAAAAGGAAAACGTAACGGGCCGCCGGTCGCGGGAACCATTACTCTTTCCTTTTTACTTTTTCCTTTTTCCTTCGCCCCACCACATTCCAGCGAAGGCCACAAGGATTACCTTTCATGCAAGCGACTCGAGTTGAACGCCAGATCGGCGGGCGCACGTTGTCTATCGAAACCGGGACGTTGGCGAAGCTCGCCGACGGCTCGGTCACGGTTCAATATGGAGATACGGTTGTCTTTGCGGCGGTGGTCCGCGCCAACCCGCGAGAGGGAATCGACTTTTTCCCCCTCCAGGTCGATTACCGCGAGCGCCGCGCTGCCGCCGGCAAATACCCCGGCGGGTTCATGAAGCGCGAAGGCCGCCCAACCACGAAGGAAGTCCTCACCGCCCGGCTGATCGATCGGCCTTTGCGTCCGTTGTTCCCGAAGGGGTTCATGGATGAAGTACAGATTCACCTGAATGTATTGGCCGCCGACCAGCAGAACGACCCGGATGTGTTGGCGGGGATCGCGGCCAGCGCCGCCATCGCCCTGAGCGACATCCCGTTCCTCCATCCCACCGCCCACGTTCGCGTCGGGCGGATCAACGGGGAGTTTGTCCTCAATCCAACCACCGAACAGATCGAATACAGCGAGCTGGATCTGGTCGTCGCCGGGACACGGCATTTTGTGAACATGATCGAGGTCGGCTCACGCGAGGTCGATGAAGACGTCGTCGCCGACGCCATCGAATTCGGGCACAACGCGGTCGTTGAGATCGTCGGGATGATCGAAGAGCTTCAGAAGCGGCTTCCCCGGGAGAAAGTCGGCGACATCAAATGGCCCGATGCCGCTTTCGTCGACGCGATTCGCTCCCGGGTCACCGACAAGATCCGCGAAGTGAAGGGACAGGCCGGGAAGGCCAATCGCTCCGAGGCGATCAAGCAGATTCTCAGCGATTTGATCCAGGAGATGGCTCCGTCCGTCACCGATCCCAACGCGAGCTACACGGCCATCATCGGCGCCCGCGACAAGCAGAAGCAGATTCGCAATATCTTTGTCGAAGTGGAGGAACAGGTCACGCGCGAGACAATTCTCGCCGGTGTCCGTCCCGACGGCCGCGATTTCAAGAGCATTCGGCCGATCAACTGCCAGGTCGGCGTCCTGCCGCGCGTGCACGGCTCGGCGATTTTCTCGCGCGGCGAAACGCAGGCAATGTGCACGGTCACCCTCGGCACCAGCAGCGACGAGCAGCTCGTCGATGGGTTGATCGAAGAATACAACCAGAAATTCATGCTTCACTATTACTTCCCCAGCTACAGCGTCGGGGAAGTGCGACCGATTCGCGGCCCCGGCCGCCGGGAAATCGGGCATGGGGCACTGGCCGAACGCAGCCTCATTGCGGTGCTGCCGAGCGTCGATCAGTTTCCATATACGGTCCGCATCATCAGCGATATCCTCGAATCCAACGGCTCCAGCTCGATGGCGAGCAGCTGCGGCGGAAGCCTGGCGCTGATGGATGCCGGCGTGCCGATCACCCGACCCGTCGCCGGCATCTCGGTCGGCCTGGTCAAGGAAGGGGACCGGCAGGCCCTTCTGACCGACATCATCGGCGAAGAAGATCACTTTGGAGACATGGACTTCAAGGTCTGCGGCACGCGCGTCGGAATTACCGCCATTCAGCTCGACATCAAGACCGAGGGAATTGACCATGCGGTCATTCGCGAGACGCTTCATCGGGCCAAAGAGGCGCGGATGATCATCCTCGACAAGATGGAAGCTGCCTTGGCCAAACCCCGCGCCGAAATCAGCAAATGGGCCCCTCGGCTTCTCTCGATCAAAATCGACCCCGAAAAAATCGGCAAGATCATCGGGCCCGGCGGGAAGAACATCAAAAAGCTCCAGGCCGACACTGGCGCCAATGTCGATATCGAGGACGATGGGACTATTTACATCAGCTCGGTGGACAGCGCGGCGGCCGAAAAGTGCCGCGACATCATCGAGGCGATGACCGCCGAGGTCAAAGTCGGCAAGATTTACGCCGGCAAGGTCGTCAGTATCAAGGAGTTCGGCGCTTTCGTCGAAATTGCCCCGGAAACTGACGGTCTCTGCCATGTCAGTGAGCTTTCCGACCGTTATGTGCAGAACGTGCGCGATTTCGTCAACGAAGGGGATGAAGTCCGGGTCAAAGTCATCCTGATCGACGATACCGGACGCATCAAACTATCGCGGAAAGCGGCAATGCTGGAAGAGGGAAATTCCGATCCCGAACCAGTGGGAGCGCCCGCCGGAGGTGATGGCGGCGAACAGGGCGACCGCGGACCCCGACGCGACGATGGTGGTGGACATCGCGGCGGTGGTGGAGGCGGTGGATATCGTGGCGGTGGTGGCGGCGATCGCGGTCCCCGAGGGGGCGGCGACCGTGGCCCCCGCCGTCCCAGCGGCGGCGGAGGCGAACACCGCGGCCCCCAGCGCGATGGTGGAAACCGATAAACGGCCACCGATCTTGGCGAAAAATGACTCTCCTCTCCCGGTACCCGGGAGAGGAGAGCATGGTCCGGCGCCGGCTCTTTCACAGCTCCGATTTGGATAAAGCCGGTCCCGACACTTGCATCCCCGATCGACGTTGGCTAGATTGACGCGTTCGGCCCGCCAAGGGCCGCCCGCTTTGATTCACCCAGCGTGGGTGAAACGAAAGGCGGGTTTTTGTTTTACAACATCATCCACCCCCAAGCCCTATGGCAAAGCCGGCGTCTTGGCCGCTGGTTACGCATGGGCTGAGTTGAAAGGATTTGCGGTTTGCGGTTCGTGATTCGCGATTGAACGGCACGTCCAGACGTCATGGTTGCCGAACCAATCCGGCGAAGACCTGGCTTTCAATCGCCAATCAGAATCGAGAATCGAAATTTGGTTATGGCAGAATCTCAAGCTGATCTCGTGAAGTCGCTCGTCGACGCCGGCGTTCATTTCGGTCATCGCGTCAGCCGCTGGAATCCCAAGATGGAACCCTACATCCGCGGCAAGCGGAACATGATTCACATCATCGATGTGAAGGAAACCATCAAGGGCCTTTTCCGCGCCAAGAAGCTGGTCCAGAATGCGGTGGCCGGCGGAAAGGACGTGCTGTTCGTCGGCACCAAGCGGCAGGCACGGCACGCCGTTGAGGAAGAGGCCAAGCGCTGTGGAATGCATTACGTCTCGGAGCGGTGGCTGGGTGGAACGCTCACCAACTTCCGAACCATTCGTGCCCGCCTCAAACGTCTCGAAGAGCTCGAGAAGCTCTGGGCCACCGGTCAGATCGAAACCTATTCCAAGAAGATGAAGGCGACGCTCCACCGCGAGATGTCCAAGATCAAGGCCAACCTCGAAGGCATTCGCAAGATGGAACGTGAGCCCGGCGTGATGTTCATTATCGACACCCGTCGAGAACATATCGCGGTCAAGGAAGCGCAGCAAACTGGGCGTGACGACCATTGCGTTGATCGACACCGACAGCGATCCGGACCTGATCGATCTGCCGATCCCGGGCAACGATGATGCGATGCGGGCCGTCGAAATTATCTGCAAGGAACTGGCTGATTCGATTATCGACGGTAAGCAGGGGCGCGCGGATAAGACGGAAGAAGCCGCCGCGGGCCAGCAGCCGCGCAAGCGTTCATCCCGCGCTGCTTTCCGCGCCGACGACGGCAAGGCCGCCCCGGCTGAAGAGGCGGCCGCCCCGACGGCGACTGCCGCGAGCGAGACGCCGGCGACGGAACCGCAGGCCGCCGCTGAGCCCGTCGCAGCGCAAGCCTGATCATCGCCATTCGACCATCCGGCGATTGGGATCAAACGAGGGAAATTACCATCCGTTCCTGTCGCTGTGATCGCGGCGCCTTTTGATCGATCGGCGTCTTCGGCGTTTACAAAACATAGACTCGTCATTGCTGCTTGAGGGAGACCCATGGCTGACATTACCGCGAAACTCGTCAACGACCTGCGTGCCCGGACTGGACAGGGCATGATGGAGTGCAAGAAAATTCTGACCGAAGTCGGCGGCGACATCGAGAAGGCGATCGAAGCTTTTCGCAAGAAGGGGTTGAAAGACAGCGTCGCGCAGCGCGCGGCCACCGAAGGGCGCGTCGTCGGCGTGGGGGCGCCGGACGGAAAGTCGGCGGCATTAGTCGAGATCAACACCAACACCGATTTCACCGCCAAGAGCGAACCCGTGCACGCCGTCGCGACGACCGTAGCGCAGCACCTGCTGAAAAACCCGACCAGCGATGTTGCCGCCGCATCCGATGTCATCGCCAGGGTGACTGACGTTGCCCGTCAGACCGGCGAGAACGTCCGCCTTGGCAAGACCGCTGTTCTCAGCAACCCCGCCGGGCGCGTCGGAATCTATCTTTACGGCATCACCGGCAAGATCGGCGTGCTCGTCTCCGTCTCGGGCAGCGCCTCCGATGAACTGATCAAGGACCTGGGGATGCATATCACCGCGGTGAAGCCGCTTCCCCTGGCGCGCACGCGCGAGGAACTGCCGGCTGAGGTCGTGGAGAAGGAGCGAAATTTCGTGGTCGAACAGGCCAAGGCCACGGGCAAGCCACAGCAGATCGCCGAAAAGATCGCCGAAGGAAAGATGCGCACCTTCTACGAGGAGCGCGTTCTGCTTGATCAACCCTTCATTCAGCCCGACAAATTCAAAGGGAGCATCGCCGAACTTCTGAAAAAGAACGGCGCGACGCTTGAAAAATACGTTCGCATCGAAGTCGGACAATAGTCGTCAACGAGCGAATTGTGGCGTCGATGCGTTGATCGTCTTCGAATGCATGGCCACAGAGATCACTGAGGAGCACGGAGATCACCGAGACGCAGTACGCCATCCAAACATTCGTCATTCAGGCACAAGCGAGCCAATCAAGTATTCGGACGAAAGCAAATTCGTCCGAAATACCGCATAGCGCGGCCATGGAAAGAAAAATTGGCCGCGGATGAACGCGGATCAGAAGTAAGGGAAATTCCGAATCCGCGCAAATCCGCGTTCATCCGCGGCAACAATTCTGCGGCTTTGTCTTTAGTTTGGATGCGGCCACGCTGGCATCGCTTGTATCCTTCGGTGCTGTCTTTGGCCCTTCCTCTTCTTCTCGCGCAATTCGGCACTTGACGGTTAATCATTGCTCGCGCGCTACTCTATTGCGTTCGCCGACGGCTGCAGGTCCAACCCGGTTGCTCTTTGCCCAATGCCGCTCGCGCTTTTTGCGGACTTCTTCGGGCACGGGATTGGCCTTGATGAATTGGGCCGTCTCGTGAAGCATGCGGAAGAACGGGACGAAGTCCTCACTGAAGAGAAAGAGACGGGTCTTGCGAACTTCGCCGGTTGACTCGTCGCGCTTGCCTTCGGTCAGAACCAGGAAGTGGTTGCCATTTCCCGCTCGCTTGACCTGGGCCGCGTAAGTCCGTGGGCCGACTGATTTGAAGTATTTCTGAAACAGGAGGTCCGCTTCGGGCTTGGCGGGCTTGCCAGCGCCCGAGGCAGAATTCGAACCCATCCGCTGCTCGGACCGGTTCGCCGGATTTGTCTTCGCCGGCGATTCGCTGCTCGAAGTGCGTCCGTTTGGCGTCGCTTGCCTCGGCGAATCGTATCCTGTCTCACGTCCGTTGGAAATTGCAGGCGCGTTGCCACGCTGCGATGTAACCAGAGCCATATCGCTGCTCCTTCCTGAAAAATGGGTTTTAAGATTCCGAGAAAACTCAGGCGTAACTTCGCAAGACTCCAATGACCACACCCTGCACGCGGCACTTATCGGCATCGACGATCCGGGGCTCCATGCTCCGGTTGGCCGGTTGCAGGCGAATTTTTCCACCGCCCTCTTTGTAATAGCGCTTGAGCGTCGCTTCGCCGCTGTCGAGCAGCGCCACGACTTGTTCGCCGTTGCGGGCGTTTTCGCGGCGTTCGATGACGACGTAGTCTCCGTCGCAGAGGTGGTCTTCGATCATCGATTCCCCGCGCACCCGCAGCACATAGACTCCGTTGCGGGCGTGGAACATCGTCTCCAGGTCGAGCTCCTCGCGGTTCTCGACGGCTTCGATCGGGGATCCGGCGGCGATGGAGCCGAGCAGTGGAAGCTTGGTGCTGCGGTTTTCGTCGGGGAGCTTCTCGTCAGAGATGATCTCCAAAGAGCGAGCCATGTGGCGGTCGCGCCGGATGACGCGTTTTTTTTCCAGGGCGCCGACGTGCTCGAATATGGTGACCTTGCTCGTGCCGAGCTGATCGGCCAGCTCCTGCATCGTCGGCGAATAGCCATGGAGATGCCGGAAGTTCCGGATCGCCACCACAACGTCCGTCTGTCTGGGTGTGAGATTCATAGTCTGATCCCTTGTTTGGTGTACTTTCCGCCCCCCGAACATCGGGGGCCTCACCGGTCAACGACAACGCATCAGCGAGTCCGCAGAGCAAAGCCTCGACCTCCTCCGCATTGAGCACGGCGGCCTCAACCAGCAGCGGGGAGGATCCGGTTGGTTGGAGGCTCGAATCATTTTCAAACGCCCGCTCGAACTCTGCGGAGTCATCGATCCGCATAGACCCCGTCGACGGTTTGCCAGCGGCAGCGTCTTCCTTTTCGCCCATGACCGAATCCCTTCGTCAGGAACAATCGCGATGGTTCGGACGCTGTTTTAAGGAACATTACCCTAACAAGGTCGGTCGGTCAAGAACAAAAATCTGAAAATTGGAAATCCCAAATCCCAAGCACCAAAGCCCAAAAAAATTCCAAAAACCAAAGGGAAAATTCCAAACGGCAAAGGCCACGCAAACTGGAAGGCAACCGCCGTGGAGCACACTGCCTTCGTTTGGTTTTTGAGATTTGGTTTTTGAGATTTATTTGGGCTTTGGTGCTTGGGATTTGGGATTTTGCCGGCGGAAAGACTTGGGACGAAACTATTGTCATTAATGTGCCGATGTTCTGAATAGGACGTTCGTACCTCATGGATCTCACCACCGCTGCCGTCAATTTCACGCAGGCCACTACGCTCAGCAGCATCCAGTATGCGGTTGCGCGAAAGATTCTTGATAACGAACAGCAGCAGGGGAACGCCGCGGTGGAACTCATCCAGGCTGCGTCCAATAACGTCAGCAGCAGCGGTGACGCGCTCGTTGCCGCCGCCACCGGGCTGGGCGGAAATCTCGACTTGAGCGCCTAAAAACGGCGGCGACCCTTTCGAATCGCCGCCGATATCAACGTGGCGGCCTATAAGCCGAATTCTGTTCCCGGCGGTTTCCCGCCGGTTGCGATCATTTCTCTGGGACGAACGTTGCCGTTCGCCTCAAGCGACCTACCCGCGGATGTTCCCGACGAATCGGGATTGCCCCGGGCCAGGGCTCTCCGCATATTTGGTCTTGCTGCGGGTGGGGTTTGCCGTGCCGTGCGAGTCACCCCGCGACGCGGTGCGCTCTTACCGCACCATTTCACCCTTACCGTGGAGGAAACGATGAAGCTGGAACGATGAACGATGAACTGGGCTTCTGCCGTTCATCGTTCATCGTTCCACCTTCATCGTTTCCTCCACGGCGGTATCTTTTCTGTGGCACTTTCCGTCGGATTGCTCCGCCTTGATGTTATCAAGCACCCTGCCCAGCGCAGTTCGGACTTTCCTCAGCCACCGAATGAAGTATCTTCATTCGGCGACCGCGACCGCAACAGCCGCCGACGCCGATAAGATATCATAGCAGGAAATTGGAGACAGTTCGTCATGCATTCGCTGGTCGCCGGTCAACACTCCCTCCCGGCTGAGGACATCCTCGGCTCGATCCCCCTGTTTCAAAAACTCCCGGCATGCGAAAGGGCCGAATTGGGACTGCTTCTGAGCCGGCGGCATGTCGCGGCCCAGCAGACCGTAGTCTGGGTGGGGGAAGCCGGCGACGACTTCTATATCGTGCAGCGCGGCCAGGTGAGCGTCTCCTGCCCGGACGAAACTGGAAAGGAAGTGCTTCTCGGTACCCTCGGCCCCGGCCATTTCTTCGGGGAGATTTCCCTGCTGGACGGCGGGCCGCGCACCGCCACTGTGCGCGCCATCGCTGATGCGGATTTATTTGTTCTGTGCGCGAGCATTTTCTTCGCTTTCTTCAAAGCCATCCCGACGCCGCGATCCACATGCTGACCATTGTCGGTCGGCGCCAGCGCGAGACGGTGGAAAGGGTTCGCGGCATTCCCAACGTCAACGACGCGGTTGCGCAGCTTCAGACGAGCTGGCAACGCATCGCCGAGCGCATCGCCAATGCCAGCGCCAGCCGGGCATTTGTGCTTTTCAATATTATTCTGTTCTGCCTTTGGATCATCTTGAACGTGATCCTGACCCGCACGCATCTTTTCGGACTTTCCCCTTTCGACATGGTCCCCACGTTCAGCGTCCTGGGTTTTCTCGTGACGATCGAAGCGCTGTTCATCACGTTGTTCGTGTTGATCAGCCAGAACCAGCAGAGTGAGCGCGACCGCATCCGGTCCGATCTGGATTACCGGGTCAACCTCATGGCGCATCAGCAGGTTTTGCAATTGCATCAAAAACTTGACCGTCTGCAGGAGACGCTCGGCGCAAAACTGCCGGCGGGGCCGGATTCCGACAAACCCGGCGAGGAATGATGACCAGGCCCGCATTCAATGGCGCGGGGTCAGATCGCTGATCGATGGATTCGCATGCCAGGAAGAGATCGGCGGCGACCAGGGCGTCACCTGGCCCGAAAGATGGTCAGCCGCCCAGTGGGCGAAAAATTTCGTGGGCGGCCGCTGACTTTGCTCATCGAGAAGGCGGAGTTTTGACGCCGACGAAACGGCGTTGCGGCGCACCAGGCCCTTGATCGCTTCCACCGAGGCGGCCGAGCCCTCTGTCTGGCCGGCGGCGATCGAGAGAAGCCGGGTGTTCACTTCCGAAGCAGAGGGATCGGTCAATTCCGCGAGCGCAAAGACAGCGCCGGCGCGTTCGAGCGGCGATTGTTCTTCGGGGCCCGCACCCAGAATTCGCGATGTATCCTTGAGAACGAATTTGTATCCCATTTTTCCGGCGGCAACGAATGCCGCTCCGAGCACCTCGTCGGGAATGAATTGAGTCGGGGTCAGGGCGAGGAGGCTGACCGGAGCACGCTCCGTAATCAGCGCCAGCAGCGGCCCCGCATCCGTCGCTCCGATTCGGCCAAGTGAAGTCGCCGCCTGGGCCATCAGGGCAAAATCGTTTTCCGTCGCAACCGGACGAATCTGGAGGAAGGAGATGTGCTTCGCCAGGTTGTTATTGCTGCGGAGCCGGCCGAGCAGATACGAACCATCGTGACGACGCGAAGCGCTGGCATCATCCAGCAGCGTGCCGGCACGTTCTGAAACTGCTTCGCGCATCGTCGCCGAGGCGGGATTGGAAAGCGCCGCGATCGCAGCGTCATGCAACGGTTGATAGGGGACCGGGATTTGATCGAACAACGGGCCAACGGCCTCGTTCAGCGGATGATCCGCAAGAATCGTCGCGGCGACGGTGCGCACGGAAAGGTCGGAATCTTTCAGCATGGAGAGGGCGATCCGCTGCTGCATCACCGGATCGGCCAGTTGTGCGACTGATCCGAGCGCTGAGCGACGGACCGTGGGGTGGGGATCCGCCAGCATTTTCACAACCGGGTCCAGGAGCCATGAAGCGCCTGTCTGGCCCGCGGCCTCGGCCGCGGCTGATCGAAGTGACAGGTCGGGAGAAGCAAAAAATCTGGCGATATCGCCGGCCCTTGCCGCGTCTTTGATTCGCCCGATGGCCCGAATCGCCTCCAGTTGAATGCCAGGACGGTTCCCCAGCATGATCCGATCGGCATCCTGTATTGAAGCGCGGCGCAACGCCGCAACAAGAACAATCTCGGGTTCTTCGTCAGACAGCGCCGATGAAACGGCGGAAGACGCGCCGCCGCGAAGAAGGTCGATCTCATTGCATGAGACCACTGCGTCGCGACGCGTGAGTGGATCGGGATTTTGCAGGAACGGCGTCAGATCGTCGCGAAGCGAAGGGTCGAGCAGGACGCCCGCCGCCCGAACGGCTGCCGCTGCAACTGACGGATCCTTGTTTGCCAGTTCGGCGCGAATGAAGGACGCCCCTTCCGGCAGTTTGCAGGCGGCGATTTCGGCAAGATATTGAATCCGCAGAGCACCGCTGCTGTGTTGCATCGCGTCGCCCAGAAGCTGCACCGAACGGACCGGCGTGTCATTCCTTCGGATAGCCGGAGGAATTGAAATTCGATCGGTTCCGAAATCAAGCATTGGGTCGTCCCAGCGCGAGGCCGGAATCCCATGCTCGTCAGTGGCATGAACGTCTCGCCCATGCAGCGCGGGCGGGACGCCCGTGCCACTGATTGCTGGATTCTGATCGATTGCGAAAACGCCGCTCCGCGCCAGAAGAAAGACCGCCAGAAAACCATGAGCTATTTTGAACATTTTCCATTGCCCCTCATCATGTCGGCTGCTCACTTCCGTGGCGGAGAAGCATTTGAAGCCGGATGCGGGCGGCAATCATCAACAGCACGCAAAGGCATCCCATCAAATAAAGGTGCGGATTGTGCATGGCGGCCAGCGACGGATCCGAATCGGGCAATGCGGTCAGGCCCATGACCAGCGGACTGGCGAACGCTGTCCAGTCGCCGACACGTTCGGGGATCTGCTCCCCGATTCCCCACCAGGCAAAAAGCGGCAGGATAAAAAGTGACGCCGTGATCAGGTACGCGACAACCGTGGCGTGTGAGGTGCGCGGGATGAAGACCGAACAGAACAGGCCGAGCGTGAGGCAAAAGGCGATCGCCAGCAGAAGAATGGGCGCCAATGCGCGAAAGTGCGCGATGTAGCCGGCGTTCATGTACGCCAGCGCGCCATACGCCGGAATCAGCGCGATCATCGGCAGGAGCGCGGGAAACAAGGAGGCGAGAAATTTCCCCCGGAAGATCTGGCCGCCGCTCAAGCGCGTCATGCGAAGCATTTCGAACGTTCCGTTCTCCAATTCACTGCTGATCGACGAACTGGTCAGGCTGGGTGTGACCAGCCCGATCAGCCCGATCTGAAACGCGACGAGAATGCCAGCTACGTGGCGGAGCAGATCCGGGTATTCCATGCCTCCGTAAATCGCCATCCCCGAGAGTGCGAGCGAAAGGACAATCGTCCCGTAGAAAACACGGATCATCCATCGTCCACTTCCTACTGAAGCGGTCCGCTGCTCGCGCGCGAAGACCGGGTTCATCGGACCGATCGGCCTGCGCTTTTTCTTTTCGTCGAGCAGATAAATCACCCGCCGGCCGAGCGAGCGCTCGTAATCGCCGGCGCCGCCGCCCAGGCCCTGTTCCTCGGCCGGGGGGCGGCGCAGCCGGAAAATCAGCAGTGCGGCGCAAGCCACCGTGAAGAGGGTCGACGCGGGGAGGAACACTTCCCAGATCGGGACCATGCGTCGTGCCGGCCCGACGTCGATATACCCGCCGCGAAATCGCGAGAGCGCCGCCGCCACCGGAGAAATGCCGCGAACATAGTGCATGAGCGTCGCGGCGATGCCCGACTGATGTTCAAGCATGATGGCGGCGGGAACGAGGGTCACGCCGCACAGAATCAATACGGTGACATAGGCGATCACCAGCGACGAAGCGCTGCGCTGGCAGAATGCGGAGATCGTCAGCGCCAGCATCGAGAGAAAAACCGCCGAAACGGCCAGGCGCGCCGCGCCCCAGAGCAGATCCGATGCCCGCACATCTCCCCGCCAGTTGAGCAACGCGAGAAAAGGAAGTCCGCTGATGAGCAGCAGCGCCGGAAAGGCGACGGCGAGACCCATTTTTCCGGAAATGATCTCCAGCGGGGAGAGCCGCGATGCGTACAGCATCTCCAGCGTGTTTCCTTCCTTTTCACCGGACAGCGCGACCCCCGCGATCGCGGGAACGAAGAGGATCATCATGACGATCTGCCCGACGATCAGCCCGACGAGAAGCCGGTCGTCGGTGCGGATGAGGGAACCGGCGGGCGCCGTCCCAGCGCCCGTCCCGACGATGCCGCCTTGTGGCCAGGTGGCCATGACCAGGAGCGCCAGCACCGCGACGAATACCACCTGTATCGCGGCGACGCGCTTGAGCCGGAAGAGTCCGAGAAGATCTTTGCGAAGGACGGGGTTCATTTCCTGTCCGGCCCGGTCAGCGACATAAACGCCTCTTCCAAGTTTGCTGCTATCTCCGCAAAACCGCTCACTTTCACTCCCCGATCGATCAGCAGCTTGAGCGCGCCGGCGATCTGGTCTTCGTCGGCGGTCACGTCATAGCGCAGCACGCCATCGTCGGCTCCGTCGATGAGTCGCCATTCCCCCGGCGCGTCTCGCAGGGCGGCGCGAGCATCCTCGGGGGCGGAGCGGACCTGTACCTCCAGCAACCGCGTCGGCCGCAGCTCCCGGAGGATCTGTCGAACCGGTCCCGACGCGACCAATTTTCCGCTATGGAGAATCCCGACCGTGTCGCAGACATCCGCCAGCTCGCTGAGGATATGCGAGCTGACCAGCACGGCCTTGCCGAGATCGGCCAGGTTTCGCAGCAGTTTCCGGATGCCGACGCGGGCCCGCGGATCGATGGTGGCCGCCGGTTCATCGAGGATCACGATGCGCGGGTCGTGCAGTAAAGTCTTTGCGATGCCGACGCGCTGCTTCATGCCGCGCGACAAAGCGCCCATGAATTTGTCGCGGAATGTGTTTGCCTCGGCAATCATGAGGCATTCGTCAATGCGCTTTGTCCGGACCTTCGGGGCAATGCGATAAGCGGCGGCAAAAAAATCCAGGTACTCCCAGACGCGAAGATTCGGATAAACGCCAAAATTGTCGGGCAGATATCCGACGCGCTGCTTCAGGAGATCCTTGTTGCCGGTGACATCCTGGTCGGCGACGAATGCCCGGCCGGAAGTGGGAGCGAGCAGCCCGCAGAGGATGCGAAAGGTCGTCGTCTTTCCCGCGCCGTTGGGCCCGATGTATCCGTAGACCTCCCCGGCGTGCACGGTGAGGTTGAGACGGTCGAGGGCGACGTGATCGCCGTACTTGCGGGTGAGCGATTCGGTGCGGAGCAGCGGTTGCGTGCGGTCAACAGCCATTTGTACTTCCTCGAACAGATCAATTTTTCCTGGGTGAGCCGGAAACGGAATGGCGCGAGTCGCGTGGACTTTCCCGCACGCGTTCAACATCCCGTTCACTCAGCTTCAGTTTTCGCGGCGGACCGATGACCTGGCTGTCGTAGTCGATGCGCAGGTCATTGATGACCCATTCCGGCGTCACGCCGCCCGGTCCCGCCGTGGCGGAGCTGATCTCGAACCGAAGCCAGACGCGGCCGACTGCGTCCTGGTCGTCGGGACCGCAATCGAAGGTCGCTTGCTGCAAGCCAAGTGGGTGCACCCATTCGGCGACGAGCGGTCCGTTGGAGTTCTCCTGCAAACTGCCTCCCGCGTGCTGGCCGCGACGAACGGTAATCGTCTGGGCGGGCGCGATGATGTCCAGCCGGACTGTGGCTCGGGCGGTGCACAGCGTGCCAATTTGCGGGGGAGGAACGAAGGTGATCAGCATCTCATTTCCAAGATTGCTCTTGATCCACTGATGGCTCCAGGCCTGATATGGCATTGCCCGGATGAGGCCCGATTCCATTTTCATGAGGCTGCCGTCGATGCGGACCGACGACCCGACCCGCGATGGCTCAATGCTGACCGGAATTCGCACGAGTGATTCGCTGCGCAGCGCCAGCACAGCGGCGTCGGAGGGCGCTGCCATAGGCGGAAGAACCCAATCGTCGCAATGCCCGATGAGCTGCAGCGGAGGCTGATTAAAGGTGTGAGACGTAGGAACTGTTCGATGGAGCGTTCAGGCGCCGCGACCAGATTGCCGCGAAAACGCTGCGCCTGGGAAATGGAGAGCGAGGCGTTAACGAATATGCCGGGAGGATTGCGCGCCCCGAGGGAAAGCGCGTGCGAGCCAGCCGGCGCATCGTTCAAGGGAAAGGAGTTTCCGTTACAGAGTAAAAGAGGTTCGCGCAGCGGCGAGCCCAGCGAATTGTCGATCGTGATCGACAATCCTTCGGGTCCGAATTTCCCTCTCGCCGCGATGGTCAGAGCGCGGGGAACCAATCCATCCGCCTGCCAGACGCGCTCGACCTTCAGAGCATGAACACCGGCATCGGGTACCGCGAATGGACGAACCAGGACGCGCGGCGGATCCGATGTCTTGCCGACGATCGGCCGGAGGGTTTCCTGCGGCGTCGTGCTTCCAATAGCGAAGTTTTCTCGCTCCTGCCCGAGCCAGGCGATGATCTCATGGCGAATTCCGCCCCCGTCCGGGCTGGCATCAAAGAGCGAAATCCTTGCGCCGCGGAGCTGCTGATCCTGACGCCGCATGGCGCCACCCACCATCAGCGACGTGGTGAGGATCACCGACAAACCGATGGTCGCGACGAAAGCGGTGGGGCGGCGAAAACCGGAGAAATAGAGTTGTGAAAGAAGGATCAGTCCAACGAAACCTGTCGCGATTCCCGCCGCGAGGGACCACCGGATCGTCGATTGCCCCAGCATCGACTCGAGCAGGGCCTGATCCTTCAGGTCGAAACCCGTTCCCTGCCACCCGCTTCGGAACCCCTCGGGGTTGAGAAGGCGCTTCCACAGATCCGCCGTCGGCGGCTCATTGCGCATCTCCAGGCCGAAGATCGGGAAACTGGTGAAGACGACGCGCCCCAGACCGACCGGGCGAACGGCAGCATGAACATAGTTCGCATCGCGCAGGACCACCCAGTCTTCGCGGGCAACGTTTCCGCCCGCAACTTGCTCGATCGCCTCGCACATATCGACCGGCTCGCGCATCAGAAGCATTTGTTCGTCGGTCGGGTCGATCTGCGAACCCTGACGATGACCGATGATCCGCACCGGCATCAGCGCCCCCATCCAGGAGTCGGCCGGATCAAAGGCGGGCGATGGACTTGCCACGATCAAAACGCCGCCGACGTTGAGGAAATCGAGAATGGCTTGCCGCTGAGCCGGATCAAGCTCGTTTGGATCGACGTCGCCCCAGACGAGGTATTTGCACGGCTCGTATGCGGCAAATTCCCGCGGCAGATTTTCCGTGGGAACCGTCGTTTGCGCGAGCGGAACTCCGGATACCTGCGCGATCAGTTCGCGAAACCGGCTGCTATCGCTGGAATTGCGCGAATCGAGCTTTCCCGCCACCATCATGACCGCTCCCGACGCGCTGATCGGGAATTCGATTCCGCGGTCGGTCAGAGGCTGGGCCAGCACGTCGCACCGGCTGATTTCGCGCAGGCGATCATCTTCCCATCGCGCGACGCCGATTTCATGGATCGCATTTTTCGCCGATGGCGGGATTTGACCGAACCACGCATAACCCGTCGTGATCAGCCGGCTTCGGGGCGCCACATTGACGGGAAGACGATACTCCACCCAGGCGGATTTGCCTTTGATGAGAATCACCCCGGCGCCGCCGATCGGTTGATCGGTCGGATTGTCGAACTGAAATTTGATCGGCAGCCAGTTTTCCGAAGGGAGGTTCGGCCCGTACTGCAGCACCGCGCTGATGGTTGGCTCTCCCGTCGCCGCCGGCGATACCGATGGGAGCGCCAATAGCAACGCTATGGCGGACAACAAACGAGCGCGGATTCCGATGGGCCTCTCCAGTCAGACTCTTCGGCAGAATCTAACCGGTCGCATTCAAAACGCGAAGATCGATTACTTCTCGAAAACAAATTCCGTTTCCGTCGCCCAGGAAGTCGCCCACAGATTATGCAGTGAATAGTTGACCACCTTTGACACGCTGCGATCCGTGTTCAGCTCGTAGCTCGGGCCCTTGTTGTCGTTGACGCGGAACGTGAACTTGATTGGCTGGTCGGCGTCGAGCCGTTTCCTCACATCGGGGATCTCCGACCAGGGGATGGCGCACTCCACGATGCGCGTGTTGCCATCACGCCGCATCACCAGCTTTCCTCCCTCTACCGGTCCGCCGTCCTTGGGGGCCTTGGGCTGGCGGGGATAGAAGTGCTTGCGCGGAACGCCGGGGGCGGCGAGGCGCCACAGCTCGGTGCCACCGCCGTATTGAGGAGCGACGGAGTTCAGGACGTACTCGTAATCAGTGGTCTTGTAGATCATGAAATGGGGCATCGTGCCGTGCGAATACGGAAGCCAGTCGGTCTGCTCGACAGGCAGGACATTGAAACCAATCTGCACATTGTCGGTTCCGTCGCCGGAGGGGATGGCCGGATCGCGGCGATAGGAATAGCGCCGCACGCCCGCCGGCCAGTGCAGGGTTTCCTTCCGTTCCATTGCGTGGGTCGTGGGGTTTTCCTCGACGCGATAAGACGTTTCGGGATAGAAGTCGGCGTCTTCATCGCGCGTCGCGAAGCGGATGTTTCCCTCATAGGGGGTGCTGTCGGCAATCTTCGAGGCGAAGTAGAAAAACTTGTCGTCGTAAGCCATGAAGCCGGATGCGACGCCCTGCCCGCCAAAATCTTCAAATTTAGCGAAAGGCAGCCAGGCCTTTTCGGTCAGGTTCTTTCCTGAGCCGGGCGTGCTGCGGATCGGCTGGGGGAGTACGTCTTTCCAATCATCGAGGTTGCCGTCCACGGTGATCGTCTTTTTAGGGATCACGTTGACGTGAATGGGCTCTTCGTGGATGACTTTTCCATCAGCGCCGCCGTCGAAGGTAACGGTCAGTGGATAACTATTGTCCGCGACCGGGTGCGCCGCTCACCTTGACGGTCAACTCCTTTGTCTCATTGGGCGCGAGTTGGATCGAGGAACTGGCCCCATCGATCTGCAAAGAGCCAAGCTTCACTTCCAGCTTGCCGGTAAGAGATCGATTTAAAACATTGGTCAGCGTGAGATGCAGCGCAGGCTTTGATTCGACGCGGGCGGTCAGGTCGTGTGCGACGATTTCGACCGGTTCGAACCCGTCGATCCGCGCGCGCTGATCGCATCGAGTAGCTTTTTGAAAGATCCGGGCGATCCGTCAGTGCGGACAAAATATCCGAGGCCGTTGAGTGGAACGTTCACCTTCCCCCCGACGGGCGCAATCGCGTTGCCGTAAAAGTCGTAGGACATGAAATGCCCGCTGTCGTCAGAGATAGCCATCTGGGCGTCATCCAGCACTTCGGCCCCCTTGATCTTGTTCAGGAGCTGCGTTGCGCTCGTACTCGGTTGTGCTGGCAGGCAGAGCGGCGAGTTGCTGCCGCAACGGCTTGCCGCGTTCACGCGCTTTGAGGCCGAGCACGGTGCGGAACTGAAGCAGATCGCGCTCGTAGACGCCGCCTAGGTCTCCGACCACCACAACACTGCCGTCATCGGGGCCTTTGAGCCCGTCGAATACGAATACCCAGGGCAATCCATTCTTGAACAAAATCTGATTGAACGCACGCTGTCCAATGAACTGCTGGGTGGCGGCAATCGCGGCGGCGGGAGCGATGCCTGAACCATCGTCACGCGCTTTGAAGGCCCATTTGCCTGGCGCACATCCACGTCGTCCTGAAGTCGCACGCCGCCGTGAAAAACACCGGCGGTGCGCTGCTGGCCCTGTGCCCGCATGGAAGCGATCACAGCGCCGACGCGGTCTTCGCTGTTGGCGATCCAGCTCTCGGTGTCCCACGCCTGCACCGGTCCGTAGGGGGATTTGCGATTTTGATACGCTTTGACCAGGGCCGGCTCGCATCCCAGTGGCTGGTAGTGGATGCTCGTGAAATCGAGCCATTTCAGGAACGGCTCGTAATTGCCGTCGGGGAAGAGTTTGTCTTCGGTATTCATCGACGAGCAGGCGCCGCCGATCAGAACCTTAGCGCCCGATTTTCGGCCTTCCTCGATTCCCATTGCCATGTGGGTATAAAGCTCGCGATAACGGAGCATGTCCGCTCCCCAGCCGGAAATGCTCGTCCCTTCCCAGGGCTCATTCCATAACTCGATTGCATTGATCGGGCCTTTCGGCCAGCCGAACCGTTCGGTCAGGTCCTTGCACCATTGCTGGAACGCGCCGTCATACTGAGGAAGCATGCTGAAGTCGCCGGGGTATCCCATCTTTCCTTCCCCTTTTTCGTTCAGCAGCGAACGGATCTGGCCGAGGGGCATCCGGCCCGTGTCCCCGCCGGTTTCCACCGTCAGCATCACGGTGATGTCGTTATCCGCCATCACTTGCAAGCGCTTGCCGAAATCCTCCATGTCTTTTTCATAGTTGGGGCTGCCCGGAAGGGAGGGCATTGACGTTTCCACTCGCGTTCCCTTGACCCCGATGCGCTTGAAGAGAGGCGCAACGGATGGGTCCTGCACGTCCAGGGCATACGTCGGATTCTGAAACTTCCCTGGCACACTTGCAGGTGTTCGGACGCAGGCGCCAGCGAGTTCCCGCCCCTTGCCGTCCAATTGCAAAATGACCGCGTACGCGCCGAAAGTCGCCGGGATCGGCGCCTTGAAGACTTGGTGGACGAACCCTTTAGCCGGCAGATCCACGCTCACCGGGACGCTGGCCAGGTCCTTCACCTTGGCAACCGCCTGAGTGAAGACATCGCGCGGATCGGTGCTTGTCGCATATTGCATGACCTCGAAATGTCCCGACGCCTTCAACGGCTGATCGGTCAAATTCTCGATCTGAAAGGTGAAGTTGGCTTCATCTCCGGGCCAGAGGACGTTGCCCGGTATGTTTGAATCAATCAGTTGAATTCGGAAATCCTTCGGCGTTTCAGCTTTTTTGTATCCGAACGCCTGCTCAAAGCCGAGATAATCCATCGGTCCGGACTGGGCGTGTCCCACCAGCGGTAATGCAAAGTTCGCAACGCCGACGGCCAGCAGGCCGAGCAGTGTCCGCCAGTTCAGTTTTGATCCCATCCGAACGCTCACAGCGGGTAAATTCCTGGATTTCATCATGCCTCGTTAAGGGAAAACCGCTGCCCCAATGGCGTGGAAGACGCTCGGCGGGAAAGCTGTGCGATGATACCTTCCGCGATCCCTCCTGTTGAGTGAGGCGAGGAGAAAGGAGACGCTCATCGGCAGATTCGGCGTCAGGAATTCAGACGCGTTATTCAAATCGTCATGAACCCGCTACAATCGGCCCAGCGGAGGTTCGCCATGTTATTAAGAATTCGATCATTGATCATCGCCGCCCTGTTTGCGAGCGTTCTTGGAGTTTTAGCCATGAAAATGAATGCAGCTGAGGAAAAATCTCCATCGGACGCCGGTCGTTTCTTCGAGCTGCGGACGTACACCGCCGCCGAAGGAAAGCTCGAAGCGCTTCACTCGCGCTTTCGCGATCACACCAACGCGCTGTTCGTGAAACACGGAATGACGCTGATCGGATACTGGACGCCGGCCGATGAGCCGCGATCGAAGAACACGCTCATCTATATCCTTGCGTATCCCGATCGCGCATCGCGCGAGAAATCCTGGAAAGAGTTTCAGGACGACCCGGACTGGAAAGCCGCCAAGGCGGATTCAGAGAAGAACGGGAAGCTCGTCGATCATGTCGATTCAGTCTTCATGAATCCGACGGACTATTCGCCGATCAAATAGCGTCAATAATTCAAATAAAACTGTACTGCGCCGCCGTGATCGATGAATCCCGGCCCAAAGTCCCCGGCGTAGCCGACGCGCAATCCGGCGTGCGAGTTGAATCTGAGACCCACTCCCGCCGTCGGCGTCCAATATTCTCCAACGGCGGCCTTCTGTAGAAATTGCGAATAGGTGATGCCGCCATCGACGTAAAGATTGTTACCGATGTATCGTGTTATTTTGACCCCGTTCTTGGCCACTTCCTGTTCAAGCCGTGTGTCGAACTTGTAATCGCCTATGGTTACGGGAAAGCCGTGAACGTAGTTGAGTTCATCGCCAAGCGTGAAGATGAACCCGGCGAATTGAAGCGAGAGGGAACTGGTCAAGCCGCCACCAAGAAAAAGCCCGCCCGAAGCCAGATCGACTGATCCGGCTCCGCCGGCAAAGACTGTTGGCGTCAGCATCCAACTCAGGCCCGTCTGCCCGCGCGGCGGAATGATGACAACCGGCAGCGACACTTCTTCCCCGATGTCATACGCGGTCGCGCCGGCGATGTACCGATATTCAAATGGCGTTGTAAAGACCAGCCCCACGCTTTGGCCGAACTTGAACCCGAGGCTCACCGCTCCGGTAGCGTAATATCCCGAGCCGATGTCGGTGTGAGAGTATCCACCGTCAAAATCGAGCCGGAAGTTGGAAGTTGCAACCTGATCGAGCGGATTGGCGGGCGCTTCGCCGGGTTGGGTGGGCGTCGGCTGCAGGCCGAACTGCACGTAAGGCTGATTCGCAAACAGCGCCGTGGCCGCCAGCGGATTGCCGTCGGTGACGCCGAGCGTCGTGGTTCGATTCACCGATTGAATGAATTTCCCGTAGACATCCGCGCCCTCTTTCTTCGCGAAGTTTTCGATTTGCTTTTCCAGGTCGGAGCTGTTGGCGGCGGTGAAATTCTTACTGAATCCAATCGAGGGAATGCTGACAGTCGCGGCCGTTCCCGCGGCATTCTTGTCGACCAATATCGCATTATTTTCCGTGCCGTAACGGAGCGACGCGGTGCTGCTCACATTTTGAAGGGAGGAAAACGCGCCGTTGTCCTTGATCAGATCACTGAGCAGGTTCGGCAAATTGCTCCCGACGGCGGTTGTCGTAATGGGCGTCCCGCTCGTCGACTGTGCGGTAATCTGAAATGGATCGCCGGCAAGCGATGCATATTGAAATGTGAGCATTGCAGTTGCCAGGGCTGCGGAAAAATTTCGCGCTTTCATCGGAAAATTCTCCTCTAGTGAGATTTGTACGACCCGCGGCAATGGTACTCCGGCCCGCCAAATCGATGGAACGGGAATTCACTTGCGAGTCTCAACCGACCTGAGCAGGGAATGGGCCCGCTTACTTACGCGTGCGGCTCTGAAAGAGCTGCTGCATTTCCTCATTGGGCATTATCGATCGTTGGCGCTGTGAATCCCAATTCCGCGAATGTCACGTGCTGCGCTTGCGGAAGATCCGCAGAAAGCGGATGAATCTGCGGATGAATCGCATTGGCGAGAATTTCCAGGCTGTCCACGAGCCGTGGGCCGGGGCGGCTGAAATAGGCACTGCCATCGGTAACGTAAACACGGCCCGCGCGAACGCAGGACAATTTCGAAAAGCCAGGATAAGCGGCGAGGATCGGCAGATCGGCGCGGGTCCGCTCCACGCCGAATCCGCAACACGCGATGAAAAGTTCTTCGGGATCGGCGCGAACGATTTCATTCCATTGCGTCGTTCGGGAGGGATGCCCTTCGCGTCCGATCATTTCGATGCCGCCCGCCAGATGAATCAACTCCGGAGACCAGTGCCCGCAGGAAAACGGCGGGTCGATCCATTCGAGTAGCACGACCCGGGGATGATCGGAAATGTTGCGAGACCTTTCGGCGACCGTCTCAACTCGATTCTTGAGTTCGCGGATCACTTCTTCGGCCCGTTCGGTTGCGCCGGCTGCCTCGCCTACACGCTGCATCGATTGGAAAACATCCTCTAATCGAGTTGGCTCCAGGTTTATGACGATCGGCCGCCCCGGCAGTTTGCAAACGGCCTGGGCGACTTCCGACTCGGCGACAGCGCACACATCGCACAGCGCCTGCGTCACGATCAGGTCGGGCCCGAGCCGTTCGAGCGCCTGCGTGTCCAGAGAATAAAGCGCCCTCTGCGTCTTGAGCCGTTCGCGGACGAGAAGGTCGATCTCCCGGCTTGAGGCGTCAGACGGAATCAACGTCCGAGTCACTTTCGGCAGTTGCCGAACGGACGTTGGGTAATCGCACTCATGGCTCACGCCGACCAGTTGCTCGCCGAGGCCGAGGGCGCAGACGATTTCCGTTGCGCTGGGAAGAAGAGAGACGATCCGCGGCATTCGCCGGACATTCGAGGTTGAGCAGCCGCTCATCTTTTCATCTTATGCTGGTCCCAAGCGCTCGGCGAAGGGTTGCTCCCGCCCACCGCAATCAAGAGGGGCCGCGCAAAGGAAAACCTCCATCGCTTGCGCGAAGGAGGTTCGAGTAATTCACGATAGCATCGTCGAGGAAGTTAACGTGATTTCCTTGATTATTGCCCGAGTCGCCGCCGTTGCCTTGCTGAAGGAAAAGCTCGTCGATCCCCTGACCATTGGTGGCGCTGGAAACGGACCCGACACCGGCGCGAAATCCGTCGTTGTCGCTGCCACTGTCGACCTTGATCATACGCTTTCATCGAACTCGCGCGCTCCGATTGGCGCCGAGTTTCGATCGCTCGGGGCGCGGCTGGCCAGGTCAATCCCGCGGGCGATGGCAAATTCAAGATCGGGGCAGAGATCTTCCAGATCCATTACGCTTTCGATATCGGCCTGCACCATGTCGCGATATTGCGCGGGATTGATGCCGGAAAGAATCAGCTTTCGCCCGTCGCGCCGGAGGCGGGCAATCGCGTTTTCCAGGTCGATGATCGCGTTGCGATCGAATCGTGTCAGCGGACTGAGGGCGAGCACGATCACCCGCCAATGCGGCGGAACGCGCTCGACCCAATGCGCAAAATCCGGCGGGCGATGCCAGGCATGCTTCTGACGGCAGGAGACGCGCCAGATCCCCAGGCCCGCCGGGAGAAGCGATCGCATGATTCCGAATTGCTGCAATTCGGTATCGCCCAGCAGATCGATCTCCCTCACATCCGCGATCGGCGTGCGGTAATCAACCCAGATGATCCAGGCGAGAAATGCAACGGGAAGCGTCATCGCGGCGGGGCCGCCCTGGTCATAGCAAAACGTCCCGATCGCCGCGCCCAGCAGGAACGACCCGATAATGCTCGCCAGCAGCAGCACGCGCAGAAACGACGGATGCCGCTGCGACACCTTCATGACCCGGCCGGCCCGAGCCCAGCGGCGTCCGCGAATTCGATCGCGGCACCAGATCAGAAACTGCGTTCCCTCCAGGCCAAGGTCGGTGGTCACCCCGGTGAGATGCGTCGTGCGGACGACCGCGCCGGAGACGTTGGTGATGGTAGCGTTCTGCAACCCCATCGCGAAGCTGATGACGCCGATGCCGATCACGCGGCATAAATCAAAATTCGAATCGATCCGAATATGCCGCAAAACGATGGCAAACAGAGTCAGTAACACCATTTCGACAGCCATCGGCTGAATATATTTGGATGCCGACCCGCGGCGCCGCGCAGCCTCGATCAGCAACGCCGCCGCCACCGCGCCGAAGAAAAACGCCGACCAGATGTAGCCGAAAAAGAGCGCGCTGCTCCAGTGGCCGCGCACCAGATCGTGCCCAAGGTTCGTCGTGGTGCCGGTGACATGCGAGGCGTACGTCCCGCAGGAAATGAACGCGATCACGTTGCAGTACCCGCCAATCCAGGAGAGGGAGATCGCCAGGCGCGATTTCATGCGAAAGGAATAGGCGTGTGCGGAAAGCATGGCAGGGGACGTCCGATAATGGTTGCGTTAACCGCGCCGATCCACATTGATATCGGCACAATCGCACGGGCGCAGCAACGGCGATCGTCAGCACACGGGTCCGACTGTCCCGCGCAATCGAAGAACCACCCATCCGCGGCGGTCGCTCTTTTGCCAGGGAAGCGGAGTAACGGGCCGCACGTTTTTCAGCATGATCAGGGTCGCATATCTGGCGCACGTTCGCGCATTCCAGAAGGCGGCCTCCGGCGCACCGATCGCGTCGGAAAATTCGTTGCGAATCGCGCCAGAATATCGGGGTTCAGGACATAGGAGCGTGTCTCAGCCGCCTGACAAACGCCCACGACGCGGCCCCCGGACTTTTTCAGGAGAATCACGTCGTCGGCTTCGACACAGCCGAACGGCGGCTGGCGAAAGACCGAAAATCTCGATTCGACGGTTTTCCTGCCGTCCAGCAATCGTTGCAGCCACGGATTGACCAGAATGGCCAGGTGCAGCGTGAAGCGGCATTGAGAATCTTCCAGCAACGATTTGATTCGCGGTTCCCAGAATTCATCGCCGCGCACCGCGCGCGACAAAGCGGCAAAGGGCGCATCCGGAGAAAGCGGGAAAAGGGAAGGGTGGATCTCGGAGGTGCGCATCGTCGTCGGAATATGCTCGCTTATGGAGATCGGTTTGTCATCTGAATCGCCGTCTCCAGTTCCTTTAAAGGGGCAAAATCGCATCCCGCGGGGTGGGTGAGAAATTCGGCGGTCCCAAAAGTCTCTCCCCTCTACCAGTACTCTGGGAGAGGGCGCGGGGTGAGGGTCTTCAACGCGCGATACGGAAACGGCCCTCACCCCAACCCGCGGTATTGTAACTTGCATCATAATAGTTGCTGTCCTAGGATTGCCGGCGATGAAACGGAAAAGTTTTGCCTCCATGCGCTGTCCGATTGCCCGCGGCCTGGAGCGGGTGGGGGAGTGGTGGAGCATGCTGATCCTCCGCGAGGCGATTCGCGGCAGGCGCCGGTTCGACGAGTTTCAGATGAGCCTCCCCATCGCACCCAACATGCTGACACGCCGGCTGGCCGCCCTGGTCCGTTCGGGCTTGCTGGCTCGACGCCGGTATTGCGCGCATCCGCCACGATACGCCTATGAGCTGACCGATCGCGGCCGCGACTTTTTTCCAGTGCTGGTGGCCCTGCTGAACTGGGGTAACAAACATTTCCCGCCGACGGGCATCGCGTTGCAGATCGTGGACGCCCGCACGGGCCTGGCCGTCCACGCTGTGATGATCGATCCTGGGAACGGCCAGCCGCTGAATGCGATCGATTACCAGTTTGGCCCTCCGGCGCCACCGCGCGCCGTGCCCCTTCGTCCCGAAAGGCAAAGTGACGTCTCCGATCCTCACCGACTCCGTTCAGAACATCGCGGTCGCAAAATTGCCGACTCGCGAGAAGTTTCTGCGCGCGCTGTCGCTTTCGATTTTCCTGCTGTTTTTCCAGACCTACATGGTCGCCCCGCTGATCCCGTCGCTGGCGAGCAGTTTCCACGTTTCGCAGGAGACGGTCGGCCTGCTGGTGCCGGCCTACACCCTCCCTTACGCCATCACGGCGCTCCTCTGCGGGGTGCTGGCCGATCGCCTGGGGCGGCGGGTTGCTGATCTTTTCCGTGACGGCCTTCGCCGTCATCGGGGCCGCGATGGCCTGCGCGCCGTCGGTTTACTGGCTCATCGGACTTCGCGCGCTCTCGGGGCTGTCGAACGCGGGCATCGCCGTGATGGGTCTGACGCTGGTCGGGGACCTGTTTCCTCAGGAGGAGCGCGGACATGCGCTCGGCTGGATCTTCGGGGCCATTGCCGGCGGCGGGGCATTCGGCTCGACGCTCGGCGGCGTGCTGGCGCCGATCATCGGCTGGCGCGGCCTGTTCGTTCTGACTGCCGTACTCGGCGCGGTTGTCCTGGCGCGGATCCTGCAGTTCTGGTCCGTGCTGAAGGTTGAACTGCCGCCACCGTCGAGGCTTGCTGACGTGGCGCATGGATATGTCTCCCTGCTCAAAACGCGGCGCGGATCGAGAACCTACGGATTCATTTTTCTCAACGCCGCGTTTCATTCCGGCGTTTTCACCTGGTTCGGCGTCCATCTGCACGAGCGCTACGGACTCGGCGCGGCGGGCATCGGACTGGCGCTGCTGGGGTACGGCGTGCCGGGATTCCTGCTGGGGCCGTTCATCGGTCGAATCGTTGATCGTCACGGCCGGCGTCATCTCATTCCCATCGGGATCATGGCCGCTTCGTTTGCCGCTTCACTGCTCGCCCCGAGATCGCCAATGATCGTGGCGATCCTCGCTGCGCCGATCCTCTCCTTCGGGTTCGACATGAGCCATCCACTCCTCGCTGGCATCGTCACGATGCTGGATGGCCGCCGACGCGGCCAGGCGATGGGACTCAACACATTTTCCATTTTCTTTGGATTCGGCCTGGGAAGCCTTCTGTTCGGCGCTCTGGCCGTTCACGGCACCGGCCATGCGCTGGTGATCTTTGCGATCGGTCAGGCGATTCTCGGACTCGCGGCAATTCTTGCATTTCGATCAGAGTAATTGCCGCGCCGAAAGCGGGCCGATATTAGAAACAGCCGCCTCGTTCATAACGGGGCATCCGTACAATTCTTGCGCCTACGATTTGAAGGGGTTCGATTATGGCCACGCATCCACTCAAAGCCGAATTGTACTTGAACGGCGTTTGCGTCGGACAGATCGAGTCCCATGGATCGAGCGACTCGTGGGGGTACGGGGAATTCGCGCCGTTGGATTCCTTTTCACGTTTTGCGCCTTATTTCGGCGCCTGGTCAATGCTGATTCACGAAGACGACGATCGAAAAAACGTTTCCCGTGAAGTGCTCGAGGAATTGCGCGATGCCGAGGTGGCGATCGATTCGATCCGCGCGGAACTGCAATGGCCCGATTCCCCCGAACGCACGCCACTCCTGCAGATCAACATCGACGGAACGATGGTTGAATGGAAACGCAGCTAAGCGCTTCTGATCGTTATTTCGCCGAAGCCGCCGTGACCGCGATGAGCGCGGGCACTCCCACTTTGTCGGGGCCGGCTTGCAAATCGATGCTTTGGATTTCCACATCCGGCCGGGGGTTATTCCACTGCTTGGTGAACGCAACCGCCACGCCGCCTCCCTTATCGTAATTTCGCGTCCAGGCGATCTGCGCGCCGGCAGCGGATGCGGATCGTCTTGCCGGTAATTGTCGACGTCGACTTCCGAATCGATCGGTACGGTCGCCTGCTGATCGTCGGCATAATGGATGACGTATCGGGCGAGTTCGAATTTCTTTCCCTCTTTCGCTTCCTGATCGTTTCGACGCCGGTCGATACGGGCCGTCTGGAGGAAGAAGAGGGCGTCGGCTTTACGATTCACGGGAATTCCTTTGACAGAATCCGGAAGGTTGCCCGGAATTCCCTGGCCGCCGAGCATGGTGGCCGTCGGCACCGGCGACGTCGGGAAATCGAAAATGTCGAACGGCACGCCGGCAAAAGTCTGATGGCCGGTGGGCAACTCGGCGAATGTGAAATTCCTGTCCCCGAACCATCCGCGCTCGGTGCGGAACTGGTTGGCTTGTTTGGAAATGTCGATCGGACTGTAAGCGAGATTCGCGCCGACAATGACCGTTTTCCCCCCGGTGAAGGGGGCTTTGAGGTTCCGCAGAAGGCCGGAAAGGATCGAGCGCTTCTTCAGGACATTGTCGGGAACTTCCTCGTGGTCTTTGAAGAGGAGATTGCAGAGGACGATGCCGCCCTTTCCGCGCGGGTACTCCATCATGCCGCCGTCGTTGAGCATCGGCTTGACCTTCGCGTAAAACTCCGGCGAGCGCTGGGCTTTGAGATAAATATTGTCGCCGCCGATGATCGCCTGCACGTTGGGGAGAGGCGTCCATTCCGCCAGTTGCACCGTGATCTGCGATCCCATGCGCGGCGGAGAGATCGTGAGCGTCTGCGGATCATGATTGGGAGGAACGGAAAATGACGCCATGCCGGCTTTGTTCCCGTCGAAGATGAAATTGATTTTCGTCGTCGGCCAGTAAAGCGTGTTGCCGACCCAGGTGCATTCAGTGATCGTCTGTGGCCTGGGAAACGTCATGACCATGTCGAGCGGGCCGCTGGCGGGAATCGGCACATTGACGATGAACGGCCACCCGTCGGCGGAGACAAAGCCGTTGACGAGGTTGTAGTAGAAATCATTGTTCCATTTGGCAAACGGAGCGACTTCGTCGTAATCGACGCAATAACTGAACTCGTCATCGACGACATAATTCCCATCCTGCCACGGAAAAATTCGTTTGGAGGAATACATCGTCACATCGCCGGCGGGAATGCCGGCGGTGAGCGGATTGCGGACGGCGGAAAAGGTCACCCGCTCGCGCCGAAAGGGCCGGATCATGTGATCGACGCCGACGATCTTGTTGTAGGCGTCGAGACCCTGGGGATTCAGTCCATTGAGAACGATCCAGCCGCCCGAATCGGTGAAGGCGCTCACTTTCTCTGGAGCGGCCGCCAGCCTTTTGAGATTGTCCGGCGTGGCTTCAATGACAGCGATCCTTTCCCCCGACAGGGCGATCGCACTGAGTGGATCATCAACGCCAGTGTGCGTGAGGCCGATCGCATTGACCGCTTTCGCAAGCTGCGAATCGTGCGCCGCCGCGATGGTCGTGGGCCGGAAGACGAGCTTGTAGGTCGCGCCGTAATCGATCAGGTTGAGCAGAAGCTGCTGGGCCGTGGCGTTGGTCGGAAGTTTTTCCTCGAGCACTAGCTGGCTGAGGAGAAGCAGACCCTTATCGACGGGAATCTCAACCAGCGCGGAGCTCTTCAACTGATCGTCGCACTCGATCAAGGACTTGGCCCCCCGCGTCGGCTTCGCATAGGCATTGCGATAGACGATCTCGTCATCGCCCCACGTGAAAAAGTCCTTCGCCTCCAGGTTTGCCATGGTCGGGTGAGACAAATCTTCCGGAAAAGCCGTGCGGCCGACATTCGTTGCGACGCCGACCTCCGCGGGGAGAGCCTGATATTCGAGCGGGTCTGTCTGCTCGAGAACGATGACCGTTCTTCCCGAAGTCGCCCAGGCGGCGAACTTGCTCGAGGTTCTTTCCTTCGCCGGAAGCGCGTCTTTGCCGATGATCAGCACTTTTCCGTTCTCGGGAAGGGCGGAGAGATCTTTCAAGGCGGTGAACGGAATCTGTCGGTCATTGAGAAAAGTGGCAACCGAGCCCGCCGGATCTAAAAGCAGAAGCTCGCTGCCCTTCAGTGTGGAAATGCCGGCCGGCTTGGGTTGGCCGGTGCCGGTCGGAAGCACTGAAATGTGTTTTGTGTCGGTAAAGACTTCTTCGCCACGCACCTTAAGAGAGAGTTTCAGTTCTCCCTCGACCCGTTGAGTCACAGCCGGGATGTTCAAGGCGATATCGTCAAAATCGATGTGCGTTCCCGGCGGGATCGTGAACGTATGGCCGCTCCCGGAAACAGGAATGTGTGGAAATTCCAACGCCCACCATAGCTCGATCGGATCGTTAAATCGCGTGTCATTGAAGATCGCAAATGTCGGCGCCGATTTTTCCGCAGACCCCAAAGTCCAGTTCCACCGCCGGCAGAGGATCGCGCGCGGCGAAAAGCCAATGTACTGCGATCCATCGGCGTCGCTGTTGTTCATCCAGAAGTCCCACCCGCCAAAGTCGGCCCAGCGATACCCCTCCTGAAGTATTCGTGTCATGAGGCCGGCGGCGGGGAGGGAGCCGCTCTTGCCGGTGAGGGCCATTTCTCCGCCGATCGTGGCCAGCTCCGGATGATTGCCGGCGATGAACCAGTCTTCGCCGACCAGGCGCGGGCGCTTTTCGTCCCAGACCCATCGTCCGCGCCCGCCGCCGGTCGCGTTTTTGTCGTAGGCGAGCGTCGGGTACTCAGGCATCGCGCCGGTGATGTAATGGTTGCCGCAGACAGGGAGCGTCTGCTTCTTGCAGGCGGCTCCGCCGTCGCTCATCAGCGGGCGCGTGGGGTCGGCGGCGCTGACGGCCTCGGCGGTCTTGGTCTCTTCGGCTTCGAAGGCATCCATCAATCCGCCGTAGAGGTTGATGCAGTTGATAAAGAGCCATTCGTTTTCGATCGACCAGATCATGACCGATGGATGGTTTCGTTCGCCCTTCACCTGTGCGACGACCTGATCGCGCCAATTCTGGAGCAGGTCGATCTTGATCTCGGAGCCGGTGCGCTTGCGGACCTTTTCGTCCGGCTCGTTGGCGAAATAGCCGATCGCCTCTCCGTCGAGAATTCCCGATCGCCGGACGACGACACCTTTTTGATCAAACCAATCGAGTGCCGCATCCGGCGACATGCCCATCCAGGTCGTGCCCCAGAATCGCATCATCTGCTGATGCGTCTTGCGCTGAAAATCGAGCCAATGGTCCGGCGTATCCTGCGCGTGTTGATCGCACCAGCCGTGGAAATTGATGCCGTTGAGTTTGAAGTGAATGCCGTCGATCGACCATTCGCGAAAGCCGAAGGAGGTATCGGAAACGTCGACCGGGTTGCCGTCGAGAAGCAGGGTTGCGCGAAGCGCGTAGAGATTCGGATCGTCAGGCCACCAGATTGTTGCGTCCGCCCAGGCGTCGCTTAAGGCGATCTCCGATTGTTTGCCGGAATCAATTGAGAACGGCTGTGGCGTGAAACGATGGACGACTTGATTCGTCTTGCTGTCGATCGCAGACCACTCGATTTGACCCGCCGCGCTCTTCGGTGAAGTGTTGTTTAGGGTGATGTCGGCCGCGAGTTGTTTCTTCGCCACCGACGGCTTTACGAAAACATCCGAAACATAAACCGACCCGGCGGCGGTGAGCGTTGGCGTTTGCAGAATGCCCGATTCCGGTTTGCTCCAGACCGGATAGGCCAGGTCTTGAAAACCCTGATTGAAGAAACTGGTGGGAATGTTGAACGTTCGGCGAAGCTTCATCGGATCGTCCGGATCGGCGGATCTCCCGTACCATGCGTCGCGCATGCCGACCTGGATTTCGTTGACGGTCCCTGGCTTAATCCCCGCCGTCACATCGATCTGCACGTGCGAGAAGGGATTCTTGTCGAAGCCGCAGTAGACTCCGTTGACGTAAACGGTCGTGTTCAGGTTGTTCTGCGGAAAGCTGAGGAAAAATGATCGGCCGGCGAGGCTCGGCGGCACGTTGACCTTCGTGCGGTACCAGAATCGATGACCAAACAGGAGATCGGGGCGCAATTCGTTACGATCGCCGGGAACCGCAATCGCGCCCCAGAATGGATGCTCTGGAAAATCCTTGATGGGTTGAGCGACAGTGCGTGGCAGTTGCTCATCGTGGCGGCAGATTTCCCACAAACCCGCCATGGCCACCGTGGTGCGGGATCCATCGGCCGTGGCGGCAGGAAGCTCAAATACATTTTTCGCCGCCTCTTCATCTTTCGCGGTTCGCCATTTTTCGTCCGGTTTATATCGCGAATGCGGAAAAAACCGTTCCGGTGTAATGCAGACCGCATCGAGCGCGAAGAGCACGTGATTTGGTTTTCCGTCCTTGTCCTTCGTGTGGGGAATGCGAAACGTGATCACATGATCGCCCCTGGTCAGCGCGGCGTCGGCGATCTTCAGCCAGGCCGCCTCGGCGAAAAAGTCGAGTTCCATGGCGTCGGTCGTCAGATCGTTGGGCGTGACGCTGCTCCACGCCCCGTCGTCGATTTTCCAGTCGAACGCCGATCGTGCGAATTCGAAGCCGATGCGGGCCCACACTTCATGTTTTGTTTCCTGCGCAATCGTAAATTTGTAACTGAGCAAACCTCCGTCGGCGGGAAGCGTTTTCTCAATCTGATCGCGATCGATCGACACGCTCAGCCAGTGCCCGCCCGACAACCAATCCATGTGGCTGCTGCCGGCGTTGTTCCACTTGACGTTTGCCGAGTCGGGCTTTTCCCCTTCGAGCCAGACGTAGCTGGCAGTTGCGCTCCGCGCCAGGGAAAAGGCTGCCAGGAGAGCCCCAAGCAAAACTCTTGCCGTGATTTCACGATTCGGATGGAACGAACCGATGCGACGCATGAATGGACTCCGGCGAAAATACGAACTGAAATAACTGGACGCCGCACGGGCAGATTAGATCAGCAAATGAACGATGTACAGAAATTGTTGAAAAGGACCAATCTCAACTTCCCTTCCTTATCGTTTAGCCGTCCCGCTTGCGGGACGTGGCGCGCGAGGTGGTGCGCGGCCAGTCCGTACGAACGTGAAAACCGATGGTCGTCGGGGTTGGCACGTCCCAAACGATTGAATTGCGATCCGCGCAATGTGACGCGTCCCGCAAGCGGGGACGGCTAAACGATAAGGAAGGGAGGTATGATGACAACATGTCTTCCCCTCTCGCGCTAATCAGATCGGTGAAAACGATCGAAATGTCATTCGGATGCATGAGCATTGCGATTCTCTTCATATTCGCGTCGGAACTTTCGATCTCCACTGCCGCCGCGGCCGAACCCCAGTGGACGCATCTCTCAAGCCGTACCGGCGATCTTCCGGTTCCCGGCGAATCGACTCAGCAGACCGGATGCATCGTCGGTGATTTTGCGGGCGATGGTGTGAACGGTTTTGTGCTCAGCTTCCGGCAGAAGGCCGCGCTGGTCTGGTACCGGCCGAAGAAGGGGGGCGGATGGGATCGGTATGTGATCGAAAAGGATTTCCTCACCGTCGAGGCCGGGGGCGCGGTGTACGACATCGACGGAGACGGCCATCCGGATGTCGTCTTCGGCGCCGACTGGCAGAGCAACGAAGTCTGGTGGTGGGAGAATCCGGGGCCGGGGCATTATGATCCGAATGTTTCCTGGAAACGGCACATCATTAAGAACACCGGCGCGACGCAGCATCACGATCAGATTTTCGGCGACTTCAAGGGAACGGGTAAGCCGCAGCTTGTCTTCTGGAATCAGGGGGCGAAGAAAATCTTCATCGCCGATATTCCCAACGATCCGAGAAACAGCGGGCCGTGGCAGCAAACTGAGATCTTTTCCGGAAGCGCCGGGGAAGGGACCGGACACTACGCCGAGGGAGTGGGCGCGATTGATATCGACGGCGACGGCAAGATCGACCTCCTTGCCGGCAACAGGTGGTTCAAGCATGTAAGCGGCAATCAATTCACGCCGACGCGCATCGGGCCGATTGGCGGACGAATCGCCGGAGGAAAATTCAAGCCGGGGAAATATCCGCAGGTGGTGATCGCATCCGGCGACGGCATTGGCCCGCTCATGTGGTACGAATGCGTCGGCGATCCGATGCAGGCGCATGACTGGGTCGGCCATGATCTGCTCGGCCGCGACATGATCCATGGCCACAGTCTGCAGGTGGCGGACATCGACGGCGACGGCAATCTCGACATCTTCACCGCCGAGATGGCCAAGTGGCACGAGAAACAGTCGAAGAGCGACAACCCCGAAGCCAAAGCCTGGATCTTCTACGGCGACGGCAAGGGCGGATTCCACCAGACGGAGCTCTGCACCGGCATCGGCTTCCACGAAGCGCGCGTCGCGGAGCTGAACGGCGACGGTTTGCTCGATATTTTGGATAAGCCGTACAACTGGGACGCGCCGCGCGTCGATGTGTGGATTCAGAAGAGACGCTGACCAAGAGATGCGCAGATGCGTTCGATCCGCGCGATAATCCTAATCGTGGTGGCGATGACGCCGATTGTTCGGGCCGAGTCCGGCGTTTCGTATAGTGATGGCAAAACGCATTCGATCGACAGCACCCTTGAATTGGTACGTGTCGGTACGGAAACGCCTTCGGCGTCGTCCATTTCGGCGGCGACGCAACCAACGCGTTTGAGATTCCTTCATCGGGCCTGGATCCAATTGCTGGACTGCCGCGGCGACAGCATTGTCGACCTGACAGACGGGGCCATTCACAGCTCACATCTTCGCGACCATGGCGTCTGCCACTTGAGCGGCGCGGCGGTAAATGTCCTGAACGCGATGGATCAATCTCGGACGATTGTCGACGGCGGCACGGTCGAGATGCTCCATGTCTGGCAAAGCGCCGATGCGAAAATTCTTGGCGGCGCTACCGCGATCCTTGATGTCTTTGATCGAGGCAGCGTTTCGATCGGTGGCGGGTCTGTGGCGCTTCTCCAACCACGCGGCGAAAGCCATGTGGATGTTTCAGGTGGGCGTGTCGATCTGCTCAACGGGTTTGGAGCAACCGATGTGCGTCTGACCGGCGGCGCGATCGGCAGCGCCTTACTTACGCAACATTCGCACGTCACACTCGCGGGCGCGACGGTAGAGAGTATTGGTTTCAGCGGAGAGAGCGTCGGGCTCGTTCAACGCGGCAGTTGGGGCCGTGGACTCGGTGTATCGGACAATGCCGCCGTCGATGCATATGGAGGAACCGGTGGATCGCTCTCGGTCACCGGCGGAACGCTACGCCTCCACGGCACGCGATTTTCGGTCTGGTGCCTTACGAACGCCAGCGCGTCCCCATCCGGAGTAATAATGGGGGACACCCGCCTCGTCGGAACACTCGCCGACGGCAGCAGGATCGATGTACCGCTGGTCCTGATGGGAGGCACTTTGGAGTTGCCGAATCGTTTTGGCCAGCTTCTGACCATCAATCAGGCGACCGTTTCAGGCGCCGCAACGAACGTTCCCGCGGTGCCGACGGTTGCACTGGTTTCGCCCGAATCTGGTTTCCAAGGCCCGGATGATGGTCGGCAACACTCCTCGCCGCGAGCAAGGCAGAAGGGGATCGCCGCCGGCGGCGTGATTGCGATTCTGTTGGTGCTCTGGCGCAATTTGCGGCTTCGACGCCGGACCCACTCCGGCCAGCTCCTGACAGTGATGTGGCAAGTCGCGGGCGTGTTACTGATCACCGGGATTTTAGTGATGTGGGGCCGCAGCCAACTGAGTGCAGATTACCTGATGCATCACGATGGAGCGATCGGTCGCGAGATTATTTCCGGCGAGTGTAATCTTTGCATCTGGAACGGGCCGGACTACGTGGTGGGTGAGGATGGCGGATGGCGGTATCATGGGCAGCCGGTGGCGCAGCCGGCCGGCATCTGGGGCGCGTTCGCCGCCCAAAGGGACAGCACACTTTTCATTAGTGTCCCCTACTGGTTAATCAGTTTAGCGGCGGCATTGGTCTTCATCGCCTGCCTGCTTCTCTCAGAACTCCGCCGACGGAAGCGGGATCGCGCCGCGCGGGAAGGACGCTGTCTTCAATGCGGCTACGATCTTCGCGCAGCACGGGCCGTTGTCCCGAATGCGGAGCAGAAATGATCTCAACGCCGTCGGCGAGAGTGCAACCCGGTCGGGTTCAACTTGCACGCCGTTGAACTTCGGATGACGATAACCCCATGACGTTGGCCATCGATCCGCAAGTCAGCGCGGTCAATCCGCTGCCATCGGAAAATCCCGACACAGCTCCTCGCGCGCTGCGGTCCAACCCCCCACCAAGGCTCGCTTCGCTCGACGTCTATCGTGGCTTCGTGATGTTCCTGATGGCCTCGGAAGGTTTTGGGCTCTACAGCGTTGCCCGGCACTTCAAGAGTAACCTCACCTGGCAGTTCCTCGCACGCCAGACGGATCACGTCGAGTGGACGGGGTGCGCGCTGTGGGACCTGATTCAGCCGTCGTTCAGCTTCATCGTCGGCGTGGCGATGCCTTATTCGCTGGCCAGCCGCCGGGCAAAGGGGCGGACGTTCAAAACTCTTTTCTTCCATGCGCTGATTCGCTCGCTGATCCTTATTTTTCTGGGGGTTTTTCTCCGCTCAATGCATTCGAAGCAGACGAATTTCACTTTTGAGGACACGCTGAGTCAGATCGGGCTGGGTTACCCATTTCTTTTTCTCCTGGCCTGGACGCAGCCGAGGACGCAGGGCCTCGTTTTTCTCGCGATTCTGATCGGTTATTGGGGCGCGTTTGCCCTTTACCCGCTTCCGGCGGCAGGCTTCGACTGGGCGGCGGTCAATGTTCCGGCGGATTGGCCGCACCCGCACGGATTCGCCGCGCACTGGGATAAAAATTCGAACCTCGCGTGGGCGTTCGATACCTGGTTTCTGAATCTCTTTCGGCGCCCCGCACATTTCACCAACAACGCCGGCGGATACGCGACACTCAGCTTCATTCCCACCCTGGCCACGATGATCCTCGGCTTGCTGGCCGGCGAATTGCTCCGCGCCGGGCCGAGCCGGTGGAAGAAGGTTCTTCTCTTCATCGCCGCCGGGGCGGCAGGACTTGGCCTTGGAATTCTGCTCGACCGCTACGGCATCTGTCCCTCCGTAAAGCGCATCTGGACTCCGGCGTGGGTTCTTTTCAGCGGCGGTTGGTGCTTCCTCCTGATGGCTTTCTTTTATGTCGTCTGCGATTGGGTCGGATGGCGGAAATGGGCCTTTGTCTTCACCGTGATCGGAATGAATTCGATCGCGATCTACTGCCTGGCAGACGGCGCGCGCGAATTCATCGAAGAAAGCCTGAGGATTCACCTGGGGCCGAAAGTCTTTTATCTATTCGGCGCGCTCGCCGAAGGCTCTTACTGGCGGCCGGTGGTGCAGCGTACGGTTGTGCTGGGCATCCTCTGGCTGATCTGTTTCTGGATGTATCGAAAGAAGATTTTCATCCGAATCTGAGAAGGGGGAGAAAGTGAAAAGTGAAAAGGAAAAAGTAGAGAGGGTGAGCGGCCAATGACCTTCTCCCTTTTACTTTTTACTTGCCCCGGGCTTCAGATCGAATAATCATCAAACACCCGCGCGTTCTTCAAAGTCAGATACACTTCATCTTTCGGCTGAAGATTGAGCTCGCGAAATCGCTCGCGCGGAATGGCGGCTTCGACGGACTGGCCCTCGCCGTGACTGAGCAGCAGATAAACCACTGCACCTGCGAAATTGACCTGCTCGACGCGGGCGTGAATGGCGTCGCCGTTGCCGTTAGTGCGCGTCACCTCGACATCGTGTGGCCTCACGTACGCCACTCCGCCGGAGTTGTCGGGCGCGGGGAAACCGGGTCGTCCGGTTTCGGTTCCGTTGATCCGCAGGTGACCTCCTTCGAGCCGCCCGTGGAACAAATTGACGCTTCCCAGGAATTGATAAACAAATGGGTTGGCGGGGTGATCGTACACTTCTTCGGGCGTGCCGGACTGTTCGATCCGTCCTTCATTCATCACTACGATCCGATCGGCCAGCTCCAACGCTTCTTCCTGATCGTGGGTGACGAAGATGGTGGTAATGCCCATGTCGTCGTGAAGCCGACGGAGCCAGCGGCGCAGGTCGCGGCGGACGCGGGCGTCGAGCGCGCCGAATGGCTCATCAAGCAGCAAGACGCCGGGTTCGACCGCGAGCGCCCGGGCCAGCGCGACGCGTTGTCGCTGTCCGCCGGAGAGCTGCCACGGCAATCGATCGCCGAAACGCTCGAGCTGGACGAGCCGAAGCAGCTCGGAAACGCGCCAGTGGATTTCCTTATTATTGGGCCGGCTTTTGCGCAGGCGCGACCGGAGGCCGAAGGCGACGTTTTCGAAGACGCTCATGTGCCGGAAGAGCGCGTAATGCTGAAAGACGAATCCGACGCGGCGGTCGCCGATCTTGCGATCGGTCATGTCTTCCTCGTGGAAAAGAATTGTGCCGCTGCCGGGGTCGGGCTGTTCGAGGCCGGCGATGATCCGCAGGAGAGTGGTTTTCCCTGACCCGCTCGGGCCGAGCAACGCGAGCAGCTCGCCCTTGGCGATCTGCACACTCACGTCGTGAAGTGCGACGTAATTGCCGAAGGTCTTGCGGATGTTGCGAACTTCAATGCTCATGGGAAAGGACTGCGACGAGCAGCCGCGACCAATCAAGTCTGTGCCGGGGCGGTGATCACCAACGGAAGCTCCTCGGCCACAACCGGCTCGCCAAGGGAGCTCGCCCTCCATTCTACTATGCTCTTGGCGACCAGTGTTACTACCGCCAGCAGCGCCAGAAGAGACGCGACGGCGAAGGCTGCCGCGAATTGGCCGGCGTCGTTGTAAAGCACCTCGACGTGCAGCGGCAACGTGTTGGTCTCGCCGCGAATGTGGCCGCTGACGACCGACACGGCGCCAAATTCGCCCATGGCGCGGGCGTTACATAGGATCACGCCGTACAGCAGGCCCCATTTGATGTTGGGTAGAGTAATCCTGCGGAATACGCGCCAGCCGCTGGCGCCCAGTGACAGGGCGGCGAGTTCCTCTTCCGAACCCTGCGCTTCCATCAGCGGGATCAATTCGCGGGCGACGAATGGAAACGTAACGAAGATCGTCGCAAGGATGATCCCGGGTACGGCGAAAATGATGTGAATGTCGCGGGCTTCCATCCACGGTCCCCACCATCCCTGCGCTCCGAACAAAAGCACGTAGATCAACCCCGAAATCACCGGCGAAACCGCAAAGGGCAGATCAATCAGCGTCAGCAGAGCACGCTTGCCGACAAAGTCGAATTTTGCCACCGTCCAGGCGGCGGCCACGCCGAATACCAGGTTGAGAGGAACGGCGATGCCCGCCGTCAAAAGCGTGAGCCGGATTGACGAGAGCGTGTCCGGATCGCGCAAAGCGTCGAGATACACTTTGACTCCGTCCGCAAGCGCCTCATACAGCACCGACACGAGCGGGAGCAGGAGGAACAGCCCGAGAATCAGCAGCGTAAGCCCGATCAGGACCCAACGCACGAGCGCGGGCTCCGTCGGACCGGGCCGGCGCTGTGTGATCTTCCGGGTTGCCAGGGCGCCGGCTTTCATCGCTTCACACCTTGCCCGCCAGTCCACCGCTGAATCAGGCTGATCGCCAGCAACAATCCGAACGAAGCGAAGAGCATGACCACGGCGATCGCGGCGGCGGCGGAATATTCATATTGGTCCAGCTTCTTCACGATCAGCAGCGGGACAATCTCGGTGTGCATCGGCCGGTTGCCGGCGATGAAGATGACTGAGCCGTATTCGCCCAGAGCGCGGGCGAAGGCGAGCGAAAAGCCAGTCAGAAGCGCCGGCCAGATTTCCGGAAAGATGACGAGGCGAAACGTCCGCCAGCGGCCCGCTCCCAGACTTGCGGCAGCTTCCTCCACCTCCGCCTCAAGGTCCTGAAGGACCGGCTGCACCGTCCGAACAACGAAGGGAAGCCCGATGAACGTTAGCGCCACCACGATTCCCAGTGGGGCTTCGGTCACCTTGATTCCCAGCGGAGTGAGATACCTCCCAATCCATCCATGTTCAGAATAAAGGCTGGCCAACGTGATGCCGGCGACGGCAGTGGGCAAAGCGAACGGAAGATCGACCATCGCGTCGATGACGCGCTTGCCGAAGAAGCGATATCGAACCAGCACCCACGCGACGAGCAATCCGATTCCCGCATTCACCACCGCCGCGGCGAATGAAGCTCCAAAGCTGATCCGATAGGCCGCCATCGCGAATGGATCGGTGGCGGCGGCGACAAACTGCCGCCAGCTCAATTGCGCCGTCTTCACGACCAGGGCGCTCAGCGGCAGCAGGACGATCAGGCTGAGGTACACAACCGTGTATCCGAGACTGATGCCGAAGCCGGGGAGGGGACTGTGCCGCTTGAATTGCATGTCTTTTTCGTCTTCGTTCGTAGCGCGGCCTTCGGGCCGTATCTTGTCTTTTTCGGAAGATACGGCCCAAAGGCCGCACTACGAGCCTACAAACCCACCTTACTTGGGTTTATATATCTGGTCGAAGACCCCGCCGTCGGCGAAATGGGTCTTCTGTGCGTTTTGCCATCCGCCGAAAACATCCTTCACCGTGAACAATTCGATTTTGGGAAACTGGCTGGCGTAACGCTTGGCGACCGCGTCAACGGTGGGGCGATAATAGTTTTTGGCCCCGACCTCCTGAGCGGCGTCGGTGTATAGGAATTGAAGATACGCCTCGGCGACCTTACGCGTACCGCGTTTGTCAGCCACCTTGTCCACCACCGTAGCGGGCGGCTCGGCGAGGATGCTGATCGGGGGATAGATGATGTCAAACTTATCCTGCCCGAATTCCTGCTGCGCCAGATACCCCTCATTTTCCCAGCTCAGCAGCACATCCCCGACTTCGCGCTTGGCGAAAGTGACGGTTGCGCCATGCGCGCCGGAATCGAGGACCGGGACATTGTGATAGACCCTGGCGATAAATTCGCGCGCCTTGGCGTCGTCATTGCCGTTGCGTTTGAGTTCCGCCCCATAGGCAGCGAGATATGCCCATCGCGCGCCGCCGGACGTTTTGGGATTGGCGACGATAACGCTGATTCCGTCTTTGGCCAGATCATCCCAATCGTTAATGTTTTTCGGATTGCCCTTACGAACGATCAGTACGATCGTGGAATCAAATGGAGTGGAATTGTTGGGAAGCCGCGTCTGCCAGTCGGCGGGCACGAAATTGCCATGTTCATGGAGGGCATCGACGTCGTAGGCGAGGCCGAGCGTGGCGACGTCGGCCTGAAGACCATCGATGATGGCCCGCGCCTGTTTGCCCGATCCGCCATGCGATTGTTCGACCGTGACGTCCTGTCCCGTTTTCGACTTCCAGTCCGCGATGAAGAGTGCGTTGATCTGTTTATACAGCTCGCGCGTGGGATCGTAAGAAACGTTGAGAATCTTGATCGGTGGGGCGGGCGGCGCGTCGACATTCGCGAGTCCGGTCGCTGTCCCCGCCGTGGGCTGCGTCGTCGCTGAATCTCGTTCTTTGCAGCCGCTGAAGGTGATCAGCGGCAAGATTGCGAGGACGACATGAAGAATACTTTTGCGGTTGAATGGCATGGTCCGGAATCCTCGTTTTGAGAATCTTTTGCTTGGTCGAAGCGTCAATCGAATGGACGGAATGTTTAATCAACTGCAACACTGCGCCTGCCGCCAACCGGGATGAGATGCGAACGACAGATTGATGAGCAAACGCATCGCGGCGAATCATAATGACAATTTCACACCGGTCAAGATAAATTCCTATAGAGATACTCTGTAATTAAATCACTCGCCTGATTCAGCCAGAAACTAGGTTTATTCCGTAGGATTGAAGGTTGAAAAACTATCGCAGTAAGCTAAGCGGCCCTTTCACCCGGAATCGGACAAAGGCACGATCCAGCAGAGCAGTCCGAGGAGCGCGATGATCGGCGTCAGCAGATAAAAAAGCGGCAGGTAGGAATGGCTGACAGCGTGAGCCTCGGCAAAAAGCTGTTGGCCCAGACCCGATCCAACCACCGTCAGCAATTGGGCGGCGCCTTGAATTCTGCCGAGGTGCGTTCGCCCGTAGATCTTTCCCCAGAACGCGAAGAAGACAACGACGATGATTCCACCCGCCACGCCGGTCGCGACGGCATAGGCAAGAATGTGGGTTTTGGAACGAGCGGCGGGAAGCGCGCCCAGCGCGAGAGCCTGCAGGAGCATTGCAATTCCCATGAGCCGTCCGAGCGGCCATTTCTCCGCCAGCCACCCACCAACCAGATTTGCCACCAGCCCCGCAAGTGTCGTGACGCCCAGCAGCAGGCGGAAGGTATCGCTGCCGAAATGGAGATCGGCGAGAATCGACTGGTTGAACAGAGACGTCCCCGACGAGACAAAGTTATACATCGCGCTGGCGACGGCGAAGGCCCAGAACGCCGGCGATGTCAATGCGTTGGCGAATGTCGCGTCTGCAGATGAATAGGCTGTTTTCTCAGTGACCGGCGATGGATCGGCTTCCACGCCGATCGACTCCGGAGTGCTGCGCAACCAGATCGCGGTGATCGGCGCAATCCCGAACAGGAGCGTCGCGCCAACGCCGGCCCAGACCGATCTCCAGCCGAATCGCTCGACCGCGAACTGCACGCCGGGAAACGCAGCAGCGAATCCGAAAACGGTCAGGACTGCATAGATTCCCATTGCCTTGGGGAGCCGGCTGACGAACCATTTCCCTACGATCGCCAGGCTGATGACCGAGAGGGCACTCTGACCCAGCGCGCGAGTGAGTGTCGTGGCGACAAACAACGCGCCGGCATGCTCCACGCGGCTCATCGCGATAACGACAATCCCCAGAGCCGCGACCACGCCGGTCATGATCAGACGCGCGCCGAAACGATCGACCAGACGTCCGACGCCGATGCAGCAGGTCGCGCCGATCAGCGTCGCCCAGAGATTGATCGATCCGAACGAAACCTCCGAGAGATGGAGATCGCTGAGAAGTGGAACGGTGATCAGGCCGAGGCCCTGCGTGCGGCCTGGGAGGGTGGCGACCATTCCAAGCGCCGCGATCGCCAGCGCAATCCAGCCCGGATAACGCGTTCGGCGGTTTGGAGTTTGATACTCAGGAAGGTTCACGACACTTTCCTTGCCGCAAATACCGAGTCCGCAGGTCTTCTGTGCTGGAAAAAACGCGCAAAATCATGGCCGTCAAAATCACGCTGATGAACAATCCGACCCACCGGGAAGGCGCGGCGCGAAGACGACGGCTGCGTTGAACGCCATGAAGGCTGCGATCGCGATCACCGCGCTACGGACGGCGGGACGCCGCTCCCGCCAGGACGGGGCGGCCCACCAGAGGCTGACGTCGAGAATCCAGAGCAGCAGAAAGGCATAGCCGGCGTAGATCCCGCCTCCGACTCCAAAACCAAGAAATTGACGCGTTTGGTCGCTCGCGGCGCGGACGGCGTCAGCGTTGCTCCAATGATGGACATATTGAAATGCGGCGGCGACATGTAGCACCAGTACGGCGCAGGCGATAGTCCAGATCAGCCGCACCGCTTCTTGCTTCTGGTGTCCGCCGCCGCGACGGAGCAGAAGACTGAAACCAACGGCCAGCAACGCCATTGAAAGTCGCGCGGTCCAGAGCGTGATCGATCGGCCGAAAAGCATGGAGATTGCCGCTATTTCCCTGAGGTAAACTGCGGCATGTGGAACGAGCGGGGAATTGACAAGATGCCGTCTTCTGCCGCGAACCAGGCGGCGCCCGCCACCGCCAGGCCGAGCACCATCACGAAAACCGCCGCCCAGAGGTTGCGGCGTCTTGGCGCATCGGACAGTTGCGGCTGGGCAGTTGCCGGATCGTCGACGGATCGCGATTCAATATAAGCGGCCAGGCGTGCGCCCCACTGGCGCAAGGAAAGCGACTCGCGCTGTCCTTCGGAAATGTTGTGTCCCAGCGCGGTCTCCTGTTCGCCGCGCCGCTCCATGATCTTTTCCAGCATGGCAGCCACCGCGTGGACGTCAACGTTCGTATCGTCATAAAGGAGGGGACTGATGTGCGTCAGGCGTACGGTCCCGGTCGGGGAAACGATGACATTGTTGGCGCAAAGCGAACCATGGGCGATCCCCTGCATGTGGAGTGAATCGACGGCGAAGATCAGCTCGCGCGCCGCCATCGCGAGCTCGCGCGGCGTTCGCTTTTCCGCAGTTGCGTAAACATCGAAGGGGTCTCCTTCGAGATATTCCCAGATCAGAAAGGCATTATCTCCTTCCTTGCCGACACCGTGCAGGTTGGCCACCCCGGAATGAGCCAATTCCCTGACCCGGCTGAGGCGGTCACGGATGCTCGGGTGGAGCATTCCGCGAAGGAGGCAGTCGTCATCCATCTTCTTGAGGACCACCCCACGCCCGCCGTCTCCAATGGCAAGATAGGTCTTTCCCGGATTCAGCTCCGAATCGACTGGGCAACCGCAGATCTGCGCGGGCGACGGCGGGGATGATTTAGTGGCTTCATCGGGCATTTCGCGATCCTTCGCACGGTAACCGATAAACCAGACGTCAGACAAGGAATTCGCATGAAGTATCAATTCAGATGGATGCCTGGACGATCACGTGCTCGTGAAAATCGCCAACCGGCGCATTGGCCGCATCGGTTGGGGAATGCTCGAGCAGCATCCGCTCGATTTTTCCACCGACCAGGCTCACTTCGGCGACGCGGTGTTCGGTCAGCAGCGAAACGCGCGCTTCGGCCATCAAGTCGCGCATCACCTGCTCGGCGCGATGCGGCTCGAATGTCCACGCCTCGTCCTTCCCGTAAATTTTCCCGAGCCGGCGGTAAAAGTCGCGCGACATGCCGCCGATTGCGGACTTCTTCCCGAAGTCCGTCTGTCCCAACCCGCCGTTGGTCATTCCTCCCAGATGTCTGCCCGGTTCGATCAACAGGACGGTCTTTCCCGCGCGGGCGGCGACCACGGCAGCAATGACGCCTGCGGCCGTTCCACCGTAAACACACACTTCATTGGTCATCTCGAGTCCGATAATGTCGCGAATTTATGCGGGTCCTGCGGGGGCGGAGACCTCGAAACCGGCCCAACTAAGGAAAAATTTGAATTTTGCAGGCCAGATGAAGATGATACCCGCTCGTCGTAAGCATTCATCTCAATTGTTATTGGCCGAGGAGACCACATGGCAGAGGTAAACTATCGTTCGGCGGGAGGTGGGATCAATGAGCCCACCATTACGCCGACGCAGAAGAAGGCGATTTACTTCGCCAGCATCATGACCCTGATTGCAACCGGAGTCGGGTTTGGCGTTCGCGGCGCCATCCTCGGTAAGTGGGGAGGTCAGTTCGGATTCACGAAGACCGACCTGGGCTATATCACCGGCGGCGGGCTCACCGGGTTCGGCATTACGATCATCGCCTTTTCGTTCTTTGCCGACCTGATCGGCTTCAAGAAGCTGCTGATTGGCGCTTTCTTCGTTCATCTGCTTTCGGCAATTGTAACGCTTGCCGCCACGCCGGTTTTCCACGCCTTCGGCAAGAATGCGGCTTATTATTGCCTCTTCGGCGGATCGTTCATTTTTTCGCTCGGCAACGGGATGTGCGAAGCATCGATCAACCCGCTGACAGCGACGCTTTTCCCGAAAAGCAAAACGCACTATCTGAACATCCTTCATGCTGGCTGGCCGATCGGACTGGTCGTAGGCAGCCTGTTGAGTTACTTCTTTGTCGATCTGGTGCGATGGGAAGTGCTGATGGCAATTTACATGATTCCCGTCTTCTACTACGGAATCGTGGTTCTGAAAAACCCGTTCCCGGTTTCCGAAGCAGCAGCCGCCGGCGTGAAGATCGGAGAGACGCTGCTCACACTCGTTGCGCCCTCCTGATCTTTCTCTGGATCATCCATGCCATGGTCGGTTACGTGGAACTCGGCACCGATAGCTGGGTTCAGAACATCATGAACAACGTCATCGGCAAATACGCCCTATTGTTGTTCGTCTACATCTCGCTCCTGATGACGATTCTCCGGTTCACGGCTGGTCCGATCGTTCACAAGATCAACCCGCTCGGCCTTCTGTTCCTTGCCGCTTGCTGTGGAGCAATCGGGCTGTACATGCTCGGGTCCTTTACGGGCCTGGCGATGATCGTGTTGGCAGGAACGATCTTCGCGCTGGGTAAGACGTTCTACTGGCCGACGATGCTCGGCGTGATCGGGGAGCGGTTCCCCAAGGGTGGTGCATTGGCGATGGGTATCTCCGGCGGAATCGGCATGTTGTCGGCCGGTTTGCTTGGCTCGCCGGGCATCGGCTACACCCAGGACCGCAACGCTTCCGCTTTGCTTCAGCACGCAAGCCCGGATGCTTACGCGCGGGTCAAAGCATCCGATGAAGGAAGCTTCCTTTTCTTCGAAAAGATAACGGGCCTGGACGGTTCGAAAGTCGCGGCGATCAAAGATGGCGGCAAAGCGCTGGCGGCGGACGCTGCCGCGCCGGCGAACAAGAATGACGCGTCGATTCAAAGCCTGAACACCTGGCTTACAACGGTCGAGGCGCCGCACCTTGCCACCGATCAGGGGCCGGTCTCCATGGCGGATACGGACGGCGGCCGCGCTGCGCTTCGGATTACGGCGGGTGTACCGACAGCGATGGCGGCCTGTTATCTGCTGCTCGTCATCTACTTCATGACGCGTGGCGGATACAAGGCGGTTCATCTCGACGCCGGCGGGCGCGAGGTTGAAGTCAGCCTTTCGGCTTCGGAGGCCGAAGCGATCGAGGCCGCTGGGCCGTACGAAGCGTAATCGGCGAAAAACGAACGATACGAAATGCGGACGGGCGGCCTGAAAAGGCCGCCCGTTCTGCATTCAGAATGAACGAATTGTACCCGGCGTCACAAAAAGAACCGGCGGCCACATTTGTGACCGCCGGTTAAGTGATGAGCTCAAACGTTACGGAACAATCAGCTGAACGCCACCGTTGTCGGGCTTGCGACGGCGTTGACGGTGTCTCCGTTGAGAACGGCAACGATGAATTCGTTGCCGCTGGTCACGGTTGAAGGCACCTTGAAGTTGACGGGGAAACTGGTTTTGCCGCCGCTGGCCTTGATGTTGTTCCTGGGCCTGGTCAGCGTGCCCAGCAGGATGTCGCCGCTCTGGAAGCTTGCAACCGGCGATTCATACAGGCTGATGCTCAGCGAAGCGGTCGATGCGACGTTTCCGCTGTTGGTGACGGTCACGGTGGCGCTGCCCGACTTTCCGTGCACCAGCGTCTTGGGCGTCTTGGTGATCTGGCCGGCCAGGCTGGTGAATGCCGGGGCGATAGTGATCGCGCTGCTGCTCGCCGAATTGTTGGCGAAGTTGGTTTCGGCAATGCTGTCCGTGGAATTGGCGACGCCGATCAGTTTGTAGCTGCCGCTGGCCAGGCTGGTCGGATACGTGAACTTGATCGAAAGGGTTTTCGATGCATTGGTCTTGAGCTTCAACGCGCCGGTGGAAGCGGTCGCCACCACCGTGTTCGAAGCCGACAGCAGGCCTGACGGGGAGATCAACAGCGACACCGACCCTGTCCCGGTCGCAATGGCCGAACCGATGTTGGTGATCTTCACAACCATCGTGCCGGCGCTTCCACCCACCACAGCGGACGGGGTCTTGGATACCAGAGTTGCGGTCAGATCGGGTCCGGTGGCGGCCGGAGCAGGAAGGTTGGCGAAGGTGACGCCGGTCGTTGCCGCACCGGCCGTTACGACAACCGTGCGGATGTCAGAGGTTGGGTCAGTGGAGACGACGCCGGTCGGAAGTGTCTCTGTCACCGTATAGGTTCCCGCGATCACGTTGGCAAACGAGAAATTCCCGTTCGAATCCGTGACTGCCGTTGCGCCCGTGCTCAGCGTTAACGTGCGTCCGGCAATGCCGGTATTGTTGAGCGAACTCACCACACTGCCCGCGATCGAACCGGGAATGGGCACATTCTGGACAAAGGTCCCAACGACCCCGCCGGACACCGGGTTATTGCTCGTATCGCTGACCTGGCTGCTGTTAAGAGTGACCGTGTAGGTTCCGTTGACGGTCGGGGCGGGCACCGTGTAGTTCGCCGCAAAGCTATTGCCCTCCGACCCGCCCGAGGAGACGAAGGTAGCCGCCTGGCTATAACCCCCGGGGCCGGTGACGGTGACGTTGCCGTTGCCGAAGGTGCTCGTGTTGATCGGAAGCGCACCGCTGTAGGTCACCGTAAATGGATACGGAGTCGTTCGCGTGGTCGTAATCGTTGGCGCATTGCTCAACTGTGCGCCGGGAGTAAACGAAGAGTTGATCGTGCCGAGCGAACCGGCGGCGACGGGATTCCCGCTGAGGTCAATGACCTGGTTGGCCTGCATGGAAATCGTATAGGTTCCCGAAGCCGAGGGGGCCGGAACGCTGTATTGCGCAGTCAGACTCGGCCCATCGGTCAGGCCGGTGGTGAGCAGGGTCGCCAGTTGGCTGTAACCGTTTGGACCGGTGACCAGGATATTGTTGTTGCTCAGACCGGCTGCCTCGACACCGAGATTGTCGGTGTAAGTGACCGAAAAGACGTAAGGTGCGGTTGCAGAAGTGACCGGTGGGCGGTCGCTCAAGGTAGCCGTTGGCGCCACCGCATCGATTGGAATGCTGACGGTAAAAGTGCCGACGGCGCCGGCGGCAAGAGCGAGAGAACTCACGTTGAAGACAGAATTGGCATTTGCCGTCACGGTATAGGTGCCGTCCGTAACCGGAGTCGGGACGCTGTAGGTTGCGGCCAGTGTGGTGTTGTTGGTCAGACCGGTGGTGACGAGCGTCGCCGTCTGGCTGTATCCGCCGGGCCCGGTCACAACCAGATTGCTATCGCTCAACGTCGATGCATTGACCCCGAAATTGTCGCCGTAGGTCACCGTAAAATCGTAAGGACTCGATGAAACCTCAGTCACCGTCGGGGCGGTCGTCAAGGTCGCGGTCGGAGCGTCGGTGCCCACCAGGCTGACATTTTGGAACGAAGCGATGGCAAGGGTTGACGGGTCATGTGACGCCACAGCAAGTCCGACGTACACGGTGCTGCCAAGGGTTAACGTGTCAGTTGCAACCTGGGTGAAATTCGTGCCGTCGCTGGAGGTAAAGGCAGTAACGGTATCTCCGCTCCGCGTAAGTTTGAGCCACGAAGGTAAGGGATTGGACGATGAGAGAAGATTGCCTCCGGTGCCCCCGTCGGTAGTCCGATCGTTGACGATCACATCGCCGCCGGGTTCGTCGGCAAGGAACATGTTGGCGGCATCGGACGCGAGACTCGAACGCAAATCGATGCCGGATGGAGCGGTACTGTCGGCAGCAATGACCTGGGTCTGCTCGACGACGAAACTTCCATTGCCGGTAAGAGGAGTGTAGACGTAATGGAATGCATCGTCGCTGCCGAAAATATCATTTCCCGCGCCGCTGACGTTGAAAACGCCGTTGGCGCTGTCGTACCCGCTTGAGCCTGGGGTTCCGACGACGCCGATGTCCGATTCCTGATAACCAGCAGGCGGTGCTCCATAAGGCGTGAGGCTGACATGGTCGAACGTGCCGGTCGCGAGCGAAGTCGTATCATGCGAGGCGACCGCCAGGCCGACGAACACGGTGGTAGGAAGATTTTGGAATGTATCCGTCGCCAGCAGCGTGTAATTGGTTCCGTCGGACGATTCGTAGGAAGAAATCGAATTTCCGGTTCGAATCAGCTCGAGCCAAAGTGGAGCGTCGCCGGACTGCACCAGCAAGTTCGACCCCGTTCCGCCGTCACTCGTGCGATCGTTGACGAACGTTGAACCATTCCCGTTGACGGCGGCAAACATGTTGGCTGCCGCGGGATCCAGGGAGGACCGAAGATCGATTCCGGTCGGCGAATTGCCCATGGTCGGGGTCGCGCTGGTTACATGGGCAATGAACGCGCCGTTGCCAGTCAGCGTGGCGTAAGCAAAGTTGAATCCGTCAGCAGCGCCGTAAATATCGCTGCCGGCGCCGTTCACGGTAAAGGTGCCCGACGGGACATCGTAGGAGGCCGAACCGGCAAGGCCGACGGTCCCGACGTCCGCGTCCTGATATCCGGTGGGAAGGGCGGAAAAGAGCCGGCGCGTTTCCAGCGCCTCAGGCAAGCCAGGGCTTGATCCTCGAATGATCGATGCCAGGCGTGCGGCAACACGCCGCGAATGATTCGATTGAAGAAACGTGTTCCGACGGGACCCAGTATTCACGAGAATTCCTCCATGAATGTTAAAAAGCCCGGCTGACGGTGTGACGCGCTTCGCGTCAAAATTTCCGTTGGCCGATGCAGAAGATCTCCAGTAATGAATCAGGAACCTACGGTAGAAGGCGAAGACAAGTCAATATGTCATGTGGCGCAGCCAACCGCCCGATTTAACCCACGAAACCTGAATCGGGAGTGATGCGGCTTTGGTGATTATCGGAAGATCAAGCGATTTGAAAACAGACCGTCTGACGACATGAATTTATTGTCACTTCGGTCCCCATTCCGAACTGCAAAAGAGGTTTCCACCACTCTGCCTGAATCAACGAGAAGTCTCGGAAATCACGGCCCGCTTCGACGAAACAGATGAAGCGCGCCGTGTTGATAGATCTCGTGGAAATCCGCGGACTTCTGGTACTTCTGAAGAATTTCGGCGGCAAACGGCTCGACTGACAGAATGCTGTCTTCATCGAAGTCCAGTAAGACCCATTCAATCTCACTGTCGGGCGGCATTTTAAAGACCGGATCGGTATTGTCATAGACAAACTGGATCACTTTTCGATGGGTGAGGTGAGGCGCGGTCTGGTGGGTCGCGAGGACGCCGCCCTGGTCGTCAATCATTGCAAGGAGTCGGCGTTTTTCGTCTCCGCTCGCGCCGGCACGAAGTTGCTTTCCGCTCACTTCATGGACGCGCAATACCCCTCCAATCAGCACGAGCACCGCCGACCAGATGATTACCGGGCGTGCCCGCTTGAATATTCCTTCGCCATGTGCGACTGCAGCGATGACTCCCAGAAAAATGAAAGGAACCACCGGCCACGAATAGTGAAAAAATGGGTTTCGGAAAGCCTGACTCTTTGACAAGAGATTAATCGCGATGCAGGGCGCCGCGCACAGGATGGGGGCGATGCTTCGTTTTGACAAACCCCAGAATACGGGAACAAAGATCGCCATCACATAAATCACTGTTTTCGGAGATGCCAGCCATTTCAGGGGAACTTGTGGCCGCAACAGCATTGTGTGCAGAATCTGGCCCGGCGTGTCGCCCATGTAGCTGAAGAATCGGAATCCGTTGTTGTAATGCCCGTGACCAAAATAGGGCATCGCAAGCTTCGTTGCGATCGGATACCAGACCACCGACAGTGCAAAAGCGGTCCAGCCAAATGCCTTGCGTCTCTCATAAAATACGAGATAAAGTCCAACCGTCGCGAAGGTGACGGCCATGACCTCTTTGGTCAGGAGTCCGAGCAACACCCAGATGACGAACCAGACCGGGCGATTTTGGCGAGCGCAGAGAATTGCCGCCAAAAAGGCGGGAATTGCGATCACTTCAGGGTAAAAGTCGCGGAGGGTCGCTGTCGCCACAACAGGATAAAGCAGATACGCAACGATAATGGCTCGGGTCATCGACGCGGAGACGCCCGCCTCACGCGCCAGCCGTGAAAGAGGCCACGCCGCGCCAGCCATGCATGTTGCCTGGACGACAAAGAGCCAGTAAATCGTCGGATGAATGCGATAGAGCTGGGCGACGAGGTAAAGAACGAATGCCGCATGATCTGCAAGAATATGAGTGCTGAGGATCGTTGAATACGGAACTTGCCCCGTCGAGATCAGGTATACGGCCTGATCGAAGAATCCCAGGTCGAGCGCACCGGCTCGGAAAGCGTAATAGCGGAATGCACCCCCCAGAAAATAGAGCAGACCTGCCGCGCAAATGATAAGAGCCGCGGTCATCTTCTCGCGATTTTTCCCCCCAGGCTCGGAAGAGACAGGCGTAGAATTCAGCGATTCTCCCGCGGTCAACGCCGACGTTGAAGCATTCACATTCATAGGCCTTCCCTACTGAAAATTTGCTCGGTGGGCAAAAGCGCAACGTTTCCGGGCGATGAATTCCTTCAGCTCATTATCGAGCGCAGAGAGGTCACTGAAGAGCTTTTCAGGATGGAATCGCTGGAAGTGTTATCCGGACTATCACACACAATAGTGCTCAGTGGCCCCAAACAGGTCCGGAATCAACGTGCCCATGTTGTGCTCACGTTGCGCATTCTTCCGTCCGAAATTATAAATACTGGACTTACGATTGCAAGATTTCCAGTCGAGACCCGTTGCAACGATGAAGCCAATCATCGACGGACGCTCGAGACAAACAGAATTGGCGTCGCGTGCGATTGATATGATTTCTCGATAGAGATATTCTCGACTGGACTTGCGAGCGTTATGGAAAAGCCCGATCCCGACATTTCAATCATTGTTCCGACGCTCAACGAAGCGGAAAATATTCCCGAATTGTTGCGTCGGCTTGAGGCCGTCCTGGCCCAAAAAAAATATGAAGTGCTGATTGTCGATGACAACAGCCGTGATAACACAGTCCAGTTATGCGAGCAGCTGGCTGCGAAATATCCTGTAAAGGTTCTGGTTCGCACTCAACCAAAAAACGGACTCAGCGGTGCGGTGTTGCACGGCATGTCTCACGCTGCCGGGGCAACCCTGGTTGTGATGGACGCTGACCTCCAGCATCCCCCGGAACAAGTTCCATTGCTCCTGGATGGTTTGGAAAACGGAGCCGATTTTGTCATTGGATCGCGATATGTCGCCGGGGGAAGTACCGAGCGGGGCTGGGGATTCCTGCGAAAAGTCAACTCCAAGGCTGCTACGCTTTTAGCGCGGCCGTTGATACGCCGCATTACCGATCCCATGTCAGGATTTTTCGCCCTTCGGCGTGAGACGTACGAAAGAGGCCAGCGGCTCGCTCCACTTGGGTACAAGGTGGGCCTGGAACTGATTTGCAAATGCGGGGTAAAGCAGGTCAGCGAAGTGCCAATCAATTTCGGCAATCGCACGCGCGGCGAATCGAAGCTTAATTTCAAGCAGCAATTCAAATACGTCGAGCATCTGAGTCGGCTCTACGATTTTTCTTATCCAAGGCTTTCGCCGGTTGCGAAATTCCTGATCGTCATCGCACTGGGATGGTTGCCTGGACTGGCGATCTATTTCGCAATGACCCGATTACATGTTGTGCCGCCGGTCGCGGCGGGCATCGCGTATCTGGGTTCCATTCTTGTGACCGCAACTTTTCATGCCCGTTACGTCCGAACTCAAACAGAGTTTCTGGTCACCGCTACTCCATGGTTTGATTTTACTTTGATTTCACTTGCCGAGTTGATCGGTTGTGTTCTGTCGGCCCAATGGCTCGACGCAAATCTGGCGAATCCAAATTCATTCAGTGTGCCCGTTCTCTCCTTCCTGGCAGCCACGGTCGTTCGCTATGTGCTGAGAAAAGAATTGATGCAGGACATTCGCGGCCTGCGTCGTGATTTACGATGGGAACTGATTGCTCCTGCCGCAACCCATGGCGACCAGCCACCCTGCGCCGCACCGGCAAACGCGGTTGCGGCGCAGGGATTCGAGTCAGTTAAGAATTGATCTGAAGCAAATGGCGCTCTGCGATTTTGCCGGCGCCTTGCCGCTTTCCCGAAATCAGCTGAACGCCACCGTTGTCGGGCTTGCGACGGCGTTGACGGTGTCTCCGTTGAGAACGGCAACGATGAACTCGTTGCCGCTGGTCACGGTTGAAGGCACCTTGAAGTTGACGGGGAAACTGGTTTTGCCGCCGCTGGCCTTGATGTTGTTCTTGGGCCTGGTCAGCGTGCCCAGGAGGATGTCGCCGCTCTGGAAGCTTGCAACCGGCGATTCATACAGGCTGATGCTCAGCGAAGCGGTCGATGCGACGTTTCCGCTGTTGGTGACGGTCACGGTGGCGCTGCCCGACTTTCCGTGCACCAGCGTTTTGGGCGTCTTGGTGATCTGGCCGGCCAGGCTGGTGAATGCCGGGGCGATAGTGATCGCGCTGCTGCTCGCCGAATTGTTGGCGAAGTTGGTTTCGGCAATGCTGTCCGTGGAATTGGCGACGCCGATCAGTTTGTAGCTGCCGCTGGCCAGGCTGGTCGGATACGTGAACTTGATCGAGACCGTCTTCGACGCATGTGTCTTCAACTTCAGGCTACCTGCGGAAACCGTGGTGATCACGGCGTCTGACTCCGACAGCGTTCCATCGGGTGAGGCAAAGAGGGTTACGCTGATCGGCGTGGAAGCGGCCATCGAAGTGCCGATATTGGCAATTTTGAACTTGAGCGTTGGGCCTTTCGATCCCCCGACGACCGCCACCGGCGTCTTGCCGGAAAGCGATGCAGTGAAATCCGGGGCGGTCGCGGCAACTGCAGGAAGCGAAACGAAATTAAATCCTGTGACCGGGGAACCCGCCGTGAGCGTCACCGATCGTTGACCGCTGGCCGGATCGGTAAGCACAACGCCGGCAGGTAGCGTTTCTGTAACGGTGTAAGATCCGGCCGCAAGACCCGTAAACGAGTAATTGCCATTGGCATCCGTGACCGTGCTGACACCCGTATCGAGCGTGATGGTACGCCCGGCGATGGCGGCGTTGTTAAAGGCAGCGCGCGCATTGCCGGAAATCGACGCCGTGTTATTCGATGGATTGCTCAAGGCGAAGGTTCCAAGAGTGGATGGCAGCACCGGATTGCCGCTGGTGTCCAGGACCTGGTTGGCCACCATGGAAATCGTGTACGTTCCGACGGTTGTCGGCGCCGGAACACTGTATTGCGCGACCACGCTGGCCCCGTTGGCCAATCCGGTGGAGATCAGCGTCGCCGGTTGATTGTACCCGTTCGGCCCGGTGACCTGGGCGTTTCCGCTCGCGATCGTCGAAGCGTTGACCGCGATGTTGTCGCTAAAAGTGATCGCGAAGACGTACGGCGCGGTTGTCGAAGTGACCGGTGGATGACTCTCGAGCGTTGCAGTCGGGGCCACATTGTCCACGGAGACGGCGGCGTTAAAAGTTCCGAGCATGCCGCCGGGTACCGCGGTGGCACTTGTGTCATCGACGGAGTTCTGGTTGAGCGAGATCGTGTAGTTGCCGTTGGTGGTGGGAGTGGGGACGCTGTAGGTAGCCACGACCATCGGGCCATCTTGCAGGCCGCTTGAGACAAGCGTTGCGGCCTGACTGTAGCCTCCAGGACCCGTAACGGTGATGTCGTTGCCGCCGATGGTCGTTGCGTCGATTGGAGTGCTCCCCTCCGTATACGTGACGGTGAACTGATACGGAGTCGATTGCGCGGCCGTGATATTCGGCGCTGTCGTCAGCGCGGCCGACGCAGCCTCGTTTCCGACCAGCGTGAAGTTGTCAAAAGTGGCGGTTGCCGGCGTCACCGGATCGTGAGACGCAACGGCCATTCCCACATAGACGGTGTTGGGCAAAGTGAAAGTCTGGGTGGTTTCAGTGGTGAAATTAACGCCGTCGGTGGAAATTGCACCAACCACCGTGTCACCGGTGCGGGTGATTTTCAGCCAGATGGGGAATTGTCCATCTGTCCCCGTGGCGTTCACCCCGTCGCCCCCATCGGTCGGGCGATCGTTAACGATTACGTGCGTATCGGGACGTGCGGCGACGAAGAGATTGGCTGCCGTGGGATCAAGACTCGTACGGAGATCGATTCCCGATGGCGCGGTTTGATCGAAGGCCGAGTCGCTGGTCTCGCGCACAACAAGGCTGCCGTCGCCGCTCAGTGTGGTGTAGTCGAAATGAAATGCATCCGTCGAACCGAACAAGTCATTGCCTGCGCCGGTCACAGCGAATGTGCCGCTCGAACTGTCGTAATTGGTGAAGCCGGGAGAACCGACGACGCCGATATCCGCTTCCTGGATGCTGGCCGGAGGAGAGGTGAAGGCGTGAACCTGCACCTGGTCGAAAGTAGCAGTAGCGAGCTGAGTTGGATCCTGCGACGCAACGGCAAGTCCTACGACGATGGAGTTGGGCAGCCCTGGAAAAGTTTCCGTCTTGTCCAGGCCGTACGCGGCCCCGTTGTTATTGGAAATGTAGACCGAAATAACGTCGCCGGTGCGGACGAGCTCCAGGTAGTACGGCGCCGTCGGGCCGTAATTCACCAATACGTTGTTTTCAACGCCGCCATCATTCGTGCGATCATTGATGATATTGGGGCCGCCGTTTGGCTGGACGGCATCGAACATGTTGGCGGCCCCCGGGCTCAGGCTCGACCGCATATCAATCCCCGATGGAGCAGAACTACTGCTGGCCGAAATTGAATCGAGGCGGGCAGAAAAGCTGCCATTGCCGGTGAGCGTCGTATAAACAAAGTGGAATGCGTCGGTCGATCCAAACAGATCGGTTCCCGCGCCCTTGACCGTGAAAGTGCCGCTGGATGAATTGTATGAAGAAGACCCCGCAAGCCCGACGGCTCCAACGTCCGCGTCCTGGAAGCCGGCCGGCAGCGCAAAAAAGTCGGCGCGGCTCAAGCGCTTCGGCAATTCGAGGAGGTATTGCGGCGATAACCGCGGGGAGAAGACGACGGCGCGCAGTACTTGAAAGAGACGTCCGACAGGACGAAACGGCCACGGGTAAATCCTCCATAATCTGCCGGCGACCGCCGTCACTGTACGCGACCTTCGCGCACTCAAAATGTGAAGGCGGCCGCCAACCGAATCTATAACGGCACGCCCTTGTCCTCACCGTAGACTACCCAATACTTGTCGTCAAGATCAGGATTTTCGCTTTCTTGCTTTCCAAGATGGACAATGCCCCCGTAAAATTGACGTTATCCGAATGATCGGAAATGTCGCGAAGATCAAGACTTAAGCGAGCCCAGAATCGCCTCGGCGAGGATGAGGTCCTGCCGCGTTGTTATCTTGATGTTCGACTCATCGCCGGGGACGAGCCACACCGCTTTTCCGTCCGATTCAAGTAATTGCATATCGTCTGTGACTTGTCCAAGCGGAATCGGACAGCGCGAGAAGGCAGCCGCCAAATCCGCACGGCGCATTGCCTGCGGGGTTTGCATCGCCCAGAGCGACTCGCGGGGCACCGTCCCAACGATGCGGGCTGGCAGTGGCCCGACCGCCTGTTTGACGGTTGCCGTCATCGGCTGAGCCGGCGCTGCCGCGCCGTATTGCACCGCCGCGGCGAACACGCGATCGATTACCTCCGCGGAGACTAACGGGCGCACGGCGTCATGGACCGCGACCCAATGAGACTTCGTCGGAACCTGCAACGCATTGCGTACGCTTGCGGCACGAGAATCGCCTCCGGGGCAAATCTGAAGCCATCCTGAGTGAAAACATTCTTCCAGCTCGTCGTCTCCCTGGAACACAAGGGCGGCGGATAGTGAAGTGGCCAGAACGACTCCGCTCACATCATCCCTCCCCATGAATGCGTGCAGCGTGCGCTGGAGGATCGGCGTTCGGCCGATTGTTTCCAGAAGCTTGTTCCGCCCGCCGCCAAATCGCGTCGATTGACCGGCTGCGGGAATGATCACGGAGAACGATTCCATGTCTCATCGCGCGGAATGAAGCAATTCGCGGCCAGGGATGAGATCCATCACCGGCTTTCCGTCCACGTCCGCAGCCATCGGCAGACCCAGGAAAAGGCACGCGGTGGCGAAGGTGTCTTCGGTGTTAACGACCAACCGGCTGTTGCGGGTGAGATCATAGTTCTGGCGGATCGAGGGATTCGCGGCGAGCCAGGGAATGTGCCGGCTGCGTGCATCGTTGGCGCCGTGAGTCAGGCCCGCGCCGCCATGGTCTGCGCTGACGATGATCAGCGTGCTGGCGGTAAGCCCTTCCTGATCGATCGCGTCGAGCACCTCGCCAATGCACTCGTCGGCATGCTCGATGGCGGCGATCTGCTGCGGCGAAGCCCACCCAAACTGATGCCCGTTCTGATCGACATCCGGAAAATGCACGAACAAAACCTGGGGCCGGTGCAAATGAATGAATTGCACGGCCTGTGTTGCGACTTGCGTGTCGTGGGTTGCGCGAATGCTCGACCAATCGAGCGTGCCCGGCTTGGCCAGGGCCGTAAATTTGATCTTCCCGGCGACTAATGCAGTCGTATATCCCGATCGCCTGGCCATCTCGAAGAGCGTCGGAAACGCGGGATACTTCTGCGGCGGCGGCTGATCGGAATTCCAGGTCACCTTGTGCTTTTGCGGCGTCACCCCGGTCAGCATGCTGGTGTGTGAAGGGAGCGTGATCGACACTTCAGTCGTGCGCGCCGAGAACGTGAAGCATCCCTCGGTCAGGAGTCGGCGCAGTCGCGGCATATTGGCGCGAGCGCCAGGTCCGGCCGAAGTCCGTCAACGCTTACGATGAGAACACGGTCCACCGCCGGCAACGGCCGCGCCGCCGCCGGTCGGAATTGCATCGACTTCGAGCATCCGATCAGGAGAACGATCGAAGTAAGAAGTAATGAAGTAGATTTCCGTTGCATGCGCCTCGATGTTTTGTAACAGAGGCCCGACCGCTTCAGCAAGCCAGACAAAGTTCCATTTCCTCAGTTGAAAGTTGGACGTTGAAAGTTGAAAGTTGGACGTTGAACGTTCACTGCATTTAAACTCACAACGTTCAGCGTTCAACGCCCAACCTCCAACCCTGAACCTTGAACTATCGCGCCGGCGCCGTCGTCGGCGTCTTCCACAAATATTGCTGTCCCGCCAGAGCCCACTTCAGCTTTTCCTTCAGCGAACGCGCCGGGGCGGTGAAGGCCAGGCGAAGTCCGACGTCGGCGAAACCAACGTCGGTTCGCGGCAGCACCAGGGGTCTGTCAAACGGCAGCTCAGGCGGCGAGAGCGCCGACCCGCCGATGACAAACGTTGAACTGGGGTTTTGTTCCAGAAATCGACCGATCCCTTCGGCGGATCCTTTGTCCGGCCATGCGTCAAATGCATCGGCGGCATCGCAGAGAAACTGCGCAACATTGCCGACGAGTTGTCGAAACGTGCCGCCGCCGGGCCCGTTCACTTTTCGGAAGAAAAGCGTTCCGTCGTTTTCCGGTCTGCTCCGGGCGTCGGCCCCGGTCGGAGACTGATCGCCGGACGGGTGAAAGATCCCGTCGTCGGGCCAGCGGACGACCGTGGCCCCGCCTGCGGCGGCGTAGCGCTTGTAGGTCTCCAGAGTCTGGTCGCGCAGATTCCATCGTTCGGGAGGAACGGTCTTCTCGTAAATGGAGTAGGCGTCACGCCATTCGGCGGAAGTCGGCAACCGGCATCCGCACAGGCCGGCGACATACATCGCGGCCTGGCACGATATATATTGCATCGGGTGATCGGTTGTTGGGTTTCCACCCACTTCGTCGGTCAAGGCGGTCCGGTTGAATCGGCTGATGCGAAACGAAATCGGATAGTCATTGTCGTCGTCCGGTGTGAGCCAGAGCATCGGGACGCTCATTTCCAGGGAGGAGCGCGAAGACCATTCCCAGACGCGCAGACCGCGCCGCGTGTCGCGTTTGCCCTGCTCGGCGATCCAGTGGAACCTTTTCATCTGCTCCCAGGCCGACGCTGCGTCCGTCACGCCCGCGAACTGGCCAAAGGAAAGTGCCGTCGAGCAGAGATAGAACGGCCGCGCAGCCGGTGGCTCCACGCGCACGAAAATCAGCGCCGGATCGACGCCCGGAATTGCAAGTGCAAATCGATCCCCGGGATTGCGATCGGCAAACGGCTCCTTCGCGTCGATTGTCTTCAGCTTTTGCAACAATGCTTCGGCTGGCTTGCGATCCGGGAGTTCGCCCGCTGATTTCACCATGATAGCGATCACCCGGCGCACCGCCGCGTCGTCTCCGCCGCCAGGTTCGGATCGGCGCACATCCTCCCGCGCCTGGCAAAGCGACAGATTGAATCGCGACACTGCGCTCAGTTGTGAGATCACGGTAGAGTCGATCCCGAATGCGCCCTTCAAATCGTTGGCGGTGAGAAGCATCGGCTCGGAGGACGCCGACTCGACGAACCGTCGCCAGCGCACCGATTTCTCGGCGTTCAGCGCCGAAAGCGGAACCGAGCGATCCGAATCATCCTTCAATCCATTGACGATTTCGGAGAGTTTCGCGCAAATCGCGTTCGGTTTCGAGTTCACCCGGTTGGGTCGGCCAGGCCGGACTGAGCGACGAAGCCCCGAGCTGCTGCCAGGCCGCGAACGTGATTTCGGGAACGGTCGATGTGGTCGCCAGATCGATCAAGTCCGATCGGCCCAGCTTGGCCGCCTCAGAAATGCGACCGATCCGCTCTACGTCGCTCTTCACCAGGGCCTGCACGGACGGATCGCTCCAGAAATCGGGCTTGCGCTTTCGCCAATCCAGGTCGGGCCGGGATTGCAGCGTCAGGAGCTGGCGTTTCAGCGGGAAATCCCGACCCAGTTCGCGAAGGTCCGAGCAGAAGGCGAGATACGCATCGGCCAAGCTCTTTTCACCCGGAAAAGTCGGCGGAAGTTCCTTCGGATTGATTTTGGAAAGTAACTGGGTCAGATCGCGTTCGCGCCGATCTTTGGCCGTTGCCAGCAACGCTCCGGATAGATCACCGGGCGCGACGGGGAAAGTCTTGTCCAGGTCGCCCAGAAGTTGCCGCAATCGGTCGGTTTGCTGCCGGTAGATCGAGAACAGGTCGCTGCTGGCTGCCATGTCCGCGGCGCTATTTTGAAGTACGTGTTTCCAATCTTCCCACCAGCCGTTAACGACATCCGAGCCGGTGTGAAGCGCGGGGAGGGCAGTGATCCAGTCCTGCGGATTTCGCCGATGCAGATAGATCCGAAGCCCATCGATCTGCGATTCCAGCCGCGCCCGTTGCGCGTTAAACGCGCCGTTGGAAAAATCGCGGGCGATGAATCGCGATTGGGCAAACGAATCGAGTTCCCCCTGGATTTTCTTTTCATCCTGCGAAATCCCGGGTTGCTCGGACGCTTCGGGATGGGAGGCATCGATCTCTCCGGCAACTCCTGCCAGCCGCGTCCGCAGCGCCGTTGAAGCTGATAGCGCCGCATCGCGCTGAACTATGTAATCCGGCAACTGCTCGAGCCAATGCCGTAGATCGGTGATCTGGAGATGACCCAGGTTCAGATGGGATCCGACATCAGCGGCAAACCGATCCGCGTCGATGTTTGCCGGATATCCGTTCTGAACGGCGGCGACGAGCTGGTCCGCCAGGGAAAGGCTTTGTTCCAATTCCCCGCGACCGGAAAATCCGGCATCGCCCAGGCGCAACGACGAACCGGCGGACGTTGTCAGAAATCGTGCAAATGCGCCCAGCGTCAGGTCGCCGCTTGCATCGAGCTTGCGGGTCTGTTCCGCCAACCGGTAAAAGCTTGATTCCAGGGGGGGCAGATCGCGGTCGAGACGGCTATTGGTCGCAAGAATCCGGTCGATCGCTCCAGCCACGTCCGCGCCCGCGGAAGGATGTGCGTCACTGATCTGGCCGGCAAGGAGTTCGGCCGGTTGTGTCCAGCCTCGCGATTCGAACCGGCGCGCGGTCCCAGGCGTTTGCCAATTGCTTCCACCGTTCGGGAGCCAGATCGGTCGTGATCTGACGGGCCGCGGCCAGCGCGGAGCGAACGCGCCAGTAGCGGAGCGGATTGGTGCTCCAACCCGACTTCTCGCAATGAACAGACGGCAGGTTGGCACGATCGAGTTCGGCGAGCACGCGCGAAAGATCCGCATCCGCCTCCCATGCCTTTCGCCGTTGAGGATCGGCGGACGACTCGGCAAATCGCCCGAGCCACCGCGATTTTTGCTGGCAGAATTCCCTCCGGGTTCGAGCTTCGAGAAACGCAACCGCCGCGAAGGCCAGCACGACCAACCCGGCGCAGGCAGCGACCGCATACGCAGTCTTCCGCGATCCAGCCGGCCGAAATGCCGGCGACCGACGGAGCGGACGGTCCGACGGCGCCAGGGCCATGACGTGCGCTTCGATCTCTCTCCAATCGATCGTAGAGCCGGGTTCCCCGCTGCCCAGCAACCACTCGCACAGTTCCTGCCATCCAGCGCCCTGCGGGCCCATCGCGCCCCACGCCGGCGATGCCAGGATAAGACCATCGGCGGGTGCTTCATGCGTTACAAGTTGATGGATCAACTGCCCCAGTCGATTGCGATCTGTGGCCTCCCCGTCCTTGAGGGCAATGGCGGTGGAAGCCGGATCGCACAGCGCCACCTGTGCGTCAGTGGCATCCTTTCCGCGCGTGGCGAGCAGGATGTTGCTCGGTTTGAGATTTCCGTGCGGACGGCGAGCGCCGTCGCGAAGTTCCTCCAGGCCGCGCAGCACGCCTATCACGATGCGGTGCAATGCCTCGACAGGGACGGGAATTTTGCGGTCGATCAGTTTCTGCGCTCAGCGGATAGTAATCCGTGACGTAATAGGCGCCCCCGGCGTCGTCCCCTGATGCAGGATCCGGGCCCAGACACCGGATTTGCCGGATTCGGCGGCCTGCTGCTGAGTTCGCACCCGCTCCAGGAAAGATTGCGTCTCCCAGTGCAGCTCGTCATCTTCCAGGCCGACCGGATGGAAGAGCTTGACGGCAAATGTGGCATGCCGGCCGTCCACGAGCTTGGCCCGGCCGACCATGCCCGTCGCCGACCCATGCACCTCCTCAACGATCTCATATCTGCCGAAAATGGGCATAACATCTGGCGGGCAATGGCGGTGTCAGTTCCGGCGTGCCCCACAACAGCCCGCCGGCCCTCTCCCGCTTGCGATGATCCTAGCCGGCGTGCTGCCGGGGGCAATGTCGAATCAAATGTGGGAGGCAGTTCACGCGCCGGCTTCCCGGCGCACAACTCCGCCAATCCGTAAATCCGATAATCTCAAAGCCAAAATGGCATCCTCGCCGTATCAGAGGTCTTAGAAATTGAACCTTCGGACTCTCCCAGTCAGTTTTTCACTTTTCCTAAGATCGACGGTCGCGCCACAGTTTGTGTAAAAATGCGTTCGTGGCTTGCTGGCGAAAGACCAGCTCACTTTCGACGGTTCTTGGCCAGAAATGGCCGGGATTTGGCCGCTTACAAAAAACTTCCTGATCATTTCCTCGTTTCCACTTCGCCAGGGGCGATTCGCCGCAATTGGTCGTTCCCAGTTTTCACGGCGGAGTACCGCCCTGAAAACTCATAGCCGTTTCTGGCGTCGCCTGCCTTGGTTACGCCTAAACCCTGCATGGCGTCAAAGTTAGCCGCCGCAGCCTGCCCGTTCCATCCAAAGAAATCTGGACAACTTTGGATTCTCGACTAGCTACCAATCAGCATGGGGGTTGGTGTCGTTTGGCACACGATAGCGACGCGTCCCTTGACGGCCGGCAGACGCCTTCGTATGCATCGGCCCGCTTTAGCTTTTATCGCTGCTCGGAGCGGTGCTTCCATTACTGCGGCTCGCTCGCCGTGTATTGAAATCTCGTTTTGTCGGACGACAGCACTGTGCCTCCTGTGGATACGATCTCCGGGCTACGCCACAGCGGTGTCCGGGAGTGTGGACTTGCGATGAGCCACAGGGCCTCTATCCCAGAAACAGCAGTCCAGTGAGCGTCAAAAGCAGGACGGCCAGAGTGATGATCGCGTAGAGCCGGTCCTGTTCGCCGAAGGCGAAGAGGAGAAACGACATGAAGACGCGCGTGATCGGCGTAAGGACCAGCAGATAAATCCCCAGCTCGATGATAGCTTTCCCGCGGGCGTGGATGATGCCGTGGTAAATCGCCGATGGGCGATACTCGAACGGATCGTGCGTCATCCGCTCCACCGACGGCGGCCCGTGGATGAAGCTGAAGGTCAGGCCGATCAGCATGACCGCAATGCTCAGGCAGACGCCGACGCGTAATACCCAGGCGGAAACGGATTCGACGCTAAAATCATGGCGGGAAATCGGGATCGAATGATCGGGCGGTGTTTCACTCATTTTGTCATTCCATTTCAAAAACGCAGACCGATGCCGCGGAGGAGCATTTCGACCCCGATGATTCCCATCGCCAGCGCAAAGACCTGGCGGATGCGGGCGTTCGACATGCGCTCCATCAGGATCGTTCCGAGAAATGCGCCCAGGAGGGCGGTGGTGGCGACGGCGACTACCATGAACGGCATCACCAGTCCCCGACGAAGATAAACGCCGGCGGCGGAGGCCGCGGTTACGCCGATCATGAAATTGCTCGTGGCGGTGGAAACCTTCGTCGGCACGCGCATGGCGATCTCGTGTGCAAGCACTTTCACGACGCCGGCGCCGATGCCGAGCAGGCCGGAGATGATCCCCGCGCCGAACATCAATCCCATGGCGGGGGGAATGCCGGTCACCTCGTAGCGAATCTCGCGATTCATTCGCTTGTCGAAATAGGATCCGCTGAGGCAGAGGAATTTTGCGAATCGATCGTTCTTTACGCCCCGCGGAAGTTCTTCGCCGATGTGGGCGAAAACCGGGATCAGCGACAAGAGCAGCGTCAGGCCGAACAGGATCGACAAGACATGCGGATTGGCAAATCGGGAGAGGACCGAAGCGCCCAGCAGCGCGCCGGAAGCGGTCGAAAGCTCCAGGAACATGGCGATACGAACGTTGGTGATGCGGTCCTTGAGATAGACTGAGCCGGCGCCGCTGGAGACGGCGATGACAGAGATGATGCTTGCGCCGATCGCCTGCTCGATGGGGATTCCGAGGAAGATCGTGAGCACGGGGACGATGACCACTCCACCACCCAAACCGCTAATGGATCCGATGATGCCGCCCCCCAGGGATGCGGCCGCGACCTTGGAGAGCCAGAGAAGGGATTCAGTTGTCGGAGACATTGTTGGACAGGTTCGGGAATGTTACGCGAATCCGCAACGGAGAAATCGAGCGGTCACTCGACGGCGGAATCGCGGGAAAATATAAGGGGGTCTGGAGTTGGGTCGGGAGTCGATTCAGTAAAACGTCCGTAAAGACTCCGGACTCCCGACCCCTTTGCCTTTCCGCCCCCTAAAGAGCCGGTTTCCATGGCGAACTCTGTCAAGAAAGTCCTCGACCTGATAATTGGGATCCTGCTTGAAAGATTGGCGGATGAAGGATTTGTCGCCGGCGGAAACCTGACGTTGATTCGACCGAAGCCGGAGGCAGTTTGTGCCTTCAACATTCAGCCTGACAAATACAACAAAAAGATTCATGGGAAGTTTACCGTCAATCTCTCCCTTTGGTACCCAGAGTTGGCCGCCGAACGGGGAGAAATCGACGACACTGTTCTTAAAACCGGCGGTCTGCATTTGACGCAGAGGCTCGCAATGCTCGCGCCCGCCCCTCCCGACGGCCGTCGCGCACGGATCGACACATGGTGGGAGGTCTCTGAATCCACTGATCCGCAGAAAGTCGCAGCGACGATCTATTCGCTATGGGAACAATTCGGAAGGGGATGGCTGGCGCAAAACGGGACACTCGCGTCGGCCCTTCCGAGGGTCGTGCGGCAATGGAGTGAATACCATGCGGCGACGGCGTTGTATGCCGCTGGCGACATTGCCGGGGCAAAGGAGAAAGCGCAGGCCATCTGGCGCGGAAGTCACCCCGGCTTTCCAGAGCGGATCGAGTGGGCATGGAAGCGCAAGCTGTTCGATTTAGCCGACCTCCGGACAACCTTGGACGACGAGCACCATCAGGATCGTATTATTGCAATCGATACACTATGGAAACTCGCGAGGGCTGACGGCGACATTGCCACGTTGGCCGGCGATCTGGTGGGCACCTTGGTGCAAGATCCCGATCCTGTTGTAGCTCGGCACGCCAAGGAACTGCGTGAGTCTCTTTACATCGGCGATGACGCTGTACGAATCATCCCTCGTGACGTCCCGGCACTCGCTAAGCTTTCGAAAAATGCTGCGATCGCTTTCGGCGCACGCTGTGCGCGGCGTGTACAGGGAAACATCTCGAGATATTGGCCAGCCGTTAAGCCTGAGCAACTCACGGTCATTGCCCATTCATTAGAAACGGTCGAAGACATTGCGGCGGGCAAACGGGCGCAATCCGATGCGAGGATTGTGTCAAAGCAACTCGAACCCATTCGACGCGCCGTGAAACAAGCAGCCGAAAAATCCGAAGAGGTGGCCCTTGCGGAGTCAGCGGTCGATTCCGCCTGCTGGGCGGCACAAGCTGTCACGGGTGGCGCGACAGCGGCCGAAGTGGCTGCACGCATGTCGTCGCACGCGGTTCCGGAACCTCAAGCGGCAAAGGTTCGCAGGCAAATCTGGGAGGATTTCGATCTCCTGCTTGAATCTTCGACAGCGGAACGCTGGGGCAGCGACACACCTGTCGGCCCCGAAAAATTCCCAATGCTCCCGGATTGAGGTCCGGTTTCAACTAAAGGTTTCAACTAAAGGTGACGAGGTTTCAACTAAAGGTGACGCGATCGGCTCTGTAGAAAACGCCTTGCTGAGCTCGCCGTTCGTCGCGAACCGGCCAACGTATTACTTATGACATGATCACCAGTAAGTCGCCAAGGAAGGTGGCGATGGTCGCGCTGGCTGTCGGCAAGGAAGCTTTCAGCGACTACTCCCACATTTACAGCCCCAAAAAGTTCACGCAGCCACAACTGTTTGCCTGCCTCGTGCTCAAAGAGTTTGAGAATAAGGACTATCGAGGCATCTAGCAGTTCTTGCTCGACTGCTCGGACTGGCGACGCGATTGGACTCAAGCTCGTTCCGCACTGGACGACCTTGCAGAAGGCGAGCAAGTGACTGCTGGCATTACCAAGGTGAGCAGCTCTGGCCGACACTGTTCATCGTGTGCTCAAATGCTGGCGCAATGTGCCTTACGCCGCAGGCGACTCCAGCGGCTTTGATGCTCGCCACGCCAGCCGCTATTACATCATCGTCGCGACGGCGGACAAAAGTGACCGGAATCGGCCGAAAAAGCGGGTTTCGTACAACCGCTACGGAAAGCTGATGCTCATCATCTGCTGCATGAGCCACGCGATCCTGGGCATGGTGGCGTCGGAAGGTCCGACGCCGGACATCGATCAACTGGACGGGGTGTTGGCGGAGATCAAAGCCGACGTAAGCGTGAAGCACATGGTGCTGGACGCCGGATTCGACTCGGCGCACAACCATCAGCTGCTTCGCGAAGGGTACAGCATTCTCTCGACGATTCCGCCGGCGCACGGACGACCGTTCAAGGATCCCGGCGCTTGCCGAAGGACAAATATCGACGGCGCATGAAGACACACTTCAATCGGAAGGCCTATCGCCGTCGGCCGCAGGTTGAAACGGTCTATTCGATGCTGAAACGGAATTTCGGCGACGCCTTGCGTGGGAGGAGCTATCAATCACGCCGACGCGACATGTATCTGCGGGCACTAACCACCACAATATCGGCCTCGCGTTACTATGGGTTTTCTACAGAGCCTTGACGCGAACCTTTATTTATGAAAATAAGGTGACGCGAGCGAATGGCGTTTACTTTACCCTCGCGTCGTAAGTTCGCGCATTTACTGCACTTACTACATTTGCGCAAGACGTAGCCTCCTGTCAGAATGGTGGTGCTTAGGTCACCAACCAACAGGAGGCCACGGATGGCAAGTGTCCCCACCGGATTGCAGCGGATCAAGCAGGACATCCAACAATATGTTTCCACGCCGGTGATCCTGGCGATCTGCCAGAAGGTCGGCTACCAGTGGCGCGAGCGGCAACTGGGACCGGTGGAAACAATCCACTGGTTCATCCTCCAGGTCCTCAACTTCAACACCGCGATGACCGGACTGCGGCATCTGAGCAGTACCCCCGTCAAGGCGTCGGCGTATTGCAAGGCGCGCATGCGCCTGCCGCTGGCGGTGCTGGCGGAGTTGTTGATCGAGTCGTCGACGGCGATGCGCCGGGCCTGCTCGTCGCCCGAGGGGTTGTGGTGCGGATTGCGGGCGTATTTGGTCGACGGCTCCAGCACGATCGCCCCGGACACGCCTTCCTCGCAGAAGCGCTTCGGCCAGCCCAAAGGATGCAAGAAGGGGTGCGGCTTTCCCGTGCCCAAGGTGCTGGGATTGTTCGACGCCTTCACCGGCCTGCTCATCCAGGCGATGGGCTTCCCGCTCTACACGCACGAACAATCCAAAGTCTGGATGCTTCATCCGCTGCTGAGCGCCGGCGACCTGCTGGTGGGGGATCGCGCCTTCTGCTCGTTCGTGCACCTGTCGATGCTCTTCTCCCGCGGGATTGAGGGGCTTTTCCGCATCCATCAAGCAACGATCGTGGACTTCCGGCCCTACCGCAAACACCGCGAAGGGTATGGCAAGCAGCGCAAGAGCAAGCGCAAGCCCAAGCGTCCAATGCCACGCAGCAAGTACATCAAGCGTCTGGGCAAGCACGACCAGATCGTCGAATGGTTCAAGCCCCGGGCCCAACCGACGTGGATGAGCAAGAAGCAATTCTCGCAGATCCCCGAATCACTGCAAATTCGCGAATTGCGATTTATGCTGCCGCGCAAGGGCCAGCGGACGGTGCAAGTCACCCTGGCCACCACGCTGCTGGACCCGATCCTCTATCCCAAGGAAAAGATCGTCGAGTTGTACGGCGTGCGCCTGGCGCGTGGAAACCCACTTCGCGCAACTGAAGACGACGCTGAACATGCGCAAACTCAAAAGCCAGACCGCCGAAGGCGTGCTCAAGGAACTGGTGATCTACGCGCTGGTGTACAACCTGATCCACCTGGTGATGCTGCGGGCGGCCCAGCGCCAGGGACTCGATCCCGACCGCATCAGCTTCCTCGATACGGTGCGCTGGCTGCTCAGCTCCGTGCCCACCGAAGAATTGCCTGAACTGTTGATCAATCCACATCGTCCGGATCGTCACGAACCGCGTGTGGTGAAAGATCGAGAGGACACGTACACCAAGATGACCCGGCCCCGCGCCCAGCTCCGTAAAGAGCTGCGACGCAAAGGAGATATAGTCGAGAGGCCAAAGTAAACGCCATTCGTTCGCGTCACCTTTATTTTGTGCCCGCGTCACCTTTATTTTGTGCCGCGCGGACTCCGACCCCGTATCATTCGCTCATTCGCGACCCGCATCATTCGCTTGATGTGATTATTCGTGGCGGGATTCAAGTGATTACTGACAATCCGGTAAAATCGTTCAAGTAAATTCGAGCAGCGCTGCCAGCGCGTTGCTCAGAGGCTGGCCTTCGTTGCCCTGGTGAGCGTTCGGCCTGCGGCAGATGCGGACGAAACCCACCATCAACTTCTCTAGCTCGGCAAAATCGGGTGCGTTAGGTCCCCCCATGATCTGAAATGTCAGCTTCAGCACCCCCAGCTTCTCCAGCGGAATGATGGGATGATCGTAGACGATATAGTTGGCTATACCACCGGCCGCGAAATCCATTCGAACGCAGTATGACTCTGGCACCTCGCCGATCAACTCGTATCGACAACGGGCGATGATTGGATCCGATGCACGGCGGAGAACCGGCAGTTCCATCTTCAAGTCGTCCAGCGCGATGAGCGGGGGGGCGAAGCGGGAGCGGAAGCGATGGCCTGACATCACGCATGAACCGCATGGCGCCGCCGTCAATGCCCAGAGCGGAAGCCTGTGGCCGTGTAAGTTGGAAGATGAATAGCTCGCCGGCAAACCAATAGAGCAGATAAGGCGCGCGGCTGCGTATGACCGCCGGCCCGAATACGAAGCTGCAATCCACCCCGGCTGAGTGTCAGTAATCACTTAAATCCCGCCACGAATAATCACTTCAAATGCCGCCATTATGGAGAGGCGCAGATTTGTTCCGTAGTCTCCGCGGTTTCTCGCCGCTGGGAGCTTGCGGATGTCGAATCGGCTCAACATGGCGGAACACCAGACAATCCTCGGACTGGCGCGGCTGAACTGGTCGCGTCGCCGGATCGCAGCTGAACTTAAGATCGATCGTGAGACCGTCTCACGGCATCTGCGCACGGCGGCGATGGAAGCATCTGTCGCGGATCCGCCGGACCCAAATGCCGCCATTCCGATTACCGGCTCAACCGGAATCGCCGTCGACAACTCGGACGGCGGGATCCCCGCTGCCGAATCAAATGCCACCAATGTGATGACCGGCTCGACCCCGCCCTCCACAAGCGGCTCGAGCGGTCGGCAGAGTCAGTGCGATCCCTGGCGGGCGATCATCACCGCGGGCGTTGAGCGTGGCCTGACCGCCCGGCGTATCTGGCAGGACCTCTCGGCCGAGCATGGCTTTGAAAGAGACTACCAATCAGTTCAACGGTTCGTCCGTCGATTGAAAGAGCAGGCGCCGCTGCCGTTTCGGCGGATGGAATGTGAGCCCGGTGAGGAAGCTCAGGTGGACTTTGGCAAGGGGTGCCGGTCATCAGTTCCGAAGGCAGGCGGTCGCGTCCGCATCTGTTTCGGATCGTGCTGAGTTGCTCGCGCAAGGCCTACAGCGAGGTGGTGCCGCGGCAGACGACCGAACAGTTCATCCGCTGCATCGAGAATGCTTTCGCTCACTTCGGCGGCGTGCCCAAAACGTTGGTGATCGACAATCTCAAGGCGGCCGTCACCCAGGCCGACTGGTACGACCCGGAGCTGAACCCCAAGATTGCGGAGTTGCGCGGCATTATGGAACGGTCGTGGTTCCGACACGG
>CAVWFQ010000003.1:0-1469607 GCA_963754335.1 uncultured Phycisphaerales bacterium
TCGACCGCGTTCCAACGAGCCAAAAACACCACCGAAGCCTCGCCTGGGCGGGCAATACGCTTCAGCCGAATCTGAGAAATTGCGGTCGAAACAGACGGCCCGAATCGTCTAACCGCCGCAGTTAAAAGACACCGCAGCCGATTCGTGCCGGTGGAAGGTCAACCGACAGGGAGGATTATTGCGAGGACGCATCGATTTGTCAAACCGAGGCCGAATTCTTTTCTCAGGTACTTCTCCAGTGATACGGTGTGATACGTGCCGAAGTTCGAAAACCGGGTTCAAATCGCGACAACGTCCGCCTAAGCGAAACGTCGATTTCGCGCATGCGACAGGGTTCGCAAAATCGAGTCGAGCACATCGTCCAGATTTTTCCCGATGTCCCCGGCGAGAAAACGGAGGACAAAAAAGCCATGCTCCTGAAGCAGCCGGTCTTTGCGTCGATCCCTCCGGTAGGCGTCTGGATCGGACAAATGCTGATCGCCGTCAATTTCGATCACCAGCCTTGCCGCCAAGCAGATGAGATCCACTTCCATCGACCCATTGCCATCGAATCCGATCGGCAACTTGGTATTAAGACGAAAGCGGCCGTGAGTTTCCGGCAGAGTATCGAGGCGACGATACAGAAATGCCTCGGATGCGCTACGGGCCCGATCCTCCCCCTCCGAATCGTCCCCAACCACGCGCGTGACATGAACGAACAAATTCGCGAGGGGGGTATCCACGCCATCCCGAACCAGCCTGCGGACGCTCGCCGCATATTCGTTCTTCCACTGTGGGTCGACGGGAAGCGGCACATCGGACGGCCATCCCGAAACTGCGCTGGCGGGCAGTAGTATCGAGTAGCCAAGCGCTTCATAACCCTTGCAGCGACGGTCAAACATGCGCGAAAGCATCGGAACGTTGATGTCCGCGTAATCGAAGACCTGGACCTGGCGTTTCAGGTCATGCAGCCGATGCAACCTGCCGACGTATTGCGCGATCGTGCCACGCCACGAGACTGGCAACGTCAGGAAGAGTGTATCCAGGCGCGCATCGTCGAATCCTTCGCCGAGGAATCGCCCGGTCGCCAATATGACCCGCTCTTCCGATTCCGGGATTGTGGAAAGCGCGGCGGCAGTCGACTTGAGTTCCTTCCTGCCCATTCCGCCTCGCAGCACGATCAGATGGGCAACTTTGCCCTCGATTGTCTTTGCCAGCAGGTCCAGGTGCTCATTCCGTTCCGTGAGCACCACTGGTGACCGGCCGTTGCGTACCGCGTTGATCACTTCGTCGCAAATGAGGCGGTTACGTGCCTCGTCCGCGATCAATTCGTCATACAGATCGTGAAATTGAACGCGCGCGTCCGGGCTTGCCGTGCCCGTTTGTTCAAATCCGGTGGGGCGGACAAAAACCGTATGTTCAAATGGGCGTGCCGCCGCCTGCTCCTTTACATTCACACGACGCCGGACTGGGCCACACTGCATGAAAATGATCGGATGATGGCCATCCTTGCGCGTCACCGTCGCCGACAGCCCGGTGACGAAGCGTCCCTTAAAGCGGCGGGCAACCTGTTCGAAACTTTGGGCGGATAAGTGATGACACTCATCAATGATCAGGTGGCCATATTTTCCGACCTGATCATCCACCTCTCCCTTTCGGACCAGACTCTGGATGATGGCAACATCCACGACGCCCGTCGGCTTCTTTCGTCCGGCACCAATTCGCCCGATTTGTTTTTCCGGCAAATCCAGGAATGTGGACAACCGCGCGCGCCACTGCTCCAACAATTGGCGACGATGGACGAGAACCAGCGTGTTGACTCGGCGTTGGGCGATGAGCCATGCAGCCACGACCGTTTTTCCGAAGGCAGTCGTGGCGGAGAGGACGCCTGTTTCGTGGGCCAGCAGCGCATCGGCAGCGATCTTCTGATCGGGTCGCAACTCACCGTGAAAAATCAGCTCCAACGGATCGCCCTCGAATCGTTCATCACGAACGACAGCCTTGATTTTCAAGTCGGCGAGCAATTTGCTCACGTCGTCGATGCAACCGCGAGGCAATCCGATGTGCTGCGAGTGTTGCTCGGCGCAGGCGACAATGCGCGGTTTGCCATAGGTCGAAAGCCGCATGGCTTGCGCTTTGTAGAACTCAGGATTTTGAAACGCTGCGAGTCGAATCAAGCGGTTGCGGAGGCCGGCAGGCAGATGTTCCGTGGGAATATAGATTTCATTGCCGAGAATCAGGTCAAGTTTGTTCGGCAACGGTCCGTCCAGAGTCGGCTCCCGATGGCCTCGAGACGGCGCTGCCGTCCAGGCGCGTCATCGTCCTCGTCCGCGAGGACCATGCGTACTCCAACCAATCTCCCTTTCTCCTCGGCGGCCCGCACGATCGACTCCACGGTCGCACGAGGGATTTTTCGAACGGTCGAAAGAAATGCCCACTGATCTGGATAGGGGACGAATTGGTCATCGAGGAAGACGCTGTTACCCGACTCTCGCGGCCGTCTTTGCAGAGGCAGTGCGATCAGATTCCCGAAGCCGCCGTGCGGCAGCGTATCCTGATTGGGGAAGAAACGGTCATAGGAATCGAGGCCGATGTCGGGCCGGCGATCCATCGTTTCCGTCAGCAGGTGTGCGCCGAGCTTCCGGGCGAGAACCGCCGGAATCGATTGCTCGAAAAAAAGCCAGACATGACCGCCGTTGCCCGATCGTGATCGTTCGAGTGCCGCGGGCACGTTCATCCGGCGGCAGGTGTCCATGAACGCCGCTGCATCCTCCTGCCAATGTGTTTTGTCGAAATCAGTCGCAAGAAAAAAGCAGGTCTCGTCCAGGAGCATCGGGTAGACGCCAATGACGAAATCCCGACGGCGATCGTCCTTTCCCGACAGATGCCAGCGAATGACCTCATCCGTGGCGGACAAAAACCGCCGGTGCGGACAATCGGCGCATTTGATTCGCGGCTTTTCGCAAATCCCCTGAACCCACTCGTTGCCGCAGGCGGGAGCATAGCCGGCCCGGCCCGTCTTCCGGCTCTCGAACCGGCGTGGATAAACGTCATCCCGGCCCCGAAAGAGCGAGCGGAAAAGCGCGATCTTGTCATCTGCCGAGGATCGGTGGTTCACCGCGCGGGGTGTCCGCTCCGCCAATATCGGCAATTGGATTTGAGTCATCCGTCCCCGCAATATTTTCGCGCAATTATGTCAAGTTGGCGAATGATTTTCACGCCTGATCACTGAGTAGATAGAAAAGTTATCAACAGACGGTAGAGTATACTCGGTAGTGGACGAAGGTTCGCTGCATCGTGAGGTGTCAACCTGATCACGAAAGATGACATTCAGAAACGCCGCGCCGAGATCATCGCTGTGACGGAAAGATACGGGGCGACCGACGTCCGCATTTTCCGCTCTGTCGCGCGAGGGGATTCCACCGAAGATTCCGACCTCGATCTCATCGTGCGATTTGAACCGGGCCGATCACTTCTCGATCACGGCGGCCTGCTGATGGATTTGCGAGACTTGCTCGGGGTCAAGGTCGATGTAATCAGCGAGGGCGGGATTCGTGAGCGCTGGCGAAAGCACTTGATGGACGAGGCGGTGCCGCTTTGAGAACCGATCGGCTCTTGCTTGCAGACATGCTCGATGCGATCGGCGAGGTGCTTTCGACGAAACCCCTCGCGCCGACTTCGATGCAAATAAGCTCGTCCGATCTCATGTCCTGCGTAACATTCAGATCGTCGGAGAAGCCGCCTGGCGACTTCCGCAAATAATTAAGGACGCCCACCCGACCGTACCGTGGCGTGCGATTGCCGGTATGCGCCACGCGATCGTGCACGACTATTTTGAGATCGATTGGGACGCTGTCTGGGAAGTCACCCAGCGCCATATTTCGACGCTCAAACCGCAGACCGACACGATCTTCGCCTCATTACCTCCCGATCGCAATAACCCTTGATCTCGGGACGCGATTTTTGCCGCGCACGATCTTCCAGCAGTGTATTGCGGTGATTTGATGCGGACCCGGACCACGAATTGGATTGAACTTCACAGTTTTGTGCGCTCCGCCAATCCTACAAATGAATCGACCGTCCCTCCGCCACCCCCGCCGCTTCCATGACTGCCTCTGACAACGTCGGATGCGGATGCATGGCTTCGATGATCTCTTCTTCGGTCGCCTCGAGTTTTCGCGCCATCACCAGCTCGGCCAGCAGCTCGGTGACGTTTTCCCCGATCATGTGGACTCCGAGGAGTTCACCGTATTTGGCGTCGAAGATGAGCTTCACGAATCCTTCGCTCTCTCCTGCCGCCAGGGCACGGCCGCTGGCGCTGAAGGGGAATTTGCCGATGCGAATCTCCCGCTTTTGATCGCGCAGCTTCTTTTCGCTGTTTCCCATGCTCGCCACCTGCGGATGGGTGTAGGTGCAGCCGGGAATCTGGCGGTAGTCGATCTCGTGGTCGGTCACCCCGCAGATCCGTTCCACGCAGTTCACCGCCTCGTGATGGGCGACGTGGGCCAGATCGGGGTGGCGGTAACCGGCCATCGAGCTTTCCGCCGGCCAGTGCAGGCTGATGCAGTCGCCGACCGCCCAGACGTTTTCCAGATTGGTTCGATAGTGGTGATTGACCTTGACGCGATTCTTGAACAGTTCGAGCTTGCACTCAGGAGCGGCCAGGCCTTCGACGTTGCCCATCACGCCGATGGCGACGAGGACCACATCCGCCTCGATCGCGGCGTTGGTTTCCCCGGAGAGCGTAAGCCGCAATCCGCCAGGAACTTTTTCCACTTTCTCGGTTTTCGTCTTGAGATGAACTTTGATGCCGCGCCGCTCGAAGCTTCGCTTAAGCAGGAGGCAAACGTCCTCATCTTCGATGGGCAAAAGACTGGGCATCATTTCAATCACAGTGACTTCCGTCCCCATGGCATGATAAAAATCGGCGAACTCGCACCCGATTGCCCCCGCGCCAATCACCGCCAGCCGTTTCGGCTGGGTCGGCAGGTTCATTGCCTCGCGGGATGAAATGACCGTCTTTCCGTCAAACGCGACGCCGGGCAGCGGCGTCGAGCGCGCGCCCGGCGCGAGAATCACATGCTCGGCGGTAATCTCTTTTGTCCCATCCTTTCCCACGTAGCGCACGCGATGCGGAGCCAGCAACTGGCCGGTCGCAATCTCGTGTTTCACTTCGTATTTCTTGAACAGATGGGCGACGCCGTTCTTCAGTTTGTCCGCCACAGCCCGGCTGCGCCCGATGATCTTCGAGAAATCCACCTTCAGATTGTCGAAGGTGATTCCGTGCGCCGCCGCCTCGGTGCGGAGTTTGCGGACGAAGGCCCCGTCCTCCAGCAACGCCTTGGTGGGAATGCATCCCCAGTTGAGGCAGGTGCCGCCGAGGTTTTCCTTCTCGATGCAGAGAACGCGTTTCTTGAGCTGCCCGGCGCGAATGGCGGCCGCGTATCCCGCGGGCCCGCCGCCGATTACGATGATGTCGTATTGATAGTTTGACTTTGCCGGCGCGGGTTTGGGCGCGGTAGCTGGATTGTCGGACGCGGGATTGCGCGGCGCCTGCGTTGGCGTTCGCGAAGCCGCAAGCGGCGGTGCCGGCGCCGCTTGCGGCTTCGCGGATTCCGCCGCTTTCGAACCTGTAGCACCGCCCGCGTATTTCTTCTTCACGTCCTCGATCTTCTCAGATCCCGTCGCGAGGACCGCGAGGAGTTCTCCCACCTTGACCTTCTGTCCCGCGTTGACTTTGAGCAATGCGACAGTTCCCGATTCGAACGCCTCCATTGGCATGGTCGCTTTGTCGGTTTCTACGTCGGCGATCTCCTCGCCGGCTTTGACCTTTTCCCCTTCTTTCTTGTTCCATTTAACCAGCGTACCCTCGGTCATGGTATCGCTGAGCTGGGGCATCGTGATCTCGCACGCCATCAAACCTCCCGTATTTCAGATTCACCCAAGGCCAACGGGCGCCTTGGCGTCATTCGCTTTAGCCGCTGCACATCGGGCAGCGTCGTCGCTGCGCGGACGCGTACTCGCGCCCGCTCAAAATGCAGCGGGATTGTAGGGATAACCCGCGCCGGCGGAAATGGGAGGCGAATGGAGCGCGCTTGACAACGCCGGCCCATGCCTTAAATATCACGTATCACTGAACTACGGGCGCGTAGCTCAATTGGTTAGAGTACCGGACTGTCGATCCGGTGGTTGCGGGTTCGAGTCCCGTCGCGCTCGCTTGAAAATAAAGGACTTAAGTCAGGAGCTCTGATCTCGGACGAGTCCCATCAGACAAGTTGTCAGAATTGTCCGCGCTAAGATCGGTAGGGGACACGCATCATTTCAATCGGAGCGACTCCTTTTGTCTATCCGCGAAGCCCGTTTTTGGTATTATTATTGCTGCGTTCCATCATCGGCGGACTATGCAGAGGGTTGGATTATGGCAACGATTAAGGAGCAACAAGCTGTCGAACAGCTAACGCAAGCCGTTAGAGCTGCGCATCCCGACGATCTCGTCGAGATTTACAACGAACTTTTTCCAGAGGCACCTGCCGCCGAAGACAAGGCGGCCGAGAACCCGGCTGCACTGGTCGACAAAATTATCGCGCACATCAATGTCGGCCTTGAGGTAGAGGAAATACTTGACCTCTGGAACGTTGTCTTTCCGGAGCACCGCAGGGTCTGGTTCGACGAGGATGCTTGTCTAATCCATTACGACGAGAATGTCGAGCGTGTGGGTCAGAGCGATTAGAAAAGATCAGTGCTCGCGTGACGTGCCTGCGCCTCGGGAGGATTGTGCCCGCCACTGCATTGGACCACTTCAACCAAGACGTTTTGAGGGCACGCGCCATTGTTGCCCATGCAGATTCGCTTCCACACGCCAACGCACAGGCGCAGATGCTCCGATCCGACCTTTTGCGCAGCGGCTGGATGTTCGCGATAGGGGCGATCGATGCATATTTCTGCGACGCCTACACCGATATTGTGGCCGCGACCATCATCTCGAAAAGTCGCCATCAAGCGGCAATCCTTCCCGATTTCTTTTACGAAATTCGGTTCCCCGTTCGTGCCATACTTGAGCCGTACGCGATGAATGACAACTGGCGGTGGCGCATGGCCGCTCGGAAAATGATGGAGCGAGAGAATGTGCTCAGCCTCTCGGCCGTCCAGAATCTATTCAACAAATTCTTTCGGCGGGGCCACAGGCTCTTCCAAGACCGAATGCCCGATTGGATCGTCCATCCCGACGCCAAGAAGCGGATTTTCGGAATTACGCGCGCTGCGTACGCCGCACTTGCCGCTCCCGCAAGAACCCCAGTGCTTCAGGCGGCCTGGGAGCAGATGGAAGAGCGCTACCGCGACCTTTTCCAGCGAAGGCACGACTGCATTCACAATTGTGATCGTCCAAAGGTTTCGCCACAGGCGCTCCACCTCGCCGGCACGGTGCTGAAGGTGATTCAAGATGCCGAATTTCTTGTTCACCGTTGCGACGAGCATATCGGCGCGGAATTCCGTGAATTTCTTTTGGGCACGGGTTGCCCTGCCGCAATTGTGGCGCAAGCCGGCTATTGAGCCGCCGACCGGCGGACAGATCCCACGGTAAGGATTTTGGGGCGGACCGCCGGAGAAAACGCATTCATTCCCGACGACCAAAGGTTTCGGCCGCGATAAACCCGCGGCTTAATTCATGTTCCTTGCGCACCGTTGCCTGCAACGACCATTCACTGTGTATTGATGTCCTGTATAGTGCCGATCTCAACGTGCCTCAGGGAGAACAATATGATGATGCCCATTGGATCGGATGAACGCCTCGTAACCGACTATTGTGTTCACCTTCAACTCATCAAGGGTCGTGGCTGATCGCCGCCGAAACTCCTGTTGAAATCTGTAAATGAGTGGTCAGCTTCGAGGGCCACTAGACCGCCCGATCCGACACCACAATTGACGGGAGCTGTCTGCACCGGTTTACTTATTTCGTGATGAAAGGACTCGAACTGGAAAAGGTGACGACGCCTTGGTGCCCCAAGTGCAAAGGTGGATGGACGTCAGCTTTGATCTTCGTGTGTTGAGTGTGGACGGTGCTGAAGTGACGCTCGAAGGCGTTCCTCTGCTGTTCTGCAAAGCCTGCGAGGCGATTCAACTTCCCGATCATGCGAAACGCCTTGTGGCGTTTTTTGTCGAACAAGCTAAGAAGAACGGTAATACCACAGCGGCAATAAAACCAACCGGGGTTCTGTCGAAAAGGTTCCCTCTTGGGAAGGTCGATTTCCCCTCGACCATGATTTCCTGCCCGGGCTTAAGCGGCCAAGGGATGATGGCTTTCTGACACCAGTCTTTTTTAACGCCGCAGTTCTTAACAAATTCTCCCAGGATCCGAGCTGTACGCTCGACCTGTTCTCGGACACCTACGTTTCGATTATCAAGGGAGACGAAATCAATACGCAGTTCGGCATCAATCGCACCAGCAAAGTCATAATGTGGCTTGGTGACATTGCCCGGCTTCCCGACAACGAGCAGTTCTACCTGCGATCAGAAAACATCGAGTCAGTTCGCACTCGTGAAATCCCCGAAACGGAAAGGGCTGATAAGCGGTCGCCACATGATGTTTATGGGCCGATAAGTGTTCCGGCTGAATGCCGCCTTGAGTGTAGGGTTTGCCACGTGCGAGCCAGCCCACGGCACGGACGCCTTCGCCGCTACACACCTGGCAGTCCTTGCTCAAGTCAGGAAAGAACATGCAAACCCCGTTCAGGTTTTTTCCAAAACAAGATCGACCACCCAGCATCCTCGGACATGCGGACTCGATGCTCGACAATGTTCGAGGAATTCTGAGTTCGAGCATCCAGCATTCTGCAAGGCGTCCGCAAGTTCGGGCAGGCGGTCGAAGGCTCGCTGGTCGTAAATCAAGCGAGCGAGGCTGACGACCTCGGGAGTAACCTGTGCAACGTCAACGCAGGCAGGGCGGAACAGTGATGTGCCAAATACGCAACGCATCAGATTGACCATCGAAGCTGGCGTCTCCGGTGCAATGAATCCCGACGAGGCCAGCCGAATCACCTCGCCGCCGACGCCTCCATACGCATTTACACTTGCAGCTACTTCTGCCAACCAGAGGGTCACCCATTCAGCGATTCGACTCTTATCGTGGTTGGGAATCCCATGTCTGATCGCTTTTACTTCGTGTCTTCCCCGCTTCAAGGCCGCTTTGGTCCTCATCGTATCCGCGTACCGCTCTGATGATTCAAGGGCCGATGCGACGGCCTCAATCTTCGTTTGCCCCTGAAAGTGGCGGCAGATTCCCGTGCCGAGCAGCCTCAGTTTCCTGTCGCTGGCCTTTTCCCGCAGGAAGTCCAGCATCGACTTTGGTTCAGAGCATGTCAGCCACTCGGCTTCGGTCATCTCTGAATTTTACCATTCTGTCCGTACCGTGCTCGCGTACCTGACGTGGGTTTCGGTCACCCGGTGATACAATCCTGCGATGACCGCGCTTGATGCTGCAACTGCGAAAAGTGAAATGCTGCCGCCGGTCGGCAGCCGGCTAAAGGCGTCAAGTACGAGCAGCCAGATCACCATCCATTCGCCGCCGCGTCGCGATGGCTGGGCTTCGATCTCCTTTACGTTTGCGGGCATTTGGCTCGGGCTACTCGCTTGGTTCTGTTGGTCCATCCATTCTCAAGCTCTGGCTCATGCTCATGGCGAACACGTTGATGCTCATATTTACTTCGCTTTTTTCGCGCTCCTCTCGTGGCCGGCATTTGTCGCCGCCGCAATCGGTATCACGAACGTCAGGGACACCTTCACACTGACGGCAAATGCTGACTCGCTCGTATATTCCCACCAGTACCTGATCGGAAAACGGACAAGGTTTTGGAAGCAGTCGCAAATCGCCGCATTCAAAGCGGGGCATTTCTTCAACACGTCTGTTCGGCATCAAGTGCAGATTCAACTTCGCGAGCCAGTGGGTCGGTTCAGGACGCTCATCGCATCATGCTCTCAGCAGGAGATGGAATGGGTGGCCAAAATGCTTTCGCAATCGCTGAACGTGCCCGTTGAAATCGGACTGACGTTTCCGGTTGGTTATGTGCCGTTCGGTCATCACTCGCGGTCTCGACATTGACGGCGCTCTGAGGCGGTCGGTTGTTGATACCAGCTATTTATGATTACCATCCTGCGCGCCCCCGCACTTTCGGCCGGTAAAGGCGTGGTGACCGCGATCACGCCCGTACTCGTCGGCGGCGGCCCCGTATTTCTTCGCCGCGACTGGAGAAATGCGATGAGCAGGGTGAGCTGGTCGCGCGTGATTCTGCCTGCGAAGGCGGGCATGTTGTGCCCGCCGTTGTTGATTCGAATGATCATTTGATCGGCGGTGAGGCGATCGCCGATGCGTGAGAGATTCGGGCCGCGTGCCCGCCGTCGCCGGCCACTTCGTGGCAATAGATGCATCCCTTTTCGAAGAAAATGTGCGCTCCGGCCGTGGCGGTGGGATCGGACGTCGCCAATTGATTTTCGTCGAGCGGTTTGGCGGCGAAGTCGGGTGACCAGGGGGATTTCGCTCCTTCGATCGTGAGGACGATCACTCCTGTTACGCCGCAAAGGAGTATTGCCAGCGCCCAGGGGCGTCGCGAGGGCGCCCTTTCTCCCTTGTTGGAAATCAGCGGGAGGAAGAGCAGTCCCAAGACGACCACCAGGGGGCCGCCGAGGATGACCCAGGTTTCGAGGCTCGCCGGGAGCATGGAGAGAATCGCAAAGTAAAAGAGGAAGTACCAGTCCGGCGAGGGATTGACGTTAAGCGTCGTTGGATCGGGCGGCTTGTCCATGTGCGGCGGACCAAACACGACAGCGCAAACGATGATGCCGATGACTACAACCAATGAGACGACCGCATCGCGCCACATCGCGCCGGGCCAGAAGGGGACGCCGGTCTTTTTCAGACGCGCTTCATAGTCGCGTGTGTAAGTGGCTGGTTTGACCGGCTGGCCCGCCTTGGGCATCTCACTGATCCCGTGGCGGATGATGAGCCACATGTGCAGTCCGATGCCGGCGAAGATGAAAGCGGGAAAGACGAAGACGTGGAGCACATAAAAACGGGTGAGCGTCGCGCCGCCGATCGTGTCGCCGGCGAGGATGAAATGCGCGATCAGCGGGCCGACGACCGGCGCGCGGCCGGCCTGTTCGGCGCCGACCACCGCCGACCAGACGCCGTTGGCGTCCCAGCGCAGGAGCTGCCCGGAAAATCCCATGGCCAGCGTGAACAGGAGCAGGACCACGCCGCTCATCCAGTTCATCTCGCGCGGGTACTTGTAGGCGGCGTGAAGATAAACCTGCGCCATGTGCATGCCGGCGATCAGGATCATGGCCGACGCGCCAAAGAAGTGCATGCCGCGCAAGACGCTGCCGAGCGGGGCCTGCTCGGTGATGTACTTGAGGCTCTGAAAGGCATCCCCGCCGGAAGGGACGTACGACAGCGCCAGCCCGATGCCGGTGAAGACCTGCATGATAAAGCAGCAGAGCGCGGCGCTGCCGAAGACATACCACCAGGCGCATCGCGCGGCACGATGTGTTTCATCAGGGGGCCGACGATCCCGGAGACGCCGATGCGGTCGTCGATGAATCGCCAGGCTGAGGCGAGAGCGGATTTGATCATGGCCGCGCACCTCAAAGCGTCAGGAGCTGAATTTGGTGAGCGTGAGGGGAATGGGACTGTTCTCGATCTCAACTTCCCCGTTGTTCACGCGCACCTTGTACCGGGCAAGCGGCTCAGGGGGTGGGCCGGCGGCGACCGATCCATCTTCGTAATACACTCCGCCATGGCAGGGGCACATGAAGAGCTTAGCGCCATCCACCCAGCGAACCGGGCACCCCAGATGGCGACAGTTGATGCTGAAGGCGATGAATTCGTTGTCGCCGACGCGCCGCAACCACGCCGCCGTTTTTGCGGTGATTCCGCTCCACGGAACTGGCGAAGGGTCCGTGAAATCGACCTTCACTGTCTGTCCCATTTGAAATGAATCCACTTTGCCAACAGGTCGCCAGCTCGATGGAGCCTTTCGCAGCAGCGGGGCGAAGATGAAGCCGATCACCGGAAACGCCACCAGCACCCCGATCGCAGCACCCGCCGCGACCGTGATGCGCGCGAAAAAACGCCGGCGCGAGACGTCCATTTGTTCGCATGGCGAACTTTCGACAGGGGGCTGAGCGTCTTTTGTTTCCATACCTAAACCTTCCAGCCTCGCGCGATGTCGCGAATCCACAGCCATGACGCCCAGACAAAAAACACAAACCCGCCGGCCGACATGATCGGCGAAGTCGCAAATCCCCAGAAGAGCATGGTGACGCCCAGCGCAAGAAGGAACGGCGCGTAAGTCGGCTCCGGCGCCCTGGGCCGATGCGGCTCGTCTTTTTCCGGGACTGGCTTTATCTGAGGATCGTTCTCCATCATTGCAACTCCAGGCCTGTTGAAATTCCCGCAGCGCCGGCCGGGCCGGGAACGCGATACCAATTCGCCATCATCGCGAGGATGGCGCGCTCAAATAAATCATGCAGGCGGGCACCCACATCAGGAGCCCGCCAATCTGCTGATCGATGCGAGGGGTTATTCCCCACTGTGTGCGAATCAGCGTAATGAGTTCATTGGAACCCGCCGGCTGAGCATAGAGCGGACAAACCGCCAGCGGCGAAAACGTGATATAGATTCCAAGCAAACTGCATCCGATACATCCGGCGAATAAATAAACCGCCGCCAGATGCGGCTGCATTCGACGCGAAGCGATCGGACGAAAGACGGGCCACCAGAAAGCCGCCCCGGCGGCAACGAGCGAGAAAGCCTGTATGCCGAAGACGATCGGGCTGCGCATTGATGCCGTGCACAAAGCTGGAATGTGCCAGAACCACATGGCTCCCACGCCCGCCAGCCAGCCGGCCGGGATAACGCCCTGAGCCGGACGCCGCGGGTCTTCAAACATCCTTCGATCGGAGAATGAACTTAGCGAGCCGCGACCGTGAGGGAGCGAGGATTGGAGAAACGCTGGTTTTCCGTGGTGTGCTACTCCGGCGCTACCTGACGGTCGCGGCTCGCTAAGGTTTGTCCGCGATTCAGCGTCATCGGGGCTCCGCGAGGGCCACGCCAGCATCGCGCACAGCGGAACGATCAACAGCAGAAGCATGTGCTGCGCCATATGTGCGCTGAACAGGTATCGGCTTGCGAGTGCGGCCAGCGGTGAAGCCAGGGCAATGATGAGTGAAGCGGCAGCCGCGGCAAGGAAAATGATTTGCCGCGGCGCAGCGCGATCCCGTCGCGTTCTTACGACGTACGCGACAATCGCGGCGACGGCGATCCACCACGCCGGCGAGCGCCAGTCCCAAAGCTCAGTCAAAACGCGTGTATTTGTCATCATGTCAGCACGCGCAGGTAAATCACGCTGAAGACGACGATCCAGACCACGTCGACAAAGTGCCAGTAATATCCGATGGCGCTGAAAATTTCGGACTTGCCTCCGGTCAGATCGCCCCGCTTCCCGAGGACGAACATGATCGCGAGCACGACCAGCCCGCCGAAGACATGCAGTCCGTGAAAGCCCGTGACTGTGAAAAAGGTTGAGCCGAAGAGGCTGCTGCTGATCGTCACGCCGCGATGGAGCAGGCCAGCGTACTCAGCTCCCTGGTTGATCAGGAATACGCCACCGAGCGCCAGGGTGATGCCGAGCCATTTCAGGAACGCTTTGCGGTCGGAGGCGCGCAATGCACGTTCTGCCAGCCAGAGCGTGACGCTGCTGGCCAGCAGCAGAACCGTAAAGATGGACGTGCGGCCGATCTCCAGAACATCCGATGAGGCATGCGCAGCCGAAGTTCGATTGAAGACGATGTAGGCGGAAACCAGCAGCAGAAAGAACATCGCCTCCGAAATAATAAAACATCCCGACGCGATTTTGGCGGCGCTGTGTGGAACGCGCCGGTCTTCAGGCGTATTTGCCGTTTTCCAGTCGGCCAGATCCGGATGATTCAAATCCCACAGCGGCCGGCGACTGCGGACGGGCGGCACCTGCTCAAAATTCTCCACCTGAGGCGGGGAGGTCGTCGCCCATTCAAGCGTAAAGGCATCCCAGGGATTGTCGCCGGCCACGCTCCCACCGCGCAGAGAGCGGATGACGTTCCACAGGAATACGAGAATCGAGAGCCCCATGATAAATGCGCCGAGAGTCGAGATTGCGTTAAAGGCAAACCAGCCGGGATGATTGCCATAGGTATAGATCCGACGGGGCATCCCCATCATTCCCAGGAAATGCTGCACAAAAAAGGTGAGGTTGAAACCGGCCACCATGAGCCAGAAGGTGATTTTTCCGAGGCGCTCGTCGAGCATGCGGCCGGTCATTTTCGGGAACCAGTAAAACCCACCGGCGAAGACCGCGAAGATCGTTCCGCCGAACAACACATAGTGGAAATGGGCGACGACGAAGTAAGTGTCGGTCAACTGCCAGTCGATCGGCGCGACTGCGAACATGACGCCGGTCAATCCGCCAATCACGAATTGGATGAGGAAAGCGATGGCGAAGCACATCGATGTCGTTAACTGAATCGATCCGCCCCACAGGGTTGCGGTCCAGTTGAGCACCTTGAGCCCGGTGGGGATCGCGATCAGGAGGCTGCTGATTGCAAAGAAAATGTCGTAGGCGGGACCCAGTCCGACCGCAAACATGTGGTGCGCCCAGACGCCCATGCTGAGGATGCCGATCGCCACGGTTGAGGCGGCCACGAATTCGTAGCCGAAGATCGGCTTTCTTGAGAAGACCGGGATGACTTCGGAAATAATGCCGAAGGCCGGCAGCGCAAGGATGTAGACCTCCGGATGTCCGAAGATCCAGAAAAAATGTTGCCACAGAAGGGTGTTCCCGCCGCGGCTGGCATCAAAAAATGCCGCCCCCAGTGTTCGATCGACGAGGAGGAGAACCAGCGCCGTTGAGGGCCGGAATCGCCAGGACGATCAGGATCGCCGTGATGAACATCATCCAGACAAAAAGCGGCACCCGCTGGAGGCTCATTCCCGGCGCTCGGCAGACGATGATCGTGACGATCAAATTGATTGCCGAGCTGACCGAACCGATGCCCAGCACGAGGAGCGCAATCAGCCAATAGTCGACGCCCTGAAGGGAGGAATAGGCCTTTTCGCTCAGTGGCGCGTAATTGAACCATCCGGCGTTCGGAGCCGAGCCGGTGAGAAAGCTGTAGTGAAGAAGTATCCCGCCGAACGGCACGAGCCAGAAACCGAAAGCGTTCAGGCGGGGGAACGCCACATCGGAAGCGCCGATCATCAAAGGAACCAGGTAATTGGCAAAGCCGACGAGGATTGGCATTCCGACCAGGAAAATCATGGTCGTGCCGTGCATCGTGAACAGTTGATTGAACAGGCTGGGTCCGATGAAGGTGTTGTTGGGTATCGCCAGTTGGATGCGCATCGCCAGTGCTTCGACGCCGCCGACGAGAAGGAACACCAGAGCGGTGCAGATATAGAGGAGGCCGATCTGCTTGTGATCAACTGAGCTGAACCACCCAAGCAGGGACGATTCGCCGGACCTTTCCTCAAGGGTCGGCTGAGAATCCGCCAGAGCGCTTGTGGTCATCTCAGGCCCTCCAGAAAAGCAACCAGTTGAGTGACCTGATCGTCGTTCAGAGTAAAGTTGGGCATCAGGCAGCCCGGCTTGATCCGCTGGGGACCGCGAAGCCAGCGGGCGAGATTCTCAGGGTTGTTAGGGATCAGGCCGGCGGCAAGCTGATCGCGCTGGGCGAGATGAGTCAGGTCAGGCGCGGCGTTGGCGACGGCATTGGTGCCGCCGATCGCATGGCAATTCGCACAGGTCTGGGTGAAAAAGAAAGCTTTCCCCGCCCGGGCATTGGCGTCAGCCGGTCCTGGCGCCGATTGAGTCTGGTGCGCGAGCCAGCTCTGGTATTGCGGTGCCGATTCTGCAACGACCGTAAATCGCATCCAGGCGTGCTGGTCGCCGCAAAATTCGGAGCACGCGCCTTCGTAGGTGCCGGTGCGATCGGCCTGAAGCCAGACAAAATTATCGTGGCCAGGGACCATGTCCATCTTGGGCCCAAGCTGCGGAACCCAGAATGAATGGATCACGTCCGCCGAGCTCACCCGCACGCGAAGTTTTTGGCCGACGGGTACGTGGATCTCGTTCGCGGTCACCGCACCCGAGGCGGGGTAACGAACTTCCCACCACCATTGATGGCCGACAACAATCAGGTCCGCATCACCCGCCTCCGATACCGCACTGGTCGGCATCGAGATGATCGAAAGAATTAATTTGATCGAAACGATCGCGAACGCCAGAACAATCAGTCCCGGAATGATGGCCCAGATGATCTCGGACCGGTGGTTGCCAAAATCCTGTTTGGGAGTTCTTCCCGCCGCCGGTCGGAAGCGAATGATCGAAACGACGATCAGCGAAGCGACGACTAGGAAAATGGCCAGGCATATGAGAAAGACGACGACGAACAAATGACGGATGGTGACCGCATTCGGCGACGCCGGGTCCAGCACCGGCACCCATGCCGAAGCCAGCAGCGCTTGGAGCGGCGCGCGACTGTAAAATCCGATCGGCATCGTCGTCGATTCCTGCGCGGAATATTTCGGGCGTTATCCTAGTCGCGCAGATAGGGGAGGCAACATTAATCTTTGTCAAACACAACCGCCCGGATCAAAAACGTCCGACAGCCGTTAGAATCCGCGCCCAGTCCATGCCGGATCAAATCACACACCGCGAGATTCCCGGCTTGCCGCAGCGGCCGCGCGTCCATCCGATTCCCGGCGGTATCAACCGTTCATATCCGGTCGGACGCCAGTCGTTCTCGCGAACGTGCCAGGGGGAAACCTTCATCCTGACGATCACCGCCGCCGACCCGCTTCCAGCCGGGGTACAGGTGCGCCTGGTCACGACACTCAACTCCGCCGAGGAGAATGTCTGGACCAACGTTCCGTTCGCGCGAATCGACGAGCGAACGCTCGAGTGTCGTATCGTCCCTCAACGTCCGGGCCTTCATTCCTTTCGCGAGGAATTCTCGCTGGACGAAGGCCGCACCTGGATGCACGACACCGTCCCCGATGCCTGGGCGCTGATCGATCCGCCGCAGGTGGATGCGGTCCGCATCTATACAATGATTCCCGCCATCTCCGGCTCGGTCGCCGATTGGAAGCAGGATCTTCGGCGCATCGGCGCGATGGGGTTTAATGCCGTTCACCTTCTGCCGATCACGCCGATGGACACTTCCGAAAGTCCCTATTCGGCCAAAGATCTCTTTGGCGTCGATCCCGGCTATCTCGCTCGAGGATCAAACGAGGACGCGCTCGCGCAGTTGGGGGAATTCGTCGAAGCGGCGCGGTTGCTCAAGATCCGGCTTGTTTTCGACCTGGTGCTCAACCATGTCGGCGTCAATAGCGTGATGGCGCAACGCGCTCCGGACTGGATCACCCCGGATCAGAGTCGGCCGGATGGATTGAAGCGCGCCGGGTATTGGTCCGACCAGGTGTGGCGGACCTGGGAAGATCTCGTCCTGATCAACTACGAGCACCCTTCAGAGGCGATCCGGGCGGAAATACGTGCCTACATGATTGACTATGCGCTGTTCTGGGCGAAATACGCCAATGACACCGGAGGCTTCGTTCGTTTCGACAACCTGCACAGCAGCGATCGCGATTTCGTCGGGGCCGTCACGGCTGCACTGCATTCGAATTTTCCGGGGGTGGGAATCCTGGCCGAGTTTTTCACCGATGACCGGACTTTGCTGGAAACCGGGCCGAGGTGGGGGCTGAATCTCATTCTGGCAACGCCATGGAATTACAAATTTGTCCCACAGCTTCGTGATTACCTGAATTACATTCACCGCGTCACGGAGCACATCCGATACTTCATGCCGATCACCTCCCAGGATTCAGGCGCACCGCGCAGGAGTTCGGAAGCGCTGACTCAACAATCCCAAGATACGTCGCCGCGGCCCTGCTCGGCACCGGGGCCACCGGAATGCCGCAAGGGGTGGAGTACGGGGAACAGGAGCGCGTTAATTTTATCGGCAGAAAACCGAAAGCCGCGTTTCCCTCGGAACCGGCTTATGCGAGCATCATCGGCCGGGTGAACTCTATTCTTGCCGAATATCCCGCCTTCCGGCGCGGCGGAAATTTCACTCTCGTCGATCGAGGGCATGCCGCCATCATCGCGGCGTTCCGCCAGGATCCCGGACCCCAGGCGTTTGGATTTCTGGTCGTATGCAATTTTGATACACAGGCCTCGCAGCGCATCACGATCGATCTGCGACCTCTGTTCGGAACAGATGGCCCATTTTCGTGTTCAGAGCTGATGAGCGGAAACGCGCCTGTCATTCTGCCGGCGGAGTCAGAAATTCTCCTGCCGCCGTGTTCGGCGCAGGTGTTGGAGTTTCACCGGAAGAGCTGAGTTCGATTACACCGTGGTTTGGTAGTGGGTCAGTTTGAATTTGCCGGATTTTTGGTTGGCAGGGGCTTCGATTTTGCGGAGGTTCCACACTCTGGGCAACGATCTGGTGTCGCACAGAGGTCATAGCCACAGTCGATGCAATATCCCGCTGCCATCCGCCGTCGTCGGATGATCACCAGGAATGCGGTACTCACGATGAAAAGACAAGCCGCAAGCAACCGATATGGCACGATTAATGCTATTTCGTCGTCATGGATGGGCCAGAGCCCGCCCATCTGGAGATAGCCGCCGCTGTTGTCGCGACAACTCGCGCCCAGCACCGACCAGCGCGTAAAAATCGCCGACAGAAGGTCGATCGATCCCGTCGCGCCCGAAGCATATCTCCAACCGCGCGGCTGATTGCCAAGGTCTTCAATTCGGTAGGCAAAGAACACTTCGCCGTCAACCGAACCGGCGCGCAGGCGTCCGCGTGGCGGTGTATTGTTTAAGCGGGAGACTTGAGGGTCGCGGCGGAAGGCCGAAGCAGATCTCCGTGCCCCGGTGATGACTCCAAACCCACATCACGCATGTCCCCAATAGCACCAGTGACACCGAAGAAAACTTGAACAGCCGGCGACGCATCGGCGGGTATTATATCGCTGACGACGGCTCGCTCATCACGCGCGGCGGGCGCGTGACAGAATCGCCGGATTCGTTTTCTCGTGGCACGGCTTTCCAAGCCGTGGCTGCGGTACGCCGCAGCAATCGACGGCCTTCGGGAGCGTAGTCGAGTCCGCGACCCGTCGCGTTACTTTCCTGATGGGAGCTGGCAGCGACGATCAGCAGTTTCACTCGCCGAAGGCGAAGGAAGCTACGGCAGCTCTTGAGACTTCCATTGGAAAGGCCGAAAGGGAATACGCAAGAAAAGTTGCGGACGCTCGCGCCGAGTATTTGCAGGCGATGAAAGATGCCAAAAAGGCCGCCCTCAAGTCGGCCGATCTTGACGAAGCGGTCAGGATCGACGCGAAGATTGTACCACTGACGACGGCTTGCTCATCTCGAAATGATGGTGTAACGCCGAACTGTGGCGATTTGCCTATTCCCCTCTCCCGATACTCTGGAGGAGCCGCGCACGAAGTAAGCGGGAAAGTTCTCTCGTTTACCGAGCGCTTTCCCGCTTGCTTCGTGCGCGGCCCCTCGGAGTACCGGGCAGGGGGCCAGGAATTGCGCTCACCACAATTGAGCGTTACACCCCGAATTGATAACTGAATCTTCTTCAGCTTCGCGGCGATGGGCTTCCCATTTGCTTCCGATGCACGGCTCGTCGGTGATGCAGCCACACATACAAGGCCAGAACGACGCTCACGCCGGCTGCCAGCGAAATCCCCGCCCAGCCGAACAGTCCTGCAATTTCATGTGCGACCGCGGGCATCGCTCGTGTCGCGATCGCAAAGGGTGGGACCTTCTTGTGATGGGCGATTCCGTCGGCGTCGACATAAACGTCTTCCTCGGGAGCCAGCGCCAGGTCGGCGGCGTGCCAGAGCACGATTCCGCCGGCGACGACCACCAACGGACCGGTGGGGATGCCGAAGTTGGCCAACTGCGCTTCGGGGTGCTTTGCCAGCGATTGGAGCAACTGTGTGCGCTCGGTTGCCGGCAGGCTTCTCAATTCGGCCGGTCTGACCGTTTCAAGCAGGCTGTTGGCCTGGTCCTCGGTTAACTGCCTGGCGGCCGTCGCTCCTTCCTCGCCAAAATCCTTGGCCAGTTCCAATCCCGCGCCGGGAAGGCGCATTTCCGCGGCGAGGGCTTCCCTTTTCAGAGCCATCGAACCGAGCGACTCCAGATCTCTCGTCACCCCCGATCGCACGAGGGTCGCGACAGCCGAGGGGAGCGCTTTGCTGGGAACGTCATCAAGCAGCGGTAGCGCCTGTCCGTGTAACGTTTTCAAATTGAAGATCGCGGCCTCGTTTCCGCACGCGGCAATTCGTCCCACCTGGGCCTCGGCGATCTTACCGCCGGAATTGCCGGCCACTTCCGTCGCCTCGATCACCAGACGTTTGGCGGTTTGCTCCGCGATTTCGTCACCGCCGAACGCTGCTGCATGTTCGCCCAGGCCCTCGGCGATCTCCTTCACGACCGTTCCCACGACTTGCGCCTCCTGCCCGGAGGCCGATCGTCCCGAGAAGGTGAGCAGTCCAGTCAACGACAGAAAAACCAAGGTCGCGCGAAGCGAAGAAAGCAATCTCATTGCGACGCCTCCAGTATTTTCTCCCGCACCTTGGTCCGTAGCATTTCCTGCTGCCCGGCGGCGGCGGCGTGGAATGACTTCTCAACGCCGGGATGGCCCTGGCTGCCGTTCATTATTTTTTCTTCGATATACGACAGCGATTTGTCGACTTCCACGACCGTTCGCGCTTTGTTTCTGTGACTGATCCAGGCGTCAACACCGATTCCGGCGAGTAACCCAACCGAGGCCCCGATGATCGTGCCGGGTCCGGGGATCATGGAGCCGATCGTTCCGCCGCCTCCCGCGCCGGTCGCCGCGGCGCCGCCGGCGGCGACAGCGTATTCGCTGACGGCCGCCGCGATCGCTCTCTCTGCAATCAATGTAGCGGCGGAACTCAAAGCAAAAGACGCCGCCGACCCCATCGCGGCTTTTTCGGCGATGTGATTTCCGTTGACATCGGCCATCGCCGTCTCGAACGCGGTCTGACACATCTGGTCGAGCTGATCCCGATTGATATTGATGTTTGCCGGGAGATCCTTTGACTTCAGGTTCCTGCTGATCGAATGGATTGCCTTATTTCGATTGGCGCGGAAGTCCTCCTTCAATTGATCCATTGAAGCCTCAATTGCATGCCTGATCTTGTCGCCGCTTGTTACATCTTGTTCGTAGTTCCATCGAACATGAGCCCCGACCGGATTAATGCTCGGATCATGATAGTACCGCCGCTGCACCACGCCTTTACCGGCCAGCCAGGTCGTCTTGATGCCGTTGAGAGGTCCGATGATCGCCTTGGCGAACCTGGGTGCTCCATCTCTCGCTGCGTTAAAATGCTGCTTGATGACCGCCTCCGCTTTTTCGCACGCATCATCATCCGACTTCTGCAACTGCTCCAGTACGGGGTCCACTTTCAGCGCGAGAACGGCATTCACATCGACTTTGGGCGCGGAAGAAACAGTGGCAACGGTCGCCACCGGCTGCGGCGCACGGGCAGGAGGCGCCGGCGTCGGCTTGTCCTGAAGCATCGATACCGCCAGCACGAGCATCGACAGCAAAGTGACCAACAGAACCGCAAGCAGAACGAGGTTCCACTTTCTCGGCCTGACGCGCGGCGGGCTGTAATCAACCGGCTTCATCCTTAACCATCGAGAGCAAACCATCACGCAACGGGAAACCCGGAGTCTACACAATTATGCAGCTCGATTCGGAGCAGTACACTATTGATTCACCCCAATATTATATGAGGGAAATGTGCGGGAATCCCGGTCCCGTCTGGGGCTAAGACGGTCCGTTCGACAAGTCGGTAAGGGCCACCGCAGGGCTCAGCGCCGAAGTTCCCCCGGCGGCCACCTTGACTGTCTGCTCCGTCCGAGTCGGCCGTTGAAACCACGCCATCCCGAGCAGGATGAATTGGCAGAGCGCCGATGTGAGCAGGCCTATGCTCGCACCGATCGCGCCATGGCGCGGAATGAGGAATACATCGGTCAACAGCCCAACCGTTGTTCCGGCCACCATCGCCGCGAGCACGGTTCGCTCCCGGCCGATCGCGGTGAGCATCGATGCCATGAACAATGCGGCGAATCGGAAGGGCAAGACCATCCCCATTGCGGTCAGGACCGGCGCTACTTGAGCGGCGGCGCGGCCGTAAAGAAGATGCGATAGTGGTCCATGAAACGCCAGCAGAAATACCCAGCCGAAAGTTCCGAGAACGATCAGCCCGCCCGCGCCACGAAACAGACGGGCCCGGTTTTGATCGCTCAGGCCCTCGGCGGCAAAGCGGGGATAGAAAGCGGAGTTCATCGACTGGGGAATGAATTGCGCCGCCATGATGAGGCGCAGCGCCAGTTGAAACACGCCGACGGTCTCATAGTTGGACAGGACGCCCAGCAGCACGGTCTCGAGCTTTCCCTGGAGGATGGAAAGAGAAGTCATCAGAAGAAACGGAATTCCGGCGACGATCAGACTGTTGTCCCACGATATGCGCAGCGGGCCGAGCCGGGCATAGATCAGGTAAAGGACCACGCTCACCAGCAGGAGGCCGCGGAGCAATCCCACCGCGATCAAAGTTGACAGAGTCGGCCGCGCCCAGATCGCGATGACAAAAGCAACGCTGTAGATCAGTTCCGCGGTCACTTCGATTCTTGCCCGCATCGCCGGCTGTCCAATTCCGACAAACATGTCCGAGAGGCAGATGTAAAGGCTCTCCATCAGCGTGTAGAGGCCGACGATCGGCAGGATCCAGTGCTGCTCCGAATGCATAAAATGCGCCACGATGCAAATCACCAGCAGATAGACCGGCCCACTCACCAGACGGAATCCGAGAAGGGCGCAAAGCGTTTGGCGGCTTCCGATGCCGGGCCGGACGCGATACGGCGAACGATCAGGCTGTCGAGGTTGAAGCTCGCGATCAGGATCAGCATGTCCGCAACGGCCTCGGCGAACGAGAAGATTCCAATCTGCCGCTCGGAAAAGACGCGGGCCAGGATGACGACAAAGAGCAGCCCGCAGAGGCGGACGATCATCCCGCCGGCAAGGAGCAGCGTCGCGTCGTGACGAAGGGTGCCGCTCTTCAGCCTCATGCCGTTGGTTTCTCCGGGACGCCATGGCGGCGGGCGCCAGGCCGGAGCGCCGGCGGGATCTCGGGACCGAAATATTTCTCGTAAAAAAAGCCCGCCGCGTTCACCGCCTGCGTAACGAAAAGCAGCGACATCGTCGTCATCGCATGCGGGTCGCGCTCACGCCAGGGATACAGCAGAAGCTCCGTGTAAAATTCCTTCGGCTCGACGCGCACCGGTTCGGCGTTGCGCACGGCGCGCGCCTGCCGAAAATGAAGTGCGCCGCGCCCATAAGAAAAATGCTGCTGTATGAACTGGTAGAGCGAGAGGCGATGAGCGTGGCGCACCACGGCATCGGGCACGTAGATCAGTCGGCGATCGGCCTGGGTCCATCGGTCGCAAAATTCACGATCCTCGGCCGAGGCGCGGTGGAATGCCAAGTCGAACCCGCCAAAATCGAGGAATCGCATCCGGTTGACCGCCATATTGTTGCTCGTAAAGAACCGTGCGTGCTGCGGGTCGCGGTTGTAATAGCTGTACAGGTAGGAAACGAGGGACTGACTTGCCGCCGAGCAGACGTTTCTCATCCCGGTGAGGATGTTGACGATCCGACCGCCGGCCATGGCGTCGGGCGTGGTTTGCATCTGCGAATCAAAGCGCGTGAGCCATTGCGGGTCAGGCGTGCAGTCGTCATCGGTGAACGCGACCCATTCGCCGGCCGCTTCGCTTGCGCCGCGATTCCGGGCCGCCCCCGGGCCGGCGTTGGATTGAGTGATTACCCGCAGGGACATGGCGCTGGAGAACCGCCAGGCAACCGAATCGGGAGATTCTCCCCCGTCATTGACGACGACCACTTCATATTCGTCTCTCGGATAATCGAGTTCCGCCAGTGACTTGAGACACGCCGCAAGCGGTTCGGGCCGGCAATAGGTCGGAATCACAATAGACCAGCGTGGCGTCACGATGCCTCCACCAGCGCAGGTTGGCCGGCCGTTCCATAAAGGAGGGCCCGATCGCTCGCTGTGATTTTGGACGCACGGTCATATTCCACGTAATGAAGGTGCTCGGCCGAATTTCCCGGCCCAAACCCGTAACCGAGCATTTGCCCGAGCCCGTCGAGGAAGAGTCCCGCGGCCAGCGCCCCGAACGCACGCTTGAGCGTCTGGCGCGTGACTCGGGAACCTTTGGCGCTGCGGACGAGTCGAGCAAGGCGGACAAAGGGAATCAGCGGCGACGCAAAAAAGAACAAAGCGCGTCGGCCCCAGTTCCACTCCCGTGCCCGGGCAGCGCCAAACGCCCAACCATTGTAGAAATTGGCATCGCAGAACGTCGCCATCAGCGAGAAATTCGTATGACGCGTGCGCGCCTCGGCGGTTTGAAAGAGGCGCAAGCCTTTGCTTCGCATGTCCCACTGAATCAGCGTTTCCGCTTCGATCATGGATTCGAGCCGCGAGCCGTACTCGAGCAGCGCCTGCCGTTTGTAGCTGCTGTTGTGGCCGGGGAGGTGCGAACGTTCGCCACACAGTGCCGGATCAATCCACTCGCCATACCCCAGAAGCAGATCGGCATGGCTGATCGCCGTGTCTGGATTGGCGTTGACCATGAGCGGCGCGACGGCAACCCACGGGCCACGATGCGCTTCCAGCAGCGCGGCGGCCCAGGCTGGCTCTGGAAAAGAGTGGTCCTCCGCGAAGACGATGATCGGCGCCCTGGCCTGCGCGAACGCCCTCGGCGTTGGGATGAGCTCGCGAACGAAACGCTCCGGTTTCGACAACCTGAACTGAGTGAAATCCCTCAAAAAATGTCGGTTCAGCGCCGAACCCTTCCTTTGACTCAACCATCAGCATGAGTTCGAGCCGGTCGCAAATCGTCTGGGCGCGCAGGGCGCGAATGGTCGCGGCGATCGATTCGGCCGGCCCCGGCGTCGCCAAAATGACGGACATAGCCGGGCCGTCGTTCTCCTCGGCCACGCCGGGCCCTGTGGACGCGGATCCGGGTCCACAGGACCCGGCGTGAAAAGAGTTGTGAAGCAACTCCACAGCCGCAACAGGGCATGGAAAAAGATCGATCACACCGTTTGTTTCCGCCGAGCGTTCTGCGGCATCGATCACCGCCACGCTCGCATATCCGTCGTTCAAATCGCAGGACGCCGCTCGGCCTTGCGATGCGGCCGCGACGAATTCCGCAAGCGCTGTCTGCCAACTGATCAGGTGGGCATTCTTGTCCAGTTTTGAAACGACCAGCTTCTTGCCGCGTTCCCAGACGTTTGCGTTGAGTTGCACGAGTGCGTCGAACGCGCCGCTGCCGGATGCGGGGGCGAATTCCACCGAAGCGGATCGGTAGAGGTCAAGCGACAACCGGCCCGCTTCGCCGAAGATGTCGATCCGGTTTTCTTCCAGCGATCGGAATGAAAAAAAGGATTGAACCGTCTCGGCGTTGGCCGTGCGCAGATCGAGCGTCGCGGTGTCAGCTTCGCTCTTCACGCTCGTGACCCGTCCGAAGACGCTTTGGATCTCACACTGGAAGAGAAAACGGATCAGGTCAATGTGATGCGCCGCCAGGTCCAGCAACGCGCCGCCGCCGCTACGGCGCTGTGCTTTCCATTCCGGCAGATCACGGGCATTGGTGGTGAACACCGATCGAGCGCCCAGGACCTTTCCGATTCGGGCAGTCTGGATCTGTCGTTTGAGGTCGACGACGAGCGGATGAAAGCGGTAATTGAAGCCGGTCATTCCAGCGCAGCCACTCTTATTCCAGGCGTCGAGCAGGCGTCGCGCGTCGGCGAGATTGCCGGCGATGGGCTTCTCAACGTACGTGTGCTTGCCCGCGGTCAATGCAGCAGTCGCGGCTTCTGCGTGCAACCCGCTGGGAAGGCAGATCACGACGGCATCGACATCATCGCGAGCGATCAGATCACGCCAGTCGGCGCTGCCAAAAGCTGACGGTGCGAACGCCAGGCGCGATCTCTCAGCGCCGAATCCGGCTCGGCCAACGCGACGATCTTTACATTGGGCATCGCCGAAAGGACCGGGAGGTGCGTGCTGTGCGCGATTCGGCCGCATCCAAGGATTCCGAGATTAAGCTGCTTCATAAGACGATTCTCAATCATGCAACATGCGCAGGTTCGGGAAGAGCGGCGCCTCACGTGGCACCTTGTTGACAATAAAAAGCGTCATCAACGTCCAGTTAAACAGGACACACAACGCGACGGGGATCGTGACAGCGCGCGACCAGCGGGTGGGACTGCGCCCGAGCGACTCGAAAGCCAGCGCAGCGCCGATCACGCAAACGCCGATCAGATCGACGAAGGCGCGGGCGCCGAAGGCTTTCCCAAAAGACCAGGCATACCAGGCGCTGTTGACGTACCAGAGCGCAATCAGCGAGACCAGCAGGCTGATCACCAGTCCGTCACGCCGCCGCGTCGATTGCCTGAGATGCCAGACAAAACCCCAGATCGAGAGCAGCAAGATCGGCGACCAGAAGAACAGCCCATGAAAATCGGAGAAGAGTGTCTTGAACAGAGCCGGGCGCAACCAGTGAAAAGTTTCGAAGGCGCGATATCCGGTTAGACCTCCCTGGGCCTTTTCGCGGCGGCGCATAAGGCGCAATACCAATAAGTGAACGAGCAGAGGCCAGGCCGAGATGATCAGCAATGGCGACTGCCGCAACCATCGGCCCGGAAGTTTGCTTTTAGCGACTACGATCGCGGCCCACAGGGCAAGTGGGAAAAGAACCTCATTGGATTGCCTGCACGCAACGGCCATTGATAAAGCGAAAACGAGGGCCGCCCCATGCCACGGGACCACCCGGCCTTCGCGAGCCGCGGCCGTCAGCCGATCGGCAGAAAAAATCGCAAGAATGACCCAGGCGGCGCCGATTGCGTGCGACATGAACGGTTCGCGAAAAATATAATATGCCCAATTGCTGCCGAGGACGCAGACCCCGATTCCGGCCCCGATCGCCGCTCCGCTCAGTTGAAAATGCCGCTCGAGCAGATCATCCATCGCGACCATCGCGCAGAAAGACATTCCGATGACGGTCAGCAACGCGAAAAGCTGATAGACCACCGAATAGCCGTTCGGCGTGAAGATCGCTGCCCCGGTCCAGTGGGAGAATAGAAGATTCACTCCGTGAGCAAGGACAAATGACGGCGCGAGGGTGAGCGCGACGCCAACGGGCCAGCGATTGATCAGCCCCCGCGACGACCTGGCAAATGAGCCCGGTTCGATCGGATGGACCTTTTCGTGCGCATCAATCTGACGGGTGAATGTCAGGTTGTGGTCGATGACCATCGAAGGAAGATAGACCCAGTACCCTTCGGCATCGCTCACAACCAAATCAAGAGGCTCATGATTCTGCAGCGATTTCATCCCCTGGGCAAAGCAGGCGAGAACAAACAAAAGGCACATCACCCCCGCATAAGCCCGCCGGCGTGTTCGGGTCGATTGCAAACGCTCCAGAAAAGGCTTTCGATGGAAGGTGGCATTCGGTGTGACTTCGCTTGACGCAAGGCGACGCCACTTGTTCGCGCCGGCGTCAGTGCCGAGCATGTGCAACAGAACGCCAGCTGAAAGCGAGACTAGGCTGTAGATGAAATAGAGCAGATGCAACGGGACAACGAGAATCGCAAAAGCGATCCCCCGGGCTTCAATAAAGAAACGGTAAAAGCGCAAATTCAGGAGGAGAATCAATATCCCGGTGGAACCGATCAGGATGCCCCAGCCCTGCGCCGCGACGAGAACGCCGAGCACCCCTGTAACCAGGACGAAGGCGCCGACCCGGGCGCCGAGGCCCGCCTCGCTTGGATGATTCGCACCGGCCGATCGGGAAGAAGATCGATCCACGATCCAAACGATCAGCAGCGAAAGCAGGGGCAATGTGGCCAATAGCGGATGCCACCATGACCCGGCGAGAGTCGCGCCGAGCATGAGAAACGTGAGAATCGCGCTCAGCCGCTGTCCGATGGTGAGATTCAAATCCGTTGGGAGATTTCGTTCGCGGAGAATCAGTCGGGTCCAGGGGATTCCGCGGTCGATCACGTCGCATCGGACCAGGCCGGCGAGTCTCCAGACTTTAAGGTGCGTCCCCTCCAGCGATTTGTCGAGGCGGATTCGTCGACCCGCCTTTCGCAGGCGCACGCCCAGGTCGATGTCTTCGATGCTGGGCGCCTCAACGTCGAAACCGCCGACGCCTTCAAAAGTTACTTTGCGAATCGCACCGCATCCGCTCCAGAAGGTGCAGGCCTCCGCGGAGGCCTTCTGATGCACAAATCGATGAAACAGGTTCTTATATTGGGAAATCAGGTTCGGTGAAGCCGGCGCATCGTCGTAAGAACCAAAGACGGCGTCCACTTCCGGCTCAGTTTCGAGGCAGCTCAGAACCCGATCGAAGGCATCGGGACGAATGCACACATCCGCGTCAACGAAGAATATAAGCGGCGCGGCGGCGGCCCGCACGCCGAGGTTTCGCGCCGCACCGGGACCTCCGCGCCGGGTCATCCTCAGGACGCGGGCCCCGTGGGCTTCGGCCACGGCGGCAGTATCGTCCGTCGACGCGTCGTCGACGACGATCACCTCGTATTCGCTGCCGTTAGAGTTGGCAATTGCAGCCAGGCATCGCCGCAGATAGTCCGCGCCATTACGCACTGCGATGATGACCGACACGCGCGGCTCGACCGCGATCGATATCGAATTGGTGCTCGGGTTCATCGCTTGGGTTTTTCGCGCCGTCGCGAAATCCAGTTGTAGAACGTTGCGCCGCAGTAAGCGGCGACGAACCCGGTCGCCCCGGCGTAGGCAAATCCGATCAGGCTTCCGACCCATGTCACTCTGAAGCCCACATAGACCTGGTTCAGCAGTGCCAGGTGCGGACCGATCACCGAACCACCCTTCAGAAGCAGCACGATTGTGGCAAGCATCAAGGCGGCGCCACTGATCAGCCCGACCGTAAGTCCGAGAACCATCGGATCGACGCGGAGCACCCGCGTGCGAACCAGAGACGGCAACGATGAAGGATCCTCCTGGCTCATGGTCAAACGTAGTCAAGTAATTGCCGGAGACAGGAACGTTCGGCCCGGCGCAGCACGATGATCCAGGTCCAGAACATCAATACGTTACGGACAGCCGCGAAAATCCACCCGGCGACAAAACCAACAAGAAATCCGTAACATAGCCCCATCATGCTGCCTGGGAGCGTCACGGAGTAGCCGGGGAAATACTGTCGAAGAAGGGCCAGATACGGTCCAACCACCGGGCCGCTTCTCACGACGATCCAGATCGTCAGCAACCACAGTCCCAGTCCGCTCACGCTCCCCGCCGCGATGGCGACCGCCAGCTTGTCGAGCCGCGCAAAGATCAGTTCGAGGTCTTCCTCCCTGATATCCGCTTCGTGATCGGCGCGAACCTCTTCGTGATATTCCTGCTCTGCGTTGACCTTCCACAAATCATGCTTCTCACCAGCCAGCAGGGTGCGGACCGCATAGAGGCCGGTCAGCATCGAATGGTCCTGATTGTTATAGCGATGCAGTCCGTTGCGGCCGATGGTCCGAAAGTTCTCAAATCCATCGAGGTATTCGCGAAGGACCTCCAGATGTTCGGCGTAGCCGGAGTCATAGACGGGGTAACTCTTGGGTACGCGAAAGACGCAGCCGTCGATCACGTCTTCGGGACGCGCCAGGCCGATGGTTTCCAATTCACGGCGCGCAAGTTCGATGAGATCCTTGTCAGGCATCGACCAGAAGGGGTCGCGTTCGTTGCAGAAGTATTCAAGCCCGAGGCTGGAATGTCCGGCGTCAGGAACCATCGCCGGACTCCAATTCCCAAAATTCTGAATGCGCCCGACCTGCACCGACGGCTCGTGAATATAGAGCCAATTGTCCGGAAACAGATCGGGTTTGCGCACGATGACGCAAACCGTGAGGAAGTCGCGATAATTGAGATGGCGAGCCGCCTCGAGCACCGCATCAGGTGGCGGCGGATCGAGCTTGGCGATCAGTTCGCTAAGGGGAATACTCGAAAGAAAATGCGAACCGTACAGGGCGGCTGCGTTCGCCCCCGTCCCAACGGTGATGTGGGTAATTCTCCGGCCTTCGCGATGAATGATCGTTGCGTCGCTGTCGGTGCGGACTTCGCCGCCCTGATTTCGGACACGGTCGCGGACGGCTTCCCAAAGCATTCCCGGACCGCGCACCGGATAATCGAATTGTGAAATCAGCGTCTTAATCGTCTGGCTGGGACGAACGAACATGCTCATGACGGCGGTGCGCAAAGACAAATCTTTGATCCGCTGAGCGGCCCATTCAGCTTTCAATTCCGAGCAGGGAATGCCCCAGACTTTCTCGGTGTAGGTCTTGAAAAATGTGCGGAACAATCGTCGCCCGAAACGGTTGGTGACCCACTGCTCGAAAGTATCCTCCTGACGGCACGGAAAGAGCTTCCATCTCAGGTAACTCAGCAGGATGAGAAAGCTCTCAACGATTCCCAAACCGAGAAGGGCGTTGGCCGGTCGTAACGGGTAATGGAAAAACCGCTTTTTGTAGAAGATGCGCGACAATCGATCCCGGCGCAGAAAATCGTCGGCCAGCACGTCGCGCCAGATGCGATTGATTTCCGCATTCTTGGTGAAAAAACGATGCCCGCCCATGTCGAAGTGATACCCTTTGTACTGCTCGGTCCGGGCAATCCCACCGATAGTAACCGACTTCTCGAGCACAACCGGTCGAACGCCGTGGCGCAAGGCCTCGTAGGCGGCAGTCAGCCCCGCCGGTCCGGCGCCAAGAATGACGAAATCGTTTCCAGTCATTGAAGTAACAGACCCTACTCGCATTTCGAAGTTGAGAGAGCAAAATTTCTGAACGGCGTTGGCAAGCGGACGATTCGCCGATCCCTACGAATCGGTTAAAGCGACTACAAGCGACAATTCCTCTATCTTAATGTCGGCGATGCAGCAAGCTTGACGAAATGGCAACACGTATTGATGCGTGTCATTCGAGTCGCGGCGGCGTGGCAGAGTCTTCGCAGAATGCGTATCGTGAGCGCTTCGGATCCAGCCGTTCAAAGCAATTGCGACTGAAAATGACTGAGCAAGACGCCCGAAGTCAGCGCCTGAAGATCGAGTTGCGAACACGGCACGGTGATCAGTTGGAGATCTCAGCATGAAAATTCTCGTGCTCGATGTTGGCGGAACCCACGTTAAAATCCTCGTCACCGGACAGACCGAACCGCGAAGATTCGACTCCGGTCCGAATTTGACTCCCGACCTCATGGTCCAGGAAGTCAAGAAAGCCGCGGCGGACTGGAACTACGATGCGATCTCGATGGGCTATCCCGGTCCGGTCTTGAACAATCGGCCCATGAAAGAGCCGTGGAACCTGGGCAAGGGGTGGCTTGGATTTGATTTCGAGCGCGCCTTCGGCCACCCGGTTCGCGTGATCAACGACGCCGCGATGCAGGCGCTGGGAAGCTACAAAGGGGGCAAGATGCTCTTCCTCGGGCTGGGAACGGGGCTTGGCTCATGCATGGTCGTTGATGGAATCCTCGAACCGATGGAGCTGGGCCATCTGCCGTACAAGAAAGCGACTTACGAGGATTATGTTGGCCAGAAGGGGATGGAAGAATTCGGCAAAAAGAAATGGCGGAAGCGCGTCAACGATGTCGTTGCCCGTCTGATCGCCGCGCTCGAACCGGATGACGTTGTCCTGGGCGGCGGTAATGTCAAGAACCTCGAATCGCTTCCGCCCGGCTGTCGCGCGGGGGACAATGCCAATGCATTCGTCGGCGGGTTCCGGCTCTGGGAGCCGGTGAACAACGCAAAATCTTCATTGGCCGTTCCATCGGCCGGTACCACGCGCAAACACGGTGATGTATCGAACGAATCCGCGGATTCCAACCGGTTTTCTCGGGAAAAAAGAAGGAGTCAAAACAATGCAAATCGGAATGATTGGTCTCGGTCGAATGGGCGCCAATATGGTGAAGCGGCTGCTCAAGGCCGGTCATGAGTGCGTGGTTTACGACAGATCCGCCGAAGCCGTCGCCGAATCGAAGGATGGGGGCGCGGTCGGAACGGCATCGCTCGCCGACTTCGTCAAGGCCCTCGCCAAGCCACGAGCGGTCTGGCTGATGGTCCCCGCGGGCGTCGTGGACGCCTCGATCCGCGATCTGCTCGCTCACCTGGAAAGCGGCGACATTCTGATCGACGGGGGAAACTCGTATTACGTCGATGATATTCGCCGCGCCAAGGAACTGGTGCCCAAGCAGATTCATTACGTTGACGTCGGCACCAGCGGCGGGGTCTGGGGTGCCCGAGCGCGGTTACTGTCTGATGATCGGCGGCGAGACTCCCATCGTTCAGCACCTGGATCCGATCTTTGCAACGCTGGCGCCGGGCGCCGGCGATGTTCCCCGCACGGCGGGGCGCGAAAAGATCGAGGGCACCGCCGAAAACGGATATCTGCATTGCGGCCCCAATGGCGCAGGTCATTTCGTCAAGATGGTCCACAATGGCATCGAATACGGTTTGATGGCGGCGTATGCCGAAGGGCTCGGCATTCTCAAGGCCGCCAACCTCGGAAAGCGCAAGCAGGAAATCGATGCTGAAACCACTCCATTACGCGAGCCGGAGCGTTATCAGTACGACTTTAATGTTCGCGACGTCGCCGAGGTATGGCGTCGTGGCAGCGTTGTCGCCTCCTGGCTTCTGGATCTGACGGCGGCTGCGCTGGTTCAGGATCAGGAACTGAAAAAGTTCGGCGGACGCGTCTCCGATTCAGGGGAAGGACGCTGGACCATCGCCGCCGCCATCGACGAAGCCGTTCCGGTGCCGGTACTCTCCGCGGCTCTATACCAGCGATTTGCTTCGCGCGGTGAAGCCGATTACCAGGACAAACTCCTCTCAGCGATGCGACTTGGATTCGGCGGGCATCTCGAAAAACCCGTCGCCGGATAACCCGAACGTTAGAAGAGACGAATCATATGAATCATCCCGAATCCGATGCGCTCGTTTTTTTCGGTGCGACCGGCGATCTGGCCCACAAGAAAATTTTTCCTTCGCTTCAGGCGATGGTAAAACGGGGGAACCTGAACGTACCCGTCGTCGGCGTCGCCAAGGCAGGGTGGACTCTCGACCAGCTCAAGGCTCGTGCCCGCGATGGTTGTGAAAAGTATGGCGGCGTTGATGAGGCGGCCTTCAAAAAGCTGTCCGACCTGATGCGTTACGTGGACGGCGGCTATGAAGACCCAGCCACGTTCGTCGCACTGCGCAAGGCGCTGGAGCCGGCGAAGCGGCCGGCCCATTATCTGGCCATTCCCCCTGCGCTGTTCGGGCTGGTTGTGGGCCAGCTCGGCAATTCCGGCTGTGCCCAGGACGCCCGCGTCATCATCGAAAAACCGTTCGGCCGCGATGTTGCTTCAGCCATCGCGCTCAATCGCACCATCCTTGCCAACTTTGATGAGAGCGCGATATTTCGTATCGATCATTACCTGGGGAAAAACCCGGTTCGCAACCTGCTCTATTTCCGATTCGCCAACGAGATCCTCGAGCCGGTCTGGAACCGCCAATACGTCGAGAGCGTGCAGATCACGATGGCCGAGAATTTCGGCGTTCAGGGGCGGGGATCGTTTTACGATCAGGTCGGCGCGATGCGCGATGTGGTGCAGAACCACCTGCTTCAGGTCGTCGCCCATCTGGCGATGGAGCCGCCGTCCGGTGGCGACGGCGAATCGATTCGCGACGAAAAGGTGAAGGTGTTCAAGGCAATGCCGCCGCTCAATCCGAGCGACGTGGTTCGCGGACAGTTTCACGGATACCTCAAAGAGCCAGGGGTCGCTGCGGATTCGAAGACCGAGACTTTTGTCGCCGCCCGCTTTGCAATCAATTCCTGGCGATGGAAAGGCGTGCCGTTCTTCATCCGCGCCGGGAAATCCCTCGCGGTCACCTGCACCGAAGCCATGGTGAGATTCCGCGAGCCGCCGCAAATCTATTCCGACAAAGCCCCGCCGGCTAATTACTTCCGATTCCGAATCAGCCCGGATGTCACCATCGCGCTCGGCACCCAGATATTGGATGACGGCGAGGCCTACGCCGGTCGATCCGTCGAACTGATGGCGACCGAAGGGGCGCAAGCCGGCGGCATGGATGCGTATGAACGCCTCCTGCACGACGCCATGAAAGGGGACACGACGCTCTTTGCCCGCGAGGATTCCGTCGAAGAGGCGTGGCGCATCGTCCAACCTGTCCTGGGCACGGTCACGCCGTTGTTCGAATACGATCCCAATAGCTGGGGTCCGGCCGAAGCACAGAAGATCACCGACGGATACGGTCCGTGGCATGATCCTGTAATGAAAGCGTGATTGCCATGACTGAAGCACAACTGGACCTGCTTGCGATCAACACGATCCGCACGCTCTCGATCGACGCGGTGCAGCAGGCCAAGTCCGGCCATCCAGGCACGCCGATGGCGCTGGCGCCCCTGGTTTACACGATCTGGAATCGTGTCATGCGATTCGATCCGCTCGATCCGATCTGGCCCGGACGCGACCGGTTCATCCTTTCCAACGGCCACGCCTCGATGTTGCTCTGGTCTGTGTTGCACCTGAGCGGAACGCGCACGGTGAATGCCAAATACGAAAGGCTGGGGCAGGTCTCGGTTTCGCTCGACGACATCCGCCGATTTCGACAACTCGACAGCAAGGCGCCCGGCCATCCCGAATACCGCTGGGTCTCCGGCGTCGAAAGCACGACCGGCCCGCTCGGGCAGGGCGTCGCCACCAGCGTGGGGATGGCGATTGCGCAGAAGTGGCTCGCCGCCCGCTACAACCGGCCGGGGTTCGACCTCTTCGATTACAAGATCTACGCCGTCTGCGGCGACGGCTGCATGATGGAAGGAATCGCCTCCGAGGCGGCTTCCCTCGCCGGCCATCTTGGCCTCGATAACCTCTGCTGGATCTGGGATAACAATCACATCACCATCGAAGGCAATACGAGCATTGCCTTCACCGAAGACGTTGCGGCCCGTTTCCAGGGTTATGGCTGGAATGTACTGAGAGTCAGCGACGCCAACGACATCGATCGCATTGAACAGGCCCTGAAGACATTCGCCGACACCAAGGGCCGTCCGACCTTCATCGTTCTCGACAGTCACATCGGCTACGGCTCTCCGCACAAGCAGGACACGGCAGCCGCTCACGGCGAGCCGCTCGGCGAGGACGAAATCAAACTTTGCAAAAAAGCTTACGGCTGGCCGGAAGACGCAAAATTCCTCGTCCCCGAAGGAGTCCGCGAACATTTTGACGCCGGCATCGGCGCTCGCGGAGCGGCGGCTCACAAAGCCTGGACCGAACTCTTTGCCGCCTATCGAAAACAATTCCCGGAGCTGGCCACGGAAATCGATCAGATGCAGCGGCGTGAGCTTCCGGCCGGCTGGGATCGCAATCTCCCCGTTTTTCCCGCCGATCCCAAAGGCGTTGCGACGCGCGATTCCTCGGGCAAGGTTCTCAATGTTCTCGCGCAGAACATTCCCTGGTTCCTTGGCGGGTCCGCGGATCTGGGACCTTCGAACAAGACGCTTCTGACCTACCCCGGCGCTGAAAGTTTCCAGCCTGCCACGCCCGGCGGAAAAATGCTCCACTTTGGAATCCGCGAGCATGCGATGGCGGCGATCCTCAACGGCCTGTCGCTCTCGAAGCTGCGTGGGTTCGGCGCGACCTTCTTCATTTTCAGCGATTACGCTCGTCCTGGAATCCGTTTGTCCGCCCTGATGGAATTGCCGACGATCTTCGTCTTTACGCACGATGCCATGGGGGACGGCGAAGATGGGCCGACCCACCAGCCGGTCGAGCACCTGGCTTCGCTGCGCGCGATTCCCGGCCTGGTCACGCTCCGACCCGGCGATTCCAACGAAGTCGTTGAGGCGTATCGATATGTGATGCAGTTACGGCATTCGCCGGCCGTCATCGTGCTGTCGCGCCAGCCGCTGCCGACTTTGGATCGCAGCAAATATGCGTCGGCCGCCGGAGTCGCACGCGGCGCTTACATCCTCGCCGACGCGCCGGGCGGAAATCCCCAGGTGATCCTTATCGCCACCGGCAGCGAGGTCAGCCTGGCTGTCGACGCTCACGAAAAACTGCTGGCCGAAGGGATTCGATCGCGCGTGGTCTCGATGCCATCGTGGGATATCTTCGAATGCCAGACCCTCGAATATCGCCAGACCGTGTTGCCGCCGAATGTCACGGCACGCGTTGCGATCGAGCAGGCGTCAACCTTCGGCTGGGAGCGCTACGTCGGCTTGACCGGACGCGTCATCGGGATGAAAACATTCGGTGCTTCGGCTCCGCTCAAGGAACTCCAGAGAAAGTTCGGATTTGAGCCGGAGTGCGTAGTGCATGAGGCGAAGGAATTGCTGAAGCCGAAATGATCGTGGAGCGCACTTGCTCCAGAGCCGCACAAGTAAGCATACTGTCAGCGGCTGCGAGGTGGTCCCAAAAGTCTCCCCTCTCCGCCCGGTAATCCGGAGGAGCCGCGCACGAAGTAAGCGGGAAAGTACTCGGCAAACGAGAGAACTTTCCCGCTTACTTCGTGCGCGGCTCCTCTCAGAGTAGCGGGAGAGGGGGATGAAACTTTGTCGCCGATTCGGTAATGCGCTCCTATCCGCTTGCGAGCGACTTGGCCATCTTGAGGTGGTGTTGCAAGGTGGGGAGAACTTTGGCTGCGAAGAATTTCATTTCGACGATTGTTCCGGCCCGCGATTCTTCCTCCGTCGCCTTCACGGCGGCTTCGTGGTCGGCGACCATCTGTTTCACGTACGCCTGGTCGAGTTCGGAGCCCGTGAGCTTTTCCAGGCGTTCCAGCGCTTCTTTATCCTGGTCGTTCAATACTCGCGGTAGCTCGATCGCTTTCTCCGAGGCGATTTTCTCCAGCAGATCTTTGGCCTTCTGATGATCGTTGACCATCTGCTCTGCAAACCGCTTCACGTCAACGCTCGCACCCCGATCCGAAACGTATTCTCCGAGGCGGATTTCCAGCATGTTGTTGCTCGCCACCCGAGCGGCGAATTGTTGGTCTGATGCCATGGATTCTTCCGCGCGGCATGGACTTGCGCGAAAAATCATCGCGGCCGTTGTTGCAAGGAAAATGAAAGTCATGTGGTTCATGATGAAGTCTCCTGCGGGTGCGGGTCGATGGCCGGCGGCAAGTCGAGCATCGACGCCGCCAGACACGCGGCGCCGAAGCCGTTGTCGATATTGACGACTCCCACGCCGGGAGCGCACGTGTTGAGCATGCCGAGCAAGGCGGCCAGGCCGCCAAAGCTCGCGCCGTATCCGACCGAAGTCGGGACGGCCACAATCGGCGCGGCGACGAGGCCCGCGACGGCGCTGGGAAGCGCCCCTCCATCCCGGCCACGACGATCAGCACCCGCGCCGCGCGAAGGGCCGGCAGTTGCGCCAGCAGGCGATGGATTCCCGCCACGCCGACGTCATGAATCTGCGGAGAGTCGAATGAAAGCATGCGAAGCGTGAGCGCAGCCTCGGCCGCCACCGGAATGTCGCTGGTGCCCGCGGTGATAATGAGCGCGCCCTCGCGTCGCGGCTTGTCCGCAGTGCGATCGAGCCAGATACACCGCGCGACCGGGTCGTACTGCACGTCCGGCACAAGTAATTGGGTCGCGGAGAAATGGTCGGCCGACGCCCGCGTTCCGAGCACGCGGCTTGAGCGGGCGGACATGCATTGAAATATGGCGGCGACCTGATCGGCGGTTTTTCCGGCACAATAAACTGCCTCAGGAACTTTCCGCCGAAGTGCCCGATGGTGATCGATTTTTGCAAAACCATCGACCGCTTCGAAAGGAAGCGTCCGCACGCGCTGACGGCCTGATCGACCGTACACCGCGCACCGGCCACATCGCTCATCAGTTCTCGCACTCTCGTTTCGTCCATGGAACGCTTTCGCCGCGCCGATTAGAGCGGCAGCATTTCAGCCGATGGGTAATCGTGTTGCTTCCGCCCGACGGCGGCGTCAAATTTCTTGGTGGATTTGTACATCTCCAGATGCCCATCGCCGGCGGCATCCTTGCAGCGATCTCGCAGCGCCTGCATTTGTTCTTCGGAGAGCGGCCGAAATCCGCGGGCGACCGCGAGGTTCTGCCGCAGCACGGTGAGCGAATCGATTCCGCTGATGGTCGTCGCCACCGGCAGGCTCATCGCATAGCTGAGCGCCTCGTGAACCGTCACCGGCATGTTGAGAACCGCCTGCCCGCCGCCGCAGAGGCTCTTCATTCCGAGCGCCGCCATCCCACCCTTGACGACGAGCGGCAACACCTGCTTTTCGAAGCTGCGAAAGCTGGCGTCGAAGCAGTTGAGCGGCATCTGCACGGTGTCGAATGGATAGCCGTAGGAGAGCATCTTCAGATGGATCTGCGGATGCTTATGTCCGGTGAAACCGACGAATCGGACTTTCCCGGCTTTCTTCGCCTCGTCGAGCGCTTCGACGACGCCGCCCTTGGCAAAATGCCATTCCGGGTCGTTGAAATAGACGCACTCGTGAATCTGCCAGACGTCGAGGTGATCAGTCTGAAGCCGCTTGAGCGACTGCTCCAGTTGCTCCATCGCCACTTTCTTGTCGCGTCCGTGGGTGCAGACCTTGGTCATGAGCACGACCTGATCCCGTTTTCCCTTGAGCGCCCGCCCATCCACTCTTCGCTGCGCCCTTCGTGATATTCCCAGGCGTTATCGAAAAAATTCAATCCGGCGTCGATTGCCTCGGCGACGATTCGCTTCGCTTCGTCAAGCGTCGGCGCATCCGCGAGGCTGAATCCGCCAAGACCCATCGCCGAAACGCTGAGACCCGTCTTGCCGAGCGGCTTTTTCGGAATTGGCTCGGCGCTGCCCGGAGCGGTATCGGGCGCGGCGGATGACGAAGCGCCCTGCGCCAGCCCCGCGCTTGCCGCAAATGCAACAGCCTGTCCGATAAACTCCCGCCGGCCGGTATTTTCAGGTTTGTCTTGTCTGCGAGTCATGTCATCATCCTTCGCGCTCAGGTCGGCGACGCGCTCCGGTCACTTTCGAACATGTCCTTCACTTCCTTCTGCTGTGGATCGATCGGAAAATGATGTGGCAGCCGCGCCTGTGGGTTGTCGTAAATCAGCGAAACCTTATACAGCTCATATCGGCCGTCCCCGGCCGGCTTCGCGCAGCGGGCGCAAAGCGCATCCATTTCCTCTTTCGACATCGGCTTGAAATTCTGGGCCAGACGCAGGTTCTGCCGCAGGATTTCCGGCGAATCGATGCCGGCGATCGTCGTCGCAACGGGAAGGCTCATTGCATAGCGAAGCATTTCTTCAGCCGTGATAAAGCCGTTCTTGATCGCCTGGGCCGTGCCGTTCATCGGCTTCATTCCCAGCGGGGCAATGCCGCGCTTGACCAGTTCCGGCAGCACCACTGCTTCAAAACTCAGAAAGCTGGCGTCAAACGGATTAAGCGGCATCTGCACCGCATCAAACGCATAACCCATCTGCACCATGCGCAGATGAACTTCAGGATCCTTATGGCCCGTGAACCCGACGAAGCGGACCTTTCCCTCTTTCTTCGCCTTGTCGAGCGCCTCCAGGACGCCGCCGGGTGCGTAAGCCAGGTCCGGGTCGTTATCGAATCCAACGCCGTGAATCTGCCAGAGATCCAGATGATCGGTCTGCAGGCGTCTTAACGACTGTTCAAGCATCTCCATCGCCAGCGGCGCCTTGCGGCCGTGCGTGCAGACCTTGGTCATCAGGAACACTTTGTCGCGGCGGCCCAGCATCGCCCGGCCCATCCAGTTCTCACTCTTGCCGTTGTGATATTCCCAGCAGTTGTCGAAGAAGGTGATGCCGCCGTCGATTGCTTCATGAACGATTTTGATCGCATCTTCAACCGTCGGCACATCGCCGAGATGATGGCCACCCAGGCCGAGCAGCGAGATCTTCACGTCGGTGGCTCGGCCGAACGGACGCATCGGGATCGCGCCGGAGGTCGAATCGGATTGGAGCGTTGCCGGCGCATCGCCAGCGGATGCCCTTTTTGACGATTCCGCAACCAGTCCCAGGCCTGCCACGGCGCCGCGCGCAGGAACGCGCGCCGATCGGCGTTCGACAACCGAGAATCGTCTGCTGGATCTTGATTGGAATTCATGGGCATCCTCGTACGACCCGGTCTTGAATAACCGACCATCGCAAAAATCGTCTAGGTCGAAAGCGCACTGCTGTGCTCGCCGGGTAGGGGAAAATCGCGAAGGCGCAAGCGACGGTCGTCGCTTGCGCCTTCGCGATTCAATCCTTCGTTTCATTCGATGCGCCAGATTGTGCGTTGAGGCAATCTTTGACCCATGCGTATCATCCGACCCTGATGATTGCCCCTGCGCCCGTAGCATCCGAATCCCTGACCGCCTTGCGCCGTTGGATGAGTCAGTTTGACTCGGCGCTGATTGCCTATTCCGGCGGAGTCGACAGCGCCCTGGTCATGTCCGTCGCCGGCGAAGTTCTTTCCCAGCGCGCTCTGGCGTGCATCGGTGTTTCGCCGAGCTATCCGCAGCGCGAGTTGAAGGCCGCGATCGACGTGGCGCAACAGCATGGCGTTCGGTTTCGTCTTCTCGAAACCCAGGAGCATCTGGATCCGCGATATGCGGCCAACCCTGACAATCGATGCTATTTCTGCAAAACTGCTCTCTATGACCGACTCCGGGTCGTCGCCGAGGAAACCGGCGCAGCCGTGATCCTGGACGGAACCAATGCGTCCGACCTGACCGGCCACCGCCCCGGTCACGCGGCCGCGAAAGAGCACGCCGTTCGATCTCCACTTGCGGAATTGGGACTCACCAAGGAAACGGTCCGGCAGATCGCAAAGGAAATGGGATTGTCGGTTTGGGATAAACCGGCGTCCCCTTGCCTCGCCTCTCGTATCCCCACCGGCGTCGCTGTCGTGCCCGAACTGCTTGCGCGAATCGAGCAGGCGGAAGACGCTCTCGTGCAACTCGGCTTTCGCGATTTCCGCGTTCGTCATCATGGCGATGTCGCGCGGATTGAATTACCCGTCGAACAATTGAGCACAGCGATCGAGCAGCGGAATGTGATCGTAAAGGCAGTTCGGAAAGTCGGTTATCGTTTCGTCGCGCTCGATCTCGGCGGATTGAGCAGCGGCTCGCTCAACGTTCTCTGACACATGATTGCCTACCTCGATCTGCCTTCAGGACTCTCCGGCGACATGATGCTCGGATGCTTGGTCGATTGTGGCTGGAGCGCGGCGCAAATTCGCGAGACGATCGAGTTACTTCGAATTCCCGATGAGAAATGGGCCGTGCAGGTTGAGCAGGTGATGAAGGGACCGCTTCGGGCAACGCGCGTCGACGTCCTGGTCGAGGAGGGAAAAACGCGGCGACGGCTCGGCGACATCGTCGCCATGATCGGCGGCTCATTTCTCCCCGAGCGGGTGCGTGATCGAGCGATCCGCGTCTTTACGCGCCTAGCCCAGGCGGAAGCCAAAGTTCACCGAACGACCGCCGATCGCATCCATTTCCACGAAGTCGGCGCGATGGATGCGATTATCGATATCGTAGCGTCGATCGCCGGCCTCGAGGGATTGAAGGTTGATTCGCTTTACGCTTCTGCGGTGCCGCTGGGTCATGGCTGGATCGAATCATCCCACGGGCGCATTCCACTTCCCGCTCCGGCAACGCTTGAACTGCTCGCCGGCGCCTGCGCGCGACGGTTCCTGCGCCGGGACCCGGCGAATTGCTCACGCCCACCGGCGCCGCTCTGCTCGCGGAACTCGCCACGTTCCAAATGCCACAGATGACCTTGTCGCGCATCGGGCTCGGAGCCGGTCAGCGCGAGTGCGCATGGCCCAATGTCGCCCGTATGTGGCTTGGAGAAGCCGGTGGAGACGGCGCGATGTGCCAGCTCGAGACCAATATCGACGACATGAATCCGCAGTTTTACGCATCCGTCAGCGAAAAGCTCTTCTCCGCCGGCGCTCGCGACGTCTGGCTGACGCCGGTGCAGATGAAGAAGGGGCGCCCCGGCGTCGTGCTGTCGGTCATCTCCACCACCGACGATGAAGCGGCGCTGGCCCAGATCATCCTGCGGCATACGACCAGCCTCGGCGTGCGCGTTATCACGCTGACGCATCGCCACGAGGCGCGCCGCGAAATTCGGCGGGTCACCACCGCGCTGGGCACGCTCCGCGTAAAAGTGAAATGGCTCGGCGATGAGCCACTCGACGCCGTCCCGGAATATGACGATTGCAAGGAGTTGGCCGACCGCGCCGGCCTCTCGATTCTCAATGTCCAACGCGCCGCCGTCGTCGCATCGCAGGCGCTGCTCGATGAATTGCGCCAAACGGATGCGTATAGCTGCGCGGCCAAGAAGTGACTTCCATTTCGGATTCCTACTTCGCAGCACCGGCGTCTCGCCCGTGTCTTTGTGGCAAGGGCATGGGCGGGACGCCCATGCTACATAACGGAAGTTGCACCGCTCAAGTATTTATTTCCATCGGAATCGGTCAACCCCCGCTCCGGATTAACTGAATCTCACTTCGCCCGACTCCCGGCATCGAGATGATTTTCGTCGGTTCAAATCGGCGGCGCTCGCGTCGCCAGGGAATGCTCATCTGCTCCAGGACACGCATCGCCGCTTCATCCTCGACGAAGCTGATACTGGCGTCGTCCACCTGGGCGGGGAGATGCAGATTACCCAACTCCATGGCGAGCACAGCGAGCTGGTGCGCGTCTGGAACGTCCGCGACAGTGACGTCGCATGGCAGCACGCGGACGATCACGATCCGCGATGCATCTTCGAAAATCACATCGCCGTCTCGAAGTTGCTCGCCGGCAGGTAGCAGAACGCGGATCGGCTCTCCGCCGGTGGTCTGCTTCCGGATCACGTTCCGGCATTCGCTCCATTGAAGATCGAGGTAATCGATCACCTTTTGACCGGAAGCTTCGGATCGATCCCTCGCATTTCCAAGGATTGACTCACACCACACGACGCTGTGCTCCCAATGAATAAGGACGTTTGGCGGACTTCGGACGATAGGCGCATGCACCTTGGTGGGCCAATTCGCGACATTTGTTCGCGGTGATCGCTGTCCAAAAAATTTTTCACGTCCGATACTCCGCGCATCACACAGCAGATCGCGAATAGCCGGGCGAAAAGCGCCCTTTCCACTACTAATCGGCGGCCCTGTCAAAGTGTTACACCCCGACGCCAGCTTGCCGGTTATAGCGGCTAACCGGTGGGCCGATCCCAATGACAGTTCAGGAGGATCGAGGAAACGCCGGAGTTCGAATCTGGAAGGAGTCTGTTGTGAGTCATCGAGAAGCTCAGCGCGATCGCAAAAGCAATCCAACCGCTTTCATCGAAGGCCTGGAAGCCCGTCAGATGATGAGCGCCAGCGTGATTTCGGTCTTTTCGCCGACCCATTACAGCGAGACTGTGATGGACGTTGGTCTCCAATCGCAATTGTCTTCCTCAGTCAGCAATTCCTTCGCGGCAAAAAGAGAGTCGGGGACGTCGTCAACGGTCGCGAAGGTTTCTGGACCAGCCGCGGCAGTCTTCTCGAACTACGGTATTCCGAAGCCTACCACTGACAATGTTCTTCTCGCGGCGATGGGAGCGGTAAATGCAGCGCCGTCGCCGGCCGTGGTTCGCGCCACCGCCGCGAATCAGGCCGGCCGGGCGTTGAGCGTTTCCAGCGTCCACAGCTTTGCCGGTCGTCCGCCTCAAAAGGAGCAGCTTCGGCGCATTTCAAATGCGAAGGGGCGATTGCTCCTGGTTGAGGATGACGCCAGCACGCGCCGGGCGCTGACGATGATCCTTCAGAAACAGGGATGGAATGTGACCACGGCCGGGACTGTCGCCGAAGGAATTCACATGCTCGCCATGAGACCGGATCATGTGATCGTCGATCTCATGCTTCCCGACGGAGACGGCGCGCAGCTTCTGGCGCACGCCAACGCCTCCAATCTTCATCCGCACATGACGGTCACCACCGGCGTGGCGGATTCGGAGCGATTGGATCGCGCGCGGCAGCTCGGCGCCGAGGCCGTTCTCAGGAAGCCGATTAATCTTCCCGAGTTGCTTAAGCAGCTCGGAAACTAAAAAGGACCACGTGAACATGCGCAATCGAATCAGCTTTTAACCGCTGTCCCGTAGGGCAGCGGCCACTACCGCGCGTGCGCGTACTCGCGCACGCTCGTTTGGAAGGAGGCATCATGTCGAATCTCGAACTCGCCAAACTCCGGCATGAACTGCGGGGCTGTCTGAACGCCATTTCGCTGAGTGTCGAGGCGCTCAAGCTCATGGTGATGCCCAACGAGCCGGCTGGCGAATTCCTCGTCGGGATCGCGAACGAGGTCGCCAAGGCGGACCGGCTCCTTCAACTGGCGCTGTCGATCATCCGACAAATCGCTGAAAAAAACTTCTTGGAAGGGAGAAATGAGTCTGATGAACGCTACATATCGCGCGGTAAACATTTCCATTTTCGGGACCTCTGAGCGTCCCGACGTGGATTCCACCACAGCCGTTTCCATACTTGTGGTAGACGACGAAACTTTTGTCGCGCACGCTGCGGCGGCGCTGCTTCGAGCCGAAGGTTATTGCGCCGAAGTCGCGCATTGCGGCCGGCATGCGCTCGAGCGACTTCGCGGCGCCGGCCCGTTGCTGAACCTGGTAATCCTCGATATCGCCATGCCCGACATGGATGGAATCGAAGTGCTGCGACAGATCCGCGCGGAGCCTTCGCTCAGCTCGGTTGCGGTCATCATGTACAGCGCATTTTGCGATTCGCGCTATCGCGAAGAATCCCGGTTGCTGGGAGCCGCCGGTTATGTCGTCAAGAGCGGCAACTGGCCGGAGCTGCTCCAGCAGGTGAATCGCGCCGTTTCTGCAGCAGCGTAGCTTTTGCCCGTGTAGCCGGTGAGCTTGCTCGCCGTTTTCTTCGAAGTAAAAGACGGTGAGCAAGCTCACCGGCTACACGGGGGACTAACCCCGCCCTGCATCATCTTTTCTGCATCAGGAATGCAACCAGGTCCCGAAATTCCTGGTCCGTCAGGCTCGCTTCAAGCCCCGAGGGCATCAGCGATTCCTTGCGAATCCGGCGATCGGTGACGTTCCCTTCGGCCACGCGCGTCTCCTGTCCGCTGGCATCGACGTAGATCTCGTTGGATTGTCCATCACGGCGCAGGAGCATTCCGTCGACCTGCGGGCCGTTGCGGGTCTTGATGCTCCAGAGCGTGTAAAGCGGCGCAATCTCCAGGCTCGGCTGAAGGATTGACTCCAGCACGTGCTCGCGCGTCTGCGAATGGCCGATCATGGTCAGATCGGGGCCAATCGCCCGGCCGCGCCCTTCGATCATGTGGCAGCGATAGCATCCCGCGCCGCTGTGATGGAAAAAGATCCGCCGGCCGGCGTCGGGATCGCCGGTTGCCAGATCGAGCGCCTTCTGCCAGGCGGCGGTGTCGGTCGCCAGCGGACGAGTGGCCGGCGCCACGCCGAGCAGGCGATTGACGAGGTCGGCATCGGTCGGATGTCGCTCGGCGATCTTCGAAAGTTGCCTCCGCTGCGATGCGGACAACGTGGAAGCGGCGGGGCGCAATGAGCGAAGCGATTCCTGCCGGATGGTTTGGCTCGAATCGTCGGCGGTTTTCAAGAGCAGATCGATTTGAGCGGCCGCTTCGTCGCCCAGCCCGTCGATCGCCTCGGCGCGAAGGGAGGGATCCGCTTTTTCGTTGCCGGCCATCTGCGCAAGGAGCGCGAAGCGGCCCGGATCAAGGTCGTTTGCCAGATACCGCACGGCTTCCAGCTGCAGCGGCCGGGATTGCGATTCCAGCAAGGTTTGAATCTTTCCCAAAGCGATCCTGGGATGGCTCGCCTGCAGCATGTGCAGCGCGATCGCTTCGGTTTGATCCGTCGCCTGCGGCGCAAAAAGTCGCGTCAGCAGGACATCGCTGATCTTCCCTGAGTCGATTCGTCCGCTCTTGTCGCCATTGAGTTGATTGATCGTCGCCAGTGTCATGCCGAGCAGTCGCGGCGACATGACCTGCGAGGCGAGCAATTCGTTCAATTCATCTTTCGCTTCGACGATCCCCTGTTCGGCGATGGCCCGTACCCCCATCTGGCGAACACGATCGTCCGGGTCCTTCAATGCAGCGGCGAAATAGGGTCCCAGCGGCGTCCCGCGCCAGAGGAGTGCGGCCAGCAGGCCAATGCGCTCTCTTGGTGTCTTCAAGGAATCCAACGGGAATCTCTCTGCCGCGGCTAAGCGCGAGAGCCCATATTGCGCTGCCTGCTGAATCGAGGGATCGTTGTCATTGAGTCCGTTGAACAAATAGACGATGTCATCGGACAGTCGAAGGCCGGCGGCCCAGTGCATCGAGTCGTTGACCGGTGGCGCTGGAAGGGGGGACCGCAATGTGTCGCCGGTAAATTCCAATTTCCAGACCCGGCCAATGCCGTTTACCGAGTAGCTGCTCGATCCCCAATCAGTGATGTAAACCACCTGATCCGACGCGACGGCAATCCCAACCGGCCGAAAATTCTCCCCGCCGGTCAGGAATGGCCGCATGGATGCGGTGTAGGTCGCGCCGCGCGGCGTCAGCGTATATTTCTCGACCTGATGATCGCGCCAACTGCTCACGAGCAGGCCGCCACGATGCCATTGCACCGCGCACGGCGCTTCCCCGACGCCGCTCACCATTCCGAGCGTTCCCGGAAGCTCGGCGTCCCACGCCTGGAGCGGGTGCATGCCCGTGCGGCCGTAGCGGAATTCGAATCCGTATTCCCCGCCGGGCACGACCTGGATCAATCGGCTCGGAGGCCGGCCGTCCGGGTCATTGTCGACTGCCCATACATTTCCGCCCGGGTCGACATCCATTCCAAACGGATTCCAGAAGCCGCGGGCGATGCGGACCAGCCCGTTCCCCTTTGAGTCAACGCGGAAGATCGTCCCGCTTCCGGTGTCGTCGCTGAGCTTTTGGCCGTCGGCTCCGACCAGCGTCCATGGCGCTCCGAGGTTCTCGCCGATTCCAAAATAGACGTTTCCCGATGCGTCGAGCGCCAGTCCGTGAAGGCCGTTATGCGGATAGTCCCCCTTGGTCTGAAGCTTCGCGAGGGAGATCCGCCCGCCGGCGGTCTCGCCGCCGTCTTTGTTCATTAATCGGAAGATTTCATTGCGCGAGGAGACAACGATCGATCCATCGCGATCGGTCGCGAGGTTCATCAGCCCGCGTTCGCCTTCGAAGAAGGTGGAGATCTTGTCGGCTTTGCCGCTTCCATCGGTCTCCCGGAGCATGATGATGCGGTCAAATTTCGGACCCTTGTAATTGGGCGGCGGAAAATGTGTGTTGGATTCGATGACGAGCAATCGGCCGTGGGAATCAACCGTGGCTCCGATGGGAGTGACAATGTCCGGCTCTGAAGCGAAGAGGGATATTTTCACTGATTCGAATGGAGATTTAGGCGGCTCGATTGCAGCGCCGGCGGCGTATGCGCAGATGACGGCCACACAGAACGCGGGAAACAAGATGCTAGGACGGATCGCGGCTTTCAATGCCATTCGGTTCTCCGATGGGATGTTGGGTGTAACTCCTATTTGTGGGGATCGGGGAGTTGAGCGACATTCTTGCTGCTTCATGTAAGACCGCCACAAACAAGCGATATATCCTGGATGTCGCTGGAAGCGAAAATTCAGTTTCGCTCAGCTGCAATGCAGGGTAACATAACGCCTCACCAATATCCGGGGCACGGAACCAAAACCATGTACGGCAAACGGCACAAGCATCGGCGGCGGGGATCGCGAATTGCTCATGCACGTTCAACATCGCCCGCAAAATCGCTTCCGAAGGCAGAGCCGCTCGAAGGACGCACGCTTCTCTCCTCTGTAGTCAGTTTTCCGATCAGCGTTCCACCCGCCGGCACGGGAACCGACGGATTGGGGACCGACGTTTACGTTGCCGCCGGACCGGATGGGAACATCTGGTTCACCGAGCAGGACAACAACAAGGTCGGCAAGATGACGCCGACCGGGGCCGTTACGGAATTCACGCTCCCGACCGCAGACAGCGAGCCGGAGCAGATCATCGCCGGGCCGGACGGGGCGCTCTGGTTTATCGAATCGGGAGTCGATCAGATCGGGCGCATCACGACTGCGGGAAAGATCTCGGAGTTTACCGTTCCATCAGATGGCTCGCCGCAGACCCTTGCCGCCGGCCCCGATGGCAACGTCTGGTTCATCGATAGCGGAAGCAATGCAATCGGCAAAATCACGCCTCAGGGCGCGGTGACCGAATTTCCCGCGTCGGCCGACGGAAGCGTGGAGCTCTCCGAAGGCATCGTCACGGGGAGCGACGGCGATGTCTGGTTCACCGCCTGGGACGGCGACGGCAACGGCCAGATCGATCGCATGACGACATCGGGAAAGGTCACTACCTTTCCCATCGATGACGATCCGTACGACATGACCCTCGGCCCCGATGGAAATCTGTGGGTCGACGGCGACTCGTCGGTCGATCGCGTCACGCCGCAAGGTGTCGTGACCGAGTTCCAGCTTCCGAGCGAAGATTCCCCCTTCGGCATCACCGCCGGCCCGGACGGCGCGCTCTGGTTTGGCGTAGACGGAGAAACCAACAACCTCGGCCAGATCACCACGTCTGGCGCGATCACGGAATTCGCCCTCCCGAGCGCCACCTCGGATGACTATCTGAACAACATTGTTGCCGGCCCGGGAAATTCGCTCTGGTACGCCACCGAAACCGGCTGGCAGCTCAACAGCTTCGATCCGAGCGATGCGCTGCTCGCCGGCGGAACGTCGCTTCAGGATACCGCCGGGGCAACTTCGACCGATACGCTGGCGACCTTCACCGATTTCGCGCCCGGCTCCAATGCCTCGTTCTATCAGGCAAACATCGACTGGGGCGATGGGACCAATTCGGTTGGAACGATCGCTCAGACTGCGCCCGGCCAATATTCCGTCACTGCGCCGCATGAGTGGTCCGTCGGCTATTTCAATGTGACAGTGACGATCACCGACGCACGTGAGGCAGGAGGTCCTGGTATCGTCGCGGGTCGCACGGCTGTCGCCTACACCAGTGTGGAAGCCGACGCGCCAACGCCGGTCGGCACCGGAATCGCCGTCAGCGCTGTCGCCGGTCAGACGTTCGGCGGCCCCGTCGCGGATTTCACGAATGTCGTGCTGTCCAGTCTTACCAGTTATTCGGCGACGATCGACTGGGGAGACGGCCACGTCACCGCCGGCACTCTCGCGCCCGATGGCAATGGGGGAGTGACCGTCAGCGGCTCCGAGCAGTACGCCGCCTCGGGGACGTTCACCGTCACCACGCAAATTTACCCCTACGCGAATCCGCCGATCATCTATCAGCCCGGTCCATGGGAACCGATCTTTAGGCCGATACCGTCACCGATCCTGAACGGAGGCGCGGGAACGACGACCACGGACGGCTCAACTGGAAGCACCGCGCCGTCTGCTTACAGCGCCGGCCCGATCGGCGCCTCCGGCAGCACGACGACCACGACGACGACCCATCGTCCCGCGCTCTTCGCCCCCGTCGCGCATACGACGAGCACCACCGGCGGCACGAAGAAGGGCGCTTCTCAAGCGGCCGTTGTCGACTCCGGCGGCAGTGGGGGAGTGAGTGGCGGCACGAACGCGATAGTCGCGTATCCCCCGATCGACATTCTTCCAATCTGGGGCCAGTTCCCCGGCATCGGCGCGGCCACCGCGACGGCAACCGTCGCCGCCGGCGCGATGAACGGGACGGGATATACCGTCCTGCCGACCGAAGGTCAGCCGTTCAGTGATGTGATCGCCTCCTTCACGGTGACCGATCCCAATATCAATCTGGCGGATTTGCAGGCAACCGTGCAGTGGAGCGATCCGGGGATTCCGCAATTCGGAACAACGTCCAGTACAACGCCCGTAGACGCAACCATCACCTCAACCGGCAACGGCACTTTCACTGTCTCGGCGACGAACACTTTCGCCGATCCCGGCATTTACCATTTTATCGTGCAGGTCAGCGACACTCCCGTCGGCACCGGCCCCACCCGCCTCGTCGGTGTCGCCTACGGAGAAGCGTTCGTCCCTTATCCGCCTGGCACGTTTTACCCCATCGTCGATCCGCTCCCCGTGGCGTGGGCCGGAAGCACCATTTCCGCGCAAACCGCCGCCGTCCCTGCCGGCGGCGCAACCAGCGGATCCGGGACCAGCTCCTCGACGGGCGCAACCTATCCGGCGCTCGCCGAGAAAGTCACGGCGAAGACGTTTAAGGTGAAGGCCAGGAGTGCCCACTCGTTTTCCGGCAAGCTCGCCGTCTTATCCGGCGTTATCACGCCGAGCCGTAAATCGATGGACCTCACCGGCACGATCGACTGGGGCGACGGAACCACTTCCACGGCGACGTTTGTGCGCGACGGAAAGAAGATCGTTGTCAAGGGCAAACATACATTTACGACCAGCGGCGCGGCGACGATCACGCTGAATCTGTCGCAGGGATTGACGCCGCAGACCGCGCAATCGTCGACATCGGTTCCCCCGCCGCCGATTCATCTGCCGACCGTCCAGGACGCCGCGATCGTGGTTGCGCCGAAGCACGCGCGATCATGAATCGAATCGACGGCGGATCGCCGCTTGAGTCTGAGTGTTTTCACGGATCGCGGTACAACACCGACGCTCGTGCTAAAACAGACCGTAGCGAGCCGCGACCGTAAGGGAGCGACGTAGTCACAAGTCGAGGATAGCCAGAGTTTCTCCGTTCCTCGCTCCCTCACGGTCGCGGCTCGCTACGTCCTCTCCGTGATCGAAAAAGATTTGAAATTCCAAGGTGGCAGCCTGTGCAACGAGCCGGCGAGCGCGCCCATTGCCGCGCCAACCAGGTGCGAAAGGGGCACCGGAACGAAGCGCGGATCGGCGTGGACGAAAATCGATCGCATCGTGACCAACTCCAGGAGAATCTTGCCGCAGAACAAAAGCACGCTGAGGCAGATAAGCCCGCGTGCAATGGATGATTGTCTTGGAGCATCTCGCAGAAAGAGAAACGCTGCCATGATGAAAAGCGCGGCATCGACGCCGCTCAACCCTCGATAGACTCGGATGCTCGGAAGCAGGATCAGAATCGCCAGCGGGATCGCGACAGACGAGAGAGCGAGGCACGCGACGAATCTCATTCGATTGCGCGACTCGCAAACGCAGGCGAGCAGTACAAACGCTGAGCCGGACCAGAAAAGATGTGAAGTCGAAAAATGCGTCAGATGGCAAGTGATGATTCGCCAGAGTTGGCCATGGGCCAGCGCCGATCGGTCAAATTCCAACCGCGCAGCACCGTTCGGCCAGGCGTAAAGTGCCAACGACGCCAGCAACAGTGCCAGCGTAACGGCCGGAAATCGACGGAGGTTGGCAAATCGCTCGCACAACATTCTTTCGCAAAATCTTGCTTAGCCGCGGCTCCCACGCCGCGTCGGCCGAAGGTCGAATGGCGCACGGACTCAGATGTCCAAAACCTCTGCAACGCAGGAAGACGCGTTGAAAAATCTGCCGATGATCCACTATTGGTATTCGATCCGTATCACTCGGAGTTTCCACCTTCGGTGGACGCTGCGTGGGCGCAGCGGCTAAGCATGGGAAAAACCAGCCTGACACGAAGGAGGCCCGCTCCGATCAAAAGCACCACCAGCAATCCGCTCAGCGGATCGATCGCGCCACCTCCGGCCCCCGGCGCGCCAACGTTGATGTCGCTACTGTTACCACGCGGAATTTGAGGAGTAATCGTCTCCTTCGCCTCCGGCGCGGCGGCCGCCGGCGATGCGGGGTCGAGCGGCGTTTGCGGCAATGTGGAAACCGCGGAAACAGGGGCAATTTCAGAAGCCAGCTTCTTCCGCAGGCCCAGCAGTTGTGTGGTCACCGATTGCTCGGCATCCCGGTCCCGCGTCAGGCGGAAGGCGTTTCGCTGCGCGATCTTCCATTTCGCATACTCGGCGTCATTCTCCAGGACAATGAACGACGTGTATTCGCTGGCGATGGAATAAGCCTCGCCGAGACGAACGGCCGCATCGATCGTCGCGTCGCTCGATCCAACCTGGCCGTTGAGCAGGCGGTTGAGCTTCCGCCAGGCCCACATCCGCTCGATCTGCGGATTGCTGTCGTCTGCGCTGGGAAAATCGAGCGCCACGGCCTGATCAATCGATTGGTCCCCGAGCTTTGCGTGAAACGTGAGCTGGCCGGAGCCACTGGCCTGATACCGGCCGTAGATTCGCAGCGGGCTGCCCCGGTAGAGGTCGGCCGGCATCGGCGGTTCCATGTCGTAAACTTTGACGCCGCTGAAATCGAACTTGAGATCGGTCATCGCCGGGCGGATCAGTTTTCGGTGAAACGCCTCGGCCTGACGGGAGAAGTCGGCCTGCTCGGAAACAAAGGCGCACATGCCTCCCGATTCATCGGCGAGTTGCTGGAGCATGTCGCGATCGATGTCGTTGCCAATCCCGACGCAGAAGACGCGGGAATTGATCGGCCGCTGTTCGATGAGTTGCGCGAGGGCCGGGCGCTCTTCCTGCTCGGTGAGGCCGTCGCTGAGAATCACGACGTTCAGCGGCCGGGCCTTGTCGGCGTACTGGTAGGCGGCGACGATCGCCGGCCCGAGAAGCGTCCCCCCATGCGCTTCGCGGGACGCGAGAAATTCCGAGCCGCGCTTTTGGTTCGCGTCGTCGGCAGCCATCAGATGCCCGAAGAGTGCGGTCGGCGCGGCGTTGAAAGCCAGCAGCTCGAAGCGATCGTCCGGCCCGAGCGTGCGAACGAATGCCTCGACCGAGGAACGGGCCAGATCCAGCTTGGAATCGTCGTTCATCGATCCCGAAACATCGAGCAGGAAGACATAATCCATCCCCTCGGCTTTCGCCGGCAGATCCTGCCCGGTTGCGAGAGTCAGACAGAAGTACCCGTCTTCCCCGCCATCCCTCGAAGCGATCATGTCGATTCCGGACCGCGGCCGCGCCAGCCGGAAGTTGACCACGACGTCGCGATTGAGATCCGCGCCGAACGTGGTGATCTTCGCCTCGTCGAAATGTTCATCGTGACAGACGACGTGCAAGTGCTTCGCATGGCTCGGGCTCTGCAGCTCGGCGATCGGGATTTCCGATCGCGCCTCGAGATCGAACGAGAAGTTTCCGCTGACCCGGCTGTTCACGGCGTGCCGTGTATTGCTCTGCAGCGGATAAGTGTAGGTCGCCCAGTCATCGTCGATTTCAAGCTGCTGGTAATAGGTGATGCGCACCTTCTGCTCGGCGAGCGGTGCGATCGGGAACACGTGCATTTCGAAGGTGCGGTAATCCGTCTGTTCCAGCAGGCCGGGATCGCGCTTCGCCCGGCGATAGCTGTCGTAAATCTCGCGGGCCCGCTGTTTCTCGATGACTTCGCCGATCATCTCCTTTCCGCCGATCCACATGCTGAAGTTCGACACCGACGCATCGCGCGGAACCGGAAAGGTATAGAGCGCCTCGACCTGGCGATTTTCGTTGTTCTTGAAAACCTGCGTAACCTCCGTGATGGCTACGCCGTCGTGGATCGAGACGTGTACGGAATGGTCCGTAATGTCGAGAATTCCCCCGTTGCCGTTGTCCGCGATCAGAAGGCCGGCGCCACGGGCGCTTTGCGTCTCGAGCATCATGGCCGTCAGAAGCGATGAGATGATGAACCCGGTGGTCAGTTTGAAAACGATATGTTTGTTGATCATGGGATTGCCCTGCACTGTTTGAGGACATGAGAGCCCGTCAGAATCGTTGTCACGCCTGACCACAACGGGGCAGAGCGGTGCGCACAACCTGGGTCAAGCTGCCGAGCTCGCCGCCGCGTCGCCCCGTATCCCGTGCGCTCTGAAACACGCGGAGCGCACCGGATACGGGGCGACGCGGCGGCGCCGGGGAGCTTCTTTGATGCTCCTGCACGCCGCTTTCCCCCGTCGTGGTAGAAAGCAGGGCATCATGTACCCTTCTTTGACGGGACGGAGACCCCGTTGCGCCGCTGCGCTTCGTCCACGACTTGCTTTGCGAGGCTCGCATACTGCGCTCTGCTCGAGCTTTTGACCGAGGCGGTCGGCGTCGCCGTCGGCACTGGCCGCCGAGGCCAGCGTGCTGGGCGGCTTTCCGCCGCGCTGCTCATCACGACGCGGCCGGTCCGCACATCAACCAGCGCAGCCGATGCCCGCGCATGACCCGCGATTTCCCGGCTTGGAACGACATACGCCCCGACCAGCGTCAGGTCCGCGATGGAGGCTTCGGTGACCCGCCCGTGCGTATCGACCGTCGCCCCGCAGACGAGCACGTAATCCAATCCCATGTCGTGCGCCAGCGACTGAAGTTTGCGAATCGGCTGGCGTCCTTCGGGCGTGTTGGGATCACAATGAGCCGCTTCAACGCCATCCATCGGCGCGGGGATCGGCTCGATCCTGCGAAATACCTCGTGCCCGTCGCGCAAAAGAGTCACCATCGCCGAATCCGGCGCAACCTCGCCGATCTGCGCCACCGCCATGGAGATCGGAAATTCCACCGTCCGGCGTCCCATCGAATAATCCCCCGGGTCGTTGTAGAGCGCCAGCACAAATTTCGAATAGTCGTTCCCAGCGCCGGTTCGCTGCGACGGGCCAACGGCGCAGCCGCCGGCCGAGATCGCGAAGGCGCCGACGGCAAGGAGTAACGCTTTGCACTTCATAAATGCCTTCCGGAAAAAGGGGTCGGGAGCGACGGCAAAGTTCCCTCTCCCTCTCCCAGTACTCTGGGAGAGGGTCGGGGTGAGGGTCTTCCGCGATCACGCGTTGAAGACCCTCACCCCGCGCCCTCTCCCGGAGTACCGGGAGAGGGAGAAGTCTTTTTGAACTGCCGAATCTGCTACGCACCCCAGAGCATTCGATATGCCGCGAGACATCAATGTGCCAAAAGCCTGAAAAGCAGCAGTTATTCGAGCGGCGGCCGTCTGGGGGGATCATGATCGCGACCGCCTCGGGCATTCAATGCGCGGCTCGTATACATTGGTTGTACGCCGCCCAAAGAGCCGCGCACGAAGTAAGCGGGAAAGTGCTCGGCATTCGACAGAACATTCCCGCTTACTGCGTGCGCGGCTCCTGATGAAACGCGAAACCAGACATGTCCCCGTGCTCCTCGGCCCGGTCCTCGATCTGCTCGATCCGAGGCCGGGACAAACAATCGTTGATTGCACCCTCGGCCTCGGCGGCCATTCGGCGGCCATTCTCGAATGCATCCGCCCCGGCGGCCGATTGATCGGAATCGATTTCGACCCGGCCAACATTGAAATCGCCCGGCCGAAGCTCCAGGCCACCGGCGGAACATTCGAATTGTTCCACAATAATTTTGCGGCCCTGGCCACTGTTTTATCGCAGGCGGGTATCCAGAAGGTGGACGCGGTGCTGGCCGATCTGGGCGTGGCCAGCCCGCAAATCGATGACCCGTTGCGCGGATTCTCTTATCGACAACCCGGGCCGCTCGATATGCGAATGAACCCGACGCGCGGCGAGCCCGCCTCCACGTTGATCAACCGCATGAGCGAGCGCGAGCTGGCGCAGGCATTTCTCGAACTCGGCGACGAAACCGACGCGCCGGACATCGCCAGGCTCATCGTCCAGCGCCGGTCGATCCGGCCGATCGATACCACCCAGGACCTCACCGCGATCATCTGCGAGGCCCGCCGGTTTACGCTCCAGCGCGCCGCCGGCGCAAAGCTCCATCCCGCGGCCCGCACTTTTCAGGCATTGCGCATTCTCGTGAACCGCGAGTTGGCCAACCTCGATCGCCTGCTGAGCATCATTCCCGATTGCCTCAAGCCCGGAGGCATCGCTGTGATCATCAGCTTTCACAGTGGCGAAGACCGGCGCGTGAAAAGCGCTTTCCGCGACGGATTCAGCGCCGGCGTGTATCAGAAAATAAGTCCCGATCCAGTCATCGCTGACCATGCGGAGCAAAAGCTCAACCCGCGATCGCGCTCAGCGAAGCTGCGCTGGGCGGAGGATCCAATCGCAGGGCAACAGTGCATGATCGCGCGTGATTCACCACGACGGGGCAAAGCGGCGCCACAATGCGCCGAGAGATGCCAACCGCCGCCGCCGCGTCGCCCCGCATCGGTAGCGCGCGGGTTTACAAAGCGCGCACCCAATACGGGGCGGCGCGGCGGCCCAGCCCTGCGGCAATCCGGCGACCTCCCGCGCCGCTCTGCCCCGTCGTGTTCGTCGTCTATGGAGTCAAAATGAAACGGACTACCAATCGCAGAGAATTTCTCGGCGCCATCGCGATCACCGGCGCATCACTTGCCGCGCTGAGCGCCAGGGGCGCTCAACCACCTTCCACTCAACCGGACACGGCGCCCGCCCAAAAGATTCCCCGCCCCCTGGCAATCGGCGTCATCGGAACCGGCAGTCGGGGGACGGCGCTGGCGACGAAATTCGGTTCGCTTTCGGGAGCGGTCGTGAAATACGTCTGTGATGTCGACTCGACTCACGCGAAGCTTGCCGCGGCCGCGGCGACGAAAATGCAGAGCGCCGCGCCTCAAGTCGTCAACGATCTGCGGCGGATTTTTGACGATGCTGCGGTGGACGCGGTGGCGATTGCCACGCCGGATCACTGGCACGCGCCCGCCGCCATCCTGGCCTGCGCCGCCGGGAAACACGTCTACCTTGAAAAACCGTGCTGCCACAATCCACACGAGGGGGAGATGCTGATGGCAGCCGTCCGCAAATCCGGCCGCATCTTTCAGCACGGCACGCAGAAGCGCTCCATGCCCCGGAACATTGAAGCGGTGCAGCGCGTGCGCTCCGGCGAGATCGGGACCGTTCGCGTCAGCCGTGGCTGGTACAACAACAACCGCCTTGCGACCGGCCGCCGCACGCCGGCGACCATTCCCGCGGAGCTGAACTGGGATTTGTGGCAGGGTCCCGCGCCGCGCACTGCTTACACGGAAAACGTCGCCCCCTACAAATGGCATTGGTTCTGGCAATGGGGCACCGGCGAGCTGGGAAACAACGGAGTCCACGCGCTCGATGTCTGCCGGTGGGGCCTCGGCGTCGATTATCCGCGGCACGTCACCGCCGGCGGCGGGCGCTACTTCTTCCAGGACGATCAGGAGACCCCCGACACGCTCAGCGTCACCTATGACTTCGGCGACAAGACCATCATCTGGGAAGGGCGCAGTTGCCATCCGCGCGGATTCGAAGGCCTCGACTTCGGCATCGAGTTCTACGGCGACAAAGCCTCCCTCGTCATCGACACCGGCGGCTACCGCCTCTTCGATCCCGACGGAAAATTGATGGAACAACAGACCGGCCCATCCGGATGACGCGCCGCACCTGGAGAATTTTCTCGATTGTGTTCGCACCGGCGCAAAACCACACGCCGATGTGGACGAGGCGCGCAAGAGCACGCTCCTCTGTCATCTGGGAAATATCGCCTACCGGACCGGCGGCGCGATTGATTGCGATCCCGCAACCGGTCAAATTCGCGACAATCCCGCCGCACAGAAATTATGGACGCGCACGTATGAGAAGAATTGGGAACCGAAGGTGTAACGGTCGATCGAGAGAATCCGGGTCCACAGGACCCGGCGTGATTGAGCGGCATCTGTGTTTCAACACGCCGGGTCCTGTGGACCCGGATCACGTAGACGCGGAGGAAATTTAACCCGCTGCAAATTCCCGCGGCTGATCGATCACGCGCAAACAAACCGTCGGCGGCTCGATCGTCGAAAGCGCGTCGATCGCCTTCACCGCGGCCCGCACCGACCCTTCGCTGGCGCGATGCGTGGTGATCAACACCTGGACAAACTGCGAGCCATCGGTGGCTTCGTGCTGGAGAATCGCCGAGAGGCTGATGTGAGGCAATTGCCACGTGAATGTGAGTTGGTAATTTGACTCCCGCAAAGCGCCATTTTTGTAGAGTTTGCGCTTTGCTGATTTCGCCAGCATCCGATCGGCCGCCTGGCATAGGTCCCATATCGCGGCTACGGAGGCTTGAGCCTGCGGCCTTTTGGTGGAAAGATAGGGAATCTTATGCAGGCCTACCGCGATACGCGGCTGAGTCAACGGTTCAGACCAGACGGATTAAAGCGATAGCGAATTGTTCGAGGAGCCAGAGTGGATACAAACGAACCGAAGACCCGCGTCATTCGAATCGCCAAGGACGCCGTCGGGGGTCTTCTTCAGGCGCTCCCGGGCTGATCATTGGTCCGGGATTCGCTTTTTACCCGGGAGTGATTCGAGATTGGGCAATAAACCTCGCGCGAGAAATCGGGGTTGAGGGCTCGGACACCGTGTTCGAGGTATGGGATCGCGCCATCGACAAAGGAATTGGTGACACCGAACTAAAGGTCTCGCCTGAATTCCGTCGTTGCGCAGGCCGTCTCCGCACCTCAGTTGACGACGCTGTCAAAAGTCGGTTGGAAAGGAATTCTATCGTTTTGCCAGGACAACGCACTTGAGCGCAGCATCCAACTGGAAGCCGAGGTCCGTCGCCCCGCGCGATCGCTTATCACGGTGCTCAATGACTTAGCCCAGGCTCCACTCCCACGCACCATACCTGCCTTCAAACTGCTCGGCGCAATTGATCAGCCGGATGCGGCGGTTTCAACCACGAGCTACCTACGCCGCCGCCGAAACTGGCATCATGCGATTAAGACTTTCGTAGATCGTGTCAAACGCGGTCCTGTTTTGTGCTTGGGGATGGCGGAATACGCACCGATGCTGTTCGAGTTGCTCGCTGACATGGGTGATCGCTCGTTAAGTGTGTCAGCAATAGTATTTCTCGCTGAGGATCCAATCGGACTTAACCGGCGAATCTCGGAATTGTTGTGGCCGCGCACCAAGCACGTGGTGCTAGAGGCGACTGCGGGCGAATTCGTCAGGGAAGTAGAGCGGGCTGAGAAGTCAGCGTTCGGCGGTGGAAGCGCGAGGGAGATTTCCACAAGCACTGATCCATTTTCTGCCCTCGAGCAATTCGCTGATTTTCTTACCGTCGTTAATAGCCAGCTCAAACCGCGAATCTCCCGTGACCAATCGCACCTCTTGCATGACCTGCTCTTTTCGCCTGCGCTTCCGCAGTGGGATCCATTCGCCTACGACCTCGACTTCGGACGTAGCGTCGCTCAGGTCATCAAAACTGCTGCCGAACAGGCTGCTGCAGATCGGTATTCCGAGTTTTCCGCGGTCGTTCTCACGGGCACCGCCGCGTCTGGGAAAACGATGGTGTTGAAGCTGCGTCGCATTCGATCTTGCGCAAGCGGGACATCCTGTGCTCTGGTTGACACCTTGGACTTTCTCGGATGCTCAAGCAGTCTTTGTCGATATCTTTCGCACTTTATTTGCCATCAAGCAGTTCGCGGGCCGCCGCATTATTATTTTTCTCGATGACCCGGTTGCGTTTGGTTCTGCTGCGGCAAGGGATGTCGCAACAGCGGCGCGGAATCGGAATGTCGAAGTAGTGTTTGTCGTCGGAGTCCGGACTACCGATTGGACTACTGCAGAAGACCGTGAGCGGCTTGTCGGATCGCTGCCGGTGGCAGACGAAGTCGCAATGCCCGCGAATCTCGACGACGTGGAATTTGGATCTCTACCCGAATATTTGAAGCGACTCGGGATTGTTTCAAGTGACGAAGAAGCGGCAGCCGAGGTCAATGGAGCAAAGTCGCGGAATGCAGACGACACGCTAAGTATGCTGCATTTTCTTCTGCCGGCAACACTGTGCCGCGATTGCAACAGCAGTCAGGCAAGAATTTTTCCGCCTCGGAGATACGGCAAGCCTAAGCAAAATTCTTCTCGGCACGGTTAAGCAAACAACCGACGTGCTAAAGACGGCTTATGAAATGGTTGCGGTCGCCGATTATTACCGTTCTCCCCTGCCTATTGAGGTCCTCGTTTCGGCATTAGGGGTCGACTATCGAGAATGGCTTGATGCTGCGGGACCAGGAGCGGCCGCTTGGGGGATCTTGTACTCAGAAAAGTCTCTAGAGCGAGATACCTTTTGCTATCGCCCGCGCAACATTATCGTGACTCGGCTACTGGTTGAGGCGATAAACGGACTAGGACTGCACCATACCGGCGAAGTCGCAGTTCTCTCAAAGCTCCTACGCGCATGTGACGGAACGCTCCCGGTATACCAGCGGTTTTGCACGCAGATCCTTGTGTCGAACAAACTCCTCGCGCAGCTTGACTATTCCGATGGGCTCCATCTTTTCGACGCCGCGATCAATGCGACTTCCCAAACGGGACAAAACGCTACTTCACCACAAGGGGCTGTGGATTAAAAATAAGGGGAACGATCCAGTTGCAGCGAGCCTAGTCTTGGAGGAAGCCCTTGCAACAGCTAATTCGCCGCAGGCAGCCCGGCCCGAGCGGAATGAATTCATTCACACGTCCATTGCGGCAACTGCGGTGCAGTCTGTAGTGCAAAAGCGGGTCGAGTTTAACCGCGGTGCCGCGGCTGCGCTTGATCATCTGAACAAGGCACGATCGACGGGATTTTTCAGTCCACACACAGTTCATGTACAAGCCAATCTTATGGCGGAACTAGCCGACGAACTCGGTAGTGCGTCAAATCCAGACACTTTTAGTTTAATCAACCGTGCCGTCGCTGACGTCGACCGCGGGATTTTGCTTCTGAGAAATGAATTTTCACGACCTGCCCATATACGCGAGGACGTTGAGATGCTTGAGGCAGTGCGTGATAAAGTACTGATGCGTATTGGAACGCATGAAGATCTTCGCCGTGACGCGGATAAAATGTGGGCCGAGCGAAAGAGGCAAGAGGGATTTGTATTAGTCGGCCGGCGGCTTTTCCAAGAAGCCCTCAGCCATCTTAAAGGGAGCATGTTCAAGGCTGCGATGGACTACTGCCAAGAGGCGATGGCCACCGTGCGCGTGTCGGGGCTGCAGCCGATTCCAGCCCTATTCGAGGTTGCGTTACACATTTACTATCGCTGGGAGGTTTCGCGCGGCAAACCCAGTTTCTTTGACGTCATTGATTGGGATCTAGTTGGTGACTTTAGTTCCGCTGTGCTTTTCGCCGCTGAAAAGCGGGACGACATTTTCTATAAATATCTGAGGGCTTTGGCCTTTGCGCATCAAGGGAAATGGGCGGATGCAAATAATATTTTCCAGCAAGCTCGGCGGTCCGGGCTTTCCTACGATTTTCTTTTGCGCCCAGAGACTTGTTGACCGAGCCTCGTGGTGGATATCGCCGGGTTCAAGGCGTTGTAAAGCGCGGCTTGGATCGTCTGCTCTTGTACGTCGAAGATCTTCACTGGGACTTTCCTATACGACGTGGCGGAAGGTGGGCCGACGAGGGCCAAACCGTCCAAGCATATATTCAATTCTCTTTTGGCGGTCCAACGGCGATTGACGAAGCGTAAGATTCTAGAAGGAATATTTGAACGGGCCGCCATCGATTTGGCGCATCGGTGTGTCGGCGAATTGCGCGAAGGCTGAGTGCGTCGTTCCTCGAACCGTCGCTATGTGGGACAGTAGCCGAGCGATGAAGATCGACGACGCTAGCCCCTCGCAATCATGCGGCATCAGCGTCACTGACTTCGACTCGCCACTTTCGTCAGAATCGTAAGCGAAGCGCACGACAAGATTGTAGGCGGTCGCGAATTGGTCTGGTCCGGGGACGCCTACCGTTGGGATGATTGGGCGGCGAACAGGGTAGTCACATAAGGCTCGGCCAATGTTCTCCATCGTAACTTTGAGATTGCGGAAAGCAGAACTTCGCTCTTCGTAAAAGAATGCGCCGCACCAAAGCGGCTCGCGTTCCGCCGGATCGTAATGGTCGGCAACAACGCTGCGTACAGAATTCAATCCCTCAACCGCACTACGTATGGTTTCTTTGTCCATTCGGGTCTTTACGGAAATGGACGCAATAACCGCAGAGGGAAATGTGACGACAAGATTACCCTGATAGAATATCGGTGCTTCGATACTCGTGTCCAAGACCAGCAGGTCTTGCTCTCTGCTAGATTCTGCGCCTCGCGCCGTCCCGATTACGAACCCGGGCGCAGCAATCATCGACCCGGGGAGGTGACGCCGCACCAACTCGGTCAGGAGGTGTTCCTTGTGCCGGCCATCCGACAACCAATGAGCGTCGCCGATTAAATTGCGCACGCGATCAGACTGCGACTTTAATTCGTCAGCGATGGAGTGCAGATAATTATACGGTGCCTGCTCTATGGGATGTCCATCAAGTTGAGGTAAGTCAAATAAATCGCAACGGGCGATTACTTATCCTGTTCCAAACTCCCGCGGCTGGTCGATCACACGCAGGCAGACAGTCGGCGGTTCGATTGTGGACAACGCATCGATCGCTTTCACCGCGGCTCGCACCGATCCTTCGCTGGCGCGATGGGTGGTGATCACCACCGGCACAAACTGCGAGCCATCGGCGGCTTCATGCTGGAGGATCGCCGAGAGGCTGATGTGGTGGTCCCCCAGCGCCTGCGCCACTTGCGCCATCACCCCCGGCAGATCGCGGGCCGTCAGGCGCAGGTAATAGCGCGATTGCAGCTGCTCGATCGGCAAAACTTTCGCCGGGGGTGCCGAGTCGGGATAGATGTGGAGCCGCTCGAATGCTGCGGGAGTGGTTCCCAGCGCAACGCCGACCAGGTCGGCCACCACCGCGCTGGCGGTGGGCATCTGTCCTGCGCCGCGACCGTAGAAGAGAGCGTGGCCGAGGGCGTGTCCATAAACGCTGATGGCGTTGAAGCTCCCGCTTACCTCCGCCAGAACATCGTCTTTGTGGACGAGCGTTGGATGCACGCGCAGTGCGAGTCGGCCGTCAGTGCTTCGCTCGGCGATCGCCAGCAGCTTGATGACGTAATTCAGGTCCCGGGCAAATTCGATATCGGCCGGCTTGATCTTATCGATCCCCTCGACATGGATGTCCTGCTCGGCGATTCGCGCATCGAACGCCAGCCCGGCCAGGAGCGCCAGTTTCTGTGCCGCATCGCGTCCCGACACGTCGAGCGTCGGATCGGCCTCGGCAAAGCCCAGCTTCTGCGCCTCGGCCAGCGCCTGGTCATAAGACCATCCGTTGCGCGTCATGCGCGTGAGGATGACATTGCAGGTGCCGTTGACGATCCCGACCAGCGCGTCGATCCGGTTGGCGATCAGCCCGCGCGAGAGGGCGTCGATGATCGGAATCCCTCCGCCACAACTGGCTTCGAAGGCGATACACACCTTGTTCTTTCGCGCCAGGGCAAACAGTTCCGGCCCGCGCTGAGCCAGCAGGCTCTTGTTGGCCGTGACGACATGCTTTCCCTGCCGCAGGGCGCGTTCGATCAATTCCCCGGCGACGCTGGTCCCGCCCATGAGTTCGACGACGATTTTGACCTGCGGGTCATCGATTGCGACTTTAGGATCGATCGTGATCGGAAGGGAGGCCGGCTGCCGCTCGCGATTGCGCACCAGCACATGGCGCAGATCAAAGCGCAGGCCGGTCCGGCCGTGCAGGAGTTCCGCCTGATCGGCGAGGATTTTTACCACGCCTGAGCCGACAACTCCGCAACCCAGCAGTGAAATTCCGACGGGTGTTTCGCTCATTTCGCACCGCCCGGCAAAGTCGCGGCAATGTACGGACGGGGGGGAAATGGATCAAGCGCGGCAACCGCGCAGGAATCGAAGGAGCCGCGCACGAAGTAAGCGGGAAAGCAGCCGGTTGAGCGACGCATATGTTCCTCCATCGTGAGAGGAACAATTGTAATCGACACTCAGCGAGTCATGGGAAAATCGAGACTGAGAGCCGCGCACGCAGTAAGGGATTGTTTTCCCGTTCGCCGAGCACTTTCCCGCTTACTGCGTGCGCGGCTCCTTCGAAAAAACCTTCCCTGTTGCTGAGCTTTCGGAGCAAAATCGAAAATCTACAAAAAATCGTATCTGCTTGATGCCGAACATATTGCGAACAACTCTGCCCGACGCTACCATTGCCAAAATGCAAAAATGACCGCCAAAAGCGCATATAGATAGAGGGACAAGATTTCCGTGCTGACCAAAAAACAACGTCGTCTGGTCGAGTTGATGGACTACCGGGCCGCCCACAACATCCCGACGACCCGTCGCAATCTGGCGGAGGTCTTCGGCATCCGAACCGACTCCCTCAAAAAACTTCTCAGCCGGACGAGAAAGCGGATGGCCGCCGAAGGCAGGGAGCTTCCGAGGATCCACCGGATGAAGGAATTTCGGTTTCGTCCGGTTTCGCTGTGGGGAAAACAGGTTTGATCGTCTGTCCGGAAGGAAAAGGTTGCGGCGCCGCTCGGTGCCTCACGGATTCGGCGACCCAAAAGATTTCTCCCTCGCTCCGTGGGCGTGCCGAATCTTCTGGGCAGGAATCCAAGTACCATCAGCCGCATATCTAAGGGGACCGTCATTCGCTTTCTCTCGCATTTCATGTTCCAACCTAATTTAGTTTACCGCGAAGGCGCGAAGAGCGCGAAGCCAGACGCGAAGAATTGAAATCAAAAATCGAATTCACATCGCCATTTCACCTTCTCTTCGTTTCCTTCGCGGCTTCGCGCCTTCGCGGTTTATTCCGATCCCTGACTTCAGATCGCGGCGAAGGCGCGACGGACGCGAAGAAACACAAACGCTTCCCTGGAGCTCGATTTGTGTGGATGCGATATTGGGAGCGGGAGAAGGAACTCTGCCGCCGATTCCGTCACGCACACGCCCGGCAATCGGTCATTTTAGCCACTTCCACATTCCGGGCGATACAATCCGTTCGTGCGGATGCGATCGGAATACTTGTCACTCGTCGCTGTAATTCTCTTCGCCGCCGGAGCATGGTTCTTCAGGCAAAAAGTCGCGCCGGGAATTGCGGTAATCCTTGTGCCGGCATTCATTTTATACGGCTTCGGCGCCCTACTTCGGTTTCGACGCGACCGTAAATTCTGGCGGCGTGGGATCGCACAAAGGCAGGTCTACAAATTTGATCTGGCCGCCTCTCTCGTGACGGGCAAAATCGGCCCGATCGCCGGCGAAGGCCCCGGCATCATTCTCTGGTCGTTCAAAACCGATCGCCCCATGTTTCGCCTGTACTGGCCCGTCTCGTTCAAGACGGTCTGGGCTGACGCCGACGGCGGAACCCTCGAGCAAATGACCGAAGACGAAATGGAAAGAGAAGCGGGCGACGGTGGCGAATACCGCACCGGACTCGCAACGCCGGCGACGGGCCGCTGGAACGTATGCCTGCACTTCAAATGCAAGTCCCGCAACCGCGACTGGCTGAGGGTTTTCGTTATCGTCCGGGTGGGAGGCGTAAGGAAGAACGTGGCTACGTCGAACTAGCCGAATGCGGCTACGTGTCTCCATGCCTTACGTCCGGTCTTGACCCTACCAAACCGAGCGCCCCCCCGAATTTCATCACCCCGTCGAAATATAAGGGAGTCAGCAAGGTCAGCTTTGCGGTTGAAATGGGATTTGATCTCGATTCGGGCAAGTCGGAAGAATGGAGGCGTCTCCGGATCGAAAACCTTGGGTGATCTGAAACTTCATGCGCTCCGTAACTATAAGACCCATTCGACGCCTGCTGGTCGCGATCAATCAAACCGGAAGGGCCGTGGGGCTATTCGGGTTAGCCGCTCCTGCCGCCAGCATCTTCTTGACGCGAATCGGAACGCTCAGATCGTAACGGACTCCGCAGCCGCCGCAGTTAAGCGAATGCCGTATCATCTGCTTGCGTCGGATCGAATGATGATGAAGGCTGGATCCACAATGCGGGCACAGCGCTTTCTGCCAAACCGCGGCTTCATTCCTGAACGCCCTCCAGTTAGCCAAGCGGCGGAGCGCCATCCAGCAGCCCACTGTCGCCAGTACCCAACCCACGGGGATCCACCAGCGCAATTCGATCATGACCGCGCCGATCGCGACGGCAATGAGAGGTCCACCTATCACTCTACGGACCTGGTACCCACAGAACTTTAACGCCGAACGAAAAGTGAGAGCAGGATGCAGCAGTTCGCGCACGGATTCGGGAATACGTTGCGGGCGCGTGGGAATGCCGCACTCGGGGCAGCGGCCGATGCTCGAACGCAGGTCATAGCCGCAGAATTCGCAACCCGAGCGGCCGGGCGGATCGATGATCAATCGTGTGGATCGCTTCAAGGTGCGTGGGGCATCGTCCAGGTCGTGCAGAATCTGCCGCAGCGCCTGCCATGTCAGCGCTTCGGTCCAATCGACGGGCGTCCGCCAGCGATCCATCCGTCGCCGCCAGACGGACTGCATAAGCTCGCGGACGGTTGCAGTTTCCGGCGGGATACAGCGCCTGAGCGGTGCGATCAATCGGTTGATCATCCTGGTCAGGAATGGAAGTACGATGAATACGACGCCCATGGAGAGTCCGACGTTCCACCAGCGGGGCATGATTCGCACGTTCAGCCGATCCAGCCAGGGCGTCATCGTCAGGAACAGCAGGGCATACACGCCGATGTAAACGGCCCTGAAGCAGACGCTGCACGCCATCTCGACCGCATAGGGCAAAACGAGCGGGCGAAGCTCATACTCGTTGAAACTGAATCGCTTTCGTAACTGGTCCCATGTCGCACGCCGCCCGCGCAGAGGCAGCAAATCTGCCAGCCGCGACGTCGGACGCACGCGCCGAAGATCGATTTGCGCGACAGCGGCGATCGCCTCGGCGATTTTTCGGAAGCCCGCGCGTTGCGATGGCGCGCTCCCGCGAATCCGTCCGTCGCCAACGCGCTCCCAGATGACGGCGTGGAGGTCGGAAACGGTGCAATTCACCGCATTTCCCCCGGCGCGAGCGAGGACCTGCTGACACAACTCTCTTTGCTTGAACTCAATCCCGAAATATTGATGGAGAGACCTTCCCAGCCCACTTTGCCGGAAATGAGCAGTGACGTCGCCACCAAGATGGATAACGCTCTGCTTTGCAAAATTCGGCGCGGCGAGCGGCGGCGACGCTCGAAATCCCTGGGCTTTCCGATCGAGTTTGGATGGCCGCTTGCTCACGGTCAGTTCATAAGACGTACTGCCTGAATCCGCATTGCTGACACACCGATTCGCACTGGTTTACAATTTGAACCATGTCGACCGAGTCGGAAGGTTCGCCAGAGATCAGAGCCGACCCGGATACGCAGCATTCGTCGGCGGGAAAGCGTGTCCTATGGGTCGCAGTCACCGTTACGCTGCTTCCTGTCATCGTGGTGTTGATCCTTTATGGCCCCGGGGAACTCTATGTGCCCCTGGGCCTCGACGCGGGCCTGCTCGTGTGTGCTGCAATTGTTTGGTTGTCATTACTTTCGCTAATGCTCATGGTCGAGGCCATTTTCGTCCGCCCTGTCGAGCGTCGGTGGCAGGAGCAACTCATCTCGGCCGGTCGATGGGTCGCATGGCCGGATTTGCGGCGCCGCCAACCGCGGCGAAACGATCGTTTTCAAGCCAGGAACGCCCTACGAGCAAATCGCCAAGAACGTCATCGAAAGCGTCGGCCGCGAAGGCCGGCAGGAAATTACCGAAAGCACGCCGATCTTCGACCGTGAGCGGATGTACTATCGCGGCGAACACAATCTTTACTGCGTTAGTGGCAAATGAACTCGTTATGCCGCCGCTCTGGAGCGGGGTCGCCGCCGCGCCAGCGTCAGTGCGACCGTCAGCATTCCCACCGCCGCCATCGTCGGTTCCGGGACGGGTACAAATCCGCCGGTCGTCGTTTCGCCGGTTGCCGCGTAGTCAGCGTCCAGATTGACGTCAGCGCTTCCAAATCCCGGCACATTGAATCCAACGTCTGCCTGGAGGAACGTGGCGGAATTGTTGGGATTAACCTCTGACAGGGCAATGTCGGTTCCATACTTTGAGTAATCGTAAACCAATCCGGTTGTCGAATCGTACAACGCCATGTCTGCGGTCAGAAACGAGCCCCCCTGCGTGCTCATGTACATGGAATTCGCGACCGATCCGTCAGGAAAGCTGACGAAGGGATCGGCTACCTGGAAGAACTCGTTGTCGCTGTTGATGTAGCCCACCTGGAACAGGTCAGTCGCCATGCCAGGCGCGGCCCCCCTTAAGCTGACCTCGGAGTCCCATGGGCTGTCGTCCTCGCGATCGGGATGTAATCCGTTCGGATCCATGGGAGGAGGCATGGCGCTGTGGCCGGAGATCCATCCCAGGCTCGGTGCGCTGCCGGGCGCCGGGGCGGGAGTCCCCTGCAGCGGGGAGTCTTTCTTGATGCCGCCTCCAGGCTTGCTGTTATCGAGGATCTTCTTTGCTTCGGCGGCAAGAAAGGAACGCCCGTCCGCTTCCCGCTGCGCCTGGGTTACATTACTTCCTTTGGACATCAGCGTGTTCTTCTCTCCGTTGTGGGCGACACCGAGGCGATGACCCACCTCGTGGGATGCGGTTTCACCGGCGTAGTTGCCGATCTTGGTGATGTCGAACTTATCGTTGGAAAACTGCTTGAGATAAACCAGAGTGGGTCCGTTCGCTGCACCGGCGTCGCCATATTCTCCGCCGGGGGCCGTCGAGTTGGTAAAGACGATCGTCCCGTCGGAAGCGGGCGGCGGGCCGATTGCCGGCAGGATGTTCACCGTTACCTTTCCAGCGCCATACACGTCTTCATACTTCTTCTGGACCGTTGTCTGAATTGCCGTTTGTTGCGCGTCGGTCAACCCCGAGACCGCACATTGCTCCAGTACCCCATCCGAATCCTTGATCTTATTTGCATTATTAAAGTCGAGGTTAATGGTGATCATCTTCGCCGGCGGTGCAGCGGTCGCGAAGGAGGCGAGGAGCGAAAGCAAAACCAACCCGTTCAACTTGCACAAGCGATTGCGCATAAGAACTCCCTTTAGAAATGATTTCCACACCTGAAAGAAAAAAGTGACGCCCTTTTCCCATGCCCGGCAACCTTCCCGCTGCCACGAAGGCGCCTATTTTCAGCGGCGATCTTTGAAATGCCAGTTAATAATTATAAAAATATAAAAAAGTTTTCAGGGGGAGCGGCGTCTGTTGGCGGATGTTGTTCCACTTTGCGGGGACGGGCCTGGCCTCGACTCAAAAGCGATTGCTCTTCCCGACGAGCGTCGCTTCGAGGATCTTTTCAAGCACGTCGCAGACCGTATTGATCTGTTTCGTCGTCATGGCGCCGAAAAACGGAAGCGCCAGCGTGCGGGCGGAGACATATTCGCAAAGGGGAAAATCGCCGGGGTTGAAGCCGAATTTTTCGACCATGTACGGCTGGAGATGAATCGGGGGAAAATAGTTGTTGCAGCCGATGCCGGCTTTGCGGAGCGCGATCATCACGTCGTCCCGATCTCCCGGATCGAACAGGTCATTAAGGCGGACGACGAAGACAAACCAGCTCACGTGCGTATCGTCCTGCAGCGTCGGCAGGATCAGATACCGGTTGGTCATGAGCCGTTCGATGTATTGCTGCGCGACACGCCGGCGGCCTTCGAGGATTTCCTCGAGGCGGCCCATCTGCGCCACGCCGAGGGCGGCGTTGATTTCGCTGAGGCGATAGTTGTAGCCGAGGCGCTGATGCGCCAGCCAGGCCATTCCTTCACGTCCCTGGTTGCGGAGGGCGCGGCACGTCGCGGCGAAGGTGTCGTCGTCGGTGACGATCATGCCTCCTTCACCGGTGGTGATCTGCTTGTTGGGATAGAAAGCGAAGACGCCGGCCCGGCCGAATGAGCCGATGGGGCGTTCGCCGATGCGTCCGCCGAATCCCTCGCACCCATCTTCGATGAGCACCAGCTCATGTTTCTGGGCGAGTTGCTCCAGTTCGATCATTCCGCCGGGATGTCCGAATGTTTCGACGGCGACGATCGCCTTGGTTTTCGCGTGACCGCGGCGGTCACGCTGGCCACGTCCATGTTGAGCGATTGCGCATCGATATCGACAAAGACCGGTTTGGCGCCGACATAAAGGATACAATTGGCCGACGCGACGAAGGAGAAGGGCGTCGTAATGACTTCGTCACCTTCCTTCACGCCCGCCGCCACCATCGCGCAATGGAGCCCGGCGGTGCCGGAAGAGACGCCGACGCCGTGACGCCGGCCGGCGAGCTTGGCGCATCCCTGTTCGAAGAGATCGAGCTTCGGTCCGATCGAAAGCGTCGTGGTATGGAGCACGTCAACGACGGCGTCGATCTCGCGCTGCGTGATATCCGGTTGGGAAAGTGGGATCTTCATTGGCAAAAGTTATACTGGATGCTCTCAACGTCCGATAAACCCTTCATCGACATGGAAACCGCCCCCGCATGAGTTCTCGTTCCTCCGCCAAGGCAAAGACCAAGGGAACCGCCGATTTCTGGCGGGCAACGCAGTTTCTGCGCCCGTACTGGCGGCTGGTGGTGATTTCCATCGCCTGCGCGATTTTCGTCAGCGCCGCCACGACCGGCGGCCTCAGCACGCTCCTTCCGATCATGCGCGTGCTCATCAAGGGAGACACGATCCAGAGCTGGGCCGACCGGGAGATCGTGCAGCGGCGCATCGGCGTGAAGTTCGCCGACGATGTCAATGAAGTTCGCATCCTGTCCCTCGACTCGGACGGAACGGCGGCGCGGGCCGGGCTGGCCAAATACGACTTACTGATGCTCCCGGGCTCAAAGACAAGCGATTGGATGACGGCCTCCGCGCTTCTTCACCGGCTTTCCGATCCGGAAAATCAAAGCCCTGCCGTGCAGATCAACGCTGCCCGGGAGATAGCGCTGCCACTCAAAAAAGTGTCGCGCTGGCTGGCACTGGCCAGAAGCGTGGCCAGCCATTTCCCGCTCGGACCAGTGCAGGCGATCGCCGCGGCGTTTGGGGTCATCGCGGGACTGGCGATCGTCAGCAATGTCGTTAAGTTTTTTCAGGAACATCTCTCCGACAAGGCGGCGATTCTCGCAGTCAACGACATCCGCCGCCGCCTTTACGATCACGTGCTTCATGCGCCGCTGGAAAGCTTCAACCTTCGCGGAACCAGCGATGTAACCAGCCGGCTCGTGCAGGATGCGCAGGGGCTTGCCGAAGGATTCAAGACAGTTCTGGGGCAAAGCATCCAGGAGCCGGTCAAGGCGGCGATGGCGCTGGGATTGGCGCTCCTGGTGAGTTGGAAACTGACGCTCTTCATCATCTTTTTCGCGCCGGTGGTGCTGTCGGTCATCAAAAAATTCGGAAAGAAGATGCGCCGCGCCAGCAAGAAGGCGCTGATGAATTCCTCGACGATGCTCGGCCAGATCGAGGGATCGCTGGCGGGAATCCGCGTCGTGAAGGGGGCTAGCGCCGAGCGGTTCGAGCGCCGGCGGTACACGCGCATCATGGACAAGCTCGTCCAGGAGACGCTGAAGATGAGCCGCATCGACAGCTTCAGCGAGCCGACCGTCGAAACGCTGACGCTCTTTGTCGTCGGAATGGTCGTGCTCTTCGCCTCGTACATGGTATTCGTGACCGGCACGCTCAACGTCGTCAGCTTTTTTCTCATCATGGCCTGCCTGGCGAGCATCGGGGATTCGCTCCGGCGCGTGAGCAAGGTGAGCAACGTGCTCCAGAAATCAAACGCCGCCGCCGCCCGAATTTTTGAGATCATGGATCTGCCGACCGAGCGGCCCGTGACTGGCATTACGCCGGGCGGCGGAAACGGATCTCAGTTTGCGATGGCGGGCAGTAACGGACATGCGCACAACATATCGGCGGCGGGCATCGAGCGCCCGCGCATCAAGCTCGCGCCGTTGCGCAGCGAAGTGCGTTTTGAAAACGTGACGTTCGCCTATCCGGGAAGTGCGCAGCCGGCGCTGAGCGATGTGAGTTTAACGGTGCCGAAAGGGCAGTGCGTGGCGGTGGTGGGGCGCAACGGCAGTGGGAAAACGACACTGCTTGCCCTGGTGCCGCGGTTCTACGATGCGCAAGCCGGTCGCGTGCTGATCGACGGGGTCGATATCCGTGATGTGACGCTTCGATCGTTGCGCCGGGAGATCAGCATCGTTACTCAGGACTCGGTGATCTTCCCCGCCACGATCGCGGAGAACATCGCTTACGGCGATCCGACGGCATCGCGCGCGACATCGAGACCGCCGCCCGCCGCGCCTTCGCTCACGATTTCATCATGGAAAAGCCGCAGGGGTATGACACGATGCTCGGCGGACTGGGGTCGCAATTATCCGGCGGGCAAAAGCAGCGGCTGTGCATCGCGCGGGCCATCTATCGCAAGTCGGCGATCCTGATTCTCGACGAGGCGACGAGCCAGGTCGATGCCGAGAGCGAAAACCTGATTCAAAAGGCGATTGAGGGCGTGCTGCACGAACGCACCACCTTCGTCATTGCCCACCGCCTCAATACCGTTCTGAGCGCCGATACGATCGTTGTGATGGATCGCGGGCGCATTGTCGGCCAGGGAAAGCACGACGATCTGCTGCGAACGTGCGAAACGTATCAACAGCTCTACGAACGGCAACTCGGCCCCGTATCGTGATTCGGGGACTCCGAAGGAGCCGCGCACGAAGTAAGCGGGAAAGCATTCGGTAAGCGAGAGAACTTTCCCGCTTACTTCGTGCGCGGCTCCTCTCAGAGTACTGGAAGACGGGGAAGCAATTCTGTCGCGCACCCCCGGCACGGAAGTTGCTTTATGGCGGGTGGGTGCCGAATCCGCTTTGAATTTGTTCAATCGATCAGCAACGGGGTATACATCCGCCCAAACGCGTAGACATTCGCGGCACGACAATCTGCCATGCAAACCGCTTCAATCCTTACCGAAGATCGCCTCTGCCGGGTCTGGATCGATCTCGCCCGCGTGCGAGAAAATCTCCTGCGCACGTCGGCCGAAGGGGAATCGGTCAGCGAAGGGGATGTTTACGAATGGTTAACCGTCCTGGGTCTTCAGCCAGATCAGGCGTCCGATGCCTGGTTCGCCGCGGAAAAGAATCTGCGGCACCTCGCGAAAGACGAGATCCTCCGCATCGAACAAGCCGCCTGATCACGTTCCAGATTTCCAACAGCATTGTTCTCGAATCGCGCCCCGATTGCTGACGCGCGCGGCGCTGAAAGCGCAGACGCGCGCTGCGTATGCAGGTGGGGCGCATTCACTTTTCACTTCATCGCGAAATTGGATTGGCCGACCGGCTCACTGAAGTGAGCCCGCCGGGCGGGGCTTTGCGGTGGGGGATTCAATCATAAATTCGGCGTGAACTTTCCAATCGGCGCAGCGGTTCGCTTAGAATCCCGCGCGATGACACCGGTTCGGCTCGAGCGGATCACGCGGCGCTTCGGGGAGCAGTCTGCGCTGGACGGCGTGGACCTCTCCATCGCCGCGGGGGAACTGTTTTTTCTGCTTGGCCCCAGCGGATGCGGAAAGAGCACGCTGTTGCGCCTGATCGCGGGGCTCGACCAGCCGACCGAAGGGCGAATCTTTTTTGGCGATCGTGATGTCACAGCGCTCCCCACGGGAAATCGCAATGCCGTGATGTGTTTCCAGAGTTATGCCCTCTGGCCGCACCTGAGCGTTCGAGAAAACGTCCGGTTCGGGCTTGAGGTGCGCGGGCTGAGCCGCGGGGAACAGGACCAGCGTGTCGCCGAAGTCCTCAAGCTCGTGCAGATGGAATCGCTGGGCGGCCGCAAGCCGAATCAACTCTCCGGCGGGCAGCAACAGCGCGTCGCGCTGGCCAGGGCACTCGCCGTCGAACCGGATTGTCTGTTGCTCGACGAGCCCCTCTCGAATCTCGATGCCGGCCTTCGGCTGGAAATGCGCGGCGAGATCCGCCGCATCTGCAAGACCGCCGGCTTCACAACGATCTATGTGACGCACGATCAAAAGGAAGCGCTCAGCGTCGCCGACCGGATCGCGGTCATGCGGGCCGGGCGGGTCGCACAGGTGGGGACACCGGCAGAATTGTATGGCCGTCCGTGCAGCGGATTCGTCGCGGAATTCATCGGCCAGACGAATCTGTTTCCCGGCAGCGTCGTGAGCCGCGACGGGGAAAGTGTCTCAATTGATACGCCGATCGGGCGATTGCTCGCACGCGCCAATGGAACGTTGTCGGAAAAGGTCTTCGTCAGCATCCGTCCCGAACGCGTCAGGATCACTGAGCTGATTCCCGGCGGAAATGGGGTCAATCGGATCGCCGCCCGGACGAAGGAAACGACTTTCCTGGGGGAATCGAGCGAGCACCTGTTTGCCGTCGACGGGAAGACTATTAAGGCGCTCAGCACGCCACCTCGCCTGAATCTGCCGGAACAGGTATCCGTTGAATTTGATCGGGATGATGTTGTCGTGCTGAAGGAATGAAGTTGAGGAGCGTTTCCAGAACTCAAGTGGCACGGGCTTCCAGCCCGTGCGGCGTGTACTCACGCCGGCTCGGTCGTACTCGACCGAGAAAAGCACGAGCGCAGCGTTCTTTGTTTTCGGGGAAAAGAACGCTTGGCTCTTGCTGGATCGGTGGAGTACCACCGATTGCCACGGAATACCGCGGCCACGGGCAGGATGCCCGTGCCACGAAACGACGATGCAATCGGTAACCGTTCGGCCATCATGCGGCGCTATACGTTCATCATTCTCTTCGCGCTCGTGCTGGTCGCGCCGCTGGTGGCGCGAATAGTGATCATGACGCCGCAGTCTCGCTCCAAGTCATTGGGGAGCGCCGCGCGGCTGGTCGTGATCACGCCGGACAATCAGGACATTCGTCGCGAGTTTGCCGTGGCGTTTGATCGCTGGCACATCGAACATTACGGGCAGTCGGTCTCGCTCGATTACCGCACGCCGGGGGGGACCAACGACATTGAACGGCAGCTCAAGAGCATTTTCGAACCGTATCGCAATCCCGCCGGCAAGCTCCCGGCGGATGTGCCGACCGATATCGACGTTGTGTGGGGCGGCGGAGATTTTTCCTTCAACCAGGTGCTCAAGCCGGCCGGAATTCTTCAGCCGATCCCGCTCAACCCCACACTTCTGTCGGCCGCGTTCCCGGAGCCGACACTCGCGGGCGTACGACTTTACGATTCAACAGTTGATTCCACCGGCAGAGCGACACCACTCTGGATCGGCGCGTGTCTCAGCAGTTTCGGGATCATGTACAATCCCCAGCTTTTCTCGATGCTAAAGCTTCCCGCCCCGCAAAGCTGGGACGACCTGACGGATGAGCGGCTCGCAGGTTTCATCACGCTGGCCGACCCCGCTCACAGCGGCTCGGCGGCCGTGGCCTACATGATGGTCCTCCAGCGGGCGATGGCGGACACCGAGCAGGAATTCCTCGACCAAAATCCATCCGCCAAAAGCTGGAGTAACGCTCAGCGAACAAAGGACAAGGGTTATCAGCAGGCGATCTCCACGGGCTGGAGACGTGGCATGGGAAAGCTGGCGCTGATCGCCGCCAACGCGCGGTATTTCACCGACTCATCGGAGCAGGTCCCCAACGATGTGGCCCGAGGCGATGCCGCCGCCGGAATGGCCATCGACTTTTACGCGCGCGTAACCGAGCAGGTGGTGGGATCGGCCCGGGCGCAATTCGTGCTGCCTGCCGGCGCGACCGCCATCACGCCGGATCCGGTGGCCATCCTGGCCGGAGTCCATGGCGATCGATTGACGGTGGCGACGCACTTCGTCGAATACCTTCTCTCGCCGGAAGGTCAGCGGCTCTGGATCCTCAAAGCGCAAGTGCCCGGCGGCCCGCTCCAGCGCGGCCTCTGGCGCATGCCCATTCGCCGCGACGTTTATCAGGATCGAACCAACTGGGAGCCGACCATCGATCCCTTCGAAGTGTCGCGCGGCTTCAACGAGCGCGGCGAATGGATGGCCAACTTCGGCGAAACGCGCATGCTCTGGGGAGCCGCCTGGATCGACAGCCGCGATGCGCTGAACTCCGCCTATTCGGCGATTCTTCGCGTGACCGACCCGGCGCGGCGCGAGCAACTCATCGCCGCTTTGGCAGAGCTTCCCGTCAAGCGCGGCGACGTGCAATCGATCGTGGATCAGCGCAAACGAATCGGCTCGGATTCCCTGGACGAATGGAACGCACGGCTGCGGATCGACTGGGGGAATCGGTTTCGGGCGCATTACCGGGCGGTCGAAAGCGCCGCCCGATAGCGCAATCGTTTCAGGGCGGCATTGCACGAGTTTTCGATGTCATCGGTGATTCATGCGACCCACACAAAGGCTGAACTACCAGTCGCGTCCACGAACTTGGCCGATCCTGCGCACTCGCTGGTTCGCCCTTCTCGCTATATTGATCTCGCTCTGGGGGTCCTGGTCGATTTATCGTAAACACATTTCCCCGTATCTGGCGCACCGAGATTTCTCTCGCGTTATGTCACTTGTCGATAAGCTTGGCACAGCCGCAACCGGTGACGATCTTCCGCTTCTGGTGGTTTCCGATTCCGGCGGTGGCGCCGAGGCGGCCGACGGTTGGTTCCTGTCAGACTCGCAGGGGTTTGGCGAAGAGGGGGATAGGGTGAAGCTTCGCGACAACCGTGATTTAACACGATTACGAGAGCTCCTTCCCGGGTTTTTCCCAAATGTGAAGTTCCGCGCGGTTATCTGCATTCGTGTTTCCAAAACGAATCTGACGACTACTCTACGCGGGGTTGATGTCGTCTATTCGACATCGAAGAACGCGAAGGACGAAGGCGTGTTAATTCCGTGGAAGCTCGTCCTCGACCATCAGAAGGAAACGATTTCATATCAGGCGATTTCCTTGCCCCACTCCAAACAGCTTGGCCTTCGCCACAATACCGTCGCGGTCTCACGAGTTGATGGTGAAGTGAACGTTATTTTTCGACGTCGTGAATCAGAGTTTTACGTCGTTCTGGACCCGAACTCAGGCAATTTTGCGGGTACCGTCACATCATCGCAACGCCGAGGTGACGGGCCTGGCCCAAATGAGCTTGGAAGTATTGAAAAATGAATTCAAGGATGACACCGCTTTCCTCTTTTCACACAATTCTGAGCCGATCGCGTCGCTTCCGCGTTTCCGAGATTGCAGTCGCTTTGCTCCTTCTGTGTTTTTTCATCGTCCTCCTGCTCTGGCCGATCTGGCAGATCGTTTCCGCGGGTTTTCATCGCAGAAGCGGAGAATTCACGTTCGATTATTTTCTCCTGATCTTTCACGATCCGGTGCTGGTGCGCGGACTGTTTAATGCGGCGGGAGTCGCCGTCGCGGTTACAAGTGTGGCTTCCTCATTTCGCTTCCTCTTGCGATTCTCAGCGTTCGATATGAATTTCCAGGTCGAAAACTCTTAAGCGGATTACTGTTGGTTCCGCTGATTCTTCCCCCATTCGTCGGGGCGATCGGGTTGCGGCTGGTGGTCGGGCGGTTCGGGCCGCTCACGCAGATTTTCGGCGGCTCGCCGCTCGGGATCGACTGGATCGGAAAATTCCGCCTCCCCGGCATCGTGATCGTCGAGGCGCTGAATCTTTATCCCATCCTGCTTCTCAACCTTCAGGCGTCGCTGGCGAATATCGATCCGTCCCTCGAAATGGCGGCGGCAAATCTGGGCGCCAGCCGCTGGACCATCTTTCGTCGTGTCACATTGCCCTTGATCCGCCCCGGCTTGTTTGCCGGCTCGACACTCGTGCTCATCTGGAGCTTCACGGAACTCGGCACTCCTTTGATTTTCAACTTTTACACCATCACCCCGGTGCAGGTCTTTCAGCAGATCCTGGAGGTTTCGTCGAGCCCAATTCCCTATGCGCTGGTCGTCGTGCTGCTCATGGCCTCAACATTGCTCTATCTGGGTGGGAAGGTGGCCCTGGGCCGTTTGGTCGATGCGAGCACCACCAAAGCCTCTGTGAGTTCAACTCCGATTCGCCTGCGCGGTCTCCACGCTTTCGCGGCGTTTTTCGTTTTCATGGCCGTTTTCCTGCTGGCGGTGGTTCCTCATCTTTCGGTGGTCCTGACCAGCTTCGCGCAGACGGGAAGCTGGTATCAATCGATCCTGCCGCGCGGATTCACGGGAGGGCACTACACCCAGGTCCTGGTGGACGCGATCGCCTTTCCCAGTGTCATTCGCTCCATCGAGTATGCGTCGCTCGCGACGGCCATTGGCGTAATCGTCGGGCTCGGCGCTGCGATTCTGATCGTCCGGGGCAGTCTGCCCGGACGCGGTCTGATGGACGCGCTCTGCATGCTTCCCCTGGCCGTGCCGGGTCTGGTTCTCTCATTCGGATACCTGGCGATCAGCATCAAGCTCAAAGCTCGATATGGCGCTCGCATGCCGTGGTTTCTTGATGTGCAGGAATGGCCGGTTCTGGTGCTCGTGCTCGCTTACGCCGCCCGGCGGCTTCCTTATGTCGTGCGATCAGCGGTGGCGGGTTTGCAGCAGACGCCGCGGGATCTGGAACTGGCGGCGGCCAACCTCGGCGCAAGGCGATGGACCGTGCTTCGCCGGATTACGGCTCCGCTCATCGCGGGAAGCCTGCTGGCGGGAGCACTGCTTGCCTTTTCCTTTGCGATGCTGGAGGTCAGCGATTCGCTGATTTTGGCCCAGCGGTCCGCCTATTACCCGATTACACGCGCGATACTGGAGCTGTCACAGCGCCTCGGGGATGGAATTTATATCGCCAGCGCGCTTGGCGTCTGGGCGATGGTCCTGCTGACACTTACGATCCTTTCAGCCAATGCGATATTGGGACGAAAAATGGGTTCAATGTTTCGGGTTTGACCTTTTTGGCCCCATTCCGCCTGCCGACGGTGAGTGCGCCGGCGGCGCCGAATGTAAACTCCACATGGAGCCGCGTGGACCTCGTATTAACGACGGCGTCAACGACGCGATATCGTCGAGGTTCTGGAGAAAGGAATTATCCTTCATGACCGCGCAAACCCGGCAGTGGGTGCTAACGGCCGAAGCCGACTACGACGCCGTCTTGCTTCTGCGTCGGTCTCGTAAGCCGTCTCGCTTTGACACGATTCGCTTTCATTGTCAGCAGTGCGCCGAAAAGTACTTGAAGGCGCGATTGCAGGAAGCGGGGCTGCGTTTTCCAAAGACCCACGACTTGGCCGCGCTACTCTCCATGCTGTTCGCGATCGAACCCGCATGGCAGAAGATGCAACCGAATTTGGCGGCGCTCACGGACGCCGCTGTTGAATTTCGATATCCCAACAATTGGTCGGGTAGCACCGAAGCCCGCGAAGCGTTTGCGACGTGACGGGGTCTTCGATCTGTGGCAAGACGCAGCTTCGGGCTCAAACTGTAGATCGCTACACTCAAAAATGGCTTTTTCGTCGTGCAATCCCCTTAACTTCATTGGCCGGGTGGTTCCTGTTCAGCTTGCCACCGCGGGCATTTCGCTTCAATGCATTCAGTCGTTACGGTATAAGTCTCGGCTCAGGAGAATCCCCGAACATGAAAAAGCCACTGTTCCGATGGTCTGCCCCGGTCGCCATCCTGGCGGGTAGCGTTCTGGTGGGGTGCGGAACAGGCATCGGCACCGAGCCCGTCCGGCCGCTGACCTCCGATTCGTTCGTGCAACGCCCCCGTCCAAATGCCCCGACCGGCGGCCCGCTCGATCGGCCCTCGCCATTGCTCTATGACCAGGTGCACGTGGGCCTGGGCCAGCCGCACGACCCGTCGTCAGACGAAGCAGGATCGGGAGAAATTTCCAAGACCGTCCGCGAATCGATCCGCCCTCCGGGCGCTGCCGCGGCGGAGGCGACTGGAGTCGGCTCGACGCCATCAACTTCTCCTTCAACTCATCCGGTGGCAGGGGTAAGCGCCGGCACCTGGCTCCAGCTCGGCGGCGTGCTTGCCCAGGTCAACGGGACGGCAATCTACGCCGACAAGATTCTCACCTTGCTGCAGCGACCGCTCGAGGCTGAGGCGCGAAAATATGACCAGGAGCAGTTCCGCAACGAGGCGGAAAAACTGATCAACAATCAGGTGATGGAATACATCCACGCCGAGCTCGAATTCGCCGCTGCCCAGCGCAATCTTGAAGCGAAAGACGAGCAGATCGCCCGCGCGGAGACGACGAACTGGCGGCAGCGGCAGATCGCCAAGGCGGGAGGATCACTCGAAGTGGCCAAGCGGCGTGCGCTGGAAGACGGCACGGATTTCGAAGAGACCGTGCGGCAACATTATCGCCTGGTCATGACGCAGCTTTATTATCAGCGCAGGGTCTTTCCGATGATTCAGGTCAGTGCCGGTGACCTTCGTCGCTACTACGAAGCAAACCCGAAGGAATTTTCCGAAACCGCCCAGGCCAAATACCGGCTCATCCGAATCGACATTGCCGCCACCGGCGGACGCGAAGCGGCGCTGAACAAGGCCCAGTCGGTTTACAATCGGGCCCGTTCCGGCGAGGACTTCGAAAAACTCGCGCGCGAGGTCAACGACGATACGTACCTGATGCGAAACGGGGGCAACGTCGGAGGCAAAGAGGCGTGGATGGAAAAGGGAGCGTTTCGACTCGACAAGGTGGAGGACGCGGTCTGGCACCTGAATCCCGGCGAGGTGAGCACGGCGATCGATACCGACGGCGCATTTTATATCGCCAAGCTGGAAGCCCGAAAGGGTGGCCGGGTCGAACGTTTTGAGGATCCGGGCGTTCAGGACCGGATTCGCGACATTTTGCGCAAGCAGCAATTCAATGCCCTGCGCGACCGGATGCGGATGGATCTGGAAAACAAAGCCATCATCAACTGGCAGCCGGAAATGATCAAAACTGCCATGGAAATGGTGATGCAGCAGTATCCCCGCTGGGTCGGGGCGGCGATTGAGTGAAGCGATGTAGAAACCTGGAACGCTCCCCGCTCGTATAATCGACAGGAATTTGATTCCTTGACGCGAGTGCAATTCAAGTGAGAATGTGATCTTGGCGGCAGGAATCCTTTTATCGAAAATGACCCGGCGTTCTCGACGAGTGATGGCGGTAGTGATCGTGGCGACGGCGCTTTGCGCCGACCAGGCCGGCGTTGCCGCGCCTGCCGCCCGGCCCGAGGCCGCCACTCAGATCGCGGGAATGGCGGGAAGACTCGTCAGCCGGCTGGCGCAGCATCTGCGGCGGGTGGTTCCCAGCGCCGTTCGTTTTCCCTCACGTTCGAACTGGCGTGAATCGGCGGCATCGCCCATTCGGCCGATGGCTTCGTCGCCGACGATGGTGGCCTGGCAGCCGCTCTCTCCTTTTCAATTTCGCCTTCCTCCTCCGATCGTCTGATCGACATCCTGTCGTTTCGCTTTGGTCCGCGCGCCGTTTTTACAGGCGCGGATTGAGTTCCATTCGTTTTCCAATCATCTCCAATCCCGCACCCGGGGAATGCCATGGCTATTACCGTCACCAAAGTTCTCACCAAGATTTTCGGCAGCCGCAACGAGCGGCTGCTCAAGCGTTTCCATCGACATGTCACCGAAATCAATGCGCTGGAGCCAAAGGTTCAGCTTATGAGCGATGAAGCGCTCCGCGACCGCACGCAGGAGCTGCGCGCCGGGCTTGTGTCCGGCAAGCTTAAGCCGGCCAGCGTCATGCATGAGGCGTTTGCGATTATCCGCGAGGCGATGGACCGCAACATCGGCATCCGCCAGATCTTCAATCCGGACCAGGCCGAGGTCGGCGCCAAGTTCGATCCGGACCGATTCGACGACAAGATGCTGGCTGCCTACGACGAGGTGCAGCGCCGGCTGATCGCAACCGGAGAAAGCTGGCGCACTGTGCCGGTGCCGGTCGAGTTGTACAACGCCGTTCGCGCCCTTTATCCGGAATCTCGCCCCCCGTTCCGGCGCGCTGTTTCGACGTGCAGTTCATCGGCGGCCTGGTGCTCTACGAGGGGAAGATCGCCGAGATGGCGACCGGCGAGGGAAAGACCTTCGTCGCGCCGCTGGCCTGCTTCATGAAGAATCTCGAGGGGTATCACTGCCACGTGGTGACCGTGAACGATTACCTGGTCCGTCGCGATGCGAGCTGGGTGCGGCCGGCCTTCGAGGCGCTCGGGCTGAGCGTCGGTTACATCCAATCGGACATGGAGCCCGGCGGCGATGCGCGCAAAAAGCAATATGAGTGCGATGTCACCTACGGCACCAACAGCGAATTCGGCTTCGATTACCTGCGCGACAACATGAAGGAACGGCGCGAGCTGCAGGTGCAGGGACCGCTCGATTTCGCGATCGTGGACGAAGTCGACTCGATCCTGATCGACGAAGCCCGCACGCCGCTGATCATCAGCGGCATGGCCCACGACGATGCGCCGAAATACAAGGCCGCCGACGCGGTGGCGCGCAAGGTGATGGAACTGAACAAGCCGTGGGACCTGGCCGAAAAAGCGGTCGACTCCGCCAAGCGCGCCATCAAGGCCGCCGAAGGCGACGCGGACAAGGCCAAGAACAAGGAGGAGAAAGAGGCCGCCCGCAAGCGCGGGACCGACGCCGAGAAGCAGCTGGCCGAGGCCGAGCAGAAGAAGGAAGGGCTCACTCAATACTACGAAGTGGAGCTGGACCGCAAGAGCGTCCACCTGACCCACGAAGGCGTCGCGGCCGCGCAGGAGGCGGCCGGCGTGGGCAGCTTCTACGTCGGCGACAACATGGAATGGCCGCATCTGATGGAACAGTCGATGCGCGCCCATGTCGTCTACGAAAAGGACAAGGATTACGTCGTCGAGCGCGGCCAGCGCGGCGAGATGGAAGTCATCATCGTCGACGAATTCACCGGCCGAAAAATGGTCGGCCGGCAATGGAGCGACGGGCTGCACCAGGCGGTCGAAGCCAAGGAACGCGTCCCCATCAAGCAGGAAACGCAGACCCTGGCGACGATCACGCTGCAGAACTTTTTCAAGCTCTACAAATCCCTCTCCGGCATGACCGGCACCGCCCAGACCGAGGCCGAGGAATTCAACAAGATCTACCGGCTGGAAGTGGTGACGATCCCGACCAATCGCCCGGTCATCCGCCAGGACAACGAAGACCGCGTCTATCGCAAGGAGGGTGAAAAATGGGATGCGATCATCGATGAGATCAAGGCCTTCAGCGACGTCGGCCGGCCGGTTCTCGTCGGCACCACCAGCGTCGAGAAGAGCGAAATGCTCTCAAATCTGCTGAAGCGCAAGTACGGCATCGAACACGAAGTGCTCAACGCCAAGCAGCACGAGCGCGAAGCGCACATCGTCGCCCTCGCCGGTCAGACCCACACGAACGCCCACGGCGAAATGGTCGGCAACGTCACCATCGCCACCAACATGGCCGGCCGCGGCACCGACATCAAACCGGCGCAGGAGACGTTCTACGAAATCGCCGCCGCCGGCGACACGGAAGCATCGCCTGACTCAGCGCGTGACGGGCAAGGCCGTCGAGGTAGACGCTTCGCAGCCGGACAATCCGCAGTTGGAAGTGTTTCAGCTTTGGCCGGGCTCGAAAGTGGCGGGCGGGCTGCACGTGATCGGCACCGAGCGCCACACCGCCCGCCGCATCGACAACCAGCTTCGCGGCCGCGGCGGCCGCCAGGGCGATCCCGGCTCCAGCCGCTTTTACGTCTCGCTCGAGGACGAGCTGATGAAGATGTTCGCCGGCGAGTGGACGATCAAAGTGCTCGGCTGGCTCGGCATGGAAGAGGGAATGGCCATCGAAGACAAGCGCATCACCAAGGGGATCATCCGCGCCCAGAAAAAGGTCGAGGAGCGGAACTTCCTGGCGCGCAAAAACCTGCTCGATTACGACGAAGTGATGGACCACCAGCGCACCAGTTTCTACGGCATGCGCCAGCGCGTGCTTGAAGGACGAGAGGTCGATGCGGTCATCTGGGAGATGATCGGCGACTGCGATCACCGACGCCGTCGACAAGTTCATCACGCGCGATTACGTCGCGGCCAACATCAGCGAATGGGCCCGCACCAATTTCGAGGTGAACATCGATGCCGAGGACCTCGGCGGACGGCGCGATCTGGAAGACCTGGAAATCTATATCAAGGACAAGGCTCGCGCCGAGGCGGAGACCAACATCACCGCCACGCTTGGCGAGTTCATGGGTGAGGAGACCCAGGATACGTCCGACTGGGACACCAAGGGGCTTTCCTCCTGGGCGATGAGCCGCTTCCACGTCAATCTCCCCCAGAATCAGATTCGAAAGATGGACGCCCACGAGGTGGAGGACCGCCTTCGGGAGGCGGCGATCGAGCAGATCGATCATCGCGACTGCGTTGGCCTGGCAAAATATCTCGAGCCGCTTTACGCGGAGAAAGCACTGGCGGACTGGGCGAAGGAGAAATTCGCCATCGAGATCGACCCGAAGGAAATGCTTCTTGGCGATGCATCGCGGGGCGAGCGGAAACCGCCGGAGGAAATCGTCCAGCTCATCGAGCAACGCGCCCGCGAAGCGTACGCCCGGCGCGAAGTGGAGTATCCCATCGACAGCACGCTGACGATGGTCTTCGGCGGCGAAATGCAGAATCTCGACAATCCCTACGCCGCCGACTACATCCGCTCGTGGGTTCGGGCGAAGTACGGCGTGGAAATGACCATCGAGCACATTCGCGGCAGCTCGCCGAGAGTGTTGCGCGACGAGTTGATCGGGTATCAGGACAAATTCCTCAGCGACGGCGCGCTCAATAGCGAACTCGACGCGATGTTCGCGGCGAATCCGGGAGCAGCGCAGCTTAAGGAAGCGTTCGTGAAGCGGTTCGGAGCGCTGCTCGGGCCTTCGGATCTGGCCTTGCTCGGCGCGGGACCTTCCGCCAAGCCGCAATTGGCAATGGATGACTCAAGCGAAGCGAATCTCCAGGCGTTAAAGGAAAACCTCCGGTTGCGCGCCGGGGGCTCTGCGCCAGGAGCTGACGGATCTCGAGCAGTTCGTTCTGATCCAGATTCTCGACCAGAGCTGGAAGGATCACCTGTACGCGATGGACATGCTCAAGGGCGGCGTCGGCCTCAGCAGCTTCGCGGAACAGGACCCGCGCATCGTCTACAAAAAAGAGGGATACGGATATTTCGAGCAGATGATGGCCGGCGTTCGCGACAAGGTCACCGACCTGATCTTCCGCGCCCGCCTGGTGGGACCGGCGCAGGCCCGCAACGCCTACCGCGAAACCGCCGCCACGCACCAGGACGCCGGCGGCTACGGGGTGGCGGAAAATCTCCGTGCCACCTCCGGCGCTGCCGCCGGAGCGCCTCCTGAACCCGCGGGAGAAATGCAGGCCGCCGCCAATCAGGCCCAGGGGGAGGCCGCATCCAAGGTTAAGACGATCGTCCGCGAGATGCCCAAGGTGGGCCGGAACGATCCCTGTCCGTGTGGGAGCGGAAAGAAATACAAGAAATGCTGCGGGGTGAACGCCGCGTAGAGGGGGACAGACATTCTTATCTGTCGCGGACCGGGGAGCGGAGATGTACTCGTCTCCCGAGCCCGCCCGCTCTGTTGCAAAGTATGCAGAATTTCGCGTCCGCTCGGCGGGCGATTACGCCCGCACTCGCGGACGCGTGACAGACAGGAATGTCTGTCCTCCTGAATTCTTGTCAAGCGGACATCGCGAGCCGTGCCGGCTCGGCGGTTTGGGTGGCCGGCATTTCCGCTTCGGGCACCCACTTCCCTTCGAAGCGGTAGAGATCGAATGCAGGAAGGGTGCGTGCGCGGCCGAACTGCTTTTGAAGAATTTCGATGAACGTTTTTGCGCCGCCGACGGCCGTCTCCGGCAGGAGCACCGCCAGCTCATTGTCGCTGATCCATCCCGCGGCATCGGCGAGGCGGATCTTTTCCGGTATCAGCCGCTCGAGGAATTCAAAAGACGGCTGACGGTTCGACGAGGTCGGGAACACAACCATTGAGAGCGGCGCCCCGTTGCGCTCGGCGCGGGCGCATTCGAGCTGGACGAGACGAACCATCGGCGGCTGCGGCAGCAGCATTCGCGTATAGTGCGCCAGCAACGGTGCACGCCGGCGCAGCTTCGCCACCAGCGCCGCGAAAGGGACCGTACATCCAACCGAAAGAGCGATCAGGCCGAGCGTCATTGCATTTCCGGGCCGGTAAGCGGCACCCGTCTCCCTGTTTGGCAGACCGATCGACCGCGATCCGGCACACTGCCGTCCACGGCGTCGCTGATCTAATCTGCAATCTGGAGGAGCGGGCGGCGAAGTGGAATACGGACAAATTCGGTTTGGAAGCAGGTGTCGGAGAGGGGGTGGCGCGGTTTATGACGCGCGTGACGGCCGCGGTGGCGCAACCGCCGAAAAATGCGAATTTCCAATGGATTATTGACCGCTTGCCGGTAGGTCAGACATTCATGTCTGATACGCGGCTGCGAGTGCGGACATTCCTGCCCGCCGACCGGACGCGACATTCCGCGGAGTTTGCAATAGAGCGGACCGGCTCGGGAGGCGGCGTACCGCCTCCGCTCCCCGGCCCGGAACAGACAAGAATAAGAATGTCTGTCCTCCTGGAGACTATTGCGCCGCCGGCGTGGTGGCCGGCGCCGGCGGCGGAGCAACGGCAGCAGGGGCGGCGGGCGCAGTGGCGGGTTGCGTTGCCGGACCACTGCTCGGGCCAGTCGTCGGCTTGGTAGCGGGCTTGGGGAAATCCCCGCCTACCTCTGCATAGAGCACGATATTGTGGACCAACTCGGTCGCGCTGGATGGAGAATATCCCAGGACCCCGGCAACCGACTCGCCGACGATGCCCGCGCTGAGGTCGTCACGGCTGAAAAACACCCCGATCCGCTTCCCGATCGCAATGCCCGCAAGGCGTGGGGCGTTCATCTTCCCGACCCGGATCCCTGATGCGGATCGCCGATAGGTCACGGTCTTGATGGGGGGCTGGCCCGGCACGTTGTAGACCAGGTGAGTCGGAGGCAGCGGGGAACGCAGTCCCGTCGCTTCGTCGCCGAAAATGGCGTTCAATTCCGTTATGGCGGCGTCTCCGAAATCGACCGATCCGCCGGCCGCATCGACCAGAAGCGTTCCGCCCTTCTCGACGAAGCTCTTGATCTCGGCGCGTTCGGCCGCCGACAGCTTGAACGCGGTCGTGCCGGTCAGGGTGACGAGCTTCGCATCCGCGAGTTTTCCTTCACCCGGTTTGGCGGATTCGATCTTCAGGCCGACTTTGTTGTCGTTCTTGAGGATGTTCGCCATGCGCCGCCACCCGCCCGGTTCCGGATCGGGATTGTCGCCGGCGAGCAGCCGTACGACTTTCATCGTTCGGATCGCCGGGGCGCCGTTGTCCTTAACGAGGTAGGTCGCCCCTTTGAAGAGCGAATTCTCCTTGTCGATCGAATAGAGATAAATGTCCGCCGGAAGTTGAAATAATTCTATTTTCGTCAGTTCCGCGCGGGTCTGCCAGGCTCGGGCCGGATCGCTTTTTGGAATGAGGATCATCAGCTCGCGAACGCCGTTGCTCACACCCATTACGCTCGGCTTGATCTTCCATTTCGACTGTTTGTAGTCGCTGGTGTAGATCACATGGTTGGCCGGAAGCTCGCGAAGCTCGTATTTGGGAAAGAGCCGGCCGGCCAATTCCTTAAACGCGTCGGCGAAAGGCTTTTTGCCACAATCGGCGTTTCCAAGGATCATGCCCCCTTCCTCGACGTACTGGCGGAGCTTTACCTCTTCCTCGGGAGTGATCGCGGGAGGTCCGTCCCCGCTGATATACAAAATCGGCGCATCGTGAAAATCCTCGACGGTCGCCGCCAGGTTGACAACCTGCCAATTGAGGTCGCGTTCAGTCTGGCGTCCGATCCAGCGGACGATGTTGGCGATGTCGCGCGGTCGTTCGTTCCAGTTGATGCTCTGTTTCGCCGTCTTCGCCCGGACGCGGGGAGCCACGGCCCCTGGAGCCACGAATCCAACCGATTCATAATCGAGCTTGTTGAAAGCAACCGGGGCGCGGCCGCGGCTGAGAAAAAGGACGGCGAATGCGGTCCCGGCCACGTTGCTTCCCCAGGCGTTCCACGATCCATCTGCGCCCTGGCCGCGGACAATGATTTCCGAGCCGACCGCATACCAGTCGCTCTTGCCGAAATACTTGTAGCCGCTGGCCACCCCGATCCGTTCAACGCCGTACAGTGTGTACAGGTCTCCGCCGACTTCAGCGAAATGATTGCCCATCCAGGTCAGGCCGTTTTCGATGTTGTCGTTGGTGATGTTCCCTTTGCAGTTGATCCCGTCGTTGGAATGCAGGTAGTCGTTGGTAATGAAGAGGGAAGCGACGCCGGCCGCGGTCATTGATGCCTTCACCGGGTTCGCAGGGCCAACCTGCGGCAGGTAAGCCCACCCGCCGTCGTTGGCCTGGTTTCGCCGCCAGGCGGCATCGACCAGTTCCCAGTATTTTTGCGGTACTTCATAGCCGGCCTGTTCCAGCGCCCACATTCCGAGCACGCCGTATTGCGACGGGCTGTTATGCCGCGGGCCGATCCGTGCGGCAGTCGCGCTGTAATCGTAAAGCCCCATATCCTTATCAGGCGGCATCCCCACCGATTTGATTAACAGCGCCCCGTCCCGGTCGCGCGCCGTGCGCACGGCAGGATTCATGTGCACGAGGTTCCAGATCTGGCAACGCAGCCCGACGGCATACGTGCCGACGATCTCTTCCTTTTCCAAAAAGGCGATCCCCTTGGCGATGCGCGGGTCCTGATAACTCTCGCCGCTGGCAAGGAGCGCATAGACCGCAATTGCCGTATATCCTCCCCAGTTGTGCGCCTCGCCGGCCTTGGGGCCTTCCCAGTTACCATCCTTATTCTGCTGGCTGTAGAGAAATTTCTGCGCTTTTTCGATGGCGGTGCCGACCTCGGCAGGGGTGGCCGCCAGCAACCGGCCTCCCGTCCCGGAAATCGCGATCAGAATGATGCAAAGCGGAACGCGGGGGATAAATTTCAGGTTCATGATGATGGAAATCCGCAACGACGGCCGGTGCAGCGAACAACGGCTTTGATAGAAGCCGATTCCGGCCGTTTCGTGGCTCGCCATAATACCGACCGATTCGCGCGAATGAAACAACAGGAAGGGGGCAGGTTTTCCAGATTTTGATTGTCAGCCGACCTTTATTTCGCGAAGATGACGGCAACCCCAACCGCGGTGCTGGTGGGCTGATCGATTGTCTCGGGAGAATCGTATGTTGTTGAAAGTGCTTGCAAAGCGTATCGCCGGATTCGCGGCTCTTGGTGTGCTGGTGGTCGGTTCGGGATGCAGCCATCAGCAGGCTGTCGTTTCGGAAGGGCAGCCGATCGCCGCCGACAACGAGATCTGGCGCGTGGTGGATCTCCAGCTCACGCAGGATGACATCGGCCAGCATTATTCATTCGAATTCAGCCCCAACAACAGAAACAATCCCTCGGCCAATCCGGAGCTTGGCTGCGTAACGGCCAAAGACGTTCTTGCCGTGGCGCCCGAGGACAGCGCCGCCGCCGTCCCCGGAACGCAGGTCATCATCATCCGTCGCGGCAGCATCTATCAGCCGTCCTCCAGCATCGACCAACTCGAGCCGGGCGGCGTTCCCGCGCCGCACCGCGCGCCCGAAGCAAATCCCAACGCCCCCGCGACTCAGCCGGTGCGCGACCTTCCCGCGAATACGCGAACGCCGGCTTCGCCGGCGTAAGCGACTGCCAGTGTCGCGAGGAGAAAGACTAAGACGCGCGAGCTTACGCTCGCGGCTGTTAAGGATGTGCGTGATGCAGTCAGCGTATCCTTAACAGCCGCGGACGTCAGTCCGCGCGTCTTCGGGGTTCTGCGAAGTGAATCGCGTGTCTTTCCGAGGGGGACAATGCGATAAGCTCGATGCTTCACCTTCGCACGCCTCAGCGATTCTGAGGAGAATCTGGATTCGCAGATCGATACGACTGCGTTCTCGACTACACAACGACAATCTGCTTCGAGAACGTATTATCGGAAAAATTGCCGTCGTTGGGGAACGCGGCATTTTCCGGATCAAGCGCCACCACGAGAAACGTCGTTGAATTCAGCGCTGCCGCCACCGTGAATTTCACACTCTTGCCCGGCTTGAGATGGATCGATCTTTTAGCCGTGAGCAACTCTGTCGCGTCCGACAGCAGTCCGTCCGGCGACGTGTAAACGGTAAACGGCAATGATCCGGCCGCCTCGATATTTGACGAAGCCGAATTGGTGACATCAAAGCTAACGGTGGTTTTCTTTCCGGCCTTCGCCGTCGCCGGGCCGACGACGGAACCTGAAAGCTCGACAGTCGGCGCGACAACCGTGATCGTCTGGCCCGAGTCGATCGTTAATTCATTCCGCGCGGTATCGGTCGAGGTCATCAGGACGTGATAGGTTCCCGGGGAAACGGCGGCGGAGATGTTCTTTGCGACTTTCAGTTTGATGGTGAGCGACTGGCCCGCCTTCAGATTCACTTTCCGGCTTTCGCTGGCAAGGGTGAAGACGCTGTCAGCCGCGATTTGATCCGGCGAAAGCAGGATCGTCGCGCTCTGCGTTCCGCTGGCGGGTGCGCCGTTGGCTGTGATCGTCAGCTTCTCGCTGAGTTTGAGCGGCGTCGTCGCGATGATCGTCGAAGAAGCCGGTCCAGCGAGGCTTTGCGTCAACGCAGGCACAATCACGTTCTCGCTGAACGGCGCCGAAGTCGATCCGATATATCCGGCGTCGCCGCTGTAGATCGCGGTGATGCTGTTGTCCCCTAACGCCAGTGAAGAGGTCGTCAGAACCGCTGGATTCCCCGAAACAGCCACGGAGCCCAATTCCGTTGCGCCGGAAAAGAAAGTGACCGTGCCGGTCGGAGCCGGTCCGGAACTGGCTGCGATAACGGTGGCGATCAGCGTTACCGCAGCGCCCGCCGCCGTTGTGGGGGATGACGAATTCACGTTCGTCGTCGTGGAGATCTGGAGTGTCGTGGCGCCGACACCGGCAAAATCGTTATGGCCCGAGACGTTGTAGGCCTCAATGTGATAATCGTAGTGCGTTCCCGGCTGAAGGCCGGTATCGGGCCACTCGTACTCGCTGGGCGCAGTGCGCGAGGTGGGCGGAAGTGTCGCGACAACGGAGAAGCTCCCGTCATTAACGGCTCGAAGAATCTGGTAGCCGTCGGCGGAATGGCCGGCGTTGTCTGTCCAACTGATATCGATTTCCGATGCGGTGACGTTTTCAATCGCCTGATCGGTCGGCTTGGGAGGCGCCAGGGGAACGGTAACAGCCACCGCATTTGAATTTCCGGAATCGCCGGCGGCGTTGTAGGCGCGAATGCGATAATAAAATGTCGATCCGGGAGCAAGGCCGGTTGCCGAATCGGTGAAGGACCCCGGCATGTCCGGCAGATTCTCGGAGATCAGGTTTTGCGTGAAGTCCGGGTCGGTAGCGCGATCGAGATGGTAGCCGGCCTGGTTCGTGGCGTTTGCTGTCCAGTTCAAGTTGACCGTGGTTGCCGAGGCCGGGCTCCCGCCAAGCCCGGTGGGCGCGTTCGGGGAAGTGCTGGCGATGGGTGAATAGTTCCAGGTCAGGATATTCTGCACCGCCGCCACGCTTCCGGGGGAGCCGGTGCCGCCGGTGAAACCAATGTAGGCGGTCGGGCTTCCGACGATTGACGGAATGTTGACTGTATAGGCTTGTGTGGCCGTGGATCCGGTTTGGGTATCCGCGATCATGACCGTAAGGGTCGTCCCGTCGTAGGCTAGGTTGACCTGAAAAAGATGGCCGCTGTGAAGATCCAGGCCGCTTGGTGTCAGGTCGATCGAGCCGGCGATTTGCGGCGCGGCGCCATCGGAATAAAGGCCGGTGGAATCGGGGCCTTCGCCGGAGTTGCTGAATAAGTCGAATTTGACGGCAGTGCTCGTGTCAATCCCGCCGGCGCCACCGTCGGCCGCCGCGCCATACCCCAGACCGCCCCCGGCCGTTCCAGCGCCGTAGGCGCGGCGTTCTGGATCGCGAATGTGAAGCCGTCGCCGATGTTGTCCCCGGAACCGAGCTGGAAGGTGAACTGCGAGGTAAAGCTGGAGATATCGATCGGGGCGGAGATGAATGCAGAGCCGGCCTGATCGCTCTCTCCGTTGGTTAACTGGAGAGCGGCGCCGCTGATTCCGGCCGAGCCGCTCAAGGTCAGCGCGCTGCCAGCGGCTGCAAAGCCACTCGAGAAATCGACCGTGGATTGTCCGCCGCCGGTCGTGGCGGTGACGGTGTTGGAATAGTCCGAGTCCCCAACACCATTGAATCCTCGAATGCGAAAATAGTACTTCGTGAGCGGGTCCAGGCTTCCGATGGCGATCGATGTTGCGCCCGCCGGGGCGGAGGTGACCTGCATGAATGTCGGATCGGCGTCGGTGGCTTCCTCGATGAGATAGGAACTGGCGGTGTTCGGAGGCAGGCTCGAATCGGTCCAGGTCAAGTTGATGGAAGCGCCGGAGAGTGTGGTCGCGGTCAGAACCGGCGCGCTGGACACTGTGCCGGCCGATGGGGTCAGCCCATACACCACCAGGCTGTTCGAAGTTCCGACAAATACCTGGCCGTTGGCAATCGTGGGAACCGCAAATTTTATGATCGCGCCGGGATCGTCCGCGTCGCCCGGCGCCTGGCCGCTGTTCCACAGTTCCGTGCCGAGGGTTGAGGCGTCATAGGCGTGGATCTCGTTGGAGTTCCGATCCATCAGCCAGACGATTCCATTGTTCGTCCCGCTCGATGAGATCATCGGCGAGCCGGGCAAATATCCGAATGATGTGATGTTGGTCTGCGAAGTCGGGACGAGCTGGCCGTTGGTCGCGATTGAGAACGCCACCGCGTCGCCGCTGTATCCGCTGATCGCGTAAACCTTGCCGTTGAACCAGGCTGGAGTGCTGAGCGTGCCGCCGATGGCGTTGGGAGGCGTATTATGTCCGCTGCCGTCGGGGACGGCATTGATGACATTGTCATTGTTGGCGTCGTAATGTCCGAGATTGTCACGGTCGAGCACGTAAAGCCTTCCATCCTTGCCGCCGGCGATCAGCAGGTGCGGATGACCCGGGATACCTGCCGAATCCGGCAGCAGCAGCGGCGAGCCTGACCCAAAGTCGGAGTCGACTGAGTCCAGCGCGACAACGTTGTACGGGATGAAATAATCGACGATCTTGATTCCCCATCCATTCGAGTTCTGATGGGTGGGAGAAGTAGTCGGGTCGAGTTCGGCTTTGACGACCGCCTCGTTGTAGTTGCCATCGGTCGGAAATCCGTCCGATCCGATGGTGGCGCTCCTCCGCTGCCGTTGCCGGTCATAAAGTAGAAAGCGCTTCCATCCGGCTCAAAGGCGAGTTGCCCGCCCCCGCCCCATATGCCGGATTCACCATCATTGGGTGATGTGTCGAGCACGCCTTTGAGTTCTAAGCCGTTGGTTGAAACCTGTGATACATCCCATGCGACGACCCATCCGTGATAAGGGCCGTTGTCGCCGTGCGATGCCCAGGTGACGTAAACAGTCCCATCGACCAGGTTGAGCGCGTCGCGCTGATTTTCTCGCAGCGCATTGAACTGCACGACTGGGTCGCCAGTCCCGTTATACGGATCGGTGACGGATCCATCACCGGTCCCATATGAGTAAATGGGCGTATTGTTGGTATTGCCATTGAAAGTGTCCCCGACGAGGAACGGTGCCGTCGCGTCGGTGCCATCGGAGATATTGATGGCGTGCAGACGTTGCACATAGTGAGCAACTCCGCCGATCGTTTCCTTCGTCTTGACGAGCACATAAAGCAGATGGGTGACAGGGTCGATGACCGGCGTGCTGGTGATTCCGACTACCGGGCTGAGGTCGGTGGTTCCCGTATCATCATTCGGAACCGCGACGATCGTCGTGGCCGACAGTGTGTTGTTCTGGTCGCCCAGGACCCCGGAGCCGGCGCCCGGATTGGAGGCGGGAAGGAAGCTTCGCTCCCAGAGAATTGCGCCGTGGGTAACGCTGGTATCAATGGCGTAGAGCGTGTCATTTTCGGTGGCGACAAAAACGACGTCGTGCACGCCGGCGGCATTCGGCATCGTGTTCACGCCGTCGGTGATCGTTACGCCGGTGTCCACGAGCGGCTCGGCATAAACCTGTCCATCGAGTTCAGTCGCGAACAGCTTGCCGAACGATTGCACCTTTACATTCGTGGGGGTCAGTTGCACTTCTGAGGAATTGAGTCCCGTGCTGGCCGTGTCGCCGTGATAGGACAGGACGTTCACCGAGAGGAGCCGACGTTCTTCGAGAGCTTCAATGAATAGAGGAATTGCAAATGGATTAGAACCAAACGATTGGTTTGAGGCCGGGAGTGGTTTCAATGGCATCTGTGCTTTTCGGGGTACGGGGCAGCCCTTTGGATTTCGCAAAATAGCGAAAAATTTCGTCGTCGCAACGCAGAATTACGCTTTCTTCACATCGTTTTGAGGAAATTGCGACGAATCGTTTCCGTTTTTTCGGATCCGACGATCTGTGACGGCATACGCTCCATCGAAAGTGAAATCGCCGTTCGCTTGCCAACCCCAATGGAGGCTGAGCGCATGGCCCGAGACTTCCGTTGCCTTGCAATTCCCCCACCTGCCCTCAACAATCCGCAAAAGCGACAGGAGATCCATGGCTGAAGAAAATCTGGGTTTGCACATCGACACCGACTGGAAAAAACAGGCGCAGGAGGAAAAGCGCCGGTTGGCGGAAGAGGAGCAGAAACGGGCGGCCGCCGTGCCGCCGCCTCCTCCAGCGGCAGCGCCGTCTGGCATGGGGGCGGACTCGACCGCCGCGCCGACTGGGGCTCCACGCGGGCGCGGGGGGCGGGAAATTCCGGAGGCCTCGATGGCCCAGCTCGTTCAGACGATCGTCACCCAGGCCTTGTTTTATATGGGCGACCTGTCCGTCGCCGGCGGCGCGCCAGCATCAATCTCGATATGGCAAAATTTCAGATCGATCTGCTTGGCGTACTGGAGGAAAAAACGAAGGGAAACCTGGCAGCCGAAGAGCAGCGGATGCTGGACGCCGCCCTCTACGAGGCGCGAATGCGATACGTGAACGTCGCGTCGCAATATATCTGATTGATGGACGTGCGCGAGTACGCGTACGTGCATAAACTGCGCTCGCGCATGAAGCGGGGGGTTGTTTAGAATTTCGCGCGAACCGACAACTTGTCTCTTGCGTTTGAAGGATTGAAGTTTATTATCGAACTCGACTGTTGAGGATGGGCCGTTCAATTTTGTAACAGACGAGTGAGGCCCTGCCGCCGGCGGTAACGGATTACCGGGGTGGCAATGGCGGATGGTCACCCATTCGCGCGTCCGGTGGGAAAGGCACGGAAGCCATGGCGTCAGGTCGCGCAAACCCACGCGTCAAGCAGCTCTGGCAGCTCCCGCTGCTTTTGCTTTCCCTTGGTTTATTCGTCTACGCGGGCTACCTCTTCATTGATCCCAAGCCGGGCCTTTCCGTCTCCCAGCGCATCAATCTGGCTCAGGAATATCTTCGGCATGAGCGCCCGGAAGCCGCCATCGAGCAGCTCAACAAGCTTCTCGGTTCGGAAAAACTTCCGACTGAGGATGAGGCTCGCGTTCATCTGATCATGGCCGAGGCGCTCGACGCGGGTCAGAAGATCAATCACATCGACACGCCGATCAACCGCGAACAGATCATCGAACAAACAAGAATCGGCCTTGCTCAGGGAGCCAAAGCAGGAGCGGACGTCTATCGGCGGCTTGGAGAGAGCTATGAGGCAACCGGCAAGCCGCAGGACGCCTTGGAGAATTATCGCCGGGCGATGGCGATGGATCCGACCCGCGCACTGCGTCTTCAGCGGAAGGTGATCGATCTCCAGTTGGCGCAGGAAGATCCCGGGCCGGCCGAAGGATCGCTCGACGAATACCTCAAGGACGACAAGCTCGCCAACAGCGAGCGCGCCTGGGCGATGGGACAGAAGGCCGAGTTGCTGGCCAAGCGCGGCAGTTACGCCGAATCGCGGGCATTGCTCAACGAAGTGCTGCGGCTCGATCCGACCCCGGCCGGACAGGGGCAGGCGCACTATCGGCTTGGGTACTGTGCGTGGAAATCGGGAGAGATCGCCGAGGCGGATCGACTGCTGCGCGTCGCGCGCGACCAACTGAAGATCGGCAATCCACTCGATGCCGACGCCTCCTGGCTGCTGGGAAAAATTGCCCAGGACAAAGGCAATACCAAAGAAGCAATTTCATTTTACGAGGCGGTCCTCCAGGGCCATCCGGAGTCGAATTCCGCGCCGCTGGCCAGGCTTGGCCGCGGCGTCTGCCGCATCCTGCTGAAGGACGACGATGCCGGGCTGACCGATCTGCACGATCTGGTCGAAGTGATTTCCACGAAACAATCGCGCGCACCGCTATAAGGCCGATGCCATCGTCGGTCTGCGCCAGGCCTCCGCGTCACTGGCCGATCGGGATCAATTTCAGGGAGCGCTCGAGGTGCTCGAATATGAGCAGTCGCTGGATCATGAACCGGCCGCGGAATTTTTTGCTCGTTTGGCGCGAGTGTACGAACGGCGCGCGGATCAGGTTGATCGCTCGCCGTTCCCGGCGGACGTCACGACAGCGGATCACGTTCGCCGCGAGCAGCAGGTTCGCGCCCTCCGCACGCATGCCGGCGACGCCTACATCGCCAATTCGCGGGCATTGACCGTCGCCGATGACCAGGCCCACGCCGAATCCTTGTGGAAAGGCGTCGATCTATACGATCGAGCGGGAAGCATTGCTCAGGCAACCTCGGCACTGGAGCTTTTCGTTGCCGAACGCCCCGACGACGGCCAGACGCCCGAAGCATTGCTGCGCCTGGGGCAAACCTGGCAGGCGGCGGGGCAGTTCGATAAGGCGATCACCGCCTTCCAGAGAAATCAATTCCGTTATCCGCAGAGCCTGGCCGCTTCCAAGTCCGGCGTTCCGTTGGCGCAGGCCTATATCGCCAAGGGCGCCGAGCATTACCCGAAGGCTGAAAAGGTTCTTCAGGACGTGCTGGCCAGTCCGCTGATCGGCCCCGATGCCGAGGAATTCCGGCAGGCGCTCTTCGAGTTGGCGCAGCTCTATTATCGCACCGGCCGCTATGAGGAATCGGTGGCCCGGCTCGAGGAATTGACCGAGCGCTACCCCAATGACGAACGGCGCGGCGAGCTCTTGTTCCTCATGGCCGACAGTTATCGCAAGAGTGCGACGCTGCTGGTGAAGCTCGCGTCCGCCAACACGTCGGATGGTCCGTCCGGGGCCGCCGACCAGGCGGAAGCCGTGGCGGCCAAGCGGGAACGGCTACTCAAGGCGCGCAAGCTTTTCGATCGCGTCATCGATGTCTTCCACGATGCGCCGCCGAAGAGCGATCTCGAAAAGCTTTATCTGAAGCTGAGTCATTTCTATCGCGCTGATTGCCTCTACGACCTGGGCCAATACACCGAAGCCATCAAGTTGTATGACGCGGCGACCCTGCGATATCAGGACGATCCGTCGGCGCTGGCCGCATACGTTCAGATCGTCAATGCGTGGGTGGCGATGGGAAAGACCGAAGAAGCGCGAACCGCCAATGAACGTGCCCGCTGGCTTTTGCGGCGGATGCCCGCCGAGGCGTTTAACGACGGGTCGTTCTCCATGCCGAAGGAATACTGGGAACAGTGGCTCAAGTGGACCAACGACGTGGGCATGTGGGCGAAAGGCCCGGCGACGCGACCGATGAGCGCCGCCGCGAACGGGCCATGAAGACGGGATTTGCCGGATGAACGAAGAATTGGTCATCAACGCGCTGAGTGAACAGGTGAGCTGCTATCAGCGTCTGGCCAAGCTCGCCGCCCTTCAGCACATTCACGTTCAGCAGAGCCAGACTGAGCAATTGCTGGAAGTTCTCAAGGCCCGGCAGGAGGTGCTGGACCGGATTGCTGGTTTTGAAGCGGTGATCGCCCCGGCAAAACGCGGGTGGAGCGATTTCGTTCTGAAGCTTGCGGCGCCGACGCGCGCAAAGGCCGAAGCGCTACTGGCCGAAAGCCGAAAACTGCTCGAGCAGATCACCACCGCCGACCGAAACGACGCGATGGTCCTCCAGCAGCGGAAATTAAACATCGGGCGGCAGATCAAAAAGACCGGCATCGCGCGGCAAATCAACCGTAACTACGCGGCTGCCGCTTACTCAAAACGTGGATCGAAAATGGACGTGCAGCTTTAAGTGGCGAAGTATGAGCTCCGCGATTCCGACAACTCCGCAGGACACCGCTCGCCGAATGGACGAGCTGGGGCGCATTATCCTCGCGTACAGCGACGTGACTGCGAAACTGCAAAAATCGCACGATCAGTTGACGACCACCGTTAAGTCGCTGCAGGAGGAATTGGGCGAGAAAAATCGCCTGCTCGAACGAAAAAACCGCCTCGCGGCATTGGGTGAGATGGCGGCGGGCATGGCTCACGAAATCCGCAATCCGCTTGGCGGGATTCAGCTCTATGCTTCGATGCTCGCCAGGGACCTGGCCGATCGCGACGACTCGTTGGCGCTGGTGAAGAAAATCTCCGGCGGCGTGAAGCGGCTCGAGGCGCTGGTGACCCAGGTGCTTCAATTCGCGCGAGAAGTGCATGTTGTCGCCGCGCCGATGGACCTGGCGGCGGTGGTCGATCAGGCCGTTGAACTGGCGGCCAACTCGTTGCGCGAAAACAACGTGACTTGCGCCGTGAATGGGCCGGCCCTGCTCCTCGTCACCGCCGACCCCGATCTGATCGGGCAGACGATTCTCAATCTGCTGCTCAACGCCGTCGAGGCGATCGGGCCCGGCGGGGGGAAGGTCTCCGTCACGTTTTCATCGCCGCCGGCGGAATCGAACGCAAAACAATTTCACGTGGCGCTCCGCGACTCGGGACCTGGCATCGCTCCGCACGTTCTCGATCGCATCTTCAATCCATTTTTCACGACCAAAGCGCAGGGGACCGGGCTCGGGCTGGCAATCGTCCACCGGGTCATCGAGGCGCACGACGGGAGCATTATCGTTACCAACCCCGACGGGGGTGGTGCTCGGTTTGAGATCAGGGTGTAAGGAGTCGCCGTCGTTTATCGCCATGCGGTGATCGACGCGAAGTTGAACGGAGTTGAAATGGCACGGATCCTCATCGTGGACGATCAGGAAATGATACGGGACTCATTAGCGGCGACGCTGGTGCGCGACGGGCACGAAGTGGTCGCGGCCGGCGACGGAGCCGCGGCGCTGGCGCGCCTCACCGGGCCCGGACGGATCGACTTGCTCATCAGCGATCTGAAGATGCCGAAGATGAGCGGCATCGAGTTGCTTCAGGAAGCACGCCGGGTCAGGGCGGACCTGCCGGTTGTCCTCATGACGGCGTTTGCCACTGTGGCCACCGCCGTCGAGGCGATGAAGCTCGGAGCCTACGACTACATTCAGAAGCCGTTCGACGGCGATGAGATCAAGCTCCTGGTCGACCGCACGCTCGAGCACACCCGGCTGGTCCGCGAGAACCTGGCATTGCGAACCATGACCGAGCTGAATTCGCCGCGCCCCCTGGTCGGCACCGGCCCTTCAATGGAAGAAATCCGAAAGAAGATCGAGCTTGTTGCCAGAAGCAGCGCGACCGTCCTGATCCGCGGCGAGAGCGGAACAGGAAAAGAGGTCGTCGCCCGGGCGATTCATCACGCCTCCCCGCGCACCGAGCGCCCGATGCTCGCGGTGAATTGCGCGGCCTTGTCAGAAAACCTCCTGGAGAGCGAGCTGTTTGGCCATGAGAAGGGATCATTCACCGGCGCCGACCGCCTGCGGCGCGGGCGGTTTGAGCTGGCCGACGGCGGCACGCTCCTGCTCGATGAAATCAGCGAGATCGCCCCGTCGCTCCAGGCCAAGCTCCTGCGGGTGCTTCAGGAAAGCCAGTTCGAGCGCGTCGGGAGCAGCATCAGCCAGCAGGTCGATGTGAGGGTGATCGCCACCAGCAACCGCGACCTTGAAGCTGCCGTGGAAGAAGGAAAATTCCGGTCGGATTTGTTCTACCGGCTGAACGTCGTTCCGATGGATCTCCCCCCGCTGCGGCAGCGCACCGAGGACATCAGCGAACTTTGCCGGCATTTCCTGCATCAGATTGCCAAAAGGGAGAACGCACCGTTCCGCCATGTCGAGCCCGAAGCGCTGCGCGTATTGCAACGTTATCACTGGCCCGGAAATGTGCGCGAATTGCAGAACATTATTGAGCGGGCGGCGGTGCTGGAGCCGGAGCCCGGCGTGATCCGCGCCGCCACCATCGAGCCGTGGCTGCGTTCGCGGAACGTGAGCACCTCGGCGGTCGAGGATCTTGCGGGCAAGCCGCTGCCCGATATCGAAAAGCAGATCATTCTCAGCACGTTGCAGCAGTTCGACGGCCATCGCATCAAGACGGCCGCCGCGCTGCAGATTGGCGTGCGAACGCTGGGGATGAAACTGAAACGATGGAAGGAAGAAGGCGTGTTGAGTGAGTCGCCGTTGTCATGAGGCCGATCCACAGAGGCGCAAAGCCTGCGCCTCTCGCGCAGAAATTGCCTCGCATGGCTCAGCGTGATTCGGAGAATCGCACGGCAAAATCTATCGCTCGCTGAAGTTGAGAACGTGGCACACGGTTTGAAACGGAGTCGCTGATGTTTATCGAAAGGTTGTTTAACGAGTCTAATGCGCCGCTGCTGGAGCAAATGCTGCGGTTTACCACGGCACGCCACCAGTTGATCGCGGAAAATGTGGTCAACATCAGCACGCCGAATTACAAGCAGAAAGATCTCTCCCTCGATAAATTTCAGCAAATGCTTTCAGATCGCGTCGATCAGAAGCGAGACAGTGCGCCCGGTTCCGTCGGGTTTTCCGACATCGGCTCGAAAGTCGAGGAACCTCAGAGCGGGCTGCTGTTTCACGATGGGAACAATCGATCGATGGAACAAATGATGAGCGACGAGGCGAAGAACGCCATGATGCACAATCTGGTGATCGAGTTGCTTCGCCATCAGTTCCAGACAATGGAAACGGCGTTGAAGGAGCGGGTTTCGTAAGACGGTCCGGCCGATTCGCCGGAACCGGGCAGGATGCCCGGCGCAAGCAAAGGATGGCTGAGTCATGTTTGAAGTACTCGATATGGGCGCGAGCGGGTTGCAGGCGCAACGCACGCGCATGGATACGATTGCCAATAACATCCTCAATGCGAACACGACGCGAAACGAGAAAGGCGAAAAAGTTCCCTATCGACGGCGTTTTGTTCTCTTCGCCCCCGGACAGGGAGGAGATCGAGCCGGCCAGGCCGGCGTCCACGTGCAGAACATCGAACTGGATCAATCGCCGTTCCGTAAGCAGTATCAACCCGGTCATCCCGACGCCGACGCGCAGGGTTATGTGCAATACCCGAATGTCGACGTGGCGATCGAGTATGTGAACGCCCTGGAAGCCTCGCGGGCATACGAGGCCAACATCACGATGATGGACGTGAGCAAGGCAATGATCAACGCGAGTCTGAGACTATTGGGCTAAGCGATCCAATTGATCGGTCAAACGTTTCGCGGCGTCTTCAATGAGCCGCCTTCGAGAATGATCAACGGCATCGACAACCTCGGAATCGGCAAAGTTGCCGCCACCGGACCGGCGGCGACAAAGTCAACGGCGCCAACCGGTGGAACCAGTTTTTCGGATGTGTTGAAAAACAGCATCGACGAAGTTTCAAAGATGCAGCAGGATGCCAGCAAAGCGGTTGAGGATCTGGCAACAGGAAAGACTGAAGACGTGACCGGCGTGATGACTGCGATGGAAAAATCGGATCTGGCGTTCAAGACGCTTCTGGCCATTCGGGCCAAGCTCATGGACGCCTATGACGAAATCAAGGGCATTTCGGTTTAATGAACGTGCGCGGTAGCGCAGGTTCGTGTAAGGGCGTTTTAGCAAGAGTTGAAAAATCAAGGCGTCGGCGGAGCCGGCGCAGTTCCAATCAGCCAGGGAGGGCTGAATCATGGATCTTTTTAAAGCTCAATTCGATCGTATTCAGAAGCAACTCGCCGGCCTCACAGCGAGCCAGAAAATGTTGACCGCCACGCTCGTGGCCATCATGGTCATGACCCTGGTCTGGTGGGGGCGCTACGCCGGCGAAGCGGAGATGGAGCCGGTCCTCGACCAATCCTTCACTCAGGAGGACATCGGTCGCATTACCAACGAATTGACCGCGCGCGGCATCCACTTCAGCGTTGCCGCCGACCGCATTCTCGTTCCCGCGGATCGAAAGATGGAGGCGCTGGCCGACCTGACTTATTCCCAGTCGCTGCCGCGTAACACCACCGTCGGGTTCGACGACATGATCGGCAAGATGAGTCCGTGGGACCCGGTCGACAAGTCGCAGATGATGTTCAATCGGGCCAAGGAAATCACCCTCAGCCAGATCATTCGCAAATTCCCGCACGTCACCGACGCGCAGGTGATGATCGATCCAAGAGCTGAACGCCACATCGAAGGGTCGATCGAGCCATCCGCCACGATCAATATCTCGACCGAGTCGGAAGGTGGAAGCGTGCAGAAGCTGGCGGACGGCGCCGCCTGTGCCGTTCAAGGTGCTTGTTCCGGCCTATCCATTGCCAAGATCAGGGTCGTGGTGAACGGTTTGCCGGCACGGCTTCATGACCCGGAAAGCGAAGACAGTATTGTGGGAGCGGGCAATGAACAACTTGAACTGCTGCAGCTGAACGAGATTCGCCTGCGCAACAAGATCAAATCGAATTTCGAATACATCACCGGATTGATGGTTTCCGTCACCGTAAAGTTGAACACAACTTCGCAAGTCGAACATGTGACCCAGTACGATCCGAAGGGGACCATTCAGAAAGAAATCTCGAGTCAGAACGAAACGAATGAAACCAATTCGGCGCATCCGGCGCGGGTGAGCCGGGCATCGTCAGCAATGCCGGTCTTGCGATTCCCAGTGCCGCTCCGTCAGGTGGCTCGGGAGCGACGAGCACCCAGGAGAAGACCGACACCAAGTTCCAGAACTTCGTCTCAACGACTGACAAGTCGAGCAAGACGATGGCCGGCGACGTAACGGTCGTCGCGGCGACCGTGCGCGTTCCCACCAGCTATTTTGCGGCGATTTATCAGCATCAGAACGGCACCACCAAGGAGCCTGGCGAGAAGGACCTGACCCCCTTGATCGAAGCGGAATTGCCGAAAATTCGCACCGATGTTCTCAAATGCACCGGGCTCCAGGCGGACAAGGACGTCTCGGTGGAGACTTATACCGATCCCGCGCCGGTCGTCGCCACCAACACGGCCCAGGTGTCTCCTTTGTCTTTCTCGAGCATCGGAGGACATAGTAAGGAGATCGCACTGGGCGGCCTCGCGGTGATGAGCCTCTTCATGGTGTCGATGATGGTTCGCAAGGGAGCGGTGGTTCCAGTGCTTGCGCAGGCAGCGCCTGCCCCAATGGGCACCACTCCGACACTGGGCACGGGAGAAGCATTTGCCGGCGAAGCCTCCGAAGGCGGCGCCACGCTCGACGGCATGGAACTTGACGAGGAAGCCGTTCGTTCGCAGCAGATGCTGGAGCAGGTCTCCACGATGGTCAAGGAAAACCCTGATGCCGCCGCCACGCTCGTCAAGCGCTGGCTCAATCGAAGTTAAGCAGATCAGATGATCAAGTGCGAAACCCAACTTTTAGCCGCTGTCCCGCAGGGCAGCGATGTCATTTGCATGTGCACGTACCCGTGCACATTCATACATCAAAAAACGTAAGGCGTTCGGCGAACTGCGGAGCGGAGCAATTGACCTATGGCAGACCTTACCGGCGTACGAAAATCCGCAGTATTATTGCTGTCGCTCAGCCAGGATGAGGCCGCGGAAATTCTCAAGCGACTTCCGCCGGAAGCGGTCGAGGAAGTCAGCCGCGAGATCGCCTCGATCGGCGAAGTGGCGGTTGCTTCGCGCGTCGCAGGTCTTCGGCGAGTTCTACAATCTCGCCCTGGCCAATACCTATCTCAATCGAAGGCGGGCCTCGAATACGCCAAGGCGCTGCTGCCGAAAGTCGCTGAGCGAAGACGGACGCCAAGCGCATCATCAAGCAGGTGACGCAGCAGGTGCAGACCACGCCGTTTTCATTCCTGCAGAAGGCCGAGAGCGAAAATCTGCTGACGTTCATCCAGGATGAGCATCCGCAGACGATCGCGCTGATCCTGGCCCATCTCCCGCCGCAGAAGGCCAGCGAAATCCTCGTCGGCCTGCCGAGCCAGAAGCAGATCGAGGTCGTCAAGCGCATCGCCAACATGGAGCAGACCAACCCCGAGGTGATCAAGGAAGTCGAGCGCGGGCTGGAGCATCGGCTCTCCGATATCGTCAGCCAGACCTTCGAAAAAGCCGGCGGCGTCGACACCGTGGCCGAGATTCTCAACCTGGCCGACCGCTCCACGGAGAAGGGGATCATGGAAGGCCTCGAAGCCGAGGACCCCGATCTGGTCGAGCAGATTCGCCGGCTCATGTTCGTCTTCGAGGATATTCTGCTGGTCAACGACAAGGGCATTCAATCGGTGCTCAAGGAAGTCGACAACGAAGAACTGTCGCTGGCCCTGAAGACCGCCAGCCAGGAACTCAAGGACAAGATTTTCAAGAACATGTCCGAGCGCGCCGCCCAGCTGATCGCAGGAAGACATGCAGTACATGGGCCCGGTGCGCGTGAGCGATGTGGAGTCGGCCCAGCAGAAGATCGTCGACGTCGTCCGCCGCCTGGAAGACGCCGGCGAAATCATCATCGCCGGCCGCGGCGGCGAGAAGGAAATGGTTGTTTGAGGGTCGTAGTGCGGCCTTCAGGCCGTCTCTTCACCCATTGGAAGATACGGCCTAAAGGCCGCACTACGAACGAATCATGGGTTTAATCAAATCCGCCAACGTCCCCACTTCTCTGTCCCCCTTTTCGATGCGCGATATCGAAGCGCAGGCGCAGATGATCCTCGCTCGCGCGCGGGACAAGGCTGAGCAACTCCTGATGGCGGCGCAAATGGAGGCCGAGGAACTGAAAACGCAGGCACGCGCCGAGGGGCTGGCTGAGGGACATCGCGAAGGCATGGCCAGCGGCAGGATTCAGGGAGCGAAGGCCGGCAACGAACAGGCCCTGGCGGAACATCGCGATCAACTGACGCAATTGCTGGCCTCCCTGACGACGGCGGCGACCGAGCTCGAATCGCGGCGCAACGAGCTGGAATCCGCCGCCTTGAGCGAAGTGGTCGGCTTGGCCGTCGCCGTCGCCCGGCGCGTCACCAAGCGCCAGGGAATGCTCGACCCGCTGGTCCTCGAGGAAAATTTGCGCGAAGCGATGAAACTGGTGGTCCATTGCGCCGACGTTCGAATCGCCTGTCATCCGATTCAGCGAAAGACGATGGAAGACATTCTTCCCCGCCTGGGCCGCGACTGGCCCGCTCTCAAGCACGTGGCGATCGTGGAGGAACCATCTCTTTCTCCCGGCGGCTGTCGCGTCCACACGGCCCATGGGCAGATCGACGCGGATCTTGACGGCCAGCTCGATCGAGTCGTTTCCGATCTGCTTCCCGCCGCGCCACTCGAAGGGGTGGCGACATGAGCTATCTCGATAGCCAGCTCGATGCCGTCGACGCGTCGATGCCGTTTGCGATCGTCGGACAGGTGCAGGCAGTCACGGGCATGACGCTGGAGGCGGCGGATCTCACGCTCCCGCTCGGCAGCCTCTGCCGCATCACCAGCTTCGGGGGAAAGAGATCGACCGCGGAAGTGATCGGTTTTCGCCACGACCGCACGCTCCTCATGCCGCTTTCCAGCACCGCCGGCGTCTCGCGCGGCGACCGTATCGAAAACATCTGCGGCGTTCCGCGCATCTGGTGCTCCGAGCAGTTGCTGGGCCGCGTACTCAACGGCTTCGGCGACCCGATCGACGGCAAAGGCCCGTTGTGCGCAGTCGCAATCGCGCCGGATCGACGGGCGCAGCATGCATCCGCTGGAGCGCGAGCCGATCCGAAAGCCGATCGCCACCGGCATTCGGGCGATCGATGGTTTGCAGACCTGCGGGCTCGGGCAGCGAATGGGTATTTTTTCCGGCCCCGGCGTCGGAAAGAGCACATTGCTGGCGTCGATCGCCAAGAACACCAGCGCGGATGTTTCGGTGGTCGCCCTGATCGGCGAGCGCGGCCGGGAAGTGCAGGAATTCCTCCAGCATGGTCTGGGCCCGGAAGGGATGTCCCGATGCGTGGTGATCGTCAGCACCAGCGACGAGGCGCCGATGCTGCGGATTCGAGCAACGCGGGTGGCCTGCACGGTCGCCGAGTATTTTCGCGACGCCGGCCGTCACGTTCTGCTCATGATGGACTCGATCACGCGCATGTGCCAGGGCCAGCGGCAGATCGGACTGGCGGCCCACGAACCGCCGGCTACAAAGGGATTTCCCCCCAGCGTCTTCGCCCTGTTGCCGGAGATTCTCGAGCGTGCCGGCAACACGCCGCGCGGTTCCATCACCGGCTTTTACACCGTCCTGGTTGAGGGGGACGACTTCAACGAGCCGATCCCCGATGCGGTGAAGGGGATCACCGACGGGCATTTCTGGCTCAGTCGTCCGCTGGCCAACCGCGGTCATTTTCCCGCGATCGACGTGCTGCAAAGCATCAGCCGAGTTCGCGGCGATGTGACCGATCCCGCGCACTCTGCGCGCCATGCGCCGCATTCTCAGTTTGACCGCGATTTATCAGGATATCGAGGATCTGGTGAACATCGGCGCGTATGCGCCGGGCGCGAGCATCGAAAATGATGTTGCCGTTCAGGCTCGTCCCAAGATTGTCAACTTTCTCCGCCAGCCTGCGTCCCAGCCGAGCAGCTTCGATGCATCGAAAAAGCAAACCATGGATCTGGCCGCCTGGACGGAACAGTTGGAAAAGTCGCTGCGCGTACAGGCCGCCAAGCCCGGGCCGCGCGCGGCGAACGCCGTGAAGTAGAGAATTACTCCCTCGCAAGAGGATCATGCCCAAATACGTTTTTCAACTCGAGGCCCTGCTTCGTCATCGCAAGCACATCGAACAGGAGCGGCAGCGCGATTTGGCGGTCGTCCAGGCAAAGATGGGCGGGCTGCAAAACGAGCTGGATCGAATGAACCAGACGCTCGCCGACGCCGTGAGGGACCTGCGTGAGAATCGCCTCGTCGGCCAGGTTGATGTCCATTTTCTGGCAGCGCATCGACGGTACATCCTGGCCACCCAGCGCAAAGCGCACACCCTCGCGCAGGAAATGGCGCAAGTTCAGCGCGGGATCGACGAAGCGCGGTCCGACCTCGTCAAGGCCGCCAGGGATCACAAAATGGTGGAAAAACTGCGGGAAAAGCACAAAGCACGCTGGGATGCCGATCAGTCCAGGAGAGAATTTGCCGAGCTCGACGATATCGGCATGCGGCTTGCGTTCAACCAGGGAACGGATTCCGACTCCGGTTTTGCCGGTGACGGAACCCACGGCGGGGAGATCGTGTCGTGAAGAACTTGTTTAAAGCGCTTGTCGCGACGCTGGCCTTGAATTTTCTGGTGTTGGCCGGCGGTGTGGGCTGGCTCTGGAAGAGCGGCAAACTGGATCGAAAGGCGGTCCTTGCCATCAAGGAAATTGTTTTCTCGAAGGCCAGCGACGGCGCGGCAACTACGCAACCCGCGACGACGGAGCCGACCACCAAACCGTATTCCCCGCTCGAAGAGTTGCTTGCCCGCCATGCGGGGACAATGGGCGCCGCCCAGCAGGTCGAGATGGTCCAGCAGGCGGTCGATGCGCGAATGGGCCAGCTCGATCAACGCCAGCGCCAGCTTGAGGATCTTCAGCGCCTGGTGAACGAGGCGCAATCGAAGCTGCGGAACGATCGTACGGCCCTTGTGGCCGATCGGCAGCAACTCTCGGCACAACAACAGGAGACGGCGCGGCTCGCAGGAGATCAGGGTTTTCAGGACACGCTCAACCTGTATAACTCCATGACTCCCAAACAGGTAAAGAGCATTTTCGCGAACATGGACGACTTCACGATGGCCCGTTATCTCCAGGCGATGACGCCCCGGACAGCGGCGAAGATCGCCAAAGAGTTCAAGACCCCCGATGAGCTGGAACGCTTTCGCCGCGTGATGGACAAAATTCGACAGGGGCCACTGCCTGACCCGACTACCCAGCCGGTCGTTGCGACCCCGAAAGACGAACAACCCCAGTGATTACCTCAGCCTCAATCGTTTCCCAATCGCCTCCTCCCGCGCCGCAAGCGTCGTCCCCGCCGCCCGACACCGGCAGCGGGCAGGACTTTAGCGACGTTCTCAGCCAGACTCAGTCCGCACAACGCCCTGCCAGCGGTCCTCCACCCGCCTCGGCAGGTTCGACGCCGCCGGCCACGAAAACAGACGGCAAAGGATCCGCCAAAGCCGACGGCAAGGCGGGTAAGAAAGTGGACGTCAAAAAATCCGACGACCCCACAGAAACGGATTCTGACGCTGATCCAGCTGACGTCGCGATCTCCGCCAATCTCCCAGGCAATGATTCAAGCGACGGCCATTCGAGCGATGCCAAACCGCAGGAGAAGGGCGCGAAGACCAAGGCGACGGACGTGACGCCGACACCGCATCCGAGCGATGCGCAAACCACGGTCCCGATTCAGGTCGCTCCCGACAGCAAGGTGAAAGTCCCTGGCACGGCAAAGGATTCCACGGCGAAGGAACCAGCTTCCCAGGAAGCCACGGTCGTCGCCGCCGATAGCGCATCTTCCGCGCCGCCCGCGACGGCAGCAGATCAGAAATCGCCATCCGGTGATTCGCTGCCGGGGACAGACCCAACGACGCCAGCGCCGCCGGCCAAAGGTGCTCCCGGAACCGCAAAGCTGCGCAACGGCAAAATTTTGCCGGCCGACCCGACGGCGTCGGATTCGAGTATCGATCCCTCGGCCGCGGTCGCATCCGCGACCGTCGGCGCCTTCACGGACGATCCGGCGGAATCCGACAGCGTCGCGAGCGATACGGTGGCAAATAGCGGTTCGGTCGCTCCGGCCGACCACGCTGCGAGGAATGTCGCGTCACTCACAGGCGACAATTTCGCGACGCCGATCGTTCCCAATTCAAGCTCGCCTCATTCATCGTCCGGCTCGACTTTCGTCTTGCCGACGCCGGCGGCTGAGCCTTCGGCTGAAGCGCAGTTCGGACAGACGAATTATCCGCAGATTGTCAGTGCGGTTCACGGACAACTCCTGCCGGGTGGCGGTTCGATGCAGCTTCGCCTCGATCCGCCGGAACTGGGCGCGGTTCACATCAACGTGCAGATGCGCGACGGGGCGATGACCGCGACTTTCGAGGCGTCCAACGAGCAGGCGGTGCGCCTCCTGAGCCACAGCCTTGGAGATCTGAAAACGTCGCTCGAATCGCAGGGAGTGAATGTCGAGGCGATCCACGTGAAGCAATCGACGACTTCGCCCTCGCCGCGATCCTCCAGCCAGGATTCGCAGCAGCAACAGAACTCCTCTTCCGACGACGGCAACGCCCGGCGGGAGGAGCAGCGGCAGCAGATGATCCGCCGGATGTGGAAACGCCTTTCCGGCGGAGATCCGCTCGACATGGTGGCATGAGCCGCGCCGTTTCCGCCTTTTGACCGCGCAATCTTCGACCGTCGCAGTTTACCGCATTCGATTATTCAACCGCGTCGATTTGTATCGCCGAAACGGAGAGCATGCAGCGCCAATCCCCTGGGAATTCTGCCGGCCGCGTTGACGAGTGCAATCTCCAACCCCAGTTCAAGCTCCAGCTCTAGTTCCAGCTCGCTGGCGAGCGCGACCGGCGGTCTGACATCGCTGACGCCGATGGACTTCGTCAACATGATGATTACGCAGCTTCAGAATCAGGATCCACTGAATCCAACGGACACCGGCGCCATGTTGACGCAGATCAGCCAGATCGGTCAGCTCCAGTCTTCCACGCAGTTGACGACAACGCTCCAGGGGCTGACGACGCAGAATCAGATCGCGTCCGGCGCGGCTCTGATCGGCAAGACCGTTTCCGGGCTGGACGCAAACAGCAATCCGATCAATGGATTGGTCAACTCCGTGTCAGTGACGAGCACCGGGGTCAATTTGCAATTGGACAGCGGAGCCAGCTTGCCGCTGGCCAGTGTGACCACGATTTCCCCCGGGCCAAATGGCAGCACTACTGCCGCCAAAACCAGTTGATTGAATCGACTGCCTTCCGCGGGTTTGAACGACAAGACATTCGCCAAGCAAAAAGGCTACGAAAGCAATGGGACTTACCAGCGCTCTCTACACCGGCCTGTCGGGCCTCAGCGTCAATCAGTCGAATCTGAACGTGATTGGCAACAATATTGCCAACTCGAATACGACCGCATTTAAATCAAGTCGGGCCTTATTCAGTTCGCAGTTTTATGTGACGGATCAAAGCAGCACCGCGCCCACCACTGACTTTGGAGGGACTAACCCGGACCAGGAAGGGCAGGGGGCGCAGGTCGATTCCATTACTCAGAACTGGACTCCGGGAACAATCCAGTCCACCGGGCAGCCGACCGATCTCGCTCTCGATGGGCAGGGATTCTTCGTGGTGCATTCGACCACCGGTCAGGTCTACACGCGCGACGGATCATTCTCGCTCAACAGCTCAAATCAACTGGTTGACAGTAAAGGCGATTATGTTCAGGGCTACGGCGCCGACACGAACGGAAATATCGTGACCGGCGCCGTCAAGAACATCACCATTCCACTCGGCACGACGACCTCGGCCCAGGCCACCACGAACGTGGTTTTGCAGGGAAACCTGGATGCGTCGGGTGCGCCGGCAATCGGAGCCAGCATTCTCGAATCCGGGCCGATCACCACGATCGGCGGTGCGGCTGCGCCAACGGCCGCATCGCTTCTGACTTCGCTGGCCTCGACTACGGCGCCGGGGACGCCTTTATTCACGGCCGGCGATGTGCTCACACTCAATGCCACCCGCGGCGGGGCGGACCTGGCCACCCAGACTTTTACCGTGACCTCCACCAGCACCGTGACGGACCTCACCAATTTCTATAACCAGGGAATGGGCATTGATACCTCGGTGGCCGATACACCCCCGCCGGGCGCAGCCATACAAGCCGATCCAACCAATCCCAACGCCGCCGAGATTTCCATCACCGGAAATACCGGAACGGTGAATGCGCTGGCCATTTCGACTTCCGGGTTCACCAATCAGAGCGGCGTCAGTCCGCTGAGCTTTACCGCCGGCCAGAATGCCGCCGGCGTCCAGAGCAACCCGTCCGGGGAGAGCGTTCAGACGAGCTTCGTCGCCTACGATTCGCTGGGCACGCCGGTGACGCTCGACGTTACCGCCGTCATGCAATCGCAGAGCACAGCCGGCAACACGTGGCGCTTTTATGTGAACTCCGCGGACAATCAGGGTGGCGCCGGCACGCTCCTCGGCGACGGAACGCTTACATTCAACAGCGCCGGCCAACTCGCCACCAGCACCGGCACCAATATTTCCCTCGATCGAACCGGAACCGGCGCGGCGTCGCCGCTGAACATCAATTTGAACTTCAATGGCATTTCCCAGCTTAGCGGAAGTTCCTCGAACCTGGTCATGACGAGCCAGGACGGCTCGCCGATCGGGACCCTGAACAACTATTCGATCGGGGCCGACGGCATCATTAACGGTTCGTACAGCAACGGATTGACCCGCACGCTCGGGCAGGTGGCCGTGGCCACGTTTGGCAACGAACAGGGATTGCAGGACATGGGCGACAACCAGTACGAGGCCAGCCCCAGCAGCGGCGATGCCGTAGTCACCACCGCCGGGCAATTGGGAACCGGCGCGATCCGTTCCGGCGCCCTGGAGGAGAGCAATGTCGATTTGTCTCAGCAGTTCGTGAACATGATCGAGGCCTCGACCGGCTACTCGGCTTCCAGCCGCGTGATCTCCACGAGCAATCAGCTTTTGACCGATCTGCTGAACATCCAGACGCGGTAAAGGAATTTCCGCCGCCCAAACACCGGCGGCAACGGACGGGCAGGATGCCCGATCGATACAGAGCCCTCGCGGCAGGGTGTTTTTTCTGCTGTCGCGGGGGCATTTTTTCTGCGGAGCAGAACCATGATCCCCCTCACCCGACTCAACGGCCAAACTTTCGTCATCAACGCCGAAAAGATCCGCTACATCGAATCCACCCCCGATACCCTGGTCTGCTGCGACACCGGGGAAAAGCTGATGGTCAAGGAGACGCTTCACGAAGTGATGCGACGAGCCATCGACTACGCCCGGGTGATCCGCCGGCCGGTCACGGATTGATCGCTGTTCGGGTCGAAATTTAGCTGTGCGCAGGATCACGCAGAAGCATCGAAGGAGCCGCGCACGAAGTAAGCGGGAATGTCAACGTTAAGGTTTCCTCCGTTGAAATCGTACTCGCCAACGTTGTTGTCCCAGCCGATGGAAAGAAGGCCGGCGGTGCCCCCGACGGTATGCGTACCACTCTCCTGGTCGAAGGTTCCTTGTCCATCATGGCCGACTTCCTCTTTGCCGTAGGTCGTCAGCGTAACCGTTGAGCTACCGGGACTGATGGTGACATCGCCGTATTCGCTCGCGGTTCCAATGTAAAGGAACCCATCCTTCGTTGGTGTCCCAATCTGGTGGATGACGGCGCCATTTTTGTTTGGAGAAATGCCTAAGCCGCCGCCACCGCCGACCGTCTCGGTCTGTGTTATGAACGTTCCTTGCGACTGAAGTAGCTTGTCGCCGTTGTCGATCCACATTGAACCGAGCGAGATGGACGCAATGTCGAACGAGAGAAACGTATTTGGGTTTTTGTTGAGATATGCGAAATCACCGTTGACCGGCGGGTGGCCGGGACTGCCTACCACGTCCAACCAACTCCCGTTGTCGCTCCAAACGCCGCCCGGTCCCACCCCTCCCCAATAACTGCTGTCGGCGGAGTTCGCGTCTGGCGGCGCGATGAAAAACGCTGCTGCAGCAACCGGTAGCAGCCTGGACGACATAAATAGCGAGAATTGTTCCAACATAACGGCGTCCTTCATGAGTCTTTCTGGATTGCGGAGCGTCACAGGATGATAACGACCGTTCGATTCTCTTTCGGATCTTCGGTAACAGATGCGGTACCACACTCTGGGCAAACGGATTGTCCGCCGCGCATGTCGTAGCCGCAATTTAAGCATTGACCGTTAAGCCCCCGCCGCCCGCGTATTCGCCGCCGTTGAGCCAACCTAAGCTGTAGAAGAGAGGCGCAGAGGGCGGCGAAAATAAGCCAGTACTTGATTCGAAGGATACGAAATACCCGCGATCGCTCGAATCCGATCCCGAGAACGGTGAAGGCTTCGTCGTGGTAAGCCGGTCGCCCGTGAAAGAAGTTCAGGCGGTGCTCGTCAGAAAGCGGCAGTGGGAAGATTCCATCCAGGCTTTGCTGCCAGTATTGGAATCGGAGCTGGCCATCCCCGCTCATTAGCATCGCCTCTCGTTGATAAAAATGCGGACCATGATGTCCCACCTCGAACCAGTTGATGGAGTCCTCGAATAATTTGCTTCGAACCCAAAGAGCGCCGACAAGCACGCAACCGATGGCGAGGGCTACGAACAGAAAGTGCGAAAATATTCTCACGCGGATACTCATATGTCGCCCTTGCAAGCCTACGACGAAGCCAAACGGGACGGAAGAAGCCAAACGGGACGCGGGGAATGATACGGGGTCGGAGTCCGATTTGACGAATCGGGGCGAGTCGCCAGGATCCCGGCATGCCCCGCAAGCCCCGTCGATCAGTTGGCCGGATGGTCTATCATGTGCTGAACCGCGCCAATTCCCGGCGGCGGATGTTTTACAGTGAGAAGGATTATCTCGCGTTCTTCAAGGTGCTCGGCGAAGCGCGGGCCCGATTTCCGGGGGTTGAGGTTTTCAGCCTGTGCGTGATGCCCAACCACTGGCATCTGGTCGTGCGGCCGAACCGTGACGGGGAACTGTCGCTGTTCATGCGTTGGCTGACGCAGACCCACACGCAGCGTTTCCGCCATGCCAGGCACAATGTCGGATACGGAGCGTTGTACCAGGGGCGTTTCAAGTCGTTCCTCGTCCAGGAGGATGGGCATTTTCTGATCCTCTGCCGTTACGTCGAGCGCAACGCGTTGCGCGGGAAGCTGGTCAAGAAGGCGGAGGCCTGGCGATGGAACAGCGCGGCGATCCGCCTGCATGGCGACGAGACGATGCGAAGTCTGCTGGATGAATGGCCGGTTTCGCAGCCGGGCAATTGGCTCACGTTGCTGAACGAGGCCCAGACGGAATTGGATGAGCAATGGGTCGCCGAGAGCATCAATCGCAATCGCCCGCTTGGCGGGGCGGACTGGGTGGCGAAGGTGGTCAAGCGTCTGGGACTGGAGCACACGATCCGCCGACCCGGGAGGCCGGCGAGGAAAAAGAAGCGGGAGAAAACGTAAACGGACTGCGACCCTGCGACCCCGTATCTCCCCCGATGCGACCCCGTATCTCCCCCGATGCGACCCCGTATCTCCCCCGACCCCGTATCATCCCCCATGAGGTGATGCGCCGCGCCATCGACGACGCTCGGGTCATCCGCCGACCGGTCACGGATTGATACTTCGCGGGCCGAACTTCAGCTGTGGGCGGATCGCCAGAAGCATCGAAGGAGCCGCGCACGAAGTAAGCGGGAATGTGCGCTGAAGGCGAAGAAACAATCCCGCTTACTTCGTGCGCGGCTCTTGTCCATTCGAATTCGCTCTCGGCAACTCAACATTGATTCCCGCCGGGTGTCCATGTAATGGAATCCCGGGCATCGGAAGTGTGCACCAACCACCGAGGATTGAATGGCGATTATTTCCGCCGACAAAGCGCGCGAGGAATATGACGTGGCGATCGTGGGCTCGGGGGCGGCGGGGGGGCAGTCGGCCTACACGCTGACCCTGGCGGGCCTCAAGTGCGTGATGCTCGAAGCCGGACGTTCTTACGATCCGGTGACCGAGACGCCCATGTTCAACACCCTGAAAACGGCGCCGCTGATGGGCGGGCGAACGCCGGACAAGTATTTTGGATTTTACGACGCGACGGTCGGGGGCGGCTGGGAGGTGCCGGGGGAGCCGTACACGAGCGTTCACGATTCTCCGCTCTCGGAATTCCGCTGGTGGCGGCCACGCATGCTCGGCGGGCGGACCAATCACTGGGGCCGGATTTCCCTTCGCAACGGCCCGTACGATTTCAAGCCCCATTCGCGCGACGGTCTTGGGTTCGACTGGCCGATCTCCTACGAAGATGTTGAGCCCTAGTACACCAAAGTGGAAATGCTGATCGGCGTCTATGGGACAAACGAAGGCCTGGAAAACACGCCCAACTCTCCGCAGGGTGTTTTGCTTCCCGCGCCGAGAGGACGAGCTGCTGAACTGCTTTCGCAGAAGCATGGCCGCCGGCTGGGGATCCCGATCATCTCGGCGCATCGCGCTGTCCTGACTCGTCATCTCGATTACCGCACGATCCCCGCTAAGCTCCATCCGGGAAATAACTGGGCACAGAGAATCTGCCAGCAGGCGATGGCGAATCGGTCAGCCTGTTTCTGGGCGACGGCGTGCGGGCGCGGATGCAATGTCTCGGCCAATTATCAGTCCACGACCGTGCATCTTCCTCCCGCATTGGCGAGCGGAAATCTCGACATCATTCCCGACGCACACGCGCGCGAAGTAACGATTGGCGCTGACGGCAAGGCAACCGGCGTCCTCTTCATTGATAAAACCACCGGGCAGGAAAAACGCGTCAAGGCTAAAGCGGTGGTCCTTGCCGCCGGTTCCGGCGAAAGCGTCCGCATCATGCTCAATTCGCGGAGCAATTCCTTTCCCAACGGCGTGGCCAATTCCTCCGGGCTGGTCGGCAAATACATCATGGATACCGTGGGCGCGAGCCTGGAAGGTCATGTGCCGGCGCTCGAGAATCTGCCGCCACACAATGAGGACGGCGCAGGAGGAGATCACTTCTATGCGCCCTGGTGGCTTTATCAGGAACAAAAGGCGGGCAAACTCGATTTTGCCCGCGGCTATCACATCGAAATGGGCGGCTCGCGCGGCATGCCGGGAGGGAATAATCCCGTGCCGGCCGATCTGTCGCGCGGGAGCTATGGGTCCAAATTCAAGGAAGACGCTCGCCGTTATTTCGGCTCTTTCGTTCACTATGCGGCGCGCGGCGAAATGATTCCCAATGAGAATTGCTTCGTCGACCTCGATCCGGAGCTCAAGGATAAATTCGGCATTCCGGTCTTGCGATTCCATTGGAAATGGAGTGACCACGAGAAGAACCAAGCCGCTCATGCCGAGCGGACTTTCACCGCCCTGGTCGAAGCAATGGGAGGAACGGTGCGCGGCCCGCGGGCGACCAACGCCGGCGACAATCTCTGGAAGCCCGGCAGCATCATTCACGAGGTCGGCGGAGCGATTATCGGAGACGACCCGAAAAAATCGGTCTGCAATGCATGGTCGCAAACGTGGGACGTGAAGAATCTTTTCCTGTGCGACGCCGCTCCCTTCGCGTCCAACGCCGACAAGAACCCGACGCTCACTATCATGGCCCTCGCATGGCGCGCCTGCGACCGTCTGATCGAGGAAGCGAAGAAAGGGAATCTGTGAACGCCCCCAACTCCCATCGATTAGGTGATCCGCCGCCCGTGCCATCGAGTCCATCGCGCCGGCAAACGATGCAATGGGTATTGGCTGCGGTGGCCGCGTCGGCTTTGCCGAACCGAATGAGCCATGCTGAACCACGCGTGCGGCCCGGAAGCGCCACGAATACGCCGCCGCCGAACACCACGCAAAACGGATATGGCGGCGATCCGATCCTGGTCAAGGAATACCATCCCGGCGATTTGTGGCCGCTCACTTTCAATCCGGAACAGAAAGCGATTGCCACCGCGCTGGCGGATCTGATCATTCCCAAAGACGAACTGGGTCCTCCCGCGAGCGAGGTCGGCGTCGTCGCCATGATCGACGAATGGATTTCCGCCCCCTATCCGCAGCAGCAAGGGGATCGGCCGGTGATCCTCGAAGGTCTTGCGTGGATCGATGCAGAAGCGAAAACGCGATTCCAGAAGGCTTTCGCGGAATTGACGTCGGCCGAGCAGCGCTCGATCTGCGACGAAATCTCGTCTACCGGAACCGTGAAGCCCGCGCTTTCGCATGCGGCCGTCTTCTTCGACCGGTTTCGCAATTTAACTGCTTCCGCTTATTACGCGACTCCCGAGGGGTGGAAGGCGATCGGATACGTGGGAAACGTCGCTCTCGAGCAATTCGAGGGTCCGCCTCCCGAAGTGCTCGAAAAGCTTGGTGTGACCCAGACCGTTCAATGAGTTTCTTCTCCCTCTTCCAGTACTCTGGGAGGAGCCGCGCACGAAGTAAGCGGGAAGGTTCCCTCGCTTACCGAGGGCTTTCCCGCTTACTTCGTGCGCGGCTCCTCAGGAGTACCGGAAGAGGGAAAGTTCTCCAGATCAATGCGGGGGCGCGTTCGGATCCTGTCCTTGTTGTCCCTGCTGGCCATGCTGCTTGTCCTGCTTGGCCTTCTCGGCCGCAGCCTTGTCGGCGGCACGCTTGTCTTTTGCCGCCTTGTCCGCATCGCGTTTGGCCTTTGCCGCCGCCGCATCGGAAGCCCGCTGAGCCTTGGCCGCATCGGCATCGGCGGCGCGCTTCGCCTTTTCAGCTTCGACTTCGGCGTCATGCTTTTCCCGGGCGCCGTTGCGCTCTTCAACACGCTTCTGCTCGGCCGCCTGCTCGCTGGCAACCTGCTTCGCGTGCTCGGCATCCCTGGCCGCCTGCTTCTCGGCTTCTTTCGCCGCGGCGGCGTCATGTTGCTGCGTTCGCTGCTCCTGCTCCGCGACACGATGGTCTACGCGCTGTTCCTTCGCAGTATCGCGATGATCCACCCGCTCTTCGTGATCGGCCTGCTCAGCGGCGACGTGCTCGTTATGAGCCGCGTCCTTCTCAGCCACATGCGCGTCATGCTCGGCAACATGATTGTCATGGGCGACCTCGTGAGCCTCGACGTGCCGGGCGTGCGCTTCATCCCACTGAGCGGCTCGCTCATCGTGAGCCAGATCGTGGGTGAGCTGGCGATCATGTTCGGTTCGAACCGCCGTCAGTGAGTAGGCCGGGCGTACGTTTACGTTCTGAACCTTATGGCCGGAGTATCGTTCCACGTCCCGCATCGGCACACCGCGGTTCACGACGCGATTGTTCACGATCGTGATGTTGGTAATGTTCGTCGTACGGTTGATGATCGTGACATTGTGTTCGCGCGGCTCGAAGTGATCGCGGCAATGGACACTCCCCATGTATCCCTCGCCGCAGAATACGAATCGATCCGCGGGGAGCGCATCCACTTCGCCGGGCGTGAAGACGATCACCTCGGGACCCGGCCGCGGCGGAAGGGGCGCCCAGCCGCAATATCCGCCGCCCGATCTCCAGGCGACCCAGGCCGGTCCCCAGGTGCGCCCCGGTACCCAGACCCATCCAAATTGTTCGCTTGGGAGCCAGCGGCCATAGTGATAGGTCGCGTAGCCAAAGCGCTCTTCGCTCACCCAGGTCCACCCGTAGCTGCTGTGAACCCAGTAGCCGACGCTGTAGGGGCGCCAGCCCGCTTCGACATTGTTGGGAACCCAGCAGGGGCCGTATCCGTCGACGTCGACCCAGCGGCCGTAGGGAGAAAGTTGTTCGTGAAACTCACTGACCTCAACCTCGGGACCGGCAACGATATCGAGCGTCTTCACTTCAGGCGCTTCGTATTCGGTCACGACGACGGCAGATTGCGCAGGTTGGGGCGGCGGCGGCGGCGCCATCACCACCGGGCGTTCGACGTAATACGTGCGTGGCGGCGCCTCGACGCAGCCGGAGGCGAAAAGCGATGCGGCAGCAAATGACAACGGAAGAAGACCGCGCATGATGATTCCCTTCGATGAAATACGGCCGATTCGTTGATTGTCGACCGTTGGCCCGGTCATCAGACACCTGCCGCCGATGGCAGGACAGCCCGAAAGAACAGTTGGACTATTCCTATCGGCATATTCTCGCGTGATCCTCAGACGCAGGTGCGAGAATCGCTGAAATGATTAAATTGCTGTGAAATGGACAAAGATTCATGTATTTATTCGGCGACCAATCGAAAAGGACATGGCGGTCCAAAAACTCACTCCCTCTCCCGGTACTCCAGGAGTGGGCGCGGGGTGAGGGTCTTCGACGCGCTTCGCGGAAAGCCCTCACCCCAACCCGCTCGCGGGCAGCCGCCCGATCCGCTCGCTTCTCCCAGAGTACGGGGAGAGGGAGAAGGAACTCTGGCGCCGTCCTGTCGCGGACTTGGATCACTCTGCTGGCGTGGGGAATTCTGTTCGGACTCAGCTTCGCCAACGTCCGCGCGGGGACTCCTGTCACCGGACCGGAAGAACCACGCCTGGCGGCATTCGACCATCTCATGCTCAGCTTTTTGAATGAGCACGACGTGCCGGGCGCAGTGCTCGCGGTTGCGCGCCACGGAAAGATCGTCTACGCCCGCGGTTTCGGTTACGCGGATCGGGAAAAAAAAGAACCCGTCGAGCCCGGCTCACTTTTTCGCATTGCCAGCGTCTCCAAGCCCTTCACCTCGGCCGCGATCCTTCAACTTCAGGAACGCGGAAAACTCCATTTGACCGATCACGCGTTTGAGCTTCTCGATTTTCAGCCGATCCTGGAGAACGGCGCGAAGGTCGATCCACGGCTGCGGCGAATCACGATCGCCGAGCTACTGCATCACACTGCCGGATTCGATCGGGGCGTTGCATTCGACCCGATGTTCCGCCCGATCGAGATCGCCAGGGCGGCGGGAACGATGCCTCCGGCGATGCCACCGCAGATCATCGAGTACATGATGGGCCGCCCGCTCGATTTTGATCCTGGATCGCGCGAGGTTTATTCGAATTTCGGTTACTGCGTCCTCGGCCGGGTCATCGAGAAGCTGTCCGGTAAGTCGTACGGCGATTATGTTCGCACGGAAATTCTCCGTTCATTGGGCATCTCGCGCATGCGATTAGCCCGTTCCCTCGAATCCGGACGCGCAGACGGTGAGGTACGCTATTACCCGCGCGGCGACGCTCGGGTGGCGAGTGTTTTCGGAGATCATCAAAAAGTCCCCGTCGCCTATGGCGGATGGTGCATCGAGGCGATGGATTCGCATGGCGGCTGGATTGCGTCTGCGCCCGAACTGGTCCGCTTCGCCAGCGCCCTCGACGATCCGAAACACTGCCCGTTTCTCGGGGCCGATGCGATCGGCGAATTGTTCCAACGACCGAAGGACACCGGCTACGATAAGGACGGAAAGCCGAAAGACGCCTATTACGCCTGTGGCTGGGAAGTACGGCCTGTGACCGACGGCAAAGCAAACACCTGGCATACCGGCCTTCTGGACGGCACCTCGACGCTTCTCGTCAGACGCTACGATGGGCTTACCTGGGCCGTGCTATTCAATTCCGACTACAATTCCAAAGGAAAGAACTTCGCCGAGCTGATCGATCCGCTCGTCCATCCCGTCGCCGACAGCGTCCGCGACTGGCCGCAAGGCCGCGACTTCCACGAAACCAAATGAGCCATGGCAGACCAAACGCAACGACCGCTGGTTCTCTTCGACGGCCTCTGCAATCTCTGCAACGGCGCGGTGAATTTCATCATCGATCGGGATCCTCGCGCCCGGCTGACTTTCGCTCCGCTGCAATCACCGACAGGCCAGGCAACGCTCAAACGATTTGGATTGGCCGCCGATTCGCTCAGCTCCCTTATCTTTGTCGAAAATTCCAGTTGCTTCGCGCGCTCTTCGGCCGCTCTGCGCATCGCCCGGCATCTGAGCGGTCTGTGGTGGCTCGCATCGATATTCCTTCTTGTTCCCCGTCCCCTGCGCGATCTGGTTTACGATTGGATTGCGCCAATCGGTATCGATGGTTTGGCCGGCGCGATTCATGTCGAATGCCGAGTCCCGAAATTGTCGGCCGATTCGTCGATGGTGACTTCGCCGCACAACCATCCCCCTCTCCCGGTCCTCCGGGAGAGGGCGCGGGGTGAGGGTCTTCAACGCGCGATACGAATGGCCCTCGCCCCAACCCTCTCCCAGAGTACCGCAGAGTACTGGGAGAGGGGGAAGGAACTCTGCCGCCGATCGTGTCAGGCACCCGCAGGAGATTGTCGAACGGCGGGGCGGTCGATGTGGCACCGTTGCTGCTGGAACGCCGCAATGTCCGCTTACTGCGTGCGCCGCTCTGAAACGCACGGCGTCGCCTAGAGTTGACGGAATCGAATCGCCGCCGTGAATCGAACGATCAGCGAAAGTTCGAAACGACGTGAATGACGGCCGAAGCGCTGTGCCCCCCCGAATCGACAACTCGGATTTCATGGGATCCTGGCGCAGGCTTCCACCAGGTGCGATCCTCCCGCGTCGCATCGCCCAGTGGCTGGCCATCCACGAACCACCAGAGCGGGCTCATGCTGGTGGCGGCAGGCCGGGCAACGTGGAGAAGAATCCGTTGTCGTTCGATCGGCGCATCGGAATCGACTACAAATTGCTGGCCGGATGACGGGGAAACGAGCGTCAGGGCCGGTGGCTCCGGGGCGACGAGGTGCGGCGGATTGTGGACAGTTTCGTCAACGCGTCGTTCGGCTCGCGGCCAGCTTTCGCTTCGCCCGGCGTCGAGCAGCGCGATCAGTCGCAGCGCCGCGGGCGCGGCCGCTTCCGATCCGATCAGGGCCGGTGAACCCGGCCCTCTGGCATTTCCGACCCAGACGACGACGGTAAATCGGCGCGTGACAGCGGCACACCAGGCATCGCGATGGCCGCTGCTCGTACCCGTTTTCCACGCAACATTGGTCCGAGCGGCCTCGCGGCAAATGTGCGCCGTGCGGTCCGGGTCGCTCAGGGCGGCCAGCACTTCCCAGCATGCGTTTGCCGGAATAAAGCGAAGCGTTTTCCCTTTTAGCGGACGCCCGAAGGGCGGGGTTCCCCCCAGCGCCAACGACGCATCGGCGCAAGTCCCCCCGCGCCAGTGCTGCATACGCGGTCGCAACCTGAAGCGGGCTTTCATCGGCGCCTCCGATCGCCAGCGACAGGCCATAACGATCGGGGGTGACGCAGAGGCCCGTTAAACCCGCAGCATCCATCATGCTCGACGCCCGATCCACCCCGACGCGCGAGAGCAAAACCATCGCCGGAATGTTCCGGCTTTCGGCTAGCGCGTCCGCGGCCGAAATCTCTCCGCGGAACTGGCGGTCGTAATCCGATGGCATATATCCCGGCCACGCCGCCGGGGAATCGTCGAGGATCGTTTTCGGAGTGCAGATTCCGTCGTCGAAGGCTGCCGCATAAATGAACGGCTTCAGCACCGAGCCGGTCGATCGTTCTGCCCGGGTCAGGTCAACCGATTCGGCTCTTTCCCCGGTGGCCGCGCTGACCAGGGCAAGGCATTGGGAACTGGTCGTGTCGAGCACGACGATCGCCGCGGCGTTTACGCCGCTCTCGTGCAGCGGCTCAAGCGTTTCGGTTGCAATACGACAGGCCGTCCGTTGCGTGGCGGCGTCGAGCGTGGTGGAAACGGTTCTGCCGCCGAATTGCCCGGCGAGCGCCGGCAGAGCGCCGTCGGCCGGCAATCCCCCGGCAGGGCGGTTCTGGGGAAGCTCGCGCCAGCTTGCTCCCAGCGGCTCGGCCGCCGCTTCATCGCGCGCGTGCTGAGTAATGAATCCGCAGGCAAGCATTCGATCAAGGACATGATTTCGCCGGGTGCCGGCCCGGTGCGGATAGCGATCCGGGCGAAGTCGATTCGGGCTTTGCGGAAGGGCGGCCAGCAGCGCCGCCTCGCCCAGGCTCAGTTCCCGGCAGGAATGTCCGAAGTAGCGAACGCTCGCCGCTTCCGCGCCGACGAGATTGCCACCAAACGATGCGCGGTTGATGTATTCGACGAGGATATGTTGTTTGCTCGATCGGCGTTCGAGTTGCTCGGCCCGGACCGCCTGTTCGAATTTGTTCCAGAAGGAGCGCGGCCGCGGATCGCGCAGCCGTTCCAGTTGCATCGCGATGGTGCTTGCGCCGCGGCGAATGCTCAGATAGCGAAAATCCTCCCACGCCGCGCCGAGCATCGATTTCCAATCGACGCCGTCGTGCGCGTAAAATCGCTCGTCTTCAACCGCGACGATCGCATGCATCAGATTTGGGCTGATCCCGCTTTCCGTCAGCGGCGTGTGCCAGTTTTCCTCGCGCGAGATCAACGCCACGAGCGGAGTTCCGTTCCGATCCAGCAAAAGTGTGCTGGCCGGCGGAAGATCGGAGATGTCCTTCGGATAAGGCCAGAAGCGAACGGCGGCGCGAAAAATAATGAATGGTGCGATGCTCGCGAACAGAATCAGCAAAACGATGATGCGGCGGATTCGCCGCGACCGGCGCGCTCGATAGGCTAACCCGTTGGAAAGCGACGAAGACTTCTCCCTCTCCCGGTACTCCGGGAGAGGGCGGGGGTGAGGGTCTTCTTCCGGGCGTCGATGCAGACTGCCCTCACCCCCACCCTCTCGCAGAGTACTGGGAGTAAGAGTGTTACCATCGACTATTGCCTGGGATGCCCACACCGATCAATCCTCTCCGGTATCGACAATGCGGGCGGCGCTGGCCGACATGACTTTCAGCGTTCCACCTCCGCCGCTGATGCTCGACGTGCCAATGTCATACATGCATTCGGCCCGGACCGGTGGCGTCACGAAAATCCCGCTCGTCACGGCCCGCGCCGCGTAGCGGTACGTTCCGACCCCCGTCGCATTGAGATGCCCGACAACAACCAACCGATCATCGCGGATGTCCAACCGGCTGTCCTCAAAGACCGGGGCTTTGCGATCCGACTGATCGCCATTTTGCGCGGCCAGGGCCTCCGTCGTCAGCAGGCGGGGATTTTCCACTTCGAGGCCGGCCGGAAGCAGGTCTTCGATCACGACATGTTCGAGCGGAGAGGCCGATTCAATCGATAGTTCTACGATCACCAGATCGCCGCTGTGCACCGCACCGTTGCGAATCGGATCCCCATTGCGGTCGAGGTAGCGGCGGCGAACTTTGAGCCCATGGTCGGCATCCGCCGGCGGGTGCGGGCTGATGCCGGTTTGAAGCCACGTGACATGCGCTCGCGTCTTCTCTTCGCCGGTGATGCGAAGTTCCAACGGTTGCGTTGCCGGATCGAATCCCGCCGGCGCTACCCAGACGATCGGTTTGCCCTCCGCGGCGCTGGCGATCGATTGGCCGCCGAGCAGGAGTTCGGCCGTCTGGTAGGCCTCGACGGATTTCGCCTGCCGCAGGTATTGGCCGAGCGCCATCACCGCAAAGGCAACTTCCTGCGTGCTCTGCCAGTGCCCGGCCCGACCTGCGTCCGCCAGTTGCTGGGCCATTTCCGGAATTGCGGGATGGTCCGGCTCCACAGACAGCAGGGTGCTGAGGATCACGGCCCGTTCGCGCGTCGGCGAATCGACGTTTCCTGACAACACCCGATCCTCGCGGGGCGCTGGGATGACTTGCGGAATCATCGCCTCACCCAGATCGCGCCGTCCGGCGGCGAGCCATGCCGCCGCCAGGTGGAATCGCGCCTGAGCGCCGAGTTCCTGCTTCGGATGGCTGCTCTTGAGCGACTGGTCGAGTCGGCTCATCGCCGCTCGTTCCGGCTTGCCCGCCAGCGCCAGCACATAGCAGGCGTATGCCTGCGTCTCGAGATTGTCTGGCTCATCGCCGCCAACCCGCAGGAGCGAATGAACGTAGCGCAGCAGATGCTCGCGAAATTCGTCGGGCACGTCGCAGCCGGCCTTTTTTGCTTCGACGAGGAAATGAGCCGCATAGACGCTTGCCCAGGGCCACGCTTCGTTTCCGCCCGGCCACATGGCCAAGCCACCGTCTGCCGTCTGCATACCGATCAGCCGCGTGATGCCAACCTGTACTTTCTGGTTGATGCGCTCCTTGTCGAAAAGGCCCGGCGCGATCTGTGTGCCGATATCAGGAAGATAGACGAGCGGGAAAAGTGTGCTGGTCGTCTGTTCGACGCATCCGTACGGGTAGCGGTCGAGATATTCCAGGCCCTGTGGAAGCTGGAGCATCGGCCACGGCGAGACGCGAATTTCATATTTCGTCGTTCCTTCCAACATCCCGCCGGGCAGGGAAATCTTCAGCGGGGACGCGGGTGTGGCGGCGGCATATCCGCCGAGGGTCATCTCCGGACTCGCGGCGCGAACGGGAAGCTCGATGGTTTCCTCGTACTTTTCGCCGTCCATTTCACCGGCCAGTCGCAGACGGGCAACGCCGACGGTCTGAGCCGCGATCACGTCGAAGCTCACGATCGCCTGGCCGCCGGCGCGAACCGGAGTGGCGGGAAGGTCGAGTCGGCGTTCCTTCGTCGTCGCGAAGCCAATTGGCCCAGAACCGTTGGCGTCATCGATCCATTGCACGGAAATCGTCGCCTGCCCATTGGTATGCGAATTGTTGAAAATCGTGAGGGGCACCGTAAATCGATCGCCGGGCGCAGCAAAGCGCGGCCAACTGCTCTGCACCAGAAGCGGCGAGCGAACGAGGACCGGAGCGCCTGATGAACCGAAATTGTTTTCTTCGGAAGCGACTGCCATCACACGTAACTGCCCCGTGAATGAGGGCACGGGAAAATCCGCCGAGGCCATCCCTTCCGCGTCGGTATGGACCACGCCGCTGAAAAGAGCGACCGGTTTGACGCGGCTGGCCGACACCGGCGAACGATGGCGCGCGTCGAGCCCGTCTCCTCCATCTCCGCCGACCGAGCTGTTCTTCGCAGGCCGAGCCGTTTCAGGCATGAGCTGGCCGTAGAGATCCGAAGAGCCGACGCCGAGCGACCGATTCGTGGTGAAGAAGGCGAACGGATCCGGTGTGGCAAATCCCGTGAGCTGGCAGATGCCCTCGTCAACCGCGGCAACTGTAACGGCCGCGTGCGCGACCGGGTTGCCCGCAAAATCAGTGATGCGCACGCGCACCGGAAGAGATTGCAACGGCCTGATCTCATCCGGCGCGACGACTTGTATTGTGAGACGCTGGTCTGACGTATCGGCAAGGACACGCGCCACGCCGACGGCCCGATGCGTGCGCCATGCGGCGTCAGGTTCGACCGCCCGAACCACGCTCGCGGTGATATATGCGTTGGGCCGGCACCCTTTGGGAAGCCGAATCGGCACGATCATGCTTGAGCCGGGCATGTCGATCACGCGAGTGGCCAGAACGTCGTCTGTCTCTACCGACAACAGCAATCGCCCCGCAAACGGGCTGCGGACAATGACCCGCGCCCAGTCTCGCACGTGATCCTGCTGGGCCGCCGCTTCCGGTCCGCTCGAAAGTGGTCCGATGCGCAGCCAGTCCTGCACATTCGGCCACGGCGCCAGGCTCACGATTGAATTCCATCGTTCCCGCAGGCCGGCGGGAATCATCGGCTCAACGATCAGCTCCAGTTTTTCCGGATTCTCCCGGCTGATGTTGTCGTTCCAGAAGACATCGCCAACGTAAAATGCGCAGGCGCTGATGAATCCGGTGGCCGGATCCGTCAGGCGCAGAACAAACGATCCGCTGCCCGGCGGTGTTAGCGAGCAGATGCCGCGGCCGTCGGTAAGCGAAACTTTGACAGGCTCCTTGCCGACGCGCTCGAGCACGCGCGTGGATTGGAAGTGATAGTTCCCCTGATCCATGATCAATGACTCATTCCACGTTTCCTGATAAAGCTCCGCTTCGAGGGTTGTTTTCTCTGTGCTGATCGAGCCGTCAGGCTTCACGAGTGCGACATCAAACGCCGCCGCCGTGTTGGGGAGTGTCGCCGTTTGTTGTGCGCGAACGGCGACGTAGTAGGGGACGAGATCGACATCGATCACGCGTGTTGCCGTGACAGCGCGCCCGCCGGTTTCCGCGACCGATCCCGAAAGTGTCAGCCGCCACGGGCCGGCGTATTCGGTGGGTGCGAGGCTTGGATTGTCGCTTGATGCGGTGGGTGCGACGCGAAAGTGTCGAGTCGAGACACGATGATGTCGACCCGTCTTCGGCGCATCGGCGGCTTTCTCTCCGTTCTCAATCAGGTCGGCGATATTGACCTCCCATTGGGCTCGCCCCTTCTGATCCAGGTTGCCGTCGGGCAACTCGCTGCGATGCCCGATCGGCTTGGCCTTTCCAAGCGCTTCGCCGGATCCAATCTCGTCGCCGATCGACCATCCCTGCCACTGCGGCGGGGAAAACGGCGCCGGATCCGCGCGGGCTGCCAGCGTCGCCGGCAGCTCTGTGACCGGCCGGCCGAAGAGATAGTCCGCCTGCACGCCGGCGACGAGCGGCTTATCGCCGATCAGCATTCGCTCGCCGCCGCTTTTAATCGCTGAACCGGATGCTTCGCCGTCGAAATTGAGCGCGACCTTCATGCGATTCGGCATGAATTCTTCGACCTGAAAATCAACCGAGCCGAAGAAACGCGGCGACGGACCGCTGTCCGGCAGGCCGACATGCGCGCTCCAGCGCCCGGTGGGAAGATCGGTCGGCAGCTGCAGATCAAAGGATGTTGCCCCGTCGGCGTCGATCGTCGCCGTATGCGCTTTCCAGTTGCGCAGGTCTGGCCGGCGAATCTGCCAGCGGACGGGAAACTGCCCGGATGGCTTCGCATTGTCCGCGCCACGAACGATCGCCCGCAGGTGAACCGTCTCACCGGGGCGGTAAACCCCGCGGTCGCTGTAGATGAAAGCTTCATACCCGCTGCGGAGATACGGTTTGCCGGACGTGTCGGCCTCGGCAAACGTGATCGCACCGGAGCTCAGATCGAGCCAGGTGAGTCCGCGATCGGAATCCGTGTCGGCCTCGGAGGCCATGTCGGCGAGAATCACGCTCGGCTTCTCGCCCGGCCCGGCCTGGGCGATTTCGATCCGCGCCAGTCCCTCGGCGTTGGTCACGGCCTCGCCGATCGGCTGATTCTTGTTGGAATAGAGACGCATCCGCACTTTTTCCAGGGGGTTGGCAGTGCGCAGTGATGTCGCCCAGACGCTGACCGCGCCTCGTCCCTGCTTGGCGGTGATGCCAATGTCGGAGAGCGTGATCATCGACGAAGCGCGAAGCGAGGAATAGTCCTCGTCATCCGGATTATCCGGGTCCAGATCCCGTGAGCGCCTTCCTTCGGTTGCGTGTGAGGAGATATCGACCTGGTAAACGCCATCGCGCATCGCGTCGCCCGGGAGAAGGTCGTCGATCGCGAGGGAAATATCCTGAACTTTGTTTTTCTCCAGCGGCAGATGAATCGCGCGGTCCGCCAGCGGCCGGCCGTATGGTTCCTGGCTTCGCCAGCCGCGCGAACTCGATGAATTCCGCCACGCCACGATGTTGTTTTCGTAGACGCGTGAAATCGAGACCTTCAAATCCTGCACGTTGACGGCGTGAGCCTTTACCGTTCGATTGCCCGCCGAGGAAAGATACCCTTCCGTGTGGTCGAGCCAGACGCCCGGCGAGCGGTCCGGAACAAAAGCGCGTAAGCGTTGTCGGCGCGGGATATTGCCGCTTCGCGGAATGGGCCGGGGCCTTGGCGATCTTGATCGAATAGCGCGTGCCTGGCTGAAGTCCGCCCTGCAATAGAGCGGTCTCGCTGCTGTAACTGGAGCTGACTGAAAATTTTGCCGCAGGTTCAATTGAAATGACTTCGCGCAGCGCCGCCAGATCGACGGGGTTATTGAAATTGAGCGAGATGGACGGCTCTTCACTCGCCGGCGAAGAGGCGTAGACCGAACTCGATTGCAAATCGGAGGTGACCGGAACCTGCATTGCGTAGACGGCTTCGAGACCGAGCGGGCCGGACGCTCCGGCCAGGCCCGGCGAGATGTGCACCTGCACAAAGGCGTTGGCCCGGTTCGTGAGCCGGCCGATCGAATCGGTCATGATGCGAACGGTGCTGCCGGTCGCCTCGCCGAACAGATGAAATTTCACCGGCCGCTCGTCCGATCCGCTGATCGTAAGGTGCTGCTGCAAATCGGCGGGGATCACCTTGTCGCTGAACGCAAAGGCCAGCACGAGATGGTCGGTTTCGTCAAAAGCCGACTGCGTCACGGAAATCACGGACAGCGGATCCGTCAGCACCGAGCAGACATAAGGCTTTGCCAGCCGGAACCCCTCCGGCGTTCGCAAATGCTCCGTCCCGAGCGAAATGGTGAACGGCGTGGCCGCGGGAAGGTCCGCCACCGGCTCGAACGTGAGCGTTCGCGCGCCCTTCCATTCCCATTTCCCCGCGACCGGCGGAGAGATCTGCCCCGGTGCAGGCGCATTGGCCGCCGGCGGCGCAACGTCCAGGTTGAAACTCCACTCAAGGATCGGCCGTGAATTGACTGTCGCCCGGTCCCCCGGCGTGAATTGCAAAACATTCAGCAGCGGATGCCGCCGCGGCTGAATCACCCGGTCGTACAAGACCCAGAGGCCCGCATTCGCGACAGCAAAACAAAGGACAACAATCCAGAACCGCCGGCTTCCAGCCGGTGCCCGATGAGCGATCGACATGAATACTCCTCCCTGAGTAGTTCGGCGATGAACCCGCGCACCATATCACGATCGCGCGAAAATAAAAAAACAAATCCGCTCAGTTCGGTAGAAAATTTTACGGCGGATTTTGCGCGGTGATTTCTCGCAAATAAAAGTGGCACGGGTTTTCAACCCGTGTCTTTGTACTCCTGCTCCTTACTCCTACTCGTCTTGTTCAAATTCAAAAGCGACTTGAAGTAGGAATTCAAAGACACGGGTTGGAAACCCGTGCCACAAAGACGAAGATGTTGTGCGCACGAACAGGTTTTGACGATGGCGGCTGCGATTCCAACGCCGATTCCCGAAGACGCCTTCTGCGTCGCATGCGGTTATCCACTCCGAGACCTCTCCGCCGATCGCTGCCCCGAATGCGGCCTCCAATTTAATCCCGCCGATCCAAAAACGATGATCCGGGGCCGGCCGCTGCGCCGCTGGCAGCAGGCACTTTTGCGCTCGATCGGCTGGCCGACGATTATCCCGGCACTGCTTGGCACGCTCGGCCTGATCTACCTCAGCGGTTGGCCGCACCTGCGGCCTGAGCCGTGGCAAGTCATGATCGCGGAGTTCCGCCGGCCCGAACTACATCAGAAGCCAACGCCGCCTGACGCTGTTTTCTACGGGGCGGTCATCTTGTGGGGTGCGTTCCTGGCGCTTGCAGCGTCACGAATCTTTCTCCGCACCATGCTTGTGCCGAGGGCCGCGCGAATGGCGAACAACCCGGCGCGTCACGTAGATCGACGGCGGCGACGGTCAATGGCCGCCGCCGGATTAATCAGCATCGTCTGTATCACGTTTGGGTGGCAGCAGCGCATTTCAAAACGGTGGATCGCGCGCGCGTCGATCGCGACTTCAATCGTGGCGAGCAACTTCGGGATGGGGTCGAATTCGTCGCATGACCCGCCCGTTCCGCTGACTGATGAACAGGCCCGATGGCTGCTTTCGGTCGCGCTGCGCAGTCTGCGGACGCCGCGCGAACGCATGACTGCTTTAGGCCTGCTTGCAGAACAAGTCGGCCGCGCTGGGGGGGCCGAGATGCAAATTGCCGCTGAACGCGAGCGCGATCCGAACGTCCTGGTGTGGGAATTACGATTGATCGGTTTATGCCGCGACCCGCGGAGTGAGCCATTCCTCGCCGAGCGCCTTCGCGATTCACGACCCCGGGTGCGCGCGGCTGCGGCGGACGCGATCGGCATTCTTCGGCATCCCAGCTACTCGGTGCTCCTCCCGGATGGATTCTGGATTTGTGATGCTCTGTCGCTCGATACCGCTCCTCCGATCGAGCTGGGTCATGTTGTCGGTATTGAGCCGCACGATTCCGGCTGGGGAGGAGGATTCAAAGAACATGATCTTTCTCTCGATCTGCCGATCGCCGTCCCAGCTTCGGTTCGGGAATCACTGCTTGCGATGTTGACCGCCGGCGCAACCGCCGATGAGCGCGAGGCGGCGGCGCGGGCACTCGTTGACTGGCCGCCCGACAAATACAATTTCCGACTTGCCGAGTGGGGCGTCTGGATCGAGAGCGACGGGCACTTCGCGTTGGCCAGGTCGATCCTCGATGAAATTCCTCCATTTGTTCATCGCACCGGAAATTCGATCGTGGATTTTCAGGACTACTTTCTGTACCCGTCGATGGTGACCAAGCCAATCATTCATTTGACGGCCGACCAATCACTCGCGGCGGATGTCGAGGTTCACATTCGCGGAGGAAGACCGTGGTTCGGATATCCGAAACCAGACGACTTTGGGATTGGTACCGAGCCTGATGCACAACAGAGTCGGTTGCTTGGTTGGTCAGGAGGTAGTTTCGGACGGCAAAGTCCATCCCGGACGCCTGACGACTACGGTGCGCGGCGATTGCGCCGCTGGTCGATCGCCGCGAGGGATATCCCTGGCTTATTCCGCACCATCGGCTCTACCCCTCCGGTTGGATGGGCGATGCCAGGATCTATCGGCTTGGATTGCGATGGCAAAGCTTGGTGGTGAGCCCCAGCTTCCTGCCCGGCGACCTGCCGGTAACTGTTCCAGCCGATCCTCGGTTCAACTGGTGGAAACGCCTGCGCGAGGTGCCGAGCAGCTGGGTCACGAATCGCGGAGAAACCGAGCGATTCCTCTACTACGACGGGCCAACGCAGGCCGACGCTCCAATGATCGCGAGAATGGAAAAGAGCGAGCGAAGTCTGGTCTTTACGGAGCTCGCTCTCGATAAACCTGCCGCAGCTTCGGGCTATACGAAAAATAGGCAGCCCCCATTCGATCCGCTTGGGCCGCAGTCGACGTCCGGCCTGCCCGATCACGAAGGCCTCTACATCGATTTTCGTGGCGGGCTTCTCCGCGGCCAAGTCGTGAAGATCAGCAGCGGCATGCGGGAGGCGCTGATCAGTAATCCTCCGCTGCAAGGCAATGAGGTGATCGCCGCGCTGCGGGAAATGCTGACGCGATATGGTTTGACCGCGGCGGAAGCCGAAGGTTTGATTGCCACATGGACGCCGCAGTTGTTCCAGACCGAGGGCCGGCGGTTTGTCCTGCGCATGTCGCCGGAGGAATATTCAAGGCAGTGTCCGATGCAGATCAGGCCACGACCGACGGAGGTCGTCAGGCTCGGTCTGATCCTGACGGAATTCGATCCGAAGCCCGATGCGAAATGAGAGACGTTTAAGGATTCTCACGGTGAATCCAGATCCGACAATACGGCCGGCCAGCGCGCCGTCGGGTGAGGAGCGCGCTGTTGATTCGTTTCGGCGCGAGCCGGCGACGGTCTTGTTGGAGTATCTGCACTCGACCGAGCCGCGCACGCGCGTGGCCGCGGCGCGGGCGCTGGGCAAGCGGCACGAGGGAAGTGAGCCGGTGGTCGAACGGTTGACCGACGGCCTGGCCGACAAGGATCCGTTCGCGCGACGCGCCGTCGCGGTCGCGCTGGGAAAAATTGGGAGCGCGGCGAAGAGCGCGACGCCAGCACTCCTTTCGGCGATGCAAGATGGATATGAAAACGTCAACGACATGACTGGGCGGGAAGCCTCGCACGCCCTGCTGAAAATCGATCTGGAAGGCGCAGTCTGGCTGCCCATCCTGCGCAGCCAGCTAACCGATGAAAATGCGGAACGGCGTACGCGCCGGCGAGCGGCTTATTTGTTGCGGGAGATGGGGGACGCCGCAAAGTCCGCTGTTGCGGCGCTGAGTTCAGTCACCTGTTGATCCGTGAGTTCGACCCGGGCCGCTTCACAATTCTCCTCAAGATGGGAGACCGTGGACGTTCCCGGAATCGGAAGCATGGCAGCGGAGCGATGCAGCAGCCATGACAGGGCGATTTGCGCCGGCGTTGCGCCGACAGACTTTGCAATCCGATCCACAACTCCGCCGGAAGAGGCGAGTTTGCCGCTGGCAATGGGGAACCAGGGAATGAAGCCGATTTTTTCCTTCTCGCAATGATTCAGAACATCTTCGGAGCCGCGATCGGTCAGGTTGTAGCGATTCTGCACCGTCACGATCGGAACCACGCGCTGGGCCGCCTCGATCTCCTTGACGCCCACTTCGGAAAGACCTACGTGGCGGACCTTTCCCTCTTTCTGAAGATCGCGCAGCACGCCGAATTGCTCGTCGGCGGGAACCTTGGGATCGATGCGATGCAACTGGAAAAGATCGATCCGATCAACCCCAAGGCGGCGCAGGCTCATCATGCATTCCTGGCGCAAATACTCCGGGCGGCCCAGAGGATGCCACTGGTCCGGGCCGGTTCGAGCCAGCCCCGCCTTGGTTGCGATGACCACGCCGCGTGGGTACGGATGAAGCGCCTCGCGGATCAATTCTTCGCTGACATAAGGCCCGTATGAGTTCGCGGTATCGATGAGATTGACGCCGAGATCAACGGCGCGTTTCAAAACGCGGATCGACTCGTCATGATCTTTTGGCGGACCCCACACGCCTTTGCCGGTGATCTGCATTGCGCCGTACCCGAGTCGAAATACTTTCAGATCGCCGATCATCCATGTTCCGCTGGCTTCGACCGGGCGGGATGTTTTCTGTTTTGACGGGGCGTTTAAGGTTGTCATGGTTGCTCCTTCGAATCGATTGGTCGTGAAATCCCGAGACACGATTCGACTATAGGCACGCCGCGCTCACTCGCTCTCCTCCCCATCCTTCTCTTCCGGCGGCGCCGGCGTAAGAAGGAGCTGGGCGACGCGCTTCTGGTGAACCGACATGACCCGGCCGTTGAAGGGACCGATGCGAATCTGGTCGCCGGAGCGCGGAAAGCGGCCCAGTTGCTGGACCACATACCCGCCGACGGTATCCACATCATCTGCTTCCAGTTCCGGAAGCGCAAGGCGGTCGCGCAGATCGTGCAGGGGATACTGGCCGCTGACGCGAAACGCGCCGTTGGGCTCGGCGATGAAATCCGTCCGCTTCACCGGATCGAATTCGTCCTCGATTTCGCCGACCAGCTCTTCAAGCACATCTTCCAGGGTGACAACGCCGGTGGTCGATCCGTATTCGTCGACGACCACAGCCATATGAATATGGCTGGTTTGAAATTGCCGGAGAAGCTTCGGGAGAGAAACGAGCTCGGGGACAAACAGCACGTCGCGCTTGATCTTGGAAAGATTGATCTCCCCGGAGCCGATGACGTGCACCGCCGAGCCGGGTTTGCCGTCGGCGACGGCGATGGCTTCCCCGTCGGGCGTTTTTTCATCAGTGAACCGGAGCTTGCCGGCCACCAGCTTCAGGTGTGCGAACAGGTCCTTCATGTGAATCAGGCCGATGACGTGATCCAGATCGCCGTTGCAGAGAGGCAGGCGGGTGAAAGCGCCTGCGCTGCACCGTGCGCAGCATCTCGCCGACCGGCTGATCGACGGTCAGATAATCGACATTGGTGCGCGGGACCATGATCTGGCGGACCTTCAGCTCGCCAAAATCGAAGGCGCTGGCGAGGATCGAGCCGTGCCCCTTGGGAATCGTGCCCGCGGCAACCGCCTGGGCGAGCAGCGCCCGCAGTTCTTCTTCGGTATGCGGGAGTCCGCCATGCGCCTGGAGCTTTCCCCGCACGTTGACCCCGGTCATTCGCAGGACCGCCTGCGTCACCCAGTTGAGCAGCCAGATGATCGGGAAGAAAATGTAGGTGAAAGCGACGAGCGGCGGCGCGACCAGCGGGAGAATGCGATCGCTGAACCGAATGGCCCAGTTCTTGGGAGCCTGTTCTCCGATCACGATGTGGAGCGAAGTGCTGATGGCCAGCGCGATCGTGAATCCGATGGCCCAGACGTCCGCGCCCGGAACATGCAGCCGTCCCAGCCATGGATCAAGGATCGCGGCGATCAAAGGCTCGGTCACCGCCCCAAGGCCCAGGCTCGCCAGCGTTACGCCAAGCTGGCAACTGGAAAGGTATAGATCAAGCCGGCGTTTGATCTGGAGAGCCATTCGCGCCAGCAGCGATTCCTCGGCGGCGGGTTCCAGCCGCGAAGCGCGCGCCCCGACCGCCGCGAATTCAGCCGCCACGAAAAAGGCGTTGAGCACGACCAGGGCAAGCGTCGCGACGATTTTCCAGAGGATTTCCACGGGGAACATTGATAACCGGCATAGCGGTGATTTGCGATTGGGCAATGCGCCGCGGCCGCATCAGTTTGAATCCATGGAACGCTTTGTCAATGTCCACGCTTACGACAGTGCTCTCGCCCGAATGAAATCCGAAATCCCACGAAAACCTGCCCGCTTTGACGTTTCCTCGAGGCGCAATTTCTCTTCCGTCGTGAGACGAATATTCACTTGCTGATCCCGGATTCCTTCCGATGCCGGTGCTGGAGGAACCTGCCCCTCTTCGAGCATAAACGCAACAACACTGACGAACATATCCCGCGTCTTCCTGATGCATTCCTCCGGCGTCGCACCGTCTTCGTGCGCATCGGGCAGCTCAAGCCCGCGTCCATACCATTCGCCGTCTTCGAACTGGACGATGACCTGATAGGGTTCGGCGATTTCGCGGGCACGTTTGAGAATCTCAGGTTTGAACGGCCGATCGACCGCCTTTGCCTTACGGGAGCTTTTTGATTTTGCGGATGTAGACATACTTGACCTTTCCGTGATGCACCGGCATCGAGAACGCCGACACACCGGTTTTCACAAAAATGTGATGCGATCCGTGAATACGAGCAAGAAAGTAGCTTTTTGCTTCTAGCATCCTCTTCGCCGTCGAACAGCTTGCGTCGCTTGCCGTAGTATAGCCTGGGATATACGAAAAAGGAAACTATTCAAAATCAGTCGGCAGATTCGGATCGCGCAAGTGCTCGAACAACCGCGTCAACTGCTTCGGCAGCGTCCGCATGATCGAGAGCGGCGGAATGTTCTCCTCGGCGAAAAAATCCGCCCCTTCGGTTTCGGGGCTGTCGGCGGGGCCGCCGCCGGTGATCTGGCAGCGGATGAACAGCTTGTAGGCGTGATGAAAAATCGGCGGATGCCCCTGGCGATCGCGATCGACGACCATCAGCAGTTTGTCCGCGCGGGTTTGAAATCCGGACTCCTCGACGATTTCGCGGACGACCGCCTCGGCGGGAGTGTCGCCGACGTCGGCCCACCCGCCCGGCAGCGTCCACCCGCCGTCCTCCCTTTCCTTCACGAGCAGAATCTTCCCATCGCGGAAGACCACGCCGCGCACATCCACCTTCGGCGTCGTGTAGCCGGTCTCCTCGGCGAAGGTTTTCGCGAGCTTGCCCGGATCGACGCCGGCCCCTGCGCCGACCATCTCCGCGGCAATTTCCTGCAATCGTTTATAGCGTTCGAGATCAAAATGCCCGGTGCCGAAGGTGAGCCCGTTCTGGGCGATCGCCTGCAATTCACGGCACCAGTCAAGCCAGCGTGTGTTCGTCATGGCGAAGGGATTGTCGCGATCGATCGCTCCGAATCCACCGGCGCCAAGCTACATCAACCCCTGCTCACGCGACCGATTCGATTCGTACCACGAAATAGTTTTCGCGAGGCCCGCCTCGAGCGAAGTACCAGCCGTGAATCCGAGCTGTTTTTGAGCCTGGCTCACGTCGAGACATCGTCGCGGCTGGCCGTCAGGCTTGCTCGGGTCCCAGGCAATCTTGCCTTCGAATCGCGAAAGTCGCGCAACCAGTTCGGTGAGATCGCGGATGGTGATTTCGCGCCCGCTCCCCAGGTTAATGGGCTCCGGCGAATCGTATTTTTCCATCGCCAGGATCAGTCCCTCGGCGCAATCCTCGACATAGAGGAACTCGCGGCTGGCGCTGCCGGTCCCCCACGCCATGATCTGCTTGTCTCCACGGTCGCGCGCTTCGATACACTTGCGGACGAGGGCGGGAATCACGTGGGACGTGTTCAGATTGAAGTTGTCGCGCGGGCCGTACAGATTCACCGGAAGCAGGTAAATCGAGTTGAGTCCGTATTGCTGCCGATAGGCCTGGCACATTACCAGAAGTGCCTTCTTGGCCACGCCGTAGGGGGCATTGGTTTCTTCCGGAAAGCCGTTCCACAGCTCCGATTCCTGAAACGGCACCGGGGTGAACTTGGGATAAGCACAGATCGTTCCGATCTGCACGAACTTTTTTAGCCCGGCCTTTCGCGATTGTTCGATCAGGTGGAGGCCCATCGCCGCGTTGGCAAAAAAATAACGACCGGGATTGTCGCGATTGGCGCCGATCCCGCCGACTTCCGCCGCCAGGTGAAGAATGACCTGAGGCTTGGTGTCTTCAAAGAGTCGCTCGACATCCTGTTCGCGGGTCAGGTCGTATTGAGTCCGGCGCGGGATGAACAGGTTGTCGTAGCCGCGCGCTTTGAGCTGTTCCACGACAAAACTGCCGAGGAAGCCGGCTCCGCCGGTGATGACGATTCGATCGGAGTGGTTGACGGTCATGTTTACGAATGGGCTTGGAATATGGAGAGAAACGGCGAGCAAGCTCACCGGCTACACTGGCAGAGGACCGCGCGGCGCGTCATGCGACGACGGGCCGTACTTTGTCCTGATCGGCGAGCAGACGTTCGCGCCGCGCCAGTTGCCAGTCGGCTTCGGTCATCATCTTGGCAAGCGCCTTGAAATTGACGCGCGGCTTCCACCCCAGGACGCGCCGGGCTTTGCTGGCGTCTCCGAGCAGAAGGTCCACTTCGGCCGGGCGGAAATAGCGAGGATCGACTTCAACATATTTGTGCCAGTCGAGGCCCAGCGTATCGAACACTTCATCCAGAAACTCGGCGACGCTGTGCGTTTCCCCGGTGGCGATGACGAAATCTTCCGGCCCACCCGACTGCAACATCATCCACATCGCCTCGACGTAATCGCCGGCGAAACCCCAGTCGCGCTTGGCCTCGAGATTCCCCAGATAGAGCTTCTGCTGGAGACCTTCCTTGATTCGGGTGGCGGCGCGGGTGATTTTGCGCGTCACGAAGGTTTCGCCACGGCGCGGCGACTCGTGATTAAACAGAATGCCATTGCACGCAAACATCCCGTACGCCTCGCGATAATTCACTGTCTGCCAATAGCTGAAGACCTTCGCGCAGGCGTAGGGACTTCGGGGATAAAACGGGGTGGTTTCGGTCTGGGGCGTTTCCAGCACTTTGCCGTACTGTTCGCTGCTGGAGGCCTGATAAAAACGGATCGGCAGGCCGGTGTCGCGAATGGCTTCCAGAAAATTCATCGTTCCCAGGGCCGTCGCCTGCACCGTGTAGACCGGCTGATCGTAACTGACTTTCACGTGGGATTGGGCGCCCAGGTTGTAGACCTCGTTCGGCTGAACGCGGGTGAGAATTTCCCGCAGTCCGGTTCCGTCGACCAAGTCGCCATAGTGAAGAAAAATGCGCGCTTCCGGGCGATGCGGATCGACATAGAGATGTTCGATCCGCGACGTGTTGAACGACGACGACCGGCGAACGATGCCGTGAACGTCGTAGCCCTTGGCCAGGAGAAATTCCGCCAGATAAGAGCCATCCTGACCGGTGATTCCGGTGATTAAGGCCTTCGGACGTACGGATCTTTTCATGGTTGGCGTCACCTTGATCGCGGGGTACTACTTCCGGCGCGCCCGCGACGGCAATAAAGGTAATGGCGCGACAGTTCGTTCGTCAAATGAAGGTGGCTCAAAGAATCAGGGATGCAGTTATCGGGCCGGGAGGAGAAATGGGATTTCCGCATTCCGGGCAACGATCGGAACTGGCACGAAGGTCGTAGCCGCACCCAATACAGCGTTGACCGCGCCGTCGATGCCGGCGGACCAAATACGCCCGATGAGCAATGCGAGGAATGCCGCCGGTAAAACCAGCAAAGCGCAACCAACGCTTCGCGATGTCGCGTTAACGCCTCCCACCGTCAACTCATCCGGGTAATTGATGTGGTCACCAACGAGATCCGCGGCCTCGAACGAGAAACGATGTGGTCGATTCGGATCGACAAACAAGGGAACCCAATCGGCCTGGCGGTCCGTGCGGCCGAACTTCCAATGCGAGGAGAATGCAGCCTTTTCCATCGCACCGGCGACATTCGTGTCGTCGAAGGGGCCGTCAGGGTTCCGCCACGGGAATCCTCGACGCTCTGCGACCCCGAGCCAGAATTGCCGGTTGTTTAGCGCGATGAAATATCGCTTGTCCTTTTCGGCGTAGATCCCCGAATCAAAGCCAATTCCGCGCGAGTCAATGATGCAAAAAACCCCAGCGCAGGCGAGGATCAGAATTGCCAAGCGCCAAAGCCAGACAAACATGCCGATGATTGTAACGGAAGGGCACTCCGAGCAACGCGTCGTTTACGCCCGGCTGAGATACTGCCGCGTTTCGGTATTGATGCGAATAATTTCCCCGATTTCGATGAACGGCGGAACGCGCGTCTTCAGACCCGTTTCCATCTCGGCATCTTTCATCTGATTGGTGGCCGTGGCCCCTTTGATTCCGGGGGCGGTCTCCTTCACCTTCAGATCAACCGTCTTGGGCATTTCGTATGACACGATCTTCCCCTCATGGAACATGGCGGTGAGCGGCGTGTTGGGCTTGAGAAGGAGGATGTCTTCGCCGAACACTTCCTTTGGAATGGTGTCCTGGTCGTAGGTTTCCATATCCATCAGGATGTGGCCCTCATTGTCGGAGTAGAGATACTCCACCTGCCGGCGATCGAGCGTGGCGGTTTGAATATCGTCGGTTGCTCCGACGCGCTTGTCCTGAATGGTTCCTTTGACCACGTCGCGCATCTTGAATTGAACCTTGCGCGCAGATTACCCGGCGTGTTGTGATCGGCGTTGGTCACGACGTAAAGCTTGTCGTCAATGATGACAGCCTGTCCCCGGCGAATTTCACTCGCGCGCATGAATCGGTCCTCACAATGAAATAAAAACTTCGGCGGCCCCAGCGGGCTCAATTCCCGGATCTAATACGCATATCGGGGCCGAAGGGTCGAGGAATGTAACGGTCCAAAGGAAGGGAGTCAAACCGCGATCGGCTTCAATCGCCCCGCCAATTTCGCATCCAACAAAAGCCTTGGTCTGTGTTTATCCGTGCCGCACTGGCGAAAAAACTTCGCAAGCGGCGAAGAAACGAACGGATTGAACTCCTAAACGGGAATTCCTAAACGGGACAGCTCTGAATTTTACCTGCCGCGTTTGCGCCGCGGCCGGCCCCGTTTCAGCCGTTCCCGCCAGCGGCGTCTGCTCATAACGTTCGGTCCAGCGTCCGCTCCCATAGGGCCGGCTCTCCTTCACCGTGGAGGAAACAATGAAATTCAGAGTTGTCCCGTTTGTTCCCCCCAGAGTTGTCCCGTTTGTTCCCCCCCAGAGTTGTCCCGTTTGTTCCCCCCGCGGGTTTGTTCACGATCTCCACGCAGGTTTTTCAACTCCACCTGGAGCCGCAGTCGGCCGTCAGGTCGCAATAACGCGGGCTCGCCTGAAGTCACGGCTGCAAGGCTCTTTCGTAAATCAGCCCATGGAATGGCATACGATTGCAGGCTCGGCGCCAACAGCGGCGCAGAGGAGTCTGAAAAGTTCGTCAGCAGATGATCTGCATCAAGAAACTTGTGATGCACGTCAAAAGGAGATTTCACAGGCAGGCGATATAGCTCGTAGCCAGTTCGGCGGTCATGAAAGTGTGTTCCGCTGATCAGCAACCCACCTCCATCGGGCACCCATTCGAGCGGACCGTCAACGCTGACGTCTCCATCGTTCGGGCCATGGTCTTCGACCCTGAAGCTCAGACCCGATTGGAGACGCAGAGGACACAGAGGACTCAGCGCTGCCAGTGGCGGCAACCCACTAAGTGTTAAACCACGGTTGGGCACGGATATCGCGACTGGGAGGGATCGCATGCGCCAACGCTCCTTTCTTCTTTCTTCTCCGTGCAATCCATGCCCATCCGTGGTTCAATTCTTCCCCCAATGGGTTGTGGCACAGAGGAAACGGCAGAATCAGTGAGAGCTGACAAACCTCTAATTGCTTTTTGACGTCGCAAAATAAACGAAAGTTCATTCTATCCTTGGTCTTCCCTGTGACCTCTGCGTCTCCGTGGTAGGTCGTTGCGAAACTGGAGTATCCTTCCACGATTCCCACATGGCAGATTGCCCAAATCTATCGCCGATCTCCTGCAAGAATATCCACGGTGCAATCAATGACCGGCGAAGGGCAGGACCAGACGAGGAGGAACAGCGCCTCCCGGGCCAGTCGCTGGGCCGGGTGCCCGGCGAGAAGAGCCGTTCCTTTGTAGAGCGCGACGGCGGAGTGGGCGATACGAAGAGCCAGGTCGACGCACTGCCCTCTGAGCGCGGGCGAAGCGGCGGCGGCCTCTGATTCGCGTCCCGGTTGCGATAGTTCCAGCATTTCGCGGCGCAAGTTCGCTAACTGCGATTCGAGGCGCTCCGCGCCGAATCGGCGGTGGGGGAGTGGTGGCCCGCGATGAGATCGAGCCCGCCACGGCAAAGGCCGGTGGCGAGAAAGGCCTGGCCGAGCGGGAGAGACCTGCTTCGATTGCCGAGCACTTTTTCAGCCGGGCCGTTTAAGAGCCATTCGTTTTCGATGCGAACTTTGTCGCAGCGCACCTGACCCGTCCAGGTCGGCGCGAAGCGAAACGAGCGGCAACGGTTCTTCCACCAGGACTCCGGGCGATTTCGTCGGGAGCAGAAACAAGATTTGCTGACGGTCCGTCAGAGTCGCGCCGGCGACGACATATTCCGCTTTGCCGGCGCCGGTGCTCCAGGGAATGACGCCGTCGATGCGATAGCCGTTTTCGGTCGGCGTCGCGATCAGTGCGGGAAGGCCACCCTGGCGGCTGGTGGTGAGTTGCGCGATGCCGATGGTCACGAAGAATTCATTGCCTGCCAAACGTTGTAGAACCTGGGTTGGAAGACTGTCCGGAGATTCGGCTTTGCTTTGGTCAGGGAGCGCTCCTGCAATCAACTCGACCGCCGAATCGCGCTGGGACAAAATGAGAGCCACCGCCAGGGATGCCGAGGCGATCGTTTCATAGCCGAGATATAGATCGAGCGGAGACAGGCCGTCTCCCCCGAGCTTGTTCGGAATAGACCACCGCAACACGCCGGCGGCGGCAAGGGCATCGAGATCGTCGGTCGGCCAGGCCCCAGTTTGGTCCAGGCTGCCGGCGCGATCGCCAAGCGGGGGAAGGAGCGGAGCGAGGCGCTGGACGATATCGACGTTCATTCAACACGCGAAAGACGCAAGCGGCAATTAATTCGAAGGATCCCCGGCTGGTTCGTCGAGCGGCCCAAGTCCTATTGATTGCTCGAGCGCTCGCCGCGCGAGGCCAGGTTCCCCATCAGGCGATCGTACAGCGAATCATACGCCTGGACGGCGTCATTGGCGGCAGCGGTCACTTGTCCGATTTGGTCCTCCGGCGGCTGGGCGCGAATCAAGTATTTCGCAAGGGACATCGATCGTCCGTCATCCCCGAATGGATAAGAGACGCGCCCGAGGCTCGTGCCTGCCTCGCGAAGGAGAATTGCGGCTTTTCGCGAATGCCAGATCAGCGCCTGAATCAACTTCTGATCGCGCGTGTTGGAACGAACGTGGGTCAGGAGCAGCCGTAACGCCAGCGCATGCGGTCGTAATCCGTCGAAGCAGGCGACGGCCGCGCTCATCGCGTTGACGGCGGCCAGCTCTGCATCGCCAGCGGTTTTCGGGGCTGGCTCGGCGAGATCATATTCGCCAAAATCAATAGCATCGGCCTGTACTGGTGCGGATGAGGCTTTGCGCGGTTCCTGCTGGTCTCGCTCGGCCGCCAGCGCGAGCGCCAGTCGTTCCATCGCGAGGCCGAGGATTTGATCGATGCGCTTGCGGGTGGCGTTGCGCTCTCGTCGAGCGGTTTGCTCGGCATGACTGATTCCGTCGTCGCTCATGCCATCGATCGAGGGATCATGCGCACCGGACTTTCGAATGCCCGCCGTTCGCAAGTCGCGTGCGGCGTTGAGCACTTGTACGCGTCCATCGGCCGTGGCGAATTCGCGTGCGGCGGCGCGAGCGCTGCTCTCTGCGTCCAGGAGCTGCGAACGTAATTCGAGCAGCCTTTCGGTGCGCAAAGCCGGGTCCATTGCGGCCGATGCGAGATGGGGAAACACCGGCCGATCGGAGCAGATGAGGCCACGAAAGTAACGGCCGAGGGACCCATTGTTTTTCCGCTGCTGGTTGCGCACCTCGACAAGCGATCCGGTTTGCACGACCTGACCTGGGTCAAATTTCGGTCCGATCCGCTGCTTGTAAAAGACGAGGGTTGCGACGCGTGACAGTTCCGTGAAGTTGCGAAAAAGTGTGCGGGCCGGGGTATCGACCGTAAACAGGCCGGTCGCATTTTCCCGCCTCGCGGCGGCAATACGAGCCGCATCGCTGGGATGGGAATCAAACCAGCCGGCCTTGCCCGACACATGCTCTTCCAAGACGTGTTCGCGGATGTGCAGGGGCATGTCGAAATTGCGCGACTCGATCAGTGCGGGAAGATCGTCGCACAGCCGCTGCTCGCGCCAGGCGTTGTGCAGATCGCGGAAGCCGACATCGGCGGCGACATTGAGCAGCGCAAGGCGCTGCGACGTGCTGATGAATGCATCCACGCCGACCATTCGTTGCTCGAATTGGTCGGCGTTGAACTCCATCTGCCGGAGCATCATGGCGCTCACGCCGTGCCCAAATCGCATGAGGCACCACAGGATACGGCGGGTCAGCCAGATCGCGCCGCGTGCGATCAGGGCAACGAGCTGAATCAGGTAGTGTCCGCCGTGCGATGCCGATGCGAGTTGCGCGTCCCAGGCATTGCGCTGATAGACGATGCGGGCAAACCAGAAGTTGATCGAGCGGATCACCCAGGTCAGGCGCATGGCTGAACCCTGGGAAAAATGTCCCATTTCGTGAGCCAAAACCCCGGCAAATTCGCGAGCGCTCAGCCCGCCGGCCAGCGGCAGGCCAAAGGTGAGGACCAGCCGCTTGCCCAGCATTCCGCGCCAGCCGCTCATGAAGCTGGCCGATGCGTTCATGTCCATGGTGATGTCGACACGACGTGGTGGCGGCGCTCCCACGGCGACGCACAGCCGATAGATGAACTGGAACAAGTCCGGCTCTTCGTCGGTGCGGAGGGTGATGGGGATCGACACGTCGCGGCCGGCCCTGGAAAAGAACGGCTTGAGCATAAAGACAAGGAGGATCAGCCCGATGAGCAGCGGGCCAAGATACGCGATCACCGCCGTGCGAACGCCGATGTCGGTGAAGACGCTTACATCATGAATTGCGTGCAGGTAGATGAGGTATGCGACGGCGGCCACCATCCCCAGATAGATGACCGGCAGGATGAGCATCGTGATGGCGACCAGCAGCAGCCCGATTCGATAAAAAATTCCCGCGCGAATCGGCTGGATATGCCGGCCTTCCAGTTCCGCGAGCATCCGGGAAACCGGCGAAGGACCGGGCAGCTTTTCAACGGCGCTCTTCACGCGGGAGATGGTATCGAGTTGCGGAATTCGCCGCGAGCGCTTCAGTTGTTTGCGCCGTGACGTGGCGACCCCGAGGAAGGCCGCGGATGGCCAAGCGGGTTGGCCAGGTAGAGGCGATGGCACGCACGGCACAGACGGTATTCAAGACGGCGGTGAACGCCGTCCTGAAGCTCATCGGCAGACATTTTTTTCATCTGCTCGATTAATTCGGTCATCGATTGTGCGGGATCAACTTCTTCGAGGTCCTCAGTATGGATTGCCGGCACGGACGGGTCCGCAAAGACGTCGATGCGAACGATATAATGCTCGTGCGGCGGCACGCGCAGTCCGCACAGATCGCAGATGACGACTGGTTCGGGCACCGCAACATTGTAGACCAGGTGAGCAATTCAACACGACGGGGCAGAGCGGCGATCACACGCGCCGGGTAGCCGCAACCTGAATCCCGCCGCGCCGCCCCGCATCGACCCGGGATGAATCGCGGATTGCGAAACCGATACGGGGCGGCGCGGCGGCGACGGCAGACATGAGACATCGCTTTGCGCGCCGCTTTGCCCCGTCGTGGAGTCGATTGAGATCCTCCGCTTTCTCTCGCACTTCACGGTCCAATCAAATTCGAACTTACCGCGAAGGCGCGAAGAGCGCGAAGGCAGACGCGAAGAATCGAAATCGAAAATCGAATTCGCGACTTCGCGGTTTATCCTGTCCAAAGAGAGTAGTGTGCCCGGAAAAATGGCGCGCCCGTCCGATCCCTCATCTTGATCTAAACCGTAAGCCCGTCGATAACCGCAGTTCAAGGAACCGTTTCCGCATGAACAACCGCTTTTACATTACCACTCCGATTTACTACCCCAACGCTGATCCGCATCTGGGACACGTTTACACGACCCTGGCGGCCGACACGCTGCGCGCTACCACCGTCTCATCGGCGATGACACATTCTTCCTGACGGGAACAGATGAGCACGGCATCAAGATGGTCAAGAGCGCCGCCGCCGAAAACATTGAGCCCAAGCAGCTTGCCGACCGAGTGAGCGGCGTTTTCCGCGATCTGTGGAAAGAGCTGCACGTCACCAACGACGACTTCATCCGAACCACAGACCCGCGGCACAAAACGGGTGTTACGAAGGTCGTCGACGCACTGGTGGCATCAGGCGACATCTATCTCGGCGGATACGAAGGTTGGTACGACGAAGGGCAGGAGGAATTCGTCACCGAGACCGACGCCAAGACAAACGAATACAAATCCGCGATCAGCGGCCGGCCGCTCACGCGCTACAAGGAATCGACCTACTTTTTTCGGCTCAGCAAGTACGTTCCGCGTGTGATCGAACACATCGAATCACACCCGCATTTCATTCAGCCGGAGTCGCGGCGGAACGAAGTGCTGAGCAAGCTCAAAGCCGATGTAGGCGATTTGTCGATCAGCCGGGCGACGCTGAAGTGGGGCATTCCAATGCCGCACGATCCTGAGCATGTTGTTTATGTCTGGATCGACGCACTCAGTAACTACATCACCGCCCTCGGCTACGGCAGCGGCGATGATTCGAAGATGAAGCGATTCTGGCCGGCCGACGTGCATCTGATCGGCAAGGACATTCTGTGGTTTCACACCGTCTATTGGCCGGCGATGCTCTTTGCCCTGGGCCTGGAGCCGCCAAAGGCAGTTGTCGCACACGGCTGGTTCACCACCGATGGACGCAAGCAGAGCAAGTCGCTCGGAAATTTCATCGACCTGGAAAAACTGCGCGAGAAAATTCGTCTCTACGGCGAAGACGCCCTGCGCGATGTCCTGCTTCGCGCTACGACCTTTGGGGCCGACCCGGATTGGAGCGATGCGGATTTCAACAAATCGTTTAATGAACTAGCCAATATCGTCGGCAATTGTCTGAATCGCGTACTCAAGATGATCGGCGATTACCGAGCCGGTTTGCTACCGGCGATAGGCGATTCCGATTCGATCGACCAGCATCTGATCGAGCAAACGGCAAAACTCCCCGAGCAGCTCGGCAACGCATACGGGAAATATGAACTCCAGCAATGTGCGCTGCTTCCGATTGAGCTGGCGCGCGCGACGAATGGGTTTATCGACGCTACTCAGCCGTTCAAAATCAGAAAGGATCCGTCGAAGGCCTGCGCGTCTGGACACGATCCTCAATCTCTCCGCCCAGGCAATGTATCGCGCGCTGCTGGGATTGCTCCCGATCCTCCCCGAGAGGGCTTCGGCGGGACTGAAACAACTTGGCGTGTCGACAGAAGGAAAGACGCTGACGGAACTGCTGCAAGCTGATCTTCCCGCCGGTCACCAGGTAGGGAAAGGTGAGCCGTTGTTTCCGAAAGTGTTGTAGCACAGCCGCCCTCGGCTGTGTCGATCGAAAGATCGAAGCGGAGAACACAGCCGGGGGTGCATCGCTTTTGAGGGAATCTGGATGCCGGGTCCGGCGCTTCCATCATCGATCAACAGATCGGGCGCGGTTGCGCCGTTCGTGTGCCACTTTTCGCAAGGTCGCATCATCCAACTGGCATTTCTGGCGGCAGTCATGACGGCCCTCAGCTACTGGTGTACGACGCTTCCCGAGCCGAAGGCGGTCATCGCGGGCTGGGCCGGCCTCGCACTTTTTGGAATCGGGACGCGCGATTGCCCTGCCACGCGCTCTTTTGCATCGCGGCCCGGCGCTGGTGATTGACGAATCGGGAATCGAGGATCTGCGGGGAAAGCTCGGGAAAATCCCGTGGAGCGAGGTGAAGCGCGTCTGGGTCGGAGTCATCGAGAAACAGAAGTTTCTCTGCGTGGCCCTTGTTGATGAGGCCCCATACGCCACCCGGCTATCCCGGGTTGGGCGTTGGACCGCGGCTGCCTCGCGCAGCATGGGATTTCCGCTGTTCACGACTACCTTCAAAGGCACTGATCAACGTATCGAAGACGCAATTAAATATATCGAGATCGTCGCTCCGGACCTACTTGCTTCGAATTGATCAAGGTAATCGCGCGTCGCTCTTTGTGGTGCGGGCTTCCAGCCTGCTCAATGTGAATAGCAGGCTGGAAGCCTGCAGCACAAAGGCAAAATGCCCTCCGCGAGGCCACATACGATTGCCCTGTGAATTGGTCGAAGCAGGAACGCCGCGCCGTTGACATGCAACGGCCAATCCGGTTTGATTTCGGCCTCGATTAAAACGAACTATTTTCCAGCGAAGGAGAAACAAATCATGGCTCGCCCCGTCACCCTTTTTTCCGGCCAGTGGGCCGACCTCCCGTTTGAGACGATCTGCGCCAAGGCCAAGCAATTCGGCTACGACGGCGTCGAACTTCCCTGCTGGGGCGACCACTTCGACGTCGACAAGGCGATCAAAGACAAGGGATACGTCAAGACGCGATGGGACATCCTTCGCTCGCACGGGCTTAAGGCTTTTGCAATCTCCAATCACCTCGTCGGCCAGGCGGTTTGCGACCTCATCGACGAACGCCATAAGCTGATTCTCGCGCCGGACGTCTGGGGCGACGGCGAGCCGGAAGGCGTCCGCAAACGTGCCGCGCTGAAGATGATCGACACGGCCAAAGCCTGTCGCGCGTTCATCGATGCCGCGCCGGAAAAGACCGGCTTCCCCGCAGTCGTGAACGGGTTCACGGGATCGAGCATCTGGCATTCGATCTACGCCTTTCCTCCCACCGATCAGAAATACTGGCAGAAGGGTTTCGACGATTTTGCCAAGCGCTGGACTCCGATCCTCAATGAATTCGACAAGCTGGACGTGAACTTTGCCCTGGAAGTGCATCCGACGGAGATCGCCTTCGATATCGCCTCGGCTCAGCGCGCGATTGATGCGATCAAAGGTCACAAGCGTTTCGGCTTCAACTACGATCCATCGCATCTCGGTTATCAGCACGTCGACTACGTAAAATTCATTCGCACTTTCGCGAAGCGCATTTATCACGTCCACATGAAGGACGCCTGGTGGGGCCATGGCGATGGCACCGTCGGCGTCTTCGGCGGCCACACCACCTTCGCCGACCCGGCCCGCTACTGGGATTTCCGCAGCCTCGGCCACGGCGATGTCAATTTCGAAGAGATCATCGTCGCGCTCAACGACATCGGATACCAGGGGCCACTGAGCGTGGAATGGGAAGACAGCCGGATGGATCGCGAACACGGGGCCGCCGAGGCCGCGGCGTTTGTGAAGCGGGTTGACTTTAAGCCGTCGGCGATCGCGTTTGATGCGCAGTTTGATCGGTGAGGAAGTTTTTCCACCGCGGAGACGCCGAGAGCGCGGAGAAGAAATTTAGAGGATCTTTTCGAATCCCCTGCGCTTGGCCGATTCAATTTAGCGGACGAGAAATCTCGCAGGATGGCGTTGAATGTTGACCCATAATTTCGATGCGCTCGTGGAAAAATCGCTGCGGCGGGCTTGGGAGTTTCTCGGGGACGAACTGCAAACCGTGAAAACGGAGGTCATTACGGAGAGCGTCTTTCGCTATTTTTTTATTCGCAGTCTTCCGACGAATGAGGATGTGAAGTCATACGAGACGGAATGGAATGGGTTGGTCGACCTCTGTGTTGAGATGCCCGACGCGACGATTGTGATCGAATTCAAGCTCTATCTTTATCGATACCACCAACTCGGCGGCGGACGCCGTCGTCCAAAGGGAGGAGCGGGACCAAAGAACGAAGGCGAATTCTTTAGGTCGTGGAGGAAGTTGGCTGCGGCGACATCACGCGACTTCGAGCCCGCAATTGCAGCGCGGTATATCGTGCTCGTGTACGAAGATGATTCGCGAAAGAATCAACGAAGTTTTGAGCTCAGCTACAGCGGCCTATGCGAGTCCACGATACCGGACGGATGCAAGGGCAGCGTGCATTTCACAATGCCACCGCTGAAAATCAACGATGAGCGCCGGTTGAAGTGCGTTTTATTCAGGGTGAAACATTGTGCCTAACCCGGGTGGGGACCCAGTCATGCGGGCGAAAATTCTCTCCGTCGGAAGTTGGGGATGGATAAAAATCTCTAGGTCCGTGATCCAGCGATGCGGGTTCGGCGAAGAAGTTGAACTCACCGTTCGGAGAGGGGAATTGGTGATCAAGCCGGCGAAGTCGCCGCTCGCTGGTTGGGAATCCGCGTTCGCAACAATGCGCGGACACGGCCATGACGCGCTGCTCGATCCTGAAACAGTCAATCGCTCCACCGAGTGGGAAGAAGCCGGGTGGCGATGGTGATCGCACGGTCACCTAAACACGATGCAACAGCCTCTCTGGCCCACGGAATCGGCAATACCTCTTCAATTGAAAAGGTTAATCGGCAGGTGGCGTGAAAAGTTCGCAAAATCCTGATCGGTCGTAAATATCTTCATTCGATTTCGACTGGCGACTGCGCAAATTAAAAAATCCGTGTTTGATCCCTGCACCCCGACGGAGCGGCATGTGTTATAGAATTCGGCGGCCAACTCGTATTCCCCGCTCGAAATGCGGAAATCCGGGAAAGGGCGGATTGCCTGCCGTACACTCTCGAATTGCGCACGAGTACGGATTCCTGAGAGTATTTCTTGACGTACAGGTCCAATCAGCTCCGCTTCACCCTGAGTAATTAGATCGCGCAGCCGGCGCACATCATCTCCTGCCGGAGATTGCCGCCGAAAGAGGCTGGACCAGATTGGCGTATCCACGAGCACGCTCACCGGCGGCTCCGCTGCTTTTTGTAGTCGTACTTCGGGTCATAGTCGATCGTCCCGGCAATCTCGAAGACCTTCATCTGCTGACGCCGTCGAACGTATTCGGCGAGCGCGTCATTCACAGCGGCACGTTTCGTCTTGTGGCCGCCCAGTTTTTGGGCTTGGAGAACCAGCTTGTCGTCGATCAGGAGGTTTGTCGCCATGGCTACACAATATGCAACACAGAAAGATGTGTAAAGTCTATCGACGGAGTACCGCAGCCACGGTTTGAAAAGCCGTGCCACGAAAAGCCAACTCCGGAGCATTTGTGATGCGGCCTGCGACGCAGCGAGCCCGCGGGTGTAATTCTTATACGACCGCACGCCCCGGCCGCCCAATCGTGTAGGGCGGGCCGGCACGGGGCTGGAGAGGCCAAGTATGCGAAAAGTCTGTCGTTTTGGGAGTTCCCTCGCGTGCCTGGTCTTGCTGCTTCTTCATCCGCCGATTGTCGGCGCCTACGTCGATGCTCCTCCGGCGACCTTCGGTCGGATATGCGACTGGTCGACGCATGTCATCGAAGTGGAAGTGCAGAGCGTCGATGAGAAACGGCACATCATTGTCTGGCACAAGCTCGCCGATCTGAAAGGACACTGGCCCGGCGGAGAAACCGTTCGGCAGGATCTGACCTCGCTGCCGGAGCCGGGGCGTTCAACGGCGTTGCGATGGGCACAGCCCGGTCGGCAGACCGTCATCGTTGCGCTGGAAAGCTACCGCTGGAGTCACACCTATGTGGACGGGCTTTGGTATGCGTCGCAGACGGGTGACTGGAAAAACTGGAATGCCAACCGCCTGATGCCGCAGATGCTGCACAGTTACTGCGGGCCGACGGTACGGCTCGCGGGAGCGATGCGGGCGGTGCTCGCCGGGCGGACGGTGGTCGTTGCATGCCAGATCGATCCGCCCAAGGGAGCCGCGAAAGATCGGCCCTGGATTGCGTCGCTTCGCGCCAGCCTCAAACGCCTCGACTTCCAACTCGCGCGCGATCTGGTCCATATGGGTGCGGAGGATTTCACCCGGCTGCTCGAATGCCGGGATTCAATCGGTACGCGATCCTTCCCAGCGTGGGTCCCGGAGCGCGTACGGCTGAAACAGCCGAATTTCTCGGAAATGGTCGCCCTGGCATCGTTCTGGCCGGCGACGCCCGCGTCGCGCTGCTCGGCAACTCCGACAATGCTTTGAGCGATTGCGATATCCCGGGACTTTCGATCGGCGCCCGTTCGGCCACCTGGGGCGATTTTGATGGCGATGGCAAACCCGACCTGTTGCTGGCCACCGCGCAAGGCCCAAAACTCTATCACAACGAAGGCGGCGGGAAGTTCACGGATGTAACAGCGCGACTTCCACATTTGCCCTATTGGGATCTGACGGCGGCCGTCTGGATCGACGTTGCTGGAACGGGCCGGCCCGACATCCTCCTGGCCGATGCGTATCGCGGCCTGCGCCTCCTGAAAAATCGCGCCGGCGACGGTCGCGGAGTGCCGGTGATCTCCGCCGCTCTCGGCTTCGAAGATGTTTCCGATCGCGTCGGGCTGGGTGATTCGGGCGCTTTTGCTCACCTGCGCGTCGAGTCGCTCGTCGTCGCCGATTTCTCTGGAAATGGGCGACTGGATGTGCTTGTCGGCGCCGATCAGGGCCTGTTGCTCGTCAATACGCCGGCTGGATTTCGTGCATCGCGCGATTGCGGATTGAGCTTTGATCCGCGGGACATCGTGCCTGCGGCGGCCGACTTCAACCATTGCGGCGCGGCAAGCCTGTTCGTGCCGCAGCGAGAGGGGCGCAGCAAATTGTTCGCCAACGACGGCAAAGGCCATTTCACGGATGTGATCGCGCGTTCGGGCGATTTGTCGAAGCCGATCGGAATCGCGACCTGTGCGGCCTGGGGAGAACTGCTGACGCCGGGCAGGATTTGCCTTGTTGTCGGATGCGACCGATCGCCGAACCGGCTGTATGAGCGTCAGCCAGACGGTACGTTCCTCGATCTGACCGAACGTTTGGGATTACAAAAACGGATCTTCAATACACGAGCGATCGCCACCGGCGACTTCGACGGAGACGGCGTGCCCGATTTGCTGTTCAACAACGAGGGGCAGGATTCGATTCTCCTGCTTGGTGCGCCACCCGTGCGATGAAACGAGCACACGCAGAATCGCCGGCACAGTTTTTACCCCTCTTCCTGGTAGGAGCCGCGCACGAAGTAAGCGGGAAAGTTCTCTCGTTTACCGAGGGCTTTCCCGCTTGCTTCGTGGCGCGGCTCCTCCGGAGTACCGGGAGAGGGAGAGAATTTTTGGACCGCCGAATCTGTCACGCGACTCGCGGAAAGTTTGATCGTTGAGCGAGATAAAGCTGGGTCGTCTGTGTTAGATGACTTGGTCTTTCAAGTTGCCGCCGCTCTCAAATCGATTGAGATTTTCCAGAAAGTGAGCCACCAGCCTGAGGAATTCAGTCGCATGGCCGCCGGCGGTGTGCGGCGTGATGTAGCAGTTCGGAGCCGACCAAAGTGGGTGATCTGCTGGTAATGGCTCGGGATCGGTGACGTCCAGATAGCGCCGGCAATGCGCCGGGTTTGCAGGGCAGATAAAAGAGCCGCCTGGTCGACGGTCGTGCCGCGGCCAATGTTGTAGAAAATCCCCTCCGACTTCATGCGTCCCAGACGCGCGGCGGTCATGAATCCCTCGGTCGAGGGGTTGGCGGGGAGAATATTCACGACGTGATCGGCATGGGGGATCAATTCATCGACGCGCTCGGTGGATTCGACTCGAACGCCGGCATCGCTGGTCGCATTCCGCCGAACGGCGGTAATTTTCACTCCGAGCGGCTGAAGCATTTCCGCGAGGCGGCGTCCGATGGCTCCGAAGCCGAGCAGCAAAACGGATTGACCCAGAAGCAATTTCGATTGAATACGGTGCTCGGCGGATTTCCAATTTCGTGGCCCGCGCTGTTCATCCAGGCATTGCGGAAGCTGGCGGACGAATGCGAGCATCATCGCCAGGACATGCTGTGCGCATGGCTCGGCGTAGACGGATGAGCTGTTCGTCAGGATTGCGCCTCTGTCCCGCAAAGCGGATTTTATTTCCGAACGGTCGTATCGGGTGTAACCGGCGCTGGTGAGGTGAACCCATCGCAATCGCGGAAGGTTCATGATCTGCTTCGGATCGGGCTGCCCGAAGGCGATATCCGCCTGTTCCAAAAGCGGGTCGGACCCGGCCACGCTCAAATTCGTCGCTGAAAGCCCGCTTGAGAGAAGCTTGTGTCCGCCGATCCCAGATCGCAACTTTTCAGTCGCTTCCGGCGGAAAATGCGCGTTGAACCAGATCGTCATGGTGTGGATTGATAGCTTTTTTGAAGCCGTCGGTCGAGTGAGTTCGCCCTATACTCCGAAGGAGCCTGCGCACGAAGTAAGCGGGAAAGCAGTCGGTAAACGGAGAGAACTTTCCCGCTTACTTCGTGCGCGGCTCCTCGCAGAGTACTGGGAGAGGGGGAAAACGCTGCCGCCGAATCTGTCACGCACCCCGATGAAGGTTTCGCAGGATGGCGTCGATTGACTTTACTGGAGCGCGACTTATACTCTTCCCCCTCCACGCTCCCGGTGCGCTTTTGAAGCGGCCAATTGAGGCCGGCGCGAATTGACGCGACTGGCGTCAAATGGAACGAGGAAGCGGGAATTACGCAGGCGATTGTCGTCGCGGCGGGTTTTCGCGAGCAATGCTCGCGGTTGCCCGCCGCGTCGATTGTTCGCTGGCATAGCTCAGTGGTAGAGCGCCACCTTGGTAAGGTGGAGGTCCAGGGTTCAAGCCCCTGTGCCAGCTCTGGCGGCAAGCGGCATTTGGCACCGGGTTCGTAGTGCGGGCTTTAGCCCGTTGTCTTTCGAAGATACGGTTTGAAGGCCGCACTACGAACCCGGTCCCTAATGCCGGTTGTCGAGATGGTGTAGAATTTGGAACGTCGCCGTGCGGCTTCGACAACCGCTGGTGACAGAGGCGGCCTATCCGGCCGCGCAAAGGTTTCTGGAGGTATTGGCCATGGCAAAGGGAGTATTTGAACGGAAAAAACCGCATGTCAACGTCGGCACGATCGGTCACATCGACCACGGCAAGACCACGCTGACGGCGGCGCTTTCGGCGCGCGCCGCGACGAAGTTCGCGAACGTCACCGCGAAGGGTTACAAGGACATCGCCAAAGGCGGCACCGAACGTGACGCGACCAAGACGGTCACCATCGCCGCTGCTCACGTCGAGTACGAGTCGGACACCAGGCACTATGCCCACGTCGACTGTCCGGGCCACGCCGACTACATCAAGAACATGATCACCGGCGCTGCCCAGATGGACGGCGCGATCCTGGTCGTGTCGGCCGCTGACGGCCCAATGCCGCAGACCCGCGAGCACATCCTTCTGGCCCGTCAGGTCGGCGTCCCCAAGATCGTGGTCTTCCTGAACAAGATCGATCTCGTGGATGATCCTGAGCTGCTTGAGCTGGTGGAGATGGAAATCCGCGAACTGCTGACCAAGTACGGATTCCCCGGCGATGACACGCCGATCACAAAGGGTTCATCCCTCCCGGCGTTGCAAAACCCCGGCGACGCCGCGGCCAACAAGGCGATCGACGATCTCGTGAAGACGCTCGACGAATATGTGCCGATCCCGCAGCGCGAGATCGACAAGCCGTTCCTGATGCCGGTCGAAGACGTCTTCAGCATCAAGGGTCGAGGCACGGTCGCGACGGGTCGTATCGAACGCGGCAAGGTGAAGAAGGGTGAAACCGTCGAAATCGTCGGACTGCGCGATACGCGGAACACCACTGTCACCGACATCGAACAGTTCAACAAGAGCATGGACGAGGGCATCGCCGGCGACAACGCTGGGCTGCTGCTCCGCGGCGTGGAAAAGGAAGACATCGAGCGCGGCCAGGTGCTGGCGGCGCCCAAGTCGATCACCCCGCACAAGAAGTTCCAGGCGGAAATTTACGTGCTGACCAAGGAAGAGGGCGGCCGTCATACGCCGTTCTTCAATGGGTACCGTCCGCAGTTCTATTTCAGAACGACGGACGTGACCGGCTCGGCCAAGTTGCTCGGCGGCGCCGAAATGGTCATGCCCGGCGATAACGTGACGGTCGAGGTCGAGTTGCAGTCTCCGATCGCCATGGAAGAGAAGCTCCGTTTTGCCGTCCGCGAAGGTGGCAAGACCGTGGGTTCCGGTGTGGTCGTGAAGATTCTGGAGTAGTATTAAGAAGAAGACAGAAGCCAGGAGCCAGAATTGGCGCAAAATGGTTCTGCTGGCTTCTGTCTTCTGGATTCTGGCTTCTTTTGGTATCCCCATGGCTAAAGAAAGTCGTGAAATGGTCTGGCTGCAATGCACCGAGACCGGCGACCTGAATTATCGTACCGAGATCAAAGTGGCCGGTGGCCCCCAGAAGATCGAGGTAAAAAAGTACAGCAAGCGGCTTCGCAAGCATACGCTGCATAAAGTAAAGCGGAAATGAGCGATCGATAGTTGCCGGTCAGGAAATGACCGGCGACAAGTCGCACGGCTCCCTCACTTGAGCAAGAGAGCCGCGCGACTTGTCGCCGGGCAACCAACCCCCGACTGACAACTGCTTTTACGCCAGTAGCTCAATTGGCAGAGCAGCCGTCTCCAAAGCGGCAGGTTGGGGGTTCGATTCCCTCCTGGCGTGCTTCGTTCCGACGGTTGGCGCATGCCGATGCCTGCGCACAGGAAAATCGATCCCGATGACGGGTGGCTCCGATGGCATTTGTAACCAAGTCAACCAATCAGCAGAAAGCGGAAGAAACTGCGCCTGTCATGAATGACGCCGATAGAGAAGAGCCTGTCGATGATTCGGACGCCGATGATGAAGGCGAAGGCGGCGCGAAGGGGAAATCCGAAAAACCTTCCAAACCCTCTGGCAATAATCCGCCCTCCGGCCCGCGCGGTGGCAGTTCGGCTGCCGGCGGAGGTTTTTTCAGAATCTACAAAAAGGGGCAGGGGTATTGGACTCGGATGGGGACGGCCATTGGCATTGCCATCGTCACCGCCTTCACTGCCTACAACCTGTACCTTTACGTTCCGACGTTTTTGAGAAATATCAACGATACCACTGCCACCCGCATCGGCATCGTCGTCGGACTCGTGACGTTGCTGGTGCTCGCCGGTCTGGGCTTCTGGCTTACCAACAAGCCATCGAACGTTGATTTTCTGATCGCCACCGACAGCGAGATGAAGAAAGTGAACTGGACGAGCCGGCGCGATCTGATCGGCTCGACCAAGGTTGTCATCCTGTTCATGTTTATCATCGCGATTTTTCTGTTCGCGGTGGACATTATGTTCGGCGAACTGTTTCATCTCGCCCATGTTCTCCAGAACGGGCCGTTTGGCGGCTCGTGAATCGGGCGTAAGCAAACACCCCCGCGGGGGCCAAGAGCAATCGACCATGCAATTTTTCGTCCTGCGAGTTGCGAGCAATAAAGAAGATCGCGTGCGCGAGGCACTCGTGCGCAAAGTAAAGATCGAGGGCCTGGAGACCACGGTCGGCCGTATCCTCGTCCCCACCGAACGCATTCGCAAAGTGCAGGACGGAAAGCGCCGCGACACGGAACGTAAACTGTATCCCGGCTACGTTTTCGTAGAATTGGAGCTGGACAAGAACGGCACGATCCCTGAGCGCGCCTGGTTCCTCATCAAGGAAACCGACGGTGTCGGTGATTTTATCGGTTCCAACGGCAAGCCCTCGGCAATGTCGCCGTCGGATGAGCAGAAGATGATTGAAGCCGCCGAACGGCGCGAAGAAGAAGGTCCCCGCTTCGAGGCCCAGTTCAAGAAGGGGGATCGAATCAAGGTAACCAACGGCGCGTTCATCAATTTCGAGGGAGATGTGGACGAGGTGATTCCCGACAAGGGAATGGTTCGCATCATCACCACGATCTTCGGCCGGCCGACTCCCCTTGAATTGGAATATTGGCAGATTGAGAAGATGTGATCCGGGTTTTCGAGTATTTCGGCCGGGCGCCGCAGTTCAGAGGAACGCTGATTGGATTGCCCGCATGGGCTCGGGCGATTTTGCTGGTGGCCGCCCTCCCCGGACTGATCGCGCTCAGCTTGTCATTTGCGGCGGTTCTTGTTAGTCTCTTTGCCCTTTTACTCCTGACCGTGCCGACCTATCGGCTGCTGTCGGCGGTAACCGGCGGACGACAGTCGAAAAATGGCGGAGTGACCGTCAGCGACTTACTCGAGCCTTCACGCGATCCGGGATATACCCAGGCCGTGGACCCATTGTCCGGCCGGCGTCATGTGGATGTGAAGATCGTCGAGCCGCAGCCGGAAAATGAATCGTCGAAGGATATGTTGCCGCCTCCGGGCGCAGTGAACGAGAGCGATTATGGCTAAGAAAGAAATCAAAGTTCAGTTCAAGCTGCAGGCCCCCGGTGGAACCGCGACCCCCGCGCCCCCGATCGGACCGGCGCTCGGCCAGCATGGCGTCAATCCCGGCCAGTTCATCCAGCAGTTCAACGCCGCCTCTGCCAGTCTCAAGGGCAAAGTGATCGGCGTGCTGGTGACGGTCTACACCGATCGAACTTTCAGCTTCGAACTAAAGAGTCCGCCGGCCAGCGTGATGCTCAAAGACCTCGTGAAGGCCGAGAAGGGGAGCGGCGAGCCCAACAAGACTAAGATCGGTAAGGTCACGATGGCCCAGTGCAAGGCAATCGCGAAGGAGAAGGGGAAGGATTTGAACGCCTTCGACGAAGACCACGCGGCTCGTATTATCGCGGGGACGGCGCGGTCGATGGGAATTACTGTCGAAGGATGATCGATGAGCCCCGAACGCGTCAGGACGGCTCTGGGCGAAACGCCGTTTCGTCCCTTTACCGTTCATACTGGAGATGGAAGCGCCGTAAATGTTTTGTCGCCTGAGTTTGCGTTTTTGTTTCCCGGTGGCCGGACGCTGCTCGTATCCGTACCCCGGGTCCGCAATGCCCGGAATGAGGAAGATTTCGAGGAACATCGAATTGGCGTATTCCTCATTACCAAGTTGACGAGCCCGCCAGCGCGGAATCGTGAGCGCGGCGGAACACGCCGGCGCGGTTGAAATGTATTTAGGCCGTACCACGGGCCGCAACAGTGGAAGCTTCAGCCGGGAGCATTTTAGTGCCGGCAAGAGGAGCGATCATCAGATGGCAATACAAGTCGTACAACGTTCCAAACGATATAAGTTGGCCGCCAAAAAGGCGGTCCCGGATGCGGTTGCCCTTGATAAAGGAATCGATCTGCTGAAGGGATTTGACGCCACCAAGTTTGACCAGTCGGTCGAACTGATCTTTTCCCTGGGAATCGATCCGAAGCAGGCCGATCAGATGATTCGCGGATCGCTCTCCCTTCCGCATGGCGTGGGAAAGTCAAAGCGTGTGATCGCGTTTTGCCCCGAGCATCTTGCGGCGGCCGCCACCGCGGCCGGCGCGATTCGGGCTGGCGGGCAGGAACTGGTGCAGGCGATCGAGAAGGAAAATTTTACCGACTTCGACGTCGCGGTCGCCACGCCGGACATGATGCGTTTCGTCGGCCGACTCGGCAAAGTGCTCGGTCCCAAGGGACTGATGCCGTCGCCCAAAGCGGGAACGGTTACGCCGGATGTCGCTGCGGCAGTGAAGGAATATGCCGCGGGCAAGATCGAGTTTCGAAACGATACCGGCGGAAACATTCACACGGTCGTCGGCAAGATGAGCTTCGCCAAGGAGAAACTCATCGACAACATCAATGCGATGGTCGCCCAGATCCGCAAAATGAAGCCGCAGACCAGCAAGGGCCATTACTTCAAGAAAGTGGTTCTAAAGGGAACGATGACCCCGGCGGTTTATCTGGCGATTCAATGAGGAATGTCCGTTGTCAGTGGTCCGTTGTCCGTTGTGAATGCAACTGACGACGGAACAACTGACAACGGAAAACTGACAACGGACCAATCCAATGAGCAAGCAAGTTAAAAATCTGATCACGAATGAAATCGCATCGCGAATCAAGGACTTGGACGCGGTAGGGGTGATTAACCCGCGCGGGATCAATGCGATCAAGAACAACCTGATCCGTCGGCGTCTTCGCGAGAAGGGGCTGCGCATGACGGTCGTGAAAAACACCCTCGCGCGCGCGCGATCCGCGAGGGAAGCAAGATCAAGGGTTTCGACCGCCTGCTGGATGGGCCGAGTGCACTGATTTACAGCCAGAAGGCTGGCGTTTCTTCGATCGCCCGAGCCCTCCTGGATGAAAAGAAGGCTGACGAGACGATCGAGCTTCGCGGCATCTTTTTCGACGGCGAAGTCTACCAGGGCGACAAGGGTGTTTTGCAGGCCAGCAAGCTCCCGACTCGCGAAGAGGCGATTGCAACCGTGCTTGCGTCGATCCTTTCACCCGGTCGCAAGCTCGGCGGCATCCTCAAGAGTCAGGCGAGTATCGTCGCTTCCATTATCAAGACGGTTGAAGACCGGGCGAAGGAGAAGGAAGCCGCGGCACCGGCTGCGCCGGCCGCCGCTTAGGAACAAAACAAAAGCTGCCGGTCTTTCCAATGATCGGTGGCATGCAGGGAGAGCCGGCTCGTCCCCGAGCCGGTTTTCGGGCCGAGGACGGCCCGGCTCTCCCAGCAGGCTACGCGAGAAGGTATTGAAGCGGTTTTTGAAAAGAACAAGAAACCTGATCCGCCAGCGCGACTGCTCCCGACTTTGTCGGGATTAAATCGTTTCGATGTGAAACGGGCTCTTGGGCGGGATGCAGGGTTCGACACGTTAGGGACACGATACGTCCCGGAGAACTGTCATGGCTGAATACGCAACCGAAATCAAGGAACTGGGCGACAAGATCGTGGGCCTGACCCTCAAGCAGGCCGTTGAGTTGGCCGGTTATCTCAAAGAGACCTATCAGATCGAACCCGCCGCTGGTGGGGCCGTGATGATGGCGGGAGCCGCTGGTCCAGCCGGCAAGGCCGATGCTGCCGACGTGGAAGGGCCGAAGACCAGTTTCGACGTGGTTCTGAAGGCGGCTGGCGACAAGAAGATTCAGGTCATCAAGGTGGTTCGCGCCGCCACGGGCCTGGGTCTGAAGGAAGCCAAGGACCTGGTCGAGGGTGCGCCCAAGACCGTCAAGGAAGCCTTGCCCACGGCTGACGCCGAAAAACTCAAGAAGGAACTTGAGGAGCAAGGCGCCACCGTCGAACTCAAGTAAACTTCATGATAAGACTGGTTCAAACGAGCGGGCGATCCCACTCCGGCGATCGCCCGCTTTGTTTCATGTTTGAAACAGATCAGTGAACTGTTGCGTCGACGAAATATTCTTGATTTGATAGGCGTGACACGCTAGACTCTGCGGAAGCGAATTGCAGATCGGACGACCAAACATCTTGACGTGGACCTGAGATTACCCCGCCTCACGGGAGGGGGAATCTCTGTTTTCGTCTATTTGTGAGTTGACTCGTTGGTCGGGTCTGATAAAATCGAGTGTTGCTTAACAGAAAACGGGCGCGAGTAGCGCCTGTGACATGGAAGCCGCTTTTTGAAAGCAAAGCGGCTGCTTTCGTAGGCCAACCTCGCTCGGGAGTGCACGATGGTGGTGGAATCCCGAGCGGTAACTGTTGTATCTAAAGAAATTTAACGCTGTCTTCGACGTGATCGACCGGATGGTTGTCACGCCGGGGTGGCCCACTCTTTCGCACTTGCGGAAAAGGACATTCTGATGCGAGTCCACGAGGTGCGCGATTTCAGCAAGCGCGGCGAAGCGCTGCCGACTCCCAACCTGATCGACGTACAGATCGAATCCTATCAGCGATTTCTCCAGAAGGAGACCGATCCGGAGAAACGCAAGAACGACGGCTTGGAGGCATTGCTGCGCGAAGTCTTCCCAATCGAAAGCTACGATGGGAACCTTCGCCTGGAATACATCAGCTACGACCTCTCGGAGCCGCGCTACACGCCTGACGAATGCCGGGCGCTGCGGCTGACGTTCGGAATGCCTTTCCGAATCCGTGTTCGCTTTGTCCGAAAGGACAAGGATGAGGTGATGGAAGACTCCATCTACCTCGGCGAAATCCCCATCATGATCGGTGGCGGCGAGTTCATCATCAACGGCGCCGAGCGCGTGATCGTGAACCAACTTCACCGTTCGCCGGGTGTCGACTTCCTGGTCGAAGTCCAGGAAGGGGACCGTCCTCTGCACGGTTGCCGCGTCATTCCTGAGCGCGGAAGCTGGATCGAGTGCTCGGTGACCAAGAAGGACGCGCTGGCCGTCCGTATCGATCAGAGCAGCAAGATCCCGGCAACGACGTTCCTCCGCGCGCTTGACAAAAAATACGGGACCACCGAATCGATCATCAAGGAATTTTATTCGGTTGAGACGGTGAAAGTCGGGCATTTGCAGCCCACGCACTACGCCATTGGCGCCGTCATCGACGCCGAGAGCGGTGAAGAGCTGGTCAAGGCAGGCGCTCAGATCGGCGAGACGCTGAGCAAGATCCAGGCGTCGGCGCTGAAGAGCATCGAGGTCGTCACCAAAGTGACTGATCCGCTGATTCTCAATACGCTGGCGGATGACAACTCAACCAGCCACGAAGACGCGCTGATGCGCATCTACGCCCGGCTGCGTCCCGGCAACCCTCCGCAGCTCGAAAAGGCGCAGACGCTGTTCCAGGAAAAGTTCTTCGATGAGAATCGCTATCGCCTTGGCCGCGTCGGGCGCTTCCGCATCAACCGCAAGTTCGATCAGAACGTCCCGGAATCGGTGATGACCCTCCGCAGCGAGGATTTGGTCAACTCACTGAAGTACATGTTCAAGCTGCGCAGCGGCGAAGGATATGTCGACGACATCGATCATCTGGGCAATCGTCGACTGCGCACGATTGACGAACTGGCCGCCGAGGAACTGCGCAAAGGCTTTCTCAAGCTTAAGCGGACGGTCCAGGAGCGCATGAGCCTCAAGGATCCCAACGAGCTGGGCCGAATTGCGGAGCTCGTTAATTCCAAGAGCATCAGCAGCTCCATCGACTTCTTCTTCGGTCGTGGCGAACTGTCGCAGGTCGTCGATCAGACCAATCCGCTGGCGCAGCTCACACATGAGCGGCGTCTGTCGGCCCTTGGGCCAGGTGGCCTGAACCGCAAGCGGGCGGGCTTCGAAGTGCGCGACGTGCATATCTCGCACTATGGTCGAATCTGCCCCATCGAAACGCCGGAAGGCACTAACATCGGTTTGATCGCTTCTCTTTCGATCTACGCCGATCTTGACGAATACGGCTTCCTCATCACGCCTTACCGGGTTGTCAAAGACGGCAAGGTCAATGGAGAACACAAGTATCTTCGCGCCGACGAAGAGATGAAGTCGGTTCTTGCGCCGCCGGATGCGGTCGAAAAGGACGGACATATCAAGAAGGGGTTCGTGCTGGCACGCGTGCAGGGAGATCTTGCGACGGTGCCGAGCAAGGAAATCGAGTACGTCGATATCAGCCCGCGGCAGACCGTTTCGATCTCCGCCTCGCTGATTCCGTTCCTGGAACATGACGACGCCAACCGCGCCCTGATGGGTTCCAACATGCAGCGGCAGGCTGTGCCCCTGCTTCGAACGGATCCGCCCATCATCGCCACCGGAATGGAACGCCCGGTTGCGCAAAACAGCGGCATGGTCGTTCGGGCGGATCGAGCCGGAGTCGTAACCGCCGTGGATGCGACGCGCATCCTCGTCGACAACGCCGACGAATACATCCTTCGCAAGTTCGTCGGTCTCAATCGAGCGCACCTGTCTGAATCAGAAGCCGATCGTCAAGAAGGGGCAGCGCGTCAAGAAGGGAACGATCATTGCCGACGGCGCCGCCACCCACCAGGGTGAACTGGCGCTGGGGCGGAATGTGCTCGTCGCTTTCATGACCTTCGACGGCTACAACTTTGAAGACGCCATCGTCATCAGTCAACGGCTCGTGAAGGAAGACATCTTCACCTCGATTCATATCGAGGAATACGATGTTGAAATCCGCGAGACGAAGCTCGGGCGCGAGGAATTCACTCGCGACATTCCCAACGTGAGCGAGCGCGCCCTGGCCAATCTCGATGAGAATGGCGTGGTTCGCGTGGGCACACGCGTCGGTCCCGGCGATGTGCTCGTCGGCAAGATCGCGCCGAAGAGCAAGAGCGAACTGACGCCGGAAGAAAAGCTGCTTCATGCCATCTTCGGTCGGGCTGGCGAAGACGTGAAAAACGATTCGCTGGAAATGCCCGCCGGCGAAGAAGGCGTCGTCATTGGCGCGCAACGCTTCAGCCGTCGCATGCATATGACCGAGGAGCAGAAGAAATCGCTCCGCAAGGATATCGATCGCTACGAAAAGGAGATGAACCTCCGGGCGATCGAAATCTTCAAGCAGATGATCGGCGAGATCAACGAAGTCATCGGTCAGCAGATCGTCGACCCCGGAACGCGCCAGAAGGTCGGCGTGTCCGAGATGCCGGAAGTCATTCTCGAGCAGATCGAAGGGTTCAGCCCCGACTGGATCAAGGGGTCGAAGGAGTCCAAGGAGCAGGCGGTCAACACCTACTCCCGATTCTGGCCGCGTATCGAAGCCGTCCGCAAGGAAAAGACGCGCCGCATGGAGCACATGAAGCGCGGCGACGAATTACCGAGCGGCGTGCTCGAAATGGTCAAGGTCTATGTCGCCACCAAGCGGCAGTTGTCGGTCGGCGACAAGATGGCCGGACGCCACGGAAACAAGGGCGTTATCGCCCGAATCGTTCCTGATGAGGACATGCCGTTCCTGCAGGACGGAACGCCGTGCGATATTCTCCTCAATCCACTGGGCGTGCCGAGCCGCATGAACGTCGGACAGATTCTGGAGACGCACCTCGGGTGGGCCGCCGCAGTGCTTGGATTCCAGTCGGTGACTCCGGTTTTCGATGGGGCTACCGAGGATGAAATCCACAAGGCGACTGAAGAGGCCAATAAGGCCGTGCGCGAGCGCCGCAAGCAGCGCAAGACCGACAAGGCTTCAATCGGGCCGCGCGATCTGGATGTGGAGATGCCCTACGGCGGCAAGATTCAGCTATATGACGGCCGGACCGGCGAAGCGTTCGAGCAGAAGACGACGGTCGGCTACATCTACATGATGAAGCTGCATCATCTCGTCGACGACAAGATTCATGCTCGTGCCACCGGCCCCTATTCGCTCATCACTCAGCAGCCGCTCGGCGGTAAAGCCCGCACCGGCGGACAGCGATTCGGCGAGATGGAAGTCTGGGGCCTTGAAGCGTATGGCTCTGCCTATGTCCTTCAGGAACTCCTCACCGTTAAGAGCGACGACGTTGAAGGCCGTACCAAGATTTACGAATCGATGGTCAAAGGCACCAACACCCTCGAGGCGGGCACGCCGGTCAGCTTCGACGTGCTCTGCAACGAAATCCGCGGCCTGGGCCTCAATATTCAGCTCGAGAAGAAGAAAGGGCTGAGCAATGAGCCTGAGGATGAGGACATGATGTAAGGCGCGGCATTTTCGCAAGTCGGCGACCGTGCAGAGACCAATGATTTTATGGCTGAGGCGGAACGGTCCAATATCCTCGAATCGATTAGAGAGTTGAAGGCGAAGGATCCCTTCACGCCCTTCACTATTGTTGTAAGTAGTGGTGATCGCTATCTGATCGAGTCGCCGGAAAATCTTGTCGAAATGCGGAGCGAGCTGTTTTATGCGTATCCTGGCGGCGACAAATTTGTATTGATTCGCATTAGCGAGATCGTCGCTGTCGAACGTTCTGCTGGAGGTAAGCGGCGGGCGAGACGCCGCGCCTCGTAGCATGCTTGGATCGACGTGTACGCAGCAGACGGAAGGTAGTTGGCGATGAGCGAAGATGACAGTGGTGTCTTGCAGACGATTCGTGAGCTTCGGCTGCGAGTGCCGTTTGTCCCGTTTCAGATCGTGATGACCAGCGGTCAAGGGTACACGATCGAGAATTCGGAATTGCTGGCAATCGGGCGGTCGCAGCTCGTCTATTGCGTGCCCCATTCGGACCGCGTTGCACATTTCCGCCTGACCCAAATTGCATCGGTTCATGAACTTGAGGCGGAAGCGAAGTGACGCGCTGAATTCAGATTGCGGCACTCCAAGTAGTTCGAAAAAAGATTACGGGCTTCTCGCCCGTGCCAGAAAAGAAAGAAAACGATCATGGCTGAAAGCGTCTACGATCGGATTAACGATTACGGTTCGGTCCGGATTCAGCTCGCCAGCCCCAACGACATTCGGTCGTGGAGCTTCGGCGAAGTCAAGAAGCCGGAGACCATCAACTACCGCACCTATCGCGCCGAAAAAGACGGGCTCTTCTGCGAGCGCATCTTCGGCCCGGAGCGCGACTGGGAATGTTCCTGCGGCAAGTACAAGGGAACCAAGTACAAGGGAATCATCTGCGATCGTTGCGGCGTGAAAGTCACGCACAGCCGTGTCCGCCGCAAGCGTATGGGCCACATCAATCTGGCCGCCCCGATCGTTCATATCTGGTTCTTCAAGGCACTGCCGAGCCGACTCGGCTCGCTGCTGGACATGAAGACCAGCGACATCGAAAAGATTGTCTATTTCCAGGATTACGTCGTCACGGATCCGGGCAAGACGCCACTCAAAAAGAAGCAGCTCCTGACCGAGGACGAATATCGCGCCGCCTATGAAAAATACGGCGCCGAGTTTGAAGCGGAAATGGGAGCCGAAGCGATCAAGAAGCTTCTGGGTCTGATCGATCTTCCGACAGAGGCTGAGAAGATTCGCCGCGACATCGAAAAGACCAACAGCAAGCAGAAGATCAAGGACCTCACCAAGCGTCTGAAAATGGTTGAGGCGATCCGCGGCTCGGAAAATAAGAGCGAGTGGATGGTCATGGACGTGATCCCGGTGATCCCGCCCGATCTGCGCCCGCTCGTTTTGCTGGAAAGCGGCAATTTCGCAACCAGCGATCTCAACGACCTTTATCGCCGCATCATCAACCGAAACAACCGGCTTAAGAAACTGGTCGATCTGAACGCGCCGGAAGTCATCATCCGCAACGAAAAGCGCATGTTGCAGCAGGCGGTGGACGCGCTCTTCGACAACGGCCGATGCCGCCGTCCGGTGCTCGGCAGCAGCAATCGCCCGCTCAAGTCGTTGACCGACATGATCAAGGGCAAGCAGGGCCGTTTCCGCGAAAACCTGCTCGGCAAGCGCGTCGATTACTCCGCCCGTTCGGTCATCGTCGTCGGACCGGAATTGAAGCTGCATCAGTGCGGTCTTCCCAAGAAGATCGCTCTGGAGCTTTATCAGCCTTTCATCATCCGCAAGCTCAAGGAGCATGGCCTGGCTGACACGATCAAGTCGGCCAAGAAGATGCTCGAGCGGCGCGATCCGGAAGTCTGGGACATTCTCGAAGAGGTGATCTACCAGCACCCGGTGCTGCTCAATCGTGCTCCGACGCTGCATCGCATGGGCATTCAGGCTTTTGAGCCGGTGCTCGTCGAAGGTAACGCCATCAAGATTCATCCGCTGGTCTGCAAGGGATTCAATGCCGACTTTGACGGCGACCAGATGGCCGTGCATCTGCCCCTCAGCATCGAAGCACAGGCGGAAACGCATGTGCTCATGCTGGCCCCCAACAACATCTTTTCGCCGCAGAGCGGAACGCCGATCATCACGCCGTCGCAGGACATCGTGCTCGGCACCTTCTACATCACCAGCGATCGCGAAGGGGACAAGGGCGAGTTCAAGCTTTTCAACACGCCGCAGGAGGCGATGGTCGCCTACGACCTGGGCCGCATCGCGATGCACTCGCGAATTTTTGTCCGCCTCGCCAATCGCACGGAGGTCGTGCCGGACGACAAGTCCGGTGCGGTCGCGATCGAGGAAGTCTCCTGGAAAGCCAAGGAAGAGCAGCGTAAGCGTCTCAAGCCTGAACACGAGATCAAGCCGCGACCGGCGGATTACCAGAGCAACATCGTTCTCACCACGGTTGGTCGCTGTATCTTTAACGACATTCTCCCGGCGGAAATGCCGTTCTATAACTATGCGTTGACGGCAAAAGGCTCCAGCCGCGTCATCGCCGACACCTATGCGCTGCTGGGCCGGCCGGCCACGATCAAGCTGCTCGACGACATGAAGTCGCTTGGCTTCAAGCGTTCGACGCTGGCGGGGCTCAGCTTCGGCATTACCGATATCCGCTCCCCCGACAGCAAGGCCCGCATCCTCGAAGAAGGCCAGGCCAAGGCCGACCGGATCGAGAAGCAGTATCGCCAGGGCGCGATCACCGATCAGGAACGATATGCCGCGTTGATTGACGTCTGGGGCCATGCCCGCAAACAGGTCACCGAAGATCTGATGGCGGGCCTCTCCTCGGACTATCGCGATGCCGACGGCCGTCCCGTTGCGCCAAGGCGCATGGCACGCTCCGCTATTTGAATCCGATTGCCATGATGGCGATCTCCGGCGCCCGCGGTAACGTCGACCAGATTCGACAGCTCGGCGGGATGCGCGGTCTGATGGCCAAGCCGTCCGGCGAAATCATCGAAACGCCCATCAAGGCCAATTTCCGCGAAGGCCTCTCGGTTCTCGAATATTTCAGCTCGACCCACGGCGCCCGTAAGGGATTGGCCGACACCGCCCTCAAGACTGCCGACTCCGGCTATCTCACCCGCAAGCTGGCGGACGTTGCGCAGAATGTCATCATCACCCAGTTGGATTGCGGCACGCTCAACGGCGTTTCCAAGTCCACCATCTACAAGGGCGAAACCGTCGAAGTGGAATTGAAGGACATGATCGTTGGCCGGACTGCCCGCGATACCATCCGCAATCCCATTACCGACGAGACGATCGTTTCCGAAAACCAGATCATCACGAATGAGATCGCCGATAAGCTCAAAGAGTTGAAGCTCGAATCGATTCGCGTTCGTTCGCCGCTCGCCTGCGAAAGCACGCGCGGCATCTGTGCCCTCTGCTACGGCATCGACATGTCCACCAACCAGGTTGTTGAAGAAGGCCTGGCGGTTGGCATCATCGGGGCACAGTCGATCGGCGAACCGGGAACGCAGCTCACCATGCGAACGTTCCACACCGGCGGCGTCGCCACCGGAAGCCTGATCGAAAACGACATCAAGGCGCTCAGCGCCGGTATCGTCGAGCATCGCGACATCAATGCGGTGCACGTCACCGACGCCGAAGGTCACAAGAAGCTGACTGCCCTGAAGCGCAACGGCGAAATTGTCATCGTTGATGCAAAGGGACGCGAGCTCGAGAAATACAAGGTGCCGTACGGTTCGACGATTCTCGTCGGCAACGGCGAAAAGGTGAAGCCGCGCCAGCAACTGGTGGTCTGGGATCCGCACATCACGCCGATCCTGGCCGAGAAGGGCGGCATCGTCCGTTACGAAGACATCGAAGAAGGCGAAACCGCCCGCATGGAAGAAGAGCGCAAGGGCGGCGGCGCCGAGGCCAAGCTCGTCGTAATCGAGCATAAGGGCGAGCGGCATCCGCGAATCACCATCGAAGGCGCCGACGGTAAGATCCTCGACTTCCACTACCTGCCGGCCAAGGCGCGTATCGAAGTCAAGGACGGACAGAAGATCGAGGCCGGGCAGATGCTCGGCCGCCAGCCGCGCGAAGCGGCCGGCACGATGGACATCACCGGCGGTCTGCCGCGGGTCACGGAAATCTTCGAGGCTCGCAAACCGAAGGATCCGGCCGTCCTCGCGGAAATTTCCGGCATGGTCGAGCTCCGCAGCGACAAGCGCCGCGGAAAAATGACGATCAATATCAAGAACGAATCCGGGATGGAAAAGGAGCATCACGTCCCGCAGGACAAGGAACTCCAGGTCCATGCCGGCGACTACGTCGAGGCCGGGGACCCGCTCATTCGCGGCCCGATCATTCCGCACGATATTCTTCGCATCAAAGGCGAGGAATCGCTCTACCAGTACCTGCTCAATGAAGTGCAGAATGTGTACCGTTCGCAGGGCGTGAAAATCAACGACAAGCACATCGAGATCATCTTGAACCAGATGCTCCGCAAGGTGAAGGTCGAAGACGCCGGCGATACCAAGTTCCTGCCCGGCGAAGTCCTGGACAAATTCCGCTTCCGCCACGGCAACGATCTGGTTGCTCAAAGCGTGAAGGTGGCGGATCCCGGCGGCACGAGCTTCAAGGAAGGGGATGTCGTCCTCAAGCCCGAGTTCAAGGAGGCCAACGAGGCCGCCGAAGCCGCCGGCAAGGAACCTGCCAAGTCCAAGAAGCCGCGGCCGGCCCGCGGCAAGACGTTGCTGCTTGGCATCACCAAGGCGTCGCTGCAGAGCGAATCGTTTATCTCCGCGGCGAGCTTCCAGGAGACCACCAAGGTTCTCACCGAGGCGGCTCTCGCCGGCGCGGTGGACACGCTGGTCGGCCTCAAGGAAAACGTGATCCTCGGCCATCTGATCCCGGCAGGTACGGCGTTCAACCCGCACCTGAACCTGAAGATCAAGCACTTGGCCGAACCTCCGGCAATGCCGCCGCAGGAGCCGATCGCCCGAGCCCCGCGCGAGGAGCTCGAAGAGGTCGCCGCGACGCCGCGTGAAGTGGTGCCACAGGCCGGAAGCTGAATCGGTCGGGTTGTTTGAAGTGCAATCAACTGGGCTCCGGCGTTTGACGTCGGAGCCCATTGTGTTGGTTAGTAGGGGAGACAAGTCAATGCGACCCGAGTACAGAGACAGTCTCGACTCGGGGAAATGGTCCAACCCTGATCGCCGTGGTTCGCCGGCCTTAAAGTTGTGGCAATGGCCACCCAACATGGGAACTTTATTATGCAAATTCCTTGGCATTCGAGCCTCGAAAGTCTTAAAGCACACGGATTTGGCGGCTTTCAAACGATCGGAGTATTGCGTGGCAACAACCTTAGTTCCGCGCCTGGCAATTGCGGTGATATCGGCGTCTACATCGTGGTCCGACCCGACGGCGATATACCGACGTTTCTGACCAATAGCACTGGCGGTCGCTTCAAAGGCCGTGATGCAAATGTAGCGGTTGGCATACTTGCGAAAAAATGGGTAAACGGAGCAAAGGTCATTTACGTCGGCAAGGCTGGCTCGGTTGGCAAGTCAGCAACCCTGCGCTCGCGCCTTCGACAATATCTCGCGTTTGGCGCGGGCAAACCGATCGGACACTGGGGTGGGCGATATCTCTGGCACCTTCCGGCCTCGGATGATTTGATTGTGTGTTGGAAGACAACTCCAAACGAAGAGCCGCGAGATGTTGAAAGGCGAATGATTGCGGAGTTCGCGCGATCTTGCGGTGTGCGGCCTTTTGCGAACTTGGTAGGTTAGTTGCGAAGCATTTCTTCAGAGCGAAAGCGCCAAGCCCCACAACAATCTTTACGTCGGGACTCTCCGCGCGAGGGAATGCGCGGAAATGATCAAATGCCGTTTCAGGTTTCAGGACGGCGATGGTGGGCGAAAGTGAACGAAAGTGAAGTTTGCATCCCATCGGCCGTAAATGTACTACGGTCATGACTCTAGCCGGAGGCCCATGATTATCGTTTCCAAAAATGCGCTAAAAGCCAAGATGCTCGAGTATTTTCGCAAAGTTGAGGATGAGGGCGAAGAACTTGTCGTCACCCACAATCAGGTGCCGGTGCTGAAAGTTGTGCCGATCAAACGTCGGATCCCTGCGGCCGAAGTATTTGCGGACGTGCGCGGCAAGATCCGGTATCACACCGATCTATTGGAGCCTACGACGGATGAGTGGCCGGAAGTCTGAATCTTCGGTTTTGCTTGACACATGCACTCTAATCTGGTGGGCTCTTGATCCCGATAAGCTTTCACCGATTGCGGCGGAAGCCTGCCGGGGATGGAGTAGGAGGGCGGCTTCGTCAGTTCCGTATCCATCTGGGAAATCGGCATCAAGGTTAAAAGAAGAAAACTGGAAATCGGCCTGACGATCGAGGAGTTTGTCTCCCGCATCCGAAAGAGCGGCGCTTTGGAGATTGTCCCGGTGGATGCGGACATCTGGCTGGAAAATCTGCGGCTCGTCTGGGACAACGCCGATCCGGCCGACAGGACCATCGTCGCAACGGCTAATCTACGCCGGCTTTCGATAGTGACTGTCGACGAATCAATTCGTGCTTTTCACTCCGCCGCCATTTGGTGACCGACGAGCGGCTGGATTCATTGGCCCTTTTCCACTAAGTCGCCAACCAGAAGAATTGCCCCCGGATAAAACGCCGTTCCTTCAAACCGTTTCGGATCATCCATCGAATGCTGCTGCGAGGCGAGAATCGCGGGTTTATCCAGATGCTCGTCGTTGATTTCGATGCGCGCGGTATGAATTCCGTCGGCCAGGTCTGATCCAATCGGCATCATCGCCAGGCGCGGGTAGGTGGACCAGGGATCGAATCGATGGGTCGGGATGGCCTTGCCGTCGTCAAGGGAGACCATGACCTGTCCGCTTTCGGGGCCGATGACGTCATAAATCGCCGCATAGCGTCCCTTGAAGCGAAACGAGATCACATCCCCGGCGTGGTCGTCGCGAAAGAGCGTCGGTACGCGCGCAGCGAATTGCTTTGCCACAGGATTGATCGTCGGGTCGAGTAATTTTCCGCCAGCCGGGAGCACTGCCGACGTGATGGGAAGCATTTTCGCCGCTTCGTAATTGTCGGCGTCGAAAGGGGACGCGAGCGCGTGCGGCCCGGCGGATTTTGATGCCCCCTCGATCGCGGGCAGCGACCGGACGATCGATTGAAGGTACAACTCGTGGCCGGTTTCCGGATAGGGGTGGACATGATCCGGCGAAAAAATCATCTTGCCGCCCAGGGCCTTTTTTTCCTCATCGGATTTCGGGAGCGGGGCCGTAAAGATCAGTTTTCCATCCTTGACCATCTGCGCCACCGACACGCCCATGTGAATCGAGGGAATGCCGTAATGCCCGGCGATTTTCTCCATCGCCGAGGCGGCTTGGGGGAATTTTCCTTCCTGCAATGTGGGAACAAAATCTTCGACGAGTGTGTAGACGAAACAGATGTCGCAGTCGGGCAGGGTGTGCCACGTCTGGCGGACGATGCCTTCCATGCACCGGTAAATGGATTCGGGATCGCGCCCGCCGTCATTCACGGCAAACTCCACGAACATCAGATCCGGCTTTTGATCGAGCACATCGTGGCGAAGACGGAAGACGCCAAGGTCCGATCCCGTTCCGCCGATGGCAGCATTGATCTGGCTGACTTTGCAGTCGGGATAAGTTCTTTGGAACCAGGCAAGCGTTTTGGGTCGCCAACCTTCCTGGGCAGTGATGGAACCGCCGAAGTAGGCGATCCGGAGTTCTCCACCTCTGGTTTTCAGGCGGGCCAGCGCGTTGGGCAAACCGGCGCGCGGCGAACACTCGACCGCCGGCGCAAGCGGCAGTGGCGCCGCCCAACCGCTGTTTGCGATGAGGAAAAACCAGGTCATCGCGATGACGGCTCTTTTCATAGAAACCAATTAGACTCGCGAAGAGCCTGCATCGGCAAGTCGGCGGGAATCGAGTGCAATCCTTCGGTAGCGAGACAGGAATTCCAGAAGCGATGAGGATACGATGCCGTTCCGCGAGTATGACGCATACGCCCGCCCCATTTTCGCTGGACCGGATGGTGAATGCCGTGGAGAAAGTTCGACAACGCCTTCTGCGATCGTCGGCGGCGCTGGAAGCGGCTCAAATTCCCTATGCGATTGCCGGCGGTAATGCGGTGGCGCTTTGGGTCTCCCGCGTAGACGAATCTGCGGTCCGGAACACGCAGGATGTTGACGTTCTGCTGCGACGCGCGGATTTCGAACGCGCTCGCCACGCTCTTGAAGCCGCCGGGTTCGTCCATCACCGGCTCGGCGATCTTGATCTGTTCCTCGACGAGCCCGGAGCGCGCGCAAGGCACGGCATCCATATCCTCTATGCCAACGAAAAAGTTCACGCCCATGAATCGATCGCAAATCCCGATGTGACCGAGGCAGAGGCAACCTCTGAGTTCCGAGTGCTTTCGCTGGAAGCGCTGGTGCGCATCAAGCTCACGGCTTATCGCGATAAAGACCGCGTCCACCTTCGTGATATGATCGAGGTTGGGCTGATCGACAATTCCTGGCTTGACCGGCTGACGCCGGAACTGGCCGGCCGTCTCAAATCGCTGCTCGACACGCCTGGCGCTGAAGCAATACGAAAGGCCGCGTCTTACCTTTTACCGCTTCAGACGCGTTTGATCACCCCTTCTGCTGGGTGATCAACTGCTTCGCGAGATCCGCCGGAAGATTCAGCGCGCCGCGGGCTTCGGCGGCGGCGGTGCGGATTTCGTTACTGCCCGCTCCGTCAACGATCTTCTGCAGCGATGCCACATCGTCGTCGCTCAGCCGATTTCCGAAGAATTTGGCGCTGTTGGCGATGCTCTTATAGAGACTGATCCTCACGTCTTCCGGCGCCTTATCGTCATTGGCACGTGCCAGCAGCGCGGGTTGGACTTCCTTGGCATCGAAAAGTGCCAGCACGTTGCCGACCGCCTTGGCGACGTCGGGTCGCTTGTCGTTCAGCGACGATAAAAGGGTCGGCTCCGCCGCCGACAGATCGTAAACCTGCGCGTGGTTGATGGCGAGCTTCTGGAGGAGGTCGGTAGTGCGCAACGCGTAAGTAGAGGCGAGCTTTTCATCGACCGGAAGCCCGCCGACTTTCTTTCTCGCTCCTTCGATCGCGGCAGTGAGCGTGGCGGGATCGATCGCCTGCGTGGTGAAGAGCAGCGGATCATTGATTGCCCGCTCGGCCCACTGCGACGCTTTGGTCCGCGTGATGACCAGTCGGGCCGCCCGCTGGAGTCGCGGCGTCTGAGCGGCTGCGTTGAACAGCTTGTCGATTTCAACCGCGCCCAGATCCTCTGATACGAGAATCACATCCACAAAGGGCAGCGTTGCCGAATCGTTGATGGCGGCCTGGCCACTGGTTCCCCCGGCGGTTCCGTAATTCTTCAGGTCGGCGGTGATCTTGCGCGCTGCTGTTCGGTGGGAACGGCAATCAATACGTTGGGCTGGCCCGTCTGCGATACCGCTTCGGCCAGCAGTGGAATCACACTCTCCTGTCCCGCGAATGGCTTGGAGGGCATCGCGCTGCCGAGAGCGAAGGCCGCTTCAAACCGAACCAGGCGGTCGGGATATCCCATCGCATCGACCAGCGGATTGCCGCTCTGCGACAAGCTGCTAGGGCCGACAATCTGCTCGAGCGACTTGATTGCTTTGAGCGCGACCGCCGCGTTTTTGTCTGCCAGCGAACGGGAAAGTACGGCATCGACGTATTGCGCCAGCCGTCACATTGAAATAATTGGCCGGAAGTTTTGGCCCGCTCTCGTCGGTTCCGTCGCCGAGATCCACTTCCCGCTTGTTGTCGGCGGCAAGCCAGAGGCTCAACGCATCCGCGCGTCCAGTCCCAAGCTCCAAAGCGGTGCGCGCTTCGCGCATCGCCATCCGGTCTCCAAAGATTGAGCCGGGAACCTTCTTGGCACTGAGGCTGTCCCCTTCCCACGACCAGATCCAGGCATTGGGTGATTTGGGGTCGGCCACCAGGGCCGCGGTGTTGTAATAGAAACGCTCGCCGAGCTTGTAAAACAGGTCGGCTACATCCATGTTTTTGGTGTCGGCGCCCATCGCGCGAAGAGCATTGACCGCGGCAGCCTGAACGGTTGAAGAGCGGTTTTTATCCTGGGAGATGTGCGCCAGGTAGGGGACCGAGGTGTCGTAACCAATCTGCTCGAGAACGCCGATCACCGTGATCAGCGTGGTCTCGTCTTTCATTTCTGTTGCCGCCAGGAGCGGCGAGAGCACCGAGCGGCCCATATCGATCAAGGCCCGCCGCACCGCATCGTGGACCGGAGCCTGGGCCGCATCCTGCAGCGCATGAATCATGTACGGCACCGCCAGCTCGCCGCTGTCGCGGAGCCGTGCCAGGTGGTTGAGATAGGCGCGCTCGTTGTCACCCAGATGTGCGATGTTTTCCTGGATGTAGTCCTTATCCTGGCGGCGCTCGAAGCGGCCTTTGTCCAGGAGCTGCATGAGCGTGTTGCTGATGTCGCGCATCGCCATTTCCGGCGAACCCTTGGTGGCTTCGAGCGATTCCCAGCGAAGCATCCACTGATCGAGCGAGTCCTGCGTTCTGGTGGCGACGGCTTCGAAGGCCCGGAGGATCTCCAGCGGGGTTTCAGTGCGTTCGGTGATCTTTTTGCCCATCGCCGCCGCAAGCGAATAGCGGGCGACCTTGCCCCAATGCCAGTAGTCTTCAACGTCTTCTTGCAGGCTCTGATTTTGTGGAATTTCTTCTGCCGCGGGCTGAGAGGTCGCGTCGGCCGCCGGAGCGGTGGTCGCCGAAGCGTCGGGCGCAGTGGCCGGAGTGGCGGCGGCATCGGGGGCGGGCGCCGCGGTGGCATCCGGGGCAGCCGCCGCATCATCGGCCGGCTTCGCCGGCTTCTTTTTGGGGTGCGCGGCGGGAGCCGGGGTCGCGGCCGCGTCGGGCGCTGGATCATCGGCCAGCAAAAGCGACGGCGCTGATCGACATCGGCAGCGCGAATGCCAGGGCGAATCGCGGGAGACTGCGGAACAGGTGAATCATGGTGTGGGCCTCCAAGGGTGGCTCTTCGACAACGAACAAATGCCGGGGTGGCTCCGGCAATTTTCACTCCGCGGCGGCGTGTGCTCCCGGAACGAAATGGTCCGAAAGCCAGGGGATTTCATTAGCATCGGAGCATAAATGCTGGTGCCTGCGGAGTCAAGAAAAAGGCCGCCGAAACACACCTGACAGTCACGGGCCAGCAGATCCTCTAAACCCAAGCATTATCGGAACCCAGGCATTTCCTACTCCTACTCCTGCTCTTACTCCTACCCGTTCGTTCCCGAATTAGGACCGAGTAGGAGTAGGAGTAAGAGCAGGAGTAGGAGATATTGCTCCATGAATTGCTTTGCCGGTCCGATTCACTACACTTCCCCCTCCCATGAAGGCGGAACGACGGCACGAGCTCAAAACCAACGCACTCGCTCGCGGAATTGAAAACCTCCCGCAGTTGTGGCGTCAGCATGGCAACAAGCTGCTACTGGTATTGATCGGCATCATGCTGATCATCATCGCCGTTCGCTATCGGATGACCGAATCCGCGCAACGCCAATTGAGCGCTAAATCGGCCCTGACCAAAGCCCAGGCAGAAATCGCCGAGCTCCGCGCCGTCCCGTTCTGGCTCTATAATGAAGACGTCATCGTCAGTGTTTTCAGCCAGCAGGCCGGTTTTGCCGACGACGACATCAACGAAGCGCTGAGATCCGCCGACGATTCCCAGGTGCGGGCCCAGGCGTATGTTGCTCGCGGCGATCTGAATTTTCTTTGGGCCGGATTTCCCATCCTGCCCGCCGCCACCACGCGACCCAGCCTCAGGCCGCCGCATTCCTCCGAAGAATATCTGAACAATGCGGAGGCGGCTTATAACCAGGCGCTGAAAGAGCCGGTGACCGGCGATCGCCAGGTGGTTTGGAATGCCCACCTGGGATTGGCTTATGTCGCGGAGGATCGTCGTGACTGGGACGCCGCCAGGAGCAACTACGACGCCGTCATCAATGACCCTTCCGCGCCGACTGCAATGACTGAGTTTTTCAAAAAGCGTAAGAGCGATCTTGTGGAAATGAGCCGAAAGCGGTTTGTGGGCTTGCCGATGACCGAGCCCGCGTCGCCTGCTTCGACTCTTCCTTCGGTCTTTGGTCCTGCCGCGCCCGAAACTGAGCCTGCGACCACGCAACCTTCGACGCGTCCCGCCGAACCGATAACCGCGCCATCTGCCGCCCCCCAAACTCCGACAACATCCCCTGCGACTTCGAAAAGCTCGTAGCGGACCTTACTCCAAGATTCGCGCTCGGATTCTCAGAACCGAATTACGCTACAATTCTCGTACGGTGCCAGACGATCACTCGACCAAATCAGCCGCCGGCGAAGATGCGTCCGACGCGTCCATCGAGCGCGATGACGGCGCAGACGTCGAGCATTTCCAATTCCGCATCGGCAGAAACCTCACCCGCCGAATCGATCAGTATCTCGTCGATCGCGTCCCTTATCTTTCGCGCAACGGCGTTCAACGGTTGATCGGCGAGGGACTCGTCAAGGTCAACGGCAAAGTCATCAAAGCCAGCTACCACCCCAAAGAGGGGGATGCCGTCGAGATGGTCGCGCCGCCGGAGCCGGTCAATGAGATCGTCCCCGAAGCGATCCCGTTGGAAATTCTTTACGAAGATGATCATCTCCTTGCCCTCAACAAACAGGCCGATCTGATGGTCCATCCGGCCCGTGGCAAGTGGACCGGCACCCTGGTCAACGGGTTGATTTTTTACGGTCAGAAGTGGAGCACGCTGAACGGAAACTGGCGGCCCGGAATTCTGCATCGCCTCGATCGCAACACGACCGGCGTAATGCTGGTGGCCAAAAGCGATGAGGCTCACTGGCGCATTGCCCGACAATTCGAGAATCGAACGATCCAAAAGACCTATCTCGCCGTAGTTCATGGAGTGCCTGAGCTTCTTGCGGACGTGATCGACATGCCAATCGGCCAGGACCGGTATGTGCGTGAGAAGCAGGCGGTCCGCAAGGAAAGCAACGGCGGGCGCGCCGCGGTGACAAAATATGAGGTTCAGGAGATTTGTGAGGCGCCCGGCGAAGCCATTCTTCACGACAGCCAGTTTCCGGCCGATCGCCGTTTACCGATGCCGCCGGGTCGTTTTGCTTTCCTGAAGCTCTCCCCGAAGACCGGCCGGACCCATCAATTGCGGGTCCATATGTCGGTAGCGGGGCACCCGATGGTCGGGGATACGATGTACGGCGGTCGGATTTTTCAGCAAGGTCCGTTTCGGTTCGAGCGGCAGGCGTTGCATGCATATCAGATTACGTTCGTGCATCCTGTAACGCTGCAACCGATGACGATCCAGGCGCCGCTGCCCCCGGATATGACGAATTTGCTGAAATTATTGCGTGAAGCCGGCGTTACACGTTCTGGCCGCAATAGCGTATAATGAATAGTCGCCCGATAGCCGGGCAATACTGCGAAGGACCAACAGATGCATTACACATTAGCTTTGCAAATGCCGGGAATGGGTGAATGGATTGTGATTGCCGTGATCGGCCTCCTCTTTTTTGGCAAGCGCCTGCCTGAGGTGGGCCGGAGCCTCGGCCATGGAATCGTAGAATTCAAGAAAGGGCTCAAAGGGATTAACACCGACATTGACGACGAGGTCGACACCGCGCAACGGCAGCAGGAACAGCGCCGCATTAGCTCGCAGGCCTCCCGCTTCGACCCCGTCACGGGCAAGCCGCTGGTGGATCCGACCCACAAATTCGATCCGTATACGGGACAGCCGATTAGCTCTGATTCGAACGGATCGCCGGCGCACGATGTGAAAGAGACGGTTCCGCCGGGAGAGTAATCGAGCGATTGCAATCGAATTGCTCGGCCGCGCGACGGCAATTTCACCCACCATCGTTCAGTTGAATTCCGCGAGGTCCCCTCGGTGATGTTTTGCTGCGCACCTTGCAGCGCATTTCGCGGTAATCGGCCAATTTCTCTCTTTGGAATTCGATTGAATAACTTGAGCGTGCGCGCAAAGAAATCCCCGGCGGAAAGCCGGGGAGTTGGTAAGCGGATTTTCTAATACGTGACTTATGCGCGCCGCCGACGGGCGAGAAGGCCGAAGCCGCCGATATAAGCGGATAATCTATGGGCTGTACCCTAGAGATTGAACTGTTCGCTGACGTTCGAGTAATATGAGTATGTCGAGAGTCCAATCAAAGGAGTGCGCTATGCGACGATCGGCGATCCCCGCCCTGACGTGTTCGCTCTTTGCATGTCTTCTACTGATCAGTACCCCATTGGCTCCCGCGAGCGTAGTTCAAGCGCCAGCTCAATCAAACGCTACCGGAAGTTCACTTCGACGGCGTAGCGCTGAACGATGCGATCGATTTTCTACGGGATGTCTCCGGCGCCAACATCAGCGTGAACTGGAAAGCGTTGAGCGAAACCGGCGTCACGCCGGATGCGACGATCACGCTTAAGCTCCGAAGCGTCTCCCTGCGGAAGGCGCTTGACCTGATCCTCTCAGAAGCGGGTGGCGGCGATAAGCTCGGCTTCAGCGTCGACGAAGGCGTGATTGAGATCGCCACGCGTGAGATGATCGACTCGAAGATGTACACCCGTGTCTATCCCATCGAAGACCTCATCATGGTCATTCCCGATTTTGATGATGCGCCCGACTTCAGTCTCACGAGTCAGAGCAGCGGAACACAGGGCGGTTCGAGTGGCTCTGGCGCGGGCGGCGGCGGCGGTGGAGGCAGCGGCCAGAATCAATTGTTCAACAACAACGGCCAGTCTTCCAACAAGGAAGAGCCGGTGAAAAGTAAAACTGAGCGGGCGAACGATTTGATGGACCTGATCCGCAATATCGTTCAGCCCGACGTTTGGGTCGAAAACGGGGGAAAAGCCGCAATCCGATACTGGAACGGTAACCTGATCGTCACCGCGCCGCGCTCGGTGCAGGAAGCGATCGGCGGTCCGTTTGACTGATCCGGTTTTCTGACTCCAGTCTCGATTTCCTTTTTATTTACCGGCCCGTTTGCGGGGTGTTTCTCATCGAATCACCGAATCGGCTTGACCCGCCGCCGATCGGAACGTAGTTTGATTGTGGGGTTGTTCAGGATAATTCGGGGGCGGGCAGTTCGGAGAACTGCCGGAAACCTTTCCCAGGCGTCGACCGCAAGGGCCGATAGCCTGGAGAGAAGTGAGGTCAAGGATGGCCAGAGGCAAACACGCCACGGCGTTATTCGAAGTCATTCACGCGAGTTCCCGAGGCCGCGGCAAAGCGGCCCGAAGCGCGCTGCTCACGCCAAAATGGTGGTTCAAAGGGCGCTCTAAAACGGACCCGACGAGTGGAAGCGATCCGATAGGCCGAGCCAGCGCGCCTGCACCGCTTCCCCCAGACCACACGATCGATCCGGCGGACGTCTATGAGCCGACGACGCCGACCGACGTTTCGCCGGCCAATTCGGCTCGGGATTCGCTTGCATCGGAAATCGCATCACAGGGGCCGCTGGGCCGATCGGCGGTGCAGTTTCATTTCGACCGCGACCTCCACGAGGTGACGGTTCGCCTGCGGTACACCACCGCAATCGTGAGCGGATTCGCGGTGCTGGTTGCACTGGGCATGGCGTATGTGATGGGCCGTCACATCGCCGGCGGTCCGCAGAGCGCGTATGCGTCGCCGACAGTTGAAGAGCTGACGGGCCGGCCACCACAGCCTGACGTGATGGATGTCGGAAAGCGAAGCGCCCCCGCGGGCGCAAATGCATTGACCGGTCTGGTCGATCCATCGCGATCGCATCCCGCCACGCCGACAAAACCGATTGGCGATGTGCCCCTCGGCGGAGCCACCGACGGTCATCGTGTGGTCCACACGAACTACATCATCGTGCAGAGTTATCCGACCGAAAAAAGTGCAGTCGAAGCGGCCGATTTCCTGAACAAAGCCGGCATCGCCTGCACGGCTGAGAAAGCCCCGCCGGGCTGGACCGCCGACCCCAACTGGTTCAGCGTCATCACCACGACCGGCTTCCAGCATCCTCGCGGCACGGAGGGGGAAGCCTATTTGCGTTCGATCGAAAAGATCAGCGAAAAGTTCGCCGGCACTTCGCGATTCAAGCGGTTTGAGCCGCATTGGTACAGTTGGAAGTAGGGGGGGAACGTGAAACGTGAAAACGTGAGATTCTCCTAAACAGTTCTAATTTCACTTCTTCTTTCAGTGAAGCCGGTGAGCTTGCTCACCGTTCGCTTCGTGGAGAAAACGGCAAGCAAGCTCTCCCGGGTTCACGAGGAACGAGAGAACGCTCTCAAATCGCATTTCGCATTTCCGACTTCTGGTCCTGGCTTCTGGATTCTGGCTCCTTCCTCTGCTGTCGAATTCAAAACACTCTTACCCAATGATGGCCGCGCACCGCCGGAATGAATTCCGCTGACGATTCGATTACGATCGTCGCGATTCCACCTGAATCATGTTGGTTCGGAGGCACAGGAAACAGCTTCGGCCTGGAAGGCAGCAAAGCGCGATCGCGCGATCTACTGGTATCACAAAGCATTACCGGGCGCCGAGGGCCTGGTAAAGATCAGAATCCAAAAGCGTCTCGAAGCGGCGCCCGAGGGTGGATCGCACCCGACCAACACGGCGAATGTGCCTGAAATCAATGCAATCATTTCCGAGGTTGCCGGCCGCTACCCGGGCGCCCTGAAAAACATGGGGGATCTGGATCTGATTCGAGTTCACGATGGATCGGCTTTGATCGGCAATTACCAGACCACCACCGAAGCGGGCAGTTACTCGAAAGCTGCAAAAACCGCTGACGCCGGCGAGCCCGGTCGTTTGCCGATGGTGACCGACTATGAGCCATTGTCCGGAGGAAAGTATCTGATTGTTTATCGTATTCAGGCGCTTGGGCAACGCGGCCCAACGCCTCAAGGCAAAGATTTCTGCCTTCTCGACGTGCAGAACATTAACGGAAGGGTCGTCGGCGCCGCGCATCTGCGGGCGTCGGACTTCCGGCAAGGGGAATGGTTATCCGTCCCTTCGGGTGTTGAGCTGAGCAATGATCAGAAGGTTGTATTCCGCTGCTCGCCGAACAATCACACGATCTCCCTGGACCGAATCTACATCTTCAAGCTGACGAAATCCTGAAGGCTGCCTTACTGCGGTGATCGGCGGCGAGGCGCCGCAACGAGCACCAACGCTGCGACGCCGAGCAATGCGACCGATGCCGGCTCGGGCAACGTAGCACTGCCGAACACGTCGAACTCGCGATACACGGTTGCGGTACCACCCTGCGGAACCGAGACTGAAAACGAGATTGCTGTGACACCCGTCGCCAACAAACCGCTATCGGCTGCCAATGCGACTTGCGTCGACCCGTTGTTGGCGTCGAATTCAAAGGGACTGCTTTGAGTACTGCCGCCGGTGCTTAATTGGTAGGTGCCCAATCCGTGAAAGGTTGGATTCGCCACCGTCTTCACTTGAATGTCGAACAATTGGCTGATGCGGTTATCGTTCCACGCAGCGATCGAATGAATCGCGGAGAGATCATAACCAGTGGCCGAACCGGTGAGATTGTAAGTGACGCTCCACGGATTGAAGCTAAAAGCTCCGGTCGTCACGTCATTGGTTGCGCCCGCAGAACCATCGTTCAATGTACCGAACGAGGCCCCCAGGTCCATGCTCCCGGTCGTTGCTGCGGGCGTGAGACCTTCGATCAAATCGGAATTTGACACCGGAAAAGCCTGTTGGCTGCTGCCATCATACGAGTTCGTTTGCACAATTGTCGCCTGTCCGACGTTCGCGGATAGCCCCACCCCGACAACTAACACGACGAAGACGGTACGCAGACGATGAAGAATCATTTGTGCACTCCCGCAGCCTTAAACCGATTTCCCATTTGGGTTGAGCCAGGAACCGATCCAAGCTCTGAATAGCTTGCAGTTTAACATCGCGCCTCCCCCGTGTCCAGCGAGAGGGTTTTTTCCCCGTTTTCACGGGTGCGTGACACTTTAGGCGGGCGATTTTTGGATTATAATGCGAAGAAGGAGTTTTACTCGATCAAGGAGGATCGCATGCCTGCTCTTCGAACACGTCAGGAGGCGCGTGAACGCGTGCTCAAGACAATGATGGCGGCCTTGGATCGCATCATGCCGGCGGATGAAGCCCAGCCGCTGAAAGGGACGACTTTTGGGAGTTGGGAAGATCAGACCGACGAGTTCAAGCGTGCGGTGATTCCGACGCTTCTGGAGGAACGAGCGGCCTTGGAGCCCAACGCCCGAGTAGAGGCGGCGGGGTGTTGCCCGCTGTGCGGGTCGGAGTCGGTTTACCTGGAAAGACAGAGGACGCAGCCGGAGGTGATCACCCCCGACGGACCGGCGGTGATCGAAAAACAACACTGCCGATGCCGCACCTGTGGCGGCTCTTTTTCCCCCTCAAAACCGTGATTGGGCGATGGCGGCTGAGGCCAATCTCTCGCCCCACGCCGCCGAACGCATTTGCCGGGAAGCGACCCAGAAGTCGTTCGACGAGGCCGGTAAATCGCTGAACATCGACTGGAAAACCCACTTCGACGGCAAACAGATTCAACGCTGGAGTGAAGCCCTGGGCCAGGGCATGGTGGCCGCGCGGGATCGTCAGACACAGGCCTACCGTGAAGGGCATTTCCCGAAGGTCCGGGCAATGTCCCTGAATTGCTGGTGGTCGGCATGGATGGCGGACGCTGGCAAGGCAAGGAAAAAGATGCCGAAAGCGGCTCGCGCTGGCGTGAAGACAAAGTGCTCACCGTCACCAGCTACATTCCCGGGGACGGCCGTGAGGGCGAAGGCGCACGCAAGCCCGCTCCCTTGGTTCGAACCCATCTGGCGACAAGCCGCGACGCGGCGGCATTCGGGACGATGGCGCACGTGGAAGCCGAGAGACGGGGCTATCGAGAGGCGCCGGTGGTGATCGCCATGGGAGACGGGGGCAATTGGATCGATCCGCTGCTGGAGCGGGAATTCCGCGTGCAGGCGAGAATTATCGACTGGTATCACGCCAGCGAGCGTCTGTGGGACTGCGCCAAGGCAATCCACGGCCCACAGACCCCGGCCACATCGGCTCTGGCCGAGCGAATGGAAGCCTGGCTGTGGGATGGGAAAGTCGACCGCGTCATTGCGGAATTGTCGCAACAGTCGGGGCGCCTGGGCGAGCCGCAGGCAAACGATCCGCCGCAACATCCCCGGCGCCTGCTGCACCAGAGCGTCGGCTACTTCACGCGTCATCAGCAGCACATGAACTATCCCACGTATCGATCCAATGGGTGGCCGATCGGCTCAGGAGAGACAGAAGCGGGCGTGAAGCAATTCAATAAACGGGTCAAGGGAACCGAACAGTTCTGGTCGGAGCCGGGAATCGAACCGATCCTCGCGCTCCGTTCAACGTGGCTCAGCCAGGACGCCCGATGGGAACGTTACTGGGGTAATCGACCAGCCTATGTCAAATGAAAGCCGCCTAATGTGTCACGCACCCCGGTCAACGGTGTGTGTGGCAGAATCGGCGGCAGAGTTGTTCCCCCTCTCTTAAAACCATGGGGAGAGGGTTGGGGTGAGGGCCCTTCGGCGATGTTCAGGACGGGTCATTCGTATCGCGCAGTTGAAGACCCTCACCCCGCGCCCTCCCTGTACTCGGCGAGGAGCCGCGCACGAAGTAAGTGAGAATGTTCTCTCGTCTACCGAGTGCTTTCCCGCTTACTTCGTGCGCGGCTCCTCCGGGTCACGCACCAAGGTGAACGGTCCGCCCAAAAAATTCGGAAAATTCAAACGTGACGGAAATTCAAACCGCACGGGTCCGGAACCCGGGGTCGACCCCCGACCCCGTATCATTCGGCAAATCAGGATTTCGTCCCAGAAGTCGGCAGATTACGTTTCGCGGCATTCAAAGCGTCGACCAGCTCATGGGCATTTCGTAGCAGCGAAAAAGTATAGCTGACTCCATCCACACTGAACACAACTGCCGGGGAGATCATCATCACTCGCGTTGCCGCGATGCCGACCATCATTTCAAGGGGGAAGCTGAGGAAATCCGTTGTACTTGTAAACGTCTTCTGTTTGGACAGAAACACGAGCCGCTGGCTCGTGAGAACCACCAGCCCGTCCGGTCTATCGAACCAATTTTGCTGATTCCAGTATTTGCCGATTTTTTGAAGCAAAATACGCTCTTCGTTTGAACCTTGCAGCTGCCGTATCATTTTTAGGGAACTGCGTTTAGAAAACTCCGTCTTTAGCAGTACCCACCCGAGTTTGATTGGCAGCTTATATAGGTCGCTCATGGCAAGCTCCGATTGCACCGCAACACTAAGCCTCATGTACTGCGGCAGCGTTCTCAAACTTCCCGAGTAACAACTCCCAACTTCACGACCCCTGCATTCCCCGACCTCTGCCGCGCCCCTCGACGTGGCGTGGTCCGTTTCCGGGCTGCAAATTCGAGGTGTTTCCGGCACGGTAAACAGTTATTTTCCCTCCGCTTTGATTTCGTGCGTCCCGTTTGAGTTCGTCTAACGGCGCGGAGCGTCAAGACTTCAATCGCGCAGCTTCGCGCCGCCGCGATCACTTTTCACTTCTCTTTTCGAATACTGCCTGAGCTGTCGGATTTCTTTTGGAGCGAGCGGGCGAAACCGTCCGGCGGCAACGCCTTCCAGCGTCAGCGGGCCCATTCGCGTGCGCGTCAACTCGCGCACTTTGTGGCCCAGCTTGGCGAGTGCTCGGCGAATTTCCGGATTCGCCCCTTCGCGGACGATGATGTCCAACACGCTCTTGCCGGGCAGCTTTCTGACGGACTTAATTTCGGAGGGGCCGGTTTTGATTCCCTTACCGCCGTGCGGGTCGGACAGCCAGATTCCCTTTTGCAATTGGGCGATCGCTTCCTGGGAGATATGGCCATCGACTACGGCGCGGTAAGTCTTGGGCACGCCATAGCGTGGGTGGGTGAGGAGGTTGGTTAATTCGCCGTCGTTCGTCAAGAGCAGCAATCCTTTGGATTCGGCGTCGAGTCGCCCGACGGGATAAACGCGGGCATCGCGCAATTCCGGCGGGATCAAATCCACCGCCCGGATCTGGCGCCCTGCGCCACGTTGGTGCTGTAGACGCCGCGTGGTTTGTTTAGCAGAAGATAGATGCGGCGGGGGGAGCCCGGGCCTTTGAGTTTTACCGGCTCGCCGTCAACGTCAACGCGGTCCTGATCGGGATCGATCAGAACGGGAAGGCGTGTCACGATCTTGCCGTTGACCGACACCCGGCCCTGGAGAATCATTTCTTCCACGACGCGGCGAGAGGCGACGCCGGCGCCGGCGACTACTTTCTGTATGCGCTGTTTCATTTCCCCTTACTTACCGGAAATGTGACTTCGAGGCAGACACAATTGGTTGTCGCATTCACCTGCGGCTTCTCGATCGCGGCCGGCAAGAGAATGGTTTCTCCCTTTTTGAAGGGAGTGGGAATCTCACCGCCGCCTCCGCTTAGAGTGCCTTGCCCTTCCAGAACGATCCAGACGATCGGCTCGCCGGAGGAAAGCGCTGCACGTTCACCTTGTTTGAAGTGAAGCCGATTCATTCGGAAATAATCGCAATCGACGAGCAAGCCGGGTTTCGACGCAGCGGCGGCGTCCGGCGCGCTGTCACTCCCGGCGTTAGCAAATTCGATGCACTGCATCGCCTGTTCGACGTGGAGCGTTCGCAGTTTTCCGGTGGAGGGATCGACGCGATTGAAATCGTAGACGCGGAAGGTGGTGTCGCTCGGCGTCTGCACTTCCGCCACGAGCATCCCCGCTCCCAGCGCATGCACAGTGCCGCTGGGGAGGTAGAAGCACTGGCCGGGTTCGGTCGGAATGACGGTGAGATGGTCTTCGACAGCGCCTCGATCAATTGCCGAGCGAAAGGACTGGGGAGTCGTTCCGGCGACCACTCCCTTGAAGAGACGCGCGTTCGCATCATTCTCCATGACGTACCACGCCTCGCTCTTCAGATGTGCGCCAGGGTTCTTGCTGGCGAATTCTTCGTCGGGATGGACCTGAACCGACAGATCCTCTCGGGCATCGAGAAACTTGATCAGGATCGGAAACTGTCCCGGTCCGGCCAGTCGCGCATCGCCATAAAGTTTTTTCCCTAGTTCTCCCACCGCCCAATGGAGCGATTTGCCGGCGAGCGGGCCATTGGCAATCACGCTACTGACCCAGTCCGTGGAAGCATCGACAACTTTCGGCGGAAAATCGAACAGCTCCCAGCTTTCGCCGATCTGCTTTCCGGCCGGCAGCGTTTTGCCGAGGACTGTTTCGATTTTTCGCCCGCCCCACATCTTCTCGACGAAGCGGGGGTGAAATTTCAGTGGATAGAGGTTCATGGGTGTCCGTGGTCAGTTGTCCGTGGTCAGTGGTCCGTCGTCCGTATTGCTAAGATCGTGCAATCGCCCATCGGAAGCGCTCGCAATTTCCAAGAAATAATTGAAACTGGTGGTGGAAACAATAAGGCAACGACGGCGGACCGCTGACAACTGACCCTTCGACTGGGCTCAGGGCAGGCAACTGACCACTGATCACTGACAAAACGGACATGACCAATCACAACGGCGACATGAAGCATTTCGTGGTGGATACGAATGTTTTGCTGCACAACCCCAACGCGCTGTTCATGTTCGCGGACAACGAGGTGGTGATACCGTTTGATGTGCTCGAAGAGCTCGATAAGTTCAAGACCAACAGCGACGATCTGGGCCGCAATGCCCGCACGATCATCCGCCATCTCGATCATCTGCGGGGCCTGGGAAATCTCTCTATGGGCGTGCCTGTCGCGCAGACTGGCGGACGCGTCCGCGTTGTGCTCGAAGAAGACCAGAAGCTCTGCCCCGGCCTGAATTCCAACACGCCGGACAATCGAATCATTTGCTGCGCTGGCCCTCCAGCAACAGGGGGCCAAGGTTGTCTTTATTACTAAGGACATCAACGCCCGGATCAAGAGCGACGCCCTTGGCCTGCCGTCCGAAGATTTCGAGGCGCAGAAGGTCGATTTCGATCACCTTTACACCGGCTGGCGCGACGTGGTGGTTTCGCGCGACAAAATTGACCGCCTCTTCGCCGACAAGCAGCTCACGGTCGATCTTTCCGATTTGCACGCCAATGAATTTGTGTTGCTCAAGGACGAGCAGGATCTGGCTCATACCGTCCTGGCCCGCTTCAAGGCCGATCTGCAGGCACTGACGCCGGTTCGTCCGCGTCGCGGGCCGGTCTTCGGGATTCTGCCCAGAAATTTGCAACAGACGATGGCCCTGGACCTGCTCCTCGATGATTCAGTCAAGCTCGTATCACTCATCGGCGCCGCTGGAACGGGCAAAACGCTTCTGGCGATCGCGGCCGGTCTCGTGAAAGTTCTCAACGATCAGACCTACACCAAGCTCCTGTGCGCCCGGCCGATCATGCCGCTCGGCCGTGACATCGGCTACCTGCCCGGCGACAAGGACCAGAAACTCGCCGCCTGGATGCAGCCGATTTTCGACAACATGGGCTATCTGCTTTCCAACCGGCTCTCGCCGGACGGAAATCATGTCTCTCACGCGTCGATGTCCAGCGTCGAGCAACGGATTCAGCAACTCGTCGAGAGTGGGCAAGTGGTGCTTGAGCCGCTGACATACATCCGCGGTCGCAGCATTCCCAACCAGTTCATGATTGTGGATGAAGCGCAGAATCTGACGCCGCACGAAGTGAAGACGATCGCCAGCCGGGTCGGCGACGGGACCAAGCTCATCCTGACCGGAGACGCCACGCAGATCGACAATCCGTATCTCGACAGCAGCAGCAACGGATTGTCGTATCTGGTCGAACGGCTGAAAGGCAAGCCAATCATCGGCCATGTGACGCTGGCGCGGAGCGAGCGATCGGAACTGGCGAGCCTGGTGACCGCGGAACTGTGATGCTAATACTCGTCGTGCCTGCGCATCCACTGGCCTTTCTCGTTGCGCCCCTTGGGAGCGCGGTCCAGCCACTGGTAGATCCCCCAGAGGATGTCGAGCCCGCGGGCATAGGTCGAATAGGTGTGGTAGACGACGCCATCTTCAAGTGCGAAGGCGCTCATTCCCGGGGCCTCGCGCGTGAACGTGGCCCAATCCGTACCTGCGCTGGCGGCGATCTTCTTTCCCGATTCCGATGCGGATTTGTTGATCTCTTCGTCGCTGCCGTCTTTGCCGATGCCGCCTTTCTGAAAATTATATTCCCGGTTGCCTGATTGCTGCTGAGCCTTGGTGAAAGAGACATTGAAATCCAAATTGAAGTCGCCGGTTCCTGACGACGCCCAGGGAAACGTCCAACCGAGCCGCTGTTTGTACGCCTGAAGTTTTTCGAGCGGAGCGCGTGACACCGCCCAGAGCATGACATCGTGCCCGGCCAGGTGTTTCCAAACGCCGTTGAAACAGTCCGCGATCGCCGAGCAGTTGGGGCAGCCGGCTTTGTAGTCAGGCCCGAACATGAAATGATAGATCATCAGTTGGGAACGCCCCTTGAACAGGTCCGCCAGCGTCGCGCTCCCTTCATCGGTAGTGAAACGGTACTCCTTGTCGATCCGGATCCAGGGGAGTTCCTGACGTAAACGAGTCACTTCGTCGCCACGGCGAGTGAGTTCCTTTTCCTTTTCGAGAAGTTCGATCCGCGCCGCGAGCCATTGCTCTCGTGTTCCGGTTTTGTGTGATGGCATAGTCGTGTCGCTCCTTCCGAAGTCAGATATTCGGCCAGATAGGATGGGATTATCGCCTTTGGCGCCGTCGGCAGGAAGGTCAGAATTGACAATCGGGTCACCTCGGTGCGCCGAACAATCCGGGCAGAATATAAAGTGAAGCCGACGAAATATCTTCGGCGAACATTCATTCCCCTTTTCTCTCGCAACTCGTGGTCTAACCAAATTCGAATTTACCGCGAAGGCGCCAAGAGCGCGAAGAAATACAAGATGGCCTGAGATGATTTTAAGGTTTCCCCTTCTTCTTCGCGCCCTCGCGCCTTCGCGTTTTATCCTGATCTCAATTTGCCCCGGAAGCGCGGTGGCGGAGAAGAAATGCAAACGATGCCCTGAAATTCGCTTCTTAGTCTGAGGTGCTCAGAGAATCGCCAGAATCTTAAACTCGTTCGTCCCGCGCCGCCTTCACCTTTACCGTTTCCCCAACTCGCGCTTTCATCAGGGCCTCGCCCATCGGGCTGTTGACGGACACCGGCATGATGTTGTCGTCTCCCGTGTCACCTTTGGCCTCTCCGACAAGTCGGATGATCTGCTCGCTGTCGTCGTAGAGATCGAGAAGCTTGACGGTGTGGCCCAGGAAAACGACGTCTTCCGGCACGTCGGCGTTGGAAACGACCGCCACCTGCCGGAGTTTTAACTCCAGCGCCGCCAATTCACGCTGCACGCTCCGGTTCTCTTCCTTGGCGAAGTGGTACTCGGAGTTTTCTTTCAGATCGCCCAGGGCGGCGGCTTTGCGGATGCGCTCCTGCACGTCGAGCTGAACCTTGTAAAGCTCCTCCCGCTTCCTCTCCATCTGAGCCTTTTCTTCAGCGCTGACGATCTGCATGATGAGGCCTCCCGGGTACAATCAGGTTACCCGGCAAAATCAATCCCGATGCCCTCTGAAAAAAGGACCACCGCGCCGGCGGCGCGGTGGCTTTTGGGTATCGATACGATCATCATATAGCGATCACTGCGGATGGCAACGGTGGAAGTGTAAAAAACTAAAAGAGCTGATCCAGCACATTTTCCATCGGCATCTGCACGCAGGTAAAGATCGGCGTGTCGCGCAATGTGTACTTGCTGCTCTGGGTCTCGCGCAACTCCATGACCAGATCGAGAAAATCCTTCGGCTCGTCAGTTTCGAACGCCACGACAAATTCCTGATCGTCCAGGCCGAAGCTGTAGGTCGTATTGAGCTTGACGCTTGGGTATTTATTGCCCACGCGAATGTGGCCGTCCATGATTTCCTGGCGCTTCTCGAGCGGCAAAAGATACCAGTCGCGTGTCTTGACGAAGGGATAGATGAACAAGTACTTCCGCTTGCCGGGAATAATGACGGTGCGGCTCTCGCTCGTGTGAAATGGGTCGAGCTTGTCGATGTACATGCTTCGCTTGGTCATCGCGACAAATGAATGTGGGGTGGAGAGATAAGCCCCCAGGCGCGACTTGTTGATCTGCTGCGTCTGCGCCTGAAAGTCGTCGGGCGTCGATCCGATCCGCCACAAAAGAAGCTCACAATCGGGACGCAGTCCCACGGTGCTGTAGGAGAGGCAGATGAGCCCCGGTCTCTTTTCCTGAAAGAGCTTGAGGAATTCGCTCCGCGCCTGGATCTTGTCGTGGTCGCTGAGCCGGCGGAAAGCCGGATCCAGCTTGAAGAACGCAAAATTCACGAACTGCCGCTGAATCGCCGGCGCGGCGACTGCCTGAACTTGCGGTGAAGGTTGAGCGGCGGAATGCGAAGCGGTGCTGGTCGGCTGTGTCATGGCGAATCCTGTTATTCGTGCGGAAATTCCTCGGTCACGATTCATTGTAGTCTGAAAGAGGGATCAGCAGGCAAGGTGGGTTGAGATTCCCTATCATTTTGGCGATGCTCTATTCGGAAGGCCAATACCAGCCGTAGGCAGGCCTGTCCCGAGCTTCGTCGAAGGGCCTGATCTGATGACCACAACGCTTTCACCCCAAGTCGACAAGGTTCCGGCTGTACCGGAATACAACGTCATCGGTGTGGACTATCGGCGACCGATCCCACGGCCGAAAGTCACCGGGCCGGTGATCGATTTTCACTGCCATCTCCTTGCGCTCCGTCACGCTCCGGTATGGTTTGAAGCGGCGGACCATTACGGCATCAATGGGTTCGTGACGATGACGCCGCTGGAAGAATCGATCGGCCTGCAGCGGGAGTGGGGAGATCGCATCCAGTTTATCGCGGTGCCCAAGTGGATGGATCCGCCCCCTAATTTCGTAGACGACTGGCTGAGCCGGCTTGAGTCGTTCTACAACATGGGCAGTCGGATCGTGAAGTTTCATGCCTCGCCGCGGACGATGGAGATGCGCGGCTATCGCCTGGATCATCCGGCGAATCGTCCTGTCTTCCGCGAAGCGCTCGCCCGGGGCATGGCGATCATGACCCACATCGGCGATCCCGATCTCTGGTATTCCGGTAAGTATGCCTCGCAGGCCGACGCCGCTTCGCGCGACGCGGACTATCAGATGTGGGAAGGGTTGCTAAACGAATACGCCGGCACTCCGTGGATCGGCGCTCACATGGGGGGGAATCCCGAGGATTTGCCCCGCCTGCAATCGTTGCTGGATCGTTTCCCAAACCTGGTGCTCGACTGCAGCGCGACGCGATGGATGGCCCGGGAAATCAGCGCCCGGCGCGATGCGGCTCGCGAATTTTTCATTCGCAATCAGGACCGCATTCTGTTCGGAAGCGACCAGGTGAGCGGCGACGACCGCGGATTCGATTTCATGGCGAGCCGGTTCTGGGTACACCGCAAACTATGGGAGACCGCCTACATCGGCCCCAACCCAATTTTTGACCCCGACCTTCCGCCCGACAAGCAACCGGTCCTTCGCGGACTGGCCCTGCCGAACGATGTCCTGCAGAAACTCTATCACGATAATGCCGCCAATTTTTTGAAAAAATTGGGCATCTCGTTCGAAGCCGGACCGGCGTGAGCGCCGAGATTTTTATTTCATCGCCGCGTCAATCTTGTCCATCAACTTGTAGTATTGATCAACATTATCCTTGGTGATGAGCGGCGCAGGCATTTTCGTCCACCACTCGATCTTTTCTCCTTTTACGGCTTTATCGAGCAATCGGGCGCACTCCTGCGACTCTTCCCAGAGCGGCTGAGCAACGGCGCCAAACATCCTTCCATCCCGAATGGCGTCGAGGTTCGCACGCGTGTAGTTCATCGTGATCGAGACAACATGCCGCCCCGTCTGCTTCTCCGCTCCGACCCAGGTGGGGGGGATGTTGCCGGTCGTGGAGAGGGCTGCGACGACGTCAGGATTGGCTTCCAGAATCGCCGACGCCTTGGCCACCGCCTGAACTGAATCGAGCCCCTCGAGTTGCGGTTTCATCACTTTCACATCGGGGAAATTCTCGTTCATGGTCTCTGTGAACGATTTGCTGAGCATGTTCTCCGTCAGATTGTAGTTGGCCTGCGTGATGGCGACCGTTCCCTTGCCGTTGATCTGCTTGCCGATCGCCATGGCGCAATCGCGCCCGTAGGCGGCGGGGTCGCCGCTGACGACGCCGGTGGCATCCGGCACTTCGCTGTGATCCGTCGGGAAGTGGGGGATGACGACGGGGATTCCTTTTTTGGCGATCTTTTCGATGAGTTTATGCATCCCCTCATCGACGCCCCATACCACCATGCCGGCGGCATCGCCGCGGGCCAGCGCCTGCTCGGCAAGGGAGGTTGTCTCCCCGACGTCCATGGAGTCGGGGCCGATCACCTCCGAGTCGTATCCGAGCGCACGGCATTCTTCCTGGAAGCCTGCCTGCGTCACCCGGTGAACCGGATGACCGCGCACCGGCTGAATCCAATAAAACTTCTTGGCGTGGGCCTGCGCTGGATCGGTTGCAACTCGCGCAGAATGTCGAGGCGAATATGACGACAAGAAGAGAGAGTGTGGACGATAGGCCTATTTTCATTTTGCTGCTCAGAAGGAATGGAGAAGTCCTGCCGCCGGAAAGCGACAATATATTGTTCCCGCCCGGCCGATGCAATCGATTACCGGCCTTTGCTTCGGTAATTAGCGGGATCAGGCCTCCTTCGTCTTGACGAAAAATGAGCCTTTCGTATCATCGCGTATATTCGTTTTTGAACCGACGAGGACACCGTAACCGCTGATTTGCACCTGCGGATGAGGAACGACCTTGAAAGCTGTTATTACCGATTACGGCTTCAATTCAATTGAGTTGGAGCGCAAGGCCATCGAGGGGGCGGGGCACTCGCTCGACGCCCGTACCAGGACAACCGCCGCGGAATTGATGGAGTTGGTAGCCGACGCCGATTGCGTGATTACGCAGTTTGCTCCGATTACCGCCGATGTCATCCGCGGCATGCGACGTGCGCGGGGAATCGTGCGATATGGGATTGGCGTGGATAACGTCGACTTGGAAGCCGCCAAGTCTGCCGGCATTCCCGTTTGCAATGTGCCGGATTACTGCATTGATGAGGTGGCGGATCACACGCTTGCCTTTGCCTTGGCGCTGACGCGCTGCATTGTCCCGAATTCGAATCTGGTTGCCTCGGGAAAATGGGGCCTGGCGACGCCAATCGAATCGATGTCTGCCTTGAAAACGATGACCGTTGGAGTCATCGGCTTCGGTCGGATCGGCCGGGAAGTCGCCAGGCGATTTCTGGCGTTCAAAGCACGCGTACAGGTTTTCGATCCCATCGCGCCGGCAGCCGCGGTTCGCGACGCGGGTTGCGAGCCGGTCGATCTCGAAACGCTCCTTCGCAGCAGCGATCTGATCACGCTGCATTGCCCGTCAACCGCGCAGACGCGCGGCATGATCAATCGCGATTCGCTGGCCAAGACCAAGCGGGGTTTGTTGCTCGTCAACGTCGGCCGCGGCGATCTGGTTGATCCCGCCGCCCTGATCGAAGCCCTCGGCAGCGGGGCGATCCGTGGGGCGGCGCTGGACGTTTACTCGCCGGAGCCGATCCCGAAAGACAGCCCGATCCTCGCGATGAGCAACGTCGTGTTCAGCGCCCATATCGCGTCGGCCAGCCCGACGGCGGTTGAAAAGCTCAAGAGCAGCGCTGCCTCGACTGCCGTGGCGGCGCTCCGCGGCGAACTGCCGCCCAATGTGGTGAACGGTGTTCGTTCACCCCGTTTTCCGGCCTGAGCCGATCGATTTGTCGCGGAGCTACTTTGCCTGATCAACCCACGACCGGATCCGTTGCCAGCAAGAAATCCGAAGCGCTTCGCCCATTGCGGATCAGCGCCGACGAACTTGAACGATTTGTGGTGGATGTCTTGAAAACCACCGGCGTGAGCGCCGCCGACGGCCTTACTACGGCAAAGGTGCTGGTCACGACCGACACCTGGGGTGTCTTCACCCACGGGACCAAGCTTCTCAAGGGTTATGTGCGCCGACTCAAGGGCGGCGGACTCAAGGCCACCGGCGTTCCGAAGGTCTTGAGTGAAGGGCCGGCCTGGGCGTCGATGGACGGCGATTCGTCGCTTGGCATGGTTACTTCCACCGCTGCCATGGATTTGGCCATCAGCAAATCGCGCAAGTGCGGCATCGGCGTCGTTGGGGTTCGCAATTCGTGCCATTTCGGCGGCGCGGGTTATTACGCCGTGATGGCGGCTGAGCAGGGAATGATCGGGATGGCGACTGCCAACGACACGCCGTCGATGACCGCTCCGGGCGCTCGCGGCCGCGTGATGGGAACCAATCCCTGGGCCTTTGCAGCGCCGGCGGGTCGCGAGAAGCCGCTGTTCCTCGACATTGCCATGAGCACCGTGGCCGGCGGGAAAGTTTCGGCGGCCCAAGCCCTGGGCAAGCCGATTCCCAACGACTGGCTGGTCAACAAGGAAGGTCTGCCGACCACCAATCCGGCGGATTTTGTGGACGGCGGTTCGTTGCAGCCGATGGCGGCGCACAAGGGTTATGGTCTTGCACTCATGGTCGAGAGCCTCGGCGGGCTTCTGAGCGGCGCCATGCTCCGTGATGAAATCCCCAGTTGGGTCGAATCGGATCCGGCCCGGCACACCGGACATGGCGCGTGCTTCATCGCGATTGACGCCGGTACCATGCAGCCGCTGGATCAATTCCGGAGCCGTATGGACAAGATGATTCACGACCTGCATGAAACGCCAAAGGCCGCGGGATCCGAACGCATTTATGTGCCCGGCGAAATGGAATGGGAGCGGCGGGAGCGGGCATTGAAGGAAGGAATCCTGCTGCCGCCGGATGTGGCGCTGAATCTCACGGCCCTATCGGCGGACACAGGCGTCAAACTGGGCGGGACAGTCAGTTAATTTTTGCGGAAACCAAGCAATGAAAATTATTCGATACGAAGACTCTTCTGGGAAAGTGAAGTTCGCCGCCGAAGTGCCGGGCGGGAACCGGCTCGAACTCGAAGGCACACTTTTCGGAAAATTGGAACAGACCAATCGCCGCGCCGACGTCCGCAAATTGCTGGCGCCGCTGGTGCCGGTGAACATCATCTGCATCGGCCTGAATTATCGAAAGCATGCCGCCGAAGGGGGCAAGCCGGAGCCGGAGTATCCGGTGGTCTTCATGAAATCGACGACCACGCTTCAGAATCCCGGCGGCCCGATCCAATTGCCGGTCCATCTCAAGAGCGACGAAGTCGATTATGAATGTGAACTGGCCGTCGTGATCGGCAAGCGGGCCAAGAATGTCTCGAAAGCCAGAGCGCTCGAATATGTGCTCGGCTACACCTGCGCCAACGACGTATCCGCGCGAGACTGGCAGGGACGCTTCGGTGGGAGCCAGTGGTGCCGCGGAAAGACGTTCGACACATTCTGTCCGCTGGGACCGTGTCTGGTTACCGCTGACGAAATCACGAATCCCAACTCACTGTCGATCAAAACGATCATCAACGGCGAGGTCCTGCAGGACTGGAACACCGACGACATGATTTTCGATGTGCCGACGCTGATCGAATTCCTCAGCGGCAGCACGACGCTATTGCCCGGGACCGTGATCCTGACCGGCACGCCGCATGGCGTTGGGTTTGCGAAGACTCCCCCGCGCTGGCTCAAGCCTGGCGACAAAGTGGATATTGAAATCGGGGGCATCGGGACGCTCAGCAATCCCGTCGAAAATGAGCCGCTCTGACTGATCGAATTGCCGTGATTTTTGGAGATCGCTGTGCCGCAACTGCCTTCGTTGAAAGGAATCATTCCGCCGGTCATTACGCCGACCGGTCCCGACGACCGCGTCGATGAGTCGTCCCTTCGGAGCCATATACGCTGGCTCATTTCGCAAGGCGTCAACGGCCTGTTCCTCGGTGGAACCGCGGGGGAAGGACCTTTGCTGGCTGCTGGCGAGTGGCGGCGGCTGATGGAAATCGCGTTTGACGAAGCCGGCTCGAAGCTGCCTTTGCTCGCGGGAGCCATCGACACCTCCACGCGGCGCGTCGTCGATCGCATTCAGATCCTCAAGGAGATTGGCTACGGCTATTTCGTCGTCACGCCAACTTTCTATGTCCCAGGCCGTTCGCATGAGGAGCAGATGCGGCTGTTCGGAGCGTGTGTCGAGGCCGGCGGAAGCGGAATGCAGCTCGTGCCCTATAATCTGCCCGGCGTCGTGCAGGCGACGATCGCCGTCGAAACATTCGTCGAACTCGGCCGCCGCGGCTGGGCAAAATATTGTAAGGAAAGCTCTGGAGACAGCGCCTATCAAAAGCGACTGCTCGCCGAAGCGCCGCCGGCTGGTTTGACCGTCCTGATGGGAAATGAAGTCAACGCGGCCGAGGCGCTCTTCGGCGGGGCAAAGGGGCTCGTGAGCGTTTGCTCGAATTTCGAGCCGAAGACGTATATCGGTCTCATCGACGCGGCAAGCCGTGGCGACCACGCCGAGGCTGAACGCTTCCAGCGCCGCATCCGAGATCTGGTCGATCGCATTGTGCTCAGCGGTCCGTGTTTCCTCGCCGGGCCCAAGCACTTGGTCGCCCGACGGATCGGCGCTGCCGTCGGAAAGCCGGTATCGCCGCTGCAACCCATCGGACCGGACCTGGCGAAAAAGATTGAAGTCTTTTTTGACGTGCCGTTTTCCTGAGGATTCGTTCGTAGTGCGGGCTTTAGCCCGTATCTTCCGGAACGAAGAAACGGGCTGAAGCCCGCACTACGAACGAAGACGACGAAGAGAAACTATCCATGACGACTACCGTTGCCCCGAATCCCTCAACGACTTCCCTTCCTGAAGGCACTTCAGCCAAAACGCTGATTCACCTTTACGAAGAGATGGTCTTGATCCGTAAGTTCGAACTGGTTGTTCAGGACCATTATCGCAATGGCAAACTGCCCGGATTCGGCCATCTCTACATCGGCGAGGAAGCGACCGCGGTCGGCGTTTGGCGCATCTCAAGCCGGTCGATTGGGTGACGAGCACGCACCGCGGACACGGCCATGCCCTGGCCAAGGGCCTCGCGCCGCGGATCGCCTTGGCCGAGCTGGCTGGCAAGACGACAGGATGCTGCGGCGGGCGCGGCGGCAGCATGCATCTCTATGCCCCCGACGTCGGACTCTTCGGAACCAACGGCCTGGTTGGTGGTGGAATCCCCTCGGCGGTCGGCGTCGCCATCAGCGCCCGCGTCCAGAAGAGCGATCGAATGGCCGTTTCTTTTTTCGGTGACGGCGGCGTCAACCATGGCACTTTTCACGAGTCGATCAATTTTGCCGCCGTGCAGAACGCTCCGGTCGTATTTGTCTGTGAGAACAATCTCTACGCAACTGCGACCCCGCTCCATATCGCCACGAAGAATGTTGATGTTGCAAGCAAGGCGGCTGCGTACGGCATTCCCGGGATCGCCGTCGATGGGAACGATGTGCTCGCGATGTGGCAGGTGATGAGGGAGGCCGCCCGCCGCGCCTGCGCCGGCGAAGGCCCGACGCTCATCGAGGCCCGCACTTATCGCGTGGTTGGCCATCACGAGGGAGATCAGCTTTACGGTACTTACCGCACCAAGGAGGAGGTCGAGGCGTGGAAGCTGAAATGCCCGATCCTCACCTGGCGGCGCAGACTGATCGAGCAATACAAAGTCGCTACAGCCAAAGAACTCGACGCGATCGACGCGAAATACGATGCGATCATGGCCGAGGCGGCGGAATTCGCGCGCGTCTCGCCGGAGCCCGATCCGGGGACGGTCCATCGCCATGTCTTCGCCGAGCCGATCAATCCGCCGATTCCAAAGCATGTTGAAAGCGGCCCGCCGGTGAAAACCGGATTCCTCGATGCGATCCGAGACGGCATTGCCGAGGAGATGCGGCGCGACAAAAACATCATTTATCTCGGTGAAGGAATCGGCGAACGCGGCGGAAGCTTCGCCCACACAAAGAACCTCTGGCAGGAATTCGGCGGCGAGCGGGTGATCGATACGCCGATCTGTGAGCTCGGCTTCACGGGCGCCGCCATTGGCGCCGCCGCCACGGGGTCCAGGGCCGTTTCCGATTTGATGTTTTCCGACTTCCTTTTCGAAGCCGCCAGCCAGATCGTCCATCAGGCCGGCAAGCTTCGATACATGAGCAACAATCAGATCAGCGTGCCGATGATCGTGCGTTCCGGCTGCGGCGAGATTCGCCACGCCGGCCCGCACCACAGCGGCATGTATCATCCGGTCTGGAGCCATACACCGGGACTCATCGTCGTCATGCCTTCGACCCCGGCCGATGCCAAAGGTCTGATGAAGACGGCATTCCGTGCGCATGATCCGGTCATTTTCATGGAGCATAAATCGCTCTTTTCCACCAAGGGCGACGTGCCGACCGGCGAATATCTGATTCCGTTCGGGAAGGCCAACATCGTCCGACCGGGTAAGGACATCACGATCGCCACCGGCGGCATCCTGATGCACCGCAGTCTCGAAGCGGCCACTGCCCTGGAGAAGGAAGGGATCAGTTGTGAGGTGATCGACCTGCGAACGCTGGTTCCGCTGGACGTTCAAACCCTGGTCAAAAGCGTCAGCCGAACACATCGAATGCTCGTCGTTGACGAAGGATTCTCGATGTGCGGGATCGGTGCGGAGATCGCCGCCACCATCATGGAAAGCGCTTTCGATGAACTGGACGCGCCGGTGGGGCGGATTCATACCGAAGCAGTCGCCCAGCCGTTCGCCCCGTCGCTGGAAAAGGCGGCCGTGGTCACCGTGGAAAAAATCATCGCTGCCGTCCGCGCAACGGTCGCAGGCACGCCGCCCATTCCGCGCCGCGCGATCGGCGGCGCCACGGGCGATGCGGCTGCGAGTATGACGTCGACACCGGTTGCCGCCGCCGCTCCGGCAGTGACGGCTCCGGCAGCCCCTGCTGCCCAGCCTGCGGCGGCCGCGAAAAAATCGACCATGGCCGGCACGGCCGTCAACATGCCGCACGGCGATTTGACCATCAGCGAAGCCAAAATCGTCAAATGGCTCAAGGCCGTCGGCGCTTCGGTGAAAAAAGGAGAGTCGATCGTCGAAGTGGAGACCGACAAGGCGACCATGGAAGTGGAATCGCCGGCCGATGGCGTACTCGTTGAAATCCTCGCGGAAGGGGGCGCGGTCGTTGCATTTGGTGAGCAATTGGCGACAGTTCGGACCTCTTGAGCCGTTCCGAGTTGGGCAAGTAGTGAAAATGCGCCGGTTCGCAGGAAGAGCCGGCTCGTCCCCGAGCCGGTTTAGACGGGCCGGGGACGGCCCGGCTCTCCCGGCGATCGACCGTTTCTGGATGCATTGGAGCAAGTTTGATGAAAGCAGATCTCTCTGGCAAGGTGGCGCTCGTCACCGGCGCGGCGCGAAATATCGGCAAGTGCATTGCCGACACGTTCGCCGCCAACGGCGCGAAGGTCATCTACGCCGACGTGGATCTGGAGGTCGCCAAGGCCGCGGCCGCGCTGACATCGTCGATCGCGCTGAAACTGGATGTGACGAACGACAAGGAGATTTTCGAGCAGGTGGCCCGGATCGTCCGCGAATTCGGCACGCTTGATATCCTGGTGAACAATGCCGGCACCAACACTTCAAAGCATCGAGTCACCCTTGACGAATTTCCCCGGCATGAATGGGATCGGCTCCTGGCGGTCGATCTGACCGGCCTCTACGTCTGCAGCCAGGCGGCGGCGCGCGTCATGCGCGAGCAGAAATCGGGGCGAATCATCAACATCGCTTCAGTCCTGGGCCTCGTGCCTGCCCGCCTGCAATGCGCGTTCGTCGCTGCCAAAGCAGGGGTCGTGAATCTCACGCGGGCAATGGCCCTTGAGCTGGCCCCGTATGGCATCCTAAGCAACGCCATCGCTCCCGGCTCCATTCTGACCGACGGTACGCGCGAACTGTTTTATGGCCCCGACAGCCAATTCAAAGATGGCGCCGCCAGGCTGCTGGCGCACGTGCCGCTCGGACGTCCTGGCGAATGCTCAGACATCGCCAATGCCGCGCTCTTTCTGGCCGCGCCCGAAAACGGATACGTCAACGGACATTGCCTGACCGTAGACGGCGGATGGACCGCCGGGTATATCCGCGAGTTCTGATCCGAATCAAAACCGCCCAACCAAAAAGTAGCCGCCCGCATCGATGAAAATGCGGGCGGGCAATGGCGTTTGACAAGAATTGCAGGAAAATGGGGCGCGATCAGGCCTTTCGCTGGCGGGCCAGAAATCCCACGCACCCCAATCCAATGAGAGAAAAAGTGGCCGGCTCGGGTACCGAAATAATGATCGCCTGGGCGATGGCACCGTCGTTGTTATCGTTACCCCTGCCGCCATTAAACGGCGTTGGGCCCACTCCGGCGAAGCTCACCACAATCGTGCCGGCGGTACCGACCTTCACTGATCCGTGGGTGTCATAGACGTTTTCGTTGAGAATCGTGGGAGTATCCAAGAAAGTCGAGCCCCCGGATCCGCCATCATAGAAGATTGATTCACTCCGCCCGCTTGAGGAGTCAACGGCTCCATGATTTCCGTATCCGTCGGTGGAAGTCAGGGCATCAACGGTATAGGTCGCGCCCGGCGTCAGGCCGCTGATCGTCATTGTGATGAAGTTTTCGCTCGGATTTCCAGCAGGCTGTTCGCCGGGGGCGGGGCCGTATGCGACACCAGTGTTGATCAGAGACAGGAGGGACGTGTCGTCCCCGCTGTAGCCTGTCGGGGAACCAAACGACGGATAGGTTGTGGCATTGGGGTTGATTGAATTCGGCGTGAACACAACCGGTTGCCCAACTGCATATGTTTCCGAGGCGCCGTTAAACGCTGAGTTGAACAGCACGTTCTGGATGGTAATGCCAGATGCGCCGTTCACTGTCTGAGCCAATACAACGCCGGTTCCGTTATGCAAATCGAGGCCATCCGTCGAATCCCCGCCGGTCAGCGGAACCGTTGAGGCGGAGGCGGTCGCCATCGCGCCCAGCGCGCCCAGTAGGGCCAGAGCAAGACTCCTTTGCATCTTATTCCTCATTCCTAGGTGAAAAGCTTTGGATTTACGCTTGGAAACAAGATCCCCTCCATCAGGATCGCAGGGTACAATCCGCAAGCGGCAATGTCAAAACAAAACTGTGCCAGTTCGACATCATCCTCGCAGTTTCGTGAAGACAACGGAAGCACTCCTTTCCTCTACATTATCTAGTCATGCGGAGTTCGGCGTAGCGGTTGGAATATGCAGCCTTAGTCACGGAGTGATTCATGCATCGATTGATCCTTGCTTTGCTCGTCTCTTTTGGGTTTTCCGCTGTCGCTCGGGCTGACGATTCGCCGATCCGGCATCGCATCATCTTCTTCCAGTACGGCAATGGCTGCCCCAACCATCTCTACGAATTAGATGAGAACGGCAAGACCGTCTGGGATTACACGCCGCCCAGCATCGCGGTCATCTTTCAGGTCCTGCCGAACGGCAACATCCTGTACGCCTACGGCGGGAAGCCGACCGGGGTGATGGAGATCGACCGGAAAGGGAACACGGTCTGGAATTACGTGAGTAAATGCCCGCAGGTGCTGGGATGCGAGCGCGAGCCGGACGGCAACACATTGATTGGCGAGCAGGGGCCGCCTCAGGCCGTCGAGGTTAATCCCAAGGGCGAGGTGGTTCATATCACACCCCTCACGACCAGCCAGACGGCCTATCACCAGCAGGTTCGCGGCATCCACAAACTCGCCAACGGAAACATTCTCGCCGGCCATGAAGGGGAAGGCGCAATCCGCGAATACGCGCCCGACGGAAAAGTGGTCTGGGAATACACCGGCATCGACATGGCCGGCGAAGCCCGCCGGCTCGACAACGGCAATACGCTCATCACCTGCGCCGTTCAAAAGCGGATGATTGAAGTCACGCCGGACAAGAAGATCGTCTGGGAATTCAAGGCCTCCGATGCGCCGGAACTGAACCTGACCTGGGTCGGCAGCCTTCAGATTTTGCCCAATGGCGATTATCTCGTCGGCAACTTCATCCGTGGCCAGGAGGGGAAAGGTGTTCACGCTTTCGAAGTGACGCATGACAAGAAGGTGGTCTGGACATTCGCCGATCACGAACACTTTCGGTCAATTGCGACGATTCGCGCTGTGGACGAGGCGAAATAATTCCAGCCAGCGACAATGGGCTCTATCTCGACGAGTGCGGCGAGAATTGGCCGGGAACTCTATCCGGCGCACTTCCTCCATGCGCCGATTGGCGGCCCGGAATCATTTTGCGCTGATAGCGTCAGCCGGTTTCATCGCGATGGATTTATCGCGATCGACCCGTTGCTCACGCCGGCCGAAGTGGATGGCGCCCAACAGGCAGTCTGCGACCTGATCGCCGGCCGGATCGACGGTTACAAGGGATTGGAATTCGAAAAGGGCGTGGACATCTCGCAAGTTGATCCGAGTCAGCGCGAGCCATACCTTCGCAAACTCTGGAGTTTCGTTGCCCACAGCCAGCCGTTGGCGGCGTTGTCGTCTCACCCTCGCCTGCTGGCAATTCTCGAACAACTGATCGGTTCACCCGTGAAGCTCATTCAAGACATGGCCCTGCTCAAACCGCCACACATTGGCGGGGAGAAGCCATGGCATCAGGACAACGCATATTTTTTAATGGAGCCGCTGGAGAAAGTGGTTGGCGTGTGGATCGCGCTGGATCGGGCGACTGTCGAAAACGGATGCATGCACGTTGTTCCGGGAAGTCATCGCTCCGGCCCTCGGCCGCATTATCACGACCGGGATTGCCAGCTTCCCGACGATGTCGTCGATGTCTCGCACGATACGGCCGTTCCGCTCGGACCGGGCGGCGCCTTGATTTTCTCGAGCCTTCTCCACCACGGCACGCCGCCCAACGCCTCGGCCGACCGGCGGCGGGCGCTGCAATTTCATTACGCTTCAATCCACTGCACGCGCATGAGTGATGCGCGACATCAAGAGTTGTTCCGGGATTCGGCGCATCCAGGAAAATACACGGGTTGCGCGACGTTCCAAAATGGCGTGCCGGGGACGAAGATCAGCGATCGATGAGCCGCTCAGGGCTGGGCGAACTATCGATAAACCTGAAACATCTCACAGTGGATCGTTTCGCCGCGATCAGTCGGTATCGGCTTGCGTTTTTCGCCTGGACAGCTCGTTAAGAAATGCTGGAGGAGTAAGGATCATGAGTCCGGGAAATCGAAGGCAAAATTCCTTCCCTTCGGGGGTGTCCTTGCGCATGAGATAAGTAAGGTGGCGATCATTCCAAGTAACCAGGAACGGAGCGTGAACGGCAACTGCAAGATCGACGTAAGGCTCATCTTTTGGATCGCGTGGAAGCGCAAACGCTCTCGGAGGAGACTCAATTTGCAGCGCGACCGCCTTTATTCGGCCGATAAAATCGTTTGCACGGTCCGGAGATAAGTGCGGATATCTCCGGGTAAGTTCCGGTCGCAACGGAACGTCTTGAATTTCGACAAGTATGGCGTCGCTCAGGAAAAGGGTCGCTTCGCCGGTCAATACTCGGTCGATACAAGCCGCGGCCGGTCCGCGGCCGCTGATGAGGGCTTGGACGAAAACTACAGCGTCGAACACTACGCGTGGTGGGCTTTCGGTCACCGCTGCTTTCGATAGGCGTCGCGGGCCTCGGTAATCTGCTGGACCAGTTCTTCATCACTTGTTCCGGTCGCCGCAAACTCCTCACGAAGGGGGGCAAGGAGCTCATCAAGAGACGGCAGATTGACAGCCTGCTCCAGGATTTTTGAAGCATACGCTACCGGATCCTTGCCTTCGGCGGCGGCGCGTTGACGAAGCCTGGCTTCAGCTTGGGGGGAGAGCGAAACAGTCAGGGTCATGTGCAAACCTCTTGAGCGATTATATCATGGCGGCCGGCGATATGGAGCCAGACACCCCCGTGGCCGCAAGCATGACCTTTTCCTGAGTCGCCTGTTCTTTTGTGAATTCTGCGGTTTTCCGGCCGCGCCAAAGGACGATGAGCCTGTCGCACATTGCCATGAGCTCGGGAAGCTCAGAGGAGATAACGATCTGAGCAATTCCCTGCCCCGCCAGATCGAGCATCAGCTTGTAGATTTCGTTCTTGGCTCCGACATCCACGCCTTTGGTGGGATCATCGAGCATCAACACCTTTGGGCCTGCGACCAGCGCCTTGGCAAGAACCACTTTCTGCTGGTTTCCACCGCTCAGGTTCAAAACCATCGTCGTTGGCGAGGGAGCCCTCACGGCGAGTTGCTGCATGTATTTTCGGGCACTCTGGTTTTCCTTCGGTCGGCTCAGAATTCCCATCCGCGAGACGCCGGCCAGATGATTGATGCTGATGTTCTCCCGGATTCCGAAATTGAAGAGTAGACCTTCTTTCTTTCGTTCCTCGGGAAGCAGGCCGAGACCCAGCCTTTTGGCGTCGCGCGGTCCACGAATGTGCACCGGTTGCCCTTCGATCTCGATCTGGCCTTGATATCGTGTGCGGCCGTAGAGCGCATTGACGGTTTCCGAACGGCCCGAGCCGACCAGGCCGGCGATACCGAGAATCTCGCCTCGCCGAAGGCTGAAGCTCAGATTTTCGACGACGTTCTTGTTGGCCAGGTGCGGATGAGCGACCGTCAATCCAGAAACGTTGAGAATTTCATCGGTCCCGATCGCGCTGTCGCGGTGCGGATAGAACTGGTCGATCCGCCGTCCGACCATTGCCGAGACGATGTCTCCCTCCTGGAACATGCCGCGATCGAAATGATTCACGACGGCGCCGTCGCGCAACACGGTCACGCGGTCGGCCAGCTCGAACAGCTCGGCCATCTTGTGAGTGATGAACAGGCAGGTGACGCCGCGCGACTGAAGATGCCTGACGATTCGGAAGAGATTTCCCGTTTCCTCCAGTGTGAGGGAACTGGTCGATTCATCCAGGATCAAGACCGAGGGATTCGTGGAGAGGGCCCGGGCGATCATAACGAGCTGCCGCTGGCTGGCGGCGAGCGAGGAGATCAGTCGCCGCGGGTCGAGGTCGATGTTGCATTCAGACAGAAGACGCCTGGCGCGATCGGCCAGAGCGCTCTGGCGGACGAAAAACCGCCCGCTTGTCGCGGTCTGGCCGACATAGATGTTTTCAGCGACGGTGAGAGATTCCAGCACATTGATTTCCTGCGGCACGTACCCGATCCCACGCCCCTTGGCGTCGTGCGGCGAGCGGAATTCGACATGTTCTCCGTTTACGACGATTCGCCCCTGGTACGTTCCCGCCCCGTAAACGCCATCGAGAATTTTCATCAGCGTGCTCTTGCCCGCTCCGTTTTCCCCCATCAGGGCGTGAACCTGACCGCGTTGCACCTGGATAGTCACTCCCCGCAGCGCCTTCACGCCGGGGAACTCCTTGACGATGTCGTGCATTTCCAACGCGTATTCCATAAATCAGATTCCCTCAAAATGTCGCCCGCGCGGGTCCGCGATTCCGATCACGATGGCGCTGAGTTTTCTCGGGGCGGCCGGCTTTAGCGTTCGCGCGATCATTTGCAGCGTGGCGCCCGAGGTCATCACATCGTCGATGACAAGTACCGCTTTACCCTCGACGCATTGCGGCCGCACGAGGCGAAATGCATCCGCAAGGTTCTCAAAACGACGGGCCTGCGAATGAAGATGGGTCTGGGTTTCGGTATTTCGGCTGCGCTTCACGGGACGGCAGATGGAAATCTTTCGCGTCAAACACAAGGCGCGAGCAATGATCTCCGCCTGGTTGTAGCCGCGGGAAATCTGCCGCAGCCGATGGAGCGGAACTGGAACCAGGCAATCGGCTCCTTCGAGCAACCGCCGAACGCGATCCTGGTGAGCGAGGCGGCGAGCGAGTTTCTCGCCGACGGCCCAGCGCCGGTGGTACTTGAGATGGTGTACGAGCGATTTGATCGGCTCGACGAATTTTCCGAGCGCCACGATCCGCTCGTAATGCGGCGCACCTTTGCCCAGGCAGTACGGGCATGGCGCGTTCTCCTCTGCAATTGGCATCGCGCACCATTCGCATGATGGAGCGTCGGTCAATTGCGACAACGCGGTCTCGCAAGTGTGGCAGAGAAACCCATCCCCGTTGGCGGCCGCGCTGCAGTTGGCGCAGGCCGCTGGCAGGCAGAAATCGAGGACATCATGGAGCAAGCCGGAAACCCGCATCGCCGATAGCGTAACATGTGATCGACCCGCGCGGCATGGCGTGGCACGGGTTTTTAACCCGTGTCTTCGATCGGGAACACGGGTTGAAAACCCGTGCCACGGCAGAGCCACATTGTAACCCGTGGCTATTGCAATCTCCCAGTCAGAATCTGAAACGGCTCAAGCTCGAGTGACGCTGCCCCATTTTCAGGCAGAGTGACCCCATTCCCATCAGCCAGACATTTAAGTGTCACTCCCGCCAGGGTTGCATTGTCGAGCCGGAGCCGCACGGTTGCTTTCTCCGGCTTATCGCTCAGCGAAATCACAACCAGCGATGTGTCATTTTCCAGCTTCCGCAATCCGGTGAATACCCACGGATTGTCGCACTCGACCTCGTGGAAGAGACTTTCGCCGCGGGCAAGCTCAGGGAACTGCATTCGCAGTGCGATCAGTCGATGGTAATGCTCGCAGGCGACCGGATTGTCTTCCAGGCTCGGCGGATAACGACGGTCGCCGGCGAAGACCAGTGGCACGCCGAAGCAAAAATGAACTGCATCGAGAGCAAGGAATCGCGGCGTAAATCCCTTGTAGTGTTTTGGGAAAAACCAGCAGGTGTCATGATTGCGGCAAAAGCGGATGCGATTCACGCCCGGCTGAAGCGAATCCTGCAACTCGGCCAAGCCGGCCTTATAGCTTGCGGCGGTGATGAGGCCGCGATCCATCCGATCGAACAGATCGACGACCACCGCCCAATTGGCGTCCTGGGCAAGATTGCTGACGCTGTGCCAGCATGGCCCGAACATTTCGCTGTAGAGAACGACATCCTTCTTTTCCAGCCGCATGGCATCGTACATTTTCCGATAGAGCGGCAACGTGCTCGACGCTTCCCATGGCTTGCGCGGATCGGCCGGGTCCCAGTTCGGCGGCTTGTAGCTGTTGGCGTCAACGCGATAACCATCAATGTCATATTCGCGCACATCATGTCGGACCAGATCCATCATGTACTGCTGATAAGCGGGATTGCCCGGATCGGTGTTGATGCTTCCCCAGTTAAAGTGCGTTTCGATCAGGCCCTGTTCGTTGCGCGTGAAAAATTCCGGGTGTTGCTTCACGACTGGAGAGTCCGGAGCAAAGCCGTGGATCACCATGTCGAACACGACGTGCATTCCCAGATCGTGCGCTTTACGGACGAGCGCTTTGAGTTCGTCCGGCGTGCCGAGCGCCGGATTCACCTCATAGGGATCGACGTTTGCATAGCCTCCGAGCCAATGCGGAAGCAGATAAAGCGTGTTGAATCCGATGTTGCGATAGAAGGAAAGATGGTCGGCGACTCCCTTAAAGCCGCCAGGATAAAAATCCGGCAGCATCTCCAGGATGACCATATCGCGCACCCAGGCCGGCGTCGTGTCGCTCAACGGCATCGAACTCTCGATCGTCTTCACCTGATGAACCTGAGCCTCGCGAAAGGTTTGCGTCAGATCGATCGTCTGCACGTCCGATTCGATTGTCGCTCGATCGGGCAGCCGATCGCTTCGCATGGCGTGCAGGAGAACCGAAATTCGTTTTCCGTCGCCGCTCAGATAGGGCTCATAAACCACTTCGGATTTGGTATCGAGCCAGGTGGAGAGGGCAGCCCCGGCCCTGCGGTTCTCAATGCCGACAATTCCCGGCAATCGATCCGGGGCCGTCTTACAGTCGACATAAGTGCTGCTCAATTCATCATACGGTGTTCCTGCATCGATAAAGCTGTACGTATAAACCGGGCCCGGAACTTCGACGGTGCAGTCACTCGAATGCTCCACCACCACGGAAGGAAGAATGAACAAGAACCCGTCAAGCCGGCGGAAGCTCGAATGAAAAAAATCCTTGCTCAGATTACGAACCAGCGTTGCTGATCGCTCAATCCGTCTTTCGTTCGGAAAGAGCGTGTAATTGCTGGCCAGCTCGAATTCGTAATTCTCCGGCGGAGCGTAAGCGTCTGACGGGGCCGGCGCGCGATCCTTCCATCGCTCGGGAATGAAACTGAACGGTTTGCGCACTCCCACGCCATAAACCATTTGCAGCGATGCAGAGCCACGCGCTTCATCGACGCTCCACTTTTGCCGCAGGAATGTTGCACCCTGGTTCTCCAGCATCCATTGTCCATCAATGCGAAAATCGATCGCGGCGCCCGGCCGGCCGGGCGCGATCATATTTTCCGTCAGCCCCGCGGCATGGAGTGAGACCCAGGAACCGTCGTGCCGGTCAAATCGGAGCGTCAATTGTTTGTTGGAAAATACGATCTCATTCGCAGACGGGATCAGCTCGACGTCATGAAACTGATGCGGACTATTGTCAGTCGGAGGCGGTTCGTGAATCGATACCGCCGGGCGATAAACGCGAGTCGTCGGCGATGGATCTTGCGGGCGCGGTTTCGTGTCGCCGCATCCAATTGCGGAAATCGAAAAGAGGATCATGCACGCGAGTGCGATGCCGGCGGGGAGAAAGCGGGGTATGCGGTTCATGGTTCATGCGAATATATCCGTGCTTCGGAAAAACGCGACTTCGTCTCAATCATGAAAGTCCATCCCATCGCTCTGGCTCTTCTTCCATTCGATCATGCAGGCTCAGATCCAGATGGCCTGCCGCTGGCGCACTCAATTGAGGTGATGGACGTGGCACCACCGCCAGCACGAGGCACCAGGCGCCATGCGACGGATGTCGGCATCGTGCCAACCACCCAAGCGCCGGCGCGATCGCCGTGAGCTCCCGAGTATTCTTAAAGGCGAATGTTGTCATGATTACTTCCTTTTCGTTCGTGCTCATTCTCGTTCACTTGCTATTGCGACATGCGTATCGGAAGATACCGAACTAAAACCTAAAATAATTCGGTGTGCCATATGGGTAGCTTCGACTGGCGGGCGTCGCCACCATTAGTTGTACATGGATAAACGTGCGTTATCGGTCTAAGTCGATGGGAGCTTCCGCGGTGCAATCGAGATTACGATCTGCGGATTGAGTCGTTGGCGAGTAAGATCAGTGCGCTTCATGCCGAAAACGCTGAATCAAATCCTCGGTCCTGACGGACCCATCGCCCGACGGCTTGGCGAGCGCTACGAGGCGCGGCCGGAGCAGCTTGCGATGGCGCAAGCCGTTGAAGCCGCGCTGGAGGACGGGAAGCATCTGCTCGTCGAGGCAGGGACCGGCGTGGGCAAGTCATTCGCCTATCTCCTGCCCGCCATCGACTTCGCGGTGAAGCAGAAAAAGCGTGTCGTCATCTCGACCCACACCATTTCGTTGCAGGAACAGTTGATCGAAAAGGACATTCCGCTCATTCAGGCGATCTATCCTGACGAATTCTCGGCCGTGCTGGTCAAAGGTCGTGGCAACTATCTCTGCCAGCGGCGTCTGGCGCAGGCTCGGCTTAAGCAATCATCACTGTTTGAAGATCAGCGCCTGCTCGATTCGCTCTACGCGATCGAAGACTGGGCCATCACGACGACCGATGGCTCGCTGGCAGATCTTCCGAATCTTCCGGAGCCGGCCGTCTGGAGCCAGGTTTGCGCCGAACAGGGGAATTGCCTGGGGAAAAAGTGCGAATTTTACAAGCGCTGCTTCTGGCAGTCGGCCAAACGGCGCATGCAGACGGGGAAGATTCTGATCGTCAATCACGCGCTGTTTTTCGCCGACCTCGCGCTGCGGATGGCCGGCGTGAATTACCTGCCGAAATACGACGCCGTCATCCTCGACGAGGCGCATACGCTGGAAGACGTGGCGGGAAGCCACTTCGGCATCAACATTTCCGAAAATGGTCTTCGCTATCAGCTCCGCATGCTTTTCGATCCAAAGCGGGACAAGGGCCTGCTTAACACGTACGGCGCATCGGCGAATGACGCAATTCGCGACGTGATCGAATTGCACGGCCGTCTCGCGTTCTTCTTTGACCGTTGTTCGAGTTGGCAACAGGAATCAGGCCGCAGCAACGGACGCATCGGACAGCCCGATATTGTTGAAAACGATCTGACGCCCAAGCTCCGCGACCTGTCGCTGCATTTGAAGGCGATGCTTCCATCGATGACAAAAGAGGAGGACATTTCGGAGGTCTCTTCCGCGGCCGAGAAAATTTCCAATCAGGCCCAAATGATTGATACGCTTCTTGGCCAGAAAATCGAACAGGCGGTTTATTGGATGCAAACGGAGACCCGGCCCATCCGCAAGATTTCCCTGCACGCCGCCCCGGTGAGCATTGCTGATGGACTGAAGACGCATCTTTTCGACAAACTGCCAAGCGTTGTGATGACCAGCGCGACGCTTTGCACGTCGCGCATTTCCAGTGGCACGGGTTTCCAACCCGTGTCTTCGCCCGCGGAGCCGGTCCAGAAAAAGCACCGCGCGTACCTGCCGCATTGGACGCGAGAGCGAGGGATCTACAACATTTGCTTCCGTCTGGCGGACTCTCTGCCGGCGAGCATCCTGCAGGGTTGGGAGGCAGAACGGCGTTCGATTGTTGAAAACGCACAAAATGCCGGCCGCGAACTGACCGATTCCGAAGAGCGCCGGCTTCGAGACCTTTACTCCGATCGTGTTGAGAAATACCTCGATGCCGGATCAGGCGAATGTTGGCTCGCACGTCCGGACATTGCCGACTTGGTGGCAAGGGCACTCGCGCACTTCGACGGCCGGCGATACGAACTGCTGGCTTGGTGCGTGATGCCCAATCATGTTCATGTTGTAGCGCAGCCATTGCCCGGATTTGATCTGGCAGGAATTCTGCATAGCTGGAAGCGGCACATCGCAAAGGAGAGCAATCTGCTCCTCCGCCGTTCTGGTGAGTTTTGGCCACCAGAGTATTACGATCATCTCATTCGTGACGAGGCCGATCTACGAAATGCGATCGAATATGTGTATGGCGATCCGGATCGGTCCAATCTTCCAGACTGGAAGTGGCGTGGCAAGAACGACGGAAAGGTTGCCGCTTTGCTCGGTTTGTCACCCACCCCGGAAAGACACGGGTTGAAAACCCGTGCCACGGCAGGCGTTGTTTCTTCCGCAGCCGATCCATTTGGATACATCCGCGCCCGCCTCGGCGTGCCCGATCCTCGCACTCTGCAGCTCGGTTCCCCGTTCGATTACAAGGAACAGGCGACGCTGTATGTCGAGACCGATCTGCCGGAGCCGAACGATCAAACGAGATTCCTGCCGGCGGCGTGTGAGAAAATCATCAAGTACCTGCGATTCACCAACGGCGGCGCTTTCGTCCTGTTCACCAGTTACAAGATGCTGATTGAAGCCGCCAATCTGCTGCGGCCGCGGATCGAGCAGATGGAACTCCCGATGCTGGTGCAGGGGCAGGGCGCGCCGCGGAAATTATTGCTGGAACGTTTTCGTACGTCGCAAAATGCGGTGCTCTTCGGCACATCCAGCTTCTGGCAGGGGATCGACGTACGAGGCGAAGTGCTGCGGAATGTCATCATCGTCAAGCTTCCCTTCGCCGTGCCCGATGAGCCGGTCATCGAGGCCCGACTGGAAGCAATCAAGAAAGCCGGCGGAAATCCGTTCATGGATTATTCCGTCCCGGAGGCGATCATCAAATTGAAACAGGGTTTCGGAAGACTGATTCGCAGCCGCACTGACCGGGGCATCGTCGTTATTCTCGATAACCGTGTAAAAACCAAACGATATGGCCGCCTCTTTCTTCAATCGTTGCCAGAGTGTAAAAATGGAAACCCGTTGGAGCCGTAACGGCTGTTGATTTACGAATTGCAGTTACAATATGCTCAGTTTTGAACTTTAACCCCGGAGCACAACACCCATGTGGGGCGACTTCGCGGATGGATTATCTCGGCTGTGATCGCCGTGGGTCTGGGGGCATTGCTCGTTATCGCGATTCTTCCCCAGTCAATCACCGCGCCGACCGGCACGCTTACGCTGGCGATGCAGCCGGCGGTCATCCCCGATGATCCGGCCAATATCGTCCCCGCCCCGAGTAAGGATTGCGACGCGGGAGACAACTACCGGGCGGCGATCGACGAATATCAATCGCATGAGCAGCACTACGAGACCTGGGCCGACGCGCCCAAGATTCTCGAGGCGCGCGATGCTCATCCGCCGGCCGTGCAATCCCTCGTCGACGGCAAAGATTGCGGCAAAATGACTCTGTTCGCCTTGAACCTGACGGATGTCATGACCTATGACGATCGCGTCAAACTGCAAGCCCTGAATGCCGTCGGAACACTCTGCAATCGCATCGCCCTGGTTTATGCGGCCGAAAGCAGCACCGCCAGCGACAACCACGACGATGCCAAGGCCAGGGCCTCCGGGGACGAAGCTCTCAGCCGCGCGACGGCCGCGTTCAATCTCGGTCGGCACATGTACGAAGAGCGGATCGTTTTTGAAGAGTGGAGTGACGGCATTTCGCTGATGTCCGACGCCGCGTACGCACTGGCCAAGATCGAGAAGGACAAGTCAAAAATCGAGGTGATGACAAAATTCAGGGACGGCATTAATGAATATCGTCGTGGGAAAGTGACGCGATTGTGGGAGATCGTCAGCGGAATTGGTCAGGCAGACACCGTGAAGTACGCAGGTGACATTTTCGACATCGCCCAGCGAAGCCCGGAAAGAATGTGGCGCGTCGAAACGATCCTCAAGCTCGGCCGTCTGAAGTATACCGCTGCGACACGCGGAGACTTGTTCGGATCGAGAAAAGTCGTGGCAAAAATGGCCGCCGACACGAGCGCCGACCCTGCGGTTCGCGCGGCGGCCGATGCGGCGAATTCCCTCACCGTTGAACAATTTCGCATGATTAAATAATTGTTACAACGTTGCCCAACGTTGGGATTGGTCAAGCGAGGTGAGATTCAAACCTCCGTTGAATTGGCCTGATTGAAGTAAATGCCCATGCCAGCAAAGTTTCCGCAAAAAAATTGCAAGTTCAGCACGCCTCCGGTCGAAACTCAATTGGGGCATGCTCCGCGAGGGTCACCCTTGGACCGACGTAGCGTGTTCGTGACAGGTCGATGACTGCCCTGCACACGATATCGCGAGGACAGCGATGGAAAACAGTATGGCAACCGAAAAAACCAATGTGGCACGCCGCCGCCGCGGCCCGGATCAGGCCGCAGGCTTAAGTTACAAATTTCAACGTCTGCGCGAACAGATTCGCGAGGCCGTCGCCACTGGAGAGTTTTCGGGCAAATTGCCCGGCGAGCGCATGCTGGCCGATCGATTCGGGGTCAATGCAAAAACGCTCAGCAAGGCGTTGACCGACCTGGCCGCCGAGGGATTGCTCGAGCGGAACATCGGACGCGGCACGTTCGTAAAGGGGACCGCGCCTCAAACGATAAACCCCGGCCGATGGCTTGTCCTTTGCGATTCAATCGAAAATGCCGGCGATCTTTGCGTCGCGTTCAAGGCAGTCAATCCGCAGGCGCAAATCACAACCGAATTGACCGAAATCCGACCGAGCCTGTTGAATCAGTTCCAGGCGGTCATCGTCGCCGCCTCCGGCGCTACCGATTCGTTCCTTCGCGATCTCAGCCTGAGAAGCATTCCCGTTGTCCTGGTGAATCGCGAGCCGGGCATGTTCTCGCATCATGCAGTACTTGTCGACGCAGCGCTCGCCGGGACGCGGCTGGCGCGCGAGTTGATGCTGGCTGGCCACCGCCGCCTGGGCGTGGTCGAGCCGCGCGGTCTCTCCACGCTAACTCAAGCTGTCCGTCAAACCGCCTTCCGCTACTCTGCCGATGCAATCGTTGAGGCGTGCGATGTCGCGGAAATCGATTCATTGCTCGAGCATCAGATGACGGCGATGGTCTGCGCATCGGCTGCCGATGCCGCACAGGTCAAAGCGTCGCTCGCGAAGCGGGGCATCTCGGTGCCGGGCCGGATTTCATTGGCGGCAATCGGATGCGCAACGACGCCATTGCCGTGCAGCGGCTACTTTGCCACGGCGGGGCGAATTGCCGATGCGGTGGCCGGCCTGTTGCGCGACGGCCAGCCCGCGCGTCCCGCAGTGCTCTGGCTTGCCGGAGAGTGGCACGATGCCGCCACGATGTGTGCGCAAAGTGCCGATCCCAGCCTTCAGGATGGGCAAGCGGCGCTGGTCCTTCAGCCTTTAATGAACGTCAGCGGGGCCTCGTTTACCTGATTCTTGAACCGCAAACAACGCAATTGACGCGTTCCGCGGCGACCGCTATAGTCCGCCCGTCGCGGCGGGTGCGAAAGTCATTCGGCACTGCCCCTTGCGGTTAGCGTTTTTTAGGTTCTCCCCCGTCGCGCGCTTTTCCTCCCCTTAGCCGCGGATCGCAAGTCGCAGGCCGACATAGCGCCAGATCGGGAGTCTCATGACGCAGGCCGTTCCCACCACCACCGCTCCGGCCCGACCCAAACCCACCGGGGGCCTGGAGGGCGTGGTCGCCGCCAAGAGCGCCATTTGTTTTATCGATGGAATAGCCGGGCGTCTGGTTTACCGGGGGTATGAGATTGGAGACCTCGTCGAGAACGCAAGCTTCGAGGAGACCGGCTATCTGCTGTGGGACGAAAAGCTTCCCAATCGCAGCGAACTGAATGCCTTCCGCAAGGAGCTCGGCGCCTCGGCCAGGCTTCCAACCCACGTGCTGACTCTGCTGAAAGCGCTTCCGCCGAAGACGCAGCCCATGGATGCGTTGCGGACGGCCATCAGCGCGCTGGGCGCAACCGACCCCGACCTCGAGAGCAACGAGCACGACGCGGACCGGCGAAAAGCGGTTCGACTCACGGCACAACTGCCCACGATCGTGACGGCGTTTCATCGGATTCGGTCCGGTCAGTCTCCGGTCGATCCCGATCCGAATCTGTCGATCGCCGGCAACTTTCTTTACATGATGAACGGGAAGCGGCCCGACGAAACGCTTTCCCGCGTACTGGATGGCGCGCTGGTGCTGCATGCCGAGCACGGAATGAACGCCAGCACGTTTGCCGCGCGGGTAACCGCTGCGACGCTCGCCGACCTGCATGCGGCAATTACATCCGCCTGCGCGGCGCTCAAGGGCCCGCTTCATGGGGGCGCTAACGAAGACGTGATGAAGCTCCTCATGACCTGCGACTCCCCGGAAGCCGCCGAGAAAAAGGCGCTCCAGATGCTGGCCGACCGTCAGAAAATTCCCGGCTTCGGACATCGTGTCTACCGTACTTTCGATCCGCGCGCTACGTTCCTTCGTCGCATGAGCAAGCAACTGGGCGAAGCAGCCGGCAATACCAAGTGGTATGAGATGTCGGAGCGTTTGATTCCGGTATTAAAGGATTCACTCGGCAGCGACGGCAAGCCGCGGAATCTGAACCCGAATGTCGATTTCTTTTCCGCCAGCGCCTATTACACCATGGGGATTCCGCTCGATCTGTTCACGCCGATCTTCGCCATCGCCCGCGTCACCGGCTGGAGCGCTCACGTGATGGAGCAGCACGGCAACAACCGGATCATCCGGCCGACCGACGATTACGTCGGCCCTTTTGGCTTAAAGGTGGAGCCGATCGATCAGCGGAAGTAGCGGTGGACGCCTGCATTCCGATGCGATCGGGCATCTGGAGCGAGTTATGCCGTACGATGAATCGAACTTCGCGAGCCTGGATCGATCTCATTTCTCAATCGGGAATCTCGAAGAAACTGATGATGAAATGGCATTCTGGCAGCGCAAGTCGCCCGCCGAGCGCCTGCAAGCACTGGAGTACCTGAGGCGGAGGTGCTATGGAACCGCTCGAGCTACACAGCGACTTCAAAGATTTTTTGAAATTGCTGAACTCGGAGAAGGTTGAGTATCTTCTGGTCGGCGGCTATGCCGTTGGGTATCACGGCCATGTGCGACCCACCGGAGACATCGACTTTTGGATTGCGATCAACCCGCAAAATGCGGCTCGCGTTCAAAGCGTGCTTCGCAACTTCGGTTTCTCCGCAGGCATATCGTCGGACATCTTCCTTCAACCGCACAAAGTGTTTCGGATGGGCTTACCTCCCGTGCGCGTCGAGCTTCTCACTTCGATCTCCGGTGTTGGTTTTGATGAGGCATTTTCGCGGCGCGTCCACGGGCGCATTAGCGATGTCGATGTGAATCTGATCAGTCTTGAGGACCTCAAGCAGAATAAGAAGGCAAGTGGCCGTTTCAAGGATCTGGCCGATCTGGAGAAGCTTGAAGAAATCTCGCCACCGCCACCTGGTCCCGAACGGAAATAAAAAACCGTTCAGACAATAGTGAGCAAGTAATCCTGCTTCTGATCGTCAATGCCGGGCGTGGTCAGTTGCCTCAACCTGATCGGTTTGGGCGGCTTCGGCACTTCCACGTGGGTCGGACCACGCCGGTAAGAACCGACGCTCAACGCCGCGACCCCGAAGCTCACGCCGTTGTTGGAGCCCGAAATCGCCGCCAGCGAAAGAGTGCCAATTCTCGACGCTGCGATGTTGGATGCGGTGACAGCAAACATCTGGCCGGCGATGCCGGTTGCTTTGAGGACGCCGATTTTGGCCGAAGCGGAAAAATCATCGGCCCCCTGCGGAAGGGTGCTCAGCCCGCTCTGGACGCCGGCAAATACAAGACTGTTGTTGATGGCGCCGACGATAAGTCGCTGAATGCTCACGGCCGCTCGAATCTGCACCGCCTCCAATGCTCCCTGCACCACAAAATTCTGGAGAGACTTGCCGTGAGTGGAACTCGTCAGGTTCACGTTGGCGGCGAAGTTTCCGGCGACGTGAAACGATCCGATCCAGGGAACGTCAATCTGCCCGCGCGTCGTGCCCGGCTCGTCCCAATTGGATGCAGTCAGTGATGCGATCGGCGAAGCCGAATCGATCGAAAGCTGTGAAACATTCTTCAGCCGAATATCAGTTGGCCTCGCGGAGCCGGAGATCGAGATCTGGCTGGGCCCGTTAACGTCATTCAACGTGAGCCTGCCAAGCGTTCCGCCGACGCTCAGGGCGCCGGCGAGATTGGTTTGAGCCGCGCTGATGCTTTTCAGCGACCCGGCATCGACGAATGAATCGACGATTGCCGCCCCTCCGCCCATCGCGAAGGTCGAATGGGCGGTGGTGTTGGAGAGCGTCACGTCAAAGCCGTTGGCGCCCAGGGTAGCGGTGCCCGTGCCGGAAGAAAGTGAAAAAGTGACCGCGACGCCTTGTGCGTTGTCCAATGTCAGCGTCACGCCATGCTGGCCGTTGATGTCGCCGAACTGGCCGGTGGTGGGGGAGTCGTTGCGGATTACTCGCCTGAGCGAATGTCCGACGGCCAGAGTCGCGGCGTCGCCCGAAGCGGAAAGAAAAACTCTCGCCTCCAGCGGTTCGACCGACACTAAGGGTTGGTGATTTTTCGCGGCGGATTGCGAGGAGATTCTCATTGCTCCGCCGGTTCGAGAACCCCCGTCCGCTGCCGGAGCCTACCGACCAGTGCGCTGAGTTGCAAATTCATGCGGCGGGTTTCTTATCCAGCCGTTTTACCTTCATGTTCTTGAACCAGCAATCGCCGCCATGGTCCTGAAGACCGAGGTGTCCGCTGCGTGGCTGATCCTTGAAAGCCCATTTGAACTTGTTTTTCGTTCCGTCGGGGTTCCGGCCCGCCGTGTCCCATTTGCTGATGTCGGAGTCGATAATCTTCTGATCGTTGAGAGTGACCTGGATGGAAGGGCCAACGCAGATCACTTCCATGTGATTCCATTCGCCAGCCGGTTTGACGCTATTTCTGCTCGGTTCCTGCAAATCGTAGAGAGCGCCGCAGTCGTGCTTGTCCGGCTTTTCCTTGCCGGCTGAATCGAGCACCTGCACCTCGATCCCGCGGCCGATTCCGCTGTCGCCGGGCTTGCTGATGCGAATGAAAACGCCGCTGTTGCAGTCTTTGGCGAATTTGAAATCGCATGCGAAATCGAAGTCGCCAAAGGACTCGCGGGTGTTGGACACATAGCACCCCTGCTTGTGCGAATTGAGTGCGCCATCCTGCACCTGGCTATCCGCCATCGGCTTTCCCTCGCACACCCATCCGTCGGCGGTTTTTCCGTCGAACAGCAATATCCAGCCTTCCGATTTCTCCTGCGGTGTCAGTTCGTTGTCCGCTGCGCGAGCGAATTGACTGAGAAAGAGTAGCGCCAGTTGGAGAATAACGGTCGGAAATAAGAGCTTCATGGGTCTCCTTGAATCGACAGGAACAAGAACGCCACACGACGGGGCAGAGCGGCCCGCGGGGTCGTGGGTTTACTGAATGGTCACGCCGCCGCGCCGCCCCGCATCGATCGCGCGCCCGATGCGGGGCGGCGCGGCGGAATCGGTAAGCAGTGAACCCCATCATTTGGCGCCGCTCTGCCCCGTCGTGGGTCGGCATCGGATCCCGCATTTTCCACTTCAAAGTTTCTCCTTGAACCACGTCAGCGTTTGGTCCCACATCGCGTGCGTGTAACTATGCGGAGTGTTTTCGTAAATAACTCCGCGGAATTGTTCGGGTTTCCCATACAGTCGATACAGCTGTTCGCACCAGCCATTGATCGTCTTGACGCCGGTGATCGGCGAAGTGGGGTCGCGGTCGCCGTTGAGCGTCAGCAGTGCGCGGGGGGCGATCAGACCATGTATCGCTTCGGTTTCGATCTTTTCGCGAAGCATGCCCGGGACGAAGTAATAAATGCCGTGGGCGGCGAGATGCTTGCTATCGATCAGATCCTGATATCGGGTGGTGCAGCAGACACTGACCGTCGCCTTGATCCGATCATCGAGCGCCGCGAGCCACCAGGAACGCGTGGCGCCATGCTCATCCCGAGCGCCCCGATGCGCTCCGGATCGACGTCCGGGCGAGACGCCAGCAGGTTCAGTGCAAGTTGATCGTCGCGCACGATCATTCCCCACATCGTGCGGCCTTGCCAGAGAAACAGCTTCGCCTCCGACCATTCGACCTGTTGTCCCTGCTCGCTCTCTCCACCCGGGCCTTGAGAGTTGCGCGAGCCGAACGCGTAGCTGTCGATTCCCAGGACGACAAAGCCGGCCCGCGCAGTTCTTCGGCCGGGATCAGGTCGCCCAGTGTCTGCTTGAACGCCGGCGTGATCATTTCATCCTTGCCGAGCTTGTATTGTCCGCCGTGAAAGTGGTTGTAAAGAATGGCAGGGCGTTTGGCGGGAGCGTTCGGCGATGCATCAGGCACGAGCGCATAGCCATAAACCGTCGCACCGGCCCGGTTGTCGAAGGTAAATTTTTCCAGCGTGTAGCCGTTTCGCTTTTCGCTGCCGGCCGGAGTCGCGGTCGGCGTAAACGCCGGCGGCATGTCGCCCAGGAGGGACCAGAGTTTGGCCCGCAGTGCCGCGCGTCCCTGCTCCCATTGCTCAACAGAAGCGGGAAGCGGAGTTGTGACGGGCGCGGTGGTCTGCCCGCGCACGGCGCGGCGATGCAAAGGCTCGCGATCAGCGCCAGCATCGTTTGAGAAACCGCCGAAATTTTCCAGCCAATGAACCGCATGCGAACTGAGTCAATCCCGTTCGATTCTCTTTATGCAATCCAACTCTCTCTGTTGCATGACGTCGGGTGCGTGACAGACTCGGCCGCAGAGTTTCTTCCCCCCTCTCCCAGTACTCTGGGAGAGGGATGGGGTGAGGGTTTTCCGTATCGCGCGTTGAAGACCCTCACCCCGCGCCCGCTCACTGGCAGTCGCCGAATCCGTCACGCACTCCTGACGACAATTGATCGCGAAATCTACTCCTCGCATTGACCCGGCGAATGCAACCGGGCATAGAATCGCCGACCTGTGGGGATAGGAATTCGAAAGGAACATCGATGCTGAAGACCAAAGGTTATGCCGCCGCCAGCGCCACGTCCGCCATCGCGCCGTTTTCGTTCGAGCGGCGTGAGCCGCGCGATAACGATGTGCTGATCGACATCCAGTTCTGCGGCATTTGCCATTCAGACATTCATCAGGCCCGAGACGGGTGGGGCGGGTCGATCTTCCCGATGGTGCCGGGCCACGAAATCGTCGGAACCGTCAAGCAGGTCGGCGGAAAAGTCACGAAACACAAGGTGGGAGACAAAGTCGGCGTCGGTTGCTTCGTCGAATCATGCCGGGTCTGCGAAAATTGCAAGCGCGGCCTGAATCAATATTGCCTTAAGGGAGTCGTCCTCACCTACAACGGCAAAGACTACGACGGCGTGCCGACTTTCGGCGGATATTCCGACAAGGTCGTGGTCAACGAAGATTACGTGCTCAAGATTCCCGCCAATCTGCCGCTCAACGCCACCGCGCCGCTGCTCTGCGCCGGAATCACGCTCTACTCGCCGCTCAAGCACTGGGAGGCCGGTCCCGGGAAACGCGTCGCCATCATCGGCCTGGGTGGCCTTGGCCACATGGGCGTGAAAATTTCCCACGCGCTTGGAGCCGAGACGACGGTCTTGAGCCAGTCGATGAGTAAGCAGGAAGACGGCAAGCGCCTCGGCGCTGAACATTATTTCGCGACCAGCGATCCCGAGACTTTCAAAAAACTTGCAGGCTCGTTCGATCTGATCATCAACACCGTCGCCGCCCCGATTGACTGGAACCAGTACCTCGGCCTGTTGCGCCTCGATGGCTCGATGGTGGTCGTTGGGGTTCCAGAACAGCCGGTCCCCGTCACCGCGTTTTCGCTGATTCTCGGACGCCGTAGTCTCGCCGGATCGGCGATCGGAAGCATCGGCGAGACCCAGGAGATGCTGAATTTCTGCGGCAAGCACAACATCGTCAGCGACATCGAGATGACGCCGATCCAGAAGGTCAATGAAGCCTACGAGCGCATCCTCAAGAGCGACGTGCGATACCGCTTCGTGATCGACATGGCGTCGCTGAAAGCGGGATAAAAAGGTGTGGGCGTGGCCGTTCTTGTCAGAGCCACTCTCAATAGCCGTTTCTGCGCCACAGAATTCGATACTTCGATTATCTGGATTCGGCAATTCACTTGCATTTGGGCCGGTGACCTTTACGATTTGGGTTGGTTGCGGACTCTTGGCCATCGATACCGGTCCCGTGCTAAATCCGGACGTGGGGGGCACTTCTCTGGAGTGAATAATGGTCGCTTTGACTTCTACGGCGCGATGGGTGCGTATATCGCCGCCAGTCGTCTGGGTGATCATGCTCACGCTGGTTTTGTTCTTCGGCGAAACCGTCCCGGCGGGGAGCATCTTCGATGACGATTTCACGCCGCCGGAACCGCCATCGCCCCAATCTCCGTCGACTTCACCACCATCGACCCCCGAGGCGAGTCCGGCGCCCCTGAGCGCAGCGTTCCGAGTGACGCGCCGTCCAATGCTTCCGATTTGTCGACAACACCTCCGCCCGAGCCGGCCCGTCCCGCCTAAGCCCGATCAGGCGCACTCACGTTCTTTATTGAAAGAGGTCTATGCAAAGGAGCTTGCCGACCGTAGCCCCAGCGCCCGTAAGGCGCCGGGCAAAAGCTGATGAGTGCCGCTTCGGCTGCCAGTGACAATCCAACCGATCAGTTTGTTCTTCTTGTTGGTGCGATGAAGGCCGGCGAGGAGGGTGCGGACCTTCCCGTCTGCGTTGAGGCGGCCGAACAGCTTGGCGCCATTTACAGCGTCAGTCTGGCGGCGCTGATTCACGATGCCGCTCTCAGAATAAAGTTAAAATCTGGCGCAGCCCGCTGAAGCCGCCGCCACGATCCGCGCCGGCTTGCAGCTTCTTGGCCAACTTCTGGAAAATGAGGACTTTTCCGCGGGCCTTCATCTGGTCACGCAGCTTCAGTCTCTCACCGCCAACGACCCTGCAGACCGGACCGTAGTCCTCGATCGCAAGAAAGAAATCGAGTCTTGGCAATCTGCGCGGCAAAAATACGTTACTTCACTTCCGCTATTGAAAGCATCGCCAAATGATTCTGGTGCGAATCTGGCCGTCGGGTCTTACCTGTGCCTCATCCGTGGTCGATGGTCAGAAGGGCTTCCCATGTTGGCCAAGGCGTCCGATCCGACGATGAAGGCGGCTTGCCGCTCGTGAACTCGCGCCGCCGGCGGACGCCACAGCACAGCTCGCGCTGGCCGAGGAGTGGCTGTTGGCCGCAAAAAATCTTCACGCCGATGCCGCTTTGATGCATGGTGCGATGAAAAGAGGCCTGAGTTGGTATCACATTTGTGCCCCCAACCTAAACGGCCTTCGGAAGATCGAAGCACAGAATCGTTTTGCTGAACCGGCCGGCGTTGAACTTGGACCACCAACAATCATGAAATTTGTCGGCCTTCTCGGCGAGCAAAGGTTGTATTCGCTAACCGACCCGACCGTCCCCGATGAATTGAATGCAGCGCAAAGTATCGGAAAATTTTCAATTTCCGGCACTAAGAAAGTAGATGTGGCGCGGATTGACGGCCAGATCGCCGCGCACTTTGGGAAGGCGTTTGTATTCAACGCCAGGGAAGCCCAGGGAATTGCGACGGTTGGTGTTTCGAACGATGGTGATCATGCTTACTACATATTCCTGTTGTTGGACCGTAAGAATCGATGCATTGAGCTACCGGTACCGATGCAAAAGGGGGCGACATACACCTGGAAATTGACAACTCTCGGTTCAACCGCAAAGCTCACGGTCGCGGATGCGAGCGGTGACATCGGATCCGTGGAATGCCGCGAATACAGAGAATTCGCGATCGCCGCCTGCGCCCGGTACCCAGGCGATCCTGTGGATCTCACCGTGCTGCTTCAATAACGTTGTTAGAGTTCCCGCCCGATGTTTTCTTCGACGGCGTAAGTGTAAAGCATGACCGGCGATGGCGTTCCGCCCGCACGTTTGATCATGCTGTTGATCTGCCCGCGGTGATACGTCGCATGATCGGCGACGTGAAGCATCACCGCCCAGGCCGGCACCTCAAATCGCCTGCCGGTTCGCGTTTGCGATCGAATAACGAGTTGGATCGACTCAGAAGTCTGCGATTCGGCAAACGCGAGCAAACCGCGATGGATTGCGTCCCAGCGCGGGGACCTCGTGAAGGGACAGTGGCGGTTCTTCGACGTATGCCACATCCTCGCCTGAAAGGCGGCGGAGCCAAACCTTCTGAGCCGCGATCGAGTGGCCGACCAGTTTCTGAATCGAACCGAAGGAAATGCCCTGATCCTGAACAAATGCGTCTTCCGCGACGGTCGCCGACGCCGCGGCGATCTGCTGGTCGGCGTGAACCATGTAGCGCCAGAGAAATCGAATGTTTTCAATATCGGTCATGGGAATTGGCCAACTGTGCCGCAGTTCATTTCAGGGTCCCTGACCCCCGCGGAGATAATTCCAGCCCGCGTCGGTGAGCCGGATATCGCACGGCATGGGGAAAGCGAAAGAGCCGAGTTCCGGATGCGCATCCAGCAGATAGGCCGGGGGATCAAACTCGAAAAACTCCGCCAAGCCTCGGACCGCCAGGCTGCGGGCAGCGTCTTGCATCCGGCTGAGTGAAAATTCCAACTGTTCCTGAACCCATGTCGGATCGAGATTTTGTTCGCACCGGTCGGCGTAGGCGCGAATGTAGGCCAGCACCCGAAATTCGGCTTCACTTAACGGTAGAGCTGGCATAAAAAGACAGCTTTCGATTCACAACCCAATGTTAAGGGCCCCGACCACGGCAGACAACCCTTTCTTGGTGATGCGGGCGTGGTCGTCATTCGGGAGGGGGTGTTGAGCCTATTCAAGAGTCGTCGAAATGCCGGAGCAATTGTCTTCGGGCCGTCGATTGTTGAGGCACGGTCCCGCGCATAACGGTAACCACGATCTCATCTTGCAACCAAACGCAGCGCCGCTAGACTTAGCCACCGGTCGTTCCCGGCAGGCATCGAAAATTGGCTTGGCCGTCATGCAAGCGAGAACTGGCCGAAGGAGGAACATTCATGCCCGTCAAATACGGCGTCATCGGTTGCGGTTCGATCGCGCAACACCGCCACTTGCCTGAAGCCGCGGCCAACAAAGATTCAAAGGTGGTTGCGGTCGTCGACCCCGTATTGGATCGTGTCGAAGAGATCGCGAAAAAGTATGGCGCCAAGGCCTACATCGAATACCGCGAGATGCTCAAGAGTCCGGACGTTGATGCGGTTGTCGTGTGCGGCCCCAATTCGACGCACGCCGCCATGAGCATCGATGCGCTCAACGCCGGCAAGCATGTTCTGTGCGAAAAACCGATGGCCACGACGCGTGCGGATGCGACTGCGATGATCAAGGCCGCGGAGAAAAACGGAAAATTTCTCTATATTGGGATGAACCAGCGCCTCATGCCGCCGCATGTGCGCGCCAAGGAAATTCTCGACGGCGGAAAACTCGGCAAGGTGCTCGCCTTCCGCACGAGTTTCAAGCATCCCGGGCCTGAGGGTTGGTCGGTCGATGGGGGAAAAAGCTGGTTCTTCAAAAAGGGACAGGCGTTCATGGGCGTCAGCGGGGATCTGGGCGTTCACAAGGCCGACCTGATTCGCTGGCTTCTGAATCAGCCGATCACTGAAATCGGCGGCTACCTCACCACGCTCGACAAGCGCGATCCGGAAGGGCATCTGATCGATCTCGACGACAACGCCTATCTGACCATGAAAACGGAGGGGGGAATTATCGGCAGCATGATTTTGAGCTGGACCAACTACGGGGCGGAAGAAAATTACACCGTCATCTATTGCACCAACGGCGTGTTATCGATCGGGACCGATTCGACCTACGGCCTCATCGTCGATTATCGAAATGGCGACCGCGAGATGCACAAACTCGGGGCGATGTCCAGCAACGTAAAGCAGGTCGCCAGCGGCGTGATCGATTCGTTCACACGCAATATTCTCCAGAACAAGCCGCCTGAGGTGGATGGGCGCGAAGGTTATCGTGCGCTCGATGTCATTCTTACCGCGATGGAAGCGTCGGCGCAGGGGAAGACTTTGAAAGTCGGAGCGGCCGCGGTGAAGTAAAAAGGAAAAAGTGAAAAGGAAAAAGTGGGCAGATGACCGCTTTAAGTAACTTCATGGGATTTTGAGGAGCGAGATTCGCCATGTCGCAGAAGAAGATCAATGTCGCACTGATCGGCCACAAGTTCATGGGCCGCACGCACAGCAACGCGTTTCTGAAAGTGGGCAAGTTTTTTGACCTGGACCTGCTTCCGGTGATGCACACCATTGTCGGGCGAAACAAAGAAGAACTGGAAGCCTTTCGCGAGCGGTGGGGTTGGCAACACGCCAGCAGTGATTGGAAAGCCACGGTCACCAATCCCGAGATCGGCCTTGTTGATGTGACTACGCCGAATAATGCGCACGCTGAGATTGCGATCGCGGCGCTCAAAGCAGGGAAGCATGTGGCTTGCGAAAAGCCGCTCGCCGCCACGCTCGACGAAGCGCGGCAGATGCGCGACGCCGCTGCCAAGGCCCCCAACTCAAAAACCACGGTCTGGTATGTCTATCGCCGCACGCCCGCCGTCGCACTTGCTTATGAACTGGCCCGGGCGGGTAAGATCGGGCGCATCTATCATATTCGCGCCTTTTACCTGCAGGACTGGGCCGGCCCCGATGTGCCGCTGATCTGGCGATTCCAGAAGAGCGTCTCGGGTAGCGGCTCGCACGGCGACCTGGGCGCGCACATCATCGACATGGCCAAGTTCATCAGCGGGGAAGAGATCACCGAGATCCTCGGCTGCGTACAGGAGACTTTCGTTAAGGAACGGGAGATTCCGTCCCAGGGTTCGTCAGGCGGGATCGCTTCGGGGGCGGCGGCGGCCAAAGGGAAGATGGGCGTTTCCGACGTGGACGACGCCACGATTTTCATGTCCCGCCTGTCCGGCGGAGGCCTGGCCACGTTCGAAGCGACGCGTTTTGCCACCGGCAATCAGAACCGCAACGGCCTTGAGATCAACGGCGAAAAAGGGGCCATCCGCTTTGATTTCGAGGACATGAACCACCTTTATTACTACGATCGCACCGCGCCCCGGAAGGTGCAGGGGTGGACCCAGATCATGGTGACGCACGGCGGGGACCACCCCTATGCGGCAAACTGGTGGCCGGACTGCGCACATTATCGGCTATGAGCACACCTTCATTAATCAGGCCGCAGATTTCCTCCAGGTGATTGCGGGTAAGCCGCCGGTCGTGCCCCTGCCGGACTTTGCCGAAGCTTATAAGACGCAACAGGTTCTTGAGGCGGCTGTCGTGAGCGCGACCGAGCGTCGTCCCGTCAGGCTCTCCGAGATAACATGAGGGCGCGTAGAGAGAGCCGCGCGACTTGTCGCCGGACGTCTGGGAGGGTGAGCTGACTTGGGAGACCTATGAGCGACATGCGATCGGGTTGGGCCTTGACCGCGTTGGCGTGCGTGCTGGCCGGCGGTTGCGTCAAGACGCACCCGACGATGAGCACCACCAAGCCTGCGCCCCGAAACCCAGGTGAGCGAGACTGCGCTTCGCGTTCGCGAACTCTCGCGACTGGCCGACGAGTACGGCGCCATCAGCCGGCAGTTGCCGGGCGCACGCCTGAGGAGCATCGTGATCTCATGCGGCAGGTGTTCGCCGAGCTTGGCGAGATCATGCCACTTCTGGAGAATCCCCGCGATAACCTGATCTTCCGCCACCAGATCTCCATCATCGAGGATTGCCGCACGCAGCTCGCGACCGGCTCGTCCGACCTGGCGGTTCAGCCGACCATCGACACCGGAATGCGGGCAACGTATCACGCCTTGGCCCGCGTCGCTCAGAACAGCTATTTCGATCAGGGAGATCTCACGCCATCGCTCGATCAAATGTCCGCAAAGGTCGACGAGTTCGACACGGTACATGGCCTGACGCATTCGGTGGTAGTCGGCGAATCCGTCGAAATTTCAAGCAGCATCATCAGCCGGATGGCTGACATCCTGGCGCAGCGGATTGGTGGCGAAGCCGGCGTTCCCCCACCCCCTCCTGAAACGGCGCCGGCGGCGACGGTTCCCGCCGAGCCGGCGACAGGACCGGCCGAAGCGCCCGCCACGACGCCTGCCACGCAGCCGACAACCGCCGAATCCCCGTCGAGCGAGCCGGCCGCGACCGCCCCGGCGGCTCCCGAATCTGCTCCTGCAACCGCGCCGGCGGCCTCCGAGCCGGCTGCTCCCGAAACGGCGCCAGCCACGGCTCCGGCAGCGCCCGAGTCTGCTCCCGCTCCCGCGCCGGCCGATTCGCCGAACAAATGATTACTATTGGAGAGCCGTCACCGGCGCTATCGCTGCCATGGCCTGGACCTCGCTTTGCGAAACCGGAGAATTGCAGGAAGCAGAAGGAAAATACGTCGAAATCGGCGGCTTTCAGCTCGCCGTCTTCCTGAATCAGGGAAAATATTACTGTCTCGACAACGTCTGCCCCCACGCCGGTGGCAGCCTCTCCGGCGGCCCGATTGAAGACGGCTGCGTCCTCTGCCCCTGGCACGCCTGGGCATTCCATCTGGAAAATGGCCAGCTTCGGGGGTTGCCGGGCGTGACAATCAACACTTACGCGACCCGCGTTTTCGAGCGTCCGGCGAAGCCGGCGCTGCTGCAAGCGGATTTGCCGATTTTTTGATGGAGAAAACGCGGTTTGAAGCAGACTTAGGCGCCAGTACCTTCGCACTACCGTGGCAACAAACGGACAAATCCTTCTTGCTCGAAGTGATGATCGGTAGTAAACGCCTCGGTTATGCCGTGTTGGCGCAACAGTAGAAAGCTAATGGCATCGCAAAGCGAATAATCGCGATCAGGCCGTGCCCGCAACAGATCGATCCCCGCGTCGTGCTCTTCTTTTCCGATCCACTCCACCTTCACTGTCGGATCTTGTGCAAGGGCGGAGATGAAGCCCAAATTGATACGGCGATCGATGCCGTGCGCGTTACACAAGGCCACAAGTTCGGCAAGGATGTAATTATGCGTCACACGCCGAGTCGCTGAGTGGCGTCATGCACGTCGCTCCATACGAGGAATTCAGAATTAACACACGGTCGACCCGGCCGCCAATGCGCGGCCACCAAATCTGTTTCGGTCTCCTTGCGGCCTATGCTCAATGGGCCTGTGAGATTGCAGTCCAAAACGCTGGATCAATGAGAGTCACAGGTCCCGACCCGATAATATCGATGTTGGCGAAGGCAGCGATTCTGAACCCGCCCGAATCGATCAGGCGCCCTCCAGCAGCCGGAGCATTTCCGCCGCGTAGGGTTGCCACAGTTTGGATGCGCGTTTCCACGTCACGGGGTCGATTTGCCGCTTTTTAAAGGCCGAGAACACCGCCGATGAGCTGGGCCTTAAATTTTTCCCGACAAACGCCGCCCACTGCTGCGCCTGGAGCTCCGCGTATGGTCTCTTCGAATTCGCATCTTGCCAGAACGCCGGATTCGCCTTCGATTCCTGATCGACGACGGTCTTTATCGAAACGATCTCTCCCAATGAACTTCCACCGTTTAGCTTCTGGATGAGCGCCTCATGATATGTACGTGCATCCGTTGTCTTGGCGGGCACGGCGGGATTGACCGCCGCAAGCGGCGGCGGCGGGCCTTTGGCCTGCGCGCCCTGAAACGCCAACTCTCGGAGGAACTGTTCAGCATTCGGAAATCTGGATATGAACTCATTGAATCGCGATGGCTTGGAGGCGTAGCGACGCGCCTGTCCCAACTGGCTGCTCGGGAGGAGAGCATCGCCATCCATGATCTTGCAAAAGCCGCGAAGCTCTTCCGGCGTGAAGTTCAGCGTCGCGAAAGCACTTTTTATGTCGGATCGATTGCCGCGAATCTCGTTAGCCGTCCGGAACAAGGCATCGTCGAAGCGGTCCTCCGTGAATGCGCACAGGAAGCGTCCACACATCGGGCGAATGCCTTTTGGCCTCGATGACTTTCCGCCCCATTTCGTTTAACAGTTTCAACGAATCCAAGTCGTGAGGCAACTTCATCAGAAATTCGCGGTGATATGCGATCAACGCGGCCCGATCGCGCCCTCCGTCAGCTGTCACGCGAGCCGCTTCGGTATTTAGCTCGCGCATTAGCTTCGCTGGGTCGCCCGGAAGTTCGACCTCCGAACCTGCAAGTTTTTGGAGTGAGTCGACGTCGCTCTCTAACTTGGCAAGTCGCTGCCGAAGCTCGTCCGCGCGCTGGAACCGGCCCGCCTCGCCGCTCTCGATCCGGCGAATCACGCCTTCCACATCGTTAAACGAAGCGATCTCGACCGCGCCGGCGTCATCGCCGCTGACAAGCATGTCTGAATCCGCAATTGCGCGTTGCGTACGTGCGCGAACGTCGGACCACCTTTTCAGGAGCAGCCGGGTCGGTCGTTGCGCATCGATTTCATCCACCACCTGGCGGCAATTCGCGATGAAGCGACATGATTCCTCTCCAAGTCGTTGGACGCGCTGGCTACCCAGACGCCTCTCGCACATGTTAAGCACGATGCCGCGGATTCCGACGACGGTTCATCCTTGGTGCTGCAGTTCACGGATAAATTTTCCGAGCGTTCGGACCGCCCGATTCAAGGCGGTTTCGATTCATGTTTTCCTTAAACGCTTCAAATTCGGCTTCGCGCCGGCTCAGCTCATTTGGATCGTCGGTTGCGTCCTCTTTGGCCCAGCGTCGAAAAAGCGCGATCGTTGGATCTACAGGGATGACATGATTTTTGACGGTCTCAGTTGAAAGGCTGTTTTCGAGTAGCCGTTTCGCGTACTCCGTTTCATCGATACCGATTCGGGCGGCCTCCTTCTTCAATCGGTCTTCAGACTCGCGATAGGTTGATTTGCCGTGTCATGGCTGAGACCTCCACCCTTTGCAATTCTACACGCGAAGGCGCGACTTCGCTTGCTCCTGTGGTTACAACACCTCCACCGCCCGCGGATAACTTCCCAGCACGGTGAGCTGCAGGCAGTGCGCCTTCGCCTCGTCGATCGCTTTTTGCATCGAGGGGTCATCGACATGCCCCTGCGCATCGATGAAAAAGTAATATTCCCAGTTCACCTTCTTGCTCGGGCGTTTCTCGATGTCGGTGAGATTGATGCCGTTCTCGCGGAAGACATCGAGCACCTCGGCCAGCGCGCCGGGTTTGTGGGCGGTGGTGAACATGATGGCGGTCTTGTCGTCGCCGCTGCGGCGTGCGCCTTCGCGGCCGATCACGAAAAAGCGCGTCTCGTTGTCCGGGTCGTCTTCGATGTTTTCGAACAACACGCGCAACCCGTGAAGCGTCCCGGCCAGTCGCGTTCCGATCGCGGCCACGCCGGGCTGCTGGCTCGACATTTCCGCGGCCGCCCCGGTGCTGGCGGCGGGTTGCACGTTGCGGTCGCGGCCCATGGCAGCCAGCCATTTGCGGCACTGGCTGAACACTTCCGGTTTGGAATAGATCGTCGTGATCTTTTCCCACGGATCGTGCGCCAGAAGAAAATGATGAACCGTGATTTTCACCTCGGCGCAAATCCGCGCTGAGCTGTGGAGAAACGCGTCGAGCGTATCAACGACTCCGCCGTGAAGGCTGTTCTCAACGGGGACCAGGCCGTAGTCGATGTGGCCGCGAACCACTTCGTCGAAGACCGAAGGAATGTCCGCCAGGGGAACGTGCGTCACGCTGCTGCCAAATTTCTGAACGCAGGCCGCGTGGGAAAAAGTTCCGGTGGGGCCGAGGAACCCAATGCGCAACGGCTTTTCCAGGGCAAACGAGCCGCTCATCAACTCTCGATAGACTGCCTCGAGACATCGATCCGGCAACGGGCCGTGATTCAGCCGGCGCACTTTTTCCAGGACCATCTTTTCCCGGTCGGGGGAGTAGATCGGCGCATTGTGCTGCTGCTTCAACTTCCCAATCTCGACGACCACCCGCGCGCGGCTGTTGAGCAGGTCGACGATTTGCGCATCCAGGTCGTCGATCTGCACCCGCAGCGCTTCGAGGGAAGTTGATCCATCATCGGGGCCAGCCATGTCAACCTTGTATCGCTGGTGGCGCGAGGGGTCAAACATGCGACTGCATCAGCTTCACACGCGATAAATTGCAAATTGAACGTTGAAGGTTGAGCGTTGGACGTTGAACATTTATTTCCATTCGAATTAACGTTCAACATCCAACGCTCAACGCTCAACGTTCAACAAAGAAAAATTAACTTTCAAAGTCGATTCATACCAATCAGCAGATGATGCCGATACGGGTATTTGAGGGATAGTGAGATGTTGTCGCAAATGCTGATGCTAATGCCGCAGGGGCTTCTCGGGCGGTCCCCGCAGTGGGCGATCGCCGGAGCGGCGATCGGCGTTCTCCTTTGGGCGGCGGGCGGGGCGTTCAGCCGCTACCTTACGACCCTGGTCGCGGTCGCCATTGGGACCACCATTGGCATGCGGCTTCCTTCCTGGCTCGGATGGCAGATCGACGGAATGGGAACCGGCGTGGCGGGAGCGCTGCTGCTGGGCCTGAGCGGATATCTCCTCCACCGTACCTGGGTCGGCTTATGGCTTGCACTGGTTCTGGTTTCGTGGAGCGGCGTTGCCGTCTGGCTGGCGTTGGGCCATGGCGCGACCCTGCCGATGCCGCAATGGCATGGAAATCTTCGCGATTCCTTTTCCGCGCTTTGGCAGGCCTTGCCGGCGCCGCTGAATCCAAAATTGCCGCTGGCCTGCGCGGCCGCCCTCACGGCGAGCGTGGTTGCCAGCGTCTTCTGGCCTAAATTCAGCAAGTGCATGACGTACAGCCTGATTGGAACGACCCTCGCCTTTGTGATGGGAGTGATTGCCGTCCACGGAATTCAATCGGCCTGGATCGATGCGATCGCGCCGTCGATATCGGCTCAGGTCGCGGGACTTTTGGGCATCGTGGGAGTGGGTGCGGGGCTTCAGTGGTGGTTGCTGCCGGAAAGTCCCCTGGTTGAACGCAAGGCCGTTGAGCGACGACCCATTTCACATTCATCCGAGGACGCGACGCAGCGCGTCGGCGTCGCCCAGGTCGCCAACGCCTGACGGAAAGGAGTGACGCGTGACATACCAATCCACTCAAACGCCAGACCCATCCGGATATTACGCGACCCACGCCCACACCGCGGCGGCCCGCGCGACGCACGCCGCCGATGCGATTGCCCTCCCGCACCATTGGCCGGCCCAGGGTGATTTGATCTCGATTTGTCAAAACATGAGGCCCGGGCTGGCTACGCTGCTGCTGCTCGCCGGTGCGGTCTATCTTTTCTGGGGCTATAAAGGATACAAGGGGTTGATCATCGTCAATGCCGCGATTCTCGGAGCGTCGATCGGCTCGACGTTGGGTGAAAACATTCACGCCGAGTTGCCGCTGGCCATTGTGGGAGCGTTTGCCGCGGCGGCCTTGACCTGGCCGCTCATGAAATGGGCCGTCGCAATTATGGGCGGCCTTTTCGGGGCACTCCTCGGCGCAAACATCTGGCGCATGTGCGAGCTCGACCCCAATTTCATGTGGGCCGGCGCAACCATCGGCGCGGTAACGCTCGGCCTGCTCACTTTCATCGTTTTCCGCGGTTGCGTGATGATGTTTACGAGCCTCCAGGGGGCATTGATGATGATCATCGGATTGCTGGCACTGCTCTACCAGTATGGCGAGATCGCCCCGCACCTCACGGAAAACATGGTGCTCAAGCCCTTCCTCCTGCCGCTGGCGATCTTCATTCCGGCGATCATCGGCCTGGTGTATCAGCAGCACAACGGAACACCCGCCCCGGCGTCGTCCTCATCGGGTGGGCATAAGAAATCATGACCGATCTCGCGGGGGCTCGGTTGAATTCGATTGCCAACGATCCGTCGATTGCCCAAGCCCTGCAAACGATCGCCGCATTTGGCGTCCGTCATCTCACACAGAGCGTGTCCGTCGCAATCGCCGCTTTGCTCCTGTTGTTCGGCGCGGCCTATTTGCTGTTTGGGTGGAAGGTCTTTCGAATCGTTTCCTCGCTCCAAGCCGCCTTGCTCGGGGGTATCCTTGGCGGAGTAATCGGCTTTTCTTTCAGTATCTGCGGTGGAATTGCGAGCGGGATCGTCGTCTGCGCTTTGTTCGCAACGGTTGTCTGGTTTGGAATTCGATGGATCACGGCGTTTTTCTTCGGTCTCGCTGCCGCGATCCTCGGAGCACTCGTTTTCGCCGGCATTTTCCCATTCAACATTCTGGCTTCAATCATCTTTGCATTGATCGTCGGTATGCTGACTTATCGCTTCTTCCAACCGGGAGTGATGGCGTACACAGCAATCAATGGCGCTGCGATGGCGATTTCCGCATCCGAGCTTTTCATTGCCGCTCTTGATCATCCCACGGGGAAACCGCGATGGGGCATCGAGATCCTTTGCACCGTGTTGCTTGCGATACCGGGATTTTTCTATCAGTCGGCGCGATATTCCCCGCCTTCGAAAGCGCCACCTGCGGTAAAGGTTCGACCGACCACAAGAAGGAGCTCGATTCCTCGCCGCAGGGCAGCTTGAGGGTTCGCGGCATCTGCCAAAGTTGCAGTCAGTTATCGCCTAAAACCGCGGTTGACAGGATCTCGTCGAACCATCAATTATGACTGAATCACGCCCGTCGCATTTCGCATCAAATGTCGTACACAAGTATCTGATATTGCCGCATTAAGCATCTGCGCCGCGATTCGCTGTCCGGGCGTAACGGGGGTCGGTCTGGCTTCCGCTTTGCATGGGACAATTTCATCGGGTTTTGAGACAATCTTCGTCCGCCCGGAGGAATTCATGCGATTCGACAAATTTACGATCAAAGCTCAGGAAGCCGTCGTTCATGCCCAGGAATTGGCCCAACAGCGCAACCACGCACAGATCCTCCCGCTGCACCTGCTTTCTGCGCTGGTTGACGAAACCGATGGAGTCATGCAGCCGTTGCTCCAGAAAATGGGCGCCGATGTCGGCCGGATTCGCGACTCGGTTAACGCCCAGCTTGACCGGCTCCCACACGCGACCGGCACGCAGGTCGGGATGGCCCGTTCGACCGAAGACGTTTTCACGCACGCGCAGAAGGAAGCCGACCGGCTCAAGGACGAGTATGTCTCCACGGAGCATTTGCTGCTTGCGCTGGCGGACGTGCGAAGCGAGGCGCGGGATCTTCTCAGCAGCGCCGGCGTGCAGCACGACGCCATCCTCAATGCCCTGAAGGAAGTGCGGGGAGGGCAGCGCGTGACTGACCAGAATCCCGAACAGAAGTATCAGGCCCTGGAGCGTTACGGACGCGATCTGGTGGAAATGGCTCGGCTGGGAAAAATCGATCCGGTCATCGGCCGTGACGAGGAGATTCGGCGGACGATGCAGGTCCTGGCGCGGCGGACGAAAAACAATCCGGTCCTGATCGGCGAGCCGGGCGTCGGAAAGACGGCCATCGTCGAAGGGCTCGCTATCCGCATGCTCAACGGGGATGTGCCGGCGGTGCTCAAGGACAAACGCATCATCGCGCTCGACATGGGCGCGCTGATCGCCGGGGCGAAATATCGGGGCGAGTTCGAGGATCGCCTCAAGGCCGTCATCAAAGAGGTCACCCAGAGCGAGGGAGAGATCATCCTCTTTATCGACGAATTGCACACGGTTGTCGGCGCCGGCAAAGCCGAAGGGTCGATGGATGCGGGAAACCTGCTCAAGCCGGCTTTGGCCCGGGGCGAGCTGCGCACCATCGGTGCAACCACCCTCGACGAATATCGGAAGAACATTGAGAAGGACGCCGCCCTCGAGCGGCGGTTCCAGCCCATTATCGTCGAGCCGCCCAGCGTCGAAGACACGATCACGATTCTGCGCGGGCTCAAGCAGCGATACGAAGCGCATCATGGCGTGCGCATCACCGACGCCTCCATCGTTGCAGCGGCGGTCCTTTCCGATCGCTACATCAGTGATCGCTTCCTCCCGGACAAGGCAATCGATCTGATCGACGAGGCGGCTTCGCGCTTACGCATTGAGAACGATTCGATGCCGGCGGAACTCGACGAAATCCGTCGCCGGAGCATGCAGCTTCAGATTGAGCTGGAAGCGCTGCGCAAGGAGAAGGACCCGGCTTCGCGCCAGCAGGTTGCCAAGGCCGAACGCGAGTTGGCCGAGCTCCAGGAAAAGAACACCGCACTGACCGCCCGCTGGGAATCGGACAAAGCCGCGATGGAAGAAATCAAGCGGCTCCAGCAGGTTCTCGACGCCAAGCAGGTGGAACTGGAGAACGCCCAGCGCCAGGGCAATTGGGAAGTCGCCGCGCGAATTCAGTACGGCGAAATGCGCGATCTGCGCACGAAGATCGAACAGGCCGAGGCGCGGCTCCGTGAACTGCAGCAGGATGGCAAATCGCTCGTGAAGGATGAAGTGACAGCCGATGAAATCGCCTACGTGGTGAGCCGCTGGACAGGCGTGCCCATCAGCCGAATGCTTGAAGGGGAGCGCGAAAAGCTGATCAAGATGGAAGAGCGGCTCGGCGAGCGGGTGATCGGGCAGGATGAAGCGATCAGAGCCGTTTCCGATGCGGTTCGTCGAAACCGAGCTGGCCTGGGAGATCCGAATCGGCCCATCGGCTCATTTCTTTTCCTGGGTCCGACAGGTGTTGGAAAAACCGAACTGTGCAAGGCGCTGGCCGAGTTCCTGTTCGACGATGAGAACGCCATGGTTCGCATCGACATGAGCGAGTTCATGGAACAGCATTCGGTCGCCCGCCTGATCGGTGCGCCGCCGGGATATGTTGGATACGAAGAAGGGGGCCGTCTGACCGAGGCGGTTCGCCGTCATCCGTACGCCGTCATCCTTTTCGACGAGATCGAGAAAGCCCATCGCGATGTCTTCAATGTGCTCCTGCAGGTGCTCGATGACGGCCGCCTCACCGACGGTCAGGGCCGTACCGTCAATTTCAAGAACACCGTCATCGTCATGACGAGCAACATCGGCTCGGCGGAAATTCAGAAACTCGCCACGAAGCAGGCCCCGGAATGGGAAGTCGAAGCGGCGGTGCAGGATCTGCTCAAGCAGTTCTTTCGCCCCGAGTTCCTCAATCGCATCGATGAGACGATCCTTTTTCATTCCCTGTCGAAGGACCAGCTCACGAAGATCGTGGACGTGCAGTTGGAGCATTTGCGCAAGCGGTTGGGGCAGCGGAATCTCAAGCTGTCGATTTCCGATGCCGCCAAAAAACTGCTCGCGGAGGAAGGGTATGACCCGACCTACGGAGCGCGGCCGCTCAAGCGCGTGATTCAGCATCGCATCGAGAACCCGCTCGCCTCGCGGATTCTCGCCGGGGATTTTGCCGATGGACATACAGTCAGGATCGACGCGGATGATGCGTTACACGGCTTCAAATTCAGCGTTGGATCCGAGCCGGCTGCGGCGCCATCGCCGCAGAACGAGCCGGCGAACGCTGGTGCTGGAACGGGCAAGCGAACCCGTCGATAACAGAAATTTTTCGGTATCGTCAGGGCCTGGTTTTTACACAACTTTCGCTCGGAGATCGTGTGCAGCGAGCCGCGACCGTCAGGGAGCGATGAATTGGCGAAACTGTGGCTCTTCAACGTACTCGACTCCTTCGCTCCCTGACGGTCGCGGCTCGCTAGGGTCTCATCGCGTCGACGGTTCTTTGTGTGCCAAGATGTGTAAAAACCTGAGCCTTACGGCGTCGGCGGCTCGATCGTGGTTTCGCCGTCCACTTCCCGGATTTTTCCGAGGACGCGAGCGGCGGATTCGATATAAAGACGCCCGCCCCGATTAACGGCATTGCCCCCGACGATCCCGCTGTGGATGGCTTTTCCGCCCAGCACGGTCAGGTTGCCGCTGACGTTGCCAAAAATGTGAACGCGTCCCCCTGATTTGACAATCAGGTTGCCGTAAATGGATCCGCGCACGTAAAACTTTGCGCCCTGGCGGCGGTGACGTTCCCGACGATCGTACCCCAGAGGCTGTACGCCTCGGCGATCGTCGTGTCGCCCATGACTTTACCCCGCTCTTCTCGCATGGTTCAGTGTCGTGCGGCCGGTTCGATCCGCCACGCACAACTTACCCGGCTTATTACATCCCGTTGATCATGCCGGCGGGGAGGTCATCTCGACGCGCATCTCCGATTCGCCCAGCGCGAATTTAAGTCCCCGGCTGCTCCGGGCCTGAACGCTCATCAATATCAGAATGGCGACCACCGGCATTCCCACGAAGCGCGTCCATTTCAGGGCCGACAGCTTCCAGTCGGCGTTGCTGAAGTTGTGATCTCGGTCCAGCTCGCCCCAGGTATAAAGCACTCCAGGAATGCGAACGTCCGGCGTGGGGAACTGCTCGGCGCGCTCGGCCACTCCCGCGGCGATGAATGCGTTGGCGGCCGACTGCGCTGACCTCGTTCAGATCGCCGGCATGGTTTCCCTGCACGTCGTGCGTGAAACGAATCCATTGGGCGTTGCTGTTAAGCAACGTCTGCCATGGAAACAGAAGAACCAGCAAGAAAATGCACCAGACGAAAGCGCTGGTCACATGTGCCACACCCACCAGTCGGCCCACCAGCATAATGGTCAGAATCAAGAGGAGCATGACCGCCAGCACGATCGTCAGCGTGAAGCCGAGAAAATCCGTCCCGGCGACGAGTTGCTGAAAAAGCGGCGGCAGGACGCTTAGCGTGGGCGTCGTCGCAGTCGTCGTGGCCGTCGTCACATTCGCAGTGATTTGAATGGCCGGCACGAATCGGGCGAGAACAAAAATGCCGATTTGAAGAAGGAGAATCAGGAGGAGAATGAGGAAAAGCCAGCTCTTTGCGCGTCGCGCCGCGATCATCGCATCGGCGTAATCAGCCGCTACCGCCAGGGTCGTCGTTGTCGCACGCGTCATGATTTAAAGTCGACTCCTTCCGCCATCCGGTCATACCTCTGTTAACTCAAATCGTGATAAGCCGCAATTACTCAAATGCGAAGACAGGTCAAAGGCGAGGGCGTCAGGCGCGTGAATTCAAATGACCGCTTCGCGGAGGAATGGCCACAGAGGTCACTGAGGGGCACAGAGATCACAGAGACATTTGTCGCAATTTACGTCTCTTTCACCTCCCCGATAAAAGTTCCGCAACGTGTGGCAGCATGGAACTAACCAAGTTGAATCATGTGATCTCGGTGATCTCTGCGCTCTCTGTGTCCTCTGTGGTCATTCTCTTTCAATCGCATTTCGCGAGCCAAGGCGACATTGATCGCTGAAAGGGCCCGGCGACCGTTTGAAACCCGGCTGACCCGCCGCTATCGTGCTCGGCCTTATGAATATTGCGGTCATGCCCGGCGACGGTGTGGGAAAAGAAGTCATCCCGCAGGGCCTGCGCGTCCTCACGGAGGCATCGCGGAAATTCGGCTTTTCCTACAAGACGACGGATTACCCCTACGGCGCCGAGCATTACCTTGAAACGAAAGAGACTCTTCCCGATTCGGCGCTCAAGGAGCTGGCCGGCCATGATGCGATTCTCTTCGGCGCAGTGGGCGCTGATCCGCGCGGGTCGGCGCAGATCCCACAGGGCATTCTCGAAACCGAAATACTCCTGCAGATGCGCTTCGAGCTCGATCAATACATCAATCTTCGTCCCACCCGGCTGCTGCCCGGTGTCCCAACGCCGCTGAAGAATGCAGGGCCGGCCGACATCGATATGGTGATCGTTCGCGAAAACACCGAAGGACTTTACTGCGGCAACGGCGGTTTTCTCTACAAGGACACGCCGCACGAAGTGGCTAACCAGATCGAAGTGACGACCCGGCACGGCGTGGAGCGGTGCATCCGCTACGCGTTTGAATATGCAAAGGCATTCGGCCGCAAGAAGGTCACGCTGGTGGCCAAGACCAATGTGCTGCGCTTCGCCCACAACCTCTGGCATGCGGGCCTTCGAAGAGGTGAAGACTGAATATCCCGAAATTGCCACGGACTATCATCATGTCGACGCCTGCACGATGTACATGGTGACCAAGCCGAGCATTTATGACGTGATCGTGACGACCAACATGTTCGGCGACATCATCACGGATCTCGGCGCCGCGATTCAGGGCGGCATGGGCATGGCGGCCAGCGGGAACATCAACCCGACCCGTCAAGGCGGCCAGCATGTTTGAGCCGGTGCATGGAAGCGCCCGGATATCGCGGGGAAAGACCTGGCAAATCCGATCGCGACTTTTCTTTCGGTTGCGATGATGCTCGACTTTCTCAAGCAACCGGAAGCGGCCAAGGCGGTTAACCAGGCCTGCCGCGAGATCGCCGCCGATCCCAAAAACCATACCCGCGATCTGGGCGGGCAGGCGACGACATCGCAGGTCGGCGATGCGGTTTGCGCCAAGGTGCGCGGCGGGTAGGGCAGGCAAACCCGCCGATTCGCTCCTACAATTCATCAGATTTGACGCATTACTTTAAGGACGGGCTGAAGCTCGCGCTACAAACATATGGCAGAGAAAATCGTCATCATTGGATCTGGTCCCGCCGCCTGGACCTGTGCGATCTATGCGGCTCGGGCGAATCTTTCGCCGCTCCTGTATGAGGGCGCCATAAGCGAAGAAAACCGATTGCGCGGCACGCTTCCGCTCGGCCAGCTCAATGCGACGACCGACGTGGAAAACTTTCCCGGTTTTCCCGATGGCATTCGTGGCCCGGAACTGATGGTGAAAATGCGCGACCAGGCGCTTCGCTTCGATACCCGCGTGGTCGGCGAGGACATCATCAGCGTCGACTTTCAACAGCGTCCATTCTTACTGACGGATTCAGCCGGGCAAACCATCCAGACGCATACGGTCGTCGTCGCCACCGGCGCCAGTGCGAACTATCTCGGGCTGGAATCGGAGAACAAGTTCAAAAATCATGGTGTTTCGGCCTGCGCTGTTTGCGACGGAGCGCTGCCGCGCTATCGCAATCAACCCATTGTCGTTGTCGGCGGCGGTGATTCGGCGGCGGAAGAGGGGATCCATCTCACCAAATTCGCCAAGACGGTTTATCTGGTCCATCGCCGCGACCACCTGAGAGCGAGCCGGATCATGGCGGATCGATTGCTGAACAATCCCAAGGTCAAGCCGGTCTGGAATTCGGTCGTGGAAGAAGTCATCGGAGACGAAAAAACCGGAATGACCGCGGTGCGCGTCAAGAACCTGCTGACCTCCGAAGAGCAGAATATCGAAACGCCGGGCATGTTCGTCGCGATCGGCCATACGCCCAATACGCGTTTTCTCGGCTCGCAACTCGAATTGGACCCGCAGGGATTTGTCGTTCTGAAAGACCCGTTTCGAACGACGACCAGCGTGGACGGAGTATTCGCCGCCGGCGACGTCGCCGATCCGACCTACAAGCAGGCGATCACCGCCGCCGGCATGGGTTGCAAGGCGGCATTGGACGCCGAACGCTGGCTCGCCTCGCGCGGCGTACATTGAATCGAAACTGCGATCCCAATTCTTTAAGAGCCGCGCACAAAGTAAGCGGGAAAGTGCTCAGCAACGACAGAACATTCCCGCTTACTGCGTGCGCGGCTCTGACAGTCAGCGCACACTCATGCGCCTGAATTGAGTTAGAATACACGTGTGCCCCAAGGTTTCAGATTTCCAAAATCGCGCCATGTGCGCACGCGCCTCGCGTGGGCCGCAGTGTTTGAGCCGCGCATCCGCGCATCGCAGGGCCCGATCATTCTGTATGGCGTACGTAATCAGCTCCCGTTCAGCCGACTCGGTTTGAGCACTCCGCGACATGTCGGTAACGCCGTAAGGCGCAATCGGATTCGCCGGCTCTTGCGGGAGGCGTATCGCCACATCCAGCATGAGCTTCCGTCCGGCTTTGATTGGGTGGCTGTGGTCCGTCAGCACGATTTAAAGAAAATCGATGAATATCAGCATTTACTCCGGACATTGACGCGGAAGCTTCAAATTCTCTGGGATCGGAAATCGGCGCCGGCAGAATCGAATCAAACGCCTGCTCCGCGCGTTGCTCCGACCGATTAATGCGGTGGTTCGCGATCCAACTCGTTGTTCTTTACCGCGCCACGCTGGGCCGGCTCTTTGTGGGCACTTGCCGATTTCATCCGTCCTGCAGTCAATATGCGATCGATGCAGTGAATAAATACGGCGCGCTACGCGGCGGATGGAAAGCATTAAAGCGCATCGGTCGGTGCCATCCGTGGGGTGGAAAGGGATATGATCCCGCTTGAGGGAACTGCATAGATCCACACGCTCCGGTTACGACGAAGACGCTAGATTTCGGCAAACGTCACGTATCACGCCGGTCCAGTCTCCGATGGACTCCTGCCTGAACAGTCGGATACTCGGATACCATGGCGAGTCCAGTCGCTCGAGAAGCCAGCGCCAGTCTGGCGCGTAGGCGAGCAGGATCCATGTCGGCCGGCCGAGCGCGGCGGCGAGGTGCGCGACGGCCGTATCCACCGCGATCACTAAATCGAGGTTCGAGACCAGACCCGCCGTTTCCGCGAAATCGGTGAACATCGCGGTGTGGTTTATCAGCTTCATTCCTTCCGGCGGATCGAGCGCCTGTTCCGCGGCAGCGCCTTTCTGAAGCGAGTAGAATTCGAGACCATCGATTTCCGCCAGCGGCGCCAGATCGCGAAGCATTATCGAGCGTGCGCGATCGTATTGGTGCTCCGAACGGCCGGCCCAAACGAGGCCGATCCGTCTTCGGCCATTTGCGGGCTTCAATATCCGCTTCCATCGATCCGAAATATTCGGCTCGGGCGCTAGATACGGGACCTCTCGCGGAATCGATTCCAGCCGCGTGCCAAAAACGCGCGGAAGGCTCATCAGCGGGCAGTGAACATCAAATGCCGGCACCGGCTGACCGAACGGGATCACCGCCGTCAGCCCCGCCAATCCGCGGAGCAACCGGCACAACTCCGGCTGACACTCCAGCACGATCCGCGCCCCCAGCCCGGCCACCATGGGGACATACCGGACGAATTGAATCGTGTCCCCCTGGCCGGCCTCGGCATGGAGGAGAATCGTTTTGCCATTGAGGTCTTCGCCATTCCACTGGATCTCCGGGCGGTTGGTTGCGGAAGCGCAACGATGCCGCCATTCGTATTCAGCCCAACCCCGCTCGTAATCGCCTTGAATCAGAAAGGCCAGGGAACGATTCCAGTGGGATTCCGGCAATTCCGGGTTGGCGCGGATCGCCTCGTCATAGGCGCGGATTGCGGCGGAGATTTGTCCGCTCGCTTTCAAGGCCGTTCCGAGGTTGCTGTGAGCTTCCGAAAACCCGGGTTGGATCTCGACGGCGCGACGATACGATGCAATCGCCTCCTCCAATTTGTCCTGATCCCGCAGCGCATTTCCCAGGTTGAAGTGCGCCTTGGCGAAATCCGGTCTAAGTTCGATCGCCCGGCGATAACAAACGATTGCGTCATCCGGCTTTCCGCTATCGCTCAAGGCGATGCCGAGGTTGTTTTGGATTTCGGCGATGTTCGGCTGGATCTCAATCGCCGCCTTGTAGGCGGCAATGGACTGCACCCAATCTCCTTTCCGCCGATATACGTCACCCATTCCCGCATGGGCGGCGATCATCAGCGGTTCGAGGTGGATTGCATCCCGATAGGCGGCGATCGCATCGTCCGAGCGGCCGCAATCCCGGCACGCATTCCCGAGATCCACATGAGCCTGAACAAAATGCGGATCGACCGCGGTTGCCCGGCGGAAAAAAATAATGGCCTGCTCCTGTCTGCCGGCCAGGGATGCCGCAACGCCCAGCAGGTGAACCGCATCGGCTCGTTTCGGCTGCTCGAGCAGGAGGCGGCGGCACAGGTCTTCGGCCTGGGAGATCCTGCCGCTTTCGAGATGCTGGCGGGCGATGAAAATTGCTTGTTCGTAAGAAACCGGCAACACGAAATTTTTCCTCGCATCAGGACCGATAACAAATCATGCGATGTGGCGTTGATGATTTCCAACGAACCCAATTCCGAAGCGATATGCCAGACGGCAGATGCGCACCGCCCCGGAAAATGCCGCCCCGGTTTCCCAATGCCGCAGAAAAGTCATTCGCCGGATTTAACAATCGTTACGCCGGAGGTTCCTGTTACGTCGTCGGGCGCGGTCCGACTCGATTCGATTACGAGGAACTCACAGACTTCTCCGATCCCATCTTTTTTGTCAATGACGCCGTCTGCCTGGAAAAGTACGCGCGATCCGAAACTTTTTTCTTCGCGCACGACGCGACGATGCGCGTCTGGTTAAACGGCGCGATCCGGGCCACGGCAGTTCTCCCCGTAAACGGCGACGTGTTTTCGGAGTCGAGTCCCGTCCTCGGGCACGACGGCGCGGTCGCCTTCTATCAACGGACTCCGGGAAACCGCATGGATCTTCTCCGCGCAAGCCGGGATGAAATCGCTGCATTACGGGAACTCTATACGAATACCGGCACCATCCATTCGCTTCTCCACTTCGCCTGGTATTGCGGATTCAAGCGGATCACATTGATTGGTTGTGACGGGATCGATCGCCACAACCTTCCCCGATGCGCGGTTCCCTCAGCCAATGGGTATGACGTTCGATTGCGGAACCTGTCCCGTACGTCGCCGTGGTGGCACTATTCGATCATCCGTGACGTTCAGGATCGTCTGATGAGCGCGCTGGGCCTGGAGGCCGTCTACCGCGGCACGCCAACCGTGCGCAAATGACGGATCAGAATTTCAAGTGCGTATCGCGGCTTTGAGCAAATGCTCCAGTTTCCGGTATCGCTTTTCAATCCTTTGCCTGAGGGCTTTGTGCCCCGGCTCGTAACGATGACCGGTACGCGCGATTCGCACGAACAGCTTGACCATGTTCGTCCAGTCCGAAACATCGATGAATTCCGGCGCGATTCGTTTCCTGGCGACATTCATGTTGTGATAATTCCCAAGCGCGACGCAGATTGAAGCGGCGATGAAGCCGTAGACATCGTAAACAGTCGCTTCGCACGTGCCGCCGGGCATGAGCGCACGCTGGTAATGGAAAGTCTTGTCTGATTTTCCCAGCGCCGCGGCCTGCTGCGTGATGAAATAGCTCAGGCTCGAGTTGAAGACGCTGGTTTTATCGCCGATGCGGATGATCGGACCCTTCCCCTGCGGCGCGAATGGCTGCATCGCCGAGCATTCGATCGCGATCAGCCGATCTGTTTTTCGCAGTAGCGCGGGCCTGATCGAGGCGGCGATCGCGCCGATGAATCCTTCTTCCTCCGCGCGGGTCAGCAGGACCGCGACGGTCACTTTCGGCGGCCTACGCGCTAATTGATCGAGCATTTGCAGCGCGGCGGCGGCCCCCGCCAGGTCATCGCAGACGCGGGAGTGAAATTTGCCGCGCGTGATGCGGGCGATTCCCTGGTCCCACATCCCCGCCGACCCGGGAGCAACGGGCGCTGCAACGCGGATCACGGCGCGATCGGGATAAGGCCGGTCGGATTTGGGAACGGAATGCGATTTCACCACGCCGGTGATTTCGCGCTGGCCGGAAAAGAATCGGACCGCCGCGCCGTTGAAGTACTCGCCGCGAACTCCGCCGCGGAAATCGGCTTCGAGCGTTCGGGCGTCGCGCATCCGCCGGGCGACAAACCCCGGATGATCCATGTGCGCCGTAAAGACCCAGCGCGGCGATCGTGCGCCGGCGGCGGGCAATTCGATCAACAAATTTCCGGCCCGATCCCGGGAAAGCCGCAGTTTCGGGCGAAGTTCGACAAACCGCTCCACATACCGCACGACGGCGGTTTCGACGAATGGAGCGGTGGGAAGTGAACAGAGTTCCTTGAGGATTTGCATTCAAGTGAAATTAGCGACCGATGGTGATAAAATCACCAGAAGACCGAATAGCTCGGGCGCGCTTTGTGTCAGCCCTTCGTTTTGGCGGTTTCACGAAGCATCGAGGAGTTCAATTACCTGCTGTTCACATCCACTGTGCTGACTGGCGGAAGAATTTGAACAGGAGTTAACAGAGGCAACAGAGAAGGACCAAAACCCGCATTCCTCTGCTTCCTCCGTTAGCTCCTGTTCAAAATTCCGAATTCATTTGCCCAGAAGTGTGCGATCTGGGTCGTCCCACAAAGAGCTGGGGCGGTCACATTCCCTATTCGGCAATGTGCCTGTGGGCTCAAATTTCATGTTCGAGGCCGGCCAAGTCACCTGGTATGACTTCGCGTCGATCGACATCGGCGGCTGGGTTGGCGGGAACGCCACCTGGTACAAGGTTCCGATCGACCCGCAATAATGCTTCTCGCTCCTCGACGGACCGTCTGCACCAATACCCGAGCTTGACCGAGAACTTTCCGCGCCGCCGAATTCGATAAAAAACCTTTCTCGAATTCATCCCGCGCGAAAAATGTATAAAAATGCGAGTTGCCCTCCCGCGTTGCGCGCTGCGAGCGCGCTAAGGAAACAGTTCCGCGTACCAAGAACTGATCCTCCCACGCCAGGACCTCAAGCGCCCACAGCAGCCCGGTGACGTAGTTTCGGCCGCCCATCGCGCCGCCTTCCTCTGCGAATAGACGATCGAATGGGCAAGGGACGCTCGATAGTGCGTGCTCGACTGCGTCGAGGAACGCCGTCGGCGATGCTTCAGCAAGGAGGGGAAGAAGATCGTTGAGGCTACCCCACCGCATCCAGTCTGCCGAATGTAATATTTCGCGAATAACGATCGTCGCCAGATCGCCCGCATCGCCGACCGGACAATTCGTCAGAAGTGCCCCCTTGCAGCCCAAAAGCGCCAGCGTCTCGGCCATCCCTCGACGGAGTGCCTGCGAGTGCTCTAAAGTCTTTCCATAAACTGCAGCCGCGAATCTCTGTTCTCGATCAAGCTCGAATTGCGGATCCGACTCGGACAAGACAACTCTGGCGATCTTGCCCAACATTTTCAAATGTTCTGAGAATAGACGAGTCGCAAGAAGCTCCCAAAGTGCCTCACGATTCTTCACCATCCATGTTTTTCCTCGCAGGGATATGGGCGAATCGGGAAACTGTAAGACTTCCCTCACGGCTCGCACCCAATCCGCCGGATCGCCTCGCGACAAATTACCAACTGCCGCCATATCCTCGAGACGCGCGACCTTCGCGTCGTTTTTGTGCACCTGCGGATAAACGAGGACAGATAGTTCGTGGGCGTCCTTACTCTTTCCCCCGCCGGCCGACTGCGCGAGCGAGTCGCGGTAGCGGATGTCGGGGTTTTCGACGCCGTGTAGTAGGCTGTTCATCGAGCCGATGCCGAGCGTGGTCGAATCAAAGTCGTAGCCGTGGAAGGTGCCGGAGTTGAACTTCTTGCGCGATTCCTCGGTCTTGTAGATCGAATCACTGTGATGGGCGACGAGATGCTCGGAGGCGGCGATGAGAAACCCCGCCGTGCCGCAGGCGGGATCGCAGATGACGTCCTTCGGCGTGGGGGCGGTCATCTCGACCATCAGGCGGATGTGCCGGGGCGTGCGGAACTGCCCATTCTGCCCGGCGCTGGCGATCTTGCCCAGGATGTATTCGTACAGATCGCCCTTGGTGTCGCGGTCGGCCATGTCGATGGCGTCGAGCTGATCGACCACGTTCGCGAGCACGCGCGGCGTGGGCATCATGAAGAACTCCTTCCGCCCTTTCTCAATCTCTTCTTCCGCTTCGCCAGCCGCGAAAGAATCACCTTTGGCGGATCGTATTCGACGGCTTCGTACGCCACTTCACGTTACCTCAATTCCACAATCCGCTGTCCTGACGCAAAGGCGCTTTGCAGCGACGGCCATGCGACGGCGAAACGGGCGAGCAGGGCCTGCGTTCGGCAGTTTCCGACACGGACCCACAAGACCCGGCCGGTGGCCCCCGCCTGGTTCGCCAGCAGGAAAAAATCGTCGTCCTTGGAAACCACAATACTCTGATCCATCGACGCGCGTGCCCAGATCACGGCGTCCGGGGCGTTTGCAAGTCCGAGATCGAGCACGTGGTCAGCCTGCACGCCAATTCCCCCGAGCCACTTGGCCAGTGCCGCCGGCAACTGATTGTCGACGAGGAACTTCACGCCGCCGGTACGACGGCGTGGTCCGCCAGTCGTGCCGCGTACAACAGCGATGCCTGAATATCGGCAGGTTCGAGGAATGAATAGTCCGCCAGTATCTCCTCATGAGAGGCTCCGGCGGCGAGCAGTTCAAGCAGATCGGCCACACGGAACCGCAACCCGCGGATGCACGGACGGCCACCGCACTGGTTGGCATCAATGGTAATCCGATCCGATACCTGCATAACGATATGTTACCCACCGGCGGTTGAGGTTTCCAACATCTCTTCCAACTCTTTGCGTCCCATCGCAATCTCCTCCTCCAGCTTTGCCAGCCTCGAAAGAATCACCTTCGGCGAATCGTATTCGGCAGCTTCGTAAGCGACTCCCGTTTTGCCGGGCGGAGGCGATCTTGCCCAGCATGTATTCGTACAGATCCCCCTTGGTGTCGCGATCGGCAATGTCGATGGCGTCGAGCTGATCGACCACGTGGGCGAGCACGCGCGGCGTGGGCATCACGAAAATCGCATCTTTTATGTGATGCGTAGGCTGTTCGATGACTGAAAGCGGATTGGAAATGTCGCCGGACCACATCGTATCCCAGATGCGATCGACCTTGGATTTGAGTTCGCCGGTGATCATTGATTTTTCACCAGATTATTTACCACAGAGGCGCAGAGATCACAGAGAAATAACGGACCGAATTGAGTTGCCCCATTCATGCAGTCTTTTCAAAGACGACTCGCTCAGGGTCGATGTGACTCATGTGCCATTTCGTTTCCGTCGCTCGGCACGCAATTCGTGTTTGGCCTGTTCGAGGTCTGCGGCAAGTTCATCTTCCGTGATTCCGCTCTCTCGAAAACGATGCCCGATTTCACCGCTTAACTCCTCGATGGGAGTCGGCCGGCCGGTAAACGTGATGACCAGCTGTGACACGAACGCGGGCAGGGGCTGGCCTGACGCTACGGCTCGTTTTTCGAGCTGTCGGGTATGGAAATGCTAATGTTCATCAGAACCCCTTTCACCCGCGATCCTAGCACGGATCTAGCCGAAAGTGCAGGGATTGGAAACATCGTCCAAAGGTGATCCGCTTTTGCGTAAAACGAAGTCAGCTTCCCGGTTCTCATAAGGATCGGGATGTCGACCGCGCGATGCCAGCAAGGGCGCTACGCGAACGGATCATTCTGCATGGAATGGTTCACGAAACGCGTGGTCTTATTCAGGAACGTCAGCTTGACGGTTCCCGTTGGCCCGTTTCGCTGCTTGGCGATGATTACTTCGGCGGTATTGTCCGGCTGAAAATCTGGCTCGCTCATTTTGTAATAATCTTCGCGATGCAGCAGCATGATGACGTCCGCATCCTGCTCGATTGAGCCGGACTCGCGCAGGTCGCTCATTCGCGGGCGATGCCCGTCGCGACCTTCCGACTGGCGGTTGAGCTGCGACAGGCAAATCACGGGAACGTTCAATTCGCGAGCCACTGCCTTGATGCCGCGGGAAATTTCGCTGATCTGCTGCTGGCGGCTCTCGACGCCGGGATTGTCCATCAGCTGCATGTAGTCAATCATGATGCACTTGATGTCATGCTGCAGCTTGAGCCGGCGGGCCTTGGCGCGAAGCTCGAGAATGGTCAGCCCCGGAGAATCGTCCACCCAGATCGGCGCCCGCGACAAATCGTTGACGATCTGGGCCAGGTGATGAAATTCCGACGGCTGCAGCAGACCTCGCCGCACCTTCTGCGCATCGATTCCTCCCCGGCTGCAGAGTAACCGTTGAGCGAGTTGTTGCTTGCTCATTTCCAGGGAAAAAACGGCACAGGGGAGCATGTTGTCGGCGGCGATGTGCTCGATGATGTTCATCGCAAGGGCGGTCTTTCCCATCGAAGGACGCGCCGCGACGATGATCATCTCGCCATTTTGCAGGCCGTTCAGCATTTCGTCGATTTCGCTGAAGCCGCTTTCGATCCCGCGGCGTCCCTTGTCCTCGAGCATCTCGTAGACTTCCATGGCGATTTCGCCGATCCCGGCGATCGATCCGGAAATCTTTTTCTCCGCGATTTCAAAAATTCGCTTCTCGGCCCGGTCCAGAACGACGTCCGCCTGCTCGTGGGCGCGTAGGCGTCGCGAAGAATCTCGTTGCTTGCCCCAATGAGCTGACGAAGCATCGCCTTCTCGCGAACAATGCTTGCGTAGTGGCCGCCGTGCGCGGCCGACGGAACCATTCCCAGCAGTGAGGCCAGGTACGCGGACCCGCCGACCTCCTCGAGTAACTGCCGCTTGGAGAGCTCTTCGCGCACGATGACGGCATCGATTGGGCGGTTCTGCTCGTACAGCTTCAAAAGAACATCAAAGATGACCTGATGATCCGCCTGAAAGAAGGCTTCGCGGTCCACCATCTGCACGGCTTGTCCGATGATCTCCTTGTCGAGCATCATCGACGCCAGCAGGCACATTTCCGCGTCGCGGGAGTGGGGGGGCAGCTTCTCGAATTGCGAAGCCAACGACGAATCGACCAACTGGCTCATAGCGGCTCCTTCCACTCAGCGAACAATACGCTAACACACGTTCCGAAACAACGGATTTCCCCTTCGGACTGAATGGCCACAGAGAGCACTGAGGATCACAGAGACCACAGAGACAAATGATGGCGCACTACGTCTCGGCTCTCCGCCCGCTCTGTACCACAATCCGCTCAATTCTTCGCGGCTTGAAAAGACTCCCAAGTCCCAATCGAAGCCCAGAACTGAGCAAGAGGATTGAACCACGGATGGGCACCTATAGGAAGCAGGAAGTCAACAGGGAATCTCCGGCTGCGCCATCTTTTTCCTTTTTCGACTTCCTGGGGCGCAGTGTTCGTGGTTTGGCGCCTTGGTCGCCGAAGTTGATGCGTTCAATCAGTCATGGCCAGGATGTTTCCGTCAGGCATCATTTGTTATCCGCTGCATTGATCCTCACAGCCTGGAGGTCGCCTTGGGAGGCGTCGCTCAAACACCTATCGGGAACTCCCTTGCGGGGTTCATGAGGACTTGTCTGGGCGTAGCACAACATCCAGCGGGGTTCATTCACAGATCGGGCCGCTCTTGATCGGCGGCAGTGCCCATCCTGGAACTCCTGCACTGGACCCATATTCGCAGCACAATCTATGTCTGGCCGGTCATCCGGGTTACTCCACAACGCAAGGAACTCAGATCAACTTCGCGTCAAAGGCACGGTCCGTTTTCCACATGCCCCACACCGCCGTCACCTGATCGCGGGCGACGTTGCGGCGCGCATTACGAGACGACATCCCGGCTCGGATCCATTGGGCGTATCGCTCGGCAAACACGTTCTCCTTCTGTTGGATGACGGTCTTCGCGGCTCCAATTACGACGTTGCGCAACAACCGATTACAGGATTGCTCGACCTGGATGATCGACAGTCCATCGCCGGACCTGGCCCGCCGCAGGCCGATTCCCACATACTTCCACAGAGCTGATTTGCTCTTGAAACGCCAGGGCGTGTCCAGGTAGCTGATCAGCGTGGCGGTGCGGATCGGGCCATAGCCAGGCATCTCCGATACCCGTGTCATCACCTTGTGCCCGCGGACGATGCGACATACCTGGCTGTAGAGCGACTCCTCCTGCTCGACAGCGTGGACAACGCCTTGGCGGAGGTCCTCCGCGAGCATCACAATTTCTTGCGGAACGGCGGCCTCCTCCAAGATCGACTTCAGCGATTTGTGGCCGTCGGCCTTCATCAGACTCGAGCGATGCAGCATCACCCCCCAACGTTTGCCCAGCGACAGCAGACGGTTGCCTTCGCTGACGCGGTGCGCCACGCGGTCGTGGTACATCCCGATGATCTGCTTGACGGAAACCCTTTCCACGCAATCGAGTTGGTGGACGGGCTTGAGGAATCCGCCGCGGTAAAGGTCGTTGAGCTTCTCGGCGTCGATCGGGTCGTCCTTGTCTCCGTCCTTGGCGATATGGGCGTTGCGACGCGGATCGCAAACGATCAATTCGTCTACGCACTGCTTGAGGTTGCGGTAGAGCCAACTGGCCATCGAACTCTCCTCGAAACATAGACGTCGAGGGCGCGGAACCGATTCGATCATCTCACGCAGTTGCGGGATTCCAGTCGGTAAATGGACGCGCCGCACCAGTTTGCCGCGAGCGGTTTTGATGCAAGCGTCAGTGGTTCGGCAATGCGTGTCCATCGTGATAAAATACTCCGTACGCATGGGCTTCTCCTTTCGTCATGGGTTGGCTGCGTCGGCAAAACACAGCTTACCGCGGCGGCTGGAGAAGCCCCTCTGCTTCCTACATCTTCACGGATTTCACGGATAAGAAAAGAAGGGTGAGAGCAAGCTAACCCCTTTTTCTCCCATCCGTGAAATCCGTTCGCAGCCCGTAATGCTGCGTGTCCAGCCGGCGAAAGTCCGGCCGCGGGAAATTGGTTGAATGACCCGCGTAGTCATATTCGACGTTCTTTTGAGGTGACTCATGGAATGAAAGCTCGAAAGTAAAAGCCCTTGTCGATGAAGGGCAAGCAACTCTCCGGGCCGCAGCATCAAGCGAACTTTGCAGCCTCGTTACACGGCCATGCGTGAATCGACTTGCATGGCTCCTCGGACGCCGAGCCTGTACGGATTTGGCGAAGGCAACACGGGTGGAAGAGCCACAACCAAGGCCCATCCGGTCCGACGGGGTACGGAAGACGGCACGGAGAGAAGGACACGCAGAGTAAATCGGGGAATCCCTCGATCCTGGCCCGGAAGGGCAAAGACCCGTCGGATAATCCATAAACCGACGGGAGGGACCGAGGGCCTCGGATGAGGCCATAGTAAGCGACGACTCGGCGGGACAACATAACCCGTTGACGAGCCAAGGGCCTCTGGACCGGAAGGAACCGAATGAGATCCCGCTATATTGCCCGCAAGGGCTACAGGGATCAAAGCGTTTCCACTGGCCGCTTATAAGCCGACGGGTCGTACCCGCGCGGCGAAGGTTGCGGTTGGCGGATCCGGTTTGAAGCCGTACTGGGGAAAACCCGCCGTACGGAATTTTAGAGAGGGCAAAGGAAACATAGGCGAGACCAGCGCGTCCACCCAGACGCTTAAAGGACAATGGGATATCCAGCTCAGTCATCGTGCTATGCGCCTCTGCTCTACTCGACGCCCATCCGTGGTTTAACTCTTAATCCGTTTACGGCCACAGCCGCGCTGGTTTTCAGGGGCTATTCGATCAGTTGAAGAGCGATGCCTCGGAAGAAGGGTTGTATCCCAGCCGAATCGGGGCGCGCACGACTTGTGTTCGTTGAATCAATCTCTCCACGGCTCGTCCACAATCGACCGGTGGATGAATCATCGAGCAACGATTTAAACGAGAGCCGGTTCGGGAGCGATGACGCGATCGGAAGCGGGATCGCGCCGAACGGGGCGATAAATCGTATCGCGCTCCACTGGCATTCGCCCGGCTTCGCGAATCAGCCGGCGAATGTCGTTCACGTGAAATTCCTGGTGCGTGCCGTCGGTTCCCCGCTTCGTGATGTCGTACCAGACAACCGTGCCGTCCAGGTCATCGCAACCCCAGTCGAGCGCCACTTGCGAGAGGCCGATCCCCTGCATGATCCAGAACGCCTTGATGTGTGCGATGTTGTGCAGCATGAGCCGGGCGATGGCGAGTGTCTTGAGGTCCGTCAGCCCGGTCGGGCCCGGGAGATAACCCAGTTCACTTTGTTCGGGGATGAACGAGAGGGGGATCATGCAGTTGAACCAGGCGGATTTACCGCCGGTGTCGCGCGCGGCCGCGAGTGACTCGGCCTGAAGTTCGCGCAACTTGATCAAGTGCCCAATCCGCTCCTCGGGCCGCTCGACGTGGCCGTAGAGCATCGTGGCGTTGGTGAAGATGCCAAGGCTGTGAGCAGTGCGATGCACTTCAAACCATTTGTCGGCTCGCACTTTGCCCTTGAAGACTTCGTCGTGCACGCGGTCGTCGAAAATTTCCGCGCCGCCGCCGGGCATGCTGCCGAGGCCCGCGTTGCGAAGAGCGCTCAGCACCTCGCGTACGCCGGTGCGCGCAATGCGCGTGAAATGGACGATCTCGATCGCGGTGAAAGCCTTGATGTGCAGGTCCGGGCATTGCGAGCGAATGCCGCGCAGCATGTCGAGGTAATAGTCGAATTTCAGCCACGGATGCAGTCCGCCGACGATGTGGACTTCGGTGGCGCCGCTGTCGGCGGCCTTTTGCGCGGTGGCGACGACCTGCTCCACCGGCATTTCGTACGCGCCGTCTTCACCCCGCTTGCGATAGAAGCAGCAGAACTTGCAACTGAGCGCACAGACGTTGGTGTAATTGATGTGGCGGTTGCGGTTGTAAAAGGTCTGGTCGCCGTGCAGCTTTTCGCGAACGAAATTTGCCAGCCGGCCGATCCCGTGCAGATCGCGACTTTGATAGAGCGCGACGCCGTCGTCGTATGACAGCGCTTCTCCCGCCGAGATTTTCTCGAAGAGCGGTCTCCATGTCGCATCGCAAACAGACATCATCGCTGGAGTATAAACGACCGAGCCACGCGTCTCCACGGTTTCGTGGGATTTGAAATGCAGGGTGGGCTCGGGCGAACCTTTCTTGCGCATTTCCTACTCCTACTCTTCTTCCTCCCCGAATTCATACCGAGCATGAGTAGGAGCAGGAGGAAGCGAAAGAGGGGGCCGAGCCCGCCCTACGCGCCTTCACCGAGGTCCCCGTTTTCCACCACCGGTTCGATCAGCGCCGGCAGCGCTGCGCGATGGGCGGGTGTGTGCTCCGGCGACTCTTTCTGCACGCGCTCAGCCAGCCCGACGAGTTCTTCGATCTCCTCGCGCGACACAGTTCCCTTTCGAACAAGAAGCCGGACAAGGGCCGTCAGGTAAATCTTCAGCTCGTGGTTTTCCTTTTCCAACGTGCGGATTTGAGCGTCCTGAACAAGATCCTTGCGGCTTGGAGCCGCCGCCGGGCGGCGAATCTGCCGCAAACGGCGCTCGTGCGCCAGATCATCGGCGGCCGCATCGTTGTCGCCCAGAAAATGATCTATCCAACTCATCGCGCCGATCTCCTTTGTGGCCCGCCCATCTTAGTGCGCGCTTCGAATGGATTAACTACTTGCATTCTCTGGCATGTTTGTCACGCGGTCCTGTGGACCCGGATCCGGGTCCGCAGGACCCGGCGTGAAAGAGTTGGGAAATAGCTTCTAATCTACCCCACGGCCAGATCGGCATCGTGAACGGTCTCCGCCATCCACCAGAGGATCGCCAGCGGAGTGAGCCGCCCCATGATCATCAGGACGGTCAGCAGATAAAGCGGCGGACCGACGGTCGAAAGCGTGTCCTGGGCCAGACCGACGTTACTGGCGGCGCTGATGACGGCGAACAGTTGTCGATCCGGCGGCAATTCCTGATCGAGACTCAGCATCACGAGCAGAAATCCGCAAACCATCGTTCCGTACAGCGTTATCCAGGTCAGGGCGATGCCGAAGGCGCGGGCCGACCGGCCTTCCCCGCAGCACATCGCGCAGCCCGCGGAAAAGCTGGACGACCGTTGTGCTATTGAGCCCGCCGCCGGTGCCGGCCGGATTGGCGCCGACAATCATGAGCAGGATCAGCGCCCATTGTGCGGCCTGCGGTAGACCGCCGATCAGTTCGAAATGCATGCCGGCGGTTCGGGAATTGATCGCCTCGATCGAACTGGTCGCAAGGACCTGCTGCCACTTGAACCAGTTTGGCCGGACCAAGGCCGCCCGCTGCGTGGCGAGGAGCAACAGGAAGCCAAACAGGTAGATCCCCGCGGAGAAGATCAACACGCTTCGGGCGTGGGTCGAAATCCGGCGACCTGTCAGGAGCAGGTCGTACAACTCCATCAGGACCGGCAGTCCAAGCCCGCCGGACAGCGCAAGCAACACCAGGAGATAGGAGCGCGGATCAGCCACCGATCCGACGTGCCCGAAAGAGAGCCCGCAGTTCCCAAACGCGGCGGCGGCCTGGAAGACCGAATCGAAGAGTCGCCGTTCCGGGCTGATCATTGCCGCCGCGCCGAGCAATACCGCAAAGAGCGCCGAAACGACCGCCGCTGTCACGATTCGTCCAGTCGAATAGGGAAGCCGGACGATGCGCACCACCGCGATGCTTCCGACGATCGTCGTGAACAATGTTCCGCCCAGGATCAGGACGAGCACGGTTCCTGGTCCGCGGCTGCTGTCGGGCCGGAACTCGCTCATGCCAACTGCCTGTGAAAAGCCGGTCAGCGTTGCGGCGTTGACCGCGAGAAAGGCCGAGCGATCGTAACTGAGTTCCTGCCCGCTCATCATGGTGGCCGGGTCGCGAAGCTCGCCGTAACCGATCCAGATGAGCAAGGCGTAAGCGACCAGCAGCCCCAAGGCGATCTTGCGATCCGCCCGATGGCGATTGGTGGTAAGACCGATATCCGCCGGCAGATCTTTTTGTTGCAGGGTGGAAGTCACGGAGATTCCCGGTCGAAAGCAGACGATTCGCGAAAAGCTCGCTCAGCCTTTGTAAACCGTCTTCGGATCAAACACCTTGCGTCCGATCACCTTCCAGCCGTCCGGCTCGTATTCACGATAAAAGCAACTGTAATAACCATCGTGGCAGGCAGCGCCGGTCTGTTCGACTGCGCACGAGAATGACGTCGCTGTCGCAATCGGTACGGATCGACTTCACACGCTGAACGTGCCCGCTGCTTTCCCCTTTGAGCCAGAGCCGATTGCGGCTGCGGCTGAAAAAATGGGTCTTCCCGGTGGCGAGCGTTTTGTCCAGTGCTTCCAGGTTCATCCAGGCCATCATCAGGACTTCTCCCGACGAGTCATCCTGGACGATCGCCGGAATCAGCCCGGCGGCGTCAAACTTCAGGTTCTGCAATTGAGCGTCCATCGCCCATTTTTCCGGGGATGTCCCGGAATTGTCAACCGGGCCGCCTGGTTGCCTGCGTCTCACTGCGATAACGATTGCATCCGCGAGCCTCGGTCCTATTGGGATAAAGACAATCTCCACATGTCGTAAGCTTTCGTGGAATTTCTTTGTGTATGATAACGATAGTATAACCTTCAATGGATCAGGGGTCCGTTGGCCAATCGAGCCAACCGGATCGTGTAATCTCAATTCTTTCAAGGGAGCGGTCATGGGGTCGATGGATTTTTTCAGCAAGGGCAAAGGACAGGGAAAGCGCCAGAGTCACGTTGCACCGATTTCCGGCGCGACCGTCGCGGGAGTTACCGCAGCCGCGGCTTCAGCCGCAGCATTTCCTGTCCAGGCGCCGGCGGGGTTTACCGATCCACACTACGGGTTCCAGCCGCTTCCGCCGCCCCTGGGTAATCCGCCTTTTCGGTTTGATTTATCCCAGTTGCTCTTGGCGGCCGACATCCAAAGCATTACTGATGCGGGTGTTCTCGCCTTCCACACGGTAGGGGACACGGGGGATTATCGCGGGCAGCAACAGGACTTCGTCGCGGAGATGATGACAAAAGATTCAGAGAACTCTCCGGATAACAGCAAGCCCGCGTTTCTCTATCACCTGGGGGATGTGATCTACTTCGCCGGCGATATCGACAAGTACGGTGCCAACTTCTACGAAACGTACAAAGATTACCCCAGTTTCATCGTCTCCATCCCGGGCAACCACGACTGTCAGCCGGACGACCCGCAGGATGGCGCAGTAGATCCGAATAAAACACCTCTGGACGGCTGGGTCAAGAACTTCATGTCGGCCAATTCAGGCCAACTCGGCTCGCTCAAAACAAGCGCCGGCCGAACTCAGATGGATCTGCCGAACGTGTATTGGACGTTCACCACTCCGTTTGCAACGATCGTTGGGTTATTTTCAAACGTGGGTGAGACGGAGGGAGAGATCCATCAGGATCAAATTGATTGGTTCAAGGGCGAACTCACCGCCGCCGATCCGAATCTCGCTTTGATTGTGGCCGTCCATCATCCGCCGTTCTCAGGGGATACCGACCATTCCGGGAGTAGTGCCGTATCAAAAGTACTCTTCGACGGTTTCCAGAGCACCGGTCGCTATCCTAACTTGATCCTGTCGGGACATGTTCATAACTATCAGCGATTTACAAAAGGGATACCAGGCCCGAACGGCCCACTCCAGATTCCGTGCGTGGTCGCTGGCGCTGGAGGCTATACGAAACTTGGTAAACTTCACAAAATCAAAGGGGGCAACCCAACCGCACCTTTGAAGCTTGCAAATAGCCTCACCCTCGAGAGCTATGACCAGGATAACTTTGGTTTTCTCCGCCTCGAGGTGAGCAAAACGCAAATCGCTGGAACCTATTCATCAGCTCCGTACGTCGCCGCGCGCAGGTGGTTGGAAATGTTCTCGATCGATTTTCCATTGATTTGGCTGCGCACACGGTCCAAACGCTGCCATAAATCATCGGAGGGAAAATCGCCGTCGCTTCAAGATGGGCGAACCATCGGGACTATGGCCTACAATTTCGTGGGTCGCTCCGGGCGGGAGTGTTTTGCCGGCTTCGACGGCTTCACCCCGACTGATAACGCCCTCCTCAAACTTCTTTTTGGCCTGTTCGATTTCTTCGGCGGTTAGCGGTGGAAGTGCCGAAGCGACTGATGCGATCTCAAGATCTTGCCCATCGGCGTTGACCGCGGCGGCATCCGGCTCGGTTGTCTGCCTGGCTGGCTTGTCGACCATGACGCTTCCTTTCGGAAACAAAATGTTATGCCGGATACCGCCGCGAGCCAAGCCAATGTCGGAAAAACTTCGCGGAATCCGAGGCCGACGCCTCCGAATACGACAGCGAGGGGCAGAGTTTGATCGGTAAATGCGGTTTTTCGAGCCGTTCGTAGCTTTTGCGATAATTCCGGCAGGGTCAAGGTTTATCCAACGCCGCATCCACAGTGAAACAGGCGACGCACCAGTTCGGGCCCATCTGGAGTGTCAATCAGAACGTGAGTTTTTCGTAATTGCTTGCGCGGGGAATCTTTGGCGATTTTGGCCACCCTGGAAGTCCTGTCCACCCTGTCGTTGGCAAAGAGCATCCGCACGAACCGGCCCGTCGCCCGCTCTACTGCGTCCGGCTCTGTCCGATCGTGATAAAGCGAGGCTGCCACCATCACGAATGGCTTGCGCTCCGCCGGGGCGCGTACCGTGAGCGTCTGCGGCCCCAGGCCGAACTCATCACCGGAGAGTTTGATTCGATAAACGTGGGACAGAACCGGCCGCTCAGCAGACACACTCATACTGAATGCACTTTTCAACGGCACCTTGGGATTAACCCGCGCCAACCCGGTGACCGCCGATTGGGGAACGATTTGCCGCTTTACGAAAGTATCAGTCAATGCGGATCTGTATGTTCCGCCATTTGCCGAATCAGCATCGATGATGTGCGCGGCGACCTGAGCGTAGTAGTCGGGCTGGACTGGCGCTGCCGCCGTAGCGGTTAATAAAAGCACCGCGAAATCGTTGGCCACTTGTTGCAGGTCCGCGTCAGTGGGATTGCTCGATCTGATTTTCAGCATGCCGGAGAGGATGTCGTAGACCGCGCCGGTAAAGACTCGGGAAAAGGAGTGGATCTCGGCGCAAATCTGCGTTGCCGGCGCTGAGTTTGGAAGGGTTTGGGGGTCGATGTAAGTAAAGCTGTTGTATGCGTTGCGAAGGCAATCGGCATCCACGGACGTCGGCGATACCTGTCGAATCGCAAAGCCCAGTTGTTCGGCAAGCCGTGACAACGGTGACGCGACGTCGTCGCGCAGGCCGGCCAAAGCGGCCGCTCTCACCGATGGAAGCTGTAATTGGGACAGGATCGCGCTGATATCCGCGAAAGACTCATGAAAGGATCCAACTTCGATAAACGGCGCACCCCAAAGCTCCGGCCGATGCGCGTCAAGGCAGGCGTGCCCCATCTCGTGGCAGAGCACGTCCGGACTCTCGCCGGAATAGTAGGTCGTCTCGCCGACCAATTCGTGGAAAAACGCCAGATGCTCGCGATCGTAATACGCATTCAGGTCTTCCCCCTCATCCAATCCGACCGGGAGTACCGCCCCGGGTTGCCATTGCGGAACGTTCAACAGCGGCGCCCAAAAATCTCCACCGCGGCGTAACGCCACCGCTGCGTTCCAGAAACGAAATTCGTCTGTGCCCGGATCATAGGTCTGGGCGGGATATTGCGTGCCGTTAATATGAAACTTAAGCGGACCCGCCATTAAATCCGGGACGGGCGCCTGAAACATCAGAAGACCGGATGATGGGTCATCCGGCCAGGCATTGATCGCTCCATTGGAGCTTGCGGCCTCTTTCTTCGCAGTAACGGATCGAATCTTTTTTGCAGCCACTTGGAACCCCTTTTGAATTGAGATAACAGTGTGATCCTAAAGCAAAGCAACTGCTTTACAAATTTTTTATCCTTTCGCGCCAGCCACCATCGGACAGGTCAGGTGTGCGCCCGGACGTTCTCACGTTATGAAGTCTCTGACATTTCAAGTCATGCAGAACATTATCATCGATAAGCCTTATGTTCCCGTGCCGCCTCACCGCGGGCGGTTCTGGCCGAAGCTTCTTGCGCATTACGTTCCGGGATTGCTTCGAAGAAAATATGGCATTGCGCGGATCGAGTTCGTCCATTCCGATCGGTTGCGCGACTCGCTCAAGGCCGGGCATGGCGTATTGCTGACGCCAAACCATTGCCGTGACGAAGACCCGTTTGTGCTGGGCAGCCTTTCGCGCGAAGTCGGCTCGCCGTTTTTCATCATGGCGAGCTGGCATCTGTTCGCCCACAATCGCTTGCAGACGTTTATTCTGCGTCGTGCGGGGGCCTTCAGTATCTATCGCGAGGGGATCGACCGAACGGCGGTGAATACCGCAATTGAAATCCTGGAGAAAGCGGAGCGGCCTCTGGTCATTTTTCCCGAAGGATTCATCTCGCGCACCAACGATCGGATCAACACGCTGCTCGACGGCACCGCGCTGATCGCCCGCACCGCCGCCAAGCGGCGCGGAAAGCTTTCGCCTCCCGGAAAAGTCGTGGTGCATCCGATCGCCATTCGCTACCGATTCCAGGGCGATATTCAAAAGGCGGCCGCGAAAGTGCTCGACGGGATCGAATCGCGGCTGACCTGGACGCCGCAAAAAAATCTTTCTCCGCTCGAGCGCATCTACCGCACCGGCGGCGCTCTGCTGGCGCTGAAGGAGCTGGAATATCTCGGCGAAGCGAAGAATGGCGATGTCGCCCCGCGCCTGGCTAATCTGATCAATGCGATCCTCGCACCGCTCGAAGACGAATGGCTCCACGAGCAGCACCCGCAGGATTCGGTTCCCTCTCGAGTGAAGCGTCTGCGCTCGGCGATTCTTCCCGACATGACCAAGGATGAAATCGACGAAGCCGAGCGGCAGCGGCGCTGGAAACACCTCGCCGACCTCTATCTGGCCCAGCAGCTTTTCAATTATCCGCCTGATTACGTGCGATCCAATCCGTCTACCGAGCGAATTCTCGAAACCGTGGAACGCTTCGAGGAAGATCTGACCGATCGGGTCTCCGTTCATGGACCGATTCATGCGACCATCACGATCGGGGAGGCGATTGAAGTCTCTCCCGGCCGCGAATCGCGCGGCTCCACCGATCCGCTTCTGGAGCAGATCGAACATCAACTGCATTCGATGCTCGGATTGGAAGCACACGCATGACAGCGTTGATCGTGCACGGAACTCATCTCCCGATCCTGGCCATCGCGTGGCCGATCGCGCTGTGCCGCGTTGTGGTAATCGTCATCAGTCTGGCACTCTGGTTCTGGACGCAAAAGCTTCTGTCCAGGAGGAATCCCACCGCCGCCGATGCGCCGATTGCCGCGGCTCTGTCCGATGGGATGCACCGTCTGACCGCGCGACACAATGAGCGGCTGAGAAAAAATCCGTGGCGGGCCAGGGCACTTCTCATCTCCAGCTCGCTGGTGATCGATCTGCTGGGGCTGTATCTGCTCGGCTCGGCGATCCTCGGCCCGACATTTCAACCCTTCGTCGGTTTATTGATGGTCTTTGCGCTCCGGCAGGTCTGCCAGGCGTTCTGCCCGTTGCCCGCGCCGCAGGGAATGATTTGGCAGGACCCCGGTTTCCCGGCGCTGCTGGTGACCTACGGCACCGCCAACGACCTGTTTTTCTCCGGCCATACCGCGATCGCCGTTTATGGCGCGGCCACCCTCGCTGCGGCGCTCGGTACGCCGGGTTTGGTTTTGGGGATTTGCATCGCCATCTTCGAAATTGCCGCGGTGTTGCGCTTACGAGCCCATTACACCATGGACGTTTTCACCGGCGCGGTGACGGCTCTTTATGTCCATCGACTCGCGATCGACTTTGCCCCGCACATTGATCGCTGGATCGCGCTGGCGGCCAAGTCTATTGGCTCGTAGTGCGGGCTTCAGCCCGTTTCGGTCGCGCGGGTATGCTCAATGTCTATTCGAAACAGGACGCGGTCGAAGAGCATGGTCGTTTTCGGCGTATCAATGAAAAGATAGAAGACGGCTCGACCATGGCTTTTGCCCCGCCGAAGCCGACCGCAGCGGATTCGTTTCACAATCGAAAGGTCTTGGAAGTTCCAGCCGGCGCGGACGGTGCCGCCATCCAACAGGTGATCGACCACGCGGCGGAGCTCGCCGGTCAGCGGCCCATCGTGCATCTGCCAATGGGCGCGTATCAGCTCAGCCAAACGGTGAATTCTGGGTTGAACTGCCGGGCACCACATCGGCAACGGTCTGGCAAAACCGCGCCACGCCGCCGCTCATGGCGGATTGGTCGGATGCAACATCAACAGCAACAATAAACAGGCTGCGCCTAAGGGTTTCGAGTTCCTCCCCAACCTTGGCGACGATCCCGACCCCGCCAAATCAAAATTCGGCTCCGGCCCGCTCCCCGACCTGGGAACGGTGGACGACGCGACGATTCTCCGTCATCTCCCCCCACTCCGCGCCGCCCTCGTGTGGACTCCCGAAGATGACGCCGCGCCCGGTATCACCAATCTGCAAATCCGCCGCGTTATGGCGACCGGCGGGCAGGGCGGAATCGTCGAGTTTCGCGGGCATTGAAATCAAAAGCCGAAATATCCCCTTCTTTCCGCGATAAAATCAGACGTGCCGAATCGGGGGCCAGAATTGATCGATGAAGTGTACGCTTCGTTCAGCTCCAGTATAAAGGGGATATGCATGATAAGTCCCTCGAAGACATCGAGACATCGATCGAAAGCCTGGATCTTCAGGATCAAGTGCGGTTGCTTGAGTTTCTCGCGCAAAAAATCGCAAACGCCGTCTTGAAGCCCGCCGCCGGCGATGCCGATCAGGCATGGCGTCTCTATCGCGCCGTGGGCGAACGTCTTGCGGCAACTTCCATCGCCGGTAGCGCATCGCTCACGGACGCCGTAAGTCAATCGAGGCGGTAAACGTGTTCACCATTGACGCGAGCGTTGGGTGAATGCCGATTCACCGACCGAGCCACACCAGCCTTCCAGCCGCTCTCTCATCGATACGTTGATCGCCCGCGCCGTGCCGATCTTCCTGCCAACACTTCTTGCGGCCGAAGTGGCGGGCGTTATATCCCGGACCCGTGGCGATCCGGTTCTGGCGGAACAAATGGCGGTCGCATTGCTGTCGTTGGCATCCGTTCAATGGATTCCGCTCAATGACAGTGTCGGCAGGCTCGCGGCAGAACTTGCCGCCAGGCATCGTCTTGCGGCGCCGATGCAGTCTATGCAGCGGTAGCGATGGCGAACGGCTGCGAACTCATTTCGCTCGATCAGGAACATCTCACTCGCCTGGCTGCGGTCGTTCACACATCGACGCCCGCCGACGCGCTCTCACGCCTGAGGCCTTAATGTATTCTCTCGCGATTCAGAACCGGTTTTCGTGTTTCTGATTCCGACTCCTGTACTGACAGACGCCCGATTCAACCGAAACATTTCCCCCCGACCAAACTGCGCGCCCACGGCACGCGTTCCTGCGAAGAAAAAAGCTTGCCCGACGATCCAAATCATCCCTCCTTCAGATCGATTGCGACAGCGAGCTCAAGGCGCAGCTCCTCCCTGCAAAATATCGATCCGACCTCGGCTTACTGCCCGGCGTTTCACCGCTGCCGTTGAATACGTCGCGCGGCCTGATCTCCGCTCGGAACATTGAGAGCCACGGCGTGATCGCCGCGGTGCGGATCGCGCGTTTTCATCTTTACGGCGGCATTTCCTCGTAGGGTGGGCTCGGCCCACCACGAGAACCAGAAACGGTGGGCCGAGCCCACCCTACATGCGCCTGATGGAGTGCGATTATCCAAGAGCGTATCATGGAGGGCGAGGCGGTTACTCAGATGCGTCATCGGCACTTCAGAATCCGCCGTGTTGCTCCGGAGATTTTGGCATTGGCGATGCTGATGATCGATCCGGTGGGGATCATCATTTGGGCGTTGCTTGCGTCTCTTTTTACGCTCATCACCGGCAGCGTTTATCAGGCGAAGTGGTTTGGCCGCCTCGGCAAGTGCGCGCACTGCGGCTATGACTTAAGCCGCTCCCGCGGCCGATGTCCGGAGTGCGGACGCCTGATTGCGCCCGGCGCCCGCCGCGCATGCAGCGATGCCTGATCAACATTCTGGCCGGAGTGTCATTGAGCCTCGGCGCGGGACCATCTTTCGCCCTGGTCCGGAGCTTTTTCGTCGCCGATGGATGGGCGTTGGTTTCGATGCAAGATCACTCCCCGGGGATCGAGAGGATCGAGACGGAGGTGAGGATCGGGAGGGGGCGGCATTTCCATCGTGGACTCGAAGACACACCTCTCAGAGCTGGATTGTCAGATTCTTCAAATTAATTTGAGTGGATCGAACAACATCATTACAATAACGTCCGCGGATAAATCGGGGTCCGGAAGACGCTTCGCTGCAAGCGTTTTACGTTCAGGTCCACGGCCTTTCCTGTCGGAGCCCAATTCGGTCGCTAACGCGGAAGGAGCAAATGGATTGCAAAAATCATCCGGGAGTCGTTGCGGTCAATCGTTGCGAGGGGTGTGCCGAGCCATTCTGCGGCAATTGCCTTGTCAATGTGCTGGGGAAGTGGTACTGTGGGTCGTGTAAAACGATGGCGGTAGCGGGTGCGCCGATGGTTGAAGGCGCCACCATTCCATGCAAAGAAGCCGACGAGGCGCTGAAATATGCGATTATCGGCATCTTCTGTTTTGGAATCATCCTTGAGCCGATCGCGCTGGTGAAGGCAAGCAAGGCCAAGAAAATGATGGCGCTCAATCCGCGTCTCAGCGGGTCGGGAAAGGTCACCGCGACGTATATCATTGCCAGCATCGCATTGGTCTTGTGGATCCTTGGAATGATCGTCAAAATTTCGGCGACTGCGCAGCGATGAATGCGCCGGCTGCATGTGCCGGTGCGGGGTTTTCGTATTTGACCGTCCCTGATCCGGGGTAAACCGCCATGGACATGTTCTGTCCGGAATGCATGACCCCGTTGCACTCGAGCGACGGGAGAACCGCCTCCTGCCCTGCTCACAGCGCCACGTTCGAAATACTCTTCACGCGTCATCCGACCGTTGCGCCGGCGATGCGTGCTGCGGTCATGCCGCCGATTCCCCACCCCGGCGCCGCCCCGGTTGCCGCGCCGGCGTATCCCCTTCCAGAGGCCTATCCAGTCGATCCGCTGGTGGCCCTGGGCGCCACCGACGTGTTGATCGACGCGCCCTGCGTCACGCATCCGCAAGTTGCTGCGGTGGCACGCTGTCAATCCTGCCGTTCTCCGGTCTGTTCAACGTGTTTGTTCGTCTTTCCGGGCGGAATCCAGGTTTGTCCCAAGTGTGCCGCGAATCCGACTCCCCAGGTCTCGCCACGCCGCAAGAAGCTCATCCGGTGGTCGATCGGGCTGGGAATCTGGAGCGTTCTGGGGCTCGTGGGACTGATCGTCGCTATTCCGCTCCTGGGGAAAAAGGCGGACCTGGAGGTGTTAGGCGTCGTGATCGAAGTCGTCTCGCTGTTACCGGCGATTGTCGGGCTGGCGCTGGGCGTCGGCTCGTTTGACCGGCGCCTCCGAACGCCGGGAGTCGTCTGGATTGGAGTCATCGGAAATGGGCTCGTGGTCGTGATCTGGGTGCTGATGATGATCGTCGGAGCCATGAAATAAGGCGATCGTGGCCGGCCAATGACTGGAATCTATTTCTCAACCGGAAGAATTCGCGATGACACACACGATTCGCGCCAGTTCATTGTTCGTGAAACGATTTCTGAAGATCAAGGATACTGGAGTGATCTTCATGGAAACCGCGGCAATGGGCGGCACGCGGAAGTTCAGGTTTGATCAGATCGACTACATCCTGATGTCCCCAGCGCATATGCTCTCTTTCCAGGTGGGCAACGAAGTCTTCAGCATTCAGACCCGGCCCGACAAGCAAACGCACACGCTGGCAATCAGGGCACTTCGGCAAGCCGTTGGGAATTCTCAGGAGCAGGCCAAGGGTTTCCCCGTGATGCCGGGATGGACCTGATTTACGGACAGGTGTGTTTATGGGGATGATCCGTCTGAAAATCTGGGATGTGACCAGCACGCGCAGCCAACTGGCCGAAGCGCCGGACGACGTGCAGATCGGGCGGCTCATGGTCATCCTCGTTGAACGGATGAACCTTCCCCTCAACAGCCCTGACGGGCAGATCATGAGCTACAAACTCCATCACAAGCGGACTGGCCAGCAACTGCTCGATCGGCAAACCCTCGGGGAGGCCGGCGTTATCGCCGGCGATGAGTTGCGCCTTCAGCCGGAGATAACCGCCGGCGCGCCGCGACGGGAATGATCGGCTGCCAGCCGGGCGAACCGATGACATCCAACGAAGCGACCATCGTTATTCCCCCGGCCAATGAAGGCCGATTCGCGCGCTTCGCCGCCATCAAGTGGTGGGATCAGTCGCTTCTCACTGCCGCGCGGGTACTCGTGGTGGGCGCCGGGGCGCTGGGCAATGAAGTCATCAAGAATCTCGCACTGCTGGGAGTCGGCAACCTGATCATTGCGGATATGGATCGCGTGGAGGAAAGTAATCTGAGCCGTTCGATTCTTTTCCGACCCGAAGACGAAGGTGAGTTTAAAGCGACCGCGGCGGCGCGGGCGTCCCGGCAGATCTACCCGGGGATGACCGCCGTCGCCGCCGTGGGAAATGTGCTGAGCGATATTGGCCTGGGTTATTTTCGGTGGGCGCAGGTCGTTGTCGGCGCGCTGGACAACCGCGAAGCCCGTGTCTTCGTCAATCAGGCTTGCGCAGGTTGGCCGTCCATGGATTGACGGCGGCATCGATGTGCTCAACGGAATTGTCCGCGGCTTTGCTCCTCCCTCAACGGCCTGCTACGAGTGCACGATGGGGAGCGCCGACTGGGATCTGCTCGCCAAGCGGCGATCGTGCAGCCTGCTGGCGCGTTGCGCGTTCAGCGAAGGGGGCGCCCGACCACCCCGACCACCGCCTCGGTCATCGGTGCGATTCAGGCTCAGGAAGTGGTCAAGCATTTGCACGGCCTCGAGACCCTCAGCGGACGCGGATATGTCTTTGAAGGGTTGGGCCACGCTTCTTTCACCGTCAATTATCCCATTGCACCGGATTGCCCATGGCACGGTGAATCGATCGAGATCAAGGCCAATCTGGATTTCGGTCACGACACTTCAATGCGACGCATTATCGAATATGCGTCGCGCCAGCTCGGCGGGCTCGATGCGATCGATCTGAGCCGCGAACTCATCGACACGCTCGACTGCCCGTCCTGCGCTCAATCCAATCCTGCGCGAAAGCCCGCGGACTCTATTCGCGAGGACCAGGTGCTCTGTCCCCGCTGCGGCAGTGAATGTGTTCCACGCTTTTTTCATAGCCTGACCCCGGAGTCGCCGCTGTCGGACAGTTCGCCGGCCGAGCTGGGACTTCCACGGTGGGATATCCTCTGGGCCAGGCATGGCGAGAAAATGCTCGGGATCGAAATGTCCGCCGACGCCGATTCTTGTCTCACCGGAGATCCGGATGTCGGGTAATTCGAAAAAAGCTTCCCCACCAGAGGATGATAAACCTTCAGGCAAGCCGTCGCCGGGAAAGCCCGGCGAAATCGTGACCGGCGGGTGGGATGAGAAAGTGAAGATCCGCCGTCGCACCTTTCCGGGGCCGCCCGGCGCGAGCGAGCCGCTTCGCGTCGCAATGACCCGCTCGGCGTATGCCGAGTTGACGGCCCGCGCCAAAGAATCGCTCAATGCCGAGGTGTGCGGGGTGTTCGTCGGCGAATTATGTGAAGACGACGCCGGACAATTCGTCTCCGTCGAGGCGACGATCGAAGGAACAGGGGCGCGCGGCGGCTCAACCCACGTGACTTTCACGCAGGAAACCTGGACGAAAATCCACGAAGAAAAGGACAAGCTTCACTCGAAGCGCCAGATCGTCGGGTGGTACCACACCCATCCGGGTTTTGGCGTCGAATTTTCGGAGATGGACCTGTTTGTCCAGCGCAACTTTTTCTCCGGTCCGGGACAGATCGCCTTCGTTACCGATCCGCTTGGCGGTCAGGAAGCCATACTCGTCAATCTCGGTGGCGAAGTGGTCCCGATTTCGAGGTTCTGGGTCGATGGCCGCGAACGCCGCTGCCATAATCCGGCCGGTGCGCCCGATTCATCCGCTGCCGGATTTTCGGCCGGTCCATCCGTCGAAAGGGCGATCCAGGCCATGGACCAGCGTATCGGGCAGATGATGCAGATGATCGATGCGCAGAGCGCCTCGATGAATCGCTTCCTTCTGGCCGTCGGAATGTTTGTCGCCGTCGGGATTTGCCTCTTCCTTGGTTATTCCATCTACAGCTCCTACTCCCGGGACTATCAGCCGCCGGAGGTTCAGAGTTTCGTCCCGGTGCCCGTGCAGATCGGCGACAAATCCGTTCTGCTGGGAGTCGGCATCGTCAAATGGGACGTTCCTCCCAAGCTGAACGCCGCGATGGTCCAGGTGGAGCGGGAAAGACAGGCAAAGGAAATGGCGGAGGCGGCCGCGGCGACTCAGCCGTCAAGCGCCACTAAACCTTCAGCAAAATGATCGGGGATCCCATCGCATGAGCCGCATTCCTGAAAACCCCGGTGGTAACGTCCCGGCCATGCCGGAGATCCTTCGCATCACCCCCGAAGAGACGGCCAGCTCGCATGTGGATGACCTTCTCAAACGCCACGCCAGTCTGCGCGGCGAGCAGGGGATCACCCGCGATCGCGGACGTAAATGGTACTATCAGAACTGGTTCATCTTCATGCTCGCCGGAACGCTGGCGGCGTTGCTCGCGTACGGCCTGCTCGATCCCTGGTTCAGCGAACTCACCTACATTCAGGGACCCGTCACCGCGATCGATACCGCGCCGTCGCACGCCATTGTGATCCACGAAGGGGACCAGAGCGACGAATTGGCCGCAGGGCAGTATGTCGAAGCGCAGGTGGGTGGCCGGCCTGTGGCTTTCACCAGCAACACGCGCTGGCTGGGAGCGGATCGTAAGTACCATGATTTTCAAGTGCCTGAACTGACCGATGGGGCGAACATCGGCGCCTACGTCATTTACGCACCGCAGGCCAACGGTGAAGATCGTTCGGTCGCGCGCTTTGTCGTCCCGAATCCCAGCAGCAAGAGCGGTGCAAATCTCTCGTTTGCGGACCTGACTCGACGCAAATTTGTAGCGAGCCTGTTGCTTTTCCCGACCATCGCCGCGTTCATCGGGCTATTTATCGGCGCCGCCGATGGCGTCATGTGCCGCCTGTTCCGCCGGGTGCTGTTGGCGGGTTCGGTGGGCCTGGTCCTGGGCTTCCTGGGCGGATTTGTGTCAGGTAACGTGCTCGCCGAGTTGCTCTACGCACCCCTGACCCGCTTTGCGGCCAGGCACGCGGGTACGCTCGGATTCAGTCTTCAGACCGCCGGTCGCGGATTGGCCTGGGCGCTGGCCGGAATGACAATGGGATTGGGGCAGGGGATTGCGCTGCGTTCAAAACGATTGCTCTTGTACGGGTTCCTCGGCGGTCTGATCGGCGGACTCCTGGGCGGCCTTCTGTTCGATCCGATCGATCTGCTGCTCCTCGGTCGCGACAAGCCCAGTTCCGCCGTGGCCCGCTGGGTCGGGTTTGCGATCATCGGTGGCATGGTGGGACTTTTCATCGGCGTGGTCGAGCGCCTGGCCCGCGATGCCTGGCTGCGCATGGTCGAAGGACCCCTCGCCGGCAAGGAATTCCTTGTATTCAAGGACGTCATGCGGATGGGCTCTTCGCCGCGGTCGGAAATCTATCTGTTCAACGACTCGGCGGTGGCGGCGCAGCACGCGGTGATTCGCGTCACCGGCGATATCTACGAGATTGAGAATACTTCAAAGGAAAATCCCACCCGTCTCAACGGGCGGCCCGTGCAGCGTTCGCGCCTTCGGCATGGGGATCGGATTTCGCTGGGCCGCACTTCTTTCATTTTCCAGCGGCAGCGTGCCGACAGTTGACGACGTGATCCCGCGGGACATCCGCCGCGGGCTTGAACGAGGCTCGAATGAACGGTGCCGAAATTTCCGATGCGGGCGCAGATCCCGATGACGGCGGTTCGCCGCCGGCGTCATTGGTCGGCGTCTGCCCGGTCTGTCGGACCGAAGCCGAGGGGGAAACCGTCGTTTGCCGAAACTGTAAACAGTTGCATCACAAGGAATGCTGGGTCTACAACCGCGGCTGCGGCAGATATGGATGCAAATCGGCTCCCCCGACCGAGAAACTCAAGGATTTGGAGATCCCCACTTCGTTTTGGGGCCAGACCGACAAGGAATGTCCCGCCTGTCATAACCGGATTCAGGCCGCCGCACTTCGATGCCGTTTCTGCGGAACGGTTTTTGGCACCGCCCGTCCGCAGGAGACGGGGGAATTTGCCGCCCAGCGCACGCTCGAGGGAGATCTGCCCAGGCTTCGTCGCAACGTGATCCTCCTGCTTGTTTTCAGCATCCTCCCCTTCACGGCGGCGATTGCCGCCATCGTCGGCGGCATCTGGTATGCCAGCAATCGCCAGCGACTCACCGCGCTGCCCGCGGGACAGGCCGCGATGGCCAGGATCGCGCTGTTGATCGCGATCGGGCAGACGGTACTGTTGGCGCTGGTGGCCGCTTTACACGCGGTCTTTGCCTGATCGACAGGGTGAACTACGGGAAATTTCCAATGACACCACGCCTGCGAAGGCTCACGGCCGACCACCGGCAGATCATTGCCGCGCTGGCATCCCACCCGAGAATCAAGCTCGTCGAAGTGGAAGGCAATCCTCCCGAGCGATATGTCGTCGAGTTCAATGTAACCGGCCTCGTCCCCACCTCCGGCGACGGCATTCAGCAGGGAAATGTCCACCGCGCCGAGATCTCCCTGAGCCTCGATTATCCAAGGCGGCCGCCGTTTTGCCGAATGGTGACGCCGGTCTTCCATCCCAACATCGATCCGCAGAAAATCTGCATCGGAGACCATTGGAACGCCGGCCAGAGCCTGATCGAACTGATTACCCGCATCGCCGAGATGATCACCTACCAGAGCTACAATGTGAAAAGTCCGCTCAACTCCAAAGCCGCGATGTGGGCCGAGCAGAACGAATCCCGGCTTCCCCTGGAAAAAGTGGACCTCGGCGGCGCACTCGATCGAGCCGCGGGAGCCGCCGGAGTATGATCGCCGCACGCTGCTGTTGCGATCGCCACGCGCTGCGCAAGCTGTCGGCGGCGGGGCTCCTCGTCAGCGCGTTTCCCATCGCCCACGCGATGTCTCCGCTGATCCTTCGCGACAGCTTTATTCTCTGTCCTTTTCGGATTGCCACTGGAAAACCATGCCCCTTGTGCGGACTGACCCGCGCGTATTGCGCTGGCGACCCACGCCCGCTGGCGTGAGTCGTTTTCCATGAACCCGCTCTGGCCGGTGTTCGCAATCGCCATGCTTCTGACGGCGGCTCTGTTGTTTCTGGATGTCGTCGCAGCGCGCAATTGGTCCACCCGCTTCCTCGTTGCCGTCTCCGATCGCTGGCTCTGGCTCCTCGCCGGCTTGTGCCTGTTCGACATCTGGCGAATCGGATGGGGATCACCTTGACGCTCATTCGGAAGCGCCGCCGAATCGATCTCCAACTCATTCGCGATCGGGTCCTTCCGGGTCATCAGATCTGTCTGCTCGCGGGAAATCGCTTCGAAATCGAGAGAAAATTCACGATTGCAAATAAGACGGCGATGCACAGCGACCGATGACTGAAGTGATGACTCTCAAAAGAAACTCGAAGAATCGCGCCGCCACATTGATTTCAGCCGCCGTGGTGGGTTGTGCTTTGTGGTCCGCCGCGCCCGCCAGGGCGAGCCTCATGTTCACGACGGCGGGGGGATTCACCGGTACAGACGCAATCCCCGGCGGGGACCTGCTGTTCAACGATATTACCGGCACCGCAGTGACCGAGGTCTCTTTCAGCGGACCGCCCGCCGCCAGCCTGCCGATTCCAGGAACCTATCCGAATCAGGACTTTGGATTGTTTACGGTTGCAACGACCGGCGACGTTGGCATCGAATATTTGAAGCCCGGCGACACGTTCAACGTCGAAGTGCTTCAGTCCAGTCCCTCCAACAGCTCGACGTCGATCAATTCCACCCTGATCTCCGGCACGGTTATCGGCACCAGCGGCGCCATGTTCGTCCAGTTCACCCCCGGTTCCGATTCCATCTCCTTCGACGGCGGCGCTGAAAAATACATCTTCAACGACATCACGCCGATCACGATCGACTCTCACGGCAATGGAACCGCGTCGCTCACCGGCACGGTTGTCGCCACGCCTTCCCCTTCGTCCGCCGTCGGCGGGGTGATTTTCTGCGGCCTCTTTTTCCTCGGCCGGCCGCGGAAAAATCGGTTCGTAGCGCGGCGTTGAACCGCTCCATGTCGATCTGAAATCGATTCCAATTCCGGATTTCCGCTTCGTGGCACGGGCGTCCCGCCCGTGTCTTCGGTTTCCCTTAAAACACCGCAATGGCGGAGAAAAAATTCCGCATTCGAAGGTTGCTTTGGAAGCAACCGGTCCTGATTTTGCTCAATTTCAATTCGGCCGCATGCGCGGAAGGAAGCCCTGAAAGGAGCAAATCATGAATACCCCTCTTGTTCTGATCGCTGGCGCTGGCCCGACGGGGATGGCCATGGCAGTCGAGCTGAAACGGGCGGGGCTCAACGTTCGTATCATTGATCAGTCGAATCATCTGGCGCTTCATTCCCAGGCGCTGGTCGTTCAGGCAAGGACGCTCGAGCAGTTTCAGCGGTATGGCGTCGCGGACGCAGCGGTCAAATCGGGAAGAAAGATAAGAAAGGTGAATTTCTGGAGCGAAGGTAAAAACATTCTGACTTTCGATCTGGGAAGGATCCCGAGCCGTTACCCCTTTGCCTTGCTGCTGCCACAGAACCAGACCGAAACAATTCTGAACGACCTCATGCAATCACTCGGCGTGAAAACCGAGCGCGGAACCGAACTCCTCTCTTTCACGCAACACAATGACGGGGTCCATTCGATCCTCCGACACTCGGACGGAAGCGAGGAGGAAGTCGATTCACGGTGGATCGTCGGCTGCGATGGCGCGCACAGCACGGTGCGCAAACTCGCCGCGATCCCCTTCCAGGGCGCGGGCGTCGGCCTGTCATTTTTCCTGGGAGATGTCGAAATCGATGGCCCCGACGCGCCGACCGATGAGCTCTCCCTCTTTCTGCACAAGGGTGATGTGGTGTTCATGGCCAAGCTCCCGGAGAAGTACACGCGCCTGATCGTGGCTCTCCACTCCGGGCAAAAGGAGAGCACCGAAAAGGAACTGACGATCGAGGATTTTCAGGCCGCGCTCGATCGGGCAAAAGTTCGAGTCAAAATCCATTCCGCCGGATGGATGACGCCTTTCAATGTCCACGATCGCCAGGCGGCTCACTACCGCCAGAACAACGCGTTCCTCGTTGGCGACGCCGCCCACATCCACTCGCCGGTTGGCGGCCAGGGAATGAACACCGGAATCCAGGATGCCGCCAACCTCGCATGGAAGCTTGCCGCGGTAGCGCGTGGAGCTGACGAGCGGCTCCTGGAGAGTTACGAGGAAGAACGGGCCGCCGTCGGCAGGCATCTTCTGAATCGCACCGAACGCGGCCTGAAGCTGGCCACTTCATCCAGCCCGATCGTGGAGCATGTGCGCGATCTGCTTGCTCCCCTGATCTCAAAATCCACAACGGCGCAGGACATGACCGTAGGTTTCATTTCAGAAACAGCGATCGAATATCGAACCTCATCCGTCGTCGCGGACTTCGGCGGGGACGGCCAGCTTCGCGCGGGGATCGCCTTCCCGATCTGGATATCCTGGCATCGGGCCGACGGTCCACTCTTCTGGGCGATTGGACCGACGCCCGGCACCTCGTCCTGCTCATCAATGTTCCGGATTCACAGTCGCGAGCAATTCAGCGGGATGTCGACCAGACGAAATTCGTTTCACTCTCCCCTGACGATCTGGACGATTCAGCACAGCGGCTTCTTGGAACCGAGCCGAAGGTGCTGATTGTGCGACCCGACGGATACATCGGTTTCCGAGGGCCGGTCAGTAAGACTGCGGAGTTAAGTGCATATCTGCGGCAGGATCGCCTGGACGCTTCGGCGGTTGCGGCCACTGCGACCGATTGAAACGGTTGAAGCCTCTGCGAACTGCTGCGGCACGAGCGAACATTCGATCGATCCGCTACGCGACGGAATCGGCGCGGACCGCGGCGCGCCCGGCCGCGCCGTCCATGGAACCATCCGGAGCAGCAATCCATCGCGCACAATCAGCGTGTGGAACAGGACTGCGCTGAAATGGGCCAAAAACGTCAGGAAAAACAGATACGCCAGCGCCGTGTGCCGCCTTGCGCAGCCACCAGTAGAGCATTGCACTGTGCGGCAGGATGTAGGGCAAACGTAGCGAAGCGAACATCGTGACCGGATATCGGGCGGCGGAGAGGATGCCCCAGCCGATCAGCGGCATGGCGAACATCAACGTGTACATCAGGTATTCCGATGCGCTGGCGATCCGCTGCTCGCGCGGCCGGACGGTTGGCGGAAAAGGGGGAAGCGGACTGTTGAGCCGCGTGATCAATCGCACCAATGCGACGACCAGGACCGCGATCCCGAGCGGGCGATGGATCGACAGCAGCGCGTGATAGTGGGCGATCGACGCAACCATGCTGACGCCGACGTAGAGCATTGTCAGGACCATGGCGGCGACAAGCCAATGCAGAATTCGCATCGGCATCGTGAATTGCGTGCGCTCGGGCATGGTCAAGCTCCAGAAATTAGAGATTCAGGCGCGATCGTTCCGTTTCGCTGGCGCGAAGGGACAGAATGACCTTGCGCGAACATGCGCCATCGAATCAGCTTTCAGCAGCTGTCCCGCAGGGCAGCGTCACTTCCGTGCTTGCGCTGACTCGCGCAAGCTCATTAGGACGCAGATCAACGCGATCCGGCGCGATCTTCCACGACGGGGCAAAGCGGTGCCCGGAAAATATCTGAACCCGCCGACCGTGGCCGCCGCGCCGCCCCGTATTCCTTCGAAAGTCGAGGAGCGGAACCGATACGGGGCGGCGCGGCGGGCATACGAACCGGTGAACCGGCGTCATTGCGCGTCTGCCCCGTCGTGGATCTGCGCCGAATTCCACAATTTCATTTTGGTTGCTCCGCAATACGCTGAACGTCGGCCGCCGTGAGGGCGCTGGATGGTTTTCGCTCACCCGAGCGGCGAGTGAACGAAGCGGAATAAACTGCCGATCGGGCGCTCGAGCAGCGGGTCATCCGATGGCAAAATGCCATCGGGCAACACGAGCGGGTCGAAATTGAGCAGGGCGGTCGAAGTGCTCTCTTCAGCCTGCACCCGATCGATCGTGAGGGTGCCGGCGTCAATCTGCTGCCGTGAATCGGGCCACGGCAGCGTCGCATCGCTGGTTGGGTCGCCCGGCTGGCCAATGATCAACATCAAATGCCATTTCAGCGGATGCCTGATAATCTGTGCGATCAGATCGTCAAATAGATAATTTACATCACGCGTTTGGGGTGGGTCGTCCCATGCGGACTTTGGGCTCGGCTGCGCCGACGCCAACACCCATCGGACCGGACAGGAGACGCCTTGCGCGTTGGTAAAGATAAACGCGTTAAGGCTACGAAAAAAAGTCTCGGCGAAGCCGGGGGCGGGTTGGCTCGCCTTGATGATCTGGATCGCCGCGATCGTTTCGGGATGGGCGTCGAGAAATGCCTTCATCTTCGCCGGATCAGGTTTGCCGGTTGACGGATCAGGAATCAGCGCCACCATGCGATCGTAAAATGCCTGCGGCGTCTTCAAGGGAAAAACCGGCAGATTAATCATCGCCGTCCGCCAGATCTTTCCAGACGTGTCGAATTCCAGCCCCAGCCCGCGGACCTGTCCCGGCGTGTCCGGTTGAAACGGCATTCCGCCCCCAAGCGAAAACCGCCCCACGACCGGCGTGCGGCCGGGCGCAAACACCGCGGCTTTCGAAATCGCGGCTCCAGCGCCATTGCTTTCAAAATAGCCGGCCACGCAAAGTCCCTTCGCATGATTGCGGCGAAATCCCGGATGCAGACCGTCCACCGCCTGGAACACATCGGCGAATCGGGCCGCCGTCAAACCGCCCGGCGTCAACCAGCCGCCGAGATAGACGAACGTCCCCGCGGCCACGGCCAGGAGCGCCAGGAGCAATGTGAACCGGGCGAATGTCTGCGCGCGGCTGCCTGGCGCAGGATTCACGCCCGCCGCTCGCTCAAGCTCGCTGTTCATTGTTTTGCTCCCGTGAGGCTCGCATCGCATTCAAGGCGCGATTCATCGGTTTGGCAAGATCGATCAGAGACATCCGAACCCCGAATCCCAGGGATGGGCGACGACACGTCGAGAAGCGCATCGCCCCGGCGAATAAAGTGCGGCGCTGAAACGGCGGGAAGGCTGGGGCGGAAGGCCTGATGCTGGATCAGGGTTCGAATCGAGGCACGTAGACACTTTTCCGAAAACGACGGATACCGAGCTTGTGTCCTTAAATGAACACCAACCTCGCGAAAGTGAACAGGGTGCTCCGTCCGGCGACAAGTCGCGCGGCTCCCTTTCCGGAGCGCTGGGAGCCGCGCGACTTTTCGCCGGACCAATGTTCCCACGATTCGGACAGCGTTTGAAATTCGTACTCGCGGAGCGCGCAGAGAGTGTAGAGTCTCGGATTATGTCGGATCGGAAAGTGGGCTGAGACACGGATTTCGAAAAAAGCGGGATTCGAAGCGGGCAAAACCGTGGCATTCCAGCGCATTCCGTGGCGCAGAGCCCCCCGGCTGGCTGCTTGGGAAAAACGGCCTACCGCGAACAGGCGATTTGCCCTGGTCGGATCCCGGCGCACGGGATGAGCGAGCGAAGCGAGTCGAAACGGAGAGGGGGGGATTCGAACCCCCGAATGGATTTAAACCCATTACAGCATTTCCAGTGCTGCTCCTTCAGCCACTCGGACACCTCTCCAGATGATCGTCCGCGCAGTCTAGCGGAGGAGCGGAATGAGTTCTATATGTGGATGGCTTCCGACACTACCGGAAGAAAATCCCAAACCCCAAGCACCAAAGCCCAAAAAACTTCCAAAATCCAAATCCCAAAAACCAAACGGGAGGGTGGGCGGCGCACGCAGGCCGCTCCTGTTTGGAATTTTCCCATTTGGAATTTGGAGATTTTTTGGGCTTTGGGCTTTGGAATTTGCGAGCCGCACGCTGCCATGATATGCCTTTGATTATGCAGGAACCAACAAGCCTTCAGCCGCGTGCGAAGAAGCGCCGGCGGCGAGCCCCGGCCGGAATGAATCGACGCACATTTCTTCGCGTGGCCGCCGGCACCGGAATCGGGGCGGTCCTCGCCGAGCGTGTTCGCGTCGCCGCGGCCGATGCGGCCGGTGGATCGGCGTCGCAGCCAGCGGGGGCTCAACCCGAGATGGCCCGGTTCCCGGAAAAGACGGATCTGATTTTGCGCGCCGATCGCCCGCCCAATCTGGAAACGCCGCTTCGCTATTTTCGGGAGGACATTACCTCCAACGAGGCGTTTTTCGTTCGCTGGCATCTGGCCGGTGTCCCCACCTCGGTGGATCCGAAGACGTTTCAACTCGAGATAAGCGGACATGTCGAAGAAGAGAACGCATTTACGCTCGACGAGCTGCGGAAAGAATTCGAGGCGGTGTCGGTCGTCGCCGTCAATCAGTGCTCGGGCAATTCGCGCAGTTTTTTCACGCCGCGCGTGCCCGGCGGACAATGGGGAAACGGCGCGATGGGGAACGCGAAATGGACCGGCGTGCGCCTGCGCGATCTTCTGGCCAAAGCCAAAGTCAAAGCCGGGGCGGTCGATGTCAGCTTTGCGGGCCTCGATCGCGCGCCGATGCCGAGCGTTCCAGCTTTCGTCAAATCGCTCCCCATCGATCGCGCTAGCAGCGCTGAGGTGATGATCGCCTACGAAATGAACGGCGCGGCGCTGCCGATGTTGAACGGTTATCCGCTGCGGCTGATCGTCCCCGGGTGGTATGCGACCTACTGGGTGAAGTCGCTCAATCAGATCACGGTGCTGAGCAAGGCGTTCGACGGATTCTGGATGGCCAAGAGCTATCGCGTTCCGAAGACGCCGGACTTCACCGAAACGCCGGGGAAACTGGAGAAGGTGACGGAGCCGATCAGCACGATGACGGTCCGTTCCCTCTTCGTCCGTCCCGAGCCCGGCGATCGCGTTTCGGCAGGGAAGCCGTATGAAATTGAAGGCCTCGCGATCGACAGCGGGAAGGGGATTCGAACCGTCGAAGTCTCGACCGATGGCGGGAAAAACTGGTCGAAGGCCAGGCTCGATCCGGAAATCGGAAAATACTCCTGGCGGCGCTGGCGCCTGCCGTGGAATCCCATCGCACGAGACACTTATAAGTTGATGTGCCGGGCGACCAACGCGGCTGGGGAGAACCAGGTGACCAGTCAGTGGAATCGTTCAGGGTATGCGCGGAATGTGATCGAATCGCTCGATGTCGCCGTTGTTTGATTATCGTTGGTTGTCAGTTGTCAGTTGTCAGTTGTCAGTTGTCAGGTGTCAGGTGTCAGTTGTCAGGTGTCAGGTGTCAGTGGTCCGTTGTCAGTTGCTAACCGGTTGTCAGTTGGAATGGAGTGACGTGTGAAACGAATTCTTCTGATCGCGATGACTGCCGTGTGTGGAATCGGTCTTTTCGCCTGGCGGACGTTGGGTGCGCCGGGCTCTCCTCCAGAATCGAAGCCGTCGGCAGCCGGGGATTCTGTCGTTTCGATTACGCTTCCCGTTGTTCCCTATGAACTTCCGGAGGGACCCGGCAAAACCGCGGTGAACGCCGCCTGCGTTATCTGCCATTCGACGCGTTACATCACGATGCAGCCGGCCTTTCCACGAAAAACATGGGAAGCGGAGGTGGACAAGATGCGAAAGGTCTTCGGCGCGCCGGTGAGCGACGCGCAGGCCTCGGAGATCGTGACTTATCTCATGTCAGTTCGAGGCAAGCCGACGCCGGCCACGCAGCCATGACTTTGCATCATATGTGCAGGGGGGCAGCTCATGGGTTCAATTCGGTGTTTCAAATGTGCTCCGTGATGGTCTTTTTTTTGGTGGCACAGGCATCCCGCCCGTGCGGCGTGCAAACAAGCTGCGCGCTCGCCTGCGGTAAGCACCGTCGAACGTGTACTCGACCAAGGAAAGTACCGTCGCGGACTTCTCGAATTCGAATAGGAGAACGCTTCGAATCGGTGGAATACGGACTCGACTACGCTCATCGCACGCCATCGATCGCCGTGGAGTACCACGGCACACGGGCGAGACGCGCGAGACGCCCGTGCCACAAAAAGCCGAAGCACCGTTTTGGATCCAATGGTGCCTCGACCGGTGCGGCGAAGGAATTCCTTATGCCGCGACGCCGCAGACCGATCCGGTCGGCCCGGCCACGGGACGCTGGGGAACGCCGCTGGGTCCCTGTGAAGATCCGAATGGGTGTGCCCAATATTTCGGGCGATCCATTAGTTTTGATTGCATAGGGCTTTGGCCCAGTAGCGATCCCATAGATTGCTCTGATACATCGCTTCCAGTGCCATCACGGATTCAGCGTTGTCCAAGTCCCACCGCCGGCCCCGGCCTTTGATGCGGTCGGTAGTGACACCGCACATCGATTCCATCGGCCCGGTTCCGATATCCAACCCGCGTTTCTGACATTCGTCGTACTTCATCATCGCTTGACGCTCAGCGGCGTAATTAAGCAGGCGGTCAGCTGCCTTTCGCTTTTGTCCTCGCAGCCCGCTACGCCAGTCCACCAGCTTCTGGAAAAAAGGCTCGTATCCTTCATGCTTCAGCGTGTGCAGAACGTCCTGCACCCACGCTTCTTTCGCCGGACTCTTCTCTCCCAGCGTCTTGCGGGCCGCTTCGTTCACATGCTCGCTGAGGTGGTAAAAGTCCAACAAGACCAGTTCCAGCGGCAGAACTTCCAGATGATTCCGTAGGCAGACTGCTCCATCGACCAATCCCACCCGCTCGTCCGCCAGCGGCAGGCGGACACGCAACGCTTCACGCCCCAGCAGTTTGCCCAGTCCGCGATGGTCCTTGCGCGTCACCCCCACCAGACGATGCTCCTGCGTCTGGTCGTACAATATCGTCACATAGACCTGTTTGTAACGCTGGTCGGAGCCTCTCTTCACCGCCCCCAGCCGAGCCAACCGACGACGTTGCTTTCGCGTCATCGCGGCTCGGCAAGCCAGCACCGTCTCCCGGCGCTTTTGCTTTTCTGCCGCCGTGGTCGTCGGCACCAAAACCCCATCGGCGCTGGCGTATATCCGTTTAATTTCCTGGCCACCGGGCGTCTGAGCCTTGCAGTCGGCTGCCGACCAGTCCAGTTCCAACTGCTCCTCCTCCGAAGCCTTCAACACCGCCTTGCCTTCGGATTCCACCAACTTCCGCAGCATTTCCTCCGACATCTTGATCTGGGCCGCCTCGTCGAGATTCTCCACGCTACGATTAAAACTGCGCCCGGCGATTCCCAGCCGGCAGCACAGCTCTCGTGCCCCCACGCTTACGGCACTCTCCACCGCATCAACCAGCCGATCCATCGGAGTGTTGCTTCCCTCGCCGGGGGCGTAATAACGCACGCGACGAAGCTCGATCCGCCCGTTGACGCTCAACGTCGTCCGCGACGAGCGGCCCTTTGCTCTGCTTGGGTTTGCCCATTGCATCCAGCGGAGGGAAAAAAACTCGACTCCGTGGAGTCGATCCGCATCTGCACGGCCCTTTGAAAGGCCCGTTCACGAAACGCGGCTATCGCGTCCCGCACCGCAATCTCGCTGCCGTTGATCACGTTGCCGGTCGGAGCTTCATTCACCGCGTCGGCAACCCGACTCAACACCTCACGAATCTCCGCCTGCATTTGCGAAATGAACTGTTCCTTGTCCATCGTTAAAAGCCGATCCATGGCGTACCTCCAAAAATACCGGCTCTCCGGCCGGATTCATCGTATTATGCCATCTCCCGGAAATTTGGGCACACCCATCCGAATTGTCCTGTCGGAATCTTGTTGACTCGAATGAGAGAGCTCTTTAGATTGCTTCGTCTTTAGTGGGTGCGAATCGTTTTGCAGGAGAAAGACCATGGAACAGATCAAGTTGCCCCAATCGTCCGCTCAGCTGCAACTTGGCGAGGCAGCACAAAAGCACGATTTGAGGAAGCCGTACACGAAGCCCGAATTGACGGAGTACGCGTCAATTTCAAGCGCGACCATGATTGTGAGACGCAGTTAGCAGCGCCCTGCGTTTCATTCACGGGTCGCGCTATTCGCCCCTCACGAACTGCTCGCTGATTTCCGCGAGGCGTACGCCGAGCTTGGTGACGATCGTGCGGACCATCAGCGTGCCGTGGTCGGACAAATACATCCACTGCTCCATCGTAATGTTGAACAGGCAGTTGCCTGGCTTCGTTTCCAAAACCCAGATCCAGTGAAGTGTTCGCCCGCTGGGCGCACCGCGCACGGTCCCGACCATGTCGTTGGCTCTGGCGTCGAACTGCCCCGCGCCAAGCCGGCGGATGTGCCAGTCGCGCACGCTTCTCTTTCCCATCGACGTTCACGTACTGAATCATGTGCAGCCCGCCTGCACCCTCGGCGGTTCCTTCGGTCGTTGTAGTTATGACTTGGGTCGGTGCGCCGTCCCGGTTTTCGATCACGCCCCAGGATGCCGTCCGGCCGGTCCAGAAATTCACCGGGTCGAACACCGGCGTGGTGTTGGCAAATGCCGCGGGTCGAAGCGGCGCGGCGCAGCCGGCGACAAGCACCATCGCGGCGCAAACGCCGAACAAAGGTTTCGGCGCGAAACCCGAGCGGAGTCTGCGGTCCATTTCCATGGCTGCATCATAGGGAAGTATTTCCGGGTGAAGCCGGTGATTTGGCTCTCCGTCTCGTTTGGGTGCGTGACAGAATCGGCCGGCAGAGTTCTTTCCCCCTCTCCCAGTACTTGTACTCTGGGAGGAGCCGCGCACGAAGTAAGCGGGAAAGTTCTCTCGTTTACCGAGTGCTTTCCCGCTTACTTCGTGCGCGGCTCCTTCGGATGACCGGGAGAGGGGGAAATCCCTTTGGCCGCCGCATCCGTCTCGTCTCCCCGCGTACCGCGATGATGAATCATCGCCCCGTCTTCTCCGGCACCATTTGCGGCCCAACCGCCGGGGAGTTCACGTTGTCCCAGCTGTCGGTGCGAAACGGAAAGGCCGGCAGGCCCTCCTTGTTATAGAGATTCGCGATCGTGATGTTCGCAAAGTCGTATCGGACGGCTACCGGTTCCGGGACCTGCGCGCTTGAAACCACGACCGTGTCACCGTCAATCGTTGCGTCCGCGATCGCGAATTTCTGGTCGGCGCCCGCGATCACAAATCCGACCAGATGCGTTGCCGGAATCGGGTAGGCGTCCGGCGCGGTCCAGGGCGCTCTCCCAATCGCCAGTCCGCCTCCCGTTTGCGTGAAACTGATCCGGGCGGCGTGCCCTTCGATCGTCATCTTTTCGAAAATGGGACCGGAATCGACGATGTTCTGCCCGTAAACGCGATGCCGCGCAATTCGCGCGAGTCGCAGCCCGACATCCAATTTGTCGGCGGGATGAATGTCATTACGATCGCCGATATCGATCGATGTAGCGATGCCGGTGTTGGGCACGCGGCTGGCCATGAACTGCGCCTCCTGGAGCAGGGGCCAGTCCCCGCCGCCGATGACTTCGCGGTCTCCCAGTGCCGCCAGTTGAACGAATAGAAACGGGAAATCCCCCTGGCCCCATTTGTTCCGCCAGTCGCTGATGAGTCGCGGAAACAGCGTGCGGTATTCGACGGCCCGATCGGCGTTGAATTCACCCTGATGCCAGATGACCCCTTTGATCGCGAACGGAATCAGCGGCGCGATCATACCGTTAAACAGGCTTCCCGGAAGGTTCCGCCCGCCCAGCGGATCCGCCGGCTCCGGCGGGCGAAGATGGCCCGGCTCGGGATCGCGCGGAACGGGCTTGCCGGCGATCCGGTTGATCTGCGCCTGCCGCCGCCAAGCGTCCCACGCCCGGTATAGGGCCTGACCATCGGTTGCATCCCATGCGTCAATCACCTTCTGATAATTCACCCGCGTCTCCCCGTAGCCGGCGGAGAGCGATTGGAATTTTTCCATCGCCGCGGCGTGCGCCGCCACCTCGGCGGCAAAAGGTGGATCTTTTTCAAGCCCCGAGATGCTCGTCCATGATTGCGCGATGGTTCCTCCAAAACTGGATTCAACCAGCCCGATCGGGCGATTGAGCGTCTGCCGCAGATCGTGCCCGAAAAAATAGGCGATCGCGGAAAAACCGGAGAGCGACTCGCGGCTCGCCACTTCCCAGTGCCCGCGCACGTCGCTGGCCGGCTCCAGGGCATAGGCATGATCCGCCATGAAAACGCGAAGCTGCTGATCCTCCAGATGATCGGAGATTTCCTTGATGTTATGCACGCCGCGCAGGCAGTATTCCATGTTGGACTGCCCCGACGCCAGCCAGACATCGCCGACCAGAACATCCTCGAGGCGGATCTGATTCTTGCTCATCACCACCAGCGCAAACGGCGGAGTACCCGGCGCAAGGGCGCAAGGTCGACGCGCCACTTCCCATCCGCGCCGGTCGTCGCAACGCCGCTGTGATCGCCGGCCATGACCGTGACCGGCTCACCGGGATTCGCTGTGCCCCAGACCGGGACTTTCATCTCCTGCTGGAGCACCATGTGATCGCCGAAGATCGCGGGGAGTTTCACCTCCGCGCTCGCCACGGGCACAAAGGCGAGTGACAGAAGGGGGGAATGCGCGGAGGAGGGCGTGGCAAGATGAAGTTCGCATTGATTCCTGGCTTTTGAAAATATCCAAAAGAGTCTGGGCAAACGAAAAGAAATTCTATTCCAAAACCCGCCTGAGCGGCGTCCCCCGGTTTCCCTGGGAACGACGGCACGTAGATCGCTGGGAGAGCCGGCTCGTCCCCGAGCCGTGGGAGCGCTCCCAAAGGCCGAGGACGGCCCGGCTCTCCCGGCGTGCCACAATCTTTCGGGGTTCGAAGTGCGGCGGTCCCCTCGCTCAAAGTTCAACAGTGATCAATTACCTTGTTCCACGATCGGGTCGATGACCCGAATCGCCCCATCGTAAACCGTGCGATGGCCCTCGGCCGTTGGGTGCTGTCCATCGCACGTCGCAAACGTCACGTGACCCAGATCGACGAGAAACGCGTTGGGGTCCTTGGCGGCATCCTTGTAGGCGCCAAAAGCCCGCGTGATTTGGGCACGGGCGCCGCCGGAGATCGGGATCATCACTAGGATCTTTGAGTCGGCGTTCACCCGGCTGCGCAAGGTCGTGAGCGCCTTGATCACCGAGGCGTCTGCCGGTGGGCCATTCTCACCGAGGTTGATCAGCACGACCGCGGGAATCGGATCCAGCAGATCGTTATGCAGCCGACTGACCGTCGATGTCCGGCGGTCGATCAGTACATCGAGCGGAGGCACGTTGGCAAGTCCGCCGCCCCAGTCGTATCCGCCGAAGGCGATGCGCGATTCGCGGTAGCCGTAATGGTGGGCGAGCAGATATCCGTAGCTGGCGCGCCCATCATCAGAGGAAGCCCAGGAATCATCCGGCGGGCGTCCCTGGCCTTTGGCATAGGCGGCCCCATCGCCGGACATGATCGAGTCGCCGATGTTCAGCCAGACCTTTGCGGGAAGGCCGGCTGGCGCGGTGGATGCGCCGTCGTCCACAACCCATCCGGTGATTTTGACTGAATTCTGCGGGACGTCGCCGGAGAAGCGATCCTCGAGCGGGGACATGCCCTTGATGTAGAGTTCAATCAGCGGATCGCGAATGTCGGCCGACAACTGAACCGTGGTTTCATTGGCCGCAATTTGGTGCGTCTGAACAGCGCCTCCGTTGACCGACCAGGCGATGATTGGGAGGCGCTTGGGAGCAACACCATTGCTGTGGGCCGTGTCGATTTGCAATGCCACTCGCTGCGTGCCCTTGAACTGCACAGTGATGGATGCACCGTTCACAGCGGAGCCGATGTAATCGTTCCTGCAAACCCAGTTGTACGGCGAGAGGCCGTTCAGCACATTGGCATCGGTGACAGGGATTGCCGCAGCGAAAAGCCGTCCGCTTCCTGGAAACAGGCCGAGCAAAACGTTCGCGGCGACAACGATTGAAATTCCCACGATAGTTTTCGGTTCACATGGCATCGCATCTCCTCGGTTTCCTGGGCGTCGGAAGTCAATCGCGCGAAGCTCATATTGAGAAAAGGGCATTTTATCTGGATCCAACGCAGGAATCGGAGTCCGGCCTGCGACCGCGACCAAACGAAACGTTATCGTGCTATTTGCCGCCGCACGCAATCGGTGGGGAATTAAACCACGGATGGGCACGGATGCCACGGATGGGAGTCGCCGAACGTCTCGCCAGTCTTATCCGCGCTATCTGTGAAGATGTAGGAAGCAGAGGGGCTTCTCCAGCCGCCGCGGTAAGCTGTGTTTTGCCGACGCAGCCAACCCATGACGAAAGGAGAAGCCCATGCGTACGGAGTATTTTATCACGATGGACACGCATTGCCGAACCACTGACGCTTGCATCAAAACCGCTCGCGGCAAACTGGTGCGGCGCGTCCATTTACCGACTGGAATCCCGCAACTGCGTGAGATGATCGAATCGGTTCCGCGCCCTCGACGTCTATGTTTCGAGGAGAGCTCGATGGCCAGTTGGCTCTACCGCAACCTCAAGCAGTGCGTAGACGAATTGATCGTTTGCGATCCGCGTCGCAACGCCCATATCGCCAAGGACGGAGACAAGGACGACCCGATCGACGCCGAGAAGCTCAACGACCTTTACCGCGGCGGATTCCTCAAGCCCGTCCACCAACTCGATTGCGTGGAAAGGGTTTCCGTCAAGCAGATCATCGGGATGTACCACGACCGCGTGGCGCACCGCGTCAGCGAAGGCAACCGTCTGCTGTCGCTGGGCAAACGTTGGGGGGTGATGCTGCATCGCTCGAGTCTGATGAAGGCCGACGGCCACAAATCGCTGAAGTCGATCTTGGAGGAGGCCGCCGTTCCGCAAGAAATTGTGATGCTCGCGGAGGACCTCCGCCAAGGCGTTGTCCACGCTGTCGAGCAGGAGGAGTCGCTCTACAGCCAGGTATGTCGCATCGTCCGCGGGCACAAGGTGATGACACGGGTATCGGAGATGCCTGGCTATGGCCCGATCCGCGCCGCCACGCTGATCAGCTACCTGGACACGCCCTGGCGTTTCAAGAGCAAATCAGCTCTGTGGAAGTATGTGGGAATCGGCCTGCGGCGGGCCAGGTCCGGCGATGGACTGTCGATCATCCAGGTCGAGCAATCCTGTAATCGGTTGTTGCGCAACGTCGTAATTGGAGCCGCGAAGACCGTCATCCAACAGAAGGAGAACGTGTTTGCCGAGCGATACGCCCAATGGATCCGAGCCGGGATGTCGTCTCGTAATGCGCGCCGCAACGTCGCCCGCGATCAGGTGACGGCGGTGTGGGGCATGTGGAAAACGGACCGTGCCTTTGACGCGAAGTTGATCTGAGTTCCTTGCGTTGTGGAGTAACCCGGATGACCGGCCAGACATAGATTGTGCTGCGAATATGGGTCCAGTGCAGGAGTTCCAGGATGGGCACTGCCGCCGATCAAGAGCGGCCCGATCTGTGAATGAACCCCGCTGGATGTTGTGCTACGCCCAGACAAGTCCTCATGAACCCCGCAAGGGAGTTCCCGATAGGTGTTTGAGCGACGCCTCCCAAGGCGACCTCCAGGCTGTGAGGATCAATGCAGCGGATAACAAATGATGCCTGACGGAAACATCCTGGCCATGACTGATTGAACGCATCAACTTCGGCGACCAAGGGCGCAAACCACGAACACTGCGCCCCAGGAAGTCGAAAAAGGAAAAAGATGGCGCAGCCGGAGATTCCCTGTTGACTTCCTGCTTCCTATAGGTGCCCATCCGTGGTTACATTCTTGACCTTGTCTGTTTATCGTGGTGGAAACCGGCGACACGGTGCGAGCAACGAACAAAAGGCACTGTGGATAATTGGGAATCACCATGAGTTGGACGCTGCTCCTTTTCGGCGAAGAGCCGTTGCTTGCGAAATCGCGCTCAGGCAGCCAACCTCGGAGTATGGGATCTGGGGTGCACGTGCGTGAGCGAATTGACGCCGCACTGGGGGGTCCGATCGTTTGGTTCGCGGATGGCTGGGGGCAGTTCGGTGATGACCGTTGCATGCTCGAGTTCCTCGTTCCCGAAAACGAAGATCCCGTCGTATGCGTCATGATTCATGTGCGGGGAATGGGTGCGGTCGCAACGCTTTCAAAGTTAGCCACGCAGAACGGCTGGTGTCTCGTTGACGATTCGTTGACACCCATGTCAGTTTCGGAAGATGAACCGGGACGCGGCCGATTTACAAAAAACCGCGACTCTTTGCTGAGTCTGCGACGGTCGGACCGACCTGTCGAATTTGAAAGGTCGCGTCGAAAAAGTAAGTACACGGCCTCGTTTATCGAGTGGCGGCGAGGAGCTCGCCTGCGCTATTCGATTTAGTCATATAATTTATATTGGCGTTCCCTTGTGCAATATAAATAGAATCACGTGTTGCCTTTTTGAATTTCGCTTGGAAAGTCGAGAGCAAAATGCTGAGCATGATATTCCTAAGCTGCGCCGTGGTTGGCGGGGCGCTTGTAGCGGCCCAGTTGCTGCTCAGCATCGTGGCGCTTGGAGCGGGGCATGGGGCGGCGTTTCCACCATAAGTTCGGCGGGAAAGTTGGCGGATCGGTCGCCGTGCACCGCGGCGGTCTGCTGCGGGGCATTCACCAGCATCGAGGGAGCATGCGGGCAAACGCCGTGCGGCGGGGTTCGAGCGCCCGGGAGCGGTGGTACGCAAAGCCTCAAGGTGCGCGGGGCTCACAGGTCGGCGCTGGGGGCCGCCAGCGGTCATTGGGCGCGGGCCTGGGTGCTCGGAATGCTCAATTTCCAGGGGATCGTATCAGGGGTGACCGTTTTCGGCCTGGTCGGTTTGGCAGCCAACGCGGCGAAACAGCCGGGATCCGCAGCCCTGAAATTTGGCATAGCCGCAGGCTTGGTGATGATGGCGCTGATCAGTGGTATGCTTGGGATGATGACGGGCCTGGAGAAGGATGGCACCGTCGATCTTCAGGAAGCTGTCGGCAAACCCGCGACCGTCTACCTGAGCGTCCCGGCAAAAAATGAAGGGCAGGGTAAAGTGACCGTCAGCCTGCAGCAACGGCTGATGGAGTTTCCCGCCGTGACCTTTAAAGATGATCCTCTGGTCAAGGGGCAGAAGGTGGTCATCGTCGCGGTGCTGGGCACGGCCGTCATGCTGGTCGTCTCAGCCGAAAAATATGCCCAGGAGACAGCAGCGTAAATTGCAGTCGCGATCAAAGTTCGATCGAGATTGATCGAAGCAGGTCCATCTCGGCGGGGGCGATTGGGCGCGGCGCGGTTACCCTCGAAAAGGAGCTCGGATATCATGTCCATTTCCACTTTACATTCCGATTTTCTGCTGGGGCTGTTCCCGGACGTCTCCTCGACGGAATGGTTGGGCATCCTTGCCGGGTTCGTCATCGTCGTCTTCCTCATGCTGATGTCGATGTTCGTCGGTCGTTACAAGCGATGTCCCAGCAACAAAGTCCTGGTGATCTTCGGCAAGGCCGGAGGCAACGCGCCCGCCCGCTGCATTCACGGCGGCGCGGCGTTCATCCTGCCGCTCGTTCAGGATTACGCCTTTCTCACGCTCGAACCGATGCAGATCGAGATTCCGCTCAAGGGTGCGCTGTCGATTGAGAACATTCGCGTCAACGTGCCCAGCGTCTTCACGATCGCCGTCGGCACCGAACCCGAGCTGATGCAGAACGCCGCCATTCGTCTGCTTGGCCTGGACATGGTCAAGCTGCAGCAGCGGGTCGAACATATTATTTTCGGCCAGTTGCGCGAGGTGGTCGCCTCGATGAGGATCGAAGATATTGCCCGGCACCGCGAACAGTTTTTGAAAAATATTCTGGCGTCGCTCGAACCAGAACTCCGCAAGCTGGGACTGGTGTTGATCAACGTCAACATCACCGACATCGACGATGAATCGGGGTATATCGTCGCGGTCGGCAAGAAGGCCGCCGCTCAGGCAGTCCAGCAGGCGCTGGTTGACGTCGCCGACCAGGAGCGGATGGGCGCGATCGGCGTGGCCAACGCGGACCGCGAAAAGACCATCCAGGTGGCTCAGACCCGCCAGCTCAAGGAGATCGGCCTGCACGATGCCGCCCGCGAGCAGGCCGTGCGAGTCGCCGAGCTGGATCGCGATCAGAAGATCGGCGAGCAGACGGCGATGCGCGATCAGGCGGTGAAACTGGCGGAGCTCGATCGCGAGCGCAAAGTCGCCGAGCAGGCCGCGGGGTTCACCCGGGATGCACAGGTGAAACAGGCCGAGCAGCAGATGCGCATCGCCATCGCCGAGGCCAACGCCAAGGCGATCACCGGTGAGTCCAAGGCCCAGGCCGACGTGGTGGCGGCGCAGGCGGAGTTGCAGGTGAAACAGGCCGAGGCATTTCAGATCGGTGAGACGCGCAAGCGCGAGGCCGAGGCGGCAGTGCAGGAAGCGCAGAACCGCGCGATGGCCAAGGCCGCGCTGGCTGATGCCGAACGGATCGAAGCCGAGCGCCGCGCCGCCCTGGAGGCGCCCGCCAAGGCTGAGAAGGCGAAAATGATCGTCGATGCCCAGGCCGTTGCCGAAAAACGCCGCGTCGAAGCCGAGGGTGAGGCCAGCGCGATCTTCGCCCGCCTCGAAGCCGAAGCCCGCGGTCAATACGAAATTCTGGCCAAAAAAGGTGAAGGGTTCAGACAGATCATCGACGCGTGCGGCAGCACCGACAAAGCCTATCAGATGCTCATGCTCGAGCATGTCGACAAACTCGCCGAAACAGCCGCCCGGGCCATCGCCAACATCAAATTCGACAAGGTGGTTGTCTGGGAAGGCGGTCACGCCTCCAACGGAAACGGCACGTCAAACACCACTGCGTTTCTGCACAATCTGGTCCGCATGATGCCGCCGATGATGCAGGTTATGAAAGATATCGGCGGCGTGGAGATCCCGGGCTACCTGGGCAAAATGACGACTGACGTGAAAGATTCGACACCGATCATGCCGGTGGAAGAAAATTCAGCCGTCGAAGAGCGATTGAAAAATAGCGTGGTCGCGACATCAGCCAAAGCGGCTGGTCAATAGTCAGTTGAGACGCTTTCAAATCGGGAACTCCAGCCTACACGTCTACGGCAGGATACGACTCAACATACTTCTCCTGCCCCGATCCGTAGTAGGTGACATTTCGCGCAACAAAATCCGCTTCGTAGCTGATGACGCCGGCCTTCCACGCCGCCGCCAGGAATGCCGGGAAGGTGCTTTTCCCGGCCTGGTCCGTCCTCAAAGCGGTGATGAGAGCATCGCGATCGAACGGCGGCACATCGGCCATACCGGTGATGAGCGGCGTTCCCTGCATCAGGACCGGGCCTTTGTCCGTCAGGTACAGGCTTTGGCAGGCGGGCAAAGACCAGAGGTTGCGCGTGACGCCGGCCCGGCGAAGCACCTCGGCGAGATACGGGAAGCCGCCAACCTTCGGGCGGCCCGCCATCGCCTTTTGCTGGGCTGATTTGAGATTCTCCATCGCGTTACTCATTGGGATCTCCGTTTCACTTTGGTTGAGACTTTTGCATGTCCGCCGACGCTGGCACACGCGGCGGCCATTTTGCCCGGATCGCGCAGTTGCGTCACGGCGATCGCATGTGGTCCGTGGAAGGCATTATGCTGCTTGTGGTGCAGGCTTCCAGCCTGCTCAATGTGAAATGGCAGGCTGGAATCCTGCATCACAAAAGGCTGCGTGCGATCGCCCTGGCAGTTGCGTCGATCGGAGGCCAAGGCAAAATACTCGCATGACCGTGCCCAGCGAAGCGGATCCAGCACCTGTTCCTCAGCCCGTTCTTGCGCCGCTCACCAGTGCCGCGATCTTCCTGGTTATCTGCATTAAGCCGGACCGCGAGAGTTATGCGACGGTGCGCTGGTTCTGCGCGGATCTGCCGGGAATTTTTCGCGCGGTCGATTTTCGTCGCATCGAAGCCGGGCTCTCGTGTGTCGCGGGATTTGGATCGGATGCGTGGGACAAGCTCTTCGGAACGCCTCGGCCGGCCGAACTCCATCCGTTTCGCGAAATCCGCTCGGGTGAACGTCATGCCGTCTCCACTCCGGCTGACGCGGTGTTTCACATCCGCGCCAAGCGCATGGACCTGTGTTTCGAATTGGTCACCCACATCATGGAGCGGATCGGAGGAGCGGTCGGTGCCGTCGAGGAAACACACGGCTTCCGCTATTTCGACGAGCGTGACCTTCTCGGGTTCGTTGACGGAACGGAAAATCCGCGCGGCGCGGCCGCTCTTAACGCCGCGCTGGTCGCCGGCGAAGACGCTCATTTTGCAGGGGGAAGTTACGTCATCATCCAGAAATATCTGCACGATATGAGCCGGTGGACCGCGCTTTCAGTCGAGGAGCAGGAGGGGATCATCGGGCGCAAAAAGCTTTCGGATATTGAGCTGAGCGATGCCGTGAAACCCTCCTCGGCCCGCAATGCGCTCACGAGCATCGTCGAGAACGGGAAAGAGCTGAAGATTCTGAGGGACAACATGCCTTTCGGCACGGCTGGCAAAGGAGAATTTGGAACCTACTTCATCGGCTATTGCCGATCGCCGCGGATCATTGAACAGATGCTTGAGAACATGTTCATCGGCCGACCGCCGGGCAATTACGATCGGCTTCTGGATTTCAGCCGGGCCGTGACAGGAAGCCTGTTCTTTGCCCCCTCGGCGACTTTTCTCGAAAGCCTGGGTGACTGATTGTGCACTGCGATGCGGAGATGAGCTGAAGGTGGGACTCACGTGCTTCGGTTATCCTGCCATTCGTGCTGCGGCGGATGTTTCCTCTGACAATGTCGATCTGTCTGCTTCTTTCTGCCGCATTCCTGGCACTTCTGGTGATCAATTTCTGGTGCCAGGGACGGTTGGGCGTATTGGTCGGACCTGCACCGCGACGGTGCTGTTCGCCAATCAGACGATGGGCCTCTATTTCAACCGAACCGACATGGGAGAGGCGCCCGACGGATGGGAGCCGTGTGGCGAGCACCACGGCGGCCATCCCCGAGTAATTGGAATTGGACGACGCTCGGGTTCGGCTACGCCGTCGGCGGGACCAGCGGCGGCAATGTCGTGCGACTCGTGATCGTGCCGGATTGGTTCGTTTTCGCCATCTTCCTTTTAGGGCCGGTGTTGGGGTGGAACCGTCGTCGGCGATCGCGGAATCGAGTTGCCGGAAGATGCCGGCGCTGCGGGTATGACCTTCGCGCGACCCGCGAACGATGCCCCGAATGCGGACTTGTCGTAAGCCGGTTGCAAACCCTGACGGAACAGTTGAACGAAACAACTTAAGCGGGGAAGGCCGGTAGTTGCTCCTGCCTGATCGAATTGATTTACCCCCTAACAGGTACACTCCGCCATGCCGATTCGACATTGCGTTGCCTTCATCTTTCTGGCTTTGATTTGGATTCCCGTCGCCGAGCTACTCGCCCAGACGACGCGTCCCGCGTCGCTGGATGCGGATTTTGCCACGCCGGATCCGTCTTTTTTTCTGCGCCTCAACCAGGCGAGCACCGGGTGGACGCGCACCGACTGGAGCCAGTACTACGACGACCTGGGGGTTTCGTATCGGCGCATGGATCACTGGTTCAACGCGTTTGACGTGGTGCGTCGCCGGCCGGACGGGGGTCTCATTTACGATTTTGGCTCGCTCGACGCCGCGTTGCGCGATTCGCTGGGCGGGTTCAACTTCAAGGCTTATGCCACGCTCGACTACAGCCCCGCCTGCCTCACGACGGATTTTCTGCGCAACCCGCTGCCGTTTGAGCGCGGGAAATTTCGCGGCCAGCTCACCTCCGCCGGCACGCTGGTCTTCTGGGGACAGGCGATGCATGGATGGGGATCGCCGGTGGACGATGGGATGTACGAAGTGGACCGCAAGGGAAACATCCTCTGGCATGCCGACTATGGAACCGATTTTTTCGCCACGGCGAGTAACAATCTGATCATCAATAATGCCAATGGGTCGATCGTGCTGGACGCGAGCCGTAAGCCGATTCTGAAAGTTCCCACGCGGATCATTCAGGAGGTCGATCCCAAATCGTTTCTGGTATTCGACGGTACCCATGCGCGAGTGATCGGCCTCGACGGCAAGACGATTCAGGAATGGCCCGGCGAGATTCATGACATCATATTGCTGACCAAGCGCGGCCTGCTGGAAGCCACCGGCGCGGAAGTGCGACTTCACAATGGCAAGGAAATCACCACGCTCGTGAAGGCGGAGAAGCCTTTCAGCGGGGTGAATATCGCCGCCAACGACGCCGGGCGGATACTCGTTGCTTACGGCAACTACACCACCAAGTGGAACTATTACGCCATCGCGTTTGACGAGTCAGGCAAGACGCTCTGGAAGCACGACAACGATTTCCAGGTCGATGCCATTCGCGGGGCGGCGGTGACTTCCGATGGGCTGTTCATCGTCGCTGGCGTCGGCGGCGAAGGAACCATCGGCTACGACTCGGCGGGGGAGCGGCTCTGGAAAGTCGACAACAACGGCGCCAACTACATGCAGCTTCACACCGGCCCGGGGATCGAGACGTTCACCCTCACCGGCTACACCAACACGCTCAGCGAATACGATGTCCGCACCGGTAAGACAGTCTGGAGCTATGGCAACGTCGGCGACGAATCCGACTGGATAACCACCCCGCCACGCGACCTGGCCGGGTGGGAAGAACTCGCCTATCACACGATCAAGCATTTCGACAAGGACCTGGACCTCGGGTGGGATCGATGGGAATGCTGGAATGAGCCAGGCGAACATGGCTACTTCTGGAAAGGAACCACCCTTGATTACGCCCTGACCTACCAGGCAACGATGAAGGGGCTCGTCCGCGCCGATCCTGCGGCCCATCTGGATGCGTACGTCGGCGATTGGCCCAACGTCGTGCGCTGGTTTGCCGAGAACAAAGTTCGTCTCGACGGCATCACCTTTCATGGCTACGACGTGAACGAGCCCAACGAAGACATTTCGGCGAGAAAGGCCGAACAGGCGGGGCGGTTTTCCTTCCTGGTTCACGACTATCCGGGTAAGACGCCAACCGTCGGCGACAGCGAGTGGAACCTGCACCCAGGTCATGGCGAAGACCTGTCGCACAATTATGAGACCGGCTACTACCGCGCGCCGTTTCAGTCTGAACTGCTCCTCGCCAAGGTGCGCAATGGCGTCACCCTTTCCAGCGAATTCTCAATGGGATCGGAAATGACCTGGCCCAGCGGATGGGTCTACACTTCGAAAAACGAAGTGGGAGGCCATCAGCCACCGGCGGGGGGGATGAATGTCGTTTTCGCTCCCGCCTACCATGCCGCCCGGCTCTGGGGCATGCTCCCCCGGCAGAAAGTCGCGCTGAAGGTGAACTTTCAGCGACAGGATTCTCATGGCACGAGCCATCTGATCGACGGCATCGCTGCCGCCGACCCGCAGCGCGGGGATTATGGAGTGCTGGCGTGGAACTTCTCCAACGGCTCGTCGGCCGCGAAAGATGAGTCGGTGCAGATCAAGCTTCATTTCCCGACCTCCGCCGGCCCGATGCAGATGCGGCATTACATCATTGACGGTGAGCATTCGACCTACACTGCCGGGTGGGACAAGCAGTACCTTCAGGCGACTGAGATCGTCCCCCAGGCCGGCGATGGAACCCTGACCGTTACGCTCAAGAAGGATTCTCTGCACGGCTTCTTTTTCACCGCGGCTCCGCTCAGGGCAAACGCCGGCAAGCCAATCACCGCCGCCGTTCATCAGCCGGTGCATTTTGACGGCTCGGCCAGCACCGGCCTTCCCGCGACCTACCGTTGGGATTTTGATGCGGCCGATGGCGTGGATTTCCCCGAGCCGTCCAATGGACTGCCCAGCGCAAGCCACGGCTTTGGCGTGCACCCTGTCCTCGCCCGCGGCTACGCCAAGCCGGGCGTCTACAAGGTGACGCTTCGTGTTTCAACGGATCAATATCAAAAGAGCGTCGCCACGGCGGAGACCTCGGTTACGGTCAAGGAAGAAAGTGCCGCCCCGGCCGCTCCGCTGAATCTCGTCGCCACGAGCGAGCAGGCCGATCGCACCGCGTTTTTACAGTGGGACGTTCCTTCGCTCGCCTCGGCCCGGACATCGCCGGTTACAACGTCTATCGCCGCGAAGGAAGCGGCGCGTGGCAGAAGCTCTCGAAGACGCCTTTGGCCGACACCGACTACACCGACGCGGGTTTGACCAACGGCTCGACTTACGCCTGGCACGTGACAGCGGTCAATGAAAGCGGCAAGGAGAGCGCGCCGACCGCCGACGCCTCGACGAAGATCGCCAAGGGCCACAAGCGACCGAAGAGCCCCGTTAAAATCGCGGCGACGATCCCCTCCGGCGACCTGGTTCGCCTGACCTGGGACAACGCCTCCCTGGCCGACGCCGCCCCGGTGGTCGGATACAACGTCTATCGACGCGTCGCCGGCGCGGAGGAATTTGCGAAGATCACGCCAGCGCCCACACCCTATAAGCTCTTCTACGAAGACACGAAGAACGCCGGCCTCGCCGCCAAATACGATTACGCCGTGACGGCGGTCGATGCATTTGGAAACGAGAGCCTGCAATCGGCGTCGGTGAAAGCGAGTGAGGGGAAGTAGGAAAGGCGCACCATGGTTTCTTTTCTGATCGCGTTTTAGCGAATTAAAAATCAGCCGCCCGAGGTGAATGCGTGCCAGAATCGGCGGATTCGTTTTGCCGTGGCACGGCTTTCCAAGCCGTGGCTGCGGTACGCCGCAGCAATCGAGGGCCTGCCGTCGATGAAAAAGAGCGAAGCGTTCGTCATTTCAAATGCGAAGAGCGCCTCGCTCTTGCTGCCTTGACTTGAGTACCAGCCAAGCTGCCGGAGTACCGGCATACACGGCTTGAAAAAAGCCGTGCTACAAAAAGGCCCCGTTGAAATGTCACGCACCCGCCCGAGGTGGATTACGCCGGATTCCTCCTCGAGTCCTTAAGCGGATGTTGCTACAGAACCGACAAGCTCCGCCAACGTTGCGAAGAAAGTCACCTGCAAGCCGGGCGGCTCTTCCCGACCGATGATGTCGGGGTAATCGCAGACCCCAAAGCGATCGCTGCCGTCCAGCATTCGGAAGGCAATCTTGCAAAGCGATTGTTCGGCGAACGGCCAAAAATCCTGGCAAAACAGGGGATGATCCGGAGCTGCCGCGCGGAGGATGGCGTTTTGCAGCTTTTGAGATTCTTCAGGGTCTTCGAGCCACGTCCAACCCAACAACCTCTTGTCAGCGGGCAGAGAAGTCAGTGTAGGGACAACTCCTGCGGTGCGCGACCATGTATTTTGCATCGCATTGAAACTGAAAGTCTGCTCGTTCTTTGTCAGGGTCTCCGTTCCGCTTGAATCAAAAGCCGATATCTCTCCGCCGCCGATCCGAATCGAAACTCCATCCGGCGCAATCTCGGCACGGTGGCCAAAAATCCAGGCCGGCGACGAGCCGGTCGGCGCTAGTCGATCGATCCGCATCGAGGCAAGATCGAGCCGATGAACGGGAGTCGCGCGTTTGCCGCGATCACTGGGGTAGCCAAGTCCGCCGATGATGAAAATGGCATCTCCAACTAACGTGGCAGCATGAAAGTCGGTTGGCAGAAAAGACTCTTTTGAATATCCGCAAATATCCGGAGTGCCGTCAGGTTGGATGACGATGACATCGTTGTAGATGAAGAAATCCGGATCGTAGTGGTCCTCGTGTTCCCCCGCGATGCAGATGATCCGGCCATCGGGCAGTCGGGTGCGCGACATGCCGAAGCGATCGAAGCACCATCCCGGCGAAGTAGGATATTCGTCGCTCCCGTACCGCTGCCCTGCATGCCAGGCCGATTCGCCCGAGCGAACCAGTTCTTCCCATAAGGCAAAGCGCATCGGCTGCGGATTCGCTTCGCCGCGAATGGCGGCGCGCTGTTGCAGGAATTCATCTCGACTGACCGGCATTGCAAGATCAGCCTACCACGGGCCAAAGGGCGCAAGCTGCTTGATCGCCATCAAAAAACGCGACGCTTGGCCAGGGCTTTGAGGCGTGAGTTGTCGCCGTTGATCAGCGCGAGCTTCTTGGCGTGGGTCCAGCGTTTGATTTGGCGCTCACGCCGAATCGCGTTGAGTTCCGACGGGTGCGGCTCCTTATATACGAGCGTTATTCGCCGACGACAGGAGGTCCAGAGCGCGCCGCGGCCATCGTTGTGGAGTTTTATTCGTTCTTCGACTTCCTGGGTGTGGCCGATGTAGAAGGTGTCATCGGAACAACGGAGAAGGTAGACGAAAAACGAATCCGCTGGCGCGGATGCGGAAGTTGATAAGCCCGTTCGACTCACGAGTACGTTCGCTCAGGGCATTCGACTCGGCCTTGATCGCACCGCCTGACGGGCATCGCGGGTTCGTCAGTCGGATGGCCTGCCATGAGCGAGGCCGTACTCGGCCGAGTCGAATGGAGCCACGGGGAATCGAACCCCGATTTGCTGAATGCGATTCAGCCGTCATCCCGTTAGACCATGGCCCCGAAATTCAGGGAGCGTTATTCTAGATAAGGTCACCCCAGTTTCAAGCGCCAAAGCGAACTCAGCCATATCGGGAAGAATTTTGCGCACAGGAATAAAATAGAGCTTTCGAGTTATTTACATATCGAATCAGGAAATGCGCTCTTGCAATCGGCCCCCAATTTCGCAATATTTTGAAATTTTGACGTGCCCCATAAAATAGCCATATAGTGATTGCCTGACTTTGGGAAAACACATTTTGGATGAAGGAGCTTCGCCCGATGCAGAAAAAGGGATCTGGGGGACTGGGAAGAGAACTGGATGGTCTGGTCGAATTATTTCGGCTTCTTTCGGATAAGACACGCCTCAATATCCTGATGCTGTTGGCGAACGGTGAACGGAACGTCAGCAGCTTATGCGAAGAGCTTTCGCTCCCTCAGCCGACTGTGAGTCATCACCTCGGGTTGCTTCGGATGCGCAATCTCATCAGCAACCGCCGAAACGGAAAGCAGGTCTTCTACGGCTTGAACGGACACGTCAACTCCGGCCCCGGCGCAACCCTGAAGATCGGCGGCGAAGCGTTCAATGTTCAGATCACGGAGAAGGGTTGAGCGAACGGCCAAATTCGATTTCCGAAAATTCTCGGCCGCTTGATTCGGGAGAAATAACCATCTTGCGTGCGCTCAATTAAGAATCGCTTCCGCTTCTTCGTGGAGCTTGCGGCCGGTGAGTTGAACGAAGACGTCTTCCAGCGTTGGTTTGCCGACTGAGACGGAATCGACCAGGCCAGGGAGCGTTTCGATCAGTTGGGGGACGAATTCATGTCCGCGCGCTCGTTCCAGTCGCAGAGTTGAATCGACTTCCTTCACTTCGATCCCAAGTTTATCGCGCAGGAGGTTGCGTACGTCTGCCGGCTGCGATGTGCTCAGGGTGATGACATCCCCGCCGATCCGTTCCTTGAGGGCGGCGGGCGTGTCGCACGCTAGAAGCTTTCCGGCGGCGACGATTGCCAGCCGGGCACATCGGTCGGCTTCTTCCATCAGATGGGTGGTCAGGAGAATCGTGACGCCGTCCTCGCGATTGATCCGGCGAAGTTGCTCCCAGAGATCGATCCGGGCGGCGGGATCGAGTCCGGTGCTCGGCTCGTCAAGGAGCAACAGATCGGGGTGATGCAGCAATCCCTTGACCACCTCGACCCGTCGGCGCATTCCCCCGCTGAATCCGCCGACCCGCTCACCGGCCCGGTCGCCGAGCCGGACGCTTTCGAGCACGGCGGCAACGCGCTGGCGCAGTTCTTTCCCGCGCAAGCCATAGAGTCGTCCCTGCTGTAAAAGGTTTTCCTCAGCCGTGAGTTGTTTGTCGAGGCTGGGAGATTGAAAGACAACGCCGATCCGGCTGCGCACCTGCTCGAGTTGCTCCGCCGGATCGAGCCCGAACATCTTTACGCGCCCAACCGGTGGCACGATTAGCGTGGAGAGCATGCGGAAGAGCGTTGTCTTGCCCGACCCGTTGGGCCCGAGGAAACCGAAAATCTCCCCGCGCTCAACGCTCAGGCTCAAGTCATCCACGGCAACGCGATCGCCGTAGGCATGGGTCAGATGATCGATCTGGACGATGGGGTCGGGCATTGGTCTTGGTAGGGTGGGCTCGGCCCACCGCTTCGGGGAGGAGGTGGGCCGAGCCCACCCTACGATCCATTTCCCCCGACGAGCTGTTCGAAATGTCCGATGAAATCGTTGAACGCCGTGTGCCGGCCGAGTCCGATGTCGGGGATCAACGCGATGATCAACAGGATGCAGAGTCCCACCGGGGCGAGAAGGATCAGGTAGATCAATTTGCCCTCGAACTTCAGATGCATGAAATACCGCGCGACGAAAGTGGCCTTGATGGAAGCGACGAGAAGGGCGATCGAAACGTTGACGATTTCGCGCTGAAACCGAAACATCGCGACCGCGACGGTAACGACCGTTAAAGCCACCAGCAGATAGAAGATGAGGAAATAGTTGATCGGATGATGCGGCAGCGGCGTCGACACATCGTGCGGTTCAGGGTGTCCGTCGTCTGGCACAGTGGGTGAGGTCGTCATGGTTCGAGATCCATCAAACAAGATAAAGCAGGGGGAACAGAAAAATCCACACCAAATCGACAAAATGCCAGTAAAGGCCGACATATTCGGTGTGGGCCGGGAATAGTTTGCCGCGCCACGACTGAACCAGCAGGAAGAGCAGCGCGATGACGCCGCCGACGACGTGCAGGCCGTGAATGCCCGTCAGGGTGAAATAGCTGGCATAGAAGATATTCTTGGCCGGGCCGTAGCGGATGCTGTCGCTGATTTGTGAGGCGGGGATTTCGAATTCGCGCTGCCCGTCTGGTTCGCCGGCGAGTTTACCACCCTCCTGCACGTCTTTCGGGCTCAGCAGATGGATGTCGAAAAGCGCGCCGCCCATCGGGCCGACACGCATCGGCATGCGGTAGCCGTGCAGGGTGATGTTGCCGTCCTTGTCCTGCTTTTCGACATGGCCGTCGAACAGCCAGACGCCGGTGCCGGCCTGAAGCTCGCCGGGCGCGAGCGTCTGGGGCTTATCGCGCGGTCTGGGCTGGGCGCTGTCGGATTGATAGACGGCGACGTCATATCCCGCCGCAATTCCCGGCACCGTCGCCGCATACGTGCCATCGTTCCTGGGCTTGAGGGAAATGGCGTAAGTGGGCCAGCGGGAATTCTTTCTCGCTTCCCATGCCGTCCCGTTGAAGATCTCTTCGGCGCCTGCGTTCTGCCGGGAGACGATCGCATAGAGCGGCCCCGCCGACGCCGAATGCACGACGATCGGAACGGGATCATCGAGATGAGCAACGATCGTGGCGTGATGCGCTTTGTCGCTGTATTCAATCGTCTTGATGCCCAGGAAGGCGAGGGCGCAGAGCAGCGTGACCCCAAGGCACTTTGCGACACGCCTGCTGTTCCCTTTCTGCGCCGCGTCAACGGCGAGCGCCATCGTCAGGCTGCTGAAAATAAGGACGAGCGTATTGGTCCCCGCCCAGGCCTTGCTCAGGACTGCGGCATGTTTTTCGAACAGGCCCGGAGACCCGGCGCGAATGATCACGTAGCTCCCGAGAATCGCAACGAAGAACATCACTTCGCTGGCGAGAAAAAGCCAGATTCCGATCTTACCCGGCGGGGTGGGATCGCCGTGACCGATCACCGGATCAGGCGCGTGCTCCTCGGGGATATAGCCATGGTCCAGGATGGACTCAGACACACTAGCTCCTTTTCCGTTTCTTACGCTTACTCTTACTCTTACTCCTACTCCTACTCGGATTTAATTCTGGGAAAAAGACGAGTAAGAGTAGGAGTAAGAGTAAGATTAAATTCTGCTTTTTCTGTCCTCCGACCTCATATCTTGTCGAGCATCATTGAGGCCAGCAGCAGGGGGAGATACGCGATGGATGCCAGAAAGAGCTGGCGGGCGGCGGGGCGCTGCTTATCCAGTGCGCAGAGCACGCCGAATCCCACAAAGATCAGGCCGAGCAGCACCGCCGATAGAAGGTAAATCAGGCCGGTCATTCGGAGAATCGCCGGCAAAAGGCTAACCGGGATCAGCACGAGGCTGTAAAAAACGATCTGCCGCCCGGTGGCGTGGAGATACGGATCGACGACGGGGAGCATTTGAAATCCGCCATTGGCGTAGTCGTCGCGATAGAGAATCGCGATCGCGAGAAAATGCGGCATCTGCCACAGGAAAAGAATTCCAAACATCGCCAGCGCTTCGGGTCCGAATTCGCCGCGAGCGGCGGTCCAACCCATGACGATCGGAAGCGCCCGGGAACCGCTCCGACCACCGTGCAGAGGCTCGTCCATCGTTTGAGCGGCGTATAAACAAAGACGTAGCTTGCGAGCGTGAACGCACCCAGACTGGCGGTGAGTGGATTGACGAAGAACATCAGCTCGCACAGACCGAGAACCGCCAGGACCGCGCCCAGCGCCAATGCGGTCGTGGGAGCGAGTCGTCCGTCGGGGAGGGGCCGCCGGCGCGTCCGCTTCATCTGCGCGTCGTATCCGCGCTCGACGTATTGATTCAAAACGCTTGCGCCGCGGCGGTGAGCGCCGTACCGAGAAGCGTGTGCAGAAGCCGGCCCCAATCGTCCCAGCCGCGCGTGGCCATGAAATAGCCGACGGCGGTCGTAACCAGGACCAGGAAATTCATCCGCGGCTTCGTGAGCTCGATCAGGTCGCTCAATCGCGACGTGCCGGCGACGGTCGCTCGCGGAGCCGACGCGCAATCGCCAATGTCTGGAAGTGAAATCGCATCATCCGACGGGAAAGCGGCGGCAACGTTTGGAAGTTCAGTTAAGAGAGCGGAATCCATAAATCCGTTTATCTGTCAGTGTGTCTTATGGGCAATCAATCGGATCGGCCAGGCCCATTCGACCTTAACGCTGTTGAAGTCACGAAAAGCCAGCTCGTCCGGTCGTCCGAGCAAACGCATCGCCCGGACCATTATCACGAAGCTGCTCACCAGCACCAGCGCGCCCACTGCGACGTGAGCGCTGGCCACATCGGCCGGCTTGCGAAGAAGCACCGTCGCCGCGCCCAGCGCGATCTGCACCAGCAGAAGCAGCGCCAGGAGCAGGGAGGGTATCAACAACGCCGAATTTGGAAAGCGCCCGATGATCCGCACGATGGTCCAGGTCCCCAACAAGAGAACGACCAGCGCTCCGGCCCGGTGTGCGAAATGGAGCCAGATCTGTCCCAGCGTCACGGGGTCGAGATTCAGGTTCCAGGCGCGAAGATGGTTTGCGCCAGCCAAGTCGGCGGCATTCGTCGGCGGAAGAATTTTCCCATACGACAACGGGAAATCGGGAATCGCCAGCCCGGCATCTTCATGCCGCATCGTAGCGCCGACGATCAGTTGCAGATAAATGGCAAGGACCAGCGCCGTCGCGAGGGCGATCATTCCGCGTCCCCCGGGAATCACAGCCGAGGGTGGCTGTGCCACTTGCCACCATCGCGAAGTCACGATCACAGTGAGGGCCGCCAGGCAGAAAAACGCCTGGGCGACGCAGGCATGCACGATCGCCAGATCGAGGTTCACCAGGACGACGCGGAGCCCTCCCAGCAGTCCCTGAAACATGACGCCGATCAGCACCGCCAGGCAGAGATAGCGAATGCGTTTCGGGCGTTCGGATTGTCCCGTGTTGGATGCCATGATCCAGACCGATCAATCGGAAGAATTGAAACCGCCAGGCCCAGACGACGAGCACGATCGACAGCATGCCGACAACTGTTCCCATGAGGCGATGCGTGTGCTCGTAGAAAATGCCGCCGACCCAGAGCCGCGGCGGAAAGAGGAACATGTTGTAGCCGTAGCTGTTGGGCCAGTCCGGCACCGACATGCCGGCGTGCCGCGAGGTGACCAGGCCGCCCATGCAGATGAGTGGAAACGTGGCGGCCGCGACGGCCCACGCCAAGGCGTGGAGGACGCGATCATGCGAATTGGAGGTTCGTAGAGCCACGCGTTGCAATATGGTACGAATCAGGCAGTGTGTCGTCATTCCAGAATTCCTGATGCGACTATTTGCCACATTCGAGGCATATTTACTGCAGAGGCGTTGAGAACGCCGAGAATTCACTGAATTGAAGGGGCGTTTCGTTGCAGATGGGTAATTCTTCAGTGGAACGGGCGTCCCGCCCGTGTCTTCAAACATTGACACCGGCGTGCCGCGCGAGACGCCCGTGCCACAAAAATTCTCCGCGATCTCCGCGTCTCTGCGGTGAATCCAAATTTTCCAACTTAATGCGGATCGTCCACGGCCCCTTCGACCCAGCGGGTTTGGGCGAGCCAATCTTCCTCGATGAGCGGCGAACTGTATTCGTATGGCCCGTGATGGACGATCGGCACCTTCGCGAAATTGCCGTGCGGCGGGGGACTTGTCGTTTCCCATTCCAGCGTCGTGGCTTCCCATGGATTGTTGGGTGCACGCTTTCCCCAGATCCAGCTTCCGATGAAGTTCAGGACGAAAGGAATCTGCGAAAGACCAAGCAAAAATGCATTCACGCTGATGAACTTGTTCATGCTCTCGAAATGCGTGAACGTCGGATACTGGTTGTAATTGGCAACCCGGCGGTGCATGCCGCCAACGCCCAGAATGTGCATGGTGAAGAACGTGAGGTTGAAAAAGATGAATGTCAGGAAAAAATGAATCAGGCCGAGCCGCTCGCTCATCATCCGGCCGAACATTTTCGGATACCAGAAATAAATCGCGGCGAAGATGCCGAAGGTCGAGGCCCCGAACAGGACGTAGTGAATGTGGGCGACGATGAAGTATCCGCCGTGGACGAGAACATCGACCGCCGTCGAGGCCATGAAGATTCCCGACAATCCGCCGATCACGAACATCGCCACGAACGCGATGGCGTTCCACATCGCCGCTGTATAGCGGATGTTTCCGCCCCAGAGCGTTCCCATCCAGTTGAAGACTTTGATGGCCGACGGCACGGCGATGAACATCGTGCTGATGGCGAAGGTGGTGCCGAGCGTCGGATTCAATCCGCTCTGGAACATGTGATGCGCCCAGACGATGAATCCGAGAAAAGCGATTCCCGACAGTGCATAGATCATCGGGCGGTACCCGAAGACCGGCTTGCGCGCTCCGACGGCCAGAATGTCGGAGACCATTCCCATCGCCGGCAGGATCATGATGTAAACCGCGGGATGCGAGTAGAACCAGAAGAGGTGCTGATGAAGCAATGCGTATCCGCCACCTGAATCCGGCTGAAGCTGATTGGTCACAACGCGATTGAAAGGGATGAAAAAGCTTGTCAGCCCGTTGTGATCGAGCAGGTTCATGGTGAGGGCGGCGGCCAGCACCGGCGTCGCGAGCAGCACCAGGATCGAAGTGATGAACAGCGACCAGACCGACAGCGGCAGCCGGAACATCGTCATGCCGGGGCAGCGGAGCTTGATGATGGTCGTGAGATAGTTGACGGCTCCCATGATGCTGGAAAAGCCGAGGATCGTGAGCGACAAAAACCAGGCGCTCTGGCCGTCGAACGTTGCGTATTGCACTCCCTTGAGAATGACGATCCCTGCAATTGTCGAAAGGAGAACGCCGACGAGGAAATTGAGAATGCAGTTGCCGAGCCGCACGCGATAGCAGCAGAGATAGCCAAAAAGAAGAAAGATGGCGGCGAAGGTCGTGGCCAGCGCGGCTGAGGGCCAGACACCCTGGCGATGGGTCGCGGGATCCTGGATCCGCAGCGTCTGAATCGCCCGGTTCCAGTAGTCGCCGGCCTTCTCAAGCGGAGTCGAGGGCGCTGAATAGGGCAGAGGCTGCTCGGCCGCCCATCGGCCCGAGTGCTGCTCGATCCGCGACAGCGGTGGATAGCTCGTCCATCCCGCGGCGGCGGGACCGCCCGGCAGGAAAAACGACGAGACCATGATCGCCCCGGCGGGAATCGCCGACCAGAAGGCGATCCCGTTCAGAAACGGAAAGGCCATGTCCGCCGCCCCGATTTTCAGCGGGATCAGGTAATTCCCGTACACGCCGACCAGGATCGGAATGATCACGAAAAAGATCATGATCGAGGCGTGCATGGTGAAGGCGGCGTTGTAGAAATCGTCGGGCATCGTTCGCCCGCTCCATGCCCCGATCCGCTCCATGTACGCGCCGAGGATGGGAACTGGCAGATTCGGCCACCCGAGTTGCCAGCGCACCAGCATCGCCAGCAGTCCGCCGATGACGAAAAAGATCAGCCCCACCATCAGGAACTGAATGCCGATCGTCTTATGGTCGGTGGAGAAGAGATAGCTCTTGAGAAACCCGAGATCCTCGTGCGCATGCTCGTGGGCCGGTTCGTCAGCGGCGGGGGAAATAGAGGTCGAGATTGCAGTCATTACGAAGCTTTCTTCGTTTGGTCGGGGCACCGTTTTTCGTTCGATATTGGATGTTCAATCCCGGCGCGCCGGGACAATTTGTTGTTTGTTCGATGTTCGCCCTTTCTTTCGTCCTTTGACCGGACGAATAATAGGAGAACGCTTCGCTCTTGCTGAATCGGTGGAGTACCACCGACCGCCGTGGAGTACCACGGCACACGGGCGAGACGCCCGTGCCACAAAAAAAGCCGAAGCACCGTTTTGATCCTTGAGCCGAACATCGAACGTCGAACAAATTCGGATCGACTCGTCATCGCGTTCCCTCCGCCAGCGCGTCTGTCGTCGCATTTGCAGCCGTCGCGGGATGCGGGCCATATTTCTTCTGATACTCGTCCGGCTCGAGGACAATGACGGTTCCCTTCATGTCCGAATGGCCCACGCCGCACAATTCGGCGCAGACCAAATCCCAGTTTTTGGGTTCGTAGGCGACAACCTTGTCCACGCCGATTTCCTTGAGTCCCTGGAACACAGTTTTTTGGGTCTCATCATCGACGTCGATGGGGATGAGCGATCCGTTGCGAATAATCGTCTTGCCTCTCTTGCCTGGAAATTTATACCGGATCGCCCCATCTGGGTCTTGCCAGGCGTGCGGCGAACTGGGTTCGATCGCGATCCGCATGTCCTTTTTGGGATCCTTCACGAGGATCGACTGCAGTTCGTCGACGGAATACTCCCGGCGGCTCTGCTTTTCCAGCTCGGCGCTGCTGGTTGTGGCGGTGAGATAAATCACCCCGCGCATACCCGGGACGGCGTCGAGCCTCACGCGGAAGTTCGGCAGGTAAAAGTCATGGATTACATCCTTGCTGCCGATGCTGATCTCGACCGGAATGCCTTTGGGGATCTCCAGCGGATGGTTGAGCGCCTGTCGCCAGTCGTCATCGAGCCCGGCCGGATCGGAAAAATCCTTTCCGAGCGGGTTGATCTCATCAATGTATTTATTCAGCACCACCAGGGCGTCGGCTTCCTTTATATAAGCTGGCCCCGGGACCGGCGGAAATTCAAATGAAGCGCCTTCCGGCAGCGCCGGCCACTTCAGATCGGTTGGCTTGGGATAGATCAAATACCGACCCATCTTTCCGTCCGGACCGGGATAGATCACATTCCATTTGTATTGCTGTCCGACGACCAGAATCTTTGGCGCTGTTTCGTGATTGATATTCGGCGCGTAGCGGTAGTTGTCCCAGACGCCTTTCGTGATCAGCGAAAGAAAGATCAGGATGATCGCGGGAATGATCGTCCAGATCATTTCCAGCTTTGTATTGCCGTGAGTGAACACGCCCTTGCGCTGATCGCCTCGATGGCGGTACTTCCACATGAACCAGATCAGGACCGCTTCGACGACGATGAAAATGACCATCGTCAGCCAGAAGATGGCGATGAAAAGCTGGTCGATCGCCTTTCCGTGAACGGAATAATTCGGCGGGAGCCACCAATCCCATCCGATGGCCAGGGGGTGAAGTGATGGCAGGCGGATCGATGCGCCCGCCGCAAGGAACGGGAGACGCAAGGTCTGACTCGCACACTCAAACAGGATCACCTACCCGATCTCCTGGTACGATTTGTTTGCCGCGAAAGAAGATGACCACAGAGAGCACAGAGATGGAGGAGAACACCGAGACGCAGTTCGCACAAAAACGTCTCTGTGATCTCCGCGCTCCTCAGTGATCTCTGTGGCCATTTCTTTGAATCGTGAAACGTTCGGAATGTTCGTTATTTCGCCGGCGCTTCGGCCTTCTCCTCGGCTTTAAAGCTGAAGTCCGCCGTGCCCTTTCCGTCCTTGACGGTTACCTTCGCATCTTTTTCACCGTACTTTTCCTGCCAGAAAGTGAGGGTGTAATCGCCGTCGGCAAGGCCCTTTGTGTCAATCGAGTACTTTCCGTCTTCTCCGGTGGCCGCGAAGTAGGGATTGTCGAGGACGCGCACCCACGCCCCCATCCACGGGTGGACGTCGCATTTGATCTTGAAGGTTTCCGGCGCTTTGAAAGGGTCAAGCTTCTTGACGCCGGGGGCAGGCTGGCCGACGTTGAACCCTTCGTTGTCCAGGCTCAGGGCATGAACGTTGTGCATGAACGGATCGCTGTTCTTCACATTGACCTGCTGACCCACCATGCAGGCGATCACGTGGGGGTGATAAATGCACCCCTTCTGGTCGAGAACCGCCGGAGTAGTGGGGACCCCGCCGGCAAGCTTCTGTCCGTCGGCTGGCTTGATCGAGACAATGACGTTTGCCAACTCACCTTTGTCGCCGACAACCACAGTTTCGTCGTAAACCGGATCTTTGTGAAGCTTGGAGCAAATCGGATCATTGGCGATCCCTTTGATTTCCGGCATGTCCGGCGCTTTTCCGTCCAATTTGACCAGTCCAGTAATCTGGGCGAACGACACACTACACAGGCTGGCGGAAAACAAAGCCGCCGCAATACCTCGCACGCAATTCATGGTTTGGCTCCTCTAAATACAGTAATGGGTGATACTAAGGAAGACTCCGCTACACGTCCAACCGTTAGGACTGCGGCAATCCGTCGCATCCAATCCGTGGGCCTGCCCTGAGCATTGTCGAATGGCCCGATTGGCTTGGATGCCGCCATCTCTACACAGAAGGAGAATGGAATGTTGACGACCCGCGACTGATTCAAACCGATGCAACTGACCGATAGAGAGATGTCTGAGGTTGATTTGGTGGATTTCGAATTGGGAGCCCTTCTATGAAAGCTCGTTCTTGTCTATTCGCGGTTGCACTCACACTCACCGGCATCGGTTGCGCGAAAAATGCCGCCAACGGGCCCACGCCCGCAACATGGATCCGGTCCCCGATAAAGTGAATCAGCCGACGATCAACGCCAATACCCATTTTTCCGCAGGACAGCTCGCCGAGTCGCGCGGAAATGTTCCCGCGGCAATGGAGCAGTATAAAATCGCGTTGAAAATGTCGCCCGACTATCAGCCGGCGATTTACCGGATGGCGGTTCTCTATACAACGCAGAAGGACTTCAACAACGGGATGTCGATGTGGACGCGCTACGTGAAGGTGACCGACGGATCCGCCGGCGCCTACAGCAACCTGGCACTCTGCGAGGAGTATGCCGGCCGTCCCGAGCAGGCCGAGGCGGATTACCGCCGCGGCGTTAAAGCCGACAGCCACAACGAGGCGTGCCGCGTCAACTACGGCCTGATGCTCGCCCGTCACGATCGCATCGGTGAGGCCACCGTCCAGTTGCAGGCCGTCCTTCCCCAGGCCGAGGTTCACTACAACCTCGCTGTCGTTTACGAGGGGAAGGGTCGTAAGGAGCAGGCCCGCATGGAATATGAAAAAGCAGTCGCCCTCAACCCTGAAATGACCGACGCCCGTGCGCGTCTCGCGGATTTGAATTAGAGCCTGGGCGCTTAGTTCATATCAGCAATAAACGAATCGGTGCGGCTCCGGATCATTCCGGAGCCGCACTGCTTTTCCACTGTGCCACGGAATTAGATGCGATCGCCGCCCGACCGTACTTCCGTGAAACCCTGACTCCCCTATACTGCCGGGAAGTGACCGATCTTCGCCTGCAACTTCAGGAACTGTTCGGACTCGACGAATTTCGCCCCTCGCAGCGCGAGGTGATCGAGGATGTGCTCGGCGGGAAGGACGTTCTCTGCGTCATGCCCACCGGGGCGGGCAAGAGTCTGTGTTATCAGTTTCCCGCCGCCGTCCAGAAGGGATTGACGCTTGTCGTGTCTCCCCTCATCTCGCTGATGGAAGATCAGGTTCAGCAACTGCGAGACGAAGGAATACCGGCGGTTTGCCTCAACAGCTCGTTGAGCCCGGCGCTCCGCCGGGAGGTCATGCAGGAATTGCGTGACGGGTTCGAGGGAATGCTTTACGTAGCGCCCGAGCGATTCGACGCGCCCGATTTCCAGGAATTCCTCAATCAGCTCGCGCCGCAATTCATCGCGGTCGATGAGGCCCATTGTGTGAGCCAGTGGGGACACGATTTTCGTCCCGATTATCTGAAACTGGGTGAGGTGCGCCGCAGGCTCGGCTCCCCGCCGTGCATTGCGCTGACCGCGACGGCGACGGAAGACGTTCGCCTGGACATCATCCGCCTGCTCGGATTGAGCGACCCGACTGTCGTCGTGACCGGCTTCGATCGTCCCAACCTCAGCTACCAGTGCCGTCGCGTCGGCGGGGCCTCGGAAAAAGATCCCGAGTTGATCGATCTGCTGCGCCGTGAGCCGGGAAGCGCCATTGTGTATTGCGCGACGCGCAAGGCGGTTGATGCGGTCACGTCGGTCCTGACCGGCACGCTGCGCGACCGGCCGGTCTTTGCATATCACGCCGGCATGGACCCGGCGGCGCGCACCGCCAACCAGGAGCGGTTCATGCAGACGCCGCGCGCGATCGCCGTCGCGACCAATGCATTCGGCATGGGAATCAACAAGCCGGATGTGCGTCTCGTTGCCCATTACAACATTCCTGGCACGCTGGAGGCCTACTACCAGGAGGCGGGCCGGGCCGGGCGCGATGGCTCCCCCTCGCGCTGCGTTCTGCTCTTCAGCTATCAGGATCGTTACACGCAGGAATTTTTCATTGAAAAGATCGGCGAAGATAAATCCAACGCCGATCCGAAATTGATCGACAAACTCAAGCGGGGCGCTACGCAGAAACTCGATTTGCTGATCCGCTATGCCCAGACACATCGCTGCCGCCGCCAGATGATCCTCGACTATTTCGGCGACGAAGCGCCGGTCTGCGAATGCCGTTGCGATGTCTGCCGGACCGGAGAGGATCTCGCCGCCAACACTGAAAACGCGCCGGCGGTCATTATTTCCGACGAGGTGATTACCCTCGTCCGCCAGATTCTGTCGGCGGTGGCGCGGCTGCACGGAAAGTTTGGGGCTGGCGTGGTGGCCGAAGTGCTGACTGGCTCCGAGAGCCAGAAATCGCAGCGATGGGGATTCGAGCGACTCTCGGTTTTCGGTCTGCTTCGCCAGCATACCGCCAAGCAGGTGGTGGCGATGCTTCATCGCGTCATGGAAGCCGGCCTGGCCCGCCAGCGCGACCCCGAAGGGGTCAAGTTCCGGCCGGTCATGGAAATGAGCCCCCTGGGGATTGCCGTCATGAAGGGAGAACAGCTTCCCCCGGCCAGTCTGGCCGATCTTTTGCCGCGGCGGGGAACCAGCGCTCCACGCCAACGCGTCTATATCGATCGCAAAGAATCAACTCTCGCGCAGGACCTGCCGCCTGACGCTGCGCAACGCTTCGACCGGCTTCGAGCCCTTCGAGCCCAGATTGCCCGGGAACGCCAGCTTCCTGCCTATTGCATCTGCCATGACACGACGTTGAAGCAGATTGCCGAGATCGCGCCGGTGGATCTTCGCGCACTGGAACAGGTCAAAGGAATGGGGCCGTTCAAAGTCAAAATGTATGGAGAAGCGTTTCTGGGAGCAGTACGCGGATAGCGGGAATTTCAAATTCGAAATCCCAAAAACCGGTTGTGGCCCCGAACTATTGCGTTGTGGGATATCTCACCCAACGCAATAGTTCGGGGCCACAACCCGTTTTTCAGATCCGCGTTTATCGGCGCTCATCTGATTGTTTATTGGTGGCGACATTTCTGCGCCTTTTCTTGGATTTGGTTGCGGTCGCAGGCAGCGCGGGCTCCTCTGCGTCTCTGCGGTGGATCCTGAATTTTCCGGGTGAGCGATTGCATTTCCGCCGGCTCGATCCGACGATGATTCGGGTTCAATTTTCATAGATGAAGCACGCTCAGGACGCTTTGCCGAAACACATCCCGGATTATTCTCCCGTTGACCCTATCGCCGTTCGCCGAAAAGTCGCCTGGCATGTGCTGCCGCTCATTTTTCTGATTTATATCGTCGCCTATCTCGACCGCGCCAATGCCGGTTTTGCAAAGCTCGCGATGGCGGGGGACCTGAAGTTTTCCGACACGGTCTTCGGATTTGGCTTTGGGATTTTTTTCGTCGGATACCTGTTTCTCGAAATCCCCGGGGCGCTTCTCGTTGAACATTGGAGCGCGCGCAAGTGGTTTTCGCGCATCCTGATTTCGTGGGGCTTTGTTTCGGCGCTGACTGGGTTTGTACGGACGCCGGGGCAGTTTTATTTCGCACGCTTCCTGCTCGGCGTGGCCGAGGCGGGATTTTTCCCGGGGATTATCGTTTATTTCACGCACTGGTTTACCACCCGGGATCGTGCCCGGGCCTTGTCCGGTTTGATCATGGGTGTTCCGATCAGCCTGGCGCTGGGAGCGCCTATATCGGCACTGCTGCTGAACGTGCACTGGCTCGGACTGGCCGGATGGAAATGGCTCTTCCTGCTGGAAGGATTGCCGGCGGTCATCCTGGGTATCGTCACATTCGTGATCCTGGACGATCACCCGCATCAGGCCAAATGGCTCTCTGCTTCCGAACGGGATTGGCTGGCGGAACAGCTCCGGGCCGAAGCGCTCGCCAAGCAATCGGCCGTCGGCGTTTCCGTCAGCCAGATCCTGCGAATACGGAATGTCTGGCTTCTGGCGCTGGGCATTTTCGCGGCCAATACCGGTGGCTACGCGTTTACCTTCTGGCTCCCGACGGCGCTAAAGGGCATCTCCGGTTCCTCAACTTCGTCCGTGCTGGGAATGAGCGGAATGATTTACGCCTGCGGGATCATCGGCGTCTTCTTCTCCGGCCAGTCTTCCGATCGTAATAACGAGCGGAAGTGGCACGCGGCGGCCGGAATGGGATTCACCGCCGTTTTCCTCGCGGCCAGTTGTATTCCGGGAGAGCCGGTCTGGCTCGTGGTGATGTGGCTTTGTCTGACGGCGGTGAGCGGAAACTTCTGGCCGTCTCCCTTCTGGGCACTCCCCACGCTGACGCTTGGCGCATCGGCTGCCGCCGTCTCCATCGGGTTGATCAACATGTGTGCCAACATCGCCGGCTTTCTCGGCAACCGAAACGTCGGTTACCTCAAATCGCACGGCTTCGGCGATCGCGCTTGCCTGCTGACACTGGCATGTTGCTTCCTCGTCGGCGCGGCGATCGTGGCGCTGATCGACGTTCCGCGGGACGAAACTCCAGATCGCGGTTTAGGATGATGAAACGCATGTGTATGTTCCGCGCCGCTTGCGGCTTCGCGAAAGACCGCCGCCTCGAAGTTGCCGCCCGCGCATTTGTCGTTCGACGCACCCGATCCGCTTACGAGTTACCTTAGAAGCGGCAAGCACGCTCCGCTGCAAAACTCGACTGATCTGATTTTCAATGCTCGGGACGACCGGTGACTTCCAGGCGGCGGCGATCCGCGAAGCCGCAAGCGGCGGAAAGTCCGGTCGCAGAAATCCCGGACGCGCCACCACCCGCCCTGATTCAGGGCAGCGATCGCGTATGATTGACACGGATATGGCCCATCGAGGGCCGCAAATCGCGGAATGGAGCGTGCGAAAATTCGCAGCGTCTACCCCATCCGGGCGGCCTGGGCGCGGCGGGCTTGCTGCCCTTTCTTCCGGCGCTGCTTGTCGCTCGGCTTCTCGTAATAAGCCGCCCGCTTCATCGCATCTTTCAGCTTGGCAGTTTCACACGCCTTCTTGAAACGCTTCATGAGGACCGCGGCCGGCTCACCGGGACGCGCTTTGACTTGAATCATCGATTCCGCCTTCTTTGAGTTTCGCTTCCTCTATTTCGGCCAATCGGCCGCGAAGCGGGAATGTACCATGTTTATCTATCTTTCGCACCTGCGCGCCGCAATTCGATGCCTTTGTCTTCGGCACGCCCTTGAAGTCGAAAGCGCAAACCGCCTCATCCGGCCATGATCATTTCATCCTCTTTGACCGAATCCGAATTTTTCTCGATATATCGGGAGCCTTCAGGCTCCGCTCCGTTGACAAACTTCACGAACTGCTCCGGCGTGAGCGGGCGGGCAATGAAATAGCCCTGGGCAAAGTCGCAGCCTGAATTCCGCAGAAATTCGACCTGCGACTGGCTTTCTACGCCTTCGGCAACCACTCGCATGTCGAGTGAACGCGCAAGCGCCAAAATCGTCTGAACAATGGAAGTTCCGGTGGGGTCAACACCTACCGCGGCGATGAATGAACGGTCGATTTTCATCGCCTCGATCGGCATGTGATGCAAATAGGCCAGAGATGAGTATCCGGTACCGAAATCGTCGAGGTAAATTTGGACCCCCATTTCGCGGAGGGTGATGAGCTCGGCGATCGCCGGCGCCCCACGTTCCATGATGGTGGTTTCCGTAATTTCCAATTTCAGATATCTGGCCTCGATTCCGCTGTTCGCGAGAACCCTGGCGATTTCCGCCGGGAGGTCCGTTCGCGAAAACTGCTGCGCCGACACGTTGACCGTAACCGAGAGGTCGCTGCAACGCGGCATTTCTGATTGCCATATTTTCAATTGCCGGCACGCTTCGCGCAGGACCCATTGGCCCAGGGGAACGATCAATCCCGCCTCCTCGGCCAGCGGAATAAAATCTGCCGGCGAGATGGTGCCGCGCTGCGGATGTTCCCAGCGCACCAGGGCCTCCACTGCCATCAACCCTCCGGTCCGCAGCGATCGCACGGGTTGGTAAACCAGCCGCAACTCGCCGCGTTCGATTCCCCGACGAAGCTCGCTCTCCATGACCAGGCGTTGCATGGCGCTGGCGTGCATCAGCGGATCGTAGAGACGATAGAGGCCGCGCCCGCTTTTCTTTGCGTCGTACAACGCAGTATCAGCGTCGCGAAGAATGTCCTCGGGCTTGTTGTAATTCCCATTGCTCAGCGCAATGCCGAAGCTGGCGGAGGTGAAGACCTCCTGCCCGACGATGTTGAACGGCTTCGCCGCCACGTTTTGAAGGCGATCGGCGATTCGAATTGCATCGGCGGGAATGCCGATGCCGTCCGCAAGCACAACGAACTCGTCCCCGCCCAATCGGGCCAGATGATTGGCCTCCCGCGACAGCGTATCGCCGGTGCGAAGCGTGGCATCGAGCCTTTTGGAGAGCTCGACGAGCAGTTCGTCCCCCGCGGCGTGTCCGAGACTGTCGTTGATGAGCTTGAATCGATCCAGATCCAGAAAGATGAGGGCGAAAAGTTCCTCGGGAGAACGCTTCGCTCGCGCAAGGCATTGACTGATCCGGTCCATCAGCAGGGCGCGATTGGCCAGACCCGTCAAGCCATCGTGAAACGCGTCATGTCGGAGCTGATTCTCGGCGAGCTTGCGATTGGTGATATCGGACTGCGATCCGGCGATGCGCAGCGCCTTGCCATTTCCGTCGCGCAGAGCGACGCCGCGTGCGAGCATCCAGCGGTACTGCCCATCAGAATGCATCATCCGGAATTCGCTGCGGAATTGCTCTGAGCGTCCTTCCAGGTGCGATTCCAGCTCGTGCTTCACCGTCGCCAGATCGTCCGCATGAATTCGATTGAACCATTCGTCAGTCGTTGCCGCGATCTTGCCGTCGGTTTCGCCGAGCATTGACTTCCAGCGGGGCGAATAGAAGACGACCTGGGTCACCAGGTCCCAATCCCAGATCCCGTCGTTGGCGCCGGCGATCGCCAGTGCATAGCGTCCCTGCGTATGGCGCAACTCCTCTTCAGATTTGCGGCGTTCAATGACTTCGTCCCGCAGACTGAGCGTCCGCTCTTCGACCATCGCCCGCAATTGACTCAACTTCAAATGGGCATGTCGCGCCAGGTGCCACTTTTGCGTAAGGGCGCACGCAAGCTGGCAGACTTCGATCGTGTCGAACGGCTTCTTCAGGATCAAAAGACGGTCGACGTTTCCCAGCTTTCGGACGATCTGTTCCCATGAATAATCTGAATAGGCAGTGCAGATAACAACCTGAATCTCGGGATCGATTTCCCAGATCCGGGCGATGGTTTCAACACCGTCCCAACCGGGCGGCATCCGCATGTCCACAAAGGCCAAAGCATATCGGTTGTCGGCGGCGACCGACGTACGCACCATTTCCAATCCCTCCTGACCCTGGTAAGCGGACGCGACGGAGAAAACTTCAACCGCTTTCGGCAAGGCGGCCGGAGGCGTACCCAGCAATCTGGTGACGGCTTCTTCGAGTTTCGAGTTTCCCGCGGCACTGCCGAGAATCTTTCGAAAGTCCTCGTGAATGGCCCGGTTATCGTCAATGACAAGGATCCGGCGATTTTTTTCCAGGTTCATGATCGTATCTCAATTCTTAGAATGGGTAATTTCCGCGCCCGGAGCTGCCGGACTCTGTCTCTTCTTTAGGCTGTAACGGGTCGGGGCATTGCTGACGGAAGCTCGAGTACGAACGTCGCCCCGAGGCCCGGTCCATCGCTTTGCACGCTCAAGGCGCCCTTCATTTCCTTTGCCGCCAATATGCTTGAATGCAATCCGAACCCGTGTCCCCCCTTTTTCGTCGTGAAGCCGTGCGCGAAAATGCGGGTGAGATTCTCCCTGGCGATCCCGGACCCGGTGTCACGGATGGAGACGCGGATTTCCCCTGCCGGGCCGGTCTCGGTGCTCAGCGTCAGGGTTTTTGTTTCCGACGCACCCATCGCCTGCTTCGCATTGTTGATTAAGTTGATCAGGACCTGCAACACCTTGTGCTTGTCGCCATGAACACATTGGGTGTCGCTATAGTTGCGAACGACGGTTACCTGGTGTCGCCCGAGCGCCATGACGTTGATGCGCAGGGCATCTTCCAGCAAATCGCGAATATTCAGCGACTCGGCCAGCGCCACGGCGGTGGCATACGATTGTTGCGCGTTCACGATTTCCTTCACGTGTTCCACATTGATGGAGAGCGCTTCGAGCTCGGTCAAAACACCCTTTTGTTCCGAGGCAATTGCCTGCGAGAGTTTCTCGAGATAGTCGAGCACTTCGAGTCCCTTTCCGTCGCGTGACAGGAATTGCCCCAGGTCAGTCTCGTGCTCTTTGAGCATCGCCACGACCGAGGCGAGACTGGACGCTTTGGATTCACGCACCTTCCCGTCGATCATGCTCGCCGAGACGTTCACACTGTTCAGCACGTTTCCGACATTATGTAAAACGCCGATCGCCACCTCCGCCATGCCTGCTTGACGCGCGGCGTCGACCAGACTGACGTGTGCCGCCTCGAGTTGCTCGTGAGCCTCGCGCAGCTCAAGTTCACTCCGTTTGTGAGACGTTACGTCGCGAGCAATTCTCGAGACACCCGTGATCTCGCCGGCGGGATCCCGGATCAGCGAGAGCGACAGCGAGACGTCGATCTGCGTCCCGTCCTTTCGAACTCTTCGTGTCTCGAATTGTTCAACCGGCGTGCCATTCTGCAGGGCGTGGCGCAATCTGTTCATCTCGCCCGGCCGATCGACGGGTTCGTTGAATTCCGCGTCGCGCCCAATGGCCTCCTGCGCGGAATAGCCGAAAATTTTCTCCGCCGCTCGATTCCAACTGCTGATCGTCCGGTCAGGTCTTTCGCCGATGATCGCCTCGGCCGACGATTCCACGATCGCGGCAAGCCGTGCGTTCGCTTCGTTGGCCTCCTCGATGGTCGCCCGGGTCTTGCGTGCGGCCAGCCGGGCTTGAGCGAGTGCCGCCACGATCAACAACAATGTGCCGATGAGCGCCGCCCCCCAGCCTCGATCAGTCGAGCCTGGCGCGGGCCTTGCGTGAGCCAGCGGCTGTCCGCCACGATCAGTACATGAATCCCACCGCCTTTCAAAGTTTGAATGCCTTGAAGAGAAAAGATCGCCAGGTATTCATCGGCCCGTTTTGTGATCGTTTTCGCCGCCGGGTCACTGAGGATCGATCGAACGACATTCCGCAATTCGACGACGGGGACGGGCGGATGCTCACGGCCGCTGTTAATTGCCTCGGAGAAGTACTCTCCGGCATCCGTAACGAAAAATGCTTTGGCCGAGCCGCCGGCGATGGTCCGACCTTCGATCAAGGCGCCGAGACGCTCGAAACGAAGGCGGGAGCTGATCACGCCTATCTTCGCGCCATTTGAGGGGTCAATGATCGGCACCGAGTACGCCACGGATAAGCCCGTCGAATCGAAAAATGCCGGCGTGATGTCGCAATGCGTCTGAAATTCCAGGACCGGTGACGTTGAGCTGTTGCGCAGACAACTCTGAACAATCTGACTGCGGCTGAAATCGGCCCCCAGAACCCGATTCACTCGCTCGTTCGGGATCCGCTGACCATTCGCATAAAAGCTATTGATGGCTGTGATTTGGCCGGCGGAGTTGAACAGGGCGATTGCATCGATTTCGGTGGCGGTCGCGATTTTTGAATTGAGCAGGGAGGTTTGCACGGCCCTGTTCCCGGAGCTCGTTGCCTGGATCAGTGCGGAATTTTTGGCGAGGATCTCGGTGCGTTTGATGGCGGGCTGGACCGTCCGCGCGATTTCCCTTTCGAGAACGCTCCCGGTCTCGAGCAGGGTGTACATGGCTGCCGACGCGGTGGCGGTTTCGTCGAGAGCATGATTAAGCGCCCTCCAGGCTCCAACGCCAAGAAAAACAACCCCGACAAGGCTCGTCGCCGATACCGCCCACCAGGCGAACCATCCAATCGAACTGCCGCGATGGCACAAAGGGACGAGCGTTTTTCGAATTACGGAAAACAACCGGGCAATTCCCGTTCGAGAAGTAAACAACCTTGCCAGGTGGCAGATCCATCGTCCATGTGCACGTCGCACGCTTCGGTCGGTGAACCGGGGCCCAAGACGATTGATCATGAATTGAAGCCCCCGGATGCCCTGGCAAGCTGAGCACCCTACCCCTATCGAGTATTTGTATATGTAAATGCAATAATTATCGAAAGTTTGTTGAAGAACGAATACCCGTGGGGGTGACGGGGAGAACGGCCACGATGTGCCGGCAGGGTCGTGGGGAGTGCAGTGGAAGAAATGGTGCCCGTCATCTCAGGACTTTGGCGGCCACGGCTGCCCTGGTCGGCACCCGCACATTCCAGGCCAGCCCGAGCCGCTCCATCAGCGCGATCACCAGATAGGTCGTATCAACCTGCCACCACGCAAGTCCATGTCGGGCACTGGTGGGGAACGCGTGGTGATTGTTATGCCAACCCTCGCCGAGGCTGAGCAGCGCAACGGGAAAATTATTGGTGCTGTGGTCACCGCTGTTGAAGGTTCGATTGCCCCAGATATGGCAGACGGAATTGACGCTCCAGGTGACATGCTGCATCAGGCAGATGCGCACCAGGCCGCCCCAGATCAGGCCGGTCATGAAGCCGTGCCATGAGTGCAGTAAAAGGCCCACGGCCGTCGCGGGGATGAGCAGGCCGAGGCCCACCCACAAAAAATAGAGCTGGTCGATGAGCAGGAGGGCCGGATCGGACAGGAGGTCCGGCACGCTCCGGGCGAGTTGCGGCTCATCCGCTTTGAAGCACCATCCCACGTGCGAATGCGAAAAACCGCGCAGCATTTGGAAGAATCCTTCGCCATGAAGATGTGGCGAATGGGGATCGCCGTCGCGATCCGATTTCTGGTGATGACGCCGGTGGGTGGCGCACCAGCGAATCAGCATTCCCTGGCCGGCGGACGATCCCAGAACCGCGAGCAGCAGCCGGATCGGTCGAGCTGTCTGGAAAGATTGATGCGTCAGCAGCCGATGAAACCCGATGGTCACCCCAAAGCCGGCCAGTGCGTACATCGCCACCATGGCCGCCACTTCCGGCCACCCGACGGTCCAGGCGGACCCGCTTCGATGCCATAGGAGTGCAATCGCAACCAGCATTCCGGCGACCGGTCCGACGACCGAAAAGAACATGATCGTCCGCTGCAGTGGCGGCATGCCGTGATCGGCCCGGGCTTCTTGATCGGAATTGACAGCCGGTCCCTCTGTCGTACTCCATGCGCGGGCGGGGGTTAATAAATCCAATTCGAAATTCCCTTTTTAGATTTCCGTTGCGTTTTCTCATCAGTCTTATCGGCTATGCGCGATATCATGCCGGAAATAACTCCAACCCTCATCAGGCGGCGAAGTCCTTTCGACGACCCTGAAAAATAAGAAAACCCGCGAAAAGCGCGGGTTTTTAAGGTCCCTGACTTGGGCAGGGCAAACCGCGAAATTCTGGAGAAAACCGCAGGTTGAGCGGTGAGCGCCTCGACTACGGGCGACGAGAGATTATAGACGCCGAGCTCGCGCTAAGCGAAGGCGCGCGTTATGACGTTGAAAAGGGTCTGTCCAAACATTGAGTGAAAAGTGATAATGACGTTTTCACGGAATGGGAAGCAATTATCGTTAGCGTTTCGCGGGTGACGAAAAGACGCGATTGAAAATGCCTCGGTGATGTCGGGCTATCGGCAAACAGGTGGTAAACGGCGCCGATGAGTTGCCCCTCTATTACGATGTGGCCTTTCCCATTGCGGGCGAATGGAGTGACATTTCCCTCGATGGAAGTTGTTCCACAACTCCTCACACGCCGGGACCTGTGGACCCGGATCCGGGTCCACAGGACTCGGCGTGAAGGGGCTGTGAGACACGCGGCGCCCACGCCACATTACGCAAGCAAACCCATCACTGCACGGTCGTTCAAACCCCGGCCAAAATTTCGAAGATTTGTGCGCAGACCGATCGCGTAATTGACTGATAAAGTTTGAGCGGACCCATCACTTCGCTTTGGGAGATGTGCACATGAAAGTATCGCTTGTTCTTGCCGGAATGCTTCTCGTCGCCGCCACGCTGCCGGCGCGGGCGGATTCGATCCCTTACTCCGGCTCGATCGTCACTTACACCGTGCCCGCGGATGGCACTTACCAGATCACAGCAACCGGCGCCGGCGGCGGGTCGAGTTCGGGCGGCGTCCTCGGCGGCGCGGGCGCGGTGGTCAGCGGCGAATTCACTCTGACGCAGGGGGAGCAACTGGGCATCCTGGTCGGCGGCGTTGGCGGTAGCGGTATGCTCGATACGCGCGGTACCGGCGGGGGCGGTGGTGGCGGCGGCGGAACATTCGTGGTCGGACCCGGCTCCAGCCCGCTGATCATCGCGGGTGGCGCCGGCGGCGGCAGTGATACAACACCCGGCGGAAGCAATGGCGCCGCGCCAGCGGCCACCGGCGGAGCCGGCGGAAACGGCGGCACGTCGGGAAACGGCTTCAACGGTGGAAGCGGCGGAGGTGGCGGTGGCCTCACTGGTAACGGAATGAATGGAAACGGATCCGACACTGAAATCATTATTTTCAATGGGGGCGGCGGCGGATTTTCCTTCTCTAATGGCGGCGGCGGTGGCGGCGGTGGCGCCGATTTGGATTCAGGTGGTTTTGGCGGCGGCGGTGGCGGTGGATACACCGGCGGTGGCGGCGCCGGCGGTGGATACACCGGCGGTGACGGAGGTGACTCCGGCTCTGCCACGCCCGCCGCGGGCGGCACCTCCTATGACGGCGATGCCAATGGCTCCTACTCGGTCGCCGCCGCGATCGCCGACGGGTCCGTGAGCATCACTCCTGTGCCCGAACCAACTACCCCGGCCGTTGCGGCGCTGGGAAGCGTTGGTCTGCTAACCCGCCGTCGCCGACGAAACAACGCCCATTCAGTGGCAGCCGAGTGATCCTTTCGAAGAGTGCAAATGACACGGTTAGGAATCGATTTCACAACCCGTCCTCACGCCGGGTCCTGTGAACCCGGATCCGGTTCCACAGGACCCGGCGTGGCAGATAAGACGGGTTCTGAAACTGCTTCCTACTCTTGATGACGTCGACTGCTTGCCGGGCTCGACGTGGAACGCCGCGCGGGGATGATCCAAGTCGCGGCACTGATCATCTCGGAGCCGGCAATGGCCAGCAGGCCCAAAAGCAAGCCGCGATCACCGGCCATGATCTGTTGGAAGAATCTCCTGATTGATTCCACAGCGAACTCCCGCAACGGATTGGCACTGGCAATATCGCAGGGGAATATCGGTGCAATCAATAGGCGGACCTGGCAAAAATCGGCCCGCCACGCGTTCGCGAAATCAATCGAGGCATCAAAGACCGTCCAGGCGATACAGAGCGGCGCGCTGGGCAAATTACTGTCGACAAAATCAGAATGTGCGAGCCGCCAGGGAATTGTGGGGCAGTCGCGAAGGCGCAAGCGGCGGATCGGCGTCGCCGCGTCCGGGCGAGCGATCGCCGGATCGCCGCTTGCGCCTTCGCGATTCAATCCTTCGGCGCTTTCGATGTGCGGCGGAGACGAAAGACATCCCTCGGTCGGAAGCAAGCGCTTTCGAAACTTACAATCGTCGCGGAAAATATGCGATTAAAGGAGCCAGGCTGGTACCGTACAATCCCGGCATGGATGGCTACAGCATTGGCAGACTTGCAGACGCAGCCGGAGTGCCGACATCGACCATCCGCTATTACGAGCGGAGCGGACTGGTGCAACCCGACTTCCGCACCGGAAGTAATTATCGCGGCTATAACTCCGGCACGTTGGAACGGCTTCGGTTTATCCGATCGGCCCAAGCCACTGGGTTGAGCCTGCAAGACATCTCGGCACTCCTTGAACTGACCTTTTCAACCGATTCGCCCTGTGACGAAGTTTTGTCGCTTATGCAAAAGCGACTCGGAGAAATCCGCGAGCGGATTAAGGAACTGCGGCACGTGGAGCGCAGTCTTATCCAAGTCGCTGCAAAAATGCTGCAAGGGCGACGGCCCGGACATTTGTGACGATATTTCCCGCCTGAAACAATCCCATTCAGTGCGCTGCAAACCCGCCAGGAAAAAATCTGCCCAACGGGCTTGACCTTACACTTAGGTTCAACCTCTACACTCTCGGTGTGGGACAGCAATTGTCCGAACGTCGAGGTGAGGTGCGAGCGTCCGGGTGTACGCCATCAAGTCGAAGTGAGGGCCGCATGCAGAAAACGAAAGTCTTGTTCTTATGCACGGGAAACTCGTGCCGGAGTCAGATGGCGGAAGGCTGGGCGCGTCACCTGAAAGCTAATGCAATCGACGCTTATCGCGCAGGCGTGGAGCCGCATGGAATGAACGCTCGTGCCATAAAAGTGATGGCTGAGGCGGGGGTGGACATCAGCGCGCATCACTCGAAATACGTTGATGAACTGGCCGACGTTTCGTTCGACTACGTCGTAACCGTCTGCGATCAGGCGAATGAAGCGTGCCCGCTCTTTCCCGGCAAGACCAGGGTCATCCACGTCGGGTTCGACGATCCGCCACGGCTGGCAAGGGACGCGAAGACAGAAGGGGAAGCGCTAACCCACTACCGGCGAGTGCGCGATGAAATCCAGAAGTTCGTCCTGCACATTGAAGACTACCTTCCCGTTCCGAAAGGATGAACCATGATCGTGCCTAAGACGCAAGGTCCCGCTCAATGAGAAAATACGCGGCGGAAATCTTCGGCACGTTCGCGCTGGTGTTCGCCGGCACCGGGGCGGTCGTGATTGATGCCGTCATTCCGGGGAGCGTCACCCACGTCGGTATCGCAATCACCTTTGGTCTGGTGGTGATGGCAATGATCTACGCGGTTGGGGACGTATCGGGAGCGCATCTGAATCCTGCCGTCACGACAGGGTTCTGGCTGGCCCGCAGGTTGCCCGGCCGGTGCGTCGGCCCTTACATCGCAAGCCAGTTGGCTGGAGCATTGCTGGCAAGCCTCAGCCTTCGGGCTATGTTCTCGAATGTAGCGTACCTTGGCGCCACGCTCCCAGCCGGTTCCGCCTGGCAGTCCTTCGCTCTTGAGACATTCCTCACGGGCATTCTCATGTTCGTGATTCTCTGTGTTTCCACGGGTCCAAAAGAAACCGGCGTGATGGCCGGAATCGCAATCGGCGGCGTCATCGGGTTAGAGGCAATGTTCGCGGGGCCGATCTGCGGCGCGTCGATGAACCCGGCACGCTCGATTGCCCCCGCGCTCGTTTCCGGGCACCTCACGTCGTTGTGGTTGTATTTGGCAGGCCCGATGTTAGGTGCGGCCGCTGCGGTTCCGTGCTGGCGTTTAACCCGCGAGTCGAATGGAATCGGTGGGTAAGGATGCGGAAGGCGCCTGCATGAAAAAGCCCGACGGTTCAAGGAGGAGGAGACCTTCAACGGCGATACCGTGCGGGCGTTCGCGGAACTACAGAGTGCGGCGGAAGCGAATGCCAGTGATTTCAATCCATCTTTAGCCCGCCGTCGCGCCTTGGCCGGGGTCTGAGGTCAGGGAGCAGGATAAACCGCGAAGTCGCGAAGGCGCGAAGGAAACCGCGAAGAAGACGAGGAGGACGATAAATAAAGCCACGAATTCGATTTTTGATTTCGATTCTTCGCGTCTGACTTCGCGCCCTTCGCGCCTTCGCGGTAAACTGAATTCGATTGGACCGCGAAGTGAGAGAGAGGGGGGGGAATGACTGTTCCCCAGGATATGCCGCCGACGGTATTTGGATTCTGCCCGGAAAATTTGGCACACCCGTCTACCCGCCCCTTGCCGTTGCGCGGAGCAGGTTGAGAGGAGTATGCTCCTGCTTTCCACAGTGGTCCCGATCCATGTTCTTTGACCATCGTGGAGACAACTGAGCTCCGATGACTGTTCTCACGCATTAAGCGTGAGTTTTCGGATGACAAAAAATGAGAAGGTGTCAGATTTCCGAGACCTCAAGATCGACGCGGGACAATCGCACGCAGTCGTCCGTAGCATGAGTGATTCGGGAGGGATCATCGGTCGAACGGATCAGGAACGGCTCTGGAGAGAATAGTTGAACGCCCAACTGAAAAGCGGCCACCTGATTATCGCGGACCCCCACAACCTGCCGGCCTTTGATCAGCACGAATTTGTCCGGATGCGACGCCGCCAGAGCCTTCTGCTGCGAGACAAAATATTGCCGTTCGGTTTCAAGCATGATCTCCCTTTCAAAATGAACTGATGTTCCCCGACGGGACAGTGTGCAGGAGCCTACGGTATCCGTTCAAAAAGCCCGCGACACTGCGGAATGGCATAGACGCATGTACCGCAAACGTTCACGCCTGAAAAGCAAAAAGGCCCGATTTTACCGGACCTTTCCGCAATCCGAATGAGTTGGACACGTCGCGCGTTTGAAAGAAGCCTTCAATTGGTCGGCGCTGCCGGCTGCGTCATTGCGATCCTTCCATGACCCGTGACCCGTTAATTCCATGAAAATATCCCCGCGTGTGACTAGCACCGGGGACGCGTCCTAAACCGTGTATAAGGCGATCCAGGCTTCCTTACTATACCGATTTCCTGTTCTTAAGTTAAGCGCGGCGACGACGACCAGGAAGACCGGGGTGCGTGGCGGATTCGGCGGCATTGAATTGACGTGGCACGGCTTTTCAAGCCGTGACCGCGGTATTCCGCGGTGATCGACGGCCTGCCGTCGATGAAAGCAAGACCGCGGCCTTCTTCCTGCGGCGGTGCAAAGAACGCTTCGCTTTTGCCGTTTTGTGGAGTACCAGCCAATGTGCGGGGGTACCCGCACACACGGGTTGAAAACCCGTGCCACGAGACAAGCCGCCGAATCTGCCATGCACCCGGAAGACCCAAACCATTGCGGCGAGCAGCCATCGCACACGTGGTATTATTTCAGTTCCACTCCGGCCAGTGTGGGCGTAACGATGGCGACGGTCTCAAATTCGCTCACTCCAGCCTGTCCGCCGGCATCCGCACATCGAACCACCGCACTATGGTCGGCGGAGATAGTCAGCAGGCAATTGGAGGACGCCAACTGAACATCGGGAATTTCGATCTTCAATTTCGGATTTGCCGGCGACAGCTTCCAGGGTTCGCTTTTCATTCCACGCAGCTTCCCCAACTCCGAATGAAAATCGACTGAGAAGGAACTCCCTTCGACATTTGCGCTGGCCCGCGCACTCACCAGCGTGCCGCTGTCCACAATGGAGATCACGGGCCTGAACTCGTCGGGCTGCTGGCCATTTTTTGCCGCGGCAAAATCACTCACGAAGGCGCGTTGTGTTGTTACCAGGACGTAGGCGTGTTGGTTTTGAAAAAGGGTGATGGTCGGGGCGGTGACAAGAGTCGCCGATGCGAGCGTCTCGCTCATCTTCAGCACGGTGGCCAGTTGGGCAGCATCGAATGTAGAAGAGCGGCCGTCCAGGGCGATGTCATCAAAGATCTGGCGAAGCGCCGGCGGAAGTGCAGAGATGTCCTTCCGAGCCAAGGTGAGAAAACGGGTCGACAAATTGATAGTTCGCCCGCGGGCTTGCCGCCAGCGATGGATCGCTGATTGAACCCGCTCCTGCGAATCGACAGACGCCGTGACGCGTAACGTCCTGGACTCCTCGCTGACCGCGCCGTCGGGATCATCGAGTAACGACCGCACTGCGGTCACCAAATTTTCCCCGGCTGTCCTGGCTGGTTTCAGCGATCGCGAAGAAGTTTTCTCCGCTGCCGGCGAATGGCCGTCCGTAACGGCGTGAACACCGAGCGAAGGCGCATCATCAAAATCGGGAATGACCATTAACAGATCACGAACATCGTAATCATGGGAAGTGGTTCCGCCGGGCTTGTCCGCGCTGGCCGATGAGTAAATGAAGGTCAGGAATCCAATCATGAGTAATGAAAGTCGCATCAGAAACCTCCCATACAGAGGAATTGGCGAGTGGCGCCATAGTGCACGAACTCTTTTTTGACATAAGAAAACCCGCGTAGAACGCGGGTTTTGGATACCCCCAAGGGGAGTCGAACCCCTGTTCTCTGGCTGAGAACCAGATGTCCTGGGCCACTAGACGATGGGGGCGTCGTGAACGAGTTCAGTGCGATACCCAGGAACCGGAATTATCGGCGCACCAATCGTCTCAGTCAAGGTGATGGGACGCGCGTGCGGAAAGCGACGCACCTTTCCGCACGATGAGCGAATTGGTTTGCTCCGTTGCTCCCGGCGTCAACCTCGAGCTACCATAAGTTGCAAAATAACAATATTGATATTTTTAATAGGGTCGCAACAATATGAGAAAATATAATGAAAAATGGGGCATTTCGGGACATTGTGGGACATTCCGGATGCGAAATCGGCAATTTTGCGGGTCGTGGCCGCACGCGAAATGAAAAATCATTGGCCCCGCTGCCTGACCAGATCGATCAGCTCGCGCGGGCAGCCAATGTCGGCGACGGTAACCTGGCCGAGATAGTGGCGCACGGCTGGGTTCGTGAAGCCAGTCTTTTCGGCGACGAACGTCACGGTTCGCGTAGCGCGGATCGTGGGACCGAGCGGTTCGCCGGTGTCGCAATCCAAGCCGCTGGGGATGTCGACGGCGAGGACGGGAACCGCGCGATTTTCAACGGCCGCCACGATCTGGTCGAAGGGGGCGCGCGGCGGCTTACTCAGGCCGGTGCCGAAGACAGAGTCGATGATCAGGTCGCAGGCAACCGTTTCGAACTCATTCAGGTCGGCGGAAGTGGCGTCGAGTTTCATGGCGGACACGATCCGCCAGTTGATCAGGGCATCACCTTTGTATTGGCCAGGGTCGGCGGTGAAGCGGAGCCGAATCAGCGCGCCGCGGTTGTGAAGATGCCGCGCGGCAGCGAGGCCGTCGCCGCCATTGTTCCCGCCGCCGCAGAGGATGAGGATGTGCGAGCCGTCGATGCGTTTGAGCATTTCTTCTGCGACGTCGGCGACGGCACGGGAAGCGTTCTCCATCAGGACGACGCCGGGAATGTTGAAGTCCTCGATCGAGCGCCGATCGATTTCGCGAAGCTGATTTCGGGTTAGGCGGATCATCGATTTCGGGAATTGAACCACTAAGCGTGTGCGAGGCCAAGGGGAGAAATCCAAATGGCCACAGAGAGCACCGAGGAACACAGAGATCACCGAGATGCAGTACGCCGGACAGACCTGTAGACCTTGCGACAGCTGTTCGCCGGCCGCGCAAGAGCTGGATAAATCAAGAGGGCCAAACAGTAAACCGGGCACGCGATTGACGATAGTTCTCGATCAAACGTCTCTGTGATCTCTGTGCCCCTCGGTGATCTCTGTGGCCATTCTCTTTGGCGCTCGCTTGCGCCGGAATTTGGATTTCGGCGTTTTGCCCACCGTCACACTATACTTCGGTGATCTATGCTCATTCTTCTGACGAACGACGACGGAATCAGCGCGCCGGGGCTGGTGGCGATGTATCACGAGCTGATCAAGCTCGGTGAAGTCCATGTGGTTGCGCCGGATACGGTGCAGAGCGCAACCGGCCATGGCATCACGCTCAGCACGCCGATCCTCACGGGGCAGGTGACCGTCCCGGGCGCGTTTACGGGAACGGCGGTGGGGGGGCGGCCGGCGGATTGCGTGAAGCTGGCGGTCGCCAAGCTGCTGCCGCGCGAGCCGGATCTGGTCGTCAGCGGCATCAACTCCGGGGCGAACGTGGGGATCAACGTGATCTACAGCGGCACCGTCGCCGCGGCCATCGAGGCGGCTTTTCTGGGACTGCCGGCGATCGCGGTTTCCCTTTATCTGCGCAACGAGATTCCAACGGACTATGCCCGCACGGCGAGGTTGGCGCGCGGCGTGATCGAGCAGGCGCTAGATAGGGGGCTGCGGAAAGGTCAGGTGGCGAGCGTCAATATTCCGCCGTTGCTTCCAGACGAAAATCCAACGGGCGTGAAGGTGGTCCGCCAATGCATTCGCGGATGGGCCGACACCTATGAAGAACGCCGCGACCCGCGCGGGCGATCCTATTTCTGGAACAGCAGCGTTTTTTCCCTCGGAAACACCGAAGAAGACACCGATGTCGCGGCTCTGCGCGATCGGTATATCACCGTCACGCCGTTGCAGTTTGATCTGACGCACTATCCGATGATGCACGAATGGGAATCGCGGAGGTGGAGTGTTGGGGAGAAGATTGAGGGTAGAGGGTAGAGGGTAGAGGGTGGGAGATTCAGAGAGGGATCGAGGATGCGCGAGATTGCGATCGAATTGAGATATGTTCGGCGACGGATCATTAACCCTTCGAGAATTCGCGATGCGCGAACCGCATCCGCTGGCCACGATCCAGGAATCGATCCTGCGTTTTCTTCGGAATCGCGATGACGCGGTCCTGTTCGGCGCAGGCAGTGAATGCGTATGTGGACGAGTCGCGAATGACACAGGAAGTCGACATTCTTTCCACGCGCGCGCGGGAAATGGCTGAAGAAATGCGGGCGCATCTTGCGAAGGAATTCAGGTTGCCGCGCGGACGCGGGAAGTGGCGGGAGGCCAGGGCTTCCGTGTGTACCAGCTTCGTTCGCCAAAGAATCGGCATCTTGCCGACGTTCGGCAGATCGAGTTGCTTCCGCCGACGCAGCTGATCGAGTCGATCCGGGTGTTGACTCCGGAAGAGCTGATCGCGCAGAAGGTCATGGCACTCGTTTCCCGTAAAGGGACTCCCAAGAGCGGTTCCGATTGGCGAGACATCGCGATGCTGCTGATCGCCTTTCCCGAATTGAAGAAAGCCGAGGGTCCGGTGCACGATCGGTTGATCGCGTCCCGCGCGGACCAATCAGTGTTGAACGAATGGGAAGCATTGGCAAAGGCTGTGATCACGGCAGAAGCCGACGAATAATTCACTTCTGACCGAATTGCCGCATTTCAAATCCGGTTTTGCAGATTCTTGTACTGCGCGTCGGCCTCATCGCTGCTTCGCGTGCGGCGAACGACGCGGCCGAGCGGATCGGTGAGCATCACGTATAGCTCCCGGCCGCCGTGTTCGGTGCGGATGTCGACCACGGTCCAGCCGGTGCCGTCGATGGCGTCGCCGGGGCCGGCAACGATCTCCTGGCGAACCGGCTTGTTTTTCTGGTCGAGAACAAACAGGTCGAAACGCGCCCGGCCGCTTTGCAAAGCCTTAACGAAGAACTGCTCCCTGGGGGGCACGGTGATGGCCGACGTGACGTCGCTCATCGCGCTGGTTACGGCAAACGCTTGTGCAACTTCGGTGACGCTCAGACCCTCATTCAGGAAGAGAGGATTATAAAGTTTGTACTGAACGCGATAGCGATAGGTCTGCCTCGGCAGCACGTCCTCATCGTGAACGCCAAGCTCGAAAAAATCGGGGACGTCGTTCAAATCAATCGCATTGCCATTGATTCCCAGGGGCATTCGCTGCTTCTGCGGCGCTTGGGGAAGGGGCGCGTTCGCCACTGCGATAACCGGGAGCGCCGGAGTTGCTCCTTCGACCACATTGTAAAACGCCGGTCGCTGAATTTCGGCGGAGTTCGCGCTCGCCCACTGCAAGAATTCGTGTCCCGCGGCGGGCGCGGCCCGGTCGCCGGGGTAAGCCTTTAGCGGATGAATTGCGAGGGGGGCAACGGTCCCGGTCGACTTCCAGCTTCCATCCGGCTGCTGCACTTCGCGCAACGCGATGACTGCGAGGACTTGCGTCCGAGCGAGTTGAGGCGGGATGGACACCCCTTTGAAGTTGGCGGCTAACCAGTGTGACAAATCCGAACCCTCCACGCGAAATCGGAAGGAGATGATGTCCTTTCCAATGTCGCCGAGTAGCGGTACGCGGACGACACCGCGAAAGAAACTCGCGCCCGCCGGATGTGCCGCGGGCAATGGGCTCAGGGAATGGACGAGAATCGGTACAGGAGGCGGCGGAAAAGTGCGGGGGCGCTGGATGCCGAAGATGGGAGCGGATGAACCTGAGTTTCAAGCCCGACGCGCCAGTCCCGATTCAAATCCGGGGCCGCGGGCAATGGAAGGGCGTCATCCCGATGCATGGCCCGCTTCAGATCGGCGATGGGCCCGTTGACGATGACTGAGTCCACGCGGCCGGCGGGCACCACTTCACTTCCAAGGTGCACCGTTGTCGGATGCCGAAGGTAGAGGTTCAAAACGCCGCACAGAAAAAGAACGCCGAGGCCCAGGGCCAGCCATTGTACGTTGCGACCCAGCCAATTCATGCAGCTTCGCATCGACGTACCTCCGTGGGGTGTGCCCAATATTTCGGGCGATCCATTAGTTTTGATTGCATAGGGCTTTGGCCCAGTAGCGATCCCATAGATTGCTCTGATACATCGCTTCCAGTGCCATCACGGATTCAGCGTTGTCCAAGTCCCACCGCCGGCCCCGGCCTTTGATGCGGTCGGTAGTGACACCGCACATCGATTCCATCGGCCCGGTTCCGATATCCAACCCGCGTTTCTGACATTCGTCGTACTTCATCATCGCTTGACGCTCAGCGGCGTAATTAAGCAGGCGGTCAGCTGCCTTTCGCTTTTGTCCTCGCAGCCCGCTACGCCAGTCCACCAGCTTCTGGAAAAAAGGCTCGTATCCTTCATGCTTCAGCGTGTGCAGAACGTCCTGCACCCACGCTTCTTTCGCCGGACTCTTCTCTCCCAGCGTCTTGCGGGCCGCTTCGTTCACATGCTCGCTGAGGTGGTAAAAGTCCAACAAGACCAGTTCCAGCGGCAGAACTTCCAGATGATTCCGTAGGCAGACTGCTCCATCGACCAATCCCACCCGCTCGTCCGCCAGCGGCAGGCGGACACGCAACGCTTCACGCCCCAGCAGTTTGCCCAGTCCGCGATGGTCCTTGCACGTCACCCCCACCAGACGATGCTCCTGCGTCTGGTCGTACAATATCGTCACATAGACCTGTTTGTAACGCTGGTCGGAGCCTCTCTTCACCGCCCCCAGCCGAGCCAACCGACGACGTTGCTTTCGCGTCATCGCGGCTCGGCAAGCCAGCACCGTCTCCCGGCGCTTTTGCTTTTCTGCCGCCGTGGTCGTCGGCACCAAAACCCCATCGGCGCTGGCGTATATCCGTTTAATTTCCTGGCCACCGGGCGTCTGAGCCTTGCAGTCGGCTGCCGACCAGTCCAGTTCCAACTGCTCCTCCTCCGAAGCCTTCAACACCGCCTTGCCTTCGGATTCCACCAACTTCCGCAGCATTTCCTCCGACATCTTGATCTGGGCCGCCTCGTCGAGATTCTCCACGCTACGATTAAAACTGCGCCCGGCGATTCCCAGCCGGCAGCACAGCTCTCGTGCCCCCACGCTTACGGCACTCTCCACCGCATCAACCAGCCGATCCATCGGAGTGTTGCTTCCCTCGCCGGGGGCGTAATAACGCACGCGACGAAGCTCGATCCGCCCGTTGACGCTCAACGTCGTCCGCGACGAGCGCCCTTTGCTCTGCTTGGGTTTGCCCATTGCATCCAGCGGAGGGAAAAAAACTCGACTCCGTGGAGTCGATCCGCATCTGCACGGCCCCTTGAAAGGCCCGTTCACGAAACGCGGCTATCGCGTCCCGCACCGCAATCTCGCTGCCGTTGATCACGTTGCCGGTCGGAGCTTCATTCACCGCGTCGGCAACCCGACTCAACACCTCACGAATCTCCGCCTGCATTTGCGAAATGAACTGTTCCTTGTCCATCGTTAAAAGCCGATCCATGGCGTACCTCCAAAAATACCGGCTCTCCGGCCGGATTCATCTTATTATGCCATCTCCCGGAAATTTGGGCACACCCCCTCCGTGCGTTTCATGCGCGGTTCTGCGAAGAGCGTCTCCGCTCTCCAAAGGATCCGGCGTGGTTTGATCGTGTACTATCAGTTATCTGGCGCTGGCGGCGGGGGCCGCTTTGACTTCGTCGAGAAGGTTCTTGTAGTCCGGATTATCCTGGTCGGCGCGGAAATCACGTCGCTGAATATTTCCCGAATCGTCGCTGAGCAGGACGTAAAGTTCGCCTTTCTTATTGTCGTGGCGAATATCCACAACGCTCCAATTGGTTTTGCCGATTGAGTCGCCGGGCACGACTTTCACGCTGTTGATCTTCATGACGCCGTCCCATGTGAACACATCGAATTGCACGTCCTTGACGGTGATGCTCTTCACGAAGAAGTTGGTCCGCTGGGGAATGGTGATTTCGCCGCTCGCCTCGCTTGGCTTGCTCCCGATTGCAAACTGCTTGGCGATCTCCGGCTTGCTGATGACATTGATATCGTAAAGCGAATTGTAGATTCGGTAGACGAGCCGGTAACGATAGGTCTTTCCTGCCTCGACCGTGTCGTCGTGGGCGAGGATCTCGATGTCATTTTGCAACTGAGTGGGATCGAACACGCCTCCCTGAGTGCCGAAGTTAGCACCGTTGGGCCGGAAGGGCTGGGGAATATTCGGTTGATAGGGGCGCTGATATCCACCCGGGAAACCGCCGGGATATCCGCCGGGAAGGCCACCCGGCATCGGATACCCTCCGGGATACGCGGGATATCCGCCCGGGGCGCGGCCATAGGGAGCCGGTCGAGCCGGATCCGCCGGCGCATATTTCGGCGGCGCAGTTCCGCGGGGGACTGGACGATTTGGAACTCCGGGCAAAGGGGGCCGGGTTGGCGGCACAAACGCCGGGGTCGGTGCGATCACCGGCTGGACCGGCGCTCGGGTGATATCGGCCTGCTGGTCGGGCCGGTGCCACGCCGGGGCCCCTTGCGCGGTCTGGTAAAAATCCGGATGAATGATTTCATCGGCGTGCTTTGCCGCCCAATCCTTGAACTCGAGTCCCTTATCGCGCGCTGCCGTGTCGCCGGGATAATCCATGATGGCATGGATGATGAGCGGCTTGATCGTCGTGGCGTTCCCCCATTGCCCGTTGGGAAGTTTCTCCTCGCGAATCAAATCGACCTTGAGAATTTCGGTCTGATACGCCAGCGCCGGAATATTCGCTTTCTTGTCCAGCAGGTCATGAAACTCTTTGGATAGTTTGGCGATCTCGATCTTGAAGAGGACGGAAACGCCGTCCAAATTCGTCGTGATCATCGCCTGTTGCACGTGAGTATTGCCGACGGGGGCGGGCTGCTTGGGATCGGGGTATTCCACCGTCGTCCGCAACGTGGAGACCGCCACCGGTATTGCCGGCGGGAGTGTCACGACGTGGTCGATTGGAGTGGCGTCTTTTCCAGGCTCGACGATGATCGGGCCCAACTCTGAACCATGCGGATTCCACCCGATAACGACCTTGGTTTGATCCGGCATCTTGGCCGGCCCGCTGACCGTCGCAATCCAGGGTTGCAGAAGGTCGGGCACGGCAATGGAGATTTCGTTGGGGCTCTGAATGTACCCTTTGATCTTCTTGATGGGGCCGTCAACGATGGTCGAATCGATTTGGCCGGGCTGCACCGGCGTTGTGCCCAATTGCACCGCGACCTGGGAATGGACTGCATAAGCCCAGATCACCCATGCCATGAAGAGGGCAGCGAGGCCGAGGGCGATCCACTGCACATGATCCTCGAGAATTTGCGTGAATTTTTGCATGAAGCACCTCGTGGGCTCAAGATCAGCGCGTCGGGGCCGCCGGCGTGGTCGGAGCAACGTGCAGGAAGTTCTTGATCTCCTCCGGCATGAAATCCTTCGTCCATGCCCGCATGAAAATCGCCTCGCACTGCAGCGTCAGCTCCACCACCGGCGCGTTTCCGTAAATATACCCGTCCAGGAAGCGGGCGGCGCTGTCAACCGGAACCATGTCCATCTGGGTCACCGTCACAAGCTTACCACGTTGCAGCTCGCTGAGGAGCAGCGGAATCTGCCGCGCATCCACATCCACCACCAATTGGAAATGGGCTACGTCGTACATTGAGTTGCAAACCCGGCCGGTGGGGGAGACCGCGAAATCGCGGGCGGCTCCGTCGCTTTCCGGTGTCGCCGACGCGGCCTGACCCGGGGTCGCGGCGGCCTGCGATGCGCCCATCACGTAAACGCTCGATTCCTGCGGAACATCCAGCCTCAACAGCCGCTTGACCGGATCGGAAAGGATATTCGGCTTTTCGTTTCCGTTGGGGGTCGCCCCCTTGTTGTTCACTTCCACGATGGCGTTGGCCACGTCGTATTCAATCCAGAGCGCCAACTGCGAATACCACAGATCCTCGACCGTGGCCCGTTTGCTGCTGTCGAGCATGATCGGATTCGTGCTCAGGGCGTTGCGGTCCATGTAGAGCCGGTATTGCGTTGCCCGCTCCTGGCGAAGTTGATCGGGTAACTGATCCGCGGCGATCTTGAACTCGCGCTCGATCTCTTCGCGATTGATCTCGGCGCCCCCGACCTTGATCACGCGCGTCTCGAATTTCGAGTCATGCAGCAGTTGCTGCTGCTGCTGTATCTCTTCGGGCGTAGGCGGAACCGCCGCGAACAATCCGAGGGGCAATTGCTTCTGAACCGCGTCGAGATAGGCGGTTCGGAAATCGAAAATCTTGTCGCCGGGGTTGGGAAGAATTCCGGGTAACAGCAAGTCGCGGCGATTCAGGGTGATTGCCTGCTCGAGAAGTTGGCCACTGGAAAGATGGACCAGATCCCTCGCCCGGGATCCTTCGGCGATCGCCTTGGGGCTGGGGAAGCTGGGGAGCTTCTCGCGATCGGCCTCCGTTTTGTTCAACTCGACGACCGGAAGATATCGCGGGGTATGAAGAAGGGTGTTGGCCTTATTGAAATCGTTCTTGCGCAGATTCAGGTCGGTCTGCAGCTTTTTGTAAAAGCCGCCCAGCGGGAAAAATAAAGCGATCACCGCGGCCAGCGCGACCACCGCGCAGATGACGCCGACAATATTTTTCTTGAGAATTTGCATGTTGCCGCCTTCCTGCTCAATTGCTGCCGGCCGCAACCTGCTGCTGCGGCGTCTTGGAACTGCTCTTGCCCGGAGGCGCGAGGACCACGGCAACGAGCAAGGTGACCTCCGCGTCGTCCTTCATGCTCTCTCCCTGGAAAAGGGGATCCTCGAACGGATCGAGCTGGCGCGGTTGTCCCGGCTGCGGGTTGACCCGCCGGCGGAAGCCCGGCAGCCCGATAGAATGGGGAGGGAGCGCGGCCGGCAGCAGCGCCGTTCCTGGTTCCTTCACCGACCGCCTTGTCCGACACGACGACGACTTTCCTGATCACATACGATCGCGGCTCATCCGGATTCGCCTCACCCAGATCGCGCAACGCCTTGACGAGGGTGTTGGTGACAAATGTCGATCGCCCGCTGTTGGGCGTCGTGCACCGCAGCGTCAGCAGGAATCCCCGGATCGTTTCGGGGGCCGGAGTCGCGCCCGCTCCGCCGGCCGGAGCCGCCGGCGCGACCGGATGGGATGGCATCATGGGAGGGAAAGGCATTCCGGACATGGGGCCTCGTCCCGGAATCGGCATGCCGCCGCCGGGGAAGGGGGCCGCCGTCCCCGAACGGGCCCTCACGGGGGCGGCGCCTGCCGCCGCCGACCCCGCGAGCGCGGAAAAATCCTCATCCTTCATTTCAAGGATCGTCTTCATATCGCTTTGGTAGCGTGTGCTCCAGTCCTGGAGCAGCACGATCTTTCGATCGGACCGTTTTGTAGACTGGGCCATCGCCGCCAGCTTCGCCGGATCCGATGGGGGCGCCGGAAAGGACGAAGTCACATCCTGGATGAGCCCGGGCCAGACATCGCGGCCCCAGAGCAGCCCGTTGACCATTCCGATCTGCGCTTGATCGGGGCCGCCGGACGATTCGATTTCCTTCCAGTCTTTGTCCAGCTTGCCGGCGCTGGTCAGCACGTCGCTGATCTCCTTGTAATTGGCGGTGTGATCACGCTCAAACTGGACATGGTCATAATACCAACTCGTGTACGCCACGCTGCTTGCGAGAACGAAGGTGGCGGCCGCGGCCGCGAACCACTTGCTTTTCAGCTTCCACATCCGCTCGCGGCGGATCGTCTCCGGGAGCAGCGAACTGTTGATCTTGCCGTCGCCCATCGCCTGAAGGGCCAGGCCGTAGGCGCTCACCGACGAAAGAAGATTGTCATTGAACGCCGCAGCCAGCCGTGCATCGGTCGGCGCGCCACTGCCGAGGCGATCGAGCCGCGCCACTTCCAGTTGCAGATTCTGCTGAAGGTATTTCTGAAGGCCCGGCAGACGAAACGTCCCGCCGAGCGCGATCATGCGCGCTATCCTCGAATCCCGATGAACCGAAGCATAAAAGCCGATCGACCGCTGAATTTCCGCCACCAGGTCCGCGAAGACGGGGCGCATCGCCTGAAGGATCTGTCTTCCGTACTTGCTCGTGGCGGCATTTCGCTTGAGTTCTTCAGCCTTGGCGAATTTGAGCTTGAAGTTCTTGACCAGCGCTTCGGTGAAATTATTCCCCCCGATCGGAATCGATCGGAGCCAGATGGTTTCCCCTTCGGCGATGATGAGATCGGTGTTTTCCGATCCAAGGTCCACGATCATCGTCGTGCCCTTGATGCGCCCGTCGTGGTACATGGCGTTGTACACGGCCAGGGGATTCATCTGAACGATGTCGACATCCAGACCGCTGTCGGTGAAGAACTGGAGATGGCGGTTCACCAGTTCCTTGCGCATCGCGAAGATGCCGACTTCGACGTCCGGGGACTCGGGCTCCTGGAAGAGTTGGTAGCTCCACTCCACGTCATCCAGCGGGAAGGGGATCTGCTGAATCGCTTCGAAACGGACGATTTCCGGGATTTTGCTCTTCTCGACCGGCGGCAATTTGATGAAGCGGGCGAAGCTGGATTGGCCGCTCACGCCGATCGCCACCGCGCCTCCCTTGGCGCCATGGCGCTGCACGAAATTCGCGAGCGCCGACTGGATGTAGGAGTCGCGATTGTCGCCGGATTGGGAGAGCACGTGCTCGTGCTCGACGATTTCAAAATCGTCGACGATGGGTCCCTCCGGACCGCGAACAAGGCGCACGGCCTTGAGCGCGCGGTTCCCGACGTCGATGCCCCAGGCGGAACTTGCCGAAGCCATGCTGTTCTCCTCGCGTTCGCGATGATCCGGTGCGCTGCTGGAGTCGGCCGAAGTACTCCGCTTACTTCGTGCGCGGCTCAGTCCAAATATTTCATCCAGGCCGCGCCGGCCACGCGGAACTAACGGCGGGATGGATCGGGGCGGAGCGTCAATAGAGGAATGACGACCGCCATGTTGCTGCGTCCTATGGTGTAGCTTCCAGCGGCCGACGTCAATCTCTCCACGCCGCCGCGACGGACCCATAATACGACGCCAACAAATTGCAGGGGTTCGCCCAACAATATTGGCGCCTACTTCACGCCGGGCCTCGTGGGCCCGAATCCGGGTCCACAGGACCCGGCGTGACCGACAGACGGTACGCCGGATGGTCCGGCTGCCGCAATACGGTTTCCCGGTTTGAGCGGGTTGCGGCAGGACCGTCTGCTCGGAAGAAAGCAATTCGCGTGCTTGGGCACGCTCATATCGTTAAAGATCCCGCCACACCGGAACCGATTGCCTGTCGTCCCGGCGGGTTTGCCGGAGCAATTCGCCCGATTCAGGCCGCCTGATCGTTCAAGTCCGCCTGATTCATTGCCCAATTGTCTCTGGCGCCGATCGACTCCTCACACGGAGGCGTGCGGATCAGTTTCCGCAAGCCGTGCCAATGGATGTCAAACCCTGAGTCGTTGCCAAAGCCGATGCGGGATAATGGATGGATGGATAAAAGGCTGGGACTTCGGCAGGACAACTCACGCAAAATAGTAAATCAAACCAGAGCGGTTTTGTCAATCAAAAAATGTCGAGAAGTTTCGTGATTCCTCACCGGACGAGAACGCGTCCGGAAATAACTCGATGCGTCTTATCCCGGTCGCGGATGAGCAGCCGGCCAATCTGCAAGAGGCCTTTGCATCGGCCGGAAACCGGCGCGTGGTCGTGTTCACCGATGACGGTGACTCCTCCGCGCGGTCCTCGTTTTCCCGCGATCGCCGACGCGCTTCGGCTTTGACGGCCTTCCGCGCAGAGTGGACTCCAGTCCGAGTCGCTGGGCCGTGCGTTGGACCCATCTGAACTCAACGATTCCGCCTCTGAATTCGGATTGAGCGGTCCCGCGGCCGTGCTCATCATACTGCGTGAAGATGAAGGTAGAGCACGCGTTCGCCTGCGCTGTCGCGTCAGCATTCATCTCCTCAGCCGGTTTACCCGCCGCGCAGAGTGGGCATGGCTTGGTGGATGTAAACAGGACTACAACGCCCGTCCCGCCGCACTCTGGAGATTTGGATGTTCGGTTTGCCACGGTGCCTCCTCCTTAATGATGACGACAATCACGCATCGACCTCACGTTTTCCAGCTGCGGCCAGGCAACGAAATTCAGAGTCGGCCAGTTTGAATTTCCCGCGCGTTCGGCGGGCCGGAATGGACCAAGCGGTTGGAGAAGCGGCTGGCGTTGGGACGACTACGGCCGCGCGGCCGGCCGGTGAAAATCCCGCAAGCAACCGCCAACCGCCAAAGAAAGAGGGCATAATTGGACCTGTCCCGTTTGAATTTCCCTGTCCCGTTTGAATTTCCCGGGAAACAACGAAATTCAGAGTTGTCCCGTTTTGAATTTCCTGTCCCGTTTTGAATTTCCTGTCCCGTTTTGAATTTCCTGGCCAGCGCCATGGTGCTGCGGGCGGTGCACCGGCTCCCGTTCCGCCAGGTGAGGCAGGTGCTGGCGGACGTGCCGGAACTGTCGGTGAGCCCCGGAGCAGTCGCCCGGCAAGTGCAGCGGGTCGCGGGGTGGCTGGAAGCCGACCGTGAGCAACTCCTGCTAGAACTGCGTGCCTCGCCGCACGTGCATGCCGATGAGACCGGGTGGCGGACCCACGGCCGCAACGGCTACCTGTGGGTGCTCACCAGCCCGACCCGCACGCTGTTCCACATCGACAAGAGCCGCTCGGGCAAGGTGATTCGCGAACTGTTGGGCAAGGCGTTCGGCGGGACGCTGATCACCGACTACTACAGCGGCTACATCCGCATGAACTGCAAGAAGCAGAAGTGCCTGACCCATCTGCTGCGCGATCTGGTGGAGTCGGCCAAGGAGTCGAAGGCATTCGGATCGAGCGTCTTCTTCCGCAAGTCCAAACGGCTGATCAAGGAGATGCTTCTGCTCAAGGGGAGATGGGACACCCTGGGCGACGAGTGCTACTTCCGACGCGTCCGCCGGCTGGAACAGCGGCTGGACCAGCTTGCTCAGGGGCGCTACGACGAACCCAACGCCCGACGTCTCGGAAAGCGCCTGCTCCGCTACCAGAAAGAACTGACGGCGTTCCTGTGGGACAAGGACCTGGACGGCACCAACAACGCCGCCGAGCGCGCCCTGCGACCCGCGGTGGTCGCCCGCAAGATCACCGGCGGCAGCCAGAGCGAAGCCGGCGCCGACGCCTGGGCGACTATCGCATCGCTTCTCCGCACGGCAGTGCATCAAGGCAAGAACGCACTGGATGCGATGAAGTGCATGCTCGTCTCCGCGTGGGCCGTGGAGAAGCCGCCGACCACGCCGGCGCAAGCCTGAGAACGGCTGCACGGTAAACTGTTACCCCCTTTTTCTACGCTCAACTAAAGGTGACGCGACCTCGCGTCACCTTTAGTTTAAGCGTCCACGGGTCTCGTGAGATCTTCCCGACGATTGCTGGAATTTTGGTGTGAAACCGGCAACAAGACTGAAGTTGCTTGAGTTTCTAGCCAGGTACGCGGCCACAGAGACGAATACGAACTGAATCGTTAGCAACAGCGCCAACCGCACACGAATCCATTGCCAAGCCGGCTCGGTGCCTTGCGTTCGCGGTCCGATCCATTCCGCTCCAGCGACGACGCCCGGAAATCGGATCGTTTCGTGGGATTCGTTCGCGCTCGCCATAATCTTGTCCAGCGGTGTTTCGTACACGCGTCCCACGGCGTCCGACAAATGGCCCCTTAGCGGCCAAGCGACGACACGGAAACGTCCTGGTGAAGCGCCGTGCAGCGTAAGCTTTACTTCGAGCGTGCCCCGGTATATCGACAGTTCGGTCAAATATTCCCCGACAGGTCGAATTTGGACCGACGCGCAGCGGCGATAGCTGATGGCGATCCCCGCCGCCACAAGGAAAGCGCCACCCAAAAGCGTAGCTGTAAGCCAAGCGAAACGTCGGTGCATAGGGGCCACGCGGTTTCTGCTCCCGTTGCGAGTCATATGAACACTTCATTTCGGCGGTGGCGGAGTTTGTGGTTTATCCGTCGTATCCTCCACGCGCACGTCGATCCTACTATTTAACTCACGCAATACGGAAGCCGGGTCTACCCGTCCGGGGTCCGAACCTTCATGCGCGGCGGCAATTCTCTGCTTATCGGTAGTCAAGATGTCGGCTACGTCATCCGCATGCGGCTTCAGCCAATTATCCTCAATTATCTTGCGAATCTGCGCATCAAGGTCGCCTTCGGTTTTCGATTGAAGTTTCTCCAGCAGCGGCTTGGTGGCGGCGGCGTGTCCGTCCCAAGAATGCTGTTTCGGAACCGCGTTATTTGTTTGCTCATAGTTGGAAAAAAGAAAAGGGGACATCCACAGGAAAAAAGAAAAGGGGACATCCACATTATTGAGAGGAAAAAAAAAGAAAAGGGGACATCCACATTATTGAAGAAAAAAGAAAAGGGAAAAAAGAAAAGGGGGGAAAAAAGAAAAGGGGACATCCACATTATTGAAATTCCGATTCATCGCCGTTTCACCTTTCCTCCTGTCGTCGGCGGTTTGGTTCGATTGGTCTCGCGCTTCGGCTTGCGCGGCCTGCCACGCGGACGCAGAGTGAACTCCAGTCCAAGTCGCTTGGCCGTACGCTGGACCCAGTGCCCATCGCCAAACGGCCGGCCGCGTTTGAGGCTCAGACGCACCTGAGCGAGTTCTGCTTCGCCGGGATCGCGCTCGACAAACGCCTGCCAATCGTTCGGGCGATCCACCGGCCAATCGGAAAGTAGTTTCGTTTCCTCCCCTGCGGCACGATGGGCAAAGCTCGTCCATTTCCATTCCATTGCATCGGCGGCCAGTTTCGGCGCAAGGCGTTGGCCTCCACGTAGCGCAGCACGGCCAGCAGGTGGCCGTCGCTCTGGACCGGAAAACTCTTGAAGCGCCCCTGATACAGATGCCCGCCACGCCCTTCATCGTGGTAATGACGCCGATACCGGCGAACGTGCGTGTTGCTCACCCAGGCCAGGTATCGCGACAAATCCCCATCATGACGTGGCCAGAGGACCAGGTGCCAATGGTTGGGCATGAGGCAGTAGCCCAGCACTCGCATCGTCGGCACGACCTCCAGCCCCTCGAGGAGGATTTTTACGTAGGCATCGTAATCCGCCGGTTTATGGAAGATGCGCATCCGGCCATTGCCGCGATTAATCACATGATAAACGACGCCGCCCACGGCGGCACGTGCGGTGCGGGGCATCGGCACATGCTAAACTCAGAAAGAGGCAAAATCAAGAAATGTTGGATGTCCCCTTTTCTTTTCATCAGAAAGAGGCAAAATCAAGAAATGTTGGATGTCCCCTTTTCTTTTCATTTCTTTTCAATCCCCTTTTCTTTTCCGGACGTCCCCTTTTCTTTTCCCCCTTTTCTTTTCTGAGATCAGTTACTATACCCGCATGAGCGTGCAGGAAACACCTTCGGTGCTTCGCATCGCCGATGCGGCGTGTTCCGTTCGTGGAAAGTATCAGTGATCGTCAAGTCGCACGCCGTCCCAGCGGTTTTGAAGATGCCCGTTGGTTGCCTTGTAGGAGGATAATTTGCTGTCGAACTCAAAGAGGTCAACCCATCCACTGTCATACATAATGAGGACAGCGTGGTCACTGATCGGAGTCCAACGCCCGTTTGCTGCGGGATCACTGATAATCGTACCGGCGGCCAGAAAGGTCCGGGTGTCGGGCGCATCTGACCGCTTCTATCTCGTACCGATCAGCTGGGCGACAAGCACGGCACGCGCCTGAAATTCGTTGGAGTGCGAATTCACCGGCTGCTTTTCAGAACTCTTTAGTTCGGTTATCGCAGCCTTGATTTTCGTCGCTTCATCGAGGTCGGCCGCGCGGGTGGCCACGTTCATCGACACGGTAAGCTCTTTGACGGCCACCGTTGCCGCCGCTTGCTTGGCCTCGGCGAATGTGCCTTCGGCGCGGGCAACCGATGCCTCGAATTTTCGTTTCGCTTCTTTCGCCGAAGTCGAGTGGAAATTCCAACCAGATATTTCGCCGGCGGCTCCGAGGCCAGCGATCAACGCCGTTCCGATGATGATGGCTTGAAAGATTTTCAGCATTCGGGAACGATAGTTGGTTTGCAAATGGCTCGCAATACATGGGTATGAGCGTGCAGGAAAAACTCGCGTCACTGGCGATCGTTCTTCCAGCGGTGTCCGGGCCGTTCGGCGCTTACGTTCCGGCCGGCAGGAAAAGGCAGGAAAAGGAAGGCAGGAAAAGGGAGGCAGGAAAAGGGGTCATAACGGCTCTGAATGAAAAAAGGGGGACACTCCACCTTATTGACTCACGAATCCGAGGCGGTACGCTTCATCACCATGGCACGTCGACCTCGATCTTCAATGGGCGGAGCAGTTTTCCACGTTCTCAATCGCGGCAATTGCCGGCTGCGGATTTTTGATAAGCCGGCCGACTACAAAGCATTTATTACACTGCTGGAAGAAGCTCGCCAGCGCTCTTCCATGCGCATTGTTGGCTATTGCCTGATGGACAATCACTGGCACCTGGTGTTATGGCCGCGGAAAAAGGAAGACCTGCCGCGTTTCATGCAATGGCTCAGCACCACGCATGTGCGGCGTTGGCGCGAACATCGAAAAAACGTCGGCGAGGGGCACCTCTACCAGGGCCGTTACAAGAGCTTTCCGGTTCAAGACGACGCGCATTTGCTCACGCTGCTGCGTTATGTCGAAGCCAACCCGCTGCGAGCGCGAATGGTCAAACGGGCGGAGCAATGGCACTGGTCAAGCCTTGGCGGCGGATTGGGCATCGAGGGAACACGGGTGGAGCTGGAACCGTGGCCCGTCGATCGTCCCGCCGACTGGCTGGAGTGCGTCAACGAGCCGATCCTCGAGGCGGAAATTGAGCGATTGCGACTGAGCGTAAAACGCGGACGACCGTACGGCAACGAACAATGGACGCTGAAGATGGTCCAACGTCTCGGATTGGAGTCGACAATGCGCAATCCATGGCGGCCGAAAAAGCGACGCGAGCCGACCTGAACCGAGGGGGGTGCACGACACATCGCAGGCGCAGGAAGCAGGAGTGTCCCCCTTATTCGCCCCGGCTGTTTACCATGCCTTGATTTTGCGTCCACCCCGCATTGGGCGGCCGGTCGTGAGTGGAACTTGGGGGCAAACCGGACAATTGAGCGGTGCAACACTCACCGGACGAGGACCCGCCCCGAAATAATGCCATGCGTCTTGTCCCGGTCGCGGATGAGCAGGCGGCCGATCTGGTCGAGGCCTTCGCATCGGCCGGAAACCGGCGCTTGATCATGCTCGCCGATGATGGTGACGCGGCGGCCGATGAGGGCATGGTGGGCGTCATATTCCTGAAGCAGTCCTGCAAACGGCTCTTCAGCGCCGCGCCAGCATCCGTCTCAGATGGCCTGCCAAGTTCCCGAGCACTTCGGTCAGATCGAGATTTCCGCCGCGAATCTCGGACAGCCAGCGTGCCTGCTCGCGCACTGCGCGGGGAACGTGTGCGCCGAGGTTGACGTTCAGCCCCAGCCCGATCAGGTCGGCGTTGTGGATTCGTTCACAAAGCAGTCCCCCCAGCTTTTTTCCGCCATACAGCAGATCGTTGGGCCACTTCAGATCCACCCCGTCATCGCCGCCCAATTCTGCCGCTGCCTCTCGGACCGCGAGCCCCGCCAGCAGGGGGAGCTGATGCGGGGCAAGTTGCGGGTCGATCGGGAAGACGAAAGTGACGGTGAGACTTCCAGGGCCGGACCACCATTGATGGGCTCCGCGTCCGCGTCCCGCGATCTGATGGCCGGTCAGGACCATCGCCGGGGCGAAAAGCCGACCGTCTTTGCGCAGTTTTGCCGCATGGTCGTTGGTGCTTCGCAATCGTGGAAACCAGTGGAGACGAACCGGTTTGATCAACGTCCGAAGACGATGCAGGTCGAAGGAGAAGTGGTTGTTCGGTTGGCTGGGGATTGGAGATGGATCCCGAATTGCAACAGTTCTTCTCTCTTATCCTACTCTTACTCGTACTCCTACTCATACCCGTCTTCAATTCAGTCAAAAGACGAGTAGGAGTACGAGTAAGAGTATGAGTAGGAAAAGATTCATTCGAAACGTTGGCGGTCCCTTCCCTCATCCCTCCAGCACAATCAACAAATCCCGCGCACTCACCACCGATCCCGGCTTGACCAGGACCTCGCTGACCTTCGCATCGCGCGGGCTGTAGACCGCGGTCTCCATCTTCATCGCTTCGATCGACAGCAGGCGCTCGCCGGATTTCACGTCCTGTCCTTTTTTCACCGCGACGGCGGATACTTTTCCAGGCATCGGGGCGGGAACGTGATTGGGATCGTCAGGATCGGCCTTGGCGGCTTTGTGCAGCTTTCCCTCCAGCGAGCGATCCGGCACGTTGACTTCGCGCGGCTGGCCATTGAGCTCGAAAAAGACCGTCCGCAATCCATCCTCACGGGCATCGCCGGTCGTCAGATATTTGATGATGAGCCGTTTGCCCGGCTCGATCTCTACTGATATTTCCTCTCCGCTGGTCAACCCGTAGAAAAACGCCGGCGTGGGGATGACGCTGGTGTTGTCGTAGGTCTGCATGTGCTTCGCGTAATCGAGGAAAACCTGCGGATAGAGGAGATAGGAAAGCACGTCGACATCGCGCATCTCCTGTTTGAGCTTGGCGGTCAGTTCCTTTTTCACCGCCGCGAAATCAGCTTTGGGCAGCTTGGCGCCGGGGCGGCCTTTGATCGGGGTCGCGCCGGCGGTGCTCAGGATGATTTTCTGGAGGACCTTCGGCCAGCCGCCCGGCGGATGACCGAGCATTCCCTGCAGCATCTCGACGACGCTCTTGGGAAAATTCAGTTTCTGATTGGGGGCCAGGACATCCATCGCGGTAAGGCCGTTGGTCACCATGAACAGCGCCAGGTCTCCGACCACTTTGCTCGACGGCGTCACTTTTACAATGTCACCAAAGAGCTGGTTTACATCCGCATAGGCGTCGGCGATCTCTTCCCAGCGCCCCTCCAGCCCGAGGCTCTTGGCCTGCTGGCGGAGATTGGTGTATTGCCCGCCGGGCATTTCGTGGTGATAGACCTCCGCCGTCCCCGCTTTCATCCCTTCTTCGAACGGATAATACTGCTCGCGCACCGCCTCCCAGTAATTGCTCAGGCGGTTGAGCACGTCCAGATTCAGGCCGCTGTCGCGCGGCGTATGCTGCAGTGCTGCCACCAGCGAATTGAGATTCGGCTGGCTGGTCATGCCGCTCATGGAAGCCAGCGCCGCGTCGGCGATATCGACTCCCGCATCGGATGCCCGAAGCACGCTGGCCGCATTGATCCCGCTCGTATCGTGCGTGTGAAAATGAATCGGCACACCCACCTCATCCCGCAGCGCCTTCACCAATGCGTGGGCGGCGTAGGGCTTGCACAATCCCGCCATGTCCTTGATGGCCAGGATATGCGTTCCCATCTTCACCAGTTCCTTGGCCATCTTCACGTAATAGGTGAGGCTGTACTTGGTGCGTTTGGGATCGAGGATGTCGCCGGTGTAGCAGATGGCCGCTTCGCAGATCGCGCTGGTCTTGTCGCGCACCGCCTCGATGGCAACCTGCATGTTCTCAGCCCAGTTCAGCGAATCGAATATGCGGAAGACGTCGATGCCATGGGTCGCCGACTCCTTCACGAATTCGCGAACGATGTTATCAGGGTAGTTGGTGTACCCGACCGCGTTGCTCGCGCGGAGCAGCATCTGAAACAGAATGTTGGGCACGCGAGTGCGGAGCTGGTCGAGCCGATCCCAGGGATCCTCCTGAAGAAATCGCATCGCCGTGTCGAAGGTCGCGCCGCCCCACATTTCCAGGCTGAACAGTTCGGGGGTCAGGCGGGCCACCGTTTCGGCCACCGCCAGCAGGTCGTACGTGCGCACGCGCGTGGCCAGCAGAGACTGATGCGCATCGCGCATGGTCGTATCCGTGAACATCAGCCGCTTCTGCTTGCGGACCCACTCGGCGAATTTTTCCGGCCCCAGCTCCAGCAGCTTATTTCGCGTGCCCGGAGGCGGCTGCATCCCGTGCTCGAACGGGGGAGCGACCGGCTCCATCAACTCCCGTTTCGGATCGAATTTCCCTTTCACCTCCGGACGGCCGTTGATGATGACGTCGCCGAGATAACTGAGGATCTTGGTTGCCCGGTCTCGCCGCGGGCGGAAATGAAACAGCTCGTGCGTGTTGTCGATGAAGGTCGTCGTCGCATCGCCGGCGGCGAAGGTCGGATGGGCGAGCAGGTTTTCCAGGAAGGGGATGTTGGTTTTCACGCCGCGAACACGGAATTCGCGCAGGGCCCGGTCCATGCGCAGGATGCTCTCGCGAAAAGTCGTGCCCCAGGTCGTCACCTTCACCAGCAGCGAATCGAAGTAAGGCGTGATCACCGCGCCGCCGAAACCGTTACCGCCGTCGAGGCGCACCGCGAACCCGCCCGGCGAGCGATAGGTCGTCAGCCGGCCGTAATCGGGAATGAAATGGTTTTCCGGATCTTCCGTGGTGATGCGGCACTGGATCGCGCAGCCGCGCGTCTCGATCAATTCCTGCTTGGGTATGTTGAGCGGCGCTTCATGCAGCTTGTGGCCCTGGGCGATGAGGATCTGGCTCTTGACGATGTCGATCCCCGTCACGACTTCCGTCACCGTGTGTTCGACCTGAACGCGCGGGTTGACCTCGATAAAGAAAAACTCATGCCGATCCAGGTCGAGCAGGAACTCGACGGTGCCGGCGTTTCGATATCCCGCGCCGCGGCAGAGGCGCGCCGCCGCCTCGCAGATATCCTTTCGAAGTTGAAGCGGAAGATTGATGCTCGGCGCGATCTCCACGACTTTCTGGTGCCGCCGCTGGACGGAGCAGTCGCGCTCCCAGAGGTGGACGAGATTGCCATGTTCGTCTCCCAGGATCTGCACTTCGATGTGCTTGGCGCGGGGATGTAGCGCTCGACGAAGACTTCCGGCCGACCGAAGGCCGCCCCCGCTTCGCGCTGCGCCTCCTCGAGTTTGGACATCAGCTCGTCGGCGGTTTTGACCACGCGCATTCCGCGTCCGCCGCCGCCGAAGCTGGCCTTGATGATCAGCGGATAGCCGATCTTTTTTCCCGCCGCTTTCACGTCCGCCGGATCGACCAGTCCATGTTCCGTGCCCGGCACCGTCGGAACATTGGTCTTCACCGCGAGTCGCTTGGCGGCGGTCTTATCACCGAATTCCGCAAGCAATTCCGCCGTCGGCCCGACGAACTTGATCCCCGCCTCCACGCAGGCGCGGGCGAGGTCCGCATTCTCCGCCAGAAATCCATATCCCGGATGGATCGCATCGACCCCATGCTCCTTGGCGATGACGATGAGCGCCGGAATATCCAGGTATCCCTTGACCGGCAATCCCCCTTCAGCCGGGCCGATCAGATAAGACTCGTCAGCCTTAAAGCGGTGAAGGGAAAAACGATCTTCGTAGGTATAAACCGCGACCGTACCCAGTCCCAGTTCAGTCGCCGCCCGAAAAACGCGGATGGCGATCTCACTCCGATTGGCGACAAGCAGCTTCCGCATCAGTTTCCTGTCAGTTCAAAAGAGCGCAGCACAGCAAAAAACCCGCGGTATTGTGGGGGTGAGCGGGGGATTTGCAAGTGAAGCAGGCGCGCACTGGGCTTTCGAAACTCTTTCGCAAGTCGTGCGTGAAGTTACGATCCGCCCATGCGATATATCATGAAAAAGAAGCTCTTCTCCTGGGGAGCCGATTTCACCATCAAAGACGCCGACGGAAATGACGCATTCTTTGTCGATGGAAAGGCGTTCTCGCTGCGCGATCAACTTGTTTTCCAGGACATGGGCGGCAACGAACTCGCGGTTGTGCAGAAAAAGCTTCTCGCCTGGGGAACCACCTACGAAATCTACCACGCCGGGGGCCTGGTAGCCGTCGTCAAGGAATCCCTCTTCACGCTGCTCGGCCATCGCTTCACGGTCGATGACGTGCACGGCACAAACGACCTGGAAGCCCGCGGCAATTTCAGCGATCACCAATACACGTTCACGCGTGGCGGATCGGTCATCGCCCAGGTTTCCGAATCCTGGTTTACAATGACTGACACATATGGCGTGGACGTAACCAACCGCGAGGACGATGTCCTGATTCTCGCATGCACCGTCGTCATCGAGCGCTGCCAGGAGGAATCGCATCGGCGCAGTTCATAGGTCAACGAAAAGTCTACCGGGTATTCTCCATTTACATTGCCCGCCCGCTCCGTCGCGACTGACTAAATTATTTGTCGGCGATTATCTGAAGTCGGTAGTATTCCGTCCAAGAGGTGGACGCATGGCAAATCGAGCGATCGTCATTACACGCCGGTTCACCGAAGCGCTGAACGACGCCGGCCAGGAGGCGGTGGCCGAACAGGTGCAGGGTGAGGCAACTCGGTCCGGCGGCGACGCCGTTGCCGCGGCCGCTCAACTTGTGGCCTTCAACGCGGCTGTTCGCGAACTCCAGCGGGTTGACACCGGCGATGACGTTCTGACCACGCCGTCGCACGCCATGGCTGCGGCACTTCAGAGTTATGTGGCCCAGCAGTCACTTATTCAACCCGGAAAGACGATCCCGCTTGATGCCGGCGGACAGGAAGCGAAGTACGATACCCATGATCTGCTTGGATGGATCGGCAGCTTTTTTACCTGGTGGCGCAAGCTCTTCCCACAGGCCTGGCTGCCCGCCCCGACATCGCCGACGATAGTTCCGGATCAGCTTCGCATGGGCGTGATTGCCGATTGGGGCACAGGTCTTTACGGGGCTCCAGATTGCGCTAGTGTAGTGACTCAAGCTATTTGCATTTTATCCAGCACGTCGCGCGCCCGACGTACTTTGTCGAGAATTGCTTCCACGCCCGCCGTCCAGACAAACGCTTCTGGCTGCTGGTTGTGTTGGTCAATATAGGCGGTGATCGCGTCGATGAGTTGATCCACGCTGTGGAAAACGCCGCGGCGGATGCGTTTGTCGGTGATCTCGCGGAACCATCGCTCCACCATATTCAGCCATGAGCTGCTCGTGGGCGTGAAGTGCATGTGAAAGCGGGGGTGGCGCTTGAGCCACGCGAGCACCTTGGGGTGTTTGTGGGTGGCGTAGTTGTCGGCGATCAGGTGCAGGTCCAGTTCTGCCGGCGTTTGCTCATCAATTTGCTTGAGGAACTTGATCCACTCCTGATGGCGGTGCTGCGCCATGCACGTTCCGATCAGCTTCCCCTCCGCCACATTCAGCGCCGCAAAGAGCGTGGTAGTTCCGTTGCGTTTGTAGTCGTGGGTCATCGTCCCGCATCTCCCCTTTTTCAGCGGCAAACCCGGCTGCGTGCGGTCCAACGCCTGGATCTGACTCTTCTCGTCGACGCTCAGCACCAGCGCGTGCTGCGGCGGGTTGAGGTAGAGCCCAACGACATCGCACAACTTCTCGGCGAAGCGCGGATCGTTGCTCACCTTGAAGGTACGGATCAGGTGCGGCTTGAGGTTGTTGGCCAGCCAGACGCGATTAACCATTGAGCGGTTCGTGCCCAATTCCGCCGCCAGTGTGCGGATACTCCAGTGCGTCGCGTTCTTCGGCTTGCGTTGGGTGGTCCACTCGATGATCTTGCCGACGATCTGGTCGCGCGCCGTCGCTGGCCGGCCGCCACGGGGGGCATCCCGCTCGATGGCGGCCAGCCCGCCCGCGGCAAATCGTCGGCGCCAGCGTCCCACGAGTCCCGGGTCGGCTTGCAACTCATCAGCGATCACGTCGTTGGCTTTGCCTTCCGCCGCCGCCAGGATGATTTTGGCCCGGAGCACCAACCGAGCCTGCGTGCTTCGCCCGCGGGCCCAGCGTTGCAATGTCAGGAGATCGTCAGGATTGACAGAGAGGGTTGGAGCGACACGCATGTTGTATTCCGTTTATATAGAATACAACTATCCCGGGCGGTAGATTATTCCGTTAAAGTTACGTATTAATGAGTCACTACACTAGTAGCCTGGATGCAGACAGCACCGGCTTCGACATCAACCTCCATCTGGGCGACGTCTACTACTCCGGAACCAAGCAGGAGGAGGCAAACGAATTCCTGCATTTCTGGCCCAAAAAAGCGAGCAGATTTAACCTCGCGCTGAACTCCAATCACGAGATGTATACCGGTGGGGACGGCCTCTTTAACGTGACGCTGCCGGCCTTCAAACAAAAGTCCACGTGTTTTTGGCTTAGGAACAAGAACTTCGAACTGGTGGGGCTGGACACCGGCTACGCCGAGCACGATCTGGCAATGGATCAGGCGAAATGGGTGCAGGGAATCGTCGATCAGGCCGACGACCGTCGTGTAATACTTTTCTCGCATCACCAGCCCTTTTCCCAGTTGGACGCGCAGGGGCCGAAACTCCAGGCTGACGACAAGCTGGGGCCCTTGCTGGCTCAACGGAAATCTTCGCGTGGTATTGGGGCCACGAGCATCGACTGGCGGTTTATGATCTCCACCCTGCCTGGGGGCTGATCGGCCGCTGCATCGGGCATGGCGGAATGCCTTACTTCCGGGACAAGGAACCTGGGATGGGCGGCGACAAGCCGGTACTTGTCCGAGTCGCCAAAGTTGCCGGCATTCCCCCGGCGCGTGCTCGACGGCCCCAATCGTTATCTCGGAAGCGACCGGGCGAAGTACGGGCCCAACGGCTACATGACGTTGGAGTTCGACAATGCCCGGCTCGTCGAAAAGTTTTTCCTGCCGGACGCGACCCCGCTCCTGGAGCAGGAACTCAAGCCAGGCGGAAGTGTTGTTGTGATTCAGACTGTGTGAAACAGGGAAGGGCGGGTCATGCCTGATCAATTGAGCCAGCTTCGCTCGCGCGTGAGCCGGGCGCTGTCTGGAACGACAGTCGAGGCGGCCGGTCAGCGGATGCGTGCGATTGTCGGCCCTGTACCGGAGGGCGATGCCAAGCTGGCGATCGACAAACTCGAACAGGGCCAAATCCCAACCCCGCAGGAGCTCGCGGCGCTGGAGATGCTGGTGCGGCTGATGCGGCCGGCGCCGCTGTGCCAGGGCGGATTGGTGGGAAATCTGCCGGCCGACAATCATGCCTTTCCGGACTGGGCGGCGTTCCAGCAGGCGGTTCGGCCGTACCTTTACTGCATCGGGCGGATCGACTCGGTCGCCCCCGAAAACATCGGCGCAAGACCCGCCGGACTCTGCCGTCGGCACCGGATTTCTGATCACCGACAAATTCCTTCTGACCAACGCGCATGTACTCAACATACTTTCGGCGGGAACTTTTGCCTTGAACACTGGACAGGCTGTAGTGCGATTCAAACGAGAATACGGACCGACCGCCGACGAGGCCCCTGTCCCGATCGATGGCGTGATCGCGTTCGATCGCGTGCTGGATGTTGCACTGCTGCGGATGGCATCCCCAGTCAACGGTTCCGACGGGCGTCAACCGCTTCAGCTCGATGATTCGGTGACGGCGCAGCCGGCAGGGCAGGCGGTGGCCGCAATCGGATATCCGTCCAAAGATGCGGATCGCAACCCTCTGTTTATACCAGCCATCTTCGGAGACCGCTTCGGAGTCAAACGGGTGTCGCCCGGTGAGATCACCGGCTCAACCGACCGCTTGGTTTTTCACGATTGCAGCACGCTCGGCGGCAATTCCGGCTCGCCGGTATTGTCGCTGGCGACCGCAAAAGTCGTCGGTCTTCACCGCTCGGGCACATTCCTATTTTCCAACGAGGCGGTCGAATCAGCCGCCCTGGTCGAATTTGTCCGTCGCTCGACTTCGGTCGGCGGCGTCGGATGATGAGGGGTTATGCCGGCACGCGCTCTGGTCATCGCCATCGAAAATTACGCAAACAGCAATTCGCTGGCGCGGCAACTTCCCGGCACCAATGCGGCCGCCGCTGGGTTTATCAAATGGCTGCGAGAGAAGAAGAATCTCGACGACAAAGCCATTTACTGCTGCGCGGATGCTGCCGTCGCCGGCCGCACCGCCGGTACCAACCGATACGAAATCGTCAACGAGTTAGCACGGTTATTTCAGGAGGGGCGAAATCAGACTGAAGAACTGTATGTCTTCTTTTCGGGCCATGGTTTTGCCTATCCAGTTCGCCGGGGTGGATCGGTCGATGTACTGGTGGCCGCGGATTTCGTGCGGCCGGATGCGTCAGGCACTGCCTGCATTCAAGTGCAGGAGATCCAGGAAAAACTGTGGAACGCGCTCGGTCCCGGCGACCACTATTATTTTATCGATGCCTGCCGTAACGCAATCAACGATGACCAGATCGACGTCGTCTCTCTCGGACGTGTCTTCCCCCCGTCTGATCGGGGTAAGCCGACTCGCTACACGCTATACTCCACCGCATTGGGCGAGGTTGCTTCGGTCAATACCGCTTTTCCCAACGCGCTGCTCAGTGGCTTGAATGGTGCCGGCCGTGCCAAGGAATGGCGCCAAGCTCGTTTGTACGTTACGTTCGACCAGTTGTCCGAATACGTGAAGGGTCGGATGACCGAGCAAGACGTAGAGCCGGTCAAGCAGGGGAGCAACTCTGGCTTTATCTTCGAGATCACCCCAATCCCTGAAAATACCTGCGCCATCTCGATCGAAGGTGCCAGCGCAGACGATGTCTTCGCGCTGACGATCCGGGACGGAATCAGCGGAATGAGCCGGCAGGAGATTATTAACGGGCCCAAGGCGACCGTGACGGTTCGACCCAACGATTATTTTCTGGAAATCGAGCCTCCGGCCGGCGTGACCCGGATCGATCCGCCTCCGCCCAATCCTGTGGACATTTTCGAAAACTCCACGGTGAAATTCGCCTACCAGCGGCAAGTGTCTGTTCCCGGGTTGGAGAAAATGCAGCTCCCGCGTCCGCCGATTTCACCGGGTGGTATCGTAAGAGTGCAAGCGGGAAGCGATGCGACTGTTGAGCTTGAGAACCTCGAAACCGGAGTTACGCGCGCTTTCGATGCTGCTGCCAGTTCCAGTGTCGCAGCCGGCAAATACCGCATGAATGTTCGGGCCGGCGGCGAAACCTTACACGACGAATTTTTTGAATTGATGCCCGGCCAGACCATTTCCCGAACTCTCGGCGGCTTACCGACGCCCTTGGCGACGGCGCTCGCTCACTCGCTCGATGTGGCGAACTCGCCGGAGATGGAGGACCTGGGCAAACTGCTGGGGTTGGACTTGGTGCGATGGGGAACCCCGTTGCTTCTATCGATACTGGGCGCCAAACGGATCTCCTCGGACGCAGCGGAGTACGGCCAGTTTACATCGTTGCCGCTTTCCAGCTTCGAAGGTCGTTTGGGTCCGAATAGCGCCGGCCTGCTGATTCTGAGCGGCATCGAACATAACTCAGGAACTCCTGAATTTGATGTCACCCCGGTCTTTCCATTTGCCCCCAGCTGGTCACAGCCCACTGTGGTAAATCCGAATTTTCCCAGTTTGCTCGAACTTGTTTTGGAACGGCCGGCCGGCCCTGCCTTGCTGTGGCTGAAAGTTCCCGATCAGGCCTCATTCACCTATGTCACACACCTTCTCCCCAACCGCGTCACGCTCCTGGTGTTGACAGACGACGCATCGAGGCAAATTCAGCTGAATCAATATATTCTGCCGGTGAAGCACCTCGTCGAATATATGGATCCACAGGTACAGGCCTATTCACGTCTGATGGGGCCGAGCCTGCTCCGTAGCATGTTCGTCGCGCAACAAATGTTTGCTCAAAAGCGCATCGTTGAGCCGGGTGCTCCGGGGCCAGCACAGGACGTGTGGACACGCCTCATCTACCAAAAGTGGTCCGAACCCATCATGTCGCTGATCGCTGCCTATGACCTGATTCGTCGTGGGCTCGTGGGTCAGAACGGAGAATCGCGTCGGACGCTGCTCCAAACGATGGTGGGAAACCTGCGACTTTTTTTTCCGGGCATCCCGGATGAGGAAGCGGTGGCACGCCTGATTGGCGATGTGTCGCTGCTTCCTGTTTCGCCGCCGCTGTTCACCGATGGAGTACTGGCGTTCGATGACAATCAGGAGGTAGTGATGATGGGAGGATTGGGAGGACTTCCCCCGGACAAAGTCGATTATTCAAGCCCATGGACTTTATGGCGTGGCATCGTCCGGTGATGAGGTGGAGACTTGCTCTGTCTCCTTCCGGGAGCACCGGCGACGCGATCCTCTGTTCTTCTCCAGTTATTGCCCGGAATGACCGCCAGTTGCCACGAACTCATTCCAGATATACGTCGCGTAGTAAATGGGGGCGTGATCGAAAAGATTCAGCTTGATTGCGCCGATTAAGTCGATGTTGGGCCCGTGCAGGGTATCGCCAGGAGCGGTGAGCGCCCCGGCGTCTGGAACTAGACTCCCGTTCTGGTCAATCCACCACGGATTGCCCACGTGTTTGAAACCCATACTGGGAGGCGGCACGCGCGGTATCGCATCATTCTTGTTGACGAATCGGCAGACATTCCTGACCGCAAACGCCTCGGCGAAGGCCGCGTCGCCTACGCGTGGCGACGCAAAGGTAAACAATCCGCATGGTCCGTCGCCCACGTTGGCAGCCGCATACCGTCCTGCTGCCAATGTGGCCAGTGCTGCACCGAGGCTATGACCTGTAAACCAGAACGTCCGCGGCCCCTGCGGTCCTGTTTTCGCACGTTGCAAGAAATCACTCAGGCCAGCGCCGCCGGGCAGCACCCAAACCTCGTCGAGCGCGGAACGAAAGCCATGGTGCACGTTCCCTCCGCCGGGCCAGGCCGATGGAACAACATCAGCGTCGGCGACGATCGCATCGATGAGAAAGTCCCGCACGTCGCGGACCTCGGTGCCCCGAAAAGCAATGACGACATAGCTATCGGCAACGGCGGCGTAAACCTGGGTACTTGCGCCAGCGAAAAACTGCCCGGGCGCGAGCGATGCTTTTTTGAATTGACCCCACGCGAAATCGGGCGGCGCATAGGCCAGAAGAGCCGCGTCAGCCAGCCAGGTGGCGTTGGTCACGTCGAATCCCTGAACCTCCGGCTTGAACGAAGCGACCGCGGCGGCGTCAAAATAGCTATAGCCAGCGAGATTCGGCGGCGCTAACGCCGCAGCGTCGAAAATCGGATCAGGCGCCCGCTTAGGTGATAATTGTTGCATCGTCATTCCGTCCGCAAGCATGCGCAAGCGGATTTCCGCAGTTGGACGGACCATTCCGCCGCTATGACGTAAATGCTAACGGAGCGCAGCGATCAACAGAAATGGTTGCCATCGTTGGAACAGTCGTCCGTATTCAAAACATTTCCCTTTGAGGCGGTCGTCCTCTTATGACCTGGCGCCGACAAGAGTCGGTTTGGGATGCCGGGCCCGTGAAGCTGCCGACATCGGCCTCCGATTGGTCCAGTTCGCATCCCCTCGAGGAAAAAAGCGGCCGGAACGCTAGAGGCCGGCGCGACGGTTCAGTTAGCTGCAAGTGATTCGACTCAAATGAACGCGCTGAAATTTTTTTCCAACTGCCGCGATTTGCGGTTGAACCGTGCGCGACACGCCGCTACACATCTGACTTGCCACATACGGCTCCGGGAGGATCGAGCACGGGAGCCGGGGCAATCCGGGGTTAAAATTCAGCAGGAGAAGCATGCACAGCGATTTTTCGCGTGTCGCCGATCGTTTTCGTTTTGTCAGCCGGCGTAATTCGACGTTATCCCCGCGGATCGAATCGCTCGAGGCTCGGGCGCTCTTTTCAGTGACGGCGTCGGCGCCGATCCAAGCTCAGGCGTTGTCGATTAACGCCAGCCGGACGATCGATCTGTTTCCAAACTTCACCGATCCCACTGCCAACAGCATGGTGAATGTGGTCACCGACGAAGGATCGTTCCAAATCGAGTTGTTTAACAAGGAAGCGCCGCGGACGGTGGCCAACTTCGTCCAGTATGTCGACAGCGGCGAATACAACGGGACGATCGTTTCCCGATCCGTGCCAGGATTTGTCGTGCAGGCCGGCGGGTACACGCCGGACTTCACGCAGGTTCCGCAAAACCCGCCGCGTGATCAATGAGCCGGGCGTCTCCAACACGCTTGGGACCGTGGCGATGGCCAAGCTCGGTGGAACGGCCAGCAGTGCGACCAGCGAATTCTTCGTCAACACCGGCGATAATTCCGCGAATCTCGACGCCCAGAACGCCGGGTTTACCGCTTTCGGCGAGGTTGTCGATGACGGGATGACGGTCGTCAATCAGATCAACGCTCTGCCGACCGCGGGCGTGGGGGGGCTGGCCAGCGTGCCGGTTAAGAACAATCCGCCGGCGAGTCCCGCGGATCTGGTGAATATCCAAAGCATGTCGCTCATGCCCCAGTTCACGTTCGCCGCCGTCAGCAGTAATCCGGCGGTCCTCACGGCGCAGGTCAGCGGCGATCAACTGGTGCTCGCGAATAGTGGGCAGGCCGGCAGCGCCAGCGTCACCGTAACGGCGACCGACGGCGGCGGGGTTTCCGTTTCGCAGACTTTCGCTGTCACCGTTGGAACACTCAACGTCGCGATCGGCGCGGGCAACGCGGCGCAAATCGTCAAATTTCCGAGCGGAGGCAAGGGCGTCTCAAGCGTCATGCTGAAGGGGGGCGGCTCAGCGACGCTTACGTTTTCGGGCGCCAATCTCGCTTCGACGACAAAAGGAGCGGTTACGACCGTGACCGGAACCGGCGTTTCGATTGCCAGCCTGGCGACCACCGGCACAACCGCCAGGAGCGTCCTGACGATCACGGATGCGCCGCAGGTGGGTGCCATCACCAGCGACGCGTCTCTCAAGCAGATCGACGCTAGCGCGGCGACTTTGAATGGAAATCTCACGGTCGATGGAACGGTCGCGACGCTGTTGCTCAAGTCGGCCAGCAACGGTCGGATCGATCTGGGCGGCACGAGCACCTCCGCCGCGGTCACGCAAATCAAGCTTGGTTCGGCGACGAATGAGGATCTGGTCAGCGATGCGCCGCTTCGATCCATCACCGTCGGCTCATGGACCAGCACCACGTCGATATCTCCCCTGATCGATCTGCCGGCGCTGGGCCAGCTCACGGCAAGTGGCGACTTCACGGCGGGCCTCGACGTCGGCTACCAGAACAGCGGCGGCACGCTCCTTGGCGATCTGGGCAGCGCCCGGGTCAAAGGAGCGCTCGGCGATGTGCGCTGGCGCGTTCTCGGCAACGCCCCGGCCATTTCCGCCGGCTCGATTCCCGGCGGCTGGACCGGGATGATCAGCGGGAACATCGGGTTGTTCACCGTCGCCCACAATGTGGGCGGCAGCCTGGTGGCTAATAGCATCGACGTGATGAAAATAGGAGGGGATGCCACGAATCTAAGCATCACGCTTGGTCAGGCGTTTGGAGCCGGCGTCGCGTCGATCAGAAGCCTGATGATCGATGGCGCGGCCAACGGCCTGGACCTCACCGGCAACAGTGACTTTGGCCCCATTACTGTGGGATCTCTCAGTAACAGCAATCTCTTCGCCGGGATCAATGGCGGCGCACTTCCGACCACCATCGGCGACTTTGCCGCCAATGCCCACATCAGCTCCGTCACGGTTCGGAGTCGGGTCAGCGGCAGCTTTCTCAACAGCAACATCGCGGCTGAGAGCCTTGGCGTCCTGAAGCTCGGCTCGATCGATACCGCCAATGGCGGAACCGCCTTTGGCGTGGGGTGCCACACGCTGGCCGAACTCTCCGCCACCAATTCCGCCGGGCACGGGATCACGCTGCGCGGCATCAATCCAACTAACGTCGCCGCTTACGTGGCGGCGCTGAATCTTCCGCTTGGGGATTTCAAGGTGATTGCGGTTTGAGCCGAAATTCGTTGCAATCAAGTCGATTTATCGCCGGAGATTTGAAGTGGTGGAAACACGTCGCCGACCTTCATCGCAAACCCTGGAAGCGCGGTCTCATTCTCAATCACGTCGGACGCGCGAAGGAGTCGCGTCGTTCCATCGGCGCGATAGATACGAATGGTTCGGGAGGACGGATTGACAATCCAGACCATCGGCGCGCCGGCACCGAGATATTCGTCCAGCTTAATCTCCATCTCGATGCCACCGTTGCTCGCGCTGAGGACCTCGACGACCAAATCGGGTGCGATAGAGAGGTCGCCGTCGGGTATCGCATGACTCTGAAGTCGCGCAAATGAAACGTAGACTGCGTCCGGCCGACGGCCATGGTTCGCCCGCTGGAAGCAATAAATCATCGCTTCGGCGACAGAGAATCCCCGGTTCGGAAAGAAAAAAGCGTTCAATCGCTCAACAATGCGTGAAGCGATGAAGAGCGCTGCTACCCCCACTGGCTTCTCCCTGAGTTGACCATCGATCAGCTCGTAATTTCGCCCGTCGCGCTCAGGCGCAGCGTTCGACCTCATCGGGCGTTAATGCCGAGGGTTGAACGGCAGTCGTCATGATGCGAATTCTAACGCGCGCCGCGCAAGGATCAACTTTAGGCCGCGCGAGATCGATTTACAGCTTCACATCCCCCTTGTATTTCAGCAGCGGCGCTTCGGGGTTCACTTCGGGACCAAAATAGCGCAGCACCACCAGCGGCTCGGTCCCGCTGGTATTTTCGTAGGTGACGCCGGCCTTCGCGGCGCTCTCCGTGATGAAGACTTCGTCTTCGGTCAGCTCGTGGAAGCGGATCATTTTGGGGCTGCTCAGGCGTACCCTGTTCAGCTTCCCTTCACCCTGCACGACGATGATGCTGCTGGCGCCGTTGTCCTTGATCGTCACCTTAGCGCCCGGCAGGACGGTCAATTCCTTGGCGGTGAAAAGCTGTTCGCCATACACCTTCCCGTAGACGATCCACTTGTCGACAAAGCCGTCCTTGTCCGAGCCTTGGTGGACGATCGGATCGAGATAATGGTTCTCCTTGAAATGCGGATCGACGTTGGCGTTCCAGTCGAGCTGATCGACGATGAAATCCAGGTCCTTGTGTTTCTCCTTCGGCATGTCCTTGACCAGAAGCGACCAGGGCACTTCGCGCCCCTCGACCAGCGACTGATACATGCCGAAGACATCGCTGCCCCATTGCGGTTCGTAAGTGCACAGCGATCCGGGAGCATGCAGGATGGCGGGGTGGATCAGCCAGCCGGAGCCGGGCTTGAGGCGATACGCCTTGGAAAGATCGAGAATGCCGTTGTCGCCCTTGTTCCAATCTTCCAGAGTTTTACGGACCTGGGCGCGCGTCGTGCCGGGCTCAAAACCCATGAAGGTGTAGGGGAAATTGTTGCCCGTGGCGTTGTGCTGCGGCGGAAAATAATAGCTTTCGGGCTTTCCTTCCTGGCCAACCATCGCCGCCTGCTCGCGCGTCTGGTGCATGTGATGGGGAATCGGGCCCATGTTGTCGAAGAACTTCGAGTAGACGGGCCATTTCTTGTACTTGTTCCAGATAGAGTCGCCGATGATCTTGCCGCCGAGTTCCGCGACGACGTCTTTGAGGGTGAATCGCTTGCCGCCGTGCACGACATAGCTGAGACCTTCATCCGGCGTGCGGTTTTCATTGGCGGCGGGGGTGGTCGAGCCGAACCAGCGCTCGTCAATGCCGCCACGATTCAGGCCGAAAGCATAGAGATCTTCGGGCGCGAGCTTGAGCCGCTTGCCCGGCTGAAGAAAAGATCGCGGCACCCAGCAGGGCGCCAGGCGAAGGAGCCCGCCACTCTCCTGCAGGGCGGCTTCCGCCAGCGAATGAACATTCGACGAAACCGTCTGCAAATCCTTGACGCTTTTCATTTGAGCAACCCTCGAAAGACAATCCTGGGCCGATCGCCGACCGCGACGGCGTGGAATGTATCGCCTTTGAGGCCGGAGGCAAGTCTGTATCGGACGGGCCGGCGCACGCGGGTGCGTGTCAGAATCGGCGGCCCGAGCAAATTTCCCCCTCGCCCGATCCTCCGAAGGAGCCGCGCACGAAGTAAGCGGGAAAGCACTCGGTAAACGAGAGAACTTTCCCGCTTACTTCGTGCGCGGCTCCTCCCAGAGTACCGCGGGAGGGGAAAAACGCTGCCGCCGAATCTGTCACGCACCCGCCGCGCGCTCAACATCGCGCCATCGCCTCAGGTCGTGAGCATTGCCCGCGCTTTAACAAAGACATCACGGATCATCGAAGGAGTCAATTTGCCGGTAAATGTATTCTGCTGGCTGGGGTGGAAACACGCCATCAACGCCGGAGCTGAAGCAAACCGATATGTCGCGCCGTGGCCAAACACCGGCCGCGGCGCCACGGGATCGAGCCAGCCGCGAGAACGGTACAGTCGCAGACAATTGTCGAAGGCGATCCGCCCTAATGCGACAACCCCGCGCAACTTTTTCATCTGTTCAAACGTCCGACCCAGGTATTCCGAGCAATTCAGGATTTCCCCCGGCAACGGCTTGTTGTCAGGTGGCGCACAGTGTGCAATCGCAGTGATTGCGCAATCGATCAACTCCAACCCATCGCCAAGGCTGACGCTCGTCGGCTGGTTGGCGAAGCCGGTGTCGTAGAGCGCCTGAAAGAGAAAATCCCCGGAGCGGTCGCCGGTGAAGACTCGTCCGGTGCGGTTGCCGCCGTGGGCGGCAGGCGCCAGGCCAACAATCAACAGGCGACTGTTCGGGTCGCCCATGTTGGGGATCGGCCTGCCCCAATAGGTCTGGTCTGCAAACGCTTTCCGTTTTTCCCGCGCGATCCTGGCGCAATATTCGCGAAGACGCGGACAACGCTGGCAGGAAATGATCTCGGAATTCAGTTGGTCCCAATCGGGTTTCATGGAGCGCCGTGTAAATTCTAAGTCGGAATGTGCGAGGACGCGCGGACTGACGTCCACTATTATGGAAGTTGCAAACTACATCGCCCCTATTTTTTAATAGCCGCGGACGTCAGTCCGCGCGTTCTTCAGAACGAACGACTCAACTTCCTTTTGCATCCGCGGCGGACGATGCGGATGACGAGGTTCGCTCGCAGGTCCGCGAGGCGCTTCGAAAGATTGAGCCGGATGCCGGGAAGACATCCCCTTGAGCGATTTCTCGTGCCGGTGAGCTTGCTCACCGTGTTTTCCCCCGGCAAACAGCGAGCGAGCCCACCGGCTACACAGGATCATCAAGTCAGTGAGCGCAAACGCTTTTGAGATCAAATCACGCTCGGTACGATTGAAATCGTGCAGGGCATGCCGGGGACCAACATGTGGGTGGGTGACAGAAATGGCGGTACAAAAACTCTGCCGCCGATTCAGTCGCGCTTCAACAACACCTCTCGCGTCACTTTGCTGATCGCGATGGGGGTTTACCTCTTCGCGGCGCAACACTCGCTCGCATCTGAGCCGGCAACCCGGCCCCTGCGCCCGGTGCAGCCAGCATCTGGAAGAAGCCCGCCAACTCGCGGCTGACGCGCTCGCCCAGGAGCCGAAGAACGCGAAATGGGTTGGAATCCTCGCCGAAGTCGAAGCAAAGCTGGGTCATCAGGAAGAGGCCGTCCGGCTGCAAAGACGCGCGGTCGAGCTTGATCCGAATGACGCGGAGCTTCGATCCAATCTATCGCTCTATCGGCGGAATGATTCCGGCGCAGCGCCGCGGTGAACCGCTGGGGCCAATTTTTCGGAAGATTTGTCCATCACCGGCCGTTGCCCGGATTTCCCGGATCCCACCAGAGGCGATTGAAGCTGGGGTTGGTCGACCAGGAAGTCCAGGTCTGTTGATCCCACCATTCGACATGCCCATCCACACAGGCCACGTTGGCTCCCTTGAAGTGGCGATCGCTCAAAACTTCCTCGGTCGGATAACTCGATCCGTCGTTCCAGATGGCGCCGGCAAGAAACTGACCTTGAAACGGCTGCTCCAGCGCTTCCCAGAGGAGAACGGAATCGGAAGGTTTGAGGACGCGCGTCATTTTGAAGCCGGGAATGTTGATGGTCGCTGAATTATTGAAGCCGCCGAGATTGCCGAAGCCGCACTGCGATCCGTTCATCAGGTAGCTGCTGAGCCATTCCGTGCCGGTGAAAAAGTCCGGATTATCGACCGGGCAATGATAGATCACGACGTTATTGAGGTAAGGCCACAGCACGCCGGTCATCACGCCGTCCAGCGGTATATGCGATTGGGCTGACCAGTTGCCGTTGAGATCCGAGCCGGCGGGATAATTCGTGCGGAATTCCGGCGACGAATACATCCAGCCGTGGCCGTAGACAGAGTTGTCGTCGGCGCTGTGTTCCCAATTGCAGTAAGGAAGCTGCCTGTCGTTGTCCGCGCAATAGCTATGGACAGCCATCATGAGCTGCCGCATGTTGCTTTCGCAGTTCACTCTCGCAACGGATGCCCTGACTTTGTTGATCGCCGGCAGGAGCATCGATACGAGAACCGCGATGACCGCGATCACGGTCAGCAGTTCGACAAGGGTAAAACCCCTGCTCATCCCGGCGCGCCGGGACTCGATGCGTGCACAGGCCTTGCGACGTCTAACCACTAACCTCCCTTGGTGGAGAGCCCAATCTTAGCCGCGCCGACACGCGTCAACAAATTCGACAGAATCGGGGGGATCTCGGTAACCGTGACATCATCGATCAACAGACTTTTCGTTTGTACGACTTCATTCTTGATGATCGCCCTGAGGTCGCCGCCGACCGAAGTCCAATCCAGATTGATCTGCTGCCATTGATCGGTCAGGTTCAATCCGGCCGGCCAGTTGTAGCCAATGATCCCCAGCATATCGATACCGGCTCCCCGAGCAGTTTGAGCCGTGCGCCCCGGTAATAGAACACATAAGTCGAATCCATCTCCTGGCTCTTGAATTGTTGGCCCTTGCCGTTGTCCCAGACAAGCCGGGCGCTTTGTTTGCCAGAGTGGACGCCCCTGGTATGCGAATCAGAGAACGCATTACTACCACGGCAACAACCTGAACGTCGGCGTTCCTTCGATCTTTTCGCCGGGCTTGGCGTCCATGATGAGCACGAACTGCTTCGACCATTCGTTGACGATTCCCTGCGCATCGCTGTACCAGGTCAGGCCGCGCAGATCGATGGGGGAGTATTGCTCCGATTCGCGGTCGGCGGCCAGCAGCACCACTTCGTGCGAGGCAGCGACGCGCATCCGCGCCTCGAACGCGGCAAAGCTCTTGTCGTTGGCGACCGTCCTTACGACCGTGATGCCCGTGCCAATAAAGAACGGCGCATATCCTAGGGCATTGAGAACGACCTTGCTCGGCACGACTTCGATCAGGGCAAATTCCAACACCAGCGCGTGGGGGTCTTCCGTGGGATTGTCGATCACCGCAAAGCGATGATGCGGATCGTCGCGGAAGGCTTTCTTGATCGAGTTGCGTGTGAACTCCGCCAGTGTGTGCACATCCTTCTCGATATCTGCCTGCCGTTCCCCCTTCTGCCAGGTGGTCTGTTTCAGCATGTAAGACGTTTCGATTGGCGCGACATAGATTTTGTCGTAGGTCGTCCAGTTCTCGGCCGGCTTCCGCCAGAACTTGTTGAACGGGACATTAGGGTCATTTTTCAGGATCTTCGGATCGGCAAACCCGACGCTGGGCGCGGGGCGGCTTTGCATCCGATGAGCATTCCCATCGCCAGAATACCTGCGATGCATATCCGTTGAGCTCTTTGGGTCATTTTCGTTTCCTTATGTTGGTAGCGGCCTCAGCCGAGAAGGTAACACAGACACGCCTTATCGTCGATTTCGAGGGTTTTGTCGGTGACATTTCCCGGGCGCAGGCCACGCCGTGTTGCGATTGCTTCCGCCGCGGGGCTGAACGCCAGCGTTAGTTACGGGTAAGAGAGAGTCATGAATCACTCCGCTCTTCGTCTGGTCATTCCGCTTCTATTTCTCGCAGGCGCTGATCTGTTTGCCGCCAGTCCCTGGAACGATATGGACTACGGACCGTTTATCAGCTCCTCGGTGTCGATGCATCCGCCAAAGGATGTGGAGACGTGCAAGGGAGTGACGACCAAGGCGATCACCGTCAAGGTGGGGAACAATGCATCGGTCTGTTTCGACACCAACATGCTGCGCTACGCCGGCGGATGGACCGGGGGCTGGCTGAAGCTGATGGGGACCCCGTTTGATGGGACGCATCGTCCGCCGGAAGGGTCACGGCCGGCGCCGATCGGAACGTATGTGTTTGAAACGGCGACCAATGTGCCGGGATGGGGAAAGCCGGGAAGCGGGAGCTTCGATGATCCGCGCGATGAGCCGTATCTGCCGATGCCGGCGGATTGGGTGAAGTGGCGCGGGCTGTACGTACAGTTCGACCGCGTTATCTTCTCATATACGGTCGGGTCGTGCGGGGTGCTGGAGATGCCTGGGTACGATTCGAGTGGAAAAGACGGATCGTTTACGCGCACATTCAAGATTCGGCCGAACGCGCTTGCGATGGAGTTGCTTGTCGCCGATTCGGCAGGCGAGCTGAAGCAGTCGCAGGATCAATCCGTTGCCTCGGCGGGGCAAATCACGGCAGCGGTCGTTGGCGGACGGCTGACGAACAATTGGGAGAAAAAAGGGGACCACCTTATTCTCCGAATTCCTCCTCATTCGGAAGAAATGATCTTCAAGCTCGTGATTGGCCGTGCGGTCACCGATCTAACGAAATTCCCTGCCAATAGCGTTGACGATATCGAGCCATGGACGCATGGTAAGGCACAGCGCTATCCGCAGACGATCGAAACCACGGGCACGCTCGGTACCGGCGACGGCCCCTACGTTGTCGATACGCTGACCCTCCCCGACAACAATCCCTGGCATGCCTGGATGCGTGTCGGCGGGTTCGATTTCTTCCCGGACGGCAAGCACGCCGCCGTCTGCACCTGGAGCGGCGACGTCTGGCTCGTCTCAGGCATTGACGACAAACTCGATCATCTCATCTGGAAGCGATACGCGACCGGCTTATTTCAACCATTGGGGATGAAGATCGTCGATGGCGCGATTTATGTGCTCGGGCGCGATCAGGTCACGATCCTGCGCGACCCCGATGGGATTGGCGAGGCGACCTTTTACGAAAACTTCAATAACGATATTTCGGTTACGCCTAATTTCCACGAATTTGTTTTCGACTTGCAACAGGCGCCGGACGGGAGTTTCTTTTTTACCAAGGGTTCGCCGCTGCTCGGGACGGATTTCTTCGACCCGATCGGCAGGCATAACGGGTGCGTGCTGCACCTGTCGAAGGACGGGAAAAACCTGGAGATTTTCGCGACCGGCCTGCGTGCGCCTAACGGAACTGGAATGGGGCCGCATGGTGAAGTCACCTGTTCCGACAACCAGGGAATCTGGACGCCGGTCGATCGCGTGAACCTCGTCAAGAAGGGAATGTTTCTCGGATGCATCGGATCGGCGCATCGCACTCCGCCGCCGACTGATTACGACAAGCCCCTCTTCTGGGTTCCGTATCCCAATCCGGACAATTCCGGCGGGGGTCAGGCCTGGGTGACGAGCGACAAATGGGGCCCGTTCGAAGGAGACATGCTCTATACCTCGTATGGCCAATGCCGGCTCTTTCATGTCGTGCAGGAAGAAGTGGAAGGCCAGCCGCAAGGGGGGATCGTCCTGTTTCCGCTGAAGTTCGCGACCGGCATCATGCGGGCGCGATTCAACCCCGTTGACGGCCAGCTCTACGTCGGCGGATTGCGCGGATGGCAAACGACCGGCGGCCATGACGGAGCGTTCCAGCGCGTTCGCTATACCGGCAAACCCGTGCGCGACGTGAAGTCGCTGCACATCACGCCGACCGGCGTCGATATCACCTTCACGGTTCCGCTCGATCGCGAATCGGCGACCGATACGCAAAATTATTCGGCGCAGTGGTGGAACTATCGGTGGACCAAGGCATACGGCTCTGCCGAGTATAAAGTCTCCGATCCGAACCAGGTCGGTCGCGACACGCTCGACATCAAAACTGCGACGCTTTCCGCGGATGGCAAGACCGTCTCGCTCGGAATTGCGGGGTTGCATCAGGTGATGCAGATGGCAATCAAGTTCCGCGTCGATGCGGCGGATAAGACGCCGATCGAGTTGGAGATCGATCACACGATTAATAAGGTTCCGGGTCAATAGGGGGCGGTCAGGTTCGCGGCGGCGGCGATTCGCGAAGCCGCAAGCGGCGAAGAATTCGAAAATTGTGCGCGGCCGAGGCGCCGGTTCGGTTAAACTGTGATTCTCGCGCTCGCGCCGAGGGCGCAAGTACCGATGCCGAAACCGCGACCGTTCACGGTATATGCTGGCGTTTCACTGGCGGTTTGCCTGGGCGCGGCGACGCTATGGTGTCGCAGTCACAATCACCAGGATTCGTGCCAGTACACCACGTCACCATACAAGCCGGTTCAGCATCTGCTTTCCCTTGGATCGTGCGATGGCCGGGTCTCGGTCTGCCTCAATGCTTTCTACAGTCCGAACCTTCTGATGGGCGGTGACCACGGCGAGTACGAAGATTGGGGTTGGAGGCTCAGCTCGTCGAGGATCGGTGGAGCGAATGATCGTGAACATTGGATGACTTGGTCGCCTGACACCCGATTCGGTTTCTACGCTTCCTTTACTCACGACGAAAAGGGGGCGTACAGGGATATCTATGTTCCTTATTACTTGTTCGTCCTCGGCGGCGGCGCAGCGGCCTGTGTCTGGGGTGCTCGACGATGGCGGAGTTCCAGGGCGAACCGTCGCTCGGCCCGTGGCCTCTGTCCAAACTGCGCGTACGATCTGCGCCACGCGGGAGAAATGTCCAGAATGCGGGTGGACGCCCCGATTGCCTCAGCCGCCCGAGGTGCGGGGAAATCGGTGCGCGATTTTGGCAGCCTTGTCAATTCTTGCTCTGTTTCTTGTCGGCGCCGCAGTCCAATTCTGGCGGGCCGATTCACGCGAACATCCTTTACCAGTGCAATCGCCGGAGGCAATTGCAGGAAAGCTGACGTCGGGAATGGACGCAGCCGAATTCGAAGACCTGACTCGGGAAAAGGCGAAGCCAGCCAATGGGGTTCACTGGAAATCAGCTCGAAAGGGATCGACTACCTGCTGCGGTGCCTTGGCGATGGTGTAAACGTGATCTATACGCATCAGTCAAATCGGTTTGCGATGAACTCCCCCAAAATGGAGACAGTGGAAGTTGTTCAGTTCAGTGATTTGCGACCTCAAATCAGCGGCGATCTGTTCGACGAGGTCAGACTCATTCACCTTTCCCCTCGGCTGTCGGATTGCGGTTCAATCCAGTTGCGCTTATTCGCGCGGTTAACGGTTTGCGCTTGGCCGGCAAGGAGAAGGCGTTGCGCAATGAAGGAATATCAACATCTCATCAAGGGCGATTGGAATCGCGACTGGCGTTACGATCTGGACGAAGAACGAATTCTCCTGATTGCACGACTGCTGTTCGTACGGCCCGGAAATGATCCGCCTCTGGCGAGCATGGAAGATGGTTCCGCTTACGAGAATATCAAACCGAACGCAGAGTGGCCATTTCTTCCGCTTGTAGTTCAGGACGACATTCCATTTTGTCTCAAAGAGGAATATTTCGATGCCCCAGGCTACAAATCAGTTTCGGACGTGCTGGATTATTGCGATCGCGCCTGCTCGTTGCGCCAAACGCCCCTCTGCCCTGACGTCTTGCCGCTCATCGCCGCCGACAGGCTATTCGGATCGGATTTATGGCGCCGCCATGTCGGCAATACCGCGGACGTCGAGCGATTGACCTGGATGCTGCAGATTCAGGCGATGTGGGCGGTGACCGATCTGATGAAATGGCATCGCGACGAGGATTGGTCTGAACTTCAGAACATGTTACCCGAATCGAGAAGGACGATCTGGAGCCATCTACTGCATGACGACCGACTGGCCGGCGTGCATTGGGACCCTGTGGCGCAGAAGTTTGTCCGAACAGGCTCTTCCGACTGATTCATCAGCGTCGCCGGCGGCGGGCGTGTGGCGCATTCAGCGGCATTGAATTGACGTGGCACGGCTTTTCAAGCCGTGACCGCGGTACTCCGCGGTGATCGACGGTCTGCCCAGCGCTCATCTTGCGGCGGTGCAAAGTACGCTTCCCTCTTGCTGTTTTGGCCGGAGTACCGGCCAACGTGCGGGGTACCCGCACACACGGGTTGAAAACCCGTGCCACAAGACAAGCCGCCGAATCTGCCATGTACCCACTTGCGCTCTTGACAACTCCTGCGCCCAAGCCCGATCCTGCATCCATGAATTTCCCCGTGTCGGACGGAACCGGGCTGATTGCCGGAGATCAGTGGCTCAAACCGTTTTCTGGACCGCTTAAGGCGCGGCAGTCGCATTTCAGCCAGGCGGTAAACCGGCTGCAACCGACCGGCGGATTGCTCGGGCAGATCAGCCAGGGACACAATTATTTTGGACTCAACCGCGGGAAACTCTACGACAAGCCAGGGGTCTGGTACCGCGAATGGGCGCGGCGGCGCTTCAGCTTCGCGTCATCGGCGACTTCAACAACTGGGACCGGTGGGGCCATCCGATGGTGCGGGATCAGTTCGGCGTCTGGAGTCTCTTTCTGCCCGACGACAAGTTCGGCGATCGGCTCACACACGGCAGCCGGGTGAAGGTTCACATCGTCGGCGAGGACAGCAAGGGAACCGATCGCATACCGGCCTATATCCGCCGGGCGGTGCAGGATCCGATCACGCGAGACTGGGCCGGCGTCTACTGGAATCCGCCGGAGCCATACGCGTTTCATCACCGGCTTCCCGAACGAAAGAACGGGCTGCGCATTTACGAGGCGCACGTGGGGATGGCTCGCGAAGAGGCGAAGGTCGGCACCTACGCCGAGTTCACGCGCGATATCCTGCCGCGCATCGCGAATCTCGGATACAACGCCGTGCAGCTCATGGCGGTGCAGGAGCATCCGTATTACGGGTCGTTTGGGTATCACGTCAGCAGTTTTTTTGCCGTCTCGTCGCGATTCGGAACGCCGGAGGAATTGAAGGCGTTGATCGACACGGCCCACGGCTTGGGGATGGACGTTTTACTCGACCTGGTTCACAGCCACGCGGTGAAGAATCGGCTGGAGGGCCTGGGTTGGTTCGACGGCACCGACCATCAGTATTTCCACGCGGGTCCGCGCGGGCAGCACGCGGCGTGGGATTCGCTCCTGTTTGATTACGCGAAGTTTGAGGTGCAGCGACTCCTGCTCAGCAATGTCCGATACTGGCTGGAGGAATTTCATTTCGACGGATTCCGGTTCGACGGCATCACCAGCATGCTCTATCGGGATCACGGCCTGAGCCGCGCGTTCAGCAGCTATGACGATTATTTCGGCGCGAACATCGACGAAGACGCCGTCAGCTATCTCAAGATGGCAAACGTCGTCGCGCACGCGGTCAGGCCGGGAGCGATCACAATCGCCGAGGATGTATCCGGCATGCCAGGAATGGCTCGGCCGGTCGAAGAAGGAGGGATCGGATTCGATTATCGGCTGGCGATGGGCGTGCCCGATTACTGGATCAAGATCCTCAAGGAAAAAAGCGATGAGCAGTGGGAGCTTGGCGAGTTTATTCCACACCCTCCTCAATCGCCGCCACAAGGAAAAGCACATCGGCTATGCCGAAAGCCACGACCAGGCGCTGGTCGGCGACAAGACTATCGCGTTTCGCCTGATGGATAAGGAAATGTACTGGAACATGGACAAGGCGATCCACACGCCGGTTGTCGACCGCGGCATCGCTCTGCACAAGCTGATCCGGCTCATCACGTTCAGCCTCGCCGGCGAAGGTTACCTGAATTTCATGGGCAATGAATTCGGGCACCCGGAATGGATCGACTTTCCGCGAGAGGGGAACAACTGGTCGATGCAGTATGCACGACGCCAATGGTCGCTTGCCGACAATCCGAATCTTCATTATTCGAGTCTCAACGCATTCGATCGGGCGATGAATCTGTTGGATGAGTCTTTCAACATTCTCGAAGATCCTTTGATTGAGCGCTCATGATTCACGAAGACAACAAACTGCTGATTTATCGCCGCGGGCCGCTGGTTTTCGCCTTCAATTTCCATCCGACACAGTCTTTCGCCGAGCTGCGCATTCCGGTCCCTGATCCGACCGACTATCGATTAGCGCTGGACACCGACGATGCACGCTTTGGAGGCTTCGGGCGCGTCGCCAGCCGGATGACCTACCCACGCGAAGGCGTCGGCATGGAAGGCCGGCAGCAGAGTGTGCGAATTTATCTTCCCAATCGGACTGCTCAGGTGTTGGCCCCCGTGGGAGGACAGACATTCTTGTCTGTTGCGGAACAATGAGCGGAGGCGGTACTCCTCCTCCCGAATTGTTCCGCACTTGGGGCGAATCTCGCGAACGGCGCGTTCGCCCGGGAGGCCGATGTCATCAATTCGTAATGTCGCCATTTTCATCCGGAAATGTAAAAACCGCGGATTTACGGGGAAAAATAGCGCGCACCCCTTGAATTTCCCGGCATTTTCGCGGAAATACGTCACTTGGCCGCGGCAAAGAAACGAACTGGTCGTCCAACAATTTCTCTCGGAAGGAGCAAAAGATATGGCAGCAAAACCGGCAACAAAGAGTGAGATTCTGACAAACGTCGCCGAAGAGACTGAACTTTCCCGCAAGCAGGTCGCGTCGGTGCTCGACGCGCTGGCGGGTCAGATCAAAGGGTCGTTGTCCAAAAAGGGGCCTGGCGTGTTTGCCTTGCCTGGTCTGGTCAAGATCGTCGTGATCAACAAGCCGGCCACACCGGCCCGCAAGGGGATCAATCCGTTCACCAAATTGGAACAGATGTTCGCAGCCAAGCCGGCCCGCAAGGTCGTCAAGGTGCGGCCATTGAAGAACCTGAAAGACATGGTCAAGTAAGAGATTGCAGAGCCAACCGCGGCGACGAATGGCCCCCGTCTCGTGATCGAGCCGGGGGCCGTTTTATTCAGCACGCGTTACGGGCCAAAGGTGACAGAGAAGCAAACGTTCGAATAAACGTTCAACATCCAACGCTCAACGTTCAACTTTCAACGAAGGGGAGTTCTTGTCGTTGAACGTTGAAAGTTGAGCGTTGGACGTTGAACGTTTATTCAAATTCGAGGAATCGCTCGCCCATCCAAAAACAAAAGAGGCGCTCCGAAGAGCGGCTCTGGTCTTGCAAATTGAATCAGCATTCGCGGCACAGATGGCCCGACGATGCCTGCCGGTCCGGATTAATTCCGAACTGCGGTGAGCTTCGCCGTCGTCTCACGTGCCGCGGGGTGCTTTCCCGCGTTTTTTACCTTTTCCCGCTCGACGCCGAGCGCCTCGAGATAAGCGGGTTCGGCGACATTCTTGGAGCTTCGGGCATCCCATTGGGCCGGCCCGACGCCAAGCCGCGCCCGGACGTTGGCGATGTACTTGGGACTGGTGGCATAGACCTCCGCGAGATCGCGATTGGTCAAGCGCCAGTCCACGCCGCGCCAGCGCGACTCCGGATCGTGCGGCCGCACTCCCGCCGATCGAACAATTCGTCGTGCGATCTGGTGGGAGATCTCGGTTCCGTACTCCTCGACGATCTGTGCCACGGGCAATCCGTGCAGCCGATCGCGATTGACGGCAACGAACTGCTCGAACCGAAGCACTTCAGCTCGATGGGCGCTGGGACCCATTCCGCGTGCGGCACGAACCTGTCTTACACGCTCGCGGGAGACGCCAAGTTCCCTGGCGACTTGCGCATCGCGCATGCCCCAGTCAACCTGATCCCATTGAGCGCTGGAGACACGGCCGCGGCGACGTCGATCCGGGAACGGATACCCGAAGGTGTCCGCCCACCGATAGACGGTCGCGTACGGCTCCTTCAGCGTGTCAGAGACCTGCTGAAGGTCGAGACCGGGCTTCAATTCAGAAAATTTCTCAAACCACCGAAGACGCGTTGGAGTGCGTTTCAGTCCGGTGGGCCACGTGAGGCGAAAACCCCCGTGCATAGGCCTACTCAACTTTCAGGTGACGAGAAATAGGGTACAGCCCGCCGGCACCTGACTCGCCGGGCCTCTGAAGTATTCCCCGTTCCTCTTCTTCCGCGCTTTCCTGAGCATCCGAATACACCGCTATCGACACATCGTTTGCCGCCCCCGGAAATTATTGCCCAGTTGTCGGGTATGACTGTCAACCAATTAAAGGCAAGTCAATGCTTAAAGGCAAATTCTCCTCGAAATTTTTCGGAATCCGAGTTTGCTCTTGGCATTCGCCTTAGCTTCCGGAAACTTTGTACCGCATCGGGCGTCCATAATTCCATTAATCCGTCCGAAAATCACCGGGATGATATGAGCAGAATAAAAAGATGTGTGTTGACTGTCGTGGCCGTTCTTATCGGACATTGGGACTGCCGTTTGGCAAAGGGAGCCGGTGGAACTGGGGCCGATGCGCCTGCGGCCACGCAGCCTGCCGCGGCCAATGTCCCGGTACGCGAGGTTGTATTGTTCTCAAGCGGAGTGGGATATTTCGAGCATTTCGGCACGATTCACGGAGACGCGGCCACCGAGCTGCGATTCAAGACCGAACAGATCAACGATATTCTGAAGAGCCTGCTGCTCCAGGATTTGGACGGCGGCAAAGTCTCGAGCGTGACCTACGGAAGCCAGGCGCCGATCTCGCACACGCTCGCGAGCTTTGAAGTGAACATCAACGAGAACCCGCCCCTGGCGGTTTTGCTCAATCAGCTTCGCGGGGCAAACGTGACCGCGTCCACCCACGAAGGTCCGTTGACCGGGACGGTGCTCGGCGTCGAGAAGCGGCAACGTCCCGCCGGCAAGGACGCGGCGGTGGTCGACACCTGGATGCTCAATCTGCTCAATGGCGGGACCATCAAACCAATCGATCTCGACCAGGTGACGCAGATCAAGCTCGACGATCCTCGATTGCAGGAGGAATTGACCAAGGCCCTCGCGGCATTGGCTCAGGCCCGCGAGCGCGACAAGAAACCCGTCACGATTCACTTTAATGGAAAAGGGGATCACCGGGTGCGGATCGGATACGTCGTCGAAGCTCCGGTCTGGAAGACCAGCTACCGCCTGGTGCTCCCGGCCCAGGGAGGCGCGGAAAAGGCGAAGGATCCCTCCGGCGAGAAGAAAGACGCCGACGCGAATGCTGCAACGCAGCCCGCCGCCGAAACCGACGGCCATCTGCAGGGGTGGGCGATTGTCGAAAACCAGACCGACAGTGATTGGAACAATATCGAGCTGTCGCTGGTGAGCGGCCGGCCCCTGAGTTTCATTGAAGACCTCTATCAGCCGCTCTACGTGCCGCGTCCGGTCGTTAAACCCCAGCTTTATGCAAGCTTACAGCCGCAGACTTACGGTGCAGGGCTTGCGCTGGCTGCTGAGAAGCCAGATGAATTCGACCGAAAAGGCGCGAGGATGAACGAATCGTTGAAGAAGGCGGACCAACTTCGCGACGGAGCTGACGATCGCGCGGCAATGTTCGGCGCACCGGCGGCGGCGGCGGCGTCTGTTCCTGGACCGATGAATGCACTCGCGTCCGTCGCCTCCATCGCCTCGGCGGCGAAGGTCGGCGAACTCTTCGAATATACCGTCGGCAGCGTGAGCCTGCCCCGGCAAAGCTCGGCGATGATCCCGATCATCACCGATGCGATTTCGACATTGCCCCTCAGCATCTACAACGCCTCGGTGCTCGCCCGCAATCCGCTGCTGGGCGCCCGCCTCAATAACACCACCGGCAAGCTCCTCCCCGCCGGCCCACTGACGGTATTGGCTGAGAACAGCTACGCGGGAGACGCCAGCATCGAAGATCTCCCCGCCGGTCAGAATCGGCTGATCAGCTACGGGATCGACCAGCAGGTGCTGGTGGACAGCACGCACAACACCAACTCCAGCAGCCTGCTGACGGGCCGGATCATCAAGGGAGTTCTGGAACTGACGATCAAGCAGGTCTTCAGCCAGGACTACGTGGCGGAGAACAAAGCCGAACATGCGCGCACGCTCCTGATCGAGCATCCGTTCCGTCCCGGCTGGAAGCTGACCGCGCCCGCCAAGGCCGATGAGACGACCGACAGTCTCTATCGTTTTCAAGGAACAGTGGGAGCCGGCAAGAGCAGCAAGCTGACGGTCCAGGAAGAACTGACGCAGAACCAGCAGATGGCAATCCTGCCGATGGACGTCGGCCAGGTCCTCCAATATTCCAAGACCGGCGAAATTCCCAGGTTGGTGCGTGACGCACTGGAAAAAGCAGTTTCACTGAAGAACGATCTGACGGACAAGCAACGTCAGATCGCCGAGCATCAGCAGAAGCTGTCGGAAATCACCCAGGAGCAGACGCGGATTCGCGACAACCTCAAGACCGTCCCGCAGAACACAGATTACTACCAGCGATTACTCAAGAAGCTCGACGAACAGGAGACGGCCATCGAGAAGCTTCAGGGAGAAGTGAAGACCTTGCAACAAAAGCAGACCACTCAGCAGCAGGCGCTGGAAAGCTATCTTCAGAATCTGGATGTGTAGGGTGGGCTCGGCCCACCTGTTCCCCTACTCTTTCGTAGCCCATGAAGGAAATGCGAGTTGAGATTCCGCTCCAGCCGCCGGATTTCTTGGATTTCATCGTCCCGAATGGGAGCATCGATGAAGGCGTCCTTGCCGAGGTTCTCGGCTTGATGCTACGAGTTTCCAACAATCCATTGTTGGAACGGGCGCGGTTTTCGTCCCATATGGGAAACGGGGTGTTCGAATTTCGCACCGACAACTTAACGGAGTATTGGGCTCTACATCTGGGAGAGGGTAGTTTTTTTAAATATCGGGTCCCCGAAGATTTGGTTCTCCGGGTGGCGGGGTTTACCCCGATTTCACCTGTGGAACTGGCGGGGAGATTTCGTAATGGACCTGATTCTTGCCCGTTTGCAGCAAGTCGTGGGCAAATTCAGCTTATCGGTCTCAGGTCTTCCGTTCGACCAATCATTCTAAATCGGTAGGATGCGCACCCGCGCGGCGGCGCCGCTGAAGGCCGCCGTATAGTCTACGAGAGGGTCAAAATTATGTTCCACGCGCGACGGGTTTCTTCTGGGCTGTTCTTCGCTATATCAGCGATTCTCTTTGTTACTTCACTCGTTGCAAACGCCTCCGATTGGAAAATCGCCGACGGCCCTCTGGTGACGCGCTGGGCGGAAGACGTTTCGCCAGACAAAGCGTTGCCTGAATATCCCCGGCCGCAAATGGTGCGGAAGGATTGGCTCAATCTGAATGGGCTCTGGCAATTCGGCAAGGCGGATGAAAACGCCGAGCCGGGCTTCGGCAAGGAATTGCCCGAGCAGATCCTCGTTCCGTATCCGGTGGAGTCGGCGTTATCGGGTCTGCGGCGGCACGAAGAACGGATGTGGTATCGCAGGACATTTGAAATTCCAAAGGAGTGGACGGGGCGGCGTGTGCTCCTGCACTTCGGCGCGGTCGATTGGGAAGCCAGCGTCTATCTGAACGGCAAGAAACTCGGCGTCCATCGTGGTGGTTACGACAGCTTCGATTTCGACATTACCGATTCGCTCAAAGCGGGGGCCCAGGAATTGATCGTGAAGGTTTGGGATCCGACGAACGATGGCAGCCAGCCGCGCGGAAAGCAGGTCCTGAAACCGGGCGGAATTTTCTACACGCCGACTTCCGGAATCTGGCAGACGGTTTGGATTGAGCCGGTGCTGGCGAAGCATATCGAATCGCTGAGAGTCGTCCCCGATCTGGATCACTCCTGTGTTCGCGTAACCGCTGTCGGCGACGAACCGATCGATGTTACCGTTCTCGATGAGGGCAAAAAAATCGGCGTAGGCTCCGGATCGGGAACCGTCCAGGTCGATGTTTCCAATCCGAAACTTTGGACGCCCGATTCCCCATTTCTCTATACCCTCAGTGTCAAGACTCACGATGACGAGGTCGAAAGCTATTTCGGCATGCGGAAAATCTCCCTCGGCAAAGACGAAAACGGCGTCAACCGGATCCTTCTGAACAAAAAATTCGTCTTCCAGGTCGGCCCTCTCGATCAGGGCTTCTGGCCCGACGGAATTTACACTGCGCCAACCGACGAAGCCCTGAAATGGGACATCGAAACGACCAAAAAGCTCGGCTTCAACATGACGCGCAAGCATGTGAAAGTTGAGCCGGAGCGGTGGTATTACTGGGCCGACAAGCTTGGGCTGCTCGTCTGGCAGGATATGCCCGCCGGGGACAACAGAACTGCCGAATCGAAAACCCAATTCGAAGTTGAACTGAATCGGCTGATTGAGGGGCGCATCAATCATCCTTCGATTGTGATGTGGGTCGTCTTCAACGAAGGGTGGGGCGAGTTCGACGTGCCTCGCTTAACAGATGCAGTCCGCAAACTCGATCCAAGCCGGCTGATTGATAATGCCAGCGGCTGGACCGACATGAAGGTCGGCGACGTGATGGATATGCATCACTATCCCGATCCGGCTTCGCCGAAGCCGGAAGAACATCGGGCCGCGGTGCTGGGTGAATTCGGCGGACTTGGCCTGGCGCTGCCGCCGCATACCTGGTCGAAGGAATCCTGGGGCTATCGCGGCGTCGGAGGGCAGGATGCGCTGACCGCCGCTTATACCCGCATGCTCGGGACGGCGTGGGACCTGAAAGAATCGGCCGGCCTTTCCGCGGTCGTTTATACGCAGATCACGGATGTCGAGACCGAATGCAACGGACTGATCACTTACGATCGGCAGATCATCAAAGTAGACCCGGACCGCGCCCACGCCGCCAACACCGGTCACGGCCCACGCGCCAGATTGTTCTGGCCACCTCTCAGCGCGAACCTGCGACGTGGCGATATACGACCGACAAGCCGGCCGACGCCTGGATGCAGCCGGATTTCGACGACGCCTCATGGAAGCAGGGGCCTGGCGGTTTCGGAACCGAGGGGACGCCGGGCGCGATTGTCCGAACGACCTGGAAAACCGACGACATCTGGATTCGCCGGAACTTTGAATTGTCAGGACCCATCGAACATCCGCTGCTTCTGCTGCACCACGATGACGATGTCGAGGTTTACCTCAACGGCATACTGGCCTTCGGCGCGCCGGGATATGTCGGGAGCTACGAGATGTTTCCCATAAACGATGCCGCGGCCAAATCCCTGAAGGCGGGGAAGAATTTCATCGCCATTCACTGCCACCAGCACACCGGCGGGCAATATATCGATGCGGGGATCGTGGAAATGAAGTGAGCGAAGAAGGAAAAAGTAAAAAGTGAAAAGGAAAAAGTAATGTGACAAGTCGCGCGGGTCCGTTCTTCACTTTCTACTTTTTCCTTTTTCCTTTGCTTGCCCCGGCTATTGCGCCGCTTTTCTCCGCACCAGATCTTCCCTCAGATACTGCTTGAACGTCGGAAGCGACGCCGCTTCCCACGCGGCTTCGATTGCCGTCGCGACCGATTGATTTTTTGCCATCAGATCCCGGAAAGCGTCGGCCTCTTTCGAGCCGGGCGCCGGTTGAATGTGGCGGTCATGCGTATCTGCCCGAAATAAATGGGAGCTTCCTTCCGGCGAACGCTCGACGACGAGTTTCATGTGGGGATAAAAGCGGTTTCCCAGGCGAAGATTGAACCGGCCGGGCTCGTCACTTTTTTCCCGCTCCAGCGCCGGGCAATCGAATGGAGCATCGCCGGCGGCGCGAATCGTATCGATGCGTTGCCGCACCGCCCCCGCCGGGGAGGCGCCTTCGTAGGCGCATTGCATGTAAAGCTGAATAGCCTGTTCCAATTCCCCGGCTGAGGGCAGTTGCCAAATCCCCATGAAATGGATCCTTCCGTTGTGACGAGTTACGATAGTTTGATTATAACGTCGATGGCGAATACGAAGGAGAGCTGTGATGTCCGAAGGCGAAGTTCTGGTTGTCGAGGACGATCCTGAAATCAATCAACTGGTCGGAGCCTATGCGGAGATCTGCGGCTATCGCTATCGCTGCGCCCTCAACGGGGAGGCCGCCATTGCGGAAATCCGGTTGCGGGTGCCGGATCTGGTGATTCTCGACGTAATGCTTCCCGACCTCGACGGTTTCGAGATCTGCCGGCGAGCAAAAGCGATCGCAAATGGCCATGCCCTCCCCGTGATCATGCTGACGGCGCTTGACACCGACGAATCGCGCAGCAAGGGGAAACAGTGCGGGGCCAACGCCTATCTCACCAAGCCCTTTGACCCCGACCATCTCATGCAGACGATGTCCCGCCATGCCCCGGGGTGATTGCGTGTGGCCTTCTGGAAGGCATCATAATATTTGTGGTGCGGGCTTCCAGCCCGCTATTTACGGTGAGCAGGCCGGAAGCCTGCACCACAAAAACCATGCCCCTGATCCTCGGCATTGAATCGACCTGCGATGAAACGGCGGCGGCGATCGTCGCCGATGGAATTGAAGTTCGCGCCAACATTGTTTCGTCGCAGACCGAGCTTCATGCCCGTTATCGCGGCGTTGTTCCGGAGATTGCCTGCCGGGCCCACATCGAAAACATCGTACCGGTCGTTCGCGAGTCGCTGCGAATCGCCGGACTGCGCGATATCTCGCAGGTGGATGCCATTTCGGTCGCTTATCGACCGGGTCTGATCGGATCGCTGCTGATCGGCGTGACCGCCGCCAAGACGCTGGCATGGAGTAGCGGTAAGCCACTGATCGGCGTCGATCACGTGCATGCGCATCTCTACAGCGTGCGACTCGAGAGCGGAGCAATTCCGCCGTTGCCGGCGGTTGGATTGGTCTGCAGCGGCGGGCACACGGCGCTCTACCTTGTTCGCGACTGGCTCGACGTCACGCTGATTGGTTCGACGATCGACGACGCCGTCGGCGAAGCGTACGACAAAGTCGCCTCAATTCTCGGACTGGGTTATCCCGGCGGCCCAATCATCGACCGCCTGGCCGAGACGGGAAATCCACGGGCGATCCGTTTTCCGCGCACGCTTCTCGGCCGTGATTCGCTCGATTTTTCGTTCAGCGGTCTGAAGACCGCGGTGCTGTATCATGTTCGCGGCGTGCCGGCACGTGGCGCCGATGTGAAGCAATCGCAAGTCGCACCACCGGTCGGGCCGGCATTGGCGGACATTGCCGCCAGCTTCCAGGCCGCCTGCGTCGACGTCATTCAAAAGAAGCTGATGCGCACGGTCGAACAGACCGGCGTGCGATCGATCATCATCGGAGGTGGGGTTTCGGCAAACCGCGGATTGCGTGCCGCCATGAAGGAATTCACGCTTCCGGTCTTTTTTCCGCCGATGCAATACTGCACCGACAACGCCGCCATGTCAGCCGGCCTGGCCGCTGAATACTTCCGGAAGGGGACTTTCAGCCCCCTCGGTTTGGATGCGGTGACGTATAGTCAGTTTGCGAGAAGTAAAAAGTAACGAGCAGCAAGGAGACGGAAAAAGGAAAAAGTGAAGAGGAAAAAGGGGGGACGTGGCGCGGAAGGTTCCGTCCTGTACTTTTTCCTTTCTACTTTTTACTTTTTCCTTGAATTTCATGGAACCCACCATTCAACCCCCGCCCCTTCCTCCGCGTCCCGCCGACGGCCATAAAGGACTCTTCGGCCGCGTACTGGTGGTGGGCGGCAACAAGGAGATGATTGGCGCGCCGGTGATGGCCGCCACTTCGGCGCTTCGCATGGGCGCGGGATTGGTGCAGATCGCCGTTCCGCGATCGATCCTGGCGGCGGCGATCTCCATTACACCGGAGTTGATCGGGCTGGGGCTGGGAAAAGAATCGGGGAGAAACCGATTGCTGGAAGCCGCGAAGAAAGCGAGCGCGATCGTCGTCGGTCCCGGGCTCGGGCAATCTTCCGAATCGGAGCGACGTCTGCTGGCGCTCGTGCGTCTCGAAAGGCCGATGGTCGTCGACGCCGACGGGCTCAATATGCTCGCCGCCCGAAAGCGCTGGCCGGGATTTTTCAAGGCCCATGCGGTTCTCACGCCACATCCGGGGGAAATGGCCCGGCTGGGAAAACTCATCGGCCGCACCGAAGTGCCGCAGGATGAAGCCGGTCGGATCGACATCGCCACGACCGCGGCACAAGCCTTCGGACAGGTCGTCGTTCTCAAAGGGCAGCGCACCGTCGTGACGGATGGCAACCGCGTCTATCTTAATCAGACCGGCGACAGCAGTCTTTCCAAGGCCGGGACCGGCGATGTGCTCAGCGGTATGATCGGGACGCTCCTGGCGCAGAAGATGGATGGTTTCGACGCCGCCTGCCTCGCGACCTGGCTGCACGGACGCGCCGGAGAACTGGCTGGAAAGGAACTGGGAATGCGCTGCGTGCTGGCGAAGGAAGTGATCGATCATCTTCCGAAAGCGATTCGAGAAGCGGAAAATTCAAACTACAGGTATTAGACTCAGACGTCTGAACTCTGAACTCTCCGATGGAACTTGAGCCCGCGAGCATCGAGCGACCCCAACAGCCGGATAAGCGGCGGCGGCTCTTCGAGCCGCCTCCTGTGCGGCTGATGACCGTGGCCGATGCGCGACTGCCGGCCGGGGCGGGACGTGAAATCGAATTAGATGAATTCTATGTCGGCATCCTTTCGTTCGAGCGGGATGCGGCGTGGGAACAACCGGTCTATCGCGCCGAAAATTTTCGATTGTTTTTCGACATCGTCGAGCCGCCGGTCGAGCGGGCGGATATGCGTGTGCTGGGGATTGCAGTGCCGTCCCTGCGATTGATCGAGGCTAAAGCTAATCGAACGCGAAATCGAATTCGAGCGGCAGAAGAGCGTCATGCCCGCGGCGGAAAGTTTTCTCCTGCTCGATCCCGCGGGAAACTGGATCGAATTGACGGAAGGGAAAGCGTTCCAGTGACGACAGAGTTTTGTTTACCCGCCGGACATGCCCGGCGCACATACGCTCCTTTTCTCCCAAACCATGTACCAGGGAAAACCCATCATCGGCATCGCCGGCGGGATCGGCAGCGGCAAGAGTTTTGCCGCCCGCCTGCTCGGAGAGATGGGGTGCCACGTCATTGATTCCGATGCCCAGGTGCGCGAAGCTTACCGCGATCCTGCGATCCTCGACGCGCTGCGGCAATGGTGGGGCGATTCGGTCTTCACGCCGTCGGGCGAATTGGATCGGCGGAGCATTGCGAGTCGGATCTTCTCAAATCCCGCCGAAAAGGCACGACTGGAAGGGTTGTTGCACCCCTGGGTGTCTGCGGCCCGGGAGCGGGAGATGGCAGCCGCGGCGCAAAATCCGCAAATGGTTGCTTTTGTCTGGGATACGCCACTATTATTTGAGGCTGGGCTGAATCGGGAATGCGACGCGGTCATTTTCGTTGAATCCGAGTCCTCCGAACGTCGGAAGCGCGTGGTTGACCAAAGGGGCTGGAATCCCGAAGAACTGGCCCGGCGAGAAAATTTGCAATGGCCTCTGGACAACAAGCGTCAAATATCCGATTATGTGGTGAAGAACACTGCCGACGCGGGCATTCTCCGCAGTCAACTCAGAGACTTGCTTACCCGAATTTTACGAAGCGTGTGCAAGGATCGCTCGGTTGATTAAGTTGATAATATGGCAGTCACCGGGTAGAAAACGTCGGGATTGAACCTGTTGCCCGATCGGGCGTATGACGACTAATCTCACCTGAATTTTATTTACGTTCCGCTCCGTTGTGGGCGGAATGGCTCGCTCGCGCTGGAAGCGTAAGCGATGAAACTTTTGGACGGAGTCCCCCCTTTCCACGAAACGAAAGCAGGCAGCGAATTGGCTGACGGCGATGGCCGTGCCGAAAGCGCGGCCTCGAATGGTCAGCTCATTTCCGTCCTGCTGCCTCCCGCCCATGGCGGCCGGGGAAACGTGGGACGGCGGGAAAGCGAGCTTTCCCCAAGGCAAAGCGCGACCCTTTTCAAACTTCGAATGCCGGTTTCGTCGCGTGGCGAAGCCCGGAAGCGCACGACCAAATTCGCAATTCAACCTAATCATCGATCCCTATCCTTTTGGAGGCCTGGCCCCATGGCGAAGTCCACTACCCGCCCGCGTCGCACTGAAAAGAACTCACCCGCTGATTCCGAAGTGCAGGAATCGTCCACCCCTGTGCCGCCGCCTGCCGCTGCCGCTGCTACCGCCACCGCGACGGCCGTGGCCCCGCCGCCGCCACCCCCAGTCCGACCGCAGCCCCAGCGTCCTCCCGAACCGCGAACCGAGGAAAGCTCCAACTCCGAGGACGTCGCCAGCCTCGATGCCGAAACCAACGCCAAATACGAGCAGGTCAAAGGCGGCAAGCTCTACATCAAAGACCTGCAGATCATGGACATCCATGGCCTGCACGACATCGCCCGCGAGGAAGGCATCCAGGATTACATCGGCCTGAAGAAGCAGGACCTGATCTTCCAGATCCTCCGCAGCCGCATCCGCCAGAACGGCCTGATGTACGGCGAAGGCGTGCTGGAAATCCTTCCCGACGGCTTCGGCTTCCTCCGCAGCCCCGAATACAACTATCTTCCCTGCCCGGACGACATCTACATCAGCCCCAGCCAGATCCGCCGATTCGGCCTGCGCAACGGCCACGTCGTGCAGGGACAGATCCGTCCGCCCAAAGAAAGCGAACGCTACTTCGCGCTGCTCCGCGTCGAAGCGATCAACGGCGAAGACCCCGAGCGCATCACCGACACCGGCAACTTCGAAGACCTCACGCCGCTGCACCCCAACAGGCCGGCTCGATGCTCGAAGCCGATCCGAAGGAACTGAACATGCGGATCGTCGACCTGGTGACGCCGATCGGCATGGGCCAGCGCATGCTGATCGTCGCCCCGCCGCGCACCGGCAAGACGGTGCTGCTGCAGAAGATCGCCAACAGCATCAGCAAGAATCATCCCGAAGTCGGTGCTGATCATTCTGCTGATCGACGAGCGGCCTGAAGAAGTGACCGACATGGAGCGGAACACCAAGGCGGAGGTCGTCAGCAGCACCTTCGACGAACCCGCCAGCCGCCACGTGCAGGTCGCCGAAATGGTGATCGAAAAGGCCAAGCGCTACGTCGAGTTCGGCAAGGACGTGGTCATCCTGCTCGACTCGATCACCCGCCTGGCCCGCGCCTACAACACCGAAGTCCCCCACAGCGGCAAGATCCTCACCGGCGGCGTGGACGCCAACGCCCTGCAGAAGCCCAAGCGCTTCTTCGGCGCCGCCCGCAACATCGAAGAAGGCGGCTCGCTGACGATCCTCGCCACCGCCCTGATCGACACCGGCTAGCAAGATGGACGAAGTGATCTTCGAAGAGTTCAAGGGCACCGGCAACGCCGAGCTGCACCTGGATCGCCGGCTGGTCGACTCGCCGCGTCTACCCGGCCATCGACATCAACTCCTCCGGCACCCGCCGCGAAGAGCTGCTGCTCGATCCGAAGGAACTGGAACTGGTCTACCGCCTGCGTCGCGTGCTGAGCGACATGAACCCGGTGGAAGCGGTCGAACTGCTCAAGGGCCGATTGGAAAAGGTGCCGAGCAACGCCCAGTTCCTGATGAGCATGAATCTGGATTAGGAATTGGAATTCACTTGTCAGCTGGAAGCGGTTCGCCGAAGACAATGTACCAATTGTCGATGGCGTGTTGACGCAGCGGTTTTTCGGCCAGCAGGGGTCCGGCGGACTGCTTGAGCCGCTGCACGATCACCTGTTTGTCGAGACGCGACGCAAGGACTCGCAAGTCGTCGAGGTCCTTCGTACGCCCACTGAAAAGTTTGCTGATCCACACGTCGTGAGGGTCGAGCAGGAACACATCCAGGCCTCTCAGCGTTTCGAGATGGTGACGTCGCATCCGCCAGCCGGTGGGCAAAAAATGTGATTGAAAGTGGGCCAGGCGCAAACCATAACGCTGCGCCAGATCGCCGAGCAGCTCGTGCTCGGCCCGGATCAGCGGCGGGATTTCATCGACGAGATCAATGTCCTCCGTCGCGCGGCTCAGGTAGCCGGACAGAATCAATGCGATCGATCCACCCACCTCGATCGTGACCGGCGAGGCGCTGGACAGACGAGATCCCAACTCACGAAGAAAACGAAGTACCGTTTCAGCGCTCGTTGCATCCATTAATCGCCTCTTGAGAGACGGGAAACCGGGCGGACCCAGATCACTCTTCCATATCTCCTTCAGCGCCGGACCGGATCCAGAATTGTCCAGCCAGTTCGCAACCCGAGCGGCGCCCCAGTGTTTTTTCAGCGCGTCCAGACTATCGCGAATGAGGAGCCTGGTCCGGAAGTCGAGGTCCGCCGCACCAATAGCGACCGCCAAAGCGTCGGCAAGTTGCGTCGGATCGATTTCCGGCTGATGGGTCGCCACGGACCAAAGCGAATTGCGGCCCGACGCGGCCGGAATGAAAAAACTCCCGGACATTAGCTCCTTAGCTTACCCGCTTCGGCAAACTCTCGCGAGAACCGCATTTCGGCTGTCATTATCGGTCGAATCGCTGCGCCTGACTGAATAGATCGCCCCGGCGGTTCGATATATAGCATGAGCCGTATTCCGTTCTCAATGTCTCAATCCAGCAAAGAACTCCTTTCCGAAGCGATCGCCCGCAACAGCGGTCTGGTCCTATCGCTTCCGTCGGCGGGGATGTTGCGGCACCACAAGTCGCGATTCATTGCCGACGACGAAAACGGGTTCTGGGTGGAATCGGTCAGGACCGAGGGGCCGCTGATCTCAGAATTGATTCGCACCGGCCAGCGGGCCGGGGTTTCGTTTCGCAGCGGACAGCACAAGATCGTTTTCGCCTCGCCCCTGGTCAGGGTTCAGGCGGAATGGCAATTGAGCGATGGCATCTCCGTCGAGGGCTTGCTCCTGGCCGCACCCAACGAAATCAAGGCAATTCAGCGACGTACGAATTATCGCGTCGGCGTGCAGGAGGGAGCGGAATTGACGGTTCGCGTCTGGCGCATCGCCGAACGCGTTTACCTGGGCGACCGCCCCATGGCTTCGCAGGAGCTTGCGACCGAGCTGCGCGACATCAGCACCGGCGGGCTTGGCGTCATCTTCAAACCAAAAAATGGAGAGAAGCCGAAGGTCATGCCGCAGGACCGTCTCCGAATCGAAATCAGGCAGGGCGAAGTCCTGATTCTCGTCGAAGGAAACAGCCGCCCGGGAATCGAAGCGGGTGACGGGATCCGCACCGGCGTCGCCTTCAAATCGCTCGACAAGGATCTCGAGGGCCGCCAGAAGTTGGCGCAACTCACGCGGATCGTCGGCGAACTGCAGCGCGACGAAGTACGCCGCGTGCGGCGCGGGATGTGCAACGTGCCGGCCCCGGCGCCGCAGGTTTAGACTTTCGATGCATCGCCGGCGATCACTCCGTGACCGGCCGCCGGGCGGGTGTTAATCTCTTCGGGCACTACGTGAATCACGGAGTTAGTCCTGATGAGATGTCCATCCGCGCCCTTCATAACATTTTTTGCGCTCTTGCTCTCAATTCCATTCCTGAACGTGTCAGGCGAGGAAACTAGATCACTTATCACGTTCTCTTCGCCGGATGCTGGACGCCAGGTCAAGACCTCGTCGAAGCAGGTGCAAATCGCAACACTGGCGCAGGGGCGCACTGTCCGTTTCCTGCGCCCGCGGCCCGGACCCCTATCCGGGCATTACGATCACGCCGCCCAGTCCCTGGAATCTCTCGGCGTTTGGTCACGTCACTGCTCGCGTGGTCAACACCGGGAAAGTGCCGATCGTGATATGCCTTCGAATCGATAACGACGGCGATTGGCGCGACGGTCCGTTTGATGGCGAAAATCTCTCGCTCGATCCAGGCAGAGTCGGAGTGTTAGAAGTCATTTTCGGTTATTCCTGGGGCAAACAGCCTGCGTTCAAACTCAAGTCTGACGCCGTCGTTCGTCTCCTTCTATTCGCGGGCAAATCAGAAAACGCCGAACAATCGTTTCGAATCGATTCAATCGAAGCCGGCGGTCATTCGGGGGAAACGCCGCCGCCAAAATCGCTCGCGCCTGACGAAGTCCGCGTGGCCCCGCCCGGCGGTGCGCTGCTGGGCCCGCATCTGAAGATCGATGCTACGCAGATTGAGTCGTCAGTAGCCCGGGCGACTGTTCGCGATTCGACTCTTCAGGCTGCTTTCGTGCCGGGTGACGCGGAAGAATCGGTCTCTCTCAGGCCGGCGGCAGGCCGGTGGGATTTGCGTCAATTTCTGCAGGTTGTCGTCAGCGTGAAAAACAACGGCGACGTCCCGGCGACGCCGCGCGTCCGGCTCGAGAGTAATTCCGGACCCACCGACTGGATTGTGCCGGCGGCGCCGATCGCGGCGGGGGCGACTTGCGAGCTTTTGATTCCATTTGCCAGCCGGGTCATCTGGGACGGATCGAAAGATTCGGGAAACCACTTCTCCAGCGACGCGGCTTCAAGGCTCACGCTTTCGCTGGAGCATTCCACGGCGAACAGTTCGTTCACGATCGAATCGGCAATTGCCGCGGTTCCCGAGCCGCAGATTCCCGATTGGCTGGGAAAACGCCCGCCGGTGGAAGGGGACTGGAAACAGACATTCGGTGACGAATTTGATGGCGATCGAATTGATGCGTCGAAATGGACGACCCTCGGCGAAAACTACTACGACAAGCAGAGTCATTTCAGTTCGGCCAACGTGATCGTTGGCGACGGCGTTGCCCGTTTGCGCTTCGAGCGACGGCGCGGCTACCAGAACGATGATCCGTCACGAAAACCAGCGACGGATTATGCGACCGGATTTCTCCAGACCTTCGGGAAATGGTCGCAACGCTACGGTTATTTCGAATCGCGCATGAAATTGCCGGCCGCCCCGGGACTTTGGCCCGCCTTCTGGATGATGCCGGATCGCGGTCCGGGTGCGCCCGATCGGCAGGACACCGGCAATGGAGGCATGGAATTCGACATCATGGAACATCTGTCGCGATGGGGGCCTTATCGTTTCAACATCGCCATGCACTGGGACGGTTACGGCGACCATCATCAGAGTACGGGGACCGACAAGATCTATGTCCAACCTGATTCCGAGGGCTTCATCACGGCGGGATTGCTCTGGACGCCAGGCTCGCTGATTTACTTCGCGAACGGAAAGCCGATCCTGCGCTGGGAGAATCCGCGCGTCTCGAACGTGCCGGGCATAATGATTTTCACGCTCCCGATGGGCGGCTGGGACAATGACTCTCTCGACGACCGAAAACTTCCGGATGGTTTCGAGATCGACTATGTCCGCGCCTGGCAGAGGAAAGATCTGGATTCACTCCCGAAATGAAGTAATGGCGCGATCGTCACGTCTACGGATGAATCATCTGCTTCAGTCGATCGTCGAAATCCTGCGGCAAATCCGCGGGCGGTTTGGACACATCACGCGAGGCAAAATTCAAGAGGTTCCGCAGCAGCCGCTCGGCCGCGGGATTCGCCCCAAGGTTTTCGCGAATCAATAATGTATTTGTGATCATTTTTCCTTCTCCCAATCGGCGCACGGCGATCGTGAGACCAGAGGAATAGTCGGCCGAGGCATTGCAGGCTCCTGCGACCGCTTCCTCGGGCGCATCTCCGCCGGCGAAAACCCGATCACCGATCAAATCGCGATAAAAGGTTTCATCCAAAAACCCGTCGCAGGGCAGCCCTGAAAAAATGGGATGATTTTTCGCCCAGTCGTCCCTCACGTAGAGCCAGCTCGACAGCGCGGTAAGCGAGCCTTTGTGAGTCAGCGGAAGGAAGCCGAGTGGATCGTTGGGTCGTGCGAAAACGTCGGGACTCAGGAAGACGACCGTCGAACCGCGAGCCACGCGACGATAGAGCTCGGCGAACGCTTCAGCTCCACCGCGGGCTGGCGGGGTGCGGGAAGCAAGAATCGTCTCGCGCCCGGCAGGCTCCGACCCGGCAACAAAAGCTTTCGTGCGGATACCTGTTGATTTCATCCAGTCGTTCAATCCTGCGTCTTCGCCCCAGAGCGTGACTTCGGCGTGGACCGCGGGCATGTCGGACTGATCGGCGACCTGGAACACCGCTGCTCCCCCAGCCGCGGCCGCTCCACGATCGAACGACGCAACGAGCCGGTATTCGCCCGGCGGCCCATTCACAGTCACGTCGTCGGCCAACACGAGTTTCGCGAAAGGTGCGGCGATACTTGTCTGTGTCGTCGTTGCCGGATGCGTCGGAATGGAAAGGGACAATGTCTTTTCGTAGATGCTTCTATGATCGGGTCCGAGCACTTGCACGCGCAGTGGGTAGTTTCCCGCCGCCAGCACGTCCTCGTCCGCGAGCACAGCCTCAATGTGAACTTTTCCGCCTCGGTAAAGCTGGACCGGCTCCGCGAAGAGGCACCATCGCAGCGGCGCCAGTCCGTCGGCGACTGCTTCGAAAGTGCCCGGTTTTAATTCCCGAAACGTCGTGAAAAGCCCTTCGCCGCTCATCCCCTGATCGACTGTTCCCGTCATGCTGTAGCCGACGAGATTCGGATTGGAACGAAGTGCGTTAAGCCCCGTCGCGCGGCGGAACGCCATTCGCGTCAGCGCACCCCGAAAGTAATCCTGTGGCCGTCCGAATGCATCGGCCATCTTCCACTGTTCCCAATCGCCAAGGAAACGATCTCGAAGTGAACGGTAAAAGCGCGCGTCCTCGGCCTGCCCGTATCCCGCCTGCTCGAACAGATTGACGACACGAACCAGATCGACGGCGCTTCCGACGCCATATTCTGAAACGAACAACGGCCCGCGCCCCTCGTTTCGTAAGCCAGCGATCGTGCCGGCGACGTGCGGCCAGCGCGGGTAGGTGTGCAGGTCTTCCAGCACGTCCTGCCACTCGGAAACGCCGGGGTTGGCCAGCGTGCCGGGAACCGGCGCGGCAGCCGCCGGAATTTTACCCGGCTCAAGTTTTGCTCCAGTCTCCGAGTAAAGCGAGAAAGTGCGTGAGTCCGGCCTGGGAGCCGGCTTCATCATTCCGAACGACCATGGCCCATTTGGATTTTTCTCTCCCTTGAAATCCGCCGAGATATCCCACTGACCCGAATCGGATCGAATGGCGACATTGAGGCCGCTGGTATCCGATCCATAGTTTCCGTTTCCCCATCCAACGACGAAATCGAGCGCGTCGCCTTTAGCCATGGCGATATGGCCCTGGTATCGGGCAGAATTTCCGTGGCCATCCAGATTGAGCGAAGAGGAAAACAGTTCGTTTTCGTCGCGAAGAACGTGCACATCGGTCGTCGCCGGCGGTTTTGCCAATCCGGCGAACGTCGAATCGATGGTGAACTCGCCCGCCGCCGGCGCAGTGAATCGGGCGACGCTGTATTGGCCGTCCGGGCCTGGATGGAGCGCAAGTTGATGGGAAGGCCAGGTGACTCCGAACGAGGCGCTGAATGGCGTGGCCATCGGGTTGAAAGTGATATTGGGATCCGGCGTTCCGGGCATTCGCCAGATGTCGAGCATCAATTCGGGATTGACGCTGGGTTGTGGCGAATGCAGATCCCACCGCCCGCTGCTGAAGAGGACCAGCCGATCCTGATCCACGGATCGAACCAGCGGCAAAGCGCGCAATGCATGCTGACTGACGCGGCCCTCTTCCGTTTCGTTGAGCAGTCCCCACGCGACCACGCACGGGTGGTTCCGGTCGCGCAGGATCATCTCCTTTACCGATCGATCAAATCGTTCCGGCATTTTCGGCGAATCCCCCAGCACCCAGCTTGCATTGCTCTCCTCGTAAACCATCAGTCCGATTTCGTCGCACAAATCGAGCTGATAGCGTGTCGCCAGCCCGGCGATAAAGCGAATGGTGTTGAATCCCATCGATTTGACGTACAGCAGGTCCTTGCGAATCAATCCCGGATCGAGCGGGACCTGCTGACCGATCGGAACATGATTGCCTGTGTGCGAGCAGCGCAGCAACACTCGCTTACCGTTCAGGCGGAAGTAACCTTCTTCAAAGCGGAAGTCGCGGAAGCCAACGCGAACCGAAGATTCGTCGAACTCGCTGGGATCATCCGGCGAGGCGGAGATGCGCACCGTCACTCGATAAAGTTGTGGATCATTCGATTGCCACAGGTGAAAGTCCGGGACCGTCAATTCAGAATCGATTTCCGAATCTCCCGCTGCGATCGTTTTTTGGACTACCGCAGCGACCAGCGTTGTCCCCGCTGCGCCGGCGCGACGGTGATTTGAATGTTCCCTGCCACAGGTGCGTTCGAGGCATTTTCGATCCGCGGCGAACGCGAATGATTCCGTTTGTCGAGTCAGGGCGAGCATACACGTCGGCGATGCGCACCGCCGGACACGAGAGCAATTCGACCGAATCGACCAGGCCGCCGTGATCAAACGAATTGCCCGCGGAGTAAGAGACGACCTTGTTTCGATGCGGCGTTTCGCCGAGGACAATTCCGTCTATCCGATCGTTGGATGGATTGAGCACTCGAACGGCAAGCCGATTGTCCGCGCCGGGTTTGATGGCGCTCGTGGCGTCGAGGACAAATGGTGTCTCGCCACCCTCGTGGCCGCCGAGGTGAACGCCGTTCACCCAGACATCGGCCAGATAATCCACCGCCCAGAAGCGGAGCAGATATCGACCTCCGCGATGGGGATTCGGTGGCGCGACAAAATCGTGAAAATACCAGGCAACTCCGTGATAAGCGGGGAACGGCTCCTGGATGATCCCCGGAACCGCAACATCCTTCGCATCGGGTCGAGGCGCCTCCTTAAACCATCCGGCATCGCGACCCTGATTAGTGGGGTCGATTGCAACTTTCCAGGTGCCGTCGAGGCTGAGCACCGCAGAGGGGGCTGGAGCCGCCGCTTGCCCGATTGCCGAGAATATCAGGACAAAAGAGGCAGTGAGCCACGAGAAGGTTCCGTGTGTTCGATTCATGGCTGACATCATACTCGCGGTCGTTCTTTTCTCGCGGCTCTGAGGTTCACGGGTGCGTGACAGATTCAGCGGTCAAAAAAGTCTCCCCCCTCGCCCGGTACTCCGGGAGAGGGCGGGGTGAGGGTCTTCAATGCGCGATACGGATGGCCCTCACCCCAACCCTCTCCCAGAGTCCCCCAGAGTCCTGGGAGGGAGAAGGAACTCTGCCGCCGATCCTGTACGCACCCGAGGTAAGACGACAGTTACTGCTCGATGGTGCCGATAAATACAATGTGACTTGGACCCGGCCCACACAACATTTAGGCAGAGTGTTGCCATTGGAAATCGCGGGCGCCGCAACTGCCCGCCGGCCGGCATTCTTTCTCTGTCTGGTGATCTTCGCCGCCCTCGCCTTCACGGGCCGTCTCTGCGAAATCTACCGGCCGTTCAGCAGCGACGCGGCCATGTTCATCTACATGGGCAAACTCGTCAGCGAAGGAGGACGGGTGGGGGTCGAGATGATCGACAACAAATTTCCCACCGTCGGCCTGATGACCAGCGGCGCCTGGCGGATGTTTGGAGGGAATTGGCCGGCATATGTTCTTCTCGAAACCGGGATGGTTGCGCTGGCCATTGTCCTCATGGCGCGTTCGGCGCGGCGAAATCTGGGCCCGCGAACGGTTCTTCCCTTTGCCCTCTTCGCGCTGGTCTATCTCAATTTCCGCTTTGCCGTCGATGGGGGATTCCAACTCGAATCGATTCAGATTTTTTTCGAGATGGTCGCCGCCGCCTCCGTACTTTCGGCGCTCATGGCCGACGATGCGCGCGATTCATTTGTGGTGGGGCTCTCTGCCGGGATGGCGGCGCTGCTCAAACCGTCCGGCCTCGCGGTGCTGTTTGCCTTTGCGATCGCGATGATGTTGCGCCGCCGACGAATGGATCGGCTCATGATGCACGGCGTCTGTGCGCTGCTCGGACTTTCCATTCCGGCCGGAGCGATGCTGATCTACCTTGCCGATACCGATTTGCTCAGCCGGTTTCCCGAGATCCAGAGACAGATCGGGCGCGTATGCGTCGCATTCACTTTGGGAGCCGTTCGACCTGCTCAAGTGGGCGATCGTGATCGTGATCACGGGCATTCCCATGGTGATGCGCGGCGTGATCTTCCGCGACCGTGATCGAACCGACAGCTCCGCCTCTGGAATCGTGTTGCCATTTGCGATTCTCTGGCTGGTCGCCGAAATCGGCGGCGTGGTCGCGCAGGCGCGGATGTATCCCTATCACTTTCTGGTTCTCACGCCGCCGGCGGCATTACTCTTTGCCCTGATTCCGCGAACCGACCGCCTCTTTCCGCTTCTTGCATCGCTCATGCTGCCGCTGACGCTTTCGTGCTACGGCGTCTGCCTTGTTGCCGAGGAAGCCCGCGCACCGCACGAGCGAATGAGCGTCAGCGACTATCTCGCCTCCCACGCAATGCCCGGCGAAGTGGTCTGGCGCGATGAGCTGCCCCGGCTCATGATCGAGACGGATCTTTCCCCTGGATCACGTTATGTAGCCACCTTCATCTGGGCCAATGACGAGAGGGCGCCCAGGAATACTGCGGCGCGCTGCTGGAAGATTTCGACCAGCGCCGGCCGGCCTATGTTCTCTTGCCGTCCGACGTGGAAGGGCATGCGAGCATGGTCGCCTCTCATCTGAGAGAACTCCGATTGAGCCCGCGGCGGGCGGCAAACTATACGCGCGCCTGGTTCGATCTGAAGAAATACGTCGTCGAACGCTACACGCCGGTAGCGCAGGTTGGCGGCGAAACCCTCTATCGTCGAAACAAACCTCCTCTCGAAACAGCTCGGGAAGCGCGCACCGAATAGGTGCATCTGGCATGAACCAAGAGTAATTGGAATCGCGCGACGCAACTTCATATCGCCGCGAAAGTAGAGCCGCCGTCGATTCGCCTCGGCTCACAACACAGTCTCACATTCGCAAGCGTTTAGCTACGAGTGAAGAATTCGCTATTGTAGAGTGAGAAGAGTCTCGCTATTCTTTCCGGCGTCCGGGGGTAAGGAGCATTGCACAGTGGCAAAAATGATTCATAGCGTCGATCTTGCACAACAGGTTGGTCGTCTTCTGGAGGAGAAGGCCCGTTTGACCGCGGAGCTCACACAGGTGGAGCAGACCCTCGGTCAGGTCGGGGCCATTCTCAAGTCCGGGCCCAATGGCGTCCGGCTCGGCCGCAAGCCGGGTCGTCCCGCGGGGATCACCGCGGCCCCCGCGGCCCCTGCGGTCACCGCGGTAACCGACGGCCGAAAGCGTAAACGCCATCGAAAGCATTTCGATGTGACGGCCGAGGATTTTGTCCTGGGTTACGTGAAATCGCACAAGAACCCGACGACCAAAGACATCAACGGCTTTTGGAAGTCGCAAGGGCGTGGCGCAACCGCGGACAATACCCTGACCAAGTTGGTCAAAGAGGGGCAGCTCAGGGCGCACCCCGCTTGGCGAGGGTATCCGCGGCAGCAAATACGCCGTCGGATGATCTCAATCGACAGTCGAGCGGGAAGATCGCGGCGTTCTGTCTGGAACGCCGAGACTCTCCTCTCGCGCAGATCAATCAGATGGAACTGACCGGACCGCCAGCGCGACCGCGATTGCGGCGGCCGCGACCACGGGGAGAAGCTGCGCGAACCGTTTGGCCGCGCCTGCGCGGCAGGGCCGGCAGGTCGCCCAGCCGGGCGAGCAGCGGCGCCGCCAGGAGCATGATGTCGCTCACCAGTGGGGGGGTGGTGTAGGCGTAGAACTGAGCAAAGACGAGCATTCCGAACAGCGGCGAAACAATTGCAAAAATAGCGCCCCGGCCGAGCGACAATCGCGGAAATAAATACGCCATGAAGGCGGCGGCTGACGTCATGGCGACCAGTGATGTTGTACCGGCCGCCAGCTTCAGATTCTGCGTTACACCGAGAACGAGTGCGGCTCCCAGGGTGGTGATGGCCAGGATTACGGGCATCAGGGGCCCGCGCAGATGTTCCGCTTCCGTCTCCAGCCCCAGCCACCACAAGGCGCCGACCGCGCCGAGGGCGCAGAGCCGACATTCAAACGACAACCCGGTTTCAGTCCATCCGAGTTTCAATGGGCCCAGAAGCAGATGGAGCCCAAACCAAAAGAGGCCGAACGCGAACGGAAATCGCAGCCACAGGGGAGGGCGAGCCATCGCATCCAGTGACCCCAACAGCGCCGTTGGAATGGAGAACCAGACAAGCCAGAAGGCCGCGTCCCCGCTCCCCGGCGGCCAGTGCGGAATTCCGCCAATCGAGCAAAACCCGGCCGCAAATCCGAGTGAGAACGCGATGGCTCCCGCCGCGCGGGCGGAGCGTTCGCCGCCATCCTTTCTCAAGCCGATCGCAAAGCCCGCTGCCACGATCATCGCCGGCAGCAGAAAATAGAGCGTGATCTCGTAGCTCGAGAACATGTTGGACGCCGGCTTCGACTAATTCTTGATCGCTTCCACTGCGACCACGATTCGGACATCGTCGCCGACCCCTTGCGGCATCGTCTTCATGTCGAAATCGCTCCGTTTGATGGTGAAGGTGGTTTCAAAGCCGGCGCGGGTCTCGCCTTTCATCCCCTTGCCCACGCCGGTCATCTGCATCGGGAGGGTCACCGATTTGGTGACGCCGTGAATCGTCAGGTCGCCGGTCAGGTCGAAAGTGTCGTCACCGGTCTTCTTCGCGGACGAGCTCTTGAATTCGATCGTGGGAAACTGCTTCGCGTTAAACCAGTCCGGGCCCCGCAGATCGTTGTCGCGCATCACGACGTGGGTATCCAGGTTAGCCAGCGGCACGCTGACCGAGAACGATGTCTTTCCGGGATCACTCGAATCATAATCGATAGTCCCCGTTGGCCCGGCGATCAATCCCCAGATGTACCCGGCGTTAAAATGATGAATCCGAAAAACACCCGTCGAATGGATCGGATCGACCTTGTAGGTATCGGCGCGCCCAACGGACGGCACCGCAAGGGTCAACATCGACGCAATCAATACCAACACGAACGAGCGGCACGGTGAATACATTGGCAACCTCAAATGAAATGGAGTCGATCGCACGACGGGCGAAATTGCCGCGCCGTTGAACCTATCCTAGGCAAGCGCAGTGGATTCATCCGGCCGACCCCCTTACGCTTTCTGGAGCGAGACGGGATCCATCATGAACACAAGCCTGGCGGCATTGCTGCTGTTCATCATCGGCGGAGGAGGGGCCGACCTGCTTGATTACATCCCGACCGATGTGTTCTGGCGCGATCAAAACACCGCAGTGACGGTGGACGACATGGCTGCCGCGCTGAAGACTGAACCGGTCGCTGATGCATCCGATTCCATTTCCAATCTTGGCGCTTCTGATCCCCAGGCGCGGCTCGCGGCCGTCGAGAAGCTCATGAAGCTCGGGCCGGGCGTGATTCCACAGTTGCGCGAGGCTGAATCGAGTCCGTCGGCGGAAGTCGCCCAGCGGGCACATGCCATCGCAGCGGAACTCGCCGCCGCCAAAAAGAAGAACGATGTGCGCCGGCTCATGGCGATCCGCGCGCTCGGAGAGATCAAGGACCCGCGCGGATTGCCGATCTTGAAATTGCTCACGGATTCCCGGGATGATTTTGTCGCCGACTATGTCCGCTCCGCGGTAGCCGCCATCAACGACGGGGCTTCAACTCAACGCGCCGTCACGATGCCTTCGGATACTCAACCGGCCACAACTCGAGCGGCCGCGCCGAATCCGGATCTCTGGCTGCTTCCCGCCGGTTGCCGCGCCGTCATGCAGATCAGGCCGCGCGGACACGGGCCCATCGATCTGCGCCGCGCTGCGGCCGGATTGCTGGTTCGCAGCAATCAAACTCCGCAGGAAGTGATCGAGCAGATGGGTCGCCTGGCGCTTTCCGTCGCCGAGCGGGTGGGCAATATTCGTCTCCAATCGCTGACCGCCGGAGTCTCGGGAGATATCGGGGACAAAAGCGGGTTTGCCGTGCTGGTCGGCTCCGGTCAATTTGATTCACATGCCGTGGCTTCGATCGCGCATACGGAAAAGGTTCCGTTCAAAGTCGTGAATGGTTTTGAAGTGTTTCAGCCGGACGGCGAAAGCATGTTTTTCATGCCGTCCGACAATCGGATCGTCTTTTGTGCCTCGCCCGCCGGAGAAAACGATTCGCTCACCGCCATGATTGCCGCAGTGAGGACTGGAGAAGGTGACTTAAGAAGAACGGAGGAAATGGTAAAACTGATCGACTCGATCGACATCACTCGGCCGGCCTGGGCCGTCGCCCAGATCACCGATTCGTATCGCCAGGTCCCGTCGCTGCAATGGTTCCAGAGCATTACGCTTGTTGGAGAGCCAACGGGTGACGGACTGCACCTGGTCGTTCGCGGGCAGACGAAGGATGCCGAGTCGGCAAGGGGGGCCGCAAACCAGATCCCGGGCCTTGCGAGCGGCGCGGCATCGGAGATGAAGCTTCTCGAGCCGATCATCCCCGCTTTGAAGTCCGCCGGTGATTTTTTCGCAAGCGTCAAATGCAGTTCCGAGGCAAATGAGGTGACCGTGACCGCCGAGATCAAAGATTCACCGTCGACTCTCTTTGTGCTTCCACTGTTCATCAACTTTGGCAATCAGCATGACGTCATTCCGCCGGCAGAGCTGCCGGGGAAACGATGAAATTGGAACGATGAACGAAACACAACTGGCTTTTTCGACTAACGCCTTCAAGAAAAACACCCTCGACGAGGCGATCGACGTCATCGGGGAGATCGGCTATGCCGGCGTGGAGATCATGGCGGATGTCCCGCACGCCTATCCCCCAAGGCTGCCCGTCGATCAACTCGCCGCCCTTAAATCGCGAATCGCCGCGCCGGGAATGTCCGTCAGCAATATCAACGCCTTTACCCTGTTCGCATGCGGCGACACGTATCATCCGACGTGGATTGAAGACGATGTCCAGGCACGCGAACGCCGGATTTCGCACACCCTTGCGGCGATCGATCTGGCGGCCCAGGTCGGAGCGAAGACGGTGAGCCTTCAGCCGGGCGGCCCGATGATCGGCACCGATCTGACCCGCGACCTGGCCGGCGAGCGTTTTGCCGAGGGGCTCGCGCGCGTGCTTCCCGCTGCACGGCGGCAGGGGATCGTCCTCGCGATCGAGCCGGAACCCGGTTTGTTCATCCAGACCTCTGGCGAATACCGGGAATTCAAAGATCGGTTTTTTCGTGATGATGCATCGATCCAGATGAACTGCGACATCGGCCACCTGTTTTGCGTTGGGGATGATCCCGTCGAAGTGATCCGCACGATGAGCGATCACCTGGCTCACGTCCATCTTGAAGACATCGGCGCCAACCGCGTTCACCAGCATCTCACCCCCGGCAAAGGCGTAATCGATTTCCCGAGCGTTTTCGCCGCGCTGAAGCAGGTGAAATATCCAGGCTGGGTGACCGTCGAACTCTATCCGTACGAAGTGGCCGCCGCCGGCGTCGCCCGGCGCGCCTTCGATCATCTCCAGCCAATGCTGGGGTGAAGCGCAAGCAAAATCCCAAATCCCAAGCACCAAAGCCCAAATAAATTCCAAACTCCAAAGGGGAAAATTCCAAACGGGAGCGCCCTGAGCGCGCCGCCCTTGTTTGGCTTTTGGAATTTGGTCTTTGGGAATTTTTTGGGCTTTGGTGATTGGGCTTTGGAAATTTCCCGCAGTAGATTTTCCTTCCTTTTCATCTGTAGCGATTTTCGGTAGTACAGTGGCTCCACAAGGAGGCTATTGGTGATCCGATGGGTCGTTCCGCTTTTGTTTCTGGGGGCGATCGGTTGTGCCACGTCGCACGACGTGCAGATTTCGACACACCCGTCCGATGCGATCATCAGCGTCGATGGCGTCCGACGCGGCCGGGGGCCGCTGAAGGAAACGTTCACGTTTGCCACTGACGCCGAAACCCACGTCATCAGCGCTTCGCGGCTGGGTTACAAGGATGTCTCCCTCCAGGTCGGGCGCGACTTCGACCGGGATTCGCTGCTCATGGAACTGAAGCCGCGAAGCAAACGGGTGACTTTTATCGTGACGCCAGTTCCCGGAACCGTGAGCGTTGATGGCAAGCCGGTCAGCCCGGATCCGATTTCGCAAGGCTCATACGATCTCGATTTCGCGGTCGACGACAAAGGCGATTCCGCCACGCACACTGTTACGGCCGAGCGACCCGGCTACAAGAAGGCGGAAGCGAAGCTCAACTGGAGCGACCCCGACCCGAATTACACGCTTGCCCTGGATGCCGTTCGCAAGGACCTGTCGATTACGACAACGCCCGCCGGCGCGACCGTGATTCTCAACGGCGAATCGCTGGGAACCAGTCCCATCAACTACAGCGGCTATCCGTTTCCAGTCAATCCGGATACGAATGAATGGGTCCCCCAAAAGCTCAAAATCGCGAAGCCCGGTTTTGACCCGGTTGAAACGTCGATCAGTTGGGACGGCGGCAAAAGCGACTATCACATCGACCTGATTCCGCACACCAAGACGGTGCGCATCCTCAGCAATCCGCGCGGAGCGGAGATCAAAATCGATGGCGCTGAAGTCACCCGGGATGCCGCGGGAATCTCGACGGCGAAGCTTGTCTTTTCGCCCATCAATGAAAAAGGGGATCTCAAGAGCTACTCGGCCACGGCCAGCAAGACCGACGCCGATTCGCAGTGGGTCCCGCTACCATTCGCGATCCGGTGGGACGAAGGGAAAACGGATTACCCGATTGCGCTCAAGGAAATAAAGACCCGTCCGGTCAACCTGTCCCGAGTTCGTCCGGTCCATGAAGATCATGGATGGCAATTGGCCGCCGAAACAGTGGCAACGATCGGAATGAAGGATGTTGGAGATGGCCCGGATTTTCCCAAGGCGGTGAAGATCACCGATCAGCCCAGGGGAACGATGATCGACGCCCTGACGGTTTCGCCGGATGGATCACAGGTGTTGTTCACGATTCTTTCAGGCAGGGCAACTGCCGACCTGCGCTCGGCGATGCTTGCTGTGAACGCCGACGGAAGCGGCGGGGTGACGAATTTCGGCGACGGGAAATTCCTCGACATGACGCCGTCCTACACCCCCGACGGCAGCCAGATCGTCTTTGCATCCAATCGCGGCGGAAAGCGAATGAGCGTCTGGGAAATGTCGGCCGTCGGCGACCCGGCCATGAACCAACTCACCAGTGGTGATGAAAATGACCTTTGGCCGTCGGTGGATTCCGACCCCAAACCCCGGCTGTTGTACGAAGCACTGATCGATACGCGCCTCGATGCGCGGCTCTTTATGACACAGCTCGGATCCAACTCGCGCACAGACCTCACGCGAGAGGGGGGCATTCAGCCGCGAATCAGTCCCAAGGCCGATTCAATCCTTTACACCGCGATCAGCGAAAAGAATGGCAAACGGCGGATCTACCGTGTTCCGGATCGTGGCGGCGTACCGACCCCGCTGACCAACGACGCCGACGCCGACGAATTCGACGCAACCTGGTCGCGCGACGGCAATCGCATCGCCTACGTCTCGGATCGCGGAACCGATGAGGACGGCCGCAACAATTACGACATCTGGGTTCTGGACGTGGACCACCCCGAACATCCCATCCGCATCACCGCCAATGGAAGCTGGGATGATTGCCCGTCGTGGGATCCCAGCGGGCGTTTTATCTATTTCCGCTCCAATCGCGGTGGGGATTGGGCGATCTGGAAGATCGCCGTGAAGTGAGCGGGGAAAGATTCTTTGGTCGTAATCTTAATCTTAATCTTAATCCTAATCGTAATCCTCTTCGATCGATTACGATTAGGATTAAGATTACGATCCAGAATTCGTCACTGAGCGACGATTTCTACTGCCACCGTATTTTCCGCCACGCGCTGCACTTGTTGATCCACCACGCTTACCTTCAGCAGGTACCGGCCGATGGTCAGATTGGCCGGCAGCTTGATCATTTTAACAAGGAAGAAATCGTGGCGGCGATTGCGCGAATAGTCCACGATCGAACGGGTTTGTTTTTCCCGCCAGACTTCCAGCCCGTTCTGTTCATCGTAGAGAACCACCTCCTCGGCCAGCATCGTCGTCCAGCGCTTCTGCTCGTCGAGCTGTGACGAAAAATTTTCCACCTCGCAGTAAACAATTGCAGGATTTTCACGGCCGGCGGGAAAGCGGGTGGGCTCGATCGGTTCGTATACGCCAAACCCGTCCACTTTCCGGCAAAGGGCAACGACTGGGATGGTTAGCTCCGCCTGGCTGCGCAGCCGCTCGCCCAGTTCGAGCAGGGGGCGTACCTTTTTCGAAAGCAACAGATTGCCGTCGGCCCGGACAGAGGTGCGGAAGTTGCTGATTCCGTCCATCAGGGCCGCGAGCACCTCGCGGTCTTCGCTGTTGAGCCCGGCAATCACCGGAAGCTGCGGAACCGCCTCGCCACGAACCAGTTGCAGGAGCTGGTAATCGAGCTGGCCCGGCAGGTCCTGCGGGTAATCCTTGACATGCTGGCTGAGTTTGCGGTCCAGGTCGCCGACGGTGAGCGCCGAGATCTCCGGGGGAATGCCCCCGTCGGTGGTCGCAATCTGCGTCCTCGATTCGGCTCCGTTGGAATGCGCATTTTGCCCTGTTGCTCCGGCTGGTTTTGTTTCCGGCGGGACGCTCCGCGACTCATTTGCCGCAGTACGACGGGGATGCGCATTGGCCCGCTGCGATCCAAGGCTCAGCGCATCCGGATCGATCGCTGTGGCAACCGACGGTTCCGTGCTCGCGCCGCCGCGCTGATTCAACAGCGGTTCCACCGTCTTGGCGTAGTTCGCCGCCTTCTGCGCAAGCACCTCAGCCGTGCCGCGGATATCCTCGTCGGCGGGCCCGGTCGCGGGTTGAGGCGAATCATGGCGGATTCCCGCCGAGTACCCCGGCGCCGCCGGCGGCGGCGGTGGATTGGACGGCGGCGGCGTGGAATTGTTGTGGCATCCGCCGGTGACCAGAAAAAGTGCCGTGAGTATGCCGCTGATAATGCGAGATCTGCTCATACATTCCATCCTTGGAATCGGCCGTTTAGGACCTCCTGTCCGACGGCGCCCTTGTCGCGGTGAGATCTGAATATATCCGACGAATGTCGGTATGCAAGCCGATCAAACGCCTGACGAGCCTCTAAGAGCCGCGCACGAAGTAAGCGTTGCCCCTATCTCCGCGCAACCATCCGCATCGCAAATCCCGACATCGACAAAACGGAGAAAAACGCGGCGCAGATCAGCAGGGCGACCAGCCCCATGGCCGCCGCGACCGGCCTGCGGGTCCTGAACGATCCGGCCAGCGCGAGCGCCATCTTTCCCGTTCCCTGTTCCGATCGGATCAACTTGAAATCCAGGGCGCGCGTCCGCAGCATCGCGGTCCCGCGCCACAATCGCTGTATGCCCAGGACCAGGAGAAAGCCGAAGACCAGGACGGTCACAAACAGCCCGATATAGCTGAGAACGGTCATCGCCAGGAGAAAGGCGGCGGTGAGAATCCCGAACCCAACGAGCACGCCGAGCGCGCCGGCATGAAGATCGTTGACGACTTGCCCCGCGGCGGCGGTGTGAATCGGCGATTCCTCTAAAGAGGGACGGGTCCGAACGACCACCGGTTCTGCGTTCGGAGAGGTGATCTCCGTTGCTCGTGCAGCCGGGATCATTTGCGCGATCGCAACCGGCGTTCGCTCAATCGGCGGCTCGCTTAATGCCGCGTGGCACTCGTTGCAGACAATATGATTCCTGAACCTCCTGAGCTTTTGCAGCCGGCCGATTTTGTCGCCGCAGTTTTCGCAGCAGCGGCGGCCCGTTTCGAGCTGTTCGGCAAGGGGATGAGTCACCCCGCCGCATTCGGGGCATTGGCACAGCCGTTCGAGATGTCTTTTGGCCACCGCGATCCGGCTTCCACATTCGCCACAACGAAACTGCATCATGTCCGCCTCCGCAAAACAGGACCCGCATGTTCTACCATAGATCGCACGCGGCGTGTTCTGACCGAACTCCTCACCGTCGAAGGATGGGTGCGTGACACTTCACGCGGACCTTATTGTGGCACGGCTTTTCAAGCCGTGGGTGCCGGTACTCCGGCACCTTGGCTGGTACTCCAGCCAAAGCTGCAAGAGCGAAGCGTTCTTCGCATTCAAAATTGAAGAACGCTTCGCTATTGCTTTCATCGACGGGTTAGGATTCGGCTACGCTCACTGCAGGCCGTCGATTGCTGCGGCGTACCGCAGCCACGGCTTGGAAAGCCGTGCCACAGGAAAAGGAATGAAATCTTGTACGAGGCGAAATCATACAGCGAACTTTGCCACCTCATCTTGATTCGAGTAATTTTCGAACAATCAAATGTTACGTTACTGCACGTTCAAAGCGGTCATTTTTCTCATCGCACTGCTGCATTTAAACGCCGGCCGCGCGCCGGCGGCACTGGACATCGGGCCGATGTCCTGGACGCCGCGGTCGGACTGGATCAACGTGAAGAATCCCGCCGCCATCGCGGCGTTTGCGGGATACAAGAGCCGCCGTGGGTGACGGCGTCGCCGACGACACGGCCGCCATTCAGGCGATCTTCACTTACATCCAGAATCACAATAATGGCGCATATCTGACCGTTTATTTTCCGGCCGGAACTTACAAGATCACGCAGACACTCCGAATCGATCACGTCTCGGGTGTCTCGTTCATCGGCTGCGGCAGCGACACGAAAATCTCCTGGGCCGGCGCGTCCGGCGGCGCGATGTATTGGCCCAGCGCTTCGGGCAACCTGCGCTATCTTGGCCTGACCTGGCTCGGCAATAATCTTGCGGCGGCGGCTTACGAGGAATGTTCCTATCAGTTTTATTCAGGAGGCATCCGCCACGAGAATGAGTCGTTCCACGATTTTACTGCCAAAGCCTCTTACGTTTATCTCGATGGGAAAGGACAGCGGATCACGACGCCGGCGCCACCGCCGGCCGCGATCATCAGCGGTTACCCCGCCGGGCTGACGGGTGAGACACAGATCTTCAACTGCGCCTTTCTCAACTGCGGGACCGGCGTCGTGGAGGCGTGGAACATCGGCAATTTCTTCTGCTGGTTCGTCGAGGGATGCGAATTTGAAAACTGCGGCGTCGGCGTCAACCTCTACACCGGCGGCGGGAATGCGATCGAGAGCTGCCATTTCGATCATTGCACCGTCGCCGACATCCTGGGCGGCGGCGATAACCACATGCGCCACTGCACATCAGTCGGCGGCGCATACTTCTTTGCCGATCCCGGATCGGATGGCAATCCGCTCGACGCCAATATCATCGAAGACTGCACGGTGGATGGCTGGAGCAACGCGCCCTACGCCATCAGCTTTCATCGCGCGGGGCCCAGTACCGTCTTCGATTGCACGTTTACCCATCCTCCGGCCCACGCCAGTGGTCTGATCGCTTCCGCCACCGTTGACATCGAGAGCCACCTGACGCTCTCCAACAACTATGCGGCGGACTGGCCGCCGGCGACTCCGCATATCAAGGCGGACGCCAAGGCCAGCGTTGTCCAGGTGCCGCCGGGACTTCGATTCGGCACGCTGACCCTGACGGGCGCAAGCCAGACGTTTCTGCGCTCGACTTACCCGGCCGGTGGAACCCATCTCCTGGATATCTCGCAGCCCCCGTATCGCCAGGCCTGGAGTACGCCGGCCAATGAGAACGGAATTCCCGATATCACCACCGCTCTTCAACAAGCGGTGGATGACGCACGCGCCGCCAACAACGGATCGATCGTTCATATTCCGACCGGCCTGTTCAACATCGCCGCGACGATCAACATCGCCGGCGGCAATTACACAGTCGAAGGCAATGGCTTCAGCACGCAGCTCTGCTGGTGGGGGAAGAAAAACGCCGCCATGCTGGCCGTCACGTCGCCGCAAAATCTCCGGGTTGAATTCCTGCGATTGACCGCGCAGGACAACACGGTCGCCGCGATCAGTGAGACCTCGACCGGCGCCCAGCTCCGTCGTCTTCGATGGGATTCATATCGGCGGGTTCAACCTGGGAAACCCCGGCGCCGGCTGGAATATCGGCAACCCGCCGGGCCTGGTGCTGAGCGATTTGCCGGCCGGCTCCACGGTCTTCATCCCGCATCTCGATGGGCCGATGACCGTGCAAAATTGCGGGCCCGCGCAGATTCTCTGTAAATATCTCGCCAACAGCGGATGCATCACCGTATCCGGGCACGGTCCGAAGACCGGCTTCCTCGGCGCGCTCTTCACCGAAGGGGGCGGCCAGACGAAGGGCGCTTACAACGTCGTCGTCGATGACAATCAGGACTTGGTCTTCGGCGATTATTACGTCGAGCAATGCTTCCACGACGTGCATATGCTGCGCGGAAAAGGGACGGGAACCGGCCGCGTCACGATTCAGGGATTCAACACCGGCAGCGGCAACAACGCCTGCGGCGATCAGCCGCCGCAATACATGGTCAACGTCGAAAACTATGCCGGCCGCCTCTTCTACGGCGGCGGCATGATGGGAAACTGGAACAACAAGTATCCCGTCTTGTTCAGCCAGAGCGGCTCAAATCCCATCGACATGATTCTCATGGGCAACAGCTATTCCCGGGGCGTCGAACACGCGCGTGGGCAAGTCGGCGAATCTGATTTCGACGCTGAACGTCGACATGAATCCCTATCCCGGCCGCGACATCGCCGACATACCCAATCCGGTCGGGGCCAGCAATTTGCTTTCGATCGCCCAGGCTTTCGATCACCTCCGCGAGTTGGAGGCGGTCGATCTGTCGGTGGAGTGTGGCATCAGTACGAACGGTCCGCCGATCGCGCAATTTCCCTTCGAGGGAAATGCGCTGGATATGGCCGGCAGGTACAACGGCACGCCCCACGACATCAGCTATGTGCCCGGCCTCGGTTCGCAGGCGGCCTCCTTCAACGGAAAAAGTTCGTATATCGAAATCCCCAGTCCCAACCTCGACAACTTTTCCGTTGTGATGTGGGTTCGTACGACTGACGCGGGCGGGACAGCCGTCGACTCCCAGGGCCACGGCCTGGTGGACGGTTTCGCCGCTGGTGCTGACTTTGCAACGTCGGTGAAGGGCGGCCATTTCGCCTTTGGAATGGGGAAGCCGGATTCGACGCTGACGTCGACGGCCGCCATCAATAACGGCGCCTGGCACCATCTTGTCGCCACGCACGATTCCAAAACCGGGGCGATCCGGATTTATGTGGACGGCGTTCTCGACAAAAGCGGCACCGGCTCCGTCGGCTCACATCGCTCAAATGGAAATCTCTGGATCGGAGCGATCAAGAGCGGCGGAAGCAATTCCTTCTTCAATGGAGTGATCGACCAGATGCAGATTTTTGATTATGTGCTTAGTGCCAACGACGTGGCGGCTCTCTGCAATCGAACCAGGGGTTCGCTTCCGTGAATTTCGCATATCGCTGTCGCTTTTGATGCCCATCGCCGGGGCATAGGCAATACGCATGTCTCGAGATAGGTGTCACCTATTTCACATGCGTCTTCGAATACGCAAGAATAACGATCTTTACGGGATCGAGCCTCACCCGCGGATCTCGGCCCGATGCAAAAATAACGAATTCAACACGACGAAGGAGATCACGCATGTCAACCGAATCCAAATGCCCGTTCAATCACACCGCCGGCAAAGGCACCACCAACCGCGACTGGTGGCCGAAACAGTTGAGGGTCGATCTGCTGCATCAGCATTCGGCCAAGTCCGATCCGATGGGCGAGGAATTCAATTACGCCAAAGAGTTCAAGACCCTCGACCTGGCGGCGGTGAAAAAAGATCTCGCGGCTCTGATGACCGATTCGCAGGACTGGTGGCCGGCGGACTTCGGCCATTACGGACCGTTGTTCATTCGCATGGCGTGGCACAGCGCCGGCACCTATCGTACCGGCGACGGCCGCGGCGGCGGGGGGCGGGGACAGCAGCGCTTCGCGCCGCTCAACAGTTGGCCGGATAACGTCAGTCTCGATAAGGCGCGCCGGCTCCTCTGGCCGATCAAGCAGAAATACGGCCGCAAGCTTTCCTGGGCCGACCTCATGATTCTCACCGGCAACGTCGCCCTCGAAACCATGGGCTTCAAAACCTTCGGCTTTGCCGGCGGGCGCGAGGACACCTGGGAGCCGGACCATGATGTCTACTGGGGCGCCGAGAAGGTCTGGCTCGGAGGCGACATCCGCTACGCCCACGGCTCGCCCGGCGTCGATAAGGCCGGCGGCGTCACCGTTTCCGATGACTCGGGTCGGGAGATGCACAGCCGCAAGCTGGAAAATCCGCTCGGCGCGGTGCAGATGGGCCTGATCTACGTCAATCCCGAAGGCCCCGACGGCAATCCCGATCCCATGAAGGCCGCCTACGACATCCGCGAAACCTTCGGCCGTATGGCCATGAACGACGAAGAGACCGTCGCGCTGATCGCCGGCGGCCACTCCTTCGGCAAAACTCACGGCGCTGCTCCCACGTCGCATGTCGCGCCCGAGCCAGAAGCGTCCGGCCTCGATGAGCAGGGACTCGGCTGGAAAAACAGCTACGCCACGGGCAAAGGCGCTCACACCATCACCAGCGGCCTGGAAGTGACTTGGACCACCACGCCGACAAAATGGAGCAACAACTTTTTCGAGAACCTCCTCGGCTACGAGTGGGAACTGACTAAAAGTCCCGCCGGCGCTCAGCAGTGGAAGCCGAAGGGGGACGCCGGTGCAGGCACCGTCCCGCACGCGCACGACAAGTCGAAGAAGATCGCCCCATCGATGCTGACCACCGACATCGCTTTGCGCACCGATCCCGCCTACGAAAAAATCTCCCGGCGGTTCCTTGCCCACCCCGACCAGTTTGCCGACGCCTTCGCCCGCGCCTGGTTCAAGCTGACGCACCGCGATATGGGTCCGCGCGCCCGCTATCTCGGCCCGGAGGTTCCCGCCGAGGAGCTGATCTGGCAAGACCCGATTCCCGCCGTCAATCACAAGCTGATCGACGACACTGACGCCGCCGCGCTCAAGAAAATGGTGCTGGCCTCCGACCTCACCGTTTCACAGCTGGTTTCAACCGCCTGGGCATCGGCCTCCACCTTCCGCGGTTCCGACAAACGCGGCGGCGCCAACGGCGCACGCATCCGCCTCGCGCCGCAGAAGGACTGGCAAGTCAACCAGCCCGCGCAACTCGCCAAGGTGCTGAAAACCCTCGAAGTCATCCGCCAAGAGTTCAACAGGCGCAGAGCGGCGGCAAGAAAATCTCCCTGGCCGACCTGATCGTCCTGGCCGGCTGCGCCGGCGTCGAGCAGGCCGCGAAGAAGGGGGGCCATGACGTCTCCGTTCCCTTCACGCCCGGCCGCATGGACGCCACGCTGGACCAGACCGAAGTCCATTCCTTCGAATTCCTCGAACCCCAGGCCGACGGCTTCCGCAACTATCTCAAGCACCCCTTCGTCATTCCCGCCGAGCATCTGCTGATCGACAGGGCGCAACTCCTGACACTCAGCGCCCCGGAGATGACCGTCCTCCTCGGCGGCCTGCGCGTCCTCAACGCCAACGAGGGCCGCAGCCAGAACGGCGTCTTCACCAAACGCCCCGAGTCACTGACCAACGATTTCTTCGTGAACCTGCTCGACATGGGCACCGAGTGGAAGCCGACGAGCAGCGATGCGACTCTCTTCGAAGGCCGCGACCGCGCCACGGGCGCGATCAAGTGGACCGCCACGCGCGTCGATCTCGTCTTCGGCTCCAATTCTGAGCTGCGGGCGCTGGCCGAAGTCTACGCCTGCTCGGACGCCAGCAAGAAATTCGCCCACGACTTTGTGGCGGCGTGGGACAAGGTGATGAATCTGGATCGGTTTGACATTCGGTGAAGTCGCAAGCCGGCTGCTGGACGTGATCAAGCGATTACGAGGCAATGCTCAAGCTAACCCGGAGACAATTCTTGCTCGCGTCACCGACGCGAAAGGCAACGCCCATCATCGCAAGCCGATGTGAGGCGCCGACGCGACAGGGTTATGAATAGGCCGGGGACCAGTATGCCCAGCGACGCCGGCTCGGGCAGGGAATATAGTCCGCCTCGCGTCGCCGTCAAACTGTGCGCGGTTGCTCAGCGGTGAACGAACTGTGAAAATTGAAGTTGAAATCTCTGCCGAAGGGCCAAGGCCTGATCCATCTTCTGCCACGAGCTTTTCTGCTGGGCAGACAAACGTCGGCCCGACTCGGATAATCCTAAAACCTGCGGCTGAGCGACGCATTTATGTCAGAACAAACGATTGAGCATCCGAGTTTCCGAGTCAGACAGGCCGGCGTGGCGACACGTGGTTCGGGCGTCAGCATTGCGAATCCCGTCGACGCGGCTTCTCATTGCCCTGCTCCTGTTCATCATCATCGCTCCTTTCCTCACCCCGTATGGAATCGGCCAGGTCATTACTTCGGTGCTCGTGACAGTTGTGTTGATCAACGCAGCGCTGGCCATGGGACGCCGACGCTGGATTGTCGTTGCGGACCGTTTTGGCCGCACGATCAAATGAAGGGCTTCACAGCCATCTTCTTCAGCTACGTCACGCTGAGTTCTGTTGGCTCCGGGGACATCGTCCCGATATCGCCGGTGGCACGGATGTTCTACATGATCGAGGCAATGGCCGGCGCGTTCTACATGACCTCGTAGAGGCTTAAGCCGACCGCGCGGAATCCGTGGGCAGTCGCCCAAAGAGGTTTCCGCGGTCACCCTCTTTGAGTCATTGAATTGGAATCATCCATCGTGGCAGATCACATCGACGTCAGCCGCACATTGTCAAAATCTGCCTGACCGCTCGCATTGCCCGCCGTATACCCGGTTGTCGAGAAGCCCAGTAGAACCTGGAGACTGCCGGCAGCGACATTGACGGGAGCAGTGTAAGTAAGGGTCAGATCATGCCAGGTGCCGGGCGTGATCGACGAGCCGGCGTAGGTCTGGCTGGCCAGAATCGTTCCGCCATCCACCAGGCTGATGGTGTACGTTCCATTGTTGGCCAGGGGCGTATCAAGCCGGTTGCCGACGGCGACTGTCAACGTGTAAGTCTTTCCTCCGGCCACCGTACCGAGCGCGGCCGAGGTCAGGGTATCCGAAGAACTATAAACACTGCTGCTCGAGTTGGCATTGATATACGCAAACTGAGATCCGTCGGGAACACTGCTAAAGTAGGTGGAGGTGTTGTTCTGTACCCCGGCGGTATAACTTGCCGGAGTCGTGCCAATAGTCCAGTTTGCGACGCTGTTGTTGCTGTAACCTCCGCTCGACTGTGTCGCACTTTCAAACGAAAAATTGGGGACGGAAACAGGCACGGCTGTACCCGCGCCGGGCGTGCTATTAGCCGTATTGGATGGGCGCCGGAAAGGTTGCCGGCGTTGGTTGCCCATACGCGGTAGTAGTAAGTCGTGCCAGACGAGACGGTCGTGTCGCTGTACGAGGTCGTGGTTCCGGTCGTCGTTACCTTGGTCAGGTTCTGAGTGAAGTCGGAACTGGTGGCGCGGTCGATCTCAAAGCCCGTCTCATCGTTTGCGGTGTCGGTCCAGCTCAGGTTGACCTTGGTGGAAGAGGCGGCGGTGGCTGTCAAGCCGGTGGGAACGGTCAGACCGCCGGTAACGGGAGCCGAAACTTTCAGAGTGGCGGCGTCAAACGAGGCAGAAGTGCTGGTCCACGCATCGGGCCCTTCAGATTCCGAGAGCGTGTGACCCAGATTGTACGCGCCCTCGGCAATCTGGGACGCACTGGCCTGGAGCGTGATGGCCTGGCCGCTCGTCGGGGCTGTCCAGGTGGCGGTAAGGGTATACCACTGGCCGGCGGCCGCGGCTGTTCCGGCCTCGGTGGAGGCCTGCGTCGCGGCGGCGAGGGTGGCGCTGCCTACTACGACTCCGTTGGCGACGATATCGAGTTCGAACTTCGGAGTGGCAATCCAAACGTTATTGGCAGCCACCTGTGAAGCGGTGATGCCGCTTCCAAAGGCCGATTGAGCGCTCGCAACTTCCTGCGCGAATGTCTGATGATTCACGGTCTGCCACAGGGGATCCGCGACGGCGATCGTAGCGGTGTACGTAGCGCCCGCCACCGATGTGGCCAAGGGTGCTGCGGATGCCAATTGATCTGTTTGGCCCGGTATGATCCCGTATCCCGGCCAGCCAGATTGCCAGGGGTAGCCCGCGAAGAGCTCTCCGCCGAAGAAGCTGAGATGCTGACTGCCGTCATCCGATGGCATGTAGTCGCCGCTGGAAGGATCTGTCGGGAAGACCTGCGCGAACGGCTCCCAGCCGTTGTAGGCTCCCCCGCCGTATGTTGTCGGGGTTATGGTCACATTCCAACCTGGAATAGAACCAGTGATGGGAGCCGTGACCGTGCCGGTGCCACTTGAGGGTACGCTGGTAAATTGACCCGTCGTCGCCTGATCGAACGATGCGTCGGGGATGGTAATGGCACTGCTGGTCGAGGCGCCGGCCGTGGATGTGTTGGCCGAATCGCCGACAGAGTTAGTGGCCCGGACGCGGAAGTAGTATGCCGTCGCGGCCGACAACCCGGTTGCGTTGTAGGTCGTAACGTTGGCGCCCACGGTCACCGTGGTCAGGCCCGTTGTGAATGTACTGTTGGTGGCTTCATCGATCTTGAAACCGGTTTCGTTGTTGGAGTTATCCGTCCAGCCCAAATTGATCTGGCTGGAAGAGACAGCCGTGGCCGTCAGGGCGCTGGGCGCATTCGGAGCCGTGGGGACGCCCGTTGTGGCACTCGCCGTGGCCGTGTTGGTGGAAGGCCCGACATTGTTGGTGGTGCGCACGCGGTAGTAGTAGGCCGTGCCACTGGACAAACCGGTGGCGCTGTAAGTGGTCGAGGTTGCGGGCACCGTCACCGTGGTCAGGCCCATTGTGAACGTGCTGTTGGTGGCCTGGTCTACGCTGAAACCGGTCTCGTCGTTCGCGGTGTCGGTCCAGCTCAGGTTGATCTGATTGGATGAAGCCTCCGTGGCCGTCAGACCGGTGGGCATTTGAGGAGGCGCGGTCTGCGTGGCCGATGTCAGACGTACGTTGTCAAAATCTCCCTGACCGAAGACATTGCCGCTCTTGTAGCCGGCGGTGGCGAAGCCCAGTTGAATCTGGAGATTTCCGGGAGCGACGTTGGCGGCAGTCGTATAAGCAAGGCTCAGATCGTGCCAGGCGCCGGGCGTGATCGACGAACCGGAGTAGGTCTGGCTGGCCAGAACCGTTCCGCCATCCAGCAGGCTGATCGTGTAGGTTCCGTTGTTGGCATAATTGGAGTCAAGCCGGTTGCCGACGGCGACCGTCAACGTGTAGTTCTGCCCGCCTGATACTGTTCCCAGCGCCCGGAGGTCAGTGTATTCGAAGATTTATAGCTGCTGCTGTCCGAGTCAGCGTTGATGAAGGCAAACTGAGATCCATCGGGCACGCTGCTGAAGTAAGAAGTGCCTGTGTTATTCTGCACCCCGGCGCTGTAATTCGTTGGTACCGTGCCGATGGTCCAGTTTGTAAGGGTGTTGTTGCTGTATCCGCCGTTTGACTGTGCCGGACTCTCAAATGAAGAGTTGGGAATTGAATAACCGGCGTTGGTCGCAGCGATTGACGTCAGCCGTACATTGTCAAAATCTCCCTGACCGTACGGATTGCCCGTCGTGTAACCGGCGGTGGAGAAGCCCAGTTGAACCTGCAGACTGCCGGCAGCGGCATTGATGGGAGTGGTATAAGCAAGGCTCAGATCATGCCATGTGCCGGGGGTGATCGACGAGCCGGAGTAAGTCTGGCTGGCCAGAACCGTTCCGCCATCCATCAGGCTGATCGTGTAAGTACCGTTGTTGGCTGAGGGTGTATCGAGCCGGTTGCCAAGGGCGACCGTCAATGTATAAGTCTGCGCCGGCTACCGTTCCCAGCGACGCCGAGGTCAAGGTATCCGAAGAGTTATAGTAACTGCTATTGGAATCAGCATTGACATACGCGAACTGAGTCCCGTCGGGGACCGTGCTGAAGATCGATGTTCCGGTATTGTTCTGCACCCCGGCTGTACTGACCCCCGGAGTGGCGCCGATGGTCCAATTTGCGAGGGTGTTGTTGCTGTAGCCTCCGTTTGCCTGTGCCGGATTCTCAAATGAGAAGTTGGGCACCGTGATAGGCACAGCTCCGCCCACGCCGGTCGTCACGCTTGCCGTATTGGACGGCGTGGTCGAAAGGGTACCTCCCTTGCTCGCCCAAACGCGGTAGTAGTAGGTCGTTCCAGCCGAGACCGTCGTGTCGCTGTAAGAAGTTGTGGTCCCGGTGGTCGTTACCTTGGTCAGGTTCTGCGTGAAATCGGAGCTGGTGGAGCGGTCGATCTGGAATCCCGTCTCGTCGCCGGCAGTATCGGTCCAGCTCAGGTTGACCTGGCTGGAAGAGGTAGCGGTCGCCGTCAGGCCGGTTGGAGCCTGGGGAGGCGTGCTCTGTGTGCCCGATGAGGTCAGCCGTACGTTGTCAAAATCTCCCTGACCGAACGCATTGCCGCTCGTGTAGCCGGCTGTCGCAAAACTCAGTTGAACCTGGAGATTGCCGGTCGCGACGTTGGCGGCAGTTGTGTAAGCAAGGCTCAGATCATGCCAGGTGCCGGGCGTGATCGACGAACCGGAGTAGGTCTGGCTGGCCAGAACCGTTCCCCCATCCAGCAGGCTGATCGTGTAGGTTCCGTTGTTGGCATAATTGACGTCAAGCCGGTTGCCCAGGGCAACCGTCAGCGTGTAGCTCTGCCCGCCGGATACTGTCCCCAGCGAGGCCGAAGTCAGGGAATCCGAAGCATTATAGTAACTGCCATTGGAATCAGTATTGACGTACGCAAACTGAGATCCGTCGGGCACACTGCTGAAGTAAGTGGAGGTATTATTCTGTACACCGGCCGAATCATTGCCCGGAGTCGTGCCGATGGTCCAGCTTGTGAGCGTGTTGTTGCTGTAACCTCCGCTCGACTGTGCCGGATTCTCAAACGAAAAGTTGGGCACCGTGATAGGCACGGTTCCACCCGAGCTGGGCGTGACGCTTGCCGTATTCGACGGGGTTGCCGAAAGATTGCCCGCGTTGGTCGCCCAAACGCGGTAGTAGTAGGTCGTGCCGGACGTGACAGTCGTATCGCTGTACGAGGTGGTGGTCCCGGTAATCGCCTTCGTCGTCAGATTCTGGGTGAAGTCGGAACTGGTAGCTCTGTCGATCTGGAAGCCGGTCTCATCGCCGGCGGTATCGGTCCAGCTCAGGTTGACCTGGCTGGAAGAGGCGGCCGTGGCCGTCAGGCCGGTGGGGGGCTGGGGAAGCGTCTTCTGCGTGCCGGACGTCAAACGCACATTGTCAAAATTTCCCTGACCGAACACATTGCCGCTCGTATAGCCGGCTGTAGCGAAGCCCAATTGAATCTGGAGATTTCCGGTCGCGACGTTGGCGGCAGTCGTATAAGCAAGGCTCAGATCGTGCCAGGCGCCGGGCGTGATCGACGAACCGGAGTAGGTCTGGCTGGCCAGAACCGTTCCCCCATCCAGCAGGCTGATCGTGTAGGTTCCGTTGTTGGCATAATTGGAGTCAAGCCGGTTGCCGACGGCGACCGTCAACGTGTAGTTCTGCCCGCCTGATACTGTTCCCAGCACGGACGAGGTCAATGTATTCGAAGAGTTGTAGCCGCTGCCATTGGAATCCGCATTGATGAAGGCAAACTGCGATCCATCGGGCACGCTGCTGAAGTAAGAAGAGCCGGTGTTATTCTGCACCCCGGCAGACTCATTGGTCGTGATCGTGCCGATGGTCCAGTTGGTGAGGAGGTTGTTGCTATAGCCTCCGTTTGACAGTGCCGGATTCTCAAATGAAAAGTTGGGGACCGTATAAGGTCCCGGGTTGGTCGTGGCGGTTGCCGAGTTTGACGGAGTCGTAGAAAGGTTGCCGCCGTTGGTCGCCCATACGCGATAGTAGTAGGTGGTATTGGGCGAGGCGGTCGTGTCGCTGTATGAAGTCGTTGTCCCGGTCGTATTGATCTTGGTCAGGTTCTGAGTGAAGTCGGAGCTGGTGGAGCGGTCGACCTCGAATCCCGTCTCGTCGTTGGTGGTGTCGGTCCAGCTCAGGTTGACCTGGTTCGAAGCGACGGCTGTGGCCGTCAGAGCGGTGGGGGCGTGGGGAATAATCGAAGAGGCCGTGAGGTCGACGAGCTGCACGTTGTCCATGGACACCTGCTCGGGGCCGCAGCGAAAGACGAACATGACGTTCAGCGGAAGGCCGGCGTCAGCGGCCGGGCACGTCCACTGGAGCGTGATCGCCCTGAACGAACCCGCCGCCAGGTTGTTCCACGTGCTGTCGGTGGTGATCGAGGCCACCGTGTTGCCGTAGCCGCTGTAGTCCAGGGAATTGTCGCCGGGTTGGGGCGGGTTCGCTTTGCCGGTCACGTAGTTCCAGCTATTCGTGCCGCTCGGCTCGTAGTAGGTGCCTGCACCGATGGTAAAGTCCATCTCGACACTGGCGCCGAGCCCGGCACTTCCGTTGACCAGCGGATTGCCCAGGGCCGCCGTCACCTGGTAGGTGTGGCCGGCAATGGCCGTCGTGGCGGCGATCATCGGCGGATAGTTGGTGTCGTAATGCGAAAGGCTGTCGCCGGGGTTCGAGCTTCCGGTGTCGGGCTGCTGATCAATCCAGATGTTATAGACGCCGCCGTTGGCGGGTATGATATTCAGGAGATTGGTGCCGCTCGCCGGCGCAGGCAACTGGCCGTTCACGAGATTGTAGTAAACGTTCTGGTTGGATCCCGTGTCATTCAGCTCGCTGTAGATTCCTTCGGTATTTTCGCCGGGTCCACCTCCGCCCTGGGCCGTCTTGGCCCAGCCGGGCGTGCCAAAGCGCGGATCCAGTATGTTCGTATTCGCCGGCTGGTCCTGCCCGGCGGACTGCCAGGAGCCCTGCGGGCCAGGCACGACGGTTTCCTGGCCGACGGTGCCGCTTGAGGTCGAGACCCAGACGGTTGGCGCTTCGAAATCGCCGTTGAAAATCGGAATGGTCATCGACAGCATCTGCCGGGTTTCCAGTCGCTCCAACATGCACCGGCTGAGGACCGTATCGCGCGCCGCCGCCGACACCTGCCTGCTCTTCAGAGTTCTGCGATTGACTTGTTTAGAGAAACTCTCGCTCCGCAAGCGCTTGGACATGACTGGCTCCTTGTTTCGCGGCGCCGGGGCCGCATCAGTTCGGAATTGCGCAAAACACGAAACGGTCTGGAAAACGCGGGAATCACATCACTGACTTGGCCGATGCATTAGTCTCCGCGACTGTCTATTCTGCTTCCGGGGCGACTCGGTTGGTCGCCCTGTTGATCAAAACGCCGATTGGTAAACAGAACCCGTGTCGGGATCCTGCGAGTTCGTTGTGCTCCAGGGCTCGTCGGGGATCAATCCAAAATCGCCGGAGCGAAGGTTCACGTATTTGCGATACTCAACGTGACCGTCCACAAACAGCAGGTTGCCGCCGTCCTGGTGTTGGCTGGAGTAGTATTCGATCATCTCCCCCATGAAATCATACAGGTGCCATGATTGATACAAGTCGTTTGCCTGGTTGTGGATGAAATGAGGCTGGTCAGTACTGGGGTCGCCGAGCACGATCCACAATGGCCTGTAAAAGGCATCTGCCGCGTGATAGCTCCATTCGTCAACGCAGATGAGTTCCGTCGGACGCGGAATACTCGCCAGCCGTCGCGCCATAACGACGGAATTTCCCATGTAGCTGGTGTCGCTCATGGAAGTGGGAGCGTACTGGTGCCAAAGGGCGGGCTTGGCAGGATCCGATCGACGCTCGGGCAATGCAGAACGTGATTCATGTTCTCCAGCGCATCGACTAAAAAGTTTGGCGGAGCGTTAGGTTCGCCGTACCCGTTCACGTCCTGGATGACCGGGCTGGGAAGCCAGTCGTTGTTATTGGCGGCATACAGGTACAGCCCTTCTCCGATCTGGCGAATATTGCTGGCGCACACCACCTGTTGCGCCTGACAGCGCGCGGCGTTCAGCGCCGGAAGAACCAAAGCGATCAAAATCGCGATGATGCCGATTACGACCAAAAGTTCCACCAACGTGAAACCGGCGGAACGAATTGGCATGTACCGAGACCTCATTCAAAATAACCCGAAATGCGCCTGCGGCGCGCCAGCATACCAACCGCGCCCAGGCCGAGCAGCCCCAGTGAAGCTGGTTCGGGAACGGCAGTCAGGCGTACGTTATCAAAGTCGATCTGGGTTCCGCCAGCGTTCAATGCCAGAACGATGGTGAGGTCGCCGCTGACGCTGCCGCCTGTTGTAAACGACGTTGTGAAGTCAGTGAAGGCGCCTGAGATCAACGGGTGAGTGAGATCACCGGTCGGGCCGACCGGTGCGCCGCTCAATGCTGTGCCGGTGTCGTCCGTGCCGTTGACCAGGCCAATATAGCCCGACGAGCCCGGGCCATAATTGGGCTGGTTACCTGCCGCCACGGTGAGCGTGTAGGTGGTATTCTTCGTCAGCGCGCCGACATCCTGATAGACGTCGCCTTGGTTGACGTAAACAGCCTGTTGCCCATCGGCGGGGGCGTCCAGTGAACCGGCGGTGGTGGGGTAAGAGCCGGTCCCGATGAAGTTCTGGACGTCATTGTGCAAATAGTTGGGTAAGCCCGGATCCTGTCCCCAGTCCGGAATGACGGCATTACTTTGATATGCACCGCTGGCCAACGGGGGATTCTCAAAGGAGAAATTCGCTACAGTAATACCCGTAGCCTGGGCCGCAGCAGCGGCCGAACCCAGCGCGAGAACGAAAACAAAACGACGCATGACAAACCTCCTATGCATTTGCTCCCTCCTGTTTATGGGCGGAGCGATTGGAAATGCGCTCCTGACGTCGCCATGCGGCGGCGGAGAAGCGCGGTGTTGTATTGATGTCGGCGACAAACTGAACCTCATTCGAGTCTTGGGTCTCCCAGCGTGATCCAATCGCCGTGATGTCCGTCCCCGCCGTCCGTGCTGACCAGCGTCAGGTAGTGATCCGCCGAGGAAAGATCAACGCTGATGGAAAACGCCGGATCGCTCCGTCGGATCACTCGGGTGAAGCGCAGCTCGCCGTCCACGAAGACCCAGACGGCGGCTAGCTCGGAGAAGTTTTCCTTTCCAGGGGCGGTCGCTGAAACGTTTTGGCATTCGGCGCGAAATCGGGTGAACGGACGATCGGGATGTCCCGACCGAATCGCGCCCAGGTCAAACGCCACGCCTTTGTTGGAGTGCATCCAGAGGGCGCCGTGTCCGGCCGACCCGTAATCCCGCCCGCCGATGGTCGAAGGCGAATCGGGACGCTCGTTTTTCCAGTTGCTTAAGGGGAGCGAAGTTCCCCCCCAAAGCAAATGCCAGGATTTTCCATCGGTTTGAGGAAATCCGAAGGTGTGCCCGTCGGGATCCAATACCTGCTCACGCGGGCCGCCGAGCGGAACGAAGACGCCTGCGACCAGCGGCATTTGCCCGACGGGGCGGAACATCCCATCGCCGCTCAGCGTGTACCGCCAGGCCTCCGGCTCGGTGAAGGCCGCAAGGCCGCTCGTTACGTCGATTCCACGTCCGCGTTTTCCCTGCGTGCCGTCCCCTCCGGCCACGACGTCAATAAGGTCAACCAGCGGCATCTCGTGGGCAAACTGGTCCAATCGGGCCGGCGCGGGGGCGGCGGTCTTAGCGCCGGCTTCGACCCGGGCAGCGGTGCCGGCGGTCCAGGTCGAAGGGATTCCGCCGCGCGATTCGGGCTCAAGGCGAACCTTCCCTTCCAATACCTGAAGTTCGGCGGCGCCCGATTTCTCCACGACGAGCGCAAACGACGTTCCAAGGTCAATCACGCGAGCTGATGGAGTATCAACCCGCAGCGGCCCCGTCCCGTGAGAAATTTCCGCGGTAATGAGGCCTTCCTCAAGGCGCAGCTGGCTGGAGGATTGCAACGTGAAGTGCGCGGGGGCATGGACGATCAGTTCGGCGCCGCCGAGACAGCGAATGCGAACGACCCCACCCTCAAGCCGGCACTCCCCTGGTTTGAGCAACGCGCCGACCGTTGGTGGCGGATCGCCGTCCAGGGCCCATCGGCTATCCAATTCCGCGGCGAGAACCGCGACCGGCGTCCGCGTCTGCCCGTTAAAGACCAGAGCGATTGTTGCGGCGACGGCGATCAGCGCGGCAACGCCGATGATGCGCTTCCAGCCCCAGCGCGAAGGCGTGACGCGGGGATTTTTGGATGGCAGCAACGCCGGTAGGGACTGTTGAGTCTCCGATCGCAATGCGCGGCCGATATAGGTGTCACCGGGGGAGTCCGGGTGCCCGGTGGGCAAAAGCGCCCGCAAGTCGAACGTCGGCGTTTCCGATTCGGAGGACAGCCGCAAAAGCGATTTATCTCCGAGATGGGTCAAAACATCAGCACCAGCGCTGAAGATGTGGCGGATCGCGAGCTCCTGATCCACGGCGCGGAGATAGCGCGCCGCGCCTCGGAGTCGGTGGCGAGCAAGGCGTTCAATTCCTTCGCTTCCTGCGGCGCCAGCGATTCGTCGAAGAGGGCGCTGACCAACCCCTCCAAACGTGACGGCGACTGTTCAGGCAACGCGCCGCTCATACGCCACTCCCCGCGGCGGCGACGCCGTGATCCACACAGGCGGCCAGCCAGCGCCGGATCCGCTCCATTGCCTTGTAAAGGGTATTGACGCTGCGTCCGCTGTCGCGGCCGATCTGCTGGACTGTCTGACCCAGATTATAGCGGCGATCGAGCAATTCTTTTGCGGCCGAAGGAAGCTTCTCGATGCACGCGCTCAGCGCCGTGCGGCGCTGGTTCAATTCGGCCGACTGGTCGGCACAGTCGTCGGCCAGAAGCTCCACGACTTTTTCGTCAAGCCATTGGGTCGCATGCCGTGGGCGCCGCTTTCGGAAATTGAGCACTTCGTAGTAGGCGTATCGGCAAGCCCAAGGCACAAACGGGCGTGAAACGTCGTACTTCGCGAAATCCCGCCACAGCGCTACAGACGTTTCCTGAAAGATGTCCTGTGCGTCATCATGATTGGGCACCAGCGCGAAGATGTACCGATACACTTCGCGCTCGCTCGACAGGATCAGGCGTACGAAACTCTCCATTTTACCGCCTGTTTGGGGGCATCAATGTGTTAACCGTGGAAACCGGGCCGCCGTAACCCCGGGCAATGGGCATTTTAATAATGCCTCTCAACTACTCGCCGCTTTCTGGAAAAATTGGTATCGAATTGAATGAAAAATATGATTCGTTCACTTTTGAGTGTTTAGAGTTGAATTGCCTTGCTCCCATTCGTTAGATTTGCATCTCTACACTTGTAATGCGGGAGAGACTGAAGGCCCACAATGTCGCGTCGCGGCAAACAAGCATTTACACTGGTCGAGCTCCTGGTTGTGATCGGCATCATTGCGGTGCTGATCGCGATACTCCTCCCCGCCCTCAACGCCGCCCGCGCGGCGGCGCAGAAAGTCGTCTGCGCCAGCAATATCCGTCAGATTGGATTGGGCCTCTACGCTTACGCCGCCAGTAACCGGGGCTGGTTGCCCAGTCCGATCATCCAGGACGTCAATGACTTCGGCAATCCGAGTGCGCCGCCCAATTTCCTCGCGGAGTCCCTGGATAACGCCAGCCGTCAATTTCGATGTCCGAGCGTCGACCGGATATTGCCGGCCCCGCCTTTTAGTGCCGTTTATGCCCCGACCTCCTACAGCGATACGAACTACCAGGGCAATTCGGTGGTTCTCGCTCGGCAACTTGCGACGATTCCCCGCTCCAGCGAAATCATCTGCCTCGATGAATGGAGCTACCACTCCGCCGATGCATTCTGCCGGCCCCTCTGGATACGCACGAGTGACGGCAGCACGAATCAGTCCCACTCATTCCACGACCAAACCCTCGATCAATATCAATTCTGGCACCTTTTCGATTTCATGGGCGAAGACATCGAATACTACTCCAGCTCACACCAGGGCGGCGGCAATTGCGGCTTTGTCGATGGTCACGTTGAATTTCGCAAGTTTATGGACCTCCGCTCCGGGGACTTCGGCCTCATCCCCGACGAGCCATGGAGCTCGACCAATTCGCAAAATCCAGACACGGCCTCCTTTTATCAGTCTGCTTTCTGAAGTTCGGCTTTCGGAATCGGGCTGCTGGCGCCGGTCTGAATACTTCTGCGATCCACGTCGACGCTGTTCACGCGGTTGAATTGCAGTCGATGAAGACGAATTCGAAGACCATGGGGCCGGTGGCCCCTGGAACCCCTGAAAGACAGCTACGCTGAAAGGAAGCCGCTACGGCGAGCATCGTGCCATGCTCAGCTGAGTTACAGCTTCCGCGTGACACGTCGCTCGCAGCAGCGGGCGAGAGTGAAATGCTCCGCGAATGACCTTCGGGCTTGAGGTTTTTGCCTCGAATTAAGGAGATGAAATTCGAGCCAAAAACGATGGTGGGGATGTGAGTTCGTGATGGGGGAGTTCCTGGCCTGAGCCACGTCGAAGGCAGCCCGTGTTTTTCATCCTCCGCTCGCGGCGAGAGAAGGGACGGCCTGTCCTCGACTCTGAGGCTCAGGCCCGATGGGAAGGCCGCACTACGAACCGATTCCCCCCGCACGTTGATTTTGCCTCTCGTTCGCCCTTCGGCGAGAGGCAAAATCATCTGGCACGAAGTTCCTTCGCGGAGCGTTTCTCTCCTGCCTGCAGTCGCAACGGACGGACCACGCGCAGGAAGGTACTCCTGACGAGCATGGTGCGGCCGATGCCACTGCGGCTTCCTCATCGCGAAGCTGTCTTTTCGGGGGTTCCAGGGGGCACCGGCCCCATGGGTCCGCGACTTTGTATTCACGATTCGAATTCAACTGCGATACACGGTCCAACGAGATGCGCGATCCGGCTCTCAATGTAACACCCATCCAAAATCTGGATCGCTACGTCGGACTATTGCAATCCAAGTCTTTGACGACCTCGCCGCCGACCGCTTTAATAAACCGTCACCTCGTCGAGCGCTCTTGGTAAAGTGGAATAGGATCCGCGCCGTGCCGGCCATCCGGTGTGGGTCCGATCGCCTTACTGGAGCGTTGCCGTGAACTACGAATTCCACCTGGACGACTGGCTATCGCGTTTTCCGCTGCGAGACCGGCACGGCCACTACGCCGGCGGCGACATCACCAGCCCATGCGACATCTGCAATGTCGAGTGGTTGCGCCGCGGAATGGTCGATCAATACGACTGGGGGCGAGGAGCTCCTGTTGACATTTTCGTTACGTCCAAAGGTGAGCCGGAGAATCGGTTCGCGACGAAAATAGGGGGCCTGCCTTACCGGTCTCGGAATCTGCAATGGCCAAGTGCTCCCTCCGGCCGCCCATTGGCGTTGATCGCCCAGTTCAATTTCACCAATTCCATCGACATCGTCGGGAAACTGCCCGGCGATCTGCTTTTGGTTTTCGGGGATAATTCAGAAGGGTCGATCGAACCGCTGCACCTGGAATGGCAATCGCTTGGGATCCAGGATTTGGTTCAATCCGCCGACATGCCTGCGGACCGGATGGTGATCGCTCCTTGTTTCGGAAATCGATGCCGCATGATCAGCTATCCGGATGCGGTACGGACCACCGAATCCAAGTATCCGCGGTGCTACGGCAAAGATGTGTGGTCTCCGTATTGGATTCCACAGCTCCAGGCTACGCAAATTGGCCGGGCGCCATTCTTCATCCAAGTGGGCGATGATTCGCTTCCCGGACAACCGCTTTGCACGATTGCGTCTGTTCAACCCGACCCGCACCAGCCCTATCCCTGGGTAAATGTTCCCGAACCGCGATGCGCCGAGGGAAAATGGCAGCCCCGCGGAGACGATCTCATGATCGGCGATCTCGGTTGCATCTATATCTTCATCGAGGAAGACGGAACGCTTCATTCGGGTGAGTCGTGCTACTGATTGCCCGCCCGCAGCGCGACGAAGCCGGACAGGCCGATCTCGGTCAGCTTGCGCCGGTGTCGAGGTCGGAGACTGGTACTGTACGTTGCTCCCTCCGCCACCGGCGATTATTCTTACCACTGTTTAAGGACGGTGATATGACGATCGCTCAATCGGGCATTCAATTGCCAACGCACCACATCAAAGAATTCTGCGACAAATATGGCGTGGAGCAATTCGCTTTGTTTGGGTCAGTGCTGCGCGACGACTTCGGTCCCGATAGCGATGTGGACGTGATGCTGAAATTCAAACCCGGCCACGGCTTCACGTTCGAGAATACTCCCGACATCCAGGACGAATTGCAGGCGATGTTCGGCCGACGCGTTGACGTGATCGAGATGGGCCGTATTCGCAACCCTATCCGACGGCGGGCGATCATGAGCAGCCACCGGGTGATCTATGCCGCGTGAGCGCAACGATCCGGCGCGCGATGCGGCGTGGCTGCTTGACATGCTGGCAGCCGCACGGGCAGTTACCGCCTTCGTCCAGGGCCGAACATTTGAGCAATACGAGAAGGACCTGTTTTTCCGGTCTGCGGTGGAACGGCAGATCGAAATCATCGGAGAAGCGGCGCGAGGCATCTCCGATCCGTTCAAGGCCGCCCATCCTCAAATCCCCTGGCGGCCGATCATGGCACAGCGCCATCGACTGGCACACGAGTATGGAGAAATCGACGACAGCCTGATTTGGAAAGTGGCCACCGTGCACGTGCCAGCGCTCATCCCGCAAATCGAACCGTTGGCTGTTCCGCCACCTTGATCCGTCGGCTCGGTCTCAACTCACCCACTTCTCCCGATACTTCGGATGGACAAACTTGCTCGCTTCCGGGTCATTGGTCGCTTCCATCTTTTCCCCGTCCCACTCAAGGGTCTTGCCGGCCCGCAGCGCGACCACGCCGGACAAGCCGATCTCGGTCAGCTTGCCGCCGGTGTCGAAGTCGGAGAAGGTCTTTCCCTTGCCCAGGCAGGCGTCGACAAATTCCTGGTGATGCCCGCTGGTGCGCGGCAGCGTTTTGGGAATCGAAGTGACCTGCGGGTGCTGCGTCACATCGGTCATGTACTGTTCGCCATGGAATCCGATGAGCCCATCGGTATTCCACAGGCTGGTATAGATCCGCCCTTTCTCCCCGACGAGCATGACTCCTGAATGCCGGCGGCCCTCCACCTTGGTCCCCAGCGGCTCGAGCACCTCCGCCGGCGGCTTGCCGTCCCCTTGCCAGTAGATCGTCAGCGCCGGCAATTCCCCCCTGCGCGGCAAAATGATATTCCAGCGCCGCCTTGTCCGGGGTCTGCTTCCCGTCGGTCAGATTCACGACCAGTTTCTGCGGGTATCCCAGTTGAAGCGCCCGCACCGGCAGGTTCAGCGCATGACAGCAGAAATCGGCGAGGCCGCCGTTGCCGAAGTCGAACCAGTTGCGCCATTGGTAGGGGTGGTAAACGTTTTTCTTGTAAGAACGCATCGCCGACGGCCCAACCCACAGGTCCCAGTTGAAATCGGCGGGAATCGGATCCTCCCCCTCGGCGCTTCCTTCGGAAGCTTTGACGCCAATGCCCCAGACATACACCTCGGCGATTTTCCCCAGCGCGCCCGTCTGGATAATTTCGACGCACCGCCGCAGCGATTCGCTGGCGCTCCCCTGGTTCCCCATCTGCGTCACCACCTTGCTGCCGCGGACCAGCTCGCGCAGCGCCCGGGCCTCTCCCACGCTGTGCGTCAGCGGCTTCTCGCAATAAACATTCTTGCCCGCCCCGATGAACGCCCGGCACAACGGCGCATGCCAATGGTCCGGCGTGGCAATCAACACCGCATCGAAACTCGCCGCCTGCTCCAGCAGTTTCCGGTAGTCTTCATATGCCTTGACGTCCTTGGTGCTGGCGTTGGGCCGGTCCCCTTCCTTCCGGGCCTTTTCGATCATCGTCGCATCCGGATCGCAGAACGCCACGAGATTGACGCCGGCTCCCAGCAGCGCCCCCATATCCCCGCGTCCCTGCCCGCCGCACCCGACGACGGCGAGATTGAGTTTGCTGTTGGCCGCCGTCGAGTCGGCGGCGCCGCGCAGGATCGTCGGGGTGGAAATGGCCGCCGCGCCGAGAGTCGCCGCGGAGGCGGCGAGAAAGTGTCGGCGCGTGGGACGGACAGGGTGGATGACTTTTGCGTTCTGGTCTTTCTGCTGCATTGTTTTTTTCCTCGGCTTCCGCGGTGAATGGATGAGAACTCTGCAAGTGATACCGGCGAAGGCGAAGTTCGATGAAACGGTCGGAGATGGGGAATGAATTCGAGGCCGTACGCGCGGACGAACATCCCACCCATCATCTCGATCAGTTGCGCACCGGTCGTTTTTTCGTCGCCGTTGAGCGGCGTGACGCTCCTGATCATCACCCGCTTCTGCGGTGATGTATGCGTGAAGCTCGTAGCCTTTGGCGTAGTCTCCGCTGATCTTGCCTCGCTTGGCTTCGAGATCCTTTGCTGACCGGAGCGACGCTAAGTGCCTTTCCGTCCACTTGGCTCAGCAAATCAAACGCACAGGCGCAGCCGCAAGTGGCCAGGTCGTTGTACACATGCCGAAGTATCTCCCACCCAATCGCTCTTGACCCGCCGACTAAAGCCTCGGCAACGGCGCAACTTTGGATCGTAAATCGCGTATTTTCAGCATTTTATCGTTGTCTATCGACTTCCGGAGAAAAATATAAAAGCGAAATCCGATTGATTTGACAATCATCTCATGGTACATTCACCATTCCGGGCGATAAAGGAGATGGGAAGAGTTCCCCTCAATTGCTCAAAGTCAAACGATTCCGGGCATCGCTCGGAGAGGAGTCGGGATGAAGAATTCACATGGCCTGTTTTCAATGGGCGCGGCACTTTTGGGTGCGTCTCTTTTTGGTGCATCCGCGCATGCGGTAAGTATCTCCGTGACCAATTTCAGCTTTGAGCAGACTTATAGCAATCCGAATGATCCGACAAGCACCGTCGTAAACGGGACTGACTGTTGCGGCGGTAACGCCGTCATCCCCGGATGGAACTTTGCAACTTCAGGTGGAGGATCGGCGACCGGCACTCAGAACCAAGGGGGTCCCGCTGGTGGGAACGGGGCCCAGTGGGCATTCGTAAACCTCGATTTTCAAGGAGAAACTGGCACGATTACGACTTCGGCCGCCCCGACCACGATCGCACCAAACACCACCTACACGGTAACGGTCGCACTGGGGAACAACGCACAGGCCCCGGCCTACGGCAACCCGGGCAACGACTTCATCAGCATCCTCGCGGGTGCAACGCCCATCAAGACCACAACCGTTACGGAGTACAGCAACCCGCCGACCAATACGGTTCTGACCATCCCGGCCAACAGCTTCGTGGATTATAGCGTGACCTATACCTCCGGCGCTAACAGCATCCTCGACCCGAACGTCGGACAGCCGCTGAATATTCAGCTCGGCAGCACCGCCGTCGTGGAAGGCCAGCTTCAGCCCATCTTTGACAACGTGCGCCTGGATGCGGTTCCCGAACCCGCCTCTTTGAGCCTTCTTGGCCTCGGCGGCCTTGGCCTCCTGGCCCGTCGTCGCCGCGCTTAAGTCAAAAGCCTCTCCAGCGATTCTTCGAGCCCTCGGCCTTCCGCCGGGGGTTTTTTATGTGCGCCACGCATGTCATGTGTTTAGGAGGTGCAAGTCCTCTGCGGGCCGTAATGAGCGGAACCGTCCGTCTAAGCAAGGGTGTCGGCCGCGAGGCCGAATCTGAAGGAAGCGAGGGATAGCGTCGCCGCTGAGGGGCGTGACTCCACGACGGGAGTTCAGACCCGACGAACAGAAACCGGATACAAGGCCTGTATGCTGAGGGTGATCGAGCATTGGATCGAGGTGGCCTACTTCCGCCATGCGGCGTGCAAGAGCCACCTGCAACGGATGGACGAGTGGATTCGCCGTAAGCTTCGCTATCAGCACCTTCCCGCCGTCGGAGACGGTGCCGGTGACGATAGTCGTCGGCGTGGTCAGGGTGAAGGAGTCGCCGGTGATGACGCCGGTGAAATCGGTGACGTGGCCGTCTCCGTGCGGATATTTGCATTCCACCATTCGGGTGATTTTACCCTTGAAAACCTCAGGCAGTCATCGATCTTCCGAACACTGAATCGATCCGCAGCGCTGTTCGGTTTCTCCGTCTGTATGACATGTGTGTAGATCGCTGGGAGAGGCGGCTCGTCCCCGAGGCGTCCGGAGCGCTCCCACGGGCTGGGGACAGCCCGGTTCTTCCGGCGTGCCACAATCCTTTGCGAACGAAATGATGAACTTTTGGAGCAAGAACATGCCCGGGTTCCGCATTGCCCGGCCTCTCCCCCATACGCACACGTCAAGAATATCATTGTCATCCCATTCCACGCGTTCGATGCGCAGAAAAACCCTTCCCTGTTGCTGGAATTTATATCCATTTGTGGAAAGGAGTTACGCTCCAAAACGTTAAGTTTTGGTCTATATAGTGGGGGGAAGAGATTTTTCGATGAACACAAAAACCACGACTTCGCACGAAGCGAGAATCGTCGCGGCCGCAGCGGTTCGTGAAGAGGGTGCCCCCGACGCACCTTTCGATATTCAAGCGGAACCCCAATCGACGCTGAAGCCGTGTCACTCTCAATGCGGCCCGTACTTTACCTTGGAGTGAGAACCGGCCCCTCCTGGAAGATGAGGTTCTGATTTGCCTGACCCGTCGTTGTTGGTGTGGCGCCGAGAACGGTGCGCGTCAGATCCACAAGCTCCTTGGAATTACTATGAAGCACATAGATCTTTGTGGTGCCACAATGACCCGTCCAAAAGTTTTGCCCTTTTGGCTCCGAGGTCAAAATCCAGTTTCGGGCCGCCGGATTGTTGTAACCTGGATCAATTTTTGGCGCGCCGCAGAACAGGCGCGGAAGTGATAGTCGTCGTGACACTATCGCTGTGTGAGCTTTGCCTCACGGAGGATTGCGTTGTCGGATGGTGGCCACCGTCGGATGTCTCAGACTCAGTTCGCTGACTGCCATCTGTGATAGAACGGGTCGTTGCGGTTGTTTTTGGAGCCTGGGCCGATTCCCATGCGTCAGAATATGCTTGAGCGTCATTCAGTTTTCCCGCGACGCGTAGATAAAGGACGCGAAGTCTTGCGAGGTCGTAAGGGTCCGTTACGGGAATTACCAGCCAATTCTGTGTCCATTGACGTGAAGCGGTGCCTCCGAAGGTGTTCGTGTTTGCATGCGGTAGCACAATGCTGACGCTTGGCGTAATCGTGTCCGTGACCTGAACCGTTCCGTTCTTGATTCTCACCTGTGCAGGTAGCGAATCGTCGTCGTCGCCCACAAAACGAGCGATGTTGTCGAGAACCTGCTGGAACTGAAGGTCCGTCAGCGTATCCGCGACGTTAACGGTGTCATTGCGGAGCTCTACCTGTGTACAGGAAGTTCCAGTAATGTGAGCGAAATCAAGACCAGGATGATGATGAAAGCTCTAAGCACGGAGCACCCCTTTCGAAAATTGGAATCGGAAACGACTGCGACGCCCCCGATTCCGTGACCTGAAGATCGGCCGATTAGAATACTTCGATATTCATTGGCGTCAAAGGAATGAGGGCGATTTCAACAGTGACCGGGTCGGGCACACATGCTAAGTCAACACAGCAATCAAGCCTGACATAGCACGCGCCGGGTTTTGGGAGATCAGCCCGTACCCGCGCAGCGGCGTCCTCCTTCATCTCCATCTCCACTGATCTCCGCGTTCCGTTTTGTGCCACCGTGGGTGACGACGAACTCACCGGCGTTGCTGTCGTCGGATGCGATGTATCCACAGGAGGCAGTCAGCACCTTTCCGCCGTCGGAGACGGTGCCGGTGACGAGGGTCGTCGGCGTGGTCAGGCTGAAGGAGTCGCCGGTGATGACTGAATTCGATAGAAGTGACGTAAGTCTTTAGGTGAGTTCGAGAAGCCTGCGCACCCGGTGGTTCGCACACTCCGAAGACGCGCTGACTCACGTCGGCGGCTATCAAGGATGCGCGCGACGCGATTTGCCAATCCCTGCTTGGCCGCGAGCGCCCACGCCGCGCCGCGCGAGCGAAGATTCGCTCCGCGTATACCCTGCATCAAAATCTGCCTTTAGTTAGCGCCAGTTCCAGAAGTTACCGATGTAGCGTGCTTTGACGTCCTCTGCGTTAATGCGCTCGACATGTCCATCGCCGTAGGCGACGTTGATCGCCCAGAGGGTCTGATTCCAAATGTGTTCCCCAAAAGAGTTGGCCTCGCCTGGATCGGGGAGATCAACAGGGACGCGGGGGGAGATCAGCAGGGACGCGGCTGGCTAGTTTAAGGGAACGGATCGGAGGTTTGCTCGGTTTCATTCCGTCTCGCGCGAAGAAAAAACACGTTAGTCCGCCGAAGGGGGAGGTGCGATCGGACGTCCGGCCAAAGTGCTCTAAGATCCATCCGCCGTTCGCAGCCGCGTTGCCCGCCCTCCCTCCAAACGCACACGCCCAATATCTCAATGTCATCCGATTCCACGGGTTTGATGCGCAAAAAAACCCTTCCCTGTTGCTGGAATTTATATCTATTTGTGGAGAGGAGTTACGCTCCAAAACGTTAAGTTTTAGTCTATATAGTGGGGGGAAGAGATTTTTCCTATGAGCATGAAAACCACGACTTCGCACGAAGTGAAGATCGTCGCGGGCGGACGAGGTAATCTGTCCGGCGACCCTTCGACCGCGCTCAGGCCGGGCAAGTCGCTCGGCTCCCTCGGATTAAAGAAGAGAGCCGCGCGACTTGCCGGTCCTGAGTCTATCGAAGGGTCGCCGGACCAATGTGGAAATCGTTCGACCGTTCCGAGGACGCGTTGCTGGCCCTCGCAGTCCTCCGCAGACTGGGCTGCTGAATAAAACGAAAGGCGCGAATCGATGACGCCGTTGTCATAAATGGGGTCAAAACCGTTGCATTTCAGCGCATTCCCGCGCGCGGCGAGGCCCGGCGAAGGCGCAGGCAGGGATCGAGATGCCTTGTGCACGAAGAACCAAGATCCAAGTCATGGACTGCAAACAGCGCCTGCCGAATTCACCCGCTCCACCCCACATTCCGGACACCGATTTGGCGTAGCTCGAAGATCGTACCCACACGCCCGGCAGCGCCCTTCTCCAATCCTTCGATAACGGCGTCGCCAGGCGACGACCGATGCAGTTGGCAAGAGTGACGCGATGAGCAGTACAAACCAACTGGGAGCCATGACCGCGCGTTTCGTATCGGTGCAGGTGTCCGGGCCGAAGTTCGTGGCGTAAGTGAAGCGACAGACCAGAAGATTGCCAACGTGCCATGAGAATCCGGAGGCACGAAATAAGCTGGGCCGGGCGAGTTGCCACCGCTGCGCGGCGGTCGTCGGCCGTCCATGATCAATGCCCAAACGCCATCGCGGATGCGAACGGTATGAGTCGAGCGGGCGGGGGGCAATCAGCATATCCCATTTCACTCCCAGTGTTCCTCGGCCGGACTCAACGTCAATCCAGTCAAAACGGTGATCCGTCTGGCCGGGCTTCTGGTGCTCGATCCACAGGAGGTCGTCAACGACCCATCCCCTGACCCACAGCGCCGTGGTTGCCAGGCAAAGAAGCAATGAAATCGCCGACAGGATGGTGAAAAGAAAACGGCGCATCGAGGAATTGTATCAATACAAGAAAGCGATCGCCGAGGACGTCAGGATGCCAAGGGAAGAGTGGGGAAATAGCGCATGCCGCGCACACTCTCCAGCAATTCCAATTTTTTGCGCTCTTTGTGTTTTTCGCGGCGATCATCTTCCGAAGACGGAGGAGAAATTGGCCGCGAAAAAGCGCAAAAGACGCAAAGGAAGAAACCCGATTCCCGGCGTTCCACAATCGTTCGCGGTTCCATCCCTGGTCAAGCTGTTGGGACCTGCAAGTTTTGAATAGAATCGCGCGGCTGATTCATTTTTTGGAGCCGATGAATGATTCGTTGTTCCGCTGTTATCTCCTTCATTTTGCTCGGCACGGCTCTAACGTCACGATCTGACGCCCATCCGCTCGATCCGGCTGTCGTTTCTAAAGATCTTAATTTCGAGAACGTTAAAATAGTTCGGGACTCGGCAGCCGAGGCGGTCGATCCTACCCATCTGCTGAGCGCCATGGGGTTGGTTCCCGCCGGCAATGGCGAGCCCCTGCGATTCCGGCAATCCGAAGCAGGTAGCGGCAAATCGGTGCGCGTGGTCGTTCCGTTTAATACGCCTGTGGAATTGGGCTCGGTGTTCTGGACCGGGTCATTCTCCCAGATTTACGTTCTGAAAGATCAGGCCAAGCCGGATCCAAAGTCGGCGGCTTCGTGGACGCAAATCAAGATCGCGCCGAATCAGCTCGGCGGTCACCTGGCTACATTTCCTCCAAAGTTGCGAACGCTTGCCGTCATGTTCGAGGATCCGCAGGCGAAAGAGTCGAGCGAGCTCGGCACCCTCCGCTTTTTTGCGGCCCGGCTCAGCAACGTGACGCCGATTGCGCAGGCATACGCCGACAGCGAGTACACGGCTTACAGTCCGTTTGCGCCTCCGTTCACCTACGTCGCGGATCGAATCACCACCGGCGCGGGTGAGTGGATCAACACCGGAAAGAATCGCGACGGGAGAGTTCCCCGCGCCGGTGTCGGATCTGGACCCTTCGTGGTTTCTCCTGACCTGGCGCGAGCCGCACAAGATCGTCGGGCTCTGGTCGGCCGACAACTTCACGTCGGTCGATCTCCAGAGCTTCGATGGTCCCGCCGCCGTCAATCCGCGCAGGAACCGACAACGAATGGCGAAAGATTCGTGACATCATCCCGGGGACCCTTGGCGGAAGGCTCGCGTCGTTCGAGCCCATTTCGACCCGCGGCATTCGAATGACGATCCTCGGCACCCACGAATCGGCGATTGCGCGAATCAACGGTTTGTGCGCCTTTGCCCTGCTCGATGAAAAGGAATTGCCCGTCGTAGCCGTGTCGGCGGCGCAGCTCATTCCCCCCGGCAAAATTCCATACCACTTTGATTTCGACGGTCTGGCCACGATGGTCGTTGACGGCCCTGAAGGAACGCGGGTGCGCAACCTGTTTGCGCGCGAGGCAATCAAATCGGGGCCGCAGTCCGCGGCCTGGGATTTGAAAGATGAGAGCGGCCGGATCGTTCCGATGGGCACCTACACCTGGAAGGCGATCGCGCATCCGCCGCTGGCGCTGAAATATGTGACCACCGTTTATCCGAATGTGCTGATGAATGCGCCGGATCGCGCGCCCTGGCTCACCTCCGCCGGCGGGCCCGATGGGTGGATGGCGGATCACACCGCCCCGCGCGGTGGGGCAACCGCCGGTGATTTGGTGTTCTTCTCCTCACCCGTCGCCGAGAGCGGCATCAGCTTTCATGCCGCTGACCTCACCGGGAAGAAATTGTGGGGCATTTCGGGGTTTGCGGGATTCACCGGCGGGTGGGATCTCACGGCCGATCTCACTCATGCATATGCCTTCTCGCGCCTTGCGGGAGATGCCGTGGACTCGATCTGGAAGATCGACCTCGCCGCTCACAATTTCACGCCGTTCGCGGTGTTGTCAGCCAGCACCAATCGGGCGCGCCGACTCACCGGGGTCGCCAACGTGGGGGATAGTCTGTATCTGTCAGTGAACGCGTCGGAGAATTGGTTGGACACCGCCGCGACGTCGGCTGACGTCAATCCCGAAGCCTGCATCCCCCGTTACCCTGTCAAGCGGGCCGAGCGAAAACCCTTCGAGCACATCCCCGATCCGCGCGGCGATTTCATGGGCCTGTTTCGTCTCGGCGGAGCGGTTCCGGGATATGGAAACTCGGAAACCATCGTGCAGCTTCAAACCACAAAGGGCGCTTCCGCGCCGGCACATTGTTCTCGCGTTCAACAAAGAGGTGCCGATCGGCTCGGCGGTCTTCCCCGCCAGCGACGATCCCGAACTCAAGATCAAGCTGGCGGCCCTCAAGCCGGGCATTCCGTTGCCGGCCAATCCCGGCGATAACGATCTCTGGATTCCGTTCGAAACTGACGGGCAAAGCGGCTTTGATGTCGCCACCGCTCCTAAAAAGCTTACGACCAAAGCCATCCGGGTCAGCCTGCTTCGCGGCGCTGACGACTCGCTCACCCAGGCCGACGAAAAATCGGAATATGAAACGGGATTTCGCGGCGGTAACGAAGGTCTGGTTGACGCTGGAAATAAGGAGACCGGGCCCGAAACAACCCGGTGGCAGGGATTTCTCGATGGGATCAAGCTGATCTCGCGCCGATTCGATAACGTGGCACGCTCCGCGAAGCTGCTGACCAACAGCGGCCAGGCTGCCCCGGATCGATCCTGGACCGCGGATCGAACAACTCCGCTTTCCGAAGACAATCCGGCTTCCTACGCGCTCGCCTGGAACGAGGAACAATCAATCCGCGGGCTGGCCATCAAGGAGATCGACGCCCGCCGAACCGAGATCGATCTCTGGACCGGATCGGGGCCGGTCGATCTCAAAGATGAAACGGGATGGAAACACGTCAGCACCTACATTCAGCCGCGCCGAAGCCGCAAGTGGAGCGACGCCAACGACAAGGCCCGCTACCTGGACGGATATGTCGACTTCGGATCGCAGGTGAAAACACGTGGCGTGCGCCTGCGCCTCGTCGAGCAATGGCTCGGCGACGTTCACGATGAAGGCCCGCGGTGGGACGTGAACAAAGACAAAGAGGTCGATCCGTCCCGGGCGCGCATGCTCGGCGTCGCGGCCTTGCGATACCTGGGAGGAGAATCATCCGCCGGGGCTGATCCGCTGCAGTTCCAGCGAATCGAACAAGTCAGCAAACAAACCGGGAAAATCACTGCCGAATACCCAGTCGCCGCGCCGGGAGCGATTACAACCGATGCCCAGGGAAATCTGTTTTGCCTTTCGGCCAGCCAGATCATCAGGCTCGATCTCAAGGGCGGAAAACACCTTCAACTGACGCACGACCTTGAAGCGCCTACTGCGCTGGCGGTTGATTCACGCGACAACCTGTACGCATTCGAATCAAAGACCAACACCATTCGCGTCTACGATGCCGATGGCAAGTTCCAACGCGAGATCGGCAAGCCCGGCGGATATCAGGTCGGCCCGTGGGATCCGTATCGAATGCAGGAAGTCACCTCGCTGGTCATCGACAAGAAGGACCAGCTCTGGGTGGTCAGTGCCTGCTACTGGCCGAAACGCATCGCCCTCTTTTCCGCAATGGATGGCCTCTGGAAGCGGGATTTCTTCGGCAATACCAATTACGGCGGCGCCGGCATCCTCGATCCCGGCGACAAGCGCCGGCTCTTTGTGAATCGGCTCGAATTTGAAATCGACTGGGAAACCGGAAAATCCCACCTGAAAAACATCCTGTGGAACGGCGCCACGCCGGTGGGGGAAATTCCAATTTATGTCAACGGCGCGCAATACATGGTGAACAGTACCGATGTGTCCAACGGTAACCAGGGCGTCGGAATTGTCTATCGGTATGAAAAGGACCACCTCCGACTCATGGCCGCGGCGGGGAGGGCGGACGGATTTGGACCCTTGCGCTCGGGCGCCATTCAGCGAAAGCTCAACGGGGCACTGCTGGCCAATCTCCTTTTCACCTGGTCAGACACGAACGGCGACCAAGTAGTCGATCCCGATGAAGTTCATTTTGAGCCGGTACCCGAAGGGTATATCCCCGTATCGGTTTTCGACCATCAGCTTGGCATGGCGGCCGGTTCAGTTGAGTTCAGGGTTGACAGCTTCCTGGCTAATGGCGTTCCCATTTACCAGATTCACCAGAACCCGAAGGTTAGACTCGCAGCCGCCCGTTCGATGGCGCAGACCGATGGCCGCAAAGGGTATTTCGTTCAGGGAGATCATGGCCCAACCGGCGTCATGCAGGAAGACGGTCAATGGAAATGGACCTACCCGACCGAGGGCGGCACCACGCAAGGGTACGCCAATGCAAAACCGTACTGGCCCGGACAGATGGTGGGGCAGTTCTATATCAACGGGCACTTCACCGCGCACGCCGGCGATCTGGGAGAGGCTTTCACGATCCACACCAACATGGGGAGCATGGATCTGATCACCGCCGATGGCCTGCTTGCCGGCTGGATCTTTAACGATCAGCGGCTTCCCGGCAAACGCGCCTGGTCATTTCCCGAGCACGAGCGCGGGATGGACATGTCCGATGTGACCCTCGGCCAGGAGCATTTCGGCGGCCACGTGACTCGGACCAGCGACAATCACTATTACGCCGTCGTCGGCCACAACCACGCGAGCGTGGTCGAGATTCTGGGTCTGGATCAGTTTAAGCGGCAGCAGGGCACTATCGAGGTAACGCCGGAGATGGTTATCCAGACCCAGGAATGGGAGAGGTCGCATCAGTTGGAAGTGAACTATGTTCGCGCACCGGTGCTGGATCTTTATCGCGTGAGCAAACCGCCGGCGATCGACGCGCGGCTGGATGACTGGGGTATTCCCGCGGCAACCATCGGAACGCCCGATGATGCAGGCCGCTACGCGGCGCTTCGCGCCGGCTTCGATGATCAAAACCTTTACCTGGCTTACGAAACCCACAACATGGGCCCGCTCAAGAACTCCGGCGAGCAATGGGACCGGCTCTTCAAGACCGGCGGAGCCGTCGACATCATGCTCGGCGCAGATCCGGCCGCCGATCCGTCGCGCCAGGGACCGGTGCAGGGTGATCGAAGACTGCTGATCAGCATCGTCAACAAACAGCCCGTTGCGGTGCTTTACGACGCAGTCGTGCCCGGCACGCCTGACGATAAGAAATGGCAAGCCGTTTCACCGATCAGCAAGGCGGTCTTCGACAATGTCCGGAAGATATCCGGCTTTCAATGCGCGCTCGCCTCCATCGGCGATGGATACGTACTGGAAGCCTCGATCCCGCTCTCGGAGATCGGATTCAAGCCCGCGGACGGACAGCGAATTAAAATGGATTGGGGCATCCTCGAAACCGACGCCTCCGGCAACGCCGTAATGCAGCGCACTTACTGGGCGAATAAGGCCACCGGCATCGTCGCCGATGTCCCCAGCGAAGCCCGGCTGACGCCTGATCTTTGGGGCGTCGCGCTGATCCACGACCATCGCACAGGGGTTGTCGAACTCCAGGATCCCACCGAACGGTTTAAGAAGCCGAGCGGTGGCGACGACGATACGAGCAAGCTGCTGAAAGAGTTTGAGGGAGACTTGAATGAAGATCGGAAAGGCAAGCCGCGCAAGTAAGCGGAATCCTGAAATTGGATGCGTGACAGATTCGGCGGCCAAAGAGGTTTCCCCCTCTCCCGGTAATCCGGAAGAGGGCGCGGGGTGAGGGTCTTCAACGCGCGACATGGATGACCCTCACCCCGACCGCTCGCGGGCAGTCGCCCAATCCGCTCACTTCTCCCAGAGTACTGGCAGAGGGGGATGGAACTCTGCCGCCGAATCCGTCACGCACCGGGATTCGCTCGGTCATTTGCCGGCGTATAGTAGACATGCGCGGACCGCCGGCGCGAGCGCGTCGCTCCCGCGAATCGGCCCGAAAATCACGCGGAGTCATTGAAATGAAACACACAGTCTGGAATCTGGCGGCTCTCCTGGGCGTAAGCGCCCTGCTGATCGGCAACATCGCTCGCGGCGATGAGCTGAAAGTAGGAGACAAAGCCCCGGACTTCTCCCTGGTCGGCAGTGACGGCAAGACCTACACCCTGGCTGATTTCAAGGGCAAGCAGGCCGTGGTGCTCGCCTGGTTCCCCAAAGCATTCACCGGCGGGTGCACGAAAGAATGCAAATCCATTCACGCCAACGGCGATAAGCTCAAGCCGCTCGGCATTGCCTATTTCACCGCCAGCGTGGACACGGCCGAGGTGAACAAGAAGTTTGCCGAGTCGCTCGAGCTGGATTACCCGGTTCTCAGCGACCCGGACAAGAAAGTCGCGGCCGCCTACGGAGTCGTGCACGACGATCGCAAGGTGGCCGAACGCGTGGACGTTCTATATCGACAAAGACGGCGTCATCAAGTTCATCGACAAGGGCGTACAGAAGAGGACCGAGACCGCCGGCGAAGACATGGCCGCCAAGGTGAAGGAGCTGGGGCTCAGCGATCAGAAGTAGTTTCAGCGGAGATCAAGACACACCAGATCGCCGGCGTGGCTGCGGCAGCAGACGCGGCCGTTGGCAACCACCGGCATGGTCCAGCACTGGCCATCAAGGACCTTGGCGCGGGCCAGCTCGTGAAGTGCGCTGGGCGCGGCCGCTGTCACCATACAACGCGGATCCGCAATCATTCGAGTGGACGGCAAAAGCCAAGGACATTATTGAAAAAGTCCGGCGGGCGCGCGAGGTCCTGAATAAGCGTGCATCAGCCTGATACACTACACCAGGAAGAGCGCGGAAATCAGTATTCGTCGCGTTGTCATAAGAGGGGTGTTGAGCAAAGGGCTCCTGTGGTTAACGCGGTGCTCATCAAACGTTCAACATCCAGCGTTCAACATCCGGCGCGCATTCTCATGATATGATGTCTTCTCTCTGTGCCTCAATCCATTCATTTCCGCGCACCGTGAAAAGATTATTCGCCACAGATGAAAAGACAGATGGACACAGATCAATGCCAATTCGTGCGAATCGCGATTGTTGCTTTATCCCATTCGTGTGCATCTGAATTTTCATCTGTGGCGACAACTCTGCGCTTTTCTTCGATTCAGTTGCGGCCAAAGGCAGCGCTGGGATCTCTGCGTCTCGGTGGTGAATAGTCTGAGTCAGCCCTGCGCCGGCGACGTCGTCGGTCCAACCTGCGCTTTGGCGGACTTGCTCTTGGCGTCGAATCGTGGGTCGAAAAGATCGTCGATCTGACGAACCGTCGCAAAGTCCGCCTTGTAGTCAACCGGGAAAAAGTGCAGCGGCTTGCCTCCGTTCTCAGATTCCGGGCCGGGGGTCGGAGGGGTGGGATGATAACTGAGAATGGCGTCTCGCATGGTCGAGGTGAGCTCCGGTTTGATGTCGTAGAACCAGCCGATCGTGGTGCGCGGGATGACCTCCGACTGATAAATCGTGCGGTAGTCGGTTGAAGCGACTTTTCCCTCCTCTTGCAGGCTCTTCAATCTGTCGTCGGAGACGGCGGCCGCCTCATATTCTTTTTTGGCGATGCCCATGATCGACCGTTTCTGGCTCATCGACCAAACAATCTGATAATCGACGTTGGGCCGAAGGCCGGCGTTCTGCGTCAGCGTCGCAATCGCGGCGCGGTAGCCGGTGATGGATGACGGCGCGGTGCAAACGAGCTTGTGGTCGCGCAACTGCGGGAGCGAAGTGATCGCGCTGGAAGCCGGAACGATGATGTCCAGGTGGTTGCCGTTGGCGACGCCGTCGGATCCAAGAACCGCCGCCGGCTGAAAGCCAAAATTGTTCACCAGGAACGGAGCGTCCGCGGCGTGCAATGCAACGAGCGCAAACTTTGCGGCTCGGATCTGTTTGAGGCTCTCGTCGTCATTGCGGTAAACGGCGTCGGTCACCGGCTTACCGATGGCGGAAGAAAGATGCTTCTCGAAATCGAGCCAGGAAAAACCGGGACTCTCGGCGTCGGTTGAATCGATGTGGGCGACGACCAGTTCAGGCGGGTCCAGCAACTGCCCGGACGCGGCCGGCGGGTCGGCCAGCAGGCGGCCCTTCGTGTCGCTGAATTGCGGATCCAGATGTTTTGACCCGGGCTGAATCAATCCCATGGTGCGCACGACGGCGGCACTGTTGCCGCTGGTATCACTGCGCGAAACCCAGGTTTGCCGGGCCGCGTCGAGGCAGAAGCCGACTACGACCGCCAGGCAGAGCCATACTCCGATGCGGACCCACCCGCCGCTCCGTCCAGTTCCTGACCCGGCCTGGCTTCCATCGTTTCTCCGAAGGCTCACCTCAGGCATGTTCATTTCCTTTCGAGGATCGGACGATTTTGATCTGGTGTCTGGAAGAAACTCTCGACGGATTCTGTAGACGCCTCATAAATTGTGTGCGCAATTCATGTGAGGATTCGATTTGCCAGCAGATGTCTGCATCAGCGACCCGCAAAGAACGGTTCCACCGCGTAGTGGATCAGCGAATAAGCCAGCGCAGCCATGAAGGCGGAGCAGGGGATTGTGAGGATCCACGCGAGGACGATGCGCTGTCCCCAGATCCAGCGGACAGAGCGCACGCCTTTGGTCGTGCCGACGCCGAGGATCGCGCCGGTGATGGCGTGAGTGGTCGAAATGGGGATGCCGCCGACGGTGACGGCGATGATCGTTGTCGCCGCGGAGAGCTCGGCGCAGAACCCGCCGACGGGTTGAAGACGGGTGATGCCCGAGCCCATGGTTTTTACGATGCGCCATCCGCCAAAAAGAGTTCCCAGGCCGATCGCCGCGTTGCAGGAGAGAATGATCCAGAGGGCGATGTTGTGCTCGTGACCGAGAAGAAAAAAGTGGGCGGAGGACCAGTGCTTGTATCCGCCGGCCACCAGCAGCATGACGATAATGCCCATGGTTTTCTGCGCGTCGTTACCGCCGTGGCCCAGGCTGAAGACGGCGGCGGAAAAAAGCTGGAGGCGGCGGAAAAGGACGTCCACCTTATGTGGAGTGGAGCGCCGGAAGATCCAGGCGACGGCGATCATGTTGAGCGCGCCCAGGAGAAACCCGATAAGCGGCGAGAGAACAATGAAGGCGAGCAGCGGCGTCCAGCCCTTCCAGATGATGACGTTCAACCCCGTTCGCGCCACCGCCGCCCCCGCGACTCCGCCGAAAAGTGCGTGCGAAGAACTGGTCGGGAGGGCCAGAAGCCAGGTGATGATGTTCCAGACGATCGCGCCGACCAGTCCGCCGAAGACGACGTAGACATTGACCCCGTGCGGATCGACGAGTTTGTCGGCGATCGTGCCGGCCACGTGCGTGCCGAAAACAAATGCCGCCAGAAAGTTGAACAAAGCGGCCCAGAGGACGGCCTGAAAGGGCGTAAGCACCCGCGTCGAGACGACGGTGGCGATGGAGTTGGCGGCGTCGTGAAATCCGTTGAGGAAGTCGAACGCCAGCGCCACCACGATGATCAGCACGATGAGAGGAAGCATGGGTGTAGGAATGCAGTTCAGCCGTTTTTCAGAACGATGCGCTCGAGCACATTGCCGACGTCCTCGCAACCGTCGATCGTGTTTTCAACCAGGTCGTAGAGTTCTTTCCACTTGATCACTTCGAGCGTGTCCACATCCCCTCTGAAGAGCCGCGACATGGCGGCGTGGTGATTATCGTCGCCGATGCTTTCCTGGTGATGGATTTCGATCAGGTTCTCGCTGAGTTCCGACAGCTTGCGGCTTTTGCGCAGACGTCCGACCGCTTCGTTCAGCGCCTTGGTGGCGGCGATCAGCACATCGGTCTGTTTGACGAAGACGGGTTCCATCGCCTTGACGTGGAAAAGGGGAAATCGCTTGGCCAGGGCGTCGACGCCGTCGATGATGTCGTCCAGCCCGCCGACCAGCGTGTGAATGTCTTCGCGGTCAAACGGGGTGATGAACGTTCGGTCCAGGCGTTCGAGGGCCGTATGGGCCAGTTCATCGGCCGCATGTTCCTCCTCGCGAATGCGCTGAATCGCGGCGGAAATTTCGGGAAAACTCGTGGCCAGATGCATGAAGATGCTGCGCGGATTTAACGCCGTGCTGGGCCATCGCTTCGAACAAATCGAAGAAGACCGTATCGCGAGGCAGAAGATTGAACATTCAAAAGCCCTCATTCCCACTATTAAGCTTTGGTTAAGGAGGCGGGATTCTAGAGAAGAGGGGGGTGGGACGCAAAGGGGCCCGTTCGCATCCTGAGCAGCATTGGTCCGAAGACAAGTCAAGAGCCGCGCACGAAGTAAGCGGGAAAGTTCTCTCGTTTGCCGAGTGCTTTCCCGCTTACTTCGTGCGCGGCTCCTTTGGCGCTCACTACTCCACCCGCACAGGCAATCGCAGCCGGAATCGGCTACCCACCCCAGGCGTGCTCGCGACGTCGATTCCCCCGCCATGAACGTTGGCGACGTGTTTGACGATCGAAAGTCCCAGGCCTGTTCCGCCCATTTCGCGTGAGCGCGAGCGGTCGACACGATAGAAGCGTTCGAAAATGCGCGGGATATCGTCGGCGGGAATACCGATTCCGTTGTCGGCCACTTCGACGAAAATCTGTTCTTCGTCGGCGGAAACCGTTACGGCGATGGCGCCTCCGTCATGGGTATATTTGACGGCATTGACGATGAGATTGGTGACGGCGCGTTCGAGGTAATCGCTGTTGCCGGTGGCGCGGGGAATGAATCCCTTCACATCGATACTCAGCGTTTGATTCTTGCGCTGGGCTTCGGGGAGGATCAGATCGACCGCCTTTCGAGACAGGACGCCCAGATCCACGCTCACCGGGCGCGGCAGCTCCGGCGTCCCTTCCAGGCGGGAGAGCTCGAGCAAATCCGCGACGAGATTGGTGAGCTGATCGAGATGCTTGGTGATCGTCGCCAGAAATTCGGGGCCGCGGACCGGGTCGGCGAGTGCTCCGTCCATCAGTGTTTCGGTAAAGCCCTTGATGACCGTGAGCGGCGTGCGCAATTCGTGGGAGACATTAGCGATGAATTCCTTGCGCAACTCGTCGTAGCGTACCGAGCGAGTCGTGTCGTGGGCGACGATCACCAATCCCCCGGCTGAGCCGCTGGTGCCAAATCGGCGGACGGCAACCTCCAGATGGCGGCCGACCCTGGGGCTGACAGGAAATGCCCGGTGCTCTCCGCCGCGCTCGACTTCCGCCGTCGCCTTGAGAATCGGCTCGATACGAACCACTTCCCAGAGCGGCCGGCCCACGGAGGCGCGGGCATCGAAGCCCAGCAGCTCGCCGGCCTTGGAATTGGCCAGCAGAATTCCCTGGCGCTGGTCCGTGGCGATGACTCCTTCGCTCATGCTCGCAAGGATCGCCGCCAGCTCGGCGCGATCGTGCGTCGATTGAGCGATCAAGCCGGTGAGCGAATCGGCCATCGTGTTGAGCGATTTGGTGAGCGTTCCAATTTCTCCACCGGCAGGAATGATGATCCGGCGGTTGAGATTTCCCCGCGACAGATCATCGGCGAAGGCCGCCAGCTCGCGGACCGGCTCAGTCTGGCGGCGCGCGAGAACGAAGCAGAGCATCGTGGCAATAGCCATCGCTCCGACCGCGACGATGGCCATCGCCAGATAAAGCAGGTTCAGCTCGTGGGCGAGAGGGGCGAGGGGGATCGCCAGGCGAACGAACGCGACTCGTCCGTCAGCCAGCGTCTCGCGACGCGCGAAATAAAAGAGGTCGGTATTGAGCGTTGCGCTGTGGCGGATGCTTCCTCCGACTGCATCAGGGCCGAGCGCATCCATAACCTCGGGTCGCGTACGGTGATTTTCCATGCGCGTCGGATCCGCTTCATTGTCGGCGATGACCGTGCCATCGGCGGCAATCAAGGTGACGCGGCACGTCGAGCCGGTTGGTGAGTCGCGTGATACGATCGCGAACCGTAGCGATATCGCCGCGATCCAGATCCTCACGGACGAGTTCCCAGAGGAGCGGCGCTCTCGAGCGAGTGCGGCGCGATGGCCGTCGAGATAGCCGGATCGAAGCCGGGCAGCGCCATACAGGCCCACCGCAGCGGTCGTGGCGCAGACAAGCAGCAGATACGGAAGAAACAGGCGGCGAAAGAATCGACTGTTGAGCATTCGACGTTGGCGCGGTGGTTCGCGCGTCAGACTCGATGGCCCTGATACTGAGCGAATCACGGGGCCGTTCCAACCCCGGCCTGGAAGTTGTTTCACAACTCGTTTCACGCCGGGCCGTGTGGGCCCGGATCCGGGTCCACAGGACCCGGCGTGACCGCCGATACGCTCGTCGTGTTACGCCTCGACTGGCAGCTCGGTGCGGAATTTGTATCCAAACCCGCGCACTGTTTCGATTAGTTCCCCGCCTTTGCCCATCTTCTTGCGGATGGCGGTGATATGAACGTCAATGGTGCGATCGAAGACCGCCGAGTCGTTCTCGAGGGCCGCATCGATGATTTCATCGCGGCTGAAGACGCGACCGGGCCGTCCGGCGAGGAACTGGAGAATGCGAAATTCGGTGGCAGTCAGGGAAATACGGACGCCGGCGTAGCTGACATCGTGGCCGTTCACGTCGATGGTCAGATCACCGGTGCGAATCAGGTGCGGCGTCTCCTTCTGCTGCGCGGTTCGTCGCAACAGCGCCTTGACTCGGGCGATCACTTCGCGCGGGCTGAACGGCTTGGTGACATAATCATCCGCGCCCAGCTCCAGCCCGACGATCCGATCCGATTCGGTCGCCTTGGCGGTGAGCATGATGACCGGCGTATGGGCCGTGCGCTGATCGGCGCGCAGCCGCTGACAGACCTGCAGCCCGTCCATCCCCGGCATCATCAGGTCGAGCATCACCAGCTCCGGCCGGTGCTTGCGGATGACTTCCAGCCCGCTTGCGCCGTCGGTGGCGGCAATGACGTCATAACCTTCCTTTTCAAGGTTGTAGCGGACCAGCTCGATCAGGTCTTTTTCGTCGTCGATCACCAGAATCGTTCCTTTGCTCATAGCGTTGCTCCAGCCCCGTCGGGCGTTCGTATTGTGGCCGGGCCGACAGGCACGGCAGTTTCTTCGTTACGCGGAAGAATATTTTTATGTCGAATATCCCGCCCCTGAATCCAGTAAATGACTTCTTCGGCAATGTTGGTGGCGTGGTCGCCGATCCGTTCCAGGTTACGCGAGATCAACACCAGCGACATCGCCTGCTGAATGGTTCGCGGATCGCCCATCATGTGCGTCAGAAGGATGCGGAAGACCTGATCGCGGAAGGCGTCAACCGTCTCTTCGTCGGACAGGACTTTTTCTGCCAGCGTCACATCGCGCTGGGCCATGGCTGAGAGGCTGTCTCGCACCATGCGCTGCGCCACCTGGGCCATGATCGGCAGATCCACCAGGGGCTTGATCGGAGGACCTTCCAGCACGTAATGGGTGTTCTGGCAGATATTGATCGTCTGGTCCGCGACGCGTTCCAGTTCACCGCTGATGCGCGTGGCCATAAAGAGAAAACGGACATCGGTGGCCACCGGCTGCTGCAGAGCCACGAGCTTCACGGCGCGATCATCGATCTCGACCTGCAGCGTGTTGACCTCAGTCTCTTTCTCCAGGCAGATGGAGGTGACCGTTTCGTTCCGCTCGATGAGACCGCGCACCGCCGATTCGATCATCGATTCGACGATGCTTCCCATCACGACCACGCGCTGCAAAAGCTCCTGCAGCATTTCTTCGAAGTGTCTCATGGTTCCATCCGTGTACGCGGTAGGCCGTGGGCGGTAGGCGGAGGCCGAAATTTTCATTCCAGGCTATTGCCTACAGCTTACTGCCTACCGTTCATCCAAACCGTCCCGTCACATACGCCTCAGTCTCCCTGAGGTGTGGGTTCAGGAAAATGTTGTTGGTCGGACCGTATTCAACCAAGCGGCCCAGGTACATAAACGCGGTGTAGTCGCTGCATCGCGCGGCCTGCTGCATGTTGTGCGTGACGATGACGACCGAATAGCTGCCGCGAAGCTGGTAGATCAGATCTTCGATCTTGGCAGTCGCGATCGGGTCGAGCGCCGAGCAGGGTTCGTCCATCAGCAGCACTTCGGGGTCGGCGGCGATGGCTCGGGCGATGCACAGGCGCTGCTGTTGCCCGCCGCTCATGCCCAGCGCGCTCTGGTGCAGGCGATCTTTCACTTCGTCCCAGAGCGCCGCTCCGCGCAGGGATCGCTCGCAGACTTCATTGAGCACGGCCCGCCGCTTTTCACCGGCGATTCGCAACGCATAAACCACGTTGTCGAAGATCGACATCGGAAACGGATTGGACCTCTGAAAGACCATTCCCATCCGCTTGCGGAGCTGGATCACGTCGACAGAGCGATCGTGGATGGCTTGTTCGTGGAAGCGGATGTGGCCGTCCGTTCGAACCCCATCCACTAGATCGTTGAGCCGATTGAAGCTTCGCAGGAGCGTGGACTTGCCGCAGCCGGACGGGCCAATCATCGCGGTGACCTTCCCGACGGGGATATTCATCGTCACGTCGTGCAGTGCCTGATGCTTGCCATAGAAAAGGCAAAATTTGTCGACAGTGACGATGTGATTCTCCGTCGCGACTTCAGGATGCGTTTCGGTCAACCCGGCGGTGGGCGGCCGATTCTGATTGTCGACCGCGGCCGGGAGACCGGGGCGTGGAAGCTCCACTGCACGCGTCGTGGGGCGGGCCGAGGTAAGGACTGCCGGTGCTGGCGATAATACGGGCGCCGGCGGCACCTCGACAGTCGGTTCGCGCCCCCTGCCGGGGGTGGAGGGGTGTACAGTTTCCGGTTCATCGAGGGCACTTGCATGAGCTTCAATCATTGTTGGGCCTCTCTTGCGCACACCGAGACGATCATAGCGACCACCGATCAACCAACTCTTTGAAAACGTCGCGCGAAAAATCGCACGAACAGGTTCAGCACGAAAATGAGAAAGATCAGAACAAGGATTCCCGCCCATGCCTGCTCTTTCTGTTCTTTGTAAGGGCCCGTCGCATAGTCATAGATCTCTTTTGTCAGCGACGGGAAAGGGTACTTCGGATTAAGGGTAAGAAGCCGGCTGCCAAGCGCCGTAAACAGCAACGGCGCGGTTTCCCCGGCGACGCGGGCGATCGCAAGCATGACGCCGGTGATCAAGCTGCCCGTTGCCGCCGGAAGAACGACTGAGAGAATGGTTCTTGCCTTGGTCGCGCCGAGCCCTATTGAGGCCTCGCGGTAGCTATTTGGGACGAGCCGGAGCATTTCCTCGGTTGTGCGGGCGACAATCGGCACCATGATGAAGGCCAGCGCGAGCGCTCCGGCATAGCCGTTGAAGTGCCCAACAGGAACGACGAGCAATTCATAGCCTAGGATGCCGACGACGATGCTGGGGACACCCGCCAGTACGTCCGCGACAAAACGGACAGGGGTGGCCAGGCGCGAACCGACGCTATATTCCGATAGGTAAATTCCGCACATCATTCCCACCGGAAGTCCGACGATGCTGGCGAACCCGATTAGGAATACCGTCCCGATCAAGCCGTTTCGCATTCCGCCGGGATAACCGTCCGACCCGTACGGCTGCGGATCCTGAGTAAAGAATGCGAAAGTGATTGAGTGCCAACCAATCGAGACGAGGTAGCCAGTCACCATCACCAAAAGAGCTAGAATGAACATCGCTGCCGCGACACAAAGCAAATACATCAACTTGCTGTGGCCACGAGTGATGAATGGGTGATGGGTAACGGCCATGGCGGTCCTGCAAATTTCGCGTTTAGTGGGCAGCGGACGGCCGTTTTGCCTTTCCGACCACGAGCCACCGGGCGACGATATTAAAAGCAAGCGACATCACTAGCAGAATCAGCACCACCTCCAACAGTGCCGACCGGTGAAGGTCGCTGCTCGCCTCGGCGAACTCGTTGGCGAGCAAGCTCGACATCGTTTGCGCAGGCGCAAAGGGGGATGCGTGAATTTCGTTGATGTTCCCAATGACCATTGCGACCGCCATGGTCTCGCCGGATGCGCGGGCGAGGCCAAGCATAATTGCGCCGAACAGCCCGGAGCGGCTATAGCGAAGCATTTCCCATGAGGTTTGCCACCAGGTGGCGCCGAGTGCCTGGGTTCCCTCGATCTGGGCGCGAGGCACCGCCCGCAGCACGTCCCGACTCACGGATGTAATGATCGGAATGACCATGATTGCCAGTACGAGGCCCCCGGCGAACATGTCGCGGCCGGTCGTTGCCTCGGAGTGCGCCCAGCCCAATCCGGGCACACGGGCAAACACGCCGTTCAGCGCCGGTTCAAGATAGGACTGTAAAAAGGGCCCAAGAACAAAAAGTCCCCAGATGCCAAATGCAATGGAGGGAATGGCCGCGAGGAACTCAATAAGAAAGGAAATCGGATTGGTAAGGCGGCGCGGCGAAATCCGAACCAGAAAAAGCGCCGCGCCCATGCTGAGCGGGACGGCAAAAAGCATTGCCAAGCCCGAACTGACCGCCGTCCCGTAGATGACCGGGAGAGCACCAAACGCCGGTGGAATGATCTCTTTGATCGGCTCGCCGTCCTCATCGTTGAGAATCTTGCCGTCTGCATCCCGTTTGACGCGCTCCAACTCATTTGGCTGCCAAACACTCCTGACGAGAAACCGCGCCGAAGGTGTGGAGGCTCGGAAGCGCCGCGTAAAAAAGGACCGCCAGGAGAGCGGCCATCATCAGCAGAACGAATACGGCACTGGCGTTCGCCAGCACGGCCAACGGCGCCGGGAATCGCCGCCGCGCACCGCCTTTATGGGTGATCGGCTCACGCGTGCGAGCGTGTGATTGCCCCGCAATCATGATATTCGCTACAGCCATAAATGCGTCCGGCTGAATCGGGGGGTGCGCGGCCTACTTGGAAGCCGTTTTAATCGGCGAACCCGACCACATCAGCGTTGCGAGGGATTTTGCAACGCGCTCTTGCACGCCATCGCTCAGCGGCGCAGTAGTTAAGGTCGGGTGCTAGTTTTTGTCCGTCATGGCTTGCCCAATCGAGGAATTCGGCTAATGCCGACGCTTTGGCCTGCTCTTTGAGGAAGGAGAGATCCTTATAGACCATCACGTAGGTGAATCCGGCGATCGGATAGACCCCTGTGCCGGGCTGATTCCAGAGCTCGGCGGCATTATTCTTGTCCATCGCCTTCAGCGCAGTTCTCGCCGGCGGCGGACGTGCTTTGCGGCGACGCCTTGACGAACTCACCCGCGCAATTTTTCATTTGCGCGAACGTAATCTTATTTTGGAGCGCGTAAGCAAGCTCGACGTAACCGATCGCTCCAGGCGTCGATTCAACGATTGCTGCAACTCCCTCATTGCCCTTGCCGCCCTCGCCGCCAGGCCAGCCGACCTGCTTGCCTGCGACCACCTTTTCCTTGAAGTCCTGGCTCTGTGTCGCGAGGTAGCTGGAAAAGATAAAAGTAGTACCACTTCCGTCCGTGCGATGCGCCGTCGTGATCGCAATGGAAGGCAGCGAAATCCCCTCATTCGTAGCAGCGATCCTCTTGTCGTCCCACTTGGTAATTTTCCCTTCGAAAATGGCGGCAAGCGTTGGCCCGTCCAGCTTAAGCTCTCCGCTCAGTCCCGGTAGGTGATAAGCGGGTACAACGGCACCAGCAACGATCGGGACTTGGATAACGTTCTCGCCGCCCCCGACCTTTGCCAATTCTTTCTTGTTGAGTGGCGCAGTCTGACGCACCGAAATCGACTGTGCGCTCCATGAACCCCTTAACGCCACCGCCAGAGCCGATCGATTGATAATCGATCTTGGCGTCAGGGTGGATTTTTTGAAATTCGGTAACCCATCGCTGCATCATCGGAGCGACAAACGTCGATCCGGCACCTTGGAGCCGCACTTCGTCGGCCGGCGCGGCCGATACGACACACAAGACCGATCCGAATAGAATCGAATTCAGAATGGAATGCCTCATCACATCTCCTTTGCTACCGAGCAATTAACGTTCGTGCCGCCACTGTTTATCCGTCTCCTCGCTTTGCGCGATTCAACGCGAGGTATTATTTAAAGGAAATATTAAGGTCGCGCCGACGGATTATTATGATTCGGTTAAGGTGGTTATGGGATGGTTTTTCGGCTCAATCCGCCCTGCTGATGAATGTCACGTGTACTCTAAGGGGCGGTCCGACTGCTGTCCGTTCGACGATCAGATTCTGCGTATCGCTCGCAAGCCTGCGCGTATACGTGACAGCCCGCGCCACACGGGTAGCGTGGAACTCCGCAGGTATGTCAGCGTCGATTCGTTGAACGTAATCGTTCCACGGAAGAGGCGTCACCACGGACCATTCAGTTCGGTAGCTCCACGCCGGTGTTCGCGACGTTGGAATTTCGGTGAATTTCGCGCCGTCTGGTGCCGTCAAATGTTGAAGCCGGTATGCATCCTCAATTAAAGGGTCTTTGCGAAGCGCGAAATGGGTTCGGATTGCCACAGCGGCAACCAATAGTAACGCGAGGGTCAGAATGATCTGCCGCATGTCTCACCGCCTTGGCCGCCACCATCGATCTTGAAAGAGGCAAAGGCTTGTGATCGTCAACCAACTTGTCAGAGCGACGCACACAAGCGTCGTTCGCGTTGGGCCGACTGTCAGAAGCAGCCCAACGGAGACAGCAGCGCCGAACATCTGCGCGTTACCCAGCGCGAGGCGAAGCGCCGCCCATTGCTTTTCGCGGTCGACCTTCATGGCGCGAGGGGTTTGACGGCATATATTTTTACGCTTGCAGCGAATTCGTTCACGTCGTAGCGATCGAGAACTGCCGTGAGTCCTTCGTGCACCCCTGGTGCTTTCCCTGCCTCGCCACAGCAAGACGTGCCGCAACACGATTCATCAACGACGGGGAGCAACGGTTGCTTTTCCATTGGCGGAGAACAGCAGGCGGATTGCCCGTCCACATTTTTGTAGGCGTTGAGGTCTGCCCCCGTGTCGACAATGTGAACGGCGTCGAAGCCCGCGGAGCGGAGCCCCGCTTCGTATTCCTCGATGCCGATTGCTCCGGCGATGCAACCGACGAGAGCCATCAAGTCTTTCGCCAACTCCTCGGGAAGTTCTTTCTTCAAGGCGATGTCGCTCACGGCGACGCGGCCGCCGGGTTTTAGAACGCGGAACATTTCTCGAAAGACCGCGTTCTTGTCGGGAGCGAGGTTGATGACGCAATTCGAAATGATACAGTCGGCAGAATTTCCGGGGAGCGGAAGGTCGTCGATGTTTGCTTCGTGAAACTCGACGTTTTCGAGCTTCGATTCGGCCGCGTTCTTCTTTGCCCTGCGAATCATCTCCGGCGTCATGTCGATGCCGATTGCCTTCCCAGTCGGCCCGACCTTCATTGCGGCAAGAAAAACATCGAGCCCACCGCCTGAGCCCAAATCGACAATCACTTCACCTAAACGGATGGTTGCGGTAGCTGTCGGATTCCCGCACGAAAGCCCCATATTGGCGTCAGCGGGAATGGAAGAGAGCTCCTCGGCCGAGTAGCCGAAGGCCTCGGCGATTTTCCTCACTCCTTCGTCTTTGCTTGAGAGCGTGCTCTTAGCAACGTCGCCGTATTTTTCCTGCACTAAGTTTTGAATCTGTTTATTCATTGAGAACTCCTTCTTCGATTAATTCCTGTTTCGCTTCTTCAACTCTCCCGCGTGTGGCCATCCAAAGCGGAACCGACACGAGAGAGCCGAGAAAAGGTGCGGTCAGATAAATCCACAGCGTGTGCAAATTCCCGCTCAGAAGAGCCGGAGCGAATGAGCGAGCCGGGTTCATCGAAGCCCCGGAAATCGGCCCCGCAAAAAGTGCTTCAAGCCCGATGACTCCACCAATGGCGATGCCGGCCATGGTGCCGACTTCTTTCGGGCCGGTTGATACACAGAGAATGACGAACATGAGAATCCCGGTGAGAACTGTCTCAAGTCCGAAGGATTGAAACGCGGAGCCTGCCGGAAGTGTTGCTCCGAGTGAGGCGTGATTTCCAAAAAGCAAAAGGAGTGTGAGGCTTGCGAGAAGTGCTCCAGCGAGTTGGCTGGCGATATACGGAAACAGGCACCGGCCAGGAAGCCTCCTGGCAGCGAAAAAGCCAACCGTGACGGCAGGATTTAAGTGTGCTCCCGAAACGTCCCCCACCGCGTAAATCATCGCCATGACGATGAGCCCGAACGTGAGAGAGATTCCGACATGCGTCACGGCGCCAGCCGTGACAGCATCAATGACGACGGCGGCCGTTCCGGCAAAGACAAGCCCGTACGTGCCGATGACTTCTGCGACGTACTTTCTCATTTAGGTCCTAAACGGTCGGCGAGCTCGGGCTTCCAGTTTTTCATCGCCGTGTCTAGCTCGTTTCGAACGCGGCGAAAGACTGCGAGTTTTTCTTCCTCGGTCCCCTCGACTTCTGCCGGGTCATCAAACGGAAGGTACGTGCGGGACAGCGCCCCTGGCCAAATGCGGGGACACGTCATGTTTGCCTTGTCGCAAACGATGAGGATGTGCCGCACGGGATATTTCCCGAGAAAGACGCTCGCGTTTTTTGGTCGCTGATAGCTGATGTCGATTCCGACTTCAGCCATCACCTTCACTGCGAGCGGATGGACTTGTTCTTTGGGGTCCATGCCGGCACTCTCCACGTCATAATTCTCACCGTGATATTTTTTGAGAAAAGCCTCCGCCATCTGGCTTCGGCATGAGTTCCCGGTGCAGAGAATGAGAGCGAGTGTGTTTTTCATTTGTTTTCTCCTCGCTTGAGTTTCGGGAGGTAGTCGCTCAGCCGTTCGATGAAGTGGCGGATTTCGTCCCGCACGCGGCGATAGTGACCGAGTGCCTCTTCTTCGCTCTTTGCGTCTTTCGCGAGCCGCGGCGGATCGTCAAACCCGACATGAATGAGCTTTGTTTTTCCCGAAAAGAGTGGACACGCTTCGTGTGCCTGGTCGCAGACCGTGACGACGTAGTCGAAGTTCACGTCTTTAAGTTCGTCAACGTGTTTTGAGTGCTGGCCGCTGATATCGACGCCCGCTTCGGCCATCACCTTCACCGCTCGCTCGTTCATGCCGTGGGGATCGACTCCCGCGGAGTAAGCTTCGACCATGTCCAAACTGAGCGTTTTCGCCCATCCCTCCGCCATCTGGCTGCGGCAGGAGTTTCCTGTGCAGAGAAAAAGGATCTTGATCTTGCTCATAATGCCTAATCCATTCGCATAGGCGAATATAGTTTTTCAAAAAAAATCAGCCGCAGCATCCGCCGGTCCCGTTATTTCCTCGGTCCAGCGTTCGCAGATCGCGGGCGAGTTTCGGGACGTCGGCGAAACAGCAACCCAAGCACTCGATCAGCTTTCGGTGAAACGCGTTTTTCGCCGGCGTGAGCTCGTAGTACATCCAAAGGCCGTCTTTGCACCACTGACCAAGCCCGAGCGCCGAAGATAGGCAAGGTGTCGGGAAATTTTTGGCTGGGGCACGCCGACGATGCGGACCAAGTCGCAGACGCACAGCTCTCCGCGCTGCAGCAAATTCAGGATGCGTAGCCGCGTCGGGTCCGAAAAGGCCCGAAACATCCGGTCGACAGGATTGGCGGCGACAACCGTATTCATATCTGCTTATGCGAATATAGTGTTCGAGTGGCGAGGAGTCAACGGAAAAGGAGTAAAAGTTGCGATGAGTCCGCTGGCAGCAATTTGCGGCTACAATCCCGGCGTGTTCGATCTCATCCGTATCGCAAAACATTACGGCTCGATGCGCGCGGTGGGCCCGCTTGACCTGCGGATCGAACCGGGCCGAACCACTGTTTTGCTTGGCCCGAGCGGATGTGGAAAATCCACGCTTCTGCGCCTCATGACAGGTCTGATTTCTCCCGATTCGGGAGAAGTGCGATTCGGCGGGCGAGCCGTTCAGCCGCACCAATGGCAATTGCTTCGCCGCGAGCTTGGATATGTCATTCAGGAAGGGGGGCTCTTTCCACATCTCACCGCCCGTTCGAATGTGACTCTGATGGCGCGGTTCCTCGGTTGGAGGGCGCCGAAAATCGACAGCCGGCTGGAAGAACTCAGCCAGTTGGTGCAACTCGATCCGGTCACGCTTTTACGCTATCCCGCCGAGCTCTCGGGCGGGCAGCGGCAGCGCGTCAGCCTGATGCGCGCGCTGATGCTTGATCCGGCCGTCTTGCTTCTCGATGAGCCGCTGGGTGCGCTCGATCCCATGACGCGCTTCGATTTACAAAACGACCTGGCCGACATCTTTCGCTCATTGGGCAAGACCGTCGTCCTCGTTACGCACGATCTGGCCGAGGCAGGATTCCTCGGAGATGAGATCGTACTGCTGCGCGAAGGGCGGATCGTTCAAGTCGGCTCCCTCGTACAGCTGGTGAATCATCCCATCGAACCGTTCGTATCGAAATTCGTGAACGCCCAGAGGAGCCCGCTGGAAGCGGTCGCGCCCGTCGCATGATGAAGATTCGTCCGCGGAGGACACATTCTGACTCGTCAAGTCTGTCACCCATCGGCGGTTTGAACCTGTTTTTCTTGTTGTTGATCGTCGCGAGTCGAGTTGCTGCCGCACCCGCAGTCGGAAAAGAAAACCCCGTTCGCGTTGGCTCGAAGCTTTCCACCGATTCGGTAATCCTCGGCGAAATCGCCGCACAGCTTGTGCGAAGCAGCGGACTGGAGGCCGAGCACCTTCGCCAGCTCGGCGGGACGGAAATCCTCTTCAACGCGTTGCTCAATGGCCAGATCGACCTTTACCCGGAATACACCGGCACGATCACGCAACAGCTTCTGCACGACCCGCAGTTGCAAAACGAAGAGCTGATTCGCGCTGCCCTGGGTCGCCTGGGGATCGGGATGACCGATCCGCTGGGCTTCAGCAACAATTATGCGATCGGCATGCGGCGACAGCGTGCTGAGTCGCTGCATCTCGAAGAAGTTGTCCGATCTTCGTCATTCGCCCGAATTGCGATTCGGATTCAGCAATGAATTCCTGGCTCGGAACGACGGATGGCCGCTCATTCGGGAGCGGTACCGCCTGCCTCAGACGTCCGTGCGCGGACTCGATCACGATCTGGCCTATCGCGCCCTGATGAGCGGCTCGATCGACGCGACCGATCTCTATTCGGCCGACGCGGAGATCGCCTTTTATGATCTGCGCGTCCTTGAAGACGACCTTCACGTCTTTCCGCAATACCGGGCCGTTTACCTGTACCGCGCCGAACTGAATCAACGCCGGCCGTCGGTCCCCGCGGTGCTGGCGAAGCTCGCCGGACGGATCGACGAAAAGGGTATGGTCGCGATGAGCGAGCGGGCGAAATTAGAGCGCGTGGCGGAGGCGACCGTCGCCGCCGATTTTCTCAAATCGACGCTCGGCATCCACAGCATCGCACGGATCAGTGGACCCTGGCAGTCGCTCGGACGGTACACCGCCGAGCATTTGTATCTGGTGGGGATTTCACTGGCGGCGGCGATCGCGGTGGGCGTGCCGCTGGGCGTAGTCGCGGGAAAATTGCCCGGAGTCGGCCGGATCGTTCTGGGCGTTGTCGCGGTGATTTACACGATCCCCTCCCTGGCTCTCCTGGTTTTCATGATTCCATTACTCGGGATCGGCGCAAAGCCGGCGATCGTGGCGCTGTTTCTCTACAGTTTGCTGCCTATTGTTCGCAATACCAGCGCCGGGCTGCGCCATTCCGCCGCCGGTGATGGAGTCCGCGGTGGCGCTGGGTCTGCCCGCATGGACGCGACTGCTCCGCATCGAGATGCCGATGGCCGCCGCTTCGATACTGGCCGGAATCCAGACATCAGCGGTCCTCAACGTCGGCACCGCCACGCTCGGCGCTTTGATCGGCGCCGGGGGATTTGGCGAGCCTATTGTTACGGGGATTCGCCTGGCGAGCACGCGGCTGATTCTGTCGGGCGCGATCCCTGCGGCGTTACTGGCGCTGGTGGTTCAGGGATCGTTTGAATTGCTCGAACGGTACCTTGTCCCGCGCGGCATTCGGTACCAGGGTGAGCGGGCATAATTTTACCGGTTCCATGTGTTTTCAATTTTGGCGATAGTTCCGCATCAGGCGCTGTTTTTGCAAGATTTGACGTTGGGGAATTTATGATAAGCACCCACTCAGCTCTCACCAGCGACATGATTGAAGACCGCCGCGTCGAAATGGTGTGTCGGTTCGATGCGGTTCGCGGGCTCACGGAATCGCTCTGCAAGCCGCTGGTTACGGAAGACTATGTCGTTCAATCGATGCCGGACGTGAGCCCGACGAAATGGCATCTGGCCCATACGAGCTGGTTCTTCGAGACGTTTTTGCTGTCTCCACATCTTCCGGATTATTCGTCGTTCGATCCGACTTTCGCCTTTCTGTTCAATTCATACTACGTGACGGTGGGGGACCGTCATTGCCGTCAGAACCGCGGGCTCCTCAGCCGGCCCACCGTGGCCGAGGTCTATCGTTATCGCGCTCATGTGAATAAGCAGATGCGGCGGTTTCTCGGGAATCTCAGTACCGAATCCTTTCGCGAATTACTGCCTGTGCTCGAACTGGGACTGCATCACGAACAGCAGCACCAGGAATTGATGCTCACGGACATCAAGCACGTCTTCTGGGTGAATCCGTTGCGCCCTGCTTATCGGGAAACACCTCAAATCGCAGGACCGGCCGGCGTTCAGCCGATGCGGTGGATCGGCTTCGAAGCCGGCCTGCGCGAAATCGGTTTTGCCGGAGAAGGATTCAGTTTCGACAACGAATCGCCACGACACCGCGTTTTTCTCGAGCCATTCGAGCTTGGGTCGCGTCTGGTCACCAACGGCGAATATCGCGCGTTTATGGAAGACGGAGGATATCGCCGGCCCGACCTCTGGCTCTCGGCCGGTTGGGCGACCGTCAACGCTGAATCATGGCGAGCGCCGTTGTACTGGATCGAACAGGACGGGCAGTGGCAAAACCATTCGCTCTCCGGACTTCGACCCGTGGACGATTCCGAGCCAGTTTGCCATGTGAGCTATTTCGAAGCCGACGCGTTTGCCCGATGGGCGAATGCTCGCCTGGCAACCGAGGCCGAATGGGAAACGGCGGCGACGGGCGTGCCCGTCGAAGGAAATTTCGTCGAATCGGAATTGTTCCATCCCAGTGGCACGGGTTTTCAACCCGCGTCTTCAGCTCAAGACACGGGTTGGAAACCCGTGCCACAAGAATCTAAACAGCGGCTCGAGCAAATGTTCGGCGACGCATGGGAATGGACCGGCAGCGCCTATCTCGGCTACCCGGGCTATCGGCCCGCCGCCGCGCGCTCGGCGAGTACAACGGCAAATTCATGTGCAATCAGTTCGTATTGCGCGGCGGATCGTGCGCTACTTCGCGAACGCATATACGTCCAACGTACCGCAACTTTTTTCCGCCGGATGCCCGCTGGCAATTCACGGGTATTCGGCTGGCCCGCAATGTTTGAGCGTCTTGAATCGGAACCCCGACGGATCGCCCAACCCGCACGGAGCGCGGCACGAGGACCGCATGAGCCGAATCGATGAGATTTCTTTTGTACTGGACGAACAGCAGCCGACACGCGATGCATTTCTGGATGACTGCACGATTGGTTTGGCGCAGAGGTGCAAATCGCTTCCGTGCAAATATTTCTACGATGAGCGCGGCTCCCGGCTCTTCGATCGTATCTGCGAGCTGGACGAGTATTATCCGACACGTACGGAACTGAGCATCACCCGCGATCATGCCCCCGAAATCGCCGAACTGCTCGGTTCCGATTGCCTGCTGGTGGAATTCGGAAGCGGCAGCAGCGTCAAGACACGCCTGCTGCTGGACCAACTGATCGACCCGGCCGGCTATATACCGATCGATATTTCCGGCGAACACTTATTCCGCACCGCATCCGCCCTGGCGGATCGATACCCGAGTGTTGCGGTGATGCCTCTTTGCGCCGACTACACCGCCGACCTGGAATTACCCCCGACCGACGCCGCGCCGCGAAAAGTGGCCGGCTATTTCCCCGGCTCGACGATCGGCAATTTCGAGCCGCCGGCCGCGCTCGAGTTCCTCCGCCGCGTTAGAAAGCTCTGCGGCCGGGGAAGCGGATTGCTGATTGGCGTCGACCTCAAAAAGGACCCACGCCTGCTTCACGCCGCTTACAACGACGCCGCGGGAGTGACGGCAGAGTTCAATCTCAACCTCCTGGCGCGCATCAATCGCGAGCTCAGGGGGAACTTCACGCTCGACGCTTTTGCGCATTATGCCTTTTTCAACCCGGTCGCAGGGCGAGTCGAAATGCACCTGGCGAGCCTCGAGCGGCAGTCCGTCCAGATCGCAGGACGCCGATTCCGGTTCGAAACCGGCGAAAGCATTCATACCGAAAATTGCTACAAATATACGCTTGAAGGATTTGCCAAACTGGCCGAACGGGCCGGGTACCGCGTCCGAAATGTATGGCTCGACGAGCTGCGCCTTTTCAGTCTTCAATACCTGGTCAGCGCGTAGCAGCGATCTCGCAATCTCTCTTCACGCCGGATCCTGTGGACCCGGATCCGGGTCCACAGGACCCGGCGTGGCAGGTCGCGCGGGACATTGAAACGGACCTCCTATCCGCGATCACTGGGGCGGCAGGGTGAGTTTGTAGTAGAAATCCCACCCCGGCTGGCTCATTCCGACCCCAACTTCGGCCAGCCAATGCCATTCGACGTGCCCGTCTTCGAACATGAAATTTCCGCCGGCGGGGATATTTCCCGCGTGCTCGATGTGGCTTGAATAGGGAACCGGTCCGCCCCAGATGGTGCCGTTGGCCTGAATCATGTCGGTGAGAATCGGGGCATTGGACGCGTCATTGTTGAGGAACTTCTTTTTGGCGACCCAGGAATTTCCCGCCGGCGTGTAGTCATCCCCGTTGACCAGCTTATCGTAGCCATTGGGATCGGTCTGGCGGTAGGGGAGGTAAAAGTAGCCGACCAATTCCATGGATCCGGGCTGCGCATTGTTGTTGAGCGGCGGGTTGGTCGGAAATAATCCGGGCGCGCTCGTCCAGGTATCGCGCACATAGCGATGCCACTGTTGTGTCGGACAGTACATGACATGATCCCCCGCGCCATTGGGGATTTTGTCTGTGGTCAGTCCGTTGAGGTCCTGGCCGATGTCATCGGTCGCGAATTGCTGAACGGTCGCGCCGATCCAACTGATGTCCGTTCCATCCAGGTTGTAGGGGAAGGAGCCCTTGTTGCTGGCGGCGTACGACTGAAGGCCGATTGCCCATTGGTGCATGTTGCTGGCGCATTGCACACGAAGGGTCTGGTAGCGGGCTTTCTGGAGTGCGGGAAGCAGGATCGCCATCAAAAGGGCGATGATGCCGATTACAACCAGAAGTTCGACGAGGGTAAAGCCATCGTGAACTGCCTGTTCGCGAGATCGTTGAGAGATCGACGTTCCCGGAGTTGCCACCGGGTTTCGATCAAAAGGTGCTCCCGGGTAACGTTCGCACATAGAGCGAAGCACGCTCATAGTCTCCTACAGGCTACCGTACAACACAACCAGCCGCTTCATTTTCAGACTTGGCGGCGACGGATTAACAACGCCCCAGCGGCTGCGAACAATCCAAGCGACGCCGGCTCAGGGACGGCTCCGACCTGAAAATTGTCCGTCCATGCACGATTTTCACCGGTGCCAATCGCAGTGCCGGCACCCACCGATGCGTTGGAATAATTCGCGTATACCCCGCCATCAAAGGTTGCCAAATTGATGACACCCAAGGATTTTTCATTCACGTAAATCTGAATCGTGTTTGTGTTTTGTGAAAATTCAACCGCATAATTGTTCCATGGCCGGCGGTCGGGAGGCCACTGACGATGCCAGTCGAGGTCGCGCCGGCACTGCTATTGTAAAGCTCTATACCGCCGCTTTGAAAGAAGACCGCCAAGGTATGCGCCTGCGAAATGTCGCCCGCCACGGATCCGCTAAAAATATCGATCCGATTGGTCGCCGACTGCACAGCGTCAGCCTGAACGACGTATTGGGTGCGCAAGCCGTACGGAATGCCGTAATCGGTATTGGTGCCGGTTGAACCACCCGTTTGCGTATATCCGGTGGTCGTACCTGACCCGCTGGTTCCCGGATAGACGGGAAGTTCGGGGGTAACGTGGCCCTGCGAGTCTGTTGCGAAGCTAAAATTTCCAACCCCCGTCGGATCCCCGGGCGACTGGAAGTTCACCGAAGGGTTGCCGTAGCGGTTTTCAATGACATACGCAGCGGCGGGCTGAATCGCCGGGGTGAAAGGGCGATTGGCGTTACCGCCGCCATCAGCCGTAATCGTGAACGTATCACTGTAATCAAGATTGGAGATAAGGCTTGAATTGCCGACGGTTACGCCGCTACCGCCAGTTCCTGTCGTTACAGTTGCATCCGCCAACGAAGCGAAGCACGGTAAGATCGCGGCCGCGGTGCAGAAGTTCCTGCGAAAACTGAAGTTCGACATCTCTTCCTCCGGTAAGATAAAATGATAAAACTGATGTTACCCAAGATAATGCAATAAAAATAGATTGTCAAATCAATCAAACACGAAATTTTCTTGGCGAGGCTTTCTTGGCCAATGCGCATTACTGCTGAACAATTGGCATGGTGCCGAGGTAGTGTACGATGCGGAGCGGATTGCCACCGAACGCTCGGGAATTTATCGGATTTGCCTTGACGAGCGAACGATCAATGCGATATCTTTGGAGTATTGGCAGAATGATCCCGACTCCCGCGATCAGCTTGATTGCCATTGTGCTTGGCGTCGCGTTGGTTGGCTGGGCTGGAGACGCTCCGCACGCCGACCAGCCGCAAACAGCAATCGAGCGGATTGGTGGTCATTCAAGCCTATCGTCCGCCCCGTTGTACCGCCGAATGCCGACACCTCGAGCAATCCAATCGACTCTTTCGTCCGGGCTCGCCTCAAGGCCGAAGGACTCTCGCCTTCGAAGGGGCCGATCGTCGAACGCTCATTCGCCGGGTGACATTCGACTCTGATCGGCCTGCCGCCAACACCTGAAGAAATCGACGCGTTTGTCAGCGATCCCGCTCCCGACGCATACGAACGTCTTGTGGATCATCTGCTCGCCTCGCCGCGCTACGGCGAACGGTGGGCGCGGCATTGGCTCGACGTCGTTCACTACGGCGACACCCACGGATTCGACAAGGACAAGATCCGGCCCCAACGCCTGGCCGTATCGCGACTACGTCATCCGCGCGTTCAATCAGGACAAACCCTATTCGCGTTTCGTGAAGGAGCAGCTTGCCGGGGACGTGCTTTTCCCGGCAGATTCCGATGGCATCGTCGCCACCGGCTTCATCGCCGCGGGGCCTTGGGACGCGGTGGGGCAGATCGAAGTCTCGGAAAATACCAGTAACGGCGCGATCGTCCGCAACCTCGACCGCGACGACATGGTGATGAACACCATGTCGACGTTTACCTCCCTGACCGTTCACTGCGCCCGCTGCCACAATCACAAGTTCGATCCGATCACCCAGCAGGACTATTACAGTTTGCAGGCTGATTTCGCCGGCATCGGCCGGGCTGACCGGCCGTATGACGCTGATCCGGCCATCGCTTTGCGAAGATCGCAGCTGACGCAGGAGAAGGGCCGTTTGGAAACCGCGCTGGCCGCGCTCGATCAGAAAATCAAAGGCGTGACCCCGCCGGCGGTTGCCGCGATAGATCAGGAGATCGATGTATTTCGGCGACGAGCCGCAGCGCTCGCGCCAACCGGCGCTTCGCTCGCGAATCGCACGCTCGGTTATCACAGTGCCATCGAGAAAAAAAACGACGCCTCCAAATGGGTGCAGGTTGATCTCGGAACGGCACTTCCGATTGATACGGTCTTTCTCGCCCCCGTGTGGCACGATTACTCCGGCTGGCCAGGACCCGGCTGGGGATTTCCGCATCGTTTCAAGCTTGAGGCAGCTGATGATCCGACCTTCTCCACCGGCGTGACAGTCCTTGCCGACCACACGCAGGCCGACTTTCGTAACCCGGGCACGGCTCCGGTCGCTATCGCGGCCCCGGCGGGATTGAATGCCGCGCTACATCCGCATGACAGCCACCAAGCTCTGGCAGCGCACCGACGATTTCATCTTCGCTTTGTCGGAAATGATCGTTCTCTCCGAGGGTCGCGACGCGGCCCTGGGCGCGCCGGTGACATCGCTCGATTCAATTGAGGCGCCCGGCTCGTGGGGCAAGTCCTATCTCGTCGACGCAATGTTCGGCCGGACGAGCTTCACGCAAATCGCCGACGTTACCGCCGATCCCTCGCCGACCAATGGCTATCACAGTGAAATCAGCGCGACCTCCGACGTCACCAAGTGGGTCCAGATCGATCTCGGAAAACCGGCGCTGCTCGATCACATTCGCCTCGTTCCCGCCAGGCCGACGGACTTCCCCGATACGCCCGGCTTTGGTTTTCCCGTCCGCTTCAAAGTCGAAGCGTCGAATGATCCGGATTTCTCTCACCCCATAGTTCTCCTCGACCAGACCAGCGGCAATTACACATCGCCCGGCGACAACGCGGTGATCATTTCCGGGAAAGGCGCTTCAGCCCGATTCGTCCGCGTGACCGCCAACCGGCTTTGGGAGCGCACGAACGATTACGTCTTTGCGTTAGCGGAGGTCGAAGTCGAATCCGGCGGACAAATCATCTCGCGCGGCGCTCCCGTCAGCGCATTGGACTCAATTGAATCCGGACGCTGGTCGCGGGCTGCGCTGGTTGACGGATATAACAGCCGCACTCGAATTCCCGCCGTCAGTACGCACCAATCCGGAATCGATGTATTTGTCGAAGCGGCGCAGGCGCAACAGCAACTCCAAAGCCTGGGCGCGCGGCGTGAGGAATTGCTTCATCAAACTTTTCCCGCTGAACTTCGCGATCAGGTCGCGCAGAATCAAACGTCATTGGCCCAAGTCAATTCGGAACTTTCACGGTTGCCCGCTCCGAAGCAGGTTTACGCGGCCGCCAGCCACTTCGCAGCGGTTGGCAATCACATTCCACCGCCTGGCGGTAAGCCCCGACCGATCCACGTCCTCTTCCGCGGCAATCTGACTGATCCGCGCAAATTGGTTGGCGCAGGCGCGGTCGCTTTCCTCCCCGGCGCGAATAGCCGGTTTCAACTCCCGAACCCCGATGACGAAGGCTCCCGCCGGGCGGCGCTGGCTGACTGGATCGTCGATCGTCAGAACCCGTTGACCTGGCGATCGATCGTGAACCGCATCTGGCATTACCATTTCGGCCACGGCATCGTCGAAACCACCAACGATTTCGGCCATATGGGCGCGCTCCCCTCGAATCCGGAACTGCTCGACTGGCTGGCGACCGAATTCCGCGACGGCGGGGAGTCCATCAAGACCGCGCAATCCATTAAATCGCTTCAACGGCTCATCGTCACCAGCGCCACCTATCGAGAGAGCTCGCAAGGCGATGCCGCCAATGAAAAGATCGACGGCGGAAATCGTTACCTCTGGCGGATGAACCGCCGCCGGCTCGAAGCTGAAGCGGTTCGCGACACGGTCCTCTCGGTTTCCGGCAAGCTCGATCTGACCATGGGCGGTCCCGGATATTATCTGTTTGGCTTCATCGACGACCATTCGCCGCACTACCTTTACGATCAGCATGATCCGGACGATCCGAAGAGTCTCCGGCGTACGATCTACCGTTTCATCGTGCGCTCGGTTCCCGATCCGTTCATGACCACGCTCGATTGCCCCGACCCGTCGATCATCAATGACAAGCGATTCGAAACCGTGACCGCCCTCCAGTCACTGGCGATGCTCAACGACACATTCATGGTGCGCGAGGCGCAACACTTTGCCGACCGATTGCAGCAGATCGCGCCCGATCTGCCGGGCCAGATCGATGCGGCGTATAAGCTCGCGCTGGGGAGATCGCCGACGCCGGATGAATCGAAAGATCTCGTCGATTTTGCGCAGAAGAACGGGCTGCCCAATTGTTGCCGGCTGGTCTTCAACCTGAACGAGTTTGTTTTTGTGGATTAGTTCTTCGTTCGTAGTGCGGGCTTCAGCCCGTCGCATTTGGATTAGTTTATGTCCGACTCAGCCAATTCGAATTCGGAAAGAGACGGGCTAAAGCCCGCACTACCAACGCGCCGGGAATTCCTCTGGCATCATGGCGGCGGCTTAGGCGGGATCGCGCTGGCGTGGATGCTCGCCCGCGACAAGCTGCTGGCCGCCCCGATCGTCACCGCTCAAGGCCAGGCGGGACTTCTCGAGCGGCAGGGGGGTCTTCATTTTCCCGCTCGCGCCAAGCGCGTCGTCCAGTTCTACATGTCGGGCGCGGCCAGCCATGTCGACATGTTCGATTACAAGCCAACACTTGAGAAATATCACGGCCAGCCGTTCATGCAGGGACAGAAAATCGAGCTGTTCCAAAGCGCGCCCGGCGTGACGATGAAATCGCCATGGGGATGGAAGCGTTATGGTCGAAGCGGGAAATACATCAACGACATCGTCGCGCCCCTCGGCGACTGCGTGGACGACATGGCCTTCGTTCACTCGATGATGTCCAAGAGCAATGTCCACGGCCCCGCCACGCTCATGCAGGCGACTGGATTTGTCCTGCCGGGGTTCCCCAGCATGGGCTCGTGGGTCAGCTACGCGCTCGGCAGCGAGAACGACAATCTTCCGACCTTTGTCGTGCTCCCGGACAGCCGCGGTTTTGCGCCCGCCGGCCCGCAGAACTGGAGCGCCGGATTTCTCCCCGCCCTCTATCAGGGAACGATGATCCGCCCGACCACGAAGACGCCGATCGCCGATCTGTTTGCTCCCAACGGCTCTTACATCACGCCGCAGAGCGAGCAAAGCACGCGGGCGATGCTTGAAAAGCTCAATCACGAATACAGCGCCGCCCGCCCCGACGATTCGCGCCTTGAAGCCCGCATCAGTGGATACGAATTAGCCGCACATCTTCAGGTCAGCGCTCCGCAGGTGCTCGATATCTCCGATGAGCCGGCGCATATCCGTAGTCTGTATGGAATGGATCAGCCCGAGACCCACGAAATGGGACAGCACTGTCTCGTAACCCGCCGAATGCTCGAGCGCGGCGTGCGATTCGTGCAAGTCTGGAGCGGCGCCGACAACGGCTTCCCCCGCCGAAACTGGGACACGCACGAGGACATCGAAAAAGACATGGGCCCCATGGCCCGCAGCATGGCCGGCCCCATCGCCGGCTTCATCAAGGACCTCAAGCAGCGCGGCATGCTCGACGACACGATCATCCTCTGGACCACCGAATTCGGCCGGATGCCCTGCGCCAGGGAAACAAAGGCCGCGATCACAACCCCTTCGGTTTCACCAATTGGCTAGCCGGCGGCGGAATCAAAGGGGGCATCACCTACGGCGCCACTGACGACTGGGGATGGAAAGCTGAGCAGAATCCGATCTACTGCTACGACCTGCACGCGACGATTCTGCGGTTGCTGGGGATCGACTTCAAAAAACTGAGTTTCCGGCACGATGGGATCGATCGAAGGTTGACCGATGTCCATGGGCAGGTGATTAACGAATTGATCGCGTAAAACCGCAAAAAAAAAAGGAGCCGCGCACGAAGTAAGCGGGAATGCGGTCGGTAAACGGGACAACTTTCCCGCTTACTTCGTGCGCGGCTCCTTTATTCTCCCGTCGAAATGCGCCATGCGTTCTCCTTGCTCGTCGAGCGTGTAACGGATCGTCGTCTCGATTGCATCCAGATCGAACAAATGTTTGGTACTGCCATGTCTTGTCCAGCGCGTTCGACTCGGATCGAATCCCGCTCGATTCAGCTCGCGCGACAGACGCGCTTTGACATCGCTCATCAATCGGCCAGGTTCTCGGTCGGCGCTGACGATCAAGTGAACGTGGTTGCTGCGTACATGGACCCCCCAGAGCCTCCATCCTTTCTCATAGGCAAATTCTACGATCGCGTCGCAGACTAACATGCGCCGAGGCGCGTCCATCGCATAAGGTGGTTCTGCCATCGCCTCCTGAGTTTGACCGAGACGAGTCGTGCCAGGAGTGAGGAAAGACGTTTCAAACTGGTTGTGCGTACGATCAACTGATCCCGCGCCTTTTTCCGTCCCGTGCAGCCAGGTTCCGTAGGTGGTGAACGTGATGAAGTATGCGATCGCGATGGGAATGCTCCCGTGCGGAACGTGGCAAACGGTATTAAAGAGCCGCGCACGAAGTAAGCGGGATTGTTGTCCGTTTACCGAGCACATTCCCGCTTACTGCGTGCGCGGCGCTTCTGTTGCGACAGCGCACTTGTCAATTCACGCGCATCTGATTCCTGCCAAACGCAGATCACGACTTCTTCGATCGGATGGTGATCCAGCTTCCGCAGGGGCGCTACGCCTTCAGCAAACTGCTGCATCGATAGTCTGCCGTACCCGGTCGCCAAAGCGGTCAGTGCAACCCGATGCGCCCATCTCTGCCGACATTGTGAGGGTTTTGCGTACCACGCTGTTCACCGTTGCCGGCGAAGATTGATAGAGCCCATCCACAGCGACAGCATGCAACACCGCTCGATAAGCGGTGCCGCACGGTGACGTCCTGACTACTTCGCCTTGCTGGACAAACTTCAGATTGTTGTCTACCAGAAACTGATGCAGCTCTTTCTGCATAGCATCGCCGAAGCGCAGCAGGAGCGCGCCGCCTACGCCGCCCGAAAGATTAAGAAAGACGTTTGCTGAGCAGATGAGAACTTCGGCCGCCTCGTCGAGGATATCGCCGTTTTTCACAACCCATCGCATCAATTACCTGAATCAGGCTGCATAGAGCGTCGTCCGGTCATTTAAAGCTTTGGCGATAAAGTACGGATTTCTCATTGCCTGCGTGTCAACCAAGTCCACTGGACGGCTGAATAACTCCGCGAGCCCCTCCTGTAGACCAAAGAAACGGTCGGCGGCGCCGTTGAAATCTGCCGGCAGGAATTCGACAAGGAAATCGAGATCGCTTCGGACCGGATCGAAATCGGCGCGGGCTCCGGACCCAAAGAGATCCAGCCGACCAACTTTGAATTCGCGGCAGAGCGCGGTCAGCCGCTGAAGTTGTTCGGTGGAAAGGTCGATCATCGTAGCGGGAATATACCCGCTTACTTCGTGCGCGGCTCTTTGTGTTCCCTTAAACCACCACGACCGTCCCCGTCTCAATGCTCTTCTTCTCCGCTTCGATGATTTGCAATCCGGTCACCGCATCTTCCGCGGTCACCCGTTCCGGCTTCTGCCCTGTCTTCACGCATTCCAGGAAATAGCTGATCTCGCCCATATACCCGTCATGTTTCGCGTGCTCGACGGGTTCTGATTTACCGTCGCCGCTCAGCATCAGTGTGCCGGGTTTGCGGGCGAAGTCGAAGTCGGCCGTGGCGCGTTCGAAATTGACGTTATAGCGCATCGTAAAACCATAACCCGGCGATGCGCCCCAGCTTCCCTCGGCATAAACAAGCGGGCCGTTGCCGAAAAGATATTGCGTTGCGACGTGATCGATCTCGCCTGTCACTTTGGTGTATCCCCGGCTGAAGACGCCTTCGGGTTTGCCAAAGAGGTGATAGATGAAATCGACATCGTGAATATGCAGGTCGAGGAGCGCGCCGCCGGAAAGTTTGCCGTCCTGAAACCACCCGGCGGGGCAGACGCCGAGGCGATGGAAGGTGGCGGACTTGACCTTGCCGTAGTGGCCCTCGACGACTGCGCGTTTGAGCCATTCCCATTCCGACCAGAAGCGCATGCACATGGCGGGCATGAAGATGCCGCGCGCCCGTCCGCCGCCGCCGCGATCTGGCGGGCCTGGGCGAAAGTGCGGGCCATCGGCTTTTCGCAGAGGACATGTTTGCCCGCCGCCAGCGCCGCGGTCGCAGGCTCAACATGGAAGGGGGTCGGCAGGCAGACATCGACGACGTCCACATCCGGGCTGGTCGATCAGCTCGCGCCAATCCGTCGTGCCGCGGATCTTGTCCATGGGGAGCTGGCTGGTTCCCCCTTCGCCGAGGTTTCCGCCCCAGCCGCCAGACAGATCGCCGGCGGCGCGTTTCGGATCGGCATCCGAGACCATCACGACCCGCGCCTCGGCGAGTTGGGAGTAGACTTTGTAATGCATCCGCCCCATGAACCCGAGCCCGATGATGCCGACACGAATCATGTGTTTCCTTCCGAATATTCGGTGACTTTCCGCAAATGAAGGTGTCGATTTATACCGGAGCAGAGGCATTCATTCGATGTTTGACTTTCAACGCCCGGTGTGCTTGCACGCCGGGTTTTGTTCCGTCCGCTGACGCGGTCGATGCCGAGAGAACCCGGCGACAAGCACACCGGGCGTTGGAGAGACGAACATTTCAACATCGAACGTACAATGAAACGGAAAGGACGCATCCCATCGCTGGACTTGGAATCGCGACTCCTGTTACCATCCCCGCCCCCTCGAATCGAGGGGCGTAATTTTTTGAGGGTTTGCCATGGGATACAAGTTCAAGCCGAATAAGGCTGTCGCCAAGCGTTTCAAGGTGAGCAAGACCGGTAAGCTCAAGCGCCACCATTCGTTTACGTCGCATCTGATGAGTGCCCGCCCGGCCAACAAGCGCCGCAAACTGCGCCGGCCGGCCATCGTGTTCGAGGGTGCTGCCCGCAACATGCGAAAGCTCATGGGGATCAGTAAACTGCACCCCAATAAAACCGCAGTCGAGCGTAAACTGGCTGCCGCCGAGAAGGCGAAGTCGGCCACTTAAATGACCGTGCGTGAACACTCAACATCGAATCAGCTTTTAGCCGCTGTCCCATAGGGCAGCGCTACTACCGTGCGTGCGCGTACTCGCGCACGCTCATTAAAGGGATCGAAAGATCCCCACCAAAGCGCCGGCGTGTTGCCGGCGCAGCCATGCCCGTCGGCGATTTAATCCCGCGAGTGCCTCTGGCTCCCATTGTTTCAAGGAGACCACCATGCCGCGTACTACTGGCGGGCCAAGCCATTCCCGCAAACGCAAACGTGTCCTCAAGCGAGCCAAAGGTTTTGTCGGCGGACCCGGGACGATTTATCGCCAGGCGCTGGAATTCACCCGCAAGGCCGGCGTCTACGCCACCCGCGACCGCCGGCAGCGCAAACGCCATTTCCGAACGCTCTGGATCACACGCCTGAGCGCCGCGCTCTGCGCACAAGGGGATCCCCTACAACCGGTTCATTCCCGCCCTGATTGCGGCCGGAATCGAGTTGAATCGCAAGATGCTCAGTGAACTGGCCATCAGCGACACGGCCGCTTTCGACGCGATCGTCGAAAAGGCCCGTCCGCACCTGACGATTCTGAAGCCCGCTACCGCCGGGAAGTGAATTATCGCTAAAGAGCCGCGCACGCAGTAAGCGGGAAAGTTTCTCGCTTACCGCGCGCTTTCCCGCTTACTTCGTGCGCGGCTCTTTGAAAGATGAAAGTTCTCTCGTTTACCGAGCGTTTTCCTGTCTCGCTAATGAGCCGAGCACGCAGTAAGCGGGAATGTGCGCGGCAAACAACAGAACTTTCCCGCTTACTTCGTGCGCGGCTCTTAAAAAAGTGCTCACGACGCGGCGCATCGCGCGATTTCCGATCGCCGCGCAATGCCGGATGCGACTTGTTCCAGGCGCACGCCGCGTGATGCTTTGAGCAGGACCAGGTCACCCTCGTTGAGCAGGGTCGGAAGTTGAGAAGCCGCGTCGGCCGAATCAATGAAGCGGCGAATTCGGTCAACGGGGAAGCCGGCGGCGATGGCGCTATCTGCGATCATCGCTCCGCCGGGTCCGACGCACGCGAGCAGGTCGAGCTTGCCATCGGTAGCGGCGAACGCGCCGATCTCACGATGATACCGCTCGCTGGACCGGCCGAGTTCGCGCATTTCGCCGAGCACCGCGATCCGGCGGCCTCCGCTCGCTAGCGCGGCGAGTGTATCGATGGCCGCCCGCATCGAACTCGGATTGGCGTTATACGCATCATTCAGAACGGTGATCCCGTCAATTCTTTGCAGTTGAAGGCGCATCTCCGGGCCGGTCGAATCCGCCAGGCTCCGAACGATCGCCGATTCTTCGATGCCGAATTTTCGCCCGACTGCAATCGCGGCCAATGCGTTGGCGGCCGAGTGTTTGCCCAGCATCGGAACAAAGACGCGACGCCGGCTGCCATTGAGATTGAACTCGACGCCGCGATCGCTGCAAACGAGGTCGGTCGCGAACAAATCGTTGGATTCCTTGAATCCGAAGGTCAGCCGCATCCCTGGAAAATCTGCAACGAGGCTGACCAGCTCAGGGTCGTCGCCGTTGACGATGAGAAGGCCGGACCGATTCAATCCCGAAATGATGGCGGCGTTTTCGCGTCGCACGCCCATCAGGTCGTCCAGTCCTTCCAGATGTTCCGCGCCGCAGTTGGTGATGACGGCAATATCCGGCTGGGCCATCTCGCTCAGCACCCGAATCTCCCCATGATGATTCGTTCCCATCTCCAGCACGAGGTAGTCCTGCCCCGGGTCGGCGGGAAAGATCGTGAGGGGAACGCCGATGTCATTGTTGTAACTCTTGGGGGAAACCGATCCGCGGCGATGGTTGTGCAGCGCGGCGTCGATCAGATGCTTGGTGCTGGTCTTTCCATTGCTGCCGGCAACGGCAATCACTTTGCATCGCTTCATCTGCTGGCGGACAAATCGCGCCAGTTTCCCCATCGCTGCGCGGGTGTCCGCCACTTGGATCAGGATGAGACCGGGAATCGGATTGGCCGGCGGCCTTTCGACGATCGCCGCCACGGCGCCTCCGGCGGCGGCGTCGGAAAGAAACGTATGGCCATCATGCTTGTCGCCGCGAATTGCGATAAAGAGCGATGATGGATCCATCTGCCGGCTGTTCGTACAAACCGACTTGACCACCGGCGCATTTTCCGCGATCGGCGAAAGCGCTTTCCCGGCAACAGCCTGGCGAATCTGTCGAATCGTTAAAGGATTCATAGGAAGGAGCCGCGCACGAAGTAAGCGGGAATGTTGTACCGTCTACCCAGCGTTTTCCCGCTTACTGCGTGCGCGGCTCTTTTAAAGCAATCGCTCTTGCTTTACGTCTCCGCGTATCGCGCCATCAGCACCTTCGACGCTTCTTCCACGTCATCAAAATGTCGCTTCTGCTTTCCGACGATCTGATAATTCTCGTGTCCCTTGCCGGCAATGAGCACCACATCTCCGGGGCCGGCGTCAGAAAGGATCCGCTCGATCGCCTCATGCCGGTCTGGCTCGACGGTCACTTCGCGGCGGGCCGCGGGTGAGAACCCTCTCATGATCTCGTCGATGATCGCGCCGGCATCTTCAGTGCGCGGATTGTCGCTGGTCACGTAGACCGCGTCCGCGAGCTCCTCGGCGGTGCGCGCCATGCGCGGACGTTTACTCCGGTCGCGATCCCCGCCGCAACCAAACAGGACCCGCAGTTTCCCACGCGTCAGTGGACGCAGGGCCTTCAGCACGTTTTCCAGCGCGTCATCGGTGTGGGCGTAATCGACCAGCACCGCGAAAGGCTGACCCTGCTGCACCGATTGCAGCCGGCCCGGCGCGCCTCCGCGTCGCGCAGACCGGCGACGATCTGATGCACCGACAGCCCGAAAACTTCCCCGGCCAGCGCCGATGCCGCCAGCGCGTTTTCGATATTATGTTTTCCGATGAGCTGCATCTCGGCTTCGGCCTGCCCGTCCGGGGTCACCAGGATGAAGTGGGAGCCGGAGGCGTTGACGACGTGAAATCGGGCCTGATAATCCGCGCCGGGGCCAAATCCATATTGGACGATGCGGGCGGCTGACCCCTGCACCATCCTGGCTGACCAGGGATCGGCCTGGTTCACGACGGCAACCGCGGATTCATCCAGTCCGGTAAAGAGACGCGCCTTGGCTGCGCCGTAGTTCTCCATTTCCTTGTGATAATCGAGATGGTCGCCGGTCAGGTTGGTAAACGCAGCCCCGGCAAACCGCACGCCGGCGACCCGACCCTGGTCCAGCGCGTGGCTGGAGACTTCCATCGCGCAGGCGCGACATCGGTTGGTCTGCATCTTCGCGAGAAGGGCGGCTATGTCGGTGGCGGACGGCGTTGTCATCTCCGCCTCGCTTCGCGATTTCCCGTCGTCGATTTCGACCGTGCCGATCATCCCGCACCGTGATCCGATTTTCGCGAGCAGATGGCGGAGAAGATAAGCCGTCGTCGTCTTTCCGTTGGTCCCGGTGACGCCCAGCACCCGGACCGATTCGGACGGACGCCCATAAAAGAGGTTACTGAGTATTGAAGCGGCCGAATTGGGGTCGCTCACCACCGCCTGCGGCAATGAGGAGGATTCGGATCGGGCAGCAACGATCGCCGCCGCTGCCCCCTTCGCGCGGGCGTCCTCCAGGTATCGGGTTCCATCTTCCCTGGTTCCCGGGCGGGCGATGAACAGTTCGCCGAAGCGAATTCGCCGAGAATCTTCGCAAATGCCGGTGACCGAGACGCGGGGAAGATTGTCGAGGGGGAGGCTTTCGTCGAATTGCCGAAGCAGGGTCTGCAGGAGCATGGGGACGTCCTTTTCCCAACTGCCCGTTAAGCTCGGGGGGCTCGCATCCGCGGCCTCCGTGCCACGTCCGGGCAGCGTAGCAAACGCCCGCCGACGATTCAATACGGGCAACTGGTCTTTTAACTTATCGTGCCGGAAAGGGGGAGGACTTCAAAAGAGTTGGGGCGTCCGTTGTGGGTGGTCGGTCGTCCGTTGAAAGTTGGACGTTGGACGTTGAGCGTTGAAGGTTTATTGAATTGAACGTTCAACGCTCAACGTTCAACTTCCAACTTTCAAAGTGAATCGCAATCCTCACTCAACGACTTCGATCCCATTTTCTCCAAGATAAATCTGTGATCCCGGGTTGATCTCGATTGACGGAGAAAGCTCGCGCACTTCGGCTTCGTTTTCCGCGTAAAGCGAAGAGATTTCGATGGTCGCGGCCGGATCGCCTCCGTTTTGTGGGATTTTCACGCCGGCGCCGGAAAGCCAGCGCGCTGCCCGGCGAATCTGGTCGCGGCGGCAGGTGGCGGGGCTGTCAACGCCTTCGGCGTTCTTGACCGGTGAAAACTCTTCGTCGCGCTCGGTGATATAGACGATCGCGTTCTTCGCCAGCGGAATCGCGTCGAAGACAAATTGCTCGAGCTTCACCGCATTCGGTTTGTCCGGCTTAATCAGCGTTCCCTGCTCATCGACATACGGCACTTTCTTTTCGGCGCGATGCCATAACAGGCTGCAGGTCGCTGCCGGAGGTCAGGCGTTCGATAAATGAAACCGAAAGCGCGTGAATCGCGATGGAGCCGAAATTGAATCGCAGTGAGCCGTCCGGGTTGGTCTGTTTCGCCAGCTCCTCCGGCAGGTCGCTGTACTCGATGACTTGAACGGACCCGTCGGCGAAAACAAAATTCCCGACCTTTTCCAGCGGGCCGGCCTTGGGAATGGTCTTGCTGCTCATTTCGCTGCCCGTGACGGTGTGCAGACCCAGAAACAGTGGATCGATACAGTGGACCAGCGGATTGTCGACCTGGAAATAAGAGAGATGTTCGACGCCGCGCCGGCGCATGTCCGCCAGTGCGCCGCTCTTGCTCAGAGCCCGCAGGCTGCCCCCATGCCCGTCTGGAGAAAGGGCCAGCGAATCGCGCTCTCCCAGCAGCATCTGACCGTCGAGATCGAAAGCCGGCATCATCCCCTGTTGAAAGAAGATCACGTCCTCCGGCAGATATCCGAAATATTCATGGGTCTGGAAAAACGCGCGGGTTGGCGCGTTATTGACATCGCTGGTCATTACATACCACGGCACACGCCGCTCGAAGATCCGTTCCTGCGCGAGCAATTGCTCGGCAAAGACCTGAAACAAAGGCTTGGCCTTGATTGGCGTCACCGGATATTCACCCTTGGGTCCGTTATATCCCAGGCGCGTTCCCTGCCCGCCGGCGACCAGGAATGCCGCCACTTTTCCCTCGCGCAGCATCTGCTCGCCCTGTTCCAGGGCTTGCTTGTAAAGCGTTTCCTGCCCGGGGCCGGGATTTCTCGGATAGGCCGTGACCGGCTGAATATTCTCGGGAATCGCGACGTGGGGTTTTCGCTTCACGTATTCATTAACGAGCGCGGAAATCTGGCGAAGATCCAGCGCCGCCAGTTGTCCCTCGAGGCGTGATTTTCCGGTCAGCGGAAGCGAATCGTAAAAGCGCAGTACCTTGCTCTGCCCTGCGGCTTGGAGTTTCTCACGCATCGTCGTCAAGTCCATCGGTCACTCCATTTGTAAAACGCATTTTGGGGGATGTTAAATAATGAAGCAAATGTCTTAGTATTGCCCAGCACGAACCATGCCGGTCCTGACGCTCGAACAAGCCCTTCATCTGGCCGCGGCGCGCCACCAGGCGGGACGATTCGCCGAGGCTGAGCCGATCTATCGCACAGTTCTGTCGCATGAGCCCGAAAATGCCGACGCGTTGCACCTGCTGGGCTTGTTGATGTATCAGACGGGGCGAGCGGAATCGGCGGTGGAATCGATTCGCCACGCGCTCCGGATCGTTCACGATCAACCGATCTATCTGGCCAATCTCGCGTTGGCGCTGGCGTCGCAGCGCGATACCCGGAGGCGATCGACGCCTATCGTCGCTCCCTCAAACGCGATTCCAGCCAGGCGGAAGTCTGGAACAATCTCGCCAACGCGCTCAGGCAGGTCGATCAGCTCGAAGAGGCGATTGACGCTTACCGGAAAGCGGTTGCGCTTCGCGGCGATTATGCCGAGGCTTTTAACAATCTCGGCGGCGCACTGCGATCCGCCGGACGATTTGATGAGGCGATGGAGGCGTTCCAAACCGCCTTGGCGATTTCGCCTGGCTCTGCGGATTACTCCAATAACCTCGCCGTGGTTTTTCAGGACCGGGGGCAATGGAATGAGGCCGTCGCCGCGCACCGGCAGGCGCTGAAATTCCGTCCGGAATTTCCCGAAGCGGTCAACAATCTCGGCAACTGCGCTGCGCCGTCAGGAGCAGTGGGAGCAGGCAGTGGAATCCTATGAGCAGGCCATCGCGCTGCGTCCCGAATTTGCCGAGCGCACCTGAATCTTGCCGTCGCGCTGCGTGAAAAGTGCCGTTGGGAGGAGGCGGCCGTCGCGTACGGCAGATTTCTGGCGCTGCGTCCCGACTCGGCCGATCGCGCTGAACCAGCTCGGATCCGTCTTTCGAAAAATGGGCCGTCTCAACGAAGCGATCGTCGTTCATCGGCGAGCGCTGGAGCTGGAGCCGAACAACGCGCAGACGAACACCGATCTGGCAAATTGCTTTTATGATCGGCGGGATTGGCCGGGTGCGATCGAATCTTATCGTCGCGCCCAGTCGCTGCGCGACGATTCGGTCGAAACGCAGAACAATCTGGGCAACGCACTCTATGAGGTCGGAGATTGGCCCGGCGCGGTGACGGCGTATGAGCGTGGGCTGGAAATCTATCCCAATTCGATGGACGCGAAGTGGAACCTGGGCCTCTGCCAACTGCTCCTGGGAAATCTGGCGCCGGGTTGGATCGGCTATGAACAGCGCCGGCAACTCGAAGTATTCCAACCCCATTTGCGAAATTTCTCGCAGCCGATGTGGGACGGAGCGGATCTGAACGGGCGCACGATCCTTCTTCACGCGGAGCAGGGCCTCGGCGACACCCTGCAATTCGTGCGATACGCGGCGATGGTGAAGGATCGCGGAGGCCGTGTACTGCTTGAATGCCAGCCGGAATTGGTGCGCCTGCTCGCGCGAACGGATGGCGTCGATGCGATCGCCGCTCGTGGGGAAACATTGCCACCGTTTGATGTGCACTGCCCGCTGCTGAGCCTTCCCGGAATTTTCGGCACGACGCTTCCGACGATTCCCGCGAAGATTCCATATGTGAAGCCCGATTCTGAACGATTGAGCCGATGGCGTGAAAGAGTTCCGCCCTCGTCTGTATTGCAGGTCGGCCTCGTCTGGGCGGGTCGGGCGGGACATCAGAAGGATCGCGATCGGTCCATCCCGCTTATGTCACTCCTCCCCATCTGCGTATACGGCGTTCGCTTTCACAGCCTGCAAATCGGGAATCCCTCCCGGCAGATTGCCGAATGTTCCAGCGATTCTCCGCTCAAGGATTGGTCGAACGAACTGCGCGATTTCGCTGATACCGCGGCATTGCTTGCACAACTGGATTTGCTGATCACCGTCGACACCGCCGCCGCCCATTTGGCGGGCGCCCTGGGGATCCCGACCTGGATTCTCCTGCAATTCGCCCCCGACTGGCGTTGGATGCTCGATCGCGATGACAGCCCCTGGTATCCCTCCGCGCGGCTCTTCCGTCAGCAGGTTCGGGGAGATTGGGGTACAACAATCGCATCAGTCCGCGGGAGCCTGCTCTCGGCTATCGATAGCGGGAAGTTCGGGATCCGCGACCGAACGCGGCGATGAATTGCTCGGAAGACTCGATGATTGCGCTTTTGCAAGGAAATGCTTCGAACGACGCCGTTCACGTTGGCAAACGTTCGAGCGCGCAACGTGTCCAATCGAACAGAGGTGTACTCATCATGCTTCGCCACATCAGCTTATTCCTAAGCCCGCTTATTCTCCCATTGCTGGTCGGCTGTTCTCCCTACGTTGACGGTTATTACTACGTGCCCCGTCCGGCCGTGGCGGAGATTTATCCTTTTCAGGCTGCGCCGCCCTCGACGCAGCCGGCCCCTCCGTCGGCCGCGCCCGCTCAGCCCCCGCCGCCTGCCGCTTCCACTCTCGTTTCGGTCGTCGGTATTTTCCGCGGGGACCGCAATCAGGGGATTCCGGAGTCGGTGCAGGTTCGTTTTCGGGTGGAAAATCGAGGGAACGAGGCAGTGACGTTTCAGCCACAGACTTTGGAACTGATCGACGGCTCGCTGGTGAAATATCCCCCGCCTCTGATGCAGCCCCCGCAGATGGTGACCCTTGCTCCGAACCAGGCAACGATCATCGACGCCTATTTCCCGTTCCCGCCGGGACGGTCCTGGGGCAACACGGATCTGGGATCGCTCAGGCTGAGCTGGATCACGCAGGTAGGCAGTCAGAACGTATCGCAAGGCGTTGATTTTCGCCGCATCTACCCGGGCTATTACTATTATCGCGATCCCTATTGGGGCTATCCCGGCCCGTTCGTCGGCGTAGGAGGCGTGTTCGTCATTCGGCACCGATAGTCCGAATTGCGTGCGTTTGACGGGTAAATCCGTCGACAATCTGCGTCAATTCCTGTAATTCCACTCTGATTCTAGATTGCCACGTATCTTTAATTCGGTGGCGCAGGCCCGGTTCCGCGGCCGGGTATCTCTCCATGAGCTGATCAGTCGTGTAACCGGCACGGTACCGGGACGGCCGATCAGGAAACCTCCGAATAAGAAATCGAAGTGCTTCTTGGAAAACAAAGTAAACAAATCGCGCAATCGCGTTCGCCAGGCTGCCAAATCCTTTGGAATGCTCGAAACCCTCGAAGACCGGCGCCTGATGTCCGTCGCCGTCATAAGCAAAGGGCCGATGATTCCCGTCATCACGAAAGTGGACACCTTTACGGTCACCAGTTCCGGCGACAACAAGCTGGGCTTCAATCCGCGCGTGGGCGCGGGCACGGGCACTTTACGCCAGGCGATTGTGGATGCCGATGCCGACACCAGCGGCAGGCCGATTACGATTAACTTCAGCATCGACAACGGCAACCCAACTCCGATCAACCTCATTGCCCAGTTACCCAACATCACCCGTGCGATGACCATTAACGGTCTCAGCCAATCCGGTCCCGGCAACAATATTTACCTCACGCTGGAAGGCGACAACCTCTCCCCAACTCACGCCCCCACGGGTGTTGGACTCAATGTGACCGGCCCCGGCGGCGTTACCATCCAGGGCTTGCAGTTCGATCACTTCAATGTCGGTGTATCGATCGCCGCTGGTTCGACAAATAACCATTTATCTTATAACAGGACGGAGCAATGCCTGACGGGAATTGAAGTCGACGGAAGCGGTAACTTCATCGGCGCGTCGGATTCGGGAAATACCATTCTCAATTTGTTCAACTTTTCCAACGCGAGAGCCGGCATCGAGGTGACAGGGTCAAACAACACAATTCAACACAACAGCGTGGAAGGGATGGGTGTCGGCATTGAAGTCGACGGGGGCGCTTCTAACCGCATCTTCTCCGATACCGTCTACCAAAGCAGAGGGGATGGGATCCTGATCAACGGCGGAACGGGCAACACCATTTCCCGAAACGCCCTCTACCAGAATGCCGGTCTGGGGATCGATTTTCAATCGCAGGGAAATGGCAATCAGGCTGCCCCGCAACTCTCCGCCGCGATCGGTAATGGCACCGCGTCAGTCCTCGTCACCGGTACGGTCAAGAGCTCCGTTGACCCGCAATCGGTCGAGGTCTTCGCGAGCCAGCAGGCCAATGAGGGGCAGGTTTACCTCGGTACGGTCACCGTTCAACCGGGACAGACGAACTTCTCCCAGATTTTCACGCTGAGCAGTGGGACCGCCCTGATTACCGCCACCGCGACCGATGCCGTGACAGGCAACACGAGTGTATTCTCCAATGCAATCGCCGCCCCGGTTGTTCCCGTGTGGCCCATCGCCTGAGCCCCTCATGAAAGGGAAAATACTAGGACTTCAAGGGTGCATCGATTTTTAAGCCGGTGCGCGCAGGCCCGGTTCCGCGGCCGGGTATCTCTCCATGAGCTGATCAGTCCTGAAACCGGCACGGTGCCGGGACGGCCGATCAGGATACCTCCGAAAAAGAAATCGAAGTGCTTCATGGAAAACAAAGTAAACAAATCGCGTAATCGTGCTCGCCAGGCTGCCAAATCCTTTGGAATGCTCGAAACCCTGGAAGATCGACGTCTGATGTCCGTTGCCGTCATAAGCAAAGGGCCGATGATTCCCGTCATCACGAAAGTGGATACCTTCACGGTCACCAACGCCGGCGACAATAAGTTGGGCTTCAATCCGCGCGTCGGTGCCGGCACGGGCACTTTACGTCAGGCGATCGTGGACGCCGATGCCGACACGAGCGGCAGGCCCATTGCGATCAGCTTTGATATCCCTCACGGTCCGGAAGGAATTCAGCTCTTGGCTTCGTTGCCGGCGATCACACGCGCGATGACAATCAACGGGTTCACTGACCCCACTTCGGACGGCCATGCAATCATCACGGTGGACGGCTCCAGTGTCCTCACGCCGATGACCGGAGTACCGACCGTCGTCGGACTCAGCATCGCCGGCCCCGGCTCGGTGACCGTCGAGGGATTGCAGTTCAGCCAGCTCAAAGTCGGCATATCGATCGCCGCCGGTTCGTCCAACAATCACGTCTTCAGCGATACGATGAATTTGTGCACGACCGGAATTGAAGTGGACGGAAATAGCAACTTCATTGGCACATCCACCGCCACGAACACCATCTTCGACAACTCCCTCAATCCCAAGACAGGAGCGGGTATTCTGATCACCGGCCAAAGCAACTCCGTCCAACGCAACGGCATCAACGGCATGGGCGTCGGCGTCGAAGTCGTCGGCGGAAACTTCAACAAAATCTTCTCGAATACCGTTCATGCGAACGCCACCGACGGAATCCTGATCAAAGGTGGAACGGGCAATACGATTTCCCAGAACCTCCTCTTCCAGAACGCCGGTCTCGGGATCGATCTTCAATCTCAGGGAAATGGCAATCAGGCCGCCCCGCAGCTCTCCGGCGTGATCGGTAATGGAACGGCGTCAGTTCTCGTCAGCGGTTCCGTCAGTAGCTCCGTCGATCCGCAATCGGTCGAGGTCTTCTCGAGCCAGCAGGCCAACGAGGGGCAGGTTTACCTCGGGACCGTCACCGTCCAGCCGGGACAGACAAGCTTCTCCCAGCTCTTCACGCTGAGCAGTGGGACCAGTTTGGTTACCGCCACGGCGACCGATACCATGACGGGCAACACGAGCGCATTCTCCAACGCGATCGCCGCCCCGGTTGTTCCTGTGTGGCCCATCATCTGATCCCCGCATTTAAAGGAGAATGGCGATTCGCCTGAAGGTGAATTGGAAAAATTCAACAGAAAAGCCGCCCACCGGGGAGCGGCTTTTACTGTTTTTTTGATCGGGCAAAATGCGCCATCCAGGACTTGAACCTGGAACCCGCTGATTAAGAGTCAGCTGCTCTGCCAATTGAGCTAATGGCGCGAAGCGAGGAAGAATAGTGCACATGGCACGGAAGTCAAGACGATCGTGGAGCCGCTGGGGACCGTCGAATTGTAGTCATGCACCGCTCTCCGAAGGGGCAAATTACATCCCGGCTTTTTCTGATTCGTCGAGATGGAATTGGAGCCGCGATTTAACGCTGTCGTAGTTGAAATAATCGTTGGTGAGCCGATAGATCTCGACCTGTCTCGCTTCCGCCACGCCCATCAATTGCTGACGATAAAAAATGGAGGGATCGGCGACCGACGACGCGCCGGTCAACTCGATGACAAGCACTTTGCGGTCCTTTGGCAGATCGAGCACCGAGACGGGATGCTCGCCGCTGTCAGGATTGGCGTCGTGAAGAATAAGGGCCGCACGGTGGCTCAGTTCCGCGGCTGCGTCAGCGGAGAGCGTCAGCCCGGGAATGGTCGGTTCGGCGCCGGGGACAAAGGGGGTAGTCGTATAAATACCAATCGATTGGGCGTGCGCGGCTTTGGCCAGACCTTGCTTTCGGGCAGCCGTCTCAAGCTTGCTGGCGGCGTCCATCGCCGCGTCGTGCGCCAGCGAAGTCCGCACGTCGGCTTCGACTTCGCTGCTGATGGCGGTGAGATTGGTGGCATGCTGGGGGACGAAATCAGTCAGCCGGAAAACATAATCGTTGCTGCTGAAATCATGGACGAATTCCGACGGCTCAAAAGCGCAAGCGCTTTGGCCGGTTCCGGCTTGGGCGCGCTGGAGACTCGGCCGGCTCCTCTTCGCCGGTGGCATACCGCGCAAAAGATTTCCCCTTTTCGGTCGTTGCCTGACCAATGCCGGGGAGCCTGGCGAGCTGCGCGCCGCTCTGGGCGTCGCCGATCTGCTGAACTTCCGGCAGGACTTTGAATTCCTTTTGAATCGCCAGGGCGACCTGATCGAGATAGGCAGCGGACTGAAAGGCCGCGGCTTCGCTCGACGCGGACGGCTGCGATGTCGGACCGGCGGGAGGATGATAAGCGGCAAAGTCGGTCTGGAGGCGGTGAGCGACAGCCTCTTTAATCTTGTCCCCAAGTGCCTTGGCCGGGTCCTCCAGCAGCCGGGTCATGATCTCTTCCTGAACTTCGGCGAACGGACGCGTGGAAGGGCCGGTGGCCGGCGCTTCCGCCACCGGAAGGGTCGCCGGATGCGTTGTTGACGTTGACGCCGAAGGACCGGTCGCGGGAAGCGTTGTGGGGAGGGTGGTCGGCTGCGTCGCGGGGCTTGCCTTGGGTGGCATGCGATTGAAGTCTGATTCGTGCTTGTAGTAATACTCCCGCGCATCGACATCCCAGTCGTAGGCGCTCTTCTCGTTCCGGGCCGCGTCGATGACCGCCTTGTGCGGAATCTTGAGATACTGAATCTTGACGCGCGTGGGGATCTGATACCCGAATCCAAGCGGATCTTCGTCCGGCTTTTTAGAAGCGTCGGGATCGACATGCTTGAACTTCTCGAACTGCTGCTCGATCTGCTGGGTGGTCGGCGCCGTTACCGAATGCCGCATCGAGTCCACCGTGAACTCGGCGACGGCGAGCTGCACCGTCTGCAAATGATCGTCGATTACACGCTGCCAGACCGGCTGGCTCACCATGACGCTGTTGGCGACGCGATCGTACAACGCCTGCACGAGTAGGAAATTACGGGCCGTGGAATAGAGTCGCTGATCCGTGGGGTCGGCACGAAATTCATTCACGACCATCGAGCGCACTGAGTCGTCTGAAACCACAACTCCCTGCGCTCGGCTTCCAGCTTCAGCAGCAGATACAGATCCGGATGCTCGTCGATCTGGCGGGCGAGCATTCCGAGCTTGTAAGTAAGCGGAACGGTTTGCAGTTGATTATCCGGCCGCACGAACTGCCGGTATTGCGGCGGGACGCCGCCCGGAAAGATCAACTCGTTAACGAACGGCAACTGAACGCTGACGCGCTTCAACATGCCCCACTCATCGGCGAGCTCTTTCCGTTCGTCATCGTAGACCGGCGTGTTGCCGATCTTGCCGATGGCACGGCGGGTACGCTCGCGGCTGTTTCTGAAGGAGCTGGGGATGATGAAAACGATCATCAACAACACGCCAAAAACCGCGAGCATCTTCTTCTGATTGTTCTTGATGAATTTATGCATGGGGATGAAAAAGAATGGAGAAGCCAGGAGCCCGGAGCCAGGAGCCAGAATTAAATGAGCAGATGAGTTTGTTCAGTTGGATGCGGGCCTTCCAGGGCCTGCTGCCTTTCACGATTTTTTCAGCGATGCGGATAATCGGTCCGCGTTTTCCGACGCGCTCTTTCCTTCCGGCGTGTCCTTATATTGGGCGGCGACTTGTTTGTAGAGGCTCAGCGCCTCCTCAGGTTTGAGCTTCTCCTCGATCGCGGCCGTCTTCAGAAGCGATTCCACCACATGCGTGCCATTGGGTTGATGCCCGAAATTGGCGACGAGGCGCATGTAGGTGATCGCGGCGTCCATGAGGGCGGCCTTGTCGTTGCCGGCGGTAGCCGACTTGGCCTCAGCGAGCATGAAAAGAGCCTCATTCTGTGCCGCCGGATCCGTGAAAAGCGCCGCATTGTCCTGGATCGTATTGATGACGCTGTGATAATCCTTGGCGGCCATCGAGGCGCGGGCGTCATTCAGCTTGACCTGTGCCTTGACCTTGTTGGCATCAGCGGCGTCTCCGCCGCCGGCGGCTTCATCCACTCCTGCCAGTTTTTGCAGCACTTTTCCCGCCGAGACGGTGTCCTTGTTGGCGGTGTAAAGCTGATTGAGGAGCGTGAGAAGCGGCTTTTGCTGAGCCGGAGTGAGATTCCCGGAACTACTTGCCTCTTTCACCTGGGCGATCGCCGCATCGAGGTCGGCTTTCTTGGCATCGGGCGGAATCGTGGGGGTATGGCCCTCGGCGGCGGTTGCATCGACGCCGGCGAGAACCGCAAAGCCCGCAATCGACGCCGAAAGATTCGAGGTCTTGTTGCCCGCTTCCACCAGCCGCAGCGCCGAACGCGTCTTGACCCAGTCGCGATTGCTCGCGGCTATGGCCTTGCGATAGCCGTCGATCGAGCCGGCGAGATTTCCCCCTTCATACGCCTCCTCGGCGGCGCTGAACGGGGGTTCATCGTCCAGTTGGATCCGTGAAATCTGATCCAGTGAGCGGCGTGTTTCACGGCCGCTCCCCTCCGAAGCGAAGATGATGTCCGTTCCCTGGACCTTTTCGACTTTCACATCGGGAAACGGGAGTCCCTTTCCCGACGTCCCCGAGCGCACCCAGACCGTGTCGGCCGACGCGCCGGCCGCAAACGCCAGCGAAAAAAGAAGCGAGCCGGACCAAATCGAAAGCGCGGTGCGGGAGGTTGCAGTGCCTGGGAATAGCATGGTGGTTCCTCGTCTTACGATGCGAGCCGGTGCAGCCGGGCCGGTCTCGCGGGGGAGATCATTTTGATCGTATCATTCGCCTGCAGCGGAGGATGCAGGAGAGGGGGGTCGAACCCCTACACCTTTCGGTACAGGATCCTAAGTCCTGCGCGTCTGCCAATTCCGCCACTCCTGCGCAGCCATTATTAGGCCGCAAAAGCGATACGGTGTCAAACCGGGGGGTGTTCCACGTCCATCGCGAATCGAAGCTTCCCGGCGCGCCGGGATTGACTGTTGGATGTTGATGTTCGTCTTACCAATCGGCAAAGCGAACATCGAACACTCAACATCGAACTTCGAAGAAGGAATAAGCGAGGGGGAAAAGGGGAAGATACTGCCTCTTTCCTTTTTCCTTTTTCCTTTACACTTTTTCCTTTCTCCGCCTTTCCATCTCCTTCTGACCAAACGGACAGTACGCCAGGATCGGACATTCTTCGCATTTGGGCTTTCGGGCGATGCAGATCTTTCGGCCGTGGTGGATCAGCAGGTGCGAAAACAGCGTCCAATCTTCCTGCGGCACAATTTGGATCAGATCGTGCTCGATCTTGACGGCGTCGGAGACATGATCCGTGAGTTTCAGGCGATTGGCGACGCGCGTCACGTGCGTGTCGACAACGATTCCGATGTTTTTCCCAAATGCGTTACCGAGTACGACATTCGCCGTCTTACGGCCCACGCCGGGAAGCGCGGTCAGCGCTTCCATCGTATCGGGGACTTGCGAATGGTGGTCGGCCACCAGCGCGGCGGCCATCCCCCGCAGAGACCTGGCCTTGTTGCGGAAGAAGCCGGTGGATTGAATGGCCCGCTCGAGTTCTTCCTGCGACGAGGCGGCCAGGGCGCCGGCGGTCTTGTATTTTCGGAAGAGCGCGGGGGTGACGATGTTGACGCGCTCATCAGTGCATTGGGCGGAGAGAATCGTCGCAATGATCAATTGCAGCGGATTGCGGAAATCGAGGCTGCATTTGGCGTTTGGGTAGGTTTGCTTCAGGATCGGCAGGATCGACGCCACGCGAGCCAGCCGATCGAGGAATTTTCGCGATAGAGCGCGGGCCATTCTATTTCGTGAAGGTGTAGGTGATGCCCCGCGTGATGTCGGCGCTGAAGAGCACCATCCCCAGCAGCAGGAAAAGGACGATGCTGAGCACGGTCACGCCGTCGCGATGATACCGGTCGAATTGATCTTTGGCGGGGTTGGCCACTTCCGGTTCATCCGCGTGGTCGATATACGTTTGGCGAAATTTCTGCAGGCGCGGTCCGATGACGCGCCAGTCGTAAACCGAAAAGGCCACCGCCGCCACGAACATTCCGCTGCGTGCGACCATCTCAATGCCGTGCGGAAGGATGAACCATTGCGCGACGAGGGTGAGCAGAATCGCCGCGGCGCAAGCGAGCTGCACGCGGACCAGCATGTTGAGCAGATTGGCGACGATCGAGCCGGCCAGCAGTGTGCCGTGCTGATTTTCCAGGTTCACGCTGAGCACCGTCGGAATGATCGGATTGCTCTCGCGCACCGTGCGAAAGATAACCGGCGCCGACATCGCCACGAAGAGCACTCCCCCGAACCACGTCGCCAGGGCCAGCCAGTAAACGATCTGCACGAGCTGAAATAGCATCGTGGCATTATATGGAGTCGCGGGCCGGGAGCCATCGTGAAGGCCTGACGGCAGCAATTGAATGTCGAACGTTGAACGTTGGAAGTTGAGCGTTGAACGTTGGAAGTTGAGCGTTGAACGTTGGAAGTTGAGTCCCGGCGCGCCGGGATTAATTCGAGGGGAATAAACGTTCAACGTCCAACTCTCAACGTTCAATATCGAACGCCTCAAACTCAAAACTCCGAATCCTTTCCCGGATCTACCCACGACCCGCACCCGTCCGCCCAGATTTCTTTTTTCCAGATGGCGACTTCGGCTTTGAGCGTGTCGATCAGCCAGCGGCAGGCTTCAAAGGCCTCGGCCCGGTGTCGCGTGGCGACAGCGATTGCCACGGACGGTTCGCCGATTGCGACCCGTCCAACGCGATGGACGATCGCGAGGCGCAGGACCGGCCATTTTTCGCGGGCACGGCGGCCGAGGTCTTTCAACTGCGGGATTGCCATTTCCCCGTAGGCTTCGTAATCGAGAGCCGTCAGTTCCAGACCGGCGGAGTTTTTCTCGTTTCGCGTCGTGCCAAGGAATAGCGCGATTCCGCCGGCGCCTGCATCGCTCACGGTCGAACGGATCAGGGCAATGTCGATGGGTTCGGACTGAACTTGGAATAAATCGTCGGGCATTCGAATCAGTGTGCGCGGGTCATCCGCCACTTACTGGCGGAAGCAAAGCGACTTCATCGTGAGCAACCAGTCGGGTATCGGCAGCAGCGTATGTTTGATTCACTGCTACCGCCGATTTCGCCAGCAAATCGTTTAATTCGGGAAATTTGTGTGAGAGCGCCGCCCGCAGATCCGCCAACGACGCGGCCTCGGGCACTTCAACTTCTAATTCCGGGATTCCGGCTCGCTCTCTGAGCACGGCAAAAAGTCTTACGTGAATCCGCATTTTTCGAATTCGAATAAATGGTCACAGAGATCACTGAGGAGCACGGAGACCACCGAGACTCTTTACGCCGCTCACAAGGATCTCGTCTTGATTTTGCATTGATCCGTCCCCGATTGGTTAAACAATCCATCCAGCTATGTGGTCTCAGTGATCTCTGTGCTCCTCAGTGCCCTCTGTGGCCATTCTCTCTTCACCGAGACTTGATCGTCCATTCCAGCCCATTCCCGACCGGAAGGTCCGCGCTGACCGTGTCGGAACGGGAACGCACATACGCCACGTAATCTGCCAACTCGCCCGGATGCGATTTGGTGTTGTCGGTCAGAACCGAACCGCCGCGACGGATGTTCGGCCAGATGAGGTCGAAATATTTCGATGAGAGGCTCTTGTCCATCCCATCAATGAACGCAATGTCGACGGTGCCCTTGATCGTGGGAAGGACCTGGGCGGCGTCGCCGAGATGATTGATGATGAATTTGTCCAGGCCCGCTTTGCGAAATGTTTCGCGGGAGGAATCGTATTTCTTCTGGGCGATATCGATCGTGTTAAGAATTCCACGGTTGAATTTAACGGCGGCGCCCCAGAAGAGCCCGCTGAACCCGTAACTCGTTCCGACTTCCACAATATGCTTGGAGCCACTCGCGACGGCGATCTGATACAGCACTTCCCCTTCAATACGGGGAATCTGCCAGTGATCGTCACGGGTCTGGCGCAGCGCGTCGAGTTCGTCGATCAATTTCGTTACTTGAGGGTCAAACGCCATGCAGATCCTCTCTCTCGGACACAATATGAATCAAACCAACCGCGAAGTCGCGAAGGAAAACGCGAAGATCAAAGCGCCTGTGCAAGATCCAGAATTTTCAGTTGCACGGGCGTCTCGCCCGTGTCCATGTTCAGAGACACGGGCGAGACGCGCAGACGCCCGTGCCACAGAGATTCTTCGCTTTTGCATTCGCGCCTTCGCGGTAAAAATTTCAAACTTTCGGAGCTTCGTAACCCACAATGGCGATCTTATGGCGTTCGGCCAGTTCCAGCACTTTCGGCTTTTCCAGGATGACGGTCTTCCCTGGTTCCAGCACCAGGCATGAAGCCCGCGCCGCCGCGAGCTTTTCGATTGTTGTCGTGCCGACGGTCGGCACGTCCACGCGCATGTCCTGGCGGGCGTTGGCCACCTTCACCAGTGTCCACCCGCCGACTTTGCACAGCTTGCCGGCGCGCTCGATCATGGCGTTGGTCCCTTCCAACGCCTCGACGGCAATCACGTCGCGGTCAAGCACGGCAATTGACTGGCCAATGTCGTAGCGGCTGATGGCGGAACAGATTTCGTAGCCGAGATGAATGTCGCGCCATTGCGATTCGGTCGGCTGGCGGCGCGTCATCACGCCGGGCGTCACAACATGTTCAGCGCAATAAATCGTCGAATCGATCAAAGTAATTCCCTGGGCGCTCAGCTCATCGACAATCGCCTGGAGGATCGCCTGCGGGCGCTTGTCGCGACGGATGGCCCGCCAGAAAAGGCGGATCGCCCGCCAGTCGGGAATATACCGCAAATAACGCCAACGATCGTAAAGCTGCCCCTTCTGGACCCGGCCGACCATGATCGCCTCATGGCATCCCTGCTCGCGCAGCAATCGAATCCATTGATTCGGCCGAAGAATCCCGACCCACTTGAAAATGTCGCATTCGCGGTCGAGTTCCGGCCAGGCGTGACCGGAAAACGCGGCGCACACCACCTTGCGTCCAGCCGCCCGGGCGCCGCGTGCCACCAGCACCGGGAAAACCCCTTCGCCGGCGATCAAACCAAGAGGCGCCATCGCGAGGGCATCCATGTGTTGTAGTTTAACCGCCAGGCATTGCCGGCGGATATCGTAGAGCCCCACGAACCATTGGTTTCCGGGGATTGACCGCCGGGCATGCCCAGCGGCTTAAAGGTCGGTCACGGTCGTTTTTCGTTCTTCCGATTCACCCGCGATTGCCTCGCTTCGCGTCACACGGCGGCGATTTCCCAGAAATGCCGCAATCAGGAAAACCGGCATCCCTAAAAGTCCCAGTGCATAATCAGGATAGGGGCTGAGGCGCGCGACGACCGCGCAGATCACGGCCATCCCAAAGAAAACCGCCAGTTCCAATCTGCCCGGTAGATAGTGTTTCATACTTATTTCCCCGAAGTTGAACGGTTGAACGATTGCCCGATCAGCCCGACACGGCGTCCAGTATTTTCTTCTACAACGTCCGCCGAGCCCCTTTAGTTCGGATTCATTGAATTCATCGAGCGTCCGAGTGCCAGGGAACCGGTGTCGTACTGGCCACGGCCGTTTTTAGTCGGCGTGCGCTGACCAATCTCATCGCGATACCCGCGATGAGCGGCGGAATCAATCCGAAACAAAGGAACACCCACTTACCCCAGTTGAACCCGCCGGTAAAAAACCGCGGAACGAACCATTTCCCATCAATTCGATAAGCCGTTACTTCCGATCCGATCGCCAGTCCCCTCAGTTCTTTCATGCGCCCATACACGTCGAGGATCGCAGGGGGTCGTTTCTGTACATCGGTGCTCAAGCCGATATTCCATCCGCCCTCCTCCTGGCCGCGGTAGATCGATGCAACATACAGGCGTTGCGCCGGCACCTTGCCCGCCGCGACCAAAGACATCTTGCGGTCGTAATCGTGGCCCCATTGGCCAATTTGAAAGAACGCGAAGATTCCAAACGCTGCCCAGACGCACCAAAACAGCATAAATTGAACAGCGCCGAACTTCTCGATTCCCGAAGATCCTGTGCCTTTTCCGATCTTCATCGCCTTGGTCCGATTAGGTCACCACCCCTTAGGCCGCATTCGTCGCATCTTGCCGTATAATCACATCTGTTAATCAATTTATCACGGAGGCGGTCTTGCCCATCATTATTAACGGTCAAAGCGTCGAGGACGGAATCGTCGAGGGAGAATTTGCCGAGATCAAGGCCTATTTCGAACGGCTCGGCAACGTGTCGTGCTGCGAGCGCGATCCGGAATTTCGTGGCTATGCCCGGGAAAATATCATTGCGCGTGTTCTTCTGGCCCAGGAAGCGCAGCGCCCTCGCGCCGGTTGCAGAACCGGAAGTCGATGCAGCCATCGTAAAACTCCAGGAAGCGCATGGAGGCGAGGCGGGTTTCTACGCCGCCATCGGGGGAACGCCGCAACAGTTGGCCGCAGTCCGGCGCGATGTCGAGGGAGATCTACGCGTTCGGAAAATGGTCGAAGATCGCTGCAATGAAGAACCGGCGCCCACCGACAATGAGTTACGGCGTTTTTATGACGAGCACATCGAGCTGTTCAAAACCGCCGAAGAGGTGCGGGCATCGCATATTCTCAAAGCGCCAGAGCGCGGCGAAAATCGAGCCGGGGCGTACGACTCCCTGCGGCCCATTCGCCAACAGTTACTGGCCGGAGCCGACTTCGATGAGCTTGCCCGAATCCACTCTGAAAAGGCCGACGAACACATCGACCTTGGCTTTTTCAAGCGCGGCGAACTGCCCGAGGAATTCGAGGCCGTCGCCTTCTCCATGAACGTCGGCGAAGTCAGCCCCGTCTTCGGCTCATCCTACGGATATCATCTGATCAAGGTGACCGAATACAAGCCGGCGGCGCCCAAGCCATTTGACCTGGTCCGCGATGAGGTTCTTCAACGCGTGATGGACGAGCGACGCCAGCAAATTACCCGATCTCTGGTGGAATCACTTAAAGCCAAAGCGACCATCGAGGATCAAATGCCGATGGTCGAGACACCGGTCCATGCCCACGAGTAGGGTGGGCTCGGCCCACCTTTTTCTATTTTCTGGAGCAACCCATGCCCACCAAAAAACTACTGATGATTGTCGGCGACTACGTTGAAGACTACGAAGCGATGGTCCCGTTTCAGGCATTGCTGATGTTGGGCCACACGGTCCACGCCGTCTGCCCAGACAAGCGGGCCGGCGAAAAAGTGCGCACCGCGATTCATGATTTTGAGGGAGATCAGACCTATAGCGAAAAGCCGGGCCACAATTTCGCCCTGAATTTCTCCTTTGCCGAAGTAAAGCCAGAGTCTTACGACGCGCTCGTCCTGCCCGGCGGGCGAGCGCCGGAATATCTCCGCCTCAACGCGCGCGTTCTGGAAATCGTTCGTCACTTCGCCGAGGCGGATAAGCCGATCGCGGCGTTATGCCATGGCATCCAGATTCTCACCGCCGCCCGGGTCATCGAAGGCAAAACCTGTACGGCGTATCCCGCAGTCGCACCGGAAGTGCGCGCGGCTGGCGGAAAATGGCAGGATTGCGCCGTGGACAAAGCCGTCACCAGCGGCAAACTCGTGACGGCCCCGGCATGGCCGGCGCATCCGGAATGGCTGGCTCAGTTTTTGAAAGTGCTTGGGTAATCGCAGAATTGGGCGCAAGGTCATTTCCCCAACAATTTGACGAATTCTTCCTTTGTGATGCCCGCTTCTCGAATGAGCGAGCGAAGAGTGCCTTTGGCCAATTCTCGATGGTCGGGAACCGTCAACCTCCGCATCTGCGGATGGCGCAGAATGATGTGGCTTCCAGTTTGATGACCGAGCCGTTGAAAAGCGCCAACGGCTTCGCGACCTGAGCAGGCCGGAAGCTTGCTCACGTCGCGACCTCTACGATTTCCTCGGTGATGGGTGGCGGGATGGGCTCACCGTGCTTCTTTAGGCTTGCCAGATATCCCTCGATCGCATCTTTCACATTGGCGAGAGCTTCTTCTCGATTCTTTCCTTGCGATACACATCCCGGAAGAGACGGGCATTCGGCGATGAAAACTCCGTCTTCATCCAACGCAATCGTTACACGATACTTCATGCTTACACCTCATCGCGACACGAAATTCTTCTGTTACCCGCGAATCCCCTTCCAGATGATCGCCCCCACGAGTCCGAGAGTTCCGAGGAACCCGCCGAGCATGATTTCGATGCTGGTGTTGAACCCGCCGGGAAGGGCATTCTGCCCCTGAAAGTCGCCTTGGGAGAGTGAATCTTTGCACATCGGACAGGCCATCGCAGCGCCGCTCAGGGCGAGCAGCATGATTACGCTCAGGATAATGCTTCGTCGCGGCATGCAGATCCTCGATTCGGTCGATTCAATGTCCCGCCACCAATCGCGGGGCCAGATCGTAGAGCAACCAGTAAATAATAACACCTGTCACTGATACGTACAGCCATAAAGGGAAAGTGATGACGGCAATCGATCGATGACGATCCCATTGCCTGTGCGCGGCTCGCCAGAGTGTCATCAGAATCATCGGAACGATGACGATTGCAAGGATCGTATGACTCCCAAGCAGAGCTCGGTAAAACGGGCGAAGCGGGTGCGTCGGAAACCGTGTGATCAGGATTCCGTGACGAGCCCGAATCACGTGATAGGTGACGTAGCAGGCGAGGAAAGCGATAGAGGTGATAAAAGCACAAATCATCATCGTCGCATGGGCGCGATAATGGTGGCGCTTCACGAATGCATAGCCAACCAGCAGCATGACCGCGCAAGCGCCGTTAAGGGATGCATTGACGACGGGAAAATCTTTGACGGTCACGCGGCCCCACCTCGCTTCGCGAGGGCGGTGGCGTCTGTTGTCAGGCGTTTGATTGCGTCGCCGTCTGTACCGTCGTAGATGCCGCGCACCACGCCGTTTCCGTCAATGAGCAACAGGCGGTCACTGTGGGCAAGCGGTCCCTGGCCGGGAAGCTTCAGCGCCGCCGCCACGTCGGTCATCTGCTTCGGCGAGCCAGTCAGGAAATGCCAGCGCGATTCGTCCGCGGCGTATCGCCTGCCGTAATCCTTTAAGACTGCAGGCGTATCGAATTCGGGATTGACGCTGAAGCTCACGAGTTGCACGGCCGACGGCGTTGATTTCTGCACCTGAGCCATCTTCGCACTCATGATGGGGCAGGTGCTTGCGCAGCTCGTGAAGATTAGATCAGCGATATAAGGGCGGCCGCGCAAATCCTGATCGGAAAAGTCGCGCCCGTTTTCGTCGATGAGGTGGAAGGGCGCGACATTGTAATATAACGGCAGCGGCGGCGCGATCTGCCGCGGCATCCAGAATTGTCCGACAACCACGCCAACCATTACCAGCACGAGGCCGGCCCAAAGACACCGGGTGATGATTTGCTGGGGTCGGTTCATGATTGACTGTAGGCCGCGGCAGCAGGGGATGGGCGGCAAAGGCTGTGGCTTGTTGTCGCATCTCCCCGCGTACCAACTACTGAAGCAATTCCGCCGACACGCGTGAGCGGGCCATAGCGCCTGCGCAGACCAACAGGAACAGGGCAAAGCCAATGCTCACGGTGAGGATCAGCCACCACGAAGGAAGGTGAGCGGATGCCGAGGGCAGATCCCAGTAGATCGCCCGGCGAAGTCCGTCCATTCCAAAGCTCAGGGGGTCGATGCGCATCGTCCATCGCAGCCAGCCCCACTGGGCGTTCTGCGGTGGAAAGAGCGCCCCGACAGAAACCACAGCGGGATGAGAAACAGATTCATGATGGCGTGAAATCCCTGGGTCGAACTCATTCGCCAGGCAATGATGAATCCCAGTGAGGTGAGGGCAAAGGAAAGAATGAACATCATTCCCAGGGCCGCCAGAAAGCCCGGCAGCGTCAGCTTTAATCCGATCAGTGGCGCGAGGATCAGGAAAATCAGTCCCTGCCCGAAGGCGAGCGCCGCCCCACCGAGCACTTTGCCGAGCACGATCGCCATGCGCGAGACCGGCGCCACCAGCACCGATTGCAAAAATCCCTCGCGCCGGTCCTCGATGATTGAAATGGTTGAAAAGATCGCCGTGAACAGAAGGATCATCAGGATCGTGCCGGGGAAGAAATATTGCAGGTAATTATCCCCACCCGGCATCCCCCTGGACTGAAAGCTATGCCCCATTCCGCCGCCGATCCCGAGCCAGAAAAGAATCGGCGTGAAGAGCGCGCCGATAATCCGGCTGCGTTGCCGGAGGAACCGAACCATCTCCCGTTGCGCCAGCGAAAGCGCCGGCAGTAGAAGTCCGGGCGCGGTCTTGCGGTGCGCTGTGAAGACCCGAGCCGCGCGGAATGGGAGATGACGGAATCGGCCAAACTCATTTCATCGCATTGTAAGACTAGATGCGACACTTGGCGAACGAGTTCGTTTGTAGTGCGGCCTTCAGGCCGTATCCCTTGGGGAGGAAACGGGCTAAAGCCCGCACTACGAACTTCACAACAACGCTTGATCTGACGGTGCAAGGTTTCTAAGTTGCCGGAAGATCCTTTCGATGCCTCAACCGGTCACCGAAAAATCCTCGACGATGCCCGAGCCGCCTTTGCCGAAGGCGGCGCGTGACACCCCAGCACCCGCCGATCGCACCGGCGCCAACACGCCGGCGATGAAGCAATACCAGGCATTCAAGAAGCAGTATCCCGATTATGTCCTGTTCTTTCGGATGGGGGATTTTTACGAGATGTTCTGGGAGGACGCGCAGCTCGCGGCCAAGACGCTGGGCGTCACCCTGACCAGCCGCAGCCGGGGCGGGCTCGGCGCCGAAGACGCGATTCCGATGGCCGGCGTGCCGTTTCATGCGGTCGAAGGTTATCTGCGGAAGATGATCGCGGCCGGGCATCGCGTGGCGATCTGCGAGCAGATGGAAGATCCGGCCACGGCCAAAGGGGTCATCAAGCGCGAAGTCGTCCGGCTCATGACGCCGGGCACGCTCACCGACGATCCGCTGCTCGACGGCCGCAGCGACAATTACCTGGCTGCCGTCGCGACGGGAATCAGCAAGACCGGCGGGTATCGCGCGGCGCTGGCGTGGGTCGAACTCTCCACCGGAAGTTGCGTCGCCGCCAGCGGATCGGAAGGGCAGATCCTCGATGAGATCGCGCGGCTTGGCCCCGCCGAGGTGCTGGTGCCGGAGATGCCGAGCGGGCAGCCGCACGAGATCGCCGAAAAGCTGAAAGCGATCGGCATCAAGTCGGTCACCGCCCGGCCCGGCTGGCAGTTCACGCCGCATCACGCCCGGGAAGCAGGTCCAGCGGCAGTGGCAGGCGCGCACGGCGGCGGGGTTCGGCTTCGCCGACGACGACCCGGCCATCTTCGCGGCCGGGGCGGTCCTCTCCTATCTGCAGGAAACGCAGAAGACCGCGCTCGGCACATCTCCGACCCCTTCGCCGCCATATGTCTGGAGGATCATCTCAGCATCGACCCGGCGAGCTGGCGCAGCCTGGAGATCGACCGCACCGATCCGATCCGGCGGCGTCGAAGGGTCGCTGCTCGGCGCCATCGACCGCACCCGCACCAGCATGGGCGGCCGGCTGCTCCGGCAATGGCTGCGAACTCCGCTGCGCGATCTGGAGCACATCGTCGCCCGGCAGAATGCAGTGGCGGCATTTCTGGAGTCGCCGGCGGCGCTCAAGACCGTGATCGGCAAGCTGGACAACGTCTGCGACATCGAGCGGATCGTCGGCCGGCTCGCGGTGGGCCGGGCTTCGCCGCGCGATCTGTCGGCGCTGGGAAAATGCCTGCTATCGCTGCCGAAGCTGCTCGAGCAGCTCAATCAGCTGACCCACGCCGCCGAGGTGACGCCCGAACTGGTCTCGCTCGGCCCGTTCTGCACGCAGCAGGCGAATTATCTGACCGGCGCGGTCATGGCCGAACCCGCCGCTCACTTGCGCGAGGGCGGCGTCATCGCCGACCGTTTCGACCCCGAACTGGATCGCCTTCGCGAGATCGGAACCAACAGCCAGCAATGGCTCGCCGGGTATCAGGCGCAGCTTGCGGCCGAATCAGGCATTAACGCCGTTCGCATCGGCTTCAACAAGGTCTTCGGCTACTACATCGAAGTCACCGACTCGCATCGCGACAAGGTTCCCGCCGCCTGGACGCGCAAGCAGACCATCAAGAACGCCGAGCGGTACATCACCGAGGAATTGAAGAAATTCGAAGACGAGGCGCTCGGCGCGCAGGACAAGGCGATCGCCCTGGAGCAGCGCTCTTCGAGCAGGTCCGCCAAGCTCTGTTGCCGCACGTCGCCAGTTTCAGGAACTGGCCCACGGGCTGGCTCGGGTCGATGTGCTGGCGTCGCTCGCGGCGCTGGCGGCCGAACGTCGCTATTGCCGGCCGACGATCGTGACCGAGCGCGTGCTGCGAAATCGTCGACGGCCGGCATCCCGTGCTCGAGCAGCAGCTCGGCAGCGAGTTCGTCGCCAACGATACGCAGTTCGCCGCCGAAGATTCGCTGAGCCTGATCACCGGCCCCAACATGGCCGGCAAGAGCACCTACATCCGCCAGGTGGCCCTGATCGCACTGCTGGCGCAGATCGGCAGTTATGTCCCGGCGTCGAGCGCGACCCTCGGCCTGGTCGATCGGCTCTTCACCCGCATCGGCGCCAGCGACGAGCTGCACACCGGCCAATCGACCTTCATGGTCGAGATGACCGAGACGGCCAACATCCTCAACAACGCCACCGCTAGCAGCCTGGTGATTCTCGACGAGATCGGCCGCGGCACCAGCACGCTGGACGGCCTGAGCCTCGCGTGGGCGATCGCCGAGCACATCGCCGCCAATCTCCGTTGCCGAACGCTTTTCGCCACGCACTATCACGAGCTGACCGACCTGGCCCAGCGTTTCCACGGCGTGAAAAATCTGAACGTCGCGGTCCGCGAATGGGAAGACCAGGTCGTCTTCCTGCACCGCATCGTCGAAGGCGGCACCGACCGCTCCTACGGCATTCACGTCGCCCGGCTTGCGGGCGTCCCCAAGCCCGTCCTCGAACGTGCCCGCGTGCTCCTCACCGAATTGGCGGTGCACCACGTCGGCCAAAACCGCGCTGCGCGAAATCGGAGAACTGAAAACGATTCGCAACTCCAGCTTTTTGCGGATCCAGCCAAGGAGCTGGCGCAGGCCATCGCGGCGCTCGATTTGAAGGGGCTTACGCCGGAGCGGGCGATGGAATTGCTTGAGACGTGGAAAAAGAAAATCGGTATGTAATTTGAAATGCAGGTACCCGATGCGAGTCCTTTATTCTTCAATGTTGCCTTCCCATGATCAGCAGCGCAATCGTCATCGCCTGCAACACCAAAGCGAAAAGCAGAACCGAGATCTGGTCCGCCGGCGAACCGCGCTGAAGGTAGGCGAAGAAGAGCGCCGCCAGGACGAGTATTTGCACAATGCCCGCCAAGAGCTTGCTCACCGAGAAGGCGGCCTCCGGCTGCTCCTGAGCGCGGCGAATTTCGGCGAGAATCTGCCGCGAGAGCGTTTCCAGATGGCCGACGGTCGTCGTCAGCTCGACGTTCGTCGGCGACGTCTCTGCCGGAGATGCGGCAGCGGGTGACGCGACCAGCGGCTGGATTTCGACGGGAGGATTATCTCGAACCAAGGTTGGGCCGGCCGGCGGTGGTGACGGGGCTTGAGCTGGCGCAGCAGGGAGCACAATAGGCGCATCGGCGACGGCGGCTCGCTCCGCTCCGCGGCTTCTTCGATGGGAGCGACCTCCTGCGCGCTGTCGCGCTCGATAATCGACATCGCTTCCTTCAGCGTTCCGACGACATAATCCGGCTGAACCACAACCTGCTCCCGGGCGGCCGGGGACGGGGGGAGGCGCGGATCGCGAAAGAGGATCGTGCGGCAGCCGGCGGCGTGGCCGGCTTCGATGTCGCGCGGCGCGTCGCCGATCACCCAGCTTCGTTCCACGTCCAGCGCGAGCTTTTCCGCCGCCCGGTAAATCATCCCGGGCTTAGGTTTGCGCAGCTCACTTTCCTGTTGATATCCTTCGACGGTTCCTTCCGGATGAAAGGGACAGAATTCATGGCGGTCGATCACCGCCGACGCATTCTGGTCGTGCAACAGTTCATCGAGGCGATCGTTGACGGCGTGCACCGCCGCTTCGTCAAACATACCCCGCGCCACGCCGCTCTGGTTGCTGAAAATGACTGTGGCGAACCCGAGGGTTCGAGCGCGGGCAACGGCATCCGCCGCGCCGTCGAGCAATCGGACCTCCGCCGGGTTTCCGAGGTAACCGTCGCTGGCGATAAGGGTGTTGTCGCGATCAAAAAAAATGGCGGGACGCTTCATGTGAGATGAGTTCCGGTTTCCGTCGGAGCATTATGCCGGACAGTTGCGCGGGATCAAGCAAGGCATTGCACACATGTAGCACAGCCGCCCTCGGCTGTGTTCGACCGAAGGTCGAAATCGGTGGCCGCGGACGTCCGCCTTCGGCGGACCACAGCCGAGGGCGGCTGTGCTACATCCGTCGAATCTGCCGCAACGCTTCATAGAGGACGATTCCCACCGCCGTCGAAAGATTGAGGCACCGTTCCCCTTCAACCTGAGGAACCCGCAACACGCGATCAGCATGAAGTTCCAGGAGATCCGTCGCGATGCCGTGGGTTTCGTTTCCGAAGATCAGCCAGTCGCTGTCCCGGAAATCGGTATCCCAAAAACTTCGAACGCCTTTACTGGAGAAGAACCAGCGTTCGCCACCGGAGGATCTGTTCAGGAATTCCGCAGAATCATCGTGAACGACGTGCCGCAGGCGCGGCCAGTAATCCATGGCGCTGCGGCGGAGATTGCGGTCGTCGAGAAAAAATCCCAGCGGTCGAACCAGATGCAATTCGGTCCCCGTCGCGACGCAGAGCCGGGCGATGTTGCCGGTGTTGGGCGCGATCTGCGGCTGAAGCAGCGCGATCTTGAGATGGTGCGCACCCAGTTCCGGCGCAGGGCACCCGCGGCGCTTCGCTCACGCCCCCTCCGACACCAGCGTGCCGTCGGGATCGCTTTGGACGAGGGCGCCGGATTCGGCGCAGACTGCCGAGAGCCGGCCGCGCAGCCCCAGGCACGCGCCGGTGTCGACCAGGACGATCTGCGGACCGCGGCGCGGGACCCGCTCCTTCTCGGAATAATTGTGGACCGGCGTATGACCGAAATATCCGGTGCGACGCCATTTTTTGGCGCGCGAATCTCCTCGCCGCGGTATCGGCCCCAGAGGATCCGGTGGCGCAGCCGCGGATCGGCGGGCAGTGACGAAAAATCGTCGGGAACCTCGATGTCCCACAGGGCATGGGCCACAAACAGATCATCAAACTCGACCACCGCCGGCAACTGGCGAATGAAATTTCGATGCGAAGCAGGGACCGCCGACAGGAGGTTCCGCAACCGGGCGAGACTGGGCTTCTTCGCCGCCGCCTCGATCTCGGATTGATCTATGCCGTAGCTGACCAGCGTGTTTGTCATCCCATGCTGGACAAACCACTTGAATGCGGCGACCGCGTCCGCCCCCTCGGGGTGAGAGGCGTAGCTTTGATCGTGGAGTACCAGGTCGAAAATGTCGTCGTGGTTGCCGCGGATGAACTTCGCATCGCGCAGGGACAGAAGCAACTCGATCACCCCCCGCGAATCCGGCCCGCGATTCACGTAATCGCCGACAAAAATGAAACTCGGATTCCAGTCACGGGCGCGCACTGCCTCCAGAAGCGTATGCAGCGGGCGAAGCATGCCGTGAACGTCTCCGATGATCCAGCGCATGATTCGACCATTTGAACGCGCCGGCGCGAATCGGGCAATTGTCCGCTTTTGACGCCGCGTTGCTAGTTCCTTACAACTCTTGCGTGCCCGATTTATCCGTCGAACTTGCCGGACTGAAGCTTGCCAACCCAACGCTGACCTGCTCGGGAACGTGTGGGTACGGATTCGAGTATGCCGACTTCATGGATTTGTCGCGGCTCGGCGCATTTGTGACCAAATCGATCACGCGCGAGCTGCGTGTGGGAAACGAGCCGGCCCGGATCGTCGAGGTACGCGCGGGAATGCTCAACGCGATCGGGCTGGCCAACGTGGGGCTCGATCGCTTTCTGAAAGAGAAGCTCCCCGAGATCCGCAAAATGCCCTGTCCGGTCATCGTCAACGTGGCGGGCCATTCGTTTGACGATTACGTCGAGACCTGCGGCGCGATGAGTGAGCTTGATTGCATCGCCGCCGTCGAATTGAACGTCTCCTGCCCCAACGTGAAAGACGGTCTTACGTTCGGCACGCATCCCGGCCGGCTGAAAGAACTCACGGCCCAGGTCAAGCAGGTGCTCGGCGCCAAGCCGCTGATCGTGAAGCTGTCGCCCAATGTCGAAGATGTGACGCTGACGGCGCGGGCCGCCATTGAAGGGGGCGCCCAGATGCTTTCACTGGTGAACACCTTCACCGCCATGACAATCGACGTCTACAAGCGTCGACCGCGCCTGGCAAACGTCACCGGCGGCCTTTCCGGCCCCGCGATCAAGCCGATTGCGCTGCACATGGTCAGCCGGGTCTATCGCAACGTGGCCAAATCCGCCGGCATCCCCATAATCGGCATGGGCGGGGTCCAGACGTGGCAGGATGCGGTGGAATTCCTCCTGGCCGGCGCCAGCGCCGTCGCCATCGGCACGGCGCTTTTTGTGGATCCCGCAACGCCCAACAAGATCTGCCAGGGACTTAGAGACTACATGCAACGCATGAACATCGAACGGATTTCCGATCTGGTTGGGGCGCTGGAGTTGCCCGGCGATCAACCGAGGACCACGCCATATCCTTGAACCCTTCGGGGTAGGATTGCGAACCGCTACCGATTCGGCCAAACTTCGGATCCGATGCGAACAACCCACTGTTTCCGCAGAAGCTCTGCCTGCTGTTTCCTCAGTCTTCTCGGTTCGACCGCACTGCCGGCCCGGGCTGAAAAGACACTCGCCGTGGATTCGACCGCCGCGCGGTTCAGTCCCGGTTTGTGGGCGGGAGACGCCGGCAGGGGCGGAAAGATTTATCGCCGCACCTGGGAAGTGGGGGCTTGGTGCGAATGGCGTTGGACCACACCGGCCACCCATCCGTCCGCGACATTGCTGATAACCAATCAGGCGCCGCAGGGGACGATCGCCTGCTTCCTGGATGGATCGCTAATGGAAGATATCCCGGTGCCCGCGGGCGGCGGCATACCGCTGACGGGTCTAACCCAGCCAGGCGAACACACGCTCCTGGTTTACACCGCTCGCAGCCACGACGGTGATCGCTGGAACCAGACCAATAGCTTTACCGTCAGGGGGTTGTCCGTGGATGACGAAGCGACAGCGCCGCCGATGCCGCCGCCCCGACCCTGGGTGCTCATTGTCGGCGACAGCATCACCGAAGGCATCGGTTGCCGGAACAGTCTTGGTGATTACGCGTTTTCGGTCGGCCAGGGACTGGGCCTTCGCGGCTATGACACCAGCGTCTCTGCCTGCGGCTGGTCGGGATGGATTCGACCCGGCGATGGCATGCAGGATGTGCCCGGATATTACGCGGTTCACGGGGGAGTCTATTCCGAGGCCAACAGTCGTTGGGACAAGATCGACGCTCACGCGTCCCTGCTCGATGCCGAAGGCCATCTCAGCGGCCAGGGCGAAACGGGGCAGGAGCCCGCCGCCATCGTTTTCAATTACATGGTCAACGAGTGCCTGCATGGAGCCGATTTGCATGATGCCCAGGCAAGCGTAACGGGATGTCTTGCGGCCTTGCGAAAGGCGGCGCCGAAAACCCTCATCATCGTGATGGTTCCTCCCGGATTGCAGGATGCCGGCGTCTACCCCAGGGGCGCGCCTTATGTGAGCGCATTGCGCGACGGGGTGGCCGACTATCAAAAATCGAATGCCGACGACAAAAAAGTCATATTGGTCGATTTTGGCCCTGACGTCGCGCACGCGCTGGCGTCAAAGCCATTTGGCGGCGGCGTTCACCCCAACGACGCCGGGCATGCGTATCAGGCGCCGATTATTCTTCAGGCGATCCTCCGATATCTGACGCCGTAGTAACACCGGGCAAATTTTGCGGCGACTTGACTGAATTCGTCGAAGTCCCAAGCTTGAAGAGATCTTCGAATGACTGACCTTCAGCTAAACCTTCTCGGCGACGCGCAGTTTCCCGAGCTCGCCGGCGCGCTGATGTCCTGTATCCCCAGAGCATTGGCCCGCTGGGAGAAAGTTGTCTGCGAAGTACTGCCCAAGGCTGATCAGCTTACTTTCAACCAGCTTCGGGACGATATGCCCCAGGTTCTCAAACGCGTCGCCGAGACGCTGGAGCAGAAGGGGACCCGCGTGGACAAGATGCTCAATGCCACGACCTGTCATGCGGAAGTTCGTTACGATCAAAACTACAACCTCAACGAGCTGCTGGTCGAATACGATTTGCTCCGTCCCATCCTCATCGAAGAAGTGACCCGGGAATTGAATCGCCACCTGGAGGTGCCGGAGGTGGTGGCCCTCGATCTGCGCGTCGGCATGTGCATCGGGAAGGCATCCTGGCGTTTGTCGGCCATCAATCGCGCAAACTGAAGACTGTCACCGAAGCGCAAAGCAAATACCTCTCGTTTCTCTCCCACGACCTGCGCGGGGGACTCAACGGCGTATTTCTCATGATCGAAGTCCTCCGCCGCGAGCTGCAGGGTGAGGCCCGCCTCCAGCAGACGATGGGCGATTTGGATTCGATGCGCCGTTCACTATTGGAAACCATCGGAACGATGGACCGGTTTCTCAATGCCGAGCGATTCCGCAAAGGAAAAGTGCAGGTTCGCTCCGCTCCGGTAAGCGTTGCCGCGCTGCTGACGGAAACCGTCGCCCATTTCGCCTATCAGGCGCGGGAAAAGGAACTGACGGTGAATGCGGTCGCGGATAACGCCGAGATTGAATCCGACCGCGAACTTCTGTCGATGATCCTTCAGAATTTCGTCTCCAACGCGATCAAGTATTCCAGGGCCGGTCAGATCCAGGTGAGCGGGAGCCTTCAGCCCAATGGCAACTATCTCATTTCGGTCCGGGATCAGGGGCCGGGTATCGAACCGAATCTTCTCTCACAAATGTTCGCGTCGTTTTCCCGCGGCGAAACGCACGGCCAGCCTGGCGTGGGCCTCGGCTTGTTCATCGCCCGTCAGGCGGCGGATCTGCTGAACGCCAGAATCTGGGCCGAATCGACGGTCGGCGCCGGCTCGACGTTTTTCCTGCAGATCGGCAAGGACGGGCCGGCGCAGTGATTGGCACGTCGCAGTTCGGAGGGCCAGGTTTCAATAACCCCAGATGACGCGGGCGTCTCAGACGGTCGGGAAGGCCGATAGGCGACCGCGAATAACCCATCGTTGGGCAACAAGAACGACTGGGCCGACCCTAGCCCAAGTTACGCACTTCGCGACTAAAAACACATCTGGCGCTCCGCCAGAGGCGATTTCGGTCAAAAGTTTGCACTACATTGTGACGGCGAGCGTCGCTTGGCTGTCCTCCATTTGGAATCGTTTGAGATGGTTGGGAAGCACGATTCCCAGCCGGTCAAGCAGAACTTCCTGATGTGCATCGGGGCGAGTGACGCATCGGATCACCAACGTCGGGCCGTCGGAGCCATCGCCCTGTCTTGTCGGCAACATCACGTCGGCGCTCTGGATCGTTGACAACTCCTGCATCAGCGGGCGCGGCGCATCACCCAGCCCGCTGGCTTTCATCCAGCCGCCCAGGGTTTTCCACATCGCATAGGCCATGAAGCAGACGAGGATATGCCCCTGCACCCGATTTTCATTGTGGTGCCAGATCGGCCGCAGTTCCAGTTCATCCTTGCTGATCCGAAAGGCCCACTCGGCATCGACCAATTGAATGTATTGCTGCCACAGCGTCACTGGGTCAGGATCCGGCAGATTCGTGCGAAGCAGATAGCAGCCGCACAAGGCCCGCTTGGCCTGCTCGTCCTTGCTCCAGCTCACCAGCACCTTCGCCTTTCTCGAGGGCGCGGCCAGCGCTGTGACATTCACCTGGAAGCAGCTGGCGGCACGCCAGTTCTTCTCCAGCAATCGTCCCAGCCGGCGGTTGGCGGTCTCCTGATCCTTGAGCCGGCCGCTTTCGGCCGAGGCCGCCAGCTTCTTGAGTCCCGCTTCCAGGCGATCGACAAAGCGGCCCAGCATCGCCGACTCCTTGGCGATCCGATCCTGCGAGCGGCAGAGAATCAGCGTTTCAGTTGTATTCTGTTCATTTGCGTTGTTCGATGCTTTTCCGGTTGCGCTGGCCTCGACGCGTTTTACTTCGATTCCTTCGCGCACCTGCTGCCAACCTTCCTCGCTGATCTGTCCCTGCACCTGCCGCAGCATCGCCTTGGGCGTGCCGACGATGTACTGGCCGCCTCGTTCACGGATGAACGCAAGATTCGCTTCGGAGACGTTGCCCCGGTCCATCACCCAGATGCGATTGAGCTTGCCGTGCTCCGCTTCCACTTTCGTCACGATCTGCTGCACCGTGGTGGAATCGGCGGTGTTCCCGCTGAAGACCTCATATCCGAGCGGATATCCATCGGCCGTCACGATCAACGCGATCACCACCTGCGGGCAGTCCGGACGGCTGTCACGCGAATAGCCCCGCCGGGCCTGGGGATTGGCGGCGCACTGTCCTTCGAAGTAGGTGCTGGTCAGATCGTACAGGAGCACGTCATAGCTCAGTTGAAACAGTTCCCCCAGCCGCTGGCGAAGATGCTGCTCGATTGCCTTCTTCTGTTTCAGCAACTCGTCCAGGCCGCCATAGAGCCGGTCGGTATGCACCTGCGATGGATCGACGCCCAACAGTTCCTCCAGCGCCGACTGCGGATAAAAATGCTTCTCGATGTGCAGCTCGCTGCTGGGCCGACAGAAGCGACTGATGCAGAGGATCGCCGCCACCGTCGACCAGGGAACCTGTTCCCGCCCGGCCGACATCTCCCGCGACAGCAACGTGTCGAGCCCCAGCATCCGCCACAGCGTCCAGGCAAGGAACACATCGCCGAAACGACGCATCCGCCGCACGGTCACGCTCTTGATGTCCACCAGTTCAAATTGATCGACGTCCGGGTCGGTTGCGACAACGTCGAACAGCCCCGGCGGCGCCGGAGGTTGCCCGTTTAAATGTTCTGAAAGCTTTTCCCACCCGCTCACTTCTTTTCGGGAAAGCTTGCCAAGATAAGCGACGCTGCGCTGGCGTGACCCCTTGGCCGTGCGATAGCTCTCGACCAGTTCCCAGTAGACTTGTCGGCGGCCTCGGCCTCGCGGATAAATCTTTCGAAGATACATGACGCGTCCGTGCTGAATCACGCATCAGCATGCACGCGCGTCACCGGACGTCAAACCGGAAAAGTTTCCACTACACGAAGTTTTTCACCACGAACCGGCGGCACGACATCGCCAGAGCCGATCGTCTGCCGTGAAAATTATTTTGGCGGGTCAAAGGGCGTAACTTGGGCTAGAAGGCGGATGAGCTCGTTATGCAGATTGGCGTGCCAGCAAATAGCTCGCACATTTCGCGGCGAAGGCTCGGCGATACTCCGCACGATCCTTGTTGCCTGGACTGATCAGCTCAATTGCGGCGACGAGATTAGGTCCCGATTCGCCGTTGAAAACCAGAACTTCAACGGTGTCAGGAAAAACTGTGGGAATAAGCATAACCGCCTTTGGCGGTGACCAAGGCGGCGCGGGCATCGTGACAGTCGCGTTCGGCCCATTTTCATCGCAGGAAGTATTATGGTGCGGACGCTCTTCGAACGCGGCTACTTCTATTTCGACTCGCCCGCCGATATGAACCTGCGTTTCCGCGTAATAAAAGTCTTGCGGGAGATCGCGATTCAACGCATCCGCTATTGAAGCCGCCCAGCGAGCGTGGAGTGCCTCCCAATGGCGCGTCGTGCTTAGAGGCGGATGAAAGTGATCCAGCACCGACATACGGAAAATCTTATCACACCAAGAGCAGTTCCGCCTCACCCCCGACCGACCGACAACGTCCGAAAATCCTTGTCGCAATTTCCGATTTTTCTGTCTTTGCCACGATCAAATTATTAGAATGGGGGCCCGAGGGCTCGAATCGAGGGCAAATTCCGGGCGATATTGGAGGATCCGATATGAAATCGACCATCCTGATTGTCGAAGACAACGCCGGCACGCGCCAGCCTCTGGCCCGTCTGCTCCGTTACGAAGGGTATGAAACGCTGTGCACCAAAGATGGCGAAGAAGCCCTGGAGGCGCTCCGCTTCATGCGTCCGTCGCTGATTCTTCTCGATTTGCTCCTGCCCATCATGGACGGCGTCGAATTTCTTAAGGTAATGCGGAAGAATTCGCGGTGGGAGGATATTCCGGTCATCGTCTGGAGCGGTGCTTCAAGCGACCATCCGTCGGTCCAGGCGGCACATCAATTGGGTGCTCGCGACTATTTCGTCAAAGCGCATTTTACGATGGAGCAGTTGTTGACCTCCATCCGACGCCACCTTGAAACCGGATCGAGTAATTCCCGATTCATGTCACGCCTGTGCGCGGCTGGTGCAGCCTGACCGCATCTGTGTCTAAAACCGATATCGCAATGCGCGTGGCATGGGGCTCTTGCGCAAGCTCCTGCCGCAGAGACACGGGCGAGACGCGCGTGCTACGAAGCGAATTCAAATGCATTTAATCTATAAACTAAACCGCGGATCTCCCGCGGTCGCTACCTTCGCCCCCGATGCTGGCGTTTCCCGGAAGCGAAACCGCCAGGAACCGGCTGTCATCGCTTGCGGTCCCTTTGACGGTGATCGAGCGGATGGCTCCCTTGGGAAGCAATTGGAGCGTTCCGAAAATCGTGCTGCCGCTGGCGGGGGCCGCGCCGGCCGCGACGAGCGCACCGTTGTCATCACCGCCGATGAAAAGCGTCGAGATGACCGCGGCGGAGTAGATGTCATCCGACGTCCCCAGCACGTTGTCCGGGCCGGAATCCGCGCCGGCGAAGATGTCCGCCGCGGAGATGCTGCCTGTGATCTTGAGTGTCCCGATTCCGCCGGCGACTGCCCAGTCGCCGCCGCTGACTGAACCGATCGTGGCGGTTGTGATCTTCCCGCCGGAATGGGTCAGAACGTCGGCGCTCAAGTCCCCTTTTACCGTCAGCGTGCTGATCGATGGCGCGATGATCGAGCCGCCGGCCCAGGTACTGGCGGTGATCGACTTGGCAACCGCCGCGGAATCGAGAACGGCGCCGGTCATGTTGCCGAAACTCAGGGCGGCCGCGATGCCGTCATCGGCGATGTTGATCGCCGGAGCCGGCGCGCCGAATCGGCCGGGCCGGCCGAACCAAGCGACAGCGTTTTGATTCCCCCGCCGAGCGTCAGTGTGCCGGACAGGCCGGCGGTCTTGGCGGTCAGCGTTCCCAGCGGGCCGGTCACATCAATGTTGTCGAACGTAAAACTTCCTTTGGTCGTTATCGTCATCGCGTTGCTGATCAGCGTGTTCGCGACGGTCACCTCGGTTTGGCCGGTATCGCTCATGGTCACCGTTCCAGTGCCGGAGCCGGAAAGAGAAAGTGTGGCGGAGCCGCCGGTGGAATTGGTCACTGTGAATTTCAGGTTCTTGTGCGTGCCGACCGTTCCGAAGACATCGCCGGCCGCCTGGAAAGTCGTCGCGCTGGCCGCGGGTGCTTGCGAGATTTCATCGTCGGTGAAACCGGAAACCGCAACGACCTGCGCCAGGATGAAATAACTGCCGGCGGGATATCCGCCGCCGACGAAGTTGGCGTTAATCGTGCGCGAGCCGCCGCTGCCGTTTTGAACCGAGAGCTTTTGGAGAGACGCTGCCGGTATCGCGATGGAGCTGGAGTCGATCTGGCCGTCGAGGGATGCAAAGAGATTGACGTTCACCACGCCGTGCGCGGTGGCGCCGCCGTAGTTGCCAAGGGTAATGCTGATCTTTCCCTTGTCGCCGGCGATAAAAGTCGAAGGCAGCGTTACGGAATTGATCGACGCCGAAATCAGCGGCATGTTGGCCGCGGTCGCCAGCACCGTCTGCTTGATGGCGCTGGAAGTGAGCGCACCGTAGGTGGAGTCGCCGGTATATTCGGCCGTGATGAACTGCGCCCCGAGCGGAAGCGTGGTGGTGGTGAAAGTCGTCGTTGAGGTCAGGCTCGATGGGTTCTTCGGCGCAGCGTTCCGGAGCCGAGAACGGTCGTTCCATCCAGGAAGGTGACACTTCCGGTTGGCGCGGTCGTCGATCCCGAAGGGGCGGCGACGGTGGCCGTGAACTGAACCGCCACGCCGTTCACCGAGGGATTGGTCGAAGAGCACAATGTCACCGTCGGCTGAACCAGCGGCGCGGTTGAGTTGATCAGGACATCGGCGTTCAGGGCGAAGGGCGTAGAAGTCAGAGGATTTACGCCGGCGGCGGCATCAATGCTGATGATCGAATTCTGCCCGCTGGCATTGAAATCGCCTCCAGAAATGGAAATCGGTGTACCATCGACTGCGTAGAAATTGGCGGCCCCGAATACACCGCCGGTGCTGTCGATCGCCACGCCGATGCTGCTGCTGTTGCCGGAAGTCGAATTGGCCCCGATGATCAAATCGGGAAGTCCGTCCCCACTGACATCAAAGGCGGTCGAGCGCGGTAACCGTGCCGCCGTTCACCGGGACAATTGCCGAGCCCGTGAAGGATCCGTCTCCATTTCCGATGAGCAGCTGGATCTGTCCCGCGCCCGAGGCGCTGGAACTCGAGCTGGCAACCACCGCCACATCCAGATTGCCGTCGTCATTGAAGTCGCCGGTTGTGAAGATCGGCGTCGAGGGGGAACTGGCGAGCGGAAACGGAATTGGCGCGCCGAATCCACCGTTGCCGTTGCCGAGCATCACGCCAAACGGGGTGACCAGGTCGAGCCTGCTGTCGTTGTTAAAGTCGCCGACTTGGAAGTCGGCATATTTGGAGGTGATGACCGATCCCGTGGCAACGATAGTGGTGACCGGCGTTCCGAAGGCGCCGTTGCCAAGCCCCGGAAGGACTACGATGCTGAGCGTCGGCGATGAGCTGCTGCCGGTCAGGGTCTCAGCGCCCAGATCGAGGTTGCCGTCCCCGTTGAAATCGCCGGTGACAAAGCCAACCGTGCCAGAGGGGAGGGTGAATCCGCCCACGGGAGAATTGAAGGTCCCATCTCCGTTGCCGAGCATGACGCCGTTGACCGTCGCAAGGTCGAGATTTCCGCTGGTGGTGAATGCCCCCAGCGCCGCGAACTGCCCGCCGGTGAGCTGCGTCGAGGCCAGGGTGAATGTTCCGGTCGCCGTCCCCAGATAAACGCTTGTTTGCGCGCTGGCGGAGACCGTGACCAGATCGGGAATTCCGTCCCCATTCAAGTCCCCGGTCAACGTGCTGGTCACGCCGAACGTCGAGGCAATCGGGGTGGCGACCGGGGCGAGAAATCCCACCGTCGACAGGAGTCGCCGCTGCTCCAGCGATTCGATCGGGTAGCCGCACGAGTCACGGCGCGTTTTGGAGGGGAATTTACGGCAACGTTGAAAGTCGGCGAGGTTCATCCACTGCATTGTTGCTTTCCAATCGGTGTTCAGCCCGAGACAGTGCTTTATTACGTCTATCGAGGGTCTGGAATTTTGTGGCACAGCCGCCCCCGGCTGTGTTCCGCCGCAGGCGGAAGCTTCGACCTTCGGTCGAACACAGTCGGGGGCGGCTGTGCCACCTCAAATCGTTCCCCCAAACATGCCAGATATTCCGTTGATCCGCAGCGCTCAATGATCAGCCGGCGTTTTCACGTTGCGCCAGAGCCAGCGCAGCGAATCGGGGAGGATCGCGCCGCCGTGCTTTCCGTTGTGCCCCTCGTGCCCCCCGACGAATTGGTAATCATAGCCGGCGTATTTGAAGGCCGCGGCCATCTCCTGATTGGCGAGCCACCAGTTTCCAAATTGATTGTCCACGTCCTTTTCGCCGTCCTGAAGGAATATGCGGATCGGCTTGGCCGGCTTGGTCTGCCGGATGAGGGAGGGATAAATGTATCCGCCGCGAATATTGGTGAAGCTGCCGACGTGGGTCAGCACCTTGCGAAAGATGTCGGGATGGTCCCATGCGACAGTGAACGCGCAAATTCCCCCGGACGAGATACCGCAAATCGCCCGCCGATCCGGGTCATCCGTCAGCTTATACGTCTTGCCCACTTCCGGAAGGATTTCCTCGATCAGAAATTTCGCATACTGATCGCTCACCGTGTCGTACTCAAAACTCCGGTTGTCCGCGTTCCACGGCTCTTTCGGCGGATTGGAATCGGTCGGGCTGATCGTGTGACCCGGATTGAGGAAAATTCCGATCGTGACCGGCATCTGACCTTTGCTGATCAGGTTGTCAAAAACAATCGGCACGCGGAAATCCCCATGATCGTTCACATAGGCCTGCCCGTCCTGAAAGACCATCACGCAAGCCGGCGTCTTGCCGTCGTATTGGCCGGGGACATAGACGTAATAGTCGCGGATCGTGTTGGGAAAGACTTTGCTCCGCCAGACGTCCTTCGTGACTTTGCCTTCGGGGACGCCGGGCTGGCGCTGTGAATCGGGTCCGAGCGTGTAGATCTCGTCGACCGCGAAGACAGAAGATCTGCTCGCGATGAGCAAGAGAAGGAGCGTGGCGATGATCTGAAGGTGAATTCGATTCATGGTTGTCCGGGACCGGGTGTCAAAACGGGATTACTGCCGCCGGAGGTTGTATCCATTCGGGTGGAAGGCGTTGACCGGTGGAACTTTGCGCGACGGGCCCGATCGGAATCCTGCATCCAAGCCCAGGGATTGAAGAATAGGCCGCCGCTCCCGCGCGTCGTGCTTTCGACCGCTCGACGCATCGTTCGCCGCCCGCCGCCATCCCTGGGGCCGTGTGCGTTTCCCGACCCAGGGATTGAGGCGATGTGGCGGAGTGCGCGTCATTCTGCTGAATCAGCCACGCGCACATGCGCCGTTCAATTGATGAGAGAAAACTAAAGACGTGGGAAAAATGAAGGCGGCGGCAACCGTTGTGTAATGGCTTGCGTCACGTGATACGAACGCTTGGCTCTTTTCCGTTTTCGATTTATCCGTCTCGTTGCAGAATCAATTCGCACCCAATCGCGCAAGCGAGCCGCCGCGCGATACGGCCCGGCAATTCGGGGTCCGGGGATGAAAGTCGAAATCGGAGCGGCCAGCCGGCGCGACGCCGAATGCATAATTGTGCCACCGTGCGCTTCCAGTTCAGGTTCCATCGGACTGGACGAAATTCGACCGAGATGAAATCGTCCTTCGGCCAGCGTTTTTCTCGCACTCGCCACAAACCAAGGCGCGAAGAGGTGACCCATTCTTCGTCGATGCCGACCACGCGTGGCACGCGTCCCCAGCGGTGGTATCGCCACCAGTGATACGTGGCGACTATCCACCAGATGAGAGCGCCTACCGCAAACTCGAAGCCGATCCAAAACATCCAGTGTCCCAGCGTGCTGGCAACTCCCGGATTTGGCTGGTGAAATGCATGCGTCATGCGCCACAACATTCGGACCAGCAAGACCCCGGCTAGAGCCTTCATCGTTCCGATGAGCAATCCAATGACGATCGGCAGCAGATAGGTCCACGTCGGCATCACGGCAAATAGAACGCGCATGCGCCCGTCCGCCTCTTCCAACGTCAGCGTCCGCGGCGGAGGGGGTTGCGATGGGGCATAGTCAACGATGACAGGGGGCATTGGAAAAGTCGCCTTAACCGCGAGTCGAACGCGCGTGGCCATTCGGTGCCCCGGCCCCCGATGCGGCATGACGACCAGCAGATCGACATCAGAGTCCTCGGTCGGCTCGCCATACGCATATGAGCCAAACAGCGTGATCTTCTCCGGGCGAAACAGGCGCGCGACGTTCGCGGCAAACTGGACGATCAAGTTTGCGTTGACGACACGACTGCAAAGGGGAATGGCGATGGCGCTGGGCATTTTCGACTGATTATATCACGTCGCCGATGTCGGCGTTAATCGCGGAGAACGAAGAAATGCACGCACGTTCCCAGAAGAAACGCCAGCGAGACGGCTGACAGAATTGTGAATGCCCCGCGGCTTATTATCTCGTCTTAAAGCCAGGGTTATTCGAATCATCCTGCATAAACCTTCTATCTGAGGCTTTCCGATCGAAGAGAGACCATCTGCTGAATTCAGTCAGCTTATCATCGACGAAAGAAGCTTCCACGTACCCGATTACCCCAATATCTGGTGTTTCTTCCTTGATTCTCTGCCCAAATGCATTGGTGTGCCAAGCCACAGTTGTACTTCCCGTTCTTCCCCTGGAATACCATCTGTACGTGGTCTTACTCCCATTTTTGCTCATCTTTGTGATCGGCATCCTCGCTACTTGCTTCGCTTGTCGGAGGGACATCCCCTCGATCAAATTGCGATCAGCGATTGCCTGAGCAATTTCCGGCGAGACGTCATTTTTCTTCTCGTTATTTACGACTGCTGGCTGGGTCACCTGATATGGTGCGAAGTTCTTCTTTGCTTCCAGATAATTTTTGTCAGAATCTACCAGTGACGCATACAGTTTTTTCCTCTCGGCGGTCGCCAGCGATAGATTTGAAAATGCAGTTGGCAGCGCTTCCGTGTCACCGTCGCGCTTCGCCTTGTCATACAAATCTCTCGCATCCTTTTCCTTTTGCAGTGCGATTCGATAGTCCTTATCTTCCTCGGCATTCTTCTCTGCTGTTGCCTTTGACGTCAAAAGATCCAATTCTGCTTTTGCTTTTGGATCAGGAGAAGCGTCAATATTGGGGTTCAGCAGCCCGCCGCCACTTGGCTTCTGATCTGGTTGCGCCGGTGGGGTTGGTAGCGCCGGTTCTTCTTTATTTTCTGGTACGGCCGGAGGCTTAATTTCGGGCTCTGGCTTTTCTTCCGGCGGCGGATCTTTTGGTTTTCCATCGTCTGGATGGTTATTTTTCTCTGTCGGATCCGGCCCAAAATCGAATATAGACCCGGCATTCGATTTAAAAGTAAACGAAAAACAGACAAGTAAAATCAGCAAAGCTCTGGACATAGCACTCCTTTCCCTGAGCAGATGCGCGGGTCGAATTGGGGTCCCCTAATGCGTTCACACCCTCGCGGAAGAGCTTATCCGCGACCTGCCGGACGATAACTGGATGGCGAGAAGAGGTCAAATGTTTCGTGCTTTGGCAGAATTCGCGGTGTGGCTTGTGGCCGTTCACTCCAGCCCAAATTTCGCCGACACGTTCAATGTGTAATTAACGGAATTCGGTTCCGCGCCGGTCGCCTCCGAATTGTCGTCGGGTTGTTGCGCGGCGGAATCGCCGCCGTTCATCGCAGCGAGGTAGGCGGCGTAGGGATTATCCGGCGGGGCGGCGCCAGCGACACCGCCGGAAATTTCATGGACCGCTCCGAGGGTTTTGCCGCTCGCCGCGGCGAGATCGGCCGCTTGAGTTTTGGCGCTGGCGAAGGCTTCGCCGCGCAGCTTGGCCTTGTCGGCGGGGGCCAGCTTATAGACGAACAGAAAACTTGGCTCGCCGGGCTTGGGGCCGGCGTCTCCGCCATTGGGCTGTTGGGCGGCGGCTTCCTCGGCGAGTTCCTGCTCCTCGGGAGTCAGGGTTTTCTTCTCCCCGGCGCTGCCGGCGGCGGGAATCAGGGTGCGGATCTTCTGCTCCAGGGCGCTCGCATTGACCAGCGCCTCGTCGCCGGAAGCGGCGGCAAAGGGCCATTCGGCCGTCACCGTGCAGGAGATCGTCGTTCCCTGCGGGGGAGGCGGCTTGCGGTTGCCGCGCTGCTGCATCTCCTGAAACATCTGCATTTGCCGCTGCTGCGGCGTGAGCGTTCCGCCGGCCCCCTCGACCGGGTCGGCAAACTGGATGGAGGCCTCGACCGCGCCGGAGGCCACAAGCTTTGCCTTGGTCTGATCGCGCAATGGCTGGAGCTTGGAGACCGCCTCGGCCATGTCCTTGCCGTGCGATTGAATCATGATCGATGCGCGAAGAATATCAGGGCGCTTCTTCAACGTGGCGTGGCCGGTGGCCGAAACGGACGCCGGCGCGTTAGCGGCGCGAGCGGCTGGGGGATTGCCAATGACCATCGCAGCGAGCGCTGCAAGGGGGATCAGGAAACAGAAGTTATGAGTCCCGCGGGACGACGCGCTGAAAGGTTCCATGAGATTGCTCCTTGACGGTTTCGAGTTCAGCCCGGCCTAACGAAGTTGATCCATTCCGATTTCGTCCCGGATTTTTTTTCGCAGAGCCAGCGCCTGCGGACCGGTCATTGATCGAATCGTCCAGTAAAAGTCCTTGATGTAATACGACTGATTCTCGAAGGATTTGTAGATTTCCTCGAGGACGGGGACCTGGGCCGGATCGTTCATCTTCGCGATGGCGCGGTAGACGAGCTTGCGCCAGGATTCGTCGGAGAATCCTTTCTTCCGGGCGATAGCCAGAAGGGGTTCGTAGCCGCGCCGATCGCCGGTGATCACCAGAATATAGCCGGCGTAACCCGCCGTCTCCGGATCGCCAGCCGTTAGCGCATCCTGAAGCGGCTTGGTCGGAATGCCGTCGGGAACCGTGATCTGCACGACCGGCGATGTGTTGTCGCCGGAAGAAGTTGAATACTCGGTCATCTGTCTGGAGACCCAGAGTGAATTGTGAAGCTGTCGCGAGAATTCCTTTCCGACGGCCAGGTACGGGATGGCGATGGCGCAAAGCGTTTTGTCCGAAAGGGACGCAATGGCCAGTTGCGTCGCCTCGTTGTCCGGCAGGCTCCAGAGCAGCGTCTGCGTCGCATCAAGCCGCAGCAGTGAAGAGGACTTAGGGTCCTGTGCAATCGCCCGCGCGACGGGGACTGCGTCAGTCGGCGAGGCGCTCAAGAGTAAATCGAGCGCTATCGTCTTTTGCAACTCGTTACCATGCGCGCCCTGCTCCTGTGCCGGGAGAAGCATCGCCTTCACTTTTTCAGGGGCGGCATTGCCGGAGCTAATGTAGCGGTTTCCGAGATAGAGCTGGTGCAGCGCAGCGCTGACCGGCTGGAGGAGTTCTTCGTCAGAGTCGTGCGCAAGCAGGCTCCAGAGCACAGGGGCCGCTCGCTCATCGGGGATCTTGATGAAATTTTCCAGGAGACTGAACCGCCCGCGGGCGGATTCATTGCCGGCGCTCAGTTTGGAAAAAAGGGCGAGCCGCTCGTCCCACGGAAGCCATTGCAGCGCCCGGGCGACGATGTCGGCCCGCGCTCCGTCGGCGGCCGCCGGCGTCAATATCGCCAGGGCCTCCTTGTCCTGCCCTAGAGCGCAAAGGGAGACGGCGGCCCAGATCGGCAAGTCATCGGCGCCCGTCGAAAGGGCTTTTTGCAGGTTCGGCTTGAAAGCGTCCATCCATGACGGCCGCTCCTTACCGGTGCGGAAGTCGTCGAGCCACTGGGAAAAGTCCACTGGCTCCTGAGTTTGGCGCAGTCCAAAGAAACTGGAGCGCGTGACCATGCCGCCGGCGGGGAAAAACGCCTCCAGGACTTCGACCATGCTTCGCGCCGCGGCGGCGCGAACGCCGGCGTCGGAGTCGGCAAACGCCGCCGACAGTGTCCGATCCGATGCCCGGGGAACGAGCTTGCAGATGACCGGCACCACCGCCGCCCGCACGCGAGCGTCCGGATTCATTGCCATCACCAGCAATTGAGGCATCGCACTCTTGGCGGCCTCGATATTAGTAGAGAACGAACGCAGCACGTCGCCGGCCAGCTCAGGGTGCTTCTCGACCGCTTTGAGGGCCGGTCCGCTGACGGCCGCCAGATCCGAACGCGACAGCGCGGCGACGGCCCGGCTGACGACGTAGCCGTCCGAATCGTCCAGAAGCTTGATCAGCGCCGCCATCGCCGATTGACGATCATCCCCGGCGAGTTGGGCGTTTCCGTCGAGCTTCTCGCGCATCGCCTCGGCGGCTTCTCCGCGCACGCGCCATTGAGGGTTGCCAAGCAATCCCAGCAGGCATTGAAACGCCGGCTCGCCGGGCGTGACCTGAAGCACCCGCACGGCATGAACGAGCAGGTCCGCGTCCTGCTCAGTCGCGACATATCGAACCAGATCCGGTGTCACCAATTCGTCGGGATTCTCGGCGAGCGTTTTAAGGACGGCCGCGCGGCACATTAGGTTCCGGGTCGGCCAGCAATTGCATGAGCGATTTGGACGTTTCCTCGCCGCCGACCGATCGCAGCAGCCGCAATGCCTGCTCGCGAAGGACCGGATCGGCGTCGCCGAAGAGCTCGACGATGAGGCGGTGATCCTCCGGCTTCGCCCGCGCCGCAAACTCGACGGCGGCCGCGCGCCGAATCGCGGCGTCGCTCGAACCGAGTCGATCAAATCCCCCGGGCCATTCGGCGGCCAGGGTTTCGGTGGCAACGACCCGGTATCGCAGCGCCGAAAGCCGCTGTCGCGCCGCGTCGCCGGTAGCGGCGGCGAGGCGCACATAGATTTGCGGAAGGAGCGCCGGACCATATCGCACCAGCCGTTCCCGAACGGCGCGAGCTTCGATCTCGGTGGGAGCGGAGATCAGCTCGTCGAGCTCGGCGGGATCGACCGCGATGGGCCGGGTCGAAGCCGCCGGCTTCGTTGTCGATCGAGCCGACGCCGCCAGGGATTTGGCCCAGGCGCGGAGCGCCGCGATGCGCGGCGCGGTCAGGGTCGATTTCTCCCACGGATCGATCGAAGTGAGCGGCGCTTTCCACTGTTCGAGCAGATCGACCGCGGCGAGCCGCGCACCGAGATTTCCAGCCGCCAGTACCTCCACGACACGTTCGGCCGCCTGTGGCTCGGGACTCAGCAGCCGAATGGCCCGCTCGCGGGCGACCGGGTCGGAACTCGACAGATCGGTCAGCGCCCGATCGACCGGGCTGGCTTCAGAAGCGCCATGATCGCCGGCGGCCGAGAGGCGCTCGAAATTCTCATCCAGCCAGCTCGCAATCTCTGCCGCGGCGACAAATCCGTCTTTCGACGCCCCAACGCGTCCGGACGTGCTCAGCAGGCGCAGGGCCGGAATCGACACGACGCCGATGGAATGGACTGCATCCGTCGCCTTTTCGGCATCGAGCCGCACCGGAGTCCATTTGCCCTTGCGATGAAGCGTCGCGGCGGTTTGAAGGGCGTCCCACTCCGCGGCGGAACTCGCCTGCCCGGACGAACCGACAAAGACGAGAATCGGATAGCCGGTTTGCTGCGCCTGTTCATAACCGGCGTCGAGGGAATTCAGCCAGACGACCTTAGAGGGCGAATCGGTGGCGGGCTGCGTCTGGACCGGTTCGCTTGGCGCCGGCGATGGGGAATTCGTTCGCACCGCTTCGGCGCAGACAAGACCGCAGAGGCCGGCGGCGTGGATGACAGCACAAAGCGCCGAGACAAATTGGTTGGAGCGATGTGCGCGGATTCGGCACGTGGCACGGGCGTCCCGCCCGTGTCTTTGTGTGTCAGCACGGGCGAGACGCCCCTGCCACGTGCTTTCGTCTGCTCGTCTCATCGCGTCCCCTCCGATCCAACGGTAGTCGCAGGATTCACATGTCGGATCTTCTGCCAGAACAGATCACGATTGAAGGTCGGGCTATTTTCATGATCGTGGCAACGGCTGCATTGATCCATCGCGTCGAACGGAGTGTGCGATTTGGGATCGCGAACGTGGGCCGCGGAAGGCCCGTGACAGCTTTCGCACCCCACGTTGGTCAGCGGCATGGATTTGCCGCGTGATTCGAATCCTCCGGGCAGGCCATATCCGGTCGTGTGACATTGCATGCAATAGGGATCGGAATCGAAGCGTTTGCCGACGAGCGTCTGCCAGGCATGGGCATGGCCGGAACCGGCCCACGAGGTCTGTTCGGCGGGATGACATCGAGCGCAGGTTTCGGCGCCGGCGATGCGATAATCCGTCGGAACCCCGGAAAGATTCGATGCAACCAATCCCGATTCGGCGGCGGTGAAATCACGCCGGCGCAGGTCCTGCAGAAACGCGTCGAGATTGGCGATCTGGTTTGGATCGTCCAAGTAAGTTTGATCGAGTTGAACGACCTGCCCTGTCCACGCCACCCCCTCTGCCGGGGCAGCGAGCCGAATGATGAACTTTCCCTTGTTGGTCGCTGATGCCAGGAGCACAGGCCCGACGTTGCGCGGCGCCATCGCCTGTCCGGTTGGGCCGCCGGCGATCGCGTCCGCCTCGGGAACCGCCGTGGCGAGTTGCTGAAGTTCCTCGTCCGGCAGATAAGCCAGTACGAGAAGCGAGTCGAATTCGCCAGGGTGGGCGGCGGCCACGGATCGAATCGATGCCACGGGATCTTGTACGATTACATCACTTGTTGCGTATCGATGGGAAACGACTCCGACGACCGCGATGCGCCGGCCGGCCACAGAGACGATGCGCATTCCGGGGGCGATCGCAATCCCGGTTGCCGAATGCGTGTTCGCCGAGACAAACGGCGTATTCGACGAGGCGGCCAGCGCGATCAGATAGTCAGCGCCGGCCGCAATTTCCGATCGGCCGAGATTGTGTGCGGCGACCTGCATTTTCCGCTCCCCGGCGAGGATCGCTTCAAATTTGGATTGCTGATAGGGGGAGGTTCCCGCCGAAGCGCCGCCGGCATCGAGGTAAAGGACCGGTGTATTTTTGCGAAGTTCGGCAAGGTAGCTGCCTCGGCGGGGAAGGCCGCCGGATTGGTTGGCGGTGCATCCGCACGGCACTATCCAGCCGCCGGTGTCACCGCTGATGACGACCGCGAGCGGCGTGAAGGTCTTCTTCGTTCCGTTGCGCGAGCCGCAACCGATCAGGAGGACGGGGAAAAGGCAGGAGGCTCGTAGTGCGGCCTTCAGGCCGTATCTTCCCGAAGACCGACGGGCCGAAGCCCGCACTACGAGCCGACGCACTACGAACCTGCGCGTGTTGGGCGAGCGCTGAGCCATGCCGCATCGGTTCAGTAAAGAAGCGTATAAGCGAGGATGTTCACGTTGATCTGCTCGCAATTGGTGATTTCATTTCCGCCGCAGCAGCAGCATCCCTGGGCATGGGAGGTGTCGTTGAGGCCGTCGACTGAATAGAGCACGCCGATGCGGTCGCCGATGGAGAGACCTTCGAGCGGGCGCGGCTGAGAGTGGAGTCCTTCCAGTTGCGTCACGTCGTAGACCGTGTGGAAAATCGGATGGTCCATCGCGATCGCCTTGAGCGGGTGGGTGGGAAAAAGGCGAGCCATTTCCGAACGAAACGAGCGGTCCCAGTCGGGAGAAGAGCATCCCGCCGACGCCAGCAGGAAGCCTCCGTGCTCGACAAACTTGCGAAGGTTTTCCCGCTCGGTGTCGAGAAGCTCGAAGGGGCCTTCGCCGGTCATGATGACCAGCGGAAACTCGAACAGCTCATTGCTTGAAAGTTTCACCGAGTGGAAACGGCGGCTCGTCGAAATAGTCGAATCGTTCTCCGCGCGGAGCAGGAAATGGTCTGAAAAACATTTGCTGCTCTTAGTGCCGGCGTAGATGAGGTTGGCGACGCGGACAATCCCTTCGGTCTCCCCTCCGACCTGGCTCGGATCGGGCACCACCTTGGCAGTCTGCGCCGGCGCGGTCGTTGGCCCTGCGCCTGGCGCGGGGGAAACTTTGTCGGCCGCGGGAGCGCGCAGGCAGAGCAGGGTGATGATCAGCACGCCGACGCCGCCGCAGAGAACCTGCACATTTTTCCGGGCACCCCAGTCTCCCAAGGGGGACAGACATTCCTGTCTGTCGCGGAACGATGAGCGGGGGCGGTACTCCGCCTCCCGAATCGCTCCGCTCTCGCGCCGAATCTCCGGAATTGCGCGTTCGCTCGGCGGGCGAGTACGCCCACGCTCGCGACCGCGTGACAGACAGGAATGTCTGTCCCCCTTAAGATTTGACGGCGGTATTTTGTTTTTCACGGTCAACTCCTCTTATTGATCCAGTTCGTCAGAGACGCGCTGGAAATATTCGCCGACCCGGCGCTTGTACTGGGCGGGGACGGGCGCATCCCCGCCGCCGCTGGCGCGGAGCCGGGATTCTGCGCCGTTGTGCGCAGCGATGGGGTTTGAATTCGCTGCGCCGTTCGCTGAAGAGGCAACACCATTCTCCGCTTTCCCCCCTTTGCCGCTTTCCTGTGAGGCCAGGGGCAGTGCGCCATAGAGCCCGACATTTTCAAGTGAGCTGCGCATGGCCGAATATCCGCCGGAAGAACCCTGTCCCATTCCCGACGAGAGCCCGGCCGCCGCGAGCATTTGATCGACCGTATCTCCGATCGATTCGGCCAGTGTCGGCTGAAATTTGAGGCAGGCCCGGCCCTCTTTCGCCTCCTGCTGGGCCCTGGCAATAAATTGATCCAGCGTGTCGGCGGCCGCGTGAGCCGACTGCCAAGCGCCCCCGCCGGCAAAATCATTGAGGGCCTGCTCGGCCGTCTGCATCTGTCCGCTCGCTGGCGACGCATGAACGGCGTCGGCAAACTCCTTGGCCGAGTGGCGCAGATCATCGAGCCGCTTGTCGTCGGGGAGCTTGGCGATGTGATCGTCGATGTCATCCAGCAGTTGGCGGAGATCGTCGCGCACCTTGCGCTGCTCGTCTTCGAGATCGCGCATGTGTCCCTTGAGCTGAGGATCATCCTGCCCGTTTTTCGCGGCGATGCTTTGCATCCGGTCGGCCAGGTCCTTCTGCTCCTTATACAAGTCGATGAAACGCGACTGATCCTGGATGAGGGGGAAGATCTGCGCAAGAAACTCCAGCGGTACGGTCGTTTGGTTCTTGAAATCGTTTCCCTGCTGTCCCAGCTTTTCCGCGATCTTTTTGAGATCCTGCTGCGCGCCGCCCACTCCCGTCCCCGGCTTTCCCGCGTTGGCAGCCATCTGCGAAGCGTCCTTCATCTCCTGGGCCAGTTTTTTCAGGTCCTGGGACATCTTCTTATCGATATCGAAGGGAAGATCGTGATCGGCGAATTTCTGAACCTCGTTTGCGGCGTCGGCGAGGTCTTCTGCAAGTTTTGCCAGCTTGTCGCGATCGGCCTGGGCCAGCGGACTATTCGGATCTTCCTTGGCCAACTCCTCCTGAAGTTTTTTGATTTCGTCGTTGAGCGATTCCAGACGCCGCTGCGCCTGCGCATATTTGGACTGGAGCATCTCCATGGCGTTGCGCGTTGCCATCATCCGGTCCATGTCCTGCCGCGAGACGATGCGGATCGTCGTGACCGGGCTTTCGGAACCCTTGGGCCCGGCCGGATCGTTGTCCTCGACCCGCGCGAAAAGCGTGATCACATCCCCGGGATTAAGGCCGTACTCCGAAAGCGGCAAATCGAGGGCGGCGGGAAATTGCGTGGGCGCCGATGCCGGAACGGCGATCGGCATCGGGCGCGGGGTGGAGGCGTTGAGCCCGCGATAAATTTCCAGTTTCGAAATGCCGTAATCGTCCTCGGCTTGCGCGAGCACCTTGATCATCGCGTCCGGCGTGGCGAAGGAATTGCTCCTTGGCTCGATGATCCGGACAAACGGGCGCTCATCCTTCAGGAGCGTAACGGCCGCCTGCTGTTTCTCGGTGGACGGCTGCCCTTCTGTATCGGTCACGGTCAGCTCGATTTTGCCGGATTGCGCGATCTGGAAGCCGCCGGTCACCTCGTTGGCTCCGGGAGCAACCGGCGCAAGTGTCACCGGAGCCGGCTGAGTCGTCGCGCCGGATTGTGATGAGGTGAAAGTAACAGTTCCCCCCGACAGCGGCCGGTTGCTCTTGGCGCGAAGTTCCACGCGCGTGCCGGCGAGGCCTTCAAGTCCGTTTTGGGGGATGGGCCCCTCGTAAGGCGGACGGTGCGTGTAAGCCGGAAGCGTTACGCGGACCGAAACATTTTCCAGCTTCGGCACGGTGATGACCGTCAGGTCGAAGCGATCGCTGCGGGCGTGATTGGCGCGAACGAAATAGACGCCGGAGGTGATCACGTTGGCGAGTGTCGCCCGCCATTTGTTCTCCCCTTCGGGGAACATCGGGATCGTTTCCTCGGCAGACCCGGCGGATTTGATCACGACATCGGCGCGATCGCTCACCCCGCCGTCGAGCGTGGCCCTCACGTCCGTCGAGCCGCCGTAGATCACCTTGAGCCCTTTGGGATTGACGTCGATCGTGATCCAGGAAAACGGGGGATGATCGCCAAAGGGATCGACAAAACGGAGCCACTGAGTCGAGAGCATTCGCGGCGCAATCCCGCCGATGACCCCAACGAGGCAGATCAGGAAGACGAAGCCATAAAACGGCTTGAGCCACGACGCGTTGGGCACCAGCCGCTCCGGCGCGACGGCGGCGATCAACTGGGCGGCTCTTCCCGTGGCGATCCGCGCCAGGCTCGAAGTAATCGGCCGGGCATCGTCCGCCGGCGGATTAAAGAGCAAATCGACGCCGGAAAGGATCTGCCCATTGGATTGAGAGATCGCGTCAAGCCTTCGCGCCAAAGCGAGCGGCGAGGATGTCTTCATCGCGCCCGCGGCAAGCCGCACCAGGACCGCAAGTAGGAGTAGGACGGCCGTGATTCCGCACGCGGCGCGTACCAGGGCCGGCAGGTCGAGCGCCAGGTCGAGCCAGGCGCAGACAAGGAGCAGTGCGAGGCCCGCGGTCAGTCCCCAGCCGGCGCCGGCGGCCACCCCGGCGCTGACGGCGCGCCGCCGAAGCAGCGCGATCCGCGCCGGCAACGCCACGGTCCGCGACGGAGTGATGATCGTATTCATGCTGGTCATACCAGGCCTCCCGAGCGGCGCACCGACCAGGACACTCCCCACAGTCCGAGCACGCCGGCAAGAATCCACCACCGATCCCACGCCGTCGTCCGCTCGATGTGCGGCGGGCGGACGCGCGCCAGGTAATTGCGAAACTGCTCCGCCACCTGGCCCGCGTCGTTCCCCGCCAGCATCGCGCCGCCGCTGTCCGATGCGATGCGGGCCATCAGGTCGGGGCGGGATTGCAGATCGATCTCCTCTTTATCATAACGGCGGACGTCGAAAACGATCTGCGTCAGCGGGTCGGCGCGATCGGCGCCCGCCAGACGCGCCTCGTACCGTCCCTCCGGCAGCACGTCGAAATTGACACGATAAACGCCGACGTCATTGCCTGCCGGCGCCGGCGTGAAAGTCTTCACGCTGCCGCCGGCCATCGAAAGTTCCACCGCCGGCACCCTGGCCAGCGCCGATTCTTCGCGCACGAGCAGCGTGGCGGTGGCCGGCTCGTCGGCGCCGAAGCGGACCTTGTCCACGCGCAAGCTCATCGATTGTCCCGGCGACAATCCCTGTCCCGAAGTGAGCCAGCGCATCATGCTGTGCCAGAGGGAAAAATAGACTTCCTGCGACTGCTGAAACTGCGGCGGCAAAAACGCCCACCGCCACATGCCCGCACCTTCGACAACGACCACGCGCCCCGCCCCATACGGTTGATACACCACGGCGGCGGGGGATGAATCGTCCCCCTCGACCGAGCGCGCCAGCACGACCGCCAGCGGCTTGGATTTCTCAACCACTGCGCCCGAGGCGAGGCTGGGAAGCCGGGGCAACGCATCGTTTCCGCCGCTCGCGTCGGCCGCGCTGAACCAGCTCAGGTCGCGCCCCTGATCCGTCAGTTTCACTCGAAATCGCGATGCCGTCGCCGCCCCCCAGCGCACCGGCAGCAAACGTTCCAGCTTCTGGCTGACCTGCGAGGTCGGTGCGCCACGGTAGCAGACGAGCGCTCCACCCTGGCGCGAGATCCATTGCTGAAGATTGGCCACTGCCGTGTCGTCGAGAAAGGCTTCGGCATCACGTCCGAGCACGATCACCTGATACCCGCCGAGCCGCTCAACGCTTCCGAGCATCTGCGCCGGGTCCGTGGCCAGTTGCCAGGTTTCGACCAGATTCTCCTCGGTCTCGACCGGCTGCGTGGCGGGAGCGCCGTGCTTATGGCTGATCGTCCGACGGATCACCCGCTGCGGCGCAAGCCGAACGAAACTGTCCAGCGCCACCACCGGATCGGCGGCGAGCGTGCGCGTAAAAAACTTTGAATCCCAATACGGCTTTCCTTCCAGCACCAGGACGTGGATCGGCTCGTCCACCACGCGCAGGACATACGATATGGTGTTGTTGGCCAGCGAAGTCTCGCCCGGCAGCGGCTGGACACGCAGCTCGTAGGGATAGACGCCGACCTTGTCGCGCGAGATCAGAAAATGAACGTCGGTCGAGCCGTTCGGCTGGAGAAGCGGATCGGCCCGGCCGATTTCCTTTCCCTCACTGACGAGTGTGACGGCGGTGCGCACGGGAGCGAGGCCGATATAGCTCACTTGCGCGGTGAGGGGGACTTTTTGCCCGACCACCGCAACGTCCTGTGGGGAGTGAACGTCGATCGCCAGGTCGATCGATTTCACATCGCCGCCATAAACATGCGTGTAAATCGGGGCCGACAGCGCCCTGGCGGTGCGCACCGATTCGAGCACGCGCGACGAGCCGCCGCCGGTATTCTGAATCCCGTCGCTCAGCAGCACGATCGCCTGACCCTGCGGCGGTTCTTCGTTGAGGCAGGAATTGATCGCCGAGGCCAGATCCGTGCCGGCGCCTTTCGGTGTCTTGTTTTCGATATCGCTCGCATCGACCGTTCGCGTCGACACGTCAAACGCACGCATCCGCACATCGAAGCGGTCCGACAATGCGCTGGCCAAGCTGCTGGCGGCCTGTGCGGCGGCGGCATAACGGGTCAGTGATCCGGAAACGTCCGGCGTCGCCATGCTGGCCGACGAATCGATCAGGATGGAAAGCACCGGTTTCCCCTCGGGAGGAGGAAGCTCGCGCGACCAGGTCGGGTTAAGCAAAAGCAGCAGGACCAGCGAAAACGCGACGGACATCAGCACGATGACGCTCCGCCAGCGCGTCCGCGGAATCGACGCGGGATTGCGCACGGCGTAAAGCGCCAGCAGCGCGCCTCCGGCGGCAACGATCGCCAGCCAGAGCGCTGTCGGGATCAGAGGTTCAAAACGCAGATCACCCATGACATATCCAGGCATTCCCAGGACGTCCGAAACGATAACACCTTAGCGAGCCGCGACCGTCAGGGAGCGATCGGAGTCGCAGACTTGGGCATAGCGGACTCTCGTCACTCCTCTCGCTCCCTTACGGTCGCGGCTCGCTACGCACAGCTCTGATCGAACGCTGCGCGGACACGCGAGGTTACGACTTGAACGCCTTCAAGATTCCAAGCTCTCCCATCATGCAGACCGCACAGGCAACCAGGAACCAGGACCAGGCCTGATCGCGCGGCGGCTCGTCCCCGGCTCCTTTGAAATAGACCGATCGACCGGCGGCCAGTCGCGATTTCAGCGTGGTCGGATCGATCGCTTCCAGGTCGCTCTCGGTCGGCGGGCAATCGGTCGCCAGCGCAAACGCGGTATTGGCGCCGCGCTTGATCTGGTAAACGCCGGGAGGGCTGGCGGCGTCGGATCGCCAGACGACAAAGCCGCCGTCTTCCGCCAGTTGATCCGATGGCAGAGGCGCGCCGCCCGGACCTAGAATCGTTAGGCTTTTGGAGTCGCCGGCATCGCTGGGGAGATAGGCGGCGAATGGCTCGCCGCTGGCCGACGCGTCGGGAATTGCATTCCCGGACAGGAGCCGACCGCACAGCTCACCGATCAGAGGGACGAAGAGCGGCGAGGCCGGCAGATCCGATTCGGCCAGATCACCGTTCAGAACGGCGAGCGTGCCAGCGCCGAACGAAGTGATGACGAGGCACGCCGATCGATCGCTGAAGGTCGCAACGATGTCGTCGATCAGGCCGCCTTCCAGCCGCCGCGACGACAGTCCTCCGGAGAATCGCAATGTGCCGGCCACGGCATTCATCGTCTGGCCAAGCTGATCGAAGGGAGCCTGATCCTTCCGCCATTCCGCGGGGAACAGGTCGCGCCGCTGCTGGCCGGCCGAAGGAGGAGAAAACTCGACCGGCATTTTCAAATCCGAACCGGCCGATTCCGCCAGCATCTTGAGATTCGTCGCGTCGACCGGTTCTGAGGCGACGTACAGCAATCCCCGGCCGCGGCGCAGCATGCCGGCGATCAGCTTCACCGACTCGCTCGAAAGCTTCCCTGAATGATCGATCACCAAAAGGCTCGCCGCCGAAAGCGTATCCCGATCCGATCCTCGCCGGATCGATGCGGACCACCCGCTCTCCGGGCTGGCCCTCCCGCGGCTGCGTGGGCGCCAGGGCGCGTTCGAGAAAATGACTGGAGCTGGCATGAGGCCGGGACGATTCGCGCGTGATCAGGCCGTAGACCGGCAACGCCCGCACGTTCATGACGAAGGGCCGCGCGTCATCCTCCGCCAGCGCATCGTGGACACCGGAGAGGCGCCTCTCCTCCGATCCAGCCCGGCAGGCGCGGCGTGATCGTTCCGCTCAGTGTCGTCTTGACTCCGGCGCGCAGAGCCCCGAGAGGCGGCACGTCGCGTCGCCGGCCGTCAGATCAACCTGCACCTGGCGCGGCGTGCTGGAATAGTTGCCGACATCCACTTCGATCGGCAGTTCGCGACCTTGCTCGATCCTGCCGCGTGCCCCGATCCGAAGCACCGCCAGATTTTCCGGCGCCTGCGGCGGGGCGACGGATTCGAATTGAATCTTCGTCTCTTTGGGAAGTGGAGAAAAATCGGCCGTCGCCCAGGTCGTGCGCTGGAAATCGCTGATGACGACCAGCTCGAGGCGCGTGTCGGACGATTGCGCTCCTTTGGCGAATAGTTCCGCCGCGCGGTTGATCGCGGCCTGCACGTCGAGCCGTTGCGGAAGCGGTTTGCCCGCCGCCAACGCATCGCGCATGGCGGCGAGGTTGGTCGAAGGCGAATCAAACACCACCGTCGGCTTGGCCGCCGCAACTATCAGGTCCGCCCGGAGGTCCGGCTGGTACTGGAGATAGCCGCCGGCCGCGGCGCGGCCGCGGTCGAAAGCAGTCGTTCCGCCGCTGGCGGCGGACATGCTGCGGCTGGCGTCGAGCAGGACTACCCGCACCGAGCGTCCCGGCGCCGGGAAGGATCAGTGGCTTGGCGCCGGTCAGCGGCCTTGCGAACGCCCACGCCACCAGCGCCACCGCGATGCCGCGCAGCAGGAGCACGAGCAGATCGCGCAGGCGGTAACGGGCGCGCTTCTGCTGAACCGCCTCCCGGACGAACCGGATGGTCGAAAGCGACAGGCTCACGGGCCTGGGACGCGTCAGATAGTGGATCGCCACGGGAAGGGCCACCGCGGCCAGGCCGGCAAAGAGCATCCAGGGGTGTAAAAAAGACATCGCTCCTTACCCCGCTCGCTCGACGAGAAATCCGCCGAGTGTTTCGAGATACCCGATTGCCGTGGAAATCCGGCGGTAATCGCATCCGGTCGTCAGCGCCAGCGCGCGGACCTGGGCCGCGTGAGACTCAAAGGCACGCTCGTACTGGAGGCGTACATCGTTCGGCGAGCAATCGACCTGGCCGTCGTTTTCCATGCCCTCGAATCGATAGGCCACGCCTTCGGGCAGCCGCTCTTCTTCCGGATGAACGATGTGCAGCACGATCACCTCGAAGCGCGCATGCCGGAAGAGCCGGATCCCCGCGAAGACGGCCTCCAGATCATCCACGAGAAAATCGCTCATGAGAATGAGCACGCCGCGGCGCGTGAGACGGTCAAACAATTGCCGCAGTGCCGTCGCCAGATCAGTGACCGGAGTGGTTTTCAAGCCGGCGATATGGTCTTGAACCCGTCGCACATGCGAGGGATTGGCTGCCGGAGGGAGACACTCCACCAGCCCGCCGGCCAGGACCGCCACGCCGACCTGATCGCGCTGGGCGGAGATGACATGGCTCATCGCCGTCGAGAGGAACTGGACGTAGCGGAGCTTGGAACCGGCCCGATTCCGATCGTGGCCGCTGAAGAGCATCGACGCGCTGGCGTCGATGAGCAACGTGCACAAAAGATTCGTCTCATCCTGATATTGCCGGAGGTACGGCCGGCCGGTCCGCGCGAGCACCTTCCAGTCGATCCGGCGAAGGTCTTCGCCGGGCGCGTATTCGCGATAGTCGAGAAATTCGGCCGATCCTCCGCGTTGCCTGGATCGATGCGGGCCGGCGTAAGACCCTTCGATCCGATGGCGCGTCGTGAACCGAAAGATGCGCAACCGCGCCGAGGCTCGCCAGATCGAGGAATTCGCTCCGCCGCGAGGATGGATCGAGGGTTGTTGTGCCGCCCATCACAAACCTCTTTTGAAATCTGATTCTCTTACTCCCTCTCCCAGTACTCTGGGAGAGGGTCGGGGTGAGGGCACCTTACGCGCTGATATCCGCCAGCAGTTGCTCGACGATTCGATCCGTCCCGATCCCATCGCCGATCGCGCGATGATTGGCGATGATTCGATGCCGCAACACCGGCCCGGCGACGGCGCGAACGTCCTGCAGCGTCGGCGCTGCCCGCCCTTCCAGAAGGGCCCGCGCCGGGCGGCGCGAACCAGGTTCTGCGACCCGCGCGGGCCCGCGCCCCAGCCGACGTAATCCTTCACGAACTTCGTCGCTCGCGGATCGGTGGGGCGACTCGCGCCGCATAATTTCACGGCATAGGCGGCAACCGTCCGCGGAATCGGCACCGACCAGGTCAGCTCCCGCAATTCCAGGAACGCCGCCCGATCGAATACCGGGGTCGGCAGTGGAGGCGCCGCGCCACTGGTCGTGAGCACGATCCGCTCTTCCTGCTCCGGTGTCGGATAATCAATGTGAATCTCCATCATGAAGCGATCGAGCTGCGCTTCGGGAAGCGGATACGTTCCCTCCTGCTCGATGGGATTCTGCGTGGCGACGACCAGAAACGGCTCCTGGAGCTTGTGGGTTTCTCCGCCGACGGTCACCTGCATCTCCGCCATCGCCTCCAGCAGGGCCGACTGCGTTTTTGGCGTGGCTCGATTGATTTCGTCCGCCAGCAGCAGGTTGGCGAAAACCGGTCCCGGCCGGAAGGTCATCCGCGGGAGTCCGCGACTGTTCGTCTTTTCCCAGCAACTCGTATCCCGTCACGTCCGCCGGCATCAGGTCCGGCGTGAATTGCACGCGCGAGAAGGTCCAATGAAACGCCGACGCCAGCGCCTTGACCATCAGCGTCTTGGCCAGCCCCGGCACGCCAACGATCAAAGCGTGCGAGCCGGTCAGGGCGCAAATCAAAAGCTGATCGACAACGGCGTCCTGCCCAATGATGACATAGCCCAGACTTTCGCGGATTCCCCGGACACGGCCGGTAAAGGAATCAAGCTGTTCCTGGGCCAGTTGGATCGGTTCAACGGTAGTGGTCACGGGTCCCCGCTTTCTTGAATGTCGAATTCAACGGATCCGCCGACAGATTTCCAAAACGACAGCTTACCCGCCGGTGGGAAGGGTGCAAATAAATTCTTCGTGAGGAAACGTTTCTTCCTTCGGTCGGTTGTCGCGTTCAGCGATGTCCATTGGAAATGCGAACATCGAACACTCAATCCCGGCGCGCGGGATTCGATGTTCGCATTATCAATGTCGGTTGGAAATGCGAACCTCGAACCTCATCCCGCGCCCCACCCCGGCAATTTGATCGGCGCTTCCCACGCGGGCGCGCCGCGCGAGCGAAGCTTTCGCGAGTAAACTTTTCCCCCGGCGGTGACGAAGAGCGTGTCAAAATCTTTTCCGCCGAAGCAGAGGCTGGTCGCCTCGCCATTTTCCGGCAGGGGGAGAATGGCGCGACTTCGGCCGTTGCGATCACACACCTGCACGCCCATTCGCGTCGCGGCGTAGAGACGTCCGTCGCGATCGAACGCCAGCGCGTTTGCGCCGCTGTCGTCTGCCGAGTCGGGAACGTGGAGCCAATAGAAGCGTTGCCTGTCCGTGAGTGTTCCGTCGGGTTGAACGCGATAGCTGTATCCCCAATGCGATGTCCGCTCGACCACGGCGAGCCATTGGTAATCGGGTGAGATGGCGATGCCGCTTGGATTGTTCAAGCCAAAATCGACCCGCCGGGGCTCTTCGCCGGTTTTGATGAACCAGATTCCCCAACCCACGTTGTCAAAACCGGCCGCGTAGATTGATCGATCATGTAGCACAGTCATTGTTGTGGGCCGGAATCCCCGGGCGATCACAGCTCGCTTGTGCGACTCGTCAACCGCGACGATCTGGTTCGGATCTTGAACGTTTTGCTCGTAGAGCCGACCGTCTGGCCCAAACTCCATGCATTCCACCGCGTTCGGATGGCCAGGCGTAGCATCGTCTAAAGGTTCGGCGTCTTGCGATACGGAATAGACGTGTGCGGTTGCACCATCCCGGAAATGGACTTTTCCCCCCGGGTCGGATGCGATCTCACTGGCCGCTTCAACCCTCTTGCCGGACCGCTGCCAACTCTGTTCCGGCTCCAGAATCGCCCCCAGAAACTGATTCTGCGTATTCCCCGCCGATTTCGTCGGCTGCGGCCAGTCCTTCCACAGGAATCGCATCGCATCGGGGAAGACCTGCGTCGCCTGGTTGCCGTTATGCGTCCCATGTCCGAAGACGTGCTGAATGTCGTAGCCGGAAAATTCCAGCGCCCGCACCATCGTCTGGTTTCCCATCCACCAGTCGCCGACCTCGGGGCCGCCCCACCATTCGTCGTTGGAGCCGTCCTGCATGAAGATGCGAAAGCCCTTCGGCTCGGTCTTGCGAACGAGGACCGGGTATTGATCTCCGCCGCGCATTCCGACGAAGGTGCCGATGGCGGTGAAGACGCGCCGAAAGGCGTCGGGCCGTTGCCACGCCAGAGTGAACGCGCCGATCCCCCCGGTGCTGGCGCCGCCGGCGCACCGGTCGTTGCCGTCTTTGGAAAGGAGGATCGGCAATCCGTCCGGCGTCTTGTGCGCTTCAACCGCGGGCAGCAATTCCTCGAGCACGAAGCGCGCCAGCGAATCGTTCATTCCGTCGAATTCTAAGCTGCGATTGAATCGCGGATTATCATGCCCCTCGGCCGGCTCGACCTGTCCGGGGATCAGCCCGACGCCAATCGTGATCGGCATTTCCTTCCTCGCGATGAGATTGTCGAACACCGTCGGCGCGTTGAAACCCAGCCCGTCGAGGCCGACGTAGACGCAGGCCGGTTTGTCCGCCTTGTATGCGGCAGGGACATAGACCCCAACGCCGCGATGCGTTCCGGGAAAGATTTTGGATTGATCGAAACCGAAGTTGAACAGTTTTCCGGGCGCCACGCCGGCCTGCGGCTTTGAATCCGGGCCGGCGGGATAATTGTCGTCGGGGGGTTCGGCGAGGCAGAAGGAAGCGGAAATCAAAATGAACAAAGCGGCGGTCACCCACGGTTTCATGCGCATGAACCTACGGTTACGGCGGCGTGTTTTCCAGTTGGTGTGGCGCTTCGTTGTGGTGGTTTCACGGAAGCACCGGACACATCGCAAAATTGTCATCCTGAGGTACTCCGAAGGATCTATGTCCCTCGACTACGATGCAGATCCTTCGGCGTACCTCAGGATGACAGTTGGTTCGACTCTATTATCGCCGTCAATTAGAATTACTCTCTTTCCATCTGGCGGTAACTGCGGTATGGGTGTGCGCCGTGCCTGCTAACTGTGGGCTTTGATCCAATTGATTTCTGCTTGCGCCTCCTTCGCGCAAAGGTGTCGGGATAACGCTGAATCACCCCGTTGAGCAATTTGATTGCTTCCGCATTTTCCATCCACCGAACAGGAGGAATGATCGGCTCGCCGGGCTTGAGGACGTGGATACGTTGCTGTTGTAACGAACCATTAAGCCCGGCCCATTCCTGCCAGATGATATCCTGCGCCGCCGCGTGCGCCGCGACCGCGTTCATGCACTTCGTGTCGGCTTTCAAAGCCTTGAGCCTCGCGGTTAGCGGCTTGGCCTCCTTCGCGCCTTTCATGCGCACATCCGCCAAGAGTCCCGTCAGCAACTCGTGGCGCGCCAAGTCATCCGGCTGCGGGTCAATGAAATCAGCAGCGGCGGCGCGCCACGCGGCGACGGCCTCCTTCTGAAAAGCCGGCTTCAATCCCTGCAAGCGCGATATGACATCGGTGATGCGGTATCGCAGCACGGGATTGGCTTCGGTTCTTGCCGCATCCAGCCGCTGCGCAATCGCGCTTGTCGCGACGGCGCGACGGGCGGCACTGACCTTTGGATGCGTGAGCAGTACGCTGTCGACGAGGAATTCCAGGGAATCATCAACCACATCCGGATCGAATTTATCCGCACATGACGCGTCGAACATTGTGAACGGAGCCTTGTTTCGACGCATCAGTCCATTCCATTCCCAATGCTTCTCATTTATCAGATATCGATCGACCGGCTCAAAAAGGTAGTTGCGGTCGGCCGGTCCCGACGGAGTTCGGGCGACGGCGGCTCGACTTGGATGAAGCTCAACGAGGGCCAGGTAATCGACCGGACGATCCTGCGGCTGCGGCCCTGCGTTCCAGACATCGAAAACAAGACCGGAAACCGTGCCGGGGACCATGAATGCAAACCAGAGCGCCATGCCTCCGCTCGCACCGGGAGCACAATCCACAGCGGTCGCGACGCGAACCGTATGATCCAGTCCGGGGATCTTGTCTAACGATGCGACGTAAGTGCGGAATCGCCAGGTTGGGTCTTTCATCATCCTGGCGTGCACTTCATTGGATGGGATCGCTGAAGGGATGATAAAGACGGCGCTATTATTTTGTTCCGACCATGCCTGCATCCGTTGCTTCACCCAATCGCCCGGATCGGTAAGGGATCCGGGCAGAATGATAGCAACCGGGAGCGATACCGTCGGCGTGTACGACTTGGGAAGATAAAGGTCGTAGGTCCAGACGGGATCGACCGCTGGCAATCCCGTGTGAAGTCCAGGCTCAAGCGCCTCGCCTGCTGCCGTATGAGAAAGAACCCCACCGACAATCGTCAGCAGCCAGATCCAATGTGTTCGCGGCATTCCGAACCTCCCCACGAAGAAATCATAGCGCATCTATAGATGTACTGTGAAAATGCCTGAAATGCACGCCAATCGGCGAATGCCGGGTTTGCGTAACTAGCGTTCAATTATCCGCGAGTTGGGTTGCGGCTGTAGGCAGCGCTGGAATCACCGTGTTCAATCAATTGGGGGGCGACAGCGGCCGGCACATCGGGAACAGCGCGCAAGGGCTCGACAATTTTACACAACCGCTGTCTTCTCGCTGGATGCCGGATTGAGCGTTTCCGTCTCCATCAATTTCGCCAGTTCGGCGATCGCGGCGTCGTCGGCGTCGCACTTGGCCTGGAGGAGTTCGAGCGATTGTTTCATCGCAGCCAGCTCGATCTGCATCGCCTGGCATTCGGCGACGGCGCTGTTTCGTTCTTCCTCGAGACGACGCATCGCCTTTTCCTGATCAGCCAGTTTCCCCAGCACTTTGGAGAGGATCTGCTGGTTCTTGCCGCCGCTGGCCGGGTCACGCGGATGGTGCTCCTGCACAGTATGCGTTTCTCCTGCTGGAGCGTTCTTGTGTTCGCGCGGCGGTGCGGCTTCAGTCGCCGGAGTCGCTGAATGCGCCTTGGGTGCGGCCACTACAGCCGGCGGGGCGGGTTCGGCCGGGGCCGGCGTTTCCCATTCGCCCGTTTTTTCCAGTATTTGTTCGTACCTGGCGCCAACAACGAATTCGGTGCCTACGTCCGTGGTCGATTCACTGCGGCTCACGACGCAGCGCATCTTGATTCGGCGGTTTTTCGATCCGGCGAACCAGACCGTGAACGCCTCGCCGACGTTGCGCGATTCGTCGTCGATGAAACTGAATTCGGTCGAGGTGCTTTCGCGGAGCAGCACGAGATGCTCGGCCAGCTCCGCCCCGTCGCGCGTGACGACGATCGAAGTGCGGCTTCCGAACGGAAAACGGCGCGAAGGCCGTCCAGCCGGCGAAGGGCCGGTAATCGCTTCCAGGATATCGGACGTCAGTTCCACAACCTTACCTCAGTAACCCAGACATCCTATACAATCGGCCCAAAGGCAAGGGTCCGTTACATGCTGCCAAGGAGCCGCGCACGAAGTAAGCGGGAAAGCGCTCGGCGGACGAGAGAACTTTCCCGCTTACTTCGTGCGCGGCTCCTCCCAGAGTACCGGGAGAGGGGGGCAGCAACTCCGCCTCCTATTCTTACTCATACTCCTACTCATACTCCTACTCGGTCTTGATTCGGGAAAAACCGAGTAGGAGTAAGAGTATGAGTAGGAGTAGGAAAAGAGCACCGCATGCACCGCATCCGTTTTTCGAATGAACTTCTAATAAACCGCTCCCTTCCCCGTCTTCAAAGTTAGCTGCACCGACTTTTGGGAAATCCCCATGAGCAGGAAATCTCATTCGTAAATGGGCTCGGCCCACCGATTTCCACACCGCGGTGGGGCCACCCCACCGAGCAAGGAGCAGCGATGTCCATCAATCCGATCATTCCCCCGGCCGTTCCCCAGCCGAAAGGCATTCGGCCGCGGCCCGTTCCCAATCCCGCCCCCGCCGCGCGGTTTTCGCTGGCGGAACCTCCCGGAGCTGAGAATTTCCGTCAGCCGCTTCCCGCCGGCATGGCGGCCAGCGCGGCGCTGCCCGAACATGAAGAACTACGCCGCGGATTCATGCAGCTTCCGTGGGTTCAGGACGTTCTTCCTTTTGTCACTTCCCTGACGCTTCACGCGACGATCATCCTCGTCGGCTTCCTCACGATTCAGGCCATCCGCGTCATGAAAGAGCCAGTAAGCGAACCGGATTTCGTCATTCCTACCGTCACTACTATCGACTCGGGTCCGCCGGGCGGCGTGAAATTTGTGAGCCTCGAAAATGATCCCTTCAGGCAGGCCGCCGAATCGGACCCCACCTCCGGCACGCCCGAGGGTTTTGCCAGCACGAAGGGGCCGGCGGTCGATCTTCGCGCCGCCGGCGGCGAGGGCGACTCCAACGATTCGGTGATCGGCCCCGGGCCCGGCGGACGCATCGGCACCCGCCGAGCCAAGTTCGGCCCCGGGCCCGGCGACGGATCTGGGCGCTGGCCATCTTCGGCGCCCCGGGTGGCGGGGGCATCGGAGCCAAAAGCCCGGTCTTCGGACCAACAGGAAATGTAAGAACGCTCGTCTTCGTCTGTGACTGCACCGGCTCCATGATCAACAAGCTTCCCGCTCTGAAAGTGGAACTGGAAAAAACCGTCTTGGGACTGAAGCCAATTCAGTCGTTCACCGTCATTTTCTATCAGGACAACGGGTATAAAATCTGGCAGAAGCAGCTCACCCCCGCGACGCCGGAAAACAAACAGCGCTTTAGCACCTGGATGAACGACATCACCTCCGGCGGCCAGACCGATCCGCTCCCGGCCCTGGAGCTTGGCCTCAAGTTCCACCCGCAGCTCATGTATTTCCTGACTGACGCCTCGGACTTCCCCGATGTCGGCGCGGTCCAGCGCTCTTCGGCACAGTCAACGCCGACAAGAGGATTAAGGTCAACACGATCCTGTTTGTGGCCTCGGCCGAAGAACAGGAGAGAAATCAGGATTCCGAACCCCTCATGCACGGCATCGCCCACGATAACGGCGGAGTTTTCAAATGGGTCCGGCTGGATGAGCTGCAGTAAGGATCGGAAGAACAAACGCGGTGCAAACCGAAAAGCCCGGCGACAAGTCGGCGCGGCTCCCTCATTGAAGAAAAGGGAGCCGCGCCGACTTGTCGCCGGGCAGAGCAACCTGTTTGATGTGCGCGGTGACTTGAACACGTGAAATGAACGGTGCCCGATTCTTCCTGAATTTCCCGAATCGTGCTCCTGTCGCCGGTCATGGTGATCGATTAGAGTCTTAACCTCAGGCTGTCGAGTTTGCTCACGTGACCGGCCGATAACATGCCATCCTGATGCCGTCGATTTCTGAATCCCACGCATCCCTGGCCGCCTGTGATCGCGTTCATAGGCCACAGGATGACAAGGTTGATCGCGCCGAGGCGCGGTGGGTCTGCCTGTTGGTCGGCGCCGGCGCGATATTGTTCTTCACGCTCGGGTGGACACGATACATCTTCTTCCGCGCCGGCGTTTCCGACCTGGGGTACTTCGATCAGGCGGTTTACCTCATCAGTCGAGGCAAGCCCCCATTCATCCCAACGCTTGGCTTTCAGATGCTCGCCGATCACGGCGCCTACATGATCTATCCGCTGGCGCTGCTCTACCGGATTTATCCGAGCGTTCTCTGGCTCTTCGCGGTCCAGGCCATTTCATTGGCGGGAAGTGCGATGTTGGTCTGGCGGCTGGCGCGGCAGGCGGGCGTCGGCGCCCCGATGGGCTCTGACCGCCTGCTGCGCGTGGCTCGTTTACCCCGCCGTGGTGATGCCCAACCTCCATGACTTTCATCCCGAGGTCCTGGCCGTCCCGGCTTTGCTGGGGGCGGTCTTCTATGCACGCGATCGGCGGCCGATTCCGTTTGTGGTCTGCCTGGCGGTCGCGCTTTCGACGAAGGACTTGATCGCCATCACCGTCGCCGCCATGGGATTCTGGCTCCTGGTCAGTGAGAAGGATCGCCGGTACGGCCTGGCTGCGATCGCGCTCTCTGCGATCTGGTTCGTTGTTCTCACGCGGATCGTCATTCCCTGGTTCGGACAGGGGCATCAGATGGACCCGTACCGTTTCTTCACCTACCTGGGTAAGACGCCGGGCAGGATTCTTCAGACCATCCTGTTGCACCCGCTCATTCCGTTGCGGTTCATCTGCTCGAAGGCTTCGGCGATCTATCTGGGAGCATTGATTCTCCCGGTCTGGTGGGGGCTCCGCCCGCGTTATCTGGCTCCCTTGCTCGGTGCATTTCCCTGCCTTGCAGTCAATCTACTCTCTCAGGAAGCGTATCTGCACGACCCGTTCTACCACTACTCGCTGGCGATCGCTCCATTCGTATTCCTCGCGATGATTGACGCGCTCGCCGCACATGCCGGATGGCTGAGTCGCCCCTGGATGGTCGGGGGATGGCTGGCGCTGATCCTGTTCGGAGGCATATCGCTCCGTGGTCTTCATGCGCTCTCTCAGCGTTCTCCGGAAGAACCCAGCCGCGCGGAACGGCAATCCTTCGTCGACATGGTTGGCGATACCGGAGCCGTCCTCTCCACCCATCAGCTCACCTCGCACCTGATGCACCGGGAGATGGCGTACTATGTCTATGATCCCGCTTACGAGCCCGCTATGCATCTCCCCGACCCGGGCGACGTCGATTGGGTCCTGCTGGATTTTCACGAAAGCAGCCTGATCGAATCCGGCGACTTTGGCCGCGCCGTTCTGCGGCAATATCAGGCCGATCCGAATTTCATTCAGCTCCGCAGCGCTGACGGCTTGTACCTGCTTCATCGCATCGCCAGGTAACAAGGACAGTGTAACGTTCTTCGATTCGGCCGCAAAGAACGCTGCGCTCGAATCGATATCGGTCGAGTACAGCCGAGCCGGCGTAGGTATACGCCGCACGGGCGGGACGCCCGTGCCACTAAAAGTGAGTTCCCACGAGGGGAAGGTTGAGGCACCAAATTCGACACATGAGCCGGATGTTGAATGTTGATGACGCCGCCGTTTGGCAGGAGCAGGCGATGTCATTGCCATTCCGGGCGCAACGCAATAGGGGGGAATCGCGAAGGCGCAAGCGGCGGGCCGGCGTCAGCCCGTACGGACGAGCGATCGCCGGATCGCCGCTTGCGCCTTCGCGATTCGATTCTCCTCGTTTCGTTCGATATGGACGGCGGTTGTGCCGCAAGGTTTTCAGGTGCAATGCTTTGCGTTAGCATTCCTGCGCTGAACGTGGCGGCGGAATGAGTCAGGACAATTCGAACGAGGGAAAATATGAATTTTGGGAAGGCAACGGCGACGGTTGCATTGGGATTCGGATTGCTCGCTCTGGGATGCGCCCATTCGGCAAACCCTGGATCTGAACGTCAAATCAATGTGACGCCGGTCCAATCGGCGTCATTCGGCACGACGGCCGATGGGAAAGCGGTCGAAATTTATACGCTGACCAATTCCAACGGGCTTGTCGCCAAGGTTACGACTTACGGCGCGACGCTCACCGAAATGCATATTCCCGACAAGCAGGGCGTGATGGGGGATGTCGTGCTTGGGTTTGACAATCTCAAGCAGTACGAAACGCAGAGTCCGTATTTTGGAGCGATCATCGGTCGCTATGCCAACCGGATCGCCAACGGCAAGTTCACGCTTGATGGAAAGGAATACAAGCTTTTCATCAATAACGGCACAACCAGCCTGCATGGCGGAAAGAAAGGATTCGACAAAGTCGTCTGGAAAGCCGCTCCCGAGCCGAGCCTGGCCGGGCCGGCGGTGCGCTTCACTTACCTGAGTCCCGACGGCGAAGAAGGGTATCCAGGCAATCTGAACGTCACGGTGATCTACACGCTCACCAATCAGAACGAGTTGAAGATCGACTACTCGGCGACCACCGATCACGATACCGTCGTCAACCTCACCAATCATTCCTACTGGAACCTGAGCGCCGAAAAATCGGCGACGATTCTGGATGAAGTGATGATGATCGATGCCGACCGCTTTACGCCATTCGACAAGGACCAGATTCCAACCGGCAAGATCGACAGCGTGAAGGGAACCGCGCTCGATTTCCGAACGCCCACCGCGATCGGGGCACGCCTGAGCGGCACGCCCAGCCGCACGCCAGCTGGGTATGATGACAACTACGCACTTTCCAATAACGGCCAGCTTGCCCTGGCCGCTCGCGCAAGCGATCCGGGATCAGGCCGGGTGCTGGAAGTTTTTACGACCGAGCCGGGCATGCAGTTTTACACGGGGAATTTTCTGGACGGTAAGGTGACCGGGAAGGGTGGCGTTGTTTATCCGCAGCATGGAGCGTTTTGCCTGGAGGCGGAGCATTATCCCGATTCGCCGAATCATCCGAATTTCCCGACGACGACGTTGCATCCGGGAGAGACTTTCCATCAGGTCACTGTTTATCGTTTCGACACAAAGTGATTCGTTCTTAGAGGAGATTCAAACGTGGTTCCGTTCAACGCGCTGAGAATCATCGTTGTCGGCCTGCTCTTCGGTTTAGCGACCGTCGGCTGCGACAAGGCAAAGAATGACGCGGCTCCCGCCGCCCCGGCGGCCAGTTCCTCTTCGGCCTCGAGCGGCGATTCGTCCTCCTCCGCCGCAACGCAACCGAGTGCCGCATCCGCCCAGCTCAAAGCGGATCAGCACGTATTCAAGGCGCCGGCGGGCGGGCCACTCAAGCTGGCGTTCGTCACCAACAACGCCAGTGACTTCTGGAAGATCGCCGCGGCCGGCGTGAAGAAATTCGAGGATGAGAAAAACGTCCACGTTGACATCAAGCTTCCGCAGAACGGGACCGTCGCCGAGCAAAATGGCATTCTCGAAGACCTGAGCAGTCAGGGATACAACGGAATTGCCATCAGCGTGATTGCCCCGGACGACCAGGTGGACGAAGTGAACGCGGCCGCGGCTAAGACCAACGTGCTGTGTCATGATTCGGACGCGGCCAAGTCCAACCGGCTGATCTATATCGGCACCAACAATTATGAAGCGGGGAAGGCATCGGCCAGCAGATCGTGAAGCTGCTTCCCGGCGGCGGGAAGATGGCCGTGTTCGTCGGCACTTTCTCCGCCGACAATGCACGGCAGCGCCTCAAGGGAATCCAGGACGCGATCGCCGGCCACAGCATCGACATCGTCGCAAAGAAGGAAGACAACAAGGATCCGAACAAGGCGCGGTCAAACGTCGATGATGTGATCAACGCCTTTCCCGACATCGCGCTGCTTTCGGGATTGTGGTCATACAACGGCCCGGCCATCGCCGACGCGATCGACGCGGCGGGAAAGAAGGGGCAGATCAAGGCGGCCGTCTTCGACGAAGATGCCGGAACGCTTGCGGGAATCGAGAAGGGGACCGTTGCCCTCACCGTCGTACAGAAGCCGTTCCAGTTCGGATATCTGTCGTCGCTCATGCTCTATAACCTGGCCACGGACGGAGAATCGGCATTGAGCAATCCCCTGATCAAGGATGGAAAGATCGACACCGGCGTGGAAGTGATCAACGCCGACAACGTCAAGGAATTCGAGACACACCTGGCCGAATTGAAGAAGTAAAAGTGAGTGAATTGCTGACGATGCGTAACGTGACCAAGCGATTCCCCGGCGTGGTCGCGCTCAGTGATGTGCAACTCCACCTCGGAGCCGGCGAAGTGCTTGCCCTCATGGGGGAAAACGGCGCCGGCAAGAGCACGCTGATGAAGATCCTCGGCGGCGCCTATCCCCCCGACGCCGGCGAGATTCAGATCGACGGCCAGCCCGTGAAGCTCGGCGGCATTGCTGACGCCAAGCGAGCCGGAATCGCGCTGATCCATCAGGAATTGATGCCGGTTCCGAACCTCGATATTGCCGGGAATATTTTCCTGGGACGTGAGCCGCGAAAATTCGGGGTGATCAGGCGAGCGCAGATGCGCAGCTCGGCCAGGGCGCTCCTGAAACGCGTCGGGCTCGATCTCGCTCCATCCACGCCGATGGCTTCGCTCACCGCCGGGCAGATGCAGATGGTGGAAATCGCCAAAGCGCTCGCCCAGGAGGCGCGGATCATCATCATGGATGAGCCCACCAGCTCGCTCACGCTCGGGGAAGCGCGGCAGCTTTTTCGAATCATTGCCGACCTCAAAAGCGCCGGGAAGGGAATCATTTACATTTCCCATCGTCTCGAAGAGGTCACCGAAGTCGCCGATCGCATGACGGTGCTTCGCGACGGGAAATACGTCGGCGATCTCGACGCCCGGAATACAACGCACGATCAGATCGTCGCGATGATGGTGGGCCGGCCGCTCAGTGCCTGGTTTCCGGAAAAGCCGGAGCGCCCGCCGGGCCAGATTGTTTTCGTCGCCGACGATCTGATCGTTCCCGGCGCGCCGGCCGGCGTCAGCTTCGAAGTGCATCGCGGGGAGATTCTCGGCTTCGCGGGCCTGGTCGGGGCCGGTCGCACCGAATTGATGCAGGTTCTGTTTGGCGTCGATTGGCCAATGGGCGGCGGCATGCGATTGGAAGGCGAGCCCTACGCGCCAAGGCGAACCCGGCAGGCCATTCGCAGCGGCGTCTATCTTGCCCCCGAAGACCGCAAGCGGCACGGGCTCGTGCTGCCCATGAGCGTCGCGCAGAATATCTCGCTTCCCGACATCGATAACTATAAGCCGCGATTCTGGCTCAATCGAAGAAACGAGGAGCGCGTCGCCGCGATTGAAGTTCAGCGCATGCGCATCAAGACGCCGACGGTACGGCGTAAGGTCGTCAATCTCTCCGGCGGAAATCAGCAGAAGGTCGTGCTGGGCAAATGGCTGGCGATGAAACCGAAGCTGCTGATCCTCGACGAGCCGACGCGCGGCGTTGACGTCGGCGCCAAGGCGGAAATCTACCGCCATATGGCCGCGCTCGCCGCCGACGGAATTGCAATTATCATGGTCAGCTCCGACATGGAAGAGGTGCTCGGCATCAGCGACCGCGTGGCGGTCATGCACGAGCGGCGCTTGCGCCGCATTCTGCCGAAGGAACAACTGAGCCAGGAACGGGTGGCGATGCTGATGACGGGCGGTGAATGAATGGGACGTCAATTCGGAATGTTCGCTGCCCTGGTCCTCATCTGCGCGGGGATCTGGTGGAGCAATCCCGTCTTCCTGGGTCAGGCGAACGTGATGAACACGACCCGGCAAATCGCCATGCTGGGGACTTTCGCGATCGGGATCGCCTTTGTCATCATCACCGGAGGAATCGATCTGTCGGTCGGATCGCTGGTGGGTCTTACGGGGGTCATTGTCGCCAAAGTCTCGTCGCCGGCGGAAGGTGGATTGAATCTTCCCATCTGGATCGGCATTTCCATTGCCCTTGCCGTGGCGCTGCTCATCGGCCTGGTCCAGGGGCTGCTGATCACGCAACTTGGATTGCAGTCATTTATCGTGACGCTCGGCGGAATGCTCACATTGCGCGGCGTGTCGCAGGCGCTGGTGCAAGGGGCGACGCTCGGCTTTGGCGCGTCGCCGTTTCGAAAATTGTATCGAACGGGATTTTTCTACGACCATGGGGCGGCGCTTTTAAGCTGGCCGGTCGTCGTCTTCCTCGTGGTGATCGTCATTGCCACTTATCTGCTGCACTTCACGGTTTTCGGCCGCTACGTCTTTGCGATCGGCGGTAACCGCGATGCCGCGGAATATTCCGGGATTCCGGTCAAGCGCGTGGAGACGATGACTTATGTGATCTCCGCGGGCCTGGCCGGCGTGGCCGGAATCTCATACGCCTCTTATATCGGTGAAATGTCTCAGAACGTGGGATTGGCTTACGAACTTTACGCGATCGCCGCCGCTGTTCTGGGCGGCTGCTCGCTCCGCGGCGGAGAGGGGAGTGTTTTCGGGATCGTCATCGGATCGTCGATCATGCGCGTGATCGACAACGGGTTGAATATGTTTCGCGTGGCGTCGTCTGCGTCGGCGTCGCTGCTGAAGCGATGGGTCGTCGAAGCGCTCTCCACGATCGGACTGCTGCGCCCGGCAGGCGGCGGAGACTGGCGCCTGAACGACAACTGGCAGTTCATTGTCATCGGATCGGTGATCCTGATCGCCGTGATCATCGACCAGGTTGTGCATATCGTGCAGGGCAGGCGGCGCACCCGCAGGGCCGGCGTGATGGCGCGGCAGGCGGAGGTCGCCGCCGCGGCGCCGCCGTCGTGAAATCGATGTAGCACAGCCGCCCTTGGCTGTGTTCGACCGAAGGTCGAAATCTTATAACGGCAGACCGCAGCCGAGGGCGGCTGTGCCACAAAATGCATATAGTCGATCATCTTGGCCACTAACTTCTTCGAATTTCGCGAGCAGATGATGGGGCGAAAACCGCCCGCGCCGCAGCCTCCAGCCAATGACGCGCGGGTTCCGCTCACCGTCACCCAGCTCACGGCTCGGATCGATCGCGCATTGACCACGCAGATTCCCGAATCACTGCTGGTTCAGGCGGAAGTCAGCAACATCAATCGGCATCAGGCGTCCGGTCATCTTTATTTCACGATGAAGGACCGGGAGACCTGTATCGGCTGCGTGATGTGGGGTTCGGACGTCGAACGGATGAAATTCATTCCGAAAGACGGGATGGAACTGCTCGCGAGCGGACGAATCGGAGTATACGGGAAACAAGGCAAATATCAGCTTTATGTCTCAACGCTGCGGCCGCTCGGCAAGGGAGCGCTGGAGCTGGCGTTTCAGCAACTCCGCGCCAAACTCGAGAGAGAGGGGCTCTTCGCCGCCGAGCGCAAACGGCTCATCCCCCGATTTCCGACGACGATCGTGCTCGTCACGAGCAGGGAAGCGGCCGCCCTCGCCGACATGCTCAAGGTCTTGCGCCGCTTCCCGTGGCTGCGCATTTTCCTTTACCCCGTGCCGGTGCAGGGGGACGGAGCGGCGGAGAAAATCGCCGCCGCCCTGACGCATCTCAACCAGGTTGGGAGCGCCATCGGCGCAATCGATCTGATCGTGCTGGGGCGAGGTGGCGGCTCGCTGGAAGACCTCTGGGAATTCAATGAGGAGATCGTTGCCCGCGCCGTCGCCGCCTCGCGTTGGCCGGTGGTGACGGGCATCGGGCACGAGGTGGATGTATCGATCGCGGATCTGGTCGCCGACTATCACGCGCACACGCCGACCGAAGCGGTTCAGGTCGTTACCGCGCAGTGGCGTAACGCGCCGGACCTCGTGGAACAGCAGGATCTCCGGCTCCGCCGCTCCGTCTCAACCCTGATGCAAGAAGCGCAACAGCGCCTGGCGGCGATCGAGCGGCATGAAACCTTCCGCCGGCCGTTGCATCATGTGCATCTGCAGGCGCAGTATCTGGATTCGATGAGCCGTTCACTGCTCCACGCGCTGACGGAGCGATTTCGAACCAGTCAACGTCAATTGAGCGACATGATGGTGCGGCTCGATTCCAGGCTGCCGCTGTTTTTGCGGGCCCATCGCGAGCGGGTGGATCGGCTTGCGCTCGGCCTGTTTCGCGCCGCCGACCAGCGAATCCGGAGCGATGCAAAGAAAATCGAGGCAGCCGCCGTTTTGCTGGGAGAGCGGCATCCCCGACACCGCCTGGCATTGCACCAGCAACGCCTGGCGGCGATGGCCACCCGATTTGCCCGCGAGGCGATGGAGTCCGTCCGACGTCGAGCGGCCCGCCTGGACTCACTCGAAGCGCGCCTGAAGGCGCTCAGTCCCGAAGCAGTGCTGCAGCGCGGGTATTCGATCACCACGCGAAAACGCGACGGCTTGGTCGTCCGCTCGGCGGCGCAGGTCCGTGCCGGCGATCGCCTGCTGACGCGACTGGCGGATGGACAAATCCAATCGGTTGCGGAAGATTCGGCGCAGTTGCCGCTATTCGAGTAAATTTCCACACGCCGGGTCCTGTGGACCCGGATCCGGGTCGGCACGGCCCGGCGTGACGAATGTCTGGCGAGGTCCGGTAATATCTGCCGATAGAATGAAAACAGGAGTATTTGTAATGCGTGATACAGAATCCGGATTGGTCGAAGTGCTCGAGTCTCGTCGGCTTCTTTCGAGCGCAACGCTCGGCGGAGCAGGTTTGCTGACGGTTCGCGCGGATGCGGGAGCCGCCAACACGATCACCGTTCAATACAGTGACGACGGTTTGAGCGTGGACGTTTCGGTTTCGTCCGTGAAGGGCCACGCCGCAACGCGCACGCTCACGAAGTCTTTCGCTCGAACCATGAACATCACGAAGGTGCTGGTCGTCGGCAGCACTAAATCGAATGACATTACCGTCGGAACCTCAAACAACTTTCTGATTGAAACGGAAATCCAGGATCACGGCGGAAGCGACACGATCGCCGTCGGCGACCAGAACGCCACGATCAACGGCGGACATGGCGATGCCACCATCACCGCCGGCGGCGGCGACGATACGATTTTCGGCGCCACCGGAAGCAACCAGATCACCGTCGGCGACGGAAATGATTCGATTCAAGGCGGCAACGGCGGCGACACGATCATCGCCGGCAACGGCACGGACATCATCGTCGGCGGGCACAAGGCGACCGCCTTTCACGTCGGCGACGGGAACGACATGATCTTCGGCGAAGCGGCAAAAGACATCATCGTCGCCGGCAACGGCACCGACACCATCTGGGCGGGCAAGGGAAATTCTCAGATCACCGCCGGCGACGGCAACGACGCCCTCGGCGCGGTCGTCGGCCGCAACACGATCGTCGGCGGCAACGGCCACAATACGTTCCTCGTCCGCTCCCTCAAGAACGAGTCGACCAACTACGATTCATCGAAAGACACGCTGGTCATCGTGCAGAAACAGCCGAAACCGCCGAAGATTTGATTCGCGTCCGTCCGCTCGCGCCTTGGGCCTCCACGACGGGGCAGAGCGGCGCGCAAGACGCGTCCGAATTTCTCATCAGGTTCCGCCGCGTCGCCCCGCATCGGTAGATATTGTGCACAGTGAGCGGACGCGATACGGGGCGGCGCGGCGGCTCGCGCATGTGGCGGAACGGCGATGTGCGGCGCCGCTTTGCCCCGTCGTGAGGTTTGAGCACACGCGTTTCTGTGATCTCAAATTTGCTCGTTGCGAACTGCCCCCAGTACCTGCGGATCGACCTTCGCCTTGACCGTTCGGCGATCGAGCCCAAGCCGGCGGGCGGTTTCTTCCAGATTGCGCGTGCGCGAATAGACGAGCGTGCAGTACCGTTTCAGCAGTTCATCAGCCGTCATCGCGCCGCGATCGAGGTCCTCGGCCAGTTGCTGTGCCGGGGCGGCGGATCGATCTTCGGTCAGCGGGGGGTGATATTCGTGACGGATCAGCACGTTTCTAACGCATTGTTCCAGCTCGCGGAAATTGCCGGGCCAGGAATAGTCGCGGCCGAGGTTTTCCACGACCCAGCTCTCGACTTCGTCGGTCAATTCTTCCGCCTCTTCGGGCGCGATGCGGCTGGCGATGAAGAAGATCATGCTTCGCAGGTCGCCGGGTAATTGCTGCAACTGCTCGCGCAGCGTGGGGGTGACGACCATGTCGGAACACAGGCGATAATAGAAATCGCGGCGGAAGCGCCCGTCGATCATTTCGCGAGCCAGGTCGCGGTTGGTGGCGGCGATGATTTTCCCCTTGAAAGGCCGGCTGCGCGTGTCGCCGAGGCGCTGGAACTGGCGGGTTTGAAGAACGCGCAGCAGCTTGACCTGGATCAGCGGATCCAGTTCGCCAATCTCATCAAGGAAAACGGTGCCGAGCGGCTGGCAGACTTCCATCCACCCGGCCCGATCCTCCAGAGCGCCGGTGAACGCGCCGCGGCGATGACCGAACAATTCTGATTCGATCAGAGTCGGAGAAAGGGCGGACAGGTTCAGCGCGTGAAAGCAATCGACAAAATCCCCGCCGAAAGCGCGTGTCTTGGGATCGAACGGAATGAATCGCGAAAGGGCGATGGCGCGGGCCACGAGTTCTTTGCCGGTGCCGGATGGCCCGGTGACCAGCGTGGTCAGATCCCCCATGCGATCGAACAGGACGCGACGATAACGCCGCATGTCATGCGTAAAGACCGATTGCCAGATCGAAGCCCGCAGTCGCGCCGCCGGCATCGAAGCGCCGACGATGTTGCGGAAAATGTGATGGAACGCGCGGCGCACCTGGAAGAAACAGGCGAAGAGATGGTGCGGCGAATAATCCGTCGGCAGCTTGATTCCGGGAATGCAGAGAAAATGCTCGCATGCCTCGACGAATGGGCCATATAGCGCCGAAATTTCCTGGAGCGGCTTGGCGGCCTCTCCTTCGGTGATCAATTCGAGCGACTGCTGCACGCGATAGTAGAGGACATAAACCGCAACATCTTCGTAAAGCTGGAGTTCTGCATCTGAAGCGCGGACGCCGGCGACGAGTTTGTTTCGAAGCGCATCGGCGAGCGCCTCGGCGCGCTGCTGAAGCAGGGCAATATTCGGACGATTGCAATCCCAGTCTCGGGTCAGGTTCCAGACCAGGTCCGAGTCGACAAACTCATCGCCAAGGATCTCGCGCTCGAATCGAATTCGCTCGGGCAGAAAGGGATTGCAGAACGCCAGATCGGCGATGGAACCGGCTAAGGCGGCTTGGGCGGGGGACTCGAAAAACATGGGTTGCCGAGAGGCTGTGTACAAGGAATGTACGCCGCCGTGGCGTAAATTGCCATGCGGGGCTGCGTCCGAAGCCGAGTGCAAATGCTGTAGGTCGTTGATTTGAGGCATCTTAGGTCGTTCCTTCAGTTGGGTATGGGGGATGCATTGCAATTTGCCGTCCAGACGCAAGCTCCGGGACAAATTGAACGTCCCGGCAGATTGCGTCGCTTCACTTTCGGAAGGCGATATGACAGAACCCAATGCGATCGCCGCGTGGATCGCCATGCTTGCGGGCGTCATGAGCGGCTCGGCGTGCGGGCTGTTCTTCCATCGCGAAACCTGGTTCGGCGGATACGCCTCCTGGCTGCGGCGGATGATGCGACTGGGGCATATCGCTTTCTTCGGAATCGCGTTCCTGAACCTGGCCTACGCGGTGAGCATCCACACGTTGGGTTGGGACGGCTCGCCCGTCGCCTCAAGAGCGCTCATCGCGGCGAACTTTCTCATGCCGGCCACCTGCTATCTGGCGGCATGGCGCAAGCCGATGCGCTGGCTTCTGGCAGCGCCGGTCGGATGCGTGGTGATTGGCCTGGCCGTACCTATCTGGCTCGAGCTGACAAAATGAAAATAGGTCTCATTGCCATGTCGGGGATCCGCGCGTGCGACGCCGAGTTGCTCAAGCTGGGCCTCACCCTGCCGGGATTCGTCGAGCGGAGCAAGACGATCGCCTCGCTTCCAAGCCTGGGACTGTTGACGCTTGCCGGCGCGACCCCGCCGGGACATGACGTGCGATATCTCGAAGTGGCGGACATCCGATCGGCTCCCGATCTTCCCCGCGATTTTGATCTGGTCGCCATTTCCAGTTTCAGCGCGCAGGTCAACGAGGGATATGAACTCGGCAGGCGCTATCGAGATGCGGGAGTACCTGTCGTGATGGGCGGATTGCACGTGACGGCTTGCTCCAACGAGCCGGAGGAGCATGGAATCAGCGCGGCCGTTGGCGAAGGGGAACTGATCTGGCCCCAGATCCTGCGCGATGCGGCGCGCGGCCGATTGAAGCGCGTTTACGACGCGCGCGGCCGGGAATTCGATATGGACGATTCGCCGATGCCGGCATTCGAGATGCTCGACATCAGTCGCTACAACCGCCTGACCGTGCAAACCAGCCGTGGCTGCCCCTGGCGATGCGCCTTTTGCGCTTCGTCGATCCTGCTGAGTCATCGATACAAACAGAAGCCGGTCGCGAAAGTCCTGGCGGAAATCGACGCGATCCGAAATCTCTGGCGACGCCCTTTCATCGAATTCGCCGACGATAATGCTTTCGTGAATCGCGCCTGGTGGAAACGATTCCTGCCGGAGCTTCGCAAGCGTCACGTGCGCTGGTTCGCCGAGACCGACCTTTCCGTCGCCGACGATGAGGAACTCCTGGAGCTGATGCGCGATGCCGGATGCGCGCAGGTGTTGATCGGATTCGAAAGCCCGGTCGAAGCGGGGCTCGAAAACATTGAGCTGCGCCGAAACTGGAAACAGCGGCAATTCCCCCGATATCGGGAAGCGATCGAGCGAATCCAGTCACATGGTATCCGAGTGACCGCTTGCTTCGTCGTCGGGCTGGATGGGCATGGTCCTGGCATCTTCGATGCGGTGCATCGGTTCGTCGAGCAGACGCTTCCTTTCGATGTTCAGGTGACTTATCCGACGCCGTTTCCGGGCACTCCGTTTTATGCGCAACTGAAGGCGCAGGGGCGATTGCTCAAGGATCGCGCGTGGGAGCGCTGCACGCTCTTCGATATCAATTTCACGCCGCAGACGATGACGGTGGACGAATTGCGACTGGGGTTCTACGACCTTGCGAGCCGGCTCTACAGCGACGAATTTACGCGGCAACGGAAGGATGCATTCCGCCATCGCCATCTTCACCGCGCCGCGCGGACGATGACTTTCTTGCGGCAACGAAGAATCCGGCCAGCGCCACAACGGCATGAAACAGCACTGAAGGAACGATCGTGGATGGCATTCGATACGGGGCGTCCTGATTCAGCGTGGTGAGATGGTTATATGCAATGGAGTAGGCGTGGTCCCATGCGCCGAATTGTTTCAAAACGGAGTTGATTGCCATCAATGGATCGAACGGAACGAGCCAGCCGACGATCGCTTCTCCGTGCGGGCCCGAAAGCAATCCGCTGAGCCACACGGGCCAGGTAAGCCAGGCGATAAAAAGAAGGGCAGCGAACGCTCCCGAAAGGATCGGCGGAATCCCGAAGCCGCGGAGCGCGTAAGCGGCGCCGGCCATCGCGCCGAGATAGCGCCGAGCACGATGAGACAAAGTGCGATGTTGAGTATCGAGACGTCGGGAGAGATCAGGCTGACGCACCAGCCGACTGTGATTCCAAACCACAGGAAAATGGCGATGAGGACGGGTCCGAGAATTTCAGTGGCACGGGCGCTCCGCCCGTGCTCGTGCGCCAGAAGCACCGGGGGGACGCCCGTGCCACCTATCGTCGGCATCGACGCCAGGAACGGACAGACGAGGGTAACCAGCAACACCGTTCCGAAATAAACCCCCAGGCCCGGCCCGGCCGCGAACCAGGATAACGCCACGGTCGCCACGCCCAGACCGAAAGAGGTGAAAAGCCTGACGCCAAATTGCGTAACGATTCGAGTGCGATGGGATGCCGGATGGGTCGGATTCGAAAGAGAAGTCATGAGATACAACGCGGCTCGCGTTCATGAGCCCGCGGTTTCGGGATGCGGCGTGGTCAGGTCCTGATAGTCCTTTTCCAGTTGATCGATTGTGCGCTGAATGTGATCGGCTTCATCGATCAATCGTTGCTGCTCCCGACGAAGATCGCTGATCACCTGGTAATGCGCCTCGGCGGCCTCCCGCAGGGCGGCGGAATGCGGCGATACTTTTTTCTCCCAGTACGCCTTCAGGCGATCGACCTTCGCTTGATCGACGTGAACATCAGAGAGCGACGGTTGCGTCTGCGCCTTCCCCTGGAGCGGGGCTTTGGAGCGCGGCGGCTTTAGGATCGCCGCCGGCGTCGGAATGCGGACCCGGCGTCGATCCGCCGGGGAAATAATGCTTGGGCGTTTCCGACGGCTGCGACTGCGGGCCGTTGTCTTTTCCGGCTGGCTCAATCACCATCCAGACCTTCGTGCCCGGCTTGGCCGCCACATCGGGATTTCGCTCCCATTCCAGCGTTTCATTGGCGCTGCTGGCAAGCTCGGGAATGTCGATGACGGTCAAATCGAAATTCACGACGCTGACGATATAGCCGGTCACGTCGGCGGCGTATTTTCCGTCCGGCATGACACGCGATCCGGTGAAGACCCACGTAAAGCCTTTGGGCTCCTTCTTGGTCTTCACGTCGCGCATCCAGCGGAAAGCGGGAGATGAAACGATCTTTCCGTCCTTCTCATATTCCATCGTGACGTGGAGCGGCGGCCCGTGCGGAGGGATCCATTTCTTGAGGGCCTCGGAGTAAGTCACCGGCTCGCCGGGCGCCAATCCGATGGCGAGCAACGCGGTGTGAAGATCCGACGGCATGACCGGCGATCGGAGCACCGATTCGTATTCGTTCGTCCCGGTCTTGCAGCAGAAAAACTCGAGCGGCGCGTCGGTGCCGAGGGCATCGCATTCGACGCGCACAATCTTTTTGGTCGCGTCAAACTCAAGGTGGGGAAGCTTGCCCAGTTTCGATTGATTTGCTGGAGCCGGTTCGTCGGCTGACAAAACGGCACAAGACGACCCAATTGCCAGCAGCAGCGTGGCAGCGAAGCAAACGCGGAACATGAAGACCTCCGGGAAACGGATGCGCTGCGGCGCGAACGATCCAGCCGCGCGCCGTTGGTGGAAGTCTATCCCGATTGCCGCGAAATTGACAAAGGGATCACATCGCCAGCGTGATATCCCCTTGTTCGGACACACCCACTCGGAAGGTGGATTGCTCCCGATTGAAATAAAGCGCCCCCTCATACCAGCCTGGCGCCGCCTGCCGACAGCGCAGCAGCGTGCATTCGAATTGAGAACGAGCTCCATCCGGCGAAAGCATTTCGATTCGCCCCCCATGGCCGAGCGGAAGCCGCGCTTGGGTGACAAAACCGAGGCTCCGCTGATTCACGTCGCGGGTATAGAGGGTCCAGGCGGCGGAGTTCGACGGATCGCTGAATAGACGCAGTTTTGCCAGAACGCGGTAAGGCAACCGGCGAAGCTGCCGCGATTCGGCGGCGTGAACCTGGTGTCGCCCGGTTTCCAGGGCCGACAGGATCAATTCCGCCTCGGCCGGCCACGGCGTGGGCAGGCCGAGATGCATTTTTGAATCGTTCCGATCAGGGTCGGTCGGTGTACTTCCTCGCCCGTGCATGCATTGCTCCCGAAATAGATGGATTGTGGCCCTCCAGGCTTACAATTCACTTGAAGCGGGAGTCAAATTTCTAATAGTCCCGACGACAAAAAAGCCATCCCGCGGCGCCGACGAGGAGCACTTCGTCCGCCAGCGAAGTACCGATAATCCAGGCCGCCGAACGCTGCCGCTTGAGTTGCTCGACTTCGATGCCCGCCTCCGCCCGTTCCTCCATTTGCGAGCGCCCCTGTTCCTCGTAGCGTCGTTCGCGGAATTCGCCGGCTTGAACGACCTCGTCGTCGGTGAAGAGCCAACGATCGAGCAAGTCGGTTGTCTCCCGTGTCTTGGGGACGGCCACGCGCAATGCGTAAGCGAAGCGATGCAACAGGCGCGGCAAATTCGTATCGTGCTCCTGCGACGGCAGCAGGTTTTCGGCCCGCCGTTTGCGCAGATTCGCGATTACGACTTTGGCTCCCAGCAAATCGGAAGAAGGGTGCGCGGCGATCTGCGCGAGCTGCGCGTCGGATTCCCGGATGGCGCGTCGCGAATCCGCCACGCGTCGTTCGGTCAGGCGTTGCCAGGTGAGTATGCCTTCTTCGGCCTGCTGGACGACGGAAAAAAAGGTCCACCCCAGAACCGCCAGCAGCAACGCGGTCACCGTCGAACGCGTCCAGACACCAAGCAGAACGCACAGGGAAAAAACGTAACTGAACAGGAGCACCACCAGCGGAATAGCGAGAAACAGGCTCGGCATCCAGTGATGTCCGCGCAGCCCCATCACGATAAAACTTCCTGCGGAGACGACCGTGACCTGTAACGCGACGAAGATCAATCCGCAGAAATACTTCGTGAGGAACAATCGCCATCGGCTGATAGGACGCGACAGGTAGAGGTCGATCGATCCGCCGCTGAGCAGGTCGGGGAAGATGCCTGCCGTTGAGATCAGGGCCAGAATCATCGCCGCCCATGTCAGCCAGAAGCCGATCACGAGCGAGCGGAATATGGGTTTATAAAACCGTTCGGATCCGGGGAAATCGAATTGATAGCCGGCCAGCGTGAGTCCGTTATCGTTGTAGCCGATCAGACCAAATACCCCGATGAACACGCCGGAGAGAATCAGGGTGATCCAAAAGAGCCGCTTGGCTCGCAACTCCCGATAGGCATCGACAATGAGGGCGACAGTTTGGGTCATGCGAGTGGCGCCTTCGGGGGGCTGACCTGAAATGCCGGCGGAGCAACGGTTCCGGATTCCGCCGTACCCGTCGAAACGGTTTCAATGAAAAGGTCTTCAAGCGACGGTCGCATGAGTTGGACGCGCCGGATGACAAAACCCGACTGACGCAGCGCATCGAGCACCGGCTGAATTTCCGATGCTTCGATACTTCCGACGCGGAGGAGCAATCCATCCAATTCGATCCATTGGCCGGCAGAAAGTTTTCCTCGGTCGAACTGCGAAGATACGGTTCGAACGGGTATACCGTCGGCAGTTCGACCGCCCTCGCCGCAGGCGAGCGGCGCATGGGTAAAGGTGACAATCGGAGATAGCCCCTGAATGAGGCGCTGCCGCATGGCCTGCGGGTCAACCGCCAGCGGTGCGACCTCGATTTCGAATCGCTGTTTTGCGACCGACAACTCGTCCATCGTCCCCTGGCGGGCAACATGCCCGCCGACCAGGATCGCCACGCGGTCGCAGATGATTTCCAGTTCGCCCAGCAGATGGCTGTTGACGAAGACCGTCTTTCCGGCCGTGCGCGAGCGCGGCGATCACGTCACGGATTTCGCGCCGGCCGACGGGATCGACTCCGTCCGTCGGTTCGTCGAGGACGACCAGATCCGGATCCGCGGCGAGCGCCTGGGCGAGCCCGGTGCGCTGCATCATCCCCTTGGAATAGGTGGCGATCTTCCGATCCGCGTGGTCGGCCATGCCGACGGTTTCCAGCAATTCCGAGGCGCGGCGTTTTCGCGTCGGGCGATCGACCTTGGAAAGGGCGGCGAAGAATTCGACCACCTGCCTCCCGGTGAGATAACGGGGAAATCGATGGCTTTCGGGAAGGTAGCCGATGCGCGCCAGCGTCGGCTTGTGGCCGACCGGCGCGCCGAGAATAGTGCCCTGGGCGCGAGTCGGCCGCGCCACCGACATCATGATTTTAACGAGTGTGCTCTTCCCAGCCCCGTTCGGCCCGAGCAGCCCGAATACCTCTCCCTGCCTTACCCGCATGTCCACGCCCGCAAGGGCGTGAATGCCTCCGCGGTAAACCTTCGACACATCTCGAAGGTCTATAGCCAGCGTGTCGGTCATCGGGCGGGATTATCCACGGGAAACCCGCTCATGCAAAATGGGGTGGGCCGGTTAAAATTTCAGCTCAAAACCCGCCCGGACATAGGGCTGATCACTGAAGCGGATCAGTTTATCGGTATCGACAAAATCAAACCCCGTTCGGAAGCGGTTGGCGAACGCGTAACCCCCGGCAACGCTCAAAGTGCAGTTCTTGCAAGGGTCCCAGTGTAATCCGAGTTCCGCGCGGCGTGTCTGAAATAGAAGCCGGCGATCCTGCGGGAGACCCTCGATATGGAACGCGTCGCGGACGATTTCATATTTGGCGTAAGCCGTCAGCTTGGGCAGGAATTCATACCCGACGACGGCATCGAGATCGGAGAGAAGCGTGTACCCGCCATCAAATTTCAAATGCTCGATCGGTTCCCAGTGGATGTGGCTGTAGGGAACTCCGAGCACCAGTTGGAGGTCCTTTCGTAATTCATGGGCATAGGCAAAGCCGGGCAACGGGAATTCGGGGAAATAGGTACGGTTGCCGTTGTAGTCGACGATGATTCCCAGGATGTCGCCGTTGGCAAACTGCCGGCCGATCCCGATTGCCGCCTTGGCGTACCAGGCGCCGCCGCGGGCGAACGCGGTGTCGCCGGCGTATCCCCCGCCGAGCGTCAGGCCGGCGACCCAATCCCCATATTTTGCGATTGGAGTTCCGAAGGCGACCGACTCGTCCGATAACTGATGCGGAATGAGCGTCGAACTGGTTCGGGAATCGAGGTAGTTCACCGCGTATCCGATCCGCGGACTGGCTTCATTGCCCGGCATGAGCCGAAAGCGACCCGACGACTCATATTCAGAAAACTGCAAAGTATCGCCAGGCTCGTTTTTGGCCGTACGCATCACCACCGCATCGGCCGATCCGTCGAATACCTCACTGGTTGGAAACGGCTTGAGCAGCAGTTCGGGGCCGGTCTGCGCTTTTGCAGCAGACGCGACAGTAAGTGTCGCACCGACTGCGGCGGCGAGTGCACGAATCGCTTTTGATTTGCGTAGGCGTGTCGTCATGCAGCGGATATCGACAAAGCCAATCCGCTGACACGAATTTGCCCGGAACGACAGGAGGTCATGGCCGTAGCAAGTGACGCTCCGGGCGATTCGGCGCTTCGTGCGCCGAATCCGTGTCATGTATCAGCAAAATAGCCGGTGACTCGCGCAAGAACCGATTCGCAATCGGCCACTCCACGCTACAGCCCCCGCAACCTCGCGCCGGAAATGATAAACGCGGTATTCCACGATCCGAATCCTAACGACATCGGTTCGGGCATCGTCCACCCGGCGTCTAACATCAGCTTTGAAATCATTCCCTTCCATTCGAACGTTTTCTTGCCATCTGCCAGAACCGCGATTCTCGCATCTGAATCTGTTGTTGAAACGCCAATTTGTCCGATTGGGTGGGGTAAGAAAGGGGTCGACGTCTTCGGTTTCGAAGAGCGTGCGCCGCAGATTTTCGGCGGCGAGTGCAAGATAGAGCGAGAGGCCCGCGCGTCGCCTGATCGTTGCTCGCCAGCGCGCGGGCGGGCGCGATGAAGGTGGCTTTTCCGACGCCGCCGACCGCGACGATCGGCGGTGGCGATCGCCGGCTACTCTCGATATCGGCGCGTCATTTCGCGGCTTTTTTACCCGGTTTACTGCCGGTTGCCTGAATCGCCGCCTGGGCGGCGGCGAGGCGGGCGATGGGGACACGGAAGGGGGAACAACTGACGTAATTCAATCCCACTTCATTGCAGAAGTGGACGCTCTTGGGATCTCCGCCGTGTTCACCGCAGATGCCGCACTTGAGGGTGGGGTTGGTGGCGCGCCCTTTTTGCACGGCCATTTTTACCAGTTGGCCGACGCCGGCAATATCCAGCGTCTGGAAGGGGTCTCGCTCGAGAATTTCCTTCGCCAGGTAATCGGGGAGGAAACTGTTGATGTCGTCACGGCTGAATCCGAAGGTCATCTGCGTCAGATCGTTGGTGCCGAAACTGAAAAACTGCGCGGTCTGCGCCAATTCATCGGCCGTCACCGCGGCGCGCGGCACCTCGATCATCGTTCCGTACAGATAATTGACCTTTACGCCTTGTTCTTTCATGACGGCCGAGGCGGTCTGGTCAGTAAACGTCTTGAGGTAATCCAGTTCTTTCTTCGTGCCGGCCAGCGGAATCATGATTTCCGGCAGCACCTGGATCTTCTGCTTCTTGCATTCACAGGCGGCCTCGATGATGGCGCGGACCTGCATCTCGAGGATTTCGGGATAGGTCACCGCCAGGCGATCACCGCGATGGCCGAGCATCGGGTTGGCTTCGTGAAGCTGGGAAACGCGGGCTTTCACCTGCTCGAGCGAAAGACCCAGCGAGTGGGCGAGCGATTGCTGATCTTTCTCGGCGTGAGGCAGGAATTCGTGCAACGGAGGGTCGAGCAGACGGATGGTGACCGGCAAGCCGTGCATGGCCGTGAAGATGCCGACGAAGTCCGCACGCTGGTAGGGAAGCAGCTTTGCCAACGCTTTTTTGCGTCCCTCGATATCGCTGGCGAGGATCATCTCACGCATATTGTGAATGCGCTCGGCGTCAAAGAACATGTGCTCGGTGCGGCACAGCCCGATCCCTTCAGCGCCGAACCCGCGGGCGCGCTCCGCGTCGGCGGGCGTATCGGCATTGGTTCGGACGAGCATGGTGCGGTGCTTGTCGGCCCACTTCATGATGATCGCAAACGGCCCGCTCACTTCCGGCGCGACCGTCGGCACCTGTCCTTCGATCAGCTCGCCACTCGATCCATCGATGCTCAGATAATCATCCGGCCCGAAGCTCCGCCCATCGACGCTCAGCCGCCGGCCGTGTTCGTCAATGCGCATGGCGCCCGCCCCGACCACGCAACACTTACCCCAGCCGCGGGCGACGACGGCGGCATGGCTCGTCATGCCTCCGGTGCTGGTGATGATTCCAACCGCGGAGTGCATTCCCTGCACGTCTTCGGGGCTGGTTTCCTTGCGGATGAGCAGGACCTTCTCGCCGGCTTGTGTGCGTTCGTGAGCTTCGTGAGCGGTGAAGGCCGGCTTCCCGACTGCGGCGCCCGGAGACGCGGGAAGTCCCTTGGTGATGACATTTCGAACCGCGCTCGGATCGAACATGGGATGCAAAAGTTGATCGAGGCTCGCCGGATCGATGCGCAGGACAGCCGTCTTTTCGTCGATCAGTTTCTCCTTCACCATGTCGACCGCGATCTTGACGGCAGCAACGGTATTGCGCTTGCCCGATCGAGTCTGGAGCATGTAGAGCTTGCCGCGCTCGATGGTGAATTCGAAATCCTGCACGTCCTTATATCGCTTTTCGAGCAGGTCCTTGACCTTGAGCAGCTCGCGCCATCCCTTGACGCTCCATTTCCCCATCTCCGTTGCGCAATCGAGAGGCGTGCGGATGCCGGCGACGACGTCTTCGCCCTGGGCATTGATGAGGAATTCACCAAAGAATTTGTTTTCGCCGGTGCTGGGGTTACGGGTGAACGCCACGCCGGTTGCAGAGTCGTCTCCCATGTTGCCGAACACCATCGTCTGAACGTTGACCGCGGTCCCGAACAGCCCGCGGATATCGTTGATCTGCCGGTATTGGATGGCTCGGTCGCCCATCCAGCTCTTGAAAACCGCTTCGATGGATTTTTCGAGTTGAATCAACGGCTGCTGCGGAAAATCAGAGCCGACATGCTCGCGGTAAACGCGCTTGTATCGTTCGACGACGTCTTTGAGTCCTTCGGTATCCAGATCGGTGTCGAGCTGGACGCCTTTTGCGTTTTTGACCGCGGAGAGCTCATGCTCGAAATGATGGTGATCGACGCCCATGACGGTGTCGCCGAACATATTGATGAGCCGTCGATAACTGTCGAAGGCGAAGCGTTCGTTACCGGTCAACTCAGCCATCCCTGCGACGACCGAGTCGTTGAGGCCGATGTTGAGCACCGTGTCCATCATTCCGGGCATCGAGACTTTCGCGCCGGAGCGAACCGCGATCAGGAGGGGGTTTTTGGGATCGCCGAACTTCTTGCCGGAGGACTTTTCCATTCGGGCAAGATTGGCTTTCACCTCGTCCATCGCCCCTTTGGGAAGTTTCTGGCCGAGGTCGTTGTAATCCTTGCAGGTTTGAGTCGTGATCGTAAAGCCCGGCGGAACGGGCAGCCCGGCCAAAGTCATGTCGGCCAGGTTGGCTCCCTTGCCGCCAAGCAGATCCTTCATCGTAACGCCACCCTCGGCTTTGCCCCCGCCGAAGAAATAGACGCGCTTGATTCCCTTTGCCGAACCGATGGATTTGGCTGAACCTTTCACTTTTTCAGATCCCTTTTTGCCGTTTTTCTGCAGCACTTTGCCGATTTTTTTTAGCATCTGTTTCTCCTGTCGAGAGCACTGGCCGCCTGTGGAAGGGGGGAAGTATAGAACGGACAAAGTGAGTGTCAATTTCGGACGGCGCGGCCGAATCAGAGTTGTTTCACCCCCGGTATGGTGACGCATTGGCTCGATCCGACCTCGGAACAGTACAATGTGGGAACGATATTTAGGAATCGAAGGGAGCGATCGTGGCTCGAAGTAAAAAATCTGACGACGACAACCGACCCTGGACCGAGGCGCAATGGGAAAAGTTCATGAAGGAAAGCGATCTTCGCTCCGCTCGTTTTGGCGAACTTTTCGAAACGCTGGTGAACGATCCCAACCGTGATGAGAAAATCGGACACGAAATGGGATGGGACAAACCGCCCAAAGGTGACCCCGAAGAGATACGGGAAATGAACGAACTCCTGGCCGAAGCCGAGCGCACGGTTGACGCCGGGGAAGTGGATTACGATGCCGAAGCCGAAGACCGCGAAATTGCCGCCATCCCGGCCTATAAAGCGGCCATGGAGCTGGCCGATCGAGTGCATGAAACCGTCGACCCATTATTCAAGGACCAGCCTTTTGAGGATGATCGGGAGGATGAGGATCTCGCCCGCGAAGTCGACGATGCGATGATCGGCCCGCAGATCGCCAGCGCAAAAATAGCCGGCGGGCATGGCATGGGATATAACGACGAAGTCCTTTGCGCCAATATCGTCAAGAACAAAATGGCTTTGAGCGGGATCGAACAGGGGCGTGGCGGGTTGAAAGCGCTCAAAGCACGTGGATCGATCCCAGCCGCGGTCGCCGATTCGCTTATCGCTGAATGCGATCAGGTACACGAATTGATATCACAGCGTATTGCCGAGATGCGTGCTCGGGTCTGGTGGTAGTGTGGAAACGCAAATCAACCGCATTGCGGAAAAACCCAATTACCAAATTCCAAATCAATCTCAACAACCAAATCCAAGAACCAAACGAAGTCATCGCGGTCTGAGCGTGCAGTCTTGCCTGTTTGGTACTTGGAATTTGGATCTTGGAATTTATTTGGGATTTGGTGCTTGGGATTTGGGATTTGCCCCGACTGGGGCTTGAGATTCGGAATTTTCCTTAATCCCGTGTCGTTCCCGAACTCCCATCAGCCCGAGGACGAAGCTGAACAGCGCGCCTGCGAATATCACCATTGCCCGCCATTGTTCGAGCGAGTGCATCTTCAGTCCGTTGTAAGCGGAGTAGAGCAGGTAAAAGGCGAGAATGAATAAGGAATAGCTTAATCTTCCGAGCCATCGGCGGGCGCTGAAGAAGCCATGATTTTCCATTGACGTCCCATCTTTCGAGTCGTAGCGTTCTCATCGTATGTCCACACCATGCATTTCCGCCAGCCGGCTCGTGTTTTTGATCGTTTTGACATTCGGGGTCGCTTCGCCCGTTTGGGCCGATTCGGGACCGGCAACCAGGCCGGTTACACCGGCGACTCAGCCGTCGGGATCGGCAACGTTTGCGCGAATCCTGGCCGCGTGGGAGCAAGTGATCGAGCCTGCGGAAGGGGAGGCGCCGCGCACGTTTACCGCACATCTACACGTAACGCAGGCCCAAGGCGTTCCCACGCAGGCGGCGGGTGCCGTTTGCGACATCGCCTTTCAATCGCCATCTCAATTACGAATCGACGCTGTCGTGGACGGAAACCCGATGTCAGCGGCACGAAACGGGAATGAGCTGTGGTTCGACGAGCCGGCGAAGAAGTTTGCCCTGGTCGGGCGGAGCGGTTTGCAATTGTTCCGCTCGACGCCAGGGGAATTGGATACGACCCAGCTTCCGCCGATCGCATTGCCCGTTTCGCCCATCCAGAGAGCGATGTTCCCGCTGTTGTTTCGGGCGGAGATTCTGCCGGCCGAAGCCGTGCAAGGGCGTGCATGCGATGTATTGCGGCTCGCGCTTTTGCCGAGCGTGGCAGCGTCGCTTCATATTGCCGGCGCCATCGACTCATCGGCGGTGTTGTGGGTTCATCACGACGATCTCCTGCCGGCGCGAGTCCGCTTCGATCAGTCGGATCGCATCCGTGTCACGGTCGATGTGGATGACGCCATTCTCGGCGAGCCGTGGGAGAGGTCGAAGTGGAAATTGAATGCCGTGTCTGGGGAAAAGGTTGAGACGGTGCCACTGGCGCATCTGGCGCGATTTCTCGCCGTCGCGCCGAGCTTGCTGCTTGATAAAGTTCCGGCTCTCGGTCCCGTCACCGGAGAACATACGGTGGTTGCCAGAGAGGGAAAGGGACGTCTGGAACGGATCGATGGCACACAGGTGTTATTCCTTGTCGGCTCGCCCGAGGAAATGGGCCATCAACACGGCGTATTGCTCCGAAAGCAGATCCGTCAGGTCATGGATCGAATCCTGTACGGTGTCGGCGTGTCGAGCAGCTTTGCAAAGGGGGCCTGGTTCTTCGGTGAAATCGAAAATGCCGAAGGTCGGATGCAACCGTTCATTGATCCGCGATATCTTTCGGAGATGGATGCGATTGCCGACGCCACTGGTTGCCGGCGAGAGGAATCGCGACTGGCGAATTTCTTCCCTGAGTTATTTCACTGCAGCGGTTTTTCGCTCTTCGGCAAGGCGACGCGAGACGGCCATATGTTTCACGGCCGGATTCTCGACTACATGCGCGGCGTCGGCCTGGAGAAAAACGCCGTGATCATTGTTCATCGTCCCGACTACGGCCATGCCTGGGTAAATATCAGCTACGCCGGATTCGTGGGAACGGTGACGGCGATGAATGAGAAGGGCATCAGCGTGGGAGAAATGGGGGGGCGAGGCGAAGGACAATGGGATGGTAAACCGATGGCCGAGCTGCTGCGCGAAGTCATGGAAAAGGCGGATACGCTGGATGACGCCGTTTCGATCCTGCGAGCCGGGCCCCGTACATGCCAGTACTACTATGTCGTCTCTGACGGGAAGTCGAAACGCGCTGTCGGAGTGGCGGCAACGCGTGACGAATTCGTTACAATTCAGCCGGGCGAAATGAATCCGCTTCTGCCGCGTCCTTTTAAAGATGCCGTCCTGATGTCGGCTGGAAAGCGATATCAAACGCTGGCAGATCGCGTCAAGGCGGGATACGGGTCGTTCGACGCCGACAGTGCGCGGGCGCTGATGGATCCCCCGGTTTGCATGCGGAGCAATATTCAAAGCGTCCTGTTCGAGCCGGACACGCTTGATTTCTGGGTGGCGAATAGCGACTCCGATTCGGTGGCGAGCCAAACGCGGTATACTCACTATAACCTCGCCAGTTTACTGGCTGAATCGATGGATTGAGGGAACGCATTTATGCCGGTTTTATTGCGCGAAAAATTTTTTTTCTCGCCACTTGAACCGGCAGGGCACGGATGCTATATTTGCTCACCTTCCGACGCGATGGCGGCTTCGGAGGGTCCCGGGTAGCGACGAAGCTCCGATGGCGTGAATGCCCGCGGAGCTTTTTTGTCGGGGGTATTCCCCGGAGAAGGTCCCCCCCCTCCTTCTCCAACCCCCGACATTGAACCCCACTCTCAACCGTCCGGCCTCCCCTCCGGACGTCTCCCCAAAGTTGAGAGAATTTCTGAGCCGCGGATCCCCCCGTCCGCGGCTCATTTTTTTTGCGCAATTTTTTGATTCGAAGACGCGCCGAGTCTACACGCCAGGATGATTGGCGCGCCCGGGTCGCCAGCGCGAATCGCAATCGTGTGTGGTGCAATCCGAACACCGCCAACGGACATTAGAGTTTCTGGCCCTTGTCCCAGGACCAATACGAACCAGTCGTAACACGCTCTCTCGATTGCGGTACCAGCCTGCATGGACGCGATTGCGAAGCGCCAGATCGCGAATTTCAGCATCAGACGGGAGCTGATTCGAAGCGGCGCGGTTGCTTTTTGTTGCCTGCTATCGCTTGCTGGCCCAGCGTCCTCTGCGCCGCCGATCCGCAAAATTGGCCCGCCTGGCGGGGTGATGGAAGCGGCATTAGTCCCGACCATACCGATCTGCCGGTTCAGTGGGATTCTCAGACCAACATCCAGTGGAAGACGCCTGTCCCGGGGCAGGGCAATTCCTCGCCGGTCGTCTGGAACGGGAAAATTTATCTGACGGCGTGGGACGACGGCGGGCGCCGCCGCTCCGTGATTTGCCTCGACAGCGCCGATGGGCACATCGTATGGCAGACCATATTGCAAGCTTCCGTCTTTCCTACCGAACAGAAGAACGGCTACGCCTCCGGCACGTGCGCTACCGACGGCAAAACCGTCTTCGCCTTTTTCGATTCCCCCGGCCTGATTGCCCTGGGAAACGATGACGGGAAAATCCTCTGGCAGCGGCCGCTCGGACCCTTTGCGACAGATTGGGGGATGGTCTCGTCTCCGATCCTCTGGCGTGATCTCGTGATCCTCGCATGCGACCATCACAAGGGATCATTCATCGCCGCGATTGATCGGGCCTGTGGCGAGGTTCGCTGGAAAACGCCGCGTGAGGACAGGCTCCAGTACGCCGTGCCGATGCTCATCAACCACCGGGGGAAAGAACAAATCATCGTGAACGGCCAGACGGTCGTTTCCTACTCTCCGGCCGATGGCAAAACCCTCTGGACCTGCCGCGGCATGAAGGACGGTTGCGTCCCCACCGCGCAATACTGATGGCGCACTGGTCTGGGTCACCAGCGGTGCGCAACGGCCCGGCTGTCGCGATCGATCCCTCCGGCTCCGGCGACATCACCGACACGCACGTCCGAACCCACGTGAACAGCGGCGGATGCTACCTGACCTCGCCGCTGATCATCGGGCATCGGCTGATGCTTCCCGGCGATGATGGAAATATTCGCCTCGTCGCGCCCTCCGGCGAGATCGTTCTGCAAACGCGTCTGCGCGGTCATTTCAGCAGCTCGCCGATCCGGGCCGGCGATCGCGTTTACTGGTCGAACGAGAGGGGAAAAACCTACGTCCTGGAATTCGCAGTGCCCGGCAGCGCCAACCCGAACGTCCGTACCCTTTCCGAAAACGATCTGGGCGAGCCGATCCTCGCTTCGCCGGCCATCAGCGGCGACCGCCTTTTCATCCGCACAGATCGCGCCCTCTACTGCATCCGCGGGGACCATCCTGTAGCGGATGAACCACAGACGATCGCTCCTGAGCCCCCCCTGACATTGGACCAGATTCAAGCCCGCTTCCGCGCCCACCCCAATGCTCACGGCCCCGATGTGGCGATCCGACTCGACATGGTCGATGCGGCGTCGCGGCGGGGCGGGGCGGAGGTTGCGCCGTTTCTCCTGATCGCCGCCCGCGATCCCCACTGGGATGTCAGCACCGCCGCCGCCAAAGCCCTCGCCCGCCTGGGACTACCTGCGACCGATCAGCTCATCGACCTGCTCAAGGAGACCGGCGGCCAGGGATATCTCAACGTCATCGCCGCCGAAACGCTCGGAGAACTGCGCGCCCCGTGCTGTGCCGGGCCTGCTCGGTCGCGCCCGGCTGCAATGGGACCCAACCGTCCGCATCGCATCTTTACTCGCGCTGGGGAAGATTGGGGCAGCGCCGGTGTAGATACCGCCGCGATCGTCGCCGCCATCGTCAAGGGGATGTCCGACGAGGAGCCGACAGTCAGGATCGCCGCCGTCGAAGCGGCGGGGACGCTCGCGCCGTCGGCCGGTCTCCTGCGCCGAACGTTGTCCAACACCGTGAAAAAATGCGTCGCCGACCCCAATCAAAAAGTCGCTGATGAAGCAACGAATGTATTGGCGACTTCGTTCGGATTGGAGTAGTAGCGAAAAAAAACTGGACACGAATAGTTCCAAAGCGTCGAAACGATGGCGACCTCCGGTAAACGACTCCACGGATGGAAGGAAATGTGGGACGCTCGCGAGGCAGCGCTGAAATCTGTCCTTGGCGAAACTGAGGGCAAGGTTTTCCATTCGTACATCCCGTTCCACTTGGGCGGGCAGGCGGATGTGATTTGCTTTTCCACGCATATCGTGGGCAGAGTCGCAGCGACCTGTGAACTGCTTGGCGAGGAAGGCCAGGTCCGCAATGAGCTGGGTACCTATGAGCTCATCATCGCGCACCGCGACGACAGTAACTGGGGGCCGAATATCATCTCGCGGCTTGCTCGACGTCACTGAAGGGTAAAGGGGTGTATCCGTATTCAGATCTTGTTCGCGCTTCGACACTGCGGTAATTCCCCAACGGACGGCTTGTCTCCATGGGACGCCGCCTTGATGCTGCGGAGGCAATCCAAGCGAACATCGGAGGTGCGGCGATGCAGGCATCCGGGAGGAATTTGAGACCGGACTGTCAGCCGGCCAGGCTCGTGCAAGAGCGCCGAAACTGCCGTAGGCCTCGTGGGCGGAGGAGCCGTCGCGCTTCTCGTGGCGTTTTACCTCGTGCGGCGCCGTTTCAGGAAACGGAAGGTGGTCAGTCCGCTTCCCTGACGGGCATTCTTTCTTCAGCTTAGCCGCGGTGCCCACGCCGCGTTGCGCAAGCGAATCCGGACGCGGCGTTCAACTCTCCGCGGCTCTCTGATAGCCTATCCGCTGTGCCGCGGGCGAAAGCATTATTCGAAAATCATGCCATTCTGTTGCTTCTGCTCACGTTGGCGTTTCTGATGCGCCTCGGCTGGGGATTGACGCTGGGGACTTCTTCGGCCTCGATCGCGGCACTTCCCGATCAGCACGAATATCTGGCCCTCGGGCGAAATCTGCTCGATGGGCAAGGATTGCGATTTTTCGATGCACGCTTCGGCGATTGGGTTTACGCGTATCGCACGCCGGGGTATCCATTGTTTGTCGCGATGAATGGGGGGAATGTGCGCGTCATTCGCGTGGTTCAACCAGTCATCGATGTTTCGACGGTCCTGGCGGTCTATCTGCTGGCACGGACGCTCGTTCGGCGGCCAGGTACTCGCAAGGATGCGGCAGATCCGGCTGGCGAAATGATTTCCCCCTCTCCCGGTAATCCGGGAGAGGGCGGGGGTGAGGGTGCTGCCCCATCGTCCCCCGCAGGCCATCCTCACCCCAACCCTCTCCCAGAATACTGGGAGAGGGGGCAAGAATTTCGTCGAAACGCGGGTCCGCTACTGGCGGCGGCATTCGTCGCCTTTAATCCGTTTCTCATTTATTTCTCCGGTCTCATTCTCTCCGAGACGCTGTTCACGGCTATTGTGATCTGGGGGATGTTTTTGCTGAGCGTGGCACGGGTTTCCAACCCGTGTTTTGAATCGAAGACATGGGTTGAAAACCCATGCCGCATTAATTCATGCCGCCGGTGGGCGCTCTGTTGGCTCGGTGGGGGGTTACTCCTGGCGTTTTCAGTATTGATACGGCCGTCGGCCTTCTTTCTTCCGCCATTGCTCGGGATTGCGGCTTGTTTTTCGAACCGGCCCGGGTCCGCCGCGTATCAGACGCGGCGACCGCTCCGGGCCGCGGCCGTCATGTTCCTGTTGGTCGTCGTCGTTTTGTTTCCCTGGGCGTGGCGAAATTCACGTCCCTGGGTTCTGGGCGAATGGATCTGGACGACGACCAACGGGGGCATTACTGCCTATGACGGGTTTAACCCCGCCGCCAGCGGCGCCAGCGATCAGTCATTTTTGCGCAGCCTGCCGCAGCTCGCGAAAATGAATGAAGTGGGGCGATCGAGATACCTTGAAAACGAGGCGTGGCTATACGTCCGCGAAAACCCGCTCAGGGCGATTGAACTGGGCTTTATTAAGATCGCCCGAACGTGGTCGCCGTTGCCGCTGAGTGAACAGTTTGGACGTACCGGATACCGTCTTGTCGCACTCTGCTATGCATTGCCGTTTGACCTGTTGATTCTGGCAGGTCTGATAAAGGGACGCCTGCCGGGCGCGACGAAAGTCTTTCTGCTCGCGACGGCGATATATTTCACGGCGGTCCACGCGGCGTCAATCGGTTCATTGCGCTATCGGCTCCCGGCTGAGCCGCCGATGTCTATATTGATTGCAGCGATTCCCTGGCGCCGGCAAACTGTGAACCGCCCGCGGGGGTCGTAGGGATCGGACCGTTCGCCCACATGTCACGCTTCAGCGTAACACCGGATTGCCTCTTCGACCGCACCTGGCGTGCGGGCCATCCCTTTCGGCCCCGTACCGGCCGCGTTCGCCGCTGGACGATGATCCTCCTGCTGATGCTCCTGTCCCTGACCATCGGCGGGTACGGTTATCTCACCGACTCGCGCCGCGTTCGCTCGATGGCCGAAACCTATCTGACGCGATTGATCGGCGGACGAGTCGAGGTGGACGATGCGTCGCTTTCCATCTTCGAAGGATTGCGGCTCAAAGGCGTAACGGTCCACGTCGACGCCGAAACCTCTGATTCCGATTCCGTGATCTTCAAAGCGCAGACGTTCGTGATCCATTACGATCCGAGGTCGATGCTGGCCGGCCAGCTTGAAGCGGATCAGATTATTGCCGAAAAGCCGCAGGTGCTTCTGACGCGCAACATGGAAAACGGCGAGTGGAATTACCGTCGTCTGGGCCACAGCCGAAGTCACCGCCCGCGTCCGGCTCCGAGCGTTTCTTCCAAGCCGCAGCAGATCCCGGAAATCCTTCTTCGCAATGCCCGGCTGCAGGTTGCTGAAATCACCGGTTCCAAGCGGCGCGACCTGGGATTCATGGCCGTCGATGGGCGAATCGGACCGGGGGCCGACAGCGACCACTACACGTTTGAGCTGCAAAGCCGCGGGTTGGAGGGCGTGGGCCCGTTCGTCAGCGGCTCGGTCTCCTCGATCGGACAAGTGACCGCTCAGCTGCGCAATTTTGATTTCGGCCCTACATCCGAGTTCGGCCGCAACGTGCAATCGATGCTTCCTCACGATGTGCGCGAATGGTGGGAGCGTCATAAGCTCGCCGGCCGTCTTGATATTCCGCTCCTGCGATGGATTCCGCCGCGCGATGGCCGCGGCGCGACCTTCAAGATTGAAACCGACCTGAATGGAGTCGCGTTGAGCGTAATGCCGGAAGAATGGCTCGATTCGCGCGAGGTGGGACGGCTCTACGATGCTCACGAGGCCCTGGGCCTGATGCGCCCGGTTTACGCCGCCGCTGGTTTCGAGGAACGGCCCACGCCGGACCTTCCACTTCACAAGACCGGGCAACTGTCGAGGCCGCGTGTTCCGATGGCGTCGGATGTGGCGACAACCAGTCCGGACAATCCTGTCACCGCCATCGAGACGCTATTGATGGGAACCCCGATTACGCTACGGCAAGTCGCCGGTTCATTTGTCTTCACCGAAGCGGGAATCGAGGTTCACGACGTCGGCGGACGCGTGGAAAACAATGGTTTTCGCATCAGCGGCCACATCGATGGATACCGGCCCGATGCACCGCTCTTTTTGCGTGTCTCTTCGCTTGAGACGGAGAATGTTTATATCCCGCCGTCGCCGCGCTACATCAATTCGCTGCCACGGCAGGTCCGCGGGCTTTATGAAGATCTCAAGCCGCAGGGAAGCTGCACGCTTGAGGTCGAACTGGATCGGCCGACGCCCGGGTCCCGTCCGAAGGTTCGCGGGCACATGGACGTTGTCAACGGCGACTTTGTCTTCGGATTATTTCCTTATCCGATGCGCCAGGCGACCGGGCGCATTACCTTCGGTCCCGACCCCGCAAGCGGCAAGGACTTTGTCCACCTGATCGGCCTGCGCGGCCGCGGTCTGGCAACCGGACCGAACCGGGACACGATGGTGACGATCGACGGAACCATCGGACCGATCGACCCGGACGGCCCGGCCGACATTGGCGCGGACGTCCACATCGCAGGTCATGGCGTCTCCTGCGAGCCGGCGCTGGACCACGCGTTCCCCCCTGAGGTTCGCCAGGCGCTCAAACTCCTGGCGCTGGAGAAGTCGACGGGAATCCGCTCTATCACGGCGATTTCAACACCCGTGTTTTCCGTGAGCCGGGGCCGAATCACCATTGGACGTTTGACACCGATCTGGCCGTGGACGATGCAAGTGGTGCGCTGGTGGGCTTTCCCTATCCGCTGCATCACGTAACCGGCCTGATCAAGGTGCGCGACGGATATGTGGAAGTGGTAGGCGCACATGCCGAACGTGGCGCGGCGAGCGTCGCGGTCGATGGGCGCGTCTCCTGGGTCGATGCGTCGCAGACCCGGCTCATCGTGAAAGTACGCGGCATGCCGATGGATGCCGAATTGCTCGGCGCCATTCCCGCCGAGCGCCGCCCCTGGCTGACGGATCTGGGCATTAACGGCGTTCTCGACGTCGATGGAACCATCACCCAGCCCAAACTCCCGCCCGCCGGCACGCTCTCGACGAGCGGCGGCCTGGATCTCATTCATTACGATCTTTCGATTGCCCTTCGCGAAGGAACGCTCCATCCTGCCAACAGTGAGATTTCCGCGTCGAATGTCACCGCGAAGCTTCGGCTGAATCCGTCGCGCCTGCTGATTGACGAGCTGCACGCCCAACGCGGCAAGGCGTCGCTGGCCGTCGACGGGAGCGTCCAGTGGATGAGCGGCCATCCCCATCTGGCTTTCAACGCCGATGCCCGCGAGGTCGCCCTTGATCTACCGCTCTATCATGTTCTTCCCGAATCCGTTCGGCGGGCCTGGGGCGAATTGCAGCCGGACGGAAGCGTCGATGTCCATGTCAAATTTGAAGGGGACGCCGATTCTCTCTCGCTTGATGCCGGCCGCCACAATCCGTCGATCGCCACGCCGATTTCGATCGTGGATGCGCCGGTCTTCTCGGCGGTCATCCGCCCGCGCGACCTGGCGGTGACGTTAAAGTCGATTCCTTACCGTCTCGATCACGTCGCCGGCGCGGTAACAGTCACGTCTGGAAAAGTCACGATTGCCGACGTCACGGCCAGGCACGGCGATGCGGCCGTGGCGATCGCCGGAACCGGGGACATCGGCTCGCAACTCGTCTGGAATCTCCGCGTCAGCGGCAAAGGCCTTCAGGTCGACAATTCCTTCCGCGCCGCGCTGCCCACGTCATTGCGGGCGATGGTCGACGCGCTCAAGCTGCAGGGTGTCAGCGATTTTTCCCTGAGCCGCCTGGTCTATCGACTCCCCGCCGAACCGCCCCGCGAGGGCCCGGCCCCTGCGACACAACCCGCCAGGCCCGAGCCCGCGCCGGAGATCGACGTCTCTGCCGTCGTCGCGATTCGCGACGGCAGTCTGGACGTGGGGATTCCGCTGGAACAGGTGAACGGCGCGGTGGCGCTCGACGCCGAGGTTCGCGATGAACGCCTCACCTGGATGAAGGGAAAAATCGAAGTATCGCGCCTGTCGATGGCCGGGCGAGAGCTTCGCGACTTTCGCGCCGACGTGCTTCGCCCCCGTGATAAGAATGAATTGCAGCTCGCGCAGATGCAGGCGCAACTTGCCGGCGGCGCCATGGCCGGGCAGATGGGCCTGCTCTTTCCTGACGACGGTCCGTCGCGATACAACCTCGACCTGGTGCTGCGCAATGCCGATGTGCGTGCCCTGACCACCAGTCCCGATCAGGATATTCACGGCTCGCTCACCGCCAGTCTTTCACTCGAGGGCGCCTGGGCGATCCCAGCGCTCGCCGCGGCCGCGGCGACGTCTCCGTCGAGGGGAAGGACATGTATCACATCCCGCTCGTGCTGGGGCTGCTTCAGGTGACCAACCTCGCCTTGCCGATCGCCGAGCCATTCCACGAGGCGATGGCCCGATACAATCTTGAAGGACAGCGGGTCACGTTTGAAAAGGTCGAGCTCCGCTCCGATACCATGCGCATGACCGGGGCCGGCCACCTCGACTTCGGCACGAAGCAGGTGCGCATGTCCTTCACCACCGACAACCCCGGCGGGCTCAAGGTTCCATTCCTCAATGAGCTCTGGCAGGGCGCCCGCAACGAACTGCTTCGCATCAACGTCAAGGGAACGATCCAGGATCCGAAGGTCGAGACCAGCTCGATGGGGACTTTCACCACGACCGTTGATGAGGTGTTTCGGGGGGATTCGAAGAAGTGACGCTCATTCTTGTGAGCCAGGGGTGCCCGAATCCTCAACGTTCAACATCCAACGCTCAACGTTCAACTTTCAACGCGGAGAAAACCGAATCGTTGAACGTTGAAAGTTGAGCGTTGGACGTTCTTTCGGTTTCGCCCGAGCCCATTTCGCCACCGTTGAAAATCGCTAAATTGCGCACCCACATGAACAGCCCCGGTCATCCGATTCGCGCCGTCATCTTCGACATGGACGGTCTGATGATTGACAGCGAGTCGATCTATTGGGCGGTCGGCCGGCGGATCGCAGGTAGCTTCGGCAAGGAAGTTTCCAACGAGACGCTTGGCCGCATGATGGGCCGCTCGCCGCTCGATTCGGTTCAATTGTTCGTTCGCGAACTTCGACTGGACGTCGATCCCGAAACACTGCTGGCGCAACGCGAAGAGGAAGTGTTTCAGCTTCTCAGGCAGGGCGTCACGCCGATGCCCGGGTTGCGCGAAGCACTCGATCAGTTTCGCCCGCGCTATAAGTTGGCCATCGCGACCAGCGCCCGGCGGCCCATCGTCGACGTGATCCTGGCGGGCCTTGGAATCGCCGATCGCTTCGCGGTGTTGCAGACATCGGATGACGTCCTCCACGGCAAACCTGGTCCGGAGATTTATCTCAAGGCCATGCAGAAGCTCGGTGTCGAGCCGGCGGAAAGCGTCGTGCTCGAAGATTCCTCCAACGGCGCGCTGGCGGGGAAGCGCGCCGGGGCGACGGTCATTGCGGTTCCCTCGATTTTCACCAAAGATCAGGATTTCAGCTTTGTGGATCATCGCGCCCGCGACCTTTTCGAGGCCGCGAACCTGATTGCAGGCATTGATCGTTCCCGGCAGGCCCCATGAACATCAACAAAGCCGATACGATTTCGGATATCGAGTACTACTCGCTGATCCGTTCCCAGATCGAGCACGAGGACAACCTGATCGGCCAGCGTCTGAGCTGGTTTGTGGCGTCGCAATCCTTCTTCTTCACCGGCTATGCGATCGTGGTCAGCAACCTCAAGCCGAATTTGCCGGTCCATCACCAGCAAACTCTGCTTTATCACATCATCCCCCTGGCCGGCGTGGTGACCTGCGTATTGCTCTATTCCACGACGCTCGGAGGTCACTTTGCGATCCGCAATCTCAGCCGGCTCTACAAACGGGAATCCGATGGCCATCCCAATGGCCTGCCGCCGGTACACGGCCTGCGCCGCACCCAGTTTCTCGGCGAAGCCGCGCCCCTTTTTCTTCCTCCGATTTTTCTTTTTCTCTGGCTGCTGATCCTTTTCAATGGCCGGGCATAAGATTCTCACCGTATTGGGTGTTCGAGCCGGAGCAGCAAGAGCATGAATGTCCTGGGCGTCAGCGGAAGCATGCGGCAGGGATCTTATGGGCGCGTGCTCTGGACATGGCCCTCGACGCCGTGCGGCGCAACGGCGCTCAGACCCGTCTTCTCGATTTGCGCGTTTGCGAATTACCGATGTATCGCCCCGACGAGCCGCTCGATTCACAGGTCTTGCGCGAGGCCACCTCGATGGTGCACTGGGCCGATGCGTTTCTCCTGGCCTCCCCCGACTATCACGGGTCGATGTCCGGCGCGCTCAAGAACTTCCTCGATCATCATTGGGACGAATTTGCCGGCAAACTTTTCGGCTACCTGTGCGCCTCGCACGAAAAGGGAATTACCGCGATGGAACAGATGCGCCTGGCCGTTCGTCAGTGCTACGGCTGGAGCATGCCGTACGGTGTTGCCGTTCACGGCGAAAATGATTTCGATCCGAACGGAGACCTGAAAAATGAGAAGGTTGCCCGACGACTTAAAATGCTGGGCCGGGACTTGGTGGTCTACGGCCAGCTTCTCCGCCAGCAGTTCGACGCCGACGTCAAAGGAGACGCCGCCGATACGTTCGCGGCGAGGTACCGGTAGGGTGGGCTCGGCCCACCACGAGCACCGAAGGCGGTGGGCCGAGCCCACCCTACAAGGAGATTCCAATGTCCGAACGATGCACTCATCTCGATCAAATCCGTCCCGTTTCTCCAAACACCGACGGGTGCGAGGAATGTCTGAAGACCGGCGACGAATGGGTCCATCTGCGTCTCTGCCTCACCTGTGGGCACGTGGGATGTTGCGACAGCTCAAAGAACAAACACGCCACGAAGCATTTTCACGCCACCCAGCATGCGATCATGAAATCGATTGAGCCCGGCGAAGAGTGGGGATGGTGCTATGTCGATGAAATCACATTTCCCTCGATGCGAAGGTATCTGCGCGGCAAGGCAGATGAGTCCTGATACAATGGACGGCGATGACTCAGCCCACTCCTCCGCCACCGCAATATCCGCCCAACTCCGGTTACTCCCTCGGGCCGCTGCGCGGCAATGGCCCGGCCATCGCCAGCCTGGTGCTCGGAATCCTCGGATGCGTCCCGGTACTGACGGGGATGCTCGCGATTGTTTTCGGGATCGTCGGCATCCGTAAAACGCGCGATCCCGCCGTCGGCGGCAAAGGGCTGGCCATCGCCGGCCTGATTCTGGGTATCCTCAGCATCGTCGGATGGGTGGGGTTCGGCGGACTGATCGGGGTGGGGTACGTGGAATCGAAGCCGGCGCGGAGCGTGGCACGGCAATTCCTGACAGACGTCAGCGCGGGGAATACCGCCGCCGCGTTGGCGAATTCTTCGGGATTTTCCGCCGGGCAAATTCAAGGCGTCAGTTCGCAGTTGAAATCGATGGGGACTCTGCTCTCCGTTACTTTTACCTCATTCAATGTCTCCGCGATCAACGGGAGCACGACGGTAAATCTGGCCGGCATCGCGAACTTCAGCAACGGACCGAAGACATGCACCTTCGTCCTTGCAAAGACAGGCGGCGTCTACAAGGTCACATCGTATTGGGTGCAGTGAACGCGGCGCGTGTAATTTCCTGGCGACGCCCGCCAAACAGCGACGATGCCCCACGCGACGGTTCGGCGCAAAAGCCTGGGACCCGTGACCTCCTTTCATGCTTTCTACTCCCTCAAGTGGAGAAGACTTCCAAGTCTTCGAATAGTGCATAATGTTGCACATTGTTGCTCAAAGTGGACATTTTTGATCAATATAATGCTGCCGTTCAAAATACAATCGCCCACAGCGGCCACATGAGATGCGGTTCCCATGCGATCGCCATTCATTACGAAAATGCAATGCCTGATTTTTGAATATCCTTAGAATGTTCTCCAGTCGCAGGTTGGACGGAATTGAAGGCTGTGGCGTAACGCATACCGGTTGAACGACTGGAGTCTGCTATGGATGGCCAAGGGTTGCATCTGTCATTGACGAAGTTCTCCCGGCAACGGGCACGCCTGAAGATGCTGCGGTGGCTCGCGCTGGCGTGCGTGTTGGGCGGCTGCTCGGGTCCACCAGCGCATTCCCAAACCGTCACGCCCGCGCGCCCGCCCACTGATTCACCAGCGACGCAGCCCGCCACGGCGCCCAGCGATGCGACGAAGGAATTTCAATGCACGGCCGGCCACTTCCAGATCATTTATTCTTCGACGTGGCGGGCCCAGACAGGGACGAATTCATCCACCGGGGACTACCAGGGGAAGAAAGTCGAGGACACGACGGTTCTCACCCTGCTTCCGGCCGGCGCGAAAAATGGCGAGCGCGTCATCGGCATCGATCTTCCTGGTCTCCCGCCGCATATTCCCGGGCTTATTCCCCTTGGAATGGTGACGAGCGGCTACATTTCCGATCAGCGCAAGCAGCATCCGGATTTGAAAGTGGAAGAGTCGGGCTCGGCGACGGTTCCCGAGGCCCACGCCCGCCACGTGAAACTGACGTGGAAGGAAAAGGATCGCGGCTATTTCGACATGGCGACGCTTATCGTTCACAAGGATCAGATCCTGATCTTCAGCGCGGACGGAGACGCGGACGGATACGAAGACATTCACAAGGCTTTTGAGGCGATCGTTTCTTCGATTAAATGGTTGAAGTGACGGCCAATGAATCCTACTCTTACTCCTACTCCTACTCGAATTCTTCGTCCGAGTAAGAGTAGGAGTAGGAGAAGGAAAACCAGTTAAGGGCTTCCCACGCACCAGAGATTCTTCGTCCCGACGAAATAAAACTTTCCTTTCGCGATGGCGGGGGAGGCATGACTCCCATCGCCGAGATCGTTGGTCGCGAGGATCTTGAAATCCGGGCCGCTCTGGATGACGAAACTTTTTCCGCTGCTTGCGAAATAGATCCGGCCGTCGCCGTCGGCGATGGGGCTGGCCCAGCTCGTGAACAGGCCCTGGAGTCGTTGCGAATAAATCGGTTTCCCCGTCTCCATTTCAAAGCATTTGAGTACTCCGCCGTCGATGAGGCGATAGAGATATTTATCGACGATGATCGGCGAAGAGATAGCGCCGCCGAAATTGGGGATGGTCCACTTGATGTTGGTCTTCGAGATATCGCCGGTCCCGTTGGGATCGACACAGGTTCCGATGCTTCCCCGGCCGCTGTCGAAGTAGACGAGGCCACCGCCGTAGGCCGGTGAGGCGGATTCGGTGGTTCCGCGGCACCACCAGATCATTTTTCCGTCGGCCGGATCGATGCTCTGCATGGAGTGATCGGCGGGCCCCATTCCTCCGCCGGCGACCAGCAACTGCGGCTTTCCATTCACGTCTATAACGACCGGCGACGTGTGAGAGAACGCCACCTCCGGCAACTTCTGCTGCCACTTGATCTGCCCGTCGGCCAGGTTGTAGGCAATGACGCTGGAGTGAGCTTTCTCCCGCATTGCGCAGTACATCAGGACCGTATCGTGAAAAATGACGGGGCTGCTTCCGATCGTCACGTCAAAATCGAACGGGATGATCTTGTTCTGCCAGGCAATTTGTCCGTCGAAATCCACCGCCGCGATGATCGATGAGGAGAAAACGCAGTAAACCAGTTTCCCATCGGTGACCGGCGTGCACGCGGCATAGCCGCCACCCTGTCCGCTGCGAAAATCATTGCGCAGCCAGGGTCCGGGGGGGACGATCGTATCCCACAGCATCTTCCCGTCGGTGGTCTGAAAACAGAGAACATGTTGCGCGGGAAAAGTCTGCTCCCGCGAAACGTGAGGCGGCCAGAGTACAGTGCAGACGAAGATCTTGTCGCCCCAGACGATGGGGCTGGCGTGTCCTTCGCCGATCAACGGAGTCTTCCAGAGAACGTTCTTGTTCTCTTTTCCGTCCCAGGTCAGCGGCAGATTTTTTTCGTCGGTGTAGCCAAGCGACGTCGGTCCGCGAAAACCGGGCCAGTTGTCGGCGGCGTGAGAAAATCTGAGCGGGAGAAAAAGCAACACGCCGAGCGCGAAAAAGATACGCCCAATTTTTCGGGAGAGGCGAGCTCCCCCCCGGTGGGACAGACATTCCTGTCTGTTGCGGGCCGGGGAGCGGAGGCGGTACTCCGCCTCCCGAGCCGGTCCGGTCTGCTGCGAGCTCCGCGGAATGTCGCGTCTGCTCGGCGGGCAGGAATGCCCGCACTCGCAGACGCGTATCAGACAGGAATGTCTGACCCCCCAGGAATGCCCACACTCACGGCCGCGTGACGGACAAGAATGTCTGTCCCACCAAAGCAGACGCCATCGATTGTCAAGTTTCATCGACTTTTGCTACCACGTTCGGTTTGATCTGTTTCCGCGCAGCTATTCCTTCAGGTCCGATGCCATGCGGCCGAGGACGGCCAGCTTCATGATCAACTTCCTGGCGTTCTCCATTTCCCATGTCGTCGAAGCGAGTTTGGCGGCCAATTCATCGGCGAGCGCGCGAACGGGACGAACCAGCCGATCGTAACATTTGACGAGGAGCGACTCAAAGTCTTTTGTTTTCCAGCGGCGGCGGGTCACCATCGACTGTTCGAGGCGCTCCGCCTGCACCTTGCCGATTTCCCGGATCTGCTTCTTCAGCAGCTTCCAGGTTTCGACGGCGGGTTCGGCTTTGGCCGCATCATCTTTGGCGTTGGGAGAAGGAAGGTCCGACCTTACCTTTCCTTCCACGTCCTTGATCATGGCCTTCAGATCGGGGCCGAGGACGAATCGAAACTGGCGCGGGCCGAAATCGAAGAGGCGCGTCCCTTTCTCGTCCAGGTCCAAATCCGGGACGATGCGGTCTTCAAGCTCAGCCCGGGTCATATTGCGCTGCGAGGCGATGGCTTCCATGAATTCCATCGCCTTACTCTTCAGGCCCTTGAACTTCAGTTTCTGGGCGATGCCGTTGAGCTGCATCAACGCGATATCGGAGCCAACTGCTCGAAGACATTCCAATCCAAACACTGCACGCTGGTGCTGGCTCTCGCCGGGCCAGTTTCGAATCATCGGCGTCAGCTTCAGCACGCACCCGTCGGCGCCCAGGTGACCGATGGCTCCCATCGCCCACTTGTCCTCGGAGGGGGCGCCTTCGGCGGTCCATAATTCGAACAGGCGCCAGGCGAAGGCGTCGCGGGACTCGGGGCTGGCGTGTTTCTTCAATGCCTTGAGCAGCGGGTGAGGCGCATCCAAAGCACATTTCTGGAGCGCTCCGAGCACGGCCAGAGACTGCTCATCACCTAAACGATGTTCCCCGACAACCAGGATCGGCAGGCTCTGCGGCGGAATCCACGCAGGGAGCTTTGATTTAGGCGCGTCAGCCATCGCCGACTCCAGCCACTCTGGCGTCGAACCCTTGTCAAACGGCTTGTAGGCCTTTTCCACATAATCAAGGACGTCGGAGCGGAGGCGCTCGGGGGCGGAGTTTCCGGCGGCTTTTCGGATCAAGTCCCCGTGGCCGGCACGTTTCAGATCGCGCAGATGTTCGATCGCGGCATCAGCAAGCCGGCCACGGCCTTCCGCCACGGGAATCAAACCGGCGATCGCGCATCCGAGATTCTCATCCAGCCATTCCCGCGCGAGTTTCGGCGCCTTGGAAGAGAGTTTCAGCTCCAGCATGTGCGGAGCGGCTTCGGGGGCTTTGACCCGTGCGAATGCCTCGACGAGCTTTTCGCACTCGTCGCGATTGGTTATCGCCAGAATGCAGTCGCGCGCGTAATCGAGGGCGGCGTATTCGGTGGTTGCGAGCCAGCCGCGAATGTATTCGGGCCGGTTGAGCGGAAGCTTGTTCCGCCGCATTTGCGCCTCTACCGTTGCCGCGTTTCCCAGTCCGAACACGATGATTTGCGGCTGATGATAGTGGGTGTGATCCCAGCCGGGATTGACATAGAAACCTTCGGCCCAGCTCTGGGCAATCCCAAGCAGTTTGTCCGGCATGCCGATGACAGCCCCCAGAAAAATTCCGCCGGGCGGGCGATGGTAAAAATCGGTCGGCCAATTCTGAACGTCGAGTTGAGACGCGACCGCGTCGCGCAGGGTCTGAATCTCGGCCTCTGTGAGGTACGGAAGAAAGCACTTGCGGAATTTGAAAATGATTTCTGGATCGCTCTTCCACGTCCGTTCCCCGTGGCGGCCGGCTGCCTTTGAAGACGCTTCGGCGATCATGGCCACCAATTCCCCAACCTGGATTAGATTACTGAGGGGAAGCAGGAGTTCAGAGCTTGCCCACGCTCTGGTCTCCGAGAGTTTAAGACCTTCTTCGCCCGTAATGGCTTTGTATTCTTGCTGAGCGAGCTTGTCGGCCAGCTCCCTGGGCTTGATAATATTGCTCGCCTGGCTCATCGCTGAAAGCCAGAAGTGAGCCTCCTCCGGCGTCATGACGATCGGAATGTGTGCCATTTCCCAATCCCAGCGCCATCCATACGTTCCAGCCGTAACGCGCACAACACGGGCCACGCAACTTTCCAAGTCAAAAGGTTGTGCCGACGGCCGCGGAATCGGCGTGCGAGGACGCCAGGTGGCGGTCAGCCAGTCGGATGGCGACAAATCGATCGATCGTGTCACTTCAGTATTGAAAACCGGCGTGATCGTCGGTGACGGCGTGGTCGGCTCTTTGGTCGTTTCCGCCTCAGGTGCTGCTTCCGGCGTGGCCGTTTTTGCTTTTGCTTTCGCGGGCGCACTGGCCGGTTTCGGTGTCGCGGCCACCGCCGGCTTAGCAGCCGCGCCCTCCGCGGCGCCAATTTCCGCATACCCCTTTTTCAACTTCTCGGCGACGAGCTTGTCGTGCTGCTTGCTCGCTTCGCTATCTGATGAAAAATCCTTGGTTTGCGTCTGGCCGCTCGTGCCGATGCGGCCCCAGTTCACCGTGAAACTGGATCCCGCCAATTCGATCGCCCAGAACTTGCTGCTCGAACCGTCCTCGAATTGAAACTCCCGCCGGCTCATGGTTACCCCGCAAAAAACGACTGGACCCCGGACCTCCCGGCCCACCGCAAGCCGAAAGACGCGCCGGGCCATTCTCTCCGAAATCGCCCCACATGTCACCGGATTGCTACGCCGAATAAGCCAACAAAAAACCCCATCCGGCCAGGATGGGGTCAACGAGCGGGCGAAGGGATTCGAACCCTCGACATTCACGTTGGGAACGTGACGCTCTACCAACTGAGCTACGCCCGCACCGATGCCCTTTAGTCTAGATTCGCCGGCGGCGGGGTCAAGGGGAGATTGCCCACGCCGCAACTGTATATGGGCGCAACTTGACCCCGCCGCTGCTCCGCATTTGCTTTTGCATTTTTTGTGCTGTTTCGCGGCAATATTCTTTCGGGTCTTCGGGGAGAATGATGGTCGCGAAAAACGCAAAGAGCGAAAAAAGCGAAAGGCTACTCGGACCCGCCGGCGATTCTTTGTATTCGTCCATCGGTTACGACCCGTGCAGTGCTGCAATCGGCTGTTCCAAAAATAATTGCGGAGGCGAAGACTTGACCGCGGATGTGCGCAGATTTCGCGGATAAGAATTCCCGTGATCGTGTCTGATCCGCGTTATCAGCGTCATTCGCGGTTCACCATCCGGTTTTTGTGTCTTCGGGGAGGCAAGCACTTCGTGTTGACGCGTTGATCGGCTTGAAGTCCTCAACTTCCTCATACGCAGTTGACATTCAGCGTTGGCGTCGGCGACTGAGCAACAGCGGCGTTGTCATACTCAACGTCCAGAGTGACGGCTCCGGCAGCGGGATCGTCATGGTTGGGTTGTAGACCGCCCGCCGGAATAATCGACTCCGGCGAAGTGATACACCTCGATTCATTCGGTGCTCATTTGCGCGGTCGGCGCGGATCGGCTGATATAGCGGTTGGTCTTCACGGCAGTCAAATTTGTGCTATTCCCGCGCCGGTTTTCATCGAGAAAGCGCGGAGGTTGTGATAGGGGAGCGGGCACTGGGTTAACAACGTGGGCAAATTCAAGATGGTAAGTAACGTCGGGCAATTGATTCGGGGAATGGCGGAGGCCCACGCATGCCGTTACTGAGTGCAGCCGGAGGAGAGCGACGTTTTGGAACATCTGCACTGCGCCTTGCACATTCGCTCATTCTGTCGCTCCTGTTCGTATCGTCGTCGGTCCGGGCCGCAATCGTGCAAGCCGAGGATGCCACGTTCACGGTGCATAGTACGCGCGACGGCAACTGGTCAGATTCGAACACCTGGGCGGAGCGCCGCGTTCCCACCGCCGGTGACCTGGTACAGATCCGCGGTGGAACGACAGTCGTCTACGATGCCTCATCCGATCAAGTCATCCGCACCATTCACGTCGCCGGAACGCTCAGGTTCTCGCGTGACCGGTCGACGAGACTGACCGTTGGGCTTATCAAAATTCAGGCCGGGGAGAAGATGTCCGAGGATGGGTTCGCATGCGATGCGCATGAGTCGGTCATACCCGTCGATGTATCGGGACCGGCGGCGGCGCTGGAGATTGGCACTGTGGAGCAACCCATCCCGGCTGGAATCACGGCTGTGGTCCGGCTCGCATACGTGGACGGGATGAATGCTGAAAATTGCCCGGCGATTATCGTGTGTGGCGGGCGGTGGGACGTGCATGGCAGCCCGATGAGCCGGACATGGATGAAACTTGCGGCCGATGCCAAGGCGGGAGACGCCGTCATCACGCTGGCCGAGCCGGTGACGGGGTGGCACTCCGGGGATCATGTTTTCGTTACCAGTTCCAAACTTCCCAACGAAGTCGACCGAAGTTTCCGCACGAAGGATGTGAAACTGGTGGAGACAGAAGACGCGGTGATCAGCGCGATGGACGGTGCGACAGTCACGCTCGATCATCCCCTGCGTTTTGCCCACAAGGGCAGCGGTGCGACGCGCTGCGAGATCGCAAACCTCACTCGAAATGTCGTGATCGAATCGGCCGACCCGGCTGGCGTGCGCGGGCATACGATGTATCACGTCGGTAGCAGCGGAAGCATTTCCTACGCCGAATTTCGCCATCTCGGCAAGGAGGGCGTGCTCGGAAAATATGCGATTCACTTCCATCTCTGTCGCGATTCGATGCGCGGCAGCGGCGTGACCGGCGCGTCCATCTGGGATTCAGCCAATCGCTGGGTCACGATCCATGGCACCGACCATCTGCTCGTGCGCGACTGCGTCGGGTATGGGTCGATCGGCCATGGCTTCTTCCTCGAAGACGGCAGCGAAGCCTACAACGTGCTGGATCGCAACCTGGCGGTCCATGCCTACAAGGGGAAGCCGCTTCCCAGGCAGGCGCTCGACTTCGATTCAAACGACGGCGCGGGCTTCTGGTGGGCGGCGGGCCGGAACACGCTGGTGCGAAACGTGTCGTGCGAAAACGACCAGTACGGCTTTCACTTCGACCAGAGCGAGAGCCGTAATCAGGATTTTCACCGGCCGCTGGAGATGCCCGACGGATCACACGAACGCGTCGATATTCGCACGGTTCCGTTTTTTCGCTTTGAGGAAAACGAATCTCACTGCGATGGCTTGTACAGCTTCAACTTCGGCGCCGATCGCAACGGCGCGGTGCACGGCGACCGTCGGCACCCATTCATTTGCCGCAACCTCCTTACCTGGGAGACTCATTACGCGATGCGCCCGATGATGCGATTTTTCCTGATGGACGGCCTGTCGATGATCGACAACGTTTACGGCGTCTACCACCCCGACTATGACGCCCATGTCTATCGCAACATCTATCTGAACCACGTTGAGTCCGAGCCGATCAACCGCGGCCATGACGACGAAGACAATCAATACGGAACCTTCACCTACGAAAACCTGACACTCGAAAATTGTAGCGGCACCCTCATTCAACTGACTTCGACTGCGCCGACGCCGGACGTGACCGGGCATTTCCGAAACGTGATCGTCAAGGATGTGCACAAGTATCCACGCGACCGCGCGACGGTGGATCTGGGAACGGGTTCGATGAACCCTGTTTTGGAGCAGCCGGTCGTCTATTATTTCCATGACCTTTTTAAGCCGGGCGAATCGGTGAAGATCGTGAGCAACCGCTTCGCACAGCTTTACACCGGCTCGGAATACCACGCGATTCCCAATTTCACCGGCCCGCGCGTCAAGGCAACGGAAGTGACTGGCGTGGAATTTCCCGATCTGCTCGATCCCATCGACGATCTGCCGCCGGCTACGATGATTACGTCAGTTCGCCGGGAAGGTGGAAAGGTGATTGTGACCGGGGTGACGACGGATAACGGCGAGATCGCTACGGTGATGGTGAACGGGGTCGCCGCTCCATCAACTTCGTCCGGTCCCGGAATTGTCGATTGGCGTGTGACGCTCGATTTTCCGTCGGACGGCAAGTTAATTGCAAAAGCGATAGATAAAGCCGGCAATGCTGAGATCGCGGGACATCAGATCATTTTGGCCACTTCGAAATGACCAGCGGTCATCACGGCGTCAGCGACTGCAAAATCCCCTCTCTCCATTCCGCCGCGAGCCCTTCGATTTGTGAAAGCTCCTTCAATTCATCGGCTGTCGCGGCGCTCAGGAGAACCGATTGATTGAATCGATCGATTGTCCATGCAGGATTCGGACGGCGACGGACGTGGATCGCATCGCCGGCCTTGAGTTCCCCTGCGGTGAGAACGCGCACATACCAGCCGGTGCGGCCGGTTTGCATCATGATGCGTCCGAGCGCGTTGTCGGCGAATCGAAGTGCAAGTTTAAAGCACGGTTGACGCGGCTGAGTCACCTGCATCTCAGTCGAGCCGATGGCCAGAACGTCGCCGATCGCGACGGTCTGCTCATCCAATCCGGTAGCCGTCACGTTCTCGCCGAATCGCCGGGTAGAAGGATTGGTTTGTGCCTGGGCACATCTGCGGCCCAGCGCGGGTAGTGCTCGGACGGGTAGAAATAGACCGCTTTGTCGGGCCCGCCGTGAACGGTCAGATCGGCCTGCTCATCGCCGTTCAATCCAAGTCGCTCGGCACGCGCAGTGCCTGAGATCGGCTGCTTGACGAAAGCGCTCGGCACCTGTTTGGGGCCGAGCGGCGGATCCGACCGACCTGTAATGACAACACCGATGGCATCGTGCGGAATGGTAGGCGAGTTGATCGAGCGCGGAACCGGCCAGATTTGTGCGTTATAGAATCGTCGGCACAGTTCCTTCCCCCTCGCCCAGTACTCTGGGATAGGGTTGGGGTGAGGGCCTTCCGTTTCGCACATTGAAGACCCTGACCCCGCGCCCTCTCCCGGGGTACCAGGAGAGGGGGAGATTCTTGGACCGCCGGATCTGTCACCTACCCGCCCGAATCTCATCCCTTGCGGGCACTTGCCCGCGCCCGATTTCCCCTTCTAATTGCTCTTTTAGCAAGGAGGCTCGTTTGGCAGGCGAAAATTCCCCTTTCGCGCGTTTACCAGTCGGAAGCGATCGACCGCCGAATTCTGGATGTCGTCAACGGCGGCAACTATATCCTCGGCCCCGAATCCAAGGCGTTTGAGAAGGAACTGGCCGCGTACTTTGGCGTGAAGCACGTCGTCCTCTCCTGCTCCTGGACGGCCGCCGTTCATCTGCTGCACATCGCGCAGGGACTCAAGCCGGGCGATGAGATTCTCGTTCCGTCGCTGACGGCTTTTCCGAGCATCGAGCCGATGATTCATGTCGGCGCCAAGCCGGTCTTCTGCGATATCGACGACACTTATACGATCGATCCCGAAGATGCCCGCAAGCGCATCACCAAACGAACCGTCGGCATCCTGCCGGTGCATCTTTACGGCAGGCCTGCGAACATCGACGCCTTCCAGAAGCTGGCGGCGGAGCACGGGCTCTGGATCATCGAGGACTGCGCCAGTCGCATGGCGCCAAGTGGAAAGGCAAGCGCGCCGGCTAGTTACGGCAAGCACGCCGCCTTCAGCTTTTATCCGTCGAAGAACCTGACGGTTTACGGCGACGGCGGCGCGATCTCCACGGATGACGAAGAGATCGCACGAAAAGTCACGATGCTTCGCAACCATGGCCGTAAGGACAAATACCTTCACGAAAAGGTGGGCTATAACCTGCGCTTCAACGAAATTCAGGCAGCCGTGGGTCGTGAGCAGCTCAAGGTTCTCGACGACCTGAACGCCGGCCGGCGGCGGGCGGCCGACTGGTATCGGCGCGAGCTGGCCGGTGTGAAGGGAATCACCCTTCCTCCTTCCGACAAGGACGGCGTCACTGAATCGGTCTATCACATGTTCGTGATCCGCCTGGAAAACAACGACACCCGCGAGGCGCTCGGCAAGGCGCTCAAAGAGCAGGGGATCGAGACCGGCGTCCACTATCCGGTCCCCAATCATCTCCAGCCGGCCATTACGGATCTGTACGGCCAGCCGGTGTCACTTCCGAAGACTGAAGATTACGTAAAGCGCATCCTGAGCCTGCCGATGTTCCCCGCACTGACCGAAGGCGACGTCAAGACGGTGGCCGACGCCATCAAAAACTATCTCAAGAACTAATGCATTATCTTTCGCTTGTTCCCCACGTGCTGGCGGCGGCCGAATTGCCGCAGGACCCAAACGGGTTCATGCCGTTTCAGCACAACTACTGGCTCTGGAAGACGATCGGCTTCGCGGGAATGGCCGCCTTCTTCACCCGGTTTTTCGTGCAATGGCTCTACAGTGAAAAGAAGGGGGAGAGCAGGATCCCCACGATCTTCTGGTGGCAAAGCCTGATCGGCGCCGTCCTGATGCTCGCCTATTCGCTGCGGCAACAGGATTCGGTCTACATCATGGGATACATCCTCACCGTGATTCCCTATACGCGAAATCTGATCCTGGTCTACCGCAAGAAGCGGCGCGACCGGGAGTTGATCCCCGGTGGATTCCCGGTGACGACCGCGCAGGCCGCACAAGAGCATTCATAGCGCGGATCGGAATTCCTTAATAGCCGCGGGCATCAGCCCGCGCGTCGGGGCACTCAAGAAATCCCTCGAGCCCCAACGAAATCGCGAAGGAGAAACATGGCAACTCAAAAGACCTGGCGTTGTGCGATCGTAGGCGTCGGCATGGCCGGCGAGTCACATGTTCGTGCACTCAAGAAAGTCCCCAATGCAACGCTCGTCGCCGTTTGCGACAGCGACAACGCCAAGGCCGTCGCGGCCCTTGCCAAGCACGGCGTTTCCCTCCCGATTCACCCCGATCTTGAAGACCCTGTTCGACAAGGAAAAGATCGACGTTCTGCACATCGCGCTCCCCAGCAGCTTCCATCGCGACGCGGCGATCGAAGCAATGGAACGCGGCGTCAATGTCATCATCGAAAAGCCACTCGATATCACCCTCGAGCGATGCGACGCGATTATCGCCGCCGCGGCTCGTCACAAGGTGAAGCTTGCCGGGATTTATCAGAACCGGTTCAACCCTTCGAACCGAATGGTGAAGTCGGCCATCGCCGAAGGGCGATTCGGGCCGCTCACCTGGGCGGGGGCGTTTGTCCTCTGGGTGCGCGAGCCGAAGTATTACCAGAGCTGCGCGGCACCAAGGAGATCGACGGCGGCGGGGCAATCATGAACAACAGCATCCACAGCATCGATCTGCTGCAGTGGATGGTCGGACCGATCGCGTCGGTCAGTGCGTACGCCGATGCCCGCGTGCACAAGCAACTGGAAGTCGAAGACACGCTGACCTGCGCGCTTCGATTTGCGGACGGCGCATTGGGGACGATCGTTGGAACGACAGGCATGTTCCCCGGCCGGCCCGCGCATCGAAATCGGCGGATTCAACGGGACCGCGGTGATCGAAGGAAACATGAAGGAGTTCAAGTTCCGCGAAGTGCGCCCCGGCGATGAAGACGCGCTCAAGCCGCCGGCAGAGCAGCCGGACCTTCAAGCGCTGAACATCACGCACATTCTTCAGAGCTGGGACGCCGGCAAGGAGCCGGAAACAAGCGGCCCTGAATGCCGAAAATCGGTCCAGATCGTCCTGGCGATGTACGAGTCGGCGAAAAACGGGGGCAAGCCGGTGGAGATTCCCGCCTGAAACGTCCGATAATCGAGTGCAGGCAGTAGGCAGAAGGCAGCAGGCTGAGCGGACGGTGACGCTGGGCCTGGCGCTTTGGGCCTTGTCTGCTGGTCTGCGCTACGATCGGGCGTCAAACTAAGGGAAATGTGAGCATGACTTCTCTGCCTACAGCCTACAGCATATTGCCTACCACCATGCAACCCACCCTGAGCATCTGCGTGCCGGTTTACGACGAAGCGGAAAACCTGCCGCTGCTTCACGCCGCGATCGTCAAAGTCCTCGACGCAAACCGAATCGACGGCGAAATCCTGCTCGTCGACGACGGGAGCAAGGACGGCTCCTGGGCCGCCATCGAAAAACTCGTGGCCAAAGACCCGCGTGTGCGCGGTTTGAAGTTCAGCTTCAACTGCGGCGAAACCGCCGCCAGCGATGCCGGATTGCGCGCGCCCGCGGAAAATATGTGATGACGATGGACGCCGATCTCCAGAACGATCCGGCGGATATTCCAGCCTTTCTCAAGGCGCTCGGTGAAGGGTGGGATTGCGTCTGCGGCACACGCGTCGCCACACGCGGCAAAGGGTGACTCCTTTGTCAAAGTCATCTCCAGTCGCATCGCCAACTGGGTGCGCAACAAGCTGAGCGACGAGCAAATCTCCGACGCCGGCTGCACCTACCGCGCGTTCAAGCGCGATTGCGTCGGCAAGCTGAAGCTCTATCGCGGCCTGCATCGCTTCATCCCGACGCTTCTGAAGATGGAAGGGTTCACCGTCGCGGAAATCCCCGTCACCAACAATCCCCGCCTGCACGGCGAGAGCAAATACGGCGTCTGGAACCGCCTCTTCAAAAGCTTCCGCGACTTGCTGGCGATTCGCTGGATGAAGAGCCGACTGCTCGGTTACCGGGTCGGGACCGAACTCGATCGTACGGCTGAAATCGTGCCGCTCGAACAGAAGAGCGGAGCGGCTTGAAAAAAAGACGTACGAAAGCCCGAAATCGAAGGAATATTCAGGACGGCCGCCGAAAATATGTAAATTTCCTTGCAGCCGCTTGAAAAATTGGCATACTGTCTTTGCTCGATGTGGATCGGGTTAGTGCAATTCCTGAATTTAATGGAGGACTTGTGAAAATGCGGACGCTTAAATCTGTTTTGATCGTCGGCGGGGCAATTGGATTCATCGGAAGCGGCGTATTGGCAGCTCCCATTCCGGTCGCTGACGGCTCGTTTGAAACTATGGGCGGTCCGATTGACGGGGGTGGACATTGGACGGCCGTTGACAGCGTCTGGAATCCGGTCAGCGGTCAAAGCCAATATCAGCAGAACAACGGAGATAACATTACTCCGGAGGATGGCGCATTTTCGTTGTGGGTTCCAAACACCGGCGGCATCTCGCAGGATCTGAATACGGTCGTGCAGGCCGGCGAGACGCTTCAGGTCAGTTTCTTTGGGGGCAATGGTGCTCACCCAGAATTCGGCACTGCCGGGGGCGGCATGCTGACAGCAACATTCACTGTGGGCTCGACTTCTTATTCTCAGACTTTTGACACGTCCACTGCCCCGTCCGGCGGGTGGAAACAATTCTTCTTCGACCAGCCGATTACCAACACCGGCGATTTGAAGTTGTCGTTTTCCGTCGCCAGCGCACATCCCTGGCTGGACAATATCAGTTCGGTCACTCCCGAGCCCGCCTCCCTGGGCGTCTTGACGGTTTTCGGCTTAAGCCTGATGGGCCGTCGCCGCCGGGCCTGATCCAAAAGCCATCCAACGTGAATTCTCGAAAGTGCCCGGCGTCACGATCACTGACGCCGGGCCTTTTCATTGGCTGATTTCCTGTCGACCCGGCTGTTCAATTCCCACTTGTCTCGTTGAACTCAACATGTGATAGTTGCTCCCTTCTAACGCACGGGAGGATCGATCATGTTGCCACGTCTCATCGCTTCGCTGGTTATTGCTTTTTCGCCGGTCATTGCGCTGGGACAGTCGCTGGCGAATCGGGTTCCGGAAAACGTGGTTCTTTACGCCGGGTGGCAGGGGAGCCAATCGCTCGGGCCGGATTTTCCCAAGTCGAATCTCAAAGGGTTTCTTGACGACTCCAACATCTCTTCGCTTTTTGATGACGTTCTTCCACGGCTCCTCGAAAAATTCGGTAAGCAGCAGCCGGAAGTTGAGACCGGCGCGCGGCTGTTTGCCGCGATCGGCGGCCCGATCTGGCGTCACCCGACTGCATTTTTTCTGGCGGATGTCGCGATCAACGCGGGCCAACTGCCGATACCGCATCTGGCGCTCATCTGCCAGGCCGGTCAGGAAGCCGATGGGCTCAAGCAGCAACTCGACGCCCAATTGCAGAACGTTCCGCCGGGCGGACCGCCGATTCAGGTTGTGCGTGATGGAGACCTTGTGATCGTAAGCGTCGGCTACGGCGAAGGAGAGCTGAAGCTTCCGGCGGCCGGCGCGGCGGGGGCCAAATCGCTGGCGCACGATGCGACCTTCACGAAGATGCTCGCGGTCGTCGGAAAGGGAAAGGCGCTGACTTTCTATTTCGACGCAGCCAAGGCGCTGACGATCGCGGACGCCGCGATCGATCAATTTGGTGATGTCGACTTGAAGGAGGATTGGCCCAAAGGACGCGATGCCTGGGCATTGACCTCGCTCAAGCAGGTGATCGCCGCCAGCGGATTCGATGGCAAGGAGTGGGGGAGCAACGTTTTCATTGCCGCACCGGCCCCGCGCGAGGGGCTGCTGTCCTTACTCGATGCCAAGCCGCTTTCGGATGATGTTTTTCTGTCGATCCCCAAAAACGTGACGATGGCGGGGGCCGGCCATTTCAGCTTCAGCGGATTGCTGCAAATGGCGCGGAAGATCGCGACGCAAATCGACCAGAGCTATGCAGAAAAACTGGACAGCGGGCTTCGCGACGCATCGGACATGTTTGGCGTTGATATTGAAACGGATTTGCTGGGCAGTTTCGGCGACGAATGGACCTATTTCGTCGATCCTTCGGTCGCCGGCAGGGGCATGGCGGGCATGACCGTCATGAACCGGCTCAAGGATCCGCAGAAAGCCGACGCGACCTACAAGAAATTACAGACTTCGGTTCAGGACCTGGTCAATCAGCAGCTTCAAGGTAAGCAGGTGGAAGTGAAGTTTTCCGCCACGAAAGTCGGCAAGCTTGACGTGAACTATCTTGCGGTGCCGCTGATCACGCCGTCGTGGGCGATCAACAATGGAAATCTGTACCTGGGTCTTTATCCGCAGGTCGTGGCCGCCGCGGCTGAACGCCTGCCTGGAAAAGGCCAGTCGATCAACGACGACGAAGCCTTTGCCGGTCTGCTCGCGCGACTGGGTGGCGGGCACGCCACCTCGTTTCAGTTCAACGATCTGCCGCGCACCGTGCCGGACACTTACGGTTCCTGGCTGGCGATCTCGCACCTGGCTCAGATAGGCGACCTGCTCGGCGTGAAAGCGCCGCCGATGGTCCTTCCGCCGCTTCAGAAGCTCCTGGCCGACCTGGGCCCGGCGGGGCAGGTGAGCTTTTCCGACGCCGACGGATTTCATATCCGCAGCATCAGCCCGTTTCCCGGAGCCGAGTTGCTCGGCTCGGATCCCATGTCGATCGGCGTCGCTCAGCAGGCAATGCTCGTAAGCATCATGCTCCCCGCGATGAACCGCGCCCGCGAGCAGGCCAATCGCGTGAAAGACTCCAGCAACCTGCGCCAGCTTGGCCTGGCGGCGATGATGTATTCCAACCAGCAGAAAAACGGCGCATTTCCCCCGTCCCTGGCGGAGATTGCCAAAACGCAGGATGTCACCCCGGAGGTTTTCTTCAGTCCTGCGCACATCGACGTCACCACCGCCGGCAGGCCTCACTCCCGATCAAACTGCCGCTTATATCGAAGAGCACAGCGACTATGTCTGGATTGGCAAGGGGATGAACAATACCGCGAATGCGGACCGAATCCTTTGCTACGAGAAATTCGAGGGGGTCACCGAGGGTGTCAACATTCTCTATGCCGACGGACATGTCGAGTTCCAGCGCATGCCGATCGCGCGGCAACAGATTGAGAAGCAACAGAGGGTGAAGGGGGATGTGAACTGAGGAGGAGGGGGCTGAGTGCTCGGGAAGACGCGCGGGCTGACGCCACGCGGCTATAAAAAAGTGCGCCGACCAAGTCCTGCGCATCATTGATAGCCGCGGACGTGAGTCCGCGCGTGGCGCAGCGGGGCGGACGTGCAAAGTCTTGGAAGTCGCGGAATTTCCCGGCAGCTTTGGCTTTCACCGACGCCGAAATTACCTGGTGCTCCCCACGATTTCCATCAGGGCGCGCAGCTCATCTTCCACCTCTGCCGGGTCATTCACGGTCGCGGCGACCTCCTCGAGCAGCAACTCCCCATATCGGCGCCGCATGCGATGGAGGGACACCGCCACAGCGCCGGGACTCAGATTCAGTTTGCGGCTGATCTCGGTCCTCGGCACAGAGTCGTCGCGGTAAGTCAGGTGCGGCTCCAGAAGCACGAAGAGTTCCGACTTTCCGGCGCTACGGTAGTCCTCCTCTAACCGCGTTCGGACGCTTAGCAGCAGGGACTCGACCCAACTCCGCTCAAACAACAATTCCGGCGTCTGTGTACTGGCTCGCTCGCCGTCGTAGCGGGCCTGAAAATCCATATGGGTGAGTGACAGGGTTTTGCTCGCTCCGCCTCGGCGGATCGTGTTAGCGGCCCGGTGCTGGTTGGCGATGAAGTGCGTGAAAGACGCCAGCAGGAAAGATCGGAAGCGACCCTTCTCCGGAGACACTGATCCCAACGAGTCGCCGCCAAGAAGGTGGGTGAAGTAGCCCTGGGTGAGGTCCATCGCGTCGTGATCGTTATTTCCCCGGCGGCGCGCGAATGCATAGAGCGGATACCAATACGATTCGATCAGCTTGCCCAGAGCCTGATGTGCGTCCTCCGAACCAGCGGCGCCAGCACGGCGGACGACGCTCCAGTGCGTCGTGGCAAAGCGCCCCTTTCCCTGCCCAGGCTGATATTGCAACTCGTTATCGTTCATGCTCTGCTACTGGAGTTCACCCGGTTCAGCGAGATGCGCGCCGCGGCCCCTTTGGCCATTTCACTCTACCACATAAACTCGGCCGTAATGTCCGCGACGAGAGCGGTATCTTGAGAGAGACTGCGCCCGTTTGTTTTCGGGTCGTAATATGTTTGAATTTCGATGTCAGCATCCTTGAATCAATGTCGAGTGTGCGGGAAGAATTTGCCGAGCGATGCCGCCGGCGGCCAGTGTTCCTATTGCCTTTTGCAGATTGGACTTAGCTCCGCAGGCGGCGGCCAAAGTTCAAGCGGTGCGCGGACGACCCTCGGCGGTGCCGGAGGATCTGCCGCCGAACGCTTCGTCCGCCAGGGCGTCCTGCCCCTATTTGGCGATTATGAGCTGGAAGCGGAGATTGCCCGCGGCGGAATGGGGATCGTCTACCGCGCCCGCCAGCGCAGCCTCAATCGCGTGGTGGCAATCAAGATGATCCTCGCCGGGCAACTTGCGACGACTGAGTCAGTCCAGCGGTTCCGGCTCGAGGCGCAGGCGGCGGCGCGGTTACAACATCCGGGAATCGTCCCCATCTACGAAACTGGCGAATGCGAGACGCACCATTATTTCAGCATGGAGCTGGTCGAAGGGGCAAGCCTGGCCGAATGCCTGGACGATTTTCGCCTCAAGGCCGAGGCGAGTCCTTCGGAGCGCCGGCAACAGGAAAAATGCATCGCTGAACTGATGGAGGCGCATGGCGCGGGCACTCGATTTTCCGCATCAGCGCGGCGTATTGCACCGGGATCTCAAACCCTCCAACATCCTCATTGACGAGCGGGGCAACCCACGTCTGACGGATTTCGGTCTGGCCAAGCTGACCAACCGCGAAGCCGGCGGGCTCACGCTTGCCGCCGCCGTCCTGGGAACGCCCGGTTACCTGGCGCCGGAGCAGGCCGCCGGATCGGAGGCCGAGGTGACGACCGCGGCTGACGTTTACGGCCTCGGGGGCACACTTTACGAGCTGCTCACCGGAAGGCCTCCGTTTGTCGGATCGACGGCGCTGACCACGATGATGATGGCCATCGATCGGCCGCCGACACCCCCGCGACAAATCAATCCGGCAGTGCATCGCGATCTGGAGACGATCGCGCTCCGCTGTCTGGAGAAGGCGCCGCAGCGGCGGTATCACTCCGCGGAGGCAGTGGCCGACGAATTGGAACGATTCACGCGCGGTGAGCCGATCGAGGCCCGCCCCGTCGGCCGCGCCGAGCAGGTTCTGCGATGGTGCCGGCGGAATCCCACTTTGGCCGTGGCGTTGTGCGTGCTGGTCGTGGCCATCGTGGGCGGTGGCGGCGCAGTCTTCTGGCAGTGGAGGCGAGCCGAGCGCGCCAACGTTGCGCTGGGGCACGCCAACGTCGCGCTGGGGCACGCCAACGTCTCGTTGACGCAGACCGTCGCCGACCTGAAATGGGGCGCTATCGATGATTTGCTCCAGCAGGGCCAGTCGTCCCGTGCGCTGGCGACCGTAGCATCCCTCATTCGCGACCAACCCAACGACGCCGCGGCGGCGATGTTCTCTATGTCGGTGCTGGAGCAGCGCCGATTTCCCGTTCCTGCCGCGCCGACGATCCGCCACCCCGGCGGCGCCGAATTATCCGTGGCCCGGCTCAGCCCCGGCGGCCAGCGAATCGTCACGGCCTCGTTCGACGGAACCGCGCGAATCTGGGATGCCGCCACCTCGCTGGAACTCGTGCCCCCGCTCAAACACGAGGGGAAAGTCAACTGGGCCGAGTTCAGTCCTGACGGCCGGTCGCTGGCAACCTGCTCCGACGACAAGACGGCGCGACTCTGGGACGTGCTTACCGGCAAGGCCAGATGGGCGTCCGTTGCCATGGGCGAGGCCGTGACCAGGGTCCAGTTCAGCCCCGATGGTCGATATCTGTTGAGCCGGACGAAGCTGAGCGTCTGCGTGCTCGACGCGAGCTCCGGCCACGTGGTGATCGGGCCACTGGCGCACGACGGCCCGGTTGTCGCGGCCAGGTTTCTCGTCGGCGGCGCCTGCTTCTTCACCGCCCAGCAGGCCGGGGACAAATCCTGCGTCCGCACGTGGGATGTCGCAACCGGCCAGGAACGGGCGAGCCTGCGAACCAGCCCGCTCAAGTACGCTGACGTCTGCGAAGACATGAGCCACGTTGCGGTCGTGGGTTCCGACGGCCACAACTGGGTGGCGGATTTCCCCTCCGCCCAGCGGCGCACCGAGATTCTGACCGACAACGGCGACATCACGGGTATTGTGTTCAGTCCGTCTGGCGATCGTATCGCGCTCACGGGCCTGAACCACTGGGCGCGGGTCTTTGACGCGCAGACCGGCAAGCCGCTGACCAGCGAGTTGCCGCATTACTACCTGCTCACCGGGGCATCCTTCTTTCAAAACGGCCACGAACTCCTGACCTGGGGAATGGACGCACTGGCCCAGGCATGGGACATCGACTCTAATCGGCCTTACTGCGAGCCGATGCGGCACGAGGACCGTGTGGCGTACGCCGAGGTCGCCGCCCAATCCAGAGGCGAGGTATTTCTCACCACACAGTCGCATCCCAGATCCGGTTCGTCCGACTCCCGAACAGGGGCAGCGCGGCTCTGGAAGGTTCTTGATCGCCAGAATCCAGAGGATCGGACATTCGGTGTGGACCGCTCCTTCGACGGCAGCAAATTAAGCCCCGACGGTCGGCTACTTGCTCTGGCATGGACGAACCCGCCTCGAATCCGAGTGCTCGATACCAAAACCGGCGCTGTGGTGTGCGGTCCGCTGGCCCTGAAGGGCTCGGCCTGGGGTCTTCTTTTCACTCCGGACGGGTCGCGACTGATCTCCACCACGTCGGAAGGAGAAGTTGCGGTCTGGTCCATCCCCGATGGCAAGCCCGCCGCTGATCCCGTGCTGCTGGGCACTGGGATTCTACCCGCGGAGATTTCGCGCGATGGCCGGATGTTCGCAACGGGGTCCAACGACGGCATCGTCCGGCTGTGGGACTCGGCGACCGGCCGACCCATCCGGGAGATGCGTCACGGCGCGATCATCCGTTCCCTGGCGTTTTCGCCGGATGGACAATTGCTGGCCAGCGCCGGCGCAGACCGGATCGCGCGGGTATGGCGGACGTCCGATGGAAGCCCTTTCCACGAACTCGCCGGGCATCAGAACGACGTGATGACGGTCTTCTTCAGCCCCGATGGTCAGGCGGCTTGTCACCGGCTCGCTCGATTTCACGGCCCGCATCTGGGACACCGCCAGCGGACAATCCCTCTTCGTGCTCCCGCACCAGGGTGACGTGCTGGATGTTGCCTACAGCCCCGATGGGCGCTACGTCGCGACCGCCTCGCGCGATCGAACGGCGGTCATCTGGGACGCAGCGACCGGCATCCCTCATTCCCGAAGCCTGCTCCATGAGCAGGCCGTTCGCAATGTTCGCTTCAGCCCCGACGGGCGGCGCCTGTTCACGCTGGAATTCCATGGCCTGCGCGCATGGGATGTGGCCACGGGCCATCCATTGACCGTGCCGCCTGGCCCACCAGATGCAGGGCGGCACTGCATTTCAGACCAGTGCAACCCGTTTTGATTACCTTCCGGATGGTAGCGCCTTGCTGGTGGGCGAAGATAGCGCGCAAGCTCGGATCTGGCATCTTTCTGACCCGCCGGCCGGTGCTCCGGCCTGGTTTTCCCAGTTCCTTGAGGCCGTGGCCGGGGAGCGCATGACCGGCGGCTCCGACCGGCCCCAAATCGTGCCCCCCGAGCGATTTCTGGACCTCGCGAAGCAAATTCAGGGTTCGACGAGCAGCGATTATTACTCCCGGTGGGCACGCCGATGGCTCGCAGGCGCCAAACCACCTGTTGACCCGCCGGCCGACAACCCATAGCGCTTGCGGCGCAGCTCAAGAGCGGCGGGACACCAGCAGAACTCGCAACTGCGTTTTCCATCATTCCCAACTTGCGTGCTAATCTGCTGCAGGATAATACTCCATGCTGATTGTTGGATGCATTTCAGAGACGCCCCGCTTTTCTTCCGCCGGTTCAGATCATTGCCCGATCGGTTACGAACCACGATGCCAGAGGTGATACACGGTAATGTCAGTGGCTGATCCTTTTCCGTTTGGCCACTGGAAATTGCGTTTGTGATGGCTGATATGGACAGTTTCTGCTTCGGAGCGTGCTGAGGCGGCGGGCACTGGACAAGCTGTGGGGAAGGTCAATCGTCGCAAGTGATGTCATTCGGTCCACTTGCGTTCATTGCGGGAATCAAATGTCCCGAGATTGTCCTGCGTCGCGGGTGTATGCGAGCATCATCGCTTCCTGCATCGCCCAAGCGTAGTCGCCGCGCACGAAACGAATGAGACCATCGTCGCAGTACTTGCTGCCAGCCGGATGCTGTGGCGTCCATGGGCTTAGCCTCGATAAAGAGGCCGTCGAACTCGGAGAGCACGCAGGCGCGTTGGCTGATCGTCGTCGCGCAGTTTGAAAAAGAGGTCGGGCGTTTTAGTGAGGAGTGTGCCGTTGAAGTTTCGCCACTGTCCTTGACGCACCACGAACTCAAAGGTCCGTTTGTTGAAGCCTTTCACCTCACCCGTTTGACGCAGATCGTTTTCAATCGTGCTGCGAAGAGCGGCGGTACTGGTCTTCGGTGGCGTCAGCGAGATTATACTTCTGTTCGCGCAGCAAATCGAAGGCGCGGAGCAGAACGCGGCGAATGAGCAGGATGACGGGCAGGCCGAGGCGAGGATGAGGAAGATGGTAGAGATCGGGCCGAACGCTGAGCGTGAAAAAACCGATATGGCCGCTGAACTCATACGTGCTCCGGGAGACCGCAGGCGCGTGAGTTGCTCGCGGATGATGTGTTGTGCGCACAGACGGGCCCGGGTAACCGTCCACCAGCGGCGCTGGTTGAGCAGGCCGATGAGGAGGCCGCGTTTGCCGGGCGCTTGGACGATGATTCGACTGCATCCGCGCTGGTTAGCCGCCTCCATCGCTTTTCGCATCAGACTTGGATTGATGGTCACTGAGTCGGCCTCTCGGGAGACGGTGAGGAAGAACACGGCTCGCGCCAAATATCTGGCTGGAATTCCGCTTCTCGTACGGCAGCGTGTTCACCGCAGACATCGAAGTAATGGCTCCAATTCATCACGAAGTGTTTGCACGAAACCGGAGCGAGTGTCGCGAGTCGTGCGGTCGAGCGCGGTCTTGCCTGCCTTGCGATAAGAGGCGGCGGCGAAAAGCGTGTCTGTGACTACCTGCACCGGCGTCGGCGTCAAGCCCGTAGAGACTGGAAGATGAACTCGTTGATCTCACGCCACGGCTTCTGTGCGTCGTGCTGCAAGCCGATGCGCGAGGCTGCGGATGGCAGCCTTGTTTGTCGGCGCAGAGGGCTTTGCGAGGTCAGGGAATGGAAATTGCATCGAATCTCAGCTTTCTTGAGGATCATTCTGGTCAACGCTGAGGGATGTGCTAGACATGAAGCAGAAATAGGCGAAACGCAGCGCTGTGCGGCAGAAGATAGATGAACGAAGAGATCGTTGTCGACTCGGGATGTTTAGCGCAGGAGTAGCCATAGTAAGCTTTTGGAAAAAGCAACGGCTTGTTGACGGCTATGAATGCTCGCGGGAGATAGGATTGTCGCCCGGCAGCTCGCGGAATGATCACAAGACGGCGGCTGGAAAAGTCTCTTTGCTTCGTCGGCTTGTTTGCGGAGACTTCACCTTTAGTGTTCGCGCCGTAGAGTTTCCTCGTAAGTTTGTAGCGAGTCGTATTCGATCTCGAAATCCGTGTTTCTGGAGCTTTGAATACAGGCAGCTTGGCCAAGAACTTTACGAATGTTTGAGGTGAACCCGTCCTCGCTCCGAGGGGGCTGCGGTTGTAGCCCTCTCCCAGTTTGTGTGCCAGTTCTGATCCCATTCCAGCCAGCGATCGATAGAGTCGCGAATTCTGGGATTCGTCAATCTCTCCATCACCTCCACATCCAACGATGTCCCAAGTGCCAGCGTCTTAAGCAACGACAGGCTGCTTTTCCACTCGAGCTGTCGCTAAGCGGTTGGGCGGACTCGTAATCAATACGGAAGCGTTCACGTCCATTGAGTTCATGTTCGTAGCTGGGCGCGGAATAGAGAAAGCGATGGTCCGGGGCCGGGATAGAGTTTCGAACAAAGAAGACACAGAAAGGTATATCGATTTCCGTCCCACACAGCAGTCTTTCGCAAGTCCGCTCCGTTGATGAGCCCTGTCACCTCAACGCTATTGAGCACGGCACGCCACGCCTCGAAACCCTTTCCCGACGTGCGTCCGAAGAGCTGCGCTGGCATGGCGAGTGCGATGACGCCGCCATCTTTCGCCCACTCCATCGCACGCCACAGGAAAGGCAGGTCAGGATTCTTATCCGGGTTTTGATAGCGTTTGGCTAATTCGGCAAACCCACGTGTAGCGAGTACACGCTGACCTATAGCGGTGAACTCTCTGTTCCGTTTATCAGTGGCAGACTTTTTCGTTTTCGCATCTGTATTGCCATCCTCGTCTTTGTCGTCGCGCAGTGGAGTCCATGGCGGATTGCCTATGACGATGTCAAGGTCTTGTCGAAGTCCGGTGAGACTTCCGGGCCGAGACTCCCCAGCGAAAATGCCGACTTCCCTTCGACTTCCTCGCCACCGAAACGATAGAGCACCTCGCCGCGTAGATTGCGCGGGAACTTGAGCGCCTGCGGCGGATGCGGGCTGGCATTCAGTTCGATGGCGGTGATGTAGAGCGCAAGGGCGGCGAGGCGCAGAGCGGATTCGCTGATATCGAACCCTCGCACCTGCTTGTAGAGAATGCTCTGGATGACCGATGTCCTGGGCCGTTCGCCGCCCTTCCATTGCTCGCGGACGAGGCGGCGGAACGCGAGCACAAGGAAAATGCCCGCGCCGCATGAGCTATCGAGGACCTTGGCGCCTGCCTTATCTCGCGTGGCGGCGAAGGCTTCCTCGACCATCAATCCGGCGATAGTGCGCGGCGTGTAGTGGACGCTCGTATCACGCGCAGTGCGCGGATCGGCGCGGTGACTGAAGCTCTCATACACCTGACTGAGCACGCCAACAGGGATGTGCGCGAAATCGAGGTCGCCCAGTCGATTTCGGTTTGGACAGTATCTCCCGTGGCTCGCCAGCCGCGGAGAATAGCGTAGAGATGGGTGAAGATTCGCTTCCCAACGAGATGCTCGGTGCGCTTGAAGAAGCGAAGATACGCCGCTTCGCGAGCATCGCGATTGTTGGCGGGGATGGTTTCATCGATGAGCGGGAGGAAGTCGCCGTTGAAGGTCACGTCGAGCCAGGCAGAAGTTTGCGCAGCTTTCTCCGCCGTGGAGAAAGCGTCTTTGAGTTCGCTTGCAGCTGAGCAGATGCCATCCGGTCCGTGAAGTTCGGTGGGCCAGTACGATGTCACGGTCGATGAGGAACCGGAAGAACAGCGCACGACCGGCCATCGAAAGAACTTCGAGCGCGTCCAATCTTCCTTTGCCTTCCTTTGGGACGAACTCGTTGGTCGTGCGTGTAAGGAGATTAAAGATTTTGTGGAAGACGTAATCGGTGCCGCGCAAGCGATGATTTTCCTCAAAGGTGCCATGCACGAGGCTCTGGAAGAACATCGGTGCCGTCGGGCTGTTTTCCTCAATGGTTCTGACCGGAAGCACATCGGCAGCCTCGTGAAAACCAATGGGGAAGATTTCCAGCGAACCGGGACGCACGACGCCGAGCCACGCCGGGTCGCTACGATTGGCCAATTGACGACGCACGGAGGCAAGTGATTTCGCGTCGCTTCGCACATCGCCGCTCGCGTCACGAGATAGAGCAGTGCGGTGCCCTGATGCTCGGCGACGGCGGTGAGCACAGGCGTGTGGTTGCTCTGCTTCGGTAAAAGGTCGAGATAGTCCAGTTGATCGGGGGAAGAGAGCTTTTCATCCAGCCGAATGATGACGTCGCTCGTGCATCCGTAAGCAGCAAGGCGCTGGGCAGCGGGCATAGGCTGGTGTTGGGAGATACGGCCGACATCAGGCAAGCTTCCTTGCTGCTTGGGACTGAACAATGCCGCCTCCACCAATCGCAGTGCTTTCGAGCGAAGCCGACGCATCGACATCATAAAGCAGCGTAGACCGGCACGAGTAGGCACGCCTTCCTGCTAGAGACTTATGGGTGTTACTTTGCTCGTGATTTCATCCGCGACGGCATCCTGAGACCCAATTGACGGGAGAGATCCGATTCTCCATATCGACATCCGTTTCTTGCGTTCTACATTCTTACCTCTTCTCGGCCCGGAGCGTTCACGAAACGTCGCGTTACCTCCGAGCGGGGCGGGAAAAGTTGCCTAGCGGAAGATGCCCGGCGAGGACGGCTCGCCCTGCCGCCCGATAGGGTGCGACATCGGGACACATGAGATTGCGGCCGCCATGGATGCAAAGGATTGACATATAGAGATTAGGCAGTGCGTCGCGTGCCGCATTCCATGCGACAACGCTACAGTAAGTCGACATTAACGGACAGCCGCGACTGCGCGGGGCCGAAACAGGCGGACGCAATTCGCCTTCCGTCGCCTCACGCGAACGTGACGCGGACCGTAATATAATGGTCTGCCTGCTGCCCGAGCGGTTTGAAGCTCGCCAAGCAAATTCAGAGTTCGACGAGCAGCGATTATTACTCCCGGTGGGCACGCCGGTGGCTGGCGGGCGCCAAACCACCGGTTGACCCGCCGGGTGACGGTCCATAACGAAACCCGGAAAATTCACCACAGAGGTGCAGGGCTCACAGAGAATACCAAGGAAAGATTGAACTTAGACGGTTAAACCGCGGATCGATGCGGAACTTCTCCCTCAGTTCCTCCGGCACGGGGAAGTTTTTGTGGGCTTCGTCTCGACCTTCAGCCCGGCCCTTCTCGGCCGCCACGGCCTCGCGCACGTAAGTCTTGTTGGTCGCCGCCTTCACAGCAATTTCCCTGGTGCTGGCGAACCTCATGACCCGCGCTGCCTGAGCCTGCCCGAGCTGCACCAACAGCTTCTTCGGGTGCGAGGAAAAACAGGACTCACCACGGAGGCACGGAGGCCACAGAGAAGCACCGACAAAATTGATCAATGTGAGATCGCAGCAGCACTATCACTTCTCCGAGGACGGCCCGGTCGGCGATAAGTTCAATAACCGCCATGACTTCAATGTGGCCTCCGTGCCTCCGTGGTGAATAATCCGGGCTAACAGCTTCTTCGGGTTTTTCAGCAACGCCCCTGAAAGAACCCCAGGGCGCAATATTCTTTGAAGCCCTGAATGATCATCTATCTACGCGATTTACCGCTTGCTACAATCTTGAAATGCGGAAGATCATCATCAATCCTGACATCTGCAACGGTCAGCCAGCCATTGAAGGGACGCGCATCACGGCCAGCACCGTGCTTGAGTTCCTCTCCGCCGGCGACAGCATCGACGACGTGCTCGCAGGCTACCCGACGCTCACGCGCGACGATGTGCTCGCCTGCCTGGCCTATTCCGCGCGGCTACTCAAGCATCATTTCGAGGTGGGGGCTGTTGCGTGAAGGGGTTCCTGTTCGACGAAAACGTCCCGATCCCTCTGCGGTTCATTCCGTCGTTGCCCGTGATTCATGCCACCTCGCTCGGCCCAGCCCTTCGGACGGCGAGTTGTGGACCCATGCCATGCAAAATGCGTTCGTGATCGTCAGCAAGGACGCCGATTTCGCCGACCGCATCATGGACGCGACCCCGCCGCCATGGGTCGTCCATTTGCGTTCTGGTAATCTCCGAAGAGCCGCGTTCGAAACGCTTCTCGCCAACACGTGGCCGCGCGTCGAGTCGCTGCTGCCATTACATAAACTCATCCGCGTCTTCGCCGATCGAATCGAATCGGTCCGCGATTGATCGGCGTGGAGGAAGTACCGTCCCGTTTGAACTTTCCCTTCAGAGCGGCCCCGGAGGAAAATTTCCATATCTTGTAATGTGCTTGAAAAAACAGGTCTTAGATGCATGTGGGCACGAACCATGGTATGAAATTGGGCTGTGAACGCGCCAGATCGACTACGTCGGCCCGCGAGCTTGTGATTGTCCCGCAAGGATGACCTGCGTGGGTTACATTTCAGGTGTTCTGGGTTGAATAAATCCGCGGCGTTATGCCGCCGTCCAAACGGTGTCCCTGAAGCTTTGTTTTTCTGACTTGAAGTGCTCGAAAAGGAATGGGAGTTTTCTGCAATGTTTAATCGCTCAATCGCATCTTATCGTCGTCCTGGGTCGCCGAGAACAGCCCCTGTAGCTGGGGCCAGTGCCCTGGTTGCGATGGTGGCCTTGTGCGCCGTCTCCCCCGGCCGTGCCCACGCCAACCTCGTGATCACGCCTACGTTCGACCCGAAAACGATAATAAACGATCCCAACGCCGCTGCCATCGAGGGAACGATCAACTCGGCCATCACGGATTTAGAATCGCACATCAGCACTCCGATCACCGTCTCAGTCTTCTTCCAGGACACTAACCCCGGCGGCGGCTTCGACAACACCACCGCCCAATTTTTTGCCCCCTACGGTCCTTATACAGATCCTTCTACAGGTAGTCCCATACCAGATTATTACGACAAACTGAAGGCCGTTGACACGGCCCCGGGCGCGACCAGCGCCCAAAAAACCGCGTTCGCTTCCCTGGGGCCGGCTCCGACGGTTCAAAACCCGGGCAGTCCCGTTAACGGTAATCTTCTTATCGGCTTCACCACACCCAACGCGAGGGCTTTGGGATTTAGCACCTCCACTTCTCCTCAAATTTCGGCTTCCGATGGAAACTCGTACGACTCGGTCATCGATATTGATCCGACGAACTCATACCCGCCAAAACCCAACAACGGCAGCAACTACAGTCTGAAGGCCGAGACGCTGCACGAGCTGGATGAGGTCCTCGGCATCGGCGGCGGGGGCTCGTCACTCCAACCCACTGATCAGCAGCCGGACTTCGTCGGCCCCCTGGATCTCTACCGCTATTCCGCGAAGGGCGTCCGCAGCTTTAGTACTTCTGCGAAGAGCGCTTATTTCTCCATCGATGGAGGCTACACCGTCCTGTCTGACTTCAATCAAAACGTCAACGGCGGGACTGAGGACTACGGAGATTGGCTCAGCTTTCCCGCCATTCCCCCGGGCTACGGCCCGCAGGTGCAGGACGCGTATGCGTATCCCGGCAACAATCCGGACTTGGGAGTGAATGAGCTCACGGCCCTGAACGTCATCGGGTACGACCTGGCGGTTCCGGAGCCGGCCAGCGGCACACTGCTACTCGCCCTGGGGACGGCGTTTTTGGTGCGTCGTCGTCGGTCGTCGCCCACGGCCGGCTGATGCAACATAAAACCACCAGCCGCTCATTCGCCGCGGTCGGCATCCCGTGGCCGAAGCGCTTTCGTGATCGCGAATGTTGGCTTGGCTGCGGGGGCTTTCTCACCTTCCATCCGTCGGGCAGCCAATCCGACAAATTCGCCTTCACATTTTGATACGCCTCCGGCGGACTCTCCCGGTCGAAGTTCCAGCCCGGCCGCGCGAGCAGCAAAAAGTTCACCTCCCGGAGCAAGGCCAACGGCTCGCGCCCGCCCGGCCCCAAATCGTTTCGGCCGAGCGATTTTTGGACCTCGCGAAGCAAACTCGCCGGTGGCTGGCAGGCGCCAAACCACCTGTTGACCCGCCGGCTGACGGACCACCGCCATTTCCGTCTCCAGCGGCGACGGCTCTACGCCCGTCTTCCCCGCTACTTCGCCCAATGTCCTGGCCATCGGAGGAACCGCCCTCTATCTCGCCTCGGTCAAAGGGAATCCATGACATCACCCTCGCCAGTAACGAGAACTTCACCGGATCCACCAAAACGACGATCAACGGCTACTCAGCCGCAACTGGCTACGACCTCGCCACCGGCATCGGCAGCCCCCAGGCCAACAATCTTGTTCCCTATCTGGCATCGCTGTGATTCCCTGGCGGAGTTGCGCTGCTTTCGCCGCTGCTGTGAAAAACGCGCCGAATCGGTCACGACCCTCTTCAACTGCAGAATTGCGCTTTTAGCCGTATAATGCGCCGAAAACGTGGCTGGCGCATTCGTCGGCCATTGTGAAAGGCCGCTATGCCCTCACCGTTTCCAGGAATGGACCCCTATCTTGAAGGCGATCTCTGGACGACCGTTCACGGACAACTGGTTGCGGAGATCTCCCGCCAGTTAGCGCCACGGCTGCGCCCGCGGTACATGGCCCTGATGGAGAAACGGTTCGTCATGGACTGGCCGGAGTCCGAGGAAGGGATTGCGGTTGTCGCGGGAGAAGGGTCCGGGCGCGATATTTTTCCTGATATTGCTGTCGCCCAGGTCGGGCCGGCGGGCGCAAGCGTTAGCGCGACCGCGCTGAAGGACGCGCCGATCGAACTGGAAACGGTAATGCCGTCGCGCGTGCCGATCCATTGGGTGGAGATTCGCGATGTTGCTGAACGTCGTTTGGTAACGGTAATCGAGGTCCTTTCACCCACCAACAAGCGTGGCGAAGGATACGCAGAATATCTGGCACGACGTCAAAGGCTGCTTCTCAGCAGCGCTCACCTGATGGAAATCGATTTACTCAGGGCGGGACGCCGCGTGCCGATGACGACGCCGCTGCCGGCTTTTCCGTATTTCGTATTCCTCAGCCGCGCCGGGCGTCGGCCCCTCACGCAGGTATGGCCGATTGCGATCAGCGAACCGTTGCCCGAAGTACCAGTGCCACTGCTCGCCGGCGATGCCGATGTTCCGCTAAACCTGCAGCAGGCGCTAACTCACATCTTCGATGCGCTCGCCTACGACCTGGCAATCGACTATCGCCGCCCGCCGGAGCCGGCACTGGGACCGCAGGATTCAGCGTGGGCGAGGCAGCGAATCGCTTCGATCGTGGAGAGACAGTAAGAGTGAACGCGGTCCCGAAAAAGGGCCAAAGACCGGATGTCCCCTGGTGGCCTGATTCTCTGCTCAGACAAATCGGAAGCCGTCGCGAAATACTCCGTGCTGAGCGAGGGCCGCCAGATTTTCGCGTCGAAGTATCTGCAATTCCTCCCCAGTGAAGAAGAACTCACGCTGGAAATCGAGCGGGAACGCAGGCTGATCGAAGCGGCGGGCGAGAGAGAAAAAGGCCGTGAAACAAATTCTTGAGCCGTCGATGGCGTCCGTTATTGCACGGTTTGCGGGTGAACCGCGACGCGACCGCGGAAGAGGAAATGATGGATGTCCCCTTTTCTTTTTCCCTTGGTGGCCTGATTCTCTGCTCAGACAAATCGGAAGCCGTCGCGAAATACTCCGTGCTGAGCGAGGGCTGCCAGATTTTCGCGTCGAAGTATCTGCAATTCCTCCCCAGTGAAGAAGAACTCACGCTGGAAATCGAGCGGGAACGCAGGCTGATCGAAGCGGCGGGCGAGAGAGAAAAAGGCCGTGAAACAAATTCTTGAGCCGTCGATGGCGTCCGTTATTGCACGGTTTGCGGGTGAACCGCGACGCGACCGCGGAAGAGGAAATGATGGATGTCCCCTTTTCTTTTTCCAGGATGATGAGCTGGGGAATACATTTCTGGAGTGCCGCCAGTCCGTCACGACCATTTGCCGCCGTGATGACTTCATAACCTTCCTGACGCAAGGCTCTGCTGACAAGTTCCCGGCAAAAAAGCGCGTCATCAATGAGCAGGATCATGGGCATTGTTCATTTCGTTTGGACTTTTTCCGGCGCCTTCCCGCCCGATTATGCGGCCTGGCCAACTGCTTCATTGAAAGCCGCGCGGTTGGCCGAGAACCGAGTTTCCAGCGTGTTGAAAGCATCGACAAGCACGGGGTCAAAATGATTTCCGGAGCCTTCCCGAATGATTGAGCGGGCGACAAGGTGGTCAAATGCGGGCTTGTACACCCGTTTGGAAGTTAAAGCGTCATAGACGTCTGCCACTGCCATGATGCGACCGCAAAGCGGAATTTCGTTTCCACTCAGTCCTCGGGGATAGCCGGTGCCGTCGAACCGCTCATGGTGCGTGAGGGCGATCTGGCTAGCCATTTGAAGAAACTCCGCGCCAGGGTGCTCCTTGAGCGCCGCCTGCAATGTTTGGGCGCCGAGAGTTGTGTGTGTTTTCATAATCTCGAACTCCTGATCGTTGAGTCTCCCCGGCTTGAGCAACACACAATCCGGGATGGCAACCTTGCCAATATCGTGAAGCGGGCTGGTTTCAAAAATGGTCCGGATGAAACTGCCGGTGACCTCGGCCGCATACTCCGGCCTCGTCGCCAGCGCCTGGGCCAGAAGGCGGGTATAGCTGCGGACCCGTTCGAGATGCGTACCCGTTTCCGGGTCGCGCGATTCTGCGAGTTTTGCCAACGCAAAGATCGTTAAGGCGCGAGTTTCTAGGGACAACAACCGCTCGGCAGCAAGGAGCTTGGCTGCCAGCTCCGCGCGATCGAACGGCTTGGTAATAAAGTCATCCGCCCCGGCCGACAATGCTTCGAGTTTGTCTTGCTTACCTCCCCGACCAGTAAGCAAAATAAAATAGACATACGACGGTAACCCGGCCGCTCTCATGTTTCGGCAGAGCTCCAATCCGTCCATTTCCGGCATCTGCCAATCGGCAATAACCATCCTGCATTTCCCATCATTCAACGCATCCAGGGCCTGCCTGCCGTTAACCACAGCGCAAACATCGTGCCCCAATTGAGTAAGTGAATTGCGAAGGAGTTTTAATGCCACCGCGTTATCGTCGGCAATCACGATATTCATGAAGTGCTTCCTTCGAGATCCTGGGCTCCACCCACCGGGGTGTTTTGCTCACGATCAATGCGGGTCTCGGCCCCAATCGACTTGGCTGAATGACTGTGAATGTAATCAATGCACCGATCGACTTCGCACTTCAGGTCCTTGATCCGCGTTTCGGCAGTTTCCAAGGCATCGATTTTTGCGAGACTTTCCAATTCTTCCGCGCATCGCCGCAGAGGCTCGCGCAGAGGTATGCGGCGGCCCCCTTCAGACTATGTGCTGCCGCCGCGACACCGTCGGCATTACCCGCGCCCATGGATTCGGTCATTTTCTCAAGATCGCCATTCGCCTGTGATTGAAAGTCTACGGTGATCTCCCGAAGAAAGATGTCGCTGCCGTTGCAGTTCTTCAATGTGCCAGGGTAATCGAGCGGGGGCGGAGATTGGACCGCTGTTGCGGCGGCGGAATTCGCGCGTGCAGCCTCCGTTGGAATGCCTTGCGCCCCAGGAACCATTGGCACGAGCGAGAGCCGTTTCATCGTGCACTCAATCGTCTCGACCATGGTTTTGGCGTTGAGCGGCTTGCTCAGATAATCGTCCATCCCCGCCGCCAGGCACGCTTCTCGATCCCCCTTAACCGCGTTGGCCGTCAGCGCAACAATTGGAACTCGACTTGCCGTTGGGTGCTTCAATTTCCCCGAGGCTTCCGCCTGGCGAATAGCAGCGGTCGCTTCAAAGCCGTCCATCACCGGCATCTGGCAGTCCATGAGCACCAGGCTGTAGGCATTTCCGTTGGATACAGCTTCGACAGCCTTCTGCCCGTTATTAGCTATGTCGTAGTCGTATCCCTGTCGCCTCAAGGTACTTTCCTCCAACCTTCTGATTCACGATGTTGTCCTCAACGAGGAGGATTCGAGCCCCACGTTTCGCCAACACGATCGGCATGACCGGCGGTACGACGGTCGGCAGACGAATCTCCGAACCGGCGCTGCCGCAGGTTGATGCGAAATCGCCTCCATTATCCGATCAAACAACTGCGATTGCCGAACCGGCTTGGGAACCTGCGCCATGTACCCTGCCTCTTCCAAGGAATTTTCTTTTACCGGCGCTTCCACAGGTGTAAGAAGCAGAAACGCTATTTGCCTGCAGGCGGCATCCGCGCGCATATGCCTCGCGAAAGCGGGGCTGCTTGATTGCGGTAGGGAAGAGTCAACGAGTACCACGCGGATCGGTCGATCAGATGCGGCATATTCGTGTACAGCTTTTATGGCTTCCTCCGCCGTTGCGGCGGCGGCCGCCTCAATTCCCCAGGCTGCCAACTGATGGCACAAAATCTCTCGCTGAATCTGCTCCGCACTCAACGCCAGCACATGGAGGTTCCCTGGAAGTACGTCGGCGGCGTTTAATTCGACCGCTGCGCCCAACGAAACGGTGGAAAAAGAAATCGCGAACCAGAATGTTGAACCTTGACCCACCTCGCTTCGCACTCCCATTTTGCCGCCCATCAGGTCGATGAGTTCGCGGCATATTGCCAACCCAAGTCCTGTCCCTCCGTATTGACGGGTTGTGGAAGTGTCGACCTGCGAAAACGGCAGGAAAAGGCGGTGCAGGCGATCCGTTGGAATACCGATGCCGGTATCCTGCACTTCAAACCTCAGGCGTTTTTGCGAGCCGTACGCGGTTCCAGGCTCTTCTTCAACGCTGACACGGATTGTGACCATTCCGTGCTCCGTGAATTTCAAAGCGTTGTTGATGAGATTAATGAGGATCTGCCGAAGCCGGTCCGGGTCGCCCAGCAGTAGTGTCGGCGCGCGGAGATCGACAAAAGACGCGATTTGCAGCCCTTTCTCCGCAGCCTTTGGCGAAAGCATCGCGACCGTCGACTCGACGATTTGGTGTATTTCGAACTCAATTTGTTCCAGTTCGAGTTTGCCGGCTTCTATTTTGGAGAAGTCCAGGACATCGTTGACAAGGCTGAGCAGTGCGTCCGCGGACGATTTGGCAAGACCTGCATAGCTGTTCTGCTCGGCGGTGAGTCCACTGTCGAGCAGAAGATCGGCCATGCCGATGACGCCATTTAACGGTGTGCGAATCTCGTGACTCATCCGGGCCAGAAATTCGCTTTTGGCGCGATTCGCCGCCTCGGCAGTGGCCTTGGTGTGCTGTAAGTCCGCTTCGTTTTTGCGCAACGCCTCGTTGGCATGCTGCAGTTCCGCAGTTCTCTTTTCCACGCGATGCTCTAATTCCGCATGCGCACTGCGCAACCCGTCTTCCGCGGTTCGTTGCTTGGTGACATCGGAAGCGATTCCGGCCACGCGACGAATTTCCCCCAGGTCATTGCGGACCGCAAACCCGCGGGCATGGATGCATCGCGTGGTGCCATCCGGCCGCACAATCCGATACTCCTCGTCCATCGTCCCGATATCCGCAATCGCACTGATGACGCGCTGGCGATCCTCCGGAACAATCGCCTCGACAAAAGACTGGGGATTGGCGTAAAGGCTTTCCCGCGAAAGCCCCCATATCTCTTCGTACGCGGGACTGACGTAATGAATCTTCGTGCATGTCGTGTCGCTTACCCAGAACACTTCGCGGATCACTTCAGCCAATTCCCTGAACTTGGAGTCGTTCTCGCGGACTTCATCCCGCGACCGCCGCAATCCTCCCGCCATCTCGTCAAACGCCGCCGCGAGTTGCCCGATTTCGTCGGGCGTACCCACGTCGACACGAACGTCCAGATCGCCACCACCGATTTTGGTCGTTGCCTCTTTCATCCGCGCCAGCCGTTTTGCAAGCGGTACGGCAACATTCCCACCGAGCCAAAGCGCCAGGCCGATCGCGGCGACCGCGACCACGGCAAGAAGCTTCATCGAGTTGGCCGCCCGCTTTCGCTCAGCCGCCACCAGACGCCTCATATCCCCCGAAGCCGCCTGCTGATAATCCAATGCGGCTTCCAGCAATGAGCGAATGGCGCCGTCCACCCGTTTACTTTGTGCCAAAGTGCTTCGAGGCATCGCCAGGGATTCAACCGCCGAGCTGAGATCCGCCCACTCTCGACGCGATGAATGAGCGCCGCTCGTCATCAAATCAACATATTCGCGGTCGGCACGCCCTTGTGTTGCCTCAGGCGTATCGCGGACGAGTTGACCTGCCTCTCTCACAAGCCTGTCCTTAAGGCGGGCAATGCAGCCATCAATCTGCTTAAAATGCCTGTCAATGGATGATTTCTGCTCTGCAAGGTCCTTCGTTTGCCCGTTTTGAACTACCGCGAGATAGGAACCAATTTCCAAATGGATCCGGGCTGCAGCTCGGGCAATCTGCTCTGTGTCATCAACCGCGGGAAGTTCCAGGCGGTCTATCTTGCCGAAGACACCCGTCGATCGAAATAGGCCGAATCCGCCCACAAGTCCGACCAAGGTCACCAGCAGAGCACTCGTGAACGATACGCCAATTATTTTCCGTTTTAGGGTCATATGGAATATCCAGGGCGGGACTGGGCGAAGTTGCGCCAAAGCAGCGCTGAGACGGCCCCACTTTACTGCCGGAGTTCACACGCTCGATCCGAACCTTATCGGGCGGGATGGATCACCACTCAAGCAAAAGCGAATCTTTAGATTGTCGAAATATTCGTTGAGAATCGAATATTTGCATTCAGTAGGGCTCTTCACGCTGACGATGTTGGATAGTTGCGACTACAATAAATGCAAATCACGATGCAACAGATTCGGCATTGAACATCCATTCGCAACCGCTTGGCTTGTGAAGGCAAATCAAAGAGCTGCCCGGCGTTGATCGCGGCACTCGTGGGTGAAGGTGCGGACCCGATGGAGCCATGCGGCCCATTGTCTGGCCAAGCCGTTCGTTGCCGAATGCCAAAAAGGGTGGGTTTCTATGCGCGAGGTAATCGAGAATTTCTTAGGTGGTCGCGACTCAAACACAGTTGATCGACCGGGGAGCCCGCTCGACGGCGGCGCCACCCACGATAAATATCTCCCTTGCGAATCTGTACGGCAACGAACCCGGTTTGAAAGCGCGCTATCCAAGGTCGCTGACGCGGTAATTGTCACGGATGCAGACGGCCTAGTCACCTACATGAATCCGAAGGCTGAGAAACTTACGGGATGGCCGCAGGAAGAGGCATTAAAGGAGCAGCTTGACAAGGTATTTAACATCGTCGACGCACGAGCGCGCCGCCTTTGGAGAGCCCGGTACCCTGGGCAATTCGGGAAGGCCCCATCAGCAGACTGGCCGGTCTGAGCATGCTCGTGTCGCGAGACGGCAGCAAATTTCCCATTGATGATAGCGCAGCGCCAATTTGGGATGACGGTGGAAACGCGATTGGCGTTTGCGTGGTCTTCCGACGCATTTCGCGCCACCGCCGCATCGCCGGCCGATTGGGAGGCAAAATTATTAACGTTGCCGTAAGCATTCGCGGGGTAAGACATCGACACACGACCACCAGACGAATCCAGGCTTCAGAAGTTCGGTATCGGCGGCTGTTCGAGACAGCACGCGACGGCATTCTCATACTCGACGCCGTGTCGGGAAAGGTTGTGGACGTCAACCGATTTATGCTGGACTTTCTGCAATTTCCGATCGAGCATTTTTTGGGAAAGGAACTTTGGGAGATCGGCGTTTTCTGCGATTCGGAAGCTAATAAAGCAGCATTGGCGACCCTACGAAAGCGAGGCAGCATCCACTACGATAATGTTCCGCTGAAACATAAAAGTGGCCGCGGCGTCCCGGTGGAATTTGTCAGCAATGTTTATCGCGAAGGCGAACACAACGTCATTCAGTGCAACATCCGGGACATCACGGAGCGCAAGGCGGCAGAGGCGCTCAACTCCCACATGGCCGCGATCATTGAATATTCTGATGATGCGATCATAAGTAAGACAGTTGACGGCGCCATTGTTACCTGGAACCCCGGCGCCGAGCGGATGTTCGGTTACACGGCGGAAGAAGTAGTGGGAAGCCCGGTATCGTTCTTGTTTCCCCCGGACCGGCTGGACGAAGAACCTGAACTGCTCGACCGACTTCGCAAAGGAGAACGTGTGGAGCACTATGAAACGGTCAGGTTGGCAAAGGATGGCCGGCGTATTGACGTCTCACTGACAATATCCCCTATTAAGGACTCGGACGGCCGGCTCGTTGGCGCCTTGAAAATCCTGCGCAACATCACGGGGCGTAAACGGGCTGAGGTCGATCTTTCCAAAGCCAAGGAAGCCGCCGAATTGGCCAATCGTGCAAAAAGCGAATTCCTGGCAAACATGAGCCATGAAATTCGTACTCCGATGACCGCGATAATGGGGTTTGCCGACATCATCCTGCAGCCGAACCAGCCCGACGCCGAACGTCTGGAATGCGTTCAGATTATTCGCAGGAACAGCGTATACCTTCTGGACTTGATCAACGGAATTCTCGACTTGTCAAAGATTGAGGGGGGCCTGATGACAGTTGAGAGTCTGCCTTGCGAAGTAACAACATTGCTAGCAGACCTAGTTGCCGTAGTGCGCCCCCGAGCGTCAGAAAAAGGGCTCGAATTCGAAGTCATTATCAAATGCCCCATACCACGATTCATTCAAACTGATCCGATGCGATTACGACAGATTTTGACGAACTTGCTGGGCAATGCCATTAAGTTCACTCCAGCCGGAAAAATCACAATGACCGTTCGCTCTGAGGATCCTGAGGCCGGTCATCTGTTGTGCGTGGAGGTGGCTGACAGCGGTATCGGAATGACTGCCGAGCAGCTGGCACGGCTATTCCGCCCCTTCAGTCAGGCTGATGAATCGATCACCCGAAAATTCGGTGGCACAGGTTTGGGCCTGACTATCAGCCGCCAATTGGCTCGCCTGCTCGGAGGCGACGTTGAAGTCGATTCCAAGCCTGACATCGGAAGCACATTCACTCTGCGCGTGGACGGCGGATCGTTCGCAGCCGTGGAAATGTTGACCAAACTGGATGAAACAATGCTGCCCTCGGCTGCGCCGGCCGACAATTGGCAGGACGTTCCCCTCCATGGGCGAGTCCTGCTTGTCGAAGACGGGCGGGATAACCAGCGCCTGCTTTCCACTCATCTTCGCTGCTGCGGGGCGGAAGTGGTTATCGCCGAAAACGGAAAAATTGGCGTCGACCTCGAAGCAGAGAGCTCGTTCGACCTGATTCTGATGGACATGCAGATGCCGGTGATGGACGGATACACTGCAACTGCCGAGTTGCGCAGCCGCGGGTGTAAAGTTCCCATTATCGCCCTTACGGCCAACGCCATGGCAGAAGACCGAAAAAAATGCGAGGCCAGCGGCTGTAGTGATTACTTGACCAAGCCGGTTGAGCGGGATGTTCTTTTGAAAACTGTCAGCAAACATCTCGACGTCACAAACATTTCGGATCGGCTTCCAAGCTGCGATGCGGCACCCACCGAGGCATGCGCGTCTGAAATTTCGCCGATCAAAAGCAATATGCTGAACCATCGCGGAATGTTAAAGCTCGTTAGGGAATTCGTTGATGGCTTACCGACCGAAGTTCGAAAAATGCTCGACTTCCTCGAACAGAACGAAATGGCCTCGCTATGTCGAGTCGTCCATCAATTGCGCGGTGCCGGTGGCGGCTATGGCTTTGACCCGGTCACCAAACCCGCAATCAGAGCTGAGGAATCGATCAAAAGTTCCGACGATTTAGAAACCATTTCAGCAAGCATCCAATCACTGGTGGGGATAATTCGTCGAATCGATGGGTATGATCGGTCCAAGGAACTTGCCGGCGATCGGCAGGTCCCAGTGATCTCCTTGACATGACAGCAAATTCACAACGTCGCCTCGCTTCATCGAGGCACCAAATCGTCGCCATCAGCCTCCGTGTCCCAACCAGATCTTTCCGCAGTCTCTGCCGCCACCGCCTGAAGTTCATCCCTTGTCCATGAGGTGTCGTCGTATTGAGCTGTGGTGAGTTGCTTGTACTCATCGATACGGAGCAGGACGAATGCCTCGTTGGTGTGAGGGTTTAACAACTGTGCCGGGGTGGAATGGGGTTTTGATAGTTCCCGCACTTGCTCTTCGGTGAGTTCAATCATGATCGCCTCGGCAATTCTAAAGGGCACAGCCCTGATTAAGATGCCAGCCATCGGAAGTGGAGTCAAGCTGGCTGTGGCCTGGCTTAAGTGAGGGGGTGCGAATGGGAGGATCAGGCAGATGCCTTCAGGCGGGCGGTGATCCCGACGCTGCTGGAGGAACGGGCGGCGTTGGAAGATTTGCATCGGCCATGGACGGCCGTGAGCTCAAGACGTACGAGCGGTTTAAGGAACAAGCTCAGTTTTATCGCGCCCGCACCTATCACCTGGAAAATGAACTTCGGGTCGTAGGTCCGCAGCTTTATCATGCCCATCAGAGGATCGAACGGGTCGAGCAACGCCTTGTCGAATTGACCGCGGAAAACAAACTGCTCAAACAGCAGTTGAAGGAACGGACGCCCGCTGCGCAGGACCCAATTCATGGCGACGGCACTCCGCCTGCGCTTTTCGTAAAGCCATCGGTGGCCGTCCGCCGCCGCAAGCGGCCGGGGCGAAAGAAGGGTCATCCCGCGGCGTTGCGTCCAGTGCCGGATCACATCGATGTTCATACGGAGGTGGCGTTGCCGAAGGACCCCGATGGGCGAGAGTCCTGTCCACGCTGCAACGCCTGCTTGTTTGACTTGGAGGCTCATGAGCGGCTGGTCGAAGACATCATTCCTGCCAGGGTCGTGGTCAAGTGCTACCACACCCGCAGCGGCTGGTGCCCCTGCTGTCGTCAGCGTGTCGAGTCGCGGGCTCCTGAGCAGCCTGCCGCCGCCAACATTCCCCACGGCCAACTTGGGCTCAATGCTCTGGCGACCGCTATCACGTTGCGGATTGCGCACCGGCTTCCGTTCCGGCAGGTGACGCGCGTATTTGCTGATCTGCCGGAACTTTCGGTCAGTCCCGGAGCCATCTCGCATCAGGTGCAGCGCGTCGCCGGATGGTTCGACGGGGATTTTGAGAAGCTCATGATCGAGTTGCGTTGCGCGATATGTCCATGCCGACGAAACAGGCTGGAGGACCGATGGGAAAAACGGCTACCTCTGGGCCGTCACCAGTCCGACGCAAACGGTTTACCACGTGGACAAGAGCCGTGGGGGAAAGGTGATTATGAGCTTTCCGATTTCCTCGAAGCTGAAAAGCACGCCATGCGAGCCGAACGCCCAGAGAAGCGGGCGGGATGAGACCCGGCGTCCGGGTTGTCTTTGACTGCAACACGTTCCTCCAGGCCTTGTCCGTTCCAGGAGGACCCGCCGGTCGTTGTGTTCAGCCGGCACCCTCTTGCAAGGCTTCCCAGAATTGTTCGCCTATCAACGCGACCCCGAAGATGCGCACTATGTCAATCTTGCAGTCGCGGCCGACGCGAGGCTCATCGTTTCGCGCGATAAGGATTTGCTCGATTTAATGGACTTGGCCAAGCCAGAAGCGGCCGATTTCCAGAACCGATACCCTGCCCTTCGCATTCTCAGTCCCGTGGAGTTTCTTCGCGAGGTTGAGACGTAGTGGCGGTACAGAGCGTCCATTCCGCTCATCGTACTACCAGCGAATCGTCGCCAACCGGGACAAAGCGGGTATCGCGGCCACAAATTGGAGGCGGAGCCGTCGCGAAATACGCCGCGCTGAGCGAAGGCCGCCGGATTTTCGCGCCGAAGGATCTGCAGTTCCTGCCCAGTGAAAAAGAACTCACCCTGGAAATCGAGCGGGAACACAGGCTGATCGAAGCGGCGGGCGAGGGAGAATAAGGCATGAAGCAATTTCCTGAGCGTCCGTCGTTGCACGTTTTGCGGGTGAACGGCGCTGGCCGTGGTATTTGGACCCGTCCCGTTTGAATTTTCCGTCCCGTTTGAATTTTCCCGGCGGGCGAGAGAAAATAAGGCCGTCGAATACGGTCGTGAGCCGTCGATGGCGTCTGTCGTCGTACGGTTCGCGTGTGAACGGTCGTGGCCGTGGTATTTGGACCCGTCCCGTTTGAATTTTCCCGTCCCGTTTGAATTTTCCCCGTCCCGTTTGAATTTTCCCGGGAGATTGATACGACCAAACCTCGTCGCCCAACTCGGCCGGAATCCTCCCCTGCCATGATTTCGCCTGCTCCTCGGTGTCCACAACGTATAGTCTCTCGCGCAGCCAGGTTCTTGGCGGAATATGAATGGCGGTGGTTCTTGCAACCGGCTGAGTGATGGTTGAGTCCGAATGGCATGAGATGGCTGCCGAGAGGGCGGCCGACACTGTCAAAAATAACATAATGCGCCGGCAACACATCGCTGCCGACTATACCACATCCGGCCGTTACACTGCCGCCGTATCGAACCTCATCCAGAACCCCGCCCGCATCACTTCGGTCGCTAGGCCAGGCACGTATCGCGTCCGCGCCGCTGGCCCAGCCGTTCACGTATAAGCAACCCTGACCCCTGACCCGATCCCGACAGGAATCCGACCCAATTTCACTGTCTCGAAACAGGCGCTAGCAGGACTGGGTCCGGCTCCCAAAGGGTCACGTCCGATTCCAGTCGACGAGAGAGGCCAGTAATTTCAACATCTTTGAGTTGGGATTTACCATTCAGAATATCCGCAAAGATCGACAGCCGGTTGTATTCAAATGATTCAAGCAAGCTGAAACGCGTAACGCGAACTCGTGTGCCTGCGTCGATCACCGACAATCCAGGCCACTTGTAGGGGGCCGCGCATATTTCTCGATCGTGGGAACGGCCGCAGTCTCTCCAGTCTTCGGAGTTTTCGAAGTGGAAGGAGCCACAAGTCCGCCTCCGCCCAGGAACGCCGGTGCGGTGAGTTCCAATTCCTGTCCTGGAAGAAAGCCGCCCCAAAACTTCTTATTTGAGGTTACGTCTTCCGTTTTATTTTCCGTGTTGCATCCGCCAAGTCCAAGGAAAATCCATGAACAAGCAAAAATCGTTACGAATGAGGGAAATGAACAGGGGCGAGGTCGCATGGCGGCGATTGTACCACTCGTCACCTTACGCCACCGAAGAAAACCGCACCCAAGACTTAGCCCGCATCACATCGGTCGCTAGTCCAGGCACGTATCTCGCCCGCCCTATGGGCCTCGCCTGTGAGGAGGGAACCGACGGCAGCACCATCCAATCCGATGTGCGCAGCAAATCAATCTCGGTTGCGGGAGCACCGAACGGCATCGCATCGCAACGACGCTCCGTAGGGCGCTGCAACGAAGCCGCCGATTTGGAGAACTTCGACGCAAATCGGTTAAACTCCTGGAATGAGCGACTCCCCGACATTTTTCATTTCAGCTGCGTTGGCAGCGTCGATCGCGCTCAACGTTTACCTTTTTCGAGCGGTCTTGAACTACGCAAGGCCCTACAGCTCATCGGCGTGCCGAAAATGCGGACACGACGTGCGGGTCACGGTTGACGGACGGTGTCCCGAGTGTGGTGAACCCGTCGCGGTGCGCGCCGCACACTTTGCGCGCGTCTCCACTCGTTGCAACTTCTGCGGAAAATCGAGCAAAGAAACCGGTCCGCAGGCCGAAGGGCCTGGCGGCTTTTATGTCTGCGCGCCGTGCGCCGAACTTTGTCACGATGCCATTCTGAAAAATCGAAACAACGAACATTCTACTACGATGGAATCCGATTTCGGCGGGGGGGGATGACCGTGCCCCCACCTTATCGCGCCGACGCTACCAGCCCCTTCATGCCACCGCTTTCGGCACGGCTCCACATTCCGGGCATCGCTCCGGAGTTGCGCAAATCGTAGCCGCATGAAACACATCGGCGCGTGAGCCTGCGCCGGCGCTGTCGGCGACGATTGTTTATGAAGAGCAACGGACAGACAATTCAATCCAGGCGCCGTTCCGCCGCCTCCGAACGCCGATCCGACAATTCCGAATATGGACATTCCCGGGGACTACTTCTTCATTGAGAACGCTAAAGTGCGCGCGGTTCGATAACACATTGGCCAGGCAGGTATCGCGCCCAAGCTATTGGCTCAGAGGGTCGATGAGGAATTGGGGCGGTGCGCGAAAAAACGACTCGTCCGGCAGGCCGGGGTAATCGAATGGCACGGCTCGAATCGTCCGTTGAATCCGCCCCTCACTTGTCCGGTGCCCAATCCAATCCCGGGCCAAACCGGAATACTTCACGACCGTTGCCACCCGTGGTGCTTTCAAATAACCACGCTATTTCAGCGGTCGTCCCGTTTGCGGGTCCCCCTTCGAGCTTGGCGAGTATTCGATAATCCCCCTCCTCAGGGTTAGGCCCGTGGCTTTCGATTACCCGCATTCTTTGCCCTTGGGGGACCGTCACGCCGTCTGCTAAATCCCAAATCTTTCTGCCGGCCCCTGCAAGGTCAAGCCAGGGCGGCGTTTCGCTGGTGTAGAGCGTTCCCTGCGCTTTGAGTTGCAGGACTTTCCCTTTGAACGAACGTAGATTCGTATACGCATCGTCCTCGGCATAGTTGGCACACCCTACAGTCATTGCAATCGCAAAGAGCCCGACAATGAGACTCTGAGGAGATAGTGTTGCCATTGTCGTTCTCACGTTGTCCATGTTCGCATTCATGACTGCCAACCGAAATGGCGAACAGCCGCCGACGCATCGGCGGGTAATGTACCACGGAGCCGTCGCGCCGCCCCATGGAACCGCACCCAAAATTCCGCCCGCATCACGTCGGTCGCTAGTCCAGGCACGTATCCCGCCCGTGCTGCTGGCCCGGCCGGTCACCGTCCTTGATGCGTTAGCCACAAAAGAACGGGCACGCGTCCACATTTATTTAGGCACTTGCATTGTGTTTGATTTGACGGTCGACAATTTCGCCCGTACTTCATTTATCTTTGTCCATGCCACCGCACTTCGCAATTCTTCCGCCCGCCCGTACTTGAATAACACCAGCATTGTTTTCCCGCCATGATTTTCGGGTGGCTCAAAGAGAACGGGGGTATCGCCTTCATCCGTGCTCACCACCCCTGCACCGATATACACGTATGACAGATGCCCCGGCTCCGACACCTTGTTAGCAAGTTCAGCCGTCGTATTTCCCCAAGCAGGCCGATCTTTCGTAAGTGGACAGACAAGGCTCCAAGCTTGAAGAAGATATCCACCACGAACTAATTCCTCAATATTTTGCGGATATCGGCCGCCATGATCAGATGCGTACCGCTCCAGGCTCTCGCCGATGAGTGCCATCTGCGCCTTACATTTCGCGTCCGCGTTTCTGCGCAAATAAGTAGTCCTGGCGTCGACGTAAACGATCCACATGGCAACCAAACCCACCGCAACCACAAAAATGCCAACGACCGAACGCGTCATATTCCACTCCCACGTAATCAAAGCGGGCATGTTCCCGGCCAAGCCGGCCATGCCAAAACTACCCCCGCTTTTCAATACGTCAGCTATCACGCAGCTCCCAAGAATCGCACCCAGAACTCCGCCCGCATCACTTCGGTCGCTGGGCCAAGCACGTATCGAGCCGGCGCTACCAGCCCAGGTGTATGGGTTGAGAGGTTCGCCACGCGAAGGACCGGCAGGCGATTGTTGCATCGAGGCAATCTATCGCGCGAATCGTCCGATCGCAGGCGCGACCTGCGAGACTACCGTCGAGAATAGCACGCGAGCTTCCTCATGCGACGCAAAAATCCACCGCTGTTCAAAAAGCACCCCAGATCGATCAATTTCATCATACAGGAGCTCATCTTTCGGCTCGTTCACTGCCTGTCGCAGCATTGTCAAAGACGATTCATCCACATAGGCATCGGAGTAAGAGATGTAAAGATCATGGTAGCCCTTTAGTAAGTCTCCGACTCGCAGCTTGATCGAAAAGCGGAAATTGTTCTGGTCGTAATCAGCGCTCAGTACCAACGCGTCATGAATGTCGGCAGCAGAAAGGGCGGCTACCTCCGGGGGCAGGTTGAGCGATTCAAGGTATTTGAAATACGCCTCCGACACCCCATCGAACTCCATCTCTGAAAGTTCCCCGCTCAACCATTCCTTTCTGAAAAATCGCATAGCGAGCCTGTTCATATCCGATACGATTACAATGCGCACGATTGTCAGCGCTCCATCGGTCGTTGCGCCCGTTGGCACCCCGCCCAGAACTCCGCCCCCATGAATTCGGTCGACAGGCCAGGCCCGTATGGCACCGCGCTGCTGGTCCAGACCAAGCACGGAGCGAATCGCTATCCCGCTTTTCGGTATCCGAATCGGACCGTCCGGGCCGCGTTAGCCAACTAGGGCACTAACTTACTTGGCAACTCATCAGGCGATCGGCGTTAATGCAACGTGAGAACCGCTCGGATTATATCCGCGTCCAAGTAGCAGATGAGAGCGGCCAGTCCGCTCGGAACTATAAGCAACCACCGCGTCCACGCGTTGCCCTGGCGTATTCCGTCGATGCAGCCCCAAAGTCCCACTATTCCGAGGATGAGCGAGGCGCAGAAACCCAGCATCACAAGGCGGTATTGGGTCGATTTTAGTTCGACGCCATCTAAATGGGCGTCCGCGACCCGATAGCTCACATAAGAGCCGAGAAAAAGTGCCAATGCGATGGGCACACTTATGCGGTACCAGCACTCGCCTTGGGCACTGAATAGTGGAGCACGACTGGCTGATCCGGCGGACTAATCATCGTTTCGCTCGCCGCGATTTTTCCCTTGCGATCCCAGCGTCAATCTTCGCCTTTGGCACTGCGAGCGCCCCGCGTGTTGCGGCAATCGTTCTCCGCATCGCTGCCGCACCATCGGTCACTAATACGTCGTCTACTGTTTTGGGTATTTTAGGCGAGCCTTTATTTCAGGCCACTTTCCCTTTGCGTTTCGGGGGACTTCGGGTCGCGCGCGGCTGGTCGGTACCGCGGTCTCACATCAAAATCGGCTTGCCCAGCGCTCGGCGCGTTACCGAGAACTGACCCATGTGCATGAACGGGTGAGAGGCGAGGAGAATCGCCACATTGCCAACTGTCGGCACGAATGCCTGCATGCGTTCGGGGGTTGGCTTGGCCATATCCGCATCGCTGAGTTTGCCGACCCAGGCGGCTGCGATGTCCATCGCCTGATCGAACCTGCCAAAAAGCTCCGCTTTGTTGGGGAAGAAAGCCGGATCGTCGATGGAGGCCTTGCTCTTGCCGAACCGCGTATACGGAGAAAGCAGCATCATTAGGGTGACTCGTAATCCTAATCCTAATCGTCATCGATGCGGTCCGATTAAGATTACGATTAGGATTAAGATTACGATTTGTGGAATTGGTCCTCTCTGCGTTCTCTGTTTCTCGGCGGTGGATCCTCCGGATTTCTTGGCCGCAAATGGCCGCTTCGCGTCGGGCCGACCGGCCGCTTCCGGCCAATACCGGCCACCGAAAATGGGAGAAACCAGCGTGGCGATTCAGAAACGAGGAATGTTCGAAAGAGATTTTTAAAACCGGCCAGAACCGGCCAAAATGGAATGCGGCCCGTTGGTCATGCGGCGAACCCAAAGCGCCGTACGACGCAGGCCGCGGACTTGATCAACCACGAAGGCGCGAAAGCGCGAAGAAGAAAAGGAATCCATAGTGCCGAACGCGGATTATCCTTTCCGCCAAATCGTGCTCCATGGAAATTGACCCGATTTGCCGCACTATTGTATTCCTTCGCGTACTTCGAGCCTTCGCGGTCATCAATAGCCTTGATCTGTGTTGATCCGTCCCGTGGCGAATCCGCGCCTCCCGCGAAAGTCGCGGTTCGATTTTTTCCACCGGAGAACCCCATTCGCCGCACACCTCTGGTGGTTAGTTCAATTAATACATCAGGTGTATTTTTAAACACAGAATTATTTTGACATATAGGTCGAAAAAGTGTCGGATTATGTCGGATTATGTCGGATCGGCATCCGCGAAAAGGTCCTGATTTGAAAAGTACCGATGCGACGAGAGTGACGTGGAGTTCCCCGCCCCCGCTCATGAGGATCTGCTCGCGGATGTCTGCTCCGTTGGATTTGTCAATTCGTCGGCGATGCGGACTTGCGCGTGGGGGATCATTTTCCCGCAGTGGCGGGCCGGATTGTCACGGTGGCGTCGGCGGCAATTAACTGCGAGCCGGTTAGTTGCGAGAAAATCGCCGTCAATATACGCGACGCTTTGCCAGGGCTTTGAGGCATGATTGGTCGCCACTCACCAAGGCGAGTTTTTTTGCGTGGGCCCATCGTTTGAGTTGGCGTTCTCGCTTTATGGCGGCGAGTTCGGTTCCGTGCTCTTCGTGGTAAGAGAGCGCGACCGGACGGTGATCGGCAGTCCACGTGGCGGCGCGCCCAGAGTTGTGTTTTGCAACCCGCCAATCACGTCTTCGGCGTAGCCGACGTAGAGGCTGTTGTCGGCGCAGTGGCGCAGATGCCGGAAACGCAGGAGCCCATTCGACTCGGTCGCCGCGGCGATCTCGCTCAGGGCAATAAAAATGCTCGCCCGTGGGGCGAGCATTTTTATTGGAGGCGGGGGGAATTGAACCCCCGTCCCGAAACAACCGCGATGGCGGCCTCTACATGCGTAGTCGATATTTTAATCTCGGACCCGGCGTCGACCATCGACAGCCTCCGTCGGGGCCCAGCCGTCTGTTTCTCGCCTTATCACCAACGGCCGAGTGACAAAGCCAGCCCGCTGTTTCGGCCGAAGCGTCGCGGGCGTCCGCCTCGTGCCGAGGTTGCCTAATTAATTAGGCAGCCATTGCGTACTGAAAACCACTGTTATTAGCAGTTATGGTTTGCTCGGCGATTTACGAGGCCAACGAGCGTCCTCGGCATGCCACCGCCACCAAAGCCATCCGGTCGAAACCGATCGCCCCCGGTGGAAGTCGTCTTAAACCATAGATCGGCAAGAGCCCGGAAGCAAGCGCGAAGCCCCGGATTTGGCTATATAGTCGTTGAATCACAACTAGAATTAGCGCATTTTTTTGATTTTTTCGATGACATTAAGCTTTTATCTTTATTTCGTTCGTTTCTTGTTGACGTGCATGGCAATATCGGGTATTTCCTCATCAGATTCACGGCCAGAGGAGACTAAAGGTTTAAGTCTTCTCGCCCGCCGTCGCTCTTAATCGCTTCTAAATACAACGCGCCCGGCTCAGCCCGGTAGAGGAGAATTGAATGAAGTCCGTACAATCGCTTTTGCCACTGATCACGCTGGCCTTCGCCGCCGCCCCGGCGTTGGCGGCTCCGATGGTTTCGGATTCTAACCTTCTGAGTGGTCTCGCCGCGGTGCCCGGGGATGCCGCCTCGTCCAGCGTCTATAATCCGGCTTACTCGTTGGACAATGCGACAGATGGCTTGGCCGGCGGTGAAAACAAAGACTTCGTCTTCGACCCGAGTGACGGTGATCAGCGGTTGGCCATTACCGGTTTTACCAGCGCGGTGACCGACATAAAGATCTGGTCCACCGATCTTCGCCCGCTTCAGGTGACGATTGAGAGTTCGACGACTCCGCAGACATCGATCACTCCTGCGGATTACTCGACCGTTCTCGTGGCAAACACATCCTTGGCCGGTACTTGGGTCGCATCAGGTGGCGCTTACTACACCGATTTCGCTGTCTCCGCCCCCACGGGCACGAAAAGTCTCTTTTTCGATTTTGGTGCCGGCCAGGACACGACCGGAAATGTCGGATTTGCCCGTATTGGGGAAGTGCAGGCTTTCGCGCCAGAGCCGGCTTCGCTCGGGCTGTTGGCGCTTGGCGGTTTGAGTCTTCTTGCCCGCCGTCGCCGCGCTTAAATTGAAATAACATTCGACGTTCGATTCAGCCCTCGGCCTTACCGCCGGGGGCTTTTTCGTGCGTCGCTTTCCGCGAGGGCAGAGGCGCGCGAAATCGGCGTATCTCGGCAAGTTGGAGACGCCGTGCTGCCCTGCATCCGGTGCGCGGCCCACCGGTTTCAGAGCGAGAACGATGCGGGAGGCGCGGCGGAACCTGGATCGGATTCAAGGGCAAGTGGGCGGCGCCTTGCCCCGTCGCGTTTCGGCGGGCACCACCAGGTCAGGTCAATTCGAAAAATCAGCAGTCGCGCTTTGAACGACGGATTCGTATTCATGCGACGTGGTTTGAGCGGGAACGATCAGCGGTAAAAGTGCGGCTTTATCGTCGGCCTCGAGGAGCGGGGAAGAAGCCAGCGTAAGGGCCGACGTGCTCATGTCGCTGACGAGGCAATGGAAGATCAATGAAATCATTTCCCGCGCAACGCCGACGCGGGCGCAGTTTTCGGCGATGAGCTGGGCATAGGCGATCGTGGCCTGGCAGCGGGCCAAAGCCAAAGTGATCTCGGCGCCTGCGGCGAGCGCGCGCTTGAGAGGTTCGCCGGTCAATAACCTGGCGAAATCCTCGATCTGCCCGACGAAGAGCCGCACGTTCGGAATATCCAGGAGCGGCTCGTAGGCGTTCCTGAAATGCGGAAATCCGATGGCGGAAATCGAGCCTGACGGAGCCACGGTCAGCCAGGGATTTTCCCGCGCCTCGTCAGTCAGGGAGTCGATTGGCTCTGGTGGCGCCAGTTCCGACTGTGGCTCGGTGAAATATGGGGTGATGAACTGGGCCGTCAGGCCGAGGTTGATGTGCGTGCTTCCTTCCAGGCCGGGGATGAGCTGCGCATCACGGAGGGCCATTTCAAAATAGGTGTCGGCCTCAAATCCTTTGGCGCCGATGCACTCGGAGAGCAACGCCATGACCTTGGTCCCCTCGACGCTGACCTTTGCCTTCTGGACGGCGCAGAAAAGCAGATAGCGACGGTCGTCCGCGCTTGCTGCGCGCACGTAATCCAGTGCGCGATAAGCATAAAGTTTCATCGCGGTGAGGCGCGCGTACGCCTGGGCGACCATCGAGCGGATATGCGGCATGGCCATCACCGGCTTGCCGTAAAGCATCCTCTTGCTCAGATGCGCGGCGGCCTCCGCGAAGGCGTGCTCGCAGATTCCGATGGAGCCGAAGCCGAGAAAAAACTTCCCCAGAGTGACCGTTCCCAGGACCGCCTCCCAGGCGCCGCGGCCTTCGCTAATGAAGTCGGCAGGCGGGACGGGGTGGTCCTGCACCTCGAAGGCTCCGACGAACGCGGAGCGAATTCCGAATGTCCGGATCTTTCGTGGATTGCGGAACTTCGGGGCCTCGGCGGGCCGAAGCACGAAGAGAATCGGCCGCACGCGATTCCGCCGGCCGGCCGAACGGGAATCCTCGACGCGGGCAAGAATCGAGATCATTTCGGCGGAGTTGGCGTTGCCGATGTAGTGCTTGGCGCCGTTGGCATACAAGAATTCATCTCCGTTGGGTGACACGCGAAACTCGTTTCCCAGGAGATCGGAGCCGTGCTCTTTTTCCGAAACGCCCAGAGCGAAGAGTCCGCCCTGATCCAGGGATTGGAAGGCCTCTCTCTTGAGGTCGGCGTTGTCGCCCATCAGTATGGGAAAAAAACCGAGAAACGTAACCTGGAGGCTGTAGCCGTGAGCCGGGCTGAAATACGCGATCAGCTCGATGAATCGCGCATAGCGGAGCAGATCAAATCCGCCGGCTTGCCCTGAGCCAGGGGTGGGGCTGAGAAGCTGCGAATAGAGACGGTGAGAGGCCTGGTAGTTAATCCAGTCGGCATACCATTGCTCGCGACGGTCTTCGTCCTTCAGCGCGGCAAGTCCCTTTTCCGCAAAAAACGTCGCAAGTTTTTGGGCGCACGGTTCGGCGAGATAAGTCTTCGCCGCCCGGGAGATCGTCGACGTGGAAAAGGCCAGCGGGGAAAGCAATCCGCGAATCGTCGATTGATCGCTTTCGGCCTCCTTCAGGGAGATGTGTGCAAGATCGTTCAGTGGGAGTGAGCATAGATCCGACCTCTGCGCGGCAACACTCAGAAAAATGAGAGAAACGGATCAGGGAACCCCTGAGCGGCTTCTCCTCCATCATCGCTGGTTGCACCGGTTCGCCGTGTCGTTCAGCCGAGAATTTGAAACGCCGCGAACATGATAATCCAGACGACGTCAAGGAAATGCCAGTACATGGCGGTGTGGCGGACGGGAAGATAGTGCTCGTGATCGTAACGGGTACCGAGGCCGCGGATGACGACCACGATCAAAGCAACAACGCCGCCGACGACATGGAGGGCATGGATCAGCACGAGGGCGAAAATCGCGCCGTAGAGCGCGGCGGCGGTGCGGGTGGGATTGGCCTGCCCCGGCGAATTCTGCGGGCCGGCCTGAGCGGCAAGAACATTGTGATCACGGACCAGCGTTGCCAGGGCCGGCGTCTGCACTGCCACAAATGCGATCGCCAGAATCAGCGAGAGAGAAACGAGAATTCGAAAGTTTTTGAGCCGCTGGAGCTGAATGGCATGGATCGCCAGCGTCAGGACGAAGCTGACGCCGAGCACCAGCGCGGTGCTGATCCAGAGCTCGCGCGGGAGGCGGAGGGTACCGAGCGGCGGAGCATGTCCGCCGAACAGGCGGATCACCAGATAGGCAACCATCGCCGCCAGAAACAGGATCATCAGGGAGATCAGCAGGAGCCACATGCCCAGGGTGCCGGTACGGTTAGGAACCTGTGGAATGCGTGATGATTCGGCGTTGGACATGGCAGGTGACGGGCAAATCCAACGCGATTAAGTGGCACGGGTCTCCAACCCGTGTCTTCGATCCGGAACACGGGTTGGAAACCCGTGCCACATCACGGCGTCTGGACGATGTTATCGCCGGGCGGGTGCAGATTATGCTGGTAGCTGCTGCTGTCGCCCATGACCATGGCCAGGAAGATCGCCACGAAGGTCAGCCCGGCGATGAACGCAATGGCGTTGAATGGACTCTCCCATCGCAGGTGCATGAAATAGAGAACGACGAGCGAAGCTTTGAGGACGGCGATTCCCAGGGCCACCCAGATATTGAAATCACCCATGTCGAACCAGGTGACGCCAACCGTGACGATCGTCAGCAGGACGAGCGCCCCGAAAACAGATAGCAGCAGCCGCATCGTGGTGACGTGCGGATGCAGCGCGCCCGCAACGACATCGTGCGCCCCGGCGTGAGAGGGTGAGGTATCGTGAGTCGTCATTCAATTCTCTTTTCAGTTTCGAGACGTCAAAGGGACCGCAGACACCGGTCAGTGAATCAAATACAGCAGTGGAAAGAGGAAGATCCAGATCAGATCGACCAGATGCCAGTAAAGTCCCACCAGATCGACCGGCGTAAAAAACTTCGGTCCGAATTCGCCCCGCCCGGCGCGGATGTAAACCCAGGCAATGAGTGCCATTCCCACCAGCACGTGAACACCGTGCAGGCCGGTCATCATGAAATAGATGCTGAAGAACGTGTAAACGTGCTGCCGATCGGCGTCGGTGAGTTCGGCGTAGGTCACTTCAGGGTGATGGCCGGCGGCAACGCCGGACGCCAGTCCCTGAGGGTCGGCATAATTCGGCCGGATCAGGGCTTTATCGCCATTGTTGGCGTTGCCATCGACAATTTCGCGGCCATAGGTGGTGGGGGCGACGCCGGCGGTTTTTGCCGCAACTTCCGTTGAGGCGTTGGGCGGCGCGCCTGGAGCGGTGGCGTGCTCCTCGATCTTATTCTCGCCCGGTTGCTCGACCTTTCCTCCCTCCTCAAACTCGGTCCTGGCGGTGACCGGTTTGCCTTCGCCCTTAAGGCTGTCGTTGCGGTACTTGTTCTCCTTGCCGATGAAGACCTCATGTTTCCACTTGGCCTTGTATTCGATGGTCTTGATCCCCATGAATCCAACGCCGCCGAGGAATGTCAGCGCCAGTAAAACGCGAAGCGCTTTTTGATACCCAAGCTGCGAGCAGCGGACGGCCCAGGCCATCGTGAAGCTGCTGGCGATGAGGACGATGGTGTTCGTCGCGCCCAGTGTCCGATCGAGATACCGATGGGCAAACTCAAAGACCTCAGGATGATTATGGCGGTAGACCGCATAAGCGCAGAACAATCCGCCGAACATGAGGATTTCGGTGGCGAGAAAGACCCACATCGCCAGCTTTCCAGTTTGAAACTGCTGATCGGGCGTGTCGAAGTGGTGGGCGAGATGCGATTCGGGATCGTGATTGTGGCCGGCCCCATGGTCGGCGATCGCGGCGGCGCTATGAGTCATTTCCGTCATTCAATAACCTCTGTCACTTTGTTCTCAATGCGCGGGCGGGGCATTTCCCGCATCAGGCAGGCGATACCATTCGCCGGTTTCCTTGTCCTCGACGATGCCGTGCAGGTCATAGGGATCCCCGACCGGTCCCGGGGTCGTGGCGAAATTGTCGTGCGGCGGCGGGGATGTCGTCTGCCATTCAAGCGTCGAACCGCCCCATGGATTGGCCGGCGCTTTTTTCCCGCGTAACAAGGCGTGGAGCAGATTACTCCCCGCAAGGATCAAGCCGCAGGCCATGATGTACGCGCCGGTGGTCGCGGTGCGATGAAAACCCATGAACTGGACTTTATCGTACGTGGCATAGCGGCGCGGCATGCCGCGGTGCCGGCAATGAATTGCGGGAAGAAGGTAATATTGAAACCGATAATGATGGTGAAAAACGCGATGCGCCCCCACTTCTCGCTATACATTTTCCCGAAAAACTTCGGCCACCAGTAATACATTCCGCCGAGGAAGGCGAAGAGCGTGCTTCCCATCATCACGTAATGGAAATGGGCGACGATGAAAATGGTGTTGGTGAGCGGCACGTCCACCGACAGCGCCCGAGGAAAAGACCGGTCAGCCCGCCGATGGTGAACAGATAGATGAAGCCGAGGGCATAGAGCATCGGCGTCTTGAGGCGGATGTCTCCCTTATAGAGCGTGGCGAGCCAGTTGAAGACCTTGATGGCCGACGGGATTGCGACGGCGAAGGTGAGCAGGCTGAAGATGGTGTTGGCGACAAGTGACTGGCCGCTCACGAACATGTGATGGCCCCAGACCAGGAATCCGAGCAGCGCGATCGCGATGGAACTGGCGGCGATGAAGTTGTAGCCGAAGATGTGCTTGCGGCTGAAAGTGACCATCAACTCGCTGATGATCCCCATCGCGGGGAGCACCATGATGTAAACGGCCGGGTGCGAATAGAACCAGAAAAAGTGCTGATACATCACTGGATCGCCGCCGAGCGCCGGATCGAATATGCCGATCCCCAGGGCGCGCTCCGCGCAAAGCAGCAGCAGGGTAATTGCGAGGACCGGCGTGGCGAGGATCTGGATGACGCTGGTGGCATAGGCCGCCCAGAGAAACAGCGGCATTCGGAACCAGGTCATCCCTTTGGGCCGGAGCATGTGGATGGTGGCGACGAAATTGAGACCAGTGAGGATCGAGCTGAACCCCAGAATGAATGCGCCAAGCGTCGCGGGTACGACCGCTCCCGCTGCTTTCGATGTACTGTAAGGCGTGTAGAAGGTCCACCCGGTGTCGAGGCCGAATCCGCCCGGCCATTTGATGCCGAAGGCTGATTCCATCACGCCGCTAAGAAGCACATAGCTGAAGAAAATCGCCCCGGTGCACCAGAGATAGAAACTGAGAAGATTGAGCCGCGGGAAGGCGACGTCTTTGGCGCCGAGCTGAAGCGGGAGAATAAAATTTCCGAAGATCGCCGGAACTGCGGGGATGATGAACAGAAACACCATCACCACGCCATGCAGCGTGAACAGATGGTTGTAAAGATCCATGTACGAATTCTGAACCGCCGCGCTCGAACCCGCGGGAGGACCGGATTGCCAGAGAACCGTACGCAAGGAGATGGCGAAAAAACCTCCCAGCGCAAAGGCCGAGAGAATTCCGATCATGTACATGATGCCGATGCGCTTGTGATCGAGCGTCAGCAGCCAGCTCTTGAGGCCGCGCGTGTGGTTGAGGTAGTTATCTCCTGGCGCGTGGCCGCCGTGGACTGTCGCCGGGGCGTCATGAAACGGAAAGGGACCTGTGATTGCTGACATCGCAAACTCCGATACTTAATTCTGCTTCATCCCGCTCGATCCCTATTTTACCAATGGCTCCGGGGTGGCCGGAATGGTGGTCGGCTGCGGATTGTTGGCGGTCGGCTGGGTCATCAATTGCCCATTCTGCAGGGCTCCGGGGGGTTGAAGTCCCGGGGCCTTGCCGTCCTTTGGCACCACTCGCAGCGAGTCAAGGTCGCCCTTGTAATTACTGCTGATCGATTTCATGTAAGAAATCAGCGCGAAGATGTCCTGAGGACTCGTTCCCAGGAACGACGACATCGCTGAAACGGGACCGAAAGATTTCACAATCTTCGCTTGTGGATATTCGATTGATTCGCGGACGTAGTCCTCATCGGCCAGCACCTTTCCACCGCCCTCCAGATCAACTTGCGACCCAAACATATCCTTCCACGTCGGGCCGGTTCCGCGCGTGCCGTCGACGCTATGACATTGAATGCAACCTTTCGCCTTATACAGTTTTTCGCCCTGATCGATGGGCGAGGTATGCAGCCACCATCGTGACGCATCGGTGAGCCATTTCTTGAAGTCTTCCGGCTCCTGAACAAATGCCTTGGTCAGCATCTGGGAATGACCGGTGCCACAGTAATTGGCGCATTCGACATCGAAGGTTCCGGTCTTGGTCGCCTGGAACCACATCTTGTTGTAGCGGCCCGGCACCACGTCCTTTTTCACGCGAAAGACCGGAATAAAGAGGCTATGGATCACATCTTCGGAGTTGAGGATGACTCGCACCGGCACATTCAGCGGAATGTGCAGTTCTGTATCCTGATGGCCGTTTGGATAGGTGAACTGCCAGCTCCACATGCGCCCGGTCGCGGAGATCTCATACGAATTGGGCGGCGGAACCGCCACGTGGAGAAAGCCGCGGAATCCGAAATAATAGATGATGATGACCAGGATCGTAGGAATGATCGTCCAGGTCAGTTCGAGGGCGGTGCTGTGGCCGGCTGTCGGCTCCTGCTTGCGCTCCTCACCCTCGCGATGGCGGTACTTCACGACAAACACGATCATCACGACCAGGATCAGCACCAGGAAGAAAATCGAGAGCCAGAGGATGAAATCGAAGAGGCCGTCGATCTCAGGCGCGACCGTCGAGGCGCTTTCCGGCATCCAGATGTTGCCGAGCAGATTTCCGAGCATCAATCCCATTGTCGTGCCTCTTGGCCTTTTCAGTGGCACGGGCGTCTCGCCCGTGTTTAGTCCATGAGCACGGGCGGGACGCCCGTGCCACTTAAGTCCCTATCCATTCGGGCCCGGTCCGCCGGCTGCCATCAGCCGCTGTTCCCGGCGGAGCATTCGGTATATGCCGGTGACGACGGCGATAATCGTCAATATGCCCCCGGCTCGCATCAATCCCAGTGCGGCAAAAGCGTACTTTCCCTGATGCCCGTCATACTGGAAGCAGGTCAGGAAAATCTGGTCCATCGCCGATCCGATTTTTTCATCCGATGCTTCGACCATCGAAAGCCGCAGCGTCTTGGGGTCGAACTTCACCCCGTACAGATATCGCGAGAGATGGCCGTCCGGGGTTAAGACAAAGATCGCCGCGGGGTGGGAAAACTGGCCGGCATTCTGGATCCACTTGTAGTTGAACCCGACCGCCTTGGCGAGCTGGCCGATCTGTTCTTCGTTGCCGGTGAGGAAATGCCAGCCGGCCACGCTTTCGCCGCGACCGTATTCATCCAGGTAGCTCTGCTTCTTTAGAGAGGCGAGGGCTGGGGTTTCGTGCGGATCGATGCTCACGAAAATCGTTTCGAAATCCTTGCCGGATTCGAGCTTGATCTCTTTGAGTGAATCGAGCAATCCGTGCGAGATCACGTCGCAGAGCATCGGGCAGCGGTAATAGCCGAGCTGAAGAACGACCGGCTTTTTGCCACCAAAGTATGTTTGCAGCTTCACGGGCTGGTCGTGTTCATCGCGGAAAGCCAGGTCCAGCGGGATCGTCGAGCCGAGATGCTCGTCGATTGCCACGTGCTTCAGCTCATCCGGAACGTAGGTGTTGTTGTTCGTCCAATCGCCGGGGCTGGCGAAGCGCGGCTCAGCGCCGGCGGACGCGCACCAAAGCGGCCCAAGCAGGAGGCTTGCGAATGCACAGGTCAGAAATTGAACGCCAGGTCGGGGATTCATGTTCACAGCAACGATACGTCTGCAATTAGCTCGCGGCTTTCAATACTCCTCAATTTCAGGGTGTGGCTTTTAGCCGCACCACGCCTTATTGGTTTGCACCAGCCGGTTGCGTCGTTGGCGCGGTCGTTGGCTGAGTGGACGGGAGCTGGCCGTTAGTCTCCACCATGATTCGCATCGCGTCGCTGATGGGAATCACTGGTACCTTGTTTCCCTTGTCATCGATATTGCGAAATCGATATTCATCGAGCGGCTGATCGGGCAAGACAGAGTTCAATGCCAGTGAACTAACCGGCACACTGCTGGAGGCATCCCATTTCTCGGTGATTTCCCGATTCTCCTCGGACTGAAACCACGCCTGGGTGCCGATGGAGATCACCACGATCAGAAGCCCGGAGACGGCTCCTACCGTGAGGATCAATCGCGTATTCACTTGTTGGGTCATCGCCATGGCAACACCTCAAAAGTTATGGAATGCCAGCGACTCGGCGAGGCGCGGATCGTGAGTGGGTCGCAGGCTGTTACCGGACGCCAGACGGATGATCGTTGCCAGGAATACCCCGCCGATCCCAATAAATGCGGTCAGGTCCATCACCATCGAAAGCGGATGAAAACCGGACCCGTATTCCGGCATGATCAGCCAGTACAGATCGAGATAGTGGAAAACAAGCAGCCAGACAGCCCAGAAAACAAGAGACTTTGCGTTGCGTTTTACATGGCGTGACAGGAGTCCGCCGAACGGGATAAGCAAGTGGCAGAACAACAGGATGACGATCACCAGGCTCCAGCCGTTGACATGGTCGGGCACGTCGTCGCACCGTGGCGCGAAAACCAGATCACCTCATCAGGAACGTTCGCATACCAGAGCAGCATGTACTGGCTGAAACCGATGTAGCCCCAGAAAAAGACGAACGCGAACAGGTATTTTCCCAGATCGTGGAAATGCTCGGTATCGACGCTTGATTTAAGAAATCCCTGGGACTGAAGCACCCGGAGAATAATGATCATGGAGGCGAAGACGGAAATCGCCGACCCCGCGAAAATGTAGACGCCGAAAATAGTGCTGAACCAGTGCGGATCGAGCGACATGACCCAGTCGAAGGCCGCTCCTGTGACGGTCAATCCCAACACGACGAGCAAAAATCCACTGGGGCGCTGGAGCTTCAGCGTGATCCGGTCATCGCCGTTCTCATCCTGAAGGACCGATTGTTTCCAATAGAAGACGCCTATCGCCGACCAGATTGCCAGGTAAAGGATTGCCCGCAAAACGAAAAATGGGGGGTTCAGCCAAGATCGCTTGGCGAGCATCAGGGCGTCAATTTTCCGTTCGCCGGCGGGGGGATACGGTTCATTATTTACGGTCCCGGACTTGTCCTGAACCGCTACGAGGGCCGGTGCCGGCGGTTTGACGATGTCGTCGGCCTCGTCGGCGTCGCCGGCGTTCACCAATTTTTGCGTCCCATCAGAGACCGTCGTCGAGTTGATTGGCAGCGCCCATCGGTACAAATCGCCACGTTCGAGAATGACGGATACAACGACTGGCGCCGACAGCGCGGCCATGATCGGCATGGTCGCGGCCAGCACCTCGGCCACGCGCCGCACCGTCACGCTCCACCCCGCCCGGCTGACATGCTGCGTCAGAACGAAAAATAATCCGCCGATGCAAAGCGTCAGGAAGTAAATGAAACTGACGAGATAGGCGAAATAAAACCGGCGAAAACCGTCGTGCTCAAATACCCCCAGCAGGATCGTCAGCAGCAAGCCGAGAAGGCCGGCGACCTTTGCGCCGGTGTAGACGGACGCGAAGTGTCCACTGAGCTGCGTTCGCTCCTGTTCGGGATTGTCGTGGCTCTGATTGCCTTGCACGCCTGTCTCCATACATGACTGCCGAAAGAGAAACGGTGATCCCACCGGCTCCCATGTCGCGGCCTTATTTGGACTTCATCTCATCGAGCTTGTCCTGCGGCACGACGCTGAGGGGCGCATTCTGGCTGAACTGCAACGCCCGGACATAAGCCACAATCGCCCACCGATCCTCCGGAGGGATCTGCGCCCGTAGCTCGGCATATGTCGGATGCCAACATTGATCGTGTTGTAGATATGGCCCACAGGGCGTCCACGCGCCGGCAGGTCATGCAGGTTGGCAGGCGCCGTCCATCCCGGCTCGCCGTTGGGCATCGAAGCCACATCCTGCTGCACGGACCCGTTGCCGTACCCATCCTGGCCATGGCAGGGGCGCAATAAATATTGAACCGCTGCTGGCCCCGCTTGAGGAAGTCAGCCGTCAGTTTGACCCGATCCGGGAATGCGTCGAAAAATTTTGCGGTCTTATTCCCCGAGGCGTCCGCAGCCTCGGCGAACCCACGAAAGTAATGATCGTCTTCTTCCAGGCTGCCCCGCGCAACGGTGCCGGCGACGGGGAGGCGATCGGCGCGCCCGTCGGCGAAGACGTCGCTCGATTGCTGCTCGCGGAATTTCGGCTGCATCCCCATGTCTTGAACCAGCGAGATCCGCGGGAACTGGGAGGTGACAACGCGCCCGCGCCGCGAACGCCAGCGGAAGCCACGTGGCGATGACCCCGACCAGCAGGACGGCGATCAGGAAGAAAGGCGGACGCTGCAGCCGCGGTTCGCGCGGAGGCAGGGTGCGCGGCAAAACCGATTCGTCGATCCCGTCGGAAGTTTCGTCGTGTCCGTCAGACATTCGCGATTAATCCTCGACCTTTTCCACAGCCACGGCGCCCAGCGCCCGCAAGACGCGCGGCGTCTCTTTCGCGTCAAACTTCGGATCGGCCGCATCAATCACAATGAAAAACCGATCGTCGGTAACGCGTCGAAAACGCTCGCTCTTGAAGATTGGGTTATAGAGAAGCGGCAGTCGGTTGAGTCCGAGCATGCCAAAAACCGCCGTGAGCGCTGAACAGAGAATCGTGCATTCGAAGATGATGGGAATATTGGCCGGCAAGCTCCAGACCGGCTTGCCGCTGATGAGAAATGGATAATCGTGAGCGTTGGTATACCAGGTGAGCCAGAGAGCGCCGAACAGGCCGAACAATCCGCCGCCCAGAACAAGCCAGGGGAGGATCGTCGGACGGATTCCCATGGCACGGTCGATCCCGTGCAACGGGAAGGGGCTGTGCGTATCCCATCGCGTAAACCCGGCAATGCGCAACCGGCGCGCCAGCGGTGATGACCGCATCCACCGTCGTGAACTCGGCGAGGATGGCAATCAGCTCCGGCGTTTCCGCCGCTGCCGCCTCCTCTGCGAGTTCTTTGTCGTCAAGTAAAGTGCTCATGGTACGACCGTCTGTCTTGCCTTCATCCACGAAATTCCATCAAGCCGGCGCGGGAACAATCGGGTCATATCCGGCTTCATCATCAGTGTCGGGCCGATGTTCATCCGGCCAGTAATCGCTTCGGTGCTCATCCCGACGATGGGTCGGATCTTCTGGGTGGGCGTGGGCCTGCGGCATCACCGTCTTTACTTCTGCCATCGCCACCACCGGCAGGAACCGGCAGAACAGGAGGAACAGCGTAAAGAAGAGCCCGAAGCTGCCGGCGAGCATGAGAAGGTCGATGGCGGTCGGCTTAAATGGATACCAACTGCTCGGCAGGAAATCGCGTGTCAGCGAAGTCACGATGATCTCGAACCGCTCGAACCACATGCCGATGTTGGCGAGCACCGAGACGACAAACACAACCCACAGGTTTTTTCGCAGCTTTGGGAGACCAGAGCAACTGCGGGCTGACCACGTTGCAGAAGGTCATGATGCACCAGCCCCACCAGTATGGCCCGAAGACGCGATTCAGGAAGGCGAACCGCTCGTAATGGCCCGACGCTGTACCAGGCGGTGAAAAACTCGTCGGCGTAGGCATAAGCGACGATCAGCCCGGTGGCGAGCATGATCTTGCACATGTTGTCGATGTGCCGCAGGGTGATGATGTCCTTCAGGCCGAACAGCTCCCGGGCTGGGATCGCCAGCACCAGCACCATCGCAAAGCCGCCGTAAACGGCGCCAGCGACGAAGTAAGGGGGGAAGACGGTGGTGTGCCAGCCGGGCAACTGCGAAGTCGCGAAGTCGAAACTCACAACCGAGTGAACCGACAACACGAGCGGCGTGGCGAGCGCGGCCAGGATCAGGTACGCCCGTTCATATCGATGCCAGTGCCGGTTGGAGCCGGTCCAACCCAGGGCGGCGATTCCATACGCAATCTGCTTGATCTTGTTGGTTGACCGATCGCGAAGAGTCGCCAGGTCGGGAACCATCCCGACATACCAGAAGAGGAACGAAACCGTTCCGTAGGTGCTGACCGCAAACACGTCCCAGAGCAGTGGCGAGCGGAACTGCGGCCACATCGTCATCTGGTTGGGGAGCGGAAAAAGCCAGTAAGCAAGCCAGGGGCGGCCGACGTGAATGCCGGGGAACATCGCGGCGCAAATGACGGCGAAAATCGTCATCGCCTCGGCGAAGCGATTGATGCCCGTGCGCCAGTTTTGCCGGAAGAGAAAAAGGATGGCGGAGATCAGCGTGCCGGCGTGGCCGATACCGACCCAGAAGACGAAGTTGACGATCGGGAACCCCCAACTCGCCGGCTGATTGTTTCCCCAGACGCCGACGCCGGTGGTCATCAGATAGCCAATGCACGCACCGAGAATGCCGAGGAACGAAAGAGCGGCAACGAAACAAATGTACCACGCCAGCGTGGTTTTGCGCTCCGCCACGTTGCAGACAACGTTGGTGACGTCGGCGTAGTCGAGACCGCCGGTGACGAGCGGCGCTTCTTGCGCGGGTCGTCGTATGTGTTGTCGATCTCAGCCATGTTTCACTCTGCGTAGGGTGGGCTTGGCCCAGCCAATTCTTCTAGTCGCGATGCAGGGTCGCCTTCAGACGACCTCGTAAGAGATGGAAGGTGGGCCAAGCCCACCCTACGTCTCAGCCGGATTTCGGATCTTCGCCAGGTATCGCGTCCGTCGGGCGCGTATCCAGCGCCGCATCGAGCACACCGTAGGCTCTTGGATTCTTCTGCAACTGCGTCACTTTCGCGTCGCTGTCGTTGAGATTGCCGAAGACGATCGCCTGCGTGGGGCACGCCTGCTGGCAGGCCGTGATGATGTCGCCGTCCTCGATTTCCTTGCCTTCGATGCGTTTGCCAGTGGTAGTTCGATGGATGCGCTGCACGCAGTAGGTGCATTTTTCCATGACGCCACGCATGCGAACGGTCACTTCCGGGTTGAAGACCATTCGCTTGATCTTTTCGACCGTCTCCATCTGCTGCGTGTCGGGAATCCCGTTCCAGGGCCAGCCGGTGTTGCGCGGGTCCTGGCTGTGATAATCGAAATAATTGAATCGGCGCACTTTGTAGGGGCAGTTGTTCGAGCAATATCGAGTGCCGATGCAGCGGTTGTAAACCATCACGTTGAGGCCTTCGCTGTCGTGCATGGTTGCGCCGACCGGGCAGACCTGTTCGCACGGGGCATTCTCGCAATGCTGGCAGGCCATCGGCTGATAGACCACTTCCGGGCGGGGATCGTCGGGCGCGCCTTTGAAATAGCGGTCGATGCGGATCCAGTTCATCTCGCGGTGCTTCTTGCACTGCTGCTTGCCGACGATCGGGATGTTGTTTTCCGCCTGGCAGGCGACCGCGCACGCGTTGCAACCGATGCAGGCAGTTGAGATCGATGCTCATGCCCCATGCGTGCGGAGTATTAAATTCGTTGGGTGGATTGAACAGCTCGAGGCTGACGGTGCGCCCGCCTTCGGCGGCTTTCGGATCGGCCTTATAAGCCGCGAAAGTCGCCTCATGGATGATCCGGCCGCTCTCGTACTTGTCGCCGATGCGTTTATCGCGGCCGGCGGCACCGATTTCGTCGATCAAGTGATGATTCTGCGTCATCACCAGTTCGTAGTACTCGCCGAGCTTGCGCGGCGTGATGCCGGAGGCAATGTAGGCAGTTCCGCTATTGCGAAGTGCGTATCCGTTAAACCCGACGCCGTTCCCGACAGTCAAATTCTTTGCGCTGCGGCCGAGTCCGAGGCTCAGGCCGATCACTCCTTCAGGCTGTCCAACCAAAATATAGACGGGGATCTGAAGGGTTGGCCCGCCCACCGTCATTTCAATGACATCGCCCACGGTCACGCCCAGCGCATCGGCGTCTTTCTTGGACATGACGGCTGCGTTGTCCCAGACGACCTTGGTCAGCGAATCGGGCGTTTCCTGGAGCCAGCCGTTGTTCGCGAACCGCCCGTCATACGCGTGGGCGTCGGGATCGAAATGGATATAGAGGCCGCTGGCACGCGGTTCGACGGCGGGATAACTGACCGCCGCCAGTTCCGCTTTCACGGCCGGCGCGGCGCTTCCCTCCGCGACGCCGGATTCCAGAAGCCGGCGAAATTCCTTGTCAAAATCATCGCCCTTGAGAAAAGAAGACCAGGTCCGGCGGACGATCTGTTCGCCCGCCGTCATCGAATCGCCGGACAGGAACGCCAGCAGCTCGATCGTCGATTTGCCGCCGTAAAGGGGAAGAATGAGCGGTTGGACAATGCCCGCCGTTCCGTCCCAGCTCTTGGCGTCTCCCCAGCTTTCCAGATAATGGGCGCGGGGCAGATGCCATTTAGAGACGGCGGTCGTCTCATCCTCATAAAGGCCGAGGCGAATCGAAACCGGAACCTTCGCAATCGCCTTGGCGAAGTTCAGATCGGTGGGAGCGTCGTAAGCAGGATTGCCGCCGATGATCAGCAGCGTGGCGATCTTGCCGTCATTAATTTGCTGCGTCAGGTCCTTGATCGCCTGGAAATGAGTGAGGCGATCGGGATCGGCCTCGTCGATCAACGTCACAGTTGTCCCGACAGCGCCAATTTGCTGATTAATCGCGTGGGCAAGGGCATGGACGGGGGGCGCGGCCGCGGGCCCGACGGCGATCAGGCCCGCTGAGCCGCTCTGTTTCAAATCCGCCGCGGCGGATGCCACCCATTTTTCTTCCATCTCCGAAAGCTTGTCGTCGGCGGTGATGCCGGCCACGCCGAGCTTCGACGCCAGCGCCCGCGCCAGCGGATAAAGGCGGCTGGGATCGACCGGACATCGTTCATCCGCGACCGATCCGGTAATGCTGAATCCGCACTCGGCCAGATAAACGCGGCTCATTTGACCCTGATCAGCAGAGCGACGCCGCTCGGACCAATCGGCGGCGTAACGCACGTGAGCCGGATGCGTCCCGAGAAGATCCGCATCCAGCAGAACGACCACCGCCGCTTTATCGAGATGTAAAACGGAGCGAAGCGCTTTCCCAAAGGCCAGCTTGCTTCCTTCGCGCGTGCCGTCCTGAGTCAACGGCTCATATTCAAACCATTGCGCCTTGGGAAACGCCTCCAGCAGTCGTTTTTTCTGCTCGGCGACACTCGGGCTGGAACAGGCTTCGCTCAGGATCGCAAAGTCGGCCCCGTTTCCCTTGATCGACGCAAAATGGGGTTTGGCAAACGATTCAAATGCCTGCCAGGTCGAATCGCGCTGAGTCGTTCCATTGATCTCGACCACTTTCGCGCTGCGCTGCGGGTCATACATCTCCAGGATGCTTGCCTGCGCGAAACCATCGGCCGCCCCGATTTTTCCTTTTACGGTCCAACTGGACGGATGAGTTGGGTTTCCTTCGATCTTGATGGGCCGGCCATCGAAGCTGGTCACCAGCAGTCCGCTGGCGACCCCGCCCAGATCGAACATCGAGGCGTATTGTTCGGGAACACCGGGAATCCGGCCGCGCGGGTTGCTGGAATACGGAGCAAGATGCTCTTCGGGCCAGCGGCGGCAGCCGGTCAAACCGATCCCCGCCAGCGCCAGCGACGCCCCCATCAATTTGAGGAATCCGCGGCGCGACGAGATGGCCATGGTGTCGGCGTCGTAGCCGGGAAACTCCTTGTCCAGCGCATCCCGAACCTCGGGCGCGTCGGCGAGTTGTTCCAGACTCCGCCAGTACTCAAGGCCGGTTACGTGGTGGTTTATCGATGACACGTGCTGCAACTCGTCATGTAAGTGGAGTCGTGAATCCCGTACTCTTTTTTCAAATCAAGGCCGAAGGCGAGCTTGTCTGCGTCGGTATCGCCGGGCGTTGTCCAGTTCATATTGGTGATCTGGTCCTTCGGGCGAAGATTCAATTCCGGCTGGCGATGGCACTCGAGGCACCAGCCCATGCTGAGGGGCTTGGCCTGGCCAACCACATCCATCCGATCGATTCGGCCATGACAACTCACGCACCCGACGCCGTGGTTCACGTGGCGCACTGTGGTTGAAATAGACGTATTGCGCGAGATTGTGCACCTTCACCCACGGCACCGGTTTTCCGCTTGCCCAGCTATCGCGAATCGGCTGCAGGACCGGGCTCTCCGTCTTGATCCCGGTGTGGCAATTCATGCAAGTCTGTGTCGGAGGAATCGCCGCGAAAGGAGTCTTTTCTACGGTCGTGTGGCAATAGCGGCAATCGATATGGAGCTTGCCGGCGTGGAGTGCGTGGCTGTAGGGGACGGGTTGGGTCGGCTGATATCCGACGGCCAACGTCTTCGGGGAGGCTCCGAATCCGAGCAGCACCGGCACGTAAACGCCGCCGCCCATCCCCGCCAGCGCCAGCATCGGCAACAGGTAATTCGCCCAGCGGGGAAATACCAGGCGCGTCGATGCCGCGGGCTTCGCTGCTTCTTCCGTTTTGGATGTGCCTTCTGACATAACCCGTTCGGCGCCCTGACGCCGACTGACGCGATTCATCGTCCCTGACGATCCGCCAGATCATTGAAATTTATTTGAGCGCGTCAACAATGCGAGAATGTGGCAAATCGTCGCACGACTTATTCCAAGCGAGCTTGCCTCACGCCACGCGATCTGAATTTTCGCGCAAATACGAAATCGCGCCGCAGCGAGCCGAAGGAAGTCGAGGCGTCTTCGCGATTCCGCCAGCGGTCGAATATAGAATCTGCTCGTGAGCGGTTCGACAGACGAAGAAGGCGACATCACGCTTGCTGTTCTTGCCGGCGGCGAAGGACGCCGGATGGGATATGCCAAAGGTTTGCTGCGCCTCAACGGAAATCCAATCCTTGATGTTCTGCTCGATCGCCTCCAATGGCCCGGCCCTACCCTGTTGGTCACGGCGCCGGGGCGCGAAGGGCCCACCTCAAGTCATCGATTCACACGCGAAGTGGCGGATCCCATTGCCGGCCAAGGGCCGCTCCGCGGGGTTTTGACGGCATTGGAACACTCGGATACAGGCCTGCTGATTGCCGTAACCGTCGATATGCCCGGCATCTCCCGTCCAAATATTGACTGGCTCATCAAGGCGTTCTTATCCAGACCGGGACTGCTCGGACTCATGACGGCCCGTCGCAACGGCGACGAGTCGATCGTCGAACCCTTTCCTTCGGCGTATCGAGCCGGAGCGAAACTCGAGATCGAAGCGAAACTTGCGATTCAGAAACGATCGATGCACGGTTTGCTCGATGATGCGCGATTCGGTCGGGTTCCCGCCCCGGCCGAATGGGAGCAACAGGGAGCGTGGGTGAATTTGAACACACCGGCTGACATTCAAGACTACGAAGTGCTTCAGTGCCGGACGTTGCCGGGAGGCAAGCAGAATTAATTGATTTGCTCGATTGCCGCGAGTGGCTACCATTCGGCCTATGCACAAGATTCTGGCAGCCGTACCGCTACTCGGACTGATCGTCGGCTGCGCGGAAACGCGCGTCTACGACATCGCCGTCAAAAATCAATCGCCGCATCCAATCACGCTCGTCCTTGAAAAGGAAGCGGGGCCGCGCGAGGACGCGTGGATCACTCCGGAAGAAGTCGTCAACGGTCCCGCGCACGACAACCTGGTGTGGGGCCTGGGCGTGGTCCCCTCCGGCAAAGCCGCCGTGGCCAAGAAGGTCAAAGGCGAATTCGACGCCGGTTCGCGCGCCTGGCTGCGCGTGTATGAGGGAGATCTGTCGGTCGGCGACATGCTCAAGATCAAGCCCGGCTCCCCAAACCGCACCGATGTGCCGATCAATCCGGGGAAAAACGATTTCATCGTTCGAGCTCACGGAGACGGAATCGAGGTCACGGCTTCCGAGAAATAGAACAGACATCGTCTGTTCGAGGAGGACAGACATTCTTGTCTGTCACGGGACGGAGAGCGGAGGCGTACTCGCCTCCCGATCCGGCCCGCGGTGTATAGAAATCGCGGGAGAGCCCTCGCAAATGTCCTACGCAGAGCACCAGCGCAATTCGGTGGACCTCGTCGCGCGTTGTGCGATCATCACGCTCAGCGATACCCGAACCGAGCAAACTGACCGCAGCGGCGCCCGGATTCGTGAACTGATTGAGTCCCACGGTCATCTTTGTTCCGCCTATCGCCTCATCCCCGACGATTCGCAACAATTCGACGAATTGCTCCAGGAATTCCTCGCCAATGCCGAAATCGATGCGATTTTTTCCAACGGTGGAACGGGAATCAGCAAGCGGGACACGACGATCGAAGTCGCCCAGCGCCGTATCGAGCGCCCGCTACCGGGTTTCGGCGAATTGTTTCGCATGCTGAGCTTCGAGCAGATCGCCAGCGGCGCGATGCTGAGCCGGGCCGTGGGCGGAGTTGCGTCAGGCAAGCTACTCTTCTGCATGCCCGGATCGACCGCCGCGGTCGAACTGGCGATGACGCGGCTGATCCTGCCGGAATTGCGGCATTTGCTGCATGAGTTGAGGAAGTGACTGCGCGATTCCCTGTCCACGGCCACGCATCACGGAACTTGCGTTACTTGCCGGGGCGCCAAAACCGCAAGAGCCGAAACCAGTGCGGGTAGCAAAGGCCGAATGTCATCGAGGTCGTTCGAGCGGGCGCGCAGCAGCACGACTGCGATTGGAAGATTCACCAGATTCTGCTCGTACCGTAAATTCGCATCTTTCGTGAGTAACGCATCGAATCCTGCCGACGCTGCCAACGCAAGCAGCTCTCCATTTCTATCCCTCCCCAACCCATATAGGAAACGGTAAAGCAATCGTGACTTGGGATTTCGTTTCGAAGCTGGTGCGGCAGGTTTTCGTCGAGCAGGAGCTTCACGCCGAAACCGGTAAAAGCAGCGCCCGATTTTTCGCTTCTTCCAACAATTGTTCAACCTGTGCGCGTCTGACAGTCGGAAACTGCTCCAGGAAATAATCGACCGTTCTGCTGCGCTTGAGATAATCAAATAGCGATTCAACCGGCACGCGCGTACCGACAAAAACCGGGGTGCCGCCCAGAATATTTGGATTGACATGGATCACGTTCGACATGCGAAAATTGTATTCCAATCGGTTCCCGGGGGACAGTGGAAGAGAATCAGGGGGCCCTTGTCGCTTCGCAGGCCCGTCACGTTGCCTTCGCACAAAGACGCAATTTGCCTATAGTATGGACCCATGAGCAATCCCCGCGGCATCGCAAAGCTCGCCCTGGAAGACGGAACTGTCTTCACCGGGCGATCCTTCGGATTCACTGGTGACGCCGAGGGCGAAGTCGTCTTCAACACCGCGATGACCGGCTATCAGGAAATCCTGACCGATCCTTCGTACGAGGGGCAGATCGTCACGATGACCTATCCCCTCATCGGCAACTACGGCATCAACCGCCAGGACGTCGAGAGCCGGCGTCCGCATGTGGCCGGCTTCGTCGTGCGCGAGTTGGCGCCCGCCTATTCCAACTGGCGGGCGGACATGAGCCTCGATGATTATCTGATTCGGAACAGGATTCCCGGAATCGAGGGGATCGACACCCGTGCCCTGACGCGGCGACTTCGGATCAGCGGCGCAATGCGCGGGATTCTCTCCTGCGGCGACGGCGACGACGTCGCCCTCGTCGATCGCGCTCAGAACGCCGCGGCGATGGCCGGCGCAGACTGGGTGAAAGCCGTCATGCCCGCCGAGGCGTACGGCTGGGACCAGGACCAGGGAGACTGGCGGCTCGGCCGAGTCGAGCGCGGCGACGGCCTGCATGTCGTCGCCCTCGATTGTGGCGCGAAGCAGAACATTCTGCGGCATTTGATCGAGCGCGGCATCAAGGTGACCGTGCTTCCGCCGGACACGAGCAGCGAAGAAATCCTGAAACATCGCCCGGACGGCCTGTTCGTCAGCAACGGCCCCGGCGATCCCGCGGCTCTGGATTACGCGGTAAAACCCATCGTGGCGCGCTCGGGAAAGTCCCGATCTTCGGAATCTGCCTGGGCCATCAGTTGCTCGGCCGCGCCATCGGCGCGACGACCTACAAGCTCAAGTTCGGTCATCGCGGCGGAAATCAGCCGGTCAAGAACCTAGATACGGGCCGGGTCGAAATCACCAGCCAGAATCACGGCTTTGCAGTCGAGAAAACTTCCCTCGAAGCCCAGGGCGGCGTCGTCACGCATATCAATCTCAACGACGGCACTGTCGAAGGTTTCCGCCACGAGAAGCTGCCGCTGTTTTGCGTCCAATATCATCCCGAAGCCAGCCCCGGCCCGCACGATGCGGCGTATTTGTTCGATGCCTTTGTTGAGATGATGAAGACGAAAAAGCCGCCGACGCCGGAACGGTTGTCGGAGTTGCAGGCGCTGCGCGAGCAACCAGCCGGTACATAACGAATCGCGCGGAGTTTCCTTCCCGTGGCACGGCTTTCCAAGCCGTGGCTGCGGTACTCCGCAGCAATCGACGGTACTCCGTCGATGAGAACAAGAGCGAAGCGTTTTTCATTCGTGAACGGAAAAATCCCAACGTGCCGGAGTACCGGCACCCACGGCTTGGAAAGCCGTGCCACGATTGGAAGGCCTTACGCTTCCGGAACCCAAGCGTGGCGCTGGACCAAACCCCCGAGTCAGTGATGCGAGCGAGACAGTAGAGATTAGAACGCGTGCTTGTCCTCAGATGCTACACTTCCTCCATGCTCCAACTGACCCCCGAAGAAAGCCGCGTCCTCGGCGTCCTGATTGAGAAGGCGTTCACCACACCCGATCAATATCCGCTCTCGCTCAACGCCGTCGTAAATGGCGCGAACCAAAAGAACAACCGCGATCCGGTTCTCACGATGGAAGAGAACCCGGCGTTCGAGGCGCTCGAATCGCTGCGCGCCAAGGGCCTGGTCGTTCGCGTCGATTCGGCAGGGAGCCGGGTCAACAAATACAAACAGACCATGGGCGAAACGCTTCATCTGCGAGCCGGTGAAGTGGCGCTGCTGGCGGAGTTGCTACTCCGGGGTCCGCAAACACTGGGAGAGTTGCGCGGCCGGGCGTCGCGCATGCAGGCCCTGGAATCGCTGGAGGTGACAAAGGGATTACTGAATGCGCTGGCGAAGCGCGACGAGCCGTTTGTTCGCGAGCTTCCCCCGTCGCCGGGGAGTCGGGCGGAGCGATATGTGCAGTTGCTGTGTGCGGATCTGCATCCCTTGAATGTGACGCCGGGCGCCAGCGCTTCGACGGTTTCACGACCGGATCCAGAGCCTGGTCGGATCGAGCGCCTCGAAGCAGAACTGGAACGGGTCAAGACCGCGCTGCGCAAACTTGCCGCGGCAGTGGGCGAGGGTGATCCCTTGGAATGAATCTTTGGTGGGCAGCAGATACTTGATAGCCGCGGGCGTCAGCCAGCGCGTAGAATTTCATGTGCGTTCCTGTTCGAGAATGATTTGATCATGCGCGCCATCGACCCCAATTCTGAAGAACCGTTCGTTGACCATCCTGAACATTCGCGGAAACAAGTTCGCGAGCTACTGACACAAAGCGGGAAAGCATTCACCACCTGGCGCCACACGCCTCTGGACGAGAGGGCCCAGCTCATGCGCCGGGCCGGGGCAACGCTGCGCAACCGGCGCGATGCGCTCGCAAACCTGATGACCCGCGAAATGGGCAAGCCGATCGCCCAGTCCGAAGCAGAAATCGATAAATGCGCGGACGGCTGCGATTATTTTGCGGAACACGCGGCCCGGTTACTTGCCGACGAATCGATTGAGTCTGACGCCACGCGAAGTTACGTGCGCTATGAGCCGCTCGGGGCGGTGCTGGCGATCATGCCGTGGAATTTTCCATTCTGGCAGGTCTTTCGATTCGCCGCTCCCGCGCTGATGGCGGGAAACGTCGGGGTCCTCAAGCACGCGCCGAATGTGCCGGAATGCGCCATCGCGATCGAAGAAATTTTTCACGATGCAGGCTTTCCGATCGGCGTTTTCACGACGCTTCTTGTCGAACCGCCGGCCGTTGAAGAGATCATCAACCATCCTGTCGTGCAGGCAGTCACGCTGACCGGCAGCGATCGCGCCGGATACGCGGTCGCGGCACTGGCGGGAAAGGCGCTGAAGAAAACGGTGCTGGAACTTGGCGGGTCCGATCCTTTCATCGTCCTGCCAGATGCTGATCCGGTACCCATCGCGAAAGCGGCTGCCGCAGCACGCTGCATTAATTCGGGGCAGAGCTGCATCGCGGCCAAGCGATTTATTGTGGTGGGAAACAACCCGGCATTTGAAGCCGCATTTGCCGGGGCCATGTCCGCGCTCAAAGTCGGCGATCCGCGCGATCGAAGCGTGGACGTCGGGCCCTTGGCGCGACGCGATCTTCTGGAAAACCTGCATCGGCAGGTCGTCGCGTCGATCGAAGCAGGGGCCCGGCGAGTGGTCGGGGGACAACCAATGCCGGGAAAGGGATATTTCTATCCGCCGACCCTGCTGGCCGATGTGCGGCCCGGGATGGCGGCCTTCGACGAGGAAACCTTCGGCCCCGTGGCGGCGCTGATTCAGGCTGACGACATTAACGAGGCAATCCGCCTGGCAAACCAATCCCCATACGGCCTTGGGGCAAGCATCTGGACGCGCGATCTTGCAGCCGCGGAAAAAATCGCAACGCGCCTGGAGTGCGGATCCGTCTTCATCAACGGTCCCGTCAAATCCGACTCACGCCTTCCCTTTGGGGGTATCAAGCGAAGCGGCTACGGGCGCGAACTTTCCGCCGTGGGGATTCGCGAATTCGTGAATATCAAGACCGTGTGGATTGCCGGCCCGGTCGAGCGTTGAGGTGGAGAAATGTCCCACAATGTCCCAACTTTCGATATTGTTTATCAATATCCGAGAAGCTTGCTTTCCCGCCTCGCGGCGATGCCGTTTGAAGTAATCCAGATCCACGACATGCGGTCGCGGTGTGATTCTGCTCCTTGAAGTCGGTTTGAACGCGGTTGCCGCCCAGATCGAATGCGGTTCCGATGTCCGTATCGCGCGTTGAAGACCCACCCCGCGCCCGCTCGCGGGCAGTCGCCCGATCCGCTCGCTTCTCCCCGAGTACCGGTAGAGGGGGGAGGCTTTTCGGACCGCCGAATCCGCTACGCGCCCTGGCGATCTTCCCGGCGCGAGGGACAACCAGATAATCCCGATGAAGGTGGAATGATCGTCGACTCCAACAAGACCAAATCACCAATGACAACCAACGAAATCCGCTTCGACGACGGCGCTGCCTACGAACGATGCAGTACCGTTGCCGCCGAGTCCCGGCGCGGCCGCAATAGACGCCTTGCGGGACCTGTGGACCGGCGCGGGTTTGGAAGCAGTCGAAACGCGCGAGATCATCGTGCAACGGACGTTCGCCGATTTCGACGACTACTGGACGACCATTCTCGGCGGGCCAAGCGTCGGCCGTCAGCTCGCGGCCATGACGTCGGAAGAAGTCATGATTCTCCAAACACGGATGCGCCACGCCTTCTGGCGGATACCGCCGGCCGTATTACCTGCAGTGCCCGAGCGAACGCGGTGAAGGGGCGGGTGCCGAGCTAGAGCTTTACAGGTTGGTGACACGGTTTGGGCTTGGTTAGCCGCGACGCGGAGCGGAGCGCGTCCGGACGCGCTCCGCGTCGCGGCTAAGAACCGTTTCACAACCGATCGCATCGTCTTCTAGTGGCACGGGCATCCTGCCCGTGGCCGCGGTACTCCTCGGCAATCGGTGGTACTCCGCCGATCCAGCAAGAGCGAAGCGTTCTTCTCCCCGAAGACCCGGAACGCTGCGCTGCGCGCTGTTCTCGGTCGAGGACGACCGAGCCGGCGTGAGTACGCGCCGCACGGGCTGGAAGCCCGTGCCACGGGAATTCTGAAGCTGCTTCTGACCGATACAGCGAAATGGAAACCGCAGTCGTTTTGATACTGCAAATCGTTCACCTTCTCCATCCGGTCGATGGCCTACGGCCCATCCTTGATCTCCGGCTCGACGAGATGGGCGAGTTGCGACAGCGACTCCTGCCAGCCGAGATAACACATTTCAACCGGTATGACGGCGGGCAATCCCGCCTGCTCGATCTGGAGCTCGGTACCGCACACGACCTTTCGCAGTGTGATCGTCACCTGGATTTCGCCGGGGAGGGCGGGATCCTCGAATCGGTCGGTGTATCGGATGCGCTCGTGTGGCGTAAGCTCGACGTATGTGCCGCCGAACGAATGGCTCGAGCCGGTTCCGAAGTTGGTGAATGACATTCGGTATTTGCCACCCACTTTCGCCTCCATCTGATGGACCTTGCAGGTGAAGCCGTGCGGCGGAAGCCACTTGGCCATTGCATCAGGTTCAAGGAACGCGCGATAGACCTTCTCCGCGGAAGCGCGGAGCACGCGGTGGAGACGGACAGTGTTTGAGGGCGTGGACATGGAAATATTTCTCCTGTCGTAAAAAGCGAATGTCGATCAGTTGTCTAATTTCCGTGAACATTGGTCCGGCGACAAGTCGCGCGGCTCCCTTTTTAGGAGCAGGGGAGCCCTGCGACTTGTCGCGGGACATCCGAACGCTCATATCCGTGGCCGTCAACCAAAACGGTTTCGCGGACGTAGGAATGGGAGAGAAGAATCCGCTCAACTCTATGAACACCACGCGCCGGGAATTTGTTCGCCTTTCGGGCAGTGCGATGCTGGCCGGGCTGTTGCCCGCACGTGCCGGCAACGCGTTTGATTGTGCTGAGCCGGCCAAGAGCGCAAATCTTATTTTCCTTGAGGCCGAACAATTCGCCGACCTCGGCGGATGGGATATCGATCAGCAGTCGATGGAGCAGATGGGCTCCTCCTATCTCCTGGCACATGGCCTGGGCGTGCCAGTCAAAGATGCGGTCACAACGGTAAAGGCTTCGTCACCGGGAAAGTATCGCGTCTGGGTTCGCACCCGGGACTGGGTGGCCCCATGGAACGCGCCGGCGCGCCGGGAAAATTTCAACTGCTCATCAATGGCCACGCGCTGCCGGTCACCTTCGGAACCGAAGGGCCCGACTGGCACTGGCAGGATGGGGGAATCGCCGAACTCGGCGTCCAGACGACGGTCGCGCTGCATGACCTGACCGGTTTCGAGGGGCGATGCGATGCCGTGCTCTTCTGCGATGATCTGTCGTTCGAGCCGCCCAATGAGTTGACTGCATTAACGCAGTTTCGCCGGAAGATGCTGGGACTGCCGGATGAGCCGGAAAACGCGGGAGAGTTTGATCTGGTCGTCGTTGGCGGCGGAATTGCCGGAAGCAGCGCGGCGCTGTCGGCGGCGCGAAATGGCCTGCATGTCGCTTTGGTGCAGGATCGTCCGGTGCTCGGCGGCAACGGAAGCTCGGAAGTGCGCGTCTGGCCCGAGGGACATACCAATCAGAAGCCCTTCGTCCATGTCGGCGACATTGTCGCGGAACTCGTCGCCGACCATCGTCCCGGCGACGGCAATGCCAAAGGAGGCGTCATCTACGGAGATGCGCAAAACCGACCTGGTTTTGAAGGAGCCGCGGATCCGTCTGTTCACCAATTACCGCGTCTTTAGAGTTGATAGCCGGGACGGAAGGATCGGGTCGGTCGTCGCGCAGCACACGCAGACGTCGCTTCGGATCCGGCTGACGGGAAAATTCTTCGCCGACTGCACCGGCGATGCAACCGTCGGCTTCCTCGCCAAAGCCGATTACGAAATGTCGCGCGATGATCATCAGGGCATGAGCAACCTCTGGAACGTGCTCGATGTGGCCGACTCGAAGCAAGTCCTCAAATGCGAATGCAAGGACAAGACCGCCCTGGCCATGGCGGCCGAGGAGGGGAACGTCGCCGTCCCGTTTCCGCGTTGCCCCTGGGCGATCGATCTGAGCGACAAGCCATTCCCCGGCCGCAAAAAGTTCAAAGGCGAATGGGGAAGCCAAAGCGCCCTGGACAACCTCGGCGGGTGGTTCTGGGAGAGCGGCTTTGACAAGGACCCGATCAACGATGTTGAACGGATCCGCGACCTGAACCTGCGGGCCATGTACGGCGCATGGGATGCGCTGAAAAATGTGGACAAGCTCTACCCCAACCATCGTATCGGCTGGGCCGCGTTCATCGCCGGCAAACGCGAATCGCGGCGGTTGCTGGGAGACGTGGTCCTGACCGTCGACGATTTCAAATCAGCGCGGGTTTTCCCCGACGGCGCGTTTCCCTGCTCCTGGCCGATCGATCTCCATTCAGCCGATCCGAATTTCAAGGAAGGGTTGAAGGGAGAGGAATTCATTTCGCGCGCCACCGAGGGGAAGGATTATCAGTATCACGGGCCCTACTGGGCGCCGTACCGGTGTCTTTACAGCCGGAACGTCTCTAATCTGTTCATGGCCGGCCGCGACATCAGCGTTACGCATGAAGCGCCTCGGCCCGGTGCGCGTCATGCGCACCTGCGGCATGATGGGCGAAATCGTCGGCAAGGCGGCCTGGATCTGCGTGAGCGAACAGACCACGCCGCGGGGGGTTTATGAGGAGCATCTGCCGCTGCTCAAGGAGTTGATGGAGAGGCCGGGTGCGATGCGGCGAAGCATGTGAGCACCGACCCCGCGAAGGTGCATCCCCTTCCACGGCAATCGCGAAGGCGCAAGCGACGGATCGGCGTATCCGCACCCGGACGATTGACTGCCGGATCGCCGCTTGCGCGTTCGCGATTCGATCAAATTCGAAATTACCGCGAAGTCGCGAAGTCGCGAAGAGAGCGAAGGAATACAAGAAAGCCTTAGACGGTTTTCATTTTCGCATTCTTCTTCGCGTCCTTCGGGCCTTCGCGGTTTATCCTGATGCACGTCGAATTAATCCGGATTATTCACCACAGAGGCGCAGAGACCACAGAGAAGATGCCGCCGGAACCATGCCGCGTCAAAGGCGAAGAATTGTTGCCGCGGATAAGCGCATCTGCATCATAATGCTTCTAAATGCATCACTTTCTGCAATAAATTGAGACATCGATTGCTATTAAAACAATTGGGATAATTATCTCGTGCACTCCATTGCGGCTGTTCCATCTCTCGCCATCGATGTGGCACAGCCGCCCCGGCTGTGTTCTCTTCCGGCACTCGCATCATGGCCGCAAATGGCCGGATTTGGCCGCATTTGGCCGGTGTGGAAAAACTTCCTCCAGCATTCCTCATTTTTGAATCGCCAATACGGTTTTTGCAAGATCCCGCGGCCGGGTTTGGCCGGTAGTGGCCTGATAGCTGAGACGGAACCGGCCAATTCCGGCCACGGGCACTTGCCGAAGCACGTTGCACGCCGGCTGCGAGGCGTATTTAGTTCGGAGACCGACTCTTCACTCCCCGCCAACCGGGGCAGGGAATAAAGTTCGGTATTTATTAGGTAGCACGCCGCGTGCCAAAGCTTCAGAAAAAATTCGATTCGCCGTGAATGCGGCGGCGGATTCCGCAGGTCCCGTTGTGGCTTGGGGTTAGCCGGCGTTTCTCAAGGGAACGCCTGACGCAAAATAAATCGCACCCGCGGCGAGCGTGTGCCGCAGTTGGCAGCCGGGCGAGCGGGCGCCTGCCAAACGGCGTCGGTAGGATTGCAACACGGATGAACCAGCCGAATGTGTTCGTCCGCTCAGAATGAGGGTTCGGCGCCGCCATTGTTCCATTAACCACCAAATCGTGACTTGCGACACGGCGCGCTGAATATTCTGGATGTCACTACCTCCCTCTTTTCCGATATTTAGACGAAATGATTCGCCATCGCACTCCGGCACGCGGACCAATCATATCCTTAGCTTATGTCCCTTATGTCCCCTTTTTCATTTATTTACATTTCCCAATCCGTTCCTTGTGATGATTTCGCCTGCGATCGTTATGTCAGCGCATTTTCTACGTCCGCAGTGAAGCGTTCTGTCTTGGTCAGGCTTCGCTCAAGTGCGCGATTTCTAAGCGCTCGGTCGAGAACCACCGCGGAATCCTTAAAAAGAACGAGTGTCTTTGCGTCATCCCAGAGCAGCGCCATGATATCCTCGGAAAACCGCTGCATTTCATTGGTATGCGGCGCTGGTCAGCGCCTGATTCTTTCGTGATTTCTCGAAGACGCGTCGTGCTATTAGCAGAAGGTGATATCTGGCGGGTTTGTACTTTGAGTCCAAAGCCTTGCGCCGAAAAAGGGATTCTAACTTGTAATACGCGTACGCGCTAACGTAGTAAGGTTCGAGGCGATGATTCTTCGCGAAGATTCCTTTTCCGACCGATGAGGCAAGCGCTCGCCCGTAGTGGCCTTTGTGGGCTTGGCCGAGGAACATAGACCCAAATACTCGGATTTGTTGCTGGATCGAGACGATACGCACCTTCTCAGCGTCAGCGTCGGCGTACTGCATCGAACGTCGCTCGTAGTAGAGACGCTTATCGCCCGTGAACGTTTCGAAATATGCCTCAAGCTTCTTCTGAAAATCAGACAACGCGTAAAGTTGATCCGGCTTAACCTCGGTCTGGCGATTCGTCGCCTTGATAATTGAGTTCCGAACGTTTTCGTCTGACGTTACAATAAGACGGAGAGGGACATAAACATTATCCAGTCCAGCCTCTTGCTTATTGTCTGCGAAGACGTGACTCGTCTGGCAGCCATTCACGATCTGAAAATCCTCAACATGGAACTTATTCGCGACCGCGGTCGCACTCTTCGCGATGACAGTTACACCGTTATTGAGGAGTGCAAACCGGTCTCGCTCATTCGATCGCAACGTTTCAGCTATCTCGGCGTTGACATCATTATAATCTAAAAAGTCACGAACATTGTCGTAAAACGCGGACTTTCGAATTTCCTGTACTTCGTCTAGGACCAGTTTTAGAAATTCTTTACCTGGGACGACACCAAGGTACGCCTGCTCCACGCCGTTGATTTCAGGAATTACGACGCGGTTTGTAAAAGTGAACTCCGCCGAGGTCTTGTTACGGGTGCGGCGATACATTTCTTGCAGCCGATCCGCATCTACAGCAATGAACTCCCGCTTCGAAAATAGCCCCATCGACTCCAAATCGGCGAGATCGGCGTTCACGCGAGCTAGTGGCGCGACGTCGCTCGTCCATTTGCCCGTAGTTACATAGTAGAGCTTCAGCCGTGGCTTCCCGCGGGTCATATCGGCGCTACGTCCGATGATATGCCTCTGGAGCGCGACCAACTCTTTTATCGGGTCGTTCTGGGGAAGCTTCTGCCGATCTGCGAAGAAGTCCTTGACGCCAAAGAGGAAATTGCCGATTTCGGCCGCGCTAAACTGCGGCGACCGTTTTGCCTGAACGAAGATGAATTCCGCCTCCAAGAAGCGATTGCGCTCCACCAACTCATCGACCTCGTCGGGGGCAAGTACTAGCCTGCCGTTTACGAGCGTTGCGATGACGTCGATCCCGAGGTCGTTGCCCCCACCCGTGGAGACATCCTCGGGATCGAATGTTTCCGAAAGAATCGGAGTGAGCACGCAATAGGCGGCGAAACGCTCAAACGCGTCGGCCGGGTCCATGTTGTCGAGGGAAAATCGCTTGATGAAGTCTTCAAACAATGACTGTGTGATTCGGTCCATAGCATGTTGATAACCAGCGTAATCGACCTGTGCAAACTTGGGCTCCGCTCGCATGCCATCTGCTTTCGCGCAAATGCACGCGAGCCGGCATTCGGGACCGGCGCGCCGACCGTCCGTTGGCTCATCGTACCGCCGCGTAATAAACATAAACCCCGCCGACTTCGGACGTTTCCCCAGGGCCAATACACTTCTTATCAAAGTGAAAACCTGCTTTTGCCAAGTGAAATTCGAACACACTGCAGGACATCTTGAAATCACCGATCCGATTGAGGCCGGATATCAGCGAAGTGATCTCCAGCCGGACGAGCTTCTCGCCGTCTGAGCCCAGGCGGACGGCCGCGCCCAAGACGTGGCGATGCCAGTCGATGATAGCTAAAAGCCGTGCGGACTCCGTGTCATATTCGCGAAGAAATTCATCTCCGACGATGAACACGCCGTTCGGGGCGAGGTTCCTTCGAACGTTGGAGAGGTACGCATCCATATCGCTTTCACGGACGTGATGATTGGCGAACGATGAGACGACCCAATCGAACGGCCGGTTGCCTTGAAAGCGCACGCAATCTCCGAGAACGATTGTGGACCGTTTCTCGCAATCAACCAAGTTGCGTCGTAATAGACGGATGCATTCCTGATCAATCTCGACGGCCGTGACGTGATTTTGAACGCTCCGTAGTAATCGAGCGGTGAAAAGGCCAGTTCCCGCGCCCATGTCGCAGATCCTTTCGTCCGAATTTGGCACGGAGTTGACGATGCGCTCAATCATAAAATTCATCATTTCGACGTAATAAACATGTTTTTCCTCATTTTGGTGGTAATCCTCAACTGAGAGGTAGTTCGACATTTCGCGTGTTAGCGGATTCATAAAGCTTATGCCTTTTCGTCGAGTAGCAGCCGCTTTCCCGATTCCGCCGAAACCACAACAGGGGTTTGGGCACGCAATGCGGCCATTCCCACACTGTCGCGCGTAAATTTCGGGGAAATTTCCAGCAGGCTTCGGAAGCGTCGTTCAAATTCCGCGTAAAGCTTTTGATTCCGGCAAAAGCTGATGCGGGCGTCTTCGCCGTGCCCTTCATATGTCGCGAGTAGGCGGTCACCATTCGCGTCGATCAGGGCAAAATCTTGGATCGCCGCCCTTAGCGACGTGGGGACCTGTTGCGCGAGGATAGCATGCACACTATACGCCGCCGCGTGGGGAAGCAGCGATTCGTAGTAGTCCTTAAAGTCCTCGAACTCTGTGAAAACGAAGATGCGGATACTTTCGGGGACGGCAGATCGCCAAATTCGTTCAGCGACGTCTTCGCTCCAGAAATGCTCTTGCCGTCCAATAATCGCCACTGCGCCACTCGCGCCTCGTACAGATTCTGCGCTTTGACCAGCCGCTCCACATAGCTGGCAGCAGGGGCTACATGGCGAGCTTCATCCGAGAATGTGGCCTTGGCCATTTCCGAGGATAATGCGGAAACCTTGGCCATGGCGGTTCCGGCCGCTGGCTTGGAGGTGGGATCAATTTTCTTCGTGCCCTTCAGCAGCGGCTGCAATGGGCCAGCGGCGGCGGTTCGGCGGCGACCTCGACCACGGCGCACCGATTGTTCGGCGCACGGAGAAGGCAGTCGGGATTCGTCAAGAATCGTCACGACATCTCCGCCCCCACGCAACTGAACCTGAAGCTTCCAGCCGCGCCAACAGCGTTTCAAGGCTTCGGAGTAAAGACCGAGTGCTTCGCGAACGACCGTCGCCCTGGAAGCCAAACCAAAGTGTTCGACGAGACGGTCCAGCCGTTGGCGGTCGGACCGGCTGAATCGGATTTGCAGCATCGAGATACCAGGTGTCACAGGTGCCTTAGGATCTGTATCTAGTTCTGGTAGCCCATTAGTTCCGCCGGCCAAAACGATGCCGTAACGTTCTTCGAGTTCCGGGTGATCATAGAAGATGCGCATTCCCGCTGCGGCGTGAGCGCGAAGTTGGTCGAATAGGTCTAGAGCCTCGCGTACAATCTCTGACGAATTCATCGCGCCTGCATCGCGCGCAATGTACTGCCAGGATTTCCCGCTCCCGAGGCAAAAGGCGAATATGAAAACGTTCCGGTCGCATAGCTATCTCCAAATGAGTATTCAATGTTCCGTCGGTGGCCTGATACCCAACCGCTGTAGCAATTCGTTGATCACCGACCATGTCACATTGTCGATAGAATCGGCGGTACTTCCGCCGATGTGGGGCGTCAGAATTAGATTAAGTTCTTTTTCTTGGCCGTCGGACGGTCGATTCCGCTGCCGGATGAGCCGTTGCCAAAGCACCGAATACCGCGGATCGCCGGTGCTTTCCGCCAATTCGTCCACGACGTCTGACGCAAACCCGCCTAGTTTTCCATCTTCCAAGGCATCGAGACATGCCTGCTCGATGACGACTCCGCCGCGCGCAACATTTACGACGAGCGCGCCCTCGCCCATTTTGGCGATAGTCGGCGCGTCGATGATCCCGCGCGTGCCTTTCCGTCCAGTCTTTGGATCGTCATTGTTGAGGGGGACATGGAGGCTAACCACGTCCGCGCCGGCTACCGCGCTTTGGATGTCGCTGTAACCGATGATGTCGACTGTATGTCCGGCGCCGGCATCTACCTTCGTCGTTGGCGGGCTGTGCGCCGCCACGGGGCTCAATCTCACCCCCGTCGGCAGATCGAGCAAACAGCGATCAAGACAGTCGACATCCATTCGATCGTGGAAGACGCGGATTTGCGTGACGTGCCGCGAAATGAGCAACGGGATTAATTTTCGAACCTGATCGCCCGCACCGACGCACGCCCAACTAACGCCGGCAAGCCGTCTCGCATGCGCGAAGCGATGCGGAACCCACATCTTCCCGCTGACATGGTCGATTGCCTGATGCACCGGCCTCAGCAACAGGTCCGCGAGCATGGTAGTTAACTCAGCCACGCCGGCGGCGTTGACGTCGCCTCGCGCCGAGATCACCTCAATTAGGTGGGAGACCGCCGTCGGAACGGCGATGTGATCTGTGCCTTTGGAGAGCGTGGCGATGCACAACCGTCGGTTTACCTGGCTCAGCATCTGTTCACTGATTCTTCCATCTTGCGTGGGGCGGCAGATTATCGCGTCGGATCTCGCGATTTCCGTCGCTATTGCATCAGCACCATGAAGCCGGACCGAATCGAGCTGAATCTCACCCCGCTTGTCCAGCCGTCGGAGATGCCGCACTGCCTCGCATTCTTGGAGCGGTCCATGCAGCAATAGGCGTTTAAGTGGCATCGCCTGACTCCTTTGTGTACATTTGTACACATTTTCGGCCCGCGAGTCAACCCCCCTAAAAAAATACTCATAAAATAACTACCAAATCGTCTAAGCCGATTATATTTTGCCAATAGGTCGACTGAATCCTTCACGGATTTCGAATCACTTAATTCTTCGATTCGTCAGCTGATTCCGATATCCGCATACCGCTCCATCCTCAACCCAGCCGATATGAGAGGGTGGGGCGGGAGCGCCACCATGTCTGATCAGTCCGATAACCCAATGGACCTGCTGAACGCGGCGGTCACCGCGAAAGCGGCGATCTCAGTCGTGAAGACCGACGGATCCGGCCAATCGATCAGCGCGCAGTTCGTCGCCCACGCCAAGCCCACCGATCCCGGCGTCATCTGGGCCCAGCCGGCGGTGAAACATGCGGAGAGCTCCAAAAGCTGGGCCGCCGTCAAGGCCCACGTGTCGGTGCGGTTTTCGGTAGGGCAGATCACCGCCGGGGCGGAGGCGGTTATCGTCAAACAGATCCGCGACTACTGGCTCACGGACACACTGCCAATCTCCGCATTCCTTTTGCAGCAGCCGACCAAGGTTTGGGTCGATCAGCGCGAACACACACGCTATCAGTTGAGAAACGACGGCGGGGGAATCCGCGCCACCCTCGCCCGCACCAATCGCGATCGCAAATCCAGGGTGCTGGGCCCCGAAGCCCAAGGCTCCTTGTGGGATATCGGGCTGGGGGGAGCCGGGTTCATCTGCCAGTTCAACCGCTCTCTGATCGAGACGGCGCCCAAAGAGGCGTTTGAAGTCGCGATCGAGTTCGCCGGGCGGAAGGGAATCCTTCCCGGCATTTGCGCGTACGCCCGCGCCAAGGAAACCTTGTGCGGATCGGGATCAAATTTGATCCCTCCATCGCATCTCCGGACGCAATTGCTCTGCTCAACGACGTGATCGCGGAGCTTGAAAAACGCGAAGCGCAGCGCGGACACCACGGCGGGTGAAAACATTCTTAAAGCGAACATCGAACATCCAGTTATTGCCGTTGCCTGCGCGGAGCTGGATTAGATGCAGACGTAGCGATAGGCGAACTGGACGAATCCGAAGACGTTGATGAACGAGTAGGTTTGCCAGAAGCACATGGGGATCTCCGTTGAGTTTCTCTTGTTCGCCGGGAAACACATCATTTCCCGTACAGAATGCTCATCATCGGATTTGCCGGCAACCCGACACTTCGATCCAGATTGTTTCGATCCCTTGGGAACAGGCTCGTCGTGGAACTGAAGAAAGTACGGAAGAATTGAACCACGGATGAGCACTGATATCACGGATGGGAAAAGATGGATCTCAGCCGAATAACCCATTTCTTATCCGCGGAATCCGTGCTCATCCGTTCGCAGCCCGTAATGCTGCGTGTCCAGCCGGCGAAAGTCCGGCCGCGGGAAATTGGTTGAATGACCCGCGTAGTCATATTCGACGTTCTTTTGAGGTGACTCATGGAATGAAAGCTCGAAAGTAAAAGCCCTTGTCGATGAAGGGCAAGCAACTCTCCGGGCCGCAGCATCAAGCGAACTTTGCAGCCTCGTTACACGGCCATGCGTGAATCGACTTGCATGGCTCCTCGGACGCCGAGCCTGTACGGATTTGGCGAAGGCAACACGGGTGGAAGAGCCACAACCAAGGCCCATCCGGTCCGACGGGGTACGGAAGACGGCACGGAGAGAAGGACACGCAGAGTAAATCGGGGAATCCCTCGATCCTGGCCCGGAAGGGCAAAGACCCGTCGGATAATCCATAAACCGACGGGAGGGACCGAGGGCCTCGGATGAGGCCATAGTAAGCGACGACTCGGCGGGACAACATAACCCGTTGACGAGCCAAGGGCCTCTGGACCGGAAGGAACCGAATGAGATCCCGCTATATTGCCCGCAAGGGCTACAGGGATCAAAGCGTTTCCACTGGCCGCTTATAAGCCGACGGGTCGTACCCGCGCGGCGAAGGTTGCGGTTGGCGGATCCGGTTTGAAGCCGTACTGGGGAAAACCCGCCGTACGGAATTTTAGAGAGGGCAAAGGAAACATAGGCGAGACCAGCGCGTCCACCCAGACGCTTAAAGGACAATGGGATATCCAGCTCAGTCATCGTGCTATGCGCCTCTGCTCTACTCGACGCCCATCCGTGGTTAAATTTCCGAGGTGAGTGAATCAACGCAAGCGGCCCTTCGAAACCGGAGTCTCGAAGGGCCGCTGATGTTTTATCGTTCGCTGATCTGGTCCGGGGCTTGTCGGATTAGATGCAGACGTAGCGATAAGCGAACTGGACGAATCCGAAGACGTTGATGAACGAGTAGGTTTGCCAGAAGCACATGGGGATCTCCGTTGAGTTTCTTTTATTCGTCGGGAAACACATCGTTTCCGGTACAAAAGGCCTATCAACGAATCCGGCGGGAAGCCGACACCACTCGTTTCCTTTTTTGTCGGGCTTCAAAGGAAGAAGAAACTGACCGCGGATTTCGCGGATAAACTCGTCTTTATCGGCGGTTCAATCTTTTCCGAAGTAGCTCCTCATTCCCCCTGGCTGAACAATTTCGTCGCCACCACCAGCGCGGCCAGTCCGATCCCGGCGACGATCACCAACTCAAGCCAGATCGGGACCGTCCAGTTATTCCAGGTGACGGCGTAAGCCGCGGCCAGCGCGGGATTGATCTGGCCGAGCACGGATCGGCGAACGGGATCGACGGCGTACGTCAGGGGATCGAGGCGGGTGGCCCAGGTAAGCCAGCCGGGGAGATTGCGCAGGGGATAGAGCGCGCCGGAGAGAAAGAACATCGGCATCAGGACCATCTGGGCCATGGCCATAAACGATTGGATGTTGCGGATGCAGACGGCGATCGTCAGGGCCAATGCCGTCAAGGCGAAGGAGAGGACGATCAGCTCGCCCAGCAGGATGAAGAACACGGCCGGAGAAAGGGGAACTCGCGCGAGCAGTCCGACCAGGATGACGATCAATCCCTGGAAGGCGCCGACGGTTGCGCCGCCGAGGCATTTGCCGACGATGATGGCGCCGCGGCGGACGGGTGCCACGAGCATTTCGCGCATGAAGCCAAACTCGCGGTCCCACACCAACGAGCCGGCGGAAAAAAAGCAGGTGAAGAGGACGGCCATCGCCATCACACCGGGGAAGAGGAAGGTGCGAAAATTTATGCCGTGCGCGAACGTGACGATCGACGACATGCCCGATCCGAAGACAAACAGGTAAAGCATCGGCTGGATCAGCGCGGTGACGATGCGGATCTTGTCGTTGCCGAAGCGGAGCATTTCGCGATGCCAGACGATCTTGATCGCCCGCAGGTCGCTCCAGACGCTGCGCGGCGGGACGCGCACGGGGATCGGCTGTGAGAGATCGAGCGTCGCGGTCGTGTGCATCGTTTATCTCCGGGCGGCCATGAAGGGGTTGGCTCGATTCCGTTCGCCCTGCGACGCTTCGGCATCGCGGATCGTCGTTCCGGTGTGGGACATGAAGACATCATCCAGCGTCGGCCGGGACACGTTGACCGAGCGGATGCCGACGCCAAGCTCGGAAAAGAGACGCGGGACAAAGCTCTGCCCGTCGGCGACAGAAAAAGTGACGGCGCCGTCGTGAATGGCGGCTTCGATGCCGAAGCGAAGCTTGAGCGCGGCGATGGCCGCCGGATCGTCCGGCGTTTGAATCTGCACGCGGTCCTTGCCGACCTTCGCCTTGAGCGCGGCGGGCGTGTCCAGCGCCACGATGCGCCCGCTGTCCATAATGGCGATGCGATCGCAATACTCGGCTTCGTCCATGTAATGCGTGGTAAGGAAGATCGTGATCTTCTCGCGGCGCTGAAGCTCTGCGATGTAATTCCAGATCGAGCTGCGCGTCTGGGGATCGAGCCCGACCGTCGGCTCGTCCAGGAAAAGCACCCGCGGCGAATGAAGCAGCCCGCGGGCGATTTCCAGCCGGCGTTTCATTCCGCCGGAATAGGTGGCGACGCGCGACTCGCGCCGGTCCCACAGGCCGACCATCTCCAGCACCTGGCGCATCCGCTGCGGGACAGCCTCTCTTGGCAGGCCGTACAGCTCGGCATGAAAGCGCAGGTTCTGTTCGGCTGAAAGGTATTGGTCGAGGGTGACGTCCTGGAAGACCAGACCGATGTGCCGTCGAACCTCATCGCGCTGCGAGACGACATCAAACCCGGCGACTTTCGCCGAGCCGGAAGTCGGTGGAGTCAGGGTGCAGAGAATCTTGATCGTGGTGGATTTGCCGGCTCCGTTAGGCCCGAGGAATCCGAAGACTTCGCCGACGGGAACATCGAAGTCGATTCCCTTGACGGCCTGGAACTGACCGAAGGATTTGGTCAGCCCGCGGATGCTTACGGCGAGCGGCGGGGGATCAGAATTTGGCGGGTTCACGGAACTCATGTCAGCGATCTGGCTCATGGGCGGATCTCAGGGGGAATCATTCGGCCGAGTAAACAATCGGTTTGTTCATCTTTGCTCGCTTCCAGAAGTCTGATTATTGGCGCTGATTGATTGGTCCGCGAGCGGACACATTCTCGGCAAGCGGTCTTGATTCTCGGCGGCACGGGCGTCCCCGCCGGTGCGGAGTGTCAACAGGTTGCTCGGTCATACTCAACCAAAAAAAGTACAATTGCGGCCTTCTCGAATTCGAATGGGAGAACGCTTGGCTCTCGCTGAATCGGTGGAGTACGGCTTCGACTACGCTCACCGCGGGCCACCGATCGCCGTGGAATACCACGGCACACGGGCGAGACGCCCGTGCCACAAAATGCCGAGTCGAACATCGAGCATTGAACCAAGGAAGAATTCCGTTCGCTTGTCGGCTGCATCGCGGGCGGCGTGGTAGAGTGCGCGGATGGACGCATACTTTGCGGAGCTGGGGGACACCGTCCTGGAACGTTGGAAATCCGAAAACTTCTCGCTCGCGAAGTTCCCCGAGATCGCCCGTGCCGCGCTCGATGAGCGCCCGCCGGCAAAGCAGGTGGATCTTGCGGCGTTCATGCGCGATTTTCTCCTTCGCGAGGAGCATCCCTTTCAGACCGATTCGCCTTTCGGCGAGCCGGAGATCGTGGCTTACAGCCATCCGCGGTTTTACATCCAGCTTCTGTTCTGGCTCGACGGAACGACGGCCATCCATCAGCACGAATTCTCCGGCGCGTTTCATGTCATGCAGGGGTCGAGCATTCACGCACAATATGATTTCGAAAAGGCGCGGTCGGTCACGCCGTACCTGCGCGTTGGGAATGTGCGGATGAGGAAGATCGAGATTCTGGAAACGGGGCGACGGTGCCGATCGTCTCCGGGCAGGGGGAGATTCATTCGCTGTTTCATCTGGATTCGCCGTCGGTGACGGTGGTGGTGCGGACGCAGCACGATCCGGGGACGGGGCCGCAGTTCAATTATCTGCCGCCGCACATGGCGATCGATCCGCATCACAGCGACTTGCTCACGATGCGTCGCACGACAGTTGCTCGATGTGCTGGAGCAGGTCGAAGACGCCGGCTATGCGGAACTGGTCATGGAGATGATCGCCGACCTGGATTTCGAGCGCGGCTTCTATGTCCTGCAGCACTGCATGTCTTACCTTCGGCAGCCTGGATCAATGGGAGGCCGCGATCAAGGCGTTTGAAAAGAAGCACAGGGCCCTTGCCGCCGGCGTCGCGGAGACATTGCAGGAAGAGGTGCGGCGGAACGTCATCAAGGACCTGCGCGGCACGATCACCGAGCCGGAGCATCGGTTCTTTCTGGCGCTGCTGATGAACGCGCCCTCGCGCTCCGATCTTGCTCGCGCTGGTGGCGCAGCGGTTTCCTCAGAAAAAGCCCATGGATATCGTCCTGCGCTGGGTAGAGGAGTTGACGGAAGTATCTGATGAAGGCGTGAGGATCCTCGACGCCGTTTTTCCCCAGACGCTTGAAGTCGAATGCGAGGCCCAGCCGGAGTTATTCTTGTCGGCGTTTAGACACTTCATGAAGCACGACAAGAAACTTCCGAAGGTCATGGGTGATCTCTCAGCGGCGGAGGTCAGGAAATTGCGGGGCGTCTTCGCGGAGTCGGCTTTGAGTCTTTTGACGGTGTAAGGCGTAACAACTCGAAATGCAATTGCGCGAGAAACGCAACCGGTTCGCGAGATTCTGCCACTCGCACGAGGCTACTCCCTGCCGCTGACCTCCTTTGCCTCGTAGCTATGGTGAGGAACATAAGCGTCTCCATGAATCTTGCCGTCTTTGCTAATCTTCCAAATGTCTATTGGGCCCTGCGTAAAGAAAAGCAGAACTGTTGAATCGTCCACCATTTCCCATTTGCCGCTCCAGTGAGCGGCGTCGGTATGCGTAAACGATCCATCATCATTGAGGCGAATGCTCCAGCCATCCGCACCATGAATGACCTTTCCTACGAAAGCCTGCCGCCCTGAAGTTCGACCTACGCTCTCCGTGTTTTCTTTAATCAGGGCGGCGATAGCCAAAGCATCATCTTCCTTGTTGGCTTTCAATGCTGCCGCTTGCGCTGCTTTCAACTGGTCAAGAAGAATTGCTTTGGCCTTGGCGACGGCTCTACCTCGTTCAATGTCTGCCTGATCGACAGAAATTGAATAATGGCGCAGCGGGCCAATAGCCCCCGGCGGGAGCGGCTTCGACGCATCTCCAGCCCCGGCAGATAGGACAAAAGCAACTACGATAAGCGGAATAGTTTTCATATATCCTCAGAGTCGAAAGGCGGCAATATTGTCAACAAGGACTTCCAGTAGCAGACATGTTAACACCACGCGCTCTCCACGCGATAATCGGCGCGAGGAAGGCCGCCCGTTTGAGCAGGCGGAATTCCGCTTTTGTCCCATTTCATCGCAAGAATGAACGGCGGATCAAGTGAAGGGGATGTAGGTGCGACCTCTCTATCCCGGCATTTGCGGGGTCGTGAATATCAAGACGATGCGGCTGAAAGCGGAGTGGCCTTCATTTTCCCCTTTGAAAGTTGAACGGTTGAACGTTGAATCCAAGGAGCCTGCGCACGAAGTAAGCGGGAAAGTTCTCTCGTTTACCGAGAGCTTTCCCGCTTACTTCGTGCGCGGCTCCCTGGACTCAACTTTCGACTGAAAAAGACGACGGCATCTTACGCGATAATATTCTTCACGACCGTTCCGCTCACATCCGTCAATCGGAAATCCCTTCCCGCATATCGATACGTGAGCCGTTCGTGATCGAGGCCGAGCATGGCCAGGATGGTGGCGTGCAGATCGTGGGTGTGGACCTGGTTTTCGACGGCGGCTGCGCCGTAGTCGTCGGTCTTGCCCCAGGTGGTCCCGCCTTTGGCGCCGCCACCTGCCAGCCACATGGAGTAGCCGCGGTTGTTGTGGTTGCGGCCGTCGGTGCCCTGGCCTGTCGGAGTTCTTCCGAATTCGCCGCCCCAGACGACGAGCGTGTCTTCGAGCATTCCGTGCGATTTGAGGTCGCTTAGCAGCGCGCCGATGGCGCGATCGGTGGAAAGGGCATTGCGGGTCATCGCCTGGTGCAGGTTGTTGTGTTGGTCCCAGCCCTGGTGGCAGACTTCGATGAAGCGCACGCCGGCCTGTGCGAGTCGGCGGGCCATCAGGCACTGGCGGGCGAAGTTGTCGGAATTGGGGCCGGCCCGGCGCTGGCGCTCGGTGACGGTGCGCGCCGACTCCTCCTTCGATGCCATACATTTGCAGCGTGGCGGGGGATTCCTTGGAGATGTTGAGCAGTTCCGGCAATTGCGACTGCATGCGGAAGCCGAGCTCGAAGGACTGGATGACACCGTCAATCTGGTCCGGCGCGCCGGAGCGCGGCGCGAAGTCGCGATTCATCGATTGAAGCAGATCGAGCTGGCGGCGTTGCTCACCGAGCGGTTCGAGGCTGACGACGTCCGCCATCTCACCGCGCGCGCCCAGTCGCGTTCCCTGGTAGGCGGCGGGGAGGAAGGAGCTGCCGTAGTTTTGCGCGCCGCCGAGGCCGGAGGGGGGATTGATCGTGATGAAGCCGGGGAGATTCTGATTCGTCGTTCCCAGTCCGTAGAGCACCCACGCGCCCATCGACGGGCGGACGAAGGTGGCGCTGCCGGTATGGAGCTGGATGGTCGCCTGCGGGTGGGCGGGGTTGTCGGTGTGCATGCCGTTGATCACGCACATTTCATCGGCGTGCTTGGCAATGTTGGGGAAGAGCTCGCTGATCCAGAGTCCGCCGGAACCGTGCTGTTCAAACTTGAATGGAGAGCCGAGGAGCATGCCGCGCTCGGCGGGTTTGCCGCTGTCCTGCTGGAGCTTCGGCTTATAGTCAAAGGTATCGACGTGCGACGGGCCGCCCTGCATGAAGAGCATGATCACGCGCTTGGCCTTGGCCTTGAAATGCGTCGGCTTCGGCGCGAGCGGATTGAGATAAGCCGGTTTCGTCTCCGGGCCGGCGGCGCGGGCATCGGCCGCCGCCTGCTCGGCGCACAACCCGGCCAGTGCCAGATAGCCAAAACCGCAGCCTGAAGCTTTGAGCCATTCGCGACGCGAGATGGCGGGGACGATGTTACGAATCGAGCGGGGGTCAAACATGGCAGCTCCAAAAAGTCGGAATTCAATACAGATATCGGTATTCCGCACTGGCCATCAGGGCCTGGCAATAAGGAGGCCCAGGCATCGGCTCGGGCGGAGTTGGAATCGTGGGTCATGCGTCGCGAGCGTTATCGGCGGCGAACTGGTTGATATAGCTGATGGCGCGCGATCGTTCGGCGGCCGTCGGAGCGCGGCAGAGAGCGATTCGATAGGCGAGATCGATCCGCGCGGCGTCATCTTTCCGCTGATCAATCACGCGGCGGGCCATCAGCTTCGACGCCTGAACGACGAATGGGTCATTCATCAGATAGAGCGCCTGCGTGGCGACGGTGGTCACATCGCGCTGGCCGGTCACCATCGAAGGCTCCGCAAAATCGAAAAGCTCGAGGACCGGCGGCACCATATCGCGAACGATCGGGAGATAGACGCTGCGATGAACGTCAGAGGCGGTGTAGGTGTTGGACTGCCCGGCGCGGATTTCCGCCATGTCGAGGCCGGCCACGGCCGATCCGACCGGCCGTCCGTGATCGAGCCGGCCGGCGTCGGCGAGCATGGCGTCGCGGATTTCCTCGGCGTCGAGCCGGCGCGGCTCCATCCGCCAGACGTATCGGTCGGCCGGGTCGATCTGGAAATCGCGCGAGTCGTCGGTGCCGGCAAGCTGATAGGCCCGGCTCAGCACCATTTCACGGATCATTGATTTGACCGACCAGCCGTGTGCGACAAAGTCCTGAGCCAGGTAATCGAGCAGTTCGGGGTTGGAGGGGGCTTCGCCGGTGCTGCCGAAATTGTCAACCGTGCGGACCAATCCCGCGCCGAACAGATGTTCCCAGATCCGGTTCGTGATGACCCGGGCGGTGAGGGGATTGTCCTTACTGGTGAGCCACTCGGCGAGCTGGAGCCGGCCGCTGTGTTTTCGATCGATCGACGGCGCCGACTGGAAGCTGACGAGGCTGACGAATCCGCGCGTCACCGATGCACCGAGATTGTCCACATCGCCGTGAATGCAGATTCGCGTGTCGGAGGGGTTGGTGTCGTCGCGCACGCCCATCGCGCTGGCCGCGGCCTCGGCGGGAGTGAGGGCGGGGCCTCCTTCGATATCATCAATCTCCGCCTGGATTTTCCGAATTTCCTGCGCCTTCTGGCGAAGCTCCACACCCTTGCCGGGCTTGTCGGATTCGCGCAGTTTCTGAACTTCAGCGACATCGCTCAAGAGAGTCTGGCGAAGGTCGCGCAGCTTCCGCAGCTTGGCCATTCCCTCGCCGCGCTTGGGCGTTTCGACCGGAGCGGCGGCCACCGCCGGTGCGCCGGGTACGCCGTCCAGATGAATGAGCAGGGAGCCGTCGACCGATGATCGCTTGCCGCCGCCCTGGCGATTGCGCAGGCCGGAGAGGATGTCGGAACTCTTGAAGATGCCCGCCATCGCGTAGTAGTCGCTCTGCGGAATCGGATCGAACTTGTGATCGTGGCAGCGGGCGCAGCTCACGGTGAGTGCGAGGATGGAGCGCGACGTGGTGTCGATCTGCTCGTCCACGTTATCCATGACGAACTTGACGCGGTCCTTTTCGTTGAGGTCTTTTACGCCGAGCGCCAGGAAGCCGGTGGCGATCAATTGCTGATTGTGTTGTTCGGGGGTCTCGTAGGGGAGTTGATCGCCGGCGATCTGCTCGACCACGAATTGGTTATACGGCTTGTCCTGGTTGAACGAGTCGATCACATAGTCGCGATAGCGCCAGGCAAACAGGTACGGATAATTTCGCGATGAGCCGGTCGAGTCGGCGTAGCGAACGACGTCGAGCCAGTGGCGGCCCCAGCGCTCCCCGAAGGATGGGGAGGCGAGGAGTCGATCGACCACTTTGGCAAACGCATCCGGAGAGGAGTCTTTTACAAATACCTCGGTCTCTTCAGGCGTTGGAGGAAGCCCGACGAGATCGAATGAGACGCGGCGAAGGAGCGACGCCTTGTCGCTGTCGGCGACGGGATGCAGGCCGTTCTGTTCCAGCTTGCTGAGGATGAAGCGATCGATGTCATCCCGCGGCCAACTCGAGTCGCGGACGGTCGGCGCCTCCGGCGTGGTGAGCGGCTGCCAGGCCCAATGCGTCTTTCGCAGTTTCTCGTAATTGGCCGGCGGAAGATGGGGAGGAGCGGCGGCAGCGGGTTCGGCCGCGATGGCGGCCTGCCCGGGCCAGGGCGCTCCCATCTTCACCCATTGCTTGAGATCCGCGACGGCCGATTCAGGGAGCCGCGTCTTGGGAGGCATCTTCAAATCGTCATTGGTATAGCTGACGGCCTCGATCAAGAGACTCTTGCCCGGATCTCCCGGCACGACGGCGGGACCGGTCTCGCCGCCTTTGATCGCTCCGGCGAGGGTGTCGAGGTAGAGGCCGCCTTTAAGCTTGGTCGCCGAGGCGGAGTGGCATTTGAAGCATTGAGCGCCGAGCAGCGGGCGGATCTTTTTTTCGAAGAACGCATCGCCGGCCGGATCGGTCTTTGCTTGCGGGATATCCGCCGCACTTGTCTGAAACGGCGCGATGAAGAATGCAGTGCAGAGGAGGAAGAACGTTTTCAACCATTTCCGCCGCATCACGACTCCCGGTAGATCAGGTCACCGCGTCAACATCATTCGCCGCGGCAAAGCCCAAAGTTACAGGATTGAACGCCTCAGCCTTCAAGTTATTTCGGTCGAGTGGTTCGTCGTCCGGGCTTTGACCCGTGGTCTGGCCGAGAATAGACGATCTGAAGGTCGCCCAGGATCACAGCCGGGGGCGGCTGTGCCACATCTGAAGGTCGCACTACGAGCCTTTTTTGTCATGCATCGCCCATCCGCACGGTGAAGATAATGATCGGACTTTACCCGTTGACGGTGGAAAATTGGGGAAAGGCTCCGGCTTTGGAGGCCTCTGTGCCCCGGCGGCATCGTTTTTGCCCTGCATCAGTCCGCCGCATGAGCCTGATTCGGGTTTCGGGCTCGTACGAGGGATCTTGTTTTCGAGCGAAAGTGGAGCACCATGAAGCTTCGTGTCTGGCCAGGACGGCCCTATCCGCTGGGAGCAACCTGGGATGGCGTCGGGGTGAATTTTGCCCTCTTTTCCGAGCACGCGACAAAGGTGGAAGTCGTCCTCGTCGACAGTGTCGAAGCGAAGGCGGAATCGCATCGCATCGAATTGCCGGAAAACACCGACCATGTCTGGCATGGATATTTTCCGGATCTGGAGCCGGCGCAACTCTATGGCTTCCGGGTCCACGGTCCTTACGCCCCAGCCGAAGGCCACCGATTCAATTCTCAGAAAATCATCCTTGATCCATATGCCAAGGCGATCGGCCGGGATGTGAACTGGGACGATTCGCTCTTCGGTTACAAGATCGGCGATCCCGCCGCCGATCTGGCTGCCGACGATCGCGACAATGCGGCCTTTTGTCCGCTGGCCGCGGTGATCGATCCGGCATTCACCTGGGGTGATGATCGCCCGCTGCGCACGCCATGGCACAAGACGCTCATCTATGAAGTTCATGTCAAAGGGTTCACCGCAAAACATCCGGAAGTGCCCGAGCACCAGCGCGGGACCTACGCCGGGCTGGCCTCGGAAGGATCGATCAAACATCTCCTGAGCATGGGCGTGACGGCGGTTGAGATTTTGCCAGTCCACTACCACCTCAACGATCGGCACCTGCTGGAAAAGGGACTGACGAATTATTGGGGATACAACACGCTGGGATTTTTCGCGCCGCACCTGGCCTACGCATCGAAGAGCGATACGCCGCGCGGCCCGGTGCAGGAATTCAAGATGATGGTGCGGGCCCTGCACGCATCGGGCATCGAGGTGATCCTCGATGTCGTCTACAACCACACCGCCGAGGGGAACGAACTGGGGCCGACGCTTTCGTGGCGCGGCGTGGACAACGCCTCCTATTACCGCCTGGAGAAAGACCCGCGTTATTACACCGATTTCACCGGCTGCGGAAACGGGCTGAACATGCGTCATCCGCGCGTGCTGCAGCTCATCATGGACAGCCTGCGCTATTGGGTGACGCAAATGCACGTCGACGGTTTTCGATTCGACCTGGCGAGCACCCTGGCCCGTGAGCTGCATGCGGTCGATAAGCTCGGTGCATTTTTCGACATCATCCATCAGGACCCGATTCTCTCGCAGGTGAAGCTGATCGCCGAGCCGTGGGACGTCGGGCCGGGCGGATACCAGGTGGGTAATTTTCCGGTGCTCTGGACGGAATGGAACGGCAAATACCGCGATACCGTCCGCAAATTCTGGAAAGGAGAAGGGGGGCTGGTCTCCGAGTTTGCCACGCGGCTTTCGGGGAGCAGCGACCTGTATCAGCATGACGGGCGCAAGCCGTATGCGAGCATCAACTTCATCACCTGTCACGACGGCTTCACGCTCCAGGACCTGGTCAGCTACAACGAAAAACACAATGAGGCCAATGGAGAAGGCAATCGCGACGGCGCCAATGAAAACGACAGTTGGAACTGCGGCGCGGAGGGGCCGACCGACGATGCCAACATCATCGCGCTGCGCGAACGGCAGAAGCGCAACATGATGGCGACGCTCCTTTTTTCGGAAGGGGTGCCGATGCTATGCGGCGGGGATGAACTGAGTCATGCCCAGCGGGGAAACAATAACGTCTACTGCCAGGACAATGAACTGACCTGGCTCAACTGGGAATTCGACGAACGCCGCAAAAAGTTTCTGGATTTTTCCCGAAGGTGCACGCAGATCTGGCACGAGCAGCCGGTTTTGCAGCGTCGCAAATTTTTCCTGGGTCGGGCGATCCGCGGCTCGAACATCAAGGATATTTCCTGGTTCGGTCCCGACGGAAACGAGATGTCCGACAAGGATTGGGACGCCGATTTCGTTCGCAGCCTCGGCGTGCGCTTTGCCGGGGACATCATCAACGAAGTGGACGAACGCGGTGAGCAGATCGTCGGGGACACGCTCCTGGTGATTCTCAACGCGCACTGGGAAGAGATTCGCTTCACGCTTCCGCAGACGAAGGAGGAGCACGTTTGGGAAACGATGATCGATACCAACGATCCCGATGCGCCGCTGCGCGTTCTCCGCGGCGGCGAGGCCTATCCACTTATCGGCCGCTCGCTTGCCCTGTTGCGCGGTCCGCCCGGAGGAGACCGGCCGGCCGCTCAGCGCCGCGTCGGAACAGGTGCTCCGCAAAGAGGCGCAGCGAACGCAGCAGACCTCTCCGAAACAACCGCCGCTGGTCAGATAGAGGAAGTCGACAAGGAGCAGCAATGCAGGGAACGGATTCGCAACGGCGGCAATCATCTGGCGGTGAAAGGGGCATCTATCGCCGGCTTCCGATCGGGGCGGAGATCACGCCGGATGGAGTTCACTTTCGAGTCTGGGCGCCGCGACGAAAGCAGGTTGAAGTCGTTCTTGAAGGAACAGCTGCTACTCCCTCTCCCGGTACTCCGGGAGAGGGTAGGGGTGAGGGTCATTCGCCAGGCCCAAGGAAGACCCTCACCCCGCGCCCTCCCCCGGATTACCGGGAGAGCGAGGAGGTTGTCGCCCCGCCGAATCCGTCACGTAGCCCGGAAGAAAACACCTCAGTTTTCAGATTGGAGCCGGAAGCCGATGGATATTTTTCTGGCTTGATGCGAGAAGCTGCAGCAGGAACGCTTTATCGTTTTCGCCTGGACGGCGAAAAGCCGCTCTATCCCGATCCCGCTTCGCGCTTCCAGCCGAGGGGACCGCATGGTCCTTCGCAGGTGATCGATCCGAATTCGTTCCGATGGTCGGATGCGGCATGGAAGGGTGTCTCACCGGACAACCAGGTTCTTTATGAGTTGCACATCGGGACATTCACGCCGGAAGGGACTTACGCCGCCGCGGAAGAGCAGTTGAGCGAGCTCGCCCGCATCGGGATCACCTGCCTTGAGGTGATGCCGCTGGCGGATTTCTCCGGGCGATTCGGGTGGGGTTACGACGGCGTCGATCTCTTTGCGCCGACCCACCTGTATGGCCAGCCGAATGAGCTGCGCCATTTCATCGATCGAGCGCACTCGGTTGGACTCGGCGTGATTCTGGATGTCGTTTACAACCATTTCGGCCCCGACGGAAATTATCTGAAGGCATTCGCCGAGCACTACGCTTCAACCCGGCATCACACTGATTGGGGCGAGGCGCTTAATTTCGACGATCCCTACAGCAAGCCGGTGCGCGAATTTTTCTTATCGAATGCGCGCTACTGGATCGAGGAATACCACTTCGACGGTTTCCGTTTCGACGCCACGCAGGCGATCTTCGACGACTCGAAGGATCACATTCTTGCCGCGGTAGTGCGCGAAGCTCGGACCGTCGCCGGCGATCGCGGGCTCTATTTCGTGGCGGAGAGCGAATCGCAGGAAACCGTCATCGTCCGCGATCCCAAAAAGGGTGGACGCGGATTGACGTCACTCTGGAACGACGATTTTCATCACAGCGCCCTGGTGGCTCTTTCGGGGCACAATGAAGCTTACTACATGGATTATCTGGGCAAGCCCCAGGAGTTCATCTCCGCCATCAAATACGGATATCTCTACCAGGGCCAGCGTTACAAATGGCAGGAAAAGCCGCGGGGGACGCCGACCTTCGATCTGCCGCCCACTGCGTTCGTGAACTATTTGGAGAACCATGATCAAGTAGCCAATTCGGTGCGGGGTGCGCGAATTCACCAGATCGCGGGATTCAATCTTTACAAGACGATGACCGCACTGCTCCTGCTTGCGCCGCAGACGCCATTGCTTTTTCAGGGGCAGGAGTTCGCCTCGTCAAGTCCGTTTCTCTATTTCGCGGACCACGGCAAAGAGCTGAACCTGGCGATCTGCAAAGGGCGGGGGAAATTCCTCAGCCAGTTCCCCAGCGCCGGTACCGAAGAAATGCAGCAGCACCTGGCCGATCCCAGTAACGAGAAAACGTTCAGGCGATGCAAGCTCGATTTTTCCGAGCGGGAACGGAATTCTTCCATCTACGCGATGCACCGTGATCTGCTGGCGCTGCGGCGTGATGAGCCGGCATTTCGTTCTCCTGGACCTGGAGGGATCGACGGCGCGGTCCTCGGGTCGGATGCGTTTGTTCTGCGCTTCTTTGCCGAGAGCGGGGATGATCGTCTGCTGCTCATTAATCTCGGCGTCGATCTGCATCTTGATCCAGCGCCCGAGCCGTTGCTCGCTCCGCCATGGGGGCGGGCCTGGAAACCGCAATGGTCCACCGAGCAGGAGAAGTACGGTGGGAACGGAGCAGCGCCTCTCGAAAGAGAAGACGGCTGGCTCGTTCCCGGGCGAACCGCCGTCGTACTTGAACCCATCGATGCCGCCGACGCTCCGCCGTTGCCGAAGAAGAACTGCAACAAACTGCATAATCCGTAAGCCATGGCGACCGATCTTTCACCATCGCTTCCGGAATCGACTTACCGGCTTCAGTTCCACGCGGGATTCACGTTTCGCGATGCCACGGCGATTGTCGATTATCTGCGCGAGCTGGGGATCACGCATTGCTACGCCTCTCCCTATTTGAAGGCCCGCGCCGGCAGCACGCATGGGTATGACATTGTCGATCACAATCAACTCAATCCGGACATCGGAACCGAAGCGGATCTTGATCGCTGGGTTGCCACGCTCAAAGACGCCGGCATGGCTCACATCCTCGACATGGTTCCCAACCATGCCGGCGTGGGGACCAACGACAACAAATGGTGGAACGATGTTCTGGAGGACGGAATCCGCTCCCCGTTCGCGGAATGTTTCGACATCGAATGGCCCGATCCGCCCCGTGATGAATTGCGGGGCAAGGTGCTACTGCCCGTGCTTGGCTCGTCTTACGCAACGACTCTGGAAAAGGGAGAAATTCAACTCAAATTTGAGAACGGGGCATTTGCGATTGCATATTTCGATCGGCGTTTTCCGATTTCGCTTCGATCCTATCTCCTGCTTTTCGGGAATGATGATGAAGCGTCTGCGCGAGATGTAATCCGCGCGATCAAGGAACTGGAAAGTGCGAGTCATGATGCACAAACCCGACGCCAGATTCGGACGGATATCAAGGCCGACTTCGTCCGGAGGATGAAAGAAGACTCCGCGCTGCGCACGCAGATCGAGCAACGAGTCCGGCAGATCAACGCAACGCCGGGCAACGCAGAATCATTTGATCGTCTGGATGCGCTGCTCGCCGCCCAGCATTACCGGCTGGCCTTCTGGCACGTCGGCCCTGAGGAAATCAACTATCGGCGGTTTTTCGAGATCAACGATCTGGCGGCGCTGCGGATGGAACGGCAAGACGTCTTCACCTCCGTTCATGCACTGGTCATGCGTCTGCTCGCGGACAAAAAAATCGCCGGGCTTCGCATCGATCATCCGGACGGATTACGGGATCCCGAGAAATATTTTCGAGAGCTGCAGAAGCTTTATCTGAAAGCGACAGGACATCCTGATGCAGAGCCGGACTGCGAGCACCTGCCGCTTTACGTCGTGGTGGAGAAGATCCTGGCTTTGAATGAATCTCTGCGGCAATCGTGGATGGTTCACGGCACGAGCGGATACGATTTTCTTTCCAAGATCAACAATCTATTTGTCGATGCCGGCGCTTGGCAATCGTTGACGGCGATCTACGCGCAATGGTCAGAGGAAACGCTTCCCTACGAAGAGATCGTTTATCGCGCAAAGCGGAGATTGCTGCGGATGTCGTTCGCCGCGGAGTTGCACATGCTCGCTGCGCGGCTGGATCGGCTGGCGCAAAGCCATCGTCGCTCGCGCGATCTGACATCGCGATCCCTCACCCGTGCGCTGACCGAAGTGATCGCATCTTTTCCGGTGTATCGGAGTTACATCGTTGGTGAAAGTGTCGGGGATGAGGATCGCGCTGTCGTGGAGTTGGCGATTCGCGAAGCCGGCAAGCGGCTGGAAAAAACGGATCAGGATGCGCTCGTGTTTCTTCGCGACATTCTCCTGTTTCAGGAGACTGGGAAGTCCGAGGAACAGATTCATTTCATCAGCAGGTTTCAGCAATTGACGTCGCCGGTGATGGCCAAAGGGGTCGAAGACACCACTTTCTATGTCTACAACCGCCTCACTTCGTTAAACGAAGTGGGAGGCGATCCAGGCCGCATCGGCATCACCGCCGAAGCATTGCACGATTATCTGGCTGATCGACAAAAGCACTGGCCGTACGCGCTTTCGCCGCTCTCCACTCACGACACCAAGCGAAGCGAGGATGTGCGGGCGCGAATCAACGTTCTCTCGGAACTGCCGGATGAATGGGCCACGCACGCGAGTCGGTGGCGTGAATTGAACTCTTCGCATCGCAAGAGCATCGGGGCCATTTCCGCACGGCCCCGAACGACGAATATCTCTTGTATCAAACGATATTGGGCACGTGGCCGCTGGGTGAGATTCACGCGGATGAGCGTGATCAATTCATCAAGCGCATCCAGGAATACATGCAGAAAGCGATGCGCAAAGCAAAGATCCGAACGAGCTGGACGGATCCGAATTCCGAATACGAATCAGCCGTGAGCGGTTTTGTCGCCTCGATTCTCGACGAAAAAAGATCGCGCGAGTTCCTGAACGATGTTCTTCCATTTCAGCACCGCATCAGCCATTTCGGAATGTTGAATTCGTTGTCGCAGACATTGCTTCGCCTGACGGCGCCCGGCGTGCCCGATACGTATCAGGGAACCGAGCTGTGGGACCTGAGCCTGGTGGACCCGGACAATCGCCGGCCGGTCGATTATGAGATGCGCACGGCGGCATTGCGCGATCTGAAATCCCGGGTCGAAGCGATGCCGGAGGATCGGCCGGCGCTGCGCGGGAATTGGCGGAGAACGCGGACGATGGCCGGGTGAAGCTGTTCGTGACGTGGCAGTCATTGCTCTGTAGAAATCGCAATCCGGGATTGTTCTCGGAAGGGGAATACATTCCGCCGACAGTTGTGGGGCCGCGAAAGGAACATGTGTTTGCATTCCTGCGCCGCCACGGCGAGCGGCGGGCGCTGGTGGTCGTTCCGCGCCTCATATGCGAATTGCTTGAAGGGCGGGAAAGACTTCCTCTCGGCGCCGAGGTCTGGAAAGAAACTCGCGTTCAGATTCCCGAACCTCATCGGGGAGGGGGGTTCCGCGATCTGTTTACGGGGAAAACATTCTCTTTCGCCGGCGAATACGCGATCGGGGAAGTACTCGCGGCGTTTCCGGTCTCGTTGTTAATCGAGGAGGGAATTGCAGCCGGGACCATTTCGGACAAAGCGCCGTAAGGGTGATCGAATCGCCAATCGTTCGGAAACGTCCGCTTACTGCGTGCGCAGGCTTTTCGCATAAATGAAGTAAGCCGGAATGTATGCGGCAAGCGAAAAACAATCCCGCTTACTTCGTGCGCGGCTCATGAGGATCGCCTACAATCGCCCGGTGTCGAACGCGGAGCACATGACGGCATGCTGATTGAAAGTGCAGCGGTGATTTCAGGCGCGGAAATTGTAGCCGGAGATCAGCGCCACCGACTGGATTGTCGAGCTCTGCGGCGTTCGCAAGACCTATGGGAGCGGGCCGGGGGCGTTTGCTGCATTGCAGGAGGTTTCGCTGAAGATTGCGCGCGGAAGAACCGTGGCGCTCGTCGGGCGAAGCGGTTCGGGAAAAAGCACGCTGCTCAATCTGCTCGGCGGGATCGATCGGCCCACGGCGGGGGCTGTCGTCATCGGCGGCATCGATCTAGCTCAGCTCAGCGAGGAAGAGTTGGCGCTCTTCCGCCGACGCCGGCTCGGATTTGTCTTTCAATCTTTTTATCTTTTGCCGAGTCTCAACATTTTCGACAATATCGCCGTTCCGTGGGCACTGGACCGGGCGCTCAGGCGGAGCGCCGCCGCGACATCGACGCGCTGCTCGAACGCCTTGGCTTGGCCGTAAAGCGAAATCGGTATCCCGACGAGCTTTCCGGGGGACAACAGCAGCGGGCCGCGCTGCGCGAGCGGTGATCCATCGGCCGCAATTGGTTTTGGCGGATGAGCCGACGGGAAATCTCGACGCGCAAAGCGGGCGGCTGATTCTGGATCTGCTCGTGGAGTTGCAGCGCAGCGTGGGAACTACCGTTGTCCTGGCGACTCATTCGGAAGAAGCGGCCGCCCGGTGCGACGATCGCATCCTTCTGGATGATGGGAAAGTGGCAGGCGTGCGCGGAAGCGTGGGGATTGGAGGCACTCCATGATTCATGGCAGGCCCGGAGGTAGCTTCCGCGGTTTGAGATTTGACACCTCTTTCGGTTGGAGAATGTGCTCAGCGAGCCGCGACCGTAAGGGAGCGAGAATTGGAAAAGCTCGCGTTTCCCGCGATGTTCGACCCACCTCGCTCCCTTACGGTCGCGGCTCGCTAAGGTGTTCTCCGATCGGATGTTGTTGGCGCTCCGAGATGCGTAAGAAATTAAGCCCTCACGATCGTGGCTCTGAGGAAGCGTTGCCCGTCCCACCTTCTTTTTAAGAACCGCCCTCACCCCGACCCTCTCCCAGAGTACCGGAGAGGGGTCAAAGACAGCGTGCCGCGGGAAATAGATGCTCCAGTTTTTCTCAAAACTCATGTTCGGCCATTTCCGGCGGCATCGCCTCGAGGCATTGCTCTGCCTGATGGGAATCGCGCTCGGGGTGGCGGTAGTGATCGCAATCGAATCGGCCGTCCGGGCTTGCGTGGGGAGTTTTCGGGGGGCGGTCGAATCAATCGCCGAGCGTTCAACGCACAGTGTCTTCGCCGAAGACGGCACGATCGCAGACAGGGTCTATATCGAATTGAAGACCAAGCATCCCGATCTGGCGATGGCGCCGGTCATCGATCGTGGCGTGTTGGTTTCGCGCCAGGGACAAGATTCTCAGCAGGTCGCCCGGCTGATCGGAATCGACGTATTTTCCGAGCGCTCGCTTCGTTCGTTTACGCAGGTGCAATCCGCGTTAGATAGCGACGCCTTCCGCCGATTTCTGACTGTGCCCGGCGAGGTGGTGTTGGTCGATAGCCTGGCCGCGCGAATCGGCGCAGGCACTGGAGACGAAATATCGATCACTGCCGGCGGGGCTCGAAAGGCCGCGCATGTAGCCGGGATCATGAGTCTTCAGGGGGTCGCGCGGGCGCAGTTGACCGATCTGATCGTGGCCGATCTGGCAACCGCCCAGGAACTGACCGGATCACTGGGCGCGATCGACCGTATCGACCTTCGGCTCAATTCGCCGGAGCAGGAAAAGTCTCTCGCTTCGGATCTCCCGCACGGGCTGGCGCTGCGATCGACGTCGCAGCAGGCGGCGACGCTTTCGGATTTGATCGGCTCCTACAAACTGAATCTGAACGCGCTTTCGCTGATGGCCAGCTTCGTGGCCGTCTTCATCGTCTACAACAGCATGCTCGTCTCCGTCAAGCAGCGCACGACGAGCCTGGGCATTCTTCGGTGCCTCGGCGGATCGCGCGTGCAACTGGGCGCGATGGTCCTGGTCGAAGCCATCGTGTTTGCGCTGCTCGGCGGCGTGCTCGGCGTCGTGGGGGGCTGGGCGCTGTCGCGCGGACTGGTCCACCAGGTGTCGGCCACGATCAACGACCTTTATGCCACGGTTCGACCGGGCGCGGTTCCGCTCGAGGCGTCCGCCTTTGCCAAGGGACTGGGCATTTCGCTGGTGAGCGGAATTCTCGGAGCCGCCGTCCCGCTTTTTCAGGCTGCGCGATCGGCGCCGATCAACTCGTTTCGCGAGACTCAGCACTCCCGTTCCGCGGTCGGCGCGGCGGGAGCGATGGCGTTGTTCGGCGCAGCCGCGCTGTTGTTATCCGTTGGCGTTTATTTCATCCCGGGTAATTCGCCAATCGCGGGATTCGGCATGGCCTTTCTCGTTGCGGTCGGATTTGCACTGCTCTGCCCGCTGCTCACGCGCGCGATTTGCGCCGCCGCCGAGGCTGCCGCGCGAGGCGGGCAGAGACTGTCGATCCAGATGGCGGCGGCCGGAGTCGCGCGATCGCTCGGCATCACCGGCGTCGCCGTGGCGGCGATGATGCTCGCCATGTCGATGAGCATCGGAATCCGCACCATGGTCACCAGCTTTCGGACATCGCTTTCGCACTGGGTTGACCGGCGATTCGCCGAAGACATTTTCGTTGGACCCGAGCTTCTCGTGAATCATCGAATCGATTCGACGCTCGACCCGCGAATCGCCGGGTGGGTGAGCCGGCAACCTGAAACCCAAAGGGCAATCGGTTATCGCGCCCGCACCATCCCCTTTGCCGGAAAACCGATTCTTCTGTCCGCGACCAACGTAGGGGAATTGCTGGCGTCGCGCGCTCTCTCGGTCAAGCGTGGACTGGGGAGCGAGCGGTTCGATGCCCATCGCGATGTGGTGATCAGCGAGCCGCTGGCGGGCCGGACGGGGTTGTCGCCGGGGCAGGAACTGGCGCTGCAAACGCCCGATGGGCCGCGGTCGTTCCGCGTCTTTGCAATCTTTTATGACTTCGGCAACGAGCGCGGCAACGTGATGCTCGATCTCGCGACTTACGCCGACGCCTGGAACGATTCGAGCCTCAGCTCGATCCATGTGAAACTTCGTTCCGGCGTCGATCCGGAATCGGCGGCGGCGCGTTGGTCGCAGGCGCTACGACGCGATTATCCGGTGGTGGTCAATAGCTTTGCCCACGTGAAGGGGGAGATCATGATGATCTTTGATCGAACCTTTCGGGTGACTGATGTGCTGAATTACCTGGCCGGCGGCGTGGCATTCTGCGGTTTGGCGGGGGCGCTCCTGGCGCTGGCGCTGGCGCGGCGGCGCGATTACAGCGTGCTCACCGCCGTCGGCATGTCGCGCCGGCAAACGTCTACGTGGGTTGTCGGCCAGGGCGTGCTGATCGCGTGGACGTCGGCGCTCGTGGCGTGTGTCGCCGGGACAGCACTGGCTTTCGTCTTGTCGTATGTCATTCAATATCGCTCGTTTGGATGGAGCATCCCCACGCAGCCTCAGCCGCAATTCTGGGTTGAGGCGTTCGTGATCGCGACGCTGGCGGCGCTGGTCGCCTCGGTCTATCCGATCGTTCGGTTGAGAGCGCAGCCGCCGCGCAGGGATTGAGACGGGAGTAAATTCTAAAGAGCCGCGCACGCAGTAAGCGGGAGAGTTCTCTCGTTCACCGAGCGCATTCCCGTTTACTTCGTGCGCGGCTCCTGAAGCGAAACAATCATGGGAAAGTTCTCTCGTTTACCGAGGGCATTCCCGCTTACTTCGTGCGCGGCTCCTGGAGCAAAACATCATGACAACAGCATCAAAGTACAATTTCCGGGTTGCAGCGGTCTTTCTGTGCTTTGCCTCGCTCGTGTGCGGCGAAGCGCCGTCAACCCAACCCGCCTTCCTTGAAGCGAGAGCGCCCCGAACTTGGTCGTTTCCGCGCGATCATGGCCGCCACGACGGGTTCAAGACGGAATGGTGGTATTTCACCGGCAACCTGCGCGATTCGGGCGGAAGGCGTTTTGGATACCAACTGACTTTTTTCCGGACCGCGCTGAACTCGAATCCGACCACACGGCCGAGCCCGTGGGCGACGAACGATCTTTATTTTGCCCATGCCGCCATTTCCGACATCTCTGGCAATTCCTTTCTCATGCACGATCGACTTGAGCGGGGACGCCCCGGGCTCGCCTGGGCATCGGATCAGGCGTTGCACGTAAATCTGCTCGATTGGTCTGCCGAATCGGAGGAAAAAGGCATCCGCCTTCGAGCGCTCGACAAGGACATGGATATCAAACTGCTTTGCGCGGGCGGGCGCGGGCCTGTCCTCGAGGGGCCGGGCGGCGTCAACGCCAAAGGGCGCGAGCCGGGGCAGGCCTCTTATTACTATTCGATGACCCGCCTGGAGACGACCGGAACGTTGACCGTCAACGGCCGAGCCTTTTCCGTCGCCGGGCTGAGCTGGATGGATCACGAGTTTTCCAGTAACGCCTTAGGGAAGGATCAGGTCGGCTGGGACTGGATGGGATTGCAGCTTAAGAACGGGACGGATCTCATGATCTACCGTCTTCGGGACCCATCGGGGGCCAGCAACTACCTCTCCGGCACGGAAATCGAGACCGACGGTACGCCGCGCCATCTCTCATCTCGATCCATCGAGATTTCCGGGATACATCCGTGGAAGAGCCCGCTGACCGGCGGAAATTATCCTCAGGAATGGAATTTAAAGGTCGATGGCCAGGAACAGTTGATTGTGCGGAGCCTGATGCCGGGACAGGAGTTGACGACCGGGAACTCAACGAAGGTCAATTACTTCGAGGGCGCCGCCGAAGTATTGGATGCGCACGGAAATGAAGTCGGGGAGGGATACCTGGAAATGACAGGCTATGCCAAATCGCTGAACAGCTCGTTTTGACGGTCTACGGTTTATCGATCGACAAGATCGTTTCGATTGCGAACCAGCGCCATCGCGGCAAAGGCGAAGCCGGCCGAGGCCAGCACATGGATCGCGCCGCCATTGAGGCGGGCGTTGAGTAGCTCCATGAGCCCCCAGTAACCGAAAATGAGTGAGGCGGCCGAGATGCCGCTGATGATCGAGACAATCGTCACATTGAGGAGCGTGGAAAGAAGCCGATCCATCATGGTTAACAGTCTTTCGAAAGTGAGAATTGTTTCGGTCGCGATTTCCTTATCGTCGGCATTGGCTCGTGCCGGCCAGAATTGATTTGTGGAAACTTTTCAATTGCCGGAAAGGTTTGCCTAAATTGCCAATTTCGAGCAAAGGGAAATCGGAAATTTTTAACGTCTCCTCTTACGAGCGAAAAATGACGGTTTTTGTCCGAAAATTCTTCTTGCGACAGCGATGAAATTCCGAATACTGCGGCCCTCCTGTTCAACCGGTCACATCCGGTAAAGAATGCTTGGGTCTCGGCCGATTGAGGAACGAGAGACGCACGGCAAAACAAAACATGAGGGCCCCGGCACGATTCGTGGGTGAGCCGGGGCTCTTTCATTTCCTGCAATCCGTTTTCCCTTCCGATATCATCGATTCAGTTTCGAGGAAAGATCGTCTATGCGTTTGAGCGAGCTGCTGACGGTTCTCGAATCGATCGCGCCCACGCGCTTCGCCGAGGCATGGGATAATGTCGGCCTGCTCGCGGGTGAACGGAGTCAGCCGGTTAGCAAGGTCCTTCTGACGATCGATTACACCACTGAAGTGGCCCAGGAAGGGCGGGATGAAGGATGCGATGCGGTCATCTCTTACCACCCGCCGATTTTTCAGGCGCTCAAGCGGATCGACGGCGGATCCGTCATTCACGATGCCATCCGGCGCGGCGTTGCAATCTATTCTCCGCATACGGCCCTGGATGTGGCCGCGGGTGGAACCAACGACGCGTTATGCGACGTCCTCGGCCTCGTAAAGCGGGAGCCGCTGAAGCTCATCGAAGCCAATTCCAGGCAATGCAAGCTCATTACCTTTGTGCCTGAGAAAGATGTCGAGCGAGTCAGCGCGGCCCTGTTCGAGGCGGGGGCGGGACGCATCGGCAATTATTCCTGTTGCAGCTTTCGCTCCGCGGGAACCGGAACCTTCTTCGGAGAAGAAGGCTCTCAGCCCGCGGTGGGGGAAAGCGGAAAGCTGGAACGAACGCCGGAAATCCGTCTTGAGGTGGTGGTGCCGATCGAGGCGATCTCGAAGGTTGTCGGGGCGCTTCGGGAAACACATCCGTATGAGGAACCGGCGTTTGACCTTCAGCAGCTCGTCTTACCGCCGGAAGGCATCGGTCAGGGGCGGATCGGTACGTTCGCCGTGCCAACGCCGCGGGAGCCGCTGTTTGATCGCATCAAACAATTGCTCGAGATTCAAAATCTGCTCGTGGCCGGCCCGATGACCGGCACGATTCGAAAAGCCGCCGTCTGCGCCGGCTCATGCGGCGAGATGATCTCCGATGCTTTGGCGCAAGGGGCGGAACTATTCCTGACCGGGGAAATGCGACACCACGATGCGCTGCGGGCCGCTGCGGCTGGCATGACGGTCGTCTGTACACTTCACTCCAACAGCGAGCGCATCACCCTTCGGCGCTTTGCGCAACGATTGGGGGAAGCGCTTCCGGAGCTGGTTTTTCTGGTAAGCCGGCGGGATCGGGATCCGTTTGTGGTGCGCTGAGCGGTGGTCCAGCTTGTTGGGCGTTGACCGGAGGGTCTGTTTGCCGTGCGTGGTCCGCGGGATCCATTTGGGGTGTGCTGACGGGGCGCGTCAGGGGAAAGTGTTCGCGGATGCTCCCGGCTAATTCCTGTCCGCGCACCGCCCAGAGCTTCACGAAACGATCGAGATGGTTGGTGGAGCGGGCCAGCAATCGCTTGGCCAGGTCCAGCACCTGCAACTGCATGGCGGCGTCATGATGCGGGAGGAGCGCTTCGAGTGAGACCTGCATGACCCGCTCGCTCAGCACCACAAAATCATGCCAGAGCCCCAGTTCCTCCTGCATTTTTTTGAAGCTGCGCGTCAGTTTCGGCGGAAGCTTGTGACCCTGAACCGCCGCCATCTCCAGCGTATAGCGCACGACCTTGCCGGCGATGCGAAGCGCGTGCGGGTCCTGTCGTTCGGGCGGCTTCGCTTCGGGATGCGAAGTGGACGGGCCCGGGCCGGAATCGGCGATCGCCTTTTTTTGCGCAGCAGGCGATTGGCGCTTTCAGCGAAGGCATCGATCTGTAAATGGAGCGATTCGGCCAGCAGGGTATCAATCGCCACGCGCGCCTCGGCCACTTCCTCGCGCAACCCCCACCATACCCCGACCCGTCCCAGGACGCGGCCGGCCGAATCGCCTTCCAGCGATTCCTTACGCGCTGCCTCACGCTGCTGATGAAGCTGTCGCTCGATCCATCCGACGGCGACGGCGTTGACCTTATTTTTCGACAGATCCTTCATGTGCCCGATCATCACGTCCAGGTCGCGCAACGGCCCGAGCCGGCGACGAAGTTTCCGTAAAACCCGCGCGAAGGGTTGCCGCTGTTCATCAGAAAGGACCGAGCGCATCAGATCGAGCATCGATTTCATTCGACGCGTTGCCACCCGCGCCTGGTGGATCGCCTTGGTATCAAACTCCTTGAACGCCGCCGGCACATGACCGCGCAGATCATCCACCAGCTCGTCGGCGTATGTCAGAAGTGGGAAGTTGACATCCTTGTCCTTGGCCATGAGGCAAACTTTACGCGAATCTGGGCTGAACTTCGATGTTCGAACATCGAATCCCGGCGAGTTCCTTCTCCCTCTCCCAGTACTCTGGGAGAGGGTGGGGGTGAGGGTCTTCCGTATCGCGCGATGAAGACCCTCACCCCGCGCCCTCTCGCGGAGTACACCACTCTGGAGGAGCCGCGCACGAAGTAAGCGGGAAAGTTCTCTCGAGCTACCGAGTGCTTTCCCGCTTACTTCGTGCGCGGCTCCTCCGGATTACAGGGTGATGTCGATTGCGTCTTTCGTCCGATAATCCAATGAATAGGAGCATCCATGCAGGTCCTCATCGTTGGCGCAGGCGGGCACGGGAAAGTGGTTCTCGACGCGCTGCGGGCTGGCAAGGAGCACAAGCCGGCCGGGTTTATCGATTCCGATCCGGGTCTGCGCGAAACGCGTGTTGGCGGGTTGCCGGTCTTCGGATCGTCCAACATGCTTCGCAAGTTGCGCCAGCAGAAAATCGCGCATGCCATCGTCGCCATCGGGGACAACCGAACCCGAAAAAAATACATGGCTTTGCTCGCGGAACATGATTTCGAATTGATCAACGCGATCCATCCATTCAGCTCGGTCTCCAAAACAGCCTCGCTCGGGCGAAACGTGTTTGTTGCGGCGGGGGCGGTCGTCGGGCCGGAAAGCAGGATCGCAGATGGCGTCATCGTGAACACGGGCGCCATCGTTGATCATGAATGCATAGTCGAAGAAATGGCCCACCTCTGTCCCGGATCGCGGCTGGCGGGGCGGGTGCGCGTCGGACCGTGTGCGTTCGTTGGCCTCGGCGCCAACGTGATTCAATGTCTGTCGATTGGCGAATCCGCCATCATCGGCGCCGGAGCTGCGGTGATTGGCGATGTGCCGCCGTTTGCCACGGCGGTGGGAGTCCCTGCCAGGGTGATCAAAATTGAAATTGGGCAATTACAGGCGACGGAAGCGTAAAACTCCCGGTTTCCTTGCATCGCTGCTTAATGAATAAGGCACAATATATTAATGGAAATTGGGGTAGTCCGAATTGCCCCATGGGAAAGTGGGCGATATACTGTGGCTGGCGTTAGAGGAGACTGTAATGAGCGAAGTATACAACCCAGAGGCGGAAGTCAGTGCGCAAATCGAGAAGCTCGAACTTGAGGCGAAAAACGTTCGCCGCCGCATCGAGCATGCGCACACCGAAGCCGACAAGCGCGTGCTGAACCGGCAATTGCAGGAAATCAAAGACGAAATTACGCATTTCCAGGCACGCATGCCGTGATGCGGAATGTCTGACTCGTCACGTATTTGGAAAAGACCCGGATCCCCGGGTCTTTTTTTCTTATAGAATCCGAATTCAGCATGATCGGTCCGATTCTCACTTTGTCGCTGCTCAGCTTTGCGATCTCGTGGGCGGTCACCTGGACGATGCGGCACGTCGCGCCGCGGCTTGGCTTTGTCGATCGCCCGGGCGGACGGAAGATTCACGCCAATCCCAAGCCGCTCGGGGGAGGGGTGGCGATTTTTCTCGGTTTCAGCCTTCCTGTTTTGATCGGGCTTGCCGTGATTGAGGTGCATGGGCCGCCGGTGCGGCAATCGTTGTCCTCTGCTCCGTTAACCCCGTCGATGTCCGCCAAAGTGCTCGCGGCTTATTGGTCGGGAGCTCGCGAGCGTGCGCCGCTGGTGCTCGGCATTCTGCTGAGTGCGCTGCTCATGCACATCATGGGCTTATGGGATGACCGAAAGGCGATGGGGCCATACGCCAAACTCTTTCTGCAACTGGCCATCCTGACGATCATGGTTATCGCATTGCGGCTGGCGCCTGACGGCGCTGGATCATCTGGGGTTGGGGATTGCGCCTTCGGTGATCGTCACCGTCTTATGGATTGCCGGAATCACCAACGCTTTTAATTTTCTCGACAACATGGACGGTTTATCGGCCGGCGTGGCCGCCGTATCGACCGCCGCGTTTCTCATCACCACGCTTTCGATCGGCCAGTGGTTCGTGGCGGCGGGGCTGGCATTGCTGCTGGGCGCGCTGGTCGGATTCCTCTGCTTCAACTTCAACCCGGCGTCGATCTTCATGGGGGACAGCGGCAGCCTGGTGATCGGCCTGCTGCTGGGGGTGATGACCGTGCGGACGACATTTTTGCTCCCGGGCCAGGATTTTGCGCGGGTGGTATGCAACGCTTGCGCCGCTCATTGTCCTGGCGGTTCCGCTTTATGATTTGATCGTCGTCAGCATCATCCGGATTTCGCGGGGGAAGAGTCCGTTTGTCGGCGACACCAACCATCTGAGCCACCGCCTGGTGGCGCGGGGCATGTCCCGTCGCACGGCGGTGCTCTGCATCTATCTGATCACCGCCGCCACCGCCACCGCCGCCATCATCTTGCCTCATGTCAGATCAACCTTCCTCGCCATACTGATCTTTGCGCAGACGCTTCTGGTGCTTGGCGTTGTCGCGTTGCTGGAACAACATCCAACCCGGGCAACGCCGCCGCCGGCCGAAAATCTCCCGTCGCCGCCAACGCGGGAAGAAGCGCACGTGCGAGCATGAAACGTTCCCAACGCTCAACTCGCGGCCGAGTCGCTTCGCCCGAACCGCAAACGGCCGCTTACGGGTCGCTATTGACCCGGTTTGCCTTTCTACTGGCGGTGGCGCTGGTCGTCGGCCGGATGATGATGTCCGAGACGCTGCGCGCGCCCGGCGATCCATTTCCGGGCCAGGATCGTGCGCCGCTTTCTCCAGGGCCGGCGACCGGATTGATCCTCGATCTGCTGGCATGGGTTCCGGCGCTGCTCGTACTCGCCCGCCGCCTGTTCGATCGCACCTTCACGCTTCGTTGGTCCTGGGCTTGCATTCCTGCGCTATTGCTGGGCTTATGGGCCATCATCAGCGTGGCATGGTCGGCCGATCGCTTCGCCGCGATCGTCTCCTCGTTTCACTGGCTTTCGGCGATGATTCTTCTCTGGTCGGCATCGCAACTGGTCACGTCCTGGAGGCGGCTGCGTTTGGTCGCCGGGGCTTGCGCCGGCTTGCTGATCGTGCTTGTGGTGAGTGGATATTATTTTCGCGTTGCCGACTGGCCCGACCTCAAGCGCGCCTGGATCGAGCAGAAGCCGCAGATTCTCAAGGAGCATCATTGGGCGCCCGATTCGTTCGATGCCCGGCAATTCCAGAAAAATATCCTCAATGGAGACATTCTCGGATTCAGTACGTCTTCGAACACTTACGGCGCCCTGCTCGTCCTGCTCGGCACGGTGACGGCCGGGATCGCAATCGAAAAACGCAATGGATCGGACCGACCGACCACAAAAGTTGTCGTCATCGGCTGCCTCGGGCTGATCCTCCTGGCGGCACTGCCGACCCTATTCTGGGCAAGATCGCGCGGCGCGGCCGCGACTACTGGTCTCACCGTTGCCTGCTTCGCGGCGTTGGCAATCGGATTGCCCCGAAAGACGCGCGATTCGCACAAAGCTTACTGGGCCGCAGTCTGCAGCATTCTGGCGGGCTTTGTCGCGCTGGTCGGACACGGGCTCTATCACGGAACGCTGTTTCACCCGAGCCTGACTTTTCGCTGGCGCTATTGGGTCGGCGCCGCGAGACTGCTGGCGGCTCACCCGATTGTCGGCGTGGGGTGGGAAAACTTCGGCCCGCGCTATCTGGCCGTCCGTCTTCCCATCGCTTCTGAGGAAGTGCGCGATCCGCACAACTTTATTGTCCGGATCTTTGCCGAGCTGGGCATCGTCGGCGGATCGCTGCTGATCGCCTGGATGTTGCGGCTCTGGTGGGAACTCACGCAGCAGGATACTCAGGCTGAGGTTGTCGGCACGGACACCGGATCAAGCCATCCGATCCTTTCGCTGGCCTGCGTCGGCGTCTGCTCCGTCGGCATCAATCTCCTGGCTTCCGTCGATTTCGGTTCCAGCACCGCTTACGTTTTTCTGGAAATCATGAAGCGCGGCGTATTCCTGGCCTGCATCCTGGCCGGAGTTGCATTGGCATCGCTGCGCAGCGCCCGCGATTCGGGAAAGCAGATTGCGCCGGGGCAATTGGAATTTGAAATCGAAGACCGGCCAGCCCCCTGGATGCTCTACGCGATCGTTATCGGGCTGGGGATGTTTCTGATCCACAATCTGATCGATTTCGCCTGGTTCGAATCCGGGCCGATGTTCCTCTTTGCGCTCCTCGCCGGCTCGGCGCTCGGCATGCGATCCGTCGTGTCGCGGGAGGGCATCCCGGAGTGCGCGATTGCCGGCTTCTCACTGATTGGCCTATCGGCGGCCTGGGTCGCCGCCGCGATCGCAGTTGTCTCCCCCATCGTTGGCGCCGAAGCGCTGGCGCACGACGCGGACGATGCGATTCGCGCCGGCCGCCCGGATGAGGCGGCAGACGCCCTCAAGTCCGTCTTTGATCGAGTGCCGTACAACGGCGATTACGCCTACCGCGCCGCCATGATGGCGCAGGCCGCGCGAAAAAATCCCAAAGCGACCGCCGAATTGCTCGACGCGGCGATCGCCGACGATCCATCGTCAGTCAATTATCTGCGCATGCGGGCTGAATATGCGCGCCAGACGTTGTCGCCGGATTTGAAAGGAGCCGCAGATGATTACGCGCGGGCGCGTAGACTCGATCCGAACAACGTCGATCTGCACCGAAAGCTCGCCGACGTTCTGGAATTGCTCGGCGATCGGGGCGGCTCCGTCGCGCAGCTCCGGGCGGCGCTGCAGCTCGATGATCGTCTGGAACCCGGTGATCCCAAGCGGCTTGCGCAAACTGCACGACTGCAGATCGAGTCACAGATTAAATCGCTCGACCAACGATAGGTTCACCGTCGCCCATTCAGTTGTGCGCGCGCGGTTGGGTTGCAATTACGGCTTGCGGACGGAGGTCAAAAATTGCTTCAAGACAAGCGGCTCGAAAGATCCCCCGTACCTGATTTTGGATTCTTACGATCTGAACGCTGCCCCCGCCTTTGACAACCTGGTTACGAAACCAAATCAAACTCCCGATTCCCATTGAGGAAACGTGATGGACGTCGGCGAGGTCCAGCTCCACTTTCTTCGGCTTGGATTCCGCCACCCGTGTTAGCTCACGCTCCAGCCAGGCAACGTTGGTATGGATCGACCCTTTGACCACGACGCGAAAACCATCGGGTATCGTCGTGACTGCGGCTGGAGCGTCTTGAAAATCCATAGCAGGGAACTCCCATTGATAACACAAAGCGATCGCAATCAAGCAAAGAGAGACAGGCTGAATTAAGATTGCCGAAGCGTAATGTAGGGATTGTTCCTGCGTCTGCAAGGGTCTGAGCCGTCTGATCCCCGATGCGGGGTGCGTCAGATTATGTGATATTAAGACTTGGAGCCGGCGTCCCCAAATTCCGCTTGCTCACTTCCCCCGCAAGATTTCTCGCCGCCGATTGAAGCGCATCACGCAGTCTTGGATCCCCTTCGAAATTGGCGGTGGGATTTCCCGCGTCGCTGTTGACGCGAAGCTCGATGAACATGGGAATTGCGCCGAGGTAGGGCACACCGAGGCGCTGCGCGGTTTTTTCAGTGCCGCCGCGGCCGAAGATGTCGATTTCCTGGCCGTCGGCACTGGCGAAATAGCTCATGTTCTCGATCATGCCGAGGATCGGCGCTTCCAGTTGCTGAAACATCCGCACCGCCCGGATCGCGTCATCCAGCGCCACCTGCTGCGGCGTGGCCACCACGACCGCGCCGGTCAGCGGAAGCAACTGGCACAAACTCAGCGGCACATCCCCCGTGCCCGGCGGAAGATCGACAATCAGATAATCCAGGTCCGGCCACTTGGTATTCTCGACCAGCAACTGCTTGAACGCCCCATGCGCCATCGGCCCACGCCAGATCAACGGCTTCTCCTGCTCCACCAGCGCCCCGATCGTGATCGCGTGGATGCCGTGCACGTGAAACGGAAGGATGCGATTCCCTTGAACGGTGGGCGCCGTTCCCTTGATCCCCAGGAGCGTCGGCATGCTGGGCCCGTAGATGTCGCCGTCCATGACGCCGACTGCCGCGCCGTCCCGGTGCAGTGCGACAGCCAGGTTCAATGCCAGCGTCGATTTGCCGACGCCTCCCTTGCCGGCGCCGACGGCGATGACATTTTTCACCTGCGGCAAAAGGCTCGTTCGCGGCGCGGCCGCCCCGCGCGTTTTGGCGCTGAGCTCGACCTTCACTTCACGCGCGCCGATCGCTTGCACGGCAGCCGTGACATCGCGCTCGATGACCTCCCGCAGTGGACACGCCGGCGTTGTCAGCTCGACGTGAACTGTGACGTTGTCGCCGTCAATGCGGACGTCTTTCACCATGTTCAGGGAAACGATATCCCGGAAGAGCTCCGGATCCTGCACCGTGCGCAGGGCCGTCATCACTTGTTCGCGTTGCAATGCCATTCATTTCCTCGATAAAGGCGCATTGTACCGGAAATGTGAACTGGGCGCTTCTCAGATCGAATTCGGCCGCTCCGTATTTTCCGCCTTCTCGTCTGGGGGGTCATCCGCGCCACGGATTGTGCAGAATCGCCACGGTTGTTGGGGGGCACGCCTGGCCGACTCGTTCGGCGCTACACGGCGACACAGACGAAAATACCGGTGGATCCGGATCGACCTGCCGCACCCGATGGACGAGGCCAAAGATTCGCGAGCGAAACCGACTCGCCGTCTTATTTTTTCGTGATCTTTGCGTTTTTTTGCGGCCTCAAATGAATGTTGCCACAAAAAAGGCACAAAAAACGCAAAAGTGAAGAGAAGATGATTCGCCGCAGATTGACGCGGATAAACGCGGATTCAGAATTCGAGACCGGTTTGATCCGCATCCGTGCCACGATCCATTTGTTTCTTCGCTGCTTGAGAAGATTCTGGAAACTCATCAAGACAAGAGGGTGAACGCCAAGGACTCCAAGAGCCCAAGGGAAGAGGAGTGGGAAAATGCAAAATGCCGACACGGATTCTCTCTCCCGCATTTCCTTGGCATCTTGGCGTCCTTGGCGTTCATTTGACTTCGATTTGGTTGTGGCCGCGGGGAGCGCTGGATGTAGCTGATTGTTGATCTGTGGCGATCATTGTTTGCCTTTTCCGCACGTCAATCTCCATTAATAGGATGCTCTTTGCTCCGATACCATGTCATTGGCCATCGCCGGCGACGGCTGATTCGGACGGCTATAGGATGACCCAGGAACACCAAGGGATGATCGCGATACACCGAACGGGGCGTGACGACGGAAAGTTGGACTGACACATGCGGCAGTTGACCGAGACAGAGCAGATAGAAATTGACCGCCGCAAGTCCGGTTTTGATCAGTTCCTTGAGGAGCGGATGCCTGTGCTGAAGGATTTCATGGAGCCACCTGAACTGCCTAACCCTGCAATGGTGGTTGCCCAGGCTGAGCCGTACCTGCCGTCGATAGACCAATGGATGAAGGATCAGGTGGTCACACCTGATGATCGTGTGTGGATTTTAACCAGAATTGGTTATTTCATTGGAGAGCTTCTTGTTCAACGATTTTCTGGATACTGGTATGTAAATGACATCCCCGATTCCAGATTCTTTGGCCGTTACGTCGTGGGCAGGTTTTGTAGCGTTGGAAACCCGAACCCAATGATTGACCCTTTTAGCGTCGCTGACGCCTATCTTTCACAGCCACCGGGCCGAAGCCTCATGGACATCATTCGTCAGGTGGATGCGGAGTTACGTGAATATGCTAAGGAGTGATTTCACAACTATTGTGGCATGGGCGTCTCGCCCATGTTCTTGCCAGAAAGACACGGGAGAGACGCCCGTGCCACGAAGCAAGAATCTGCGAAAGAAGAGACGAGGATGAGCAACAAGAGCAAGCGAGGTCCGCTATCCCCTTGCGACCGCTTCATGGCGCTCACGCCAGCCCAGCGAAATGCAGAGACTGCGCGGTTTGATGTCGAGAGAATCGCCATGCCTGGTGCCTGGTAAGCCTTTGACGGCGGCGCAGAAAAGCGCAGCACGCCCGGGTGCGCCGGCATGGACGCGGCCGCCCCCGCATCGGTAAGGGCTCCAGGACCCAGGACCATTGCGCTGACGATTGAATTGGATTTACTCAAGCAGGCCGGCACATATGCCAAGCGAGAGGGATCGAAGCGGCCGCAGTTAGTCGCCCAGGCGCTACGTGAGCGGCTGCAGCGTCTTTGTCGACGAAACGTTAATGGACTGCGGCCCCGACTGCGGCCCCGTACCATTTCTCGGATTGCGCTGACGGTTTGTCGCCTACTTACCTACCGCGATCCAACAGAAAACTAATTTATTCGGCTTTGCGGCTGCCTTAACAGAAGCGACTATCGTGAAACCAGTTCGCGTGATATCTCCGTCTGGAATAACACTAAACGCATTTATGGAAATCGGTGCCGGATGATCGATTTGGGAGATAACAAAGGCCATTTTTGGAGTGGACGAATATTGCATTGGAAACGTAGCGGTATATTTTGCATTCCAATGCAACTTGAGTGGGCCGTCTGGATTAAAATCGCTTAACGTAACCTCATTGAGTTGGATCAATGGGGCGCTCGCCTTAACGTTGGCGATGTCGCTTTTTATTTTCGTAACGTCGGCACTGAGTTTCCCAACATTTGAGGACGCAAAATCGGTTTCCAATTGTTGATACCGGACGAGAAGGTCGTCGAGATGTTTGCTGGATGTGGCGTAATCCTGTTGCAGCAGCGCCAGGGAAGCCTTCGATTTTGACGCGTCAGACTCGAACCCTTGAAGAGTGACTTGAAAGGCTTCGTTTTGCTTCGCCGATTCGGAACGAATCCCGGATACGTAATCCTGCTGTGCCCTCCATGCAGACTGTGTGTCCGATAGCTGCTTCTTGATTGTTTCCAATTGTTTTTGGGCCTCTTGAGAAGCTACTTTCAACTTCTGCGTCGCGACCCCATAAAAGATACACACCGCCAGCGTCGCAATCAGCCACAGCGCAATCACGGTCCAGATAACCCGCTGTTGTGCTTGTGCACGACGCACGGATTCTTTAAAGAAGTTATCTTCCGTCATCTGAGGGATTTTCCTTTTTGATGTCGTCGGTCACGGGAGCGAAGACAGGGCGAAAACCTGTGGTACGGGTCAGACCCCGAAGGGCGTCTTCGAGAGGTTTTCGACGTCTTTGGATCACTGCGATCTCGACAAGCGCCAAGTATCCATCGCGCTGTTGCATGTTCAGCAGGGACAATACGCCGCCGCCAGCGAACGACAGCAATGCACCCATTGCAGTACCACGAGCGCCATCAAATTCGCCCGGTCGCAGGATCAGCGCAAAGATGGCGCCTATCAACAAAAAGACAAATGCAACAACCCTGCCGCGGGTACGCTCATGGGAAGATCGTTCCCTCGCGATCAGATTCGAGAATTCCGCCCAATCTTCAGGAGCCATCGGCCGTCCACCCTCGCGAAATGCTGAGAACACGATAGCGAAAAAAAACTTTACCCACAAGGTTCGAGGTATTGCAAATGTTCGGATTATTGCAAATCTGTGAATTTCTAAACCATGTCCCGAAAAGGTGGGTGCGCTCGCCGGGAATTGATGACCAAATCGTCGAGTGGTTCAAGCCTGCACAGAAACCCAACTGGATGAGCATTCAGGAATGGAACGCTCTGCCACCGACACTGAGGGCGCGGCGGGATTTTATGCTCGATACCGATGTGATTGGCCCAGTGCCGGCGCCGGCTGGTTCGGAAGGTCACACGATGAGCCCAAGTGTCCGTCTCTATAGGGCACCTTCGTCATAGGAAAACCATGTTCCGTCGTCTGCAAAATTCGGTCTGCCGACCATGTGAAAGCCACGCCAAATTTGTCGGAATGGGCGCTTCATTATCGTTGCGATGACATCAACTTTAGATGTGTCTGCATCGGCCGGAACCGCCAAAAGATCGGTTTGAATATTTTCCGGGTCGCTCTCTCTTATTGTACTGCTATGAACCGGAGAATCCCTAACCATCAGTCTGAACTTACGAATCCTTAATAGCGACACGCCGATGAAAAAGGGACCGGTTACCTTCAGTTCTTTCAGACAGGCGAAATATCTATGCAAAGCTTCAATGATATAATTTTCATATTCCGTCAACACAAAGTTGATCCGCTTTGTAATGTCTTCTAATTCTTCATCGGTATAGTTGAATACCATGTTCTTCGTCGAATAAATTGTTCCTTCGTGCGTAAGTTCTGTAATTCCGACAGGAGGCTGACCGTCAGGCCAAATGCACACTTCGGATTTCATTTCATGTTCTACGACGCCATAACTTATTGAGACCGCGCAAGCTGGCCGTTGAATTGGTTATGATGTGGAGGAACGTTGAATACCTGTGATACGGCCGGAAAGACGGTGACAGCCAATATGCCAGCCTTCGCCTTGAACGTCCTGTATTTGTTCGCCAACAGCTTGTCTTCGTATTCCTCGCGCGGCATGTTGCGCTCGTTGACGTTGTTCCTCCAGAATCACGCCTTTGCTTCAGCGGCCTTTCTTCGCTCTTCAGAATCCCGCAGCAAAGAAGCCTGATACATCGGCCGTATTTCGTTGGCGATGTCCTTCGCAAGCTGCCTTCTCTTAGATGTCTTTTCTCGATCGTCGTTTTCCTTCAAGTCGTACTGAACGGTGCAGCTACGATGCCTTAAGTCAAACGGCAGCTTATCGACGCTGCCGAAGGCATTGTTCAAAACCAGAATCATTCGGTCCCATCGCCGACCTGTTCGTGCCGCCGCTCCCGTTTCGATCAGCACGTTCGCATTCGGAAGCAGTTTCTTCCGCTTGTCTGCGGTTCTGACAGATGTGACACAAGTCAGGTCGGCGATGTAAACGCCGCATTCTTCAATTCGCTGAAGGATGGTTTCTGCTATCAAATTCGCACCCGGTTGACCTTGCGCTCCCCATTGAACAATGATTTCGCTATCAGCGGGGTCGGCGTCTGGGTCCACAGCGCTCCTTTCGCTGGGTTCGACTGCCGGTGCGTCTTCCTGTTTCAGATCGTTGGATTGCTCTGGCACTTCGGCCTTCAATTGCCTGATAGCCAGCTTGATGGCCTTGTCGATGAACCAACGGTTCACGTTGGTCGGCCGATCCATTTGCCATGCGTAGAAAATCGTGAAAGGCATGCAGCCATTCTAACGACCGTTTTCTAAACCGCCTTCCTGTTGCGGCCCGGTCATCGTTCAAATCGAATTCCATTGTCGCCGTAGATCGGCGCACTGGGGTAGCCGTTGTGTCGCCATATTTCATCCAAGGCAGGTGTGATTTCACGCAGAACGTTGTCCGCTGACGTATCTGCCGGAATCAGAATGGTGTCAGCACGCATGTCATCGCCGTTGAATATTGGCTGACCGCTGTAATTGTGGAAAGACCCGTTTGCGGTTAGCAGACCGCCCCGCATCTTCAGGATCGAGATACCGAAGTACCACGGCCCTTTAACTCCAATTTCCGTTAGGCCGGTCAGGTAGTGCTGAACGCCTTCGATGATGTGGTGGTGAAAATTGTGCATCGGAAGCATCCAGCCTTTGGACTGGTCGATATGGGCGACGATAGCCGCCCCCGGTCCCATGCCGTCACGACCGTACGCCAGATTGCGTGCGACCAACACACTGCCAAAGCTGGTGACTTCTACAATATTGTGCGGTGTGGTTTCTCCAACTTCGCCGAAGGTTACCGACTTTGGGCGATGTCGTAACGGACAACCTGAACTGATACCCATCGGCTGGAAAAACTTCATCAGCGTCAGAACGTCCTTGAATGGCAACGCTTTAGCCGGATGCCTCAGCGGTGTGATCGAAATGGCAAGCGCAGCGTGCTTCGTCTTCAGGTTATAGAACGAATCGTTCCGAAGCTCTTTTTCAAACTCTTCCCGTATGTATTCCGCTCGTTTGAATGACTCTTCGTGCTTCCTTTCAGAGCCATCTTCTTCGTCGCTATCTGTGCCGCCGATGGTGTTCTGCGCTGATCTTGTTTTCATGTGCCGCACTGTCTGTAGCAGATGCCGATGCAGTTTGCTCTTAAGGTCCGGCAGATCGTTAAAACTTTCGCATAAGGCAATTTTGTATAGCTTGGCCTTGTACTCCTTCAGACGTGCGAACTGATCAGCATCGAATTCGTTTGGGTCTATGTGGCGTCCAGAGAAATAAATGATGGCCTCTGTTTTGTTTGCCGCTAAATATCGCTGAATTTCTTCAGCCGTCCCGGACTCTGCATTTGCAGTCGGGCTGCCAAGCTTAGTCCAGAAGACGGCGACGATAATGTCGCAGTGGTCGCCGAACTGTCGGTTGATGACATCCTGCGCCGAACCGACCGATGGCGTGGCGTGCGTCTTCCAGTGTTCTGCCAGAAGCGTGACCCCCTCTGCAACGGTATGAAGTGTGTTCCATTCGTTCACAACATCGGTGATGACTTTGATTTCTTCTTCAACATCGCCGGGCGATGCGATCAGAACCCGATAGCCGACAAGCGAAATGGACATGACGGAAGATTGTAACGAAAACATGCAAAGACAACGAAGGCTACGGTCGCGGGATCCTGGCCTTCTGGTTCGGATATTTTGGACCCGTCGCCTAGCTCGCCTTGCCCAGCGACGGGCGGGGAGCGCCAGAGTCGTTCGTGTGGCCAGCCTCTGCCGATGCACATCTCCAAAATCGCTTCTCCCCGTTCACGGATGCAGAAGAAGTAGCAGACCACGGCTTCCGTTGAAGCCGGCGTCCTGGGCGACGGCAGCTCCGGCAGGACGAGGGAGCGGAGCGTAGAAAACGATGATGTCTCCTCCCGATGTTGTCCTGCAAAAATTCACGGATGCACTCCCCCATTCGACCGATCATAGTATTAAGCAGATGGCGGACGGAAACTTAACGGAACTTGCCGATCGCGGCGGCGCCCGCCGGCGGTGGAGCGCACCGCCACTCAGAGCGAGAAGCCGGCTCCCGTCGGCGTCAACCTCAACCCCGAATCGGACGATGGCTGGACGCGTCCCGCTCCGGTTCAACTGGGCGATGGAACTCTGATCCAGCTTTTCAAGGATGGGGAAGCGCTGCTGGCAGCGTACAACGCCATCAAGGCCGCGACCCGGCGGATCTGTCTGGAAGTTTACATCTTCGCCAGTGACGACACCGGGCGTGCGTTTGCGGAATTGCTCGGCGAGAAGGCGCGCGAGGGGGTCGCCGTCTATGTCATTTATGATTCCTTCGGCTCGATCGACAGCGACCGCGATATGTTTCGCCGGATGGCGCGGCAGGGCGTGCGGCTGCGGCAGTTTCATCCGATGCGGCCGTGGGAATGCAAATTCGGATGGCGGCCAGTCAACCGCGACCATCGCAAGCTGCTCATCATTGACGAGAACCTGGCCGGCCTGGGAGGACTGAATGTCGGCGGCGACTACGCCGGTTCGTGGGTCGTCAAATCCTCCCGAAAATCCGCGCTGCGGTCGTGGCGTGACAACGCCATCGGCATCATCGGCCCGGGCGCGGATCAATTCTTCCAGGCGTTTCGTCAGACGTGGCGGTATGTGGAACGGGGGGGACGCATCGGTAAGGCGGCGTATGTCCACCACGCCTTCACCGGCGAACTGGGTGTGATGGCGACCGTTCCCACGCTCAACAGCCCGCTCCGCCCATTCCTCATGCGCCTGTTGCGCGAATCGCGGCGCAGCATCCTGCTGACGATGGCCTATTTCGCGCCGGATGACCCGCTCGTCGCCGAACTGTGTAACGCCGCCCGTCGCGGCGTCCGCGTGCGCCTCATGCTGCCGGGCCGATCGGACGTGCGAATCCTGCACATCGCCGCCCAGTCGTTTTACGAAACGCTGATGGACGCCGGCGTGGAAGTGTACGAACGCCAGGGTGTCGTGCTGCACACCAAGGCGCTGGTGATCGATGAACGAACGACGGTGATCGGCTCGACCAATCTCGATTACCGCAGCATCGAATACAATCTCGAGATTTCCGCAATCGTCCATTCGGTGGAACTGGGAAGGCAAATGTGCGACCTGTTCGAGAACGACGTGCGATTCGCGATCAAATTCGACTGCGCGGCTTGGCGACATCGGCCGTGGCTCGATCGGGTGGGGCAGTGGGCGGTGAGCCGGGCGCGATATTTATTGTAATTGTCTAAGAAATGGCCACAGAGATCACTGAGGGGCACAAAGCGGCCGCCGCAACCGAACCGGGGACAAGGGTGCAGAATTATTCCCGCGGATGAACGCAGATGAACGCGGATTAAGAATCACCTGTTGCTCTGATCCGCGTTCATCAGCGTTGATCCGCGGCTGATTTGCCTTTTATTGATGCTTCTGATCGGCAGCCAGCGGCAGATCGAGTTGTTTGTGAAGCGCGCCGGCGAGCTGCTCGCCGGCTTTGCCGCTGCCGGTGACGTTGGGGTGAACGCCGTCGGTGAAATCGCCGTTGCCGAGCCAGCCGGCGGAATCGATGTAGAAGATTTTCTTGTCTCCTGCTTCATTCCGCAGCTTCACCAATTGCTCGATCTCGGCGGCGTGGCCTCCGTTAAAGGGCCGCATCGCGGCGATTTTCGCTTCGGGATAGGCCGTGCGGACGGCATCCAGCAGGTGCGTGTAGCCGGCCAGGAATGCGGGGCCGCCGCCGTCGTTGGTTCCCTGGTTGATCACGACGACATCCGCCTGCCAGTCGTCGCGGGGGCAACCCTGGTAGAAGAAGTTGAACGCATCGGCGGCGGCGGGGACTCCGCCATTGCCTCCGTGCGTGACCCCTTGCGCCCGAAGCCGCATTGACGCCATTGTGCGCCGAGGCGTTCGGCCGTCTGGGTCGGATAGGCGATGCGTCCGTCTCCGCGCCAGGGCCAGGTTGTCTTGCCCGGCTCGACGTTATGAACGATGACCCCTTCGGTGATGCTGTCACCCAGGAATTCCATCTTGAGCTTCGGAGCCGCCGGCGGGTCGGTGATTTTTCCTCCGACCACGTCCAGCCCCATGAAGGTCGCACTGGCCGTCAGCGGCGGAGACCAGCGCGGCTGATGCTCGTCAAGATCCTGGATGAAAAGCGTCAGCAGGTGCGGCTTGGCTTCAAGGTTCGACGCCAACTGCACAGAGGCTGCGAGTTCGGCGGCCTGCCAGGGTTGATCGTCGATTTTCCAGGCGATCGTAGGAAAGGGGGTATGGTTCTTCGCCACGTCAAACCGGGCGGAAATGTCCGTCCCGACAAACTGAGCGACGATGTGGCTACCGCTGTTGACCGTCACCGCCCGATCCACATCGCGACGATCCCAGCGGCCGAAAAGCTGAATGTGCGGATCGATTTCAGCGAGGGCGTTGCCGCACACAATCAAAAGAAGAATGGGGAAAAGCGAAAGAACTCGTGTCATGATTCAGTTTCTCCTGCCGCCTTCACACAATAACGTTCAACGGGAAAAATTAACAATCAAGATCCGCCGCTCGTCCGTATTTGCTGTTGCCTGACTTGAGCGTCGGATTCGCTTCTGAGAATTACGCTGGTGTGTTCACGATTGACTCTGATTGTATCCATTCCACTTCCTCCGCTCGGCGAGGGGCGCTGATAAAACTCATCACCGTCTCCAATTTTCAGGTACTGGCCATCATTGAAACGATCGTTCAGATTAATGAAGTATCGGTTTTGGATTTTCTCGAATCGGTTCGCTTTGACGATTCGATCAAAGTCTCCGCCCGCGAAATGGAATTGGATCGTGAGCGAATCGTCTAATGACCGGTCGTGTCCGACAAACGAAGCGTGAACGATGCCTGGCATCGAATCGCCGCCCAGCAGATCGCGAAGCCGATCGTAGGGAGCCGCCGCCGCTTGTGCCTTGCTGACGGCCACCACTGCTAACCAGCTTACGGTTGCCGGCGCGAGAGAAAGCATGAGCAGCACGCCGATTCTGCTTCGAGTCGCTGCTTTGGAGAGAAGGGCCACCGTCAGCGCAATCGCCCCGAACAAAATGACCGGAACCATTCCTAGGCAAAGCCACTCCGCCGCGCCAAACGAACCGTAAATGGACGCGAGAGAATAGATGATCAACGTAGAGAGACCTGTACCAATTACGACCAGTGTCACAAACGGACCTGTGGGTCTGCCGATCTCATGGGACGGAGTTGCATAGGACAGAGGATTGTGCGGGTCGGTTGTCATGCGAACCTTCCAAAGCGTTGTTCATGAGTCGGTCGCGGATCGCAAGATTCCAGTATCTCCATACGATATAATCGCATTCGATGGCAGGCGAGGAAACCAACGCAACATCCCGTTCGCAGGTGGAGACGGTCTATCGATCCGAATCCCGCCGCGTCTTCGCGACCTTGATTCGCCTGATTGGCGATTTCGATCTGGCGGAGGAGGCGCTTCACGATGCTTTTACGTCCGCGATGGAGCAATGGCCGCGCGAGGGCGTGCCGGCCAATCCGCGCAGTTGGCTGGTCTCGGCCGGGCGGTTCAAGGCGATCGACGCCATGCGGCGTCGCGCCCGGTTCGACGCGTCTCTGACGGAGCTGGCGGCGCGACTGGACACGGATCATCGAGACGCAGATGCGCCGGATCCGGAGGGAATCGAAGACGATCGTCTGCGATTGATTTTTACCTGCTGTCATCCCGCGCTGTCACAGGAAGCCCGCGTAGCCCTGACACTTCGCGAGGTGTGCGGGCTCACCACCGAGGAGATCGCCCGGGCGTTTCTCACTGCCCCGACCACACTGGCTCAGCGAATTGTCCGCGCTAAGGCAAAGATCAAGGCGGCACGCATTCCGTACGGCGTGCCGTCTCGCGCCGATCTGCCGGAGCGGCTTGATGCCGTGCTCTATGTGATCTACCTGGTATTCAATGAGGGGTACGCTGCTTCGTCAGGCGATTCGCTGACCCGCGCCGACCTGACCGGCGAAGCGATCCGCCTCGGGCGATTGCTCATGGAACTGCTCCCGGAGCCGGAAGTGATCGGACTTCTGGCGTTGATGCTGCTCCAGGAATCCCGGCGGGGAGCACGCACTTCGCCGGTGGGGGACTTGATCCCGCTCGAGGAGCAAGATCGATCGCTCTGGAATCGCGTACAGATCGCCGAGGGATTGGCGCTGGTGCAACAGGCGCTCGCGTCACGGCGGTTCGGGCCGTACACGCTTCAGGCGGCCATCGCAGCGGTCCACGCCGAAGCGCCCGCCGCGGCCGGTACCGACTGGGCGCAGATCGCGAGTTTGTATGATTTGCTGCTTCGCATCGAGCCATCGCCGGTGGTGGAGCTGAATCGTGCCGTGGCTATCGCGATGCGCGACGGACCGCAGGCAGGCCTTGAATTGATCGATGCGATTTTCTCCCGTGGCGAGTTGACTGAGTATCACCTGGCGCATGCTGCGAAAGCGGAGTTGTCCCGTCGATTGGGAAGGACTCGGGAGGCCAGAGCCTCATACGAAACGGCGATCGGCTTAGCGCGACAGGAGCCGGAGAAGCGTTTCCTTGAACGGCGGCTGAGCGAACTAACCTTATGAACGAATATGACTTGGTTTGTGCGTTACTTCCCTTCGCCTGGTACTCCGGGAGAGGGATAGGGTGAGGGGCGTTTTGGAATTCGCGAATCGCCGCCACTTGAAAATTGCCCTCACCCCAACCCTCTCCCGGGGTACCGGGAGAGGGGTCAGCGCTTGTCGGCGATTTTTGGATAACGCTTCACCGCGAGCCGGTAACCAAAAAAATTTGCAGGTTGATGTCGATTCGACGCGGCGCCGAGCGACAAATCGATGTTGCCGCGATGTTTCACCTGGAATTGAGGGAAATTGACCATGCGATTCATGATTATTGTGAAAGCCAGCAAAGAGAGCGAGGCCGGCGTTTTGCCGAGTGCGCAGCTCCTGGCCGATATGGGAAGATTCAACGAGGAACTGGTGAAGGCCGGCGTGATGCTGGCAGGCGAAGGGCTCCAGGCCAGTTCCAAGGGAGCGCGGGTAAAGTTCAAAGGAAGCCAGCGCTTCGTGACGGACGGGCCGTTCGCCGAAACGAAAGAATTGATCGCCGGCTATTGGATATGGAAAGTGAAGTCGAAAGAAGAGGCGATCGAGTGGGTCAAACGCTGCCCCAATCCGATGAGCGGCGAATCGGAAATTGAGATTCGACAGGTTTTCGAAGCCGAAGATTTCGGCGAAAATCTGACGCCGGAAGTTAAAGAGCGGGAAGAGCGAATGCGTGCCCAGGTTTTGAAGTCGAATTAACGAATTTTACGAATCGGAACCGAACCCCATTTTCAAGAAGGAGTTGTCATGCCAGTTCAACCGTATGTTCATTTCGACGGCGTTTGCGAAGAAGCGATCGAGTTTTACAAGAAGGCGCTGGGCGCGGAAGTAAACATGCTGATGCGCTTCAAGGATGCCCCCGTCGACTGTCAGGGAATGTCTAAGGGCGTCGAAAACAAGATCATGCACGCGAACCTGAACATCGGCGGTTCCGAGGTGCTTGTCTCCGACGGCCATTGCAAAGGGAACGCAAAGTTCGATGGCTTTAACCTCACTCTCGGAGTGAAGACCGACGCCGATGCGGAAAAAGCCTTCGCGGCGCTTTCCAGCGGCGGCAAAGTCACGATGCCGCTGGCCAAAACATTTTTCGCTTCAAGTTTTGGAATGGTAAATGACCGGTTCGGCGTCCCCTGGATCGTCATCGTGCAACACTGAATGTTATCCACGGCGATGCTTCTACGGAGATCACCCGATGAAATACCTGCTCCTGGTCTACATGGACGAAAACGCGATGACCGAACCCGAGAGGGTTCAGTGCTACAAGGATTCGACGAAACTTTCGCACGAGCTTCATGCCGGCGGGCAATTGTGCGGCGTCAATCCACTTCAGCCGGTTGCGACGGCGACGAGCGTGCGCGTGCGGGAGGGAAAGCGCCTTGTGACAGATGGACCGTTCGCCGAGACGCGCGAGCAACTGGGCGGATATTTTCTGGTCGACGCCGATGATCTCGACGCGGCGATTAACATTGCCGGTCGAATTCCGGGCGCCCGCAAGGGGACGGTCGAGATTCGGCCGGTGATGGAGATTGGGGGATTGCCGGAGGATCAGGCCGTTCGCGAATCGCCCAATGCATCAATACCCGTTGCCCGGTGATGTCGGAGGGGGCGGGTTCGTTGAGATCGCCGGGGCCAGGGCGACCGTAACGGAGTTTGACGAAACGATGGACGAGGTCTGCTGATCTGGATCGGTTACTTTCGCTAGGATCGAGTACGCGCCGGCCGCAACCGTCGGTACCAGGGTCACCGGAACCGATACGACGACCGATTTGCCGGGAAGAATGTGGAGCGTCTTCGTGACCGTGGCGATCGCCGTGGCATCGGCGAGCAGACCGTCCGGCGACATTTCGATAGCGATTGCCGTTGAGCCGCTGGAAGAAATGTTGCCGCTGTTGGTGATCCTGATCGCTGCAACGGCGTGTGTTTTGCCGCCGGCGACGAGCGTCGCCGCGAGCGTATCCTTTGCAAACACTTCCGACAGGGAGATGAAGCCGGCCGCGACGTCGAGCGCGGGGCCGGTGGTCGAATCATTCGAATTCGAAGACGGATCGACCGCGCGGGCCAGCAGCGTGTAGGCGCCATCGGTCAGACCGGACGGCAGCGACTTGATCGAGATCGCAACGGCGGTCGATTTGCCGTTCTTGATATTGAGCGTTTTCGTGACCTGGCCGAGCAGAATCGCGGAAGAGTCGATGACGCCGTCAGTCGATGCAAACACCTCAATCATCGTGGATCCCTTAACGGCCGCCGATGAAGAGTTGGCTACGTTGACGCTGATCGTGCCTTTGACCGGGGCGCCGGTCACCACTGAGCCGGGGAGTGTCGATTTGCCGATCGTGGGAACGAAAACGCCCGTCACCGGAGGGGCGGTGATGGTTTCAGACACCGGTGACGAAACGCTGGCGGCGTAGGTGCTGTCGCCTCCGTAGCTGGCGGTGATGCTGTGTGCGCCCGTGGGCAGTGAGGCGGTGGAGAAAGTGGCGGTGCCGTCAACCAATGCCTGGGCGCCCCGCGAAGTCGACCCATCGAGAAATGTGACGGTTCCCGTCGGTGTTTCGCCGCCTGAAACCTCGGATGAGACGGTGGTGGTAAAAGTTACGCTTGTGCCGGTGGTGGCCGTCGGCACGGATGCCATCAGCGTTGTGTCAGAATCGATGGTTCCGGAAGGAGCCGCAATCGTTTCTGTGACGGGAGAAGAAACGCTGGCGGCGTACGTGCTGTCGCCTCCGTAGCTGGCGGTGATGCTGTCATCGCCGACCGGAAGGCTGGTCGTGTCAAGAGTGGCAACGCCGTTGGTCAAGGTTCCGCTGCCAAGGGTATTCGCGCCGTCGAGAAACGTGACGGATCCGGTTCGCGCAGCGCCGCCGGGCGTGGCGGGAGAGACGGTAGCGGTGAAGGTCACGCTCGCGCCGGTTGCTGCCGACGGATTTGAAGTCGCCAGTGTCGTAACCGAATCCAATGGGGTGCTTGGCGCTGGACTGGCGACGGTGAATTCGAATCCCGGATCGAGTTCTGGCCCACCGACATAAACAAACGAAACGCCCACGGCTTCTGACGGATGCGAAGGAGATGGGCTCGCGATTGCAGCCGGACTGTCGTGAGAAGAAAATGTGAATCCATCGAGCGTTTGACCTGCCGGCACCGCCGATGCGGATGATCCGGCCACCCATTGGATCGCCGTCCCATCGGCGGAGTTGTGGGAGCCGGTCAGGAGCGGGTTCCAGCCGGCGGGGCTGCTTTCTGAAAGAGGCTGCGACGGGAGGAAATCCTCTCCGGGGATCCACGCAAACCAAAACGTGCCAATGTTCGTCGTGCCGGTGTTTTTCAGTGCGATATCGTAATTGTAAATCGGAACCTGGGGCGTTCCGGTCGTCGAAACAAGAGTGAGTTGCGCCGAGGCGGAAATGCTAAACAGGGTTCGCGATTCCAGCACCTCGACCGTCGCCTCAAGTGCCGGGGGCAGAAGATCGAAGCGCGGTTGAGTATGCATCCGACCGACCTGACGCGAAACGCGCGGCATCGAGTTCAATTTCGACATTTTAAGTTCCTTCATCGCCCGCTACCGCCGGTCTTCATAACAGACTGCGGCGCTGAGCCGGCGGAGGCTGCAAAATTCGCAGGCGATGAATTCGTGATCGAGGGGGTTATGGTCGACAACGATGCCATTCAATCTGACCGACATTGCGCTGCCTTGAACGGGCAATGGGTCACCGCCTGGTGTTTGAAGAGACTTCGCAATCTCCGAGCGAAAGGGAAAAGCCGCAGGTGCGAGCGCGCCTGTTCATCCTTCGCGATAATCCATTCGTTTTACTGAACGTGTCGATATTCTGCACGACTTGGCCCGCTCATCCCCTCCTGTTAAAATTACGTCTCAGCAATTCTTGAGGGAGGCTGGTCATGAGCGATCCGGAATTGGCGGCTCTGTTTCCGCAAATGAAACCCGTGAAGTCGCCGCCGCCGTTGATGCGATTGAACGGATTCGGCACGGGGATGTACGGACATCGCGATCACCATGCGCCGACCAAGACTTATGTCTCCACGCTTTGTATCTCGGCGCTGTTCGTCCCGGTCTTCTGCCTGAAGGCGTATCGAGTCGCCAAAGCGCAGCGCGGGTGGTATTTCATCGGGCGCGAGCCGCTGTCGTCATTGGCCAGGTGGTGGAATATCGGCCTGATCGTCGCGATCCTGGCGACAGTGGGCGTCGTCCAGTGGGAGGAGTACACCGGCACACCCGCCTACAAGGCGAAGCAACAGATGACCGCTGCCCGCGATCTTGTCGCCGGCGGGCACCTGGCGCAGGGCGTCAGGATCTATCAGACGCTTGCCGTTGCCGGCGCCGATCAATCGGACGCCGCCGCCGGCGCCGTCAAGGACCTGGAGCAAAATGGATGTAACCAGGCGGCGCTGAGCGAGTCGGCGCCGGTCTTTTCTGCCGCCGTGCAGATCTCCCGGCGCGGTCGCGGAATTGACGGAAGCCAGGTGGTCGATCAGGCGCTGAAACTGGTCGCCGACAAGGGGCAGGCCGATCCGTCCGGCGGGATCGCGATGCTCGACGCCGTGCGCCCGCTGGTCATCGATACTCGGCAGGTGGACGCGCAACGGTTGTCGTTGCTGCGCAAATGGGCCGAGCTCGACCCATCCAATCTCGATGCAATTGTCCCGCTGGCTTCGCTGCTGGAACAGCAGGGACAGACCGCCGACGCCAGGAAGCTGCTCCTGCCGTACAAGGATAAACTCGGGGACGGTGAAGGTGCGCCGCGTGCTTGGGATGATCCTGGGTCGTGAAGGGGATTTCGATGGCGCATACGCGATGCTCTGGCCCTATGTCCAGGGTCGACTCTCGCAGTTGAACTCGGCCGAGACGAATGCCCAAAACGCGATAAAGCAGATATCGGATCGCGAAATCCAGACTCTTCGGGATGAGAAGGCGCCCTCGGATTTTTACGATCGTTACAAGGCGTCGAGCAAAGATCAGCAGGATGCGATGGTGCGGCAATATGTGAACGACAAAATCAAGGTCGATCCGCAGTTTACCAGCACGCAGGAAGCGCTGGAAAAACAAGCAGGCGTCGTTCCCGTCGCCCTGGATCTGGGCATCATCATGCTCCAGCGGGCCCAGGCCCAAACCGATGCGGCGACACGCAAGTCGCAGTTTGAAGCCACCGAAAAAGTCTTTCTTTCCATCGGCGGCATCGCCGGCGAGAGCAACGAGTACCGCCTGTCGCTGGCCCAGGTTTATTACTGGCTCGGCAAACAGACGGAAGGACATAAACTCTTCGACGAATTCCTGGCCGCCAATGGGCGTAATTTCACCAACCTGGTTCAGGTTGCCTCTCACCTCCGGCAGCTTGGGGCGGTTCCCGAAGGGCGTACGATGATCGAGGAAGCCTATTCGAAGACATCCAAACCCGAAGAACAGCACGAGGCGGCGGCCTTCCGCGCCGTCGTCTGCAAAGACAATGACGACTCGATCGCCTGGCTGAACAAGTGCGATCTTTCCAGCCCGGATATCAAAGGCAAGCTCGCGGAGGCGCTCGGCGAAAAGGCGTTCGCCGAAGGGCGCGATGAGGAGGCCAGCCGGCAATATCAAAGCGCCGTCGAAGCGTATGGGCAGTTGCCGCGAAGCGCCCAGTCGCTGAATCAGACGGCGCTGGCCTGTTATGCCATGTTCCAGGCCAGCGGCGACCGAAAAGATCTGGATCGTTGTTATGATTATTTCCAGCAGGCCGTTGAACTGGATCCGCGCGACGCGGTTCTGATCTATAACGCCGGCTCGACGCTCCTGAGCGGCGCCCTGGCCGATCTGATCGGCGATCAGATCGACTTCGCGCACTTCACGCGGCTGGCGATGTCTCTTTCCTGAGTTACCTCTATCACGATCAGGCGGGCCGCGACGCCATCGTCCAGCGCGTCAGGAGCCATCCGGGCATTGCCCGCGCACTCTCACTCCTGGAAAAAGTCACGGTGGTTTCCCCGAAAGATTCCAAGGCGTTCGCCGAAATCGCGTCGGTGCGCCAGTTCACGCACGATGAGTCGGCCATGCGTGCCCTCGATCAGCGCATCAAGGCGGCCGGGCTGGATCATTCCGACGAAATCGCCGCGGTAAAGGAATATCTCGACGGAACCAAGGACCAGCAGACCGTCACGGCATTGACCGCCGGGATGAAACGGGCCGATGAAAAGTTGCCGGCGTTTCGGGCGAAGGGGGGTGCTACCGCTGCCGCCGCGATCAATGCGCAAGTCGGGCGCATGCTCTCCCTGGATCTCTATGGCGTGACCGCGGACGCCGACAAAATCATCACTCTCTCCGAAGAGGCTGATCACATCGCCCCATCTGCAACCACTTCGAATACCGTCATTGCCGCGCTGATCTTTCGTGCCTGCAGGAATCTTCGCCGTGCTGATCCCGCGTTTGACGAATACGCGAAGAAATACGAGCGCTCGCTGGGAAGCGGCAACCTGCTGGCGCTGATCGCAAGTGAACCGGGCCCCTTTCAGCAAAAGGTGACCGGCGACGCAGACATTCAGAAAGTCGTGGCGATCCTGCGTTCCGAGGCAGATCGTTTCCCTTTAAGCCGCGCGACGTTCGAGTGGGCGCTTCTGAAGAATATTGACCCCGCCGAATCGGCAAAATGCGCCGAATCGATCCGTAAATCAGCACCCCGGCGGGTCGTGGAAGAATCGGTGGCGACGCAACTGGAGCCAGCGAGCGCCAATGAAGCGATGGATACTTACTGGTTAATGCAAATCATAGGGAAGTCTGACGCGGCCCAGGCCGTTCGCAAGGTTGCGAGCCTGGGAATACCGGTGCCGGCGATTCCGTAGAGTGGGTTCGGCCGGATCGAGTGTCTTGGGTTCAATGGGAATCGCACCGTGTTAAGAGCATTGGCTGAGCCTGGATTGGCGCTGGGGATTTCACAGGAATTCGTCTAATGAGCCGGCGTCCGCTCTACCTGGCCATTCTCGCGAGCGTGCTCGGCGGTCTGGTCTCCTGCGAGAACAGGCCGCCAGTCGCGCCTGCGACGCAATCCACCAGGGCGGGCGGATCGGTCCTTCTTCCGCTTCGCGCCTTCCAGCAGACCACCGATTACACCTGCGGGCCGGCCTGCATTGTGACTCTGCTGCGTTACTACGGGCGCGACGGAAACGAGATGCAGATCGCAAAGGAAATGGGGACCAATGCGGACACCGGCACCACGCCGCAGGCGATGGCATCGTGGCTCCAGAAGCACGGCTTCCGGGTCACCTGGGGAGAAAACGGCTCGCTCGATATGTTGCGCGGCAATCTTACCCGCCGAGTCCCCACGCTGGTTGAGTGGATCGACTGGGGCGGCCACTGGGATGTGGTGGTTGGCTACGACACGCGGGGAACCTCCACTCTCGACGATGATCTGATCTATTTCGCCGATCCATCCGACTGCACCGATGGGAAAGTCGATGGATTGAATTCGTTCAATGCCGAGCGATTTGATTCGATGTGGTTTGACGCGTTTCTGTTTGGCCATCCGATGCACAAGCTCTATATCATCGCGATTCCGGTGAAGTAACGGCTTTGGGTTCTCAAGTTATGACTTTGTGATACTGGCCCGAGCCAGCCGCACGGCCTTGTGCAGCTTCCGCTCGAGGAAACCAGCAAATACGGATCGCGGAAGACCAGGTCGGGAGTCAGCCTGTCGTCTTCTCGCAATTGTTTGAGTTCCATCGCGGCGAGCTTTGCGGGTTTTTTCGAAAGGGCCGTCCGCTCGAAGAGCATTCCCTGTATCTTCTTGCGAAGCGTTCGAACACTCCATCGCTCGATGCGACACATCTCGGCATAGAAATCACGCTGAAGCGGTACTCCCAACGGAAGCAACTCAACGAAATGCGACCAACCCAATTCCTGCGACAGCGCCGCAATAATCTCCTTCCCATATTCCGCACGTTTCTCCTGCAAAATGTGCCGATGAATACGCCGTCCGATCAGCCAATACAGCCTTACCAACTCGGAGTTCACGCCTCGTGCGATGGTTTGTCGCGCAACGACAACCAGCTTGCGCACGTCTGCCAGTAATCCCTTTGATCCTGATCTCTTCGCCAATGGGTGCGAAGATATTTTGATTACGGCGGTCTTTGATTTCATGGATTTGCACTCGATCCTTTTCCTCATTATCACCGAAGAATTTCGACCCTGTCCACCCCCCTGAAGTGGTTAGAGGACTTGATAACGTCAATTCGTCATTCCGACAGGTCCTTCAGCAAACCCGCCGCCCCGGCACGCCATTCGTCCAACTTGTCGATCGGATCTGCATTCCCCTCAGTTCCAGGAAAATCGGGGACGTGCGACTTGATTTCCTTCACGAACGCTTCGGCTTTTTGAACGATGTCGCCTTTAGTTCCAGACTTCTTATGCTCCTCAATCGCGCTCTCGAGTGTGTAGAGATACGTCCAATCCGTGATGCCCTCGGCGGCGGTGAAGAGTGTGGATTTACAGAGAAATCCTCCGGGGAAATTGTCGATCGGGGCGTTGGGGGCGGTTGCGTCGGTTGAAGTAAAGGGGTTGTACCAGTCGTCGCCGGGGTAGCCGAGAGAGTGATTCATTTCGGGCGCGGACCAGTGCCATTCAAAACGGCCGGATGCGCCGTGCGCCCAGGGATACGCGCCCCAGGCGAATCGGCTCATGCCGCTGTTGTAAAACCAGAGTGTCTTCTTCGCAGCAAGCGTGGCGTCGCGCAGCTTGCGGGCCAGAGGCCAGGCGTGGATGGAGAGAATGTCGGCGTGGTCAACGAGCGCCGAATAATCCTTTCCGCCGCTCTCATCGGACATTGGGGTAATAAACCGACGGGTGAATCCTTCTTCGGAAAGAAAATCGCCGTAGGCGATCGAGTCCGCCAGGTTGCGGTTCCATGGATTGGGAACCTCGCGCGGCTCATCCACCACTTCGATTGCGTATGGCAGCGCCAGTGAGTCGAGGAATTTCTTATATTGCCGCATGGCGTTGTGGTGCAGCACCGCAAACTTCGCCTCGCGTAATTCCGCGCCCGGGTTGCGATCGACGGCGGGGCCGATCAGATGCCGGCCGATCGCCCGGGCGATTCCCAGTTGACTCACCATCTGCATCTGTGCCGGGTTACGGCCGAAGCCGGCCGCCTTTGCAACGGCAGCGCCGGTGTCGTCGAAATGCAGGGTCACTTCGCCGGTGGATTCATTAACGCCAACCACCTCGGCGCCCGCCATGAGCGTGCTGGCCGTGAATCCGATCCGGCGTTGCCAGAGCAACTGCTGTTTGATCACCTCCCAGTATTTGTCTGCTGGCGGGCGCGGGAAATTGCAGCCGCTGTAATACATTCCCAGCGCGGCCGGGAGCGCGTCGGCAAGCTTGAACGGATAGACCTCAAGCGTGACGGGCAGCGTGGTGGGTTTGCTGTCGGAAGGGTGAAAGACGAAGTTGCCGGCGTACTTGCCCGGCCTGCTATCTGCCGGGACGGTGAGCCAGAGCCAGAGGGTTTGTGTGATGTGTTCCTCGCCATGGAACGAGAGTGTCGGCAGCAGCGCCATTTCGCCGATGTCGCGTCCGCCGCCGCGATAATTCAGGAAATACCCGGCAATTTGCGATTGGGGGATTCTTGCGCCGTCGGGCGAACTCAGGTCCGCCAACTCGAGCCGGCAATCGCCAAGGTCTTTGAACGGCGCAATTGCAGACGCGAGCGAAGACGTTCTGGCTCGGCGCCACCCCAAGATTGAGCTGGATATCGGCGCGTTGTGCATCGCTCGGACCGCTCCACGGCTGCACCGTCTCTCCCTCGTGTAAGGCGTACAGGAGATAATCTCCGTCGCCAGGCTTGGGCTGAGGCGGAGTATGCGGCGGAATGAATTGAGTTTGCTCGAACGCATCGATTCGGATCTGCTGAAGCTTCGCCGCCATGCGATGGAAATCCGCCTCATTTTCTGCCGCTACGAGTATGAGCGATGAAACAAAGTAATCGCAGGCAGTAAGCGTGATTTGTCCGTCGCTCACTTCGACCGGCGTCTGGAAGACGGGGAACATCCGATCGACGTAGTCGAGCCAGAGCGCGTGTGGGCGCTGTGAGTATTGCGTCCATAGAAAACGGTAGAGGTATTTTTCGCTGTCGTAGTTTCCGAAATTCGGAGCGTCCTGGTGCAGAACTTTGTCATTCAGCTTCAGCAGAAAATGCGGATCGGATTGTTCAGCGCTGATCACCGGCCCGGCACGAGCCAGGCGAGATATTTTCCGTTCGGGACACTCGCCTTGAAAGTGAAGGGTTGGTTGTGGGCGCCAATCACATAGGAGCCGCTCAGACGATCGGGCCAGCCCGATCCGCCGGGCGCAAGTCCCTGCGATGAGACGAAGCCCGCCGGGGTGATGCCTGAGAACCCCGGCGTGGAGTCGCCGCTTCCGAAATCAAATGCCGCCGCAACCGCTTTGGGAAGACTGACGCGCATCTTCGGCTTGGCTGCGTCCGCCTGCATCAGCCGCAGGTTGTCGATCCAGAAGGTGGTAGGGCGGTCCTTCCGCTGGGCCGTGAAAATCTTGACGAACTTCAGGCCGTTGAGATCAATCTTGTCCTTCGCCTCGAGTTCATCCCAGTCTCGTCCTTCCTTGCCGTTGCGTTTGGCGCGGTTGATCGGAAAAAGAATCGTCTGGTGGCCGGCGTGCGTCGGCTGATCAATGGTGAACCGCGTGTGGTAGTTGCGGCTGGCCGAATCCCAAAGCTCGAAGTTGATGCTGTGCGGCTCGTCGTCATCGGTGAACAGATCCATCGCGAAGTAATCGAATCCCGCCCAGTTCCTGACCGCTTCGCCATCGAGAATCATGACGCCGAAATCGCCGCCGGCGGGAAGTGTCAGTCGTGCGCACCATTTGCCGTCGGTCACGCCGTTATCCTGCACGTAGATGGCCTGGAGATTGTCCGCGCGTTTGGAAAGTTCCGGAATTGGTTGCCCGTCGCGCGCGCCCTGCTCAAAACTCATGAGCTGGCGGACCTGCGTACGTCCGCCGGCTGCGCCGCCAACGACCTCACGTTCGCCGGAGGCATAGGGCTCGGCTGCGAGCTTCGCCATCGATACATCAAGTAATGCCGGAGGTCGAAACTTCGGGTCGTATTCGGCGCGGGCTGTGAGTGTGTGCGTGAGTAAGGCAAAAAGCAATGTTCCGACGATCCTGACGCGGTGGCTGTGCATGAAACGGAGTAGCGATCGCCGCGCGCGGCGTTGTCGGTTTAGGCCACTGTGGGGATTCTCACGAAGGCAATTTGGCACTTGCTCCAGGAGCTGGGCCACGGGATCATTGCGGTGGACGGTCGAGTCCCGTTTTGGCTCGTCTTCGGTGATCGGAGCTTGTCATTTCCGGAGGCCCATCGCGTGAACCGAAGTCGGTGCTCCAGTCTCGCGCCAGGCTGCACCCAAATCGTGCTTCTCCTTTTATCCCTCTTTTGCGTTCGAGCCCCTTTGCTCGGCGATGAAGTGGCTGGCTCTTTGGCACCGACCGAAAAGCTTCCTGCACCCGCTGCCGGTGCGCTTCAGGAGTCCATCAAGACGGTTCGCAGCGCCTACGGTCAGAAGATCGATTCTGCGCCAAACGCCGAAGCGAAGCAGGCGGCATGCAGAGAGCTGATCAAGTCCGCGGCGGATGAAACCGATCCGATCAACCGTTTCGCGCTGCTGTCAGTGGCCCGCGATACCGCGGTCTCGGGTGGCGAGTTGCCGGCCGCCTTCGAGGCGATCGATTCACTTGACCATTTTTATCGCATCGACGTGGTCCGCATGAAATTCGATGCGGCGCACAGCGCAGCCAAGTTGTTGAACTCCACGCCGGCGCGGGCGAATTTTATCAAGGCCGTTTTACGCCTCCTCGATCAGGCTGTTGCCGCAGACCGGTACGAGTATGACCATGACCTGGGCAATTTGGCCACTAACGCCGCCCACGACGCGAACAATCCCTCGCTCGGCCAGAAAGCGACCGATGCCGTGCGCCGTGCGAACTCCGCGGCGGCCGCTTTCAACGAAGCAAAACGGTCGATGGCGATTCTCGACCACGATCCGGAGAATTCCGAAGCCAATCTCAAGGTCGGCAAGTATCGCTGCCTCATCAAAGGGGACTGGCAGGGCGGCCTTCCCATGCTGGCAAAGGGGAGTGATCCGACTTTGAAAGACCTCGCTCGCGATGACCTGGCCAACCCGAGTGACGCCGACAGGCAGATGAAGACCGCCGACCGGTGGTGGGCGCTGGCCGAGAAGGAAAAAACCGATTCCAGGTCGGAATATCAGCATCGCGCTGCCAAATGGTATGAGGCGGCAGCGCCCCAATTGAGCGGGCTGAGACTTCTGAGTTTGAAGAAGCGACTGGCGGAAGTGCAAGCCGCCGACCAGGTGAACTGGCGCGAATTAATCAAGGGGATGAGCGCGAGCAAGGCGCGATTCGAGGGGGGCTCGATCGTCATCCACGAGCCGGGATCGATGGTTTCGCAGGAAACGTTTACCCCTCCGGTGACTTTCCGAATTACGGTCCAGACCGACTCGAAGGATATCCGCATCAAATACGCGTGCGAGCAGATCATATTCAACTGGAATGGCAACCCCGACGAGCTGCGCCTCGACGGCGGACCAGCCGACGGCCGGCATAAGGCCGGCGCCGGTCGAGTTCCCGTCAACAAATGGGTGACGATCGAGCTGGAAGTGCTTCCCGGCTCGCTGAGTCTCTCAGTGGACGGCGAGCCGCGATACCGGACCGAAGCGGACTTTTCCAAGGTCCTGATGCCTTTCACAATTTGGCCATCAGAACGCTCGACCATGCGGCTGAAGTCCATTCTCGTCCGAGAGCCTTGAGGCAGCGCGGGTGTCGCCCCTCTTTCTACAGAGCCTGGATTCCCATTTGTCATTCCATCGCATCACGGATTCACTTCGCTTCCTTGAGCGTGATGTTGTTCTGCCTGCTGTTACGCCCCTGATGGGTCACCACTTCGTAGAGCAGATCCGCCTTCTTCCCGGCATCGACGGAGGCGTGAAACTCCGCCGTCTGAAAATCATGCAGCGTTGGCGCGAGGGAACTTCGAAAGGTGATGTGACCCGGGAACGTCCGCCGCACTTCCACATCGATCGGCCTGGCGGAGTAGTTGCGGATGCGCTGGTTGAAGATTTCGTGATCGTCCCATCCGACGACCGATGAATTGACGTCGATCCGGGCCGCGCCATCTTCCACACGACGCAGCACGTTGGCCCCGTTGAGCTGGAGCCAGAGATCGTCGCGGAAGACTTTGAGTTTGAGCAGCTCGAAAACCACTTCCGGATCAGGCCCCAAGTTCAGCTCGATCTTGTCGCCAATCGGCACATATTTGGTTTGTTGCGCGGTGAGAAACGAAAGTCCGTTTCGGCCGTTATCGCGAAAGACGCGAACCATCCCATCTGGTAGCGGCGAAGTTCCCAGTTTCGAATCCTTGTTGTTGGTCAGGAGGTACATGCGCACGAGCTGATCGCCGTATTCCTGCGGCCGGTAGCGATATTGGATTTTGAAAGGGACGGTCTGCCCTTCGAGCGAGCGCATGCGCTTGGACCAGCCGTTGGGGATCGTTTCGGTCCCTTCGATGCTGTAGATGAAGTATTCGCTCAAGCCCTCCTTGACGATTTGCTTCTCCGCGTCCTGAAGTTGCTCGCCTCCTTCACCCTTTCCCGCCGCGCGATCGAAGGCGGCGCGAACGGATTCACTCTTGAGATCTTTCGCCTTGGAGGCATCCAGTTTGTCGAAATCCTCCATGGGAACGTGCGCGAGCCGGGTGATTTTCTCGACGAGGTTGATGGTCCCAACCACCAGCCGGATGTGGGCGTCGGCGTATTCCTCGCCGCTGTTGTTGCTGATCCGCACAAATCCTTCGAAGCCGAGCTGGGTTTCCTGCTGGTTGGCGATGCAGAGATAATCCGCCTTCCAGGTGATGCCGGAGGTGAAGTGGGTGATCTCGACGGTCGCTTCGCCGTCGATATCGCTGTGAACGGTCCAGTAAAGCATCTGCGGCTTGTCGTGAGGAAAAGTGGTGTCCGCGACTTCGAGCTTTTCACCATTCGTGAGAAAACGCAGCTCCACCGAGGTGGGATCGATGAGCGTATTGGCCCAGGAAAACTGGAGCGGATTGTCACCCTTCCTGAACGTGACGGTGCGGGTCTCGCGAACGAGGGTGATGTCCTCGCTGTTGTAAATCGTCAGCTCAACGGTATCCCGCTTCGGAACTGTCGAGAGGTCGACATTGCGCGCCTGAGCCGCCGATAATGTGGCGAGCATCCAAAGAATCGATGCAGCGAGACTGAGTTTCACGGATTCACCTTTGCTTGCTCGAGCGTGATGTTGTTCTGCTTGCTGTTGCGCCCCTGATGACTCACGATTTCATAGAGCAGATCCGCCTTCTTGCCGGCGTCAATTGAGGAGTAAAACTCCGCAGTCTGAAAATCGTGCAGCGTCGGCGCAAGGGAACTTCGAAATGTAATGTGGCCCGGAAGCGTCCGCCGCACTTCCACATCGATTGGCCTGGCGGAGTAATTGCGGATCCGCTGGTCGAAGATTTCGTGATCGTCCCATCCCACGACCGATGAATTGACTTCGATCTTCGCAGCGCCATCTTCCACGCGCCGGAACACGTTGGCCCCGTTGAGCTGGAGCCAGAGATTGTCGCGGAGGACTTTGAGCTTGATCAATTCAAAGACCACTTCAGGATCGGGACCCAGGTTCAGCTCGATCTTGTCCCCAATCGGCACATATTTGGTTTGCTGCGCGGTGAGAAACGAAAGTCCGTTTCGGCCGTTATCGCGGAAGACGCGCACCATTCCATCCGGCAGCGGCGAGGTTCCCAGCTTCGAGTCCTTGTTGTTGGCCAGGAGGTACATGCGCACCAACTGCTCCCCATATTCCTGCGGCCGATATCGATATTGGATTTTGAAAGGGACGGTCTGCCCGTCGAGTGAGCGCATGCGCTTGGACCAGCCGTTGGGGATCGTTTCGGTTCCTTCTATGCTGTAGATGAAGTATTCGCTGAGGCCTTCCTTGATGATCTTCTTTTCTTCGGCGGCCTGGGGCGAAGTCGTCGGACTGGCGGCGGGCGCTTCAGCCAATTCCTTGACCGCGCGCTCGCGGTATTCGTTGAGCTGATCGCGTCTGAGACTCAGGACTTCCGATTCAGGCAGCTTGGCCAGTTGGGCGATCTTCTCGACCAGATTAATGGTGCCGACGACGAGACGAACCTGCGCGTTTTCATATTCTTCGCCGCTGTTGTTCGAGATCCGCACGAATCCTTCAAACCCGAGCTGCGTTTCCTGCTGGTCGGCGATGCAGAGATAATCCGCCGACCATGTGATCCCGCTGGTGAAATAGGTGATCTCCACGGTGGCTTCCCCATCCATCTCACTTCCGATATTCCAATAAAGCATCTGCGGCTTGTCGTGTGGGAAAGTCGTGTCCAGCACATCGAGCTTCTCGGGATTGGTGAGGAATTTGATCTCGACAGAGGTGGGATCGATCAACGTATTGGCCCAACTGAACTGAAGCGGATTGGGCCCTTTCTTGAATGTGACCGTGCGTGTCTCCCGAACCAGCGTGAGATCTTCACTGTTGTAGATGGTCAATTGAACCGAATTTCGCTTCGGAACCGTGGAAAGATCCACGTTCCGTGCGCGAAGGGCGGGGGAAGACAGACCGAGAATGATGACGGCGTTGAGCGCCGCCATGATGGAATAGCGATTCATGGTTACCACTCGTTTTTCAGGATCAGGTGCAGCTTTCGGGTGATCTTTTCGGCTTTGCCCGCCTTGTCGCGGGCGGGAAGCTTCACGTGAAAGACGAGCCGGTCGAAGGTGCTCTTATCCGAATCCGGCTGATCGAACGTGGTGAACTTGCCCAGTTCCCATTCGACGTCGCGGCCGGTGTCGCCGCGCACTTCGCCTCTGAGGAATCGAAGGCCTTCGGTCACGTCGAGCGTCACCGCCTGTTCCTTGAAATTCTCGATTTCATAGCTGACCACCACTTCCTGGCTGGAGAGATTTCCCGCAACGCGATGGTTCTCGTTTTTCTCGATGATCCGCTTCACGACGATGTCCTGGGCCACGCCGAGATACAATTTCATCTCGTCATCGATCGGCGTGAATTTGCCCCAGTCCTCCCCAAGGAACGTCGCCGACTGATCCGGATTTCGACCGGCGATGAAGATTCGTGCCTTTCCGTACGGGAGCGGCGCGAGGCCGAGCTTGTTGTCCTTGTCGTTCTTCAGCACGTAATGCATCGGAACGCGCAACTTCTTTTGTGCCGCATCGATGTATCCGAACTCCTGCGGGTCGCAGGTGTAGGTCTTCTTTACGGGCACCTGCTGGAAGCGGCCGACCAGCATTTCCTTGGTTTCATTGAGTCCGAGGGGCCGCAGGAACTCCTTACCGAAACCCGCGTAGAGCCCGGTATTGCCGAATTCTTCGTTCGCGAAGTTTTGCAGTCGCATGTACTGCGAAAGCGTCAGCGTCGATTCATCCGGCGAGGCGACCGCGCGATAGTTGAAGGTCTTGCCGAGGTTGCCGAGCAGATAACTGATCCGCACCCGCGCCGAGCCGGAATCGCTGGAGCCGACCGACCAGACCAGCGCCGCCTCGTTGGGTGGATAGCTGACCGACAGCACCTTCACGTCGAGATTCTTTGCGTCGACGGGAGCGACGACTCGAAAGACGATCGTTTCCGGATCGATCTGCGTGTTGGCCCAGGAAAAATCGACTTGATTCTCGCCCTTCACGAGCGGCACGATCCGCTCTTCCTCTACCAGCGTTGCGGAAGGGTTGTCGAGCTGGATCTCGACGCGTTCCCGCGCCGGCAGCGTGATGAGTTTGATACGTGCCTGTGTAACTGCTGGTGTACTCGCCAGCATCGCGAAGAGGAGAGAATATCGAGTCGGCCGGGGGAATCGCATGGAACGCCTCACAAAAAATATCGCGCGGAGCATCCGCTCGGACGATGCAAGCGCCGCCCATTGCGATGAATCGCGTGACGGTTGGAGTTAGAGCAGACGACAACGGTAAGAACGTTTATTTCCTCGCCATACCGCCAACGAAGGATTTTGACGCGGGGATGCGGCAAAAGTTTCCTGAAAGCGGCAAATTGCCGATCGATGGAGTTGATTCGCCGCCGTTCCTTATACTGCTTCAGGCATTGCGGAAGGCGGACTCCATCGATTCTGACTCTTCAAGATCCGGCGGACAAAGTGATCCATACGCGACTCTGCGCTGGCGAGTCGCCGCCTTGTTGATTCATATCGCTGCATCAGGTTTTTGGGTTGCCTTTTCCACCCGACATGGCGCGATAACGATCCTGGCGGCGTTGCCGTCCGTTTTCCTGCTGTCCCGATTCGACAATGCTCGAAAGGCGTTTTGCGCAGGAGCGATCTGCAGCCTCGCGATCTACGTGCCGCAGTTGTGGTTCTTCCTCTCGCTCTTCCATCTGCTGGCGATCCCGATCTGGTGCATCGCGGCTTTGCCGATCGGAATCTTCACGCTTTTGCTGCAGCAGGCGCGAAAGCATTTTGGAGCAACGGCGGCCATGTGGATGACGCCGGTTCTGTGGACGGGCGTGGAGTTTTTCAGGAGCGAATTATACCAGCTCAAATTTGCCTGGATTTTGCCGGGCCAGGTCGTCGCATTCCTTCCCGGCGTGCGGTTGATGTGGATTGGCGTTTATGGTTTGGGTTTCTTGTTTGCGCTGGGGTCGGCATTATTGGTCGGGCCCCGACTCGTCTATCGGATCACGGGGGCCGTGGCGTTGCTCACGCTGGCAGTCTTCATGTACCTGCCGTCAACGACCGCAAAGGGATTGGGCGATGCGCGAGTTCATGTGGCCGGGGTGCAGTGGGAGCATGCCGACGAATCATCCGTCGCCGACGCGGTGGATCGACTGGCCACTGCGCATCCGGAAGCAGAGATCCTCGTTTTGAGCGAATATTCTTTTCAAGGGCTGGTGCCACAGGCCGTGCGCGATGTTGTTCAAAGACATGCGCGATATCTCGTCGCTGGGGGAATCGTCGAAGAGCCTGAGAACGAGTTTCGGGATACCGCGTTTGTCATCGGGCCGGATGGTCGCGACGTTTTCCAGCAATGCAAATCCGTTCCGGTTCAATTTATGAACGATGGTCTTCCCGCCGAGCAGCGGCGGGTATGGAATTCTCCCTGGGGAAAGATCGGAATCGCGATTTGTTACGATGTCAGTTACGCGCGAGCGATGGATGATTTCGTGCGATTGGGAGCCCAGGGATTGATCATTCCGACGATGGATATGGAAGAGTGGGGCCGCCACGAACGGGAAATGCTCCACGGGCGATTGGCTCCGATTCGCTCCGCGGAATATGGGATACCCATATTCGGCGTCTGGAGTTCCGGCGAATCACAACTGACCGATCGACAAGGACGCTTGATCGCGACAGCTGGCTATCCGGGACAGGGGGAAATGATCGCCGGCCCGTTCGAACTATCTGCTCCCGGCCGCGTACCCCCGGACCGATACCCGGCGTTTGCGGCAAGCATTCTGGTGGGAGCGTTGCTGTTTTGCTTTATCGGTGCGGAAATGCTGATGCGGCGGAAGAGTCGGATGAAGTAGGTTACCCGCTCGCTTCTCCCGGAGTACCGGGAGAGGGTGAGAGGTTTTAGACTGCCGATTCTTTCACGTGTCTTGGGCATGCTGACCGGAGCAAATCTTCACTTTGCGGGATGCCCGCTTCTGCTAAACTCCCCTCATGTCCTTAAACGACGAGCTGGCCAATCTCTTCGCGACCTTCGCGGCGATCATGGAGATTAAGGGTGAGAATCAGTTCAAGGCGATCGCGTTTTCCAAGGTCGGGCGGATCCTCAAGGACATGGCTCTCGATGTGAAGAAGCTGTGCGAAGAGGGGAAGATCGATCAGATCGAAGGAATCGGCAAATCGAGCTGCGCGATCATCAAGGAATACGTGGCGACGGGTCACAGCGTCGATTTCGAAGAGGTGGCGGCGAGCGTGCCGCCGGGACTCATCCCGATGCTGGAGATTCCGGGGCTGGGGCCCAAGACGATTTCGCTGCTTTGGAAGCAGCGCGGGATCACAGGCCTGGAGGAACTCGTCAAAGCGCTCGACACCGGCTCGCTGGCGGGCCTGAAAGGAATCGGCGAGAAGAAAATCGAATCGATCAAGCAGGGAATCGCCCTGCGGGCACAAGCCTCCGGCGCATGGGAATCGTGGATGCGCTGCCGATCGCCAAAGCAATGCTCGAACAATTGCGCGGGCAGAAGGGGGTTTCGCAGGCCCAAATCGCCGGCAGCTTGCGCCGCGGGCGGGAAACGGTCGGCGATCTGGATCTGATCTGCGCGCTCAAGGATGCGTCGGCAGGAACGGCCGTCGCATCGGCTTTCGCAAAATTTCCCGAGGTCCAGCAGGTCATCGTTCAAGGTCCGAGCAAAGTAAGCGTTCGCGTTGTCGGCGGATTGCAGGTCGATTTGCGGATGGTGCCGGCGGAGAATTTCGGGGCGGCACTCCTTTATTTCACCGGCTCAAAGGACCACAACGTCAAGCTGCGAGGATTGGCGCAAGATAAGAAATTCACACTGAATGAATGGGGGCTTTATCGCCTGGACGAATATGACCGGGCGGCGAAAAAAACCGCCGAGGCGCCGTCGATCAAGCCGGTCGCCAGCAAGACTGAGGCGGATGTGTATGAGGCGCTGGGTCTTGGTTATATCGAGCCGGAACTGCGGGAATGCCACGGCGAAGTGGAAGGCGCCGCCTCAAAGCGATTACCGAAACTCATCGAACGCACCGACCTGCGCGGCGATTTGCACTCGCATACGACTGCCTCCGATGGAAGTAATTCGATTGAAGAGATGGCGCGGGCCGCGATGGCGCTGGGGTATCAGTTCCTGGCGATTACGGATCATTCCAAATCACAGGTCATTGCCAACGGGCTGAGCGCCGAGCGGCTCCTGAAACACGTGGCGGCGATTCACGAAGTCGGCAAGCGACTGAAGGGGATAACGCTTCTGGCGGGATGCGAAGTGGATATTCTCGCGGACGGAAGACTCGACTTTGAGGACGACATTCTTGCCGAGCTCGATATCGTCGTTGCCAGCCCGCATATTTCGCTCAAGCAGGACCAGGAAAAGGCGACCGATCGATTGCTCCGGGCGATCGATAACCCGTTCGTCAACGTGATCGGGCACCCGACCGGCCGGTTGATCAATCGGCGTGAGGGACTGCCGCTCGATTTTTCCCGGATTTTCAAGGCCGCCGCCGATTCGGGGACGGCTCTGGAGATCAACGCGAGTTATCCGCGCCTGGATCTGAATGACAATCATGCCCGGGCCGCCATTGAGGCGGGGGTCATGCTGTCGATCAACACCGACGCCCACAGCGTCGAAGAATTGCCGACGGTGGAATATGGGATCGCGGTCGCGCACCGCGCCTGGGCGACGCGGTCAAATGTCATCAATTGCCTAAGCGCCAAGGAGCTTTTAGCGTTCATCAGCCGCAAACGCGGGCGCGGTTCTCACGCGTAGCGGCAGAACCGAAGGTTCGCCTCTTCGATTTCGGTACACGGGGTTCCGCAAGCGCCGACTTTTATGCGAGAATGATGAAGCGGAATCGTCCCGTCCGGTAAAGTGACGACAGCGGGGTGCGACTTTTCCCGATATCACGGGTAGGAATAGACACGCGGGTCTCGCGTTGTAGAACTTTGGAGGCTCGCCAGCGTCAAAACATGGGGGTCCAAGCGAATTATGGCAATTGTCGTTACGTGTCCCGCCTGCGGCAATCTTTCGCAGGTTCCCGATCAGGCCGCCGGTTCCGCGGTGCGGTGTCCGCATTGCGCGGCGGTGATGGCGGTCCCCGGTTCCGCGCCGACTGAAACCCAGGCCGCCCCTGGGGCCGGCTCGCGCACTCCCAATTACTTTAACGTCGTCACCCCAGCCCCGGCGGCATATATGTGCGCGACGTGTGGCGGGCGCTTCGCGGCCGCAGATGTCCTCGATCAGCATGGAACGATCATTTGCCAGAACTGTTACGCCGCCGCTGTCGCGCAACATGCAGACGACGCCGATTTTCTTTCGGCGCATTCCATTCCGGCGCCATCGGATGAACACGTCGTTTCAGAAGAAGACCATTCGGACCGTCACGACGATGTCGTGAGCTTCGCTCCCGTTGCGGCGTCCGCCGAATCGTCGAGCGCTTCCGCGCCCGGCAAGCGGCCGACCGACTTCCTGCCGCTCCTGGTTGGCGGTGCGTTTGGAATCATTATCCTCGGCGCGGTGATCGTCTATGTAACTTCCAACGATTCCAGGCCGCCAGTCGCTTCAGTTCCGACGGCTCCCAGCGTTGTCCCCAACTCGGCGCCGACGGAGGCGCCCGGCCCAACCGAATGGGAGCAGAAAAACGGGCCGCACCTGGAGCGTTTGCGTGCGCAGGCCAAGTCCCTCGAGGCCTCCGGCGACCTGCCCGGCGCGTTGACGCGCTATCAGGACATGCTGAACTTTGCCGCCGATCCCAGCGCAAAGATCAGGAGCGATTCGACGCTGGCGGAATTGGCCGATGCTCGGACGCGCTGGGAGGCATTGGTCAAAGTCGTCAAGCCGGTCGATCAGACGCCGCCTCCGCCAACGCCGGACCAGGCGGTTGCTTCGGCCGGGTCGAGCTATCCCAAATGGCACGATACGGGAAAGCCTTCCGTGCCCGCGACGGAAACCGAAAAGCCGGAAAAGCATACGACTCCTTCTGCGACCGAGCCCGCTGTCGCTGAGAATCCGACGCCCAAGCCAAAGCCAGGGCCTGAACCAACCCCGGCTCCGGCGGTGGCGGAAGATGAAGCCAACTGGGCGGCCAACCACCTTGACCAGGTTCGCAAGTTACTGGTCGACGCGCCCGAGGCGGCGAAGGGAGCGGACAAAGTCGCCGCCCTGGCCAAATATGAGCAGCTTCTTCGCCTGGTGCAGGGACATGAGAAGCAGATTACCGACGCGGACCTGAAAAAAGCCCTCGCCGCGGCCAACGATCAGCGCAAGCAGTTGCTCGCCGCCGTGCGCGATTCGGATGAGACCAAGCAGGCGACAGCGAGCTCGCTTCTGGCGGCCGGGCTCAAAAGCCTCCGTGACGGCAAATGGAAAACGGCCGAGGAATCTCTGACCGATGCGCGTCATGTGTCAGAGAAAATGTCCAAGGCCGTCGATTACTTCAAGGACGCCGGCTACGTCGCGACGCTTCATGCGCTTGCGGTGGCGTACCTGGAAAACAAGAACGTTCAACGGGCCGGCGAGATGTTCGACGACGGCGCGCCGCTGGGGCGCATCGCCTCCACCAGGCCGACGCGGGAAATGATCTGGAACCGCGCGGTCACCGATGTCACCCAGAAGTTCAACATCATGCGGACCGTGAAGATGCTGCGCGATTACCTGGAAAAGCATCCTGATCCCCCTGACGAGGACCTGATCAATCTGTTCGGCACGGCGTGTAGCGCCGGCGACGAAACGAATCCCGCCAACCGCAAGCTCCTCGACGATGCGATCGGCTATTACCAGGTGCTCAACACGCAGTTGGAGAAGACCCACCCCGGGCAGAAGCGCTGGGGCGCGCAATGGCTTCCCGAAGCCGAAGCGCAGGCTAAATATGACGATCAGAGCAAATACATCGAAATTTTTCAGCAAAAACTGCGCGACAAGGAAATGGCCGGCATCCGGCTGAAAGAAGCTCAGCAAAATGCCGCGGGAATCAAGCGGGCCCCCGGCGCCGAGGCGGCGGTCACTGCGGCGAAGAATGCGCTCACCGACGCCGATCGCGCCGCGACCGCGGCGCGGGCCGCGATCCCCCGGGCGGCGTGGCTGACCGACCTGAAGCCGATGATTCCGCCGGACACCGTGGTCGCGATGGTCACTCCGCCGCCGGCCTCTTCACTTTCGCCGTCGCCGGGTCCGTCCGGGTCATCGGCGCTGCCCGATTCCTCGACGACTCCGCCCCCCAATGCCACGCCGGCGCCCTCGACTCCGTCTACCTCGACTCCGGCCCCGGCGGCGGATCCTGCGCCGCCGCCCGTTGTCGTTCCGACGCGCGAGGTCCGGTACGCGGCGGCGTTTCCGGTCGATAAGACGCACCTGGTGACAGCGGCGGATCCGCTCGGCTCCGCGAGCGCCGTACGTCTGGAAGACACGCAGGGGAACGTATTTGCCGCGCGAGTGGTTGCCCGGGAGGGAAAACTCGCGTTGCTGGAAGTTTCGCCGGGCGATGCCGGCGGGCCGTTGCGCTACTTTAATTTGTCGCCGGGTTATTCGGGCGGCCCGGTGCGCTGCGCCGCCATTCCCGAAGCCAATGTCTTCGGCCCTTCAGTCGCTCTGCTCAACGGCGATTCGGTCCCGGTCCCCCGAGGGCCCAAATGGTCCGTCGGCCTTTCGGAACATCCGCGGCTGGCCGGTTCTCCGCTGCTCGATGGCGACAATGCGGTGATTGGCGTTGTCGTAGCCGACCGTGAAGATCCAAAGACCCGCCTGCCGTCGATTCCCGTGAAGGATATTTCGGATTTCCTCCAGGCGCAGCATGTCATGCCCGGGCCCAGCCCCAGCGTCGATCCCGTCGGCATCTATCAGGTGGCGGCAGAGAGCGAGTAAGAGCGATTCATCCACTTGTCTTTTTGTTGAACGTTGAGCGTTGAACGTTGGATGTTCGAACGTTGAACGTTGAAAAATTAACGTCCAACGCTCAACTTTCAACGTTCAACGTTGGAAATTCCGCGCCGTGCATACCTCGTTGCGATCCGGTTATTCGAATATCCCATGCAGATACCACTTCCCCGTCTGGCGGACGCGGAAGATCCAGAACCGTTGGCCGCTGGTTTCTTCCACGTCGAAGTAATCGCGCGTCTTGTCGTTTCCTTCCCACCACTGCCCCGCGATGCGCTCGGGCCCGACGGCATGCACCACGCGACGAACCGTGCGCTCGTAAGTGAAAGCCACCGGCTGGCCTTCGGCATCATCCGACGGCGAAACCATCACCCGCAACTCCAGCGGGCAGGGGAGAAGGTGGAGGGGACGGGGGAGTGGGAAAGATTGTGACGGGGTAACGGAGTGACGGGGTGTCGGAGTGGATTTGCGGCGCCGCACCCCGACACCCCGACACTCCGACACTCCGTTACATTCTTTCCCCACGGCCCATGCCTTCTCCGGCACGTGCGATTCGGCCAATTGCGGCCGCAGGATCGATCCTTCCCCCAGGCGGATCGCCAGTCGTTCGATGAGCCGGTCGAGCTCCATCTGGCCGGCGTATTCTTCGTGGGCGAGCAGGGAAATCTGCTCATCGGACAGCGGCTCGTGGAGCGACGCCGTCAGCCGCATGCCGATATAGCCGGAGTCGAGGAGATGAGGGTTCAGGGTTCGGGGTTCAGGGTTCAGTGAAGAAAGGCCGGCCGTTCTCTTCCCTGAACCCTGAACCCCGAACCCCGAACCCTCCATCGCGCACCTGAACAGATTGAACAGGTTCACCGCATCGCGCAACGGGCGCGAAAGAAGGATGCTGTGGTGCAGCGGCGGGGCATGGGGGCGCAGCAGCTCGACCTCCAGCCGCCTTGCCCCGCGACCACGGCGGACGAGCTGGGGGATGAGCTGGCCGATCAGATGCTGGAAGACGGCCCAGATCGCCTCCAGGGAACTGACCACGCCGTCAAAATCCATCTGCGCTGCGATCGTCGCCTGGTGCTCGAGGGGCGTGAGGGGTTCGGGAATCCGCCCCAGCGCCTGATCGATCCGGGTAAGGAGCTGATTTCCAAATCGGGCCGGCAGGGCCGACCGCGGGAAGCGCCATCACCTGTCCGATCGTCGTCAGGCCCAGGTGATGCAGGGCCACCGTCATCTCCCGGCCGATGCGCAGCGCCGCCGGGGAAAGCGGGGCGAGGGCCGTGGCGATTTGGTCGACGGAGACGATCGCGCCCTCTTTCCCTCATCCGCCAGCGCCCAGGCGGCTCCCGGCGTCGGCGCCACCGCCACCCGCGCCCCAATCCTCAGCCGCCGCATCGCGGCGGAGACCTGGCTGACGAGATTTTGGATTCCGCAGGACATTGTGGTGCAGGCTTCCAGCCTGCTTTCATCCGAAGCAGGCTGGAAGCCTGCACCACAATGGGCCTTGTCAGAGGGGGCCGGTGAATTTTCCTTTTGTGGCACGGGCGTCTCGCCCGTGCAGATGGAGGAAGAGCACGGGCGAGACGCCCGTGCCACATTCATCGCAAAGAGCCGTTCGCTTCCTGTGATGTCAAGAAAAATCGCCGGCGCGTCCTGTTCATCGGAATCCTTTTCCGGTTCGACACCCATACTGCACGCGACGATGGGGCTGAAGCGCATGAGCCAGCGTCCCAGCGCTTCCATCGCCCGCCGATCGCGCTGCGGCTCATGGTCGGCGTGCTCCACATCCGCGCCAGGGCCCGTGCCTGTGTGAGGGTCATCCCCCGGCGGATTCCGCTCGCGTGCGCTTCGCTCGACACCGCCAGGATCACCTGTCGTTCCGCGACACGGCGAACGATGAGGAGGGGAGTGGAGCGAAATGTGCTTAGCGAGCCGCGACCGTAAGGGAGCGAAGGAGTGACAAAACTCCGGCTTTCTGATGTGTGCGACCCCCTCGCTCCCTGACGGTCGCGGCTCGCTAAGGTGTGTTCGTTTCGATCGTCATTGGCAGTCTGTGATGAGCAAAAACCTTTCGTCGGCGGCTCACCCTGCTTTCGTCGTCGGCGATCGATGGGCCAGTTCAGCAACCTGACGCACAGGAACTGCCGGTGCGGGACGGACGGAGAGTCGATGGTTTTCACGGCTGCACTCCAGGATGACGGTTTGGCCGACACGTCCTCCGTGGCCATGAATCAGTTGGACGCTCCATCGTTGCAATGTTCGCTCCCCCGGCACGGGCCGGACGAGCCAGCGCGTCGCGGCGGCATGAATGGCCGACCCGCGCCCCGCGCGGGCGCAGCAGGATGCCCGCGCCCCCGCCGCGCTCCGCCGCCAGCTGCAGGCGCCGTGCTTCGATGCGAGAAAGAGAAGACGGAGCCGCCACCACCGCGCTCACTCCCTTGCAGCCCAGACATTCGGCGATAGCCCAGACGGTTTCCCGGTCGTTTTGTGTCTTCAGCAGGAACAGCCGCTGAAGGGGGATGCCGAAGTTGGCAAGCGCGGGAGGATAAATTTCTCCTGTTGGGTCGCACCAGATGATTGCGCCGCGGGGGAGGGGATCGAGGATGAAGGGTGGAGGGTGGAGGGTGAAGGGATTGCGACGAGAGGTGCGGCGCTTTCCCCCTCTCCCAATACTCTGGGAGAGGGTTGGGGTGAGGGTCTTGCAAGAACCTTGTGGGCAGTCGCCCGCATCCGCTACGCTTCTCCCGAGTGGGCAAATCGGAGCAGCTCTGACGGGCCGGGACGGCCCGGCTCTCCCGGCGTGCCAAAGGGTCCTTTATTTTTTTATCGTCCGTGAAGAGATTGATGACGCGATATTTCATCTCCCGCTCCTCATCCTGCTGCGATGAAAAATCCAGCGCGGGGGTGATCCCACAAGCTGCCCGCGCCAGGACCATCGCAAAGAAGATTGCCCGTCCTTCTCCCGTCTCGCTCAGGATCTCATGAACGGCTCCCCGGGCGAATCGTTCCGCCGGCGCCAGGGCGTCCAGCTCATCGAGGCCGGTGGGGAATCCTTTCCCATCCGCCGTCGATCGACCGTTCGCGTCCAGCGTTAGGAGCTTCCCGTCATGGCAGGAGATGAGGCGCATAATCCCTGAATAGTTTGGACTATGTTAGGGTATAGCGCGCGAGGCAAGAGTGTGTCAATGCGGGAAGGGCGAATTGGTTTAACGAAGGGAAAACTTAATGTGGAGTTTGTTTAGTAAGAATCATTCTTCGCCTGCTCATCGCACATTGATTGGGAACGAACCGCGAAGTCGCGAAGAGCGCGAAGACGGACGCGAAGAAATTCAAACACATAGGTCAAATATGAAGACCGAGCGTGAACCTGCCTCTACATGTTCATGGTAAGCAGGTCGCGTTCATCGCTCGGCACCCTTCCTCGACTGATCCGCCAGAAGCTGCTGAAGACTGGCGATCTGCTTGGCGTTGCCGGAGCCTTCAATGGCGCGGACGGCGATCTCCTGGACCTGGCCATAAGCCTTTTCGGACTGGGCCAGGAGACGGGCGATCTGGTCGGATTGCTCCTTGGCGGTCTGCTCGAGCGAGGTGATGCGCGTGGTGAGGACGTTGCGCTCGCCGTCGAATTGGCGCTTGAGCAGCTCTTCGCGGGAGGCGCTCTCCTGCTGCTGGCGGGTGGTCGCTTCCTTCACGGCCCGGGCGACGGCGGCATCCAGATCCTTCGGGAATGATTCGACGCGCTGGCGCAAATTCGCGAGTTCTTCCTCGCGGGTCTTGATCGCCCGTTCCCGCTCGGCGAGCTCCTTGTCGGCGGCGGCTTTGCGGCTCGCTCAGCTCTTTATTCGCGCCGGCCATCTCATCCGCGAAGACATCGCGCGCCTGCTGCTGCTCGCGGGCAAAGGCATAGCGGTACTCTTCCTTTTCCCGTTCACGCCGTTTCAACTCGGAGGCGTCGCGATCCTTGTTGACCGCTTCGCGCAGCTTCTGCTCATCTTCCCAATGCTTGCGCGTCTGATTGACTTCGCGTTCCAGCTCCTCACGGTCGCGGGCGAGCTCCGCCTCGAATTCGGTGGCGCTGATGCTCCTGGGATTCGATCAATGCGGTGAGCGTCGAGGCGGATCGCTGGATTTCGTAGATTTCCTTCAGCTCGGCGTCCTTGGCAACGATCGCACGCTGCACCTGAACGTAGCGGGAGACCTGCTCTTCGAGCCGGTCGGAAAGCTGGGTGAGCATCTTGCCGACGACGCCTTTGAGCTCGCCGATCGATTTGACGACGCCTTCGGTGGAGAGTTGCTCCGCCGCCGCGATCGCCTGGTCGGCGGCGCGGGCTTCGATCTTTTCTTCGGGACGGGCCTGCGCCTCGCGCCGCTCGGCGACGGTTTTTTCCGTCTCCGCAAGCGTTTCCAGCATCTGCTGGCGGGGTGGGGATTTCCTCCGGGATGAGGTGGATTTTTCTGCCATGGTTTAACCTCGAATTAGCTGCAACCCATTGAATTTCCGCAATTCAGGCACTTGTAGCACGTGCCGCTGCGGACGGTGATGCTGCCGCAGACATCACAGGCCGGCGCATCCGCCTGAAGTTCGCTTCCCTGCTGGCTCAGGGGATCGGAGACGATCGCGAGGCGGAGAACGCCCGGCGACGCTGGGGCTCCTGCGCCGGGACCCTGGAGATGCGAGCTGTGTGAATCCTTCGCCGCATCATCGGGATCTTTGGCGTAGCTGAAGGGGCGCGCCGTGTCGAGATCGATGCGCGGGCCGTGGCCATTGCCTTCCTTTTTTCGCGCCACCGGAGGAGCGCTCTCTCCGCGTCCATCTTCATCCTCATTCAGCGTATCGAGCGTCGACGGCTCCTCGACCGGCGGGGCGGTCTTGCTCGGCCGCCGCGGGGCGTGGGTGGCGCGGTAACCCGGGACGAATTCCATCGCCATCCAGCGGAAGATGTAGTCGGTGAGACTCTTGGCGATGGGGATTTCGGGATTGCGGGTCATGCCGCTCGGCTCGAATCGCACATGCTCGAATTTGCGCACGAGCGATTCGACCGGCACGCCATATTGCAGCGAAACGCTGACCAATGTGGCGATCGTGTCCATCAGCCCGCCGATCGTGGAACCTTCCTTGGCGATTCGGATGAAGACTTCGCCGGGTTGGCCGTCGTCGTACAAGCCGACGGTGATGTATCCCTCGTGGCCCGCCACGTCGAATTTGTGGGTCATGGCCCGCCGCGTGTCGGGCAGCCGGCGGCGCAGCGGACGCTCGACAATGCGCTCGACGATCTTTTCGACGGTGTGAGCTACGGGAGCGAGGTTGTCGGAAACCAAGCCGGCGTGCGGCGCGAGGATAGAATGCGTCGCGGCGACGGTGTCGCGGGCGAGTTCCTCGCGAGCCGCCTTCACGTTTTCCTCGTCGTCCTCGTCGGTGCTCGCGTCGAGGTCCTCATCGGATTTCACATTCAGCGGCTGAGAAAGCTTGGAGCCGTCGCGATAGAGGGCATTAGCCTTGAGGCCGAGTTCCCAGCTCAGCGTATAGCTGTTCTTAATGTCATCAACCGTCGCCTCATTGGGCAGATTGATGGTTTTGGAGATTGCCCCGCTGATAAAGGGTTGTGCGGCGGCCATCATTCGAATGTGGCCTTCCACGGCGATGAATCGCTTTCCAACTTTTCCGCACTTGTTGGCGCAGATCGAAGATGGAAAGATGTTCATCCTGCATGTGCGGGGCCCCTTCGACGGTGCCGCGGCCGCAGATGACATCGTTGGCTTCGTCGATCTGCTTCTTCGTGAAGCCGAGCCGGCGGAGAAGATTGAAGTTGGGCGCCTGCCATTCCGCTTCGGGAATTTCCAGACGCTTGAACACTCCAGCGTCGAGCGACCAGGGGCTGAAGGCGAACGAAATCTCGAAGTTGCCGGGAAGGGCGGCCTCGATTTTCTCCAGATCGGCTTCGGTGAAGCCCAGACGTTTCAGCTTCTCGTAACTAATCTGCGGGGCATCGTGAAGGGTGAGCGTTCCCATCACGTACTTCATGATGTCGTGAATCTGCGTTGGCTCATACCCGAGGTTTTCCAGGGCAGGACGCAAAGACTGGTTGGCGATCTTGAAGTATCCGCCACCGGCCAGCTTCTTGAACTTCACGAGGGCAAAGTCCGGCTCGACGCCGGTTGTATCGCAATCCATCAGAAGACCGATGGTGCCGGTCGGGGCGATGACGGTGGTTTGGGCGTTGCGGTACCCGTGACGCTCGCCAAGCTGGAGGGCGCGGTCCCAGCATTCGCGTGCCGAATTGAGGAGCGAACGCGGGGCCATCGGGTCAGCATCGGAGAATTGCGTCGCATCGATTCCGACCGGGGGAATGTCGAGCGCTTCGTAGCCGCCCAGGCCCTTCTGGGATTGGGCGTGGTGCTCCACATCGTATGCGGCGCGGCGATGATTGCGCATGACGCGGAGCATCTCGGCCTGATTCAGTTCATAGCCGGGGAATGCGCCCAGTTCCCGGGCCATCTCGGCGCTGGCGGCGTAGCTTTCGCCGGTGAGGATGGCGGTGAGTGCCCCGCAGATGGCGCGTCCCTTGGGGCTGTCATAGGCGATGCCCGCCTGCATCAGCATGGCGCCCAGGTTGGCATAGCCCAGCCCGAGCGTGCGGAAATGATACGAAAGCTTGGCGATGTCTTCCGAGGGGAAGCTGGCCATGAGGACGGAGATTTCCAGGACGATGGTCCAGAGCCGAATTCCGTGCTTGTACCCTTCGACGTCAAATCGGCGTTCTTCCGGATCGAAGAATCGCAGTACGTTCAGGGACGCGAGGTTGCACGCCGTGTCGTCGAGGAACATGTACTCGGAGCAATTGTGGACGGTCAGGCCGTTGGCGATGAACGAGTGCGTCGCCGGCTCGGTCAGGTCGAAGACCTGCTCACATCCCATATGCGTGAAAGAGACAACGCGATCGTAGTTGCCCAGATGCGTGATTCGCGGCTCGGGGCCGACCATGGCCCCGAGCGCGGCGAGTGACGCGCCTGGAAGCAAACCGACATGTTGTGCAAATAGGCGGAGGCTGCCCGGATCGATACGCAGGCCGTGGCGTCTGGTTGCTGCGTCCCCGCGGCCGGGCCGCGGGCAGTTCGCCTGTCGATCGGGCAGTTCTCCGCCGGCGAAGGCTCCGCCTTCGCTTAAATCAATGGTTTGGTATTCCCCAAGCGAGGTCGCGCCAGTTCGTTCTGTGATTGACGATTGCACCCCGAATCCGAGCAGAAGCAATTGCACGTCTTCGAGCAATCCGAGGCTTTGGCCGGCAATCTGCAACGAACCGTTGGCGATGACGCCGTCGGCGGTAAAGAGCGCGCGAAGCAGGTGGCGCTGCGCCGGCAATCCCGTGGTAAATGCTTCATCGCTCAGCCGCGTCTGGCCATCCTCGCTCCTCACATAGGCGCGCAGCCGGCTGATGAGCCGTCGATTCGTCACGGTCGCGGTCATGGTGCCGCCGGCGTCGGCGGGAAATTGCGACACGCCATTTTCGAGCATCCCCTGATTTGCGTAATCGTCGTCGTAACGCTTTTCGCCCCAATGGGCGCCGATGTACCGAAGAAACGTCTCGACCGATCCGCTTTCGGGAAGGCAGGCATCGAGCTTGAGGCAGTTGATGTCCTGATTGGCGTCGCAGACGAGCATCCCCAGCAGATGGAAGAATTGCGGATCCTGCGGCTCGCCGATCTCCTCGACGCAGGCAGGCTGGGACGGAAGTTTGATCTCATCGGTCTGACGCAATTCCTGGGCTTCCACCCACCCGCGGCTGCGCGTCCAGACCTTGTGGTCGGCGGTGAGTTTGAGGCGGTATCCGCCGGCGGTGCGCAGTTCGTAAACGTCGCGCGTTCCGGTGGGGAAAGCGCCTTCCGTCGGATGAATCGCCTGCTCGTCGAGATTGGTCACGACGCTCGATGGCAGATGAATCATCTGGTCGATTCGCCGCCAGATTCCGCCCGGCGTCAGGACGCGGGTATCGCCGGTGACGCAGGGGTTGGAAGCGCGGATCGGCCCGGATTTGGGGCAGGTGTGCCACTGGTTGATCGTGTCGTCGTATTGCACGCCTGGGTCGGCGCAGCGCCACGCGGCGAAGGCAATCTGTTCCCAGAGATCGCGGGCCTTGAGCGTGTGGGCGACCTTTTTGCTGGAGCGCCAGGTGAGCGTCCAGTCGGCGTCATCTTCAATCGCCTTGAAGAAGCGATTGGGAATGCGGATCGAATTGTTGGAATTCTGGCCCGACACGGTCATGTACGCTTCGCCGTTGAAGTCGTAGTCGAGTTTTAAGCCGAGGCGCTTGGCCGTTTCCTGATGCACCTTGGGCAGGCGTTTGATCCCTTCGGCCATCGCGGCGACTTTCAACTCTTCGCGCACTTTCCAGTTGATGAAGTCTTCGATGTCGGGGTGATCCAGGTCGAGGCAGACCATTTTCGCGGCGCGGCGGGTGGTGCCGCCGGACTTGATCGCGCCGGCGGCCCGGTCCCCGATCTTCAGGAAGCTCATCAGGCCCGACGATTTTCCTCCGCCGGACAGCGGCTCATTTTCGCCGCGGATCTTTGAGAAATTGGTCCCGGTGCCGGACCCGTATTTGAAGAGGCGCGCTTCACGGGTCCAGAGATCCATGATGCCGCCTTCATTTACCAAATCATCCTTGACAGATTGGATAAAGCAAGCATGAGGTTGAGGGTGCGAATAGGCGTCACGGCTCTTGAGCATTTCTCCGCTCTTGGGGTCGCAATAGAAATGGCCCTGGGCGGGGCCGGTGATGCCGTAGGCGAAATTCAGGCCGGTGTTGAACCACTGCGGCGAATTGGGCGCGCACATCTGATGAACGAGCATGTGGGCCAGCTCATCGTAAAACGCCTGCGCGTCTTCCGTCGAATCGAAGTACCCAAATTTCTCTCCCCAGTAACGCCAGCAGCCAGCCAGGCGATGAATGACCTGACGCGCGCTCTTTTCCGGGCCGGTTACGACATTTCCCTTGGCGTTGCGCAGGGTTTGGCCGGTTTCATCGGTCTGGGGCACGCCGGCCTTACGGAAATACTTGCTCACCATGATGTCGGTGGCGAGCTGCGACCAGGCGACGGGAATCTCCGCGTCGTTCATCTCGAAAACGACCGAGCCGTCCGGATTGCTGATGCGGCTGGTTCGTTTCTCAAACTGCACTCCGGCGAAGGCATCCTGTCCCGGCTGAGTAAAGCGGCGTTGAATCTTCATGTCGTGTCGTCCCTGATTTGAAAGATGAATCTGATGTATTTGAAGTCGGATTTCCGAGTTGGCTATGGCGTCTGCCGCGGCGCGGGCCGCGTGGTCTGCGGTTCGCGGATCGGCGCGACTTCGACGCCGGTGCGCCAAGCCTGATCCGGCTCCAGGTCGAGCAGGATTCGATACTGGTGGTCCATCGCCATCGGGCCGGCACGGAAGCGCTCGTCGCCGATGAAGACTCCGGTCTGCTGGACATTGACGATGACCGGTCCGTCGGCAATTGCACTAGCCAATTCCTTGCCGGAGGTGACGTCGATGACTCGAACGCGATCGCCGCGCTTCAGACTGTAAAGCACCGGCGGCGATCCCTCGGCAACGACGACCATTCCGGGGTGGTTCACGCCCTGATAATGCGGCGAATTCCAGAGAGTCGGCGCGGGCTGCGGCGGCAGCGAATCATCCGGACTCGGTTGCGGCTCAGAATGCCGCGCATCCCACAGCCAGGCTGGCCGCCATCGCGGCCGTGGTTGCCGAACCGATGCTGTGCCGCCTCATGCCGCGGGGGCGGCCGGCGCGGATGCGGTGTCGAAAGCGGCGAGTCGTGTTGCGGGGATGAAAAGTCATGAGGACCATCCGTTACCTGCGGAAATAGATGCGATAGCGATTCTTGCGGTTCAAATGCTCGTTCTTCAAATCCAACTCAACGGCGGCAATTTGAATCCGGTCGGTTGCGGCGACAACCGTGATTCGATCTCCGGCATGGACCCGGCCGCGATAAACAACATGGTCGGTGTCCTTGTCATAAATCCAAACCGTCCCGTTATCGGGTGCCACGGCGATGAGCGAACGTCCGCCCCCCAGGTCAATGGCATCCGACGGAATCGAGCGGCCGCTGTTTCCGGCGCAACCCGCCGCGAGCAACATGATCGTCGCCGCCAGGATGGCTCGCCTCGTTCGACACGTTCCCACGAACTCCCTTTGGCGCAATGAACTTGCGCTCCACTGAAATAGCCGAGATGCTCAATCGACTTTCGGTAGCGTCAGGCCGACCTGGTTCTGATACTTCCCCTTCTTGTCCGCATAGCTGACGGCGCAGATGCGATCCGCCTTGAGAAAAATGAGCTGGGCGATTCCTTCGTTAGCGTAAATCTTGGCGGGAAGGGGAGTGGTATTGCTGATTTCGAGGGTTATTTTTCCACGCCATTCCGGTTCGATCGGCGTGACATTCACGATGATGCCGCAGCGCGCGTAGGTGCTTTTGCCCACGCAGATGGCCAGCGCGTTGCGCGGCATTTCGATCGTTTCAACGGTCTCGCACAACGCGAAACTGTTGGGTGGAATCAGGACGTAATCCTTCCCCGTTTCGTCGGTGTCAATCGTCACGAACGATCGATCCGAGAAGTTCTTGGGGTCGACGATTTCCGAATTGACGTTGGTGAAGATCTGGAATTTGCTTCCCACCCGCAGGTCATAGCCATAGCTCGACACGCCGTAACTGATTTTGCCGCTGCGTTTGACGTTGTCGGCGAACGGTTCGATGCCGATCAGTTCCCGAATCTGCGTGTCGCAAAGCACACCCATGACGATCTCCAAACGCCCGCGCGACAGCGTTCGTCGCTCCCGGATTGCCCGGAGCGTCGAGCCGCGCATCGGCTTACTCCACATCTGCGGCGGGCAGATGGAAGTCGATTTAAAACCGATCGTCATCATCCAATGACGACGAATTGGGCTTGAATAACCGGTCGCGATTCCGTTGCGACCTCAATGTTGCCGGACTTCGGCACTCGACTCAGCAGCAGACCCTTTCCCACATCAATCCCGGTGCCCATTCGAGTCTGCTTTCTTATCGGCTGACACGGGCCACTATACACAACTGATTGTATGCTTCAACGCAAAAATTCCCACCAATGGGATATCGGAGTGGCTCAGCGTCGATAACAATCGCTGCCTCAAAGCTTAACGTAACGCAAAAATAATTTTGGGCCGGAGACATCGACTGCGGCAGGCATCTTATCCACCGGTTCTCGACAGCGAGGCGGTGGAAAACTCATCAATTTGGAAGAATGCGACACTATTGCCGCAGATCGGATCCGGCAAGGCCATTTGTCGTGTAGTCGAGGTGAATAATCGGCGAGCCAAAGAAGTTGCCGGGATTGATCTCAGGTATCGGGATAAAAGCGGCGTGCCCGTCGCCAAACAAAATATTCACGCCAGGCCCGTGGCCGTATGGAGCGCCGTCGTGGCCGGCGTTGCAGGTGACGATGGCCTTCCGGGACGGAAACTTTACATCGCGCAGGAACATCTGACGAGGGAAGCCGGGTTGATTGGTCCCCATTGTGTTGTCGAAGCGGTGATAACAGGAATAGACCATGTAATACGAAGAGGGCCACGGTACCGGCGGATTGTCTCCGTGAGTCGAGCCGTAACCATAATCGATCCACCAGACGTTCCAAGGCGGGTCGAAGTCTGAGGGGCAGATATAAATTGCGGGGTTTGCAATGCTGGGCTTTATCAAAACCCAGGGGTCTACAAAACTTGCATTCGGCCAATCATGCCCCAGCCCAGGCGGTGGCACCGTGGTAATCCAGGGCAATGCTCCCGAATTCTCTACGGCGTAAATTTGAAACGCAGCGCCGATTTGTCTGAGATTTGACTGACAGATCGTCAAATGCGCGGCATCTCGGGCTTTTGCCAATGCTGGCAACAGAATAGCCACCAACACCGCGATGATGCCGATGACTATCAATAATTCAATGAGCGTAAAGGCGCGACGCTTGATCACAACACCTCGGTCGCCCCTGGAAACCACCTCAATTGCTGTACTCTGAGACGGTCGATCTGTTCAACCAGGTCGACGAATGCGTTAATGGCCTAGTCGAAACCACGGGCTCGGCAGGTCAGTAAGTTTGAACCGAATTTGATTGACGATCGAAGAATATGCGATGGTTGTCGGCGATGTTCGGCGTCTTGTCCTGCACCACCTTACCGTCGACGGTAATCTGATCGTTGGGTCGATCCACTGTAACCGTCGCACCTCGGGCGACGGGTCCGGAATAAACCAATTGTGATGTACTCGTGTCGTAGATGTAGGCAACTCCGTCATGGGGCGCCTGGGCCGAAAGGGTGCCGTTCCCTTCGGCCATCATTTGCGCGCTCGCTGGAACGTTTGCTCCGCGATCCGCCGCACAACCCGCCAGGAATGCGGTAGACGCCAGGGCAACGAATGACCAGCCACTGAAAAGCATGAGCCGTTTCATGAGAATCCTCCATCAAAGTATCGGACAACCAGTCCACTAGCCTCGTCAATCTTTCGTCCAATTGTAATGCCGAAAATCACGACGCTCTGATGCCTTTGCATATTTCTAGATTCCTGCGTATGATGTACAGCGTTATAGCGATTCACACCCCTTTCCGGCGTTCCCATCGTGTATTGGTTCTCAGGGTCGGGTAAGCTTTGAATTGGCGCAGGCCGTTCGCGCATCGTCAACCTGAATCGTTTTGAATAGAAAGGTCCCCGAAATTCGGGGCAGAACTGGACGGAGCAAAGCCCGTTCTCGGTCAGAACAGATCATGTCAGACCCGTTACATCATCGGATCATCGCGCACCTGAAATCGGGGGAATATCGCCCGCAAAAGCCGCAGGTGCTTGCTCAGGAATTGAAGGTCGAAGGGGCACAGACGTACCCCGCATTTCGCGAGGCGCTGCGCGAGTTGATGCACGCCGGCCGCGTCGTCCTCGGCGCCAGCGGCACGATCATGCTCCCCTCCGAGCATCACAGCAAAGACGAATTCGTCGGGAGCTATCGTCACAACAAGCGCGGATTTGGATTCGTCGTGCCGACCGATCCATCAGGGCGCGAAGATCTTTACATTCCCGAGGGCCAGAATGGCGGCGCCATCACCGGCGACGTCGTCCGTGCAAAGATCACCAGCCAGGGCCACCGGGACGGGAAGGCCATTTACAGCGGGCGCATCACGGAGATTCTTCAGCGAACTCAAAAGCGATTCGCGGGGACGCTCACGCGCACGGGCAACGAATGGGTTGTCATGCCGGACGGCAATACGATGACCGCGCCCATCCTCGCGCCCGACGCCGCCAGCCGGCACATTCGGCCGGGAACCAAGGTCGTCATTGAGGTGACCAGCTTTGCCGAAGCCGGCGAACGCGCCAGCGGCGTCATCACGGAAGTGCTTGGGGCCGCGGGTGAAAAGGATGTGGATCTGCGGTCGGTGATCGTCGGATTCAATCTGCCGGGACCGTTTCCGGATAGCGTCCTCGCGCAGGCGCGGCAATCGCTGGACGCTTTCGATCCGGCGGATGAGCGCGGGCGGCGCGTCGATCTTTCGGATCAGGTGATCTGCACGATCGATCCGGACGACGCCAAGGACTACGACGACGCGATCAGTCTGCGATCGCTCGACAACGGTCATTGGGAATTGGGCGTCCATATCGCGGACGTCGCCCACTTCGTTCCTGCGGGCACGCCGCTCGACGAGGAGGCGTTTGCCCGCGGCAACAGTTGTTATTTTCCCGGCCACGTTATTCCGATGCTGCCGGAAATCCTGAGCAACGGCGTCTGCTCGTTGCAGGAAGGCGTGCCGCGCCTCTGCAAGAGCGCCTTCATCACTTACGACGAAGACGCCCATCCGGTGTCGGCGAAATTCGCCAACACGATCATCAAGAGCGCCAAACGCCTTCGCTATCGCGAGGCCCAGGCCATCATCGACGCCATTGATCCCGCGGACGGCGGCGGTGCGCCGATCGGTCAGACCCGAATGCGGGCGGACCTGGCGGCGGTGGTTCCCCATCCCGAAGGCGACCGTCATGTCGGCGACTATGAGCCGCATGTCATCGAATTGCTTGGGCAGATGAATACCCTGGCGCGCCGCCTGCAAAAGCGCCGGCTCGCCGCGGGCCAGCTCGTGCTCGACCTGCCGGAGGTCGAGTTGGTCCTGGACCAGGACGGAAAAGTCGTCGGGGTCGAGGAAGAAGACCATAGTTTCACGCACACGCTGATCGAGATGTTCATGGTGGAAGCCAATGAAGCATCGGCGCGGCTGCTCGATACGCTCCATGTGCCGTACCTGCGCCGGGTCCATCCCGAGCCGGAAGCGCGCGACTCGGATCGCCTTCGCCAATTCGTGAACGTGGCGGGGTTCAAGCTTCCGAAAGTGCTCGATCGCAAATCGATCCAGGCCCTGCTTCAGGCGGTGCGCGGCAAGCCGGAGGCGCACGCAATCAATCTGGCGATCCTCAAGAGCCTCACTCGTGCTGAATATGCTCCGCAGAAAGTCGGTCATTACGCGCTGGCGAGCGAAGCCTATTCTCACTTCACCTCGCCGATTCGGCGTTATGCCGATCTGACGGTCCATCGCCTCCTCGACAACTATCTCACGGCACGACAGGTGGAGATGGGCGCCGCGCAAAACGCAAACGCGCTCGAATCGATTCGGCCAGCGTTCCGTCACAGGACGAACTCGTGGAAGTGGGTCGGCATCTCAGCTTTACCGAGCGCCGCGCCGAGGACGCCGAGCGCGAGCTGCGCAAAGTGAAAGTGCTCGAGTTATTGAGCCAGCAGCTCGGGCAGGAATTCACCGGCGTCATCACCGGCATCACGAATTTTGGAATTTTCGTGCAGATTCAGAAGTATCTGATCGACGGCCTGATCCGCTACGAAAATCTGATGGACGACTGGTGGGACGTGGATGAGAAGAGCGGGCTCATACGCGGGCAGCGAACGGGCCAGCAGATCGGAATCGGCGACGTTGCCAAGGTCATCGTGGTGCGCGTCGATTTGCCCCGTCGCGAACTCGATTTGTCGATTACCGAAATCCTGCGCCGCGGCGGAGGCAGGAATCAGCCTGCTCCTCAGGCTGGAAAATCGGAGAGGCCCAGGGGCAAGTCGCGCCCACTCACTTCGAGCAAGCCAAAGCAAGGGCAGGCCCGCGGAGCTACGGTTCGGGGCCGGGCACCATCCAACCGTCGCAAACGCAAATAGCATTCAGTTCACCCACGTGTCAGGGGGTGCGCTACAGAATCGGCGGCAGACTGCTTTCCCTCTCTCCCAGTACACTGGTACTCTGGAGGAGCCTGCGCACGAAGTAAGCGGGAAAGTTCTCTCGTTTACCGAGTGCTTTCCCGCTCACTTCGTGCGCGGCTCCTCCGGAGTACCGGGCGAGAGGGGGGAGTTTGGGACCGCCGAATCTGTCACGTACTCAAGTGTCAGTTGGTAAAAGCCCCGGATTTGCAAGTTCAAGCTCCTTGCAGACTGCAATGCTTGCAGCTCGGGCACACGATTTTTCGTTGGAGTGCGCTTGCTTGATTGGATCCCATAATGCCATCAAAGCGGCCTAGAATAGTTGTAGCGGGGCGCGTTTGAGGAGTGTTTATGAGACGCCCAATTTCATTTCTGATTGCCAGTGCGCTGATTGGAAGTCTGCCCTGTCTGGCCGATCCGGTCGTCTTGCCGCCGGACATCCAGCCGGCGCCCCCGTCTTTGCCAAGTGCTTCAACGCCCGCTCCCAATCCGCCGGAAATTGCCAATGCGACCATTCTCGTGGCCCCGTTTGCCTCAGCCGGGAACGGCGATCGGGAGTGGATCAGCAAAGGAATTCAGCAGGACCTCACGGCCGATCTGATCCGATCGAGCCGTCTGCATGTCGTGGCGCCGACGGATTTGCCGGCGGTGCAGGACGCCGACGCGGCATTGAAAATCGGTCGAGACAGTCACGCGGCGTTCGTCATCTTCGGCCATTTCCAGGTTGTCGAAACGAACGTGCGCATTACCGGACAGGTGTTGGAAACGGCAAGCGGACAGAGTATCGGCGCATTAAAGGCAACCGGGCCCACGCGCGATTTGTTCAACATGGAAGATGCGCTTTCCGGCCAGGTCATCTCGGCGCTGCCGAAACAGATGCTCGTCGAAAGAGGGAATACGGCGCCGATGCCATACGTCTATGAGCCGAGTTCGACGCCGTCGCAGACTGCTCCCGCGCCGACCTCCGATGAGAGCGGTTATTACGCGCCGCAGACGTACGTGCAGGCGACTTCGCCATACACGTCCGACTATTCCTATACCCCCCAGGCATACGTCCCGGATTATGACAATTCCGATTACGGATACGGACCGTATTACCCCTATTACTACAACTATTGGTATCCGGGTTTCGTCGTGATTGGCGGCCATCATCACGACCACGGCCACGGCGGAGACGGACACAACCATGGATGGGCCGGAAACGGCCGCACTGTTACCAGCGCCCTCGCGTAGGCGCGAGCGGCGGCTTCACCGCCCGACCCTCGTCAATCTCCCGCGGCGGCGGCGGATTCCACGCCTCCGGCGGTTTCAGCGGCGGCGGGATGCACGGCGGCGGCGGCGGTCACCGCTAGGAAGCGATGTCAGAATTCCAGTGGCACGGGCTTCCAGCCCGTGCGGCGTGTACTCTCGCCGGCTCGGTCGTACTCGACCGAGAAGAGCACGAGCGCAGCGTTCCTTGTCTTCGGAGAAAAGAACGTTTCGCTCTTGCTGGATCGGTGGAGTAGCACCGATTGCCGCGGAGTACCGCGGCCACGGGCAGGATGCCCGTGCCACGAAACAGACGATGCGTCGGTTGTGAAAACTGCTTCCAAACCATTCAAGCGTCGGTACAAATTTCTTCGCGTAGCGGCCGGACCAGAGGTCCGCCTCCCCAGCCAACATCGTTCAAGGCCACAACGGCGCCCCCATGAGTCCCGTTGTCTGCTCGAGCCCCAGCATCAAATTCGCATTTTGCACGGCCTGTCCCGCCGCGCCCTTCCCAAGGTTGTCGATTGCGCCCAACGCGATGACGATTCCGCGAACGGGATCCGCCGCATAGGAGACGAATGCGAGGTTTGATCCCGTCGCCCATTTGCTGTGTGGCGGCTTATCCACGACCCGTACAAACGGTCGATCTGCAAAAAACTTGCGCGCCGCGTTGAAACATTGCTCGGTCGTCGCCGTTCCCAAACCATAGCACGTTGCAAGAATCCCCCGCGTCATCGGGATGAGATGAGGCGTGAACATGATCGACGCCGGCTGCGAGTCGCCGCCCGCCAGTGCGCCGACCGCGCTCACGATTTCAGGCAGATGCGCGTGCTTGAGCAGCCCGTAGGCACTGATGTCTTCGTTGACTTCCGCAAAGCCGAACGTGCCCCCTCCGCCGCGGCCCGCACCGCTGACGCCGGATTTGGCATCGATGATGATTCCCCGCGTGCTGATCAGGCCTTCGGCCACGAGGGGCGCGATACCGCCGTAAGCGATGCCGCTGGATAGCAGCCGGGATTCGCGACCCGGCTGCGCATTGCGAATCTGGTCGGGCCAGATATCGGCAAGTCCGTAGGTCCACCCGCTGACAAACCGGTGATCCCCGCCGATATCGACGATTGCCGTTTCCGGTGGAATCCGAGAGAGCGCATCGCGCGATTCGCCGGTCGGAAGCGATGCGAAAAGAAGATCGAGCTTCGGAATCGCCTGCGGGTCCCATTTCTGGATGACGAGATCGCCGACCTGGCCGATTCCGGGGAAGCGGTCGATGAGTTTCTGTCCGGCGCTTCCTTCGCCGGCAACGTACGTCAGATGAAATCGAGGATGGGTCGCACAGAGGCGAAGGACTTCTCCGCCGCCGTAACCGCTGACGCCGACGATTCCGACGTTGAAGGATTTGGTTGAATCAATTTTTTCCACGCGCGCTCCAAGTGGGCAGAGCATGGGAAATTCTTGTCCGAATGCAAGGACCGATCTGATTGAGCGGTAATCCGGAGGAGCCGCGCCCGAAGTAAGCGGGAAGGCGCTCGGTAACCGAGCGAACTTTCCGGAGGAGCCGCGCACGAAGTAAGCGGGAAAGCGCTCGGTAAACGAGAGAACTTTCCCGCTTACTTCGTGCGCGGCTCCTTTAGATTACCGGGAGACGGTGAATCGATACGCCGACCCTCCCGTAATCCCGTCCGTTCTCCAGAATGGTTTGACCGCCCTGCGCGTCGCATCTATAATGCCGCCCGGCTTCGGCAGGCCAGTAGGTAATTCGGGGAAGGAGTCCGGGCGTGCACCAAAGAGCGGTCTGCATTGCGAGCGTCGTTCTCGCTTGCATTGCCCTGTTCTCGTCGACCCGACTTGCGCAGGCGCAGTATCAGCCTCCCAGCGAACAACTGTCGATCAAAGGCACGTCAGCCTCGACCTGGACCCATGGCGAGGAAGAAATCATTGCGGTGCAGGGGCCGGTCAAGATCGAACTGGATCGGGCCACGCTGACCGCCGGGCGTGCCGTTATCTGGCTGAAGCCGAACGGCCCGGGTGAACATCCAGCACAAAAGGCGCAGATTGCACTGCTCGATGACGCGAAGGTCGTGCAGAAGGTGGCGATGCGCAGCGGCGGAAAGTTGTTCGTCACCGGCGAAATCAAGGGAACGATTCGCCTGGATGTGGACGACCGCATCGATCGGGACGACTCGGGCTCGGCATTGTATCAGGCTGCGGATGCGCTGCGTCCCGCACCGGTGGCGCCGCCCGCATCGCAGCCCGAAGCGGCGCCGCCTGCGACCGAACCGGCCAGCGCGCCGGCCTCAGCCCCGTCCACTGAATCGACGACGGCGCCTGCAACCGAACCGGCCACCGCTCCCGCGCTGCCCCCGTCCACCGAATCCACAACGGCGCCCGCGACCGCGCCGGCCGAAAAACCTGCGACTGCGCCGGCCGAAAAGCCTTCGACCGAACCCAATGAGAATCCGGCGACCGTTCCTGCATCAGGACCTGCCTTGCCGGCCGAAACACAGCCGGCGACCGAACCCGCGTTGCTTCCCCCGCCGCCCGATCTTTCGCCGCAGCAGACTGTCGTGCCGTCGCCGGCGGTGGCTCCGCTTCCGTTCGTTCGCCAGCCAGGGCAGTTGCCACATCCGACCAGCAGGCCGGCGGAGATCATTCCGGTTTATTTTGAGTCAAAGCAACTGGAAACAACCGAGACCGGCGACGGCACGGTGGCGGCGGTGCTGACCGGCGATGTGATGCTGGTGCAGCGTCGTCCCAATGGAGACACGATCGAATTACGCAGCAATCGGGCTGTCCTCTTCACGCCACTCAAAAGCCTCAAGGAGTTGCAGCAGTCGGATCGCGTCCGGCAACTTCAGGATGCCGTCAGCGCCGCGTATCTCGAAGGGGACGTTCGCATCGCGTTCACTCCGGCAAACCCCAAGGCCGGCGAGCAGCGCTTACAGGCTGAGCGGGTCTACTACGAATTTGCCACGGACCGCGCCGTGCTGACCGACGCCGTCATTCATACGCTCGATCCGGTGAAGAATATTCCGATGATCGTCCGGGCCCGAACCGTCCGGCAACTGGCGATGGGGGAATACACCGCCGACAAAGCGCAGCTGACGACAAGCTATTTCGCCGTCCCTTCCTATGCGATCAACGCCGATCGGCTTTACGTCCGGTCCGATGAGGTGCCCGGTCCCGTCGGAGGGGAGCGGATTTATTTCCGGGCGACCGACGCGACATTTCGCTCGTTCGACGTGCCCGTCTTCTGGCTGCCGGCCATGTCCGGCTCGATGACCGATAACGGCGGCCCGCTTCGCGACATCGGCACCGGTAATCGCAATGGATTTGGATACGAAGCGTTGAGCGAATGGGGCTTGTTCGAGTCGCTCGGCGTTCCCCCGCCGCACGATCTGGACCTGGCCTATCGCCTCGACTATTTCACCGAGCGCGGCCCGGGAATTGGACTGGACGGCGCATACGGAGGCGGCCTGCTGACGGATTACACCAGGCAGCCGTGGGATTTCGCCGGCGACTTCAAGAGCTATCTCGTTGACGACAAGGGGGACGACACCCTGGGAGGCGAACGGGCTCTGGCGCGCGTCAATGAGGGGGAGACGATCCGCGGAAGAGTCATCTGGGAACACGAGCACTTCTTCCCGGACGACTGGCAGGTGCAGCTTCGCGCCGGCTATGTTTCCGACGCCACGTTCCGCGAGGAATGGTTCCTCCGGGAATGGGAAGAAGAGCTGCCGCTGGATACGTCCGTTTACGTAAAACACCAGCAGCAGTCAGAGGCGTTTACGCTGCTTGTTGAAGGCGATCCGAGCCACGTCGTCACGACGGCCGACCTCGCCCAGGAACAGTTCGAAGTCGAGCACCTGCCGGAAATCGGCTATCGCCGCATCGGCGACAGTTGGGTTGACGACAAGGTGACCACCTTCAGCGACAATACGTTTGACGGGTTGCATTTCCAGCGCAGTCACACTCCGTTGGTCGACCAGGGATATTTCCCGCCGGTGGTCACCCCGGGACTTCCGTCGCTGGGCGTGACCGGTACAACCGGCCGGACCGTCTACCGCGCCAATTTCCGCGAAGAAGCTGACCTTCCATTTACCGCCGGTGCATTTCGCGTGATGCCGTATGCGATGGGCATTTACAGCGAATATTCGGATTCTCCAAAGGGTGGGGACAAGGCGCGCCTGATGGTCGGCGGGGGAGCCAAGGTCACCACCGAATTCTGGAAGGTTGATCCCAATGCCGAATCGGACCTCTTCGACATTCACCAGATCCGTCACGTGATCGAGCCGGAATTGAATTTGTTCACCTCCGTGGAGAACATCAACCAGCGGGATGTGTTCATCTACGAGGAGCCGGTCGACGAAGTAAATGACGTCTCGGCAGCATCGCTGGCGCTACACCAGCGCTGGGAGACCAAGCGCGGCGGCCCGGGACAATGGCGCAATGTTGATGCGTTTACTTTCAACGCCGAGATCGACGGCTTTCTCAACAAGCCGAATCCCGCCTTGCTGGCGCCAAAGAACTTCCGCGGCCTTTTCTTTCCCTCCGCGCCGGAGACCTCCATTGCCCGCGATGCGATCAACTCCGATGCAACCTGGCGGCTGAGCGATTCGACCGTGATGATCGCGGATATGAGCTACAACCTCGACAAGCGCGAACTGGCTACCGCCGCCATCGGGGTGCTCGTCCACCGCGGCGACAACGTGAACTATTACATCGAAAATCGCTATGTCGATCTGCTCAATTCCAATATCACCAGTGTTCATCTCGATTATGAGATCAGCTCGAAATATTCCGTCTCACTCGATCAGTCTTTCGATTTCAGCCAGGGCAAGAGCGTTGTATCGAGCGTTACCTTCATCCGTCGATTCGATACTTTCCTGGTGGCGGTGACCGCCTACCGTGATGAAGTGGAGGGGCAGAACGGATTCAATTTCAGCCTGGTGCCCATCGGTCTGGGCAACGGCATCGGCACCGGCGCTTTCCAGAATGCCTTCACGCGATGACTCCCCCTCTCCCGGTACTCCGGAGGAGCCGTGCACGAAATAAGCGGGAAAGCCCTCGGTAAACGAGAAGAACTTTCCCGCTTACTTCGTGCGCGGCTCCTCCCGGAGTACCTGAGTACGCACCCGCTGGACGCCTGCACCCGATTGTTTTTTGACGCTCCTGACAGCGGCGGATAGCATGGTTTGCGGCTGAACCGCCCGCCGCAAACCAAGGAGGACCCTCGATGACCCCGCGCGATGTGCTCAAGCTTTGCCAGCAGAAGGAAGTCCAGTTTGTCGACCTGCGTTTCATGGACTTTCCGGGATTGTGGCAACACACTTCCCTCCCGATTAGCGAGCTGTCGCTTGAAAGCATGAGCCACGGATTCGGCTTTGACGGCTCCTCGATTCGCGGGTGGCAGGCGATCAACGAGTCGGACATGCTGCTGGTTCCCGTCGCGGACACCGCCAAGATCGATCCGTTCCTTCAGCACACCACGCTTTCGATGATCTGCGACGTGCGCGACCCGATCACCAAAAAAGAATACTCCCGCGATCCGCGCTCGATCGCGCGTAAGGCGATCGAGTTTTTGCGCAAGTCCAAGATTGCCGACACCGCCAACTTCGGGCCTGAGCTCGAGTTTTTCATCTTCGACCAGGCCTACTACGACCAGGGAATCAACTATTCGAAACATTATGTCGGTTCGCGCGAAGGGATCTGGGGACGCGGCGACGAAGACCCGATGAATCTCGGTTACAAGGTTCGGTTGAAGGAGGGTTATTTCCCCACGCCTCCGATGGACAGCATGCAGAACATCCGCAGCGAGATGGTCGCCACGCTGATCGAGCTGGGAATCCCGGTGGAAGCGCATCATCACGAAGTCGCCACCGGCGGGCAGTGCGAAATCGACATGCGCTATCAGGACCTGCTGACGATGGCGGACAACGTGATGATGTACAAGTACGTCTGCAAGAACGTCGCCGCCCGGCATGGCAAAGTGGTGACGTTCATGCCCAAGCCGTTGTTTCAGGACAACGGGTCGGGGATGCACGTTCACTTTTCACTCTGGAAGGGGGGCAAGCCCCTTTTTGCCGGAAACAAATACGCCGGCCTGAGCGACACCGGCCTCTATGCGATCGGGGGAATCCTCAAACACGCCCGCGCCTTGTGTGCGCTGTGCAATCCCACCACGAACAGCTACAAGCGGCTCGTGCCCGGATACGAGGCGCCGGTGAATCTGGTTTACAGCAGCCGCAACCGCTCAGCCGCCATTCGCATTCCGATGTACAGCGAGAATCCCAAGACCAAGCGGATCGAATTCCGCTGTCCCGACAGCAGTTGCAATCCCTACCTCGCGTTCAGCGCCATGATGATGGCGGCCATCGACGGAATCACGAACAAGATCCATCCCGGCGAACCGATGGACAAAGACATCTATCATCTTTCTCCCGATGAATACGAGCGGATCGGCTCCGCCCCCGGCGGGCTCGATGAAGCGCTGGACGAACTTGAAAACGATCACGACTTCCTGCTCAACGGCGACGTCTTCACCGCTGACGTGATCCACTACTGGATCAAGTACAAGCGCGACAACGAGGTCGATGCGATTCGCATGCGTCCCCATCCCTACGAGTTCTGCATGTATTTTGACATTTAATTCCCCGGTTTGCTTTTGCCGGCGGCCTGTACACTGGCGAAGCGACGGGCATTGAGTTTTTCCTGGTCGAGCAGCTTCGTGTAGGCGCGAGAGTGGATCTTGGCTCCGCCGCGCAGATTCCACTTGGCCGGCCCGACGCCAAGCCGGCGTCGCAGTGTCGCGATGATGTGGCTGTCGATCTCCCAAATGGCCGACAGATCGCGATTGGGAATTTGCCAGTTCAGAGGGGGAATCATCTTCCGTCGATGCGACTTGATTCCAGCCTCGCGAAGTATTCGGCGTGCGGCCTGCAATCCCAGAGGCTCTGCCGCCGCCAGTACTGCTTCCTTGACCGTCATGGTCGCCACTCGTTCGGAATTGTCGGCGACGAAGGCCGCAAATTGCTGAACCGGCGTAACCGGGGCGCCAATTCCCAGTTTCTTGCGGACCTGCCGCACGCGCTCCCGGCTCACTCCCAAATCGCGCGCGATATCCGCGTCGCGGCGCGTCCATTGCGCCTTCGTCCAGTCAACCAGCGACGGCTTGGAGCTCCGACGATCCGGAAACGGATAGCGAAAAAACAGCGCCCAGCGATAAACCGCATGATAGGGTTCATTCAATCGCGCCGCGATTTTAGCCAGATCCAGGCCGGCGCAAGCGGTTGCAATCTTTCAAACCATCGTCGGCGAATGGCGGTACGCCTGATCCCGCTGGGCCACTCCCGCCAGGGCATTTCCGAGCTATTGTTCGTCACCGCCTCCTCAAATCGCCTCGTTGGAGGCACTCGGGATTCGCGGAGCGTCGGCCGCGTTGATTCGCGCGGAGACTGGATTGTGGATGAAAAATCATGCCGTCCGGCAGCGCGCAACCGTGTTCAACTTCGTCATCGTAGATTTCCCCAAATGTGCCCCGATCAAAGCCCCGGTAAACCCAGCGGTAGCGGTACGGATATGCCCCGACTCGTGGCGGATCGAAACGCGCGAAAGATCGCGGTAGATCCGATTGCGATTACGGCGTCCGAATTGCTGATCCCTCTGGCCCGAAAACTCCGATTATCCGGCCTTTGCGGAAGATTGCACGTTACAATTATGTAATGGTAGATATTTTTTGGTATTTCTGGCCTCCCAACCCTCATTGGCGTAACGATCCCGAGGGGCCGAGGTGAACCTGGGTGGGGTTGGAAGATCGATCATGCTATGATGGGAGCAATTTGAAGGACGCTTTCGGACGTTGACGCGAACAACACCATGGCCCGTGCTGCCGAGACATCTCCTGTTGAAGGCCTGGGACAGCTCCTGGGCGGGAGTGCTGCCGCGCCGGTCAATTCTCAGTTCGTTTGTCCGTTTTGCGGCTCGGTGAACGACCTTGCAGAGGGCCCCTGTCCTCGCTGCACGATGGACAATACGCCGGCCGGCCGCAAGGCGACCAAGGCCCGGATCGGTCCGTGGTATGTCCTGCAGCGGCGCAATCCCGCCGCTCCCGGCATGCGCTTCGAAACGCTGATGTCATTCGTGCGCAAGGGGCGGGTCAAGCCACGTTCGGTCGTGCGCGGCCCGACGACGCATCAACTCTGGCGATTCGCTTCGCAGGTCAAAGGACTGAGCCGGGAGTTCGGGCTATGCTATAGCTGCGGCGGCCCGATCTCGGCGCAGGCGTCCGTCTGTCCGCAGTGCAATCGCCTTCAGGATCCGCCGGCCGATCCCGACGCATTTCTCGACTTGCCCCTGGACGGCGTCGCACCGAAAATTCCCGCGGCGGCATTTTCTCCCGTACCGATCTATGTCGAGATTTCCGCGCCGCCGGAGGAAGACAGCAACGACGCCAATAAACCCGCTGAATCGCCGCAACCGCAGGAGGTGGATTCCGACGAAGCGGATGGCGACCAGACGATTGCAGATTCGCAGGAGTTCGAAGCGGATCTGGTCATTCCGGCGATGGATCCTGACGCGCCCCCGCCGCAGCAAGAGGACGAAAACGAGCAGGAGATCGTGATTCCGGTCCTGGGGCTTAACGCTCCGCCGCCAGGCGGGGAAATCATTGCGTTGAGAGGTAAGCTGAACCCCGCTACGCGTCGGATGAGTGAAGGGGAGCGCGCGCTCGATCGTTTTGTTCCGTCGGATGTCGCGGAGCAGTTGCCTCGGCGGGCGATGGGAGGGAGTCATAATCGCCTGCCGCCCCCGCCCAGGGAGCCGGACCCCGACGACATGGGGGACGACGAACCGTTTCCCATGGTGCGGCCTGTTCCTCCTCCTCATCCAGCACTGGGCGGCCGGAGAGCCGGAGCGGAAGTGGCTCTATTTGCCTTGATCATACTCGGCGCGATTCTTTCCGGACTCCTTTATGTGGATCCCCAGCTTCGCCAGCAGACGACGGGATGGATTTTTCATCTGAAATGGTTCCGGGGATCCGACTCGACGGCCGACACGGCAACCGCCGACACCTCCGGGCGGACGAACTTGTCACCGATGGCCGCAACCCGGTCAAACCCTTCTTATGATTCGACGGCCCGTTCAAAAGTCTCGGATTCGCTGCCGCCTTCTCGCGATTTGACGGCCCCGTCCGTGTCGCCGGCCCCATCCCCGGATTCGTCGGCCGCGCCGTCGCGCCTGCGACGCCGGACGAATCCGCGACGGCGCAGGGGACTGACGAGGTGGTCTACAACCATGCCCGCACGTTGTGGCGCGCTGCCCTCGACGCCGAAGCTGCGCATCATTACAAGCAGGCGGTCGACCTTTACGAGCAGATCAAAAAATTGCCGCGTGAAACCTGGCCTCCGCCTCTCGAACTGTATTTGAAATCCGCCCGCGTCAGCGCTGCGTCAGAAAATTGATTCCGCACGAAGTTTGAGAAGCGATTTTCCGTTGCCTATTGCGGCTCAGTCGTCGGCTTCGCGCTCCGGTCCAGAGAAAGCTTGCAGGCTTTCCACAGCGCATCAAGGTCATCTCCGGCGATCTGGCGGAACAGATCGTCGCTGTACTTTCCGTCGCGCAGCGCCGTGTTGAGCTTCGCGACGATCATCGGCGCACGCGAAGATTCGAGGTAATGCAGCAATCCGGCGGCGGGCTGGTATCCCTGTTTGTAACTGGAAGTCGCTGGGTTGAAATGCGCCTGTCGCGAGCCCGGCTCAAGCACGTAATAACGGATGTAGTCGGCAATTCCTTCGACCAGCCAGCCGGCGTCGTTGCGCGGATAATGTTGGATCACGTGGGTGAGTTCGTGTCCGACCATTCCAAAGTCCCCGGGATGGGCGGTGACCCAGGCCGACGAAATCGAAATGCGGTCGCCGCTCGTTCCCGCGACTCCGGGCATGTCCTTACGGAAAATCAGGTCGAACTTCCGCGGCGGGGAAAAGCCGTCCGTCTTGAGCGAATCACAAATGATCGGGTACCACTTGATTGCGCGCTGTCGCGCTTCCAACGCCCAATCTTCCAGTTGTGGAACTTCCGAAACATCGATGTTGGCGATGAGCGCTTCACCGTCCGACGAAGTCGGTTGTGTCGCGGCCGCCCGACGGCGTTGGACTTGGGCGTCGGTGGCCGGCTTAAGAATCACGCCGTGCGGATTCATCACCGCCGCGCCGTGAGCGCCGACGCCACGGAGAGTGAGCTGGAATTCTGCTTCGATCTGCACCGCGCCAAGGGTAACGCTGGTAAAATCGTCCCAACCGCCGGTTGACAGGGTCGTCGCGGAAATTGTCTTGCCGGCGGTTTCGATTTCATATTTCCCGCCGGCGCTTTCGGCGCGCAGGAATAAGTCACCATGACCTCATACATTCCCGGGCGATCGACCGAGCCGCTCCACCTCGCGTCGTCATTGGCGCGAATCAGGAATTCGCCTGGCTTTTCGATGCGAATTCCGCCTTCCCGGTTGCGCGAATCCATCGAAAGGGTGACAACGCCGTGATCGTCCGCGGCCGCCGGCGTGCAAAAGGAGGGGCGAAGTAAAAAGTAAAAGGGAAAAATGAAAAAGTGAGGAGGGGCGTGCCTTAAACTTTTTCCTTTTCACTTTTTCCTTTTTCCTTTCCCCCTGTCCCCATTCTACACTCCGCCGGGAGATCAATGTTGCAGTCGAGCGATCCATCTTCATCCGATTTGCGGCTGGGCGGCGCAATTCAATCCATCTCGCCGGGCGCCTGGGCGGTCGGGGTGAGCGGCGGGGCGGACAGCGTTGCCCTGCTTCGGCTCCTGCACGAGCGCCCGGATCTTCGCCTCCATGTGGCGCATCTCGACCACGAAACGCGCGGAAACCAAAGCGCCGGGGATGCCCAGTTCGTCGCAAGTCTGGCGGCTCATCTTGGATTGCCGTGTACCGTGGCCCCATTGCGCGAGTTTGAATCAGGCGAAGTGATCGGAACCGCCAATCGCTCTGCTCGATTCCGCGCCGCGCGTCTGGCGCTTTTTCGGCGCGTCGTGGAATGCGCGAAACTCGACGGAGTCATTCTCGCCCATCATGCCGACGATCAGGCGGAGACCGTCTTCCATCGCCTTTGCCGCGGCGGAGGCCCCGAAGGTCTGGCAGCAATGCGCACCGAGTCGCGGATCGGCGGCCTGAGAGTCGTGCGCCCGTTACTCGGCGTGCGCCGCCTGGAACTGCGCCGCTATCTGGAATCCATTTCGCAGGATTGGCGTGAAGACGCCAGTAACAGCTCGGACCAATACGCGCAATCGGCTGCGCAAAGTGCTGGAAATCCATCCGAAGCTGACGGCCGATCTGCTGAAACTGGGAGCCGCCTGCGGCGACCTTCGCGACTGGGCGCGACACTCATGCTCCCGTATTGCCCGAAGCGTTCGCATGCACGGCTTTGGCCGCGCTTCCCCCGATCATCGCCCGCGAATCGGCGCGATGCTGGCTGCTGTCGCGCGGCGCGAACAGCGCCGATCTGCAACCGCCAGTGCTGGCCCGGCTGCTGACCATGGCACAGGACGCCGCCTCACCCGCCCGACAGCATTTCCCCGGCGGAATCGTTGTTAGCCGTCGTCGGGGGATGATCTCCGCGCCGCTACCTCCCGCCGGACAATGAATTTTCCGGCTCGGGGCGCGTTGCCGTGTTTTTGCCACAGCATTTCGCACCGACTCGGGCAGTCGGCTTTTGGCCGCGATGAATGTCGTTTCGGTCCAGGACATACCGGGGATTGCTGGGAGAGCCGGCCCGTCCTCGGGCCGTGGGAGCGCTCCCACGGCACGAGGACGGGCCGGCTCTCCCACGAAACGGCAGCCGTTTGCCTTCCAGGGAATCGGAGAGATGCCCGTGCATCGCGCATCACCGGGAGAGACGATCCATAATTCCGGTGTATCGACAATTACTTCAAGCTCCCGTTTTGATTTTTCTAAATGTATTCAGTAACTCCCTGGCGGCGCGCTCGCCGCTCGCCAAGGCGCCCGCGACGGTGCTCGCTTGACCGGAAATATCCGTCGCTTCCCCTGCAAAAAACAGCGTGTCGTCGATCGGTTTCGCGAGACGCTTGCGCGCTGGGGTGCCGCCAACCGTCACATAGCTGTAAGCGCCGCGTGAGAAGGGGTCCGACGCCCAGTCGCGGACATGAAATCGTTCCACAAGCAATTTGAGTCTCGACGGTCGCTGGCCGAGGAGATCGCCGAGAGACTCCAGCGCAAGACGTTGAAGCTCCTGGTTGGAAAGGCCAGACAAGGCCAGCGCCTTGGGACCGCCGGCCCATGCGGTGAGCAGGGGAAGGTGAAGCGGCCTGGCCGTCCACCAGGTTGGGAATGCCGCATCGGGGTGGTGAAGGAACACGGCATCGCGCAGACCCGGATCACTTCGCGCCGCCCGCGCGGCTGATTTGGTTTCCCAGAATTCATCGCGGAATTTCATGATCGCTTTGACGATCGGCCCTGATCCCAGTTGCATCGCAGCCTTGCGCATTTCGGGGACATCGGGCGTGAAACGGACTGATCCTGCTTGCTCCGGCGGGATCTGCAGGATGCCAACTGGAAGGGTGATGAGAACCCGCCGCGTTTTGAAAGTGACTGTTTCTTTGCCGCTTGTGGCGTGAATTTCCACCTTCGCGCGCTGCCAGCGGATTTCTGTCACGACTGTATTGAGATGAATCTGCACTCGCTTCCGCGGCAACGAGCCGCGCAGGAAGCCGATCAGCGAACCATACCCATCGCGCAGTCGGAACTGCGTTTCTTCACCCACATCTCCAACTCCCCTTTGCTCTTCCGCCAGGGATTTGGCGCTGATGCGCTCGGGATCGGCGGCGTCGAACCCCTGGACGAAATGAATGGCAAAACGGCGGGCGGCGTTCGATGCAGTGGTGGAATGTCGATTGCGAAGATAGTGAGCGAAGCTGATGTCGCGCCGTCCGATATGGGCCAGCCCACCCATCACCTTTCCCAGCTCGGCTTCAAAATCTTCGATGTGAGCGAGATGACCGCCGCGGCGCTGCCGGTGATCGAAGGGCAGATCAAAGGCGACCAGATTCGCCTTTCGCACCAGATCCCAGGTGACCTGGGGACGACCGTGAATGAACTCGGCGCCCATTTCGACTGGAGTGCCGAACGCCGGGTCGCGAATCGTGCAGATCCGCCCTCCGATTCGATCGCGTGCTTCCAGGAGCAGTACCGACTTCCCACTGGCCGAAAGGATCTGCGCGGCGGCCAGGCCCGCGGCTCCGGCGCCGAGAATAATGACCTGCGGTTGTTTCATCGGCGAATCGCCGTTATCGCATCGGATGAGATGTTGAGGGAGGGCATTTTTGAATCGGATTGAGCCTATCGCGGATATCACCGGGCAATGGGACAACTTTACGGCCTTCGTCACGGATCAGCTTGATTACTTCATCCGCGTCCGGCTGTTCCACCGGCAGATATCCAAACGCCACATCCCCCCCTTCCCGGGCAAACGCGATGGCAGCGGCGCGACCTATCCCTGAATCACCTCCCGTGATTAGGGCCTTACGCCCGGTGAGCTTGCCGGAGCCTCTGTAACTTTTCTCGCCGTGATCTGGTTGAGGATCCATCTTGCAGGCCAGTCCGGGTGATTCCTGTTGTTGTCGCTTGAACGGGGGCTTGGGATATTGAGCGCGAGGATCCTGAAGCGGAGCCGTTCTTTCCGCTTCTGGCACAATGGCTACTTCCGCGTGCGACGAAGCGGAGCCGATACCAAGTACGGCCGAGCCCGCCAGTGCACTCGTACCCAAACGAACCATTTCACGTCTCGAAACCACGGGTTGATGGTCATTCATATTTTGCTCCGAAGTACATCAGGCACCGTTTCTGTGCCGAGTCTCAAGCAATCCGGGTGCTACGGTGCCCCGAATATCAACGGAATCGCAGGACCTTCGCTTCCGCCCGTCGTCGGCGAAAACTGTCGATGTAAACCGCAACGGCGGCCGATGCACGAATGTAATATCCACAGGAGCAAGTCCGCGGGAATCGAACCTTCAAACAGGCCGCGGAAAATTGATGATGTTGAAAATGCGTTCGGGCCATCGCAAATCGATCACGCCATCGCGCGGGTTCACCCTTGCCGAACTACTCGTGGTGATCGGGATCATCGCCGTGATGATCGCGCTGCTCCTGCCTGCGCTGGCCCGGCGCGGCAGCGCGGGCGCAGGTCGCCTGCGAATCGAACCTCCGGCAGATCGGGCTGCTGCTGATGATGTACATGAATGAAAACCATGGCTGGCTCTACCCGGTGGGTGGCCCGGATCCAAAAAATGGAGGGAGGCCCGCTACGCTCGGAACCAATGTGCCGGAAGAACAGCGTTGGCCGGTCTATGTTTTTGAGCCCTCGGTCTGGAATCCGCCGATCATGCTTTGTCCGTCCGACTTTGAGCCGCTCGACGAACATTCCTACGTCCTGAATCAGCACCTATCCGACCACGCCATCAAGTACGATACGAGCGAGCTGGGCGGACTTTTCAACAGCGACGTCGTCGTCATGGGGGAGAAGGTCTCCAGCAAGGGAGACTATTACATGGAACGATACGAGTTTCAGGCGGTTGTCGAGCCGTACCGGCACGGGACGGGTTACGGGTCAAATTATCTCTATCTGGACATGCACGTGAGCACCGTGCCGCCGAACGCCGCCGAGTCGGGGATGGATCCCTGGGATCCGCCGATTCCGACGACCAATCCGGCGCCGAGTTAGGGCATTTTCATCGAATTCTACTCATGCTCCTCCTACTCATACTCGTACTCCTACTCCTACTCGGTCTTAATTCGACTCAAGAGAGAGTATGAGTATGAGTAGGAGTACGAGTAGGAAATACGAACAGGTCGGGTGTCGGACATGATTGAATCCCCCTCGCAAGTCCGCCGAATGCCGGTCTGGCTCAGCGTCGGTTTGATCGCCCTGACGCTGGCGGGCGGATCCTACGCGGTCTACTGGTTCCTCCAGAGTTCAACCGACGCGCAGGATATTGTCCTGGATCGCGACCCCAACGATTCGGTGACCGAAGGGGGAATCAATCATGACACGTGGCGCGTGAAAGCCGGCGGATTCGGGCTGACGATCACCGGGCGCAAAAACCGGCTTTCCAGGCGGAGTTCCGAAAATTTGAAGGGCTCAGCAAGCAACAAACTGATGCTCTTTCGATGGCCCGGCGGATCGCCAACGACCGGGCGATTCGCCAGGCGCTCAAGCTGACGAAGGAACAGCGCGATAAGCTGAACACGATTCGCGCCGGCGCCAATATCGAATTGAGCAACGCCGACAAGGCCGCCCTCACCTCGGCGTTCAAAACCTATCTTTCGGAATCCGACACAAAAGACCCTGCCGCGAAGGACAAGGCCCAAACGCATTTCATCAACGCGGTTGAAGACATGTCCCGCCCGATCGCGATCGCCGCTCAGAAAGCGGCGATGGAGCGCGCCGAAATGGCACGAACGCTTCTCACGCCGGAGCAACTGGCGATTTATCAGAAAATGTAAACCGCTCCACAACAGCGATCCATTTCGAAAAATACACATCGGGACGCACCTGCGTTTTTCGAAGAGTATCGGGGGTCGATGTTACACTTCGCATCACAATGCATCACTTTTGAGAATGTTATGTCAGATTCCTGCGTGACAAATACATGATGACTGCTGGCAACAGATCGACGGCAAACCCTTGGCCGGTTTTGGCCGCTATTGACCGGTTTTACGGCGATTTCATCTCAACGGCGGATGTTGGAATGGCCTGGCTGTTCCTTCGCGCCTTTGCGGCTTCGCGGTTTACGCTGATCCTCTCCTGGCAGGGACAAAGCCGATAATGACCCTCAAACGATCGCGATTTGCGTCGTGCTGAAGATAACATTGTTGCTCGTCACCGATTCCGCGATCGAGTTGATCGTGTTGATTTTCGCGACCAGGAAATAGCTCCCCGCCGGCACGGAACTGAACGAAAGCTTGAATTTCAGGTTTTGCGTCTTGCCCGTCCGCACATGGACGGCGATGGGCACTGCCGTCGCCACCGCCGGGTCTGAATTATCCAGCGCCGGGTCGGTTGACGCGAAGAAATCGAAGTCGACCGTTCCGGCGGCGGCGACTCCGCCGAGATTCTGCAGCGTGAAGGGTAGGCTCAGTGCCCTGGCCTTGCTCGCAGCGGCCGGGACTTTGGAGAACTTGCCGGTGAGGTCCACCAGCGGCGGGGCGAGCAGCACCTGCTTACTGCTGGCGGCGATGTTGTTCGCTTCATTGCTTCAACGATTGGATTGGCCGCGTCAATCGAGGCGAAGATGAAGTATTGCCCGCCGACAAGAGACGAAGGGGCCGATCCGGTCAGTGTGAATGTTTCGTTATTCAGCCAGAACACCACGATGGAGCACTGGCACAAGGACGCCCAGGATGCCGCGTTGCTCGCCGGGGCGATGCGGAACCGGGAGGATCACGCGTAGTGCCCTATACGGGTTCGGTTGCTAAAATCCGGCTTTGGGAGGTAGCCATGACATTAACCGTACCACTCAGTCCCGAGGCGGAAGCCAGGCTCGTTTCCAAGGCGAAAGCCATGGGCGTTGACGTGGGCACGTACGCCGCCCGGTTGTTGGAGCGCGACGCCGCCCGCACGATATTGGAAGAGATCAGTGGGGAATCGGCGATTCTCTTCAAACAGTCGGGGAAGACCGACGAGGAACTGGGAGATTTACTGGAAAAAGAAAAGCACGAAGCGCGCGAGCGTGAACTGGGGATCAAATTCAGTGAATAGGGGGCCGCTGGTTTTTGATTGCAAGGTGTACGCGCAGGCGCTGATCAATCCGCGCGGGCCGGGAAGATTAAAAGCCGGAGGTGGGCCGAGCCCACTCTACTTGGGAGAATTATCCGCTTCGGAGAGCGTTCCATCGGGGCCGAGAATCAAAAGATCATCGAAACCGTCGCCGCGCAAATCGGCGGCGGTCCAAACCACTTTGGGACCGAGGGTGACTTTCGCCTCCGGACCAACCAGCGCCGCGGCGGGATCGGGGATTGGGAGAAACGTTCCAAATCCGCGATTCACCAGGAGGACCGAACCGGCGGGACTTGCGATCAGCAGATCGGGGCGATGATCGGCGTTGATGTCGATCACGATCGCAGCCGCGTTTTTCAGATCGTCGGCCAGGCCCTTGCTGGAATTGGCGAGCGCCTGGCCACTGAGCCGCTCATATTTCGCGGGAGCCTCGCCGGTTGGATTGATTGGATAGCGAATTACGCCATCGGCTCGCACGACCAGCGCGTGGAGCGTGCCGTCGTCGCCGAAATCTCCGAGGGCCGCCGCCACGGGCGCGGAGCCTTCTGACTTGAACAACTCGCGAGGCGGAAGGGCGGTCCATGGCGTACCCGCCGCGCCGGGGTTCTGGAAGACCAGCAGACGTCCGTCGGCCAGCAGGATGATCGCGTCTGGTTTTCCGTCGCCGGTTACGTCAGACAACGCGGATGCGATGACAACTGCACTTTCGGGAATGGCGAGCTTCGCGCCGGCGGGCGCGAACTTTTGTCCGTCGTTCAGGTAAATTTCGTTTCCCAGGAGCAGATCGATTTTTCCGTCGCCGTTCACATCGCCGGCGGCGTGAGCTTCGCCTTTGGCGTTCGCCAATCCCCAGGCCGCCGTGGCATCGACCCAGGCGTCTGCCTTGGCGAGCAACAGCTTGATGCCGCCCGCGCTGCCGACGATCAGATCGGGTTTTCCGTCGTGATTGATATCCGCGGCCAGCAAAAACGTGGGCTTGGAAACATCGAGTTTAGTCCGCGATTTCAGGCCCGTTCGGAAAAGATTGTTCTCGGTCTTGGTCAGCAGCGTTGGCTTGCCCGCCTTGATTTCGTCGAGCAATCGGACCATCGCCACCGTGCGGCCGGGAAAGGATTTGTTGTTCTTCTCGAAGATGCCCATCGCCTTCCAGACGGGAGGCGTCGAGCCGGGAATCCCGCTCGCCAGCAGCCAGGTGTCCGCCAGATGGAGTGCAGCACCGGCAGAATGTTTGTCGAGAAAAAGAACGATCGGCGTCCCGACCGAAACGCGCGACACAAAATCCGGCGGCGAGCCCGCCACCAGATTCATGAGCGCGGGAACCGGATCACCTTTGTAACTATCCGTCCCCTTGATCACGATGAGACTCTTTGCCGCGTCAACCGATTGAACAGTGCCGGTCCAGACCGCCTTGCTGGTGGCAAAGGTCTTGGCGACGGAATCATCGACTTCGATCACGCCTGAAACGCGACTGCCAAGCATCAAAAGCATCATCAGCGCAAAAATCGATCCGCGACCACTCATCTTCATCGGGTTGGTCCGTTTCTGCAGTGGCACGGGTTTCCAACCCGTGTCTTTTCCCTATAGAAGACACGGGTTGGAAACCCGTGCCACGAAAACGATTCAGGCTATTCCCAAAACCTTCCGGCAAAGATACATCGCGGGCAAGTAGGCTGCGAGATACGTGAGCAGCCAGCCGGCGTCCCAACTGGGGCGAAGGATGTGTGCGAGGGGGTTCTCCGAATGAGCCAGGCCGGCGTCTTCATAACCGCTGGGTCCGAATAAACGCCCGAACGGAGCCCAGAAAACCCGCTTTGTTTCGGTGTGGGGGTAGACGATTTTCACGCGCCGGATCGGACCGCGATCGGCTTCGAATTCCGCGGGGGCCGGAGGATTGCCGTCGCCGAGGACGATCCGCAACGTGACCGGCGCAGCGCCCTCAACCTGAACCGTAACGGGAAATACCCCGGGGGTCCTGGCCGGCGTACGGAGTTTCCACGAAACGTTCCGCGGCGGGACGCCTTGCTTCAAAAACGCTTCCAGGCTCGACATCCTCTGCCGCCGAGCGGATTCGGCGGCTTGCTGAATCTCCCAGGGCTGTGCGGAAAGATCGCTGGGTGTGCGCCATTCGGCGAGCACCCGCTCCAGCCGTTGACGAATCGGCGGTAACTCACGTTGCGGCGGAGAAAGTTCGTCGAATTGCAACGGCGGCGCGACGCGGAGCGTGATCGGCGAGCGAACGGTGCTATCGATCGTCGCGACAATATCGACCGCCGCGCCCGGTTCGGCATTCCACGACGCCGGGTCAACCCGCGCGGGAAACCAGAGGAACGTCATGATCATCGGTCCCAGCATCAGACAGAGCGGAACCAGGGCGGCGAAGAAAATTCTTCCCTGGACTGGCCCGGCCAGGGCCGAGAGCGCCAGCCGCCGTCGCGAGCCGGCCGGAAGCGCGGCGGCGTGCTTTTGCAGGATCGCTGACCTGCGCTTGGCTTCCACGAGCCGGCTGTTATCAGTCAGCAGCCATTGGCCGATCATGGTGAGCGCGGCCATCACGGCGGCGGCGATCGCCACGGTCGCGGGACGCCCGAGTGTGCGCACCAGCGGCCAGAGGACCGCATCCAGGACCCGCATCGATGGCTGATAGAAGACGTTTTCCGGCAGGAGCAGAGCGGCGGCGAGATAAACGCTCCAGGCGATCAGAAATCCCATCGCCAGTTTGAATGCGAGTTTTTCGCGGGCGCCGCGTGGCGGGGGAACCAGCGATGGATCAACCCTGTCATCGTCCGGACCCGGTTCGGCGACGAGCGCGCCTGCCGGGTCGGGCGAGGCATTTTGCCGAGCTACCGCGCCGCGGTGGCCGTCAATCGTGAGTTCTTCGCCGTCGGCAAAGAGCGCCGTTGCGCCGGGCAGCACGACTGCCGGGATTCCCATCTCGCGCGCCACGACCGCGCCGTGCGAGAGCGCGCCGCCGCATTCCATCACCAGCGCCGCGGCGTTGACGAAGAGGGGCGTCCAGGCGGGGTCGGTCGAGCGGCAGACCAGGACATATCCGCGTCCGATGTTGCCGGCTTCGTCCGGGGCACGCACGATTCGAGCCGGGCCCGATGCCACGCCGGACGACAATGCAAAAGCCGGGTGGGTTCCGGCCGCCTGGAGTTTAGGCGGTTCGCCGAGCGTCTCGATGGCTTCGCTATCTATGATCTGCGGCAGGATAATGCGGGATTCGGCCTTGTAAGCCAGACGCCGTTGTGCGATCAGATTGAGCGGCGCGAAACCGATCCGCAAGGCGTCGAGCATTTCATCTTCTTCCAGGAAGAAGATTCCGTCTCCAACCTCCAGTCGGCGGCCGATCTCCATCGCCGCCTCGCGGAGCAGGGCATAGCCGAGCATCAGATAGTATTTGCCGTCTTCCCGAAAGGCGACGTAGCGCCGGGCGAGGTCCACCTGAATTTGCAGCGCGGTGCTTTGCGGATCGGAAAGCGCCGAGGCAAGTGTTTCCCAGCGCTGCTTCACCTTCTCGACGTGATCTCGATGGATCGCCCGGGGATCGGCGCCGTCCTTCAATCCGGCCAGCATCGGCTGCAATCGCTCGGGCTCTTCTCGCCAGCGCGGGACGGCCAGGTCGAACTCCTCGGGCGCACGATGGCCGTGATCGGCAATCCATGCCTCCAGCGGACGATGGCTCTTGGCGACCTCGTACAGCTCGCTATTAGCGATGACCGTCTGGTCGGGAGGGCGTGCCGAGGACAAGATCTCCGCAAGCTGGCGTGGATCCTCGTCCCAGAAATGTTCCTGTAATGCGGTCTGCAATTCCGCCAGGGCCATGCCGCTCACGAGGCTGGGAAGCAGCGACTGCGGCGCGAATTCGTCGAGCACGCGGTGCTGCCGATCGCGCCAGCAGGCCGCAAGGCCCTCGGCTGACATCGCCGTCAGATCCCGCGCCCGCTCCGATTCGCACCAGGTCACGAATGTCGGGATGATCTGCTTGCGAAGTCGCTCATCCAGATCGGCGGACATTGTCTTGATCGTCAGACCGGCCGCCCCGACCTTACGCATCGCACTGAGCCGGTCGAGGGCCGAGCCGGCCGGAAGCGTCGGCGGGGCGTTGGCGGCGTCGGGATTGCGGCGTACTTCCTCCGCGTCGTAGCGAAACGGATATCCTTCGAGAAACATCTCCGGCGCGCGAGCCAGGTCCATGTAGATACGGCCGGCGATGCATTCCAGAAAACCTTGAGTCGATACAAGCGGCGAGGGTACGAATCCCGCTTCGCGGTACATCGCGCCAAACCCGCCGGAGCCGGACATGAATCGCCTGATCACGCTCCAGGTGAGCGGCGTCGGATGCGGAAGCGTTTCGCCGAGGTTGTGAATGACCCACGGCCCGCGTCCGGCGGCGAGTTCGTCGCGCAGGCGCGTGCGCTCCTGATGCAGCGTCTTTTCGATCGATTCGGCCTCATCGAGAGTCGTGATCGGGCGGGCCTGAAGCAGGAAAAGTTCGCCGCGATGGATCGCCCATTCCAAGTCCTGTGGTGCGTTGAAATGGTCGGCCGCGCGCTCTCCCATCCGCCAGAGTGCTTCGGCGTCGGCCGAACGAAGACAGGCAATGCGCCGCCGGGCCTCCTCCACCGCGCGTTCCGAATGATGGCCCGGCGGAATGTAGATCTGCTTGTCGGCGATGTGCGCCTCGAGCACGCGACCGGTCTGGCGATCGATCCGAAGCACATCCGGTTGAACGCGCCCGGAGACCACCGCCTCACCCAATCCCCAGCTCGCTTCCAGGAGCATTTCGCGGCGCGAGCCGGACTTGGGATTGGCGGTGAAGAGGACGCCGGCCACGTCCGCCGGCACCAGACGCTGCACGATGACCGCCATCGCCACCTGTTTCACATCGATGCCGTGCTCGGCGAAATAAGTGCGCATGCGCGGACTGTCGACACTCGCCCAACAACGACGAACGGCGTCGAGCAATGTTTCCTCGGTGTTGATATCGAGGAACGTGTCGTACTGCCCGGCCATCGATGCGCCCACCATGTCTTCGGCCGTTGCCGAAGAACGCACGGCGACGGGCGGCGAGCCAATGGCGCGGTAGGCGGCGATGATCGATTCGCACAGTTCGGCTGGAAGGTCGTGGCACGGCTTTTCAAGCCGTGTCTTCTCTCTTTTCGAAATTTCCTCGTCGGTCGTTTCCCGAATTGAAGACACGGGTTGAAAACCCGTGCCACTTTCAGACACGGATTGAAAACCCGTGCCACTTTCAGACACGGGTTGAAAACCCGTGCCACGGCGAAATGCCTCGGTGGTCACCACGAATCCGCCCGGCACCGGAAATCCGCCGCGGATCATTCGTCCGAGGTTGACCGCCTTCATGCCGACCAGCGCCTTGTCGGCGCAGTCGGCCAAATCCTGGACCAGCGGAACGGCAACGCTCATGGTGCGGACCCCGATCCGATGAAACAGCGCAGGCCGCCGGTTTCGCTTCCGACAAATACGCATCCGCCGACGATCGTCGGGGAGCTGAAACACAGGCCGTCATGTCCCGGCTTGCCGTCATCATTGAGCTGGACGCGGTCAAAGAGCTTGCCGGTGTCGCTATTAAAGACGCCGAGATATCCATCGCGGCTGGCGGCGTAGGCCAGCGGTCCGGCCAGGGCGCAACCGCTCAAGACGGCGGCTTTTTCGCTGATGTGGTTCTCCCAGACCGCGTGCCCGTCATGCGAATCGAGGCAGAGGACGCGACCATCGCGCACCGGACAGATGAGCTTGTCGCCGCGTGCCGCGATGGTTCCTAAAACCGCGTCGGGGAGGTTTGCCTGCCAACGTAGTGCGCCGCTCTTTCGATCCAACGCGAGGACCACGCCCGCCGGATGCGGAGCGGCGTAGACATAGTCGCTGTTCCCGCCACCGACGAGGACCAAATCGCCGGCGAGCGTCACTCCGCCGGTGATCGGATAGGGGGCGTCATGACGCCAGACGAGGCGAGTGAGATTTTTTGCTTTCAACTCGTCATCCGTTTCGCTACGCAGAGCGACGACCGCATTGCCGTTGAATCCGCTGCCGATGTAGACCGTTCCGTCTTCCCCGATGGCCGGCGAGCTTTCGGGATCGTTTACGTTCGCGCGCCAGAGGTCCTTGCCGTCGGAGATTCGCACGGCGACGACCATTCCGGGATGGCTGATTGCTTTGTGTTCATCGTTTTCGATCGCGCCCGCTCCGACCACGACCATGTCCCCGAAAATCGCCGGCGACGATTCAATGTGGAGCGGTGTTTTTGCCTTCCAGTGGACCTTGCCGGTGGCGGTTTCCAGACAGAGCAGTTCGCAGTTGTCGTCGGGATGCAGCCCCTGGCCGATGAGGAGGTATTTGCCGTCGGCGCTGATCGCCGGTGAGCTGAAAAAGGGCTTGAACGGCGTTTCGCCGTCCGGCGGCGATTGCCAGACCACCCGGCCGGTTTTCGCGTCAAGGCAGAAGAGGGTGCCGATTTTGCCGGTCACATCCGATTGGCACGAGGCCGCGAAGACGCGACCGCCAGCCACCGCCGGCGAAGAAAGAAACCAGGCGTCTTCCTGATCATGCTGCCAGAGGAGATGAAGCTTGCCGGGAACCGGACCGCCGTCGTAGCCGCACCGGGCAAAATCCCGGCCCAATCCAACCGGCCCGGTTGCAGCGGTCGAAACAGTCGCAGGCGCGGTGATGGATGTTGCGCCGGTCGCCGCCCGCAGATTGTCCTGACGTATCAGATCTTCAGCGAATTTTACCCAGTCGGTCTGGTCCGCCGGCGCCTCTCCGCCCCGCGTTGCGACATGCGCTGCCGATGTGTTTGACGAGCCCGTGAACAGCCAGATACCGATCCCGGCCGCGACGACGACAACCAGCGCGATGAGCGGCACCATTGGCTTACGCCGGCAAGTGGCAATCAGCTCGCGCGGCTTGAGCAGCAGCGCCGCCGCGCTGGCCAATGCCCCCAGCACCGCCGGCAGCACCGCGGCTCCCGCGTTCACGAAAATGGGGACGACTCCGATCGGATGGATCATCGTGATGATTCGGTGTACCTTACCGTTAACGACGAGACGAATCACGCATCCCGTACAGATCGATCTTGGGTACGTGACGAACTCGGCGGCGCAACAGATTTCCCCCTCTCCCGGTACTCCGGGAGAGGGGGCGGGGTGAGGGTCCTCAACGCGCGATACGGATGGCCCGTCCTGAGCATTGTCGAAGGGCCCTCACCCCGACCCGCTCGCGGGCAGTCGCCTAATCCGCTCGCTTCTCCCAGAGTACTGGGAGCGGGGGAAAGAACTGTGTCGCCCGATTCTGTCACGCACTCATCGATCTCCGGACCGCGTCGCGATTTGCCCGAAGCAACTCCAGTCGCTCCAACGCCGGCTCAAATCAGAACCCGTTCTACTTGTTGGATGGATAGCCGGCGATGTGGTAGCTGTTGTGAGCAGTCATAAAAAAATGCCAGATCGTCAGCGCACGTTAAGTTGCGAGCGCGGTAGTTTAGTGGGGCGTTTGGGACGTTGATCGTGCGGCCGCAATTACGACGCGGTCATTTGGAGGTCCGGATGAGACGGAGCTTGTCGGCGCCGCGATGGATTGGCTGTGGGTTGTCGTCGGCGTTCCTTTGCGCACTTTACCTTGCCCCTTCGCCCCTCTTGGCCGCGGACCCGATCAATCCCGATCAGGCTGCGCTGATGGTTCTCAGCGCCGGCCAGAAGGCTTACAACGAAAAGAATTATCAGGCCGCCAGCGATCGGTTTCGGGAATTTCTGCGGGCGAACGGCGGACGAAAAGAAGTGCCGGCGGCCCAGTATGGACTGGGCCTGTCACTCCTCGAGCTGCCCGACCATCAATTCCCCGACCTGATTGGCGCCCTGAACGCAGCAGCGGCGGCGACGGATTTTGTGGATCGTCCGCTGGCGGCTTACTACCTGGGATACAGCCACCGTTTGATGGGCAACGCCGAATATGCCCTGGCGCTGGCGCGCCCAACGAAGCGCCGCAGCACCTGCAAGTCGCCAACCAGCACTTCGACGAGGCTGCCCATGATTTTACCGCGGCCCTGCCGCTCCTGGCCGCGCAGGCAAAAGCCCATCCTCCCGCCGCCGATGGAACGCCGTCTGTTGAATCCGAATGGCTGGCGCGCAATACGTGTGATCTGGCGGAAATGCTGATCCGCACCACGAAATTCAAGGAAGCCAAGGCGGCAATCGAGCCGTTTACCGTCGATCCGGCCGCCGCGAAGAGTCGCTATCTGCCGCTGGGGATCTATCACCTTGGTTATGCGAATTTTGCGTTGCGGGATTATGCGTCGGCGGGGCGCGCGCTCGGGCAACTCGCACCGTTCGATCAGGACTTTGGAATTCACGCCCGCTACCTGCTGGCGCGGGCGCATCATCTGTCGGGAGAACGGGCGGAGGCCGCCGTTGACTACAAGGCGGTCGCCGCCGAGTACGACCAACACAAGAAAGCGGCACAGGTTGAGTTGCAGAATCCCGCCAAGTTGTCGCCGGACCGCAAGGCGGCCCTCGAAGCGCTGGTCAATGGGCCGCCTCCGGACTATGTCGTTCGCACCGCCTTTTATACCAATGTGCTGGCGAGCGAATTGGGGAAATACACGGATGCTCTTGTAGGTTTCACAGCGGTTCTTCAGCAGAACCCCAAACCTGCTTTTGCGCCGGAAGCGCAGCTTCGCGCCGGATTCTGCAATCTGCAATTGAAGAATTATCCGGAAACGCTCCGCCTGCTCGATCCGCTGAAAGATCATCCGCAATGGTCGGATCAGGCGCTCTGGTGGATGGCCCGGGCGCAGATCGGAGCCGCCGATCCGAACAATGCTCCCGTCATACGCCCAGGCGCTGAATACCGCCATGGACACGCTCCGCCGCGCCGTGCAGAAAGCGGCCGAGCTGACGCCCAAAGATCCCGATGCGGCGATCCGCCGCGGCGATATTCTGATGGACCTGGGGGACACGCAGCAGCTTGCCAAACAGTTTCCCCAGGCGGCAGCCACGTATCAGCAGATTCTTGCCGAAAAGATCAATCCGCAGCGCGCGGAAGAGGCGATGCAGCGGGAGATTTCGGCCCTTCATCTGGCCGCTCAATACAAGGAATCGGACGACCTGGCCGCCAAATTTCTTGATGCGTATCCAAAGAGCACGCTCGCCGGCGAAGTCCTTTTTCGTCGCGCCGAAACCGCCTACCTGACCGCAGTCGCGGCTTCGGCCGATGCCGGCCGGCGCAAAGAGGACATCGACGGGATGTTCACCGAAGCGATCAAGCGCTACCAGGTTGTAATCGACAAATTTCCCGAATTCGCGTCGATCAACGTCGCCCGGCAGGGATTGGCCAACAGCTATTATCGCCTGGGCGATTACCCCAAAACCATGGAGGTGCTGGCGACCATCCCCGAATTCGATCGAAGCGGCGATTTGTCGATCGCTTCCTATCTGCTGGCCGATTGCACGATCCGCACGATGCCCGCCGGGGCCGACGACGCCCTGCAGGCTGAGCGCGTCATCGAACAGTCGACGGATGCCGTCAAACTGCTGGAAAGCTTTGTAAATAGCCAGCCCAAAGGGCCGCAGACGCCCGATGCGCTGCTCAAGCTCGGATATTGTCATCAGCGGATCGGCTCCCTGCTCGCCGATCCGGCGGAGCGCAAGAAGGAGTTTGACGCGGCCCGGGCAGCTTACGAGCGCGTGATCAATGAATTCGCCCAATCGCCGGTCTTGCCGTCGGTTTACTTCGAAAGAGCCAAGTGCATCGCCGAATCGGGAGATGTGAACGGCGCGATCAACGAGCTGAATCGTTTTCAGGCGGACCCGTTTCATTCCTCCCCAGTGGCGCCTATGGCGTTATTGCGGCAGTCGATTCTCATGCGCTCTGCGAATCGGGCGGCCGATGCCCTGGTGTTAATCACGCGCACCCGTGAGCAGTTCGAGGTCGCGCTCTATGCCGACAAGGCGCGGAGCGACTGGGTGCCGATGATCCAGTACGAACAGGGGATGGCGCAAAAGGAGTCCGGCAAACTCACTGACGCACGCTCGACCTTCGAGATTCTCGCCAAACAATTCCCCAAACATCCACAAGCAGCGAGTGCGGCATGGCGCGCCCTTCAATGCCGGCGCGAGGATCTCACGGCTCAGCTTGCCGCGGCGCGGAAGCTGGTTGCCAATCCGGCGGCCAAACCGGAAGAACTCGCCGCCGCACATCATACGATCGATTCGATTTTTGCCGGCGTGAAGACGCTTTCCGATGCGGTGCAGTTGCAGGCGGATCAGATCGGCAAATCAGCACCGGGTTCCGAGGCGCGGCTGCGGATCTTGTACGAACAGGCCTGGTGCCAGCGGATGACTGCTGAAGCGGAAATCGACTCTGCCCGGGATCGCATGCGTCGCGATGCGCTCAAGCGGATGCAGGATCGGCTTGCCCAGGGGCTGCCGCGCGGGCAAGCGCCGTCATTGCTCGTCGTGCCGGATGTGGATCTGTCGATGGTCGCAGTTCAGCCGGCGGAAAAGAACGCCCGCGATCAATACCGGGCGCTCATTGATGCGAATCCTGATTCGCCCGTCGCCAATGACGCGCGCATCGAGCTGGCCGAAATGTTGTCGGCCCGCGCCGAGAATGACGCGGCCATCGATCTTCTCCTCGACGTGATCGAGCGCACGCCGTCGCCGGCGATGCTGGAAAAAGTGAAGCTCCAGCTTGCCTCTTGTTATCTGGGGCGTCACGATCCCAAGGCGGCGCTGGCGCAGTTCAAACCGCCGGCGCCGGTCTTCAACGCGGGCACGGGCCAGCAGGATGCGCCGGCCGCGCCGCTGCCGCCGTCTCCAACGTTCGTTCTTCAATCGCGATATCTGTCCGGCGAAGCCTATGCCCAGCTTGCCGACTGGCCCAAGGCGATCGAGCAGTTGCTCGCTTTCCGCGATCAGGATCCGTTCCGCGGCGCGGCCGACATGGCGGATCGTGCGCTCTATCGCCTCGGCCAGGCCTACGCTCAGGCCGCTCAATGGGACCAGAGCCGCGCGAGTTATGAAGCGCTGGTCGGGCGCTTTCCGCAAAGCCCGCTGGTCGAAGACGCTCGTTTTGGCATGGGCTGGGCATTTCAGAAGACGAATCAGTGGGACAACGCGATCAACAACTACACGGAGGTGACGCATCGAAGCGCCGCTGAGGTCGGGGCCAGGGCGCAGCTCCAGCTTGGCGTATGCCAGCTCGAAGCCAAGCGTTTTCCCGACGCCGCCAAGTCGTTGATGGTGGTGCCGCTGACGTATGACTACCCGGAGCTTTCCGCCGCCGCACAGTGCGAAGCCGCCCGCGCCTATGCGGAAATGAAACAGAACGCGGAAGCCAAGAAATTGCTCAATCGCGTTGTAACCGATCATCCCGGAAGCAAGTGGGCCGACATCGCGAAAGAACGGCTCGCCAACGTGCAGTACCAGTAGGCCAGTTTGGCGCAGTTTAGCCCCGGCGGCCTCGCCGGGTCTTCTTCTGAAGTTTGCGGACGCTCAGAATCGCGCAACGCGCACCGCAAGCGGAGCGGCTAAACGATAAGGAAGTGCAGGATGCAAAAAAATTTCACCAGGTCGCTTCCCATAGCAACGAGCTGGATCTTGATTCTGATTGCGTTTTGCGCGGTTCCGCGTCCGGCCGCGCCTACATCGAGGCGGAATATCCGCTGGGCCGAATCCTCAATGAATCGACGAACGTGATCGTGCTCCGCGTCGAGTCGGTGGACAAGCAAAAGAACCTGATCGTCTACAAAAAAATACAGGACCTGAAAGGCCAGGACCCTCGCCCAACGTTCAAACACGACATCGGGCAGCGTGGCTTTAATCCGCGCGAGTGGCAGGGAGTCATGGCCTGGGCCGAGCCGGGAAAAACCGCCGTCTTTTTCCACAATGGCTCCGCCGGCGAATGCTGCATCGACGGATATTGGTATCAGGTCGGGGCCGGCGACTGGTGGGTGATGACCCACGCCGAGCCTTATCTCCTGCGAAGCTATTGCGGCAGGCCGGAAAAACTGGCGTCGATGATTCCGCTGATCCTGGGCGGACAGGAGGTCGTGATCCCCTGCATGGTGGACGGGGACAAGATGACGCTTCAGCTCCGCACCGCCAAGCTCCAGCGCCTCAAGGCGTCGATGAAGATCCAGGATTACAACCCGGTGCGCGATTTCATGGGATGGGGCGTCGAGGAATTCCGGCTCATCGCCGGCATGCCCGGCTTCACCCACTACGCGCCGCTGGCGCGAACCGATCCGATGCCGGCGGGAATTGCCGTCGCCGACTTTGACGGTGACGGAAAGCTCGATTTCTGCCTGTATGGCGCTGGCCGAGCGGCATTGCTGCATAATGGCGGCGGCACGCTCGACGAAACGGCGCTCGGCCTGGATGAGGGCGCCCATGCGGTGGCGTGGGGGGATTTCAATGGGGATGGCAAGCCGGATCTGCTTCTCGCGACGCCGTCCGGCCCGAAGCTGATGTTGAACGTCGATGGCAAATTCCGCGACGTCAGCGCGGGTCTTCCGCAGAGCGGGTATTCCTATGTGACGGCGTGCGCCTGGATCGACTACGACGGCAACGGCAAGCCGGACGTTCTCCTGGCCGACGGCTATCGCGGCCTGCGCCTCTATCGAAATCTGGGCGTTGACGTAAAGACGCTGCCGCCTCCGCCCGATCCGACCAAGCCGGCGCTTCCCAACGCGCCGTCGTTTCCCAAACTCTTCGAGGACGTCTCAGATCGCGTCGGGCTCGGGGCCAGGGGGATCGCCGCCACCCTCAAAGGCGACTGCCTGCTCGTCGCCGACGTTAATGCCGACGGCCGTCCCGATTTTCTCTTCAATGCCGGTCATGGCGTCCTGGTGCTCAATACGCCGAACGGTTTTGTCGAGGCCAAGGGCAGCGGAATCGATTATCAGCCCGCCGGCGTCACGCCCGTCTTTGCCGACTGGACCGGCAGCAAGCACCTCGACCTTTTCGTTCCGCAGCGTGAGGGCTCATGCCGATTGTTCCGCAATGACGGGCGCGGAAAATTCGCCGATAGCACCGCCGCCTCCGGCGCGCTTTCCAAATCGATCGGCGAGGCGACCTGCGCCGCCTTCGTGGATTACAACGGCCACGGCCGCCCCGACCTGTTCGTCGGCTGCCTCCACGGCCCCAATCGTTTTTTCCGCAACCATGGGGATGGATCCTTCACCGATGCAACCGAGGAAATCGGTCTGTATCAGCGCATTTTCAATACCCGGTCCATCGCCGTCTTTGACCTGAACGGCGACGGAACGCCGGATCTCATCATGAATAATGAAGGTCAGGAATCAGCGGTCCTCCTCGGGAATCCGCAGTGGACCGGCGGTGTGTTGACGGCTTCGGCCAAATAACTTTCATGAAATTCCAAAGCCCAAATTCCAAAGTCCAAAAAAATCCCAAAAACCAAAGGGGAAAATTCCAAACAATTCAAGAAGAGAAATCTTCTCTTGTTTGGAATTTTCTTCTTGGAGCTTGGAATTGTTTTGGGCTTTGGGCTTTGGAATTTGGAATTTCGGCGGCGGCGATTTTCGTTTCGCTTTTTACAGTGTGTCCCGTGGCCGCGGCCGATTGGTTGACTGGTCGCGGCAATCCTCAGCGCACCGGCAATCTCGACGACAAGCCCGGTCCCGCCGCGCCCAAGGTTCTGTGGGTTTATAAGACCGGCGAAAACTATGTCGGGCCGGTCGTTCCGGCCGCTTCGGAGTTGTTCGTTTCCGCACTGGGGGCGTTTAACAGTTCTTCGGTGAAGGGGCTTTCGCTCGAGGAAGCGCCCAAGGACCGCGAGCTGTGGGTCAAAAGCGCGCCGTTTCTCAAGATGCCCGTCGTCTCTGCCCCGGCCGTCGTCGGCGGATTGATCGTCTTCGGCGATGGAATGCATCAGACCGACGGCGCAACGCTCTATTGCATGAAAGCCGACAGTGGCGTGCCGCTCTGGCAATTTCCGCTGCCGGGCCACCTCATCCACCTGGAAGGGGCGGTCACCGTCGACAGCGGCCGTGTTTACACCGGTGGCGGAAATGCGGGTGTGGTTTGCGTCGATGTCATGCACGTCAACCTTGATGGCCGCCCTCAGGAACTAAGCGCCGTCCAGCCGGTCATCGAAAAACGCTGGACGGAACTGGTTGCCAAATACGAACAGGACAAACAGAAAGACGGAAATCTGGCCGTTCCTCCCAGCGAGGATGCGCTTCCCAGGCCGGCTCCGAATCTTCTCTGGCAGCAGGGGAAGGATAAATGGCACGTCGATGCGCCGGTTCTCGTGACCGGCGGAAAGGTCTTTGCCGCCAGCGCCTATCTCGACGACGACAAGTGCGGCGATCGCGCCCTGATCTGCCTCAATTCTGCCGACGGCGGTGTGCGCTGGGAAGTTCCGCTGAAGTTAAATCCCTGGGGCGGTCCGACGCTCGCCGGTGACTTGGTGCTCGTCGCGTGCAGCAACATTCGTTTTGATAAGAAGCTCATTCCCGGCGCCAAGGGAGAAATCGTCGCGGTCGATTTCAACAGCGGACAGGTCCGCTGGCGGAAGGATGTTCCCGGCGGCGTCCTCTCCACCGTGGCCGTGAAGAACAATCTCGGCGTTTTTACCGCAACCGACGGGAAGATTCGCGCCTGGGACATCGCCAGCGGCGCCGAGAAATGGATCTACGACGGCAAAGCGCCCTTTTTTGCAGGGGCGGCGATCGCCGGCGATATGGTTTACGCCGCCGATCTGGCCGGCATCCTCCATGGTATCAGCCTGGCCGACGGCAAGGGGCAATGGACGCTGGATGTCGGAACCGACCCGGCGGTGCAGGCGCCTGGTGAGGTCTATGGTTCCCCGGTCGTCCAGGGGGGGCAGATCTATCTCGCCACCTGCAACATCGACAACGAAGGGTCCGACCAGAGCAATGTCGTCGTCTGCCTTTCGAATCACGCCGGGGCGGCGGGGCAGGCATTTGACCCGATCGTGGTTGATCGGGAGAAAAAGACGATCCTGATTCCTGCGAAGATCGCGCCGCGAAAGTTGCCGTCCCTGAAGGACATCTATCCGATCGAGGTCGTCGCCTCGTATCCGACCCCACTCGGCCAGAAGGCCCACGAGACGGTCATTACGTACTACGCCAAGCCGAGCGAAGTCGACAAGGCCCTCCGCGACCTGGGCCTGACCCCCGGCAAGCCGGCGCGCGGCGAAGGGCAGGAAGCGACCGGCCCGATTGTTGGCCTCTATCTGGTTTGGACCAGCGTCAGCGGCAAGCAGCGGATCGTCCCGATCGAGCGGACCATGAACGAGCCGCGGACCGGCAAGCCGCTGCCGCATTTTCAATGGCGATTCACCGGCTCGGCTCTTCGCCAGCCCGATCCCACCAAGGACTATAAAATGTACGGCGCGGACCTGACCGGCACGCTGATTTCGATTTTCCCCGTGACCGATGAAACGGTTTTTCAGTCCGACATGACCATGAAGGAAGAGCCGTTCATGAAGCTCGAGACCAATAAGAATCTCCTGCCTGAGGAGGGCGCTTCCGTTCAACTGATGATCCAGGCGAAGCCCGGAGGTGGCACATGACGCGACTCACCGGAAGGCTCATCCGTTATTCGGCGGTGGTGGCGTTGTGCCTCGTCGCTGTCCCGTGGGTGACACGCACTCCGCAAGGCGAAGCGCAACAGGCCGCAACCGCGACCGCAATCGCAACGGCAACCGCAACGAAGGCCGATCCGAAGACGCCAGGCAATTCTCTTCTGGCGAGTCCGGCGTCGAAGCCGTCAACACGTCCCGCGATGAAGTTGCTGGCCGATGCCCCGAAACCCAAGGCGCCAACGCTCCACCATCCCCTGACGCCGACAACGATGCCGCAGGAGCCGGCGCCGCTGGCGTCGATTCTTGGCTCGGCGGGCGCGCCGCAGCCCGGTTCAACGGCGCTCGTTCGCCCGGTTTCCGTTCGTGACTGGCTGCCGCCCGCCAATCCGCTGGTCGCTCCGCGGATGATTGCCTCCGACGGCCGGCATGCGGCAATCGAACCGCGTGATGCCGATCTCCCCGACCTTGCATTCGCATCGACCTCGAATCTGCCCGAGCAAATCCGTCTACCTGCAGGCTCGCTGGTGAGTGCGCCTTCGGTTGATGTCGATCATCTGTTTGCAAAAGGAACGCAGACGCTGCCCGACCCGCACGTCGCTTCAGGAGTTGACCCAACGGGGCCGCAGTCGATGGCCGGGGTGATTGCGGCCATTCCTCCAATCCGCCAGACGCCGGCCCCGTTCACGGTTTTCTCCATTCCGCAGCCTCAGGACACAACCGATTCGGTTGCCGTTCACGAGCCGCTCCCGGACAACGATGCGCCCGTTGCCTTCTGGGATGTCCCGGCCCGCCCGCCACTGCCGGTGGCGGTGAAGTGATCGGGTCGTCGCCTCGTGTGCCTCCCCCCGTGGGAGGACAGACATTCCTGTCTGTCGCGGACTGGGGAGCGGAGGCGGTACTCCGACTCCCGAGCCGGTCCGCTCTCTCGCGAACTGCGGAATGTCGCGTCTGCCCGGCGGGCAAGAATGCCCGCACTCGAAACCGCGTATCAGACAGGAATGTCTGACCCCCCAGAGAATGCCCGCACTCGCAACCGCGTATCAGACAGGAATGTCTGACCCCCCGAGTTGTCCTTCCCGCGCCAATCGATTGAAATGCCCGCGCTGTCTCATGCACTGGATTACCCTCTACATTGCCCTCGGCTGGCTGATTCGCATCGGAATGATTCCGACCATCCTGCGCCGGCAACTTGCCCCCGGCGCGTCGATGGCCTGGCTGGGGATCGTCTTTATCCACCCCTACATCGGTGGCGTGCTTTATATGCTGGTCGGCGAGACCCGACTGGGTCCGCGCCGCGTCGAACGGCACCGCGAAATGATCGCCCGGTTCCGCCATCCCAGCGGCGAAGGAGCCAAATCCGCGGACCCGAAACATGCCGGGAGCGCTGGCCACCCCGGCGGCTCCCTTCGCTCGCACAGCTTGAATCTGCTTCCTGCCTACGAACCCATGATCCTCCAGGCGGAAAAGATCAGCGGAATGCCGGTGCTCACGGGGAACAACGTTCAATTCATCGACAGCGCCCCCCAATTAGCCGACAGCCTGGTGGCCGAGATTTCACAAGCTACATCGCAGGTTCATCTGCTCTATTACATTTTTTCCAATGATTCGACCGGCCAGCGGATCATCGCGGCCGTTGAAGCGCGCCGCCCGGCGCGGCGTCGCCTGCCGCGTGCTGGTGGACGCAGTGGCGTCGCGTACATTTTTCCACCACGACGGTTTGGCCCGGCGGCTGATCGTGGCGGGGGTGAAGGTGGCCCGCGCGCTGCCGGTGGCGCCGATCCAGCGGCAGCTTCCGAGAATGGATCTTCGCAATCATCGCAAGCTCGCGATCATTGACGGCCGCGTCGCCTTCGCGGGCAGTCACAATCTCATCGATGCTTCGTACGGAGGCCGCCGCGGAAATCCGTGGTGCGACCTGACCGGCCGCTTCACCGGACCAGTGGTCGGCGAACTGTCGATCATCTTTGCCGAGGATTGGGGATTTGAAACGTCGGAAATGCTCAACGTCGATCCGGTCAACTTCAGTGCACCGCTTCAGGCCGACGATGCCATCGCGATGCAGGTCGTCCCGACCGGTCCCAGCGCGCCCGGCGAAACATTTCGGCGCGTATTCCTCGCCGCGATCCAGTGCGCCCGCGAGCGCGTCATGCTGACCACGCCGTACTTTGTGCCGGACGAAACGACGCTGGTGGCGCTGATGATGGCGGCGGATCGGGATGTGGAAGTGAAGCTGCTGCTTCCCTTCACGCCGGATCATCTCTTCACCGCCGCCGCCGGAAGGGCGCATTTCGGCCGTCTCCTGGAAGCCGGCGTCGGCATTCACCTCTATCATCCGGGCCTGCTGCACGCCAAGACGGTCACGGTCGACGATGCGTTTTCGATCATCGGATCGGCCAACTTAGACGTGCGCAGCTTCAATCTCAATTTCGAGCTGAGTGTGCTGATGTACGGCGCAGCCGTCACCGAGCGGCTTCGCCAGGTCCAATGCAAATATCTGGCGGATTCGACGCCGGTCGATCTGGAAGAGTGGAAGTCGCGGAACAGCAATTCGCCGGTACGGCGACAGCGCAATTGCGCTGTTGTCGCCGCTGCTGTGAAAGAACATCAATTGGAACTAACCGCGAAGTCGCGATGGCGCGAAGTTTACGCGAAGAAATTAAATTGGAATTTTCCCGATTGAGGCGATCCTTCCGGGTGTGCCCAACTTTTTGGGAGGAGCCAAGCTCCCCCCGGTGGGACAGACATTCTTGTCTGTTACGGACCGGGGAGCGGAGGCGGTACTCCGCCTCCCGAGCCGATCCGTTCTGTTCTGCGGAATGTCGTGTCTACTCGGCGGGCAGGAATGCCCGCACTGATGGACGCGTGACAGGCAAAAATGTCCGTCCCACCTGATACCGATCGCCAATCTGAAGAACTTTCGTCAGTTTTACCTGATTTACACCGATGGCCTGGGAATTCGCTACCTGCCGGGTAGCGAATTGGAACCAGATGAAAAAGGCTCCCCGACGGGGAGCCAATCCTCGGGACTGGAAATAATCTACCTGTCGGGTAGAGAATCCAATCTGGCAGTCATTCGTCACCCGGCGGGTGACGAATCGTTGCGAGGGTTTTCTCCGCTCCTTTCAGCAATTCCTGCCCAGTGAAGAAGAACTCACGCTGGAAATCGAGCGGGAACGCAGCCTGATCGAAGCGGCGGGCGAGAGAGAATAAGGCCGTGAAACCATTTCCTGAGCGATCAATGGCGTCCGTCGTTGCACGGTTTGTGGGTGAACGGCGCTGGCCGTGGCATTTGGACCCCTCCCGTTTGAATTTTCCCAAGGCGCAAAGCCTCGGAAAAGCCTTGCGCTCTCTCGGGTCACCAGCGCCTTATACGGCAGCGTGGGGTCATCCCCCTGATGTACCAGTCTGGCGAGACGTGACCATCAACATCGAGAGAGGTGGCTCGTGAAGCCTAACGCTTCACACCTGACTTTGATCTCGTAAAACCGTCGGACGACGGTGACGTAGAAATTATGCGCTATTGATCATCGCCCGATTCATCCATGGCAGTCTTTTCTTTTTCCTGCCCCTCTTTTTGACCGTCCCGGCAGGCCGCTCCCCCACCCCGGCCAAGCACGCCATCAACCTCCCGATACTTCTTGTCCGCACTGCCATCGAGAACGACAATTAAATCGCAATAATTTTACAGACGACCAAGCGGGCCGATGAAGTGATCTGCGCATCGGGGAGGGTCGCCGAAAGGCGGATCGTCGCGGGGCAAGCCACTTGAAAAATCCCCGGCCATCGGCACAATGTTCAGTTCGCTTCACCAGAAAAGGGAGGACAGATGGCAAAAGATCCGGATGTGAAAGTCAGCGTGACCGAAGTCAGCATCTCGTCAGGCAGGAGACGTTACCTTCGTGTGGAAATCGACGGACGCGACGTTCAGATTCCGGTTGATGATGCGGTCTATCAGATTTGGCAAGAGCAGTTTGTCCGCGGAAATCCTACCGCCCTACAGAGAAGGCGATTTGCCACGTTCATGAACGTCGTTCGAGCGGCCTACAAAAAAGGGCATGAAGACGGGCGGCGGTAGCGGTCAGTACGACGCATCCGATCGAGGCAAGTATAATGCCGGCATTTTGCGGCGAAGGACGGCGTTATGACTATTGACGATGATCACATGTACCACGGCTCCGCACTGATTCAGATTGCGGAGCATGCGGCGTTCACGGCGATAAATTCGTTGAGAACATCCGCGGGGCTGCTGAGGAACTCCTATCGAATCAATCAAGACATCGGCCTGTACATCAAGTACGCCAGCAAGCCCACCAAGCCTTTCCGGGAATACCCGTTCACATTTACCCAGGTGCACTTGGAAGAATTGGAGGCGATCTCCAGCGTCTCCCTCAGGGTCTTCATTGCCCTCGTGTGCGTTAAGGATCGGCAGATTTGTTGCTTAAAGTACCAACAGGTGCTCGACCTCGTGGGAGCACGGCGTAGGTCAAAAGGCGAAGATGAAAACCAGTATGCGATCATGGCAACGCTTCCGAAGAACAAGGCATTTCGGGTTTATGCCAACGCGGCCGGGGCACGGAAGAAATCTGTTGGCCAGATCATCGTTGCCCGAAATCGTTTCCCCGACGAACTGTTTGAGTGATTGGTGCCGTTCACTCCACCGCTTCCACCTGCCAAGCGGTACTGTCAAAGTTGAATTTTCTCATAGCAGGGAAAAGGGGGTCTGTTTAGCGTGCGGCCGGTGTTCAACAGCATTTACCCGGTGATTGTCACGGTCCAATGGGTCGGCAGTTGGATTTTGGTGACTTTCCGCCCTGCAATTCGAGGCATTTGCGGCACGGTAAGCAGTTACGTTTGAATTTTCCCGTCCCGTTTGAATTTTCCGCGCCGACCTTGGAGCTGCGCCCCAGAGCATGGCCTGACCGTGCAGCGGGTGGTTGAGATTCGAGCCGCGCTTCGAGAATTGGGACTTGACGACGAGGTTGAGACCAAGTGATGGAGGCTAATCCAAATGAAGGTTGCTAGACTCGACATCAAGAACTTTCGCGCCATTAGCTCAGCCACGCTCTATTTCGACGGGCATACGCTGCTCATTGGCATGAACAACGTGGGGAAATCAACGATCTGCGAAGCCTTGGAGCTTGTGTTGGGGCTGGACAGGCTCAAGAGGTTCCCACCTGTCCAGGAGTTCGATTTCTATAACTCCAAATACTTGAATCTCTCTACCGAACCCGCAAGGCCGATTCCCATTGAAATCGAGGTCGTGCTGATCGATCTAACGGAAGAACTTGCCACGAAATGCGTGGCCCAACTTGAGCACTGGCATTTGAAGCAAAAGCGGCTGCTTGCGTCCGGCGAAATCGACAAGGTTGACGATGCTGATGTAACCGAGTGCCTGCGCCTGAAGGCCATTGCGCAATACAATGCCGAGGAGGATGAGTTCGAAGCGAGGTCCGTCTTCTGCGGCGGACCCGCCAAGGAGGACGGCGAGCCTTTCGATGTTCCGCGTTCGGTTCGGCAACTTTTCGGATTCCTTTACCTGCGAACGCTGCGCACGGGGAATCGCGCATTGAGCCTCGAACGCGGTTCACTGCTAGACATTATCCTGCAACAGCGAAAAAGCCGCACAGGCATCTGGGAGAACGCGATTCGTACGTTGCGCGAGCTGGACCCCCCGATTGACGCCGGAGCGACAGACCTTGCGCCTGTACTTGAGAACATCGAGAAGCGGCTGGGCCAATACATACCCATCACGGCAGACGGTCGAACGACCCAACTCTTCGTCTCACAGCTTACGCGAGAGCATTTGCGGAAGACGATCTCTTTCTTCATGAAGATTTCAAAGGGGCAGGAATCGGTACCGTTTCAGGAGGCGGGCACGGGCACCCTCAACACGCTGGTGCTTGCATTGCTGTCGTTCTTGGCGGAGATGAAGAAGGACTCTGTGATCTTCGCTATGGAGGAGCCGGAAATCGCCTTGCCACCCCATACGCAACGGCGGATTGCCAAGTATTTGCTTGAGAACACTAAGCAATGCTTCGTGACATCGCATTCGCCATACGTCATTGAGCGTTTCGCGCCGGAGCAGATCCAGATTCTTCGGCGCAGCGATGATGCGGTTGTGACGGCGAACGGATTGACGTTAGGAACCACATTGAAGGGCAAGACGTACCGCCGCCATGCCCGCCGTGGAATAGCCGAGGCGATGCTCGGCGCGGAGTCATCGTTGGCGAAGGCATTACCGAGAAGGACATCATCCTGGCGGTGGCGGAGAAACTTGAAGAAGCAGATCCGGATACGTTCTATCCGCTCGACCTCTCCGGCGTGAGCGTGATATGCGTGGACGGTGATGGGGCACTACCCGAGTTCGGTGCATTCTTCACGGCTGCTTCAGATCAACGCCTATGCCCTTTACGACGCGAAGAGGCGAAAGCCGGATGAAGACACTGTACTAAAGGCTTCCTATCGAGTCGCTTATCAAACGACATACGCCGGGGCGGAGAAACTGCTAATTGAGGAAATCCCGATGGCACGGCTCTGGGAATTACTCGTCGAAGTCCGCGAAAGCGGCGAGAAACCAGGACTTGTCCCGCCGGGCAATGTCCCAGTAGCGGAGGCGGTAAAGACGTTGGCGTATTCACTCCTCAAGAACGAAAAGGGAAGCGGTTACGCAGCGCGCCTCGTATCGCTCTGTAATGCAACAGAGTTGCCCGCAACGGTTGTCGAGTTCATGAAGCGGGTGTATGCGGATTTCCCCAAGCCTGAGACGGTCGCCGTGCCCCCGAAGGCCGAGCCAACGCCTGACGAGAAGTAGACAGAAGGGAAAGAGACCGATTGAGCCTCAAAATCTGCGAAAAACGGCAGTCTATCCTCAATGCCGACGGGCATTGCCTTGTCACGGGCGGCCCCGGCAGCGGAAAGACGACTCTGGCGCTAGCTCAAGGCGCTCGCTCGAATCCACGTGGGCCTTCACCCGAGCCAGGAGGTTCTATTCCTCAGTTTTTCAAGAGCAGCAGTAGCGAGAATCCGTGATGCGGCAAAAGAGCATATCCCTTTTGATAAGGCTGGCTCTCGCGGTGCAGACATTTCATTCGTTTTTTTGGCAGGTTCTCAAATCACATGGGTATTTACTGGGTGCCCCGCGTCAGTTGTCCGTGGTTCTTGCCCACGACGAAAAGGCGATGTGCAATGGAATTGAGCGAGACCATGCGGATTGGAAGGCGTGGGAGGAGCATCGCGTCTCGTTGTTCCGGGGCAAAGGGCAGGTGTGTTTTGACCTATTCGCTCCACTGACTGCACAATTACTTCGGCAAGCAAAGCGCCTTCGAAGCCGTGTGTCATGCCGATATCCGTTGGTCTTGGTTGACGAGGCGCAGGACACCAGCGATGACCAATGGGAATGCGTGAAGCTTCTCGCCGAGAAATCGCAGATGATCTGTCTCGCCGACCCGAATCAAATGATCTACGATTTCATTCCGGGAGTGGGACCACAGCGGATCGCGGACATCAAGAGCACGCTGAATCCGCTGGTGGTCGACTTGGCAGACGAAAACAACCGAAGTGCCGGCACCGAGATCGCTGCGTTTGGTCGAGACATTCTTTATGGCGGCAGTTCGAGGATCCCCCTATAAGGGCGTTTCTAGGATGCGCTTCCGCTCCAAAGCAGAAGATCGCGACAGGTCGATCCGTCAAAGCATCGGCATCTTGTCGAGCCGTATCAGCGCGGAGACGGGCGCACCGCCGCAGAGCATGGCAGTGATTGCCGCGTATGGACACGGCGTTGCGGTGGTATCCTCAGCACTGCAGACAGATCCTGCAATCATGCATCAAGTATTGTTCGATGAGGCGTTTGCGCTTTCTCTCCAGTCGGGTTGCCGCATTCCTGTTGGAGCCAAAGGTTTCGGCGCAGCGATTCGTCGATGTCGCCACACTTCTGGAATTGGTCGGTGCGGCGTTTCGTGCAAAAGGCAATAAGGGCGCTCTGGAGCAGTCCGCAAAATGCGCGTAATATGCCAAGGAATGCCGGGGGCGGCTGATTCCAAGCGTAAAGATCGCCCGTGCCGCCGACCAACTTGTTCGGCAAGCGGCGACTGCCCGCTTTCTGGCGACCCACGTCAAGACTGGATAGCGGTGAAGCAGGAGGTGAGGCTTGCGGATGATGCGGCATTCAAGCAGGTAGCGGGATCGTTGGATTACCTGGTCGCTTTCGGGCGAGGTCGCGTCATCTGCGAAAATCTCTCCGCTATGTGGATGACGCACGGGACATACGTGAGAGCCCGCGAGGCGTTGCATTCGGCATTGACGCAGGAGCAAATTATCTCGGCAGGTGAGCAAATCAGGGGCATTCACGTAATGAATATGCACAAATGCAAGGGCAAGCAATTTGATGGAGTAGTGCTCTATCGACAACAGCACACTTCGCCCTTTGTGTGGCACGGCGACGTGCCGCCATATCCGAAAAGCAGGAGGCTCTTACAGGTCGCAATCACGCGAGCTAAAACTCGGGTACTGATTCTGGATGAAGCGATGTCGAACTGCCCGATTATTGATCCACATGTGCTTTGAACCGGATCGCAGTTTTCCGACAATTCTCGGATTTGCCTGTGGCTGTGTTCAGAGTGTGCTGATGCCGCGCACGGCTCTGCGCCGCCGATGGTGGCGTCGTTGATGATGTCGCCAACCGCAGGCGCCGGAGCACAGCCGGGGCGGCAGTGCCACAAAGTTGGCAGGCCAGCCGTGCGGCCGACTGCCAATCCTGGCAGGCGTGAGGCGGACGTTTCGAATCGGATTGCGGCGCGATCGCGATTCGCGCGCGACGGCTAACCCTTAAGCAGTTTCAACTAAAGGTGACGCGAGCGACGCGAGCCTTTACGTCAGGTCACTACCCCTTGGGTCGCGGGGGGACTTTGGGTCGGGTGCGGCTGGTCGGTACCGCGGTCTCACATCAAAATCGGCTTGCCCAGCGCTCGGCGCGTTACCGAGAACTGACCCATGTGCATGAACGGGTGAGAGGCGAGGAGAATCGCCACATTGCCAACTGTCGGCACGAATGCCTGCATGCGTTCGGGGGTTGGCTTGGCCATATCCGCATCGCTGAGTTTGCCGACCCACGCGGCTGCGATGTCCATCGCCTGATCGAATCTGCCAAGAAGTTCCGCTTTGTTGGGGAAGAAAGCCGGATCGTCGATGGAGGCCTTGCTCTTGCCGAACCGCGTGTCGTCCTCGAATGGGAAAGCGACGGTGGGATCGCAGGTGGTGACCATGCCGCGCACGGAATTAGCCAGATGGCCCATCTGCCAGATCGCATGATTGGCCGTTTTGGCCGGGCGGAAAAGCATGTCCGCCTCCGAAAAATCCTTGAGGAACATATCAATCATGCCTTTGGTCTGCAGGATATTCTTCGAAAACATTTCAGCGTTGGACATCGAAAGCCTCCATGGGTCTTTTTGAAGTTGCGGTCGACATAAATCGTTGCTGATGATTCTGAAAGGTCTTGTGCGCGAATGCAAGTTCGTTCGCCTCCGGGTTCCGGCACGATTGCGATTGTGCGCCGCGGCTAACCCTCAAGTAAAGAAGCAGTTAACCGCCGAGCGAACGACCGCTCCACTATCCAGGTCGAGCACGACGGTTAGATACCGATACCCGCGGCCGATGCTGATCTCGTCGATGGCCAAGTGCTTGAGATGTTTAAGTTTGGGCTTCTTGAAACGGCTTTCCAGGCGGCGTTTTTGAATCTCCTTGATCGTATCCCATCCGACGCATAGATGCCGGGCAACGTCCTTGATGGTCATGTGAGACAACCGAAATCTGAAACCTTTCGCAAATAGGCCGAATGATTTTCAGATGAGCGCCGAGTCAATTTCCGAAACCCAGGGCAAGTTTGCCATCCATCAGAATGGCTTGTGTAACACGAAACAATGCGTACGCGCCCTGCACAAAATTGCCTTTGAAATACTCGCCCGGAAGTTCGGTGTCGATGAAGCTGGTAGCTCACGATTTGACGCGGTTCGCAATTTCGTCATCCGCGGCAGAGGCGAGCGGGTGGCGTTGTTAGCGCCGGCGGCGGAAAGGTTTGAATACAAGAATGTCGCAGCCATTTCCGACGGGACGGTATTTCCGACGGATGTCGTGGCGTTCCAGCTTGTGATGATCGGATTTGCAGTTGATCTGTCGCCTTCCCAGGAATCTTTACCCGCCTTAAAGCAGAAATACAATGAAATCCTCGGCAGCAACTGGACTTGGGCACCGATTCCGATTTAGTTGAACCTCAAGACAATTGAATTGTGGTCAACAACTTTAAACTTCGAAGCGCGCGGCAGCGGTCCCAACGATGCAGCATCGCGTGGCAGTTTGCGCAGACGATGGCTAAATCAGAAAGCATCGCGCGTGCTGCCTCGTGTTTCGTTAAGGATCGTCGATGGTGAACGTGAGCGAACCCACGCCCCAATTCACCGTACGTTTCGAGGAAGTCGAATCCGCACCCGCGCACTTCGCACATCAGGTGACCGGCGCCCCTTCGTTCGGCTCAATGGTATTCGTTACGAAACTTCCGTTCAAAACAATTCTCTGAATTCCGGCACGGGTGGCAAGACCGATCAGCCAGCCGATGGATTCCATTTGTGCGCGGCGAATTTTCTGAAGGACCGCCGAAACGGTCGTGGATTTCGCCGAACGTTGCGGGATGAACGCCGGGCGGGAGAAAGCCCTCTGTATCGAAAGCAGGAATCACTCTATACGCTCGAGGCCAGTGGATTGCATTGCGCGAATTTTCGGTATGCAGGGCGATCAGTCAATTGAGGGCATCATCCGACATCACGTCGGCTTACAGTGCACGTCCCATGGCACTGATTCTTCTGCTGGTCTCACTTTCCCCGCACCTTTTCAACCGCGTTGACATAATAGCTGTCATCATGCGGCTGTTTCCATCCATCAATCGGAGCCGCGAGGGTGGAGCGATGTTTTGTCCACATCTCGTTCACGAAATCGTCCCAGCATTGTCCCTGCCGTGCCCACGTGGGAGAGAAATCGCGATTCGTCGCCGCCTTGATCTGCTTCACCGCGTCGGCATCGTTTTCTCCCACCCAACGGTCCATGTAATCGAAAAAGGCGTCATGGTCCCATGCCTTCTCCGCGTGCATCAGACGCAGGGCAAGAGCCTGGGCGACCCACGCGACGCTGGTGCAGCAGCGCCGATACGATTCGCTGGTGATCTGCCCGTCCTTCCATGCTGAAGGGGGCGATTGCTCATATGGCCCCCATTCGTTTCCGCGGTCGCGTCCGAGCCCGGTGGCTTCGTCGATACCGGAATGACCGGCAAAGACCACGGTCGCCCCCGTCCAGGACTTTCCGTAGGCGGTCTGTTCATCCTCGCCGAAGCTCACTTTCGGAAATGAGTGGTTGATATGGGCCAGTTCGTCATCACCCAGCAACATCCCGGCGAAGACAATCGGGAGCTTGCGGCCGCTGCCGTGCCCGCCATAGCCGGTCCAGCCGGGATGGCCGGCGCGAACCATTCCGCCGAGGTCGATTCCGATCTGCACGAAGTTGATCAGCAGCGGCTCTTTCTCCCCCGGCTTGAGGTCACTGCACAGGAGGAGCGCGGACTCTCCGACCACTCGGCCATATTCCCGTCCGTATTGCGGCATGTTTTCGGCCGGCTCCTCGAATCCGAAGAAACAGGTGCCAACCCAGGGCCGCTCCGTGAAACGAACGAATTGGGCAATATTGGGCAGGCTCTTTGTCGCCGCGGCCTTGGGAAGCAGATCGCGCTTCAGATCGCGGGCCAGATAAATCTTTTGCGACCGGTCGCAGAAGGCCGGGCGGAAGGCATCCGCCGGCTGGACTTTCGCGACGGACGTCAGCACCGCCGCGGTTCGAATCGGGCTGCTGTCGTCATCGCCGCGCTCGATCTTGTTTTGCAGTTGTGCGTGGAGCACGAGATTCTTGGGCATGCTGATCGTGGAGACGAGCGAGTCGCCGGGCTTCATCGAAACGGGGAGCTTTTGAATCAGCGAAGGGTCGAAATAATTTCGTACGCCACTGTCGTAGGCGACTTTCATTTCGGCGGGAGGATTGAGCATGAACCCGTTTCTCACACGTTGCGATTCGGGTTTCTCCTTGTCCATGTGATCGAGTTGATTGCTCGGAATTTCCGTTCCACACAGCGGCTTGGGATCGATCGACGCGATGGTTACGGGGCCGACCACGTACCAATCCCCGTTTACAAACTGTCCCACGGGACTCGGCTTATCGAATGTCCAGGTGATGCCGTATTGCGAAACCGACGACTTCAGTTCCGAAGAGGTGAAGTGCGGCGATTTCCTTTTCGCGGCGTCCCCGGCGACTGTCTTCGCGTCGTAGGGGTCTTCTTCCGCTCGAACCAGAGGTCTGGCCGCTCCACCCAGCGAAATGGAGATGTCGGAAACCCGGATCGTCTGTGGATTGTCTTTCCCGTCATCTCCCCATACGGCGATCGAGTTGAACCCGGTCAGACCGGTCTTGGTCGAGTCGATGGAATTGACGAGCTTATCGTCGTGAAGGATTTGTATATTCGCGTCGGCATCCAGTTCGATGGTCCATTTGTGCCATCGCGGGGGCGCGATTCACGCCGAGCCAGAAAAGTTGATCGAACCACGCCTTTCCGTCGCAGGCGGACGCGGTGTATCCCTCGTTGCCGCCGAGATAGGGCGCGTAGAAGATTCCCGTGGCGAGTACGCGTCCATTGCTCGCAACCAATCCCCATCGTGGTCCGACGCGATTGGTTTTGAAATTGGATGGCGTCGTAACATCGTCGAATACCCACATATCGACGCTACCGGAGCCGTCCGTGTCGCGCAGCTTGAGGAGTGCCGATCCGCCGGCCCCCACCTTGATCGCCGCGGTACCTCCCGGGCCTCTGTTCGGATCGATCGATATGTCGCCGGCGGTGGTCCAACCGCCCAGACCCTTGGCCGCGTCGAGCTCTATTTTCCTTTCGGCGGCGATCGTGCTGCGTGGCACGAAAGCGCAAAGCGCCGCCACGACGAGAATAGGTTTCGACCACTTGGCCACTGTTTTGAGCAGATAGGTTCTCATTCCGCCTCGGAGGTGATTCGATTGAAAATCAGTCACTTCACCATTGTGTACCGTCGAAGTGACCAAAGATTCACGCCGATCAATTGTGCGATGGTGACCCGTCCGGTTAGTTTGGCGCCGTGGACAAATTCGAAGTTCCGAGCGAGGAGTTGCCGGTGAAATGTTCCTTCTTTTCAGGGCGGTGGCTGGCGGCCGCAGTTCTGGTTTTTGTCTGCGCCAGCGGATGTGGACCCACGCCGCCGGTGGCGAAAAGAATTCCCACTCAAGTGATGCAAGGTGGGGAAGCGGTGATCGATCCTTACTGGTGGCTGCGCGACAAGTCCGACCCGGCGGTGATCCAGTATCTCAAGGCGGAGAACGCTTATACGGCAACGATCATGAAGCCGACCGAGAAACTCCAGGACCGGCTCTACAAGGAGATGTCGGACCGGCTGCCGGCGATCAATGAGACCGTTCCCTATCGGGACGGGGAATGGTGGTACTCCACCTTGAACGCGCAGGACAAAGACTATCCGGTCTACCTGCGCCGGCACGGTTCGCCGGGCGCTTCGGCGCAGACCGTCATGGACGCCAACGTGCTCGCGGCGGGCCACGCCTTTTTCGACTACCGGCCCGGATCAGTCAGCGACGACGGCAATTTGCTCGCATTCGCCACAGACATCACCGGCAATCGCCAATATGTGATGCAGGTGAAGGATCTCCACGACGGCACATTACGGGGCGATACGATTCGGCTTGTCGATTCGTTTGACTGGGCCGCCGACAACAAAACCATCTACTACGTAAAAGAGAATTCCGCGAAGTGCGCCGATCAGCTCTTTCGCCATGTGCTCGGCCAGCCGGTCGAAATGGACAAGTTGCTGTACGAAGAGAAGGACGAGCAGTTTTCGATCTCTGTCGCCCGGACGCGCGACCGGAAATTCCTGATTCTCTCCAGCCAGAGCACGACGACGAGCGACGCCCGGGCAATTCCCGCCGACGGCGGGGGAGGGATGGTCCTGATCGAGCCGCGGGTGGAAGGGCGGGAGTATTTCGCCGATCACCGCAACAGGCGCTTCTATCTTCGCGTCAATGATACCGGCCGCAATTTCCGTCTCGTGTCGGCTCCCGATTCCGATCCGGGCAGCCGCAACTGGTCCGAGCTGGTCCCGACGCGTAACGACGTGAAGATCGATGATTTTGACCTGTTTGCCCACAACCTCGTTCTCACTGAACGTTTCAACGGCCTGCCGCAGCTCGCGCTTGCGAAATTGCCGGATGGGACCGGCGACCCCTCGGCGGGGGGGAAATTGAATCCGCCGGAATTAGCCTTCAATGAACCGGATTACACCGTTGCGCTGGGGGACAATTACGAATTTGATCCCCCTTCCATCCGACTCACTTACACTTCGCTCACCACCCCTCAGCGCGTCTTCGATCAGAGCCTGAGCGACGGAAGCCGGACGCTCATGAAGCAGCAATTTGTGGGAGGCGGCTTTGATCAGGCCAATTTTCGCGAGGAACGCCTCTTTGCGACGGCGAAAGATGGGACGAGGATTCCAGTTTCCCTCGTCTATCGCGTCTCGGATGCGCCCGGCAAAGACCATCCGCGTCCGCTGTTGATGGAGGGATACGGCTCGTACGGAGATTCCAACGACGTCTATTTCTCGAGCACGCGCTTGTGTCTTCTCGATCGCGGCGTCGCGTACGCAGTTGCCCATGTGCGCGGCGGCGGCGAGTATGGCCGGGCCTGGTACGACGCGGGGCGAATGCAAAATAAGCAGAACACGTTCGGAGATTTCGTCGCCGCCGCCGAATTTCTCGAGAGGGAGGGTTACACATCGCGAAAACTGCTGGCAATTGAGGGAGCCAGCGCGGGCGGACTATTGATCGGCGCCGTCGTGAATCAGAAGCCGCAGCTATTCCGGGCGGCGGTCGCGGACGTGCCGTGGGTGGATGTGCTTGCAGACATGAGCGACCCATCGGTCCCGCTCACGACGCTCGAATACAAGGAGTGGGGCAATCCGAATATTCCCGAACAGCGAAAATGGATCACCGATTATGATCCGTACACGAATGTGCGGCCGCAGGCCTATCCGGCGATGCTCGTTCGCGAGTCGCTGAACGACAGCCAGGTGCAGTTCTGGGATGCGACGCGATGGGTGGCAAAACTTCGCGCTGCCAAAAAAAAGGCCAAGGATCGTTCCCGGTTATTGCTGGAGATGAATATGGACGCCGGGCACGGCGGCGCATCCGGGCGTGACGCCGAATTGAGCGACGAGGCGTTCGACGATGCGTGGATATTGTCGCAGCTATCGGCGAATCCTTCGTGATCCGCAGATGTTGCGAGAATCAAAAACGGACCCGTCGTCAAATCGACGCCGGGCCCGCTTCTATTCTACTTTCAGGCTACGACTTCCTTCAGGCTCTTGAGCGCGCGGACTTTCACAACCCGACGAGCGGGTTTGGCCTTGAACATCTGTTCTTCCTTCGTGAAGGGGTTGATTCCCTTGCGGGCCTTCGTGGCAGGCTTGTTGACCACGATGATCTTCATCAGGCCCGGCAGCGCGAATACGCCGGGGCCTTTCTTACCGACCGCGTTCTTGATCTGGCCGTGGAGTGAATCGAGGACTGCAGAGACCTGCTTCTTCGACAGGCCGGTGGTCTCGGCCGCGCTGGTCAGAATTTCGCCCTTGCTGGGAGACTTGCCGGACTTGGATTTACCGTTCGATGCTGCCATGGATAGGTTCCTTCCTTTGAGTGTGCGATGTTCCCGACAATCGGGAATTCAACAGCTTTTACGGGGAATTTGAGCAGGATGCAAGCGATGCGTCATGACGGTTTGACGCGCAGATCGGTGAATCGGAGCGGCAGCCCGGAGAACGGAAGCGCCGAGAGCGAAGCGCGCCCGGCGGAGAGCGCGTCGGAGACATCCGCCGCGACCATCCAGGTTTGGGGTTCGGGGGTTCCGTCGTTCCAGGATTTTCCCTCGAGGCGAAAGTGATTTTCGGCGGTGCGAGTTACGCGAAGCCGCAAGCGGGTCCAGGTGGTTGAATGCCAGGCATAAGGCGCCGACGCGATCACGTCGTCGCCGCGTCGAAGCTCCAGTCGATTCTGACTCGCGAAGACCCAGAGCTTGATGCCGCCGGTGTCATTGCTGCCGATGCCGAATTCCGGAAAACGCTTTCCGCTGGCTTCTCCCCAGACCATTGCGGAGATGTCGCCGCTGAGAAATTCCGCCGGACCAAACAGCACGCCAAAGGTGTCCAGCGGCTCGCCGGGAACTTCGAGGAATTTTTTCCCTCCCCCTTCGCCGACGACGAATTCGCCGTTGAGGACCATCAGGCTATCGGGAATTTTTCCTGCCGCGACATCGTGGAAATCGGCAAAATATTCCGCCGGTCGGCTCGTCGCCGAATCGGCCGCAAGGCAGAGCAGGGGAATCAAGATGAGGATAGAGGATGGAGAATTGAGAATGGAGGAAGGCCGTGAAAACGCCGATGTGCGCCTCCATCCTCTTTCCTCCATTCTCCATTCTCGCATCGATTTCATTTGCCCCGCTCCTTATTTTGAAGCGAAAAAAGCTGACTCTGCGTGGCCAGCAGGAGCGCACCGTTGGCGGCGATGGGCGTTGAGTAAATCGGATCCTTCATGTCGATTGAAGCGATCAATTTCTTTTCCCGCCCGGCCGCGAGAATGGTAAGCACGCCGCTTTCGTTGCCGACGAAAATCTTTCCGTCATCCAGCAGCGTGCAGCCCCAGATGTGGGCCTCGGTGTCGTGGTTCCAGATTTCGGCGCCGCTCGCCAGGTCCAGGCAATGAACGACCCCGGAAAACTCGGCGACGTAAAGCAGGCCATCGGCGATCGAGACGGTTGAAAGCGAGCGACCGATTTTTTCGTCGCGCCAAACGAGGCCGGATTGAGAAATGTCGCCGTCCCTGGATGGATCGATGCAATTCAGGCTTCCGACGCCGTCCCCCTCTTCGGGCTCCTGCCCGACGGAGACGTAGACACGATTTTGATAGATGACCGGCGTCGCCAGCACTTCGCTGGGTCCTTCGGGTAGTCCGTATTTGATGGGTTTTCCGTCCTTGACGCGATGGCCGGGCGGGTTGCAGTCAAACCGCCACAATTCGCGGATCGTTCCGATTCCGTCGGGGCCGGGATCGGGTGTCGGATCAAAGCCGTAGCAGAATCCGTCGCCGCCGCCGAAAACGACGGTCGGCTTTCCGCCTGCCTCTCCGAAAGCGGGGGAGGACCAGTTGCAGACCCAGGTTCGGGCGCTGATTCCCGAGCGCTCGCGACCAAGCAACTTGCCTGAAATCTTGTCCAGGCAGATCAGGGCGGGGGCATCCGGAGCCGGTAAATGTTTGCCGGTCCAGTCGACGCCGTTGGATGTCGTTACGAACAGCTTGTCTCCGCAGACCAGGACGGAGCTGCTGGTCATATTGTGTGGGAAGACGCCGAGCTCATCGCGCATGTCATATCGCCAGAGGATATCGGCGTCGCCGGGACCCTGATCGATGGAATGCCCGCCGGGTCCGGCAGTGTATTGCGCTTCGTCAACGAACGGCCCCCGGTTCTGGGAACCGGTGCGTCCGTAAACGGCAAGACAGAGCACCTCGCAACGGTTGGTTACAACGTAAACGCGGCCGCCGTCCACCGTCGGCGATGAACAAAGGCCGACCTGTTCCCAGTCGCTGACTTTCCCTGCCTTGAGCTTGGGAACCGCCAGTTGCCAGAGAAATTTTCCGGTCTTTTCATCGAGACAGAGGAGAATTCCGAAATCTCCGCTGTATTTGCCGACGCGAGGCGAGGCGTTGTTGGTGCCGATGAAGACCCGCCCGCCGGCCACGGTCGGATTGCCGTAGGCGGCGGAGCCGAGCTTGGCAATCCACCGTACGTTTTGCGTGCCGGACAGATCGATTGCGCCATTTGCGTCGGGCGGACCGCCGGGATTAGCCGCCGTTGGGAGGTCTTTTTCCGTTCCAACCATATTGCGGGAATTGTCGCGTCCCCACTGGGGCCAATCAGCGCCTCGAACTGCGAGATCCGCGCTGATCAGCAAGATTCCAGTCAAAAGAATAGAATGCGCCCGCAGGATCATGTCTCTTCTCTTACATCCAAGCGGGGATGATGTGAACCGTTCCGAGACGCGCGGACTTACGTTCGCGGCTGTGAAGGATGCGCGCGACGCGGTTTGCGAACTCCTTAATAGCCGCGGACGTGAGTCCGCGCGTCCTCGAATCCTTCGAGCCCTCATGATTTCCGAACCACCCCTTGCAATATCCGTTGCGGGGAGTATTTTGTGGTCATCGGGCAATTTTTGCGCGTTGGTCTTCCCGCGAAGGCGGGTGGGTTTGCTACAAGGAGGTAGCCGTGAGTTCATCTCCGATTCGATTCCTGCGACTTCTGGCTGGTCCGCTGGTTCTGGGAGCGTTGCTGTGCAGCGCCGGGTGCTCGGACGTGATCACTTACGCCCGTGACTCGCGCGAAAAGGGTTTACAGTACTACAATCAGGCCGACTACGAAAACGCCGCCGGCGATTTCAAGAACGCCATTCGCCAGGATCCCGCCGACTATTATTCGCACTATTACCTGGCGTCGTGCTATGACCACGGCAAGGCGTACCATCAGGCAATCCAGCAATACAAGACGTGTCTGCACATCATGGAAAATTCGCTTGGCGGCAAGGAAGACATCGCTTTCCGCATGCAGGTGCTGGATAACCTCGGCGGGGCGATCGCCAAAGCGGACGATCGCTCGGTCGAATTGACGGCGCTGAACGAAGGGCCAAAGACCCCGGAAGATTCTTTTCTGATGGCCAAGGTTTATCGTCTGACTGGAGACGCAGACAGCGCGGTTGAAGCATACGACCACGCTTCACTGCTCGCGCCGAAAAATTTTTACATCTCCAAGGAATATGGCATTTATCTGGCCAAGCTTGGACAGGACGAGCGAGCGGGCAAGGAATTGCGCATTGCCTATGCCATCAATGACAAAGACCAGCAGGTGATCGACGCCTTGCGTGAGGTGGGGGTGGTGCCCGGTCCAGGCCTGAAAGACGAAAAGGACCTGGCCAAGCCCGTCATCCCCGAGGGTCCGATTCCGAAGGTTGACGTAACAAAACTTCGCTTCCCGGGCACCGGAAACTCTCAAGGGAACTCCAACAGTTCCGGGAGCGCAAGCACCGATCAACCCCACGATTGATTACATCGTTGGTCAGCAGAAATCGTCCCCCATTTTAGCGCCCGTCCGCCCGCAGGCCGGGGGTTTTCGAATTCAAAGGGTTCGATTCTATTCCGAATCCGCGTGGCTCGCCTTCTCCCGGCCCGAAACCCGCTGCATCGCGCTAATCTCGTCGCGCAGCCGGGCGGCATCCTCATATTTTTCACTGCGAACTGCCCGCTCCAATTTCCGTTTCAACCGATCGAGCGGATCCACCGGGAGCTTGCGACGGATGTCCCGCGCAAAACGCTTGAGAACGCGTACTTCGTTTGACTGGGTGTAGGCTTCCTCCTGACCGAATCGCAGGAAAAACTCCTTGATTCCGGTCAAACCGTCCTCCACCGTCCTCAAGGCGTCCGGGAGCCGATTATCCTTCATGAACATGGAGGCCTGTGCTCTTGAGTGCATCATCGTGATGTAAGGACGATATTGCTCGAGAACCAGGCGGTCCTGTTCGTCGTCGGCGTATTTGCCGCACAGATCGAGGACGCGCAAATTGCGGGCCGTGTCGCGAACGACGCCGGGAAAATCCTCGAGCACGAACAGACTCAAATAGCGGTGATAGTACATCACCGCCTCATCCCGCAGCGACTGGCACTGCGTGCTGGTGAGCTGAAAGCCGAGATTCGTTCCGTGGCGTCGTTTATGGTCCGTCAGGAGACTTTCGAAGTACTCCAGAAGCGACTCAAAGCCATGCGGACGCTCTCCGTCGGGGCGTCCGTTCAGCTCCATTTGCAGCAGACCCAGGTCGAGCCGCATTTGAAGCTTCGGCGAACCATCCGTGCCGGATATCCGACGCACGTTGATGGTGCCCGGCTCATAATCCCAGCCGCGCAGCACCGGAGTGATGTCCTTGTTGAGACTCTTCCCCTCTTTTTTTGGTTCCGGTGACAGTTCGTCACTCATCGCCCAACTCCATTACCGATTTGCCGAAGCGTATGCGCAAATTCCAAGACTCTGGTCGACAGATATCGCTCTCGGTACGCCCTATTGTAGCCGCGTATTTCGAGCGGACAAAATTCCCTTCCAGTTATCACATTCCGACGACCTGGCGGGTGAAAGGCGCCAAAACCTTCGGCAAACTCTCTCCGAATTGCCACGAGCCGACCACTCATGGGGCCAGCAGGTCGGACTGTCGCACCGATTCGCCGCTTCGATCGAAGTTGCGGCAGTTTGTAGTGCAAGCTCGAAAACGTATCCTGCCGATCCGGACCGGTGATTCGCAGTGGAGGCCCGACCCCGATCAGTCGCATGCGCATTTGCCTCTACACCTCGACCGCACTCCCGAAGCTTGGCGGGCAGGAGGCGGTTGTCGATTCACTTGCCCGGCAGTTCACGCGCCTGGGCCATCGCGCGGTGGTTCTTGCACCACTGCCGCGTTTGCCGATGCGCCTGCGCGATCGGGAATTGCCCTATCCGGTCGTTCGCCATCCGCGGTTTTTCTCGACGAAATATTTCGTTGCCTGGTATCGTCGCTGGCTGCTGCGGCTGAACCGCCGTGAACGATTCGACATTCTGCATTGCCACGACGTTTATCCGACCGGCTACGTGGCCGCGCTCGCCCGGCCCCAAATTGCCGCTCCACTGGTCATCACAAGTCATGGCGGGGACGTCAAAGCGGGAAATATCCGCATCTCCAAACCCGGTATGCGGTCTCGTTATATTCGGGCGATCCGCTCGGCTGACGCGCTCATATCGATCGGCCGATTCACCGAAGAGGGATTTCGCGCCCTGGTCGGCGATCCGCCGCCAATAACGGATATCCCCAACGGGATCGACCTCGCACCCTATTCGATTCCGGCAACGCGCCCGCAGGCTCTCGATTCGGCGATTCGTCCTGGGGATTACCTGCTGTTCCTCGGCCGGCTCAAACATCGCAAGGGTGTGGATCTGATTCTTGACGCAATGACGCGCATTCCGGCTCGCGGCGGCGTGGAACTGGTCATCGCCGGAACCGGAGAGGAAGAAGCGTCACTTGACGAACAAATCGGGCAGCTCGGCCTGGCGGGTCGGGTAAAACGCGTTGGACGCGTCGATGGCGGCGACAAAATCTATCTTCTGCAAAATGCCTTGTGCGCAGTCATGCCTTCCCGCGTGTGGGAGGCGTTTCCGCTGGTTCTTTTGGAGGCATATGCTGCCGGCCGACCGGTGGTGGGAACACGCGTTGCGGGAATCGTCGATCTGGTTCAGGACGGGAAGACCGGGTTGCTGGTCGACGAAAACTCGCCGGAATCACTCGCGACCGCGTTGCAGAAGATTTTCGGCCAGCGCGATCTTGCCAACGCGATGGGCGCCAGTGCCCGGCTTTTCGCACAGGACTATTCCTGGAGCGCGGTCGCTGATCGCCATCTGGCGTTGTACGATCAGCTGATGCGAACCTGTTGTTCGCAATCAGACGACCATGGTTGAGTCACACCTTAATCCTCTCTTTTCCACTCACGAACAGGCGGAGGCGGAATTTCAGCCTTATGCCGACGTGCAGATCGTCAGCACATTCGGCGAGCCGCAGGCGGAGTATGCGGCCATCCGAAAGGGGGCCGCCCTCATCGATTTGCCCCAGCGCGGCGTTCTGGAACTGACCGGGAAAGATCGGCTTTCCTTTCTCAACAATCTTCTGACGAATCAGACCTGGGACAAAGAGACGAAACGAGGCATGGAAGCCGGAACGGGGGTTTATGCCTTTTTCCTGAGCCGGCAGGGACGCGTCGTCGCCGATTTGAACGTGCTGGAGCGTGGGGATCGCACGCTGATCGAAATGGATGGTCGTCTGGTCGAACCCGTGCGCTCCGCCTTCGAGAAATATATCTTTACCGAACAGGTCACGATCGCCAGCCGCCTTGGGCAGATGCACGAGATGGCGCTGCATGGCCCAACCGCGCGGGCCGTAATCGAAGAGGCCGGCGGGAAGTCGCTTCCCGACCTGGCTCCGATGCAATCGACTCTGGCGTCTGTGCTTGGCACGACATCGGTGATCTGGCGCGATGACGAAACCGGCGCTCCGGGATATCACCTGATTGTCGACGCCAACGATGCGCGCCCACTGTGGCTCTCGCTGCTTGAGCAGTTCGGAAAGGATCAGACGCTCGGCAAACGCCGGCTGCGCCCGGCGGGCTGGGCCGCGTTTAACGCCACGCGAATCGAAGCGGGGCGGGCGTTTTTCGGCATCGACTTTGACGATTCGATATTACCCGCCGAAACCGGACAGTTCGCCCGCGCCGTCAGCCTGACGAAGGGGTGTTATCTCGGCCAGGAGATCGTTGCGCGGATGCACGCGCGGGGGCAGGTTGCGCGGCAGATCGTCGGCATTCGAATGGAAGACGATGCGTTGCCCATTGCCGGTGCGCAAGTCTTCGACGATGAGTCGAATCAGGTCGGCGTCGTGACGAGCAGCACGGTTTCTCCGGTGCTTTCAAATGCCGCGATTTGCCTGGGCCTGGTCAAGCGTGGCTTCATCGCCGTGGGGAGCGTTCTTCACGTGCCCGCGGAAGGAAGCATTCGAAAAGCCGTCGTATCCGACTTGCCGTTTCTTAAACCGTCCGATGGAGATCGTGCGCGATGATCGATTCCCCCTATCTTGTGAAGCCCGGCAGGAAAATCGATCTCTCGAAATGGCCGACCGACGACACGGGACCGTTCAAGGGAAAGAAGGAAGCGAAAAAGCCCACGAAACAGAATCTAAAGGCGCTCGTCAGGTTGCAGGATCGGCTTTATGCCGCCGCGAAATATTCCGTCCTGATTGTCTTTCAGGCAATGGACGGCGGAGGAAAGGACGGCGCGATCAGCACCGTTTTCAGCGGCGTTAATCCCCAGGGGTGCGGCGTTACTTCGTTCAAGGAGCCGACGCACATTGAGCTCGCGCATGATTTTCTCTGGCGAATTCACGCCGCGACTCCGTGCGCGGGATGATCGGGATCTTTAACCGATCGCATTATGAAAGCGTCCTCGTCGAACGGGTAAAGAATCTGGTCCCGGAAAAGGTCTGGTCGCGCCGCTACGACCACATCAATCACTTCGAGCGAAATCTCGTCGACGACCAGACGATTATCCTTAAATTCTTCCTGCACATTTCCTGGGAGGAGCAGAAGCGCCGGTTGGAAGCCCGGTTGAAGGACCCGGATAAGAACTGGAAGTTCAGTCCGTCTGATCTCAAGGAGCGCAAACGGTGGGATGGCTACATGGAGGCGTATGAGGATGCACTCGCCAAGTGCTCGACGAAATACGCCCCCTGGTACATTGTTCCGGCAGATCACAAATGGTTCCGTAATTGGGCGATTTCCGACACCATTGTGCGGACGCTGAAAGAGCTGCACCTGTCATATCCGCCGCCGCTCAGCGACCTGGATAAGATCAAAGTTCGATGAAGAGGTGATCAATGTGCGCGTGGATGATCGACGGTTTTTCAGGGATTCAGAATCTGCGCGTTGCCGATGTCGACGACCCTGTCCCAGGCGACGGCGAAGCAGTTCTCGAGGTTCGCTACGCTGCCCTCAATCCGGCCGATCGGTATCTTGCCGAAGGGCACTACCCCGCCAAGCCGTCGCTTCCGCACGTGCTCGGTCGTGACGGAATCGGAAAAGTAGTCGCCGTAGGTCCGGGGGCTTCCGGTCTGAAAACCGGCGACGAGCGCGTTGTGTTGAGAAGCGAAATCGGCGTCAGCCGCGCCGGCGCTTTCGCGCAGCGCGTCGCCGTTCGCGTCGAGTCTCTGCGCCGCCGCCGGCCGGCTGGACGCCGGAAGAGTCGGCCGCGGCCCCGCTCGTTTATCTGACGGCATGGCAGGTGCTCACGCAATGGGGGGAGTTGTCGAACGCGGTGGTGCTGGTTACCGGGGCATCGGGCGGAGTTGGCGTCGCCACGGTGCAGCTTGCGTCCGCCTTGGGACATACGGTGATAGCGCTCTCCCGCCACGCGGGCAAACGCGAGCGGCTCAAGGGCATTGGCGCGGCCGTCGCTGTTGATCCAACGGCGCCCGATTGGGGGCGCACTGCACGCAATGCGATCGGCGGCCGACGCGTCGATCTCGCGATCGACAACATCGGCGGAGAACTTCTGCCGCAAGTGATTGACGTCCTGGCCGACCGGGGACGGGTCAGTATCGTCGGTCGCCTGGCGGGGCCGGTCCCTCAGTTCAATTCCGCATCATTAATCTTCCGGCGCATCCGCCTGGGGGGCGTCGCCGTAGGGGCCTACACGCCGGCCGAAAGCCAGGTCGCCTGGAAAGATCTCCTTGGCGTTCTTTCATCGAAAGACATGCGGCCCCTGGTTGATCGGGTCTTCCCTTTCGAACAGCTTCCCCAGGCCTTCGCCCGGCTGGCTGAAGGACCAATGGGGAAAGTGTTGATCGACGTATCCGGGACAACGGCCTCTTCAAGATCGTTGTAATCAGGATTGATGCGTCTACCGAATCCGCTTCTCCCGGTCATTGCTGTCGTCTGTGCCCTGGTCTTCGCAACAAACGCGGCGGTGGGCGAGCCGACGACCCAGCCGCAGGATCCGATCGCACGAAAATATTTTGCCGTGGGAGCGGCGCGAACTCGCGCGGAGCTGGCCCTCCGCAACGCGCAGCATTTTTTTGAAGAAAACAAAACGAATGTCGCCGTTCTAGGCGATGCTTTGGAGAACGCTCGATCCAAATCGGCATCCCTGATTGAGCGTGCGCTTTCCAATGAACAACATAAGCCGGAGGCGGATCGGAGCGACGAAGTATCGGAGGATCTGAATCGGCGCAGCCACGCGATGTCCGAACGCTGGCAGCGACTCCTGACGGTGGAACGCCCGGCTGTCGCTGCCCGATACGACAGTGCTTCCACTTCGCTCCTGACCATCGCGGCCGCGCTCGCGGCGGCGAACACGTTGGAGCAACAGTGGAAGGACCTGGAGCTGGATCTGGCTCCAATCGAGGCGGCATACCTTGAGATCGCCCGCCGCGCCGATCGAGCCCGCGAGCAGGGGGAAGCCGCCGTCAACGATTTCAAACAACAACGTGACGATTGGGAATCAATGCTTCGAAGCACTCTTGCGAGTGTCGGGCCGCGGGCAGGCCCACGCCCGACCGGTGTGCCGTCGGGGCTGTAATTCGCCTCTCGGTCCCATAACTGGCCAACAGGAACCGGTCAGTTTACCGATCTTGACGCCGAGGCCGACGCAGTGCATGTCGCCGGCCGGACAAATGCTTGCGGCGTTCGGATCGAATCGGCATAGTTCACCGCTCATTTGCGAGCTTTGATCACCGCGTTCGCAATTCTTTGGAGTTGTACCATGCCCACCGATTTCCCGTCCCGCGAAATGACCTCCATGGTTGCGCTGTTTCAGCGGGCGCACAACAAGATCGTTTCCCTCCAGCGGCTTGATGATCAGATCGCTTCGCTGGTTGCCCAGCACGAGCGGCTTCAGGATGAAGTGCGCGGGTGCAGGCGGAGATTAACGAAGAATTCGAGAAGGCCTTGCGCTACAACCAGGCTCCAGAGAAGCTTCCGGTTGGACTGGTCGCCGCGGCTCGGGAACGTGCCCTGGCTAACACCGATGCCAGCGCCCCGGCGTTACCCTCTGCGACCAACGGCGAGGAACACGACCTGGTCCTCCGCGCGGCCCGCGCCTGATCCCGGCGGCTTCCCGCCCTCACGCTACGGCCGGATCGCGCCATTCGATCTTTTTCCCGTCGCCCCAAAGACCATCCATGTCGTAAAACTGCCGCGCGTCGGCGCTGAAGATGTGGATCACCACATCGACCAGATCGACGACGATCCACTGACCCGTGCTGTCTCCGACTCGGGACAGGCAGCGAAAGTTTCGCGGCTCGCCGAATTCCACTGCGTCGTCTCCAGCCGTCTTCATCTGCCGCGGGCTGGTTCCGGTGCCGACCACCAGAAAATCCGTAATCGGTGAAATTCCCGACACATCCAGCACCACCAGATTGCTGCAGCGGGTGTTGGACAAAAGTCGGGCAACTTCGACCGCAAACTGCCGCGCCGCCAGAGCCTGATTGGCCAATTTCTTTGTTTCCGTCATTGTGCTGCTGATGATTCACCTCCGGTACAAGCCCGCGAACCACGCGGAATGATCGGCCTGATTATAGATGAAGGCGGGAACATTTCCGAAGCGCTGTTTCAGAATATGCAGCGTCCCGCAGATTTGGCCGTCATGACGATGCATGAACCTGGCGGCGTAATTTCTCCAACACCCGCATGTTGCCCACCGAATCGCGACGATCCAGGCGCGGGGGGTTTCCGTCAAGCACCGTCGCCGCGAAATCATCGGCCTCCAGGGCATAGAGGCTTTTTCCGGCATCGATCGTGAATCGCTGTGGGGGCGGCGGAGTGGGCGCGGGCCCCGGCGTCAGGTTGCCGGCAGCGTCCATCCTCGGCGCCGCGCCGCGCCAATGGACCATTCTGCCTCCCTCAGCGGCGGCTTCCATGGAATCGGAATTTCAATGAATCCGTCGCTGCCGCAGAGAAAGGCACTATTGTCGGCCTGCACCCGCATCCCGCACGCAAAGGTCGCTGCAACACCGCCGGGAAACAACATGACGGCGGCGGCCAATTCATCAACGCCGCTCTCATGCATTTTGCCGGTCGCGTGGATGATCGCCGGTTCGGCGCACGCAAAGAGGCGTGAGAAATTGACGCAATAGCAGCCTACATCCATCAGCGCACCGCCCGCCAGTTCCCGATCAAACCGGATGTTGCCGGCGATGCGCAGCGTGCGAAAACAGAAGCTCGTGCGGATCAGCCGCAGCTCGCCGATTGCGCCGCAGCGCACCGCCGATTCCACTGCCCATGTCAGGGGATGCGAACGATACATGAATGCCTCGACGAGGACGCGCGCCGCGCGCTCCGCGGCGTCGAACATGGCCTGGGCCTCGGCGGCGCTGACGCCGATCGGTTTTTCGCAGAGAACGTGTTTCCCGGCTTCGAGGGCCGCGATCGTCCATCGACAGTGCAGCGAATTGGGCAGCGTGAGATAAACGGCGTCCACTTCCTCGGCCCTGACAAGCTCTTCGTAAGATCCGAAGGCAAGCGGGACGTCAAAAGCCTTCGCAAATGAGCGCAGGTTTCGAGATTGCGCGAGCCGACGGCAGCGACCTTGGTGCGTGTAGATTCCTTCATCCCCGCGCAGAACTGCCCGGCGATGTTCCCCGTGCCAAGAATTCCCCACCGCAATGTCGAACTCACAACGCCTCCTTCGCCCATACCATAGCATCGCACTGGCCTTTCAATCGAGCGGTCATCGTGCCCGCCACGCGTGCGCGACAGTTTCGGCGGTCCAAAAAGTCTCTCCCTCTCCCGGTACTCCGGGAGAGGACGCGGGGTGAGAGTCTTCAAAGCGCGATGTAGACGGCCCTCACCCCAACCCTCTCCCCAGAGTACTGAGAGTACTGGGAGAGGGGAAAGGACCTTTGCCCCGATTCTTTCACGTACCCACGCGCCACGGCTTGCAAACAAATTCCTTGCATGGTGAAGAGCGATCCGCTATCGAAACGGACTTCCGCGGGCGCTCTGGTACTTCACCGTTGCGTCCTTTTCACCCGATTCCTCCGGAGGTCGCCATGCGAGTCCTGATGAACGTCAAGTTGCCCCATGCACAGTTCAATGCTGCCGTCAAAGATGGCACCGCCGGTTCCAAGTTGAATCGGATTCTCGAGGCCACAAAGCCGGAGGCCGTCTACTTCACCGAATTTGACGGCGGTCGCGGCGCCGTGCTGGTCGTCGATCTCGCCGATCCATCGAAAATACCAGCGCTGGCCGAGCCATGGTTTCTCACGTTTTCGGCGGAGGTCGAATTCCGCGTTGTCATGCTGCCGGAAGAACTGAAAAAAGCAGGTCTCGACGAAATGGGAAAGAAGTGGGGATGACGGTGCTGGCCGGATGTTAATAGAACCGTTTTCCCACGATCCGCGCGTCGTGGGGCCACGGCGTAAATTCTTTTTTGCGAGCTTAAGTGCAATAGCGACCGGCTGATCCGATCGCGCGGACGACCTGCGGATTATTTTTCTCCGGATTGTTGTGGCGGCGGCAAACTTGGATTTCGTATGATTTTTCGACAGGGCTCTGCAGAAAGGATTACACATGAGCTTTTCTTTGAACACGTCAGCATTGTCCACGATCTTCAACGAAGAAATGATCGATGTCGGCGGTGCGGTTTCCTATTCGTTTGAGGACCGCTCCCGCCTCTTTACCCGGGCGATTCTGCCGGCCGCCGCAGAGACCGAGCGCGGCGATCGGTTGAAGGGGGGCGTGGCCCTTTGTGCAACGGATACCGAAATTTTTGTACATCCCTATGTCTTTCGCCTTGTTTGCACCAATGGTGCAATCATGGCCCGGGCGACGCAGACGCGGCAGATTCCGCGCGAAGACGCGTTTGCCGCGTTCGAAGGTGAAGTGGAGACGATGGTGCGCGCCGCGATCCGCGACTGCTGCTCGCCGCAAGCTTTTACGCAATCAGTCGATCAGATGCGTTCGGCGCGCGAGTCCGCGGCGGACATGGCCATCATGATGGGCGAAATCATGGCCCGCCACCGTGGAGCCTTCTCGGACGCGATGTTGAACGAGATCATGCGCCGGTATGAGGCTGCCTCGGATCGCTCGCAATATGGGCTTATGAACGCCGTGACTTCGCTTGCGCGATTCGCGCGATCCCGAGGTCAAATGGCGGCTTGAATCTCTTGGCGGCGCTATTCCGGCGCTGCTCAAACGCCGCAACTTTTCCGGGCCCCGGCAAGAGGCGCGCTCTCTGGTTGAGATGAGCTGATTCAGTTTTGCGCCACAGCGTTGAGCGCCTCGACCCGGACCGGGTACTCAATCATGTGATTGCAAACCGATCGTTCCCTTTGCTTCTCCTGTTCTTGATTCCAATAGCGCGGGCCGACTCGGAATTGCCGGAAGGCCCCGCTCCGCCGGCACTGGAGTTTCCCTGGTTTCCAGATCGAATGCATGCATTCGTCTGGCGGAATTGGAATCTCATTGAAACGGCGCGGATTGCCTCGGTTCTGGGGACGTCGCCGGCGAACGTGCGCACCGTGGCCGAGTCGATGGGCCTGCCAGCGGAAGAACCAGTCTCTCCCCGGTTCAAAGCTCGAATGTATCTCACCGTCATCCGACGGAACTGGCATCTCCTCCCTTATGACCAGTTGCTGCAGCTGCTCGACTGGACGCCACAGCAGCTTGCGTTCACGCTGCGCGAGGATGATTTCCTGTTCATCAAGTTGGGAAGCCTCAAGCCGCGATGTGCTCGATTGACGTATGTCGCGCCGGTCGAAAGGACCAAACAACGGGAACGCGAAATTCGCGGGACCGTCGCCTCGCTCTTTGGCGAGTCGCTCCGCGAGCCTGCCGAACCCCGGCTCGCGTTTCTCGATCGGTTCGAGAAGCCCGTGCCGGCCGGTGGTCCGGTTCAACGCGCTCATGCCGAGGGATTGCGATTCATTTACTCTTACTTCGCGGTCTACGGCGATCCATTGCTGGATCCGGCGCTCGATCCGTATCCGGATGAATTGCTTCGGCAATTGGCCGCCCGGGGCGTGAACGGAGTCTGGTTGCACACGGTCCTCCGCGATCTGGCGCCCTCGACGACATTTCCGGAATTCGGCGAGGGGCACGAGCGGCGATTGGACAACCTTCGCAAGCTCGTTGGGCGCGCCCGCCGATTCGGAATCGGCGTCTACCTCTATATGAACGAACCGCGCGCCCAGCCGGCGGCGTTCTTTAGGAATCGGGCCGACATGGCCGGCGTCCGCGAAGGACCTTTCATCGCGATGTGCACCTCGAACCCGTTGGTTCGTCAATGGCTCAGCGACTCACTCGAATATGTCTTCAAGAGCGTGCCCGACCTGGGTGGCGTGTTCACTATTACCGGCTCGGAAAATCTGACGAATTGCGCCTCGCACCAGCACCAGGCCGATTGCCCGCGCTGCGGAAAGCGCAGTGGCGCGGAGGTCATCACCGAAGTGAATTCCGCCATCGAGGCGGGAGTGCATCGCGGCAATCCGGATGCGAAAGTGATCGTTTGGGATTGGGGGTGGCCGGATGAGTGGACGCCGCAAATCATCGTACATCTTCCCAGATCCATCTGGTTCATGTCGGTCAGCGAATGGTCGACGCCGATTGAGCGCGGCGGCGTGAAATCGCTCGTGGGCGAGTACAGCATCTCCGCCGTTGGTCCAGGAGCGCGCGCCTTGAATCATTGGGCGCTGGCGCGTGCTGTCGGACTGAAGACCGTCGCCAAGGTGCAGGTGAACAATTCCTGGGAGATATCCGCCGTGCCGTCACTTCCGGTTCTCGATCTCGTGGCCGAGCATTGCCATCGTCTGGCGGACGCGAAAGTGGACGGCCTGATGCTGAGCTGGAGCCTCGGCGGTTATCCGTCGCCGAACCTTCAGGTTGCGCAGCGCTTGCTCGACGGCAGTTCGTCCTCAACGGAGCAGGTATTGGATCAAATTGCCGACGAGCGGTTTGGAGCAGTCGGCGCTCCGCATGCGCGGAAGGCGTGGACGCTTTTCAGCCAGGCGTTTAAGCAATATCCGTTTGACGCCGGAGTCATTTATTCATGTCCGGTTCAATACGGGCCGGCCAATTTGCTTTTCGAGAAACCGACCGGTTACGCAGCCACGATGACGGGATTTCCTTACGATGACTTGAACACCTGGCGCGGACCTTATCCGGCCGATGTCTTTACCTCGCAGTTTCAACGGATTGCCGAGCGATGGGCGGTCGGAATTTCCGAGCTGAAGCAGGCAAATGATGCCGCGCCCATTTTAGATCGCTCCACGTCGGCCTCCGACTTACGCTGGGCGCAAGCCGCGGGAATTCATTTTCGATCAGTGGCCAATCAGGCCCATTTTGTGATCGCTCGCCGAGAGCTGTCGGATGAAAAAGCTTCGGTGGAATTGCGCCAACGGGCCGGGAATGAGCTCCACAAAACTCTCGAAGACGAGATGTCGTGCGCCAAGCAGCTATTCAGCCTGACGCGGGTCGATTCGGCGATCGGCTTCGAGGCCTCGAACCAATATTACTACTTGCCGCAGGATCTCATGGAGAAAGCAATCAATTGTCGCTATCTCGTGGATCGATTTGCGGAGAAGAAATAGCCGAACCGCGCTGGCGGCCTGAGCTTACCTGACACACCACGCGTTGCCGCTCTCATATCTCCATTGGATCCGGTCCGGCGTGAGCCGGGATTTCCAACGCGGGGCACCCAATAAGCGTAGCCGATTTCAACGAACCCACCGGGGCCCCAACCAATAGAGGTGATCGATTCGTCGGTAAATGGGCAATAAAAACTCGATTGCGGTTGGTTGTAATGGCCCATCAGGTACGAGTAGAACTCGTAGGTCACGTCGTGGGGGTTGTCCGCGCCGGTGAGCTCGGTGGCCGGGGCGTCAAATCGCGGGAAGTAGTCGTTGAAATCGGTTGCATACGAGGTCATCGCCGCAACAAACTGCGGCTCGTTCGCCGCGCATTCAGTGACATGAGCTTGAAATCGCGCGAAATTCAAGGCCGGGAAGAGCATCGCGAGCAGGATCGCGATAATGCCAACCACGACCAGGCTCGACGAGCGTAAAACCTTCGCGTTTCACCAATTCCTCGCAACAAAAGACGACTGGAGTAATTCGTGCGACGCTCGTTGAGTTGATTGTACGCGGGGATTGCCGCTGCATGAACGGAAAATGTCATTTCTCCCGCCGCGCGACAATCTGAAGATGCGCCGACCGCGCCGCGGCGGCGGGATCGTGGGAAAGCTCGGCTTCCAGCTTCAAAATCCGCTCAACCGCATTTTCCGCTTCGAGCAGTTTTTTATTCTGACGGACCGGCAACACCGGCTTGCCGACGATCGATACGACATCGAATCCCCCCTGTTCAAAGAGCCGGCGCAGTGAGAGGGGGGTGAACATGGTCAGCTCGAATCGTTCGCGCTCGTCGGCGGTGAGCCAGTTCGTGCGACCCGTGGCGATGAATTCTTCCAACGCCTCGAGGTTTCCACGCTCGATGTAGTGATCGACGGCGGCGAGCTTATTGTCGGCCGTTGCGATAACAACCGCGCCCGGTTTTGAGATTCGCCTGATCTCCCGTGCCGCCCGTTTTGCATCGGAGCAGATCGAAAGGGGATCGCCCATCGCAAGGATCAGATCAAAACGCTGCGAGTCGATCTGCGGCATCTCAACGATATCAGCGACAACCAAAGTCGCCTTGCGGCGCGCGATCCCATCGCCTCCACCTTGGCGCGGGTTTGCTCGATCATCGCTGCCGAGTGGTCGACAAACGTCGTTGCGAAGCCGCTCTTGAGCAGTTTCAATCCCCATTTTCCGGTGCCGCAACCGAGGTCGGCACATTCGGAGGAAAGATCGCGCGGAAGATGCGGTTTGATCAGCCGCCAGGTCAGCTCGTCGTGAAATTCCCAATAGACGTCGTCGTAAATCGAGTCGTACTGGCGGGCGACGCGGTCGTGATAGCGGCGCGAGCCGTCGCGCGGAGGGCGATGCTTGCTCATGGTGTTTTCGGCGCGACGTTTCCTCGGATGATCCTGCCGCATTCGGGGCAGCGTGAGCCGGTCGATCCACGCAGATCATAGCCGCAGCCGGCGCAGAGATTCCGCCCGAGGCGCTGCATTCGCCGGGCAAGAAAGAGCATCAGGATGCCTGGCCCGAACGTCCAGAATGCCATCGTGATACCGACCGTCAATGCCCAGAACGATCCTTCGCCGCAATAGCATTGCGTGCGCTTTCGCACCTGGACGTCGATTGGAATGGTGATGAGCAATTCGAGAATGGTTCCCGCCAGCAGCAGTCGATACATTCGGCGGAAGACGACAATCCATTCGCCGGCCCAGATCATTGAAAAAAATAGCAGCCATCCCGCCCACGGGATTGCGACGATCGCGAGAATTCCCAGATTGTTTTTTGCGACCGATTCGAGGGCGTCAAAAAAGTCTGTTTTCGGAAAGACCAGCGAAAACATCGCGGCCCCGATTCCGGCCGAGATGAGCGCGGCCCAGAGAGCGCCGAGTGTCATCGTGGTGCCGATCCAGCGGCCGCGCGTGGGGTTCGGCCAGCGAAAATGTGGGACACCCATCAGAAAGAGTGTCGGCGACAGCAACAATATCGCGGCAACGATGGCGATGGGCTTCCACTCGATTCCTCCGTCACTCAAGCTCAAGCCCTGATTCGCCCCACGATTGTTGAGTAGGAATGATGAGCCATGCCCCGTAAAGAAAAGATCCCAGATGATGGCGAGGGCCGCCAGCACATAAAGTACCAAGAGGATGTAGCGGGCGCGGATAAATCGATGGAGCCAGCGCGGCGGCGGTGGGGGGCCATCGGTCGTGAATCGTTGGAGCATCAGTCGATGTCTCGTTTCAATGTAGGGTGGGCTCGGCCCACCGTCTTTGGTTCTCGTGGTGGGCCGAGCCGGCCGAGCCCACCCTACATTCGCGCCAGGCGGGCGAAAGTCTCCCCGCGTTCCTCGAAATTCTGAAATTGATCGAAGCTGGCACAACCGGGGCTTAGCAGAATGACATCGCCGGCAACGGCGATTCGCTTCGCGAGGCGAACCGCGGTGGCGAGATCGCCGCATTGGTATACGTCGGCGGCCCCCTGGTGCGGCGCGGAGGCCATCATCTCGGCAATCATCGGCCCGGTCGCGCCGATGCAGAGCGCCGCCTTGGATCGCTCCACGAGCGCATTGCACATGGCGGTGAGCGGAAGACCTTTGCCTTTTCCTCCGACGATTTGCAGGACACGCCGGGGCGGAAACGATTCCAGCGCCGCGACTGCCGCTTCGGGTATGGTCGCGATCGAATCGTTGAAAAACCGAATGCCGGAATGTTCATGAACGAGCTGCAAGCGATGTGGAAGCCCGGGAAAATCTCGAATGGCTTCCTGCGCCGCTTCCCAGGTGATGCCGAGCAATTGTGCCGCGGAGAATGCCGCCTGGGCGTTCGACTGATTGTGGCGGCCCGGAAGAATCAACTCGAATCGGGGAGAGGAATGGGATGAGAACAAAACCACGTTCGCCGCCGTCGCAGCGGCGAATGCGGCGGCCGCTTTGTCGTCGGCATTGAGCACCGCAAAATCGTCCGGGTGCTGGAAGCGAACGATATTTTTCTTCGCTTCGACATACGCCCGAAGCGACCCATGCCAGTCGAGATGGTCGGCAAGGATCGTGGTGACGACGCTCACGTGCGGGGACCAGCACATCTCTGCGAGATATTCGAGCATGAAGCTCGATAGCTCGAGAACCACCCAATGCGTCTTGTCGATCTTCGGCAGATCGTTGAGGAGCGGCCGGCCGATGTTCCCGCCAACCCAGGTGGTAAATCGCGTTTCGAGCATCTTGCCGAGAAGCGCGCTGGCGGTGGATTTTCCCTTCGAACCGGTTACGCCGACGATCGTGGCCGGACAGCGCTCGATGAATAGCCGGATTTCGGTGGTGATTGGCACGCCGGCATTGCGCGCCGCATTGAGAAATGAATTGCCAGGGGGGATGGCCGGGCTGGTGACGATCAGGTCGGCGTTAGTGAAATCTTCAGTTCTGTGCTCACCAAGTCGGAGTTCAATCGGCAGGCCGTGAAGTTGCTCAATGGAACTTGCGAGCTTTTCCCGGGTGGCTTGATCTGTCACGCATACGTTTGCACCCTGATCGACCAGCCAGCGTGCGGCAGCGATCTGTCCGCCGAAGCGGCCAAGGCCCGCGACTGTCACGCGCTTTCCGCGAAGGTCGAGCATGCGAGAGTTCGGAATTCAGAGTTTAGAGTTCAGAAGCAAGATGTTGAAACGAACCCGGGGCATTTCGGTTCCTAAACACTAAACTCCAACCTCCAAACACCCTCATGCTATCACGCTTGCGACATCCTGCTTCATGTCGATCACGGCTTGTTCGACGCATTGCTCCCAGTCGGCTCCAAATTTCTCCTTGTAGCGCGGTTCGCGATGGGCATAGAGGATGCTTCGAGAGGCGGAGACGAGTGCGCCGCGCCCGCCGATGAAGGCGGCGCGCGTCATGTCAGCGGTTGCGCCCTCGGCGCCGTAGCCGGGCAGGAGAAAGATCGATTGCGGCAGACGCTCGCGCAGCGACCGCATCGTATGCGGCTGTGTTGCCCCGACGACCGCGCCGATCGAGCTGAAGCCGCGCGAACCGACGAGGCCGTTGCCGGCCGTGATCGGACGAAGCCGGTCGGCAAGCATCTCCGACCAGGTGCGCCCATCGTCCAGTTTGACGTCCTGAAGGTCGGCCGAGCCGGGGTTGCTCGTCCGTACCAGCACGAATAACCCTTTGTCCCATTGCCGCGCCGTCTTGACGAACGGCTCGATGGTATCCAGACCGCAGAAAGGATTGATTGTGATGGCATCGGGCGCCAAGACGTCTTCCTCTTCCGTCCTTCCCGAAGCGCCGTCGGCAAGATGGCCGGCGGCGTAGGCCTGGGCGGTGCTCCCGATGTCGCCGCGTTTGACGTCGCCGATCGTCAGCAGGCCCAGCTCGCGCGCCTCGGCGACGAGGCTGTAATAGGCTTCAACCCCTTCCCAGAGATATTTTTCGAAATAAGCAGACTGAAATTTCACGCACGGAACGTGCGGCGCGACGATTTGCAGCAGCCGGGTGGTGAAAGCAAAAATCGCATCGATGGCCGCTTCCGAATCGTTGGCGTCGCGGTCGTCGGGATCGCCGGCGAGGGATTCGGGCAGCATCTCGTAAATCGGATCGACGCCGACGCAGATCGGTGCGCCTTTAGCCTCGGCCGCTTCCAGCAATCGATCGGAAAAAATCTCAGCCATCGCGAAGTGTGATTCTAGGCCTCGGTCTGCGCCGGCTTTTCCATGAGGAAGCGGATCAGCTGATCGAGATCCGCGCCGCAGCGGAGAAATGCGTCGCGGATGGCGGTCTCCGGGTCGTCCAGAAGCGCGAGCACGAGGTGCCGTGTGGTGATGGCCGGCTCCTGCATGGTCTGCGCCTTGACCAGCGCAGTGTGAACTGCTCGTTTGGCCTTGGGTGACAGGGGCAGGTCGCCGGTCACTACCGGATCCTGTTGCGCCTGCGGAAGTGACGCGAGTAACGAGTCGCGCAACTCCGAGAGGCTGATCTCGTCCTTCTGCATCGCCACTGCCGCCTGGGAATTCTCAGTCGCGAGAATTCCCAGCAGCAGATGTTCGGACGACACGAAATCCTGATTCAGCCCCCGTGCGGAAATCTGCGCCTGGCTGATTGCGTTTCGCAATTGCCCGCTCATTTCCTGACGCATGTCAGTTCTCCTCACTAAATCCGACGGTCCGCAACTATCGCTTACGGCGATCGCGACGGGCCTTACGCTTCTTACTGCCGATTTTTCGGCGGCGGCGGGGTTTGGACATCGAGCGACTCCTTTCCTTTTAAGTCGGGGCGTAAATTAGCGTGCGCGTTCATCGCCGTCCACTTTCCGCGACGCCGAATCGATAAATCGTCGTGTGACGGTAGACGGTGCCGGGCCGGAGAATCGCATTGGGAAACTGCGGGTGATGAACCGAATCGGGAAAATGCTGGGTTTCGAGACAGAATGCCCCGTGCCTGCGATAAATCCCGCCGACTCCGCGGAGCGTGCCATCCAGGTGGTTGCCGGTATAGAGCTGCACGCCCGGCTGTGAGGTGAGCACCTCCATCGTGCGTCCGGATTGCGGCTCGCTTACCCGTGCCGCCAGCGACAGACCCGCGCCGTTTGCGTCGATCACGAAATTGTGATCGTACCCAAGTCCGGTTTCTGCGATGCGTGCGCCAATCGGCGTCGGCGCAGTGAAATCGAGCGGCGTTCCCGACACCGGCTCAATTGCGCCCGTCGGAATGAGCGCTGAATCAACGGGCGTATATCGACTGGCGTTCAGCGTCAGGATGTGGCCGAGCATTTCCCCGCTGGCGTCTCCCGCCAGGTTGAAATAGCTGTGATTGGTCAGGTTGATCGGCGTTGCCTTGTCAGTCGTCGCCTCATATTCGATGCGAAGCTCGTCATTGTTTGTCCAGGTATATCGCACCATGGCGTTTACGGTGCCCGGGAAGCCATCGTCCCCATCCGGACTGTCATACGAAAAGTCGACTCCGGGGCCGTCCGATCGCTCCACCGGGACAGCACGCCAGACGCGTTTGTCCCAAGCGCAAGCGCCGCCGTGGAGACTATTTGGACCATCATTGGCGGGGAGGATGTATTCGACATCGTCCACCATGAAGCGGGCATTGGCGATCCTGTTGGCAAACCGTCCTACCGTCGTTCCGAAAAAGGGCTCGGGTTGGAGATATTGGCTCAGGTTGTCGAAACCGAGGGTCACATCGCCCAGCCGGCCACCCCGATCGGGAACATGAAGTTCGGTGAGCCGGGCGCCATAATTCGTCAATTTTGCGACAGATTGCCGGGAATTCTCGAGAATAAAGAGATAGACCGGTGCTCCGTCCCCGGTGTTTCCAAACGCCTTTCGTTCGATGGGCATCGCGGCATTATAGCGAACACGGCGAATGTGCCATGGACCCGCAGTCGAGCAATCCAATGCCTCGGTTCACGGGACGGCCCATGACGTGCCGATAATTCAAGGTCACCCACGGAAGGGCAGGCGTTATGTCAGACCATGGACACCACTGTCCGTTTCTGAACCGTTCGGATGTCCGCTGCTCCGCCCATTTCAGCCTCGACCGGCTCCGCCATGCCTTTGAGCACTGCTTTGATCATTATCAAGGGTGTTCAACTTACCTCGAATTGCTGGTGGAACGACGTGTACGGCGCGGCGCGGCGAGCGAACGCGGGATGAGGCCGTCCTATGCCTCCAACACGCCGCTTATCCAGGTCACGATCCCCCATCGAAACGCGAAGTCAGTCGCCCGATCTGCGACGCCTGCTGTTGCATCTGGCGTCTGAACGGGGTCTCGCGGACAACACCCTGGCTGCCTATCGACGCGATCTGGAAGATCTGGAAAAGCACTTTGCGAAGGGGGGAAAGACATTCCGCACGGGGTCCGCGGACGACTACCGCTACTATCTTCAGAACCAGACCCGCGTTGGCCAGTCGACTCGAACAGTCGCCCGTCGGCTGGCCGCAATTCGCGTCTTCCTTCGTTTTCTCGCGCTCGACGGCCACGACTCGGCGAGAATTCTCCAGCAGCTTGAGCGTCCCAAACCGGAGCGCTCGCTTCCCAAAATTCTCAGCCGGGCACAGGTCAATCAGCTGATCGGTGCACCCAAGGTGAAAAACCGTCTTGCTGCCCGCGACGTGGCGATTCTCGAATTGCTTTATGCCAGCGGATTGCGGGCGAGTGAGCTGTGCGATGTCAAAATCCGCGATGTGAATCTCCAGGTCGGGTGCGTCCGCGTCATCGGAAAAGGGATGAAGGAGCGGATCGTTCCTGTCGGCAAACTCGCCGCTGAGGCAATCACGCGATACCTGGAAGAATGCCGTCCGAAGCTGGATCATCAGCGATCCGAACTTCTATTTCTCTCCCGATCCGGCAAGCCGATGGAACGGATCGGCCTGTGGATGCTCGTCGAAAAATACGGCCGTGCGAGCGGACTGCTCAAACGCATCTCACCCCACACTCTTCGACACTGCTTTGCGACCCATCTCATTGGAGGCGGAGCTGATTTGAGAGTCGTGCAGGAACTTCTTGGACACACGGACATCAGCACGACGCAGATCTACACCCATGTCGATCAGGATCGGTTAAAGGGAGTGCATAAGAAGTTTCATCCGCGAGGGTAGCGGACAAACACGCCGCTTGCGGCTTCGCGAATCGATTGCGCGGTATAGGAAAACCCCAAATCCCAAGCAACAAAGCCCAAAAAAATCACAAAACCCAAAATCCAAGTTGCAAAAAAGGAATGGAGGAGACGAGATCACGCTGCAGTCGATTCCGCAGCGATTGGAAAGCGCTTCGTCTGAAGGCAAAGGGCTAGAAAAATATGGCGGAGACGATCGACGCTGAGACCGCTCAGGAATTCCGAAGTGAAATCGACGGGAAAGTCGGCGCGAAAGGTCTGAATGTTGGTGATAAGGAGATCCCGGTCCAGGGCGGAGACGAGCCTGATTAATTCTTCAACCTGTTCGGCGTGCAACATCATCAGCTCCATCTGGTCAGACCACGTCGGCGAGACAAGGTTAGGATTGCATTGAATCTCAGATGAAACAATCCAGGACACTCCCTTTGCAAACGATATCGGGCTGGTAGTGGACCACCTTTATGTTCTGTACCGGTCGTGGCGGATTTTCCCACGGTAACACCTTCCAAGGCGGCTGAAGCGGCGACTCCAGCGGATCACGCTCCCGCACAACGACCGCTTCGACTGGCAAGGGCATCGCCGGCAGGAGTTGAGGCCGTTCAGGTTCGGTCACAACGATGGTGTTCGAAGGCTCGTAACGGTCAACCGCTGGAATCAGCGGGGCAGGTTGCGTGGTCGGGCAATCGGTCCAGTTGCAGCAGCAACGGTGGGTAACGTATGCGTTGTTTACCCGGTTGATCGATCGCTCAGAGGCGACGGTGAGGTCGGCCGTGCGAATGGCGCTGCGAAGCAGCCGGACCAGGCTCAGGTCCAGTGCCGCGACAATCAGGGCGCTGTTGGCTTCGAGGCTCACTCCCCTTGCCGAAGCAAACTCAAGGCGCACGATCTCAGAGCGGTCCGAGGAAATGGCGATTTATTCGGGAAATTCGCGGCGAAATTGATTTCCGCCCGACATCCGGTCTGATGCGAAGGCGTTCCGATTATGCCGGATGATGCGACAAAGCAACGTCGTCGTTGCTTTGGAAAATGAAACGAATCGGAAGCAACGTTGCTCATCGCCTGGATTCTCGAGTGCGCCTGCGGCCGCTGTCGCAAATCGACGGCTCGTCGCATAATCCCGCCAGATGACAATGGCGGAATTCGGCAAGAGATCGGTGAATCCATCGGCGGCAGACACACATCGCATGGCGATCGCCGCAACGATCTCGACCTTTTCGCTGTTATGGCTCGTGGCGTCGATCAATTCAGACGGATTCGGCCCGGCCGATGGGTGCATGCATTATCTGTTCGCGCGATTTGCATTCCGCAATCCGGGAAACTTCGTCAATGAGTGGGCCCGACCCCTCTGCACCCTGATCTACTCCGTGCCGGCGGTCGTCGCGGGGCGAATGGGGATCTGCTGCGTCAGCTTGCTCATGGGACTTGGGTGCGCGGCAGTCGCGAATGCGATCGCGCGCGGACAGGGGTTGCGGATCCCGGCGCTCGCGTTGCTTTTTACGCTCTGCCAGCCGTTGCTTTTCCTCCACACGCTGACGGCGATGACGGAACTTCCGTTCGCGCTGCTGCTGGGCGGCGCCTTTCTGGCCTATCAGAACCAGCGCTGGTTCGTGGCTGCGTCACTGGTCGCCCTCACCCCGCTCGCCCGTCCTGAAGGATTTGGATTCGTCCTGCTGACGGCTTTCGCCCTGGTCGCGGTGCGGGAGTGGCGAGCGCTGTTTGTTCTGCCGGCCGGGCTGATGTTATGGGACATCGCCGGCTGGTTGCTCGATCACCGCAACGGACACTGGTGGGGATGGCTGGCAAGCCATTGGCCGTGGGCCGCCCAGAGCATGTATGGACGAGGCAATCCGCTTACGTTCGTGGCCGTTTTGCCCGTCGTCGTTTCGCCGTTCATCGTTCCAGCGACTTTGATCGGCATCTGGCAGGCGGCAAAGAATCCGATGCAGAGCGGGGAGTCATCTCATCTATCATTTTGCCGGCGTCTGACTGCCGCAATCCCGGTCTTTATTCTTTGCGTCCATAGTCTGCTTTACGCCACGGGTAAACTCGCCAGCTATGGCGAAGCCCGGTATCTCCTGGTCGTTGCGCCATTCTGGGGCGTTTGCTCGGCGCGGGGATGGGAGTGGATCTTCCGGCAAAGCAGTAGCGCGAGCGTGATGCGATGGGCGGCGGTCGCGGCGCTTTTGCCGCTGCTGGTCAATCTCGTCGACCCGGTCGTTCCGCTCAGACCTGACCGGAACTGGTTGATTGCCCAGCAGGCGGCACGCTGGTATGCCGAGCCTGGCGTTCGTGCCCGATTTCCGCGTTTTGGAGCATCGCATCCAGGAATGTTCGAGGAACTGGACCAGAACCTCACGGACGAAACGCGCGTGATGGCCTGGAACCGCAAGGAACTCCTTGCTCCGCGGCCGGGCATCCTCCTCTTCTGGGATCCCGTGTTCGGCGACAAAAATGCCAGTCCGGATCGAGCGGTCCGTCTCGACGAGCTAACGAGGGCCGGTTGGGTCATTGACCCAGAGGCCGACGCAATGCTCAACGGCCGCATGACTTCATCAGAGTCACGCGACGGCTGGCACGTGTTCCACGCCCCGTAAATCCTGCGCGGCGGGCTCACTTCAGTGAGCCGGAACGACCTCACCGGCTCACTGAAGTGAGCCCGCCGCGCAGAGAAGGAACTCCACGTCGACCGAGTCATCGTGAATGTTCGACCGCATTTGCGGTCAGCGGCTCGGCCTTGATCCCGAATTGATCCGCAACCGGACGCCAGCCGGCCATAAGCAGTCCGGGACGGACGCCGAGGGCCTTATCCCCGAGCGCCATGGTGCTGGAAGTCCCGCCATCAAGCATGATGGCTTGCGTTGCACCCAGACCTGCAAGTTTCTCCGCCGCGAAGCGGTAAGAGGCTTTTTCAAACACGGCCAGCCAGAGCATGCGGCGCTCAGGGGCGATGGCCAGCATGGTCCGTGCGTCGGCTGCGCCGACATCGGGATCGGCCTTCCCGTCCCATAGGACAACGCTGTCGCCGCCGATGGCCCATCGTGCCCGGGGAATGACGTCTGGTCTGATCGGTGGATGATAGTTTTCGAGGTGCGGCGTCAAATCATCCTCGAACCACATGACGGCAACCTCTCGAGGCTGGTACAAATGATTCATCGTGTGCTCGACCACGATCGTTTGCGTGGATCGCGCCCAATTTCCGGCCAGTGGAATGTAGGGAGAACTGTCCGAAAACAAGGTGCCATTAACGGCGACGGCCAGTTGCCCGGCTTCGACCGTGCGACCCACCCGTTGTGTCGAATATTCCCACCCCTTTGCAACGGCGATCGAGTCCATCGGCGTGATCCAGATGCCAATTCCAGGCGCTGCCAGATCCACGCGAACGATATGGGCCAGGCCTCCCGACTGCGAAGTTTCAGGCAGACGCAGGCACTGATAATAGACGCCGCGATAGATTTCCCGCTCGGCCATTGGCTCGCGGCGCGTCCACCATCGCCACGTCAAAAAAATTGCGATGAAGATCAGAATCGAAAGACCCACGGCGCGCAACGCACGCCTGATTCGGTGTCCGCGACGCCGGCTCATGGACCGGCTCAACGCCAGTTCCAATACCCGTTGGGGCTGTAGAAGCGGGCCGCAAGGGAGCCGCCGGGAACGCGCTCGACATGGCCGTCGGAATAGGCTTCGTTGGACGAATCGATCAACAACCCGTCGCGAATATGCTGGCTCCAGGGATACAGATCGGAATTGGGATCGACGGCCAGATTCACGTTCGGCGCGCCGTTGCTGACGATCCAGTCGGTAATGATCGGAATAGTCGGTGGATCCGAGAGCCGCGTCGGACCGGCGACCGCGTTGCCCGATCCGTCAGTGAACGGCGGGATCGTAGCGCCACCGACGCCGGTGCGGGGAAGCCAGAACGAATAGCCAAGGCGGTAAAAGACGGGCCCCGCCTGCATCCACCATCCGCCGTTTTCGTCTGACATTTCCGGGACTTCCAGCGGACAGAAAAACATTTCATGCAGCATGCCATAGCGCTGCTGCATGAGGTCATAGAAATCGACGCTCAGGTCCCAGCAGTTGACATCGCCGTTATCGTCAAAGCGCGGGAAATAACCCTTGTTCTCATTGGCGTACATGGTCATGACATCCGTCCACTGCCGCAGTCTGGCGGCGCACGATGTAACACGCGCCTCGTATCGCGCTCGAGTAAGGGCGGGCATGAGAACCGCAATCAGTACGGCGATGATGCCGACCACGACGAGCAGCTCTACAAGCGTGAATCCCCGGGAAAACGAGTTGCGGTCGTGAGCGAACATTTTGCAGCGGCGTGACATGGGCAGGCTCGCTTTGCCGATTGCATCGACCGACGCCGAGCGGGCGCTTCTGGAATCGGCATTGTTTTGCAGTTGCCGACGTCAGGACCTCTTGCGGCGGCAGGCGGCGAGAATGCCAACTGCCGCAATCGACCAGGAAGTCGGCTCGGGAGTGAATTGGAAAGACCCGGCCGAATACAAGTTCACGTTGGTCGAGTTCAGATCATCGGCGGTCGTCGGATATAAGCCGGAAGTTCCATCGTAATTATAGTAACTGTTTGTTGTGTGGCTGTTTCCGTCCGTGTGTGTGGCGGGGAACGAAATCAGATGGGTGGAATCCGGATCTCCGACGGGCGCCGCGTCACCGCTGTTGACGTTGCCATTGGGGTTAGCCGTATCAAATCCCCAGGCTACGAGGCGGTAACTGTGGTTCGCCTGGAGCGTGACGGGCACGATCGGAACGTAGACATAACCTCCGCTGTATTCGGCGCCGGTGCTCGACGACATGGGATCCGTGCTCGACCAGTAAATCGAAACCGGTCCGACTTTCAGGCTATGGTCAGAGTTATCAAAAATTTCGACGGAGAGGGGGCTGTCTGAAGGAATGGTGGCCTCGCCGCTGTCAAAAACCCCCAACTGAGTGACCGAAATGGTTTGAGAGCCGACGCGGAAATCTTCCCCGAGTGTGAGCGCTGTGCCCAGATTCTGGCTGCCCGTTGGAGCGGCGCCAGTCCTTGACAAAGCGATGTAGTCGGCTTGCACGATGCTTGTTCCGACGGACGCAACCAGAACCAACGCAAAAAGTGGGAAAAACCTGTCGGAACGGACTTGTTGGAATTGCATTAGACTCCCTCGGCGAAGGGTGATTGAGTGAAAAGGCGGCGCGAATCCGCAGAAAGTGTTGCTTGTAATATACGAGTTCGAGTGGAAATGTCAAAACGAGAAATGCGACGCGTCCGTTCGATCGAGACTGAAGGGATCGGTTCCGATAAACGCAGTAGCACGAATCGGTTAGATCCCCGATATTGCACTGGACGATCGGCTTGAGCGGCGGGTGCGGGACGTCGCTTCGGTAACAAACTCCTCGAACGCAAGCATCGCGTCCGCGTCGTGCATCTGCCGTGGCGGATGCTTCATGCACCAGGCGGCGACAGGATCGATCGGCCCGGCCATGCCGGCGTCACGCGCCAGTTTGCAGGCGCGAATCGCATCGACCACCACTCCGGCCGAGTTGGGTGAATCCTCCACGCTCAGACGCAGTTCCATGTTGAGCGGAACCCCGCCAAACCCCGTTCCTTCGATCCGAAGGAAGCAGACTTTGTTGTCCTTCTGGAACGGGATGAAATCGCTCGGGCCAATGTGAATTTTTTCCGGGTCGAGCGGAACGTCGAGCTGGCTCTGCACCGCTTCGGTCTTGCTGATCTTCTTGCTCGAAAGGCGGTCGCGACTGAGCATGTTCAGGAAATCGGTGTTTCCCCCGGTGTTGAGCTGATACGTCGAATCGATGCGGACGCCGCGCACCGCAAACAGGCGGGCCAGCGTACGATGGGTGATCGTTGCCCCGACCTGCGCCTTGACGTCATCTCCCACGCAGGGAATGCCCGCTTGAGTAAATCGGGCTGCCCATGCAGGGTCCGACACGATGAAGACCGGAATGCAGTTGACCAGGCTGACGCCGGCCTTGAGACAAGCCTCGGCGTAAAAGGCCGTCGCCTGCTCCGAGCCGACGGGCAAATAATTGACCAGGATTTCAGCGCCGCTTTCGGCCAGGACCCGCGCCACATCGACGGGCGGACGATCCGCCGGATCAAAACGCAGATGCGCCGGGTAGTCGAGCATGTGAGGCGCGATCCCGTCGAGCACATGGCCCATCTGCACCGTCACCCCGCTGGGCCGAAGCTCGCTGCAGAATGTCTTGGTGTTGTTCGGAAGTGCGAAGAGCGCCTCTTCCAGGGATGCCCGACCTTTCGGGTATCGATGTCGAAAGCGGCGACGACCTCGATGTCTTCGACACGCCATCCGCCAAGCGTCGGGTGCAGGAGACCAAGCGTCTCATGGTCGGCGCTGTTTTTCCGGGCGGCGGCGTACCAGGAAAGGCCTTGCACGAGCGAACTGGCGCAGTTGCCGACACCAACGATCGCGATTCGAATTCCGGGCATAATCCTCTTGCTCTGTCCTGCGATCCAACCCTGTTACAAGTATATACTCTACGAACCACGGCGACGGTTTGTTGTAACGTTACTGCACAGGCGTCTTTGGGCGCAAGAGGGCCAGCACTTCGATATTTCCCTTGCCGCCGAGAATGGGGCTGCGCTCGGTTCGGACGACGCTGAACCCGGCCGCCACGGCCTCATCAGTTACCCGTTTTACCACGTCGTCGAGATGCTCGGGAGGCAATACGCCGTGCCGAAGCAGCTTCGCGTCAGCTTCGTAATGTGGCTTGACCAAAGCGATGAGCACTCCATCGTCGCAAACCATTTTTCGCGCCGCCGGCAGGATGTTCCGCTGCCGCGTCCAGGCCACGTCGATGCTGACCAGCCCTACGCGCTCGGGAAGCGATGCGTGCATGGCGTTGGTCCGCTCCATGACCACGACGCGGGGGTCTTTGCGCAGCTTCCATTCCAGCGCACCATAACCGGTATCGATCGCGTAAACCTTCGCCGCTCCGCGTTGGAGTAGGCAATCGACAAATCCCCCGGCGTTGCAGCCCAGATCAGCGCAGGCCAGTCCCGTCACGTCGATGCCAAACGTGGCGAGGGCATGGTCGAGTTTCTGGCCGGCGCGGGAAACGAAGGGCATGGGGCGATTGTAGAGCCTCGGATTCAAATCACCGCCAAGCCGCGAAGCCGCGAAGTAAAGCGCGAAGAAGAAACGGGTGCAGAAAATGCATTACGGACTTTCCGCCTGGAGCCGGTTCTGATTTCTGGATTCTTCGCGTCCCTCGCGCCTTCGCGGTTGATTCCACAATGTCACGCCGCAAATGGCAATTTGAAAGGCACGCCCGGAACCGCGGTTTGACGGATCCGTGTTTTCAATCGAATATGAGGCGGCTATTCGACACTTCTCGACATAATTCGACACATTTTTGATCGTTCTAAACAGAGGTTTGTCCGCTCAGGCATCAGTGCTTCCTTTCGCTGCATGGCATTCGTTTGGCGCTGTGCGGTGGCGATCTTACCATTCGCACTGTGAGTTCGAATGTTGGAATGGCGGGTGGCGAATCACGGAGGTTGGATGCCGTTCTTAAAATTACGAGAGTATTTGAACAGGCAGCCGGCCCTCGGATGGGCGTGTGGGGCCGCCCTGATTTGCATCGCGGTCGCTTACGGAATCTGGGCGATGAAATCCGATTCATCGGCCCGCGCCGATTTTTTTGACGAAGACACCAATCAGCCGGTCGTTCGTTCGATTCGGGAGGTGCCGCCGCTGATTGGAAAGCACGGCAACGCTTCGGTGTTTGCGCCTACTACTTCGGCGATGAGCCAACCGGCGCGCACAGCGGAAAACTCGCTTATCTCGAGAAGTACAGTGACGAGGGAAAAAAGGAAATGGAACGGCTGTTGAACGGTAAGAATACTGGGCCTCCGAACATTCCGCCGATGGCACATCTGGTCCGACGTCCTGAAGCGGGAGCCCCATGGGTCGACTACAATTCGCCGGAAGGTTGTCTTATCAGAGAGGGCAAATGAATAAGGTCTTCTCCCGAGCACATCGCCCGCGGCACGGTTTTACGCTGGTCGAATTGCTGGTAGTGATCGGCATCATTGCGGTATTGATCTCAGTGCTGTTGCCGGCGCTCGGCAGGCGCAGGATTGCGGCCCAGCGAATCGTTTGTTCGAGCAATATGCGACAGATCACGACGGCGCTGCTCGCATATCTGAACGATAACAAAGGCCATCAGCCACTCAGCGCCTCGGGATATACCGCGGGGGCATTCGGCACCAGCAACGAGTACATGTACTTTGTGGCGATTGCGAGGTATCTGGATATTGGCGGGATTCAGACCAAGGGGGATACCGGCGACGCCAATGGCGCCTGGTTCGAATACCTCACCCAAGTAATGACCGGCGGTCCCGTGCGACACAGCGTCTTATTCTGTCCGGCTGAAGACTGGGAACCCGCCCGGCCGACACCGCGACCGTACTGGGCGGCAGCCCCAACGTCTTTCCAATGTTTACCAGTTACGGAACCGTGGAAGTTTCGTGGGCAAACCCTCAATTGGTTGGAGGAAACGCCTTTGGCAATCACCAGCTCCCGGCGGATATGACTCCCTTCGCCGGAAACACATACATGGGCAAAACTCTCACCGGCCATCAGGATAGCAGCCGAACACCGGTGTTTGCTCATGTGCGTGGGGCGCGATCGCAATAACTGGAGGTCTGGCACTCTCAAGGCGGGTGGTGGGACGCCTGTTATAACAGTGTCAATTCCCATGCGAACGTACTGCCGTTTGCTTACCTCGATGGGCATGTCGAGTCGATCGCGTGGTCGGAGTGGCAGCCAACGAGTTACGTTCCGTTCGCGACCGGATTCTATGGGGCTCAGCCGGCAGCAGGGCAGTGGCCGGCACAGGGTGGTGTTTATCTCGGCGGACCCTATCAAATCTGGACCAATCAGTGATGCAATCGCCCCTCGGGATTCAAGACTGCTACCGCTTCAGCCGATCGGTTGTACCGAAAAAGCGTTCCCTATTGCTGGTTCTGGAGGGGAAAATCGGTCATTGCGAAAAAATTTATCTCTCTGCGACTGATGGAGTTACGCCGTTGGCTGTCCGCCAGATCTGGGCAAAAACGCAAAAATGACCGTCAAATGCGCATATAGATAGAGGACGACAGTTTTCTCAGTGAGGATCGGCGGGAGGAACATGTTCACATTTCACATGCGAATCTCTTCACGCATTCAATCGATTCATGTCATCCCCAGGTCTTTTACCAAGGTCGAATCGGATCTGATCTCTTCCGGCTTAACGCCGAGCGCGTCGACAAGGACCTGATTTATCCCAGCCTGAATCTGTCCATGAAAGCTGGCCGCCGCGCCGCATTCTGGACAGTTGCCGGAGAGCGGCAGACCCCGAAGGTTGTAGGAGCAGACGACGCATTTCCGATTGCGGGCAACGGCGTCTCCGGTATCGACTGGCGGCAAACGGGATTGCATGAAATCAAACAGGTCGCTTACAGAAAAGTCCCTTCGGCCCAGCTTTTTACCTCTCGCCTCAAGAAAGCGAACCAAGTCGTCGCGTGGAATCTTCACGCCGAACGCTTTTTCAAGGCGAAAAATAATGTCGAGGAAGTCGATCCCCATGAAAACCCAACTTAATCGAAATCCGAGCAGGCTCGAAATTGAATTTTGAATCGCACGCGAGTCGTCAACAGCAATAATAACTTCCGAGACTATATCGCTCGGTCGCATTTGCCGCGCGACGGTCGCGCTTGTTATCGCGCACGCTAATTCGGAGTAGCCCATGACGCAGATTCCATTTACGGCAATGCGAAGCGGCGCGACATCGAAATTAATTCGCGCCGGGTCGCGCGATCCGCGTTCATTGCAAATTTGCGATTGCTGGCGGTCTGGGCAAACAAGACCCTTGAAAACCCTCACATTGTTATACATTCCTCGCGCGATGTCCTACTCAAAGCATTTGACAGTCGGTTGCGAAAATCCTATTTCACCCCCCATGGAAACCGTTCGCTGTGGCGTGATCGGATTAGGGAATATGGGGTCGTTCCATGCGACTTCATTTGGGGAATTGCAAAATGCCATATTGACCGCGGTCTGCGATCCCAAGCCGGCGCGAGCCGCGGAGATCGGCGCTAAGTATCAGGCCGGTCACTTCACCCGCTATCAGGATCTGCTCGATTCAGGGCAGGTCGATGCGGTGCTGATCGCCACGCCACATCTGCAGCATCCGGAAATCTGCCTGGCGGCGTTCGATCGCAATATTCACGTTCTCAGCGAGAAGCCGATCGCCATCACCATCGGCAAGGCGCGCGAAGTGAACGCGGCGGCCGTCGTCCACCCGAAGTTGAAATTTTCCATCATGTTTCAGCAGCGAACCGTCTCCCTCTACCGGAAGCTGCGCGAGGTGATCGCCGACGGGGAACTCGGCGCGATCACGCGAATCACCTGGCTCGTCACCGACTGGTTTCGGACCTGGGCGTACTACGGTTCGGGCGGGTGGCGGGCCACCTGGTCTGGTGAAGGGGGTGGCGTGCTGATCAACCAATGTCCGCACAACCTCGACATGCTCTACTGGCTGACGGGAATGACGCCGACCCGCGTGACAGCCGTCGCTTCGATCGGGAAGACGCATCCGATCGAAGTCGAAGATGAAGTCAGTGCGATCATGGAATATCCCAACGGCGCGATCGGCCATTTCGTGACCACCACCGGCGAAGCGCCGGGGACGAATCGGCTGGAGATTTGCGGAGATCGGGGAAAGATCGTCGCCGAGAACGGCAAACTCCTTTTCACGCGCAGGCGCAAGAGCGTGAGTTCGATCCGCGAAACGAGCCGGGAGGCTTTCGCGCAGGTGGAAAGCTGGGTCTGCGAAATTCCGCACACGGCGGGGGCGATGGAAGGGCATAAGGGGATCACTCAGAACTGGATCAATGCCATTCTTCGGGATGAACCGCTGATTGCGCCGGGGATGGACGGGCGCGAGCCCTGGAACTGGGGAGCGCGATGCAGATGGCGGGAATTTTGCGCCAATCAGTGGAAATCCCATTGGATGCCGAGGCGCACGATCGGTTTCTGAAAGAGATGCAGCAGAAATACGGGGGGAAGAAAACGCTGGCGACGCAGCCCGCGGTTGTCGCGGATATGTCATCGTCGTTCGCGAAACCGTGAATGGATCAGCCGCTTGCGGCTTCGCGAATAAGCGCCCCGGAACCGCCACCGCCCCCTCCCGATCTTGCAAGAATCCCCAAATTCGGAGGCAACCGGCGGCGGTTCCGGCGGCGTTCTTTCGCGAAGCCGCAAGCAACTGACTATGCAAGCAGAATCATTTTTCCAAATGCCCGTTCATTGATGATCGCTTCGTGCGCTTTTGCCGCGTCGGCCAGCGAAAATCGGGCGCCAATGACCGGTCGCAACGACCCGTTCTCCAGCCCCTCGACCAGTGCCGCGTGAATCCCCGAAAGCTCCGTCTCGGTCGCATTCATGAGGCTCATGCCACGAATATCCGCGTCGCGGCTCATCGTGTCGCGCGGGTTGATCTGCACCGGCCCCCGGTTCCCGACGACGACAACACGCCCTTTCTTCGCAAGAACCGCGAGGTCTGTGCCCAGGTTCTGATGAGCGGCGAATTCGAGGATGATTGGAACGCCAGCTCCGCCGGTTAATTTGAGGATCTCGTCGAAATGTTCCGGCGAATGATGATTCACGACGTGTTGAGCGCCCTGTTCTTTCACCAGCGCCATTCCTTTTTCAGTTCCGGCTGATCCAATGATCGTAAGTCCGGCCGCGCGGGCGAGCTGGACGGCGGCGATGCCGACACCCCCCGACGCGCCATGAATGAGAACCGTCTCGCCCCAACTGGCGGCGCCGCGGATGAATAAAGCGCGGTATGCGGTCGCATAAGGGACGCCGATTGCGGCTCCCTGCTCGAATGTGACATTCTTCGGAAGAGGATGGACTGTCACTTCGTCGCACACCGTTTTCTCGGCGTAAGCGCCGCTGATCGTCTTCGAAGTGTAAACGCGATCCCCGGCCTGCCAGCGTTTGACGTGCAGGCCGACCGATTCGATTTCGCCCGCCGCGTCCGCGCCCGGCGTGTAGGGAAAATTCATCGGCCCGTAAATACCGGAGCGGATATACGTTTCAACCGGATTGACGCCGATCGCCTTCACGCGCACGAGGACCTGTCCGGGGCCCGGCTTGGGATCGGGAACTTCCTCCAGTTTCAATACTTCAGGCCCGCCGAACGCGTGAACGCGGATCGTTTTCATGTTGGCTCCTTTTGCCGGAGAGTCATCCCGGATCGCCGTCGTGCAACTTTTGATCTACCTTTGGCTATACTAAAGGGAGACGGGCAACCGCGCAATGAGCGTTCGCAGGTAATTGAATTCCCTTTTTCGTTCGGAGCATTGCATGGATTCGAACATTGAGTTGGTGCGTCCGCAGGAAACAAATCTCGCAGCCGAAGAGATGGCTGCGGTCGAGAAGCTTCAGCAGGGGTACCACAGCCTGCGGAGCGAATTGGGGAAGGTGATCGTCGGGCAGGAGGCGGTGATCGAGGAATTGCTGATCGCCTTGTTCTGCAAAGGTCACGCTTTGCTGGTGGGGGTGCCGGGACTCGCAAAGACACTGCTGATTTCCACGCTCTCGCGAACGTTGGGGTTGAGCTTCAATCGAATCCAGTTTACGCCGGATCTGATGCCATCCGACATTACAGGCACGGAGGTCATCGAGGAGGACAAGACGACCGGCGGGCGTACGCTGCGTTTTGTGCGTGGCCCGGTGTTTGCAAATGTCATTCTCGCCGATGAAATCAACCGGACGCCGCCTAAAACGCAGGCAGCGCTCCTTGAAGCGATGCAGGAACATCAGGTGACGGCCGGGGGGAAGCAGCACCGGCTTCCCCAGCCATTCTTTGTACTGGCGACGCAGAACCCGATTGAGCAGGAGGGCACTTATCCGCTGCCCGAGGCACAGCTCGACCGGTTTATGTTCAACATCCTCGTCGGGTATCCGACGGAAGAAGAGGAATTCCAGATCGTTCGCCTGACGACGATGAATCGCAACATCGATCTGAAGCACGTTTTGAGTGGCGAAGAAGTCATGGCTTTGCAGGAGATCGTACGGAAAGTTCCGGTTGCGGATCATGTGATCCGATACGCATTGCAGTTTTCGCGGCTCACGCGGCGTAATGAAGGGAAAGTCCCGGATTTCATCAACGAATTTGTAAGCTGGGGAGCCGGTCCGCGGGCGAGCCAGTATTTGATCCTCGCCGGCAAGGCTCGGGCGCTGCTCAAGGGGCGTTATCACGTCAGCACCGAGGACATCCGCCAGGTCGCGTTGCCCGTATTGCGTCATCGCATCGTTACGAATTTCAACGCGGAAGCCGAAGGCGTTCGTTCCGACACGATTGTCAAACGCCTGATCGAGCACATCCCGCGGCAACAGTATGACGAGTTGGACAAGACGACCGCCAAGATGCTCCGCGACCAGCCGGCGGCCTGAGGTGTGGCATGGCGCTGAAGTGCTAAAATGACGAAGCGTAATGTTCAACGCCTCAAAGATGCCATTCGGGTTCGCTTTCCGTCAGCTGAGGTCGAAACGGTCTTGGTCGGTGTTAAAGGTCGCTACCGTTTCAATGTAGTCGCTTCCGAATTTGATCGGATGACACAATTATCACGACAAGACGCGCTTTGGGAGATCGTGGACCAGACATGGGCGCGCGACGCGTCGTTGGATGTTTCGCTGATCCTCGCGTACGCACCGAGCGAACTGGTCGCCGCCGAATAATGTGTGGGCCGAACCCACCGTACATGAAATGTCGAGCGCTCCTCAGACTACCGACTATCGCAAATACCTCGACCCGCGCACACTGGCGCGCGTCGGTTCCCTGGATTTGCGCGCCCGGTTCATTGTCGAAGGTTTGATGACGGGAATGCATCGTTCGCCGTATCAGGGCATATCGGTCGAATTCGCGCAGCATCGGCCGTATGTCGCGGGAGACGACACACGCCATGTCGATTGGAAGGTCTTTGGGAAGACCGACAAGATTTATCTGAAGCAATATCTCGAAGAAACGAACCTGCATCTGCTGTGCATCGTGGACGCCAGTGAGTCGATGGGGTTTGGATCGGTCGGCGACGCGAAGGAAGTCTGGACCAAATACGATCACGCGACCGCAATCGCCGCCTCGCTCTCCTACATGGCGATTCAGCAGCAGGACTCGGTTGGGCTCGCGATCTTCGATTCGGACCTCAAGCATTACATCAAGCCGAGTAACTCGCCGGCGCAGTGGAAGATCATCACCAAGGAGCTGACACTCGTTCCAAAGCTGAAAAAAACGAACACCGGCCGCATCCTCGATCAGCTTGCCGAGAAACTAACGCATCGCAGTTTGATCGTGCTCCTGAGCGATTTCTTCGACGATTTCGAAAACATCAAGAAGGGACTGCGGCATCTTCGCTACAAAAAGCACGAGATCATGGCGTTTCAGGTTCTCGATCCGCTCGAAATTGAGTTCCCATTCGAAGAGACGACGCTGTTCAAAGGGCTGGAGGAATCCGGTGAATTGCTCACCGAGCCGCGTGCCCTGCGCGACGGATATCTCGAACAGCTCGCGCTCTTCACCGACGATGTGCGGAAGCTCTGCCGGGGCATGCACATCGATTTCACGCGCATGAACAGCGGCGAGCCGCTTGACGTCGCGCTCAGTGGATTCCTCGCCGGACGGGCGGCGAGTATTAAGTAGGAGAGAAGCCAGGAGCCAGGAGACAGAAGGCAGGAGCGAGAAGACGGAATTGAAGATCGAGCCGAAGAAGATGATCTGAACTTTTAACGCATCACAGCCGAGGGCGGCTGTGCTACATCAACGATGCCGCTTCCCATCCTCGCCTTCTTCTTTCTGAACCCGTGGTTTTTCACGGCGGGGCTTCTGCTGGCTACGGTTCCGATCATCATTCACATTCTCAACCGCCGCCGGTTCAAAACGGTGACGTGGGCGGCGATGGAATTCCTGCTTCGGGCGATGCGGAAGAACCGTCGTCGCCTTCGATTCGAGCAATGGCTTCTCCTGGCGACGCGCTGTCTGCTGCTGGTGCTTCTGGGAACGGCCCTGGCCCGGCCGCTGGGCTGCGAGAACGGCGCTCTCTCCGCGCTCGGACGCCACACGGCGCTCGACGTCTTCGTCATCGATAACAGTTACTCGATGGCGTACGAAGCGAATCATCCCGGCGGCGCCAAGACGCATCTCGCGCAGGCCAAGCGAATCGCCAAGGCGCTACTTGATCAGCCCAGTTCCGGCGGCGTCTCCGTGGCGGTGATCACGGCGGCGAGCCCGGCGCGAGCGATCATCGCCAAGCCCGGATACGACATTCAGGCGGCCATAGCCGCCATCGATCGGATCGAGCAATCATACAGCTCGACCGACCTGGCTGGCGCGCTTCAGGCGGCCCTTCAGATCGCGCGCGATGAAGCACGCCAGCCGAATAAGAATCTCTATATATTGACCGACGCCACCCGCAGTGCCTTCGAAGGGTCGCAGAACCAGGCATTGAAAGAACTCGGACCGGAGCTGGCGAAGGAATATCACATCACCCATCGCAACCTTGCCGAGGGTCAGCCGCAGTGGAATGGCGCGGTCACTGCGCTGCGGCCGTCCGAGGGGCTCGTCACCAATCGTTTCCAGTCCGACTTCAAGGCGACGATCGCGGGATTTGGCGGACAGCATGAGGGAACGCTCCAGTGGAAACTGGATGACCAGAACATCGATGGCCCGCCCACCGTCAAGCTCGACGGCACCGTCAATCTCACCGAGTCAAAGGCATCGTTTGCCACCGGCGGCCCCCATGTCTTGAGTGGTACCCTGATCGACGAAGACCGCCTGCCGGCCGACAATACCTTTTGGCGGGTCGTCGATGTGGCTTCAGAACTGAAGACACTCGTCGTCGAAGGAAAGCACGGAATCAACCGGCTCGAGGGATCGGCGGCCTTCATCATGGCCGCGCTCGATCCCCTGGACGATGCCGGCAAGCGATCCAGCGAAAGCTACGTCGCTCCTGATTTGATCAGCGATCTGGAGCTGGGGGGGAAACCGCTCAACGAATACCGGCTTGTAATTCTCGCCGATGTCGCACAGGTCACCGCCGACGAAGCTGAAACCCTGCGCCATTTCGTCGAGCAGGGCGGAACGTTAATGTATTTCATGGGAGATCTGGTCAACAAGGAGAACTACAACGCCGTCCTGCTCCCCAGAAAGCTCCTGCCTGGGCCGTTGGTTAAGATGGTGAGCGTCGGCGCAGAGCAGCGCGGATACACACTCGACTTCCGCCCCAACGGCGTGCTTCATCCCTTCCTGCATGCCTTTGCGGATCAGGAAAATACGGGCCTGGACAAGGCTCAGGTCTACATCTACTGGCAGGTGGACGTTCCCCCGGCAAGCGGGGTCGAGACGGTCCTGAAATATATTTCGCGAGACTCAGGGCCTGCCGGAAAAGGCAGCGGCGATCCTGCGATCACCCACCAGATTCTTGGCCAGGGTCACATCGTCTTTGTCTCGACGCTCGCCAATCATGAGTGGACCAATTTCCCCGGCCATCCCAACTATCTCCCGCTGATCCACGAACTGGTCCAGGGGAGCACACGGACCGGGGATTACTGGATGAACCTGAAAGTCGGCGAAAGGCTGGTCATCCCTTCAACGGTCAAGCTCGGTGGCGCGCCCGCATTGAGCGATCCACAGGACCGCGCGATTGTCCTGCAAACGCCCAATCCCGAGTCGAGCACGGAATTCGAACGGAGTTTTCACAGCGATCCCATTTCCAGGCCCGGCGTTTATAAACTGTCGCTCGGCGGCGCGTCCGTGCCGATTGCAGTAAATGTTCCCGCCGATGAGGAGGCGAACGTCTTCGTGATCTCCGATGAGGCCGTGCGGCACGCGCTTGGGGACATCAACATGACGCTACGTGGAGCCGAGCTTCCCGCTGAGACGGTCGCCGACGCCAGGGAAGGGAACGATTTCAGTTGGTGGTGCATGGCCGGCGTACTACTGCTTGTTGGTTTTGAATGTCTGATGGCCATGCGTTTCGGCCACTACCGCCGGTCAGAGCGCGGCGCAGTAAAGAGCAGCGGATCGGCGATGCCGATTTGAGCCGAATCGCACAGGACGAATGTCAATCTCGTATGCCTGAAGGATCGTAACGTCAGATGAATTGGCTGGAACGAATTTTCGAGAAGCTCCTCGGCCTGGACCGCGGGTTTTTCTCCGCCGAAGGAGAACTTCATCTGCATTTCGACCCGCATTGGCCGGGGCCGCTGATCGGCGGTCCGATGTGGATTCGTTTCGTGGGCGGCCTTTTGATCATAGCGCTGCTTGCGCTTCTGGTACGCCGCCGAGAACGAAACGCCGGATGGCGACGGCTGAAGAAATCCTCGTTGCCGTCGTGATCGCGTTTTACTTTTCGCTGATCAACGGCGCCCTGGCCTGGAACTTGTCCCTTGCGGCCGGCGCACTGTTCCTGGTGTTTTATGTTTATCGACGCGAAGGACGCGCGCGCTGGGCGTACGCATTTCCCTGGGGATTCTCCGGACGGCTCTGATTGCGTTCGTCGTCATACTCCTGAACAACCCGGTCCTGACGCGAATTCGCACGATCACAGAACCTTCGGTCGTGGCAGTGCTGGTCGACGTCAGCCAGAGCATGCAGGTACGCGACGTCCAGCCAAGTGCCGACGCCAGCGGGCCGAGCAGGCTGGAAGCGGTGGTCGACCTGCTGACCGGCGACAATCGGCAGCTTCTGAATCGCCTGGCCAAGGTGCACACGCTGCGGTTTTTCACGTTTGATCAGAATTCCCACCCACTGGGCGTTGTGCCCGGCACGACGGATAAGGCCGCGAAAGCCGTCGATCCCAATTCTGAAAATACCCTGGTTGTCGCGTTGCAAAAACTGGAGGCCGACGGGGCAAGCACGCAGGTCGTCCCCTCGGTTCTCAGTGTTCTGGACGAACTTCAGGGTCAGCGTCTGGCCGGCGTGGTGGTCATCACCGACGGGCGCGACACCCCCAGCCAGCCGCCGCCGGAACTGGCCAAGACGCTGCAAAGTTATGGCATCCGGGTTTATCCGATCGCCGTCGGGTCAGATCAGGCCCCGCACAACATCGAAGTGCAGTCGGTCGCGGTACAGGATAGCGCCTTCAAAGGAGACATCGTCAATGTCCGCGCCGTGATCCGGGCCACCGGTTATGAACCGAACCATCCCATTCGCCTCAAACTGACGGACAAGCGAACCGGCCTTCCCCTTCGCGGCGCGGACGGACGCCCGGTGACGAAAACCTTCAATCTCGCGGACGATCGCCCGGTCGAAGAGGAATTGCTCTTCAAGCCGGAAGACATCGGCCCGCTGACGATTAACGTCGAGGCGGAAAAACAGGCCGGCGAAGTCAACGAAAAGGACAACGTCCTGCCGGCGCAGCTTTCGGTGCTTGATGCTCGAATCGCCGTTCTCTACGTCGATGGGTACCCGCGCTGGGAATACCGTTACATCAAGAACGAGATGATCCGCGACAAGACGGTGGACATCAGTTGCCTTCTCACCAGTGCCGATCAAACTTTCGCGCAGGAAGGCGATCCGCCGCACGAGGGGTTTCCCGGCCCCATCACCCGATTCCCCGAAAGCATCGAAGAGCTGATGCCCTACGATGTGATTCTCTTTGGCGATGTCGATCCGCGCCAGTTCACCGACCGCCAGTTGCAGCTTGTTTCCGATTTTGTCTCGAAAAGCGGCGGAGGATTCGGCATGATCGCCGGTCCGCGGTGGTCCCCGCTCGCCTATCGCAATACGCCGATTGAGTCGATCCTCCCGGTTTCGATTTCGCGCGTCCAGACGGAGGATCCCACGGCGGTTTACGATCAGGGTTTTCGACCCGTACTGACTCGAGAGGGGTCGGATTCCAGCATTTTTCGTTTCTTTGCCGAACGGGACGAAAACGAAAAATATCTGAAGGAGAGCCTGCAGCCGCTCTTCTGGTATTGCCGCGGCGTAATCGCTAAGCCGGCGATTGGGATCGTGCTCGCCGAACATCCCGCTGACATCGGGCCCGACGGGCATAAATCGCCCCTTCTGGTCGTCAGCCAGTTTGGGGCCGGACGGACGCTCTTTTCGGCCTTCGATGATTCATGGCGTTGGCGCTTCTATACCGGCGAGAGCGTCTTCGACACCTTCTGGGTGGAGCAGCTTCGCTATCTGGCGCGCGGCAAGAAGCTGGGCCAGCGGCGGCTGACCTTCACCGCCGATCGGCAGACCTACGAATTGGGCCATCAGGTCCGGCTCCGGCTTGCCGTGATGGACGCGGCACTTTTGCAGCAACTTCCAGCAGAGCTGCTCGTCCAAGTGAAGGACGACAAAGGGCAGGTGATTCGCGCCGAGAAGTTGCAGAAGCAGCCGGGCCAGAATGACTACACTTCCTCGTTTGCCGCCGATCGGGTTGGCCATTATTCCGTGAAATTGCCGCCGATTGTCGGGGATGCCGATACCATGGATGCATCGATCGACATCATCGAGCCGAGACTTGAGCTTTCCGATCCCCGCGTGGATCGCGCATCGCTCGCCGCCCTGGCGCGGGAGACCGCGCCCCCTGTTGCGGGAGCCGCAACCGACTTCGCCAAACCCATCCCCATTGAAGAAGCGCGGGCCAAATTGCCCGGCATGATCCAGAGTGCGGCGAAGACCACGCAGATCCCCCTCGATCAGCCTCTCTGGAATGTTCCGGCGGCGATGGTGATTTTTATGCTACTTTTGACGGCCGAATGGGTATTACGCAAGGTGTACGGCATGTTGTAAGCTGTCGGCCAGTGCTGATTGCTTCGGTTGGATCGCCTTTCGAGTGGACACGCGCTGATCGGGAGATGCTCATATGCCTCCTACCGCTTTGTTGGAATCGTTGCAGGGCATTCGTCGCCGGGTGAAGTTTCTGGCGATTGGATTCGGCTCGGGCATGGTCACCGCATCGGCGGTACTTCTGTTAATCGCTGTCATCCTCCTCGATTACATCGCGGTGTTGCCGGTCCCGGCCCGGCTGTCGTTGCTGATCGCCGCCGCAGCATTATTAACCTTCGCATGCATCCGCTGGATCGTGCGGCCTGCCATGGCCCGCGTCACCCTCAGCGACGTGGCCGGCCGCTTGGAGCACACGTTTCCCCAGTTCGACGATCGCCTTCGCAGCACCATTGACTTTGTTCGCGACGATCTGCCTGGGTCGACGTTGATGAAAGAGCGCGTGGTGAGTCAGGCCACCGCGATGGCCACCGAAGTAGATCTCGGCCGGGTGGTGCTGGTGCGCCCGGTCTGGTATGCGGCCGGCGCTGCTGCCGGATCGCTACTGCTCGCTCTCTTACTGGGTATTCTGGTCGGACGTTCGGACCTGGGCATTGCGCTGAACCGGCTCACACTTGGATCGCGACCGTGGCCGAAAACCGTGCAGATCGCAGTTGACGGTGAGCTGCCGCACCGCGTGCCGGTTGGACAGCGACTTCCCATTCGCATCAAGCTGACCAAAGGGGACAAGGAATCACGCAAGGCGGTCATCTATTACCATTACGATAACGGTCCCTGGCAGCAGGAGCTGATGACGCGTGTGGACGGCGCTTACACCGCCTCGCTGGATGCTCGAATCGATCAAAGCAAAACATCCGGCCAAATCGCCATTCGAGTTGAGGCCGGGGATGACATCAAGGAAATTCCGGCAATTACCGTCGTGCCAAGACTTGACCTGGCACGTGTCGATGCCGACGTGCTTCCCCCGGCCTACGTGAAGCCGCGGCTGGGGACCACCATCAACCTTTCGGAGCGGCCGGCAGTGGTCGCCGTCGGATCGGATTTGGCGCTGCGGATGAATTTCAACAAGCCGCTGGCTTCGGGCAAATCGGTCGAGTTGATTCCGGCGGCGGGGCAGAAGATTCCCGCGCAGATCAAATGGGATGCGTCGAGCAACGAATTGGTTGCCGCGCGATTTCAGGCGGCCGATTCATTCCGGTTTTCCGTCCGGGCCACCGATCAGGATGGATTCCAGAATGCGGCCGGCGAGGAGTTTGAAGTCATCGTTCGCGAAGACCAGCCGCCCACGGTTCAGATCGAGGAGCCGCGCCGCAGTGAAGACCGCACGCCGGACGCGGAGTTCGACATCAAGGCGGTCGCCGAGGACGACTACGGAATTGATGGTGCTCAACTCGTTGTTGCCCGTCTTGGTGAAAAGGGAACGAGTCAGAAAAACAGTTGGGTGATCGACCTGGTGCATGACGGGCAGGCCGCAGCCATCGGCACGACCTGGGCTCCATCTGACAGTACCGGCGAGCGCAAGCGCTTCCGGCTCGATTATCACTGGGAGCTGGCAAAACTGGAGAATGCGGCGCTCAAGCCCGGGGATGTTCTCGAGTTCTTCATCCAGGTGAAGGACAACTTCAATTTGAATGGCCGCCAGCATGATTGGGTCGCCAGCGGCAAGCTGCGCGTCACGATCATCAGTCACGATGATTGGGAGAAGAAGGTTCAGGAAGTCTTCGAATCCACCTTCGCCGCGCTAAAGACCATCGATCAGGGGCAGTTGCGGAATAAGGGGGAAACCGACACGCTGCGCCAGGGTTTGGAACAGAAGAAGAAATTCGACGAGGCCGACCAGACCCAGACCGAGCGCCTCGCCAATCAGCAGGGCGGCTCTGCGTCGCAGACCGATCAGGTGGGACAGAAGCTCGGGCAGCTTTTGCAGAAGATGAACGAAAACAAATCCCCGGACGGCGGGATGAAGCAGACCGCCGCCGAAGTGAAAAAACAGCTCGAGCAGACCGCTGACGGCCCGATGCGCGACGCGGCGCAGAAGCTGAACAATGCCGAGCAGGGGAAGCCTGATCCGAAGGCCGCCCCCGAGCAACAGGCAAAGGACGCCGGCGAGCGCGCCGATGCGCTGGCCAAGAGTTCCCGCTCTCAGCAGCAGGCATCGGACCAGCTCCACCAGGCGATGGACCGGCTCGGCAGCTTCGGCGGCCTGACCGAGGCGATCGAGAAGATCGAAAAGATCCGCGACGACCAGATCAAGCTTGCCGACGACTTCGGCAAGAAGATGCGCGACAGCCTCGGCAAGAAACCCGAGGAGATGAGCAAGCAGGAACAGGACAATGCCAAGAAGCTTTCTGACGATCAGAAAGCGCTCAGCGACCAGACCCAGAAGGCTTTGGACGATATGGCCAAGAAGGCCGATCAGATGAGCAAGTCCGACCCGACTGCCGCTGATGCCATGAAACAGGCAGCTCAGACCGGCCAGCAACAACAGGTTCCGGGCAAACAGTCACAGGCTGCCCAGAGTATTTCGCAGAACCAGCAGGCTCAGGCTCAGCAACAGCAGAAGCAAGTCGAGCTGGGATTGGACGAAATCATCAATAAGCTCAAGGAAGCCGAGCGGCGCAAGCTCGAAGAGCTTGCCCGGCAATTGGAAGAAGTGCAGAAGCTGGTCGCTGAGTTGATTCAGCGACAGGCCGGACACAATATCGACAACCTTCTGCTGCAGGGGGGCGCTGACCGTCTCGGGAAGGTGGAGACCGCCGAGCGCACCGAGTTGATCGACCTGTCGGAGCGCGATCCGAAGACGGTGGCGAACGATAAGCCGCAGCTTCCGAACCTCAGCGCCAGCCAGGAACAGACCGAGAAGAATACGCGAGACATCGCCCATACCGCCGAGGCGTTGCCCGATCCCGCGCCCGCCGCCAAGCTGACGGCCGCCGCCGGCCAGATGGAGCGTGCCGCCGTTCATCTGCGAAACAGCAAGCTCACCGATGCGTATGAACCCCCCCAGGTGCAGGCCTTGCGCGGTCTGGTCGACGCCAAAAAGGCGATCGACGAGGCGCTGAAAAAGGCGCAGGATCAGCTCAAGCAGGACAGCGAAGAGACGATCAAACAGGCCTATGTCAAATTGCTCGAACGCCAGAAGGGAATTGGCAGCGAGATCGTGGAGATCGACGCCGTACCGAAAGGCGATTCCGGCGAACTTCCCCGCGAAACGCAGGTTCGCCTCGGCCAACTCCCGGGAGATCAGGGAAAAATCTCTGATGACGCGGGTCAGATCGGCAAGAAGCTCGAAACGCTTGGATCGGTGGTTTACGTCTGGGCCAACAAGGACATCGTTCGGTCGATGAATGACGTGAAGGAGGACCTGGGCAAAGAGAAGCCCGACACCGGCCAGCCGACTCAACTCGAGGAAAAGAGAATCGAAGAGCAGCTCCAGGCGATGATCGACAATCTCGCCCAACGGCAGAAGGACAAGCAATTCGAGGCACGCAATGGCGGCGGCGGGGGGAACAACGGCTCTAAGACGCCGAAGATGCCCACCGAGGCGGAGCTTCGCCTGCAAAAGGCGCTGCAACTGGCCGTCAACAAGAACACCGTCAATCTGGACAAGGTCAATCCGAAGGAAAACCAGAAATTGCTCGCGCTTGGCGGACGCCAGGGGGAGTTCGCGCAATGTCTTCAGCCAGCTGGTGCAGAAAGCCTCGGGAATGAAGCTCGGCCCGGAACCGGACAACCGCGATCAGCTTCCTGAAGAGGCGAAAAAGGAAGACATCGAAGATCAGGAACTCGAGAAGGGTCTGCTCAACGACACGCTGACTTCTGACGAAGTTGAAAACAGCATCAAGCTCGCTGGAGACCGGATGGCGCGATCCCGCCAGCGTCTGGCGCTGAACAACGATCCCGGCCAGGTGACGCAGGAAATACAGAAGCGAATCGTGACCGATCTGGACAAAATGATCGATCTTGCCCAGCAGCAGCAGGCGTCAAGCCAGTCCAAACCCGGCAGCGGCAAGCCCGGCGACAAACCGGGCCCTCCGAAGCAGGGCCAGGGCCCGCAACAGGCCAGCGGCAATCCGAGCCAGGGGACGCCAAAATCCGGAACGAATCCGGCCCAGACGTCCAGCAATCGCGCATAACGGCGCTGACCCCGATCTCAATCTGAGCAAGCCGCTCGAGGAAAAGAGGCCGGAATGGGGGGGAATTACCGCTCGCGAACGCGAGGCGGTTCAGGAAGGCGCCAGCGAAAAAGTCCTGGATAAATATCAGAAGCTCGTGAAGGACTATTATCAATCGTTGTCGAAGGAAGCTGTGCAGCACTGATTGAGGCGCGGCTCTCTGATTCGTTCGGTCGTCATGTTTGGGAACGCGACGCGCGACCTCTGAGAACCCATGGATACGGAATCTCACGAATCGCTCTTCATTGGCAGGAATTTCCTCGCCGTCGCGATGGCGGGACTTCTTGCCGGCCTCATGATTTTTCAACCGGCGTTGGCGCAGCAGGCGCCGCATCCGGCGGGTGTCGCCGAACGTCCCAACCAGGTCCGCGGCGACGAAATCACGCCGGCCCAACGCGACTCGGTCGAGAAGGGCCTCCAGTGGCTCGCCAAGAAGCAGGCCGGGGACGGGAGCTACACCACTGGAATGCAGGGGTATTCGAATCACGCCGGGATCACCGCGCTGGCGGGTCTTGCCTTCATGCAGGCGGGCAATCTTCCGGGCCGCGGGTCGCTATGGCCGCGAAGTGCAGCATTGCCTGGAGTTTGTGCTGAACAGTTGCCAGGAGAGCGGGTTGATCGCCTCGGACGTGAGCCAGGGGCCGATGTACGGTCATGGGTTTGCCACGCTGTTCCTGGGTGAGATTTACGGGATGACGGGTGACGAGAGCGTGAAGGAGAAACTGCAGCGGGCGGTGCGTCTGATCGAGCGGACGCAGAATCCCGAAGGAGGATGGCGTTACCAGCCGGTGCCGTATGACGCGGACATCTCGGTGACGATCTGCCAGGTGATGGCGTTACGTGCCGCCCGCGACGCGGGGATCAAAGTTGAAAAGGAATGCATCGACAAGAGCATCAAATATGTTCGGCGATGCCAGAATCCAGACGGCGGATTCAGCTACATGGCCTCGCAGGGCGGCGGCGGCGGCAGCGGATTCCCCCGATCCGCGGCGGGAGTTGCGGCCCTTTACTATGCAGGCATATTCGAGGGCGATGACCTCGAACGCGGCCTCAAATACGTGAAGCAATTCACACCGGGCCACGGCATAATGCTCCAGAATGAGGGGCATTATTTCTATGGTTATTATTATGCCACGCAGGCGATGTTCCTCGCCGGCGGCGATTACTGGGCGACTTTCTATCCGGGCATCCGCGATGAGCTGATCCAGAAGCAGGGCCAGACCCCGTCCCGCGATCACTGGGATGGCGACTTCAGTGAGGACTACGCCACCTCGATGGCACTCATCATCCTGCAAATGCCCAATCGCTACCTTCCGGTTTATGCCGGTAAAGGTCCGGGAAGTTAGGCTTAGAAGACTTGATGATCCATCGACTACACAAACTATGTGGCATGGGCGTCTCGCCCATGCTCTTCGCGCAACGACACGGGCGAGACGCCCGTGCCACGAAGCGGGAATCCGGGATTGAGACCAGTTCTAAACAGAAATCGCCTCCTTCTGTTGCGCTGCGGTTCGCTACATTGTCTCCCGTTCTCCTGGCTTACCTCGCCAGCATTACCCTCTGTGCCAATAGCACCATCGCTCTCGCAGACCCCGCTCGCAGCAGCGCCGAGGTCCTTGCAGCACGTCCCAATCAAGTGCGCGGCGATGAAATCACCGCCGCGCAAATATCCGCCGTCGAGCACGGGATGACCTGGCTGGTGTCGCGGCAGGGCACCGACGGAGGTTTCGGCGGCAGCCCTTACAGCGGTCAGCGGCACGCCGGGATCACCGCGCTGGCGGGTCTTGCCTTCATGCAGGCGGGCAATCTTCCGGGCCGGGGTCGCTATGGCCGCGAAGTGCAGCATTGCCTGGAGTTTGTGCTGAACAGTTGCCAGGAGAGCGGGTTGATCGCCTCGGACGTGAGCCAGGGGCCGATGTACGGTCATGGGTTTGCCACGCTGTTCCTGGGTGAGATTTACGGGATGACGGGTGACGAGAGCGTGAAGGAGAAACTGCAGCGGGCGGTGCGTCTGATCGAGCGGACGCAGAATCCCGAAGGAGGATGGCGTTACCAGCCGGTGCCGTATGACGCGGACATCTCGGTGACGATCTGCCAGGTGATGGCGTTACGTGCCGCCCGCGACGCGGGGATCAAAGTTGAAAAAGAGTGCATCGACCGGGCCGTCAAGTATGTCCGTTCCTGCCAGAATCCCGATGGCGGATTTTGCTATCAGGCGCAGATGCGCGGCGCGGGAAGCGGTTTTGCACGATCGGCGGCTGGCGTGGCTTCGCTCTATTATGCGGGTATCTTCGAAGGGGACGATCTTCAGCGCGGACTGAAATATCTCAAGCAATTTACGCCCGGCCGCCCGGGCGAGCAGGGGGCCGAGGGGATGTATTTCTACGGGAACTATTACGCCGTCCAGGCGATGTTCCTCGCCGGCGGGGACTATTGGGCGACTTTTTATCCCAAAGTTCGCGAGCAGCTCATCGCCAAGCAGGATAAAGCCGCCGGCTCCTGGAACGGCGAAGCGGGCCAGGAATATGCAACGGCGATGGCCCTGATCATCCTTCAAATGCCCAACCGCTATCTTCCGGTTTATGCCGGAAAGGGGCCGGGGAGTTAGGAATCGACTCAGCTTTCAGCCGCTCTCCCGGAGAGCAGCGTCACTACAGCGCGTGCGCGTACTCGCGCACGTTCATTGAAATCGAACACCATGCCAATTCGCAACGCTCATCAGATGTCACGAATCGTTTCCATTGGTGTTCTCATCGCTTTCTGCTTTGTCACGTCCCTGCGCACCAGACGCTCTGGACGCTTACCGATTCCGACTTCAAATCGCAGACGGTTGCGTTGAACGCGATCGACGCTGACGGACTTCACGTCAGCCGCAGCGGCGGCACGGATGAGGTTGTGGCGCTGGGCCGTTTTCTGCAATTGTCGCGAAACATGCCGGAAGCGAAGGGGGAAAAATTTACGCTTTTTCTGGCCAACGGGGATCGACTCGCTGGCGAGCCCATCGCGCTGAAGCAGGATGTATTAGCGTGGAAGAGCACGCTGCTGGGGGAGATGTCGATTCCGCTTCGCCTCGTTCGCGCGCTGACCGCCGTCGGCAAGACGCCGGCTGAAGAGCGTCGCAAGGAGGATGTAGTCGTTCTTGGCAACGGTGATACCGTACGGGGGATTGTCACGGGCCTCACCGATGGAAAACTGACCGTGCAGAGCGAGGGAGCGCCCACCGGTGTGCCGCTTGCGTCGATTGCAACGGTGTCATTCGCGGTCACCGGTTCGCCGCCGCCGGCAACGCCGGGATTTCGAGTGAGGCTCGATGACGGGACGGCGTTTACCACGCTTGGGCCGGTGTTGCGCGATGGTTCGCTTTCCGTGACGATTGCCAAAGAGCCGACGAAGCAGGTCGCTCTGGCCCATGTCGTGGGGATCGAGCAGGTCAATGGTCCGGTGAGCTGGCTTTCGTCCCGTCTGCCGTCCGAGGATCTGTATGTCCCGTTCTTCGGCAACACGCCCACCTGGCCGGCGAAAATGGATCGCAACGTCGATGGGAGTGAAATCCGTTTCAACGACCAGTCTTTTGCCCACGGCATCGGAGTGCATGCCTTCAGCCGGCTCTCCTGGCCGCTGGACGGTTCCTTCGCGGCGTTCCGAACTCGTTTTGCGATCGCGGGGGATGCGCCGCTGGCTGATGTGATGGTTCGGGTTTATCTCGATGACAAGGTTGTCTACCAGCAGGCACATTTTCGCGCCGGCACGTTATCGCCGGTGATCGTCGAGGATTTAAAAGGCGCCAGCAAGCTATCGCTGGAAGTTGATTTCGGCTCTTCCGGGGACACACAGGATCGGCTGACCTGGATTGAGCCGGCCCTGCTGCGAAATAAGCCGGCACCGGAAGTTAGTCCTGCGACGCAGCCGGCGCCGGAAACTGCGCCGACTACGGGTCCGACGAGCGCGCCTGCGAGTCAGTAGGCAATTCGACTCGGAAGGGGCGGCGTATTCCGATGGCGGTCTTTCGCGAAGCCGCAAGCGGCGAATTGGCGCATAAAAAAGGGAGACCGGTGCTCGCCGTAACACCGGTCTCCACAACAGGCTGCCCGACCATATGGTCGGAGACCCACAGCCTGAGCATACTATCGTCCAAGGCGGTAACCGGAATTAATATTTTATTGGAACAAGCTTGACCGCCCCTCCATCACGCGATGGGAACGGAAATTTTCAAGGGGCGAGGGGAATCTTGTAGTAGCAGAGCCAGCCGCCACAGTTGTCTCCGACGTCAATCGACGCCAGGTCGTACCATTCGACGTGGCCGTCTTCAAACATGAAATTGCCGCCGGCGGGCACGTTTCCGTTCATTTCGGTGTGGCTGGAATAGGGTACCGGGCCGCCCCAGTTTCCCAATCCCGCCGCCTGGATCATGTCGCTGAGGATCGGGGCGTTGGAGGCCGCGTTGTCGTAGAACTTTTGCTTGGCGACCCATGAGTCGCCGGCCTGCGAGTAATCGTTGTTTGCTCGATTGGCGCTGGCGGGATCGGTGTTGCGATAGGGCATGTAGAAATATCCCACCAGTTCCTGTGATCCCGCTCCGCCGTTGGAGTAGCTCGGCGGGGTAGGGAGGGTGCCCGGAGCGGAGCCCCAATTATCGCGAACGTAGCGGTGCCATTGCTGCGTAGGGCAGTACATGACATGGCTCCCCCCGCCATTTGGAATCGTGTCGGTCGTAAGGCCGTTGAGGTCCTGACCGATGCATTGCGTCGCGAACTGTTGAACGGTCGTGCCGATCCAGCTCATATCCGCGCCATCAAGATTGTATGGAAATGACCCCTTGTTGGACGCGGCGTAGGACTGGAGACCAATCGCCCATTGATGCATGTTGCTGGCACATTCGACCCGCAACGTCTGGGTGCGGGCGCGCCGCAGCGCGGGGAACAGCATCGCCATCAGGAGCGCGATGATACCAATGACCACCAACAGTTCCACGATCGTGAACCCACGTCGATTTTTTACGCCGAAAATTGTCATTTTCCCTGCTGAATTGACCTTGCGAGAAGTGCCGACAGACAAACATGCCATAATTTTCGTTGAAATGCAAACTGAAAATAGACTGGGGAACCGGATTATTGCGGCTTGGTAGCGGGGGACGCGGGAGGGCGATCGGATTTGTCGCACCAGACTTTTTGCAGCAGCTCGAACATCCGCGGGTCGTGTTGCTGAAGTTCAGCACGCACAAAGGGATAGAAGTCGTTGGTGCCAAAGTAGGCCTCGGAGTCTTCTGCGAAATATTCCTGCTCGTTGGTCATCGCATAGGCCCGCTCGACGTGGCCATTGATCCGTAAAATGGCGTCATAGGAATGCGATTTCAAAGCGGCGTCGTATGCCGCCTTCACTTCGGGGTTGTCAAAGCCGAGGACTCGATCGTGATAGGAGTGGGCCAGCTCGTGCAAGACCATCCAGGGTTGCTCAATACTCCATTTCAGGAAATTCGAAGCATTGGCGATCTCGACCCCTTTGACCTTGTCCGGATTAATGCCGTTGTCGCGCAGCCAGTCGGCCGAAGGGTGATAGCAGGCGCAGGGGAACGCCTTGTCGTTGAATTCCAGCCAGATCGTCACCTCGCGTAATCGCTTTAGCGCATCGGGTGGGACGACGCGGGTAATGTCGAAGAGTTTGACGCGGAGAAGATCGAGCGTGCGCTGTTCAATCTCAGGATGATTCGACGTCAGCTCAGCGCCGATCATCACTTTCCAGCCATTGATCGTCTGTTGGGTGTAGCTGGAAGTTGCGGGATAGGACGGCGCAGTGGTTGGCGAGGCGGCTGAGACGCGAAAGTAAACCAACAGCAACGTGAACGCGCATGTCCCGCATTTAAAATTCAAACGCGATTTCTCCTCTTTTTGGCATAACGGATATAATCATGGCATGAACGTCGTCACAATCAATCCGAAAATTCTCGGCGGTGTTCCCTGTTTTGCGAGCACCCGGGTTCCGGTGAGTTCGCTTTTCGACCACTTGAAACAGAGTTACACCGTTTCCGAATTCATCGAAGATTTTCCAACGGTAACGAATGCTCAGGCGGAAGCAGTTCTTGAAGCCGCTATGTCTGAAATCATACGACAGGCCGAGCATGCGACTGTCGGATGAAATTGCTGCTGATTATCACCCCTTCGGCGGCTCCTTGGCCTTGAGCCACGGCATCATCTTGCGCAATCTTCGGCCGGTGACTTCGACGGGGTGATTGTTGTCGGCCTCGTATAAACGCTTGAAGTTTTTCATCCCGCCTTCGTATTCGGCGCGCCACTCTTTGGCGAATTGCCCGCTGGTGATCTCGGCGAGGATCTTTTTCATCTCCGCCTTGGTCCGGGCATCGACGATGCGCGGGCCGCGGGTGAGGTCGCCGAACTCGGCGGTGTTGCTGATCGAATAGCGCATGTAATCGAGGCCGCCCTGGTAGATCAGATCGACAATGAGCTTCACTTCGTGAACGCATTCGAAGTAGGCCATTTCCGGCGGGTAGCCGGCTTCGGTCAGGGTTTCAAAACCAGCCTTGATCAGGGCGGAGAGTCCGCCGCACAGGACGGCCTGTTCGCCGAAGAGGTCAGTTTCGCATTCGTCCTTGAAGGTGGTTTCGATGACGCCGCTGCGGGCGCCGCCGATGCCGCGAGCCCAGGCAAGCCCGAGCTCGCGTGCCTTACCGCTGGGGTTCTGGAAGATGGCCAGGAGGCAGGGGACGCCTCCGCCTCTTTCAAATTCGCTTCGCACCAGATGTCCGGGACCCTTGGGGGCGATCAACAAAACATCGACGTCTTTCGGCGGCACGATCGTTTTGAAATGGATATTGAATCCGTGTGTCGTTCCCAACGCCTTGCCGGCCTTGAGATGCGGCGCGATGCTCTTCTCATAAATCTCAGGCTGCATTTCATCAGGCAGCGTGATGATGATCAGATCGCCTTGCTTGACCGCGTCTTCCACGCTGAGCACTTCAAAGCCGTGCTCTTTGGCAAGGTTGTAATTCGAGCTCGTTCCGCCGCGCGGGCTGTCCTTCCGCGTCGAGACGACGACTTTGACGCCGCTGTCGCGCAAATTGAGAGCGTGAGCGTGTCCCTGTGAGCCGAACCCGATGACGGCCACCGTCTTGCCCTTGAGGGGATCAAGCGGGGCGTCGTTTTCGTAGACCATTTTCAAATCAGCCATGGTTGGTTTCTCCGTGTTTTTGAGGGGCGGATGCTAGCGGAGGTGGGGGGAAAAGTAAAAGCAGGGAAGACGTATCAGTGATCCAACGTTGACGATGCCGATTAATTGCGCACGACCACGACGGGGCACAGCGGCGCGCGGGAATGCGGAAACAACTGGCTGACGCCGCCGCGCCGCCCCGTATTGGGTGCGCTCCGCTAATCCAGAGCGCAACCGATGCGGGGCGGCGCGGCGAACACGGCCAACGGCCTTTCGGGCGCATGTTTACGCCGCTCTTCCCCATCGTGGTTCGGGATCGAACGTTTGATATGGGTCCAATGTCGGTCGCCAGTCCAACTTGCGTGTATACTTCCCTCGTGGCCTCAGATTTGGACCTCCCAATCCGCCCGCGCCGCCTGCGCCAGCAGCCGCAGTTGCGTCAAATGCTCCGGAGTATCGAACTTCGGCGAAGCGATTTCATCGTCCCCCTGTTCGTCTGTGAAGGAAAAGGTCAGCGTCGGGAAGTGTCGTCGATGCCCGGAGTCTTTCAGATGTCGGTTGACGTGGCGACTGACTGGCTGGCCAAGGCGCAGAAGAACGATTCGGAGCGTACCTGGTTTTCGGCGTCATCGACCGTGCGAAAAAGGATGCGACCGGATCCCCGGCGCTCGACGAAGAGAATGTCGTCTGCCGTCTACTCCGATCCGTTCATTCGCAAAAAATTCCGATGGCAGGGATGACGGATCTCTGTTTCTGCGAATACACAAGCCATGGTCACTGCGGGCCCATGACCGACGACGGCAGCACCGTGAAAAACGACGATACCGTCGAGCTGCTTGTCCGCCAGGCGGTGAATCATGCGAAGGCCGGTGCTGACGTTGTCGCTCCGAGTGGCATGATGGACGGGGCGGTGGGGGCGCTGCGGCGCGGACTCGATGCGGCCGGATTTGCAGACGTTTCGATCCTGGCGTACGCCGTCAAATACGCGAGCGCATTTTACGGCCCATTCCGAGACGCGGCCGATTCGGCGCCGGCGTTCGGGGATCGCAAATCGTATCAAATGGATCCCGCCCGCGGCGTCGATGAAGCGATTCTCGAAGCGAACCTCGATGTGCAGCAGGGGGCGGATATGGTGATGGTCAAACCCGCCGGGCCCTATCTCGATGTAATCTCAGCAGTGCGACAGGACGTCAACGTACCGGTCGTCGCGTACCAGGTAAGTGGCGAGTATGCGATGCTTGAAGCCGCGTCGCGCAATGGCTGGCTCGACCGGGAGCGAGCCGTTCTTGAATCGCTGACTTCGATCAAACGCGCGGGAGCGGACCTGGTCATTTCGTATTACGCCGAATTGTTGGCAAAACTCCTCAATTGAAATGTCGGTGGATCGGAGAACGATGCGAAAAGTAATCCTGATCAAGCACGCCAAGCCACTCGTTCAGGAAAACGTGCCAAGTCACGACTGGGAACTGTCGGAAGAAGGCCGCAACGCGGCCAAACGCCTGGCGGACGAATTGAAAGAGTTTGATCCCTCCGTCATCTTCAGCAGCGAGGAACCAAAAGCGTCTCAAACGGCCCAGATTCTTCGCGATGTTTTGGGGAAACCGATGAAGATCGAACCCGGCCTCGCCGAGCACGATCGCGGGAACGTGCCGATGATGGCGTCGCGCGAATTCATTTCGCTGATGGCGCTCTTTTTCAAGCAAAATACGCGTTTAGTGCTAGGCCGGGAAACCGCGGCCCAGGCGACGCGACGGATCGTGACAACGGTCGACGAACTGCTCCTGGCGCATCCCGAAGGAAACATCGCAATGGTCACGCACGGAACGGTGCTCGCGCTGTTGCTGGCCGATCGCGCACATGTTGATGGATTTCAGACCTGGCGGCGGATGGCGCTGCCGTCCTACGCGATTTTCTCAGTACCGCAGTGGGATCTGGTGAAAATCGTCGATCGCGTGGAGTAAGGTGGGAGATGGGCCGAGCAGACCCTGAAACCGTTTATGGCGTCTTGCCGTCCCGCGCCCATTCCCGCAATCGGCGCACGGCCTCCGCCTGACCCTTGGCCAAACCGATTTCAACTAATCGGCTTACCACCTCCAAAGGAAAATCCGGAAATGCCAAACTGCGAACCGACGGCTCATATCTCCCGCTCGCGCTGCGATGGAGGGATGTGACCCGATGCCTGTCGAATCTCCAGATTTCCGGCACACCCATTGCCGCGTAAATCGGCTGACGAGCCACGCCAGGCGGGGAAATGTCTACCTCCAGCGCCAGATCGGGGGGAGGATCAATCGTTAGATCCACCTCGTCCTTTCCGATCACCGCCGCAATGTTCTGGACGTAGTAGCATTCGTCGGGTTCAAGTCCTTTGAGCAGGTCCTCACGCTTGAAGGTCGTCGACCCATGCCCCTCGGCAGGGATTCCCACCTCGTCGGAATAAGCCTCAATGAGCCTCCCGATGATCGTCTTTACTTTTTCATGCCAATTGGACGGCGACATAATCTCCAGCCTCCCCTCATCGTACGTGAGACGAACGTGCTGATGATCGCCGATCTCGGCGAGCATGCGCTCATACAACTCCCAACTAACACCTTCCAGGACCACCGGATGAGGTGAAGTTTGTGTTGCGGTCAACGTCATAATAGACCTATCGATAATAGTCGGACGATCCTAAGAAAGACGCTACACCGCCGAAGCCTGCGTTACCAGCCGGTCCCGATTATTCAAGCTCCGCAGGCGATTGATGGCGGCCAGATAAGCCAGCGCACTGGCTTCCAGGATGTCGGTGCTCAGGCCCCGTCCGCGGATTTTTCGGCCGTTGTGGTCCAGTTCGATCCAGACTTCGCCTTGGGCTTCCTTGCCTCCTGTGACAGCGCGAATGCGGTAGTCGCTGAGAGAGGCCTGAACCTTGGTCAACCGCTGAATCGCGGAATAGATCGCATCGACCGGACCATCGCCGATGGATGCATCCTGAATCGACTCGCCGTTGCTGTCGCGCAAGGTGACCGTAGCGGTGGGAATGGAAGTGGATCCGGCCATCACCTGCAAGCCAACCAATTCATACATGCCGTGGGCCAGTTCGAGTTGGTCATCGACCAGCGCTTCGATGTCTTCGTCGAAAACCTCCTTTTTCTTGTCGGCCAGGGATTTGAACTTCCCGAAGGTGGCCTCGAGCTGCTCATCCGACAACGTGTATCCCAGTTGCGTGACTCGATCGCGGAACGCATGCCGGCCGCTGTGTTTGCCCAGGACCAGCGACGATTTGGGGATTCCAACGGTCGCTGGGTCCATGATTTCGTAGGTTTCGCGATATTTCAGGACGCCATCCTGATGAATGCCGGCTTCGTGCGCGAAGGCGTTTTCGCCGACGATCGCCTTGTTTCGCTGCACGGCCAGGCCGGTGAGGGTGCTGACCATCCGGCTGGCTGGATAAAGACGCGTCGTGTCGATGCCAGTGCCGATTTTGTAGAAGTCGCTGCGCAGTGCGCAACGCCATCACGATCTCTTCCAGGGCCGCGTTGCCGGCCCGCTCACCGATGCCGTTGATCGTGCATTCCACCTGGCGTGCGCCGTTTTCGACGGCCGACAATGAATTGGCGACCGCCAGTCCCAGATCGTTGTGACAATGGGCGGACAAGACGATCTTTTTCTCACGCAGAATCGGCAGCTTGGCGAGCAGATAGGAGAAAATCTCCCCATACGTCTTCGGGGTTGCGTAGCCAACCGTATCGGGCAGATTGATGGTCGTGGCGCCGGCCTCAGCGGCGGCGTGGGTGATTTCTTCGAGAAACTCCAGTTCCGTTCTGCTGGCGTCCTCCGGGGAGAACTCGACGTTATCCGTGTACTCGCGCGCCTGATGGATCGACTCGACGCTCAGCTTGATGATCGCTTCTTTTCCCTTCTTGAGCTTATGGTCGCGATGGATTTTGGAAGTGGCGCAGAAGACGTGGATTCGAGGCTTAGCCGCATGTTTCACCGCCTCCCCGGCCCGCGCGATGTCCTTTGGCGTGCAGCGGGACAGGCCGCAGACGACGCTGCGCGTCAGCTCCGCCGCGATCGCGCGAACGGATTCGAAATCTCCCTCAGAGCTGATCGGAAAGCCCGCCTCGATGATATCGACACCCATCGCTTCGAGATGACGGGCGATCTCCAGTTTTTCCGCCAGCGTGAGAGTCGCGCCAGGGGATTGCTCGCCGTCTCGCAGGGTCGTATCGAAAATCCGAATGGTTTCCATGATATGGCTCCTCAATTCTCTTTCACTCTTCGTTCGTAGTGCGCCCTTCAGGCCGTATCTTCTCTCCACCTATACGGGCTAAAGCCCGCACTACGAACCAAACAAAAAAACCCTACGATCGACGGATCGCAGGGTTGCTCGAAATCGACTTTTGAGCGTTTCCTACGATCCGGCGCGGAAGAAGCAGCCCGGTAAGGCTTAAGAAAAGTCGCGGCAAACGGATCAGCATTAAACGCATTGGAGCGGGAGAATAGCCTGAGGGGACCTGAAAAGTCAAGCGTCACGCGCCTCAAATGCCGCATGCCGCTTCGCGAAATCCACATCGTTCGTTCGCGCTTTCCACTTGTCGTAAAATAAAAATGACTTGGAGCATGCGGTTTTGTCCGATAGAATGACATTGTCTAGTGGAGCTACCTTCATGGAGCGTCGAACATACCTGTTTGACGGACGCGTACAGGGCGTCGGCTTCCGCTACACCACTCAAAATATCGCACTCCAGTACGCCGTCCATGGCTATGTCCGCAATCTGCCCGATGGGCGAGTGGAACTGGTCGTTGAAGGCAACGACCGGGAGATGGAATCGCTCGTCGATGATCTCCGACGGCGAATGAACCGATTCATTCATCACGTCGAAGCCCGTTCAGCTCCCGCCACCGGCGAATTCGATCATTTCTTCATTCGACCGTGACGAGCGGTTTTCGAAATCTGGAATTTGTTCCGCCCGGCTTCCTGCTACAATCCGCGCATGTCGACGACGCTGGAGACGGGTCCGATCGATCCGAATACCAAAGAATTTCTCGAAGAGGCGCACGCCTCGAAGTTTGATTTCCATTCGCTCAGCGTCAAATCCGCCGGGGATGAGCGGCTCAAACGGGCCGTCAACAATGCCGTTCTCCGCCAGCATGTCGGGCGCGATCAGGCCCTGAGTCTCCTGCCTGATTCAAACGCGTTGCGTGAACTGGCGGGTGAGATCAAACAGCACACACTCGATCATCTGGATTATTACCTCGATCAACTTACCACGAAGATTCGAGCCAACGGCGGGCATGTCCATTTCGCAGCCACCGGCGATGACGCACGGCGGATCATTCTCGAAATCGCCCGCACGCGAAATTGCCACACCTGCATCAAGAGCAAGTCGATGGCCAGCGAGGAAATTGAGCTGGCGCATGCGATGGAACATGCCGGCCTGGAAGTGGCGGAGACCGATCTTGGCGAGTTCATCATTCAGATCGGGAAGGATAAACCGAGCCACATCGTCGCCCCGATCATTCACAAAGATGTGGCGTCGATCGCCGAATTGTTCAGTCAATACTTCAAAACGCCCTATAGCGAAGATCCAAAGAGCCTGACTATGCAGGCCCGTCAGCACCTGCGCGGCATTTTTCGGCGAGCCGACCTGGGTATGACCGGCGGAAATTTTCTCATCGCCGAAACCGGCCAAGTCTGCGTCGTCGAAAACGAAGGAAACGCCCGTCAGAGCGTTACCACGCCGCGCGTGCTGGTCTGCCTGGTGGGGATCGAAAAGCTCGTGCCGCGTCTCGTGGACCTGTCTGTGATGCTGAAATTACTGGCCCGCAGCGCAACGGGACAGCCGATGACGGTCTATACGAGTGTCTTTGGCGGCCCGCGGAAAGCGGGAGAAACAGACGGGCCGGAAGAGTTTCATCTCGTGCTGATGGACAACGGCCGCAGCGAAATTCTCGCCAGCGAGTATCGCGAAACCCTCCGCTGCATTCGCTGCGGCGCCTGTCTAAATGCTTGCCCGGTTTATCGCAAGATCGGCGGACACGCCTATGGCAGCGTCTATCCCGGCCCGATCGGCGCGCTGATCACGCCGCTGTTTCAGGGACTGGGCAAGTTCAAGGATCTGCCGCAGGCGTCGAGTCTGTGCGGCGCTGTTACGAAGCCTGCCCCGTGAAGATCAACATTCCCAAACACCTGATCAACATGCGGCGGGATGTGGTGACGAATCAGCTCAATCATCCGATCGAGCGGATGGTCTATCGCCTATGGGCGTGGGGGCTGAAAAGCCCGTTCATCTACGGCTGGATCTGCCGCATGCAAAAGTGGGATCTGCGCCGCCGGGCGAAAGGGGAGGGGTGGGTGCGCGATCTTCCCAAGATCGCCGCCGGCTGGACGCAGATTCGCGACATGCCCGCGCCCGCGGCGAAGACGTTTCATGAAATTTGGAAGGAACGGAAATAGATTTTGCCGAAGGAGCCGCGCACGGAGAAGCGGGATTGCTTGTGGAACACGAAAAGGGTTCACTCACGGACATATCCGCTTACTTCGTGCGCGGCTCTTCGAACGGAGAGATCGGGAAATGACGACTGACAGTGTGATCGAATCCGTTCGGCGAGCCCTGGGGCGGAATGAACCCCTGGCCGCCGCGCCCATTCCCCCTGCAATCAATGAACCGCTGGTGCGGCTCGTTCACAGCAACATCGGCTTGCCGGAACTGTTCGTCGATCGCGCCAAGGCAAACAAAATGGGAGTCGAGGCGATCTACCTCGAGGAACTACACGCAAAATTGATCGAATTTCTCAAGTCAAACGATTGCCGGCTGATTGCCCTTCCGGCATCCGCGTTCCTCGAAAAAATTGGCGTTCCCCAAGCGCTGAGAGATGCCGGTTTTCAGGTGCGACTCTGGCCCGAGATGACGCTTGACGAGTTGTACGACTTCGATTGCGGCGTCACCGACGTCTGGCATGCGGTCGCCGAGACCGGCAGCCTTGTCATGCGCGCTTCGCCGGAACATGGTCGCGCCTTATCGCTGGTCCCCCGAATTCACGTCGCAATCCTGGAGCCGAAGAATTTCCTGCCAGATCTGGTCGATCTTTTCCAGCTTCTCACCGCCGAGGGCGATTTTTCCAACGTCGTGATCATCTCCGGTCCGTCGAAAACGGCGGACATCGAGATGAACCTCGTGACCGGCGTCCATGGGCCAGGCGTGGTGCAGTTGTTCGTGCTGCAATAAAGCGAACTCATTTCAGTATCTTCCGCGCTTCCGGCTTGATCAGATCACTGGCCGGCAGGCGGCCGAAGTGGGTGCCGTCTTTGGCCATATTCGGTTTCCAGAACGGTGAATCCGGTCCGGTCGCCAGCATTGCGCCGATATCGATGATGCCGTCGTAGCCATACTTTCCAAAGTGAGCGCGAATTTCCTTGTTGTATTCGAGGAACTGAGGCGAATGCGCATCGGGTGTCTGGTCGGCTTCGGTGAGCGTGGCGATGTCAACGTCAGGCTTGTTATGCGTGAAAGGCGTCAGTGTACAGACCCATTTTCGGGCTTTGGCCAATTCGGGGTGAGCCGTGAGGCGAGCATCCAGGTTGAGCATTTGCGCGGCGGTTACGCCGTTGCCGATGTCGTTGTGCCCGTAGAAATTGATGATGTCAGTCGCGTACTTCAATACCTGGAAACGCGCTTCGTTGAGATAGCCCTTGATCTGACCATCCGCGGAAATCACATTGCTGAGGGCATCTCCACCGACCGCCATGTTGGCGTGCGGCACGTCGATGAACGCCTTCTGGAACCAGACTCCTTCGGAGTCCGGTCCGTTTTGGACGGTCAGGCTGTCGCCGATCACGACGACGAACTGCGATTGAGGATCGACATTTTCACCGACCATGAGGAATGGCGCGAATAGGCCGTCCCCTCCCGGCTTCCATTGCTTTTCAAGATCAGGATCGAGCGTTCGATCGTCGGCACCCGTATAGACGCCCCAGGACCAGAGTCCATCAGGGCGTTGTTCATGGAACGGTGCAAACGTGCCACAGCCGATGTTCAGGTCTTGATCCAGCTTTACGTGACATCGCAGGTAAAGCTTCGTATTTGCTTTGACGGTCAGCTCGATTGGATCGGTGACATAAAACGCATGAGGCGCGACGACGGTTTCGTTCGGCGGGTTCGACGACCCGAGCTGCTTATTGCCCCGGCAAACGTGATCCGTGTGAGCGGTCCGGCGATCGACGTCTTGAACGCCTGGCGCATCGTCAGCGGTGATTCGGAATTGTTCCACCCGATCAGATAAACATGCGGGCCGGCGGACTGACAAATCTCAATGTAGCTTTGGCAGGTGAAGCCGGGCGCTTTGAAAGTAAATCCAAGGATGGGCAACTCCCCGGTTCCGTTCACGAACCGGGTTCCCTCGGGAATGATGAGAAGCGGTCGCTCGGGTCTCTCCGCGGCGGCCGCTTTCGCGCCGGCTGGCAGACTGGCCAGGGCAGTTAGAAAGAAAAACAGAACAACGGTCAGGTGCATCACGCTTCTCAATTGTTTTGCCATCATTTCGTTCCGGTCACTGCACCAACCCCTTGGTCAATCTCAGGAAAACGTCTTCGAGCCGGATCTGTTCCGGGGTGATGCTGTGAATCGAGATATTGTGAGCGATCAGGCGGTCAATGAGGAAATGATGATGAACGGTCGGGTCGGCGAGGGTAACGACGAGTTGGCCATTATTTCGCTCGATCGTCGCGATACGGGGATCGTCACGCAAAGCGGCGACGGCCAGCTCCGACTCGCCGACCACCTGCACGTGAATGACCGGCCGAAGTCGCGCGCGGGCAACTAACTCGTCCATGGTCCCGGAAATCTCCAGCTTACCCCGCTCGATAATTCCGATCTTGTTGCAGAATTCGCCAAGCTCCGAAAGGATATGACTGGAAATCAGGATCGTCTTGCCCAGTCGTTGCAATTCGCGAAGCAGCTCGCGAATTTCGATGCGGGCCCGCGGATCCAGCCCGCTGGCAGGCTCGTCAAGCAGCAGGATCGGCGGATCATGAACCAGCACACGCGCCAGCCCCAGTCGCTGCTGCATGCCGCGGGAGAGTGAATCGACGTAGGCATCCTGCTTGTATTTGAGATCCGTCAACTCCAGCACGTCGGCCACCACGCGCCGGCGCGAGCCGCGGGAAATGCCATAAGCACTCGCAAAAAACTCCAGATACTCCGTGACTTTCAGGTCTTCGTAGACGCCAAATGCATCGGGCATATATCCGATATGACGGCGGACGAAATCCCCGTTGCCGGCCACCGTCCGGCCCATGATCTCGGCGCTGCCGGAGGTGGGCTCGAGCAGGCCGGCGAGAATTTTCATGGTCGTGCTCTTGCCCGCGCCGTTGGGTCCGATGAAGCCGAAGACATCGCCGGATTCGAGCGACAGATTCAATCGGTCGAGCGCTGTCAGCGATCCATAGCGGCGGGTCAGGTCGCGGGTGAAGATGGCGGGCGGCGGAGGCGCGACCGGAGCAGTGACGAAAACAGGCTCGACTTCGGCTGGCGCAGGTTGAGTTTGTGCAGGCGTTGGTTCAATCGATTCGGTCATTTGTTCCAGTTCCCCCGGCTATCTTTTCAAATCGACCAGCGCCCGTATCCATTGCCAATGCTGCTCGATCGCGGCTTTCGGATCGAGTGGGGCGGCGGCCGGGGCGTCAACTACACGCGCGTAAATGAACGCGCAGTGATCGTCCCGCTTCAACGTGTTGACCACTGCATGGGCGCGCCGCGGCGAAAGCCACCATTCATACTTCTGATCCAATGTGCCGCTGGTTTGAACCGGTGATAATCCCGATATCGGAGGGGTTTGAGTTGAATCGGGGAAGGGCGCCAGATCAAATTCCACTTTGGCCTCCGCTCCTGCGGCGATCTGGTCGCCGGCATGCGGGTTCGTCGCGGAGTTCGAAACGTCCGTGAGCTTGGCTCGTCCTGAGCCGTGTTGAGTCTCGATGCTCACTTCGTGCAGCGGATGATCGGAAAGGTTGCGTATTGTCCCCAGCAGGCGCGGACGCACGTGCTCGAAATCGGAAGGGACTTCTGTAAGCGATGCGGCCAGAAGAGGCGGCCCCGGCGCAATCGTATCGCCACGAAGAAACCGGAGATTCCAGACATTGATCGACATGGGCGCGGCCAGATTGCTTTCCCAGGTCTGATGAAAATTGATGGGGGTTTTCCAACCTTCCGACCCCCTGTAATAGAAGTTCTCGGCGCCGGCCGGCCTCCACCACCCGTGCTCGGCCTGGATCGAATAATTCGCGGTGCGCGGCGAATAAATTCCCGCCACATCGATCGAGGCAATCGTCTGGCCGTCGGCCTGATCTGCCAGCCGAAGTGTACGGTAATAAAGGTTACCACTCTTGATCAAATGCCCTGTCAACAAAGCTCCGAGCGTAAGCAGGGCAATCCAGAGAGAGGTCGTAATCCATGTGTACGGATGGCGCCCCAATCTCTTAAGCACGAACCAATCGAGCGGCCCAACGAGAATCATCATGCCGACGAGAGCAATAGCCACATACGAGAAACCAAAGGTTCCCGCCCCCGGCACATTCCCCAGCGAATCGGTGACGCTGGCCGTCGCATTCTGCTGGAGTTGCTCGTCGCTGCCCGGTTCAGCCTGAAAGTAGCCGTAATCAGGTGTAGGATTTGGGTTTGGTTCTTCCCAGGCGATTCCGAACGCTTCAAAAATCGGCTTCCAAAGCTTTTTCTTTTCGTTCGTATCTGACAATCGGAATTCGGCAAGACTGATGGGCTCGACCAGAATCATTCCCAGCCCCAGCCGCCTCATGACGCCGGGGGGGAGGGTTCCATTAAAAAATGGACTGTTCGATAGTCCGCTCTTCGGCGTCAACGTTCGGGCCGGGAGCTTACCCGGAGCATGCTGCCCCGCTATTGAATTTCTCAAACTAAACGGCGGGTCCGCGTCGAACGGCGGGCCGACCGAACACGGCAAGACATCGACCAGCGGTGAAGCGTTGGGCAGAGTTCCATCGCCAGGCCAGAGTAAAAGGCAACCTCCAGCGCAGGATCCAATCGACGATCGCCTGCTGGGCATCGCTGCTGATCGAGAAACCGCCTCCACGCGAAACCGGATTCAGGTCCGGCTGATCCAGAACCAGCAGATCGAGGCTGTCGTAACCGATCGGCGTTTCAGGAAGCCGTTGTGGATCAAGATAACTCACCGCGACGCGTTGATCAGATGCAATTTGGTCGCCGAGGGAGCGCATGCCGGAACGGCTGCCGCTGACGCCGATCAATTTGCCGCCGCGCCAGCCTCCATTCAAGGCGATGCCGCCGTCATTGAGTTCGTAAGGTTTAACGCTGGCAATCGGCTTGTGGCTGTGGGCATCGCGCAAGGTAAATGTGGCGTCGCGTTCACCGCCGCCCATGGGGAGATAGAGCGGAAACGTCTGGGGGATGGGGCCGATCGCAAAATTCTGATCGATATTTGCCGTGTAGTTGTTGTCGTGCGGCCAGTCGATCTCCAGAATCACATTTCTCGGCTTCGAGTCCGACGCCGTCACGAAAGCGGGCACCCAATGGCCGTAGCGGGCCTGGTCTCCCCAGCCGATCTCGACATCAAGTGACGTTGAGGTATCTGCCCTCGCGGAGACTGCGAAGCCGAGTAGAGCCACCGCAAGGATAGTCCGGCAACAGAACATGAACCTTCACCATTTCACAAGTGTTGCGGGGCGATCGATTCGACGATGCGGGCGGCAATTTCGACAGCCGCCAATCCCTCTTCGGCAGAAACCAGCGGCGGGCCTCCCCCAACCACTGAAGCGACGAAAGAATCGAGCTCCGCGCGAAGAGGCTCGGCGTCGTCGATCTGGAGTTCCTCAATCTGCACCAGCTCTTTGAAGTTCAGTTCCGAAAGATCCTCGATTTCGCCGGCGCGAATTCGCGCAACCGCGTCGCGAATGGCGGTGAGATTCTCGCTTCGACGGGCAACGATTCCGTATCGCTTCTGATAATCGAGCGAAACATAGGCGTCGGGACTGAAGACGCGAAGTTTTCGTTCGGTCTTCATCGCCAGTCGCGACGCGGTGAGGTTTGCCACGCAGCCGTTTTCGAAGGTGAGCCGGGCATTGCAGATATCTTCAACATTGCCGATGACGCTGACACCGACTGCGTCGATTTTTGCCACCGGCGAAGCCGCCAGATGAAGGACGATGTCAATATCGTGAATCATCATGTCGAGGACGACGCCGACATCGATGCTGCGAAACGTCATCGGGCTGATTCGGACGACTTCGATGAAGCGCGGCCGGACCTTCAATCCGTCCATCGCGCGAAATGCAGGGTTGAATCGCTCGATGTGCCCCACCTGAAGCAGAACGCCGCTGGCGCGGGCTGATTCGGCGATGTGGCGCGCCGCCGCAACATCTTTGGCAAGCGGCTTTTCCACCAGGCAGGCGATTTTCCGCTTGAGGCAGGCCTCGGCGACCTCGACGTGAGCGGCGGTGGGGACGGCAATGCTCACCGCCTTGATATCGGCCGGGAGGGCGTCGAGCGAGGATATCGCAATACAGCCGAATTGCTCGGCCACCGCGGCAGCTTTATCAGGATCGGCATCGCAGACGGCGGCCAATCGGACCGTCGGCATCTGAGAATAGACGCGGGCATGCAGCCGGCCCATATGCCCGCAACCGATGACTGCGACTGTCAGAGGGTTACCAGCCAGCGCGAGAAGAATCCGATGAAGTCACGACGGGATCGTATCAACTTCACCAGTGAATGTCAGAGCAGCGGTCTCTTGCCGTTGAAAGCTGAACGTTGAACGTTAAAAGTTCAGCGTCCAACGGTCCAGCGTTCAACAAGGAAGCCAGACTTTCACGCGGCGACTTGTCTTGTCTGCAAGGCGCCGAGAACCTTTGTCGCCGCGGCCTGGTCGAGCGGCCTGGAAAGGTAGAAACCCTGGGCGTTTTCGCAGCGGAGATTCTGGAGCTGCTCGAGTTGCTCGGCGGTCTCGATCCCCTCCGCGGTCACTTTCATATTGAGGTTGTGAGCCAGCGCGATGATCGTGCGGATGATTTCGACGCTCTCGGCGTCCTGTCCCATCCGGGCCACGAATGAGCGATCGATTTTCATCGTGTCCACCGGAAACCGCTGCAAATAGGCCAGTGAGGAGTAGCCGGTCCCGAAATCATCGATATTGATTTTGACTCCCAGCGCCTTGATCCGATGGAGCATGGTGATGGTCGCTTCCGGATTTTCCATCACGACGCTTTCCGTGATCTCCAGAATCAATCGCTCAGGCGCAACGCCAGTCTCTTTCAATACGCCCGTCACCATCTCGATCAGATCGGCCTGGGTAAATTGTTTGCCGGACAGATTGATGTTGATATCAAGCGGGTGGTCGGGAACGGTCGCCTGCCATTCGGCGATCTGGCGACACCCCTCGCGCAATACCCAGTGGCCCAGCGGAACGATCAGCCCGGTCTCCTCGGCGACAGGAATGAAATCAGAGGGGGGAATCAGGCCGCGCTCCGGATGCCGCCAGCGCACCAGCGCCTCGAATCCGCGCAACTGGTTGGTCGCGATGTTGAGGATGGGCTGATAGTGAAGTTCGAATTCCCGGCGGTCGATCGCGCGGCGAAGATCGTTTTCAATCTGAAGCAGTTTCACGGTGCGCGAGTGCATGGTCGAATCGAACATCTGGTGCCGCGCCTTGCCCAGCGACTTGGCTCGGTACATCGCGATGTCGGCATCGCGCAAAACATCCTGCGGCCGGGAATAATTGCCTTCGCTGGTTGCAATCCCGACGCTGACGTTGACGAAAATCTCCTGCTTTCCGAGGACGAAAGGAATTTTCAAAGCTTCAAGGATACGGTCGGCGACCTGAGTCGCGTTGCTCGGCTCGCGCGGATCATCCAGGAGAACTGTAAACTCATCGCCGCCAAACCGCGCCACCGTGTCGCCAGGTCGAAGGCACGCCGCCAACCGAGCGGCGAATTCGATCAGCAACTGGTCGCCGGTCGAATGTCCGAGGCTGTCGTTGATCAATTTGAATCGGTCCAGATCCATGAAGAGCACCGCGTAGCGATGCGCCGAATCGCGCGCCAACCGGGCGATAGACCGCTCCAACCGGTCGATGAAGAGCACCCGATTGGGAAGCCCCGTCAACCCATCGTGCAGGGCATCGCGGAGCAACTGCTGTTCGGCCTCTTTGCGGGCGCTGATGTCAGCCTGAGAGCCGGCCATCCGCGTCGCCTTCCCGGAACCATCGCGAATCGCCGCGCCGCGCGACAGCATCCACAGCCATCGTCCGTCCGCATGTTTCATGCGGTACTCGACCTCGAAATGCGGCGTAATCCCTTCGCGATGCGAAGTGATCGCCGATCGCACTGACTCCAGGTCATCGGGATGCACCCGATTGAACCACTCCTCCGGAAGACCACCGAGCTGTTCCTGCTTCAATCCAAGCATTTCCGCCCAGCGCGGAAAAAAAGATTCGCCCCGTCCGTTGATTCCAGTCCCAGAGCCCGTCGTTGGCGCCGCACAGCGCGAGCGAATAGCGCTCCTCGCTCTCGCGCAGAGCCTCTTCAGCCGTCTTGCGGGCGGTGATGTCGGAGACGAAACCTTCGTAGTAAAGGAAATTGCCTTGCAGGTCGCGCACCGCCCGGGCGGTTTCGGAAATCCAGATGATCGAGCCGTCTTTGCGGAAAATGCGCGCCTCAAAGCCCCTGACGCAGTCATGCTGCTGCATCAGGCGGATGAAACGCGGACGCGTTTCGTCCTCGACATAAAGCTGCCGCTTGATGTCGCTGACCCCGAACCTTAACTCGTCGGGCGAATCGTAACCATAGATCCGGGCCAGGGCGGCATTGCAGTTGAGATATTGGCCATCAAGCGTCGTCTGGAAGATGCCGTCCGTGGCGTTCTCGAACATGCTGCGATACATCTCCCCGCCATGATGCATCGCCGCATCCTGGCTGGAGGAGCGCGTCTGCAATTCCTGTTCGAGCCTTCGGTAGGTTTCGTCAACGGCGTCGAGCAGACCTCGGATCGAAGCAGAGTGAGGCGCGCAGTCCAAGTGCTGTTTAACTTGCCCCGCTAACAACTGGTGCATACAGCCACCACATCCTGTCTGCGTTGGTTCCATAGGTTGATTCGGATGGGATCATGGCGCTCTTTAGTGAGATACCAAATACCCGCTCTCAGTGAGGCAATATGTCAACTGATATTCCGTCTTGCGGCTGTGGATAAATCGGAGAGGGCAGGAATCGAACCTACCTCACCCTGTGAGGGGTAACGACGGTTTTGAAGACCGTGGGGACCACCAGGAACCCATCACTCTCCAGTCGGACTTTGACCGCAACCGCGCGTCGCCCTTGGCTTTACAGCGCATTTTCCTGCTGCACGATCGCGTCAAACAATTGCTGTGAACCTTGAGCGCCGGCGAGGGCCTGACGGAATTTATCGATGGTCATGAGCCGGCTGATTCTTGCAAGGGCGTGGATGTGGGGACCGGTCTGGTCCGGGGGGAAGTCAGCAGCCAGATCAGCGTGACGGGTCGTCCGTCGATCGACTGAAAATCGATCGGCGTCGCCGGCCGACCGATCGCCATCACCAGATGATCGGTGCCGTTGCACTTGCCGTGCGGAATGGCGAGCCCATTGCCGATCCCCGTTGTTCGCGTGGCTTCCCGATCCAGCACGGAATCCAGAACCGACTTGGGATCATTGACCTCGCCATTGGCGGCGAGCAGGTTAACGAGCTCGGCGATGGCGTCGGACTTGGTCTTCGCCTCGAGAGGCACTTTGATATTTTGAACTTTCAGGATCTCGGTCAAACGCATACAAAACCACTCCGTCGCTTTACCGCGCGGTTCAATATCAGGAAACAAAAATCGTACCCCCCGCCACGAAGCAATGCAACGTATGCATTCTCCGATCAGCGCGCCTTTAAATTGTGATTCAAAGAACGCATCAGACTTTTTTCGCTCCGCGCAGCGGATCCGGCTTAGCAGCCTGCTGAAAAGCCGCTTCGCGCGCCCGGCATCCGCGGCAGGCCCAACAGGGCTCGGGTCCCTCTTCGAGACAGCTCCAGGAACGCTCGAACGGCGCGGCCACCTGATATCCCAGTTCAACAATCTGCCACGGTTCCAGTTCCAGCAGCGGCGCCGTGACTTCGAGCTCACCCTGATTGCAAGGGAGCTGAAGCAGTTCATTCCAGATTTGCACGAACTCGCTCGCCTGAGCGAGCTCATCTCCGTGTGGCCCGATTTGAAGTCCCAGATAGATCGCCGAGGCCTGATAGTGCGCGGCAAATCGCGATGCCGGGGCCAGCATGGTGAGCAGCTCGAGCATCTGCGGTCCCAGCGACCCCCGTGCCCGCGGGTCCGAAACGCCTGGCGCCGACGCGGTGGTCGCCAGCGGAGACAGATACGGCATCGGGAGCACATGGTCGCGATAGGGTTTAAAATAGGCGACCTGCTGTTCGTAAGCGCCGCGCGATTTCGAGTTGGGCTGCGCGTTCAATTCGACATGCAGCATGACGGGGCGGTATCGCTGGGCCGCCATGGCCGTCACCACCGCGGATTTCACGCTGCCGCTGTTCAGAATGATGGCTAAATCCTTGGCCATGAACCTGACGAAGGTAGCCACCGGCAGTCCTTAAGTAAATTCGCGGCTTGGATTTGGCACAGCCCAATGGTATATTTCGTTGCGATGAGCGGCCCGATGAACGCGAATTCGTTTTGGTTTGGCTGGTATTTTACCGGCCTTTCAACGTGCGCGTCCTGAGCCAGCCGAACGTAAGATGAAAACGACGGAAGCCTCAGGAAGCGATCCTGAGGCTTTTCTTTTTGGAGGCATCGATGATCGTGGTAATGAAATCCGGTGCGCCGGCCAATCAGGTCGAGCATGTCGTCAAACTGGTGAGGGAAATGGGACTGAAAGATCATGTAATCGTCGGAACCGAGCGAACCGTGGTGGCGGTCATCGGCGATGACCGGTTCAAAGATCGCTCCGCGCTGGAAAGCGTCGAAGGCGTTGAAAAAGTAGTGCCGATCCTCGCGCCCTACAAAATGGCGTCGCGCGAGATTCAGAAAGATCGCTCGGTCGTCCCGCTTCTTTCGGGCAAGGGAAAAAGTGATGTGCCGAAAATAGGCGGCAAAAAGGTGGCGGTCATCGCCGGCCCATGCAGCGTCGAGAGCAAACAGCAGATTTGCGAAATCGCCCACGCCGTCAAGGAAGCGGGGGCCGTCGCCCTTCGTGGCGGAGCGTTCAAGCCGCGCACCAATCCGTATGCGTTCCAGGGCCTCGCCGAGGAAGGCCTCAAAATGCTCGCTTTGGCGCGGGAACAGACCGGACTCGGCATCGTGACCGAAGTCATGGCGGTAGAGCAGGTGCCGATGGTCGCCGACTATGCTGATGTGCTTCAGGTCGGTGCGCGAAACATGCAGAATTTCAATCTGCTCAATGCCGTCGGAGAGCAGCGCAAACCAGTGCTGCTCAAACGCGGAATGTGCGCCACGCTCGAGGAATTTCTTCTCGCCGCCGAGTACATCATGGCCAAGGGGAATTCCAATGTCATGCTCTGCGAGCGCGGCATCCGCACCTCGGAAGAATACGTTCGCAACACGCTGGCCCTCGCGGCGGTGCCGGCGCTGCATCGGGCAACGCATCTTCCGGTGGTTGTCGATCCCAGCCAGGGAACGGGCAAGAACTATCTCGTTGACAGCATGTGCCGGGCCGCGGTGGCGGCGGGAGCCGACGGGCTGATCATCGAGGTCCACAACGATCCCGAGCATGCTCTGACCGATGGCGCGCAATCGATCACGCCGCCTCAGTTTGCGGAGATGATGCGGGCCATCCGCCGGATAGCCGCGGCTGTTGATCGCGAGGTATAGCGCAATGCAATCTCCCAAGGCCGACCCCGTCGCCATTTCCGCAGCCGAAAGCCCCGAAGTTCCAACTGAAATTGAGACCGGGCGGCTTACCCTGCGCGCTCCCCGGGAAGGGGAATCGGCCGAAATCAACCGTGCAGTCCGCGAGTCAATCGACGATCTGCGTCGCTGGATGCAATGGGCCCAATTGATTCCATCGCTTGAGGAGTCCGAAGAGTACTCGAAGCGGTCGCGTGAAAAATTTGCTTCTCGCCAGGAATTGCCGATGCGCGCCTACCTGAAGGGGACACAGACATTTGTAGCCGGAACGGGTTTCTGCCGGATCGACTGGTCGGTTCCGAAGTTAGAAATCGGCTATTGGGTACGTCGCCGGTTTGCCTCCCAGGGGTTCGTCACGGAGGCCGTCCGCGCCTTGACGGAACTGGCGTTCGATCGCCTCGACGCGCGGCGCGTCGAGATTCGCACCGACGAGCAAAACGCTCCGAGCCGACGCGTCGCGGAACGTGCGGGATTTACGTTGGAGGGAATCCTGAAGAACGAATGCCGAGAGGTCGCCAACCGCCTCCGAAACACCTGCGTCTACGCGATCGCCCGGGGCGAATCATGATTCGGGCTCGCATCGAGCATCTCATCGAATGGCTTGGGAACCGCGGCGTTGTGGTTTTCCTGGCGGTGTTGCTCGTGGTTTCCGGCACGTGGGCCTTCATCGCTCTTTCCGACGAAGTGCGCGAAGGGGACACCGAACGCTTCGACAATCGTATCAATCGCTGGATCTACGACCATCGGGGGCCGGCGTGGGTGCAGGAGTCCGGCGCAATCTCACGGCGTTCGGCGGGGTCACCGGGCTGACGCTCATCATTGGCGCAGTGATCGGACACCTGCTGATCACGCGGAAGTATCGTTCCGTACTGCTGGTTTTGATCGCCACGTTGGGCGGAGCGGTGATCGATGCAGGCCTCAAGCATGTATTCGACCGTCCTCGCCCGCCCCTTCGGCCGCCCGGCACGATTGTCTATTCGACGAGCTTCCCCAGCGGACACTCGATGCTTTCCGCTGTCGTTTATCTGACGCTCGGCGCCCTGCTGGCTCGCGTGACGCCGGGCAGGCGGATCAAGCTTTATCTCATCGGCATGGCCCTCCTGCTGACGTTTCTCGTGGGTCTAAGCCGCGTTTATCTGGGCGCTCATTATCCCACGGATGTGCTGGCCGGTTGGACGGCGGGGCTGGTCTGGGCAATTTTATGCTGGCTGGTGGCACGCGAACTCCAGCGCCGTGGCGCCGTCGAAACGGATCGCGCCGGCAGCCAAAAATGAGGATTCGCTGAGAATTTCGGCCCGGGCAATCATCGGTTATACTCCCGCCTCTGCATCGGGCTTTATAGATCGAAAGGAACCGGGAACATGTCGGAAGCGTCGACTGGCATTGAATCGTCACTGAACGAGCGGCGAATTTTCCCTCCGCCGCCGGAATTTGCCAGGCAAGCTCGCATCGGCTCGCGCGAAGAATACGAGCAGCTCTATAGTCAGTCGATCGACAAGCCTGAAGAATTCTGGGGCGAAATTGCGTCCGAGCTCCACTGGTTTCGCAAATGGGACAAGGTATTGGATTGGAAACCACCTTACGCGAAATGGTTCGTCGGCGGGAAACTCAATGTCTCCCACAATTGCCTCGATTTTCAGATCGAGCGGGGGCTCGGCGACAAGACCGCGATCCTCTGGGAAGGGGAGCCGGAGATGGGTGGCGCGGAAACCGGCGGAGAAATTCGCAGGATCACCTTCCGTCAGCTTCACGAGGAGGTCTGCCGCTTTGCAAACGGCCTGAAATCGCTCGGCGTGAAAAAGGGGGACCGGGTCACGATCTATATGCCGATGACGCCGGAAGCCGCCGTCGCGATTCTGGCCTGCGCTCGGCTGGGCGCGCCGCATTCGGTGATCTTCGGCGGCTTCAGCAGCCAGGCGATCGCCGACCGCGTTGAAGACGCCAAATCCGGTCTCATCATTACCGCCGACGGCGGATTCCGTCGCGGGCAGGTCGTCGCGCTCAAACACAACGTCGACGCGGCTCTGAAAAAGACCGACTTGGTCAAAAAGGTGGTCGTGCTTCGTCGAATCGGGGAGGCTGCGCCGATCGAATGGGTCGAAGGGCGCGACATCTGGTGGCATGATCTGATCGCCGGCAAGAGCGCCGACTGTCCCGCCGAGCCGATGGACGCGGAGGACATGCTCTTCATCCTCTATACCAGCGGCTCGACTGGAAAGCCGAAGGGAATCATTCACTCGACCGGCGGATACCTGGTTGGCGCTTATCTCACGTGCAAAACCGTCTTCGATCTGAAAAATGACGACGTTTACTGGTGCACCGCCGACGTCGGATGGATCACCGGTCACAGTTATGTTCTCTACGGGCCATTGAGTAACGGCGCGACGACGCTCATGTACGAAGGCGCGCCCAACTTCCCCGATTTTTCCCGATTCTGGGCAATCATCGAACGCCATAAGGTGAGCGTCTTCTACACCGCGCCGACTGCGATCCGCGCGTTTATGCGGGCCGGGCGACATCTGGTCGACAAGCACAATCTCGATTCGCTCCGCCTGCTCGGCACGGTCGGCGAGCCGATCAATCCCGAAGCGTGGATGTGGTATCGCGAAGTCATCGGCCATGAGCGCTGCCCGATCGTGGATACCTGGTGGCAGACTGAAACCGGCGCGATCATGATTACGCCGCTCCCCGGCGTCACCCCAACCAAGCCGGGCACGGCGACGCTGCCGTTTTTCGGCGTCGATGCGGCGATCGTCGATCGCAACGGCAATGAATTGCCTCCCAATCAGGGCGGCCTGCTCGTCATCCGCAAGCCGTGGCCGTCCATGCTCCGCGGCATCTTCAACGATCCCGATCGGTACGTGAAACAATACTGGACCGACGTTCCCGGCTTTTATTTCACCGGCGATGGCGCCCGCCGCGACGAGCTGGGTTATTTCTGGATCATGGGCCGCGTCGACGACGTCATCAACGTTTCGGGCCATCGGCTGGGAACCATGGAGATCGAAAGCGCGCTCGTGGCTCATGAAGCCGTTGCCGAGGCGGCCTGCGTCGGCATTCCGCACGAAATGAAAGGGCAGGGGATTGCCGCTTTCGTCACTCTCGCTCACGGTCGCAAGCCCGGCGAAGCCTTAAAAAAGGAGCTGACCGCATGGGTCGGTACTCAAATCGGCAGCCTTGCCAAACCCGATCAAATTCGCTTCACCGATTCGCTTCCCAAAACCCGTAGCGGAAAGATCATGCGCCGTCTGCTCAAGGAGGTCGCCGGTGGGGGCGAAGTTAAGGGTGACGTCACGACGCTAGAGGATTACAGCGTCCTTGCAAAACTGAAGGAACAGGAGGAAGTGTAACTTCCACCCCTTTTACGCGCCCGCCCGCAGGGCGGGGAGTCCTGCTCCGGGTCAGACAAACAGCACTAAAATCTCATGCGTTACAAATCGATCCTACTTTTCGGCGCACCCGGCAGCGGCAAGGGGACCCAGGGCAAGATCATCGGAAATATCCCCGGCTTTTACCACAACGCCACCGGCGACATCTTTCGCTCCCTCGATCTGCGAAGCGAAACAGGCCGAAAGTTCTGGGAATACGCCGGTCGCGGCGAACTTGTCCCCGACGAGTTCACGATCAATCTCTGGAAGCAGTACATCAAGGGGGTTGAAATGATCAATCAATTCCACCCCGACACGGAGTTTCTCGTTCTCGACGGCATTCCCCGCAATCTGACCCAGGCCCGACTTCTCGACGACACGATCGACGTGGTCAAGATCATCTATCTTCGCTGTACTGACCTCAGCAAAATGGTCGAACGTCTCCGGCGTCGTGCCCTTCGCGAAAACCGCTTCGACGACGCCAGTGATGATGTGATCCGGCGTCGCCTTGAAGTCTACGAGCGCGAGACGCGGCCCGTGCTTGATTTTTATCCGCCAGAGAAGATCTTTCGCGTCGATGCGACCAGTTCCCAGATCCGCGTCCTCAGCGAGATCGTGAAAGTGCTCGTCCCGATCAAAGAGCAGCTCGACGGCCACTCCGCGTAATTTCCCGCGCGATAACGCATGCAACTTCCCGGTTCGGCACTGCCGGGCGCAAGCCATTTCCGACCCGCAACACGTCAAAAAGTCTCGGTTTCCCCGTTTTTTACTAACTGAAATGCTTCTGAACGCTTGGCGGTTACTGGTATGCGATGTGCTTTATCTTTGGCGGTTCACACAAAGGAGCACCCATGTACGAATTAGCAATGATGCATCCCGTCGCGGCGATCGGGTATTCCCTCATCTATCTGCTATTTGGCGGCGGACTGGTTGGGGCCGTTGTAATATTCTTCGTTGCGAAAATGCTTGGTCAGTAGGTCCCCAATTCACAACGCGCCCGCATCGCAATGTTGTTACGCGATGCGGCGCGTTCGCGGGGCTGATCAGACCGTCATCCCCGTTGCGGCGTCGGCGCTTTCACTTGATTTCATCTGTTCCCACTGATCGAGCGTGATATTGCATTCACGCGCCTGCGACCCCTTGTACTCCCCAAGAATTCCCGAAGCCGCCATCTGCTCGATCAGGCGTGAGGCTCGGCTGTAGCCGATCGTCAACCGCCGCTGGAGCAGACTTACGCTGCCGCGCTTCGTCTCGAGAATGATTCGCACGGCGTCATCGAACAGCTCATCTTTCTCCATGTCCGCGCCGCTGCCGCTTCCCATCGACTTGATCTGCACGAGGTCCGGTTCGTACTGCGCATCGGCCAGCGACCGGACGAGCTTGACGCTCTCGCGGATTTCCTTGTCGTCGATGAAGGTTCCCTGAGCTGCGGATCGGCTTGCTCGCGCCCGGCGGAAGAAAGAGCATGTCGCCCTGGCCGAGCAACAGTTCTCCGCCGTTCTGGTCCAGGACGATCCGGCTGTCCATCTTGGTGTTGACGCGAAACGCGATCTTCGATGGCATGTTGGATTTGATCAGACCCGTCACAACCGTCGCCTGCGGCCGCTGCGTCGCGAGGATCAGATGAATTCCAACCGCGCGCGCTTTCTGCGCCAGGCGGACGATGAAGCATTCGACTTCCTTGCCGCTGGTCATCATCAAGTCGGCCAACTCGTCGATGATGATCACGATGTACGGCATGTGCTTGGGAATCTTCGCCTCTTCCTCAGGAGTCGTCGGGGCAAATCGCTCGATCAGCTCCTCGCGCGTCAGGCGGTTGTAACCGGTGATGTTTCGCACGCCGGCCTCGGCGAGCAATTCGTATCGCTCATCCATCTTCTCGCACGCCCATTCGAGCACGCTGGTGGCCCGGCCGGTTTCGTTGATGACCGGGCACATGAGATGCGGAATGTCCTTGAACGGAGCCATTTCGACGACCTTGGGGTCGACCAGGATCAGCTTCACCATGTCCGGGCGCTGCATGTACATGATGGACATGATGATGCGTGTTGATGCAGACGGATTTGCCCGAGCCGGTGGTGCCCGCGATCAGGCAGTGCGGCATCGCCGCAAGATCGGTGACCAGCGGCTCACCGCTGGCGTCTTTCCCCAGGAAAAGCGGGATGGCCTGCTTGGCGGTCGCATCGGGCGCGAGCTGCATCAGCTCTTTCAGCCGCACTTTTTCCTTCTGCTCGTTGGGGACTTCGATTCCGACCGTATTCTTCCCCGGCACCGGCGCGACGATACGAACGCTCACTGCCATCAGCGCCCGCGCGATATCGTTGCTCAAAGCGGTGATGCTCGAGACCTTCACTCCGGCGCGAGCGAGAGTTCGTACATCGTGATGACCGGACCGGTGTCGATCTCGACGACATGTGCTTCGATCTGGAATTCGCGAAGCGCCTGCTCGAGCACGGCCGCCTTTTCGCGAACGAATTGCTCCTGGATCGCCGCATAACCGTGCTCGGCTTCTTCCAGCAGATCCCAACTGGGAAGATGATATTCTCCCAATTCCTTCGGCGGTGGGGCCGGCGGCGGGGAGACCTGCCGCGGCTTCAGGGTGTTCGCAAGCTTAACGATAATGTCCATCCGCGGCGGGGGGGTCTCCTCCGCTGCACTTTCGATCACCGGCGACTGTTCCTCCAGCGGCGGCACCACCGCCGCTTCAGATGGACCCGGGTCGGAAGAATCGACATGCGCCGCCTCTTCCGATGCGCTTTCGTCGTATGACAAATCGATCAATTCTTCGTCAGCCTCCGCGACCGCCGCGCTCAATTGCTTCGCCTTGCGCTCCAGAATCACCGGTGGCTTTAGCGGTTCGTCATCCTCATCCGCGAGCTTGCCCCGTTCGGGTTTCGCGCTCTTCGCCTTGGTTTGCCTGGCCGCCACTGCATCGCGCGTCACGAATTTCGGAAGCGACGGCAGCTTCGGCAAGGGCAGGAAATTCCAGCGAATCTGCGGGGTGTGATCCTTCACATGCGCAATCGCGTGTCCCACCACGCCCGGCGTGCGCAGCACCAGGTCATCGGCTGCCAGGAGCAATCCAACAAGTAGTGTCGTCGCCAGGATCAGCCGCGTGCCGGCGGTGCTGAAGTAATGCTGGAGAAAGTGCGAGGTCCCGATACCGATAATGCCGCCCTGTCCTTCAGGAAATCCGTCGTACGACCCCGGCTTGAAGTGATGTACCGCCGCGGCAAACGCGACCGACAGCAGCAGCAGGCCCGTCGCCCGCATCCACAAATCGCCAACCTGGCTCCGGAAGAGTCGCAGCACCAGGCAGACGCCGGTGAAAAACAAAATCGGAAAGACCCCCTGGCCAATGAATAGATAAAGGTAATAGGCAATCAGCGCGCCCGCGCTCCCGCACAAATTCGCGACCGGCGGATTAGGCTCAACCGCATGGCTCGGCCAGTCGGTAGCATGAAAGCTCCCCAGCGCCAGCAGCAAAAACATCCAGCCGCTTACGCCCAGAAACATCCCTACGTTTCGCAAGAGATTGGAGCGTTCCATAGTTGCCGTTTCAGGTTCCTGTATGCCCGAAGCCGCCATGGCCCCGGTCGGTGCTTTCCAGTTCATCGACCTCGACCATCTCAATCATCGGCACGGCCGCGATCACCATCTGCGCAATGCGCATGCCGCGTTCGATTGTGAACGCCACACGCCCCAGGTTGATCAGCGGCGCCTGCACTTCGCCGCGGTAGTCGGCGTCGATCGTGCCCGGCGAATTGACCAGCGTGATCCCATGCCGGCTCGACAACCCGCTCCGCGGTCGCACTTGCGCCTCATACCCCGGCGGCAACGCCATGCTGAAGCCGCACGGAATCAGCCGAATTTCGCCTGGCTGAAGCGTTACCGGCTCTTTCACCGCCGCAGGCAGGTCAAAACCCGCCGCAAGTTGCGACATCTTTGAAGGCAAAGGCAGACCTTCCGATCCGGGCATCCGTTTAACCTGTACTGTTATCGGGCGGCTCAAAATGAATTCTCCATTGTTTCGACCAATCGGGCGTTAAGTGACTTATACATAATAATTTGAGAGAATGTCCTGATACGCGCTGAAAGCCGGCCGGTAACGAGGTCATGCAGTTTCATGCGTGCTTGGCTGACCTGTTCGGGAATTTGCAGCAGCCTCGTCCTCCGGCTGACATGCCCGCACAATTGAACCGCCCGTCTTCGGAAGGTGTAACGGAATCCATCGTCGCTGGCGTCGCAATGGATACCTCCACCGAACCGCTCGACGACCTGACCGAAGAATGAGCGAAAGCAATGCCCCTGCACATCCGCGGCAACCTTTTCGCCGAGTCCCTGGAAGGGCCTCAGCCGGATCCGCAAACGCAGGGAGAAGCAGTGGACCTGATCGAAACTCGGCTCAAGGCGGCAGGCTTGTGACGAACCGGCTGAAAGCGCGGTCGGAAGAACGCTCCAGCCGCACCCTTGCAGCACATCTTTGAAACTCGGCGATTGATCTGAGAAGCAGATTGGAGATCAATGGCACGACCGAGGAATCTTTCAAAGCCCGGATCGAACCGGTCCGAAGCGTTTTGCGCTGTTTGCGATCCCCGCTCGTATGCTGATGGAACTTGGATTCTGCCCGGAAAATTCGGCGCACCCAGGACGGTTCATCGCTCAACATCGCACCCCGCGCGCGTAAATGCGAGGAAATGCAACGGTTTTGGGTTCCTTCAAAAATAGCCACATCCGTCGTTCGCAGTCGATCGTCAACTGAACACCATGCGCCTTTCCAGCGGGGCGGCGGATGCGGCGGGGCGCGACAGAATTTCGATGTCCCGCGCCGTCTCGGCAGCGTAAGTGTACGCCGGTCGGGATCTTGCAATTTTCGTTCCGCGCGACAATACCGCGCGGCGCTGCGGAGTGACTCGGCAATCGCGTGCCCGAAATGGCGATGCCCCTGCGGACATTGGTCCGGCGACGAGTCGCATGGCTCCCTTGTTACGGCGCGTCTGCTGACCCAGGATTGATTAGCTGAAAAGTCTGTTTCGATCGATGTTCATTTTTATCTGTCCCCTCACTATATAGACCGAAATTCGACGTTTTGGACGCTAAGTCCTTCGCCGGCCTCGATATAAATTCTAGCAACAGGGAAGGGTATTTTTGCGCATCGAACGTGAGGTTCCTGATGACAAATGTTCGTTGAATATGTGCTGTGAGGCCGAAATATAATGAGCGCCCGCGGCGCAGCAGTGGGCCGAATCCGAGGACAAAGCCTGTCGCATTCCCGCGGGGCTTATGACGGCTTGGGCACGGCTTCGGGATGGCAAATCGATTCGGGGCAATCGGTCACTTCCGTAAACCGGCTCTTGCCGCGCAGGAGCATTCCAATCCGCGGCTGACCGGTGACGATTTCGATGGCGTCGGCGTCGGCGTAGCGAAAGAAGTAGGCCCGCCGCATTCGGTCGGTCTGGTTCCCACGGGACATGTGGAGCGCCGAAGCGTGAAAGAAGACGCACTCGCCGGCACGGAGGCGGAGAGGAATGGCACGATCCGCGCCATCGGGTTGTGCCTGGCGCTCGCCGGGTTTTCCGGAGCTGTGCTCGATTGCGCCGTTCCGATGACTGCCGGGGATGATCCAGAGGCAGCCATTACGCTCGTCCACATCGTCCAGCGCGAGCCAGCAGGAGATAGAGTTGTCCGGCGCGAGGGTGCCGTAGCCGTTATCCTGGTGCCATTGGAACGGGCTGTCGTCGCCGCGCTGCTTGAACGTGAGTTGATTGCTGGCGGCCTTGATGTTGGGACCGATCATGCAGGTCATCGCATCGACCAGAGGGCTGCGATAGAGAATGTCGCGGATCAGCGGGCTGTCGCGATGCACGCCATTGAGCAGCGAATTGGCCAGCCAGCCGGCTCCCGGATCGAAATGTTTGCCGTGGGCCTGCCAAAGGCGATCGACCTCGTGTTGCACCGCTTCAAGTGACGTGCCGGTTAGCAGTGGCCCATAAATCAAATAGCCCTGTTGGCGGTAGCGGGCTACGTCCTCGTCGCTCGCCGCGTGTGACTCGAAGTGAAGATTCATGTCATCCTGAATGTGATCGGGAACTATGCACATTGGTCCGGCGACAAGTCGCGCGGCTTCCTCTTTGGAGCGCGGTGCGACCTGCTGCGACGCCGGTCCAGTTTTGTTTCGGTTAGTCGCTTCCTAGAACCATTGGTAAATCCCTGAGGCGGGGTTGAACCAGGCATGCATATCACCGATGTCGCGCCAGGCGACGTGACCGTCGATAAATAAAATGTTTCCGCCGGCGGCTTTAGTTGGGTCTTTGGCCCGCAGGTGGTTTGAGTTGAGGAAGTAAATTCCTGATTCAGTGTCGCCACCAAAGACACCTGTGAAATTACTTTGCTGCGAATCTCCGTCCGCAACCGTGGCGTCGGTGACGATTTCCACATCTGATGGATCAGCCACTTTGATATTGTCGATGAAAACTTTCGGGAGAATCAAAGGTTGAATCGCAGGAGATCGAGGCATCAGCCAGAAATAGCCGCTGACACAATAGGGGTCATCGTTTCCTTTGAAATTCCATAAGCCATCGTCATCCTTGACCGAACCCGACGGGCAATAGAAGCAATCGCGCACCATTCCCGAGGCCACCAGCACGTCGCGCGTTTTGAGCGGCATGTCCCAAAGCCACGAAGAGGGGCCGACGAACACCGGCAATCGGCCATCGTGATCGAGCGCATAGGCCTGCAACGCGCATTTCCATTGTTGTGCAAGTGCGAGGCGCACTCCGTGCGCGAGGCATGCTCCCGCGCAACAGACAGGGCTGGGAGCAATACGGCCAACAGAACCGCGATGATGGCCACCACGATGAGAAGCTCGACGAGGGTAAAACCGGCGAAACGACGTCCAACGGATCTTTTTAACGAACGAATCATTGGCGTCTCCGTGGCAACGCGGAATATCGGGAAAACGAATCAGCCGCCGGCAGGTTGAACCCCCATCGAATCGCCGATCAGATCCGCGATCCACATTGAGCGTAGCTCTCAGAATCGGGTGCGGCAATAGTCACGATCTGATTCGACGTCAAATCTGCGATCAGGGGCAAGTGTATCATCGGGTGATCTGACCCATAATGCGGAATGCGTTCTTCAAGATGCGAGCCATTCACGGTTCGTTTATGGGTCAATCGGATGACAATGCTGTCTTTCAGAGCGGCGTCCTTTAAGCGGCAGCACGACTCCGACGATGAAGATCGTGGTGGGGTGAAGGACTGCAATTTCATGTTAACCCGTCGCGCTACCCGCTGTCATGCGTTCAGCCTGATCGAGCTTGTCATTGTCGTTGTGATTATCGCGATCATCGGGGCGATTGCGATTCCCAAGATGAGCCGCGGCGCTGCCGGGGCAAACGACTCGGCCCTGATCCAGGACCTGAGCACGATGCGCAGCGCCGTCGACCTTTACACGACTGAGCACAACGGCCTGCCGCCCAGCAACACCACGTCGGCCACGTTCATCTCCCAGCTTACGACCTACACCGACATCAACGGAGCCGCCGTGTCGACCAAAGACACAACGCACATTTACGGGCCGTATCTGAAGTCGTTGCCGAACCTTCCAGTTGGGACGAACAAAGGATTGAGCACCGTGACCGTGACAGGGCCGGTCGGGACTGGCAGCTTCGGCTGGTATTTCGACGGGACAACCATCTGGGCGAACGATGTGGCATCGGATACGGATGTCGCGGGCGTCGCGTATAACACTTATTGAATTATTCAATCAGCTCGTGTTGGCCACGGAGGGAAGCCAAGATCCAGGCCGTCGTGAAAGACGACGCCGATCTGTTCAAGCGATCCGTGCCGCCCGTTGTACCAGAGAAGCCATTTCCGGCCGTCGTAGACCGCGAAGGGCTTGTAGCACGCGTCGTGGTCCCATTGATCCTTGTCCGGGCGGACGATGGGATTTTCAGGCAGACGCTGCCAGTGGGTGATCCCGTCCTTCGAACGGGCGACGCCGATCTGGGCATGATCGACGTCGCGGAATCCGATGTAAAACATCAGATAGCCTTCGGCCTGAGGCACGACCTGGCAGGCGGTCACGCGCTCCTTCTCCCAATCGAGCTTTGGGTCGCCGCTGAAGATCGGGTTGCCCGCGTGCTTCGTCCAGGTGAGGCCGTCGGGGCTGGTGGCGTAGCCGATCGCGTTGGGCTCATATTGTTCGCCGCCGGAATACCACATTCGGAAGCTTTTGGATTCGGCGTCCCAGATCACATGCGGACACATGACGGCGACTTTCTCCCACGGCGCGTCGGCCGTCAGGACCGGCTTGTCGCTCATTCGCTTCCAGCTCTTTCCGTCGGCGCTTCTCGCGTAGCCAATTGATGATCGGCCGCCGGCCTGTCCGGTGTACCACATGTGATATTCGTCGCCGCGCTTCAGCACGACCGGACGGTTCACCTCATCCTCCCACTTGCTCTCCTTATTCGGCGGCAAAGCGATCACCGGCGGCTCGCTCCAGCGAATGCCGTCCGGACTCTCCACGAGCGCGACACTCTGTTTCGGCCGCCAGGAGAGCCACATGCGATAATTGCCGGCCTCCTTTAGAACCGAAATATCGAAACACGTTCCGTATTTTCCGCCCATGACCGGATTGTGCTCGTACTTGACCCATCCCCCGGCGGTTTGGCTTTGGGCGGTTGTGACTGCGACTGGTGTTAGATCTGGCGCTCCAAAAGTCGTCCCCCTCTCCCGGTACTCCGGGAGAGGGCGGGGGTGAGGGTTCGGCTCTTCGTGATCCGGGCAATCGAAGAGGGGGATGTTTTCCTGGAGAAAATCAGCCGCCGCGGAATTGGGGATGAACCCCGGATAAAGCTCGCGATCGTTGCAATTGAACCGTTCTACATCTTGGCGCAGATCGTCTGGCTTGAGGGCTGAAAAGTCCTGACTGCCGGAAGCCCGGACGCCCGCGGCCAAAAGAATCATTGCAGAAAGTGGGATCCACCGCCGCATTGGGAACTCCGATACGAATCCTCGGGTGCTTCGTGCGCTCCGGGCGTTGGCGAATTGTGCAGAGAGGGCGGTTTCAGTTCAATCTTCGAGAGACTCGCCGAGTGCGTGGGGTTCCCCCTCTCCCAGTACTCTGGGAGAGGGTTGGGGTGAGGGCCGACTGTATCGGGCGGTGAAGACCCTCACCCCGCGCCCTCTCGCGGCGTACCGGGAGAGGGGGGAATTCTTTGGACCACCGAACCTGACACGCATTCGAGTGTGTAATTTGCCGGTTGTGGCGATTCGCGCGGTCGGTTTCGATTCCGACCGATCCGGATCTGCAAGCTGAAACAATCGAGCGAACAATGAGGGCGTCCTGCGTTGGCGAATGCACCGAAAAATTATTTTTTTAATTCACAGATTTGTGTGGCTTGCCGACGAAATTTTCGCAACCTTGTCACAACGGGCTTGAAGGAGGCTGACCTGCCTTGGCAGCGATGCGCCGTGAGTCGTGAGCGCGGGATCAGGGTCATCGGGTTGCGGGCAAAAACGTAGATTGCTGGCGGCCTGGGAAATGCGTGCGGAGCTGGGTTCTATCGCCGAGGCGAAATCAGTTGCGTCGGCTCGTGCTTACACGTTTGATTGTTCGGATTGATCGCAATCGGTCTGGCCGATGCGCCGGGAGAATTTGCTGCGCGACGTGTCGGGACCGTTGCGCGATCGATTGGGCCATTGTGCAGGAGGAACGTCAGTCATGCGTTCAAGCGTTCAGTCGCAAAAGCCGGAAACGTCAATCAAACACCCTGGAGATTACATGCAATCGTTCAACTGGCTTTATCGTCGTTCGTCGAACCTTCGGAATAAGCCTTTTCACCGTCGAATCGCTGGATTCGATCTGGATCGTCTCGAGAGCCGTCTTCTCTATTCTTCGTCGGTCGAACCGATCGATGGCGTTGGAAATAATGTCGCTAATCCAACCTGGGGGAGCACGGGGAGTGATCTGATCCGGCTTGCGGCTGCGGCCTATTCCGACGGAGTCGATTCGCCATCCCTTTCAAAAGACCTCAGCGCCCGTGCGATCAGCAATATCCTGAACAGCCAGAGCGATCCGGCAAACCCCTCCGCGGACATCGGCACGGTCGATCAGAACAGCCTTTCCGATTTTGGCTATGCGTTCGGCCAGTTCATGGATCACGACCTGGACAACACGCCGGACGGCACAACACCAGATCCCATTGCCGTCGCGGCCGGCGATCCGATTGGCCCTGAGCCGTTACCCTTCAACCGTTCGCAAACGGATCCAGCGACGGGAACCAGCAAGAGGAATCCGGCGCAGCAGATAACGGCGGTGACGTCGTATTTCGATTTGTCGCAGGTTTATGGATCCACCCAGACGGTCGCCGACGCACTTCGGACATTTACCGGCGGACTCTTAAAGACAAGCAATGGCAACATGCTGCCGTACGACAATGCGAACTATTTCACCCCGGCGCAGATCACTGCGCTGAACATGGCAAACAGCTCGCAGGCCGTGCCGGAGAGTGACCTGTTCGCCGCCGGCGATGTGCGCGCCAATGAGAACATAGAGCTCACTGTGCTCGAGACGCTCTTTGTGCGCAATCACAATTTGATCGCCACGAAGCTGCAAAGTGAACACCCCGGCTGGTCTGATGAACAGCTTTATCAGGAAGCCCGCAAGATCAACATCGCCGACTACCAGAGCATCATTTACAACGAGTGGATTCCGGCGGTTTTGGGCCAGAACGCGTTGCCAAGATATACAGGCTACAAATCGAATGTGAACGCGACGATTTCCAATGAATTTTCCACCGTGGCGTATCGTTTCGGCCACAGCCTGGTCAGCCCATCGATTGCCGTCGAGGGAAATGACGGTCAACAGACCGAGGCGGCCATCCCGCTTTCCGAAGACTTTTTCGACCCCTATATTCTCAATCCTGCCGGTATTACGGATCCCCTCACCGCGGACAAATCGGTCGATATCGGAGCCATTCTCAAGGGTGAAGCTGACGGTAACGGACAGGCCATGGATACGATGGCGATCGGCCCCATCCGTAACCTGCTTTTTGGCAACGGCGGCCAGGGTGGGCAGGACCTGATCGCGCTCGATGTGCAGCGCGGCCGGGACCACGGCATTCCGGATTACAACACCCTTCGGATGGATCTGGGTCTGCCGGCGGTGAAGAGCTTTTCGCAGATCACCAGCAATGTGCAGGTACAGCAGGAGCTTGAGGCGGCCTATCCCGGAGGAGTCAACACGATCGACGCCTTCGAGGGGGGTCTGGCGGAAGACCATGTCAGGGGCTCTGATGTTGGCCCGCTCTTCCAGGCGATCATGGTGAATCAATTCACACGACTGCGCGATGGGGACCGTTTCTTCTACCAGAACGAAAACTTCAACGCGGATGAGAATTCATTTCTCCAGCAGGGAAATACGCTCGCCAAGGTGATCGAGGCAGACACGGACATCACGAATCTCCAGAGCGATGTGATGCTGTTTCAGGCTTCGATCAGCGGAAGAGTGACGAATACAGCCGGCCAGTCACGTTTCGGTCAGGGTCTTGCGAACGTGACGCTCGATCTGGAGGACACCGCCGGCGACTTGCTTGCGACAACTCAAACCGATGCGATGGGAAACTATCGCTTCACCCAGCTCAGCACCGGAAACACCGATCCCTCGTTTACCCCCGGCGTCAGTGCGACCGGCATCTACCAGATTGTACTGGCGCCCTCCGCAACCATCAAACAGACGAGCACAACTTCGCAGCCGTTGACGGTCAGCGCAGGAGATACGAATCTCAACGGCGTGAACTTTACGGTGACCGCGCCTCCCGTCCGCAATCCCGGCGGGCCGATCCGACGCCCGGGTGGTGTTTTCGGCAATTCCAATATCAATTTCCCCTTCGCTGATCTCGACCAGTCCGCGTTCCCGCTGGACGGAGACGCGATGTAGCAGGTGACGGCAACGTCGCATGCCTGGAGTGGACTTGGCAAAAAAAAAGAAGGAGGCTTCAGTGATGAAGCCTCCTTCTGCTTAATTACAAGTTGCAATCAGTGCCGGTTTCCGCGGCCGCCTCCTCCGCCGCCTCCACCGTAACCGCCGCGTCCACCACCGCCTCCGCCACCACCGCCGTATCCACCGCGTCCACCACCGCCGCCGCCACCGCCACGGGGGCGTTCTTCGCGGGGCTTGGCTTCGTTGACGGTGAGGGCCCGGCCGTCATGCTCCTGGCCGTTGAGGGCGGCAATGGCCGCCTGGGCCTCGGCATCGGATCCCATCTGGACGAATCCGAAACCCTTGCTGCGGCCGGTGTCCCGGTCGTTGATGATTTCCGCGCTCTGGACGGTTCCATGCGGCGAGAACAACTGTTCCAAGGCCGAGCTATCGACGCCGTAGCTCAAATTGCCTACATATAACTTGCTGCCCATGATGACTCCGATCGGTATTGGGCGACGGCCATTCTTTTACTTTCCGGTCCGTGAGGAAAGAGGCCGACATTTCAGCCTGGAAAGGTAGATCAGGCGAGAGGGGCCATCGGTACGTGCAGACATGTCGTCACAAGAGCCGAGAGGTTCCAGTCGTCAACTTACCGCTCATACGGTAATTACTCGTACAAACAAAATCCAGTGTCAATCACTTCATCTGGCGACCGGGTGGACGCGGCGCAACGCAACTTTCAAGCGAAACCACTTGTATGAATGGTGAACGACAAGACCCTTGGGAAACAATGTTTATGATTCATCACACGCGCGGTTTGTATGTTTGGGGTGTGCTGGCGTTCACGGCTGTCATTTCAGCGGGGACAGAGGTAGCGCCCACGACGCAACCCGCCGACCCGCAGATCGCCGCCAAAGGATTGGTGGTCGACCTCAATGCAGACAAAGGCGTCGAGCTTGAAGCCGGAAGGGTGAGCGCCTGGAAAAACCAGGTGCAATGGAAGGCAATGGACTTTGTCGGCAAGCGCGTTGACGGAAGACCGACCGTGAAGGAGGCGGTGGCAGGTGTCGGCGGCCACCACACGCTCGACTTTGAGAAGCAGGAACTGGTCAATTATGACGAGCACGATTTCGACGAATTCATTACCGGCTCCGGCTACACCTGGGCGGCCGTTCTAACGACACACGAACAGGTCACGATGGAGAAGGACGTCGACACGTTCTTCGGAGATTTGAAGAACGGCGGGAACTACGAAGGCTTCTGGGGGGGAGTGAACGATGACAACACCGTCTGGATGGGGTCGCGCAATGGCATCACCTTCGGACGCTGGGACACGAACAATCCGAAAGTGCTCGGCCCGAAGCTGGAGATGAATCGCTTTTACGTCGTCGCCGGGCGGATGGGAGCAGGAACAGGGGAGGTCAAGCTGGAACTGTTCGTCAACGATCCGGCGGCGGTCGCATCAAAACCATTTCACGTAAACGTGAACGCCAAATCATCGAAGATGGCGATCGGGCAGGAACGGGATGCAACCAATCATCCGGGCCGTGAATCGTTCAAAGGGGAAATCGCCCGGATCATGTTCTGGGAACGACCGATGAGCGATGCTGAGTTGGCGCAGACGCTTGCGGCTTTGAAAATGATGTATCAAATCAACTGATGTATCGAAGCGATCTGAAAAGAAGGAGAGTGGCCACCGAGATCACTGAGGGGCACAAAGATCACAGAGACATTTGATGCCGGCCTGCCGTTTGATGCTTCCAAGAATTCGTTCTGGGATTGGGGGGCGAGCATTTCTGATTTTAAATCTGGCCAGCGCATAAATATCGAGAAAGGAAGCGCGGTTTGGCATACGGCGTCTCGGTGATCTCAGTGCTGCTCAGTGATCTCTGTGGCCATTGCTTCTCTTCGCTTTCAATTCAGGCGCGACGCTCAACTCACTGTTGCAACGGAGACCAGCGTCACCGATTTTCCCCCGGTTTCGTGAAAGACCGTGCGCACGTGGAATGTTCCCGCGCGGACGTATTGATGCGAGCCGCTGACGGTGAAAACGTGCGTCGTGGGGTCCTGCGTCAGTTCGGCCGCCGAATGCGAACCGTCGCCCCAGTTGATCACGCCGGTAAAGACGACGCTGGACTCAAGCGGCAAGAGGCCTGCGAGATCGGCGTCGCCGACCGTGCCGAGGACAAGGTCCGAATCGACGTTCAATCCCGCCGAAGCGCTCGCGGCGAGCCCGTGAAGTTTGGCGGCGGTAATCGATGCCTTGAAACCAGACTGCGCGGCCGTTCCCTCAACATCGGTCACGGCGATCTGTATGGCGTACTTGCCCAGCGTGGCGTAGGTGTGACTGGGAGCCACGACCATGAAATGTCCGTTGCCTCCCTGGATCGAGCCTGGTTCGACTGTCCCGTCTCCAAAATCGATGCTCGCCTGAAAGCTGCCGGGTCCGTCGCCGTTGCGGTTGGTGAAAGTGCCGACGACAGGGTTGGTAATCGAGGAACCTTCAATTCCATGGAGCGCCTTGCCGTGCAGAACGATCGGGGTGATCGTTGAATTGGAACCGGTCTTTGATTGGTTGACGGTGATTGACACCGTGGCGGGGGAGGAGATTGCGCCTTCGGTGTCGTCCACCGTGTACGTAAGGGTGTCAGCGCCGAAAAAATTTGCAGTCGGCGTGTAGGTGATCTTGCCACTGGACGGATCGACGGTGGCGACGCCGTGGGCCGGCAGAGTCATGATCTGCACGGTCGTCCGGTCGATCGGCGCCGCTCGCGGCGGCGTCGTTCGCAAGTTCGTCGATCACGACCGCCGTATTTTCCTTGGTGGAGGCGCTGTCATCTTTAGCGATCGGCGGATTGTGCACCGGCGGCGACTTGACTGTGATCGAAACCGTCGCCGAGTTCGAGTCGGCTCCGAGGCTGTCCGCAACCGAATAGGTGAACGAATCCGATCCGACAAAGTCGGAGTCGGGCGTGTAGGTAATCTGGCCGGTCGAGGGGTTGACGCTTGCAGAACCATTGGACGGATCGGAGACAATCTGCACCGAGGTCGGATCGAGCGTCGCGCCGATTGCAGTCGTATCGTTGGTCAGCTGGTTGATCAGGACGGCGGTATTCTGGTTCGTCGTAGCGCTGTCGTTATTTGCCACCGGATCGGCATGAACGGAAATCGAGATCGTGGCAGTGTTTGAAGTTGCGCCGAGCGTGTCATCCACCGTGTAGGTAAACGCATCGGACCCGAAATAACCGGCGTTCGGGGTGTAGGCGATCTGGCCGGTATCCGGGTCTACGCGGGTTGTGCCGTGCGCGGGGGCGTTCACGATCGCGACAGTCGTCGGGTCGATGCTCGCCGAGCCCGAAGCCGAGTCACCCGTCAGTTCATCGATCAGTACCTGCGAATTTTCGTTGGTTGTCGCGGAAGCATTGGCCGCGACGGGATTCGCGTGAACGGTGATCGAGACGGTCGCAATGTTTGACGTAGCGCCCAGAGAATCGGTCACGCTGTACGTGAAAGAGTCGGCGCCGGCATACCCGGCGGCGGGGGTGTAGGTGATGTCGCCGGTCGATGGGTCGACGCCGATCGAGCCGTGGGTCGGGCCGACGCCGATTGAAACGCTCGTCGGAATGAACGATGCACCGTCCGACGTCGTGTCATTGTTCAATTCATCAATCTGGACGGCGGCGCTCTGATTGGTTGTCGCCGAATCGTTGTTTGCAACGGGATTGGCATGCACCGAAATAGAGACGACGGCGGCGTTCGACGTCGAACCGACGCTGTCGTTGACAGTGTAGGTGAAACTGTCGGAGCCGGAGTAACCGCCGGCGGGCGTGTAGGTGATCTGTCCGGTTGAGGGATTGATGCTGGTCGTTCCGTGGCCGGCGGCGCTGACGATTTGAACGGTCGTGGCGTCGATCGTGGCCCCGCCGGATGCGGTGTCATTCGACAGCTCGTTAATCAGTACGGACGTATTCTCGTCGGCGGTCGCCGAATCATTGACGGTGACGGGCGCTGTATGCGGAATAACCCGTGTGTATCCGAGCACATCCAGTACACGCAATTCAACGCCCAGGTCCGGCGTGACGCCGGGGGTGGCGAAGGCATCCTGAACCTGCGGCGTGTGCGAGCCGGTACTGAACCAGTCGTTAAAGTCGCCGGAAGCGTCTTGGTTGAAGCGGGCCAGATCGGTGGTGCCATCGAGCGAGAAAAATGCTTCGGCCGATTCGGTGGTGGTATAGCTGCGATTGCCGTTCTGGTCGTATCGGAAGAGGTCCTCATCCGCCACCGGGCCGGCGGGGGCGGCGCGCCGTTGCTCAGCCCGGTCAAAGCCGAGCCAATCCCGATCACTTCGTCGATTTCGTGCTCGGCGACCGACTGGAGATCGTATTTGCTCGAATTGATGTTCGTGCGCGACAGATTGCAGATGCCGGTATTGAGCGTGACGGTGCCGTCGCTGGAAGCGGGGGCGCTGAATCCCAGCGCTCGGGCGTTGGCGGTAGTCAGCTCGATCTGATTGCTGCCGTTCACCGGATTGGCTGTTCCCGTGGGCAGATTCGCGATGGCGGTGGCGTCATCGGCCGTCGTCGCGTGCGAAACCAGTGCGGCCCGATATGCCGCATAACTCACGTCCGTCACTTGCGAGGAACTCGATCCCAATCCGCTCGTCGACTCGGTGAAAGTGATGTGAATGGTGATCGAGCTGGAGAAATTCTCGGCGTATTGCTGAACGGCGGTGTTGAGCGTCGCTTCAATTGTAGATGCGTTGGGATCGTTCTGAATCGAGGAGCTGAAGGTTGGAACGATCGTGAGCCCGGAAAGAAGATAACGCCGCTCCAATTGCTCCGCGATCCATCCGGCCTGCAGTCTGGCACGGCGTGAAGGCTTGCTGCCACACGAAACAGTTGGATTCGACGAATTATGACGGGGCAAGGCGCACTCTCCTCTTAAACGCCGCGACACGATCATCGCATAGCGCGACCATGCGCCCGTTTTATTGGGCGGCACGTTGAACGTTGGTCACAATCAGCAAACGCCAGAAAACCACTTCGATCCGATGCCGCCCACTGGTCTTTGAAACTTCCTCCGAAGCCATTGGCGTTCGGGACCGGAATCATAAAATCTCTCCACGCTTTGGGGAAGCAATTTTCTCGTGGATCGACAGTTGAAGGAGCGAAGTTACGAAAAAGGGGGGAATTCGTCCAGAAAGAGCCCACGAAACGTGGGCATTCGACTTCTTCGGCTCACCGAAGCGAGCCCGCCGGGTTAATAGTCCCGATCTCAGTGGTCGTAACCTTTGTACGGGGGCAATGCGCGCAATGTCGTTCTCGTAGCTATTGCGCCAGCGCGGCGGGCTCACTTCAGTGAGCCGGGTCGCGCCACAAACTGGAGAAAAAATAACTCATTTCCCGGAATCGGACGACGTTTTCTCCTCGCCCGGATACGGCTTGCACAGCGGATCCCCAATCACGATATCTTCCCATCCGACGAAGCGGGAGGCGGCGTAATAACTTTCGGCCAGGGTCCAGCCGTGGGTGTATCGATCGAAGAGGATGGTGGGGGAGGCGATGGCCTGAAGCAACGGCTCGTCCGTGTAGCCCTTGGCGCCGGTCGCCCCCTGGGCGATCAGGTCGGCGATGAGGGATTGCCCGCCGTGAGTGGGGAGAAAGGTGCGGGCGCTGGTGGAAACCGCCGTTTCGCAAAGACTTCCGGGCGCGAAACGAAGCGAATGATAGGCGTGCTCGTCGTAGTGGCGGTCGTTACTTCCCCAGGAGATATATCCCATCAGCCCGGATCGGTCGCCGACAAACGGATCTGCTTTGGTCAGTTCGGCGGGGATGTTGCGGCGTGCGAGCAGTTCCGCCGCGCTGCACATGTCGGCGTTGTATTGGTCATAGCTCAATTCGCCGACTTCCGTCCCCTTGCCGGCGACGGCCGGTTTTTTCAGCAGCGGTGGCGGCTGATGCCTGACGTCGGCGTAGCCGAAGGCCGGACAGGTATCGAGCAGGATCGTGCCGGTTGGGGTTTGCTTTTCGGTTTCGAGGGCGCGCGTCGTCAATGCTTTGGCGTCGGCCTCGGTGTACCCGTCGAGTCGAGTCACCAGATATCCGCCGAAACGGGCGTGGGAAAACCGCTCGTGGGAATTCCAGAAACGGTTGGCGCGGGCGGTGCCGGTGAAACCGCCATCGATGAGTTTGACTGTGACCAGGTCGGGATCTTTCTCGTAGTCGAGCGCGGCCAGGAAACTGTCGAGCGAAGGGCGCTTTGCATCAACGCCCAATCCCGGCGCGCCCTCAATTCGGATCGGGATCCCTTTGGTCAACACGATGAAGTCGACTTGCGGATGGGAGGATAGAAACGCGCGCACCGGTTTTTCGATCGTATCCCTGAAGTCGGCGTAGGAAATCGTCTCCCGTTCGGGCCCGGTTGCTGAATCCTGACAATGGATCTCGATCAGATTCGAAACTCCTCGGCGATGCGCGTAGTCATCGGTGACGGCGCGGGAGATGGCGCTCTCGTCGTTGCGGATGACGACAACGCGATCGACCGGCGATGGCCCGGGCGCGAGCAGCGAAATGAAAAGAATCGGCCAAAGCATCAAATATCCTGTCTCCCCACCCCGATCCGTTCAATTACATCGCGCATGTTAATCGAAATCGCAATTCCTTCGCTGTGCGATTCGGATTTCGCGCAGCGGCCGGACCGAAGGTCCGCCTCTTCAGAATCCAGGATTTTAACCGCGGATCACGCGGATGGGCGCGGTTAAGAAAATGGGAGGGCCCTGGTGATTCTTCGGCAGACTTACTTCGACCGATCCGAATTCACTAAAACACGGCATCGATTTCAACAGGGACCGCCAGCGGTTTGGATATCAACTGAGCCACCCAGGTCATTTCTTGTCGCGAGGCAGGTTCGATGATTTGCCTGGAATGCGCCTTCGCGTCGCTCAACCGAATTCGGAGTTGATACGGTTCGTTCACCCGCCAACCGGCGCGGCGGCCAACCTGCAGTTTGGTGAATTGGGACCGGCGCCATGTCAGTACTTTGCGCCGAATCATGTACTGATGAACGTAAGTGATCGAATCAGCGTTCACGTTCAGTGTAAATGGACGGCGAGGGGGAACGCGAGGAGAATTCGAATCGATTCGTTACACTCGGCGTGTGCGATCAAGGCGGCGTCGATCATGATCTGGGCGATCATCCTCGTGCGGGTGATTTCCAATCCGTTCTCGAATGTCTTCCAGAAGATTCTGGCGCAGAGTGCGCGTCCCCTGTCGGTCGTTCTGATCACTCAGGCGCTTGTTTCGGTGGCCTGCCTACCGTTTTGCTTTCATCTCGTTCATGGCCCGGGTGGCCCATTTTGGATCAGCATCGCTTTGTCTGCCATCCTCGCGATCGCGGGCAATGCCCTGATCGTGCAGGCGCTGAAGCTTTCGGAACTATCGCTCTTGGCTCCGATTAACGCCTACAAGTCCGTCGTGAGTCTCGTGCCGGGATTGATCCTGTTGCAGGAACGTCCGACGCCAAGGGGAATGGCCGGAATCCTGCTGATTGTCATCGGGAGCTATTTCATCGTGGACAAGGCGGCCAGCCGGCCGGGAAGGAATGTGTTTGTCCTGTTCTTTCGCGACCGCGGAGTACAGTATCGCTTCGCCGCACTAATCCTGTCTGCCATCGAGGCGGTCTATCTCAAGAAGGCGTTGCTCCTCTCGTCGCCGCTGACTACATTCGTCCTGTGGGCATGGCTCGGATCCGGCTTTGCGGTGCTGATTTCTCCGCTGTTCGGCGGAATCGCGGGACGCGACGCTGGCATCTTTCGCAATCACCCGGAAATGTACCTTTCCCTGGCCCTCACCACGGGATTAATGCAATTCTCAACAATTCTCGCCTTCAAGACGCTTCGCGTGAGTTACGCTCTGGCGCTTTTTCAAATGTCATCGCTGCTCAGCGTGATCCTCGGACATAAGCTGTTTCAGGAACGACACGTCGTTGAGCGTTTGATCGGCGCGGCGGTGATGGGATGTGGTGCGATTCTGATCATAGCGAGCCGGTAAGCACGAATTGCACTCCATCCCACGACGGGCAGAGCGGCGCAAGATCGTCGCGCTTCAGATCGTCATGCCGCCGCGCCGCCCCGCATTGGGTGCGCATCCACCCATTCGAAGCGCGTCCGATACGGGGCGGCGCGGCGGGATCGGCTGTGAACTCCCGCGTACTTTGGCGCCGCTCTGCCCCGTCGTGGAAGAATCCTGCGCGACTACTAATCGATTTTCAGATCAAGTGCCGCAAAATGCTCGTGGTCGCTGTCGCTATTCTCAGATTGGACTCTCACGAGATAAACGCCAGGCTTGTCGATGCGCAGGAGTTGCCGCAATCCGACGCGCCCCGTCTTCGGCTTGAAATCCATCGTGAAGTGTCCCTCCAGCACAGTCTCCTTCCCGCGCGCGGGGACCGTGTTCTGTCCCACCTTCTCTTCCGGCGTGATGTAGTAGCGGCAGGTGACGCCTTTGATCGCATTGTGCGGAAAATTGCTGTTCATGAAAAACTGAAATACGAGCGGATCGCCCCTGGCCGCATGGCAAACCGGACGGGGATTGGATCCCTGCGGAGGTGGATCGGTGTCGGCGGTCTGCGTGCCGATCTTTTCCTTCGGCGTCTGAATCGACAAATCGAAATCAAAGTGCTCGGCAAGCGCCGGAGACGCGAGCATCGTTATGCTCAAGAGGAACCAATACGCGATCGTTCTCATGAAATACTCCGGTTTGCTATTTGACGATCAATTCGACGGCAGCGTGCTGTGTCTTCGACCCGTTGCCCTGTCCGATCGTGGCTTCGATCCAGACCAGGTACTTTCCGGGATTATCAATTCGAAACGGGAGGTCCGCGCTGCTACTCGAATTCGGATCGAAATCCATTAGCAGCGCGCTCTCGACCAATACAATCGCTGGATCCAGGGCCGGCGGGTCCTGACCAAGCTTGTCGATCCGGACGACGAAGAAATGAACGAGTACATCCGCGGCCGGCGGCCCGCCGACATACGTCATCTTCCATCGCGCGCTCAACGGCAAATCGGTCGTGCTCTCCAGAACCGGCCGCCTTTCCGATGTTTGCGACGGCTGCGTGGTGGATTGGCTGTGATTCGAATCCGAAACCGACAGGGACGCGTTGAAGGGTTCACCTCCGGGGCTTGCGCGGGCTGCCCAACAAAGTAATGCGATGGCGATCCCGATCCATTTCGGCTCGGCACATTTCAATGTTCCCATTCGATAGATTGTAGCAAAAGTGGCTGGAATGAGATTGATTGCGTCTTTCCCTCATCAATATCTCGATTCCACAATCCGCAACCAATCGCTAGAGTCTCTGGGGTGAAAAGGCGAATGAGGCGGCGGGCGGGATTCATATTCCTCTTCGGATCGCGGACGATCGTTAGCAACGGCCACGAGGCGCCGGTTGAAACGCGCTGTCCCCGTTGCGGTCAGGAGGCGCAAATCGTGGCAAAGCAGTATCGCCACTGGTTCACCGTCTTTTTCGTTCCGATCTTTCCCATCTCCAAAGCCAGTTCGTTTTCGCAATGTGCTAATTGCCAGGCCCAGTTTCAGATTCCGGCGGGCGAGTTGCGCGGCCGAGTGGCCGCCACGGATGAAAACCAAACGCGGGAGGCCATCTCGCTCTACAACAGCCTGCGTGCCTCCCCGCTGAATTCGGTGGCCCTCAATCAATTGATGATGATCTACGCAACGATGAAGGAGTACGACCAGGCGGCGTCTGCGGCGCGCGATTTTCCCCAGGCGTTACAGTCCAGCGAACAGTGCATGGCAACGCTGGGGCGGGTGTATCTGGGAATGAATCGGCATGACGAGGCGTTGCGCTGGTTTGACGAAGCGACGGCCCGCAACCCGCAACTGGGTGAAGCGCAATACTACAAGGCCCTGACTCATCTGCTGACCAATCCGCCGGGAATAGATCAGGCCATTGCCGCGGCCCGCGCGCGCAAGCGCCGGATATCCGAACGCCGATGCGCTGCTGCGCGACGCCGAATCCAAGGCACGCGCCATCGAGAGTCGCTGAGCCGGCCACTGCCCCGGACCCGGTATCTCACGCGACGGACGGTTCAGCATGATCCTTCGTTCGGATCGAATCCAAGGCGAGCCTCAGGAACTTGTAAGAGACGAAAACCTGCGCCAGTGCGCTGATCGCGGCGGCCGCAATGCTTCCGTAAACCAGTCCGCTGAGGCCGAATCGGGCGGTGGCGGGAAGCGAGATCAAAAGGGTGGCTAATGCGTTGACAGCCTGAACGTGAAAATTGGATCGGCTTTCCCCCAGGCCGCTGAGCCAGCCGCTCAGACAGTATTCGACGTAGTAGACGATCATTGCGAATGTGTAGAGACGCAGCAAAGGCGCGTAGGCCAGATAGGGAGATTGGGAACCTACCAGCAAGCCCAGGCTGATACGCGGGAAGATCACCAGCATGGCGAAGAGGGGAAGAATCAGAACGCCGGCGACGGCCCAGTATCGAACTGCTGAATGAAACGCCGCGCGGTGCCCACCGATCGAATGGCCCCGTGAAACCGCCGGTACCAGGACGTTGCCGGTGCCGAGCAGGATCGGGTTGGCCACCTTGAGCGGAAGCACCATGGCCGCGAACGCCGCCGTGGCCTTCAGTCCGTGAAAGTAACGCAACGTCCAGAAATAGCCGACGCCGGTGAGCAGACCCATCGAGTTGGAAAGGGCAGTCCAGCGTCCGAGTTTCCAAAAGTCGGCGGCGAACCCCCGCAGTTCCTTCCACGAGATGGCCGTGAGTCCGATCTGCAATGCCTGGATGACTGCGGCGGCGGCCGACGTCGCTCCGATGGTGATCAGCGTCGCGGGAAGGGTCAGCCGATTCAGTTTCCACAACATGGCGAGGATCGCGAGTTGTCCGAGGTAGCTGACGGCGTCACCGGGGATCGATGCCGCCGGGCGCAGGTCTGCAAACAAGATGCGGCGAAGCGTATCCTGGAGCTGCCAGAGAAGCATTGCGATTGCGGCGGAGAAACCGACCGCGACCCATCCGCCGGCGTTGGAACCGCGTGCGGCAAGGACTGCGCTGAAGCCCATCGCGGTTCCCAAAAGGGGCAACAACGCGAGGGTAAAAAGCACGGAGGCGGTCGCATACGTGCGAGCGCCACGGGTGCGATTCGCGGCTCCGCGAACGGTCATCGGGTAGACGATCAGGCCCGCCTGCAGTCCGTTTAGAAAGAGGATCGTTTCGATAATCACGCCATAGGCGCCGTATTCGGTCTGTGAAAGATGGCGGGCCAGCAACGCGCCGGTCAGGAAATTGCCGGCGCTCACGACCGCCTGATCCGTGAGGGTCATCGCCGCTCGGCTGCGTGCGAGGGAGAGGACCGTTGCGCATCGATCCCGCAATGACGGCGGTGCGATCGAGGTTGTGTAGAAATTTGCGGACACGTTTGTAAATGCTGTCCGGCCTGACGGAACGAGAACCGGGCCGCAAATGCTGCGAAGCAGTCTACTCATCGCGTGCATGAACGGAATTGGCTGATTCACGGACGACGAATCGGCCTATAGCGGCGGCATCATCTGCTCAACACCGGATCGGGAACGCTGGTGGGGCCCATGCTCAAGCCGAGGGCAATCGACCAGGCCGGCTGCGGCAATCTCCGGTCGAGTCCGCTCTCGACGCCGACCGAGCTGACTCGTCCCATTCGCACGAGCGGGTCGCCGACCTGTGCCGGGAGGTTCAGCTCGCGGGAGATTTTCTGGCACATTCCGCGATGCCGCGCTTCGCCTCCCACGAAGACCAGGCGGTCAAGCATGCGATCCGGAAAATTGGTTTCGTGATATTGTCTGCAGCGCGAAAGCTCCTCGATCAAAGTCGCGAGCGGGGGCGCGCACGCCTTCTGAATGGCTGCGCGATCATGATCGGAGCCGGCTTCGGTCGAGGTCGCGCGCCTGGATGTGCGGTGCGAGTGGAGCAAATCGCTTTCCAGCTCGTCGCCGGAATCCGTCGGCGCGGACGTCGGCGCATCCAGCGGCTCCTTGGCGCTCCGCTCGCGTCCCGCCGGCACGTGGCATTCCTTGATCCGCAGAATCCGGGCATCCTCCAGGCTGATCCCCAGTGCCGAAGCGACGGCCTCGCCGAAATCGTCCCCCCCAATGGGGATCACGCGTGCGAAGAGGATATGCGATCCACGGGCCACGATCGCCCTTGTCGCGCTGCAACCCATGTCAACGAAACAGTTAGTCACGTCCGAATCATTTTTGCGGCGATAGACATGGCAAAAGCAATCAACGATCGCCTTGGGCTCCAGGTTCATTCCGATCACGTCGAGCTTTGCGTCGGCGGCGGCTTCGAGCAGTTGATCGACCAGGTCGCGCCGTGCCGCCATCACGATGATCTCATCCTGCGGTCCGGACTCGTGCTTGACCGGGCCGGCGACGAGATGGCGAAGCAAAGTCTGATCCGGATCGAAACGTAAATTGAGTTCTTTGAGCCGAGCCTCTTCGTCCATGCGCGGCATCCGCAGTTGCTGAATGTACATCGAGGCGGCGGGAAGATTGAGAACGGCGCGTCGGCCGCGGAAGTGTCCCACTTTGAGCAGCGGACGGATCGAATCGGAAAAGAACTTCAACCGGCCGGCCGGATCGTTCCGCAAATTGAAAGGAATTTGCGCATTGGCTGCGGCGGAGAGCCGGAAATCTCCTCCCCCGAGCGGATCCACCTGCGCCAGTCGGAGCGAATCGGCGCCGAAGTCGACTCCGATCGGGCTGGCCTCGGGAGCGAACCAATTTTGCACGAAACCCAGCATTCTCTGGTCCTATCCAAGAGGGCGCAGCCAAGGCACTGAGGCGTCTGAAATACTTATCGACCCTGGGAACAGAATCGTTTAGCCGCTGGGAATACCCGGCGCTAACCCTGGGATGGCGCTCGATTCCGCCACGTCCAGGAATTCTGCCGCTATCGCATCAGCCAACTCAAGACCGCGGTCGGTAAGGCGGCCGGCGGTCTGATCGATCGTCAGAAGGCCATGCTGTTGCAGGCGTTGGATCGGTTCGGCAAAAACGGCACGGGCGTCGCAACCGGTTCGATCGGCAAAGTCGGCAAAGTTTAACCCCCCTGACAGACGAAGCGTCAGCATGGCCAACTCGCCGCGGCGTCGGCTGGGGGAAAGTGATTCCAGTTCCGTGGCCGGAAGCTCCCCCGCGTCGATCGCCTCCTCCCACTCGCGGAGGTGGGGCCGATTGCGCCATCGGTATCCCTCCACATGCGAAGCTGCCGATGGGCCCAGCCCGACATAGTTGCCTCCGTGCCAGTAATGCAGATTGTGTCTGCATTCGGCTCCAACTACGGCAAAATTGCTGATCTCGTAGGCAGGGCGGCCCGCGTCCTTCAGACGCCGTCGCGTGGCACGGAACATCTCCAGTTCCAAATCCTCTTCCGCCGGTTGAAACGCGCCCAGCCGCCTTCTTACTGCCAATGGCGTATTCGGCTCGTATGTGAGGCCGTAGCATGAAAGGTGTTCGGTCTGCATGGCGATCGCCCGTTCCAGCGATTCCATCCAGCTTGCCAGATCCTGTCCCGGGATCGCATAGATGAAGTCGAGATTGAGCCGTTCAAAGCCCGCCTTACGGGCCAGTTTGATGCTGCGCTCCACGTCAGCCGGCTCATGATGCCGCTCCAGGACCTGGAGCTCAGCGGGTGAAAAGCTTTGGGCGCCGAAACTCAACCGGTCGACGCCAGCCTCCCGCAACATGCGACAATAGTCGAGGTCGGCCGTCGCCGGATTGATCTCGACGGTCCACTCATCCAGGTGCGACAGATCGAATCGGTCGCGCAGGCCACGGAGGAGACGTTCCATCGCCGGCGCTGGCAGAAGGCTCGGCGTTCCCCCTCCAAAGAAGATCGTCCGCGGCCGGGGCGTGGGACCGCGCTGATTCGCTCCCCACTTCTCTGCCTCAACCAGGAGGCGATCGACAAAGCGATCCATCCGGTCCGGGGTCTGGCGGGTAATGCTATAGAAATCGCAATAGTGACATTTGTGAAAGCAGAATGGAATGTGGACGTAAAGGCCTTCGACAAGGCCGGAAGGCAATGTAGCCGGGTCAAGTGTGCCACAAGGAGGGGTATTCATGACGGGAATGGGAACAGACATGAATAACTCCTGGAAAATATCGAACCTGCGTGACTTCCAAACGTTTTATCCTTGCTCAAATAGCCGCTGGACGCTAGTTTAGGGAACTTCTGGGCGTGGAAGAACGCCGGGCACTTTTGATCATGTTCGGGGAATCGTATGCAGGCAATATTGGTAATGTTCCGGGCTGATGGTGAACGGCGCAGCTTTTCAATAGCACGGGATATGACCGTCATTGGACGCCGCGAGGATTGCGATCTTCGCATACCTCTTGGAGAGGTTTCCCGTAAGCATTGCCGCATGGTTCGCGACGGGGAGACGCTTCGTCTTGAAGACCTGGGCAGCTCAAACGGGACATTCCATAACGGCCATCGCGTGCAGGAAGCCACGCTCGCCCCCGGCGACAGCGTGCAGATCGGTCCGGTGGTTTTCGTGTTGCAGGTCGATGGCGTTCCCGCCGACGAAGAGCTCAATCCGGTCAGCAGCGAATCGGTCGAGCAAATGGTCGCCGCACCCTCGGCCGGCGATATGGGCCCGCTCTCACCGACTGCCCAAAGCGAAATGGACGGCGGGCTGGATCCGCTTCCTCTGCCGGAGGAAGACCAGACGATCGATGCCGGCTTTATGCTCGACGAAGGCGAAGCCACATCGCACGACCTGGGGCTTGACCTGGACGCCCAGCAGCCGCATCAGTAGCGCCGGCCGCTACTCCATCAGTTCTGGCCCGTGACGCGTTGTTCAAATCCAATTGCTGGCGCGACAACCCAGTAATGGTCCCACCCGGCAGGGTTGGCCCAATAGTATTTCTCGGTCATTACGGTGATCGGTCCGACATCATCCACGTGATCGCCGGCAAAGGCCTGGAGTTGAAGGGATGCATTCGGGTGCCAGGCATCAGCGCGAACGGTCACCCAGCGAAATCCGATCGGTTCGCCGCGCGGCAGGTGATAGCTGGCGATGATCTTGGCATCCAGCGGCTGGCCGAGTGTATTGATTTTTGTCACGCGGTAGAGGGCGAACTCTCCGTCGGCGGGAGTCTTTGTCGACATGGGTCGACTGGAGCCCGGCGCCCGCGCGACGATCGCGCCATGGCCCGTGTTGGTGCAGCCCGCTCCGAGTGCCGCCGCCATGCAAAGCAGCGCAAATCCAGGACACAAATGGGTGAACTTTCGAACCATAACCTGAGACCTCAAAACAAATGACCTAAAAGGCCGAAGTTGACGGCCATCGAAACCAGAATCAGAACGCCGATGACGATCAGCATCCATTTCATACGGCCGCCCGATTCACCTTCGCCGCCGGAAGGAATCCATCGACTCAGGTCAAAGGTCGCTTTGAGCTGGCTCATGATTCCCTGGCCGTTTCCTTCATATTTTTTCTTCAGGCATTTATTGCAATAGGGCAAGCCGCTGAGCTGCGTCATCTGACTGGGGCTATACGATTCGCCGCATCCCGCGAAATGCCTCCGACGGCCACCGATTTCTGCTTCTGATCGGCCGTTCCGCAGGGGAGACACCAGTACTTTCCCTCCCGGTCCTTCATCCGCTTGGCCGTCGTGACGTCGCGCCCGCACTTGCAGCAGAGTTTCGCCCCGGTCGTGGTTTGCGTAACCATAAGTTGTTCCTCCATGCAACAGCCGTTGCAACGATCTTACGACCTTCGCCACATCCACCAGATTCCGGCGATCAGGAAGACCAGGGTCACGATGCCCAGCTTCTGCGCCGCAGACAACATCTCGACGCTTTGATCTGCCGCCAGGATCGATACGACTTCGAACACCGCCGACTCCTTGCCAACTTCCCAAAAGTACAGCAGATTCGGAGGCGCGGGTCAACTTTTCCTATTCCGTTCGGCAGGCCAATAACGGAAAATCATGCCCTCCAATCACGCAATTCATGTCAGGTAATGGAGCGGCCGCCGTCCAGGCGAAAGATCTGTCCTGTGAAATAGCTGCCGCGCGTGCAGAGAAACGTGACCAGGTCCGCAACTTCGGCAGGTGTCCCGGGTCGGCCCAGGGGGACGCGCCGCAGGTATCGCTCTCGTTCGGCGGGGGGGTAATCCTCCGGCCATTCCACGACGCCGGGCGCGATTCCGTTGACGGTTACCTCGGGGGCGAGTTCCCGCGCCAGGCCGAGGGTCAGGCTCCAGAGCGCCGCCTTGCTCGCCGAGTAGGCCAGGTAATGCGGAGCCGGCCGTTCGACCATGAGGTCGACCATATTGATGACATGCCCGCCGCTGTTTCGCAGAAGCGGTGCAAATTGGCGGCACAGCAGCGCGGGCGTTTCGGCATGAATCGCCCACATGCGGCGCATCTGATCGAGGCCGATTTCTTCGAGTGAACCGGGCAAAAACGCCGAGGCATTGTTGACCAGCACATCAAGCCGACCAAACTCTCGCTCGACGGTCTGCGCGACGGCACTGACGGCGGCGACGGGGTCGAAAAAGTCGGCATCGACCGCCACAGCGCGGACTCCGCTGGCCGACACGGCGTTACGCACCGAGTCGGCCTCGGCGCTGCTGCGGTTATACGTAAATGCGATGTCGAAATTCTGCCCGGCGAGCGTCTCCACGATCGCCCGCCCCACGCGCCGCGCTCCGCCGGTTACCAATGCCACGCGCCTTGGGGTCATAGGCGGAAGGATAACCGGGGGCGATCAGGTGCGGAATAAGGGATGATGATGACATCGAAGCGCGCACGTGGCTGCGGGTTGTTCCATTAACGTTCAACATCCAATCCCGGCGCCGGGATTGAACGTTGAGGTAGGCGGCGGGCGTCAATGCGAGCGACCACCTGAGGCGGCGACATGAGCCGAACGGCCAGCGAAAGTCATCTCTCAACCTTCGCGTACTTACCATCGATGCGCTGACGGGTTATGATCCGCCTCAAGGAAACGATTCATCAACTCAACGATTTGGAGGCTCGCGCCATGTCAACCAACCGCAAACGGCCCGTCAGTCGTCGTGGATTTCTGAAAACCGCCGCCGCCGTCGGGATCGGCGCGCCGATCATCATTCCTTCTTATGCGCGGGGACGGCGCGACGACCGCGCCCAGCGATCGTATTTCGCTCGGATTCATCGGCATCGGCAAGCAGGCTTCGGGTCATCTCGACAATCTGCTGGGAATGAAAAACACCCAGGTGCTGGCCGTCTGCGACGTCGACACCACACGCCGCGAGCACGCGAAGGACATGGCTGACAAGAAATACGCGCTGCTCGAGCGAAAGGACTACAAAGGGTGCGACGCTTACAAGGAGTACCGTGAGCTTCTCGATCGAAAAGACATCGATGCGGTGGTCATCGGCACGCCGGATCATTGGCATTCCGCGCTGGTCATCGAGGCGGCCAAGGCCGGCAAGGACATCTATTGCGAGAAGCCGCTCACGCTCACGATTCATGAAGCAAAGACCGTGATCGAAGCGGTCCAGAAGCACGAGCGCGTTTTCCAGACCGGCAGCCAGCAGCGCTCGGAGGGCCCGTTCAAGCAGGCGTGCGAATACATCCGCAACGGGCGAATCGGGCAGATCAAGGAGATCCTCGTTGGCGTTGGCGCTACGAGCAAATGGTGCGACCTGCCGGAAGAAACCCCGGATCCCGGCCTCAACTGGGAGATGTGGCTCGGCCAGGCGCCGCTCCGTCCCTATAACGAGATCATCTGCCGCAAAGGATTGCCTGACAAATATCCGTTCAACCCCGGCTGGCGCGATTACCGCGAGTACTCCGGCGGGTACGTCACCGACTGGGGCGCGCACCATTTCGACATCGTGCAATGGGCGCTCGACATGGATCATTCCGGCCCCAACGAAGTTCATCCGCCGGAAAAGGAAGGAGATAAGTACGGCGCCAAGGTCGTCTATAAAAACACCAAATTCGGGGAAGCGATTCCCGTCACGCACGTCGACATGGTCTATGAGTTTGACGCCTTGGTGAAGGAAAAGAAAACGCCGACCACCAGTCCCTCCGCCGCGCCGGTGGAGCAGGAAGTGATGAAACACTTCCGCGAATCCAACGGGATTCTCTTCGTCGGCGAAAAGGGAAAAATCTTCGTGAACCGCTCCCGGATCATCAGCGATCCCGACACGATCCTGAAAGAGCCGCTGACCGAATCCGATCAAAAGCTCTACGCCTCCCCTGGCCATCGCCAGAACTGGCTCGAATGCATCAAATCGCGCAAGCCGACGATCTGCCCCGTGGAAACCGGCGCTCGCAGCGTGACCGTCTGTCACCTGGTCAATCTCGCCTATTGGCACGGCCGCAAGCTCGAGTGGGATCCACAGAAGTGGGAATTCCCCGGCGACGCCGAAGCCAACGGTTGGCGCACGCGTGAGCGGCGGAAGGGGTACGAGCTACCCGAGATCGGTTAGACGAGGGCAGTTTGTTCTACGAGAATGCGCGCGCAGCCGCTTGCGGCTTTGCGAAAGCCCCGCCACGGTTTCCGTCAGGAATCGCTGGTGAGCGATGAATCATCGCTCATATTTCCAATTCCTCGATTTTCCCTCGGCGAGCCACCGGAGCATCGTGGCGATGCGGGCGGCGACGGTTTGCGGCCGCTTGGCTTCCGCGATCCATTCGACGTATTCGCGCTGTTGACTGGGGCTCATCGCGGCAAAGTGCTTCTGGGCTGCGGCGTTAGTCGCCAGAGCGGCTTTGATCTGCGCGGGCACCTTCACCGGCCGCGTTTTGCGCGGACGTGGGGGTGGTTTGATTCCCTGTTCGTTCAGCTTCATCGCCTGCTTCAGAGAGCGCGTCAGGACGCGGTCGGCGGGCAGATCGGCAAGCGTCGTGATTTTTCCAAGCTGGCCCATTGCGTGGCCGGATTTATGTTCGTCGAGAAGCGAGCGCATCGATTTGTGCCAGAAGGTGAACGCGCAGTGGTTCTTGAACCCCGCCATGCTGCAATACATGCCGCGGTACATGAAGTGCGGGAATGACCACTTCCACGTCTCCTCCACCTCCGGGCAAACGGCGTGAACGAGCCGTCGCAAATGATTCAGAATGGGCCTGGCGAATTCGCGCGAGCGGGCGATGTAGGCGTCGATGCGGGGATCCTTTTTTCCCATGGAATTTTCTACAGGAGAAACAATTCCCACAGCCCAATAAGTATCTTACCGTGGAAGGCGCAGGATTCTATTGAGGTCGAGAAATGGCGAGCGTGGTTGTTTCACTGCGACTTTGATTCACCCGGGAACAACTGCCGATCGGGGCAATCATACGGCGCAAAAGTTTCGATCCGGCTGCTTGAGGTTTGAAGTAGCGAGGCACGCCATCAACCTCGACGATGATCCAGCGTCCACGCGAACATTCCGCGAATTTCGCACTCTTTTCCTGATCGATGCGAAACCAAATGCGCGGGCCAATATGCCGGCGCTCGATCAGCAGGTCAAACAGGCCGTCTGCGGGATCCATTTCGAATAAACGCGCAAAATCAAGATCCGGAATCGCCGGAGGCAGTACGCCACCGTAGAGCCGGCGTAGACGGAAATTGAACCATTTCCGAAAGGTTTCGCGTTTCTCCGAATCATTCAGTGGACCCACCACTCCGTTCACACAGCAAAAGCGGCCGCGATCCAGTGATGGATCGCCTTCGCCTGGCCGTGCTTTCGCAAAACGCTCCGAAACGATGCGTTCCGCGTCCTCCGTGTCATGCGAATCCAGAATCATGTAGTCGCCGATAAAGGTATTGTCGCCACTCATGCGGTCTAACAACCGCTTTGCTTGCGCCGAATCGAGAATTAAGAACTTTCCCGACGACTGATGCGCTTTGAGGCCCGCTTTTTCGAGCCACCGTGCCCAGGCCCAAAGCCCCGGTTTTTTTGAATTTGGAGGAGGCGGCTTCAAGACCAGCGCCCCGGTGTGTTTGTCGGGTAGAATTTCGTAGAGCGATTCAAGACGCGCAACAGAAAATGCCACAACCGGGAAGGACGATTTCGCGGCCCAGGCGATTCGTTCTCGCAATGGACAAAGCCAGTTGGCGGCGCTCCGAGGCATCGCTCGAGCGGTGAACCAAATCGTCAGCAGCATCAGAATGCACATGGCCCAACTACGACCATCGAGGTCCCACCCAGGAATGCGGCCAACGTCCGGATGCTTCGGCAGGTAATCGACCGCAACCTGATCCCCGGCCTTGAAACGATCGGCAAAAGTCACCATCACCTGGCGGTGCAGCCGAACGCTTTGGCCGTTGAAAGCGGTGTAGCCGACGCGTGTCCAGACCGTTTCGTGTCTGCCCGATTCCTTTGTAATTTCACGAATGTGGGCCGAAATGGATTTGTGCGATTGGCGTATCCGCAGATAGTTCACGAATCGCCAGCCATACATCACGGAGCCGATCGTGAGGAGCAGAAGAAATATCGGCATTCCGTAGAGTGCCAACAGGCTGGACTTGTGCAGTCGCCAGCGCACGCGGAGGGGTGACAGCGTCGTTGGTTCCGCAAGCCGCACTTTTTCGAGGCCCCATTCGGCCAATCCTAGAATTGAGTTATTCAAAATCGCATCTGCACCGGCCGTCCGAAATCGTTCCAACGGCAAAGTCACGCGGCGATTCTGATCGAGGAGCAGGACCAGGATTTGAGGCCGATTCGGAAAACGCGCGGCCGGAATCAGGAAACCCCGAACCGAGCTCCAGCGGATAACGCGAGTTCGGAATGTTTCCCGAACGGTTATGTCGCGCTCCGTTACGTCAAAACGGGTTAGGCCATCCCGGATTCGGCGGAGCCCCCGGCTTGCGAAATAAAGAAAGCTCCCCGCAAACGCTGGAGCAAAAAGAAGGAGGAGAATCTGGTCTCCCGTGCGTCCCGAAGGCTCGTGCGGAATCGCTACAAGCCATCCGAAAAGCGATGCGCCCGCTATCGAAAACAGGAGAGCCAGAAGCCCGTAGACCAACGATTTTCCGTGAATTCCAATACTCATCGCCCTGATGAAGAATATGCTCCATCGTGTGAGCGCTGGTATTAGAAATCCATGGGTAATTGATATTCAGCGGAAGCGTCGTGAAAGACGACTCTGCTCGGATACCGCCTCCTTTTACTGCGTCTTGGTTCCACCCGGGCTCTCCCAGCCGCGGACGATGTCATTGACGCCGCCGTCGTGAGAATTGCGAAGGTAAAGCGCTCCCATCAGATTGTCATCGCGGCCGAAATCGATCGGGCCGCACCAACTCGCGCTCTCGCCCGTCGCGGTGCGGTGTTGGATGAAGTTGAAGCGAAGCAGCACCGGCATGCCGTGCTTCTCATCGATGATTACTTTCCAGGGAATCGCCAGCTCGCCGTTCCATCTTGCGTCGGGCGTGGTGGCGGCGTAGCGGATGCCGCTTCCTTCGACGGCCTGCCAGGGGTTCGTATTGAGCCGGGCGTCCAGCTTCCGCTCCACCCATTGCGCTCCGTTGGGTTTGCAGATGATATGCAGGACTGAGCCGAGCGTGTTGACCTTGTCTCCATAGACCGGCTGGATCAGCACTTCGCAAAGATCCTCTCCCCACGCGCGGCGATCTTTATAGGTGACGAAATTCTGAGTGTGGTGCGAGTCGCCGGCCGTGCCCTGCAGGGCAAACGCGAGATAGAAATTTTCGTCGGCCCATCCGCTGTAAATTTGAGTGGGCGTCGCCGCCAGTTGGAGGTCCTGTTTTTGAAGAGTGGGTCGATTGAGCATCACCACCATGGGCCCATCCTGGATCCGCTCGATGTCAGCCCAATCGTCAAGTGAACCGTCGATTGAAAGGCGTCCCTCGCGCCGGGCGCTCCCGGCCACGGGCATTACCATTTTCAGCGGGCTGTCGACCTGTGTGAACCCGTTAACGAAGTCGATCTGCATCGGCCGCCGCGCGGTGGACGATGAGCGTGACACATCAAATCGAGCATTCATCGTCGCGCCGAGGACGTGATACGTCTCCAGCCGCGGAATCTGCATCGACTTCTCGAAAATCTCCCAGCCGGGCGGCAGGTCGCCCCACTCCAGCTTATTCTTGTCCGGCGTGTCGTCGCCGCCGTTGTAGATATCCAGACCCAGCCGAAGCTTGATCCAGTCGCCGGCCTTGGCCGAGTCATCCCAGGACCAGTCGGCGGTACGTCCGATCAAAAGCGGGCGCTCTGCGGCCTGGCCCATTGCAGCGTCTGAATATAAAGATCGCGCTGGGCGGCGGTGTCGAGGGTCTTGCCCGGCTGGCGAAGCAGGATGGCGCGGGCGAGCAACTCGTGAGCTTCGTTCCAGGCTTTGGGGTCGGCCGTTCCGCTCATCAGGGAATAAGTCGGATCCGGGGCCTGGCCCGGCTGGATCTCCACCGGCTTGGTAATCAGGCGGGCCATCTGCATCGCGCTGATGACCTCCCCGCGCTGCTTGGCCAGATAGAGATATTCGTAGTCTTCCTGAGCCCGGCGAAGCCACTTGAGTTGGACGGTTGCGACTGGTTCGTCGAGCCCAAACCATTTGCCCGGATAAAACCAGACCAGTTCCCCCGGATCAGCCGGATCGCTCGGCGCGTCAACGGAGGGGAGCGTCGATTCCCACTGGACGAAATGCGCGGCGCAGAAACGCCATCCAGGCCCACAGCCGCACGTCGCGCTCGCTTCCGCCGGCCCCGGCGTATGGGATGATGCCGGGCAGATCGGTGCGAAGCCAATGCTCCGGATGCGTCACCCCGAGCGGCCAGTAATCCTTCGGAGCGGTCGCGAAGACGAGGCTCGGGCACGAGGAGAGCAGGCGGGCGGTGGTGGCCGGATCGATCAGATTCGGATTGTTTTGGCCGGAGAGCTGGATCTGATCCTCTTCCAGCGGAAGCATCACCCGAATCCGCGGATGCACCGCCAGGATTTCCGCCGCCTGCGCCGACAGCTCGATGCTCTCCTGGGCTCCAGCCCGGCCCGGCGTGATCTTCGCGAGTGAAACCGCGGTGTTCCCCAGCCAGTCGTTCTGATCGAAATGCGTCGCCGCCTGCGACCAGTAGTCGAGCTGCCACTTGCGCTGAAGGTTCTCAAGCAGTTCCGCTTCGGGCAGCGGCCAGTAAGCGAGTGGAATGTGGTCGGCGAACATCTCTCCCTTGAGCCACGGCGTGATCAGCCCGTCATAATCGCGCCAATCGATCGTCGGCGGCTGACCGGGTTGGTCCCATTTCACCGTCGGCTTCAGATTAGGGATGACGACGGCCGTGCGATTGCGTTGCGCGAGGCGAACGAGCTGGTCGAGCGTTTTAACCGTTCCCGCGTAACGCGGATCTTTCCGATTGATCAGCCGCGCGGTAATCGCCTCGAAATCCTCGGCGTAGAGCGCTTTGAGCCGGTTCCATCCGATCTGACCGATGATTTGAAGATGCCGTTCGTTGGGCAGAACAAAATCGTAAACAGAAACGTGCAGCGCTACGGAAGCCACCGGCCGCATGTCATTGGCGCATGAGATCGATGGTGGTGCCGTAATTTCCCGGCCCGGCTTCGGTCGGCACATGCAGATCCACCCAAAGCAGCGTTTGCCCGTTGGGGCCGTTCAAGTGGGAAGCCGGATCGGTGGGATGGGCCGGATCGCGCAGACCACGCAGGTTGAGCGCGCCGGTTGAATCCATGCTGACCGGCAGCAGCGCACGGGGCAGTTCGCGGCTGGCGGTGCTCAGACCGGTGTGCCGGACGAACCCGGCGCGATCCAGATCCACCGGCATCGGCAGCACCTGATAGGTTTCAAGGGCCGACAGCGGAATCGACGCGTTGGCCGACTCCAGTTGCGGCTCGTGGAATCGGACCCAATATCCTTCGGTCTGGGGAAGGCCGTCGAGCTTCAGCGCGAAGCTTGTCCATTCGTTGCGCCGTGCGAACTGAGATCGCGCTATCCGAGGCAACCGGTTGCAGCGCGTCGGTCAGATCGGCGGCGTGCATCGAAGCCGCCGTCGGTTCAAGCGGAACCACCTGCTTTTGCTGTTGAGGAACGCAACTTGACGGCGCGGACGCCATGGCGAGCAATGTGAACGTGACAAGGCTTCGCATAGTTCTTACGCCGTCTGAATCCGTTCAGCGGATGAGGGTGCACACTCGGTAGGCATTACGAAGGCCGCGTGCCGCTTGTTTCGCCGCCGGTTTGTGAACTTATCGGCGGTCGGCGGGGTTCATCTGCCGTTTGTTCGCGAAATTTTCCAGCCGAACAATCGCGGCATTTACGGGCCGGCAAGCTTGGATCGCACAAGCAGGTCCTTCGTCAGAACGCTTCCGCCGGACTCGCGACGGCGGATGGCACGGGCTTTGAGATGTAATCTTACCGAAGGGATGCACGCCATGACAAGGATCACGGACGACGGGCAGGTGGAATTCGCGTTTTATCGGCCGGGGGCCGCCGAAGTACGGGCCATCGGCGATTTCAAGTCGAAACTGGGCTCCATCGAGCTGAAATCGGCCGGCGACGGATGGTGGAAAGCTCTGGCCGATCTGGACATGGGTGATTATCGGTTTCGGTACAGCGTCGATGGGCAATGGTTCACTGATTACGCTTCGCATGGGGTTGAAGCCGGGAAGCAGGGGTATGTCAGCGTATTGTGGGTGCCGTCGTCAATGTCGAAGCGGCCGGTGAAGCAAGTGGCGTAAAAGCTCGCTACGCTCCCGCCGCACACAGTCCTCGTTTCCTCCTCCGCCAGGCTGCACGTTCTTTTCGAACGTGCGGCCTTTTTTGCACACGAAGTTCCAGTCGTATTGGCAATGGAGAGAATCGCTCCTTCAAATACCTGCCGCCAGGACCAGCGCCGACCGGTACGGAATCTTCGCGCAGCCCGGCGAGTTTTACCGCGGGCACTGGATGAAACGCCTTCATCACGTATCGCGGGAGGGTAGCCTGCACCGCTTCACTCAGAGGCTCTCCCAGCAGCGAGAGCCCGCCTCCGATTACGATCAGGTTCGGGTGCATGAGGTGAACGACATGCGACAAGGCAAATGAAAGATCATCCGCCACATCGTTGAGAATCGATCTGGCGATTGGATCTTCCTGTCGAAGGGCCTCGGCGAGATGCCGGGCTTCGTTGCCAGGGCTTTGCGTCGCGAGTTGAATCAACGTTGATTCTTGCGATGAGCCTCCTCGAAGCACCTCGCGGATTCGCGCATTGACCGCCCAGCCGGAGCATCGCGATTCGAGGATCGTGCCGCTCCGTTCCAGGCGGATATGACCAAATTCTGATTCGCCCGGCGACGTGCCGTGATAGATCGTTTGGCCGACTACAAGGCCGCCCCCCACGCCGCTGCCGAGCGTTATGTAAAAAAGCGGATCCGAACCACGATCCGCGTTCTCCGAAGAACTCAGCTTGCCGGCGCCGGCTTTCGCTTCACCCAGTGCGGCAACATTGGCATCGTTGTCGATCGCGACGGACAGACCCGTTTGCTCGCGGAGCCAGTCCCCCAGGCCGAAATCATCCCACCCTTCGATCTGATGGGAGCAGCGGACTCGTCCTGTTCGCCAGTCGACCGGCCCTCCGAACCCCACGCCCAGACCCCGCGTGCGCCCTCTTTGCATAACTCACTTAAGCCCGCCTGAATCTGGCGGCAGATTCCGGCCCCGCCCGCTCGCGGATCGACGGTGGCTCGCCAGCGGCGATCGATTTTTCCCGAAGCGTTTCCACTGACGAGTTGAAGTTTGGTCCCGCCGATCTCAATTCCGATCCATTGATCCTTTTCATCCTGCATACCGGAAAATCTTACCGAGCTTCGCGCGAGCAGGACACCCGTTCAAATTCGATCATCGTTCCATTCATTGCCTCGCTCGGGCCGCGGAAAATCCTGCGCGATCCGGTGCACGCGGTGGAAGCGCGGATATACTGTTGCAGGCATTCGTATGCGTTCAAACTTTCGCCATTTCCGTCGCGTTCTGTTGGTTTCTCTATCTCTTACCGCAGGTTGCGCCGGACTGCCGTCCGAGCCCGTTCCGACGCCTCTTGAGCAGTATCAGCAGGCCTATGACCAGGGCCGAGCGAAATTCACTCAGGAGCTGGCCGAGGGTGACGCGAACGTTGAAGTGCTCGGAGGAGACTCGGCCGTGGGATTCGACGAGGAAAGCGGCCTGCCGCAGGTTTTCGTTAACGCAGACGTCATGGACAAGTTGACGGCGGGACGCGTCGCCGGTCACAACGATGCTCTGCACGAATACATCGATCAATACGGACTTCCGGCAAATTCTCGAAAGAAATGGGAGAAGGACCTCTTACACCTGTCTGATTATTTCCAGCGACGCAGCCGCGAGCAGACGCCGGCCCATCTCGTCAGCGGCGCCGGTCATGAAGTTTCGCCGGACGGTCGTTTTACGCTCATGCTGCGCGAGACATCGGCGGATTCACGCCCGTCGTCACCGGGCCCGGAACTGATCTTGGTTCGCCAATCTGATGAACGGGCGGTGGCGCTTCCCGCCGGCGTCGGCGATCGCCCGGATACGTCGATGGTCTGGGGGCCGGACGGTTCGGATACCGCGATCTTTCAATTCAAGCCCGCGGTCGGAGCGAAGCTCCTTGCCGTATTGGATCTCCGCAGCGGCCGTTGGCTCCTTACGGAACTCGCGTCCGCGCCGGAGCGATTGACTCGGTCTTGAGCGTTGGACTTTCCGCAGCTCCGGCGCGACCTAAGAGCCGCGCACGAAGCTTACTTCGTGCGCGGCTCTTAATTTCGTTCGCGGCGCCCTGCATCTATTCATTCGGCGGCAATTTTCCCAGTTTCCTTTGCAGCGACCGGCGATGAAGCCCGAGCCGGCGGGCGGCACGGGAAATGTTCCCGTCGCAATCGTGCAGAATTCGCTGAATGTGCTCGTATTCCACGCGGGCGAGCGAGGGAATCGTCTCGGTTTGTGTGGCGGTCGCGCCGAACGCGCCGTCGCCGACTTCGCGCTGATCGAATGCGGCCAGGATCTGATCGGCATCGAGCGGCTTGGTGAGATAATTGATCGCCCCGCGCCGGACGGCTTCGACTGCGCTGGCGATGCTGCCGTACCCCGTCAGCACGACCACCCGCATTCCCGCGTCCATCGCCACCAGATCGCGTACCACATCGAGTCCTGAAGCGCCCGGCATGCGCAGGTCCACGACCGCCGCCTGCGCCGAATGACGCCGCGCCAGCGCGACCGCCTCTTCCGGCGAAGCCGCGCCAAACGCCTGCAGTCCGCGCGATTCGATCGCCTTGACCAGCCGCGTCCGAAAAGCCGCGTCGTCATCGACGACCAGGAATTTCCGCAGCGGCGATTTTGGAGACGACGTCATACCGACCGCATTGTATCCCGAACCGATATGGGTTGCGCCGCATCGGAGGATACGCGCGACAACCCCGGGCGCGCGGCGGGCGTATCGTCGCAGCGACTGATAATCGAGCCTCAGCGCAGCTCGCCAAAAAAACGATGGATTTGGCCCGCCGTTTTTGGGGTCCCGAATCGGACAAATCGGACATAATCGGACACTGATGTGTCCGTTTTATCAATAAATTGCTGTTGAATTGTCATTTATCGAAGGCAAGTATCGTCGGGACCGGGGACCGGGCAAACCTCCTTCCGTTTGCGAGCGGTGCATTTCTCCGACCAGATGCCAGTGGTTGGGCATCACGCACAGGCTGAAAACCTCCACTCCCGGAAATCGGGCATGCGCCTCGCCGAGCACTTTGAGGAACGCGAGATAATCCTTGGCGCCGTAAAATATCCGCCGCCGGGAATGGGCGCGGTTGAAAACTTGATAGACCATCCGGCCGACCGATCGACGGGGTTTGCGGGCCATGCCGTGATTCTGACGAGCCGCCCCGATTTTTAAAATCGGACTCCGACCCTCCGACCCCGTATCACTCGCTATCAGCAGATCATCGCAGTCTATAAGGCAACGATGATCGATCCGCCCAGCAACGAGCCCACCACAAAGTCGACGACCGTTCCGTAAGGTCTTCATCGCGGGCTCTCGCCTCGGACGACCAACATCAGCGCAATAAAACACCGCCGCGATCGCGCCGTTGCGCGATCGCGGTCGATGAATGCATTGGTCTGGGAAAGAAGATCCTAAATATCAGGCGGCAACCTTGCAGCCACCCTGTCCCTTGCAGGAATTCTGGCCCTTGCAGCCGTTGTTTCCGGTCTTGCAGCCGCCCTGACCCTTGCAGGCGTTCATCCCTTTGCAATCGTGGGCGGCGGGGACCGCTTTTTGGACCTGAGTGCCCGCCTGACCGTTGTCGTGCTGACAACCCATCATCAGCGCTCCTGATCCGGCAAAGAGACCAGACATGGCGGCGGCGGCAACCGTACGAGCGATACGCGGTGAATTCTTCACAAGGCTCCTTTCGATAAGACGTGTTGGACTCCGCTCAGGTAAACCCCAGGCGTGCCGAGAATATTCCCACCGACGCTCGCCAATGTCCAAGCAACAGGTTCGCGTCCGCCGCGCCTTCGCAGAAATCTGAGATCAGGATAAACCGCGAAGTGGGAGAGAGAGCGGGGGAAATGACTGTTCCTTTTAGATATGCTACCGACGGCATTCGGATTGTGCCCGGAAAATTCGGCACACCCTCCGGTAGCGCATCGTCAGCAATCAACATCACCTGACTCGGTCGGGTACTGATGGCGGCGTCGGTCCGTCAATTTTTCTGGCCGTATTGGAGTGCTTCATGCGGGATCGCCCCTGGCGTTATGCGGCTTTGGCAGTTTGCATCTGTTTGTCGTGCGCAATCGCGGCCCCGGCCGATGACGCGGCCGCGCCGCCGGTCGTACCGGGTTATTCTCAGCTCAGCAATTCGGGCAAGGCCGACCCCGCGGCGATGGGCGAGTTGCTCATCAGCGAATTGAATTGCGCCGCCTGTCATTCGGCTGAGCACGCGCAACGAATCGATTTCAAAGGTGCGCCCGATCTCAGCAACGCCGGCTTGCGGTTGACCCCGCAGTACATCCGGCAATTTCTTTCTTCGCCTCATGCAATCAAGCCGGGCACGACGATGCCCGATCTGATGCGCGACAGCGATCCAAACGGGAAGAAAGTCGAAATCGAAAATCTGACACATTTCCTCGTCTCTCATGGCGGCCCGATTGCCCGCAGCGCCGAGGAAGGGAATCCAATCCTGGTCGAACGCGGCCGGGTTCTGTATCACAGTATTGGTTGCGTCGCCTGTCATGCTCCTGAAGGCGCCGGGACTTTGAAGGTTCCGGCAGTCCCGCTTGGGAACCTGGCGATGAAGACCATCGTTGACCAGCTTGCCGACTTTCTGATGAATCCAACAAAGGTTCGTCCCGCCAGCCGGATGCCTTCGCTGCATCTGGTCAAGGATGACGCGACCGCGATCGCGGTCTATCTCCTGCGCGAACAACTCGAGAATCCGCAGACTGCCCAATCCGCACCTGCGCGGACTCATGGGATGAAGTACGAGTATTACGAAGAGCCGATCATCAATTCATGCCGCCTGGAAGATCTTGATCGATTGAAGCCCAAATCCACCGGCCGGATCCAGAATTTCCACCTGAACATCCCCGGCCGCCGCAACGAGCGCTTTGCCGTGAAGTTCTCCGGCTCGATCGCGATTCCGAAAGCCGGAAAGTACACGTTTTCAACATTCTCCGACGACGGCTCGCGGCTTTACATTGATGGAAAGCAGATCATCGACAACGACGGCGAGCACCCGCCCGGCGAAAAGACCGAATCCATCGATCTGACGGCCGGCGATCATCCGATCACCGTCTGCTTTTTCCAGGGAGGGGCCGGGTTTGAGTTGAAGGTACAGTGGGAGGGGCCGGGGGTGCCGCGGCAAGTAATCCCTCCGAGCGCATTGTTCAGTTTCGGCGGTAAGCCGATGGTCCCGCTCGAGAGCGAGCAATTCGTGATCGATCCGGATAAGGCCTCGACCGGCGAAAAGATGTTTCAAGTGATGGGCTGTGCGGCCTGTCACGCCGTTCCAGGTCTGAAATCCGCTCGCACGTTCAAAGCATTGCTCAGCCTTAACCCCGATTCATCGGACGGATGTGTGGGCGAACACCCGGGCAAAGGAACGCCGAATTTCGATCTGGGCGCCGATCAGAAAGCCGCGATCAAGGCGGCTTTGAAGAAAGGCGCCGAGCTGGACAAGCCGCGCGCTCCGAAGGATCAGGTCATTCATCAATTGGCGCAAATGAACTGTTTTGCGTGTCACAGCCGCGACGGAATCGGGGGACCGGCGGCCGACCGCGACAAGTACTTTGTCATGTCCGGCATGTTCGACATGGGGGATGAGGGCCGGATTCCCCCGCGTCTGACCGGCGTCGGAGATAAGCTCAAGACCAGCGCCGTCGAGCAGATCGTTTTTGAAGGAAAGCTGCACGTGCGTCCGGTTCTGGCAACGCGGATGCCGCAATTCAGTCGCGACCGGTTGACCGGTCTGACGCAGAGCCTCGCGGCCGCCGACGGACCGGAAGAAGACGTCATTCCGAAATTCTCGGATTTGCTCGTGCACGACGGTCGAACGCTCGTGGGCACCAAGGGGCTGGGATGCGTGAATTGCCACGGAGTCGGCGATGTGAAGTCTCTCGGAATGCCCGCGCCGAATCTGAGCACGATCAACGAGCGACTGCGGCCGGGCTGGTTCCATAAGCTGTTGGATAAACCTCTCGCGGTGAATCCCGGCACCCGCATGCCTTCGTTCTGGGATCACGGAGATGTTTTGTTCAAGAATCTCGGCGGCGGAACCGAGAACGGGCAGATCGATGCCGTCTGGGAATATGCATCGCTCGGCAAGTCGATGCCGCTCCCGGCCGGACTGACGCCGGCCGGCGGATTTGAACTGGTGCCGACCGATGAGCCGATTATCCATCGTACCTTCATGGCCGAAGTGGGCCCGCGGGCGATTGCCGTCGGATTCCCGGAAATGTTGCATGTCGCCTTCGACGCGAACGTCGTTCGCCTGGCCAAGGCCTGGCACGGCCGATTTTTTGACGCGCGCGGAATGTGGGACGGTCGCGGCGGACAAGCCCTCGGCCCGCTGGGCACGGATGTGATCAATTTGCCGCCGGGGCCCTCATTTGCAGTTTTGCCGTCGGCCGATTCGCCATGGCCGGCGCCGAAGGACAAGGAACGAAACCTCGGCGGAAAATTCAAGGGATATGTGCTCGATAAGGACGACCGTCCGATTTTCCATTATCTGCTGAACGGGATACAGGTCGAAGAGCAGCCATTGCCGGAACTCAAGACCGGCGGGGCGGTGCTGATGCGGAAATTTCATCTCGTTTCCAAAGACTCGCCACAGGGACTCTATTTCCTGGCCGCCAGCGGTGCGTCGATCGACGCAAAGTCCCCGGGCGAATGGCTCGTCGATGCCAAGGTGACGGTCCACATCGATCCCAAGGTCGCCGCCAAAGCCGCGATTCGCGAATCAAACGGCGTGAAGCAACTGCTCTTGCCCGTCGCATTCGCCGACGGCCAGGCGTCATTCGATGTGGAAATGTCCTGGTAGCGAATGATTTTTTGTGGCACGGGCGTCCCGCCCGTGCGTTTGGGAAAGACACGGGCGAGACGCCCGTGCCACGAAGAACGTGACGGAGATCGCATGTCGAAATGGAATGTTTTCTTGCTCGTCGCTCTTTTCGCGATTCTGATGGCGCCGCGGACATGGGCGGCGGAAGCACCCAAGCCTGCGACGGAAGCGGACTATTACAAGATCATCAGCATCCCCATCCCCGATGGGATAACACTTGAAGCCAGTGGGCTGGAAGTGCTTCCCAACGGCACGCTCGCCGTCTGCACCCGCCGTGGCGACATCTATTTCGTTGAAAACTATCTCGCTGATCCGCCTAAGGATGTGAAATTCACCAAGTGGGCGAGCGGGCTCTCCGATTCGCTGGGCATCGCCTACAACAAGCAGGACGGTTACCTCTACGCCATCCAGCGCGGCGAAGTGACCCGCCTGAAGGACACCGACGGCCGCGGCCACGCCAACGTCTACGAAACGGTATGCGACGACTGGGGAATCAACGGCGACTATCACGAATACTCGTTCATGTCGAAATTCGACAAGGAAGGAAAACTCTGGGTTCTCCTGACGCTGACCGGCTCGTTCACGAGCGATTCGGTCTTCCGCGGCTGGTGTCTGCGCGTCTCGCCGGACGGAACGATGGTCCCGACCTGCTCCGGCCTCCGTTCGCCGGGCGGTATCGGCTTCAATGAGAAGGGGGAAGTCTTCTATTCGGAAAACCAGGGCCCGTGGAATGGCGCTGACGCGTTGCGCTATCTCCTTCCCGGTTCATTCCAGGGCCATCCGATCGGCAACAAGTGGTATTCGCTCGCCCCCAACATGGGGACGCGTCCGCCCGATCCGAAAAGCGGCAGCCGGATTTATCTCGAGGCTCAAAAAATCTCGGAGTTATTGCCTCCCGCGATCATTCAACCGTATGGCACACTTGGCAATAGCCAGAGCGGCATCCAGTGCGACATGAGCGGCGGGAAATTCGGCCCGTTTGAGCATCAGATGTTCTGCGGCGACCAGAGTCACAGCAACATCGGTCGTTTCGTTCTCCAGACGGTCAAGGGGCGATACCAGGGCGTCTGCTTTCCATTCCGCGAAGGCTTCGAATCCGGCAATCTCCCCATGATGCAGCTCCCCGATGGATCGATGGTCATCGGCGAAACCAATCGCGGCTGGGGTTCGAAGGGGGGCAAGCCCTTTGGCCTCGGAGCGCCTCGTCTGGACCGGCAAGGTCCCGTTTGAAATTTTCGACATGAAGCTTACGAAGGATGGGTTCGACCTGACCTTCACCGAGCCGATTGACAAGGCCATTGCCGGCGACGTCGCCAGCTACAAGATGAGTTCATTCCGCTACATCTACCAGGAATCGTACGGCAGCCCGGAGGTAGATCAGGCCAACCAGACGATCAAATCCGCGACGGTCGGCGCCGACGGAAAGAGCGTTCATCTCGTCGTCGATAACATGCAACCCGGCGCAGTCCATACGCTGCACGCCGACGCGATCCGTTCGGCCGACGGTAAGCCGCTGCTGCACAACATTGCCTGGTACACGCTGTGGAATTTTGTCGAAGATGCGAAGTAGCTCGCGGGACCGGGACAGAATCGGCAGAACTCCCAGTACTCTTTGAGGAGCCGCGCAGGAAGTAAGCGGGAAAGCACTCGGTAAACGAGAGAACTTTCCCGCTTACTTCGTGCGCGGCTCCTAATGAGAACCCGCCGGCTTTGAATATTCTGTCACGTCGATTTCATAAGCGTAGTTGCGTCAATTGATACGGAGTGCGGATAATACGGGAGGGCAACGAAGGAGGCCGCGTATCATGTCAGCACAACCTCCCGATCGTGACCAGGTTCAACGAGCCATCGACATCTACATTTCGCTCGCCTATGAAAATGATCCGCCGCATCTGGTGCGCGCTCAGCTCGAGTCATTGCGGGCGTTACCCGCGGGCCAGTTCCTCCAGTCGCCGCTTTTCACGCGCGATTTTCACAATCCGCCGACGCGTTACAGCCTGCGGCTGGGCAATCGCGCCTATCCGCATATGAAGCTGACGATCGAGGCCGCGCCGGACGACAGCGGATTTCTTTTTCGTCCGGATACCCATGACAGCCACGTCTGCCCGCCGCCGCGGTCGGCGGAATATGCGCGTTTCCGTTCGATGATGGAGCACAACCAGAAACTGGCCGAGCGGATCGACGCTGCGTGGAACGCCGCCGGAATCCGCACCTTTAAAAGCTACTTGCGTGACGACCTGGCGCGGCGCCAGGCGCAGGAATCCAACCCTGTTCCCCAATCGAAACCACCGATCCGCGACTATAAGTCAGGACTGGATTGATCGCCGGTCGCTTACGATTTTGATGCCGCCGTCTCTTCAAGCCTGAACGCCGAGCTTGGAAGGCTTTCGGGCGGGGGCGCCGAATCGTCCATCGGCAAAATGACCGCGACTTCGATCGCGTGCCATTTGGCCTTGGTTTCCGCACCGATCTCACTGTCCGATTCAATCATCCAGCGCCCCTGTTTGGCTCCCCGCTTGCCGCGAATTTCCCAGAACATGACATCACGCTTTCAAAGACGTGTGCGCGAATAGACCCCACCGATTTGGTACTGCAATATAGACCCGGGTCGGATGATGGTCAAACCGTGAATCTGGCGTTTCTCTACTCCTCCGGCTCACTGAAGTGAGGCCGCCGCGTTGGAATTTTACGCGTCTACTTCCTGGGGTTCGCCGGCCGACCGCCAACGATCTCGCGAAGATGAAACGCCGCGTTTGGATTCGACGATGAATTGAACGATCTCGCGCACTTCGGGAAGGTCTGGGACTTCGTTTCGAATCGCGTCGAGAGCGGCCGAGGTCGTGGGGTAGGATTGAAGCCGCCGGTAGGTGGCACGAATTGCGGTGATTAGCTCGCGCGACATTCCGGCCCTTCGGCATCCCACCGCATTATACCCCTTGAGTCGCCGATAAAAGACCGCGCCGAATGGGGGAACATCCTTGGAAACCGCCTCATTTCCCCCAATGATCGCCAGGCGTCCGACGCGGACGAACTGGTGCAGCGCGCAACCTCCGCCGAGGAAGGCGCGATCGCCAATCTGGCAGTGCCCGCCCAGAAGCACGCCGTTTGCCATGATTACATCGTCCCCGAGCATGCAATCGTGCGCGATATGCACGCCGCCCATCAAAAAGCATCGGCTGCCGACGCGCGTCGCGTGCTCCTCGCCGGTATGAAAGGCGCGGTGGACCGTGGCCGTCTCGCGAATCACCACGTCGTCACCGATGATCAGCCACGCCGGGTCCTCCGCGGAGTCTCGAAATTTCAGATGTTGTGGGTCGAGTCCGATGTAGGCCGCGGGTCCCAGCGTGCAACGGCGACCAATCCGAGTATTGCCCTGGATGACGGTGTGCTCCCTGACGATGGTCCCCGAACCGATGGTAACCTTGCCGCGAATGATCGCGTAGGCGGCGACGGTCACATCGTCAGCCAACGCTGCAGCGGGGTCGATGATTGCCGTCGGATGAATGTTTTCCATCGATACTCTCCGGACCTCTATTCAGAACGCTTTAAGACTAGCTGCGCAACCATTGCATTTCTAATTGAGTCGAAAGGCAACATTTCAATCCCGTCACCAATCTTCTCGCATCGGTGATAACAGTAGGGCTGGGTTTTCACGCTTCAAGCCCGCCGGTCGAAACGTCCGATAATCCCGTTCATGGAGTCGTCGATCTACCGCATGCGAACCGGGGATGTCCTGACACTCTGCGTGCTGGCGCTGCTGTGCATGGGGGTGGTCATGGTCCAGTCGGCCTCATCGACGGTGGCCGGCGGGCTGGGTGCGAATTGGTCGGTCGTCGGCATTAAACAGGTCAAATTTGCCACCGCCGCCTTTGCCACTTATCTGGCGATGGGGCATTTCAACTATGCACGGCTCGCAAACCGGGCGGCATCCCTTCGGCGCGCGCCGATCCTCTGGTGCGTTCTCATCGCCGCGGTTTGCTGCGTTCTGGTGCTCGTGCCGGGGATCGGATCGACCGTGAACGGGGCCCGGAGGTGGATCAAGCTTGGCCCGATCCAGATTCAACCGTCGGAACTGGCCAAGTGGGCCGCCGTGCTATACCTCGCATACTGGCTCACGATTCGACCGGTCGATCTGAATCGGTTCGCGCGCGGCTTTATCCCGACGTTGATCCCCGTCGGGATACTCTGTCTGCTGGTGGTGATGCAGGATTTCGGTACCGCGGCCCTTATTGCCCTCTGCTCACTGACGATGCTTCTGGCTGGACGCGTGAAGTTGGGCCACTTAGCCGTCACGATCTTGCCAGCCATCGCGCTGGCGCTCTTTTTCATCATGCACAAGCAGTACCGCCGGGATCGGGTCATCTCTTTCATGCACCCGTACGACAATCCACAGGGGGCAGGCTATCACATGATCCAGAGCCTGCTCAGCTTTTCGAGCGGCGGTATTTTCGGCCGTGGCCTGGGGCGGGGAATTCAGAAGCTCGGATATCTTCCCGAAGACACAACCGATTTCATCTTCGCCGTCATCTGCGAGGAATTGGGTCTGTTTGGCGCCATGCTCACGGTGGCACTGTACCTTGGCGTGCTCTATGTCGGCTGGCAGGTGATCAAGCAAAAACGGGACGATTTCGGACGGATGCTCGCCTTCGGCATTGCCTCGATGATCGGCCTTCAGGCGGTGATCAACATTGCGGTTGCGACTGTCAGCGTTCCGCCGAAGGGGCTTTCGCTCCCGCTGATCAGCGCCGGCGGCTCCGGCCTGATCATCACCTGTGCCGCACTGGGATTGCTCTACAGCGTAACGCGATATGTTCATGAACCCGATGACGAGGCCGCTCCGCTCGGTGAGGCGGTCGTTGGCGGATTCCCACTTCAAATCGCATCGCCGGCGACGGATCGAGGAACGGCAGGGTAGACGTAACTGCATTTCAGTGGCACGGCTTTTTAAGCCGTGATTCCGGGCCGAGAGAACAATTGATGGCATTCAGCCAAGAAGCGCTTGAGCGAAGCGTGCTTTAACTTTGAAAGCGAAGAACGCTTCGCTTTTGCTGCTTTGGCTGGAGTACCAGCCAACGTGCCGGAGTACCGGCACACACGGCTTGGAAAGCCGTGCCACGAAGAAGCTACGCCCTCGCGTCAAACCCGATCGCGCACTACCATTTGTAACGCCACCTTCCCATATAGTAATCTGAACTGATGGAACCCCATCGCGCAGTTATTCGCATCTTCAGTGCACCGTTTCGAAAAAGTTTCAAAACAGTTGTCTTTTCGTGGCACGGGCGTCTCGCCCGTGCTTTTGGCGCATCGCACGGGCAAGATGTCACGTGGATTCTGAAACTCAGCCATTTTCAAGTCGGGGTCCTTCTATTCACTCTGCTGATTCCTGCCATTTGTTCTTCCGCCGCCCCGGTCAAGGTCATTCTGGATACGGACATTTCCGGGGATGTCGACGACTGCGGCGCGCTGGCGCTGCTCAATACACTGTCGGATCGGGGCGAAGCGGAGATTCTCGCGTGCGTCGTGAACGGCCACGACGCTGACAACGCTTCCGCCGCCGCGATCAGCGCTATCAATACCTGGTACGGCCGCGGCGACGTGCCGATCGGCGCCTATCAGGGCAATCATGGCGCTGCGTCCAAAAGCAAATACACCGCGAAATTGCGGGATGAATTTCCGCATTCGGCGCCGCCGGACGATAAGGCGACCCCCGCGCTGGATGTGTATCGCCGCGCGCTCGCCGCTGCGCCGGACGGAGAGGCGGTCGTCGTCAGCGTCGGGTTTCTCATGAATCTGCGCGATCTGCTCGAGTCGAAGTCCGACGCGGCTTCGCCCATGGCTGGCGTCGAACTCGTGAAGAAAAAAGTGAGCCGGCTCGTGGTGATGGGAGGGCAGTTTCCCAATCCGGATCACTTTGCCGAATACAACCTCAGCGCCAACGGAACGGGTCCCGACTCGCAATATGTCGTTGCAAATTGGCCGACGCCCATTCTGTTTTCCGGCTTCAGCATCGGCCAGGGGATCAGCACTGGTCCGGCACTGGCCGCCGCGCCCGCGGCCAATCCGGTTCGCCGGGCATATGAGCTCTTCGACAATGCTGTCAAGAACGGCCGGTCGAGCTGGGATCCAACGGCCGTGTTGGCGGCGGTTCGTGATCCACACCAATATTGGAATCTGGTGGAGGACGGCTCCTGCGTGGTCGACGAAAAGGGGGTCAACACCTGGACTCCGACGCCGCATCGCGGACATTCGTATCTTGCCCCCAAACTCGATAACGCGGAATTGGCGCGTACGCTCGATGCGTTGATCGCGGCTCCGCCGCGTAAGCAAGTGTCGAAGTGAATCGGTTGTGGTGCGGGCTTCCAGCCTGCCTGCCTGGGAGAGCAGGCTGGAAGCCTGCACCACAAATGCCGGACCTGCCACGAGGAAGAGACGATTCTCAACCGTGAGCAAGCGTCCTTATCGGACTGGATTTTCGGCATTCGAGTTGTATGCATCGAAGGGCCGATCACGCCCAATAGCCGCGAGCAATGATGCAATCCCGGATCGAGGATTCGCCGCGTGCCCGACGGGCCGCCGTCGACCTGGAAAAACAAAGCGACGCACATTCGATGTCTGATTCGAAGAGTACCATTCTGCTGGCCGGCGGCGGCACGGGAGGGCACCTGTATCCGGGCATCGCCGTGGCGCAGGCACTCCGGGAGCAGGCGCCGCATCTGAACCCGTTGTTTCTCTGCACGCAGCGGGAAATCGATCGAGTCATCCTCGAGCCGACCGGCTTTGAGTTCATTTCCCAGCCCATTTATCCGCTGGTGCGCAGTATCAGTGGACTGCTGCGGTTCTGGAAAGGGTGGCGCGAAACCAAGGACCTGATTAGCCAGGTCCTGCGCGATCGAAAACCCGCCGTCGTGCTGGGCCTTGGCGGCTACGCAGCGGGGGTGGCAGTGCGCTCCGCGGCGCGCAGAAAGTTCCATGCGGGCTGCTCAATCCCGATGTCATCCCCGGCAAGGCAAATCAGTTCCTCATGTCGCAGGTGCAGGCGGTCTTCTGCCAGTTTGAAGCGACGCGGGAACACGTCACGGCTTCGAACCAGTCAAAACTCCGCGTCGTCGGGTGCCCGATCCGGCCGGAACTGAAGCACCTTCCCGCTCGCGACCAGGCCGCGATACGACTTGGCCTCGATCCCGCCTTACATACTCTCGTGGTCACCGGCGCGTCACTGGGCGCGAAAACGATTAACGACGCGGTCCTGGCCATGTGCGGCGGGATGAACCTGGACGGCTGGCAGATACTCCATCTCTCGGGCCGGGAACACGCCGAAGCGGTCCGCGCTGGATATCGCAATTGTGCCGTACCGGCGCAGATCATCGATTTCACCCCGGCGATGTCGGATATATGGTCGGTGGCCGAATTGGCAATCAGCCGATCAGGCGCCAGCAGTTGCGCCGAACTTACGGCGTGTGGAGTGCCATCGGTTCTGCTCCCCTATCCGTTCCATCGCGACATGCACCAGCGGCTGAACGCGAAAGTTCTGGCGGATGGCGGCGCCGCGGTGCTGATCGAGGACGAAAAGGACGCGGCAAAGAACGCCGACAAACTCCGCCCCGCCGTCGAGGCTCTTCTTCGCGATGCCGCTCGCCGCCAGGCGATGTCGGATGCCGCCCGCAGGATCGCCCACCTGGACGCCGCCGATCGCGTTGCCGCGGCTATTGCAGAATTGGCCGCTTCCGGTCGATGAAGAATCGGCGTGCCCAACTTCAGCACGCCGGGTCCCGTGGACCCGGATCCGGGTCCACAGGACCCGGCGTGAGGGACGAACAAGCCCCAGGTTTTCGGCACGATTTGCCTGCTTCCGATTGACTCAATTCCTTTGAGGTGTACCATGCCCGCGGCAATGGATTCCATGCTTCAGCCGCGAACGGATTCGCACAGCGACGCTACCGGCGTCGCGCTCAGTGAGACCTCGCCGGTCAGTCGCTTCAATGGCCGTCGCGTTCATTTTATCGGCATCGGCGGATGCGGCATGAGCGGGCTGGCGCGAATGCTGCTCGACAGCGGCGCGATCGTCAGCGGTTCCGAACCCAAACCCAATCCGCAATCCTTCGCTCTTTCTGAACGCGGCGTGCGAATCTCGCGCGACCAGAAAGGGGAGCTGCTCTCGCGCGAAATCGATCTGGTGGTGAGAACGGCGGCGGTTCCCGACTCCAATCTCGAATTCCAGGCGGCTCGCGCCTACGGGCTGCCCCTGATGAAGTATGCCGAGCTGCTGGGCGCCGTGATGCAGGAGCGATTCGGCGTTGCGATCGCCGGCACGCACGGCAAATCCACGACCACGGCGATGACCGCCTTCGCGCTGTCGCGCTGCGGCATCGATGCGAGTTTTGTCGTCGGAGGCACGGTCCCGCAACTCGGCGGCGGAAGCCACTCGGGCGCGGCGCCCGCGTTTATCGTCGAAGCCTGCGAATTTGACCGTAGTTTTCATCACCTGCTTCCCCGCGTCGCGGTCATCACCAACATCGAGGAAGATCATCTCGATTGTTACAAGGACATTGACGAAATCGTCGAGTCGTTTCGAAAATTCGCCGAAATCGTGCCGGCCGACGGACTGATCATCGCAAATGGATCTGATCCGCGTGTGATGGAAGCGGTGAAAGACGCTGTCGCTCCCGTCCAGACCGTCGCGTTGAATGACGAGGCGACCTGGTCGACGCGGATTCTCGGGAGTGATACCGGCTGCTTTCGGGGCCGGATCCTTCACGATGGGCGCGATGCAGGCGAGCTGCGATTGACGGTGGCGGGGGAACATAATCTGTTCAATGCGACGGTTGCGGTGGCGGCCGCCGCCGCCTGCGGCGCCGACCCGGCCCGGGCGGCGCAATCACTGATGGCTTTCAACGGCGTCGATCGGCGCATGACTCACATCGGCGTCTACAACGGCGCGGACGTCGTCGATGATTACGGGCATCATCCCACGGAAATTCGCGCCACCCTCGCTGCCCTGCGCGGACGGTATCAGCCCAAGCGTCTCTTCTGCGTGTTTCAGCCACACCAGCACAGCCGCACACGCTTCCTGCTCGAGGATTTTGCGGCGAGCTTCGCCGGCGCCGACGAAACCATCGTACCCGACATTTATTTCGTGCGCGACAGCGAGGCCGAACGGGCGCGGGTGAGCGGCGAAGACCTTGTCGATCGAATCGTCCGAAACGGTCAGCGGGCACGGCACCTGCCGCGCTTTGAGCAGATCACCGCGCATCTTCGCGCGGCGGCCCGACCGGGGGACTTGATTGTAACGATGGGCGCTGGCAACGTATGGGAGATCGGTCACGGCCTGGTGGCCACCTGAAGATCATGACGGTTTCAAGTTCAATGCGCATTGCCTCCGCTAACCCCTTTGCCGGTCTCGATGAGATCGTGAAGGAGAACGAGCCCCTTGCGCCGCACACCTGGTATCGCATTGGCGGGCCGGCGCGGTGGTACATCCAGCCGCGCACGACTGAAGAACTCCAGGATGCGGCGCTTCGATGCACCGAAAACGACGTGCCGATTTATGTGCTCGGCCTGGGCGCCAATCTGCTGGTCGGCGATGAGGGGGTCAGTGGCGCCGTCTTCAGGCTCGACGCCGAACATTTCCGGCGCGTCCGGTACGAGAAAAATATTGTGGAAGCCGCCGCCGGTGTCGACCTGCAAAAACTTCTGCTGCGCACGGTCCGTCAGGGACTGGCCGGCATCGAATGCCTCGCTGGGATCCCCGGCACCATCGGTGGCGGCGTACGCATGAACGCCGGCGGAAAATTCGGCGACATCGGCGCCTCGTCACGCGTGTACAGGTTATGGACGCTTCGGGCTCTCTTTTTGAACGCACCAAGGACGATCTGGTCTTCAACTATCGTTCCACCAACATCAGCGCGACTTTCATTTTGGGGGCGACGATGGAACTGGAAGAGGAGAATCCCGACCAGATCATGGAACGCACCAAGCAGATCTGGATGTTCAAGAAAAACAGCCAGCCGCTCAACACCAAGAACGCCGGGTGCATTTTCAAGAATCCGCGCGGCCTGAGCGCCGGAGCGCTGATCGATCAGGCTGCATTGAAGGGCCTGCGGATCGGCGGCGCGGAAGTCAGCCAGAAGCACGCTAATTTCATCATCGCCCACCCCGGCTGCCGCGCCGACGACGTCTTGAGACTCATCAAGGTCGTCCAGGAAAAGGTCTTCGACAAACATCAGATTCCTCTGGAGACGGAAGTGAAGATTTGGGTGTGAGGTTTAGCCCGGTTTAGCCCCGGCGGCCTCGCCGGGCCGGGCGATACGGGATGAACGAACTGTGACCGACGCAAAAAATGGGGACTGAAATGAGAGCATTTTCGATCCCAACGCCGCGAGGCCGCGGCGGCTAAACTTCGACCAGAACCGTTCCTGCGCATTCGAAAGTGCAAGTCAAAGGAGTGCCCATGAAAGTCACAGTCCTGTACGGCGGCCCCAGCGCCGAGCGCGAAGTCAGCCTGGTGAGCGGCAAAGCGGTGATCGAGGGTCTTACTTCAATTGGACATGAGGTCTTCGGCAGCGATGTTGGCCCGGACGATCTCTCCGGGCTCAATCATCCGTGCGATGTCATCTTCCCGGTGCTTCACGGCCAGTTCGGCGAAAGCGGGGAGCTCCAGGAAATCCTCGAGCAGCGCGATCTGCCCTTTGTGGGTTCCGGCTCGCGCGCCTCGCGGCTTGGAATGAACAAAGTCAACACGAAAGCCGCCTGGGAGAAGGCCGGGCTCCCTACGCCGCGATGGCTTCTCATCGACTCTGTCAGCGGAGAGAAAGAGCTCTTCGCGCCGTGTGTCGTCAAGGCGGTCGCCTCCGGCAGCAGCATCGACGTTTATATCTGTCAGTCGATTGAGGAAGCCACGGAGGCTTGCCGAAAAGTGGTCGGCCGATATGGCTTTGCCCTGGTTGAGGAATTCATTCGCGGCACGGAGCTGACCGTCGGCATTCTCGAGGAGCGCCCGCTCGATCCGATTCGAATCGCGACGACGCGCCAGTTTTACGATTTCGAAGCCAAGTACAAAGGCAACTTCACCGAGTATCATTTCGATCTGGGCCTGCCCGATTCGGTGATCCGCGAAGTGCGCGAACTGGCTCGCCGGGCACATGAAGTCGTCGGATGCCGCGACCTCTCGCGCGTCGATGTGATGCTGGACGCCCAGCACAAGCCGTATCTGCTCGAAGTCAACACGCTGCCGGGTTTCACGGCGAAGAGTCTTCTGCCCAAGGCCGCCAAACAGGCCGGAATCGATTTCATTTCACTCGTCGATCGCCTCGTGCGGAGGGCGTATCAGCGCCGCCGGGCAGCGGCGTGAAGAAAATTCCAAATCCCAAGCTCCAAAGCCCAAATAAATCTCAAAAACCAAATTCCAAAAACCAAACAAGCGCAGCGCGTTCTGAACGCTACTGTTTGGAATTTTCTTCTTGGAAATTGGAATTTGTTTGGGCTTTGGAGTTTGGATTTTGGGATTTACCGCGCAGCGGTTGTTGCGCCTTCAGTTCCAATCCCCGCACGTCCGATAATCTGAGTGGAGTCTGCGCCCGTTATGCCGAAGAAAAAGCCCAAACCCCTTCCGCTCAGGACATTACGAAACCCCGAAGGCGGGCGAGCCGGCCGTCGAGCGGTGATACACGGATGTCTGGCCATCCTCTGTCTGAGCGGGATTGCCGCCGGGGCGCAGTGGATGAAACGCTATGTCGAGCGCGACATTGCCTTTTCGACTGACCCGCTCATCGTCGTCATCAAAAATCGTCCCCGATGGATGACCGATACGGTTGTCGATCAACTCGTGGCTGCCGCGCGGCCGGCGGGGGGGCATTCGGCGTTCGATCATCAGCTTCTTCTGGATGTCGATCGGGCGCTGTCGGCCAATCCGTGGGTTGCTCATGTCAACCAGGTTCGTCGCGCTTACACCAACAAACCCGGCGACACCCTCGAGATTGACTGCGAATATCGCGTGCCGGTGGCGCTGGTCCGATGGGGAGCCTATTACTGGCTGATCGATCGCGAAGGACGCAAGCTGCCCGAACAATTTCCCGCCGCTAATGTTCCGCGCGAAGTCATGGGCGAAGACGATACGATCAATCTGCGGATCATTGACGGCGTGCGCAAGCCGCCCCCCGAAATCGCCCACAAGTGGGCCGGCGAGGATCTGGCCGCCGGCCTGGAAATGCTCGGCGTCCTTTTCAACCGCCCCTACACCGAAGACATCCTGAAGATCGACGTCGGCAATCTGCATGGAAGGATCGACCCCAAAGAGTCCCAGATCGTTCTGACGACGCGCTTCAACACCCGCATTTACTGGGGACGGCTCCCCAGTGACAAAGACGCGTTCATCGAAGTACGCCCGGAGCAAAAGCTCGATTATCTCAAGACCGCATTCGAAAGAACCGGCCGTTCGGATATGAAGCAGCCGTGGATCGATCTTCGTTTCGATGGAATGCGCATCGGGCGCCCCCGAGCCGGCGCATGCGCAGATCGATCCGCATCGCTGATGGATGTTAGTGGTTACATATAGGTCGGGGGTAGCGCGATGGGGCCGGCTCACTGAAGCTTTAGTGAGCTGGCACCAACGGCGCTTGCCAAGGTCCAGAACGACGCAACTCGACCCCCAAAAAAAACTTAGCGGGATAATCGGCAGTGAAGGTTCGCCCTTTGAATTTCATCATGGGAAGTCCTTCCCAACATGTGCCTGAAGCAGCGGAAAGAACTCGGCGAAGTCGCTTTTCAGGCCCTCAAAATTGGATTCCAATTCTGAAATAGCGCTGCTCAAGCCGAAACCGGTTCCGACGCGTCTTTCCAGGCGGCGCGATAGACGATGAAGCGCCGACTCGATCCCGGCAACATGGCGGTACGAGCCGAGCCAGTCTTCAAGGCAGATCCGGGCCAGCACGGCTTCAGCAAACGGCGGCAACTTCATTTGGCTGGCGCGGATGTTGGCGTAAAGCGAAGTCAAAAACAGATCCAGCGGCACAGTTGAGTATCGATCCCAACTGATTGCCAGAAAGTGATCATAGAAGACATCGACGAGGATGCCGGCAACGCGACGGTATCTGCTCGATATCCGTCCACGACTTCGGATAACGATGGGGTGGGAATCGGTGAAGATGTCGATCAACTGGTGCTGCCGCATGCCCCGCTGGAAGGGGAGGGTCATACCGGTGCGGTCGGGTCCTTTGACCAGATCCGCAAGCAGGTTACCGAGGCGAAGGTCGATTTCTCCGTCCGAAAGAAACACATGGGCCAGCCAGTTCACAAAGCCTCCCGGCTTTTCGGATGGTCAGGGAAAATTCGGGAGATGACAAGCGATGCATTCGACGAATTCATCGGCCGTCGCTTGAAATTCCATAACTGGATGGTTATCATTAAATCATAACTGGAAGGTTATGGATAATTGATGCCGACCGCGCCTGATGCCCTGTTGAAATCCCTCGCCGACCCGACCCGGCGCGCCCTCTTTGAGCGCCTGAGCCGGGACGGCGAGCAGACGGTGCGGATGTTGACGGACAGGGCCGGCGTCTCGCAGCCGGCGGTATCGAAACATCTGCGGGTTCTCAAGCGTGCGGGCCTGGTGCGGGCGCGGCACCGGGGACGCCTGACCCATTACAAAGCCCAGCCGCGCGCGCTCGCGCCGCTGGTGGACTGGATGAATTACTACAGCCAGTTCTGGGAGGACCGGCTGGATCGCCTCGAAGACTTACTCAAAAGGATGGCCCCATGACTCATGCCGATACGCGCTCACTCGTCATTGAAAGGGAATTGCCCCACCCGCCGGAAAAAATCTGGCGGGCGCTTACGGAAGGGGCGCTGATCAAAGAGTGGCTCATGGACAACGACTTTGCGCCTGTCGTTGGCCATCAATTTAATTTTCGCGCCACACCGATGCCGAATTGGAATGGCATCATCGATTGCGAAGTATTGGTCGTCGAACCCGACAGGAAACTCTCCTATCGCTGGGGTTCGATGGGGTTGGAAAGCGTTGTCGTCTGGACGTTGGCCGCAACAAAAGGGGGAACACTCGTACGCATGGAGCAGTCTGGTTTCCGTCCCGACCAGGAGGCCAACTACCGGGGCGCCAACTACGGCTGGCAAAAGTTTATCGGAAACCTGGATCGGGTTGTCGCCGGTCTGCCTATTTAAAGATTCTGGAGGGCAACGCGTGAAAAAGCATGAGACAGCCGAGGCGAAGGGAGCCTCTGAACTGATCGACGGACGAATCGAGGAACTGGGTGATTGGCGAGGGAAGGCGCTGGCCCAGGTCCGCGCGCTGATCCGGAAGGCCGACCCCGAGGTCGTTGAGGAGTGGAAGTGGAGGGGCGTGCCGGTCTGGTCTCACGACGGCATCATCTGTACCGGCGAGACCTACAAGCAGGTGGTGAAGCTGACCTTCGCCAAAGGGGCCAGGTTGAAAGACCCGCAGGGGTTGTTCAACTCGAGCCTTGAAGGGAACACCCGGCGGGCGATCGACATTCGCGAGGGAGAGAAGATCAATACGGCTGCGTTGAAAGCCCTCGTTCGCGAGGCTGTGGCACTGAACTCGTCTCCGATCAAGAGACGCTGACAGCGGACGCCACCGGCTCGCGCCGACGCGACGATCGGGTGCGTGACCGAATTGGCGGCAAAGATCCTTCCTCCTCCCCCGGAGCACCGTGGTACTGCGGAAGAGCCTGCGCACGAAGTAAGCGGGAAAGCACTCGGTAAACGAGACAACTTTCCCGCTTACTTCGTGCGCGGCTCCTCCAGAGTATTAGGAGAGGGGGATAGTTTTTGGACCGCCGATTCTGTCACGCACCTGCGCGACGATATGCCCGGCTCGGCGGCGCTTGCCTTCGGCCGACCGCACCTGACAATGTGGTTGTGACGCGTTCGGGCGTTTTACCTAATACATCTGATGGGGCGCTCGGCGTTAAGTCGAGCGCAACGCTGCCGCTGCTCGTCTGGCTGCTCGTGCAGCTTGCGGCGCTGGGACTGGCGGCGGGGCGGGTTCCGCTGTGGGCGCGTTTTCCTCAGCCGGGCGAACTTCTCGCGCTTCAATTTCTGGTTGCGGCGCAAGCACTGGCCGCCTCGATGTGTTTTCCATTCCTGCTGCGCGACCTGCGCACCGCGGCCTGTATCCTGGCGAGCGGCTGGCCGATGGCGTTGATCGCCGGGGGACTCGCCGCGGCGCCGTGGGCGCGAATCTGCGCGGCTGAGATTCACGTCAGTCTGTTCCTGATCGTTCTAACGATCTGGAGAATCCCGCTGCGCGATTCGACAGCGCAATCAATCGCGGTGGCCGTCACGTCGCTCTGGACTGTAGGGGGCGCAATGCTGGTCTATCTGTGCGCCGAGTTTGCGCCGACTTTATCGAGCTTGAATGATGTGCTGACGGGCCCGTTGGTGGCGGCCGTCCGCGTCGCCCAGGACGCGGGATTTCGCTATGGGGAATTCTTGCGAGGCATCGGAGTGCTGGGCCTTGTCGGATGCGTGATTTTACTCGTCACGCGCGTTCGCCCAGGCCGGCGAGAGAGTGCGAAGTCCGCCTGAATCTGCGAGCCCTTCGAGCACCTGACGAATTTCCCCACCTATCCCCACAGTGCGAGCAAACAAACCCGGAGGAAACGAGGCTTCAATATTTTTCGCGACAGTTTATCCACAAATTTGTGGATAACTCGCACCCATTCGGAGGCGTTGCTGCGATTGTTTGGATGCTGTCCGGTTAATTCAGGGGAGATAGAAACTTTTCTTCAAGTTTTCGGGACTTCGGTGGATTTTGTTCTTGCGTCGAGTGGGGAATACTGGGTACAACGCCCTCTCGCTTCCTATGGAAACCTAAACCTTGAACCACGCTCTCCTGTATGGCTCACACGAAGTCACGATCGACCAGAAAAACCGGTTGCCAATTCCAGTGGAATTTCGGCGCTCGATTAATCTGGAACGAGATGGGGACGCGTTTTTCATTATCGTCGGGATCAATCGCAGGCCGTGGTTTTACCCGGACCGCTATTACATGGGACTCGTTTCGTCTCAACCCGCTCCGGAACTGATTCCGGATGTGGAGTCACTCGAGTTCGATCACATGTATTTCGGTTCAGCTTATCGCAGAACAATGGATGATCAAGGCAGAATTTTGGTTCCTGAAAGATTGTTAACGCGAACGGGAAGTGAACGCGAAGTCACCATGGTCGGTGTGAAAGATCATTTGGAGCTCTGGAATCGCTCTGACTACGAAGCCTGGGAAGAAGATCTCGACAACCGTCGCGTTGAAATCGCCAAACGAGTGAAGCGGCCCAGGCCGCCCGTTGCAGAGATCAGCGATCCGTAGAAGCAGGGAATTTTAAGCCGCAAATCATGGCAGGGATAACGCCCTGCCGGCAGATCGAAAACCAAACAGGGCGGCGTGTAGGGAACGTCGTCGGGGCCACCTTCAGGGATGGAGGGGCTGATTTTAAAAACCAAGGTGCGGATTCGACCACGACTCACCGCGTGGCGGCGTTAGAAGCACGGAGGCTTCGCGCCGACACTGTGTGGCCGCGGAAGGCATGGATGCCTTTTGTTTCGCGGCGCAACACGAGCGGCGAATGCCACGGAGGGCAGCGGTCACAAGGCGGTGACCGAAGAGTCGTGAAGTGTGTGTCCTGGGCCGGCGGCGATTGTGGAGCCGCCCCATGGCACGCAGGCCGTGCGTCGGCCCCCAGCTCATATTCTCTGAACGATGGATCGTTCGAGAACGGTGAGCGGGGGCCGGCCGCCGGTCACATGAATAATGCCGGGACGCGGACCTGGATGGTCTTGCGTCCGATTTCGACAACTGGTTGCTGCGGAGTCATCCCATTGACGGGGCCCCGACCTGGGAATCGGGGGGCACGGAAGCCCGGCTCCTTTTTCTTTTCGTCCCGATGACCATCGGGACCACTACGTCAGCCAATCCTCTCGCATTTCGCGGGCCGGGAAAGCGTTCCAAATCAACTACCTGCTACCTGCGGCTGGGAATCCGCGGGCTTGACCGATGATACCCGCGCAAATCCCGCGCGTTAAAGATATTATGCCTGGAAAGCGTTTTTTACAACGATAATATGGCATATCCCGATCCGCTTTCCGTAACAGATATCGGCCACGAGCCGGTTCTGCTGACGGAGACGATCGAATGGCTGCAACCCCGGCCTGGTCAGATTCTGGTTGATTGCACACTCGGCCGTGGCGGACATTCCGAGGCGCTTGCCGGAATCCTGGGCCCGACTGGCCTTCTTCTGGCCATCGACGCAGACCGGCGAAACCTTGAATTTGCCCGAGGCCGTCTAGCCGGCGCGTCCTGTCCCATCCGTTTCTTTCACGCAAATTTCGGAGAGCTGTCGGAGGTGCTGGCCGCCGCCGAAATCAAATCGGTCGATGGAATCCTTGCCGACCTGGGGTTGAGCACGAATCAGCTTTTCGATTCCGAGTACGGACTGTCATTTTCGCAGCCGATGCCGCTCGATATGCGGATCGATTCCCGATCGCGGCAGACCGCCGCCGATCTGGTCAACCATCTGCGCGAAGAGGAGTTAGCCAACGTCCTATATCAATTGGCTCAGGAACGTTATTCACGCAGAATTGCGAGAAAGATTGTACAGGCCCGCGCTCTTTCGCCGATCAACACAACGGACCGGTTAGCTGATTTAGTTCGATCGGCGATTCCGGTGCGGGGCGGAGCCCCGCAGAAAATTGATCCCGCCACCCGCACGTTCCTGGCCTTGCGCATGGCCGTGAACGGGGAAATCCAAAACCTGGAGGCCTTGCTGAAGCAGGGTCCCCTCGCTTTGTCTCCCGCGGGCCGGATTGCGGTGATCAGTTTTCAATCCACGGAAGACCGTCTGGTAAAGCAGGCGTTTCGGTCGGCGGAGCAGACCGGGTCCCTCGAGGTTCTGACCCCCAGGCCCCTCTCTCCCTCCTCCGCCGAAATCGCACGCAATCCCCGGTCTCGTTCAGCAAAACTCAGGGTCGCTCAGCGGGCAGGTGTGTCATGACGCGTGAAACCAAAATCGGGTTGTTAGTGGGTTTGGCTTTCATCATCGTAATCGGAATTCTTCTCTCCGATCACGTCAAGAGCACGACTGAACCGATTGCCGCGCCGCTTCCCGATGTGGCCGGAAATGTTCTCGGAAGCGTTCGCTCCCCCGGAGCAAACGATGGCTCGACTTCAGACACGGTCGTCAATTCCCAGCAACCCGTCACCCCGCGGCAACCCGTCCCCACGCAAACTGAACTCGGGGGACCGCACGCGCCCCAGGCGGACGTTGTCGTTGGCGGTCCCAGCGGCGGGCAACGGGCGGTTGTCATCGGTCGAACCGCCACGCCGCCGGCGCCTGACAATTCCGCCCCAGACGGGCAACCTTCCAACGACGCTCGTACGCCAGACAACACCGGCCGGATTTCCGACGCGTTGAACAATGCCGCTCGCCAGAATGGCGAACCGCTCGTTCCCGTCGGCACTAAGCCGGACAGCACCGGCCCCCGCAAGTACACCGCTCAATCCGGCGATACGCTCAGCCACATGGCCGCCCGATTCATGGGCGGAAACACCAAGGCGAATCGCGATGCGATCATCAAGGCCAATGCCTCGCTGGCAGAGGACCCCAACAAAATCATCGCCGGCCGCGTTTATGTAATTCCCGCCGCGCCTTCAGGCGAGACCACGGCCCGCGCCGCCGCACCCGATTCTCCCGCTCCCGCGCCGGCGCCAGCTGGTGCATCCGCCGACAGCTCGACCGCGCAGGGCGAATACTGGTACACCGTGAAGCCCGGGGACAATCTCTGGAGCATCGCCGCCTCTGAGCTGGGCACCGGCACGGCATCGGCGGCGATCAAGGAGCTGAACAAGGACGTCCTCAAAGGTGGCGACGCGGTCCGCCCCAACATGCGATTGCGTCTCCCAGCCAAGCCCATCTCGTCGGCGTCGGCGAGGTAGCGCGCTATTCGGGGCTGAATGGATTTGAGTCTCGATGGCGAGATTGAGATGATCAAGTTGCTGTTATGTCTGCTGAGCGGGGCGGCGACGGCCGTGGTTGTCCTGCAGCTCCGATCGCAGCACGTCGAGCTCGAGCACCAGAACACGGAACTACACGACCAGATCAAAAACCAGCAGGCCAAACTCTGGAATCAGCAATTGCAGATCGCCGTTTATACGGCCCCCAACGCGATCAGCCAGACAGTTGGAAACCAGCATCTCAAGATGGTTCCACAGACGCCGCTTGCCGGGCAGGCGAGTTGGATCGATCCCAAGAAAAACCCGGACGCGGAATAAGCCTGTTACCCGATCCGGGTCAGCGTGATGGTTCCGCTGTTAAGTGCATTGGCGTATGGGGTGATCACCAGCTTGTTACCCACCAGTTTCCCCTTCCCTGTAAATTCGCCAAAAGTATCGACGGGAACGTCGAATCCACTGTCCGAGAAAACGCCTTTGGTGGTGATCACTCCCTGGCCGGCCAAGCTCAACGTCGAACCGTCCGGGAGGAAATTCGTTCCCGTCAGCGTAAACGCACCCGTCGTCTGGCTCTCACTCGTGAACGTATCGACTTGATTGGTGACCGTTCCTTTTCCCAATCCTTTTTTCACGACCACGGGCCCCGACCAGGTTCCGAGCAGATTCGGAAACGGATTGGGGACCGTCAATGTGTTGCCGCTGGTGGCCGTATTGTTCGCCAGGTTCGACTCTCCAAAAGTGTTGCCCGGATCGACGGTGGCGACGGCGAAATAAGTTCCCGGCGAAAATCCGACCGACAGCTTTGTGTTGACCTTGAAAGTGACATGAGCGCCCGCCGCCACATGGATGTTCTTGTGCATCGTGGCCACGGGAATCGGCGACGATCCGTCAGCGCTGGAACTCAGGCTCAAGGCGGTGGCCAGACGTCCGGTCGCGGTGGTGTCACCGTTGTTGAATACCTCGATCGACACGCCAGCAGACTGGCCTGGTTTCACTTGATGCGACGCAGGCGAAGCAATCGAAACCGTTGCGCTCAGGTCGACGGAAAAATAGCCGCGCGTTTCCAATGCTTCGATCAAATTGGGTCGGTGACGTTGGCGACGTGGTTTTGAATCAAGGTGATTTGCCACAAGAACTCCCGGCTGAAGAAAGGCCGATCAATACAGAGACCAGTTTATCGATACGATTCGACCGCGGCCATATTAAACTGGACCGGGACGAGCCGTTCGACGTCGAATCGGGATCGGTGATAAACGATCGAGAGGTAAGGATTGCTCGACGAGACGGAGACTTCACATCGCCTGATCTTGCTTCCGGGAATGGACGGCACCGGTGACCTTTTCGATCCGCTGCTGAAGATGATTCCGCCCAAATATCAGGTGCAGGCCATCGCTTATCCGGCCGATGAGTTACTTTCTTACGAGGGCCTCTACGATTTTGTCGGCGACCAGCTTCGCAACCAAGGCCAGATCATCCTTGTAGCCGAATCGTTCTCGGGGCCGCTGGCCCTGCGTATTGCCAACTCGGAACCGGAGCGGATTCGCGCGGTCATACTTTGTGCCAGCTTCGTCTATCCGCCGGTACCGCGATGGGTTTGCGGTTTGAATCAAGATGATCGCCGGACCGCACCTGCTGCTCCAGGCGGAGCCGGAATCGGCGTGGCGTGAGATTGAGTATTTCATGCGGGAAATAGAAACTTGAAAGGTTGGACGGCCCGGCAATTCCCGCGGACCCGAGGCGGGCTTCTGTCTTTGGTCCACGCAACGTGGCCACCGCGGCTCAGGAGCGGTTTCAGAATTCCAGTGGGACGGGCTTCCAGCCCGTGCGGCGGGTAATCACGCCGGGTCGGTCGTACTTGACCGAGAACAGCACGAGCGCAGCGTTCCTGGTCTTCGGGGAGAAGAACGCTTCGCTCTTGCTGGATCGGCGGAGTACCACCGATTGCCGCGGAGTACCACGACCACGGGCAGGATGCCCGTGCCACGAAAAAACGACGCGATCGGTTGTGAAACTGCTTCTTAGCGAGGGGCAAAACGGGGTAATATGGTAATACTTCGCAGGCGGGCAGTGGGCCGACCCACCTTACTTCATCACCGGCAGCGGCGTACCCTTTTCGGCCCGTATTTTTTCCCAGCCGCTGCCGAGTTCACCGATGGGGTCGGGCGGGAGGATGTCCACTTTCTTTTCGCCGAGCTGGGCTTCGCCGCGCTCTAACTTGGTCTGGAATTTCTGGCATTCTTCCAGCAGGCGGACGAGGATTTGCTCTTCGGGGACGTTGGCGACTTTTTCGCCTTGCACGTAGATGATGCCGCGGCGGTCGCCGGCGAAGATCGCGACGTCGGCTCCTTCGCATTCGCCGGGGCCGTTCACGACGCAGCCCATGACCGCCACCTTGATCGGCAGGCGGATCTCCTCGGCGAGCTGCTTCCGCACGTCCTGCACGAGCTTGAACAGATCGACCTGGATTCGGCCGCAGGTGGGGCAGGCGATCAGCTCGGCGCCGATGCGCGGCCGCAGGCCGAGCACGTAAAGCAGCTCCAGGCCGTCCTGCACTTCGTAGATCGGATCGTTGGCGTAGCTGATGCGGATCGTGTCGCCGATGCCGCTGGCACAAGCAGGTGGCCGAGCGGGACGACCGAGCGGATCGTGCCGGTTTCCTTGGGGCCGGCGTGGGTCACGCCCAGGTGCAGCGGGTAATCGAATCGCTTGCTGATCTCCGTGTAGGCGTCGATCACCAGCAGGGGGTCGATGCTCTTGGCGCTGATGACGATGTCGTGGAAATCCTGCTCGTGGAAGATCTCGAGATACTCTTCGAGCTTGGTGATCATGATCGCCAGGAGATGGCCGTTCTTGTTTTCGGAGAAGACGCCGCCGAGCTCCTTCAGGCGGTTTTGCTTGTCGCGCCGTTCGACGATGGAGCCTTCATTGACGCCGACGCGGATGGGGATTTTCTTCGCCTTGCAGGCCTGGATGACGTCGATCACCTGGGCGCGGTCGTTGATGTTGCCCGGGTTGAGGCGGATCTTGTGGATGCCGGCTTCGATCGCTTCGAGCGCGCGCTGAAAGTGGAAATGCACGTCGGCGACGATCGGCACCTTCACCTGCGGCAGAATCTCACGCAGGGCGTCGGTGTCCTTCCGTTCGGGAACCGCCACACGGACCAGGTCGGCGCCCGCCGGCGGCCAGCTTGTTGATCTCCCCCACGCAGGCGTCGATGTCGTAGGTGTAACCTGCAGTCATCGATTGGACGGCAACGGGGGCGTCGCCGCCGATGCCGACGAAGCCGTGAGCCTGATCACCAACGATGACTTTTCGCGTTTTTCGCCGAACCGGCATTTCAATGCTCCTAAACACCGTCCATAATCCGCGGAGTTTGACGGGCCGGGGACGGCCCGGCTCTCCCGGCGTGCGAACGGTTTTGCCCTTCCGAGCTGCCCGGATGGTAAAAACCGGGGCGGGGCAAATCAATCCAACGTCCGATAACCATTCAAGCTAGGTTCACCCTTGCCTGATGCTGTCGATATTATCGCCATTCGTGGCGTGGCGTCGTGAAAGCTGCTGTCATGGTGCGACCCGAATGGTTTGGAGCCGGTCAGATCGCTAACCTCGACCGTACAAGATTGTCTGAACTTAAGCGTACCTCACGGTCAGGTAAAGGGGGCGAAAGTGCCGGCGTGGAGCGATAGAACGATGCCGCGGGCATGGTTGATGATGATATTCGTGCTGGCGACGGCACTGGTTGCGTCTGCTAATGACGATTTGCGCCGGGCGCAAGTCGCCGCGGCCGCTGCTGATGCGTCGCGCCGGCTCGAAGCCGATGTGCTGGCGGCGCCCGTGGACGGCAAACTCACCGTCGGGGATCTGGCGGATCAGACCGGCAGCCGGAACGCACTCCTGGAGACATTGCATTCGGCTCAACAGGTCGGCGGAACGCGCTGGATCGACGATCAGACAACCCAGGTGCGATTGGAAATCGGTGGGGATGCGGTCGCCCATACATTGCTGCTGGCGGCTGCTGCCCATCCGAAATCGGTACGGATTTCAGAGAAGACCCTTCGAGGCCAACTCGCGAGCTGGAAAAGCCGAACCTTCGCGGCAACCGGAAGCAGTACCTCTGCGCTGGCGGCAGATCATTTGCGTCCCGATCCGTCCCAATTCGCCTGGCAGAACGTGAGCGACGCCGATTGCCGCCAGGCAATCGTTTCCGCACGTCGCAATGCCTCGAGCCGGGTGCTCGACAGCATCGCTTTGATTCCGATGGGCGAAGGCCGGATTCTGAAGGATGCGATCACCGTTCCGGCGGTGCAGTCATCTCTAATCGACTGGCTGCTGAGCCGGCCGGTCACATCGCTGGAATTTCGCGATAATCTGGAAGTGCGATTGATGCTGGCCGCGCCGCCGGACGATTTTTTTCAGGCGCTTCAATCGGCAATCGTTCAGCAGAGCGTCGTCGCGATGCCGGCGGATGATGCCGGGTGGAAGCGTTTGCGTGAACAGGTCGTGAGCCGGATGGCGGTGCCGCTGGGACGGAGTGCGGCCAATGTGCCGGGAACCGCGCCGGCCCGCGAAGTGGTGGCGCTTCCCCTTGAGCCGCCGAAATGGTCGCGAGACGCGATCCACACCGAATCGATCGCTCATGGGTCGGGCCCGCTGTTACTCACCGCGCGGGCGGCCGAAAGCGCCGCACTGGCGCAGCTTCGGAGCCGCGTCGAATCGCTGCAGCTTTCGGATGGCCAGACGATCGGACAGGCGGCACATCGAGACGCGCGCGTCGCCGCGGCGCTCAATCACGCGATGCGGCGGGCACGCACCGACAAGGTCGATTACAACGATCCGGAGCCGGGATCTGTGCGGGTGAAAATTCATATCGAGCTCGAAGAAGTCTGGCGCGAACTGTCCATGCCGTGATTTGACCGAGTTTCGCGGCTCTGAAACGGCAGAGCCAAAAAAAAATGCCGGCCGTGGTGTGGACACGGCCGGCATCGCCAGAAAATGGGAAGAGGAGCGTTCAGTCCAGGCCCGCGTGAGTCGTTCGCTCCGTCGGCTCACGGGTTGCGTTTGTGCCCGACAAGAAGGATCTACGATTCGAGGTTGAGCAGAGCAAACGAAAAATGCAGTCGCCGGATAAGGTCCGGCAATTGAGGGCGAAATTCTAAGGTCCAAGGTCCAAAGCCCAAAAAAATCTCAAAAACCAAATTCCAAAGACCAAACGAATACCGCGCGCTCAGATCGCTCCCGTTTGGAATTTCCCCCTTTGGTTTTTGAGATTTTTTTGGGCTTTGGTGCTTGGAATTTGGAGTTTTCCGCGCGGCGGTCTCACGTTTTCACTCGATCCAGCAGGAAAACCGACAAGGGTCCGAAGATGAAGACCGGGGTCCAGGCCATCAGGGCGGCCCAACGGTCCGGCGGAAACAGGGAAGGGGGGCTGCCGGCAAATTGCTGCGAGAGAAAGATCGCGCCCATGGCAATGGCCGTGAGGATCAGACATTTGGTGGCGGCGGCTTTAAGACGGCCCGGCTCGCGCGTCAGAACGCAGGGGATTGCGAGCAACAGCAAAATGACGTTCATGAGCGGTTGCGTAAACCGCCAGTGTTTCACCCGAAGCAATTCGAGCGTGCCATAGCTCTCTGGGCGCATCAAAAGCTGATTGATCCGCTCAGTTGGAAGGAGATCCACGTAATTTCCGCTGCGATACAGATTGATTTCATCCGGGGTGATATTGCTGTGATACTCGGTGACTATTGTTTCGCCGGAGTGGCGCACCGGCCGGCCGCGATCGTCTGTCGGCTTGAGTCCCTGGACGCGCCGCCCGGTGGCAAGGACCCAGCTTTGCAATTTGGCGTCCCAGACCGCGGACCTGGCGCTGATATGTGCAACAGGCTCCCACACTTGTTCCTTGATCGGCCTGCCTCGGGAATCGGTCCCCTCATGCGTGACCAGTTCGCGTTCGATCACATCCATGTCTTCCATGAGGGGCGGATTGGCCTTGGGGTGATATCGGGTGACGCGCAATAACGCGTGATTGCTATCCTGCATCGCCTCGACGGCGTAATAGGTGTGGGCTTCCTTGTGAACTTCATCGTGGTCGCGCGTGAGCTTGGGAATCATGGCTGGGATCACCACCTCCTGATCGACCAGCAGCAGCGCGTTGAGCGCCAGCGCCACCAGGATGATCGGCATCGCGACCCGCAACAGCGGGACGCCCGCGGCGAGCATCGCCGTCAGCTCGTTGAAGCGGCTGAGCCGCATTAACGTGAAGGCCGCCGCCACCACTGGAATGATTCCGGAGAGATGAACGAAAATCAGGAAACATTGATAAAAATAGTAATCGCCGATATCGCGCAACGAGGCGAGCATGTTCTGAAGGGCGCTGCCGCTGGCCTGGAATTCGACCAGGTTGCTGAAATTGAAGACCATGTCGAGCACGACATACAGCCCTACCAGCACCATGAAGCTGATGGCGTAGTTCTTGAGGAAAGTGATGATGACGTATCGATCGAGAATCTTCATCGTCGTTTTCGCCTGCCGCCTCGGGCCCTATTTGCGATGCAAGCGCCACATCAGTACCGATGCGATGGCGAGATTGACCCCGTTGCCCGCCCAGATCAGCGCCAGTCCGAGCTGAAGCGGATCGGTGTAAGCCTTGGTGTCATGCGTGGCGATGCTTCCGGCCGTGCGCTGTCCGGCGATGATTAAAGTGATGCTCAACAATGCCGGGATGAAACTGACCGCGAACGCGGTGAGAAAATTTCCGCTCCGAAAGATCATGCCCAGCGAGCACCCGACCATCACCAGGATCAGGCAACTCACCGCGAAGGATGCGCGGGCATTGCTTTCGGCCCAGATATTGTTGAGCAATTGCCTCAATTCCCGCCGGACGAATTCGTAGCTGGGGGACTGGGCATAATACGCCAGTCCGCGGTCGGCGATCGCGGCCACTTCCGGCGCCATCCCCACGCTGAAATGCTGCGTGAAATTAGCGCGGGGAATCTTTCCTTCCTCCGTCTGGCTCATGCAGTCGGTCAGCGTTACGCTGCAATCGATCTGTCCTTCATCGGAAGAGGGGGCCGCTTTGAGATTCAGGTCCGCTGCCCGGACTACCGAATCGGAAGCCTGCGTACGCTGGCGAGTCATCGAAACGGGTCGGGATTGATCGTTGAGACGCGCCTTGATCCGCAATGCGTCTTTCTCGATGGTTGCCGGCGGCGACGCCGCGTCGCGGGCGATCAGATATCGTTCGCCATTTTCGATTTCGAATAGGGCACATCGCTCCGGTCCGTTGAGCTGCTGAGCGATCAAGTTCAGGAACGTCAATTCCTGATCGCGCCGCGCCAGATCGCTGACGATGTTGCGCATCCTCCGGCTGTCGCCGGGACGCTGGTAGAGCGCTTTGAGCCGCCAGACGTTCATGAATTTGGTGTCTTCCTTGATCGGCGAAGGAATGAGAATCGGGCCGCATTCGGTCTCCTCGACGCCGGCCTGCATCGCTCCCAGGAATTTGCGCGGGAATTTGAAACCGCGGATCAGGCGAACGGTGAGATCGACCTGCTCGTCATCGGGTCGCTGCCTGATATAGACCAGCGCCTGCCCGGCGGTCATGAATTCCTTGGGAACACGATAATCGCGTTCGCCGGGGATCGGCCGCTCGACGGTGACAATGGTCGGGCCCTGCAAAACGACCTGCTGCTGCCCGGCCGGCACGGTGTTCGCCGGGGGAAGATAGGCGTCCTGCGCATAAATCGTCGCCTCGCCGAATGGTATTTCATGCGTTCGCTGGATTCGGTTGGCGACGAGCTTCGCGAGGTTTGAATAGAGAACTTTCTCCACTTTGAGCGTGCACGTTGGCACAAGGAAACAGAGAAAAAGGAGGCTCACTACGGCAACGACCAGTCCGAGAACAAGGGCCGGGCCGGCGACGGTCAGCGACATCAGGCTCATCCCACCGGCACGGCAGGCGGTGAGTTCGTTGTCTGCCGAGAGTCTTCCGTAGACGACCGTCGTGGCGAACAGTGCGGCGATGGGGAAGGAATAGGTCGTCATGGCCGGGCCGAAAAATGTCAGCACCTGGCCGACTTGCCCGAGGTCCAGCCCCTGATGCGTCAAGGGACGGAGCAGCCCGCCGAAACTCATGATCCCGGCGAGCGCGCCGGACGCCATCATGAAGATGCGGAAAAGGTCCTTGAAGATGTACCAGAAGAGGGTGCGGCTCATCTTGAACGACTGGGAACAAATGTCGGATCCGCGTCGCTTCGCCCGATTGAGCCGGTGGCAGCCATCGCGCCTGCAGATAACGACCGGATCACGCGAGCGATCCGCTCAATGCCCGGCTCGATCAGTTCGGACGCGACCTGCCCGAAGCTCAGTCGAAGATGGTTTCGGGGGATCGTTCCGTTTTCGTCGGGCTGATAGCAGTAATCTCCGGGCACGTAGAGAACGCCGGCCTTCACGCACGCGGTAAACATCTCCGAGCCGCGCGATGTGTCGATCGACGGCGGCAACGTCAGCCAGACGTATAGCCCTCCGTGCGGGTGCGTCCAGGAGATGGCCGAATCCTCGCCCAGATATTTTTTCAGTGAGGCCAGCATCGCGTCGCGTTTGCCGCGATAGCGATCGCGCAGCAGATCGACGTGTTTCAGATAGAGCCCGTCACGCATCGATTCCAGCGCGATGTGCTGAGCCAGGTTGGCCGAGCCGAAATCGTGATTTCCCTTCTGCTGCACCATCGCATGCAGGAGATCCTCCGGCATCGCGGTGTAACCCAGCTTGAGCCCGGGCGCGAACGGCTTGCTGAATGTCTGCGTCAGGACCGTGAATCGGTTTTCGGCATCGTACGATTTGATCGACGGGAGAGCCTCCCCGTCATATCGCAGCTCGCGATACGCCGCGTCTTCGAGAATCAGAATGCGATGGTCCCGGCTGAACGATCTGGCGATATCGAGGAGCCGCGGCCGGCGCTGCGCCGACAGCGTCAGGCCGGTGGGGTTATCGAAATAGCTGGTGCAGTAAATGAATTTGACGCGATTGAGTCGTCCCTGCTTCTGCAGCCGGTCGAGAAGACGTGCCACCGCTTCAACATCCATTCCATCGTCGTCGATCGGAACCGCCAGAACTTGGGCCCCGAGGGAAGTGAGGGTTCCGGTATAGACGAAATAGGTGGGATTGGCGGCGATGACGATGTCGCCGGGATCGATCAGGCTGTCGGCGGCGAGATAGAGGGACTGCTGCGAACCAGTGGTAATGAGCAGCCGGTCGGGCGTGAGTCCCATCGCCGCCGCCGGCTTTTGCTCCAGGCTTTCAAGGTGACGAAGGACCCGGGCACGCAGATCGCGCAGGCCGAGCGTCGTGTCGTACTGCAAAGCGCTGCGCCCGCGACTCGGATCCGAGAAGAGCCGCTCGGAAATGAGGCGGCATTCCTCAACCGGCAACGTGAACGGATCGACAAATCCCGCCGCCAGATTGATCAGATGGGGATCATGCAGAGCCATTGCCATCAGAAAACTGATCGGCTGTTCGTGGGTGCGCCGGGCCTTGGACGAAAGAGGCAGCGGGGGGATGGACGACGACGGCATCTTCTCGTGCATGAAGTGCCGGAATCGTATCGGCGGCGGTGGGACAGTTCAAACGTGGCGCCAGACGTCAACGCCCGTATACAAGAAGTGTTGGACAATTACTGGCGGTCCCACCATCCCCATCCTGGCGACTGGCCGCTCCCGAGCCAGCGCCACGTGCCGCTCGGCGCCAAGGCGAGCCAGTTCCATGCGTCCTCGGATGGGGGTTCCAAAAACCAGTGGACGCTGCCATCGATCGTCGCGTAAAAGCCGCCACCGCGATGGTAGTGGCCGATGCGGTCGCTGTTGCAGTGGCCTCCTTCGACGTTGCCGCCGTTGATACCACCCTGCGGCTCCTCTTCGCAGACGATAGGGGTATAGACCGTTGTGTCGAACTGTCCCGCAAATGGTCCAGTTGTGTATAGAAACTGGGCGTTCAGTTCGATGTTGGTCACCTTCGCGCCGGCGAACGCGATGAACGCCGCGTAGTCGAACCGGCCGTTGCTTCCCGCGCCAACATTGAACGGATTGCCTATATCGTATGCTGGACAGAGATAGACCTTGGAGTCATTGAGGTAGCGGTAAATCGTGCCGTTCTGCGGCCCATCCAGGACCTGTAACGCCGCGTTACCCTGATTGGGATCGTCACCGAGGAGAAAATCGCGCTTCTCGGCGTCGGTTGGCTGCTGGTAAATCGAGTCAAAGTAATTGCCGGGCAAGTGCCCCTGGTGCTCGGTGGAGAAGATGAGAAACGCCATCATGATCTGCTTTTGATTGCTCATGCAGACCACTTCCTGGGCCGCCCCGCGCACTTTGGCGAGGACGGGGAGCAGCATAGAAATGAGGACGGCGATCAACCCGATCACCACCAGCAGTTCCACAAGCGTGAACGCAGCGACACGCTGAATTCGGTTCAACGAAGCGATTCGGAATACAATGTTCATTCTCGAACCCCGCAGAATCTTGAAGTGCGAACGGTAGTTTACACTGCCCGGACGCGGTGTGCAACCCTTTATCGGATTTATGGGAGCACGGGTTGTTCGACTCTTAAGGCGAAGGGCCTGTAACGAAATTCCTGGTCGTGAATGGAAACGATGCAGAAAAGTTTTGACTTGCAAATTTAACATTTTCCTGTAAATTGCCATTTAGTGGGGTGGCGGTAAGCAATTCAAATCGGGAGCGGACAAATGAAGCGATTTACATCTGCCGTGGCCTTCGCAGTCGGTCTGGTGTCGGTTGGCACTTTTGCTCACGGCGCACAGATCAGCCTTGTCCCTGCCAATGTGATCGGCACGTCCGGTTCTTATCCCGATCCACGGTTTCCGGCTTCAAATATCCTCGATACGCAGACAGGCGACGTCCATGAGATCGGTCAGTCGGCCAGCCCGACAAGCAGCGGTTTTTGGCTCAATCCGGATAATGGTCCGGCCAACGCCTATATCACCATCGATCTCGGTGCGGAGTATCAGCTCAGCGAAATCGATCTATTCAATACACACAACGGTGATTACAATGATCGCGGCACCGGCGATTTCCTGATCGTTGGCAGCAAACAGGCGACCGACACCGGCGGTGGCAATTTCGAAATAACCCCGGGCACTGCGGTCACCCTTGTGAGCGGGACACTTACCGCCGCGAACAACGGCACGGACCCGATTCCCGCCCAAGCGTTCTCCGTCACGAATACGGGTTTTTATCGTTACATCGCCTTTGAACCGAAAAGCGTCGCTGTATCTGGCACCGAATGCTGCAACGGCAGTACGACCTCGTACGGACTGAACGAGCTTCGCGCATTTGGTACTACACCCGAGCCCGCGAGCTTTGCCTTGACTGCAATCATCGGCGTTGGGCTTCTCTCCCGTCGCCGGCGGACATGAGCCGGGCGCGGACTCCGCAATTGATTTCAAAGCTACAAGCGTTTGGCGAGATCGATCGCTCCCGCCCGTTAATTCCCCTCGCCACAGTTGGCCGACGTTGAGGCGCTGATTTGTGTGCCGGGGGTCGCGCCGCCGTTCTGTTCCACTTCGATTCCGCATATTCAGTAACCACCGAAATGCGGCTGCCAGACATTTTCACTGTTGGCCAACCATTGGTGCCGCGTCTAGAGTTTCGCAAACTCACGCGTCGGATATTCGTCCTTCAACATTTCCTCTGGTGGAGTTTCGATCAATGGGCAAAGGTGTCATGTTTCAATATTTCGAGTGGAACTGCAAAACTGACGGAAGCCTCTGGCGCGAGCTGGCGGAGCGGGCGCAGGAAATTCGCAATCTGGGCACGACCGCGGTTTGGATGCCGCCGGCCCATAAGACGATGGAGGGCGCAGCCGGCGTCGGCTACGCACCCTATGACCTGTATGACCTTGGCGAATTCAATCAGAAGGGGAGCGTGCGAACGAAATACGGAACGCGAGAGGAATATCTGGCCGCGATCAAGGCGGTTCAGGCGGTCGGGATGGACGCCTATGCCGACACTGTTTTGGGTCACCGACTCGGCGGCGATGAAACGGAGGAAGTCGAAGTTGAGGAAGTCTCCAACGAGAATCGCAACATCACCATCAGTCCCGCGCCTTTCAAGATACGCGCCTGGTCGCATTTCAAATTTCCCGGCCGTGGCGAAAAATACTCCGCCTTTAAATGGCACTGGCCGCATTTCGTGGCTTTCGGCGCCGATGCAAACAAAAGAAATGAGAGCGGCCATATCTACCGGGTGAAGGGAAAAACTTTTTCCGGCGAGGTTGCGTTCGAGCACGGCAACTTTGATTACCTGATGGGAGCCGATGTCGATCAATACAATCCTGACGTAAAAAAAGAACTGTTCGAGTGGGGAAAGTGGCTGGTGGAGACCACCAACCTCAACGGCTTTCGGCTCGACGCGGTGAAGCACATCCCCGCCAGCTTTTACAAGGATTGGCTGGGCCAGCTCCGCGCGCATTTCAAAGGCCGTGAGTTGTTCGCAGTCGGTGAATACTGGACGGGCAGTCTCGATGAGCTCCAGAAATATATCGACGTCACCGGCGGGACGATGCGCATGTTCGACGTGCCGCTCCATTTCAAGCTACACGAGGCGTCGAAGAAAGGGCGCGATTTCGATCTCTCCAAAATTCTCGACCAGACGCTCGTTCAGAAAAATCCCCTGATGGCGGTAACGTTCGTGGACAACCACGACAGTCAGCCGGGACAATCCCTGGAGTCATGGGTCGATGATTGGTTCAAGCCGCTCGCATATGCCCTGATACTGCTCCGCGAGCACGGCTATCCCTGTCTGTTCTACGGCGACTATTTTGGAAATCCGGGCGACGCGGAGGGAAAGTACAAACTGACGAGTCACCGTAAGTTGATCGACGACTTCATCCAGGCGCGACAGAAACACGCCTACGGCGAACTGCACGATTATTTCGACCATCCACAATGCATCGGCTGGACATGGAGCGGCGACGCCGAGCATCCAGGCACGCTGGCGGTGGTGATGTCGTCAGGAGATCCAGGTTCCAAGCGAATGAAGACCGCATGTCCCAGAACAACATTTCGCGATATGACGGGGCACGTTCCCGATCCGGTCACAACCGACGAAAGCGGCGACGCCGATTTCCACTGCAACTCGGGCAGCGTCAGTGTCTGGAACGCCTGCTGAAGATTTCCGGATGTGACGGCGGACGGAAAGTCTTGACTCGCGCCGTCTTTGTCGCATTTCACCCGGAATTCCGCGCGAAATCGATGATTGCTACCGGTTCAGCTCGGCGGCATGACCTTTGCTCAAGCAGTATTCTGTTGACGGAAGTGATGTGCGTGCATCGCTCCGGGTCATCAGTTCTTTTAGAAAGAGGTGCACCATGAAAGCTGCAAGCATTATCATCCTGGCCGTACTGTCGTTCGGTTCGTTGTACATCACTGGTTGCGAGACATCGCACAGCTCCAGCGACAAGACCAACATCCTCGGCCAGCACACCCATGAAGAGGAGACGACGACCAAGAATCCGGTAACCGGCGACGTCTCCACCGACAAGACTGTTCAGAAGAGCAATTAGAGATTGGAATCGAACGAGAAATAGAAAAACGCCCCGGCAGGCAAACCGCCGGGGCGTTGGCTTTGGTGTCCCATCTCTAGTTCGCGCGCTCGTAGCGAATCAGCTTGGCCGCTGGCTTCGTTTTGAAATTGACCGTGAGCCCTTCCATCAATTGAGCGCCGGTCGTCGTGGTTGAGCCGGTTTCATCCTGATCATGCACCCGATAGCTCGCGGCCGGATCGAGCCCGTGTAATTTCAGAAGCATCGAGTCGGCTTTGGCGTCCGGTCGTCGGAATGCCTGAACCATCCCGTCTCCGTGATCGGGACGGTCAAATTGCCACGCAATCGTGGCATCGTTACCCGGCGAATACTCACTCACCGGATAATAATCCCCCAGACGCAACGGCGCGATCGCCTGCCGCTCGGCGAGCAAATTGCGAATGCCGGCGTAGTCGAGTTTCTCATCGCGCACATCCCAGCAGGCCGTGTTGCTTAACGCCATCTGACTTCGAAGTACATACGGATCCGCATCTTCGCCCATTCCCGTGCCGTTAAAGGGAATCCAAAGGGATACTCCATAGGTGTGATTCTGCTGCCCGGTCGGCTCCATGATCTCGTCGCTGCGGAGGAGTGGCAGCGCCCGGCGGAGCGTCTCCAGATCATTGCGGCGTCCGCCCGAAGCGCAGGTGTCAATGAACATTCCCGGGTGGCGGGCGCGGAGCTCATCCCAATAGGCCAGGTACCCTTCAACATGGCGGATTTCCGTCACTCCCTGGCGATCGGGCTGGTCCGCCTTTCGCCAGAACTCAAGCGGATCCATGTTGAAGTCCTGGCGATAGAAATCGATCCCTTCGGTGTTGATCAATTTGTCGACATGATCGACGAGCCATCGGCGAACCTCGGGATCCCCGATCTTGAGCAATCCGCCGGCCGCGCCGCCCCAGACCCAGTCCGGATGGTTTATCGTGATCCAGGTTCCCGCCGTCACGCGTTCGGGCTCGAACCAGACGATCGTCTTCACCCCTTTTTCGTGGGCATGGTCGCTGATGGCGCGCAGGCCGCCGGGAAAGCGTTTCTGATCGACTTCCCACGTACCGATATTGACCCACGAACCGTTGTTGATGTACCACCCGGCGTCCATCCACCAATAATCGAGCTTGATGCCGTGCGACTGATACCCGTCGATGAACTGAATCTGATTGGCGGTATTGGCGTTGATCATTTCCGCGAACTGGTGTGAGCTGCATGCCAGCAGCAGGGAGGTGGGAACTTTACCGTCGTTGCCGTGTGGAACGTTGTGCGCGATCATCCATTGGCGCCACAGATTCTGCCCGCGCAGCCAGTCTCCGTTGTAAAAGAGAAGAACGGAGAGGGGGGTGCGAATTTCTTCGCCGGGATGGAGAACCAGGTGCGTCAATTCCTGCCCGCCGCGAAGACGGACGGAGCGGCCCGGGCCGTGACTGAAGTCGGCCGACCACTGTCCCGGCCAACCGATGACGGCAATTGTCCCGGCGCCCTGACCGTCTTCAACATTGAAATAGGGCATGTCGCTGTTGGTCGGCCGCCCGCCGGCACCAGCGAAATGCGCCGTCGCGCTCGGCGAATCGAGACGAGTTTGCATCGGCTCGTAGTCCTGCTTCCCGGCCGGCGAACCGCGGCTGTGATGGAGGATTGGCCCGGCCGCTCCGTCTGCCGCCGAAAGCGCCACATCGATCGACTGAATCTGCGAAATGATCGGCGTGTCCGATTGTCCGCCGTTCTTCAGGTGGAGCGTCCATTCAATAACTGGAAAGTCCTTGTATTCGATCGATTCGCATCGAACGATCAGGCCCGTCGCTGGATCAGTCCAGGTTTGGGTGCGAGCCGTTCGATTTGCGTCGAGGATGCGGGTCTCGCGTGTTGCCTTCCACTGGCCCAGCAGCGAATCGGACAGGCGATCCTGATATCGAAATGAAAAGAAATATGCGCTGGGTGGGGGGGCAATCTCGGGCAAATCGCCGACCCACAGCTCACGGCCGTCCTGCAGAATAACTTTTGCATCGGCCCAATCGGATTGATCGGAGGCGATGCCAACTCCGGCGTCGCCGATTTTCAAGACAAAGCTCGTCGCTCCGCTCAGGTCTACATTCACCGCCTGGGCGGGCGTGTTTTCGTGGACGACGCCGGAATTGAACGCCTCCTTGCCGGCCACTTCGACAGAGAAAACGACGCTCCCCTTTCCGCCGCTCGTGTCGGCGTTGCTGTCCACGCCGGCCAGGGCGCTGAATGATTTACCCGGACCGGGAAGGCGGACGATGATCTGGCTGATGGCGTGGCAGTAAAGCCCTCGCGTGTACTGTTGTCCGGCGAGATTCAGCGGCTTGCCCGATCGAGCGTTGTGCTGAACCGGATCGTGATTCGCCACGACGACCAATCCTGGTGAATCCGCCGCAGGCTGAAGCTGCGCGGGATCGCGGTCGAAACGCTCGGCGGCCCAGTCGGTCGAGCGGCGCAGTTCTTTGGGCGTCGGAGTGACTCCGTACGCCGTAGTCGCGCCGACACAAATTGTTATGCAAACACCGATTTGGGCCCATGACATTTTCATTGAATCACCGCCGCCGAAAGAAGAACAACAAACCCCGCTGTATACCGCAGTATCCGGGGCGACGGGGTGAGGTCAAGCGGCGGGCGGCCGACGACCGAAGGCGGGTTCAATGTCCGCTGGCGGAGAGAGGGTTAAACCAAAGCATGCCAGGCGACGCATTTTGTTGTGCGGTAAAGTCGGCCTGGCTCATCCACTGAACATGTCCGTCGAGCAGGCCGACGTTCGCTCCCGTGTAATGCCGGGTCGCCAAACCTTCTTCGGATGGATAGCTGCTGCCGTCATTCCACGCGTAGACTCCGCTGAGCGCCGCGGATTCCTCCGCTTCCCAATAGAGAATCCTGTCCGATGAGTCGCTGAATGCCGTGACGGCAAATCCCGGATACATGCGCGGCGGATGGCCGTAATATCCATATCCCCCTGCTCATCCCGGCGCGCCGGGATTCCACAAGCGTGAAGCCGCATCTTCTGTAGATCATGTCGCACCGATTGTTCGCGCTTCGACAAGACACAACTTGAACCGGATCGGACGGGATATGGACAGCGGGGTTATTCTACTTCATTCCGGCGTGGAACCATATCAATTCCATTATTTTTGTCCGGGCATTTTACTGCTGGCGATTTTTCCGGACGTGGCTCTCTGGCAATTTGGGCAAAAGTGAGTTGATCTCCCGCCTGTTACGATTCGAAGGAGAGGCGTTGCACAATGCCGGCACGGTTTGCCCGTCCGCCCGTACACGTCATGGCGATTCTGATATCGACCCGACGAGCCGTTCGCGTCGACATAGTCTCGCAACGAGCTGCCGCCATGGCGAATCGCCCGGCGTAGTGTCGATTTGATCGATCGGCACAAACGGGAGACCTGTGCCGCCGACAGATCGCTGGCGCGAGTAAGCGGATGGATCCCGGCGGCAAAGAGAGCCTCGTCGGCATAAATATTTCCGATCCCGGCGATCAACGTCTGGTCGAGGAGGGCCGTCTTAATCGCGCGCCCCGTCTTCGAGAGGCGTTCTGCCAGTTGATGCGGGCGGATCGTCAAGGGTTCCGGGCCCATTCCGCCGCCGCAATCCAAACCTTTCCCAAGCCACCAGATTCCGCCGAAGCGGCGCGGATCGCAGAATCGCAATTGAGCGCCGGTGCTGAGATTGATCAGCAAATGCGTGTGAGGGGGCTGCGGAGTGCGGGGACTTTGAGCGACGGTCAATTGGCCGCTCATCCCCAGATGAATGTAGAACTGTTCCCGGTTGTCGAGGGTAAAAACGATGCGTTTTCCCCTGCGATCGATCTCTTGCACCGATCGTCCCTTCAACCGGGAGGAGAGGTTGATGCCCGCTGGCTGGACGATGTCCGCCCGCTTGAGCCGAACTGTGAGAACTGTATTTCCAACGACCCGGGGTCGCAGCGTGTCGACTACCGTTTGAACTTCGGGAAGCTCTGGCATCCAGCCGAGCTTAGCAAATGTCAGAACAGGACGTGTAATGCCCTCGGCTAACGATGTCCGCCGCCATCTCCATGTTCGCCACCCCCGCCATGCGCGGCGGCAGACGGATGGCCTTCATGTGCCGGGCCGGGACCGGGATGGGCCGCTCGACCCTCGTACGCGCCGTGGATCGCCCGCTGGTCGAAATGTTCACGCTGCACGCGAACCTCGTGATCCTGGCGCCGCTCGTGATAGATGTGCCCGTAACGATCGCGCCAATACCAGTTAGGTCCGTCGTACCACCCGCCGTAGTAATAAACGTCGTATCCAGCCGGATAGGGCATAGCGTATTCCGCGGCGGGATAGGCGTCGGGATAATAGTCCGCTTCGCAGCCGGCCAGACCAAGCAGGCCGGTCAGCGCCGTGCCAGCCAACACGCATTTGAACTTGGAATTCATGGGATCACTCCAATTCAATCAACCTGAGAATAGATAAGCAAACGTCAGGCCGTGCATCAATCATCCGCGTACTCACACCAGGTTTTGGGCGTTTCCCATACGGTTACCGACATTAATTTCGCTTCTGTTTTGCTGAACCGCGGCTTGAGGAGCTCAAAAATCGCCTGGGCGATATTTTCGACGGTTGGGTTCGTCTGGCGGAACTCGGGAAGTTCGACATTCAGATTTTTGTGATCGTATCGATCAATCACGGTCGAAACGACGATGCGTTCGAACTCCGGCAGGTCGAGCAGCACGCCATTTTCGTCCGGTATCCCAACCAGTTTTACCTCCAGTTCGTAATTGTGACCGTGGCCGTGCGGGTTGTTGCACTTGCCGAAGAGGCGGCGATTGTCTTCATCGGAAAGATCGGGATTGTGAAGCCGGTGGGACGCGGAAAACTCGAATTTCTGGCTCAGTCGCACCATCGAATGCTCCGGGGCGGATATGCCAACCGAAAAATAGGGAGTAAGAAAGAGGCGAATTTCATCCAGGCTCACGTCCGGCCACGCGTGGCGCAGCAAGCGATCGATTTCAATTGCAGCCTGCTCCGGGCGCGGCGAATTTCCGCCGGTGAGCAATTGGCGCATTCGTGGAGCAACGCGGCCACGGACGACGCGATCCACCTCTTTAATATTGATCAGATATTGGCTTGTCGGATTGATCTTCCCATTCAGCTTGACGCGCAGCACAAAAAAATGTCCGAAGCCGAGGAGCTGCCGCGCCCCTCCGAACCCGTTGGCGGCTCGCTCGGAAGTCTCCGCGTCGTCGCCTGAATTGATGGCGAAGCGTACTTCGCGGGTCAAGCCATGCATCTTTGGATTATACGCATATAATGCGCTGATATGGATTTAGGCGCCTGGTGGAATAAATTTCGCAAATCCGTCGGCGCGCCCGATTCCCACCGCACGTTTTCCGACGATCAGCCGATCGATCGGCGGAAATTTTTTGCGCGGGACTCAATGAGTTGCTGAAGCCGCTTTCGGTGGTGGTCAAGCCGCTCGAGCGCGTTGCGCATCAGATCGGCAAACTGGAACCGCCGGAAGATCCACATCCCCCTGCGACGGCACCGCGTTCGGACTTTTCACTCCATGCATTTGATGAGCCGGTCGTCAGCAATTGGGTGCGTCCGCCGGGAGCGCTCGAGGAACATGCGTTTCACGATACGTGCAGCCGATGCGGGACCTGTGTCAACGTTTGTCCGGTTCAGTGCATCAAGATCGATCCAAACTGCATCAAAGGCGAAGGCGTTCCCTACATCGATGTCGAGGCGGCCCCGTGCGTTCTTTGCGACGGCTTGCGCTGCATGGAACATTGTCCCAGCGAGGCGCTGGTCAAAACGCCGCGCGACCAGATCGATATGGGAACCGCTCTCTGGAACGAGCAATCCTGCCTTCGCACCATCGGTCAGGAATGCACCATTTGCGTGGACCATTGCCCCGTGGGTCACGAAGCCCTGGATCTGCGCGACGGAATAATTGAGGTCAAGGAAGACGGCTGCACCGGTTGCGGCGTTTGCCATCACGATTGTCCCACCATGCCCAAGAGCATTGTGGTCATTCCCAAATCGGCACGGGCGTGAGTGATTCTGGCCGAAATCGGCATTGACGCGTATCGTCTGGCGCGGGGGTCTGATGAAATTGTCTCCGGATCAATTCGAGAAGCTTGCGTTGGAGCAGATCGACCTGCTCTATCGGGTGGCGTGCAGGCTGACGCGCGATCCGGAGCGAGCCGGCGATCTGCTGCAGGACACCTATCTACGCGCGTTCCGGCGCGCGAAGGTTTTGATCTGACGAAGTACGGCATTCGTCCGTGGCTGATCCGCATCATGCATAATCTGCGCGTCAATGACGCAGAGCGCGAGGCGCGGCAGCCGCTGGCGATGGAAAACGAATCGCTCGAGGCGTGGAGCGGACCCGTTGATGGAATGGCCGCCTTCACCCATGACACACTCGAACAATTGGATGATCGGCTCGCGGCGGCACTTCAGGAGCTTCCCGAAGATTATCAAATCGTCATGTTGCTCTGGGCCGTCGAGGAATTTTCCTACAAGGAGATCGCCGAGGCGGTCAGCATTCCAATTGGAACGGTGATGAGCCGATTGCATCGTGCGCGGCGTCGTTTGGCCGAATCTCTCCGCACCGTCGCCGATGCCTCGGGAAAGCTGGTGGAATAGAGCTTTGCGGGTGTTTGTTGAAAGAGTGGGCTCCGATTGCGATGGATATTGACCCCAAAGAGAATTTTGACGATCCGGCGCTGAAAGACGCCGTGCGCCGGGCCTGGGGCGGCAAGCCGACGCCCCAGGAAATTCGCAACCGCATCATTGCCTCCGCCAGCCAATTGGCGGGCGCTGTACCCCCAAGCCGGGCCCTTCGTCACTATCGCCTGGTCGGCCTGGCCGCGGCGGCAGTGGTGGTTCTGGGGTGCGGATTGCTCGCGATTCGAATCAGCGGCGTCAGATCGGGAAATCCCAATCCAATTGCCCCGGTGGCCTCGGCGCTGCCCGCGACGCTCGCGGCCGATCTGGTTATGCGGCATGACGGCTGCTCGCGCGCCCGGACCATCACATGCCCGGCGTGCCGCGACAGAATTATTCGCAGATCGCGACGGACATGAAGTGGCGTTTGGGGTTCCCCATTCTTTCGGGACCGTTGAAAGGAGACGGGTGGACGTTCGAAGGCGCCAGTGTTTGCCCCGTCGGGAAAACCGATTCCGCGCATCTGTTGTTTAAAGGGCAACACCATCAGGCAGTCTCAATCTTTTCACTCCCTGCCTCGGTGATACCGTCCGCAGTCAATGACAAGCCATATGAAACTGTCGTTTCGAGCCACCCGATCAGCGGTTTCGTTCACGAAGGCGGATTTTACTGCGTCGTTGGAAGCGGCGCATCGTCGCCACTGTCGCTCGACGAGGTTCGCTCCTTCCGTGACGCATTGGAGCCGCTGATGACCAATCCGCGACCCTCGGTGGCGACGGCGGGGCCGTGAAATCGAGCTGAAGCTCCAAAGAGTCACCGCACCAGGCAAGGCAGTAATCCAGCTTTCCGCCCCGAGTCTGATCGCATACGATGCATCACATGCCGACTTCGCCTCAGGGAACCTCGTCTGCCGCTGCACCTTTGGACACGGATGTGCACATAAAGACGTCCAGTAGCAGCGCTCCTTCATCAGCGAAGCCGGCGAGCGGCGGACCAGGGGAAAGTTCTCAAACCAACGTCAAGGAAACGATCGAATCCATCCTCGTCGCGTTCATCCTGGCATTTGTTTTCCGGGCGTTTGTAGTGGAAGCGTTCGTGATTCCCACGGGTTCGATGGCTCCGACGCTTTACGGCGCTCATATTCGCATGCAGTGCCCGGATTGCGGATATACGTTCGACGTGGGTTACAGCTCGCGCGACCGAAATGATGACACCAATATTCAGAGCGAAGCGCAAAGGCCCCCGGTCCGTTGCCCCAATTGCAATTTTCTGATCAATTCGAATCCCCGCCAGGCGGTCCGCTTCGGCGACCGGATTCTCGTCCAGAAATATCTTTATCTCTTCGAAAATCCCCACCGATGGGACGTGGTTGTTTTTAAGAGCCCCGACGAACAGGGGAAACATGACGCCAAGGACCCGGAGTACGCCCAGAATTACATCAAGCGACTGGTTGGCCTTCCCGACAGCAGTATCGTGGTCCTCGACGGCGACGTCTATTCCGGTCCGTTCAACGCCAGCGGGCCGGCCGATTTCCACATCGAACGCAAGAGCCCGTCGGCCCAGCAGGCGTTGTGGCGCACTGTCTATGACAACGATTACATTCCGCACCTCGATCCCGGCGAACGAGACGCTGCGTGGCGGCAGCCCTGGCAGACGGTCAGCGGAGGCAAGGGATGGAATCTTGGCGATGCCGCCCATTCCAGCCGGACTTTTACCTTTGACAATTCCGACGGCTTAGGCGCCATTTCCTTTCTACCGGATGAGCCCCACACCCACGGCCTGAATGATTGGCTGGCATACGATGTCGTTGAATGGGGATCCGGGCACGTCGGCACCGGCGGTTTTGATCCGCCGCAACCCGTTTCCGACCTGAAGTTGAGCTGTTTCTATCGCCGCAATGGCGGGGAAGGCCCGCTTCAGCTTCTGATGACTAAATCAGAAGACTGCTTCATGGCGCGGATCGATCGCGGCAAATTGAGTCTCGTCCACGCTACGCGCGCTTCCGGCATGAACGACGAAGATCTGCGCATCCAGGGCGAAACGGTTCTTCAGACGATTGATCTTCCGGCATTATCCAGCGCGGATTTCGTTCAGCTCGAGCTGGAGAATGTTGATTATCGCGTCGCTGTCCGAGTGAACGGAAAGAAAGTTCTGGAAACGACCGACGCCCAATACTCTCCGAAGGTCGCCGAGCTTTGGGACCGAGCCGAAGGCGGCGCTGTCGATCCTTTCGCTTACCCGGTGGTTCGCATCGAGGCAGCACGGCAGAGCTGCACGATCCAACATCTTCTGCTGTCTCGCGATATTTACTACCTCGGCCGTGGCCGCGGCTATTCGCTTTACTGGGCCATTCCTGATTCCATCGTCCACTTGGGTCGTGGCGAATATTTTGTACTGGGCGACAATTCGTTGGTCAGCGGCGACGCACGTACCTGGCATGTGCCGGTCGAGTTGCCGCGCGAAGGATTGCCCTTTGTGGAATCGGGCCGGGTGCCCGAGCGATTCATGCTCGGCCGTGCCTTTTTCGTATATTGGCCGGCGGGCTATCGGCCCGGATCGTGGATTCCGTATTCGATCATCCCGGACTTCGGGGAAATGCGGTTTATTCATTGACCGTTAATCGTTTTGAACGTTTTTCCGTCATTGGAATTAACGTTCAACGTCCAACGTTCAGCCGTTCAACGCTCAACTTTCAACTGGGATAAAGCGCATTCCATTACCTCCTTGACGCTGATCCTTTCCAGCGGCCCCTCGATGGCCTGCACCTTCGGCCCGAGCGGCTTCCATCGCGCCGGCGACATCGGGCCGAATAGCGCGATCGTGGGAATTCCGACGATTCCGGCCAGGTGGGCCGGGCCGCTGTCATTGCCGATGAACAGCCGGGCACGCGAGCACTCGGCCAGAAGATCGGCATAGGTCGCAGGCCGAACGACTTCTCCGGCCGCGGCAAATTGCGAATCGTTTCCGCCGGCCATCGCTCCAGTTCCACCTCGCCCAGAACGAATCGGATCGGTTGTCCGAGCTTTTTGAATTGACCGGCAAGCTCCAGAAAACGTTCGGCCGGCCAGTTTTTCGTGGGGCTGCCGCTGCCGGGATGGATCAGAATCGCCTGTGGGTCCAGCACGCCAGCCGTCAGCCCGCGTTCGTTGATTCCCCGCAGGAGTTGCTCGACGGTGGCGTGCGCCGCCGGCCAGCCTTTCCATTGATCGATCAGGAAATCGACCATGTGCCCGACGAAATCATCCGGTGGTTTGGCTGACAAAAGCGAGAGCCGGGCGGCGGAATTGATCGAGCGAACGTTCCCTTCCCACGGTCCGGCGGATTCCGCGGAGAAATTGACGATCGTGTGGGCGCCGCGAAGCAAGCTATCGGCGCGCTCGGGTAGCTCCGGCGATTGGCCGAACAGTGCATGCCAGCCGGATTCGATATCCGCCGATTCCACACGAAGCACGCGCTCGGCCAGAGCGCCTTTCTGGCCGTGCGTGATACAAAAAATCCGGCTCTGCGGAAACAGCCGTGCAAGCGCCAGCGTCATCGGCCAGGTGAGGACGAAGTCTCCCAACGCCCCGCTATGGAAGATGAGGACGTTTCGCGCCAGCACGCCACGCACCCTATTCGCCTTGGGAATTATCGCAAGAGGGGGAAAAGAATGAAGGATGAAGGATGAAGGATGAAGTATGAACGATGAACTGAATGAAGAAAACGCCCGAAATTACTGTTTATCCCTCATCCCTCCGCTTTTGCTTCCTCTTTGATACCGTTGGACGCCGGTTCAAGCGCCGAATCAATCCACCCGCCGCCGAGGACCATCTCGTCGGCGTAAAGGACGACCGCCTGTCCCGGCGTGATCGCGCTCTGTGGCTGATCGAATCGCACGTGCAGTTCGTCGGCCCCGGCAAGAAACGCCGTGGCCGGCTGGGGATCGTGGTTGTAGCGAATTTTTGCCAGGCATTTGAAGGGGGCCGAACCGTCGCGCAATTCGTCTCCCAGCAGGTTGATCTGCCGCGCAACCAAACCGCTCGACAGGAGAGATTCCTTCTCTCCGAGCGTCACACGGTTGGAAGTGGCGTCGATCGACGTGACATAAACCGGATACCCGAGCGCCACGCCCAGTCCCTTGCGCTGTCCAACGGTAAAATGCTGATGCCCTTCGTGACGGCCAACGACCGCTCCCGCCGGCGTAACGAATTCCCCGTCGGCAAACGCCTCCGGTGCGCCGCGGCGCACGAGGGCCGCATAATCGTTGTTGGGAACGAAACAAATCTCCTGCGAATCCGGCTTATTGAAGACGGGCAGTTTCATCTCTTCGGCCATCGCGCGGACTTCGTGTTTCTCGAAGCCGCCGATCGGCAGAAGCGTGTGATCGAGGTTGGCTCGATTCATTCCGAAGAGGACGTAACTCTGGTCCTTGCGATGATCGCGCCCGCGCATGAGCCGGTTGCGGCCGGTCGCGCTGTCCGATTCGATCCGCGCATAATGCCCGCTGGCGACGTAATCGGCGCCGACCGCCTTTGCATATTGCGCCAGCTTGCCGAATTTAAGCCAGTCGTTGCACCGCACGCAGGGATTGGGAGTACGGCCGCGATTGTATTCGTCCACGAAATAGTCGATGACCCGGCCGAAGTCTTCCTGGAAATTCAAGACATAAAACGGAATATCAAGCATGCCCGCCACACGCCGCGCGTCGACGGCATCCAGCACGGAGCAGCATCCCTGCTTGTTCTTTCCGTCGGTCTTGCAGCTTTCTTCCGCCGGTTCGGCGGCTTCGACACCGGCGGGGGAGCCGAGTCGCATGAAGACGCCGAGTACTTCGTACCCGTCGCGGCGCAGCAGCGCCGCCGCCACCGACGAGTCAACGCCGCCGCTCATCGCGACCACTACTTTTCCGCGGGAAACGGGCATGGTTCAACCGTAGCGTCGCAATCCGGGGCGGTCAATGTGACGGCGCGATGGGCACCGTGAGGGTTTGTCCGGCTCACTGAAGTTCAGTGAGCCGGTCCCATCGTACTTTTCAGAGTTCAGTGTCAGGCAAGCGAACAAAGGATTTCACAACCTTTGACGATTTTTTCATCGGTCGTCGCATAGCTGATTCGGAAGTGAGTGTCACGCTCCGAAAAGACATTGCCCGGTATCACCAGCACATTGTTTTCGATCGCCTTGGCGACGAAATCAGTCGCGCTCGCGCCGAGGGCGCTTTGGGGAAAATATAAAATGCCCCATCCGGCTCAACCACTTCGAACTTTCGCGACAGTAGATTGAACACCATGTCGCGTTTGCGGCGATAAGCAGCCACCGCATCCTTCATCGAAAAATCCATCGCCTTGAGGGCGGCGTACTGGAGAGGCGACGGCGCACACACGAACGTGTACTGCTGAAGCTTGGTCATCTCCGCGATGATTTCGGCCGGTCCGGCGGCGTATCCCAGACGCCAACCGGTCATCGCGTGGCTCTTGGAAAATCCGCGAAGAATGATCGTTCGCTCGTAATGTCGTGCGGCCGAGGCCAGAGGTTGCGATGGCGAAGTCCCATATAGAAATGGTTCGTAGATCTCGTCGGAGATGATCAGTAGATCATGCTTGCGCGCGACCTCCACGGCGGAGCGAACCTCCGCCTCGCTCATTACCACGCCGGTCGGATTGCTCGGCGAATTGAGGATCAGGAGCTTGGTGCGATCCGTGATCGCGCGGTCGACCCGGTCGGCGTGGAAGCGAAAGTCGGGGTAGCTGTCAACGATCAGCGACTTGCCGCCGGCCATGGCCAGCAGATGCTTGTACATCACGAAATACGGATCGAGAAAGACTGCTTCGTCGCCGGGATCGATCGTCGCGAGGATCGCGAGGAAAAGTCCGCCGCTCACACCACTGGTGATCAGGATTTCTCCGACATCGCGTCCGATCTCGGATGAGAGATCTTTGCGAATTCGCTCGCGGAGCGGGGCGATTCCCTGGGTTTGGGTATAGCGGTTGTGCCCGGCGCGGATCGCCTCGATGGCGGCATCCTTCGCAATCTCCGGAACATCGAAATCGGGGAGGCCGATCGAGAAATTGATCGGATCCTTCATTTTCGCGGCGAGGTCGAAGACCTTGCGGATGCCGGAGGCATCGACCGCGTGAGCACGACGAGAAATGAAATCGCTGGATGAGCGGCGCATAACCGGTTTGCCACAGATTCGAGCGCGACAAGGAAGACCGAGAATTCAGCCGCTCGCGGCTTCGCGAAATCAGGCCGCCAGAACGAACCCCGCGCCTTGGTATTTACTTCTTCTTCCCCGCAGGCGCAGCCGCCTTGCCGGCTCCGGCAGCAGGGGCCGCACCTTTCGCTCCCGCTGCGGCCGGCGCGGCGCCTTTGGCCGGCGCAGCACCCTTGGCGCCAGCGGCGGCGGCAGGCGCGCCGGGTGTTGCTGCCGCGGCTGCACCATCCGCCGGTGCGTCTTCCTTCTCGGCCTTGGCCAGTTCCATCTTGCGATGGGCGACTTTCGGGAGACCGAAGACGCTCATCCCATCGCGCCACTTCTCGTCTTCTTTCAGTTTCGTCAGGCGCTCGTCGCGCGTCAGCACGTTGCGATGACGGATCAGGGCGTTCGCGCTCTTCAGGCTACGGTCCAACGACATAATGACCTCAAATCGATGTTGAATTTCAGCGACCGGCCGCAATCGCGCATGCCCGCCGTTCCCGGCCAGCCACCGGGGGGGAGAATGCTACTCCGTTTGCAGTTGGCGCTCAAGGGGAGGCGTGGTTCGCATGCAGAATCATTGAAATGTTGGGTAAAACGATGCGGGACGAGGCATTGTAATCGCCCGCGAATGCGCCGACTTCCATCTGTTCCGACCGTTCCTATGATTCACGTCAATGATCCCTGTTTTGCATTTGAAACGCGAGTCGGATCGACTTCGGGTCGAAAGCCTGCTGGGGCAGCTCCGGCTCGATCCGGCGACCGTTGCCTTGGCGGGCGGAGCAGATGTTAAAGCTGTCCAGGATGTGTTGGCGGATGTCGCCAAGCGTGGCGACGATGCCGTCGTCGATTCCTGCCGCCGATTCGATGATCCGAATTTCTCGGCCCCGCAGATTCGCGTAAACGAAGCCGAAATGGCGGATGCCGCGGGGAGAATCTCTCCGGCTCAGCGCGCTGCTCTTGAGCGATCCATTTCACAGGTGCGCGAATACCAGACGAAAATGATGCCGAACGACCCGCCGACGGTTCGCCGGGGAAGCGTCGAGCTGGGAATGCGTTTTACGCCACTTGATAGCGCGGGGCTTTATTTTCCCGGCGGAAAGGCATCCTATCCCTCCACTCTGATCATGCTGACCGTCCCGGCGCAGGTGGCTGGGGTGAAACGCATCGTCGTCTGCTCGCCGCCGAGCAAATATGGTCGGAGTGACCTGGTGCTGGCGGCGTGTCATGAACTAAAACTGACGGAAGTCTTTCGCGCCGGCGGCGCCGCCGCGATCGCCGCGATGGCTTTCGGTACGAAGAGCATCCCGCGTGTCGATAAAATCGCCGGTCCGGGCAATCGATATGTGCAGCTCGCTAAACGCGCCCTGGCGGGGTGTGTGGGAATCGATGGGTTTCTCGGACCAAGCGAAATCCTCGTCCTCGCCGACGACTCGGCTGATCCGCGCTTCGTAGCCGCGGACCTCATTGCCCAGGCCGAGCACGATCCGGGGAGCTGCTTCCTCCTGACGAGCTCCGAAAGACTGGCTGGCGCGACATTGCGTGAAATCGAGTCGCAGACGCGCACGCTTACCCGGGCGGCGCCGATCGAAAAAGCGCTCGCCGAATCAAGCGCGATTGTGATCGGCGATTCGATGGATGAGCTGATCGACCTGGCCAATCGTTTCGCGGCGGAGCACGTCAATATCCAGACGATGGATGCCGCGGCGGTGCTCGCGAAACTTCGACATGCGGGTGCGGTTTTTCTTGGGCCATACAGTCCCGTCGCGGCGGGAGATTATGTTGCGGGACCCAGCCACTGCCTGCCCACGAATACGACGGCGCGCTTTTCCAGCGGCGTGAGCGTCTACGAATTTCTCAAGCGCGCCAGCGTCGTGCGCGTACGACGCCGCCGGGATTGCAGCCGACGCGCCTGCCATCGTCGAACTTGCCGAGGCCGAGGGACTCGGCGCGCATGCGGCCAGCGCGCGAATTCGGACCGAATGAGCATGGGTCTTCGCAATTCTCCGTGACGACTCATCATGATGCGGTGACTTCCCGCGCCGTATCGTTATAATGCCGGGCATGGTTCCGTCATTCGTCCGCACCGCGGTGCGTGAGATGTCCGGGTACACTCCCGGCGAACAGCCGCTTCCGGGCGAACGCTTCATCAAGCTGAACACCAACGAGAATCCCTTTCCCCCGAGCGAGCGCGTTCTCTCCGCGTTGCGCGAAATCGACGGGGAGTTGCTGCGGCGTTATCCCAATCCGACCGCCGACGCGTTTCGCGTCGCCGCCGGCAAATTGCTCGGCGTCGGCAGCGACATGATCATGGCGGGCAACGGCAGCGATGACATTCTCACCATCGCCACCCGCACATTTCTAGATGCCGGGGCGAAGCTGGCATTCCCGGATCCGACGTATTCCCTCTACCCGGTTCTGGCTCGATTGCAGGAAGTGGGTTCCGTCGCGGTGCCGTGGGAAGAGGATTGGACATTGCCGATCGACGGATTACTCGCGACGAAGGCCGACGCCATCTACGTCGCCAATCCTAATGCGCCCAGCGGCACCTTCGTGACTCCGACCCGGCTGGGAGAGCTTGCCAAGGCCTTCCCGGGGCTGCTTCTGATCGATGAGGCGTATGTCGATTTCGCCGACGATAACTGCGTCTCGCTCCTCCGCGAGCATCTCAACGTGGTGATCACGCGAACGCTCAGTAAGGCCTATTCGCTGGCGGGCCTTCGATTCGGATACGCGGTAGCTTCCGCTGCCGTCATTCAAGAGATGATGAAGGTCAAGGACAGCTATAACTGCGACGCCGTCGGCATCGCCCTGGCGACGGCGGCGATCGCCGACCAGGAATACGCCAAGAAAAACTGGGAATATGTCCGGTCGGAACGGCAGCGGCTTTCGTCAGAACTGAACCAGATGGGATGGTCGGTGCTGGAAAGTCATGCCAACTTCATTTTGGTGACGGTTCCTGATGGGCGGGGGCGCGATGCATATCTTGGGCTGAAGCGGCAGGGCATCTTGGTCCGATATTTCGATAAGCCGGGGCTGAGCGACAAGATTCGCATCACGATCGGGCAGAACCATCAGAACAACGCCTTGCTGGCCGGGATCAAAGCCCTGACGGCCACCGAAAAGGCGGCGTAACAGCGGTTAGAGTGGGCCGACATGTCCAAACGCAACGGCCGCCGGGCCGAGATTTCGCGTCAGACCAAGGAAACAAAGGTCGAGGTTGCGCTCGACCTCGACGGCAGCTGGAAAGTCCGCGCCCCATACCGGCATTGGTTTTTTTGATCACATGCTCGATCTGCTCTCCCGCCACAGCCTCATCGATCTGGAAATAAACGCCGAGGGGGATCTTCAGGTCGATGCGCACCACACGGTTGAGGATGTGGGGATCGTGCTGGGCCAATCCCTCGAAAAGGCGGTGGGGGACAAGCGCGGCATTCAGCGCGTACGGATGGGCGATTGTGCCCATGGATGAATGCCTGGCCCGCGTGGCCATCGACCTCTCGGGACGCGCAGCCTTCGTCTACGATGTCCAATTCCATGGTGAAACGATCGGTGATTTCCCGGTCGAGTTGGTCGAGGAATTCTTTAAGTCTCTTGCGGTCAACGGCCGGATGAACCTGCACGTGAAGCTGGAATACGGGTCAAATAACCATCACATCGCCGAGGCCATTTTTAAGGCGACTGCCCGCGCACTGCGGCTTGCGGTGAGTCCTGATCCGCGCAGCGATGAAGTTCCGAGCACCAAGGGGACGCTCTGATGGGCCAGCGCACCCTGGGACAACTGCTGGACGTGGACGATGCCGCCTGGCCCTACCTGCGCGACTGGTTCGGGCATGCCAGCAATCTCGTCGAGGTCCTGTCCGCGTCGGCACTGGCCCGCGGCGAAGCGCTCTGGAAACCCAGGTCAGCGTTCGCTCGCCGCTCGGGGCGATCGTCTACGAAACCGGCGGGCTGCTGATCGACCATGGCTGGCTTCGGATCCTCGGCTCGGGCCACCCGCGCCTTCCGCGGCACGCTGCCCGGGTGGAATCGCGGGCGGACCGATGGCGCCGAAGGAAGCAGCGGCTTTTATCTCGTCGCCGATGACATCGTGGGTGGATTTTTCGCGATGAATGGCGGGGGACTTGACGGCGCAAAGAACGAAATCTTTTATCACTCACCCGATTCGTTGGCCTGGGAGCCCATGAAGCTCTCGTACACCGCCTTCCTCAACTGGGCCTTGATGGGGGATCTGCATTCGTATTACGCGCCGTTTCGCTGGCTGGATTGGGAATCCGATGCGCTCTCCATCGCGGGTGATCGCGCGATCAGCTTTCACCCGATTCTCTCGATGCCCGGCCCACGTCTCGATCGGCGACGCCGCGGCAGTATCCCCGTGGCGGAGATGTACAGTCTTCATGTCGGCTCCGCACCGCTCAATTGCATTCGGCCGCAATCGCGTGAAAATGTTCGCGGGCCTGCGAACGTATTGGAACGCGAAAATGCCGGCACGAAAATTCTCTCTGCTCGCTCTGTTTCTTCTTCTCTGCATCGCGGCTGATCCTCCACGTCTGCATTTCCTCAAGCCCGACGATATCGATCCGGTCGCGCTCCTGCCGGGGCCGCCGGCCGACGATTCCGAGGAGCACAAAAAGGAGATCCAGACTTCCCTCGACTGGCAGGAGAAGCGAACGCCGGAGCAGATCGCGCGATGCAAGCGCGAGGAGGGGATGAGCGCCTTCGGATTTGACGACATCCTGGGGGACTGGTTTGACGCGAAGAACCTGCCGTCGACGGCCAAGCTGATCCGCCAGGCAACCGGCGATGCGAAATACTTCGTTGATGAGGCCAAGGCCCACTGGAACCGCACACGGCCGTTCGACGCGATCCCCGCGATCCATCCGTGTGTCGCCCGCGAGCAGTCGCCGTCCTTTCCCAGCGGCCACGCCACCCGGGGGATGCTCTGGGCGACGATTCTGGCCAATCTTTTTCCCGACGATAAGGACAAACTGCTGGCGGCCGGCCGGCAGATGGGAGAAGACCGTGTGATCGGTGGCGCACATTATCTCAGCGATGTGGCGGCCGGGCAGAAGCTGGGGACGGCAATCGCCAACAAGCTGCTGGCCAATCCGGATTTCCAGAAGGATTTGGCCGCGGCGCGCCAGGAGTGCGCAGCGCAAACGCATTCTGGCGTGGCCAGGTAGATCCTCGAATGCCTGCACTGGTTGATTTCGACCTCCCGACGCTCGAAGCCAGACTCGTCGATCATGGTTTCCCGGCGTCGCACGCCCGCCGCATCCTCCTGGATTTTTACAAGTCCCACGGTCAGCCGGAATTTACTGAGAACCCATTCGGAAGACGTCTTCTGGCCTGGCTCGGCTCAGACATTGAACCCCGGCAGTCATCCGTGATCGCCCATGTCCCCTCTGCGGATGGCACAGAGAAGTTATTGATCGGATTCGCCGGCGGAGGCGCGGTGGAATCCGTACTGATGCCCGGCCATCGCGCGGATCGGGCGGCGGGTTGCATCTCATCGCAAATCGGATGCGCCATGGGATGTGACTTCTGCGCCAGCACCCGCAACGGCCTGGAGCGGGATCTCGAGGCCGGCGAAATTGTTGAACAATTTCTCCATCTGCGCACCGCGCGGCAATCCAGGGCCGGCGTCTGACATCGCTCGTTTTCATGGGGATGGGGGAGCCGCTTCTCAATCTCGTCAACGTCATCGCCGCCATTCGGCGGATCGCCGCTCCGGAGATGGGAGCACTCGGATGGCGGCAGGTGACCGTATCTACCGTTGGCATCGTGCCCGGCATCGACGCATTGGCGGCCGCGGACTTGAACGTGCACCTGGCGCTTTCGCTTCACGCCGCCGATGATGAAACCCGATCGCGGATCGTTCCGGCCAATCGGCGTTATCCGGTCGATGAAATCATGAATGCGGCCCGGCGATTCGCCGATCGCAGCGGCCGCATCCCCACGATCGAGTATTGCCTGCTCGCGGACGTGAACGATTCCGACGCCCATGCACTGCGCTGGCCGAAATCATGAAGGGCTTCCGCGCTCACGTGAATTTGATTCCGTACAACGCGATCGGTCCCGGCATCAGTGGCTTCGTCTATGCGCCACCATCGCGTGAGAGGGTCGCGTCGTTTCTTTCGTTGCTGCGCGGCGAGGGACTGGTTTGCCATGTCCGCGAGACACGCGGAGACGACGTCAACGCGGCGTGCGGGCAACTGCGCATTCGTTCCCTCGGTGAGGGCTAACCGACGCGTGGATCGATTCCCCGGGTTTTGAAGCTGTTTCCTCCTGGCTTCTGTCGTTGGGCCGTGGCACTCCAAGGCAACCGCTGGTCGCAATCGCGAAGGGTTCACCGTTCGCGGCGACCGCCGACTCCCGCCGATCAATATCCGATTCTTTCTGATCGCCGTCACGGACGGAAATCCTTGCAGATTGGCTCTTCCTCAAGTGTCGTATTCGTCGTATCACTTGGGAAGCAGTTTTGTCCGATTCAGCGAGGCCTGAAGTAGCTTATCTGTGAATAGTCGCTCCTTGCGTTCGCCGGCTCCGCCTGGCCAAGACTTCAGTCCGTCGTGGACGCCACGCAAAGTCGGCTCGCAATGCTCTTTCGTCAAAAGCCAGTCAACCGTGGAGAGCATTCCATCCCGAGCGGGGACTGGAACCCGTCAATCACCACGTCTGCCTTATCAATAATCTCAACGTATGCGGCGCCCTCAGAGGCAGCGAAGAAATTCGTGAGTTGCGTTCGCCATTCCGAGTCAAAGTGAATCGTGTCAAAGGGGGAAGCATCCGCGATGCGCTTTTCGCAGTGAAGAAAGCTTCCGTCCAGTGCGTTCAGTAGATGTGTCAGTTCGTGCGCGTATGGCCCATATTTATCGGCGACGAATGTAAGGCGGAGCGGATCCTCCAATTTCGTCCCCGATATAATCCGAGTCAGGATCCACGCCAGCTTCTGCACCTCGAGGATCGAACATTCTAAACCCAGGATGGCATATCGACGGATCATCTCGGCGATCATGGCGCGTGCCGGCGTCAGTTTTTCGACGCCGCGGCCCTTGGCTACGTTCTGGTACTTAGGGGTCGGCTCGTACACAATGATTTCGACATTGGGCAAGTCACCCAGTCCAGTTTCAATCCTTCGACGCACGTCTGACCACTTCAGCCCGCCGTTCCCACTGCCTAGGGGCGGGACGGCAATTGATCGAATACCGTTCTCCACGATCACTCGGCGCAGGTCCGCCAAGCCTGATTCAATCCATTCCAGTTTCGAGGGGAATCGCCAATGCGCTTTCGTTGGAAAGTTAATGATCCATCGCGGACCGCTCAATTCAAGTGACTCGGTCACGAACATACGGCCGAGCACCAGTTCCTTGCGTTTGCATGCCTTCTCATAGGCATTGAAATTATCTGGGAAGCATTCTTTGAACATGAGCGCGATACCCTTGCCCATCACACCCACTGTGTTCACAGTGTTCACGACCGCTTGAACCTGAGCGTCGAGAAGATTGCCCTGTGTGAATCGAATCATGCCTAAAAGTACCAACGTGGGACAGTTCTTATCGTGATCGGCGAAAGGTGACGCTTTGTCACAGCCTCCAGCTTGATCTTCGAGGCCTCATTGTAGCACCCGACGCCCAGCAACGCTTCAATCGGGACGTGCTGGTGGACCAGCGCCTCTGCTTGATAACGGCCCTGCTTACGAGGGTCTTCCGGGTCATTCTTGAAATTTTTGCTCTGAAGCAGTTCCCAATCTATTTCACAAAGCTTGCTTACGTCGTCGAAATACTCCGCTTCAATCATGTAAGCGTGTGCGTCGGTGAAAACAAAGGGCACGCCTAGGCACGTTTTTGATGTGCGTGATACGGAAGATGCGAGCTTCTTCGGCGTTCAGTCCGGCCATTTGAGTTTTCCACCACATCACAATCCCCAATCAAAGCGGAAACAGGCCTCCCCGCCGAGGTGTGGTGTAGAAGCAACCGCTTGGGCCCAAGAACGGTAATGTTTTCAAAATCGCCAGCGATTTCCGTCCCGCGTGCATGGGTGTCATATTCCAACGGGTTGATCCGGCTCTGCGGGCGAAAGCGGGACCGTTATCGACCTCACTTCTTCGCTTCGGGGGCTTGCACTTGGGTGATCAGTTGCTGGCGGACGAGAAGCATATTGAGAACGCCCAGCGACGCGAGGACCAGGCCGATGCAGAGGGCGATCAGGCACATCCAGGTGGGCAGGGCGGCCAGTTGGGATTCTTCAGGCACGATGAATCGGCAGATGCCGAAAAGGCTGATCATCAAGCCGCTGGTGAGGAGTACCGGGATCAGCGTCCGCCGCAATGCCATCGATTTGAAAGTCGGGATGTGAACGTTCGATCGCGCGTAGGGAATGTGCTGATGGCCCAGCGCTTCCATCGGCGGTGGGGGAACGATGACCGAATCGTCGTCCTCGACGACATTGGCCATCGCGTCGGCCTGATGTTCGTGTTGGGCGTCAATCGATTCCTCCGGGGCCGGGGCATGGTTATACGATTCGGCGGCCGTCTCATCGGCGACGAATTCCTCAGACGCTGCTTCTTCGACAACAGGCGCCTGCGGCGCGACCGGAGCGGCGGCGCGAGACGGAACGGGCGCCGATGGACGGGCCGGCTTTGGCGGCGACGGACGCGGCGAGGCGGGGACGCCGATTGGATTTGGAGCCGCGGCGCGGACTGGGCGGGGAGCCGCGCCGGGCTGCTCGACGGACGCGGGGCACGCGCGGCCGCCGAAGGAGGCAATGGCGGCGGGGGACGCGAGGGTCGGGCCGCCGCGCTGGAGGTTGATCCGGCGGGACGCACGGCGCGGGTGAAGCCGGTTTCGGCGCGGATGGGGCTCGCGGCGCCGGCGCTGTGGACTGGCGCGGAACCGGCGCCCGGCGCTGAGTCTGCGCGGGGCGCTGGCGCAGGCGGCGGATGAAGCGGCGCGTGATCGTCATGCCCTTCTTCCGCCTCGGGATGTTCGACGTGTTCTCCGGCGGCGAGGCCCTCCAGCGCCCGCGCCAGATCTTCATTGCTTCGGTTCACCATCGTTACGCTCCCGACGACCGTATCATCTTGTGCCGCTTATCGCCCCTTGTGCGATAATCACTGTCGCCGGCGCATTTCAAATTGCTGTCCCGTGCAGGGGGATTATAGTGCAAGGCGTGGCAGGGCCAAAGGAGCAATCCATTCGGCCTCCCGCGGTTGCCGGCCTTTTTTATCCCGACGATCCGCGGCAGTGTGCCGACACGGCCGCCGCGCTCGTGGGTGCGGGTCGCAACGAGCGGACCGGCCTGGCCAACGCCTGTGGCGGAATCGTTCCGCATGCAGGGTGGATGTGCAGCGGCGCCATTGCCGGTCAAACGATCGGCGCCCTGCGCGGCCCTGGCGCCAGAATCGGTCGATCTGGTGGTGGTTTTCGGGGCCATTCACTCGCGGATTGAGACGCCTTATGCGGCTCTGGATTCTCATCGAGGCTGGCGTATGCCGGCAGGAATTACGGAAATTGCCAGCGATTTGTCGAGCCGGCTGTCTGATGATCGAGACCTTTTTGCCGTGGACGATCGGCTGCATCGGAATGAGCACGCGATTGAAGTTGAACTGCCTCTGATCACTGCCGTCTGGTCGGAGGCTGTCGTTCTGCCGATTGAAGTGCCGCTCGACGAGCGGGCCGTCGCAATGGGCGAACGGACGGCGCGGTATGCGGCGGCGGCAGGTTTGAAAGCGGTTTACCTGGCCAGCAGTGACCTGACGCATTACGGCCCGGCGTACGGTTTTGCTCCGGCGGGCGTCGGCGCGGCAGGGCTGAATTGGGCTCGCGAAAACGACGAACGGCTGTTGCGGATTGTAACGGACGGGTCGGCAGAACGGGTCGTAGCGGAAGTACGGGCGCATCGGAATGCCTGTGGCGGCGGCGCGATCGCCGCGATGCTCGCCGCCTGCAATGTCGCCGGAGCGTCCAGCGTGCGAGTTTTGCGGCACGCCAGCAGTCACGAGACGCTCGGCGCAATCAGCGCCGACCCACCGGACGACGCGGTGGGTTATGCCGCGGTTGTCGTGGGTTCGGACCAGGCCTGAGTGCGCGGGCGATGTGATCCGTGAACGAAAGATGACTCGAAACGATGCGACCCGGCAACGGACCGGATAAAGCCCGCAGGCGACAAGATCGAAATTGAGCCGCCGGTGGCCCAAATTGCGTCGATTGCATTACGCGACTAATGGATTGGACGGTTCCCATGGATGTGGAATGGTTTTTGAAATGGGAAAGTTTCGGATACATCCATGAACGAACAGGAATTTCAAGGCAAGCTCGCGGAGTTAATGGGAGAGATCAGCACGTTGCCGGTCACGGAGCGCGTGAAGCTCGAAAAACTGGCCGATGAAACCCGGCAGCGCCACGAACGCCTGCGGCAGACCGTCAGCAGCCTTCAGGAAAGCCTCGATTATCTGCGCCTGAGCATCAAGTATCTCGTCTTCGATCTGGAAGCGACTCGCCGGGAGAATGGATATCTCCGCAAGATGCTGGAAGAGACTCACGGGAACGATTGAGCCGTGGAGCGGTCAAATTCCAATCCCAAATAACTTTCTAATTTCAAGGAAGAAAGCACCAAACCGTCTACCCGGAATCGCTCCTGTTTGGGCCTTTCTTCCATTACAAGTCGATGCCGGGATACCATTAGTCAATACGTTGTTGAATTCTCTTTATGGCGATGGTTCGAATATGAGCACGGTCGTTGAAGCTCCGCGGGAAATGGTTGAGGCGGTCGCTGCCTTACGACTGCCGCCGCGTTCAGATCGCCGAATGCAAACATTAATGGACCGGAACACGGACGGCGCACTTTCGCCGGATGAGATGGAGGAATTGGAGGCGCTGGTTGAATTGAGCGAATCGATTTCGCTCGTTCGCGCGGAGGCACTGCATTTATTGGGTCGCAGGCCCGCGTGACGATTCCAGACTCAACCGTTCGTCTTGTTGCGTCTGCGCCGAGGAACGTTGCGAATATTGCAGAATGTATCAGTCTCTCCAGGGCGCGACTTTTCACGTTGAACATATCGTCCCCGAATCCCGTGGAGGATTGTCTGAGCTGGACAATCTGGCTTGGTCCTGCCCGGGCTGCAATCTTCGTAAATCCGATCGGGTCGATGCCGTTGATCCAATAACGGGCGAAGCAGTGCGGCTTTTTATTCCTCCGCGCGACCTTTGGCTGGATCATTTCCGCATTGAAAGAGATTTACTCGTGGCCCGCACATCGATCGGTCGCGCGATGATCCGATTACTGGATCTCAATCACGAAAGGCGCATTCGAATCCGTCAAGCCGAAAAAATGCTCGGATTTCCGGCTTGATTGAAGGACGCGATCGTCATCTCGTCGAGAGAATGCAAACTGCCGCCGGGCGCACTTTGGCGGCGATGTCTTCCGAGGAGAGATTCGCGCCGCCTTCGTCTCCGGACTCAAGAGTGATTTTGTTCTTCGTCAGGAATTTGCGGATGTGGCCGGAGCTCAGGCCGAGGCCGTAAGTGTCTTCGGTGGTGGTTGAAAGCGTTTTCATGCTGACGATCGCCAGCACGTTGCCGTGCTTGTCGAGAATGGGGCCGCCGCTGTTGCCGGGATTGACCTTGGCGTCCACGATCACGTCCTGATTCAGCTCGACCGGCTCGATGCCCGTCACCACGCCACGGGTGATCTTGATGTTCACGCCCAGTCGATCGAGAAGCGGAAATCCCATGACCGTGCATTCAGCGCCGATTCCCGGCGCATCGTGCGGCGAGAGCTTCACGAACGGGAGCGGCGCATCGGCCTTCACGCGGATGAGGGCCAGGTCCTGCTGGTCGTCGATCATCACGACTTCGCCGGTCTTCTGCACGTTGCCGTCAAGCATGACCATGAGCGTCTTGGATCCTTCAACCACGTGCCGATTGGTCAGAATCAAGCCTTCCGCGGAAATGAGGAAACCAGTGCCGCTCCACATTCCACCGGCCTGCTTACCGGCCGAGCCCGGCGCTTCGTTCAACGGAATAGGAATGAAATCCTTGAACTGACGATCGCCGAGAAGACTGGCGTATTTGACGTTGAGCAGCCCGGACGCCTTGTTGGCCGGCTTGAACTTTTCGCTGTCCTTCTCCCTCGGGGACAACTGCGATAAGGCGAGCTTCAGATCGACTGCAATCTCGGGCGTATCGCCGGCTTCGGCGGCGTCGTGAAGTTTGAGAATTCCTTCGCTGAGCTTTTTCTTGCGAATCAGCAGCAATCCCTGATTGCCGAGTGCAGCGGCGATCTTCGGGTGCAGCTTCAACGCCTGATCGAAATGCTTCATGGCGTCGTCATCCTGGTTCTGCAGCCATGTCCAGGAAGCCGAGCCAGAAGTTGATCCAGTAGGAATTGGGATAGATCGCTTCGGCCTCTTCGAGCTTTTGAACGGCTTGAAGGGTTTGATTGGTCCGCATCAGCTCGATGAATTCTTTGTTGAGCTGTTCGACCTTGGTCATGATCTGTTTATGTTCATCGCCGCTGACCCATTTTCCTTTGATGCGCTCGCGCACCTCTTCGTTCAGTTTTTTCCAGCGGGCCATTTCCATCTGGGCCGTTTTCAGATCGTCCGCTGAGGGCTTGGAATCGATAAATTCTTGCCAGATCGTGACGGCCGCAAGGGGGAGATCGACGGCCTCCGCGCGCCGCTTTGCCGCGGCGAGCGTCGGCTTGGATTTGCCCCCGGTGGAGGGAGCGGGCGTATCCGCCGCCGGTCGATGTTCAGGCGCCGGGCGTGGCGTTGCGCTCGGTGACGGCGTGCCTGATGACGAGGCGGCTGATGAACGCACCCAGCGATCGACATCATCCTCGGCGAGGGTTTGGGTCGAATCGTCGGCGAGCTTGATCCAATACCCATCCGCCTTTTTGATGACGCGTCCTTCCAGAACCGTTCCATTCTTCAGGAATAGCTTGTCCCCGTACGCGGACCCGACGAGGAAAATAGAAAGCAAGAGTGCAATCCAGCGCGCGGAATTAAGACGCGGCGACATAGATAACCCCTGTCTGAAAGGCCCTTCGACGGCGCTGAGGACGAGCCCGACCGAATTGCCGCGGAACAGCCCGACGCCGGCAATTCCTTACCAAATCGGCCAGCCTGCCCATTCCCGAATGGGAAGCCAGGCGAGCCGCCGGGTACCATACTTGCAAAGGGTTTGCGGTACAACCGATTTCGCCGGGCGGTGTAGGCAGGTCAGTTCGATCATCCCGCGGCTTGGAGGTATTGTGTTGCCGGAAATGAGTGGATCCCGAGGTCGAAACAAAAGAGAGCCGAGCGACTTGTCGCCGGACAAGCACAAGGTTTATCCGTCCGGCGACAAGTCGCTCGGCTCCCATGCGCACTCGGCATCGCGCCTATCCGAGCATCAACTTGCAAATCGTTCGATGACCTCTTTATGGACTGTGGTTTTCATCACGCTGTTTCATGCAGCGTTCTGTCGCGCAGCCGACGATCCGCGACCCGCGCCGATTGCCCATTGGTCGTTCGACGGGGATACCCGCGACAGCGGCGCCTCCGGCTGGAACGGAAAGGCAATGGGAAAAGTGGCCTTTGTTGATTCCCCGATCGGCGGACAAGGACAGCTTCTCTCGCTCGACGGGGTTGATGCTTACGTTCAGGTCGACAATCCTGCGGCTGGAAAATTTGACGCAGGTGATTTCAGCATCAGCCTCTGGATGCTCCCGCTTGAGCTGCGATGGGCCGGTTTGATCCAGCGCGGCGATTCGACGCCGGGGTGGTCACTTTTCCTCTCGCCAGACGGCGCCGTTCATTTTGTGGGGAAGGCGGGTAATGCCCCGTCGATTGTCGTCGATACGCCACCGAACACGATCGAAACAGGGACGTGGTATCACGTGGTCGTTTCCGTTGATCGAAGCAAGCCGTCCGAAGGCGCGCGACTTTATATCAACGGGAGGGCTTCGGCTGCCGGCCGCGCTCCGCCGCCGGCGATCGACGCTTCCACGCCGCTCCTCATCGGCAAGGGGGACGGGAAGGCGTTCTTCAACGGTCTGATGGACGACGTGCAGATTTACAACGCCGCGCTCGGTCCCGAAGAAGTTGCCCGATTGACCGATGCGGGACTTGCCTGGCGGCGACCCAAGCCGTGGGCGATGCAACCCTTCGCAAAGCAATTCGCGCTGAACGATACGGATGTGATCGTCTCGACGGGCGGCGAGAATGCGCTGGCCGCTGGGCAATCGGCTTTTCTAGAAACCCTTCTCGTCAGCGACGCCTCTCCGAAACGACTCTACTTTCGTGACATGGCCTGGGAGGGAGATACGGTTTTCGGCCAATGGCGAATTCTCAATTTCGGCCCATGGCCCTATCAGCTTCGGCGCGTCGGCGCAACGGTGGTCGTGGCGCAATTCGGCCAGATGGAAGCATTGCGCGGCAGGGCCGGGCTGGCCGAGTTCGTCGGTGCGTACGATCGACTCCTGAATGAATGGTCCGCCGCGACGCGCCGAATCGTGCTTGTTTCGCCCATTCCTTTTGAAAAGGCGGCCGCGCCTTTTCCGGACTTGTCGGCGCGTAACGGGGATGTCGAAGCGTATGTCGCGGCGATCGGCAAAATCGCCAGCGAGCACGGATTTCTATTTGTCGACCTGTTTCATCCATTGGCGAAACATGCTGATTCCGCCCATTTGCTGACCCGCGATGGAATTCATCTGCTTCCGTACGGTCAATGGATCGTTGCCCGTGAAACCGCGCGGCAGCTCGGCATCGAAGCAGCCGATGTTGAAGTGAACGCTGTGCCGGCTTTCGCTGTTCCAGAGTTGGAAACGCTCCGCGCTGCAATCCGTCGTAAGAATGAACTTTGGCTTTCATACTGGCGCCCCACAAACTGGGCATTTCTCAACGGTGACCGCGTCTCCCAACCCAGCAGCCGCGACCATCAAGACCCGCGGATCCGCTGGTTCCCCCTTGAAGTGCAGGAATCGTGGGCAATCATTTCGCACGAAGAAACCGCAATCTCAAAATTGGCGCTGCTTGCGGCTTCGCGGACAAGCCACCGCTCGGAGTCAAAATGACCACCCGCGAACCGTTCAAATTCTCCACCGCACTTCTCTGCGTCATCATCGCGCTGAGTGCGATCAGCTCTTTCGCGGACTCTGCGCACCGATGATCGTGACGACCCCGAAACCGAACTTCGCTCCTTCAAAGTCGCCGACGGCTACGAAGTTCAACTCTTCGCCTCCGAAAAGGATGGGATCGTCAAGCCGGTGCAGATGCGCTGGGATCCGCAGGGCCGGCTGTGGGTCTCCTGCATTCCGTCCTATCCGCAGCTCAAACCCGGCGAAGTCGCCGACGATCGTGTCGTCATCCTGGCGGATACTGACGGACAGGGCCGGGCCAATTACTCTTCGGTCTTTGCGCGGGGGCTTTCTCTTCCTCTCGGTCTCGAACTCGGACACGGCGGACTTTACGTCGCCAGCGGCAACGATCTTCTTCACATCGCCGACCCCGGCAGGACCGGAAAAGCCGGCGAAAAAAATATCGTGCTTCGCGGGTTCTTCAGCGGCGATTCGCACCAGAACATCAACTCGTTTACCTGGGGCCCCGGCGGCGAACTGATGTTCTGTCAGGGGCTGCACGCCTTCTCGCACATCGAGACGCCATGGGGCACCGAAGAGCTGCTCAAGGCCGGCGTCTGGCGGCTTCGGCCGCGAACGCTTCGACTCGAACATTTCCTGGGGAATGATCGCGGGCCGCAAAATCCCTGGGGAATGGTCTTCGATGACTGGGGCCGGCCCATCATGGTCGCCGGAAACGGGCAGGGGATTTACGACTTGCTTCCGTCTCTGATCCAGACCGACCACTTTCTCGATCCGCATGCCATCTGGGTCCACGGGAACATCAAGCTGTGCGACGTGGACATGATCGAAACGCGCGCGATGCCCAAATCCGTGCAGCACATGCTGGTGGCCGGGAGCATCCTCGACAATTCCGTATATCTCTTTCGTCTCGATGAGAACGGGTCCGGCTTCAAGGTTCGCGACTATTCGCCGCTGATCGTTTCGTCCCACAGCAGCTTTAGGGTGACGGATTCGAAAGTGGGGCCGGACGGCGCGATTTACATCTGCGACTTCTACAATCCGATCATCGGGCACTATCAGGCGTCGCTGCGCGATCCGAATCGCGATCATGCGCATGGTCGAATCTGGCGAATTACGGCCAAGGGTTTGCCGTCAGTAGTCAGACCACCGCTTGCGACCATGCCGGTTGCCGATCTTCTGAATCAACTTCGCTCGCCGGAGCGATGGGTGCGATATCAGGTAAAGCGATTGCTGGCGGACAAAGAGGGGGCGGAAGTGGGCGAAGCGCTCGCTCGATGGGTAAAAAGTCTCGATCCCGCCGATGCACAATATGAGCACTTGCTCGTCGAAGCACTTGGAATTTACGAAGAGCAGGAGATCGTTGAGCCGGCGCTGCTGAAGCAACTCCTTCATGCCCGCGACGAGCATGCCCGTGCCTACGCGACGGGCGTCATCGGCGTCTGGCACGATCGCCTCGACGATCCCGTTGGACTTCTCCACGTTCAGGCCGCCGACGAAAGCCCGCGCGTGCGGCTGGCGGCTGTCGTGGCGGCGGCGCAGGTCCCGGCCGCCGGATCGGTTGAGGCGGCTGCCTGCGTCGTCGACCAGCCGATGGACGAATTTCTGAATAACGCGATGATTCAGGCGGTACACGCCCTGAAACCGTACTGGAAGCCGGCGCTCGACGCCGGAAAACTTACTTTCGGCAACAAGCCGGCTCGAATGGAATTCGTCTTCAGAGCCGACGGCTCGGCGGATGTCTTGCACACCCTGGCGGAGCTGGCGAGCCGGGGAAAGCCGGGCGATGCAGTCCATGACAATTCGCTGCTCCTGATTGCCGGCATCGGCGGGCCCAAAGAGCTTGAGGGTGTCCTGAACGATCCGGCGCTGACCGGCCCGGAAGCGGGGCAATCTCATTTGGCCGTCGGCCTGCTCGGCGCCGATGGCCGAGAATTTCCGCCTGCATCGCAATATTCCAATGGGCAATCCCAGCGACTCATTGCGTCCGCTGGTGGGTTCAAAGGACCCGGCCACTCGGGCGGCGGCGATTGAATTGGCGGGGTTGTGGCGCGCTGAAAATCTGCGCGGCGAGATCGAATCGATCGTTCGCGATCCGAGTTCGGCCACGGCGCTCCGATCCACGTCGATGCAGGCGCTGGCCGATCTCGGCGGAGAATCGTCGCGTACGCTGTTGGTCACGGTTGCCACTTCCCGCGAGCCCATTGCGGCGCGATCGATGGCGGTTGCGGTCGCTCGCCCGCCTCGATCTGAAGTCCGCCGTCGCGGCGTGCGCCGCCGCCTTGCCTGGGGCAACGACTTACGAGGACGTATCGGACCTGCTGACGCCGATTCTGCGCGCAGCGGGCGGCGCCGACGCGCTGGCGCAATCACTGGCCACGGCAAAAATCTCTTCAGATTCGGCGCAGCCTGGCGCTGCGCGCGATGAGCTCGGCGGGAAGACAGGATTCTTCGCTCTGGGACCTCTTTTCCAAAGTGAGCGGCGCGGCGTCCGGGCCTCGGCCGTACGATCCGGCTGTCGTCAAGTCGCTGGCGGCCGAGGCGATCGCTTCCGGCGATCCCGCCGCCGGCGAAAAAGTCTTTCGCAGCCAGAGCACCAACTGCCTGGCGTGTCATTCGATTGGCGGGGCGGGAGGGCATGTGGGGCCGGACCTCGGCAGCATCGGAACGGCCCAGCCGGTCGAAATGGTTGTCGAATCAGTCCTGTGGCCCAACAAGCAGGTCAAGGAAGGTTACATCGCCACGCTGATCGAGACCCGCACCGGCGACGTTCAGCAGGGATATGTCGTCAACGACCAGAACGGCGCGGTCACATTCCGCGACCCGGCTACCGATCATGTCTTTCATTTCTCGGCTGATCAGATCAAACGCCGAAAAGAAATCGGATCGCTGATGCCGGATGGCGTGACGGATGGGCTCACCCATGCTGAGTTGCGCGATTTGATCCGCTTTCTCACCGAATTAGGCAAGCCCGGCGCTTATCGCGTTCCGACGACGCCGCTGGTGCGGGTCTGGGAGACGCTCGAACATGTTCCGGAAACGCTGCGAACGGTAGTCGCGGCGGCTGATCGCACCAATCTCCCGGAGATCGACCCGTCGCTCTGGCGCGGGAAATATGCGAGCGTCTCGGGGGAGCTGTCAGCCAGCGAAGCGACGCCAGTGGATGGAAGCGGCATCAGCTTTGCCCGATTTACGGTTGAAGTTCTGAACGCCGGCCGATTCCGGTTGAAGACGAACGGCATTTCAGGTTTGAGTACGTGGATCGATAGTCGCCCGGTCGAACTTCTTGACGTGCTGGAGATTGATCTGACGACGGGAAATCACGTCATTACGTTTCGAGCCGATCCCACAATCCGTGGCGGGGCGGGTCTGGCGTGCGAGTTTCAGTCAATTTCCAAAGGCGCAGAGGGGCGGCTGCCGGTCATTGTTCGGCATTAAAATTCATGCAGGCCGGCGACACCATTGCAGCGATCAGCAGCCCGTCGGCGCCGTCGGCGCGGATCATCGTCCGCCTAAGTGGTCCGAAAGCGGCGGAGATCGTCTCCCGGCTTGATGCCGCGTTTTCGGGGGCTGCGCATCGGAAAACAGGCGGCGTTCGTTCCGCCCGGCTTCGGCTCCCTTGTGGCACGGACGTCTCGCCCGTGCATTCGGGCGAGACGCACGGGCGGGACGCTCGTGCCACCCAAGCTTTTCAAATTCCGACACAGATTTATTACTTTCGCTGGCCCGCACTCCTATACCGGTGAAGAAATCGTCGAACTGCATCTTCCGGGAAACCCGCTCCTGGCGCGAATGCTCCTGGAGGAATTGATCGCGAACGGCGCGCGAGCCGCCGAGGCCGGCGAATTCACCGCACGCGCCTATTTCGCGGGAAAAATCGACCTCACGCAGGCCGAAGGCGTCGCCGCCGCCGTTCATGCGCAGGGTGAAGCGGAGTTGAACGCCAGCCGGCAATTGCTCGCCGGCGAGCTGACCCGTCGATTGAAGCCATTATCCGATCTGATGGCGGAAACATTGGCTTTGGTTGAAGCGGGAATCGATTTCGTGGAGGAAGGAATCTCGTTCCTTCCTGCTGATGAACTTCGGCGACGAATCGGCCGGATCGACGACGCCCTGGAGGTGATCGTCAGGGAAAGTGCGCGGTTCGAAAGAGTGTCGCACGAACCGACCGTAGTTCTGGCCGGCCGCCCCAACGCCGGCAAGAGCACGCTGCTGAATTGCCTCGCCGGTCGAACGCGGGCGGTCGTCTCAGCGACCGCCGGAACTACGCGGGACGCGATCCGGGCAGAGGTTGTCCTGCCGCGCGGAGTCGTGCGGCGTGACTGATGTGGCGGGAATCTCGGAAGGGGGCCTTGATCGGTTGGAGCATGCCGATGGCGAAGCACTTCGAATGATCGAGAGACAAATGGAGGAGCAGGCTTCAAAAGCCATTGCGACCGCCGACGTAGTAGTCCTGGTTGTTGACGCGATCGACACGGGACCGATGCTCGTGCTCCCGCGACTACCGAAGATGATTGTCCGGACGAAAGCAGATCTCATCGAGACCGCTGGCCTTACTCCCTCTCCCGGTACTCCGGGAGAGGGGGTAGGTATGCATTCCGTCAGCGCGCATCGCGGTGAGGGAATCGAAGAGCTCAAGCACGCCCTCGATCAACTCTGCTTTGGCGACAGCGCCTCGGAAGCCGTGCTGATGCTGAATTCTCGCCACCTTCGGGCGATTTCCGAATCGCGGGCAGCGCTTCATCGCGGCCGGGCATGCCTGGAACAAGGAATGGAACTGCTCGCATCCGAACTGCGCGAAGCGCTCGACGCATTGGGACAAATCACCGGCCAGATCACGCCCGACGATCTGCTCGGGCGCATCTTCTCGTCATTCTGCATTGGTAAATGAGACCGATTTACTCGCCGTGATATTCGCAGCTCGACATGCAGGTTTCATGTACGATCACGGCGGCGAGCGATGGGAGCTGCGGTCGTAGCCGGTCCCAGATCCATCTGGCGATATTTTCGGCGGTCGGATTTTCCAGGCCTTCGATATCGTTCAGATAGTAATGGTCGAGCCGGCGGATGATCGGATCGGCGGCCTTGCGAATGTCGCCGTAGTCGATGAGATATCCACGCTCTTGAGGCACTTCACCGGCAACGACGACATCGAATTGGAAAGAGTGACCGTGCAGCCGACGGCATTTGTGGTCGGGCGGAAAGGACGGCAAATCGTGGGCCGCCTCAAATCCAAACGTCTTGCTCAGCCGGACACGCATCGGTCTGTGAATCTTAGGAGGAATGCTTTCAGTTTCCAAACGCCTTGTTACTTGCCTTTTGAAATAATTGAAACGCTCTGACTTCCTGCTCGCGCGATAGAGTCTCTCAATGCAGTCGGAGACGCATTACAAATCAGGCGGCCCTTCGGGCCAGCCGCTACGCGTGGGAAGCGTGAGTTTTCTCAACGCTAAACCGCTGATCCACGGATTGGAAAGGGATCATGCGATCTCGCTTCTGCTCGATGTTCCGTCTCGATTACTGGGTGGATTGCAGTCGCATCGGCTCGACGTCGCGCTGCTTCCGGTGATCGATTACCAGCGACTGGCGGGCCTGCGGATATTGACGGCAGGGGGGATTGCGAGCGACGGACCGACACTGACCGTCCGCATCTTCAGCCGGGAGCCGATCTCGCAAATCACCACGCTGGCCTGCGATACCGACAGCCATACGTCGGTGGCGCTGGCGCGAATCCTGCTCGCGGAACTTTACGGCCTGCGCCCGACATTCATCGACCTGGATCGGGAGAGCACTCTAAACGCGTCGGCCCGGCTTCTGATTGGCGACAAGGTCGTCTGCGCCGAGCCGGCACAAATGCCCAATCAACTCGATCTGGGCGAAGCCTGGAAACGGCTAACGGGGCTTCCTTTTGTCTTCGCGCTTTGGATGGCACGATCAGAAGTCGACCTTGGCGATTTGCCGCAGCGGCTTGAGAAAGCCCGGTGCGCTGGAATGGAGCATATTGATCAGATCATTCAGACGCATGCGCTGCCGCGCGGCTGGCCGCCCGAGACGGCCCGGCGTTATCTGACAGAGCATCTCCAGTTCGAAATCGGCCCGCGGCACATCGACGCCATCCGGCTCTTTCATCAATTGGCGTATCGGCATGGCGTGATCGAGCACCCGCCTTGGGAATTGCGCTTTTGATTCTGCTTTAGAGAGATCGGTAGCCGAATCAGCCCCCAAGCCGCTATAAACGATCCCCGGCAAATGGTTCGCGGAGCTGACGGATGACTTACTACAACATGCAATATTCGCGGCGGCCCCGGCTTGGACCGCCGGTCGTCGTGCTGCTTATCCTGGCGGGTTTGGTCGGTTACTGGGTTGCCCAGCGGTCTAACCGAGGCACTTCGATCGTGACGCCACGCGCCGTGGAGCCGCGCGGAGATCTGGCCGCCGAGGAAAAGAGCACGATTCAGATCTTCAAGGAGGCGCGGCAGTCCGTGGTGTTCATCACCACGATGGCCGAGCGCTTTGACCTGGGCACGCTCAACGTCACGGAAATGCCCAAGGGGACCGGCTCGGGGTTCGTCTGGGACGACGCGGGCCATATCGTCACGAATTTTCATGTGATCCGCGGCGCCAGCGCGCGCAGGTTACGCTCTGGGACCATACTGCTTTTCCCGCGACGCTGACCGGCGCTTCAGAGGAAAATGACCTGGCGGTATTGAAGATCGATATTCCGCGCGAAAAGCTTCGGCCGATCCCCATCGGGACGAGCCACGATCTGCAGGTCGGGCAAAAGGTTTTTGCAATCGGCGATCCGTTCGGCCTCGACCAGACGCTCACGACCGGGGTCGTCTCGGCGGTGGGGCGTTCGATTTCCACGGCCGGCGGGCAATCGCTCAAAGATGTGATTCAAACTGACGCCGCCATTAACCCCGGCAATTCCGGCGGCACACTCCTTGACAGCGCCGGACGACTGATTGGCGTCAACACGGCAATCTACAGCCCGTCCGGTTCCAATGCGGGGATCGGCTTTGCGATTCCCGTCGATACCGTAAACCGGGTCGTGCCGGATTTGATCGCGCATGGGAAAATCCTGCGGCCGAGGCTCGGACTCAGTTTTTCCGACGCGATCAGTCAGCAGATCACGCCGCAGCTCGGCGTGTCGGGCGTGCTGGTGGTCGGCGTGCAACCCGGCTCGCTCGCCGCCGCCGCGGGATTGCGCGGAACCCAGCGCGAGTTGGACGGCAGCATTACGCCCGGGGATGTAATTCTGAAAGTCGGCAACCAGACGGTGAGTTCATCCGCGGAATACTTCTCCGCGCTCAATCAATATCACGCCGGAGATACCGTTTTGCTTACGATCTATCGCGACGGGCAAACTTTACAGGTCAAAATTCCGCTCCCGTCGCTGCAGTGATTGAAGCAGGTCACCGGGGGATCGGCCGATCGAGCGCCCAGAGGATGCCGTTGGTGAGCAATCGGCGGAAACCCGCGTTTTCAAAATCCGCCGGTGATCCGAGCGACGTGTAAAAGACGCGGCCGCCGTTCTGGATGTTGGTGATCGCCACCGGCTCGGCCGGATGATCGGCGCACGCGCCGAAAAGAACGGAACTGGCGGACTTTTCCAGCGGCGACAATTTGTACAGCGTGGACGAACTCTCGAATGGACTGGCAATACCACGGAGCAGCGGATCGCCGACCTCCGTCGGCGACAGGGAGATCTGGATCGAATCCTTATTTCCGTAGTGATTGTCGTAATGACACCCCAGCACGATGTGATCGAAATCCAGCCAGTTCTGAAAAGCATGCGAGCTGGTGCGAATGGCGACGACCGGTAATCCCGCGGAAAAATACCGTTTGAAATGCGCGAGCTGATCATCCGGGAGCGTCCGCCGGCGCATGAACATCACCAGCAGATCGGCGTGGTCGACAGAGTCGAGCCCGGGAATGCCGGTCTTGCTCTGGCTCTGGACGAAATTGCAGTCGAAGCCAAGTTTCTCATGCAGTTCGGATTTGGCAAAGGCCGGCAACGTCTCACTGGCGTGATATTCGTCCTCAGCAATCACGAAAACGATTTTCGGCGATCGAGGATCGCCGAGCAGATCGCTGCTGAGAATCGACGGGCACCAATACTTCTCGACGTGCTCGATCATCCGGTCGGTGCCGCGGGCGTGCGGCACGAAGGGGGACATTTTCGGGTTGTACATCGTATCGGTCAAATCGCGCACGAGGAGCGTGTCCATCCCAAGCTTGTGCATCTGCCGGATGCCGAATGACCGGCCCAGCACGCACATGTTGAGATGGACGCCGCAATAAAGAATGTGGGTGATGCCGCGCTGGCGGAAAAGATTGTAAATCTCCTGCCCGTTGTCGCTGACCGCATCCCCCGGCGCGACATTGACGGCGGGATGCTCGCGCGTCCAGCGCGATAATTTTTGCACGGGGGGTCATTGTCGCAGCCGCCGTCCGAATCATCGATCGGCAACGGAGGTTCGAAAGCAGGGTCGATCTTGTTCCATCGAATGATCTGATCCGCCTTGACCATCGGCGCGTCCTGAGCGAGCTTGCGCTGCGGCGTCCCCTCGTAAAATTTCATCGTATCGCTCGGCGCATGCACGATGAGCCCGCCGCGAGCGCGCACGGCGTTGGCCAGCGCGTTGATGCGCGGCGCCATCTCGCCGCAACGCTGGGTTGCGCGGTCGCACCAGTGTTTGTCCCACAGGTCGCAGATGATCAGGGCGGTTTGTTTCGGGTCCCAGTTGCGCGATTGTTCGCTCACCTCGAAGCGGCCGCTCCTGGGTATCGCTTCGTGTCGCGTTCGCACGGTGAAGCGAAACGTGAGAGCGTCGAGCGCAGGCGACGTGCTTGGCGCCAACGGGCTCCCGTCGCCCAACGAGAAAGACGCGGCCGCAAAAAGTGCGACGAGAGACGGCAGCAGATAGTAACGCATGAAAGATCCGTCCAATTAAGGAACGAACAGGAAAAGAGAAGAACCGAGAACGGCGAATTTAATCCATACTTCGCTCATCGTCACCAAACAGGGTGAGAGATTTCGACCGCATGGAGGTGGTGAATTAGAGTTTTTTGCTTCCGACCGTGTCCAAATTCATGGAAAATCTAATATTCATTTGACTTGAACAATTGGCGCAGTTAAATTTTGGGCTTAAGAGTGGTGGCGGAGACCTTACAACACATCTCCCGAGCGTTTACGAGAGGAGAAGCTTCAGATGAAAACCCGAATGGCATTTTTCTCGGCGGCGTTGGTCGGCGCAATTTCAGGCGTGTCGCAGGCCGTTTCGATTCCTGTTAACAACTACAACTTTTCGGATCCGCTCATACCCACAACCTCAAACAGTGGCTACTACACCACCGGGATCCCGACCGGTTGGAGCTCACAGCATTTTTCGGCGCAGTATTACGAAAATGGATCCAACGGCGGTTTCACCACCCCCATCAGCTCCCCTGGATCAGACCCGGTGCCAAATCCGACCGGCTATCAACCAGGGTTAAGCGGCCCGAACTATCAATATGTCGCTGATGACGGCACCGGCACGATCTATCAGGATCTTGGCGTCGCGTTCAAACCAAATACGACGTACACGGTCGATATTTCGGGCGGAAATCGCAGCGGTTTTCCGAACAATTACAGCACATTCGGACTCGTAAGCAGCAACACGACAATTCCAACGGACGGAACCGCCCCCGCGACGCTTCCGGGGGCGTCAACCGGCTTCATCAACGAGGGCGCGCTGCCGGTCGGGAGTTTTAATTATGCATCGGTGATCGGTTCCCCCGATGCACAGGTATTCACGTTCACCACGGGAGGGACCGCGCCCGGAGGGGATGTCGTTGTCTACGTCAACAACAGCAGCAGCGGGCGCCTGGAATTGGGCGGAGTCGTCGTCACGGCGGTTCCCGAGCCGGCCTGCCTCGGATTGCTGAGTCTGGCCGCAATGGGAGTGCTTGGCCGTCGCCGCCGCGCCTGAACTGACGCAGAAACTTCAACGAACAGCAGCCTCGGCCTGGGCGCCGGGGCTTTTCATTTCCCTGAATCCATCCGCACCCCAACCGTCAGCAAAAGATTCGCGAATCGTTGCTGATCGGCGGTCTGAATCGTCAGGACATGATCCGGCGTGCTGACCACTTTGTAGAAATCCCACTTTTCAACGGGTTCGAGCTCCACCTTCAGCCCGGCGGCTTTGATCGTTCGCCGATATTCCGACCAGACCGGCGGATCACGCCGCAGGGCGTAGGGACCGGTCTTTTCATACATCATCGTATTGGCCGCCTCGATAGGGATCGCCGAGAGCAACGCTTTGAGAACCTGATCGCAGGTCACGATTCCCGGCGAAAGATTGAGGCTGACCAGTTCCGCGTTGGGACCGAGCGTCGAAGAGCAGGGATAATTCCCATCGGCAATGAGCACCTTCGCGTGATGCCCGGCACGGCCGAGAATTTCGTTGATGCGCGGATGAATGAGCTGATGCTTGAGCATGAATGAGTTCCCGTCTGAGGTTTCAGATTCGCTCCTTCAAAAATGAGCGCGGAACGCCCGGATCGTGTGCGCCGCGGCGGCTGCGGGATCAGGCCACGAAAAACACTCCGCGGAAACATATCCCTCATAACGGATTTCCCTGAGCGCCGCGGCTATGGGCGCAACACTGGTGTGCCCGCAACCAATCGGACGCCGGTTGGAATCCGCGAAGTGAATATGGCCGAGATGATTGCCCGTGAATCGCAGGGATGCGGCGATCTCCTCCTCTTCGATGTTCATGTGAAACAAGTCGCCGAGAAGACGGACATTTTTCGTCGCCAGCGAATCGATCAGACGCACGCCATCCGCCATCGTGTTGATCAGGTTCGTTTCATAGCGATTCAGCGGCTCGAAAAAGAGCGGGACCTTATATCGCGCCGCGTGCTGGCCGAGGTCGTTGAGGGCGTCGCCCAGATGGGCGATGGCAGTTTCTTCCGAGAGATCAGCGGAGGACCTGCCCTGCATGGAACCGATGATCGCCGGGGCATTCATCGCCGCCCCGGCGTCGATGATCGAGCGAATGAACTCGCGGGCACGAACGCGTTCTTCGGAGTTCGGGCTGGTCAGCGTCAGCTTGTGCAATACCCATCCCGCGCCCGTGCCGACGGCGGCGAGTTTCAGGTTGTGCGACTCGGGAGGCGATTTTTCGAGCTCGTGCTCCAGCATTTCGCCGGAAGGGGCGAATATTTCGATCCCATCGAACTGCAACTCGGCGGCAGCGCGGCATGCCGGGGCAAGCTCATCCCAGAAAACGAACGGCCCGCCGCGCGATTCCGGCACCAGGCTGACGGTTACGGCGCTTCGAATCATTCAGGCCTCCGGCACTTCGACCATCGCCTTGATGACGCCGGTCTCCGGCTTCGTGTACGAAGGAAAATCTTCAATGAGCGTGTCGAATCCGCTCCGATGCGTGATCCAGGGGCGCGTGTCGATCTTCCCGGTTTCAATCAATCCGATGATACGGGCGAAATCGCGCGGCAACGCATTGCGAGACGCGTAAAGAGTCTGCTCCCGGCGATGAAATAACGGGTCGGGAAATGAGACGTTGTCGCGTCACGATCCCGACGAAAACGATTCTCGCGGTATGGCCGGCGTAGTTGAAACTGTTGTTCATCGACTTTGGGTTGCCGGTCGCGTCGATGACGGCTGTGGGGAGTGCGCCGCCACAGATTTCTTCGAGCTTTTTGATTTCGGATCCATCGCCGGTCAGTTGAACGGTGCGGCCGACGCCCATCTTTTCGCGGCAGAATGCCAGTCGCTTCTCGTTCAGATCCATCACGGTCAGATCCGCTCCGGTCAGCTTGACGAATTCGATGGCTGACAGCCCGATCGGCCCGGCGCCGATGACCAGCGTGTGTTCGCCAGTTCGTGGCGCCAGGCGATCGACTGCATGACACCCAATGGCCAGCGTTTCGACCAGCGCGAGTTGTTCCAGCGACAGCTTTTTCGATGGATGCAGCTTGCGGGCGGGAAGGATGAACCGGGAGCGCATTCCACCGTCGGTGTGAACGCCCAGGACCTGAAGATCGACGCAACAATTGCTCGCGCCGCGCTCGCAGGCGTAACACTTCTGGCAATTCATGTACGGCTCGACGGAGCACCGGTCGCCAGGCGCGACGTTCGTCACGTCCGAACCGACCCTCAGCACTTCAACGCCCAATTCGTGGCCGGGAATTCGTGGGTAGCTGTAGAAAGGCATTTTCCCGAGGTAACCGCTGACATCGGAGCCGCAGATGCCGATACGGTGGACGCGCACCAACGCTTCGCCTGGGCCAGGAAGCGCCGGTTCGGCGATGTCGATACGGGCAAACTTTAGCGGTTGCTCCAGCAGGATCGCTTTCATTAACCGCCGATTAAACCGTCGGTTGCGAATCGATTCAACTGCAAAGGCCGATCAGCCTTCGAATAGCTGATTTCTTCCTTTTCGGCGTTCAATTGACGCCGTAAAACGAATGTGTATAAGCATAGTATATTCTTCGTTGGCCCGACGCCGACCAAGGAACGAGAGTATTGGAAACCATAGCTCTACGGGAGAATGCAATGCCGGGGAAATTGAGAATTTTATTGGGCGGGTTATGCATCGCGGGTTGTTTCGGGTCTGCTAAGGGCGCGACGATTCAGAGTACAACCTTTCTTCCAGGCCCGATCAACCTCACTTTCGACGATCCGAGCGAAACTGTGTTGCCGAGTGCGACGGTTGTGACCGACCAATTTCAAGCCCAGGGCGTGGATTTTTCAGGCATTCGCTATAACCCAATCGGTCATGGCGACGTAGGTACCCCCAATACGACGGGCAACGATGTCGGCGATTTCGCCTCGAACATTCAGGCAGTGAACCCGCATTTCATCGATTTCGTCGACCCGACCACTGGCTTGCCACAACTTGTGAGCAGCGCGGATTTTTCGCTCGCGTCTCAGCCGGCCACTGCCACCATCACAGCGCTTCTTGGCGGTCCCGGTGGGACTGTCGTCGAGCAGTTTGCACCCCACACCGATCTTTCGCAGACGAACAACATTTTTGGTTTTACCGGAATTCTCTTTGACACCATCAGCGTCACCATTACACCGGATCAAGACGCCGCCACAAAAGATATGGCGGATCTGATCGATAACATTCAATTCAAGACTCCGGAGCCAGCAAGCCTGACTATATTCGGCTTGAGCACCATCGGCTTGCTTGGTCGCCGAAATCGCAGGGCCTGACTTCACCGGATTGAGAACCTTCATCCACCCATTCGAAGGAACGTCAGGCTGGAACTGCGCACATTGCGGTCCTGGATGTGACCCGGTGGAAATTTGAGTAACCTGTCGCCGCCGGTATACTCCTCGCATTCCAATGAGGGGTAACCTCCGATGCCAATGAATCTTAAAGAACGTGCCTACGAGCACATCTGGGAAAACATGGCGTCCGGGGCGTTGCCTCCCGGGTCGCGTTTATCTGATATTGAGCTTGCCCGGCAGATTGGCATCAGTCGCACGCCGGTTCGCGAAGCGTTGATTCTCCTCGAAACCCAGGGATTGGTTGAGCAGATTGCTGGACTCGGGCCGCGCGTGAAAGAGCTCGACCGCCGCGAGCTGGATGAGGCGTTCGAGCTGCGCGAGATGCTCGAATCGTCAGCCGCTGCCAAGGCGGCCGAGCGCGTCACCGATCAGGAAATCGAGCAATTGCAAGGGATCTGCGATCAGTTGCTCGCCGGCCTGCGCAAGTTGCGGGATGAGAATGTTCAGATCACGACCGATCCGCTCCATGAGCAGCTCGTGCTGCTCGACATGGCTTTTCATTTGAAACTGATCGGAGGGGCACGCAATCGCCGGCTGATTCAGTTGGTGAGCGATCTGCACGTGCTGGGCCGGATTCTGCGATTACGCGCGGAAATGCCATCGGTCAGTTTGCTTCGGCGCGGGGCGCTCGTCTATCGCGATCACTTGCGAATCGTTCGCGCGTTACGCAAGCGCGACAGCCGAGCCGCCCAACACTGGGTGTCGCGCCACATTGAGCGAGCCCGCCAGTACCATCTCGATGCTTTCGACTGGCAGGAACGACAGAAATCGCTGCGCGTGGCGACGCCGGCGGATCTCCCCGCCCACGTTCAGCGGCTCCTATCGCGTATGGAAGCGTCAACCGCGCCGGAGGCGGTTCCAGTGAATCACGCTGTGGCACCGACGGGGCCGGCGAGGGCCTCGGGAGGCCGCAGGAATTCGGCGCTGAAATCGACCGCTGGCGACGGCGCTTCCGCTCAGACGGCGTCGCGCGGCCGCCGGCGGTCTTGAGCACGCCTGCTTATTGAAGAACAATTTATTTGCCGGGAATTCGATTCGCGGAGGTACGCGTGTTTTCGCTCAAGGATAAAGTGGCGATCGTGACAGGGTCCGGTTCCGGCATCGGCGCAGCGACCGCCGAAAAACTCGCCGAGGCCGGAGCAACGGTTTATCTAGCTGACCGCGATGAAGCCGGGGGAGCCGCCACGGCCAAACGAATTGCAGATCAGGGTGGCAAGGCCGAATTCGCAAAGCTTGACGTGACCGACGAACGCGCCTGTGGGGAACTCGTCTCATCCATCCTCGCGACACGCGGCAAGCTCGATGTGCTGGTCAACAATGCCGGCATCGGGAAAGTCGGCACGATTCTTCAAACCAGCGCCGAAGACCTCGAAAAGCTCTGGGCGGTCAACGTGAAGGGAATGTTCTATCTCTGCAAGGCGGCGCTCCCCGGCATGATCGAACGCCGACGCGGCTCGATCGTCAACATCGGATCCATTGCCTCGGCGATCGGAATGTATGACCGTTTCGCTTATGTCACGACAAAACATGCGGTCGCCGGAATGACCAAGGCCATGGCGCTCGACCATGGCGCCAGCGGCGTGCGCATCAACTGCGTCTGCCCCGGCCGCGTCGAAACGCCGTTCGTGCAGGCGCGCATGCGCGAATATCCCGAGCCGGAAAAATTCATGGCTGAAATGTCCGCCCCCCATTCGCTCAAGCGCATGGCACAACCGGCCGAGATCGCGGCCGCGGTGGTTTATCTGGCCAGCGACGAAGCCGCCTTCGTCACCGGATCGGAATTCCTCATCGACGGCGGATACACGGCGGGGAAATAGGCTCGTCTTACCACCACGAACATTGAAAAGACGAACATCGAACATCGAACACTGAACATCGAATTAATCAATTCAGATGCCTGAAATCTATTTCATTACCGGCGGCGCGGGGAACCTCGCCTGCCAGCTCACGTTCGAACTGGTTCGAGATGGCTCGCGCGTCATTCTGTTCGATGTAGCCGAAGGCCCGCGCGCCGAGGTTGCGCCGGGTAGCGAATACATCCGCGGCGATCTGACGCAGATCGACCAACTCGAATCGCTGCTGAAGCGCTATCCATCCTGTGTCGTGCTGCACTTCGCCAGTCTGCTTTCAGGTTCGTGCGAGAAGGATCGGGCGCTGGCCTGGCGAATCAACATGGATGGCAGCTTCGGTCTCTTCGAAGCGTCGCTCCGGGCCGGCGTGAAGACTTTTTTCATTCCCAGCACGCTCGCGACCTACGGCGGCCATCCCCCTTCGCCGATGGGGGAGGACCATCCGCAATGGCCGGCCGGGCTGTATGGCGTCAGCAAGGTCGCCTGCGAACGGCTCGGACATTATTACCACGAAAAACATGGCCTGGATTTTCGGTGCCTGCGCCTTCCCATCGTGATTTCCCGCGATGCTCCGGCCGGCGCGGCCAGCGCCTATGCGTCGCGCGCTTTCGTCGAAGGGGTACTGAACGGCTCCTTTACTTTTCGCGTGAACCCGCAGACGCGCGTCTCGACCCTGTATGTGAAAGATGTTCTCCGGGGGATGGTCGGGTTGCTTCAAGCCTCTTCAAACAGCCTCACACGCCGGGTCTACAATATTCACGGCCTCTCTCCGCCGGCGTCGGAGATCGCTGATGCGATCAGACGGCGAATTCCGGAAGCACGTTTTGACTTCGATCCGGATCCGTCGGTGGTAAGCCTGATCGAAGGATGGCCTCCGGTGATTGAAGACACTTCGGCCCGCAGCGATTGGAATTGGAGCCCGAATTACGACCTGGAAAAGCTTGCTGACGATTTTGTTTCCGAGCTGCTGAAGGAAAAATCGACGCGCCCGGCGGGTTAAACGCCCAGCGGAGCGCCCGCGGACGTGTCCGTTGCGCTCCCGAACAACTGGTTCATAACGGGATTGCCAATGGAAAAGGTTCTCATGATTCCGCGGCCCACCCGACCTACCTGGCACTGGCGGAAAAAGTCGCCTCGTGCCACGAGCGGGGTCGCGATCCGTCCGGCGTGTCGGAAGCGGACGTGTCCATCGCGCGGCTTTACAGCTACGCGTTTCGCCTGCATACGATCGGCGCGTATCACGCCACGCGGGTGGCTTTGCTTGCCCGGCCCGGTTTCCAACGCGCTGGCGATGAGCCATCGCACCCGCGCCGCCGAGCTGCTGGAGGACCTGGCCAATCAGGCGATGGAGCCCGTTCCCGATGACTTCCGCGCTGCGCTTTCAACATTTCATCGCTATCACCGCGGCGTCGAGCGGACGCTGGCGGCGCTCGGAGCCGACGCCGAGGCGTCACGCGACAGCGAGATCGGCGCGATCCGCGATCGTTTTGCCGCCGCCGTCGAAACGATCGTTTCCCATAACGGCATTCACCTGACGCGCGATGATGCCCCGCAGCAGCAGGCGAGCTTCGTCGTTCCCAATCTGGGAATCACGATCGTCCCGCTGGTGTATGGCGAGCATCATTCGTGGAACATCGCCTGGCTCGATCCGGCCAATTCGAATGTGCCGCCGCACCAGCACCGCCGCGGCGTGGAAATTCACCTCGGTTACGACCCGATGAAGGGGTACACGATTCTCGGCGACTGCGCGGCGGAAGTGAGCGAAGGTTATGCGATGCCGATTCCGCCGATGACCCGGCACGGGTACACCAACATCGGGCCCATGGGCCACCATGTGCCATTCATTTTCGGCTCAATGGATCACGGCGGATGGGGCGTTTTTCTGGATGTCGAAGCCAGGCCGACACAATTGGCTGATCTGCGCATTGTTCCCCGCGACGCCGCCGTCGTTTCGCCAGACCGATTTTTCTCGAACGGGAAATCGCCGCCGCGGCCCGCGCGCCGGCCGGTGCGCGGCGCGTGCTGATTCCCGCCGGCGTGACCGATCGCGAAAACAGCGGGGGGCTCGAGCTGTCGATATCGAAGGTTGGGCAAAGACCGATGGAGATTCGCGCCCGGGACGGTTTTCTGGCCGTTTCCGTGGTCCGCGGCTCGGGAAGCGTGACGATGGGAGAGTCCAAGCGCGAGATTTCCGCCCACGATCATTTCGGAATTCCCGCTGGCATGACCGCAACACTTGAGCAAAGTGGCATTGAGCCACTGGTTCTTCTGGATGCGGCGATCAAGCTGCGCTATCGGCGAACATGAACTGAAATCGCCAATGCGCCGAGACGCCGGGCGCAGACAGTTCTCCTGCAACACGCAATCCAAACAATGCGCTTCAATATAGAAAAAGCCCCCAGAGCATTTCTCCGGGGGCATTCGAGTTCGATTGTTTAAATCAATCAGGCACGGCGTCGGCGGAAGAGCACACCCACTGAAGCGAGGCCGAGCGCACCGAGGCTTGCCGGCTCTGGGACATAGGACAGGCGGACGTTATCATAGTCCTCCTGCTGACCTGAATTGAGCTCAAGCACAATCGTCAGGTCGCCTGAAACACCGGCTCCCGTGGTCGCCGTAAAAGTGAAGTCTGCAAAACTGTTGGCCGGTTGCCCACTGACCTGCCCGTTGCCTGCGGTGACTAATGCCAAAGGTGTGCCATCGCCGGTACCGTTGACCAGATAGATCGACCCGACTGATCCCGGGCCGAACCCTTCCTGATTGCCCGCCGCCACGGTCAAAGTGTAAGTTTTATTCGGGAGAATGGCGCCGACGTCCTGATAGACGGCGCCACCGTTGTCGTAGAGAAACTGAGTCCCGTCACCAGGCGCCGGAAGCGTCGCTCCGCCGCCGTACTCGCCGGTGCCGATGACGTTCTGTACGCCAGTGGGACCACCTTCACGGGACCAATCGTCGATAGTGCCGTAAGGGACATTCGCCGTGCCAGGAGGGTCCGTTTCTCCCTGATACGTGTCGTCGGCCAACGATGGATTCTCGAACGAGGAATTGTTGACGGTAATCGAAGTGGCCTTGGCCAGGTTGCCTAAGCCGATCACGCCGAGAATCGCGAACAGAAACGCAGAAGCATGAAGCCGCATATTCCTCCCGAGATTTCGATTGACGGGTTCCGAACACCCTCTGAGCTAACCAAAAATATACCCTGACGACGGCTGAATTCAAGTCTGTTTTGATTAAACATCCAAATTAGCCAGGGGACGGTTAAAGCCTGGCGGAGAAGATAGTTGCAGTTCAACCAGGTTGGGTGGTCGCCGTGACGGACAGAGCCGCCGGATCGGCCAGCGTCGCGAGCTTGTCACTGGGCGTGAAGGAAAGTGATTCGGAATTGACGCAAAACCGCAGTCCGGTGGGCGCGGGCCGTCGTCGAATACGTGGCCCAAATGACAGTCGCACCGAGCGCAGAGAATTTCCGTCCGCTCCATGCCGTAGGCGGCATCGACGTGTTCGATCACGTTTTCCTTCGCGACCGGCTGGAAGAAGCTGGGCCAGCCGGTGCCGGAATTAAACTTCGAATCGGATGAAAAGAGAGGCAGTCCGCAGCAGATGCAGGTGTAGACCCCTTTCAGGTGATTGTCGAGAAGATTGCCGCAGAAGGGTCGCTCGGTCCCTTTGGCTCGCGCGATCTCATATTGTGCCGGCGTGAGCTGCGCTTTCCATTGCGCGTCGGTCTTGACGACCTTCGGCATTTGGATCGGCCCGACCAGTTCGCCACGCTTGTCAAAAACGCTCACCTTTACGCTTTGAGGCATCGCAGAAGTCTCCTTGCCCGGTTGCGTAGACGGTTCAGCGGCCTTTGCGGTCTGGATGCTCTCGCGCTCGCAGCCGCAAGCCAAAGAATAGAGCAGCCCGCCACCAATCAATTTCATTACGCTTCGCCGGTCGATCATTGTCAGTGATTATTGGCGAGATGGGCTAGGAAATCGACTCCAGCGTGATCGCGAAGATGAGATCGGCGTTCGCGGGAATCGTTGTGCCGCTCCCTTCGGCCCCATAACCAAGGGCGGAGGGGATTTCGAGCACGCGCGTTTCCCCGACCTTCATCCCGACGGTCCCCTCGTCAAATCCGCTGATAACCTGTTCGGGATTGGCTTCAACCGTGAATTGGAACGGGCCCGACGATGAGCCATGCGCGTTGCTGTAGTCGAAAATCTGACCGTTGCTGGCGAGCAGGCCGGTATAGATCATGCTGGCGGTCTGGCCGGCGGCGATTCCTGTTTTTCCCGTCCCCTTCTTTACTGTCGCGATTCCCAGGCCGTCTGAGGTCATCGTAAACTTCGGCGCTTTGATGGTGAGGTTCGTCGTCCTGGACGTACTCCCCGGCAGGGAGTTGCTGGTCACAAATTGGGCGCTGATCGGGTTCTTACCCGGGAGAAGCGTCAGGTCGCCGACGCCGAACGTGTAGGAAATCTTTCCGTTTGCTCCCAGCGCGAGCGTTAGGGGATCGCCGTTTGAATCGATCGGAATCGCACTTCCGCCATCCAGAAACTCAACCGTACCCGTGGGGGTATTGCCTTTGGCAGGCGTCGCTTTCACCGTCGCCGTGACGGTGATGTTCGTGCCGTAAATGGAAGCGTGTGGAGAGATCGCAAGCGTCGTGACTGTCTTAGGGGTTGCGGCGGCGGCCGGATGCAGAGGCGATATCGATAAAAGACTTCGATTTTCGAGTGGTTCGATCAACGATGCGGACGATTCGCGCGACGGTTTCCTGTTCATATTATTTCCTGCCTGTAACGCAAGTGAGATTTTCCCGGGACCAGGAGGTTGCGGAACATAGGCGACCCTTGCCATGATCACCAGAGAATATTCGAATAGTTTGCGATTTCTTAATATGCGAAGCTTCTTAATGCGTAAATGGTTCCCGGTTTCGGGCAATTTCTTCCGTCGCGGGTAGAAGGAAATGCAGGATTGACGCAAGGGATAACTGAGACAATGGAGAATCTGATGGCGCGAAAGTTGAGATTCGGGTATTGGAGCCTGCTCGGATCGATCTGTTTGCTGTTGCCCCAATGGGTGCGCGCTGGAAACGCGCCGGTGTCGCTTGAATCTCTGCTGGAAGAGATGGTTTCCCGCGACTCGCTGGCGCGATGGCCGATCCCTGCCTACCGCGCAATTGAGACGACGAGCCACGACCGTTCCAAGACCAATCCCGCCGACGCCGCGACCTGGCACAGCAACAAGGACTATGAGAATTTCATCCGCGTCGAAGAAAATGCCGGCCGGAAGGAATGGGTCATTACCGAGAATGACGGCCCCGGCGCCATCACACGGATCTGGCTGCCGCTCGAGCCGACCCGTGACAAGCAGATCATCCGCTTCTATCTCGATGGCGCGACAGTCCCGGCAATCGAAGCCAACTTCAACGATCTGCTCAGCGGACGCGTGTTCGTGAAAGCTCCGCTGGCCTATGTCGCATGGGACGAAACCGATTTGCGCCATCAGATCGACAACCTGCCCAAAACAATGCGCGGCGTCGGGGGTGACCTTTATCTTCCAATTCCGTATGCCAAGAGCTGCAAGATCACGCTCGATCAGATCCCTTTTTATTACCACATCCAATATCGCGCCTACGAACCGGGAACGGAAGTAAAGTCGTTTTCGATGGCCGGTTTCGAAGCGGCCAAACCGACGATCGAAAAGATTACGCAATCACTCACGGCTCCCCAGGCTGCATCGGTTGCTCCGGACAAGGAACAGATCGTCGCACCCGGAGAAGAGTTTGCGATCGATCTGCCGAACGGCGCTGCCGCCGTCCGCGAGATTCGGGTTCACATCGATCCGAAAGACGCGGCCAGGTCGCGCTCCGTGGTGCTGTCGGCCGCATTCGATGGCGAGCCGGATATCTGGTGCCCGATCAGTGAATTCTTCGGCGCGGGTCCGCGCTGCGCCCGGTCCAGGATTGGTTTCGAACCGCAACCGAAGTCGGAACGCTCACAGCCCGATGGGTCATGCCCTATGAGCGTTCAGCGCGTCTGGCCTTGAAGAACCTGGGAACGCAGCCGGTCGCGCTCAAACTTTCCGCCGACACTGAGCGGTGGACGTGGGACGATCGCTCCATGCATTTCCACGCCACCTGGAGATGTCAGCTCGGCATTCCCACGCGTCCGATCACCGACTGGAATTTTCTCCAGGCCAGCGGGCAGGGGGTCTATGTCGGCGACACGCTCTCGGTCTTTACCCCGGCGCCGGGGTGGTACGGGGAGGGAGACGAGCCGCATTTACGTTGACGGGGAAAAATTTCCCTCGCATCTCGGCACCGGAACCGAAGATTACTACGGCTATGCCTGGGGCATGGCGGATTATTTCAACTCGCCGTCGATGAGCATGCCGCGGCGCGATATCGCCGATCGCAATAACTGGCGGGCCTACACCACCACTTCGCCCTGCCCTGCTCGATGGGATTCCATTTGACAAATCAATTCATCACGACATGGAGATCTGGAACTGGGAAGATACGCACGTGGATTATGCGGTCGGCAGCTTCTGGTACGCCCGTCCGGGCGCCAGGAGCAACCGTGAGCCGCAGCCCGCTGAGGCCGCCGCGCCGCTGCATGATCCGCCGCCCGACGCAAGGACGAAGCTGGCGGGGGCGATCGAATGCGAGAGCATGCGAGTGGTCGATCATTCGCCGGGCCTTGTCTTCGAGAAGCAGGATGTGAGCGGCATCAGCGCCGGCCACTGGAGCGGCGGGGAACAGCTTTTTGTCCGCGCGACCAGAGCAGGCGATTTCGTGACGCTGGAAATCCCGGTTGACGGCGATCAGCCGCGAAAGCTCATCCTCCATGCCACGAAAAGCTACGACTACGGCGTCATTCGTTTCAGCGTGAACGGGAAACAGGCCGGAACAGATTTCGACGGCTATTTACCGCAGCCGCGGAACAGTGGGCCGATCGATCTGGGTACCGTCGAACCTAAGGACGGTAAACTGCTGCTGCGCGCGGAAGTTGTCGGTACGAATCCGGCTTCGATCGCCTCGCGGTTCTATTTCGGGCTGGATTGCGTGGTTGTTAGTCGCCCCTGAGCCAGGAATGTAATTCGAAAAATGCACGTCTCCCCGTGGCACATCGACCCTCTGTTTTGACGCAAAAACACATGGGCACTGTGCCATTTTGTGCCAAACTGTGCCACTTTCGGCCCTTTTTGTCATATCATTGTTTGACATATATTTATTATCATGTCAATCGCCAGGTGCAACGGATTTAGCGAGTGCGTCTCCGCCGGGCAAGCGATCATATTGGATTCGGAAATCCTTCCCGCGTGAATTTCCCATCGACATTGATCTTGGTCCCATCGATCTCGACATATCCGCCGGTCCGCAGATCGACCACCATGTCCCAGTGCAATCCGCTCTGGTTGTTGTTGCCGGTTTCGGGGTAGCCCGCGCCGAGCGCGAAGTGGACGGTGCCGCCGATCTTTTCATCGAAGAGGGTGTTGCGCGTGTATTGGGTGATTCCGAAATTGGTGCCGATGGCGCATTCACCCAAAAATCGGCTGCCGGCATCGGTATCGAGCATCGAGAAAAGAAAATCCCGACCTTTGCCCGCCGATGCGTCTACGACTTTTCCGTCGCGGAAGCTCAGCTTTACGTCGGTCACTTCGTGGCCATGATGAACGGCGGGGAAACTGAAGTTGATCTGGCCGTTGACGCTGTCGAGAACCGGGCCGGTGAAGACTTCCCCATCCGGGAAATTATGGTGGCCGTCGCAATTGATCCACTTCATGCCGGCGACGCTCAGCCGCACGTCGGTTCCGTTGGCGGCGACCACCCGATAGTCGCTCTTGCCGTTGAGGAAGTCGGCAAGCCGCTGTTGCCGCTCGCCGACGCGCTTCCAGGCGGCAACCGGGTCCGGCTCGTGGAGCAGTCCCGCGCGAAAGACGAAATCCTCGTATTCCGTCAGGCTCATCTCCGCATCCTGTGCCGAAGCCTGGGTCGGATATTGCGTTCCGCACCAGCGCAAATGTTTCTCGGCGGCCCGCCGCATAAAGGTCTCAAAGATCGGCTTGCGCACCGCCTGGCTCATTCCCATTCGTTTGGGATCACAACGGGTCAGGGACTTGGTGTTTTCGTCGGCCCAGATGCCGATGGAGCAATCGATCGTTTCAACTTCATATTTATTGACCGGATTTACGAACTTGAGCTGATCCTCGGTCGCGGTCTTCAGGAAAATCTCGGTCAGCGGGTCGGGAGCCATGCGCACATAGGGATTGGCGCCGGCCTCGATGGCCGCTCGGAATATTTCGACAATCAGTGGAGAAGAGACGGGAGAGCCGGTGATCCGGAGGAGATCTCCTTTCCTGACGCCGGCACTGTAGTTGACCAATACTTCGGCGAGTTTCTGCAGTCGCGGATCACGCATGGAAGGATTGTAGTGTCGGCGGCGTTTTCGTCACAGCGCCGCATTCCGGACAACGCGTTGGGGTCATTCGCAGATCGTAGCCGCAAACTCCGCAGCGCCCCCAGCGGCGAGCATTGCGGCGTCGAACCTTGCCGGCGAGCCAAATGCCGGGAAACAATATGGTCGCGACGGCGGGGGACCAAAATGGCGTTGCGAAATAAGTACCGAAATTCACGCACTGATATTCGGCCGTGTCGCTGATCGTGCCGCCACGCGACTGGCGAAAATAAAATCCGTGCCATCGAACCGGCGCAGCGATCTTGAAAGCGTCCAGGATGTACTGAGATGGAGTGGCCTGACGCCACTTCTTCGCGCGTCTGAAGCCGAGCATATCTGACAACCGGTCGAGCTGTGGTGTGCGTCGGTAGGTGATCCCGTCGACATAAATCTCCCCGCCATAACAATAAATCGCCCAGTGCGATCGAACAAACCGGGCCCGGGTCTGGCTGACAGCGGTTATGCGAGGCTAAATCCCAGGCAAACGCATCGGCCCGCAAGAAGCTGCGAACCCACAAGGCGCAAAGTACCAGACACACGGGCAGAGAGACGATTGCCAGAAGAGCCACGATTTTTCGCATCACCTTCTCGAAAAATAGCGCAGGAATTACACGCTACGCGAACGAGCGGTTGCGGCTATGATACACCGCAATTCGAACTGGATGTTCATTTTCGGAGACTGCATGTTCAAGCTGATCAAACTGGCGGCGTATGCCCTCCTGGGCTACGCCCTTTACGAATTTTTCCGTGGAATGGCCGACGACCGCAGCGAAGCGCAATCCGGCCAGCCTCGCGCCGCCGCCGTCGGCGGCCAGAGCCGTGGTGCGTCCGCGACCACCCATGACGCGTCTGGCGCCACAGCGAAACACCCCGTCGGGCGTGGCGTCGTCAACCGCTAAGCACCTGTTCGCGAGCGCGTCTTGCTTGTCACGCCGGGTCCTGTGGACCCGGATCGATCCGGGTCCACAGGACCCGGCGTGAAAGTTCCCATCTGACGCATTTAAGGCCTGACAACCGCCGGCGTTGCGCACGCTATTAGATGGCAGAAGGGACCTCCATGCGCCATCATTGCTTCTGTGCCATCGCGTCTTTGACGATCGCTTTAGCCGCTGTATCTGCGTTGGCCGGGGATGCTGGCCCGGGGTTGGCAAAACAGATTAAGGTTCTTCCCGATCTTGCGCCCGATAGCAGCTCGCTCCATTCGATTATCGCCACGATTACGCGCGGTTGTAAGACGAACGATGAGAAGGCCATCGCGATCTACAACTATTGCATGCTCACGAATTACCACCTGGCTTATCCGTCCGAGCCTGGCGGAATTCCGGCGCTCAAGGAAATTAACTGCTACGGCTGGAGCCTGTGCGGCGGACTTCACACGGTCGAGTCGGCTCTGTGGATTGAGGCGGGCTGGGGCCATCGCTACGTCGGGTGGAATGGCCACACCACCGTCGAAGCGAACTACGACGGGCGCTGGCACTATCTCGACATTTTCCTGAAGTTTTATGCCTGGGAGCCGGATGGGAAAGGGGGGCGGACGATCGCATCGGAAGATGACCTCAACCGCAATTCCGACGCTCTGATCAGGAATGCCTTCGTGCTGGATAGCGGGCGCGGTTGCGTTTACGCGAAAGACAATCAATTCATCCAATCGGGCGAGCACGCCAACTGGCGGGCACCGGCTTTTCTTTCCTGTGGCGATACCATTTCCGATGTGATCGGCGGCCTGAAGACGCATCATGCCGGCAGCGCCGAGGCAGGGTGGGCAGGAATCAATCACGACACCGGGAGCTATTCGACAGATGTGAATCTTTCCCCCGGAATGTCGCTGACCAATACCTGGGATCCGGCCAAGAGCCGCGACGACTGGTTCTGGGCCGCCGCCCACAATGCTCCCGGCCACACCTGCCCCAACTACAAGGACACCCGCAACGATCCGGCTTACGGATTGATCCTGGAGCCCTATGTAAACGCGCGACCGCGCGCAGTTACGCCAACGGCGTCATCGCTTTCAATCCTGATTTTTCCGACGACGCATTTCTCAAGTCATTCGCCTCGACTGACAATATCAAATACGCCGATCACGCCCTCGTACCGGCGGATAGCAAGCCGACCCGGCTCGGTGATTGTGGCGATGGAATCCCCGTACATCATCAGCGGCCGCTCCAATGGCGTGGCGGACGGCGCCGAGAAGATCGAAATCTCGGTGGATGATGGAAAATCCTTTGCTCCCGTCGAATTCGAAAAGCTGGGCGCCGCCGCCAAGGGAAAGATGAAGACGCTCGTTCGAATCACTTTTACTCAGGCTCTCAAATCACTCAGCCTCAGCATCGATGTGCAGAACAATCCGGGCGCGTTGCCCTATTTGTCGCCCGGCAGAAACATCGTGGCTGTGAGCTGTGCGGACCCGAAATCGCTCGGGGAGAGCAAGCTGGTGGTGACCTACGCTTATCGGCTCGGCTCGCGAAGCAAATCGTTCGATCAGCTTTGTGACCAGGGGAAACAGATTGCCAAACAAGCCGACGCCAAGTGGTCGGATACGATTGTGTATGCCCAGAAGTCTTTTGCGGCCACCGATCTGCCCGGCCAGCTCGAGATCGACTGCCCGACCCCGAAAGGGGCCTGGCCGGTCTATCCACGAATGATGTTCATTCGTCGCGAAGTGATCGCGCCCGGCTCATCTCCGCTGCCGATGCCGTCCGGCGCGATAGCGGCGCTTCCGGCTTCGCCGGACGAACTGCAATCGCTTCCCAATCCGTTTCTGATCGGCACGGAGACGCCGGCACCGGTGAAAGAGCGGGCGATCCGCACCGTGCGCATTCCATTGAAATATGTTCAGTTCTGCGACGAGAACGGTCAGGTGTCGGACACCGGCCTGCTTGCCTGGCCGAAGGCGGCCGCCGAAAACGGGAAGGTGATCGAAGGAGCCGTCGAGTACGGCGGCGAGTTGAAGGACCTGCCGCCGCTCAAATCCATTGCCGCCGCTCGGCTCGTCGTGCCCGTCGTCTCGGGTCACAACAAGGCGGCCCAAAAAATTGCGGTCGTCTTTCTCGATGCGCCGGTGGAAAAGGGGAAGGCGTGCGACTTCAAGAATCTGGATAACACCGCCGGCACAGCGATCATTCCGATCCAGCCCGGCGATGCCCCCGAATACAAACCGACCAAAGCGGTTTCGATCGATGTGACCGGAGCCGTGAAGTCCATTTCCAGAGGTGATTCGAAGTTCAATGGCCTTGCAGTAAGAGTCGTTCCCGATCGCGGGATCGACGACGGATGGACCGTTCGGTGCCGGCTTTCGACTGATTCGGCAAGTCTCGAAATCGACAAGTTCGCCGATGACGGCACGGCGGCCCGGGCGGACGACTGAGCACAGATTAAGGCTCTGATTACCGCGAAGGCGCGAAGGGCGCGAAGCAATACAAGAGGTCAGCAAATCGGGTCAATTTCCCTGGACCGCGACTGGGCGGAAGGGGTGGTCCGCCAAAGGCCCTATCGATTCCTTTTCTTCTTCTTCGCGCTCTTCGTGCCTTCGCGGTTAATCAGGTCTCCGACCTGCGCCTTTTCAGCACAACACGAGGGGTCCGTTCGACACTCTTCGACATAATTCGACACACTTTCGGTAGTTTTTATCAATTTACTGCGTGACAAATTATACATGTGGGAATGATATTCCTGGTTCGCCACGTGCCCGACGGGCCGCAATTCCATTTGGCCGGTTTTGGCCGCAATTGGCCGGTTTTAAAAATCTCTTTTGGAGATTCCTCGTTTCTGAGCCGCCAGCCCCGTTTTTCGAATCGCCCGTGGCCGGTATTGGCCGGAAGTGGGCGTTCCGCCGGACGCGAAGCGGCCAATTGCGGCCAGGAAATCTGAAGGATTCACCGCCGAGACACCGAGAGCGCTGCCATGGCCGCAGCCAAACCGGAGACAAAGCCGCAGAAGTTTTGCCGCGGATGAACGCGGATTCACGCGGATTAAGAATTTCCCGTTCTTCTGATCCGCGTTCATTCCCCGCGCCGGGATTGATCCGCGGCTGATTTATCCTCCAGCGGCCAATGTCATCTTCTCAAGCTGCGAAGAAATGAGGGGATTGTGGCACTGATGCGGATTGGACCGTTTGCGTTCTTTGCGTCTTTTCGCGGCCATCATTCCCTCCGGAAAATGCAGAAGAGTTTTGCCGCAAAAAAGCACAAATGACACAAAGACAAGGCGAGGGTCGCGAATGTTCAGCCGGCACCGATCCTTGCATCGAAAAACGAGAAAACGGCCGCGGATTAGATTCAGATCGGCGTTGATCCGCGCTGATCCGCGGCTGGTTTCGTTTTCGACTGATCGGAAACGAGTCGAGTTCCAGGGTGGCGGCCGACCCGCCGCAGGAACTCTATTCAGTTCGAAGACCTTCACGCAGTCCGCCCGTGCGTTTTTGGTATATGTAAGGATGCATACGGCGTGCCAGAGGTCAGCCGGAAAATAAGAATTCTTCCTCCGGCGCGATCGCTCGGCGGTTAACTGCTTTTGTACTTCAGGGTTACCGTCGATTGCTGCGGCGTACCGCAGCCACGGCTTGGAAAGCCGTGCCACGGGAAGCGAATCCGCCGATCCTGTCACGACGGTGCTCAGGACAGGCCTTTCCCGCAACGGCCAACGGCATGTAAAGTAACCACTTACGTAACGGAATGACTGACACGATCTTTTTCACTCTTGGCCGTCGCCGTCCATTGCGCTCGATCTGTGCGGTCGGCGCGGGTTTGCTGCTGCTGTCGCTGACGTGTCTGGGCGCTGGCGCCGACGCGACGCAGTCTTCGGTCGAGCCCGCGCACCGCTAAACACTGGTCATTTCTCCCTGTCGGCGATCCGGCGCCGCCTCCGGTCAAGGCCGCGGCCTGGCCGCGCAATGACATTGACCGTTTCGTGCTGGCCCGGCTCGAATCGAACGGCCTTCGTCCGACCCCGCCGGCGGATAAGCACGTGCTTCTTCGCCGGGCGACGTTCGACCTGACTGGCCTTCCGCCCACGCCCGAGCAGATCGACGCATTCGACGCCGATTCTTCTCCCAATGCGTTCGTCAAAGTCGTCGAACGTCTTCTTGCCTCTCCGCAATATGGGGAGAAATGGGGCCGGCACTGGCTCGATATCGTTCGCTACGCGGACACGGCCGGGGAGAATTCGGATCATCCGCTGCCGGAGGCGTGGCGCTATCGCAATTGGGTGATCGACGCCTTCAACAACGATAAGCCGTATGACCAGTTCATCCGCGAACAAATCGCCGGTGACCTGCTCGCCAAATCCGGGCCGCCGGAAAAGTATGCCGAGCGCATCATCGCCACTGGGTATCTCGCGATCGCCCGGCGTTTCGGTCACGACATCAACGTCGACATGCACCTCACGATGGAGGACACGATCGGCACTCTTGGAAAGTCGGTGCTCGGTCTGACGATCGGGTGCGCGCGCTGCCACAACCACAAATACGATCCGCTGACGACGCGCGATTATTACGGCCTATACGGATTTCTGCAGAGCACCCGTTTTGCCTTTCCCGGCTGCGAGCCGAATCAGCAGCCGCATGATTTGATCCCGCTCATGCCGCAATCGGAAATCGACGGCCTGATGAAGCCGTATGATGCGGAGTTGTCGCGCCTCAACGCCGAGTTGAAGCAGCGCGAAGCGGAATTGGCTGCTGCGAAGAAAGAAGGCGAAAGTTTCGCCGAAGGACTCAAGCCGCTGCCGTTGGATTCACTTCAGGCGGCTGTCAGGACGGCGCGGGCGAGTCGCGATGCATTCGCGGCAAAAAGGCCGGTGATTCCGGTGGCTTACGGAGTGACCGAAGGCACGCCGGCCAATGCGCGGATTCAGAAGCGTGGCGAGCCCAAAGACCTCGGCGACGAGGTGCCACGCAAATTCATTGACGTCCTTGGCGGGCAAACCCTGCCGCCGGAGGAAAAAGGAAGCGGCCGGCTCGAGCTGGCCGAGTGGCTCACCAGTCCCTCCAACCCGCTCACGGCGCGGGTGATGGTCAATCGCATCTGGCAGCATCACTTCGGCGTTGGGATCGTCGCGACGCCCAATGATTTTGGCACGCGCGGAGGGGCTCCGACCGATCCGCTCTTGCTCGATTACCTCGCCACGCAGTTCATGCACAATGGATGGAGCATGAAGGCGATGCACCGGCTGATCATGCTGAGCGCGGCCTATCAGCAATCGACCTCTGAAGGTGACGCGCACGAGGGATTTGCGCGGCGTCGGCTCACCGCCGAGGAGATTCGCGATTCGCTGCTGGCCGCGAGCGGCGAATTGGATCTGACCCCCGGCCAGGCGCATCCATTTCCGCCGCAGTCAACATGGGGCTTCAGCCAGCACGTTCCATTTTCCGCCAACTATCCGACCAACAAGCGAAGCGTCTACGTCATGCGCAAGCGCAACACGCGTGACCCCTTCTTCGCACTCTTCGACGGACCCGATCCCAACGACACCACGCCGGTCCGGCAGGTCACGATCATGCCGACCCAGGCGCTCTTCTTTTTGAACGATCCGTTCGTCTACTCCCGCGCAGGCGCGCTGGCTAAGCGACTGCTCGCGGCGCCGGACGACCGCGCTCGGCTGGATCTGGCCTGCCGCCTCCTGTTCACCCGCCCGGCCAGCGACGCTGATCTGGCCGATTTCAAAGAGTTTCAATCTGATTATCAGAGCGAACTCCAGGGTCGTTCCGACCCGGATAAAGCGAACGAAACGTGGACGGCCTACGTGCGCGTTCTTTTCGGGACCAATGAATTTCTTTACGTCGATTGAACTCAGCCATGAAATCTGACTGCACCCATTGCTCTCGAAGAGGTCTGCTCCGCTCGATGGTGGCCGGCTCAATGCTGATGCCCGGTATTCTCAGCGAACTGCTGGCAGCAGATAGCGTCCCCGGGGAGGTGGATCCTCTTGCGCCGCATGCTTCCCATTTTCCGGCCCGCGCAAAGCGCGTGATCTTCCTCTACATGAGCGGCGGCGTGTCGCACGTCGATACCTTCGACCCCAAGCCACGGCTCACCACCGATGTGGGCAAGCAGGTGAAGCTCGACCATCCGGAAACGAACAACCGCGCCGGCTACGACAAGCTTTTCCTCAAGCGGCCGCAGTGGGAGTTTCATCGCCATGGACAGTGCGGCACTGAGGTCAGCACGCTTTTCCCGCATATGGCCGAATGCGTTGACGATATCGCGCTGATCCGGTCGATGAACACGAGCCATTCGAATCACTACAACGCGACGCTGGGAATGCATACCGGCTCATTTAATTTCACCCGCCCGAGCATCGGCGCATGGGTGAGTTATGGGCTGGGCACGGTGAGCCGCAATTTGCCGTCATTCGTCGTCATCGCGCCGCAGATGCCCTATGCCGGCAACCAGGACTGGGCGGCCGATTTTCTTCCCGGGGCGCATCAGGGGACGCTGGTCGTTCCCGGAAACGAGCCGGTCGCGAATATTGTCCGCCGCACCCCGACGCAGCGTCGCGAAGAGATCGAACTGGCGGCGATGAAGCGGCTGAACCAGCGGCACCTGGCCGCCCGGCCGCAGGACCCGAGCCTGGCGGCGCGAATCAAATCATTCGAGACGGCGTTCGGCATGCAGGCGGAAGTGCCTGACGCATTCAATTTCGCCAGTGAATCCGACGCCACGCTGGCCCTTTACGGACTGCAGCGCGGCAGCACGGGAGGATTTGGCTGGCAGTGCCTCGCGGCCCGACGCCTCGCCGAGCGCGGCGTTCGATTCATCGAGCTGATCGACGTCGGTTCATCCAATAACTGGGATGCTCACGGGGACATGCTCACGCATGTGCCGTTGGCCGCCAACGTCGACAAGCCGATCGCCGGTCTGCTCAAAGACCTCAAGAGCCGCGGGATGCTCGAAGACACGCTGGTCGTCTGGACCACCGAGTTTGGCCGGACTCCGTTCAACAATTCCGCCGACGCCAAAGGTCGCGAGCACCATCATTGGGCCTTCAGCTCCTGGCTCGCCGGCGCCGGCGTGAAAGCTGGCTCCGTCTTTGGCGAGACTGACGAATACGGAATCAAGGTCGCGAACGATGGGGTCCACGTTCACGATTTCCACGCCACGATTCTGCATCTGATGGGGCTGGACCATACGCGATTGACTTACCGCCACAGCGGTCGGGACTATCGGCTGACGGACGTGGCGGGGAACGTCGTCAAGCAAGTCATCGCGTGAATGGTTAGACGGTTGCGATCGTTGCGGTGTCGCTCAGCGCATTCGTATCCGAGGGGGTTGTGTTCGAGGTGGTGGAAGCGATCAGGTCGTAGCTCCCGCCCGCTGATCCCGCGGGCGCAACGAAGTGAAGACGAATCGTCATCGACCGGCCCGCGCGAAGCTTGATGGCGTGGCCGGTAATCCGCGTGAGCGTTGTTGCTGAAGCGTCGAGCACATAATTCGCAGACTCGTATAAAGTCAGGTCAATGGTGCCGTTGGCGGTTGTGTTGCCGTCATTGGTGACCGTGACGACTACATTCTGATTGTGCCCGGGATTCACTTTGATCTGTTCGCCACCGGCGAAGACGGTCGTCAGTTCGACGGTCGGGGCGCAGACGACGACGCTGGTCGAAGCCGCTTGAGTGGGTGTGCTGTTGTACGCGGTGGCGTTGACCTGGGCGATCAGCGAATAGGTCCCACTGGCCAGGCTGGGGCCATAGGTGAATTTCAGCTTTTCGGTTTTCGAAGCCAGGGAAGCAAGACGCAGGCTCGGAATCGTCACGGTGTCGAGGAGGGTGCCGTCCGAGACCGAACCATCCGAGGAAGCATATAGGTTGAGGGTCACCGGTCCGACGTAAAGCGCCGAACCGGAATTGATCAGCCGAAGTTGTAATGAGCCGCTCGTACCGCCGAGGACGCTTGCCGGCGGCTCGCTAACGAATACCGGCGCTATCGGAGAGGTTGGCGGCGGTGGAGGGGTCCCGGTCGGGGTTGGTGTTGGCGTTGGAGTCGGAGTTGGAGTCGGAGTCGGGGTCGGCGTTGGTGTCGGAGTCGGAGTCGGCGTCGGCGTCGGTGTTGGTGTCGGCGTCGGTGTTGGTGTCGGCGTCGGCGTTGGAGTCGGTGTCGGCGTTGGAGTCGGTGTCGGCGTTGGCGTTGGTGTTGGGGTCGGCGTTGGTGTTGGAGTCGGTGTCGGCGTTGGAGTCGGCGTTGGAGTTGGCGTTGGCGTTGGTGTTGGCGTCGGCGTTGGTGTTGGAGTCGGAGTCGGCGTTGGAGTCGGTGTTGGAGTCGGCGTTGGCGTGGGCGTTGGAGTCGGCGTCGGTGTTGGCGTTGGAGTCGGTGTGGGCGTCGGTGTTGGAGTCGGTGTTGGTGTTGGTGTCGGTGTTGGTGTTGGTGTTGGTGTTGGTGTTGGTGTTGGTGTTGGTGTTGGTGTTGGTGTTGGTGTTGGTGTTGGTGTTGGTGTTGGTGTTGGTGTTGGTGTTGGTGTTGGTGTTGGTGTTGGTGTTGGTGTTGGTGTTGGTGTTGGGGTCGGTGTTGGCGTCGGAGTCGGCGTTGGAGTGGGCGTTGGAGTGGGCGTCGGCGTCGGTGTCGGCGTCGGTGTTGGCGTTGGAGTCGGTGTTGGGGTCGGAGTCGGCGTCGGAGTCGGGGTGAACGTCGTGCCATCGAGCGTCGCGACTACTGCAGGAGCATTGGGGCTGCCGAGTCCGGTGGTCTCGGTGTAGCCGTTGTTCCCGACGTCGTGAAAAATTGACGTGTAGTTGGAGAACCCTGATGTTCCCGGCGCGGCGTAGACGCCGTACAGGTCCGGCAGCGCCTGCGAGGCGCCGTTGAGTGTTCCCTGACCGAGAATTTTCAGGCCCTGATCCGCGATGGCAATCAGGGCTGCCCACTGCGGCGCGCCGGCACTGGTGCCGCCCACCTGGCCCCATCCCGTGGCGCCGGTCCCGCCCGACACCGAATCGTAGACGGCAAATCCGGTGCTGGGACTGGCGTCATACGCGACGTCCGGGACACTCCGTTTCCCGCTTTGCTGCACGGATTGCTGGTAACTCGGCTCACTCTCAACTTTGCTGAATCCTCCGCTGGTGCCCGAACTCATCCCGGTCCAGGCCGATTCGCTGGAATACGTCCCATTGGAGCCGGAAACAGAAAGCGAAGTTCCGCCGACCGAGATGACGTTTGGAGAGCTGGCCGGCCACTGCACGCCGCTGGAAGTTCCGCTGTCCCCGGCGGCCGCGACGAAGGTGATGCCGGTGTGGCCCGACGGGGTGGTGAAGTCCGGGTCGTACTGCAACTGACTCGACGATTCGCCTCTGAAACCAGAGGATTCGCTGCCGCCCCAGCTCATCGAAACGACTGACACGCCCGCAACGCTGCGCGCCTCGTTCACCGCCGCCATCAGGTCCGATGTGTTGGAGGAATTGGCCTCCACCAGGAGGATGTTGGCTTGTGGCGCCATCGCGTGCGACCACTCGACGTCCAGCGAAATTTCTTCGGCCCAATTCGCGTTCGTCGTCGGAAGAGAGCTGCCGCCGGTCTGGCTGACAATATTAAAGCTCGGCGGAGCGCTCAGATTGAATTGCTGATCGAATACGCCAAGATCAGAGGTAATGTTGGGGTCGTTGTAGGCGTCCACGATCGCGATCGTTTGGCCTGCGCCGGTCCCCTGTACCTTGCCGTTGCTGAAGTTGATCTGGTCGAACCCGTAGGCATGGGCAATCTGTGCTGGCGTGAAACCCTGTACTGAAGTTCCAACGTCGGGCTCGATGGTCAGATCGATCGACACGCGAGAGAGAAGCCGGCGGTCCTCGAGCACTTCGAGCACGGCGATCGTAAGACCCTTGCGGCGCAAGGATTTGCGGCAATCACGGATTTTTGCCTTTAAATGCTTCATTTCCGACCGCACACCCAGTCATTGTTCGATCGTTGCTTATGGAGAGTTTACTTGATTGAGAAGCTACCGCCTGCCTCATCATTGTCCACCGAGGGGCTGTTATTCTTCCCATCCATTTGACGCTGGATCGAATGACATTATTGCGAATTCATCATTCTTACCAAGGGCCCAGAGGTCTCGCCGGTGGATCCGTGGTGAACGGCCGCTCCCCGCGGAGTCGCCGGGCGATGTCCGAAAGAATGCGCGGATCGGAGAACGCGCCGTTGTGTGGGTCCTCGAAAGGGGGCGTGTCGACCCACCATGCAGTCCGGCCGGGCGGGGCAGCATTGTTGGGGCCGATGATCTTGTCGCCGAGCCGAACATACGAATCGATCTGGTAATCGAACGGTTCGGCTTCGATCCGTGCAAGCAGCGGAGAGCCGGGCCGGACCTCTTTTTGAATTGGGTGCAACACCGGCATTTCATCCGCGAGCGACGAGCCGCGGAGCGGGCTGCTGATGGTAAACAGCCGAACGATATTTAAGCGGCATTGTCCCGGGTTGACGTTCGGCAGCGCAGCGAATCGAGCCGCGAGTCCGCCGAGTGAGCAGCCGATCACGTCAACCTCGACGGTCTGCCGGCCGGGCAGTGGTCCCGATCGGGCTGGCGGGAATTGGGCGTTAACCCGATCGGCGATCTTTCGCCGGCAGTCATTAAGACTCAGACAATCGCCAATTCCGACGGCGATGATCGGACCATTTCCGAAAAGATCCGCAAACCGCTGCCTGAGCGACCAGGGAACGATGCCGACGTCCATGAATCCACCAATGATGACGAGTGGCCGTTCCAATCGTTGTGGCGACTGTGCCATTCGCTTCCAATCGCGATCCGCTGCGTCCGAGCTGAGGGGAAACGATGGGTTTTCAGGGCGTGCGGCGCAAGCCGGCAGGAGGGATATAAGGAGGATTGGCAGGCTGAGTAGATGAACTGCCGAAGGAGCCTTCATAAATTCTTCAAAGTGGTTGTTTCAATCGATGGGAAAGATCACATCCGGGTAAAATGCGGACAATCAGCATAACGATGATGATCAAGGAGATTGTCAGCCTGATCAAGACGACACAAGGATTAGCAATGGAGATTCGAAACGCCGCCGATCGCCTGACTGTTGAAGACGCCAACCTGAGTGGCTCTCATTTCGAGAACGCAGATCTCTCGAGTTGCTCCTAACCGAACGCGGGTGTCTAAAAGTAAATCTTCAGGTTTTCGCGAACAACGCCGACGTCGTGAGTTTCTACGAACGCCTCGGTTTTCGTGTCGAAGAGCGAATCAGCATGGGGAAACTGTTATAGTTTTTTCACGGGAATCAAGTCGCCGTCGCGAGCCATTCCAGGAGTACATTGATATCGAAGGGTTTACGGAGCAGAAGTTCAGGTTCGTATTTTTGGGTTTCGGTCCAGAGCTGTTCATCAGTGGTTCCGCTTACAACGGCCACGCGCACCGGGCGATTTTCGGCTCGAATCCGTTCAAGAATTTCAGTCCCATGGCCATCGGGAAGATTCAGGTCGAGAATGGCACATTGCTGTTCGTGAAGTCGTTCCAATCCTTCGGCAACTGAGCCGGCCGTGTCCGTCTGAAAGCCAAAACGTGAGAGAAGCAAGACTAAGGCATCGCGCGCCTGCTGATCGTCCTCGACAACCAGAATACGACAAGCGATTTTTTCAGCTAAAGGCACTCCAATGCAGACTAAGGCAAACCGGAAAATGGGAATAGGGGAAATCCTGAGAAAATTATTTTTCCTATGGTTGGGCGACAGGCGGGAATTGGTAGGGAAAAGCGTCGCGAGGCCTGTCGCCCGAACGCGAGAGACTTACCCGAAGGAGTACCGACGACTGATCGGGTACTCTCCAAAATCGGCGCGAGTTTCCCTCAACGGGAAATCAAGCCGATCGAGGAGGACGCCCTGACGGCGTCCGTCCTCGATCATGAAATCTGCCCAAAGATTTTGTTAGAGCCCCTTGAGTTCGCGTTCAGCCAGGAACCAGTTGTCGAGTTCCGAGCCGCATCGCGGAGATCGCGAAATCTCATAGGCGCGGATCGCGACTTGCTCCTGGGTGACGACCTTCCTGGCGATGGGCGCCACCGTCGTCTTGGGGGGGATGGCGCTGTTGCGAACAGGTGTCGAAACCGGTGCGGACTTGCTGACCGGTGCAGTCGACTTGGACGGGGACTTGGACGAGGGTTTCTTTCCGAAAGCCATGTTAAAACTCCTTTATCGATTCATGGAGGCGGTTTCGCCGGAAGGGTTGGAAGGTTCCTTCCCCAACCCTGCCCAGCGGGGATTTAGCAGAATTATCGGTCCAAGGCAACCAAATCCGCTAAATTTTGCGAAGGATTGCCGGTCTGCACCGGGTAACCCACTTGCTTTTCGCTCACCTACCGCTGGGGGTATAGTTCCACGAAGAGCAACCGTAGCTCAGTTGGATAGAGCAGCGGATTTCTAATCCGCCGGTCGCAGGTTCGAATCCTGCCGGTTGCGTTAGCGCTGGAGATCGACGAATTGTATTGCGTTCGGAGTTCGCGCCTTCTCGGCGTCTTTGCGATTCACTGCGAACCGGATAAAATCCCCGCACCCACCATGTACCGAACCCTCGTCATTCTTCAGCACACTTTTTTCGAAGCCGTCGTTCAGCCGATTTATTCGCTGTTATTGGGGCTGGGGGCGGTCATCCTGATCGTCTTCGGTTTGCTTCCGTTCTTCACGCTCGGCGAAGACACGATCATGTACAAGTCGGTCGGACTTGACGTGGTTCTGCTTCTGGTCCTGATTGTCACGCTTTTCGCCACAAGCAAATCAGTGTTCGAGGAGATCGAAGACCGGACCATGCTCACGCTGATGAGCAAGCCGGTCAAACGATGGGAAGTTCTGGTTGGCAAATATCTCGGGATCATCGCGGCTGCATTGCTCGGCGTCGTGCTGTTGGGAGCGGTCATGGCGCTGCTCACCTGGTACCGCATCCCAACGGATTATCAGCTTCGATGGGCTTCGCTGGACGACCGGGATGTGAAGCAGATCATGGATTATCGAAAGATGCACCTGGCCGGGCTGATCCCGAGCCTGATCCTGGTGTGGCTGCAAATCAGTGTACTGGCGGCCATCGGCGTAGCGCTCTCGACACGATTTTCGCTGGTGGTCAATCTGCCGGTGGTCATTCTGATCTATATCGCCGGCAACCTGACGCGATTCCTGTTTCCTTTGGAACACCGTTCGGCCGCCGTGAAGGTTTTCGCCGAAGGGGTCAGTTCACTCCTTCCCTTTCTCTCGACATTCGATATCAAGAAATACACCGTATACAGCGACGTTCGCGTGCCCGGGACGGAGTTTGCCCATAGCGCGATGGGGATCTCAATCGGCGCGATCTGGCAATATATTGCGATCGCCTTCGCCTACGGAATTAGCTACGTCGCCTTCGCTCTCAGCGCCGGCATGTGGCTCTTCAGCACCCGCGAGCTTGGCGGCGCTGAGGGATAAGTCCTCGGATGACCCCAATCGATCCAGATCGTTTGACAGCTCCGAGTATTCCCGTTCCTCCACCGGTGCCTGGCCTGGCGACTACTCCCCATCCGCCGCAATTGACTCGAGTTGATGGTCCTCCGCTCGGCGCAGCCGAACTCGCGCAGTTGGCCGCCGCGCACGGCAGATATAAGAAAATCCGACGGGCGATTGTCGTTTCGAGCATCAACGCGTGGACCCTCACGATTTTCGGCGGATTAACGCTTCTGATGGGCTTCAATTCCGTATCGGGCGTTCTGTGCGGATTGGCGCTGGGCGCCGTCGCCTTTTTTGAATTTCGCGGGCGCGCCGGATTACGACGACTTGAATCTCCGGCAGCACGCCTGCTTGGGTTCAATCAAATGGCGCTGGGCGCGCTACTGGTCGGATATGCACTCTGGAATCTCCATTTGACCTGGTCAGCGCCCGCATCGACCGTGCTCGGAATCACCGATCCACAACTGGGCTACCTCCTCGGGTCCACCGAAGGATTGGTGCGCCAGGTGAACGAAGTCTTGTACGGCGGCGTCATCGCGATCGGCATTGGAGTTCAGGGAATGGCTGCGTTGTTTTATTTTCGATGCGAGAAGTCAATCCAGGCCTATCTCAGCCAAACTCCTGATTGGATCAGCCGCCTGCAGCAGGCTGGTTTTTCGATTTGATTTTCTGCGAAACGCGGCGCCGTTGATCGGCGTTTGCCGTAGAAGCTAGGCCGATTGGCAGTTGTTGCCGATTACCGCGCGCCGTCTAATTCTACCTTCATCAGCCAATTCGCCGAATTGATTTGACTGGATCATTCGCGCTCGTATAATTGCACGATGCAATTATTGTCAGATGCAACTATTGCTCCGGCGACAGCAGATGCCTGTGCCAAGGATCTTCTGGACACCGTGCCCTTTATTATGCAGTTCATCCGCACCCATTTGCGGGGTGTGAAAGGGCAGGGCCTGAGCGTTCCACAGATTCGGACGATGTCCTTCGTTAATCGAAACGTGCGCCCTTCGCTGTCGGACACCGCTTATCACCTGGGCCTCTCGCTTCCGGGAATGTCCCGGCTGATTGATTCACTTGTCCGCAAAGCGCTGGTCACGCGGACGGCCTGCCCGAAGGATCGCCGCCACATTCGGCTTGAGCTTACCGACAGTGGCCGGGCGGCGCTGGAATTGGCCTGGCAGGCGACGCGCGTTCGCCTTGCGGGAGAGATCGCTTCGCTGTCTCCGCGCCAGCGCGGCGTCCTCAGTTCGGCGATGGAAATTGCCCTACCGATTTTTAACCGGAATCTTCCGGGGGGTTAGTCGCGGGAATCTCCTGTTTCTTGTCGATGCTTTAGAAGATGACCTGCCCCTGGAGCTGATGTATGTGGATTGTTCGACTCGCTCTTCGCCGCCCGTACACGTTTGTCGTGATGTCGATGCTCATCTGCCTGCTCGGCGGGTATGCCATCCTGCACATGTCGACCGACATCTTCCCCGAGGTCGATATTCCGGTCATCTCCGTGATCTGGCAGTACACGGGCATGCCTCCTGAGGAGATCGAAGGGCGAATCGTTCGGAATTACGAAGGGATCCTGACGACGACAGTCAACGATATCGAGCATATCGAGAGCCAGTCGATCTATGGCGAAGGTGTGATCCGCGTCTTCTTCCAACCGGGGGTCAAAATCGCTGAGGCCGTGGCACAGGTGACGGCCATCTCGCAGGCGGCGTTGAGACAGATGCCGCCAGGCATCCAGCCTCCTCTGATCCTGCAATATAGCGCCTCGACCGTCCCGATTCTGGAACTTTCGCTGGGGAGCAACACGTTGCCTGAGCAGCAACTCTTTGACATCACGAATAATTTCCTGCGCCCGGACCTGGCGACGGTGCAGGGGGCCATGCTCCCCTGGCCGTATGGCGGAAAACAAAGACAGATCATGGTCGATCTGGAGCCGGACAAACTTTATGGCTTCGGGCTCTCCGCTGTCGACATCAACACCACGATTCAGAACCAGAACCTGATCGTTCCAGCAGGAACGGCGAAGATCGGGAAGCAGGAATATCCCGTCTTCATGAATTCGAGCACGCAGACGGTGGACGAGCTGAATTCACTCCCGATCCGAAGCGGGAACGGATCGACCGTCTACATCCGCGATGTGGCCCATGTCAGCGACAAATACATGCCGCAGACCAACATGGTGCATATCGACGGGAAAAAAGGCTCGTTGGAACCGATTTACAAGCTCGGTGGCGCGTCCACGCTGGACATCGTCAAGCGGGTGCTGGCAGCCCTGCCCGGCGAAATGCCGCGCGTGCCGGGTAACAAGGAGTTGATTCTCAAGCCGCTGTTCGACCAATCGGTGTTCGTGCGCGCCGCCGTCATTGGCGTCGTCAAGGAGGCGCTGATTGCTGCCGGGCTCACCGGCTTGATGATCCTGCTCTTCCTGGGTTCCTGGCGCAGCACACTGATCATCTGCATCTCGATTCCGCTTTCGATTCTCGTTTCGATCATCGTCCTCTGGGCCCTGGGTGAGACGTTGAACGTCATGACGCTGGGCGGCATGGCGCTCGCCGTCGGCATCCTCGTCGACGACGCCACGGTGGAAATCGAAAACATCCATCGCAACCTGCATCAGCGCAAGCGTCTCGTGCAGGCGATTCTCGACGGCGCACAACAGATCGCGGTTCCCGCATTTGTCTCGACACTTTGCATCTGCATCGTCTTCATTCCAGTCTGGTTCATCACGGGGGCGGCCAAGAGCCTGTTTGTGCCGCTGGCCATGGCCGTGGCTTTTGCAATGCTCGCCAGCTACCTGCTGAGCCGAACCCTTGTTCCAACGATGGTCCATTTCCTGCTTGAGAGTGAAGTGGAACTGTATGGGGGGGTCGAACAGCAGGGATTCAAGCACGACCACTCCAGTCACGACCATCACATCAGCTTCGGCCGGGCGCTGGTCTTCGGCACTCGAATCTGGCTGTCGGTGGTCGCCACGGTCGTCATTCTTCTCCTGGTGCTCCCAAAATCCCTGGGCGAAGTCGTCGGCATTGTCGTCCCCGACTCCATTCTTAAAGCATTCAAGGGTGCCGACGGTGCGACCGCGTTTTCCAAAGCAATTGGCCACATGCCAATCGGCGCTCTCATTGACGTTCTTCGCATTGTCGTTTTCGGAGTGGTGCTTCTGGCGGTCGTCTACTACATTTTTCAGAACAACTGGATCTGGCGAACGCACGAGGCGTTCAATCGCGTATTCGAGAAATTCCGCCGGTTTTATGGCGGATTTCTTACTCTCGCCCTGGAACACCGGCTCGCGGTGACCGTGGCATTCGCGATTTTCGTGGTGGCTTCTTCTTCGTTGGTCTTCTTCGTCGGCCGCGACTTTTTCCCGACTGTTGACGCCGGACAAATGCGCCTGCATGTGCGCGGTCCCGCGGGAACGCGTCTGGAGGAATCCGAGCGAAATTTTGCGAAGGTCGAAGACTTTCTTCGAACTCAGATCCCGCCTGATGAAATGAAAGTGATGCTGGACAACATCGGCATTCCCAACAGCGGTATCAACATGGCGCTCAGCGACGGATCGCAGATTTCACCGGCGGACGGAGAAATCCTGATCGACCTCAACGAGAATCATCATCCGCTTGCCGGCTATATGAAAAAATTGCGGAAGGAACTGCCGAAGAAATTTCCCAGCCTGCAGATCTGGTTTCAGCCGGCCGACATCGCCACTCAGGTCCTGAATTTCGGTATCCCCGCTCCGATCGATGTACAGGTGGTCAGCACCCGCGCGGCTTCGGAAGCCAATCTGAAGATCGCCGAGGAATTGCGACGCCAGATCAGCGGTGTGCCCGGCGCAGTCGATGTGCACTTGCACCAGGTCTACAAGACGCCGGACCTCCGCATCAACGTGGATCGAACACTTGCCGATCAGATCGGCGTGACGCAATCCACCGTCGCCAACAGCGTGCTGGTCTCTCTCTCTTCCAGCGGTCAGATTTCACCGAATTTCTGGCTCGATCCCAAACGCGGCGTTTCGTATGCGATCTCGGTCATGACGCCGCAAAGCACCATCAATTCGATGGAGGCGTTGCAATCGACGCCGGTTGTTTTGCCGGGATTGAATCCCCAGTTGCTCGGCAACCTCGCCTCAGTTGAACGCGGCCTGAGCCCCACGAACATCACGCACTACAACATCGCACGCACTTTCGATATTCAATGCAATGTCCAGGGCTCGGACCTCGGATCGGTGGCAAAACAAATCAAGGCGATTATTGCCAGGACCCTGCCGAAAGCCCCCGAGGGAACGACGATCAACATCCGCGGGCAGGTCCAGAGCATGGAGTCGTCCTTCACGGCGCTCGCCATCGGCATCATCGGAGCGGTAATTCTGGTCTATCTGCTCATGGTCGTGAATTTCCAGAGCTGGCTCGATCCGCTGATCATTCTCATGGCGCTTCCCGGCGCCCTTTCCGGCATCCTGCTGATGCTCTTCGCGACGCGCACGACGATCAGCGTTCCAAGCCTCATGGGATCGATCATGTGCATCGGTGTCGCGACGGCTAACAGCATCCTGATGATCACGTTTGCTAACGATCATCGAAAAGAGCACGAATCCAACGCCCACGACGCGGCCTTTGCCGCCGGGATGACCCGGCTTCGTCCCGTCGTCATGACGGCGTTGGCCATGATCATCGGAATGTTGCCGATGTCATTGGGTTTGGGCGAAGGCGGCGAGCAGAATGCTCCGCTCGGCCGCGCCGTCATTGGCGGCCTGAGCCTTGCGACCTTTGCGACCTTGTTTTTTGTTCCGGTCGTGTACAGCGCTCTGCGCACGAGCCCGCCACACCGGGCAATTGAGCCGGAGTTGCAGTAGTACCTTAGTACATAGAGTTCACCGGCATCGGTCCGCTTGATATCAAGCGGGCGATGCCCGACAGGAGTTTTGTAATGGAAGGCACTCAGCTTTCACCCCCGGCGGCTCCCAAGGGCCGCCCGCGAAATGCGCCTGATTTGGCCGACGAACGTCGTCGAAACGGCGACGCCGTTCCCGCACCGGTTGCGGCGACTCAGCACGAATCACACGATGAAGCAGATTGGGGTGAAATCCGCAAGCCCACCGGCGGCTCGATCACCATCGCCGGCGTAGTCGCGGCCGTGCTCGTGCTCGCCCTCGTCTTGATCGGCCTGGTGCCGCGGATTCATCAGACTCACGAGCTCAACACCGATGCCGCCGACGCGATGAACGCCCCAGTAATGGTTAACGTGGCGCAACCGCAACGTGCGCCCAGACGACAACCATTACGGTTCCTGGAACCCTCCGCCCCTGGCAGGAAGTCTCTATCTTTGCCCGGACGACCGGATATCTGAAGCACTGGTACGCCGACATCAGCAACCAGGTGAAGCAGGGCGATTTGCTCGCGGAAATCGACGCCCCTGAAGTGGATGCGCAACTCGGACAGGCACAGGCGTCGCTCCAGCAGATGCAGGGCGCGCTCGCAAAGGCCGAAAGCGATCTCCAGATCGCCAAGCTCACCAACGAGCGGTATCAGGCCATTCGCAATACGGTCGGCGTGACCCAACAGGATCTGGACCAGAAACAATCTGATTACAATGCCGCCCTGGCGAATCGTGAAGCGGCCAAAGCGAACGTGGCTGCCGCCCAGGCCAATGTGAAGCGTCTGTCGGATCTCAAGGCGTATGAAAAAGTCTACGCGCCCTTTGCCGGCGTGATTACGTCGCGACCGTATGACACCGGCACGCTCATCAACGCCGACCCCACCGACATCAATGTCAAACCCATGTACAAAATCGCGGAGAACGACGTGTTGCGTGCGTTTGTGAACATTCCGCAGTCCAGCGCGCTTTCGATCCTGAAGGGGATGGACACCAGCGTGGCGGCTCGCGAGCGCCCGGGTCACACGTATGTTGGAAAGGTCATGGGAACGACCAACTATCTTGATCAGGTCGATCGCACCTTGCTGACCGAGATCAAAGTGCCCAACGATGACCGCTCACTTCTGCCCGGCATGTACGTGCAGGTCACGTTTACCGTGAACCAGATTCAGCCCCCGCTGATTATTCCCGGTCCGGCGATTGTCCAGGGGGCCGACGGAAATCAGGTGGCCGTGGTGATCGACGGAAAGGTCCATTTCCAAAAGGTGCAGCTCGGCCGTGACTTTGGAAGTACCGTGGAAATCGTCGGCGGCCTGGAGGGCAACGAACAGGTGATCGCCAACCCCGGCGAGCGCATCGCCGAGGGAGTGCGCGTCGAGGCGAGTTCCTCCGCCTCCTCGCAGCCAGCCGCGCCTGCCCCGACCCCCGCGAAAGTCGCCGAGGCGGGAAAGTGACGCGGCAATCGGTAGAATGGGAATGATGAGATGGATGAAACCAAATCGAATTTTCTTCAATCCCGGCGCTGATTGTGCCAGCAATGCGGCTCGAGCCTGGTTCGTGCTGGCTGCGGCACTCGGATTCATGATCGTCGGATGCACGGGGGAGAACCGCCTGACGTCCGGCGGAAGACGTAGTGGGGGGCTATGGGGCATTACAGTCCGGAGCAGCGCGTTCGGCCCGGAAAAGCCAATTCCGTCGCGCTATACCGCGGAAGGGGAGAACATTTCCCCCGAACTGCATTGGACGGTCGGTCCCGAGGGGACGCGCGAGTTCCTGCTTGTCGTCGAGGACGCCAATTCATCCAGCGACCCGCCGGCCGTTCACTGGATCGTCTACCATATCCCGCCCACGGTTCTGAGACTCCCCGAAGGGGCTGCATCGTCGGGGTCGCTTGTCCAGGGAGCAAACTACAAAGGGACATTGGGCTATACCGGGCCGGCGACCAAATCGAGCAGCAATCCGCACCATTATTATTTCCAGATTTTCGCCCTCAGCTCCGTGCTCGATGTCGATCCCCACGCGCCCCCCACGCAATATTTCAACGATTGGGAAGGATTCGTCCTCTCGAAAGGGCAATTGATGGGAACGTACTGAGCTAATATCTTTCCGCAGGAACTTCAACGAAAGGGAAACGAGAAATGAAATACGGAATCAACCTGCTCTTGTGGGGCGCCAATATCGGCGAGGAACATTATCCGCTGCTGGCGAAAATCAAATCGTGGGGATTCGATGGCGTGGAAATTCCAACTTTCGGAGCGGACGAGCCGCGCGTACAGGAAGCTCGGCGCCAAGCTGAAGGAGATCGGGCTTCAGTGCACGACGTGCGTGATCGTCCAGAAAGAGACAAATCCGCTGGACGAAAGCGGCGCGGTCCGAAGCGCATCAGTGGATTTTCTCAAGCAGATGATCGATCACAATCACATTGTCGGCTCAACGATGATGATGGGGCCCTACAGCTCGCCGGTCGGAATGCTGATCGGCCGGGGCCGTACCGACGATGAATGGAAGCGCGCGGTTGAGGTCTTTCAGAAAGTTGCGCCCTACGCTCAGCAGGCCGGAGTGCCGATGGCGCTGGAATACCTCAATCGCTTTGAGCATTATTTCATTAACGACACTGCCAGCGCCGCTCGATTCGTCGATGAAGTCAACCATCCCAGCTTTCGACTCCACTACGATACATTTCATTCAAACATCGAGGAGAAAGACATCGCTCAATCGATCCGGGCGGGGGGCAAGAGGATTGTTCACGTTCATATTTCTGAAAACGATCGCTCGACGCCCGGCGAAGGTCATGTGCATTGGGATGAAAGTTATAAGACGTTGGCGGAAATTGGGTATGACGGCTGGTTGATGATTGAAGCCTTCGGCACCGCGCTCCCCGAGATCGCGGGCGCGACCTGCATCTGGCGAAAAATGTTTCCAAACGAAGAGTATCTCGCGACCAGAGGACTCGCATTCATGAAAAAAAATCATGCCGCCTATTGGAAGGAAAAATGAGTGAATTCGGCGGAGCCCTCTTCCCGTCCGGGAACGATATATTTTGCCAAAACCAATCTCGAAGATTTCTGGATCGCTCCATGAATAAAATATACGTTGACCTGTTATGAATTGCTGAATTGTAATTTCCTCCATTTTTGTGCTTTGTTTGCTTCAGCGATGCCATTACAATTCCGATAGATACTGGGGCGTTTCGTGGAGAAATTGACGGCCAGGTATGAGTTGGCGACGGATTGCCGGTGTGTGCAATGCTTTCTGCCAAAGTTTCAATCCGGCCTTCCTGCGATCACACCACCACTGGCGTCCTTCATTTGCGCCGGACCACTATCGCTCCGCGCCGTCTGACACCGCCGTGATGATCTGCTGATCGATCACGTTTTAGCTCAATGCTAAGTGGCTTGTGAAAGTTGTTGGCTCGCGCAGACGTTGGTCATCGCACCAACTTACAAAACGGCTCGATGCATCGCATCGATCCCACTCCATCAACTGGATTTGCGCGGCCCCGGCAACGAGAAGCAGGAACTGCAAAATGAACATCTTGCACGATGGCGCGAGCGGATCACCTTTCGGGATCAACGGGGTAAACGCCACGGTCTGGCTCATGGCCGCCACGCAGAGCAAGAGTGGCCACCGCGTCGCCATGTTCCTGCGGAGCCAGCCAAGCGCCGAGGCCCATCAATTTGCAAGGGCCAACGATATCAATTTGATTTTTCCGGCGAAAACGAACGGATCGCGATTGGACGGGCGGTTGCGGTCGGGGTTCGACGGATCGTTGCCCGACATCGTACACATGCACTCGGTCTTCATTCCGGGCCAGGCCATGCTTGCCCGCCAGCTTTTGCGCCGTGGTATTCCCTACGTTCTCACGCCGCACGGTGGATTGGCGGGTGGAATCCTGGGTCGAGGGCGCTTCAAGAAATCCCTTTATGCAAAACTCATCGAGAGGCCGCGCTGCACCGCCGCTTCCGCGCTGACGGCGTCGTTTGGTGAAGAACGGGAAATTCGCCGATTCCTCAAGAATGGCAGCGCCCCCGTTCACCAACTTCCCATTCCCCTCGACACTCAACAGCTTCGCGGGGCGGCTTGGAGTGGGAATATCGTCGCTCGCCGTTTCGTGTTCCTCGGCCGATTCGATGTGCACGTAAAGGGCATTGACAGGCTCGTCGAAGTGGCCGGTCTGATGCGCGATCATGAGTTTCATCTTTATGGTGAGGAAGACCCTAAGACCCGTGAGAGATTTCAGGAGCTTAACGCGTGGCGGCTGCCCAATGTTTTCTTCCACCCGCCGGTTTTCGGCGACGACAAGCTTCGCGTTTTGGTGGACGCCAGTATGTATATTCAACTCTCCCGTTGCGAATCGTTCGGGATTGCGATCGCCGAAGCGATGTATCTCGGCGTGCCGTGCGCTATTTCAAATGAGATCAATCTCGCCAAGACATTCGATAAACACGATCTGGGATTGACACTCTCGTCCAGCCCGGGTTTTGCCGCGCACCAGTTGACGCGCGCCCTGAAAGACTCCGAGAAGCTGCGCCACTGGTCGGCTCGCTCATGGAAATTCGGCCGGAATCAATTTAACGTGGAACCCGCCGTCGGCCGCTACACTCGTCTTTACGAGGAAATCCTCGCTGGCAGCCCGCCAATCACGGTCAATTCCCCCCAGGAAAGCATAGCAGTCTGAATTCCCGACCCACGCGCGGCCACTCAGCTCGAGACGGCGGGCGTGGCGGACAGGCTGACGACCTCTGCCGTGTAATTGGACCAGCGGACCGTCAGCAGGAGATAGATGATGACAACTCCCCAGAGCGCCGCTTCGGCGCGGCGGTGAACTCGCAGACGCCAGAAGATGCTCGCCCCCAGCGCCGTCAGTGTCATCTTCATCAACACCAGTCCGGCAAATCCGTTCTGCTGAAGCAACCGGCGTGCGATCGGGTTGAGTTCGTTGAACGCCGTGAAAGACTGGGCCCAGATGGTGAAGCAAAGATCCACCAGACTCAGGAAGCAAAGAAGAACGATCAACTGCGTGATGCGTCGGCTCCGCCGATGATTTGATGTCATGATTTGCACGTACTCCCGCACGGTTCTCCCACGGAACTGTGATCCATCCGTGGGTCAACTCCGTTCCCAAGTTGCAGGCTGACTATCGCAAATCCACCAATGCAATCCTGATGCCACACCGCATTGTAGGCGTATGGTGAACAGCGCGATTGGGGCGGGAAGCTGACCGGTCACCGCGTGCCGCGCAGGGCCAGAATAAGCTCGACTTCTCCGTCTGGACGCCGCAATTGGTGTGCGATTTCGCGTGAGGAACGCCCCTGGTCGGCCAATACATAGATTTCGGCATGACGCGGATCGAGGGCCGGCTCAGCGGCCTTGATCGTCATCGCCTCCAACGCTCCTGCGGCTCCGTCCTTGTCCGAAGAGTCTTGCCTGCTCGCCGCCGATTTCAGGGCGGCGATCTTCTCGTCTGCCTCTTTGATCAGCAATTCGAGTTTGGCTGCCCGGGTATCAAGCTGGTGCTCACCTGGCGAGCCATATCCGACAATTCCACGAGCAGATTCGACATTTCGCGCTCAACCGCCCGCTGACCGGCAAGGCTGGTTGGCTGGCGCGCCAACGGATCCTTCTTGCGTGCGCCACGGACGCATGATCGCGTACACGATCGTCAACGTCGAAACGATGATCAGCATCCACCGGCTTGTGGGATCCAGATTCTTGAGTTGCGACAATGGAACAAGCATGCCAATGAGTTCCGGGACTTCCCTGCCTCCATCCTGCCGGCGCGGACCGGCCGACGCAAGCGATCGTTCGTGGTGCGGCCTTGAGTCCCGCTCTCTCCGTCACGAGATTACAAATATCGAAGGGAGAAGATATTCATCTTCCAAAAGCTCGGTTACCGATAATCACTGATCGGGTACGTAATTAAATTGACGCCATGAGTTGGCGTGGGAAGGATCCCAATGTCTTCGATCACCAGCATTTCGTCGGGCAACGGCCTCTCTCAGTTTCTTCAAAGTCTTTCGTCGACCCAGGCGGCGGCAAGTTCTCCGGTAGTCACGGCGGCAACGTCGACCGACGCCGCCTCCGCGGACTCAACATCATCAGCGCCAGTCGCTGGACATCATCATCACCACGGAGGCGGCGGAAAAGGGGGGGAGTTCCTCTCCAAACTTCAATCCGCCGTGACCAGCGCGCTCCAGGATGCGCAAGGGGAAACCACCGCCGATCCCAATTCGATTGTAGAAAATGCAATTGAAAGTATCTTGAAGCAGTCCAACCCGCAGAGTCCGTCGGCGACGTCAACTTCAACGGGAACCGCCGACCCGACTTCGTCCACGGATTCAACCGCGACGACGAACGGAACCACGTCGGCTTATCAAACCTTCATACAAACGCTCGAAGCCAACGGCGTCGATCCCCAGCAATTTCACCAGGACTTTTTCAACGCCGTGCAACAGGCCCAGAATGGCCAATCCAATCCAGCCCTCGCATTCCAGAACTGGCCGCCGGGCACCGCGGTGGACACGATCGGTTGACCGCCTCATAGGCGAATCCCAAATCCCAAATACCAAAGCCCAAAAAAGATCCAACAGCCCAAAGGGAGAAAAGAGACGCGCATTTGTTTGTTTTTTGGATCTTGAGATTCGAGATTTATTTGGAGACTTGGAATTTGAGCTTTGGGATTATTGGCCCGCGATCTGATCGGTTGACACCCTTACCGCGCCCGTAAAAATATAAGTCGCTAGCGGCGACGACCGCGGCGGCTCCGGGCGTGTACCCAAGTGGCCAACGGGGTCAGACTGTAAATCTGATGGCTTATGCCTTCGAAGGTTCGAATCCTTCCGCGCCCATACGATCGTTCCATTTGATGCGCCAAAAGCGATCCAGGCGGTGGCGGTGCTCCTCCGCGAGCACGGCGGTCAAATGTCCCGATTGCGGCTACTCCAACTCCTTTACATCGCCAACCGAGAGAGCTTGAAGGAGGCATTGCGGCCGATCACGGGTGATCGAATCGCGGCGATGGATCACGGCCCCGTTCCGTCGTCCACTTACGACCTGCTCAGGAGGGAGCACATCGGATCGCCGCTCTGGGATCAGTTCATCGAGCAGATTGGCCCGCAGGAACACCGTCTGATTCGCGACCCCGGCGTGGGGGAACTCTCCAAATACGAGATCGAGAAACTCCGAAGCATTTCCGAAGCCCGCCGGGAGATGAATGGCTACGACATCGCGCTCGAAACGCATGAGTACGATGAATGGAAGCGCAACAAGCCTTCGCCCGAGGGATATCGCTCGATTCCGCTCAACGATCTGTTGGCTGCCCTGGGCCTCCAGGGGAGCAAGACGCGAATTGAGGAGGCGGTGGCCGACGATGCGGCTTTCGACGAGGCCCTCGCCAAGGTCCGTTCGCGCGAGCACGCCGTGATGAGCTCGAAATGAGAGCCGGCGTGTTTTCAGGTTCACTAAAGCCGCCGACATTCACCGCTGGGTCGTTATTTCCGATCCTGTGCTCAACCCGGTGTGCTTTCTTCACGGACTTGGACCAATGTATTTCTTGTAAGCAGCGATCCAGTCTCCGGCGATCTCCTTTTGAGCTTCGACAACCGAGATCTGACCATCGCACACCATCTGGTGCAGCTTGTTCTCGATCTTATCTTTCACGCGTGCGTTCCATGTCCCGGAATACGATTCGGGCCACAGATTCGCCAAGTCGTTCGAGCCCCCCAGCTCCAGCGAAATAAGATGGTCGACCTCGTAGTTCCCGTGAGGTTCGGTCGCGTGGTAGTTGGCAAAAACCTGATTCTTCGTTGCCTCCGTGACATTTCGCACCTTGGCGGTATAGCCTGGCACGCAGAGCTGTTCCTTCGTCACTCCGGCAAATACCGCCCCGGGTGTCTGAATCGGATCGGGCATGCTTCCGGCGGGATAATTTGGATGCTCCACGTTCGTCCGCAGGGCCAGCGGCCGTATCGCGGCAGCCTCTTCGGGAGTATGGAGCGACTCCATGATGTGCGCCGACTCCAGCGTGGTCCGCGTGCTAACAGCGGGAGGAAGAGTGATGCTGGCCGGTTCCGGCGACTGACAACCGGCAATCAGGAACATCAAGGCGACAAACCATGTGTAATTCATCTGTGCCCTCGTTCTTGAAGTTCGGTCCGAGTCTTGGCAGATGTGGAGAAGGCGAACGACAATTTCCGTTTTCAGGTCAATTTCATCGGATTCCCCTTTTAGATGATTTCCGCGACCAATCGGTCGCTCGACGAACATCTGCATCGTGCATCAAGTCGTTTGTTTCAGCAAATTTTACTTCCTGTAACGACAGGGCAATTCTCATCCGACGATGCGCCGGATCGACCCGGCCGGCACGGTCGCCTTTTGAAAAACAGACGAGAGAGAAGATTGTCAAACCCGGCGACGGCGGGCGAGAAGGCCCACGCCGGCGCGTGGCTGATTCATTCCGCGTTCCAGCCGCCGCAAAAAATTGTAAAGTCGAATGGCGGATTGAGATCGTGTCCCCTAAACTTGTCGCGCGGACTCATGGCATGTCGGGCGAAGTGCGCTTGATCCAGAGTGTTCGGGCAGCGAATCAGGCGAAGGACTCACATGTTTGACATAAATACTTATCGCGCTATCTCCAGTCAGCGTAAAACCGTGCGCATCAAAAAAGTCTTGAATCAAGCGGCGTCGAATTCGGCAAGGCAGATGTTTTCCGAAGCGATGGAAATGCGTTTGCTCTTCTCGGCGGTCCCCGTCCCATTTACATCGGTCGATGTCGGGCAGGTGGGGATTGCGGGGTCGGCAACATACGCCGCCAGCACCGGAACCTTCACCGTAAACGGCGCCGGCACCGATATTTTCGGCGCTGCTGACGCGTTTCAATTTGTCTATCAGCCGCTGGATGGTGACGGCAGCATCACGGTGCATGAGACGGGCAACTTCTCCGCTGATCCCTTGGCGCACGCCGGAATTACGATCCGTTCTTCCCTTTCGCCGACGGCGGCGAACGCGTTTCTCGCTGACCAGGAGGGCGGCCCCGTATTCGCCAATAGCCGCACCACCGATGGTGGCAACGGGACCAATCTGACGGTGCAGAGTGCGGCACTCCCGAATTGGCTTCAGTTGCAGCGCAGCGGCGACACGATCACCGCCTTGACTTCGACGGATGGGACGAATTTCACGGTCATTGCCACGACCACGCTGCCCAATCTGCCGAATCACGCTCTGGTCGGTATGGTGGTCGCGTCCAACAACCCCTCACAGATTTCCACGGGGACTTTTGACAAAGTAACGGTGACGGATTCTGTACCGCCAACCGCACAAATTAATTCCGCACCGCCTGTCACTTCGCTGACAAGCACGCCGTATCAGTTCTCCGTCGATTTCAGCGATAACGTGGCGATCGATGCGTCAACCATCGCCGGTACGAATGTGCTCGTGACAGGGCCCGGAGGATACAGCCAGACAGGTACACTCGTCTCAACCGGCCTGGCCAACGGCACTCCGGTGACGGCGACCTACAGCGTGCCTTCGCCGCCGTCGCCCGGCACCTATACGATCAGCCTGGTCTCCAACCAGGTTAAGGATATAAGCGGGAATCCCGTGGCCGGCGGCCCACTGGGCACATTTGTCGCCAACTTTTCGACCGATACAACGCCTCCCACCGGCGTTGTCAGCAATGCGCCGACTGATACGTCTTCGACAACGCCTTACACCTTCAGTATGACCTGGTCCGACGACGTGGCTGTTAAAGCATCTTCGATCGGATCGGGGAATGTACTGGTGACGGGACCGGGCGGCTACAGTCAGCTTGGCACCCTGGTCAGCGCAGCGACCGGTGACAGCAATACCATCGTAGCGCAGTATCGAGTGACCGCGCCGGCCGTCGACGGAACTTACACCGTATCCGTCGGATCCAATCCAGTGACCGACACCAACAATAATCCGATAGCCGCCGCTACGTTGGGAACCTTCACGGTCGCCATTAACCAGCCCACTGGTTCGATCTCCGGCTATGTCCTTGGCATCAAAGGTCTGGGCCTTCCGGGTCAAACCGTCTACCTCGACAGCAATAAGAACGGCGTGCTGGACAGCGGAGAGCCGACGTCTATCACGGATTCGACGGGGTTCTATTCATTCGCGAACCTCCTCACCGGAACATACCGTGTCGAGGAAGTGCCGACTTCCGGCCTCTTCGAAGGAGAGCCGGATTCGGGTTTCCGCGACGTGATGGTCACCAGCGGAGCAACAACCGGCAGCGTTCGTTTTGCCAATTTCCGCAATCCGCTCGCTGCGGGAACCGCCGGGCCTGATCTCGTCGTCGCCTACACCGGCGCCCCTCCTGTTTCTGGCATTGAGGGAAACAAGGGATCGTTCAGCGTAAAGATCACGAATGTGGGCACGACGACCGCCACCGGACCGGTGGATCTTTCCTTGATGGCTTCGACCAACGGAACCATCAGCGGCACTGCGTCGTATATTGGAACCGTTTCAGCGAGCAAGTCGATCAATCTGAAGCCCAACGCCTCCAAAACCGTCAAATTTGCATTCGAATACCCGACTCTTGTGACGGCCGGAAGCTACAGCCTTGTGACCACCGTTGATTCCTCAAACGGAATCGTGGAAACCAACGAGTCGAACAATCTGGCGGCCAGCGCGCCGATCACGATTTCCAGTTCAACCATCGATCTCACGGGTGCATTCACGAAGACGCCAACGTCGATCGTTCGTGGGAAGAGCGCCTCCGTGACGGTTCAGTTGAACAATATCGGCACCAGTCCTGCCTCCGGCCAAATGAGCATCAGCATTTATCAGTCGCCAACTCCCACCTTCAGCTCGAGCGACCTGTTAATCGGAACGCTGCCGCACGCAAATATCTCGCTGAAGCCGGGCGCCAATCACAAGTATACGTTTAGTTTCAAGGCACCGACCACCGCCGCAACCGGAAGCGAGTATCTGATCGCTTTCGTGAACTCGGCGGTGACGATCGGTGAAAGCGACCTCACGAACAACACGGCTGCCAGCGCCAGCACGGTGAGCTTCAGCTAGTTGATTGTTCGGCTCATGGATCCAAAACGGTGCTTCGGCTTTTTTGCGGCGGGCTCACTTCAGTGAGCCGGTCACCCCAACGTCGACCCTCACCCCGCCCACGGCACGAGGTACAATTCGAATAAGACCCAGGCGAACGGAATGAAGGCCGAGATAAAAATGAAGCCGATCCATGCAAAAACGGGAATCTCATCATTTGACGGCCGGAGTGCCAGAGGCATGCCAAACAGCGTGCCGAAAAAACGTTCCGCCATTCTTCGCGGCAGGTCTCGATCAAAGACAATGGCGTAAATGAAAACCAGATCAATCGCCATTCCGAGTGCAAAGAAGCAGCGGAATAACGCAATCGCGTGGTCGTGCATGAAATGGAAGTAGGCTCCCATGCGAAGCGTAGTGTCCCACTCTGATTGCCGTTCGACAAGGGATTGCGATTCGGCCGAGCGGTCGGGATGAATCGTTCAGCAGGTCGCATTGCCGTGGCGAAGCCGCTCACACTGAAACTTTCTGAGGCACCGGCGGCGAAATGGAAATTGTATCGACTGCGACTACGATCTTCGCGCGAGCCGCCGCAGATGTCCGGAGTGCGGTCAAGTCAATCACCCCCCGACGCGTGCGCCGAAAATATTCGGCAAGCAACGGAAATTGAGGTTCGCGTCATTCGCGTGTCACAGTTAGTTCGCGCGTGCATCGGGGGGAATTTTAACCGCGGATTTCGCGGATTGGCGCGGATCAGACATTACGATTCACAGCCAGGCGCGCATTACAGAGCACGAATGACCAGCGATACAGGAAATCCCGTCTAAGCCCAGGGATTAAGGAATAGGCCGCCGATCCCGCGCGTCTTGTTTTCGACGGCTCGGCGCATCATCCGCCGTCCGTCGCCATCCCTGGGTTCTCCTGGCGCGGACCGTGCCGGCAGGATTGGCCGGGTCACTTCACTCCTGAAAAATTTGAGCGGCTGCCGCGATTTTCAGCTTCCGTTTGCGGCGAATCGCCAAACCTCGTTTGACCAGAGCCAGCACGAACGCGAATGTTTGCAGATACAACAGCCCCCGCGATTCGCTGAACACCCCGATCCAGGCGAAATTGAGCAAGATCGCCCAAATGGCCAGGAGAGCGTAAATGAATCGTTCGTAAGGTCTCATTGCCGTTCGGAAGCTATCCATGGTAATCGCTCATTAAATCAAGCGCAAGGGGCGTCACAACGATAAAGGGTGATTGTATTGGGAGCATCCGCAGTAACCGGTCTCGCCGCATCGATCCGTATCCAGAACTCCCGTATCCCGTTTGGGAAGTTGAATTGTTACGATTCAAACGATGGCAGACCCAGACACAGTGCGGGATCGACTCGCAGTTGAGATCCAAGCTGCCTTCCACGGGGTTGCCCGCGGAAACGGGATGGGGCTTCACGAGGCGAACGCGATCGACGATCACGCATCGACGCCGGAGCAATTGGCGGCGCGATTGCTCGAAGTCGATAAACGCTGGCAGGACGTACCCAATGAATGGCTGGAGCAGATGGGCTCTGCGTTTGCGTTTCTCGATCAAACGGGTCTCCGATATTATCTCCCAGCCGTGATGATCTGGTATCTCCAATACGGCGATTCGACCGATTCCGGATGAGGGTCGCACGCGACGTGTTCGAGCCGATCGAGCCGCTGCGCGAGACGCTGCAAGCCATCAAACCGGGCATTTGCTTCGGCTCACAGTCCGCCAACCACTGCCGCAATTGCGGCGCGGATTTGTTCCCCGGAGGCGAGATTCCGAGTATCCCGAACGCGATGCGTCTCATCCTTAACGCCAAGTGCCCGGCGTGCGATCGGCCGCTCCCGACATTTGGGCAGTTCGTGCCTTGAGCCATTCGACGATTCGGATCGGGCGGCAAATTCAGCTGCGGCGTGATGAACAATCGGTGACGCATCCACGGAGTTTGCCCATCCACGGAGTTTGCCGGCCAGATAAGCGTGAGATAGATAATTAACGCCGCACCGATCGTCGCAAGTCAGCAACCGATCGACCGTCGTTCGCTGCGACACGCAGGCGATTGATACGCTGTGGCGGACCCCCAGAAAATGGCCCCAAGGCCCCATTCCTCTACGATCCAAACGTATGTGCGTCGCATCGCACTTTTCAACTCCGGGCTCAGCGGTCCAACTCGATGAACAAATGCCAAGTCGCGATCCCGCTCACGACGCCGGCCAACGCATAAAGCATTGCAGCGCAAAGTTGGATTGTGATCGAGAGCACATACGCCCAGTTCGGCATCACGGGGAAGAGAATACGAATGCCTCCATTCACTTCCTCAAGGGTCAGCGTCCGCGGCGGAGCCGACGCCGGCGAAACGTACTCCATAATCGGCGATGCGGTTTGCATGTTGTTGTGAAAGGGTCAAACCCAATGTGACGCGACCCGTTATGCGAATGACCGTCCACCGTGCCTCGACTTGGAAACAGGCGAGCAAACATCAGACGAAATTATACCACGCCCAACACGGCTCTCAGAAACTGCACCAAGAACTCCGCCCGCATCGCTTCGGTCGCCAGGTCGGGCACGTAATCGCTCCATCGCCAGCAACCCAGCCGCTCAACTGAAAGCTTTTTCCACTACCATCCCGCATTCGGGGCACCGGTCGCTGGCGGCGCGGAGATCGTAGCGGCAACGAGGCGCAGAATCCCGTGGACTGCACGTTTAAGGTCGACGTAATCATTTCTGTGATGCCGGCGGCCGCCGCCCTAACCGTAAAAACGAATACGACAAAACCTGAGAAGGGGATGCCCGCCAGAATGAGCCCTCCCACCCACATCGCCGATGCGTAGCCGCGCGGATGCCAAAGAGCGATTGAGGTTCCCACGGATTGAGCGAGATCCGCGAAAACAAAACGGTGAGCCACAGCGCAGCCTGAGTGATCACCATTGCTATGTAGAACGGGGTAAACAGGCGACGACGCATCGGAGGGGATTGTACCACTGGGGAGAAATAAAGGTGACGCGAACCAGGGAGAAATAAAGGTGACGGGGAGAAATAAAGGTGACGGGGAGAAATAAAGGTGACGCGAACCATAATATAATGGTTCGCGTCACGAATGGCGTTTACTTTGGCCTCTCGACTATATCTCCTTTGCGTCGCAGCTCTTTACGGAGCTGGGCGCGGGGCCGGGTCATCTTGGTGTACGTGTCCTCTCGATCTTTCACCACACGCGGTTCGTGACGATCCGGACGATGTGGATTGATCAACAGTTCAGGCAATTCTTCGGTGGGCACGGAGCTGAGCAGCCAGCGCACCGTATCGAGGAAGCTGATGCGGTCGGGATCGAGTCCCTGGCGCTGGGCCGCCCGCAGCATCACCAGGTGGATCAGGTTGTACACCAGCGCGTAGATCACCAGTTCCTTGAGCACGCCTTCGGCGGTCTGGCTTTTGAGTTTGCGCATGTTCAGCGTCGTCTTCAGTTGCGCGAAGTGGGTTTCCACGCGCCAGCGCACGCCGTACAACTCGACGATCTTTTCCTTGGGATAGAGGATCGGGTCCAGCAGCGTGGTGGCCAGGGTGACTTGCACCGTCCGCTGGCCCTTGCGCGGCAGCATAAATCGCAATTCGCGAATTTGCAGTGATTCGGGGATCTGCGCGAATTGCTTCTTGCTCATCCACGTCGGTTGGGCCCGGGGCTTGAACCATTCGACGATCTGGTCGTGCTTGCCCAGACGCTTGATGTACTTGCTGCGTGGCATTGGACGCTTGGGCTTGCGCTTGCTCTTGCGCTGCTTGCCATACCTTCGCGGTGTTTGCGGTAGGGCCGGAAGTCCACGATCGTTGCTTGATGGATGCGGAAAAGCCCCTCAATCCCGCGGGAGAAGAGCATCGACAGGTGCACGAACGAGCAGAAGGCGCGATCCCCCACCAGCAGGTCGCCGGCGCTCAGCAGCGGATGAAGCATCCAGACTTTGGATTGTTCGTGCGTGTAGAGCGGGAAGCCCATCGCCTGGATGAGCAGGCCGGTGAAGGCGTCGAACAATCCCAGCACCTTGGGCACGGGAAAGCCGCACCCCTTCTTGCATCCTTTGGGCTGGCCGAAGGCTTCTGCGAGGAAGGCGTGTCCGGGGCGATCGTGCTGGAGCCGTCGACCAAATACGCCCGCAATCCGCACCACAACCCCTCGGGCGACGAGCAGGCCCGGCGCATCGCCGTCGACGACTCGATCAACAACTCCGCCAGCACCGCCAGCGGCAGGCGCATGCGCGCCTTGCAATACGCCGACGCCTTGACGGGGGTACTGCTCAGATGCCGCAGTCCGGTCATCGCGGTGTTGAAGTTGAGGACCTGGAGGATGAACCAGTGGATTGTTTCCACCGGTCCCAGTTGCCGCTCGCGCCACTGGTAGCCGACCTTCTGGCAGATCGCCAGGATCACCGGCGTGGAAACATATTGTTGGATGTCCTGCTTGATCCGCTGCAATCCGGTGGGGACACTTGCCATCCGTGGCCTCCTGTTGGTTGGTGACCTAAGCACCACCATTCTGACAGGAGGCTACGTCTTGCGCAAATGTAGTAAGTGCAGTAAATGCGAACTTACGACGCGAGGGTAAAGTAAACGCCATTCGTTCGCGTCACCTTTAGTTGATCCCGATCGACTTAAAGAGGATCCACGCAACGAGCGTCAGACGTTCCGCAACATGGAGGGGCTCATCGCCTCGATCAAAACGGTTGGGCTCATCGAACCGATAACCGTCACGCCAATCGACGGAGAGGCAGGGGGACAAATGAGCTTTCTGATCATCACCGGCCATCGCCGGTTTCGAGCAGCCAGGGCTGCCGGGATCGAGCAAGTCGAGGTGCTCATCCGGGAACCGGAAATCGAATCGACTGTGCCGAATAAAATCGATAGTCAGTAACGTACAACGTGAAGATGTCGGTGCGGTTGAATTGGCCGAGGCGTTGCAGTCGCTCATCGATGACGATGAACGGATTAAAAGTCAGGATGACCTGGCCAACATGATTGGCAAAGACAAAGGCTGGGTGAGCGGAATGCTTCGCATTTTGACCTTACCAGTCGAGCTGCAACAAAAAGTTGCGCGCGCCCAACTGTCGATTTCGTATGACTCCATAATTCGCATTTCGCGGCTCGATGACGCGAAACAGCAGACGAAACTTGTCGAATCGCTCCTCAATGGAGCGGGCAGACGAGAGATTCACGAGCAAATAGATCAGATCAAAGGAACGAAGAAGCCAGACGGACCGGCCAAACCGAAGAAGGTGTATCACACCCGATACAAGGCAACGGTCATTGTCCAAGCGACGACTGGTCAGCTTTCGCAGGACCAGTGCATCGAGGCCATCCAAGAGGCCCTTGGCCAAGCGGTCAATGGCCAGTCACCAAGCCACTGACCTTAAGAAAATCCAGGCAGATAGCGCCCTCGCAAGAGGGCTTTTTGGTGGTAGTAAATCCGCCGTCGTGGGGTTCCAGACCCCCCTCCAGACGGTAGGAGGGGTACGGGTTCGCGGAAACCGCGAAAATAAACGGGAGAAATAAAGGTGCGGGAGAAATAAAGGTGACGGGGAGAAATAAAGGTGACGCGAACCATAATATAATGGTTCGCGTCAGGCTCTGTAGAAAACCCATAGTAACGCGAGGCCGATATTGTGGGTCAGCGCCCGCAGATACATGTCGCGTCGGCGTGATTGATAGCTCCGGCCACGCAAGGCGTCGCCGAAATTCCGTTTCAGCATCGAATAGACCGTTTCAACCTGCGGCCGACGGCGATAGGCCTTCCGATTGAAGTGTGTCTTCATGCGCCGTCGATATTTGTCCTTGGGCAAGCGCGCGGGATCCTTGAACGGTCGTCCGTGCGCCGGCGGAATCGTCGAGAGAATGCTGTACCCTTCGCGAAGCAGCTGATGGTTGTGCGCCGAGTCGAATCCGGCGTCCAGCACCATGTGCTTCACGCTTACGTCGGCTTTGATCTCCGCCAACACCCCGTCGAGTTGATCGATGTCCGGCGTGGGGCCTTCCGACGCCACCATTCCCAGGATCGCGTGGCTCATGCAGCAGATGATGAGCATCAGCTTTCCGTAGCGGTGGTACGAAACCCGCTTTTTCGGCCGATTCGGGTCACTTTTGTCCCCGTCGCGACGATGAATGTAATAGCGGCTGGCGTGGCGGGCATCAAAGCCGCTGGAGTCGCCGGCGGCGTAAGGCACATTGCGCCGGCGTTTGAGCACACGATGAACGGTGTCGGCCAGGAGCTCGCGCACCTTGGGCAATGCGAGTAGGCGCTTGCTCGCTTTCTGCAAGGTCGTCCAGTGCGGAACGAGCTTGAGTCCAATCGCGTCGCGCAGGTCCGAGCAGTCGAGCAAGAACTGCTGGATGCCGCGATAGTCCTTATTCTCAAACTCTTTGAGCACGAGGCAGGCAAACAGTTGTGGCTGCGTGAACTTTTTGGGGCTGTAAACGTGGGAGTAGTCGCTGAAAGCTTCCTTGCCGGCGGCCAGCGCGACCATCGCCACCTTCCTTGGCGACTTACTGGTGATCATGTCATAAGTAATACGTTGGCGGGTTCGCGCCGAACGGCGAGCTCAGCAAGGCGTTTTCTACAGAGCCGTTCGCGTCACCTTTAGTTGATCCCGCGTCACCTTTAGTTGATCCCATTATCACCGACGCCCAAGGTGTTCCGCTGCTGGTTCATTGCACGCCGGCAAACGTCCGCGATGACACGCCCTTCATCAAAATGCTCGACTCGATGCCGTCGGTAAAGATGCCGGGCCGCAGACGGACGCGCCAGAAACCCGACGCGGCAGTGGGCGATGCTGGCTACGGATTCCTGCACATCATTCGCCAGGTGGTTGAGCGGCGCATCGTGCCGATGCTCGCACCGCGAAGGCAGCGTGGACGCAAGGAGCCGGTCGTGCACGGCAGCGGTTTGGGCAAAATACGTTACGTTGTTGAACGCACGATCGCATGGCTGGCCGATTATCGACGCATCGGCTTTTGCTATGAGCGTACCGGCGCCGCGTGGCAAGCTTTCAACGAACTGGCCTGCTGCATCATCTGCGCCAACAAACTGCGTCGCTTGGAGGAATCGATGCTGGCAGCATGAATTTGACATGGAGCGGTTCTGAAACAGCTTCTAAACTGGGACTCCGAGTCTGAGCGGGTATTTCGGCGGAGCAAGTCGTTTGTGCGGCTGCGATATTTGGCGAGGCGGTGTACCGGCTTGAGGGTGGGCCGCTAAAAGTATGGCATGCGCTGCACGCTCGCGGGAGCAATCAGTGCGCAAAAAGAAAAGACTACCCTATAACACGCCTGACAGATTGGCAGAGCGCTCGGCATGCCCTCGCAGCCGTTCGGCTCCGATCCTTGACCGTAACCGCGCTTGCTGCGTGGCTACAAGCCGGACGAGAAGCATCCCACGCTCAGGGATTTGTAGCCCTTCGCCTATAGCGGTCCAACCAACGAGCGTGGCCCAGCCCGGCTGTTCGCACTTTTAGCTTTTCTTGACTCGGCCACACAGGAAGACTTATTTTCTCGATACATTTTTGTTCGGGCTCACGTGCAAGCCGGGAAGGTTTGCCAAGGGCCTCGTCAGTTGACGCTGACGGGGTCTTTTCGCTGACACATATTCGCTGACATCACGGGCAATTCTATCGTAACTACTGTCGCATCTCTACTTAATATCGATCTCGATTTCGATTTCGGTTCCGAAGGTCAACGGTGCGATCAGGAAGGATGGATTTTCAAAGGCAGTGGGAAGCTCGGTTTAAGTAAAAAATGCAAAACAAAACAGCCGCTCCACAGTTTCCATATTCTACTGCATTTTCCACAGCTTATCAACGTTTTTCTGCCGGAACTCTGCCAGTTCTCTGCCGCTCACCGCGAACGCCTCGCGTCGAAGTGACTGTCGAGTCCCGCCACGGACTCAGTATCGAATCCTTCGCGGTCCATGCCGACCTCTGACTTGTATGTCGCCGTCGACGTGATCTTTCTAACTGAACACTTCCGGCGTGCTCGCGTGACAGAACTTCGCCGTGACAGCCGTATAAAGCCATCGTGCGCTTAATGAAACACGTTACCCCATTGTAATTCATGTCGCGACAAAATGAATAAATTGCTCCATCTTCGCGCGCGCGGAATAATTCCTTCGGATTTGGTTGAATTCAGTTCGGATAGGGCGGCATGCTTCAACCAGTGGGGTTTCGTCATAGGTGGGCATCTTTTCTTTTTCGAACAACAGCAAGAGTGTGATTTTCTAAGCGCCTCGGCCGAAGTTCACGGCCTTCAACAAGCTTTGGAGAGGGCCGGCTTGGAAGACAGTGCGGCAAATGCAGTCAGGGAGCGAGTATGAGATCGTACCTTGAATCATTGGAAGACCGCACTCTTTGGTCGGCGGTTCTGACGAATCCCGGTGCGCCGCAAATCGCCGACATTGCCTCCTCGGGGGCCGATAGCGTGCGATGGACGGCCGCGACAGGGCAACATGGAGGCCGGATCGAGTATGAGCTCGAATATCAGGTTTCCGGATCGACGGCTTGGCATTCGGCAGGCCGTACGACCGCCGAGTCAATGCCGTTGTGTTCCGGAGCCGACCCGAGCATCCTCGGGGACATGACGTATGTCTTGCGGGTCGTGGCGACCGACCGAAAGGGACTTACGAGCGTTTCACCGTCCACAACATTCACTACTTCCAGTGCATTGACACCATCGATCGTCCAGCAGGCGTATGGTCTGAGCTCTTTCTATCAGGAAGGGATTGACGGCAGCCGTGAAACCATCGGCCTCGTTGGGCTTGGCAGCGATCCCACTCTCCAATCAGACCTCATCGCATTTGACAATAAGTATAATCTAGCCCCTCCCAATCTTGAAGTCGTGGGCGTTGATGGAAACCAGAATCCCGTAACGATGGGCACGGATCATGCCCACGAGATTTCATTGGATATCGAATGGCGCACGCCATCGCTCCCGGTGCCAAGATCATTCTGGTCGATGCTCCGGAAGGCCCATCTGGATTGGTTACAGCCGCAATGCAGGCTGCCGCGGTGGCGGCGGCCGCGGCGGAAGCGGCAAAATTGGGGGCCAATGTCGTATCCATGAGCTATGGCTTCCTTAAGACGGCCAAACTTACGAACCTGCGGTCGTATAACGCGGATTTCTCAGCGCAAAACACCGTCTTCTTCGCGGCTGCGGGGGATTTTTGGGGGATGCCGAATTGGCCGGCCGCTTCGCCGAATATTGTATCCGTCGGCGGGACGCAGCTTTCTGTCGACAGCAGCGGCAATTACCAGGACGAAGTCGTTTGGCATGACCCGGTCCTTAGCGATTCGACCAAAGGCAGCGGCGCGGGCTACGGAACTTTCCGCGGCTTTCAATCTGAAACGCCTCTCGTGTCCATCGCCTCGATCGGATTCAGTTTCGATTACAACGGGTTTGGACAAGGCTACGGAACGAGTTTTGGATCGCCCCAGTGGGCGGCGATCCTGGCCTTGGTCGATCAAGAGCGCGCGGCAAATGGTCTTTCCCTTTTCAACTCGGACGCCCTGGGACAATCACCGTTCGCGATCCAGCAAGTTCTCGATTCCACTCCGGCGTCGGACTTTCATCTGAACGACGCCCCTTCTGGCGCCAAAGCCTCGCAAGGGCGCGATGCCGAAACCGGATTGGGTACGCCGACTGATAATCTGGTGAGCTATCTGATGAACTGGAATTCGTTATAGACACATGCCGCCCGATACAGATGCGCGACAGAAACGCCAGGCGACATTCCGAGGCGTCCATGGTCTTGGCGGCATCAATTCCTAGCCTCTGCTAGCCGCCTGTTGATAATTCGATCTCTTCTTGACAGTGATGGCTTATGCACCGAGAATTTGTAGCGGCGATCGTAAGAACGCTCAATTTAAAAGGGGACGGGGACCGCAATTCGGGAGTTTCACATGTCGATCCGAAGACTATCAGTCGTAGTTGTCGCGTTAATATTATGCGCCGGATGTGCTCGTGTTATCATCGAAAAGGGAGGTGTTGGTCAGGGGTATGATGTTTATCGCCCTGAGCCGTATTTGCTCGTCTTCACGCAAACTACAAATACCTCAGAAACGACCGTCACAGACAAGTCGGCTGGTGCAGTACCCCCGACAACTGCGCCCGGCGATGTGGCTCCCGCAACGCAGCCCGCCGAAAAGGCGCCGCCCGCCGGTGCAGGCGTTAGCAACAACAACGGCGGAACTAACTCAGGCGGTGGCGGCGCGGGCGGCGCTGGTGGCCAAGGTAGTGGCGGAGGCGGGGGCGCGACCGCTGTGGAGGGTTTGAACGGACCAGGCGTGGTCGTAATTTGGCTGCCCGATTATTCCGAGCGGTATCGCGTTCACAGCGAGTCGTTTTTGGCCGTAGCCGGTGCCCAATTTTCGATTCGAGATGGCTGGATGCTCACAAGTATTACAGATCAAAGCGACAGCTCGACCCTAGTTAATGCAGCGGCATCGGTTTTGGGCTCTGCACTTGGTGCTGGAACCGGCACATCGACTGCGAGCAAAACTGCCTCAGGATCCAAGGCAATAGGGAATCAAACAACGACAACCATTACCCAAAAGGTACAACTGTACAAGTTCTTATTCGACCCAGACGGTCATTTTTATGGCATGGGCGAAATTAAGCTCGACGCCCTGAAGTTGGCCCAAATAAGAAACGATCTCGACGCAAACTCAAGATTACAACCCCTGCGGGCCCCTACCTTCGATGGTAGACAACTCGAAACGCGAGACACGCGCGGTGCCGACTCGGCCAAAAAGCTCGCCCCCTAACCCCATTGTAGCATCTGCGCCAACAATTAATGGCTTCTTGCACAAGGATGATCATGCGACATACTTTTGCATCGATATTGACGTTGACATTCGCCTTTATTCTTGGGAATTCCGCGATGGCGGCGGGCAAGGCAAAATTGGTCTGCATTGGCCTGACTCATCTCGACCCAAAAAATTATGCAGGTGATCCCGGGACGCTGACCGGATGCGACCATGATGCTCAGGATATGCAGGCCATCGGGTCCATGAACCTTGGCGATCCGGGGACATTGCTCGTAAACGAACAAGCAACACGTCAATCAGTTTTAAATGCGATCGATTCCGCTGCGTCGAGTCTCGGGGCTGGAGATCTTTTTATGATTTCTTTCTCGGGTCACGGCGGCGAAATTCCAGATTCGGAAGCGGACGCCGCGAACGGGATGGACCAGACATGGTGTCTTTATGATGGCCAGTTACTCGACAAAGAATTGTACGCCAGATTTTCACACTTCAAGGGCGGAGTTCGGGTGTTAGTATTCTCTGATAGTTGTCACAGTGCTGGCATAACAAAGTTTCTTCTGGAGGATTACGAACTGGCTACTATTCACGCGACACAGGGTCGACAGAGCAATTCAATTTCACTGGCGGTTGCTTCCGCGCGCGTAGAAGAAAAGACTGCGTCAAGCCGTCTTCCTAAGGGTTTTCAGATTAAGCAGCTCCCGACGGCGGTACTCGTCCGCTCGTATGAGGGCAACAAGGACGCATATGATAAAATCGTAAAAAATATAGAGCGGCCCGTTTCCCCAATTGCCGCGTGGGTACTTTCGATCAGTGCCTGTGGCGATGATGAAACGTCAGGTGACGCAGGTGTCGGCAGGAACAGCGTATTTACGGCAGCCCTTCTTAAGGTGTGGGACAATGGCAAATATCGCTCTGACGGTAACTACCAAACTTTTCAAGACGATATTGGGGTTGTAGCAGTGGCGATGCGACCTGAACAGCACGCTGCAAGTCGTATGATTGATGACGATCACATGAGTTATTGGCGACAGCGCCCCTTCAGGCTCCAATCGCCATAGGAGCCGTCAGCATCGGCGTTGTGGCGCTTCGATTGTATGCAATGTGGCCGGCATAGGCGACGGGGTGTCTGCCAAACTTCTCTGCCATGCGGTTTAGGCACCTTGGGGCTCTGAACTCCAAACCCTCCTAATTACTACTTGTGGCGGAGGTAGACCTTTCGACCCGCCGAAAGGAAGGTCGAAAATGCTGAAATGTGAACCGCCTACGATCCGCTCAATACCCATTGAAACCGTAAAACTGTTGATAGCGATTCTCGGAGTTCCTGGAATTACATCCGGCTTGTACATTCATAAATTGTCTTATGTCGTCGGGGACGATGGGTTTGCCGCACTTTCCGCTGCCGGTTCAGTTGGTTGACGCAGCCAGCGATCTGCCGGTAATCAAGAGCATCTTCAACGACTTCCAACCCCGCCTGGACTATCGCACCCCTCGCCCGGCTGACAAGATCACCATCACTATATTGGGGACGGAACTTGATCAGATTGGTGTGAACACGCCCCGATGCCTCTGAAGCTTCCAACGCCGGATATTCTACGGGGTAGCGCAGACCCCATCACCGCAAAAGATGTACCAGTTGCCTCCGCAAGCTCGACCACATTTCATATCGCGATTATTCCAGTGTATAAACTGCCTTTCGCGTTCCAGTTCAAGGTGAAGAACAGCATGACCCTCATCAATACAATGCCGCTGAGCATCAATCGCCTTCCAGAAGATGGAATCCTTGGAGCAACGATCTTGCGGCGCATTTCCGGCCCACTGAATGATCCAACCCAGCAGCGGCGCGATGATCTGGAAATCATGAATCCGCCCGCTGGCGCGGTCGATGAAGACCTCCTCAAGGAAGGGATTGATCGGGTCAAACCCGAATCCCGAAAGCGTTACGATGTGACTGTCGATGTTGGGGTCAAGAAATAGCGATTTCGATCAGAAAGGAAGGTGGCAGAATCATGCGCTACTTCATTTTGGCAATATGCCTGGCGGCCGTTGGTTTTCTGCTTCTTATTCCCGGTCGTGTCGCGTCTTCGACGCCTCATCAAGAATTTGATGCGGGCGACAAATATTTGCTCGGTAAGTCTGACCCGATAGAGCAGCACCACGCTGAACTTTCCTCATGGGGCGGTACCGCGTTCACCGCGGAGCGCGGCGAGCGGAATTGTGGCGTCGTGTCAGCACTTGCCATTGCTAACGCTCCGCCACCGAGTCTTTTGGCTTACGCTTTGGACTCTGCCACGCCCAGGAATGATTTCGCTGTCGACGCTAAACCAACAGAAGGCATGCGGACCTATAGGGTGCCGGCGGGGGATCGGTGGGCGCCAGTCCTATGCGCTCGCCGCGATGCTGAGCCGCCGAAAGAGGAAAAGCAAGCTGCCGACGGACTCAATATATCTGAGATCATCATCGTGCGACATGCCGAGAGGCAAAAAGACGGAAAAACAGAAGGAGAAGGGCTAAGTAACGTTGGAAGGGTTAACAGTGAGAGTCTGGGAGAGTCGTTGGCCGACAAACGAGTTGTGAAAATCATTTACGTTATGAAAGACAAAGAATTGCCAACGAATCGGATGTGGCAGACGGCCCAGAGTATTTTGTTGGGGATCGGCACGAAACTCAAAAAAGACGACGTTCCGCCCGTCACAGAGCCAACTCAGAGTCCACCAACAAGGAAAAGTCTTTCTGCCGCTGGATCGAGTGACGGCTGCGTCGTGGTTGTCATGCATCATGAACAGATTCAGTGTGCGGTTTTAGATCTGGCAACGGAATTAGCCGCGCCGGTCGGAAACTTGGTGGCCGACGCATTGACTTCGGCCGGGAAAGACTCGGATTGGTACGAGTATCGCTTCGTATTCAAGAAACGAGCCAATAATTGGGTCTTATCCATGGCAACAAGATCAGACGGTCCTATCGGGGTCGTCCCCCAGTTCGATAAAGCTTTGACGAAACCATGTCCCAGAAGTAAGCGCGATGGAATGTAAGTCCAACGGTTTCCTCTGTGAATTCCCAGAACACGCTGAACGCCGGCTGATGAGTGATGAGCGTGGTCGGATCGATCAGCTTTCGACGGCATACTTTGATTCTGCGTGCCCACAGCGGCTCCGATACGCTTTCGCTGGCTATTGCACTCGGCAGGAGTCGAACCTGCAACCCTCAGTTCCGAAGGTCGTTGGTGCGGTCAGCACGGACAGGAACTGAATGACTGACGGGAGCTCGGCTTAGATTCGAAATCGCAAACCGGAAGGGCCGCCAAGTCGAGCCAAAATCAAAGTCACACGATGTTACTTTCAACTGCGCGCGACGCACGGTTCGATCACTTCACCCAGGTCAGAAGCGGCGGCAGCAAGTGTCGCGCGGAGCGGGAGCGGCGTTTGCTTAAAACCCAACTAAGCTGCGGTTTTGCGAGACCTTCTGCAGCAGCAAAGCAACTGGATGAAGAGCAATACAACAATCACAATCAATAGAATCACTATCCATCGGCAGCAACTGCAAGCCTCCGGGATCACCGGCGCACCGGATGCAGCGAGATAGGGAACCTCGATCCAGCTTTTCGTCAAGCTGCTGTTCGTCTCCCCCTGAATCACATAAATCATGAACTTGGCGTTTGGAGGCCCGATTGGTGATTCGACATCGATCGAGGTATGCAAGTCAGCGGTCTTTCCGCTGACGCCAAGATCGGCCGTCGAGATAGGGTTTCGCACGCTCGTGGAATTGAGGGTTTCAAGAGGCTGGTGCGAATCGTAGAACTCTGCTACTGCCGATTTGATCGTCAAGGAAGTTGCAGTGGCGATGTGAGGTGGCGGTTTCAACGTTAGAGATTTACCGTTGGTGTGAACTTCAACTAGAAAATCAATCGGCATGCACGCTGCCTGCTCGTAGACGCCGGTCTGACTAGTTTCTTGCAAAAAATGGCTCTTCGGCAGAATTCGTGGGTTGATTATAGCGTAATGTTGCTCAGGCTCGGTTCGGGTTTCCCGTGATTGACGTCAAAGTGGGGGAGCGGGGAAAACCCCATCCGGCCCCAAGCGGTTTTCCCCGCTCCCCCACGCCCCCTCACCCTTTTCCGACTTCCCCTCTTTCCTCGCTCCGGGGGGAAAGAAAAAGATCGCTGGCTCTGCGTGTATCCTGATCGTTGCTTAGGCAAACAGGAGCACCAAGAGGCCAGCGATGTTATTGAAGACTTTGCTGAATCGGGTTCACCCGGTCAAGGGGTTTGTGTATGCGTCGGACACACTCGTGGCCGACGCACTGGCGCCAAACGGCGTGCGGATCGAGGCGAGGCTGCGGGCACGCAGGCGCTCGAAAGGAGTTTGTTCGCAGTGCGGAGAATCGGGGCCGACGTATGGCAGCCATCCGCAAACGCCGCTGACACACAGATTGCCCCTACAGGGATTCGCATATCATTTCGCTCGATTAGGACCGTTCGGCGGGAATTGTACCACCTCATCGTCACGCCGCCGCCACAAAATTCTCCCAAAACTCCGCCCGCATCACTTCGGTCGCTAGTCCAGGCACGTATCGCGCCCCCGCTTCGAACCTCCGACCGCCGCCGTTTGGCAGCCGGGAGGAAGCGGTCCTGCCAAATCCGACACCCATGTGCACCGCGCAGGATCTGATCCGGCGGCGCAGTTCACGAACCGCCGGCGGCTAACCTCGGCACACACATGGGCTTACGCCGGGTCGGGACATGCGGCCGGAAATGTTTGCATTTTTTACAAACTCTGGCACGCCGTATGCATCCTAACATGATACGAACTAATGGTCGCAAGCCATAAGCGGCGGGAGAGTGACAGTCCCGTGATCTATTTACGGTTGAAGGGATTATCCAAATCAGTGAGGTGACTCCATGCTGGTGAATGAATCGTGTGCCGCTCCCTCGGAATCGGGAGGCGAGGCCGATGCGGGAAACGCGCCTTACGTCGAGGATGCTTCGCCACGCCCGCAGGACGGGGTGGATGACGCAAAAGGCCCGGAAACGGGCACAGCCTTACTTTCGCCGAAGCAGGAAGCGGCGATCGCGGCGCTGATCGGGGAGCCGTCTTACGCTGTAGCGGCGCAAGCCGCAGGGGTGACGGATCGGACGTTGCGGCGATGGCTGCAGACCGATCCTGCCTTCCGCCAGCGGCTGCGTCAGGCAAGGGCGAGTGCGTTCGAAGGCGTGGTGCGCAAGCTGCACAGCGCCGGCTCCGAAGCAGCGGGCATTCTCGAGGCGATTGCCCGCGACGCGAATGCCTCTCTGGGGGCGCGGGTGGCGGCGGCGCGGACGCTGCTCCATTTCTCCTGCCGCGGACGCGAAGTCGCCGATCTCGACGACCGCATGGCGGAGCTGGAAGAACAGCTCGAACGATTTGGGAATTTCGTGAACGAAAAGTCTTCGTGGCGAAGGAAATAGGTTCTTGCCATGCGCCAGATCAAAAATCGCATTCTACACGCTCAGCTCCAGATTGATGAGCTGCGTCTCAACCTCATTCGGCAATATCCCGTGCCGGTGCCGTTCGACTTCGGCGATATCCCCGAAGAACGAAAGAATTTTCTGGTCGGCGTGATCAATGCCGTCGATCGAATGGGTGGCGGAAAGGCGGTCGTCAACTGCGGGCTCTACACCGAAGAACAAATTGAAGACGCGGTTGACACGGTCCGAACTATCATCAATCGCAGGCCGGTCCCTGCAGGGTCGGCCCCCTTGCCGCCTCACCCGCTGGACGATCGGGCCGTTACACCATCAATTTGGCAGAGGAGGAACCGCCTCACGACGTTGAAGTTGTCAGGAATGTCCGATGTGCACACCGTCGGCGGACAGAATCGGACAAATTCGGAAAAAATCGGACACGGGGATGGCGCAGATCGGCCGTGACGCGTGGAAAAACAAGGAATGTCCGAAATTGCTTTCCAGAACCGGACATTTTCGGACAAATTCGGACATTCGCTGTCTTGTTTTTCAATCGAATTACCCGCATTGCATGTAACGCGAGGCTGAACAGGGAACTATAGATAAATGGAAAGGGCTTGAGCGCGGCGAAAATTGGCCAAATGGCCGATTGAGGATTGGTGGGCCGCCGACATATGGTAGAAAGACGTAAACCACCGTCGCATACGAGTTTGAGGCGTTGATGTCATGACGCGAATGCACGCGAGATTTTCCATCAGTTTCCTTGCGCTGATTTGCGTCGGTCTTGCTGCGCCCTCGCGCGGGCGGACGAACCTGCACCGAGCAAGGAAGGGATTGAATTCTTTGAGAAGAAGATTCGGCCGGTGCTGGTCGACTCCTGCTACAAGTGCCACAGCGCTACGGCCAAAAAGCTGAAGGGCAAGCTCAAGCTCGATAGCTGGGAGGGAATGGCCAAGGGAGGCGAGTCCGGGAAAGCCTCTGTGGTGCCTGGCGATCCCGACAAGAGCCTGCTGATCGTCGCGATCCGCTACACGGATAAGGACACGGCCGATCACGATGCGCTGCTGATGCCGCCGGAGAAGGATGATAAGCCGCAAAAGCTCGCGGACGCGGTCATCAAGGATTTCGAGGATTGGGTGAAGATGGGTGCGCCATACCCGAAAGACGCGCCCGCTCCGCAATCGCAGTCGGCTGGCCCCCCCAGCCCACACGAGCACTGGGCTTTCGTCAAGCCGGTCGCACCTCCGCTGCCGGACGTGAAAAACGCCGCCTGGGTCAGCAACGAAATCGATCGTTTCGTTTTGGCGAAGCTCGAAGAGACGGGGCTCTCGCCTAATCCCCGGGCTGATAAGCGGACGTTAATCCGCCGGGCGACGTTTGATTTGATCGGCCTGCCGCCGACGCCGGTAGAAGTGGCGGCGTTTGAGTCGGATCCATCGGCGGATGCCTTTGCCAAAGTGGTCGATCGGCTTCTCGCTTCGCCTCGATACGGCGAGCGGTGGGGCGCTATTGGCTTGATGTGGCCCGGTATTCGGACACAAAAGGATACGTTTTCGAAGAAGAACGGCGATATCCCTACGCCTATACCTATCGCGATTGGGTCATCAATGCGTTCAACGGCGATCTGCCGTATGACCAGTTTCTGATTCAGCAGATCGCCGCCGATCGACTCGACTTGGGAAACGACAAGAGGCCGCTGGCGGCGATGGGATTTCTGACGCTGGGCCGGCGGTTTCTGAATCAGCAACCCGACATTATCGACGATCGGATCGATGTCGTCTGCCGGGGTACGATGGCGCTGACAGTCGGGTGCGCACGATGCCACGACCATAAATTCGATCCGATTCCGACAGCCGACTATTACTCGCTCTTTGCGATCTTCGCGAACAGCCGCGAGCCGAAAGATCAGCCGCTGATCGGCATGCCCGATGACACGCCGCAGACACGTGCTTTCGAGGCGGAATTGGCCAGGCGGCAGGGTGAGGCGGATCGCTTTCTCGACGCACAATGGGCGCAGATCATGGCGACGTTGCGCTCGACGAAAGTGATCGCCGACTATCTGATTGCGCTGCATTCGCCGGAGGAGGCGAACGCTCAGGGGCGAGACGTGAATCCGTTCGTGATCGGCCGCTGGCGCGCCTTCCTGGCGGATGCGGCAAGCCACAACGATCCAATCTTCGCCGCCTGGCGCGCCTATGCGGCGATTCCGGCGGCGGAGTTTGCGGCGAAATCTCCTTTCGTGACTGATCAGGCGATCGCGCACGCCGATCCGCAGCATCCGGTTCATCCATTGGTCATTGCGGAGTTCGCCGGCAAGCCGCCGGGGTCGCTTCGCGAGGCAGCCGACCGATACGGCGCCTTGCTCGCGCGATTCGATAAATCGGATGCGTTGCCGGACGCGAACGAAGAGTCACTTCGGCAGATTCTTCGTGGACCCGGCGCGCCGCCGAGCATTGCCCGCGCGGAGACAATTCATCTGTTAAAGCGCGACGCCCGATCGGAGTTCACAAAGCGGAATAAGAACATCGAGGAGTGGAAAGCGACCAATCCCGCGGCTCCTCCGCGCGCGATGGCGATGGAAGACGCCGTTGCCCAGCCGCAGCCGCATCCCATTTTCAAGCGCGGCAATCCGGGGAACATCGGTGATTCGGTCCCGCCGCGATTTCTGGCTGTTCTTGCCGGTCCCAATCGGCAGCCATTCCAGCACGGCAGCGGGCGGCTCGAGCTTGCGCAGGCGATTGCCAGCCGCGATAATCCGCTGACGGCACGGGTGATGGTCAACCGCATTTGGATCCATCATTTCGGCGCAGGACTGGTGCGGACGCCGAGCGACTTCGGCATGCGCAGCGATCCGCCGGCTGAGCCGCAGCTTCTCGACTGGCTCGCCGTCGATTTCATGAATCAGGGGTGGTCGATCAAGAAATTGCAACGCGTCGTTATGCTCTCGACGACGTATCAGCAATCCAGCAGCGACAATCCGCCGGCCCGGAAAGCTGATCCGGAAAATACGCTCGTCTGGAAAATGAATCGCCAGCGGCTCGATTTCGAGGCGACGCGCGATTCGGTGTTGGCCGTGAGCGGCCGAATCGATCTGACAGTGGGAGGCCGATCCGTCGATATTACCGCCGAACCGTATTCGAACCGGCGCAGCGTTTATGCATATGTCGATCGCCAGAATCTTCCCGGCCTGTTCCGCAGCTTCGATTTTGCCAGCCCGGATGCGACCAGCCCGCAGCGATTCGTCACCACCGTTCCCCAGCAGGCATTGTTCATGATGAACAGTCCGTTCGTCATCCAGCAGGCCAGGCGTTTGGCCAGCCGGCCTGAAGTTGTTTCGGCAACTGATTCGGGGCAGCGGATCTCGGCGCTCTACCGGCTGCTTTATTGCCGCGAGCCGTCGCAGGATGAAATCGCGATGGGCGGGAGATTCATTCAGTCAGAGGGGGAATCGACGGAGACGCCGGTCTGGCAGTACGGGTTCGGCGGATACGACGAAGCGACTCATCACGTGGTTGGGTTTACCGGGCTGCCGTACTTCAGTCGTGGGGCATGGCAGGGCGGCCCGAAGGTGCCCGATCCGGAACTCCGCTGGGCGGTGCTCACCGCGGGAGGCGGTCATCCCGGCATGGATCAACGGCATGCCGTTATCCGCCGATGGATCGCGCCGATCGACGGCCCTGTGAGAATTTCCGGAACGCTCGATCATCCTTCACCGAACGGTGACGGAGTTCGCGGGCGTATCATCTCCAGCCGGCTTGGAGAACTGGCCAGTTGGAACGTCTTCCACACGCAGGCTCAAACGGTGATTGAAAGCGTCGATGTGAAGAAGGGTGACACGATCGACTTTGTCGTCGACTGTCGTGGTGAGGATTCCTACGACAACTTCGGGTGGTCGCCGGTGATTCGTTCGCTCGCGGTAAATTCGGTCGCCGGCAGCGCCAGCCCCGAAGAATGGAACGCCGCCACGGGATTTGCCGGGCCGACGAAGCAGGATCATGCGCTGTCGGCCTGGGAAAAGTATGCCCAGGTGTTGCTGGAATCGAACGAGTTTGTTTTTGTGGATTAGTATGTTGCATCACAAGCCCAATCCGATGGACGCGTTTCTGAGCCGGCGACAGTTGTTGACGCGGTGCGGGATGGGGATGGGCGCTGGCGCTGGGGCCGTTGCTTGCCGAGACGGGATTCGGATCAGGTGTTGATGCCGGCGGGATGATCAATCCGTTGACCGTGAAGCGCCCGCAATTTGCCGCCAAGGCCAAGCGGGTGATTCATCTTTTCGCCAATGGCGGGCCTTCGCACGTCGATACCTTCGATCCCAAGCCGCTGCTGGCCCAGTTCGCCGGCAAATCGCTGCCGAAGCCCAATCCTGGAACCGAGCGGAAAACGGGCGCGGCCTTTCCGTCGCAATTCACGTTCAAGAAATGCGGGCAGAGCGGAATCGAGGTCAGTGAAATCTTTCCGCGCCTGCGTGAGTGCGTGGATGACATGTGCGTGATCCGCTCGATGCACGCCGACGTGCCGAATCATGAGCCGTCGCTGTTGCTGATGAACTGCGGCGAGGCACGGCTGGTGCGGCCGAGCATGGGGTCGTGGATCACTTACGGTCTGGGGAGCCAGAACCAGAATCTCCCCGGCTTCATCGTGATGTGCCCCGGCGGATATCCGATCCAGGAATCGCAGAACTGGCAGGCCGGATTTTTGCCCGGAGTCTATCAGGGAACCTACATCGATTCGCAGCACACCGATATCCGAAAGCTGATCGAAAATATCAAAAGCAACGACTCGACGCCGACCGAACAGCGCCGCCAGCTTGATCTGCTGATGCAGCTCAACCAGCGTCACATCGAGGCGCGGCAGAGCGATCCGCAGCTCGAGAGCCGGATTCAGTCGTTTGAGCTGGCTTACCGGATGCAGGCGGATGCATCGGATGCGTTTGACGTGAGCCGCGAGCCGAAGGATATCCTCGATCTTTACGGCCCCGGCACGCAGGCGCGGCAGATCCTGATTGCCCGCCGCCTGGTCGAACGTGGCGTGAGGTTCGTGCAGGTTTGGACCGGCGCGGGCCAGCCGTGGGATAACCACGATGACCTGTTCCAGCACCATCGCGAACTGGCCCACGATTGCGATCAGGCGATCGCCGCGCTATTGATCGATTTAAAGCAGCGGGGCATGCTCGAGGACACGCTGGTCATCTGGGGCGGAGAGTTCGGGCGCACGCCGACGGTCGAGCTGCCCACGCCCGGCGCCAACGCCGGCAAGGTCAACGGGCGCGATCACAATCACTACGGCTTCACGACATGGATGGCCGGCGGAGGAGTCCGCGGGGGATACGTCCACGGCTCAACCGACGAAACCGGCTTCGCCGCCGAACAGAACCCCGTTCACGTCCACGACCTTCACGCGACGATTCTTCACTTGCTCGGCTTTGAACATACGAAGTTTACCTACCGATACGCTGGCCGGGATTTCCGGCTGACGGATGTGCATGGAAGAGTGGTGCCGGAGTTGATTGCGTGAGCGGGGAATCTTTGAATTGGTTCACAACTGCTCGATCTGAAGCTGGGATTAGGCATCTGAAGGCCAAGGCCACTTATGAATGCAGTGAATTCGATAATCCGCAAGGGTACGCTGGTAAGTCCGCAAATTGTCAAGTTGGATGAACCCGCCCAAGGGGTTGCCGCCGACGTTGAAATCATCCTCCACGTCGTTTCCGAATCCGTTCGCGATGAGGAAACGATATTCGACTACGTCGCCCGTATCACCCCGGGAACAAAGAGTCGCGCGGAACTCGACGCACAGTTGGCCGAGGAACGCGCCGCTTGGGGCGATCGCTGATGCGTCTGTATCTCGATGCAAACGCGATCATCGATGTCGTTGAGGGCAAGCTTCCCTTTCAATCGCGCGTAGTGTGCGGATGCGCCGGCGCGAGCCCCGGCGGAACGGTAATTACCTCGCGGCTATCGAGGCTTGAATGCCGAGTCAAGCCGTTGCGAGACAACGATCCCGCCCTCCTGAAAAACTATGACATCTTTTTTACGCGCCAGCGATTCCAGATCGTGGAACTCAGCGCGCCGATCGTCGAGCGTGCGACCGAGCGGCGTGCTCGGTATCGATTTAAGACGCCGGACGCATTGCATCTTGCGACTGCGATCGAAGGGCATGCAACTACTTTTTTGACCGGCGACGCCGCGCTGGCCTCCTGCACTGAACTGCAGGTTGACGTCCTTTGAACTAACGGCGCAAGCCGCGCGGGTTCACGACATTTACGCCGCCCGATCAGGTCTCCAGCGACCATCCCTTGCTGTACTTCTTGGTGATCCAGCTATTGGCTTCTTCGTCGTTGGTGATCTTGCACGCCGGGCCGTCCCACAGGAGCTTCTTGCCGTTGCCCCGGATGGCGACGTTGCCGAGGAGAATCGTCTCGGCGAGGAGGCCGGCATAGTCGAAGTTGGCCATGGAGGCGGGGCCGCCCTTGATCGCCTTGATCCACTCGGTCTTCTGCGCTTCGTCGCCGCCGCCGATGCGGGCGAGGGTCGGTGCGGGTGGCTTGTAGTCGTGGAATTTTTCTTCGGGGTAGAGTTTCCAGTCTGCGCCGTAGTCGTTCGGGGAATAAAGGATTCCCTCATCGCCCACGATGATCGAGCCGCTGTCGGTCAGGTGTCCCTGTTTCTTGGCCGACGGCTGGGTGGAAGGCTCGACGGCCGGATAGATCTTCGCGATCAACTCCTCCGGCGGAAGGTTCTTCTTGCCGTTCTTATGCCCTTCGTACCAGTAGAATTTGAGCGGAGGAAGTTCGCCGCGGGCGGGGAACTCGTACACAACACTCGCCCAGCTCGGATAAGTCTGGGGGTTCAGGTCGCCGGCTTCACCCTGAAGGCTGATCGGGTACTCGAGCTTATTGGCCATGAAGGCCAGGTTCGCGGTGTGGCAACCCATGTCGCCGAGCGCGCCGGTGCCGTAGTCCCACCAGCCACGCCAGGTGAAAGGCTGATAGCGGTGGTTATACGGACGCGTGGGAGCCGGGCCAAGGAACAAGTCCCAGTGCGTGGTGGGGGGGATGGGCGTCTCCGCTGGCAATTCGGCTACGATCTGCGGCGCCTGTGGCCAGATCGGGCGATTCGTCCAGACATGGATCTCGCTCACTTTGCCAATCGCGCCGGACTGAACAACTTCAACGCCGGTGCGAAGCCCATTCTCCGCCGTTCCCTGGTTGCCCATCTGCGTGGCGACTTTGTATTTGCGGGCGGCCATCCGCACGGCGCGCGCCTCTGCGACGGTGTGGGTCAAAGGTTTCTGGCAATAGACGCCTTTGCCCATCTGCATCGCGAGCATCGTGGCGATCGCATGATGATGGTCCGGCGTGCTGACGGTGACGGCATCAATGTCCTTGCCGACTTTGTCGAGCATCTCGCGGTAATCGTTGAAGCCCTGGATCTTGGGAAACTTGGTCTGGAACTTGGCGATCTTCGACTTGAGGCGATTGTCGTCGATGTCGCAGACTGCAACGACATTGCCATGAGCGGCGACATGATCACTGTCGCTGTCGCCCTTTCCGCCGATGCCGATACAGGCAAAGTTGACGGTTTCATTCGGAGACTTGCTGTCGTCGCCATAACTGGCTCTGGTGCTGATCCAGAACCCGGCGCCGACGACGGCGGACGTTTTGATAAACTGACGACGGCTCGTGCGACGACTCATGGGAAGCTCCTTGAGCGACGGCGATCATGACGCCGCCATGCGAGGGTTGAAGTGACGATCTCCGCTAGAATGCACAACTTGCGACACGGAAGTCTAAGACCAGTTACCGTGAGCCGCAAGACGTGTTGAGGTCTGAGAAATTGAAACCGGCGAAGCTGTCCTATGTCGCTTTTTTCTAAACGTTACGCCGGCTCAACTTGGCGGCATCGTCTGCGCGGGCGGCTGTTTGCAGTCGGATGGATCCTGTCGGCTGGTTGTATCATTTGGGCATTTGTTGGCAATGAGCCAGAGGGTTCGATCTCGACATGGGCATGTGGAATGGTCGCTTTGCTGATAACGGGGTTTATGACACAGCCTCCGTCGCGGAAGCAAAGTTACGTTGAGCGGGTAGCACAAGGAGGAGTTGAGCAAACGAATTGTTGGAAATGCGATTACGATCTGCGGGCGAGCACCGAGCGCTGCCCCGAATGCGGCGAACGCATCTATTCTCCTCTTGAGCCGCTGGATTACCCGGAGAACTTCAAGCGCAACCGCCCGGGATGGGGTTGGCGATTGGAGGCATACATCTGTCGACGCCTATTGGCGCGTTCCGTGCCGCCTCCCAAAATCTGGGGCGACGACCCTATTCGGCGCACTGTCGCGGAGGTGGCAGTTGGAAATGACTGACTCGCCGCTCATGGCGGACGCCGCCGCCACTCCTACAATGTCATCTAAATGAAGCATCTCACGCCAAGGCAGATCGTCGGCGAGCTCGACAAATACATCATCGGGCAGCAGGACGCCAAGCGTGCCGTCGCCGTCGCGATCCGCAATCGCTGGCGGCGACAACAGCTTCCGGAGCACATGCGGCAGGATGTGTCGCCGAAGAACATCATCATGATCGGGCCGACCGGCGTGGGAAAGACAGAAATCGCCCGGCGGTTGGCGGGGCTGACCGGCGCGCCGTTCATCAAGGTGGAGGCGACCAAGTACACCGAGGTCGGGTATCACGGACGCGACGTCGAATCGATGATTCGCGATCTGCTCGATTCGGCGATTGCCATGGTGCGGGAGGAGATGACCGAATCCGTCAAGGAGCCGGCCGAGAAGCACGTGGAGGAGCGAATCCTCGATTACCTTCTGCCGCACGGGGAGGGGCCGGAGCCGGCAGATGAGGAGGAAGCACAGGCTAAGCGGAAGCGCACCCGAGACAAATTGCGCGACCAGCTCCGCCGCGGCGATCTCGAGGATCGCATGCTGGAAATTTCCGTTGAGGAGCGATCGACCGTTGTCGGCGTCCTCGGCCAGGCGGGGATGGAGATGGACGTCGAGTTTCAGAACATGTTCGAGAAGATGCTGCCGAGCAAGCGCGAGACGCGCAAGCTCAGCGTCCGCGACGCCCGCAAAGTCCTCTTTAATCAGGAAGCGGAAAAGCTGATCGACAAGGAAAAGATTCAGCGAACGGCCATTGATCGCGTCGAGCAGGCGGGCATCGTCTTTCTCGACGAGATCGACAAGGTGGCCGGCACCGAGAGCAAGCATGGGCCGGATGTCAGCCGGCAGGGGGTGCAGCGTGATCTGTTGCCGATCGTCGAAGGGAGCACAGTCATTACCAAATATGGCCCGGTGAAAACCGACCATATTCTCTTCATTGCCGCTGGCGCGTTTCACAGCAGCAAGCCGAGCGACCTGATGCCGGAGTTGCAGGGGCGATTTCCGATTCGCGTGGAGTTACAGGATTTGAGCAAGGACGATTTCGTCCGCATTCTTGCGCGAGCCGCAGAACTCGCTCACCAAGCAGCAGGTGGCGCTGCTCGGAACCGAGGGCGTGCAGATCGAATTCACGGATGACTCGATCGACGTCATGGCCCAGATTGCATTCGACGTTAATCGTCGCAGCCAGAACATCGGCGCAAGAAGGCTTTACACGATTCTCGAGCGCGTCTTCGAGACGATCGGATTTGACGCACCCGACCTGGACAACAAGCAGATCACCATCACCGGCCAATTCGTCCGTGAACGACTGGAAGAGATCGTGAAGGACGAGGATTTGAGCAAATTTATTTTGTGATGTGGCACAGCCGCCCTCGGCTGTGTTCGACCCATCGCGGTTCAGGTTTACTGCTTCGCGGTTAGAGCAGGAGCTATCGTCTTAGCCATCAGAGTTGCCCCTTCCGTATTCGGGTGAACCCGATCGGGCAGCAGTTCCGGCTTGCCAACAAACGGTGTGTGCAGGTCGATCACCGTCAGCCCCAATTCCCTCGCGAGGGCTTCGATCATCGGCATTTCTTCCGTCAGTCCAGCGTCGTTAATGCCATAGTTCCCCGCGCCGGGGACATCCACGGGATAGCAGACATAAATCTTCGGCTTGCTCGGAAGCGCTGCGAATTGCCTGACGAGGTCCTTGTAGTCGGCCGTGTATTCATCCTTGAATTTCCAGTTCTGCGGCTTGGTGTCGTTCGTGCCGAGCATAATCACCACCACATCGGGCTTCAGATCCAAAGCCTGATGAAACGCGCCCTCTTTCTGGTAGGGCTTGTCTCCTCTGTTGAGGAGCGTCGCGCCACTGACGCCGAAATTGTGCACGTCGTATTTGTCGCCGAGCATTTTCGCGAGCTGAGCCGGATATGCGTCGTTACCCGGATTCTTTGTACCGACGCCGGCAGTGATGCTGTCGCCGACACAGGCGACTTTGGTGGGAGTCGCGCCCTCGCCGTAGACACGAACGGTCAGGCTCACCGTGGCGGCGAAAAAAACGGAAAGCGTGATGAGTGCAAACTTGGAAGACTTTCTCATTGAACCTCCTGGCTCGTGAATGAAAGATCGCTTCGAATCTTAATCGAAACCAGGGGCGCATAAAAACGGGCGGAGCGTTGACGACGCTCCGCCCGTCAATTCCATCTGAACAAGCAAGTCCGCAACCACTCAGGTGTGCTGGCCGTTGCTGTCCGAATCCGTGTTCGAGAACTTAAACTTCTGTCCATTGACTGATACGCCGGCCATCAGGCCGCCTTTGGGCAGAAGATAGACAGCCACGCCATGTTGGAAGGAAGTTTGGCCGGCGGTTCCGGCCTTGATGAGTGTCGCGGTCGCATCGCCACCAAACGAGATCTTGCCATCTTCGAACCGCGCCAATGCTTCAGGCGTTTCGAAAATGACCAGTTCGGAAAAAGTTTGTCCGCCGGCCTGGATGCCGAGCGAGGCCTGCTCAAGTGTCGCGTAGCCGACAATATGGCCGTTTTGATAAACGGTACCTTTGCCGGACGCCCCGCCGACCCCGAGTCCGGCCTGAGCGACACTCGGGAAAATCGCATAGGCGTTTGCCTTGTCGAGCATGTTCTGTACACTCGAATCCTGAGCCTTCATCTGTTCCAGCGCCACCTTCGCTTCATCGTGCATGGCCGTCTGATTGGCTTCAGAATTGGGGGTATTCGTGCTGCATCCGACGACGCCCAGACCCAGTACCGATAAGAGAGAGAAACTAACTAAGCGCTTCATGGAAGCCTCCAGAGTAAAAAAGTTCCCAGCCAGAATTCGACACCAGGCCGTCTGGCAATGATGATCCACATCGGGCAAAGGCTGGGGCCGCAATTGGTGTGCCGCCCGGCGTGCAACAGGCCGCAAATACGCTCGTATAAGCAACAGCTTGCCACCCAATGGAGAACCAACCATGTCGCACCGTTGCATTCGAAGCCGCCGGGAATTGCTCAAAACCATCGGCGCGTTAGCCGCCATCGGGACACTGCCTAGGTGGTTTGTCGAGGAAACGCTCGACGCAGCGGAGCCTGCCACGCCATCCAGCGCGCTAATGATAAGCCAAATTTCGCGCTGATTGGTTGCGGCGGACGCGGTCGGGCAATCGTGCACGATGCACTGCCGTTCGGAAATCTTGTCGCGGTGTGCGACGTGGATGACCGTCACTCCGAGGGAGCATCGGTCGATTTTCACGGCCCCAAGACCTATCACGATTTTCGAAAATTAATGGAGCGCGACGACATACCGATCATTCTCGACGCGACGCCGGATCATTGGCATACGCTCGTTAATCTCCATGCGATCAAGGCGGGGAAAGATGTTTACAGCGAGAAGCCGCTGTCGCTTACCGTAGACGAAGGCAAACGTGTGGTGGAAGCCGTCGGAAAATCGGATCGCATCCTCCAGACGGGAACCCAGCAGCGCAGCGATCCGACGTTTCGGCTGGCGTGCGAACTGGTTCGCAACGGGCGTGTCGGAAAACTGCAGGAGGTTTCCGTCATCCTGCCTGCCGGTTTCCGGGGTGGTCCGTTCCAATCCGAGCCGGTCCCCGCGGGGCTTGATTGGGAAATGTGGCAGGGGCAGGCCCCCGCCACCGATTACGTGAAGGAACGTTGCGGCTTCAGTTTCCGCTACTGGTACGACTACTCCGGCGGAACGATGACCGACTGGGGCGCGCATCATAACGACATCGCCCGCTGGGGCATCGGCCTGGACGGCCCGTCGAGCATCGAAGGCAAAGCCCTGGTCGAGCCGATCCCCGGCGGATATACCGCCATCAGCGAATATCAGGTCGAATACATCTGGCCCAATGGGGTGCGGCACCATTGCCGGAGTACCACCGACGACGAGTGGACCGGCGGTGTCAAACGCAGTGGTCCGGGGACGCTGCATCATGGCGTTAAATTCGAAGGAACCGACGGTTGGATTTTCGTGACTCGCGGGCGCATCGACGCCAGCAAACCCGAATTGATTCACGAGCCGCTGGCGTCTAACGCCGAACGCCTCTATGTCAGCAATAATCACATGGGCAATTTTTTTGAGTGCGTGCGAACGCGCAAACAGCCGGTTGCGCCCGCGCAGGTCGGTCATCGCTCAGCGAGCATTTGCCACCTTGGCACACTCGCGCTCCGTCTCGGCCGGAAGTTGAACTGGGATCCGGTCAAAGAAGAATTCATCGGCGACGACGATGCTCAGAAATGGGTCGCGCGAGAAATGCGTAAGCCATGGAATTATGAAATCGTCTAATCATCAAATGCGCCGTAATAGGGGACGCCTTGGCCAACGGTGTTGGGATCGTTGGAGTTGCTGACGCCCGGGATTCCGACCAGGCCAAAATCAGCTGGGTGAAGCGATCCGACGGGTCGGAATTCGGCGTGGCCGTCAACAAACGCGAGGTTTCCGCCTCCCTGATTTCCGCCGGGTGAACCCGCGACGTAGTGGAGATTCGAATATTCCTGGCCCCAGTACGAGCCGTTGTCGAAACACCAGGCGCTGTATTCGGGCGGTGACCCGCCGGCCGCGGCGGGGCGGCGCCACGCAATGTTCCAGCGGAAACGATCTTCCTGAAGCCAGATCATGTCGGCGGAATCGGAGATGCGCGAGAGCGGCCTTCCGATCACTGCCGAATTGATCATGTAATTCGTATCGCTGGGCGCGGCGGGTTCGCCCCATCCGGTCCAGGTAAATTCTCCAGCGCTCGGGCAGACCCAGAGCGATGAGGCGACGTCCACCCCATCGACGTACCGGATCAACGATGCAAGCACATTCCAGTTGCCGGAATTGGAAGTGTCGTAGACGCCCGGATCGGCGAAGGTGGTTACGTCGCCATATTGCACGGGGAGATGTTCCCTGTTTTCGTTGCAATACATGACAAGCGCGCCTGCGAGCTGCCGCATATTACTCAGGCAACTCGTTGCCTTGGCGGCTTCGCGGGCGCGCGCCAATGCGGGCAGAAGCATTGCGATCAGCAGCGCGATGATCCCGATCACCACGAGCAATTCCACCAGGGTAAATCCGCGTTTGGATCGCCTCACAGACGGCTCCCACGAATTTCAACGAAGTGCACTGCCAAATACTGCGCGGCCTTCCTGATGCGTCGCCGCGCCCGCGGTTCGCCGGTGCGCGCTGCGCTAATTCAGGTCTTTGCCAGCCGCTCCGTACAGGGTCCAGTCGAGGTTGTACGGACCGTACGGCGTTGTCGGATTTATTTCATCCAGTCGGGTGTTAGCGGCATGACCGTCAACAAAGCTCAGGTCGATGCGATTCAGTCCGTGGCCTCCTCCCTGCGCGTAGCAGGGGAAGAGAATTTTTTGCGAAGGATAGATCACTTCCGAGAGCTTGATGCCGGTCACGAGGCCGGGACTTTGGCCCGGACCGAAACGATGATAAAAGTGATACGGATAATAGTACGAACAGGGAAACTGCAACACATTTACGTTGGGATAGCCGAACGAAGGGCCGTAGTAGGTGATCCAATAGACGTCCCACGGGGGATCGATGTCAGTCGGGCAGACATAAAAAGTAGTCGGCGTGAAAGTTCCGAGCAGATCCCAGACATCAACAAAGCTCTCCTGCGGCCAGTCATCCCCGGCGTTGGGAAAATAGCCCTTGTTCTCGTTAATGTACATGATGTTGGCCATTCCCAATTGCCTGAGATTCGAAAGGCAATTCACGGTCTGGGCGGCCTCGCGCGCCTTGGCCAGGGCGGGCATGAGAATGGCGATCAACGCAGCGATGATCCCGATGACGACCAATAGTTCCACAAGTGTGAACGCCGGCACGAAGACTCGCTCTCGGTTGGTGAGTCGCCAGGAATGGGTTTGATGCGATGCGGAGATGTGCTGCAGCATCGACCTGCATAATAACACAGTTTCTCTGGGCGGCAATAAAAAAATCGGAATCCGGAGAATCGGTCTGTTGCGGATGGCCTCAATGAGCCGGAGGCGAGTCGGCCAGGGACTTGCCATCGTCCGGGAGCAATTCCCACTTTTCCCCGAAAAAACCGGCCGCGACTACCCCCCCTGGCGAACGGGAGGTAGCCGGGACCGCAACATCAATCACGGCATAGTCCGGCAACTTGGGCGTTTGGCGAGCGTTGTTGAGGTAATCGTATTCGCGGTAGGTGAAACCGCTATTGATCACGACATAGTGATCGGGGCGGAGCGGATTGGGGTAGATCAGAACGGGCGCATGATGTGATGCGTCGAAAGAATGCTCGCCGATCTTCACCGATTGTGCGTCCCAGGAAGTGGGAAGTCGGCCGACGATCTTTCGGATAATCGCGTTGCTCGACGGATCGCCGAACAGGATGAGGTTGCCGCCTGCAATATCTGCATCAGTGACCTGATCGTCGTCTTTGACGAGCGCCTCGCCGCGAAATTGCTTCCGCCAATGATCGATCGCGTGGTCACATTCCGATTTTTCCCATGCGCCGGTTTTCTCGTTCAAAGGTTTACCAGTCGGGCGGACGATCAGGAAATGATCCATGAACGCGTCGTCGATCGGGCCCTGAAGGCCGTGAATCTTTCGCGGCGAAGAATCGTGAAAGCCTCTCTCGTCTGTTCGCGTCCATTTATTTTTGAGTTTTACAAAATGAGCCGCCCAGGATCTGTCGGCATTAACGGGCGTGCACTCGATTTCAACGCGCCCATCCAGTCTAACGACGGGCTTTGTGCCGGCTGCAAGAGGACATTCGCCGGCGCCGAAGCACAACGTTAAAGCCGTGACATTTTGGGACATGACTGCAAAGCCATACTGGCGACTGGCTGGTTCGTAGAGCCCGCCGGCCTCGGCGCGGGTTCTGATCCAATGGTGCTCAAGTGCGTCCACGGTCATCCAGTACATGTGGTTGTATCGCAACGTCCAGGTCTCCAGCCGGATCGGCTCGGGAACCGGATTGCGTCCCTTATCGAGCACCGCATCGATCTGCTGGTCCATCTCCAGTTTGGTCGCCAGCTCATATCGATGAGGTGTTTTCGGTCCGACGAATCGTTTGATGTTTACGCCTTCCGCGGCGGTCGCCTTGAGCATGATGTCGGAAGCTTGTTTCTGCGGGTCGATTTCTCCGCCGTAGGCGAACGTCGGAAGATTCGAAAGATTGGCGGCGTAGTCCGTGCAATCGTAAAGGTGATACAGGACGCGCTCGTGCCAGGGAGATGCCGAGAGGTCTTCCTTCTGGAATACTTTTAGAAACTCCTCAGTTTCGGCAAAGCCAGCGCCCGGCGCCGCCGCCGTCCAGAGGTCGGTGTAATGGACGGCAAATTCCCAGGCCATCGCGCCGCCCATCGAGAACCCGGTGACCAGCACGCGATTGTCGTCGATGGGGTAATGTTTTTTCACCTCCGACATCGCCTCGAGCACATCGATTTCTCCGGCAAATTTGAAAGCGGTGATGTATCTTCCGTAACACGCGAGGACGAATTTGTCCTGGCGTGGCTGATACGGCTTGAGATAACTCAGATCGGGCAGGGGATCGTCGCGAATGACGAATCGCAGTTCGGTGAGCAATTCATCGCGACCATGGCCCCAGACGTCGAGACGGTATTTCTTTGCCGGCTGAGTGTCGGCGCCGGCCGAAAAACCCGCCGGCAGGACGACACGATAAGGCTGCACCGATCCGTCGATCCGCGAAACGTAGCCGCGCGGACCGCTTTCGCTGATCCACGGCGTTTTGCCGTCTCGCAATGACCTGGCCCGCGCCATGCCATCGGCCAGTGCCTTGGCGCGTTGGCCGGATCGATCGTCTCGTGATAAACCAGCGGATAGCGGATGGCGTTGTAATAGATCTGGACGTCGGACAAATAGGCGAGCAATTCCGGCTTCTTTTTCAATTGATCCGCAAGCGAATCGATCTCCTTGCCGAGCGCATCCAGCCCCGCCTGAATTGATTCGCGATCAGCAACGGGAAGCTCCTTGCCAATCGGCGGAATCGGGCGAACCGCCGAGGGGATGTTGTCTTTTGGGCCGTCGGCAAGGACCGCAGTCGCGCAAAACGCGATCAGGAGCAAAGTTAGAAACGTTGTTTCGCGAGCGTTTCGATTCACAAAATTCCTCCGGCCTTCATCACCCGAGCACCTCGACGACGGGGCAAAGCGGCGCCTTCATGCGCATCGACGCTGCCAGCCGTCGCCGCCGCCTCGCCCCGCATCGGTCGCGCTCGGAATTAAGGAGCGCTCGCAATACGGGGCGGCGCGGCGACTGGAGCAGTCGAAAGAACCGCGAGAACGCGCGCCGCTCTGCCACGTCGTGCACCGGAGTGTGATTATCACTGACCATTCTCCGCCAATTCCTTCGTCGTCGCGGCGATGACGGCTTTGGCGTCGCCGAAGAGCATGCGGGTGTTGTCGAGCGTGTAGAGCTCGTTGTCGATACCGGCGAAGCCGGGGTTCATCGAACGCTTGATTGCGACCACGGTTCGGGCCTTGTCGGCGTTGAGAATCGGCATGCCGTAGATCGGCGAACTCTTTTCATGCCTGGCGGCGGGATTCACCACGTCGTTGGCGCCGATGACGAGCGCGACATCCGCCTGCGGAAACTCTGGATTGATCTCGTCCATTTCGACGAGCTTGTCGTAGGGGATTTCCGCCTCGGCGAGCAAGACGTTCATGTGGCCGGGCATGCGCCCCGCTACCGGATGAATTGCAAAACGAACGTTGATGCCGCGGCGGGTGAGCTGGTCATACAGCTCGCGCACCTTGTGTTGCGCCTGCGCGACGGCCATGCCGTAGCCGGGGATTATGATGACGTTTTGCGCGGCTTCGAGGATCTGCGCCACTTCGTCCGCCCCGGCGGGGTGGACGGCTTTCTTTTCGCCCGCCACCGCGGCAGAAGTTTGAATCTGGCCGAATGCTCCGAAGAGAACATTGGTGAAACTGCGATTCATCGCCTTGCACATGATGATGCTGAGGATGAAGCCGCTGGCGCCGTCGAGGGCGCCGGCGATGATCAGCAGTTTACTGTTCAGCACGAATCCCATCATGCTCGCGGACAAGCCGGCGTAACTGTTGAGCAGCGCGATGACGGTCGGCATGTCCGCGCCGCCGATGGGGACGATCAGCAGCACGCCGAAGGCGAGCGAAAGAAGCAGCAGGATCGGAAAGAGCCACGACCATTGCGGGTGAAAGGTCAAACCGACGCCGCAAAGCACGGCGGCCGCGAGCAGAGCGAGGTTGTAGATGTTCTGATTCTTGTAGACGATCGGGCGCGTCGGGAGCAGTTCCTGAAGCTTGCCGAACGCCATCATGCTGCCCGTAAAGGTCAGTCCGCCCAATAACACTTCGAGGCAGAGAAAGGCCATCTCGATCGATGTGGGAGGGGCGTGGTGCAGATCGAAGAGATAGTAATGGGCGGTTCCGACGAGCGCGGCCGCCAATGCGCCGCAGGCGTGCGACAAGGCGGTTCGCTGCGGAACCGCGGTCATTGGCATCCAGATGGCCATGGGCGCACCGATCAGCGCCGACGACGAAGCCGACGATGATCCATTCGTAGCTGACGATGTTGTGGTGGAGCAGCGCGCCGAGGATAGCCAGCCCCATCCCCAATTCCCCGGCAATGTTGCCGCGCCGGGCGGTGTGCGCGGCGTCGAGCCATTTCAGGGCGAGGACGAAAAGCGCGGCTGCGATAACGAACAAGGTGGTGGCGAAGACGCTTTCCATCGTCGCCTGTTCGGCATCCGTTGCCAGAGCGAGAAGAAAGCTCACCGCTTCACCTCGCGCTTCCTGAACATCTTGAGCATGCGATCGGTGATCATGAACCCGCCGATGATGTTGGCCGACGCGGCCGCGACCGCGAGCGTACCCAATACGGTTGAAAGCACGCTCCGATGCGCGCCGGCCAGCTCAATGGCAGCGATAACGCTGATTGCGGAGATCGCATTGGTCAGCGACATGAGTGGCGTGTGCAGCAATGGGCTTACCCGGCGGATCACTTCCAGTCCGAGAAACGCCGCCAGCAGGAAAACGTAAATATCCGATCCAAAATCAGGCATGGGTGAGCGCCTCCTTGAGCCGGGGATGAACGATCTGGCCGGCGTGTGTCAATAACACACCGGCGATCACTTCGTCAGTGATGTCGATCTTCAGGTTCCCTTCCTTGTCGATGATCAGCTTAAGCAGATTGACCAGATTGTTGGCATAGACCTGGCTGGCGTGAAAGGGGACGGTGGCGGGAATGTTGGTGATGCCGATCAGCGTCACGCCATTCTTTGTCACGATTTTGCCCGGGCTCGGTCAGTTCGCAATTTCCTCCGGATTCGGCGGCCAGATCGACGATCACCGATCCGACCTGCATTTTTTCGACCACCTCGGCCGGGATCAACTTCGGAGCGGGCTTGCCCGGTATGGCAGCGGTCGTAATAACCGCATCGGATTCGATCAGGGCGCGGGCCATGAGCTCGCGCTGTTTTGATTGCTGCTCCGGAGTCAGTTCCTTCGCATATCCGCCGGCGTCCTGCGCGCCGCGGTTTCGAGCGGCAATTCCAGGAATTTCCCGCCGACGCTCTGGACCTGCTCTTTTACGGCGGGACGCACGTCGTAAGCGGTGACGATCGCGCCCAACCGTTTTGCGGTGGCGATCGCCTGCAAGCCTGCGACCCCAGCGCCGATGACAAATACACGGGCGGCCTGGAGCGTTCCGGCGGCAGTCATCAGCATTGGGAAAATCTTGACCGAGCGCTCCGCCGCGAGAATCACCGCCTTGTAACCGGCGATGTTCGCCTGCGAGCTGAGCACGTCCATGGCCTGTGCCCGGGAAATCCGCGGCAGAAATTCCAGCGCCATCGCCGAGACACCCTGCGCCTCGACTGCCTTGATCAATTCCGAACTGCGCTGCGGCGACAGCATGCCGATGAGCAGCGCGCCCGTGTGCATCTGCCGTGCCTGTTCGACATTGGGTGGACGAACGACCAGCGCGATATCCGCCCGATTCCACCCGTCGGTCCCGACGATCTCGGCTCCCGCAGCCCGATAAGCGTCGTCCCGATGCGAGGCCATCAGTCCGGCGTTTGATTCCACGAGGACCTGAACGTTCGGTCCGGCCAGCTTCTTGATCAGCGCCGGCGTCATCGCGACGCGCGTTTCGTCCTGATCGGTTTGATTGGGTACAAAAATGTTCATCCGACCGAATCCTGCTCCTTCTGTGCCGGGGGTAGTGTAGGTTTTCCGGTCGAGTTCGCTACCCTATCCCTCCCATTTCCAATCGCGGATTTCCGGCATGTCCTGGCCGTACTTGCAGATGTATTCCTTGTGGTCCAGCAGCTTGTCGCGGATCGCCTGCTTGGCGTAGGCGGCGGTTGGGCCGAGCTTTGGAACGCGATCGATTACGTCGCCGGCAAGATGAAATCGGTCCAGATCGTTGAGCACCACCATGTCGAATGGCGTGGTCGTCGTCCCTTCCTCCTTGTAGCCGCGAACGTGAATGTTGTGATGATTGGTTCGGCGATAGGTGAGCCGGTGAATCAGCCAGGGATAGCCGTGGTAGGCAAAGATCACCGGCTTGTCGCGCGTGAAAAGGACGTCGAAATCGGCGTCGCTCAAGCCGTGCGGATGTTCGCTGGCGGGCTGGAGCTTCATCAGATCGACGACGTTGATCACGCGCACTTTCAGGTCGGGGAAATGCCCGCGTAACAGTGCGACGGCGGCGAGCGTCTCCAGCGTCGGCACGTCTCCCGCGCAGGCCATGACCACGTCCGGCTCCAATCCTTTGTCGTTGCTGGCCCATTCGAACATGCCGATGCCGGCGGTGCAGTGCTTCACCGCCGATTCCATGTCCAGCCACTGCGGCGCCGGCTGCTTTCCGGCGACGATCACGTTCACGTAGTTGCGGCTCCGCAGGCAATGATCAGTGACCGAGAGCAGGCAATTCGCGTCCGGCGGCAGATAGACGCGAATCACGTCGGCTTTCTTGTTCACTACGTGATCGATGAAGCCGGGATCCTGATGGCTGAACCCATTGTGATCCTGCCGCCAGACATGGCTGGTGAGCAGATAATTCAGCGACGCGATTGGCCGCCGCCACTCGATCCGCCGGGTCACGTTGAGCCATTTGGCGTGCTGATTGAACATCGAATCGACGATGTGAATGAACGCCTCATAGCATGAAAAGAATCCGTGGCGGCCAGTGAGCAGATACCCTTCGAGCCATCCCTGGCATTGGTGCTCGCTGAGCATTTCCATAACGCGGCCGTCTCTGGCAACGTGATCGTCATTGGGAAGGATCTCAGCTTCCGATTCGCGATTGGTCACCTTGAAAACGTCGCCCCAGCGGTTTGAAGCTGTCTCGTCCGGGCTGAAAACCCGGAAATTCTTCGCGTCTTTGTTCAGCTCCAGGACGTCGCGAATCATTTCGCCCTGAACGCGAGTTGCCTCGGCGTCGATCGCGCCGGGCTTGGAGACTTTCACCGCATACTTGCGAAAATCCGGCATGCGCAGGTCGTGGAGCAGCAAGCCGCCGTTGGCATTGGGATTGGCGCCCATTCGACGATTGCCTTCGGGCGCTAGTTCAGCGAATTCGGCGCGAAACCTGCCGGATTCGTCGAAAAGTTCCTCCGGCTTATATTTTTTCATCCATTCTTCGAGGATCTTCACGTGCTTCGGATTTTCCGCCAGGTTGGACAGGGGGACCTGATGGGCGCGGAACGTGCCCTCGATCTGAATGCCATCCACCACCTTCGGTCCGGTCCAACCTTTGGGCGAACGCAGCACGATCATCGGCCAGAGCGGCCGCTCGGTCTTGCCCTTGCTGCGAGCGTCGTCCTGAATGCGGTGGATGTCGGCGTAAATCGCGTCGAGCGTTTCAGCCATCTTCTGGTGCATGGCCACCGGCTCATCGCCTTCGACATAGTGGGGCGTGTATCCGTAACCGCGGAGGAGATAGTCCAGCTCTTCGTGTGGAATGCGCGCGAGCACGGTCGGGCCGGCGATCTTGTAGCCGTTGAGATGCAGGATCGGCAGGACCGCGCCATCGCGGACGGGATTGAGAAATTTGTTTGAATGCCAGCTCGTCGCCAGCGGCCCGGTTTCGGCTTCGCCGTCGCCGATGACACAGGTAGCGATCAGTCCGGGATTGTCGAAGACCGCGCCGAAGGCGTGGGACATGCAGTATCCCAATTCGCCCCCTTCATGGATTGAGCCCGGCGTTTCCGGCGCATCGTGGCTGGGGATGCCGCCGGGAAAGCTGAACTGCTTGAACAGCCGGTGCATCCCCGTTTCGTCCTGCGAAATATTCGGATAAATCTCGCTGTACGTTCCTTCCAGATACGTGTTGGCGACCATTCCCGGCCCGCCATGACCGGGGCCGCAGATGTAGATCATGTCCAGATCGTGTTCTTTGATGATCCGATTCAGGTGGACGTAAATGAAATTCAATCCCGGCGTCGTCCCCCAATGCCCCAGCAGCCGCGGCTTGATTTGCTCGATGCGCAGGGGCTCGCGCAGGAGGGGATTGTCGAGAAGGTAAATCTGTCCGACGGAAAGATAATTCGCCGCGCGCCAGTAGGCGTCCATTTTGCGAAGCAGGTCGGGCGAGAGGGGGGTGGGCATGCCGATTCCTTCGTGAAGAGCGTGATAGAACGTTGCGATCCTGCGGCGCCGCCACCCGGCACGTCAAGCAGAGAGCGCAAAATTTACCCGATGTTAAGAACCGCAAGCCGTCCAAGCCCAGGGATTGGAACCGGGCGGCGTGTGGCGGCGCTATAGACCACGGGGACTACGCGCCGGTTCGCCCGCGGAGCACCGAATCCCTGGGCCCTTTCCAAAATGACGCCAAAACCATTCCGCTTCAATTCGGATTATTTCTTCCCCTTCAGCGTTTCCAGATACGCCAGGATCGATGACAGATCGTGAAGGGTGAGATTGTCGGCCAAACCCTCGGGCATAATCGACGTCTGAAGTGTGCCGCGTCTGACGATCTCATTTTTCTGAATCGTTGTGCTGACGCCGGTGATGTCGCGTATCTCGATCTCATCCCCTCCCTCGCGAACGACGAAACCCTGCAGCACGGTGTTGTTTTTCAGCTTGAAGAAATTGGTCGTGAAGCCCTGTGCGATCTTGGCGCTGGGCTTGAGGATCGATTCGAGTATCTCGGGCCGGCTGTAGCGCGAACTGATATCAGCGAGCAACGGCCCCTTGGGCGGCTGGTTCGACGAGGTGGTATGACAGGCGATGCAACCTTGTCGCTGGAAAAGCTGGCTGCCCAATGCCGCGTCGCCGGGCTCCCGAGCCGCGGCCGCAACCACGTCCTCATATTTCATGGTGTGAACCGTTGGCTGCGACGGCGCATCGGCCTGGCCGAGATGGAGCTGAGCGGCGGCGTATTCCGCGGCAGTTCGAACCGCCGCGTTTTCATCTTTCATTTTTGCCCGGACCTGCAAATCGTATTCGGGGCGCCTCGTTTGACCGATGGCACGGAGCAGGCTGGCGGATGAATCAGCGGATTTCCATGCCGCTTCGACCGATTGGCTCGCCGCAGCGCGAGCTTCCTTGGGGGCCTGATGACTTTCACTGACGGTCAGGAGGACCGCGTAGGCAAGCTCGCGCGCGGCGGGATCCGTTGATCCAGCCAGCGTCGTGAAACGATCGACGCGCCGCGCGTTCTCCCCGTCGTGCTCGCAATCGACTGCCGCCGCGGCCACCTCCGGCGGCAAATTCGATTCGCCGCGAATCGCAATGAGCGTGCGCGTCAAAGTGTCGAATCCGGTCGGGGAACCGGCACTGCGCTGGAGCCGCCGCAGCGATTTGGCGCAAAGCGCAGCGTCACCCTGCGGCGATGACGCTGCCTTCTCGACAATGGGCAATGCCTCCGGGGGGATCGCCGAATTGTCCATAAGCAGATTGACGGCCTGGGCGCGGAAGCCGGGATCTTCGCTCGCGAGCTTGAGCATCAGCGCTGTAGCTTCCGGCATGTCGATGCGATGCCTTTTCAATTCCCCGACGAGAAACGGAGCGTCTTCTCCGCTCGCGCCGGCCAGCGCCGTATGCAGCGCCTGACCGATCTTGTCTGTCTCTTCCCATTTCGCGGGGTGGTAGTAGGGTCCGCGCGTATCCGGGCGTGTTCCCCACCAGTCCCCAGTCCATTCGGTCTCCTGATCGTGCAGGCGGCAGAGAGCGGTCAGGATCGCGTGATGAACGATCGAATCTTTACCCGTGGTCAATCGCGAAATCAGGCCATCCACTACGGCTGATTCGTGAAACGATTGCAGCACCCGCGCCGCCCCGGCACGACGCTTGGCGAACCGGTATCGAGCGCGGCAAAGCAGGCTTCGGTAGCGTGGAGCGCAATCAGGCCCTGCACCGCCGCGTGGGCGACATTCGGATCGCCGTCCACCAAAAGTGGAATCAGCGACGCGGCGATTTGCGGTCGGTCGAGCCGACCGATGCCGATCACAGCCTGCAGCCGAACTCGCGCGTTCGGATCGGTCAGTGCGCCGGTGAAAAGATCGGTCGGAACCGTGGCCGTTTCTGATTTTTCATCCGTCAGCGCGCGCAATGCAAATTCGCATATTGAGGCGTCTCTCGCGAGGCCCTGGAGAAACGAATTCGACTTTTCGGCCTGAAGCTGCTTGATTGTGTACATCGCCGCAACGCGAACCGGTATTGATTGCTCGGCCGCCGTCGCGAGTTTCTCAATGGGTTCATCGAAGGCGGCCTTGTCGCCGCGCCGAAGAATCTCGTGTTGGGCATGCAGCCGCCAGACGAGGCTCGGAGATTTGAGCATTTCGACCAGCGATTCGTCGGTCGCTTTCTTCACGTCAGGAAACGAAGTGGGGGTAACGCCTTTCGGCGATGCCCGCACGATGAAGCCGACATTCGGCCCCGCGTAGGTGAAAACCGCGCCGCGCCAGCTCGCGGCGTAGATGTGCGATTCGCCGTCCACGTCAATTCCCGTTGGCCGGGGAATTTCCATGAACGGCTCGCGCGGCGTCGGGATCTTGTAGCTGCGCCCGATTCCTCGAGCGGATGTCGGTAGATCGTGCTACGGCCCCATTCGCAGGTGTAGAGGGCGTTTCCGTACGATTCGGGAAACCCCGGCTCGGCGACAAACAGGGAGCCGGTCGGCGAACCATCGCCATAATCATTGAGCGGCTGAACGATTTCCTCGGGGAAGTGCATGAAGAGCGTTGGATAGCCGAAGTTGGCATCTGAAAGACATGAGCGAGGCGAACGTTCCAGGCGTCGCCGTCGTTGGTGTTGTCGCAGGTGAAGAGATTCATCACGGGGTCGATCGCAATGTCGTAAATATTGCGTTCGCCGCGGGCGACGACTTCCAGATGGGAGCCGTCGGGACGTACCCGCATCACGCCACCGCCCTTAAACTGGAGCTTCGTGCCGTCCTTCCCAACGGCCTGGAGCGCGCCGTAGTCACCGGAGGCGATGTAAAGCCAACCGTCGATTCCCATTCGCAGGCCGTTGGTGGTGTGATCTGCGCCGCGCCATTTGAGGTCGTGGGCCAGTCCGCTCACGAGTGTCGTCTCGCGGTCGCAGACTCCGTTTCCTCCATCGTGGTAGGCGGTGATGAACGGCGGGTGCAGCACGTAGAGTGTGTCGCCGTCGTAAGTGATGCCGCGCGGGCTGTCCATCGTGGCAAAGATGGTGAACTGGTCCGCGTGGCCGCTGCGAGTGGAATCGACGCATTTGACCACCCGGCCACGGCCCGGCTTCTGATCGAGCGACCCGTTTTCATCAATTCCGACGAACAGATCGCCGTTTGGCGTGGCGGCGAGGCAAGTCGGATAGCTGATGTCAGGTGGGGCCGCGTAAATCGTGAGATCAAAATTCTTCGGCGCTTTCACTTCGTGCAGCAATCGCCGCTCGACATCCGATCGTGGCACGGCTGCGGCGCTGGGTCCGTCAACCATCTTTGTCCCGAGGACATCAAATTCAAAAATACTGACCCAACTCCCGTCGTCAGCGCCGGTGGCGGTCAGCTTTACATATCGAATTGCTTTGGATTCGAACTTATGCGTTCGAAGCTGGTCCATGCCTTCACCGTGTGTCGCGTCAGCCAGCATCGACCACGAAGTTCCGTCCAGCGAACCTTCAACCTTGTACCGATAGTGGGCTTCGTGCTCCCACATGATCTTGCAACCGGTCAGATCCTCGGGCTTTCCCAGGTCTACCTGGAACCACTGCGGCGTTTCCGGTCCGCTGGCGCACCACCGTGTTGAATCGTCGCCATCAAGGGCATTGGCGGGGGAGTTGGGTTCCTGAGTTGATGACGCGGTCGCGGTTTTGCCGGCGGCCAGGTTTTCCGCCTGCTTTGGGCCTGGCGGCAGGGGAGCCAGCACGTGCTTGGCCGGCTTTAGATGTTTCTCATCGAGTTTGTCGCAGGCCCAGAGCAAGCCGCGGGTGACCAGATCGAGGTACCGCGCGTCGGCTACCGTCTCGCTGTTATGCCCGAGCGTTGTTCCGAAGACGCGTGTCTTGCCGTTGTAGAGATTGGTCCAGACCACGACATTCGTGTCGTTTGGATTTTGCTTCCCGATTGCCAATGCGTGGGCCGTATCCTGAAGCTTGCCGGCGGCGTTGTTGTAGAGTTCTTCGTGAATGGTGGTCCAGTCTTCCAGTCCCTTCGTGATCGGGCTGTCTTTGTCCGTGTAAGTCACCGCAATCGGCGTCTGCGCCATGGCCGGTCGTGACCAATCCCGTGAAATCAAACCACGGCGTCGATTTGGGCCATCCTTCGCTCCGGTAGCAGTGCATGCCGCAATGAAGCAGGACGGCTGGCAGCCCCTCCTTATGTGGCTTGAGAATTCCGTCGATCACGCCGAGGTCCTTGACGTCAGCCGAGCACTCGTCGTGCACAACGACGTCAAATCCCTTCGACCAGTCGGGGTTGTCATAGACCGGATTCTTATGGCTGGTGCCGTTGTTCGGATCGTAAGCGATCGTCCATTCGACATTGGCCCGCGCGGAAACGCCTTCCGTAATGATCTTTTTCTGCGCCGCGTAATCGTGGCAGCAGCCGCCGAGAACGAGGCAGTGCCTTGATCGGCTTGTCCTCATCTTTTGCCGCATCGTCTGCCTGAAGCACAAGCGGAGAAAGCAACGACATCAGGGTTGCAATGAAAACAGCCAGAAGTGCCGCGAGGAGTCGGATTCGATTCATGGTTCTCCTTCGAAGTGAAAGATCGTCGGTCGGCCGGAAGGCGGCTCGAGGACGAGCCGGTCCTCCCTGCATTTCGATGCAGCATTGATACTCCACAAGTGCGCATGTGAAATGGGGGGTCAGGTCGGGGTGCGACGTCACACCTTGGTGATTAAGATGAAAGACATGGGATACCGGCACAAATCAATTTTTCTGCTTTTCGTTTCGCTCTCTTTGAGCGATCAATTGGCTCGCGCAGCGGAAACACCCACCACAGCTCCCAGTGATCCAATTCGCGTCGTTGTCTGGGACGAGGAGCAGCCCGGGCAAAAGCCGGCGTACGACAATTTCCTCGGCCACGCCATCGCCGACAACCTCCGCACCCGGCCTGGCCTCACCGTTCGTTCAGTCCGCCTGGATGATCCCGAGCAGGGGATGAGCGATGACGTGTTAAACAACGCCGACGTCTTGATCTGGTGGGGCCATATCCGCAATCGCGACGTGAATCCGAAAGTCGGCCAGCGCGTTGCCGAACGGATCAAGGCGGGGAAACTCGGACTGATCGCCCTTCATTCGGCGCATTGGTCGCAGCCCTTCATCGCGGCGATGAACGAACGAACGACCGAGGACGCGCTAAAATCCCTCTCCGAAGAACAGCGGAAAACGACAAGGCTCTCATTCGAATACCCGATGATCGGCGTGCCGCCGCGGCGCGATGCTCCACTCACCCCGTCATTTCGCCCGCAGAAAAATCCCGACGGCACCGACTGGCTGATCGTGAAACTTCCGCTTTGTTGTTTTCCGGCCTGGCGCGCCGACGCGAAGCCGGGCCATTTCAAATCGCTTCTGCCCGATCATCCGATCGCCGCCGGAATCCCGGCCGAATTCGATATTCCCCAGACGGAGATGTACGACGAGCCGTTTCACATTCCCGCACCGGACGCCGTCATCTTCGAGGAGCATTGGGACGCCGGCGAACATTTCAGAAGTGGAATGCTCTGGAAAGTCGGTCGGGGAATGGTCTTTTATTTTCGGCCGGGGCATGAAGCGTATCCTGTCTACAAGCAGGCGATTCCGTTGAAGATTCTGGAGAATGCGGTGCGGTATCTGGATTCGCAATTGCCGAAAGATTCGCCAGTCGCTCAGCCGCCGGAAACAAAATGAGTTGTAAAATCCTGCGTGGCACGGGCGTCTCGCCCGTGTCTGAGCACATCGACACGGGCGAGACGCCCGTGCCACTGAAAATGGGATGTTTCGCGCGGATTCCGATGCTTCGCTCGGCCCAGACGCACAGGAGAACAAGTGATCCGTTCCTTGAGCCCTTCTATCCGAGTCCTATTCTTTTGGACCTGCGTGCTCGCGGCCAGCGCGTTGATCGCGACATCGGTATTGAGCTATTGGAAACCGATCCTGTTGGAACATGGATCGCCGCACAATCGAACTTCGGTTCGAACCTGGGTTTTTGAGTTTCGTCTGATTGATGGCGGTTTTTTCATTGGCTGGTCACACTACGGAATTGGCTACATACCCTGTTGGATTCCGGTCTTTGTACTATTGGTTTGGCCATGCGTCGTAGGCGTGTTGCACTGGAAGCGACGGCGACAAGCCGGTGGCTTTCCGTTGAACGTATAATTCCGGAACTTCTCTCGATATGTTCGGCTCCCACCTTTCCATCGCCGGCGGAATGCACAATGCCCTTCTCGCGGCTGAAAAGCTCGAGATGACAACGGTTCAGATCTTTACCAAGAACCAGCAACAATGGAAATGTTCGCCGCTTGCCGAATCGGCGATCAGCGATTGGACCACTCATCGCGATCGGCTGAAGTTTCGGCACACTGTCAGCCACGACAGCTATCTGATCAATCTGGCGTCGCCGGATGAGGCGCTCCGCAAGAAAAGTATCGACTTGTTCATTGAGGAAGTTCGCCGCTGCGTAATCCTGGGGATTCCGTTTCTCGTCACCCATCCGGGTGCTCACATGGGCGAAGGGGAGGAGGTCGGATTGAAGCGCGTGGCCGCGTCTCTCGATGAAGTGCATCGGTCTGTGCCCGCGGACGGCGTCGTCACGTGCCTGGAGATCACCGCCGGGCAGGGGAGTTCGCTGGGGTATCGCCTCGAACACCTCGCGGAGATCATTTCGCTTTGCAAATCGCCGGAGCGGCTTGGCGTTTGTCTGGACACGGCTCATCTCTTCGCCGCGGGTTACGACTTTCGCGGGCGAAGATATGCCAAATTCCGCAAAGAGCTCGAATCGATCGTTGGCGTTTCGCGCGTGAAGGTGCTTCACCTGAACGATTCGAAGAAGGAGTTGGGCAGCCGGGTCGATCGGCACGAGCACATCGGAAAGGGGACGATCGGGCTGGAGGGGTTCAAGCCATTCGTGCGCGACAAGGCGTTCAAGAAATTGCCGAAAATTCTGGAGACGCCGAAAGAGGGGAAAAGGCCGGAGGGTAGAGAATGGGACACGGTGAATCTCGAAACGCTGCAATCATTGATGTGAGACGCGATCCCTACTTCTGCCGCTCCAGCACTTCCATCGCTTCCCCTTCCTTTCCACTGAAATCGGCGGGGCGGGTTTCGTTGTGTTCGCCGGTGCTGTAGGCGATAGTGAGGGTGTCCCCTTCCAGCTTGTAAATGACCGCGAAGGTCTTGCCGGCGTGGGGCCCGCCGGTGGCTTTGAAGGTGATCCACTTGGGAGTTTTTGTCTCGTCCATCGTGAAACTGCCTTCGCTGGTTTCTCCATTTTCGCCGATGGTGGAAGCGATATTGCCGGTGAAGGTGATCGATCCAAGGTTTCCGGCGGTCTGATCCGCACCGCCGTTCTTCACTTTCTTCACTACTTTCCACGTTCCCAGGATGTTTTGACTATCGGCGGATGATTTGCTCTTGCCGGCCTCATCAGCCGCCGCGATCGCGACGATGGACAGACAAGCGATGAAAGACGCAATGCGATTTATTTTTCTCATCTGGTTCCTTGTGGAATGAGAACGATAGGGTACGAACTCACGGTCGCCAAGCCGAAAATGACTCTGGACGATAACGGCGAAGGGTGTAAAATATCCTTGCACTCATTTCCACTGGCGAAGAACGGCGAGGAATCGTTCATGCGGCGATCAGTCAAATCAGTACATGGCGGATTTACGCTTGTCGAGCTTCTGGTGGTCATCGGAATTATTTCGGTGTTAATCGCGATTCTTCTGCCTGCGTTGAACACGGCCCGAGAACGTGCACGGCAGATTGCCTGTGCCAGCCGGCTTCGCGGCATTTCGCAGGCCGTGGAAATGATGATGGCCGACCATCATTATCTTCTGCCCTGCGTCCCTTTCGCGCAAAACGCCCCGACCAATCCCGTGACTTATAGTTTTGGCAGCACCTCTATCACCTACGCCTACGGCCCCAAGGGGGGTGGCAACGAATTTTACGATAGCATTAACTATGTCTCCTACGGCTTTTGGAACGATCTGCGGCCGTACGGAATTTCCACTGCCCAGGCGGCGCTCTGTCCCAGCGACCAGGCGCGATGGGGCGGAAACTGGGCGGCTCAGGGCTGGAACTGGTCGCCCGCTGACCGTGCGACAATCGAAAGCGACAGCAGTTTCGCGACGAGTTATTATCTGCCGTTTCCCCTTCGCGTTTCGGGGGAAAAGGTGACGTCGATTATGTTCCCGACACAAAAGGTGTTGCTGTGCGAATCGACCTGCGCTGGATATCCCACGGATGACACCACCGACCCTTCCTATTTCCCGTTCCAGCAGATGTGTCATCGAACGCCGTGGTCGGGCATAACGGATGCTCCAGGCTTCAGCCAGGCGGTCTTCGTCGACGGTCATGTCGAGATGTATAACGTGGCTCAAGTGAACGGGATTCAGCCTGCCTACGGCAACACTTACTATACACTTGATTACGTAGGCGCCGATGTCACCAATACGGTTGACATCAAATGAAGCCGCCTGGATCACTCGAACATGTCATTTTTTCATCACGCAGAACCGTTGACTTTGCCGATCGGTTCGATACGTTGAAATGATCCAGGCCGAGCCATCGGCATGGGTGGGCAACGACGGTTTCCAGGGCACGGATGTCATGGACCGTTGAATCGAACGAATGGGTCCGGGGCAGTGGCGCTTTGTGGCGAGCTTTCCTGTCCCTTGAATAATCCCGAGCTGGCTTCCGACTGATGTGCTCCCCTGGATGGCGCGGGCATCCTCCATCGCCCATTCACAATCCTTCAGGCAGGTACATCATCCCGAGGGCGCTCGCGGGTCGAGTCGTCAAATGCCTAAAAATCCAATTGTTGATCTTCCTCTCAGCCAGGTGATGCGATCGGAGATCGCCCAGACACTCCAGCAGGTCCTGAAGATTTACACCGTGGGAAATCTCCTCACTGCCTGGCGCAGTCCGAAAAATCAACGGAATATCGAACAGGTTTTTGATTCGCCAGAGCAGGCGCGCGCATGCTTTGGCGGTTTGCGCCGGCTGGCTCGGATTCCAGACGCCGGCCTCGTCATCGCCGCCCACCGCATGGTGGCCGCATGAATCGCGCGTTCCCGTCGGCGCGTGAAGCGACCGTTGCCGAAACAGTCCATTGCCTCCGGGTCATTTCAAATCAGAAAATATCACCACTGCGCTTCTTCAAAGGGGCTGCTCGATGCGCGCATTTTCGGCTTCGGGAGCATGGCGATCATCGCTTTGGCGAACCCCGCTTCCCCAGCGGCTCCCAACCGAACATTGAGCGGGGAGCCTTTGACCACCGTCAGCTGCGAAGCGTGCGGCTCGCGGCCCGCGGAGACCATGTCGTTCACCACTTTCAGCGAATAAATCTGTGGTGTCTGCAACTGCAGGTAGCTTTGTGGCAAGTGCGTCGCGACGACATTGCCCCCTTCGTCCAGCTCGAGCAGCGACGATCGGATCGGGGAAGCCAGTACCACCGCGTCATGCTTTTCGGCAGCGATGAGTAAAGTGTCGATGTCGGTATAAGGAACAGCGGGCCGCGCCGCATCGTGGATGATGACGTGTGTGGTTTCCGGCGAAAGGCTCGCCGCGCCCGCCGCGATCTGGTCCATCCAACGCGGGCCGCCGACGATCAATTTCACGCCGGTAAACGCGAGATTCGCTCCGTATTTACGTTTTGCCTCCTCGGCCGCTTCGGTGGTTACGACGAACTGAAGTTGTTTGATGTTGTCCCGGTTGAGGAAGAGTTCCACCGCCCGCAGCAGGCTCTCTCGCCCCTCGATTTTGGCGTAGGCCCCGCCGGCTTCGGCGCTTTGGCCGGCCGGCGCGGCAGTCAGAATCAAGACGCTGAACGTTGGCATTGTTAGTGCTCCCCGAAAGCCAAACATCTTCGGGCGCGAGCGAATGTGTCAAGGCGAGCGGATTCCGAAATTTTCGCCGGCCTCAGCTTTTCCGGGATGGCTCAGGACTCACCACAGAGGCGCAGAGGCCAGAGAGATTCTGCACTCTGCGTCTCTCAGTGATGAAATCCAGTTTCTTATCCCGCGGCGAGTTCCGTCGATTCGCGGCGCGGACTGGCTTCCTCGGGGATGATGTAGCGCGTCAGCTTTTCCGTCTTTCGCAGAACGGTGAGCTGCATGGCCGTGCCGGCGCGGTCGGCGGTGAGCAGGCGGTGCAGATCGTCGATACCCGCTACCGGGCTGTCGTCCACCTCGAGCAGAATGTCTCCCTCGGCCAGGCCGGATCGCTCGGCGGGGCTGTTCTTCTCAAGCGCGACAATCAGAACGCCGGTCTCGCTCTTGAGGTTGTAAAACCGGACGATCCGGCGATGCAGCGGAACGTTCTGCCCGCCGACGCCGATATAGCTGCGACGAACAAACCCGTCCTTGATCAGCCGGGAGGCGACCCATTGCGCGGTGTTCGCCGGGATCGCAAAACAGATTCCCTGGGCGACGGGGATAATGGCGGTGTTAACGCCGATCACCTCGCCGCGTGAATTGAGCAGGGGGCCGCCGGAGTTTCCCGGATTGAGGGCGGCGTCGGTTTGAACGATCCCGTCGAGCAGTCGGCCGGTCTGGGACCGGAACGACCGGGCGAGATTGCTGACGACGCCGGCGGTCACCGTGTATTGAAACCCGTACGGATTTCCAATCGCAACGACGAGCTGGCCCACCTGGATTTTTGAAGAATCCCCGAATGCGACGGAGACAAGATTGGGGGCGGCAATGTCGATGACCGCCAGGTCCGTATCCGGATCGTCCCCGACCAATTTGGCGGGAAAAGACCGGCCGTCAGACAGCGTCACGTTGATCGCTTCGGCATCGTGGACGACGTGGCTATTGGTCATCACGAGCCCATCCGGCGTGAAAATAAAGCCGGATCCGCTTCCGCCGCCGCCGTGTTGCGGTCGTCCCTGCGGTCCCGGACGGGGACGGGTACGCACTTCGATGTTCACGACGGCGGGGCTCGCCAGTTTGACGGCCCCAACCACTGCCTGCGAATAAGCGTCGAGCAGTTCACCGTCCGCCGGCGGCGCGACCGGCGATGCAGGCTCGATTACGGCCGTGTTCTCGCTGTCATCATTGCCGATCAGATGTGATATCCGGTTCATTGTGGCTTCCCTTTCCGCCTTGGGTTTTATCCCGCGGCGATGAAATTCGATCAAATCATAGGCCTCAAAGTTTCCATTGGCATCATAGGAGCCATTCTCTATAGTACGTATCAAATGGATACCAGGATCGAAGCAGGCTGCGGTGGCCGGCGATGCCCCGCCGAGAATACGCTGCTGGTGATCGGCGGCCGGTGGAAAATCCCCATCCTCTGGCATCTTTCCCGCGGCACCCTGCGATTTTCGGAGCTTCGGAGAGCGATGGGGCGGATTACCCCGAAGATGCTTACCCTGCAATTGCGGGAACTCGAGGCGGATGGCGTGGTCCGACGAGACGTTTACGCCCAGGTTCCCCCGCGTGTGGATTACGCCCTTACAGCGCGTGGCCGCACGCTTCGACCGATTGTCCAGGCAATGTGCAAATGGGGTGAATCAAGAAACCGAAGTAGTCGCTCAGTTCCCTTTAGAACCCGACAACCTGGGGTCCGCCGGTGATTTTGAACATGTACGCAAGCAGCACGGCTAACAGAACGTACAGCGTCCCAATCATCCAAGTCGCGCGGCGGGTGATGCGGTAATAGGGATCGTTACGAAACCCGCGCGAAAATGTGCTGCGGAGACGGGAAAAGGCCATGAGCAGAATGAGCCCGAGAATGATCGGAAAGTGTCCCTGTCGAAACAACGCGACGGCATATCCGATCAGCGCGAGGACGCCGGGAATCCAGATCCAGGGACTGACGGCGGCGGTAATACGCCCGCCGTCCAGCGGGGGCACTGGAACGAGGTTGAAGAGGTTGAGGAAGAAGCCCACGCAGGAGACTTCAATCATCAATGCGCGCGCATCCGGCGAAATCGGCAATGTCAGCGCCAGGGCATAGCAAACCAGCGCGCCAATCGTTCCGGCAATGGGGCCGCCGATACCAACGATTGCCTCGATTTTCGCGTTTGGCGGCGACTGCCGCAGATTGATCAACGCGCCCATGAAGGGAATGAAGATCGGCGGACTGGCTCTCAGGCCGTAATACCGCATCGCCACGACGTGGCCCATTTCATGAACGAGTATCAATAGGACAAAACCGGCGGCAAACTGCCATCCGCCAAAAAGAAAACTGTAGACGAAGATACTGAGAAGCATCGATCCAATGGTCTTGGCCAGCGCCAATGCCAACGGATCGTTGCGGCGGCGAGAGACCGGTCGAGGCGGCGTTTGTTGTGCGTAAGGCGGGGGCGCCACGAAGCCGGCTGCCAACGCGCCGATCCGATTGGCAATTGCGGCGTACTGGGCCGAGTCTGGCGGGAGCAGATCGAGCGCCTGACGCCAGACATGGGCGGCGGACGCAGGATTCGCCGCTTCGAGTGACGCGGCTTGCTGCCCGAGTTGATTGAGCTGATCGCTGTAAACAAGCGTGCGACAGTTGCCGCAAGCCAGCGCATCGGGACTCAGCGCTGAAGAGCAACGTGGACAGGCCTGGATCGCGGTGGTCATGGGCTAATCTTAGATGCGCGGCGCAGCGCAATCCGAAAGATTTGCCGCTGCACTGGTGGCGGTGAATATGAAATGCCTGGTTTTTTCTACCGGCGGGTTGAATTGTCCGCCGTCTGCTGTTGAGGCTGTAGCTCCGGCGTACCATCGCTGGATCCATGCTCAACCAGCTCGATGGTATCCGATTGAGGCGCACGTCCCGCACCATGACGTCCGCGAAAGCGCACGTCCGGCAGTTTCTGCACCGCCTGCCTCAGGGCCTGTTCCCAGCGAAGCCGGATCTTTGCCAGGTCCGGATCGTCGTTGGCAAATCGCCGATGACGGGTGATTTCCAGTTCGTCCACCGAATAGGCAAGCAGATCGATCGGCGGGCCGACCGTCACGTTTGACTTCATGGTCGAATCGAGCGAAAGCAATGCATACTTGGCCGCTTCTTCCAGCGTCGTGCGCTCGTACTGAATGCCGCGATCGAGAATGGGCCGGCCGTATTTGGTTTCGCCAATCTGAAGATACGGAGAATCCTCGCTGACCTGAAGCGGATTGCCCTGCGGATAGATGAGGATCAGGCTGGGCGGCTCTCCCTTGATCTGCCCGCCAAGCATGAGGTTGACATTAAAACGGTATTCGTCGCGCTCAAGTGCGGCCCGGTCGATTTCGGCCACCTTGCGCACCGTGTCTCCAATGACCCGCGCCGCGTCGTAAAGCGAGGCGCCTGGGCAAGTCCGCGGCCGGCGTCGAAATCCCGCCGCAGCAGCGTCAGGATGGATTGGGTCAGCGAGAGGCTTCCGCTGGAGAGAACGATGAAGACCCGTTCGCCCGGCTGAACGAACGTGTGCATCTTGCGGCAGGTGTTGACCTGGTCATATCCGGCATTGGTGCGGGAATCCGATGCCATCACCAGGCCGTGTTTCGTGACAATCCCGAGACAGTAAGTCATCTCTCCGTGATCCTTTCGCTGCGTTGATTCCCTTTGGCCGAAGACATCCTATCACGGTCACCGCGCTCTTCCAGAGGGAGAGCCAGGACGGATCGAATTCTCATCGCGTCAGTCGTCAGTCAGTCTCGGATCGACGCGACACTTGTGCCGTTCCGGTGCAGGCGACCCATTTTACGACGTTGACGCCGGGCAAAATGTGAAGATATTGTCTTCAATGACCTGACTCCGGCCCGGAACCGCCGCGCAAAGGCCAATGCGCATTCATATTGGTTTTGAACTCGACTTTCAGATTCCTTCACCGGTTTCGATGCTTCTGATGCTTCACGTGCATCCCGAGCAGGCTCACGTATTGCAAAAACCCGAATATCTGGAAACCGATCCAATTGTCCCAATCACGCTGATCACGGATTCATTCGGCAACCGGGCAGCACGTGTGTTCGCCCCTGCCGGGCCGTTGAAAATCACTTATGAGAACGTGGCGTGGGACAGCGGGCGTCACGAGCCGCGAATCGATGGCGCCATCCTTCATACCGTTGATCAGCTTCCGCCCGACTGTCTCAAGTATCTGCTCCCCAGCCGGTACTGCGAGGTGGATAAGATATCGCAGATTGCCTGGGACCTTTTCGGCAGGACGCCTCATTCATGGCAGCGTGTGCAGGCGGTGATGGACTGGGTGCACAATCACGTCAAATTCGGATACGAATTCGCAAATCCGACCAAGTCCGCAATGGATGTCTATTACGAGGGTCGCGGCGTCTGCCGGGATTTCATGCATCTGACCGTCACCCTGCTTCGTGCCCTCAACATTCCCGCCCGATATGCCACCGGCTACCTCGGCGATATCGGCGTTCCTCCGCCGAACCTGCCGATGGATTTCTCGGCGTGGCTCGAAGTCTATTTGAGCAACCGCTGGTACACGCTGGATTCGCGTCACAACGAGCCGCGCATCGGCCGGATTCTTCAGGCTCGCGGTCGCGACGCGGTCGACGTCGCCCTCACCACCTCTTTCGGGCCGAGCACGCTTACGAAATTCAAGGTCTGGACGGACGAGCTCCTGTGATCTTTATAGCACAGCCGCCCTCGGCTGTGTTCCGCCGAAAGGCGGAAAGGAACTACGGATCGTCCAGAAGATTTCGATCTCCGATCGAACACAGCCGAGGGCGGCTGTGCTACATCACTGCTGCTGCTGCTCCTGCTGATTGGCCATTTCACGGGCGGACGTTCGTCCGCCGGAGTAGGTGGGGATCGACAATGATTCGACGCGTTCGGCGGCGAGCTCGCCGGGGATGGTCTTCAATTCTTCACTGTGAACCGTGACTTCGATCGATTCCTTGGCGTTGCCGCGATACAGGCCCTTGTTGGGGGGCACGTCAGCGAAGTTTCGGCCGATCGCGACCTTCACGAAATTTCCCCCAACCATGCAATTGTTGGCCGGGTCGAAACCGATCCAGCCGGCTGAGGGAAACAGCAGTTCGCACCATGCATGCGTCTGCGTGAACCCGCGGAAACGCTGGGCGTCGGGATGGACCAGGCCGCTGACATAGCGGGCGGGAATTTTCGCCGCGCGGGCCAGGCCGATCATCAGATGCGAAAAATCCTGGCAAACCCCCGATCGTTTTTCCAAGACCTCCGTGATCGGACTGGCCGCGGTGGTGACACCCTTTTTGTAAGTGAACCGCTCGTTGATCAGGTGAAGCATCCGCAGCGCCAGTTCGCCCAGGGCCATTCCCGGCTGGGGATGAACGATGTCGAGCAGTTCGCGCAGGGCCGGCGTGTCGGTGATCGGACCGCCGAATTGCAGGTAGTCGTAGACGGAGTAATCGTAATCCCCGGGAATCGGCCAGGTGTCGGAAAATCGTTCCGGCTCAACCTTGCGCCGGTCTGTTTCAACCACGCTCGTGGCGACCATCTTGATCTTCTTGTGAAACGGATTGACCGTAAACGAATGGACCGTGTTGCCGAGCCAGTCGAAATAGCTGAAGGCCGGCGCCGGCGGCCCCAGCGCGAGCGTAAAAGAGAGGCGGTGCTGGTCCTGCTCCTGCCGCGGCGCCATGCGCAATTCCATGATCGATTCGCTGATCAATTCGGAGTAGCTCAAGTCCGTCTGATGAATCAATTTCAACAACATGAAGTGAATCCTTAGTGCAGGAAATAGGATTTTTGAACCGCCATCGCCGCCTCGGCGATGTTGAGCTGAAGCTTCTGGAGATAAGCCGGCAGCCCTTCGGCAAAGAGCTCGTCCGGCTCGGCGTATTCGAGCTGTGCGTTGAGCCGACCGAGGATCCGTTCGGCCGGCTCGATGGAGAGCGGATTGACTTCCGCGCGAATTGCGGCGATCGCGTTATGCGCCATCCCGACCGCGTAGCGGATACTCCGCGGGAAGTCGCGCTCGAGCACCAGGAATGACGCGACGCGGTTGGGGTCCATGTCCCCCAGGTGCTGGCGGCGATACCCTTCGATGGAGCAGCAGCTCCGCAGCACGGCCATCCAGTGAATGTTGCGCAACGCGTTTTCGAGAAAATCGCTGCCGTGAAGAATGCTGAACTTCGTCTCGATGACGCGGGAGGTGACGTCGATCCTTTCGAGATAGCTTGGCCAATTGCGTGAAGAGCCACCGCTGATCGTGGGCCAGCGTCTGGTCGGTCAGGCCCTGAAAGAGCATGGAGCCGGTCATGATCTGCCGGTAAAAATCGTCCGCCGAATCGTCGAAACGCGCCTGGGCGTCGTCGCTGCGCAACGACCAGTAGAGCGTGTTCAGGTTCTCCCACATCTCCGCGGAGATGATCTCGCGAATGCCGCGGGCGTTTTCCCGGGCCCGGCTCACACAGCTGATCAGGCTGTTGGGGTTTTCATGATCGAAGGTCAAATATTGAACAACCCTTGCGCCGACAGGTCCGCTGGTGTCGGCGGGCGGCTCGCACCGCATGATGTTCAATACGCCATACCATTGCTGTTCCTGGAGCTTGGGGGCAAGGTCGCCGACATCGATCAGCAGGTTGGCGTTCACCAGTAGCAGCCGGGCGACGTGCTCGGCCCGCTCGACATAGCGGCTCATCCAATACATCGCATCGGCGTCGCGCGCGAGCATCGGCCGGGAGGCGTGCAGCACGGAGAATTGTGAAATGCGGGGAACAGCAAGTTGTGTCATGTCAGTTTATCGCTTTCTAAGCATCCGATTAGCCGCGACGCGCAGCGGAGCGCTCTACGAGGCTCGCGCCTTCGCCTCTTTGGGCGTTTTGACGACTTCCTCTTCCAGCACCCACGTATCCTTGCTCCCGCCGCCCTGCGAGCTGTTGACGACCAGGCTCCCTTTTCGCAAGGCGACGCGTGTCAGTCCGCCCGGCATCACCACGACTTTTTCGCCGTACAGGATGTAAGGACGCAGATCGATGCGGCGCCCCTCAAAACGGTCGTCGATCAGGCTCGGGTGCTGGCTGAGTTCGACGACCGGCTGGGCGATGAAATTCCGCGGGTCGGCGGTGATTTTCTCGGCAAACTTCTTCCCGTTCCTCGCGCGTGGCCTGGTGGCCCATCAGCATTCCATATCCGCCGGATTCGTTGGTGCTCTTGACGACGAGCTTGTCGAGATTTTCAAGCACGTATTTCCGGTCCGCCTCGCGGGCGCAGATGTAGGTCGGAACATTGGGCAGAATCGCTTCCTGCCCCATGTAAAATTTGATCATGTCGGGGACATACGGATAGATGGCTTTGTCGTCGGCCACGCCGGTCCCCACCGCGTTCACCAGCGCCACGTTGCCGCAGCGGTAGGCGTTCATCAGCCCGGCCACGCCCAGGCAGCTATCGGAGCGGAAGCAGAGCGGATCAAGGAAGTCGTCATCGACGCCGGCGGTAGATCACGTCCACGCGCCGCAGGCCGGCGGTCGTTCGCATGTAGACAAACGAATTGTCGACCACCAGGTCCTGACCCTCGACCAGTTCCACCCCCATCTGCCGGGCCAGGAAGCTGTGCTCGAAATAGGCCGAGTTGTAGGTGCCCGGCGTCAGAACGACGATCGTCGGGCTGCTCGGCGCGGCTCGGAGCCACATGCTTGAGGCACTGCAGCAGATTGTGCGGGTAATCCTCGATCGCGCGAACCTTGTAGGCGCTGAACATCTTCGGGAACACGCGCTTCATCACACCGCGATTTTCCAGCACGTAGCTCACGCCGCTGGGCGTGCGGCCGTTGTCCTCCAGGACCAGGTATTGCCCTTCCTTGTCGCGAATCAGATCGGTCCCGCAGATGTGGATGTAAATGTTTCGCGGAACGTTCAGGTGGAACATCTCCCGGCGGAACATCTTGGCGCCGTAGATCAACTCCGGCGGAATCACCCGCTCGCGCAGAATACGCTGCTCATGATAAATGTCCTGGCAGAAAAGGTTTAACGCGGTAATCCGCTGCACCAGGCCGCGCTCGATCAGTTCCCACTCCGTCGGCGGGAATGATGCGCGGAACCATATCGAACGGGAAGATTTTTTCGACGCCCCGCTGATCGCTGTAGACCGTGAACGTGATCCCCTGATTGCGGAAGGTGAGGTCCGCCATCCGCACCCGATGCGCAACGGCAGAGGGACCGAGGGCATTGAGGCGCGCTAAAACGGCGGAATAATGCGCCCGCGGCTTCCCTGGCCCGGAAAACATCTCATCAAAGAGACCGTCGGTCTCATAGTTCTCAAACATTCCCGGGGATTCCGATCTCCTCGTCTCAAGGTCCGCCATCCGCCGATTTTACGGACGGCACAGCCAAGGGCAAGAGGATGCGTGATAGACCGGAACCCTGCTCGCAGTGAGGAAATGTCCCATAATGTCCCAAAATGCCCCAACTTTTAATATGATTTATCAATAAATTGCTTACTTTTTCTTTCCGCCGAGCAATCCTTCCAGGCCTTGTTCGACGGATTTGCTGGCGTCCGGCTGGGTGGAAGGAGTTCCTTCGGACGGCTTCTTGCCAATGAGGTTTCCCACGCCTTGCTGAAGTGCCTTGCCGGGATCTTTGGTCAGATCACCGGGATTGCCGACGAGTTTTCCGACGTCGCCGGGCAATTTGCTCGTCAAAGCGCCCAGTTGCTTCTGAAATTGTGCTCCCAGCTGCGCCTTCATGTCGTTGAGATTGAGGTTCATCAGTCCTTTCAATTGATCCGGCAGGGCTCCGGATTTCGAAGCCGAGTCTGCCATCGCCGTGATCACCTGCATGACCACATCCTTGATGGCGGCGCCGTTCTTGTTTCCGTCGCCGGAGCCGATGTTCTTGAGATTCACCGTCGGGATCGGAATGGTGATTTCCTGTGGAAGGGCGTTGCCCAGAAGGCTCGCACCCGGAATCTTGCTGAGATCGCCGGGCCGCATGACCACGGTCGCGCTGTCCAGGGTCAGGTCGTCGATGATCAGCTTCAGCGGCTCGCTCTTTTTCTCGGTCGACGGGGCCGGTGCCGGCGGACCCGAAGGAATCTGATCCATCGCCACCTTGAAATTCAACTTCCCGTTCGCCTGCTCGATCACCAGAAGCGGCTTGGTGATCGTAATCGAAGTGATGTGAATCGGCTCCTGCCGCAACTGGCTGTAATTCACCTTCACGGCGGTCCCGCCGAGCGTAAACATCTGCGGCGCGGAAAACCCCTGCGGCGAGGCGATCTTCAGGTCGCTGAGTTTGACCTCGCCACCAAACAGGGACAGGTCAGCGCCCCCGAGGGTCGTCTGCAGTTTGAGCTGATCTGTCGCCTGCGACTCGACGGTCGTTCGGACGATTCGGTTGAGATTGAAGTAGCCAATCGCCACAACGACGATGACGAGAAGGATGACAAGCAGAATGGCGCGGCGAATCAGTTTCATAAATTGCTCCAGTTGAACCCGTTATTCTATTCGGATTACTTTCAGTAAGACACATTCATATTGGCTCAGGAAACGAGGAAGAAGGGGAGTTTCAAATACTCCGCTTCTGGGGCCTGGGGATGTCTAAACCAATTCTTAAGACAATATTTGCTCAAACAAAATAGTTGACCCGTAGCGTCCGCACGATTGACCGGTACACCTCAAGCGGAGTGAATCGAATGAAATCGTATGCCTTGGTTCTTGCCGTCGGACTGTTGGGTTCAGGTTGCTCGCATGACCATTCCGGCTCGCCGGAAGCGGCGAAAACCACTCCGGATTCCACCGTGGCAGCGCAACCGACACCGGCTGCTCCGGCCGCCCCCACTGCGCCGGAGGCGCCCAAGCCATCCGCCGAGCCGGTGACCGCGGCGCCCGCTGCCCCGGCGCCTGCTGCTCCGACCCCCCCAACTCCCGCACCGGCGGTCGTAAAGGCCCCGTCCCACGATGCCGAGCCCAAAGACCTTTATTTCGAAACGCATAAAGATGGCAAGACCTATATTCTCGCTTACATCACTACGCTTCATCTGATTCAAAAAGGGACGCCGCCAGACGACTTGGACGAAAAGGCCGACTTTGGTCCCGATGGCGAAACAGTGGTCTTCGAAAAGAGTGATGATGCTGCCCTGGAAAAGCGCCTCGTCGCCGAATATCAGAAGCAGCATCCCAAGCAATAACGGGTTGAGCGCCGACGGCCCACATCTGGAAAGGCTTGGGATTCGATCGGGAAATTGTCCGGCGGCGTCGAGAAGCGCCTCGATCGCCTCCTCGGCGGTTCGACCCAGCCGGGCAAGAATCGTTCCCAGGTGATGAAGCGGCGAATAGACGACGGGATCGGGCCTGACCGCCAGACAGGCGTATTTGCCAGTGCCAGACAGGTCGCCTCCGCGCAGGAAAACGATCGACAATCCGTCGTGAGGCGACCTCAGGAGTGGATATGGGGGAATTGCAACGGCTGAATGATTCGCTTTCTCTCCGTGACTCCGTTTCTGCCGAACGCCGATCAAAGGGCATGCTTGGCCGACAAAATCGCCGTTGAGTACTTGAGCGATTTCGCCGGGCAGGTACGCTTCCTCTTGCGCCCGGTACAAGATACGCCGGTCAAAAAGACGTTCAGATCCGCCAAATATAAACATTGAGCGCAATATCGCATTAAGATAAAGTGCTGGCCAAGGAACGTGTTTTGGGTCGTTGTCGTTCTCACGTCGAACCGACCGGACTTTCTTTAACTGATGCTGGAGAAGCAAATGCGTTTAGATGCCGGGCGGAAAGTGCGTAACGGCTCTAAAAATAACGATTTCGTAACCAAAACGCCGCGGCGTGGAGCTGGGCGCGCCTTGGCTGAACTGCTGGAACTCCGCCGACTCTTCGCGGTGCTGACGGTCAACACGCGGTTGGACGACACCCACGCGGATTCGTCTCTCACGCTGCGCGAGGCGATCGAAGTCGTGAACGGGGATACCGTTTCGTCGACGCTAACGACCGCTGAGCAGGCGCAGATCAATACGACACAGCAACTGCTCGGCACCAAGGACACGATCGAGTTCAATATTCCCGGCAGCGGGGTGGAAGACATTGTGGTCAATGGCAACTTTCCGCTCATCACCGTGCCGATGACGATCGACGGATACAGCCAGCCCGGCGCCGCCCCCGCGACGGATAGTTCCAAGGCGACGATCCTGATCGAGCTTGACGGTGTGGTGATTAGCGGCGCCGACGGCCTGGATATCGGCACGAACAACGTCACCGTTCGCGGCCTGTCGATTGTCGGTTTTGATACGAATGGAATAGACATCGATGGAGCAGCCGGCGACGATGTGATCGTCGGCAACTACATCGGCGTGTTGCCCGATGGTGTAACCGCCGACCCGAACACCACAGGCATTTCGATCCAGCACGCGCCGGTCAGCACGATCGGGGGCACAACGCCGGCCGATCGCAACGTCATATCGGGAAATACCGAAGCCGGCCTACGGGTCAACGTTGCCAGCGACGGCGATATCATCGAGGGGAATTACGTCGGGGTCGATGCCACCGGCGAAGCGGCGCTCCCGAACATGGAGATCGGCATCAGCGTCTACAACGCGCAAAACATCACCATCGGCGGCACTAGCAGCGGCGCCCGCAACGTCATCTCAGGCAATTCTTCCGACGGCCTGCAGTTTATTGCGCCCAACGGCGGCAGCGTGCAGAACAATGTGGGTCAAGGAAATTACGTCGGGCTGGATGCCGCCGGCAGAGGGGCCGTGCCCAATGGAGGGGTCGGCATTTCCGTCCTGGGGGGCAGTACCGCGACGCAAATGACGATTGGAGGGACGACTCCCGGCGAAGGAAACGTCGTCGCAGGCAATGGTGAAGAGGGGATCTTGCTCGGCGGTGCATCGGGTAATATCGTTCAAGGGAATTTCGTCGGCGTTAACGCCTTGGGAACCGCCGTGGTGGGAAATCAAATCGGAATCTCCATCGATAGCGGGGTCAATAACCAGATTGGAGGAGAGACGCCGGCGCGGGCAACATCGTTGACGGCAGCACGAATCAGGGCATCAAACTCGCCTCGAGCAGCGACAACACCGTGGAGGGAAATCGAATTGGAGTCCTGGCGGATGGGACAACCCCGGCCGGAAATCGCGGGGACGGCATTTATATCGTGTATCGTTCGAGCGATAACCTCATCGGCGGATTGAATCCCGCGGCCGGCAATATCATCGCTGACAACGCGGGGAACGGCGTCGAAATCAACTCCTCGGACCCGAATTTTTCGGTTCGGAACAGCGTTCGCCTCAATTCGATTTACAACAATTCGGGTCTGGGAATCGACCTCAATCGCTCTATAAATGGCGTGGTTCAGGATCGGGGCGTGAACTCCAATGACTCGAGCGATGCCGACACCGGCTCCAATGATTATCAGAATTTCCCAACCTTTATTTCGTCGGAGATCGACGGGAGCACGGTGACGGTCATCGGGCAGTTCGCCAGCTTGCCGAGCGAGAGCTTCATCCTGGATTTTTACGCCAGCGACACCGCCGACCCGAGCGGCAACGGGGAGGGGAAGCTGTACATCGGCCACCCTAACGTCACGACCAACTCGGCGGGCAACACGTCCTTTAACGGGCAATTCACCGCCGACGTCGGACCCAACACCTTCATCACCGCGACGGCCACCGTGGTCACCGGCGAAATGTTTGGCGATACATCAGAGTTTTCGCCATCGATTCAGGCGACGGTGACGACCCCCACACCGACGCCAACCCCAACACCCACGCCGACACCAACTCCAACGCCCACACCGACCCCAACACCGACACCGACTCCAACACCAACTCCCACGCCCACCCCAACCCCTACCCCCACTCCCACATCGGATTTGGCGGAGCTGCAGACGTTCAGGGATACGTATCAGTCCCTGCTGGGGACGATCAAAACGGCGCCCAAGAGCAGCACGGTGACGGCGATCAAGAAGGCGCTCGCCGCGTTGAATCATCAGTTGAACAGTGCCAACGCACTCGTGAAGAAGGAGACGTCGCTCGCGGCGCAGGTGAGCAAGGAAACGACCCAGATCACGGCGCTTCAGGCACAGCTTGCCTCCGCGACCACCGACGCCGCCAAGGCGAAGATCCAGAAGAAGATCAATTCAGCAACGGTGCTGGAAACGAAATTCGCCGGTCAGGAAACGAGCGAGTCGGATTCGGCGACGGCGGCGCTGGGCAACATTTCGGCGGCGGAGTCCAACATTCAAAACCAATCATCCTCATTGTAGTTAGAATCCCATTTTTCCCCATTCATCGGAGAACCTGATGCATCGTCACTACCGTAACAAGCGCCTGCGGACCGCCGGAATTTCTAAATTGGCCGCTCATCACAGATTGCCGGTTGCCGTGGAATCACTTGAAGTGCGGCGACTATTTGCGGTGCTTACGGTGAACTCCACGGCGGACAACATTACGCATGTTGCTGATTCGTCGCTGACGCTGCGCGAGGCGATCGAGTTGGTGACGGGCAGCATCAACTATGTATTTCTCTCGCTTGACGAGCGAGCGCAGGTCGATACGAGTACCGATCCGCTCGGCACGAACGACACGATTAAATTCAATATGCCCGGCGAGGGGCTCCATGTAATTGCTCCGACGATGAACCTGCCGCCCATCACCTCTACCCTGACGATTGACGGCTACAGTCAGCCGGGTTCGAGTGTAGCCACCGACAGCGCTCCGGCGACGCCGGTGATCGTTTTAAACGGCATTGACGATCAGAGCACCGCAGTCGTTGGGTTGGAGATCCAGGCGAGAAACGTCGTGATAAGCGGATTGGCTATCGGCGGTTTCAGCGGTGAAGGAATTCTTCTCGATCAGTCTTCGGCAAATGCCCAGATTCTCGGGAACTACATCGGTGTCCAGCCGGACGGCATCGATGCAGAGGCGAACGGTACAGGCATTCTTGTCAGGTTTGGCCCACAGACAATTATTGGCCAAACGACGCCAGCCACTCGTAACATCATCTCGGGCAACCTCTCAGATGGCATCCGCTTCGACGGCAGCGGCGGAGGTGACGTGCAGGACGGCGTCGTTGTCGGAAACTACATTGGAACCGACGCAACCGGAATGGCGTCCCTTGGAAATGGTGAAAACGGGATCCAGGTCATCGAGGGAGCCGAAAGCGACGCTTTGCCTACGAACCTGACCATCGGCTTCCTGGAGCCCGGTGCGGGGAACGTTATCTCGGGCAATGGCTTATGTGGTATTCAGTTTCTCTCGGGGAACGTTTCGGGCAACAAGGTGGAGAATAATCTGATCGGCGTGAACGCCGCGGGCACTGCTCCGCTTGGAAACATCTTCGGCATTAATGTACAGGTGGGGACGGACAACCAGATCGGCGGTACCGATTCGGAAGCCGGCAACACGATCTCCGGTAACACCGAAGACGGAATCTATATCAACGCAAGCAGTTCTAATACCGTGCAGGGAAACCGTATCGGCGTATTGCCGGATGGCCTCACCGCAGCCGGCAATGGCGAAGATGGCATCGACATCAACAACAACTCCGATCAAAATCTGATAGGCGGCAACGGTGCTTCGGCGGCCAATATCATCGCCAACAATGTAAACGACGGTGTGGAGATCACCGCGAGTGACGCGAATGTGCCATTACAGAACACGGTCCGATTCAACTCCATTTACGGAAATGGCCAGCTCGGGATTGATCTGGGCGTTTTTGACGGAGTCGGCGGGGTGACCTTCAATGACCCATTCGACATCGACACTGGAGCCAATGACCTTCAGAACTTTCCGCTGATTTCCTCCGCCTCTGCCGATGCGTCATCGATTACCGTCAACGGCTCGTTCAACAGCCTTCCAAGCAGCCTGTTCGTTCTCGACTTTTACGGCAACGACGCCGCCAATTCGAGTGGCTACGGCCAAGGGAAGCTATACCTCGGCTCGGTTGATCTCTCGACCGACACTGCGGGCAATGCGACCTTCTCCAACTCATTCAACGTGGCCGTCGGCTCGAACGCGTTCATCAGCGCAACGGCGACGATCATCGGCGGATCCTCGAGCGGCGACACCTCGGAATTTGCGCAAACCCTTCACGCGCACGTTACGACACCAACGCCCACGCCAACACCGACCCCAACGCCCACCCCGACTCCAACTCCAACCCCGACTCCAACTCCAACCCCGACTCCGACACCCACATCGGACGCGGCGGAGCTGCAGACATTCAAAGGGACGTATCAATCCTTGCTGGGGACGATCAAAGCCGCACCAAAGAGCAGCGCGGTGACGGCGATCAAGAAGGCCCTTGCGGCGCTGAACCATCAACTCAACAGCGCCAATGCCCTCGTGAAGAAGGAGTCGACACTCGCTGGGCAGTTGGGTAAGGAAACGAGCCTGATTACATCGCTGCAGGCGCTGCTTGCCTCGGCGACGACCGACAGCGCCAGGGCGAAGATCCAGAAGAAGCTCAACGCCGCGGCGGCACTGGAGAACAGGTTCGCCGGACAAGAGACGAGCGTCGCCGCTTCGACGACGGCGGCGTTGAACAATATCTCAACCGCCGAGGCGAGCATTCAGGATCAGCTAAACACTTTGTAGATTTGAAAGGTTTGATCACGCAGACGGTAAAAAAGAGCCGCGCACGAAGTAAGCGGGATTGTTGTCTCATTACCGAGTGCTTTCCCGCTTACTTCGTGCGCGGCTCTTTTTCTCCTTTCGTGAACCCTTCAGGCCGAGCTCTTCGAGGTTGCGGATTCACCTGCCGGCTGAAGAACCTGCTCGATCTTCACCCGATTGACCTTCTGCGGCTCAGCTTCCAGCACGGTGAATTTCGCGCCGTTCTGCTCGAATGTTGTGCCGGGCTTGGGAATTTGCCCGAGCGCGGTCGTTACGAATCCGCCGAGCGTCTCGTAGCCGGCGTCTTCGGGCAGTTCGAGGCCGGTCAGGCGGTTCAATTCGTCAATGCCGATGCGCGCGTCGGCCTCGCTGGCCTGCTCGTCGATCCGTCGGAACATCGCCGGCTCGGCCGGTTCATGCTCGTCGCTGATATCCCCGACGAGTTGCTCGAGGATATCTTCGATCGAGACGACACCGGCCGTGCCGCCGTACTCGTCGAGTACGACGGCGATGTGAATCTTCTGCAGGCGGAAATCCCCCAGCAGGTCGCGCAGCGGCTTGGTTTCCGGAATGAAGAACGGCGGACGCATCACCCTGGTCACATCAAATGATTCAGACGGCTTCCCGAGATGCTGAAGCAGGTCGCGGGCGTAAAGAATGCCGGCGATATGATCGAGGGTGTCGCGGAAGACCGGGATTCGCGAGTGCCCGCTTTCCTCGATGATCCCGCGCACTTCCTCGAGCGATGAGCCTACCTCGATGCCAACGACGTCGGCGCGCGGAGTCATGATCTGGCCGGCGGCGGTGTCCTTGAACTCGATCACCGACTCGATCATGACCCGTTCCTGCTGATCGACGACGCCTTCTTTTTCCCCTTCCTCGACGACCGAGAGTATTTCCTGCTCGATCTGCTCGCTTTCAGTGGCCCGGCGGATGCCGACGGCGCTCTGAACAAGCCTTTGAATCAGATCCATCACGCGCGTGAACGGCGACAAGGTGGCTCGCAAGGCGTACAGCGGACGGACGAACATCGCGACGAGGGCCGGCCCGCGCGTCTCGGCCAGCGCGTGCGGAAGGGCAACCGAACTGAAGAATGTGATCATCAACCCCACCAGCGCCGCCGAGGAAAAAATAGAGGGGACCGATCCGGGCCACCCGGTAGAGCGCGTCCAGAATCGTGAGGACGATCAGCGTATTGGCAGTCAGGCGGCAGAAGGCGGTCACGAAAATCAGATCGTCCTGCCGCGCGAGTGTACTTTCCAGCCATTTGCTTTGACCGCGCCGCTCCAATTCGTCCGCCAGCCGGCTTCGACTCAGGTCACGAAGGGCATAGGTCAGCGTGGATGAAACCAGCGACAGAAGCGCCCCGGCGGAAATCGTAATGAGAAGTAGCGGAAACGACATCAGCTTGCTCCGCGCAGTCGCGGCCTGTCCTGAGCCCGGTCGAAGGACCGGGTGCGCGGCGGGTGAGCGGTGGCGGACGGGATGAAGACCGGGCCGAAACCCATTTTTGTCAATATCTCGTCTTCCTTGCGGTGCATCTGGCGGAATCCCGATTCGGTTTTATCGTCGAACCCGACCAGGTGCAATGTACCGTGCAGGGCGTACAAAAGCAGTTCCCGCCGGATTTCGATGCTTCGCGATCGAGCCTGCCGGATCGCATGGGGAACGCAAATGATGATTTCGCCGCTACTTACGCGTCCGCGGGAATCGCAATCAAGCGGAAAGGTCAAAACATCGGTGGGGCCGGAAATGCCCATGAATTGCTCGTGCAGCCTCGACATGGTCGTGTCCCCGACGAGCGCAATAGAGATGTCGGTCAGGGACGGCCGGAGGATGGCGATTGCGCCGGTCAGGCCGCGACGAAGAAACTGGACATACCGCCGTCCCGCGCGCGCCGTGATCTCCAATCGGACCGAAGCCGGAAGGAGTTTTGAACGCCGATTGCGGCGGGTCATGCGCTGCGGACCGCGGTGACCGGCGCTGAAGGAGCCGGCGCCGGCCGCGCCGAAAGAGCCGGGTAGGCGATACGGCCGTGGTAAATGCCCAGAATGGTCTTGATCATCGAGCGTTCCATCAGTTCCAGCTCGCGCATGGTCAGGTCGCATTCGTCGAATTGCCCGTCTAGCAGGCGTTTCATCGCCAGTTCGTGTACCAATCCCTCCACGCGGCTTCCGGTCGGCTCGGCCATGGCGCGGCAGGCGCTTTCCACGGCGTCGGCGAGCATCACGATCGCGACTTCGCGCGTCTTTGGCTTGGGGCCGGGATAGCGATACTGCGTGTCGCTGATGGCGGGCTGATCAGGCTGGCGCTCCTCCTGCTGGGTGCGAGCCTGATGGAAGAAATATTCGACGAGCGTCGTGCCATGATGTTGCTGAATAAACGGCAGAACACTGCCGGGCAGATTGTATTCCCGCGCCATCTCGATTCCATCTTTTACGTGCCCGATGATGATCAGCAGCGAGACGCTGGGATTAAGATGGATGTGGCGGTTTTCCCGTCCGGCCTGATTCTCGATGAAATATTCGGCCTTGTTGATCTTTCCGACGTCGTGGTAGTAGGCGGCGACGCGGCAGAGGAGGGAATCCGCCCCGATCGCCTCGGCGGCTGCTTCGGAAAGCGTCGCGACCTGGAGGCTGTGATTGTAAGTGCCCGGCGCCTCGACGGCCAGCCTGCGCAGCAGGGGCTGACTCGCATCCGCCAGCTCCAAGAGGGTCATGCTGGTTGTGATCCGGAATGCCTTTTCGACAAACGGGAGGATGCCGAGCATCACGAAGCCCGCGCCCAGGCCGGCGGCGCCGGCATACAGGCAATTCTGAAAAATAAACGGCCAGGGATCGAATGCCAGCGCGCCCTCGGCTGCGGTTGCGACTGCCATCGCCAGCGCCGCCGCGCCGCCCACCTCGATCAGCTTGCTGCGTGTTCGAATTTCGTCGAGCAGGAAACATGCCGTGAGAAGCCCGACCCAGATGATGATGAAAAACGCGATTCCCTGGTTCAGCGCGATGGTCGCCAGCACGGCGTGCATCGTTCCGATGCCGATGGCCGTGCGCTGGTCGTATGCGATCGTCAGGATCATCGCCACCAGCAGGGTGGGGCCGGTTCCAAAAAGGTAAAGCGGCACGTTGCTCGTGGCCGCAACCTGATCGACCAGAAGCATGGAAACCAGCAGCCCCACGATCGCCATGCCACGGGTGTGATTCTTGACCACCCGCGGCTGATATCGCGCAATGTAAAGGCTGAGCACCACGGTCACGATGAATGCAATGCAGATGATCCCGACCCGAGACTCCCAGCGGGAATCGCGAAGGCTCGAAACGTATTCCTTGTGCTCGGCGTGGAGCAGATCCCAATCCTGCTGGCTGAGAGCGCGATGCGTCCCCTTGTAAACCAGTGGCGTATCGACCGGGAAATATTTGAGGGCGTCTTTTTCGGTGACTGATTCGGACGCCTGATCGGCGGCCTGCGCAGTAGCGATCGCATCGAGATCGTGAGTCGGGCGAATCAGCGAGAGCGTCAACTCCGCCAATTTGGGTTGAAGCACCAGGATGAAATGACGCCGGGCCAGGTCGCTCACGATCGAGCGCAGCTCGTCGCTTTTCGGATAAAAAGTGCGGGCCGGATTGATGACCCCGCCCCCATCGATCCGAACGTCGCGCCGGGCGCGGATGTCGTCGCGGCGATCGGACTTGTTCAGAACGTAAATCGGGAATTGCTCGCCGTTGAAGAAGATGTGATCGTCGCGCAGCGCCTGGACGAACGAGGTGACCCGCTTGTTGTAGGCGTTGCGCCCCTCGGTCGAAATATATCGCCGTAACGCTGTGACCGATCCGCTGTCGAATATGTCGCGAATGTCCTCGGGCAACTCGGCTGTGGGGCTGGTGGGAATCCGGTCAGGCAGGTCCTCGAGCGATTTTTCGACATCACTCCAAAGGTCGCCATTCACCTTATAGATGCGCGGCTCGGACTCGCGGCGTTCGCGTTTGCGCTGATTCAGCAGGTCCTTGTCAGAATAGGTGAAGGCAACGCGGCTGACGATGTCGTGCGAGATCCACTGCCCCGGCCGGTAAGGCATCACGTCCTGGCGCAGCATCAGAATCAGCGCGCAGAGTACGCAGAATCCCACCGCGATGGCGATGGAATTGACGATCCCGTCTTCCTTCAATTTTTGCCAACTCGCCCGCCTCGGTTCCGGACGATTCTTACGAATCTCCGATCGGCGCGAGCGGCTCTTGGTGCTTAACATAGTCTTCGCTGGTTGATGCCGGGTACGTTCCCGATTGCATTTCATTTGCGCCGGGCGATGGATCGCTCGGCAAGCAAACGCAAGACCGCAATCAGTTACCGGACTCGTATGCGTTCACAATACTTTGCACGAGCCGGTGGCGGACAATGTCCGTCTTTTCCAGCTCGACGGCGGCGATCCCTTTGATCCCGCGCAATTTTTCCACGGCGTCAACCAGGCCGCTCCGCGTCCCTTCGGGCAAATCGACCTGGCTGACATCTCCGGTAACGATCATTTTCGAATCGTGGCCCAGACGCGTGAGAAACATGAGCATCTGTGCCGCCGTCGTGTTTTGTGCCTCGTCGAGAATGATCACGCTGTCATTGAGCGTTCGCCCGCGCATAAAGGCGAGCGGGATCACCTCGATCACGTCATTGACCATAAATCGCTTAACCTGCTCGAAATCCATCATGTCGTGCAAAGCGTCAAACAGGGGGCGCAGGTATGGGTTCACCTTCGCCTGCAAATCTCCCGGCAAGAATCCCAGTCGCTCGCCGGCTTCCACGGCTGGACGGGCCAAGACCAGCCGCCGGGATTGGCCGTGCTTGAGCATGCTGGCCGCGGCAGCAACGGCAAGATACGTCTTGCCGGTGCCGGCAGGCCCGGTGCAAAACGTCAGGTCATGACTGACGATTGCCTCCACGTACCGCTTTTGACCGTCCGTCTTAGGGCGGATGGCAACGCCCTTGGCGTATACATCAATCTCCTCGGCCGACCGTTCCCGTTTTTCATCGACCGCCCGGCCGATCGCCTGGCCGACATCTTCGACGCTCAGCCAATCCTGCCGCCGCAGCTTTTTCTGCATCTGGTCGAAAACGGCCGCTGCCTTTCCAACCTGCTCCCGGTCGCCCGAGAGCCGAATTTCGTCGGCACGACTCGTGACTGTTACGCCGAAAGTGTCCCGGATCATGCGCAGATATCGATCCGCCGACCCGAAGAGGGCGAGTTTCTTGTCCGGTTGTTCCAGTGTGATGTTCAGATCCACGAGCGTCGGACCATACAATCCTTGTTGCGTCCCACGGGACGAACGACCCTATTTTCACCATGTCGGCTCGAAAAGTCGAGTCCTGATCGGTCCAATAACAGGTAATTGCTGGAGAGCCCCTTTTTGCGCGTTAAATCGTGCGGATTCAATGGTTTGGGAGGGGAATTGTGGCAAACAGGCTGAATAGAAGATAGGCAAAAGGCGCCGTGAGTAGGGGGCTGTCAATGACATCGAGGATTCCCCCAAAGCCCGGAATCAGTCGGCCGCTGTCCTTTACCTGGGCATCGCGTTTCATGAGGCTCTCCAGAAGATCGCCAACTTGGCCGATTCCCCCGAGCAGAACGCCGAAAACAAATCCGCGGAATGGGCTCAAGTAGACTTCCGGGACGAAAGGCGCGCACGCCACCCCGACCAGCCCGGCCGTCAAAACGCCGCACGCGAGTCCCTCCCAGGTTTTCCCCGGACTGAGCCAGGGGATGAGTTTATGGCGGCCGATCGCCTTACCCCCGAAAAACGCGCCGATATCGGTGAATTTGACCACCAGCAGAATCATCAGAACGACCATGGTGCTTCCACGAAAGCCCGATGAGTGATAGGAACGTTTTACTCGAATCGCCATCAAGAACCACCCCAGGCCCCCGAGATAGAGCGTGGCCAACACCGTTCCGGCCATGCGCACGATGGCATCGGCACTCTCGCGTTCCAGCGCCCGGCGCAGCGCCGACAAAAGCATCACAAAGACGACAATAAAGGCGAGGGTTGAAGCAGCGACGATTCGAAACCCGGAAAACTGCGTCAGGAAGGCGTGAATCACCAATGCTCCCGACCCCGCCGTCGCGATAATGCGATAGGGCTGAACTCGCTCCGCCGTGAACAGGATCGCGAGCTCAGTCACCGCCAGCGGAAGAATGATCAAAAGCAAAACCAGCAAACCGGCCCCGGCGATGCCCGCCACATTCGGGTCGTTGGGATGGATGTGTTTCATCCACGGCGTCGTCCATCGCTCGAATTCCCAATCAACCCAAAGCAAAACGAACAGCCCCGCAAGCATGAGCGGACCGAAAGTCAGCCGGTTACGCAGTGAGGATTCCATGGTCGCTTCGTTCGTAGTGCGGCCTTCAGGCCGTATCTTCTCTTCTTGGTAAGATACGGGCTGAAGCCCGCACTACAAACCAACTGGCGTTTATCGGAAGAGAAGTATTCAATCCCGCGCATTTATGGTTACACTTTCCACACTGCCATCGCCGGCGGCAGGAAAGAGGAAACGAAAGGAGTTTTTCATGGCGAGGTATTCGACGGCCGCGATTTGTGTATTTGCGGCCCTACTGATGAGCGGTTGCCAGTCACTGCCGGGGACGACGGCGGTGACCTACACGGTCGGCCAGGAATTGCCTGAGCTGACGACGGTGAAAACGCCCGCCAAATTCGCGCTGTATGCGGGGGAAAGCGATAAGCCGATCTGGTCCGATCAACTCGGAGTCGGCGACGAATACGGCTTTGTGAAACGCGCCGATGGTCTGGTATACGGCGTGGCCAGAGGACAGGACATCCCGCTGCCCGCCTCGAAGGCCACCGCTTATTTCTGGAGGCGCGAGGATCAGCGCTCCGTAGCCGATGAATAAAAGGCGCTCGATACGGCCCATGCCCGTCCGCGTGCCGGGAAGGAAATGACGCATGCGTCGATCCCGATTTCCGTTAGCGATCATCATGGCGTCTCTGCTGGCTTTGGCCGGCGGATGCATGCATTCGAAAGGCTCAACGAGAATCACCGAATTTCACATGGGAGGGGCGGCAACGTACGTCTACGCGCCGGAGGACGGCACCTACGAACTTTACGGCTCATCCATCGGTGGCGGACGAAAAGCCATCTACGAGTTGAGCAAGGGGGATCAGATCGGATTCCGACCGGGGGATTCGGGAAAAGTGATTGCCGTCGCCGGGCCGGATGAGATCGAGCTGCCGGATGCGGGGTATTACTGGCAGAAGAAGTAAGTTCCGGCAATAAATGAATGGTTCAGAGATTCGATGGGTATAATCAAGCAATGCCAACTCACACGATTGAGGCAATCTTCGAGAATGGAGTGCTTCGCCCCCTCACCCCGTTGCGAGGTATTGCCGAGCATGATCGCGTGAACGTCACGCTAAGCTTCCCTTCAGCGTCAACTGTGGCACTCGCCGAATTGTCTGGAACCCTTCCCGACGAGGACTCCGTCGAAATGCTCAGAATCGTAAAGCAAGAGTTCGAACAGGTTGACCCGAATGATTGGAAATAGCCTCGCTTTAGATACGAGCTTTGCGATCCGATTATTGAACGGCGACCCTGCCGCAGCTGCACTTACCACGGCTTATAGCGATACCTGGATTCCGGCGACCGCGATCGGTGAGTTGCGATTCGGAGCCGTCAATTCCCGCAATTCGGTGGTAAATCTAGCCCGCATCGATGCCCTGATTGCCGCTTGACGTGTGGCCGATACGTCGAAATCGACCGCGGCCATCTACGCCGACATCCGGTTGCTGCTGAAGATGAAAGGGCGGCCCATTCCGGAAAATGACATCTGGATTGCCGCCGCATGTCGGGAAATGGGAATGCCGCTTGCCACCGACGATGACCACTTCAGGTTTGTCGATGGACTGGTTATTTGTCGATGATCGAAATTTATTTCCCAATGAGGTCGCCACCGCGGCATTCGGCATGGAATCGGCTGATCTGGAAGAACGCACGAAAGCGATCGGTCGCGAGATATTCGCGCGGGCGCGGCATGCGCATTCCGGACTCATCGACGGATGGCTCGAACGCTCCCTCATGAACTGGGGGATGTCGGACGACCGGGTCAAGGCGCAGCTCTTTCGGTTTGTGGATGTTCTTCCGACGCTGCTCACTCCAAGTGCGATCAACGGCCATCTGCGGGAATATCTCTGTCCGGTGCGCGATGGCCTGCCCGAATTGGCCTCGAGCGCGATTGGCCGGCTGGCGGACGAGGGGTGGATGGCAAAGGTCTCCGCCGCGGCGACGCGGTGGGGGGCGCGGAAGATGGCGCGGCGGTTTATCGCCGCTTCGGATCTTCCTGAGGCGATTGACGCGATTGCGCGAATGCGCCGCGAGCGTCTCGGATTTACGATCGATCTTCTCGGCGAAGCCGTCTTGTCCGAGACGGAGGCGGTGAAATATCAGAAAGCGTACCTGCGGGTGATCGGAGGGCTCGGCAGCGCGGCGCTTCGCTGGGAGCGCGACGAATTGATCGACCATGCGCCATGGGGAAAGCTGACGATCGCCAATGTGTCAATCAAGCTCTCTTCCCTCTTCAGCCAGTTTGATCCGATCGATCCCAAGGGGACGAGCGACGCCGTGCGCGAGCGGCTCCGCCCCATCCTGCGATCGGCCCGGCGGCACAACACGTTCGTCAACATCGACATGGAGCAGTTTTCCTTCAAGGATCTCACGCTTCGAATCTTTCAGGAGATTTTCGAAGAAGAAGAGTTCCGCGACTGGTCTGACGTCGGCATCGTTGTACAGGCCTATTTGCGCAGCGCCGGCGATGACCTGCAAATGCTCGCCGATTTCACGAGAAGGCGCGGCACGCCCATCTCGGTCCGGCTCGTCAAAGGGGCCTATTGGGATTACGAGCGGGTGATCGCCGAGCAAAACAATTGGCCGCTGCCGGTCTTTGCGAACAAATCCGAGACCGACGCCAATTACGAACGCCAGACTACATTCCTGGCTGAGCATTGCGATTTTCTTCGCCCGGCGATCGGGAGCCACAACATTCGGAGCATCGCCAAAGCGCTCGCTCTGGCCGAATCGCGCGGACTGCCGCCGCGAACCGTCGAATTTCAAATGCTCTATGGGATGGCCGACCCGGTGAAGGCCGCGCTGGTCGCAATGGGCCAGCGGGTGCGCGTCTACACGCCATTTGGCGAACTTCTGCCAGGGATGGCCTATCTGGTCCGGCGACTGCTTGAAAACACCTCCAATGAATCATTCTTGCGGGCCGGCTTCCTGGAGCAGGTGCCCGAGGAGACTTTGCTGATGAATCCGACACAAATTCCCGCGCCTGCGCCGGCACGAACAACACGATGCGACAACTCGATCGACGCATCAGGTTCAACCAGCGCGTTTACCAATGAGCCGCTGAGCGATTTCACCCGAGCGGACGTGCGCCAGGCGATGCAGAAAGCGATCGAGTCCGTCGGGCGCCAATTGGGACGCTCATACCCTCTGGTCATCGGCGGAAAGCGAATCGAAATCGAACGGACGATCGAATCGATCAATCCGTCTCATCTGACCCAGGTGGTCGGCCGAAGCGCCAAGGCTTCGGCACGGCAGGCGGCCGACGCGGTCGCCGTCGCCCTCAAAGCGTTTGCGGCCTGGCGCGATTCGGCGCAGCCGCGCGGGCCGGGCTGCTTCTCAAAGCCGCCGAACTGCTCCGCCAGCGGCGATTCGAACTGGCCGCTTGGGAAATCTTTGAAACGGGCAAGCAATGGCGAGAGGCCGACGCCGATGTCGCCGAGGCCATCGACTATTGCGAATACTACGCGCGGCAGATGCTACTGCTGGATTCTCCCCAGCGTCGCAATGTGGCGGGGGAGGAAAATGAATATTTCTATGAGCCGCGCGGCGTCGCGGTCGTCATCGCCCCCTGGAATTTTCCGTTGGCGATCCTCTGCGGCATGACCAGCGCCGCATTGGCCGCTGGAAACACCCTCATCATGAAGCCGGCCGAGCAATCGCCGATCATCGGCGCGAAGCTGATGGAGGTTTTCGAAGCGGCCGGCTTTCCGCCCGGCGTCGTCAATTTCCTTTCCGGCGACGGCGAAGAAGTCGGCCCCGTCCTTGTCAATCATCCCGACGTCTCCATCATCGCCTTTACCGGCTCGCGCAAGGTCGGCCTGGCGATCCAGGCGCAGGCCGCCCAGGTGCGCGAGGGGCAGGATCACATCAAGCGCGTGATTACCGAGATGGGCGGCAAAAATGCGATCATCGTGGACAGCGACGCCGATCTCGACGAAGCCGTGCATGGCGTCGCCGCCAGCGCCTTCGGCTACGCCGGCCAGAAGTGCTCCGCCTGTTCGCGGGCTATTGTGCTCGATGGAATTTACGACGCCTTTGTCACCCGCCTCGCAGAAGCGGCTAAAAGCCTCAGGATCGGACCGGCCGAAGATCCCGCCAACTTCATCGGCCCGGTGATTGATGAAGAATCGCGGCGGCGCATCCTCGCGTACATCGAAAAAGGAAAGCAGGAAGGTCGGCTCATTTACGCCGCAGATATCGGAGCATTAGCCGAAGAGGGCACTTATGTCTCCCCGCACATCTTTGCGGATGTCGCGCCCGCCGCGTCGATCGCGCAGGAAGAAATCTTCGGTCCCGTATTGACGGTGATCCGCGCCGCGGACTTGACCGACGCCTTAAAAATTGCCAATGGCACCCAATACGGCCTGACCGGTGGCCTCTATTCCCGCAGCCCCGCCAACGTCGACCGCGTGCGAAGAGAATTCCGCGTCGGAAACCTCTATATCAATCGGAAGATCACCGGCGCCCTGATCGACCGCCAACCCTTCGGCGGTTTCAAGCTTTCGGGTGGAGGGATCAAAGCGGGTGGGCCGGATTATCTGCTGAACTTTGTCGAGCCAAGAACGATTACCGAGAACACGCTTCGCCACGGATTCGCCCCCGCGGAGTAAGTCCGCTCGAGTTTGTAATGCAGACTCTTCCGCGCTACTTCGCCGATTTTTTCATTGCTTTGCCCGGCCCGAGTGCGGCGGCGAGCACTTCGTCCACATTCTGGACGAAGGTGAATTTGACCGTATTCTTCACTTCGTCGGGGATGTCCGGCATGTCCTTTTCGTTGCGCTTGGGAACGATCACCTGCTTGATGCCGGCGCGCTTGGCGGCGAGCGTTTTCTCCTTCAATCCGCCGATCGGTAGCACCAGGCCGCGTAGCGTGATCTCCCCGGTCATCGCCACGTCGTGTCGGACCGGGCGGTTCAGCAGCAGGGATGCCAGGGCGGTGAACATCGCCACGCCGGCGCTGGGGCCGTCTTTCGGAACTGCGCCGGCGGGAATGTGGATGTGGATTTCGCTCTCCGCCAGAAGTTTTGGATCGATCCCCAATTCTTTCGTGCGCGATCGAATCAGGCTGAAGGCGGCAGTCGCCGACTCCTTCATGACGTCGCCGATCTGCCCGGTCAGAATGATGTTTCCCTTCCCGGGGTACCGAGCGGCTTCGATGAACAGGATCTCTCCGCCGACAGGCGTGTAAGCCATTCCCGTGGCAACGCCGGGCACGCTCGTCCGCGATGCCAGTTCCGGCTCGAATCGGCGGGGGCCCAGCACCTTGCTGACCAGATCGCGATCGACGGTGACTTTTTCGGTCTTACCTCCCACGATGTCGGCGGCCAGGGCGCGGCAAACGGCGCCGATGTTGCGTTCGAGATTCCGAACCCCCGCTTCGCGCGTGTATCCCTCGATGAGCCAGCGAATGGCCGGATCGAGAAAGCTGCGCCTGCTTTGAAGTCAGACCGTGAGCTTCGAGCTGGCGGGGAATCAGATACTGCCGGGCGATGCTCAGCTTGTCGGTCTCCGTGTATCCGGGTATTTCGATCACCTCCATCCGGTCGCGGAGGGGGCCGGGGACCGTGTCCATCGTATTGGCGGTGGCGATGAACATGACCTTCGACAGATCGAAGGGAACATCCAGATAATGGTCGGTGAAGGTGTGGTTCTGAGCCGGATCGAGCACTTCGAGCAGGGCGGAAGCGGGATCGCCGCGAAAATCCGCGCCGAGCTTGTCTATTTCGTCGAGCATCATGACCGGATTTCGGGTGCCGGCCTTGCGCAGTTCGGCGATGATCCGTCCCGGCATTGACCCGATATAGGTGCGCCGGTGGCCACGGATGTCGGCTTCATCGCGCACGCCGCCGAGCGCTACGCGAATGAATTTTCTCCCCATTGCCTCGGCGATGCTCTTCCCCAGCGAGGTCTTTCCGACGCCGGGCGGGCCGACGAAACAGAGGATCGCTCCGCCTCCCTCCGGCTTGAGCTTTCGAACGGCCAGGTATTCGATGATCCGCCGTTTTACTTTCTCGAGATCGTGATGATCGCGATCGAGGGTCGCGCGGGCTTCGGCCAGATCGATCTTGTCGGTCGTTTCGACCGCCCAGGGCAACTCGCTGAGGATCTGAAGATAGGTGCGGATGACCCCGTATTCCGGCGACGCATTGGGGATGGACTCCAGGCGATTGAGTTCGCGCGTCGCCTCCTTCATCACCAGTTCGGGAAGTTTGGCGGCTTCAAGTTTTTGCCGAAGGGTATCGACCTCGCCGCCGCCGGCGCCCGATTCCCCTTCGCCCAATTCTTTTCGAATCGCTTTGAGCTGCTCCTGGAGGTAATAGCGCCGCTGGCTCTTGTCGATATTCTCCTTCACCTGCGTCTGAATCTTGCTCTGTAATTCGAGCACGTCGAGTTGCGTGGCGAGCCTGCCCGCAATCATGCGCAGCCGCTTTTCAACATCGAGCTCCTCCAGCATCAACTGCTTCTCGGCGGTATCCGCCTGGAGGTTGGCCGCGAGAAAATCCGCCAGCGCCGATGGGCCGGTGATGCTGTTGAGGACCTGGGCGGCTTCGTCAGGTGTATTCGGCGACAACTCAATCACGCGGTTGGCCTGCTGGCGGACCGACGCAACCAGCGCGTCCAGTTCCGGCCCCGGCGTCAGCGTGTCCTCCAAAACCTCGATTCTCCCAAGGGCGAACGGGTCAGTCTGGTCCAACGACATCAGACGGAAGCGCGTCAGCCCGTGGACGATGATTGATTGATTGCCGTCCGGCAATTTGAAGAGCTTGAGAATCACGCAGGCGACGCCAACCGTGTGCAGGTCCTGATACTGCGGATCTTCCACATCGGCATTGCGCTGCGTGCAGACGCCGATCAACTTGTCGCCAGGCATCACTTCGTCGAGCAGTGATTTGCTCTTGGGCCGGCCGACGTTCAGCGGCATGACCGTTCCGGGGAAGACCACGATGTTGCGGATGGGCAGAATCGGCAACAAATTCGGCAGCACCGTCCGCTGCCCGTTTGTACCGGTGCGGATGACGGTGTTCGTCGGCGTCCGTTCGATGATCTGGGACTCGGACATAGAGGGTTCAGGGTTCGGGGTTCAGGGTTCAGGGTTCAGAGAGAAGACAGGTTTGGAGTTCGATGAACGATAGTGCAGGGAAGGGATCTTTACTGAACCCCGAACCCTGAACCCTGAACTCTATGTCTTCGGAAGTTCGATCCATAGCATTCCATTGCGATACTGGGCGCTGATTTGATCGCGGTCTACGCCGGCCGGCAACTCCACTTCGCGGGCAAACGCCCCGTGGTCGATCTCCATCAGGTGAACACGGATACGCGGCTGTTGCTCGCTGGTGTCCGCCGGATCAGGCTCAGGTTGGGTCGGTACTTCGCGACGGCCGCGCAGGCGCAATCGCCCGTCCGCCACCTCCAGGTCGATCTTTTCCTTATCCACCCCGGCCAGGTCGACGCACACGAGATAACCGCTGGCCGTTTCGTAGAGATTGACGCTCGGGGTCCAGGTCTCGCTCGGGTAAAAGTTGTAATACCCTTTTTGCAACTGGTCCATCAGCTTGTTTGCCTGACGGGCAAGCTTGTTGAACGGCTGGTCGGAAGCAGTCGTAATGGGCATTGCGGCTCCGGTCTTTCGGGACCCGATTCGATACCCCGCATCATAGACGCGTTGCCCGGAAGTACAAAAGCAAAAACGCGTCCGATAATCTATTTCTTCCGGTAAACGATAAGGAAGGGAAGGTTGAAATGAAGTTGAAACTTTGACTTTCAGGCGCGTCACTGGCACAATCGCACACCCCGGCCGGCGGAAAAGGTCGTTCTTCATCTGATCAACACCTGGGATGGACCTCGTCTGGAGAACCCTGGATGCAAGCACCCTGGAAACAAGTAGCGTCGGTGACAATAGCGGCGTCCGTTCTTGCCGCTTTCGTCGGTTGCAAGCGCCCTGTTGAACAAGCTGATCAGAGCGTCAATACGCAATTAGCGCAAGGGATCAAGGCGCTGCCTGGCGAACCGGAAAAGGCCATACCCGATCTTCAGAAAGCGGCCTCGACGAGCGGGGCATCCCCGTCAGCCCAGTCGCGGGCGCGTCTGGATCTGGCCAATGCCGAGCTTCGTGCCGCCGATCATCTCATCCTGGGTCTGGCCCCCGCGCCGGGCAAAGGAAAGGAACCTGCATCTGAAGGCGTCGACCAGATTGAGGCCCGCATTGTTTCGCTCTGCAACACGATCACTGCCCAGGTAGCGCGGATTCAGGCCAACAACGTCTCGATTGCGGCGCTCAAACAACTGGAACCCAAGGCGGCGCAGGAAGCGTTGACCAAAGGCAGCGCCGCCGCCGTCGGAGGCGCGGACAGCGCTACCTGGATTGCCGCCGACAGCGGCGCCATCCCGTCACAGGCAGGGGCCGATGCGCAGCTTGCGGCTCTCAAGCAGAAGATCGACGCGCTGACCGCGAAGCAAGAGACCCTCAAGGCGCAGCGCCTCACCGCCGTCCAGCAGGCCGAGCAGCTTCGCAATCAATCCGAGACGGCCACGGGTCGCAAGAGCGTTGAACTGTTTACGCAGTCGTCGAACCTCCGCAAGCAGGCCGCCGACCTGACGACCCAGCTCAATGCACTCGAAGCGCAACAGACCGCGCTGGACCAGGATTCGAAGCTTGCCCAGGCGCAGAAGGACCAGCTCGTCATCGCAATCAAGGCTTTTGGTGACCAGAAAGATCAGGTTGCCACGGCCTGGAAGCAGACGCAGAGCCAGATCCTCGCGCTGGCTCAGGCCTCGCAAGGACTGCTGGGAGGCGCCGGCGCCGCGACCGCCCCCTCCGCGGACGCCGCGAGTACTCCCGCGGCCACGGAGCCGTCCGCCGGAGGTGCAGCGGACATTGCGAGCCTGTCCGACAACATCACGGATCTATCGGGCAAAGCCGACGCCTTGCGCGCCAAGGCGATCGAATACCTGCAAAGCGCACTGAAGGATTACGATCAGTCCGGAGTTGCCAGCAAGAACCTGACCGCTGGCTACACGAACCGGCTGGGCATGGCGGAATTGCGTGGCTATCCACAGGCTTCCGCCTGGAAAATGCTGCTGGATGTCCACAGCCCCTCAGACGCGAAGCTTCAGCAGGCAGAGGCATGGCTGCGTTTGGCGCGGATTTACGCCGATTGGACTGCCACGGTTGCGGCACAGTCAACGGCGGCGAAGGCCGTTCAGAAGGCGGTCGACGGCGGCAATGCGCTTCTCGATGGTTACGACATTAAGCTGGCCGGACCCGCATCGTTGAACGCGACTGCGCTGGATGCCGCTTATTCCTCTGCTCACGACAAGGCCGAGGATGCCTACGACAAGGCCGACAAATTGCTTCACGATGTGGTCACCGCTCCACCGACCAATCCACTGGCCAAGAGTGCCCGCGACGCCGCCCGCGCCGTGCAACTGGTCACTTACTACGGCCGCTCGCAGTTTGAGGCGGCGGTCGGCGACAGCGCCAATTCGTCGAAATGGCTCAACGAATCCAAGCGATCGCGCGACTCGATGGTCGCCGACAATACTCCGCTTCCCTCGCCGCTGCCGCTGGAGATCAGTCTCACTCCGGCCGTCTCGTCGACTTTCGACGTGGGTCCGACGACCGCTCCAACCTCCGGCCCAACGACACTCCCCGGTCCGTCCACCTCCCCGTTGGTCGCGACGGCTCCGACCACCGAATCGGCCGCATTCGGCGATCCCAATAATGTGAAGCCTGAGGCGTCTACCCAACCCGCTGCGGCTCCCACGCCGGCACCTGCGACAGAACCATCGACCGAACCCACGACGACGCCGGCACAATAGCGTATGCCTCGGCTTCTTCGCGACAAGGAAGATCCTCACCCCAACCCGCTCGCGGGCAGTCGTCCGATCCGCTCGCCTCTCCCAGAGTACTGGGAGAGGGAGAAAGCACTCTGCCGCCGATTCTGTCACGCACCGATTCCATCGGCTGAACAAAATTTTCGACAAAATCGCCGCGGATTTCAGACCGCGCAAATGAGGCACAATGGGGCAGAATGTTGCACGAAATGAATTATTTGTATCAATATATTGCTTGCCTTACTATTGTATAGTGCATATCCAAGAAATAATCCGGAATTTTTTTCTTGCTTCCGCGGCCGGATATGATACCTAACTAATATCTAACCATTAGGAGGTTATCTATGGCAAAACGCGTATCGTCAACCGCAGCACGCAAGTCTTTGTCCGAAGCGGCCCAACTCTCCGCTGAGTCGGTGCCCGGGGAATCGGATCCACCTTCCGCGCTGGATGATGTCGTCGCCGACCAGAGCCTCAGCGCCGCCCAGCGCCACGCCATTGCGCTTCTGGCCGGCGGTCAGAGCATCAAGGTGGCGGCCAATCGCGTCGGGGTTCATCGCAACACCGTTCACCGCTGGCTGCGCGGGGATCCCGCCTTCCGCGCCGCCTACGCGGCCTGGATGGCCGAAGTGCAGGAGTCGGCGTACGCCCGGCTCCTCAGTCTGGTGGATCCCGCCGTCACCGCCCTGGGCCACGCCATCAACAAGCGCAACCTCCGGGCTTCTCTCGCCCTGCTCAAGGGCTTGAGCACGTTCAAGCCGCCCACTCCCGGCCCGGAGGATGCCGACGAGTGCCGCCGGCTGACTGATATGGAGCAGATGGAGCGCGAAGCCACTCTCCTGGAAAAAGAAAACGTCGCCTACAATCGCCGAAGCCACGCCGCAGGCAACCTGGGACGTCCCTGGGGACTTCAGAGAGAAGACGAGCGCAGACGCCAGGCCGCCCTCGAGAAACAGTCGGTGCATCCGATCCCGGAGCCCGGACCGAAACCCGAAAATCCCGCCGCAGGTCCCCCTACGCAGAAAGAAACCGAAGCGTTGATGCGCGCGTTGGACAAGGAAGATCTGGAGGAGGACGAGGAGGATTTGGAGGACGAAGAGGATTTGGATGAAGATGAGGACTTGGAGGACGAGGATTTGGATGAAGAGGATCCCGACGAAGGTGAGTAATTCAGTCGAACGTATTCCGGTGCGGAATCCGCGTAGCGCGACGCTCGAACGCGCCGGCAAGCGGGGCGGCTAAACGAAAAGGAAGGAGGAGTCGTTTTAAACCCTTTCCTTCCCGTTTAGCCGGCCCGCTTGCAGGCCGCGTCGCGCTTCGCGGTTCGTCACAGCATCTTTGGAAATAAGCGGGTGCCTCGGCGACTTTTCAAATCCCGTATTTCTTTCGCTTTCGCCACAGCGTTGCCGCATCGATGCCGAGGGCGCGGGCGGCGTCATCGATTGACCTGGAGCGGGCGATGAGGCGGCGGATGTGAATCGCCTCGATCTGGTCGAACGGAACCGGGTCGCCGAGCTGCGGCTCGGTGGGCGTCGTCGCGAATCCGCTGGGGAGATGCTCAATTCCGATCCGGCTCGCGCGGCAGAGAATGACCGCACGCTCGATCACATTGCGCAGTTCGCGCACGTTGCCGGGCCAGGAATAGCTGCAAATCGCGGAAGCCGCTTCGTCGGTGAAGCCCTCGATCGGCCGGCGTCGGCTGAAAAACGCCAGCAAACGATGCGCGATCGAAAGAATGTCCTGCGGGCGCTGGCGCAACGGGATGAGATCGATCTGAATGACGTTGATCCGATAGAGAAGATCCTCGCGAAAGCGGCCCTCACGCACCGCTTCATTGAGATCGACGTTGGTCGCGGTGATGACGCGAACATCGGCCCGGCGGGTGACGCTGTCGCCGACGCGCTCGTATTCACGATCCTGAACGAAGCGCAGCAGCTTGGGCTGCAAAGCCGGGGGAAGGTCACCGATCTCGTCGAGAAAAAGTGTTCCGCCTTCGCTGCCGGCGATGCGGCCGGGATTATCGCGCAGCGCGCCGAGTGAATGCCCCCTTCACGTGCCCGAACAATTCGCTTTCAAGCAATTGCGGAGAAAGCGTCGGACAGGAAACCGTCGCGAACGGCCCGGCCGATCGATCGCTCCATCCATGAATCGCGCGGGCAATGACGCCTTTGCCGGTTCCGCTCTCGCCGCGGATCAGGACTGTCGCATCGCTGGGGGCCACCTGGCGGGCGAGCTCAATTGCCCGGCGTGTTTCGGGGTTGGCGCTTTCCAGGTCAATCGACGGCTCGGTGTCTCCGATGCTGGATTGCAGGTCCGCCACGCGCCGTTCCAGCGACAACACTTCCGCGGCCCGATCGACGACGAGCCGAACCTGGGCAGGGGTAAATGGCTTGGGAAGATAATCCGCCGCACCGCGACTTGATGGCTTCGACAGCCGTGTCGACGGACGCGAAGGCCGTGATGACGATCACTTTGAGCCAGGGATTGGCCGACAGCAACTTCGGCACGAGATCCATTCCCTTGTCCATTCCGAGCCGGAGGTCGACCATCGCCAGGTCGAAGGGGCGCTGCGCGGTCTCTGCCAGAGCCGCGGGCGCTGTCGCCACCGCCGTTGGGCGATGGCCGTCCATGGTCAGACTCAACGACAGCATCTTGCGGATCGTCGGCTCGTCATCGACGATGAGGATGTTGAGCGCTGCGCGTCGGCACGATGGATCATCTTAGGAACGATCCCGCGGCGATGCACGCCGACGCCGACAACGGGGTGCGTGACGGGTTTGGCGGCCAAAAAATCTCCTCCCTCTCCCAGAGTACTGGGAGAGGGAGGAAGAAACTTCGCCGCCGATTTTGTCACGCGCCCGAGGTGAGCAACGCATTGAAGGGTTTTGAATCCTCATGCCCCTTTTCCAGGTCATCGCCGTTCTTGTCACGCTGACGGCGATTTGCGCTTACGTTAATTACCGATTCGTGCATCTTCAAGCGAGCATCGGCATCCTGCTGGCCGCGCTGGTGCTTTCGCTGATTTTGATCGCCCTCCAGCGGCTCGGGTTGCCGGTGCAGCGCGTTGCCGCTTCATTTCTCGCCGACGTGCATTTCGACGACGCGGTGCTCCACTGGATGCTCGGATTTCTCCTCTTTGCGGGCGCGATGAGCGTGGAATTCAATGAGCTGATGAACAATCGGGTCGTCACCGCATTGCTGGTTGTCTTCGCCACCGTCGCGTCGATGTTCATTATCGGCGGACTGACCTACGAATTATTCTTACTTCTTGGCAATCCCTTGCCCTTCAATGCCTGCCTCCTGTTTGGAGCGCTGATTTCGCCGACCGATCCAGTGGCGGTCGTCGGACTGATGAAGGGAATCGGGGCGCCCAGGAGCGTACAGACAATCATCTCCGCCGAATCGCTTTTTAATGACGGCATTGGGGTGGTGCTGTTTCTTACGATTCGCGAAAGCGGGGCGGGCGGAGGGCCAGTGACGCCCGGGTCGGTAACGTGGCTTTTCGTGCGGGAGACCCTCGGCGGGTCAATTCTCGGTTATGGCGCGGGCGTACTGGTGTACCGGCTTCTCCGCCGAGTTCACGATTTCCAGGTTGAAGTGCTTCTGACTCTGGCGCTGGTGATGGGGAGTTACGCGCTGGCGGAAGCTTTCTCCATGTCGGCGCCGATTGCCGCGGTTGTCGCGGGGCTGGTCATCGGTAACCAGGGCCGTATGTTTCACATGGCCGCGGAAACCCGCGACGACCTGGAAAAGTTCTGGGCGCTGATCGAGGAAATACTTAATGCGCTCCTCTTCCTGCTGATCGGGCTACAGGTGCTGGTGACCCCTTACAATCTCAGCCTGCTGCTCGCCACGGTTGTGGCAATTCCGGTGGCACTCCTCGCTCGCTGGATCAGCGTCACAGGAACGATTCTTTCGCATCCCGACGGCAGACGCGCCAGCCGTTCGCTGATTCCCATCCTGACCTGGGGCGGATTGCGCGGCGGACTGCCTGTGGCAATGGCGCTTTCACTGCCACCGGGTGGCCACCGCAACGAGATTGTGGCAATTACCTACGGGGTCGTTCTCTTTTCGATCCTCGTCCAGGGCACGACTATCAAGAAGGTCGTCAACCGCTATATGGCGCCGGACCGCCTTGAGGGGAAAATGGTGAGCGTTTGAATGACAGGTCCGCGAATCAGGATCGCCCGGTCTTTGACTCGGTTTGCGGCGCCGACGAAAACGTCCGTGGTGCGAGGAGGGTCTGAGCGTCCCCGTCCAATTCCGGGTGAATCACGCGAACGGGCACATCCTCCGGCAGAATCGATTCCAGTTTTTCCTGGAAATGCCCCTTGATCAGATGATACAGCGCGCCGCGACGGCTCGTTCCGATCAGCACTTCACTGACTCCATAAATGGCGGCCGTTTCCGCCATCAGCTCGGCGGCCTCCGTTCCGCTGTCGTATACCGGCAAAATAGGGACGCCGTTTTGATGGCCCAAATCAAGGAATCGGCTGAAGGTCTTCAGGGCGGCAATGTCGGTATCGATATTGAGGCGGGACTTGTCGTACTTGTAGGACAGCGAGACCTGGCGAATGAAACAAACGACCAGCGTGGATCCTTTCTCTTTGGCCGCGCGGACGGCCGCCGATGCAAGCAGATCCGACCCGTAAGTTCCCAGCAGCAATTTGGGCTGGACCAGCGCCTCAGCCGTGAGCTGTTCCATGATTGCCTGACGCAGGAGTGTCGGACGCGGACCTTTGCGTGTGGCGAGCCACTTATTGAGTTGGCGGGCGGTGAGGCCGACGACCATCACGACGATCACGAAGACCAGCGCGTGCAGCTTGGTGCAGGCAAGCGTGACCCAGATCAACAGCAGGACCACGCCGAGAATCAACATTGGAACTTTTCGCCGCATGCGCCTCAGTCGCGGGTGAATAGCGCAGAGCGTGACGTTGATGGCAACCGCGCCGATCACGCCGATCGCGTAGAGAGCGGCGAGTTGTTCGAGGTTGTGGCTCACCAGCAGCACGAGGATCGGCGCCGAGGCTGCCATCACTGCCGGGATCCATGGCACGCCGAAACGATTGAGCTGCACGAGAAACTGCGGAAGTTCTCCGTCGCGCGCCATCAGGTATTGGACGGAGATCATGTCAGTGATGGCGGTATTGGTGGCGGAGAGAAGCAAGATCCCGCCCAGGGCTCGCACGCCGAATTCCGCCCACGGCCCGATGTAGGCGCCGCTGAGGAACGCGAGCATATCGTCTTTGTATTTCTCGCCGTCGCCGTTGGAGAGCTTATGGCTCCCGACCATGCAGATCGCCAGCAGGACGTTAAAGAGGGCCACTTCGATGGCAACGACCCAGATTGCTTTGCGGGCAGTGACGGGGACCGGCTTTTTCATGACGCCGGTCAGGTTGGCGATGGCCTCCACACCGGACAGGGCCAGTACGATCTCGACGAAGTGGATCCAAAGTCTACCCGGCGACTCATGTACTTTTCCGACCATGTGCGGCAGCTCGTGCCAGTTCACCTGCGGTAAGGCGCCGATGGTAATCAGCAGGGTGATGACGATCATTCCCACCGCGGCGGCGACAGCGAATGCCCCCGTGTGTTTTGGCCCCATCAGGTTAAATGACCCGATCGCGATGATCGAGACAATCGCCCACAGCCCCGGCGAATTCCAGGCAAAAAGCGCGGTACCCTGCGGAAGGTGGAAGTAGCGAAATGCATCGAGCGAACTGAGGCTCGCCGTCACGACATAGTCGGCGAACAACAGTAGCGCACCAACGACGGCGAGCATGTGGCTGCGATGTTTAGCGGCGGTGTAGACACCGCCACCATCGGGATAGATCCGACAGATCTGGCTATACGCCCAGCCCACCGCGAGAATCAGCAGACTCATCGCCATGATGAGGTAGAGGCTGCTGCGTTGTGCGAAAAAGAATGCCAAACCGAGGACATAGAGCCGGCTCGTGCCCCAGTCCCCGAAGAGCAGGCCGGCGGCCTGTTTCCACCCGACATTTCGAGGACGTTCACCGGAAAGTAACGCCAAGGCGGCGGGCTTTGAGGGCCCGTCTGTAGCGGTATGCATGAAAATAGTGTCCGATCCCAAAGCCACGCCGCGTCGATCGCGGCCAGCGGTGGTTCCACATGCACAGCGTTTGCCTGGAATCGGCACGCGACGGGAGAAGGTTGCGCCAGAGCCTCACGTTGTGCCCTTTCAAATGCCTACGGGGTTAGCTGACGGGCTAGGGCCTGAAAGTGCCCCGGGATTTTTGTGAATCCCTGCGCCCCTGGTTCCGGCTGAAACAATCCGAAACCCATGGGTTCCCCGCACCGCGGAACGAAATAAATCCGTCCACGATCTCGGCGGTCACGGGCGGAAGCCTAAATGAGTGGGGAGGAGCCTGTCAAATATTACAAAAAAATTCAATAAATCGGGCAAAATATTGTTGACACTGTTGAGAATGCCCTTTATGGTGCGATCACTTCAGTGGGTGTGCGAGCAATTTTTGGGAAGAGAATGCCCGGCCTGGGGTTTCTTCCAATCTGTTTGCTCCTCTAGTGCATACGGCCAATTTCTGGGCGATTGGCTTTTGTAATTTTTTAAAACGTCTCCCGTCCGGATGACAGCACGTCAAAAACCGGGAGACAGGCAGTGCCGACACGGAGGTCCGCGCCGCGCAGGGATGCGGATGCGACCTCAATTTCTTTTGATGGTCTTTCGACCATCGATCCGATTTTGATCGCAAATTTTTTTCGGGCACTTGCGATAAGTAAATTCTGCTTGCAGGGACCACGACCGCTCGGTTTCTGTCGGTGTTTAAGCGAATGGAATTCGCCCGCGCTCGTTCCGCGCCTGCGTTTGTTCGCAGTGCGCCAAAAAATGTTTGGTCCAACCCTTTTTCAGGAGAAATGCTCATGGAACAGAAAATGCCAAAATCGTCCCCGGTGGACGTGGCTGCACAGCCCAAGACTAAGAAGCTCTATGTGAAGCCGGAGTTGACGGCTCACGGTTTGGTGGTCGAAAAGACCGAGGGCCGTCGCGGGCGGGAATCGATATTGCCGATTTTCGTCAGCGATCGTGCTCAAAAGGAAAACTTCGGTTCGATCGACACTCACGCCATTCTCGAAGGCGTCGATGGGCTGCGGCTCGAATCCTGGAATTACAAGGCCGAAGGTCGTTCCGTGCGGCACCTGGGGCCCATGGCTCAGGACTTTGCCAGGGCGTTCGGACTGGGCGATTCCGACAAGCACATCCACGCCGCGGATGCCAGCGGCGTCACCCTGGCGGCCGTCCAGGCGCTGTACCGGCTGATTCGCGAGCAGCAAGAGCGGATCGATAGCCTGGAAGCCGAAGTGCGCGAGTTCCAGGTCTCGCCGCTCGCTGTGTAAAACGGCAAAACTGCGTGAGCGCAAAGGGCGCGAATGAAGGACTCGAAGAAGACAAAAGTCTGATCTGGGGAGAATTTGCAACGTCTTTCTTCGTGTCCCTCGTCGCGTCCTTTGCGTCTGCGTGGTTGAATCAGATTGGCATCATTCGGCATCGGCCGCCCGCGGTTCAGATTTCGCAGCTGCGGGGCTGGGGGCAAAGGCGATGATTGATGTCTCTATTGCCGGCACCGTCGCCGCCGCTGCTCCGTTGGCGAGCAGGCGCTGAGCAAATCCTTCCGCCTGATCCACCTCGCCGTGGACTACGAAAAATTCTGTCGAGTCGGTCAGGGTTCGGCGCAGAAAGCGCAGCAGTTCGTCGCCGTCGGCGTGCGCGCTCAGTCCATGGATCGTCCTGACCTGGCACTTCAGATCATACCATCGGTCGTAAATCCGAATGCGCGGCTGGCGGTCCTGAATACGCCGCCCGAGTGTCTGGGGCGGGATCCATCCGCAAAAAACAATCAGGTTATCCGGATTCTCGACGCTCTGCGTGAGGTGATGGAGAACGCGCCCGAATTCGCACGTCGGGCTGGAGGCGATGATCACGCAAGGACCCGATTGACGATTGATCCGCTTGCTCTCATCCGGACTGGACGCAAACGTGATCGGCAATAGGCTGAAGAGGTCCCCCTTACCAATCATTTGATTGGTCTGCTCATCGTAATTCTCCCGGAACTGACTGTGGACGCGGGTTACTTCGACACCCATCGGGCTATCGACGAAAACCGGAATCGCAGGGATCTGCTTTGCGGCGACGAACTGTTCCAGATACCACAACACAGTCTGCGTTCGCCCGACCGCGAATGATGGAACGATCATCCGGCTCTTTTTCGCGATGCAAGTTTTCACCGCGTCGAGAAATTGCGGTCCGACCGCCGCCATCGGTCCATGCGAAGTGTTCCCGTAAGTACTTTCGGTGATCACCATTGAAACCGGACCGGGGATGACTTGCGGGTCGCGTAAAATTGGAGCGTCATAACGCCCCACATCCGCCGTGAAAATCAGTGTTCGCGGCTTGTTGCCTTCGTTCCATTCCAACAGCACGTAAGCGGATCCCAGAATGTGGCCGGCGTCGAAAAAGGTAAATGACACGCCCTTGCCCAGATCCGTCTTCTGCTGATAGGGAATGCGTTGAAAACGTTTGATCACGTTTGGCACGTCCGCGACACCGTAAAGCATTCGCGGCGCCGGTTCCCCGGGATTTCGCGAACGGTGCGCGATGTAATTCACGTCCTCTTCCTGAATTTTTGCCGAATCGGCCAGGACGATTCGAGCGACTTCCGCCGTGGCGGGGGTGCAATAGATCGGGCCGGCAAATCCCGCGCAGCGCCACCGGCAGCTTTCCGCAATGATCGAGATGGCCGTGAGAAAGGATGATCGCGTCGGCGGTTTTGACGTCGGCCGGGAGCGAACCATTGATCCGGTTCGCCTCTTCTCGCGCCCTTGGTAAAGGCCCATGTCCAGAAAAATCCGCAATCCGTTAATTTCAAGAAGGTGACTTGAGCCCGTCACCGTCCGATCCGCGCCGCAGAATTGGATTCTCATGAATCAGAAGGTAATCGCCCCAACGGTCGGGGGGAAATCCCAGGTCGCCACAGACCTTGGACACCGTTGATTTCCCTCCACGACGGGGCTCTGCCCCGTCGTGGATGTTGGTGACTCATCCGAAAGCGATGTCAGCGATCCGGTGTCGTGTCAGACCAGTCAGATAGATCTCTCCCGACGGCTGTCGGCCGTCCCAGCTTTCCCACAAAACGATGCGCTGCCGATCCGGGGAAACGGCGGCTAGGCTCGCTGTCGAACCATTTACCATTCTGAGACTGCGATAGGGGCTTAGATACTCGGTGACGAGGCCGTCTTCGAGGCCGATGCATTGCACGGGCCCGCCGTCAGTCGCCAGCAGGAGTCGCCTTCCGTCCAGCCAGGGAAGGGTCGAGGCGGCCCGCACCCGCACGCCTCGACGTTGTGTCTCCAGTTCCCGGCCTGGCGAACTGCTCTCGATCAGGCGGATCGTGCCATTTTCAAAAACGACGATCAGAGAACGCGCGTCGTTCTCCACGATTGCCACGATCTCATCGGGTGATTCGCACAGCACCGGATGCATCGTCGCTCCGTCCCACCGAAACAGGCGATCGCCCACGCTAAAGAGCACCGAACCCTCCGGAAGCGCCTGAAGGTTTCGCGGGCCAGCGGGCAATCCACCCGAACTGCGGGCAATCCCGCTGCTGTCGCTGTTCATGCTCATTGCGATCGTCGTCGGTCGTGCTGATACCCCAAACCGCGCCGGCGGCAGGACCGCGCGCGGCGTATCGGGTTGATCGCGGTCCCACCAAACCACGCCGGCTTCCCCGTGAGTGGCGATGAGGCTCCGGTGCTGTGCCACGAAAACAACCTGATTGAACCCGAGCTGCGATTGAAAGTCGGGAACGCGATAGAGTCTGGGTTCTCCGAGTGCATCGGGGCGCAGTACCATCACCCCGCTCTGCGCGCCAACCAGAAGCGCCGGTTGTCCTTCCAGATCCGTCGATTGCACGCTGCGCAGGGGACCCAGCGTCGGCGGAAGGGCAGTCAATTCCGGCCGCGCCGATCGTTGCGATGCGTCAATCCGAACCAGATACGGACCTGCGACTGCCCAGAGAGACGGTTTTTGCTTGTTCTGGGCGCTGGCCATGAGCAGCGTCCGCAGCATCGATCCGCGATCGGAAGGGCTGACCCGTTCGAGCACTTTCCCGGCCGACAGTTCCGGCGTCGCTTTGCGCAATTCCTGAAACTCGCGCACGAGCTGGGCGGTACGTTGCATCTGCTCGAGTTCGCCCGCGGCACGCTGATCCAGCATGGATTGCTGGATCTTGCGGAGCCGTTGCTGCTCATAACTGAGGCTTTGGAAATCGACATCGAATGGGGCCAGAAGCTCGACCCCGCATGCGAAAGCGGCGGGACGGGACGCGGCCACGATCGCATCGATCATCGAACGCCGCGTCGCTTCGCTTCCTTCCGCCCAGGCCGCTCCGGTGGATTGCGCGGCGGCTTTGGCGGCTGCGCTTGCAGCGCAGGCGCGAAATGCGCTGACAGATCCTGTCCGGTTACCACATTTCGTCCGGCGAGCAGCACTTCAGCGAACATCCGTCGATCCAGCGGGTTATCCACCGCCTGTACGCTGGCCGTAAAAATGCAGCGCAGATCGTTTCCATCCGAGGTGTTCAGCCCGTTCAGTTCCCACCGTACGCGCAGCGGATGGCGCGGACCAATACTGCAGCACCATCACGGCGGGCCAGTTCGTTCTCCTGCAACGGCATGGATCGACTCCGTTCCCGAATCATATCCTTCCCCGTGTGAGAGGGGGATATAAAAGAAAGTGATCGCGAGAATCGCATAGACGGCGAGTAACAAGACCCCTTCAAACCAGTTGGTTTCCCCGTTCATTCCGATGATCACGACGACCGCCACCGTGAGGAGGACCGCGGCCACCTCCATCGGGGTGAAAATCAAATTCATCCGCTCTGCGTGGGACCCTGCAGGGATCAACAGTCCGAACAGCACGAGGACCGGCGTTGCGAACAGGGCGATTTGCAGGCTGCTCTGGTAGGTAATCGCCATCGCCGTGTCCATATCATTGCGCCGCGCAAGCAGAAAGGCCGTCGAATGCTCGGCGGCGTTGCCGATGATCGCCAGGACGATCACGCCGACGAATATCTTGTTCCAGCCCAGAGCATGCCCCATCTGTTCGACCGTGCCGGTAAGCAACTCGGCGAGAATTGCGACGCCAACCGAAGCCATCAGAAGGGCCAGCACGCTTCGTCGCACCGACCAGGTCCCCGAGACCCCGCCGATTCCGGCGGGATGCTCGTCAGTGAGGGCCGGCGGACGCGAGAAAATATGCGCGTGGGTCTTCAGCGTGAAAAGCAGCCCGGCGCCATACACGGCCAGCAGGATGACGCTCGCGCCGATCGAAACCCCGATCTCATGCTCCGCCAGATGAGGATCGCGGGCGCTGAAGCTGAAATGAAAGATGGCGGGAAACAACATCGCCGTGACCGCAACGGCAAGCAGTCCGGCATTGGTCTCGGCGGCGGCACGAGAAAACCGCTGTCGTTCGCGCTTCCAGCCTCCGACGACCATGGCCCCGCCGGAAACCAGCAGCAGATTTCCAAGAATTGAGCCGGTCAGCGAGGCCTTGACGATGTCGCTCAATCCCCGGGTCAGCGCGACGATGCCGATAATCAATTCGGCGGCATTTCCAAATGACGCGTTGAGCAGGCCGCCCCACGTCGGCCCGACGCGATCCGCGAGTTGCTCGGTGGCGATTCCCATCAGGCGCGCCAGCGGAATCATCGCGATTGCCGCCAGGGCAAAGGTGACCGTCGGCTCCCAGGATTTGCCCGGCTGGCCGGGGGTGTGGGCAAACCGCCAGTGAACCACCAGCGCGAAAGGCATCGTGAGATAGCCGGCCCACCTGATCGATCGCATCGCGCGGATTGTGAGGCAGTGGCGGGAGGCCGTCAAACTGAAACCGCGTCACAATTCACGCACCGCGCGTTCACAATCCCAAATTCTTTCGGAGCGACCGGGTGCGTGACAGATTCGGCGGTCCAAAAAGTCTCCCCCTCGCCCGGTACTCCGGGAGAGGGCGCGGGGTGAGGGTCCTCAACGCGCGATACGGATGACCCTCACCCCAACCCTCTCCCAGAGTACCCAGAGTACTGGGAGAGGGAGAAAAACTCTGCCGCCGATTCTGTCACGCACCCGGAGCGACCCCATTGCGCCGCTTCGCCTTGAATCGCCGCCTAAAATACCTTAGGTTCGATTCAACTTCGGTCATCATGGAGGCATCAGATGCCTCTCGAAATCCTTGAAGACAAAGAACGTCTCCGTTCGCTCAAAGGAATGTTGCATCGCTTCAGCGCACCGGCGGCTGAGGAATTAATTCAACGCCGTGAGAACGGCGACATCCGGTGTTTTGCCTGCGGGCATCGCTGCCTGGTCAAACCGGGCCGCGACGGCGTCTGCAGGGTTCGTTTCAACGACAAAGGTACGCTTCTGGTTCCTCATGGTTACGTCGGCGCGCTGGCCTGCGACCCAGTCGAAAAAAAGCCTTTCTTTCACCTGCTCCCCGGAAGCGACGCGCTGACCTTTGGGATGGTCGGGTGCGATTATCATTGCGGCTACTGCCAGAACTGGGTGACGAGCCAGATGCTGCGCGATCCCGATGCCGTCGCGTCGCCGCGACAGACGACGCCGGAGGAATTGGTCGAACATGCGCTGCGTCACGGGGCTCCGATCATCGCCTCAAGCTATAACGAGCCGCTGATCACCAGCGAATGGGCGATGGAGGTCTTTCGCGCTGGTCGATCGCGCGGCCTTAAATGCGCCTACATTTCCAATGGCAACGCCACCTCTGAGGTGCTCGACTTCATCCGACCCCGGGTCGATGCTTACAAAGTTGATCTGAAGACCTTTGATCCACGCCATTACCGTCAGCTTGGCGGGGTGATGGAACACGTGACAGACACGATCCGCAGGCTCAAGGAACGTGGCTTCTGGGTTGAGATCGTGACTCTCGTCGTGCCCGGATTCAGTGACGACGCCGACGACTCAAAACGCATGGCGGAATTCATCGCCACCATCGACCCGCTCATCCCCTGGCACATGACGGTGTTTCATCCCGACTACAAAATGACCGAGCCGCGCCGAACCGAGGCCGAAGACTTATTGCGAATCGTTGAATTCGGAACGCAGGCCGGTCTGAAATATCTGTATCCTGGCAACCTGCCCGGGCAGGTGGGAGAGTGGGAAAACACGCGCTGCCACCACTGCGATAAAACGGTTATCCGGCGATTTGGATTTCGCGTGATCGAAAACCTAATCGCGGCCGACGGACTCTGCCCCTATTGCGCAAGACCGCTGCCCGGGATCTGGGGTTCCCCTTCCGGTCACGGAGATGGGCGTGTTCGACCGATTTCGTGAGATCTGGAAAAAAAGGTCCTTTTGCGCTGTAAAGGACGCGCTGGCTTACGCCGGCGGCTAGCAAGGAAGTCGCAAACTGGATTTCGCTTTTCCTTCATAGCCGCGGGCGTAAGCCAGCGCGTCCTCGTGCAAAAGACGATGATCGGTCCTTGGCACTCGAAACCCGTAAACTTGCCCGCGCCGACCGGTCCCTTTACATTAAGCGCTCTCGCTGGCAGGAGAAACGATATGGGTCGGTATCGGCTGATCGGAGCGGGCGGCATCGTCGGCATCTTGTTGCTCGCTTCGGCGCTGCTTGCGCGGCCTGGCGTCGTCATCACGCAGGATAACAACCGCTTCGAAGGGGACGTCGTCGAGAATAAAGACAAGGGGACCGTTGACATCACTCCGCCCGGCGGCGACGCGCAGAAAACGGTCACGATCAGCCGAGCCAATGTCTCGTCGATCACTTACAACGACGAAGTTGAAAAGGATGTCCACCAAAAACTGGCGAAGCTTGATCGCAGCGACGTCTCGGGCCGGCTCGACCTGGCGCACTATGCCGCCGATCATCATGCTTACCAATCGGCGCGTGAAGTGCTCGAAGATGCACGCCGTCTCGATCCACGGAATCGCCAGGTCAATGACCTGCTCGACTCGGTGAACGAGCAACTTCGTGCCCGCGGGCCAACCACCGGCGAATCGGTCGCCACCACGAAACCGGCCGCGACTCAGGAGACGGCAGTACACGTTCCGGAGGCCCCGACTGATAGCTCCGGCGTCACGCGCATGGTCACGGCGGAGGAAATCAACCGAATTCGCGAAATAGAACTGGGAAAGAATGATTCCAATGTTCGCATCCATATCGATCCCGATGCGCAAAGAAATTCCTGACGTTCAAGGGCATGAGCAACTCGGATTTCGCCCGCCTTGCTCCGGTCCAACAGGCGTATCTCATTCTCGATGAAGGTAAGCGCGACATGCGCGATGGCGTGCACATCCTGAGTGATCCCCCGCCCTTGCTCTACTTCCGTCGCGACATCGTCCGCGCCCTCGGTACAGGATGCGCCACCAGCAAATGTCACGGCGGCCATTCGGCGGGGGGGTTGTACCTGTATCCGCAGGCGGATAACGAAGCGGCGGCGTACACCGATTTCGTGATTCTCCAGAAATACGCCAGGACGCTGAATGGACGCCGATACCAGTTCATCGATCGGGAAACGCCGGATCAATCGCTGCTGCTTCAGTATGTGCTGCCGCCGGAGTTTGCCGACCTTCCTCATCCGGGTAAGAGCGGCTACAAGGGGATCGTCCGCAGCCGCACTGATCAGCATTACAAACAGATTTACAATTGGATCAGCACTCAGCTTCCGATACCGGCGCCGGACTATTCATTCATCGACCTGAGCGCTCCCCCGACAACCAAGCCCACGGCCCCTGCGCCATGATTGTCCCGACTATTCCATGACACCCGGTGGGATTCTTAGCCTGGCCTTGTGCTTGACTGGAGCGGCCACCTTCGTCGATCGCGCCCAGCGCCGCCGCCGCCGCATCGCTTTGAGACGGCTGGCCACGGAATGGCGGATGAACTACAGCCCCTTCGATCCCCTGCGCCTCACCGCACGGGTGGCCCACCATTTTCCCATACCCGGGGCGGCGAATCTCAAAGTCAGCGACGTGATTTACGGGATCGAAGGGAATCGGTACCGCTACATCTTTACGGCGGAATATACTGTCGGTGTAGTTCGCACCAAGCACCGCCTGGTCCGCGCCGCGACCTTCTGTGAGCCCCGCGATTTCCGTCACGGTCAGCCGATGGGCCCGCTCTTCCTCGCCGCCGCTGAACTGCCGCTGATCGAGCAATATCAGCAGCTTTCTCCTTCGAGCTCCCCAGCTTAAAACAACGAGCAACGGACGGATCAGTTCTTCCCGGCGAACGCGTGCGTGACAGATTCGGCGGCCCAAAAAGTCTCCCCCTCGCCCGGTACTCCGGAGAGGGCGCGGGTGAGGGTCTTCCACGCGCGATACGGAATGACCCTCACCCCAACCCTCTTCCCAGCGTACTGGGAGAGGGGGAATGCACCCCGCCGCCGATTCTGTCATGTACCCCCGCCGAACGGTCCGGGCGGAGGGGGAAATTGACGGTCGGTATGGGTACCCGTACCATCATCGAATCTGGCGCCTCGCCCGTTTGCTCGGGCGTGATGCATCGGTTGGAGCGAAATATGGGCGTGTCGCGGCGGAATCGTCGCGGCGCGGCCGGGGCATGTGCCGCCGGCCCGGGCGGAGCAGCGGCAGCGGCATGTTTGCGATCGTCAGCGATATTCACGGCAACCTTGAGGCGTTCACCACCGTCTTGCAAGAGATCGAGCGGCGGGGGATTCAGCACATTGTCTGCCTCGGCGACATCATCGGATATGGGCCCAATCCGATGGAATGCATGGATCTGGTGATTTCCCGATGCCGGGCTTCGCTCATGGGAAACCACGATTTCGCGGTCTTCTACGAGCCGTTCAACTTCAATGCGGGAGCGGAAACCGCCTGCTTTTGGACGCGCTCCTGTTTCGAAAACGATCCGGACGTGGCCCGGCGGGCGAGCCGCTGGCGGTTTCTGGGCAATCTCCCGGTGCGGATCAAGACGCCGGAATTCGTCGCGGTCCATGCTTCGCCGCGCCGGCCGGTGAATGAATACATTTTCCCTGACGACATCTATACGAATCCCGGAAAATTCGTCAGCATCTTCGACCGTTTCGAGCGGCTCTGCTTTGTAGGCCACACGCACGTGCCGGGCGTGTTTCTAGAAGGGCCCGATTTTTATAGCCCCGACGAGCTTGACTATCGCTTCGAGTTGACCGACGAGAAGGCGATTATCAACGTCGGCAGCGTCGGTCAGCCGCGAGATCGCGATCCCAGGAGCAGCTTCGTCGTGGTGACCGATACGTATCTGGAATTCGTCCGACTCATGTACGACGTCGACACGACGGTCAAAAAGGTCGAGGCGATCCCCGAACTGGACAACTTCCTGGGCACCCGGCTCCTGGACGGAAGATGATCCGGGCAGTCAGAGAAATTGATGGATAATAAGCGAACGTTCATTTTGATGATTGCGTCCCTGGCGGTGATCGGCCTCTGGTTCGGCGCGCAGTATGTGGTTGATAAGCGCCACCCCGAATGGGCCGAGGCCCGCGCGCGTAAACTGCAGGAGGAGTCCTCCTCCACGCAGCCGATCTCGGAGCCTTCGCCGACCACGGCGCCGGAAGCGACCAGTTCAACGCTGCCGGCAACCGTACCGTCCATTACGGCTGGATTGCACGTAGTGGAAGGGGACACCAATTCGACGAATGTCGACCTGGGCTCCGGGGTCGCCAAGGATCCGACCTGGGCGATGCAACTGGAATTGTCTTCGGTGGGCGCGGGGGTGCGCCAGGTCACACTCAACCAGTTTCAGAAGGCGGTAAAAGACACTTCGCGTTACTCATTTGAGCAGCCTTACGCAGATCATCCGGGAACCGAACCGCTGGGGACCAGCTTCATCGAAATTAACGGGAGCAGTCTCGATCTTTCGACCACTCCGTGGAATCTTCAAAGCCAGAACCCCGCCGACGGCACCGCGACCTATTCCCTGCTCGTCGCCCTTCCTGGTGATCAGAAAACGGTGCGGCTGACCAAGACCTATACGCTCCCACACCGTGACTCACAGTCTCAGGGTTATGAGGTGTCGGTCAATTACAACATCGAAAATCTGAGCGGCCGGGATCTCAAAATTGTGACTGGGTTTAACGGCCCGACTGTTCCGCCCAAAGAGGTCGAGCGCGGCGCCGACCGCCAGATTATCGCAGGCTATAACGAAGGATCCAGCATCCGCGTCGTTCAGCATGTCGCCGAGGAATTCCACAAAGACAAGGTTTCCCAGGACTTCTCGCAGGATAAGAATCAGTCAGCGGTGTGGGCGGGAGCGGGAAGCGTTTATTTCGACGCGCTGGTTCTTCCGCTGCCGTTGGCGCCCGGCTCCGCGCTGAGAAATACAGCATCAACTCAACAGCGCTTGATCCTGACAACCTCGACCACAACGACATCAAGACCAGCTTCGCCACCGGTATGACTGTGCTCACCGCGGGAACGCAGGTCCAATTCCCACTAAGCGTTTATTTCGGGCCGAAGATGCGCACGGTGTTTGAAACGCCCTATTACTCGGCGTTTCCGCGGATGTATGACAAGATTCTCATTGTCGGAAGCAGCTATTGCGCATTTTGCACGTTTCCCAAGCTGGTGGCGGTACTTGTCTGGCTGCTCGGCATCTTTCACAGCGTTCTTTTCCATGACTGGGGTCTGGCGATTATCGCCCTGGTTTGTCTCGTTCGCTTAATTCTTCATCCCATCACCAAGAAATCGCAGGTCCACATGATGCGGATGGGGAAAATGGGCCCCGAGATGGAGCGGCTGAAGAAGAAATACGCCGACGACAAAGACGCGCTCAATAAGGCGATGATGCAGTTCTATAAGGAGCAGGGGATGGCCCCAGTGCTGGGGTGCCTGCCGATGTTCCTGCAAATGCCGATCTGGATCGCGCTCTGGACGGCATTACAGAGCACCTTCGAACTACGCCTCTCGCCGTTCCTCTGGTTTGGGCGCCTTCATCTGACGTGGATCGCGGACCTGGCCCGTCCGGATGCGCTGATACCGTTTCATCAGATCACGATCCCGTTCGCCAATGTTCAGCTCGACTCGTTCAATCTGCTCCCGATCCTGATGGGCGGCGTGATGTTCCTCCAGCAGAAGTACACGCCCAAGCCGGTGGCGGCGACGCCGGAGCAGGCGCAGCAGCAAAAGATGATGACCTGGATGTCGACCCTGCTTTTTCCGATTTTTCTCTACAAGGGCCCGGCGGGATTGAACCTGTACATATTTGCCAGCACGGCTGCGGGAATCATCGAGAGCAAAGTGATCCGCGACCATATCAAGCAGCGCGAAGAGGCGGAGAAAGGGGGCCGTGTGTTTGTTGAAACCAAGCCGACACGCGGCAATCGACGCCGTGGAGGCGAGGACCTTTTGGGTTCACCCTTCGACGGACCCAAACCACCCAAAAAGCCGCCAGGGAAATTGGCCGCGTGGCTCGCCGATCTTCAGGCCAAAGCTGAACAAATAAAGCGTGAAGGTGGTAAGGGGAAATAAGACAATTCGAACATCGAACATCGAACATCCAACGTTGAATGACGATATGCCCTCAATGCCGAACTAAGAATGGAAAGAAGAACAAAACGCGGAGGAACGACATGAAGAAATCAATTATCCTCATCGCTTCAATCGCCGTGCTCCTTCTCATCGCTTTCATTCGCGCCGAGGATGCGGCCCCGGACGCCGGATTCGAGCCGATGTTCAACGGCAAGGACCTGACCGGGTGGGAAGGGAACTTGAAGCTCTGGTCGGCCGAAAATGGAGAGATCGTCGGGAAAAGTCCAGGCATTCACCAAAACGAATTTCTCGCCACGACTGCAAGCTACGGCGACTTTGTGATGAAATTCAAATTCCGCCTGGTCAACACCAGCGGCCAGGCGAACAGCGGCATGCAGTTCCGCAGCAAGCGCGTGCCCAATTCCACCGAAGTGTCCGGCTACCAGGCCGATGTCGGACAGGACTACTGGGGCGGTTTGTACGATGAATCCCGCCGCAACAAAACCCTCGTGAAGCCGCCCAAAGATGAGATCGAAAAAGCGATCCATCGCGACGGTTGGAACGAATACGTCATTACCGCACAGGGGCCGCACATCATTCAGGAGATCAACGGATATAAGTGCGTCGACTACACCGAGCCCGAGCCGGCCGATCAGATTCCGCGCGAGGGAATTTGCGCGCTACAGATTCATGCCGGTGGCCCCATGGAAATTCATGCCAAGGATCTGTTCATCAAGAAGCTCGAATCGAAATAAGTGTTTTGGGAGTGATGCGATGAGTCATCATGGCGTCATACGGATTGGCTTTCTCTTCCTGGCGCTTCTGCTGCCGGGGCCTCGGACGCCGATCGCATCGGGGGAGGATGTAAAGACGCTTGAAATTGGCGCCCCCGCGCCGGATTTCGATTTGCCCGGCGTCGATGGAAAGCGCTACACCCTCAAGGATTTCGCTGACGCAAAGATCCTCGTCATTATTTTCACGTCCAATCATTGTCCGACCGCGCAGGCGTACGAAGGCCGGATCAAGAAGATGGCCGCGGACTACAAGGATAAAGGCGTTTCGATCGTTGGGATCAATCCGAATAACCCAGACGCCCTGACGCTCGACGAGCTCAGATATTCGGATCTCAATGATTCGCTCGAAGACATGAAGGTCCGCGCGAAAGATCAGGGTTTCAACTTTCCCTATTTGTATGACGGCGACACGCAGAAGGTCGCCCACGCGTATGGAGTGCAGGCCACGCCGCACGTTTTCATTTTCGATTCGGATCGAAAGCTTCGCTATGTGGGAAGGATCGATGATTCGGAAGTGAAAACGGTGCATCACCACGACGCGACCGATGCGATCGACGCGCTCCTGGCGGGCAAGCCGGTCGCCGTGGAGAAGACGCATGTCTTTGGCTGCTCGACGAAATGGATCTCCAAGAGCGACAACGCCCGCAAGGCGATCGAACAGTGGGATAAGGAGCCGGTCGAGCTTAAGACGATTGATGCCGCCGCAATCAAGGCGCTCGCCGCAAACGATTCCAAAAAGTTACGGCTCATCAATGTCTGGGCGACGTGGTGCGGTCCATGCGTGGCTGAAATGCCTGATCTGGTTACGATTCAGCGAATTTATCGCGACCGCGGTTTTGAGCTCGTCACGATCAGCATGGACGACCTGACGCGGAAAGACACCGCCCTGAGCTTTCTCCAGAAACGGCATGTCTCGGCGACAAACTACCTGTATGCCTCCGACGACAAGGACGCGATCGTGAACGCGCTTGATCCCAAGTGGGAGGGTCCGGTGCCGTTCACGGTTCTGGTGGCGCCCGGGGGAAAAGTGCTTTATCGCCATTCCGGCCCATTTGATGACCTGGAATTGAAGCGCGCCATCGTAGGATATCTGGGTCGCACGTACTGATCGTTATGTCAGCGATACTGGAATATCGTTCGGCGCGTATCGAGCGGCGTGCTGATCCTCAGATTGGGTGGGCGGCGGCCGCAGTGGCGATCGTGTCTGGACTGGGGATCATTTGCCTCGCCCACCAATGCCGCATTTCGATGGTCACCTGGAAGGGCGAATGGTGCGGCGTTCCTCGAATGAATGCCGAACTCAATTTGTATCTCACCGGGATTTTGTTGTTCATCCCAGCCGCGGCGAGTTGGGTGTCGTGGCGTGTCAAATCGGGCTTTGCCGTGTGTCGTACTTCGCTCACAGCCGCCTCATTGGGCTGGCTGTTCTACGTCGTCTCAACATTTGTCGGGTTGCCGCTTTAAGAAGTGCGCCATGCGTTCTCCCTGCTCATCGAGCGTATAACTGTCGTCCGCAAAGAGCCGCGCACGAAGTAAGCGGGAAAGTTGTCTCGTTTACCGACCGCATTCCCGCTTACTTCGTGCGCGGCTCCTGGATTCTTCCGTCGTCAGTCACCCGCATCGGCGCCCAGGCCACTGTGCATCCTCGGTCCGGCAGGCTGCGACTGGATAATTTCCGCCTCCCGATCAAGCATCTGCTCCCATCGCACCGCGACCAGTTTCTTCTCGAAGACCTGCTCGGCGAGTTGGAGAAAATTCAAATAGTGCCCATGCTCCGAGGCCCAGAGGCGCGATATAGTTTGCAGAGCTCCGCATCGTCCGATGCTTCCCCGAGCAATCGAAATCGTTCGCACGAGCGCGCTTCGATCAGCGACGAGACCAGCAGCCTGTCCACAAGCTCCTCGGTACCCCGCCCTTTGCGAACGATCTGATGCAGCGCGCTGGCGTATGGGTTGGAATGCGATTTGGTTAGACGTCCGCCACGCCGGGCCAGCAGTCTGCAGACCGTCGAAAGATGCTCCGCCTCGTCTCGCGAAATCGCCGTCATCGCCGCGACCCAGTTCTCCGGCGGCGTTGGCTCGGGCCAGCGGTTCAGCAATTCCAGCGCGTTGGCGGCGGCTTTTTTCTCCAAGTGGGCGTGATCGTTGAGAAGGGGGATCGGCTCGCGAAGAACGTGTATCGCCCAGCGAGCAGGCGTATCCCACCGCAATGGAAGCCCTGCATCCCGGCGATGCTCTGCGTTGGTTCGCATCGCCGGGAGCTTATCGTTGCGCCGCTGGTTTGAAAGGCGTCGTCAGATTTTCCCGAGCACGAGAAGGATAATCAGGATGAGGAGAATCAGGCCCACGCCGCCGCTTGGATAATATCCAAAGCCGCTCGCATAGGGCCACACCGGTAACAATCCGATGAGTATGACGATCAGGAGCACGAGCAAAACAAGACGAGCAGTACCCGACATATAGACCTCCGCCAGGGGATAGGAACCGATTCGTTGAGACTCATCACAAACGACGTGCCGAAGCGAGTTCAACCGCTTTAAGGGGCAGATCTCTGGGTAGTGGGACAATGCGGCGTCATAATGGCCTCATCTAGTGCGATGTAATGACTCTCCGTGTGGCGCATCTTATCGGGCGATCCATCGTCGGTGGCTCAGATCGATTGGTCTGAAGGAGTTCGTCGTGATACGACTTTCGCTCTGCTGCGCGCTCGCATTCCTTGGTATTGCAAATCGGGCCAACGCCCAGAATCCAACGCCCGCCACGCAGCCTGCGGACCGATCGATTGCCGGCTCGACTCATTCCGATGGGGCGCTGATCACGCTTTCGGGGGAACCGAAGCGATGATGACCTGGCATGCGCGGCCGCCGGCGCTCGCCGCCGCGGATGCGCGGCCCTTAATCGAGATTCAGACGCTCCTGACACTGAACCAGGGAAGGCTTCGAACCCGCACCCTATTTCGGCTCCAGGCCGGCCGTTCTCCGATCGCCGATCTTCAGTTGAAAGTTGATCCGAACGCAAAGGTCGTCGCGGTTTCGGGGAAGAATCTGGCGCAGTGGAAGGAATCGGCGGGGGAGAAATCCAAGATGATGTTTGTGGTCCGCAACAATCTGAAGCAGTTCCGGCCTGCTGGAAGCGACCACCTATCGGAAAGCAACGCCGACAGGAGAATTTCGGAAAAATCATTTTCTTATGCCGAATGGCAGTAGTTGGCGTTCAATGGAAAGACGATATTAATCCCCGTCGGCGACCCTCCGCGGAGCAACCGGCCCGATTGACTCCGTTCGCCGACATCTAAAAGCCCGTGGCCCTCACGCCACGGGCTTTCTTCTGTGCGCCACGCATGTCATGTGTTTAGGAGGTGCAAGCCCTCTACGGGCCGTAATGAGCGGAACCGTCCGTCTAAGCAAGGGTGTCGGCCGCGAGGCCGAATCTGAAGGAAGCGAGGGATAGCGTTGCCGCTGAGGGACGCGACTCCATGACGGGAGTTCAGACCCGACGAACAGAAACCGGATACAAGGCCGTTGCGGCATGGGTCATCGGGCAATGGACCGAGACGCCCATACTCATTCGGATGTCGCGGCGATAAATCCGGCGGGGCCTGAGCCAGGGACACATGACTTACCGTGGGAGATCTCCACGCCTGCCGCAAGGCTATCGACGGGGCAACCTGTCGAGAGGGGCATGGAGAAGTCAGCAGAGGCCGTAGTAGCCGCCGCGACTCATCGCCGAGGGACGCCTCCCTTGTCGCGGCGTGCGAAGGGCCGAATCTTTTGACCCAGGGCAGTATCGGAAAGTCTCGATGGACGACACGGAGCAGCAAAGAACACCCGAGGCCAAAGGGCCCCGTCGGACCTATTGGGAGATGCTCGATGAGCTAACCCTGAAGGTGCCGCGCCCCGACCCGGATGGTGAGGAGGTATTCCAAACTGTCGGGACACCGGAAGCAACGCCTCCGGTGCAGGAGGCTGTGCCTCCTGTCGAGGAGCAACGATCGTCCGCGGCGAAAGACCGACAACGCGCCTTGACCGCACGGATACGGGCAGTTGAACGGTTGAAAGAAACCGCCGGATACGATGAGTACGTCCGGTGGTGTGGGAGGACGGGGGCCGCAAGGCCCCCTCCTACCCGATTCTCTACGTTATCATCAGAGGCCGGCTCACTTTTCATTAACGGTAAGCACAAAGGCGGGGCTGTTCTGCGCTATTGTGTCGCCGGCAATGGTCGATGTCGCCGTCAGAGAAACTGCGCCGTGCGCCGACCTCGCTGCCGCCTTCGGGAGTGAAGGCGAGCGTCCCGAGCGAGACGTCGCCGCTGAGCGTGAGGGGAGTCAATTTGAGATTCTTCGCAATCGGTGTCGGCAAACGCGTTCCCGCATCACGGCCGGAGCTAAATCCTTCGAGCGCGATTTGCACGTCACCTTTGAAATCCGGCTGACGAATCAGCACGAAGGGAATGCCAGCGCCCTTTCCACGGACCGCGACAAAACCGGCAGGATCGACCTGGGCGCGGAGCTGCGCGGCACGATCGCGCTTGGGCTGAAGCGATGGGGCAATGGAGCGGAAATAAGCCGACAGATCGTTTTTCTGCTGGTCGTTGCGCATCGCGGCGGGGACCTTCACGATCGCCACAATGTTGGGAGGAACGGGAGCGGCTTGAGAAGCAGGGGTCTGCTCCCATTTCGTCTGTTCGTCGGCGAGCTGCGGCGTGGGCGTGGTCAGCGTTGCTTCGACCTGCTGAAGCTCATGCGCGGCGCAAGAAGCTGTTGAAGCGATTGCAGCCGGGCGCGGCGGGGGGCGGTTTGCGGATCGATCTCATGAAAATAGGCCGTTGCCTGCTCGCGCTGTTGCGGGGAGCGCTGCTCAGTTGGAATATGCAGGATCGCCAGGATCGGCTCTGGAAGCGATTGCTGCGGGAGCGATGCCGGATCAGCCGTCGTCGCGGAAATGCGGAAACGACCCAGATTGTGCTGGGCATATTGCGATTGTTGTTCGAGGACAAACGACAGCGTCGTCTCGCCGTCGAATCCCGCGGGCGATGCGGTCGTGAAGACGGCGATGTGATCTTTGCCGAATTCCGGCGACACCGCCCAGCCGGTGCCGGGGTTGTTGTCGATTGCATTCTGAACGGGGAAGCTTGCCTGCGAAAAGTCGGCCGTTGCGAGCTTGAGCGCGACCGGCTGGGCGGGCTGATTCGCCTGGGCCTGCGTGATCTTGAATTCGTCGAGGACGAAATTGCCGTTGGGCGCCGCGCCCGGGCCATGGGCCGGGAGCGAAGGATCGGCCAGTGCCTCAAGTCGGAAAGCCGTGATGCCTTTGAGACTGGTCTTGGCCGTGATCGTATAGGTCTCCCTGGCCGGCGCATTTCCGCTGGCGAGGATCGACCCATCGGGTTGCTTGGTGAGCACAGCTCCCGCGGCGCTTGCGATCGTTGCGGGATCGATCACCGTCCACGTCGGCTTTGCCAGGACGTTTTTCTCCCATTGCGCCTGCGCCTCGCTCGAATGCGGATCGGTTGCGCTCATCTGGGAATTGAGCTGGACGATCTCGGCTTCCATCGCCGCGATACGCTCTGGCGTCAGCAGGAGCGGCTCGATCGTAAAGGGCGCGGCATCCAAAACCGTCAGATACGCCTGCCGTTCGGCCCGGCCATTTATTTCCGGATCCGCACCGAACGCGCTGGTTCGGCCGGCCGAAGTGACGGTCGCCTTGAGGTGGACGGGAACTGTGCCGACCGCGGCATCCAGCGCGGCGGAAATAGTAAACAGCCCGCTCCCCGGCTCGGCAATCTTGGCCGGCGCACAGGTCACTCCCGGCGGAAGTCCTTCAAGCTGAACGATCACATCCCCTTTGAAACCGGGTGGGCGACTGCATTCGCACCAGACGACCATATTTCCGCCGCGGTGCAGGCGAATGGCATCCGGGAGAAATCGGAACGAAAAAGAACCGAAAGATTCCGCCGCCGCGTCATTGCCGATCTGAAGTCGATAGATGAAATTCGGACCGCCGCGATACGCCAGATCGCGCAGCGATGCGATGTAGTCGCCGGGCTCCAGCTCGCGCCGGATGGAGGCGTCCGCGCCCGAGCCGTTATTCGTTTCCATCACGTCGCCGTTAGCGTTCCGCAAGGCAAGCAAAGAGTCGAGTGGAGAGGCGATCGACCGGGCGACAATCGCAAGAGTGATCGGCTCCTTCTGCGAAATATGAAATCGGAAAAAATCCTCCTCGCCGGGCTGCTCGATCCGGCCGCTGACGCTGGCGGGGATGGAAATTGCGGTGGCGGATTGGACAGTGAGATTCCGGGCGCGGAAATCTCCGTTGACGCGTCCGTCACATTCAGCGCAACGTCATTTGAAAATCCAAGCGGCGTGTGGGCGCGAACTCGCGTCGTCCCCAGTGGCGCCGCCGTGAGATCGGCGATGATCGTTTCTCCGCCTTGCAGGTTGTGTCCGATTGCCTGGAGTTGCGTGACCTTTCCACGCGGCGCGCTCATCGGAAAAACCGCTTCGAGAAAAGGGATCGCGCCGGCTTCGATGCGGTAATTGAAATCTCCGCCGCCGCGGTAACGAAGATCGCGAACTTCCACCGTGTAGGTCCCATCGGCCGGGGGATCGAAGACGATGAGCGTGTCGCCGTTGTGCTGCTCGGCGCCAGTCGGAAATTCCCGGCCCGAGACGGCGTCGTGGATGAGCAGCACCGGCTCGAGCGGCGAACCGAGCGATGCAATATGCGCATTGAAGAGGAGGTGTTGCCCCCGCGTCGCGGCGAACTTGAATTGGTCGACGTCCCCCGCGCCGTCTATCCGCCCGACGATTTCGGCCGGGAGCACAATATTCTGCGCTTCGTCCCGCGTATTGTTGGGCTCGACTTCCTCGATCAGCGGATAAGCCCCGACCGCCACGGTCAAGGCGTTGGAAACGCCGCCCGGAGAGACGACGCGAATCTCGCGGTCCCCGGGTTGCGCGGAAGATCCAGCCGTGATTTTCAATCGCGCCTGGTTATCGACCGGCTTCTCCGGCTTGATCAGCGTTACGTCCAGATCCTTTTCTCCGGCAATGACCACTGAATTCGCGGCGGAGAGATTCTTTCCGGAAAGCGCGATCTCTCGGATTTGTCCGATTTGAACATAGACTGGAAGATTGCCTGTAAGCGCAGGGGCGGGCACCGCGCTGGCATATCGCGCGAAGCCGATCAAGATGAACAGCGACAGGGCCGCGCCACGGGTGAACAATTTCATGGAGTTTGTGGTTGCGTTTTCGTGGCACGGGCGTCCCGCCCGTGCGATTGAGAAAAGCACGGGCGAGACGCCCGTGCCACTTTTAACCCTTCACCGTCTATCCGAACAATGCGGTGACTGGCTCAGCCTGCACCAATTCGCGGGGCTGGCCCAGATGATTGTTCACCATTGTGTGCGGGTCAATCCCCATCGCGTGATAAACCGTCGCCAGCAGTTGGATGGGGTGGACCGGATTGTCCGCGGGGCTCGAGCCGGTTGCATCGGACTTGCCGTAGAGCGCGCCGCGTTTGATGCCTGCGCCGGCCATAAGCGATGTGTAGCAATACGGCCAATGGTCGCGGCCCTTGGCGCCGTTGCCATTGCCGCTGGTCGAGACACCCATGCGTGGGCTTCGGCCGAATTCGCCGATTGCCAGGACGATGGTATCTTTCAAGAGGCCGCGCGAATCCAGGTCTTCGAGTAACGATGAAAGTCCGCTGTCCAGCTTCGGGCAGTGCAGATTCTTAAGCGGATCGAAATTGTTGGCGTGAGTATCGAAGGCGTCGGTATTCGGATCGCCGTTGGCAACGGCGGGCCAATTCACCTGCACGACGCGCGAGCCCGCCTCGATGAGCCGGCGCGAGCAGCAGCGATTGGCCGAAAGTATGGCGGCCATATTTGTCGCGCAGCGCGGCAGGTTCCTCGCTCAGGTCAAACGCCTTGCGGGCACGACCGGAAATTACCAGTTCCAAAGCCTTCTGGTCATAGATATCCAGGGCATATTCGGAGACGGCTTTCTCGATTTCCGGCATCTGACTGTCGACTTTTTGCAGCAGCGTCGCTCGCCGTTCCATGCGGCTCTGATCGATGCCGGAACGCAGCGCCAGGTCCTGCATGTTGAGCGCGCCGTTCGGGTCCTGGAAGAGGTAATAGGGATCGTAAGCGGCTCCCAGAAAACCGGCCGTGCCACCCTTGCCGACCACGTTCGATTCCTGGAGCGGGCGCGGAAGCATGACAAAGGGAAGCATCGGATCGGTCGGCGGACGAATCCGCGCGATCTCCGCACCGATGCACGGATAGTCATTGCGGGAAGGGGGATCGAGCTGGCCGGATGGGGAAACTTTATCCGGCGTATAGCCGGTCATCATCTGGTAGATGGCGGCCGTGTGGTTGAACAATCCGGCCGGCGTATAGCTGCAGGATCGAATGAGCGTGGCACGATCGATCGCCTGCGCGAGCTTCGGCATCACTTCGGTGAGCTGAATGCCGGCCACCTTCGTTGGAATCGGCTTGAATTCGCTGCGGATATTATCAGGCGCGTTGGGCTTGGGATCCCAGATATCCAGGTGGCTGGGGCCACCCTGGAGGAAGATAAAAATGAAATTGCGCCGGTGCCGAAGCCATTCTTGCGGGCGGCTGCGCCTGCGCTGTCGGCGCGGGCAACCGACTCCAGGCGAAGCAATCCGCCGAGGCTCAGCCCCATTAATCCTGCGCCGCCAACACGAAGCAATTCACGACGGCTGTAGCCATCACACGTTGAGCCAGACAATCCGGGAATCGAGAGCATGGAACATTATCCTTTCCGATTCATCGGTTGAACAAAAACGCCGGGCTGTTGAGCAGCGCCCAGGCCAGGTCCTGCGTCACTTGCACCCGCTGCGGGCCGACACCGAGATCCACGCCCGCCACTTCGCTATCGGTCGGCGGACGATTGAGGATCGCGTAGTAAACGCCCTCGATCACCTTGCGATTATCCGGCTGAGCAACCACGAGGCGGCTCAGGGCGTTACCGCCGTCGGAAACTGCGTCGCTGATCATCGGGCCGTTGATGAGGCTCAGGGCATGGGCCAGGCTGACATTGCTCGTGCGCTCGCATTCGCAAGCCGTCTCACGCTTGGGACGGCCAAAAAGTTTCAGGAAATCGTTTCCTTCGGTGGACATTCCGTCGGCCAGGTAGACGCTGCGCATGTTGTCCGGCAAACCCGAAACGCGCTCGTGGACGCCGGTCACCATCGCCACCGCGTCCATCATCTGCTCGGCGGTGAGCCGGCGGGGAAGGGCGTGAGAGAAGTTGATCTTGTCATCCACGTTCCAAACGTTGCTGCGCACCGAAAGCTGATAGGTTCTCGACGCGACGATCGTCTTGATCAGATGCTGCACGTCGAAACCGCTCTTGATGAAGTCATCGGTGAGGGCATCGAGCAGCTCGGGATTGACGGGGGGGTTGGAGGCGCGAATATCGTCGACCGGATCAATAATCCCGCGGCCGAAGAAATAGCTCCAGACTCGATTCACGTAGGAACGTGCGAAGTAGGGGTTGTCCTTGCTGACGAGCCAGTCGGCAAACGCATCCTGACGCGAGCGGGAATGGGCCACGTCCGGCTCGACGCCATACGGCACGACCGGCTGGACGGCGCGGGCCGTCTTGGGATGAACGACTTCTCCGCCGTTAATGTTGTTGAAAACGATCTCTTCGTCCGTCGAATCGCCTTTCTTGAAGGAGACTCGGGCGAAGAACGCGCCGAATTGATAATACTGCTCCTGCGTCCATCGCTCGAAAGGATGATCGTGGCATTTGTTGCAATTGAAGCGGACTCCGAGAAACGTCTGGCTCACGTCTTCGGTGATCTTTCCGGTGTCACGCAGCGTGCGGAAATAATTCACCGCCGGATTGGAATTGCTGCTTCCTTCGGCGGTGATCAGCTCACGCACGAACTGGTTATACGGCTTGTCCTGCGCGACCGATTCGCGGATCCATTCGCGAAAGACCCATACGCCATTTTCCCCGAGCGTCTTGGAATTGCACTGGAGCAGATCGGCCCATTTGTTGGACCAATAGGCGACAAAATCACGATTGCCGACAAGTTGGTCCACCAGAGCATGGCGTTTGGGGGCAGAGGCCGTCTTGTCTTCGACGAACGCCTGGGCCACCGCGCCGGTAGGTACCGTGCCGGTCAGGTCGAGATACGCACGCCGCACAAAATCGGCATCGGTGCATTCATCTGAAGGCTGAATCTTCTGGCGGACGAGCTTCGCGTTCACCGCCTTATCGATGAAGTTGTATTCCGGCATCGGCGCGGCGGCGTAGCCGGTTCGATCCCCCATCACCGACAGACCGGCAACGCTGTAATTGCCTTCGTAACGAATCTGCACCGCGCCCTCGCCGCGACGGAAGGCAGTTACGCGACTGCCGTCGAGCTTGGCGACGTCTTCGTTGTTCGATGTCAGAATGGCTTCCCGGGTCACATCGCGCACCGAGCCGTCGGAGTAATGCGCCAGCACGATGACGCGCTGGCTGCGGCCGGGCAGATCGAGATCGATCTGCGGCGGAAGCACCTGGACGCTGGTTGCCCGGGCGGCCAGCGCTTCTTCATGTGCCCCTTCCTTGATCCACTGATAAATCAGCTTGTATTGTCGCGACCCGGGAATGATGACCTGACGTCCTTCATGCGGAACGGCGGCAGTCGGCTTCAGCAGCATCAGGCTGTTTTCGGGCTGCACCCGGTCGATGCGACGGCCCTGGAGCTCGTTCACCAGCGCGTTGTAGTCGAACGCCGGATCGTAGCCGCGGAGTGAAAGCTTAAACCCATTCCTGCCATTGAGGGAGCCGTGGCAGGAGCCGGCGGTGCATCCGACCTTGCTGAGCGTCGGCTGCACTTCGCGCACGAACCGAATCGGCGGCTGATCGGCGCCGGTCACATTCACGGTCAGCTTGGCGGTCTGTCCGGCGGCAGTGATCGTGACGGTTCCCGTTCCGACGGATTGTGGCGAAATGAAGCGATCCGTTCCCACGCTGACGACGGGAGAATCGGCCGTAAACTTCGCGTCATCCGACAGGTCGAAGTCGCCGACCGTCGGCTGCGACTCCCCACACAAGCACCTGCCGTGCATCGCGCCCATCGGCGAAGGTCAGCGACGCCGGCTCGATCAGGATCGATGAAATCGCCGGCAGCGCAGGCCGAGGCGGGGGGGTGGATTCGCTGGTGTCCGCGCGTTTGGCCTGGGCAGCCGTCCCGAAGAGTCCGATCCCAGCCAGCGCTAAAAGCACAAAGCCGCAATGGCGATTCAACATCATGTTTTCCACTCGCTCGAATTCGCCCGAACCACGCCTGAATTGAAATTCCGTCACGATTACAAAGTCTGCAGCACGCCCGCTGGCGCTGCCGATCTGCGTCAACTCATTCTACCAGATCGCCTGGTTGCATGTTGACACGAAGTCTCAAGGCCGTTGGTGCGAAAACTACGACATTTGACCAATCCGTTCTTGGGTCCTCAGCAGGCTCGCCTCCGTTCTCTGTTCCTCATCGCGATCCCACTCCGAGCGGTTTTGAGCGGAATCGAGCGGTTTTGAGCGGTTTTCCGAGGTCGTGTCGGCTCGTCACGTCTATTTCGCCTCTCCGGTTCTACGGTAGTGTCCGCATTTGTCCGATTTTGTCCGCTTTGGAAAAGCTAATTCGGACATTCCTCATTTCTGAATCGCCAAGGCCGATTTTCGACTTTCTCGTGTCCATTTTGTCCGAAATTGTCCGTTTTTTGTCCGCCCGCTGGACGTGTACCGGACATTTGCGGGAGGATGTTCGGAACTCAATGCGCTCCGCCTGCCCTGGCTCCCGCCACTTATTGATATTCGCATTGTGTTAGGACGTACGCGGCGTCGAATTGTTGGCGGAAAAATAAAATTTCTTTAGCTCATCATCGAAACCCGACGCTCATCTCAACTTCCGTCGCCGCTTTGGCCATGGAGGGAATTCCACATTAAAAATCAATCGAAACAGATCGTCAGGTCGGCTTGCTCACCCACCCATCGGACGGTGGTGCCTAAGCCATAGCCAATGACCGCGCTGGCGGGTGCCGACAAAGTGATCGGCGTAATTCCCTCTTTCTCGATGGAGATGACGATGTCTGCCCCCCGGCGCATCACACTCCATCTCGCCGTTTGGCCCGCCGAGAAGTCGATCGACAGTAGTTGAATGCTTTTATCCTTCATCACCAGCATCCCGAAGTAATAGATCCCATCGTCCCGCGAAGCCACCGCTGCCTTCATTAGGCCGGTAAGCGGTGCGTTGCCCTCCGGCGAAATGACAATGGCCTTCCCAAGGTGATCGGTGCCGGCTCCTCCAACAATTGCGCCTTCCGTCTTCTTTTGGCCGTGAATCCAAACACTGGCGAGCTTTTGGTCGGCTACAAAATCATCAGGCGGTCCCGAGTAGAAATGGCCATTTTTCGAAAACTGCCAAGCCGACATCATCGCATCAGATGTACCCGTGCGCACCTCTTGATTCGCTTCTCGGATTGCACCAGCCGGAGCCCGGTCAACCCCTGTACCGCTCGCCGATACCAGAAGACCGCTCGGCGCTTTGCATCTTCGGGCGCGACCGCCGATTTGCCATGAGATTCCGTAAGTGACCACCACCCGTCGCCGGCATCCGCGAAGGCGGCTGGTGAAGAGGCGACCACGCATAAGTGGTGATTGTAACGTCTGCGGCCTTACGCCGCCGAAAGAAACCTCGCTACTAAGGCGGGGAACCGGACTGTCCGCACAACGTTAGCCAAATCAAGACGCGCCTATGCTTGCGGCCCAGGCGGTTATCTCGAAATCATCGCTGGTACCGCGCCACATTCGGGGCAGCGGCCGGCGGTGGCGCGGAGGTCGTACGCGCAGTTGGCACAGAGGCCGCCACGCACCCTCTTGCGTTGGACCTGTCGCAGCCGTGCAAATCGAACGACCCAAAGAACTGGGAATACTCCCGCAAACAAGATAACCCAACCGTAATATGGCGATTGAGTCGCGATTCCCCCAGTCAGTTGCTTCATTTCGGTTTCGACAACCCGTAGCCGCTCGGCGTTCTCCTCAACTTCTGCGCTCGCGAGCGCGGAATTGATGTCGCTCAGCGTGATGCCGGTCTCCGATGCAACCGTTGTGCTTCCCGGCACGACAGTCAATCGCGGCGTTTCGGAAATCAGCTTCTGCCGCTCTGCTCGTAGACGGTTTTCAAACTCACGCGATACCGATCGCGACGTCACATGACTCCCCAGCCACATTGAAGCGGCGATGAGCCCCGCTACAAATGATAAAACCGCTAAGGCAGTCAAGAGTCAACCGGCCATTGCCCTCATAATACCACCCAGTCGCACATGCCGCGGCCAAGAACCGATTCCAGAACTCCACCCGCATCACTTTTGTCGCTAGTCCAGGCACCTATCGCGCCCGTGCGGCCGACCCAGCCGATCAACTTGAAAAGTTCGTCACAACGCCACACTCGGGGCAACGGTCGGGCGTGGCTCGGAGGTCGTAGCCACAGCTGGCACACCGGCCCGCCTGCCCCCGGCGATAGGCTCGAAGCCCAAGCAAGACACGGGATGCGGGAATGAGGGCGATGGCCAAAACGACCATCCAGATCGGGCACCCGGCGCGGAACTCCGCATTCGCGCGATGCTGTCTTGGACCGCCGCAATGCGCGGCAATATTTTTCCAGTGGAGACCAGTGGGCATCGGATCTAGAAATTCATCGTCAAAATAAAATTCAGCGTGCCACCCGGGTTTCAAGCTCGGCGAGTAGGGGCCGTAGTAGTGCCCGGGGCAGAGCAAGACCTGATGGATGCCAATTGTTCCACGGTATACGGTCAATTCGCGCTGAAGATTCCAGCCGATGTCGCCCGGCTTCAGGTCAACCTCGCCGAGGTTTACCATCACCTCGAAACGTTCCAGCGCAAATGCGTACTGTCCTTTGAAACTCTGCGACCACAGGACGCACGCCACCACCCCCAGCAGCAGAGACCCGACTGACAGCAACGTGTAGAGTCTACGACGCATGGGCGGAATTGTACCGGCTCGCGAGTCATGCAGCCGTATCAAAACGCAATCCAAACTCCACCCGCATCACCCCAGCAACTCGCCCTCGTGCCACCGTCACGAACCTTCCCCAGAACTCCGCCAGCATCACTTCAGTCGCTAGTCCAGGCACGTAGCGCGCCCCCGCTTCGAACCTCCGACATCTTCTCAGCCAGAGCGAGCGGCAGGCTTGTTGGCTGACGGAAGTCCCTCACCCAAGCGCGCCGCAGAAAGATCAACTCGGCGGTGAATACAAATCAAAGCTCGCCATATACGAGGAAGATTTGCGACGGGAGTCCGCGGCGAGGCTCGGCAGTCACGCGCAGCGCCCGTGAGTGCGATGCAGTCGCGATGAGTGGCAGAGAAGTGGCAGAGATCCGGCAGAAAAACCTTGCTAAACCGTGGAAATTCCAGTAAAATTTGGAAGGTTTAGAGTGGCCTTTGAGTTTGCTATGTCGTCTCTAAGCCGAGCTTCCGAAAGCCGTTGAATCGACTGCGTTTCTCATGTCACCTTAGACCTACGGAACCGAAGGTTGCAGGTTCGACTCCTGCAAGGTGCATTCAAACGTTGAACGGCATTCGTTCGCGGTACGCCGTCCGTCTTTCCCCCGATTACGTTGGTCAAAGGTATATATCGATCAAAAATGCGCAGTGGCCAAAGATTGCCAAACTTTGGCCGATGCGATATGATGTGAGAATGTCAACCGACTCCGAGAACTCCACCATGAATGTCTCACTGCCGAAGCCGCTCAAACGGCGCGTCGACAGCACTGTTTCATCGGGGATGTATGGTTCAGCCAGCGAATATGTCCGAGAGGCAATCCGCGAAAAGCTTCAGCGCGACCAGGAACGCGAAGACGCCAGGGCTGTGCTGGCCGGCAAGCTGCTCGAAGGGCTCGACAGCGGCCAGCCGATTTCCTTCAACGACGGCTACATCAAAGCGAAGAAGCAATCGCTCCTACAGGCGCGGGCAAACGCAAGGGCGCATGAGCTATACGTTGCGCATCCTGCCTGCGGCCGATGCCGACGTGGACGCCGCCGCGACCTACATTGCCCGTGAAAATCTGGAAGCCGCGCTCCGCTTCTACGACGCCATCGATACAACCTACCGCCAATTGCTCGGGCATCCGAAACGCTGGCCGATTTACGAGATCGATCCTCGTCTGACAGATATCCGCGAGCCGCCGTGGTTGGATTCAGCAACTACCTGATGTTTTATCGGATCGATGAAGAAGTCGTCGAAGTTGTTCGCGTCTTGCACGGGGCGCGCGATATTCCTGCCGTTTTGTTCGAGAAATAGGTTCGCGGAGTGCGTCGTCAGCTATTCCCGTCGCGGTCCTGACGCGGCGCGATGATCCGAAGCAATTGCTGATCGACTGGTCCGCCAGAATTCAGGCGATCGGCAGCCGAAGCGATCAATCGGCTGCATCAAATCCCTTCCCGGAGCCGCCGCCCAGGCGTAAGCGAATCCGCACGCCGGCTCGCCTGCCCATTCCCGAACCGCTTCCAGATGCCATCAAGAAAGGGCATTTCGGAATGGACCCGGACACGGACAAGCCGGTCAGACCGCGACCCGCGGAGGTACGCGCCATCACTGAGCATCACGCCGAACACATGATATCGATGCTCGAAGGACTCAGGGATCTTGAGCGGTCACTTCGCGATTCGCAGTGCAGCGATCGAGCGAGGCTATATCACGAGAAGGACAAGCTCACCGGCGCTTTCAATCCGCACGTGCGATGTACGAGGAAGATTTCGGACCGGAGGCGGCAGCCAGACTTGAAGCGTATGTACGTCACCAGGCGGAAATAGCCGCCGCGGCGACACCGAGCCGAAGGCATTAGGGCCGGAACGGTCGAACATTCGTAAACATCAATCAACATGGTGCATCCGATGTATGCTGTCGTGATGACCTCCCGACTTTACACCTCAAAACAGATGGGCGACGCATGCGAAATGCTCGTCGCGGGCGAATTGACGCTGGCCGGAGTCCCCGCGCTCAAAATGCCGGACAATTGGCCTTGCTATGACGTGATTGCTCAACCGGCCAACGGTGGACCGCCGCAACGGATTTCAGTCAAATCGCGGACGTTCAAGCGTGGCGGAGATACCGCCGTCTATTACAACGTGAATGATCAATTCGATTGGCTCGCCATTGTCCTTCTGCCTGGCGCCGATTTGGCTCAACGCAGGATCTTCGTTATTCCGCGTGCGCTAGCCGACTCAAAAGCTCGGGGCGATAGGCCGACTTCGAAGACCGCTGATTCGCGATGGTGGCGACAGGACGAAGTCGCCGCTGTCTTTGCCGACTACGAAAATAACTTTTGCCTCTCGCCCACCGGCAACAGCAGCCCGACTTGAAGCGAATGTCTGTCACCAAGGCGCAAGAAGCTGATCGACATCTTCATTCTGAATTGCCTCCTCGCTCAAACTGAGTGCGCTGGCGACCGCTCCTGGAACGGACGCCAATCGACCGCCGTCGGCGAGGACGTCGAGATGGACCTGGCGGGCGGTGGAACCGGGGACCACAAACGTCTTGACGAGTTCGTCCGCCGCATTCATTGCGTTCCATCGATCATTACCCTGAATCGCAAGCTCCCGCGCTTCCGACAGTAAAACAAACCGCACGGCCGGTGAATCGCCTCCGGCGAGCGACTGTCTCAATAATTTGTCCGCCAAAGCCTTACGGCTCGCCGGATCGCGCTTGGCGTATTCTTTTGCGAAGAGACTTTTGACCATCTTTGTCGCTTGTTCCTTCGCAGCCGCATCGGGGACTGCCAGTCGGCCGGCCTCGTTGGAGTCAGCGTCTGCTGCGACAGCTTGAACCATAACAACCAGAATGGCCATCAGGGCCCAACGCGAAAGACAAACCTTCGTGGGACCGCAGCCGATGAGCGAGTTCATGCAAGACCTCGTTTCAAAAACATCCTCTCGTCGCGGCCGGTTATCTAAGGCAACCGCTTCCCCTCCAAAAGGTCGCCAAGATGGCCGTGGGTGGCCTTATATGCTGTAAGAGATGGATCAAATCGCATTAGGTTTACAAATTCACCATCGCCGCCTTTGTACAGAACGATGATTGCGTTGCCGGCGATGGGTGCCCAGCGGCCGACCCACGGTCCGGTGGTCTGTACAGTGCCACCAGGCAAGAAGGCTGTTGGATGGCCGCCGTCGTCCCACTTGGTGTTGGTGAGTCGCTGAGCCAGCGCGTTCATCGCCCGCCAACTCTCTGGGTGGTGATCATCGGATTGCTTTGGAATTTCAGCCAATCGGTCCTCGGCGTCGTTCTTCGCTGCGCGGATCGCGATCGCTTCGTCAAGCGATCCCGATTTCGTGGTCACCTTCTCCTGGACTTCGAGATCGGCGATCAGTTGTTTCTCCGCCAACTGCATGGCGCGGTTGTATTCGTTAGTCGCCCGTTCGATGGACGCGTCATATTTCTTTGTGGCAGCAATCGCTGCCGGGGGTTTCATCGGCGGCTTCGCAGCGTCATCCGCCGCGAGAATAAACGGCAACAAAAGGATCGGCAGGGCAATCAAGCGTGCGTTCATTGCGACCATCCTTTTCGTGGAAGTGTTTGGGAAATCAATCAAAGCTGATCGTTAAGTCGGCTTGGTCGCCAACCCATCGGACGGTGGTGCCCAGGCCATATCCAATGACCGCGCCGGCGGGTGCTGACAATGTGATGGGCGCGGCACCATCCTTCTCGACGGAGATGATGATGTCGCCTCCCCGGCGAATCACGTTCCATCTCGCCTCCTGGCCCGCCTGCATCGTAAAGGACTGCATCCGAATGGTTTGGTCCTTCATCACGAGCATCGCGAAGTAATAGATCCCATCATCTCGCGAAGGCACCCCCGCCTTGATCGAGCCGGCAACGGGCGCGCCCGAATCGGGCGTAATGACGACTCCCTTTCCCAGATGTGGGTAGATATCGCCGGCGACGGGCGTGTATTCGATCTTCTTCTTGCCATGAATCCAGACGCGGGCCGGCTCCTGCTCTGCCATAAAATCGTCAGCCGTCCCCGAAAAGAAGTGACCGGTCCTGGCAAACTGACGTATCGAACAGAAGGGCATCGACGTCGTTTGTTCTATTCGCTTTTCCGTCTGGACCGCCCGCAACCCCGTCAGCGTCGGCAAAGCTCGGCGATACCAAAACAGGGCGCGGCGCTCTGCGTCATCTGGCGAAATTGTCGATTTGCCATGGGGCTCGGCAAGCGCCACCATGCATCCCCCGCATCAGCAAAGGAGGCGGCCAAATCCGGCGAATCCGAAGCACCCGCCGTGAGCATCGCCGCGTCACGCTTTGCGGCATTACGCAGGACAGGGTCGGGCGACTGAGCAAGAAGCGGTAATCCCTGCGGCCATTGGCCCTTTACAAAGCTGAGATATTTCCCGATTGAGGTTTTGGCCTCTTGGTCATCAGGATTCGTCTTGAGCTTTACTGTTGCCTGCTCCGCCGCAGCGTGCGATTGTTTTGCTGCATCGACACGGGACATTTCGGCGCGCACCGCAATCACAGCAAATTTTCCCCTCGATTGCGCAAGACGGGCCGCGCGTCCGGCCTGATCAAAATCATCATCAGCCAGCGCTGTCTCACTTATATTGAGCGCAGTGGCTACCGCGCCAGGGACGGTCGCCAGGCGTCCGCCCTCGGACAGGACATCGAACTTAATTTGGCGAACTGTGGAACTTGGGACAGCAAATGTACTGACCATTTCATCCGCCGCATCCATGGCTTTCCACCTGTCGTCACCCAGAATCGCAAGCTCACGGGCCTCCGACAGCAAAACAAATCGCACTGCTGGTGGGTCGCCACCGGCACGCGACTGCGCTAATAATTTGTCCGCCAGTGCTTTGCGGCTCTCTGGATCGCGCCTGGCGTATTCTTTTGCGAACAGACCCTTGACCATCTTTGTCGCTTGTTCCTTCGCCGCCGCATCGGGGACCGGCAGTCGGCCGGCCGCGCCGGAGTCAGCGTCTACTGCAACAGCTTGAGCCGTAACCGCCAGAATGGCCATCAGGGCCCAGCGCGAAAGACAGACCTTTGTGGGACCGCGGCCGAAGAGCGAATTCATGCAAGACCCCGTTTCAAAAACATCCCCTCCGTAATCGGTGAGAGGGTGAACAAAAAGTTGATTGTACCAACTACAACTGAGTGCTTCACGAAGTAGGATGTCAAACTTCTCGGAGTGACGGTAGCGGCGGTTCGATCGATGTGACAAAACGGCCGTGAACGCGGACCCGGATGCGGATGAGCCGATCGAGCCGCGGCCGGCCGGCCGTCTGAGGCACACGCTTCCCCTCCCAAAGTTCGCCAAGATGGCCAGGGGTTGCCTTAAAGGTTTTGAGGGCCGGATCAAACCGCATGAGATTGACAAATTCGCCGTCGCCTCGGCCTTGACCACTTCCCAAATTGCTAATGAGTTATCCGGGTTGCGGTTGCCACATTACTCTGTTGTTTGCCGTGGGCGAAATATTGCCAGACGCATGCTTTTCGATCAGCCGTGAACGTGACACGTACTTGTTGCTCGCCGTTGATGCCGTCAGTTTGCGCAATCGAGTTCGCGTCCAATGTCTTCCATTTCAACGGTTTCCCGTCGCTAAGCAGTTGGCCGCCCGCCATATAGCGAATAATTGTCCTGCCATCCTGCCACTGCCAGTCGCTCCCAGTGATCTCACGGGCAAGTCTTTGGTCTGAAAGACCGGTGGATTCCTGCACGTCGGCCAAACGCTCCTGCGCATCATTCTTTGCCGCACGAATTGCTAGTGCTTCGTCGAGCGATCCCGACTTGGTGGCGTTCTTTTCTACCGCATCGAGATCGGCGATCAGTTGCTTTTCCGCCGCCTGCATTGTGTGGTTGTAGTCCGTTTGCGCCTTGTCAGCAGTGAGATCGTATTTCTTTACGGCGGCAATTGCTGCCGGGCTTTTGATCGTCGGCTTGGGAACGTCATCGGCGGCGAGAATAAAGGGCAACATAAGGACTGACAGGGCAATCATGCGTACGTTCATTGCGACCATCTTTTCGTGGAAGTGTTGAGCCGCTATAGTTTACCGAAGCGTCAGCTCTTTTCTCAATTAGCGCTTTTCCCATTGTGCAGGAATCGTTTTGTTGTGCAGCCGGTCATTCCGGCGGCGGTTCCGCGCCGGTAAGATCAGTTCCAAGTAATGTTCCGGCCAACGGATGATGCCCATTTTTGCCGACAAACGATATCGCATGAGCCAGTACCACCTCTTGCACTGGCAGGGAATCTGTTGCCTTGTGTTAACGGTTCTTCTAGGCCTTGACGCGCAACGACTGACGAATGGTGATGCGGTTGCCAAGGGGTTACCGGTTCCCGACGCGGCGTCCCAAACAAATGCGACAACTACCATCCATTCACTATTCACGACAGAATACGCCCAGCGCGATCCGGCGCTCATGAAGGAGTTTGCGAAGAAACTGCTTGCGCTTGTCGATGCGCCAGGCACCGACGCCGCGATGCGATTCGTCCTCTTGCGGGAAGCCGCCGACATTGATGCCAAGGCAGGGGACGTACGGGCGGCGTGCGGAATTATCGATCAGATGGCGGCTGATTATCCTGTCAATCGCATCGAATTGAAGGTCAACGCGTTAGCAAATGCCGCTGCGCGCAATCTAAGCCGATTGGCGATGCGGTGCAGGCTGCGGGAGGCGGATTGGCGATCTACGATGCGGCGGTCGCCGCCGATGATTTCAAGAATGCTGCGCGGTGCGTCTCACTATTGAAAGCGTTGCCGCTTCATGCCCCAAAGATGGCCGCTCAAATATCTGCCAGAACGCAAGGTCTGCCCGATCTCACTGCTGCTTATCAAGGATGTCGAACGCCGCTGGCGACACTGCGGTCGGACCCTTCTTCCCCAGAGGCAAACGAAGCAGTGGGCAGGTACGAATGTTTCGTGAAGGGGGATTGGGACTCGGGCCTGCCCCGATTGGCGCTCTCTGCAAACCAGAATCTGGGCTCGACCGCGCGGCTCGACCTGTCTCGTCCGTCAGAAGCATCGATGCAAATTAAGCTCGCCGACGGATGGGCCGGTCTTTCTAACAACCGGGGCGATTTGACCGACTCGATGATTCGCCATCGTGCCGCGAACTGGTATTTTTCGGCCGCCCCGCAATTGGAAGGTCTGTCGCAGGCGGCGGCGCGACATCATGCACTGGCCATGGAAGCGCCGAAAGTTCTGCACGGCGTCATCTTTTTCCTCTCCGATATGCCAGAAGTCGATGCAGTCGTCGGCTACGGCTGGTTTGGCAAATCCGGGAATTGCGGATTCAACGGCGGGCGCATCGCCGTGAACGGCGTCCCATCCCCTCACGGACTTGGCACTCATGCGATAGGGGGTTCCCCGGCACATGTTTCCTACGAGCTGTCCGGCGCCTTCGACACGTTCGAAACCGGCGTGGCATTCGACGATTCCTGCCTTGAGGTTCACGCGCCACTTACTTTCCGCGTAATCGGCGACGGAAATATTCTCTGGGTCTCTGACCCCATCGCGAAAGTACGCTTGAGCCAGAACTGCGCCATCGATGTGCTCGGGGTTAAAAAGTTGACCTTGGAGGTCATCACAAGCGACGCCGTTAATGGCCACGCCGTCTGGATCGAGCCGCAATTGATCCGCAGGTAGGATGCTGACAGAATCGATGTTGAAATGACAATTTTCGGAGCTGCCAATGAGATGGTCTCGCTTATTGATCGTGCTTCCTTACGCCGCTGCGCTCGTGGCGTTCGCACTCGTCCCGGCCGCTTCGAAAGCGCAGCCTCCGGCTACGACGCGTCCGGCAGACCTTGCCAGAACATTACCCCCCGGGCAGGACAAACACCTCGCGGAACTGGCAATCGACGGAGTGGGTTTGAACACAGTTTTCGAGGTCCTTCGCGGTGTGAGCGGGGCGAACATCTTCGTGGACTGGAAAGCCCTGGAGTCGATGGGTATTGACCGCAACGCCCCCATCGCCCTGAAGGAGCGGAACACATCCTTGTCAAAGCTCCTCGACAAAGTGCTCTTCCTTGTAAGCAGCCCTCAGGTGAAATTGAGCTGGGGACTGGAAGACGGGGTCATTGTCGTTTCAAACCCGGAGATGGTGGATCACCTGATCAAGGTCGGTGCCCGGCGAACCGAGCGGCGGCGGTCCGTCAAAGGCTTTAACCCGCTACAGACGATCATCTTCACCACGAGATTCGATGGCGCGGGCTTCCTGGATGTTCTGGATTTTCTGGCAGAAACCGGGAAAGTGAAGATCGATGTCGACTGGAAAACGCTGAACGCGGCGCACCTCGATCGCAACGCACCGGTCGATCTATCGTTCGGCGCAACATCGTTGGAGCATGTTCTGGATCTTCTGCTCTTTGATGTGGGCGGGCATCTCGTCAGCCTGCAGTACACGGTGCAAGACGATGGCCATATCTTTATCACTACCGCAGCCTCAAATGGGAAATGAAAAGGCACACGGGGGCTCTGTCTCGACCCTCTCACCCCCCGGATGAACCCGGCCGACGGAAGCGCAGCGGTAAAAAACTGAGATTGTTCCAGGTATGATGTAGATAGCGCGGCGCGAACGCAGGCGGTTTTCGAAAAAACCAGCCGCGACGGAGGATCAATATGGTTCGCCGGGTATTCAACGCCTTTGCCTTTATTTGCCTTTTTGTCGCTGCCGGCGCGAATCGCGCTGCCGTGCAGAGTACTTTCGAGCACCTTTACGGAGACCGTCTTCGCGCAGCGAACACGCCCGGCAAGCGGCTTGAACTTGCGAAGCAGGTGCTATCCGACGCCAAAGAACTCAGCGGGGATCCCGATTTCCAGTTCGTCCTGTTTACCAAGTCATACGATTTAGCATCCGAGTCGGGCGGGTCGGCGGGATTCTCCGTCGCAATTGACGCGGCGGAAAGCCTGGGCAACGCGCAGCCAATGCGCCGGGCGATGTCGAATGATCTGTTACTGACGGCCTTGGAGAAGATTTTCCTCGCAGCGCCTGCGTCAGAGCGATCGGTCGCATTCGGGCGATATATCGACAAGCTCGAAGAGGTGGCGGACGCGAAGCTCAATGAAAATGACTTCAAAATCGCCATTGACCTCTATGAACACGGAGCCTCTTCGGCTCGCAGCGTGGACCGCACCCGGTCCATGGAACTATCGGCGAAGCTGAAGCGGGCGAAGCGTCGGCAATCCGCGACCGCGCGAGCGAACGAGCTTGGCGCGACTCTGCAAGCCCAACCCGACAACTCCAAAGCCGCGACGGAATTGGCGGAGTTGTTGTTGCTGAAACTCGATCAACCGGAATTGGGAAATAAAGTCGCGGAGAAATCGGATGACAAGACGCTGGCACGGATGGCGGCTTTAGCCGCCAAACCGAAAGAAGAACTTGCCGCGACCGAGGCGGTGGAACTCGGCGACTGGTACCGGCAGCAGTCAAAGACGCCGGATGTCGACGTAGACCGGTTGCTCCATCACGCCAAAGAGTGCTATGCGCGATTTCTCGCTGCGTACACGAACGAGGATAGACGCCGGCTCGATGTCAGGCTGGCGCTCCGAGAAGTGGGTGATGCATTGGCGGCGAATAACGCGGAGCCGCACGTCATCAATCTGCTCCAATTGATCGATACCGATAAAGATGCCGTGGACGGTAAGTGGACGCTCGATCAAACTGGATTATCGTGCGACGGCAGCGGTGATCCGCTGATCGAAATTCCATTCCGCCCGCCGGTGGAGTATGACTTCCGAATCGAATTCACCCGGAATTCAGGAGATAGTTGCATCGTGCAAAACGCGACCCATCGCGGACACGCCTTCCAGCTTTATATGGGCGGGGCAGGTAACACCGTGATCGGTTTGAATCAGGTTCGTGGAGTTTACGCATTTGAGGGAAACGCAACTACCACGCGCCAGCCAGGCGTCTTCAAGAACGGACAGCGATACCGCGTTGTTCTACAGGTTCGAAAAGACGGGGTGACCGCAATGATCGACGGTAAGGTGGTCGTACGGTACAAGACGAATTATTCGGACCTGTCACTTCCGCAGGCGGGGAAACTGCCGGACGACGCGCTCGGTCTTGGCACTCACGAGAGCGCGACGACTTTTCATTCCATCGAACTTCTCGAAGTGACGGGTAGTGGCCGGTCGATCGATGTGACAAATCAGCGATGAAGGCGACGCGGCAAACGCGGTTAGAAACTACGGGGCAATCGCATGTGGCTGTTTGTGGTGCGCGCTTCCAGCCTGCTCAATGTGAATAGCAGGCTGGATCGAAAGTGCGCAGGGACGGTTCGATGAAAACCAGAAAGGAAATTCAACAAGACGCATGGATGGTACGTCGTTGGGCGTCAATTCTCGGATGGCGTCACGTTCGGCGATTCGTCTTTGTTCACAAGGGGATCGAACATACCTACTACACGAGCGGGCGGCTCGATGGCTTTCGGCTGCAGGTCAAGACATCATGACCCAAGACGCGCAAATGGAGCACGGCCTTGAACGGAAAATCTTCATCGGAAAAAAACCGGGCCATGATCAGGCGGCTTCATTGCTTTGGATCTGCGCATCAATTTCGTCGCCATTTGCCCGAACATAAGCCCAGGCATTGACAAGATCTTCCGCACGCAATGTGGGATAGTTGGCAAGCAGGTCGGCTTCGGACATGCCCAGGCGGCGCGACTGCTCAAGCAACCAGACCTGAATCCTTGTACGCCGGATGCAAGGCTCCCCGCCGCAAACATCGGGGGACGATTCGATTCCCGGAAAGGCATTTCCCAAGTCGCGCGCCACCCACTGAAGGAGCTGTGCTTTTTCCGCACGGGACAGACTGGGCAACAGGTTGGCGGCTTCTTCGATCGCGGTCATGGCAATCCTGATTGATGATTATTCAACCCACCGGATGAAAAGTGAGAGCGCGCTGTGCATTGTATCGGCGTTGGGTGCTCGTGGGAAAGAGCGTCAATTGCGAACAAACGGGTCCACGCGGAAGATACTTGCCAACATACGTCTTGGATGCCCTCCGACAGACGGCTAAAAAAAGCACGAATGCCTTAAACGATTTGCGGGCCGGACACTCACGCGAAAACTGCCGGATGTACGCGCAGATCGCTCGTTGGCCCGATCAGTCGGGCATTCAATCCCTGGTAGGGATAACTGAATCGGCTGGCGTCGATTCCGAGCGCGCACAGGATCGTCGCCTGAAGATCGTGGACGTACATCTTGTCTTTCACGATGCGGTAGCCGAGGTCGTCGGTTTCGCCGTAGGTGAAACCGCCTTTGATTCCTCCGCCGGCCATCCAGATGGTGAAGCAGTGGGGATGATGGTCGCGGCCGAGGAATTTGCTGCCGCCGCGTTCTTCGTTGAGGGGGGTGCGACCGAATTCGCCGCCCCAGATCACCAGCGTGTCTTCGAGCAAGCCGCGCTGCTTGAGGTCGGCGAGCAGGGCGCTGACGGGTTTGTCCATTTCGCGGCATTTGTTGGGGAGCGCGGTGATGAGGTCATCGCCGCCGCCGGTGCCGTGCATGTCCCAGCCCCAGTCGAACAATTGGATGTAACGAACGCCTTTTTCAAGGAGTCGACGAGCCAGCAGGCAGTTATTGGCGAAGGAACCGCTGCCCGGCGATGCGCCGTAGGCTTCGAGGGATTTAGGAGTTTCCCTGGAAATGTCCATCACCTCGGGGACCGACATCTGCATGCGATAGGCCAACTCGTACTGGCTGATGCGGGTGAGCGTTTCCGGATCGCCGAACTCGGCCAGCTCCATCTCATTGAGCTTCTTGAGCGCATCGAGGCTGCGCCGCCGATCGGTTCGGTCCATTCCCTTCGGATCGGTGACGTACAGGATCGGCTCACCCTTGGAGCGGCACTGCACGCCTTGAAACACGCTGGGGAGAAAGCCGGAGCCCCAGAGGCTCTTACCGCCGGTCGGATCGGTGCCGCCGGAAACGAGGACGACGAACCCGGGGAGATCGTGATTCTCGCTGCCCAGACCGTAGGTGATCCACGATCCCATCGAGGCATAGCCGGCCCGCTGATTGCCGGTGAACAAAAGCATCTCGGCGGGGGCGTGGTTGAACTGATCGGTGTAAACCGATTTCACGAAAGTGACATCGTCCACCAGCTTGGCGAAATTCGGGAGAAGGTTGGAGACCCACGCGCCGGATTGGCCATACTGCTGGAAATGATGCGGCGAGCCGAGGAGTTTCGGAACGCCGCGGATGAACGCGAATCGTTCACCCTGCAAATATTCCTTCGGGCATTCCGTGCCGTTGAGCTGATTGAGCTTCGGCTTGTAATCGAACAGATCATTCTGCGGCGGCGCGCCGGACATGTGCAGATAGATTACCCGCTTGGCTCGCCCGGCATAGGCCGGGGGACGCGGAGCGAGCGGATTAGCCGCCGTCGGAGAGACGAGGCCCGATCCGCTTGTCTCCGATGCGTAGAGATTGTTCCCCATCAGGGACGCGAGGGCAACGGATCCCAGTCCGGCGTTGCACCGTTTGAAGAAATGGCGTCTCGTGATCAGCTTCGCCTGTTCGTGTTGGAGATTCATACGGCTTTGCTTTCTTTCGTAGTAGTTCGGGCTTCAGCCCGTGAATTCTGCGCGAAGCTACGACCTGAAGGTCGCACTACGAACCGGGGCAATCGCCCACTCGGGCCGGTTGAACACCGCCTCGGCAACTTTGAGCTGCGAGGCGAACATCCGCTCTTCTTCGGTGGATTGAAGCGCATCGCGAATTTGATTCAGTTCATCACGATGATCGTCCTCGCCTGAGAGAAGGGCGGCGAGTCGCGCGAAGCCTCGATGGAGCAATTCGTCGGCCGGCCTGCCAGCCTTGATTGCATGATCAGCGCCTGCGCCGAATTGCTCGATCGCGCCGGCGGCATCTCCCGCCGCCAAGTGTTGCGCGGCAAGCATCCAACAGGCCCGGCTCATGGCGAGTGATCCTTTGTCCAGTTCGGCGGCCAGGCGGAGGTTGGCCTTGGCGGCATCGAGACCAATTGCGACGTGCGATCGCGTAACAACAATTCCTGATTCGTCCCAACCTGGCCAGGTGAACGAGGCGAGGTTGTAAGAAATCGATTTGGCGATCCCTCGGAGAATGGCCGCGTTGGCACCAGAGGCGTCGCCGGCGCTAGCGCAAACTGAACGCCTGCACGGCCGATGGCGATGGAGCCGTCGAGGTCCTTTTGCTTCCAGTAGAGCTTGCGCATCGTTTCATCAAATGCGCGGGCGGCAGTAAGCACATGCGGGGCGGGCGCCGAGCTTGTTTCCCCCTCTCCCGGTACCCCGGGAGAAGCGAGCGGATTGGGCGACTGCCCGCGAGCGGGTTGGGGTGAGGGGGGTGAACCATGGCATTTGGAGAAGACCCTCACCCCATCCCTCTCCCGGAGTACCGGGAGAGGGGGAAAAACTGCGCGATCGCTGAGTGTGGAGGGCGCAACGGCATCTGGCAGTCCAGACAAGAATTCAATCGCCGCGAAGGAATCCTTCTCGCGCAGAATTTGGATCGCTTCTTCGATCATTTCAGTTCTTGCTCAATACGCCGTCGAGATTCAACAGCACGTTTGCGACTACCGTCCACGATGCGGCCTCGGCCACATCCATTCCCGCCGGCAGCGCGCCGATCGGCTCAGTTGCCGATTTCATCGCGGCGGCGCGATCGCTTTGGTATCGCGCCAATTCGCCGCGATAGAGATCGACGAGATTGGCGACCTGATTTTCCGTGGCCGGCCGGGCGAGGCAGAGTTTTACGCCGAAGCCGGCGCGCGATTCCGGCGTCGTTCCCCCTTCGGTCATCATCCGCCGGGCGAGCCCCTGCGCGCATTCGAGATAGACCGGATCGTTGAGCATCACGAAAGCCTGCAGCGGAGTGCTGGTTTGGATCCGGCGCAGCGTGCAGACCTCGCGGCTCGGAGCGTCGAACGCGGCCATGGAGGGATAGGGAGTCGTTCGACGCCAGAAGGTGTAGATGCCGCGGCGATGGGCATCTTCGCCGGTGCTGGTGGGATAAGTTCGCTCGCCGTTGAAGGCGGCTTGCCATAAACCGTCCGGCTGCGCCGGGTAGACGCTCGGGCCGAACATCTTCCCGCTCAGCAATCCACCCAGCGCGAGCGCCTGGTCGCGCACCAGCTCGGCCTCCAGGCGCAGGCGCGGGCCGCGGCTCACCAGGCGGTCCTGAGGATCCTTCTGGAGCAGATCAGCCGACACGCGCGAGGATTGTCGATAGGCGGCGGAAGTGAGAATCGTCCGCAACAATCCTTTGATGTCCCATCCATGCGACATGAAATCAACCGCCATCCAGTCGAGCAGCGGCTGATCGACGGGGGGCGTTCCCTGTGTGCCGAAATCTTCCTGGGTTTCGACGATCCCCATACCGAATATCTGTCCCCAGAAGCGGTTGACCGCCACGCGGGCGGTGAGGGGGTTTGCTTTATCGGCGATCCAGAGCGCAAGGCCCATTCGATCGGCGGGGGCGCCGCTCGGCATCGGGTTGAACGCGGAAAGGACCGCCGGTTGGACGACCGGCCCCTTGCTGAGGAAATTTCCTTTGTTCAGGATGTGATTCTCGCGTTTGTGCACCAGCCGGAAGCTCACGCATGATCGCAGTCAAAGGAGGCTTGAGTGATTCGGCCTGCATGCGCAACGCGGCGATCTGTTTGCGCAGCGCAGCCAGCTCCGGCGCGAAAGTGGCGTAATTGGATGCGAGGGTCTGCTTCTGGGCTTCCGTTCGATTCGCCGGCACATCAGCCAGCGCCTCGGTGACATTCGCAGGCAATAAGCGAATCGGACGAGGGTCGGTGGTTGCAGAAATGCGAAACTTGCCCAGGGATGCGTTCGAAAAATTCTGCGCGAGTGTGAAGGTCAGGGCTGTCCCGGGATTTCCGACCGCAGTTGAAGTTTCGAACGCTGCGGCGTGGGCCCGGCCGGCCTGCGGCTTGATCGCCCAGCCGCTCAGGTTGGGATCGGCGTCAATTGCCTTGGCGGCGGACCATTCGACTGGCTTTGCGCCGGCATCGACCTGGTGAAAATCATCGGTGGCATTGGTCAAGGTTATCGATTGACCCGCGGACGGGCCCACTTCGACATTGGGATTTGGCGGGGAAGCAAGCCGGGTGTCCCATACCGATTTATGCGAATCGTCAAAAACCGTCACGCGCCCGTTGGTGAGCCGCGACCAGGTGCCGCCGTCGGTGCGGTTCCAGATGACGATCCGGTTGATCTCTTTGGATGTGCCCAGATCGACTTCCCACCAGGGATCGTTTTCCTGTTTGGTGTGCGTGACGGAATTGGAACGGAAAAATTCGCCATCGGTGTTCCCGTCGATCGCCCGCCTGGCCTCGCCGCCGTAATCGACGCTTGATTCGGATGCGGTTCCTTTCAGTGCCACATTCTCCGCGCCGCTGAAAACCTGCACTTCGGCCAGGTGAAGATAAGCCTGAGTGGCGACATTTTCGACGCGGACGAATCGGCCGTGAATGGTCGTATTCGGCGGCGGCGCTGACGTAACCCGCAAATCACTGAGGACAAAGTTTCCATCGTTGCTTCGTCCCGGGCCGCCCGCAGGCAGCGACGGATCGGGAAGGGCGTCAATGCGAAATGCCGTAATAGCTTTCAGGTCGGTCGTAGTCTCAACCGTATACGTGTCTTTTTCGCTTCGGGTACCCGAGGCGATGATTGAGCCGTCCGGCAGGGGAGTTAGCGTTGCACCGCCGGATGAGGCCAGGCGGGAGGGGTGGAGCTCGACCCAATTCGTCGGCGGGACCGCCGCGAGCGATCGTTCCCATGTCGCCTCTCCCACCGCGATTCGCGATGGATCGGACACATCGCGCTCAGCCTGGGCGATTCGAGCGTTCACGTCGGCAAGTTTCTGCTGTTGCTCTATCGTTGGAGTAGGGATAGTGGGACTTTCGTCGCCGTTGTTGTTGTCTTCGGTCTGATTGAAGATCGCGAAGAGCTGGTAATACTCGCGATTGGTGATCGGATCGTACTTGTGACTGTGACAGGTCGCGCACCCGACCGTGAGCCCCATCCATGCCTGAACCGTCGTATCGACCCGGTCCTTCACCGCCGCGACGCGAAATTCCTCGGCGTCGGTGCCACCCTCGGTATTGGTCATCGTGTTGCGGTTGAATGCGGTGGCGATGAGATCGTCGGTGGTCGGATGCGGCAGCAAATCGCCGGCGATTTGATCGATGGTGAACTGGTCGTACGGCAGATTGCGGTTGAATGCATCGATGACCCAGTCGCGATAGCGAAAGATCGTCTTGCGAAGGGGATCGGAGCCGTAGCCGGCGGAGTCGGCGTACCGGGCCACGTCGAGCCACATCCGCGCCCAGCGTTCCCCAAAATGCGGGTTGGCGAGCAGCCGATCGATGAGCTGTTCGTAAGCATCCGGGCGCGAGTCGTTGACGAAGGCGTCAACTTCCTGTGGCGTCGGCGGGAGCCCGATCAGGTCCAGATGCGCCCGTCGAACCAGCGCATAACGATCTGCTTCCGGCGACGGTTCAAGTCCATTTTGCTCCAATTTCGCGAGGACGAACGCATCGATCGGATTTCGGACCCACTTCTGCTGTTTCAGATTGCCAGGAATTTCCGGCAGGCGTGGCTTGATGAAGGACCAGTGCGTTGGAGCGACTTCACCTGAGGTCGCCGCGCTGTCCGGCCACGTCGCACCCTGTCTGATCCAGGCCGCCAGCGTTTGGATCTCGCTGGCGCTCAATCGTGGTCCCTTCGCGGGCATCACCGCATCCGGATCTTCGCCGCGAACGAGATGGAGGAGGCGGCTGTGATCGGGATCCTTCGAGAGGATGTCGGCGCCATTGTCGCCGCCGAGCATTGCTTCGTTGCGATTGTCCAGGCGCAGGCCGCCTTTGTGCTTGGCGGCATTGTGGCATTCGTAGCAATGGGCGGTGAAGATCGGTCGGACATCTCGGACGAAATCAACGGACGGAGGCGGGGATTCAATAGGCGCCGCACCTGCGGCCCATGCCACAATGGTCGACGCAACCGCAGCGAAAATGCTGCCAATACCAACGATTTGAATCCGGAGCTTCATCGGCACCCTATCCTACCGCTTTGGGACAACGTTCGTTAATGAGGGTGGGGAGGCGCGGCTAACGTCCGGCAGGGCATGATTTTCCGCTTTGATCGAGAAATTTGTCTACGATAGAGCCGATGAGATATCTCATTTTCGCGACAGTTTTTGTCACGCTGGTTTTATCCGCCGTCGCAGGATGCGCCCACGAACATGCGATTTCGACGATCGATCATCCTGAAGGCGCCATTGTTCGTATTCACGTCGCGACAACCGCAGCTACCCGGCCAGCCGAGGTCGTTGGTTTTTTAGTTTCCGCCAAGGGGCTGATTGTGACCTGCGGCCATCTGGTCCAAGATGGATCGCCGATCACTGTCATGCTTTCGGACGGCCGTTCCCTTTCGGGCCGGTTCGTGCAGGAAGATCCCGAAGGGGATGTCGCCCTGATCAGTGTTGTCGGCGAAAAGCTCCCGTTTTTTCTGCTTCACGACGACAATTTCGGGCCGGGCGTTCACGTTCGCGCGATTGGACGAGCGGGCATCGCTGATGGCGAGTTCGATCATTTCGAAAATTTTGGGAAAGATATCGATTTTACCGCAAGTACCCCGGTGGAATGTGGCGCACCCCTTCTGGCTGACAATGGGCAGGTCGTCGGAATGGTGCGCGGGCCTCGTCCCGATCACCCCGGCGAGCAGTTGGCGACGCCGGAGTGGCACATTCTGAAAATGATTCCGCAACCGAACGCGCCATCGCCGTGAGCGATCCATTTTCGATCAGGCCACCTGCGTGGTATCGAAGGTCAGGCCGAGCGCTTGGTCCGGCGGTTTGTGGGAGCGAGCGATTTGTTTGCGATTTTGGAAGGGACGCTCGAAAAGCCGGCAAAAGAGCCATGCGAATAGAAGGGAAGCGGTCGGCGCCAGTCCCAGAACGAAGATATATTGAACGGATCGTGAGTAGCCAAGCCAGCGGGAAAGCTTGTCGGCGCCGCCAGAATCGGCGCATGCGTCAGGTAGAGGCTGTATGACACAGCACCGACCCAAACCGCGGCGCGGCATCCGAAAAGCCGAACCAATGGTTTACGGGCGGAGGCGTGGCCGTCGGTGATTTGCCGCGTGCAGTAGATCAATGTGGCCGTGGTCGCAATCCCGGTGAAGAAGTCGTAGACAAACGCGGGATACGAACAACGATCTCCGCCGAGCCACAGCGCAATCGCCACAATCCAGCTTGCGGCGCTGACCCAGCCCCACGGGAGTTTGCGGAATTGGCGCAATCGGGCTTCATCGGTAAAACCGATCGCCGCCCCGGCGGCTCCCATTGCGAAAAGGCCGAGATACCATGAGCGTTCCCATTGCAATCCGACGAGCAGGTAAAGGGCAATCCCCAGGGCATATGCGACAAAGGCCATCGAGACCACGCCAAACCGGCGCACCAGGGGTAGAAGCAGGAACGGAAACGCAAAATAGATATGCCATTCGACGGCGACGCTCCACATCGGGCCGTTGATGTGCGTCGCCCATCGCGTGCCGCTCAGTGAATGAATCAGCAGAGCATGGGCGACGATGTTGTCCCAATGCAGCGCGGGAAGCGCATGATCCCACCAGTCGCCACGGAATTGTCCGAATGCCGGCACAAACGCGATCAAAAGGATTGAACAGGCGAGGGCTGCGTAATAGGCCGGCAGAATACGCTTTGCGCGCCGTTTGATGTACGCCCATGTGCCCCCCGGAATCTCTCCCGCGCCGGCCCACGTCACCGGCAACATCAGGCAGTAGCCGGAAAGAACGATGAAAACCGCAACGCCAAGCGGAGCGCCGCGTTCGAGAACCTGTTTGGCATAGTGGAACCCGAAGAACTGGGATTTAGCAAAAAGCACAGCCGCGCCGTGATAGAAAACAATGTAAAGTGCGGCGAGGCCTCGGAAGCCGTCGAGATATTGCAGATGCGGGCGACGAAATTGCGCCAACGGCGGCGGAGATCGAACTTCGCCGGGGGCCGATTTCAGTTCATCGCGATCGGGCGCCGATGTCGCACGAACGTCTTTAGAATCCTCGGGCAGCAATCGCTTTGCGGTGACGGATGGAACGATTGCCGATACGGAATCCGTTTGATTTGATGAGTTGTGTGCTGCGCGGCCGTCCGCGACAGCAACTTGATCATCGCTATGCATTTCTTTTCCCAACTGGCCCGATACGATCCCCGGCCGGCTGCTCCAGATTCCTATTGTAGCAGCAGGCCTTTGATGTTCCCTTAATTAAAAAAAAGAATCAATGGATGATGAGACAATGAATGGATTGGGATTGATCTTCGACATGGATGGCGTGCTGATCGACAGTTACCAGGCACATCTGGAATCGTGGCGCGTCACCTGTGCCGGACGCGGGCTGACGATCACCGACGAACAGTTTAACGCGGGGTTCGGGCGAACGAGCCGCGAGTTCATTCGCGCTACGTGGCCCGGACGCTTCGACGACGATGGAGTTCGCGAATTCGATTCCGAAAAAGAGGCGGCTTACCGTCATATTCTTCAGACGAATTTTCCCGAAATGGACGGCGCGGCGGATCTGATCCAATCGGCGCACGCCGCCGGTTTCCGGCTCGCGATCGGATCATCGGCGCCGCCGGCGAATGTGGCGGTCGCCGTCGAGCAATTGAGTAACGGTCATCTGATCGAGGCGACCGTCGACGGAAGCCAGGTGCAACATGGCAAACCCCACCCGGATGTGTTTCTGATTGCGGCCAGGAAACTGGGCATCGATCCGGCCCATTGTGCGGTGATCGAGGATGCGCTGGTAGGGATCGAGGCGGCCCACCGGGCGGGCATGACGGCTATCGCATTGCTCGGCAGTGCCCCTCCCGAGGCGCTCGCGGCCAATGCCAATCTTGTCGTCGGCTCTCTGAATGAGCTGAATCCGAGCCGGATTCGCGGTTTAATCAATGCGGCCAATCAGCGAAAAACTGGCAAACCGCTTTAGAAATCGCAAAAAAAATACTTTGCCTCAACCTGCGATGTGAGGTGGATTGCCTTTGCACTCATATCGAGGTTTCAATTGCGCCGTCGAGCCGGTTTTACATTAGTGGAGCTTTTGGTGGTGATCGGCATCATCGCGGTCCTGATCGCGGTGCTCTGTTTCGCTGTCCGACGAATAATTGGGAAGGGAACCTGTACGGCTATAACTACAGCTACTCGGTCAACCAGATCATTTGTTCTTACACCGGTACCGGTCGGGCGACGCTCAACATGAGCCAGATCTACGATCCGGCCGAGAAAATCCTTCTGATCGATGAGAGCAGCGAGACACTCGATGATGGGTGCTGGGCCTGGCAGGACTCGTTCGGATCGGGACGAAAGGTGATGTCGAATCGTCACGATCGCGAGGCGGAATTGTCATCGGACCCCAACGCCGGCCGCGGCAACGCGGCATTTGTAGACGGACACGCGGAATTCATTCCGCGAATCGATTCGTTCAACCCGCGCTATTACGACGCATTGCTTGCGGACTGATTTCACGGCTTAAGCGTCCCATTCCAGTCCTCGCTCGGCGTTTTCATGCCGAGTGCCGCAAACATCGCCCGGGCTTTGACGAGCGTCTCTTCGTATTCCGCCGATGGATCAGAATCCGCCACAATTCCACCGCCGACCGGAACGTGGACTCGCCCGCCTTCGAAAATGATCGTTCGGATGGCAACGTTGAATTCGATGTGGCCGTCGATCGATACGTAGCCGATTGCGCCGCAGTAAGGGCCGCGCCGGGCCGGCTCGATTTCTTCAATGATCTCCATGGCGCAAATCTTGGGAGCGCCGGTGACGCTCCCGCCGGGGAATGTAGCGCGGAGGAGATCCACCAGGCCGATGTCTTCGCGAAGAAGGCCTTCTATCGTCGCGGCGCCGTGGTAGACGGTGGGATGTTGCTCGATCGTACGCGGCTCAATGACTCGGACCGATCCGATCTGGCAGATGCGTCCCAGATCGTTTCGTTCGAGATCGACGATCATGTTCAATTCCGCCTGGTCTTTGCCGCTGTGAAGCAGTGCGTCGCGCATCGAAGGGCCGCGCGGTCGTGTTCCCTTAATGGGACGCGTCACAACCGTGCGCCCGACGCTCCGGGCGTGATTCGCAGAAATAATTCCGGCGAATTGCAGAGGAGCGCGTAATCGCCGCGCTCCAGGAACGCGCCGTACGGTGCGGGAGTTCGCTCAACCAGATCACGATAAACTTCGGCCGGCTGCAATCGCCCCTGACCCACGCTGAAACGCTGTGACAGGTTAACCTGAAAGACGTCGCCGGCGCGGATGTATTCGATTACGCGTGCAACCGCGGCGCGGTACTGGTTCGGCGTGAAATTGCAGTTCAGAGGAGCGTTGAGCGGCACGACGGCCTGAGGCGGAACTGGGGGTTCGTCGCAATCAGTAGCGGCCAGGTCCACGGCAAAAAGGCGGCCCTGTGCGTCCTGAGCGTCGAAGCGATCATGATAATTGAACTCGAACAATGGGATCTGAAGGTCCGATTGACCTGAGGTCGGCAACGATTCGAAGAGCCTTCCGAGGTCGTAACTCAGGAATCCAACCCAGCCGCCTTTGAAGGGGGGGGATTCGACGCCTTGAAGGTACCTGCGCAGTGGAAGGAGATATCGCTCCATCCAGCGGAGTGCCGCCAGGGGATCCGCAAATTGCATGATTCGGCCCTGGGCATTGTACGACTCAGTTCTCAGGGATCGGGCATCGCATCGAATCGAGAGCCGTGGGGGACCGAGTCGATATGACCAGCGGCTCCAGGGAGAGGTCGAGCCCCTGGCACTGTCGAATCGCGTCACGCTGTTCGCGTATCGCCATTCCGAAATCGGCCGCACGGAAATCACGGCGCTGATGTTAAGGAGCAAGCTTTGAGATCGCCACGAACAAATACGGGGTGAAGCCCGCGCTGCGAACCGTCCGATAATGGTCAAAGCATTCTTTGGACATGATCGCGCACGCGGCGTGGCATGAGCGTCTCGCCCATGCGTTCCCGAAAGCACGGGCGAGACGCCCGTGCCACAAGGAAGCCACGCCGATTCGACGGCGCACTGGGAGTCCGCTTGAATCTGGAACCACCGGTTCTTAAAACTCCGATTTCTCTTCATACTCCCCCCTCGCGCGCGTCGATCGAAGCCGTCGGCAATTTCGAACGCAACCTGGCGGCCATCGCACTGACGCAGCCGCGGATTGCCGAGGCCGCCGGGGCCGCGACCATCGACGTGGAATGGCTTTTCGGCCGCGACGGTTCGCTGACGGCTCGCAATCTCCTGGGCAAATGGTGGTCCGGCTGCTCTTTGCCCCTGCGGGCGGCAAAGACCGTGCTCAAGCCGATGGATGCCGGTGGCCGTGTCGCCGCCTTCCTGGCGCCTGCTCATGCCGCTCAGGTCCGCGTCGCGCTGCAAACGCTCATCTCGAATCAGGCGCTGCTCGCGCTGGGGGTCGATGAATCAAGCCTGCGTGTCATGCTCCATTGCGAGGATTTTACCGGCGAGATTGGGTCACATCGGCTCTGGTTCGCGTGGGGGCGAAACTGGGACGCAGAGCTGGACGGCCTGCTCGAGGAGCAGCCGGGACTGGCCGTACCGGCTCAATTCATTCGCGCGGGCGGCGCCGATACGAGCAGCGCCGACGATCTGATTCCGGTCGCCCAGAAAGTGTTTCACGCGGTCTCTGAACGGCGCTCCAATTCGATTCGGCAACGACGAGAGGCATGGCGCGAAAACGCAGCAGTCCGGAAAATGTGCGTCATCGCGCCTTCTCATTTTCGGCTCTGGGATGATTCGGGAACGACTTTGGCCAATGTTTTCCGAGATTTGACGGATTTGGAGATCTTTGCTTTCGACGGAGACGATCCGCTGTCGGCTTCGTCGCTGGCCCTGGCAGCGTCAGCGTCAGATTGCGACGCGATCATCGCGCCGGGAATCGCCCGTGGAGACTTGCCCGACGTAGCACCGGTGAACATGCCATGGGTGACGTGGGTGGTGACGCCACGCATTCCGCCTTTCGCGGCGGCGGGGCCGCGGGATGCGTTACTGATGGCCGATCCGGCCTGGAAAGAAACGGCGCTCGAGGCCGGCTGGCCGGAGCATCGCGTGGCAATCGGCGCGTGGCCGGCGATCGCGAAATCGACGGCGCAGCCCCCGGCGGTCGAACGCCACCTGGCGCTGATCGCCGATACGCGTCCGATCGAAATCCCCCAGGCCGTCGAGGACTATTCCAGCCATCGCCTGCTATGGGAGTTTGCGCAGAATGAACTCCTGAACGATCCGCTGCGCCTCAACGCCGGGATTGACGCCTACCTGAATGAAGGAATGCGCTGTTTCCAAATCGCCGACCCGGGTTTTGAACGGCGGATTTTCCTCGAGCGACTGATTGTTCCGGCGTATCAACAGGGGCTCGCCCGGATGATGATCAACGCGGGCCTGCCGTTGCGATTGTGGGGCGCGGGATGGGAACGAATAGACGAATTTCGATCGCATGCCTGCGGAACCGTCGGATCGCGCGAACATTTATCGCAAATCGTCGGACAGGCTTCCGCAGTCGTACATCCGCTTCCCTGCGGATCGGCCCATCCGCTCGACGTCGTCGGCCGACCCGTCATCAAATCAATCGAATCACGAAAAAAATTCATCGCACTTTGCCGCAAGGCGCTGGACGGGGGAAAAATCGATCGTAATGAGAAATTCGACGTGATTACGGGGAAGAAAATCGCCGAGCTGATTCGTAGGGTGGGCTCGGCCAACCATCTGAGTGCGCTATAGCGTCGATGAATCGCGACATTGGAATAAAAGACGGTGGGCCGAGTCGAACCTACTCATGCCCGGCCCGCGGCATGCCCGATAACGTCGATACCGTGCGCTGGCGCGGTGTCCGAGTTGTACGCAGAAAGGAAGATCCACATGGCTTCATTGATGGAACTTGTTGAGCGCGTGAACAAAGGGGAAATGGTAGACCCGGAATTGCTCGAGGTTTATCAGGAATCGGCCAACAGCGCCGAAAAATTCCTCGCTCATCACGCCCGCGCCATGCTCGATCTGCGCCGTTCGCACCAGCATATGCTCCAGAGCCTGGAAGCGATCGATTACAGCGATCAGAAAGTCCTCAACCAATTCGTGAGTGTCAGCGGATTTCTGGGATACACCGATCTGCGCGCTCAGCCGGTCGTCCGTTTTGGAAGCAGCGCGATTGCCCGCAGAGACTACGCGCTGGGGCTTGAAGCGATCCAGAATGGGGTCAGCTACGATCTTCAGCACGGCGGCGCGTACACGGCCGATCGCGAGAATTGCCAGTTTATCGCGATGCAATATGAGCGGGCCGCCCAGAGCGTCGGGTGGGTCGCCCCGCAGCCGGCGGAATGGAACAACAAACAGACGCGAATCGCCTGGATCGTGAGTGGAATCGGGGACGAAGAGCCCAGTGCGCGGACGATTCGCGGTCTTGCCAAGCACATCGATTCCAAACGCTTCCGCATCAACTTTTACTCAACTGAAGCCGGGGTTCGGCGCGAGAAACAGCAATTCGGCCAGACGAGTTATTCTGCTCCGTCGTCCAAACGGGGCGCGACGACGATCGAGGCGTGTACCCGATCGAAATCGGCTTGCTGGATGGCGCCTGTGGAAGGGGACGTCGTATCCGCGGCCCGCGAAATGGCCAGCCAGCTTGCCAAGGACAAGATCGACGTGGCGATTTTTGACGCCACTCAGGCCGATCCGATTGCGGCATTGCTCGCCAACTGGGAAGTCGCCCGCGTGCGCGTGAATCTCTGCCGGCGAACACCGTTGTACGCCAGTGGAATCAATTGCGTCACCTATTTCGAGCAGTCCCGTTACGAGGCCGACCGGGAATTCTGGGAAACGCGCAATGCCGAAAGCCGGTTCATCCTCGAAGGAATCGATATCGAGGAGGACCTCGCCGCCGAGCCGCAGCGTGCCGCGTACGGCATTCCCGATCAAGCGATCGTCCTGGCCACCTGCGGCGCGGATCTGGATCGAACTTTGTCCGAACCGTTCGTCGACACAGTGGTCAATATTCTTCGTGCCCATCCGCAGGCGGTCTTCCTGGCAATTGGAGACGGGGAACTGGCCTGGCAAAAGCGAAAATTCGAATCAACCGGCGTTGGCAAGCGCGTCGGATACGCCGGGCGGCGCAAGGACCTGCCTGGTTTCCTGCGGATCGCGGACTTGTATCTCACGGAATTCCCCGCGGCCAGCGCCGCTGGCGTCCTTCAGGCGATGGCGATGGAACGGCCGGTGGTGGCGATGCGGTGGGGCGATACCGCCGAGCAATCGCAGGCCGCCGCCTTTGTCGGCAGCGAATGCACCGTCAGTGCCCGCGATCCCGGCGCGTACATCGAGCGGGTGAGCAAAATCATCCGCGACTCCGCCTATCGCCAGAAGCTGGGAAAGACGATGCGCTCGCGCGTAGAGCAGCATTTCGGGTTCAACCAAACGGCCCGGCATATCGAACAGTTGTGCGATCAACTGATTCAGCAGCGCAGCGAATCGTCGCTCGTCCAGATCATCGACGAGAGCGATACCCGCGAGCCGCTGGCCGAGGTGGCGTAAAAATCTAAATGACTTCGCGCGAGCATGCGACCTCGGATGAGCTTTTAGCCGCTGTCCCGCAGGGCAGCGTCACTTCCGCGCGTGCGCATACTCGCGCAAGCTCATTTAGGGTTCGTCATCCGAATCCGACGGCGTGGTCGTCGCGGAGGTTGTGGCGACGACATGGGCTGAAGTCGCGTCCACCCACGCGAAGTTCTGGCCGCTCCCGGCGGATCCGAATCCGCCGCCAAGGCATGACCATCCTTCGGTAAACATGATTCGCACCGAAGGGGCGCGGCGCACCCGTCGACAATGGCACGATTTGCTCGAACGGCGTCAGGCCATCGAACCAACCCGTCTCGGATTGGACCAGTTCTCCATCATCCAGCGCTCGATCGAAGAGGCCGGTCGCAATGAGCGGCGGACGCCCCATCAAGTCGCCAATACGCGATCAGCGCGCTGGCATCGAGGCGTCGATCGCCATCATTGCCGGTGCGGATCATCGCAACCATGAACTTGCGGCCCTGAACAGTGGAAACGGCGCTGATTCCGGGAATTCCGCTCAGCGGCTTGCCGTCAAGGAGAGGGTACTTCGACATTGCACACACGCCAGATGCCTTCCCGTCGGTCAATGGGAAGTTCTGCGATACCGCATTCTTGTCCATTCCCAGTGCCTGCGAGAGGGGCGTCAGGTCGGAAAGATCGACGTTTTCCGCCAGCAGGTAGTCCGGCGAAAGTTTTCGTAATTTTGCGATGAGCGGAGATCCGGCGATTCGCGTCTGCCGCGCGTCGAGCCAGACAAAGCGCAGCTTTGCTTCGGGCACCTGAGGCGAAACGTAAGTAAGCGATTGCGTGCCCGGCGACGTTGGCGCGTAGCGGAGAGCGATCAATACGAAAAGCCCAAAAAGTCCCATTCCGACGCACATCATGATCCGGTGATTCACGGCGACGGGAACGCTATCTGGAGTGGCGGAGAACCTCGGGCTACTCATATGAGGCGGGATTATACGCGCCCGTGACTTGGCGGAAGGGCTGTGTGCGGCCACAATGAGCCGCTGGCCATGCCAAATCTCCAAAGCCATCTTCGAAATACCTTCCTGGCGGGGATTTTCGCGGCCATTCCCATCGCCGTTACGGTCTTTATCGTCTGGTGGGTGGAATCGAAGACGCGCCCGATCTCTCACTGGCTGCTCGGCCGGGAGGTTCCATTTGTCGGCGTGGCCATTGCGCTGGCGGCGATTTACGCATCGGGGCTGGTTGCGACAACCCTCCTCGGAAAGGTCCTGCTGCGAATCATCGACGTGACGCTTCAGCGCCTGCCCGTCGTCCGTCAGCTTTACAATGGTTGGAAGCAGGTTGCCCTGACGCCCGGAGGCACCGAGGGAATTTTTTCGAAAGTGGCGATGATTCCCGACGAAGCGGGCCAGACCTTCTGCTCGGATTCACCAGTGGCCGACCGCTGGAGGGACAGCCTAATGTCCTGTGTGTATTCGTCCCGGCCTCTCCCAATCCGGTGAACGGCCGGCTCTATTTTGTGCGACGCGAAACGTGTCAATTGGTTGATCTCAGCACGGAAGAGGCTTTCAAAATCATCCTCTCGACCGGGAACTATGTTCCACGCCAGATCGGCGCGGCGGCAGCGGCGCATTTTGCGAACGCGATGAAATGGGAACCGGATCCAGCGGGGGTGGGGCATTGAAAAACCGGGCGGCTTGTGGCGAAATTGGGTTTGCGTTTCAATTCGACCTCTTTGGGGAGGAATTACATGGACACGGATTTCACGACCGAGCAGGAGGGGCGGCCACCATCGTTACGTTTGAATTGGCATCGCTCATGAAGCAAAATGAGCTGGAGCGGATCAGCATCCAGTTATCCAACGTCATTGAGGCGGGCACTCACCGCCTCGTGCTCGATTTCAGGAAAGTCGATTTCATCTCCAGCCAGGCGATCGGCATGCTGGTGGCGACGCACAAAAAGATGGAGCAGCTTAAGACCGGCCGCCTCGCTTTGTGCGGACTCAGCGACAAGCTCCTCCAGCTTTTGAAGATCACGCGCCTGGATAAGGTGCTGGTCATACGCGGATCGCGCGGCGACGCACTGGCGGCCGTATCATCCTGAAGCGAACGAGTTCTTTCCGGGAGCGCACATGTTTCGCGGAATGTTTTCACTTGTCGGTCTTTTAATCACCGCGGCGATCATCGCCTGGGCGTGGTCGTCATATACAGGATCGGTGGTGAAAGAGAGCCACCGCGCACAGGACATGGCCAACAGCATCGCCGGGAAAGCGCCTGACGGCACCCCCGCGATCGACAGCGTCTCCATTGAGCCGGAAGACGTGAACGGGCAGTGCCAGGACATTCTCGTCAAGAGCGTGGTCGCCGACGGAATCATGGAAAAATATTACGGCTTGCGGGCCGGAGACAAGGTCCTGGAGATCGGACCACTTTCAGTAAAGGACAACGGAGCGAGCACGTCGATGGCGCTGATGCAGCAGGCCTACATGCAAAAATCCACCCTGACCATTCTTCGGGACGGGCAGCGATTGACCCTTCCGTCCGACTCCCCGCCCTCCGCGCCAGGTTCAGCCGCCCAGATCCAGCAAGGCCTGCAACGGGTGCCGACCCACTGACGACCCTGCTCACCTGATCATGGGACTTTTACATCCTGAAATTCGAAGATCACCGTCGTTCCCATCACAAGCTGTTTGATTTCGGTGTTGTGCGGCACCCCGAAGCAAAGCCAAAGTCTGGTGATCTTGCCGTCCTGCGCCGCGACCGGGGCAAGTGGAAGATCGGAGGAGTAGCGGGCGAAGAATTTTGCGTCTGCGCCGACCTGCACCATCGCGAATGCGCCGTTGGCCTTGTAGTGTTTACCGGCCTGATCGACCACCTCAAACTGGTCGGCCTTATCTCCCCATTTCCACGACCCATCCGGCACCGTTCCGACCACCTGAAGCAGCGCCTGATCCGTTGGCGCGGCGAGCACGCCGATCGGGTGGCCGCCGTTCTGCAGCGATGCGGCCGTTTGATCCACGTCCACATTCAACGATACGAATTTGCCGTTCTTCACGATCGCATCGCCGCCAGGCAATTGCACGGACAGTTTCGTTGCGTCCGGTCCAGTCGCCAGTGGAATCGGCAGATTGGATGAAACCGATGCGCTGTCCGCGTTAAAAAACTGATCGGTCGCGGATTTGACGACGGATTGGGGGGAATTGGGATGAACTTGCGCAGGGTTGACGGGAGGGATCGGAATGGCCGGGCCGGGATGAGGCACCGGCGTCCCCGTCGGAGTCCGCGCCGGACCGGGCGTTGCCGGGGGCGGCGAAAGCACCGCGGTCTTTCGCATGATCGAGTAATCCGGATCGGCCGGCGGCAATCCGCGTGCGACTGATTTTCCGGAGAGATCCTCTCGTGCGAGGCGCTTGATCTCGATAAATGTCCCAGGCGCTATCTTGTTCGAATGAGACCCGCTTCCCTCCAGAAGTCCCTGTTTCTTCACCTTGAAAACAAGGTCCGCGCCGGTGTCTTTTTCCTTCAAGTCGGCGACGAGAAAGTCATCGAGTTTATTGGCGTACAGGGTCGAACCGCTGAGCGTGCCAATAGGAAAGTAGTTAGTTGGACCCTCATCGCCGCCGGGAACGAGCAAGCGGACGGAGCCGGGACTGAAGCGAAAGAGGCGATCGTCATCGGAAGCCGCTCTTACCGCTGAACTGCACCCGCACGATCAGGAATGTTTCCCCCTTGATTGCCGTCATCTCCTTGGTGACCTTTTGTGAAAAATGCGGTGCGAATCGCCTTCTGTTCCGAATCGGTGGCGTTGAGCGTGTCGGTTGAGTAGACGCCCTTGAGAATCACGTCTTCGACATGCTTAGCCGGATTGTTCATCGCGATGTCTTTGCCACCTGGCTCGATTCCCAATCGCTGGCCGAAAAGCTCTTGTAGGAAATCAGGGTGAAATGCGACCAACGGCTGACGCCCTTCCAGCGAACCGCCGTTGCTGACATGAGCAACCGTCTTCACCACCGCGTCGTCAAAGACGACCGAGATCTGATGCTCGTGGGATCAGAAGCTCCCGGTTCGTCAGACTTAAGTTCGTTATATTCGACTTCGTCGAGTCCGCGACTGCCCGCCACTACCGGGAATCGAGACGTGTCGGTCGTTGCCCACATAACGAACGTAGCCGGCGATGCTGGGACCGAATGGAAGTTCCTCTGCGGCGATCGCAACGATGCCCAGCGCGAAGATTCCCGTCACCAGTCCCATGAACGCGCCGCCGACCTTGTCCACAATGGCCGGCAGGCGAACCTGACCCGGAATCGCGTTATCCGAAATGATTCGCAGCGTGAGATAAACAACGGCAAAGAGCATCAGCAGCACCATGGCATGGGCCGTATTGGCCGCCTTGCCCGCCAGGAGCGATTCGACAATCGTTTCGTGATAAGAAAAGGCGACGATCGCGGCGACGACCGCATAGAGGGCCGACAGAGTCGAACTGAACAGACCCTGTATGTAATGAAAGAAGATGATGGCCAGAAGCATCACCAGCAGGACGACGAAAAACAGGCTGAGACTCATTTGCTTTGCCTCGTCAATCGGCCGCGCACCGGCAGGAGTCAGGACTTTCTCAACGGCGGCGGGCCAGCGGCTTTTTGCTTGGGAGGCAGCGCCGGCGGGCGCGACGCACTTACTGGAGCAGATGCACGCGCTGCATCGCCGCCTCCGGACCGAACGGCGCCATCGGTCGCCTTGAGCACACGGAGCACTTCCTGCACGCTGGTGTCCCCGCGCTCCACCAGGCTCAGCGCCTCCTCCTGCAAATATTTTCCACGCTGCTTGCGAAATACCTGATTCGGGGAGCGGCCGGCGTTGATGATCTCACGAACTTCATCATCAATTACCAGCGTCTCGAAAACTCCGGTCCGTCCTTTGAAGTGAAGGTCGCCGCAGAACTCGCAGGGAACGGGATTGCCTTTCTGGTCGCGCAAGGGCTGAGTACGCGCTTGAAAGAGAGTGGAAACCTTATCCGGGTTGATTCCGAGCTTTCGCAGAGTCATCGGGTCGGGCGCGTAGGAAAACTTGCACGCCATGCACAGTTTTCGAAGCACGCGTCCGTTCACGATGAGGCGCAACACTTCGGTCGCACGACGATCGTCGCCAACCAGTTTCCGCCACTGCTCGAGAGCGTCGAAAGTGTTGGCGGCACGCATCCCGACATAGACTCGCTTGCCGCCTTTGGCGAACTTGATCAGGTTTGCGGCCGTCTGCGGCGCGGTGACCTGATCGATCAGCATTACGTCCGGTTCCTGGCTGATCAACCAGTCAATCTGCTTGGTCTCCTCGGCGGGGACGGCATTTGCGGCGAGTTTGTTTTGCGTGATCCCCTCGAGATCGCGTTCGCGGCTCCCGCTCAAGCGTTTGAATGAAGGTGAGAAATGCGTCGTGGCCGCGAAGCACCCCATAGAGCAGGGTAGTCAGCCCTTGCCGCTTTGGCGCGGTGAGCAGCACAATCCCTGCTTTTTCGGCGATCGTGCCTTTAACGGTTTCCAACTGCTTTTGTGAGAATCCAAGCTGATCGATGGGGATCTCGTAGCGCGTCTTCAGATCGACGGCCATTTTCGCGTATTCGCCGTTACGCGTACCGGCGGTTTGCAGATTCAGCTCGTGCCGCTTTCCATCCATCGTGACTTTGAGCGTGCCGGACTGCGGCTTGCGCTTGTCTTCGACGTCGAGACCCACGAGTCGTTTGAGAAATGAGATCGCCTCCTGCGCCGACCACTTTGTCGATGAGGGCGCCGCGATATTCGAATCCGTCCACCAGGTACCGGACGGCCAGCCCGTTTTCCTCCGGCACCAGGTCGATATCTTCCGCCCCTTTTCCCAGCGGTTCCGAAAGCGCTTTCTGGACCGCTTCATACGCCGGCCGCTGGGGATCTTCGGCTTCCGGCGGGGTGATCAATCCGCCGCCGCGCATCACCAGGCCAACGCGGCCCGCTTCGATCTTTTGATTTTTTTTCTTCCCTTTGAACGACTTGATCCAGGTATTGAACTGCTTGCTCAGATCGGACAATCCGACCTTCTGCTGACGGATGTAGAGGTACGCGCCGATTTCCGCGCCGAACAGGAGCAGAAGCACCGCGAACGCCAGAAAGAAATTGGGGAGCAGGAAAAAAAGAGCGAAGGCGAGGATCAGGCCGCCGAGGAACGAAAGGTTCAGGGGAACACGCGGCAGATGCGCATCAACTGAATCCTTGTCGGTCCAGGTCAGGAGCCTGGCCCATACAAACAGGATCAGCAGCGGCGGGATCAACTTAAAACCGTTGATGTAGTCGCCGCCTTGAATTGCGCCGAGCAACGCACTCAATCCCATGAACCGCTCCTTAGATGCAACGTGCTCATTGTATTGCGACGCCGGTCCGTTCGACAATTCCTCGCACCGATCGCCCGAACAGTCTTTTTGCTATTCCATCGGGATACTGGATTGCTCGCGCGGCCTGGGTTGTTCACCGCGAAGGGGAACGATGATCGTTTCCTTTTCTCCGCCACGCCGGACCACATCGATCGACTGACCGATATCAAATCCCAATTGTTGCACCGTCAATCCGCCGGCGCTGAGTACGAGAAGAAGAATGGCAACAACCTGAAGCAAGCCGTCAACGGCGGCTACAAATCGCCAGAATTTGGGGTCGCCGACCATCGTTCCGATACTGTTCAACAGAATCACGAAAATGATCGCCGCGAGCACCGCGTAAAATTGCGACCGATTCTTGATCAGATGCGGATAAACAATGCAGACAAAGATAAATGCCACGATTGCGGTGGTAACGCCTTCCATTCACATAGGATACCGCGCCGGGGGAAAAACCCAAAGAATCTCTTTTAGCGTGATGAAAACGCGGATCTGTCCAACTTGAAGCGTTTGTCCGCCCAACTGATAGGCGTCGAAGCTGAGCCATTCTGGCGTCCATGGGGCCGGGCCGTCCATTGGCAGAACGGCCATATCCCCCAATTCGCCGAGCCGCGCTGGGGGGAACCCCCTCGGGGCCAGCCGTACTTGCCAATCGAAGAGATTCACCGGCGGCAGGCAATAGGGAGCTGGTTCTGAGGCAATCGTAAGCGTTCGCATGCCTTCTTTATTCGCCGTCCGAATCACGGCGGCCAATTGAACGCGTGAGGTCGACTGACGGCTATCTCGAATGAAGCCGCGCAAATAGAGACTTCCCTGAATCGCGGTGAAGATTACGAGAAGGGCGATGACAGCTCCCTTCGACGCCCGATTCTGGATGAAGGTGCCGGCCGCTACAAATGCTTCGATGGCGAGAAACGTATCCGGAAGCATCGCGAATCGCCCATACTCCCCCGGTTTTCCGGTCGCCAGCAGGCAGAACTGAATCGCCACGCAAGCAGCCGGAACGGCTAGAAGCATGCCATGTGCCCGGCGGCGAACTTCGGGTGCGCTCCAATCAGAGCGAAATCGAACCGCGCGGATCGCCAGAGCGATTGCCGCGATCGCGCCGGCCAGCGCCAGTAGCGATGATGTCCCGGCGAAAATCAGACTCGACGCGTTGGCGAGGCCCGACGTCGACCAACCGGCGTGATACATCTCCGCCGAATTGCCGAGATTCGATTGCACGACCTTCCGATTGAAGATGAGGTTGATCGGGAGATAGGGGTTTGCCAGCAAGTAGGTAAACACTCCGAGTGCGCCGCTGGCGATCATCATCCGAAACGAAGCGATCGAAGAACGTTTTGCGGGGCCTTCAGGTGGCTCGTGGGATCGCGAGACTTGTCGTCGCAGGAGTGCCATGACGGACAAGGATGCTGAAAATCGGATACGCAGTCGGAACCATTCCGATTGCCGCGCCGCACAAGGCGCCGGCCAGCAACCCTTTGCTTCGCGTTCCCGTCTCGACGTATCTTCCGGCCGCCAGCACCGCAAAAAGCATCATGACCAACCCGGCCAGATGCGGCTTGGCCTCATGGGCGCCGTTGACGATGACTGGCATGCACGCGAAGGACAACCCTGCGGCGGCGGGAACGAGCCATCCCCCGGCAATTCGACGCACGATCGCAAAGACCGCAACAACGCCCAGAATTCCCCAACAGGCCGAATAGAGCCGGGCAATGACGTACATCCTTCCGAAACTTTCGGGATGATCCAGATACCAGCTCACGCCAGGACCAAGGGTGATATAACCCGTCCAGGAAGCGGCATTGAGCAACGCTCCAACCGGGTAGATCCACAATCCGCCGTATTGATACATCCGGGGATCGAATCGAAATTCCGATGGCCGCATCCCGGCCAGGGCCCGAAACGTGATCATTTCGTCGGGCTGATAGCTGAACAACCGATACCGACGGATAATCGCCGCGCGATCGGAGTCGGTGGCGTTCAACGTCAGCAATGGTCGCGTCCTGTTAGGGGGGAATGGGCGACATCGGCTCCGCGGTCGGGGCTATCTTCCCAATCGCCGGCCAACTCGACGATTCGAGCGCCGGTCCACGGGATGCGATCGCCAAAAAGATAGGGATCGGCCGCCCGCGAGGGTAATCCCCAGTTGATCCCGAGAAAAGAGAAATGGGACGGCGAGGCAAACGACCGTCGCCAGCGCCATCGTGCCGGTGATTGGTCTGCCGGATTCGCTGGTCTTTGAGCCGCTGCGCGCCTCCTGAGGTTAGAGTCTACTAGTGGAACCCATGACATGGTAGAGTAGTTGTGACCAACGCCAAGGAAAGGAATCAGATGGCCAAGAAGCCCGCCAAGCACAAGTCTTCAGGTTCCACTGCAGAATCGAAAAAGAAACCGGCCAAGCCGGTCCGCGGCAAAACAGTCGTCGCAAAGCTGAAGAGCGCCGCGAAGAAAGTGAGCAAGAAAGCGGTTCCGAAAAAGCCGGCGAAAAAAACCGCATCGAAATTCGCAAAAGTGAAGAAGCAGGTCAAAGGGCGCGCAGGGCGCGTCGCGACCGCGGTCGCCAAAGCGTCGCGAAAAGCAATCAAGAAGACGAAACAGGCCCGCAAAACCGCCAGCGCGGTGGTATCGAAAGTGGGTAAGAAAGCCCGCGCTGCCGGCGAGGCGATTCGCGAACAGGCCATGAACGCCGGTGAAATGGCCGGGCATGTCGCCGAGTCGATGACCGAAGCGGTTGCCACTTCCGCGGGAGTTGTGGCCGGCGTTGTCGAAACGATGGTCGAAATGCGCCATCCGCACGAACCGGAAGAAACCGTCGAAGAAGTGGAAATCATCGAGATCATTCCAGAATCGGAATTGGCCGACGCTGAAATGGAAGACGAAACTGAAGACGGGGATGGTTCGGAAGAGCACAATCATTCCGAGCATGATCGTGGAGGCGGCAGCTCGGGCGGATGAATCCGGGAAGATCAGTTCAACCCATCGTTGTGCCGAAGATATATTAAATTGAATAGGCTGATCCGTCCGTGATCGTGGCGTCAAATGAATTCAACCAGGCGTTCGCGTGTGTCCGCCCGCCTTGCGATCGGGACTATTCAGCAGAGGAGATTTTCCAATGGCTCGTTTGAATCTGACCGTATTGGCGGCCCTGATGGCGATGGCCCTCTCGGCCCAATTCGTGAAGGCTGATTCGGCTTCCAAGACCATCACCGGCACGTCGGCCTGCGCCACGTGTTCCGGAGTCACCGATGCCGGCCACCAGATCATGCTGACCACCAGGGACGGCGAACGCTGGGTCCTGATCGGCAACAGCGACAGCTACAAGAAGGCGCACGACGTCCGCGATGATGGCAAGAAGATGACGGCCACTCTCGCCGGCGATCCGGTCAAGAAGCAGGACGCCAAGGGCAAGGACTACTTTGAAGTGAAAGTTTCGGACGTGAAGATCGACGCCTGATCATCGTCCCGGCCCATTTCGAACAGATTGCACCGGCCGCTGTCCCGATTCAGGGTGCAGCGGCCGGTTTGTCATGATGGGTTTTGGTTGAGCAAAGGAGATTTCGGAGACGACCAGACGTAGTCCGCAACCAGCGGGCGATGTGGCGAACTGACGTTCGGGGCAACCCAGCAGTTCACGCAACGAAGCGATGCGTTGCTGAGGACATGGTCAATGCGAGTTACGGTCCACCGCACTCGATAGGTCCATCCAAATCCGAATCCCGCCACCGAGAATGCATCGGCAAACTCTGAAAAGTTCTGACGGTAGATGGCGCTGTCGGTGGGCAGATTGAAATCGCCAGCCATCAGAACCGCTTCTTTTTTTGAGTCCGCGTCGTCCGCGAGCTGCGTCGCTTCCTCCAGGCGTTGGTGTACGTTTCTTGCAACCATCTGTCGCGACCCGGATTTGGCCCGGAGCGCCGCACTGAACACCGAGTGAGGCGATGCCAGATGGATAGAATAAAAATCAACAGGGCCCCCGGGCGTGATCAGTTGAACCCGACCGGCGAAAAAGGCCACTCGTTGCGGAGAGGTCGGGAAGGGGAAGGGCGTATCCGCAAATTCAAACCTGCTGGCGATCCACTGATCCCCGCCGTTGCAAAAATGCCATCGGGCATCAGGGAACAGACGCCGGGCGTTTCCTCCCGTAAATTCCTCGAGCGCGACGACATCGGGATTCAGTCGCGCGATCAGCGCGGCCATCGCGTCGACATCCATTGCATCGCCGTGCGTATTGCACGATAAAACTCGAATTCGCACGCCTGAGTTGCGATCCGGCATTGCCCGCCGCCACGGCAATCGAAGATCCATGATGGGCCAGACCATCACATATGTCGCAAAAAGCAGAGGCCAGAGTGACCGCCGGCGCAGCAAGGCGGCGGCGGGGATCAGAAGGGCCAGCGGCGTTGCCCAGACCCATCGCGGTCCATAAATCAGCAGCGTGGTAAACCAGCGGTGTTCGCCAAGAAGGTGCATGACGCCCCACAGGGCCAGGGCGAAAAAAAGATAGGTCCAGCCGAGAACCAGTACCGTGAGCGCGGCGAGTCGGCGCAATCGATCGCCGCGCTTCGGAACCGCGCCCGTCGTTGTTTGCAGGTTAGAACTCCGCATGAACACGCACGCCGCCGATGCTCACGGGGCCGCGATCGTGATTGTACGCCGGGTGATTCAGGAATTGGAAATCGGGGGAGATGAAGACGTGATCGTTGAGCTTGAAGTTGTAATAGACTTCGAGAATCTCTTCCGGCGCATAATGCGGCAGTTTGCCGTCGCCGATGTTGAAATCGAGTCCGCCGGCGGCGAGATATTCCCGGTGATCCTTTGCAAGCCCGTCGATGACGCCGGCCAGTCCGATCACGTCGTCCGGCCGATGCCACCGTATTCCCTTTAGCGCCAGGCCGAGCGTTGCGGTTCGATCGACCGGCGTGAATGACCAGGTTTCGGTATGACCGTCATCCCACCCGAGCCGCGTGAAAATGCCAAGTTCGTCGCTCAGCTCCTGATCGGCGGTAAGAGCAAAGCCGTATTTTACCGAGAATGTGCGGGTGAGTTTGACATCGGGGCCGTTGGGGCCGGGATGGAGCGTTGCCTCGCGATAGTTGCCCATGTCAGCGCCGTTGGCGTATGCCATCACCCGCACTGCGCCGGGATAATTGAAAACCTTGTATCGCTCTTCCAGCTCGAGGGCGTGTCCCAGCGCCTCCGGAAGCCGCGAATCGAGCGTTCCGCCGTTAGCGATCTTGGGAACGGCCATCGCCCCGATAGCGCAGGGCCCACGTCGCCTGGTTGAATTCGATCACAGCCCCTTCGGTATATCCGCGGGTGTCGGCGGGGTAATCCCACGCGGCGTTGGTGAACAGCGCCCAGTTCATGAACTGAGCGCGGGGATCATTGGCGTAAGCACTCTGCTGAAAAAAATCGTCGGCCCCAAATTTCCCGAGCGTGACGGTCAATCGCGAAATGTCCTCAGTGGCAGGAAGCTGATGTGGTCCATCTTCGAACTTTTCAGTTTCACCGCCGAATCCGAAAACCTGCCGGTAAAACAACCTGGCGACATACGGCTCGGGCTCCGGCGTTCCGACGCGGGGAATTTCCCCGTTGGGAAACGCCGCGATGCCAGTGACCCCGCCAAACCCTTCCCCGCCGGCCAGTTCCGGATCAAAGTAAAGCTGCGCGCCCTGCCAGGGAAGGCGTAGTCCCATAAAGAGGGTCGCGGTCAGGGAGGTCTTGTCCCCTTCGTGCCGTGGCAGACTATTGGGACCCGTATACGGAGCGTGGAATGCGTCGTGCCATTCGGTAATCGTCGTGGTCTGGCCGTGAACGCTCCACCATGGCGCCTGCGCCGTCAGATCCGTCGGCTGTGATGCGCCTGTCGCCGGTGGACTCGCGGATGTACCTTCAGACGGGTTGGTGCTGGAGTGCGCGGAAGCGTCGAAGGCGACGCAGCCGCCTGCGTTTGTGCCTGCGCTTGCCGGCGTGCGGCCAGGGCGGCCAGTTTCCGGTCGATCTCCGCACGCTGTCGCATCAATTCCTGCTCTTGTGCATCAAGTCGATCCGAATCGATCGACGCCGGCTGACTATTGGGCTGGGGCGACGGGGATACTGTATCCGCCGCGCGAGCAGACGCGGAAATCAACACCGCCGCACCGAGGGGGGTGACCCAGGCGCGCCGCCTTAATCGACCGAAAATATTTCGACGAACCGGATACATTCGGTTTATCGGCGGTATCGGCTTGTGGTGGCCAAAGCCTGCAATCGTTGCCGGGCGCCGCGGGTGGGTGACAGAATCGGCGGCAGAGTGCTTTCTCCCTCCCCCGGTACTCTGGGAGGAGCCGCGCACGCAGTAAGCGGGAAAGTTCTCTCGTTTACCGAGGGCTTTCCCGCTTACTTCGTGCGCGGCTCCTCGGAGTACCGGGAGAGGGGGAGACTTTTTGGACCGCCGAATCTGTTACGCACCCGCGCCGGCTCAAACCGGCGTCTGGCTGTCGCCCAACTGCGGTTTCGATTAAAAGAATCGATTACACCCCGGCGTCTGGAGCGAGTGAATGAAAACGAATGTTTCTCGATTGCATTGTATTATCGTCATCTTTCTGAGCGCGAGCGCCCTTCTCGCCAGCGGATGCAATCGGCACCAGAACCCCGGCGCCGCGGGATCTGGCAAACGCTACAAGGTTGGCTTCGCCAACATCGCCGAAGATTTTCCATTTCCCGTCCGCGTGCGTGAGGGAATCCAGGCGGCCGCCAAGGCTGCGGGCAACATCGATCTGGTCATCGCGGACAACAAAATGGATGGCGCGACCGCACTGGCTAATGCGCAGAATTTTCTCACACAAAACGTCGATGGCGTGATCGAATTTCAAACTGACGAAAAATTCGGCGCCACCATCATGTCCGCCTTTCAGACGGCCAACGTGCCCGTGATTGCCATCGACATTCCCATGCCCGGCGCGACCTTTTTTGGAGTCAACAACTATCCGGCGGGCCGCATGGCGGGAGAGGGGCTTGGAAAATGGGTGAAGGCCAACTGGGATGGGAAGATCGATGCATTGGTCATGCTCGAGCTGCCTCAATCGGGCCCGATCCCGGCGGCCCGCCTGCGCGGCGAGCGCGAAGGGTTGGAATCAGTCATAGGCAACATCGATGAGGCGAAGGTAAAGCACCTCGACAGCAAGAACACCCTGGAAAAGGCCCGGGAACTGGTCGCCGACGTGCTCACGACCCTCCCGTCTGCTCACCACATTGCGGTGGTCTGCATCAACGATGACACGGCCCTGGGGGCTTTGGCCGCCGCGGAGGCCGCGGGACGGAAGGATGATCTGGCGGTGGTTGCCGTCGGCGCCGACGACCGCGCTCGCGAGGAAATGCGCCGGCCCGGCAGCCGGCTGATCGGGTCCACTTCCTCTTCGCCGGAAAAATATGGAGAGAAAATCATTCCGACTCTCGTGAAGATGATGAACCATGAAACGGTCCCGTCTGAGGTCTTTATCGATCACGTTTTCATCACCCGGGAAAACGTCGATCAGTATTATCCGAATGACAAGAAATGACCGGGGGACCCACGATGTCGCTTAACGTGGCTGAGCCGTTGCTGGCGATGCGCGGCATTTGCAAGAGTTTTGGCGGCACGCCGGTCCTGCACGGCGTTGACCTCGATCTGCACGCCGGAGAAGTGCTGGCCCTGCTCGGCGAGAACGGGGCGGGCAAGTCCACGTTGATCAAAATCCTGAATGGGGATTATTTCCGGGACGCCGGGGAGATCTTTCTCGACGGCGCAAAGCTCGAATTGCATTCGCCGCATGATGCGCGACAAGCCGGCATCCAGGTGATTTATCAGGAGCTCAACGGCGTCGCGGAATTGTCTGTGGGGGAGAACGTGATGCTCGGGCATCTGCCGCGGCGGCGGGGATTGCTCGGTTGCGGGCTGGTCGATTGGGCCGCGGTGAACCATCGCGTCGCCGCAATCCTCGCGACGCTCGACTTTCATATAGCGCCGGCTACGCCGATGCACCGGCTCGGCGTGGGCGAGCGGCAGCTTGTGGAAATCGCCAAGGCATTGTCGATGCAGGCGCGCGTCCTGGTGATGGACGAGCCGACCGCCGCCCTCACCCCGCGCGAAGTGCGCGTCCTGCTCACGACAATCCGAAGGCTTCGCGAAAGCGGTGTCGGGATCATTTACATCTCCCATCGCCTGGAGGAAGTGGAGCAGGCGGCGCAGCGGGTAATGGTCTTGCGCGACGGCCGAGTTTCGGGAGTTGTCTCCGCGACCGATCTCGACCGCCGCTCGATCGTGCGCATGATGGTCGGCCGGGAACTCCCTCCCGCGGCTCATGCAACTGTCGCATCGGCGGGGGAGCCAGCGATAAGACTGCATGGCCTGACACGAAGCAACACTTTTTCCGACGTCAGTTTCACGGTCGCGGCCGGTGAAATCGTCGGACTTTTCGGATTGCTGGGGGCCGGCCAACTGGAACTTTCGCGCGCGTTGTTCGGTATCGATCCGGCCACGTCCGGCGACATTGAAATCGGCAAGATTCGTTTTCGCCCGCGCTCGCCGCGGCAGGCCCGACTACACGGGCTGGGGCTCGTGCCGGAGGACCGCAAAGCCGAGGGATTCGTGCCCGGATTGAGCGTGGCCGAAAACCTGATGCTGGGCAACAGTCGCGATATCTCGACGGCCGGCGTCTTGCGCGATCCCGCCGGCGCTATCGCGCCGAGCACTGGATCGATCGCCTTTCGATTCGGAGCAAGCGCGGCGCGAGCGCCGATATGGAGACGCTAAGCGGAGGGAATCAGCAGAAAGTGGTCCTCGCCCGGTGGCTCGAAGCGGGTACGCGAATCCTTCTGCTCAATGAGCCGACGCGCGGCGTGGATATCGGCGCACGCGCCGATATCTATGCGTTGCTGAACGAATTACGGGAAAAGGGAATGTGTGTGGTCATGGCATCATCGGATCTTGAAGAAGTTCTGGCGGTGAGTGATCGAATTCTCGTTTTCAGAAAGGGACGCGTTGCCGCCGAGATCGATCATGCCTCGGCGACCCCGGAGCGCCTGATGTCGGCCGCGACCGGAGGTGCAGCGTGAGCGAGCCGACCGCACCGCCGCTGGATTACAAGACTCCGGAGTCCGCGGCACGTGGATGGCTGAATGTCCTCAATTGGCGCGAAGAGGTGGGACTGCTGATCGTTTACGCGTTGCTTGTCCTGGCCCTCAGTTTTCTATCGCCGTACTTTTTCAGCGTCCGCAACTTCCTCAATATCCTGATGGCGGTTTCAGTGATCGGCATCGTTTCGGTCGCCTCGACGATGGTGATTGTGTCGGGTGGGATAGACCTTTCGATCGGGTCGGTCGTGGGGATGGCAGGCGTGTTGGTCGCCCAGCTTTCTCAGCACTTTTCAGTCGGAGTGGCTGCGGTGGCGGCGCTCCTCGGCGGAGCGCTGATCGGGCTGTTCAATGGCGTGTTGATCACGCGGGCGCGCATCAACCCGTTTATCACCACGCTCGCCACTCTCTCGATCTTTCGAGGGTTGGGTTTTGACTATTCCGGCGGGTTGACCCGCACCATCGGCAGCCCGGCTTTTAACTTCATCGGTCGCGGATTTGTGTCTGGGATCCCCTGTTCTGTTGTCCTGATGGGGCTTCTGTTTCTACTGGCCGGATGGGTCATGGGATGGACTGTCTTTGGTCGGTCCATTTATGCGATCGGGGGCAATGCCCGAGCCAGCCGCCTGGCCGGGCTGCCGGTCCGCCGCGTAATGTTGATCGTATACATCTTTTCCGGGCTCGGCGCGGCCTTGGGCGGCGTGACCCTCACTTCGCAGCTTGGAGCCGCAGCGCCGCAGGCCGCCCTTGGGCTTGAACTCAGTGTCATCGCCGCAGTCATTCTGGGCGGAACGAGTCTTAACGGAGGAAAAGGGACGATCCTCGGCACACTGCTTGGCGTGCTCATCATGGGAACGCTCAATAATGGCTTAACTCTTATTGGCGCCAGCAGCTATCAGAGCCAGGTGGCGCAAGGCGTCGTGCTGCTGCTTGCCGCGGGATTGGATCAGTTGCGGCAGTACCTGTCGAAATCAGGATGAAGTCTGAAAACCAAAGGATTGTCGTTCGCGCCGTTCGTTTCTAAACGTGTTCCCGCGATATCGGTTTTTCGTCGCCGACGAGGTAGATTGAATTCTTGCCGCCTTGTTTCGCGCCGAACATGAGGAATTCATCCGCGGCTTTGATCAATCCGGCGGCGTCGTTGGCGTCGTATGGGAAAACCGCCAGGCCGGCGCTGATTCCGAGCGTGCCGCGGCCGGTGGAACCGAGTCCGGTGAATTCGGCGTCGGACATGAGCCGTTTGAAACGCTCGAAAATCTGCAACGGTGTCTGGGGCGGCCGCGAACCGGCGGGCGCTTTGGGATCGCGCGGCTGGCGCGGACCCTCTTTGTCCCAGAAGACGACGGCGAATTCATCTCCGCCGATCCGTGCTACCAGATCGTGATCGCGGACGCATCGACGCATGAGGGTCGCGGTTTGAACGAGAATTTCATCGCCGACGCCATGGCCGTATTTGTCGTTGTATTTCTTGAAGTCGTCGATGTCGAAAAGCAGCAGCGTGACGGGAAAACGCAAACTCCGCCCGCGTTCGATGATGCGGGAGAGAAAATGCCGGAAGTAGCGGGCATTGTACGCGCCGGTCAGCTCGTCGGTGATCGCGAGTTTTTGCAGTCGGTTGTGCCGGTCCTGCAACCCGGCCAGTTTTCCGAACAGGAACGCGAGCTGAGCGAGCGCATGGCGAACCGCGGGCTCGTCTTCCGCGCGGTCGAAAATCAGATGCAGTGCCCCGGCCGGCTCGGTTCCGAGCCGCAGGTCATGAGAAATGATTTTCCGATCGGCCGGCGCGTCCCGGAGCTGCTGCCGCACGCCGCGAATGTCGAAGCTCGAGAGACGGTCCAAGCCGGGCGTTGATCTCCTGAACCGCGCCGCCCAGCGAATCGTGTGGGTGCTGCAGCAGCGCATCGAGCAGCAGATCCGCGATCGGGATTTGGTCCAGGAGCGACACGACGCCGGAGGCACTTTCTGATTCTTCGACCGGCGCAGTGCGCTCGGGCTCATTTGTTTCGGATTGCTCATCGCCGGCGATGCGAAGCGGCGGGGTGCCGAGCATCTGCTTGAGTTCCGCGGCCGACGGGGGAGTGACGACATAGTCGTCACATCCGAAATGGAGCATTTTGCGCGAAAGCTGTTCGAGCGTCGGGTGACCAAACAAAATCAGGCGTCCGTCGCCGCTCAATTCCCGCAGAGTGCGGATGGCTGCCTCGGGACGTCGCTCGATCGGTTCGGCTGCGGCAAGGACAGTCGAGTAGCTTCCGGCGGCGAGCTCGGCAATTCCCTCGAAGACGCACCCCACACTGGTAATCTGCGCCCCCGGCATTGCTCCCAGAAGTGCGCGCTGAACTTCGCGCTTGGCATCGCCGATCAGAAGCACGCGTTGAGAAGGATTGCGGGGCATCTCGGGGTATTCCGACCGTCAGGAAGGGTTACCATTCTCCTTGCCATTCGGCGGCGTCGCCGGCTGCTCCTGAAGCAGGGCGCGCAGCTCATCGGAGGAAAGGACCGGCTCGCCCAGTGGTTCCTCATGAAGATGACGCCGCGGGGTATCGTCGGTTTCATCTCCCGCGGAATTCGCCGCGGATTCAGTTTCGCCAGCGTGCTGTGAATCGGCGCCGCCGATCGATTCTGGCCCATAATCCGCTGACCGGTCCGGCTCAACAGGCGCGACCGCCATCCGATGCATGCCATCTTCGGCGAGCAGACCGTCGGCCCCCAGGCGCATGCCATCGGCCATGGCGCTCTGGCGTCCATCGGTGTCGGCGAGCCACACTTCGACATGGGGGAATCGCCGACGCACCGCCCGGATCAATTGCAGCTCTTCGCGGTAGAGGCTCGAAATGCTCAGGATCAGCGCCCGATAGGAGAGGGGCCGCCGGCATAATTCGGCCATCGCCGAATATGGATCGTCAGCTTCGGCGCAGGAATATCCCAGGCCCTGCAGAGTCGCCATCGGCTGCGAACGGCACGAAGCGCTGCCGACCAGCAGGGCGCGGCCAACGGGTCTGGTTACGGGTAAGCTGACTCCTGCCATGTTGTTCCACGTCCGGTTCGACGGACTTCACGCTTCATCATACCCCATGCCCGGGGGTATGCAATTTGCGAAAATTCTGAGTTTTCCCCCGTTTTGCGATCGATTTTGACGTTCAATGACGTCGCCGAAAGCGCCCGACGGGGTGTTTCGACTTTGCCGCTCGTGATGGGGCGCAAAAGGTATTGAAAATTGATTCATTGCTGCGACAGTAATGCGGCGAGCGACACCAAAGGACGCGAATGGATGAACCGGCTCCAACTTCCGACTCACTGGACGTTCCTCCTCGCATTGAGCTCCGCGTGCCCGGGCCGTGGAAATCAGCGGCGGATCTGCTCGCTGCGCTTGCGAAACATTCGCCCAAATATCGGATCGAAGGAGAAGACCAGTTCGTTCGTATTTCCACCGGCCGCAAATTCACCCTCGGCGTGACCGATCACGATGACGAGATCGCGGACGTATTTGCGGGGACCGGGCGTCTCTCCAAAGCCCAGCTCGCCGAAATTGCATCGCACGAAGTCAAAGTCCATCTGATCGGCCCCGGCGGTTCGATTGAAACAGCGCGGGCCATGATGCACGCCGCCACCGCGCTGATACGCTCGGGGGGATTCGGGGTCCTGGTGGACAGCAGTGCGGCTTGTCATAGTCGCGAAGACTGGCTCGCCCTCGCAAAGGACAAAAAGCCCGGCGGCTTATATTGGGCCTACGTGACAACCTGCGGCGATGATGAACAAATCTGGTCGTGCGGAATGCACTGTATCGGCCTGCGCGACGCCGAAATGGAAACGCCGGAAGACCGGGAATGGGGCGGGTTCTTCATCAACAATTTTCTCGGATACGTCTACCAGTCTGGAAATCCGGTCCTTGACGGCGAGGCGCTCGGCGATGAAGAAGCGGCGATGTACCGCGTCCGAATCATACCGTGCACACGATTTGCCCCGGAAACGCCGTTCTACAATCCATATGGCATTATGCGGTTGGAGAAAATCGAGGACGAGGAATCTGAAGCGGACGACTAAGGCGTTCTGGACGCCAGCGCACTGAGCATCAGGTAGGTTGCATATCCGAGAATGAGAAGTATCGATTCGCCGCGGCCCAGGAGCCATCGGCCCAGCGCGACCGGCAACAGAAGTAAACCCAGAATGATCAGGATCACGTTCTCGATTCGCCAGAGCGAGGGGGGAAAAGGGAGGGGACCCGCTTTGCGTGGAACGCCCGACGTCACATAAGACGTGGTATATTGCAGCAGAATCACGAACGGCAAAATGAGGCCGAGATTCAGCAGGACGGTTCCGACCAGCGCCGCCGCGGCGGGACCCGAATCGGTTCGCTGGGCGATCGAAGCGGAAGTTCCCAACGAAGGAAGGATTAGCAGCGGGCTGAGAATGGCGGCGGCCACAACCGCCGTGCTGAGCTGGGCCGATTGCGACGCTGCTGACGTCGTCACGGCGACGGTCCCCTTGACCGCGCCAAACGCGCCGATTCCGGCCAGGCCGATCGAAACAGTCAGCTCCGCGATTCGCCAGCCGTTCCACGTCCGGTCGTCCGCGACTTCGTATTGAGCCGAATCCGAATCTCCTGGAGCCCGTTCGAGCCAGACGGGAAGGATAAACGCGGCAAGGACAAGCAACATCGCCGCGTGAATGGCATTGAGTTCTCCCGCGAATCCCGCCACAAAGGTGAGCAACGCCACGGGAAGCAGAAAGGCCCAAGCCCGTGACCTGGGCGGCACGGCGCGCATCGGCGCCAGGTAACTGCTGAGGCCCAGCGCCAGGCAGAGTGCCGCCACGCTGCTTGAGAAGATGACCGTTACCGCAATCTCGGGCTGGCGCATCAGGACGGCCGCCACCGCGGTTGCCGCGATGGGCAGGGCCTGTGCGGCGCCGCGACGGCCCGGGTCGGATCCGTCGGGCGCGCCGCCGCGTCAATCGCGCCGCGGCAGGCGACGTAGAGCGCCGTAGCCGCGAGCATGAGGATGAGCGTCGCTCCGTTACGCCCTTCGGCTAACACAATTTCCATAGAAGTGCGGGGATAGTGCAGTCGGGGAATTGAATTGTCCAGCGTCATCCAGATCAATTTCTGGACTTAGAAGTCATTTCAATACTCCGCTCACGCCGGGTCCACAGGACCCGGCGTGGCAGATCATTCTTTCCACATATCGCCATCGGTCATGCTGAGAAAAAAGCTCTTTCCCGTGCGGATGACCAGACGATTCTCTCCGGGCTTCAGAGTTGCAGTGATGCTTTGGCGGCCGGGATGCCAGCCGCGGGTCGAGTCGTTTTGATAGATCCGAACGCCGTTGAGCCAAAGCTCATCCAGGTCGGCCCCCGTGTGAAATTGGATCGTCCGCGATGCATCGGCATTGATCGTGGCAACGCCGATGAAGTGTTCGCCACGGCCGCGAAGTGAGACGGAAACGCCTAGCATCCGATAGTCGTCGAGCCAGCGGCCGGAGGGGGAGGCGGCATCAGGACTTTCGGTCTCTTCAGGCAGCTTTAGAGTAATCCAATCCGCATCCGGCTTCGCTTCGGCGACTTTCGCATCATTGAGGGATTCGCCCTGTGGCCACGACTTCATTTTCCACTCGGCGATGATTCCGGGCAGCGGACGATTGTGTGCACGCGGCGGCACCTTCACATCACCATACCCCATCGCGTCGAGCACTGCCCGGGCGATCATGCGTTGCCCTTCGTAGTCCGGATGCAGATCGTCCTCGGCAAGCTGATTGTGGCCGGCGGCGAGGTCTTCCTGCTGCCGTTGATTCACCTCGGCCAGCCGAAGCCCGTATTCCCCGGCAAGCTTCCGAAGAACCTTCTCGTACGCGGCAAGTCCCTTTTCGCCTCGTGGTTGTTGTTTGGGGCCAAGGAGATTGGGGGTGAGGAGAATGAGAGGAATCTGTTCGCTCTTCAAACGATCGATGATGCCGCGGATCTCCTTTTCATAGTCCGCGGCGGAAACGCCGCCCATCGTGTCATTCGCACCGGCGCTGAGCGTGACCAGGGTCGGGTGAAATGCGATGACATCGCGCTCCAGGCGGGTGTGCATTCCCCTGGCGGTGTCGCCGCCGATCCCGGCGTTGATTGCGATCATCGGCGGGAGCCCGGCATCCTCCAGCGCATCGCGAACGAGCACGGGATAGGTATTTCCGTCGGTGATGGAATCTCCAAGGAATGCAGTGCGGTGATAAACGGCTGCAGAGATTTTTTCCGACGCGCTGGACGCACGCACCCCCGTCGCTGCAAGAATCGCGATGATGATGATCGGGTATTTCAGATCGCTCACACTGTTTCTCCGTTGGGCTTGAACTAAAGCAAACCTCGTGGGGTGCGTCGGGGATTCGGCAGCCCAAAAGATTTCCCCCTCTCCTGGTACTCCGGGAGAGGGCGCGGGGTGAGGGTCTTCAACGCGCGATACGGATGGCCCGTCCTGAGCATCGTCGAAGGGCCCTCACCCCAACCCTCTCCCAGAGTACTGGGAGAGGGGAAGAAACTCTGCCGCCGATTCTGTCACGCACTCAATGTCGATTGTGTCTCGTTGTTCGGGGCCGCTTCCACTACGTGGGCAGTTTCGGGCCGAGTCGGCTTTCAACCACGCGGCGCATCAATGGCAGTGGCGCCGCGATTCCCGTGAACGCCTCAAACTGCGCCGCCGCCTGTCTTACGAACATTTCGATGCCGGGAATAATTCGGGCCCCAGCCGCCTCGGCTTGAGCGATCAATTTCGTTTTTGGTGGATTGTAAACCGCGTCGAAGACGAGCGAATCTGCGCCAAGTTTGGGAGCCCGCGAACCGAACGGCGATTCATCCGGCTTCGGATGCATTCCGATCGACGTCGTGTTGATGTAGATCTGACAGCAACTGTCGCAAAGCTTTTCGAGCGGGGCCGCGACGACGTGGCCGCTGTGACCGTTGAATTCCGCCGCAAGCAATTCCGCGCGCTCGCGCGTGCGGTTATAGACGACAACCGTTGCGCCGCAGCTGGCCAGGGCGGCGACGGCGGTTCGTCCCGTGCCGCCGGCGCCAATCACTGCGACGCGGTAATCTTTCAGCTTCTCGCGCGTGATGGCAAGGGCCGTCGTAATGCTGTCGAGAATCGCGGCGTAATCGGTATTTGTTCCGCGAAGCCGCGGGGCCGCGTCGCGATTCCCACGATCGATCACGATTGTATTGACGGCCCCGATTCGACCGGAAAGTTCGTCCACTTCGCCCGATTTTTCGATCAGGTATCGCAGCGCATTCTCTTTATGAGGGATCGTGATTGACAGGCCGCTCAAGTCCAGGCCCGCGAAGTTGACGAAGCTTTCCATGAACGCCTTGAAGCTTTCGTATCCTTCGTTGACGAGCATGGGAAGGTAAACGCCGCCGAATCCGGTTTCAGCGAACGCCGCATTGTGGATTGCGGGGGACATCGAATGAGCGATGGGTGAGCCGACGATTCCGAAAACTTTTGTTTGCGCTTCGATCGAATCCCATCGGTAGAGCGACTTCATGTCGGCGATGGAAACCTGTCCGGGCGCAGTTGCCTTTTCCTGATCGAGCGAGGCGAACGTGAGAAATCCGCCGAACTTTCTCGCCAGGATCCGGCTCAGGATTCCATGTTCGCCCATGCACAGCGCGATGGTCGGGCGCTGGCGAGATTGGAGAATTTCGAACGCTTCAAGATTGTCGCGGATCGTGCGAGCGGTCCAGACGATCTTATTTACGTCAGCGTGAGTGACGTTCATCTGGAGGAGGAGATTGTTTAGCCGCTCGGGACGCCCAACAAAGTCATGTGAGCTTGCGATCAGCATATTCGGCAGTCCGGGTGGGACAGGGAAGTGCCGTAGCGTCTCAAGCTCGATGTCGATTATGGCCGTCTGATCCATAGCCGCAGCCTGCTCGATCAGAGAAATGCGTTCTCTGTCGTTGCGTTCGCCCCGTCCGCCTTCGTTTTCGGCGCGACAGGTGAGAATAAGCGGAACGGGCGGTTGTCGCAGAATCGGCTCCAGAACTGCCAGGTTCGCCAAGTTGTCGAGACGGAGCTCAACCAATTCCGCTCCAGCTTCGATCGCGGTGGAAATATCGCGTTTCGCCTGGTCGAGATCGATGACGAAGATGGGAACGCAAAGTCGGATCATTGGCACGGGAGTTAGTTCACGATTGTGGCCGACGCCGTCCAATTTCCCCTCTCCCGGTACTCCGGGAGAGGGATAGGGTGAGGGGCATTTGCAACTCGCGAACCGTCATTATTTGAAAGTCGCCCTCACCCCAACCCTCTCCCGGAGTACCGGGAGAGGGGGAAAGATCAAAGCGGCCACAAAGGAGCGCTATACCCTCGGCACAGTATGCGTCGATCAGTGCGGTCCGCTGACGGCGAGTGTTTGCATCAGCTCCTCGATCAACTTTTGCGTGGCCTCGTTGGCTTCCCAAACCGGCAGCCGTACTTCTCCCGAGTCGCGCCCGGCGGTCTTCATCGCGTGCTTGATACCGGCAGGGTTTCCATCGGCAAAGAGAGCACGAATGAGTGGGAAGAGCCGGTGGTGCATCGATCGGGCGGCGGCAAAATCGCCGGCCAGGGCCGTTGACGTCATTGATTTGATTTCGGCGGGAAGCAGATTCGAGGCGACGCTGATCACGCCTTTGGCGCCGATCGACATCAACGGGACGGTGAGCGAATCATCGCCGCTCAAGACTGTGATATCGCAGAGCGACATGATTTCGGTTGCCAGATCGAGCGAGCCGGTTGCTTCCTTGATTGCGACGATGTTGCGATGAGAGGCGAGTCGCGCTACTGTGGTCGGCGACATCGTAATTCCAGTGCGCCCCGGAATGTTGTAGAGGACGATCGGCAAATCCACCCGGTCGGCGAGTGTCATGAAGTGGCGATAAAGTCCCTCCTGCGATGGCTTGTTGTAATAGGGATTGACCGAGAGGCCGGCGGTCGCTCCGGCGCGCTTTGCGATGTTGTGCAGCTCGACCGCTTCACTGGTCGCATTCGCGCCGACTCCGCCGATCACGGGAACCCGACCGCGCGCGTGTTCGACGGTCAACTCAATGACCCGGGCATGTTCCTTGAAATCCAGCGTCGGGGATTCGCCGGTGGTCCCCACCGGCACGAGGCCGTCAATGCCGTTCTTGATTTGGTATTCGATCTGATCGCGCAGACGCGATTCATCGAGTTTTCCCTCGCGAAAGGGCGTGATCATCGCCGTGAAAGCACCGGAAAACATGGTCAATCCTTCCTCAAGCCGATCCGAGCGAAAGCGTCATCAGGTCCTTCATTTCCCGCACCGCCGCGCGCAAGCCGACAAAAATGGCCCGGCTGACGATCGCGTGGCCGATATTCAGCTCCGCCATCTCCGCGATCGCCGCAACAGGGCGCACGTTTCGGTAGTTGAGCCCGTGCCCCGCATGCAGGCGCAGGCCGCGCTCCCGTACCTGCTGTCCGGCCCGCGTCAGCCGCTCCAGTTGATCCGCGGCGCGATCGGCGCGGGCGTTGGCATATTCACCGGTGTGAAGTTCGATGGCATCAAATCCCTGCTGCGCCGCAGCGTCGATTTGTCGAGCGTCCGGATCGATAAATGCCGACACGAATACGCCCACCGCCTTGAGCCGCTTCACTGCGTCGGTGACGCGATCTGCGCCGGCGATCAGATCGATGCCTCCCTCGGTGGTCACTTCCTGCCGCCGCTCGGGCACGATCGTCGCCTGATCGGGAAGGGTGCGGACGGCGATCTCCACGATCTCCGGAAGCACGCTCATTTCCAGATTGAGGCGGCACTGCACCGAAGCCCGCAGGAACTGTACATCGCGATCGTTGATGTGCCGCCGATCTTCTCGCAGATGAACGGTGATGGCGTCAGCACCCCCCAGCTCCGCCTCCACGGCTGCCCAGACCGGGTCCGGCTCATAGGTCCGCCGCGCCTGCCGCAGCGTGGCGACATGGTCGATGTTCACGCCAAGTTCGATCATCGTCCTAACCCGATCCTCCGGCGCGATTGTAGGCGGGGAAAGGGGTTTCTCAAACCGTTGCAGAATCGGCGGCAGAGTTCCTCCCCCCTCTCCCAGTATTCTGGGAGAGGGTTGGGGTGAGGGTCCTTCGACGATGCTCAGGACGGGTCATTCGTATCGCGCGTTGAAGACCCTCACCCCGCGCCCTCTCAGTATTCAGCGAGGAGCCGCGCACGAAGTAAGCGGGAAAGTTCTCTCGTCTACCGAGTGCTTTCCCGCTTACTTCGTGCGCGGCTCCTCCGGATTACCGGCAGAGGGGGAGATTTTCTCGACCGCCGAATCGGTCACGCACCGTGGCCAACGCTCCAACATCCAACGCTTCGCCCAAAGCGTGGTCTGAGCAATGGCCCAAATCGGGAGGATTACGGCAGCGGGCTTTCAGTTACGACGTCGGGCAAAGCTTCGAAATCGCGATTAGATGTGACGATCGAGAGATGGTTGGTGTCAAGCATATAGCCAGACGTCATTTCAGCCCCCATTCCCGCCGAACGGAATCCTGGCTCTCCTGTAGCTTGATCTTATGTCAGTTCGCCACTTGCAAAAAATACGGATTCTTGGCGTCGGGAATGCGGGCATTATACACGATCCTCAGAACGCCCGCGCCTTGTCAACCGTGAGCGTGCAATCCCCGGCCAGATATTCCTTCGAGCGCCGTACCGTCCCGCCGAGCGAAATCAGAAATGCCGTCACGTCGGCCGGGTCGCGCCAGAAAAGATACGCCTTTCCCGCCAAGTGGTCGGAAGAGAGGAAGTTAAAGACCAGCGCCTCGCCGGCGGCATGAAAGGCATGACGAAGCGTGGCATAGAATTCCTGATCTTCGAGCGTGTTGAGCGAGCCGCTGAAGATGACGATATCTGAGCCGGTGAAAAGGGAGCGCGGTTCGCGCACGAAGTCGGCGCGGATGATCCGGGTCGCGGGCGATCCGCGCATTTCCGCAACTTCCGCCAGCGGTTCGACTGCTTCAATTCCCAGATATTCCGCGGGTCGCACGCCTTGCCGCAATAGATATTCGAGCAGGTCAGCCCTTCCGCACCCGACGTCGAGGAGATTTTTTCCGTCGAAATCGGTCGTCTGGCGGATGGCTTCGAATCGCGCGCGTTGTGTCTTGGGACTCGCCCACAGTAGCGTGCCGAAGCCTGCGCCAAATTCCGCGGCGGCATCCAGGTAGGGAGCCAGATACAGCTCGCGATTTTCGGGGGTGGCCTTCATGTTTGGCGGCTCAGATTCCCGGATGCGCCGTCGGCTGGCTCGTTGCGATCATCGGCTCAATTCGCGCCAGTTCGGTTCGGGCCAGGGTGATATCGCGCTCCGAATGCAGCCGGGTCAGGGCTCGTTTCAGGCAATCGCGCGCCCGCGCATATTCGCCGAGATAACGTCCGTAGATCAACCCCAGCACCAGGTCGATCTGCTCCGGGGAGTCGTACTTCGGATAGTGCTTGTTGAACAGTTCGTACGCCTCGGCCGCCTGACGATGGAGCCCCTGATCGAAATAGACGTTGGCCAGATCGAGCTGCGTCTGCCGGGCCATCACCTGATCCGGATCGATCTGTCGGAGCTGTTGGTACAACTGAGCGGCCAGAGGCAAATCCCGATCTGACGCCGCGGTCGAAATCCCCGCACGCATCGCAAGGATTTGCTCCAACCGCGGATCGGGCGCGGGGGGCTCGGGCCGCGCGGCGGGGGCTTGTGCGTAATCGAAGGGGTTGTAGCCGCGGTTCACCAGGTCGCGGTATTGCCGCCGCTTGTTCCAGCGCTGAACCAGCGCCACCACATCGAACTGATCGCGCGGCAGCAGGCGGGACATCAGCAGGAGGAAACAGATCGTTGCACCAAACAGGGTGCCGGCGATGTGAGCCACATGCGCAACACCGTCCGTCTGCGAAAAATTCGCCCAGATGTCGTAGACGAAAAAGAAGAGAATGAACCAGAGACTGGCGATCTCATAGCTGCCGATGATGTAAAAGAAAAACAAAACGGTGACGTTCGACCTGGGAAAGAGGACCAGGTACGCGCCGGTGACCGCCGCGATCGCGCCACTGGCTCCGAGAATCGGAAAGACCTGCGATGGAACCAGCGCATAGAGCAGGCCGGCAAAGACGCCGCCCGCCAGATAGAACGCCAGGTATCCCCACTGGCCCATTTTGTCGTTGACGTTATTGCCAAAAATGTAGAGGAAGAGCATGTTGCCGGCGATGTGCATCCAGTTGGCATGCAAAAAGGCGTAAGTGATGAATGTGATGGCCTGGGGATCGCCGGGATTGAGCTGCCACTTCTCGGCAAACCCGGGGATATACGCCTTCATCGCAAATGCGATAACGTTCGCCACGATCAGGGCGTAATTCATGTACGGCGTGCGATGCAGCGCACTGTCGGTACGGAGGGGAATGATCATTGAGGCGTCAGCATTCGCGGTCGGGCTTGTTTTCCTTGACCATCTTCAAACGACGGCCCCCGCGGTCCCAGCGAACCCGATTCATATAGGATTCAATGAGCAGAATTCCCCGTCCGCTGCACTTTTCCAGGTTTTCTTCGCAGGTGGGATCCGGGACGTGGGCCCGCTCGAAGCCCGGTCCCTGATCCTCGACTGTAATCTCGGCTCGGCGGGGAGTGACGCTGGCGGTGATGACGACGGTTTTTTCCGGGTCGAGCCGGTTCCCGTGCTTGATCGCATTCACCAGCGCCTCTTCCAGCGCCAACTTGATCGCGAAAAAGCAATGCTGATCGAATCCCGCCTTTTCCACGTCGGCGAGAATGCGCAGTTGCACGTCGTGTCCGGCGGCGAAATTGGACGCGATCTTGAAGACCCGGCGCGCGCCGGCCTTTGCCTCGCCGTTCGCGGGAGCCGGATCGGGACGGGCGCTTCCGGTCCGACCGTTTCCGCCACGATGCGACCCTCCGACGGCCATCATTGAATCCCGGATGAAGAGTTATTGATTGAAACTGGCTACGGCATCTGCCCGGTCGGGCATGATCCGAAACAATTTGTTGAGCTTGGTGATCATGAACACTTCCATGATCTGCGGCTTGATGTTCGCCAGACGCAACTGACCGTTCTTCTGCTTGATCTTGTTGTTGGCGTTGATCAGCATTCCGAGTGCCGCACTGCTCAAATGATCGACAGTCGAGAAATCCAGCAGCAACTTCGGGTTTGTCCGTTCCTCGATCAGCGATCCGAGGGTCTGGCCGATTTCAGCGATATTCGCCTCGTCGAGAATGCGGCTGTTGGTGAACTCAACAACACGGATATCTTTTTCCGAGCTCACTGCAATCGGAGGCGTGGTTTCGGGCATGCGAACTGTCCCTCGTTCGGTAAGCAACCGGCTCAACTGCTTTTAGAACCTACGCCGCGCAAAAAATTGCTGTCAAGCCGCGATCCAAACAACGCGCCGATCCTGCCGCCTTTCTCGATTTTATGCACGCCAAATCCGCAATTCACTCTCAATTGTCAGCGTACCCTATTTATCGGCTGAGAAGGCCCTCCGGCTCCTGGACTCGATCGGAGTGGGATGGCGGCGTCAGACCGCTGCGGCGAGACCGTCGCCAGGTCATTGCGCTGGCGGCAAGACATCCCAACGCCAGAAGAAGCGCAAAGGGACCGAATGGAATTCCGCGGCCCGTCTCACGACTCCACGCAAAAAGCGCTGCACGCCAGTTTGTTTGCGGCGGGGGCGTCAAATCGGGCGCAGGTGCATTGAAGGCGACAAGCCGCCGACCATTCTCATATATACCGGGCTGCCCCCATGCGGCTGAAGAACCTGTCTCGGCCAGATGCCATTGCGGGGTCAATTCCTGCAGATCGTGACTGACAAAACGTTCTCCTCCCTGGCCGGCCCAGTCAAAAACGTTGGCCCAGAAAATCACGAATTCCGCCGAAGCCGGCCATTGCGATCCTCCAAAGCCGACCCAGACCTGCCGCGCCGGCCCATCGCGCGCCGCCACGATCGTGTGCCCTCCGACCGAAACCAGCGGCAGCCATCCGTAAGGCGCGTCGGTATTGCACAAGAGCGTAGGCGCCAGCACGTCCCAATGAATATGGCGCGTAATCGGATGATCGACCGTCTGAACCGCAGTCGCCCCAGGCGCGGCTGTCGCGGCGGCATCGATGATCGCCGGCCCGGTCTGCGGGAGATCTTCGAGGCGGTTCACGATCGACAAAGCCTGCGAAACGCCGGATGGAGCGTGGCGGGATTCGTAAACGGCGATCATCCGGCGCAATTCCGGGCTCACCCCCTGGCTTGCGACGATGCGCGGCCAGTTTCGCTCGCGAACGAGCCACGCATGATTGTCCGCGGAAATATCATCGTGTACGTCGAGCATCGCTTCGACCGTGTCGTTTAATTGCGGCAGATCGATGAAATAATCCCGCTCTTCGCCGCGCGGTGGCAGGTCGATCTGGCGGGTTTGGCTCTCATCGCCGCTTCGAACGATCAGCGGCGCTGAAATCTGAGACGACTGATTTCGAACCCGCACCATGACCTGCGCACGTGGCGTTGTGCGCGCGGCGATTGCTGAAATTCCGACGTCGTCGGCCGCGTGATCGGGCGCGATCTGGATCAATCGCGGGTCGTGTCGATGCAAATCCTGGTCGCTGATTACGAGGATCGTCCCGTCGCCGGCGGAAAGGCGCGCGGCGATCGCCGATTGCAACGCCTCGGAGGTCTCCAATGCCGTCGGAGCGAGCGACGCCACGGCCGGCGTCCAGTCGCTCCACAGAACCCGCGGCGTCGTTTCCCCGGGCACCGTCAGAAAATCCACCGTTTCAAAGTTGTATCCCAGGTCGATCAGCGCAATTTGCGCCGCGCTGGCGGCGGCTCGAAATCGGATCGTCTGATTTTCTGTGGCGGACATCGTGATTCCGCGGTCGACGATCACGGTGATTCGCGGTCCCCGCGACGTCCCAACGCCGAGCATCACCGGCCGACTCGCCGCGAGGATCGCCAGCAGCATCGCCGCGATCGCCAACGCGACCGCGATCGGAGGAACCTTCATCCGCCGCCGGGCGTGCGTCTCCTCGGCGGCCTCGCGCCAGAATTCGAGGAAGGGCACATCTGTCCGTTGCCGCCGTCCCCATAACAGCCAGACGGAAATCGCTCCCCACGCAATCAGGCCCAGGAGAAACAGGGGGGAGAGGAATGCCATGCGGTGTCACCAAATTCTAGCGACCCCGTTGAACGTTGGAAGTTGAACGTTGAGCGTTGAAAGTTGACCACTGAATTGAACGTTCAACGTTCAACGTTCAACTTCCAAGGACCCAGAGTGCAAATGAGTTTCTCGATAAACCTTTCCCCTGATCGGTCCACTCACCATCCGAAACCAATAAAGGAATTCTCATGCTGCTGGCAGGCGTATTTGGCTGGACTTTATTCATCATCGGCCTGTTGCTGTCGTTCCAGGGTTTGTGGCTGACGAGCCGGGCGCTCTGGCCGGCGCGTGTCCAGGCTGCCACGGGGCGGGTCCGGCGCAACGGCGTGGCGAGCTTTTTCGTCGGCTTGCCGATCGTGGCGGTCGTGATCGCTTTTGTCGCGATTGTCGCCCGCCTGGGCGCTGGCGGGCAGATGCTCGCATTTTTCACCGCCGGCCTTGCGTTCATTTACGCGAACATTGGAATCGCGGGATTGGCGACGCACATCGGCCAGCGGCTCGCCTCGCCGGCCGACGGAGATCGGCCGTGGCGGGCAACGCTGCGCGGCGGCCTCGCGCTCGAACTCGCCTGGCTCACGCCAGTGCCGGGGTGGGTCGCGCTGCTGCCGATTTCGATCATCATGGGAATGGGGGCGGCCACGCTCTCTTTCTTCCGTCCGCGCATCGAGAGCTCTTATCCATCTGGCCAGGGTCCACACGTTCCGAATACGCCTTATGCCACGCCGTTCGCGCCGCCGTATGTGCCCGACCCGTACGCCAGCGCGCCGTATGAGCCGTCATCACATGGCCGCGCCGCGGTCGTGCGTCCGTCGCAGCCGATTGAGGTGGGGCGATGAAACCGACACGGCGTAACCTGCTCGCCACGGCGGCCGCGGCCTCCGCCTGGGCCTCAATTGGCGGATGCGAAAAACTCGTCAGCCGCGTCACTGAGAAATTTGGCCAATCGGTGCCGGATGTGGTGCAGGTTCCGGCCGGTCCCGAGATTGACCCGATTCATCATCTTCTGTCGCGAGCGGCTCACGGACCGTGGCCCGGAGATCTCGATACGGTCCGTGCCATGGGCGCCCAGGCCTGGATTGATCAGCAGCTTAAGCCGCTGGAGATCGACGACACCCTTTGCGATCTTCGCGCCACTGATTTCGCCGAGCTCGATCAGGCGCCCGGTGAATGCTACGAGTACGACAAGGATGTTCTTCGCGAGGACATGGCCCGGCACACGTTGCTGCGCGCCCTCTACAGCAGGCGGCAGCTTTACGAGGTTATGGTCGGATTCTGGACCGATCACCTCAACATCAATATCGAAAAGGGGGATTGCATTTATCTCAAGCCGGCCGACGACCGGGAGGTCGTTCGCAAACACGCCCTCGGAAAATTTCGCGATCTAATCCGCGCCTCGGCGACCTCGCCGGCCATGCTCGTTTATCTCGACGGCAACCAGAACCGCCGGGCAAACCCCGATGAAAAACCCAATGAAAATTACGGCCGCGAGTTGATGGAACTACACACGATGGGCGTGCACGGCGGTTATACGCAGCATGATGTCTTCGAGGCAGCCCGCGCCCTCACCGGCTGGCGGCTTCATGACGGCTTCCGCAAAGGGTTCGTCTATTTTGATCCGGCGCTTCACGACAACGGTGAAAAGCGCCTGCTCGGCGCAGTGATTCCGGCGGGAGGGGGGGCCGCCGATGTGGATCACCTCGTCGATATTCTCTGCCGCCATCCCGCAACCGCCCGGCACGTCGCCACCAAGCTTGTCCGGCGTTTTGTCGCCGAAGATGAGCCGGCAACCCTGGTCGATCGAATCGCGGCGGAATTCATGCGAACTGACGGCGATATTCCCTCGCTGGTTCGAACTGTTTTGAACTCCGACGAGTTTAAAACGTCGCGCGGTATGAAATTCAAGACGCCCTTCCGGTTTGTGGTCAGCGCCCTGCGTGCGGTGGGCGCCGATACGCACGCTCATGCGGAGCTGATCGAATATCTCGTGCGCATGGGGCAGGGGATTTTTCAGTTCCCCACGCCGGACGGTTATCCCGACAAGACATCTCCCTGGCTCGGCACGCTCCTGTGGCGGTGGAATCTCGGTTTTGCGCTGGCGGCGAATCAGGTGCCGTCGGTCTCCGTTCCGCTTCCGAAGTTGTTGGCGGCGCTCGGATGTGGCGCGCAAACAGATAATCCCCCTCTCCCGGTACTCCGGGAGAGGGCGGGGGTTAGGGTCCCGACGCGAGTTGCCGAAGACCTGCCCTCACCCCAACCCGCTCGCGGGCAGTCGCCCGTTCCGCTCGCTTCTCCCGGAGTACCGGGAGAGGGAGAAAGAGGTGCTGCGTCCAATATCGCGACCCTCTTCCGCTATTTCGCCGGCCGCGATCCCGCGCCGGACGAACTGGAAGCCCTCGCCTCGGCATCCGACATTCACGATCTGGTCGGACTCTCGACTCGCATCGCCCGGATTTCAAAGGTATTGATATGCCGTCATCCCTCGCCATTTTCTCCCGGCGAAATCTTCTGCGGCGGCTGGTCTTCGCCGAGCTCCCCGTGGTGCCTGACCCCGGCGCTCACACGCTGGTCTGCGTCTTCCTTCGCGGCGGCGCCGATACGCTGAACATGCTCGTGCCGTACGGCGATCGCGATTACTACGCCAACCGCCCCACCCTTGGCGTCGCGCCGCCGCCGAACGGCATCGAGAAATCCACTGCCGCGATCCGGCTCGATGATTTCTACGCCTTGCATCCGATGATGAAGCCCCTCACGCCCCTCTACAAGGAGGGCCGGCTCGGCTTCGTTCAGGCGGTCGGATCCGACAACACCACCGGCTCCCATTTCGACGCCCAGGACCAGATCGAACACGGCGAATCGTACGGACACAACCTCGGCGGCGGCTGGCTCGGCCGCCATCTGCGCACGCGCACGCTAACGGGGGCAAGCCCGCTGGCCGGAGTCTCGATCGGCCCGACGATCCCCGAATCCCTGCGCGGCGCACCGGCGGCCAGCGCGTTCAATTCAGTTGATGAAATCCAGTTGCCCCGATCGTCCGGCGATCCGCGCATCGTCTCAGGCGGCGCTGGCGAAACTCTATTCAACCGAAGTCGGGATTCTCGGGCAGCAGGGGAAGGAAACGATCGAGCTGCTCGGCCGTGTTGAGAAACTGCGCGGCAAGCCGTATCGCCCCGCAGACGGGTCGACGTATCCCGCGCATGAATTCGGCAGCGCCCTGCGGGAGGTCGCACGGCTCGTCAAAGCCGACCTGGGTCTCGAAGTGGCCTGCATCGACCTCGGCGGGTGGGACACTCATTTCCTTCAGGGGACCACCGCCGCGCGCAGGCCGGCCCGATCGACACCCTCTCCCGCGGCCTGGCGGCGTTTGACGCCGACACGCGCTCGATCGGGAAGCGTGTTACCACGATCGTCATGACCGAATTCGGCCGCCGGCTCTACGAGAACGGCTCCGCCGGAACCGACCACGGTCGCGGCTTCGCCTTCTTCGCGATCGGAGATCGCATCAACGGTGGAAAAGTACACGGCGAATGGCCGGGCCTGAAGGAAGAACCAATGCTCCCCGGGCCTGGCGGAATGGTCGTTCGAATCGACTACCGATCGGTTCTTTCCGAAGTCCTTACCAAAGCCGCTGGTAACCAGAACATCCGCGCGGTCTTTCCGGATTACGCGGCGGCCCCGGTTGGATTGATTTCGTAACGATGGGAAGTCGGCACACCAAACCTCAATCCGTTTCGGGGTGAAATTGCGAAGCGCAAGCGCCGGGCTGGCGGTGACGCGTACTTCGGGCGCCGCCATTGAGCGACAGGGCGAGGTCTGCGACAGTTACGCCAAATGAGCGAGCTATCTCCCGTATCCGGCGATCAGATCGAATTGATCGTCCGCCGAGTTGTGACGTCACAACCCGTCACGGACATGCACACGCATCTTTATGCGCCGGCGTTTGGCACGCCCACTCCCAACGCGACCAGCCGCACCGATCCAAACGGGCTGCTGCTGTTCGGCATCGATGAACTGCTGACCTATCACTATCTCGTCGCCGAGGTCTTTCGCGTCGTGCCGGCGACGAAGCTTCCCTACGAGCAGTTCTGGAAGATGGGCAAGAGCGCGCAGGCGGATCACATCTGGCGGAATCTGTTCATCGAGCGGTCGCCGATCTCCGAAGCCTGCCGGGGAATCATCACGACCCTGACGCGACTCGGTCTCGATCCCGGCGATCGCGATCTGGGCCGGATGCGCCGCTGGTTCGCGCAGCAGGATCCGAGTCGTTACATCGATCGCGTCATGGAACTGGCCAACGTCGATTCGATCACGATGACCAACCCCGTTTTCGACGATAACGAGCGATCCCGCTGGCTCGCCGATCCGTCGTCACTCGTCGATTCGCGTTTCCGGGCCGTTTTGCGGATCGATCCGATTTTGCGCCATTGGCCGACGGCCGCGGGGAAACTCAGCGCATGGGGATATCCGGCGGCAGAAGACGTTTGGCCGGGGATGCGGTCGAATCAGGCCGGCGGTTTCTACGCGACTGGATCGATCGGCAAAAGGCGGTTTACCTGGCGGTGAGTCTTCCGCCGGAGTTTCGATATCCGGCCGACGAGTCTGATGCGATGGCCCAATCGGGGCAGGCGGCTCTGGAGAAAATCGTTCTGCCGGTTTGCGCAGAGCGCGGGCTGCCTTTCGCGATGATGATCGGGTCGCGGCTGCGCGTGAATCCGCAGTTGGTCGACGCCGGGGACATGGTTGGGAAGGCGGACGTGTTGTCGGTCGTGAATCTCTGCCGCCAGTTTCCGCAGAATCGGTTTTTCGTCACGATGCTTTCGCGTGAAAACCAGCACGAATTGTGCGTGGCGGCCCGTAAGTTCGGGAACCTGATGGTCTTCGGCTGCTGGTGGTTTCTTAACAATCCCTCCTTGATCCGCGAGATCGAGCGGATGCGAATTGAGCTGCTCGGAACGAGCTTTATTCCGCAGCACTCCGATGCTCGCGTGCTCGATCAGCTCATTTACAAATGGCATCACAGCCGGGCGATCATCGGCGAGGTGCTGACGGAGAAATACCGCGATCTGGTCGCGGCTGGCTGGCAATTGACGCCAGCCGAGATCGAACGCGACGTTCGATTGCTGCTGAAGGATAACTTTCTGAGCTTCTTGCGGGGATGAGTCTCCATTTTCCAGCTTCATCTTGGCACGTCGAATGCACAGGGGCATCGCGCTTGCCTTCGTGGGTGATATTGGATCGAGCAGCGGGGAATGCTTCGCGATCGAGCGACAGATTGCCCTGACATCGCCGGCGCAAATGTCACACTGAAGGCGGCCGACACTCAGGGTGCTTTATGTATTACCAACCGGTTTGCAAAGGGTCTGGCCCATCCATCGAACAGCAGCTCAACGACTGCTGCATTCAGCGAATCCTGTCGAAGGATGCCGCGCTTCGCGCCCATCTGGGCCGGCGGATCGCCGAGCTGGAAGTGCAGCTCACCGGCACTTCCCGCCCGGAGTTCCGGGCGACGGAGACGCTTGGGCCGGCGCCGGATGGAATGCGATCTCGAGCGTTTGATAACCCGGTGCACGTGCGCTACGTCTGATCATTGCGGATGATTCCGAGTCGCTACGATTTCGCTTGACAGCAGGAAGGCGGGTTCCGAAACTTTCCGGGCATGCGTTCGACGTTGATTCAACCGGCTCCGTTGACTCTGTCGAATCGGATTCGAGCGCAGCTCAATCGGCACCCGATCGTGACCGTCATTGTCGTTTTGGCGATCGTCAGCGCCCTGTTCTACTGGGCTATTCATGATCCGTCGGCTCGAATTCCGGATGGTGATTTCCTCGACGAGCAGACCGGCGAAAGCTCGATTCGCTCCATCGATCAACTCCCGCCGCTCATGGGATCTCAGGGCAAGCCGACCGTAGTTCGCGCGTACTACACGGGTCTGGACATGCTTTCGGGGCGAATCGGTGCGGTGCGGAATGACGACTTGGAGCCAGCATGGAATCCCTCGGGAACGGCCATCAATGCACTTCACATTTTTCTCTCCTGCAGCAATCTGTTTAATGCGGGTACGGTCGCCAACAGCGAAGCAGGGATCCAGGAATATTGGGGATTTCTCAACACTTTTGGAAACTTCGGCCAAGTCCATGGCAGCACCAATACCGACCGGGAAAACTATTTTCCGACGGCCAGCCGCGGTGGAACGAAGATGAATGTAATGGGGTTGGATGGCGGGGTAACTGTCGTCGATGCGAAAACCTTTCCCGCAACCGAATAGGCGGTTGGAGGCGCCTTCATTCGTTACCGGTCGATGCAAGCGGTTTGGTCGTGGCCGACCCAGTATGGTCCTGTCGTTCCTGTAGAAGCGTGGAAGTCGATTCAACTTCGACGCGCCGGTTCTGAGTCTGCGCATCAGGCGTGTAGTTGCGCTGGATGACAGGCTCGAAGGTCGAGCAACCCTGCACCCGCAGAATGGCCGGATCAACGCCATGACCGGTGAGAAAATCGGCAACGGCCTGAGCACGTCGCAGGGAGAGATCCATTTTCTGCTCCGGCTTCGTCCCGTCCGGGAAATCGTCCAGCGACGTGTGACCTTTGATGATCACGATGTTGTAGTGCCCGCGAATCTGCCCGGCGATTTGTTCGAGCCCGTGAATCGTCGGCGTATCGAGTTGCGGGGAGCCGGTATCGAATAGCAATCTGCCGCCAACGACCGCCTGGCGGCCGTCGCGGATGGTCGTAACCTCCGGGTCGGTTCCCTGCGCACCATCAGGTCTGACTTTCGTCTGGCCTCCTTCGCCGGCCCCCTTGGGGACGACGGGATTGGCATCGAGCTGATGCATCATCATCTGCATATCGACCGGATCTTTGCTGCTTGGATCGGGAACGTATCCGAAGGCGCCGCGAATTTCCCCGACCATTTTCAGCCATTTCTCGTCGGCGGTTTTCTGGTCCTGATTCTTGGTGGGATTCGGCTTGAGCACCCAGAGAATCACAAAAAACCCCATCATCAGCATGACGAGGTCGGCAAAGGTGAAGATCCACTCGGGGCATTCTTCACATTCGGCGGATTTCTTGCATTTGCATTTCGGTTTGGCCATAGCGGAGGTTCACCACAGAGGCACGGAGGGCACAGAGGCGCTCGTTTATGCCTGGGTTATGTCGCCTAAGACGCGACGTCGGATTCCATTTCTTAAGATTGGGACGTTGAAGTTGATGAGGAGACCGGCTTTCCAGTTGCCCAAACGTAAGTAAGTTATTTCATTAAGGTGCACCATGTGGCCTCTGTGTACTCCGTGTCTCTGTGGTGAACATGCATTTAAGCCGCCTTGGGCATTGCGGCTTGTTGTTTGGAGCTGAGGAAGCTGAGGAGCTGCATTTCGACGACGCGGGGGTTGTTGCCGGCCTGGATGCTCAGGACGCCCTGGAGAATGATCTCCTTGGCGAAGGCCTCTTCGGCCGAACGGAGCGCGAGTTTTTCCGAGATGGGGCCGGCGACAAGGTTCTGGAGCATGCAGCCATATAGGGTGCCGGTCAGAGCGATCGCGAGGGCCTGGCCGATGACGCCGGCGTCGCCGGCGAGATTGCGGAACATGGCCACCTGGGCGATGAGCGTCGCCATCAGGCCGAAGCCGGGACCGAATTTGGCGAGCGTGCCAAAGAGATGTTTGCCGTGCTTGTGACGTTCCACCATGGCGTCGATTTCGATTCGCAGGATCCGCTCGATGATCTCCGGATCGGTGCCGTCAATGGTGAGCTGGAGGCCGCGGCGGAGAAACGCATCAGGGGCCTCCCGCGCCACCGACTCGAGCGCGAGCACGCCGTCGCGGCGGGCCGTTTCCGCATATTGCACCATCTCCTTGATGAGGTGCTCGATGTGGGCATCTTTGTTGAAGAGCCATTTTTTGAGGTAACCGACCGCACTGGTGATCGTGTGGAGCGGCATCGAGAGCATGGCCGCGCCGATGGCTCCGCCAAACACGAGAAGCAGTTCCGGCGGCTTGAAATAAGCGCCCAGGGCTCCCTCCGAGGCGTGCCACATGGAAAAGATGACAGCGCCCCAGGCGAGCACGAACCCAATTACGGTGGCAAGATCCATCGTTCAATCCCTCATCCGTGAGGAGCGGGCGGATTACCCGATTCGTAGCTCCCTCTGAAACTGCTGTCACCGAAAAAGCCGATTCGCACTACGAAAGTGCGCACGCCTGTCCAACCCTCTTTTCGGCCGTGAAGGGGGTTTGCGATCAATGATTATCGGAACATGGGGCCTGCATGGTCCGGAGAGTGCGGCCCTTCCGGGGGCTTCGAAGAGATCAGGAGGTTCGCCGCGAAACGAAGCGTTGGGTCGATGCGGTCATTGCAAAGGGAACTGCGCACGGGTCGAATGACGGTATGGAGAGCGAACCTCAGACTCAGCCGGTGCTTGCGCTCGTGCGAGACCTGCTTTTCTCGTCACGGATCGTTGGGGCGGGTAAGCAGGCCGGCAAACCATTGAAAATCGTTCGCGATCCGGCGCGTTTGGAGTCGGAATCGGGCAGCGCGCTCCTGGTCGATTTGAACCTCGAAGGGGCGATCGAAGCCGCCGCGGCCTGGCAAACGCGGACAGGGCGGCCGGCGACTGGGTTCGTCTTCCACGTGGACGGCCCGACGATTGCCCGGGCGAGGGCCGCGGGATTGGACCGTGTGATGACTCGCGGACAGTTCGCCGATTCTCTTCCGACGCTCCTGAAATCGCTTTGAATCCAGTTTGAATTCCGCGCCGCTTTTTTCTACACTTCCGGCCTGCCCCCTCCCGCAGGGAACCGCCCCGTTCGCGCTCTGAAAGGACTACTTGTTTATGCCGCTGATGACCACCAAGCCGATGTTCGATCTCGCCTACGATGGCGGATTTGCCGTTGGCGCGTTCAATGTCAACAACATGGAGCTGGCCCAGTCGATTATCGATGCCTGCGCGAAGGAAAAGAGCCCGCTTATTTTGCAGATCAGCAAGGGGGCACGGAAGTACGCGAATATCCGCTATCTCAAGCACATCATCGACGCGGCGGTGGAGGATCATCCCGAACTGCCGATCGCCATCCATTGCGATCACGGCGACACGCTCGATCTGATCCAGACCTGCATCAATGACGGCTACACCAGCGTGATGATCGACGGCAGTCATCACCCCTACGAAGAAAACGTCCATCTGTCCGCCGAGGCGGTGAAGCTCGCCCACGCCGCCGGCGTGGTGGTCGAAGCGGAGCTGGGCATGCTCGGGGGGATTGAGGAAGATGTGGTCGGCCTCGATGCGGAGGAATACGAAAAGAACATCGAGAAGTTCCTGACCGATCCGGTGCAGGCGGCCGATTTTGCCAAGCGCACCGGCATCGACAGCCTGGCGGTTGCCATCGGCACCAGCCACGGGGCTTTCAAATTCAAGCACGAGGCCAAGCTGGCGTTCAACCGGATCGAACAGATCATGAAGACCTGTCCCGGCCTGCCGCTGGTGATGCACGGCTCCAGCAGCGTGCCGCAGGAGTTTATCGATCTGGTGAACAAGTACGGCGGGGCGATGCCCAACGCCAAGGGCGTTCCCGAAGACCAGATCGCGATGGCGGTGCAGAAGTACGGCGTCTGCAAGGTCAACATCGACACCGATCTGCGCCTGGCGATGACCGCGAAGATCCGCGAAGTCTTCGCGACCAAGCCGGCGGAGTTTGATCCCCGCAATTATCTCGGCCCCGCCCGCGAAGCGATCACCAAGATGGTGCAGCGGAAGCTGCACATGCTGAACAGCGCCGGCAAGGCCGAAGCGATCATCAAGCAGTGGGAAAAACTCGGCAAGCCGATGCCGACGTTCTACAACAAGGGCAAAGCGGCCTGACGCCAAGCCGATCTTGGTTTGGGCTTTGGTAATTGGATCTTGGGATTTTCCGCGGCAGCGGTCGTCGATGGATCTGCTCGATACCCAGATTTACGCGTTGATTGGAGAACAGCCGATTCGCGCGTTGGTGGCCGCTTTTTACCGCTCGATCCCAACCGACGCTTTACTCGGCCCCCTTTACGACCGGCACGACCTCGCCGGAGCGGAACAGCGCCTGGGCGATTTTCTGATCATGCGTTTTGGCGGTCCCGATCTTTACCTCCAGCGACGGGGCCATCCACGCCTGCGAATGCGTCATCATCCTTTTCCCATCGATCAATCCCGGCGTGACCGGTGGGTCGAACTGATGGAGCGTGCGCTGGCCGAAGCGAATATACCCACTGATGCGGGTCGTACGCTTCGACAATTCTTTGGGGACGCCGCCACGTTTCTGATCAACCAGCCGCCAGACGCCGGATGATCTCTTCGATGAGCCCGGAGTTGGCAGCGGGAAAGGGAAATTTGCGTAAGCCAATCGGGGCAACCCATTTCAATTGCCGGCTCGCTGCCGGCCGGGGCTCTCCCGACCACGCTTCGCAGAGGAATGGATGGAGCCGCACCCTTAAATTCTCATAGTCATGTTCGATTACGGAAAGGGAATTCGTCGGCGCAGACCCGAACCGCGAGTTCCTCGAGCAGTTCTCGCGTGAGGCAGGCGGCGGGAGATTCGCCCGGTTCGCATTTTCCGCCCGGAAATTCCCACAGTTCACCGAATGCATCCTGGGACCGTCGCTGGCAGATCAGAATCTGCCCATCTCGCAGGAGGATTCCGATCGACACATCGATGCGTTGCATAGGCTGTTTCCGACTCAAGGCCGAGAATTGTAAGCGGAGCGTTCGGGCGGAGGGAACAGGGGTCGCGACCAGAGAGAAATGGAGGCGTTTTTCCTTTGCTTTCGCTCTTGGGGATGTTTTCTGTAAATCTAATGAAATACAGTGTTTATGGAACAATACGGCATACGAAATCGAGCCCATTCTTCGATTGACACCGTTCTGGTGCAGCGGTATAGTCGCCGTCGTCGATTGCTCAAGGAAATTGTAATCAATCCGGGTTTGCGGCTTTAAGCCGTGGCGCACTTCCGGAGGTGGACAGGAGCCACCCCTCCGGAAGTCTTTTTTTGGGCGGGCATCTCGATACAATCCGCCTCCATGCCGCTGTCGCGTCGCAGCCAGTTCAACTCAACCGTTGTTGCCAATGTACCGCTCTGTCGTGAGCACTATCGCCTCGTGCTGAAGGTCGTAGGATTTCCTCATACCGAGCCGGGTCAGTTCATCCAGATCGCCTGCCGCGATCAGAACATTGGCGATGGCGCCGAGCGCGAGCTCGATTGGGCGGAAGGCAACTTTCCAAAAATCGAGGGCCGCGAAGCTGAATCGCCCATCGCGTTTCTGCGCCGCCCGTTCTCGCTCGCAGGGCGGCGAGAGACCGCTGGCGGCACGGAACTCGACATTATTCATCGGGTGGTCGGCGTCGGGACCGATTGGCTGGCCCGCCTCGAGGCCGGTGACAACGTCGAAATCCTCGGCCCACTCGGCAATCGATTTCGGCTTCCGCCGGCCGGAGGCAAGGCGCTCCTCGTTGGCGGCGGCGTTGGAATCCCGCCAATGCTGTACCTGGCCGAGGCGCTCGGCCGGCAGGGGATCGCCGGCGTCGCGTTTTGCGGCGCATTGACGCGCGATTTGCTCCCATTGAAAGTGATCGACGGAGGAATCGCACCCGGCCCGAATCAATCCGAGCCACATCTGATCCTCGATGACTTCGCCCGCCATGGAATTCCCTCGGTCGTCTCGACTGACGACGGAACGCTCGGTTTCCGAGGATACGTCACTCAGGCGCTCGAGCGCGATTTGGATGGTTCTGGCGAGGGAGATGCAAATGCAGCTGACTCGAAGACGCGGAGACTCGGAGACAAAGATATCCCCGCGTCTCCGCGTCTTCGCGTCTCCGCGTCAGGCGCGTGCAGTTCCTCACCGATCATCTACACCTGCGGTCCCGAGCCGATGATGAAGCGCGTTGCCGCGATCGCCGCCGAACGAGGACTCGAATGCCAGGTCGCAGTCGAGCGCGCGATGGCCTGCGGGATGGGAACCTGCCAGAGCTGCGTCATCCGCGTTCGCACCTCCGACTCGACCGGTCCGGTCGGCGAACAATGGGCTTATCGCCTTGCCTGTACGCAAGGCCCTGTCTTCGCCGGAGCGAATCTGCTCTGGTAATGCCGGCAAATCGCTGGGTGCAGTCAGTTCGTTATTTACTTCGGCCGACGTTTCGGACGGTCCTCGTTGGAATTTAAATCAGAAAACTCGACGATGTGGCTCAGCGCAATCGTCTTCCAGTTCCGCACAAAGCGGAATCCCTCGTTGTCGACAGCCGTCTCAACTGGGAGAACCGCGCTTGACTCACCGACGATAACGGACCCCGGCTCGTGGACGTCGATTGTCGTCGAATTCGAAAGTCTGATGCGAAAAGGCCTGAACGGCGCATCGCCCAGTTTTCGTAATAGATCGTGGTAGGTCATGTGATCGGTGTAATCATATACGGTTGTGGCGACCCGTCCAATTCATCGTTTAACCGACTTCGCGATTCACCGTTTGACCCACTTGGCGAGCAATTCGCTCCGGCTGGAAACATTGAAATGCCGGTGCAGCGCCTTCACGTAGTGATGAACCGTGTTATGGCTGAGCTGGAGCTTCGCGGCGATCTGTTTTTCGCTGTCGCCGGCCAGCAGGTGATCGAGCGTCTGACGCTGGCGGGGAGAAAGAGAAATCTCGTTTCGTGAGACCAGCAGCAGGTCGTCCTCGTAGACCCAGCTCATCTCAAGATGAACCAGGTCGACGATCGCTCGTTCGGCCTGTGTGAAACGCGGGCGATCGCACCAGACGCGGATGCGGGCTGACAGGCCGACGCCGACGAAATAGATCGTGGAAACGATGCCGCCGCTTACACGGCGGGAACTCCTGACCCGGGCGGTGGGGCGGTTGACCGCCAATTTCGAAATCGACCGGGGGCGCAAGGGTTTTTCGTCGTTGGCGTCGACAGGCTCATCGGGGTGGCTCGACTGATTGAGCCACTGGGAGGTCGCCTCCTCGTTGCCCACTCTCACCACCGACAGGACCGTGGACTGCCGGCTTGCCTGGTCGATGATTCCGACTTCGCAGGAGGCCGAATCTCCCCGAATGAATCGACACATTCCGTTCAACAGCAGTTGTTTTCGCGCCAGGGGATCGGCCGCCGATCGAAGTCCCTGTTCCAACTGAAGGATTTCGCGTACCTGATCCAGCGTAAAGCTTCGCGTTCCATGCATCCCAATGACCTCCGTGCAATTGCCATTGGGTATCAATGTCGGGGATTGCGAGAATTAATTCATTTCGCCTAATGAGGTTCTCACCGCATTGAGTGATCGATCACCGATTCAGGTGAGTGATATAAAACGAGCGGTGAGCTCTCCCCGACTGCTCACGCCATATCGGCGGTAGAGCGATTTCACATAGACGTGAACGGTGTGGCGGCTGATCTTCAAGCGAGCCGCGATCTGCTTCTCACTATCGCCGGCAAGGAGCCGGCCGAGCGTTTGTGACTGGCGCGGTGGTAAGCCTGCAGCGGCTGCATGGGTTGCGTTCTGGCCCAGCTGGGTGGCAAGCAGTTTGCAGAACTGGGCTACGAGCAGCCGCTTTTGCTGAACCGGATCTTCCGGGAGCCGGTCGAATTGCCGCATCAGGCCGACCAGGGGCTTCATATTTCCCATCCGCCCGCGGCGGATGGATGCAGACGCTACGCCCATCAACTCACCTGTTCAGGGTAATAGACTTGGTGCCCGGTTCAATCATATCGAACCGCCACCGCTGCACCAATTTTGTACTGTTTACAAAAACGCACATCGCGTAGCGAGAAGCAAAACGCGATCCTTAACGATTCGAATTGTCCGATTTGACGCGCAGGGCAATGTCTTCGTGATAGGAGGGAGATTGCACGGTTGTCATACCGTGTTCTGATTTGAGTTGCAGGCTCGCGACGGTCTGGCCGGTTCTGGTATCGATCCACTCGGCGTGATACGTGCCGTCGGGGAGCGACAGGCTGAGATTCGTCTGGTCCCCGCCGCGAATGTAAATCGCGTACGCCTTGCCGGAATCAGCCAGAACGCATGCCGTCGCTCCTGAAGGAATTCCTCCGTGAATGACAGAGACATCAGATTTCAGATGCGCCAGATCGAACGAATCCAGGAATTCGTGAAGGATATGGAGCTGCCGGCGTAACGCCTTGCTTCCGCCGCCAGGTTGCGTCGGAGGATAAAAGAAGTCGCCGGTTTCATGTCCGGCGGCGAAGGAATAATCGAGATTGTCGAAGATCGCGCCGCCCGCCAGGAGAAAGTCCCACGCCTCACCGCGATAGGTCGCATCAGCGTTTGCCTTGAACCCGGTCTCGTCGTCCCCGATCACTTTCCTGATCTTCTCGTTCACGTGGACAGCATCGGGCGGGGTGGCGTAGTGAAAATTGAAGACCGAGACCGCCTCGCGCGGATCCTTGATCTCCTGCGATCCGTTGGCAACGTTTTCCGCATAAAGGTGGTGGACGCCCAGTTCCTTCTCCGCGGCGACAAGCGTCGCGAGGATGTGGTCCTGCCAATCCCGTGGCACCCCTGTGATATATGGTTCATTGCAGGTTTCGTAGTAAATGTTGTCGGCGTCTTTTAATTCGGTCACGAACTTCCGCACCATCGCGTCCTGGACAGAGAGCAGCTTGCCGTTCTGAAGGGACATTGCCTGGGCTCGGGTCAGATCGCCGAAATGGTTAATGTTGTTCTTTGGGTTGAACGGCGCAATATTCCACATCGAATCATCGTAGAACGGGCAGAAGAGATTGACCTCGACGACGATGCCACGCACTGAGGATTGCGAGATGTAATCGTGCTGGCGGCGAAAATAGGCGTCATCCCATTGCGTGAGATCGAATTTGTTGCCGCCGTTGGCGTATCCAGGGGTCGAACTTCGCGCCCAGGGGCAGATGAGCCGGCCTTTCGCGGGCGCGAGCGTATTCCTCTCAATGTTGAACGCCCCGAGCGGCTCCATGTACGCCCCGCTGAAGAGCCGCGTGACATTCATTCCATCATTCTGGATGGTGTCGAGATAGCGTTTGCCGTCAAAGTCGAGGTTCATCACCGCGCCGTAATGCTCGGTTGATCCGATCAACACCGTTGGCTTGCCGCGGAAGAGGAGGTAATGCGGGTTATCTGGATCGAGCCGTAACGGGGGCGACGCTCCATCGGCTCCGGTAGGCAGGCTTACAAAAATCGAAACGATCGCGGAGAAAATCGCGACTTCGTTAAACTGCATTGCTTCACCAGGTTGTCGACGAAACCGTCTCGATTTGAACCGGCCCTCACACCTTCAATTCAATCGCGACCACTGCGACGATCCAGACGACGGCCACAATCCATTTGATGATTGTGACCGGCCTATCGTCTCCAGAACGGACGGAGCTGATTTTGAACGAACGCGGGATTGGCATCGGGGTCGGTGTTGCTAGGCTGCTGTAATCGATCGGGCGATGCTCGGTTCCCCCTTGCATTAAAACCCCTTCTCCGCAATCTCCACCGCTTTGAGCATTGCCTTGGCCTTGTTCATCGTTTCGTCGAATTCAGACGAAGGCACCGAGTCGGCCACAACGCCGGCGCCCGCCTGCACGTCGAACGTGCCGTTTTTCCACACGATCGTGCGCAACGCGATACAGGTATCCATGTTTCCGGCGAAATCGAGGTACCCGACGGCTCCGCCATAAGGTCCGCGCCGGGTTGGTTCCAGTTCGTCGATGATCTGCATCGCCCGGATCTTCGGTGCGCCGCTGACGGTCCCAACGGGCAGCGAAACGCCGAGCGCGTCGAGGGCGGATTTGTCTTCGGCGAGATCGCCAGTCACGTTCGTGGTGATGTGCATTACGTGGCTGTAGCGTTCGACGCTCATGACATCGTCAACTTGCACCGACCCGATCCGCGCCACACGGCCCACGTCGTTGCGGTGCAAATCGACCAGCATGATATGCTCGGCCCGTTCCTTGGGATCGGCGAGCAATTCCCTTTCCATCGCCTGATCTTCTTCCGGAGTTGCGCCGCGTCGGCGGGTGCCGGCGAGAGGCCGGCTCGTTATTTTCCCATCCGCGACCCGACAGAGAATCTCCGGGCTCGATCCGATCAGCGTGCATTGCGGAGTCTTCAGATAAAACATGAAGGGGGAGGGATTGATGATTCGCAACGCTCGATAAACATCAAACGGGTCTGCCGAACTCGGGACGCGAAGGCGCTGGCTGGGAACGAATTGAAAAATGTCTCCGGCCTTGATGTATTCCTGACCACGGCGAACCGCCGACTCGAATTGCTCGCGGGTGAAATTGCTCTCGTATTTGAGGCTGAGTAATGCTTCAGCGTCGATCTCCCCGCCGATGGATCTGGGAGGCTGCTGGAGGCGCTGCACGATGACGTCGGTCCGCTGGCAGGCACTGCGATATGCAGCCTCGACGCTCGCGGCAGCGCCGACATCGGCGTTGGCCACGACCTTGATCGTCTTGTCGACGTGATCGAAAATGACCAGCTCGCCATAGAGGCCGAAGAGCAGGTCGGGCAATCGCCGGTCATCGCGCGGCGGGGCGAGCAGTTTCTCTGCCTCGTAATAGCGAATCGTGTCATACCCGGCGTAACCGACCAGCCCCCCGGTGAAGGCGGGGAGATGCTTGTTGCGGAAATACCTCCGGCGCGGCAGCATGGCCTGCAAATCCGCCAGCGGATCGGTCGTAGTGAACTCCTTCGTATCCGAGCTCGTCGACACGATGGACGCCTTGCCGCCGGTCACCTGGTAAACCTGCGATGGAGTGCTGGCAATGAAGCTGTAACGGGCGATCTTCTCTCCGCCCACGACGCTCTCCAGGAGAAATGCGTGTGCATCGCGGCCGAGGACTTCAAATGCACTGACGGGCGTCAGATGGTCGCCGAGCAATTGCCGATAGACCGGTACGATGTCTGCCGAACGTGCCTGTTCTGCGAAGAGGTCGGGATCAGGGAAATAGCGCCGCATCGGGGGCGATTGTAAGCAGTTTTAGAAGGAAAAAGGAAAAAGTAGAAAGGAAAAAGTAAAGCGAAGGAAAAAATAAAAAGTGAAAGGGAAAAGGGGGATTCGGCAGCAGTTCGGTCGAGTTTCTCGGCAAGCTCCCCGCTTTTTCCTTTCTACTTTTTCCTTTTCCCTTCCTCGGTAAGCTTTTTCCTTGCCCGGTATGCCCTTTGAAATCACCACCATTCGTGTCTTTAGTGCTTCACATCAGCTTCGGCTTTACGATGGCTCACTCGAGCCACTGCATGGCCATAATTGGCGTGTTTCAGTCTGCGTCGGAAAGGGCGAATTGGATGCAATTGGGGTTGTCATGGATTTCCACGAGTTGGAGCGGCTGATCGATGAAGTCGTTAGTCCGATGCACAACCGCCATCTGAACGACCTCCCGCCGTTCGACCAGGATGAACCCCTCGGCGGAGAATGTGGCATTGCACATCGGCCAATCGGTCCGGTTTCCGACGGGTATCCGGCTGGTTGCCGTTGAAGTCTGGGAGACGGCGGAGAATTCCGCCCGGTACCGCCCCTGAGCGGCTGCGAAAATCGGTTATCGCGTCTACAATGCTTTGGCTGTGGATGCCTGACAGGTATAAAATGGGCATCGGAATGCCGATATCCGAAAGGACCCGTCCGCGAATGGCTTCCCGGAAGGTCCGAATTTGACGAATGGCTCCCGCCACGAGGCTATGGCATGAAGTGCGATAACTGCAACAAGAGCGCGACCGTTCATCTCACCGAAATCAAGAGCGGCAAGAAAATCGAAAAGCACCTGTGCGAGCAATGCGCCGCCCAGAATGAAGGGTATCCGGTCAAAAGCCACATGCCGATCAACGAGCTGCTGACGAATTTCGTCATGGCTCACTCGGGCATCCAGAAGGAATCGACCGGCGGCTGCGAGCATTGTGGCATCACCTGGGCGGAATTCCGCCAGAGCGGACTGCTCGGCTGCCAGAACGATTACACGGTTTTCGAGAAGGATCTCGCCCCGCTCCTTCAGCGCGCTCATGAAGGGGCCACCCATCATCTGGGTAAGGTGCCTGCCCGCCGCGGGGGCAGCGGCGTGCCCGCCAAGCGGCAGCTTGATCTGGTCCGGCTTCGCAAGGATCTGGGCAAGGCGGTTGAGGCCGAAGACTATGAACGCGCTGCCAAGTTGCGCGATCAGATCCGTCAGGCGGAGGCGACATGAGCGACAACCGCAAGTCCTCCGCAAATCGGACCGCTCCCTACGGTCCGGATCGGCCTTACATTCCCTCTGAACGATCGGCGTGGCTCGGACTGGCGGCGACGCTGCTGGCGTGCCTCATCGTGGCCATCTGCTATTTTTCATTTACCGGCGCTAAAGGATTATGAAGCTCAGCGATCTGACCAATCACGCCGGGGAATGGCTACGCGGTAACGGGCCCATGAGCGAGATCGTGATCTCGTCACGCATCCGCCTGGCGCGCAATGTCGCCGGCAGTCCTTTCCTGACCCGAAGCACCCGTCCGCAGCGACAGCAGTTGGAATCGCGCATCCGGCAGACGATTCTTTCGTCGCATATCGCTCCCCGCGTCTTCTATGTCGATCTCGAGGCCGCTCCTGAAGTCGATCGAAATCTGCTCGTCGAACGCCATCTGATCAGCAAGCCGCACGCTTCGGCCGAGGGAGCGCGCGGGGTGGCGGTCGGCGAAAACGAGACGATCTCCATCATGGTCAATGAGGAAGATCACCTTCGCATCCAGGTCTTGCGAAGCGGCCTGCAGCTCGAAGAAGCCTGGGAGCAGATCAACAAGATTGACGACACGCTCGAGAGCCAGCTCGATTGGGCATTCCATCCCGCGCTTCGGCTACCTGACGGCCTGCCCGACCAACGTCGGCACCGGCATCCGCGTGAGCGTCATGCTCCATCTCCCGGCCTTGAAACTGACCGGCGAGATCGAAAAAGTCTTCCGCGCCGCCAAGGACATGCGGCTGGCCGTCCGCGGTTTATACGGCGAAGGGACCGAAGCCACCGGCGATTTCTACCAGATCAGCAACCAGACCACACTCGGCAAGACCGAGGAGGAAATCATCAGCGATTTCAAGCATGTGGTGATCCCCAAGATCATCGAGTACGAGCATATCGCCCGGCGTACCTTGTTGAATGATCGCACCGTTCACCTGGACGATAAGGTGGCCCGCGCCCTCGGCCTGCTTCGCTCGGCCCGTCTGATTGCCAGCGAAGAAACATTGCTGCTTTTGAGCCATCTCCGCATGGGCGTCCACATGGGACGCGTGAAGGACATCGACATGCGGACGATCAACGAGTTGTTCCTGCTGACCCAGCCCGCCCACCTGCAGAAGATCCAGGGCCGCAAGCTTGAGGGAGATGTCCGCCGCGCCGTTCGCGCGGATTACATCCGGCAGCGGCTTGGGGTGAATTAGGCGCCTCACTTCCATTTCTTGACACTCCCGTGGACCACTCCCATACTGGCTCGATTCACAAAACGGAGCCTCGGATTGAAACGAGTTGTAATTGGACTAGGCGTTGGATTGATCTGTTTGGCAGGTTGCGCCGGCGAGAGCGCGCCGCCGCACAATACCGATTCATCGGGTCGCTCTGAATCGTCATTGAATGGCGATCCGCCACAGGGTCGCACCGCAAACGGCGCGGCCGGGAGTGCCGCGGCAAAGCCGTCTCCGACTCCGGGAAATCAAGATCGCGTGATCGCGCGCATTAACAGCGAGCCGATCTCATTGCAGCAGTTACTTGGGCCGCTGATCGAATCGCATGGCCTGGATGTGCTGATCAACCTCGTGCAAGTCGAGATGGCCCGTCAGGATGCGGCCAAGGCCGGCGTCACCGTCACCTCAGCGGATTTTGACCATGAACGCGCCGAAACGCTCGCAAAGCTTTTCAAGGAAAACGACGACAAAACCCAGGACCAGATCGACGCCGCTCTCCGCCGCAAGGACGAAGCCGCGGCAAAGCGACTTCGCGAGGAAATGGTCCAGGATCATGAAACGCTGTTGACTCAATTCCTCGAACAGCAGCACATCAGCCCGACCGAATTCGATCTGGTCTTACAGATCAACACCTATCTGCGGAAGATCGCCGAGCCGGAAATCAATAAGAGCATCACCGAAGAGAGCCTGCACAACGCTTTCAATCAGTTATACGGGGAAAAGGTGCGGGTGCGCTACATTCAGCTTCGCACGCCTCTGGAAGTTGCCGAAGTTCAACGCCGGCTTGCCAAAGGGGAGAATTTTGAAGACCTCGCCGGCGAATTGAGTACGAACCGGGCATCGGCGGCTTTGAAAGGTGAACTGCCGGCATTCAGTCGCGAGACCCCCGGGATCCCGGAAAATTTCCGGACCGCCGCTTTCCTGCTCAAGGTCGGTGAGGTATCGGATCAGGTCGCGGCTAACGGCACGTATTGTCTCATCAAGCTGATCGATCGCATTCCGCCGAAGGTCGTGAAGTTCGAGCAGCAGCGGGAAACTGTTCGGCGAGAGTTGACGACCCGCGCGATTACGGCGGCGGTAAAACAGATGCGCGAAAACCTGATCCAGCAGGTCCGCCAGGGACTGAAGATCGAGGATCCGGTGATGGAAAAACAGTTTGAAGCGAGGATGCAAAAGTTCCAGAAAAACGAAATCCGCGATCAGCAGAAAATCCGCGATGAGATGGATCGCCAGCACAACCATCCCGCGACCTCGCCGATTTCACCCGATAACGCATCCCAGCCAGCGGCGCCATAGTCTGGAAAATCTCCGCGGTCTGCCCGGAAAGAAAACGGGCGAGCTCAGCGTGGCCCGCGCATGATCAGGAACAGTAGCACGCCTGCGGCGATCACTTGCACTCCCACGATCAGCCAGAACCATAATTGAAAGGAACGTTTGGCCGTCTTATGCCGGAAAAGTTGTTGGCCAACGAGAGCGGCTGGGGATCCGCCGACGATCGCAAAAAAATGTAAGACCCATTCCGGTGTTCGCGTCCAGTCGGAACGTGATGCGAATTTGTCATAGGCGTATGCGAGCAGCGTAACAACATTGATCCCGATGAGATAAGCCAGCCACAACTGCAGTTGCAATCGCCACGCAAGGAGGCCGCAGGCAACGACAACAACGGCATCGCCCAGGGCCAGAAATATCAATGCAGGCGAATGGCGTCGGTTTCGTTTCGCCATGGGCTGATGCCGCGCGAATCGGTCGTAGCGGATCGATTCGCAGACGCCGCTAAACCAGGTTGATCACAATTTGGTTCAGGGTGAGATTCTGTGCCGTAACCTGCGCCGCAAGCGTCGCAGGGCTGTCCAGGTTATGGAGTGCAAACGTCTGCGGCAGCGAAACGTCTGCTCCGGCGATCGAACCGATCGAATGGGCGGCGAAGCCGAACGGAGCATTGTTCTTCGATTCAAGTCGATCCAGGCTGACATTTCCAATGGTTTCCGCCGCTACGAACGACCCCACGAAACCGACGTTTGACCCGGGCTGGGTCGTTAACGACGCGATGCGCGCGGCGCTCGCAAAATCCGCGGCGCTTCCGGCAGCAATTGTCCTTGCGGCAGCGTCGCGACGCCGGCAAATAACGTGCTGCTGATGAAACGTTGCGCGGTGACCGGGCCGATATTTCCGGCGGAAATGATGCTGCTGGTCAGGATGCTTCCCTTTACAGTCAGCGACCCCAGATCGCTCTTGCGCGCATCGAAAGGTGCAGTCAGTGTCAGTGTCGCCAGGTTAACGTTTCCCCCCACGTAGAGGCTGGCGATCGAGGGAACGGTCAGCGATCCCTCCAAGCTCTGCCTGAATCGCAGAGCCCCCAACGGCTGGTCAAAAGTTGCATTGAAATCCGGCGCGGTGCCGCCGACCTTGAAAGAAGGAAGCCGGCCCGGAATCGACCAGGTTCCTCCAACCGAGCCGCGCACCAGAATCGAACCGAGGCCCGTGGTACCGCCGGCCGTGACCTGAATTCCGGGCTCAAAATTCTCAAGGGCATCAATTCGGCGGATAGAAGGGGCCTGGACCACTTCCGATGCGCTATCCGAATTGTTCCATGTGATCGGTTTGATCAATGCGACAGGCTCGGAAGAAATCAGGCTTTCGTCAGAGAAACGTGGCAGCAATACGCTGAGCGCCGCGCCGCCGGAGGAAGGGCCGACGTCGATCGAGCCATTCTCGGCTTCACCGATGCGAATATCTTTCAACGAACCGGCAACGGTGAGATCTCCCTCAAGAATTCCTCGGGTGATGGAGATCGTGTTCAGAGAGCCGGTGGTCGTGATGTCTCCAACCGTGGCGAAGCTGGTTTTGAAATTGGTTCCCAGGATGGCAAAGCTCGTGGCGGAGGTTGTTCCGGAGGCGTCGATCGAGTCGAGCTGAACATTGCTGCCAGTGACACTCCCCCCGGCCAGCGCGAGGTTATCGCCGGTGAATTCAAGTACGGCGGTGCCCGGCCCATTGAGGCTGACCCGTCCATCATCCCTCGGGCCCATTTGGAAATTGATTGTTCCGGGCGCGCTGCCTCCGAGGTTGACATCCAGCGTCCGGCCTGCGGTCGCCTGGATATGAACCCGGAAGGTGTCCGTCACCGGAGATCCGCCGTCGACTCCCGTGGCCGTGACCGTGATGTGGGCGTAACCGGAGGCGTCCGGCGAGGCATCGAGCGTCATCACTCCCATCGAGCTGACGACTGGATTCACCAATCCCGGCACATCGCTGGTCGCGGTAAAGGTGTCCTTCGGGGCAACAAAGACCTGGTTCACCGTAACCAGGTTGTCAGCCGTCGGCGTGGCTCCCATTGCGAGATTGACCACCGGCAGATCCGTAAACGATGAAACGCCGATCGTTGCCGACGTCGTCGGAAGCTGGTTGATTTGCTGGATCAGACTGAAGCCGCTGATCACCTTTCCAAAGACGGTGAATCCGCCGTTCTGGTTGTCCAGGTTCTGGGAATTGTTGGCCACGTTGAAGAACCATTGGCTGGTGGCGCTGTTCGGATCATCACCCACCTTCGCCATAGCGATGGTGCCCTGAACATTGGATTGGCCGAACTCGTTCATAATCGGGGCGGCGGTTGGAATGGGTGTGCCGTCGGTCGTATAGCCGCCGCCTTGTACGATAAAATCGGAGACGGATCGATGAATAATCGTTCCGTTATAAAGGCCCTGATTGACATAGCTGAGGAAGTTGGCCACTGTGATGGGCGTTGCCGCATCGCTCAATTCGACGTCCAGACTTCCTCCGGAGGTGTCAAATTCGACCAGCGTTCCGGTGAGGCTTGAGTCGGTGAAATTCGTGGTCAAATTCACCGACGCCGTGGCGCCTTGCTGAACCGTGACGGGAGCAATCGCCTGAGCGATCGCAGCGCTGAATAAACGCCGCGGCTCGAGGGGCTCGACGCGGTAATTGAGGCGAGCCGAGGGCCGCAAGGGAAATCCAGATTGCACGGAGAGTCTCCTCGAAGAACGATGCCCCAACCATTCGGCTGGGCGATGGCGTGAAAGTCGGCCGTCGCCAAAGACGGTATGAGACTAATGGCAGCAACATCGATTGTCCATGCAATGGATTTGGCGTTCTCCAGCAGTCCACCCGCCGACTAGGATTGGATTTTCAGGAGATGCACATGGCATACGAGAAACGAGCAGGTTCAAAACAACAGGTTCCCGATCCGGCGACCGTTTACGAGCGGGCAAAGCCGGAAGCCGAATCGGGGCAAGGGCGTCTGGATAACAATAAGGCGACTCCGGCCCGGCACGCCGATCGGATCGCAGACACCGTCGGAAACAAACAGGCTTCGCGGCAACTCAATGCCGACGATGTGACCGACGGACGGGCGACCCGCAAGCCAGGCCGCAAATGAATGCCCGTGGATGAAGTTGCACCATTGGATCCGCTTTTAAGAGATGTCTCGAAGGACAGTGCCGCGTACCGGGCGTACACGAGCACACTCGATCGGTAATCCGCGCGGGACGGAGGATCAGCTGCTCAGGTGCCGAAAGCGCGATCCCCGGCGTCGCCCAGACCCGGCACAATGTAGCCGCGATGATCCAGTTGGCGATCGATCGCCGCGCAGAAGATCGGCACATCGGGATGCTCGGTTTGAATCCGATGAATTCCTTCGGGCGCTGCGAGCAGGCAGACAAAACGGAGCTGGGTCACGCCGGCCTCCTTGAGGCAGCCGATCGCGGCGCATGCGCTCCCGCCGGTGGCGAGCATCGGATCCAGAAGCAGAACTTCGGTCTCTGCGATATCGGGGGGAAGCTTCTGATAATAGCAAAAGGGTTCGAGCGTCTTTTCGTTGCGGTAAAGTCCGATATGCCCGACGCGCGCTTCAGGCAGAAGTTTAAGGATTCCGCTGCTCATTCCCAAACCGGCGCGGAGGATCGGCACCAGCGTCACGGACCGGGCAAGAGCGCGCCCCGCCATCTTCTCCAACGGTGTTTCTACCGCGTGATCGATGGTTGGCCAATCGCGCGTCGCGTCATGCGCCATCAGGCATGAAATCTCTTCGAGCAGGGTGCGAAAGCGCGCCGGCGGCGTGCGCCGGTCCCGCAATTCAGTCAATTTTGACTGAACGATGGGATGATCGATCAGGATGGCAATGACATGTTGCATTAACTCGGGACACGCAACGGCGGGTCAAAGATCAGCCCGGATTGGTTCAACGAAGCATGCCGGTCTTTTTCGCATACTTAAAGACGTCGCCGGCTTCGATGATTGGCAAGACATCGCCGAGCGGACGAATCGTATGTTGCGTGTGACGCGTCTTGTTCAGGACAATTCCTTCGTTGATACGCACTTCGAGCTCATCGCCGGTCTGGATCGGTCCGACCAGACGCTCGGTCGATTCGATCGGGATCAGGTATCCGCCATTCACGCTGTTGCGGAAAAAGATGCGGGCGTAGAACTCGGCGATGACGCATTTCACGCCCGCCTCCGCCAGCGCCAGCGGCGCATGTTCACGGCTGGAGCCGGAGCCGAAGTTTCGCCCGCCGACGATGATGCTGTAGTCGCTCTTGAATTCGTTTTCACGGACAAAGCGGATGTTTCCGTCGGGCAATCCGGCTTGGCCATCGGGCACGCTGCTCATCGCGTACATTCCGAAGTATTTACGCTCTTCCGGAATGGCCGGGTTGAATGAGAGGTATTTGGCCGGAATGATCTGGTCAGTGTCGATGTTGTCGCCGAGGACGTATGCTTTGCCGGTGATGACGGATTCCATGCTTCCCTTATAATTTCGCAGCGGTGGCCAAGCAACGCGGCGGGGCAAAATTGCAGTTTGGCGGCAAACCTACGCGCAAGTGAAAGGGACCGAAGTGTCTCACGCAATCGGATTCCTGGCAGCCCTGATCGTTTTCGTAGCGACGTTCATGGGCATCGCAGTGTTGTTCGGAATGGATACACCGCTCACAAAGGTCGCGACTGTCGTCGAGTTCATATTCGCGTCCTGGTTTGCGGTACTCGCGTATCGATCAGTGGTCCGTAGGCGGCAGGACGAAATCAGGCGACTGGACCGGATCTACGGCAAGCAGAAATGACGGAAACCTGCGACGTACTTTCGAAAATCTCTGCATCCGAGGTTCCTGTGAAAACGATTTCGATTTTGGTTTCAATCGCGTGGTTGTGCGGATGCGCTACGCATCCGAGAAACTCTTCGTCGAACAGCTCTCCCTCAAGCACCCGTCCTGCAACGCAGTCGGATTACAGCATCACGGATATGCGGATTCAGGAATTGCCGGCCGTGCCGTATTTTTATCTTTCGATCCGCACGACCATGCGAGACATCGGGCCTGCGGTTGAGCGCTTAATGGACAAGTTGCAATCCGTCGCTCAGCAGGGTCGCGTGTCATTTGCTGGCCCGGCGATCTTCGTTTACCGCGGGATGACGGAAGAAACGGACGAGCCCTTCGATCTTGAGGTTGGATACGCGGTTCGCCCCGGAGTTCGTCCTTTCGAGGATTTTCGCGTGCGGACACTTGAACGTTTTCACTGTGCGACGACGATTTACAACGGTCCAATCGAATCAATTGGAAAAGGATACGACAAGCTGATTGGGCAAATGATCGATGCTCATCTATCTCCAGGTCAGGAATCGCGTGAACTCTATTTGTTGTGGGAGGGAGCGCGGAGTTCGAATAACATCGTGCAGGTTCAGTTCGGCATTCAATGACCGGCTCAAACGCCTTCCGCATACCGCTGATCGCGGGGCGCGATTCATTGGCCGCCGATCAATGCCGATGCACGCGGATCAAACCATGGCTTTCGCCGCTTCTGATCCGCGTTAATCCCAGTGTATCCGCGGCAAAAATTCCCTGTCCGCCACTTCCACAGCAAAAGACCGCTTCTCGGTCTTCGTCGAGGCCGAAGAGGTGTCAAATTCAAAGTGCGGTTTAGCTGGCGGACACGATCGTTCGACACAATTCGACACTTTCTGCAATGTCCTTTCTGCAATGTCGCAATAACAAAATCCGTTGGAGCAATCAACCCCGCGGCCGTCCGCCGCCAGGCCGAAATCGACGGAGTCGAGGCGGATACAAAGATGGCCGACACCGAACGCGACATCTCCGAGCGCATATCGCTTCCCTGGCCGGCGCTGAATCGCCGATGGTATCAGGACAAGGTCCGCCATTTGAACGAGACAAAGAAGCGAGATGGGCCGCGGAACTCGGGGGAGGAATAGAAACGGAATTATGCACTTCGCGTAAGCCGACTCGCGTCCGCGGCAGGCTGCGGCGTTGTACTCCATCGGATCCATTGTCCCGTTGACGCTCCGCGCTGCGCGGTATACCCTCCGTTAAGCGCTATACTTTTGGAAACGAGTTCACACGAAGGAGATTCGCCATGGCATTTACGCTTCCCCCGCTCCCGTATCCTCCCGATGCCCTCGAGCCACACATCGACAAAATGACGATGGAAATCCATCACGGCAAGCATCACCAGGCCTACGTGACCAATCTGAATAAGGCCCTGGAATCGGCGCCGGACCTGCAAAATAGGAGCGTCGAAGAGTTGTTGAAAGGCAACCTGGCGATCGTGCCCGAGGCGATCAAAACCGCCGTCCGCAACAATGGCGGGGGGCATTTCAATCACTCGATGTTCTGGCAGATCATGGGACCCAAGGCCGGTGGCAAGCCGGTCGGCAATATCGCCAAGGCGATCGACAGCACGTTCGGCACCTTCGACGCCTTCAAGGAAAAGCTGAACACCGCCGCCGCAACTCGCTTTGGTTCCGGGTGGGCGTGGCTCATCAAGAAAAGCGGTAAGCTCGAAATCATTTCCACCGCCAATCAGGACAATCCGATCATGGACGGCTCGACGCCGGTGCTGGGTTTGGACGTCTGGGAACACGCGTATTATTTGAAATACCAGAATCGCCGTCCCGAATACGTCGCCGCCTGGTGGAATACCGTGAAGTGGGATGAGGTCGAGAATCGATTCAACCGTTAATCGGGAAGAGAAGATTGAGGATGGAGAATTGAGGATAGCGCCGGATGATGCTGCAGCTTCCTGAATTTTCTATCCTCCATCTTCCATCCTCTATCCTCAATTCTCCCCCTCCAGAAATTTGCGGCAGGGCGCACGCTGGCGTAGAACCTTTCGCATGGCACGAGTCTTCCTGCGCGACTGCAATCCGGGCGATTTGATAGAAGACGTCTACGTTCTGACCGGCAAGCAATTGGCCGCGGGCAGCAACGGCAAACACTATATCAAAGGGTTCGTCTCGGACCGCAGCACTCAGATCGTGTTTCGCATCTGGAACGCCACGCGCGAGATGTTCAACCTGATGCCGGACGGGGGATTCCTTCGTCTCCGCGGTCGGGTTGAGAATTATCAGAATAATCTTCAGATTATTATCGAGCAGACCTGGCCGGCCAAGCCGGGAAGCTTCGACATCGGCGATCTGCTTCCGCATACCGCCAAGGACATCCCGGCGATGTGCAGCCGGCTGCACGAAATCCTCGGCAGCCTCCAGAATCGCCACATCGCCGCGCTCGTCCATGCTTTTCTGGAAGACGAATCGCTGATGGGCGATTTCTGCCGCGCGCCGGCGGCGATGACTTTTCATCACGCGTTTCTGGGCGGGTTGCTCGAGCACACGCTCAATGCGATGGAGGTCGCCGACGCCGTCGTGAAATTCTATCCCGGCCTGAGCCGCGACCTGGTGCTCGCCGGAATCTATCTCCACGACATCGCCAAAACCTGGGAACTTCGATACGAAACGGCCTTCGGCTATACCGATGGCGGGCAACTCGTCGGGCATGTCGTCAAAGCGGCCATGTGGGTCGAGGACAAGGCAAAGCAGGCCGAGTCGGTGCTCGGAGAAAAAATCCCCCGGAACATCATCGATGTGCTTCAGCACATTATCCTCAGCCATCACGGCCAGCCCGAGTTTGGCGCGGCCAAAGTGCCGAGCACCCCGGAGGCGATTTTCGTTCACACCATCGAGAATCTCGACGCGAAGCTCATGATGGCCCTCTCGGCCACGCGCGGTCCGGCAGTCGGCGGGGAGGGAAACTGGACGGAATATCTGAAACAATTCGGCGGGCGTCTTTATCGCCCGGATGTATCGGGCGCGGAGCCGACCGAGGCGGAAGTCGTCCAAAGAATCGAGCCGGAAGAAGAGCCCCCGGCATCCGATGAACCGGCCGGTCCGATCAAAATCACCAATCCGCTCTTTGAGTCGATCGCGGGCCGGCGGAAATGAATGATCGATTTTCTGGTAAATTGGGAAATCTGAATGTTTTGGCGGGGAATTGGTGGAGCGCGCCTGTCGCGAAATTGACCGATCTGTCATCGCAACGCCGGTTTCTCGGTATATTTCGGTGAATTCAATTTTCAAAGGAGCGATATGAAGAACATGAAGTGGTTTGTGGGTGCCGCGGCTGTTTTGCTTGCGGGATCTGTACTGGTCCACGCTGATGATGAAGCCAAGCCCGTAAAGAAGCCGCACGCCGTTCGGCTGACCAAGCCCTGGAGTGAGCTAACTGACCTGACGGATGCCGAGAAGAAACAGATTCTCGAAATCCACGGCAAAGCCAACGAGGAAAAGAAAGCGATCGAAGTCAAGGAGCACGAAGACATCGTCGCTCTTCTCACAGACGATCAGAAGAAAGAGCTGGCGACGCTTGAGGCCGAAGCGAAGAAGTCAGGACACGAGCACGAAAAGGAACCGACGACCAAGCCCGCCAAAGAATGAATATTACGCCGCAAAGCGATATATCGTCGTGCGCCTGCGCTGAAGTGATACGCGCCGGGGATTATTGTGGCACGGCTTTTCAAGCCGTGGGTGCCGGTACCCCGGCACCTTGGCTGGTACTCCAGCCAAAGCAGCAAGAGCGTAGCGTTGTTCGCAATTCAAAAACGAAGAGCGCTGCGGCGTACCGCAGCCACGGCTTGGAAAGCCGTGCTACGAGAAAACGAATTCGCCGATTCTGTCATGCGCCGACCGGGCCGAGAAGGCGCACGACGATCGACACGCTCTGCATTTGAAAAGAAAACAACGGCCGCGGGCAAGCGCCCGCGGCCGTTTATTGATCTGATGATGAATGTTACGCCTGCTTTACGGCGGCTCCGCCCAGCAGGTTTAACGCTTCGCGGAACGGCTGTTCTCGCGGAATCCCGACAAACCGTTGCGTCTCCTGCCCGTCCTTGAAGAGGATCAGGGTGGGGATGTTGCTGATGTGATATTTGATCGCGATATCGCGGCTGGCCTCGGTATCGACCTTGCCCACTTTGATCCGGCCAGCGTATTCGTCCGCCACCTTGTCGATCATCGGAGCGATCATCCGGCACGGCCCGCACCATTCAGCCCAGAAATCGACAAGGACCGGGGTGGCCGATTTCAATACGTCGGTTTCAAAGTTTTCTTCAGTAAACTCAGCCACATTCTTACTTGCCATGTCATAACTCCTGATTTTGATGCGCCTGACTTCGATGCCAGGTCCCGCGGATAATAGAAGTACCCCGAAATCGAGTCAATCGACATGCAACATCAGGGCAATCGCATGTGGCTCTTTGTGGTGCGGGCTTCCAGCCTGCCCAATGTGAATAGCAGGTTGGAAGCCTGCACCACAAACGCAAACCGCCCTCCACGATGCCACAGGCAATTGCCCCGCATGCGACATCAGGCGGGCGTCAATTTGATGTCGATCACTTCAGACGGACAAAACAAACGAATCGGCGGCCCGCTGAATCCAAATCCGCGGCTTACGACGAGCCAGGTATTTTCGAACCGATGAATCCCGCTACGGAATCGGCGGGGTAACGTATCGTGGCCCAGGAGGGGAATCCGGCCCGGCAGGCAAATCTGCCCGCCGTGCGTATGACCGCTGAGATACAGATCCGGTTCGAGATGACGCACGCGCCGAATCTGATCCGGGTAATGGCCCAGGATGATTCGCGGTACTCCCGGTTGTTTTGGCGGGAGAGAGCGGATCCAGTTTTCGTCCAGTTCGTGACGGCGGAATCCCACAAGGCCGATCAATTCGATGAATGTTCCGGCGATCGGAATCATTTCCCGCTGATGTTGGATCAATCGAATCGGGAGCCCCTCCAGGCTTTTCGCCATCGACCGGCCGTCATGGTTTCCCGTGATCGCGAAACAGCCGAGGCGAGTCGAAAAGCCTTCGATCAGCCGTCGCAAAGCGGGCAGGGCGGGCGAGTTGTTTCGCTTACTCTCAACGAAATCGCCGGTGAACAGCAGAAGATCAGGCGGTTTGGATGCAATTCGCTCCAGCAACTGCTCATATGCGGGTAACCAGCGCTTGCGGATATGCAGATCGCTCAGGTGGAGGATGCGGAGATTACGCAAGGCGGGGGAGAGTCCGTGAATCGGCAGCCTGGCGTGATTCCATTCGAACCCGAGTGGCCCGCCCAGTTGAATCCATGGCCCCGCACGTTCTCGCCGCAGGGGTACGTTTTCGGTCGAAGGGTTCGAATACCGCGTGCCCGGGGCGAGTTGGAAGTCCGATAACGTCATGAACGATCTACGCTGGGTTGCCAGAGAAGGTTGTTGTTGCAGCGGTGGAACGCGATCGTATAATAGGCGTTGCGACCGATTCGGCCAGAGGCACGGGTTCGCTCGCCGGCAAGCTCGCTCGCCTCGGCCGCCGCACCCATGGATCGACCCCTGCGAAATCGCCCGCTTCTGTTTGCGCTCTATCTCAACGCGGCGCTGTTGGCCGGCTTGCTGCTGGTCCTTTTGACGCGCGGGCAGTCGCCGACCCTGATCTCCTCTGCCTACGGAGTTCCTCCACCGCAGGCGCCTCCCATCGCCGGGGGCGCCAATCTTTACCTGATGCCGGCCCAGTTTTCGGTCAATACCTGGGGCTGTTACATCATGGATATCGACGCCCAGACACTTTGCGCTTATCAGTTTTATCCCGGCGACAAGCTGCTGCGCCTGGTGGCGGTGCGCAATTTTCACTTTGACCGAAAACTGAACGATTTCAATACCCTGCCGCATGCGGCTGAGATTGAAAAGCTTGTGAACATGGAGCACGAAGCGATACGTGGCGCTGAGGAGCACCCGGCTCCCCAATCGCCGGAAGTGAAGGACAATAAGTAACTGATACGTTCCCGCGCCACTGCGTGGCGCGTGGAACGGCCAAGGCCGCAACACCAACGATCGGAGACCGCCATGATGGCCAAGATGTTCTATACGCTGGAGGAAGCCCAGGCCGCTCTCGGCAAGTCCGAAGAAGAGATCAAGCAATATGCCCGAGAGGGTCGGTTGCGCGAATTCCGCGATGGCCCGCGCCTCATGTTCAAGGCCGATCAGGTCGAGCAGCTCAAGAGCGACCTGAGCAGCGGGTCAGATCACGTTGACCTGGGCACTTCCGACAGCGGCGGCCTGATCGGCCTGGTGGATACCACCGGCGCCAGCGGCACGAGCATCACGCTCAGCGACGCCGACACCGGACAGTCTTCCATGGCCGGCATGAAAACCAAGGACGACACGGCCCTCGCGGCGGACCTGGGATTGAGCGGTTCGCTCGGCGGGGTTCCGTCTCCGGGCAGGCCCGCCAGCAGCGGCACCGGCTTGAGCGGCACCGCAACCAGCCGGCAGGGAGGCATCAATGTGTTCGGCGACGAAGTCGAGCGCGTCGATCCCGCCGCCCAGACCGCCATTACCGGCGCTGTCCGTGAACAACGCGATCTGGAAGGCGTCGGTTCCGGCTCCGGCCTTCTCGATCTCACCCGTGAAAGTGACGACACCAGTCTCGGGGCGGTTCTCGATGAGATCGCACCGTCCGGCGGACGGCTGAGCCCCTCCGACGCCGCCGAAGGCACGCTCGAAATGGAAGATACCCGCGCCCCCGCGCGGGATGATGGCCGCACCCGAATATGTCCAGGCGCTCGATCCATCCGCCCCGGCGTTTGGCGCAGCGGCCCTGGCGGCCGCGTTCGTCATGCTCTACGGCATCTACGTCCTGATCTCCGCTCTCTACGGCACCTGGCCTCAAGCGGTTTCCTATTTTGACGCGGGCAAATCCTCCCCCATGGGACCGCTGACGCCGGCCGTCTATGGCCTGGGCGTCTGCATCTTCTTTTTTATCATCGGCCTGATCATCGGAAAGTCGCGCGCGAAGTAATGGAGTGATCGCGGAAATCTACTCGGGTGGAATCGCCGCGACGCTTTGCTCCTGCCCTGATTCGGCGGTGGGCGAGACGAACGCTCCGCGATCGTCGGCCGAGCGCATGAACCTGGCATACCAGCCGTCGCGCCGCACCAATTCCTCGGGCGTCCCCTGTTCGGTCACCCGACCGTCTTCAATCACATAGACCGTATCCGCCTGATTGATCAATGTCGGGCGATGACTGGTGATGACGGCCGTGCGCCCCGCCATCAGGCGGTTCAGGGCGGCGATGATCGTTGCCTCCGAATCCGGTTCCACGCTGCTGGTCGGCTCATCGAGCAGTAGAACCGTCGGATTGGCCAGGAAAGCGCGGGCAATGCTGATTCGTTGCTTCTGCCCGCCGCTCAGGCGTACGCCCCGCTCGCCGACTCGTGTTTCATATCCCTGTGGCAGACGCTGGATGAAACCGTGGGCGTTTGCGGCGCGGGCGGCGGCGATGACCTGCGCCATCGTCGCCTGCGGCAGTCCGTATTGGATGTTGTCGAGAATGCTGTCGTTGAAAAGAAACGTTTCCTGCTGAACCAATGCAAAGTGGCTGCGGAGATCCGCTCGGCGTATCGAGGGTAACTCACGGCCATCGAGAAAGACTTTTCCCGAGGTGGGATCGTAGAACCGCAGCAGCAAGTTCAAGACGCTGCTCTTGCCCGCGCCGCTCGGCCCGCAGAGTGCGACGGTGCGGCCCGGCTCGATGTTGATCGTGACGTCGCGCAGCACTTCGGGCATTTCCCGCCCTTCGACGTCGCTGGGATAACGAAAGCTGACATTTCGCAACTCCATCGTTCCCCGCACGTGTTCGATGGCGGCGGCATTGGGAGAGTCGGGAAGCTCATCGGGCGCGTCGAGGACTTCGAATACGCGGCGGGCGGATGCCACCGCACGCTGTACCATGTCGTTGACGCGCGCCAAAGTCTGCACCGGACCGAAAAGACGCCACCAATAGGCGCGGAAAACCACCAGCTTGCCGAGCGAGAAAGTCCGCGATTGGCTCAATATCAGCCATGCGCCCACTCCCAGCATGTTGATATTGCTGAAGAAGCCGACCGCGCGGCTAAAGGGGAAAAAAAGACTTCGGGCGTTGATCGCCCGAATCTGCTGGTTGTAGTATCCGACGGTTGCCGCTTCAAACCGATCCGCCTCCTGCCGCTCGCGTCCGAAAATTTTGATGACTACGACGCCGGCGAGGTTTTCCTGAAGTCGGTTGGTTACGTCCGCCGCTCGCTCCCGAACGGCGGTGTAAATCGGCTTGATTCGGGCATTGAAATAGACGAGCAGCACATAGACGAGAAAGAGCGGCGCAATCGAGGCCGAGGCTACCCGCCAGTCGAGCAGCATGACCAATGTGACCGTGGCCAGCCAGGTCAATCCTTCCCCGACGATCACGTCGATGCCGTTGACAATGAACGCCTGAATCTCATCCACATCGCCGACGGCCCGGCTGATCAGGTCCCCAATGCGCTGGCGCTGAAGGTATCCGAGGCTCTGTGACTGGAGTTTGTGATAGACGCGGTTGCGCAAGCCGAGAATGAACCGCTGGGCCACGCGGTTCATGATATTCGTGCTGGTCGTGCCGAGCGTTTCCCCGACGATGTAGACCATGAACATCCAGAAGAGCGCCGAATAAAGCAGATGAAAATGATTCGAGACGCGCCCGTCGAAAGAAAAAAGAAATGGCAGGACCCGCGTCGGCGCTGACCGGCCGGTCAGGAGCAGGTCATCAATGACATATTTCCAGACCAGCGCCGGGAAAAGCTCGCACGGCGTCGAGAGGACCAGCAGCAAAAGACCCAGGCCGATCCAGCCGTAATGCGGGCGAAGCAATCGGAGAAGCCTGCGAAACACGCGCGGCGTTGCGCTGGATCGCGTTGTCGGTTGGCTCCTCGCGCTGACGCCCATGTTCGGAATTGTATGCGCTCGATGGCGGGGATGCAGCGCATCTGGTGCTCGCTCATAAACGTTCAACTTTCAACGCTCAACGTTCAACTTCCAACGGAAGGAAGTCTCTTCAGTTGAACGTTACGTTGAAAGTTGAAAGTTGGACGTTGAACGTTGAACGTTGGACGTTGAACGTTTTTCCGATGCTGTACGAACTCTTCGCAGGCGCTGGTTCGGCAACACGAACCGACAAATCTGCCTCTGCCCATTTCGGTTCCGTCTCCGGGTCGACTATGTTCTGCCCCAATGCCCAGGGCGATTACGACGGTTGGGTTGCGAACCCGGCTTCTGCTGACCTATACGCTCCAGCGTCTGGGATTCAGCGAGAATTCGATTCTTCTTCCACTTTCACTGCTGGTCGGAGTGATCACCGCGGCGGCGGCGGTGGGTTTTCACCTTCTCATCGACGGCATTCGCGATTTCCTGTATCGCTCGCCGGATCTTCTTTACGGGAAGGGAATCCTTCTGCTGGTGCTGTTCCCCGCGCTGGGTGGACTTGTCGTCGGGCTGGTGACGTCTTACGTCCTGCGCGCCCGCGAAGGTCATGGTGTCGTCGATGTCATGGAATCAGTCCTTCGCAACAGCGGCGTGATCAAGCCGCTGTCGGCCCTGGAGAAAATCCTGACCAGCGCGGTGACCATCGGGAGCGGTGGCTCGGCCGGCGCGGAAGGCCCGATCGTTCAGATCGGCGCGGCAATCGCATCGGGTGTCGGCATGCTTTTCCAGGTTGCCCGTCCCCATATGCCGGTCTTGATCGGATGCGGGTGCGCCGCGGGGATCAGCGCGATTTTCGATTCGCCGATCGGCGGGGTCTTGTTCACGCTCGAGATCATCCTTCTGGATTTTTCGATCCGTACCTTCGCGCCGGTCGTGCTGGCCAGCGTGATCGCCAATGTTTCCACGCGGGCCATCCTCCTGCATGTATCTCCGCATTCGCCTCATGCCATCTTTGCGCTGCCTCCCGGAGCCATCACCGATCTTTCCGGGCTGGCGTGGGGAAGCTATCCCAACTTTCTGCTGCTGGGCCTTTTCTGTGGGGCCGCCGGCATGGTGATGACACGCCTGATGTACTGGACAGACGATTTTTTTCATCACCATCCCATCCCGCGCCCGATCCGACCGGCGGTGGGAGGGGCGGCGATGGGCGTCGTCGGCGTCGTCTATGTGGTCGCCTTTGGCTGGGTGATGCTCGGCTCTCCCAAGCCTGTCAGTTTTTCCGATTATCCGATGCCGGCGTTTTACGGGGACGGATACGGCGCGGTCCAACAGCTATTCGATACAAAATTCTACAATGGTTTTAGTCTGGGCCACATTCTGCTGTTGCTCGCATTTCTCAGCGTTGCGAAGATCGTCGCCACCTGCTTAACGCTCGGCAGCGGCGGTAGCGGGGGCATCATCGCGCCGTCTTTGTTCCTGGGGGCGACCACCGGCGCCATGGTCGGCGTCGTGCTGCGTGCGTTTCACTTCGACGCCGGAATCGAACCAGGCCTGTATGCGCTGATTGGAATGGGGGCGGTGCTCGCGGCGGTCGTTCACGCGCCGCTGGCTTCCATTCTGATTCTTGTCGAAGTCACCGATCGTCACAGCATCATCGTTCCGGCGATGCTTGCTTCGGTCGTAGCGACCGGTACCGCCCGGCTCCTCTTCCCCGATTCGATCTACACGCTGGCGCTGCGCCGCCGCGGCGTTCGTGTCGGCAGCAGCGCCGATCTTTCCATCCTGCGCCGGCTGATTGTCGAGCAGGTGCCCCTCGAGCCGGTGACCGCGCTACCGACCGATGCGCCGTTCGAGCGGCTCCTTGAGCTCAGCCAGGCCACGTCGACAACGGATATCGTCATTCTCGACAAGGACGGAAACTATTATGGCATGGTCACCGCCAACGACATCAATACCGCGCTTGTGCAGCGCGAAGCGATCCCGCTCCTGCTGGCCGGGGATGTGGCCCGCACCGAATTGCCGCTCGTCCATACCGCCGACGACCTGGCGGGGGTTCTCGAAACCTTTTCACGCTTTGAAGTGGGAAGACTTCCAGTCTCCTTCGCGCAAAGCTCATCCAGGGTGGTCGGCGTGATCAGCCGCCGGGCGCTGATGAGCAAATATCACGATGCGCTGTCGCAATCGTGAGGCGTCTGAAACTTCGGGGCAAAAATTCAATTTCAACGCGACTCCCTCGCCTATTTTTCAAATTCAAACCCTTGGTCATTTCCCCGATCCGACATAATCCGACATAATCCGACACTATTTTGACCTATGTGAAGAAATATAGCTGCCTAGTCGAATATCAGGAATATGTTTATAAATCAATTTTATATCGTCCCTCATCCGAGCTTGTATCCCGGCATCTGATTCGAGTCGGCACAATTGATGAGCGTCCGTCCGAGCCCAAGCCGCTGACCGAGGGCGGCGTAATCCTCCGGCGTGTTGGCCTCGCGAAACAGGACGCCATCGGCGCGGATCGGCCGGGCCGGCGCCATGAGCGGCCACTCGCACAGGCGGTTGTCGAGCCGGTCGCGCACGTCGTCCCACACCACCTGCTCCGCCGCCCAGGCGATCGGCCGGGGAGTGAGGTGCGCGAGGATTTCCCGCGTATGCCACCGGTCGATCGGCAGCCCGACCGCCTCCGTGCGAAGCTGCCACCCGTGATGGATGTGGTCGATCAGGAGCCACCGAAAACAACTCAAGATCATTCCGACAGTCGTGGCTGCCAGCACGGCGTAAATGGATGGTCCGAGGCTGGCTTCTTGATGGAGCGGTTCCAGCCACACGCCAATAATTGGCGCGAATGGTGCGATTCCTGCCAGCCCGATGAAGCCTGGTAAGAGGTACGCCACCATCAGACCAAACTGATTGCTCGATGTGTTCATGGATGGGGATCAAGACTGGCCTCCGTAAGAGGTTCAGCATTTCACCATCCATTATTCTCTGACAGGCAACTCCTGTCAAGCTTCATCCCGGCGACAATGGTCTGCATCCATGGGAATGAAGGCTCAGCACCGCCAAGCGTACAAGCAAATCCCATTGTTCCTTCGGCGATTGCGTGAAGAGGCGGGACTTACGCAGCGGGGAATTGGTGGAATTCTCAAGCGCCCGCAATCCTGGGTGTATGACTGCGAATCCGGCAATCGCCGGGTCGATGTCGCCGAGTTCTGCGAATGGTCAAGGGCGTGCAATACCGATCCGGCGATTGCTCTCGGCCGACTTGAGCTCGAACTCAATTGAGGATTTCTGTCGGTTGAATGGCTTCGGCAACGCTGAGTCACGCGCGACGGCAACGTTTGAGCAGCGCCGGCATGGAAAAGCCCAAAAGACAGAGCGACGACGGCTCAGGGATTGAAGTCTCCACGACCGACGCCGCGGGGATATAGCTGATGGGCGTTCCGGTTGGGCTGGCAGTGGGGGCGGTCGTGGGATCGTTGGGATACGAGATGAAATGAGGCCCGCCTGTATCCAGCGTCCAGATCACCAGGTTGTTGGCGGTGCTGGGATCCATCGTTGGAATTGGATTTCCGCCGCTGTCGAGGATCGCAAAATCCAGCGCGTCAGGGTTGGAAGAAACCAGCGGTCCGCTCAGGCTCACCTTGAAGGTCATCGACGTGCCCGCCGCGATCGGCTGATAGAAGCCGCTGTATGGCGACACGTTGGTCGTGTCGTCGGTGAGGGAGATCGTGCTCGTCAGGTCGCCGCTGGAGGTTCCAGTACCCCCGGTGGTGTTGTTTCCCGTATCGCCAAAGACCGCGCTCCCCGATCCCGGCACGGTGGCGGCCCCGCTGAAATTGCTGATTGAGGCGCTATCGCCATTATTGCCGGACAATTGGAAGTAAACGTAGAAGGGCGCCGCGTCGTTGGTGCTGAGTGGCAGCGTGCCTGCCGGCGTCACTGCCGAGGTATCGAGCGTCACGTCGTAGGTATAAGCGCCTCGACTGACTGACGCCAATGTGCTTCCTAAGGCCATTCCCACGCCAAACAGCAGTCCTGCTTTTTGCATTTTTCTCATGTTCCGATGCTCCACTGATATTGATTGAACGCGATTGCGCTCGGGTCGGAGAAGGTTAAGGTGAGATTCGTCGTTCCGCCAGCCAGAACTGTAAATTTAATTGCGGGCAGATTGTTGTAGGTGGTGACCGTTCCGCCCGTGACGGTTGTAACGGTTACGCCGGTCGGCAACCCGGAGAGTGCGTAGTAGTAAGTGCCCGCGGCTAGTTGGGAAATGCTGACCGTCTGGGTGAACGATGTTGCCTTGCCGAACTTGGATCCCACCGCCTGAATGGCTCCGGTTTTGGCCGCGGGGGTGACGGTCACGGTGAACGTCTGGCTGATCGAGTTTCCGAAAGCATCTTTTGCGGTACCGGTCACGGTGGTCGTACCGACGGGGAAGTTAGTGCCCGACCAGGTTCCGTTCAAATTGGTGAACGTCACGCCATTGGCGGAGAAGGACCAGGTCGCCGCGCCCATTGGATCGGTGGTCGTTGGCGGGGTGAAGCTGACCGATTGGGTAGCCGCCGAAGTAAGCGCGACCGCCGACACGTTTGCCATTTGCGGCGCGGTCAGGGGATTGACGATCTGTAGCGCGCCGGTGTTGGAAGCTGTGCCCGAGGCGAAATTAGCGGAGTTCCCAAATGAGGCCTTGATGGTATAGGAGCCGATCGCCAGGCCCGTCACATCGAAGGTGGCGGTCGCGACGCCGTTGGCGACGCTTCCGGAAACGGCGGTGCCAACGAGCGTTGATCCCTGATAGATCGAGAAGGTGACGGCTCCGCCGTTCACGGAAGCGCCATTCGTTGCCGCAACCGAAGCCGAGAGGCTGATCAGGTTGCTCGCGCTACGAGTCGTTTGGTGATACCCGCTCGCGCTCGTGCTGGTAATGGAGGTCGAGGTTGATGCTGGCCCGACGAAAATATCGTCGGTTGTCGAGCTGTAATCGTTCACGAGCGGAAGCGGGCTCAGATTCGTGAATGGGCTGAAGGTTCCCGATAGGGCAGTGCCTGAGGTGACGATGTTCACGTTGGTGCCGACCGGCAGATTGGCGCCCGGCGCGGTATTGGCCAGGAGCGCGCCTGCGACACTGGCCGTGCCTGCGGCGGTCACCGCGCCGAAACTGGTTGGCGTCGCCAGCTGCACCGCCAGCGTTCCATCGGCGGGCTGCGTGAAGCTTCCTGTTGCCAGGGTGGTGCCCGCACCAAGATTCAGCGTCCCATCGTTGGTGAAAGCGCCTCCAAAGGTTGACACGGTCCCGCCGCTATTAAGCGTCAGACTTCCCGTGGCGCCGTTCCGGGTCAAGCCGTACACATACCCCGCGCCCGATGAAAGGTTATCGATGGCAGAATTTGCGCCGAGGACCAGTACCGCGTTATTCGTGACGATGGTCCCCGACGGAGAGAATTGATTAACTTCCAAATTGCCGCCCGCCGTTGCCTGCCATGTGCCTCCGGTGAGCGTGCCGGAAGAAAGGTTACTGACGTTTTCAAGGTTCAGCGTGCTCCCGTTGCTGGCCGAGACAGTCCCCTGGTTCGACAGCGGCACGGCAACCGTGATAGTCCCGCCGCCATCGGCGGCGATTGTTCCATCGTTTATGAACTGGCCCTCGACGAGTCCCCCGTTCTTCCCATCAATGGTCACGCCGGCGCCGAAGGTGACGGCATTGTTAAAGGGACCGTTGCTAACACCGTTAATGATGTCGTTGCCGTTGCCGCCACCAAACACGATCGCGGCCGATCCGCCCGAGGCAGCGCTCAGCAACTCGGCGCGGGGCCTCCGAAACCCAGATCGCCGGAAGTCGTCCCGGCTGCATTTCCGATCAGAATAGAACCGTCGAGCGTCAAGCCACTGTAAATTCCCGCCGAAGCGCCGTTCACCTGGCTTAAGTCCAAGTTTCCAAACATTGTCACGTCGTTGAGGAAATTGGGTGTGAAGGTCCCGCTGTTGTTGGAGTTGGTGAACGGGTCGTCGAAGAGAAGTTGCCCGGTTCCGGTTTCGGTGATGGTGCCGCCGAAGATTCCGCCGCCGTCGAGAGTCAATGGCCCGGTCGTGGAGTCGAGCGCGAGCGTCTTGGCGGTGTTATTTAATGCGCCGGACTGGGTCAGCTCGATTGTGCTGCCCGGAGCGTCGCTCAGGCCGCCATTGGATTCCGATGACGTGAAAACGGAGTTGCCGGCCAAGTTCACCGTGCTGTTGTTACTGGCGGCCAGGGTTCCATTGTTGGAAAGCGGCGAATTGATCGTGATCGTCTCGCCACCGTCTGAGGCGATGGTCCCGTCGTTGATGAACTGGCTCGAAGAAGAATTGCCGAACAAATATCCGTTGGCGCCGTGGACCATCACCCCCTGCGCCGAAGGTGACGGCGGAGTTAGCTTCGATCTGGTTTCCTCCAAATAAATTCGATACCGCTCCGCCGAGCATGATCGAGGCCGAGCCCCCGGGGGTCGTCGCGAGAGATTCGGGCGAAGCCCCGACGAAATCGAGAATGGCATGCGTGGTCCCGGCTGCATTCCCCAGCAGGATCGTGCCGTTGAGAGCCAAGCCGTCCTGAATGTCCAGTGCCGCCCCGTTGGCCTGCTGGCTGAGGTCGATGTTTCCGTTCACCGTTGTATTGTCCAACGTGGCAGTACCAAATAAATAGGGGACGATTTCGGATCCGCCGGAGAACGTTAGCACGCTGTTTTGAATGGTTCCGAACTGTAGTAAAAGATTGGCGAACGGGTTCGCCGTTCCTCCGGAAAACGTCAGGCTGCTATTCTGGATAATTCCTCCGTATAGAGCCAACCCATCCGAGAAATTACCGCCGCCGCTGCCGACTTGAAGACTTCCGCCCCCGATTGAGAACGGCGCGGCGCAGTTGAGGCTCAGGACGGATTGGCTTCCGCCGGAAATCGTGACGCCCATGGTAGGACCCGAACTGGCGGGGATTACAACGTTGTCGCTTGAGGTCGGAACGGCCTCGGTGTTCCAGTTGCCTGGAGTAGTCCATTGCCCGTCGCCGGTGGCGTCGGTCCACGTTACGGAGAGTGCCTTACCGGGCGCCACATTGATCGTGACGGTCGTAGGCTGAGAATCAAACAGGGCGTCGCTGTTTTCGTAAGTGAATGAATCCGTGCCCGAGAAATTTACGATTGGTGTGTACGTTAGGGAGCCATCAGCGCTCAGTTGCAGCGAGCCGTGGGCGGGATTCGTCAGCAGGGTCGCCGTTAAGGGCAGGCCGTTCGGGTCGGTGTCATTGGATAGCACTCCGTTAGCACTGTTCGCGGTAAGCACCTGGTTCTCAGGCACGTTATACGAATCTGGATTTGAGGTCGGTGGCGACGGCGGGCTGGCGAATGTGCCCTCCGCAAGTGTGCCGGCGAATGTTCCGGTCGAACCAAACGTCGCGCCGAAGAGGAATGAATCCGTTATTTCAACAGGAAGTCCATTGGAGTCGACTGGCTCGAATTCAACTCCGTTGACGTTCGAACCAAAAGCAACCGGAACTCCGGGTTGAACCTGCTGAAATGCGGACCAGACGCCGCCTGATTCGTACCGCACATTGTAGGTAGCGATCCCCGAAAGCGCCGGCAAATCCAGAGACGCAAAATCAGGCGATCCTGCTTGTCCTTGGAAGACGAAGTCTGTGCCGCTCGTCGGGTCAATCAGGTTTCCGATGAGTTGAGTAGCAGCAAATAAGAATTCATTGATCTGGATGTTGTATGGCAGAAGGGTGTTGAGAAGAGTCGGCTGGATGTAACTTTCGATTGCTTGCGCATTGTTTGGCTCACCGGCCGCCGACACCTCTGGTGCATCGCTTGCAATCTGTCCTGTCACAGTCAGTATGCCGTGGAGGGTCAGGAAATCGGTGACATTCACCATCACATTGCCGACGGGGTTGGGCGATGTCGAAAATGTGATGCCGGCTGGATCCGCAAGCGTAATCGTTGCTGCCGTCGGCGTGCCGAAGAGTGATACCTGGTCGCCGTAAAGTCGGTAGTTGACATTGACGGGGTCTTGCCCAATTCCCGCGATCGCCGCGAGCTCACCCGACAAGTTGCTATATATCTGCCCCGCCGCCCGGCGCGTTAAACGCATAGGTAGCCAGTGACGACGCCCTCCCGAGTAATTGAGCGAGGGCTCCTCCAAGCGAATGCCCGGTCAGCGTAATCGTCGCATTCGGATAAATGGTTTTCGCCAGGTTGTTTACTTGATTTAGGAAACCTACCGCATCGTTCACCAATGCGGCGAGCGACATCGTCGCAGTGGTCCCGCGGAACGACGCGTCCGCGGCGAGGTTCTCTAATGAAGTTACCGTTGATTCCCCTAATTCGGTCCCCCGAAACGCGATGACGATCTGCGTGTGCGCCGCATTCGCATAAGCGCCGGCTGCAAATCCCGGAACCTCTATACCGGTGAGGTATTCACCGGGTAGCAGGGAATAGCTTCCAGAGATTGGGGTCTTGTTCGAGTAAACACTGCTGCTGAGATTCGCCAGGTCAAGGAGAGTTGTGACAGTAAAAGTGTTAGAAGTCGCGGAAGTCAGGCTATTGTCGGTCGCCTGGAGCGCAAGGTCGGCCCCATCGAATCCTGCCGCGACATTGACTGCAAGATCATTGAATGTCGCAACTCCATTGTGGACTTGGACGGTTTCCGTCCCGCCGAGCGTTATGCCGTTTGGTCCAGTGCCGCCATCCGAGCTGGCGGTGCCCATCGTCACGGAGGAATTATCAGTCGTCACCAACTCTCCGCTGGCGTCTTCCACGTCTACGGCGATTGGGTCCGCGAAATCACCCTCTCCCGTGGAATAGTCGGCCATCGTGTCCGTTGGCTGCTGATTTGGATCGAAGACAAGCTGGGTCGCAACGCCAACCTGAATCGGCCCGCTGGCCGCGTAAATATCCGTATAAGTGGGATTGATCGCCTGTTTCGCGTCGATCTGGGCAACGAGATAGTAGGTCCCGGAAGTGAGGTTTTGCGGAACCGTGACTTGGTGGGATTCGCTGGCCGAACTGCCGGCGCTTAAACTGAACGTGTAGCTGTTTGTCGCCAGAGCCGGCATGATGATGCCCGTCAGATCCGGCGTCGTCGACAAGTAATAAATAGTGGTTTCGGTACCGTTGACGACTCCGTCAACTCCGGCGGCATCGGTAATCTGCAAAACCGGCGAGATCATGTCGCCGGCTTCGGCCGTCGAGGGGATTGTGCTCGTGAATATGCCGCTGAGAACCGGCAAACCAACCTTGATCGCCGCACTGGCCACGACGGCGCCCGGCTGCCCCTCGATCGCCCCATCGGCGTCAATTTGTGCCACGAGATAATAAGTACCGGGCTTCGTGTCGATCGGAATCTCGACGTTCTGTGACTCCGTCGTCGACGCCCCTGCGTTCAGGTTCATTGTGTAGGTGTTTGTATCCAGGAGCGTCGTCGTTCCGGTCAGGTTGGGCGTGGTCGAGAGGTAGTAAGCAGTCGTCTCAACGCCATTGGCAACTCCCTGGTCACCTGCCGCGTCCGTAATCTGCAACGCGGGCGAAATCGTCGCGCCCAGCGCGGCGCTTGGCGGCATTGTGCCCGTGAACTTGCCGCTAAGCGCGGGTGGTGCAACTTGAATCGGACCACTGGCGACGAAGTTATCCGTGTCCGTTGGATTGATCGCTTGATTCGCGTCGATCTGCGCAACGAGATAATACGTCCCCGGTGTAACGTTTTGCGGAATCGTCACCTGCCGCGATTCCGTGAACGAACTCCCGGCGGTAAGATGTAAAGTGTAGTTGTTAGTTGCCAGGTCAGGCGTGATGATGCCGGAGAGGTTCGGCGTGGTCGAAAGATAATAATCCGTGGTCTCGTTGCCATCGACAACGTCTTCTGCGCTCACCGCATCCGTTATCTGCAGTGCCGGTGAAATCAGTTCACCGAACGTAGCCGCGATGGGAATTGCGCCAGTGAATTGTCCGGAGAGATTCGGCACGTTCCCGGTGGGCGTCAAGAGGAAAGCATGTACCGTTCCGTCGGGGCTGAACCCGTTTCCACATATCTGGCCTTTGTCGTTGATGCCCGTCGCGTTTAACAGCGTCCAACCGCTATTTGACGGAATTAGGGCATCCAAATCAATCGTCGTGCCATTGCTATAGAGAAAGGCCTCGCCGGAGCCCCCGCCAACGACCTGTCCGTTATCGTTTATCGCGTTCGGAAATCCCATGTAGCCCAGATCAGTCATACGCCCATTGCTATACAGGAACGATTCGGTGGGGCCGGAGAGGCCGACGATCTGTCCACTATCGTTCAGTGCGCGAGCCTCACTGGATTCATAGCCTGGCAACGTACCAAGGTCGAGCATACTTCCACTACTATAGAGGAATGCGTGCTCAAATTGGCTCGAACCTATGTTATAGGACCCACCAACTATCTGCCCGCTATTATTAATTCCATCAGCTATGCTATCGTTGTAACCTGGAAGCGCGCCCAGACTCGTGGCGCCTCCGTTCGCATAGACGAATGCCTCGACGGAGGCGCCGTTATAATTAACAACATTACCTAGGATCTGCCCGTTATCGTTGATGCCGGTGGCATCAGTGTACATGAAGGGATCAGGGTTCGAAACGCCAAGCGCCGTCATCACTCCGTTGTCGTCGACAAACGCATATGGTTCAAAGTCACTATATATGTCCTTCTGATAGGCGTACCCCACGACCTCACCGCGGTCGTTAATGCCTGTCGCGTTTGAGGAGTCGAGATTCGGCAATGTTCCCAAGTTTCTGATGCTGCCATTACTGTAAAGGAAAGCGTTTTCATAGCCCTCCGAGGTAATCACTTCGCCCACTACCTGCCCGCTCGCGTTGATGGCGGTCGCCTCGCCCGCACCCAGATCCGTGATGGCATAAGCGGAAGACAGCAATTGCCGCCGCTCCAGTGGTTCAGCCTCAAAGCGGAGTCGTGCAACGCGATCAGATGATCGGATGATCGGCCGTCCAATACTGCGACGTAGGGCAAACACGATTTGATGCAACGACTGCGATGCTGCGAATGCAATTCGATCAAATGCGATATTCATACTCTTCGGTTTCCTCGGCCGTCAAGCGGCCCCATATGCGTATGATTTGCGCTTGTACGGTCGCTCGCTTGCTTCCCTTGTAAATGAGCGGTGCCGATGACCGCCGAATTGCTCGATTTTGGAAATGACCTGGATTTCCGGGATCAGGCTAAATTCAATGGGCATTCGATATGGCTCCCTCACCTGGGCGGCACATTGCGTCTTGTCGGTTGGGAAGCTCGACACGTATGCCGATTAAGGCAACATCGAACTCACAAACCATGAAGCACAACAACCGATGCAATCTTCGAGGCAACTTCGAGAAGGGAAAAAGTAAAACGGCGAACTTCCCGTCCCACGTCACGCGCGGCACAAGTACATCCACTCCAGCTGCAACTGTCAACAGTTACTGTTCCGTAATCTCGTGTCCGTCGGCGTTTTCAGGTGACCTATACCCCGAGCTGCTGCGGCAGGCACGGCGGGAGCGGGGCGTCGATTCGCCGCCTCTACCGCGGCATTGAGGTGAGGGCGCTGGTCCGCCAGGAAATATCACGCGCGACGGCAACGATTGAGTAGCGTGGGGATAGCGAATCCCAGGAGGCAGATCGACGACGGCTCGGGGATCGAAGTATCGACGACCGAAGCGGCGGGAATGGAACTGATCGGCGTGCCGGTCGGACTGGCGTTGGGAGCGGTCATGGGATCGTTAGGGTACGAGATGAAGTGCGGTCCGCCCGTGTCCAGCGTCCAGATCACCAGGTTGTTGGCGGTGCTGGGATCCAGCGTCGGAATCGGGTATCCGTTGGCGTCGAGAATATCAAAATCGAGAGCGTCGGGATTGGAGGAAACCAGCGGCCCGCTCAGGAAAAGAAAAGGGGACATCCAACATTAAGGAAAAGAAAAGGGGAGGAAAAGAAAAGGGGAGGAAAAGAAAAGGGGAGGAAAAGAAAAGGGGACATCCAACATTATGACAAATCCGGTTCATCGCCGTTTCGCCCTGCGTTCTGCCGTCGGCGTTTTGCTTCGATCGAGGGCCCGCTTCGGCTTGCGCGGCCTGCCGCGCTGGCGCAGGGTGAATTCCAGTCCGAGTCGCTTCGCCGTGCGCTGAGTCCACGGCGCGTCGCCAAACGGCCTGCCGCGTTTGAGGCTCAAGTCGCACTTGATCGAGTTCCGCTTCGCCGGGGTCGCGCTCGACGATCGCCCGCCAGTCAGTCGGCCGATCCACCGGCCAATCGGAAAGCAGTTCCGTTTGTTCCCCGGCGACACGGTGGGCAAAACTCGTCCAGCGCCATTCCATCGCATCGCTGGCGAGCTTCGAGCGCAAGGCGTTCGCCTCCACATATCGAAGTACGGTCAGCAGATGGCCGTCGCTCTGGACCGGGAAGCTCTTGAAACGTCCCTGATACAAGTGCCCGCCACGCCCTTCATCATGGTAATGACGCCGATAACGGCGGACGTGGGTGTTGCTCACCCAGGCCAGATATCGCGATAAATCCCCGTCATGCTGTGGCCAGAGGACCAGGTGCCAGTGGTTGGGCATGAGGCAGTAGGCCAGCACTCGCATCGTCGGCACGACCTCCAGGCCCTCGATCAGGATTTTCACGTACGCATCGTAATCCGCCGGCTTGTGGAAGATTCGCGACCGGCCATTGCCGCGGTTGATGACGTGATAAACGACGCCGCCCACGGCGGCACGAGCGGTGCGGGGCATCAGCGCATGATAGCCAGGGCAAGGGCAAATTCAAGAAATGTTGGATGTCCCCTTTTCTTTCTTCAAACGGGACAGGTCCAATTACGGCCTCTTTCCTCAGCGTTTGGCGGCTGCTTCCCGGATCTTCACCGGCCGCCCGCGCGGCCGCAAAGGTCCCAATCCCAGGCGCTTTTCCATTCGCTTGGTCCACTCCCGCCCGCCAAACGGGCGGCTGTGCGTGATGGCGTGCAACACCGCCTGCTCTTCCGCCGCCGTCTGTCGAAGGTTGACCCATTCGATCCAATCCTCACGAACTCCCGTCAGCGGCAACGGCGTCAGATCGATCCGGGGAATCTTGACCGTCGGCTCGAAGAACGCCTGCCCCAGGCTCGACCACCGCCACTGTTCGGCCCGATCGACCAGGTTCGCCCGCCACGGATTTCGGTCCACGTACCGGGCCAGCGTGCTCAGGTGCGGATCGTCCTGCACGACGAACGATTTGTACCGCCCCTGGTAGACGCTGCCCATTCCGACGCGATGGCGGTGCTCGACCCAACGTCGCACGTGGGTGATCGTCAGGCGTTGCATGAACCGCGCCAGTTCGCCCTCCTTCCGCGGCCAGAGGATCAGATGCCAATGCGTTCCCATCAGGCAGTAGCCGCAAACACGCATGGGAATCTGCTCCATCGTTTCGCTCAGCACGCGAAGGAAGGCGGCGTAGTCCTCGTTCCCGCGAAACAGCTTCATCCCGCCGGCGCCGCGGTTGAGGACGTGATAGATCAGATCGCCGGGGGCATGACGGGCTTGTCGAGGCATGCCTCAAGCTAGCCGGAACGCAACGAACAGTCAATAATTGGACCTGTCCCGTTTTAATTCGCCATCAGGCAGTAGCCGCAGACCCGCATGGGAATCTGCTCCATCGTCTCGCTCAGCACGCGAACGAAGGCGGCGTAGTCCTCGTTCCCGCGAAACAGCTTCATCCCGCCGGCGCCGCGGTTGAGGACGTGATAGATCAGATCGCCGGGGGCATGACGGGCTTGTCGAGGCATGCCCTCAAGCTAGCCGGAACGCAACGAACAGTCAATAATTGGACCTGTCCCGTTTTAATTCGCTCGTTTTAATTCGCTTTGTCCCGTTTTAATTCGCTTGTCCCGTTTTAATTCGCCTGTCCCGTTTTAATTCGCCCGCGCATTCGGGCCCAATCGCCCGGCCTGCTCGATCAGCCACGCCGCCCCACGCTCCACCTTGCTCCGCTTCTCGGCGGCGATGTGCGGGGCATGCGTGCTGAAGCGGCCCGGCTCATGCTGTACGTGCAGCGCGATCTGCTGCATCTTTAAGTCAAAGATTCTTACCACCCGCCCGTCAAAACGGACCCATACCCTCTGCCCCACAAACTCCGGCGGCTCCGAGTAGTAAGCACGCTTGACCTCCACGTGCCCGTCGCGATGCACGCAGCGCCTGCGCCTCCTGGAACAGCTCGAAACGCCCGGCGGGAAGCGCCTGCAGCGCGCCACGCTCCGACTGCTCGAAGGCCTCGCGCACCTGACGCCTGGTCGTGCCGTGGATGCGCAGGTCCGCCACCGACGATTCCCATTCAGCCAGGTAAAGCCTGCGTCCCAAGTCGTCGCAGTAGCCGGAGAGAAAGCTGTTGGGTGCGCTGTCGGAGCGGTGCAGTACCGTGTCGTAGTGGAGCTCGAACAATTCGCCGTCGGCGTCAGTCAGCTTTGTGATGCGCGGATTGTGGGCGAAGATTTCATCGCACGAAGTGCGCACGTCGGTGAGGTATTCGCCGGGATAGGTGGCGTGGAGTGACTCGATCGCCGCCGTGAGGGTGCAGACGTCGCCGGGGGAGAGCATGACTTTCAGGATGAGACTGCGGGGCATGGGCCATCCCTGAATGACCGTTATTCTTTGCGCGGGCAGATCTCTCGACCGCCCGGATTTTATTGACACTGCAAATCTACGCTCAGTTCATTTAATCGTCCCATCTTCAACTTTCAAACAGCGCGAGCGCCCGTGCAATGAGGATTTGTGCGAACGCCGCCTTGGGTTGATCCGAAAAGGATTCCTCCCGGCCGTCGCGCCAGATCAGGACGGGTCGGATGGTTGGGCTGTTCATCGTTTCAGTTGGATTGTAGACGATCAGGTCGAGCTGCTTTCGTTGCAACTTTTCCCGCGCCCGGGGGATATTGCCGGCCGCTTCAAGGCTGAATCCGACAATTCGCTGATCGTCCCGGCGGATCCGGCTGGCATCGGCGACAATGTCGGGCGTCGCTTCGCACTCGATGGTGAGCTTTCCGGCGCGGTCGATCTTGCCCGCCGACACGGCGGTTGGCCGGTAATCGGCCACGGCGGCGGCCATGATCAGCAGGTCGTGAGTGGGAAATTCGCGAATGACCGCCGCGTGCATTTCGGCGGCGGTTTGAATATCGACCCGGCGAATGTCGGCCGGAACGGAGACTGTCAACGGACCTGCGACAAGGGTAGGAAGATGACCGCCGGCGAGGGCGGCGCGGACCAGGGCGGCTCCCATTGCGCCGCTGCTTCGATTGGCGATATACCGGACGGCATCGATCGGCTCGTGGGTTGGGCCGGCGGTGATCAGGATTCGCATCACCTGATCATCGCTCATCGCCTTTGCCCGCGAAACTCTCGAGGTCGCATTTACGCCGTTCGCGTCAGATCGTCGTTCTGGCCGGTCGGCAGCCATTTCCGCCACGATTGCAACCAGCCCGTTCCGTTGCGGACCGCGCCCTGGTTCGCGACGGCGTCGGCCGGCTTTTCTTCCGCGCTGGGGTCGGCCGTCCATGCCGCCTGCGCCTCCTGCGCAACCGCCGGCTTCGCAACGCCTGCCGAGGGTTGCGCGGGATGGATTACAATTTCGAAACTCCCGCCGACGATGAACTGGCTCCCACCGAATCCGCCCGGCTCACATCGTGACACTTTGCACAGGATCCGCGCCGCCAGCCCGTGCTCGCCGGAGAACTGGATGACGAATTCATGCCCGATCTCCATCGCTTCGGGGCAGAGCAGGCCGATGCTGGCGACGGAGATGTCGCGAACGATCACGACCTCTTCCATCCCGTCCAGGCCGCGGCTCAAAGATGAAATCGTCGCCCGGGCGGCAAGCGCAACCCGCTCGTGCTTACGCTTTTCATCCGCTGAGTGACGTGCCGGCGCAACCATGCGAACACCGGCGATCTCCGAAATTAGTTCCGTTGACAACTCCATAAAATCCCGTTCCTCGTTTCTGGCTGAATTGGATATCAAATACGGATCGCTCCAATGCAAATGCCGGGTTTCGAAGCACAGGATATATAGCGCATCGGAGGAAAAGGACGCTGCGCGTTATCACGGCGCCGTTTAGGTGGTAAAAAAAGCGATGGGGGACCGAGGTCATGAAGATGAAAAACATGCCGAATATGCGATTGGTCCGGTTTGTGATCTTTCTGCTGTTTGTGACGCCGGCCGCGAACTCTCTTTTTGCGGCCGACGCTCCGTTCGGTGAAAACGTTCAGCTTCGGGGAAGCCTGGCGTACTGCCGTGGGCAATTCCTTACCGAGCGAAAGGGGACCGTCGCATTCCTGGGAGGATCGATCACGGAAATGAACGGTTATCGGCCGATGGTTTGCGACATCCTGAAAAAGCGTTTTCCGCAAACCGATTTCAAGTTTACCAACGCGGGCATCTCCTCTACGTGTTCGACGACGGGCGCCTTTCGGCTGGCGTCGGATGTGGGACCAGTCGATTTGCTGTTTGTCGAATTCGCCGTCAATGACGATCAGGACGCGGCACATACCCGAAGCGAATGCATCCGCGGCATGGAGGGGATTATTCGCCACGCCCGGTCTCTGAACCCGAACGTCGACATCGTCATTACTCATTTCGTGAACGAAGGGATGCTTCAGACGCTCCAGATGGGCGGCATTCCCCTCACGATCGAAGCCCATGAAACGGTCGCGACTCATTATGACGTTTCGACCATTCGTCTCGCGGAGGAAGTGGCTGCAGAGATCACTGCGGGGAAACTGACATGGCAGCAATACGGAGGCGTCCATCCGGCGGCGTTCGGAAATGCCATCTGCGCCCGAATGATCGACGAGCTGCTGAATCGAGCCTGGCACGATGCGCCAGACAGTAACGCGAAGCCGTCGGCCCGGTCGCTTCCGTCGCCGCTCGATCCGCTGAATTACGAGCACGGTCGGTTCATCGATCCAAAGGAGGCGCAGGCCGCCGACGGCTGGACGCTGGGGATTCCCGACTGGGGCCATCTGCCGGGCGGAAAGCGGGACCGATTCACGTCAATCCCCATGTTGTGCGCCACCGAACCTGGAAAACAACTGACGTTGGAATTCGAGGGATCCGCCGTTGGCGCCTATGTGGTTGCCGGGCCGGACGCCGGAATTGTGGAAGCGAGCGTTGATGGCGGAGATTTTCGCCAGGTCGATCTTTATCATCGCTTCAGTGCCGGACTGCATTATCCGCGCACGGTGATGTTTGCCACGGATTTGAAGCCGGGAAAACATCGGATGACGCTTCGCATCTCCAAGCAGTCGCACAGCGCCGGACATGCGGTGCGCGTGATGCAGTTTGTCGCGAATTGACAGGTTGATCCGATGCCGATCGCACGCGCAACCGTCGTGATCGTTCTGCTCGCGAGCTGGGCGAATGTGTGCGCCGCTGCGGTCGTGTCGCCCGACACGATCGCAGCACTGGCAAAAACCGCCTCCGGCGATGATCCGATCAGTTCGCTGGCCGCGCTGCGTCAACTGGCGGAAGCCGGCGATGCGGGAATGGCGTCGCTCCGGCAAATCGTGCCGCAATTATTCGCCAGGGATTCCGCGGCGGTTGTCGCTGCCGCTGACTCCGCCGCCGTGGCAATTCCGCGATTGAGAGCGATGGAAAATCAAATGCAGCCGCTGCAATCCAGCGCCCTGCAAATGATCGACAACCTGACGGAAGAGCCCGAATCGCTGAAATCCGCCCGACGCAGTTACGCGAAACTCGACGCCCTGGAGGCGCGACTGTCGCCGGAATATGCGCGACTCGCCCGCGTGGCGGCGGCGGTCGCGCGGAAAGACGAGTGCGCGAAGCTGCGATTGTCGCCGGCGAGCTCGAAGGGCGACGAAGCTCTGCAAACACCGGCCACGAAAGCCTTGTCCATGCCGGCCGCGGCGGCTGTGAAATATCTTGCCGGCTCGCTCGAGCCGCCGGTCGAGGCAGATCGTCGCGGACTCTGGCTTTATCTGGCCGCTCGGCGCATCGACGCCTGGAACAAATCGATTGAGCCGTCGATGAATTCCGGAGAAATCGCCCATGCGCGCAAGGTGAACGCCTATCGTGAAATGCTCGGCTTACTTCCGTTGGAGCTGGACGCCCGCCTGATTCAATCCGCCCGTGGTCACAGCAAGGAGATGATCGATCTCTGGTATTTTTCGCATTGGTCTCCGACGCCGTCGCTGCGCAGTCCCTTCGGCCGCATGGCTCAAGCCGGTTATGCCCTGGGAAGCAACGAAAACATCACAATGGGTCCGTATGCGGCCGACGATTCGTTCTGGAATCTGTTCAACAGTCCCGACCATCATCGCGCCTGGGTTCTGCCCCAGAACAATTCCTTTGGCGTCGGGAAATGGGAAAATGCATGGACCGAGGACATCGGCGCCGGCCCGCGGCTGATGATCGCATCAACCGAAGAACGCGAGGCGGCGGTTGTGCGCGGAAATGAACTCAAGCCGCAAACGCAGGTAGTTCACAATCGCCCGCGCGATCTGAGTGATATCAAGATTTACGATAAGTCGGGGCAGGAGGTGGGGTCGGGGAAAAATGGGGCGCGGTAGAAGTGTCTGCACGCCGGGTGCGGGACAGAATCGGGGGAAAAAACTTTCCCCTCGCCCGATACTCCGAAGGAGCCGCGCACGAAGTAAGCGGGAAAACACTCGGTAAACGAGAGAACTTTCCCGCTTACTTCGTGCGCGGCTCCCCCAAAATACTGGGAGCGGGCAAAAACGCTGCCGCCGAATCTGTCACGCACCCCTGCACGCCCGAACCCTTGATTTCGCGTGACATGACCGCAGTTGCCACGTAGAATTTCGCGATTATCAGTGGAGTTCCGGATATGCCTCAAATCGAGCTCACTGAGCGGGTCTTCAGCGCGGCTCAGCGTTGCGCCGCCGAAGCCGGATTTTCGAGCGTGGACGAGTATGTTGCCGACGTAGTGAGTCACGACCCGGTCGAAGAGAGTCTGGGAGCGGCTGCAAACCTCGATCATCTTTTCACACCGGAGCGGTTGGCGCATATCGACGCAGCGGAAGCAGAGATCCAGGCGGGGAATTCTTACACGGCCGAGCAAGCAGACGCGGAACTCGCCAGGCGCAGGGCGGAATGGCTACGCAAAAATCCCCGCTGACAGTCATTCGCTCTCCGACGGCGATTGATGAACTCGACGCTGTCTGGCGATGGAACGCCGACCGTTATGGCGCGTCGCACGCCGACATTTATCTCGATTTTCTGAAGGAGGGTATCGCCGACCTCGCAAATAGCTATTCCGAAGGAAAAACAGTGAGCACGCGCCCGGATCTGCGCTACACCGTCATCAGACGCAGATCCAGCGGACACGTTTACAATTTCTACGACAAAGAAGTCCACCTCCTCCACGTTTTCCGCACCGCCCAAAACCGGCAAGCGAAGTTGGTTGAGGAATTGCCGTGAGAATTTTTCGGGGGATTATCCCCCGAGCGCCGCCTTCACGATCTGTCGAGCTTCGCTCATGATGGATTGCAGATGGGCTTCGCTCAGGAAACTCTCGGCGTAGATCTTGTAAATATTCTCCGTCCCTGAAGGGCGGGCGGCAAACCAGCCGTTGCGCGTCGTTACTTTCAATCCACCGATCGGCGCGTCGTTTCCGGGAGCGCGAGTCAGTTTGGCGAGGATTGGTTCGCCGGCCAGAGTCGATGCACTGACGGATTGCGGCGAGAGTTTCTTGAGGATGGCCTTTTCCGCCGGCGTGGCGGCTTCGTCGGAACGGGTATAGAACGGCGTGCCAAATTGTGCGGCGATTTCGGCAAAGTGCTCTCCCGGATCCTTGCCGGTGACGGAAGTCATTTCTGCGGCGAGCAGGTTCAGGATGATTCCGTCCTTATCGGTGCTCCAGACCGAGCCGTCGTGACGAAGGAAGCTTGCGCCGGCGCTTTCCTCGCCGCCGAATCCCAGGGAGCCGTCGAAAAGTCCGTCGACGAACCATTTGAATCCAACTGGAACCTCGACGAGCCGACGTCCAAGCGAAGCGGCGACGCGATCGATGATGCCACTGCTGACCAGAGTCTTGCCGACGCCGGCCTGGGCGCTCCAATGGGGGCGATGAGAGAACAGGTAGCGGATGGCGGTCGCCAGGTAGTGATTCGGATTCATCAGCCCGGCGGAAGGCGTCACGATCCCGTGCCGGTCGGAATCCGGATCGTTCCCAAACGCCAGTCGAAATCGATCCTTCAGTTCAATGAGCTTCGCCATCGCATAAGGACTGGAACAATCCATGCGAATCTGGCCGTCGTGGTCGACCGTCATGAACGAAAACGTCGGATCGACCGTCGAATTGACGACGGAAATATTCAGGCGGTGAATTTCCGCGATCATTTTCCAGTATGCAACGCTCGCGCCGCCGAGTGGATCAGCTCCGATCGGAAGCGCCGCTGAACGGATGGGGTCCAGGTCGATGATATTGTCGAGATCGCGGATGTACGGAACGGCCAGATCACGAGCGTGAGTGGTTGACGCTACCGATGCCCGCTCGTAGGCGATGCGTTTGATCCCCGCATTTGAGCCTTTGAGTAATTCATTGGCGCGGTCCTGCACCCATTGTGTGATGTCGACGTCGGCGGGGCCGCCGTTGGTCGCGTTGTATTTGAAACCGCCGTCGCGCGGAGGATTGTGGGAAGGTGTGATGACGATGCCGTCGGCCAGATTCGCGGATCGGCCGCGGTTATAGGTGAGGATCGCGTGAGAGATGACCGGGGTAGGCGTGTAACCGTTCTCCGGCTGAATGATGGTTTCCACATCGTTGGCGGCCAGAACTTCCAACGCGGTCTGTTGTGCGGGGGTGGAAACCGCGTGGGTATCCATCCCCATGAAGAGCGGCCCGTCGATTCCTTTTCCCCGCCGGTAATCGCAGATCGCCTGGGTGATGGCGAGGATATGGGATTGGGTGAAAGACCCGTTCAGCGGCGTGCCGCGATGCCCGCTCGTGCCGAAGGCCACAAGCTGCTGCGGGTCGCTCAAATCGGGACGACGTTCGTGATAAGCCTGAATCAGCTTGGGGACATCGATCAGCAGGGACGCGGGGGCAGGTTTACCGGCAAGAGGGGAGAGGGCCATGGCGGCGGATTATAAGCCTGCAACGCAACTGTGGCGCGGAGGAAAATGTTCCAACCGGAAATCACACATGTCCGCTTAATGTGAAGAAGCGGACGTGCTGGCTGATGCCCGCGGGTATGAAGGATGCGCGCGACTTCGCTGGCGCATCTTTAATAGCCGCCGGCGTCAGCCAGCGCGAATTTGTACCAGGTCATGCTCCCGGCTGAGTCGTTGGATCCGTCGATGGTATTGGTAACAGGGGTACGACGGGAGCGGTCGTGGCGGGAGCGGTCGACGGTTCAGGCGCGGGCTCGCTTGCGGGGTTTTCCGCAGTCGGCAGGGTCGCGGGCTGGATCACCGAGTGTTTCCCGACCGAATTTGCCGGTCCGGACGGCGTCTGGATTTCTTCATCCGTTGGCATCGAGGTCGGCGGAGCACTCGGAGCGGGAATCATTTCCGGCCGTTCCAGCTTGCCCATCGTGCGCAGCAGATCCAGGAAGAAGATCTTGTAGTTGATTTCTTCGGTCACGAGGCTCAATTGTGCCGTCAGCAACTGGTCCTGGGCGGTAATGATGTCGAGATAGGCGGCCAGACCGACGGGATAACTTTGTTCTGCCTGAATCAGTGCATCCCGCGCCGCCAGTACTTCCACATGCTCTTCATCGAGCCGCCGCTTACTGTCCCGGAAATTCTGGTAAGCGGTCTTCACCTGCTCGTCGACAGTGCGGACGACCTGAAGCTGCGAAAGGCGCGATTGCCTCAGTTGCGACCAGGCGGTCCGCACGTTGGCGTGAACCAGGCCGGCCGTGAAAATCGGGATATTGGCCGACAGGATGCCGGACCATTCGCTGTTGGTCGGAAAGCTCTCCTTGTGGAGGAAATAGTCGACCTGGAGACTGACGGAAGGATAGTACTGACCAATTGCCTGGCTGACGGATTGCGCGCGGATTCGACGGCCTCCCGCGCTGCGATCACATCCAGCCGATTCCGTTGCGCTGTTCCGAGCGCGTCCTCGATCGAAAACAGGTGCTCGGGGATCTGGAGGCGGTCGATCAGGATCGCATTCTCAACCGGTGCGTTGAGAAGGTATGCAAGCATGATTCGCGAGTTCTTGACGTTGTTCTGGGCGGAGATCAGCGACACCCGAGTCGCCGACGCCTGCGCCGCGGCCTGCGCCACATCGAGCGGTCGGGCGAGCCCGGCCTGGAGTCGGCCCTGCTGGTCGCGCATGCGCTCGAGCTGCACCTCCACAGAATTGGTCAGCACCGTGACCGATCGCTCATTGCTCAGGGTCATGTAATAGGTCTGGCATACGTTCAGGAATAGCGTCATCTGTAAATCGAGCAGAAGTTGCTGGCGCTGTTCGGCAGTGAAGCCGGCGCGACGCAGATTTGAGAGATCCTGAAATCCATTGAACACGTTGACATTGCCGGTGATCGGCACGTCCCTGAGTGCATCATGAGTTCCCCCGGCGGCGGCCACCGTTCCGGTCGAAACGGTTCCCGTCGATGAATTGCCGATGCGTTTGGTCTCGTAATTAATCGTGGGAGCGAGGCTGACGGTCGGAAGGAAATTGGCGAAAGCCCGTTCTTTGTCGATCAGCGCCTGAACATACAGCTCGCCGTTACTGGCGAGGTTTTCGTCGCGGCGGTTGGCAAGCAGGAGGGCTTCCTCAAGGGAGAGCGGCCGACCTTCATAGATTTCGGAAACCTTGAGGGGATTCGGCCCATCGAGCAGTTTTCGGTAAAGGTCGACTTCCTTCTGCTGATTGATCTCGCATCCGGTGAGTAACCCCAGGCACAGAAGCGCCAACAGGATAAACGTATGAGAACTCAGGAATACAAAGCGGAATGGAGCCAATTGCTGTAGACGGGATTCATGAGAATTCGCAAAATCTGCTTCGGGCACCGAGGGCACGGCGGTAGTCATGATCGTTCCTTGAGAGAATCCCCCGTTCGACGAGACGAATCATCATTCGACGGACGGCCTTCTCGCCAAAGCCGCCGGGCCCGATCAGCGAATTCTTCGTGCTTAAGGTTTCCAAGGTCGTCACGTGATTGATTGTCCACCGCCGGGATCACAAGCCACGCGTCCTTCGCACTACGCGCAATCGCCAGTGTCCAAGCGTGGTTTCCATTGATCGGCGGTATTGTAGGACCCGGGGGAAAGAGGTCAATTGGCCGGTAGACATATACGCACCGCGTCAGAGACAAGCTGTTCCCTAACCCGTCTTCACGCCGGGTCCTGTGGACCCGGATCCGGGTCCACAGGACCCGGCGTGGCAGGTTAGACGAGTTCTGAAGCAGCTTCTTAGGTCCATCAAGCCGGCGCTGGTAGTGCCGCCGCCGTGGGAAAGCGCAGGATGACGTGGGCTCCGCTCCCTGGCTCGCTTTCGATGGCCACGCTTCCTCCGTGGAGGGTTGTGATCGTCTTGACGATGGCAAGGCCGAGGCCTGCGTGTCCGCCGTCACCCGATCGAGCCGGGTCGGCCCGATAGAATCGATCGAAGATATGCGGCAGATCGCCGGCGCGGATTCCCGAACCGCTATCGGAGACCTCAACCACGATCTGCTGGTCCGCCTGCGTTCCGGAGACAGTGATCTGTCCGCCTGCGGGAGTGTGATCCAGCGCATTGGAGATCAGGTTGGCGACGGCGCGATGCAGAAGTGTGCGGTCCAGCTCCGCCGGCAGCGGATTCGGGCAATTCGTTTCCAGGCGGATCTGCGCTTCGGTAGCCGCGGCTTCGTAAAACTCGCACACCCGGCGCAACTCCTCTCCCACGTCCATGAATTCGCGGCGGAGGTGATTGCGCGGATCTTCGGCGCGTGCGATGAACAGAAGGCTGTCGATGATCCGTCCCAGGCGACCGCATTCCTCCAGCGCCGAGAGGAGCGTTTCCCGATATTCCTCAGGCTCGCGGGCCTTTCCCAGCGTCACCTCAATGGCGGTTCGAAGATTGGTGACCGGCGTGCGGAGCTCGTGCGCGATATCGCCGGAAAATCGTGAATGGCGTCCGAAGGCCTCTGCCAGCCGCTCGAGCATTCCATTGAGCGTTTCGGCCAGTGCGGACATTTCCGCGGGAAGACCCGCAATACGGATACGCGCAGTCGAGCCGGGACGGGCCGACCCGTTGCGCGGCGCGGGCGATCTCGTATACCGGGCGAAGCCCCCTCCGAGCCACTTGATACCCGGCGAGCACCGACAGGCCCATCGCCAGGGCCGAGATCACCAGCAGTCGCTGCCGATACGCTTCCAGGAGTTTTTCCTCGGGACGCGTGTCCAGCGCCGACCTGGATGAGCGCGCCGACCTGTTGTCCCGGCAGATTTGCCGACGCCCGGGCCGACAGGACTCGGAATGGATTTCCCTTCGGCCCGCGGACGCTGATTCCCGTTCCAATTACGGTTTCGAGCGGGGCAGCGTTCGGGAAGAGACGTGGAGGCAATTGCTCGGCCATGCCTGGCGATTCGCAAAGCACCCTTCCGTCGTCAGTCACGACCCGCGCCTGTACCTGTACGTATTGTCGCGGCGCCCAGTTTTCCTCAACCTCTTCCTGAAGTGCCAGCGAATCATTCGGCCGTTCGCGTAACAACTGACGAAGCACGCCCACCTTGTCAGTGAGGAATTGATCGTGGTCGCTTTGAAGACCATCGGTGAGGCTGATGTAGAGCACGGCAACGGCCGCCAGCAGGGTGAGCAGAAAACAGGCCGAGTACCAGACCGTGAGCCGCATCGCCAGCGGCCAGGCGCGATGCGGCTCTGCCCGCCGGTCGCTCGATTCGCGCGGCGGCAACGCCCGCGGAACCGCAGCCTTTGCATCGCCGTTGTGCGCATTTAGGGGATCATCGGGTCTCATCGAAGACATAGCCGACCCCACGCACCGTGTGGACGAGCTTCGTCGGGTATGGGTCGTCTAATTTCGAACGAAGTCGGCGCACGTGCACGTCCACCACATTCGTGTCGCTGTCGAAATTCATGTCCCAGACGTGCTGTGAGATCATCGTGCGGGAAAGCACTTCTCCGCGGCGGCGGACCAGGAGATAAAGCAGGGCAAATTCCTTGGGCGTCAGATCCAGCTTGTTCCCGGCGCGAGTTGCCTTGTGCCGCGCCAGATCGATTTCCAGGTCCCCGATCTTGAGCGGCTCGTTCTGCCGTTGCGGTCCGCGGCGGATAACCGAGCGTACCCGCGCCACGAGTTCCGCGAAGGCGAACGGCTTGACCAGGTAATCGTCCGCTCCCAGTTCCAATCCGCGCACGCGGTCTTCGACCGCATCGCGCGCGGTCAGAAACAAAACGGGGGTCTGGTCCCCCCGTTCGCGAAGGGCCTTGACCACCGACCACCCATCCCGGTGGGGCAGCATGATGTCCAGGACGATTACTTCGTATTTGCCTTCCATTGCTTTGCGAAATCCTTCGTCGCCGGTGGACGCAACCTCCACCACGAAGCCGTTCTCGCTCAATCCTTTCTCGAGCGAAAGCGCGGTCTTGGCTTCATCCTCCACGACGAGGATTTTCATCGTCGCGGCGGACATCGATCCGTTCGCCACTCCGCCGGCCTGCTGCGCCGGTGTGCGGGAACGGTTATCGCGAGATGAGTGCCGTTTATCGGTGGGCGGATGTTCGATGAGGTTTGCCATAGTGCCCAAAATGTTCTCATTAGTTTGGGGCAACTGCAACTACCGGCATTACATGTCCGTCACCGGGCCGAGTCGGACGATCTGAGAACCGCGGGCGGATTGCCGCGCGTGCGGGCGGGAGCAATGACCGTCAGTTGTGGCTGATCGCGCCGCTCGATCCGATCCCGCACCACTTCATACACTTCGTCCACCGTGATCCCCTGCATGCACAGGTTGTTATTACAGGGAGAGAAGCGGTGGTTGAATGCATTCACGCACGGACTGCACGCCAGATCGCGGCGAACAATCCGGGTGCCCGTTCCGAGAGGCGCGAAGAGGGCCGGCGTCTCCGGACCGAATAGGACGACCGCCGTGATCTTCGTCATCGACGCAAAATGGCCGGGGCCGCTGTCGTTGGTCACCAGGACATCCGCCAGCGTGTAGAGAACGAACAATTCCCGCAATGTGGTATGTCCGGCAACGCTGATGGCCTTTGGGGAGATCTGTGCCGCGACGTCCTCCACGCTATGCGACTCCGAGGGAGCGCCGGTCAGAAGAAGCGTGACCTCCGGATGAGCGGCAAGAATCCGCCGGCCCAATTCGATGAAATTCAGAGTCGGCCACTTGCGAAGGGGAAGCAGATCGCTCGCATTGGGATTGAGCAGAATGATCGGGCCATCCACACTTTTTCCCGCCAGTCGATGCAGCGTTTCCCGGACGCGCAGAATTTCGTCTGCGGCGGGTTTGAACAACGGGGGGGAAAAATCGATGGTTGGGACCGGGATCTTGAGCAGGGGAATGTCAGCCGGGTCGGCGCAAACGCCTCGACGAGCAGATAATAAGCAACCGCGGTATGCAGGTATGGATTGTGCTGCATGCGGTGGGTCATCAGATCCCCGCGATACGGTCCTTCGCTCGTGAAGCGGTGAAGGCCGACCCGGCGTGACGCGCCGGTTAGAAAGGCGATAATCGCCGACGCGCGGGAAAAGAACTCCATGTCCACGGTCGCGTCGATTCCGATGCGTCGGGCACGAAACGGGACGCGGAACAGATCCATCATCGTGGTGGTGCGGCTGGTCGTGCGGATTTCCAGGACATTTTCCTGAGGAACCAGCTCGAGCAGATCGAGGATGAAACGGTTATCGCGAAAGACCAGGAAATAGACGTTTTCGCGCCCAACCAATTCAACCGCGCGCGCGATGGCGCGATAGGCCAGTACGGTCGCACCCTGCTCGATGATTTTGATCAGAAGAATTTTCTTAACCGGCCCTGGCGCCGCACGACCGGACAACAACGATCCCAGGCGCCGCAATGCGGTCAGCGCGAAGCAGAGCGGCTTGCCCAGCCATACGTCGATCTTTCGAACATTGGCTGGTTTCATTTGGAGGTTCGCCACATCACGGTCGCCATTCGATCCCCTTTGCCTTCAGGATTAGCCACTCCGAGCGAGAACGTTTTCCAATGGGCGTACCCATGCTTTTCGGCGAAGGCGCTGATGTGCGATCCGACGAAAATGAGTTTCGGAATCTCGTTATAATCCGGCTGGCGATCGAAAAAATCGAATGCCGTGATCCGCGATCCGACGCTGTCGCACCAGACATCCGGCTGAGAGGTCATGTAAAACGCCGCCTCGCCCGCATCCTGATGGCGGTTACAGATTACGGGCACGCCGTCGGCCGCCTTTCCAAGAGCCTGGCCGAACTGTTTCCATCCGCCGGTGACATCGAGCAGATTATGCGGAATCTTCACATGGGCGCGCGCAGCAACCGAGGCACTCCGGGAACCAGAAGCAGGTGAAGCACGATCGCAAACACAAGCGCCAACTTGCATCCTTCCCAGACCCACCTGCGGCGCGCACCCGTCACGTCGTTCATGAGATATCGCCCGATCAGCAGACTGGCGGGAAACCAGGTGAACATGGGCCAGTTCACCTCGCCCAGCTTTCGCCAGGACGCTGCGGCAAACAGGATCAGGGGCACGGTGGCGCACCACAACAACATGCGGTCCACCTGCGCTATCCTGCGGTAATTTCGCCAGCCGCCGAACAGTGCAACTAATGTCACGGCAAAGAGGATCGGCGTCCAGACCATCGCCTGCCCTCCGACGTAGGCGGCAAGATTTGCTGCTCCCCTAAATCCCCCAGCCCGTACAGATTGTGTCGCCGTTTCATCCGCCGCGGTCCCATGGCGAAGCTGAAAGCCGAATGAGGCCCAATCATGTTTGTAATTCCACCAGATTACCGGCGAGAAAACGATCAAAGCCAGCAACGCCGCCAGGTAAATCCAGGGTCGGCGAAGATGAAAGCGACCGGAAGGAGAGGTGAGCAGCGCGAAAAAGACGGAGGCCGGCACCAGGATGGTGGTGTACTTGGCGAGCATCGCCACACCGCAAAAAAAACCGAAGGCGATCCAGAGCATTGGGGCGGCAGATTGCCGATCGATCTCTGCGCCCAAGGCATCGTCCTGCTGAGCGATCAATACGACACAGGACAGCGCTAACGTCGAAAACAAAACGGCGGGGGAATCCGGAGTTGAAATCGTTGCGATCACTGCGAGCAGAGGGCCCATCAGCCACATGAGTCCAACGTACGACGCGATATCGTCGGAAAAAAGTCGCCGCGACATAGCGATAAGAATTGCGACTGAAGCGAACGCCGCTGTTGCGGCGGGCAGCCGCACGGCAAACTGCGTCGATCCGAAAGTACGTGTCGAAAGCCAGTTGATCCAGGCGATGAGAGGCGGGTGATCGAAATAACCCCCGGCCAGATGCCGCGACCAGGACCAGTAGACCGCCTCATCCGGCGCCAGTTCAAGCCAGGACCCAATGATAAGCCGCAAGATAAACAGCGCGCCCAGCAGCACCCAGATCGTTCGTATCGACCATGGCTTCCGTGCCGTAAAAGTAGGGGCGATCTGCAGGTCGGTCATCGTTTTCCGCCGGGCGATTCTTGTAGCTTGGCGCGGAATGCGCGGAGCAGATTTCGAAAGCCGATTCTCGCATGGATAGGGCCGAGGCACCAGCGCGGCGATTAATCTGGCAGGTTTTCAAGGTCCAACATGTCCTTGGACCGACCGGCGGCCTGTTTCATCCGACGGAGCCATTCCAGGGATGCATAGCGAATCTGCTCGGCCTCCACGCTTGACTCGAAAAGTGGTTTCACATCCTCCTCGGGAAGTCCCGGGATGTAGTCGAACAGATCGAGAAATCCGTGTCGCGTCAGAAGCATCATGAGGTGACTCGATCGGATAAACGGCAGCGTGACCGGGAAAGTTCGCTCGAGATGGGTCAGCGGGTCGATTTCCGATCCGATGTATTGAGCGTCCAGCTCAGTCAGCGCGAGCAGCAGCGATTGCTCGGTGGCGGGTGTTCGCAGCCAGATCACATCGATATCTTCCGTGCTTCGCGCGTAACCGTGAAAATTGACTGCGTGTCCGCCAATCACGACGAACGGAACCGCGTGCCGTCGCAGCGTTTCGAAGATTTGCAGATCATCGCCCAAGTCCGTCCTTAACAGGGACGGCACGCGCCCTGAAGTTCCGCCTTAAGAAATGAGCATAACCGTCGGGCGATCTCCGAAGTGTCGCCCACATCGATTCCTGAAGCTTTGCCATGCCGCGCATGCGTTCAGCGGGGGACTTGCGCAATGCCACTATACGCCGATAGCGGTCGCGGATTGCCAGTTGCTCCGACAGGTCTTCCATCAGATGACATTCTATTCGATCTCTGTCGAAACGGGGATTTTTCCCGCGGAATCGAATTGCATTGATCTGGCCGATCAGTGCTGCGTCCAGTCAAAATCAAAGAAAACCGGGTATTGCCCGGCCAGGGCCGAACCCTTCACGAATTGCACATGGCCGTCGCTCCAGCCGACGTTCATGTCGTAATCACGATCATAAAAATTCGGCTGGGAATCTCCCATTGTCAGCTTCTGCGAGTGAGCGGTCATTCCGCCGACGTTGACGTAGTAATACCAGGGGCACGTGAGGAGCGGGGAGGCCAGGGAATCGCGCAGGCTGCGGCCGGGCCTCCCGCCCCAGCCGCAATTGGGCCAACCCACGTAATAGTCGGCAGTGCGCTGGATATCGGTGCCAGGACCGAAGTAGTAGAAGGGGGGAGCGCCCTGGAGTTCGGTGGCCGTCAGAAGCCAATCATCGCCTCCCGTTCGCCACGTCTCATTATCGAGAAGTGACGTCGCGCACCCCATGACCTTCGGATCTCCATATTTGTAGGCCGTCAGCCAGGCGCGCCAATGGCTCGGGAAGCCTTCGCACCCGTCAAAGTATGTTGCGACGCGGAATGGAGCGGCGTCGGCGGTGTCGATGGTGTTGAATGGATCCGTCGGGCGGCAGTTGACAGGAAATTCGTGGAAATCGCCGGCATACATCTGAAGCGCCATCAAAGATTCGGCGCATGTTGGATGCGCAGGAGATTCGGATCGTGGCGATCCGGGCCTGTTTCAAGGCCGGAAGCAGAATCGCTACCAGAATGGAGATAATCCCGATCACCACCAAAAGCTCGATCAGGGTAAAGCCTGCGCGAGCGGAGAGAGCGCACTCGTTTCGGCATTGCGGTAACTGATGTTGATCGGAGCAGGCGAGGTGCCGAAAGCGGTTTCATGACTTGGCTCTGATGAACGCGGCGAGCGGTAAAAATCGTAGCTTCAGAAGAGATGGGAACGCAAGAAGATTTTCAGTCAAATTCTTCTGCGATCAAGCTGTCTCGCGGTCGCGCTAAATGTGTCGGCCCAGGTCAACAATTCGGAGCCTGACCGATTCGATCGGCGCGTTGGCGTAGCGGTCCCGAAATTCCACTTCGTTCGAAAACGGAGCCGCTGGAAGGCGTCGGTACGGAACGGGAGTTTCCAAAACCGATTCCGCAAAAGGCCAGGGATCCAGGGCGATGACGAAAGGCGCGGGATGCTCGACGCGGATCGAGATCGCTTTGTGCCAGGTCTTGGATGGACGCCATCAATTGAGTGAAACAGCGGCTCGCTGCAACAGGCGTCCAGGCTGATCTGATCCATTGCGGTGAGGAGCCGATAGTTGAAGCGAAGGAGATCCTCGTCCTCATCGCAACCCGGGTTGGCCAATCCCAATTCCAGCGGGCGGTCAATCCGCAGGCCAAGACGTTTTCGAAGCGTTTCCTGGATCTCGATCTGTCGATGCTGAAATTTATTCAGCTCAAACAGGTCGGCGGGGTGGCCCGGACGGCCGCGGCTGCCGACCAAAGCCGAAAGACGCAGCCCGTGAAGACTGACGAGAAGGCCGGTGTAATCGTTGACCGCCGCGGCACGAGCGGTCGATTCCGACCATGCGCAAGTGGAAATTCGCGGCGGGCTCTCCATGACATGCAGGGGGAATCCCTGTTCGTCCAGAAGGGGCGAATTATCGTTAAGCGGCCAGCCGGAATCATGCATTGAGATCGCCGTGATCGTCGGGCCGAATGGGGACGGCGGCGCAAAAGTTCCATTTCCAACATGCACGGCGAGCAGTCCGGCGGCGACGGCGTGGTCGTTTTGCGTGATCAGCAGAAAGTCGGAGCCTTGGCGATGACGGATCATTTATTTGCTCCCGGGGGACTGACATTCCTGTCTGTCGCGGGACGGCGAGTGGTGGCGTACTCGCCTCCCGAGCAGGCCTGCTCTCGCGCCACCGGCGCATGATAACGCATCCCCTCGGCGGGCGAGTACGCCCGCACTCCGGGACGCGTCACAGATCCTTCGACCTCGCCCAGGACAGGCAGCAACGTCCTTCACGGCAAACTTGTCGATGCACTCGCGATCGGTATGTTGGACGCCAAATGGAAAGCCTGCTGCTTGTGGGACTCGGCGTGGGCGCGCTTTGCGCGTGCGCGGGTCTTGCCTTGTATGTGGCCGGCCAATCTCGATCCAAGAACGCCGCCGCCGCCATGATGCGGATGATGTGCGATTTTTGCTTCGCCATTCTGGCGTTCTGGTGCGTTGGCGCGGCATTGCTTGACCAGGTGAACAGCCCCGTTTTCGGAATTCGACTCCAGCGACTTTTCGGCGGCGGGGCGGATGGGTTGTTTTTCTTTCAGGCCGCCGCGCTTCTGACCGCGACCGCGGTCGTGAACGGGGCGACCGCGGAACGAACCAAGTTCTGGGTTCCATGTGCGGCGTCGATCGTCATGGCGGGGCTGATCTTTCCGATTGCGGCCAATTGGGCATGGTACGGCTGGTTGAACCGCATCGGATTTACCGACGTGGCGGGCGCCGCGGCATTGCACGTTTCGGCCGCGGTTTGCGCCCTGGTGGGGACGGTCGCGGTTGGAGCCCGCGACGGCAAATTTAACCGGGACGGTTCATCCAACCTCATGCCGGGGCACAGCGTGCCGATGGCGGCGCCGGCGTGCTCGTCACGCTGGCAGGATGGATCGCTTATGTAATCGGATCCTCGATTCGAGTTGGGGGATCGGTGGACGGCGCTGCCGCCAACACCCTTTTGGCCGCGGCTGCCGGGGGCGCCGCCGCCCTCGGCGCGGCGCAATTCCGCTATGGAAAGCCGGACGTTTCTTTTCTCTTTTCCGGATTGCTGGGCGGTCTTGTCGCCATCAGCGCGTCGGCGGGGGGTGTCAGCCCGCGGTCGGCCGTTGCGATCGGCGCGGTCGCCGGGCTGATCGTTCCATTTGCCGCCAACATGCTGGATCTTCAGTTCAGACTGGACGACCCCAGCGGATTGATCGCGGTCCAGGGTATCGGTGGGGCATGGGGAACCCTGGCGGCGGCGATCGCTGTTACGAATTCCGACATCGGATTCTTTCACCATCTCCTGGCGCAGATCAGCGGCCTTGTCACGATCGTGCTGCTATCGTCGATTATTTCCGTCGCCCTGTTCGCTGCTCTTCGTTCGACGATCGGACTTCGTCCACGAGAGGCCGATGAATTCGAGGGCCTCGATCTGGTCGAGCACGACATCGGCGCTTATCCCGATTTTCAACAGAACATGATCAAGAGTTATCACCTGCGCGAGACTTGAGGCTGACGGGGGAACGAAAGTCAACGGAAAATTGCCGCGATTCGGCCCGGCAGATGAACCGAATCGCCTCAGCCGAGTATATATCCGGACAAGCAGCTCGGATTTCACTGGCAATGGTCACATCACGTTGGATTAGGTTCTTCATTTCGGGCAGCGACGCAAATGTCCGGGTAGTGCGGCAGCTTTGTTCTCACGTTTGCTCTGTTGTTGCGGATCAGTCCGCTGTTTGGCGCTCCGCGGGCGGTCCCACCCGTCGCCCCGACGGCGACGAGCACGCCGAAAGATGTCGAACTGATTGAGATCGGCAAGATCGACACCGAGGCCCTCCAATGCAACGACTCAACGGCGGAGCGGACGGGTGGCGTGTTGCGCGTGAGCGCAGGTCACGCCAATGATTGGCCTGGAATCACGATTCGCCCTCCAGACAAATTGTGCGATGTTTCGCGATTCGGCGAGGTCACGCTGGAAGTTAAGAACTGCGGTATCGGCCTTACGACGATCCGCTGCCGAGTCGATGGCCCGCGCGGCGACGCTGATCACGATTGCGTTTACGGCGCCCTTACGCTTAAGCCCGGGTCATCGGGATTGCTTCGGGTCACTCTGTTGCACAAACCGGAATGCCAAGTCAGCGATGGGGCCAAAGTATTGGCTGCCGCCGGATCCGTTCAATCGTTTCCCGCTTCAAAATTGTTCGGAATGCGCGGCTACCCGATGGAGTTCGGGCCGGAGGTCATCGATCCGTCCGATCCGTTTGTAAGGGGCATCGACGCGAAACATGTCTCAAGACTGCTCATCTTCGCGGATCGCACCTCAGTCGATCAGGTATTCGAGATTTCCAGCATCCGCGCCGCTGGAACCTATGCGGCGCCATCGCTGTCGGCCGCCGTTCTATTTCCGCTGATCGACGGATTTGGCCAGTACATTCACCGCGATTGGTCTGGGAAGATTCACTCGGCGGATGAACTGGTGCGCCGAAGGACGGCCGAGAAACAGGAATGGTTGCAATATCCTGGCCCCAGCGATTGGGACCGATTTGGCGGATGGTCCCTTGGACCGACGCTTCAATCGAGCGGCTTTTTTCGAACTCAGAAATGGGACAACAAATGGTGGCTCGTCGATCCCGATGGGAAGCTCTTTTTCTCGAACGGCGTCGATAGCGTCGGCCTGTTGAGTCAGACGCCCATTTCGGGCCGGGAGCATTGGTTTGCGGATTTTCCTGGAACCGAGGATCCATTTCGGGAGATGGTTTCGAGCGGGATTTCACTTAAAGGGTTCTATGCCCACACCGTGCCGCGCACGTTCTGTTTCGCGGCCTCCAATCTGAAGCGAAAATACGGAGAGGGCTGGGAATCGCATTCAGCAATGGCGGCGCACCGGACGATTGCGAAGCTGGGGGATGAACACGCTGGGAAATTGGAGCGATCGGATCGCGTGACGGCAATGGACCGGACGCCGTATGTGGTCTCTATTTCGGTATCTCAGTTCGCTCCGAAGCTTGTCGCCAGCCGGGGATATTGGGGCCGATTCATCGATCCGTTCGATCCCCGCTTTGCCTCGCTGCTGCGGGAGAGCATCAAGGCCGAGGCCAAACGAAGCGGCAATGATCCCTGGTGCATCGGCTATTTTGTGGACAACGAACTGCCATGGGCCAACTCCCCCGCGATGAGACTTCGCTTTCGCTGGCGACATTGCGATGCCCCGCGGATCAACCCGCCAAGCGTGCTTTTGCCAACGAACTCACACTCAAATACGGCGAAGTAGGAGCGCTCAACCGCGCCTGGGACGCCCACTATGCGTCGTGGAAATCATTCCTGGATGACCCGCATCCGCCGGCGGCCGCAAAGGCGGCGTCCGATTTAGCCGCCTTTTATTCGCGTTTTGCCGATCAGTATTTCTCGACGGTTCGCGGGCTGTTGAAAGCAGCCGCGCCCGATCATCTTTACCTCGGCTGCCGATTCGCCTGGTTCAGTCCGCGGGCGGGTGAGTCGGCGGCGCACTATTGTGACGTAGTCAGCTTCAATCTCTATCGTCGGTCGGTGGCGGATTTCCGATTCTCAGAAGCGGACGTGCCAGTGTTGATCGGCGAATTTCATTTTGGAGCGCTGGATCGCGGGTTGTTCGATGCCGGCCTGGTCCCTACCCCGACCCAGGAGAGCCGGGCCGAAGCCTATCGCGAATATGTGCGCGGAGCGTTGGCCAATCCGACCCTGGTGGGATGTCATTGGTTTCAATACCGCGATGAGCCGACGACCGGCCGCGTCTGGGATGGGGAGAACTATCAGATAGGTCTGGTCGATATTGCCGACACGCCATATTCGGAGACCATTCGAGCGGTGCGGGATGTCGGCTATGCGATGTATCCCCTCCGTACACCCTCCCCCAACTCCAACGCGAATTGAACTTCGGCAGGATCCGTAATCAGACGTTTGCGCCGGCACGCGGAAGTGATTCGCTGGCCGCGAGTTTCTCCTTCAACTCCGCCAGCGAGGCGACGCCTTCAGGCAAACGGGCCTCTTCCATCAGCATGACCGGAATGCCGTCGCGGACCGGATAACCCAGTCCGCCCACCTCGGCGACGAGAAATTCCCCATCGGGCTTCAGGCGGCTGCGCGTCAACGGGCAGCGAAGAATCTCCAGCAGTTCAGGATCGACAAGACTGGAAGACGGGGCCGTGCTCATGTCAGCATGATAAGTCGAATGCGCCAATTTCGCGAGTTGGGCACCGGTGATCGGGATTTGACATCGGACATCGAACTCGGTGGACCGTGAAGACGCGCGGACTCACCTCGGCGGGGATGCGCCCGATGCAGTTTGCGAACTCCTTAATAGTCGCGTGGCGTCAGCCCGCGCGTCTTCAATTCTTGACACTATTTCGCTTCTTCGCCCTTCCAGGTCTCTTCGACGGTCTTTCCGTCAGCGGACTTGTAAGCGATCTTCACTGAGCCGTACTTGAATTGGACCTGTTCCTGCGCCCCGTTGATGACCGTGTGAGAGACAACGGTAATCACCACGTCGGAAAAGGTGTAGATGAGAAAATCCCCTTCTTTGCCGCCGACCGCTCCGTGGGCGGTGATAACCGCTTCAGGAATTTTCTGACTGCTGACGCAGGCCGTCAGCAGTTTTGGGGTCGCGATGTCGATCGACTTGAGGATCAGCGCGTCGTGCATCTCGACTTTTTGCCCGCCGTGGTTGGCGCTCCAGTTGAATGAGAGCGCGTCGATCTCACCGGCGTGGGCTTCGTCGGTCGAGCCTCCGGGAATGCCGGCGAGCTTGAAAAAAATCCGGCTGGTCAGCGGCCCGACGGGAGCGGCGGCCTGCGTCGAAACTGGACCGATCGTCAACAAGGCGAGGCAAACCGTGACGGCAAGCAAGGCGCGGCTGCGATAGTTCATCGTCTCTCCATCAAGCCGCCCGGTGCATCATCCGCGCTCGGGCGAGGGTTTGCGGCAGATAGTCGGCCGATGCGCGGGTGATCGCGCCGGCCGCCTCGTCGTTGTCGGCTTCGAAAACGACCCACTCATAATACCCGCTCAGCCAGTTCATCCGCATGCATTGGTAAAGGTTCGCGTTCATGTTCGGCTCCTGGTTTGTGTTCGTCCGATAATGGATACACGGAAAAACCTGCGAGCCGACACGCGATTTTTTGCGAAATTCATGGTTTACGCCCTGGCCGCGAGCGTCAGATCGACCCGGGCGGTATAATAAATCGAGGCATTTGGCTTGCCCCTCGGAGACGTCCATGACAGCCGTTCCCCTGGCTAAATCGACCGCGATTGACCTCCCCTGCACCGGGGACAAGATGACGCGCGAGGAATTCCACCGCGTTTATGAGCAGACGCCTGATGGATTCACGGCCGAGTTAGTCGGAGGAATTGTCTACGTGGCATCACCACTCAGTCGCCAGCACGGAATTCCACATGGACTGCTTGTCTCGTCGATGAATGCATATGTAGCGCAGACTCCAGGTACCGAAACGTCGGATAATACGACAGTGCTTCTCGGGGATGAGGGGGAACCCCAACCGGATGCGTATCTTCGAATCACGCCCGAGGCAGGAGGACAATCCGCAACGAGCGCCGATGATTACGTCGAAGGTCCGCCGGAACTGGTCACCGAAATCGCTTTGAGCAGCCGGGCGATCGACCTTCACGCCAAGCTCGACGACTATCGCCGATATGGCGTTCAGGAATATATCGTTGTGGTGCCTCGGGACAATCGCGTCCGCTGGTTCAATCTCGCGTCGAATTCCGAAAAGGAAATTGCCGCTGATGGAATCGTTCGGTCGGCACAATTCCCCGGTCTCTGGCTGCACACGGATGCAATCGTCGGAAACGATTACCACCGCGCTATGTCCGCTTTGAAAGAAGGTTTGCAGAGCGCGGAACATGCCGCCTTCGTCGAGCGCCTGCGCGACGCTATTGCCAGGAGGCCGGCGAAGGGTGCTTAGGCAATAAGTCTGCTGGAGAAGGCAATGGTGCGGCGGGGTATATGCTCGGTCCAATTACGATTGATCGTGCTTCTTTGCGTCATCGTGGCCGGTCGCGTCGGCCGCGCCGACGACGCCCCGCAGCGCCTTCCAGTGCCGTCCGAAGAGGCACAGGCCAAATCCACCTCTCTGATCCGGGACCTCTTCAAGAACGAGCTGGCCAATCGATCGCCTGAGGTTCGTCGAAGTCTGGCGGAAAAGTTCGAAACGCAGGCCGAGCAGACGCAGGATGACCCTGCGGCAAAATTCGTGCTGTTGCGCGAGAGCCGTGATTTGTTCGCGCGGGCCGGTGCGGTGCGCAAGGCGATCGGAATTGCACGGCAGATGGAGAACCAATTCCAAATTCACGGCGCGGTCGCGGAAACCGATGCTCTCGTCGCCGCGCGGGGCACGGCCAAATCGCCGGAGGCGGCAGTCGAATTGGCTAGCACGTCGCTGGGCGTGGCCGTGGCCGCGCTGCATGGCAACGACGTCGACAATGCCGCGAAGGCGATTAAAGAAGCCGAAGCCGCCATCACGCATTCAACATCGCCGCTCGGCTTACGCGTGCAGGCTGCGGCAAGGCGTATTCGCGCCGCGCAGCAGTCGGCCGAGGCATTTGCGGCGGCCATTGAGCAACTCAAGTCAGATCCCGCCGATCGAAAGGCCAATCTTGTGGCCGGTCGATCGCTTTGCTTCGATTACAGCCGATGGAGCGAGGGCGCGCCGTTGCTGGCGCGGGCCGGAGACCCAAAACTCGGGGCGATCGCTTCCGCGGAGATCGCAACTCCGGTGGAAAGTTCCGCAGTCGTAGCGCTGGCCGACGCGTGGTGGGATCTGCCCGAGGCCGCCGGAATCACCAGGGCGCAATCGCGACATCGCGCTAGGTATTGGTACGACCGCGCTCTCGATGGCACGACCGGCCTGCGCAGCCTTCAGGCGGCGCAGCGGATTTCGGAGATCGATGCCGCAGGCGACTGGCCTGTGCTCGATCTGCTTGCGCTGGCCGATCTGCAATCCGGCGGTGTCAGCGGAGTCTGTAAAATGACCGAGGACGGCCTGCTATCGGACCCACAGCCAACGACACGCTTCGAATTTCCGTATCGCCCTCCAAGGGAATACGACTTTCGAATCGTGTTTGCGCGTTCGGCGGATTCCGCGGTCGAACAAATTTTCCGCAGCGGCGAAAACTCCATGCTTTGGGAAATGGGATACGGACATAACTTCGGCGTCTTCGGCCGCCTGAGCGGACCCGGCGTCATTCTGAACGGAGTTCTGCGCACCTCCCCAATCGATCTGATCAAAGGGCATCGCTACACTTCAGTGGTCACAATTCGGAAGAACCGCATCGCCGCGTACCTCGACGGAAAGATGCTGTCAGAATTTGACCCTCGCAAGTATCAAATCGATCTCTACGAAGATTGGCGACTCACCCATCCAGACCAACTCGGCGTGGGAAGCTTCCGAATGTTGGCAGTCTTTTATGCCATCGAGTGCGTCGAAATCAGCGGCCGCGGCGAAATTGTCCACTGAAATTCACCGCACTTCCGACCCCAGATCCCGCCCGTCGTTTGAACTCAAAATCCTCAAATCGCGGCTGCCGGCCTTGATGAGGAAGTATTCACGGAACGCCTCCCATTCAGCTCTCTTTTCCTGCAGTGACTTTGTTTCCCAAATTTGTGAATTGAAATAGACGGCGCGCCGCGGAATATCAATCTGGACCGTGCCTGCCTCCACCATCGCATCCACCTTCGCCACGACGCGGGTCTTATACTCTTCGCGCTCCTGCGCGGGAGGCGGCTGGAAAGGAAACGAATTGGAATGCGCCGGCGATTCCTCCGGCACGGCCGGCGACTCGTGAGGCGCGGGCCCGGGAATGCTTTGAGGCGCCGGCGGCGACGCGTTCTGTTCCGCCCGCCGCTCCGGCGAGACAAAATAGCCCCAGACACAGCATCCCACGATCAGCAGGAGCAGCACGGTGCCACAACCAATGCCGCTTTTCTTGTATTTATGGATGACCTCAACGCGCTGCCCCGTGGCCGGCTGATTGACGTAGACGACTTGCGGAGGCGGAGGTGGAAAGTTTGCCGCCGGCGCCGGCGTCAGGCGCACGCCGCACTTGCGGCAGAACGCCGCGCCATCAGGATTGTTGGTCCGGCATCGCGGGCAGCTCCCCATGGCCCAAGTCTAGCTTGAATGAATTGCGAGGGCCACCACCAACTATTCCGTAGTCATCACCCGCGTTTCCCCCATTCGCGCCGGAATCGTTACGCGCGGTCCGCGCCCCAGATTTTCCCCGCTGAACAGGTCGCGCACGGTCGCATCTGGTCCGACATCGATCGTCAGCGCCCATCGGACGCGGGATGGACCACGATGAACGGTCCGTTGGCGTAAACATTGCAATCGGTCTGCGTAAACAGATGAACGCCCGCTTCCCTTGCCGCAATTCGAAGCAAATCCGAACTGAGCCCCGGCGGTCCGACGAAGAGATCGATCCCGCTTCCGCTTTTGCGCATGGCGATGGCGCACGAGCCATCGGAATAATGGGCGAGCGATTCGTCTGGTGATGCATCGGAAACAGCGAAGAGAGGTTGAACGACCCGATGTTCGCCCAGCGCCTGCCCAAGTCCGGCGAGTTTTCCGGCGCCGGTTGGCTCGGCGTGAACTTCGATCCCGCTCACCCGCTTCAGTTGGAAGCCGGTCAGCTCGCGCATGGCATCGATCGAAGTCGTATGCTCTTCCTGCCAACCCGGAGCGTAGCACCAGACACGAGTCGCCCCACGCGTGACGGCCAGAAGCTGCCGCCGCTGTTCGGCGTCGAGACGCCAGGCGCTGAGAAAGACGTACATTTTCGGGTGGACGCGCCCAGCCGTTACATCATCCAGCAGATACTGTCCGTACGGCGCGCCCATTTGCCCAAGGGCCCGGCGTGCTTCGGAAACACATGGACCAGTGATTGACACACTACCTTGCCCAGCTCGCATCACGCTCCGCTCATCGATCACCGCCGCGACTTCAGGTCGAAATGGCGAGGGATGCGCGAGCAGGGCGGAATCGAGCCGGTTGAGCTTCTTCATCTGCTCCCAGAGGGCTGGGTCGTCAAACCAGCCGCTGGATCCCAGGTCCATCCACCAGGTGCCGAAGTTTCGAATCGCGCATTGGCCCGTATTTCGAAGCAATTCCTGCTCGGTCTTCTCCGCCGAATCAACATGATCGGCGATGCCCGGAAAATTGCCGCTGGCCAGATAGGTATGCGTGTCGTCCTCATCGAGCCACATTTTTCCCGCAACGGCCACGCTCTCGGCGGGGCTCATCGCGGGAGCGCCCTGGCCGAGGCCGCGATCGAAATAAGAGATCGGCGAGCAAATCACATCGATGTCCGGGCAGTCCAGGAGATGGCGAAGATCGTAATGGCCGGAGGTGCCCGCGTTGTTGGCGAGAACTCCAAATTCAAATTCGTATCCGTAAAAGAAAAAGATGAGCTTCCGACCGCCGGTCGCACGCCGAACGGCGGCCGCCACATCGCAGACGCAATCGGCCATGCTGCGCTGCTGAAATTCGGCAAAATCAATCAGCGGCCGTTCGGTGACGGGATCGCGCAGCGGTCCGGCCGGGGAAGCACGCCGCGCCGCGGGGGGCGGAACTGTCGCACTTTCCAGCGAAACCGTATCGTCCCGCCAAGCGGCTCGGAGCGCGGCATCGGTCCCGTAGCGCGATTTTAACCAGGCGCGAAAGCCATCACGGTCGCTTGCGCCATATCCGTTCAACCCTTTCTCCCACGCGTCCTGATAAAACCATTCGCCGGTGTTCTGCCCGGTGGGGTGATAACCGGCGATATGCGCGCCAAGTGTCGATTCAAGATGCATGACCAACGCGCTGAGCTTTTCGGCCGCCTCCCGGCGGTAAATTCCCGATGCCGGCGAGGCACGCCTCTCAGGATGCGGCCCATCATCCCACGCCATCAGTTCATCGGGATGAGCCTCCATCCACCAGGCCGGCGCATTGACGTCGATTCGCGGGACCAGCAGCGCCGCGGGGTTGGCACTGAGAACGTGTCGGCACATCGCATCAGCCGGCGAGAAGTCCGGCTGTTCTCCTGGCTTGGGCCAGGGAACTTCCATCGGAAATGAGACAAACGGCACATCCGCCGCGGCGGCGAGCCTGATCTGCCTCTCGAAAACATCGCCCGGCCCGCCAAGCCGCTGGAATGTCGGCCCATAGAATGCCACCGTCAACGCCCTGGGCGGTTCGGCCCGCGCGACGAAACTCACGTGATAATGATGGTCCTTCCGCAGCGAAAGATCGGAATGATGGTTGATGTGAAAGTCCGGCCACTGCCCGTCGGCGGGGGACTTGATGGAGACGTGCAAACCGAGTCCCGATGCATTTTTGCCGCTCTGTTCAACTTTCACCGTGCCGACCGTGTTTTGCGAAGCCGGCGGCCAGACGTTCCACTCGCCATCGAAATCGCCGGGGTGAACAAAGTGCAAGGGGGGTATCACATCCGCATTGGCATCGAGATCCGTAACGCGTATGTCGTCGATAAAAATCTCGCCGGGCGTCTGTCCGAACCGGAAATGCATCGATGCATGGCCGGGCTCATCCTCGACGGGGGAAAAATCGAACGTGATTGTCTGAGCCGACGGCCCAACGCGCAACGGCCGTGCCCCCGGCACTCCCCAGAACATCCGCGCCCGCACCGGCTTGCCATCGACGACGATTCGCGGAGCGCCGGACGACGAGTCGATTTGTACCTTCTCAATCGCTGATGCCAGTCCGCCGGAAATCGACGCTGCGGTAACAAGAATGATCGACAGCTGAATTCCTTGATGTTTGATCAATGTGTTGTCTCGCTATTTCTGGTTTGGGACCGTTTCCGCTGTAACGATATTTGAGGTTGCGTAGCTTATAAAATTCTGACTGATTGTGCCCACGTCGCCGGTCCGCCCTCACCCCAGCCCTCTCCCAGAGTACTGGGAGAGGGGGAAGAACTCTGCCGCCGATTCTGTCGCACACCCTGGGCATCGCTCCCGTCACCGCTCAGGCAGACAACAAGCCTAAAATCCGGTAGAAATCCGCCAGAGACGATCGATGGACCGATCAACCCGAATTGAGAATCGCGATGAGTAAGACGACTGACGAATCCGTACCCAAGCCGCCCCCTATGCCAAAGAATTCCGAGGAGAAGAACAAAGAGGCCGGCGGGGAGGAGCAAAGCGGGCTCGATTTCGTCCGGCGAATCGTGGAGGAAGATGGACGAACGGGCAAATGGAGCGGCCGCGTTGCCACGCGCTTTCCGCCGGAGCCCAATGGGTATCTGCACATTGGCCATGCCAAGTCCATTTGCCTGAACTTCGGGATCGCCGAGCAGTATGGCGGGGTTTGCAACCTGCGCTACGACGATACCAATCCGGCCAAAGAGGAGGAGGAATACGTCCGCTCGATCGAGGATGACGTGCGCTGGCTTGGGTTCACGCCGGGCGGAAAGTTCTGGGCGAGCGACTATTTCGACACGATGTATGAATACGCCGTGGAACTGATCAGGAAAGGGAAGGCGTATGTGGAGGACCTGACCGCCGAGCAGATCCGCCAGAGCCGCGGAACGCTGACGGCGGGGGGGAAGGAGAGCCCGTTTCGCAATCGCTCGGTCGATGAGAATCTAGACCTTTTCGATCGGATGCGCCGCGGCGAATTTCCCGACGGCTCCAAGGTGTTGCGGGCGAAGATCGACATGGCTTCGCCGAATATCAACCTGCGCGATCCGGTCATGTATCGGATCCTTCATGAGTCGCACCACAACACCGGCAACAAATGGTGCGTCTATCCCATGTACGACTGGGCGCACGGTTTCGAAGATTCGATCGAGCACATCACCCATTCGATCTGCACGCTCGAGTTCGAAAATCATCGTCCGCTGTACAACTGGTTTATCGATGCGGTGAACGAGGGGCGACCGCCCGAAAGGAAAATCTGGCACCCCCAGCAGATCGAGTTCGCCCGGCTGAATCTCACCTACACGATGCTGAGCAAGCGAAAGCTCCTTCAGCTTGTGGAAGAGAAGGCCGTCAACGGCTGGGACGACCCGCGCATGCCGACGATCAGCGGATTCCGCCGGCGCGGATACACGCCCGAAGCCGTCCGCGCCTTCTGCAGGCATATCGGAGTCAACAAGTTCAACAGCACGCTTGAGATCGGCGTGCTGGAGAATTTTCTGCGCGACGACCTCAACCGCCGGGCTCCGCGCGTTATGGGTGTGCTGCGGCCCCTGAAGCTTGTCATCGACAACTATCCGGCGGGGCAGATCGAGGAGCTCGATGCGATCAACAACCCGGAAGACGAATCAGCCGGCACGCGCAAGGTGCCGTTTTCGGGCACGCTCTATATCGAGCAGGACGATTTCCAGGAGAATCCCGCGCCAAAATTCTTCCGCCTTGCACCAGGCCGGGAAGTCCGATTGCGCTATGGATATTTCGTTACGTGCACGAGCGTGACGAAGGACGCGACCGGCCGCATTACCGAGGTTCACTGCACCTACGATCCAGCCACCCGCGGCGGCGATTCGCCGGATGGGCGAAAGGTGAAAGGAACGATCCATTGGGTGAGTGCCGAACGATCGGTTCCCGCCGAGGTGCGGCTGTACGATCACCTTTTCAAAACGCCGTTCCCGGAGGAAGTGCCGGAGGGGCAGGATTGGAAGGTCAACCTGAATCCCAATTCACTGGAAACCATCGCCGAGGCCCGGCTCGAGCCGAGCGTGGCAGGCGCGGCGGCAGGGGCCAGCTATCAGTTCGAACGGCACGGCTACTTTTGCGTGGACCGCGATTCGTCGGCCGGAAAGCTAGTCTTCAATCGCACCGTTTCGCTTCGCGATTCCTGGGGGAAAGCCCAGAAGAAATGAACGGTTATATTTTCCGCCGCGTAGATCCCAAAACAAATTCTCATCTCTGATGGAGAAATTGCATGTGTCGTCGCGTTTTGTTTTCCCCGGCTCGGTTGTTTGGCAAGCGATGGCCGATTCTCGCGGTTTTGGCGCTCGGTTTGACCGGCGGGATTGTCGCATTGGGAGAGCCCGAGAAGCCGCCCGCACCGGCTGAAACTCCCGCCGCCGGAACGAGCCTGACGATTGAGCAGATCGGCGATGCGCTGGAGAGCTACGGCAAAAACACCACGACGACGAACGGACATACCGATTACAGCCTGACCGTGCATCGCGGCAAATGGGACATTAACGTCATCGTCAGCCTTTCTCCCAGTGGCAAGGTGATCTGGATGACCAACAGCCTGACGGCCGTTCCCGATCCGGGCAAGGTGGCCCCGGCTGCGCTTCTTGCGATTTTGAAAAAGAACACCGAGATCGGCCCCATGTTTTTCTCCATCGCCGACGGCAGTCTCCGAATCTCGAACCCCGTGGCGAACCACGACCTGTCGCCGGCGGCGGTCAAGGCGCAGGTCGAAGCGCTGATCTCAACTGTTGTCGATACGGAAGAGCTCTGGAAGCCGGAGGCGCTTGCCACTGCGCCAGTCGCTACTCCAGCTCATGCGCCGGATGGAAACCCTCTCGGTAAATAAGCGAGCTTGATTTCACAACCAGGGTGGCATGGGCGTCTCGCCCATGCTCTTAACACGTCGACATGGGCGGGACGCGCGGGACGCCCATGCCACGAAGCGAGAATCGGGAATCATTCTGAGCTGAGCCGCTCAGCCTGCAGGCCGCGTTGGGTCGCTCTCATCGTCGTGCGGAGTCAGGTTCTGCGCTCACCCCTACTGCGCCAATCGCGTCGTGCGAAGGGTGTTCACCGAGCTGTATTCCGTCGATACGGCGTGGTCGATGGGCAGCCACGTGCGGTAGGGTCTTCCGTTTTCCCCCGCCGTCGCGTAGTCGAGGAGCTTCAGAACGTTGCGGCCGGACGCGGGCAAGTCAAGTTCGACCATGGGGCCGTCGGCTTTCGGCTCGCTCAGCCGGGCAGTCAGATTTCGCATCGATCCGAACATTTTCGGGCGATTCGTTCGTCAGGAGAATCGGTCCGCGATAGACGGATGCTTTGCCTGCACACCGTTTCTCGCCGGGCCAGTAATGCAGGGACATGTCGAGATTCAGATGCAGTTCGTCGCCGGGCTTCCAGATTCGGTCGACCGATTGATACGTGGCGGGCTTTAGGTTGGAGATGCGCTGGCCGTTCACCGTGAGCGACGTGACCGCCGACCATTGGGGAATGCGAAGCATCAGATTAAACCGGATTGGCTTTTCCGGATCGACGCGCAAAACGATTTCGCCGCTTCGCGGATAGTCGGTGACTTGTCTCAATGCGACGCGCGCATCGCCCGCATGAGTGACAAGAGTTGAGGGGCCGTACCAATTCAGGACGATGCCGCCCTGGCGATCCTGGAGCAGGGCCCAGTCTGCAACCATGCCGAAGCCGCGCACGGCGTTGACACTGCAACAGCTCAATTGTTCCGTTCCGACGCGCTTTTGAAATGCGATGTCGATGCTGCTCGGCTTTCGCACGCCGTCCATCGGCGTATTGTAGGTGCACCATTTTCCGCTCCGGGACTGCAGGCCATAAACCTGGTTCAGCGTGGAGAGTTCCAGTTCGTCGGCGACGATCGGGTCGGCGGTAAGGCGCAGCATCTCGCGGCTCATGGCGACCCAGGCAATCGTGCAGCAGGTCTCGATCGCACGAGAGTCATAGGGATCGCCCACCGCCTGTTCTGCCGAGGAAAATCCGCCATTGTTATGGCGGTCATATCGATCGATGCTCCGCCAGATCTCTTCAAAGGCCTTGCGATCGTCTTCGTTGCCCGTGATCCGATACAGCTCGGCGAGACCGATGATCGCGTGCAGGCTTTCCCATCGCGGCTTGGGCGTCGAGTAAAACGCCTGGCCGGCCAGCGCCGTCCGCACATAATCGCCGGCGCCGGGCGCTTCGAATTCCTTGACGATCTGCTGGGCCAGATCAAGGTATCGCTGCTCGCCGGTCTTTTCGTAGAGCAGGCAGAGGCCGTGAATCACCGACTGGTTCTGATCCGGTGAACCCATGTCGAGAACGCGCCGTCCGCCGCCAAGGAAACGGTCGCACAGCAGATCGCCGATTCGCTGCGCAGGTCAGGGCTTTGGCGTCGCCGGTCTGGGCGTTCCAGAGGAGCAGGCCGAGCATGATGTGATAATGGTTCCAGCCGTCCCACGTCCCGCCCTGTGCGCAATTGGGCGCCTTCCCGGTGAGCCGCGAATCTTTCGGGAATGCGCCGAGATACCCGTCACCGTCCTGCAATGCGACCAGATGGTCGACGAAATTCTGAAGATACGCGCAGTCGGGGATCGCCGGTCAGGCGGAACACTTCCGTCCCCGCCGTGAGATACTTGCCGGCGAATTCGCCGGACCAGGGAAGCAGGTCGTGATAAGGCTGCTTGTCGCGGTCGGCGAACATCCCGAGCATGCCCGGGTTGTCGTCGGGAGCGCGGAGCAGCCAGTTATCGGTGATCGCCTTCAGGTAGTCGCCCAGGCGACCTTCGCAGTGAAATTCGGCGTGTGGGTCAGAGTCGAACTGAGAGGGCGCCGCGACGCCGGCTGATCCACGGCGAAAATCGAATTCTCGAACGCGAAGACGATCACCAGCGAAGCCAGGTAAGCGGAGGTGCGTGGTTTCATTATTTAAAGATATCGGAGTGATTGTTGATGAATTCTTCGGGCTTCAGAATCACGCTTTTGGAACAGTCTTTCGAAAACGCTCCGACGCTTCGTCACGACCGTTGACCAACGAGAGGAGATCACGGTCAGCCGTGATGAGATGTGTTGCACGACCAGCGATAGCCAGTTCGATAAAAGGTATGTCTTTTGGATCGCGTTGGAAAGCAAACCGATTCGTGTCGAGAATAAGACGAAAAACGGAAGGCGGCACCGGCTTCAGCCCTTTCGCCGCTTTTCCCGGTGGTATGCAACTCTGGCGTCTTCGATCAGCCGATCAAGTTCATTTTCGTCAACTTCGCGACCGGGTCCCAGCAGGCGATTGAAAGAGGTGCTCTTTGCACGTTCTGAGACCGCAAGATCTTCCTCGACCAAATGCTTCAGATATGCTTGCGGCGTCAGTCCAAGATGCCTCGCCCGCTCGACGACCGCGACCATTTTCTGCTTTCCCAGTCCTCGAATTTGAAGCACTGCGCCTTCATGCGTTGCCATGGGGAACCTCGTCAATCGTAATGCAAACAGTGTAGCACACTTATTTTCGTGGAAAAGCCCCGGGGAACTACCCGACCCTAAATTTATGCTGTGACAAAGCACTTGGCTCAGAACGCCGCATTATTCGGCGTGCGCGGAAACGGAATCACGTCGCGGATGTTCGCAATCCCCGTCGCGTAAAGAATCGTCCTCTCGAAACCCAGCCCAAATCCGGCGTGCGGCACGGTTCCGTAGCGCCGCAAATCGCGATACCACCAGTAGGCCTCTTTGGCCAGACCCTTTTCCGCCAGGCGCTGATCGAGCACGTCGAGGCGCTCTTCGCGCTGCGATCCGCCGATGATCTCACCAATCCCGGGAGCCAGCACGTCCATGGCGGCGACGGTTTTGCCGTCGTCGTTCTGGCGCATGTAGAACGCCTTGATCTCTTTCGGATAGTTCATGACCACAACGGGCCGGCCGACATGCTCTTCAGTGAGATATCGCTCATGCTCGCTTTGCAGGTCAATTCCCCATTTCACCGGGAATTCGAATTTCTTTCCTTCCGCCACCGCTTTCTCGAGGATAGAGATAGCGTCGGTGTAAGTCATCCGCTCGAAGCTCGACTCGATGAATTTCTCCACCCGTTTGATGCAATCCTTGTCGATGCGCTCGGCGAAAAATTTCATGTCATCGGGCCGTTCGTCGAGCACGGCGCGGAAAATGTATTTGAGAAAAGTCTCGGCCAGATCCGCATCGGCCGACAGGTCGGCAAAGGCGATCTCCGGCTCGATCATCCAGAATTCCGCCAGATGGCGTGTGGTGTTCGAGTTCTCCGCGCGGAAGGTGGGGCCGAAGGTGTAGACCTTGCTGAGGGCAAGGCAATAGGTTTCGACGTTGAGTTGCCCGGAGACCGTGAGCGACGCCTGCCTGCCGAAAAAATCCTTCGTGTAATCGATCGCGCCATCCGGCGTCCGGGGAATATTGGCCAGATCAAGCGTCGAAACCTTGAACATCTCCCCGGCCCCCTCACAGTCGGAAGCAGTAATGATCGGCGTATGAACCCAGAAGAATCCCCGCTCCTGAAAAAAGCGATGGACGGCGTAGCTCAGCGTATTGCGCACCCGGGCGACCGCGCCGAAGGTGTTCGTCCGCGGCCGCAGATGGGCGACCTCGCGTAGATATTCCATCGTGTGATGCTTGGGTGAGATCGGATAGGTGTCGGGATCCTCGACTTGCCCAACCACTTTCACTTCGGTCGCCTGGATTTCAAACGCCTGACCTTTTCCCTGGGATTTGACCAGCGTGCCGGTTGCAATCACCGAACTCCCGGCGGTGATGTGCAGAATCTCGCTCGAATAATTCGCAAGCGTTCCCGGCGCGACGACCTGGATCGCATCGAAGCAGGATCCGTCGTGGATCGCGATAAATGAAAAGCCACCCTTGGAATCGCGACGTGTGCGCACCCAGCCTTTGACTGTTACAGTTTGGCCAACGGGAATTTTTCCCAACAGCGCGGTGGTAATCGAGGCCTCAGACATCGCGTCGCTCCGTCGTCAGTGTCGTCCCTTGCATTCGAGAGCGATTATCCTCGGTATCGCGATTGCCACAACCCATGGTGTGCGCCGGCTCATTCCAAAATTCCTCCTCTCCTTCCTTTTCGTTAAGCCGCCTCGCTTGCGGGGCGCATTGCGCGACTTGTCATCGTCGAGCGGATGGAGTTTGCGCGCGCGACACAGGATCGCGACTATTGAGTCGCAACCGCGAGTCATATCGTGCGACGCGCCCTGCAAGCAGGGCGGCTATATAAACGAAAAGGAAGCAAAGAGACGTTTTCGATTCTCGTCTAATCACTCGCCCGCTGCGACGGTGTGCCGGGAACGTTTCGCTCTGCGTGCCGGCTGACTTTATTTGCTCGCCGCCGTCGGAAGCGTTGCCGGCGCGGCGGGTTGGGTCGTGGTGGCTTCCTGACCGAGTTTCGCGGGGTGAAAGTCGGGGACCAGTTCCGATCGCAGTGATTCGAACTCGTCCTGCCAGCGCTCGGGAATTCCGCCGCGGGTCAGGATTTGTTTCACGCTCAGCTTGATGTTGTTCAAGCTTGGCCGGTTCGTTCTTGCAGATCTCGGCGCTGGCCTTGGTGAACTTGTACATGGCCTCCCAGTAGAGGTCATTGTCTTTGATCTTGTTCTCGCCGTTTTCGACGATTTCGATTTGCGGGCTGCCCAGCTTGTGATTTCCCAGCAGGTCGCCGAGCTTGTTTCCGGCCTCATCGTATTGACCGAGATCGAATTCGGTGAACGCCTCGCCGACTTCAACGGCCACATCCGGGTCTTCGGGATTGATCTTTCCCTCCTTGACCTTGGCGGGATCGAGAGTCTTCTTATAGAGGGCGACGTTCGTTGCCGAAGAGAGGTCGCGATAAAGTTCGAGCACCTTTTGCAGGTCTTTCTTTCGCGCGTCGGCGTCATCCTCGAGAGTTGCCGCCAGACGCTTGGTTCGCGCGTCGTAGACACGATATTGGTAGGCAAAATCCCGGATCTTGGGGTCCTTGGCCTTGCTGGACCAATCGACGAGATAGCCGGTGAGTTCCGCTTCGTTCTTCGCGACGCTGCTCATGGCGGCTTTATCGTTGATCAGGTCAGCTTTGACGTATTGCTTGTCGAGCTGATCGAGCAGATCGCGGACCATGCCGATTCCCGCGCCGCCGGGCGTCTTGTCGAGGAGCGCCTTGAGGGCGCCGGTGGCTTCACTCAGCTGGTTCAGGGCCATATAGCTGTTCACGCGGACGAACAATCCCTTGTTGAGCAACTGCTGCTCCTGTTCGGGGGGAAGTCCCTTGATCTGTTGCTCGAATTCGCCGAGCAGCGACAACGCGCGCTTGGGATCCTTCTGTTCGTTGATGGCCAGATCGGCGGCGATGAGGGTGGCGTGGGCCGCTTTGAAACGGTCACGCGGATCGGTCGCCGAAGCCGCGAGCTGTTTCACATTGGCTCCAACCGTTCCAATCTCGGCGATGAATTGCTTACGCTGGGCGGGATCCAGTTTCTTGTCGAGCCCGTCATTCAGACAGATCAGGAGAAAGTACTGGGCATTGAGATAGTTCTTGTCGGTATTGGGGACGAGGCGGAAATACCCGGCAGCCTCGACCGGCTTGTCCTGTGCCTGCAATCGCTTTGCGTAAAGATATCCGAGTGCCTTGTGATCGAAGGGGGGATTGATCGCCACTTGCAGAAATCGGTCATAAAGATCGGACAACCCCACCGGCTCAATTTTCCTCTTCTTCAGCTCAAAAGTGAGATAGCCGGCATGATCGATCGATTCTTTCGCCTGCGGCAGGTTGGTGGCGGCGGCCTTCTGGGCGTAATTGATATAGCCCTGCGCGGCCTCTACGGTCTTGCCGAGCTTTTCCTCGAATTCGGCGATGAGAAGCGATGCGTTTTCCTCCAGCGCCGGATCGCTCTTGATGACATCCTTGCGTGAGATCAGTTCTTTGGCGGCATCGAGGCCGCGCTGAACGACGGCTGCGTCGAATTTCTGTCCGTCCGGCTTGTCGCTTTCGGCCCGAGCGCGATTGGTCAATCCCTGGAGAATGAGCGGATCAAGTTTGGCGACGGGATCGGTCGGCGGGATGCGATTGATGAGCTGCTGGAAGATGATCGTCTGAAATTCCTTGTGGTCCTTCAGGAGCTGATTGAGGATCGTCACGGCTTCATCGTTGGCTTTTTTCTTATCCGCGGGATTCTTGGCAAGCTCCGCCTCCGTACCCGCGATGCGATAGCGAAGCATGTCGGTGGCGGCGCTCAGTCCGTCCTGGGTCGCTTTGTCCTTGGGCAGATTCGCCTGCTGCCAGGTGATCAGGCCCGGCACGCCGGCGTGCGCCGCGTCGATGTCGCCGGATTCCATTTCCGTCACCAGTAGGAAATAGCGCGAATCGTATTGCTGAAAAATGTCCGGCGCCGGTTTGATCGCGGCGCCGGGATTGTCGATCAGCGACTGGAAGGAGGCCTTGGCGGCTTTGAAGTCTCCCTTGACCATATTCAGCTTCGACATCATGAGCCGCACCGTCGGCTGCACGCCGCTGTCGGCGTTGTCGAACTCCGCCAGCGGGGTGAGCGCATCGTCGGCAATCTTCGCCCGCTCCTGTTTTCCGGCATCGGTTGAGCCGTCGGTCGCCAGCGCCTGAAAGTAGGCGACCATCTCCTCTTTGTATTTGGCCGTGTTGGACAGGTCGTCCATCTTCTGCCATTGATTGGCGATTGCCTGATTGTTCCCGGCCAGTTTGCCGGCGAGGATATTCGCCTGATTGGCGGCTTCGGTTGACGCCTTCTCAAGAAGGTCGGAAACGGTTCGCGCGACCGGCTTGAGCTGCGCCTGCAAAACCGGATCGTCGCCCCAGTACTCCAGGGTATTCACATCATGAGTTACGCCGAATTCCAGAAGCGTTCCCGCGTACCGCATCAGCGAATCGGGGTCTTTCAGATTCGGCAATGCGGTATTGATCCCCGCCACGATCTGTTTGATCTTGCGTTGCTTCTCAGCATTGGAGAGCTTGATGCGCGGATCACTCAGATCATTGAGCGCATGCAGCGTTCGAATCCCCTGTCGCTGTTCTTCAGGGACGTGCTGGGCATCAAACATCCGATCGAGCAATGAGTCGAGGCCGCGATTGGCCAGCTCTTCCATCAGTCGGCTGTCCCCCAGGTTCTGAAGCGTTTCAGGCGCGCGGGGAGCGGCGGGCGCATTTGACGGTATCGCAACGGCGGCAAGGGAAACTGCGGCCGCGGCAAAGAGGAGAGGTTGGCGGAAATTGCGGTGGGTCATGGTTCTCTCAAAATCGGTTGAGGATCGTTATGCGGATCCAGGACCAGCGGTCCGCGTCAGTCGGCGCTCGCGAAGGCAATTCTCGAAAAACGCGCTCGCGCCGCTGCCTCGTAGACCGCGGTCAGGTGCCCGAATCGCACGTTGCGGTGCGGATGAAGCACCACCTCGACATCGCCGGGCGCCATCCCTCCGGCGCTAAAGCCGTCTGCCTTGGAGCGAAGGCAGTCGGTCAGCAATCTTATGTCCGAGGTTCGGTCTACGCCCACCCCCTGAACGGTGAATCCAACTCCGTCCGATCCGTCGGCGATGAACAGGTCCAGCGTCAGAGCTTGCGTGGGAAGACGCCCGCCGGCGGATCGAATCTTCGAATCGCGGGCAGGCGGGGAAAAGCTCGATTGAAGGAAATGCGTCGCCCCCCCGAAACTTCCCGCCAGCATCATAAAAATCAGCACGACGATTACCACATCCACCAGCGGCGTCAGATTTGGCGCCAGATGCAAAGGCCGGTGAGAAGCGGAATCATTTCGCATGATGTTTCACTCAGACTTCAGTGCGACAGCGCGAACGCGATCTTTTCAAACTTCGCCCGCAAGGCAGCCTGATAGATGGCAATCAGGCTGCTGTAATGAACCGAACGCCCCGGAAACAGGACGACGGTAATCTGCGTGGCGGGCGTGCCAGTGGCGATCATCGCCTGCCGCCGCGCCTCCAGCGCCTGCTCCAGCACTTCGGCGCTGCCGGTGGGCTGAAAGCCGGTTCCCTGCGCGACGAACCCGGTTCCGTCGCTGGAGTTATCGACGCGGATTTCAAGATTCACGTCGGGAATTTCGCCGGGCCTGAGCGGCTTGCCACCGCCGGACGCCTTGATTCCCTGTTTGCTGATCAGGAAGTGGGAGACGCCGCCGAAGCTGCCGGCCAGCATCAGAAAAATCAGGATGACCATGACGACATCGACGAGCGGCGTCATGTTCGGGCCTGAATCGTAGTGAACTTTTTTTGCGCCTGAGATTTTCATATTGGGTTACTGCTTTTGTAAGTGTTCTATTGGGCTGCCGCTGCTGCTGCCGGGGTATCCGCACCCTTCCCGGTTTCGTATGCGATATTGGAAATCGTCGCATTGGAGCAGGCGAGCAGGACCACCTCGAGCTGCTTGTATGCCAGTTCCCGATCGGCGCGGATGATGATGCTGCCGATGAAAGTTCCAGCCTTGTCGGAATGCGTTTTGCGATATTCCGTCAGGATGGCCTCAAGCTCACTCATATGGATGTCTTTGGGGGAGCCGTTCACCATGGTCGTGATCTGCGGCTCGTCCAGATTGGTGGGCACGATGTTCAGCGTCAGCGTATTCCCAAAGTCCTTGATTACCGATCCTTGAAAGGTTTTGGGCAATTCGAGGGCCTTGAGTTCGCCGCGTGATACGCCGATCTTCGTCGCCAGCATGAAGAAGATGATCAGGCACATGATCACGTCGATCAGCGGAGTCACGTTGACCCCGCTTTCCTTCATGTCCGGCATGTGATGCTTTTTCATAAGAGACCTGCTTCAGGAAACGATGAAGTAGGAACGATGAACGATGAACGGAAGAGCAATCGTTCTCCCTGCTTAATTGTTCCTGAATAAGAAGACGGTGAGTCAAGCACAGTATTAGATTGCAAGGAGCGATGTTCGAAATCCGAACGGAGCGCGTGAAGGGCACGATAAACGATGAACGGAGGAGCGTTGCTTCTTCCGTTCACCGTTCATCATTCACCGTTCATCGTTTCCTCAGACCGCCGGTGTCGGAATTGGGAGCGGCGGCGCGGGAGCCTTGCGCAGTGCGCCCGGGGCAGGTGCTCCTGGCACGGGACGTGCGCCGGGCGCGCCGGCGGGCTTCTCGGCCGGCTTCACCATCAGCAGCAATTCTTCAGCGATCAACGCGCCCTGGACGGTGAGGCGGTCCACCATCGTGCGCAGCACGCCGAACGCAGACAAACATGGCACGGCAAGCATCAGGCCCAGGAACGTATGGCACAGCGCCTTGGAAATACCGGCCGCCAACGTCGCCGGGCTCGCGCCGCCGGCCCCGGCGTCGCCCATCGCGGTAAACGCCTCGATCATACCGAGCACGGTGCCGAGCAGGCCGAGCAGGGGGCCAAGGTTGCCGATGATGTTGAGATACTCGATGCGGCGGAATTGCTCGGCGGTCTGCTCGCCGATCGCAGTCTCCATCGCTTCTTTCATGCTGCTGAAGCTGGGAGCGCGCTTCAGGGCCGGGTTCAAGGCACGGGCGACGAAACTCGGATCGCTCTCCGTGTACTCGATCAACTCCTTGAACTTCTTCTGCCCGATCAGCTCGCGCATGTGCTCGGTGCTCGCCTCGGGCATGAAGACTGATGCGCGGTTCTTGATGAAACCCTGAATGATGAGCGTTACCGCCACCACCGACAGGATCACGATCGTAAAGAAGACCGGGTCCTTATTGGAGAAAAGGACCTGTGCGAAACTGGTGGGCTGTTTGGGTCCGGCGGCGGCATCAGTGCCTGCCCCCGCTTCCTGCGCGAAACTGGTCCCGACAAAGATCAGTGTTGCGGCAATCGCGCACAAAAAAACAATCCGGTATTTGGAAGAGGCAAACCGACGCGACATGGTGCGAATCCTTTTTTCCCGATTCATCGGGAAAGATCAGATGCCTGCCTCGCCAAACCGGTGACCGGAGCCGATCTCTCTGTCTCCCGGCGTGGTCCGAGGGTGGGAATCGGGACGGTTTGTCCGCAGAGCCGTGGCCAGGCCGGAATCGTGTCTCTGTCACCTTGGCCGGCGGGCGGGCCGTGAATCCAATTCCCGAACTACGTTTGTTATTTACAATTCACTCTCCGACACATGCTTGAAGACGCCGCCGTTTTCCTTCGCCACTGTCTTGAGCAATTCAAGGAAGGCCGTGTCAGTATCCGCGTCGCTGACGAAGGCAATGGTGTTGATCTTCACCTTCTTATCTTTGTTCAAGTCACGGATTGTTTTCAAAACGGCGTCATTGTCGGGGAAGTCGCCGTCGGTCAGGAGATAGATCAATTGCGGATGCTGCTTGAACGCCAGTTGGATTCCCGGGATGGGATTGGTCGTGCCGGTGGTGGTGATGTCCTCAAGATACTTCTGGGCTTTGCGCTTGTTCTCCGGCGTGGCGTTGATGAGCTGGCTGTCGAGCGATGAGAACTTTTCGTCCTGGAAGAAGATGATTCCGAACGATTGAATGGGCCGCAGTCCCTGCACGGCCTTTCCGAGCTCATTCTTGAGCGAAGCCATTTTGTTGATCATCGAACCCGACGCGTCGCAGACAAAGGTGATCTGCCGGGCGTTTCCGCCGTGACCGAAGACCGGGCCCTTGGGGCCGATGCCGCCACCGCCGGGCGCCCCGAACATGGCCATGGCGCCCGATCCGTCGGCGCCGCCGCCACCATTCTTGCCGCTGCCGTTGCCGATGCGACCCGAAGCACCCGGGCCGATGACCTGGTCGGACGATTCACCGGCAGCGCCGGAGGCTTCAAGCGCAACGCTTGGGCCCTTCTTTTCGGCGAAGCCTTCGGGTGTACCGGCATTGGGATCCTTGTCCTGCATCGCCTGCTTGAACGGATCTCCACCAAGACCCACATTCGGAACGCCGCCAGGCGGGCTGTTCTCGACCATGTTGGAGTCGGGAATGATGGTCTGTTCTTCAGTCGCCGGCGCCTTCATGATCTGAATCGCCTTCAGCGTCAGAAAGCCGATGATGATGATCGTTGCATGGAGCGTGAGAGAGGTAACGAACGGAAGAATATTCTGAACCCACGGAAGCTGGAAAAACCCCATCGGAACAACTTCCTGTTCCGGGGGCATCGCCGCCGCTCCCGCTGCTCCGGCGGCAACGCCGGCGGGAAGAGGCTGGCCGGGTTTGCCCAGTGGTCCTCCGGGTGCACCCGCCACGCGTCCTGCCGCGAGTGGCTTGGGCGCGTTGGGATTGGGCACCGGCATCGGTCGAGCGCCCATCGGCTGGGGAACTGCCGGAGGAATAATCGGTTGTGTAGCCATTAGCACCGTTCCTTGACTTGATTTCCAGAAAACTCCACCTGCCGCCTCCGCCCAGAGGTCTCTACGAACTGGCAGGGGTCCAAGTTTTCGGCAGGCATCAACAAAATCGGGATCCGGCTTCCGATGACCGGCTGAGGATCATTCACGTTACCGCGTCCGTGGAATTTGAAGCGATCCGCAGCCAGCGAAAATCGGGCTCTCACCGACGTGCGCAAATATAGTCTTAACTGCTTTCCAGTCAACAAAAAACGCCCTTTGGTCATGCGACATCCCAGGTTACGAAGGCGTTACAGATCATCCGGGCTGATGCACTTATACGTGCCGCCATTTTCAGTCGCGACGGTGTGCAACAGTTCCTTGAATTTCCCGTCGGTGTCGGACTGCCCGGCAAACGCGATCGTGTGAATTCGGACCTTGCGATCTCGATTCAGCAGTCGAATCCTGTTGAGAACCGCATCGTTGTCCGGGAAATCGCCGTCGGTCAGCAGGTAAATCATTTCCGGCTTCTCCCGGAAAGCCTGCTCGATGCCGGGGGTCGGTTCGGTCGCGCCGCTGGTCGTGACATCTTCAAGGAATCGAACCGCGCGAGCCTTCCCTTCGGGGGTCGCTTGAACCAGGTGATCGCCAAGTGAAAGTGGCTTATCACCCGTGAAAAAGATCAAGTTAAAGCTTTGGATGGGTTTGAGAGCCATCACTGTTTTCCCAAGTTCCGCTTTGAGCGTCGCCATCTTGTTCAGCATGGATCCCGAGGCGTCGCACACAAAGACGACTTTGCGGGCGTGGGCAGCAGGGGTGCGGCAAACGTAAAACATTGGAGAACCGCCGCCGGACGTACCCGGTCCAATCGGAACCCCGAAATTCGCGAGACTCCCAACGTCGGATCCCTCGCTTCGGTCCGTCCTTGCCGCATGCGCCGGTCTGACTCCAACGCCGATCACCGCGTCAGTCATCCACGAATTGCCGCAGATCGAGGGGCGATTGATCCCGTTGCTCGTGTCAAAGCCCGGGAAATCAGCTTTCGCGAATATTTTATCCTGAACGTCGACCGTCAGCGGATCACGGCGGACTCCAAAATCCGCAGATTGCACGTCGAACGTGTTGTCAGAAATGATCAAGGTAGCGGGAACGGCATAATCGGCTCCCGCGGGCGGCGCGTAAACCATCTCGACGGCCTTGTACGTTAGCAGACCGACGCAAACGAGGGTTGCATGCAGGGCCAAGGAAGAAAGAAACGGGATCAGGTTCTGGACTCTCGGAGAACGCCAAAAACTCCGAACGGGTCCGACCGCACGCGATTCGTAATCGATGACCGGGATGGCTGCTGCCCCGACAGAAAGGGTTGAGTTTGTGATTCCGCTCATGGGGCCTCCCAGTGCGCTGAAAACCGTGCAGCCAACTGTTAAACGGGAAGGATTGAAGATTCTTAGGCGAATCTGACGAATTCCGCCTAACGTCGTGTGATGAGGCAACTATAATATATTGGTATTTATTATACACGCAATTTTTTGATAAAACATGCTAAAAGTTGGGGCATTTTGGGGCATTATGGGACATTCTTCCTTTCGGCAAGTCCCCTCAGGGAGCGGTGTCGGTTGGACCGGAAGCCGGCGTCGTCGGCTGAGTCGCGGGCAACGTAGTAGCCGGTCGCGTTTCCGGCTCAATTTCAGGAAGCGGTAAAAGCGGCTCGGACACCGGTGATGTCGTGCTGATGCCCGTCGGCGGACCCACGGCGGGGCGGGTGGCCGGTTGTGTCGCCGCGGCGAATGCCGCTGCGTCCGTCCCGTTTTCCCAGCCGCCGCCGAGCGCTTTGTAGAGGGCGGCCAGATCGATTGCCACCGCCCCTTCGCTCAAGGCGAGCGCGCTTTCGGCGGTAAAGAGCGCTTGCTCAGCGTTCAACACATTCAGGAATTCAGTCAGGCCAGCATTGTAAAGGCGCGTCGAGAGGCTCAGGGCCTGACGGTTGTATCGTACCGAATCAATCAAAGCGGCGCGGCGCTGCTGCTCCTTGGCGTAGGCGATCAGCGCGTTTTCCACCTCCTGCAATGCCGTCAGGATTGTCTGATCGTAAGTCAGCAGGGCCTGTTCCTGGAGCGCGTTTTGCACCGCGATGTTGGCCCGAATTCGGCCGGCGGTGAAGAGCGGCCAATTCATGCTCGGCCCGAACTGCCAGATACTGCTCGACCAGTTGCCAAGCGCCTTCAGCTTGCTCGACTCCATATTGAAGCTGCCGGTGAGGGAAAACTTGGGGAACAGATCGGCGGTGGCAACGCCGATGTTTGCCGTCGCGGCGTGAAGCTGAGCTTCGGACCTGCGGATGTCCGGGCGGCGACGCAGCAAATCCGATGGCAGGCCGATCGGCACCTGTGGCGGGGTCAGGGGAATCGGCGCGCTTTGAGAAAGTTCCTGAAGCAGCGATCCCGGGTCCCGCGCCAGCAGCACGCTCAGGCTGTAAATCTCCTGCTGCGCCGAGGTCTCCAGTGACGGAATTTGCGCCTGGGTGCTGGCGACCTGGGCGGAAGAATTGGCGACGTCGAGCTGAGCCGCAAATCCCGCGCCGAATTTCTTGCGCGTCAGCTCGGCGATGTGCTGATCGGAAATCAGGTTCTCGTTGGCGATCGCAAGCTCGCGCTGGAACTGGCGCAGGCTCACATAGTCGGTCGCCACCTCGGCCAGGAGCGTCACCAGCACATCGCGACGATCTTCGACGGCGGCAGCGATACCTGCGTCGGCGCTCTCAACGCTTCGCCGCGTTCCTCCGAACACGTCGAGCTCCCAGGTCGCGTCGAAACCGGCGATATAGAAGTCCGATCGCTTGCCGACTGCGTGCGATGTCACCACTCCGTTTTGAGTCGAGTTTGAGACACCGCCGCTGGCGGTTCCGGTTCGCGAATAGGAGCCGTTGGCGTCAACTTCGGGAAAGAGCCCTGAGGCTACAACGCCATATTGAGCGCGCGCCTGCCGCAGCCGCGAGGCGGCTTGGCGCAAGTCCAGATTGGCCTCGACCGCGCGGGCGACGAGCGAATCCAGGACCGGGTCATTGAAGTTTCGCCACCATTGCACCATCTCGACCGGCTGCGCCTGGGTCACGCTGGTTTGCGTAGTGGGGGGCGCGCTGGGATTGACGAACTGAGCCGCGACGGAGGGCTTTGGGGCGTGGTAATCCGGCCCCACCATGCATCCGCCGAGTAGAGAAACCAGGAATACAATTCCGATGGGGCGTCCGCTCATCGAGTTCATCGCGACGGTTTTGAACGGAATAGGTATCAGGACCGTCAAACTTGGCATGCATTTCACAATCGTTTCGCCTTCGCCGGTTTCGCTTCGGATCGAAACTGTAACCGAGTCAAAAAATGGGGCAAGCGTCCGAATAAAAACCGCGGAACTGCATGTCGACGGGATTTTATAAGTAAGTTGAATCACCGTTTGTCACGATGGGTCGATGGGAAGATCCTTCATAAGCAGGACAAATGGTCCATAAAGGCGGGAAAACCCGGCAATCCAATCATGATTTTTGTTGCATGCCTTGAGCCTGCCCATTATCTTCGGCAGTCATACGAATGGGCAAATCGCGTCGCGGGGCTTAACGACAAACAAAGATAGCCTATCAATCCCCAGGCACACGGTGGGCGGATGGTTCGCCCGCCACGAACAGGTTCGAGGGATTTGCGTAAACGGGCTAATGATGAGTGCTTCTGCGGCAATTTCATTGAGCGCTGAGTCGGTGCCGACGAGATCGGGCGACCGGCCTGCCGAAATTCGATCGACCAGCACGGTCGTGGAGTTCTGGGGAATGCCGCGCGTTGGCAAAAGCGTGCTGCTCGCCTCGCTTTTCAAGGCACTGTGCGATTTTGGATCGCGTTGCGACTTGGCCGTGCCTTCAGATCGGCGCGAGGCATTCGAGGCGCTCGTCGGGCCATCCGGGAGCAACGCGCTCCTCACCTTCAGCCGAAGAAAAGGCGAACCCGCCGTAGATTTGGAACAGGCCGAAGAGCTTCGATTTGCGATCGACGTAGCGGGCATGACGACTCGCGCCTTGTGCGTTCGCGCTCGCTCCGGCGACCAACTCCTTGCCGCCGCCGCCGGCGAAGAGGCCTCGGAACGCTGGCTGGTTCTGCGCCGGGGCACAATATTCATCGCCTGCGTCAATCCATTCCGTGTTGATGAAACTGTTGCCTGGAAAGGATTGCAACAGTTCATGGCATTGCTTCAGGCTTCGCCGCGGAATCGCTCTCTGGCGGAGGCTTTTTCCGCGGCGGCCCGAACGCTCCTTCACTTCGATTTCGACCAGCCATTCGATGGCCCGACGCCAGCCGGAATTCTCCCCGAATCGCAGGAGGTCGTCGTTCGATACGATTCCTCTGCACCGCCGGCACAGGACCCTTTTTCGTGGCGCTATCCCGATGGTCGGGACGCCGAAGCAACCCGCACGGCCTGTCGGGCGTGGCTCCATCAGCAAATCCGACTTGCCGCTCCGGCGCATCAATTGCTCCGCCGCGCCCTGGCGGCCTCAAGAAATTCGATGGCTGTCCTCACGCATATCGATCTCATCGACGCGATGCTTCCGTCGATTGCATTTGCGGATGTCGAACGCATCTTCGACCACCTTTTCGAAGGGCGGCTCGATCATCATGTGGGTCAGCAGGTGGCCGGTCGTCTGTTTCAAATTGAGCTGCCCTCCACCGGCTCGGAGTCCGAGCGGTCTGATCCTTTTCTCGCTTCACCCCCGGGCATTTTGCGGCATGACGCGGGCGTCCGGTTGCTCGAGTACCTTCATGTGAACGCATCCCGGACCGGACAGGTCCACAGATCCCCGGTCGTTGTGGACATCGCACAACACGCAACCCCGCCGGCGGCGACCGTCGCCGACGCGGTCAACCAGATTCGCGAGAAGGCAAAACGCAAGCTCGCCGAATTGAAACGAATCGCCCAGGCGGCGGTGGCCGAGCGCGACGGCGTCATCAAGCAACTCCGCAAGCAGCTTCGGACCAAAGAGGTGGAAGCAACCAAGCTCTCGGCCAAGGCAAGCGCCGCATGGTCCGGCGTGTTGTCTCCCGAGGAAAGCCTCGCCCGCGATCAGTACGAACGGGGAAGGATCGGAATCACGCAGGCGTGGGCGCTTCTGCTGGTGCGATCGCTCCCCGCGTTGCCCCTCGCAGCGCTATTGGCCGCCTGGCTGATGCACGCAAACGGATCCTCCCTGGGCGCCGATCGGAACTTCCTGCTGGCGAGCCTGATCACGCTTGCGGTCTACGGGACCGGATCGCTGGCCGGTCTGGTCGGATTGTGGCGGCAAATGGGACCGCGCTGGATCTGGCTCCGCCGTCTCGATACGCGCAGCGCCGCGCTGGAAATGCTGACGAGCGGCGGAGAGGCGCTGAGCGCCCCCGCGGCAGACTTCACCCTTGAGCGGTCGCCGGTGCTGGGTTTGCTGGGTGTTGCCGTCGTCAGGCAGAACGCAAACGGCCGGCGCTTCGTCACCAGCGAGCCGAGGGCCTGGCTGGCCGGTCCGCAAAGGCCTGCCACCCGCTGGCGTGTTCTGCCGGATTGCCTGTTGCTGTTGAGCGTCGCGGCCTGGACGGCATGGGCCATCGTATTGCTGGTTCGATCATGAGAGAAACGAAACGGCACACTGCTTCGATTCTCCCCCTGCTGCTTTGCTGCGTCGGGGCCGTCGGCTGCGCATCGCCATCGTACAACGTTCAACTGTCCCTGGACCGCGATTATGCCAAGTCTCTCGGCGATGAGCGGGTCTTCATCCATCTGATCCCGTTGACGGAGCAGAACCGGCTCCACCTCGAGGCGATGGCCGTCGATTCCTACTGGCAATATGGTCCGTCGAGCACGCATGCCCCAATCGATCGCCCGCAAGGCACCCGCATGTTTGAACTGTCCGCCGAGGCGCCCGATGCGACGCTTTCGAAACAGGATGGGGTCTGGCTGGCATCGCGCAACTTCGGCGCGCACGACCTTCTGGTCTTGAGCAGTCGCCCCGAGCCGCCGCGCAATGCAAGTGTGGAAGACGATCCGCGCCGCCGGCTTCTCCCCGCCGAACGATCGCGCCGTGATGCGGCGGACTATCGAGTGCTCGTGACGTCGCGCGGGCTGGAAATCAGCCGTTTGACGGCCACCGAATCGGCGCAACTTTCGTCGTCCCGGGCGCACCCATGAGGTCATCGGGGTTGATCGATTGTGAGGTCTGCCATGAGTGAAATTCCGATCCAATCCGCCAGCGGCCAACAGGCCGTCGACGAGCCCCGCCCGCTGACTGCCAAGCCGCGGCTCGTCGGCTCGCCTTCTCCAGAAACCGGTTCCCAGGCAAAAGTCGCTTTGGGTGTCGCCAGCCTCGAGCATCTCTGGTTCGACGATGCGAATGCATTGCCCGATTTGCTGGACTCGGAATTCGACGGTGTCGGAACCGCATCGGCTGGCGCATCGAGCGATCCGGTCGCGGATGCCTCCGTTGCCGACGACTCGGATGAGGATGACGAAGAATTGGCGCCCATCGCGTTTGCGCCGGTTGCAGGCAGCGATGCGGAAACGGGACCGAACGTTTCGGCCGCGGAACCTTCGGAACCTGGCGAAATGGATCGGCCGCTGGTGTGGCTCTGCGAACCGCTGTTCAACGACATTTGCCGGCTCAACCGGATCAAGCGTCTGGGCGGGGAGGCTGAAATGGTCGAGCCGGAGAAAATTCGCCTCCGGCTCGAAAAGAGGCTCGAGCGGCTGTCGACCACGGCACGTCGCCACGATCTTGCGGCGCTGTTTGCCACCGTGGCCGGACCGCTTCGATCGTTTGTCGATGTCGTCCTGACTCGCGGCGGATTCAGTTTTGCGGAAAACTGGCGCCCGTTGTCGCCACGCTGGGCTGAGCCGGATCGCGTTCTCCTCGCCGCCGCGGCCGATGCGCTCTGCAACGGAGACGCCGTCGAGACCGGACAACTCGAAGTGTTGCAGTCGTGTCTGAGTCTGACCGCCGACCTGCTCCGGCCCGGTGATGGCCAACCGCCCGGCGAGGACCTCCTGGGTGCGATGGGCCGCCGCCTGATCCGTCCCAGCGCCGAGCATATTTGTCCGTCGGCCTACGGCGGGCTGTTTACCCAGGCCCTGCTGCCACCGATCGGGCGGCAGCTCAAAGTGCTCGTCGCCGTCAGCCTGAGCGCTTTGCTCCTGACGATCGCGATCGCGGTAATGATGAACCTTCGTTCGGCGCGAGAACTGGATTCATCGATCGATGTGGTGCGCCAGTGCGCTGGAGCCGGCGGCTCACGCGCATGCTCCACCGGCGCCTTGATTTTAACAGTGTTAAAGATGCGACGACCCCGTTTGAGCATTGACCGGCTGACCGATTACCACCTGTGCCTGGCGTTCGCGCTGGCGCTGGGGGTTGTCGGCGTGCTTTGGCTGGCGTTGCTCGGCCGCTGGGCCGACTCCGCGACCGCGCTCCGATCGATCGGCTGGTTGCTCCTGGCCGGCGCCGCGGCGCTGGCGATGTGGGCGGTCGCCGACCGCCGCGCCGAACGCCGCCGCCGCGCCGCGCTCGACCGCGTCGTCGACGAGGAAATGTCCGGAAAATGGACGAACGGATTTGCGAGGATCGTCGGTGCGTATGAAAAGCCATGGTATCTGCTCTGCGGAGAAACCGGCGTCGGCAAAACCGCGGCGCTGCGCGGCGCTGAATTGCCGACCGTGATGGATCCGAGCGGCCTGCCCGTCACCGATCCGAGCCAGGGAATCAACGGCACGTACATGTTCGACTGGTGGTTTTTTCGCGATGCTGTTTTGCTCGATTCGGCGGGGGACCTGATCGAAAATCCGGATTTACGCTGGACCGCGTTCCTGGAACGGATGCGCAATGCGCACCCATTGCAGCCGATCAACGGAATGCTGCTCGCCGTCTCCGCGCCGGATCTGCTGTCGGATACCGCGACCCTGCGCCGAAAGGCGATGCTGCTGGCCAGGCAGGTGGAGGTGGCGCAGGACTCAGTTGCGCGTGCGGTTCCCGCTCTACCTGCTGATTACCAAGGCCGATCTGATCGAAGGGTTCGCGGGTTTCTTCGGGGCTGGCGGGGGGTTTGAAACGCGCCGCCAGATCCTCGGCTGGTCAAGCGAGCAGGATCCGCGCACGGACGACCGCTCGGTCGAGGCCGCCGAGGTTCGGGCGGGGATGCAGGAGATGGTTGAGGGTCTGCGCGCCCGCCGGGCGTCGCTGCTCGATCAGCGCGCTTCCCGCCCGGCCAATCCGTCGACAAAACGGATTGATCGTCTCGACGAAATGTTTTTGTTGCCAGATGCCGTCACCGACCTGCTCGGGGGATTGGAGACGTTCGTCGATGAACTGCTTGCGCGGACGGGGGGAACGTCCCCGCCGTTCCTGCGCGGGGTCTATCTGACGTCCGCGGGAGGGGCCGGTGCGACCGAATCCGATGAGGCTCCGCGCCGGCCTTCGCACGCCTGTTTCCTTCACGATCTGCTCATCGAAAAGGTCTTTCCCGAGGCGGGAATGGTCACGCCGCTGGAGGATGTTTTGGCCGGGGTCCGCCGTCGCGGGCGCGTTCTCGTGACCGCCGCCGTAGCGGCCACCGTGTTGATCGCTTCGGTGAGTGTCTGCGGTTACCTGCGCGTGGCGGACCGCATTCGCCCGCACCGCCAGTTCTGGGGGCGGCTGGCAGAGCGGACAAAAACGAATCAGCTTTCAACCCTGGCCCTGTTCGACGCCGCCGGCAATTACCAGGGAGATCGCGCGGCCCTCCCGGGAATGAGCGTTCTGGATTTTCAAACGCGCGGGGCGGACCTGGCTGAGGAAGATGCGTCGAGCTGGCTGCTGCCGCTCTCGAAGCGATTGGAAGAAAAGCGCGTGGCAGCCCATCGATTGGTTTTTCAGGAAATGGTTCTTCTTCCCGCGCTGGCTCCGCCGCCCGTTGAGCAGATGCCGCCCGCCGCCGGCCCACCGCCGGCATCGCTCGTCGGCGCGGTCGTTCCGTTTGCCCGCGCGGGTTCGACGGTGTCGATCGATCAGCTTCTCGCGCCGGCCACCGAGCTGGTGAAGTTGCGGGCGCTGCGGGGACCTGCGGGAGCCGCGGCGGAGATGAACGCCGCCCAGTTGCAACAGATCATGGCGCTGCTGCGACGCGGCGTGCTCCGCGCCAGCGGCGATGACGCCCAGGTCGCGGTTCCGGCCGGGCGGCAGCAGCGGGCGGCCGAATTACTCGAACACTGGTTGAAAGATTCGCTGCGGCAGCAGCATAGCGCGCTCGATGTTTGGACCCGGACGACCGCGCAATCGCTGGCCGCCGCCCGAAGCATCGTCGATCAGGAAGAGCGACTTCTCGCCCGCACCCCCAACCTGCGCGACGATCGCGCTCTCACCGAGGCTTTGGGCGGCATTGCCCGCGGCGAGGGTCTGGGCCCTTGGGATACCGGCCGAGGAATGCCATTGGGAGAAGCCGCGCTCAAATGGCTGGAGCTGCCGCAGAGTCTGGCCGAACTCCGCGCCCACTTCACCCGCGACACGTCGAGCACGTCGCGCCTGTCGAGCGATCCCGCGGCCAATCTGGCGGCGGAAATCGACGGGTACGAATTGTCGGTCATTCGCGATGCGCGAACGCTCGGCGCCGCTTTAGGGGCAAACCTGCCCGAGCATGCCGGCCCGCTGGAATTGCGACAGGCGGTCGCCGAGTCGATGGCGGAATTCGATCGGCTGCACCTGGGCCCGGGCCGTCCGCGCCTGCTCCAGCGCTGCGAGCAATATGCCCATCTGCACGAACTGCTCGAAGAGGCTTCGGCGGCCATTCCCCCTTCCACGCAGACCGGCGACGCTCACCCGTTCTTCCGGCTCGAGCCGGCCCTGTCGGCTTTGCGAACCCGCATCGCCACCGAGCGGGCCGCGCTCCTGAAGCTGCCGTTTGGCCCCGAGGCGGCCGACGATCCTCATTCCCCGTCCGGGCAATTCCAAGCGCTTTCGCGCCGCGCGGTCGAGCGTGCCCAGGCCGAGGCGTCGGCACTGATCTGGCAGACCGCCCTGGCGCGCCCGGAGCAGATTTTCGCCTCCGCCGCGAGCGTGCCCGCGACCCAGCGATCGGATTCGGGAGAACCCGGATCGGCCGATCCGGTCCGAATGATCTCTTTCGACGCTGGCGCTGATTCCGGACGCATGCGCGTCTGGCTCGCGGCATTGGCGGCCGCCGAGCAGGAGGTGGGCAGTTGCGGCCTCGACGATCCCAACTCGGCTCGGGAAAAACTCACTGCCATCGCCGCCGAGCTTCAGCGGCGCGGGGAGGTCTATCTCGAGACCTGGCAGGGGTGGGCGCGGCGAATTGCAACTCCGAACCTTCAGCATTGGGCGGACATCGCCCGCTTCACCGCCCAGCGCCCCGAGCAGATTCAGGTCCGTCTCAATCAGTCGCTCGATGGGCCGCGGGCCGCGCTGACGATCCTCGCCGAGCAGGAACGCTTTGCCACATTGAAACAATCAGCCGTCCGCGCCCTGGCTCCTCTGAACGATCGTGCTCTGCCTCCGACGGCGTCGGCGGTCGTGGATTGGCTCAAGCGCTGCGATCCGCAATCCGCCGCCGCGACACGCTGCGCTCTGTTAGGCGACCGCCACGCGCTCGATGAGTTGTTGCCGCAGGCGGCGCTGTCGCGGCAATCCCGGGGCATCGGCGGTTCAGGATTTCTGGGGCGATGTAACTCGGCACGCCGTCGACGCGATGGTCGCGGATCTCCAGCCGGCATCGCGCGATCGCCTCCGCCGTCTGCATGAGCGGGCGACCAATTGCTTCCCGCTTTACCGGTCGGCCGCCGGCGGTTGGGAAGCGGACGACCTGGCGGCCCTTCGCGAAGACCTCGATGCATTGCGACCGCCCGGCTCTGAACAACTCAACGGCGGCGTTGCCCGTCGAATTCGCGACCTGGATCTCGTGACCGAAAACTGGGGGGCGTACCTGGACTGGTTGCGGCATCTGGATCGATTCCTGACCGAGCGTGCGCCCTGGAACCTGGAGATCGCCAAAGCCAATCGCCGCGGCGCCTGGGAGGCGGTCTCGGTCCGACATTCCGGAGCGCAGGATGCCATCGCCGAACAGATGTACCTGAGCGCCGAGCGTCCCCCGGTTTTCGCGATCGATGGGGGCAGCGCGCTGCGCGGCGGGATTACGGTTTCACTGCTGACGAAACTGAAGCGCGACGGAGGAGTTGAAGCCGCCAGCTTTCCGGCGGGCGGGTCGGATGCCCCCTGGGCCCTTTTTCGCCAGGCGGCGACCCACGGCTCCGATCCGGTGCCGGTCTCAATTACCGAAAATCCCAGCGGCGGAGTAAGCCACGAAGTCCTCGTTCGCGTCTGGTCCAGCGCGCAGGAGATGCTTCGAGAGATGCCTGAAAAGCTCCCGGATCTGCCCGATTCCCACAAGGCGCGGGCACAAACACCATGACACCCCCGCATGGAATTCATGGCATTGGCTCCAAAAATGAAACCGAGCCGGGCGTTCGCGCGCCCTCGCACGGTCAAAGCGCCGGGTGGCGCCCGGTTCACCCGCCGCGGCATGCGCCGAGCTTTACGTCTGGGGAAAGCATCCCGCGTGGCGCGATTTCATCGACGGAGCGCTCCTTCCCCCGCCGCCGAAAGGATTCCGCGACTTCCACCGCAAGCTGCGGTCTCCGATCGAGGGCGTTTATGCAACCGCCAATCATGAACCGCGCCTCCTGGTCTGGCAGGATCGCGGCGGTTCCGCGCTGGTCCTGATTCTTCCGAGTCACGATGCGGTCGATCCGGCGACCGGCGGATCCCGTCGCTCTCCGTTGTTCGTCGGGCTGAGCGGCCGTGGCGCGGGAGCGATCGAGTTGCTTGCTTTGGCAAGACGCCAATTGCCTAAAGTGGCGGGAGATTTGCGGAACGAATCACTTTCGCCGGCGGAGTTCCTTGCGATCATTGGGCGGGCGCTTCTCCCGGCGTACCGGGAGAGGGGACAAGAATCGCGCTTGGGACAATTGTCGGCTCTGCTTCGATCGGCGGCGCTGGGATTGGGCGTCGAGCCATCGTTCAAACGCCGGCCCTTTACGATGGTCTGCGGTCTGGCGATGGGGTCGGCTCATGTGATGCCGGTCGCGATCGCGCGGGCCACCCCCGACATGATCCGCCAGGCCCTTCTCGCGCCGGGCAATGCCCGTGGCGCGGCGCCTCGGAATAACGCTGACGATTTCCAAGCAGCAAACGTGATCCCCCGCGACGCGGCAATCTCCGCTCCGAGCCTGCCGCCGCCACAGTCCACGGTGTGCGATACGCCATTCGAATTTTCGACGGCGGCGGGAAACGCGATCCGACTGACCTCGGCAAATCCCCGCCGCAAGTCGATCAGAGTCCGGTTGAGCGCCCGGCGCGGAACCATTCGCCTGCCGAGCGCTGCCGGGCTGACCTTTGGCCTCGGTGACGGCGCCGGGGACCGCGTCGTGATGGAATTTGGCGGTCCGGTCAACCTGGTCAATGCCGCCCTGGATGGGCTGCGCTTTACCCCCTCGCGCAGCTTCATCGGAATGGCCGCGCTTCACGTGTCGGCGCACGATCCGACGCTCGCCCCGAATTGTACGCGCAGTATCGATACGTCTATTGCGATTGAAGTGAAACCTTACTCATCGCGCAGCGCATCAATCGGATCGAGCCGCGATGCTTTCCAGGCCGGGTAGAAGCCAAAGACAATTCCCACACCTGCCGAAACGAGCACCGCCGCCAGAACTGCCATCGGGGAGGAAAGCGTCGGCCAGCGAAGGAAGTACGTGACGAGCCAGGAGGTGCCGATTCCCAGGACGATGCCGATCGCGCCGCCGGCCAGGCAGAGGACGATCGCCTCGACGAGAAATTGCCAGAGGATGTCGCGGGCGCGGGCGCCCACCGCCATCCGCAGGCCGATCTCGCGCGTGCGCTCGGTCACGCTCACCAGCATGATGTTCATGATCCCTACGCCGCCGACGATCAGCGAGATGCACGCGACCGCCAGCAGCAGGCTCGTCATCAGCGTGGTCGTCGAGCCCAGCGCATTACTCATCTCCGTCATGTCGCGAATTTGAAAATCCTCCGGTGCTCCCGCACGAATGCGGTGCCGTTCGCGCAACAAGTCCGTCGCTTCGCGAATGGCCGGCCGGATCTCGTCCGGCGTCGCTGCCGCCATCATGATCTGATCGACGTTGACGAATCGAACCGGCTGCGGCGTATCCGCCTGCTGCGGAGTGGACGGCGTGTCATACAGCGTCAGGCTGTTGGGGTAGAGGTTGCTCAGCGTGTTGACCGCCGTCGAAACCGATGAAGAGGAGGCCGAAGCCGCCGCGCTCTGGTTGGCGACTTGCGCGGACGTGCCTGAGACGCGGAATTTGATGGTCGTCCAGGGAGCCAGGAGAATATCGTCCTGGTCCATTCCCATCATGTTGGCCCCTTTGGTGCTCAAAACGCCGAGCACACGGAAACCCACGTTCTGAACGCGAAGCTCCTTGCCGATCGGCGATTCCCCCTGAAACAGCTCGCGGACGAGCGTCTGCCCGATCATGCAGACGGTGGCCGCGCTGCGCACGTCGGCGTCGGTGAAAGCAGCGCCTTCGGCGGGATTGTCCCAGTCGCGCACGCCCAGAAAGGCCGGGGTTGTGCCGTAAATGTATTGCGGGACCCAGTTGCGGCCGCCGTAAACGACCTGGGTCCGCGCGGACCACCGGAGCCGCATCACGAACATCCGGGCAGGCGGCCAGGATCGCGTCGCAATCCTGAGGCGTGAGCGTCATGCCGGTCCCCGCGCCGAAATTCACCCCGCCGCTCGAAGCCGCGCCGGGAAAAATCAACAGGTTATTCGCGCCCATGCTGGAGATGGTTTTCTGGATGGCGGCGGACGAGCCGTTGCCGATCTCCATCATCGCGATGACTGCGGCAATGCCGATGATGATCCCCAGCGTCGTCAGAATCGCACGCATGACGTTGCGGCTGAGGGCTTTGGTGGCAGTTTGAAATGTGCGGTAAATCTTCATAAAGCACAACTTTTGTAATCACCACGACGGGGCAGAGCGGCGCACGACAGTGCGGTGTCGCCGCACCATCAAGCCGCCGCGCCGCCCCGCATTGGATGCGCTCTTCTGAACCTGACAGCACAACGTATGCGGGGCGGCGCGGCGGATTTGTTCCGCGTTTTCCAGAGAAGTATGGCGTCGCTCTGCCCCGTCGTGGAAGATGGCGCGTCCTTATGTTTGCTATTGCGCCACCTTCGTCGCCAGCGGCAGAACTTCCGCTGATTCTTCCCCAAACGCGCCCGACTCGATCAAACCGTCATGAATTCGGATGACGCGTTTGGCATGGCGGGCGACGTTGGCATCGTGCGTCACGAGGATGATGGTAATTCCCTCGTCAGCGTTGAGTTGCTGGAACATGCGCAGCACTTCCTCGCTGGTGCGCGAATCGAGGTTGCCGGTCGGCTCGTCGGCAAAGAGAAGAGGGGGGCGATTGACCAGCGATCGGGCGATCGCCACCCGCTGCTGCTGGCCGCCGGACAGTTGCGACGGCTCATGGTCCAACCGGTCGGCGAGTCCGACGCGTCCGAGCACTTCGACCGCGCGCTGCCGCGCGTCGACGTCGGACAGATGCTCGGCGGTATACGTCAGCGGCATGAGAACCTGGTCCAGCGCGCTGGTGCGCGGCAGCAGGTTGAAGCTCTGAAAAACAAAGCCGATTTTTCGATTGCGGACCATGGCCCGCTCGTCGGCGGAAAGCTGCGAGACGTCTTCGCCGTCCAACCAGTATTCGCCGGACGATGGGCGATCCAGGCAGCCGAGGATATTCATCAACGTGCTCTTGCCGGAACCGGACGCTCCCATCAGTGCAACCAGTTCGCCGCGACCGACCTCGAGCGAAACACCTTTGAGCACCGGCACGTCGATTTCGCCGAGGTGATAGGTCTTGAAAACGTTGTTGAGCCTGATCAATTCCATGAGGTCAATGTCCAATTTTCTTTTACTTCAAGTCTGGTGGTCCAAAATGCTCCCCCTCGCCCGGTACTCCGGGAGAGGGCGCGGGGTGAGGGTCTTCAACGCTCGACACGGGTGACCCTCACCCCAACCCTCTCCCAGAGTACTGGGAGAGGGAGCAGAAATTACTTCACCGCGATGGGCGACCGCCTCCGCTTCCACCACCACGGAATAATTGCGGCGCGAACGGATTGGTCGTGCCGCCCGCCGCGGCCGCGTCATGCGCCTTTACCTGGCCGGTCACGACGAGGCTGCCTTCTTTCAATTGATCCTCTTCGCTCGAGACGACTTCGGTCACGATCCCGTCGGTCGGGCCGATGCGGATTTTCACCGGCCGGACAAATTTTCCGGAGACAATCCAGACGGTCCCGCGCCCCGGTGCCGCGTCGCCGCCGCGATTTTTGTGCGCGTGGGCGGGGCGACTCGTTGGACCGTTCGCCCCGGCAGCCGCCGAATGATTTGGCTGAGTGGTCGCTTCCGGAGACCCTGATGGTTCCGTGGACGAACCGGTGTGGCTGGCGGAGTTCTTTGTTTTTTCCGCCAGCGCCGCCCGAACGTCCGGAGCGACCATCTGCGGATCGGGATACCAGCGCAATGCCGCGTTTGAAACGAGAAGCGCATTGTTGAGGTGATTCACCTCGAATTGCACGTTGGCGGTCAGGTAGGGAAGGAGCTTGCTGTCGAGATTCTCGGTATTCACTTCAACGGTATACGTGACCACGTTCTGCGTCATCGTTGCGTTCAGCCGGACTTTCCCGACCGTGCCGTGAAAAGTCTTGCCCGGATAGGCATCGACCGTGAAGGTGACCGGCTGATCCGGCCGAATGTTTCCGATGTCCGCCTCATTCACGGATACCCAGACCTGAATCTGAGTCAGGTCCTTGGCGATGAGAAACAGGCTCGGGGAATTGAGGCTGGAGACGACCGTCTCGCCGATGGTGACTCGGCGGTCAATGATGACGCCCTTCACCGGCGAAGTGATCGTGCAGTAGGCCAGGCTCTGCTGCGCTTTTTTCAGGGCGGCTTCCGATTGCGCGACGGTCGCCTTGGCCTGGGTGATGGCGGCCTCATCGACGCCGACGTTGGCCTGGGCGATTCCGAAGTTCGCCTTATAGGTGTTGTAGTCGCTCTGCGACAGCGCATCGGACGGGCCGAGCTTCTGGGCGCGTTCCCAATCACTGGCGGCCTGGTCGAGCTTGGCCTTCATCTGACCCAGATCGGCGACCGCGCGCCACCCCCGCCTTGGCCTGCTCGAGCGTGGCGGCCGCATTTGCCGCGTCGGCCGCGTAAAGCGAGTCGTCGATTTTCGCGAGGACCATTCCCGCTTCCACCTGCGAGCCATAATCGACCATGTTTCCCTTGTCGTCCTTGCCGAACGAGAGGATCTGCCCTTCGATCTGCGCTCCGACGTCGATGACTTCCTGCGGCTCGACGGTCCCCGAAGCGCCGATCGTCGCCAGCAGCTCGCCGCGATGCACTTCGTCGGTGCGGAACGAGACCGCCGCGGCGGCGTTGTGTTCCCAGTACCAGCCGCCGGCGGCGGCGAGAACCGCCACGCCAAAGAGTACGAGAACCAACTTTTTGACAACGGACCTCATTTACAACTCCGCAACATCAGACACGCCGGACGGCATTCAGTCAGCCGCCCCTGCCGATCGGCAGTCTACCCGCCGGCGCGGATCGTCCCGCGCTGCCCGTCAGCCCGACGCGATCATAACCGGTACTGTCAACGGGGGATTTTATTCCAACCCATAACGAAGTGAGGGGTGCAACGCTCAATTGTGGCGAGCGCGATTCTTGTCCCCTCTCCCCGTACTCCGCCGTACTCCCGGAGAGGGTTAGGGTGAGGGCGTAGTCGGAAGTCACGAGTCGCTCTGTTTCGAAAGGGACCCTCACCCCGACCCTCTCCCGGAGTACCGCGGAGTACCGGGAGAGGGGGAAGAGGACATCGGACCCCATTTCAGACGCTTCTACTGCTGAACATTCGTGTCATACCGAACCCCATCCGGAATCGGCACGGGCACCGCGACGCTGGTGCCGTGATCGCCTTTGGTCCGAGTCAGCGAATCGACGGCGACGAACGCCGTCGCATCCGATAGGAGTCCATATTCGAGCGCGATCTGACGAATTTCCTGCGGCAGATCGTGAGTCGCTTCGTAGGTCGCGCGGTCCCCCAGGTCCGACAACTTCTGCCGTGCCCAGAGCGCCGCCAGGGCGGGATGATCCGCGGGTTCGCCGGTTTCGATGGCGGGCAATATGAATTCGCGCGTCTCTCCACCCACTGATCCGCTGACCTTGATTTCTTTCGGCAGCGGGCCGCTGAATTTACCGGTGAGAAGTACCGGCCGTCCGACGAACAAGTCGCCGATCCGCGCTGGATAGACCTGATCGATGGCCATCGGGCCGAAATCGACATGGATGTCGGTCAGCGCCGGATGGCTGATTCGCGCGAAGTAGGCCGCCATGATTTCGTTGGCGTCGTCGTTGAATCCCAGGTAGGCGGCCGCGCCGTTTCCCATCTTCGCCATGTGGTCGAGCAGATAGCGGTTGGTCGATGAGCCGACGCCGAAACTGAAAATTCGTGCCGGGCCCAGGTCTTTGTGTATCTCCGCCAGTGCTTCGGATTCGTTGCCGATGAACCCATCCGTCAGGAACGTCACGAAGCGCAATCGATTCGGGTCAGGGGGATATAGCAACGACGCGCGGAGCCCGTCGACGAGCATCGTTCCTTCACGGGCATCGAAGCCGTCAACCCACCGAAGGGCCTGTTGGACGCGGGCGGTGTCGGCGGGCATCGGCGCGGGAAAGAGGCGCTGCGCCGTGTCTCCAAACCGGATCACCTGGAACGTATCGTCCGGGCCCATATGGGTCAGACAATATCGCGTTGCGGCCTTCTCCTGCTCCAGGGGCTTGCCGCTCTGACTCCCCGAAACATCAATCGTGAAAACCATCTCCAGCGGCTTGCGCGGCAGCCGCGTCAGATCCTCCGGCGGAAAAAGCATCAGGCTGAAATACCCATTGCCCGCCCGATCGCGATGAACGACCAGCCCTGATTTGACCTCGCCGCCGGCTACTTTGTAGCGAAGCACAAAATCCTTGTTCGGAATTGCATCCGATGGATCGAGCGCAACCTGTGCCCGCCGTTCGGTCTCCTTTTTCACGGAGATTTTGTGATTGCGGCTGTCGAGCCCTTCGATCGCCACGCCGGCGTCGAGATCGACTGCCAGCGAGATGTCATGTCCGCTGCGCTCGTCGGGTCGAAGATATTGCACCTCCGTGGATTGACCCGAAATGCCCGGCGCATTGCGCGCACCGCGCCGACGCCTTGGGTCGATCCCGGCGGATTGAATCGCGGACCAACCACCATCGGGAAGACAAACTCATACCACCCGTCCACATACTCCAGCGTGTTGTAATAGCGAATGTCGATGTCGATCCGCTTTCCCGGCTCGATGTTCGCCACCGACTGCGTGAAGATATTCGGCCGTTCCTGCGTGAGCAACGACGCCACATATCCCTGGCTGCGCGCCTGGCGATAGATTTCCTCCGCTTCCTTCCGCTCTCGGATGATGCCACGAATCCGCCGCTCGCCGATCGTCATCACGAATTCGCTCACCGCCGCGTTGTCGGGAAGCGGGAAAACGTAAACGGCTTCGATCTTCTCGTTGTACGGATTCTGATACTGCTGCGTCACATCCACCGAGGCGATGTATCCTTCGATTGTTGCCTTTACATCCGTGTGCTTGAGGGGCACGGGGACGAGCTTGTCGCCGGCCTGTTTAGCCAGCAGCGTTCCGCTGCCGGGAATCTCATCCTGTGGTTGTCTTGTCTGCGCCTGCGGTGAGGCGTGCTTTTCGATCACCCACAATTCTTCAGAGCGGCGCGGCAGCGATTCGGGGGGGAGATTGACCTTCGCCACGGCGTCGTTCTGTGTTCCTGCATACGGAGTGATTGAAGCGGGCGCGCACCATAGGGGCCCGTTTCAGACGGATCCATCGGCGACACCGCGTTCATTTTCGTGACCATTGCGGCGCAGCCGCAAATCGATATCGCGATGGCGATGCACGAGAGAAAACCGGCGAGACGCAGAAATGCGGTTCGAAGCCTTTTTCCAGTCATGGCGCAGCTCCTTTTTCGATCAGGCTGACATCCGCGTGAATGATTCGACCTTCCGGCGATGCAGCCACCTGCAAATTGGTGGTGTAATTCGGTTTGGCGCCGGCGGGAATTTGAAACATTAATGTCGCCACGCGTGACTTCTGGGTGGGGAGATCTTTCTCGAGGTTAAAGGCCGCGATGATGATCCGGCCCCCCATGAGCGCGCGGGGATCATAATAGGGGGGATCATGAAAAGCCGCGGCATCTCCCCCCTCGATGCCGACCAGCTTCATGCCCTGCGGCAGGGCATTAATTTCTAACTGATACGCCGCAAGTGGCTGCCCCTGCGGATCGACATAGACATCGACTGCGCTAAATTGCACCGCTTGGGCCGCCGGCGACGTCGTCTCCCCGGAAGGCGCTGACGGACGGTCGAATCCCCCAAGACTCAGGATCAATACAAGACCTATGAGTGATCCGAGCCCCGGTTTGTTGCCTCGTGGCACGGGCGTCCCGCCCGTGTCAATGTGGTAAGAGCATGGGCGGGACGCCCATGCCACTTTGGTTTTCGCTGCTCGGAAAACTAGACCCCTCATTTCCCACCTCCCGGTCCCACGCTCACGGAAGTGCTGGCGATCCATTGGACGTCTTTTTCATCCACAACGCCGTCCCGATTCACATCCCAAGCCGGATTCAGCCGGGCATGGTCGTGAATCGCGCGGGCCACGACATACGCGTCCAGAATATCCACCTTCCCGTCCCCATTGACATCGCCGACCAGTGCGACCGGATTCGACGACTGCGACGGATGGACCAGCGCGATACGCAGACTGATCAGCAGCGCGGCCGCTGCCGCCGCCGCGCCCACCCAGCGAATGATGCGATGCGACCGGCGTCGCCTGGCCATGCCGGCGCGGGCGGCGGAGAGAATCAAACGATCAACCGACCCAGGTATCTGGATCGATGGGCCGTACACCGCGGCCAGGTCATTCCTGAGCCGTTGCGGCACATCGTCGTCGCGGCGTTCGTCAGGTTGATTCGGTGAATCGATCATGGCACGTCAACTACCATTCAGTCTTTTCCCGGGATCAAACGTTCACGACGAACGGAAATTTATTGAAAATAATCGCGCACCCGCGGGTCTCCGCGCAGGGTCTGTAACGCATTATGCAGCCGGGACTTGACCGTTCCTTCCGGTATCCCCAGGGCCTGTCCGATTTCCAGCAGGCTCAAATCATCCACGAATCGCATCAGGACCACTTCCCGCTGCCCGGCCGGCAATTCGCCCAGAACGATCCCCAGTTCTCCGCGCTGATCCTCCCCCGCCAAATGCATGGCCGGCGGCGGTTCGGGCAACTGATGCAGGTTGATCTCGCGCCGGCTCTTCCGCCGAGCGGCGATTGAGAGATTCTTCACCACCGGATAGAGAAAGGTCGTCATCCGCGCCGACAACACAAACCCCGGGAATTTGCGAAACAGATAGGCAAACGTCTCCTGTAGGACATCCAGTGCATCGGCGCTGTTTCCGGTAAAGCGGTGAGCGAGCCGGGCGACCCAATCGCGATGGCGGAAATAGAGGGCGTCAAACGCCGATTCGTCGCCACCATTCAGGTCGGCGACCAACTGCGCATCGGAGCGAGGATCGGCAGGGGGCATTCGTCTATCGATGTAGCACAGCCGCCCCCGGCTGTGTCGGCCAAAGGCCGATATCTTTCGCGGGCCGGAGCGGATTCGATTCGACCTGCGGTCGAACACAGCCGAGGGCGGCTGTGTTTCAAAGACACATCCTTGACTTGCCGGCCGATTCTGCCACAATCCCTCCCTTTTCCAAAATCCCGGCAGTAGCAATCGGAGTTAACGACCATGTACGCGATCATCGACGAAGGCGGACGACAGCACAAAATTACCGCCGGCGACACACTTCACATCGACCGCCCGGCCGATGACAACGTCACCACCATCACCTTCGATCGCGTCCTGCTCGTTGCCGGCGAAGGGGAACCCAAAATCGGCCTCCCGCTCGTTGCCGGCGCCACTGTCACCGCCGACATCATCGGCCCGGTCAAGGGCAAGAAAGTCCGCACGGTGCGTTACCGTCGCCGCAAGGGCTTTCATAAGACGATCGGGCATCGGCAGAAGTATCTCGCCGTGAAAATCACTGGGATTAACGTTTGACTGGGAATTCCCGCTTTGCCGCAACCCCCAGGAGGAGCGGAACCAGCCCTTCCGGAATGGTGGGGTGCGCGATGACCGCGTTGCGCAGCGCGGTGTAGGGCAAGCCGGCCAGCATTGTCATTTGTACCGTCGCCATCACGTCTCCGGCCCCCGCCCCAAACATAGCCGCCGTCCATGCGCACGGCGCTCCCCATCATCCATTTTCCCTGAGGTGAGACAAGGAACGCCAGGAGATCCGCGATCTCTTCCGGTTGCCCCTACCGGCTGATTCCCGCCTGGGCGGGAAACTTTTCCATCGCCTCGTCGAAAGTCATGTTGTGGGCCGGCGCGTATTTTTCCATATAGGTTTTGCGACGGTTGATCAGGACAGGTCCTGGCAGCACGCTGTTGACCTGGACGCCATCCGTAATGCCTCGCTCGGCAAAAGCGCGAGCCATCGCGACGATGGCCGCGTTGATCGTCGCCACGGCCGCGTAGGCTGATTTGGGAGCCTCCGCGGAGTTACCTGACATGAAAACGACCGAGCCCTTCGACTCCTTCAGCGCATTCCAGGCATGAATCGTGATGCGACGTGCCCCGTGCAGCTTCAACGCCATTCCGTCGTCCCACTGACTATCCGTCATTTCCAGAAGATCGATCTACGGAACAGCGCCGGCTATATTAATCAGGGCGTCGATCCTTCCAAATCGTTTCAGTGTCTCGTCCACCAGCGCCTTGTCCGCTGCCGGATCGCGAAGGTCGAGGGGCAGCGGCAAAGTCTCCGCTCCCGCTTGATCGACAGCTTTTGCCAATTCGTTCAGCGCCTCGCCGTTGCGGCCGGCAAGTACGATGGAAGAAAAATCCCTGGCCAACCTCAAGGCTGTCGCGCGGCCAATTCCCTGACTGGCGCCGGTGATCATGGCGACATTGTTTTTCATGATTGCTCCCGCGGCCAAAGGGGGTCAGGCACTCTTCAAGGTGGTTCGGATCGATTCGGCCAGAACGTCAACGACGGTGCCCGGCGAAGTCAGCATCGGCGAGTGATCCACGGCATGGGCGCGAACCGTGGCGCCCATCCGCCCGGCTTGGAAATGCTGGGTCTTGGCCGGAATCATTCGATCATTCTCGGCGATGAGGAACCAGGCCGGCTTGTCCTTCCACAGTGGCCGGGGGACCTTCTCTTGAATGCACTTCACATGGATTGGTCGTTGTGTGGCGAGAAGCTGCGACTTCACATCGGTCGGTGCATCCTGGGCGAAGGCATGCTCGAAGCCTTCCGGCGGCATCCAGATAAACCCGTTCGCATCGGGAGCCAGTTTCGGGGCCAGTGCGTGGGGCGCTTCCCGGTAAAACACTTCAGCCACGGTCTCTCCCTCGTCGGGCGCCAGGGCGGCCACATAAACCAGAAGCTTGACGCGCTCATTCCTGGTGGCGCCGATGACCGCGCCGGCGTACGCATGCCCAACCAGGACGATGTCGCCGGCAGTCCTGGCCAGAACTCGATCCAGCGCACCAACATCATCCCTGAGGCTTGTCAGCGGAATCGGCGCGCAGACCACTTCCAATCCCTGTTCTTGCAATGGGACGAATGATCTGGGCCCAACACGCGCATTCCGCCCACGCGCCGTGAACCAGAACGATGGTCATTTTGGAATCAGGCATATCCGGATTCCCCTGTAGAGGTTGATCAGTTGCCAACGGCCCTGTGCCAGAAATGGGACAATGGCATCGGCTATCTCGCGGCAATGCGTTTCGAGGGCGAAATGCCCGGTGTCGAAGAATTGAACCGCGGCCTTTGGGATATCGCGCTTGAACGCTTCGGCCCCCGCGGGGAGGAAGAACGGATCATTCTTTCCCCAAACCGCCAGGAGCGGCGGATGATGCTTCCTGAAATATTGCTGAAACTGTGGATAGAGCGCGACGTTGCTGGCGTAATCCTTCAAAAGGTCCAACTGGATTTCGTCTGCGCCGGGCCGCGCGAGATAAAAATCATCCAGCGAGCGACCGTCAGGAGATACCAGACTGGTATCCGTGACGCCGTGCGTATACTGGAAGGTGGTCGTTTCAGGTTTGAGGAACGCCCTCAGGGCGTCACGATTGGCCTGGGACGGGTCCCTCCAATAGGCTCGGATCGGGTCCCATCCGTTGCTCAACCCTTCTTCATAGGCATTTCCATTTTGGGAAACGATTGCGGAAATCCGATCCGGAAATTTGAGGGCCATGCGAAGGCCGACGGGAGAACCGTAATCGAAAATATATATGGCAAACTTCTTGAGGCCGATTGCCTCGGAAAATCCCGCGATGGTCTCCGCGATGTTCGCGAAGGTGTACTGGTACTTGCCGCGGTCCGGCATGCCCGACTGCCCAAAGCCGGGGAAATCGGGAGCGACCAGATGATATTTTTCTGCCAGCAGAGGAATCAGGTCGCGGAACATATGGCTGGAGCTGGGAAATCCGTGGAGCAGCAGCAAAGTGGGGGCGTTCGGGCGGCCTGCCTCCCGGTAGAAAATTCTGAGGCCATTGACCTCAGCGGTGCGGTAATTGACAATCATGATTTTCCTTTCGATCTGCGGAGTAGCGCAGCGAGTGAAAAACGATAGCACCAGCCTCATAACCGGTCAAACACATTCTAACCGGTTTTTTCTGAACAGCGGGAGTTCGGTGGTCCATGGCTGGAGAGGGAGAAGAATGAAGATTCAGCAATCACTGCCGCCTCCCGTGTTCGTTGCCGGTGTATTGGGTCTGGACGTCTTGAATTCCCTGGCCAGGCCGGTGGATGAGCTTGTCGACTGGTGGAGCAATGGTGACAACTATTTGTCCTGGATGAGGCATGCGGGATTGCTTTCGGATGGCGACATCGCGATCGCAAAATCAAAAATGTCTGCAAAGGATCTCGACCGAGTCGCCGCAAAGGCGCGGGATTTGCGCGAGTGGTTCCGAGGCTTTGTCAAAGCTCATCGCGGCAAGTCCCTCAAGGCGCAGGCGCTGACCCGGCTTGGCCCGCTGAAGAAACTTTTGGAAATGGATGAAGTTTTCTGGTCGCTGGAACCCGAGCCGCGTCCCTCATCAAAGTGGCGGGGAGATGTATCCGCGGCAGGTTTTCGTCTCCGCACACGTCGCAGATGGCGCAAGCCGGAATCATTGCTGGCGCCCATCGCGGAAGCAATCGCCGAATTCGTTTCGTCGGCGGATTTTCGCCACGTCAAGGCGTGCCCTGGACACAACTGCGTCCTCTTTTTCCTCGATCAAACACGCCGACACGGAAGACGATGGTGCAGCATGGCCGTCTGCGGAAACCGCGCCAAACAAGATGCGCACCTCGCGCGGCGCAGAAATCAAAAAGCCCAAACACCAAAGCCGAAATAAATTCCAAATCCCAAAGGGGAAAATTCCAAACGTCGCGCCGATCGCTTGCCGCGCATCGTTGAACTTCGTTTGCGTGAAATTGGTTCGGGTTGATGGGAGTCCAATGGCCGCGCTGGGCTCTATCGTCTGCCGGTTGCGGCGGGTCCGGATTCAGGTCACATCTGCATTTCCTTCCCGAACTCGGCGTGGGAATGCTGCTCGGCCCGTCCGGCGGCTCGATCACGCCGGCACTGCAATACAGCACCGACGGCTCATCTTTCACCCCAGCCACCAGTTGTCACCTCGAACGGTGGAACCGGCGACTTTAACAATCCGAACGTCGGCACGTTCGACCTCACCGGCGTTCCCTCGCTTCAAGCCGACGCCAACCCCATCACGTTTCGGCTTTATCTGCTCTCGTCCACCGGCAATCCCTATCAGGACGGCAGCTTCGGCCTCTCGCCGACGGGCATTACTGTGGATGGACTCGTGTCGGCTCCCGAACCTGCCTCTGTGATGTTGCTCGCCGTCGCCGCGCCGGTACTTTCTGCCCGCCGATACCGTGTCTGAATCGGCGCCGCGGTTTCCTGCAGCTTGTGATTTCAATACTGATCCGCATTTATTTTCGGTCATTCGCTGCCATCGTATGCCCCCGCCGCTTGCGGCTTCGCGGATGAGCCGCCGACCGTACCGCCACGGATCGCTCCGTGCAGTTTCTTCAGTCATGCCGCGCAATCAAATCACGCCGGAACGGTTTTTTCAGTTTCCGCACCGGCACTTCCGCGAAGCCGGCGAGCGGCGTGCTTTCTGTAGCTTGACCCGACCGTCGGCGACAGCGTCCTGCGCGGAAATCGGCAGCGTCCTGGAAATTTGTGGTTTGGTCCTCGCACGCGTAGCGGCCGGACCAAAGGTCCGCCTCTTCGACGAAGTGAAAGCCCATGGATGGCGACCGGGCGGAGAGTACCCCGGTCCAAGTCCTAACGTGCGACCCCGCAGGACCGGCGGTCACTTCCAAATCCTTGGGCTTGGATTGACTCGGGACGGTCAGCGAATTCCACAAGCGAAAGGAAGGCTGTCTCACATGATCAAATCAAAAACGGCCGGCGTGCATCGTGCACGCCGGCCGTTCGAGCCATTGCGAATCCTTTCGCACACATCCCTGAGATCGTTACGCCGGCTCCACCGGCGGTGCGTTGTTTTATTCAGCCGGCTCAACCAGGTGAGACGCGACCAGTTCGTCGAGAAACGCCGCCAGGCCTTCTTCCCGGTTGGTGCCGATGACCCTTTTTGCGACGGCGATTACTTCCGGTCGGGCATTGCCCATCGCGACGCCCAGGCCGGCGTTGCGGATCATCGTAATGTCGTTCATGTCGTCGCCGATCGCGATGATCTGCTCCGGCGCCACGTTATGTTGCCGGGCGACGTGGAGAATTCCTTCCCACTTGTTCACCGCCGGGTCGAAGACTTCCATGATTTCAAGCCCTTGCGCCGGAACCGCGAGGTTGTGGCACAGGACCCGCTCTCCAAACCGCTTGTCCATCTCCGCCCGTGCGCGGGAAATCTCGTTCAGATCCGCGACGATGCCGACGCGGATCGTGTGCGGATGCGGATAGTCGCCAAGTCGCGGCACGCGATGGACGGTTGCACTGGTGGCCTTCATCCAGAGACGCGTCGCCGCATTGAGCTCGACCTCCCCGCTGATCAGGTAATCGACGCCCGCCGCTTCCGTTTCCTGCAGTGCCAGCACGGCGTGGCCAAACGATTCGAGAAACCCGCAGACCTCCGCCGCCAGGACCGGTTCCATCAGGGTGCGATGCAGCGTTACGCGCTGATGCGTGTCGACCACCACCGCGCCGCCGACGAAAACCGCCGTTGGAAAATGGCCGACGGCATCGAGAATCGCACGGCTCTCGGTCCAGTTCCGTCCGGTTGCGAAGCAGATGAGCAACCCTGCGGACAGAGCGTTGTGAACCGCCGCTCTGGCCCGTGGGGTGACCTGCCCCGTCGGCGAAAGAAGGGTGCCGTCCAGATCTATGGCAATCAACCGATATTGCGGCATCCCCATCCATTTCTAGGGTTACCCTACAGCGCGTCCAATATCATTTCAAGAAAAATCTTCTTTCGCGACACCATGGGCGGTAGTCCGCGAAAAAATTCATCAAGATGTAGGAGTCGTATCTTTCAGGATTACGGTTTCCGGAACTGGCGTTTGCTCCACTTGCGAGGCCGTTCCGGGCGGGGGAGCCGATGAACCGCGGGGGCGGGCCGAGCCCGACACTTTTCGAACAATGAGCATCGAAACCGGCAGATTCTCGGCGATCCGTTCCGGCCGCCAGCCGAACGGATTCGACGAGAGTCCCCATTCTTCCGATACGCCGATCACCACGAGGTCGAATTCCTTGCCCGTCTCGAGCACCGCGTCCACCGGCGAGTCGTGTTTGACAACTCGAACGCTCACGGGCGCAAGTTGCGAAGGATCGCTGAAGACCCGATCGACCGCCGCCTGGGCGTCGAGCTGGTGTTCGGCCTTACGACGCGGGGCAACGACATGCAGGACGGTGATCGCTGCGCCGGCAAATCGGGCGAGCCTGCCCGCGAGGTCGAGCGCCAGTCGATCGTGGCGTCCGCCGAGGAACGGCACCATGACACGCCGGGCCGAGACAAAATCGCGATCGATGAAAATCGCCACGTCGCACGGCGCGCCGGCGAGGATGCGGCTGACGGTTCCTCCGAGAAAGGCCCGGCCTACCACCGCCTTATGAAACCCCATCAGCAGCATGTCCACTTCAGTCTCTCGGGCAACGCGGCTGATCGAATGCGGAACATCCGTCGTCGTGTAGGAGAGAGGCTCGACGGTTGTATTGGTCCTGGCGGCCTGCTCGAGCAGGGGGCGCAACGGGTCGGCGACGGGAGCGGCCGGCTCCGGCAGACCGGCGCGGTAGGCATCGCGATCCACCGGGCGGCTCAGGTGGAGGGCGACCACCCGCCCGCCGGGGCCGATGAGCAAGTCCGCAATGCGCAGCAGCGGCGCGCCGCTGCGCGGGTCGGCTACGGAGATCAGAATCGAATAGGCCGCTTTCTTTCTGGGCTTCAGATCCGGAACGTTGTCGCTGAAGAGGCGCGGGATCGGATCAGTTGCAGAATCGGCGTCGTCAGCCCGGTGGTCGCCAGCGCCATGATCACCATCATCGCGAAGACGGCCGGCGAGATCACGCCCAGCTCGAGCCCGACATTGAGCATAACCAGTTCCATGAGGCCGCGCATGTTCATCAGAACCCCGATGGCGGACGACTCGCGCCAACTGATTCCGCAGGCCCGCGCCGCCAGCGTCGATCCGCCGAATTTCCCAAGGCACGCCACGAAAATGATCAGCAGCGTATCGATCCAGAGCGTCAAGCCGTTGAGCAGCCCGATCTGCGTTCGCAACCCGGTGGACGCGAAGAAGAGGGGAAGCAGGAATACGACCGTGTAGTCTTCGAGCTTGATGCTGAGCGTACGCACGAATTGCGTTCCCTTGGGCATGATCGCCCCCATCAGAAACGCGCCGAACAGTGCGTGGATGCCGATCGCCTCTGTGGTAAAAGCCGAAACCAGCGTGAGCAGAAAGATGATGGCGATGACGTTCTGGCTGAGAGACCCCTGGCGATCGTGAACCGCCTGGAGGCGCTGGAGAAAGGGCCGGACGACGAAGAACATGAGTAGGACATAGATCCCCGCCTTGCCCGCGGTCAGCAGGGCCGGCCAGGATCCGCCGGTTCCCGGCCCGCCGGACCGCGCTACCGCGACGACGAACGCCAGCAGACACCACGCGACGACGTCGTTGATGGCGGCGCACGTGATGGTGATCGCGCCCACCGGGGTCTTGTGCAGGTTGCGCTCGGTCAGAATGCGGGCCAGCACCGGGAGGGCGGTGATGCTCATCGACGCGCCCATGAATAACGCGACGGACGCGTAGCGCACCTGATGATTGAAAACCTGTGTGTAAAGATAGAGTGTGAGCGCCGCGCCGAGCAGGAACGGGACGGCGATGCTGACCACGCTGATCACCACCGCGGCCTGTCCGCGATTGCGAATTAGCTTCGGGTCCAGTTCCAGCCCGATCAGAAACATGAAAAAGATCACCCCGACCTGGCTGAGGACGTTCAATCCCGCCATCGAGGTCGGATCGCTTGGAAAAATAACCGAGAAAATCCCCGGGAAGAGCCAGCCAAGCAGGCTGGGCCCGAGCATGATGCCGGCGATCATCTCCCCGACAACCTGCGGCTGATGAAAACGTGCGAACAAGACGCCCATCAGCCGGCTGAGCAGGAGAACCAGCGTGACCTGGGCGAGAATGATGGAGATCGGATTGTTTAGCAGGCGATGTAGGACCGGACGCGATTTGACCGTCGGAACCGGCATTGCTGTGCGGTCGCGTATCGTCCCGGCCAGACGATGTGCGCTGAATTGCAGGTGGGTCGCCCCATCCACGATTCCGGCCAGCGCATCCAGCGTTGGCGAAACAACCAGATCGAGATTCCAGGCCGTTCGGTACATCGACACGTGAAAGCCGCCTTGCGGGGTCGGAGTTTCGCGCGACACGGAAACATCTTCCGGCGGTCCATCATCGATCGAGATGCGCGCATGAAGACCCGACTGAATGATCCGCAGCCGATGACCTGCGGGTTCATTGCCGACGGCGACCGGATCGATCTGCCAGGCGCCGGACAGGTCGTGATTCGCCGATAGCCGCGATCCAAGATGAATCACGAGCCATAGTCCCAATGCAAGGACCGGCAGCGAGGCGAAAAACAAAGTCGTGGAACGGTTCATGAAATCGACGGCGAGGCTAACCGATGCCTCCATCACTCGAAAGCGGCAAATGACGGTCGCGAAATTCGTTTGCTCCCGGTACCTTGACAAAGACAGCTCGTCGCGGGCGGACTCTCTATGGCATTGAACAAAAGGAGATGGATTCGCTGGGCGGTCTACACAATCGGAACAGTGGTTCTGCTTGCGTTGCTTGCGGATCTGATTCTGCTTCCTCTGATCGTCAAATCGAAATTTGACGCCACGCTTCAGGAGCTCGACGCAGGGGCGGTTTCATTCAATCTCGATCACGCTTCGCTGTGGGGGAGCCAATTCTCCGCGATCCGGGTCGGGCAGATTGAAGTTCCGCTCCTGTCGGTCCGCTATCGGCCGCAGACGGTGATCGGCGGGCATCTCGATTCGATCGAAGTGGTTGGGGCACGAATCCGGGTCAATCCGGCGACCGAGTCGATGTTTTCGCGATCGGAGCCGGCTTCTTCCGGCAAGCCGGCTTCTTCCACCCACAATGCACTTCCATTCAAGCGCGTGGTTCTTTCGTCATGCATCCTTGTCGTTGGAACCGATGCGCATGAAGTTGAAGTTCCGTTTGGCGGAGAACTGAATCCATCGGCGGACGGGGGATCGCGAATCGCCTTTACGGCCAGCGTGTTCAACAGGCCCTTGCGCATCAAAGGCGTGTTCGACCCAGCCCGGCCGATGGCTGACCTGACGGCGGATGTAGACGATCTGGAAGTGGCGTCGATCCTGGCCGCGCTGCCCCAGGCTGGGGCGCTGGAATCGTTCAACGCCGGGGGAAGGATTACGCTTCACGGCGATTTTAAGCTCAACGACAAGACACAGGCTCTGGTCGCCAGCGCGCAATTGTCCGCCGGCTGGGTGGCTGCCCGCGGAGGCGGACGCGTGCTGGTCGCGCGGCCGTTCGCTTTGCAGATCGACACAGCGCTGGGCGCCGATTGGCGTCCGACGAAGTTAGACGCGACGCTCAACGCACCGAATGTCAGCCTCGATCGAAATGCCGTCCTCGCGCTGAAATTCCACGCCAATGCAACTGCCTTGCAGACGATGCTGTTCAGCCTGGAAGTCGGCAACTCGGTCTGGGGCGTGCAGCTCAACAGCGGTCAGATCACGGGGTTGCTGGATCATGGTCCGCAATTGCAGATTTCCACTGCCTGCCGGGGATGGGGCCATCTGCCGCAGTCGGCGAGCGATGCGCTGCTTCGCGCGGGGATCAACGTCGACGGACTGGGACCCGCAATGCTCAACGGCAAACTCTCCGCACGACTTCCCGGATTGAGCGGCGCGGCGAGCCGCGACTGGCATGTCGATTTTTCCGATGGGCAAGTGGCGTTGGAACGGGGCGCGCTGCAACTGACGAACGCCGGAATTGCAATCGGCAATTTGAATGCATTGATTCCCATTTCCGCCAGCGCCGGTCCGACAGGGTTCGATCTGACCTTGCGCGACGGAGCGAACGTGGCCGCCAATGAGCTCGAAAGTCGCTGGAGCGGGCCACAGCGACTGAAGCCGAATGATCCGAAAGTCGATCTGGCGGATCTGACCCTGCTCGGACAGGACGCCCATCTCGCGGCGTCGTGGGGAAAAGAGGGTTTGCTGTGGCAGGCGCAGCGCGCCGGCGTTGCGCCTGCGAGTGGCGCCGACGGATATCGATCTGCCGAACGGCTCGCACGCCTCGGCGGCCGCGGGAATCGTCCAGATCAGCGCCGACGCAAATGCCGCGGGCACTTCCGTTTCGCTGACCGACGGATCGTGGCTGGGATTCCAGGGCGCGCAGATCCCCCGCGCCGGAGCGCCGGTGGAAGTGGGTCCATTTTACCTGCAATCGAGCGGCTCCAAGACGAGCAAGGCTCCGAACCTGTCGATCTCTCCCGCGGCTGGCCTGAGCGCACATATGAGTCTGGGGTCGGCTGGGAAAAATGCGTTTGTCGTGAAATCGGGTTCCGACGCCGCGCAGCTCAATGAAGTTTCGTTCGATGCAACGCTCTCACGGCCGCCGAACAAGAAGCCGGCGATCGCGGCGGCATTGAGCTTCGAACACGGGTCGCTGACCGCAGCGCCGGGAATTTCATTTTTGGATATGTCTGCACGTTTGCCGATTTCGCTCAACGCGCCCGTGGAGGCGGGGAAATTTGCGGCAAAGCAGGTGAAGTTCGCCCGGGACACTTGGCCGGGACTCTCCGGGGCGATGAAAGTCGCCGATGGCCGTCTCGATTTTTCCGCGAACTGGCCGCTGTTGAAAGAGGCGGCCCTTACCGCCGAAGGTTGGGTCGATTCCAAGGGGCTCGGCGGAACGACGCGCGCGAATCTTCATCTGGCGATTCCGAAATTCATGCTCAGCGATCCGGAGGAACTGGCTTCGCTTTCGTCCGCGGTGAAGGACACGCAGTTGACCGGCACATTTTCCGCGGATGCGCGATCGCGTTGGACAACGACCAGATCACGCCGAAGATCACCTTTACGGTGGACGGCGCGAATTTTCAGAGCAAACAATACACAGCCAACATTCAGAACATCTCGACGGCAATCGAGATCAATAACTTCCGCCCGATCTCGACGCCTGGCAATCAGCGCATCACCATCGGCCACGCGACAGTCGGCAAGCTCGATGTGAGCGGCGGGGATTTCACATTCAGTGTCGAGAGCCCCCGATCGGTGCTCGTGGAAAAAAGCCAGTGGGGCTGGGCCGGCGGGCAACTCTATACCGACGCGTTTCGGATCGATCCGAGCCATCCGGCAGTCGATCTGGTCGCATATGGGGACCACCTTTCGATTGCTGAAATTCTTAAGCTCGCGGCCGGCCCGGTGCACTGATGGCGCTGGAACCCTGTATGGGCGGCTTCCGCTGAAAGTGAACTGGCCCAATATCGAGTTCGGCGACGGCTTTCTCTATGCTGCGCCCGGTCCCGGCGATTTGCAGCTCGGCCCGGCGGCCAGCACGAAGGTCGATCAACTGCTAAGTCAGGATCCGCGGTTCAGTGTTGGACCCCAGGCTACGCTCGTTCGCTCGCGCATCGTGGCCTCGCTCCGCCGCTTCCACTACGATGTCATCAAGGTCGAATTCACCCGGCACGGCGACAGCCTGACGGCGTCCGCGAAGCTCGACGGATACGGTCAGATCGGAACCGATACACAGGAGCTGCATTTGGAAGTCAACGCCAACGGGTTCGACAAACTGCTGAAGGACGCGTTGGTCATCAAGAGCTTTTTCGGCAAGTGAGGCATCGCATGCGAAATGGGATCGTTGCGGGAAGCGTGCTCGGGCTGGCGCTGGGAGCGGCGTCGTGTGTGCGGGTTCATGTCGACCCGATATACGCCAAGGTCGATGTGAACATCAAGGTTGATCAGGAGCTCGATAGCTTCTTTGACGATGTTCAAAAGAAGTCGGCGCCCGCCCCGGCGGTGACCGCGCCTCCCGCGCCGGCGACGTCTCAGGCGGTCGATAATTCCAGCGGGAAATGAGAGCCCGGTATCAAGGGAGTCACCCATGTCCTCGGAATCTGGTTCGAAATCGTTGTTGATTCGGAACTTGTTGCTCGTAGCGTGCGCCGTTTGCTTTGCGCCCAGCGCGCAGGCCGACCAAAAGGAAGACCTCAAGGCCCGCTTCGCAGAGCGCGCGGGGGCAATTCGCTCAGCAAAGGATGCCGGCAAGATTGGCGAGACCACCACCGGCCTGATCGACGCCGTGACCGCTCCCGATGCGGCCAATCAGCAATTGATCGCAGCCGAGAACGCCGATCGGCAGGCACTGTATGCGCTGATCGCCAAGGACCAGGGAACCGACGCCGCCACCGTCGCCAATCGCGCCGCGCGGCGAAATTATGAAAAGGCGAATGTGGGTGATTATCTCAAGACCGCGGGTGGGGAATGGAAGCGGAAGCAGTAGATTTGATTTCCGATGGCGGCCCGTTGGGGACGCCGCGAATCGTAAAATAGTAAGAGCGTGAGATGAAGCGCGACCCTCCCGCGATTCAAAAGCTTGAATATCAACCGAAGTCCCGGTCGAGATTTCCAACATTCGCGATCCTGATTCTGGCGGTGCTGGTGATTTTTTCCATCTTCTCGGCCGTGATGGCGGTGTCCGCGCTGTACAAATTTATTTATGGAGGAAATTCTCATTGGGGCATCGGCATCCCGCTCTGATTCCCACTCTGGTTCAAATTGAACTTTTCCCATCGTCAGGTGGCTTAATGGTCAGTGGCGCATGCCGGCCGCGGAACCAGGAGCAGCCGATGTGGATTCGAGTGATCTGCAGGGGAATATTCATTCCATTGATCAGTTTTTCTGCCGCCGGATGTGCGCAATACGCTACGCCAGGACGAGGCGCTGAATTCGCGTCATTCGGTGCCAGTCGCGATGCCCAGACGGATGGGTCGATCAGCAACAACCTAAGTCGTCGGCCGCTTGCGTCCCTGCCGGCGGGGATCGCAGTCGTGCGTGTTCAAGCGCCGGGCTATTCGTCGAAGACGGCGGTTGGGTGGGGCACCGGCAACTATTGCATTGTGACGACGCGCGACGTGGAGAAGCCCGAACAAATCGAGCGGCTCGCAAAGATGCCGATGGTCAGCGGGGTCGCACCGATCAGCCGTCTGCTGTTGAGCGGCTCACTCAATTCGGACATGGAGCTGCGCCAGGCCGCCGCCTCGCTGCACGCCGATTTTCTTCTGATCTACACGTTCGACACGACCTTCACTGTCGATGACAAAGCCAGTCCACTTACGGTCTTCACCCTCGGTCTCTCGCCGAATCAGCAGGCGCGGGTACTGACGACCGCGTCGGCCGTAGTAATGGACACGCGCAACGGTTACATCTACGGCGTGGCGGAGGCAAGCGAGAGCAAAAATCAGCTCGCCAGCGCCTGGACGAGCGAAAACGCCGTCGACGAAACGCGACGCCTGGCCGAATCGGACGCTTTCGACAAACTCGTAAGTGAGATTCAAGGGACCTGGTCCGGTGTGGTCAAAGGTTTTGCGACCGATGGAAAACCAATCGCCGAATCACCGTGGCGCTATGAAACTGCAACCCCAAACTAATGCGTAGCGGCGCGACCGAAGGTCGGCCTCTTCTTCTCTGAACTTCTCATTTGGTCATCGCTGGAAGAAGCGAATGCCGCAAACCGGCAACCGCAACAGCCCGCGCCGCCGAATCCGCTTCGACGTCGAAAGCCACATCCCGCTCAGACACCTCGCGTACGCGTTTGAGGGCCGCCCGGCGGAGCAGGACGTCATCGCAATAAAGGCAGTCCAAAAGGAAACCAACCTGCGAACGCAGCCCCATCGCCTCGCCGGCGGGAAGTTGCGCGTAGGGAGCCAGGAGACGATCGATCCGGACATTTTGCTCGGCGCTCAAACGCGAACGATTCAGATGCACCAACACCGCCGCTCCGTCGCGCCCGAGCGACTGGAGCGATTGAGATGCTGCGCGGCGCTGGCGAAAATCCTGGGAATCGAGCTGCGGCAGTAGAAAATTCACTTTCCGCAATGTTTCGGCGGGGGCCTGCCAGGAATCTGAAAAGACCTGCCACGCGATCATTGGGTCGGGCGCAAAGACCGCCTCTTGTCCGACCTCGCGAAGCAGGGGCCGGACGTATTTCTCCGACTCATCCGGATAGTTATGGATGAATGCAAAAAAATCGTCCGCTTCCAGACTCAAATTGACCGGCGGCCCGGCGCTCGGTGTCGATTCGTTTACGGCCAGCGTGATCGAAGCGGATTGCCCGGTCCCGTCCTGCCCGCACTGCTCCATGAGCTGCACATGCACCTGGCCGTTGGGAAACTGGAGCGATCTGGAAATCGTCAGCAGGGTCACCTGCGCCGTAACGGTCAGCATGGCGATCTGCCCCGGCCTGGAATAGTCGGTCAGATTGAATTGGAGATTCGCGGGGATGACGGTCTGGCCGCTCTCCGAATCGCTTCCCCCAAGCACTCGGACGAGTGCGAACTGACTCATTCCGTCGAGTTTGCACCGAACGTATCCGGATGCGCGAGTGGTCGCGAGCGGCGTTCGGACGGTCAAAGCGCGATTTTCCACGCGCAACTGAAAAACGTCCTGCACATGGGTTTTGTCGAGCAGCGGGATATTTCCGAGCATCGCCTCGTTGTCGGCGCGCTGCTGCTCGCGCGTCGCTTCCCAATTATCCGCCGGGCCCGCCCGGCCGCGGTCGACAATGAGTACCAGGACAAAGAAGAAAGTAATCGAATTCAGTTGCAACGATTTGGAACGCATATCGCCACCGAAGCGGGCGCGGCTTGTATCGCCATCATGGCCGGGCGCTCGAATCTTGTCGAGGAGAAATGCCATAGATTTCCGCGGCTTTTCGTCGCAGATGGGCCAGCAGCGGTCCGGCGGAAAGGACATTGCCGGTAACCTTTTTCACCAGTTGCGGCCCGGTAAAACGCTTGCCGTGACGGTGAATGTTTTTGCGCAGCCAACCGAGCAGCGCCGAAAAATCGCCTCGCTCGAATTGCTCATCGAGATGGCCAAGATCTTTTCGCGCCTGTTCGAAGAACTGAGCCGCGTAGAGGTTCCCGAGCGTGTAGGTGGGGAAGTATCCGATCGCGCCGCCGCTCCAGTGAATGTCCTGAAGACAGCCGCGGGCATCGTCGGGCGGCGTAATGCCGAGATATTGTTTGATCTTCGCGTTCCAGGCGGCTGGAAGATCGACAGGCCCGATCTCGTCGCGCAACATCGACCGCTCGAGCTCGAACCGCAGAAGAACGTGAAGGTTGTAAGTCGCCTCATCGGATTCGGTCCGGATCAGCGACGGGCGGACATCATTGATTGCGGCGTACCACTCTTCGTCACTCACTCCCGCCAGCGAATCGGGGAAGGTACGGCGGACATCGGGAAGAAAATGCCGCCAGAACGGCCGGCTTCGGGCAACGAAATTTTCCCACATCCGCGATTGCGATTCGTGAATCCCGAGCGAAACGGCCTCGCCGCGCGGCGTGCCATAATGCGCCGGATCCAGCCCCTGGTCATACAGCGCGTGACCCGTCTCATGCAGGACGCCGAAAAAAGCATCGCCGAAATATTTCGGGTCGTATCGCGTCGTCATCCGTGTATCCCCGGGGCCCAGGCCGGTGCAGAACGGATGAAGGCTGATATCGAGCCGGCCGGCCTGGAAATCAAAACCGACGGCCGCCGACGCGCTCCTTGCCATTTCCTGCTGAGCGGCGGCGGGGTAGTTCCGTTCCAGAATCTCGATATTGGGTTTGCGGCCCGATCCGACGATCTGGCCGATCAATTCGACCAGCGGCCCGCGGAGCTGTTCGAAGGTTTGCCGAACCCCTTCGGCGGTCTCTCCCGGCTCGAATTCATCCAGCAACGCGTCGTACGGATCGCCAGATAGCGATCCCACGCACGCCGCCTCGCTGCGTTTGAGCTGGAGGATTTTGCCGAGCCAGGGGGCGAACAGGGGATAATCGTTTTTTGCCCGTGCTTCTCCCCAGACTTGCTGAGCCTGAACCGCCGTGCGGCTCAGTTCCTCGACAAGCGACGGCGGCAGCTTGACGGCACGATCGTAGCGCGGCGCGTTTCGCGCACGTTGACCGCCTCGTCCGACTCCGGATCGGCGGAAAGCGGCGATGCTTCCAATTCCGCCAGCCACTGCCCGATTCGCGGCGAAGTCATCCGCTCATGGATCATTCCCGCAAGCAACGCCGCCTGCGTTGCCCGATGATCGGTGCCTTTAGGAGGCAGTTGCGTCCGTTCATCCCATCCCAGGACGGCTGCGACCGACCCGAGGACCGCAATCTCACGCAGCGAGAGGATGAGCGATTGATACGATTGGGCAACGTCTGACATCGCCGGATTGAAGCATCGAGCCCGCGCCGAGTCCAGCGGGGCGATCGCATGTGGCCCGTTGAAAGGCGTCACGATGCTTGTGGTGCAGGGTTCCAGCCTGCCATTCACCTTCAGCAGGCTGGAAGCCTGCACCACAAAATGCCACGTGCCATCGCCGTGCCGAGTCCAGTGCAATCGCGCTTGACACCCCCTCGTTGGTCGCCTCAGATATGAACGAATCAGTGATGCCCATTCCCATCGTTTCCATTTTCGCCGGCGGGGACTACGGAGAACATATTCGCCGTGGCGTCGAACTCCTGCGCTCCGGCGGGATCGTGGTCCTACCGACCGAAACCGTTTACGGCGCCGCCGGTTTGTTGAATCAAACTTCATCGCGCGATCGCCTCGCGGCGCTCTGCGCGAACGGGAGCGGACCGTTCACGATACATCTGGCGCATCCGGAGGAAGCCTATTCGTACCTGGGCGAAGTCAATGACTATGGTCGCCGCCTGATTCGAAAACTCTGGCCGGGCCCTGTGGGATTGTCGTTTGCCGTCGATGTCGAACGGCGCAAACAAACCAGTTCCCGGTTCAACGTCCGGGAGGCAGATATTTTTGACGCCAGCGGCATCACGCTGCGCTGCCCCGAGCATTTGGTTGCGTCCGATCTGATTTCCGGAAGTGCCGGACCGATCGCGGTCGCGGTTACGCAGGCTCTTTCCGGCGGCCCGACCTGGTCAGCCGCGGCGGCCGCCGAGGCGCTCGATCAGAAAGTCGATTTAATCTTTGATGCCGGGCCCACGAAATATTCCAAGCCTTCGACGCTGCTGAAGGTTGGGCCCGAGAGTTATCAGGTCGTACGCCAGGGCGTCTATGACGAACGGATCATCGAACGCCTGCTGCGAACCACCATCTTGTTTGTCTGTAGTGGAAACACCTGTCGTTCCCCCATGGCCGAGGCACTGGCGCGGCACATGCTCGCCGAGCAACTGGAGGTCGCCGAGCCGGAACTGGAGCGCAAGGGGATCAGCGTCCTTTCCGCCGGAAGCTACGCTTTGCCAGGCGCCCGCGCGACGCCGCAGGCAGTTGCGGCGGTGAAGGAATTGGGAGCCGACCTCTCCCAACATCGTTCGCGCCCCTGACCGTCGAGCTCATCCACCAGGCGGACATGATCTACACGATGAGCCGTAATCACGCCTACCAGGTGGCGGCGCTGGTTCCGTCGGCGTCGCAAAAGGTGGCGCTCCTGGATCCGTCCGGAGACATTGACGATCCGATCGGCGGAGAGCTTTCGCTTTATCAGGGACTGGCCGGTCAAATGCAGCAACTGATCGAGGTCCGGCTGCGGGAAACGCTTCAAAAATACTAACTAAAGATCGAACGCGGTGCGTGACAGATGTGGCGGTCCAAAAAAAGTCTCTCCCTCTCCCGGTACTCCGGGAGAGGGCGCGGGGGGTGAGGGTCTTCAACGCTTGATGCGGAGGGCCCTCACCCAACCCTCTCCCAGAGTACTGGGAGAGGTCGGGAAGAACCATGCGGCCGAATCGGTCACGAACCCGTGGCAGGGTGAGATTGGGAAAAGGGACGGTCGATGAATCTAGCAGTTGCCTGCGATCACCGGGGATATGAAGCGAAACGACGCCTTCTTCCGGTGTTGCGCAGGCTCGGGCACGAAGTTCAGGACATGGGGTGCGATAGCACCGCATCGTGCGACTATCCCGATCATGCCGCACCAGTGGCTCGGGCCGTCGCCATGGGGACTGCTGAAGTGGGAATCCTGATGGATGGAAGCGGGATCGGCATGTCGATCGCCGCTAATAAGGTTCTGGGCGTTCGGGCGGCTTTGGCGCACGACGAAGTCACCGCGCGGCGTGCCCGCGAGCACAATCATTGCAACGTGTTGTGTCTTGGAACAGATCTGCTCAGTGAGGATCAGCTTCGACAGATCGTGGAAATTTTCCTCAGCACCGGTTTCGGCGAAGGTCGCCACACCCGACGTGTCGAGAAAGTGCTTCGCATCGAGTCCGAAGAACTCAAACGCGATCGAACCCAGCGCGCATCCTGACCGCGTCGCAGACGACTTGCTTCTCCCCGGCGATCCGCCAATTCAACAGGTCTGAAGAAATTCGGTTTCCGGCGGGCGCGTCCATCGGATCGCCCGACCGGGGGCGGGCTTGGGATCGGCACTTGCCGCGTCGGCCCCGGCTGCGCGGGCGTCGCGGCAAAGAGCATGTCGAATGATCTCCATTCGCCGCACGACTTCAGTCATTGTTTCCGGTCGCTTGGAAGGGGAGGAACGGACGCATTCCATGACCAGATTGGAAAGCGTTTCCGGAACATGAGGGTTCATCGCGTGCGGCGAGGCCATTTGCGCGTCCAGGAGGAAGCTGTTCTCCGCCTTCTTGATACGGAACAAGGTCGGAATATTTTTGCCGCAGAGCGTCCAGTAGAGCGTCGCGCCGAAATTGAAAATGTCGGTGCGGAAGGTGACCGGCTGGCACTTGGCCTGCTCCGGGGCCATGTAGTCCGGCGTTCCCTGAACGCGCGGCTTGATCGTTCCCGACTTGCAAGCCTGACCTAAGTCGATCACTCGCACCGAACCGTCGGCACGGAGCATGATGTTGTTCGGCTTGAGATCGCAATGAACGAATCCCGCCGTGTGCAAGGCCTCGAGCGCCTGTCCGACCTGTATGAATCGATCGAGCGACTCGAGAATGGTCCGCGGCGGACGATTTTCCAGCGGCTCTCCGTCGAACAATTCCATGAGGAGCGCGGCGTCAATCACGCGACGCAGGAGCGTTCGATTGATTTTCAATTCGATGACACGGCGAAGGCTTGGATGCCGCGCCGCCTGCCCGGCAAGCAGCTCATTGTGAAGCTGCTCGATATACCGGTCATGCTTTTCAGTTTTGCGAATGACGTGCTTCAGCGCATAGATCTGATGAGTCTGCGGATCGCTCACGGCGTAAATGGCGCTGGCCGCGCCCTCGCCGAGAAACTCAAGCACGTCATAGCCAAACAGTGTCTTTGGCAGATTCAATTCTAATTCGTAGGCTCTTGATGTCATGGTGAAACTTCTGCAGAGGCGGGCCGCGACAGATGCCGGGCCTCTTTGGGTTCCGCCTACTATACGCACGAAGAAGCGGTTTATTTGCGCGTGCAAAACCTGCGTTTATTCGACGAAGTCATCGTTAATGCATGATCTTCGTTGAGCTTGCAGGAATATGGCAGATATATCGGAGCGCTGTTAATGCTCCGTCGTCGCATGGAACATCTGCCCCAGATTGAAATTACATGGAAAACCGCCTGACGGCCCAGAGGCGGCGTGAATCTTTGATATATGCCCATCGGCTTAGGAGGGAACTGCCGTCATGATTTGCCTTGCCCCGCGCGATTTATTTCCTGCGGATCAACCGATTCAAGTCGCGAGACATGCTCGGCCGTCGGAAAGTTGAGTCGGTCCAGACGGGGCATCTCCGTCGGATCGTCGGGATGCAGCACCTGTACCTTGATCTCTTCGGGAAGCAGCGACTCGAGCTTTTTCTGGAACGAGCCTTTGATCAGGTGATAGATCGCGCCCTGTCGGCTGGAGCCGATCAGAACGCGATCACAACCGGTAAGGGCGGCCGCCTCGGCCATCAGCTCCGCTGATTCCTGGCCGCTGTCGTAAACAGGAAGCACGGGCACGCCCATGTCATGGCCGAGGTCGAGAAATTTCGCGAACGTCTTCAACGCGGCCAGATCGGTATCCATCGTTAGCGTCCGTTCCCAGTTGTTGGAAATACGAACCGAGCGGATGAAGCAAACGACCAGCGCCGCCCCGGACTTTTGAGCCTCGATCAACGCGGGTTGGGCCAGGGCGTCGGAGCCGTAAGTCCCGACAAGAATCTTCGGCCGGTCGAGCGCGCCTTCTGCGAGCTGCTGCATGATCGCGCGGCGCAGAAGGCTTGGGCGCGGACCTTTCCGATTGGCGAACCATTTGTTCAGCTGCCGGGCGGTCAGGCCGACCACCATGACGATGCTTACAAAAATCAGTGCATCGCGCTTCACATAAGCGAGCGTGACCCAGATCGTCAGCAATACTACACCCAGCAGGATCATTGGGACCTTGCGGCGCAAACGCCGAAGGCGCGGGTGAAAAGCGCACAGCGAAATATTGATCGCCACCGCGCCGATGACCCCGATCGCGTAGAGCGCGGCGAGCTGATCGAGATTGTGGCTGATGAGCAGGACGATGATCGGCACGACCGCGGCGACGACACCGGGAATCCAGGGCACGCCGAAGCGGTTCAATTGAACCAGGCTCGCGGGAAGCTCGCTGTCGCGCGCCATGAGATATTGAATCGAGATCATGCCGGAAATGGCGGTGTTGCCGGCCGAAAGCAGCAGAAACCCACCGACTGCGCGTACGGCCCACTCCCCCCACGCGCCGACATAGCTGCCGGTCAGGTAGGCGGCCATGTCTTCCAGATGGGCATCCCGATTGAACGGAAAAATCGCCAGCATGCAGATGGCCAGCACGATATTGAAGATCGCAACTTCGGCGGCGACAACCCAGATGGCTTTCCGCGCCGTTGCCGCAACCGGTCGGCGCATGACGCCAGTCAGGTTTGCGATCGCTTCAACGCCGCTGAGGGCGAGCACGATGGAAACAAATGCCACCCAGAGTTGGCCGGGATGCGAGAAGTCGGGTTTTCCGATGCGATGCGGTAACTCGTGCCACGGAACCTTTGGCAACGCGAACGCACAGATCAGCAGCGTGATGAAGATCATGCCCAGCGCCGCAATGATCGCGAAGGCGCCGGTGTGCCCGGGGCCGAGCATGTTGAACAGCCCAATTGCGATGATGGCGACGATCGCCCATAGCCCCGGCGAGTCGATTGCCAAAAACCGCTCCGACGCTGAAGGGGGGCTTTCGCGCTTCGTGTACAGCGCGTGCCCGGCGTCGATGTCGGGATTGGGATCGTAATGCCGGTCGGCAAGCTGAACCTGCGTGGCGGTCTGACCTTCGGCGCCGCCCGCCCGATGCTCCGGCGGCGATTCGTGTTTATGAACCGGCAACCCGAAGTAGTGAAACGCGTCGAGCACGCTCAGGCTGGCCGTGACCGTGTAGTCAGCGAAAAGCAGCAGGGCGCCGACGACCGCCAGCGTACGGCTCGTGTGCTTGGCGGCGGTATAGACACCGCCGCCATCGGGATAAATGCGGCAGATCTGTGAATAGGCCCAGGCTACGGCAAGGATCAGAAAGCTCATCGCGGCGATGAGCCAGAAGCTGGTGCGCCCGGCGAAGAAAAGGGCGAGGCCGAGCACGTAGAGGCGACTCGTGCCCCAGTCGCCAAAGAGCAATCCGGCCGCCTGGAACCAACCGACGTTACGAGGCCGCTCGCTGGCCAGCAGGGTCAGGGCCTGTGGCTTGTTGGAATGAATGGTCGCGTCCATAAGCGATCGTCGAGGTCGGGTCGGCTCCGTTTGCTTCCCAACAGTCTAACCGAATCGTGGACACTTGGTAAAAGACGCCGCGCTGGCAGCAGTGGAAACCAGCGCGGCGGCTCAAAAACCGACATAAACGACCACCTCGGAAGCGCTACTGCGCCCCATTGAAGAGGCGCGGCGGCGGAATACGAAAACTCACGGCCCGATCGCGACGGTGCCGGTTTCGCCGGTGCGAATGCGGTAAACCTCATCGAGCTCAAGCACGAAGATCTTGCCGTCGCCGATGTTGCCCGAACGCGATGCGCGGATGATGGCATCGACGGTCGGCTTCACAAACTCTTCGTTGACGGCGATTTCGATCTTGATCTTCGGCAGCAGGCGGATGACGCCGGCGTTGCCGCGGAATTGTTCCTTGTAGCCGCGCTGGCGGCCGCAACCACGAACATCCGATGCGGTCATCAGGTAGACCTCGACCGCGCCAAGGCCTCCTGGACGGCCTCAAGCTTTTCGGGACGAATGATAGCGACGATCATTTTCATTTGAATTTGCTCCGGGAAGATAGATAAGGTTCGTCTGATACAAGGTCGGGCCGGTGGGTTCACCGGCCCGACCTGTCAACTTCAGAGATCAAGCACTCAAAACCAGGAATGGGACTTATTTCTTTGCGCCAACCAGCTCGGATTCGCGCGTCCCATTTCCTTCGGGAAGATATCCGACCGTATCCCGCGGCATGCCGCGTGGAGAGGCCAGGGCCGAGATGACATATTCGGGGTAAGCCGAGATGCCATGCTCGTGGATGTCCATCCCTTCGATTTCGCCTTCCTTGGAGATGCGGAGGAGCTTCACGACGTTGAGTGCTGCGAAGATCACCATCGCGATGATGAAGGTTGCTGCACAGATCGTGAAGCTGCCGATGCACTGGGCTTCGAAGACCTTCCATGCCGCCGCCGTAGAACAGGCCGGTGAGGGCCCATCCGGGTGATCCGGCAACGATGGACGGGATCTGCGTTGGGCTGCTACCGGCGGCGGAATATTCGCCGCAGGCGAACAAGACCCAGCGAGAGCGTTCCCCAGACGCCGCAGAGGCCGTGAACCGGCCAGGCGCCGATCGGATCGTCGATGCGGAGGAATTCGAGCAGATCAACACCGAGAATAACGATGACGCCGGCGATAGCGCCGAGGATGCAGGCGCCCGTTGGGCTGACCCAGTAGCAGGGGCAGGTGATGGCCACGAGGCCGGCCAGGAAGCCGTTGGTGATTGCGCCTGCGTCCCACTTCTTCGTGCGGAAGTACATGAAGATGATCGCGGCCAGCCCGCCGGTGCAGGCAGCGAGGGTGGTGTTGGCAGCGATACGGCCGATGCCGCCGAAGTCCATCGCCGACAGCGACGAACCGGGGTTAAAGCCGTACCAGCCGAACCAGAGGATGAAGCCACCGACGACGGCGATCGTCAGATCGTGCGGAAGCATGGGGCCGCCGCCGTCGCGCTTGAACTTCCGGCCAATTCTTGGCCCAAGCATGATGCCGCCGGCCAAGGCGATCCACCCGCCGATCGAGTGAACGACCGTTGAGCCGGCAAAGTCGTGGAAGTTCATGCCGAAGTTCGGCAGGAAGTGAGTGTAGGCATTGGTGGTCGCGCTCTGACCCATGGTGGCCAGGAAGCCGTCCGGTCCCCAGGCCCAGTGGCCGATGATCGGATAGATGAAGCCCGAGACGCAGATGGAGTAGAGGATGTCGCCCCAAAATGCCGTACGGCCGATCATCGTGCCGGAGCAGATCGTCGAGGCACAGTCGGCGAAGGCGAACTGGAAGACCCAGTGAGCGAGAACCGGCACGCCGGTGGTATTATAAAGCGTTGTGGCTGTAATATTCTGCAGGAACAACCAGCTATGGCTCGCCTGGCCGGCGACGTCTGTGGGGTCGTGCCAGCCGATGATGCCGTTGCCCTGGCCGAACATGAACGCGTAGCCGCATGCGTAGTAGAGGAAGCCGCACAAGCAGGTGTCGAAGGCGCACTCGACCAGCACATTGACGGTTTCACGCGACCGGCAAAACCCTGCTTCAAGCATGGTGAAGCCGGCCTGCATGCCGAACACCAGGAACGCTGCGACCAGCGTCCAAACCGTGTTAAGTGGATTGATGAGGTCGCCGGCTTTAGCAGCCGCGTATGGATCAACTGCGGCAGGCGCAGAAGCGGGTTGCGAAGCTGGCGCTGTATCCGGAGCGGCCGCCGGCGCTGTTTGCGCATGAGCGGAACCGGACAACAGGCTCGGCCCCACCTGCACGAGCAGGATCAGCCCCACGATCATCGCCAGACCCAGGAGTCTGCCGCCGAGGATCAATGCTCCGTAGCGCCGCCATTCCGGATCGCGCAGCCGCACGGCCAGACGCGAAAGCTTCTGCGAGAAGTTCAGCTTGTCGCTTCCGTCTAAGAGTCTTGCCGACTGCCGCGAAGCACTCGACGATTTACTAAACAATGCCGCACGTCGTGCCATACAGGCTCCTTGTCAACCAAGCCACGGCGCGGACTTCCCACGTCCCGGATCACGCGATCCGGCTTCGAACTTCGGCAAGCGACGAATGTCAAGTCAAAAGCGTCGCTCCCGGAAGCTGACGTGGTGGGGATAGATCCACGCAGTGCCGACCGCGCATAATCAAAGCGGATGCCATTGGCCGCGTTTCGCCGCCAAGTGCGAAAAACAACGCAATTGCGGGGCAATTCGAAACATGCGACGCCGATGTCATGCGGCTCGCGTTGCGCGCGAAGGAACCACGCCGCCAACCTCTGCACGACAAATGTCACCTCAAGACGCCTACTGGATTTCAGAACGAAATGTGCAATTCGCGTGGCGCGCCGTAAATGAGGATGCCGGAGCCGACATATAAAAGATTAGGCAGATGATCAGGCGGAAGCGTGCGCTGCGCAAGACATGCGCAGATGCGGAGGTTTCCGGGGGCGAATTACTCTTGAAGAGTCGGACCGTCAGCAGATCTTCGGCATTTCCCGCGCCGATTTCTGAATTGGATCTGAGTTGGCGCAAAAAAAAACCTTGAGCGCGATTGGGTGTGTGCGCTCAAGGTTGGTGCCCGTGAAATCGCTTCAGGCGAGATCACAGTATGTACGGAGATCCTCCAAGTTCTCCTGAGAATCAATCCGCCGCGATGGAATTAAGCAATTCAAATGCCGCGACTTCGCCGTCAAAAGAACAACGCTGTGTTCGAAAAAATGCAGTTTTCTCCGGGAAATTGTGCTCACGCCGGTCATGGGCACGCGCAAAGAACGATCAATCCATTCGCGCCGCGCAGCAATTTCAACGTCTATCGACGGCGTGAACCTTTCAAAAAGAAAGGTCGCACTCGCACCATGCGATCCAATCGCATCAGCCCTTCACTACCGTTTAGCGGGTAGGCGAATGGGCAGACGTATGACATTTCCGCGCGACATGTACGCGGCACCTTAAATTCCGCGGTGGAGCGACCCGAGTGATGTGATATACTCGTCACGAAAACTACGGCGCACCGCCAACATCGATTCAGTTATGCCAGAGAAATTGTCTCCCTCTCGAAATCCGATCCGTGCCCTGATCATCGATGATGAAGCGGATATTTGTCGAATGCTGTCAATGTGCCTGCGCGCGGCGGGCACGAGGTAACGTCGGTTGCGACCTCGGACGAAGCGCTGGCGGAGGCGCAACGTCGCGCCTTCGATCTGATTTTTCTTGATATTCGCCTGGGCACGGAAAATGGACTGGAAGTGCTGCAGCCGCTGCGCGAAACGAGCCCGTGGGTGCAAATTGTCGTCATTACCGCATATGCTGCGGTGGACACCGCCGTCGAAGCGATGAAGCGCGGCGCATGCGAATATCTCCCTAAACCGTTTACTCCAGCTCAAGTTCGTCTCGTCGCCCAGAAAGCCGCCGACGCCCAGGCACTGCAACAGCGGGCGGCGTCACTTCAGGATGCGCTGGCGGCATCGGGTCCGGTTTGCGATTTTGACACGACCAGCACGGAAATGCGCGCCGCCGTGGAGCTGGCGCGCTGCGCCGCCGAGGGTAGCGCGTCGGTGTTGATCGAAGGCGAGCCGGGCACTGGAAAACGAACGCTTGCCCGAGCAATCCATTTGTGGAGCAAACGTGCGGAACGGCCTTTTGCGGTCGCCGGATGTCGCGCTCCGACTCCAGCCCATCTCGAAGCCGAATGGTTCGGCACGGCGCGACGAATGCCGGGCGGGCAGGTTGTCCAAGCCGTCGGACGCGTCGGTTACTGCGACGGCGGGACAATGCTGATTGAGGACGTGGACCGATTGCCGGCGGTGACTCAGCCGAAACTGCTCAGACTTATCCAGGACAGGGAATATGAGCGACCGGCGGATTTTTCTCCGCATCGAGCGAATCTTCGCGTTATCGCCACGACGTCAGCGGATCTGAATCAGCTCGTGGTCAAGGGGGATTTCTATCCCGATCTGCTTCATGGACTGCGCGCCGTCCGAATCGAGCTACCACCCCTGCGCGGCGTCCGGACGACACGACGCTCCTTGCCAGAAGGTTTCTCGCATTTTTCGCGCGGCAGACACGCAAGCCGATTCTCGATTTTGATGACGCGGCCCTCGAGTCGTTGCGGCGCCATTCCTGGCCGGGAAACATTCGCGAACTGAAGAACCTGGTCGAACGCGCTGTCCTCGTCTGCCGCGGGGAGAAGATCGAGACATCGGACTTCCCTGCGGGCGCCTTGAATCGAATCAACGCGGTAGCGCTTGGGGATCCCGTGCCGCTTGAACGTATTGAGGAATTGCACATCCGAGGCGTCCTGGCGGGCGCGCCGTCAATCGAGTCGGCCGCATCGATACTGGGAATGGACAGCGTAACGTTGTGGCGTCGCCGCAAACAATATGGAATCTGAAACGCCGAAAAACGCAGAAAAAGACCTCGTGGCTCCGCGCGCTGTGCGCAGGGGACTACCTGCCGTCTCGTGGGGTGAGCCGACGGAGCCTGAGGTCAAAATTGTGGCTGGTATTCGGCGGCCTCCTCCTGATTCTCGTGACTGTCAGCGCGCTGAGCGCGGTGGCCCTGACGCGATACAGCCGCGCATTCGAAAAGGTCTTTCACGAAAATTATGACAGCGTCGTTTATTGCGACGCGATGAAAGAAGCGCTCGATGGGCTGGACAGTGAAGCGCAGCACCTGTTGTGGGACGGCGCTTCGAAGCGCCCGCAATTTATTGAAAAATGGGACCGGCAGTTTTCTGACAACATCCTGCTGCAGCGACACAACTGTTTTTTGTTCCACGAACAGGAAAAAAGCGATGCCATTGGGGTGGACTGGCAGCGGTTCCGCAGCGAATATGCCCGATTCGTTTCGGGAGCTTTCGCGGGGGATCGCCATGCAGCCTATCGGGACGCGCTGCTTCCACAGACCGATTCGCTTCGCGACAAGGTTCAGGATCTGATCGGAATGAATTTGCGGAACATGGTCGCGGTCGATGGGCAGGTTCGTGGAACGACCAACGCGGTACGGCAGGCCTTATTGCTCGCCGCCGCGGCGGGATCAGTGCTTGGACTGGTCTTTGTGGCGGTCGCCGGTCCATCCATGCTCCGACCGCTTACCGCGCTCACACGCTCCGCACGTCAAATCGCAGATGGAGAGCTTGATCTCAAAGTTGAAGTGTTCACGCGAGACGAAGTCGGCCAGCTCGCCGACGCATTCAACATCATGGCGGAGCGCCTGCGCGAAGCGCGCCGGCGTGATCGTGACCGCCTGGCGCGTACGGAGCAGACTACGCAGATGGCAATCGACAGCCTGCCCGACGCGGTGGTAGTCCTTGGACCTGACGGCGCCATCGAACTGACCAACCGTGCGGCGACGGAACTGTTCGCTCTCACGCCGCGTCGCTCGGAGGCCGTACCGAGGTGGTTGATTCCGCTGTACATGGAAGTTCTGAACAGCGGCCAACGGAGCGACCCCGCCGGATATCGGAGCGCAATCCAGAAGTTCTACGCCGGCGAGGAGAGATTCTTTCTTCCGCACGCGTTTCCGCTCCGGGCAGATGACGGCCGGGCCGTGGGAGTGACCGTTGTACTTGCCGATGTAACGCCGCTCAAACATGCCGACGAAGCTAAGAGCAACCTCGTTTCGACGGTGTCACATGAATTGCGAACTCCGCTGACGAGCATCCGCATGGCGGTCCACATGCTCGTGGAGGAAACTTTCGGCCCTCTGCTCCCCGATCAGAAACAACTCCTCAAAACCGCCTGTGACAATAGCGATCGGCTGCACCGAATCCTTGAGCACCTTCTGGGAATCAGCCGGATCGAGTCGGGCAGTGTGCCCTTGAAGTTGGAACAAATGTCGGTAACTGAAATCGTGTCGAACGCGGCCAATTCGTTACAGGCGTCGTTCGATGTGGCGGGAATCACTTTGATGACTGCCGTTCACCCCAGGGATGCGGTCGTGTTGGCGGACCGAAATTGTATCGGTTATGTGCTTGCCAACTTATTGAGCAACGCGTTGCGTCACACGCCCCGCAATGGAGTCGTGCGAGTGGCGTGCCGAACCACGAATGACGGGCTCGCCAACTTCACGGTGTCGGATACCGGGCACGGCATTGCGGAGGAGCACATTCCCCATGTCTTCGAAAAATTCTTTCGTGTTGCCACGTCCGATGCGCCTGCTGGCGCTGGCTTGGGACTCGCCATTGCGAAGGAAGTCGTTGACGCGCACGGGGGCAGGATTTTCGTCGATCCGGCGGCGAGCCGCGGGGCGATCTTTAATTTTACATTGCGTCTGGCCACCGGTTGCACGTCGGCGACGAGCGCGGAAATTTCTTCGCCCGCGCAACCCGTTGAACTTCTGGTGAAGTGATGAATGTGTCGGGCGGTCGCTATCGTCGTTCAAGAGGGAGGCGCGTTTCGATCGGCAACGACCTTGTTCGTCAGGCGGTATGCCGCCCGCGCGCCGTATACGGCACTGATCTCCATGACGAAGACGAAAACTCCCATCACTTTGGGATCAACATTCCAGATGTATCGCAACGCGAGCAGTACCGCGATTACCAACAACTGCGTGGGGATAAAAGTTCTCTTGTAAAGGGCCCACATTGTTTAAATCCTCGTATTCCTCGTAGGGTTCTCGCAATCGCGTACTTCCGCCGATTTCATGCGGTCGCCTCGATGATCAGGTCGGCTTTGTGCCGTGTTACATACACACGAAAATCGCGGTAGACCAGCGCCTTGAATACCTCTGCCCACGGAAAAGCGCCGAGATGGTAAACACGGATCTTGAATCCTCCCATGGACTCCTGGAGCCCGCCGGTATCGCCCATCATGTAGCTGAGGTGCTCCGCCAAATCGACTGACGGATTGGATACGGGAGGTGGTTTTCGCTGTTCCATATCGCCTCAACCGGTTTGTCCGCAGGAGTTCGCGTTAGAGCGCGGCCCCGTCAACCTCACCTGAGCGGATGCGAATGACTTCCATCAGGGGGTAAACAAAAATCTTGCCGTCACCAACTTCTCCGGTCCTCGCGGCGTCAACAATGGCCTTAAGCGCCTTGGTCTTTTCCTCGCGCGAATTGCTACGCGTAGCATGATCTTCGGGACGAAACCTGCATCCATTTTCGGTCCGCGATAGCGCGGCCCATGCCCCAGTTGTTTGCCAAACCCTTTGCACTCCACGGCCGTTGCCCCGACGATTCCGGCGTTAATGAGCGCTTGTTTCACAGCGTCCAGGCGATTCGGCTTAATAATGGCATCAATCATCAACATAGGACCTCTCCGTTTCAAGCCGGCCCGGCACCGGGATTCTCCAGCGCGGCATCCCAAAATGCGCCATCGCCAGCAGCATGGCGGTCGCAATCACCATCGAGGCGATCGCCACGATGAATCCGATCTTCATCCAATACCCAAAGCCAATCGTCCCGTGGCCGCGCTTTTCCAATAGCCCGACGGCGACGATGTTTGCAGTCGACCCGATAATCGTCATATTACCCATGAACGTCCCGCCGAACAGCATAAACCAGTAGATCGACGAAGAATAAGTCGGACCGGATACGGCTCTTATGTCGTGAACAACCGGCATGAACGTGGCGACGGCAAGAACGTTATCGAGAAATGCGCCGAGCCAACCGGTCGCCCATCCGACGATCTGCACGGTGACCAATTCGCTGCCGCCGCCACTAGTCAGCTTCGCGGCAATGACACCGGTTACATGGGTATCCTGGAGGGTTCCGACCGACGCGAAGAGCATCATGAAAAATGAAAGCGTCCACCAGTCAACGCGTCGTTCAACCAATTCGCGGGCCCGCTCCCGGGTCAGGAGCAACACGATGCTCCCCATCAGCAGGGCGGCCGTTACCATCATCGTGCCTTCCTTGAGCCCGTAGACGACCACCCCGCTGGCGGACGTCTCAATTTTTCCTTCGGCGCTGATGGCGGGATGTGGAAGAAAGAGCCAAGCCAGCGTTCCGTTTGGCCGTGCGTCACCAGCAGGAGAATCAGACCAAGCAGTATCGCCCAGCAGATGCGATACGATCTTTTCGCTTCTTCATCGATCGATGGGGAGATCGGCGCCGAACTAAAGTATGTGTCGCCAATTGGATTAGTCCCGTCGGTTTGATCGCCCGCTCCGGCGCCATCGGGATCTGAACCAGCGCTTTCATTTCCGTTCCCGATGCCGGCCGCAATAGTGGCCATGGCTGCGTTGCGCCTGGCGCGGTCTTCGATCGCATGGCAACAAATTCAGTGTGAACCGCATCCGCGAAGGCTTGAAAATCCTTGGCGAACCACCAACGGCAAATCAAATAGGTCGCCGCATCCACGACCAAAGCGACCGGTGCGGCCCACTTCACAAAATCCACGAAGCTCAGACCGGTCTTCAGGGCGATCAATACGCCGATCGGATTACCCACCGAACTCATCGCCGACCCGTTATTACAGGCGAAGACGAGCATGATGATAAAGGGAATCGGGTTCAGTTTATACTTGCTCGTCAGATGAAGCATCGCACCCGCCATGAAGAGAATGGCGGTCACTTCGCCAACAAGAGCGGAAAAAACCGACGCCATGACGATAAGTGAGCCGAGCAGCATCTGTGGTCGCGGGCCGACCACGCCCACGATCGCGGTGACTACGTGCTCAAAGAACTGATTATCCTCCAAATATCCGATCACGAGAAAGGTGCCAATGAGAAAGATAATGACGTCAAGATCCGCTGCCTGAGTGAACCGTTCGACCGTAATGAGATTGCACGCCATCAGGAGCGCAATGCCGCCGAAAGCGAAAGCGAGGCGGAACTCTCCAAAAAGGAGCGTTCCGTAGATGAACATCGAGAAGATTCCGATGCTCGCGATCTGCCGAACGTCGAAGACCAGGAATCCGATCGCCCGGGAAACCAGGAGTAGAAGGATCGTCCCAGCCAAGAGGCCGAAAAATTTCCACACCTTCATGAAATTCGTCTCTTGTGTGGAGGTGGATACGTCGTGGAAAAGGCCCGCCGGCCCGTTAAGGAGCCGGCGGGCTGCATGAACTCAGAAAAAGGACTCATGATCCGCTAGACGGTAGCCGCCAACGGTTCTAGCCGCTGGCCGGCGCTGATCGCCGCGACATCTTCGTCGGTGACCTGCTCCGGGAGAACCAATTTCGTGTTCTCTGGATAACCCATCGCGCCCATCTCGGGCATATCGAGGCCGGCGATCTCGACCTTGGCCGAGACTCGGTTTCCGCCGACGAGGAGGCCCGTCAGCATGAACAAAATACCGCCGACGATGACGTTCCAACCGATGCATGCGGCGACCTCGATGGCGTTTGCCGCGAGCTGACCGGCGCCACCGCCGTAGAACATGCCGGTGACGTTATGATTGACGCCGTTATAGCCGCTGTAGCTGGTACCGTCTGCAAACAATCCGACAGCGAGCACGCCCCAGGCGCCGCAGGTACCATGAATGCTGATAGCGCCCACCGGATCATCAACTCGTATTTTGTCGAAGAAGAAGCAGCTCAAGACGACCAGCACGCCGGCGACAGCGCCAATAATGAACGCGCCCATCGGGCTGACAAAACCAGACGGTGCCGTGATCGCCACCAGACCAGCCAGAATTCCGTTGCACATCATGCACGGATCAGGCTTCTTGGTCGGACCAAACCACCACATGAACAGCACACTGGTGAGAGTAGCACTCATTCCGGCGAGCATCGTATTGGTGGCAACAACGCCGATGCGATTGTCGCTGGCCGCCAGCGAGCTTCCCGGGTTAAACCCGAACCATCCAAAGGCGAGAATGAAACATCCAAGCATGACCATTGGAACGTTGTGGGCCGAGATGGGATTGACGAGTTTTCCCTCCTTATTGTATTTGCCAAGCCGCGGCCCGATCAGGAACGCCGTAATAAACGCCAGGGCGCCGCCCTGAAGGTGGACCACTCCCGAACCTGCATAGTCGCAGGCTCCATTGCCCAGGCCCCAGTATTGGCCCATTTGTGCGAGCCATCCGCCGCCCCAGACCCAGCAGCCGAAAATTGGGTAGGTTATGGCGCCGATAAAGATGCTGAAGACAAAGAAGCTCTTAATGCTCCACCGCTCGGCGCAGGCGCCAGTGACGATGGTTGCGGTCGTGTCCATGAAGACCATTTCGAAGAGGAACCAGACGCACGCGGCGGCGTCGTAGCCTTTACCGGTGAGGAAGAACCCGGTATGGCCGCACAGGCCCCAGAAATGATCGCCGGAGTGAATCCCCCACATGCTGTCCAGAGTCGGCAGGCCGCCGAGCTGTCCGGGGCCACCAATTACCGTTCCATTGGCTCCGCCACACATGAAGGCAAATCCGCAAACGAAAAAGCCGAACATTCCCAATGCGTAGACCAGGAAGTTCATGCTCATCGTGTGAGCGGCATTCTTGCCGCGAACCAGCCCGGTTTCGACCAGCGCGAATCCGGCCTGCATGAACATGACCAAAAATCCGCAGACCAGAGTCCAGATGAAGTTGATCGAGTAGAAGGCCTTCGAGTGGAGCTGGACCATTTCGTCGTTGGTCAGGTTTGACGACTTGGCCGTAAAGGCGTTGGTCTTTGGATCGGTGGTTCCGGGAGTCCAGCCCGGCAAAGCGTTGTTAGGGGAGATGAGTGAGCCAGTGGGGATCGGGTCGCCTTTCTTGGCGGCAGGAGTCCCGCCGTTGGCGCCGCTTGGATCGGGAGTGGGATCCTGGTCCTTGTCGAGAGTTGTCGGAGCGGCAGGAGCGCTCGCGGGCGCGGTCGCCGCCGCAGCAACCGCCGCCGCTGGTTCTGTCGTCGCTGTGGTGGCTGGCGCGTTGGCCCGCACCAACTGGGCCGACATGCCCAACATCAATGATGTTGCAAGTAAACAAAACCAAAAACGAGACTTTCGACCCAACAATAACGAATTGATCATGCGGGCACCCTGAGAGGAAAGAGAAACGTCTGGCGTGACCGACACCCTCGGTCGCGTTACCCAGCGATCTGCGTCACGCGCGCTCCAGCACGCGTTAGGCGCGGACACTCTGCGGCTAAATCAAAGGTTGTGCCAGCGTTGCAATGGCCGTGTTGGTATCCCCCGTCTCGTTTCCGGCGGGAGGTCATGCCTGTAAATTGGGCATTGGCAGACCGCTCAACCACGAAGCGGACCCGGTCCGCTCCTCTCAATTTCATTGCGTGGATCAGACCTCGGGTTTGCGTTTTAGCGCATCGATCTGACTGTCCAATCAAGTTAAAAATCGCCCCGGATTCGATTCGACATCCAAGTTAGCCTAAGCGCCTGTTACCAACGAGCCAACGACTCAACATAACTTTCGCCCTAAGGGATTTGACGGATCGACCGTTGAGTTGCGCGGCGAGATTTGCAATTGCTCTTACAATTTGCAATATGGCACACTTCGGCTATCGGTCCCCAAAATACGTTTTGAACTGAGCAATATCGAGGCAGGCCGGAACTGAAATAGCCCCACTTGTTCAAAAATCGCGCATTTGGCGCAAAAGTTACCCTTTTCCGTGGCCAAAGTCAGATAGAATCGGACGCATAGCGATCGAGATGATTGTTCAATTGAGAGTCGCCCTGTGGAGCTTGTCCAGCGAATTGCCGGGCGGCGGCCCCATTAATTATAAGTGCGCGCCAGTCGCTTACGAAAGCGGCAGCCCGGTCCTTTTACTGCCTCGCGCCCAAGTTCGGCCAATCCTGACGTTCAATGAACCAACCCTTCGCGAAGGCCCCGTTCCGCCTCCGAATACTCGTCGTCGACGACGAAGGGTCGATTCGGATCACGCTTGCGCTTTGCCTCGAAGCTGAAGGCCACCGGGTCGTCTCGGCTTCGAATGCGACCGATGCGCTCGCCGCTGCCGCTCATTCCGCCTTCGACCTTATCTTTCTCGACGTGCGTCTCGGCGTGGACAACGGGCTGGATCTGATCCCGCGCATCCTTGCTGAGAGCCCCTGGACCAAGATCATTGTCATTACCGCATTTGCGTCGATCGAGACCGCCGTTGAGGCGATGAAACGCGGGGCGGCGGATTATCTGCCCAAGCCATTCACCCCGATTCAGGTGGAGCTGCTGACCCGGCGCGTGGCCGAACAGCGCGCGACCGAACGCCGCCTCCAGGCGTTGCAGGAGGCGATGGGGATCGCCGATCCGGAAATCGACTTCCCCTCGACCGATCCCGCCATGCAGCGGGCGATGGATTTAGCGCGTTGCGCGGCGAGTACCCAGGCGACCGTCCTGATCCAGGGAGAACTCGGGACTGGAAAGCAGCGAATTGCGCGGGCCGTCCACGTTTGGAGCGCCCGCGCGGGGAGTCCCTTCCTCGGCACATCTTGCCAGGCTTCGTCTGATGATCAGTTGGAGGAGGAGCTGTTCGGCATTTCCGCCGAAGAGGTTCCGCAGGCCCCTCCGATCAAGCGCGGCCGGATTGCATTTTGCGAAGGGGGCACGCTTGTCCTGCGTGAGATCGGCGACACGCCGATGTCGCTTCAGCCGCGCCTCGTCCGGCTGCTGCACGACCATGAGTATGAGCGTCGAAATGACTTCACTGCCCGTCGCGCCGATGTGCGGATCATTGCGACCAGTACGATCAACCTTCAGTCGGCGGTGGAAAAGGGGACGCTGCTTCCGGATTTGCGTCTTGCGGTCGATGTCGTGACGATCGAAGTACCGCCGTTACGCGAGCGCCGTGAAGATGTGCGTCTGCTCGCCGAGCGGTTTCTGGCTTATTTTGCAGCGCAGAACAACCGGGCGGTGGTATCCTTTTCAGCGGACGCGATGGATGCGCTCCTGAAACATTCTTACCCCGGCAACACACGTGAGCTGCGCAATCTCATCGAGCGGGCCGTTCTGATCTGCCCCGAGAGCCGAATCGAACTCGCGCATCTTCCCGCCAATTTGCTGAACGGCCCGGGGATTCATTCGATCGGAGATTTGGTTCCACTCGAAACGATCACCGATCTGCACATTCGCCGGGTGCTGGCTTCCACGCGCTCATTCGAGTCGGCGGCGTCAATCCTGGGAATCAACTCGATCACGCTCTGGCGTCGGCGCAAGAAATACGGGATATGAGCCTACGTCAAAAACTTCTATGGGGCTTCGGTGGGTTGCTGCTGATCGTCCTGGCCGGAAATGCGCTGAGCATCGTCGTTCTTACCAGCTACAGCCAGACTCTCGACCGGGTCTTTCGCGAAAACTACGACAGCGTCGTCTATTGCGATCATATGAAAGAAGCGCTCGATGCGCTCAACGCCCGAGCCGAGCGATTGGTCTGGAATGAACCGGATCCGACCGGGACCGACGCCGAGTCCGAAATGAGGTTGTTCGGCGAAAACTTGCGCCTCCAGCGAGGCAATGTCAGTCTTCCTGGCGAATCCGAGAGTACCGAGTCACTCGCGAGGCATTGGCACGAGTTTTGGACCGAATTCAATTTGCTCGCCGGTTCAAAGGGTCCCGCGCGGCATGCGATGTACCAGAGCCATTTGTTGGGTGAATACCAGCAGACTGCGCAAGGCCGCCGACGTCGTCGCCTCTATGAATCTTTCCAACATGGTCTCCGTCGATGGACTTGTGAAGGGAACGTTGCGCAGCGTCCGCGAAACGCTGATCATTCTCGCCGGGGCGGGAACGGTATTGGCGATCAGCCTGGTTGTCGTGATGGGCGCGACGGTGCTTAAACCACTGAAAACGCTCACTCGGTCGGCGGGACAAATTGGTTCGGGGAACCTCGACCTGCGAATCGACCTGCGCTCCCATGATGAAGTCGGGCAACTCGCCGAAGCGTTCAACACGATGGCCGCGCGCCTCCGCGAGTTCCGGCGGGTGGATCATCAGCGCCTCGAGCGGACGCAGCAGACGACGCAGTTGGCCATCGACAGCCTCCCGGATGCGGTCTGCGTCATCGGGCCCGATGGACATGTGGAGATCTGCAATGAAACTGCCCACGCCCATTTTGGGATCGCACCCGGCCTCGAGGTGCGATCGCTTCACCTCACCTGGTTCAGCGAGCTGTACGAAAAGGTGTTGGCTTCCGGGCAGCCGCTCGATCCGCAGGGATATGAATCCGCCATTCAGCTTTTTGACCGGGGTGAGGAGCGATTCCTTCTGCCGCGCGGCGTCCCAATGTTCGATTCGGGGGGGAATCTGATCGGTGTTACCGTCATCCTGATGGACGTGACCCGTCTGCGGCGCGCCGACGAGATGAAAAGCGGCATGATCTCGACGGTCTCACATGAGTTGCGCACGCCGCTCACCGCGATTCGCATGGCAGTCATGATGTTGGCGGGGGAGAAATTCGGGAAACTCTCCGCACAACAAAGGACGCTTCTCGCGCGCCGCCACCTCCGACAGCGACCGGCTCTACCGCACCATCGAAAACCTGCTAAGCATGAGCCGGATCGAGTCCGGCGGGCAGGTGATCGAGCTTCGCCCGATGAGCGCCGCTGATATCGTCGCCCAAACCGTCGATCCTCTTAGAAATGGATTTGATGAGAAGGGGATCCGCCTCGTCCTTGAAGTTGCCGACGGCTTGCCGTCGGTGATGGCTGATTCCTCATGCATCGGCCTGGCTTTGACCAATCTGCTTTCCAATGCGCTCAAGTACACACCAAGGGACGGTACGGTCCGCGTTGCGGTCGAAGCGGACGGAGAGTTTGTTGCGTTCACCGTCGCCGACAGCGGGCCAGGTATCCCTGAGCAATTTGCGTCGCGGATCTTCGAGCGATTTTTCCGTGTTCCCAGCGCCAGCGGTCCGACCGGTGCGGGCCTTGGCTTGGCGATCGCACGGGAGATCGTAACCGTCCATGGGGGAACTATCGGTTTTCATATCGATGGGGGAAGTGTTTTTACTTTCAAGATCCCACGATGCTCGGTGCCGCAGCACAATGAGAGCGCCGAGATCTCTCTCACCGCGCACGGCCCTACTTGACCTTGAACACATACATCCGATCCACCGCCACCGCGTGTCCATTCGGCCAGAACCGGTACTGAATCGTATCATCCTTCTTCAGATCGATTGAGACCGGAACCGCCAACCATTGATGCTCCCGGAAGTCTGCCCCGCGAAGGTGGCAGGCAGCGAGGCTATTTCCAGCGCCGTGCAAAACTTCCACCGTTGACACATTATTTCCAATGAACGAGTAGCGCGTGGTGAATCCCTGGATGCGAAAAACCACCAGGTATTTCCCGGCGGACAAGGGTTCGGCTTTGGACGTGATCGGGCCGGCGACATCGAAGTCCGGGTCGGTGATTCGAGGTATTTGCGAATGGCTGCCGGGTACGTTTTCAACAAATGTTCCGCCCCCGCCGCTCAGCCCAACGCCGTCGCGGAAATGGTCCAGTTCCAGGTCCGGGGCCACTTTCATCGCGTCTGGGTATTGCCCCAGCATTTCGTTGAGGACGGAATCCGACTCGGCGGTGTTCGAGGTGGCGGTATTGTCCGACGCTGGCTGGGAAATTGATTCAACTCGCTTTTCGATCTTCACTTTGGCAAGACCAGACAGGGTCGGCAGCACCTGCTGATACCAGAATCCGGCTCGTCGCTGCATCGCGATCTTCGATGAAGGCGTCGCTTCCCGCTCCGATGCTGCCCACCATGCATCTCCGACGGCTTGAGCGACCGGCGCATCAGCGCCGGCGCCGCCGGAGGATTGCGTCGCGGCGATGTCTTTGATCGCCAGCGATTTCGTCGAAGGCTCCGATCCCTTGGCGAGCATCGGCAAGCCGCGATCCCAGTTGTCCTCCATGAAACAGTAATACCGTCCGGCAACAGCATTGGCGGCAGGATCCGCCGGGGATGTGTTCAAAATTTGCAGCGACCCTCCGAGCCGCCTGGCAGCCACGGCCTTTTCATGGATGACCTTCACGCGCCGCTCGAGCCGGGCGCGGTCCAGGTCAGTGCCGGCCATCTGCTCGAGCAGCGCGCCGACTTTGTCCGCCTGGGCGAAATCCCCGGATTTGTCCAGCTCCTCCATCAATTCGATTGCCACGCGCTGGTTCTCCGCGCGATTGCTTGCGTACTGGCGCAGCGGCATCTTTAACAAGGCCTGGGTCTTGACGGTTGTCGCATCGATTGGAAAGTCCTTCGCCATCGAATCCGCCGCCTGAAAGGCGAGCGGCAAATCCGACGCCTCCTGAGCGGCCTGCAACGCGCCGGTCAGGAGGACAAATTCATCTGATGCCTCGTTTGATGATTTTTGCGCATCCTCCAGGAATTTATCGGCCAGCGCCTTCGGGCCGCCTGCGAACGATCGGTGAGTTCCTGTTTGTAAACATCCCTCAACATCGACCGGGATTTGGCGCGCTCCTCTTTGGACGGAATCTCGCGCCGGGCAGTGGACGCCGGTGCATCGGGCACGCTCGCTGGAACGGTTTCCGGCGGAGGAGCGGGTGCAGGTATTTTCGGCTTCGACGCCGGAGCGGGAGCGGTGGGAGTCGTCGGAGTCGGCGGCGCAGGCGCAGGGCGGGGGGCCGGAGTCAGCGGAGGCGTCGCATGCGGTTTTTCCGGCGGCGGCTGGAAGTCATCGTCGAAAATGCTCCCACCCTGGAGCGAGCCGGCTATTCCAATCGCCGTCAACACGAACGCCACGACGCAAACGAGCACCGGCCTAAGACGATCAAAACGGGCGTGCAACACGACCACCTCCCTTGATATCTGACGTACAATCGATTCGGTTGCGGGGGTAGTCTATCGATTCAACTTCGAAACGCTACTCGGTTTCGCGAAGAGCGTTCTGCAATTTCACGAAAATAATCCGCGTTGCACTATTGCACGACCGGGTCACTTTGAATTGCCAATTTGCAACCTGCATCGGGTGTCCGCTATTCGGTCTTAAATCATAAAGCTCTTGCCCAGTGCACCTTACGCTACAGGTCAACCATTGGCATCCCGCATGCTTTAGTGCATCGCGTGTTCGGCCTTCGGCAAAAGCTCCTCTTCTCGTTCGGCGGTCTGCTGGTGATCCTGCTGATCGTCGGCGGCCTGGGGATCGGCGTCTCCGCTACACACCGAAGCGCGCTCGACCACTTCCTCTACGAAAATTGGCGAAGTGTCGAGTACGGGCAGAACATGGTCGATGCGCTGGATCGGCTCGGCGACATCGCCCGCCAGGAGTCGTTGGATGATCCGCGAGCCTCGCCGAAGCGCGGGCCGCCGCCGCCGCGCCAATCGCTGCGTTCAGCCGGAATCTCGAAGACGAGAATCGCAACATCACCCTCCCCGGCGAGCAGAAGCTCGCCGACGATCTTACTGCCCTGTGGTCCGGGTCCGACAAGCACGATGTTCGCGCCGTGGAGTCGTTTGCCTCGGCGTTTGAGGCGCTGGTCGATCCGGCCGCCTCTCCGTCGCAACGCGCTGCGGCTCGCGAGTCCGTCTTACGCCTCACGCCACGCGTCAAAGCCGGTGCGCAAGCCATCATTAAGCTCAACTTCGAAAACATGACCCCGGTGGAGGGTCAGGTAAAGCGCATGGCGGACAATGCCATGCGTCTGACCGTCGGCCTCACGATCGCCGGAATCGCGTTGGCGACGCTCCTGGTGATTGTCATGGGCCGTTCGATTCTCCAACCGATTCGAACGCTCACGCATTCGGCGCAATTGATCGAGCAGGGGAATCTCGACCTGGTCGTTCAGGTGAAGTCGCGCGACGAGCTGCGCCAGTTGGCCGAGGCGTTCAATTCAATGACCGCCAAGCTGCGCGAGTTCCGCCGCACCAATCGTGCCCGGCTCATCCGCACGCAGCAGACGACGCAACTGGCGATCAACAGCCTGCCGGATGCCGTTGCGATTCTCAGCCCCGATGGAATGGTCGAGATGGCCAACGCCGCGGCGCAACGCCTGTTTGCCCTGAAGCCCGATGCCCATGTCAATGTGCAGCGCGCCGAATGGTTGGTGGAGCTGTATCGAAAGACGACGCAGACCCTGCAACCCGTCGAGCCGCGCGGTTATGAATCGGCGATCCAGGTGCTGGACGAGGGGGGCGGCGAGCGATTCTTCCTTCCACACGCGGTGCCCATTCTCGACGACGATCGCCAGCTTCAAGGCGTCACCGTCGTGCTGGCGGATGTAACGCACCTTCGCCGGCTCGATGAGATGAAGAGTGGAATGCTCTCGGTGGTTTCGCATGAGCTGAAGACGCCGCTCACCTCGATCCGCATGGGCGTTCACCTGCTTCTGGAAGAGCGATTGGGCGCGGTCACGCCGCAGCAGAACGACATTCTCGTCGCGGTACGCGACGACAGCGAACGACTGAATCAGATCGTCGAAAACCTGTTGGACATGGGCCGCATCGAATCGGGCCGGGCGCTGATGGAACTCAAGCCCGAACCCGTCGACAGCATCGTGTCAGCCGGAACGGAGGCGTTGCGAGCCGCTTTTGCGGACCGAGGCGTCGCGCTCACGGTCGATTTGCCGGACGACCTTCCACCGGTGCTCGCCGACGCCGGACGAATCCGGCTCGTCTTTTCCAATCTTCTCAGCAACGCGATGAAGTACACGCGTCCCGGCGGCGAGGTCGTTGTGTCGGCGGCCGCCACGGACGACGCAGTTCGCTTTACGGTGCGCGACAGCGGAGCGGGAGTTCCCCAGCAATTTCAGTCGCGCATCTTCGAGCGTTTTTTCCGCGTGCCGGGTCAGACCGGCGTCACCGGGGCCGGGCTGGGCCTGGCCATCGCGCGGGAGATCGTCGAAGCCCACAACGGACGCATCAGCGTCGAGAGCCGCGAAGGCGTTGGCAGCACGTTCAGTTTTACGCTTCCCAAAGCGGAAGTGGCCGACGCCCAAAGCGCAGAGGTAAGCCATGAGCTCCAAACGAATTCTCATCGTTGATGATGAGCCCAACATCCGTCTGATGCTTCGGACTGCCCTGGAATCCGAAGGGTACGTTGTCGAGGAGGCAGGAGATGGACGCGCTGGACTCGCGGCGATCGAACGCCGCCCTCCCGACGTGATGATCCTCGATCTATCGATGCCGCTGCTCGATGGGCACGGCGTACTGGTGGAGCTCCAACGCACTCGCCCCGACCGGCGGCCGCGAATCATCGTGTTGACCGCCTATGGATCGATCTCGGCCGCCGTCAAGGCCACGCGCTCGGGCGCGAGCGATTTTCTCGAAAAACCGGTCACCCCCGACGAGGTGCGTGAAGCGGTCGAAGCGGCGCTCAACGAGGCGGCAACAGAAAACGTTCGGCTCCATCCGAGCGAAGATCCGCTGGCCGGCGGCTACGCCGGGGTCCTGAACCGGGCTCGTAAGGCGCTGCGGCTGGCCGAGTACACCGACGCCGAGACGCTTCTCATGAAAGCCGCCGACCTGTCGGAAAAGGATGCGGCCTATTTCAACCTTCTCGGCGTTCTCTACGAAGTGCGCCGGCAGCATCGCCTGGCCAGGAAGTTTTACGGCAAGGCGATCGCCGCTGACCACCATTATGAGCCGGCGCAGAAAAACATGCGGCGGCTTTTCGAGCTCCAGACCTTTGGGCGCAGCCGCGAGCCGGCGACGCTCGGGGATGAGCCGGGAGAAGCGTGGTATTGCCGGATTCCGGAAGAAAAGCTGTGAGGTCGTCATGAGCGACCAGAAGGAGATGTTTCGTGCTCGACCTATTTTATATCGGCGTCACTGTGGCGTTCTTTGCGATTGCGATCACTTACACGTACGCCTGCGGGAGATTGTAATCATGGAAACCTACGTTGTCGGAAGCATCTGCATTTTACTCCTGATCTATCTTTTCTTTTCGTTGATTCGTCCTGAGAAGTTCTAAGACCGGCGGCCTCCGCGGTTGCGGTTCGTCCGATGGTTCATGATTGCCATGACAAGCAACATGAATTTCAATAAGTGTGAATAATACGAAAACCTTTGAGGATCAGTGTCATGGCGATTTCATGGATTCAACTTCTGCTTTATCTCGTGGTCCTGTTGGCGATCACCAAGCCACTGGGCATTTATCTCTGCAAGGTGCTCGACGTGCACGGCCGGACTTTTCTCGATCCGGTGATGCGCCCGGTGGAGCGGATGCTTTACAGGATTTTCGGAGTCGATCCGGAACGGGAGCAGGATTGGAAGCAGTATGCCGTCGCCATGCTGATGTTCAGCATGGTCACGATGCTCTTCACCTACGGCGTGCTCCGGCTCCAGGATCATCTCCCCTGGCACCAGAACATTGACAATCTGGGTTCGACGAAGACCGCGTTGACTCCGGCCCTGTCGTTCAACACCGCCGCCAGTTTTACGACCAACACCAACTGGCAGAACTACAGCGGCGAAAACACCATGTCCTACTTCTCGCAGATGGTGGGACTGGCGTCGCATAATTTTTGGTCGGCTGCAGTAGGCATCGCAATCGCCGCCGCCCTCGTTCGCGCCCTCGCCCGCGACAAGGCTAAAACCATTGGCAATTTCTGGGTCGATCTGGTGCGGCTGCACTTGTATTTGCTCATCCCCGCGTGCGTTGTTTTCGCGTTGTTTCTGGTCTCGCAAGGCGTAATTCAAAACTTCAAGCCCTATTCATCAGTGACTGTCGTCGAACAGCCGGCGACCGCGAGCGGGCAACCGGCCGCCGTCGCAACCCAGGTCATTCCGCAGGGCCCGGTGGCGTCTCAGATGGCCATCAAGATGCTTGGGACCAACGGCGGCGGCTACTACAACGCCAACGCCGCTTTCCCATTCGAGAATCCGACGCCGCTTTCGAATTTCGTTCAAATTCTGTCGATCTTCGCGATTCCCAGCGCGCTCACTTATTACCTCGGGCGAATGGTGAAGAATCAGCGGCACGGCTGGGCCGTCTGGGCGTCGATGGCCGTGATCTTTCTCGGAGCATTCCTTGTCTGCTGGTGGGCGGAGGCGGCAGGTAATCCACGCATGCACGATCTTGGCGTCGCGAGAGTGGATGGCAACATGGAGGGGAAAGAAGTCCGTTTCGGCGTATTCAACTCTGCTCTGTTTGCGACGATCACGACCGACGCCTCGTGCGGCGCGGTCAACTCAATGCATGACTCGTACACGCCGCTCGGCGGAATGATTCCGCTGCTCAACATTCAACTTGGCGAAATCATTTTCGGAGGCGTGGGCGCTGGACTGTATGGGATGCTCGTCTTCATCGTGATCGCGATCTTTCTGGCCGGCCTGATGGTCGGGCGAACGCCGGAATATCTCGGAAAGAAGATCGACGCCTTCGACGTCAAAGCCTCCTCGCTTGCCGTCTTGATCCTCACGTTCACGATCCTCGGGTTCACTGCCTGGGCGGCCGTGAGCAAGTGGGGACCCCCTTCAACCAACAATGGCGGCCCGCATGGCTTCAGCGAAATGCTCTACAGCTACAGTTCCTGCACCGGCAACAACGGCAGCGCCTTTGCCGGCCTTACCGGAAATCCCACCAGCGGAGACTTTTCGGGAGACCCGCACTGGAACGTCACGCTGGGTATCGCAACGCTGTTTGGGCGCTTCCTCATGATCGTTCCGATCATGGCACTGGCCGGAAACCTGGCAAAGAAAAAGTTTGTGCCGGCCGGAGCGGGAACCTTTCCGGTCTCCGGCGTCACGTTCGTGGTTCTGCTGGTCAGCACCGTGCTGATCGTTGGCGCTCTGACGTTTCTTCCGGCCCTGGCGCTGGGACCGATCGTCGAACACTTCCTGATGCGAAGCACAGTCCCGCTTTACTGATTCGATCTGAATCGACCGATTGTCGCGCTGATGCTTGATTCTTCAGTTTTAAGGAAAGCAATGACAACGACCTTACAACCTCCGACCCGTACGCCTGTTGCATATGAATCCCCCAAGGCAAAGCAGCGATCGCTGCTGGATACGGAAATTCTTTTCCCGGCGATCGTCGCCAGCTTCAAGAAGCTCAATCCGGTGACGATGGCCAAGAATCCGGTCATGTTCGTGACCGAAGCGGGCGCGGCGGTTACCACCGGCGAGTTGCTTTTCGCACACGCCCACGGCGAGCCGCTGGGATTCGTCCTGCAGATCGCAATCTGGCTCTGGTTCACAGTGCTCTTCGCCAATTTTGCCGAGGCGATGGCCGAAGGGCGCGGAAAGGCTCAGGCAGACGCGCTGCGCAAGAGCCGCACCAAGGCTACCGGCAGAAAGCTTATGTCGGATGGTTCGATTCAATCGGTGCCGGCCGAATCGCTGCGCAAGGGGGACATCTTCGTTGTTAGCGCCAATGAGTTGATCGCCGCCGATGGAGAAATCGTCGAAGGGGCGGCCACGGTAAACGAATCGGCCATTACCGGGGAATCGGCGCCCGTCATTCGAGAGGCCGGCGGCGATCGATCGGCCGTTACCGGTGGCACGACCGTCCTCTCCGATGAAATCAAAGTGCGCGTCACTTCCAATCCGGGCGAAAGTTTCATGGACCGGATGATCGGCCTTATCGAAGGGGCCCAAAGGCAAAAGACGCCGAACGAGATCGCGCTCAACATCCTGTTGTCAGCGCTGACGATCATCTTCCTGGTCGTCATCATCGCGCTGAAGCCTTACGTGATCTACACAGCGAGTTATGTGCCGGACGATGCCAAGATCAAGCTGCTGTCGGCCACCTCGGTGACGGTACTCGTTTCGCTGCTGGTTTGCCTGATTCCGACAACGATCGGCGGATTGCTCAGCGCGATCGGCATCGCCGGAATCGATCGAATGGTGCAGCACAATGTACTGGCGATGAGCGGCAAGGCCGTTGAAGCGGCCGGCGACGTCGACGTTCTGCTGCTTGATAAGACCGGCACCATCACACTCGGCAACCGCCAGGCGACTGAGTTTTTTCCCGCGCCGGATGTGGACGAGCGCGAACTAGCCGACGCCGCGCAACTTTCGTCGCTGGCTGACGAAACGCCCGAAGGGCGAAGTATCGTCGTGCTGGCCAAGGAGCGATATGGAATCCGCGGCCGGGAAATTCACGAACTGCCCGGCGCCGAGTTCGTCCCGTTCACCGCGCAGACTCGCATGAGTGGCGTCAACATGAACGGCCAGCAGATTCGCAAGGGGGCCGCGGAAGCAGTGAAGAAATTCGTCGGCGGCGCCTTCCCTTCTGAAATAGCACAGACGGTGGAGAAGATTTCCCGATCGGGCGGAACGCCGCTGGTGGTTGCCGAAAGCAGCCGCGTGCTGGGCGTGATCCAGCTCAAGGACATCGTAAAAGGGGGGCTTCCCGATCGCTTTCAGCGTTTCCGCGCCATGGGGATCAAGACGGTCATGATTACCGGCGACAATCCGCTCACGGCGGCGGCCATCGCCAAGGAAGCCGGCGTGGATGATTTTCTCGCGCAGGCCACTCCCGAAGACAAGCTCGCGCTGCTGAAGCGGGAACAGGCGGCAGGACACCTCGTGGCCATGACCGGCGACGGGACGAATGACGCCCCGGCGCTCGCTCAGGCGGACGTGGGGGTGGCGATGAATACCGGCACGCAGGCCGCCAAAGAAGCCGGCAACATGGTCGATCTCGATTCCAATCCGACGAAGCTGATCGAAGTCGTCGAGATTGGGAAGCAGATGCTCATGACTCGGGGCGCGCTCACCACGTTCAGCATCGCCAACGACGTGGCCAAGTATTTTGCCATCATCCCGGCAATGCTTGTCGCGACGTTTCCGGTGATTCAGCCGCTGAACGTGATGAGACTTCAGTCTTCATACAGTGCCATTCTCAGCGCCGTCATCTTCAATGCGGTGATCATCATTCTGCTGATACCGCTGGCGCTTCGCGGCGTGAAGTTCAGGCCGATGGGGGCGGCGGCTATCCTCCGACGGAATCTGCTGATCTACGGATTTGGCGGCGTCGTCATTCCGTTCATCGGGATCAAGATGATCGATATCGCGGTCAATCTCATGCACCTGGTTCCCGGGAAGTCGCTTTGAAACGCATTGATCGACATTGGAAAAACTTGGAGCCCTTTATGACAGACAACTATGAATCGGCCGGGTCGCCGCAAAAGACCGAGCCCGGTCTGGTCGCGCAGATGTTCGCGCACGTGCGAATTTCCATCATGGCCACGCTGGTGCTCGCCGTGATCGTATGCGGCGTTTACCCCGCCTTGGTGTGGGGTCTTGCCCAGGCGCTCTTTCCCCACCAGGCCAACGGCTCGCTGATCAAGCGCGACGGGATGAATTCGGATAACGATTCCGAGGCTGTCGGCTCGAGCTGGCTTGGCCAGCCGTTCGCCGGCGCCGGCTATTTTCATCCACGTCCGTCGGCTGCCGGCAACGGCTACGATCCGACCCAGAGCGGGGGGACCAACCTCGGGCCGATGAGCGCCAAACTGCTGATGGGAACGACCCAGCCGACGACTCTTCCCGCCACCCAGCCCGGCGGTCAGCCACTTCCGGGGCCGGATTCGGTTGCTTACGACGGAATCGCGGATCGAATCGTGCACTATTGTCTGGACAACAACATCGGATTCGAGACCTCCGCACCCCTTTCCAACTTCAAGGATAAGGACGGCAACATCGACGACGTGAAACTGATCGAAGCATTCAACGATTCGAACACGCCGTTGAAAGTAACGCCCGCCGTCGAAATTCCCGCAGACGCGGTGACTGCTTCCGCTTCCGGTCTCGATCCGCACATCAGCATTCGCAACGCCGGGATGCAGGCCCCACGAATCGCCGATACGCGACATGTTGAAGTCGCCAAAATCAGGGAGGTGATCAATGAATTTACCGAAGGACGCTCATTGGGGGTCTTCGGCGACCCGGGAGTCAACGTGCTGAAACTGAACCTGGCTTTGGACGTGAAATATCCGCTTCCCGCTTCTCCGGCGACAGCGTCCGCCGCCGCGCCCGTCACGCTGCCGACGACGGAGCCGGCGGGAAAATAAGCCACTGCAGGCCGTGAGGGTCGGCGCGATGCCACACGCCGACCCTGCGGCCTTTCCGTTCGAACCAGCGGAATGCTTTATATGTCTGAAAAACGAGCCGCGAATTCCTTTTCTTCGATCATGAGGCGTTTGGTGGGTCGTTGTGATCAGGTCAAAGTCGCTAAGACGGAAGAAGACGGTTTGGGCCGGTTTTCCGACGAACTCCGCGCCATCGCGCCCCCGAGCGGACGCGGCGATTACGTGTTCCATGATGCGTCCGGCGAGACGCTCGGGTTTGCTCAGATCACGGCTACCTACCGCGACGCGGTCACGCTTCATCGCGTGTGGGTCGATCGCCCGGGAAGCAGCCACGGGACGGCGATCCTCCGCATCCTCTGCGAACTGGCCGACCGGCACGGCATCGGAATCATTATCAAGCCGCTCCCGTTCGGCCAGAAACCCTATCCGCTCTCGCGAGAGCAGTTGATGGTCTGGTATGGCCGCCACGGGTTTGAGGGAACGCGCCGAAGAATGGTGCGGATGCCGCAACAACCCTTGCCCGCTGATAAACTTCACGCAATCGGCGGTTAAAAAATTAAATATGCCCGAAGACCGCGCCGCGAATTTCCTCCAGATGATCCGCCGCTCGCAACGCGGGCGGCTGAAGATCTATCTCGGCTACGGTCCCGGCGTCGGCAAGACGTATCTGATGCTTCAGGAAGGGCACCGGCTCAAAGCCGACGGGATCGACGTCGTCGTCGGCCTGGTCGAAACGCACGGCCGCGCCGAAACCGTCAAGCTCGTCGAAGGGCTCGAAGTGATCCCGCGCCGCAAAGTCGAATATCGCGGCATCACGATCGAGGAGATGGATGTCGATGCGATTCTCGCTCGCAAGCCGCAGGTGGCCCTCATCGATGAGCTGGCCCATACCAACGCGCCCGACAGCCGCAATCCCAAGCGATACCAGGATGTGCAGGAAATCATCGCCGCCGGGATTCACGTCATCACCACGCTCAACGTTCAGCATCTCGAGAGCCTCTACAACACCGTCGAGAAACTGCTCGGCGTGAAGGTGCGCGAGCGAATCCCCGATTCGGTGCTGGCCGACGCCGATGAGGTTATTAACGTTGACCTCGGCGCCGAAGACCTTCAGCGGCGATTGCGCGAAGGGAAGATCTATCCGAAAGACCGTGTTCAATCGGCGCTCGACCATTTTTTCACCGGCTCCAATCTTCAGCATCTGCGCGAGCTGACGATGCGCGAGCTCGCCTCGCAACTTGATCTGAAGCGGCGTGAAGTAAAACAGGAAGTCGCAACCGGATCCACCGGCGATCAGGTCATGGTCTGCCTCTCCTCACGCGGCCCCAACAGCGCGCGGCTGCTGCGTTATGGCTCACGCCTGGCCGGCCGCATGAATCGAAACTGGTACGCCGTTTATGTGCAGACGCCGTCGGAAGAGCCGACCACGATCGACGCGATGACGCAGCGTCTCCTCGCCGACACGCTCACCCTCGCCAACCAGCTTGGCGCGACCGTCTTTACGTTCAAGGGCCAGGACGTGGCGGATACGATCCTTCGTTTTGCCCGCGAATATCGCGTCGCCAATATCGTGATCGGCCGCCCGCGCCCGCTGGGGTTGTTGAAGCGCCTGATCGGGCAACGCAGCGTCGCCGACGAATTGATCCACCGTCCAGGTTCCGCGACCGTGATTGTCGTCGATGTCGAAGGTGACGAGGCCCTCCACGAAGCCCCGCCCGAAGTGGGAGACCGCCAGGTGTTCACCGGAGCGCCCGGTGAAAATGGCGCGGCCGGCAGGCCGATGACCATCGGATCCATGCTCACGCCCGACCGCATTGTGATTTTTGACGACGCCGTTTCCCGGCAGAAAATTTTCGAACGACTGGCGCGGGCCGTTCGATCGGATGATCAGATCCATTGGAAACCAATCGTCGCCCGGCTCATGGATCGCGAAAAAGCCGGGTCGACCTTCCTGAATGAAGGTGTTGCCCTTCCCCACGCTCGGATCGAGGGATTATCCTCGCCGCAACTCGCGCTTGCCGTGACGCGCGAAGGCGTCCTCGACGTGCCGACAGAGATTCCCGTCGAGGTCGTCTTCATGCTCCTCAGCCCTGCTGAAGGAGCCGATTCGCACCTCAAACTGCTTGCCAAAGCCGCGCGGATGCTCCAGAGCCGCGAGCTGCGCCGCCGGCTCGCGCGCCTCAACGATCCCACGGCGGTTCTTGAGGAATTGCGCAATTGGGAGCAGACCAACACTGCATCAGCGCGGTCGTGAAAGTTTCGGCAGCGAAAGCGCCTGCCCGCTCACGGTGTGCCAGGGTCCCCGTTATTGCCGACTTATTCTGCCGCCGTTAGACTTCCAATGTTGGCACTGAAATTCTTCCCAATCGGCCAGCGGTTCTGATGAGAAACTTCGCTTCGTTACTGGGTTTTGCCACAGTCGTAGCATTCGTTCAGGCCGGCGCGTTCGCATTGACTCCGCAACTGGTCGATCAATCCAAGCGCACGACGGCCCTGGTCGAAATCCCGCTGAACGCCAGAGAGAAGGTTTTCGGCTCGGCTTTTTGCATTGATGCCGCCGGTCTCTTTGTCACCAATGCCCACGTCGCCGATGTGGCAACCGGCCACAAGCTGACGCTCATCGTCTCTCCCGGCGAGACGGATCAGCGCGTCATCTCGGCCAAGGTGCTCAAATCCATAAAAGAGGCGGACCTGGCCCTGCTCCAGGCCGACGAGCCCGGCACGCTTTCGGTTGTGCCGATCGGAGAGGTCTCCTCACTCTTCGATACCATGGAGGTGACGGCCTTCGGATATCCCTTCGGAGGCGCGCTGTCGCTGAATTCCAAAGAGTATCCCGCGATCAGTGTCAGCACCGGACATGTTACGTCATTGCGAAAAAAAGCAGGAATTCTGGAGCTGATCCAGCTTGATGCGGCTTTGAATCCTGGAAATTCCGGCGGGCCGGTGCTTGATTCGGCCGGCCATGTCGTCGGCATCGTGCAGGCGGGCGTGCCCGGCTCGGGAATCAACTTCGCGATTCCCGTCAACCGCCTCCAGAAGCTCATCGGCGAGCCGATGATTTTCGTCTCCACGCCGACGCCGATCGATTATGCCCAGCGGCTTGCCGAACATGCACTGACTGTAAAAGTCGTATCGTTTACCAGGCCCGCTCCGCAATTTTCCGTCGAGCTTTCCATTCACACCGAAGGCGGCCCGTCCAAGTCCTACCTGGGGCAAACGGTTGCCGGCGTCTGTAATTTCAACGTCGTGCCCGTGCCGCACAGCAGCGATAAATCAGTCTCAATCTCCGCAACGTTCAGCGACGGAGTCATCACCGGCAGGGCCACCGATCGCACTATCAAGGTGGGGGAGATGTCGATCTCGTTAAGCACCATCCGAAGCATCACGCATGGAGAAGCCTCCGGCGCGGCCGTCGTCCTGGCCAGCGGAAAGGAAGAAAAGGGGGCGATCAAGGGTCTGGAATCGGTCGTCGTCAATTTCGGTCAGATGGCCGCGACGCTCGATCTGGCCAAAGCCGACAGCATCACCTTCGTCGACGCTGACCGGCCCGCTGGTTCTATGTTGTATAAGGTGACGCTTCGCGTAAAAGGCGCGCCCGTCGGCGAAGCCACTGGCGGAATCGATTTTGTCGGCGCGCCGAAAATGCGGTTGCCAGCGGCCCGACCGCCGAGCCCGCCGGTGGAGATCCATCGGATAAGCCGCCGATGATTGTCGGCAGCGGCTCCAGGTCTAACGATACTGCCGTCCCAGGCAAGCCGGTTGAGACCGCCATCGCCGGCGGCTCGGGTGGGGGCCATTATGTCTCGCAGATGCCCGTCCCTCCGCAAAGCGTCCTCGGTTTCCGCGTGAAAATTGGCAACTGGGCCAACCGGCCGATCATTCACCAGTTTGATTGCCTTTATGATCGATCCGACGAAGGCCAGCCGGACGTGGTCATGGCCAAGCCGGGTTATGTCGTCGGCGGAATGCTCGCCGATACCGACGAATATGTTCACGCCCTCAAGATCATTTTCGTCCGCGAGCGCAGTGGCGTCCTTGATCCCAGGGATCGCTACCTCACTCCCTGGATCGGCACTCCCTCCAGCGGCGGTGCCCCCAAACAATTCGCCGGTCGTGGGGAACGCGTGGTCGGCGTCTGCGGGCACAAGGGTCTGAATTACGACGCCATCGGATTGATGATCATTCCCGCACCGTGAGAACACTTCCGCGATGCCCCGATCCGAATCGGCAGATTCCTCCCGATCGGCGGGTTAAGATCGCCCGAATGAAATGGATCGTCCCCATCGCGCTGCTTCTGAATCTCGTGGGTTGCGCTCACCGCGTCGAATACACGCTTCAGGTCAAATTTGAACCGCTACCGATTCCCGGCACGGTTCCGGCCGTCGACGAAACGCCCGGCTCACCCGCGACGGCAACGCTTACCTGGAAAGGGGGAAAGCGTATCGTTCAATTTCCGGGATTCAACGAATCACACACGATCGCCGTCGATGTGCCTCCACTTCCGTTCGACAAGTTCACGTTCTATGAATTCCAGGTCGAGGTGACAAAGGACGGGTTCAAGCCGTGGAACGCCACTTATGATTCCGGCAATTTTGTCTGGGACAATCATTTGCCGCCGGGGCGAAGAATCGACGTGATCCACCTGGAGCCGACGGAGAGCAAGGAACCGTCGACGCGGGAAACGGGTGCGCCGAATCCGGGAGGCGATTCGAGGTGAGACGCTCATCATGGAACAAACAAACGAACCGCTCCCTTCTAGCTGCTCACGCGTGTTGTTGATCGACGATCACCCGATCGTGCGCGAAGGATTGGCGATTCTGATCAATGCCTCGGGTGTGCCGTCGATGGGAAAAAAGTTTCCATCGCCAGCAGAATGATCGGCAATAGACCGTAAAGACAAAGACAGATCCCCAACGCAACGGACAGAAAAAAATGGAACCCGAATTCGAATGGGTCCCGGTCGAAGGTTACATACCGGCCGCGCCCGGCGTACATCTTACCCGAGCCCGAAGCTTTCCAGGCCAGCCCGAGCAATATGGCGCCAAAGAAAAGGGCAAATGGGTAAACCACCGAATTCACTTCGGCCGGATTCGGGGATGACTTGATCGGATACGCGCTAGGAACGCGGCTCGGCGAGGGGGGTCGTGACGGGCGTCACCGAATCGCCCGGTGGATTTCCCGGGTCTGATCGATCCGCCACCAAAGCCGGGATGGGCTCGCCATTGCTGGTCGTCTGGTTTGAGCCGGGAACGGGCGGCTTTTTGAGATCGACCGCGGAGGCGGGTTGCATCTGGGTATCGCCGGCGGCGGCGGCGCGCTTGGAGGCCGACGAGGCGGCTTCGGTAAACTGGTTCAGCACGTCTGGAATCAGGCGCTCCGCGAAACCAGCGACGAACGACCAGAACAGCAGCAGAGCGAATCCGGCGGTGCTCTGAGGGTGGGCCATTACAAAATTGAGGATCGCGTGGGTGAGCCCTACGTTCTCGGCCGGATGCCCGATCGTCGGAGCCGACAAGGCTGTCAAAACCTTCACGTTGTCGGGGCCATCACCAAAAACTGGAAACAGTTGCCCCTGAAGTAGTTTGGATACAAACAATGCGTGAAGAACGATCGCCGCCACCATGCCCTCGATCACGGAGAGGACCGGCGCCCAGGCGCGCGCTTTCTGAAACTGTGGATGGTATTCAAGATCGATTCGACATCTTCGTTCGGGTCTACCGCCGCGATGCGTATCGCCATGCTGAAAGCGGCGCCCAACGCTCCAAATAAAACGACAAACGGAAGTTCTGACCATTGAAGATCACGACTGCCTTTCCAGCATGCGCAGGTTGCGTAAGCGACCATCAGAACGACGATGCCCGCCATGCAGCAGAGATAATTGGTGCGGACCCGAGAACGGATTGACTCGAATTCCGACGTACCATAGCGAAGGCGTTGAATTTCGCTGAGCAGGAACCGGGTGTCATTCTGAAGTTCAAGCCTCTTAACGCTCTCATCCGTGCAGTTGGATGGCCTTAACTGCGCCTCATAGGATGCGTAGCGCCGGACAGACCATTGATTTGAATTCGTCACGCAGACGAACCAGTCGCTGGGACAATTCCCGGCTCGAGTAAAAGCGGACCATCGCAAGCTCAAGGGCAAACATGTGATCCCAACGGATGTCGCACTCTGCCTCTTTGATGATCCTTTCCACAGACGTATCGGCAGCAGGACTTCCGTCTTCGTTAACGCTGTCGCGGTACCTCGCGACGAGGCTCGCAAAGTAAGGGACGCCAAAGCCCGCTGAAGCCTTGTCCACCGAATCGACCGCCTCATCTGATGCCGACATGCCTTGCCCCACCTATTTGTTTCGATATCCAGGCTGAACGCCAATTCCCGTGCCCCCGGACCGCCACGCCGTTCGATTTTCCGCAGGAAACAACATGATGCCCACCCTTACCAATTTGAGTTGAATCGCCGAAGAACGCGTCATCATTCTTGCGGCTGGAGATTGATTGCATCAAGGTGATCCGAACAACGCAACTATCGGGATCGTTCGCGACATGTCCGGCGGCCGGGACCGGGGGGGTTGAGCTACGCCCGAATCCCATCAGCCTTCACGACGTGCGAACCGCTTTGCGGGCCGCAGTCCCGGTTGGGTTCCCCCACCCGTTTCGCGCCCCCGATGGCGACTCCGCCGGTCAGGTCGACGTCTTCGTTGGTACCGTTCCGCATTCGGGGCATCGGTCCTGGGTGGCTCGGAGGTCATAGCCGCAGTGCGCGCAAAGCCCTTGGCGCACCCATTGCCGTCGGCGGAGTCCGGATCGCCACGTCACGCCGCCGGAAATAATTGCGATTGTCCCAGCCACCAGCCAGACGCACTGCAACTGCGGCGTCGCGTTTGTTGGGTGATACGCAAAGAGGAAAAAAGCGGTTGGGTTGTACTCGCTCGTAAAGCTGCCAACCCACAACACGACCGCGACCACGCACACGATCGACGACACGGCGAAGAGGATCACAGCAGGGCGGCGCATCGGATGTAATTGCAAACTTCAACCGCGGCTTGCCTCTTCGATTGCGGCGACGTCGATCTTTTTCATCGTCATCATCGCATCGAACGCGCGCTTGGCGGCGGCGGGATCGGGGCCGGTGACCGCTCGGGTCAGGACGATCGGCGTAATCTGCCAGGACAATCCCCATTTGTCCTGGCACCAGCCGCACTGGCTCTCTTGGCCGCCGTTGCCGACGATGGCGTTCCAGTAGCGATCCGTTTCGGCCTGGTCGGCGGTTGCGACCTGAAACGAGAAGGCTCCGTTGTGCTTGACCGACGGTCCGCCGTTGAGACCGAGGCAGGGAATGCCCATCACGGTAAACTCGACGGTCAGCACATCCCCTTTCTTCCCCGATGGAAAGTCCCCCGGCGCGCGGTGCACCGCGCCGACGGACGAATCGGGAAAGGTCTTGGCGTAAAACCGCGCCGCATCCTCGGCGTCGCCATCGTACCAAAGGCAAATCGTGTTCTTTGCTGGTTTGCTCATGTCATATCTCCTTCAAAATGACCCACCCAAGGCCGCAGCGCAATGCCGGCCGGATCAGCACCAGACCCCCAAATACACAACCGCCGACCCCGAAGCGGTCCCATCAAACAATCCGAGCGCACCAATGGACACTCGAATCCAGCCGGCACTTCGCTTCGCTTCCAACACGCTTGCGCATCCGCATGAGTGGTGCAGCCGACGTGAAACGTTTGCTCGGCCTCGTCCCAAATCAGCACAAGTTCGGGATGATTGAGCAGATACTCGAAATGGCCCGGAGCCCACTCGTCGACAGGGCGAACGTCTTCCTCTTCGCAAAGGCCGCGCTCGACCGCCGGCAGCTCCGATTCATCTGATACGACTCCAAAGAAGCAGGTATCTGCGCGCGTGTCGCACAATCTTGCGACCTCCTCGCGATGTGCATCAGAAAGCTTCGACCACCACGACGCGATCGCGCCTTGGTCAATATCTGCGAATGTCTCTGTCAGTTGCGAGGGGATCGGAGTCATGGCGCCTCGGCAAGGTCCTACGGACGACAATCTGCGACTCACTTCCAGTATAATCACAAGGCGTGAAGCGTCACGAGCGTACGTAATAGAATTGGCGGAAGCGTTTCTTCTCCCTCTCCCGGTACACCTTGAGAGGGTCGGGGTGAGTACGGAATGTTGAAGAACCTCACGCCGCCTCTTGCTCGGAGCCAGGAGAGGGGGAAAGTTTGTCGGACCGCCAATCTGTCACGTAGCCGGGTGACGATTCATTTCACGGAGATGTGCTGATGCAGCTAACAATTTATTTGGCGGCGTTGTATTTCCCGCGATCGCAATGATTACCGCTTTTTCTTCCGCGGCCGACGCTCCGTATGCGGGGAAGTTCTCCGATGGAAACCTGACCCTTGAACTTTCTCGGCAAAGCAGCGGGTATACGGGATTGATCACCCTCGGCCAGCGAAAATTTCCCGCGACGGCCCACGTTGGTGGCAACACGCTGAGCGGAACCTTCGACTCCGCCGGCCACACCTACCCCTTCACCGCGACGCTCGACAGCGACACGCTGACGTTAACCACCGGCGGCAAAACATACTCACTTAAAAATGAGGCGGCCGCGCCGCCCAATCCGCTGGGGAACCTGGCCCCCGACAGCTCAACTCAGCCGGCTGACTGGACCTCCGCAAGCCGGCGCGTACAGCGCCTGCCAATGCGCCGGCCGGATATGAAACGATGGCGTCAACGCCTGCTCGGCCAGTCGCTCCTCACGCGCAAAGACCATCTCACCACCGTCAAGGCGGCCCTCGAGGCGACCTTCCCCGAGCTGGCCCAGTTTTTTGGAAGCCGGCCGGTGATCGCCAGGGCATTCGCCGACGCGAAGAATCCCAAATCCGGCGGCGCAACCTTTACCGTCACGGCCCATGGCCAGCCCATGCAGGGATTCGTCAAGTGCACACTGGACGATCGCGGCGCAACCGTCGCGGTGATCTACGGGCAAACCAATGCCCCTAAGAGCGAATGGGACAAGCTGATGAATCCCCCGGCCCCCGCCACGCAGCCGGCCGGGAGCGTCGCGGCGGCCGCCGATGATCCAGTCGTTCCGCTCAAGAAGGTCGATTTTCCGGATGGCACCGGTTCGATCGGCGTCGCCGATGGATGGATGACCAAGGCCCAGAGCGCCGTCGACCCGATTGCGATTCTCGGCCCCGCCAACCAGGTGGTCGTCATCAACAACGGCCGAAACATCAACCTCCCGGATTCGCTGGCCGTCCGCAATCGCCAGCAAATGCAGCAAATGACCGAGCGCACCCGAGCCCAGTTGGAGGCCAGCGCAAAGGCAATCGAAAGACAGACCGGCCGGCCCTATCCGCCGCCGAAGGCTCCGCCACCGTCTCCATGCCGCCACTGCTGGTTTCTCCGCTGCTCGAGCCGGTGGAAGCGCTTAAGGCAATGATTCCGCAGTTCAGCGCCGAAGCCGAGTTCAATCACGGGCCGCCGACCACGCTCGACCGGATCATCTCGAGTGAGGAGATTCCCTGCCCGCTACAGGATGGGAAGGGGGCGGAAATCCTCTACGAGTTCGACACGACCATCGGACGGGAAGCCCGTGCACGCACGCCGACTGCTTCGTCTGATGACGGCTCCATTGGGACAAGGCGCGTGGTTCTGGTACGTGCCTTATGGCTTGGCCGCGTCGGCGGAAACATTCGATCGCGATTTGCCGATCATGCGGGCCATGCTCAAATCTCTCCAGGTCAACCAGGAAAAGGTAGCTGAGATCGGCCAGCAGCGAATCCAGCAGGCGCAGGAGGCGGGAAAGGTGATGGCCGAGGCCAACGCGAAGATCATGGAATCGCAGCGTCAAATGTTCCAGGATAACCAGCGCACACAGGGCGAACATCCACAACCAGCAGATGCAGCAGATGCAGGATTCGTTTCATCAGCACAACGTGCAATGGGCGAATCAGGAATGGCAGAAGCAGCGTCACGCCGCCGACGTGCAGGAATACGTGCTCGGCTCCCGCAACGTGTATGACACCAAAACCGGCCAGTCGGCATCGGTAGACCTCAACTACGCCGACGGCGTCGCCCGCTCCCTCAACGAAGCGACGCTCGACCCCAACCGATTCGTTTCCGTCCCCTTGCGCGATGAGCTTTATCCCACTCCGCCGCCGGCGGGGAGATAGGAGAGGATATCGACGACAGTTCAGCCTGAGGAAAACGTAGTTCGCGGAAGTGCTGAACAGGGTGATCCGTCCGGCGACAAGTCGCGCGGCTCCCTTGCTGAAAAGAGAGCCGCGAGACTTGTCGCCGGACCAAAGTTCGTGGAATTCGTACTTAGGACGATGCCGTGTTTGCTCCACGCCGCGCGTCCATCAAAGATGCGCGCGACATAGTCTAGCACTCGCGCCGGCGCCTGGACTAAAACATAGGTTCGCGTCGCGTTCGCGTCATTGCAGTTCCACTACTATAGAAGTTTTGCATCCCAGGCACGAATCGCTCCCGCCGGACGACCCGATAAAACGCGAAAACGTCATTTTGATCCCGTGGGAACCACAAATACCGGCGATTCGGATAACGGCGTTTCGATGCGCCGGTCCTTTGGCTCCCGCGGGGAACGCTGGTCCATGATCGTGACCACTTCGCCGCTTCCTGACGCACTCCACGGTGCACGAATCGTATGGGGCTCACCAGTGGTCCAGGCGGCCAGCGCGCTGCGCCAGTCTTCTCGTTCTGAAATGAAAGCACGTAATCATCATTGCGCTCGACGTCGATCCGGCCGGTGCAGCGGCAGCCGCGCAATGTGTCGATGAGCGTCTTGGCGGCGAGATAGCTGGGCGCGGGGTGCGGTCGTCGCGGATCATGCCGAATTTCGACCAGGGATCGGGCGCATCGTCGGATCCGCTTCGCCATTGAAACCAGATCGAGAGGCCGATCTCCTGCCATGCGTTGATCAGCCAGGTGCGAGTCAGATAGGCGCCCTGTAATTTCGGCTCGCATGAGATGCCGATCGATTTATCCGGCGTCGCGCTGTAGCCCCATTCAGAGCTGATCAATGGCACGATGCGGCTGGGCTTGCCGTCCTTGATGTTTTTCGCGGCCATCAGCTTGCGAAGGGCGGCATAGTCCTCGATTGCGGTCTCCGGCGCGGTGTGCCGGTAGGGGTGGACCGAAAACGCATCGACCGAATCGAGGATGCCCCCGTCGATGCAGTCGGCGATGAATTTCCCCTTCGCCGACGAAGTGGCGGGGCCGATCAGGATGCAATTCGAAGCCGCCTTCCGAATTGCCGGGGAGGCGAGGCTGCAGAGTCTCACATAGGCCGACGCGTCGGGTTTGGGGTGCCAGAACCATTCGAAATTGGGTTCGTTCCACAATTCGTAAACGAAGACGCGACCCGTGAATCGCTGCGTCAGATGGCCCGCCACAGCGGCGCAGAAGTTGGCGTAGCCCTGTTGCGCTTCGGGCGTGGTCGGACCGCAAAACGGATCGTTCTTTCTGTCGATATCCTGATAAAGCGGGTTCCCGTAATCAAAAATGATGACCGGCTCGAGATCCTGTTCGAAGAGCGTGGCGACCTGCTTGTCGATGCCGGTGAAATCGTAAATGCCTTTCGCGTGTTCGACGCCCATCCAGCCGCATTCAATTCTCAGCCAGTGAGCGCCCAGATCGTGACTGATGGCGTGAAGGTCGCGTTCATCGGCGTTGCTCGATTGGGTGCCGAGATTTAGCGGAATGGTGGGTTGCCAGGGAAAAGGGACAGTGGCGGCGGGAGTATGTGAAGCAAGTAGTGCGATAATTGCGACTCGGGAAAGAAACGAATGGATCATCACACTCCTCACCATAGCCGGGCCGATCAGCCGTTGAAATGTTTGAGAAGGCGCAGACGGGTTACCGTGGAAACACCGATGATGATGGCGGGAGTGCACTGGAAGAACCGATGTGTTGCAGTGATTCGTCTTGCCGGATCTGGTCGCAGATCCGATCGAGTTCAGCCTTGATCTTTTCGAAAGGGGCTGGCTTGAGGATGAAAGCGCTGAAGCCCGCCTTTTTGCACATTTCGATGTCTTCCGGCATCCCGAAGCCGGACACGGCGATGCCTTGGATCGGATAAACTTCGGCGAGGCTCTGCATCAGGTTTGCGCCGTTGCCATCCGGAAGTCCAATGTCGCATATGAGCACATCGAAGCGGTGCGAAGCCGCAGCGTCGAGTGCGGCGCGATACGCTCCGGCAATTTGCACTTCATAACCGTCGAGCTTCAGCAGTTTGGCGAAGGTCACTGCCGTGTCGGCATGGTCCTCCACCAGTAAAACACGAAGCGATCGCTGAGCGGCGGTGATGTCTGTTGGGGATCGAATAAGTGTGATCAAGCATACAGACTCGAACGGTCCTTAGACAATTATTTGTGCGAAACAGCGCGAGGATTATTTAACGTGTAAATCACTGCCTTAGCTTGATTTAGGGGAAAGTATCGCTGCCAATCAGGGAAAAGCGGATGCCTTCGGTCGTCCGACCGCGCAGAGTTTGGAGGATGATCCAAATTCATTCGCCGCTACTGTTTCGCCGCGAAGGCAGAAACGGGAACTTGATGAAGCGGCCCGCGCTGAAGCAATCAAGGTGGAGGGGATTCACGTGGCGGTTCCCGTCAGTCTTGCCGCGACGGCTCCATCACTCGTGCGCCTCGGGCGGCTCCTCATGGGGGATCAGCCGGGCCGGATCTATGCCCTGCATCTGGAGCGACCTGCTGAATACGACCGGCGCGGCAAACATCGGATTACCGAAGCTGAGGCAGTGCTTGACATCGCTCGCGATACGGCCATGGAGTTGAACGTGAAGGTCAACTCCATGTGTTTCGTGAGCCGCAACATCGGGAAGGACATCGCCGATTCGGCGACCCGCTATCAGGTGAGTTGGGTCGTCCTCGGCTGGCACAAGCCGGTCTTCTTCAAAAACGTGCTCGGCGGCGTAGCAGGGCGAGTGTTGCAAAGTGCGCCGTCGAACGTCGCCATTTTCTGCGATAAGGGCCTGCACCGGGTGCGGCGCGTGATTGGTCCCTTATCTGGGAGAAGCGCACGATCGCAATGCTCTCGCCGCCGCCGAGCGAATCAGCCAGGCCAGGGGGTGGAGGTGACGATTGTTCATGTCGTCAAACCGCGGGATCAAGAGGGCCGCGCCGACAGCCGAACGCTCGGAAAGGCCGCCGGCGGCGAACGGCATAATGATGCGTGTGATCGAAAGCGCCGACGCCAACGCGACGATTATCGAGCAGAGCGACCATTTCGACCTGATGATCCTGGGCGTGGCGGACGAAACGGATGCGAACAATCCCTCGATCCGGCACGAAACGCTGGCCGCCGAATCGCGTTGTTCACTCCTCCTCGTGCATGCCGATCCACGAGCGCCCGTAGTGAGGACTGAGGCCGAGAATGAAGCGCTGGTGGAAGCCGCCGGCGTCGCCTATGAGAACAGATGTGGCGAACTCCCTCTTCCCCCTCTCCCGGTACTCCGGGAGAGGGTTGGGGTGAGGGCGCCTTTCGAAAAGGATAAATTCGCGACTTCCAAATACCCCTCACCCTATCCCTCTCCCGGAGTACCGACGGAGTACCGGGAGAGGGAACAAGAATCGCGCTCACCACAAAGACCCCTGAGAGAGCTATTCCCCATCCTTCGTAGCGAACGTGACGTAGGCGTCGCTTCGGAACGGGGAGGCGGGCAGATCCGCCTTGTTGTACAAATTGCATTCGGGATTCTTCTCGAATGCGTATCGCACGGCCTGCGGTTTGGGGATCCGCGGGCTTTGGACGATGACATGATCGTCTTCAATCGTCGCCTCGGCCCGGACCCAGTTGTTGCCGCCGGCGGAGAGGGTAAAGCCGGCGAGCTTGTCCCCTTTGGCGATCAGGCCGCCGCCGAGGTGGGTGAAGGTGACAATCGCTTTGCCGTCGTCGAAGCGGGCGGAATCGAATTGCGGGCCGGAATATTCGACCTTTTCTCCGTAGGCCAGCGCCCGGGCGGCCAGCGCCAGGCGCAGGCCGACCGGTTTCTTGTTCGTGTAATGAACGTCCGATTTGATCGGCGGCGCCAATCGATGGTGACGACCATGGCGGTGTTCGGCACGGCCAGCGATTTGAGCTGCGCCTCGCGCAAGGCGGCGTCCTTTCCTTCCAACGGGTCTGCCCGGCGCTCGCCGTAGTTGGCAAGCTGCACGTATAGAAAGGGAAAATTCCCCTCGCCCCATTGCTTTCGCCAGTCGGCGATCAGTGCCGGAAACATTTTCTGGTAGGAGACGGGATAATCGCGATTTCCTTCGCCTTGATACCAGATGACGCCTCGAATCGCGTAGGGAATCAGCCGGTTGACGCAGGACTGATAATTACTGCTCGTCTCCTGGTCGGATTTCACATTCGCAACGATGTCAGCCAGCGGCTTGTCCGTTGCCAGCGCGGTTGGACTGAGAAACGTCTGCACGACCGCGCCATTGACCGACGAATCGAGAATTCCGATCGGCTTGCCGAGTCGCGCATGAAGCTCGGTCGCGAAATAAAACGCGATGGCGGAGAAATTGCCCGCCGTCGCTGGACCGCACTTGACCCATTGCCCGCCATCGGCGTGCCATGGATCGACCTGAAAATACCGAATTTCGGGTTCGTTTGCCTTGGGGATGTCCACGCCTACAGTCGCGGCCCGATTGAGCGGAAAGTGCATGTTGGATTGGCCGGAGGCGTGCCAGACCTCGCCGATCAGCACATCCTTGACGGTGATGGAATTGGTGCCGCCGACCTTCAACTCGAAGGGCCCGCCGGCCTTCAATGGATCAAGCGACACCGTCCATCGACCGTCCTGATTGGCGACGGCGGATTTCATCTGACCGTCGATTTCAACGGTAAGCTTTTCTCCCGGCACGGCGACGCCCCAGATCGGATCGGGCATTCCTTCCTGAAGGACCATGCCGTCGGAGAAAATGCGGGGAAGCGTAACGTTTGCATGCGCGGTTTTGGCCAGCAGGATGACCATTGCCGCCAGGAGGATTTTGTGGTGCGTGACCAAATTGATTGGGATTGAACCTTTCTTGGGAAGCACGTTACGAAGTTGTTTTGACGTCGGCCCGCAGTCGATAGAGCCGAGCATATCCACTGTACCCTGACTTGAAGATCAAATCGTAGTGGGTATCGAGCTGGCGATAAATATAGCTTGCGACGGAATCGTTGCGCATCGATGCCGCCGGTCCAGAGAAGAAGGTAGTCGACGCGCTGGCCGGTGGGGGAGCGAAAGTCCTCAAAATCCCAGCCGCGATCGACGATGCGCACGTAGGGGTCGAACCCGGGGCGGTAGGTCAGGGGGAAGTAATCGACATCGGCTTCGTAGTTGTCCAACGAGACGATGCCGCGTTGGCCGGCAAAATAGGAGGAGGCCATGACCAGCGGGCTGGAGCCGAGGCTGAGCCGCCGCCCACGCCGGTCTACATCAGCCCCCTCGGCGTACGCGATCGGCAGCAGCGTGGCGCTCGCTGGGGACGTGCGACTCGGCATCTGCATATTCCTGAATATACGGATTGATCTGTGCATAGCTGCGGATATGACTCACGACCAGCGAAAGGGTAACAACCACCGAAACGATCGCCACGACTCGATCCAGTCTCCGCCGCTGCGCGTCCTCCAATGGCTCGGAAGCAAACCAGAGCAACAGGGCAAAGTACGGGAAGCAGGCGAGGCGAATGAGAATGGTGATGACGCCCCACGCGGGCGGCGAGGCGAGAAAGAGGATCAGATAGAGACCGGCGACGAGCAGAAAACCATCGTTGCGCTGGAGTTTCCAATGGCGGCGTTTGAGAAACCAGATGGCGATTCCCGCGAAAAGCACCGCATGCAGGGCCGCCGGGCCCAATTCCATCGGCGAGAAGGACTTCATCCAGCTCAGCAGATTCCTCAGGCGATAAGGCCAGGAATGCGCATGCAGTTTGGCCAGGGCGACGAATCGGTCGGAATGCTCGGTCAGCACGAAAAAAACCGCAGCCGAAAATGCCGGCAGGATCGCCACCGCGTTTCGCGCCGCCCAGCGCCACGCGGCGTGGATCGCTTCGGTCCCATCCCGCCGCGCCAGCGCCAGCCGTGCGATGAGCATCGTCGCCATGCACATCGCCGCCATGACCAGCCCGATCAGGTGGGCAAAGTAGAGAATGATCAGGAGCAGCGCGAGGATGATCGTCCGTTTGACCGAAGGGTTCCGCTCCTGCCGGATCCAGTACCCGATCACCACGAAGTACATCACGAGTCCCAGGCAAAAGCTGTAAAGCCCCTCATGAAAGTAGAAGCTGCCGGCAAATGGCGCGGCTGCCACCGCGAGCACCGCGGCCTTCGGATTGACCGAGGCCAGCGCCACCGGACCGCCAGCATGAAAGCAACCAAATAGAGCGAGAGAAACAGCTTCTCCGCGAGCAACGCGGGAAGCACATAACAAAAACCGGTCAGAAGCACCGACGCGATCCAATTCGGAAAGGGATGGATGTTTAACGCAAAAAATGTACGGACCGGCGCATGGTCCGGCCGTGCGTAATCGCGGAGCAGCAGGGCGTTGTACAAATGGCTCGGGCCATCCGTCGTCGGAACGTACCTGAAGCTCCACACTGGAAGGAGCAGCAGGAGGATCAGTCCCCAGAAAAGCCACAGACCCCAATTCGGACGAACCGACTTCACCATCCGTGCACCCCGAAAACCGCATTCTGCCATTGGTGCCGATCAACGTCGAGATCAGGAAAATGGCCGGTGCTCGATTTGCAATTCCTTATTCTCGGGAGATTGGCGCTATGGCTTCGGGTTTGCAAAGGACTCCCCCTCTCCCGGTACTCCGGGAGGGCGGCGGGGTGAGGGTCTTCAACGCACGATATGGATCGCCCGACCTTAGCATCTCGAAGACCCTCACCCCATCCCTCTGCCGGAGTACCACGGAGTACTGGGAGTGGGGGAAGAAACTCAGCCGGCCGATTCTCTCGCGCACCCGTCGGGAGATGATCCCGGCTCGGCTTTGCCTGCGCCGTTCGTTGCGCTTAAACTTCCGTCGGCGAACGAATGTCCTATTTTCCCCACTTCCTCAACTGGATCCCGGCGGCGATCGCAGGTGCGATCGCTATTCCCGCGTTGTTGATCCTTTACTTTCTTAAACTGCGCCGGCGCGAGATGGCGGTTCCTTCGACTTTTCTCTGGAAGAAGTCGATACAGGATCTTCAGGTCAATTCGCCGTTCCAAAAACTCCGTCGCAACCTGCTTCTGCTGCTGCAACTGCTGTTGTTGATGCTTCTACTTCTGTCCCTGGCGCGGCCGGTGACCAATTACCGGCCCGGGGCGGGGCAGCGGACGGTGATCCTGATCGATCGGTCGGCCTCCATGTCCGCCCGCGACATCGACAACGGGAAGACCACGCGCCTGGACGAAGCCAAGCGGCGGGCGAAGGAGTTGATCGATTCGATGGGGCGTCACGCGTCGGCCATGGTGATTGCGTTCGACGATTCGGCCCAGACGATCCAGCAGTGGACGACCGATACGGTCGCGCTCCGCCATGCGGTGGATTCGATTCGCGGCACCGATCGCCGGACCAGGCTCAAGCTCGCCTTTCAACTGGCCGAGGCGTCAACCAATGCCAATGTCGAGCAGCACCTCGCCGACGCCGAGCAATCGGACATCCGCCTCTTTTCCGATGGACGTGTGCTCGACGACCCAACGGATTTAAGCGTACACGGCCATCTGGTGTTCGAGCGAATCGGGACCGATAGCGCTTCGAACGTTGCCATCGTAGCCCTCAACGCAAAGCGCAATTATGAGCGGCCGACCCAGGTTCAGGTTTTCGCCCGCCTGGCGAATTACGGTCCGGATCCCGTCGCCGTTCCGGTGCAGCTCAGCGTTGACGGAGAAGTAGTCAGCATCGGTGGGAGCCAGACGCGCGATACGTATCTTCTTCCCGACCGTTGGACGCCCGAGCAGCGGGAGGCACACGAGAAGCAGACCGGCAAACGCGCGGTGGACAGCGTGGAGTTCGAGCTGGATCTGATGAGCGCCGCCGTGATCAGGCTCGAGCAATTGCATAAGGAAGGGGACGTTCTATCAGCCGATGACGTGGCGCAGGTGGTTGTACCGCCGCCGAAGACGCTTTCGGTCCTCCTCGTTACGGATGGCAATTACTTTCTGGAAAAGGCGATCAACAGCCTGGGCCTTCAGAAACCGGCGATCATGAGGCCGGCGGCGTATGAGGAGAAAGCGCAGACGGATTTCGATGTCATCATCTTCGATCGCTATAAGCCGCAACGGTTGCCCGACGCGGGGAATTTTATCTTCTTCCTTGACGGCCCGCGCTCGGCGTTGCCGGCGAGTCTGAAAGTCAAAGTCGCTCAGGAAAACGGAGCGCCGCTCGTGCTCAGCGACCAGGGCGTTCTCGACTGGAAGCGAGATCATCCCATCCTTGCCCAACTGGCGATGAGCAAGCTCTATATCGCGGAAGCGGTCAAGCTCGAGGCGCCGCCGGATGCCGAAGTGCTTCTCGATGGATTGAAGGGACCGCTGATGGTCTTGCACCGGCAGGGGAAGACCACCAACCTCGTCGTTGCCTTCGATGTGCTTCAAAGCAATTGGCCGCTCAAGGTAAGCTTCCCGATCTTTCTCCATAACGCGCTCCAGTACCTGGCCATCGGCTCGGACATGGACGTGCGAAAGAGTTTCAGTCCCGGCGCGACGCCGCTCATTCCCCGCACGGCTCTGCAAAAGCTGGGGGATGATGTGAAGAAGATCCGGCTCAAGGGCCCGCAGGCGACGGTCGATGTGCCGATTCCTGAGACCGGCGATTTTGTTTTGCCGCAACTGAATTACGTCGGAATGTATTCCACCGAGCCGGCTGTTCCCGGCTATGAGCAATTGGCGGTGAATCTGCTCGATGAAAATGAAAGCAATCTTCTTCCCGCCGAAAAGGCCCCCGGCGATGCAACGGCTCCCGTGGAACAGGTGAAGGAGACGCGCGCGCGACTGGAGCTCTGGTGGTGGATCGCCGCCTGCCTGATCCTTCCGCTGCTTTATGTCGAATGGTGGGTCTACACGCGGCGCGTGCATCTGTGAGGCGCGCGATCCGATTCGACCTGCCTGGCGCGATGCTGTTGCTGGGCACGCTCTTCTGGGGCGCGGGATTCACCTGGGCCAAGGCCTCCATCGAAGGAGCAAATCGCGCCGCAAACCTGCCGCACGGCGCGCTCTTCGGGCCGCTCTTCACGCTCGGGCTTCGATTCAGTCTGGGGGCGATCGTCTGGTTCGCGCTGTTTCCCGCCGCCCGTCGCGGGTGGACCCCTGAGAGCGCCGCGCGAGCGCTCGGATTGGGCGCGTTACTGGCGGCGGGATTGATCGTTCAGCATCTCGGGCTCGATCGCACTTCCGAAGCCGTCAGCGCGTTTCTCACCAGTCTGACCATTTTGTTTGTGCCGATCCTGGTGACGCTGACATCCCGGCGTCCGCCGCGCGGCGTGTTGTGGCTTGGGGTGATCATCGCCGTTGTTGGAGTCTGGATGATGACCGGCGCTCAGCCGACTGGGTTTGGCAGGGGGGAAATCCTCGGCCTGGCCTGCTCGTTCGCATTTGCGCTGTATATCCTCGCCGTAAATAGCGTGGTGCCGAATGACAGTCCGTGGCGGATGACGGGCGGGCAATTTCTTGTCGTCGGTGTCGCCTGCCTGGTTTGTGCCTCTTTGTCGCCGGGCGGATCGAACGCATATCGACCGGCGGGATTTTTGCGCGTGATGTTTGCGCCGGAGGTGACGGTGAATATTCTATTGCTCACGGTTTTCGCCACGATCGGCGCATTCGGACTGCTCACGCACTTTCAGCCTTTTGTCGAACCAACGCGGGCGGCACTGATCTACCTTTTTGAACCGGTGGTCGCGACCCTCTGGGCAGCCGTCGCGGCGGGACGTGGATTGGGAAAGGTCGCATTGATCGGTGCGGCTCTGATCCTGGCGGCGAACGTTCTTGCCGAAATTCTCACAATGCGCTCGGCTGCGGAAATGGAATCTTGATCGCGAAATTTTCAGAATCCTCCATTATCGCGGGGGAAAAGTGCGTTTTTTATCCATCCGCTGGTTTTCCGGTCGATAAAGATTCGGGCACCTGGGTCGGGCGCGATTTCGAATCCAGTTCTTGATTGGGTGGCACGGGCGTCCCGCCCGTGCGGCCAGGAAAGAGCACGGGCGGGACGCCCAATGCCACAAGGAGATCTCAGGATGCCCTGAGAAAATGACCGAAGTCGCTCTTTCAATCTCCATTCGATCCGACGATGCCGCGGATATCCCCGCGCGTTCCGTCCGGCGGCCGATGGAGCTTTCGACGCTGGCATGGATCTTCGGCGCGGTCTGGTCCACCGCCACGACCGGCGCTCCGCTCACACTCTTTGCCCAGGGACTGCACGCCAGCCCGATGCAGTTCGGCCTGCTTGCCGCGATTCCTTATCTGGCCGCTCTTCTGTCGCTTCCGTCGAGCCTCCTCATTCACCGGACTGGCAAACGCAAGGTTCTATTTCTCGGAAGCCTCTATTTTCAGCGGGCAATGTGGTTTCCGCTTGCGATCATTCCCACTTGGATGGTCTTTCGATTCGGGCCATCAGCCGCCGCTGGCGCCGTGATTGTTTTCCTGATCCTTACGCTCCTGATGCATTGCGGCCAGGGGATCGGCGGACCCGCATGGGCAAGCTGGATGGCGGACCTGGTGCCGCATCGCGTCCATGGAAAATATTTTTCTCAACGCCGTCGGTGGGGCATCCTCTCATCGATTCCTGCCGCGCTCCTGATCGGCTGGGTTCTCGACCGCAAAGGTGCGTGGGATGCCGGCCAGGCGACGCTCGGCTGGTGCGCCATCATTTTCTGTTGCGCGGCGGTCTGCGGAATCGCCGATATCGCACTGTTTCATTTAGTTCCGGAATCTCTCGGCGACATCGCGCTGGGACGGGGCTGCTCCACGCATTGCGCGAGCCGCTGCGCGACCGGCAGTTTCTGTGCATCGGCACATTTGTCGGCGTGCTGACGTTCGCGATGAGCCTGATGACGCAATTCCAAACGCTCTTTCTCCTTGACGTACTTAAAATCGGGGACACGGCCACGCAGATGATGCTCGTTGTGGCGCCGATGATCGCTCAATTGCTCGTTCTCCCGGCCTGGGGTGCTGCAGCGGATCGAATGGGGAAAAAGCCGATGCTGATCATCGCCGGCCTCGGCATGGTCCCGGTAACGATCGGCTGGTGCTTCATCACGGCGCGGACGGCCTGGGTGGGATATCTTCTGTCGGCCGCCGGCATGGCGCTCTGGGCGGGAGTTGAGGTGGCGAATCTCAATCTGGTGTTGCAGACGTCCGGCTCTCGCCGCGGACGCGCCGGAGGAAGCGGATTCGCCGCCGTCAACACGCTCCAGATCAACATTGCCGGCCTGCTCGGCGGTTTGGTGGCGGGGTTGGTGGCTCAGCGTTTCGCCGCCTGGTCGTGGCGGCCTATTGAAGGGTTTCGCGCCTTCAGCTTTTACGATCTGCTCTTTGCGGGGAGCACCGTGCTGCGACTGGGAGCAGTAGCGGCCCTCCTGTCGTTCATTGATGAGCCGACAGCGCGAAGCTGCAGGCAGACGGTCGGATTCATGGCTTGCGCCGATCTGTCGGGATTGAAGCAAAGCGTGCCCTTCAATCGGCGCCGAGGTTTCGAGTCATCGTCGATACTTTCTCCGGCAAGATCTGGTGATAGAGAAGAAGTCGATGTTTCCGATCAACCCCGAGCACCACAGAGTTTGGCGTTGCCGTCGTATAAGTGACGGCCAATGCTCGTCGGGCGGCGGATAGCGGATCATTCCCCACTTCCTGGTAGGGGGTTGTATACAATCCGCCAACACGTGGATTAGTCGTAAAAAGGCGAAGCACTGCTGCGGAAAAGACTTGCCATGTCCCTAAAACCAGGTTCCACCCGATCCGCCAGCCCTGTAAAAGATCCGCCGCTCGGAATTTGAACTGAACAGGATCTGCGCAATAAAAAACATAGGCGGCGGTGAGCGAAAGGGTTGTGACAACCGATCCGGCAATCCATTCGCGCCACCCGACGTTGTTGGTGAAGACCAGATAGGCGGCCATGAGAAATGCCCAGGCGATCGCCCATCTCAAGATCGACACCGCGGCGGAGTGTTGATTTCCTGTGAGCCATTGTTTCTCCATCTGAAAACCTTCAGCGATGCCAGAGAAAAAGCAGCAGTCCGCCGTAGAGGGCGAGCCCAAAAGTCAGCCATGCGGTGTAATCCCCGACGTGCCCGCTTTGCAGGCGGCGCAGGGGGCGCATCGCTTCATGCAGCCCATGTCCGGTTTTCCAAGCGAGCGGACGTCCCATCCAGGCCGGCATCAGCGCCGCCAGTGCGACGAGGATGGCTCCCGCCATGGAAACGAGAATTGTCCACGAAGCCGGCGATGCAACAAAGGGTGCATTCGGCAACGGTCCAGAACGTCCCTCCAATACCGCGGATGTGTAGCCGGAGCTTTGCTGAAAGCGATAGGCGGCGATCTCGATGCCGTGGCGGAATTCCCCGGAGAGACTGACGCAAATCGCGCCTGAGATGAGAGCGATGGCGGCTATCCACATCGCCACGGGGACGCCCTCTTTTCCTCCCTGGGTTTCTGATTCCATGGGGATGTGAGGGGCGCCGCGCGAAGTGCCTTCACGAACCGGTCCCCATCCGAGGAAGATGCGCGCAGTCGCTCGGAGGACAGCGGCGCACGTCAGTATCTCCACGATCAGGGTAATGACGCAAACCCATTTCGTTCCGTGTTCTTCGGCACTGACGTCGATCAATGCCTGTCCATAAAAGGTTGCAAACGGGGGAATGCCGGCCAAACCCAGCGCGCCAAAGACCATGAGGATGCCGACCCAGGGTACTTTGCGTCCTTCGCCGCGCAGATCAAACTCATCGACGGAGCCGAATCGATGCAGAAGGATTCCGGCACAGGCGAACAACCCGCCCTTGGCCAGGCCGTGGCCGAGGACATAGATCGCCACGCCCGCCAGCGCGATTGGCCTGAGCAAAGCGAATCCGACCAGCATGAGCCCGACATGGCTGATCGTGGAGAAGGCGAGCAGCCGCTTGAGATGCCGCTGGCCGAAGCAGAGGATTGCGCCGATCAGCGCGGTCAGGCATCCGATGAATAGAAACAGGTCGCCGACGGCATGACCGCTGCCCGCTACTGACGGCGCGAATACCGTCCAGTAAACTCGAGCAATGGCATAGACGCCGAGTTCCACCATCACGCCCGAAAAGAGGATGCAAACCGGCGTGGGCGCCACCGCATGAGCGTCGGCGAGCCAGAAGTGAAATGGGGCCGCCGCCGACTTGACCAGGAAACCGCACACAACAAACAAGAACGCTGCTCCGATGAAGCTTTCGCCGGCGGCGGAGGCCGCGAGTGATGCGCCGACCTGGCTCATGTTCAGTGAGCCGGTCAGCGAATAGAGCAGCGCGACGCCTGAAAGCGAGAGGAATGCTCCGATGGTATTGACGATCGCGAAATTCAGTGCGCCCTGGAGTGACTGCTTCTCTTCGGATTTGTAGCCGCACAAGCCGACTGCGGTCGCGGTCATCAGCTCGAACCACACAAACAGATTGAATAGATCGCCGGTCAGGCACATTCCGCACATCGAGGCGAGAAAGACCAGCATCAAAGCGTGGTAGAGCGATTTGATCGATTCGAAATAAGCTGCAGAGAAGATGAATGCGCAAAGCACCAGCAGCGATACAAGAGCGGCCAATCCCGCGCCGATCGGATCGATCATGAAGCAGACGCCGACGGGGAAGCCGCTGTGGGATGCGGGCTTCCATCCTCCAAACCAGTAGACGATCGTAGCGTCGTGCGAGTGATGGACGAGCAGCAGACAGACCAAGGCAATCGAAGCCGACGTGAGAATCGCAACGATGTCAAGAACGCGTCTTGGAAGAAGGTTTCCTGCGCCGGCGAGAATGGCCGCAACCAGCAGCGGAATTACAACGGGCAATGGCGCTAATTGCATTCGCTACCCCTGCATCAGATTCACTTTGCTCGGATCGGCCGACCCACATCTCTTGTGAATTTGCACGGTGATCGCCAACAAAAGGGCCACGACGGTCGCCTCCACGACAATGTCGGTGAGCATCAGTGCCTGGATCACCGGATCGACGGCGGCGCTCCCCGCGTTGACCTTGTCGGTGAAGACCGGGGCCGGCAATCCCGGACGGAATCCGATCACCGTCAGCAGCACATAGGTGGAGGCCTGAACCACTGCGAGGCAGATGCAGGCGTGGATGAGGTGACGGCTGGTGATGATGCCCCAGAGGCCAATGAGGAGAAGCCAGGAAGCGACGGCAAATCCGCAATAGGTGATGAGCTTGTCCATCTAATCTCCGCTCGCGGTGAGAGTCTCCTGCAGGAATGCGAAAATGATGAGCAGAAATCCTCCAGTGACCTCAACCCCGGTTGCAAAGCTAATTAACGGAATCGTGCCGCCGCAGGTCAGTTCGTTGGCCTTGCCGAGCGGCAGGACATTGGCCAGAAATTCGCGATGCACGACCAGGGCGATGCCACCGACCAGGACAAATCCCGCGGCCCCCGCCGCCTCGGCGATTTCGAACACCGGGTGCGTCATGATTCGCTTGAAGACGTCGAAGTTCTCGGCCAGATAAATGATCATCGCCGCGCTCGCCAGGATGACCCCGCCCTGGAATCCGCCACCGGGCGTGAGCTGACCGTGAATGACGATATAGAGGCCGAAGAGCACCTTCGGTGCGATCATGATGAAAAGCCATAACTTCAGTGCGTCAGTCGGCGCGACATCGCGGCCTGGTGAGGCAGCATCGGGAAGCGGCTCATCCCGTTTCTCTTCCGCCTGTCGCAACAACACCATCGTCCCCATGACCGAAACGAAGAGAATGAATTCCTCTCCGACAGTATCAAACCCGCGATAATCGAAATTGACGGCCGAGACAGCGTCGGTGACATTGCGCTCGTTGACCACGTTGGAATTGATCGCAATGGCATAACGGTCGCGAAGCGAAGAGGGGCCGGGCAACCGAACAAAACAGACGATCTGTAATAACGCAATCCCGGCCGCGCCGACGAGGAACAGTCCGATGCGCCGCGGTTGCTCACCGGTTCTCCTGATGATCGGGGCCAATCTTTTTCTCCCGGAGCAACTGGTCGCGGCGCAGCTTCGCAAGGGCGAGGAGAATCATGAGTGGAAGGCCGACCGCTCCAACGACAATCTGCGACAACGCCACATCGGGCGCCTGAAAAATCATGAACATCATCGCCAGGAGTAGGCCAAAGAAACTGATCCCAATCGCCTGTTGCGCGGGATCGCGCACCTGCACCACGCAGGTTCCGGTTATGGCCAGCAACGCGAGGATACTCAATTGCAGGACAATCATTGCGCCTCCTTTGCCAGGCTTTTCATCCGGGCGGACTTCGGGGATCTGCTCTTCGGGTTGGATTTCCCAATGACCCGCCTGACGGATCCGGACCGCCCGCGCGGTGGCGTGGGTAAGGATAGAGTTCATTGCAAAAAGGAGAACGGCGATGAGCGTGACTTTGAGTCGAGACTGCCAATCTTTGTCCGAAAGCCACACCGCGATGGCGATGAGGAAGACGGCGAGTGAAACGACCGGCGAAGAATAGTGCATCAATTCATAGGCGTTCCGCATTAGAAGGAGCGAGTACGCGCTGATGAGCGTCAGAAGTATGGCGAGCCCGACAATAAGACCGATCGCAATCTGCATTTGTTTTCACAGCCATCGTTGGATAAAGCGCGTAAAGACCATTCCGCCACCGAAGGAAAGGAAAGTAAGTGTCAGGGGAAGGTCAAAAAAAGAGGGACGTCCGTAACCTTCACAAATGAGGATCAATTCGATTACGACAAGACAAGACGCAAATTCGAGCCCGACAAGCCTTTGCGCGCTTTCGCGTCGAAAGCAGATAAAAAGCAGCGGGATAAACGCCAGCAAGAGCACAGTCGCCGCCATGAGCCACACGTTCATGACCGAAGGAGTACGCAAACAGCGTTCCCCAATCGAAAAACCCCGTCACGGCGGCGTGACGGGGTGCGCGAATTACGTAACTGCAGGAAACCGAATCGTTCAGCGGCGCAAGCCGGTGCTGGCGGCGTCGCGGATGGCGGGCTCCTCGAAGGAATTGTCGGCGATGGTCGCGAGCTCCGCTTCGGCGCGCGTTCCGCCGAGTTGTCCGAGGGAGACGATCGCCGCCCGGCGGGCGACCGGCAGGAAATAGCCGGTGCGATTCCGCACGACGTCGATCAGGGCATCGATGGCTTCGCTGTCGCCGAGCGCGGCCAGGGAGCGAATGGATTCAATGCTCACCTCAGCGATTGGATCGGTGATCGCCACGAGCAGCGGCTCGAGGGCGCGTCGATCCTGGAGCTGGCCCAGGCTCGCGGCCGCGGCGGCGCGAACCACGCTGTGGAAATACCCGTCGCTATTTGCAAGCACTTCGGTGAGGGGAATGACCGCAGCGCGATCGCCCAGTAATCCGAGCTCGATGGCCGCATCGCGGGCGTTGTCAGCATTCGAGTTGCGCAGGCTCAGAATCGTCGCGGCGACCGCGGCCCACTGATCCTCGGCGGGATTCGAAATGGAAGTCGTGACCTGAGCGGTCGTCACTTCGGCGGCAGCAGTTAGATTTTTGATGACTGTTGGGATCTTCACTTCGGGCGCCTTGGCGACAACGGTCGGCGCTGCGACCGCAGCGGCATTCGTATTGATGGACGGGGTCACCGTTGCGGCGGGTTTCGATTTCTTCGTCTCGACGAGCGTCGGGATGGCGGTGAATTTCTTTTCGGACTTCTTGCTGGTTGTCTTGCGCGGCATGGAACGCCTCCTGAAAATGGGATAAATATCGGACTACACATCTGGTTATCGACCGCGCCCGCCTCTGGGCCTCAACAATTTGGCGAAGATGAAAACCTCATTGCGTGCGCGCCTCATGAGGTGGCGGCGGCAGCCTTGGATGCCAACGTGACCGGCTGCACGTCAACCGAAACAGCCAGAGAATGACGGTGACCGCCGACCACTACGCCGCGTACCGGCGCCAGATCGTCGTAATCCCGTGCCCAGGCGAGTGTAATGTGCTGTGTCGAAGGGATGGTCCCGTTGGTTGGATCGAAATCGATCCATCCAAAATCCGGGAAAAAACAGGATACCCACGCATGGGAGGTGTCGCATCCCACCAGGCGCGGCCGGCCCGGCGGAGGCTTGGTTACCAGATAGCCACTCACGTAACGAGCGGCCAGACCCATCGAACGCAGGCAACCAATTTGCAGATGGGCGAAATCCTGGCAGACGCCATGTTTATGCTTAAGCACTTCAACTGCCGGCGTGCCGATGACCGTGGCGCGGGTGTCAAAGGTAAATTCCCGAAAAATTCTCTCCGTCAGATCCGTAACGCACTCCAGCAGCGGCTTCCCGTCGGGAAAGCTGGCGACGGCATACGCGTGAAGCTCCGGTCCCAGCGCAACGTACCGAGACTCGAACGTGAACTGCTTTGCATCCAGCAAGTCCGAATCACGCCGCCTTTTCAACGTCTGGCTTACCTGTTCCCATGCCGGGGACCAGAGAGTCGTCGGGGGAACGAACGCCTGCATCTCCACGTCGCTGAACGCCGCAATCTTCAGGTGATCGTGCGGTTCTTCAAGGCTGAACCAGGTGGCCGAATTGCCAAAAAAATCCTGGCGCGAGGTTCGTGTGGGCGGGTGCGGGGTGATCGAAAGGGAATGGGAGATCCGCTTCTGCCGAGGCGTCTCGCGCGGCATGAGATGCACCACGTTGTGGCACAGCGGGACCGGATCGCTGTAAAAATATTCGGTGATGTGGGCGACTTTGTACTTCATTTGGGTGGCTCCTCGCCAAGACCGTCCAGGCTGCGAGTGATCGCCGCGTGGCTGAAGTAAATCTGGCTGATCAATTCCGACACGCGGCCCATGCCGTCGATCACATCCGTCATCAACTCATCGAGTCCCGCGCGAATTTGATTCGCGTCCGGCTGGCAGGTTGACGGAAGATCGGCGAGTTTGATCTGCGTGCGGAGCTTCAGGACCGCCTGGCGATCCGGGAAGCGTTGCGGATGGCCGGCCTCGCGCGGCAGGTGGGCGAGATGTTCGTCCAGCGCCGCAATCTGGAATGCCACGGAACGCGGATTGGTTTCGTCGGCCACCAGCAGATCCACCACCGCCGGCGCCTGGAGTTGCGTCAGATAGCGCCGTCGATAAGTGAGCGAGCTGTCGGCGATTTCCAACACGGCATCGAGCAACGCCGGCTCGGCGGGTACGACTTCGACGAGCGTGTTTCGGATGAGGCGCGCGACAACGATTGCCCGTTCCAATCGCATCCCGATATCGAGAAACCGCCACGCCTGGCCACGCGTCATCGATTCGGCTACAACCCCGCCGAATCCGATGAATCCGAGCGTTAGACGGTTGAGCAGTTCCACGACACGGCCGATCTGTTCATCCTCGACATCGCTGTCAAAATCGGCCAGGTCGCGCTCGATCCCCTGAAGGATGCGCCAGCCGTCGGCCGAAATGCGATCGCGCAGGCCGCGGACCAGCTCGTGTACATGCGATACGGCCGGTCGCAGGCCGGCCAACGCGGCGGCATCAAAAACCTCGCGCAGCACCGGCCCGAACGTCGGCTCGTCGAAGCGGTAACGGCCGTGGCCGAGCAGCGCACGCGTCAGCATCTGGACCGTTCCCAGCGCGTCGGCGCGGCCCAGATCGAGGAAGCGGCCGAAAAGCGTGCGGGCGATGCGCAGGTCCCCCTCCCCACGTTGCACGTATCGTCCGAGCCAGAACAGGTCATCGGCCACCCGGCTGGTGAGTTCGCCGCCGCCGCGGCTCAATTCCACCTGCTGCGATGCCGAGGAAAGCAGGCTGATTTCGTTGACCGGACCGTCACCCTGGATCCACGTGTCTTTGCTCCCGCCGCCGCGCTGCATCGAAACGACGCGCGAATCGGCCGAGCCGGTCACGCGCGTCAGCGCGCCGGGCATGACGTCGTAAGTGCCCTGATTCGCCACGGCGTGGGCGCGAACCACGAATCGCCGCGCCTCGATCTCGTCACCGTTCAGGACGGGCGCTGTTCGCGAATCGACATATTCCTGCGCGACATAATCCGCCGGGCGGGCACGGATGTGGGAGGCCAGCTCGTCGAGCTGTTCGCGGGAAAGCTCGCCGCCGAATTCGGGGTCGGATCCGACCGTCGGGTAGGCCGGCTTGATCACCAGCTCAGCGAGATGGTCCAGCACATACTTCAGCGACTCGGGATCGCCGCACCACCATGTCTGCACCGACGGCAGCTTGAGCTCCTGGCCGAGCAGGCGCTTGCAAAGCGACGGGAGGAAACTCAAAAACGCCGGCCCCTGCACCATCCCGCTGCCCAATGCGTTGGCGACGGCAACGTTTCCCTCGCGAACCGCCTCCACCAGCCCGGGCACGCCAAGATAGGAATGCTGAAACAGCTCGAGCGGGTCGCAATAATCGTCGTCGACGCGGCGGAGAATGACATCGACGCGCTGGAGCCCGCTGAGCGTCTTGAGATAAACGACCCCTTCGCGAACGGTCAGGTCATTGCCATGGACCAGTGCAAAGCCGAGATATCGCGCCAGGTAGGCGTGTTCGAAATACGTTTCGTTGTAAGGTCCCGGCGTCAGCAGAACGACGCGCGGATTTTCCCGATTGGCCGGCGCCAGTGACTTAAGCGTCTGCCGCATGGCCATGAAAAACGGAGCAAGGCGAAAGACGTTGCACTGCCGGAATGCGGTGGGAAGCACGCTGGAAATCACGATTCGATTTTCCAGGCAATAACCGGCTCCGCTGGGCGCCTGCGTTCGATCGTTAAGAACCTGAAACTGGCCGTCGGCCAGGCGCACCAGGTCGGCCGAATAGAGATGCAGCCATTTCTGCTGCGGCAACGAAATTCCATGACACGCCCGCAGGAAGCCGGGATTGGCGTAGACCAGCTCGAGCGGCAGCCATCCTTCGGTGACACTCCGAGCCGGCCCGTACAGATCCGCGAGAAGCGCATCGAGCAATTGAGCCCGCTGAATCAAGCCGTCGGCGACGACTTTCCACTCCGCTGCCGAAAGCAGCAGCGGAATCAGGTCCAGGTTCCAGGGCCGGCCATGGCCCTGCGGGTCCCCGTAGACATTGTGGGTGATTCCGTTTTCACGGATGAGACGGCGGGCCTGTTCCCAGCGGCGGACAATTTCCGAAGGTCCCAGGTCATCCAGGACATTGACGAGCATTCCCCAATGCGACCGCAGTGCCCCATCCGGCTCGACCATCTCGTCGCTGGCAATTTTCCGGTCGGCATACGCGCAGCAAACCCGCGTGATCGAGCGATGGCGGGATTGCTGGTGTCCGTCGTCATAACCGACAAAAAGAGTCACCGCCGAGACTCGGAGAGCGCAGAGAACTCAATCACGAAGATCAATAATTGATTTAGAGTGATGCAATCCCATTCTTCTCGGCGAACTCTGCGTCTCTGCGGTGAACGCCCCTTGTTATTCTACACCTGTCGCAAATCGAGCGTGAAGGGGAGCTCCTTGTTGATTGGCAATTCGGTAAGACGCAACGGCCCCGGTGTGTGGCCGAAGGCGTAGAACCGGTTGATGCGACGGCCTTCGGCTTCGTTGGCATTTACCGGGAATCGCTCGTAGTTTCTTCCTCCCGGATGCGACACGTGATAGGTGCATCCGCCAATCGAACGCCCGGCCCACGTATCCACCACGTCAAATGTCAGCGGGGAGTGAATCGGAATCGTTGGATGCAGGCAGTTGGCCGGCTGCCAGGCCCGATAGCGAACGCCGGCGACGAACTGCCCATTGGTTCCCGTCGGATGCAGCGGTACGCGGACGCCGTTGCAGGCGATGACATGGCGCGAATCCACCATGCCGTTGACCCGCACCTGAAGCCGTTCGAGCGAGGAATCGACGTAGCGGACGGTGCCGCCCGCCGCCGGCTCTTCGCCCAGCACATGCCATGGCTCAATCGCCTGCCGAAGCTCGAGAACGACGCCGCGCTGATCGATTGTCCCATAGTGCGGGAAGCGGAACTCCATGTGCGGCGCGAACCATTCGGTCTTGAGCGGATAGCCGGCCTGATTCAGTTCGTAAACCACATCCTGCAAATCGTCGCTGATGAAATGCGGCAGCATGAACCGGTCGTGGACTTCGGTTCCCCATCGCACCAATTGAGCATGGTAGGGGGCTTTCCAGAATCGTGAGATCAGACCGCGCAGAAGTAGTTGCTGGGTGAGGCTCATCTGCGCATGCGGGGGCATTTCATAGCCTCGCATCTCGACGAGCCCGAGTCGGCCGGTTGACGATTCCGGCGCGTAAAGCTTATCGATGCAGAATTCAGCGCGATGCGTATTCCCCGTGGAATCGACCAGCAGGTTTCGGAAGATGCGGTCCACGAGCCAGGGGGGGCAATCGGCGTGATCGGGAGTCTCCTTGAACGCCAACTCCAGCTCGTAAACCTGGTCGTTTCGCGCTTCATCCACGCGCGGCGCCTGGCTCGTCGGGCCGATGAATTGCCCGCTGAACAGGTAAGACAAAGCCGGGTGATTGTGCCAATACCCGACCAGGCTTTTGAGCAGGTCCGGCCGACGTAAGAAGGGCGAATCGGCGGGCGTCGAACCGCCGACGACGATGTGGTTTCCGCCGCCCGTTCCGGTGTGCCGGCCGTCGAGCATGAACTTTTCGGTGCCGAGCCGGCACTGGCGGGCCTCTTCGTACAAAGCGGTTGTGTTGCTGACCAGCTCATCCCAGCTTTCGACCGGTTTGGTATTGACCTCGATCACGCCGGGATCCGGCGTCACCTTGACTAAATTCATTCGCGGGTCGTAGGGGGGTGGATATCCCTCTATCAGGACCGGCAATTTCAGGTCGGCCGCCGAATCCTCCACCGCCGCCGTCAGCTCCAGATAATCATCGAGATAGCGGAGCGGCGGCATGAAGACGCGCACGACGCCTTGCCGTGTCTCGACGCAGAGCGCCGTGCGAACGATCCACGGCGCCGATTCGCCCGGACGCGGTCGCCGATCCGGGCTCGCCCGGTAGTTTTCCGGCGATTCCAGTCCGCGCGGATCGATCCCGACGCCGCTCATCTGATCAACGACCCCGCCGCCCCTGGTCGACAAACCCGCGCGGCAATCGCGGCTCGGGAGCGCCGGCAATGTAGCGCTGCCGCGACATCGCTTCACGTGATGCAAGCGGCATCCGCTCCGCCCACGGATCCTGCGGATGTAGATGCGGATAATCCGTCTTGGCCACCCAGGGGATCGATTCGAGCGGAAGCCGGAATCCCATGGGCGAATCGCCGGGGACCAGATACATCCGCTCTGGCCGGAAGAACCAGGCCCCGCTGATCCATGCGCCGGTCCCATCGGTGTAATGTTCCCGCCGCAACGGAAGCGCGTAGCCAATCACCTTGTCCAGCCCCTGCTCGAAGACTCGCGCCAGCCGGGCGCGCTCTTCGGGGTTCTCCAGTTTCGATTCGTGCGCGTCGACGTTGACTGGAAGCCGGCGTTCTTTCCACAGGTAATACCAGACGTCTTCGTAGCCGGGGGTGACGAATCGCGCCTCCAGGCTGAGGCGTTCGGTCAGGCGGATCGCCAGCGCGCGGGCGTCATTTTCAGTGTATTTGTTGGCCTTCGTTTCGTCGGCGACCAGGGCCGGGTCGCGCCAGATCGGCTCGTTATCCTTGCGCCAGTACAAGCCCAGCGCCCACCGCGGCAGCGATTCGCCGGGATACCATTTTCCCTGGGCGTGGTGCAGAAATCCCCCGGGCGCGAAGCGGTCGCGCAGCCGCCGGACGAGCTGGTCCGCGCAGCTTGTACTTGTTCGGCCCCATCGCCTCGGAAGTCCATTCCGCGCCGTCCATGTCGTCGATGGAGACAAACGTCGGCTCGCCGCCCATGGTCAGGCGTACGTCGCCGCGTTTGAGGTCGGCGTCGACCTGCTGGCCGAGCGCCTCGATCTCCGCCCACTGCGCATCGGTATAGGGCTTGGTGACGCGCGGATCTTCAGAGATTCGCGTCACGGTCATCGAGAATCCGAAACCGTCCTGGTCTTGCGAGCTGCCGTCCCCTTGTTCAGCGCCGTCTTCCGGATCGCTGGTGACGATCGATTCATTGTCGAGGGAGACGAATCCCGTAATGGCGGCGGCGTTGGCCGGCTCGGCGGTGCAGGCCAGCGGGATATGCCCTTCGCCGGCCAGCAGCCCGGAAGTGGGATCGAGCCCGATCCATCCCGCCCCCGGCAGATAGACTTCCGCCCAGGCGTGCAGATCGGTGAAGTCGCTGGTCGCGCCGCTCGGGCCGTCCAGGCTCTTGACGTCCGCCTTGAGCTGAATCAGGTATCCCGAAACGAATCGCGCCGCGAGGCCCAGGTGGCGCAGCACCTGCACCAGGAGCCAGGAACTGTCCCGGCACGAGCCGCTGAGCAGCGTGAGTGTTTGCTCCGGCGTCTGGATGCCCGGCTCCAGGCGGATCAGATATTTGATCTGGCTCGCAAGCTGCTGATTCATCCCGACCAGATAATTGACCGTGGGAACCTTTTCCTTGCGGACGGCGGCGATGAATTCGGCCAGTTTCGGAGTAACCGGTTCCGGCGTCAGATAAGGCGCCAGTTCTCGGGCGAGTACTGCGTCATATTTGAACGGAAACGTCTCGGCTTCCGTTTCCAGAAAGAAGTCGAATGGATTGATGACCGTCAATTCGGCGACAAGATCGACTTCGACAGAGAATTCCTTCGTCTTTTTCGGGAAGACCAGCCGGGCCAGGCGATTGCTGTAAGGGTCCTGCTGCCAATTGACGAAATAATCGTCCGGTTTCACCGTCAACGAATAGCTTGTCACCGGCGTGCGGGTGTGCGGCGCGGGCGCAGCCGAACCACCTGAGGCGAGAGCCACACCGGCCGGGGATATCGATAAGACGTCTTGTGATTCAGCGCAACGCGAATGGCCATATTCGTAACAGTCCGTCTGACACCTCAGATACGCGCTTTCAGCGGCCAGGTGGGGTTTGCCGCCGAGTTGGTTGACTCCCACTATAGCGAACGAATCGCGACAGTCGAATAGCGGCTGATGCCCAGAACGCGCAGGCTTGCCCGGATTACCCGGTCGCTGTTAACGAGGCGCAACGGTCGGTGAAAGTAAGATTAATGGCCGCAGGGTGCATCCGCCCGAGTTCGTGCCTTCGTTCAAATCTCCCGCTACACTCCCCAATTCCTCAAAGACACAAGGAGTTGGCATGAGCGAGCAGCATCGAATTGAAAAAGATTCCATGGGGGAGATGCAAATCCCCCATGATGCGTATCACGGGGCGCAGACGGCGCGGGCGGTCGAGAATTTTCCTATTTCCGACCTTCGCTTCGGACGCCGGTTCATCGCGGCGATGGGGTTGATCAAGTCGGCCTGCGCTCAGGTCAACCACGATCTGGGATTGCTCGACGAGAAGCGGCGCACGCTGATCCAGCAGGCGGCGGCCGAAGTCATCGACGGGAAACTCGATGCCCATTTCGTTATCGATATTTTCCAGACCGGCTCCGGCACGTCGACCAACATGAACGCCAATGAGGTGATTGCGGCCCGCGCCAACGAAATCGCGACCGGAAAGCGTGGCGGACGCGACCCTGTCCATCCCAACGATCACGTCAACATGGAGCAGAGTTCGAACGACGTGATTCCCACCGCGATGCACGTATCGGCAGCAACGGCGATGAAGGAATCACTCCTGCCCGCCCTCGATCACCTTGCCAGTGCGCTTGAAAGAAAAGCCAAAGCCTTCGACGACGTGGTGAAGATCGGCCGTACCCATCTGCAGGACGCGACGCCAATCCGGCTCGGGCAGGAATTGTCGGGGTATGCGGCCCAGGCGCGGCTTTCGTTCGAGCGATGCCAGAAGGCCATCCGCTCTCTGCGCGAGCTTCCGCTCGGTGGAACCGCCGTTGGCACCGGAATCAACTCCCACCCCGAATTCGCCGCCCGCGCCGTTCGTGTCATCGCCCAGAAGACCGGCATCGAGTTCGTCGAAGCGCAAAATCATTTCGAAGCCCAGGCCTCTAAGGACGGGATCGTCGAAGCCAGCGGGCAACTGAAGACGATCGCCGTCAGTCTGACGAAAATTGCCAACGACATCCGCTGGCTGGCCAGCGGCCCGCGCTGCGGGATCGGAGAGATCAGCATTCCCGCGACCCAGCCGGGCAGCTCGATCATGCCCGGCAAGGTCAATCCGGTCATGAGCGAGATGGCCTTGCAGGTGGCCGCCCAGGTCATCGGAAACGATGCCACCGTAGCCTGGGCCGGCGCATTCGGCAGCACATTCGAGCTCAATGTGATGATGCCGGTGATGGCTTACAACATTTTACAGTCGATCCATCTCCTGTCCCGCGCCGCCACGGTCTTCGCTGACCGTTGTGTGGACGGTATCGAGGCCAATCGCGATCGCTGCGAAGCACTCGTCGAACAGAGCCTGGCGATGTGCACCAGTCTCGCCCCGCTTATCGGCTACGACAAAGCCGCCGATGTCGCGAAGGAGAGCTTCAAGTCCGGGAAGACCGTTCGCCAGGTAGCGATGGAGAAGAAGCTGCTCAGCGAAGCGGAACTCAATAAGGCGATGGATGCGCGACGGATGACCCAGCCGCAGGCGGATATGATCGGGAGTGGAGGAGGATGAGGGGGTGGAAATTTCTCTTTTTACGCTTTAAAGGGATCGACGCCGGATTGAGCATGGCCTGTTAGCGACGCCGTCATTTAAATTGGATTCAGCTTCCTTCGTCCGGGCTCGCCGCAACGCCGGGGGGCAGGGATTTATTCGTTCGCTTACAGATCTCGGCAATCAAACGTTCGCATCGCTGAAGCGGGACTTGACGGGTCAATCCAGGATTGACGGGTTGCGTGGCTTGCAGGGAATCAAGCAGGAATAATCGGGTTTCGATGAGCCGTTGGAGCGTGGATTCATCGCCCAGTCGATTCAGTATGTCCGTCGCGATCGAATCAATTCCTTCGGGATACTCGGCATCGGAAGGCTGCTGGAATAACAACGAATAGCATCGATCGCGCAATCCCTGCTCCCCATATTTCTGGCGCGTGATCATCGCCTCCTTGAGGTGGCGATCGACTTCTGTCCGCGCCGCAACGTCCTCGGGCGAAGGGTCGGAGATCGGCTGAGCCCAGCGCTGGACGGCACGAGCCATCGGCAGTCCGTCCGGTAGCATTTCGAGCGTGTCGGCCAGAATAGCGGCGCTGTTCTGCGTGAAGTCATCGAAATGGCCGTACGCTTGCAAACGAATAGCCAGGACTTCCCAGTGCAGATCGCAAGCTTCCTCAACCCGTCCCATGGCGCGGAGAGTCCGTCCCATCTGGCTCAGAGCGCACTGTGTTTCAGCGCCTCGGCGACCTTCCCGGCGCGTCCGCCGCCTCACGAGTGCCCTCAGAATATCCAGATCGCCGGACTCGCGATAATGGATGGCGTGCAGCAGCGTCGCATCCAGCGCGTCGGCCTGAATCGCGTCCGGGGCCGAATCGCCGGCTGAATCTTCCCAATGTTCGTCGTCGCGCATGATGATCAACCGTTGTCAGGCGACTCGATCACCCACAGTGTCCCCCAATCGCAAAAAGAAAGCGTGAGATTCAGCGCTCAAGCGCGGGCGAATGGCCTCGAGAAGAGGGTGGAGGAGCCAGCTATTGTGGCTGCCTTCGCCCTGCAGCACGTTTTGCAACGCCGAGAGGGGGCCGGTGGCATCCTGGCCGGCGAGCGTCGCCAGCAGGGCGCGAAGATAGTGGATTCTCACGTTCACAAATGGCGGGGCGTCGGCATGGTTCTGCGCGGCACGCTCCACCGCTTCGATCGCTTCGGCATCCCGCCCCGTTGTCAGAAGCACGCGCGCTAGATGGCAATGGGTTCCGGCGGGCTCGAAATTTCTCGAGATGAGAATGCGGTAGATTCGCTCGGCGTCGTCGTATTGCCCGTTCATATAGGCGGTGAATGCGATCTCGCGCGCCTGGAGAAGCTTATCGTCGTCGCGACTCGCAAGCAGGATGTGCGCACGCAAGCGCCGGCGAACCGCATCCGTGTCATTCCCTCTGCCCGCCTTCTGCAACATGTCGTCGAGGGCGCAGCCATCTCAGACATCTGCTCGTCATTCATGCCGCTCTTCGCGATGGTTTCTACGGCTTTCTGATAGAAGGAATCCGCCTCGCGGGCCCGGCCGGTCTTGGTCATGATCTGTGCGATCGCCAGCAGCAGGAGGGGCGCTACTTCGCCGTGGCCGGAGTCATATTTCAATTCATCGAGTTCCAGTCGCAGGCATTGTTCCACGGCTTCGAGGCTGTTGAGCTTTCTCGCACTCGCAGGCCGGGATAGAAGCAGGGCTCCAAACGCCTGGGCGCAGATCTCATCGTTTCGGAGGTGTTGCTCCCACACATCCAGCATACAGATCGAATCGGAAGACGAGGTTGCAGTCATTTGGCGCTCCAACTGGCGAACTATTCTCCACGTCGCGGTTCCGAAGGCGGCCCAAGTTTCTGGGCGGCGCAATAGATGTCGTCGGGCGATACCACCTCTGCGCCGATCGCGACGGCGAAGCTTGCGGCGGCATCCAGCAGGGCAATTGCCTTGCCAGGAAACCGGCCCGGCAGATCTTTGGCCGCTCTGATGCAGGTCACCGCTGTCGATTCCTGAATTTCGACGCGGTAAGCCGCACGGGCATTCAACAGGATTTGGACGACGACGTCCCGATGCAGTTCCGGCAGCCTGATCAACTGCACGCGCCGCGCGAGTTCGCTGTGGTTGAAGTTCTCGATCGATCCGCGCGGCAGCGTGCCGATGATCTTCGCGCCGTCGTCTAGCGCACGGCTCAGGAGCAGCGGGCCGATGTCGGCGAGTTCGACGAGAAGCTCAACGTGTTCAATCGCCACGACAGTATGTGACTCGGCCACTTCCTCCAGCAGTTCGAACAGGCAGCGAGTGCGTCCGCCGGGGCCGGTCGCGGAAAGTACATCCATGAGGTTGATCTCGACAACATTCTGATCGCGGTGTAACTCGTTCAGGCGACGCACGACAGCATGCAGCACATTCGTCTTGCCCGAGCCCGGACCGCCGACGATCAAGGGCATGCACGGCCCCAGCCGGCGCAGACAGGCGATGATCTCCGTGATTTCGTCGTTCCGCCCGATCGTCTCAGTGACGCCATGGCGATCGCGCATCGGCCGACCGAATCGTTCGAGCAATCGCGGTGGCGCTGGTTGCGGCTCCTGCGCCGGCGGCGCGGAGGGCCTGTCAAAACCCAGAACGCGCAAGGCATTCTGCAGGACATTTGCAGCATCCCGGTCGGCCGCGACATTCAAGGAAAGCGCCCGCCACCCCTGATGGCCCGCATTGGCGGGAAAGGCGGTCTCGATGTCGGGGTCGCTGCCGGTATAGGTGAGGCTCTCATCGACCAGCGCCAAATACGGCATCCCGGGTGCGGGACGCTTCAACAGGAGGTTGGTCACCGGCTTGTTGAATGCGTCCACTTGAATCGGCACGCGACGAAGCATGAGCGTATCCGTGTCCAGCACGTCAATGCGAACCTGGCGGGTTCGCAACTCGTTCATCAGCGATTTTGGCAGCATCATGGTCCGTCTCAATCTTGAGTGTCGGCAGAAATTCCGAGATCACGCTGCAACTGAAGCATCAATCGCGCGTTGTCATGGGCGGAGATCATTTCCGCGGACCAGGTCTCGGTGGTGACCCATGGGTCGCGCAGGTCCAGCGTCAGGTTCTTGTCGGCATCGACGATCGCCGACCAGTCACAGACATAGCGGCCGCGCTGGTCTTTCAATCGTTGAATGGCCTCGCCGCGTACTTTGGCGCGTCCACTCGCGGGCGGGTTGGAAACGGCGTAGGGGATGTTGTCCACGCCGGCCAGTTGATGTCGCAATACTCCCGACCGGTCGAGCGTGCAGAAAATTCCGCCAGGCCCCAGCTCTCCGAAACGTGTTTCGATCTCAAAGAGCTCCAGCCGCAATTTCAGGAATCGGTCCAACTGGTCCCAGCTCATGCCACGCATTGCCAGGAATCGAGCGAGTTCCTTCACGATCTCTTTCAACGGTCCCTGCGGATTCAGAACAAATTCCGCGGTCAACTTCGGATGTTGATTTTTTTCCGCCGAGAGGTCCGCACAGATTCGCAACAATCCCATCAGGCTGCTCCAGTGGTTCAGCAGTTTCCAGGTAAATCCTCTCTTTTCGATTCGAGCTCCGTAGATTCGCCACTTGATGGCCCAATCCAGGGTCGTTGCCACGGCGTCCGGAGCGTTCTCGAGTCGCGTCAGCATCGCATCCCACTCTGAAACCACCTGCTGTGTCCAGGGAGGCATGAACGGAGCGCGCAGGTGTGCCTTGGCCAAGTCCAGGTAATGGCGCTGGATTTCCAGGGCGCTGAGATTTCCACCCCCGACGGTTTTGGCGGTCGTCTTGCACGTCGGATCAGATGCGTATGTTTTGAGCGCATCGACCGGGGAGGCGAGTGCAACATCGGCGCCTGGGCGAAGACCCGCCTCCGCCACGGCGACCGCCAGCGCCGTGGTCGCGAACTTCAGCCAGTTGGCGGTCTGCGAGCAGAGGCTCTCGCCGACCAGGACATGAAGGCGATGATGCCCCCCCGAGCAGAGGGGCTCGTCTTTCGTGTGATAGATCCCGCGGGCGCCGGTCGAATTGCTCGCCACGCTCGAGACAATGTGAAATGCGCGCGGCGACAGGGTGAATTCGCAGGTCGCCGGGTTGATGGGATCAAATCCACCCGCCCCGGTGATGATTACCCTCGATACCAGAAAGGGGATTATGTCGGCGGGGAGTTTTGAAGGATCGGCGCGATGGAGGTAATTCTCGTGCGCCCCCCACGTGGAGCCGGTACCGGAATAGTCGACGTTGCTCTTGTAAAACTTCGCGCTTCCGAGCTTTCGTTGTTGGACCAGTCTCTCAGCCAGCCCAAGCAGGATCTGTTCGCCGGCCGCAAGATATCGCACGACATCCCATGGATTGGTCGACTCCGGCGTGCACCATTCCTGGTGCGCGCCGGTGTCGAGGTAGAGCCGCCCGCCATTGGCCAGGAAAATGCCGTTGCCGCTCATGCTCGGCAGGCACGGCAAATGCTCGCGGGCGATCCCGTTCAGGATTTGCAGGGCCTGAAGCCGATTGACCACGCCGCCACGCGGACCGGTGACGTGGAATGCATATTCGTTCTCCAGACCCATGAGCCGTTCCATCGCTATTGCCCTCCATCCTGTTTGTTGGCACTGAGAAACCCCTCGGCATCGCCGGAATAGACCTGGTCAATTACCGCGTCCGCGGCATCGGCCATGCGCCGGCATGAGGCCAGGGCTTCGGTTGCACCCGCATCCGGTGAGGGCTGGAAGGCAGGTTCCAAAGAACGCGTTGGCAGTGTGGCATGCTGTAATTCCATGATCAGACTCCTCTATGAAAAGTGACTTCTTTCGGACGAACTGGCCCGGTCCGACCGGGCCAATGGCCAATTGGTTTTTGAAATCCCGCCGGCGGTGAAATTGGCCGCGGCGCCGACGGCGGGTGAAACGGCGGAAGATGTTTTTGGTGACAACAGTGCTCGCAATCCCTCGACAGGTGACACGGCCGACTCGAGCACGCTCTGGCAGCGTTCGCGCGTGAACTCCAATGGATCGGGCATGTACAGCGTCAGATAGGTGGGCCAGCCGCGGTCTTCAATTCGATCCGTACGCAGGCGAAGCATGTCCCAGTCCACGTCATCCACGCTCTCGGGAGCGTGACGCAGCGCCCAGGCGCGGAGCCAGGCGCGCGTATCATCGGGCGGTTCGAAGCTGAAGCGTTCGATTTGCCCATCATCCACCAGTTTTTCGACCGCCCCGGCCTTCTCCATCGCCCAGTACAACCCCTCGTCAGGATCGAGACTCGACCAGAGATTATCCAGATACTTCATGCGCACGGGATCCCACCCGCCGCGTTTGGAGGCGGCCCGATCCAGCAGGTAGTGCTTGGCCACCCAGTCGATCCGGGAGGCCAGATAATCCATGTCGCGCTGGCGGAGCTTCTCGAGACACTCGCCCCAAATCGCCATGATCTGTCCCACCTGCGGCACAAGGCCCTCGGCCCGGCCTGCGTCAACAAATTGCTGCGCACTTTCATAAATCGCGCTCATCAGATCGACGGCCGTATAAGGCATCCCGTTCACAAGCCATGCCCGCACGTTCAGCCCGGGATCGCGGCTCCACTGATGAAGCGCCATGACAGGTTCATCCAGCAGGAGATGCGTCGGCGCCTGCTCCTGTTCGATCATGCACAGAATCACCTGCATCATCCCCACGCGAAGCAGCGCCGCGTGATGGCACAATGAATGGTCGAACATGATCACGTGCAGCCGCGCCAACCGCCGGTTCTGCTCGTTCCAATCGCCGGTCAGCGCTTCGTCGCGGGCGTTGACCAGCGGCCTGCGAAACGTCGTCGCTTCGGAAATCATTGTCTCGATGAAATCTGCCCGCGCGGAGATCTGGTAGTTCACCGGTTCCATTCCGTTTTCCGAGCCGACCTTACCCGCCCCCGTCAGCACGATCGCCGCCGCCTGGAACGACCCCAGAAACTGGAGGTAGTGCATCTTGCGGTACAGAATGTTGCTGAAACAGCGGCGAGCGACGAGGAAATTCAGGTGCGATCCATAGCTGTGTCCCTGCCCGTCGGAGTTGTTGGCCAGCACCTTGATCCGAGTGCCGTCCGGCAATTGCTCGTTGGCCCGATTCATTGCCTCGCGCGATCCGCAGCATGGCGCGCGATGCCGCCAGATGGTCAATGGCCGATCCGCACTCGGGCGTGCAAATCTCGAGATGATTGAGGTCGATGTAGACGCAGCCGGCATTCGATGGCAGGAACTTGCGGCCGAAGTCCTGAGCATAGGGCCGATACCCGCCGCTGCTTTGTGAGCCTGCCCCGGCGACCGAATAGCCATCGGTTGCGGAGTATTCATCTTCGCGCCAATCCTGACCGCTTGTGCAGTGCGGATGGCCGAACGAGTAATTCTGCGTGGTGTTCTGATTCCAACTCGCCGTCACTTGGCGCGCGTGTCCTCGGACTTGCGCAAGCAACGCCCGAGCCGCATCACCCCCGGTCTCGTAGGAATAGAGGCGATTGGTCTTGATGAAAAAATTCGCAAGCTCCACATCGGAGCCGCATAGTTTCGGGACAACGCCATCGGATTCAGGTTTCGAGTCGGGCGAGCTGGACATAACGGAGCTCCAATAGGTCTTCGCGCCGGGTCCTGCGGACCCGGATCCGGGTCCGCAGGACCCGGCGTGGAAGGCTGGACAAGTTCTGAAACAGCCCTATACCGGGGACGGCGGCTCGACGATGTAACGGTGCGGCCGATCGACGCGATGCGGAATCGGTTCCACTGAGATCACATCCACATCCGTTGGCAGGTCGGGCAACTGGTTTCGAACGTTGTGGAGGGTGATGTTGGTCGCCAGCCGCTCCATCGCAGAGGCGGTTGCCTCTTCGATATCGCACACTGCCAGCCCCCGCTGGCCGCCGCGCAATTCACGCTGATACGCGGCGAGCTTGGCCGCCCCGCAGATCTGTTGGAATAGTCGCCCGGAAACCAGATCCCGGGCCGAGACCACCTTTGTCTTGCCATCGCGGAACTTCAGTCGACATAGCTCAGCCCACGGAGAGTTGGGGCTGTAGACTCTAGCCACGGCTGTTTCGATGATTTCCTGGCGCGTTGCCGAGGCCATGGTCCCATTCGGGCTGAACGGGAGGGACGGCCGCAGATGGATGGAGAAGATGGCCTTCGCCCCCTTTATGTCCGGCGGACGGACATTGATTTCGTGATCCGTCAAGCGTTGCAAGAGGCGCTGTCGATCAGATCCTTTCGATTGGTCGACGCGATGACCGCGACGCCTTCGCGACCGACAAAGCCGTCCAATTCGGCGAGCAGGGCGGTCAGGCTTTGATCCGAGTAATGCCCCTGGGCATGCCCCCGTACGCGACCAATGCAGTCCACCTCATCGAGGTAAACGATGGCGAGCGAGCCATCCTGTGTTACTTTGCGAACCTTCGAAAAAAATTCGCGAATGTTTTTCTCGCTGTTCCCAACAAGGCAGCTTTCCCACTCCGCCGGCTTGACGACATAGAACCTCACGACGCGGCCGGTCATTCGCGCAATTTCGGAGAGGACTGCGCGAACCATCAGGGTCTTGCCGGTGCCGGGTCTGCCCACGAGCAGGACGCTCGATCGTCCGCTCAGCTCGTATTCCGCGGCCTTTTTCGGATCGACGAGAACTGCCGACAGCACGCCCAGCAATTTGCGCAGGTTCTCGTCCTGGCCTCCCACCGTATCCAGGGAAACGTTGGGGACCTCTCCGAGCATGAACTGGCTGGCATCGGATTGTTCGACGCGATCGAACGCCATGCAGGCCGAGGAATCCCAGCGCACTCGATCTCCGCAACCGATTGGAACCTCGCTCAGCGAATCGGCGATTTCGACCTCGATCTCCTCTTCATGGCTCTTGAGGATCAGCGTGCCATGCGCTGTCTTCTCCATGACAGTCGCGATTTGCCCGGTCGGCCTATGCGATCGCGAAGTACGCGCGACGATCGCCGTCAATTCGCGGTTGAGCAGGACTTCGCATCCTTTTGCCAGGGTTTCGACAGGCGCTTTGTCGCACACGCCGACGACACGGCGGGTCTGCCCCTGCGAAACCATCGCACTTTTTTCGGTTGGGGGGCCGACGAATCCCAGGAATATGGCCGGATACCACGCCTTGCCCAGCAGATCTTCCATCTTTTGTCGAAGTTGTCCGATAGCGTCCCGAGCCTCTTTCAACCCCTCGTCCATGCCATGGAAACGCCGCATCAATTCTCGAAAAACCACCATCGCCCCTTCGGGAGACCGCGCTTGCAGGTCCACAAGCAACTGATGCTTCTGGTCGTGAGATAAGGCGTCGTCGCCGGTAGCGATGAGCTTGGCCAAAATGAGCCCCAGGTAAGCATTGTCAGGTTTTTGCATATTAAGTCCCTCGCAGTGATGTGAACGACGCCGGCATCGGCGCGTGTATCACATGAAAATCGCGCCGCGCGATCATCCCGGCCCGCCAGCCGAACATCGTCCAGCACAAGCCGCTCCGCGGCGAATCGGTCATCAGCAGGGCCACGGAAAAAGCCCTTGGATAGACGGAACGATGGAGAAAATGGTCATCGTCGCTAAGAAACGGACGCGTAGACTGCGTGCTCGCCGACCCGTTTTTCCCGGCGGATGTTTCCTTGTGTTTGAAGAATGAGTGGGAATGCCACCAGCCCAGCCAGATTTCATTGCGGTTCCTCGCATCGACCGCGGCTTGCACGTCGCTCCACGTGTCGGGGCTGAAGGACAACCGCGTTAATTCAGATCGGTGTGCGCCGGTATCTGTGCGGTGATCTCCAGGAAGACCTCTTTTGACTCGGGATCACGGCGCAGGTGACCTACGAGTACTCCCCCGGTTTCCAGCTCACCCGCCTGTCGCGTCAACACCGACGCCTCTTCCAGCACACGCCAATGAACGAAGACCGGAACGTCCCCGACGATCCCCGTGCCGAGCAAAATCGCCCGGCCCATCAAGAGGTCCAGGGAAGAGGCGGAGATACGAGCGGGCATGGCAACCGGCTCGACCGTGAATCGCGGCAGCGGCGCTGTGCTTCCCGCTCGCGGTTGCAGGGCGAGGACGCGGTAGTCGAACAGATCGCCGGGCTTGAGCTGGCCGGTTTCCACGAATCGATCGGCAACGCGTTGCGCCTGCGGCCGAAAGTAGTCGATGGAGAACAAGAGCGATTCTGATCGATCATTCCCAATCAGCGCCGTTGCCTGGATTCCGCGAATGCTCTGTCCTGAGGCGTGGTTGAGCCACTCCGGCTCGATTTGGATTGAAAGCGGTTGGCCGTAATCGGCGAGCGCCCCTTGCCGGATGAGCTTGAACGTCAGCGCCTCCTGGACCGGAGTCCAGTCGATCTTGACCGGAAACCGGCCGAGCATTGCGCCCGTGTCGCGTTTGGAGAGTATCAGGACGTATTGGAATAGCTCTTCACACATTCCAGTCTCGATTCGCCGATGCATGATCCGGGTTCCTGGCGGGACAGACATCATCGGCCGTCCCGCCAGGGGGTCACCCGCGGATTCCCCCCTCGCCCCAGGTCACCCTGCGTCAATGCTCGGCTGCAGAACGCATTGTTCCCCCTGCACGATCACGTTGCCGACCACATCCGACTCGAGCAAAACCGCGCCGTCCCGATCGCGCCGAAGCGTGTGGCTCACGGGGTTTCCCTCGTTATCGTTTGGCGGCAACTGCATCATCGACAGCAACGACGGCACGACCTCGCCGACCGAAGCATCGACCGGGCATGCCTTGACCGTGGTTGCCTTCTGGCCGGAAATATCACGGACCTGAAACGAAATGGTCTTGGTCTCGTTCATAACGCGCTCCTTTTTCAAGAGAACTCTCAAACCGATTGCGGGGAACATCCCCGAATCGAAAGATATTTTTCTGCCACATCCTCACTCGCAAGTGCTGGCAACTCTCGAAACGTCATTCGCGCCGCAACTGAGAGTGCTGCCAGCAATTGATTCAACTCCGCGGTCGAAGGTCGTGACCCGGTCTTTCCCTCCAGCACCGGCGTCTCTCCCGCCGCCCCGGCGTGAACTGCGCCCCGCACCCATCGCACGTGCCCGGCGACTTGCAACAGCAACATGCCGATCGCCTGCCTCGATCGCGGCGAAAGGCTTTCGCTCGAGGTCAGGTCAACCACTGCGTGGATCCGCGGGCCTGGTCGCAAAATCGCCTGTGCGTAAGAACCCGGGATGTCCAACTGCACGGCCACTCGTCCCTCCGCGCGGCGATTGCATGGCCAACCTGCAAGTTGGCTCAGCTCACATAAATCAATTTGGTCGGGGACGAATTGATCCACCGGTGCGGCGGGGTTGCCGTCGCCGCGGATCTTATCCGACGCTTCGTCGATATCGTGCAGTGCCTCTCGCACTGGTATTGCCAGACTTGAGTCGATCGTTTCGTCAGCCGACTCCTCCTGATCAAGCCGCAATTCCCGGATGAGCGTTACGCCACTCCGTCCAGGCGCGAGGGCGATTTTGGCCGAGCCATCCAGAGTCGCGTTGATCTTGACCAAATCCCACGCGCATCGCGGCAGCGCCTCGCCATGGATTCGGCCCTGCGCGACATCGGAAGTGAATTGCAGCCACAGGTCATCGCACAGCGAGACGGTGATCCGGCGTTTAAGCCCGCCGCGGTTCTCCACTACCCATTGCCCCGCGCGAACACGGCTCACTTTCTTTCCGCCGCACTTGCGCAACGCCAGGGCGATCGATTCATCGAGGGTGTGGTCGGTGAGCGAGATCATGATTTCCCTCCCGTCGCCGCAGTCAGTTCCAGCTCAACGTGAAGGGCTCGGCGCTTTAATGGACGCGGGTCGCTTGGGAACAAATGCTGGTGATTGATCGCCCACTGGCACGCATCCGGATCCAGCCCCCGGTGAGACGCCCACCGTCGGTATGTGAGCACCGAATGACACTGGAACAGAACCTCCACGAGAGGAGTTCCGGGCCGGAAAAATTGTTCTCCCAGACAAAAATGAGGAAATCGTAAGTTCGGATGATAAAAGTTCTTGGGATGCAGGAAAGTCAGGACCTGGTACGTCGAGGCTTGTCGTAAATAATCGTCGCTGAAGAACAAACCGATGTCGAATTGATTGGCCTTGACCACCTTGCCGTCAGCTTGCTTTACGAAGCTCAGGCAATTGAAACGTGCGATGAAGTGCTGCACCGGGCCATCACCGCGGCGGATGGCCCGCAGTTGCAGCAGGTCGCTGCTGTCGGCGAGCGCGGCTCCCTCGGCCTCTTGCCTTTCCAGAAATCCTGCAAGGATGCGGTCCATATCAACCTCGCCTAAAAGCTGTCCGACTGACCGTTCGAAAACTCCAATCATCGCTCGACTTTCTACCGGAATCGTTTGAACGTCTTCGGAAACAAATTGCTCTGAATTCCTCCGTTGCCCTGATTTCCCGGAGAAACCCGGGGAAGTTTTTTTGGATCTCACTGAAAGTCCCTCTGATCTCACGATTCAAATCTCAGCGATCGGATACTTTGCGGAGCGGGAAGGATTTTGCGCCGGTCTAAGCGGCGGGCCTCCGGTAAGATTCGCCGAATGCGAACCCGATAATTTCCGCCCGGACTCGTTTCGATGACCCGTGGATCAACTGAAGTACCTCTCAGCCACTGCCTGAGCCGTGAAATTCGCACTGCCAGCCCATGGTGGGAGCAATGGCATCCCCGTTGATCACAACTTTTGATCAGATCTTCCGGCGATTTAAAGGGGATCAGCGGATCCGTCGGAGCGTCCGTCGGAGAAGCCCGGGAGGCGTCTTCGGCGAGGATCAGCAGCGTCTGAGCCAGCTTCGTCGGAAGCGCGAAGGTAAATCTGGAATCAATGGTGACCCAATCGTATTTTTTGTTCCGAACGCTACTGCCTACCGTTGAAGCGATGGGAAACGATTCCGGATTCAAATTGCCGGGCTCCGGCTTGGCGGGCAGAGGCGCCGGCCAAGCCCATTCGGTCTCTTCCTCTACGTTGTGGATGCGAGGCCACATGTTCTTAAGAAACTCGTCGAATTCGATCACGATGTTTTTTATCTCACGCACGACGGCACGCTTGTCTTTCCGTTTCTGCCCGGGGCTTGGAGGGCCCTTGCCATCGTCGCCATTGCATTCAGACGGCAAATTCGTTGCGGGAAGATTTTGGTTTTTTGACTTCATGAATTTTCTCCATCAAAATGATTCCATATCACACTCAGCCGATTTTTCGCCCTAAACTAGCCACCGCCGCTCATCGGCGGAAAAATATGTAACAGAACTGTGCCGGACGGTAGAAGCGCCTCTTTCAAGCCACTGTCGCGACACATTGCGGACACCTGTGGGATTTGAACGCGACCTGCGCGCATGGCGCGGACCTTCCTCACGCACTTTCGGCAAGCCGGAGCGACGGGAAAAACCGGTTTTTCGCCGCGTGGCGGCGGTTCTGCGCTACCCGTCGGAAGTTTCCCCGCCTACCTGCACGACCGTGATCGGATGGAGCAGACGTGTGCCTGCCCGCGGCATCCGGTCGATAAGCGGCGGGAAGGGCGCGCAGCCGTCGGGGGTGCGATCGAGGTAACGGCTCAGGATCCTCAGATATTTTCCGATCGTCTCAGGCTCCAGCGACGTGTTGTTGGGGTCGCGGCCACATTCCTTCGAGAGCGTTTGGCAACTTCGGCAGCCACGAATCGCGCTCGGCAAATTACGATCCGTTTCGTACGCTTTCCTGAGCAGGAATATCATCCGCACGGCTCGGGCGGGTAAGTCGATCCTGATTCCCTGCGAAACATTACCGAGCGTGCAGGAAATCGTCGCGCACCCATTCGGAAACAAAAACAGCGTAAATTCAGGCGCTCCCGCAGGTTTGTCGTCGCCGTTGGTTTCTTCTGCCTTGTTCATATAACCTCTCTCCGGTATTTAAGGTTTATCAGTTACACGCGTGCGGATGACTTATCGCGGGCCTGCTGGCCGTGTCGCGCCCCCACAATGTCAGTCCACCACGAAAGCTCAACGATTTCAAACTGGACGGGCTTCCCGTCGGTTGCGCGCGGAGTTCAACGCGGTCAAACTCGACCGTTGGACGTATTGCGAACGGCGATGTTGCTGAGGGACCTGACCCAGGCCCCGCGCCGCCGGGGCGTAAATGGATTTGAAAATGGTAATCGTCCGCGGCGAAGATCTGCCGGTCACGGACAAGCTGTACCTCGTCCGCGCGCCGGGCCGGTGTTGCCCAACGTGAGCCCCCTCCGCGCAATCCATTGCTCGCCCGATACAACATCAGTCGTCTGCCCATTCGGTTCCGTAGCATGGGAACTGGGAAGAGTCTGCAACTTCCGAACTCCCAAGTCAACCAAAAAGTCTGAGCGGCGAAAAATCGGCTGTAACGATTCGTGTACATGGCGTCGATTGCGGACTATGCTAAAGGGTCCGGAAATGTACACGAAAAATGACAGATTCCCGTTTAAGGGCCGCGCAGGGGGTGATTTGGAACGGGCGCAGTTGGTATACAGGGTTCGGCGAAATCTCTTGGAGACATCATGCAAATCGAGATAAAACTTCGGAAGGTGCTGGAAGACCACGGGCTCGATTTTCACGGAGTCACGCAACTCATTGCCGGCGATCTGGAGGTGCATCGGCACACCATCCGCAAGATCTACAACAACCAGAATAGTAATCCCTCGCTCAAAGTGCTCGGCCGCTTGTGTGACTGGCTGGTGGACCATCGAGTGCCTGCGCGAAGTCTGCCGCAGGCGCTGTTTGGCAGCAGCATCAGCGATTTATGGGAGCAATTGGCGGCGCCGGGCACGGTCAGGATCTATCTGGGGGAATACCTCCAATCTATTGGAAATGCGCAGATTCCATGGATTTCGCGGAGGGATGCATCGGTGGAGAGCGGCCTTTTCCGCTTGCTTTCAACCCCGGGCGTCTGCGGCGATTCACGGCCGTCGCTCGATACGGAATACCTTCCGTTTCGCGTGGATGAGACTTCCGGCCGAGTCATGAACAAGGAGCTGCTGGAGCAGGATCATGCCGCCGCGAAGCGCATGTACAGAAATCTGCGAAGCGAATTGAAATCTTTGAGCGCAATTCTCGTAGGTTCCCAGAGGATCAACAGGCTGGTGGAGACATTTGTCAGCGACCTGTTCGGATGCACCCCGTTCGTCGCCGACTCGCGCCGGACGCGCGTACCGTTTTATCTGTCCTATCAGAGCAAGCTGCGGCCGGTGGAGAGCTGTTTTGGCGGGCTGGCCAATCCGCCGGGCGTCCGGGGAAAGGCAATTAGAGGCACCCATTATCTGAACTCGCAAAGCAAGTGGGCTTGTTTCCAATGGATCGAAGGGAAACAGGATTCGGGCATCGTCATCGTTTCGCGCGAACGGCGAACCAAGGGATGTATTCTCGCCGTCTTCGGGCTCTCGGGAAAAGCCAGCGAAGCACTGGGGAGATATCTGATCTCAAATGGAAAGCCGTTCTGGCCTGCGTATGCGGAGAAGGGGGGCCGAAAGGTCGGAGTTTACATTTGCAAGATCACCTATCAGTCGGATATTTCAGGCAAGCCGGGTGATCCGAGTTATGCCAAGGATGTGGAAGTCGTGCCGATTGCAGCATCGATTCTCACCAAATACCTGAAAGCGAGATAGCAAACGATCATCGCCGCGCGCCGTCGACTCACTCACCGGGCTGATTCCGGGCTTCCTGGAGTCGCGCAAGTCGATTTGTAGAATAGTACAAGCAGCGAGCGTTTCGGACGAAATTCGCCGCGGCTATTCGGCATCACCCATCAGCTCGATGCACTCCTCGAAATCCGCGCCGCTCAGCCTGACGACATCACCCGCTCTCAGTCCGACGCGGCCCGGAGGCGTCCTGAGAAGCCGCGGTCGCGACGTGCTGAGTTCCAGACGAGGTAACATGTGGAATCCGACGGCATCCCGCTGGCCGCCGCATCGACACCGAACCAGGCGAGGACTCATGCGCCCCTGTAAGACCAGCGCGGGCGCCTGTTCTCCGCATTCCCGGCAGGCCAGCCGCGTTACCCAGGACTTGGTTTCGACCGAGATTGCCGCAGGCACGCCCCTCCGAATTGTCGCGCCTGCGACGCTCAGTTCACCAAGGGTCGCCGCCGTCGCCTTTCGGATCGGGCAGACCCGATGATCGAATCGGCATTGGGGATTTCGCCGGAGCAGGTTTACAAACAGGTGATGGCGTGCGGCCTCGATTACAACCTGGCGCCCGGCCTGCCCGGCTGGCGAGCCGGTATCCAGCAGTTTCGCGCACTCCATTGCCTGCACAGCCGCAGCGAGCCCGCCCAGCGCGGAGCTGGCGCCGGTGCTCGGCGCCTCGCGAACCTCTCCGGTGCAGGAATAGGTCTGGCCCATCGCCTCGTAGTCCTTCTGGCCAAACCCGCACTCGAGACATGGATCGTCCGCGCCGGCGGAATAAACATCCACTCTCGCCAGCAATCCGTCCTCGCGAATTCCCGCGTCAACGTATGTCGTCCCCAATCTTCGGGCGATCAAATTGATCGCGGCCCTCGCTGCCTTCGAGTCGACGCACCCACAGATGACGTCCGAGCGCAGCCGTCCCCACGGCACGTTTTCGACTCGATCCACAATGGGCGTCACTTCAAGCTCGGGTCGGATTCGGCGCATCCGCCGCGATGCCGAGATGGCCTTGGCCGCTCCAACGTCGCTTCGGCTCATCTCCTGCGCCACCAGGTTCCCGGAGGTAAAAAAATCCGGATCGGCCACGACGATTCGACCAATCGCCGGCATGCGCGCCAGATGCCCCAGCAGTTGCGAACCGATATTCCCCGCGCCGATGACCGTAACGGACTTGCCTTCGGCGATGTTGTGTGCCTCGCCGCGCATTTAAAGCCCCTCCGGGTTCCAGTGATATTGCCCATCGAGCGCCGTAGGTTGATCGCACCGGGCGCATTTCTCGGTGTAAGTCCAGCAGGGAAACTCATCGCTCTGATGATGCCAGGCGCCGCACTTCGGGCATTTCACCGCCGGCGAATCTGGGACGACGTCCGTCATGCAGCGGGCGCAGGGGGCCGGGTGCGGCTGTGGAAACGGCGTGATCCTCGGCAGTGCCTCGGTCGAGAAGAAGGCCGTACGCCTCGCGCCGATGCGAATCGCATCCCGATCGCGCAGCGCCCTGATGCCGAGTACGAGAGGCTCCCCGTTCACCCACACGCCCTCGCGTCCGTTCGAAATCAGGATGCGCTCCTCGCCCCGTTTCATCACAACCGCGGCCGCGCCGATTTCCGGCGCGACCGCGGGCCCCAGAACCCCACGCAAATCCACGGTGTCGTCGTTCGACGCCACCGGCTCCCACTGCCCCTGTTCGTCCTGCACCCAAAAGACTGCCATAAGCGAATTCTTCTAAACGATTGGGGTGCACGGTCAGGGAGAAAAAAATCAATCTCAATTGCATAAGGCTTGTTTTGCTGGATGAAATTCAAGGAAATAAATCGAATCTCACGGCGATGCAGCAGGATCTCAGGCTTCAAATCTCAGCAGTCGGCTCGTCTCACCAAAGCGCGAAAATTGAAAGGGCTTCCAAAACGCAAACCGCGGGTGTCCGTTGATCGGACACCCGCGGATTTACGTCGGCTCTTTCGCGAATGAGATTTGAGGGAGACAAGCCTTACTGCACGATGCTGTAGGTGGTTTGCGTTATCGTGGCGGTGTAGCCGCCCAGGTTGTTGCTCCACTCGTGTCCGTCCATCGTCCCAAGGAAGAGGCGGGTGGCGTTGGCGGGCACGGTGACTTCCTGCTGCACACCGGTGCTGGTTTGTCCCTTGCCGGCGTAGAACATCTGCTGAAGGGCAGGGTCGATGGAGGTGTAATCACGCTCCGACTGCGTGCTGAAGTCCAGCGTGTCCGCGGTCGTCGAGGGGTTGTCAGGGATGTTGTTGGTCAGGAAGACGCCGAGCATTGAGTTCAGCGGCGCTCTGATATCCGAGATGCCATGTTCGGCTGGAACACTGCCGGTGGTCGCCTCGTCATGGTAGATCGGGAATGATCCGCCATTACTCCCATCAGCGGTGTAGGTGTCCGGCTGAGTCAGGTCGTTGACGGCGTTTCCCGAGACATTGGTGATCGACAGAGTGGAACCCGGAATCAATGTAATGTTGACCTGGGTGGGTGAGCCATAAAGCTCGCCGCTGCTGGCGTGTCCGCCGGCGGGACCGGCGATGTCATGCGCCCATGGATGTTCACGATTCACCTGCGGGCCCTGATAGCCGGGGTCAGGGTTGCTGGCGATCGTTCCGGTCCTTGCGCCCGAAAGCCACGGATTGCCGGTGGCGGGAACGAACTGCGTCACAGACTGCTGATTGCGGTAGGCAACCGCTGAACTCTGCACGTCGCAGGTCGGCATTCCGATGACTCCGGCAAAGGACAGGGAGATCGGATTTCGTGTTGCCTTGGTCCGACGAGCATGAACCAGGACGGCGTTGGCCTGGGAGAACGAAGGCGCAACGGTGTAGGTATCGGTGGTGGGGTTCCAGATGACGAATGTGATGTCGGTGCTGCTATTGAGGGCAACCGGGGTTCCATCACATTTATTGCTGGTACCCATAAACAGGGCGGCGTTGATGGCCGCGGTCTGTCCATTGGCGAGGTTCTCCGCCGCCGCGAGTGCCGCTGCCCGCGCGGTGTGTCGCAGGGCGGCCTTGGCGAGCTGGCATCGCGCCACGTCAACGCCGAGCGACGCGAATCCGACCATAACCGTCATGACGGCGGCCAGATAAACAACCGCCGCACCGCGACGACGGGAAAAGGACGCCTGAAATTTGCTTCGTGTTGCGTTCATATTGTATTCCGAGAGTGACCGGCGAGAGTGAGAAAACAATACACCGCGGTTGAAGCGAGGCATGGAAAACAAGCAACTGGCGTTGGATTTCAGCCGCTTCGGATGTGAAGATGAAAGGCCGCTACGGGGTGTAGCGGGGGCGGCCGGGCTATCGGACGTTAAGGGTCCGGAATCCGAACTCAATTCACTAATTTTTCGTTGATTTGTGCCGACGTTCCGCGCAGCGCGATTGCGAGCGCACCGGCGCTTTCAGCGAGATGCGCTGACGTTACCGGCGGATGACGAACTTGAGGTAATCGCGATTGTGCTTCAGGGCCGCGCCCATCGGGCAATGGTGTCTGCCTGATCGGGCATGGGCCGGAACAAGTTCAATTTCAGGACGTGTGCTACGCGGCTTGCTTAGCCGCCGCGGTGCTGGCCGCCTGGGCGATGGTCACTCGATTGCGGCCGCATTTCTTGGACTCGTACATCGCCGCGTCGGCGCGCTCAACAAAGGCGCGGTCGAACAGGTCGTGCGCCTCGGCCACGCCGAAGCTGCACGTTACCTTGAATGGCGTTCCCTGCTGGTGATAGACCTCGCGATCAATGGCGTTCCGCATCCGTTCTGCAAGGAGCGCCGCGTCATGAGCGTTCGTGTTCGGCGTGAGAATCACAAACTCTTCGCCTCCCTGGCGGCAGGCGACGTCTTCGGTTCTGCAGAGATTCTGAATAATACCCGCCACCTTCCGAAGGACATGGTCCCCGAACGAATGGCCGAGAGCGTCGTTGATTTTCTTGAAAAAATCCACATCCAGCAGGATGCAGGAGAGAGGCTGTTGGGAGCGTTGACGGCGCGACACTTCCGCAGTCATTCTCTGCGCGAACATCGCGCGGTTTCCCAGGCCGGTCAACGCATCGATCAACGCCGTTTCTTCGAGCAATCGGATCAGATGGCTTGTTCGGAGCGATGCCCGCACCCGCGCTTGAAGTTCCGCCCTGTTAAACGGCTTGGTCACGTAGTCGACGGCGCCGCGTTCAAGGCCGCGCACCTTCTCCTCTACCGAGGAGAGCGAAGTCAGGAAGATTACCGGAATTGACGCGGTTGACGGGTCAGCCTTTAACCGTTTGCACGCTTCGAATCCATCGATTCCCGGCATATCGACGTCGAGCAGGATCAGATCGGGCCGTATCGAGGCCGCCAGCGTGAGCCCAAAGCCGGCGTCGAGAGCCGAGTGAATGGTCACGTCTTCTTCAGAAAGGAGATTCGCCACAAGCGGGTGAATGTGCTTGGAATCGTCGATCACGAGAAGTTGCTGCATGGCGTCCCTTTCGCATTTCGCGAGCGTGTGTTGGTGTGCGACTTACGCAGCCGCCAGTACTTCTTGCGGCTCTTCGCCGGAAATCTGGGCGACGAACACGTTGTTGCGGCCCGACTTTTTCCCGCGAAGCAAGGCCGCCGCCGCCCGCTCGATGAGCACGTCACCGCTGGCGATAACCGTGTCGGCTACCCCAAAGCTGCAGGTGGCTGCCAGGGTCGTTCCGTTCGCGGTCCGAAGTTGAGTTTCGATTTCCTGTCGAAGACGATCCGCCATCTGCGCCGCGTCTCCGCGGTTGGCGCTTGGAGCCAGAAGAATGAAACGTCCCTGCTCCAGACGGCAGACAATGTCTTCGGGACGGGAGCCGCTCAGGAGCACCCGTCCAACGGTACGAAGGACTGAATTGCCGACGAGTTCCCCGTACCGTTTGGTCAGTCCGTCCAGCCCATCCACTTCGCATATTGTGCAGGCGAGGGGACGGGCAGATCGTTGCGCGAGCGACAGTTGTGCGGGCAGGTGCGCCTCCAGGTAAGCACGGTTCCACAAGCCGGTGAAACCATCAACCATCGCATTCGAATCCATCTGACGCCGCGTGCGAAGCGCCGCGCGCACCCGGGCACGAAATTCGTCAGGCTTGAACGGCTTGGTAATAAAGTCCGATGCGCCGGCTTCCAGTCCGCTCACTTTGTCCGAGAGAACGGCGTCGGCGCTGAGGATTACAATCGGAATGGTTGCGGTGAGGGGGCTGGCCTTGAGGCGGCGGCATACCTCGAACCCGTCGAGCCCGGGAATGTCGATGTCCAGGAGGATCAGGGCAGGCGCCAGAGTTGCCGCGGCGGTGAGAGCTGTATCGCCGTCGTAGGCTGAATGTATAGCCAATGCGTCCACTTCAAGCAGCGCTTTCACCAGTTTGTGCATTGGAAGCGAGTCATCGACAACAAGTATGGTCGGCCGCATGCGTAGAACTCCTTCAGACAGGTCCGTGGTAAAGTCACAAGCGGAACCCGCATTCATCCCCTGTCTTCTTGTCGATCCGTTTGGCTTCCCGAATTAGTCGCAGTTGTTAAAAAAGTTCTCCTGGGCTCCACTCAGGCGCATCAATACCATGGCTCCCGCGGAGGGGCGCCCTTTGCGTGCCAGCCAACGACCGCGCGCGACGAAGGTCTGCGCGCACCGCCACCACTTGCGTGCGCCGACCATTGCCTTACCCGGGGCACGATCTGTTCACGCAACCGATCGCAGCTCCGAGGCCGCCGGACGGCTCACCCAGATGGAGTTGGGGCCGAGCTGCTTGGCCCGGTACATCGCGGCGTCGGCCCGGTCGATCAATGACAGGTCGGCGCTGGCCTCCGTGTCGGTTACTCCAAAACTGCAGGTCACGCCCGCATCAATTTCACCGCGACGCCGGAGGTGGCGCTCGATCTCGGCGCGGGCCCGATCGGCCAGATGCGCCGCCATCGACTGGCCGGTTCCCGCGACGAGAACGATGAATCGCCCGCTCCCGCCATAACAGACCGTATCCTCCGCGCGGCATACACTGAGAATGATTTGGGCGGCGGCCCGGAGGATTTCATCCCCGAACCGCTGTCCGTGTTTTCCGTTGATCGCGGACAGTCCGTCGATATCTCCCAGGATACAAGCCAGCGGACGGCCTGATCGCCTCACCACGGACAATTGCGCCTGCAGGTGGAGGTCGAGGTAGGTTCGATTCCACAGTCCCGTGAGACCATCGACCAGGGCCAACTTCTCCAGCTGATGCTTTGCCCGCAGGGCAGCGCCACCCTTGCCCGTAATTCCTCCGGCTTAAATGGCTTGGTGAGGTAATCGACTGCGCCCAGATCCAAACCGCGAACCTTGTCCATCAATGTTCCGTCGGCCGTCACGAACATGACCGGGATTGCCGATGTCGCCGGGCCGGCTTTGAGCTGTCGACAGACCTCGAATCCGCCAAGCGCCGGCATATCCACGTCAAGCAGAATGAGACCGGGTTGCAGCTCCGTTGCGGCAGCCAGACCGGACTCACCGTCCGTCGCGGAATGGACGACAATCGGATCTGCCTTCAGATGGGCGACGACCAGTTTGTGCAGATGCGGAGAGTCGTCAATAATCAAAATCGAATTCGACATATTTTCTCTCCCGTACTCCAAAAAATGAGCCCCTTTTTTTATGACGCCGTGGCCAATGCCGGCTCGAATCCCTCCACCCGGCGGATCAACGCGATGAGCGACTCGACTTCCGCGCGAAGGGTCTCCAGGTCAACCGAGGCCTTGATCGAATTCTCCGCCTTGGCCGCGGCTTCGGTAATCGAATCAAATCCGTAACCACCCCCCGCGCCGCGCAACTGGTGAACGGCTCGCTTCAGCAGATCAATTTCGTTCCTCTGCAAGAGATCATTGAGCCGATCCACCTCCTCCGGAAGACCCGCGACGAATTCTGCAATCAACTGCTTCATTCCGGGATAGCTTGCGAGCGTGCTTACGATCGGGCCCGTCCTGAGCCCCGTCGAAGAGCCCTGCGCGCTCCCGACTGCTTGCGCCGGCGCCTGGCGGACGGCTTTGTTCAGGTCGTCCGCGGATTCCGGACGAGCCGGCTTGGCAATTTCTCCGAGATGTTGACTTACGGTTTTCAAGAGAGCCTCTCTTTCGATTGGTTTTCTGAGGTAGTCGGTGCAACCACATGCCAGGCACCGGTGCCGGTCTTCCGACATCGCGTTGGCGGTCAGCGCCACGATCGGGAGCTTGAATCCGAGGCGGCGCAGCTCTGATGTCGCGCGGTACCCATCCATCTCCGGCATCTGCATATCCATCAGGATCAGATCCAGCGGACGAGATTGCGCGATCTCGATCGCGATGCGCCCATTCTCCGCGATGACGACTTCTGCCCCGGCTCTGGTCAGGTGAGCGGCAAAGAGCCGCTGGTTGTCGCGCCCATCCTCGGCCAGCAGGATTCGCCCGCGGATCAGGATGTGCTCCCCGGCCGTCGGGTACTCCGCCGTCGGCAACATTGCTTCGCAAAGGCCGTGAATCATTTCTTCGCTGCAGGTTGCACCGGCATTGATCGAGACGGCGAAAGTGCTGCCAACGCCGAATTGGGAAGTGACGGTAACGTCGCCGCCCAGCAGCCGTGCCAACCGTCGGCTGATGCTCAGCCCCAGGCCTGTTCCGCCAAACCGGCGCGTCGTGGATTCATCCGCCTGCGTGAAGGGCCGAAACAACCGCAGCCGCTGCGCCTCGGTCATGCCGATGCCGCTATCGGTTACGTCCACCCGCAGGATGTTGGAACCTGCACCGTCCGCCTCGAACCGAACGTGAATCTCAACCGATCCAGTTTCTGTGAACTTCACCGCGTTTCCCAGCAGGTTTACCAGGATCTGGCGTAACCGCATCGGGTCAGTTTGAATCTGTCGCGGGATCAACGTGTCGAAAGTCGCATGGAACTCGAGTCCCTTTTCCGCGGCTCGCGGTCGCATGAGCGAAAGGATGTCCGAAATAAGCTGCGGCACGTCGCAGGTTACCCGCTCGACGGTCATTTCGCCTGCTTCAATCTTCGACAGGTCGAGGATGTCGTTGATCAGATCCAGGAGATGCTTGGCATTTCGGCGAATCACGCCGACGAATTCCAACCGGTCGGAATTTCGCTGACACGGCTCCAGCATCATGTCGGCGAAGCCGACGATTGCCGTCATCGGCGTGCGAATCTCATGGCTCATGTTCGCCAGGAATTCGCTCTTGGCCCGGTTGGCCGCTTCAGCCTCTTCCTTGGCTGCCCGAAGCTCCGCCTCCACCTTCTTGTGCTCGGTGATGTCTTCGGCCAGGCCGGCGATCCGATAGACGTGACCTTCCGAATCCTTGATGGGAAATCGGTGATCCCAGATCCAGCGCAACGACCCGTCGGGCCGGAGGATCCGATATTCCTCGAAGGTATTCGATCCAGCGCGTTGCCGCGAGATCGCTGCCTCCACGCGAGCGCGATCCTCCGGATGCACCCAGTCCAGAAACGATTCCGAGTTCTCGTAAAGGGAAGAACACGACCGCCCCCATGTGTTGTTGTACGCGGGACTCACGTAAATCATTCGCCCGTCGCTGGAGTCCTGAAGGCAGAACACTTCGTCGATGCATTCGGCGAGTTGCCGGAATCGTCCTTCCGATTCCTTCAGGTCGGCCTCTGCGCGCTTGCTCCGAGTGACGTCGCGAAATACCGCAACGCCCCCTTCAACGCGCCCGTCGTCGTTCTTGAGCGGCCGCGCCGTGACGCTGAGCCAGACTCCCTCCGGCGCGAACGGAGATCGAACGAATACTTCCGCTTCGTTGACGATTTCACCGCGCAGCGACCGCGCCAGAGGCCGGTCCGCCAGCGGGCAGGGTGTTGCTGTATCCGATTGAAACAATTCGATGTCGCAGCATTTTCCTTCTCGGATCGCAGGAGCCGGCGCTGGCCCGAACCAACGTTCAGCGGCGGGATTGTGCAGCGTTTCCCGCCCGGTCTGGTCCGCGACGATCACGCCGTCACCCATGCTGTTCAAGATGGAACAGAGAATGCGGGTCCGCTCTCTCAAGGCCTTTTCCGACACGGCCAGGGCCACGGACCGTTCCTCGGCGGCAGCGCTCCTTTCGGCAACTCGCTGTTCCAGCGTTCCGTTCAGCGCTTTGAGCGCCGACTCCGCCTTCTGAGCCTCGGTGATGTCCCGCGAGATGCAGACGAGCCCTGCGATTCGCCCCGTCAAATCCTTGAGGGGGACCTTTGTACGGGCGATCCACACCTGGTTTCCCCAGGAGTCGATCGCAGTTTCTTCGCGACAGATCGACACAAAACCAAGACGCACGATCTCGCGATCGTCCGAATCGCTTTGAGAATCAGGCTCGGCCGGGAAAAGCTCGTGTCTCGTCTTGCCGGTGATCTCGGAAGGAGACCGCCTGCCCAGGAATTGGGCGTGTGCGATGTTGCTGAGAATGAATCGCCCCTCGAAATCCTTGGCGTACACGGGGTCTGGCAGCGCGTCGATCAACGTTCGGAGCAGGTTGCGTTCCTCCTGGAGGTTGGCGGTCGAACGCTCGCGCTCGGTAATTTCCTGACGCAGCGAATGGTTCAGCGCTTCCAGTTCACGCGCCCGGGCTTCGAGGTGTTCGCGCAACCGATCGCCGTCAGCACGCGATGTTTCCAGATCCTCCGAGAGACGGTCCGTACTTCCCAGGGCCGAATAGATCGCATTCAGATCGCCGGTGCCCCAGGCATATCGCCATGTGAAGTAGACCAGGCCGATCAGGGACAGGTCATACAGACGCCAGGCCGGCCAGAACATTTTGAGGGGGATAAAGAGGTACCCGCAGATCCCGCAGAAAATGAAGATGTTTTTGAGGCGTCCCAGCGCGTGCCTGGCTGGCATGTCTCGGACAAATGACCGCTCGCTTCGCCGCCACTGTAACGCGATCAGGACATATCCAGCGGCCACCGCCAGGTCGAGCACGACGGTGATCCAGATCCACGCAGTGTCGTGATTCATGCAGTGGGTCAGCGTGTGATATTGTCGTGCGCCGCCGGAGAACCATAGTGCCAGGTTGGAAAACCCCATGCTGTTCCTCAAAGCAGTTCCGTCGCTTTCAGCATTTCCCCTGAGTTGCTCCCGCGTGAGTGGTATCGGTGCCGAACCGGCACGATATAACCGCCAGAATCAGTCGAAATGAATATATTTTTGTGCTCTTGAGCGATCCGGTAATAGGTGACGCCACGAGCTTGACGCGCCTGTCCTGAGCGCGGTCGAAGGGCCCGATCCAGATCCGAGCATGCTCGAAAATCGAGAGTTGCCGTCTAAAACCGATGGGGGCTGGGATCTGGAGCGTGAACAATCGAACTCGGACTATGCGGCGTATTTTTTGATGAGCTCGATGAGTTGATCAGGGCAGAAGGGCTTGACCAGATAATCCGTCGCCCCACATTCCAGCCCACGCTTTCGACTCGCATCGTCATCAAGAGCGGTAACGATGACCACCGCAGTACTGGCGGTGCCGGTTTCGCGTTTGAGTTGCAGGCAGACTTCGAATCCGGTGGTATCCGGCAACATCAGATCCAGAAGCACCAGGGTCGGAGGAAATTGCTGCGCCGAGAGCAGGGCGGAATGCCCGTCGAGCGCCGACCGAACCGGAAGACCTGCAAGCTCTACGAAGTGGCACATGAGCTTATTCAGCATCGAATCGTCATCGACGACCAGGACTTCCCCGGCAGGCTTCATAGTCGCTTCCTTCATGAGTCTGTAAATATGCAACGGGCAATTCTTCATCGGCAGGATGCCGACCGAGAATCACCGTCAAATCGGACCGAATTGGCGAAATCCGCCGTTGAATCCCGGAAAATTCCCGGTGGACATCCGGCCGGGTGGGATTAATCGATCCGCTGAAGGTCCCACATCTCACGATACAGGCCCGGCCGAGCCAGCAATTCTTCGTGGGTGCCGCGGTCAAGAATCTTTCCCTTGTCCAGCACCAGGATCTGATCGGCGCCACGAACGGTATAAAGCTGATGCGTCACGACAATGCGCGTGCGTCCGGCGAACCGGGTGGCCAGCGCATCGCGGATGAGGCGGGCGGTGGCGTTGTCGATGTTGGCGGTGTACTCATCGCAGACGATCACCTGAGGGTCGCGCAGAAACAGGCGGCCCAGCGCGATGCGCTGCCGCTCGCCGCCCGATAACGTGGCCCCGCCGGGTCCGACGGGAGCGTCGAGACCGCCGAACGCAGATCGCTTTTCCACGAGTTCATCCAGCCGGGCCAGGCGAACCGCCTCGGTGAGTAACGCGTCTTCGGCCGTTCCCTGGGCGTCGGTCGCGCCAAGGGTGAGGTTGTCGCGGATGGTGGAATCAAAGATGAACGGCGCCTGCGGAATGAATCCCACAATTCGCCGCAACTCCAGCACCGCCACCTCATGCAGCGGCGCGCCGCCCAGGCGAATGGAGCCGGTCGTCGGGTCCAGCAGTCGCAGCAGCAGATGAAAGAGCGTGGTCTTCCCGCTCCCTGACTGGCCGACGATCGCCGTGAAGCTGCCGGCATTGATCGTGAAAGTCAGATCATGCAGCACCGGCGGGGCATCCGGTGAATACGCGAAACCGACTCTTTCAAACTCGACGCGACCATCGGCCACGGAATGCGGCCTGGCGCTGTCAATCACTTCCCGCGTTTCGAGCAGCTCGCGAACTTTGGCAAACGACGGCGCAGCCCCCGCGGTGCGCGTCCCGAACTGCGCCAGTTGAACCACCGGCCCGCGGATGAACGCGAGGACCGACACGAATGTGACCGCCATCGCCAGGTGCGCGCCCTGCGCCCGGCGGCCCCCGGCATGGAAGCGGTGAGAAAGTAGTATCCAAAATACAGAATGCTGAAGAGCAACTGCGGCGCGAGCGACCCGATCGAGCCCCAGAAAAATGTCGAGATGACGGCGCGCTGCTGGCGGGCCAGCCGCCGATCGTATTCCTCCACCGCGCGCCCAAACCGCCCCGAGGCGGCCAGATCGCGATAACCGGCCACGCCTTCAATGTATTGGGTCATTGCCATTTCGCTGGCCATCTGCGCCTCGATGGCCGAGCCCATGACCCGGCTGTTCGAACGTTTGGCCGCCAGTGCGATGACGAGCGCCGCCGCCAGGCAAAGGATCGCATAGGGCAACGCGAACCAGGCCATAATGATGAACGCCACCAGGAGGACGAAGACCTCGCCGGTCGTTTGCGTGAGCCCCGGCGCGAGGAAATCGCGAATCTGCTGCACGTCCCCGCCGACCCGGAAGGCCATCGCTCCGATCGAGTGTGATCCCGCCTGCCCGGCGGGGAGTGCGCCGATCTTGCTGAAGAGCGCCACCTTGATCCGCCGACCGATCGACTCGGTCAGCCGGGTCGAGAGATATTCGGCCAGGAATTGCCCGCCAATCGCCAGCAGCGAAGCAACCAACAGCGCGATCAAGCCCAGGTAAACTGATCGCGGCCCAACGGATCCGCCATCAGTCAGTCGGACCAATGCAACGGGGGCGAACGCCGGCGCCATCTGAAGCCCCGCCACCGACAGCAGTAGGGCGACAATCGCCACCGTCTGCAGTCGATGCCCCGTCGTGAACCGCCAGAAATAAGTCACGTCCTTAATGCTCAATCCCGGCGGACGAAATAAGGGGGCGGCGCCCCGAGGGCCAGGCAAACCAGGCGCAGCGACATCCCCGGGCGGTCCGGGTAGCGGCAGATCGGTTTGTAGCTCCATCGCGGGCGGCAGGGGGTCCATAACCTTAGTTGACGTCTTTCGTTGGCTGCCTCCGTTTATAAACCAAGCGACGCCGAAATTGCGATTTGTCGACCCAAGGGTGCCCGAGCGTTTGGTCAGGATTGGCATTGCTATCTGATCTATTTTTCGAATTCCGTTCCACAGCTCTGCCACGGATCCGACATAATCCGACATAATCCGACACTTTTTTGACCTATATGACCAAATATATCTTGATTGTATAATATATGCAATGTATTCATTTCGTAATGACGTCGCGGTCCGGTACATCGTTGAGAAAATCCTCCCAGTTCGTTCTTTTTACAGGTGGGTCGGTAATGCAGCAGCAAAGAATTCCTTTGTCATCGAACTGGGCGTAGATCCGTTCCCATTGAAAGTGGTCGGCGACGAGGGGGCCGATAACACAGGGACCGCCATTCAATCCATATGAACGGCCGCTCAGTCGCTCAAATACAAAAAGAAGCGCCAGTTGGTGCTCTGTGCGTTGGGACGGGGGGCCTAGTTGCTCGATCACTTTATCGCGAGTAGTCGTGCCCACCTGGATGGGTCTTAAATTTTGTTGTCGTGGGCAGCACCAAACGTAGAATGTAGTTTTCACCGAAGGACCGCGACGTGCTTTGCGTACAGATCCCTATTCTTCGTGCCTTGGGGCTTCCACGGGGCCCGCGTCTCCCCGATCGTCAGATCCTTTTCAACGTTTGGGACGGTTTGCGGTTTTCTGCGGTCTTCGAGATATGCGACTCCGGAAAAGGCCGTGCCAAAATCGATCCTCATGATGGATATTTGTGCTCTCGAAAAGAGTGATTCTCAGGCGTGGTGAGTGTAGCGAATTGACGGATTAAAGCGCAATGGTTCTTCAATTGCTCGACGACCACCCGCCAAGATGAGCTGTGGCTCTTTCACGCATTCACTGAGCTTGGAGCGTGGAGGGATATGCCAGATCTCGGGCGACATAGAGGGTGGTTAGCGACTTGATTGCCGCGAAAGTGGCGCGACTCGGCTCGATGGAGTGCAGATCGCAACGGCATGCTGAAACCGGGAAAGCGAGCGACAGGGTCACCGTGGATTTCCACTTGCAAGCCATGCAACCGCGCGCGGGTTGCCGGCACTGGCGGCCATTTCGATAAGCTTTTTTCCTCGTTTGGCGTCCACAGCAATTGGATACCTTTCGGAGCACAATAGCCGTCCCAACTGCCACTGTGCCTCCGGAATATTGAACGGGGCGCCTGAAAGCTCTTCTAAATCGCTCAAACCACGATCGATATCGACCGAAAATCCAAAACTGCCTTCAACATGGCACACGTCTAAAATAATCCGAGCGCTGACATCGTCGCGCGCAACGGCCCGAAACAGCAACAAGCGACAAAGGTATGAGTCCGGCTTTTCCAGGTCATGCGACCTCGTTGCAAACATCGCCATCGCCTGCGTGTTCCCCCATAGCGCCCCACGAGTAAGTAGCCACTCGTGATCCCCATCCCAATTAACGGGCTGACCACACAAGGATTCTTCCGTGAAGACTACGCGTATCATGCGAGCCATCAGAGCTGGCTCGCCGCGAAAGGCTCCTTCGAAAAGATCTTTCAAGGCATTCTCGCAGTCGCCAATTTGTTCATCATTTTTCACGACGTCGAACCATGCCCGTGTCTGGCCGAAGTCTATTGCCTTGATTAAAAATGGGCGGGCTTTCGCGGGGTCGCCGGTCAGGCCGCCGACTCCGTCGGTGTAGGCGCGCGCCCAGGAAATAGTAGGCCGAGGGTTCATTGTCGGCCGCCGCATCATTTAACAATTTAAGCCCTAATGCGTGGTCCGGAGAAATTCGGATTCCACGCAACAGTTCATTTCCGACGACCGCCATCGCAAGAGGCACGTGATGTTCGGCGGCGCTGAGAATCCAAGGCTTCCACTCGGCCGGCGTGACCGTTGGCATCATCCCATTGATCGCCGCAAGAGCCGCCCACGTTAGATCCGTCGGTTCGGCTTTGCCGGACACCGCGTTCGAGTGGAGTCGATCGATTGTTTGAGGAGCAGGCGGTGGATCAATACGGTACCACCAATCTTCCATCTCGCCCCGGTCTTGGACCGCCGAATCCCATTGTTGATCAACGCCCTCGTTCGGCTGTGTGGATGGCTCCGCCGCACGTTGTGAACTCGATTGCGACGTGGCGGATGGTTGGCCATTTTCCGCAATCCATTTAACGGCGTCGGGCAAATGGGATTGCGCCGCAAAGTTCATCAGCGTACGCGCGTGTCGAATATCCTGCTTGACGCCGCGACCGGCAAAATAAGCATGTGCCAGGAAGAAATGAGCGACCCCCATGCTATCGCCAGATTTCACGGCACGATTCAGCGTTTGGATACCGCGTTGCATTTGCACGGTAGATCCACGGCTGCCCCAGATCTGTGAATCCGCAACGCTTAGTTGGGCGATACTGTCCCCTGATCGCTCTGCTTGAATCAGTAGCCGATGAACCAGTGGGTCGTCTCGTTTAGTCGGAGTCAAATGGTCTTTGACGAGGTTGTCATACTGTTCTGGCGCCTTCGGATTTGCCCAATAGTCGTCAATCTTTAGGGCGTAACGGCGGGTCGATTCTGGATCTGACCAGAGTGCACCGCGTTGAACGTATCGAAGAAACTCCGTCTCGCTTCGAATTGGATCGCCCGAACCATAATGCTCAGCCAGCAGGCGGATGGCCTGGCAATCCCCCAACTCTGCAGCTTTCTTGACGAGCGCCTCGCTTCTTTCACTTTCCCCAGATCGAGCGAGAACCGACGAAAGATACAGTGCTGATGGGTAGTAACCTTCGTTGAGTGAACGCTCGAAATAGTGCGCAGCGGTCGTTAGATCCTTGTGAATACCCGCAATCCCCGTTGCGTAAATCGTAGCCATCCCATTTAAAGCGCGGGGATCACCGGCATCGGCTGCGCGGCGAAGCATTTCCAGCCCACGTTCGACAGTGGCAGAATCATTCTTATCGTCCAAGAAATGCCTTGCAAGCACATCTGTTGCCGCGGGGATGCCCATGCTGGAAGCCTTTTCGACGTCTTTCCAGCCCACGGACGCAATCTCCGGCGAAGGGTCGTTCAGTCTCGCATATCCACTCCAAAACAATGACTCACCGTCCTGTTTATACCGTTCTGACCACCTACCTAACCGAATGACCGCATCTGGACTCAGTGGCGCACCAAAATGATAACATTGCTCTTCGGACGCCTCGATGTCCGTGCGGTGGCGGAGACGATCGGTGTTCTCCGCTCCATGCACAATGCTATCAAGATGAGCGATCGCCCCATAAAGACAGGGCACCAGCACAACGCACTTGGCAATCGATCGTCGAACATCGAAACGCATTTGCTCATCCTCCGCCCAAGCTCAAGATTATCGAACTCGTAAGGTCCCAAGGCTTCTGGCCCTTGGCGACGTCGCCATTATTCTCATACCCTACGGACGGATTGAGTGACCAGTGGATAGGACCGAGATCGCCTTGAATTATTTTCAATGTTATCTTCGTGTTGAATGTTATGTTCTCGGACCGTAGTTTTTCGTAGGGGGAAGTATACATGTATTTGGCACTAGCAGAAAAATCTACAACATCTTTGTCCGCGCAGTATAAGTCAAAATCAGCGTCGACTTGTGCGTAGAGATCGGTACTTGTGGCCGATAAATCGCCACCAACTTTCGGCGTTACGTTTAGGTGCGTGCCCTTCTGATCGCCAATTTTGACTCCATAGGAGGCGCTGCCCCCAAAGGACGGTTCCAACTAAAGGTGACGGGTTCCAACTAAAGGTGACGCGAACGAATGGCGTTTACTTTGGCCTCTCGACTATATCTCCTTTGCGTCGCAGCTCTTTACGGAGCTGGGCGCGGGGCCGGGTCATCTTGGTGTACGTGTCCTCTCGATCTTTCACCACACGCGGTTCGTGACGATCCGGACGATGTGGATTGATCAACAGTTCAGGCAATTCTTCGGTGGGCACGGAGCTGAGCAGCCAGCGCACCGTATCGAGGAAGCTGATGCGGTCGGGATCGAGTCCCTGGCGCTGGGCCGCCCGCAGCATCACCAGGTGGATCAGGTTGTACACCAGCGCGTAGATCACCAGTTCCTTGAGCACGCCTTCGGCGGTCTGGCTTTTGAGTTTGCGCATGTTCAGCGTCGTCTTCAGTTGCGCGAAGTGGGTTTCCACGCGCCAGCGCACGCCGTACAACTCGACGATCTTTTCCTTGGGATAGAGGATCGGGTCCAGCAGCGTGGTGGCCAGGGTGACTTCCACCGTCCGCTGGCCCTTGCGCGGCAGCATAAATCGCAATTCGCGAATTTGCAGTGATTCGGGGATCTGCGCGAATTGCTTCTTGCTCATCCACGTCGGTTGGGCCCGGGGCTTGAACCATTCGACGATCTGGTCGTGCTTGCCCAGGCGCTTGATGTACTTGCTGCGTGGCATTGGACGCTTGGGCTTGCGCTTGCTCTTGCGCTGCTTGCCATACCCTTCGCGGTGTTTGCGGTAGGGCCGGAAGTCCACGATCGTTGCTTGATGGATGCGGAAAAGCCCCTCAATCCCGCGGGAGAAGAGCATCGACAGGTGCACGAACGAGCAGAAGGCGCGATCCCCCACCAGCAGGTCGCCGGCGCTCAGCAGCGGATGAAGCATCCAGACTTTGGATTGTTCGTGCGTGTAGAGCGGGAAGCCCATCGCCTGGATGAGCAGGCCGGTGAGGGCGTCGAACAATCCCAGCACCTTGGGCACGGGAAAGCCGCACCCCTTCTTGCATCCTTTGGGCTGGCCGAAGCGCTTCTGCGAGGAAGGCGTGTCCGGGGCGATCGTGCTGGAGCCGTCGACCAAATACGCCCGCAATCCGCACCACAACCCCTCGGGCGACGAGCAGGCCCGGCGCATCGCCGTCGACGACTCGATCAACAACTCCGCCAGCACCGCCAGCGGCAGGCGCATGCGCGCCTTGCAATACGCCGACGCCTTGACGGGGGTACTGCTCAGATGCCGCAGTCCGGTCATCGCGGTGTTGAAGTTGAGGACCTGGAGGATGAACCAGTGGATTGTTTCCACCGGTCCCAGTTGCCGCTCGCGCCACTGGTAGCCGACCTTCTGGCAGATCGCCAGGATCACCGGCGTGGAAACATATTGTTGGATGTCCTGCTTGATCCGCTGCAATCCGGTGGGGACACTTGCCATCCGTGGCCTCCTGTTGGTTGGTGACCTAAGCACCACCATTCTGACAGGAGGCTACGTCTTGCGCAAATGTAGTAAGTGCAGTAAATGCGCGAACTTACGACGCGAGGGTAAAGTAAACGCCATTCGTGACGCGAACGTTTATTTGTGGGATTCCAACTAAAGGTGACGCGAATGACGCGAACGTTTATTTTTCCGCGAACCTTCATTTTTCGATTTGGTTCCAACTAAAGGTGACGCGTCGGCTCTGTAGAAAACGCCTTGCTGAGCTCGCCGTTCGGCGCGAACCCGCCAACGTATTACTTATGACATGATCACCAGTAAGTCGCCAAGGAAGGTGGCGATGGTCGCGCTGGCCGCCGGCAAGGAAGCTTTCAGCGACTACTCCCACGTTTACAGCCCCAAAAAGTTCACGCAGCCACAACTGTTTGCCTGCCTCGTGCTCAAAGAGTTTGAGAATAAGGACTATCGCGGCATCCAGCAGTTCTTGCTCGACTGCTCGGACCTGCGCGACGCGATTGGACTCAAGCTCGTTCCGCACTGGACGACCTTGCAGAAAGCGAGCAAGCGCCTACTCGCATTGCCCAAGGTGCGCGAGCTCCTGCCGAAGGACAAATACCGAAGACTCATGAAGACTCATTTCAATCGGAAGGCGTACCGCCGTCGGCCGCAGGTTGAAACGGTCTATTCGATGCTGAAACGGAATGTCGGCGACGCCCTGCGCGGGAGGAGCGCTGGCTGACGCTGACGCATGCGCAGCGATGGAAGCACTCCCACAACGCCGTGGGTCACGGGCATCTTTATCAGGGCCGGTTCAAGAGTTTCCCCATCCAGCAGGATCCGCACCTCCTGACGGCATTGCGCTACGTAGAGCGCAACGCCCTGCGCCGGCCGGGTCGAGCGGGCGGAGCAATGGCGCTGGGGCAGCGCATTCGTCCGGCTCGATCCTTCGCACGCGCTCTACTCGCTGCTCGCCGAGTGGCCGATCGAGCGGCCCCGCAACTGGCTCACTTTGCTGAACACGCCACAGACGGACAAAGAGGAAAAGCAATTCAAGGAGCACATCGACCGAAACCGGCCGTTGGGGGACGTTTCATGGATCACTCGTGCTGCCGCTACTGTCGGCGCTCGGCAAAGCCTTCGTCCACGCACCGCGCATCCCTGAAATTCCCCGCTTGCTCAGGTGCACAAGTTGGACAAGGCGCTCACTGTACTGGATAAAGTCCTTGAAGGGTCGCGTCGCCCATGGAGGCGCACCGACAGCTTTCACTTTCGAGGCGGCGACTGATAGGTTATGTTCAGACGGGTTCTCGGTCATAAATAATGGTCCGCTGTCACGCTGAGAGTTCGTAGATCGACGAAATAGCGTCTATGAGCCCGGTACTGCCTGAGCAATGGTACGTCGAAGCCCCCGGAGAAAGAAGCGGGCGAAAGACTTACCGCTTCCATTTCTCACGAAAAATCTTGACACTTTCGGAAACCTCTGTCTCTCACCGCCAAACGGAAGGCCGAGCGCAGGCGTTGAATGGACACGGTCCGAGATCTCGACGAGGCCGATGGTCCACAACGATCCGACGACGGGGGTGACCGACATCCGCGGTGGCTGAGGATGCGTATGACGCGGCGTGCCAATCCCGACGACGCGCGGACTCACGTCCGCGGCTATTAAGGATGCGCGACGCGGTTTGCGCACTCCTTAATAGCCGCGTGGCGTCAGCCCGCGTCTTCCCAAACGCTCAACGCTTCCAGCGCCGCAAACCCAACAGCATCAATCCCGCACCCCGATCTCCAACAACCCAAACCGATCCGGCGGAAGCGTTTGCCCCTCGCTCCAACAAAGACCCCGGTGGTCGGGAAGGTACGTCGTCAGAAGGTGATCAAGGTGCTTTCGGTCGGTGACGCGCTTGCGGCTGCCTTCCCTCACAAACCACTGCCGCCCGGGCTGATCCTGTGCGATGCCGAGGTATCGGCTTAGCACATTCTTAATTCGCTTTCGCACTTCGGCCCACTCAAGAAAGCCGTTCCAGCTTAGGACGCAATGGAAATGGGACGCATCAGTCGCGACGGCGTGAAGACGCCAGCCCTTGCGGCGGCAAACTTCGTGGGTGCCAAGGACGAGGATTTCTTGAAGTTTGTCAGTGAATGCAACAGCTTCGAAATTGGCGCGGGTGTCGTAACGGGATGCCATGTTGCAATCGCGCTTCAGAACTCCCTTGTTTCGCTGGACGTATCCGCGCCGGTGGCCCGGGCTCCAGGATCGATAGGCGTGGAGCGTGAAGTGGTAAACGGGCACGGAGCGAAAAGTATTGCGTATGGAGGACCGTCGCAAGCAGCGTGGTTTTGGGAATGCCGAAGACGCGCGCGATGCGGTTCGCAAGACGCGAAGAGGCGCATGACGCGGTTTGCGAAATTCCAAAACGCGCGGACTCACGTCCGCGGCTATTAAGGATGTGCGCCACACGGGTTGCGCGCTCCTTAATAGCCGCGTGGCGTCAGCCCGCGCGTCTGCGTCTCTCATCCGTCCGACTCAGTTCACCAAACCCGCATCCCGATGCGCCACCGCGTGCGCTTTCGAGGTGGGCCGCGCCGGTTTCTTCACCACATCACAATGCGGAATCGACACGACAGATTTTTGAAACCGGCCAATTCCGGCCAAAACCGGTTATTCGCGGCCATGACAGAGCAGGGGCTATGAAACAGTGTTGTGTTCTGCGCAAGCAGAATAGATTGGTTTCGATCCGGTGAGATACACGTTCAAGTGAAGCTGTGCTCTATGCGTAGCGGTTGCCTATCAGCTCTTTTGTGCGCGGTGATCTGCGCCATCTCCCCGCTGATGGGGCTAGCGGCGGGACCGGATCGACCGCCCCATTGGGCATTCGTCGCGCCGGTCCGGCCGCCACTGCCGACAGTCAAAGATGAGAAATGGTGCCGCAATCCGATCGATCGATTTGTTCTTGCCCGGCTCGAAGCGGAAGGACTGAATCCGTCGCCGGAGGCGGAGAAGATCACGCTTCTCCGGCGGCTCTACCTTGACCTCATCGGCTTGCCGCCGACGCCGGAGCAAGTCGATGACTTCGTTTCCGACGCTTCGCCGGATGCTTACGAAAAGTTGGTTGATCGGCTGCTTGCCTCGCCGCATTACGGGGAGCGGTGGGGGCGGTATTGGCTCGATGCGGCCCGCTACGCGGATTCGGATGGGTACGAAAAAGACAAGATGCGCTATGCGTTCTTTTACCGCGACTGGGTCATCAACGCCTTCAATCATGATCTTCCGTATGACCAGTTCATCGTTCAGCAGATAGCCGGCGATGAATTGCCCAACGCGACGCAGGATCAGATCGTAGCGACGGGGTTTCTGCGGAATTCGATGGTCAACGAAGAAGGGGGAATCGATCCCGAGCAATTTCGGATGGACGAGATGTTCGATCGGATGGACGCGATCGGAAAAAGCATTCTCGGCCTGACGATCCAATGTGCCCAATGCCACAACCATAAATTCGATCCCCTGACGCAGGAGGAGTATTACCGGCTGTTCGCGTTCATCAACAACGATCACGAAGGGCAGCAGGTCGTCTACACGCCGGACGAGCAGATGAAGGTCGCGGACCTGACGCGGCAGATGCGCGAGATCGAAGCCAGCCTGCGCCGCGCGGTTCCGGATTGGCGCGAAAGGATGGGAAAGTGGGAGGATGAAGTCTCTAACGGGCAGGTCTCCTGGACGGTGCTGCCGCTGGAGCCGGTCGGGGAAGCGGATCAACGTTATATTCCCAACGAGGACGGTTCGGTGCTCGCCCAGGGATACGCGCCGACGAAACATACGCAGACCTTTGCTTCGAAGACAAGTCTGTCTGGCATGACCGCTTTCCGTCTGGAACTGCTCACCGATCCGAACCTTCCGTGCGGCGGGCCCGGGCGGTCTTTCAAAGGGACCTGCGCACTGACGGATTTTTCGGTGGAGCTGGCCACCTCCGCGGATACTGGAAAAAAGACCCCGGTGAAATTTTCCTCGGCGTCGAGCGATTACGACCAGCCCGAACGCGAGCTGGAGCCGAACTTTTTTGACAAGTCGACTAACCGGCGCGTGACCGGGCCGGTCCGATTCGCGCTCGATGGAGATGACAAGACAGCCTGGGGGATCGACGCCGGCCCCGGCCGCCGAAACGTCGATCGCAAGGCGGTGTTTCAATGCGAGAAGCCGGTGGGCGCGGACGGCGGCAGCACGCTACTCATTCACCTGAAGCAGAATCACGGCGGTTGGAACAGCGACGATCTCCAGAACAACAATCTCGGCCGGTTTCGCATTTCGATAACGACGGCTCCGGCTCCGGTGATGGCCGATCCGCTTCCGAAGCGCGTTCGCGAAATTCTCTCGATCCCGCGCGAGAAGCGGAATGATGCGGAGGTTGCGGAAGTCTTCAGTTACTGGCGGACCACGGCGCCGGAGTGCAAGAACGCCAACGACAAGATCGAGGCGCTCTGGCAACAGTGGCCGGCCGGCACCACCCAGTTAACGCTGATCGCGCGTTCAGACCCGCGGTCGACGCACGTGCTGACGCGCGGGGACTGGCTCAAGCCCAACCGGGCGGTGACGCCGGGCGTTCCGGCATTCTTGAATCCGCTGCCGGAAGGAGCCGACGCAAGTCGGCTGACGTTCGCCCGGTGGCTGGTGGATCGGAAATCACCGACGACCGCCCGCGCGTTCGTCAATCGCGTCTGGCAGTCTTACTTCGGGACCGGGATCGTCGCGACGCCGGAGGATTTCGGGATGCGCCGACACGCCGAGCCATCCGGAATTGCTCGACTGGCTCGCGGTGGAATTCGAGGAGCCGGCTCTCGATGAGGCATTGCCATGGTCGGTGAAGCACATGCAGCGATTGATCGTAACGTCATCGACCTATCGCCAGGGCAGCCGGACGACACCCGAGATGCTGAGCCGCGATCCGTATAACCGGATGCTCGCCCGGGCTTCGCGCTTTCGTGTTGAGGGAGAAATCGTTCGCGATATCGCGCTGTCGGCGAGCGGGCTGCTGAACGAGAAGATGGGAGGCCGCAGTGTGATGCCGCCGGCGCCGGCATTTCTGTTTGCGCCGCCCGCCAGTTATGCCCCGTTTCCCTGGGTGGACGAGACGGGGCCGGAGAAATATCGCCGGGCCGTTTACACATTCCGGCGTCGTTCCACGCCTTACCCGGCGCTGCAGACCTTTGACGTGCCGAACGCCGATGCATCGTGCGTTCGCCGGCAGCGTTCGAATTCGCCGCTCCAGGCGCTCGTCTCGCTGAATGAACCGTTGTTCATGGAATGCGCGCAGGCGCTGCGCGCAAGACGCTCGAGTCCGGCGGCGCGAGCGACGAGACGCGGATTGCCTACGCGTTTCGAAGGGTCATGGCTCGTTCTCCCCGTGATTCCGAGCGAACGGAATTGCTGGAATTGTTGAATAAGGAGCGGAAGCGATTCGCCGACGGATTCCTGAATCCCAATCTCGTTGCAACCGGCAGCGATCAGCCGGCGGATCTCCCGCCTGGTGTGACTCCAACACAATGGGCGGCGTACACGGTGGTGTCGCGCGTGATATTGAACCTGGATGAAGCGATTACGCGGGAGTAGTACATTGACCGTCGAAGACCCTCACCCCAACCCTCTCCCAGAGTACTGGGAGAGGGAGTAAGAAGAACGTCTCGGACAAACGATTATGACGCAAGATCAACAGGCATTTTCCGAATATCGCAATCTCATCACGCGCCGCTGGTTCTTTAAACAATGCGGCGTGGGACTGGGCGCAATGGCGCTCAACGAACTGCTGGGTGAAAAAACCGCTTCGGCCAGCGTCGCGGCCAATCCGATGGCGCCACGTCTCCCGCATTTTGCCGCCAAGGCAAAACGGGTGATTTATCTTTTCATGGCCGGCGTCCCAGCCATCTCGAACTTTTCGATTACAAGCCGCAGCTTGCCAAATGGGACGGCAAACTTCCCCCCGCGGAATTGCTCAAAGGATACCGGGCGGCGTTCATCAATCCGAATTCGGCGTTGCTCGGTCCAAAGTTCAAATTCGCGCGTCATGGTCAGAGTGGCGCGGAGATCTCGGAGATCCTGCCGCACCTGAGCCAGGTCGTGGATGAACTGACGATCGTGAAGTCGATGCACACCGATGCATTCAACCACGCTCCGGCGCAGATCCTCATGAACACGGGATCGCAGCTTTTTGGGCGTCCGAGCCTCGGAGCATGGGCGACTTACGGGCTGGGGAGCGAGTCCTCGAATCTCCCGGCGTTTGTCGTCTTCAGCACCGGCACCAAGGGGACCAGCGGCGGCTCCTCCAACTGGGGTGCGGGATTTCTGCCCTCGATGTATCAGGGTGTTATGTTTCGAAGCGTCGGCGACCCGGTCCTTTATCTTTCCAATCCTAAAGGGATTGACGAGCAGCTTCAGCGTGACAGTCTCGATGCCATCCGCGATCTGAACGAAATGAAACTCACCGAGGTAGGGGATCCGGAAATCGCCACGCGGATCAACTCGTTCGAGATGGCGTTTCGGATGCAAGGGAGCGCGCCGGAGCTGATGGATTTATCGCGCGAGCCCAAATCGATTCTGGAGATGTATGGCGCGGAGCCCGGCAAGGCGTCGTTCGCCAACAGCGTGCTGCTGGCCCGGAGACTGGTGGAGCGCGGCGTGCGCTTCGTGCAGATATTCCACGAAGCCTGGGACCAGCACGGGAATCTCACCAAGGACATTCAGAAGAACTGCCGCGACACCGATCAGGCCACCGCCGCTCTCGTTGCCGATCTCAAACAGCGCGGCATGCTCGAGGATACTCTGGTGATCTGGGGCGGCGAATTCGGCCGCACGCCGATGGTGCAGGGGGGTAATGACGGCCGCGATCACCATCCCAATTGTTTCACCATGTGGATGGCCGGCGGCGGCGCCAAGCCGGGGATCACCTATGGCGAGTCCGACGAGTTTGGATTCAATGCCACGACCGACGCGGTCCATGTTCACGATCTGCACGCGACGATTCTTCGTCTCCTCGGCTTCGAGCACACCCGGCTCACCTACCGATTCCAGGGCCGCGACTTCCGTTTGACCGACGTCTTTGGGAAAGTGGTGAACGGATTGATCGCATGAGTGGTATCGTGCTTGAAGCGGTCGCCGAACCCGTGAGAGGGTTGCACCGATTTCGCAGTGGAAGAGGAACGCCAATGGAATCGAACGCAGCCTGGGGTAGGTGCAGGGTGATCCGAGCCTTCGCGCTCGTCGGCTTTTGCGCGCTGATCACTTTCTTCGGCTTTGCGCTATTCGGCGGCGAAGGATTCAGCCACCCAACCTTCGGACGGCTCAATCGTGCTGGGGACGGCCAATTCCCGGATTCATGGGTTTCAGCTTCACATCGAGCGAAAGCCTCGTCCGCATTTTGTCTATTGGGTCGACCCGCAGGAATACATTGAGTGGCCGCATGGGTGCGTGCAAGCCGGAAAGTTCACCGTGGAACTTACTTATTCCTGCGCGCCCAATGCGGGGGGAAATTTTGTATTCACCGCCGGGACGGCGCGAATCACCGGGCATGCCGATCAGACCGGGGGATGGGATAAGTGGCGCACGGTGAGAATCGGGGATGTCGTCATCACGCAGGAGAAGACGTCCGCATTCCTCAAGGCTGACGGCCAGCCTCAGAATGCATTAATGGATGTGACGAAGGTGCGGCTGATCCCAGTGGCAAAATAAATCGCGTAAGCGGAGGACAAAAGAAATCCGCCGCAAGCCGTTTGGATGCGACTCGCGGCGGATTTGGTTTACTTTCGCACGCCGGGTCCAAAGGACCCGGCGTGAGCGGAGTAGTGAAACTACTCGTTACTTGTTATCGCCAGGGAGACCCGGAAGTCCGCCGGGAAGCTTCAGATTCTTGCCCGCATCAACTGCGGTACGGAGCGCTCCGAGCTTGCTCTGAATTTCGGGCGGGAGTTTATCCTTCTGCGCCTCGAGCTTCTTAAGAAGCGAATCGGCGTCGTCCCAGTTCTTCGCCTTGATGGCCGCCTCAATCTTATCGAGAGTCGACTGTGCGTCGGCGCTGGGCGCATCAGGGGCGGTTACCGAGGGCGCTGTGGTCGGCGCTGCCGGGATTGCCGGGATAGCGGGAACAGCCACGTCTGGCACCGATGGCTTGGTCGAAGGACCAGGCAATTCAGGCGCGGCAGGCGTTGAGGCTTGCGGGGTCGGCGTCGGGACGGCAGGGGGCGTCGTCGGCGTGGCCGGTTTTGTGTCGTCCTTGTTGCAACCCAGCAACGTGACGCCACCCAGAGCCAGCGCCAATAAAGCGTTTGACTTCAACATTTCAATGCTCCTTTCCACCAATAGAAATGACGACCCCGCGGCGCGGGGATCGAGTCTTTCACTGTCTTACGGCCTATTCCTAACAGATGGCTCTGATTCGCACAATTGCTCAAAGCGAACAGCCCGAAAGCGAATCCGCCGGCGATACCGAAGCAGCCGATCCGCATTGCATTTGGTTGATGCCGCTTTAACATTGACCATCCGGCGGCGCGATATGGATGAAAACGATCTCCCCGCCGCTGGCCAAAGGAGACTTTTTGCACGCCGCCTCGCGTCCTGACAATCCTGCTCACGCTGCTTTCGCGCAAGTCACGGAAGGGGGTGATCGTCGGGTGATGATCAACGCCACGTTCGTGCGAGTGATGATTGCGGTGACGATCGCCATTGTGCTGGCAATGACGTCGCTTATTTTCTACCGCTCGCAAACCGTAGTGGAGCCGACCGCCGCCATCATTGTGACCGGCGACAAGTATGAACGAGGCTCGAAAATTGTCGTTCGCGAATTCAATTCGCTGACCAGTGCTGACGGGCGCGAAGTTGCCAATACGACGTTGACCGGCGAAAACGAAAACGTCTCGCCGATCCTCGTTGAGCCTGGGGAATACCATGTGACTGTGACGTCTCCGGACGATCAGACCCTGGCGGACGAGCATCTGCGAACTTATTTCATGCGATCGACGCCGGTCTCGCTCCCGACGTCGCTCATCGTGCTCGGGAACGACTCGTTCACTGACGCCCAGATCGCGGTAAGCGGGCTCGAAGACAGCAGCGATCGGGTCGTGACCCATTTGTCAGCCGAGAATGATTATCGCGCCCTCGTGTACCGCAAGCCCGGCAAGGGCCAGATCACGGTGACGCAAAATGGAAAGGTTCTGATCGATCGGCAATTTGAGGTCTCGCCGGGCAGGCCCCGGCAGAAGCCGATCATCTTCCAGCTTGCTCCGCGCTATTCGACGGAAGAAGCGGATGTATCGCCGTCGGAGTAGGCGGCATAGCCAATGACTTCAAGCGTTTTGCCACTTGTTCTGGTTACCGAAGGTTCCGATCCGCACCCCCTCGCATGGCTGCGAGATCGAGCCCGCGTGGTCGAGGCAGGCTCCGGCGACCCGCAATTCGAAGCCCATTTGCAGGAGGCCGACGGGCTCCTGGTACGCACTTACACGCGTGTTGATGACGCGATGCTCTCTCGATCGCCGCGCCTGCGGGTAGTGGGGCGCGGCGGAGTGGGTCTGGAGAACATCGATGTGGCGGCGGCGCACCGGCGCGGCATCGAGGTGGTCTACACCCCGGACGCCAACACGCTGGCGGTGGGCGATTTCGTATTTGGCTATATGTTGCAGCTTCTGCGGCCGTGGGCGTTTTTCCGGGAGCGCAGCTATGAGCCGAAGGAATTCAAGCGGATTCGGGAAACCGTTCGAGGCAGGCAACTCAACGAACTGACGCTGGGCATTCTCGGAATGGGCCGGGTCGGCCGGCGCGTCGGCCACATCGCCGCCCGCGGATTCGGAATGCGCGTGATCTACAACGATCTGCTCGATGTTCATTCCCAGCTCGAATTTCCGGCCGACGCCGTCGATAAGCCCACGCTCTATCGAGAGGCGGACGTGCTCAGCCTTCACGTGACGATGCTTCCTGGAAATGAAAATCTCGTCGGAGCGGCTCAGCTCGCGATGATGAAGCCGACCGCAATCCTCATCAATACCAGCCGTGGAGAAGTACTCGACGCGAGCGCGCTGGGCGAGGTGTTGCGAGCGGGCAAGCTGGCCGGCGCGGCGATCGATGTCTTCCATCCCGAGCCGCCGGGGCAGGATTTACCTTTGCTTGGCCTCGACGATGTTCTGCTCACCCCGCACCTGGCGGCGCGAACTTACAGCGCAATGGAAAACATGAGTTGGGTGGTGAGGGATGTAATGGAAGTCCTGGAAGGCAGGCTTCCGAAATACCCGGCGCCCTGAAGTCAGCCTACCAGTGGAGCGTTCGCCTCCATGCTTCGCGCATCTCGTCGACCGCAATGATGACGTTTCGCTTCGCGAGCATCAGTTCCGGCGTGTCGCTGACGTCACCCAGATACGTGACGCGGCCAGCGTCGCCGAGAATCGATTCGAACTTTTCGCGATCCTGTTCGGTGTGGGAGATTTCGACGATGTATCGCGCGGGCGATTCATTGAACAAAGCGTCGTCGTTGAAATCGTTGAGCAGGATGGCCCCTTTCCCGGAGCCAATGCACATTTCCGCGAGGGCCACGAGCAACCCTCCTTCGCTGCAATCATGACTGGCAAAAACCAGCCGTTCGGCGATCGCGCGTGAAAATGCCCGGTGCAGTGATGCCCGTTGGGCAGGAGAGGCCGACGCTCCGGTTTTCGGTTCGACCAGAACAAGCGAATGATTGTCGGCTTTGAGATCCATGGTTACGCAGTGGCGAACATCTTCAACCACGCCGATTGCGCTGATCAGCAGCGTGTTGGGAATCCGCAGAACCTCGCCGGTCTCCTGGTTGGTGAATTGATTGTGCAGCGAATCCTTGCCGCTGATAAAGGGGATCGAGTAGGCGAGGGCGGCGTCGCGGCAGGCTTCGCAGGCACGCACGAGCGTGCCCATCGTCTGTTCGTTATCCACGCTGGGCCAGCAGAAATTATCAAGTATCGCGATCCGCCCCGGATCGGCGCCGACGGCGACGACATTGCGCACCGCTTCATCGATCGCCCAGAGAGCCATTTCGTACGGGTCCGGCACTTGCGGCGCGAGTCCGCATCCGAGGGCAATTCCGCGATGGCTCGACAGCTTGGGCCGCACCACCGCCGCATCCGATGGTCCGATTTGCAGTGGGCCAACCAGCGGCTTGATGACCGAGCCCCCCTGAACTTCATGATCGTACTGGCGGATGATCCAGTGTTTGGAAGCAATGTTGGGATGGGAAAGCAACTCGAGCAATCGCTCCCTGATCGTCGCTCCGGCGGTTGTCGCGATCGAGAAGAAATTGCTCGCAGCCGCCGCGACAGGTGCGGCAACGACCGCGCGCCGTCGCGGCATCGGAATTCCGTGATGCAGAAAGTCAACGGCGAGCCGACCGACTTCCGTCCCCTCGTAACTCAAGACGACTTCGCGTTCCGGCGTGCCAAACGTACCGATGACGGTGGCCTCGACGTCCTCGCCGGCGGCCAGATTCAGCAGCATTTGCAGGTTCTCTGGAGGAACGGACAATACCATCCGTTCCTGCGCTTCGCTGATCCAGATTTCGTCGTAGCGCAACCCGTCATATTTGAGTGGAACCTTTTCCAGCTGAACGGAGACCCCGATTTTCTCACCCATTTCACCGACGGCGCTGGAAAGCCCGCCGGCGCCGCAATCGGTGATGGCGGTGAACAGGCCAAGGTCTCGGGCGCGAAGAATGACATCGGCCATCTTCTTTTCCGTGATCGCGTTGCCAATTTGAACGGCGTGGGAAAATTCATCGGCGTGGGTGTCGGTCAATTCCGCGCTGGAGAAGGTCGCGCCATGAATGCCGTCCCGTCCGGTGCGCCCGCCCATGACCACGACGGCATCGCCGGCGCGCGCCTTTTTCTCGATCTTGTCGCGCGGGATCAGGCCGACACATCCGCAGAAGACCAGGGGATTCCCGAGATAGCGGTCGTCGAAATAGACGGCGCCGTTGACCGTCGGAATTCCCATGCGATTTCCGTAATCGCGCACTCCCGCCACGACCTGTTGAAGGATGCGTTTGGGATGAATGATGCCCTTGGGAAGACCCTTCCCGTAGTCGGGAAATGCCACGCAAAACACGTCGGTGTTAGCGACGGGTCTGGCGGCAAGGCCGGTGCCGAGTATGTCGCGGATGACGCCGCCGATTCCGGTCGCGCTGCCGCCGTAGGGTTCGATAGCGCTGGGATGATTGTGCGTCTCGACTTTGAAGCAGACCGCGTCTGTTTCATCGAAAGCGATGACGCCGGCATTGTCGGAAAAAACCGAAAGGCAAAACCCCGGGTTCTGTCCCGAAGCCATCAACTGCATTGTGCTCGCGAAGATCGTTTCCTTGATCAGGTTCGAATACGTTCTGGTTTCGAGCGTCTTGCCCGCGTCGTCGCGCACCTCCACGTCGACAGCACTTTTGAGCGTTTTGTGAACACAATGCTCGCTCCAGGTCTGAGCAAGCGTCTCCAGTTCGATATCGGAGGGCTCGCGCTCCTTTTCGCGAAAGTAGGCGCGGATGGCCTTCATCTCGGCCGGCGAAAGAAACAGATGCCCTTCGCGGCTGAGGCGAACAAGCTGCTCATCGCTCAGCGCTCGCAAATTCACGTGGCGGAGCTGAAACGGGTGGGTGTGCCCGCGCTCAAACTGGGGCGGAACATACGGATCGAAGTGGACCGACTCGATGACTCCGTTGGCCAGGGCGCGGTTGGCGATCTGTTGAAGTTGATCACGCGGGATTGTTTGTTCGAATAGCCAGGCCCGACCGGTCCGAATCTCGCGCACGGCCATTCCCATATCCCGCAGCGCCATTTGAGTTGATGCGGCGACCGGATCCATTACGCCCGGTTTGAGGTGGACTTCGATTCGGGCGGCGGCCGCTTCGACCTGGGCCGGGTCGAACAGATCCGCCCGTTCCACAATCGGGTCGGCGAGCAATTCGCCTGCCGCGCGGTGCAGGGCGGTCGCATCGGCTTCCACATCAATCAGAAAAATGCGCCGAGCCCTGATCGGCCCGACATCTTCGATGAGCAGCTCGGCGATCTGTCGCCGCAACGCTTCGCCGAGCGGATCGGGCCCAGCTTCCCCATTCCCGCTCACGGCGGCAGTCCGCACGTCGATCCGATAAATCATGCGGAGATTCTATCGAACTGGCGGCGCGATGGAATGACCTGATGTTTGTGGTGCAGGCTTCCAGCCTGCTGATTCGGGGGAGCAGGCTGGAAGCCTGCGCCACAACCAATCACTCAGACGTGCAAAAAAGAAACGATTAGATCTGAGATCGCAGGGCGATCGGACCTTGTTTCGGCGCGAGCAGCTCCAGGGCGGTGGCGTAAACCATTGCCGGGGTCACCCGGGTCATGCAGCGGTGATCGAGAGGACAGACTTTTTTCTGGCAGGGTCCGCAAAAGACCTTCACCGCCACCTGGCGTTCTTTCGCGTAATAGATTTCGGTCCATTCGGGATGGGTGGGTCCGAAGATCGTCACCACCGGCACGTCCATCGCGGCCGCGATATGACGCGGGCCGGTGTCGTTGGTCACCATCAGGTCGCAACGACGAACGATCTCTTTCAGCCCACTGAGCGTCAATCCTTTGTTTGAAAGATCGATCGGGGCATGACGCATATAACGCTTGACGGAATCGACGATCGGCCGTTCCCTGGGGGCGGCGCTGATCAGGACCGATGCGCCCAGCTCATCGATGAACCGATCGCCAAGCTCAGCGAAATATTCCGGCCGCCAGCACTTGGCGGCGCCATACTCGCGCCGGGATTGAGCAGAATCAGCGGCGCGGCGCCGGTCGATCCGGGCCGATGGATGTTCGGATCGAGCCCGCAACTCGCCAGGATCGCCGTGGCGTCGCGGCGCTCGGAATCCGTGACGAAAAGTTCCAGCTTGAGGTCGCGCTGCGGGGAGCCAAGATACTGGGCGAGGCCCAGATAATATTTCACGATCGGAGACGGAACCAGTTTGCCGCGATCCTTTACCGGAAGCAGTTTGTCGGTGAGCAGAAAGCTGCGGCCGTCGCGCTCGTATCCGACGATGCGCGGAATCATCGCCATTTTGCAGATCAAGGCGCTTTTGAATGAATTGGGAAGGAGCACCGCCAGATCAAATTTGGCCGAGCGCAGCCGTGCCGCAAGATCGAATAAACCCTTTCCCGTCTTCCCGGGCGCGGTCTTGCCGGTTCGGTAGGTGATGAGCTGATCGGCCCAGGGCATTCCGCCGTAAAGCTGCTTGACGTAGCGTCGCATCAGGTAGCTGATATGAGCGGCGGGATAAAGCTCGCGGATCGCGCGAAGCGTCGGGGTGGCCATTACGGCGTCGCCAACCCAACTCGGCTGCACGACCAGGATTTTTGCCGGGTCCTCCATGCGTGTCGCGGAGTATAGCAGGAAATCCCGGCGCAGGATTATTCGGGGCTGTCGGGAATTTTTTTGACGACCATCAGCTCCACCACGCGCATTCCGTCGGAAATGGCAAGACCTTTGAAGGTTTCGATCACCCGAAGATGGGTCCGAAATTCAGGTGGCGTTGTGTCCCAGACGTCGCGGGTGATCACCATCCAGGGAGTCCATTCGGCGACGTGTCCGCGCGTCACCAGCTGTTTCATTCGCGGCGATTCGCGAATGGTCCCGCCCTGATAGAAAGCAAGGCTAGGCTCCTTGTAATCGAGCATGTATGCGTCGCCGGGCTTCACCGCACCTTCCCGGATCAGCACGGCGGCGGTGCGCGGGGCGAGTTGGAGGAATTCGGCGCGAGGCAGAAAGCCTCCGAACCAAAGGGCCGCCAACACCAGCATGCCGATTCCCATTGAAGTGAGCGCCTTTGCAGGACAATGTCGGAAAAACAGGGCGACGATTGTCATCCCGACGGCGACTGACCCTGCGGAGATGATCGTCATCACCGCATAGGGAAGCGGGCTAAATCGCCGCATTGCCAGCCAGGGAACGAATCCCGCCACGACGATGACCAGTCCAATCGCTACAGAGGCAATCACCATTCCCCTGGATTTCAACTCGTCCCCCGAACCGCTCAAGCTTCGAACCACCGCGTCGGCGACGAGGTAAGCGAGGGCCGGAAATGTCGCAAGCATGTAGTGCGGCAGCTTTGTCTGGACGACTATTTCCAGCAGCAGCCACGGCCCGATTGCCGCCGCTAGCGCGAAGCGAATCGGCGGTTCGGAGCGTCGTTTCCAGCCGCTGACAAGGGCGAAGGGCAGGAGCAGGCACCACGGGAAAAAAGTGGCCCAGATCGTCACCAGGTGATATCCGGGAGGAAACCAGTGCCCTTCGGTTCCCGACTTTAAATGCGTTGTCCCATTGGCGAACAGTTTTGGCAGGAAGTCCGGCTCCCGGTGATTGACGAGGATGAGCCAGGGGAGCACGAGTACAACAAGCACAGCCACGACCCCAAGGGTCTTCAATCCGGGCGAGCTTACCTTCGGCGCCAGGTTGGGGGCCATTGAAGGTTGGCCAAGTCGAGCGGCACGTTTGTCCATCGCTCCAAATACCCACAGCGCCGCGGCCGTAAAGGCAATGAAACCGAAAATCAGCGGACCCTTCGTGAGAAAACCCAGGGAAAGCACGACAGCGAGGATCAGGATCGAAGACCATGGTCCCTCATGTCGCCAAATTGCGTAGAGGCAAAACTGGGCGATTGTCGTCCAGAGCAGGAGGACGGCATCGGTCATGGCGACTTTCGCCGAGAAAATAGTGAGCAACGCCGTTCCGAATACAAAGGCTGTCCAGAATGCGCGCTCCGGACCAAGCCATTTCCAAATCATGCCCGATAGAAGCACCATGACCAGCAAAGTGGCTACGGCGGATGGAAGCCGCGCTGCAAAGACCTGCGGGTATGAAAAGACGTGCCCAAATCCCAGTGCAGAGGAAATCTGCATCGCGCCTGCCTGGCACCAGTAGATGAGAGGCGGCTTGGCCGTTCGAAGTTCGTCGTAGAGGCGGGGGACGACCCAGTCGCCGCTCTCAAGCATCTGCCGCGCACATTGCGCGTATCTTGGCTCATCCCGGTCCCAGAGCGGCACCGACGAATTGCCAACAAGGTATACGGCCGCCGCGGCCGTAAAAAATAAGAGGAAGTTGAGTGCCGTTCGGGCTTTTCCCATGGTCGCGGGAAAATACGGGGGGCTTTGGGAAAAGTCGAGCGATCGTCGTCAAGGCCTGCGCACATTTGCATCCGCTGCCGCGCTCCGCTTACGTTTTGCGGTGATGAACCCAGTATTGCTTGGCGGGCTGAGCGGCGGATGTGTGGTGCTGATGGTCCTGGAGAGCCGCGGCTTGCGCACGACGCTCGCCTTGCATTTCAAGGGAGATATCAAGCGTGAAAGCCGCTGGTTTGCCCAATATGGACAGTTCGCCTGCACCGTGGTCGCCGCAGCCCTGATCTGGCGCCTCGACCCGCGCCTTTGCGCGATCGGGAGCGCTGGGAATGGTGTTGATCGCGCTGGCGGCGTCGCTTATCGCGATGGTGATCAAACGGCTGGTGAGCCGGGTGCGGCCCGGCCGACCGAACGCTGGAAAATTCCTGGGCCCACAACTCAGCCATGCAAACTTCCGCGAGAGCTTTCCCTCGAGCCATAGCGCCTGCGCCGTGGCGATGACGGTCGTCCTCAGTGTGATCTATCCGCAGGGAGCCGTCATTTTCTGGCGCTGGCGATTGTGTGCGCCACGTTGCGGTATCTCCTGGATGCTCATTGGCCGAGCGACGTGCTGGCGGGAATCGCTCTAGGGTACGTCATCGGATTCGGCGGGGTGCGACTTTTTAACATCCATTCGTAAACGATGTCGTTGCAATGGGATTTTTCCACCGTCGCTGACAGGCTCCACGATGCCTTTGCAGCCGCCGAGCAGGAGCTGCGACTGGAGCAGGCGGTCTACGGGCTCGATGCCCAGGATGAGCGTTCGCTCCAGGCGCTGCTGGCTGGCAGACTCGAGACCCATTACGCCGTTGCCCGCGAGGTTCATTATCCGGGAACGCATGGCCGGAAGCTGAGCCATCGAGCGCGGTGCGATCTGGTTCTTACTCCGCTCGGCAGGCCGTTGCGGATCGATTCAGCTCCTCCGACGCTTTTCGATCCGCCAGCAGATCAAGTATCGCAGGCGACAGACGCGTTGTGGCTCGAAGTGAAAGTTGCCTATCAATTCAGGGAAGGGGGCGCTCGTCATGGCGGATACGGAACGCAATGGCGTCAGGCAGTAGTCGAGGATCTGCAAAAAATGGAAGGCGATCAACTCATTCGGGAGGCGGGGCTCGCGCTGATTGTTTTTAATGAGTCCCAGGAGATCCTCGACAAGGACCTGGAGTTATTCGAGGACGTGCTGGCCCGAAAGGAAGTCCTTGCCGGCTTCCGCCACGTCCGGGCCATTCCGATACTTGAGCGCATCGGTCATCGCCTCTGTACGGTTGCGCTGTGGCCGACTATCCAGCGTTGAATCCGTCGCATGCGGCACATCCTTTGCTCGAATTCCATCATCAGTTTTGTCGCGCTGGGCGACGAAATGGGTGGTGTAAAAAAGGGCATTTGGCGCATGGCGCCAAGGAGATCTATCATGCTTGTGCTTGCAGCGACTGATATGCTCGGGACGATGTTCTGGCTTGCCATTGTCTTTTTCATCATCGCGATTGTGGCCTGGCTGGTCGGAGCGCGCGGTGTAGCGGGAGTCAGCGAAGGTGCGGCGAGGACGTTGCTGTTTGTCTTCCTCATCCTGTTTGTCCTGGCCATGATCCTTAATTTCACAGTTTTTGCACCCATACGCTTTAGAAGCAGGACAAATCAAATTTGGCGAACGGCGATCGCATTGTGTTCTTCTTGCACGCAATGCGATCGCCCGTTACAAGCCCTCCGTATGGCGCAAGGAACGATCCGCGGGATTTATCCTCTATTTTCAGCCCCGAGAGGACGCGCCTCAGGAATTCCTTTTGCTGGACTATGGGAAGCACTGGGACTTTCCGAAGGGTCACGTCGAGAAGGGGGAGGACGACATCACGGCGGCACGCCGCGAAGTACAGGAGGAAACCGGCATCTCGGAGATTCGAGTCGTTCCGGGTTTTCAGCGAGAAATCATTTATTTCTTTCGCGACCGGCGGCGACAATTGATTCGCAAGGCGGTGGTCTTCTTCCTGGGCGAAGTAAAGACTTCGAAGGTTCAGATCAGTGACGAGCACGTCGGCTACGCGTTCCTTCCGTTGGCTGAGGCCCTCGAAAGAGTCAAATACGCGACAGCCAGGCAGCTTCTGCAATTGGCCGAGCACCAGCTTCACGCGGTGTGACGACGGGGCCACGAGTGCGACCATTTGGCATGCCGGTTAGCCCGCCAGCTTTAGCTCGTCAATTTGTTTTGAAAGCGAATCGACTCGCTCGCTTGATCGTTGTATCGGGGACGCGAGTGAACTCATCCATTCTAACGCCTGCACAGAGAGATTGACCGCCGGGTCAGGATGAGCCGTGGTTTTCCACGAGGACAACAGATTTCCGACGCGTCGCTGAGTATTCCATCGCAATGCGAGCCAGAGCACGACAAACCAGATCACCAGGAAGCCGGCGCTTTTGAGCAGATAATTGACCCCCAATACCGCTACGATCAGACCAACCACATTTTGCCAGTCGCTCACATCCTGTCCGCGGAAAATCGCCTCCAGAATCGGCTGAAGAAATGGAAACCACAAGACCGCGCCGATCGTGAGAGCCCATCGAACCGGCGCTGTGATCCAACTTCGGCGCGAGAGACGATCGATCGCAACCTGGCGCATGTCTTCGGATTACTTCCGCCAAACGGTTTGAAAGCTCACCGACGGCAACCTCCGACGGCATTTCTTCCCAAAGTTTCTGATCGGCGTAGTATTCGGCCAGGACCGGATGTGAGCGGCGCAATTGCCCAAAGCAGTTCTGAAGGACGCCGGCCAATGGTTCTCCCGATTGGCCAAGCGAGGCGTCCACAAGCACATCGGCGCTGAGCGGCGGCCCGGCATTTCGCGCGGTAGCGCTGCGGATCAGCAGAAATAGTGGCGACAGCAAAGCATGCGCGAGGTTCACCATCGGCCAATGCGCCACGCGGTCGGCGAGGACCTCATCCGCCATTGCAAGCTGCGTTGCCGGATCGTCTGCGAGTCGGGGAATGACGCCGTCGAGCAAAATCGTCCCAATGCGCGCGGCAATCGTCTCCTCGATCTCCTGGCGCAGTCGTCCCAATCCCTCCGCCAGGCGCGGAAGATCCTGCCGTTTCAACCATGCCATGAGCGAATGGTTCTGGGTTTGCTGGGCGGATTGCTTCGATCGCTGAACATCCGCGGCGGCCCTCTCCCGTCCCAGGACCGCTTTGAGTTGCGGCATTTCAAACGTTTCCGGATGGGTAGCCGATACGCAATAAACGGAGGACGAATCAGATGATTGTAACGCCCGGGCGATTCGTCCGGCGTAGTCGTCGCGGAGTTCCTGGAGGGCGTTTGCGTCGCGAACCTGATCTGCCTTGTTGAGGACGAACAGAAAATTCTCCGCGGCGTTTCCCGCCGCCACGCGAACCAGCATTTGCTGCGCCTGCCGGTCGGCGTACTTTTCGATGCTGCTGACCCAGACCGGATACAGCATGTGGCGAAGCAGCGATCGCGTCACCTCGAGATGGTCCTGATAGTGGCTGTCGATGTCAGGCAGATCGAGCAATGCCTGGCGACGGAGCGTGGCGATCGAGTGGGTCACGACTCGATATCGGCCCGGCACTTCGCGCTCCAGAAGTGCTGTCACGCTTTGAGCATGGTCGTCGTGGACGTATGCAACGGCCCCTTCGGTTCCGCGGCCATGGGAAGAACTGGGCGTGATTGTCTGCCCGGCAATGGCGTTGACCAGCGCGCTCTTTCCGACATCCTTTCCGCCGATCAAACCAACAAGGTAAAACCCGTCCGAATCCCCATCGTGCATCGCCTGATCGGACAGGACTGGTGCATCGTCGCGAAGGAGATCGGGCGGGCCATCGCCGGTCACCTCCATCACCTCACGGACGATTTGGGTCAGCGACGCGTTCATTTCATTCTTCCCGTTCGGCCAGAAGATTGTCGAGCTGTTTCAACTGGCTCGTTGCTGGAACCTGCTTCTGGAGCCATTCGCAAACGCGCTCGATCTGTTCATGGGCCAGCCGCGCGAAACGATCCTCGATCCGATGATTCGTTGCCCGCGTATGGGCCGCCACCTCGTTGCTGAGCCGTTCGGAAAGCCACGTCGCCAGCGAATATCCGCCGAACACCAGCAGGTCGACATGGCCGAAAAAGGCGTGATGCGTCAGCACGATCAGGGTCAGCAGATAGGGAGCGGCTTCGGTCCATTGCGTCAGCTTTTTTCCGCCGGGCAGAAATTTCAAAAGAGCCTGTAACATGCGGGTGTCGCGGGGTGGCATTCCATCGCTTCTCGAGCCAGGCACGCAAGCCGGCCAATTCCTCCTCGGCGATCTTCCCGGCGGCCGCCGGCCCAATGAGCGCCGCGGCGTAGCCGGCCTCGTCGAATTCCGGCATCGCGCCCTCCCGCATGCCACGGACGATATCATCAATGCGGCTCTGCACGATTGCGAACTGGTCGCCGAGAATCGCAGAGAAATCCGGCACTTCGCGCGAGCCGGCGTCGTTTGCGGGATTCAGCGTCGCGGGATTGAGTTCGCCGGTCCGCAGATATTCCCAGGCGGCCCGTGGAAGGCGAACGAGCAGGCCGGGGGCCTGCCGAACACGATCCAGGATTCGCTGTGGCCCCATCAGGTAAAGCACGCTCCGCTGCTGCATGCGCCGCTGCAGTTGCTGGGTGAGCGGATTGACGTCGACGCCCGCCGCCGGCGTCTCCATTCCGCGCAGTGCGGAAATGGTCTGTTTGATACGCGCTTCGTGAGCTTTCAGCGGGTCGGCGATCTGATCGGAAAGGCGGCCGAGCAAATCGGAGCCGCGGGCATGCATGCCGCGCTCTTTCGATTCGGCAGTCGAAGGTTGCAGCGTCGTCAGTGCGGCTCGCAACGATTGAAGATTCTGCGGCGACGGAGAAACGTATCCCGCATCGTCGCGAGGTATCGAAAAGACAGTCAGGGCCGCGTCGGTGTCGGGGCGGACCTCTGGTCCGGCCGCTACGCGAGGACCTTCGACCCAACCGAAAAGTTGATTTCGATAGTCTTCCGGCGCCGCGGAATCCTCACATTTATTCATCGCGTACAGGCAGGGAAGCGCATAGCGCGCCGCCAGGCGGTAGTAGGGGAGCAATTCCGTCATCTGGTACTTTTCAGGCGTGACGAGAAACAGCACCGCGCTGGCCCAGCGAAAGACGCGATCGGCTTCGGCGTGATGCACGGGCTGATCGCCATCAAGGTCTGGCGTATCGACGAGCACGACATGCGACGTGATCTGACTATCCCGGATCGCGATAACAAGTGTTCCGCTTTGTCCGCGGGCGGGCAGGTCCTGTGGTCCAGCCGGCGTATGCTCGACCCCGAGCCAATCATCCGGAATGTCCTGCGTCCGTCGCGCCACCGCGACGGCGCCGCTGGTGAAAGTTCGGCGAAATGAAGTAGCGGTGATTTCCGAATCAAGCAGGCGGTTGACGATCGTGCTTTTTCCCGTTCCCGTCCCACCTATAACGGCCACGAGCAACGGCGATTCGGGATCGCGATTGTTGAGGTGAAACCGCGCGGCGGCAGCATCAGTTCGCCATCGGGAGGCAGCGCTTCGTATGGGTTCGATAAGGCGCGCGCCCATACTTTCCAGCAGGGCATTGGCGCAGGATCAGAATGGATTCCAGTTTGTCCAACCGAAAGGGCACGGGCAAGAGTTAAGACGGCGATGAGGTGCTTCCCGTTGTCGATAGTGCGCCGGCCTGCTCAATCGCTTCTACAAATTGTGAAAAGCTCGGGCTGCGTCGGCGAGCCAGGGAAACGTCAAATGCTGCTGCGAGGCGGTCCATATCGACCCCTGAAAAAAACGACGGGCCTAGAAAACGCCGAAGCAATTCCTTGGGATCTGCCACAGTTGGATCCAATTCGGCGATGCCAGCCACGAGCCATGCTTCTATCTCGGGTACTGCCGGACAGACGCTCACGCGATCAAGAAGCCCGTGCTCGTTCAATGACAATTCGGCAGTCCGCTGCTGCTCCGAAACCGCGTCGGGAAGGGTCGTATCGGAGTCATAGACTAAAACGACCTGATCGTACCCCTTGGAAACAAAGGTCAATACACTGGTATAGGCACTCGGGAGGGCGGCGTGGCTACCCAGGCGAACCGTGCGAATGTGAGTTTCTAGCGGCAGAAGTTCGCGCGCGATCCATTCCACGACGACACGGTCGGAGTTGCCCTCGACGATGAATCCCAAACGCAGCATTAGGTTTATCGTATACCAGCAAGCCGAAAGGGTACAGCCCAACCAGGATCAAGCTTCTTTCTCGTCCAGATAACGACGGTAAGTGTACAAAAACTCACCATATTGCGCTGCTCGACGCATCTTCGCGGCTATGACGGCCGCGAAACTGTTTTCGTCGGCAAGTGACAGAGCGACGTCCTCCCCGGTACAGAGGAGAACGCTGACTTGCTTGCCATATCTTAAAACGTCGGGCACAGCATCCGCGAAATCGTTGACTGCAACGAACAGAGCGAGCGTGCCTTCCAACTTACCTTCGACCTTTGGCGAAATGCATAAATTTCGGAAGCTGGAATTTTCTCGGCCGTCCACTTTGCCTCAAGCAGGAGAAAACGGCCGAGGACTTCCACAAGCCCGTCAACTTGTTCACCCTCGGGACGAAACGACGGCTGGCACTCAAGCCCCTCGTGTCGCGCAAGATCGTAGAGGAGTTTCTCGAGCGCAAACCCGCGATGTGCTCGCGTTACTTCCTGAAGTTTGTTGAGTTGCTCCCACCTGTCCCGCAGTGTCGCCTTGCTCATGGTCAACCCCTGCCGGCGCGGCGTTTCATCCCTTCGCCCATTACCGCACGCCCATGATCAATTCCATCGTGAGCTGATCGAGCTTTTCGTAGGGAAGGGGAATTTTGGCCAGCTCGATCCGGTCGAGCGGCGCGGCGAGAAGCTTCTTTGCGTTCTGGGAAGAATAGGAGCGAGTCAATTTCGAGAGAGTGTCCCCCGCGTTAATCTCCTTGAGCAGTCCTTGAATTTCGGCGTCTTTGTTCCAGCGCGCCGCCTTCTCCTTCAGGATCATGTAGGTCCGCATGCAACCGCGGGCGAATTCCTTGACGTCGGCGTAATCGCTGGTGCGAAGCGCGTGCGCGTCGAATTGTCGCGGGCCCGTGTATTTGTTGTCCTCCAGCAGCTTCACCAGGAAAAACGCGTGCTTGAGGTTCACCTGTCCGAATCGGAAATCCTGATCGTATCGACCGAATTCCTGATCGTTCAGGTCAATATGAAAGAGTTTCCCGGCCTCCAGCGCCGCCGCAACCTGATGAACGAAATTCAATCCCGCCATGTGCTCGTGGGCCACCTCGGGATTGACGCCGCACATTTCCGGATGCTTGAGGGTTGGGATGATCGCCAGGTAAGAGCCGGTGACGGCGAAATACATGTGCCCGCGCGGCTCGTTGGGTTTGGCCTCGAAGGCAAACTTGTAGCCGTACTTCTGGTCGATCGAGTAATCGCTGAGGAAATTGATCGCTTCGCGGAATCGCTTGATCGCTTCGACGGGGTTCTTCGTGGCGTCGCTTTCGACGCCTTCACGGCCTCCCCAGAACACATAAATTTTCGCCCCCATTTCCGCGCCGAGGTCCATCGCCCGCATCGTCTTTTGAATCGCATAAGCGCGGACTTTGGCGTTGTTGCTCGTGAAGGCTCCGTCCTTGAAGACTGGATCGGTGAAGAGATTGGTGGTCGCCATCGGAACGACCAGGCCGTTGTCCTTCAGGGCTTTCCTGAAGTCGCTGCACGATCTGGTCGCGCTGGGCCGCGCTGGCATCGATCGGAACCAGATCATTGTCGTGGAAATTGACGCCGTATGCGCCGACTTCGCCGACCAGGTCGCAAATCTGCGGCGGCGAAAGCTGTTCGCGCACCGGCCCGCCGAACGGATCGCGACCGATATTTCCAACCGTCCAGAGTCCGAAGGTAAATTTCAGTTTGGGATCGGGATCATACGCGGCCATTTTCGAGTCTCCTTTTGGGGGCGGAAGTTTCTACAAATTTAAGGCAATGGATGAAAAAACGCGGATTGCTGCAAGATTTCAAATCTTCGGTTTCTCGGGGATTGGCTCAGCTCCACATTCCGGGCAACGACCAGGCGAAGCGCGGAGATCGTAGCCGCATTGGTGACACGGCTTTTCGGGCGAAGAACGCCATGTCATCAAGGCTTCAATGCCGGGCGCATAAACGATAAGTGCCAGGCCAACAAACAGATTAACGGCCGCATGAAACCAGTAGGCAGATTCCGCGGTAGTGCGTATCGACGCCATTCCCCAATGGATTTCAGCCCCGCTGACAGCTTCGCCAACAAATTGAAGCAGCTCCCACACGCCAAACAGCCGCAATCCGACGAGGAACCAATCACTCGGTTTCATATCGATTCACGGCGAAAGCGCCGCACCCCCGCAGTTCGGGCGGCCCTCAAATAATGAACGCAAGCTGTATGTAGCCGCGCCTCTATTTTTCGGCCTTTTCCGCCGTCTCCGCGGCTGCCTTATCCTTAGCCTTCGAGGCGGAATCGATCAACGCCTTGCTGTCGGCGTCCGGTGCGACCCAGACTTTGATGCTCGTCGTCAACTCGTCGGCGAACTTCACTTCGACCGCGTACTTCTCGATACGGTCAAGGCGTCCGGGCAGATTCAGATCATCGGGGTTGACGTTGAATCCCTGTGTCTGCAAAGCCTTGGCGATGTCGGTGGCAGTCACCGATCCGAAGAGGTGGCCTTGCTCGTTGGCACGTCGCTCCAGGGTGACCTCGACGCCTTCGAGCTGCTTGATGAGAGCGGCCATTTGTTCGAGCCGCTCGCGCTCCTGTCGTTCGATCTCCTGGCGGCGCGCCTCGATCTTTTTCACGTTACCAGCCGTTGGCTCGACGGCCAGGTCGCGCGGGAGAAGATAATTGCGCAAAGCCGGGCGATACCTCGACGATATCTCCAACCTTGCCGACGTTCTTAAGACTCTCTTTCAGAAGTAGCTTTACATTTGCCATGATGTCCTCTTCGCTTCGTCCTTCTTTTGTGATGCCGAAAACCTTGACTTTCGCACTCCCCGCGCGGTCGTTCAAAACGGAATGTCGTCTTCCTTGAACTGCTGTTCGTCGCCGAAGGGAGCTTCGGCGGCGGCAGGGGGTGGCGCGGCAGGAGCCTGTGCGCCCGTCGGCGGACGCTGCGGACTGCGGGCGGGAGCCGGGCGTGGGGGGCGGCTCGAATAGTCTGAATCATCGTACGATGCGCCTCCGCCGCCTGCATCACCGCGTCCGCCACCTCCACCGCCGGCTCCGTCACGGCCGCCGATGAATTGGAAATTCTCGACCACCACGCGCAGCTTGCTGCGCTTGCCGCCGCCTTGCTTGTCTTCCCATTCGTCGAACTTAAGGCGGCCTTCGACAAAGATCGGTTTGCCCTTCGTGAAATACTGATTGATCAGCTCAGCCGTCTTGGCGAAGGCCGAACAATCAACGAAGGTGACCTCTTCCCGGTCTTCGCCGCTGGCGGATTTGAATTTGCGGTTGCACGCGAGCCCGAATTCGACCACCGGCGTCTGGCTCGGCAGATATTTCAGCTGCGGATCGCGGGTCAGGTTCCCCATCAGGAGGACCTTGTTATAGCTTGCCATGGCTCACCTCGTCTTCAAGAGTGAATCGGAGTCGAATCCATTGTGAAGTCGACGTTTGTTTGCGCGGTCCTCCATGACGTTCGTTTTAGTCCTTGTCGCCGGACGCTTCCACTGATGCCTCGTCGCGCTTGGGCGCTCGCGGGGGGCGGTCGGCTCCTTCACGCGGCGGACGCTCCTCGCGGGCCCCGGTCGTCGCGGCGCGGGCGATCTTCAGTGTAAGGGCGATCCCACGAATTGCGCTCCTCGCGCGGCTGAATCGGCTGGGGCTCGACGGCGGCCATCTCCGTTTCGTTCAGGTGATCCGCCTTGGTCACCAGGACGCGGAGAATATCATCGCTCAGATTTACATCGCGCTCGATCGCGCCGACCGACGCGCCGGGCCCGGTGTAATAGCAGATGATGTACGTGCCGCGCTTCTGCTTCTTGATCTCGTAAGCCAGCTTGCGCTCGTCCCACTTCTTCAGGACCAGTACTTTACCGCCATGGCGCTCCACGATTGCGCGCACGTTTTTCTGTGCGGCTTCAAAGTCCTGCGCGGCGGTGGGGCCGTAAAGGAACATCGCTTCATATTGTGAGTCTGCAATTGTCGCTGTCATCTGTCACGGTCTCCAATCATGTTTGTGTCCGCGACTGGCGGCCACCGGTTTAGTCTCGCTCGTTTCGCTAGCACTCGGTCACTCCGTCACGTCCGCTCTTCTCCTCCGAAGCGTTGAACTGATTCATCGCCGCGGCGATTCCTTTTTCGATCCAGACCAAAATCGCGTCAACGCCTCGCTGAAGCGCCGGTCCGAGCCGGTCCCGTTGTTCCGGGCTGAATCGGCCCAGCACATAATCCCTCTGCGGGATACGCGGCGGGGCAGGATCGATGCCCAGCCGCAATCTGGGGTACTGGTCGGTGGCCAGCGCCCGCTCAATGTCCTTCAGCCCGTTGTGCCCGCCGCTGCTTCCGCCAGATCTCAGGCGGATCCGTCCGCTGGGCAGGGCCACATCATCCAAAGCCACCAGCACGTCCCGCGGATCGAGCTGATAAAACGCGAGGGCCGCCTGCGCCGCGCGGCCGCTGACGTTCATGAACGTCATGGGCTTGAGAAGTAACAGCTTCTCGTCGCCGGCACGTCCTTCGAGAGCCAAGCCGTCGAACTTCGTACGCGCCAGCCGATCAAACTCTCCTGGCGGCGCGGCTCCAATCCGGCTCGCCAGCTCATCCAGCATCTCGAAGCCGATGTTGTGCCGTGTTCCGGCATACTGTGAACCCGGATTGCCGAGACCAACAATGAGCTTCATACGCAGGGTGGGCTTGGCCCACCACGTCTGAGAAGGTGGGCCAGGCCACCGTACATTACTTCTTCTCTGCGGCCGCTCCCTCTGCCCCAGCCGCCGCGGTTTCTTCATCGGTCGGCTTGCGGCCGATCAGTTCCGGCTCGGCGGTTTCACCTTCCACCGGTGCCGCTGCCTGATCGACGATTTCGCGCACGGTGGCGACCATCAGGTCTTCGTCCTGAAGAACGCGCACGCCTGGCGGAAGCTTGAGGTCCTTGATCTGGACCGAATCGTTCATGGCCATGTCGGAGACATTATGGCGAATCGCATCGGGAATGTCGGTCACAAGACATTCAACTTCCAGCTCGTTGATAATCTGCTGAAGCACGCCGCCTTCGGCTTCGCCTTTGGGCTCACCCTTGAGTTCAACCGGGACGGTGACCCTGACCTTTTCATCGAGGCTCACCCGCGCGAAATCCACGTGAATGACATCGAGCCCGAGGTGATCGAACTGAACTTCCTTGACGAGCACCTTCTCGCTCTTGCCCTCCAGCGCCAAATCGAACAAATGCGCGCCACGATCGAGATGACCGCGCAGCTCCTTCTTCGGGAGCGTGATGGGTACCACAGCTTCCTTGTGGCCGTAGATGACGCCGGGCACGAACCCCGAGTTGCGCAGGCGCTTGTTCGCCCGCGATCCCAGTTCCGCTCGCGGCTTGACGGTTACATTCGCAGATTGAATAGCCATGGTATCGTTATCCTCGAATTTGTTTGTAGTGCGGGCTTCAGCCCGTATCTTCCGCCGTTATTAAATCGTACGGGCTGAAGCCCGCACTACGAACGACTTACTTTTCGTCTCCGTTGTATTCGAACAGGTGGCTTACCGATTCATTGTGATGGATGCGTTTGATCGCCTCGCCGAGCAGGTCCGCCACGCTCAGCACCTCCAGCCGGTCCTTGATCGCATCGGCCCGATTTCCCAGTGGAATCGTGTCGGTCACCGCGATCTTCGTAAAGCTGCATTTGGCCAGCCGCTTCATTGCCTCTCCGGCGAAGATCGCGTGCGTGGCGGCGATGAAGATCTCCTTCGCCCCATTATCGCGAAGAATCCGCACGGCCTCGGTCATCGTGCCCGCGGTGGTGATCATGTCGTCCACCATCAGGACGTTTTTATCATTCACGTCGCCGATGATGTGCCGCGCTTCGGTTTCCGAGCCACTCTTGCGACGCTTGTCGATAATGCAGATTTCACCGCCGAGTTTGTTGGCGTAGATCTGCGGCGTTTGACGTTTCCCACATCCGGCGACACAAAGACCCGATTCGTCAGCTTCAGTGACTTGAACCATTTGATGAGCACGGGGTCGGCGTGAAGATGATCGACCGGGATATCGAAAAAACCCTGTACCTGAGCGGCGTGAAGATCGACCGACACCACCCGGTCGGCGCCGGCGCTCCAACAGATTTGCGACGAGCTTGGCGGTGATCGGCGTGCGACCCTCATCCTTGCGGTCCTGACGGGCATATCCGAAATACGGAATCACCGCCGTCACCGCTTTCGCGCTTGCGCGGCGAAGGCAATCGATCCAGATCATCAGTTCCATCAGATGGGCATTGACCGGCTGACAAGTCGGCTGCACGACATAACAATCGCGGCCGCGCACGTCCTCCTCCACCTTGACCATCAGCTCGCCGTCTGGAAAGAGGTCAGTGTGCCCGCGGCCAAGCGGAATGCCGAGCGAATCGCAGATCTTCTGGGCGAGCTGTGGATTGGCACGGCCGGTGAAGAGCTTCAGGCGATCGGGATCGATTTTGGCCATGGTCAGCTCCGTTCCTCAACCGTGAATTCGGCAAATCGAATACGAACATCCAACATCGAACATCGAAGGAAATGTCTGCGTTCGATGTCGGATGTTGGATGTTGAATGTTCGATGTTCGCATTTCACTTCACTCGTTGACGATCGATCGACGCGGATTCAGCCGACACATTCCCGGCGACGACAACTCCGTCGGGGACGATGCTCTCCGGCGGAAGCAACGCGAAAGGGCCGACCACACACTCGCGTCCGATGCTCGAATCATGCCCTATATGGGTGAAAGGCCGGAGAACCGTGTCCTGGCCCACGCTCACGCCGGCTTCGACATAAGTGTTGACCGGGCTGGGGACCGAGACGCCGGATTCGCGCAACTGCCGCTGGATCCGATCCTGCATGACCGCGTCCACCTGCGCCAGTTGTTCCTGCGTGTTGACGGCCAGCACATCCTCTGCCGTCACCGCCTGAACGGCGAGGACTTTATGACCAGCCCTGCGCAGAATTCCATAAATGTCGGTCAGGTAGAATTCACCCTTCTTGTTTTCGTTTTTGAGTTGGGAGAGCGCCCACAGCAATTCCTCGATCTTCAGGCAATAGTAGCTGGGAAAAACTTCGCGAATCTCGCGCTGCTCCGGCGTGCAATCGATTTGCTCGACGATCTCCATGAACTTACCATCCGCGTCGCGCACGATGCGCCCGTAGCCTGTCGGATCATCCAGGATCGCGGTGGCCATGCTCGCGGCCGCCCGCTCGTCGCGGTGGGCGTGAAGCAGCGTGCGCAAAACCTCGTCACGGATCAGGGGGCCGTCACCGGCGAGGATGAACACATCGCCACTCTGCCGCTTGAGCGCGTTCTCACACATCCTGGCGGCGTGACCGGTGCCGAGTTGTTCGGTTTGCTCGATCCAGGTGGTGCGCTGTTCATCGGCGAATTGGTCGACGACCTCATCCTTGCCATGTCCTACGACGACCAGCACGCGATCGCAACCGGCGCCGAAGCAGGCCTGGAGAACGTAGTGGAGCATCGGCTTGCCGCAGACTTCGTGAAGCACCTTGGGCTTCCGCGATTTCATCCGCGTGCTTTTGCCTGCTGCAAGAATGATTGCCGTGAGGGACATCGTAAAAGAATGCTACCCGGCCTGGATTCGAACCAGGACAAAGAGAATCAAAATCTCTTGTGCTACCGTTACACTACCGGGTAGTCGTTCGCTCAATTCAGCGAAAGGGGACACCGGACGCGATCCGCCTGAAGGCGGAAGCGGACAGAGGTGTGACCGTTTCGCGGTGCAAAACTCCCAAGGCACGAGCCGATTCAAACCGCGATCCGGCCCGGCTCGCCTACCCATTTGGCCACGCGCCAAACCTCTCGACGAACGCCCGAAAAATCGGGGAGACTTCCATATCCTAAAGCACCGGCGGGCGCTGTCAAGATGCCAGCGGACGACTGTGCACCGAAAACATTTATTCCCGTCTTGCAATCTCGCCTCGAACCGATAGGGTGACTTTTGCCCTTGGGCGGCTGCGAAGCCTGCCGGGCGTAGTGATGTGAAAACATCAACGCGCATCGGTATTGGGAAGGCGGTTCAATTCCGCCGCGGACGCGCCGCTGTGATGGACGAATTCGCGAAGGTGAGCCACTGCCGATTCAGATTGGTGGGAAGGCGAATCGCGAAGCGATGTGGGTTTTGCCGCATCACGTCCTAAGCCAGAAGACCGGCCCGTGGGCATGTCGGACTCGGCGCAATGTGCGCTGAGCCGTTTTATCCGAATCGTCCTCGCGAGATGGGACGGCCGGGTCGCAGCACTTTCGCGCTGGTGTATCGGCGGTGCAATCGCGGCAGCCAGAGCCTGGCGGCGTCGCGTTGAGTCGTTGATTCATTCATCCACGGACATGCTTCCCTCGGTCTTGCCCTGCGACTGCCACTGAGCGGCATTCGCCTCGCGCGGCCGAGGGTTTTCCTTTCGTGCCGCGCGCTCGGCACAGGAGATTTCGCATGTTCCGTGTTCGCAATGCACCCCAATGGGGTCTCGCGGTCTTGGTTCCTTTGGGTGGTACTTCACTTGTACTGGGCGGGGTGACGGCCGATCAGGTAACTTCGTATTCAATCGGATCCGTTCCGACGAATGCACCGGTGGATGACAACCCGTCGGCGCCGCTTGGACTTCTCGACGGCGATACGGGATTCGGCTCCGGTCTTAACCCGTTTAACCCGCCTTACGACCCCGGCCAGATCCTCACTGTGTACGGCACCGGTTCTGTAACGCTTCACCTCTCGGCGACGGTTGCTGGAAACGGCCAGGTCGGGGTTTTTACAAATACTGGAATCGAAAATGTTGGGACCTCGGAAGCGACTGCTGGTTCCCCCATCACCACGCTGGGAAAGCCATCGCAGGCGATCGTCAAAGTGAGCAGCGATGGGACGAATTTCGTGCCGCTTTTTGGAGGTGTGGTGCAGAACCTGGATGCCCCAACCAACTATTGGCTCGACGCGCCGATCACGCTCGATCAGTTCGGAAATTCGTATTTCGCCGATCAAGGGTTGGGTACCCAGGCGGCGGACCAATTTAAGCCCTTTGCGCCGGATTCTGTGGATCCGCTTTCTCTCTTTAATGGACTTACTTATACGCAGATGCTTTCGCAATCAGTCTTAAACGGCTCTGCCGGAGGAACGTGGTTCGATCTCGCGGGGTCCGGACTATCGTCGGTGAACTACATCCAATTTGATGTGCCCACGAATGACCGGCTTGTGCTGGATTCGATTTCGGCCGTGCCCGAGCCAGCCACAATCGGGACCGTTTTGGTCCTGGCGGCAGTGCCGCTTCTGCGGCGTCGCAAATAAGAATTCGCGAATCGGGGCGGGGACCTTTGCCTCGAGCAAAGGTCCCCGCATTTGCGCGGGGCGGTTCGGCTGATCGAGGGAGCTTCAAGCCAATCGCGATTTTCAAAGGCCACTTTGCTCTCGATGTCTGGGAAGGCGCCGATGAACCTACGGAAATTGGTCGACCGTCGGTTGAACCTGGCGGATTCGCCTGCTCCGGATCCTGCCCAGCACGAATCGTGTCAGCCCTCCTGCCGGCGCACGGGTTTCACGCTGGTGGAACTTTTAGTTGTAATTGGAGTTATTGCGCTGCTGATCGGCCTGTTGCTTCCGGCCCTGGCGGCGGCGCGGGAAGAATCCAAGCGAGTCAAATGCCTGTCAAATCTTCGACAGATGCTGGTAGCCGTCAACGTATACGCCGACAACTCGAAAGGCAGCTATCCGCCGGCCTATTGGTACTCGGGGAGCGGGCCGACATTCGCGGAAACGGACTGGGATTTCACTACTACTATGAGTCCGTCGGGAGCGGTGACCACACCGGGCCTGCTCTGGGACGCGATAGGCCAGACGGCGGTCCAGCAGTGCCCATCGTTCGACGGGAACTCCAACACGTCGGGCAATCCTTTCACCGGCTATAACTACAACACATCAACCATCGGACACGGAGAATACGAAACGATCCCGCTTCCCGCCAAACTTACGGACGTGAGCAATACGAGCGGGTGCGCGCTGTTCGGTGACGGTCAATATGCGGCGGGGGCGGACAAATTCATGCGGTCTCCGCAGCCTGCCGACGATATCGGCTTCTTCGCGCGAACGGCCGGCACGCAGGGATTCCGACACCGAGAGGGGACGAACGTCGGGTACTGTGATGGCCACGCCGAAACATTACGGCAAAGGTTCACTGCCAGCTCGGCGGGGAACGCCAGCGCCGGGACTGGATTCCTTTCAGCTGACAATAGCGCGTATCTTCGGGATTAGCCGGCGAGACGGAAAAGAGGCAAACGGGCATTCCATGCACACAAGCGCAATGGACTACACCGGTTGTTTGAATACGACCTGCCGGTTGACGTGCAGTTAGTCTGCGCGACGTGTATCATGATCCGGTCAGGTTTGACCGGCGGCGGAAACGCGGGAGTGCGTGGTGGTGAATTCTCTCATTGATGGTTTGCGCGAAAATATCCGAAAGGTGTTCTTGGGGGATCCGCGTGCGGTGGACCTCTTGCTGATCGGATTGCTTTCGCGCGGCCATGTGCTCATCGAGGATGTGCCCGGCGTAGGAAAGACCGTTCTGGCCCGATCGCTGGCGCGAAGCATCGATTGCAAGTTTTCCCGAATTCAGCTTACGCCGGACCTGCTTCCCAGCGACGTACTCGGGGTCTCGATATTCAACAATAAGACCAATGCATTCGAGTTCAAAGCCGGCCCCATCTTCGCCAACATCGTTTTGGCCGACGAGATCAATCGCACCACGCCGCGAACCCAGTCGGCGCTGCTGGAAGCGATGAGCGAGGAGCAGGTGAGCGTTGAAAACCAGACTATTCCGCTGCCGCGCCCGTTCATGCTTGTGGCAACACAGAATCCCTTCGAGTTCGAAGGGACGTATCATCTTCCGGAGAACCAGCTCGACCGTTTTGTAGTGCGAATCTCGGTCGGGTATCCCGACCGGCAGGCGGAACACCGGATTCTGACGACGCAGCCGGGACGCGGTGCGCTGGAGAGGCTCGAGGCAGTCATGACTGCGCCACAGGTTGTGGAACTTCAGGACTCTTTGGCGCAGGTCAAACTGGATCCGGCGATCGTCGAGTATATCCTCGACCTGATTGAGAAAACGCGATTAAGCGATGAATTGCGGCTTGGTGTTTCGCCGCGGGGCGCTTTGGCGCTGACACAGACTTCGCAGGCTTCCGCCCGCCTGGACGGCCGCAACTACGTTACCCCTGACGACGTTAAGAAACTTTTCATCGCCGTTTGCGGCCATCGCGTGCTTGGAAAGACTTATCTTTCCAACGGCGATGCGCAAGGCAACCAGGCAGTCTTGCAAAGGATTCTGGACGAAGTGGCGACTCCGCGGTGAGCTATGTCGCTGGAACTGACTCCTACCGTCGAACCCTCCGTGCCGCCGGTCACGCGCCGCGAACCCCGGCGCAGCGCGGCAAAGCGGGCGTTACAGCGTCGCACCGGAATGACGCTGGTCCGTGAAAGGCCGGGCCTCGATTTTTCCCTGACTGGATTGATTTACTGCTGCCTGATGTTGTTCATGGGGCTGGCGGCCAACAACAGCCAGGCGAACCTCCTTTTTGCCACATTCGGCCTGATGATCGGAATCCTGCTGATCAGCGGCGTGATCAGCCGGTCGGTGGTGCGGCGCCTCAAAGTGCGTCGCGTGCTGCCAGAGCATGGGGTTGTGGGCCGGACCCTTCGCGCCGTCTACGAGATCACTAATCTGAAGCGGTTCTGGCCAAGCCTTTCGGTGAGCATTAGCGAACTGGATGGAGTGCAGGGGTTTACTCATCAGCCGCAGAGTTATTTGTTGCACGTAGCGCCCGGCATGACCGCGATCGTGCCTTCGGAACTTGTGGCCAAACGCCGCGGCCTATACGAATTCGACCGCTTTCAGCTCGGAACGAGCTTCCCGTTCGGTTTCATCAAGCGGGCCATCGTGCAGCGACACAAGGAGCATCTGGTCATCTATCCGCCCCTTGCGCGAGTGGATTCCCGACTGCTTACGTTGTGCCGTTCGGCTGACTTGAGCGGGCCGACCATGCGTCCACGATCGGGCGGAAGCGATGAGTTCTATGGCGTCAAGGAGTTCCGCCGCGGTGACAACCCGCGATGGATTTACTGGCGACGCAGTGCGCGGACCGGAGTCCTGGTGTCGAAGGAAATGACAAAAGTCTCCCCGCCGCGATTGTTGATTCTGGTCGAAACCCGCCTGAGCGAACCGACGTTGCGGGAGGCAGTTCTCGTGGAAAAATCGATCGCCATGGCGGCTTCGCTTGCTGCCAAGGGCGCTCGATTCGGGTCTGTCCGTCGGCCTGTTCGCCTGGTCGGACGGATGGGTCGGCATTCCTCCGCTCCGCGGAAAGACGCAACGCGGAGAAATCCTTTCGGCCCTCGCCCGACTTTCCGCCAACAGCGAACACGGAATCGAATCGCTGCTGGAGAATTGTCACGGCCTGCTCAAATCCGGGACCACGCCGGTCCTTTTCACGCCGCGCGATGTGCAGATGGGGCTGCATGAAGAGGCGCGAGGAGGAATGGTGATCGTCTCCGCTGTTTCGCCCGGCAGCGCCGCGTGGTTTACCTTTGAGAAAGACATTGATTTTGAGACCTGTATGCCGGCCGACCAGCAGATACCCCGGGAGTCTGAGCCGACTTCGGTCGCTTCAAAATAAAGATGTACGATATCCGTCAATTCAAGCCGGCTCTGTATCTGCTTCTCCTGCTGGGAATGACCGGCTTCGCGATCGCGTTTCAATCAGCGGGAATCTGGGTTCTGGGATGCGGGGCGGTCTTACTCAACGGATGGCTGATCCGTACCGGACGCTATGCGCCGATGCCGCGGCTGGTCGCGAATCTGATTACGATCTGCGCCCTCCTCTATGTGATCCGCGAGGGCTTTTCCTCGGCGACGACCGCAGTCATGGTGATCGGCGAGTTCCTCGTTTTGTTGCAGATCGTCAAACTCTACGAGGTGCGCGGGAACCGCGATTATGGGCAACTCCTCGTTCTCGGACTGCTGATGATGGTGGCCGCCTCGATCAACACGGCCAGCTTATTCTTCGGAATCCTGCTGATCGGTTACCTGTTTCTTTCGCTGTACTGCTGTCTCCTTTTCCACTTGAAAATCGAGGCCGATGCAGCCAAGTCGGCTTTTGCGGTGCCGGAAGAAAAGTTCAGCGCGGCGATGCTGCGCCAGGACCAGCGCTATCTCACTCGGTCGATGCGGCGGCTGACCGTGGTCGTCTCGTGTGTTGCAATCGTCTTTGGCGTGCTGGTGTTTCTTCTTTTCCCGCGCGGAACGGGGGCAGGGTTGCTTGGACAATTGCAAATCCGCGCGAATCAGACGTTGGTCGGTTTCAGCGATCAGGTGGATTTCCAGCAGGTCGCAAAAATCCAGCAGAACACGGAGATCGTCGCCTACGTCCACGTGGCCCATAACGGCATGCCGGTCGATGGAACGCGAACGTTGCTTTTGCGCGGCGTTACGCTGGATCGTTACAGTGGGATGAAATGGACGCGCACCCCAACCGACGAAACGCCGCAAAACCTCGACCGCGAGCAGTCGGCAACCTTGCACGCCGCCAGGCCCGGCGCTGATCAATGGGAACAGGATGTGACCTTGCACGCGACCGGTTCAAACGTGCTCTTTGCGATCGGGGGACCGCTGAGTTTCCAGCCGATGCGCCCACTGCGGCTCCGTTACGGCGAGTCGGACGGCGCGTTACAGACCGCCGAGCCGCTTTCCGAACAACTCCAATACCGAGTGACTTCTTCCAATGATCTGGGCCCCGCGCCGGCCGGCGACTTGCGAGAGTTGGCCGATCAGATTGATCAGCCGCGCGATCTGGTCAACGAATGGGCGGACGAGGCCTCGTGGTCGTTCGGAAAAGGTCCGTTCGGCGTCGTCACGATTGAGAAAATCAAACAGTGGGCGTACGACCACAAATCCGCCCGCTTCGAGATTGAGCGCGAGATCGATCCGAAGGTTGCCGAGTTCGCTCGCCGGGCGGAAGTGTCCGGAACGGATGCGCAGGGTCCATTGGCCGCTCGACGCGGAACGCCCGGGATTGCCGGCCCGTACGACGAGGCAATCGCGGAGAACATCGAGCGGTATTTGCGCACGAATTTTAAATACACGCTCGACCTGACCGATTCCAAGCGAATCGCCGGGCGCGACCCGATCGTTACATTTCTCTACGACCTCAAGCGCGGCCACTGTGAATATTTCGCTGGCGCCATGGCCCTCATGTGTCAGAGCCTGGGTATGCAGGCTCGAATGGTGGTCGGCTTCAAGACGACCCCGGACGAATACAACGGGCTTGGGAAATACTACCTCGTGCGCGAATCGGCGGCGCATGCCTGGGTCGAGGTGCGTGCGCCGGATGGCTGGCACACTTTTGACCCCACCAGTGACAGCGAAGCCGACAGCCGTTCCGGCAAGGGCGGGCTGTGGCAGAAGTTCAATCACCTGCTCGATTTTGTGGAGTTCACATACGCGAACAAGGTGATCGCGTTCGACAATCAGGATCAGGAGAACCTGATCCAGAACGTGGAGAACAAGATGTTGAATCTGGTGATCCGCGGCCGCGCGACGGCACCCGATCACTGGCGGCCGACATTGGCGTTCTGGGTCGGGTTTTGGAAAGTGTCATCCACGCTCCTCGGAGCGGTCGTCTGGCTCATGGTGCTCGGGGTGATCGTGGCACTTTGCCTTTTCCTGTGGGAGAAATGGACACTTCGCCGGCGGGCGGCGCGGATGGGAATCGGCTCGTTGCCCATGAGCGAACAGATGCGCCTGGCCCGCCAACTCGGGTTTTATGACGACCTGACGCTCCTTTTGGCCCGGCATCGCCTCGTGCGGCCGGAACATCTGACGCCGCGTGAATTTGGCGAATCGCTTCTGTTTCTCCCGAGCGACGCGTATCAGACCGTGCTGCGGTTGACGAATCTCTTTTATCGCGTTCGGTTCGGACGGGTTGAGATGAAACTGGCCCAAAGACGCCGACTCGAAACGGTCATCGCGCAGCTCGACAATGCTTTGCGGCTGAGTCGTAATGAGCCATGAGGTCGCAGGCTCGACTATCGGTGTGCGGGCAAGACCGCGAGATAGGCGCCCGCGGCAATGAGCGCGATGCCGACCCAATTCAAGCCGGATGGGCGGTCGCCGAGGATGATCACCGCAAGCAATACCGCCAGAGGCATGCTTAGCTTATCGATCGGCGCGACCTGGGAGACCTCGCCCACCTGGATTGCCCTGAAATAAAAAAGCCATGAGAGCGCACCGGCCACTCCCGACAAGACAATCATCGCCACCGCTCGTCCGTGAAGCGATTGCACTTTCGACCAGATTCCCATCGAAGAACAGACCACAACGAGAAATAGCGTCATGATGATGCTTCGCACCGTAGTCGCGAGGTTGGAATCAATTTCTTTCATTCCCTTCTTGCCAAAAATCGGAATCAAAGCCGCACATGCCGCGGACAACAGCGCATAGAAGAGCCAGGATTGCTGAAACATTCCGGCCATTGTCGGCAGTAAAGAGCGGATTGACCAGCGGTGCGCATCGCTCAAGAGGCGGATCCGCCCGGAGCGGTTCGCATCGGAAACTCGCGACGTCCGGCGGGAGGCTGAATCCGGCGTGTCCTGACGAGTCGCGACAGGAGCAGCGCCGCGAGCACCGCGCCGTAGACGAGCGGCTTGGTCGTATCGGCTTTCACGAGCATGTAGTAGTGAATGACGCCTAGCCCAGCGGCGATATACGCCAGACGATGCAGTTGCTTCCATCGCTTTGCGCCAAGGCGTTTGACCGCTCCGCTCGTCGAAGTTGCCGCAAGTGGAATGAGCAGTACAAACGCGAGCATGCCGACGAGAATGAACCGGCGATGCAGGACATCCGCTGGAACGGTCAACAGTTTCCAGGCGCGATCAAAGCCCAAATACGTCAAAAGGTGCAAACAGAGATAGAAAAATCCGATCAATCCGAGCAATTTCCTGAAATGGCCGAAATAATTCGAGCCGCTCACTTTTCGAAGCGGGGTCATCGCCAGAGAACCGATCAGGAAGATCAGCGCGAGAGTCCCGGTCGTATGCGTAATGAAAGCCGTCGGATTGGCGCCGAGCCGGTCATGGGCCGAATCCCACGACAGCATCGCCAGCGGGACCATCGCATTGGTCAGCACGACGAGCTTGGCGAAGGATGTATTTTTCATCTTCCGTTCTGGCAGTTTCAAGACGCCGGTGCTCGCCTCGGCTTATTCAGAAATTCACGCGTAGATCCATTCCGGAGTAAAGCGATGCGACCTCGTCGCCATATCCGTTGAAGATCAGGGTATCGCGCGTTCCGTGGCCAATACGTCGTTCGGTGGCCTGACTCCAGCGCGGGTGCCTTACTTGCGGATTCACGTTGGCGTAAAAGCCGTATTCGTTGGGGCCGGCTTCGTTCCAGGTCGTTTTCGGCTGTGTATCCACGAGCCGGATTTTCACGATCGATTTAATCCCCTTGAACCCGTATTTCCATGGAACCACAAGCCGAATCGGCGCCCCGTCCTGCGGTGGAAGGGCTTTTCCATAGATGCCGGTGGCGAGAATCGTCAATGGATGCATCGCCTCGTCCATACGAAGTCCTTCGATATAAGGCCAGCCGAGGAAATCGCGATCCTGATTGGGCATCCGCTTGGGATCAAAGAGAGTCTGGAACGCGACATACTTCGCCGCCGACGTGGGCTCAACGCGATCGAGCAGCTTTGAAAGCGAAAATCCGTCCCAGGGAATCACCATGGACCATGCTTCGACGCAGCGCATCCGATAGACGCGCTCCTCAGGCGGGAAAAGCCGGGCCAGATCGTCCAAGTCGAAATTGGCTGGTTTACTGCATAAACCCCCGACGCTTACCGTCCATGGTCTGGTGACGAAGTTGTGCGCGGCTTCGGCGACTCCCTCTTTGTCCGTCGAGAATTCATAATAGTTATTGTAATGCGTGATGTTTTCCAGGCTCGTACGCGGTTCTGTCGTCGCGAAGGCAGAATGGGTCGGAGCGGTCGTCGGCGTCACGAGGCCGGAGAGGTTCGCGAGCTGAACCGGGGGGGCCGGGGGATAATTCAGCCGGCGGTAGATCCAGCCCGTGGCGAGCGTCGATCCGCCCAGCACCGCGCTACGCATGATCAGCCGGCGCGTCAGATATAGTTTCGGGTCGGTAATTTCCGACGATGGGATGTCATTCGGCCGGTGTGAAGACATGGGCCGTATTGTAATCCGAAAGGGCGAAGATTCCGAAACCCGTCATTCATCCACCGAGATACGCTTTTTTCACATCCGGATTTTCCAGAAGCACGGAGGCCTTATCACTCATGATGACACGGCCCGTCTGAAGAACGTAGCCGCGATGGGCGATTCCCAACGCCATGTGGGCGTTTTGCTCGACGAGGAAAATGGTTGTGCCCGCGGCATTGATTTCGCGGATGATCTGAAAAATTTTTCGCACGACCAGCGGGGCCAGTCCCAGCGACGGTTCGTCCAGCAGCAGAAGCTGTGGCTTGGCCATCAGCGCCCGGCCGATCGCGAGCATCTGCTGCTCTCCCCCGCTGAGCGTACCGGCACGTTGCGTGCGCCGCTCGGCGAGAAAGGGAAAGAGCGAAAAGCATTTGTCCATCCCAACCCTGATCCGCTCCGCGGACGGCTCCTGATACGCTCCGAGCAGAAGATTCTCGCGCACGGTGAGATTGGGAAAGATCTGCCGTCCCTCCGGCACGTGGCTGACGCCGAGGCGAACGATCTCGTGCGCCGGAAGCTCATTCAGATTTTGAACCGAAGGGGCGGCGACATCCGGAGTGGGAGAGGGCTTGAACGGCGCGCCGTTCAGCGGATCCCAGATGATCTGCCCGCGAATCGGTTTGAGCAAGCCACTGATGGCGCGAAGCAGGGTCGTCTTTCCGGCTCCGTTGGCGCCGATCAGGGCGACAATTTCTCCGCGATCGATTTGCAGCGAAACACCATGAAGCGCCTTGATGGCGCCATAGGCAATTTCCAGGTCGTTCACACTTAGCAGCATGGTTGATTCGATGCTACCATATCAGCGACGACGGAAACTGCGACTTTAAGATGGGCAAAATGGGCGAGGACCAGCATGGCTGAACCAGCATCGGAAATTTCGCAAGCCCGAGCCGCGGACGGCACTGCCGTAGCGGTACGGCAGCGAACCGTCGTTACTTCGGCGCCCCGTCGATCTCTTTTGTCGCGCCTGGCTGGGTTTTTCGGCTGGGTCCTCACTGGCTTTGGCGCGTTTTCGATTTTCAAGAAAAAAGGCCAGCATTTCAGCACGGAAGAGATCGTCGTCTACTGCGTACATCGCTCTTTTTTTCTCTGGCCGCTCATCCTGGTGGGATTTGTCGGCGGCATGATCGTCAATCACCATCCTGCCGCGGCGGTGGTCCTCGGCTGGATCTACATCTGGGTATTGCTGGCGACGTTGGTCACGGTGCTCTTCGATGTCGGGACGTGGAAGCTGCTGCTCTGGGCGGGAATTTTTCTCTTTGCCTGGTTCATCTCGAAGTATTTCGAAGAACTTCGGCATCTTATTTTGCTGTCGTGGGTGCGGCAATATCTCCGTTCTCTGCAGCCGGCTCTCAATCCAGGCTTTGCGGTCGTAACGAGCTGGCTTCTGCTGGGACCCTGGGTCGGTGCGCTCTTTCACTCATTCAGCAGAGGCAGAAAGACCTTTACGCCAAATGGAATCGAAGAGTGGTACCTGGGCGAGGGATGCGAGTTGACTGATCGCGCGGGACTGAAGTTCCGCACGAACTACCGCGATCTCTTCGAGTCGGCGCTGGGGTTTGGGGCCGGCGACTTGATCGCCTATGACGCCGGCCATCACGTCGTCAAGCAATGGGAGAACGTCCTGTTTCTCGCGTTTATCTGGCCGCGCCTCGATGAAATCCTGCATCAACGCGCGGCCGTCGTTGACAATAATTCCGATGATCCCGTTGAAGTTGAAAGCATCCGGCGGAAGAAAGAGGCGGGGGCGCACTGAGGCCTCAGGCTTCTTCGTCCTCGCTGGCGCCCATCGCGACGAATTTCTGGATCTGCCCCGACAGTGATTCCATGTCATAAGTCGCCGAAAGGTTGATCGGGACGAATACGCCTTGATTGTGATCCGATGCGATAATGAGGTGCCGGTCGCCGTTAATGAAGTATCCGGATTCCTGTGGCTGATGTCCGGTGATGAGGATCTGAGCACCGACTTTGTCGGCGAAGTTCGCCGCGCCCGCCGCAGTGATGTTGCGGCCCCAAATCAATTGGTAAGCCGGCCCGGTGCGCCGGCGGTAGTCCATCGCCGTCAGCTCACGGTCGAAAACCGAGTAGTCGAAACCTGCGATCTGATCGTCGGCAGGGAGACTGTGGCAGACAAACAAGCCGTTGTGTGTTTGAACGGCGAGCGGAAACGACAAAAGAAACTCGGTGATCGCGGCATTGACCGGCCCGGCACGCTGGCCGAAATCCCTTCGGATTCCCTTGTTGAACGCCTCGCAGACGCTCATGCCGGCCTTCATGATTCCTTCGCCATGAATCTGCGCCAGATCGTGGTTGGCAAGGAGAAAGTGAACCTGGTGGGGGTAGTCGCACTTGAGTTCGGCGGCCCGGTAGAGAAGGTGCCAGCTCCCATCCGCCCCATTGACATCGTAGCGATCGCCGTGGATCAGTTCGTGAACCACGAGATGTCGCTGTGGATTGGCCCGGAGGTCGGCGGCGGCCACCAGTTTGTCGAAGTTTCGCTGATGATCGTGGACGTCGCCGGTCACCCAGACTTCGCCGGTCTCCGGCAGCCGAACGATCTGATAGGCGCGTTTGGCGCTGTGTTGATTCTCATCGGTGGCGGACCCAAAGACCTCGATTGCCTGATCCGCGCTGATCGCCATACGAATGTGTTAGGGCAGCGTCGCAAGTTCGTCAACCTGCGAGCATCGCGGGAATCCTCAGCGGATTATCGGACCTCGTGTTCAACTCGGACGTAACAATTGACGAGCCGGCGCGTATTATGTGATAACCGTAATCGGGAGCGAAAAGGTTCCCGCCTGACGGCGATATTCGCCGCCTATGTGCATACAGTCGATGCGGCGCAATCAGATTTTGCGCGCTGCGTAAGCGGCCGGGGCTCAGGATAATGCTCGCTAACCCTTTGGTACAATAATCGCTTGCCGACGAAGGGCAGGTTATGAAGCACTTGCAAGGATGCATCAAACCGACGCCCAACGGCGGATTCGGCCGCGCCCGGAGTATGTGAGGCCGATTCAGGTTTCCTTCCATGACATTAGCTGCCGATCAAGCTGCACTGGTTCCACACACCGCCCGCTCGGGCGCCTCGCGGCAACGTCGCGCCGAGGTGACGGACCGGGTCCGTCGCGATGGAAAATTCTTCCGTCTCGGCACCGAAAAGTTCTTCGTCAAAGGCGTCACCTACGGCCCGTTTGCCCAGAACCGGGAAGGTTTCTTCCTTCCGGAACGGCAACAGGTCCGTCGCGATTTTGAACAGATTGTTGAGCTTGGCGGCAACTGCCTGCGGATTTATCACGTTCCTCCGCGCTGGTTTCTCGACATGGCCCAGGAATTGGGGCTGAAGATTTTCCTTGATGTGAGCTGGGCGAAAAATCTAACGTTCTGCGGCGATCCCCGAGTCACCGAGCAGGCCCGAAAAGCAGTCCGCGATTCGGCCCGCGAATGCGGCAACCATCCGGCGGTCCTCGCCATCAGCGTCGTAAACGAAATCCCGCCGGAGATCGTCCGCTTCTGCGGACGCAACAACATCGAGAAGTTCATCGATGAGTTGATCGCCGTCGGCAAATCCGAAGCTCCGCATTGCCTCTTCACTTTTGCCAATTTTCCCACGACCGAATACCTCCGGCCGCGAAACATCGATTTCGTCTGTTTTAACGTTTATCTCCACGACGAAGGCGCCTTTCGCAACTACCTGGGCCGCCTTCAGAGCATTGCCGGCGAGTTGCCTCTCATGCTCGGGGAATACGGAATCGATACCTTCCGCGAATACACCGAAGAGCGGCAGGCGCAAATCCTGGACACGCAGATTCGAGCCATTTTCGACGAAGGAAGCGTTGGCGTTTTCGTCTTCAGCTTTACCGATGACTGGTTCACCCACGGCTGGCAAATTGACGACTGGGCCTTCGGAATCGTGCGGCGCGATCGCACGCCCAAGCCGGCTTTCGAAGCGATCCAGCAGATTTTCCGAAACGCCCCCCAGGTTTCGAAGCTGAAACTTCCCAAGATGAGCGTGGTGGTCTGCTCGTACAACGGGGGAACCACGGTCGAAACCTGCCTGCGCTCGATGGAGCGAATTCGCTATGCGGATTTTGAGGTGATCTTCGTTGACGATGGAAGCACCGACAATACCCAGCAGATCCTTAAGAGCTTTCCCTGGGTGCGTAACATTCGTCAGAAAAACATGGGGCTCAGCTTCGCACGGAATGTCGGCATGAACGCCGCACGCGGCGAAATCGTTGTCTACACCGACAGCGACTGCGAAGCCGACGAGGACTGGCTTTATTACCTGGCGATTGCGCTGGTGCGAAGCGGTTACGTCGGTATGGGCGGCCCCAATTTGATCCCCGACGAGGGAAGCTGGATCGCCGATTGTGTCGGCCTCTCACCCGGCGGCCCAACTCACGTGATGATCGACGACCGCACCGCCGAGCATGTTCCCGGCTGCAACATGGCGTTCTATACCTGGGCCCTCAAGCAGATCAATGGCTTTGATCCCCAGTTCCGAAAGGCCGGGGATGACGTCGATGTGATTTGGCGGCTTCAGGACCTTGGCTACTCGATCGGCTTCTCTCCCGCCGCCCAGGTCTGGCATTACCGCCGGAACACCGTACAAGCCTATTTGAAGCAGCAGCGCGGGTATGGCGAAGCCGAAGCTCTTCTCAAGTACAAACACCCCGATCATTTCAACACGTTAGGCGCAAGCCATTGGCGCGGGAAGATCTACGGCGGCGACGAAATCGGGCTCCGCATCGGACGCGATGTCATCTACCATGGCGTTTTTGGGACGGGCCTCTTCCAGACGATTTATCGCAAACCCGCTTCGCTCATCGTCATGATGCTCATGAGCATCGAGTGGCACCTGCTGGCGGCGTTCGTAACGATCCTTGGGCTGGCATTTCCTCCGCTGATGTGGGTGGCGCTGCTCATGTTCGCAACGCCGCTGGTGTTGACTTCCGTAACGGCCGCCCAGGCGCCCCGGCCCAAACATCCGCATTGGCTGTCTCGCCCGCTTATTGCGCTGCTCCATTTTCGCCAGCCGATCACGCGCGGCTGGGCCCGCTATTCGGTCCGCCTCAAGAACAAGGTGATGAAGTACGAGGCGCGCGGTTATCGCCGAAAGCATCAGCTTCCTTTTGATCCGAACGATCCGATCACGCTCCGCTATTGGAGTGTTCATCACGGCCGGTTTCTTCTGCTCGACAAGATCACCGAGGAGGTGCGCGCAGCGGGGTGGCGGCTCCGTCTCGACAGCGGATGGGCCGGATGGGACATGGAGATTTACGCCAGCCGGTACGTGAAAATATGTATCACGACCGCAACCGAACATCACCATCATGTCGGCAAGCTCACGCGCGTGCGCGTCGAGCCGTCGATGAGCAATTTCTGCCGGGCACTGCTGGCCGGTAGCTGTATCCTTGCAGGCCTGCTTTTCTATCACATGTGGCCCTTCAGCCGGCCAGCCCTGCTGATCCCGTTGGCCTGGTGGGGAATGTACCTCGTCAACCGATGGCGCGTCGTGAATCCGGTATTGGGCCTGATCGACCAGGTGGCTGAAAAAGCCGGTTATTATCCGGTCCCCGCAAAACAGCCCGCCGCTGCCGCTCCCAAGCCGGCCGTAGAGTCCAAGCCGCAGCCAGCGCCGCAGGCTCTCCCACAGCCGCTCGTACCCGCCCCCGGCGACGAAGAAATCGACTTCGACGAGGGGACGCCATCCGTCGCTTAGGTTTCTAAGTTTGTAGTGCGGGCTTCAGCCCGTATCTTCACCAAGAAGAAAATACGGGCTGAAGCCCCGACGAACCACGATACGGGCTGAAGCCCGCACTACGAACATGACCGCGTTCCGCGCTTATTCTCGCGCTGCCAAGTACTACAGCAACGACCTGGGAAAGGTGATTTTCTCCACCGCGCTGATCGGCATCTCCACGATGGCTGAACTGGCGATTCCGTTTCCCCTTGCGGTGCTTCTCGACTGTGTTTTGTTCGCGCGCGCACGACCGGCTGGATCGAGCGATGGTTCATCCGGCTCGCGCCCGCCGATAAGATGTCGCAGGTCCTGATTCTTGCGGGAACAATTCTTGTCCTGCAAACGATCAAAGAGCTGATTACCCTCTGGAACGGCGTCTACAAGATCAAAATCGGCTACAGCGGTCTTTTGCACGTTCAGCGCGCGCTTTATCTGAAGCTTCAGCAACTGAGCCTCAGCTATCATCGTGGCAAACCGCAGGGGGACACGATCTATCGCCTGGGGAGCGATACCAATTCATTTCAAGCTGCATTCAACGTTGTTCAGACGATCTTCGTCAACCTGGTCAAGCTTTTGCTGATGAGCTACATGATGATCGCCCTGAATTGGAAGCTGGGGCTGATCGCGGTGGCGCTGCTGCCGATTCTCTTCTCGACGATTCATGCTTATGGACGAGTGATACTTTCCACCTCATCACGTGCTGCGCAGATCGAATCGCAATTGACGACTACGATTCAGCAATCGGTCGCGTCGATCACGCTGGTGCAGGCTTTCAGCAGGGAAGCCGACGAATATGCACGATTTGACGAACGTGTGCAGAGCAGCCACGGCGCGTGGGCCAAGATGTTCACGCACACGATGTTTTACTGGTTCATCATCGGCGTCAGCTTCGCGTTTGGGCTCGCGGTGATCGTCGCCTACGGCGGGCATCTGGTGCTTACGCGGCGATCTCACCCCCGGCTACCTCGCGACGTTCTGGGCGCTGCTCACGACCCAGTATTATGACCCGTTATATAAGCTCAGCGGAGCCGGCGCTGACACGAGCCGGTATGTCGCCAGCCTGATGCGCGTCTACGAAGTGCTCGATACGCCGGCGACAGTGGAGGATGCGCCCGACGCCATCGAGCTTCCGCGTCAGCCCCGAGTACTGGAACTCAAGGACGTCAGTTTCAATTACCGTCCCGATGCGCCTGTCCTGCGTGAGGTCAGTGCCACGGTCGCGGCCGGCCAGATGGTTGCATTCGTCGGTTCCAGCGGCGTCGGCAAATCGAGCCTGCTCGGGTTGCTGCCGCGATTTTACGATCCCACTTCCGGTGCTCTGTCGCTCGACGGGCACGATCTTCGAAAAATCAAACTGAAGTCACTGCGAAAACACATCGCCCTGGTTATCCAGGAAAATGCGATCCTCCCGACGACCGTTTTCGAGAATATCGCATATGGCCTGCCCGGCGCGACCCAGGAACAGGTCCGTTACGCGGCCGAAACCGCGGGCGCCGATGTTTTCATCGATGCGCTGCCGGGAAAGTATCAGGAAATCCTCGACGAAAATGGACAAAACCTGTCCGGCGGCCAGCGCCAGCGCATCAGCATTGCCCGCGCTCTGGCCAGCGAGGCGCCGATCCTGATTCTCGACGAGCCGACCAGCGCTCTGGACCCGACCAACGAGCGCATGATTACTGAGACGTTACGGGCCCTCAAAGGCAAACGAACGATGATCCTCGTCAGCCATCGATTGAGCACTGTCGCCGATTGCGATCGCATCTACGTCATGGAAGGCGGACGAATTACCGAGCAGGGAACGCACGAAGAACTGTTGGCCTTGCGCGGCCATTACTGGGAGATGGCCAAGCACCAGTTGAAACTCGAAGATCCCGTATCGGGCGCGGAGCCGGAAGAAATCGCGTCTCACTCCTGATTTGCGCGAAAACCAATGCGAGTATTACTTTCCACCACCAGCTTTCAGGATACACCGGGAAAACATCACGAAATCCTCGCAGCGAGCGGCTTCGAAATAGTCGATGTGCGCGGCCCGCTCTCCGAGCAGCAGATGCTGGAACTCATCGGATCCGGGGGCGGATTTGACGGGTTTCTGAACGGCGACGACGCCATCACGGCCCGGGTAATCGACGCTGCCATGCCGCGATTGAAGGTGATCGCCAAGTATGGCATCGGGCTCGACTCGATCGATGAAGCGCACGCAACAAAGCGGCGCATTCCGATTTTGTTTACGCCGGGCGTTAACGAAACGACGGTGGCGGAACACACGATCGGCCTGATGATTTGTGTCTCCAAGCTCTTCCTGCAGCATTTTCGAACGGTCAAGGAGGGAAAATGGAAGCGGCAGACCGGCGTTGAGCTATTCGGAAAAACATTGGGAATCCTGGGTCTCGGCCGCATCGGCAAGGAAGTGGTGAAGCGGCGCGTCGGCGTTTGGAATGAACCTGATCGGGCACGGGAATCATTGGGACGACCAGCTTGCCGCCGCTTTTCAATTGCGGCGCATGAAAACGCGTGAAGACGTGCTCCGCGAGGCCGATGTGGTCACGCTTCACATGAGCATGACCGACCAAACGCGCAGGTTCATCAATCGCGACCGGATCGCAATGATGAAAGACCGTGCCATCCTCATCAACACCGCGCGCGGCGGGCTCGTGGATGAATCGGCAGTGGCCGAAGCGTGTCGTTCAGGCAAGCTCTGGGGATATGGAGCCGATGTACTGGAACATGAGCCGATTCGCGCTCCGCACCTGTTTCAGGAAGTGGACAATATCATCATTACGCCGCACATCGGCAGCCGTACTTATGAAAGTGTGCAGCGGCAGGGCATGCGTGCTGCTCTCAATCTCGTTAATTTTCTGAATGGGAACAGCGATTACGTCCAGGCGAATCGGTTTTGATTTTGACAGGTCCGATGTGTCAGCCGCCCGCGTCAGCACGCCCTGTAGAGGACGCGAACTGTTCCGCTCGTTTGATATCGGGCTTTTGTTGACTGATCGGCTCTTTCGCACTCGGCTTACTCGCAAGCCGACTTGTGCGCGGGTCGTTGGCGGCCTCGTGGCCGCCGTAGATGAAGGACCAGCGCATCGACCAACCTGCCGAGAGACCCAGAAGATTCCAGATCATGCGCGCGAATTTGAGAAGTCCGCCGTCGAGGGGAAGAAGCTTGAGGATTTCGGCGGCGACGACTCCGCGCACCGTGAATTTGTGATATCGGCTCATCTTCCCGGTATGCAGTGTGGCGGCTTTCTCGCCGGCGTGGCGACTGAAGCCGGCCATGGCAATTCCTTCGACGGCATGGGCGACGGTATCGACCCGACGAAGAACTTTGTGCGCCGGCGACTCGCCGCTCCGGCCGTCGCGATGCGATGGGATGCAATCGAGCACGAGGCTGATCGCTTCGGCGCCCGTTGAGATGGCGCTGGCGGTGAAAAGCGGGGAAATCCAGGGATTCTTGCTCCAGAGAGGGTTGGAGGTGCAGCTCAGGAGTACTCCGGTGTAGCTGACGACGAGCATCGCGAAGGGAACGCCGGCCAGATCGTGAAGGAGCAAAAGCGTGCCGTTGTTCATCAGCTTCAGCAGTTTGCTCCGATCAGCATTTCCCAGGCGCTCGCCACGTTCCTGAAGGTATTGGCGGACCACTTCGAAAGTCGCCATGCCTGCGTAAGCAGTCAGCGCCCAGGTCCCCAGGTTCATCGGACTGCCTGGCTTCCAGACACGGAGCATGTGATGGAACCGCTTCGGATCGCCTAGGTCATGAATCAGCAGCGGCGGGGATGGAAGAAGTGCCGCCATCGCAATGTACGCACCCAGACGGGTAACATCGCGATAATCCCGGCCTCCAAAACGATCGGCGGCCCGCCCCAGCACATATGCGCCGGCGGAAAGCCCGCCGAGAAAAAAGTAGCTGGCGATTTCCCATTTCCAGACCGGAGCCGCGAGGAGGGGAATGTCGTAATAACCCGGTTCTGCTGATTTGTTTTCCTTCGGTGCATTCAATGCATTGGTGGTGCTGGTCGATTCGATGAATGGCCGCGGCTGATCCAGGGCAACTCGATTAGGATCCGCGCGATGCTTCAGATTGTTCGCCCATTCGGCTGAGTAGGGCGTATCCTTATCGGCCATGACGCTTTCCTCCTGCGGCAAACAGAAGCGATGACAACGCAGCGAGACCGATCCCAACCGCAAGCCCGGCGGCATACCGTTTCTTCTGTCCGCGAAACGGCTGCGGCGGCGCTTCGGGAAGATTGTATTGGTTGGGATGGTCTTCGAGCAGGAAAAATGCGTTCAGGGGGCCGTAGTCACCGATTGATTCGGCGCCATAAAGATAGGCGCGTTCATTGCCGCGCTGCTTGAGATCGTCCACTCTCGCCCGCGCCGCTTTGCGCAAATCATCGACGGGACCGAATTGAATCGAAGCGGTCGGACATGATTTGGCGCAGGCCGGCGTAAGACCCGCCTCCTGCCGGTCCATGCAGAGCGTGCATTTGTGAGCGTGGCCGTCATCGTGCGGATGGTCCGCTCGCCCGAGGACGCCGAAAGGGCAGGCGGTGATGCAATAGCCGCATCCGTTGCAGACATCATTCTGCACATAAACGTCGCCAAAATCGTTGTAAATGATCGAGCCGGTCGGACAGGAGTGCTGGCAGGGAGCGCTCTCGCAGTGCTTGCAGACGTCGCTCATCATCAGCAGCCGGCTCACAACGGATTGGTCGCCGTCGCCCGTCGTTTCCTCTTTGAATGAAACATGCCGCCAGGTCGTGCCGGAGAGATGGCTTGTGTTGTCGTAGCTGTTACCGGTGAAATTATTGCCGTCGGAGGGAAGCTGGTTCCATTGCTTGCAGGCGACTTCGCACGCCTTGCATCCGATGCAGAGCGTCGTGTCTGTGAAAAAACCCATGACGCGACCGGATTCGTGCTCGCCGCCGGGTTGCGGCACGGGTGTCGGATTCGGCGGGAAGACGTTGGGAAAATTCTTGAGCGAATCATCAATCGCACCGCGCATCGCCGCGAGAGTGCCGTTGCCGTTGGATTCTCGATGATGTAGGATCGGAAGTCGCAGCGTCATGGTTGACCCGGTCCTTTGTGAACGCGCCCCTCGGGTTGCGCCGACCGCGGCGTAAGCGGAATTGGTTCCGTCGTCGGCCATCGGGCAATTGTCTTCGTAGGAACTTGATCGTCCGTGCCACTTCGGCCGGCAACGACATCGCACGCAAATGCCTTGTCCTCCTGGATGCTCACATTCGGTTCGGCCGAGAGAGCGACCAGATCGTTAGCGATGCTGCCGACTGATTCTCCCGCATACCCCCAGTGAAAGGGAATGCCAATTTGGTGTACCTGCTTTCCGTCGAGCGTCATCGGATGCAGACGGTGCGTCACGATCGCCCGCGCCTCGATCGTGTTCCGCGCGGATCGGACCGTAAGCCAGCCGCCGTTGACGATTCCCTTCTCAGAGGCGAGTTCGGGGCTTACTTCAACGAACATTTCGGGCATCAGTTCATTGAGCCATGAATTGAAGCGGCTCATGGGCCCGCTCAAATAGTGCTCGGTTACGCGAAATGTGCAGGCGACGATCGGATAATCCTTGCTCGGCACGTGGTCGATAATGTTGAGCGGTCCTTCGAAATAGCGAACAGTCGGATTGTCGTTCTGTTTAGGATAAAGAAAATTGGAGACCGGGGACTCGATCGGTTCGTAGTGGGTCGGGAATGGGCCATCTTTCATCGCGGGAGCAAAGAGCCAGCCGACGCCGTCGGGCTTGAGCGTAAATGGGTGCGTGCCGGCAATCGCGTCCATACCCTTGGCTCCTTGGGGCGGACGATAATCAGGCGATTTCTCCAGCTCAAAATCCGGCTCATCGAATCCGACCCACTTTTTCTGAGTCTCGTCCCACCAGATCAGCTTTTTTCGTTCCGACCACGGCTTGCCTTCAGGGTCGGCCGAGGCGCGGTTGTACATCACGCGCCGGTTTTTGGGCCATGCGTAGGCCCACTCCGGCTGAGTGGGATTGTTGCCCGTGACGCGGTCACGGGCGCGGTTGCGGTCGTAGGTGGGGAAGATGCCCGAATAGATCCATCCCCCACAGGCGGTTGAGCCATCATCTTTCAGTTCGGAAAATCCCGTCAGGAGTTTGGGTTTATTATTCCTGGGGTCGACTTTGTCGGTGTGGTACCCATTGATCTCCTGCATGACCTTGTTGGCATCCGGTTCGTTTTCGATCACGCTCGGCCGACCATCTGGAAGATATTGCTGACCTTCCTCAGCATAATCCCAGGTAAGCGCCTGAATCGCCTGATCCTCCGGCTTGATCGAACCGCGATACAGATCCTTGAGTCGGCGACCCAGATTCCAGACGAACCAGAGATCGGATCGCGAATCCCCATCGGGATCGACCGCCTTGTCATGCCATTGAATCAGCCGCTGGGTGTTCGTGAAGCTCCCTTCCTTGGCCGCGATGCTCGCGGCAGGGATGAAGAAGACTTCGGTCTTGATTTCCGACGACCCGGGCCCTTTTGGATCATCCTTCCAGAACATGGCCGTCTCATGTTCGAACCAATCGGCGACGACCAGCCATTCGAGTTGCCGCAGTCCCGCGCGATGCAATGCTGCGTTGGGAGCACCGGCGGCGGGATTCTGTCCGAAGACGAAATAACCCTTCACTTCTCCCGCCGCCATCTTTCTGAAAAACGGCTGCTGCGAGTAATCGTCGTCGATACGCGGAAGCCATTTGAAGCGGTAATCGTTTTCCTTCGTGGCCTCCGCTCCGTAATACGCCTTGAGCAGGCTCACGACCATCGGCTTCATCTTGGACCAATATCCCGTCGGAAGGCCCTCGTAGTCGACATAACCGTCGATCGTCTGGTGATGTGGTTCAACCGTCGGTTGGGGGAGGTATCCGGGAAGCAGATCGTACAGCGTTGGAATGTCGGTCGAACCCTGGATCGAGCAGTGGCCGCGCATCGCCATGATCGAACCGCCGGGCCGACCCATGTTGCCAAGAAGCAATTGAAGGATGCCCGCGGCGCGAATGATCTGCGGGCCGGTGGAATGCTGAGTCCAGCCGACTGCGTAGACGATCGAGGAGGTCCGCTCCCGCCCGCTGTTGGCGCACAGCAATTCGGCGACGCTTTCCACATCCTCGGGCCTGCAGCCGCAAACTTTGTGAGACCATCTCCGGCGTGTAGCGAGCGAAATGTTTCTTCAGCAGGTTGATCGCGCAGCGCGGATCGGACAGCGTAGGGTCTTTGAGAGGATCAGCGCAGGTGGTAGTCGGAGCGTTTGGAACTATGGGTACTCGCGCCGCCCATCAGGCCTGGGCCGTGCATTCCTTCGCTTCCGCGTTCGACCTCGCGTTCGCCGGCGCCCTGCTTGCCCGGGCCGCCCGGACCTTGTGCTTCGGGTGTCGTCTCGCCCTTCACCGGCTTTTTTCGATCGGCAGGGGAGTCTTCATAGACCCAATGCCCGTCGCCGGCGTCATAGCTTCGTTTTTCCTTGTCAAATCCGCTGAAGATTCCTTCGAGATCTTCGGTGTCACGGAAATCATCGGAAATAATCGTCGATGCATTGGTGTACGCGAGAACAAATTCCTTGAACCACTTCTCGTGTATCAGGACGTAATTGATTAGTCCGCCGAGAAACGCAATATCGCTGCCCGCGCGGATCTGCACATGCTTGTTGCAACAGGCGCTGGTCCGGCTGTAAGCGCGGATCGACATGAATCAGCGTGGCGCCGCGTTCGCGGGCCTTCATCGGCCAGCGGAATCCCACCGGATGGGCCTCGGCCATGTTCGAGCCCATGATCAGGATGCAGTCGGCATTAGCCAGATCCTGCTGATAGCCGGTGGCCGCACCGCGGCCGAAGGAGGCGCCCAGACCGGGCACCGAAGCGCTATGTCATATCCTGGCCTGATTTTCTATTGAAACGATTTGCAGGCCGGCACCAAACAGCTTCTTGATCAGATAGTTTTCTTCGTTATCGAGCGTCGCCCCGCCGAGCGAGCCGATGTTTGTCACGTGGTTGGCGTATTTCCCTTCTTCGTTTTTTTCGCGATATCCCTCATCCCGCGCTGCTTTGACCAGACGGGCGATGCGATCCAGCGCCCATTCAAGCGTCTTGGTTTCCCAGTGATCGGAATAAGGCGCCCGCCACATCACCTTGCGAACGCGATGCGGATTGTGATGGAGCTGAAAGATGTTGGCCCCTTTGGGGCAGAGCGTCCCCTCGTTGATCGGGCTGTTTGGATTTCCTTCGATGTCGATGACTTCGCCGCCCTTGACGTGAATCTGTGTGGCGCATCCCACCGCGCAATAAGGGCAGACGCTGTCCACCACCGTCGCACCGCGCATGCGCGGATGCTTATCGAGCGTGTTCCGACTGTAAGGTTGCGGCGGCCGCTTCTCGTGTCCATCGCCGCGAAAAAGGGGAAGGCCGAACATCAGAAGATCCTTTCTTCAGGATGCCAAACTGAGCTCCGTTACTGTATGCCCACTTCGCAGCGCAAGGGAAGTGGCGTTTTCTGATGTAGCACAGCCGCCCTCGGCTGTGTTCGACCGAAGGTCGAAATCTTCCGGCATTCGTTCCGCCTTCCGGCGGAACACAGCCGAGGGCGGCTGTGCTACATGGGACGGACACAGCCGGGGCGGCTCTGCTACAAAATGCCTATGATCGAGCCGAATGGCGGAAGTGGCAGAGGAATCGATATCGGTTTTGCCGTTTGCGGCCCCCCCAAAAGCGACAAGGGACCGGCTGCTGTGCGCCCTCCTCTGGCTCGCGCTCCCAGTTTTGGCGGAAAACATCCTGCACATGCTGGTTGGTCTGACGGATGTCTATCTGGCGAGCCATCTTCCGGTCCGAACGGTGGCCGCGGCGGCGACGGCGGCTGTCGGATCAATCACTTATGTTCTCTGGCTCATCGGATTGATCGCCGGAGCGATCGGAACCGGAAGCACGGCGATCATCGCCCGTGCAATCGGTGCGAAGCACCAATCTTTGGCCAATAGTGTTTGTGGGCAATCCGTCCTGGCGTCGCTGTTGACCGGATTGGGGATGACCGCGATCACGCTTATCTTTTCCAGGCCGATCGCTGATCTGATGGGCCTTAGCGGGGATGCGCATGATTTTTCTCTATTCTATTTGCGAATCCTCGGTCTTTCGCTTCCGTTCAGCATTCTGATGTATGCAGCCAGCGCCTGTTTGCGCGGCGCGGGTGATTCGGTCACCCCGGCAATGGCCATGATCGTGGTCGATGTCGCGAACATGTTTTTCAGCGCCGCACTGACGCGCAGGTGGTTCGGATTCCCAGTGATGGGATTCCGCGGAATCGCAATTGGCACGGTGATCGCCTACGCGGCGGGGGGATTCCTCCTGTTTGCGGTGCTTGTAAGCGGGCGCGGCAGGATCCGTCTGTTCCTGCACCGCCTCCGCCCGCACTGGCACACCATGCGGCGAATTCTTCGTATTGGTCTGCCGAGCGGGCTGGAAGGGTTGCTGAGCTGGCTGGCATCGTTTGTCATCGTGATCTTCATCAACCGCATCGACAAGACCAACATCATGCCCGCAGCTCACATCATCACGGTTCGCATCGAGAGCCTGAGCTTCATGGGCGGACTCGCCTTTGCGACGGCGGCGGCAACACTGGTCGGGCAGAGCCTGGGAATGAAGAATCGACGCCGCGCGACGCGATCCGCCTACCTCGCTTACGCAGTGGGGGGCGGCATGATGTGTGTCTGGGCCATGATCTTCATTCTCTTTGGCCGTCAGCTTTGCGGCGTTCTTTCCGATGATCCGCGCATCATTGCGCTCGCTTCCAGTTGTCTGCTGATCACGGCATTCTCGCAGCCGGCATTCGCCGCCTCCATGATTTTCGGGGGCGTCTGCGCGGCGCAGGCGACACGCTCGTCGTCATGGCGATCAATCTGGCAAGCATCCTGGGCTTGCGCTCACATTCGCCATCGCGGTCACGAAATTGTTTCATGGCGGACTGATCGCGATCTGGATCGTTCTCGCCTCTGAGTTAACCGTCCGCGG
>CAVWFQ010000004.1:0-439847 GCA_963754335.1 uncultured Phycisphaerales bacterium
GATGGTCAAAACCCCCGTCCGTTATTCGCTACTCGATCTTTCCCCGATCTCGCCGGAAGTACCGCCGCCGATTCGTTCCGTAACTCGCTCGATCTGGCGCAGCACGCCGAGCGCTGGAATTACACCCGCTACTGGCTGGCCGAGCACCACAATATCGCCGGCATCGCCAGCGCCGCGACGGCGGTTCTGATCGGCCATATCGCCGGCGGCACCTCCGCATGCGCATCGGCTCCGGCGGGATCATGCTCCCCAATCACGCGCCCCTTACCATCGCCGAGCAGTTCGGCACGCTCGAATCACTCTACCCCGGCCGTATCGATCTGGGCGTCGGCCGCGCCCCCGGCGGAGACGGGTACACCGCCCGCGCCCTCCGCCGCAATCTGGGCAGCGATGGAGACAGCTTCCCGCGCGACCTTCGCGAGCTGCGAAGTTACTTCGTCGCCGCCACTCCGCACCAGGCGGTCAAAGCCGTCCCCGGCGCGGGACTTGGCGTCCCGATCTACCTGCTGGGCTCCAGCGATTTCAGCGCCCGTCTGGCCGCCGAGCTCGGCCTCCCCTTTGCGTTCGCCTCCCATTTTGCGCCCGAATATCTGGATGTCGCTTTGAGTCTTTATCGCGATAATTTTCAACCCTCGCCGGCCCTCGCCCATCCTCACACCATTGTCGGTGTCAACGTGATCGCCGCCGATTCCGATGAAGAAGGACGCCGGTTATTTACGTCCCTTCAGCAGGCTTTTCTCAACTACCTCCGCGGTGCGCCGGACAAACTTCCGCCGCCGGTCGATTCGATGAATGGCCGCTGGTCCCTCGCCGAGCAATCCGAAGTCCGCCGCAAGACTTACTATTCCGTCACCGGCTCCCCGGAAACAGTCCGCGGCTATCTCGAGCGTTTGATTGCCGCCACCGACGCCGATGAGCTGATGCTCACGGCCAATATCTTCGATCACACGGCAAGAGTTCATTCGTTCGAAATCGCCGCGGGAGTGATGGACCAGATCAACCGCGCCGGCAGCGAAGAAGCATCGGTGGATACGTCAACAGTCTTGCATTAAAGCCAGAGGCGATTTCGAATCCCGCGCGCCATTTGTGGCATGGGTTCCAGAACCTCACGCGCCGTTGAAAATGATAGCGACCACGCCGGAGCGGCGGTCGATCGATCAATTGCGAAAGAGCGACGGAAGAGAGCCGAGAAGAAATAATGCCCGGACCGAACGATCATGATCGCCGATCAAATCGTGGGTTGATTCGCCCGGCCGTTTTGACGGTGGCTTCGTTTTGTCTTGCCGTTGGCTTCGGGGGATGCCTGGTATTGCGGACCCACTTTACAATGGTGCCGCAGGATGGGGAACTTGAACCGCCGAGCGGGCAATGGGAGCGGGACGCGAAAGCACCGTGGATTGATTTTGGGTGTTCGCTTCTTCCATATGGGGTAGCAGGCGTTGCCTTGCTGCCGTTTGCCTTTCGATTTAAGAGAGCGATCATCACGCCGAAGAAAATTCAGCCCGGTGAGTCGATGAACCGCGGATGACGCTGATAGCGCGGATCAGGCGTTGCTGGTGAAGCCGTGAGGAGATGCAGGGACGCGGCTGCCTTATGGCCGGTTTTCCTATGCAAATTGTAGTACTCCCGGAGGGCCGGCTCGTCCTCGGCCCGTGGGACGCTCCCACGGCTCGGGGACGAGCCGGCTCTCCCAGCTATCCATACGCGTATGATAGAATGCCAGCAGAAGGGGGTGCGGAGCTACTGATGTCGGACAGCCGGAGTTCTGAAACTGATGAGGATGGCGAGCCGCTCGTGGTGCTCGCACGCGATTCTGATGCGCCGGCTTCCGACGAGTTGGATGCGCCGTTCATCGAGCCAACGGCGCCGTCCGCGGCCGCCGAGCACCAAAAAACGGTTGAGAAGACGGAGGATGGGTCCGAGCCATTCGTCCAGAACATTGCGCCGACTTCCGAGGAACCGCCGCAACGGTTTCTATGCGGCACTTGCGGCGGATCGTTTGCGGCGGAGCGGGTCTACGACGCCGGTGGATCATACATCTGCACCGAATGTTTTATGCGGCAGCCGCCGCCACCGGCGGCTGGAAGCAATCCGGCCGCTGCGATTCCTCATGCAAAGCCGAAACGCGCGGTCCCGGCCTCGACGTCTGACAACGGCTCGGTCGCGGAGGAGGCCCCGCGCAGGACTGCTGCCGCGGATCACCTGTCCGCATTGCTGGCACCGATTTCCGTCGGACCAGATTCTCTGGGTGTCGCGCCACGTCGATCTGCTTGGGGATCCTGTTCTCGGATCGGACGCCGCGTCGCGATTCCTCCCCAGCCGGTTCAATGCCGATGGCGATGCCGTCGACGCGCGCGACATGCCGTGTCACACGCTCGCCTGTCCGCGCTGTCATCTGCTGATCCCGCGCATGCTCCTGGAGAGTGAGCCGCTTTTGGCGTCGATCATCGGCGTCTCCGGGAGCGGTAAATCTTATTTTCTTACCGCTATGACCTGGGAGCTGCGGCGGCTCCTGCCGAAATATCTGGGGGTCGCATTCACCGACACCGACGCGACGATCAACCGCACGATTAACCACTTTGAGGAGACACTTTTCCTTCAGGACCATCCGGACCGGCCGGTGCAATTGGAAAAAACAGATGTGGTTGGCTCACACTTGTATGACCAGATCCGCCTCGGACAGCAGGTCATCAATCTTCCCAAACCATTCCTGTTTACGATGTCCCCGCTGCGCGGCCATCCGTTTTTTGGCGGCGAGGATGCATCACGCCTGATCTGCCTTTACGACAACGCCGGTGAGCATTTTGATCCCGGCGAGGACGCCGCCTCGAGCCCGGTCACTCAGCATCTGAGCCGGGCGCGGGCAATCCTCTTCCTTTACGATCCAACGCAGGACCCGCGTTTCCGTTCGCAATTGCGCGGACGGAGCAGCGATCCGCAACTGGATAGCGGTTCGTCACCGCGACGCCAGGAAACGATCCTGATCGAGGCCGGCTCGCGCCTGCGTCGATTTGCAGCGATGGCGCCCAACGAGCCGAATCGCCGGCCGCTTCTGGTCGTGGTCCCCAAGGCCGACGTCTGGGGCGGATTGATCAACCTGGATTTGAGCACCGAGCCAATGATCGCGGGCGCGGCGGCAGGGGGGCGGCTGGCCGCCGTTGATCTGCTGCGAATCGAAGAGACGTCGGCCCGGATTCGCGAACTCCTGACGGCGCGCGCCCCCGAGTTTGTCGCCGCCGCCGAAGCCTTTTCCAGCTATGTCATTTACATTCCCACCAGCGCGCTTGGCTGTTCGCCACAGGTGCGCGAGGGCCATCCGGGATTGTGGGTGAAGCCGAACGACCTCCGGCCGCGCTGGGTGACCGTTCCCATTCTTTATATGTTGGCCAAGTGGTCGCACGGATTGATTCAACGGGCGTGAGCGGGAATCCAGACGCGGCGAACTTCGATGAGTGAAGAACTGTATCACACGTCTGCCCCGCGCGGGATCCGACCCGGAGCCAGCGGGTTTTGCACGGTCGCCATGACACCCGGCGTTTCCGCCGCGCTCGAAGAACGGCTCACCCTCCTGAGCGGCTACCGCTGGATTTACCCGCCGGCAGAAGCGAATTCCGCCTCCCGCAACCCGGTCTCCTGGCGCACTGGCGGTTGCCGCTGGGTGGGAAAACGCTCAGCGTTCTGTCGCGTGTGGCCGATAGCGGCGTAGATTATTCGCGAAGGAGCAATCGATTTGCGCATCACCTCGTGCTGGACAGGCCTGAGCTGATCGAGGCCGGTCCGGCCTGGTTGCTCAGACAGCCGGAGGTGATGCAAGGCAATTGGAGCGGGGAGCCGCAGATGCTCCTGAGCAATCGCCCGCTTCCGACAGGGTCAAATCCATCTCGTTCCTGCGCAGCGTGGGCCGCGGCGGCGGGAGATGCCGGATGGGGCGGCGTGCTTGCCGAATCGTTGCTGGCGGATCCGGGCCGAGTGGCGTGGATCGTTTTTCCACCGGACGTGGATCTGCTCGCACTTTTCGATGAATCCCTGAGCCTGATTCCCGAAGCCCGTCGCTGGGATGTCACCTTCAATACGTATTTCACCGAACTGCCCGCGGGGCTGAACTGCGCCTGGCGCGGATGCCCGGCCGGTTCGCGTACGGCGTCGGAAGCGATCCGCAATCCGGCGGGGGCGCTGGTGATCGACCTCACGCGTCCCGCGCCGCTGGTGATCCAGACGCTTGGCGCGTCAGCGGGCCGCATCGGAACGGTTCTGCCGGATATGGGCCGCGTGTCGCCCGAGACTGCAATGGAGCCGACGCCGGCCAGCGCGGGGCGCCGGGCCAGCGATCGGGGCGGTTGCCCCTCGCGCCGGTCGGGTTACTGGACTGGATGCCGCAGGGAGATTCGATTGCGGTCGCTGATGAGAAAGAGGAGCGAGGCGATTCATCCGCGGTCGGGGAATCAACGGAATGGATGCCGCCGGAGTCGGCGACGGTGGTGGAATACGCGAGGCCGATGCGGCGGCGGACGTCTCATCGAGTCATCTGGATGCTCGGGGCGCTGGTGTTGTTCGTCGGTATTGGCGGAGTCGTCTGGGTGCTAACCGCGGACGTACGAACGAATTATTCTCCGGTCGTGCGTATCGGCGGCCCAAGCACATTTCAGCGGGGGACGGCGCTATTCGAGCCCGCGACGTTGCCAGCGACCACGCCGTCCGAAGACCCGCGCCTGGCCGAAGCTCAGTCGAAACTTGCGGACCTCACGGCGCAAAATCAGTCGCTTCAGGTGTCTCTTTCCACTGCGACCTCGCAACTCGCGACACTCAAGGACAAAGATGCGCGGATTGCCAAACTGACCGCGGAGTTAGCAGATGCAAAAACGTCGCTAGCCGCCGCGACCCACCCACCGATTGTACCCACACCGCCGCCGGCGGATCTGGTTTCCGTTCCGGCGTTCAGTGTGCTCGATGACCGGCAATCGCTCTGGCAGACGCCGGCGGCTTTGCCCGCTCCGGATCGGATCGAGCTCGCGGCCCCCAACGCGCCGGCGGGGATCGTTGTCGCAAAGCTGTCGCCGGTGCGAATCAGCATTCGCCCGGCCGGCAAAGCCCTCGCCGTTGATGCGGCGGGGAACATCGTCGCCACGGATCTGATCTCGATCGAATTGAAGAACGGTCGCCTCACGTTCGAGTGGCTCGACAAGCGCCGCTTCAAGCTGATCGATCAGGCTGCGAATTGGCTCGCTCTCAGCCGCGTCGGTCTCTTTCATGAAAAGAACGAGGTGGCGGGAGTGCAGGTCGTTGCGCCGCTCAATATCAAGTTGAACGCTGCGGATGTAGTTGCCATCCTTCCGGATCTGCGCGGAGCGACGGCCGATGCCCTGACGCTTCTAGCGCCGCTGGAAGCCACCTCGGATTGGACGATTCACGCAACTGCCGATCCATTGATTGTCGGCGTGTCGAACCTTCGCTATCCGGCCGCCCATTTCGACGTCTCCGTGGAATTAGCCGGACCCGTCGGAACCGTCCGCGCCACCTGGCGCGAACGCCGCGCCGCCCTCGCCAACCAGCCCGACGAGCTGGCCGCGATGGACGCGCTTCCACCGATGACGTTTCGCATTCGGTTCACGCCGACCAATGTAATGATTGCAACGATTGCGATGACACTCGATCGTGCGCCGGCGCATCCGTAGGGCTTTAAGGGTTCCTGCCACGACGGGGCAAAGCGGTGCGCACGAATGCCGTTTCGCCACAGTGTGAAATGCCGCGCCGCCCCGTATCCGTTGCGCTCGGAATTCGGGGAGCGGGTCCGATACGGGGCGGCGCGGCGGCGTGATCGCATGCGGAAACGACGGAGCGGTCGCGCCGCTCTGCCCCGTCGTGCGGGGGAGGATGTTACCCTTTGATCCGCGCAGAGTATGATGCTCAGTGGAGCTTTCTCTGGAGTATTCACCGATGACCGGACCTTTGCATCGCGTCTCAATCGTCCTCTTCGCTTCGTTTCTCACTGCGACTGCTTTCCTTCCCCTTCGCACCCGCGCGGACGAAGCGCCGCTGGTCGCCCACGCAACCGGCAAGTGCATGATGTGGAAGGTCGAGTCGAAGACGGCCACCGTCTATCTGGTCGGTTCGATGCATCTTTCCACGCCGGAGATGTATCCATTGCCCAAGGAAATGGAAGAGGCCTTCGCGGGGGCCGATACGCTCGTAGTCGAAGTCAACATCAACAAAGTTGATCAAGCGAAGATGATCGGATTGGTTCAGTCAAAGGGGATGTACACCGGCGACCAGACGCTTTCCGGGAGCATCAAGAAAGAGACCTGGGAGCAGGTGCAGGAAACCTGTAAGGGGCTGGGCGTTTCTGCCGACGGGATGGAGAAGATGAAGCCGTGGCTCGTCGGCATGATGCTGGAGATCCTCCAGATTCAGAAGTTCGGATATGACCTCAAACTCGGCATCGACAAACATTTTCTGGATCTGGCCGACGAGAAAAACAAGCCGATCGAAGAATTGGAAACCGCCGACTTTCAGCTCAACCTGATGGCCGGCTTCGACGACAAGCTCCAGGAGCAAAGCCTGGCCCTGACGTTGGCCGACAGCAAGGACTTGAAAAACGACATCACCCTGATGTCAACCGCGTGGGTCGACGGCGACGCCGGCGCCATGAACGAACTTCTCAACAAGAAAACGAAAGAGCACCCGGAAATGCAGGCGGCGATGGACAAGCTCATCTCCGATCGCAACGGGCCGATGGCCCAAAAGATCGAGCAATATCTGAAGGGAATCAAGACCGTCTTCGTCGTAGCCGGATGCGCTCACATGATCGGGGATAAGGGAGTCGTGAAAATTCTTCAGGATGACAAGTTCACCGTCGCGCAATCAACGTCGAGTCCGACAAAGGCTACGACCGCGCCGTGACCTTTTGCTCACTTACTGGACGCACCGGCCACGACAGCCTTGATTCCCGCAATCACCATCTCGGTCCCGATCACCGTCAGGATCAAGCCCATGAGCCGGCTGACGACCATCAGGAGATTTTTTCCGAGGAAGACCGTCAGCCGTTGGCCGGCGACGAAGCAGAGGTAAGTCAGCACGCAGATCAGAAAGAAGGCCATCAGAACCAGGCCGACACGTTCGGGTCCGCCGCCGGCGGCGTAGCTCATTCCCGTGACGAGCGTGCCCGGCCCCGCCAGGATCGGCATCGCGAGGGGAGAGATCGCGATTCCCATCGCTTCGGCTTTGCTTTGCTCCAGATCAGCCTCTTTCGGCTTATGCACCGGTGAATTATTTCCCTGGAGCAGATGGTATCCCACCAGCACCACGAGCAATCCGCCTGCGATGCGAAAGGCCGGCAGGGTGATTCCGAACAGATCGAACAGGAAATGCCCCGCCGCGCTGAATGCCGCCACGATCACGAATGCAAGCAGCACCGATTGGAATGCAATGCGGCGCGTCGTCGGTTCGTCAAGATCCTGCGTCAGCCCGAGAAAGATCGGCGTATTCGCGATCGGATTCATGATCGCGAAAAACGCGGCGAACATCGTGAAAAAATGAGGCGTCGGCGTGTGCATGGATCGCGTCGCGCGGGACCTGGCCCTCGCCACGGATCCACTGTGTACCATGCGGACGGCATTCGATCACGCGCGGTATTCAGGCCGCGACCTGATAAGGCACGAAGTTGCTCGCGGCGAGGAATGTCTTGAGGGCGCTTACGATGCTCGGGCAAAGCCCAGTGCCCGTCTGCTTGTCGAGGACGGACATCACTTCCTCCTTGCTCAGGTCTTGCCGATAGGGCCGTTTGGCGGCGAGGGCTTCGTAGATGTCGGCGACGCCGAGGATTCGCACTTCCAGACTCAAATCGGCGCCGGAGATTCCGCGATGGTAGCCGCGGCCGTCGAGGCGCTCGTGATGGCCGGCGGCCATCTCCGCAAATTCGCTGAAACCCTGCACGCGATTCAGAATTTCGTAAGTGTAGGTCGTGTGCAATCGCATCTGCCCCATCTCGGCGTCGGTGAGGCGCGAAGGCTTGTCGAGGATGAGATTGGAGACGCCGAGCTTGCCGATGTCGTGAAGGAGTGCCGCCCGGCGAAGAATGCGCAGGCGCTGGCCGCCAATTCCCAGCACCTCCGCGATCCCCACCGCCACGTCGGCCACGCCGCTCGAATGGCAGAACGTCCATGGCGATTTCGCGTCGATCACGCTGCTGAATCCCTCAGCGATGCGGTCCAGTGCACGCTCGTCGGCGCAGAGCATCATATCCTGCGGCTCCAGCGACACTGCCTGATCGGCCGCATTGTCCTGGGCCATCGAAGACCAGAGCGCCTCGTCGTTGCGCATCGACAGGAAAAGCTTGACCAGTTCCGGATCGAACCAGGTGCCGCAGCGGTCGACCGCCACCTGGCAGGCCGCATCCACGCCATCTTTTTTCCAGAAGACTTCGGCGGTTTGCGCCAGTCCGAGGATTCGCGCCAGGATCGGAATGTTGTCGCCGGCCAACCCATCGGGATAGCCGCTGCCGTCCCAGTGTTCGTCCAGAGAACGGATGGCCGCCGCGGTGGCTTCCGGAAGTTGAAGGCTGCGGGCGATGGTCGCGCCGCGATCGCAGCGCGTCTGAACCAGTTCGCGGGCGACCTTGCGTCCCCCCGTGGCTACCGCCATGAATCGCGATGCTTTTTGAAGCAGGTTTCCTTCGGGAGCCACGTTGCTTGCGATGTAGCCGACCGATCGAGCGACGCTCGTCCAGTCGGTGAGTTTCAGGTCAGCCTTCGCTTTCCGTTCGTCAGCTCCAAAGAGGTAGCAGACTTTCGCGGAGTTACTGGAGCAGCCGAGATCTTTGAGGAGCAACGCGTAAAAAAGGGCGGAGCATTCTTCCACCGGCAGGCCCAGCTCGCGGCCCATCCGCATCCCCAGGATGCACGATCGCGCCGCATGGCCGGCTGGCTGGCCTTCGGTGATGTCGAGCGCGTACGACAGCGCCGAAATCACCTGCGAAAAATCGATTGTCTTCTGTTGAATTGTTTCTTTCGCGATCCGCATCCCAAACTCCTATGCCCGGCGTGTGTCGCCGAATTCCCGGTCCGACGCACACGCTCGAAAGAGAAATGCAAAGTTATTCGGGTGCTTACAAATGCTGTCAGAGTGATACGAATCGGAAGGGGATTTCGTAGGAAGGATGGACTACGTACAGACGGAATAAACAACACAGCCCACACGATTAGGTGATTTGGGCCCTACGCGTCGATTCAAACCCCGAACGGCTCAAAAGTCGAGAAATCCTATCGAAACTCACGCCATCGATCGCACAGATCCTGGGCGGCCTGCATCCAATGCGGAAATTCGAACTGGAATCCCGATTCGATCAATCGCCCCGGGATAACCCGCCGGCTCTTCAGGATCAGTTCCGTTTCGGTTCGCAGGAAAAAAGCGCCCACCTCCAGCATCCAATTACGGGCCGGCAGTCCGAAACCGATTCCCCACGCCTTGCGCAGTTCACCCATGAACTGCTCATTCGGCAGAGGATGAGGCGATGCGATGTTCGCCGGTCCGGAAAGTTCTCCGTGTTCGATCAACCAGCGCACGGCCGCGACAAAATCCATTTCGTGAATCCAGGAGACATACTGCCCGCCGTCGCCGCTGGCGCCCCCGAGTCTCCGCCGAACCAATCCGAGGAGCACATCGAATACGCCGCCAGGGTCAGGGCTCATGACCATGGCGGATCTGAGCAACACGGTGCGCGTGCGCGGAAGGGCGATCTCATTTGCGGCCGCCTCCCAGGATTTGGCAACGTCGATGCTGAATCGCCAGGTGTCGGGCGCGCCCGGTTCATTGCCACCGAGAATGCCCGTGGCTTCGTCGTTGGGCTCGTCGAAGCGATGGGCGTAGATCGTCGCGGTGCTCATTTGAAGCCAGACGCGTGGCGGGCGTGCCGATCGTGCGATGGCCTCACCCACAACCCGCGTGGAGCGGACGCGCGAATCGATGATCTCGCGCCGATTAAAGGCGGTATAGCGGCAGTTGACGCTCCGACCCGCCAGGTTGATGACGACGTCGGCACCGTCAATTTCTCGCGTCCATTCGCCGAGCGTGTTTGCGTCCCACTCGACGATTCGCCACGGCGCGGAACCCGGATGCCGGCTCAACACGACGACGTCATGTCCCTCGGCGACGAATGCCCGGGCAAGGATCGCGCCGACCTGACCGCTTCCGCCGGGGATGATGATTTTCATGGGTTCCAGGGTGAGCGATGAATCGAAAGAGAAGAGCGTTACGAAGGACGCGCTGGCTGACGCCCGCGGCTATGAAGGAAACGCACGATGTCGTTTGCGACTCCTTCATAGCCGCGGACGTCAGTCGCGCGTCCTTCGAGAGAACGAGCTGCGTCCTCGGGGATTGAATTCCCATTCACCGGACGCGAACATTTCACGTTGACCGTAATGCCTGGAAATTTCTGGTCTCTGAACGCTTCAACCGGGAGTCCTCGTGAAGTTGATTCGCAGGCGAAACGTTTTGGTCCTTCTCGCGTTCACCGCGCGTATGGGCCGCGAAATCATCGGCCGCCCCGGATCGTCAGCCGCCCGATGGAATCCTTTTCCAGCGCGACATCGTTTATGGCAAGGGCAGCGGCGAAGATTTGAAACTTGATCTTTCCCGCCTGAAGCCCGCGTCAACCAATCCAAACATCGCCGACCAGACGCGCAAATTGCTGCCCTGCATCATCGTCATTCACGGCGGAGGATGGAGCGCAGGCTCGAAGGAAGATCACGACGATCTCACCTGGAATCTGGCGGGGCGCGGATTCGTCGCCGCCACGATCAACTACCGCCTCGCCCCGGCTCATCTGTTTCCGGCACAGATCGAAGACGCCAAATGCGCCGTCCGATTCCTTCGGGCTCATGCGGCGGATTATGGGATCGACCCCGAGCGCATCGGCGCCGTTGGTTTTTCCGCCGGGCGCATTTGTCCCTGATGCTCGCCGTTACGCGGCCGGAGGATCATCTGGAAGGGGAAGGGGGATCGGCCGACCAATCCAGCGCCATCCAGGCGGCGGTCTCATTCTCCGGCCCAACCGATCTGCTCGCCGACGACCTTCCTCAAGTCTCCCAGAACATCCTCAAAGGCTTCCTCGGCGGCCCGGTGGATCAGAAACAGAAGGAAGCCCGCGCCGCCTCGCCGATTACTTATCTTCCGGCGATCGGATCGACGGCTCCCCCGATCCTCCTGTTTCAGGGAACCGTCGATCCCCTCGTTCCCGTCACGCAGGCTTACCGCATGCTCGATGCGATGACCAAAGCCGGCGCGCCGGCCGCGCCGAGATCGTCGCCGGCGCGGGGCATGGGTTCGCGCGAGATGACCTTTTCCGCGCGGCGGAAGAGACGTTTGTGTTTTTTGAGCGGAATTTGAAGCGGTGAGTTTCCTGCCCCTTTCCCCGTTCGATGTTCAGTGTTGGATGTTCGATCTTCGTCTTATCGAGCGATCACGCAAAACAACAAACATTGAAAATGCGAACATCGAAGACTCAACATCGAACATCGAACGGGGAGAAAGAGCTCCGAATTGACACTTCCGCCCCGGTTTTCTACCATCCCAACCCCGGCGGAATATCGCGGGCTCGTAGCTCAGTTGGTTAGAGCGCGTCCCTGATAAGGACGAGGTCACAAGTTCGAATCTTGTCGGGCCCATTTGCAAAACGATCTGCTTCATGGGGATGTGCTGGATCCGAGCGCGGCGGATCAGTCATCAAGCGGACAAATCGGCGACTTTTCTCGCAACGGATTCATTGTTTTCAAGCGGTTTCTCGCAGCGCAAAAAGTCCTGGCGCTGGTCCGCGCAGTCGAGTCGCTGGACAACGATTCGCGGTCATCACGTCTCCGCCGAGGAATTACATTCGCCCGGCGTAACCTGCTGGAGCTCGAGTTTGTCCGCGCCTTGTGCGCAGAGTCGAGCGTGCGCGAGCTCGTCGATCGATTTGCCCCGGGCCTTACGCCGGTTCGAGCGATCCTTTTCGATAAGAGCGGGGCGGCCAATTGGACCGTTCCGTGGCATCAGGATCGGTCAATCGCCGTTCAGGAAAAAATTGACGCCGCGGGTTACGGACCGTGGTCGATCAAAGCGGGCGTAGTACACGTGCAGCCGCCTTCAGGCGTGCTTCAACGAATGCTCACCCTTCGATTTCATTTGGACGCATGCGGGAGCGACAACGGTCCTCTTCGTGTGATCGCGGCGACGCATGATCACGTTCTCAATCCGAGTGAAGTTGAAAACATTGTAGTCGCTAACCAGCCAACGATGTGCCTCACCGAGGCCGGAGGACTGGTCGTCATGCGTCCTCTGCTGCTCCACAGTTCCGCGACAGCGAAGATCGTGTCGCATCGGAGGGTCATCCATGTGGAGTATGGCCCACCCGACCTGCCCGGCGGGTTGCGCCGGGCTGATCAGGTCGAGCACGTAATGCCGCAGATTTGATCAATGCGGAAAAGCCCTTCCGGCAGCGGTCCATCGGTCAGATCGTCGAATCCGGATCGATGAACGCTCGAACGCGTTCCATCACATCGATCAGGAAGTCGTCGTCATTCAACTTTGCCACGAATGAAAGATCGCGCTCGCGATAATCGAGTGACTTGATTTGGTGGGGATAGAGCCATCCCTCCGCGGTCAACTTCTCGACGGGAGGCAGCTTCACCATGAGTTGTTGACCGGCCAATTTCTGTTCAGCATGAAACTTGGTGGTGCCGGGGACCACGATTGCAAAGCCGGTGGCTTTGGAGAAGTGAACCGTGCTCACCACGAGCGCGAAATGGGGACCGGTTAATTCATGGCCGGCCGAAGGGGCCAAATTGAGGTGAACGATGTCCCCGCGATCAGGATGATAGGTCTGTTTGCTCAAAGCAGTTCTTTACCCGAGCGATCAGGAACGAGGTCCGGACCGCAGATGGATGGCGTTACGCCTTTGAGTAATTCCTGTTCGCTCCATTTTTTTCGTGGTTTGACGCGACGAATGGTAATCGTGTCGCCTTTCACGCGAACGTGGACCGATTCGCCTGCTTTCAGATTGAGTTGCTCCACGCCTTCCTGGGGAATCCGCAGTCCCAGGCTGTTTCCCCATCGGGCGACCTTGCTGACCTTTTCGATGACTGCGCCGGCCATAAATATGTCTCCTTCAGGATATACTCAGGATACACAGTCATCATCAAACAATCCACCGCGGCGGTTTCTGCGTTCCCCAGCCTCGGCGGAATATCGCGGGCTCGTAGCTCAGTTGGGTTAGATCCCGTCCCTGATAAGGACGAGGTCACAAGTTCGAATCTTGTCGGGCTCATTCTGATACGTTCCAAATCGCAACAGCAGCCATTTTCATACCCAAGATTGACGGCTATGATCAACCCGAAACTCGCAAAGGCAGGTCATGAGTCGACTTGAAAGGGTTCTTCTCTGCGCATCGGGGATTATCGCCGCGCTTTGCATCCTTCGTGTGGGTTCCCCGAACGTCAGGGCGGATGACGCGCCGCCGGACCAATCCCGACTGCCCGTGCCGTCCGAAAGCGCCCAGAAGAATGCCTCGCGGCAAATTAAGGAAATCTTCGGCGCGGACAACAAGGCCAAGGGGGAGGCGTTGGCGGCGCGCACGAAGAAAATGCTTGAGACGGCCAACGATTCCCATGACGATCCGGCGGTTAAATATATTCTGACCACTCAGGCCATCGATGATGCCGCTGGAGCCGGTGATGTTCGAACGGCCGAAACAGCGATGGACGCGTTGGGTAACGCCTACAGCGTTGACCTGCAGAAGGTTCGGGGAGACGCGATTGTTTCGCTCGCAAAAAATGTTCGATCAGCGAACGACGCGATGCTCCTGTCGGAATTGGGCGAAGCGACGGTCGAACAGGCGATGGCGGCCGATCGCTACCCGTTGGCCCGGCAACTCGCGACTCTTCTCATTTCATTGGCGAAGAAGACCGGCGATGCCGCGTCGGCCCGGTATGCGGCGGATCTCACCAAAGAAATCGGCGAACTCGAAAGCGCATTTGGGAAAATGAAATCCGCCGAGACGACCCTCGAAAAAGAGCCGACGGATCCGCCGGCGAATCTTGCCGTGGGACGATTTCGTTGCCTGATGAAAGGAGAATGGGCCAAAGGATTGCCCGGCCTCGCCCGTGGGAATGATCTGGCGCTGAAGGATTTGGCGCTGAAGGACATTTCCACTCCCTCCGCACCGAGTGAGCAGATGGCGCTCGCCGGGGGATGGTATAACGCGGCGGAAAAGGAAACGGGTTTAGCGAGGGAACAGCTTCGCCTCCGCGCGGCCGAATGGTACGAGCGGGCGGGCCCAAATCTCACCGGCCTGACAAAGACAATGGCGGAGAGAAGATCGTTGGAGGCGCGCTTGGAAAAGACCGCCGGTCGGTGGCGCGTCAGCTATGCGAACAGGGCCTGGAGTGAATATCTAATCGGTTTGGACGGTACGGTTACGGTTCTTGCTTCTTCATATCGCGAGACCGGAACGAAACTCACCGCACGATTTGCCGACGGCTGGTTTTGGATGGACATCGCTTCGGAGGGAAGGCAGGAGCGATTCAAGCGCAATGGAAGCCGGTTGTCGTTGGAGCACTGGGGAAAATACGAATATCCTTCGGTAGAACAGAGTCTAAAAGCTGAGGGGATCAGACTCGACACTAAATGAAAACCATGGGCGTGGAAATTCGAGTCCACTTAAGATTTCCCATTGCTACCCATTCCACGTCGATCATTCCGCGAAGCCGGCGAGCGGCGGATTGCAGCGCGAACGTGCAGATGATGCGACGGTAGTAACGGCGGATCGCAGCCCTTCCAACTGGAGCTATCATGCGCACAGCCCCCATCGCGTTGTTCACGATTCTCATTGCTTGCTCTTTCTATTCCCCATCTCGGGCCGCGGATGAACCGGCGAGTCCCGGCTTTTCCGGCAAGGCGGACGATGCGTCGCTGAAAAAGATCGTTTTCGTTTCTGGCCCCCCGAGTCATGGGTTTGGGGCGCACGAGCATTACGCGGGGTCGATGCTGCTGGCCAAGGCGCCTGAACGAAAATGTGCCCGGCGTCGAAGCGGTCGTCTACAAATGGAAATGGCCGGAGGATCCGCACGCGTTTGATCACGCGGCGGCCATCATCATCTATAGCGATGGAGGCGGCGGCCACATCGCCATCCCGCATCTCAAGCAGCTTTCAGAATCGATGGACAAGGGCGTTGGGCTCGGCTGCATCCACTATGCGGTCGAGGTGCCAAAGGGTGAGCCGGGCGAGGATTGGCTGAAATGGATCGGTGGATATTTCGAAATCCGCTGGTCGGTCAATCCCACCTGGGAAGCGCGATTCGGAACCCTGCCGCAGAAGCACGCCGTCACGAATGGCGTCGGGCCGTTCATCACGGATGACGAGTGGTATTACCACATGCGATTCCGCGACAACATGGAAGGCGTCACGCCGATCCTGTCGGCGGTTCCGCCGGACCAGACCCGGCAGGGGCGTGATGACGATCACGGCGGCAACCCCGCCGTTCGCTCCGGCATCGGCAAACACATCCTCGAAACCACCCTCTGGGTCTCCGAACGCCCCGGCGACGGCCGCGGATTCGGTTGCACCGGCGGACATGTTCACTGGAACTGGGCGTCCGATCCTTTCCGCAAGACCGTGTTGAACGCCATCGTCTGGATCGCCCACATCGAAGTTCCGAAAGACGGCGTTACATCCAAGACGCCATCGGTCGATGATCTGCTCGCCAATCAGGATGAGCCAATTCCGGCGAATTTCAATCGTGACGAGATTGAAAAGCGGATTCAGAAGATGAATGCGAAAGAAGCGGCTGAGGTGAAGTAGTTGTATACTTCTGGAGATTTCCGGTCCCAGGGGCGGAGGTCCGCATGCCATTCAGGTAAGCGGAAATCTGCTCAGAGCCAGGAAAAACTAAAAGAGTCGCCCGATGACCCGGCGGCAAATCTGGCTGTCGGCAGTTATTTGTGCTTCAACAAGGATCAGTGGGAACGCGGCCTTCCGATGCTGGCGAAGGGATCTGATCCGGCACTCTACTGGTTAATCCTCCGCCTTTTCTGTGTTTTGATTGCTGCCGTCGGACTTCTCTGTGGCCCCGTGCCTCTGTGGTGAATAATCCGATTCAGTCGTCGCCGTTTGGCAGTCGCTTAGTGCGTGAGATGCCAATCCGGACAGCCGACTCCGCGAAGCCGGATTTCCGTTGCCCCCTCTTCACCGCGCGGTATCGCGGCTAACCTCGCTACGCCAAAGCATTTAGGCGGGCTCATCACGACGGTCGAAAATTTTTATTTTCGGGCTAACTTTGCGCGCGGATTGCATCCTAACAATATGCGAACTAATGGGACTGCCTTTTTCAATTGCTACTCGCGAGTGTCGGATCAACATGAATGGCCGTGAAAGCGGCCGCAACGACTATGAGTTTTCAGGGCGGAGTACCGCCCTGAAAACAGCGCAAAACCGCTCACAACCGAGGTTGGAGCATCGGGTGTCGGTTGCATTTTGCGTGTCGGAGCGGAATGCAACCCGTTGGGCACGCGGCGAATCGGAGTTGCCACGCAGAGGGTGAATTCGGAGATCATGGTCCTCGTGCGTACGGCGTCGTGCCGCGCCCCCATTGCGAGAGGTCGCCGGCCGATTCAAATGTCCGCCTGGCATCCGAATCGCGGACAGGAACGGACACCGGCGGACAAAAACGGACATGAAAAAAGCGAAAATCGGGCCTGGTGCTTCAAGAATGAGGAATGTCCGAAAAAGCTTTTCAGAACCGGACAATTTCGGACAAAACCGGACATTTGCTCGAAGCAAAGCTGGAACGTTCACTCGAAAGCCCGGCGGGACGCGGGAAGGACGGAGATTTAACCACGGATGGGATGGATTCCGCGGATGGGAATTTCTTATTTCTTATCCGTGATCATCAGTGAAATCCGTGGTGCAAATTCTTCTCGAATTTCCGGGCAAGTATGCGGTCGGAACCGAATCGAAATAATTGGGATGTGGCCAAAAAGGCAACGAATTCCTCGCGCTTTTATACATTTGTCGCGCCGCTTGATCGCGCGGAAGGATGCGGGTCCACAGACGCGGCATCGAACCGTCGTCGTTGAACGTCGAACGTTGAAAGTTGCACGTTGAATATTAATTCGAATTGAACGCTCAACGCTCAATCCCGCGCACCGGGATTTAGCTTTCAACGGATGAAATCCTTGTGCTCGAGCGCCGACTCGCGAAAACTCACGATGGCCCGCTCGTCGGCTGCGTCGCCGGCGGGGCGACGGGAGTGGCAACGGGCAGGTTCTCCGAATGTCCTTCGCGGCCCAGAATGATGTGCCCGATCATCGTGCTGATGGCGGCTTCGAGCTGCGGATCCGTCGGTCGGGTCGAGGACGCTGCGACGAGCGGCTCTGTCGTCGGAGAAGTCGAAGGACGCGTGATCGATTTGGTCAGGGGTCTGTGAAACAGCTCCTGCTCGTAATGTTCCTGCAAGACGAATTTTTCCTGGTCCTCGTTCATCGGAACCACGATTTGCGGCTCGACGCCCCAGTCGGTGGCGTTTTTCTTCTTATGTACCAATCGACCGCTGGGGAGATAGTAATAGGCGACCGTCAGCTTCAATTCGCCGCTGTTGTCTTCGAGCGGAATCAGTTCCTGCACGGAGCCTTTGCCGTAGCTTCTACGCGCCGATGACCAGGGCCCGCTTGTTGTCCATCAGGCTGCCCGCGACGATCTCGCTGGCACTGGCCGAGTGCTCATTGATCAGCACGACCATCGGGAACTCCGGCAATGCTTTGCCCGGCTCGGCGCGGGTGATCTCCTGGCGCGGTTCCGGCCTTTGGTCACGACGATCACCCCTTCACGCACGAAGAGGTTGACCACTTCCTTCGCCTCATCAAGACGTCCGCCGGGGTTGAAGCGCAGATCGAGGATCAACCCTTTCATGCCGTCGGCCAGCAGGGCTTGCATGGTTGGCTTGAGCTTGTCGAAGGTGTCGCCGGTGAACTGGGTGATCCGCAGGTAGGCGATCTTCGGATCCTTGATGACAAAATAATCCCAGGTGTTGTCACCCTTGCGCTGATATCCCTTCACGGTGGGGACGACAATCTCCTGGCGGGTCATGGTGATGGTGACGACGTCGCCGCTGGTGTGGCGAACGGTCAGGCTCACGTCGGTTCCGATCGGCCCGGCGATTTTCTTGATTACCTCCGCGAGGCGCAGGTTGTGAATGTCTTCGCCGTTGACTTTGAGGATGCGATCGCCAGCGAGAATGCCCGCCTTGAACGCGGGACTGTCGTCGATCGGGGAGACCACTTCCGGCTCCCCGTTGTCGGCCTGATCGAGCTGGATTCCGACTCCCTTGAAGCTTCCTTCGAGCAGCCGGTCGAATTCTTCCTGCCGGGCCGGCGGCACATAGACGCTATACGGGTCCAGCTTGCCGAGCATTCCGTCGATCGCGCCCTGCTGGAGCTCCTGCTCGTCCACCGGCTCGACATAGTTGGTCGAAACCTGGCGGTGAATGTCGATCAGCGTACGGACAAAAGTGTAATCGTCGTCGCGGCGGGCCAGCGTGCGCGGAATCTGAAACGCCAGCAATGCGATCAGGACGATACTCACCATCCACGCAATTTTTTCGCGGTTCATGAACAGCTCCAGCAAGCTCCGACTTTTCTTCTCTTATCCTACTCTTACTCATACTCCTACTCCTACTCGGTCTTCATTCGAAAAAGAGCGAGTAGGAGTAGGAGTATGAGTAAGAGTAGGAAATGCGCCATGAACTTAGTGCCCGGGCAACCGATCGATCAATTTATCGATCTGTTCCTCCGTATTATAAAAATGCGGCGAGCAGCGCAGCCTTCCCTCGCGCATCGCAATTTCGGTGCGGTGCTGCGTCCGCAGCCCGTTCACGATGTCAGTGTGATTGAACTTGGGAGAAACAAAACTGACGATGCCGCTCCAGTCGAATCCGCCGCGCGGGCTGATCACCTGGTATCCCCTCATCATCACGCCGAGGATCAGGCGATCGGTCAGGAGCTTGACGCGTTGCGAGACGGCATCGACGCCAAGCGATCGCAGCAGCGCCAAAGAAGCCCGCAATCCCAGCAGACCGGCGATGTTATGGCTGCCGCACTCGAACCGGGCGGCGTCGGCGCGGAGGGTATAGTCGTAAGCGCCGTAGTTTTTGGCGTCGATCACGTTCATCCACCCGACCATGAGCGGGCGCGTCCGCTCGATCAGCTCGCGACGGCAGTAAAAAATGCCCGCGCCTTCAGGGCCGAGGAGCCATTTGTGCCCGTCGGCGGCGAGATAATCGATATTCATCGATTTCACGTCGAGCGGCACGATTCCCAGCGACTGGATCGCATCCACGCAAAAGAGGATGTTGTTGTCGCGGCAGAACTTCCCCAGTGCCGCCAGATCGTGGCGTTGGCCGCTGGCGAATTCGACATGAGAGATCGTCACCAGCTTGGTCTTGGGCTGCCTGGCTTCTTCGAGGATTTTCTCCAGCGGGACAAACCGCCGGCCCGCGCTGTCGGACTCCTCCGGTACCATCACCAGCTTTACTCCGATATTGCGGACCTGCTCCATCCACGGGTAGATGTTGGCCGGATATTCCACGCCGGTGGTCACCACCCGGTCGCCCCATTGCCAGTCGATTCCGTTAGAGACGATGCTGATTCCCTCGCTGGTGTTTTTCACGAACGCAATTTCGTCGCGGTGGGCGTTGATCAGATCGGCGGCCTCCGCCCGCAGCAGCTCAACGTCGCGATACCAGGTGGCGTTGAGATAGACCTGCGTTTCGGCCTGGGCGGCGAATTGACGCATCGCATCCGCCGCCACGTGCGGAAGGGGCGCCACGCCGGCGTGATTGAAGAAATGCCAATGGCGAAGGATCGGAAACGCCTGCGGATTCCCGACGTACGAATGAATGCTGTTGGCCGGCGCACCCGCCGGGTTTGCCTTCTTCATGAGACACCCGGGCGTATAATAGCCGCAACCAACGCGGAACGTCTCAATCGGTCGCGCATGATGACAGTTGATAAAACGTTTCACTGGCACGCGTAAAACCATCCCCCCTCTCTCCGTACTCGGGGAGAGGGCGGGGGTGAGGGTCCGGATTGCAATTCGCTGCGAATCGCCCTCACCCCAACCCTCTCCCAGAGTACTGGGAGAGGGGGCAAGCACAGTGCAGAGGTCAATGCATGTTCATTTCACGGCTCACCCTTTCCGCCTTGATGGTCGCGGCGACGGCTTCGATCGGCCGGGCCGATCCGAACGATATCGTTCACCAAACGGCTCCCCAGAAGTGGATTGACGCGCTTTTGCCGGAGTCGCTTCCCGATCTGCATTACCCGGCGTACTTCAACGATCTTGACAAGGCGACCGCCCAATGGTTTCACGGCGGATACAAGCTGTCGCTGGTCACCCTTGCCCGGGTTCAACCGAAGACGCCTCAGGAAACCGCCTCCGCCGCCCTGATCAGGGCGCTCGCTGGCGGCGCTGGGTCGCGAGAAGGAATCGATCGCCGCATTGTCCGATCCGGCCGTCGCGGATGATCCGCGCATTCAACTCGAGCGGGCGCAGGTTCAGGCGGCCATGGGGCAGCTCGATGACGCGCTGGCGACGCTTCGCGGTCATCTCAAGGCCCATCCCGATTCGATGGGGGGACATTACCTGCTGGGATTGATCAGCGAGCAGTCCGGCGACGTGCCCGCCGCCCGCGATGCGTACGGGTGGTTTGTCGCCGAGCCGCAAAAGTATCTGGAGAAGTGGGAGACGCACGACAAGGGGCCGTTCGACAACGCCGAGGACGTGACCTGGATGGGCCGGGCGATCGATCGCTGGGCCGCCCTCACGCAGGCCTATCGGGACAATACGAATCTGCACAAAACGATTCTCAGCATTTTCGTGAAGGCGTACGACGCGATCGATCGGGAATACTGGCCGGCCCATGTGGCGGCGGGCGAGTATTTCATGTCGCACGATCAGAAGAAGGAGGCGGAAGAGGAACTGATGGCCGCCCTCCAGGCCAATTCCAATGACGCCCGGACCTACAAATTGCTGGGCGAACTTCACCTGGAGACGTTTGATTTCGACACGGTGGACAAAGCCATCGCAGCCATCCGCAACGTGAATCCCAATTCGATCGACGGTGATTTGCTCGAGGCGCGCAATCTGCTTCTGCAGCGCCGGCCGCTCGATGCTGAAACGCCCGTCAAACGCGCCTTGCAGCAACAGCCAAAGAACATCGAAGCGCTCGGACTTCTGGCTGCGGTCAATGCGCTGCAGCTCGACGACGACAAGACCGCCGAGGTGCTGCGCCAGGTGGATCAGCTCGATCCGCACAATGCATCGGCCTATTTCGAAGTGGCGCAGCAGCTCGGCGCAATGCGGCAATACCCTCGGTCGGCGGAGAAATACAAAGTCGCCATCGCCCGCGCCGCCCTGGTGGACCGCTCTGCAGAACGGGCTTGGGCTCCTCTATACGCAGAGCGGCGATGAGGACCTGGCCCATGCGGTCCTCAATGACGCCCACAAGCTCGATCCGTTCAATCTCGCTACGACCAATTATCTGCGCCTGCTCGACATGATGGACGGCTTTTCCCGCAAGGAGTCGGCTCATTTCGTCGTCATCTATGACCCGAAAACCGATCCGGTCATTCCCGAATATTTCAGCGACTATCTGGAAAGCGTCCACGCCGAGCTTTGCGCTTATTTTCATTACACGCCGACGGTGAAGACTTTTATCGAGGTCTTTCCCACGCATGCGGGATTTTCAGTGCGGACGACGGGATCGCCGTGGATTGGGACGGTAGGGGCAAGCACCGGGCGCGTGATCGCGCTGGTCGCCCCGCGCCGGCGAGAACACGATGGGGCCGTTCAACTGGTCGCAGGTGCTTCGTCACGAGTACACCCACACCATCACTCTCGGCGAGACTGACAATCGCATCCAGCATTGGATGACCGAAGGCCTGGCCGTTTCCCAGGAACGAGCGCCCATGCGATGGGAATGGGTGCCGATGCTCTACAATGCGGTGAAGAAGCACGAACTCTTCCCGCTCGACAAGCTCACCTGGGGATTTGTGCGGCCCAAGCGCCCGATCGACCGGCAGCTCGCCTACGCCGAATCGTATTGGATCTGCAAATACGTGGAAGACACCTACGGCCACGAAGCGATCCTGAGAATGCTGGAGGATTTCCGAAAAGCCGAACGGCAGGAGGAAGCCTTCCCCAAGGAAACCGGCCGCTCCATGGACCAATTCCAGACCGAGTTTTATGCCTGGTGCGAGCAGCAGATTTCCAAGTGGGGCTACGACGAAACGACGAGCAAGCAATACGCCGTCTTTCGCGATCAGGCGGAAGCGCTGATGCAGGCGCGGCAATATGCCGAAGCCGCCAAAGTCTGGGAAAAGATCGCCGCGATTCGTCCGGTCGATGCGCTGCCGCACCAGCGGCTGGCGGGGATTTACCTGACGAAGGACTGCCGCAACAACGACAAGGCGATCGAGCATCTATCCGTGCTGGCCAAGGTCGACATCAAGGACAACCGCTACGACAAGCGCATCGCGAGACTGTATCGAGACATCGGCAAAATGGACGATGCCGCCAAGTGGGCCCTCGAAGGGGTTTACATCGATCCGTATGACATGTCGGCTCACGAGTTGCTCGCCGAGATCGATGAGAAAAATAATAACGTCGCGGGGGTTGAGCGGGAAAAGCGGGTGATTGGGGAGCTCAATCAGTTGAAGGCGGCGCAGGAGAATGGGGAGAAGCCGACCGCGCCGGCAGGGCAGTGATGAAAACCGTGTGCCGTTCTCGAACGCCCGGTGTGCTTGCACGCCGGGTTCTGGGATCGCTCTTGCTCCTTACGTCTTACGACCATAGACCCGGCGTGCAAGCGCGCCGGGCGTTGAAAGATGTTGCAGGCGCGAAGCCGCGAATGTCGCATGGCGCAATCGGGCAGGTGCCGAATCAGATGTATCGGAGTTGGTCTCGCATCTCGTCGACCGTGACCTGATCCAACAGGCGGAGCAGCCGCTGCAGAATATCGTGTGGCTTTCGACGGACTACGATGATGATGCCTGAATGTGATTGACCGTTGGCGATGTAAAGTTGGGCCAGCCGTTCAAAATCAACGCGATTGTGGGTCAGGATTGCGCGGCCTTGTTCGGTCGCGAACGCGAGCTGTGCCTCGTCGCTGCTTCCATTTTGCGAGGCTTCGTGGGTTGTTAAGACGTCGAATCCGCGTGATTGCAACAGCTTCGATAGGAGCGAACTGACATCCTCGTCAAAATAGAGAATGACAAAAATTCCGCTCATTTCTCGTTGGGTCGATCGTCGAGGAGGTGGGGCGGGATCCGATTGCGTTCGATGTATCCGGCGATTTCCGCTTGGTTGTCACTGAAGAAACTGAGCGCGTCAAAAATTTGGGCGAGAGTCAAATGCGGGAGATGGGTCGGGATCTCTTCGGGCGTAACGCCTAATCGCCATAACTCAACCACCGCGCGAACCGGCGTGCGTGTGCCGTCAATTACTGGTTCGCCGCCAAGGATGTCCGGCTTGCGAATGACGTAGCGATGTAGTGTGGATGGGTTCATGACAACTGTCTTATTGTACGACTTCTCGTCGTTCCATGCGATGAGTATCTACCCTCTTTATCCCGGTCGCTCTATTATCCACTTATGCGTTTCACCAAGATGCACGGCATCGGCAACGAGTACGTCTACGTCAACGGCTTTGCCGAGACGGTCGCCGACCCGGTCGCCGTTGCGAAGAAAGTGGCTGACCGGCACTTCGGAATCGGCGATGACGGTTTGATCCTCGTCCTGCCGACCGACAAAGCTGATGTGCGAATGCGTTAATTGACCCCTACTCACTTATCTTGCGGTCAAATCGCGGCAAGGTTATGCTTTGTCCGACTTTTCCGCTCCATCAGAAGCGGGTCGGCGTGAGCATCCCGAAATGGGGCAGTCTGATTTACGCGGGGGTCAAATCGCTCAATCGAACTGGAGCCGCCTGTTTGGAGGAAGGTTATGGGCGTTGGAAGACGGAAGGCAATCAGCAATCAATTCTTGCTCTTATCTACGGCGGTGATGCTCGCAACATTTTGCAGAGCTTGTCCCGCCGAGGATGCCACTGCGCTTTACGCAAAAGGTTTTGGCGATCGCGACGCCGAAGTGCGTGCAGCCCATAGCCCGACGCAAACTACCGCTTTCGCCCATGAACTCCTCGATTCGGCCGACCAAGTCAAAGACGATCCGGCTTACCAGGAAGTGCTCATCAACAAGGCCTATGAAATTGGAATGCTTTATCCGGACGGGCTGGGTACCGCTGTCGAGGCGATGGAAAAACTGATCCGACTGCATCCGGACGAGAAAGACGCTGCAGATCAAAAGCTGTTGGCGGCGATGGCAAAACAATGCCATGCGCCGACACCCGCGCAACGACGATCCGCCACTGACGAATATGTCGCCAAGGTTCTGGAGATCGCCGATGACTTGGCGGCGGGCGGCAAGTACGAAGCGGCCTCCCTGATGTGTGCTAAAGCGAAACCAACTGCCGAAGCGTTTCAGCAGGCGCGCGTTGATCTTGCGGCCGGGTTGCAACGGATCAGGGAGGAGCAAGGTTTAGTCCGGCACGCGCAGGAGCTAAAAGCCTCGCTCGCGGCATCGCCGAGCAACCGCGCCGCAGCAAGGGAACTTGTGCAGTTGCTCGTCCTTGATCGTGACGATCCCGAACAGGCAATGCCCTGGATTGAAGCAACCGAGGATGCGAGTCTGAAACATGCAATGCCGCTGGCGACACGCGACCTCGCCGAGCTTTCGGAGGCCGAGTCGCTCGAACTGGCGGACTGGTATCATGCACAGGCGCGCAAATCGGAGCGGCGCGCTTCGTATACGGCTTGGACACGCTCCAAGGCGGCTTATCAGCACTTCCTGGAGCTTCACACCCGCGAAGACGCGGACCGCCTCAACGCACGCCGGGCCATCGACGACGCGAACTCCGCCTTATCCAAGCTGCCGCCCTCTGCGTCGAGCGAGCGAATCGTGAATCTGATCGCATCAGTTGATATCGAAAAAGATATCATTCGCGGATGGGGACACCTGGCTCGCAAGAACGGCGGACTGACCTATGATGGCGCATGGAGTGACGGGCAGTACATCATCGCGTTTCGAACTCCTTACCATCCCGCCGCAGAATATGATCTGCGCATGACGTTTGTGAAGCCCCAGGACCGGGGAAATCTCCAGTTGATCATGGCTCACGGCGAGAACAGGTTTCTGGCTGAAGTGGATTTTGGCGACAGCCACGAATGCAAAATCGAGGGGTGGACGGATGATAAGGCGGTCCATACCGCCCAGGCCATCAGTCTCGGCGATCCACATCGCCTTGTTGTACAGGTCCGCCGGAGTGTGGTCAGCATGTACATTGACGATAAGCTGGTCAGCCGGCGCCGGACCGACAAAGAGTACAACGGCCTTCCTTGGTGGGTCTATGCCGGCGACGGAAACCTCGGTCTTTCCGCCGCCTTCGAAATCGAAATTCAATCGATGGATGTGGTCGAGGTGCGGGGGCGCGGACACTTCGGCCGGTCAAGCACGTTTGGAGTGGTTCCCAGCTTGTCCGCACCGCCGCCAAACGACAGGCCACGCCGCATTGTAGATTTGATGCCGCTGATCGATCCAAAAAATGCGGTCAAAGGTACATGGACGCGCAAAGGAGACGAGCTGCTATCCGACGGCTCGCCGGTTGCCCGGTTAGAGATCAGTTATGCCCCTCCGGAGGAATACGATTTCCGGGTGGATTTCACTCGTACGGAAGATTTGCAGGACATCATCCTGTTCGCGTCCCACGCAAGCCATGATTTTAGCTTAATGGTGGGCGGCTTTGGCAACAGCGTATGCGGTCTGGGTAATATCAACGGCCAGTCGCCCGAGGCGAATCCGACGACGGTGCGAGGCCCGGCTATTATTCGCAACGGCCGCAAGTATTCAGCAGTCGTCTATGTGCGGAAGGACTACGTCGCTGCGTCAATCAACGGAAAGTTGATCGCGAAATACAAGACCGATTTTTCGGACATGAGTCCCTTAGGCCCCTGGACGATCAGGACCGGGATTCTTGGCGTCGGCACGCACTTTAGCTCAACCGTTTTCCACTCGATCCAAATTGCCGAAATCACGGGTGAAGGAAAATCGACTGAGCCTGGGCGTGAAGTACGGACGCTTCCGATTCCCAAAGAACAGATCAGCTCGGGAAAAAATCCTCTCACTGTGGATAAGCCGGCGGGTCCGCGCACGCCATCGCCGAATCCCCGGGTCGAGGGCGGCTCGGAACCAAGGCACGTCATCAACTTATTGCCGTTTATCAAGCCTTCGGAGGCGAAGAGAGGTTTCTGGGAAATGCGAAGTGGCGAACTAATCGATAATACGCCGGATGGTCCGGCCAATGTCCGAATCGAATACTCGCCGCCCGAAGAGTACGATTTTCGAATTGAGTTTACGGTGATGAAGGGAAGTACTCTGATTCAGATGTTGTCGCACGCGCAACGCAATTTTATGTGGGTTTCCGGGGCTAGATGTGGCTTTGACTTGATCGATGGCCGTGACTGCCAGACGAATGCTACGCGCGTCGATCGGCCGGACCTGTTCACCGCCGGCGTTCACCATGTGGGCGTCGTTCAAGTTCGACGCGACGGGATCACGACGCTAATTGATGGGAAACAAATTAGTGATTACAAGACCGATTATAGCCACTTTGCCATGGACGACGGATGGAATGTTGGCGACAAGTGTCTTGGTCTTGGATCGTGGGCGTCCTGCATCACTTTCCACGGAATCGACCTTGCGGAGGTAACCGGCCATGGCAGCCCGATCACCGGGCAAAAGAGCGCTGGTAAGTAGCAAGTGTTTCGCCTCCCAAAATTTAGATCGCGTGCTGGCGCTTTTCTGAGAGTTGCCAGCAGGCAGGAAAGGGTTAATCAGCGACCGATTTGTGGCGCATGACTCTATCCGAAGGCAAGGATAATTCTGGGGTTCACTTAAGCCTGAAGCGCAACCCCGCGATTTTTTATAATGATCTTCGCTATATTGAGTTCACATGCGTTTCACCAAGATGCACGGCATCGGCAACGACTACGTCTACGTCAACGGCTTTACCGAGACGATGGCTGACCCCGTCGCCGTTGCGAAAAAAATCTCAGACCGGCATTTCGGCATCGGCGGCGATGGCTTGATCCTGATCCTGCCGTCCGACAAGGCTGACGTGCGCATGCGGATGTTCAACGCCGACGGAAGCGAATCGGAAATGTGCGGCAATGGCGTTCGCTGTGTCGCCAAATATGCCTATGACCATGGCCTGACCAAAAATAATCCCATGCGCGTCGAGACCGGGCGCGGCGTCTTGTCGCTTACTTTGTCGTTCGACCGGAATAACAAAGTTGAGAACGTCACGGTCAATATGGGCGAGCCAATCCTTCCCCTGGCCGACATTCCGGTCGATCGCGAAAAGCTAATCGGAGCATCGCGTGAGCATGAATATCGTTTGTCCATCGCTCAGCAAGACGACCCAATGGACGCGACGTTTGTCTCGATGGGCAATCCGCACGCCGTCATCTACACCCCGAATGTCGACGCTGTCGATCTGAGCCGGATCGGACCGGCGGTCGAGCACCACAAAGCGTTTCCCCGGCGGATCAATGCGCACTGGGTTCAGGTTCATTCGCCGGGCGAGGTGACGATGCGAACGTGGGAGCGCGGCAGCGGGATCACGCTGGCCTGCGGAACGGGCGCGTGCGCGGTTTGCGTCGCCGGGGTTGTCACCGGCAGAACCGCGCGAACACTCCTCGCCCATCTGCCCGGCGGTGATCTCCGTCTGGAATGGCGCGAATCGGATAACAATGTTTATATGACCGGCTCCGCGACGGAAGTTTTTAGCGGGGAGTGGAACGGCTGAAACGTTTCCTCTTTTCCTACTCTTACTCCTACTCATACTCTTACTCGAATTCCGCTTCGCATAAAGACGAGTAGGAGTAGGAGTAAGAGTAGGAGTAGGAAATGATGGCGGCATTCCAATTGAAAGGCAATCCAATGCGACGTCCCATCGAATCGGCGTATCCGATCAACTACTTGCTCCGGCAGCGCTGGAGTCCGCGCACGTTCTCGGATCGGAACGTCGAGCCGGAAAAAATTCGCAGCGTGCTCGAAGCGGCTCGGTGGGCGGCCTCGAGTTCCAACGAGCAGCCATGGAATTTCCTCGTTGCCCTGAAAAGCGAAACAGCGGAATTCGAGAAAATGCTGAGTTGTCTGGTCGAAAAGAACCAGCAATGGGCGCGGTCCGCGCCGGTGCTGATGCTCGCGTGCGCCTCGACTGTCTCACCGCGCACCCAGAAGCCGAATCGACACGCCTATTACGATCTGGGGCAGGCGGTGATGAGCCTGGTTGTTGAGGCAACGGCGCTGGGCTTGCACCTTCATCAGATGGCCGGCTTCAGCCCCGACAAAGCGCGGGAACTGTATGCCATCCCACACTCCGCGGACGCGGTGGCCGCCATCGCGATCGGATATGTCGGCGATCCGAATTCACTGCCTGATGAGCTGAAGTCCCGTGAGCTGACGCCGAGCGAGCGAAAGCCACTGGGAGAATTTGTCTACGCCGGCCGGTGGGGCGAGCGGGCCTCCTTCCTGAAGTGACCTCTTCCTGGCGCGAAATTTGCGGAATTGACCCACCCAGGCGCCGAGGCGACCGCGTGGTCCCGATCGGCGTGCTTTTTTTGACGGAGACGCAGGAGACCCGCATGAAGATTCGAATCGGCTATGACATTTCATTTCAGACGACTGCCAATTTGCCAATGAACCTGGCCTTGTACACGCACCCGTCGCGCGAGCCGCATTTGGTTTATCCCGATTTGATTCATGTGCAGCCGGCATATGGACCGGAATTGCCGGTTCAGATCGCGCGGGATTCGTTTGGCAACAAGATCGGGCGGATCGTCTCGCCCGGCGGGCGCATTCGAATCTGGTCCGAGAATGTCGTGCGCGACAGCGGCCGGCCCGATCCTGTTCCGCAGAATCATGCCGAAGGATTCCAGGCGCCGCCGGATCAGCTTCCGCCGGATGTTTTGCAGTTTTTGATGTCCAGCCGATTTTGCGAAGTCGAGCTGCTTCAGGATCAGGCGTGGCAATTATTCGGTCACATCGCGCCAGGGTGGCAACGCGCCAAGGCGGTGGTGGACTGGGTACATGATTACGTCACGTTTGGATATCAATTCGCGCGTTCCACCAAAACGGCGATGGATGTATGGCATGAACGGCGCGGCGTCTGCCGCGATTTCCAGCATCTTTGCGTGACACTTCATCGCGCGCTCAATCTTCCCGCGCGATACGTCACCGGTTATCTGGGCGACATCGGTGTACCGTTCAATCCAGCGCCGATGGACTTCTCGGCCTGGCATGAAGTCTATCTCGGCGGCCGATGGTGGGCGCTGGACGGACGCCACAATGCTCCGCGCATCGGTCGCATTCTCATGGCCACCGGACGCGATGCCGTCGATGTGGCACTGACGACGCAGTTCGGCTGCGGGTCGCTCCAGAGCTTCCAGGTTTTCACGGATGAAGTCCGTGAGAACGACAATTCTCATTTTTCGGGGAACAATATTTATCACGGCCCGCCAAACATGACGCTTTATGCGAACGGCAGCTACGCCCAGTCGTTGTCGGCTGCGGGTTAATTGAGATCGATTGTCATTGGATTTCGGCCGATCGGTCGCCAAATATCCGTTGGCCGCACCCGAACTGAAAATACCAAAGGTCGCCAAAGTTGTCGCGCGATCGGCACGGCCGTAGTATGCGGCTGTTGTGTCGCTCCTTTCCGAAATCCTCTCTCATAACGCCCAGTTCGTGGAGCGGCGCGAGTATGAGCCGTTTCTGACCGACGGCTTTCCCGACAAGAAGCTCGTAGTCCTCACGTGCATGGATACGCGGCTTGTCGAATTGCTGCCGCGGGCGATGAACCTTCGTAACGGCGACGCCAAGGTCATCAAGAACGCCGGGGCCATTGTCTCACATCCGTTTGGCAGCGTCATGCGCAGCTTGCTGGTGGCCATTTACGAGCTGAAGGCGGAAGAAGTTGCGGTGGTTGGGCACTACGGATGCGGAATGACCGGCCTAAGCTGCGCCCGCGTGTTGGAAAAGGCCACCGCTCGCGGCGTCTCCCAGCAAACTCTGCAGACGCTTGAAGCCTCCGGCATCGATCTTAAAAAATGGCTGACGGGCTTCGAATCGCCGGAAGACGGAGTGCGCCAGAGCGTCGATGTCATCCGACGGCACCCACTCTTGCCGCCGGGTGTTCCCGTGCATGGGCTGATGATCTGCCCGCAAACGGGACGGCTTGATCTGTTGAGCCAGGGCGGCCCGGACAAATAGCAATTTTTCGATGCGAAACGTCCGATCTTGCAATTTGCGTAGCAGGGCACGATCAGGCGTGTCGGTTCGTCCGACGATCGAAGGGCTTGAAATGCGAAAGTTGTTCACGACGCTTCCGGCCGGCTTCAGCGAATCCGTGGTGGCGGGGGGCCTCGGCCAGGTTACATCCATGGACCTCCTGCCTGACGGTCGGCTATTGGTCGCACAACAGAACGGTATTTTGCACGTTGTAAAGGACGGCGCGCTTCTTCCCACGCCATTCCTCCAGCTCACGGTCGATTCCACGGAAGAGCGTGGGTTGCTCGGCGTCGTGCACGATCCGAATTTCCAGTCCAACCATTTCATTTACGTCTATCACACCGTTCCCGCCGCCAACGGCGCCGCGGCTTTCAATGAGCTCAGCCGATTCACGGCCGACTCGAACAACCCGGACGTTGCGGAAGCCGGAAGCGAAGTCGACATCCTGAAGCTAAACGATCTGAGCGGCGCCACGAATCACAATGGCGGCGACTTTGCATTTCGGGGTAGACGGGATGCTCTATATCGGAGTCGGCGAAAACGCCAACCCCGCAAATTCGCAGACCCTCTCCACGCTGCTCGGAAAAGTTCTTCGCATCGATGTGTCTCAGACCGAGCCCGGCGATCCGATCAATGATGTTGCCAAGCTCGTACCGGCCGACAATCCGTTTGTAAGTCAGACCGCGGGCTCCATCGGCGGCGCGATCTATGCGCTGGGATTTCGTAATCCCTTCACCTTCGCCGTCCAACCGGTCACCGGCAAAATTTTCATCAACGATGTCGGCCAGGACACTTGGGAGGAGATCGATGAACTGACTGCGGGCGCCAACTACGGATGGAATCTCAGCGAGGGGTTCGCCAATCCGAATCCGCCGGCCGGCCTGGGGCCAGGCGTTTACCAAGATCCTCAACTGGCCTACAACCACACGGGTGGGCCCGCCGGCGGGGGAGTGGCGATTGTGGGAGGCGCCTTTTATGACCCGGATCCCTCGGCGCCGAATCAATTCCCTTCTTCCTTCGTCGGAAAATATTTCTATGAAGACGTGGGAAAGGACTGGATTCGGGTTTTCGATCCGTCCCAGCCGGGCTCGCTCTCCAATCCGGATACGTCCAGCGGATTCGCCACCTCGACTGTCGCCGCACCGGTCGACCTGGCTGTCGCGCCGGACGGTGGAATTTACTATCTGGCGCAAGGAAACGGCGGCGAGCTCCTTGAGATTTCTTACTCCAGCACGGCGGCTCCGTCGATCAGCGTCCAGCCGCAAAGCCAGACCGTTGCCGTCGGGGTATCGGCGAATTTCAGCGTGAGTGCAACCGGGCCGGGAACGCTCACTTACCAGTGGCAGCAGAACAGTGGAAACGGCGGGAGCTTTGTAGACATTCCCGGCGCGACCTCCGCCGATTTCACCGACGTGAGCGCCTCCGCTTTCTGATAACAACGCGCAATTTTGCGTGGTTGTTTCCAATTCCAACGGATCGATAACCAGCAACGCCGCCACGCTGACGGTTACGGCCGATCAGGCGCCGGTTCCGACGATCAAAATCACAGGTGGCCTGGGCCATGGCAAATTTGTCGCCGGCCGCGCGATTCACTTTTCTCTCGGCGCCACCGATAGCGAAGACGGGAAGGAGCCCGCCAGTCGATTGACGTACCAGGTCGACTATCTCACGAGTTTGAACGAAACATCCGGCGGAGTGGATTCGTCTGTTGTGCCAGCCACAAGCGGCGTAATCAAGAGCCGATTCACGCCAGCAACATCCGGGTCCTATACGCTGACCGATGTGCTCTACCGCATTACATTGACCGCGACCGACGCCGACGGCTTGAGCACGACGGTTACGCGCGACATCCTGCCCAATACGAGCCGGATCACGCTCAAAACTCGGCCGGTGGGACTGCAACTCAATCTGGACGCGCAGTCTGTCACGGCCGCGACAACCATCGAGAGCGTGGTAGGATTCCAGCGAGTGCTGGATGCCCCCGCCACTGAACAGACAGCTGTGGCCGATTACGTTTTCCGCGCCTGGTCGGACGGGCGGCCGGCTTCGCATACCATCGTGACCCGATCCGGCAATGCCACCTACACCGCGCGCTACCTCCTCGAGCGGAATGCGGGGCAATCGGCGGTCGCGGCAATTCCGCCGACGCCATGAATCTGCGCAGGTGCGCGCGACGCACATCGTGTCAAATCAAAAAATATGACTTCCACTTCCTCCTTTTTCATCGGCGTCAGCGTCCAGTTGACGGTTGGCATTCTTCAGGTCGTGGCGGCCATTTTTTTCGTTTATCGGTGGCAAAAGAGCAGTTGGCAGTTTTCGAACATCATGAAGATCCGGGAGCCGCTGGCGCGGGCGTATTGTTCGCTGTCGGCCGTGGTGCGGGCGCGCGCCGGCGCGCTGAGAACCATGCCGACCCGGCCAAGGCGGCGCACGATGACGCTGCGGTTCACCAGTATCTGACCGCATCCCAGGACGAAATCGTCAATTTCAGCGTCGAACACTTCAAATCCAGATTCTGGCTGACCAGCGCCGAAAACACGCAGCTCGATGTGCTCTTCAACAAGCTGCGCGAAGAATGGAAGGCCGTGCGAAATGACGTAGAGAATCCCGAGGACCATCTGGACGAACTGCGGCGAGAAATCCTTAAATTCGACGTCGTGTGCGGATTGAAAAAATACAATGGCGGGCAGTGGTCGCATGTCGCGCTGCATGAGTAGGATCGACGATGGACCCGCTTCCAGAGAAGCCGACCCTGCCGATCGAATACCGCACGCCGGCGGTAGAGAAAAAGGCGCCGTCGCAATCGGAAATTGTCTTTGGATTGTTCTGCGCGCTCCTCGCGGCCCTGGGTTTACTGATGGGGATAGCATTCGGTTGGTCTGCCATATCAATTGTTCCATTCGGCCCGGGACCCGGAACCGTCACATTTGTCGGCTTGGCGTGCCTCTGCTTCTTCGGCACTGTGGTCATGTTTCGGGCCGCCCGACGCCTTTTCAGAGGGCGGGAATAACTTTCCGGCCGAAAAAAAAGAATGGCCACAGAGAACACCGAGGAGCACAGAGATCACCGAGACAAAGTCCGCCATCCTCGGCAATCTCTCCTGCTCGCACTTTGTTACCGAGCTAATCGAAGACAACCTATTCATGAAGCGAGATCGGGAAGATCCATCCAGAGAAATCAGATGATGGGCGCCAACAAATGTCTCTGTGATCTCTGTGCCCCTCCGTGTTCTTTGTGGCCATTCCATTTCGAATTCGCTTACATCATTTCGTCGCGGTTTTCCTTGCGTCAGCGCTCGGGTACCGACCATTCGGTGGCAATCGTTTTCCGTTAAGATATAAATGCCGCATTGATTTGAGGGTTGCGTTTTAAAACGTTTTCTTCGGGAATCGAGGGTGTCATGAAAGATTTGCGAATCGGTCTGATCGGCTACGGCTTCATGGGTCGCGCGCACTCAAACGCCTACCGGCGTGTCGGGAATTTTTTCGACACGGGATACAACGTCGTACTCAAATCTGTTTCCGGTCGCGACAAGGAGAAGGCTCAGGCCTTCGCCGACAAGTGGGGCTACGAATCAATCGAGACCGACTGGCGAAAGCTGGTCGAACGCAAGGACATCGACGCGGTTGACATTTGCGCGCCCAACAATCTCCACAAGGAGATGAGCCTGGCGGCGGCGAAGGCGGGCAAGATGATCCTGTGCGAGAAGCCGCTTTCGATGAATGCCGCCGAGGGGCGTGAAATGGTCGCCGCCGTCGAGGCGGCCAAAGTGCCGAACATGGTCTGGTACAATTACCGCCGGGCCCCCGCCGTCACGCTCGCCAAGAAATTGATCGATGAAGGCCGTCTGGGTCGTATCTTCCACTATCGCGCCAAGTTCCTTCAGGACTGGACGATCAACGCCGATCTTCCGCAGGGGGGCACTGCACTATGGCGGCTCGATGCCGCGGCCGCGGGAAGCGGGGTGACCGGCGACCTGCTCGCTCATTGCATCGACACCGCGATCTGGCTGAACGGGTCGATGGATTCGGTTTCGGCGATGACCGAAACCTTCATCAAGGAGCGCAAGCACAACCTCACCGGCAAGGTCGAGAAGGTCGGCATCGATGACGCCTGCGCATTTCTCGCCCGCTTTCAGAACGGCTCACTGGCGACCTTCGAAAGCACACGATACGCCCGCGGACATAAGGCCCTCTATACGTTTGAGATCAATGGAGAAAACGCCTCGATTGCCTGGGATTTGCACGATCTGCATCGCCTCCAGTGGTTCGACTACAAGGATGAGCCGGCCCTGCGCGCCTGGCGGTCGATCCATGTCAGCGAAGGGGAACATCCTTACGTGAAGAACTGGTGGGTGCCCGGCCTGCAGCTTGGATACGAGCACACATTCGTTCACCAGGTGGCGGATTTCCTCGAAGGGCTGGCCAAGGGCAAACCCGCCGCCCCGACCTTCCGCGATGCGCTGGAGACGACGATCATCTGCGATGCCGTGCTTAAGTCTGCACAGACCGGTTGCTTCGAGAAGGTTCCCCGTTCGTAGGCTTGGCTCGTAGTGCGGGCTTTAGCCCGTATCTTCGGGAAGAGTGCATACGGAAGGCCGCACTACAAACTGAAAGATGCAAACCACGCTCGCCCTGATCGCCCACGACCATCGCAAGAAGGAAATGGTTTCCTTCTGCATGAAGTACCACAAGCAGCTCGTGCGCCTGAGCCTCATCGCCACCGGCGCCACCGGCGCCCGCCTCGCCGAGGCAACCGGATTGCCGGTCGAATGCGTTTTATCGGGGGCCGTCGGCGGAGATCTGCAGATCGCCGCCCGCGTCGCAACCGGCGAAGTGCATGGCGTGATCTTCCTGATGGACCCCTTCAAGCAGGCCCCCCATGATCCGGACGTTCAGCCGCTGATCAGAGTCTGCACGCTGCAAAATGTTCCGCTCGCGCTGAATCTCGTGACGGCGGAAATGTTGATCAGGCAGATCGTTTAGATGGGGCGCCGGGGCACACCCATTGTAGAAAACCAAACGCGAAGGCGCGAAGTCGCGAAGACAGACGCGAAGGCGGACAAAATAATAAGTGCCACGGGCGTCTCGCGCGAGACGCCCGTGCCACGCTAATAAATCGCATCTGAATCTTGCCTTCTTCGCGTTTTCCTTCGCGCCATCGCGACTTCGCGGTTGGTTTGATCCGTTGCAGCATATCACTGCGGTTCCGGCAAATCCGCGATGAAATCGGCGAGTTGTTTTCCCGTGGGGCTGGCCGCGTTCCGCACGTAATAGCCGCTCACGCCGACGCCGCAGCAAAGTGATTCTTCCAGGTCCATTCCGAGAACCCGACCGAGGCAGAAGCCAGCGTTGAAATGATCGCCGGCGCCCGTGCTGATCTTGGGCTGCTGGACGAAGGGGCCGGCGAAGGTTGCCGTTTCGTCGGCGGTTGCGGCCGCGGCGCCGCGGCGGGGGTGTACTACCACGCAGGACAATCCGAGCCTCTCGCGAATATCGCGGGCCGTCTTTTCGATCGCTGCTTCGGGATTACCCTCAATGGGCAGATGAAGCACCTCAGCGATCTCGCCGGCTTCCTTCAGATTCAATCCAAATACGACGTCCACCTGCGCCTGAAATCGGGTCAGCATCGCCAGGCAGAGGGCGATATCCGCGGCGCTGCGTTTTTCGGGATCGGCCAGATCGACGAAGAGGATACGCTGTTTTCCCTCACGGTTTGGCAATCCCAGCTCGATCATTTTCGACCAGATCTCGTTCATGTGCGGCAGCATCGTCCAGTTCACGAATCCGATCAGTTGCGATTCGACGAGCATCCCTTTGAACTTCTCGAGTCCAACCCGCGCTACCAGGTTTTCCCAGGTCACTTCATTCATCGCGGTGATCTTCCCGAACATCAGTTTGCCGTCGTCGAACTCCAGCGCATCGGTATGTCCCGGCTCGCCGATGCTGATCACATGGGCGCGCGACGCGAGCTCCTGGAAGACGGGATGGAGGACCGGATGTCCCAGCGTTCCGAGATAATTGACGCTTAAGCCCGAGCCAGCCAGCGCGTTGGCCATGATGGGTCCGTTTCCTCCGAGTTTCATCTGCTTGACGATCAGCTCGTAATTGCTGGACTGGCCGGCCGCATCCGTGATCTTCTTCGCAATGGCGCCGATCGTTTTGATCCGATCGAAATTCTCAAAGTCATGCCGCTTGTCGACGACGGAGATGATCTCATCGACGAACCCGTCAAACCCGACCGTGGCTTTCACCGAAGCCAGCTTGGGCAGGGCGGCATTGAGCTTCTGGCTGGCCGAACGGGTCACCTGCTGTCGCGACTGGGGCATATGGGAATCCTCGCGGTGAAATTGAGACGCCGATTGGGAGGGATTAGACCGTCAACATGCTGGTGCGGCAAGGCAGGCAACGGCCGGCGGCAATAAAGAGTGGCTCAAGCACGAACGTGCAAAGAGAGGGGCAACGGATCGCTTGGCGCACATCGCCGACAAGATGCTTCAGTGCTGGGCAGCGGCCGAATTGACCTGGGAATATGCAATCGGTGATGCAGTATTGGCCGGAAGCGGCGGCATGGCGTTGAAAGTCGGTTCCAACACTTCGCCGTGATAGACGACCTTGGAATCGAATGGGTGATTGAGCAGGGTGAACGGCATGTTGACCGCATTTCCAACGAAGGCGCCCGTTTCCAGACCCGTCGTCAGAATTCGCGATTGGTGCGGTCCAGTGGTGAACACGGTGCGGAGCGGCGTGCTCTTCACGCCGCCGTTCTGGTAGTAGGCTTCCGATTGCGACCATTCGCGCTGTTGCATCGCGCTGTCGATGATCAGCGGCGGCGTCGGAGCGTTTCGGGGAGCGGGGGCGTGATAACAGCCGGCCATCGCCGCACCCATCAGGATCCCCACACCAATTCGACAATTTTTATGGATTGAAAACGTCATTCAAATCTCTCTGCATTCCCGCCTTGTCCAGGTGGCCGATATCTCCGCCGCTGATATCCGTATCGGATTTTTGGAAGTCCGGATGATAGTGCATCGGATCGTTCAGCGCATTCTCGGACCTTTCATAGGCGGTTTGGGGATGAGCCGGGTCGGCGGAGCCCGCGGTCTGGCATCCGCAAAACGCCGCCATCGATCCTATCGACAGAAGTAACCCAACGGTTCGACGTTTCCAGACGATCATTACCGGCTCCTGCTACAACTTGAACTCCGATTCGCCGTCTTCTTCGTGGGCATTTTATCACATTCGCCCATCGCCCCTAACAAATTGTCCTGATTCCGGTCAATTTTATTCCGGTGACGGCGACGTCACACATTTAATTGGTTTCGACCGACATATCGAAACTGTAGTTCGGTGATTCCTTCGTGATGGCAATGTCATGGGGATGGCTTTCGGCCATGCTGGCGCCGCTGACCCGGCAGAATCTCGATTTTTTGCGCAGTTCGTCGATATTTCGCGTTCCGCAATACCCCATTCCGGCCCGGAGTCCGCCAACCATCTGATAGACGAAATCGCCGAGCGGTCCGCGGTAGGGGACGCGTCCCTCGACTCCTTCGGGAACGAGCTTGCTCGTCTCCTTGACGCCGGCCTGACCGTATCGGTCCTTAGACCCCTGAATCATCGCCCCCATGCTTCCCATGCCACGGTAGGTCTTATAGCGTCGCCCCTGATGAATGATCATTTCGCCCGGCGATTCGTCGAGGCCGGCAAAGAGGCTTCCCATCATGACGCAACTGGCGCCGGCGGCGATGGCTTTGGTGATGTCGCCGCTATGGCGGATACCGCCGTCGGCGATGATCGGAACGCCGGCCGCGTCCGCGACCGCCGCCGCCTGGAGGATGGCTGTGATCTGCGGAACCCCGACGCCGCTGATGATCCGCGTGGTGCAGATCGCGCCCGGGCCGATCCCGACCTTCACGCCGTCCGCTCCGGCGTCGATCAGATCGCGCGCCCCTTCACCTGTGGCGACATTGCCGGCGATTACCTGGATCGTGTATCGCTTTTTGATCTCGCGCACCGTCTCGACGACGTTTTTGCTGTGTCCGTGGGCGGTATCGACGACCACAACATCCACGTCGGCTCGGATCAACGCCTCGACACGGGCGAGATCGTTGACGCCAGTGGCGGCCCCCACCCTCAGCCGTCCGCGCCGGTCTTTGCAGGCATGCGGAAACTGGTGCAGCTTGTCGATGTCCCGCATCGTGATCAGGCCGGCCAGTCGTTCTTCCTTGTCCACCAGCAGCAGCTTCTCGACCTTGGCCTTGTAGAGAATTCGCTCGGCTTCGTCGAGGGTCGTATTTTCGGGGGCGGTGATGAGATTTTCCCGTGTCATCACATCCCCGATTTTGCGGGCGTCGTCCTCCTGAAACTTCAGGTCGCGCCGAGTCATGATTCCCAGCAGCCGCGGCGGTTTGCCGTTGTTGCCGCATTCGGTGCGAATGTTCGCCGCTCGACATGGCGGCATCTTCAACGATGGGAATTCCGCTGACGTTATATTCGCGCATCACCCGCCGGGCCTGGGCGATGGTCGCGGTCGGAGGGAGCGTGATCGGATCGGCGATGACGCCGTTCTCGCTTCGCTTCACCTTTTCAACTTCGCGGGCCTGATTTTCGATGGAGAGATTCTTGTGGATGATCCCGATTCCCCCTTCCTGGGCCAGCGCAATGGCCAGGGCCGCGTCGGTCACGGTATCCATTGGCGCAGAAACCAGAGGGATGTTCAGGTCGATCGATCGGGTGAGCCGGGTATGGGTGTCGGCGTCGGAGGGAACAAAGTCGCTGCGAGCCGGAATCAGAAGCACGTCATCGAAGGTGATTCCATCATGGACGATCTTGGGGTGTTCCATGGGGCAGTGTTACGGCGGTTGGCCGATCGTGTCAATATAAGATGGGGTCATTCGGTGTAAGATTGCACAGATAAAACAAAGGTTCGAACTTCCCAACCGTGGTATCCGTGCCGATTCGTGGTCTAATTCTGTTCCGATCATTTTTCAATTTTTTCGATTCGCCGGATTTGTAATCCGACATAATCCGACATAATCCGACACTATTTCACCCTGTGTGAATGAATATTGCTGGTTATTTGATTTCTACAGATATCTTCAATTTGCCTAATATATCCATGCGGTCGATCTTGTGACAGGCGGTGAAGCTTCGCATGGGCCGATTTCTCCGAGCGAGATATCGCGTTATCATTCAACGGCCGTGATCGAGGTACGGCACGGCGTCAGGCGACGCGCCGGCTATTTCGATTTGCTTCGGATTAGCGAAGGTCGGCGTCGCCGACAGCTGGCCTGGCGCCGCAGCGGCACGCCTCCAAGATTGCTTGACCGACAGGAGGCCGAAGAGTTAGTCGATCTGGCGGAGTTCCTCACGCTGTTGCGGTTGTGCAAGGAGCGCATGGTTGGAACATGAATGTCGAAACTGTCGAAACTTGAATCCACCGCCGTACAGGTTGGCATCGCTCTTTCAATTCGACGTTTGATGTTGAATGTTTGATGTTCGCATTGCCGAGCGTGTGGAGGCTTTAGCATCGAGCATCGAGTACCCGCCGGCTTCACCCATTCATCTCCGTTCGACGATTTCCTCCGCCCCCTTGCGCACCGGCTCGCTGATCATCGCCTGGCCTTCGGCCGGGTGGCGGAGATCGATGCGGTAGAGCATCGCCTGATCGTCGGCGGTGAAGTGGTGATCGCCATTGCTGTCGTAGAGGACGCGGGCGCAGAGGGCGTCCTCGCCGTCCGGGACAATCCCGGTCAATTGCGTTCCGTCCGGCGTAAGGCGAGTGAGATTTTCGCCGGAGAAATCGCACGAATAGAGCACGACGGCATCTTCGCCGTTGATGTAGCCGTCTCCGTTGGTGTCATGTTCAGCCACGGCGAAAAGCAGCACCTTCGGCCGTGCCGGCTTCTTCGCGTCGGACGGATGCGCCGCATCGGTCGCAACAGCCGGTGAATTGTTCGGAAGATAAGCGCTCACGATCACGGACGGGCGGTTCAATAGAAGCCGGCTCTGGCCGGTACTTCTCTGAAAAAACGCAACGTTGTTCCAATGAACCGATTGAGCGATGTCATACTGCCCGAAGGAACGGGAAAGTGGTGTACTTTCACTAAGGCTGCCGGGTATGGCGAACGATGGCGCGCTGGGCGGCGGGAGGTCGGACTGCTTTTGCTGGACCACGTTGGTCTGCGTCCAGAAGGGGATGAGGATGAAATCAGAATCCTGGAGCACAATCGCATCGCCGAAAACCGCATGCGCCTCAGGGCGCTTGATGTTCGTGCCGACCGCAATTCCCTGAGGCGTGTCTGCGGTGCAGGATAAGCCTGATAAAATCAACGCGGCCGAAAGCGCTGCACGGAAAATCGTAAACATCGAAGATCTCCTCGCTTGAATGAGCTGACTGATTGCTTCCCGTACCAATTTAGCGTGTGAAGCGCTTTGCAGGTTCAGCAATGCACGATCGATGGTCGATCACATTCCGATCCGGTCTTTGGCATCCCCGGCCCGTTGACTTCCGGGCGGTTTACAAATAAAAATACCGGATTGCCCATTGGTCCCGGATTTGTTATTGGCTGGCCGCGGGTCGCGGGCGGGGTCAGGGCATGGCAACGAAACAGCGAATCAATCCACTATGAACGATCTTTCAGTCTCTTCCATCAACGAAAAAGCCAGTGAGGAATTCTTTCGACGCGGGCAGGAAGCCGAGACGAACGGCCTCCACGAAAAGGCCGCCGAATATTACGAGCGATCGCTCGGCGAAAACCCCGATCACGAGCGGGCCTGTTTTTGCCTTGCCGTTCTTTATGATCGTCGCGCCGAGGATGCCAAGGCGATCGAGCTTTACGAGCGCGTTTGCACCAGCCCGCCGGTCCATCTCAATGCCCTGATCAACCTGGCGGTGTTGTACGAAGACAACAATCATTACGACGAAGCGCATCGTTGTCTCGATGCGGTCCTGCGGACCGATCCGAATCATCGTCGCGCCCGGCTGTTCATGAAAGACGTGGATTCGGCGCGATCGATGTATTACGACGATGACGATCGCCGTGGCGACCGGCGCAGCGCGGTGCTCGACATCCCGATCAGCGATTTCGAGCTCTCCGTCCGCAGTCGCAACTGCCTCAAGAAGATGAACCTCCGCACGCTGGGAGACCTGCTCAAGACCAGTGAGCCGGAATTGCTGGCCTACAAGAATTTTGGCGAAACGAGCCTCAGCGAGATCAAGGCGTTGCTGGCCCAGAAGGGGCTTCGCCTGGGCCAGTCGGCGGAAGATCCGGCCAAGGCCGGCGTGCCGGGCGCGCCGTCCGTCGCGCTGCGCCGTCCGTGGGCAACGTTCCGCCGGAAATGCTCGCCAAGAGTGTCGGCGATCTCGAGCTGTCGGTCCGCAGCCGAAAGGCGCTGCAGCGGCTCAACATCAACACGATCGGCGAGCTCGCATCGCGCACCGAAGACGAACTGCTCGGCTGCAAGAACTTCGGCATGACCAGTCTCAACGAAATCAAGCAGCAGCTCACGACCTTTGGAATGGGTCTGAGAAAGCTGGAGGCTTAAAAGGCATGTTCACCGCCGAGACGCGGAGAGCGCAGAGAAAATCGCAGATGGGCCACGCAAGCTCTTATATGCTGGGACAAACGCGCGGCAGATTTCCAGATCTGGAAATCTTCGCCGCGGCCTCTGCGTCTCTGCGGTGAATGATTTCTACCGATCCCAGGTCCCCCGGCACGGACGCCATGCGAAAATCCACCCTTTTTGCCTGGCTGCTGGGACCGTTGCTTTTCATTCCGCTGGCGTGCGCACCGAATCTGGGGCCGAGCGGCGTTCCACCCGGCACGCCGACGGTTCGCGTGCTTCTTCTGGAAAACCGACAGACGGTTTCACTGAGCGCATCGGCCGCTCCGACAGTGCGCGTCGGAGGGGGTTCGTCACAACGGTTGAATTTTCCCTCCGGATCGTCCGTTGCCGTCTCGCTGAACGCCTCCGGCTGGCAAATCGGGAATGCGTCGCTCGGTTCAGGGGAGATGGTGCTTGAGCCGTCCGTTGAAGGGTCGCTCAGCGTCGGCGCCGCCAAGGTGATGCCCTACCGCGGGCGGATGCGATTCGTCCCCTCCGGCGGCGATCGGTTTGATGTCGTGAACGATGTCGACGTCGAGGGATACCTCAAAGGCGTGCTCGCGAAGGAAATGCTCCACAACTGGCGGCTGGAAGCCTACGAAGCCCAGGCGATCGTGGCGCGAACCTACGCGCTCTATGAAGCGCGGACCGGCTCGACGGGACGGGCATTTGATCTGTATCCCGATCAGCGCAGCCAGGTCTATGGCGGGGTCTCGGCCGAGTCCGCGACCAGCCGCCAGGCCGTCGAGGCGACGCGCGGCGTGGTCGTGGCCTATGGCCCGCCGGGCCACGAAAAAATCTTCAAGGCCTATTTCAGTTCCTGCTGCGGCGGCGTGACCCAGTCGGCGGCCGACGCGTTCGGCGATCCCGCGAGTCCGCCTCTCTCCGATCAATTGATCGGTCCCTGCTGCGTCGAATCGCCGCATTTCAACTGGGGGCCGGTCGTGATTCAGAAGAGCGAATTGTCGCGCCGAATTCGCGCCTGGGCGACGAACCATCAACGCGCCGAGCGGGATATCGGCCAGGTCACCCGTGTTGACGTGCAGTTTGCCAATCAGTTCGGGCGGCCGACGCGATTTGTCGTTTCAGATGACCGCGGCACGCGATACAGCTTCACAAGCGAGGATTTCCGCGTCGCCTTCAATACCGGTGCCACCGACGGTGTCACCATTCCGAGCGGCTTCTTCAAGCCGGTCAATGAAGCCTACGTCATTCGCCTGGTCGACGGCCACGGCTTCGGCCATGGGGTCGGCCTTTGTCAGTGGTGCGCGGAGCACAAGGCGAGCCAAGGGGTTCGTCCCGAGGCGATCGTGACCGCCGCGTACCCGCACTCGCGGCTGATTCGAGCGTATTGACGAAAATCCCGGCACCCAAATCCCAAAAACCAAAGCCCAAAAAAGCTCCAGGTTCCAAAGGGGAAAATCCCAAACAGGAGCGATAGGAGCGCATTCTATCTTGTTTGGTTCTTGGAATTTGGACTTTGAGATTTATTTGGGATTTGGTGGCTTGGGATTTGGAATTTGCGTTCAAATAGAAACGCCCCGGACGATTTCGTCCGGGGCGTTGGCGCTTAATTGGGATATTCGTCTTATTGCACGGTGTGCTTCTTCGCATTCAGCTTCGAAGGCTTGCGGTGCTTGCCCGAGAGCTTATGAGCCTTGTGCTTGCTGCTCTTGAGATTGCGATGTGCGCTCTTGCGGGTGTGCTTCGACTTGCTGAGCTTCTTCGTGTGCGAGACTTTCACGGCCGAGGGCTTGACGGCGGGAAGCTCGGTCGATGTCGAGCTCATTTCCGAGCCGGTCGCCATCAGGGTCGGAGGGGCGGCCTGCACCGGGCGGTGCGAGCGGGCGAATCCGACCGCGGGGATCGTCGCGACGGCAAGTACGCCGGCCGCGACCCATTTGTTGATTCGATTCATGATCATGGGCAACTCCTTTGCCAATCGTTCGACGGTCACCCCATGACTCTCCTCCGAAAGAACGGAAAGGTCGCAGGCAAACCGCAATTGTTCGTTGACCCGCGCGACGTTGCACGAGTCTGTGTTTATATCGGACGATGAGAGGGGAAAAGCGTGAGGAAAAACGGAGAAGACAGGTCCCAATGGCGATCAAATCGTCTCCGAAACAACACGCTCTGAAAGTATCACTACAAGTCCGCGAATCTCTCAAATGCCCCAAAATTCCCCAAAATGCCCCATCTTTTTTAATGTTTTATCAATATAATGCTACCGTCTGTGGTTAATTTGTGAAATATTGGCGGGAAAATCGAGGTTTCAACGCACATAGGGCCGGAATCAAAATGGCTACCTACCCGGCTTGTCGAAGATTTCCTTGAAGAAATCCTCCATCGCCCGCCATGATCGGTGGTCGGCGTTGGCGTTGTAGGCGATCCCCTTGATGCCGAACTTGTCGGCGTCGGGATTGGTGAAGGCATGGACCGCGCCGCTGTAGATGTTCATTTGCCAGTCCACCTTCGCGTCGCGCATTTCCTGTTGAAACCCCGCGATCTCCTCCGGCGATTCGAAGGTGTCGTCGGCGCCGTGGCACACCAGCACTTTGCATTTGATGTTTTTCGCATCCTCGGGATGCGGTGTGCCGAGGCTGCCGTGGAAGCTCACCACGCCCAGAAGGTCAGCGCCGGATCGTGCCAGTTCGAGAACCGCGGTCCCGCCGAAGCAATATCCGATCGCGGCGACCTTATCGGGATTGACGTGCTCGTTCTTTTTCAGCAGATCCAGCGCGGCGCTGGCCCGCTCCCGCAGTTCCTTGCGGTCGCCGCCACGCAGTGCGCCGGCGAGCTTGCCGGCTTCCTTCGGGTCGCTGGTGGTCTTGCCATCCCCATAGGGGTCCATCGCCAAGGCGGCGTAGCCGAGCTTCGCAAGCTGCGCGGCGCGGCTTTTGGCATAGTCGTTGAGTCCCCACCATTCGGGCACGACGAGCACGCCGGGGCGTTTGTCGGTCACGGAGTCGTCCCAGGCAAGAAACCCCTTGAATTCCTTGTCGCCGATCTTGTAGTCCACGGTTTGGGTTTTCACAGCCGCTGAAGCGTATCCGCAGATGCCGAAAAACAAGAGGGTGAAAATCGCGTATCGCACGAGTTCTCCTATAGTGAATATCCTGAGCATCCGGCATCCGTCGCTCGCGCAAGTTGCAAGCGTTCCCGACGAGTCGCATGATGATCGGCGGCGCGTACGACTCTGTCAATTTCGAACTGAAAATGCCCGGTGGATTGACTGACCGATCGGAGCCAAGACCATGCAGATCCATCAAAGCATTGCAGGATTGCGGCAGCTTCCTCCCGGGGCGGTCGTCTCGATCGGCAATTTCGACGGGGTTCATCGCGGCCATACGCATATCCTGCGGATGGCGCACGCCCTGCGGTCCAAGTCGTCGGGCCAGATCGCGGTGGTAACGTTTGAGCCGCATCCGCTCACGCTCCTGCGCCCGAAAGGCGCCGCCGCGCCTTACGCCTCCCGCGGCGAAACGGGCCCTGCTCGCGGAGGCGGGTGTCGATCATCTGGTCGAATTGCCGCCGACTCCCGAGTTGCTCGATCTGACCGCCGAACAGTTCTGGCGTATTCTCCGCGACGACGTGCAACCCGCATGGCTCGTTGAAGGCAGCTCGTTTTATTTCGGCAAGGGGCGGGAAGGGACGGTCGAGAAATTGCTCGAATGGTCGAGCGGAACATCGGTGCGCGTCAAAGTGGTCGAACCCCTGTCGGTGGTGCTGTTGAATCTGGCGATCGTTCCCGCGAGCAGTTCGCTGGTTCGCTGGCTGCTCGCCAACGGCCGCGCCCGCGACGCCGCCATTTGCCTCGGGCGCGGCTACGAGCTGGATGGCCCGGTGATCTCGGGACATCGTCGCGGGCGAAACCTCGGCGTCCCCACCGCGAACCTTTCGATCACCGATCAACTCGTTCCCGCCGACGGCGTTTACAGTGGCCGCTCCACCATCGATGGAGTGACCTGGCCGGCCGCGGTCAGTATCGGATCGCTTCCGACCTTCGACGGAACTTCACGCCAGATCGAGGCTCATCTCATCGGTTTTGCAGGCGATCTCTACGGCCGCACCATTCGTGTCGAGCTGACCGACTGGCTGCGCGAGCAGCGAAAATATCCGGACATCGATGCGCTCGTCGCCGCGATCGGAAAGGATCTGGAGGAAACGCGCGTTCGGACGACATGGCGGCCGGATCGAGCGATCGGCGTCCGTCTTATGTAGCACAGCCGCCCTCGGCTGTGTTCGACCGAAGGTCGAAATATTTCCGAACACCGTCTACTTCCACCTTCGGCGGAACACAGCCGAGGGCGGCTGTGCCACACAAGACGGAACAGAGCCGAGGGCGGCTGTGCCACACAAGACGGACCACACCCGAGGGCGGCTGTGCTACATTTTACTTGCGGTAATACGCGGCATTCTTCTCTATGAATTCGGCCCACTCTGCTGGCAGATCAAACTCGGAGAAAATGGCGCTCACCGGGCATACGTCGACGCAATGTCCGCAGTCGATGCAGTTACCGGGATCGATGTAGAGCATTTCACTCTCGGCAAACTCCAATTCGTCCTTCGTCGGGTGGATGCAATCCACGGGACAGCTGGCCACGCACGAAGCGTCCTTCACACCGATGCACGGTTGAGCAATGACATATGCCATGGCGGATTCCTTTCGATGGCGAGGCTTGTGGTTCTCTGACTTTGCACGATAGAAATCGCCGAGACATACATCAAAGACAAATTCTCGGCAGCGACTCGATTCCGGACCGGCTGCTCGACGGGTCGATCGATATCGCTCTGACGGAGGGCGCGCTCGAGAGCCAAACACTCTGTTCCGAAGTGTTCATGCAGGACGAACTCGTGGCAATCGCTCCCGTCGATCACCGACTGGCGCAAACGATCCGTGACGGCGGCGATGCTGTGCCGTGAGCCATTCGTTGTGCGGGAGACGGGATCAGCGAGCAAGTCGCTGGTCGAACGCCGGTTGGCGACGCAGGGACTCGAAGTCCGCCCGACGATGTCGCTCGGTTCGACCGAGGCGATCAAGCGCGCGGTCGCGGCGGGAGTCGGTGTCGCGGTGGTCTCACGCCTCGCGGTGGCGCTGGAATTGCGCTCGCACCCTGGCTCTGGTTCGCGTGAGCGATCTGTCGATCCGGCGACCGATGCATCGAGTCGCATTGCGAGGGAGGAGTCAAAGTCGCGCCGTCGAGACGTTCAATCGAATGCTCGAGGAAGCGGTTCAAAAAGGGATCGGAAGGAACGCGCTTCCGCCCGATCGGAGCCCCCCGACCGGTCGTTAACGCCGAGGGTTCGACGCTTGCGCCTTCGCGATTGCCTTTGCAATGTCGATGCCCGGAAAACTGCGGCCCGTTGGGCACGCGGCGAACCCGCTTACGCGGCAGGCTGATAGGTCCGCACGCAATTGCGGTTGCTCTGCTTCGCGTCGTACATCGCGTGATCGGCGGCGGCGAGGAGGGATGAAAGGTCCAGGACATTGTACTGCGTGCTGCGCTCCGCCACCCCGATGCTCAATGTCGGCTGATGGTCGAGATGGGCGATGGCGGAAGAGAAATCGACCGATGCGAAAGCCTGCCGCAGTTTCTGCACGACCTGCTGGGCCTGTGAAATCGGAGTCTGGGGAAGGGCGATGACAAATTCATCCCCGCCGTAGCGGAAGGCCAGATCGGTCTTGCGGAGGGTGATGCGGACGCAGTCGGCGAACGACCGCAGCATGTGATCGCCGGCGGCGTGGCCGTGGGCGTCGTTCACCTGCTTGAATTCGTCCATATCGATCATGACCAGCGAGAGCGGATGGTGGTAGCGCTCGGCGAGGGCCACCTCGCGAAGTAAAAGATTGTCCATCGATCGCCGGTTATATAGGCCGGTGAGCACGTCGGTCATGCTGCGTTGTTCGGCGTCGGCCAGCAGATAGAGGGCGATCAGGGACGATTGGGCGGTATTGACATAAGTTTGTGCCAGTTGCCGCGCCGGATCGGTCCAGGCGTCGGTCGCCGGTAGCAGCATGTGAACCGCGAGTTGCATGTTCGATCCGACCTGCATCGGGACGCAATACGCCGGGCTCGAGGCGGAGAGCGAAAGGACGGTGTCGACAGTGCATCGCACGGGGGAATCGTCGGCGCGGAAAACGCGGGCCTGCTTTTGCCGGAGACAGGGACACATTGCCGCTTCGAGCTCGCCGCAATTCGATGTCCCGCCGGCCAGGTCAGCCGGCCAGGTGGTTTTGACGACCGTCGCGGGAATCGACTGGGGATCATGCGCGAGGATGGCGATCTTCGATATCGGCAGCGCCTTTCGCAATGCCAGGCAAAGGGAAGAGAGCACCTGCTCGGACTTGGCCGCGCCTTGGATCGTTTGCGAAAAATCGAGAAGGAGATCGACAGCCCTGGCTCGATCTTCGATCACCCGGCGGGCGTGCTCGCCACGGGCGAGAAATTGAGCGGTTCGGAGCAGCAGGACTGCCATCAGCAGGAGCGCCAGCAGGCCGCAAATCATTCCCAATCCCATGAGGAATGGATGGGCATTTGTCGTTGCGGGGACGAACTGGGGGGCGGCCAGGCAGATGCCGATCGAGCTGAGCAGACCGCATCCCACGCCGAAGATCAGAATGCGCCCGCGAAGGGATGAAAGGAACATGGGGAAGAACGACAAACCGCCTGTTCCGCCAGTCGAGTCGGTTCGGGGGGCCTGTGTCATCAGGTTGTATCGGTCAATCGGGAGAAGGTGCTTTGGTTGAAGGTTGGGCGGTCGCGGAAATTGTCCGCGCTGCCGATCTGCTGCTCTAAACGCTTATTCTTGCGGCATTTTTAAGGATGGGTGAATAAATTCGCTTAATGCTTCCATTTGGCTCGGGCATTGCGTAAATTATAGACATGTCCGCAATCATACCGCCTACCGTGCAAGCGGCCGATCCCAGTGCCGACCAGGAATTGGTCGTCCTGACGGAAATCGGCCAATTACTCTCTTCTACGCTGGAATTGCGCGAAGCATTTGGCCAGATGATGCAGATCATCTCCGATAAATTAGGCATGAAACGGGGTGCCTTGGCGATGCTCGACGAGTCGACCGGTCGACTGCGCACAGAAGCGGCAGTTGGATTGACTCCGGAAGAAATTGAGCGCGCCAAATATGCACTCGGAGAAGGGGTGACCGGAAACGTGGTGGCCACGGGGAGGGCCCGAATCATCCCGGATGTACGGAGCGAGCCGGACTTTTTGAACCGAACGGGTCGGATCACGCCGGAGACCGCCGGCATCACCAGCTTCCTCTGCGTGCCGATCCGGATTGCCAGCCGAACGGCAGGGGCGCTCTCGGTTGATAAGCCGTACAGCAGCGCGAGCAGCTCCACAACGACCACCGCTTTCTGGACATCATTGCGGCGTTCCTCGCCCAGGCGATCCAGATCAATCGGATGGTGATGCGTCAGAAGGAAGAACTGCTCGAAGAAAATGCCCAGCTTCGCGCGCAGGTCCGTGACCGATACCGGTTTGAAAACATCATCGGCGACTCTCCCGCGATGCACGAAGTCTTCGCCACCGTCGGGCAGGTCGCCAATTCCCGCGCAACGGTTTTGCTGCTGGGTGAGACCGGTACCGGCAAAGAAATGATCGCCAAGGCGATCCACTACAATTCGCCCCGTCGCGAACGGCCATTCATCCGCGTCAATTGCGGCGCACTCACCGGCACACTGCTCGAGTCCGAGCTCTTCGGTCACGTCAAGGGATCCTTCACGGGAGCCATTCGCGACAAGATCGGGCGATTCGAAGCCGCCGACGGGGGGACCATCTTCCTCGACGAGATCGGCACGCTTGAGCCGCAGTTGCAGGTCAAGCTCCTTCGCGTTTTGCAGGAACGTGAGTTTGAACGGGTCGGCGACACGCAAACGATGAAAGTCGATGTGCGGGTCATTGCCGCCACCAACGTCGATCTTCAGGAGGAGGTTGCCAAGAGCAATTTCCGCGAGGATTTGTTTTATCGCCTGAATGTGGTGAGCGTCTATCTCCCGCCGCTGCGGAACCGACGCGAGGACATTCCCCGGCTCATCGATCATTTCCTCGACAAATACAACGCGATGAACGAGCGGCGCTTGCGCCGAATCAGCCGGGATATGCTCAACGTGCTGCTGCGCTATCCCTGGCCCGGAAACGTGCGCGAACTGGAAAACTCCATCGAGCGTGCGGTCGTGCTCAGCAACGACGAGGATTTCACGGAGGATCTGCTGCCTCTCAGCGTGAGAATGTTCGCCGCCCAGCGACGTAACACGCAATCGTCCGAATCAATCGAAACGATTGCGCGCCGCCTGTCGGAACAGGCCGTCGTCGACTACGAGCTGCGTGAGGGGCACATCTATCAGTTGGTGATCGACCAGATCGAACATGCCCTGATCGAGCGCGCCCTCGGCAAATGCGGCGGCGTGAAGACCAAGGCCGCCGATTTCCTGGGGATCAATCGAAATACGCTGAATAAGAAGGTGAAGGAGTTGGGGATCGAGGCGGTGGATTGACCGAGTCGGCCGCAGAACTCCTTCCCCCTCTCCCAGTACTCTGGGAGAGGGTTGGGGTGAGGGCCATCCGTATCGCGCGTTGAAGACCCTCACCCCGCGCCCTCTCCCGGCGTACCGGGAGAGGGGGGTATTTCCTGGACGCCGAATCTGTCACGCACCGGGCTTCAGCGGAACATTTCGCGGGAAATAGAGAAATCTATCATGTCTTCGACAACAACGGTTAAGTGCATGACGCTCGGGGTCGCCATGTGCTCGGGTGTGGTGGCTTGTGCCCCGACCCAGCCATCACCAATATCCACCGCCGTCCGGACGGAGGTTCCAAGCGTTCCGAAATTCGTGGCCGACCCGGAGGGATTCGGCGGCTTGGCCTCGGCTGGCGCTTTCAAATACGAAATATGGGGCTACCGATGGACAACAATTCTCGACAGCGACGTCCTTTCTCAGAGCTATGATAGACCGGGGCGCGGCGGCCCGTACTCGCAAGGCACGTTCTTGCTGATTGGCTTGATCGTCAGATTCGACGGCGCGATCCCCGCTCTAATCCCGGATCCAATACTCGTTGACCCAAAGGGTCGCGAGACGTCACAGGCGTCCGCCCGATGGAGCGCTCGCGATGGAATGACGCCGGAGGTTCTAAGCCACGGCAATTCTCGGAATTTTACCCTGGTCTTCGAGCTGCCGCCCGAGCCCGGAGCAGTTTATCAACTGAAGGTTGGTGACGAGCGAGGCGAAACGCACGATATTCCCATCACACTTCCCCCATTCAACGCCGAACGCCACCACGATTGAGCGTATGGAGATCCGAGTTCGGTCGCGGCACGGCTAGCGATTCAACATCGTCCGCTCAATAAACCCCGTATCCACTTCCCCGCGCTTGAAGCTCTGGTTATCCATGATCTGAATATGAAGCGGGATCGTCGTCTTGATGGGGGCGATGTGGAATTCGGAGAGGGCCCGCCGCATGGTGGCGATCGCCTCTTCGCGGGTGGGGCGGTGGACGATCAGCTTGCCGATCATGCTGTCGTAATTGGGGGGGATGCGGTAGCCGGCGTAGGCGTGGGAATCGATCCGCACGCCGGGGCCGCCGGGCAGGCGGAGTTCCTGGATCAGGCCGGGGCAGGGGGCGAAATTACGCTCGGGATCCTCGGCGTTGATGCGGCATTCGATGGCATGCCCCATCTGGCGAATCTGCTCCTGTTTGAATTCGAGCTTTTCGCCGGCGGCGATCTTAATCTGCTGCTTGATCAGATCGATGCCGGTGATCGATTCGGTAACCGGATGCTCCACCTGAATACGGGCGTTCACCTCGAGCAGATAGAATTTCTGGTCCTTATCGACAAGGAATTCGACCGTGCCGGCGTTGGCGTAACCCGCCGCCTTCACGAGCCGCACGGCCGAGTGCACAGCGCCTCGCGCGTCTTGGACTTGAGCAGGGGACTGGGCGATTCTTCAACCAGTTTCTGATGGCGGCGCTGGAGCGAGCAATCACGTTCCCACAGGTGGATGGCGTTGCCGTGAAGATCGGCCAGGATCTGCACTTCGACGTGCCGGCCGAATTCGACATATTTCTCGATGTAGACAGTGGCGTCTTTAAATGCGTTTTCCGCTTCGGCCTGTGCCTGTCGCAGCCCGGCCTGGAGCGACACATCGTTGTGGGCCACGCGCATGCCGCGACCGCCACCGCCGGCGGCCGCCTTGATGATGACCGGGTAGCCGATTTCATCGGCGATGCGCAGCGCCTGCTTTTCGTCCTCGACCGCGCCGTCGCTTCCGGGCACGGTGGGAACTTTTGCCTTCTTCGCCAGCTTCTTGGCCGCCACCTTGTCACCCAGCGCGCTCATCGCCGCGGCAGGGGGGCCGATGAATTCGATCTTGCAGCTTCGGCAAACCTCGGCGAAATGCGCATTTTCCGCCAGGAAACCGTAGCCGGGATGGATCGCCTGCACGTCGGCGATCTCCGCCGCGGAAATGATCCGATCGATCTTGAGATAGCTTTCCGACGGCGGAGCTTCGCCGATGCAAATCGATTGATCGGCCAGTTTGAGGTATGCCGCGTCGCGGTCCGCCGTCGAGTAAACCACCGCCGTCTGGATCCCCATCTCGCGGCACGCGCGGATGATTCGCAGGGCGATCTCTCCGCGATTGGCAATGAGGATTTTGGAAAACATAAGGTAGGGGTTCGGGTTCAGCGTTCAGGGTTCAGCGAAAAGGGCATCGCGATCTTCACTGAACCCTGAACCCCGAACCCTGAACCCTATTTTGGTTTGACCAGGAACAAAACCGTTCCAAATTCCACAGGCTGACCGTCTTCGGCGAGGATGCGGACGATGGTGCCGACGCAATCGGCTTTGAGGTTGTTGAAGACCTTCATCGCCTCGACGATGCAGACATCAGTCTGTTCGTCCACTTCCGAGCCGATTCCGACGAACGGCTTTTCCCCCTGCTTCGGGGCGGAATAAAAAGTGCCGGGCATCGGACTCTTGATGGGAATGAGGCTCTCTTCTTCCTTGACGGGGGGAGGTGCGGAGGCTGGCGGAGCCGCGGCCGGAACGGGCGCCGCCGCGACAGGCGCCGCGGTATTTTCAGCCGCGCCGCGCTTGAGCATCACGCGACGATCACCATCGCGCAGCTCGATGGTGTTCAGGTCGTTTCCCGCCATCAGCTTGCCGAGCTGTTCAAGAAATTGCATGTCCATCGGCCCGCCCGTGGTTGCAGGCGGGGCCTTGGCGGACTTCGTTTTGGCGCGTTTTTCACTCAATGTGGCACCCTTCGAAACTCTTGTCGAGGGACGACAACACCTCGCAACCGGAATGTGTGATCAGAACATCATCTTCAATTCGCACGCCCCCTTCGCCGGGCAGATAGATCCCCGGCTCGACCGTAACGATCATGCCGGGCAGCAGTTCTTCGTCTCCCCCGACCTTGCGCATACTGGGCAATTCATGAATTTCGCGCCCGATGCCATGACCCAGGCCGTGTCCATATTCCTTTTCGAACCCGGCTTTATCAATGACGTCGCGTGCGACACGATCCGCCTGGCCCGTCGTGACCCCGGGCCGCAGGAACTGGATCGCGGCCTGCTGGGCGGCGTGGACAACCTTATAGATCTCCTTCACACGCGAACTGACGCGTCCCACCATCAGCGTTCGCGTCAGGTCGCTGCAATAGCCCTTGTAAAGCGCGCCCCAGTCGATGAGAAGCGGCTGATCGCGCTGGATCAGCGTTTCGCCGGGACGATAGTGAGGCAATGAACTGTTCGCGCCGGCAGCCACGATGACGGGAAAGCTCGAATCGCTCGCGCCGCGCGATCGCAGCTCGAACACCAGCAGCCCGGCGAGATGATTCTCACTCTGGCCCACCTTGATCTCGGATCGGATCGCCTCAAACGCCTCTTCGGCCACGCCGACGGATTTGCGGACCAGATCCGTTTCGTGGTCGTCCTTCACCTTGCGGATGTTGGCCATCACATCCTCAAGAGGCACCAGATCGACGGTGGCGGAATTCTTGATTTCCTTGATGGCTTTATCGACGGCGTGAATCTGCCCAAAGGTGGTAAAATTCGCCTCGAAGCCGATTTTTTCCACTTTCGCGGCGACGATGGTTTTGGCCAGGGCCTCGTCCATCTTCCCTTCGCGAATCGTGACTTTGAGCCATCCGGCTTCCAGTTCAGCCTGTTGTTGATAGCGAAAATCGGTGACGAGGAAGAAATCCTTCTCAGTGATGAGGCCGATCGAATCGTCACCGGTGAAATTGGTGAGATACGCCAAGTCTGGCGGGTGGGTAAGGAGCAAGGCGCCAAGCTTCAGTTCTTTCATGGCGGCGCGCACCGCCTTCTGACGGACCTTCAGGTAAGCCTTGGCTCGACTCACAACAGCCGTCTTGGTTTGCATCAGTCCGTACCGCTTTCGCCTGCGCTCCAGGAAAGAGGCGGAAAGTAATGGAATGCGCCGGTCGCTGTCAATTCATCTGGAAACAACCCAAAGTCCCAGAGCTTTATCGGACGTTGAGCGGAGCGGCGCACTAATTCCCCCGGTCGATGCTGGATCCAATTTCTATGCGCTTTCGGCCGCCTCGGTATATTGGTTGGCAGAGCCGGAAAACATTCATCCGGGGATCTGACCGCGGGTCGGGAGGCGCCGCATGGAATGGATCACGCAACAGGATCGTAACGGATACAGCCTGGAACGTCCGGCGGACTGGGTGGTGCAATCGCTGCCGGGACCGACTTGGATTGTCAAAAGTCCGGCAGGGCTCCATTTTGCCGTGATTCAGTACTTGAATGGCGTGGGGAACGTCAGCGGCGTCGAGATCATCCGGGACAAGATGTTTCCAGCCGCATTTCTGTTCCCCGACGCCAGGGTGGAGAAGGCCGAGCCGGGGCCGGACGGGTCTGCACACGGGGTTTTCTCCTACCGCGCCGCCATCGACGAGCCGGGAAGTGCGTTGCTGGTCTTTTCCCCGTTGGCAGAGGGGCGGGGACGACTTCACATCATGGCGGCGCCGGAGACCCACGGCCCCCTTGTGGCGCCGATCCTCCTGAGGATCACTCAGTCGGTACGTCAGACTGCGATCGCGGCGGCGCCCGCCGCCCCGGTCACCTATACCCGATATACAGAACCGCAGATGGGATCGTTCACGATCGACATGCCAGTGGGATGGCAAGCCGGTGGCGGATTCGTTCATCCATCGCCGGGCGATCGGCGCGGGTGGTTTGAAACGAGTTCCCCGGATGGCATCTACATTCTCTGCGATCCAGGTTATCCGCAAAATTTCTGCCACTTCCGGGGCTGGGCCGAGGGAAACTATGTGAGGATGGTGACCAACGGCCTGTTCCTGAATCTAACCCCTTCCGCCGAGCGGCTGTCGGACGACTATCTGCGCCGCAATGGGGCGCGGCGGCTCGGCCCGTTTCAAATCGTCTCGCGCCGCCCGCGAACCGACGCCGTCAATCTGGTGGCCACAAAACTGAGGCAGTTGGGAATCTCTATAAGCAAATCCTTTCAGATCACGGCGACCGAAACGGTGCTGCAATTGACCGGAGGCAAAATGCCGCGCAGCGCCTCTCTGCTCACCACGGCAGTCTTCAACGGCCAATACGGGATGGGCACGTGGGGATTCTGGGACGCGAATGTTTACCTGTATCTCGCTCCGCCGTCTCTGGCGGCGCGGGCCGAGGACGTTCGCATGCACATGCTCGCCTCGCATCGATTTGAGCCGGCAATGATGCAGATTTACCAACGCGACGAATCGATCATCTCGTCCAGTGCCCAGGCGGCCAACGCGGCACAATGGGGCTGGTTTGCCGGCCAGCAGCAGGCCCATTTCGCCCAGGTGGCGGCCGGTGACGCGATAGTGAACAATTACTGGCGCCAGCAGGCGGCCAACGATTCGATGTTGCGCGGGTGGGAGCACAATCAGGCGATCAACGACCGCCTCTCACAGGAGCGCAGCGACGCGATGCTCGGCAACCAGCGACTCGCCGATGCCACCGACGGCAAGGAATACACCGTGCCCGCCGGCGCGAATTATTTCTGGCGAAACCAACAGACCGGCCAGATCACTGGAACAACGACCGACACCCCGCCGGATTATTCAAATAATTACACGCCTTTGCAGAAACTGTAGCCCTTTAGTCTCATCGTCATTCGACTTTGGCATTGGGCGGCGGTTAGATTATTCGCTGGCTGTTCACATCAGACACCTCAGTTATCGAGGAGGTAGTTGTGTCTAAAGGGCATTGGCTGCTGGTCACAAGGCGGTATTTCAGTGCGGCGGTATTGGTGATTGCAACCACAGGCGTTGCCCGCGCGGGAAGCATCTTCGATGACGATTTTCAGCCTCCGCCGCAGACGCCCCGTGCAGACCCGCCAGCCCCGACCCAATCCCCCGCAGCGCCGGATCCGGCGACTCCAGCGGTTCCACCGGCAACACCGGCGCCCGATCCGAGCCCAGCGACACCCCCTCTCATCAGTCCGCCGCCGAAGCCGGAAGATGTCCCTCCCGCCGGCCCATCGCGAAATTCCCTCCAAGGCCGATCGGTCCGCTTCCCGGACGTTGCTGAAGGAAGTTTACAGCAAGGAGCTTGCCGATAAGACGCAACCTGCGGCAAAGCGCTGGCACCGCGATTCCTTGAGGACGCCGGGAAGTCTGCCAACGCACCCGCCGATGAGTTCGTGCTTCTGAGCGGAGCGATCCAGGCAGCCCAGGAGGCGGCGGATCTGCCGCTCTCGTTCCAGGCCGCCGATGCGATGGCAAAAGATTTTCCGATCGATTCGACCGCGCTCAAGGCGCAATCAATGCTGAAGCTGTCGCAACGGCAATTCACTACGAACCGCGCAGAGAATCAGCGCGCCGGACTGGAACTGCTCGACGAATTGGAGAAATCCGGGGACTTGGCCCAGGCCGAGCGCGTCGGCACGGTGCTCGAGCAATCCTCGGCTAACGGATCGGACCGTGCGGCCATTCAACAACGCGTGAGGTCAATCCACGAAAAGCATATCGCGTTAAACCGGGTCGAGCAGGCGATGCTGGTGCTGAAGACTTCGCCGGACGATCCGGCGGCCAATCTGGCGGTGGGACGCTGTTACTGCATGGTGCAGGGCGACTGGACACGCGGCCTGCCGATGCTTGCCAAGGGATCGGACGCCACGATGAAAACGCTGGCCCTCAGGGATCTTGGCGCCACGCGCGCCGCGGGAACCGATGGGCCCGCAAGTCACGACGCCGAAACCGTCGGGGACGCGTGGTGGGACGCTTCAGGCCGGGAGACAACCCCCATCTGGAAAGCGGCGATGCAGCAACGAGCCGTTGTCTGGTATCGGCAGGCTTTGCACAACGCCGGCGGCCTGGAAAGACTGAAAATCGAAAAGCGGATCGAAACGATCCCCGTCAGCGGATCCCATGTCATCAACACGGCTAGAGCTCCGGAAGCCGACGCGGTTGTCGCTGAAGTGGCGGCTCATTATCCCAACGCGATCAAAGGAGTCGGGGCGTTGGAACTGGTTCGCACTCACGATGGGCGGGAACTCCACGGCGGCGTTCCCTGCGACGCCACGGGCAGCTTCTCGAAGAATTCGAAGCTGGTCGAAGGCGGCGGAATCGGGCTGGCGAATATTTACGAGCCTTGGCCCGCCGGAAAGTATTTGATCGTGTACCGGGTGAGGGTCTCCTATCCGCCCACTTCGCCACTCCAGGGGAATGATATCTGCTTCCTGGATGTCTGCCACGACAGCGGAAACACGATCGCCGCCGACCACCCCAACGCCAATGAATTTCGTTTCAATCAATGGTCGTCCATCCCCATTCCGCTCGAGCTGCCCAAGGACGATACGATCGAGTACCGCCTCTGGCCGAACAATCATACTGTCATCGTGGACCGGATTTATATTTTCCGAATGAAGTGAGACGTTGACCTTGCTTGCGCGGCGAGGCGACGACAGATAACAGGCGTCGCGATCGATGGCGATCCCGCACCTTTTCCATATCCCTTCAGTAGCTGGCGATTTCACCGGCAGTTCTCAAATTTCGCGCTCCGAGGCGGCCCGACGATGGTTACAATGATGCCAGATTGGAGGCGTCTCATGTCCCTAAGCCGCAGTTCGACGGCGTTGAAGGAATATCGCGCGAGCGCAATTTCGCCTCGACCCCCGAACCGAGCGGCAAGTCACCCGTGCGCCCGCGAAAGCAAAAAGATCCATTTTTTTGCGTGCAGAAGCATCTGGCGAGCCATCTTCACTACGATTTTCGGCTGGAGCATCGTGGGGTTCTCCTCTCCTGGGCGGTCCCAAAAGGACCGTCGCTGAATCCCAAAGACAAACGACTCGCAATGCGCGTCGAAGATCATCCTTTCGACTACGGCGAGTTTGAAGGCGTCATTCCCGAAGGGTATGGAGCCGGGATCGTCATGCTCTGGGACAAGGGAACGTGGAAATCTGAATTTGACGATATCGACGCTGCCCTCAAAAAGGGTGAGCTCAAATTTGCGCTCGATGGCGTCAAGCTGAAGGGATCCTGGGTCCTGGTTCGGACCGGAGGCGGACGGCCCAATTCAAATGGTGAAAGCCGAACCTGGCTGCTCATCAAGCATCGCGACGAATGGGCCGGCCCAATTGATATCGCAAAAAAAGCGCCGCTCAGCGTTAAATGTTTTTGCGATTTTCCAGACATTCTCGCCAGAGATAAGCCCGACGTATGGGAATCGCATCTCCCCGCCAAGGGCGGCGAGGCCGGCACCATGCTCAAGGAGATCATCGGCAAGGCGGCGAAGATCAAGCTCGCCCGGGAACGCTCCTCGGATCAGAAGAGCGGATCGAAGCCGCGCAAGCCGCCCCAAAAAACAACGTCGCGCGAATCCAAAAATGGCGCAGCCAGAAAGTCGAAGGCGCCTGCATCGCCGAAGGGTTAGACTTTCGGATCCGGGCCTGACGTGAGGTCGTCTATTGAATCGTTGCCGGGCTTTTCGTCAGGCATGTCCACGAGCGGAATCGGAGTAAGATCCGGAGTTGGAGGCGCTCGGGAGCGGTGCGGGCAACGCCAACACGGGATCGATCAATTCCGGCGGTTTCACTTCAACGGATTTCACCCGAACCTGTCCTGGACGCATCTCGACCCAGAGCCGGCGCTGCGCAAAATTTCCTCCGGCACCGGTGTATTGCATTCAGGGCAGGCGGCGTCAGTGGCGCGGAGGTCGTAGCCACATTGGGGACAAAGCCCCATGTTTGCCCGCATTTCCCGCTGAGCTGCGCGTTTCGAGTAATAGCCGACGGCTGCGAAGAGCGCGCCGACTGCCAGCAGCGCCACGATCGGCCCGAACACCGAGAGAATGCAGGCTCCGAGGAGCCAGAACATGATAATCCCGACGAAGATGCCGTAGACGATGAAGGGATTCGATCCCGAACCTTCCAATTTCCAGTTTCTCCATCGCGAGCCGAGCGGCGCAACGCGCGTGGCGATGAGATGCTTTTCGAAATCGGAAAGGGGGGCGTGGCGCGACGATTCGGAACCAGACGGGTTCGGTGGGTCGCCGTTCATGCATGCTGCGATATCGAGACTTCGTTGTTTCTCGTCACGCCGGGTCCTGTGGACCCGGATCCGGGTCCACAGGACCCGGCGTGGAGGGCACACGAAGCTCTGAAGCTTTGGATCTGGCGTCCGCCCTCGCTTGCTTTCGCACGGCCAGATTGATCGCTAACTCAATCGCCGCTCGCATCGAGCCGGGATTGGCGCGGTTGCGTCCGACGATGTCAAAGGCGGTTCCGTGATCCGGGCTGGTTCGGATGATCGGCAGGCCAAGCGTCACGTTGACCGCCTGATCGAAAGCCAGCAGTTTGACCGGAATCAGTCCCTGATCGTGATACATCGCCACGACTGCATCGAAATGACCGTCGCGGGCGCGAAGGAAAATCGTGTCGGCGGGATACGGTCCGGTCACGTCGATCCCCTGGTCGCGGGCCATGAGGATGGCGGGCGCGATGATCCGCTCCTCTTCATCTCCGAACTGTCCGTTTTCGCTGGCGTGGGGATTGACGCCGCAAACGGCGATGCGCGGCCGGGGCGTGTCAAACCATTCCACCATCGCCTGATGGACCAATTCGATAGGCTGAAACACGGCTCCGATATTGAGCCGGCCCCACAGCCCCATCAGGGGCACGTGCACGGTCGCCAGGACCACTTTAAGCGGTCCGCCGGCAAACATCATTGAATAACGCCGCGACCCGGTGCGTTGCGCAAAGAGCTCCGTATGGCCGGGGAAGTGGTACCCCGCCAGTTTCCAGCTTTCCTTCGCGATGGGAGCCGTGACCACGGCATCAATGAGTTTTTTCTGGGCGGCATCAATCGCGTCCACGCAGAATCGCATCGAGGCCTCGCCTCCCATTTTACTGGGGCTGCGGATCGCGCTGCCGAGCATCGAATACTGGTCGTAGTCGACCACCACCACATCATGGGGATAGCAGCGCAGCCGGCCGTTAAACTGATCGCGCCACCAGAAGACATCAAATTCCGCGATGTCGGCGGCGTAGCTGAGCAACTCGTTCATCCCGTAAATGATGTAGCGCGCCTTGCGGCGCAACACCGGATCGGCCAACGCCTTGACGATCACCTCCGGCCCGATGCCGGCGGGGTCGCCCATGGTGATCGCGATGGTGGGACGATATTCCATAACGCCTGGACCGCTGGAAATCATTTTCGGCTTATTGACGTTGACGTTCAAGGTACGAGATAACGGTCTTGTTGATCATGTCCGCTTCCAGGTTGAAAGGCCAACCGATTTCTCGCTGGTCAAACGTGGTCAGGCGCAGCGTGGTTGGAATCAGGGCAACGTCAAACCGATTGCCAGTAGTGGATGCGACCGTCAGGCTTACGCCGTCCAGGGAGACCGAACCCTTCGGCGTCACATATTTGGCCAACGCGTCGGGGCATTCAACCGTGAGGCGCCATTCTTTGTCGTTACTGACTTGGCCGACGAGCAGGGCGGTTCCATCCACATGACCCTGCACGAAATGTCCGTCGATTCGGTCGCCGACCCTCAGCGAACGTTCCACGTGAACTTCATCGCCGACGTTCAGCAGGCCGAGATTGGTGCGCCGCAGCGTTTCAGCAATGACATCGAATCCGACGATGCCCGGCGAACGCTCCGCGACACTGAGGCAAACGCCGTTCACCGCGATGCTTTCGCCGTCGCGGAGATCGTTCCACGGCGAGGCGAGGGACAGACGGCGAAAACCGGTCCCGTCAGAGACGGACACGACGCGAATGCTTTGCTCGACGATGCCGGTGAACATTGCATGAAGTTTAGGCCGGGTAAGAGGCGTTTGCACTTACGGGAAGGTGGGAACGCGGATACAATCGTTTTGATAATGGCGCTCGCAAACGAGACAATCAGTTTGGAGAATAGCAGCCGCGCGCCCGTTGGCACCGCGATGACCGAACGCGCCTTCGTCGATTGGGCAACGGGGAAGATTCGAGCTGAATGGGTTGATGGGCGGGTGGTGTTGATGGCGCCAGATAATATCGAGCATGACAATCTCGGAAACTGGCTTCGAGGACTGCTGCTTCTATTCGTAGAGGCAAATAACCTCGGGCAGATTTGCGGTCCCGATTTCTGGGTCAGATTGCCGCGCCAGAAGCGGCGACGGCTTCCGGACATCCTGTTCATCGCCAGAAATCGACTCAAAGTCATTGAACGAACCTGCGTCGAGGGTGCTCCCGATTTGATCATGGAGATCGTGTCCCCCGATAGCGTCGCCCGCGATTGGCGCGAGAAATTTCTGGAATACGAGCGTGCGGGTGTTCGGGAATATTGGATCCTTGACCCCTCTGCGCCGACGATCGAAGCCTGCATCCTCGGGAAAAACGGCACGTATCAGCGAATTGAAGAAGCGTCCGGGAAGATCGCTTCTCAGGTCCTGAAGGGGTTTTTCTTCCGCCCACGATGGCTTGCCGACGTCGCTCGGCCGAAAGTGCCAGCGGCATTGCGAGAAATGTCCGTCAAAATCTAACGCACTTCAATTACTCTCCCCCACATCCAACTGATATTTCCGCATCTTCTTGTAAAGCGTCGTACGGTTGATATCCAATTCCGTGGCGGTCGCCTGCCGATTCCAGGCGTTGCGACGAAGGGCCGCCTCGATGATGCACCGTTCTGGAGTCTCCAGCGCCACCTGGAGCGGCAGGGCACGCGCGTAAATTTCCTCAGCATTTCCGTTCGATCGGCCGGCGGGCAACGGAGCCTCATGCGCCTGCACCGTTTCCGGCAAATCGGAAAAATCGATGTGTGGCCGGCGGCAGAGCACCACCGCCCGCTCGACGGCATTTTCCAATTCGCGCACGTTGCCGGGCCAGGGATAATGCTGGAGCGCGGAAAGGGCCGTGTCGGTGAAGCCCAGCACCTCGCGCGAAATATCCTTCGAGAATCGGCGCAGGAAATGATTCGCCAGAAGAGCAATGTCGCCGACCCGCTCGCGCAGCGGCGGAAGCTTCACATTCAAAACGTTGATCCGGTAATACAGATCCTGGCGAAATTTCTGCTCCGAAACCAGCGTGAGCAGGTCCGCATTGCTGGCAAGGATGACGCGGACATCGACTGTGCGCGTCTCATTGCTTCCGACCGGCTCGAAGCATCGTTCCTGTAAAACCCGGAGCAGTTTTACCTGCATCGCCGGCGATGCTGAATTGATTTCGTCGAGAAAGAGCGTTCCTCCGTCGGCGGCGAGAAATCGCCCCGGCTTGTCCGCGATCGCTCCGGTGAAGGAACCCTTCATATGCCCGAAGAGCTCGCTTTCCAGCAAGGTTTCTGGCAATGCGCCGCAACTGACCTCAATGAACGGCTTGTTCCGCCGCGGCGAGCGATGGTGAATCGTCCGCGCCATCAGCGACTTGCCGGTGCCGCTCTCGCCGGTCATCAGAACGGTCGTTCGGCTGTCGGCCACCGCATCAGCAAGATCGAATACCTTCAGCATCTTGTGATCGTGTCCGACCACGTTTTCCAGGCCGAATCGCAGGTCCAGCTGCTGCCGCAGCGCGTGGTTCTCGAAAAGAAGCGATTGCTGCCGCGCCGCCTTTTCCACCACGACGCGGATTTCTTCATCGACGATCGGTTTGGTCAGATAATCAAATGCCCCGATCTTCGTCGCCTCGACGGCCCCTTCGATCGATCCGTAGCCGGTGATGACGATCACCACCACCTGCGGAAATCGCCGGCGTACATCCCGAAGAAACCCCGCCGGCTCAATGCCCGGCATGTTGATGTCCACGAGTAATAATTGGACCTGTCCCGTTTCCAGGATTGCCGTCGCTTCTTCCGGGCGATCCGTCGTCTTCACTTCGTATCCCTCCCGGCGGAGAAACTGCGATAAAGACTGAAGGATGATTCGATCCTCATCCACGATCAACAGGCGAGATTTTTCGGGCGTGTTTGCTTGAAGCATGGGGGATGTCAGTGGTCAGTGGTCCGTTGTCCGTGGTAAGTCGCCTGTCACACGACGGACAACTGACTACAGACAACGGACAGATCAAATCGCGTGGCTTTCGGACAACGCGCCGGGAATGAAGCGTTCACTTTTTGCATCGGCACAATTCGAGGGTGATTTTGAGCATCACGGGATTTTTCTGATGTTTATTTCGAATGCCTTCGCGATTGGCATATGATCCAGCGCGATGCGTTATTGGACCGCTCCGAGGATCAGCAGGAAAAAGCGAAGGGTGAATCCGTGCGCGTAGGCGTTCCCAAAGAAACCAAATCAGACGAATACCGCGTCGGCATGATGCCCGTCGGCGCCGAGACGCTGGTCAAACGCGGGCACCCGGTCTTCATTGAAACGCAGGCGGGATTGGCCAGCGGATTTCCGGATGAGGAATACCGCCAGGCGGGCGCGGCCATCGTCCCTTCGGCCGGCGAGGTCTTCGAAAAAGCGGAGATGATCGTCAAGGTCAAGGAGCCGCAGCCGGCGGAGATCAGGCTTCTTCGACCCGGCCAGATCGTTTTCACCTATTTTCATTTCGCGGCCAGCAAAGAACTCACTCAGGGCTGCATCGATCGCAAAATTGTGGCCATCGCCTACGAAACGTTGCGCGACCGAAAGGGAAGCTTGCCCCTGCTCACGCCGATGAGCGAAGTCGCCGGCAAGATGAGCATTCAGGAAGGAGCCAAGTATCTCGAAAAGCCCATGATGGGCGCGGAATCCTCCTTGGCGGGGTTCCCGGCGTCGCGCCGGCGCACGTGATGGTTCTCGGCGGCGGCGTTGTCGGAACCCAGGCCGCGCGAGTGGCGGCGGGGCTGGGGGCCAATGTCGTCATCATGGATATCAATCTCGACCGCCTTCGATATCTCGATGAAGTGATGCCTGCCAATGTCCACACGATTTTCAGCGACGCGCACACAGTGCGGGAACACTTGCTGCTGGCTGATCTGGTTGTCGGCGCGGTCCTGATCCCCGGCGCGACTGCCCCGGCTCATCAGCCGGGAAAATCTCAAGGCGATGAAAAACGGAAGTGTGATCGTCGATGTGGCCATCGATCAGGGCGGATGCGTCGAGACGAGCCGGCCGACGACCCACCAGCAGCCAACCTATGTCGTTGAAGGAGTCGTTCACTACTGCGTAACCAATATGCCCGGCGCCGTTGGCCGAACGAGCACGATCGCCTTGTGCAACGCAACGCTGCCCTATGCTTTACGCATTGCCAGCGACGGATATGAAAAAGCCGCCGTGAAGGATCCTGGACTGGCTGACGGGATCAATCTGGTCGCCGGACGCGTGACGAATCGGGCGGTGGCCGAATCGCTTGGGTTTCCGTATGAGCCGTTGATCATTCCTCCGACCGATTCCTGAACAAGTGAGGAGAAATATGTCCGCCGCCCCTTCCGATCGAATGCGACAATTGTCGGCCATGCTCGAGCGCGAGCCCAATGACGCATTTTTGCTCTACGGCTTGGCGCTGGAAAATAAGAAAGCCGGCAATTCCACTGAGGCATTGGCGCTGCTCGATCGGGTCACCGCCGTCGATCCCGGTTATTGCTATGCATACCACCAGAAGGGCTTGATTCACGAATCCCTGGACGATGTGCAGTCCGCTCGCGCCGCGTATCGCGCGGGAATTGAAGCAGCCAGGAAAAAGGGGGATGAACATGCCCGGCAGGAGATCGAAGCGGCACTTATGATGTTGGGAGAAGACTGAATCCCGAAGTGGAGTGGCACGGGCGTCTCGCCCGTGCGTTTTCCAAAAGCACGGGCGAGACGCCCGTGCCACCAGAGAGCCACCCCGCTTCAGATCCGTTTTCCCCTCTCGCCCTTTGCGTACGCCAATCATCGATGGTCGAAGAATTTTTTCATTACCTGGCCAATCCGATCTGGCGTCGCCAGCATCGCTGGCGCAAGGCGATCTGGGTCGGGGTTTCGAGCATCGGTCTTACAGGAATTCACGCCTTGCCGCTGAATCGGCGCTGGGTCGACATTCACCGCCGGCGCATGCCGCTGCAAAATCTCGATCCGGCGCTGGCGGGGCTGCGGGTGGTGCAGATTTCCGATCTGCATTACAGCCCCGTGGTCTGGCAGCGTTACCTCGTGCAGTACATTCGCTGGGTGAATGAGCTGGAGCCGGACCTGGTCGTCGTCACCGGCGATCTCATCACCGGCGGGTATCGTTTCGCTCACCGCATCGCCACGATTCTCTCCCACCTGCGTTCGACGCATGGCGTTGTCTGCACGTTTGGCAACCACGACTACAGCATCTATGGCAAAAATCGCCCCGCAGAGGGGAGACGACGGGCCGATTATCTCGAAAAATGCCTTCGCGATCGCGGATTGATCGTCCTGCGAAACGAGCGGCTCGTGATTCAATCAAGCCACGTTTTGAGCGGCGCTTCCGGCGGAAATGGAAGCGTTTCAACAGGCCAGCCGCTGGTCATCGTCGGGCTTGACGACGAATGGTCCGGCCAGATCGATCCGCCCAAGGCGTTCGCCGATCTGAAGGAGGGTCAGCCGATCATCTGCCTCAATCACAATCCGGCCAATTGCAACGAGCTGATGATCTATCCGTGGCAATGGATGCTCAGCGGCCACACGCACGGACGCCAGGTGGCCAGCAGCGCGTTCGGCCGTCGCTTCTATCCGCACCGCTATCGACACTTCACGCATGGATATTACGCGGTGAACGGTCGGCACCTGTATGTCAATCGCGGCCTCTCTTACGGCCAGCGCGTGCTCGAATGGTGCCGGCCGGAAATCACCGTTTTCAAGCTTGAAAATCAAACGTAGCTCCGCAAGTTGTGCGGATGTTTCTCTCGTCTTCCCCCTCTCGCGGTACTCCGGGAGAGGGTTGGGGTGAGGGTCTTAATTCGATGACCAAAGCGGCCCTCACCCCAGCCCTCTCCCAGACTACTGGACTACTGGGAGAGGGGGCAGGAGGTTTCCCTCCCGTGGCCTCAGGCAGCACACGGTAGCGCTCGCGCGCCGTTCCGTTTGTCTTTCCTCCGGCCTTTTACTACTCTTCCCCGCCGATGCGCAATCATTACGAGGAAACGGACGTGAAGCGCATCGTCGATGAACTGACGGACGCGATTGCGGCCCATTTTGCTGTCGATGCCCCGCTCAATATCGTTGGCGTCCTCACGCGAGGCGAGGCTCTGGCGGGTCGAATCACCGCGGCGCTGACCTCACGCGGATTTTCGAAGGTGGGCCGTGGCGTCGTCGATACAACGCTTTATCGCGATGACCTGTCAGAGATCGGGCCGCGGCCGCTGGTTCGCCCGACGCAACTCGACATCTCGCTGGACGGAGCCCCGTTGCTCCTGGTCGACGATGTGCTCTTCACCGGCCGATCCGTCCGCGCCGCCCTTAATGCACTGACCGATTTCGGCCGGCCCGGAATCGTCCGCCTGGCGGTGCTCGTCGACCGTAACGGTCGCGAACTCCCAATTCATGCCGATTTTGTCGGACTGACCCTCAGCAATGTTCCCCCTCGATCACCGTGTGAATGTCCGGCTTAAGGAAGTGGACGGCGTGGATGAGATTGTCGTCGAGCCGGCCCAAAGGGGGACTCCGTGAGCCACGCTGCCGCCCATCGCTGGAACCGAAAACACCTCATCACACTTCAGGAATTGAGCGCGGCCGAAATCGAATTCGTCCTCGACACCGCCGATTCGTTCAAGGAAGTCTCCACGCGCAGCGTGAAAAAGGTCCCCGCCCTGCGCGGCCGAGTCGTGGTCAACACCTTCTTCGAAGACAGCACGCGAACGCGCACGAGCTTTTCCCTCGCCGCGTCGCGTTTGTCGGCCGACGTCATCGATTTCACCGAGAAGGGGAGCAGCGTCAGCAAGGGCGAAACGCTGATCGACACCGCCCGCAACATTGAGGCGATGGGCGTCGACGTGATCGTGATCCGCCACCCGGCGGCGGGGGCCGCCACGCTGCTGTCGCGCACGGTCGGTTGCAGCATCGTCAACGCCGGCGACGGCTCGCACGAGCATCCGACGCAGGGGCTGCTCGATCTTTACACGATTCGCGAACGATTCGGAAAAATCGCGGGGCTGCGGGTCGCGATCGTCGGCGACATCGCCAACAGCCGCGTCGCCCGCTCGAATCTGTGGGCGCTGACCAAGCTTGGCGCAGAGGTGATTTTGGTCGGCCCGCCGACGCTTGTTTCCCGCGTCATTCGAAAAACTGGGCGCCCGCGTCGTGCACGATTTCGACTCGGTCATCGGCGAGGTGGACGTGATCAACATGCTCCGCGTGCAGTTCGAGCGCATCAAGAGCAGCCAGTTTCCTTCGGTGCGCGAGTTCACGCGATTTTTCGGCCTGACGCCGGAGCGATTCGCCCGCTGCAAGCCCGATGTTTTCGTCATGCACCCCGGCCCGATGAACCGCGGCATCGAAATCAGCTCCGACATCGCCGACGGCCCGCAAAGCGGGATTCTGACGCAGGTGACCAACGGGCTGGCCGTGCGGATGGCGGTGCTTTATTTGGTGTGTCAGTCTTCCGGTTAAGCGGAAAAACCAACCGCGAAGTCGCGAAGACGCGAAGGAAAACGCGAAGGAAGAATATGGAATTCTCTGATTTCAGAAGCCAATTTCAATGTGGCACTGTTAAAGGAAGGATTGAGGAGGGTCATTCTTACTGGCGTTTCCTGATTTCTTCGCGTTGACCTTCGCGTCTTCGCGGCTGGTTTTAATTCCATGGCCTCATTGCTCATTATCAACGGCACCCTCCTCGATCCGGCCTGGAAGGTCGAGCGGCGCGGGGATCTGTTGATTCGCGACGGCAAGATTGCCGCGACCGGGACCAATCTCGGCAAAGCCGATCGCGTGATCGACGCGGCGGGGAAATTCGTCACGCCGGGGCTGATCGACATCCATGTTCATTTCCGCGAGCCGGGCGATGAGGAGGAAGAGACGGTCGCCTCCGGGTCGGCGGCGGCGGTGGCGGGGGGGTTCACCACCGTCTGCTGCATGCCCAACACCAAGCCGCCGCTGGATAACGAGGGGCAGATCGAATTCATCCGCCGGCAGGCGGAGCGCATCGGGCTGGCCAATGTCTATCCGATCGGAGCGATCACCAAGGGACGCGAAGGGAAGGAACTGGCCGAGATCGGCTCGATGCTTCAGCGCGGCGCAATCGCGTTCAGCGACGATGGCGTCGGCGTCGGCGATCCCTCGGTCATGCGCAAGGCACTGCAGTATATGAGCATGTTTGATGCCCTGCTGACGCAGCATTGCGAGGAGCCGACCCTGAGCGGCGGAGCAATGCATGCCGGCCTGGATTTCCACAGAGCTGGGACTTGCCCGGCATTCCCGCCGAGGCCGAGCAACTCATGATCGCCCGCGATCTGCTCCTGAATCGCACGATCCGCGGCCGTTATCACGTCCAGCACATCAGCACCGCCGGCAGCGTCGAGCTGGTTCGCGAGGCCAAGCGCACCGGACAATCCGTGACGGCCGAGGTCACGCCGCATCATCTGCTTTTGACCGATGAGTCCTGCCGCACGTTCGACACGAATTACAAGATGAATCCGCCGCTCCGCACTCAGGAAGACGTTGACGCCTGCATCCAGGGCGTCATCGACGGTACCATCGACTGTCTCGCCACCGATCACGCGCCGCATCTGGCCGAGGAAAAGGAACTCGAATTCGCCCGCGCCGCGTTTGGAATCATCGGACTCGAATGTGCTTTGCCACTTTACGCGAAGGCACTGGTCGAACCCGGGCACCTCACCTGGCTGCAACTGATCGAGCGAATGACGAGCAGGCCGGCTGAGATCGTACGCCTCGATAAAGGAACGCTTCGCGATGGGGCCGATGCCGACATCACGATCATCGATCCGAATCTCGCATGGACAATCGACGTGGAAAAATTCATTAGCCGCAGCCGCAACTGCCCATTTCACGGATGGGAAGTCAAAGGGCGCGCAACAACGACAATTGTCGGCGGTGAGGTAAAATGGGAGCTGTAATCGGTCGGGTGCCGGGATGGATGATGACTCCCTTGCCTATTTCGTATAATCAACTGGGTGATACCTGAATCGGAAGGAAAATGAATCAACGACTGACGGCAATCATTCGCCGCGAAGACACTGACTATGTCGCGCTTTGTCCGGAGCTGGACATTGCCAGCGAAGGTCCGACGATACAGGAAGCACGAGATAACCTCCAGGAGGCCCTGGAGTTGTTTTTTGAGTGCGCTTCGCAAGAAGAAATCACCAGGCGATTGACGGGAGAAATATTCGTTACCCAGGTAGAGGTGGTCGTTGGGTAAATTGCGGCGGCTTTCGGGATTGGAAGTCTGCCAGATCATGCAGCTCCATGGTTTCACCCAAGTGCGGCAACGTGGCAGTCATATCGCAATGCAACGCAAAACCGCCGATGGCACAACTACGGTCCCGTTCCGAATCACAAAGAACTGAAATCCGGCACACTTCGTTCAATTATTCGTCAGTCCGGGATTGATCGCAGCGAGTTCGAAAGTTAATGGATCAAGATTCCCACTCAGGGAGCATAGCTCAACGGTTAGAGCAGGGGTCTCATAAACCCTTGGTTCCTGGTTCGAATCCAGGTGCTCCCAATTCCTGATCTCGGTGAAGGCGTACAGGTTGGACTGCGCACCGCCCCAACTTGAAATCACAAGTTGTGATTTCAAGTTCTCCCATTTTTCCGCGATTGTGGTCCTCGGCGCATCGCATCACCTTCCCCCGGTGATAGCGATGTCGAAAGCGTCGCCGAAAAATTTCACGTCGTTCCACCGATATCCGAGCAGATGCAGAAATGGCGTGATCACATGTTGAAAGGCATACGGGATGACGGGCGCATAAAAAATCAAAATGAAAAATCCGCCGAACAGGATGTAACTCGTCGGCGGCGTGATGAGCCGCTGGCGCGTCTGGGGGTTTAGAAACGGCCCGATCACCCCAAATCCGTCCAACGGCGGGATCGGCATCAGGTTGAGCAGCACGGCGATCAACTGAAGGATCGCCATCGCCCCCATCATGATTTGCAGGTTGCTCCACCCCTCCGGGCCGGCGCTGGTGTCGAGCCAGCCGAACCGTCGGATGAAGGGGCAGTGCGCAAAGGAAAAAAGATCAGCAGGTTCATCGCCGGTCCAGCCAGCGACACCGCGCTTTGCCAGAGCCGGCTGCGGAGCAGGTCGTTGCGGATATAGGTCGCGCCGCCAGGCAGCGGAATTCCGCCCATCAACAGGAACAACGCCGGCAGGGCGATGCTCATGACCGGATCGATATATTGCAGTGGATTGAGCGTCAGTCCGCCTCGTTCGCGGATCGTGTAGTCGCCGCCCCAATAGGCCACGATGCCGTGCGCGAATTCGTGCAGGACGACGGAGAGGATCCACCCAATGAGCAAGGCCCAGAGAAGGGGGCTTTTGAGATCGACCGTAGCGAGCATCGAGACAACCCTAAGGTTGAAAATCCCAAATTCCAAATCCCAAATCCCAAATAAATTCCAAAGACCAAAGGGGAAAATCCCAAACGGGAGTGACCTCCGACCGCGCGCTCAGACCGCTCCTATTTGGAATTGTCCTCCTTGGTGATTGGAATTTATTTGGGATTTGGTGCTTGGAATTTGGAATTTCCACTCGTGAAGCCTGAGTCTGGGAATTTGGAATTTGCCCACAAGGCTCATAACGCTTAATGGGCAACCATGCTGGTCCTGATCGACAACTACGATTCCTTCACCTACAACCTCGTGCAGAAGCTCGGGGAAGTCGGGGCGGTCGACGTTCGCGTCTTTCGCAATGATAAGATCACCGTCGAGCAGATCGCGGAATTGAAGCCGACGCATATCGTGATTTCCCCCGGCCCCTGCACGCCGCGCGAAGGGGGGGTCAGCAACGACATCATCCTCCATTTCGGCCCGCGTCTGCCGGTGCTTGGCGTCTGTCTCGGGCATCAATGCATCGGATTCACGGCCGGGGCGGAGGTGGTTCGTGCCGACAGGCTCATGCACGGCAAGACCGACCAGATCCGCCACGATGGCCGTCAGATTTACGAGGGGATGCCCAATCCGTTTACGGCTACACGATATCACAGCCTCATCATCAAAAATGGAACGCTGCCGCCGGAATACCAGATCACGGCGTGGACCGATCGTGACGAGATCATGGGCGTTCGTCACAAGATCTGGCCGCTGGAAGGCGTGCAATACCATCCCGAGAGTTTTCTGACCGAACAGGGAGAGCGCTTGCTGGCCAATTTTTTGAAGAAATGACGTCTCGATCCCATTCGATGCCACCGAAGATTTTTCTGTTGTCCCCGGCGCACTGCGGCGGCAAGCGGGCCGGTTTTCTGCTCAACGATGCCGCCCGCTTCGAACTGGCGGTACGGCTGCGCCAACCCGCCGGCGTTCCATTGGGCGAAATCTTCAGTTTCTTGAGCGGACTTTATTTCAGGGGCAAGCTCGGCTACGCCAATCGATTCGCATCTCCTCCAACGGGGATCGACGGCGTGTTCGCGATCACGACCAATCGCGGCCTGGTCCCCGTGAACACACGAATTACTCAGTCGGAGTTGCGTGCATTGGGGTGCGTGGACATTGACAGCAACAATCCGCTTTACCGCAAGCCGCTCGAGCGCGATGCGGCCGCCCTCGAATCCGCGGCGCCCGATGCACAGGTGATTCTGCTCGGGAGCGTCGCCACCGGCAAATACGTCGATGTCCTGTCGGACATCTTCGGACCGCGGCTCCTGTTTCCAGAGGAGTTTGCCGGACGCGGCGACATGAGCCGCGGCGGATTAATGCTGCGATGCGTGGACGATGGAAAAGAATTGACCTATGTGACGATAGTCGGCGCAAAGCGACGAGGACAACGACCGCCGAAACTTCCCAGGCGTTCGGCCGCCACGTAGGGTGGGCTCGGCCCACCGTCTTTGGTGATCGCGGTGGGCCGAGCCCACCCTACTTGCGCTGCCGCGCCCGTTGGATCGCCGCCGTTCCGAAGCGATTGGTGATCTGGTCAACGGCTCCATCGAGTCGTCGCTGTTTCTCCGATTCGGGATTGGCAAACAGTGTCAGTTGCGGCGCATCGCCGGAAAAGTCGGCGGCGCTCACGCCGATTAAGCGGACTGATTGAAATCCCGACTCGGCCCAGCGATCGAATTGCTCGCGCGCCGCCCGCCACACCAGGGCCGTTGCGTCCGTTGGATCAGGCAGCGTGCAGCGGCGAGTGACCGTTCGAAAATCGCCGAAGCGGATCTTCACGGTCACGGTTCGCGCGCGGAGCTTATGTCGGCGGAGCCGACGGGTCACCTGCTCGCATTGCTCGAGGATCACATCGCGCACCTGATTCGGGTCGGAAAGATTTTCGCCGAATGTCTGTTCCTGGCCGATGCTTTTGGCCTCGCGATCACTGACGACAGGGCGATCGTCCTCTCCATTGGCAAGCCGAAGGTAATGCGCCGCCTCATCGAGGCCGATGCGTCTTCGGAGCACTTCAAAATCGACGCGACGAACGTCGCCGATCGTGCGAATCCCCAATCCGCCGAGCCGCTCGGCGGTCCGCGGACCCACGCCCCAGAGCCGCGTGATCGGGAGCGGCCCGAGCACGTGCTCCACGTCTTCGCGACCGATCACGGTCAGCCCGTCCGGCTTATGCAGATCGCTGGCGAGCTTGGCGAGAAATTTGTTCGGCGCGACGCCGATCGAAGCCGTCAACCCCGTCTGAGAACGAATTTCGGATTTGAGGCGAACCGCGGCTCGCTGTGCCGGCCCCAGAAGGCGCTCCGTTCCCGTCAGATCCAGAAACGCCTCATCGATGCTGAGGGGCTCGATGAGCGGCGTATACCGCGCCAGAATGTCGAAAACCCGATCGGACATTTCGCGATATCGCGCGAACCGCACCGGCATGACGACCGCGTGCGGACAAAGTCTTTTGGCGACCGCCATCGGAAGCGCCGAATGACAACCGAATGTCCTGGCCTCATACGAAGCCGCGGCCACCACCCCGCGCGATCCGTCATGGCCGACGAGCACCGGTTTCCCGGCCAGTTCGGGCCGATCGAGCACCTCCACCGCGGCGAAGAACGCGTCCATATCGACATGAAGGATGGAGCGGGGGGTCATCGTCCGGCGATTGTACCTCCCAAAGGCACAGCTGCCGCCCAGGATTAAATTTCCTCCACCCGCCGATCGGTGTCGAAGAATTGCGTCGCGCTTGAAACCCGACCTGCCGCGCCCTAGTATGTGGCCGAACCAGCCAGACTCATCGATAAGGGAATAGCTTCCGGCGACAGCCGGTTACAACAATCACCGCGGGATAACGGCGCGATTCAACCGCGCAGCGCCGTATTCATCTCACGCTGAAGGAGTTTGCTCATGTTTCGTTCGCGTTTTCCTCTCGCCGTGTGCGTCGTGTCTGCTTTGATGTTCGTCGTTGGATGTCAATCCGGTGGCATGGGAAGTTCGGCATCGTCGGCGCCGACGAAAGCCGTGCTCGTAACCGGACAGGGATCGACGACCATCTACATCCCGACTTCTGACGGCGGTGTCGCGCGGCTGGCTTCGGCGGATACACCCCATTGCGCAGTGCGAGGCCGACGCCAAGCATTATTTCCTGACCGGCGAACTGACCCCCAAATGCTCAGCCTGCGGCGCAATGCGCGTCCCCCTCGTGGATTACAGCAAAGTGGGTCATAACTAAAATCCGTTCGAAGATCGAATCCGCCTGATCGGTAGATATGCGCCTTGAAACCTGATGGCGTTACCGGGGATGCCGCGCCCTTCGCCGCCGTGATGGGCGTTGACGGAACATTCAGCTCAGCCGGCTCGATCTTCAGTCGTCTTCGGCAAACGTCGGATCGGTGGAGCCGCTAAGGTGGTGATGAGCGGCGAAACAATCTACATGAATTGCACCATCCGGGTTGATATCCAACGTGATGGCGCCGCATCGCGGTGTTCGGTAAAGCATGCGCCCTCTCACCACCTTTTCGAAGATGCGCTGTTTCATGCTGAGCCGGCCGGCGTTGGAGCTCAGGATAAACCGCGGCGCGACCGCCGCGACAAACTCGCTGGTCGAGCTTTCGCTGCTTCCATGGTGGGGTGCGACCAGCACGTCACTGCGGAGTTTGCCAGCGTTACGCAGGAGCTCACGTTCCGGCGGCTCCTGAATGTCGGCGGGAAAGAGGATGGATCGGTTGGCGTACGTCAGCCGCAGAACCAGTCCCGTGTTATTTGAGTTAAACGTCGAGACGGCGGGTGGCCAGAGAACGTCGATCGCTGCGCCCTCTCCCAGATCGATTCGGTCGCCGCGCTGGATGAGGCGCGGCGCGGGCCCATGTTGGTCCAGGAAATTGAGCAGGCCTCTGGCTGTCCCGCTCTCGTCGGCGTGTTTGCGAAAGTGCGGACTCATCAATACCGCGCGCACGTCAAAATCGATCACCGTCTCTTCAGCCGCGCTGATGTGGTCGTAATCGCCATGTGAAAGATAGATTGAATCGATCCGGCTCCGTCCCTCATGCCGAAGGAAAGGGGCCAGACAGTCGCGCAGGGTATCCGAGAGCGTTGAAGAGCCGTCGTCAAGCAGAATCGCCCGGCCGTTTGGCATTTCGACCACTGCGCATTGTCCAGCTCCCACTGACAGGAGCGTAACGCGCAATCCCTGATCGGCCGGCCGCGCCAAAGCGCCATGGAGCGGCGACCAGAGGACAAGAATACATCCTGCCAACGGCGCCGACCGGCGCGACCAAAATCCCACTCGCGCGACGATGTGTTGCCCGGACGGCCTCATGGCGGATTTGGCGGAAGCTCTGGAGACCCAGGCCGCCACGGCGGAACTTTGCAGGAATGTCGGCCAGCAGAGCAGCGCGTAGTACGCAAGGATCACGCGGATCGGCGGGGCGGAGATCGGCACATTGGCCAGGGGCAGTTTTGCCATCCATCCGATTGCATGGCGAAGACAATCGACCGGCGCCAGCGCGATAAATGCCCATGCACCGGCCCCCGAGGGAATCAACGCGGTCAGGACGATTTTGAAAAAACCTCCGATGAGCGATGCCATCACCAATGGCGACAGCAGCATGCCGATGGGAACGGCCCACGGATTGAATTGTTCGAAATGCCAGGCGACCAGAGGCAGCGAGACCGCCCACGCCACGACGGCGGCCGCCAGAAGACCTCGGAACCAGATTGAGATTCGATCACCGTATCGATCCCGGATTCCACGCTGCGGTAATCCACGCGCCGCCCGCCGATGAGGGCTCTCGAATGAACTAAGAAACTCCGTCAGCGGCCGCGTGAAGAGAATCATCCCGGCCACGGTGATGAAACTGAGCTGGAAGCCGGCCCCGTATAAATCCAGCGGATGAAAGATGAGGATCGAGATCGCCGCCAGCGCGAGGATCTGGAGCGAATCGACGCCGCGCCGGCCAAGCAGCGCGAATCCGAGCGCCGCGCTGAGGAGCACGGGCCGAATTGCCTGTGGCGTCGGCCACATCAGCAGCCCGAGCAGAATTACAGCGAGGGTAACCAGAATCAGGCTCACGCGCGGCCGCAGGCAAAGAATCTGGCAGAACAGGTAAAGGCAGGCGGCAAGGATTCCCACCCGCAATCCGCTGCTGGCCAGAAGATGGCTCGTGCCCGTTTGCTGAAAATGGTTTTGAACCTCCCGGAGCGCCGGCCCGCGCTCGCCGAGCACCAGCGCGGCGAGCAGTGCGCCGTCGACCTGTCGATCCGGCGTCACCCCCTGGCCAAGCATCGCCATCGCGCCCCGATGAAGCGCCGGCAGCGGCCCGGATCGTTCGCGCCCGATCATTCGGGCCTCATAGGCATGGCTCACGCGCATTTCCGCGAGGACGCGTTGCCCGCGATAGTAGGTTCCCCAGTCAAACTGGCCCGGATTCAACGCAAATGGAGGACGCTGGAGCAGCCCGGTCAGTGACAGTTTCTGCCCGACGCTCAAACCGTTGATCGTTTCGCCGATGGAAATCTGGATGCTTCCGCAGGCGCTCGTCCATCCATTCCACGTCTTGATTCGTCGGACGGTGGCTGGAAAGGAGATCCGTGGGGGGATGTGCTTGCGATGGGCATCCGCTGTCACCCGCGGCGTCTCATCCACAACCACTTCGATTTGCGCGAACCGCGGATCCGCGCTCGAAAAGACGCCGATGTGATGGCGAGGATAGTAAAACCAATCGAGTTGCGCCGCGGTGATTCCGACCGTCCCGAGCGCGAGGCATAACGCCGCCAGCGACCAACTCGAATGCCTGAGCGTCAGGCCCGCAACGCCAACCAGCACAATGGACGTTGCCAGCCAGAGTATCGGCGCCGAGGCACGATCGGGTGCAGCAGAATTCCCAATGCCAGAAAGAGCACGGCGTGAACGAGCGGGCGGACGGTTGTTGCCGGAGCCCAAGTGCCGGAAGGAGTCACAGGCAACATCACGCGTTCTCAACACGAAGACGAAAATGGCTCAAAACGAACCTATGATTCACCCGCGGCGGGATCGATTGCGACCCGAGACAAAGCCAAAATTACCACAGGCGTGCCATTTCGCAAATTTTTACTTTATGGATCGACCGCACGTAAGGGAGTTGCGTGAGGCCTGTCCGAAGCCAGTCCGGAACAGTAAACAGTCAACTTCCTCGGAAATTGCTTGTGGCAAACCCGACCAACGGGTTACACTAGCAGTACGGGCCCGGCAGGCCCTGTGATTGTCCACGATAGGTCCGGAAACTGGATGCGATTTTTCTCTCGGCGGCAATTTTGCTTGGCCCGCCTTCCGAACCCCGACCGCTTGAGCGGGGTAATGGTCTTAGCCTTCTCCGATATCGCTTGCGCCGGCTGTGAAGAGGGACGAATCGCCTCGATGGATCGACCAGAGATTCGACCGGCGATTTACCGGAATTGAGTCACACCCATGGCGAAACAACAAAAGAAACTCGGCGAACTTCTGGTCGAATGGGGCATCATCAGTCCCAAGGAAGTCGCCAAGGCCCTGGAGCATGGCAAGAAGCAGGGGCTCCGCATCGGCGAGGCGCTGATCGACCTGAAATTGTGCGGCGAGAGCAACGTCTATAAAGCGCTCGCGGCCCAGCACAACATGGACTACGTCGATCTGGAGAAGAGCTCCATCCCGCCCAACGCCGCCGGACTTATTCCCGACGATTTGATGCGGAAGTATCTGATCGTCCCGCTGGGAATGGAAAACGGCAAGATGCGGGTGGCGGTTCACGATCCGCTTGACCTGGAAATGCTGGACATCCTGCGGTTCCGCCTTCACAAGGAGATCCGCACGTCGCTCGCTCCCCGCGGGCGGATCAAGCAGCTTCTGGACGAACTGTTCAACACCACCTCCGCCAACACCATCGACAAGACGCGCGATGAAACGATCGACCGGCTGCGCAAGTCGCTCGACAATTCGATGGACCGGACCGTCGACAAGTCGGTCGATCGCTCGATCGACAAATCGATCGACATCGCCGGCATGGGCGAGGACTCGGCCAACGACCCGACCCAGGCGCCGATCATCAAGCTCGTGCAGGCGATGATCGCCGAGGCGGTTCGCAACCGGGCATCGGATATTCATATCGAGCCGATGAAGGACCGCGTCCGCGTCCGTTATCGAATCGACGGCGAATGCGTCGAGCGCGACCGCATCCCGCTCCGCATGAAGGGCCCGCTGATCAGCCGCCTGAAGATCATGGCCGGCATCGACATCGCCGAGAAACGCCTGCCGCAGGACGGGCGCATCAAGCTGATGGTGGACAAGACCAACATCGACTTCCGCGTCAGCACGCTGCCCGCCTACCACGGCGAATCGGTCGTGCTGCGTATTCTGCGGCCGGACTCGGTCCGCATCGGCATCCAGAACATGGGCTTCGAGGAAGACGACTACAAGGCCTTCCAGAAGATCATCAAGCGGCCCAACGGCATCTTCCTGGTGACCGGCCCGACCGGCTCGGGCAAGACGACCACGCTCTACGGCGCGCTCAACGAACTGAACCGCCCCGATCGCAAGATCATCACCGCCGAAGATCCGGTGGAATACAACTTCGCCGGGATCAACCAGTGCCAGGTGCGCGACGCGATCGGCCTGTCGTTCGCCAAGATCCTGCGGGCGATGCTGCGTCAGGCGCCCAACATCATTCTGGTCGGCGAAATTCGCGACCTGGAAGTGGCGGAGGTGGCGATCCAGGCGGCCCTCACCGGGCCACCTGGTGTTCAGCACGCTGCACACCAACGATGCGCCCGGCGCGATCACGCGCCTGATCGACATGGGCGTGAAGCCGTTCCTCGTCGCCAGCTCGATTCAGGCGGTGATGGCGCAGCGGCTGATCCGCACGCTGTGCCCGCAAGTGCAAGCAGCCGGACAAGGAGCCGGACCCGATGTGGCTCAAGCTCTGCGGCATTCGCGAGGCCGATCTGAAAGATAAGATCATCTACAAGCCCCGCGGCTGCGACTACTGCACCGGCATCGGCTTCCGCGGGCGCATCGGCATCTTCGAAATGATGCACATGAACAATGAAATTCGCACGCTCGCCTTCGAGCGCGCCCCGACCAACAAGATCCGCAAGGCCGCCCTGGCCAGCGGCATGAAGAGCCTGCTGGCGGACGGCCGCGTCAAGGTCCTCAACGGCACAACAACCGCCGAGGAAATCGTGAAGGTTGCGCAGGTGGAAGGAATTGTTACCGGATGACGTGACGGGCTCAGCACAACTCGACAACTTGACACAGACGGACTGAACCATGGATCAACCCTGCAAATCGATCGACTGCTAGAAACCTGCGTCAAGAAAGGCGCGAGCGATCTTCACCTGGCGGTGGGTCGCCCGCCGGTGCTGCGCATGCACGGGCATTGCGCGAGCTGCAGACCAAGGTGCTTGATGCCGAAGACACGATGGCGCTGATGAAGTCCATCACGCCCGATCGCATTCAGCAGGAATTCGAAGAAACGGGCTCCGGCGACTTCGGCTTTGCCTACGGCGAGGAGGCCCGTTTTCGCGTCGCGATCTTCAAGCAGAAGGGGTCCGCCAGCCTCGTGCTTCGAAAGATTCCCAACAAGATCATGACCTTCGAGCAGATCGGGCTGCCACGAGATGGCCGAGCAGATCTGCCGGCGTCCGCGCGGCATCTTCCTGGTCACCGGTCCGACCGGGTCGGGCAAGACGACCACGCTGGCCTGCATGATCAACTACATCAACGAGAACTTCGACCGCCACATCATCACGATGGAAGACCCGATCGAGTATTACCACAAGCACAAGAAGAGCGTGGTGGTGCAGCGCGAGATCGGCGTCGACGTTCCGAGCTTCTCCGAGGCCCTCCGCCGGGCACTTGCGGCAGGACCCGGACGTCATCCTGGTCGGCGAAATGCGCGACTTGGCGACGATTTCCGCCGCCATCACCGCCGCCGAAACGGGCCACTTGGTGTTCGGCACGCTGCACACCTCCGGGGCCGCCTCGACGATCAACCGCATCATCGACGCTTTCCCGACCGAACAGCAGGAACAGATTCGCGTGCAGCTCGCGAGCAACCTGATCGCGGTGCTCAGCCAGACGCTCTGCCCGCGCGTCGATACCGATGGGATGGTTGCCGCGTACGAATTCATGTACGTGACGCCCGGCATCCAGAACCTGATCCGCGAAAACAAGAGCTTCCGCATCGACTCGGAAATCCAGACCGGCAAGAAGTACGGCATGCAACTGCTCGACGACAACCTCTGGAGCCTCTTCCAGGCGGGAAAGATCAGCGCCGAGGAAACGATCGACAAGAGCAAGCATCCCGGGCAGATGGTCGATCGGATGCAGCGGGCGGGGTTGATGGTTGATAAGAAAGATGATTATCCAGAAGCCGGCGACCCACCTCCGGAAGGCGGCGGGCCGCCCAAGCCCGGCGGCGGCGGTGCCCCGGGAGCTCCGGGCGGCGCCCAGTCGGAGGCCGAGAAGCAGGCGCAGATCGCCGCTACTCGCGCCCGGATGCAGGCGATGGCGGGAAAACGAACGTAAGACCGGGAGAATGTTGACCGACTGTCTTCCTACTCATACTCCTACTCTTACTCCTACTCAAACTCGAGTTCGAGTAGGAGTATGAGTAGGAGCAGGATTGGCAGCAACACGGGAGTTTTGATGTCGAGAATGATTCCACCCTCGGCTCCGACGCCATCGGGCGCGCCGAACGATCCATCCAAGCAGCCAGCGATCAGCCCCATCAAGTCGTCGAGCTCGACCGGCGGCATGGTCGGGAAGCTCCCGGTCTCCAACGGCAAGCCGGCCACGCCCGGCCTGCGCCCGCCCGCCTCTCCCGTGGCTCCGCCGGCTCCCTCCTCGGGCGGCGCGGCGAAAATGCCGTACAGCATGGCGGGAGGCGGTGGCGCCAAGCCGCCGACCACTTCCGCGACCGGATGCAAGCGCAAATTTTGGCATGCCGCCCATCAGCGAGCTCGAGAAACGACCCATCGGACGCGTGCTGACCAAGATGGGCAAGGTCACCCGCGAGCAGGTCGTCGAAGCCATCGATTTCCAGAAGAGCAAGGGCGGCGCGCTCGGGCGAATCCTGATCGACCTGGGCTACGTCAAGGAAACCGACCTGAACATCGCGCTGGCGGCCCAGCGCGGCTACGAGCTGGTCAGCCTGGAAGGTAGAGCGATCTCCCCCGAGGCGATCGCCGCCGTCCCGTCGCAGATCGCCACGACCAGCAAGGTCCTGCCGATCGAGTTCGATCCCGTCACCAAGAAGCTGACGGTGGCGATGGCGAGCCACGAAAATTTCCGGGCCCTCGACGATCTGCGATCGCTGATGGGCTACGACGTTCGCGCCGTGATGGCCGAGTCGACCGAGCTCGATAAGCTCATCAACAAGCATTACCAGACCGCCGCCGACAGCCTCGGGGAAATTCTCGGCGAGCTTCAGCAGGATGACTCCCTCAAGGACCTGAAAAACCGCGGCGAGTCGATCGACCTGGACAGCATCAAGGCCGCCGCCGACTCAAACCCCGTCAAAAAGCTCATCAATCTCGTGCTGCTTCAGGCGATCAAGGACAAGGCCTCCGACATCCACTTCGAGCCGTTCGAAGATGAATTCAAGATGCGCTACCGCATCGACGGCGTGCTCTACGAAATGATGCCGCCGCCGGCCCATATCGCGCCGGCCATCAGCTCGCGCATCAAGGTCATGGCGAATCTCGACATCGCCGAGCGGCGTGTGCCGCAGGACGGGCGTATCGAGTTGAGCGTCAACAACCAGCCGATCGACCTTCGCGTCAGCGTCCTGCCCACCATGTTCGGCGAATCGGTCGTCATGCGCGTGCTCGACCGCAGCAACGTCAGCCTGGATCTGGATAAGCTCTGGGCATGCGCGACGAAGACCTGAACACGATCCGCCAGCTCATCCACAAGCCCAACGGCATCGTGATCGTCACCGGCCCGACCGGCTCCGGCAAAACCACCACGCTCTATTCGGCCCTGCGCGAGCTGAACGATCCATCCAGCAAGCTGATCACCGCCGAAGACCCGGTCGAATACGACATCGACGGGATCATCCAGTGTCAGATCAAGCCGGACATCGAGTTCACTTTCGCGCGCATTCTGCGCAGCATGTTGCGTCAGGACCCGGACATCATTCTGGTCGGCGAAATTCGCGACAAGGAAACGGCCGAAATCGCCGTGCAGGCGTCTCTTACCGGCCACCTGGTCTTCAGCACGCTGCACACCAACGATGCCCCGTCGGCCATCGCCCGTCTGCTCGACCTGGGTCTTGAGCCGTTCCTCGTAACCGCCACGCTCGAAGGCATCGTCGCCCAGCGGCTGGTGCGCCGTCTGTGCAGCAATTGCAAGACCGAATACACGCCGACCGAAGAGCAGCTCATGGAACTGGAGCTCAAGCCGGAAGATGTGGCCGGCCGTGTCTTCTATTACGGAAAAGGTTGCGACAACTGCAACAACACCGGCTACAAGGGCCGTCAGGGCCTTTACGAGATCATGATTCTGGACGACGAAATGAAGGACCTGATCATCCGCCACGCCAGCACCCAGGTGCTTCGCATCGAAGCCAAGAAGCGCGGCATGCGCACCCTCCGCCAATGCGGCTTGCTCGCGATTTATGACGGCGTGACAACCATCGAAGAGGTCGTGCGCGAGACGATTATGGAGGAGGCATAACGCGAAGCGTTATGCCGACCTTTTAGCCCGAAGCCCGCAGGGCCGGGTCTTCCGCGGTGCTTGCGATATGGACCCAGGGATGGGCGGCGGTTTGGCGAATAGCATCTCATTTTCCGGGGACCGTTACGCGCGGGATCGGCGGGGCATCTTTCAATCCCTGGGCTTGAAATCGCAGATATTGCGCGGGCACCTACTTCACGACTGACTTCGGATCATCCACGAGCATTTCCCCCGATGCCGCGAGCGTGTCCGGCGGGACCTGCTCACCCGCGTCGGCGAGCATGCGGTTGCAGGCGCGGCGCACCGCAGCCACGCTCATGTGGGCGCCGGGACAGTCGGTTGACTTGGTGTCCCGGTGACCCAGCACGTGGTCGGAGGGGATGTGATAGGTCTTCATCAGATAAGAGACCAGCTTGTCGAGCGAAGCCATCTGGGCCGAAGTGGGGTAGGTCACGTCGAAATTCCCGACGAGACAAATTCCGATGCCGTATTCGTTGAACCGGTTATCCGGCGTCTTGGCATCAGCGCCCCACTTCTGCTTCGGCCAGCGCGATCCGACTTCGATCAGCCCGTCGCGGGTGTCGGTTCCGTTGCCGATCACGAAGTGATATCCCAGTTCATCCCATCCCTTGGCGCGATGCATCTTGTCGAAGGCAACAGCGCCACCAGTCGACGTGGCGCTGTGATGGATGACGATCCAGCGCCAGGTATTGGGGGCGGCGACGGGTACCCAATCACGTGGAATTCCGCGGGCGATTGCGTCGCTATGGTGTTGCGGAGCAGAACCTACAGACGGCGCCGCAGGCGGCTGCGGCGCGGGAATCACGCGCTTTTCAGGGAGTGCCGGCCCGGCATAATTGGGCGAGGGAAGATTGTCGACCATCGCAACGGGCGCGGCCGCCTCGCAGCCCACCAGGCCGAACAACGCAAGAATTACCAGTACGGAAAATTTAGCCATCCTTGGCCTCTTATCGGAAATTGATCGATCTCGCCGGGAAAATCGGCGACAAAAAAAGCCGCATAGACCGCCCCACCCGTGCCCGGTCAACCTTTTCTATCGGACGTGCAAAGGGAAATCCAGTAGTATCCGCCGGGGAAATCCCAAATCCCAAAGCCCAGGTCTCCAAAAAAATCCCAAATTCCAAGGACCAACAACCAAACAAAGGCGCACTCAGAGCGCTCCTGTTTGGATTTTTCTTCATTGGTTTTTGAGATTTATTTGGGCTTTGGAGCTTGGGATTTGCAGCTCAGAACTGCCGGTAGAGCGTCAATGCGTTGTAGTCCGCTACAAACCCCATTTCCTTAAGCACGCGCACATAAGGACTTTTCGGAGCGGGCTCATCGTTGATCCGCTCGACTTCGATGCGGCGTTCTGGGAGAAATTCCCGCCGCAGTTGTTCAGGCAGGACGTCAAAATAGCGCTTCAAGTTCGGATCGTCGGGAACCACGCGAATTTCGAGCTGGCTGCCATGTCCTTTGGAAACCATGACCAACCGCAAACCGTGATAAACGAGAATCGTTCCGCGCTGCCGTGCAGGAAGGTCCGACAGCACGGATAGACCCATCCCGCACGGCGACGCCGGGTCGGCGGCGTTCATCCAGAAGACCGCATTGGCGTCGAGTCCGCGTTGCAAAATCCGAAACGCTTCGGGAGATGCGAATTGGATTCCCGGAACGTCGGCAAAGAACTGGCCTGCAACGACTTCACCGGACAGTTCCATCAGCCGAAGCGCCGGCAGCAGCCGCGACCATTGCAGCGAACCTGATTCCCGCGCCATCAATTCACGAAAGAGCACGCCATATCGAGCCAGCAACTGCCGAACGCGATCTTTGTCGGCTTCGAGTTTTTCAAGCCGGTCCGGCTCGTCTTCTTCATGGGTCACCGCGTACCAGTTCCCGGCGCGATTCGCGCCCCGTGCCAGTCGCGAAAGCTCATCCGTCGCCGGCCGGCGATGCGTTGGGCCGGCGTCTCGGCCGGCTCGAAGCCGCTTTCAACGCCGCGGCGGAGCGCCGCAAAACTGTCGTTGGCGATCAGGCCGTTCCAACTCTCTTCCCAAAGCTTTCGTGAAAGTTCCGCCGACGGAAGGCGGGTCTGGTCGCGAAGCGTGTCGAATTCGAATCGTCCGCGGCCTTCCGGCAGGATCGCGCTGCGCTGCGCGCTCAGAGGCACAAAGAGATTAAGGTCAGAGCGAAAACAGAAGAGCAGTTCCTCTTTCCCGGCCCCGATCCACATCAGATCGCTGGAAGCCAGGAGCGAATCGAGATCACCGATGCGGTAGGGAGACATTCGCGCGGGCAAAATAGAGGTTTCCCACAATTCCGCCGGCGCTGCGTAGCCGAAGAGGGTGCCGAGGCGATCCTGCAACGACTCGATCGACGTTCCGCGCGGCACGATTCCCTGCAATGTGGCGAGCAGCAGCGGCAATTCCTCGATCGGGCGCACCGTAAACGGCTTTCGATGGGAGGCGCGGAGCAATCGCAACAACCGCTCGAGATTTTCGGCGTCGCAGAATTCGATCTCCGTCGCATCTGCGCGAAGCTGGTCGGCGACGACCCGTCCGCTTTCGACCAGTTCTTCGAGAATCGATTCCAGGCGTTCGGTTGGAATGCCCAGCCTGCTCTGCAGGGTGGGCAGAGTCACAACTGCTTCGAAACTGAGGATATCGGCGACGATTTCGACGAGAAGCGATCGCGGGTCGTCATCGCCCGATGGGGAATGCCATGTTTCGCAGGCGCGTTCCAGCGCACGCGTCTCTGCCACCTCTCCCAGTACTCTGGGAGAGGGTTGGGGTGAGGGGCCTTTGAGGAGGTCCAAGAGCGGACCCTCACCCCCGCCCTCTCCCGGAGTACCGGGAGAGGGGGAAATTAATGGTCCCCCAAATCTTTCGCGCACCTGATCGCCCTTGAGCGTCAAAATATCGACCTCTCGCGGCGATGTTTCGCATGCGCACAGCAACCGCGGCAGGCGCTCGACGGCGACCGCCACGCGCTCTCTGGCGCCTGGCAGTTGCAAACTTACAACGCCTTTCGATGCACCGGCCAGAATCTCGTCGGCCGAATCAGGTTGGTCGCGACCAATCGCCTGGCACAATTCGTTCCACAGCGACATCGGAATCGCGAGGCGCTCATTGACCGCATCGACCAGTTCCTCGGCGCTCGTCGGTGCATAACCCGGCAAGGTGCGATTGAGCCGAGCGCGCAGTTCAGCAATTACCCCCTCGGGCAATCGTGGGCGAAGCGCCGCGTCGTTCAAAACCTCGCGCAGCGTCTGTTCACTCAGGCTCGACGCCATCGGATCAGATGGCCGATCGCTTTCGTACACGTGTTGATTGGTGCTGAGCCAGACGAGATCCGCGCAAAAAGGGGACGGGGAAGCCGATCGCGCCTCGCTCATGCGAATGGTTCCGTCGCGCAATTCCTCCAGCAGCGAAGAGAGCCGGCCACAATCGAAATGGTCTTCAAGGCATTCCCGCCAGGTCTCGGCGATGATCGGAAAATCCGTAAATCGTTTGACCTGCTGAAAGAGTTTTTTCGCCCGCATGCGGTTGAGCCACAGCGGCATGCGGCGTCGGACCTGTCGCGGCAGCAGAAGGGCCCGGCCCGCGTTTTCGCGAAAGCGGGCTCCGAAAAACCCCGTCGATTCCAGCCGGGAGCGGATCAACGGCTCAACGTCCTCGGGAGCGACCAGATCGATCAATTCTGCGGCGTCGATATCGCCGGGCAATTCGATCAGCAGGCAATGGTCGTTGCTGAAGATCTCGATCGGCGTTCCGAACGACTTCTTCCACGCGGCCGACATCGCGATCGCCCACGGTCGAAGCACCGTGCCGCCCCAGCCGGCGTGAATGATGATCTGCTGGCGGCCGCCGTGAGCCCCGTCCTCGCTGAAGTGCTCGACGACGAGGTGATGCCGATGCGGCAGGCAGACGCCGAGCGCGCCGCGCTGCCGGCGAAGATAATCAATCAGATCCTCCGCGGCGGCTTCGGTCAGTCCGTTTTCGCGACGGAGTTCTTCGCCGAGCGCTTTGTCCCGATTTTCGGCCAGCAGGGAGTCGGCGCGTTCGAGGAAGACGCCGATCTTTTCGCAGACCGAAAAATCGCGATCTTCCGACTCCCCGCGCCAGAACGGCATGCCGGCGTTCTTTGATCCACTCGGGCCGACTTCCACATCGTTGTGCGTGATCCTCTCGATCCGCCACGATTGCATTCCGATGCGAAACTGATCTCCGATCCGCCGCTCCCAGACAAACTCCTCGTCGAGCTGGCCCAGAACGGCGCGGCTTCCCGCGACGCGGACGTTGAAATAGCCGCGATCGGGAATCACGCCGCCGGAGGTGTAGACCAGTGACATCGCGCCGTCGCGCGCGACGAGCCGTCCCTGATCGTCCAGCGTGATCCGCGGCCGGAGCGTTCCGACCCGGGCGTCGAAATATCGCCCCTGCAGCATCTGAATCACCAGATCGAACGCCTTGCGACTCAGGCCGTGATACGAATGGATCGTCTGCAAAAAGCGATAGAGCTCGTCGGCCTTCCACGGTTCGACTCCGCACATCGCCAGACAGACTTGCGCCAGCACATCCAGCGGATTGCTGATCGGGCGGATAGACTGAGGCTTCTGGTCCCGGACGAAAGGCGCGAACACGGCGGCATCCAGCAGATCCGCGCTGTGAGTCGGAAAAAATCGCGCCACGCTCACCGCGCCGACTCGATGCCCGGCTCGGCCCACGCGCTGGATGGCGCCGTTCAGCGATCGCGGCGTCTGCACCAGCAATACCTTCTCCACGCTTCCGATGTCGATCCCCAGTTCCAGCGAACTGGTCGCCACCAGCGCCGAGAGTTCCCCTTTCTTCAGCCGTTGCTCGACCAGTGCCCGCACTTCGCGCGCCATCGCACCATGGTGGGAATAGGCGATCATTCGCCCGGATTCCTCGTTGAGCAGATGGCAGAGCCGCTCGCTGAGCCGGCGATTGTTGACGAAGACCAGCGTGCTTTGACCCGGCTCGATCTCTTCGCCGATTGCCCGGGCGACGACGGGCCAGAAGGTCTGCCGCGCCGGATCGATTTTCGGCAGGCCGTTGACGGTCAGATCAATCTGTTTGCGATCGGTCGAGCGGACGATGGAGATGGGACGCGCAATGGGCTCATCCGTCGTTGATTCCGAAGTGCTCGGTTCGTATCCCGCGACGAATCGCGCAATCGTTTCCATCGGCTCGACCGTCGCGGAGAGGGCGATGCGCTGAAACTCGCCCGCGAGGAGCGTGAGCCGTTCGATTGCGGTCATCAGAAAAACGCCACGCTTGACTCCTGCCACGGCGTGGATCTCGTCCAGAATCGCGCATTTCACCCCGGTAAGAATGCGCCGCCCGCTTTGCGAACTGATGAGCAGGTTCAGACTCTCCGGCGTCGTGATCAGAATCTCCGGCGGCTTGCGGATCATCCGCCGCCGTTCGCTCGCCTCGGTGTCTCCGCTTCGGACGCCGACATGAATGGGCGCGAAGGGCTCCGCTTCACGCGCGAAAAGGGCCTGCAATTCGCGCAGCGGATCGAGCAGGTTCCGGCGGACGTCGTTGTTGAGCGCCCGCAACGGCGAGATGTACAGGACGCGCACGGTTCCGCAGTCCCAGCGGCCGGTGGCGAGCTGATCGATCGCCCACAAAAACGCCGCCAGCGTCTTCCCGCTTCCGGTGGGCGCGGTGGCCAGCACATGCTCCCCCGCGGCCACGCGCGGCCAGACGGCCCGCTGCACGCCGGTCGGCTGCGCAAATCGGTCGAGAAACCATCCACGGACGAGAGGATGAAATGCCGAAAGAGCAGAATCCTGGGCGATTGCAGGCATCAGTCCGCAATTTTAGGAGCGAACTTGCCGCGAGGCACTGAGGGATTTTCCCGATGGGACCGGCTCACTGAAGTGAGCCCGCCGCGCGGGTTGATGCGGACAGGTTGCAACTGCAAGTCTATCTTCAGGCCGTGCCCTGCAACGCTGCGACGACTAACCCGGCGGGCTCACTTCAGTGAGCCGGTTCCCCACACCACGCATCCTGCATCTGTTCGAGTGGCTCGTGTGCTAATAGCAATGACACACGTGATCGGACCCCTTACCTCCCATTCATCTCATCAATCTGCTTCTGCAGTTTTTCCTTGCTGAAATCCGCCGGAACCTGCTTCTTGTCGAGATTGGCGATCAGATCGTCGGCGGTGAGCGGCGTCACCGGAACTCCATCCTTCGGCACCTCGGCGTGGGCGATCCAGGCGATGGAGTTGAGCACGGTTTTGCGGAAGTTGTCGTTGCCCCAATTGAAGTGGTAGTGGCCACCGGTGCAGCCGAAGCCGCGCTGGTGTTCGTCGGGGTTTTCGGCCACCCAGAGCAACGCCTCGGGGACATGGCGGTTGGGCTCGTGAATCTCCGGCGTGCCGTTGTGGCCGGGATCCGTTCCCTTCAAGCCGGGCGGGGGGACGGCGGCGAGGATCGGCGTCACGTCCTTCATGTCGGGACGAAAACGCATGTGATAATACCATTCGTCCAGGGTCTTGAAGGGTTTCACGCCGCTGGTCACGGGATGAACCGGCAGGTCAATCATTTCCGCGTGCCAGACGGGGTTGATCGACCAGAACGGTTCGAAATATCCGCCGATCCAGTTGAGGAATTCGGTTCCGGCCTGGTCCTTGTTGACTTCGACGGCGTAGTGGATGCAGCCGATGCCAACTCCTTTTTTCGCCAGTTCATCGACTTCCTTGAGATGGGGGAGGACCATGTGCCCGCCGCCGCCGTCGCAGAACATCACGATGGCGCTGGCGCCGTCCAGGGCGTTGGATTCGGTCGGCCAGCCGTTGTGATAGACCTTGGTTTCGATCGACGGCATTCCTTCGTGCAGGCATTTGGCCAGCAGCTCGCACCCGGCGTTGGCTTCGTGCTGGGCGAACCCGTGGCTCGGTTTGCCGGCGATGAAGATGACGAGCTTTTTCTCCTGCTTGCTCACCCGCGGCGCATCATCGGCGCGGGTGACGTTCGCGGTAAGCAGGGCGAATGCGATTGATGCGATGACGATTTGAGCAATGGCATTTTTCATGGGAATCTTGATTGAACAGGGACAAGGAATCGACCGGTATCCTCCGCAGGACGAACGAGAAAATTCTAGCGGCACAGAGCGCAAGCACCAAACGCATCGGAATGCTTAAAGAGCCGCGCACGCAGTAAGCGGGATTGTTTCTACGCTTTCCCTGTACATTCCCGCTTACTTCGTGCGCGGCTCCTTCGCGTCGACGAGCCGCGCACGCAGTAAGCGGGATTGTTTCTACGCTTTCCGCGTACATTCCCGCTTACTTCGTGCGTGGCTCCTTCCCGTCGACAAACAGCACATCTACTGGTCCGCCAACGTCGATCTGCGCGGCTTTGGTCAACAAACCGGTCCCCGGATCGATCTTGAACGAAACCAGGTTGTCGGAATATTGCCCGGCGACGAGCAGCCAGTTGCCGCTGGGATCGAGGTTCATGCCGCGCGGGCCTTTTACGATGCTGGGAACGAATGCCTTGGCGGTGAGTTTGCCGCTGGCCGGGTCAATATCGAATACCGCGATCGTCCCATCGCCGCGATTGGTGGCGTAAAGGAATTTGCCCGATGGGTGAATGCGAATTTCCGCCGATGCCGTTTGTTTTCCGTCACTGTCCGGCGACAAGGATGAAAGCGTCTGAACTTCGTGCAGTGTTCCGTGCCCGGCGTCCCACTTGAAGACTACTACCGTCGACTTTAACTCGGTGAGCACGTAAGCGAATTTCCCGTCATTCGAAAACGCCAAGTGCCGAGGCCCAGAGCCGGGAGCGACGGTCGCGGCGGGAGGATCCGCAGGAGTGAGCGTCCCTTTGTCCGCATCAAAGTGAAAGACGAAAACGCTGTCGAGGCCAAGATCGCAGGCAAGGGCATATTTACCGCTCGGATCGATTCCAATCCAATGTGCGTGCGGCTGCCGCGGCTTTTCCGCGCCAGAGTCATCTTTGTCCTGAATGAATGCGGATGGGGATCCGAGCTTCCCATCGCTTCCGATCGGAAGGACCTCAAAACTTCCCGATCCATAGTTGGCGACGAGCGCGTGCTTGGCCGCTGGATCGAGGCCGACGTAGCAAGGACCGCCTCCACCGGACGTCTGCTGGTTTAGGAAAGTCAGTTTCCCCGAAGCCAGATTCAGGGAAAACGCGCTGACTCCCCCTGCGCCCTTTCCATCCACGTTTCCCATTTCGTTGACGGCCAGAAAAGGCCATGGGTCGTTGAGGTCAGGAACGCCGGTAGTTGGAAGTTGTGTGAATTGCAAAGGGAGTCTTACTGCCAACGAAGAGGGGCTTTCCGTTTCGCCCACCAATTCTGGAGCGGAAAGCGCGCCGGTGGCCGTATCGAGTTGAACGAGCTGGATTCCCTTGCTCTTCGGGCCCGTGTAAGTGCCGACGTAAACCCGTTCCGGGCCTGAGGTTTCCGCGGCAACCGCCAAGCTGCGTGACGACGAACTGCAAGCCGTCATCAATCCGAGAAAACAGGCCGATCCCACAAACAGAACGCGCATTGGTCGAATCAATTCGCTCTCCTTTCGCTAATGAGTTGGAGATACTACCGGCACCAGGCAAAGATGTGGGAATCCCCCGCCTTTTCACTCTAAAATTAAACCGGCCGCGAAGGCGCAAGAGCGCGAAGGTAGACTCGAAGAAAACAAAAACAAAAGAAATGACCCGCTAAGTCCGACTCATGAATTGAATTCTTCGCGTCTGACTTCGCGCCCTTCGCGACTTCGCGGTTGGTTTCCTTCAGTTGTTAATTGATTCGTCGGCTGCTACGGCGCAAGTCGCCGGCGAATCCAATTTCCTTCAGACTCGCACAAATATTCGATCCGATCATGCAATCGGCTCGGCCGGCCCTGCCAGAATTCAAATTGCGTCGGACGCAGGCGATAGCCGCCCCAGTTGGCGGGGCGGGGGATAATTCCATCGGGGTGGGCGGCGCGGATGCGGGCGAAAGAGGCTTCGAGGACCTGCCGCGATTCGATCCGAGCACTTTGCGGCGAAGCCGCCGCGCCGATCCGGCTCTCCAGCGGGCGCTGATTGAAATAGTGATCCGATTCGGCATCACTCGTGTGCGACACGGTACCCTGGATACGAACCTGGCGTTCAAGCTCCACCCACCAGAAGACGAGCGCCGCCCGCGGATCAGCGTCGAGCTCGCGCCCTTTCTGGCTGCTGTAGTTCGTGAAGAAGGTCATTCCCTCTTCATCGATTCCCTTGAGCAGCACGATCCGCGCCGAAGGCGCGCCTTCCGGTCCGCAGGTCGCGAGGGTCATGGCGTTGGGTTCGTTCGCGCCGGCCGATATCGCATCGTGCAGCCATTGGCTGAATTGAACGATGGGGTTCGGATCGACATCGGATTCGGAAAGAGACCGCGCGCGATAATCCACGCGCAGTCGGGAAATGTCGGGAAAGCAGTCGCGGGAACCTATCGTTGAGTCGGACATTTGTATTCAATCGTAGCAGGATTTTCGTGGCACGGGCGTCTCGCGCGTGTGAACGTGCTTCAACGCCCGGTGTGCTTGCACGCCGGGTCTTCGATCATAGAAAGCAGGAGCGTTGAGAGAACCCGGCGTGCAAGCACACCGGGCGTTGGGCGAACATTGCATGGGCATGATACGAAAGATGCCCGTGCCACACGTGCCACAGGTGCGACGGAAGAATGCGGAACGGGAACAAATGAGCGCGCGTGCCGGTTCTTATCCGAATTGGGACGAATCACCATGAGCGATAAATCACTGACATCCGGCCCCGACAAGACGCGCGTGGTCATCCTCGGCGGCGGCTTTGCCGGGGTCTACGCCGCCAAATATCTCGAGAAGGCGCTGGGGTCGCGCGGGCGCGAGTGGGTGGAGATCGCGCTGGTCGCTCGGGAAAATTATCTCGTCTTTCAGCCGATGCTCCCCGAAATCATCGGCGGGCATATCGACCTCCTTCATGCAATCAGTCCGATCCGTCGACTGGCTCGGCACACGCGTCTGTTCACGCGCGAAATCGAGTCGATCGACCTGGCCGCCCGGAACGTTACGCTCGCTGCGGGATTTCGGCCGAAGCGGCAGGTTTTGCCGTTCGATCATCTCGTGATCGCGATGGGGACGATCCTCGATTACGCGAAAGTGCCCGGTTCGCGCGAGCACGCCCTCCCTTTCAAATACCTCGGCGATGCCCTGCGCCTGCGCAATCAGCTCGTACGATCTTTGGAAGAAGCCGACAACGAGCCGGACCAGGCCGAACGCCGGAAACTGCTGACGTTCGTCGTGGGCGGCGGCGGCTTTTCCGGCGTGGAATGCGCGGCGGAAGTGAACGAATTTCTCAAGCACGCCGCCCCCAATTATCAGATGATCGCCCCGGGCGATTTTCGTGTCGTGCTCCTCCAGAGCGCGGACCGGATATTGCCCGAGCTGAAGGAGGGCCTCGCCCATTTCGCGCATCGCATTCTCGAGAAGCGCGGCATGGAGATCCGTCTGAACACGCGCCTCAAGGCGGTCACCGCCAATCAGGCGATCGTGCAGATGAAGGGCGCGGCATCCGCTGAATCAATCGCGACGCGTACGGTCGTGACAACAGTGCCCGCCGCCACGCACCCGCTTCTGAAAACACTCGCGGTTCCGATGGAGCGGGACCGGATCAAGGTGGACGAGTTCATGGCCGTTGCAGGCACGGCCGGTCTGTGGGCGCTGGGCGATTGTGCCGCCGTCCCGCAGCGCGATGGAATGCTCTCCCCGGCGACCGCCCAGCATGCGATCCGCCAGGCGAAGACGTGCGCGTCAAATATTGCCGCCCAAATCCTGGGAGACGCGAAGAAGACGCCATTTACGTTCACCGGCCTGGGCAAGCTCGGATCGCTGGGCCGCGGATCGGCCGTCGCGGAAATCCTGGGGATTAAGCTCTCCGGCCTGTTCGCCTGGTTTCTCTGGCGGACGATTTACCTGGGAAAATTCCCGGGGCTCGATCGCCAGGTCCGAATCGCTTCCGACTGGACGCTCGATCTGTTTCTGCCGCGCGACATCACCGAGGTCCGCATCTTCAAGCCGGACGAAGTCCTCGCCGAGCATTTTGAGGCGGGGGAAATGGTCTTCGAGCAGGGGGATTTTGGGGACAAGATCTACTTCATTCGAAGCGGCGAGGCCGAAACGATCAAGGACGGGCAGACGGTTGCGCAATTTGGCCCTGAGGGCGTTTTTGGTGAAATCGCCCTGATCTCGAATAGGCCGCGGATCGCCAGCATTCGCGCCAGGACGGCCCTTGATGTAGTGAGCGTTAATCGTCAGGCATTCGGGCACCTTTTCTCACACGTGCCCGGTGTCAAGTTGACAATGCAGCAGATAATGGCCAAACATCTGAATACAGCCCCATAGGCGGCGAAATTCACACGCCATATGACAAGAGAACTGGAGGATTCGATGCACTCGGAAAGATGTAAGCCGCTTTGGATCAATGGTTTGTTTGCCAAGGTGTGTGGATCTTATTAGAAATCGATTTTGATTGTTCTTGCATCTTGCGTTGCTTGTGGTATCCTCCTCTTGATAATCCTAGCAATGGGCACGGGCACTGTTTTTCGTGAGGAGAGTCAAATGAATCGGTTTTTGGCATTGTTTGCGGCATCAGGGGTGGGAATCGCCGGCTCGGCGATGGGATCGACGATTACTGTTTATCCGGTGAATGACGGTTTCGAGACGCCGAATCTTTCCGGCGGCTACGCGTATTTCACTCAGGCACCAATTTCGACCACGCCGGCGGCACAGCTTGGATGGACTTTTGCCGGGGGCAGTGGCATCGCCGCAAGTGGAAGTGGATTTGGTGTCGCGAACGCTGCGAACATCAATAACAATCCGAACGGCGGCGACACATATAGCAATGGCAAGAGCACCAATGACGGGGCCGGGCAGGCGGCGGTTATCCAGGGTGGAGACGGAACGGTTTACGACCCGAACGCCGTTACTCCGGACGTGCACGCTGTGAGCCTTTATCAGAGCGTTATCCTTCCCGTTGGAACTACAAGTGCCATTTTGAGTTTCTCCGACGAAGGCCGTCATGCGGCCAGCGGATACGGAAGCGATAATGGCATCGTGGTTTACGTCGATGGCTCGCTTGTGACAAGCGGCGGTACTGTGGCAGCTCCGCTTTTTCCATCGCCAACGAGTAACACTTTCGGAGTTGTGACTATTCCGCTTACATTGGGCCCAGGGTCGCACAAGATTGCCTTCGCCGGCGACAATACTTTGGGAGGGGATGCGACCAGCTTTGTCGATAGCGTTTCGGTCGTCGCGACGACCCCTGAGCCTGCAAGCGTAACTCTGCTCGGATGTGGGGCTTTGGGCTTACTCGCCCGTCGTCGACGCGCTTGATCACTTCATCACATTGAGTTTCGCTGAATAACCCTCGGCTTACCCGCCGGGGGTTTTTTAATTGGTGTGCCGCAGAGAAATATTTATCCGATTATGCAATCGGCTCGGGCGACTCTTCCAGAACTCCAAGCGTGTGGGGTCGGACCGGGATAATTTCTGATAAGTGCAGCATTGACCTGATCGAAAAAACGCTTCCAATCTTTTCGCGATTGGATCGGCTCACTCAGCGGCGAAGCCGCTGTTCTAATCGGGCTTTCCGGCGACAATTTTCGAACGTTAAATAATCGTAATCGTGACATCCCGGCAGATAATGACAACGCCGCAAAATTTCAGAATTCGCTTGCATTCGATTAGTCCTTGGCTTACATTTATGTCGTTAGTCGACAAATCTGGGTGTTGAGGTGGAAAATCTGCGGCACATTTCGTCCTTGAGACGAGGAGAAATCTCAAAGTGTTGGATCTGGCGAAAAATCAATCGTTACGGGTTTTAATTGTCGCTTCCATGCCCGTTTTAGGTGCTGGTTTTGTGAACGGCGCGGTCATCGTCCAAAACAACAGTTTTGAGACGGTGACGCCGGGAACTACCGACGGCAACGGATATGCGAATCAAGGGCTTAATGCCGACACGGCCAACGCCGATTGGATCACACCGACTAACGGCGGAAACAACACGATTAGCCAGCCGTTTGCAAATGGGCATCCGATTCCGGATGGCTCTCATGTCGCATTCGTTCAGGGATCGGGCAGCATCTCGCAAGTCATCGGCGGGCTTGATCCAACCAAGCAATATACGGTCACCTATTTTGTCAATGAGCGCGGATACAATAACGGGACCGCGCCGATCTCTAGCACATCGGCTTCTTTAAATAACAATTCCACTTCGTCCGCCGTTCAAAATATTACAACGACGGACCAATACCGCCGAATTGTCAGCGGACCGCTTTCGGTTTCGGGCGCTTCCTCAACCCTCGCGCTGAACGCGATCGGCGTGCAAGGCGATAATTCACTTCTCCTGGACAACGTGTCCATCACCCGCGCCGTACCGGCGATCGCCAACAACGGATTCGAAAGTAACGTACTTGGGAATGGTCATTTCGTGGAAGGTGCGGCTCCAGCCGGTTGGACGTCCACCGGCGGCGCGGGCCAGATCTCGGATGGCAGCGCCTATGGCGGCCCAAACGTTCTTGAAGGCAGCCAGGCCGCTCTGCTCAAAGGCAATGCCAATCTCTCGCAGAGCATCTCTGGCTTCGAGCCCGGTGTGACCTATTCGCTAAGCTACGATCTGGTCGCTCGCCAGAACAATGGCCTGCAATTGTCCACTTTCGACGTCTATCTGGATGGCGTTTTGATTGCGAGTCCGGAGGCAATTGACTCCTCCGTCCTTACACAATGGACGGACACGACAACCAATAATTTTTCCGTTACGACCGGTGGTCCGCATACGCTTGAGTTCGTGAACGTTACCAATGCGAATAACGCCGGCGGTGACAATTCCGTTTTCCTTGACGACGTTCACTTCAATTTCGTTGCAGAAGCGCCGGAGCCCGCGTCAATCGCAACACTGGCGATTAGCGCGGTAGGACTGCTGGCCCGTCGATGTCGCGACTGATTTTGTGGCCCAATCTGATTTCTCCTCTCTCGGTTCATGAGCCGAACAGTTCTTGCGCAGTTCATGTGCAGAAAATTCCTTCCCTGTTGCGAAAATTTATCGCCTGCCAGCGCCAACGGTTAGGTTCCAAAACGTAAAGTTTAGTCTATATAGAAGATCTCTCGCTTTTGCACATTTCTCGCGCAAAGCTCACCGATCAGGGTCCTGTGGACCCGGATTGCCCGCTCGATCGGATTGTTATCGAACTACATCCCCTACGCATGCGCCGCCGCCGGCTCCAGCGCCAGGTTCCACTTGCGTCCCTTGCGGCTCTTCCAGCCGGCCTTGTGATAGGCGTAGCCGACGATCAGCGGGACGGCGAGCGTCGCTTCGCTGAAGACCATCTGCTCGTAAACCGTATCGACCTTGCCCCAACTGCTGGCTTCCTTGAGCGTGCTGCCGGAGAGCGCGCCGTCGCGGACGTCGGCGACCGTGATCTGGATCGGCGTACTTGTGCATCGGGGCTTCGTTGCCGAGCACCTCGGCGGCCACGACGATGTCCTGCGCGAAGTTCTTCGGGACGCCGCCGCCGATCATGAACAGGCCGGTCTCGGCGTTCTTGATCTTGAGCTGCGTCAGTTCGTAAAAGTCCTTGCCGCTGTCGAAGCTGACTTTGGGCTGATCGCCGCGGGCGTGCTGGTGGGCGACGATGCCGAAGCCGGCCGAGCAGTCGCTGAAGGCGGGGATGAAGATCGGGACTTCCTTCTTGTACGCTTCGTAGATGATGCTGTCGGCGCACTTGGGTCCGCCATTGCGGTCGAGGTACGCGCCCATCTCGCGGAGGATTTCGCCGCGAGCTGTAGGGACGCGGCTCGAGTTCGTCGAAGATCTTCTGCGTGGTTTCGTCGCAGACGCGCAGTTCTTCTTCGTCGATGAACGTGTCGTAGATGCGGTCGATCATCAGGTCGCGCAGCTCGCCGTCGCGGGTGCCGCTCTTGAAATCGTCGTCGGCGATGTAGTGCTTGAAGCCGAGGGCTTCGAAGAAATCCTGGTCGACGATGTTGGCGCCGGTGCAGACGATGGCGTCGACCATGTTGTTGCGGATCATGTCGACGAAGACCTTCTTCAGGCCGGCGCTGATGAGCGAGCCGGCCAGGCAAAGGATCACGCCGCACTCGGTGTCGCGGAGCATGCGGTCGTAGATGTCGGCGGCGCGATGCAGGTCGCGGGCGCTGAACGCCATGTGCTGCATGGCATCGACGAGGGGGACGACATTGTGCTTGGTGATGTCGATATGCTCGATCGTCTTGCCGAGAAATTCTTTCTTCTGATTCTTGCTGGCTGCCATGAGACACCTCCAATTGTTGTTTAAAACCAAAACCATCAACGCAGAAAGCCACCGCGATCCGCTACGGTGTGCACCTCTTCAAGGGATGCACCCGCCATTGCGGATTGGGGTGGCTTTGACGCCCGTGATTTTGACAAATTGTAGACGCAGGTCAAGTGCGATCGAAGCCGATTATACAAAATCTTCGTCGCTCTAACCTGATCTGAATAAATCATCTTGATCTGCGCAGTTGTGACGCGGAGATCTCAGGCGTAACATGCGGGCGATCCATGGATGCAAAGGGAAAAAATCGGGCACGGCTTGCTCTGCGCACGAGCGCGCGTTCGGACAGGGCTCCGTCAAACGAGCCGAAGTGCCGGCGGAGCCAGTTGGAGAAGATCTAATCGCGGTGGCGAGTGAAGTGGCAAGTGAAGTGATTGGGCCGGTTCAGCCCGCGCCGCAAACTCTTCGCGTCCGATTCGCCGCCAATGCCGAGCACTCCATCGCTTGCGCCGGCGCCGATACAGATTCCGTTCAGTGCTCCGACGCTCGACATCGACGAGAAGCGGCGTCGTCTGATCGCGATGGACAGCAATGAGGTGAGCGTCTGCACGAAGTGCAGACTGTGCGAGACGCGAACGCGGACCGTCTTCGGAGAAGGGGACCCCGACGCGAAGGTTTTCTTTATCGGCGAGGGCCCCGGCGAGAACGAAGATTTGCAGGGCCGGCCGTTTGTCGGGCGGGCCGGGGAACTTTTGAACAAGATGATCCTGGCGATGGGTTTCCGCCGCGAGCAGGTTTTTATCGCGAATATCGTCAAATGCCGGCCGCCGGGCAATCGCGTTCCCGCGCCCGATGAAGTGGAGACCTGCACTCCCTATCTCGAACGACAGTTGGAAATCATCCGGCCGAAAGTCATCGTGACACTCGGACACCCCGCGGCGCGGTACATGCTGCAAACCAAAACAGCGATGGGGCGTTTGCGCGGCCAATTTTATGAATGGCGCGGCATCAAGCTGATGCCGACGTTCCATCCCGCCTACGTATTGCGCCAGTACACCGAAGAGACACGAGCCGCGGTATGGAGCGACCTGAAACAGGTCATGAACCTGATCAAAGGGTGATCGCTGGCGCCGCGGTTGCGAACGCGTGGCGAATTTCTGTCGCAAAAAAATGTGAGAAAAAAAATCGGCGTCGCTTCGCGCGCGGCGATTGATTCTTTCTCCTTTGTGTTGTTGGAGTTGATTGAGTTTTTGATTTTCAATCCGGAGGCGCATCACGCTCCGGATTCTGTCGCGGAAGAATTTTCTTCTTGCTGATCGCGCGGCAAACACTAAAGTGCGCGACGTACTGATTCACTTGGAGAGCGGTGGGAGTTTGCCGCCGATCTGAAACTAGAAAAACGGAATTTTTCCTCTCGGCCATTGCCATGATAACGACCACAACGCCCGCGCCGCGCGAGGCTATCTCGTCGCGTTTCGGAGTCTTCGTTTGACCCATCCGTCTGGCAGCGAATCCTTCAGAATGTTCGCGCCCAGCATCCCAGCCTGAACCGCACCTGGTTTGACGAGATGTCGCCGCGGCAGCTGACCAACGGGGTGATCCAGGTCACCGTCGGAACTCCGGCACAGCTGAATTTCTGCCAGAGCCAGTGCCAGCAGCCGTTTACGAATGCGGCGCAGCTGGTGACCGGGCGGCTGGTTTCAGTGAGCTTTCACTGCAACAACCTGCCGCGCGGCGGCGTGTTCAATGAAGGAGACGAGCCACTCCCGCTCAATCCTGATTACGTTTTCGAACATTTCGTAACCGGCCCGTGCAATCGTCTTCCCCACGCCGCGTCGGTGGCCGTCGCCGAGCAGCCCGGCCAGGCGTACAACCCGCTGTTCATCCATGGCGGCGTCGGTCTTGGCAAAACGCATCTGCTTCAGGCCGTCTGCCAGAAGGTGCTCGAGCAGAAGCCCGACGCGCGGATCCTGTATCTCTCCTGCGATTCGTTCATCAACCAGTTCATCCTGGCGATCGAGAACGGCGACATGCATCAGTTCCGCCATCGCTATCGCCACGTCGATCTGCTGGTGATCGACGACATCCATTTCCTGGCCGGCCGCGATCGCACGCAGGAAGAATTTTTTCACACGTTCAACACGCTCTATCAGCAGCACAAGCAGATCATCCTCTCGGCCGACTGCCCCCCCAGCGAAATCCCCGAACTGGAGGAACGGCTGGTGAGCCGGTTCAACTGGGGCCTGGTCGCGCGGATCGAAAAGCCGTGCTACGAAACCCGCGTCGCCATCCTTCAGAAAAAGGCGCGCATGCGCGGCCTGACGCTGCCCGAAGACGTGCTCTGCTACATCGCCGCCAAGGTCGAGAACAACACGCGCGAGCTGGAAGGGGCCATCACCAAGATCCAGGGAATGGGCATGCTGCAGAACGGCAGGATCGATCTGGATCTGGCCAAGGCGGCCCTCGGCGACTCGGGTACACCGCGAGCAGCGGCGCATCACCATTCAGCAGATCCTCGACGCCGTCACCAAGTATTACAACGTCCGCCTCAGCGACCTGCAGAGCAAGAAGCGACACAAGAGCATCGCGTTTCCGCGGCAGGTCTGCATGTTCCTGGCCCGCCGGCACACGCGCTATACGCTGGAAGAAATCGGCGGATATTTCGGCGGCCGCGACCACACGACCGTCCTGCACGCCGTGCGAACCGTCGATGGGGACGCCAAGAGCGACCCGGACATCGCCAGTCAGCTCACGCAAATCGAAGGACAGCTCGCTGGGTAAGCGTTTAAGAGCCCCGCGAAGCAAGCGGGCTATCTGCAAGACCGACTGACGTCTCTCGCGCACATCGGAATGTCGCCACCTCCCTCCATTTCGGAAGAGAGGTCGACGCTTTTTCGCCACAATGCGACGCTTATCGTGGTATTGGTGATCGGTGACTGAATCCGCTGCAAACATTCCTTCCCCCTCTCCCAGTACTCTGGGAGAGGGTTGGGGTGAGGGTCATCCATGTCGCGCCTTGAAGACTCTCACCCCGCGCCCTCTCCCGGGGTACCGGGCGAGGGAGACGATCTTTGGGATCGCCAAATCTATTACACGCCCCATGCGTCCGCTTCGCACAAGCATCACCTTCTGCGCTGCCGCTCCGAATCAGTCCGGCCGCGCTGATCTGCGCGCTGACCTGGCTTTCAGCGACCGCTGCCGGCGCGCCGGCAAGTGCGGATCGTGTGAGTTTCAATCGCCAGATCCGGCCGATCCTGGCCGAGCACTGTTTTGCCTGCCATGGTCCCGACGAGGTGGCTCGAAAAGGGAAACTGCGTCTGGACACGCGCGATGGCCTTTTTGCGCGCGGCAAGACATCGCTGATCCTCGCGCCTGGCAATCTCGGCGGAAGCGCCCTGTACCAGCGCATAACGGCGGCAAATCTCGATGACCGAATGCCGCCGCTGAAGCATGGCAAGCCGTTGAGCGATCAACAGGTCGCCATGATCCGGGCGTGGATCGAGCAGGGGGCGCGATGGGAACAGCATTGGTCTTTTATTTCCCCGGTACGCGCGGAATTGCCACTGGTGAAGGAGGCAACCTGGTCGCGCAATCCGATCGATCGCTTCGTGCTGGCACGGCTCGATCGCGAGGCGATCAAACCTTCTCCGCCTGCGGGCAAAATGATGCTGCTCCGCCGGGTCACTCTCGATCTGACCGGCCTCCCGCCGACTCCTGAAGAACTCGACGCGTTTCTCAAGGATTCATCGGCCGACGCCTATGAAAAGGTCGTGGACCGGCTTCTTGCCTCGCCCCGATTCGGAGAGGCGATGGCTGCGCCCTGGCTCGACTCCGCCCGCTTTGCAGACACCAACGGCTACAACAACGATGATGAGCGACCGATGTGGCCCTGGCGGGACTGGGTCATCAACGCGTTCAACGAGAATCTGCCGTACGACCGCTTCATCATCGAGCAAATCGCCGGCGACCTGCTCCCGCACGCCACCCTGCGCCAGCGCATCGCGACGGCGTTCAACCGCAATCACGTCCTGACGACCGAAGGGGGCATAATCGAGGAGGAATACCACGTCGAATACGTCGTGGATCGGGTCAACACGACCGCCAACGTCTTTCTCGGCCTCACAACCCAGTGTGCGCGCTGTCACGATCACAAGTTTGATCCGATCACCCAGAAGGATTTTTACAGCCTCTTCGCATTCTTTAATAATTTGCCCGACCGCGCCGTTGCGCCGGGGCAGAAGACCGGTGATCCGGTGATGCGGGCGCCGTCGGGAGCGCAGTTGAAGGAGCTCGATCAGCTCGCCGAAAGACGCCAGACGGTGCAAGCCGCACTGATGGCTGCGCCAATCCGTCGGCGACGATGTCGTTGCCAGATGGGCCGCGGCGATTGCGGTCAGCCCCGACCCTTCATCGCTGAACGCGCTGGCCGGCCTTGCCTATCACTTCGCATTCGAGCGGCATGGCGACCACGAATTATTTGATGCGCTCGATCCAAAGCACCGCGGTGCCATCATCGGGAACCCGAAATGGTCGCCGGGAAAAGTCGGCGGCGCGCTGGAATTCGACGGCAACACGTTTGTCGATTTTGGACAGCTCGCGGCGTTCGACCGAACCGATGCCTGGACCATGTCGGCGTGGATCAACCCGGCCTCCACTGAGCCGATGGCGATCCTCTCAAAGATGGACGACGACCACGCCTACCGCGGTTACGACTTCATCCTCGAGCAGCAGGGACGACTGGCCGCGCACATCATTCACACGCATCCGGATAATTTCCTGAAAGTCGTCACGAAGGAACCGCTCAGCCCTGGAGCATGGCATCACGTCGCGGTCACTTACGATGGCAGCTCCAAAGCCGCCGGTGTGAAAATGTATGTCGACGGCCAGCCGCAGCAGGTCACCGTCGAAGCGGACAAACTCTCGGACACGATTGTGACCGACCAGCCGCTGCACGTCGGGCGCCGCAGTCACTCCCTGTCGTTCAACGGGAAAATCGACGATCTTCAGATCTATCGCCAGGCGCTCGCCCCGGAGAATGTCCGCCATCTCGCGGCGGCCGAGCCGGTGGTCATGCTGGCGTCGATTCTGCAAACTTCCGCCGATGAGCGTTCCGCCGCGCAGAAACAGCAGCTCCGCCGCGCTTATCTCGAAACGGCCGACGGCGAGTACCGCCGGCTGAAGGCGGAGCTCGCCGACCTCTCGGCCAGATCGGCCGCCGTAGAGAGCGCGACGCCGGTCATGATGGTGATGCAGGAGATGCCGACGCCGCGGCAACCACACATACTCCTGCGCGGCCAGTACGATCATCCCGGCGAAGTCGTCGCGCCTGCCGTACCTGCGTTCCTTCCCCCGATGCCCGCCGGCGCTCCGCCCAATCGGCTGGGTCTTGCGCAGTGGCTCGTCGATCCCGCCAATCCGCTGACGGCGCGCGTAGCCGTGAATCGGCTCTGGGAGCAGATATTCGGCGTAGGACTTGTGAAGACCGCCGAGGATTTCGGCGTGCAAGGGGAGCCGCCCAGTCACCCCGAACTGCTCGATTGGCTCGCCAGCGAATTCGTCCGAACGGGATGGGACGTCAAAGCGATGATGAAACTCATCGTGACGTCCTCTGCCTACTGCCAGTCGTCGGATTCCACGCCCGATGCGCGGCAGATCGACCCGGAAAACCGGCTGCTGCGCGCGGCCCGCGCGTGCGCCTGTCGGCAGAGATGCTGCGCGACAGCGCACTGGCCGAGAGCGGCCTTCTGAAGGAGCAACTGGGCGGTCCGAGCGTCAAGCCGTACCAGCCGCCGGGGCTGTGGGAGGAAGTGTCTGTCTCTCATCAGGCGGTCTATCACGCGGACAAAGGGGACGCGCTCTATCGACGGAGCCTTTACACCTTTCGCAAGCGGACCTGCGCGCCTCCCGCTTTGACCACATTCGACGCGCCGGACCGGGAATACTGTGTGATCCGTCGCGGGCGCACCAACACGCCGCTTCAGGCGCTGGTGCTGATGAACGATCCGACTTACGTCGAGGCGGCAAGAAAACTCGCGGAGCGCACCATGAGCGAAGCGGGCGCGTCGTGCCCCTCCCGGCTATCGAGATTGTTCATGCTGGTGCTGTCGCGAGCGCCGAGCGACGCGGAGCAGCAGGCGATCGGACCGCTTTATCAAGCGGCGCTGGATCGATTCCGCGCCGAGCCGGCAGCGGCCAAGAAGCTTCTAAGCGTCGGTGACTCAACCTGCGATGCGAAACTCGATCAAGCCGGGCTTGCCGCCTGGACGACTGTTGCAAGCGCAATGCTCGGTCTGGACGAGGCGATCACGAAGCAATGAAGAGTCCGTATATGTGCGGTCGAGGCGAATCCACGACGGGGCAGAGCGGCGCGCGACATTGTGATATCGCCGCATGGTTATGCCGCCGCGCCGCCCCGTATCCGGTGCGCTTTTCGATTTTGAGCGCGACCAATGCGGGGCGGTGCGGCGTCACCGGTTACCGGAGTTACCGAGCACTTTCACGCCGCTCTGCCCCGTCGTGGAAGTCGTGCGTGAAGTTTGCCCGGTGTCGGCGTTCTGCAAAGAGGGTCAAGAAATGAATTCGTCACTGGAAATTCGAAACCTTCTGACGCGCCGAGGCTTTCTCGGCCGCGGCGCTGCCGCTCTCAGCGCCGCGGCGCTGGCTTCCCTGCTGGCTCCTGATTCGGCCCGGGCCGCGGTCCCATCGCTCACAGGGACGCGTTTGCTGTTGCCGCAATTTGCCCCGCGCGTAAGCGGGTGATCTATCTTTTCCAATCCGGTGGCCCGTCTCAGCTTGAGTTGTTCGATCACAAGCCTTCGCTCACGAAGCTTCACGGCACGGAGCTGCCCGCCTCGATTCGGATGGGCCAGCGACTGACCGGCATGACTTCCGGCCAGAAGTCATTTCCAGTCATCGCGCCCAAATTCAAATTTTCTCAAGTCGGTCAAAACGGAACATGGCTGAGCGAATTATTGCCCCATACGGCAAAAGTCGTGGACGATCTTTGCATCGTTCGTTCGATGTACACCGAGGCGATTAACCACGATCCCGCCATTACCTTCATCCAGACCGGCTCACAACAACCCGGACGGCCGTCGATGGGAGCGTGGGTTGCGTACGGCCTTGGCTCCGACGCGAAGGACCTCCCCGCGTTCGTCGTGATGCTCTCGCAGGGAAGCGGCAGCGACTCCAATCAGGGCCTGCTCGACCGGCTCTGGGGCTCCGGATTTCTTCCCAGCAGCTACCAGGGTGTGAAGCTGCGAAGCGGCGCCGATCCGGTCCTTTATCTGTCCGACCCGCCGGGCATTGATCGCGATCTTCGCCGCAGGATGCTCGACGGAATGGGGAAGCTCGACGCCATGCGCTACGAGCAGGCCGGCGATCCCGAAATCCGCACCCGCATCGAACAGTTTGAAATGGCCTTCCGCATGCAGAGCAGTGTGCCGGAGCTGACCGATCTGATTCAGGAGCCGGCTTCCACGTTCAACTTATACGGGCCGGATTCGCGCAAGCCCGGATCGTTCGCGGCAAATTGTCTGCTCGCGCGGCGCCTCGTCGAGCGCGGCGTGCGTTTCGTGCAACTCTATCATCGAGGATGGGATCACCACGCGGCCTTGCCCGAAAACATCCCCCTGATGGCGCGACGTGGATCAGCCCGGCGCGGCGTTGATCACCGACCTGAAGCAGCGCGGAATGCTCGACGACACGCTGGTGATTTTCGGTGGCGAGTTCGGCCGCACGGTCTACGGACAAGGCGCCCTGCAGGCCAGCTACGGGCGTGACCACCACGGCCGCTGCTTTTCCGTCTGGATGGCCGGCGGCGGCATTCGCCCCGGCCTCGTTTACGGCGGCACCGACGACTTCTGCTACAACATCACGCAGAATCCCGTCCACATTCACGACCTCAACGCCACGATCCTGCATTGTCTCGGGGTCGATCACACGCGCTTCACCTATCACTTTCAGGGTCGCGACTATCGGCTGACGGATGTGCATGGAAATGTCGTGAGTGATCTGCTGGTGTGATTAATGCGGCATCGGCTGAAGATGCAAGCTGAACGATTTGATCTCATACGGATGAAGATCAAAGGAAAAGCCGTCGTTGGCAACGGCCAGGTCGCGAATCGGATCCTCCATGAGATTGACTTCCCCGGCCGACGCCAGGGGGACATGGAGGCTGACCTTCGCACCCGGCGTCGCGATGCCGGCCGCCTCATAAACGCGAAGGATCATCGTCTTGCCGCCGGAACCGGGGTTGAATGAGGAGAGCACCACATTTGGCGATGAGATGTCGAGCATTCCCCAGCGCGCCGGCAGCGCGCCATCGTGAACCGCGGTCTTTCGAACGATCAACGGATTGTTGAATTCCAGTCCCTGGCGATAGACGCCGGCCTCGCGCCAATCGCCGGTGTGCGGCGATAGGGCATACTGCATGGTCATCTCGCGGCCGAGTTGCAGCCCGGAGTCGGATGACATTCCCGGCTCATATCCTCCCTGAAAGCCATAAGCGCCGAGCGTGTGGGAGCGCAGGAGGGAGAGCATCATCGTGCCATCGGTCTGCACATTGCCGGGATTTCCGAAATTGAGGACGGCCAGGCCGTGCTGGCCGTCGCCATAGTCGACCCAATCCTGGGCCGGAAATTCAATGCCGGTCGGCCGCTCAATTGCGCCGAACGGAATGGCATGGACGTTCTTTCCGTTCTTGATCGTCGTGGGGAAGAGCGCCTGGTAACGGACGAACCGCTCTTTGTTGACGAGTTGCGTCCGGATATCGACACGTCGAACGCCGGCGTAGAGGCGCACGCGCGTCGCAAACGTTCCCGTGTCGAGGGCGTGGAAGACGCTGAATTCGGAAAACACCGGGCCCGCTCGGAGTGCGCCGAGGTCAGCGCCTTTCGATTCGCTGCTGAGTTTCGATTCCGGCGCTTTGGGAACGGCCTCGACGGTGGTCATGGCGATGTTGCTTCCGCCGTTCAACCCGTGATAAAGCTCCCACAGGTCGCCGTGATCCGGCTGGCGGCAGACCACGTTTCCCCCGCCGGCGATCGCCTCCCAGTCCGCCGGCGGCCCATCTTTCGCCGCCTTCAGGATCAGACTCTTCATCTCGCCGGTGCCGAGATCGAACTTGATACGATAGAACTCATTCTCGATTGAATCGGGAGCCGGCGGCGCGGGTGCAGGAACAGGCGGAGATTTTTTGCCGGTCGCCCGAAAGACGGAATACCCCATCGCGGGCACGTCGCGGGCGACGAACGCAATCTTTGCCTGCTTGAGTCCCCCCTCGGAGTAACGGAGCGATTCGAGAATCTGGCCAGCTACCTCTTTGCCTGCCGAGTCGAGAAGGCCGATATCGGTGATGCCGTCGTCGGTGAAGCCGATGAGCGCCTCCGCCGTATCAGAGCGCGCCCAGCCGAGTGTGTTAAACACGACGATCGGGATGCCGCCGTCACCGCTGGTGTTGATCCGGGCGGTGATGGCGTCCGTTTTTTGTGCGATCATTCCATCGGCGAGTCGCTTCGAAAACTCGTAGCTGCGGATGGTGTCCTGGTAGACGTGATCGGTCATGACGCCGGAAGCGCAATCATGTGTTTCGCTGAACAGCACCGGCTCCCAGGCGCGCCAGAGAAGATTGCCGTCGTTGGCGAGCACTGCATTTGCCGGCGGGGCGATCGATCCTGTCACCGTTGCAAGGCAGGAGAACTTTTCCGCCGCCGTTAATAACTGCTGCGAAGTCCGCATCCATTGTTTGAGGTCGGCCCGGCTGCTGTAGGTCCCCTGGAAAATAGGGTTCATTTCCCCCCTGAAGACCGGGCGTGCGGTGGGGCGTTTGTCCACAACGGCTTCGAAATCAGTTGGGACTGCCAGGCGCAAAGCGAGCGGGGCATCCGCTTGTTTATTGTATTGTTCGATCATCACCGGCAGATGCGGCTCCGGTTCAGAGACGTCCACGCCGGACGCGGCTACTCGATCCTTCTCTTTCGACTGCCCCCCGAGCATGTCGAATCGCTGTTTGGCGAATCCGTTGAATTGCGTCAGATTTCCCGGCGATCCATAGAACAAGCCGTAGCTGTAGGGCAGCCAGTAGGCGGCGATTTGTGTACTGTCAATTCCTTCCCAGAAAAACTCGGAGGGAAAATCGTGCCTCGGTACGCCACGTGAAAACCAGAATGATTTGTAACCGCCGAGCTTCAGGATCTGCGGCATCTGTCCGTGATGGCCGAATGTGTCGACCAGCCATGCGACCGTGACGTCCACGCCGAGTTTTTCGCGGTAGTAGCCCTTGCCGTATTGAATCTGCCGGACGAAAGTTTCGCCGCCGGGCGTATTGACGTCGGGCATGACATCCATCCCCAGGACCAGTTGCAGCCGCCCCTCGGCAATTGCTTTGCGAAATGCCGGCTCCTCTTCGGGATATCGCTCCAGGAAGGGCCTGACATAGGCCACCTGATCCAGCACAAAATGATAATCCGGATACTTTTTCAGGAGTTGGACGGCCTGCAAAATGTTGGGCAGTCCCATTTCCAGATATTCCTCACGGGTCTTGAAGACGGCGCCTTCCCAATGCGTGTGAGGAATGATCCAAAGTGTGTTCTTCGTAGCAGCAACTTGAGGTGCGCTGCGCGACGTTGTCCTGACCGCGGGTCGCTGCGGTCTGCAGAAAGAGGACGAACAACACGGCGCACTGATATGCAAAACGACGCATGGACTTCCTCCAACTTCCTCGGACGAGCAACCCCGGTTAGAAGTAGTTTCACACTCGATCGCATCGCATTTTCGTGGCGCGGGCATCCTGCCCGTGGCCGCGGTACTCCGTGGCAATCGGTGGTACTCCACCGATTCAGCAAGAGCGAAGCGTTCTTTTCTTCGGAAACAGGGAACGCTGCGCTCGTGCTATTCCTGGTCGAGTACGAGTTCGACCGCGCTCACCGCGGGCAACCGAGCCGGCGTGAATACACGCCGCACGGGCTGGAAGCCCGTGCCACTGGAATTCTGAAACCGCTTCTCAACGAATCGTAACTGATGCGGTCGATCGATGCTGCTGCAGTTTCGCCGGGTCCCCACGAATCCGAAAACCTCAGCAAACATTGTGGCCGCGCGGCAATATGTGACAATGTCGCCGGTACGACATTTCGTTGACCATCAGCCTTCGGGCGAGGAGACACTCATGGCCAATCCTTCAAAGTTCATCGGAGGCGCGTGTGCGGTCCTCCTTGCGGCGCTTTGCTCACTTTCGTTCAGCGACGATACGCCACAAGCGGCGCCCGTGCCGGCGGACAGCGCGGTGAAAGCCAGCGCCGTGCATGGTCTGAATGTCGCTTTCTATGATTTCTACCCAAAAGATGCGAACGGAATCGATTCGATCGACATCGCCAAGAACTGGATCGCCGGTCATCAGCCGATATTCACTTATCGCCTGAACAGCCCCGCCGTCAGTGCCCCGCCTGAGAGCCCGGAAGTGACCGCGCCGCCCCTGAACACGACCATGGGAGACTTCCTCTTGGGTAAAACCGAATACGCCAGGCGCAAGGAGGCCGACAAGGGTGATAAGGCCCCGCCCGCTCGCTTCGATCAGCCGGTGGGACCGCGAACGATCTACGTATTCACCGGGTTCATCAAGGTGGAAAAAGCAGGCACCTATTTTATATCCGCGCCTTGCGATGATGGGGATGAAATCAAGATCGGCGGGGTGGTCGTACAGGCCCGCCCCAGTTTCGGGGGGGCTACAAGCCCTGATGCACCGGAAAATATTGGCCGCGCCGAATTCACCGAGGCGGGCATCTATCCCCTTCAGGTCATTTTATATGACCGCGATCCAGGGCAAGTCGGGATCCAGGTTTTTTCGGACATCAATCCCAAAGGTGAACGACACGCTATCGGCAAGACCTTCCTGACGGTGCTTCGATCTGACAAATAAGAGGCGGATTGTCATCGCTGTGCCGGCATGTGGAGCAATCGTCCCTTTAGGAAGGCGGTTTGTATAGCGTTCCTCGTGTAGGCGGTGAGCTTGCTCACCGTTTTTCTCCTAGCAAGCGGCGAGCAAGCTCACCGGCTACACGGGGAGCACACTGCTCCAGGAATCGATTCCAATTTTTCGCGAATGCGCGGATCGTGAAACACACCCGTCTTCCGAAAGCCGCCTTGGTGTCTATGTTCGTATCGAAAAAGCTCGTCGCTATCGTGCTGATTGCGTTGTTCGCGCTCATCGCTATTTCCACCGCTGCGCCAACGGCGACGAGCTCTGAGGCGGATGCCGCCATCCCCGTCCCCGGCACTTTGTTTCCGATTCCGATTCACTACACGGTTGTCGAAGCGGGCAACGTCGTGATCGCGATCGACGATGTGCAAGGCCAGCGCGTTCGCAACCTGCTCGCCGAAGCTCCCCGCACGGCTGGCGAGCACTTGGACTTCTGGGATGGCCGCGACGACGACGGTAAGACCGTCAAGCCCGGCGCTTATCATTTCAAGGCCGCCGTCACACCCGCGCTGAATCTCAGTTATGAGTTCACGGTGAACAACTCCGGCGATCCGCCCTGGTGGAAGCAGGATGTCTGGGAGCCACGGCCGAATCCGGGCGGATGGATGTCGGATCATACGCCGCCTCAAGGGGCGGCCGCCGCGGGAGACAAAGTCTTTCTCGGCGCGGAAACAGCCGAGCACGGACACAGCCTGATCGCGGTCGATCTGAACGGCCACAAATTGTCGGGCGCGAAATGGCTCGAGCTTGCAGGCTCGCGATGCGTCTGCAGCGATGGGAAGACGGTCTACTCGGCGGGGGAAGGATCCTGGATTGGATCGCATTTCAAACTATTCGCCATCGACCCGAACAATTTCGCGGTCCGGCGAATTACCGATATCGATTTTGGCTCAGGGCCGCTCGCGGGCCTTGGAAATCTGACCGGTCTGGCGGCGCGCGATGGCTTGGTCTACGCGTCTTTCAGCCCGCCGCAGAAGGGTGTCGATCTCTCCGCTTTCGATCCGGCCGCGATCGACTGGGACCACACGACAACCCATGGCGTGCCTCCCGCCCGGTTCATCGCCATTTTGTGCGCGGCGAGACCGATCAGCCCTGGTTGAACGTGCCGCTCGATCCGGCGAAGAATGAGCCGCTGCGTGTCGCCTGGAAAACAGAGCAGGTAATCGGGACGATTCTTTCGCCACATGGGCTGGAGGTTGCCGCGCTTCGACCTGGGGCGATCTTCCCAGGTGATCTCACCAAAGAGGCCGATTGGATCGCGTTCGATTCCGAGCACAGCTCGCTGGCGATGAAGGTTTACACGTCGCCGTCGAACATATCGACGCGTGCTTTGCGTATTCGGGTTTTGAGTGCCGTTGCGCCGCTTCACCTCGATCAGCCTCAAAAATCGCTCACGGAAACACCGGGGCCGGCATCAGCTTTCGTTGGTTTGCGCGCCGTCGGCACGCGCTTGCACGCGGTGAGCGATCTGGCGGATATCGCCGTTTCTGCCGGGCGAGTGCTGGACGGTGGCGCCTGGGAAAACCACCAGGAAAAGGACATCACCGCCGCCAACCCGGCCACTTACACGATTCAACTGCATCGAGCCGCACAGATTTCGGCGCTGCTGGTGCGGGATCCCTTTTTTGCAAAAGCCAGCGTTGAGTTCCGCGCAGAAGCGGACGATTCCTGGTCGCCGGTTGGCGAACTCGTTGCGTCGTTTCCATGGCGGCGCGCCTATAACGACGTCACACTCGATCTGGGCAGAAACCGAACCGTATCCGCTATTCGGATCGTCGTGACCGATCCCGCCGTTGCCCAAAACTCCGATGTAAAAAGGCACAGTGGCCTGACGCACCAGGTTTGCGGGCTGGCAGGCGTTGTGCTGCTGGCAACCAGCCCCGAACCCGGTCCCGGCCAGCGTATCAGCGTGTTCCGCGCTCAAAACGGCGAATGGGTTCGAAACATCCCCATCCAGTTGCCTGGCGCTCTGACATTTGATCAGAGCGGAAGGCTACTCGCCGTTAGCGAGGGGCGAGTTGTAAGTGTGGCGACGGATCAAGACGCGATAGCGCCGGTGATTGTTACCGGCCTGAAAGAACCCGCTGGACTTACCTGCGACTCTCACGGATTTCTATACGTGTCTGATGCGGCGGATGACGTGGTCAAGCGTTTCACCTCCGACGGCAAATTTGCCGGAGCGATCGGGACGCCCGGCGGAATCAATTCCGGCCCGTACGATCCCGAGCGAATGTCCAACCCTCGGGGCATCTGCATCGACGCGGCCGGCAAACTATGGGTCGCCGAAGCCGAGATGCGCCCCAAGAAAGTCTCGGTCTGGAATCTCGAAGGAACCAAGCCAAAGCTCGAGCGATATTTCATCGGCGGACCGCGATATGGGTCCGGGTTCATGTACATCGATCCGCGCGAACCCACCCGATTCTTCTATGAAGGGATGGAGTTTCACGTCAATTGGGAAACCGGCGTCTCGGAAATCAAGAACATTGTCTGGCGCGGGACGTGGCGGGGCGTGGGACGCCGTCACGTGTGATCGGCCCGTTTACGTTCACGACCAACTCTATCTGCTCGGCGAACCATTCTGGTTTTACGGCAATCGCTACTTTGCCATCGCCAGATATGAGAAAGACCACGTCCTGCCCGTCGCTGCCGCGGGGAAGGCCGACGAATGGCCTCCACTGCGTGACCCGGCGATCCTGCAAAGCGTCGGCAATCCCGATCTCACGCATTATTCGTTTCTCTGGTCTGACCTGAATGACAACGGCAAAGTCGATCCAGGCGAAGTTCAGCTTGGACCGACGGACCTGCGATTGGAAGCGGCCTATTTCGGCGCCCGCGGCGGGTCGGATCTCACGATCCAGTTTGCAAACGAGCGATTCAAACCGATTTCATTCACCCCCGGCGGCGCTCCGGTTTACGACTTTGAGCACATGAGTCCAACGCCGGCGCTGCATCCCGGCGGGTTCGGACTTTACAACACCGCCGTCACCTCGACCGGCGATTTCATTGAAGTCAGCGACCGCGTCGCCGTTCATGATCAAAAAGGGGCAGCGCACTGGTCCTATCCGGATCACTTCAACGGGGTTCATGGTTCGGCAAAAGCACCTCCACCGCAGCCGGGCCTGTTGGCGGGGACTTTGCACGTAATAGGTCAGGGCACGTTGCCTAACATCGGCGAATTTTTTGCTGTGTCGACTAACAAGGGTGAAGTCTCTCTCTTCACCACCGACGGCCTCTGGATCGCCCGCCTCTTTCGAGACAATCGATATGGGCGCGGCTTCAATCTGCCGAAGGCCGAGCGCGGGATGAATCTCAACGATGTCTCCCTCAATGCCGAGCATTTCGGCGGGACTTTTAATCAGCTTGCGGATGGACGGATTTTCTTGGTTGCCGGCCACAACCACAACAGTGTGATTCGCCTCGATGGGTTGGATCATGTGCGCCGGATGGATGGAGATCTGATCGTCAGCGAAGCGCAGGCACTGGCGGCGGAAAGTGCCACTAAGGAATCGCTCGCTGCCGGCACCGAGCCCAAACGCCTGGTGATCGTGCGCTCACCGGGTGGATTCAAAATCGACGGCGATCTTTCTGATTGGTCAAAGCTCTCGCCGATTGTGTTTACCGGCACCGGCGAGCACCGGGCCAAAGCATGGCTGGCGTACGATCCCGAAGCACTGCTGATTGCGTTTGAAGTCCAGGGAACGCGCGGCATGGTGAATCATGAGAAAGATTGGAAACTGTTGTTCCGCGCAGGGGATTGCGTTGATCTGCTTTTGCGCACCGATCCGAATACGCGCCGGCGGCCGCGCAAGGAGCGGTTGGCGATCTGCGGCTTGTCATCAGCATGCAGGAAGGGCATCCGATTGCCGTCGTTTATCGTCCCGTGGTTCCCGGAACCGCAAAAGAAAAGAAGATCACGTTCGCATCGCCCGTCGGATCTGTCACGTTTGACGCAATCGAACAAATCGACCTGGATATGGCCGTCGTCGAACGACCGGACGGGTATTCACTCGAAGCCGCCCTCCCATGGAAAATGCTTGGTGTGAAACCAGCATCCGGCCTCAAGCTTCTGGGGGATATCGGCGTTCTTTTCGCGGACAAGGAAGGGCTTTCTACCGCAGAGCGGGTTTACTGGTCGAATCATGCCGCGGGATTGGTCGCCGACGTGCCCGGCGAAGCGCGGCTTCAGCCGGAACACTGGGGCGAAATGGAACTGCAATGAACGCGCTTTCCCGTCGGCATGTAGGGTGGGCTCGGCCCACCACCCGAATCGAGCGGTGGGCTAAGCCCACCCTGCATTTGATCGCATTGGCGTTGATCCTCGCCCAAACTGCGTCGGCCGTGCAAAGCGACAATCTCGAATTGCTCGCGCTCCCGGCTCCTGGAAAGGTCGCGATCGACGGGAAGCTCGATGACTGGGATTTGTCGGCTTCCATCTTGAGTTGCCCCGACAGCGCCACGAGCCTCGATACCTATGCGGTTCGCTCCGCGGCGATGTATGACCGCGATGGAATCTATCTGTCGTTCCGATGGGTCGATCAGACTCCCATGATGAACATGGTGGATCCGGATGAACCGGAAATGTTCAACAAGGGATGGAAAAGTGACTGCCTGCAACTGCGGATCCTCACCGACACGCAAGTGCACATGACCGCCTGGCAGTATCACCCGACCGGCAGAATGATGATGGACATCAACTACGACCAGCCCGTCGGCCCAAATCGGCTCAACGGGCTGGAACGCGGCGCAAAGATGGCCTTTCAGAAAGACGCCGACGGCAGGGGATATGTGCAAGAACTGTTCATTCCCTGGAAGCTCCTGAGCAAGAGTGGAAAGGTGTATGCCGCCGGCGAATCGTTCACGATGGGCCTGCATTTCAACTGGGGCGGCGGCGACAATCGCACCGCTCGGGCCATGGAGTGGACTGATCTGGTGAGCGGGCCCGGGGCGGACCGCAACGGCTTCTACAAGGCGACCAGCGCCTGGGGAAAAATCCGCCTGAGCGAAACAGGCCACGTGCATCTTCGCCGCCAGCCCTGGGAGCGCAGCGCACCGTCTGGGCCCAATCTCACGACATCCGGGCCGATTGCACTCAAATACGATTTGCCAATCGCGGCTGCGGCAACGTTAGTGATCGAGGACGCCAACGGAAAACGGGTGCGCAATCTGATCAGCGGATTTCCACGCAAAGCAGGTGCGAACATTGATTACTGGGACGGTCTCAATGACGCAGGCGTCCCCGCGCCCGCGGGAGCCTATCGATGGCGCGGTCTGATCAATCCCGGGTTGAGCGTTAAATACAAAGCGCATCTCTTTCCTTCTTCCAATCCCCCTTGGCGAAACGCCGACGGCACCGGCGGATGGGGCGCCGATCATTCAGCGCCGCAATACCTGGCCGTCGCCGGCGATCGCGTGTTCCTTTTGTACAGCATCGCGGAAGGGGGCTCGGCGCTCGTCTGTTCCGATTTGCACGGCAACAAACTGTGGGGGCAGGGCGGCGCATTTCAGGGTGGCGGCGCGGTATGCGCAACGGATGGGAATGATCTCTACTACGCGGACAACACGATGTCGCGATCGGAGATCAGCCGGGTTGATGTCCGCACCGGCAAAGCCGCTCGCTTCACGCCTGACGTCGCGACGATTCCCACAGGTCTGTCGAACGATTCCAATCTTGGCGAAATTCCCACGGGAATGGCCGTCCGAAAAGACCGGCTCTATCTTGCCTGCGCGAGGCGCAATGCGATCCGCATCTTCAATCTTGCGACGGGCAAGTTCGTAGACGAGCTTCATGTGCCCGCGCCATTCGGGCTGGCGTTTGACCCGAACGGACGGTTGCTGGCAGCGACCGAAAATCTGAATCCGCAGGCCGCGGCCGGCAACGTGGTTCCTCCGGGCGAACACGGCGTGATTCGAGTGGATGAAGCGAGTGGCGGGGTTACCCATCTCATTGATGATCTTCGATCGCCACGCGGACTCGCCGTAGGGAAAGACGGAGTTATCTACGTCGTCAACTCCGGCACGAATCAAGTTCTGGCGTTCAGCGCGGACGGCAAAAATCGTCTTCGCGAAATCGGCACGCCCGGCGGTCGGCTCCCGGTGGGCAAGTGGAACGACGACGGAATGCTCAGCCCCGTGGCCGTCGGAGTCGACAACGAAGGAATGCTATGGGTCGCGGAAACCGATCCCGTCGCGAAGCCCTCAGCCGCTGGGATCCGGGCGGCCGGAATATCGACCAGTGGCTCGGACCAACTCCTTACGGCGGAGACGGCATTGTCGATTCATTTGACCGCACGCGCATCTACACCGGCGGCCTTGAATTCAAGCTGGACTGGGAAAGCGGCCAAAGCCATCCAGTCTGGACTCATCTGCGCGGCATCGAGCAAGGCCAGCCAGCCAGCGCCGGCCTCGTCGCAACGGGCTCGTTCTGGTTTCGCCAGGGTCGTACCATCCATTTCAAGGATCACGATTATCTCTGTTATGACCGCGGGCTGATTTGCATCAAGCGCGGAGATGCTTGGGTTCCCGCCGCCTCCGTCGGCTACGCGAAGGGAGTCGACGGCACGGACTCGCTTCTCTGGTCTGACCGCAACGGCGACGGCAACGTTCAGCCGGACGAAATCGTCACGCCAAAAGTCGCATTCAACCCCGGCGGCGCTGGGGGGTGGGCGCATTGTGGATGGATGATCTGACATGCGTGCGTCATTTCGGCGAGAAGACCGTTTGCGAAATTTCTCCCTCGTCATTCACCGCGGATGGCGTACCCGTCTTCGATCAGCAAAGCATCTCCGCGCCGATTCCGATTCCGGTCGATGGTGCACCCGTAAAGGTTGATGACAACACGATGATCGCCTTCTATGAAAACTCCAACGACCCCAATGCCCAGAAGGCGCTTCGCGAAAGCGCCTTGGGCGACATGACCGGCATCAAAGGATACGACCTTGCCGGTAATCTGGTGTGGACCTATCCGCAGCCATTCAGCGGCGTTCATGGCAGCTTCAAAGCGCCGCTGCCCAACATGCCCGGCCAGGTGATCGGCACGATCTATGTGATGGGCGTGGCCGACATGGGAAACACGATCGGGAAAATCGTCTGCTTCAACGGCTACTACGGACAGCGATTTGTCTTCACGACCGATGGCCTGTTCGCGGGCACCTTGTTCAAGGACGGCCGCACCGTGTCAGAACTTCCCGCCAGGGCGGTGAAGGACATGCCCATGGATGAGGCGAGCTGCGGCGCTGAAGCGTATGGCGGGACATTCAGCCGCAACGTCAATGGCGAAGTCTATCTCACCAGCGGCTTTTTCGGCCCAATGGTTGTCATCATGGGTGTCGAGGGCCTCGATCATCTCCAGCGAATTTCAGGAGGTTCGTTCGTCCTTTCGCCGGAGCAAAGCGCCGCCGGTCTGGCGATGCGCCGAGCTCGTGATGCGCGACGGCAAGCGGAAGAGACCGGCGAGACAACGCTCGCAATCCGCCGACTCACGCCGACTCTCACAGGCAACTTGAAGGAATGGGATTTGGAAAATCACGGTGTTCGCATTGACCCGGATACCAATCGAAACGCCTCGGCCGGATTGGCTTACGATCAGCATTTTCTTTACGCCGCGTTCGATGTGCAGGATCCGAATCCCTGGATGAACGCCGGTAACGACGAGAAGGTGATGTTTCTCAATGGCAGCAGTGTCGACATTCAACTAGGCCCTGGCCCGGGCCTGCCGGGGAATTGTCGGATTTCGATTGCGCCCCAGCAGGGCAAGGCGGTGGTGATGCTCTATCAGCCGGTCGTGGCCGGCTTCAAAGGTCAGCGCGTTTCATTCGTCTCACCGATCGGGCGCGAGGAGATGGACCGGGTCGAACGGCTCGACACCGCCCAGGTCGTCGTTCAAAGGCGCGACAGGCGTTATTTCATCGAAGCGGCGATTCCACTGAACGCACTTCCGTGGAAATTATCCGCCGGCATGTCACTCCGCGGCGACGTTGGCGTGCTCTTCTCCGACAATCTCGGAGCCAAGTGCGTCCTCCGCGCGTATTGGTCGAACAAGGACACGAACATTACTTCAGATCTGCCATCTGAAACGCGCCTTCAGCCTCGGAATTGGGGCACTGTGAACGTCGAGTAAACGATTTTCGTGGCACGGGTTTTCAACCCGTGTCTTCGATTTGGGACACGGGTTGAAAACCCGTGCCACCTGATTCACTTCGCCGGATGCTCCTTCAAATCCGCCTGCGCCTCCTGAAGCGCCAGCACTCCAAAAGCCGAAGCAAGGACCGGCCGGCTCTCCATCCATTTCTGCGTCCCGGTCCAGCCGCCATCTTTGTTCTGGTTGGCTTCGAGCTTGGCGATCAGTTCCAGCCGCCAGTCGTGCTTGTTCCCCTTGGAGTCGGTGATGACCGGTTCCCCGTATGCGTGCAGCGCGCGGGCCAGGGTGTGAAAATAGTAGAACAAGCCGTTTTCGGCGGCGTGAGCATCGTTTGCGCTCAACCCCGGATTTTCATCGAGAGTCCAATTGTTCCCAATCCACTTCCAGGCCGCCTTCACGCGCTTGTCGTCTTTCGAAAGTCCCGCGTAAATCATGCTTTTAAGGCCGGCGTAGGTCATCGACCCGTAGCTTCTCAACATGCGGCGTCCGTCGGGGCTGGTATATTCCCCGGCGGCGGATTGCCCACCGTCGGCGGGCGTGTAAATGAATCCGCCGTCGTCCCCGGCCCACGGCTGGTCTGTGTTGGTTTCGGAATTGTTCTGCGAGCGCGTGATAAACTTCAAGGCGGCCTGGTAAGCCGGATCATCTTTTTTCAAACCCGCGTCGTGAAGCGCATCGATCGCGAATTGCAGGTTGCTTTGGTCCGCGCGTCCTTTGTTTCCGTAACCAAATCCGCCGAAGTTCGGATTCTTCTCATCCACCTTTTTGTTACGGTCGGGAATGCCTTCGATCTTGTCGGTCCATTGAAGCTCCTTCAGAAATGCGAGCGCCTTTTCCATCGGCACCTTGTATTCAGCGTCCTTCGCGGCGGCCAGGGAACTGATCGCAATGGCCGTGTTGTATGTCGCCAGAACGTCTTCGGAGATGCTGCCGTCCGGCTTCTGGAACGAAAGAAGATAACCATAGGCCTTGTCGATGAACGGCTGCTGCGGATCAAAATGCGGATCCTGCACAAACGCCTTGAGCACGATGGCCGTAATGCCCGGAGGATCATGCGGACCCTGCCAGCCGTAGTCCGGTTTCTGTTGCGCTTTGAGATAGGCCAGTGCCTTGGTCACCACCTCCTCGGCGCGAAGCCAGTTTTTGTCAGTCGGCAGCTCAACCACCGGCCTGCTCGCTGGCTTTTCTTCGCCCATCAGGGGCAATGCGCTCTGTAGAAGCGCGGCCGTTCCGCATCCAATCGCCAGTGCGGTGAGGGACTGTTTCAAAAATCGCATGGGGGTGATCCTGTTCTTCTGTGCAGTGCGGTTTGCCTCGTCCGCAACGGAATCCTCACAATATGATACGGAGGCTCATCCTAACCGATTGGCGGGCGAAGGGTTATTTCTGCACAGAACATAGTGCAGCCGCTCCCGGGAGGGATGAACGTTCGTTAACCCCATATACTGCGTATGATTGGAATCGGACCTTGTGTCCGGCTTCGGGTTGAAACTTCGCGGGAGCTCGCGCGTGTCATCGGATGAGAACCCCATGGTTCCCGGCGTGCCGGAGGCGTCAAATGCCTCCGTCGCGACAGACGCCTTATTCGAGAAGGCCGTCGCGACGCATTCGCGCCGACTTCTGGCGATCGCCCGGGCAATCGTGGGCACGCGGGCCTCGGCCGAGGATGTCGTCCAGCAGGCGTTGATGAATCTGTATGAGCATCGCGCCCGGTACGATTGGCGCGAGCCGGGCGGACTGATGCGGCGGGCGGTTGTTAACGAGGCCCTCCGCCTCCTGCGAGCGCCCAGGATGACCGTCGTGGCCGAGGATCATCCCGGCCGCTCGGATTCCCCCGTCGGCGCGATGATCGACCGGGAGACGGTGGCGAAAGTGAGAGCGGCCATCGATCGACTTCCGGAGCATTTCCGATCTGCCCTTGTGCTCTGCGAGTACGAAAACATGGCCTACACGCAGATCGCCGAAACGCTGGGAGCGAGCGTGCCGCAGGTGAAGACCTGGCTGCATCGCGGCCGCCGGCAACTCGCGGAGATGCTTCGCGAATTTGTCGATATAGACAAAAAGGAACCCCGGGTCGCAGCGCGAAAAAGCGCGTCGACATGACCAACATGGACCGGCTCCAACTGTGAGCCCATTGTGATGAACATGGACAGCGACTACGACATTCTCGAAGGTTTTTTGGATAACTCGCTCTCCCCCGACGAGATGCAGGCGGTTGCCGCACGCCTGGCGGCGGAGCCGGATCTGGCCGTCGCGCTCGAAGCAATTCGTGATGAGCGGACGGTACGCCTTGCAGCCTGGGAATCGTTCGAACCGGATGAAAGGGCGGCGCAGCGCTTTGCCGTTTCCGCGATCCGCGCCATTCGCCGGCAACGGTTGCTTTCCATGGTGACTCACGTCACCCGGCTCGTGGCTTCCGTCGCAGCCTGCCTGGCGATTGGAATTTCGGCGGGTTGGTTCCTCTGGGGCCGGCCTATTCATACCGTTCCCGTGACGGCTACCATCAGCGGACCGACGGCGAGCCTCGCCTCTAATTCGGGCCGGAATTCGAGCTCCGGGACCTATCAGGTGGCAATCACCGACGAAAACGGGAAAGTCGTCGCGGTTCAGAAATTCAGCGCGTTCGAAGACGCCAAGGCGTTTGCCGACGACCTCGGCCGCTACCAGCAACGCCGGCTCGATGTGCAGGACGGCAAAGCCACGGTTGTATCCGACAAATTCTAACCTCACCATGAGACTTACGCTTTCATCTCGCCGTCTTCGTCGTTCTTGCCCTTGCGACCCGATGCGTCCTGTCTTTGCCTTGATGTTCATGCTGATCGCGGTAGCGCCAGCCCTATGCGCGCCGCCGATCCGGAAACCGGACCCGCCACACGGCCCGTTCTCGATCAACTCAACCGGGAAGTTCAATCGCTCTATCGCGAATCGCAGAACGGTTTGGTTCGCCTTCAATTGCCAGCCCCGCGCTGGCTCAACGATTACGCGCTGGCGCCCATCAATAAGTGGCAGAACATCGATCCCGAGGTGCGGCAGAAACTGGAACAGGCCCAGCAGCAGGCCTACATGCAGAGCCGGGGTTACAGCAACTCTTCCGCGAATAATTCCGATGGCGGAACGACCCGTCCCGCCAACGACGCCCCCAATCAGGGCACGATCATCATCGTGCGTCCACCGCTGGACATCGGGCAGCAACAGGCACAACAGCAGCGCGACAACGTCATTGGCGGACGCCTGCAAATGGACGCGCGGCCTGGCGCCGAATTCGCCCCGAACAATCTCGGCCTCCTCCTGGACGATCGCGGTTACGTCTTGATTCCAATCTACATCGAGCGCGAAACCTGCGCCGAGCAGCCGGTGCGCTGCAGCCAGCCGAATGGCCAAATCACGACTGCCAAATTCATCGGCTCCGATCGACAGACCAATCTCAGCGTGGTCCAGATCGATCATCCGGCAGGTGCTGCCATGCACTTTGGCGCGAATCGACCGGACGTGGGTTCGATCATCCTGTATTTATCACCAGTCGACGGTTCAGGCCGACTGGGAATCTGGAACGGCGGTGCGCAGGATTACGGTGTGATCGTGACCACGGATGGCCAGATCGCCGGCATCGCCCGATACGGCCAGTTCCTCAGCGGCACCGCCTGCCGCCTGATCGGAGAGCAGATCATCCATTTCGGCGCGGTAAAGCGCGCCACGCTCGGCGTGATCATTCGCGAAATTCCCCTCGGCGACGCGATGCGCCGCCAGATTCCCGCCCTGGGCGCGCGAACTGCGATGCACGTCGACGAAGTCGTCGCCGGCTCCGCCGCCGACCGCGCCGGGTTGAAACCCGGCGACGTGCTGCTCGCTCTCGCCGGCGAAGCGGTCCAGGATGTCCCATCCCTCGCCGCCGCGATTGCTTCGCGCAGCGGGCAGACGGAGTTGCAGGTCGTCCGGGGGGAGCAGATCCTTACAATTACCGTGGATTTGCAGCAGCAGAAGTAGTCGAACCAGCTTTCATGTGGTAAGAATCTTGAAATGACGCTCAGCATCTCACTTCCGCCGGAGTTAGAGACCCGTCTCAAGGAGCGAGCCGCGGCTCAGGGGGAACCCATCGAAGCATATGCGGCAAGAGTTTTAGCCGACGCGATCACATCGCCCCAACCGAGCGTGGTTGAAGCGCTCGACGACGACGCCATTGATGCCATCAACCGTGCAGAAGGCGAAGCGGACCGAGGTGAAGCTGTCGATCTGGATACATTTCGTGCGCAATTTCCCAAGCGGTTCACTGGCATCTGATGGCTGATTATTCTGTAGTCATCACGAAGACTGCCGGTTCCGATCTGGAAAAAATCCACAAACACATTGCTTTGGACTCGCCGCAAAACGCAAGCGAAATGATCACCCGTATTTTGGACGCGCTGGCGCCCCTCAAGCAATTTCCTCACCGCACTGTAGCGGAACATCAGGCGCGTGGCCTGCGTCATCCAGTGCGTTCGCTTCCCGTCGCGCCATACGTTGTCTATTTTCGGGTGCTCGATTCAGAACGCGTCATTCGCGTGTTGCACGTCAGGCATGGTGCCCGTCAAAAGCCTCGACGGTTTGAATGATGCAGTTGTTCAGCCTGATGCGAACGATCGGTCATTTCTTCCCAATACAAAAGAGAGTCTCACTCCCCCGAACGAAAATTTTTCCATCCGCAACCGCGGCTGACGATGCGTTGTCTCCGCCGCGAAGATCGTTCATTGCGAGCACTTTGAATTCGGGGCCGGATTGAAGGACGTAGCTCTTGTCCCCGTTGACGAAATAGATTCGCCCGTCGGCCGTGGCGAAGGGGCTGGAGAGCTTGCCGACGCCGGGCGCGTCGGCGGCGAAGAGCTGCTCGCCGGTCGCGAGCTTCCAGCAGTAGATGACCTCTTTGTCGGACGCGCGATAAACCTGCTCGCCGCTCACGACGGCCGAGCCGTATTGCGAGCGGATTTTGGGGATTTGCCATTTAACGTTGGTCTTGCTCACGTCGCCGGTACCGGTCGGATCGACGACCAGACCCGATTCACCATTTCCCGAATCGCTGAAAATAAGGCCTTGTCCGAAGGCCGGCGACGCTCCGAAGCCGCGCGCCTTGGCCCACCAGATCGGCTCGCCGCTGGCGGGGTCAAGTCCTTCGATCCTTTCCGAAGCCTGGATGATGAGCTGCGGCTTGCCGTTGACGGGGAGAAGGATCGGCGTGGTATTCGTGGTTCCTGTCTTCGCGCGCTTCTGCTGCCATTTCAGCTCGCCGGTGGTTTTGTCCAGGGACTGGAGAAAGCCGTTGCCACGTCCCTGATCGCAGAGCAGGATGACGTTGTCCTGATAGAGAATGGGGCTGGAGCAGATGCCGGGGTTGAGCATGAAGGGGCCGGGCCGCTCCTGCCGCCAGAGAAGCTTCCCGTCGAAATCCACCGCGGCGATCACCGCCGATCCGAACCAGATGTAAACCGCTTTTCCGTCCGTGACCGGCGTCGGGACCGCGTAAATCGCATACCCGGCAGATTCCTTGCCGGGCGGAATCGACGTCTTCCAGAGAAGCTTTCCATCGGCGACCTGGTAGCAACTGACAAAATGCTCGGGGATTTCCTTGTTCTTTTCCTGTTCATTGGTCTGCTTCGCGGCGGTGGTGAGAAAAAGTCGATCGCCGAAAACGATCGGGCTGGAATAGCCGGTTGTTCCCTTGAGCGATTGCTTCCAGAGGATGTTTTCGCCGGTTTTTCCGTTCCAGGTGAGCGGCAGATCCTTTTCGTCGGTCGAGCCGACGCCGGTTGGCCCGCGCCAGCCGGGCCAGTTGCCGGCGCACGCATCGCGGGCGATCAGGCATATCACCATTGCGAAAAGGATTCGGAATGGAGCGGATCCAGACAATGAAGACATGCTGACCCTTCTGTGTGAACTCTTCCGACTACCACTTTTGAAATGACTCCCTCGTCATTTTTACTCAGCTTCGAGAGGTGGTGTTGATTGTCGCGGGATCGCCGCCTGCAACGTTCGATGATTTTGCGCGTTTGACAAAGAGGTTCTCCAGAGCGAACTTTCCATTCCTTTCACCTACTGGAGTTGAATCGCGTGAACATCGTTCGATTGATTCTTCCCTGTCTTACTTTCGTTCTCTTCTCTGCGTGCCTCGCGGACGCCCCCCCATCGACCGCTCCATCGGCTCAAACCACACAGGTTCATCGAGGCGGTCTTTCGCTTGCCATCGACGCGCAGGGCGATTTCGAGCCGGTCAACGCTTTCGAGCTGCGTATCCGACCGAAAAGTTACGGTGGCGAGCTGACGATCGTCTCCATCGTCGCCAATGGCGCCGAAGTGAAGAAAGGGGATACGCTTCTCGAAATCGATCCGGCTCCGCTGAAAAAACAGCTATTGGCAGCTGAGAACGACCTCGCCGCTGCCGACGCAACCTGGGCCAAGACACAGGCTGACGCGAAAATCTCCGAGCAGGTTGACGCGCTGGCGATGAAGCAGCAGCAGGCTGCCTTGAAGGAGGCGCAGGACGGCCTGGCGTGGTGGGAAAAGGTCGATGGGCCGCATGCGATGACGAATAACGACTTGATCGTCAAACAATCGCAGGATCAGGTCAACGATCAGCAGGATGAGCTCGACCAGCTCAAGAAAATGTACAAGACCGAGGAGTTGACCAACGCCACCGCCGACATCGTCGTGAAGCGAGCGCTCCGCGCACTCGAACAATCCAAAATCACCCTCGCGATGGCTCAGGAGCGGTCCGCGAAATACAAGACATTTAGTTTTCCTCTCCAGAAGCAGAAAGTTCTCGATAATCTGCAGGGAGTTGAATTTGCCACGCGGCAGGTCGAGATTCAGCAGGCCCAAAGCAAAGTGCTTCGCGAGACCGGCCTGGTCACGGCAAAGACCACGCACGATGCCGCCGTCGAAAAAGTCGCCGATCTCAAGGGAGATCTCGAAAAGCTCAAGATCGAGGCTCCGTTTGACGGAACCGTGGCATACGGCATGTTCACCAGCGGCGCATTTCCAACCGATGCCCGCGCCATGCGGGTCGGCGAGCGCGTCGCCGCCCAGACTGTCCTGATGACGCTGCTCGCTCCAGGAAAACTCCGCGCCGTGGTCGATCTGCCGGAGGCGAAATTCGACAATCTTAAGGCAGGAACACGCGCCACGCTGACGCCGGTTGCGTTTCCCGAGCTTCGGCTGGAAGCGACATGCGACGCCGTGCCACGGACGGCCGCCGCCAGCCAGAGCGGTCCCGTCTATGCGCAAACGCTCACACTCGCCGCGACGGATCCACGACTTGTGGCGGGGAACAAATTCGATCTGCATATCGAGGCGAACCTCGCGGACAACGTCCTTCTTGTTCCAACCAGTGCTATTGCCAACTCGACAGTCTGGGTAAAACGCCCAACTGGAGAGAATCAGGCGTGCAAGGTCGTGGCTGGCCGCTCCGACGGAAAATCGACTGAGATTCTTAGCGGTCTAAATGAGGGAGACGAAGTACTCACGCAGGCTAAATCGTGACAGAATCGATCGTGAAAATGTTGTGGTCCTTCCGTGGCACGGGCGTCCCGCCCGTGCTCCAACTCAATATCCAATCCCGGGAAGAAAGAGAACCGCGGATGACGCGGATAAGCAGGCATTTATCCGCGCCATCCGCGAAATCCGCGGTTGCTCTTCTCCTCATTCTCCTGGTCCGTGCGAATACCGCCCTCGGTCAAACGACACAACCAACCACGGAGCCCGCCCAGACGATTCCCGAAGCGATTTCCCGCGGTGTTAAATTTCTCGTGGAAGACCAGAACAAAGACGGCTCCTGGGGCACCGGCACCGAAACGCGCGGCACCGAAGTGGTGGCGGCCGTTCCCGGCTCGCATGATGGATTCCGGATCGGCACCACCGCGCTGGCGCTGATGGCTCTCCGCGAAGTAGGAGAGAAGCCGGCCCACGATCGAGCCCTGCAATATCTATTGAGCGAGCCCGACGCCCGCCGGGCCGACGGCGAATTGCTCTACAACACCTGGGCGCACATTTATATCGTGCAGGCGCTGGCCGAGGAGATGAAGGAGGGTCAGAACCATGACCCGCGGCTCGTGGAGGTGGCCCAGCGCAACATCAGGCATCTGATCGAATACGCCACCTATCTTGGCGGATGGAATTACTACGATTTTGAGCTGCATTCCCAGTCGCCGTCGATGGGCCCGACGAGTTTCGGCACCGCCGCAGGATTAGTCGCGCTGCGCGAAGCGCGCGATGCAGGCCTCGATGTTCCGCAGCGACTGGTCGATCTCTCGCTGCACCGCCTGGAAGAGATGCGCCTTTCCGACTCAGCGTTTCTTTACGGAACCGACTATCACTATATTCCGCGTCTCCCCGCCAACCGCACCCGCGGCTCGATCGGCCGGACCCAGCCGGCCAATTTCGCCATCTTCGTCTGGGATGCGCCGAAGGTTTCTCCGCAGCGCATCTGCGCGGGTCTGGACGCTTTTTTCGCCGACCACATTTATCTGGACATGGGCCGCAAGCGCCCTGGCCGCACGAATCGTGGTATCAGACTTCAGGCTATTACTATTATTTCGATCACTACTACGCCGCGCGCCTCATTCACACGCTGCCGACGGATCAGCAGGGTGACTACCTTAAGAAACTGGTGACGGTCGTTCTTCCGCACCAGGAGCCGGATGGTTCATGGTGGGATTACGCGATGTGGGATTATCACAAGCCGTATGGGACGTCGTTTGCAATTATGACGTTGTTGCGATGCGTCAGTTGAGATTCTGCCGCACACTCTGATCCACTCGCACTGCCGCCGCATGGGCGAAAAGTGCCAGACATCCGCCCAAAAGCGTCGCGACCAGCCGATTGACGGCCACCGTCGGACCTGGAAGGCCAAGAAGGGCAAGAAGCAACACGACGTAAGTCGTCAGGCTCGCGGCGAAGGCGACGTAATTAACCCGCTGAACGGTATAGCACGCCCACACCGCAAAAACGAGCAATACGCCGAGAATCGGCGGCGTCGGCCGGACAACAGAAAGGAAACCGGTCGCCAGCGCCGCGCCGGCGATCGTTCCCGCCATGCGGGCGATTCCTCGCGCCAGGGTGGCATGCAGATCGGGTTTGACGACGATGGCCGCTGTCATGGGGATCCAATACCCGTTGGGGAGATTGGCCATATGTGCCACTGCCCCCGCGAGCGCAAGCACGACGCCGACGCGAGCTGCGTAGCGGCCGCGCGAATCGTGTGCCGAAAGCGCATGAAACATCGACGCGATGCGCAGGCGAGGAAGGGCCGGAGGCGACTTGTCCAGGAGCGGCTCACCGCGTAAACGCCAGACAGCCATGACAACCGCGGTCTGTACAAGCCCGCCAACCAGCACCACGACGACGCGCTCCACCGCCGCTTGCGCGCCGACGGGATAGGCGTAAGAAATCAACAGTGCGATCACCGCCTGAAGACAGACCCACCACACGGCCGGCCCCAGCGCGGTCGCCGCGCCCAGCGCATAGCCCCAGATGCCGAGAACCGCGACGGTATTGAGCAGGTTCTCCCGCGCGATGGTCGCCCCGACCCAGGCGGAGAAGGCCATCGCGACGGCTGCCAGCAGCATGGGCGCGCAGCGCAGCCGGGTGAAACGCTGGCTGGCGCCGAAGCCGACCGACACCGCGCCACCGACGGCGGCGATACCCACGCCGGTCCGGCCAGTGAAGATTGCCGCCGTCAATCCGGCGGCGACGACCGGAAGATAGATCAATCCACGCAAGTGCTGCGCTTCGGATGATTCCCAGCAGCAGATCTCACGATAGAGCCGGGATGCAAGACCGTCGGTCTTGCCTTCGAGAGCGGAATTCTCCGCATGCCGTTGCAGTAATGGTTCAGTGAGTGCGCTCATCGTTGTCGCTGCACGCATTTTCACGGCTGCGCGTAGATGCTCTCATATCGGCTGAAGGTGATTGAAGTGAAGAGCCCGGCTCGTAGTGCGGCCTTTAGGCCGTATTGGCTAAAGCCCGCACTACGAGCCTGCAAACCTACAACCCCACCGACCGCACATATTCAATGCTCTTGGGAATCTGCTCCTCCGACCGGCTCGATTCATCTTCGATGTAATAATGTTTCACGCCGATCTTCACGGCTTCGTCGAGAATCGCGTGGATATCGAGCTGGCCGGTTCCGAGGGCCACGTCGCGTTCGACATTTTCGTGCCCGGTGTAGTTGGGAATGCGGGCGGACTTGTCCATGTCCTTCAGGTGCATCTGCGGAAAACGGGTGGGATATTTCTCCATGAGCCGGACGGGATCCATCCCGCCGTCGTAGCACCAGAAGATGTCCAGCTCGAAGTTCACGTACTCCGGCTTGGTTGCCGCCGCCATCTGGTCGAAGATCGTCCCGCCATCCGGGAGCGGCCGGAATTCATACCCGTGCGGGTGATAGGTGAGCTTGAGACCGCTATCCGCGAGTTTCTTTCCCCATTCGTTAAATTTCGCGGTGGCGGCGTTGGCTTCCTCCAGCGTGAAATCCCCCTTGTGCGGAATCCACGGAAGCGTCACGTAATCCACTTGCAGCGCCTTGCAATCCTTGATGATCCCGTCGAGGTCCTTGTCGAAACGGTCCCATTGAAAATGCACGCCGCTCGGCTTGAGTTTGTGCTTTTCAAGCTCGGCGCGGAAGTCTTCCGGCGTCATCTTTCCGATGCTCGCCACTTCCACGTCGTCGATCTTCCACCCCTCGACAAGCCCCAGCGGCCCGGGAATGTCCTTGGCCATCTGCGTCCGCAGGCTGTAGAGCTGCAAGCCGACGTTCACCTTATGCGGTTCTGAGTCCACGGCGCCGACATGTCCATAGACTAGGGTCATGGCGCCAATCATCATCCCCGCGAAGATTCCGCGCCGGGAATTCAAATGCATCATCGGGATCTCCTCGCTTCGTGGAGGAGAAATGTAGCCGAAGGGACGAAATGCGCCTAACGCCCGGTGTGTTTACACGCCGGGTCTGCGAATTGAGGGAAGCTGGAGAATAAAACAACCCGGCGTGTGAACACGCCGGGCGTTGGGGACGCTTCAAAAATTAACACTGTCCCAAAAGGACAGTAAACTTCTCCGATGCACGCAATGCCCGTAATGTTGGCTATTCTTTGCCTGATGGCGATCGCGTATCGCTATTACAGCGCGTTTCTTGCCGCCAAAGTCGCGGCGCTGGATGATTCTCGTGCCACCCCTGCAGTGGTTCATCCCGATGGGCAGAATTATCACCCGACGAACAAGTGGGTTCTCTTTGGTCATCACTTTGCCGCCATCAGCGGGGCGGGGCCGCTGATTGGGCCGGTACTGGCGGCTCAATTTGGATACCTGCCTGGGCTGATCTGGATCGTCGTTGGAGTTTGCCTCGCCGGTGCGGTGCAGGATTTTCTGGCGCTGGCGGCGAGCATTCGCCGGGATGGAAAATCGCTCGCGCAGATCGCGGCGCACGATATCGGCCCCGTCGCCGGCGCGGCGGCGGGGATCGCGATTCTCTTTATCCTTGTCATTGCCCTGGCCGGTCTCGGAAAGGTGGTCGTCAAGACGCTCGGCGGCGAAACCGTGAAATATCCAGCGGGGAGCCATCTGGTTCTCGCGCCCGGCGTCGCCGCTCCGTCGCGAGCAGCCGATGGCCTTTTTCTCGTTCCCGCGGGGACCATTCTGAAATGGGGAAAAGAAGGGTCGCTGGAGTTTCCCGAATCGTTTCCGCTTCGATCGCCAGCGGATCTTTCGTTTGCAAATGGCGTGGCCGCGTTTCCGGCCGGTGCGGCGCGCGTCGTGCAGGGGAGCGCCTGGGGTACGTTTACGATCGCCTGCACGATTCCCATCGCGCTGCTCGTCGGCCTTTACATGTACCGGTTCCGGAAGGGGAAAGTCGTCGAAGCCTCAATCATCGGCGGTCTCCTTACGCTTGGCGCAACGTTCCTGGGCGGATGGGTCGCCCACTCGGCGATTGCCCATTATTTCAATCTCACCGGCACACAGGTCATGCTTGCGATGGCCGCCTACGGGTTCATCGCATCCGTGCTCCCCGTCTGGGTCCTCCTTTGTCCGCGTGATTATCTCAGCAGCTTCCTCAAGATCGGAACGATCGCGCTGCTGGTGGGGGGAACGCTATTGGCGAATCCTCGGCTGGAAGCGCCGGCGTTCAACCATGTCTTCGCCGGCGGAGGGCCGGTCGTTTCCAGCGGTTCGCCGAACCTACCGGCGCGGATTTTTCCGTTTCTCTTCATCTGCATCATGTGCGGCGCGATCAGTGGATTTCATGCCCTCGTCTCCAGCGGAACCACGCCGAAAATGATCCGGCGTGAATCGGATGCGCGCACCATCGGATACGGCGCGATGCTGGTCGAAGCGCTGGTCGGAGTGGTCGCGATGATCGCGGCAGCGACGCTGCCGGTCGGAGATTACTACGCGATGAATGTCGATCTGGCACAGGTGCCGGCGTTTCATGATCGCATCCTTGCGATCCCCGGCGGAGGACTCGAACACATCGGACAATACGAGGACCTCACGCAGGAATCCCTCCGCGGCCGCACCGGCGGCGCGGTCACGCTCGCGGTCGGCATGGCCCACATCTTCGACGACGCGGCGGCTCGAATCTGGGGACGCGGCGGAGCGGTCCTGCGCTCGATGTGGAAGTACTGGTATCACTTCGCGATCATGTTCGAAGCCCTCTTCATCCTGACCACGATCGATACCGGCACACGCATCGGGCGATTTGTGCTTCAGGAGGTGGCCGGCAAATGGATTCATCCAAAGCTTGGCGAGAGCGGCTGGTGGCCCGGTGCGATTCTCAGCACGCTGCTGATCGTCGTGGCCTGGGCGTATTTCCTGAACGCCAATTCGATGGCCGCCATCTGGCCCATGTTCGGCATCGCCAATCAGATGCTCGCAGTGATTGCCCTGGCAATCATCAGCGTCTATCTCGTCAACGAAGGCAAGTCGCGCTATCTCTGGGTCAGCACGGGCCCATGCTGGTCGTTGCGACGACGACGACTACTGCCGCCGCCGAAATGCTTGGTGGCCTTTTTGACGGCCTGATTACGCAGTTGCACAATCCCACGGCGCTCCGCGACGGCGCGGCCATCTTCAGAAGCAGCGTCGAGGCGGGCCTGATCCTCGCGATCCTTGCCTGCGGCGCGATCATCGTGATCTGCGGCGCGATGAAGGTTTGGAACAAACTCGCCGAGGAACGCCCGACGGCGATGAACGCCTCGCTGGCCGGCGGGAACGCCTGAAGAACCTGCGTATCTCAAGATCAGAAAAGTCGCCCGTCGAAGATCCCCACCCCAGCCCTCTCCCAGAGTACTGGGAGAGGGAGAAGAAGCTCTGCCGCCGGATCTGTCACGCGTCCTGGTCCAACAACGCAAGCGACATGGCGTACTCATTCGCGAGTCTCCTTCTCTATGGTCCGTTTTTCAAAGGAATGAATGATTCGTCACACGCATTTTGCCTTCGTCCTTGCGGTAACGCTTCTCGCCTCCGATCTGTGCCTGGCCGGGGAAAACCAGACCTGTTTTCTTCATCCGCACGAAAAAATCATGTGGGTCGGCGATTCGATTACGGCACAGAACCTGTATGAGCCATATGTCATGAACGTGCTCCATACGCTGTATCCAGACGGCGATTGTTCAATGGTGAATGCGGGTGTCGGCGGGGCCACCGCGTCAAGCCGGTTCGGCGGAATCCCGCAACTCGTGGAGACCGAACGTCCGACGCTGATCACCGTGATGTTTGGCGTCAACGATACCGGCTGGTCACCCGGCAATGATCAGCAGAAGGTCGAAAACTATTCGAAGGGGTTGAGCCAGTACATCGATCTGGCACGCCAGAAGAAGATCGACCTGCTGTTCATTCACGAGACGCATTTTTCCCACAACCTGAGCGCGCAGTCGTTCGAGATCGGGCTTGACGCGCTTCTCATGAAGCTTTTTTCAGCGGAGGACCAGCTTGCCGCGGACAGTCACATCGGCGTGATTGACGGTTACGGGGCCTATCTCCATGAACTCAACAAAGCCTGGCAGGTCGATCCGAAATATGAATTCACGCCGAATGTCGTGCATCCGACTATGCTCGGACACTCGGCGGTGGCGGGGGAGATCCTTCGCGCTTTTGGCGCAGGTTTGCCGCTGGCCACGGGCGGCTCTCGGCCGCCGCTTGCCGCGGCCCGGCATTCGGTCGATCTGTCCGCCAAGCGCAAAGCCGCGTTCTCGCCGCCGGTGAGCAACTGCCGATTGTTCTGTCGGCCCAGAGCAATCTCGATCGCGCGATTCACGGTGATCTGGTTGCTGTCGTTGGCGGACAGCGGTTTTCTCATCCCGTTTCGATCGACGCGAAAGGGCATGTCGAACAGACAATCGAACTGCCCGCCGCGCTCATGTCCAGGCGATGGGAAGTGCAGCCGATCTATATCGCTTTTCTGGGAGCCGATGCGTTTGAGGCTACGGAGGTGCCGCTCTATTACGCTCAATTGATCCCCTCGCCTCCTCCGCATCCGTTTACGCGCGACGATAAAGGATGGGTCAAATGGGAAGGGGTGGATCCCATGGAATCGACCGTGAGCGACATTAAAGCGAACGTCACGCCGCAATCGTTAAGCATCCAGTTCACGTGGAAGGATTCGACGCCGGTTTCAGCACGCGCTGAGCCGTATAAGGCACGCCTTGGAGAGCCCGTTGCCACACCGCTCGATGCGACCTCTCCATTTGGTCAGCCGTGCGATGCGGTTGAATTGCTGATCGATCTGCGCGACGAAAAATCGGCGGCTCGCTATACGTCGAACATGGATTCGATTCCCGATGGAACCGCGCGGGTCGGCCTCTATCGAATCGACGAAAACGGAAAGAGCGTCTGCCGGCTTCAAGTAACGCCGGAGTCGATGAAAAAATCGGTCAAGCTCACGGAACTTGGCGGCGACCGCTTCGCCATTGAATGGACCGGAGCTATTCCCGCATGCGGCATTGGTCTCGATATGCTCGTGACTGACGCGAAGGAATACGCCCCCAACAAGACTTTGGGCGCTTATATGACGAGTGTTCCTCGGGTGGGAACCGACTGGGTCGATTTTTATCGACTTGCGACGCAGCCGGGTGTTTTTGTTCGCGTGGGGTATTAGAAGATTAGGGAAATCGCGAAGGCGCAAGCGTGCGGCGAGGAATCGGCGGAGGACTTGCGGGCGGTCCCGCTTCTGTGCCAATTCCATTCGGATTCTTTTAGAATTCCTTCTCTTCTCTTAGAATAGCACCTATGCCAAGCGCGCCACTTGATGGAGTTGCTCTCGACGGTGTGGTTGATGTTGCCATCATCGGAGCCGGGCCGACCGGGCTTTTCGCCGCTTTCTATGCCGGGTTGCGGCAGATGTCGGTCAAGCTGATCGACTCGCTCGAAATGCTCGGCGGACAACTCACCACGCTCTATCCGGAAAAGTATATCTACGATGTGGCGGGGTTCCCCCGGGTCCTGGCCAAGGACCTCAGTGCCGGCTGCGTCGAGCAGGCGATGCAATATAAGCCGGCCGTCTGTCTCGGCGAACAGGTCCAGGAATTGAACTTCGACGAGGCGGCTGATCTTTACACGCTCAAAACGACCAAAGCATCGCATCTCGCCCGCTCGATCATCATTTGCGCCGGCGTCGGCGCATTCCAGGCCAAGACGCTCGGTCTGCCCAACGCTGAACGGTTTGAAGGAAAGGGACTTCACTATTTCGTCAGGGAGATCGCGCCTTTCAAAAGCCAGAAAATCCTGATCGTCGGCGGCGGCGACAGCGCGGTCGACTGGGCGAACATGCTCGCGCCGATCGCCGGCCACCTCACGCTGATCCATCGCCGCGATCAGTTTCGCGCCGACGAAGACAGCGTCGTGAAGATGAAACAGACCTCGGCCAATATCAAGGTCTTTTACGAACTCAAGAGCATCGACGGCAACGGGCGCGTTCAGACCGCGACGATTTTCGATAACCGCACCAAGGCGGAGGAAACGCTCGAGCTCGATTCCGTCCTCGTCAACGTCGGCTTCGTCAATTCACTGGGTCCGATCAAGGATTGGGGACTTGAGATCGAGGGATCGCAGATCAAAGTGGATGGAACGATGCGGACCAACCGCCCGCGCATCTTCGCCGCGGGAGACATCTGCACCTATCCCGGTAAGCTGAAGCTGATCGCCACGGGTTTTGGCGAGGCCTGCATCGCCGCGAATTATGCCAAGCATGCGCTGGATCCCCACTCGCATATCTTCCCGGGGCACAGCTCGACGATGAAGAAGTGAACCCCTCGGATCCCTCCAAATCCGACCGGATCAGCGCAAACCGGCCGCAAGACATGGCGTATTGTGTGGTATCATGAAGTTGTTCGGAAAGGGTATCGCGCCTTCATTTGGGGTTTCGATGTTTCGTGTCATGTTTCCTGTTAGCGCCGTCGCAATGCTGGCGGTGGCGTTGGGTTGCGCCGTCAATGATCCAACAGTGCCACCACCCGATCACGCTCGATTCGGACACGATTATCTCATTCAACTGCCCGGCATTGCCGGGGAACATTCAGTGGATCACGCCTTGATCGCCGGGCTGCGTGACGGCGGATTTGACGGTCCGGCGGAAATCATCGATTGGCCTGGGGACCAGGCTGGCCTCGGCGCACTGCTCAATCGGAAGCGAAACGACCAGCAGGCTGAGCAGGTCGCCGCTCGAATTGTCCAGATCATTCACGATGACCCGCGCGCCCGTGTCATTGTCACATCGCACAGCGGCGGCACCGGGGTGGCGGTCTGGGCGTTGGAAAAACTTCCGGCCAATGTGAAGGTTGAGAGCCTGTTTCTCCTCTCCTCAGCCCTCTCGCCCGGCTACGACCTGACGCCGGCGCTTCGCCACGTGCGCCGCCACGCGTATGCGTTTGTGAGCGAAAATGACACGATCGTCCTGAGCGCCGGCACACGCATGTTCGGAACGATCGACGGCGTGAAGTGCGACGGGGCCGGACGATGCGGGTTCAGCGCACCGACTAACGCCTCCGAGCTTCAGTACGCTAAGCTGGTGCAGCGGAAATATGAGTCGTCCTGGTTGCAGTACGGCAATGACGGCGATCATCTTGGCACGCTCTCCCGCAGTTTTTCCGAGCACGTTCTGGCGCCAATCGTCCTCGCCGAATTCGATCCGTCCCTTGCCGCGCATCCCAGCACGCAGCCGAGTGCGCCCACCCGCTCCACCCGCTAGCTTTACTTCCTCGGGATGCGGAAGAAACCCCGCCCTGCGGGCGTGCGCTAAAAGGGATAGGTCTTTTTACGTTTCACGTTTTCACGTTTTCACGTTTTACGTCCCCCCCCATTTCTCTTGACGTAAAACTGAAATGCCATAGCATGCGATTCTTAACGAAAACAAAGGAGTCTTGAATGGGAAGGCTTGGGACACGTGTGGGGTTTTGCGGGTTGATTGCAATTCTGGCGGTCGGCTGTCAGGACAAAGTAGCGCAGGAAAATCGCGACCTTCGCCAGCAGGATCGCGAATTGCAGGCCCAACTCGATGAGCGCATCGGGAGTTGGCGGCACGCGCCGCAGTAACGCCCCCTCCCGCGCAGCCGGTCGTGCCACCCCCCCCGGCACAGCCGATTGTCGTGCAGCCGCAGCCCAAGCCGGATATCGACGGCCTCGAGTTGCATCATGATGCGGCGGCCGGCACCACCACCGTCACCCTGCCCGGCGATGTTTTCTTCGATCCAGGAAAGGCCGAAGTCAAAACATCCGCCAAGCCCACGCTCGACAAAGTGGCCTCAGCGCTCAAGAAGGAATATGGCGGCAAGACCGTGCGCGTCGAGGGTTACACCGATACCGATCCGATCAAGCACAGCAAGTGGAAAGACAACCAGGAACTTTCCGAGGCACGCGCCAGCGCCGTGCGCGACTATCTGGTCAGCAAAGGCGTTGCCGCCACGCGCGTCACGGTTGAGGGGCTGGGTGAAACCAAGCCGAAGGGGACAAAGGCAGCCAGCCGGCGAGTTGAGGTGGTGGTGGTCACAGGATAGATGGAACGTGAAAACGTGAAGACCTGAAGTCCATCAAACGTCTTCACGTTTCAAGTCTTCAGTTGCACTGTTCATTTACGTTTCGGGTTTTCACGTCCTAATGTTCTCCCATGTCCATCTCGATCCTTGATTACGGCATGGCTAATCTGCGCTCAGTGCAGAAGGCGTTTGAGGAAGTTGGCTGGGCCGCACGGATCATCTCGCGTCCCGAAGAGATCGAATCTGCCGACAAACTGGTCCTTCCCGGCGTCGGCGCGTTTCAGGATGCTGTCGCCACGCTGCGCGAGAAACATCTCGCCGAGCCGATCGTCCGGCATATCGAGCGCGGCAAGCCATTCCTCGGCATCTGCCTCGGATTGCAGATGCTTTTCGAGATCGGGTACGAGGACGGCGAGCACCGCGGCCTCGGCGTGCTCCAGGGTAAGTGCGTCCGGTTCGAAGTCGATCGCACCCTCGGGCTCAAGGTTCCGCACATGGGTTGGAACCAGATTGAAATTCGACGACCCGCCCCGATCTTTCGCGATCTTCCGGCCGGCTGCGGCGTCTATTTCGTTCACGGTTATCACGTTGTCCCCAGGGATGAATGCGTGATCGCAACCACCACCGATTATGGCGGCAATTTCGTCAGCAGCATCTGGCGCGACAATCTCTTCGCAACGCAGTTTCATCCGGAAAAGAGCCAGAAGGTGGGACTGCAGGTCCTGGCGAATTTCGCGGGAATCTAAGTGCGGCAGTCTCACTCTTTCTTCTCCACCGGCGCGTCGATTAACGCCTTGAGTTCTTCGGACTTGGGACGGTCGAGGGTCATGAGGGCTTCGTATTGCTCCGTCGCCTTTTCGCGTTGACCCGACTGGAGATATGCCTTGCCAAGAGTGAAGTGGGATTCGACGTGACTTGAGTTGGTGCTCAACGCCTTTTGAGCGGCGTCGATCGCGGCGGGATATTCCTTAAGCTGAAAGTAAGCGACCGCGACTCCGCTCATTGCCTCGGTGTATTCGGGGCGGATCTTCACCGCGTGCTCGAGCAGTGAGATCGCGTGGCGATAGTTGCCTTTCTGAATTTCCAAGACCGCCAGGTTGTTGTACGGAACCGGCGATGGCGGCTTCAACTCGATCGCCTTGGCATAGGCTTTCTCGGCGCCGTCGCGGTCGCCGATTTTTTCCTTGCACAAACCGAGCCGGAACCAGACATCCGGCTCGGCCGGCTCTCGTCGGGCGCACTCCTCAAAGAAGGGGAGCGAAGATTTGAAATCGTCGCGTGTGAGGGGGTAGAGGGACAAAGAGTCGATCCCTTTCGTAATGGGAGCCACCCAATCGCCGGCCAATTCGCGGATAGAGTCAGACAGCGGGCGGGGGTCGCCGGGCTTAAGCGCCGCGAGCCTCGAGATCGGCGAGGCGAAATTCAGGCCCTGACCGGCCGAGATGGTTTTCTGCCCGGCGATGAGGATCGCAGTCTGAACCGCCACCACTTCGCCGCGAAAATTCATCAGCGGGCATCCGCTGCTTCCAATTGAGGTAGGGACGGTGTGTTGGATGACGGTTCCCACATCGGGAATGTCGCGGATCGCGGACACAATCCCTTCCGAAGCGCTCCACTCCAGCCCCAGGGGGCTTCCGACCGCGAAAAGCCGCTCGCCGGGGCGCGGTCGTTCATCGGAAACTGCAAGCGTTGGCGAGTCCGCCGGCGCTGCTTTGTCGAGGGCGACAATGGCCAGGTCGCCGACCGCATCAGACGCCGCCAGCCCGCTCACGCGATAGGTCTTTCCGTCGTGCGTGCGTACTTCGACCCGGTCGTCCCCAACGAGGGCATGACGTGCCACAACCACACGGCGTGGGCCGATGAAAAAACCGGTGCTGATCGAAGGCATCGCCAGCTCCGGGTTGTAAGCGACGACCGTTACGACGGCCGGCTGGACGCGTTCGATCAGTGTTTCCAGCGTGATTGCTTCCGGTTCAGCGCCGCACCGACAGGCGATGAGCAGGACAACTACCAAGAGCGCCGCGGGACGAATCTGTATCATGGATGTTCTCCGCGGACGAAAGCAAATCCGCAAACCCCAATGATAGGAATATATAAAAAAAGCTTCCCGTACGCGTTTTGGCGCGTACGGAAAGCCGGCGCATTAACTCCCCCAATTTTCTCCCCATTCGCCTCCAATCCCTGTCGGCCATTCTCCCAAAGCGAATCGATCACAAGCCGCCAAGGCGAAATTCCAACAATGGTTTCACAAAGTAGGCAAGTCAGAGATGTAGAAAGCAAACTACAACCGTGCGTTGCCAATTTCAAGAGAATTTTGCACAAATTGAAAAACAAAGTGCGCCGTGGCCGGCTCGACTCTGGCGATTTGCTCAACTCCTTTGCTGGGGCCACGTACGATGTTGAGTGTTCGAGTTATTGGAGTGACAAGGCAAACGCATGAAAAGCAAAACGTCCATTCGGTCGGAAGCTCACTTGAAAGAGACGCACGATATTCGAGCTGCTGCGACACCGCGACGATGGGAGTATGCGGTGGGGGGATTTGCCCTCGGCGGGTTGACGGCGCTGGCCCTGATTCAGTTCAAGCTCGATTCCCGATCGGAGCATCACGTAACCCTGTTCTTCGCGATAGCTGTCGCTTTGCTGGCGATGACTCGGCTGCGGCGGCTGATCTGGCTCTGCGCGGCCTTGATGGTGGTGGGGTTGCTGGTGATCGGATACACGCCTTTAGCATCGTGGCTCACGACGCCGCCCCCACCGGGGGACCGGCTTGCGTCGGCCCCGGCGATCGTCGTGCTGGGGGCGGGAGCGCACGCGGACAAGACTTTCAACTCCGGGGAACAGGATCGGGTGCTCGAGGCGTTCACGCTGCTGCATGCCGGATACGCGCCGCGCATCGTCCTCCCCGGTGCGCCCGGGTCGTGGGCGCCGCAAGTACGCGAACACATGCGACAACTCGGGCTCGAAGGGGTCGTCGAAGAAGCCACCCTCGATCAGCCGATCCGAAACACGCACGACGAGGCTGTCGCCGTCTCGGCAATGTGCCGGGAGCGCGGATGGGATCGCATCATCCTGGTGACACACGCCTGGCATATGCGGCGCTCGGCCGCGCTATTTGAAAAGGCCGGCGTTCACGTCATCCGCGCCCCCTGCAATGACAGCGATCACGACGCGGCATCGCCGGACCAGGTGAAGGATCGTGTTGCGGCATTGCGCGACTGGCTTCACGAGACCATCGGGTATCACGTCTGTCACTTGCGCGGCTGGATTTGATTATGGGACATTCCAGGCGCGAATTGACTGGGCGGCCGGACGCAAGTTTCGGTTGACGCGGCAGTTAACCCGCTAAGCGTTCGCGACGATGAATGAATCGGCTCGCGCAGGCGAGCCAATTCATGGATGCCGCGCCCCCGATCATCTCCGATTCCTCCGCGAAGGCGTCCGATTGCGCGCCGTTCCGCCGCCGCTCCGGGCTGCAGCAGAAGCTCGTGATCAGTTTCATGGGAATTCTGGCCCTGGCGATGGGGGTAACCTGCTGGCTGGTGATTTCCGAGACCCGTGGCGCGCTCGATTCCCTGGTGGCCGAGCAGACCCTGGAAATGGTTCGAACGCTCGGTATGTCCAGCCAGACACCGCTGGCCACGCACGACACTGCCGCGCTGAATCGAATTGCCCGCGATCTGTTGAAGCATCGCGACATTGTCGCCGTTTCGTTCTTTGACGTGGAGGGGCGCCGGCTCGCCATGGCGAGCGAAGATCCGAACCTGGAGAGCAGTGTTCAGCCGCTGAGCGGGGACCCGCGTCGCGCGACAATGGAGATGCTTCACCCGCACGGGCGCTGGCTGCCGACGCTGGGGCGTTTCGTGGAAGTGACGGCGCCGGTTAGCCATTTCGCCCTGCCCGACCGCGCGGAGGGGACGGGAGAAGAAGATGACGCCCACAGCTCGACTTCCGCCTCGCCGCCGAAGGCACAACTCGTTGGTTATATCGTGCTGTGCGTTTCCCAGGCCTATTCCGACAGCATCATTCGCGAGATTCATGTCAGCGTGGTTGAGATTGGCGCAGTAGCACTGCTCGCGACGCTGCCGATCGCGGTCACGCTCATCCATCGGCTGCTGGTACCGGTGCGGCGGCTGGTCGTCGCAACCGACCGGATCGCCGCCGGCGATTTGGATGCCCAGGTGGCAGTCGATCGCCAGGACGTGATCGGGACGCTCGCCACTTCGTTCAATCGCATGGCGCAAAAGGTGCGAGAGCAACAAAATGAGCTGGCCTGCGCCAACGCCTGCCTGGCCGAGGCCAATCGCAATCTCGAAGCCAAGGTGTTGCAGCGCACAGCGCAACTGGAAGCGACGAACCGGAAGCTTAACAGCGAAATGGCCGAGAAAGAAGACTTTCTCCGGGCGGTTTCGCACGATCTGAATGCGCCCCTTCGCAACATTTCCGGCATGGCGATGATGCTGATGAAGAAGCGCGATGCGTTCGACGAGGATGTGGTGCATCGCCTGGAACGAATCCAGAAGAATGTGGAAGTTGAAACAGATTTGATTTCCGAGCTACTGGAACTGTCGCGCATCAAGACGCGGCGGCAGCGGATGGAGCAATTGGACGCCGCCGCCCTGGTGGTTGACGTGGCCGGCGTCTTCGAAGAAGACTTTCGCGCGAATCAAATCCGCTTTGTGGTTGATACGCCGTTGCCTGTGATCTACTGCGAGCGCGCCCGCCTGCGGCAGGTCTTTCAGAATCTGATCGACAACGCAATCAAATACATGGGAGATTCCACGACACGCGAAATCCACGTCGGATGCAATCTGGGTCTCGACGAGGCGGATTTTTATGTGCGCGACAGCGGCATCGGGATCCCCAGTGCGGACCTCAATCAGATTTTTCATATCTTCCGTCGCGGCAAGAACGCCCAGGTTCAGAAGATCGCCGGAAAAGGAGTCGGCCTGTCAACCGTGAAAAGCATCGTCGAGACGTACGGCGGACGCCTTCGGGTGGAAAGTTCGCTCGGCGCGGGAAGCACCTTCAGTTTCACGATCGACGGCGACTACCTCGGCGGCCATACGCCGGTTCGCGAAGATGGCCCTGCGGATTCGGTAGATCTCGAGGCGACAGTTTCTGAATTGGAGGCAGTATGACCGCTCCGATCGTCATATTGCTGATCGACGATGATGCGGATTGCCGTGGGCTCGCGCGCGACGCTATCGCCGCCGGCCGCGTTGCGCACGCGGTTTATGAAGTGGGCGATGGAGAAGAGGCGATGGATTTTCTATATCGCCGGCAGCGCTGGACCGATGCGCCGCGGCCGGAACTGATTTTTCTCGACCTGGAAATGCCGGGACATGGAGGGCAGGAGACGCTTCGCCGCATCCGCTCCGACCCGGCGTTTGGGGACATTCCGGTGGTGATGATGACCGGTGTCAGCGACGAATCGCAAATGCGCCAGGCCGCCGCCAACGGCGCCAACAGTTACACGATCAAACCTGCGGATGCCCAGGCGTTCGTCCGAACGGTGGAGGATGCGACGGATTATTGGTTGAAAGTTCATCAGCACCCAACGCGGCGCCTGCCTCCCGAGGCGTGCAGGAGATGAAGACGTGCAATCTCCAAAATGTACTGAAATGATGACGGATTCGAGACTGGAGTAGCCTTGTCGAAATTGCGAATACTGCTAGTGGAGGACGACTGCGACCAGCGCGAGCTGATCCGCCAGACATTGGAGGATCATTTTGGCGTCGGAACCGTGGTCGAGGCCGACGGGCGGCCCGCCGCATTGGCGCAGGACCTGGCGGCGTTCGACGTCATCCTGGCCGATTACAATCTTCCGGACTGCAATGGAATCGAGCTTCTGGACGACATTCGCGGGCGCTGCGCGACTCCGCTGATTATGGTAACCGGAGAAAATGTCGTGCGCATCGCCGCGGAGGCCATCCGCAAGGGCGCAACGGATTACGTCGTCAAACTCGGGGATTATCTCTATGCCATCCCGCTGATGGTGGAAAAGAACCTGGCGGTCGCCAAGATCAAGCGCGAAAACGAGAGTCTGCGTTCGGAACTGGAACGGGCGCTGTGTGATCTGCGCGAGAAGAATAACCAGCTCGAAGAATCGCTGCAGAAGGTGGAGCAGATGGCGGCGACGGATCCGCTCACCGGTCTCTATAACCGGCGTCATTTTGGAAAGGTGCTCGAGCAGCTTTTCGCCGAGGCGCGCCGCTATGACACCGACCTGACCTGCGTGATGATCGATCTGGACGGGTATAAGCAGCTCAACGATACGTTCGGACATCAGGTGGGGGACCAATTACTCATCAGCGCCGGCAAGGTCATCTCTGTGAACCTGCGCGATGGACGTGGCGGCGCGCTATGGCGGCGACGAATTCGTTCTCCTTCTGCCGCGCGCTCGCGCCGCGGAGGCCGCCGGCGTGGTCAACCGTATTCGGGACGAATTCCACCGTGCTTCGGCCGCGGTGCTGCATCGAAGCGAGGGAGTGACGATGTCGGTGGGGGTGGGTTCGCTTCAGGCCGACAAACCCGCCGGCGCCGAAGCGCTGGTCGGCGCCGCCGACGCCGCCCTCTATCGCGCCAAGGCCGCCGGACGCAATCGGATCGTCATCGCCGCCGAATCCGGCGTCGCGCGTTGAGTGGCCAATCTAGTCGGTGTATATATTATCAAGCAAGAATTGATAAATAACGTTAAAAAGTGTGCCATGATGTGCCGTTGTGTGCCAATCTGAGGATCCAAGGGAACCTATGTTTCGCCTCCCGCGCTCTCCGAGTTTGTCGTGGTGAACGGTGGATCGGCCTCGGTTTGCCCACCTGGCGAGGCGAGACGATCCTCCATCTCCCGCAGCGTTTGCGGATTGAACCGAAGTCGATTGCGCCCGGTGACGAGCAGCTTGCGCTGTCGGAGTTGCGTGAGGGCGAGACTGACGGTTTCGCGCCGCGCCCGACCGCCTGCGCGAGTTGCTGGTGAGTGATGCGCAGCTCGACGTCGCCGGATTCCCCCGGAGAGGCGGCTGATGTTTCCGCGAAGCGGATGAGTGTCTTGAGCAGGCGGCTGCTGCAATCATCGAACACGAGGCGGCCCGCCGACTCGTGCGCCTCGCGCAGCTTCCTGGCCAATTGGGTGATGAGTTCGGATGCAATCGGAGGCAGTGTCGCCAATTTTCGGCGCACCGATTCGATGGGGACGCGCCAGACCGTGGCTTCGGATTCCGCGGTCGCGCGCAATCCGTAAGCGCGGGCGTCGCCGAGTCCGCTCAGGCCGCACCAGTCGCCAGCTCCAAGGATGGAAATGAGGCGCGTTGTGCTTTCCGGGCCGGCTTGAAAAAGCCGGACCTGGCCGCGTTCAATGAGGTAGAGGAAGTCCGCAGGCGAATCCGCGTCGAACAGCATGGAACCGGCGGAGAGTTGAACCGACGCCGCATCGAGCGATTTGTCATGGAGAAGGTCCTGAACCTGCCCCGCGCACCGCTTGAAACCGCGTCGGCCGTCAAAGTTCGAACCCCTGTTTCACCGCCCAGCTTCACTTCATGTCTCCACGGGCCATCATCGGTGGAGAGTCTGTTTTGACGCAACGTCGAAATTGCCGAAAGCCGAGCAGATAGACGGAGAAAATTCAGGCCTTGACTTGCGTGGCGAGGATTCTGGCGATCGATTCGCACATATCGGTGCGATGAACGCCATTGAGCGCCAGGGCGAGTTGGGTCTCCATCAGCCCGTATGGGATGCCGGTATCATATCGGAGGCCGAGCGTGACCAGGCAGGCGTAGAGGTCGACGTGTTGCCGCAGATGTTCCTGGGCCGCGGTCAATTGGATCTCCCCTTTTTCGCGAATGTTGTCCTGAATCAGATACTCCAGCGAATCAAAAATCCGTGGAGAGAAAACGTGCATTCCGAAATGGGCCAGATAATTTCCCGCCGGCAGGCCCGGCGTCGCGAGTTGTTCGCGGGCCATCTGGATTGAAGGCTTTTCGACGATCCTTTCAGCTCGGTAGATCCCCTGGTTGACGTCGATCGCCGCGCCGCGAATCGTTCCGAACTGATGCAGTTGCCGTTCGAGCGTTGCCTGCACCGCGGTGACAGCCTCCGGCTGAAGCTGCTCGTAAGCCCGGATCAGTTGCCGGGCGCAGCGGTCCTTCACGCTGCTGATGTAGACGTGATCGCCCAGCAGCAGGAGAAACGGATCATCTCCAACAAATGCTGCGGGCCTGGAAGACCGCGTGCCCGAATCCCTCTTGAGATCCCTGTTCGGCAAAATGCAGGCGTTCGCCGAATTCTTGTAGCTTTTCCGATTCGAGCCTCGCCCATTCGTGACCGCCGAAGCTTTTGAGCATTTCATCATCGAGCCGGCGGAAATATTCGCGATAGAACGCCTCCTCGCCGGGCTTGGTCACGATGCAGATTTCCTCGATGCCCGAGTCGATCGCTTCTTCGCCGATGATCTGAATGACCGGCTTGGTGAGCCCATCACGATCGACGAGGGGAAACATCTCCTTCTGGACCGCGGATGAAGCGGGATATTGCCGCGTTCCGCGTCCCGCCGCCGTGATTACCGCCTTGCGCACCATGAGGGAAATGATGAACTCCGATCTTCGGTTCATCCTTCATCCTTCACACTTCATTCTTTCCTTCAACACCCGCGCGGGTCTGTGGCTACAAACGAGCAGAACTCGGCCCGGCGGGCCGGCGAGGGCCCCGCCGCCACCTCTGATCGAGCAGTAGAAAAGGGATGTGGAAGAATCAACTCCGTCTCTGGCAGATCGGCCTCATTGAGCGCCTGGAGCGCAATCTTGGCAGGTCGCTAACGCCTGAAGATCTCGAACACCTTCTCTGGAACACCGCGGCAGAAACCCTCACGGTTGAAGGACGGCTCCTTGAAGAATTGCGGCGGGAATCCGTGATGCCCAACGTTTTTCGCAGTCGCTATCACCGGCCGGAGCAGCAATCCGGGGCATTTCCAAGATAACCCATTATGATCCGGGCATGCTGCGAATTCTCGCTGTCGGCGATTGGGGGCCGGACGAGGTGGAAGTGCATCTCGTCGCGAACTCCAGACCGCGCATCCCGGAGATCGAACAGATCATCGACCAGGAATGGGCGGCTCATTCTGATTCGCCGGGCATCCACCTCTTCGACGGGCCGATGGCACGCTGGGAATCCTGGCAAGCGTCGGAAACGCGGCTCCGGATTGAATTGTCACAGACGAGTTACAAGCCGTTCCTGGGCACGAACCTGATGCATCCGGAACTGGCGGACCGCTTCGGGCGCTCGGCCCTGGCCAATCCGGTCGGCGTCAGCCCGGCGCTTCTGACCAGCGACGGATTTTTGCTGATGGGCCGGCGGAACGCGTCGGTCGTTTACTATCCGCACCGCACGCATCCGTTCGCCGGCGCGATGGACCTCACCGACAAAGGGGATGTGTTCGCCGCGGTGCGGCGCGAGCTGATGGAAGAGCTCCAGCTTTCGCCGCCGCTGATCCAGAATGTTCGCTGCACGGGGATCGTCGAGGATTCGAAACTGCGCCAGCCGGAATTGATCTTTTCGGCCCGATGCGGGCTCACGCCGCCGGCAGATCGAAAACCAGCTCGACCCTGAAGAACATCATGAAAGCGTCGCCGTTTCCACGACGCCAACCGCGATCGAACACATCCTGGCCGATCCCGCCCTAACGCCGGTCGCCGTGGCGACGCTCATCTTGTGGGGTCGATTGGAATTTGGCGAATATTGGTTCGATCAAATCGTGGAGCAGTTCGGGATTGTGGGAGTAAGATAGGCAAATGATCCTCGCCGCCCACATCATTTTTAGCGCCTACGGTTTCTGGCTTCCCAACGACCCGCGTGGTTCGTGGTCTGAGTTTGTAGCGTCGTGGGAGTTGCTACGATTCGGAAAAGCAACCAAGGTCGATCATTCAGTGGCGCATGTGACGCACGACAGCCATCTGCGTCGCGCCGCCAAAAAGGCGATCGATTATCCGCCCGTGCGATTCACGGGAATCCAGGCGCTGGCTGTAGGACGTGGTTTCGCACGCGCGATATCCGAGGCAAATTATGTAGTCCATGCCTCGCGATCCTCCCTGACCATGTTCACCTCGTGATCGCTTCTCACGCGCGGCCATTTGAACAGATCACAGGGCATCTCAAGTCGAATGCGGCGCGGATGTTGTGTGCGTCTGGCGTCCATCCGCTTCAAGCCTACTCCGATCCCGCTGGCGACATTCCTTCTCCCTGGTCGCGCGGGCTCTGGAAAGTGTATGCAGATACGCATGACGATATTGTGAGGATGATCGATTACGTCGAACGGAATCCAGAAAAAGAAGGGAAGCCTCGGCAACGCTGGTCATTTGTCACGCCGTTTGCGCGATAGCGTGAAAGTCGGATCCTTCCCCCTGGCCGCTTCAGTGCCATTTGTTTTCGAATGATCCGGCGCATCCACGCAACGCGACGCGTCCCGCAAGCGGAACGGCTAAACGATAAGGAAGGGAGCGGAGTTGGAGGATTGTGATGTCGTGAAGGGGCGCACAAAAGTGAAACATTCGACCTCATGCCCCCCCATTCCTTTCCGTTTAGCCGTTCCGCTCGCGGGACGCGTCGCGCGACCCATTGCGCTACGCTGGATCAGGAGTGCGAAGCGGTGATCGTCGAAAGCCCACCACATCACGTCGGATGAGTCCCTCCTACGCTCCGCTTGCCCGCATCCATTCCAGCGCGTAGGTTCACGACGATGTCATTGACGCATGATCTGCAATTCGCGATCGAACTGGCTCGGAACGCAGGAAAAATCGTACTCGAACAATACGGCAAGGTTCGCCGGCTCACCAAGCGCCATGAAGAGGCGGTCACGGACGCCGATCGCGCCAGCCAGCGGCTGATCGTTGACGGCCTGCGCAGGCGTTTTCCGCGCGATGGCGTCATCGGTGAGGAAAACGAAACCGGGGAGGCGATCACTTTCGATTGCCCCGATCCGGCCGGGCGCGTCTGGGTGATTGATCCGATTGACGGAACGAACAATTTCATCGCCGGCCTGGGAAATTTCGCTGTCTGCATCGGACTGCTGGAAAAAGGAATGCCGGTGCTCGGCGTCGTGTTCGACGTCACCCGCGACCAGGTCTATTCCGCGGCCAGCGGCGAAGGCGCCTGGCTCGGAACGCAACGCCTTGCGGCGCTCAAAACTCCGCTCGATAACTCAAGCATGCTGATGCTCAGCAGCAGTCTGAAGGTGCACGGAAAATTCCCCGCGTGGCCGGCGCGATGGCTGAGCCAGACCGACTGGAAGATTCGCATCCTTGGCTCAGCCGCGCTCGAGGCCGTGCATGTGGCGGCGGGAATCGCGCATGGAGCCGTGACCGTCAACGGAAAACTCTGGGACATCGCCGCCCCCGCCGCGATTGTCCTGGAGGCCGGCGGGAAGTTGACTGATCTTCAGGGAAAAGCAGTCTTTCCCTTCAACGCAAAAAATTATGAAGGCGGGAAGGTGCCGTTTCTCGCCGCCGGGCCAGCAGCTCATTCGCAACTGCTCGACGAGCTTCGACGAGATTGAGGGCGAAATCCCAAACTCATGAAAACCAATGACCCGTTCCTGATGGGCGTCAACTACTGGCCTCGCCGCAAGGCGATGTACTGGTGGTCGGATTTTGACGGCGGAGAGGTGGCCGAGGAATTCGCGATGATCCGCGAACTGGGCCTCACGCATGTGCGGCTCTTTCTGTTGTGGGAGAGTTTTCAGCCCGAGCCGGATCGGATCGATTCCAGGGCGCTTGGGAATCTACGAAGCGTATGTGACCTTGCCGCCGACGTGGGGCTCAAATTGCAGCCCACGTTTTTCACTGGCCACATGAGCGGCCCCAACTGGGCCCCGGATTGGATGCTCAGCGACGCACCGCGTCCGCCCGAAGGGCGGCCGCTGGTGAGCCTCTCACGGCGGACTCCGTCGCCGAAATCCATTTTCAACATCTATACGGAGCCATTCGTCATCAAGGCCGAGGAATTGCAGCTTCGGACGATCTGCGGGGAATTGCGCGATCATCCCGCCGTCTGGGCGTGGAGCCTTGGGAACGAGCCGGACCTGTTCTGCCAGCCGCCGACTGCCCTCGCCGGGCAGGCGTGGGTGGCACGAATGGTGGAGACGATTCGAAAAGTCGATCCGATTCGCCCGGTCCTGATCGGGCTGCATGGCGTTTCGCTTCACGCCGATGTGGGTTTCCGCATCGACCAGATTGCCCAGGTGACGGACATCTCTGTGATGCACGGGTATTCAATCTATGATCGCACCGCCCGCCATCCGCTCGATCCGGATTATGTCCCCTTCACGTGCGCATTGACTGCGGCGCTCGCCGGTCGCGGGGTGTTATATGAAGAGTTTGGGCTCTGCACGCACATTCCCAACCAGCCGTCGTCCTATCGGCGCGTGCCGCTGCCGTTCGGCGTGGAACTGAACCAGTTTTTCAGCTCGGAAGAGGATGGCGCGGAATTCTACCGGCAGGTGTTGCCGCGGCTGCAGCGCGTGGGCGGATTGGGGGCCTTTGCGTGGTGTTTCGCGGACTATATTCCCGAATTGTGGGATCGCCCGCCGTGCGATTTTTTCATTCACGAGCGGTCGTTTGGATTGTTTCGTGCGGATGGTTCTCTCAAGCCGGTCGGCGAGGCGGTAGGGGAGTTCGCCAAAACGCGCCCGACTATTCGAGACCCGGAGCGCACGATAACGCTCCCGATTTCGCCGGATGCGTACTACCAAGACCCCGCCGAGTTTCTCCGCCCGCTTTACGAAAATTTCGGAACGTTGAAGCCGTAACGCTTAACGCGCATTGGCGCTCTCGGACACCGGGGCAAAATCGAGCAGCTTGATCAGCAGATTGCAGCTCCGTGGCCCGTCAAACTCGCAAAAATAAACGCCCTGCCAGCGGCCGAGCACCAGTTCGCCGGACTCGATCAGCACGATCACGCTGTTTCCCGTCAACGATGTTTTGAGATGACTGTCGCTGTTCCCTTCGCCGTGCTGATAATACGCCTCCTCTTTTGGAATCAGCTCCGCGAGTTTTTGAAGCAGATCGCTCTTCACGTCCGGGTCGGCATTTTCGTTGATCGTAACGGCGGCGGTGGTGTGCGGCACGTACACGATGGCCATCCCGAATTGAAGGCCCTCGTGGGATGCGTTGCGTCGGATCATATCGGTCACATCGATCATCTCGTTGCGTTGATGGGTGATGACCTTTTCGGTGATGAGGGGAAGCTGTTTCATTTAGATGATTCCTCGAAGAACTGATCGCAATTCCCGCGGCAGGTGAACGTTGGAGGCCCGGGCAATTGTAAGCTGCGTGCCGAATCGCCGACGCCAGAACGCGCGGTCGCGGACGAACAGGCGGCCGACCACAAACCAGGTCTGACGGAATTGTTTCGACAGAGCCAGCGCAAAGGCCCGTGCCTGGACCTCTTCGGACGGAGCCACCGCGCTGACGAGATAATAATCACCGTCGGGAGGCAGGTGCAGCGACGGATCGTAGCCGGTGCGATTGGCGAGTTGTTGCCGGAGACAGCCGATGCGCTCTAATGCATCACGCGGCCAAGGTTGTTGGGCCGGGCGATGCAGAATCGCGTCTTTCAGTTGCGGTTTCATCAAGGCCCGCAGAGCGGCCATTTCCCATTCGGGGCAGATCCGTGGGCAGCCCATCAATATCGATTCCGGCGCTCGGTTTCCGCGGCGACGCGGACCGCGCGGAATCACGGGCAGAGGACGAGGCATGGGAAATAGTAGGCTTTCGTTTGTAGTGCGGGCTTTAGCCCGTAGGCCGCCTGGAGAGACGGCCTGAAGGCCGCACTACGAACAAAAGAACCGCCGGCGTCTCCGACGCCGGCGGTTATCCTCCAACGGTTGAGTCTCCGACCCAATCGTACAAAGCGGGTGGGCGAACGCTCAGGGAATGACCAGCGTCTGCCCGACTTTCAGTGACTGCGGCGACACGCCCGGGTTGGCCGAGGCAATCCGTTGCCATTGCTTCCCATCGCCGTAATGATCCTTGGCGATTCGATAAAGCGTGTCACCTTTTTTAACGGTATAGCTCCCATTGCCGGCGGCGGTGGGAGTTTGGGAATAGCCCGAATCGGGCGCGGCCAGCACGGGTGAGGCTGGAGCGGGCGTATACGTAGATGCCGGCGTGGCCGGGGCGGAAACATCCAGCACCGAAGCCGTCGGCTGCGTCTTGTTCGAGCATCCGCACAGGCTCGCAAGGATGAAGAGGGCTGCCGCGGGGATCAACGTGGATTTCATCAGGTGGACTCCTTCCGGGTACGACGCTGCGTCCCGACCTTCCTTGGCCGGAACCTGTCATCGTTATCGGACGGGTCCTTGGGAGTCCTAAAGAAAAATTGGAGAAATTGGGAAAGGAGAAAGTAAAAGGGAAGGAGCCGCGCACGAAGTAAGCGGGAAAGCAGTCGGCAACCGAGAGAACTTTCCCGCTTACTTCGTGCGCGGCTCCTTCCTTTTCACTTTTTCGCTTTTCCTTGCCTATTTTACTTCTGATACAGCGGCAGATATCGATAGGGCACGCACAGCGCCAGGCAGGCCATCGAGGATTCATACGCCGCGCCGGCGTCCTGTTCCTGGCCCGCGCCGCCGGCAAAGCTCCCATCCGGCTGTTGCTTGGCGAGGAGCACATCGACGAGCTTGGGATAGAGCGTCGCCCAATACTTGTCGCCGAGCTGATTCAGCGCCTGGGCGTTGTAATAGACGGCGTAATAATAAAACTCCATGTTGGGATTGTCCGGCGGGTTGCTGATCAGCCAGTCGCCGGCGGCCTTGGCTTCCGCCGAATTGTGCTGGCCGAGCAATTCCATGGCAAGAATTCCCGTGCCGGTTCGCGCCTGATTGGGGGCTCCGCCCGGCTGATAGCTGAATCCCCCGGTTGGAACGGCGCTCCGCCGCACATATTCCCTGCCGGCTTCGAGTGCGCTCTTGGGGACGGCAGCGCCGCAGTTGGCCGCGCCGCGAAGGCCCATGAGCTGCCATCCGGTGCAGGAGAGATCCGAATCCTGGCTCTGGGTCTGATAGCGCCAGCCACCCTGATAGATCGGCTGCGATTTAGGGGCCGCCTGGGCATCGAGGATCAGCTTGACCGATTTGGCCAGCGCCCGCTCGATGCGCGTTCGGCGTGCATCGTCCACCATTCCGAATGTTTCTGAGAGCATCACCGTGCTGATGCCATGTTCGTACATGACGGCATTGCCGCCTTGTGCTTTGGAGAGAAGGCCATTGTCCTGCTGCGCATCGAGGACGAAGTCGATGGTTTTATTGAGGAGGTCTCCGTAGGGACCCTGGCCGGGAACATGTCCGCGGGCGAGATATGCCATCACGACAAGCGAGGGAACGGCGGTCGTCGAACCGCCGCCGGCCTGCCACGACCCGTCCGGCTTCTGATTGTCTTTCAGCCAGGAGAGTGCCTTGTCAACCGCATCGCGCACCTTTGGAGCCACCGCCTCATCCTGATCGGCGCGGGCCGTCGGCGCGAAGGTCGTTTTGCCGTTGCCGGCCCCGCTGAAGACACAAGGCGCCAAGAGCGTCGTCCCTGCAGCCGCTACGATCAGAGCCGGGCGGGAAACGCAGGCAAAAAGCGGACGGAATCGGTTCAATTTGACCATGTGCTGGCTCCGAGAAGGTCCCGCCCGTGAAAAAAGAATCGCCTATCGAGCCTTTGATACCGCCGAGGACCCGCGAGGTTGAAGTTGAGGATGCAAGAAGCCAAATTCCAAATGTTAGAACAAAGGCGGTCTTCCCAGCGATCTGCGAATCGCTGAAATCTGTCCGGCGTGAATGGTGGTGTGAATGGCCATAAACAGCAGCATCTCCCCCAGGGTTCGAAATCGCGGGCTGGGCGTATCCAGCGGGGTGTCCAATCGATCGGCGGGCAACGCCTTGACTGCGTCGATCATCCGCGCGCGATGCCGATCGAACAAGCCGGTCAAAATCGTGACATCGCCATATGCGGCGGCCCGCGGGGCCGTTTCGTCCCTGGCAAATCGTTTTTCGAACCCTTCGGGCAGGTTGGGCAGGTCGGCGGCCCCCAGTCGTTGCAGCGCACGACGTTCGGACATGACCAGATGTCCAACAATCCACGCCGGGCAATTGCCCGTTTCGCAAACGCGGTGGAGCCAGTCTTTCGGCTGAAAATCCTTGAGAAGGCCTTCCAGCGCCCATTGCGATGAAGAGAGAGAAAATGCAATCGAATCGTTGACGTTCATTTGATCTCCTGGATCCCGCCTGATCGGCTCCAAAATCGGACGCAAATTGTAGTCGCGCCGGAACCGGTCTGATGCATATTGTCCCCAACGCGTGTCAGTCGCAAATGTGCTGATTGAAATTGCGTGAAGTGGTACAGGCTACTGCAACATTTGGATGCGCGAGCGCATTGATTTGAGTGTGGAGCGAGTCAGGTCGTTCATCGAATGCTTCCCCAGCCGCGGTGAATCGTATAGAGTCACCCGACTTTTCATAGCCCGTTGATTCAAGAGGAGCCATTTTGAAGCAGCGCCCATTGCGTGTCATTCTCGTTGTTCTCGTCACTATTGCCGTCTGCATGCCGCTGATCGCGAAAGTCAGCCATAGGGCGGCCAAGCCCCCGGCCGACGCGGCGCGAACTGCCGCCGACGATGCCGATTCCAATCCAATCGCGGCTCCCACTGCCGAGCCAGTGGCAAAGCCCACCACGGCTCCCGCGGTCGATTCGTCGAAAGTCATCGTCAGCGTCGGGGATGAGAAAATCACCGCCGGTGAATTTAACGCGCTGATCGATGGGCTGCCGCCGAAGGAACAGGCCCAGATCCGCGCCGCCCCTGAAGGGCGCCGGCTTGTCGCCGAGAAGCTTGTCATGCTCAAGCTGGTCGCCGACGAGGCCAAACGTCGCATGGACGAAGGCTCCATCCGCAACCGGCTTATTTTTCAACAGCCTTTGATGCAGGCGCTGAGTATGTCCCTGACCGCGGACCCCGTCGAAGACCAGAAATTCTTCAACGAGCACCGCGCCTATTTCGACAAGGTCAAGGCCCGTCATATCCTGATTGCGACGGAAGGCTCACCTGTTCCGGGCAAAAAGCTCAGCGACGCCGCCGCTAAAGCCAAGGCCGACGACATCAAGAAGCGTCTGGACGCCGGCGGCGACTTTGCAAAGATCGCCAAAGAAGATTCGGACGATGTTCAGTCCGGCGCTGAAGGCGGGGACCTGGGCAGCGTTCATCGCGGCATGATGGTTCCCACTTTCGACGCGGCGCTTTTCGCCCTGAAAAAAGGGGAAATCAGCGAGCCCGTGCGCTCGCAGTTCGGTTACCACATCATCCAGATGCTCGACAAGCAGCCGGCTACCTACGACGAGTCGCGTGAACTGATCGCTCAGCGGCGAATGGAAATTCTGCTGGATGATCTGAAGAGCAAACAGCCGGCCGAATTCGACGAGGCCTATTTCGGGAAGAAGTTGGGAGAGCCGGCGACAAAGCCCACGACGGAGCCGAGCAAGTAGGGACCGCTGGGGGGAAAATCCCAAGAACCAAAAACCAAAGCCCAAAAAACCTCCACATCTCAAGGAAGAAAATTACAAACGGCGCTTCCGTTTGACCGCTTCATTTTTGATCTTTGGATTTATTTAGGATTTGAATCGACGGCTGTTCGGGGCGACCACGGGATATCTGCTACTCCGGCGTCATGGTTGGATGCCCGCGCCATCACAAACAGCCAGTCGCTCAGTCGGTTCAGATACGTCAAAAGGATCTGCTCAACCGGCCTTTCCATCGCAAAGGCGACGAGCAATCGCTCCGCCCGCCGGCAGATGGTTCGCGCCACGTGCAGTCGCGACGCCGTCTCGGTTCCTCCTGGCAGAACGAAATTTCGTAACGGCGGAAGGTTCGACTCTGCCGCGTCGATCTGCATCTCCAGCCGGGTAATCGCAGATTCATCCAGCGGAGGAAGCCCTTTGTTGTGGGGGCTCGCCTCCGGCGTCGCCAGGTGCGAGCCGATCACAAACAATTCATCCTGCACTTGCCGCAGCGACACGAGAATCTGTTGCTCCGCTCCCACCGCCGCCAATCCGACTGCCGCGTTGAGCTCATCGACTGTTCCGTAGCATTCGATCCGCTGATCCGACTTTCGCACCCGGCTCCCGCCGATCAGCCCCGTTGAGCCGTCGTCACCGGTCTTGGTGTAAATCTTCATGAGATGATCTTGAGGGGATGGGGAGGCCGGATCAAGTCAAGAGTTCGGCCCCCGCGAAGGACGAACATCTTTCGTGCCAGTCGATCGGCAGAACACACGGTCGCGCGCCGGCGAGTGATCAGCCAGATCATCGCTTGATCCTTGCACTTCCTCCGCCGGCGGTATGCAGGAGTTCCTCCAGCGTGATCTGGCTGGTGTCGCCGCGTGTGCTCATGAGGAGCGCGCCGTGGGCGACGCCGAGATCGACGCATTCCTGCGGGGTCTTTCCATTGAGGAAACCGTAGGCGAACCCGCTGGCGAATCCGTCGCCGCCGCCGACACGATCTTCGATCTCAAGATCGTCGAAGCGGAGGCCGTCGTAGAATTTTCCGTCGTTCCAGAGGATCGCGGACCAGTCGTTGATCAGCGCGGTCTTCACGCCGCGGAGCGTGGTGCCGACGATGCTGATATTAGGATGATCCTTTACGACCCGTTCAACCATGTTCTTGAAGGCGCTGGTGTCGAGTTCTCCTTTTTCGACATCAACGCCTTCGACCTCGTAGCCGAGCACTTTCTGGAAATCCTCCTCGTTGCCGATCAAAGCATCGATATATGGAATCAGCGGGCGCGTCGTGGCGATCGCCTCTTTGCTGCTCCAGAGCTTGGACCTGAAATTGAGGTCGTAGCTGACGAACGTTCCGGCATCGTGCGCGGCGCGAACCGCTTCAGAGACAACCTGCCGTGTCGATTCGGACAAAGCCGAAAAAATCCCGCCGGTATGCAGCCAGCGCACGCCTTCTTCCTTGAAGACGCGATTCCAGTTGATCTCCCCGGGCTTGAGGCCGGCGGTGGCGCTGTGGCCGCGATCGTAAAGCGTCGCGCTGCCGCGCTTGGAGGTTCCGACCTCGGTGAAATTCAGTCCGATGCGGTCGCGTTTGCCGACGCCGTCCCATTTCCGCGTGACGGCGTGCGAAATATCCATCCCGACCGAGCGGGCATGATTCATGATGATCCGCCCCATCGGCGAATCGTTGAGCCCGCCGATCCAGCCCGTCCGCAACCCCAGACGTGAAAGTGCGTAGGCGACGTTGTATTCTCCGCCACCGACCCACACTTCGAGCATCGGGGCGAATTCGATTCGCCCGTAAGCCGGTGGAGAGAGGCGAATCATGCATTCGCCGAGGGCAATCAGATCGTGTTTGCAGTCTTTCGCGGCTTTGATTCTGGGCATCGATTCAGGATACGGAACGATCGGGGGAAACTCCACACGGCGCGGACGAATCCTGGGTGGCACGGGTTTCCAACCCGTGTCTTCGATTCAAGACACGGGTTGGAAACCCGTGCCACTTATTGTTCGCGCTCGCGCCGCGCCCAGGTCGTGGTAAACTTCGCCGCATGAAGCAGGTTTATAGCGCGCTCAATGAAATGGATGCTCACTTTCTGAAGGGGTTGCTCACCGAAGCCGGTATCGAGGCGACCGTGCAGGGGGAGGCGTCGAGCAGGTTTGGGGAAACCTGCCGGTATCGAGCGCGTCTGTACCAACGGTATGGGTGCAGGACGGCGACGTGGCCCGGGCCACCCCCATCGTCGATGAATACAACCGGCGGCATGAAGCGAATCAACAGGGAACCGCGAATTTGCCGCGTTCGACCTGGACTTGTCCGCGATGCGGCGAGAAAGTCGAAGATCAATTCACGCAATGCTGGCATTGCGGCACGAACCGCCCGGAGCCTGCGCCAACCATCAGCTCATGAAAGCATCAAAATTGGAAAAAAAGCTGGGTGGTCACGCCCCATCGCAATTGATCGCGTGCGCCCTGGTCGATGGGGAACTGGTAGCCAATTTCGATCACGGGGCTTAAGCCACGAACCGATTCGGACTCCATTTGAAATCCAGCCACGCCGAACAACACATCCTGGGATTTGCCGGAAAACGGCGCCTGGCCATCGAGTTCAATAATCGGCGTGATGCTCTCGACCCCTGGAAATTGGTCATGGGAAAGCATGTAGCCGAACAAAGCGCCGTAAATGAGTTCGTCCGTCGGATGGGATGTGATGGGGAATAGAACTCCCGTCCATGCTTCGAGGCTCAGGTGCGGACCGATTCGCAGCAAATGGCCGAGATAGGGCGCGAGCTGAACATCGGTTCCGGAAACCGCCGTGCGCGTCGGAAGGGATACATCCAGCCGACCAACAGCCGTGTAATCGAAAATTCCGTCGCGGCTGACGAATTGAAGCAGCGGGTGATAGATCGCGAGGTCGACGTTATCAAATCCCCTCGCACTTGCCCGCCCGGCGTCGTCACCGTCGCCGCCGCCGCTGAAGTTGTCCTGATGCTGCGATTCCCAACCGAACTCGCCGGATACCGTAAGTTGGCCAACGAGATTCCACTGAAAACCCGCATCGATTTCGTCGTTCTGAAAGCCCCGGCGTTCGCCGTGAGTGTAATCCAGTTCGAGTTGTTTTTCTGAGTCGAATTCGGGACCGAGAATGGGATCGTGGAAGAAATCCTTTCCGTAACGGGATCGATCATCGAGGAGGCCAAAAAAATATCTTTCTGACGACTGATTCGATACGGGCGTGCCGCCGGCCTTCGGCTTGTCGTCATCGTCGTCAAGAGACAGGGCATGCTGTGAACCTGTCAGGGGGGAAGACGAATCGCTATCGACACCGGCGAAAAGCCGCAAAGCATTGCCGGAGACAACAAAACAGACCAGGCAGAAAATTAAATTGCGATGGTGCATGTGGGGGCGGAGCGTATCGAGCGCATCAACTCCCAACAAGACCACCTTTTCTCGTTCGAATCGAATGTTATGAAATGAAAAGGCCTGCAATAAGGTCGCGTTAAATTCATTTCGCGTTCGACGCGAGTCAGGCCGTCTTCTGAGTCGGCGTTGTGTGCGCGTCGAGCGATGGTGCGAGGATCAATTCACAGCCGGCGTCGCGGATTTGCTGCTGGTGGATCGGTAACAACCCGGAGTCGGATACGACCACATCAATCTCGTTGAGAGAGCCGAGCTGGCTCAGCGCCTGTTGTCCGAACTTTCCGGAGTCCGCGAGCAGAACAACCTGCTGCGATTGCTGCATCATCTTACGTTCCGATTGCACGAGCAGCAGGTTCTGATTGTACAGGGCGCCTTCGTAGATTCCTGCAACGCTGAGGAAGAGAGACTTGGTGTGGATGGTGGAGATGACGTTTTCCGCGGTCGGGCCGAGCAGAACGCCGTAGCGCGGATAAAGCAGCCCGCCGGTGACGATCAGTTCCACGCGTTCGTCGTTGATAAACAGGTCGGCAATGGGGAGCGAATTGGTCACGACCTGCATCGGCATGCCGATCAGTTCCTGCGCGAAATAGAGGGTGGTAGTACCGCCGTCGAAGAGGATCGTCTGGCCTGGCTGAATGAGGGAGGTGGCGGCGCGGGCGATCTGCCGCTTGGCATCCACCTGATAATTCATGCGCTGGTCAAAGGCATAGGGCCGGATGGCAGGCGGATTCTTTCCGCCGATCCAGATCACGCCCCCATGCGTTCGCTGCACAACCCCTGTCTGCTCAAGCATCTCCACGTCGCGGCGGACGGTGGAATGCGAAACGTTCAACTCCGCCGCCAGCGTGTCGAGATCGCACATTCCCCGGCGGCCGAGGATCTCCTTGAGTCGAAATTGGCGCTCGGCAATCAGCATGAACGTATGCTCGAGAACGACGGAAGAAAAATGCGAACATCGAACATCGAACATCGAACATCGAACATCGAAGTGGCGGATTGATCTCCCCGTTCGATGTTCGATGTTCGATGTTGAGTGTTCGATGTTCGCATTTGCATTTTCCGCGAACTCTATTTCTTCCCTTGTCCGTTGCTTCCGGACAGCTCCGCGGCGATGCGCTGACGCGAGTACTGCACCTTCTGTGGTCCGGTCATCTTCTTGAAATCGATCGATCCATCAGCGCGCTTCGGAAAGGCGGTTGGGGCCGCGATCACCGCTGATGCAACGCTCGTTTTCGACGCGGCGCCCTCCTTTTTTGCACCCGAAGACCCGCTCAGCGAAACGCTGCTGCCCGTGCCGGCGTAACTCGTCGCGGTGCTGGTCAGCTCCATGTCCTCCTTGAGCGGTCGAATCGGCTTGATCTTCAGCTTTTCCAGTTCGCCGTGATAAGCCTTGCAGGCTTCAGCGGCCGTGATTTTTCCGTTGGCGATCGCGTGCAGGAACGTCACGAAAGTGAGCTGATGTTCGCTGTTGTTGATCTTGCGGCCGAAGAGGGCGGCTCGCGCGCCATGCTTCTTTGCCTGCTCGAGAAGGAGAAACGCATCGTGAGTGGTACCGCTGGATCCGCCGAGGATTCCGGGGATCAGCGTCGGATCGTAAGAGACCAGTTCTTCCATCGCCTTGGGACCGTGATAGGCGATCTTGAGAAACACCGGCCGCCCGCTCGCTGGCACGCCGGCCAGGGTGCGGGCGATCAGGTCATTGATGAAACGCCCGAGATCCGCCGGGCAACTCGCGCCGCAGGCGTTGGGATCGAAGACTTCCAGGAAATGGCGAAAGCCCTTCAGTTCCGCCTCGATGCGAAATTCCTTGTACGCCAGCAATGTCGCGTAATCGAAGTCGATCTGATTGTTCGGCGTGATCGAATAGAGCCCGAGATCCGCGCCCAGTTTTCGTTCCTCGGCGGTCGGATTCACCTTGCCGCTTTGAATCTGTTCAATCGTCGCCGAGCGAAATGGACGAGAATGCTCGGCGGCGTAGGTGCCTCCGGTCAGAAGGTGAATATCGGTTGTATCGTTGGCGCGGGCGGCCGGGGTTACCGCGGAATTTTCGAAGCGCCGCTCTCGAATCGTCAGCAGGTCGTTCGTACTGGCGGACATCAACATGATGTCGATCAGCCCCTGCTTGACGATCTCGCGCATCTGATCGCGATACTCGGAGAGGGATTTGAGGCGACCGGTCGCCGGGTCCTTGCCGGCGGTGGCCATGCCCGCCGCCATGTCCGCGTCCTTGGCATCGGCCAGGATGAAATCGGATGCCCCGGAAGGATTCGCCCGGATCCGCGCAATTTTTTGATCGAGTGTCTTTTGCATGACGCGTTCCCTACTGACAACGGACAACTGACCACTGACAATCTTTTACTTCTGAACCTGTGCATATGTCGCATCAAGCTGTTTCGAACCCGTCTGGATCGCGCTCACTTCGCGCGGCCAGAGCTCGACCTCATATCGCTTCAGCACGCCCGCCCGCCCGACAAGCGCCGGCAAACTCGTGCAGGTGTTACGGATTCCGTATTCGCCGGAAAGCTGCGTCGAGATCGGCAACACCATCGGCTGATTGAGCGCGATCGGATGGATCACCTCGGCGATCGTCAGTCCGACGGCCCATCCCGCACCCCCTTTGAGCTTGATGCATTCAGCGCCGCTCGTCTTGGTCCGCTCGAAGACGCGTTGCTGGACCGTGGAACTGAAGCCGTCAAGCTTGATCAGCGGAATTCCGCCGGCGGTGGCGCTCGACCAGATCGGCACCATGCTGTCCCCATGCTCGCCGAGGATCAGCGCTTTGATCTGCGATGGGGGCATTCCGGTTTCCAGGGAAATCAACGAGCGAAATCGCGCGGTGTCGAGCTGCGTGCCGAGGCCGATCGTCCTGGCCGGGTCGAGTTTCAGGTAATCGATCGCCAGCCGCGTGAGTACGTCAACCGGGTTGGAGACGACGAAGACGATGGCGTCCTTCTTCAGGCCGGCTGTCTTCAGCGAATCGAGAATCTGCTTGAATAGCGTGACATTTCGATTGATCAGGTCGAGCCGGCTTTCGTCGGGCTTACGCCGCAGACCGGCCGTGATCACGATCATGTCGCTGTCGGCGCATTTCTCGTAATTGCCGGCGTAAATTTTCTGATCGCCGGCCACGCTCGTGCCATGGATCAGGTCCAATGCTTCTCCGGAAGCCATCTGTTCGTTGGCGTCGAGGAGGTGAATTTCCGAGACGATGCCGGCGCATTGCAGCGCGAACGCCGCGTTTGAGCCGACCCGTCCTCCGCCGCCGATGATCGAAACTTTCATAAGGTCCTTCGCACTTTCCAAACTCATCGAACTTTGGTTGGTCAGTTGTCCGTTGTCCGTTGTTGCAAAAAATAAAATCGACAACTGACAACTGACAACTGACAACTGACAACTGACAACTGGCAACTGACAACTGACAACTGACAACTGACAACTGACAACTGACAACTGACAACTGACAACTGACAACTGACAACTGACAACTGACAACTGACAACTGACAACTGACAACTGACAACTCACAAAGTTGCCATAATTTGATCCGTGATCGACTGCACCAGCAGCTCGACATCGGCGTCGCTGTAATCTCCCGCAGGAAGCGCCGCGACGGCCTGATCGAGCGCCGACGACTGTTGAGAAGCCTGTGGCGCAGGGGACGGTCTTTCCATCCCCCTGCATGCGGCCGCGCTTGGCGATGTCCCCTCCAACGCGGCTCACGAAATCACTCGCGCAGTTCAGGCCGGCCGGATCTTTCAATCGAGGTTCGCTCAAACCGATTTTTTCCTTTAGCTCCAGAAGCTCCTTCATTTCGCCGGGATCCAGCGGCCGGATGTTTCCGATCTGCTTGGCCAGGATCAGAACGCGCACATAGGCATCGACGATCTCAAGCTTGTAGTAAGCCTCTTCAAGGTCTTTGCCGAAAGTCACGCTGCCGTGGCTCTGAAGAAGGATGGTGTTGGCATCTTTGACATACGGGAGGATGGATTCGCCTAGACGGGTGTCGCCGGGCGTGACGTATTTGGCTGTTTTGACGGCGCCGAGAAATATTTCCGCTTCGGGATGGATGCAGGTTGGCAGATCAACATTGGAGATCGCGAAAGCCGTTGCGTGCGGCGGATGACTGTGCACCACCGCCTTCACATCCGGCCGGGCCTTGTAGATCGCAAGGTGCAGGAGAATTTCGCTCGTGCGTTTTTTCTTGCCGGCGACTTGTTTTCCCTCCATGTCCACCGTGCAGATATCGTCCGGCTTGAGGTTTCCCTTGCTGATCAGGCTTGGCGTGCAGAGAACGCGATTTTCGCTCAGGCGATAGGAATGATTTCCTTCGTTGCCGGCGCAGAATCCCTTGAGCCAGATGCGGCGACCGATGTCGCACATCTGTTCCTTGATCTTCCACTCGCTCACGCGCGGCTGGCCGCCATTGGCGCTGCCGTTTGATCCGTATGCCATGGGAAATCATGAAGCGTGAAACGTGAAACGTGAAGACGTGAGAGAAGCGATCGCTCACGGCAGAACATTTCAATTTTCCCGCGTCAGTCCTTTCATTGCGTTTTTGTCGATCGTCACATTGTCGAGAATCGCGGAGCAGTAGGCGTCGATCGGCATCCGCTTTTCCGGATAAAACGGCATGCACGCCTCGCGGCTCTCACTGAAGGCCACCAATTCTCCCTGCCCGCGCCCAGGTGGTCGTAGCAGACGAGGTATTCGCTGCTCTTTCGCGCTTCGCCCGATAGAACAAAGCGGTCCTGCACCTCGAGGATGACGTATCGGGCGCCCGCCAGCGCCTCGTAGGCGCGATTCAGGCAGACGGTTCCGACCACGCGTCCTATCCGCATGATGCCAGCTCCTGAAAATTGCGGCGAACTTCTTCGCTGAGGGCCGGTCCGCCACGGACGAAGCGCCCGATCAGATTCTTCATCTGCTGCAATGTCTTGAACGGGTATTCGATGACCAGCACGTTGATCGCGACCTGCCCAAGTCCCTGTTCAACCGATTCCAGGCAAGTGCCGAGAATCGCGCGAAGTGACGGGCAGCGGTTGGCGTAGACGATCGCCGGCGCGCCGTTTTGAACGAGCAGAATTCCGCCCGAAGCGCGACCCTGTTTGATTTCTGCCGCGAGCGTCTTCACCACCGCGACGATCCGTTTGGAGTCAGGGGGAATCTGCAGCGGGCGCAGGGGTGACTGTTTTGATTCGGATCCGATCGCTGCTTTCGCGGGACCGCTGGGTCCGTCACACCAATAGAGAATTTCGCCGCTTGCGACTTCGCGAATGCGTTGCATGGAAGAAGACTGTCCACTTCCGGCGTTGTCATTCCGCGAAGCCGCGGGTCGACCGGGCTCACCGCAGGCAAGCGGCGCAGAGGAAGGGGTCGAATTTTGATCTCCGCACGTTCCGCATCCGCAGTTGCAATCCTTCTTGTCCGGTGCAGACGACGTAACATTGACCGTGCTGCACGGCCCGTCCACATCGGAATATCCGAGCACGATCTTGCGGGCGCGGATGAAATCCGCCGCGAGTGGCGTCAGCCGGGCGCGATACGGCAGCGTGACGTGCCCGTTGGAGCCGCCGGTGCGGTGCAGGTCCTCGAGTTGTCGGGCGGTGATGATCATTCGTCCACGATTCCGATGACGTAAAACCGAACCGGGCTCTTTTCGTCGCCGATCATTTCGCGAGCGCCCTTGCCGTCGCTGTTGAGGATCACCAGTTGGCCGGGACCAGCTCCGAGCTTGTCGGCCGCCACCACAGGGTCGGCTTCAGGCGTCCGGTTAATTCCCAGCGGTTGAACGACCGCCAGGCGCCAACCCTGGAGGGAAGGATGCTTGATGGTCGAAGTCGCGTGGCCGATGACGGTGGCGAGCTGCATGGGTGGAAGAAAATCCCAAATTCCAAAAACCAAAGCCCAAATAAATTCCAAAGACCAAAAACCAAATTCCAAACAGGAAAATCAGATCATCCGCATGGAGCCGGCGATCATGATTCTTCGGTAGCGAGTGAAAGTCAGGGGAGTAGTAATTCCTTCCCCCGTTGGCGTCGCGATGCTGTAGCTGAGGTGGCCCTGGCCGCCGAGGCCCACGCCGGAGGCGCTGGCGCCGTTGACGACGAACACCGTTGTATTTGCGCGGCGACCAAAACGCGTCACGGTGTCCATGTTGCGCGAATGGATAATGGCGGTGTGCTTGTAGCCGTGTTCGCTTTCGATGGCTTTTTCAATCGCTTCGTCGACGTTCTTCACGCGAACGAACGGAACGAAGGGCATCATCTGCTCTTCCTGCACGTAGGGATGATCGAATTCGGTTTCGCCGACGAGAAGTTGCGTGGCGGGGGGGATGCGCACGCCGGCGATATCTGCCAGGACGGATGCATCCTTGCCGACCCAATCCTTGTTCAGGTGGGGTTTGTTGTCCTTGCCGGTGTGGAAGGCCTCGCGGGTGAGGGCGTCGATCTGCGATCGATTGAGAATGAATCCACCATGCTTTTCCATGGTCTGCATCAGTTTGTCGAAGACGCTTTCGACGCAGAAGACCTGTTTTTCGCCGATGCAAAGCAGGTTGTTGTCGAATGCGCCGCCTTTGACGATCGAGGCCGCGGCATTGCTCAGACATGCGGTTTCATCGACGACAACCGGTGGATTGCCCGGCCCGGCGACGATCGCCCGCTTCTTGGCGGCGAGGGCCGCCCGCGCCACAGCGGGGCCGCCGGTCACGACCAGCAGCGGAATGCCGCGATGACCGAAAATCGCCTCGGCGGTTTCGAGCGTCGGCGGAAGAACGCAGGTGACCAGATTATCGATACCGAATTTCGCGGCGATGGCTTTGTTGTATTCGCGTACCGCAAAGGCCGCGCAACTGGCGCCGCTCGGATGGGGATTGGCGACGATCGCATTGCCCGCCGCCACCATGTTGATGAAGTTGGCGGTGAGCGTCGGAACGCTGTGAGTGACCGGAGTGATGATGCCGATCACGCCGAACGGGGCAAATTCTTCAATGCATAAGCCATTGCTGCCGCTCTGCGCCTGCGTCTTGAGGAACTCCACGCCGGGCACCAGTTCCAGGATTTTCAGCTTTTCGATCTTGTGGTCGAGACGGCCAATCCTCGTCTCGTTCATCTCCATCGCGCCCCAGCTATCTGCATTCTGCCCGGCCATCCCCTTCACGAGCTTGACGATCGAGTCGCGATCATCCATCGAAAGCTTGACGAGCTTTTTCTGCGCATCCGTCGCGGCCGAAACGGCGGTATCGACGTTATCGAAAACGCCATACGATCCGATGGGCACGTCGATGCGGTGGGGGTGGGATTCGGCTTCGCGGCGCTTGGGCGCTTCGGCGCCGGCGGTTTCACCAGCGCCAACCCCGAGCCATTGCCGCTCGAAGCGCGGCTCCCCAGCTTCTTCATCACTTCCGCGACAACATCCTGAACGAGTGCCTGGTTCATCACAGCCTGCTGAGTCGTAATGGCTCAGTCCTTGTCTACTTGGCCTGATAGAAGGTCGTCCCCGCGAAGACGGCGGAATCGACAATCCCGACAATGACCGCATCGGCGGGCAGATTCTTGGTCTGATCCGTCATACGGGCGCTCGAGCCCTGCACGACGAGGACAAGCTGGCCCTCGCCGCTCCCGACGCTGTCCAGCGCAACGATCGCCCGCCCGGTATTGCCGAGGGAGGCGGGCTTCTTCGTGGTCTCGTCGTATTTGACGTTGAGGGGCTCGACGACGAACAGCTTCTGGCCGTTCAGCGACTTGTCCTTCTGCGTCGCCACGACGTGGCCGGTGACTCGTGCGAGGAACATGGGGAGGCTCCGTGTCTGCGTAATCGCCGCGATCGGGAAGCGTGAAACGGGAAGACGTGAAACGTGAAGAAAGGCGAAGTCTTCTCACGTCTTCACGTTTCACGTTTTCACTTTTCTTTCCCTCATCCCATCTTTGCCACGTCGTTATGCGGGCGGGGGATGACGTGGACGGAGACGACTTCACCGACGCGTCCGCCGGCTTCAGCGCCGGCATCGACGGCTGCGCGAACTGCCGCCACATCGCCCTTGAGCGTGATGGCGACCAGGCCGCTTCCGACCTTGTGCTGTTCGACGAACTGAACGTTGGCGGCTTTGAGCGCCGCATCACACGCTTCGACAGCCGCCACGATGCCCTTGGTCTCGATCAATCCGATTGCTTCACCATTTGCCATAAAGGTCTCCAGTAGGGTGGGCTCGGCCCACCGTGTTAGTTTGCTCTCAACACCGCGGCGGTCTGCCGGGCGACGATTAATTCTTCATTGGTCGGAACGATCCAGATTTCAGTGCCCGACTCGACACTGCTGATTTTCGTTTCCGTTCCGCGAATCTGGTTTTTCTGACGGTCGAGCACGATGTGCGCCCAGCTGAGATTGCGGCAGATCGCGTCGCGAATGGCCGATCCGTTTTCGCCAATGCCACCTGTGAAGGCCAGCACGTCACATCCGCCGAGCACCACCAGGTAAGCGCCGATGTAATGGCGGATCGCTTCGACGAATACATCGATCGCGAGTTTGGCGCGATCGTCTCCACCGGCGGCGGCCTTCTCGATGTCGCGCATGTCGGGCGACACTCCGCTGATTCCGAACAGCCCGCCTTCCTTGCCGAGCCGACGAAAGATTTCGTCGAGCGACAGGCCGTTGCAAAGCAGCTTGAGCAACGCAAACGTATCGAAGTCGCCTACGCGGCTGGCGTGAGGCAGGCCGGTCTGGGCGGTCATGCCGAAGGAGTTGGCCACGGATTTGCCGTTTTCGATTGCACTGATTGAACTCGAACCGCCCAGGTGGCAACTGATGATCCGCCGGGCATTGGGTACCAGCGCTTCCCGCACGCGCGTGCTGATGTAGCGATGGGAAGCGCCATGAAATCCATACCTGCGGATGCCGAATTTTTCAGTCCACTCGTGCGGAATGCCGAAGACCTGCCGCGACATGGGGATCGACTGATGAAACGCGGTCTCGAACGCCGCCACCTGCGGCACATCCGGCAGTTTCTCGCGAAAAGCCTTCATCGCCGAGACGTAGACTGGATTATGCTGCGGCGCGACGTCGCAGAAATCTTCCATCACCTTCAGCACTTCGTCTGTGACGCGGACCGCGCCGGAAATAGGCCCGCCATGAACAGCCTTGAAGCCGATCGCATCGGGCTTACATCCACAATCCTTGAGGATGAGGTCGATCACGTCGCCGTGCGATTTGATGGGCGAACCCGCCTGGCCGATACGCTCATATCCGCCGCGCGAAACCTCCACGCCAGTTCCGCTCATGTCCATGAGCTTGTACTTGAAGCTGGTACTGCCGAGGTTGGCGACGAGGACGAGCATTGTTGTAAATGGGCGGAGTACTGTGACGGAGTAACGGGGTGTCGGAGTATGGGAGTGCGGATCCGACGGGAAAGCACCCCGTCACTCCGTTACTCCGTCACCCCGACACGTTCCCTACAACGAAGACCCACCACCACCCGCGCCGTAACCGGCGAGGAGATCGGGGTGCGGCCGGGCAATTACGTGTGAGGCGATGAGCTCTCCGACACGGCCGGCTGCTTCGGCGCCGGCATCAACTGCCGCTTTCACGCTGCCGACGTCGCCGCGGACGATCGTCGTCACGAAGGCTCCGCCGATCTGGATCGTTTTGACGATCTCGACGTTGGCGGCCTTGCACATCGCGTCGGTCGCCTCGACGAGGCCGACCCAACCCTTGGTTTCGATCAAGCCGATTGCGGTGCCGAATGAGCCGTTGCTGCTGAAATCATGGTCTGCCATGGGAAATCCTTCAAAGTGTTTGAATCCAACCGAACCGAAACGGGCATCACTGAAACGTGAAGACGTGAAACGTGAAGAAAATCTAAAGCGCACCGTGATCCTGTCACGTCTTCACGTTTCAACCGGTTGTCATTTTTTCGTTGCGGTCGCGATCCCTCGATCCGAGACGGTGACGGCCGGCTTTTTCGGCTTCGGCATCATTCCGCCAAGGTCATCGTGCGGGCGCGCGATCACATGCACGCTCACGACCGTGCCGACGCGCCCGGCCGCCTCAGCGCCGGCATCGATGGCGGCCTTGACGGCAGCGACGTCGCCTTTGACGAATGCCGTTACCATGCCGCTGCCGGCTTTGTCCCAGCCGATCATTTCCACGTTCGCCGCCTTGAGCATGGCATCGCTTCCCTCCATGAGGCAAACGAGTCCTTTGCATTCCAGCAGGCCCAGTGCTTCGCTTGGCATTTCAATCCTTTCGGTTAGTTGCAATCGTTGTTCTGTCGGTTGTCAGTTGTCAGTTGTCCGTCGTCAGTTGTCAGTTGTCAGTTGTAATTCTTTAACCACGGACAACGGACCCTTTTCATTTGATCAATTCGAGTTTGGTGGCGGAGTCAAGATCGCAGGCATTTCCTTCGTCGGTGTCGATGTGCACTTCGAGGACCACCTTCGGGTGGTAGCGCACCTTCACGCGATCAAGGGTGAGGCCGCACGGGCCTTCGATTTTGAGTTTCAGGTAGTCGCCGTCTTTCACGCCGTAGTAATTCATGTCCTCCGTCGACATGTGGGCGTGGCGTTCGGCGCGAATGACACCCTTGTCGAGGTGAACCGCTCCACGCGGGCCGAGGAGCGTGCAGCCGGGCGTGTCTTTGTGATTGCCGCTGATCCGCAGCGGCAGATCGATTCCAAGGTAGATGCCGTCGGTATAACTCAGCTCGACCTGCGTGTAATCGCGCATCGGCCCGAGGATCCGAACATTGGGAATGATCCGCTGGCGAGGTCCGACGATCGTCACCAGTTGCTCGGAGGCGAATTCCCCCTGCTGATACAGGTCCTTAAGCTTGGTGAGCTTGGAGCCAGGGCCAAAGAGGGCGTCGAGGTGGGCCTGCGTCACATGCATGTGGCGGGCCGACACGTTCACTACGAGCGGATGCGGCGGCCCGCCAGCCGACAGCGGCATTTCCGCATGTCGCTCGCGGGAAGGGGGCGCACTGCCCGCGCCGCGCAGTCGGCGCATCAGTGCTTCCCGTACCAATCGCTCTACTTCAGGTCGCTCCAACCGTGAAGGGGCATCAACGGCCATGTCGAAATCCTTCCATAATCTCCCAATAGTATGCACGATCGTTCAGAAATGTTCAAGCGAAATCTTAAGGTGGACAGATTTGAATTTTATTGGACGTTTTTAGCGCATTCTGAGCGGCTCGCAAACGATCCGATCAATATTGGAGGGTAACTGATGGCAAAGCGATAAGCGACTTACGTTCGCCTTATCATGTGCGTTAGAACAGCAATATTTCGTTATAAATCGGCAAAAGTGTCCAGTTATGTCCAGAGGTGTCCGGTCAGGTTCGATTTTGTTCAAAAAACGCGGCAGGTGGGGAGTGAATGCTGCATTGCGTTTTTCTCCGGTGTAGCTTTCCACACTATATTGAGCCGATGCCCGTCACGCTCGGCATTCGTAATCGCCGGCTTCGCGACAAGTTGGGAATCGGCATGCCCGGCGATAACAAACATATTCTTGACGTTGTGCGCCGACTTCGAGAGGTGGTCGACGCTCCTGTGCTGGGTGGCATTGCCGTTTTTCTGCATGGCGTTGGCAGGTCCACCATCGACTTGGATTTCTACACCACTGATCGGCGTGCGACCGGGGACCAATTGGAGGCGGCCGGCGCCGTAAGGGACAAAACTCGCAGGGAACACGTGCTCGATGGAGTTCGGATTCATACCGTCACGCCCGAGGATGCGCGAGTCACGATCGAGAAGACTTCGATCATCAATGGGGTTCGCGTCGTGTTGTTGAAGGATTTGGTCGCGATCAAACTGTTCTGCGAACTGGAACATCCCGCGCGGAGCAAGGATATCAGCGACGTCGAAGAGCTGATCCGATGCGTTCCGTTGGATAAACGATTCGCCGGGAAACTGCCCAAGGAGATCCGCAGCGAGTTCAAGGTGCTGGTGGATGCGGTTCGGGCTGCAGATCAAGAACGCAGCGGCGTCCGCTTTTGATTCGAACGGCTGTTCAGTGCACCGGCGTTGGCATCGGAGCCGAGACCAAGCGAATAACCATCCCCTTGGAGTGCCATATCGATGCGACTCCATCGAGAATCCGCGGCAAGTCGAGGCGGAGCAATACACTGAAAAACTGATGAAAATTTGGAACGGAGAGACGGGGATTCGAACCCCGGATACGGGTTTGACCCCGTATAACGGTTTAGCAAACCGTCGCCTTCAGCCGCTCGGCCATCTCTCCGGAACGTTCGGCGAAGCGCGAATTATGCCCGATTTGACCCCTCGATGACAAGTCGCGCGTAAGGAATTTCCGGCGCTCGTCATGCGGACCGGTATTCATTTACGTTTGCCCCGTCCACTTCCCTTCAGGGTCGGCAATCTGAAATGCGGAACGGATTTTCTTTACGACCTCAGCCGGCAGCGGGCCTTTTTCGGCGGCGGCGATGTTGGCCCTCGCATTCTCGGGATTGGTCGTGCCGATGATGGCAGTGTGAACGCCGTCATGGCTCAGCGTAAATCGCAGCGCGAGCTCCGGCCAAACCAGTTCCGGTGATCCGTCAAAACCAAGATCGGCAGGGGTCAGCTTCATCTGCTTGAGCCGATCGTGATAGACCTTCGCGTATGAAGCATACAGGCCTGGCTGCTCAGCGATCTCCTTCCAGGCGGCGTTGGCGATGGGGCGCTTGGCAAGCACGCCGATGTTGGCGCTGCGTGTTGCGGGGAGCACTTTGTCGATGTTGATCTGATCGACAACGTTGACCGACGTTTCGATGACTGCAATGTCAGGGAGCGTTGCGGCGTAGGCGGCCGCCTCATTGTCGCCGGAGTAGCCGGCGAAGCGGATCTTCCCCGCCTGGCGCGCGGCGACGAGCGCCGCCGAGCGCTTCGCCGCGCTCGAGCGTATCGAGGTTGCACGAGTGGAGAAGCACCACGTCGAGGTGATCGGTTTTCAGATGCCGCAGCGAACGATCGACGGTATGGGCGACCAGCGACGCGCTCCAGGGCTCGCCGTGAACATCGCCGAGTTTGCTGCCGCACTTGGAGACGAGCACGAATTCGCCGCGGCGGTGGCCCACGGTTTTTCCGATTGCTTCCTCCGAGCCGGGATAACTGGCCGCCGTATCGAACAGGTTAATTCCGCCGTCGAGCATCAGGTTGAGGATTTGCCCGACGCGTTCCTGATCGGTCTTGAGGTAACCGATCGGCGCGCCGCCGAATCCGAGAGTGGAAACTTCAAATCCGGTCTTGCCGAAGGGATGCTTTTTGAGCGCCATGCGAGAACTCCGTGTTCATCTTAGCCTTGTTGCCCGGCGAAGGCGGATTGTTACGCGAATTCGAGAGAGGCAAGGTATCAAGGAGTCGCTGAATCGGCCGCGTGCGGAGTGGGGTGCATGTGATGCTCGTGATACGTCGGCATCATGAGGCCGAGATATCCGACGACGAGCAGGATGATGAACGCCAGCAGCAATTCCATCAGCACATTCCGCTGCAGTTTTCGGGCGGCAGTTCCTTTCCGGCCCGCGGCGCGATCAGTCGCAAGCCGTGGTTTGAGGTGGAGCAGATTTCGGGAGCCAATCATGAACATCAGAATGAACAGGACGATCTTGAACGAGAGCAGACGGCCGTAATCGCTTCTCCACAGATTCCCGATCGGGCCAACGAGAGACCATGTGTTGATCAGACCGCTGCCCCCGAGGAGAGTGAAGCTGATAAGGCTTACGGCAGAGAAGCGGCGTGTCATGGCGACGATCGATTCGCCGGCAACGGGCGCGGGCGAGCGGCGCAGGCGCAGCAGGACCAGCGAAAACGGCAACAGACCCACCGGCCAGGCTGCGCAAACCAAAAGGTGAACCACGTCGGCGGGAAGGTGCAACGCGACGCGCGGGCCGGTCTGCCCGTGGCCAGCCCAGGCAAGACTCCCGATTAAACCAATGCCTGCAACGGTTCCGATCGCCGTCAGTGTGGCGCGCGCGATGGTTTGATCCGGTCGTCCAGACACGGCCAGGCGGCCGCGGCTAAACTGCGCTATCGCGGGCGGGATTGTCAGAGTGCTGGCCACGAGCCAGAAGAAGGCGCGAAGCTGCCACAATCTTCCGAAATGCGTCTGGCTCCAGACGAGACCGAGCGTCTCACGGGAGAGCGCTTGGCGCAGCGGCAGTCCGCTCATTTCGATGGCGATAAATCCCAACCACGCCACGCCGGAAATCAACGCGCCGATCGCGGCCAGAAGCAGAAGGGTCATGGCGATCGGCTTCCAGTTTCGATCCGCCGTGTCGCGGAGCGATGGATCAAGCGGCGCGATGATCAGGCGATCAAACAATGGCAGGCCGAGCAGAAGCAGGCACGCACCGAAATGAACGGCGCGTGCCAGCGCAAAGAAAGTATTCAACGCGGAATCTTCCACAGGATCCCGTTACGGCGAAATCGTGAACTTGAAATCGCCCTGCGTCGGATGGGTATCCACCGACACGACGTGCCAGGAAACTTTGTAAGTTCCCGCAGAAAGTTGCGGCAATGAAACAATCAGCAGATTTTTTTCCGAATCACCGACATGAGTATCCTTTCCATCAACTTGCTTGCCGTCCATGTCGTACACCTTGATCCTGCTGAACGCAGGTTCGACATCCTGAGTAAACCAGATCCGGACTTGAGCAGGAGATTGATGGACGGTTGAGCCGACTTTCGGCTCGGCCCGATCCAGAAATGCGTGGGCAAGCGATACGCGCGTGATGAAGAGCGCGAGCACCGTTGCGGCAAAAGCGATGCGAAGCCTGTTGTTTTTCATGGTTGTTGTTCTCCAAAAAGGGGATGACCGAATGTCTTGGGATAGAGATCGTCGATGAAAATCCAGACCTGCAGCGTCACACCGACATGCGCGCCCGAATGCTCGTTGACGGGAATGTTGGCCTCTACGCCGAGTTCGAAGTAGGGATTTTCATAGAGCACGCCGGGATTGACGGTGCCGGTGGTCACGCCACCCCCGCGGTTCTCGGGTGAGTCAAAGGAAAACTCGACCAGCGGAATCATGTCTCGAATCGGATGAGGTAGCCCCACGTCCGCCACGTTCTGCTGGAGATACATCAGGCTGTATTCGACGGCGAATCCCCACTCCAGGTCGTTGGAGGCCGCCGTACTGAGCGGTATGTCCTGACCGACCACGCCGGTTACGGCAAAGGGGCGCAGCGGCGCGAGCTTGTCAGGGAGATCGCCGAGGCCTTTGCCAAAGTAGAGCGTCGGCGACAAGGTAGTAAACGTGTTCGAAAAATCGCGCTTGCCGGTGCGGCCGATGTCGGCCTCGACTCCGACGGACACAATGGTTTCGTGGGGCGCATCGATCCACAACTCGTATTTGGCCGTTGCGACGATGTCATTCCATCCCTGCATGGACCGCTGTCCGTCGGGCTTGATGTAGGTGTAATTATCGGAAATGCCCATCGCAAAGTGGGGGAAGATTTCCTTGTCGAATTCGAATCCCGCATCAACTTCATGGCTCGCAGGACCATCATCGCCGGCCGCGTTCTTTACGTAAGAAACAGTCGGCAGGGCCAGTTCATCGACGGCAAACGGATCGTCGGTGGCGATAGTTGGCGGGAAAAAACGGTCGCCGGCAAATCCATGTCCAAAGGCCCGGTGGACTAACCCGCCCGCACCCCAAAGCGCGGCGCAAGCGACCACGGTCAGATATCGCTTTCGCATAGAGCTCCTCAAATTCTGCCGATACCGGCAAGTCCGGATGCGGCAGTCCACAGCGCGCACTCACGCGCCGATGGCTGATGAATCGTGATGTATGCGCGAAATGCCGGCACGGATGGAATCGCGATTCGATGACGCCTGAAACTCCGAGGTAATCACCTCAGAAGAATTGGCGCGTCACAGAACCGGCCTCGCCGGCGGCCGATCAGACATGAGAAGGAGGAGCGCGTCCGTCATACGAGAGGACGACGCAAAGACTTTCGACAACTAGCGGCGCCGGCGGTTCAAGAATCTCGGCCAGTCCGAGCCGCAGCGGAGTGAAATCGACGACGGGCGGAAGCGTGAGTCGGGCGGCGAAATAGCAGATCGCGCAATGCGACGCCGGATCGCGCGCGGGGGCGTGGCCCGATGAACGAGAGTTGTCTGCCGGACAACAGGAAAGCAGCGGTTGACGGCATGATTCACACGCCGAACCCGGCAACGACACCACGCCACGCGTATGGCCGGGAACGACGATGTTGAGCCAGAAAGCCTGGAAAATCAGCAGCGCGATGTGAAACGGCCGCCAGCGCATGGTTGCAGGATTGTAGAGATAGAGGGGCTAATGTCGAGAGAAATCCATATGCTCGTGCAACCGATGCAGTGTTTGACTGCTCTGCCACATTTCCATAGTTTGCGGCCACTACTCAAGGAGAGAAGATGAATCGTAAATGGGTCGTATCAATCGCTTTGGCATCAACAGGCCTGATCGCAATGGCGGCAATTGCCGAGACCGGCCCGGCCACGAAGCCGGCTGACGCCACCGCCACGCTCCCGATCAAAAAGATCATGGACAAGGCCAACAAGGGCCCCGACGCTCTGTTCAAGAAAGTGATGTCGGGCAAAGCGGATGCTGCACAGAAGCAGGAATTGCTCGAGCTCTATGCAATGCTCGGGAAGAACGACCCGCCGAAGGGAGACAAGACGGATTGGGACGACCGAACTGCGGCGCTCACCAAGGCCGCGCAAGGCGTCGTTGATGATGCGCCCAATGCAATTCCTGCTCTGAAGAAAGCCGCCGACTGCAAGGCGTGTCATTCACTGCATCAGAACAAGCATTGAATTGAAGCTCTGCGTGCCCCTTTCTGCATCCGGCAATCTTATTTCAAGACGAAATCGACATCGAATTGGCCCGCGCCGCTGTTATCCACCAGCGAGACGTCCTGATCCAGCACAGTTCCGGCTCGCGCCAATGGGGCGTTGACCAAGACCTCGTAGGTCGTCGCCTGATCGAGATTGTCGAAATGATAGGCGCCGCCGACGGTCCGGGTGGTCGCCAGGAGCGCTCCCGAGGCGTCAAGCAGAGAGACCTGGGTCGATCCCGCCGGCGTCACCTGGCCCAAACGGGTCGTTTTGGAAACGCTTCCGCTGATCGTGCCGGTCTGGAAAAAGAAAACATCGTTTTGAAGATTCGTGATCGACGTATTGCGCTCGATGATCTCCGCCAGGGTGGTATTCTGAATCGACTTCAGATCTTTTCCGCTGAATGTCTTCTGATACCAGAGCCGGTCCCCGGCTCTGGTGCGTTCGAACTGGTCGGCGATGATTCGCGTGAAAAGCGGTCCGGCGCTGCTTCCGGCGGCATGGTCCTCAGCAAGTCCGCCGGCGAAAACATCGACGTCATTCACGTTGTCAACGGTATGACCTTTCGCATCGACGGTCGTGCCGTAGAGCTGCCGGAGTTCGGACTGCACTGCCGGGTCACTGCTGATCTGGTCAAATGACGTCACCTTCGGCAATCCGAAGGCGGCCCGCTCAGAGTTGTAGTCCGGCAGACCCATGTCCCGGCCGCGCTGGATGTCGATCGCATACAGGTCCAATCCGCCGACCGATGGATCCGATGGCGCAAACAACTGATTGCGAAGCGCATCCTCGATCTGGCTGTCCCCTTCCTGGGAATTGTCGGCGGCGAGATACTTCATGATGTTGTCGACGCCGGTGCCTTCAAATCCGGGTCCTCCCTGGAGGTCAACCGGCTGATCCGCCGACGCATTAAAATCGATCGGATCGTGAGATTCGCTCCCGTCATTGGCGAAAAAGTCGATGTTCCCGTTGACCAGGCTGTGGCCGATGCGAAACGCCGCCGTGGAAAATTCAGTCGAGATCCCCGGGTTGACCCGCTTGCTGTACCCCTTGTAGGCCGGCAACGTATTGCCAATCAGGGCGGGCAGGAACTCGTTGTAAGTGATCGCCTGTATCTCCGCGATAACGATCTGGCGTGCGCCCTGATAGAGCTTTTCATCTGACCAGTCAGGATGTGCCGCGGCCAATTTGCTCGCCTGAGCGTTGTGTTCTCGTACGAACAAGGTTGTGATCGCAGCCAGTTCCGAATTCTCGTTGACGCGCACATCTCCGGCCAGGAAGAGCGTCGTCGGATCGGTTCCGGGGATATCGACTTCTTCGGGAAGGTTGTCGCTGTTCAGCGGGAGCAAGTCGCCGGCGCTGGTCTTGAGTTGCCCGCCGGAAAATGTGCGCAATGCCGCGGCGCGCGTCGCATCGGAGCCATAGATCATCGAGCCATCCAGGTACGACGTCACCGTGTTGGGCTGTTGACGCGGGTTGGACGCATCAGTTCCGGTTGTCGTGTCGTAAACATCTCGCGTGAACGGCATCGAACTACCCGGCGTGAAAGTCGCATCATCGGATGGAATGGTGATCGGGTCCGACTCGGTCGTACCAGCCGGCGTCAGGTCCAGATCATGGTCGATGAACTGTCCCCAGGCATAGATCATGTCACTCATATTGCGGCTGTTGGGCTCGGGGTCGACGAGTTGCGTCGCAAGAACATTGCTGATCTCCCGGGCATCGGGCCGATCGGCTCCCGCCATGGAGGAAACACCATCCCCGTACGCGACTCGCGCGGCGCGAGTGAGATCCACTCCGCTACTTCCCCACGCGGTTTGGACCTGGTTGTTACCGCTGCCATCAGATGCGTAATAAATTGGAGCGACCGACATTAGCCGTCGGGATTCGAGTAATTCAAAAAGTTGAAGTGTGATTTTTGCGGCGGGGATACGCTTTTCCATCCCTTCATATTAATGCGGTTGAGACTCATTCTCAATAGTTGGTAATAATTGCACGGGCTTTTGAGCCTCGTAAAAGGCGCGGTGACCTTGGTGGTCGCGCTTACATTTCGCTATGGCTAAAACAAAACCGGCTTGCCGAGCTTCCGGCGTATAACCTGAAACTGACCGACGTGCATCGCGGTGTGCTGCGGGAGCAATGCGATCAGATGCCCCACCGTCGCACACCACTGTCGTATTTTCTCCGGCGTCTGTTTATCGAGGTCGGCGACCGTCAATCCCCTGGCCCATTTAACGGTGGCCGCCCGCATCTTGCCGTAAAGCTCCAATATCTCGGCCTTTTTCGGAAAGTCCGACGGATCATCGCTCTTGGCGGTTTCCCCCTTGAACTTGTCTGCAAATCCCGCCGGCAATTCGAGCACTCCACCGGCGCCACTGAATTGAGCATTCCCGTTTCGGAGACGATCAGATGGCCAATCTGCCAGGTGGCATGATTCGCGGCCGGCGTGGGCCGGGCAAGCATGTCGGCGTCGCTGAAATCCCCCAATGTCATGGCGATGAAGCCGGGGTCTTTGGCGAGGATTTCTGACATGAATTCTATTTGGTTCATTGGAGCTCCTCCGTATTGCGCTGCTGTCTCGTTTCAAAGAATGCGGCCCGTTGGGCACGCGGCGAATCAACTCACAGCGATGGTCACATCCCTTTCGCCTTCTCGCGCACTTCGTCGATGCCGCCGACGTAGAGGAACGCCTGCTCGGGGAGATCGTCGGCCTTGCCGTCGGTGATCTCGTCGAAGCTGCGGAGCGTGTCGGCGATCTTGACGTAGATGCCTTCCTTGCCGGTGAACTGCTCGGCGACGAAGAACGGCTGGCTGAAGAATCGCTCGATCTTGCGGCGCGGTCCGACCATCAGCTTGTCTTCTTCGCTCAGTTCGTCGACGCCGAGGATGGCGATGATGTCCTGCAGATCGCGGTAGCGCTGGAGCATGTTCTGCACCTTGCGGGCGATGCGGTAGTGTTCTTCGCCGACGATGTCCGGATCGAGCGCCCGGCTGGCCGAGGCGAGCGGATCGACGGCGGGATAAATGCCCTTGGAGGCGATCGAACGCTCGAGGTAGATGAACGCGTCGAGGTGGGCGAACGCGTTGGCGGGGGCCGGGTCGGTCGGATCGTCGGCCGGCACATAGACGGCCTGCACGGAGGTGATGGCGCCGTTCTTCGTGCTGGTGATGCGCTCCTGCAATTCGCCCATTTCCGTGGCCAGCGTCGGCTGATAACCGACGGCGCTGGGCATACGGCCGAGGAGCGCCGACACTTCCGAGCCCGCCTGGGTGAAGCGGAAAATGTTGTCGATGAACAGCAGCGTGTCGGCTCCGGTTTCGTCGCGGAAATACTCGGCCATCGTCAGGGCCGACAGGGCGACGCGAAGACGCGCGCCCGGCGGCTCGTTCATCTGGCCGAAGACCATGACGGTCTGATCGATGACGTGCTTGCCGGTGTTGCCGATCTGGGCTTCCTGCATTTCCAGCCAGAGGTCGGTCCCCTCGCGGGTGCGTTCGCCGACGCCGGCGAAGACCGAATATCCGCCATGCTGCTGGGCGATACGGGCGATCAGTTCCTGGATGACGACGGTCTTGCCGAGGCCGGCCCCGCCGAACAGTCCGGCCTTGCCGCCGCGGAGGAATGGCGTGAGCAGGTCGATCACCTTGATGCCGGTCTCGAAAACTTCGGCCTTGGGGGTCAGGTCGACGAATTCCGGCGGCTCGCGATGGATCGGGCGTCGCTGTTCGACATTGACCGGCCCGCGGTTGTCGATCGGATCGCCGAGCAGGTTGAAGACCCGGCCGAGCGTTTCCTTGCCGACGGGCACGGTGACCGGCCCCCCGGTATCGAGGCAATCGACGCCGCGGCGAAGGCCGTCGGTCGAACCCGAGCGCCACGGCTCGAACCTTCCCGCCACCGAGATGCTGCTGTACTTCGCCGACCAGGTTCATGTGAACCCCGGCGTAATGCGCGTCGATCTTGAGTGCGTTGTAAATTCTGGGAAGCTGTTCCTCGGGGAATTCAACGTCGAAAGTCGAACCGATCACCTGCGTGACTTTTCCGGTGGCGGGCATAAGCAATTTTCCTGTTCAGGGGAATGCCCCGGGAGCGCTTGCGAAAAACCGTTCGCCTTACGCCCAGGCAAGGGGGAGGATTGTACAAATCCATCGCGAGGCGGCAAGCGAGGGAGTGGATCAGTTTGAAATTAGGGTGAGACGCTTGAGGGTGGTGGGGATTTTTTTCCTCTCCCGGCACATCGAAAGAAACGACAGATTGAATCGCGAAGGCGCAAGCGACGGGCCGGCGTCAGCGCGTCCGGACGAACGATCGCCGGATCGCCGCTTGCGCCTTCGCGATTGCCTTCACAATAGTTGCCTTGATTCGCGGTGGGCGCCAGATCAGTCGGTCGCCGACCTGAACCAAACCGAAGCCTTGTCTTCACAGATTCCTCATCAGACGCATTGATCTTGAGTCCGAGGAAGTGGCGGCTGAAGCCGCCACTCCGGAGGGTCCACTCACCGACTTGCATGAGCTGCATTCACCCACCTTGGAATCCGATTGGAGAACCAATGAGATTCGGATTTGTCCGCCCGTCCTTGATTTGCTCCATCCTGATTCATTCTGGTTTGCTCGCACCGGCCGTCTGCCAGGCATCCCCTGCCCCGACCGAGCATGTGATCGTCATGGTCTGGGATGGCCTGCGGCCGGATTCGGTGACCGAACAGGACACGCCGACGCTCTTTCGGCTTTCCAAGGAGGGTTCGTTCTTCGCACATCATCATCCGGTCTATTTGTCTTCGACTGAAGTCAACGGAACGGCGCTGGCGACCGCGCCTATCCACTCCATGACGGCGTGATGGCGAATCACGAGTACCGTCCGGACATCGAGCTCCTGAAGCCGATCGGCATGGAGACGGCCAAAGCGGTTAAGAAAGGAGATGAGCTGTCCGGCGGAAAATATCTCCGCCTCCCGACCATCGCCGAGATGCTGCGTCGGGCGGGACTTCGAACAGTGGTGGCGGGAACCAAGCCGGTCGCACTTCTCCTCGATCGCGACGCGCCCGGGTTTTCGGGCACGACCGGCGGATCGATCGACGTCTTTGAGGGCAAGTCGATGCCAAAAGACGCGATTGCTCCCGAATTCCTTTCCGCCTCTCCGTTTCCGGAGGTGGCCGATCCGAAAAAATTCGCCAACGCCGATCAGGACCGCTGGACGACGAAACTGCTGATTGACCGGCTGTGGGCAGGCAACATCCCCGCTTTCACGTTTCTCTGGATGAGCGAACCGGATTACGCGCAACATGGGAGCGGCCCGGGATCGGCCGTGGCCAAGGCAGCGTTGCGCAGCAACGATTCGAATCTGGCCGCCGTGTTGAGCGCGCTCGATGCCGCGAAAGTACGCGACAAGACGGACGTGATCGTGGTCTCCGACCACGGCTTCTCAACCATTTCGCGCAATATCGACCTGGTTTCGATCCTTTGCGACGCTGGATTTGATGCGTTCATCAAATTCACGCAACCCCCCACTCCCGGCCAAGTCCTGCTGGCCACCAGCAGCGGATCGGTATTGATCTACGTGGTCGGCCATCAGATTGACGTGATCCAGCGGCTCGTGAAGTTCCTTCAGAAAACCGACTTTGCCGGTGTCATTTTCACGCGCAATGCCCTGGAGGGAACGTTTTCGTTCGATCGAGTGAAAATCGATCTTCCCGAAGCCCCCGATATCGTCCTCTCGATGCGCTGGTCCGACGAAGCGGCCAGCGGCACGGGAATGCCCGGCCTGCTTTGTTCGGAGAGCAAGAAACTGGGGCCCGGCCAGGGAAATCATGGAAGCCTGAGCCGATTCGATATGCACAACACACTGATTGCCGACGGACCCGATTTCCGCAAGGGATTTGTGGATGACCTACCCAGCGGCAATGACGATGTGGCTCCGACGGTCCTCGCACTGCTCCACCAGAAGCCGGAACAGCCGATGGATGGGCGCGTGCTGGAAGAGGCACTTGTGGATCGCCCGACGTCCACGCTGTCGGCCGTCTCATCGCAACTCGACGCAGAATCGACGGCGAATGGAGCGCACTGGAAGCAATATCTCCGCCTCGTCACGCTCGGCGATCACGTTTATTTTGAAGAGGGAAACGGGCACGAGTGACTGCTTTGCGGAAGCAGGCTTCCAGCCTGCTCTCGATCTAACGCCAGGCCCGAAGCCTGCACCACAAGATCGTCTTCGGGCAGGCTCCGCATCCAGCACCCTCACCTTGCGCGACGCAGAGCCTGCCCGTCAATTCAGCCGCGATTACTCAACGGCCGTAGTAATAAACCTGGGGCTGCGTGCGGTAGTAAGGAGCACCGGTGTAAACGGTGGCGCTGGGGGGATTCGCGGCGGCAGCGGACTGCTGATAGACCTGCGGCGCCGCGGGTGCCGGCTGGGCTGCGCATAGTTCTGCGGTGCGCGGTCGCAGGAGCGCGCTGTAAGTCGGAGGCGCGCTATACGTCGGCGGAGCACTGTAAGTGGGCGGCGCGCTGTAGGTCGGCGCCGCGCTGTAAGTGGACTGCGTCGAATATACAACCGGCGGCGCCGAGTAGATCACCTGCGGCTGGTAATAGACCGGCGGCGAGTAGTAGACCGGAGGAGCGTAATAGGAGTAGGGGTAATAAGACGGGAAACCAAAATTAAAGGCGAATCCCGGACCGCACCAGCCGCGATAGCCATATCCGCAATATCCGCCTCGATATCCGCCGCCGCCGTAGTACCCACCCCGGTATCCGCCACCAAAGCCGACGCCTACGGAAACGTGGACTCCGCCACCGCCGCCCCCATGCCCGTGGGCTGAGGCCATTGCCGGGACGGCACCGATCGCCAACATCGTGCTGAGAATGAACGCTTTCATGGACAACTCCTTCTGCGAGACGATCGCACTGATGCGAATTCGCCTCTATTATATGGACACTGCGTCCGCCGCCGGGTTAGCGGACCACAAAACGCCTATTGGTTTTATCGTAAGGCACTTGTTTACATTGCCTTACGACTACTGAAAATTCGTTCGAAACCGCTGGCGATCAGTTGAGCGCGGGTCCGAACGCTTCCGCCAAGAGGGGAAGTGAGCAAGAAGCGAAATACCACGGGGCCACCGGAGCGACCGATCCTGCGGTGAGTTCAACACCGATCGCGAAGGCGCAAGCGTGGCGGCGACGACCCGTTCGGCTGAACCGTCTCCGTTGGAAATCCGAGCTCTGGACGCATCGAAGTCGTCAGCAAAAAAATCGGCGCGAAATAGAGGATTTTTTTATTGCGTGCGACTGCGCGATTGATACATTTTACGTGGCTTCGATTTTCGAAGGAGGCCGCTAAGCGCGAAATGGTCAAACCGCAGTCCCGCCGACCCAAACTCATTCCTCAACTTCTCGGCGCCTGGACGATAGCGGTGATGGTTTTTCTTTACCTCCCGATCCTTCTCCTCGTCGCCTGGTCATTCAATAACGATTCCACAGGATTCACCTGGGGCGGCTTCACGCTCAAATGGTACGGCGCGATCTGCGCGACGAGCCACTCGTGTCGGCCGTCGAAAACAGCCTGCTGATCGCGACGGCAACCACGATCATCTCCGTCATCATGGGAACGGCTTGCGCATGGCTGCTCCATCGCTTCCGCTTTCCTGTGCGCGGCACGTTTTCGGCGCTCGCTTACATTCCCATGATCATTCCGGAGATCATCATGGGCGTGAGCCTGATGCTCCTGTTTCACGCCGTCGGGATCGGGCTTGGGTTTTTCACGGTCGTGGCTGCCCACGTGACTTTCTGTTTCCCGTTCGTGATGGCCGCCGTTCAGGCGCGGTTGTCGGGGCTCGATCCGTCGCTGGAGGAAGCCGCGATGGATCTGGGCGCGACGCCGATGCAGGCCTTCTTCAAAGTCATCCTTCCCTATCTGATGCCCGGGGTGATCGCAGGGGCACTGCTCGCCTTCACATTGTCGCTGGATGAATTCATCGTGACGTTTTTTACGTGCAGCGCCGAGTCGACCACGCTGCCGGTGTTGATCTACACGACGATCAAAGTCGGGCTGAAGCCGACGCTCAATGCCGTCTCCACGCTCTTCATCGTCGCAACCGCGCTGCTGGTGCTCGCCGGTGACGCGAGCCGGCGTCGCGGTTGATTGCCCGTTTCACATCGTTTCGCTTCTTCGTCTTCGAACTCTTGAGGAATCGACCCATGAAAAACCGAACATTTCACTTTTATGCTGCGATCTTCCCGCTTATCGCGGCGTTTCTTCCAGCCGGCTGCGGCAAGCGACAGGAGAAACTTCACCTGTTCATTGTCTCAGAGTATGTGCCGCGCGAAGTGATCGACGGCTTCACAGCGGAGACCGGAATCCCCACGGATACCGAAGTCTACGATACCAACGAGGCGATGCTTTCGAAGCTGATCTCCAATCCATCGCAATACGATGTGGTTCAGCCATCGGAGTACACGGTCGAGCATCTCATCCGGGCGAAGCTCCTGGCTCCCCTCGATTTCTCGCAGATTCCGAACGTGAGCAATCTCGAGTCGAACATGCGCGATCTGCCGTACGATCCCGGCCAGAAATTTTCCGTTCCGTATATGACCGGCACGGTCGGGATCATCATCAACACCGACGTGATCAAGGAGCCGATCCAAGGCTACGCCGACGTATTCCAGGAAAAATACAAACAACGAATCGTGGTGGCGGATGACAACCGGGAAATCGTGTCGTGGGCGTTTAGCAGCGCAGGAATTCCGATCAACGACGTCACCCCGGAGAATCTGGCGAAGGCCAAGCCGATGCTCAAGAGGTGGATCGGGCTGATCAAAGTCTTCGCCGCTGCGACTCCCACTCCGCCGCTGGTCGGCGGAGAAGTGGACCTTGGCGTGATCTACAGCGGCGACGCTGCGATGCTTGTTTCGAAAGATAAGCGGTTCAAGTTCGTGCTTCCAAAAGAGGGCGCACATCGCTTCATCGACAATCTCTGCATCCCGGCGGGGTCGAAGCACAAGGAAGCTGCGGAGAAATTCATCAATTACGTGCTGAAGCCGGAAGTGAGCAAGATCATCTCGGACAAATTCCCTTACACGAACCCCAACGAGGCAGCGCGGAAACTTCTGAGCCCGGAACAGCTCGCAAATCCTGCGAGTTATCCGCCGGGGGGAATCGATCACCTGGAGGTCTTTCACGATATTGGACATGCCGCATCCGATGTATCGGCATTGATGACGGAGCTGCGGAGCGGAGGATGAACAAAAGCGCGTCGTCGCGCGTTTTCCACCACGACGGGGCAAAGCGGCGTCTAGACGCCTGCGGATGACGCAGGTCGTCCCCGCCGCGCCGCCCCGTATCAGGTGGCAAGAAGACCGAAAGGTGCGCAACCGATACGGGGCGGCGCGGCGGCTTGAGCGAATTGGACATCCACGTGCATGGTGCCGCTCTGCCCCGTCGTGAAAATCGGACCTGACTGATCGATGAGGTTAGCAATGACAGAGCAAGACACAATGATTTCCGATTCGCACCCCGCGCTTCGCCCCGGCGTTCGCGCCTGGGCGCTGTTCGCGCCGCTCGCGGCGTGGCTCGTCCTCTTCGTCGTCGCGCCCACCGCGATCCTGCTCGTCTACAGCTTTTTCCGGGGAATCGGCGTCGGGGAAGTGGAAGCGACATTCACGCCGAGCAACTATTCGCGGATTTTCAGCCCCGCTTACCTGCGTGTGTTCGTTCGCTCGGTGGAATACGCCGGCGCGACAACGGTGCTCTGCGCCCTCGTCGGCTATCCGGTCGCCTACTACATCGGCCGGGCCCCGGCGAGTCGGCGCAACCGCCTGCTGATGGCGGTCATGATCCCCTTCTGGATGAGCTTCATGATTCGAACCTACGCGTGGTTCATCATTCTCATGCGCGACGGATTGTTGAATACGGTTCTCCAGTCGCTACACGTCATTCCGTTTATTTTGAAGACGAAAGTGCAGATCCTCTATACGCCGACGGCGGTGATGATCACGCTTGTTTACACCTATCTGCCTTTCATGATTCTGCCGATCTTCGGCAGCGTCGAGAAACTCGACGGCGCTCTCCTGGAAGCGGCATCAGATCTTGGTGCTGGTCCGTTGCGCACTTTCTGGTCTGTGATTCTGCCTCTGACGCGGCCGGGGATCGCCGCCGGCGTGATGATGGTCTTCGTCCCCGCCATCGCGATGTTCGCGGTGACCGGCTTGATGAGTGGCGGACGGGTCCGACTCATCGGCGACGAAATTCAGGAGCAGTTCTACGCAGGAGGCGATCTCCCCTTCGGGTCGGCCCTGGGGATGACTTTGCTCGCGCTCTTCGTTGCGACGTTTTTATTCGCGGCGCGTTCGCTGAAAAAAGGGAGAGGATAGAGGATTGAGAATAGAGGAGAGGAAAGATGGGAAGCCGCTTCTGGTTCCGTTCCTACTTCTACTCGTACTCATACTCTTATTCGTCTTCGACTCGAAGAGAATACGAGTAAGAGAGGAGTAGGAGTACGAGTAGGAAAGAGAACCGCACTTAGTTTCTCTTACACTTAGGAGGTATCATGAGATGGTCGAACTGATCGGCATCACCAAACGATTCGGCGATTTCGTCGCCGTGGACAGAGTTGATCTTCGCGTCGCCGCCGGCGAATTCCTGACCCTCCTCGGCCCGTCCGGCTGCGGAAAGACGACGCTGCTGCGCATGATCTCGGGATTCGAGACGCCGACGACAGGCAGTGTTCATCTCGACGGCGGGGACGTGACGGCGTTGCCCCCCTATCGCCGAAACGTGAACCAGGTCTTCCAGAGCTACGCCCTCTTCCCGCACCTCAATGTTCAGGACAACGTCGGCTTCGGCCTGCGAATGAAGAAGACGCCTGCCGCGGAAGCGCGCGACCGCGCCCAAAAAGCGATCGAAATGGTCGGGCTTGCGGGAATGGAGCTTCGCAAGCCGGACCAACTCTCCGGCGGACAACGCCAGCGTGTCGCCCTCGCTCGGGCTCTCGTCTGCGAGCCCAAAGTGCTGTTGCTCGACGAGCCGCTGGCCGCGCTCGATGCGAAACTCCGCCGGGCGATGCAGCTCGAACTCAAGCGATTGCAGCAGCGCCTGGGCATTACGTTCATTTTCGTGACGCACGATCAGGACGAGGCACTGGTCATGTCCGACCGGATCGCCGTCGTCAACAAGGGCCGCATCGAGCAGATCGGTCCTGGCCGGGAGATCTACACCCGCCCCGCGACGCGATTCGTCGCGGATTTTCTGGGGCAGACGAATCTCCTGTCGGCACGGGTGGTGAGTCGTGCTGACGGGTGGGTGGAACTGATCGGCATGGAAGATGTGCCGCTTCGGCTGCCAGCCGATCAATTGGCGACGGGCATCGAGCGGATCCTGTTGGCCGTGCGTCCCGAGAAATTAAACGTTTCCGTCGCAAACCACGCACCCGGCAACGGTTCGTTTCCCGTTACGGTTGTCGAAAGTATTTTCCGCGGGCCGACCGTTCAACTCTTGCTGCGCACTGCGGGCGGGTCCGAATTGAGCGTCCTGACTACGAACGCGATGGGCCACTTTGCGCCAGGCGATCAAGTATCCTGTCAGATTTCGCCGGAGGATTTGATTCTGCTGGACCTACAGTCTCAGGATGAATCAAAATGATTCATCGCGGTGTTCGGAAATCATGCCAGGCCGGGACCGCGCTGATCTGATTGCCTCGAATTGATTTTCTCCTGAACGGCTCGCCCGGCATCGATTCGAATGCGCGCGAGTCGATCCTCGGCGCGGTAGTACCGCACAATCATCACTTTGCTGGCCACGAAAGCGCCGCATGATGCAAGAAGGAACAGAAAAATCAGCCATTCCGGCCGGCGCCAAACTGGATTTGGGATTGATTGCGATGCGGCTTTGTAATTCATTGGGGGTAAGCAGAAACCGCCAGGACTGGTAAATGGTACTTCGTTTGGGCGGCTGTTCCCAGAAGCCATTTCAACGTCTGAAGCAATCGAATCAATTCCTCCGTTCCGCGAATCGGTGTTTCTTCTGACAATGCAATGAATGGCAACGAAAGGCACGAATCGCGAAGCGAACTGACATCATCGCCTGCAAAGTCTGCGGGCAGGTCCATACCTTGGAAATGCTCCCGCCGGGAACGGTGGCCCATTGTGTCAGATGCGGCTCGCGCATCGCCCGGCGGAGTTTCAGCAGCCTGCATGCGACCGCGGCGTTTTCACTGGCGGCGCTGATTCTGTATATTCCCGCCAATCTGCTTCCAATCCTCCATCTGGAACTGTACGGCGCGACTTCGGAGAACACGGTTTGGGACGGCGTCGTGAAATTCTATCAACAACATGATTATGTGATTGCGCTGATCGTCCTGCTTGCGAGCATCGTGATTCCGCTCTTCAAGCTCTTTGGCCTCTTCTTTGTTGTCGTAACCACCATGCGGCGAACCCCGAAGATGAAGCTGCTGCGGACCCGTCTGTTTCAATTCATCGATTCCATCGGACGCTGGGCCATGCTCGATGTCTTCGTGGTCGCGATCTGGGTGGCGGTGGTCAAGCTCGGGCAGATGGCCCAGGTGCGGGCGGGAGAAGGGCTGCTGCCCTTTGGGTGCGTGGTCGTCTGCACGCTGCTCGCTTCGGCAAGCTTCGATCCGCAATTGATCTGGGAGCGAGAGGAAGAAGTGTTATGAGTCAGCCGGAGGATGTGCGATCGGCGGACGAAAAGCGCGCCGCCATCCAAATCGATGAGCGATCCGCCCCGGGCGATCGTTCGCAAAATGCGCTGGCCATTCCCGATCATCTGGATTGTGCCGGTCGTCGCCGCGGCGCTGGCCGGATATTTTCTTTACCAGCGGCACCAGGAGCGCGGAAGCGAAATCACCATTCAATTCAACGAGGCGCAAGGACTCAAGCCCGGCGAATCGGCACTGGTCGTCCGCGGCGTCACCGTCGGGCAAGTGAAAAGTGTTGAACTCAGCGAGGATCTTCAGCACGTCAACGTGCAGGCGCGGCTGGCAACCGCTTATAGTTCCATCGCCAAGACCGACACGGTCTTCTGGCTCGTCCGCCCGGAAATTTCGCTGGAGAATGTCAGCGGCCTGAACACCCTGATGAGCGGACCTTATATTGAAGCCAATCCCGGCGACGGCGCGCCGACAAAGACATTCAAAGGCCTGGAGCAGGCGCCGCGGCGCGATCCGCATGGGATGAAGATCATTCTGCACGCCGACCAGATTGGCCAGCTCACGCTCGATTCGCCGGTGAATTACCGGGGAATCCAGGTTGGCGTGGTGCAGGACATCCGGCTGAGCGATGTTGCGGATTCGGTCAACGTCACTGTTGTGGTTTGGAATCGTTATCGAGATCTGGTCCGATCAAACTCCCAATTCTGGGTCGTCAAAGGCGCCGAACTCAAAGGCGGACTCTTCACCGGGGTGAAACTCCAGCTCGATTCGCTCCGCTCGATTCTGACCGGCGGAGTCGCCTTCGCGACGCCGGAGAAGAATTCCGGGGAAGCGGTGGCAGAAAATTCGCAGTTCTTCCTGAACGATCAATCGAAGGACGAATGGCTGAAATGGAAGCCGAAGATTCCGATTGAGCCCCACGAATCGAGGATCAAAGAGACTGATGAATCAAAATCGGGCGGAGGGTTGCTGGGAGGGACGAAACATTGACCGCTCGCGGCTTCGCGAAACAACCGGCAAAGCTTGCTGTGGCATCCAAACGAGCAATCGCTTTTCACCGGGCGTGGCAACAGCGACACCAATGGGACACCGTTTAGACTCGTCAGGGAAACTTCTTCCTGCCGCCCGTTCCCTGTGCGGCTCATTTCGTGGATTCACTATCGCGGCAAGCCTGATATCCATTCTGTGATCTGCACCGACGTTCCATAGAGGTGAAATCCCACATCATCGCACGCCCGGCAAGCCGCGGAGCGCGAAGATTTCCCGTGCCTTGGCCAATAATTGATTTTCGGTCAGATGGTGCTCGTCCACGGCGACCGATCCAATGACTCGTTCCGCGAGTTCCGGGTGGTTCTTCTTCAAATCGCGAAGAAGTGCCTCCATCGCGCTGCTGGCTCCGGTGCCGGTGCCAAACATCACGATCTGCTGGGCTCCGCCGAGGGTCTTGGCCACCGCTTCGTAGAAGCTCTTCTGTTCGGGCTTTCGCTGGCCGTTGGAATCGTCCTGGTTGTAATGCAGGTCCCGGCCGAAGCCGAACGGATCGTAAGGTGCAATTCGCTGCGGGACCGCCCCGTGCATTTCGGTGCTGTAGATTCTCGCCTCACGATGGTCGATCACAACGAGCAGATGCGTGCCCGCCGGCGAGGGTGCCGGCGCGGCGACGCCGGACCGCTCCAGGAAATGCCGGATTTGCGTCAGCTCCTGTTTGTCGGCCAGGTCCTTGCCGCGGGGACGGCGGAGCACGAGCGTCTGGCCATTCCGCGAGACCTTCAGGTTGCCCTTATCGTCTTCAACGGCCTGGGCATCGTCCATTGCATTGAGCATCGACCAGACTTCCCGCCACTGGAGGTTGTGCGGCATGGGATGCTGGAAGACGCGCTCGTAGGTTTTCTGATGAGTGCCGGTTAATTGTGATTGCATGGTCGTTCTCCTGTTCGATGACTGTAGCACGTCCGAAGGCCAGACGTGCGAAAACCGACTCTTAATTATTATTTTCACTTGACAGATACATTTCAATTTTGTAAAATAATTGCGGTAGGTAAGCTGAAAAGACCAGATTTCGCGACAGTTCCTCTTCTGCCCCGCAGTCTCTTCTCGATCCTCTCCCACCCCATGGGCCGCAATAGTGGCCTCTTTCCTTCCGGCCCGGAAAGTAAAATTCGGATCGGATGATTCATTGGAGATTGTAATGGGCAAGAAGTTATACGTCGGCAATTTGAGCTATCAGACCGACAGCTCGGCGGTTCAGCTCCTGTTCAGCGCCCACGGCACCGTCGAAAGCGCTCAGATCATTTCCGACCGGGACACCGGCCAGAGCAAAGGCTTTGGATTCGTCGAAATGGGAAGCGACAGCGAAGCACAGGCTGCTATCGCCGCTCTCAACGGCCAGGAAGTTGAAGGCCGCGCGTTGACCGTCAACGAGGCCAAGCCAAGAGAAAATCGCCCCAGCCGCGGCGCGTATGGCGGCGCCGGCGGGAATGGCAATTCCGGCGAAGGCCGCAGCGGCTACACCGCCGGCAACGGAGGCCGCACTGGCGGTCACAAAGGGTACTAAACCGCGCCGCATCAATGATTCGCATCGGGAACGGGCGGCAGAAATGTGGCCCGTTCTCTTTGCCCGACACGCAGGCGTCTGGCGCCATGAAAGAAAGTGAACACCATGCCTGAAAGCATCGATCATGTCCCCACATCGCGGACAGCAGGAAAGTTCCGGGCGGCGAAGGACCTGTCAATCAAGACCTGCGAGACGCCGGCCGCGACACCGCCGGCCGTCGAGCCGACCGTCAAAGCTCCCGAGGATTTCTATTCCTCACTGCCCGCACTCCCGACTTCCCGGACGAAGGTTGATCCGTCGGCCCCCAGGTCCTACCGCCAAACCGCCCAGGACGAAGCGGCAAAGCGCTAAGGAAGTTTTCTTCAATTCCAAACAATAAGGACAATATGATTCACTACGATCCCGCCTTGAAAATGTATGCAATCCGGAACATCCGCACCGCTGAAGATTGGACCTTGAGGGGCCGGCAAGTTAACGCCGACGCCAAGGCGTGCGTCCAGGCCGATGCGCCGGAATCAACATCCCGCTCTACACTCGCCAGCAGACGACATTGCGCGTAGCCTCCCGCCGAGGCAGCCCGAGCGAACAGTTGACTTGATTCAACTTGCGGGGACGCCTCTTGCGACGCTATCATCGCGTCGCACAAAAGCGGCGTCGCCCATCATATTGCTGAGCGATCACCGCTTTCCGTCAAGTCCAATTCCGGATGTGGGGAAGCATGATCGATCTGATTTGCAATTGCGCGGTTCCCGGCCAAGCGTCAGAATCGACCGTCGGAAAACATCGATGCTGCCCGAACTGCGGGTTGGTCATTCAGCCGGTCAGCGGCGAAACAATTCCTGAGGGAAATGGCCTCGGCGACTTTGATAGCGGGTTGGTCGTAACCGTCGGGCCGGAAACTGTCGGCACGCGGATCCTTCTGGGCGGAATCGCCGAAATATTGATCGGCAAACTGCCCGAACGTCACATCGCACTCCCCGGCAAATTGGTTTCGCGCCTGCACTGTAAATTGTCGCGTGTCGATATCGGCCCGTCGCGGTGGAAAATCATCGACAATCACAGTACCAACGGCCTGTTCGTCAATGGCCAGCGCGTCGCCGAGCACGAACTGGAAGAGGGGGACGTCATCGCGATCGGGGAATACCGGCTCGAATTTCGTCATTTTGAATTGCCGTCGCCTGGGCGAAGGCGATTTCGAATTGTCCGATTTGGCTTCCGCGGCTGTGGGTCCGGCTTTGGAATCCAATCGTCCGGCGGCCGTGTCGAGAGCGATGAACGGGCCGATTTGTCCCAGTTGCGAAAAGGGGGCGCCGAACCGGTGCAAAAATCTGCGTTGGTTGCGGAATCAACATCACCACTGGACGGCCGGTGCTGACGAGCCATGGCATTGACGAAAATTCCCTTCATGAAACCGCCTATCAATGGATCCGCTGGGTGAGCCTGCTGGTGTGGGTGACGCCCATGCCGATTCCGATTCGTTCCGAGGCCTACGGAACCCGCAAGCCGTACGCGATCTGGTCAATTGCCGCGACCACGATTCTGGCCAGTATCACCTTCTTCATCGCCCAGAATTATGGCGGCGAAGGGCTGGATCGACCCGCGAGCAATTTCATGCTCTGGTCGCCGTCGGCTCATCCTCGAATCGTTGAGATCAGCCCGCAGAAGATTCACGAGATCGCTCAGGAAATGCCTCCGGAGGATCGTCTGACACTTCGCGCAAAGTCCGGCGATTCGGGTCGATCCCTGTCCGACGATGAACTGGTGAGGCAAGTGCTGTCGGCCGCCGTGGCCGAGCGACTCAACGGCGAATTTCACTGGTATCAACTCATTACCCATGCTTTTCTTCACGACACATCTTCCATTTATAACTTCGCCATGCACCTGGCGGGGAACATGGTCTTCATGCTGGTCTTCGGCACACGGGTCAACGCGCTGATTGGAAACATCGCCACCGCGTTGATCTATCCTGTGCTCGCCGTTTGCGCCGCTGCCGTCCACCTGATGTCGATGGGCGATGGCCCTTCAGGCCCGATGCTCGGCGCTTCCGGGGCCATCATGGGATTGGCGGGCATGTACCTGATCCTCTTCCCGATCCATCGCGTCTTCTGCGCCATGTGGATCAGCATCTGGCTCCGCTTCAAGCGTTTTTTCGGCTGCAAGATATTCCAGTTGCGCGGATTCTGGATCCTGCTGATCTATTTCGGCTACGACATCCTCATGAATGTTGTGAGCAAGCAGTTCGGTTTCGGCCGTGGCGGCATCGCCCATTGGGCCCATATCGGCGGCTTCGTTACCGGCATGCTCATCGCGTTTGGCATCCTTTTCAGCCGGATGTTCAACACGCGCGGCTGCGACGTACTTTCAGTCACCCTCGGCAAACACGCCTGGCCGCTCATCGGCAAGCCGAGCCGATGGAGTGACTCTACGCCGGCGTTGCCGCGGGCCACGTCGTTGAATTATGCGTGACGACCTCAGGATCCTATGCCCCGTCGTTTGACCATCACCTTTCCGGTAGACCGGGACAACGACTATTACTTCCGCGTCTTCTGGTTCGCTGAATCGCTGCATGGCTCGATCATTCAGTCCGGCTTAGGCACGATGAATGACGTTGATAAAGCGCGCGAAGCGTTCTGGATTCAACTTTCCGACAGCCACGATCTAGGGAAAGTGAAAAAAATCGTCCGGCAGGCTCTCGCCAAGTTCTCGCTTACGGGAGATGCGATTATCAATACCGGCTGACGCGTTTTTGGGTCCGGGTGCGTGACAGATTCGGCGGGACAAGAAGTGTCCCTTCTCCCGGTACTCCGGAGGAGCCGCGCACGAAGTAAGCGGGAATGTTTTCTCGTTTACCGAGTGCTTTCCCGCTCACTTCGTGCGCGGCTCCTACGGAGTACCAGGAGAGGGGCAGACCTTTTGGACCGGCGATTCTGTCACGCATCCGGATTACCCCCATCGTCATCCAAATTTAACGCCTTCCTCCGCTCCCTGCGTTAAAATTCAAACCATGTCGAGCCCGCCTCAGCCCGGCCCCATTCTCGATTACGCCAGCCCGCGGCGGCGTCAGAAGGTTCGTCTGCCGTCGCGCAGTCGCATCGTCGCGAGGGAGGAGCATGGCGAATTTGCGATCCGCGAATGGCTTCAGGCGAAGGAAAGCGCATACGTCGCTCTTGCTGTGGCGGGGTTGAGTCTGGCGTCCCTGGCTTATGGCATGCTCACGGAGTGCTTTCCGTTTGGATGGAAAGGACATTTCTGGCGGTCGCCGTTGTTCGGCGAGTTCGTCATCCTGGCGACATTCTCGATCGTCGAAGTGAGCGTGATGCTCCTGGTCATCCGTGATACCTGGCGGGAGACGACACTCCTGGGACGGTCCGAGGGTCTGCTCCTTCGCCTCAGCAGCCCTTTCAGCCGGCAGCAATTCGAATGGAACGCCGACGATATCGAGCAGATTCGCCTTGTTCTGAGTTCCAAGGTCTCGGACTCTAACCCGCTGGCGGAAATCGAGATTCATGTTGCCGGCAAACCGGTGGCAAAACTCTTCACCGATCATTATCTGAAGGAATTGAAGCCGATTGCCGCGGGGCTGCTTCGTGCGATCGGACGGACTGAATCCGTCGATCGCGTTATCGCTTGAGGGCCGCTTTGAAGCGGTCCATCTGCTTTCGATGATGCGGATCCTTTGGCTCCAGTTCAATGCATTTCGCCATCGCGTCTATCGCCTTCTGAATCTGGCCGTTTTGAAAATAGGCTTCGGCGAGGGTGTCGATGCTGGCGGTGTTTTCAGGCTCCAGTGCGACGGCGTGCTCCGCATGTTTAACCGCCTCAGCAAGGTTGCGACCCGTTTTGGCCTGTGCCCAGGCGAGCTCGTTTTCCAATGCGCCGCTGTTGGGATGTTCCTCGATCAATTTCGCGTAGACGCCGGTGTAGCGACCGAAGAACGCGTCGGCTTCTTTCGGATGGCCCGACTTCTGCAATTCGTTGGTGACGTCGATGACCGCGTCGGCGTCGCCGGGGGTATCGGCCATCGCCGCGTCGGCTTCGTGCAGGCCGGCTTCCAGCTTGCCGGTCCGAATCAATCCCAACGCGCGCGTCTTGTGAATGAGTGCGGGCATCATCGCGTTTGCCCACGGATCGAGAAAGCCGGTGTTCCTGCTGAGGTTGTTGAGGAAGGCGGACTCCCAATCGTCGGCGGCAGTGAGATAGTCTTCCTTTCCGTTGGCGTCGTCGCCTCCCTGGCGCATCGCGTCGCTTCGCTCCCAGGTCATGAAATCGCCGACCCGCGTGATGAGCGTTCGCTCCCGCGCCGCGTCGGCATCGAGCCCGCGTTTGGTCAGGGCGTCATGCAATTCGTGGCGTGGCCCGTCGGAGCCGAGCGAAATAACGTGGGCCATTTCCATCAGCGGCTTTCCCTCGTTTTCGCGTCCCGCTTTGGTCAGTGCCCAGCCGCGCAGAAACAGGGAGAGCGGACGGGTGCGGTCCATTTCCCAGGCCTGGCCATAGCTGGAAGCCGCCTGGGGCCACATGCCCGCATCGGACTCGCTGTCGCCCAGACGCAGCAGGACGTGGACTGAAGGGGCGGCTTCGGCGATCTCCTTCAGCAGACGCTGAGACGAATCTCGATGGCCGGCCGCCGAGAGCGTGTCGGCGATAGCGTCGAGCCACTGTTCGCGCTCGCCCGGTCGCAGGTGAGAGGCCGCGTCTTCCGCGCGGCGGCAGATCGCCTCCAGTTCATCTCCGGCCAATGTTCCGTCAGAAATTGCGTGCAGGCGATGGAGCGCTTCGAGCGGTGTTTCGTCAGGATATTGCTGCCGGAGAAAGCGCCACCAGCGCCCGGCCGTCGAGCCGTCGCCGAATCCCGCTTTTTCGAGGAGCCAGGGAATCGAGTCGTTTGGCGCGGCGGCGGAAAGACCTTCAGCACAGAATCCATCAGCACGTTTGCGGTCTCCGACCTCGCGCGCGGCGCCGGTCAGCGTGACCCAGACGCCGAAATCATCAACCCCGCGATTTTCCCCGGCGACGGTGTCCAGGACCTCCCGCGCCGCGGGCATATTGCCCAGAAATCGGAGCGTCGATGCGGTGAGCGCCTTGAGCCGCATCACATTCTCCGGCTTTTCAGCCGCCGCCAGCTTGGGAAGGCTCAGCGCCTGATCGAATTGAAATCGCGGCTCGAGAAAATCCGCCACCGCCAGGTAGTTGTGGTGTTTCAGGAGTACGGCCTCCCCGCGGTCGGGCTGGTCGTTGAGAAAAAGCGCCTCGGCGACGTACCAGTTCTGATCGGGATTCCGGTCCGCGAAATCGCTCAGCGCCGTCACCGATTTTTCGAATCCCACGGCGTCCCCGGCCAGCCGGTAATAGGCTGTCAGGAAGCCGAGGTCGTCGATCGAGTCGGACTGTGCGACGCGCGCCTGCACGCGGGCAGCCAGTTCCTTCCATTGCCGGCGCTCGATGAGCAGATGCTCGGTCAATTCCGCATCGGCGGCGCCTTCGGCCGCTTTGGAAGCGCCGTCCAGATCACCTTTTGCACGCAGCAGATAGGCCAGCAACATCGAGGAGGGCGGGGACGGCGCGTGGGCGATTTCATCCCGGAGCCGGGCGATCTGCTCATCGAGTCCTCCCTCGACGAGGAGGAGGGCGGCGTAATCGCGGGCGAAGTTTCCGCCGGATGGGGCCGCCGCGGCGAGCAATCCGAGCGCCGTCGGAGCGTCCCCGTCCGCCAGCAGCATCGCCGCCGCATCGTGGGCGTGCGAGGAGAGGGCCTTGAGAATGGCGGCGCGGATTCCCTCGTCCCGTTCTTCGCGACGAAGTCCGAGCAACACCCGGCTGCCGCGCGTGCCGCGCGACGCCAGCCCGTCGAGAGCCGCCATTTTCACCTGCGGATTGCCGGAGCGATATTGTTCGAGAAGGGCGAAGATGTCGGGCGGCGTATCGGGAAGCAGTCCGAACTCGAACTTGTCGAGGATGCTCCGCGCCCGCTGCGCCACCTCGGGATCGTCGCTCTTCAGGGCTTGGCGCAGTGCCGGCTCCGCTGCCTTTCCCGCCGACCAGAGCGTTCGCGACGCCTGCTCGCGGCGATCGAAGTTCGAGTCGCCCAGATGATCAATCGCGTCGGCGATTTCCTGTTCGGTCGTTGACGCGCGTGCAGTCACGGGAAAGCACGCCGTCATGCAGATGAGCAGCAGGAGGCCCGACATCCACTTTCTGTCTTTAAGCATTGGGGTCGATATCAATCGCACGGCCAATCGTATTCTCGCCTGCCGCCAAAAGCCGGTCCAGCGGGAAATGAAAATCTTTGTAGCACAGCCGCCCCCGGCTGTGTTCGATCGAAGATCGAAATCCTCCGGAGAAGCACTGTGGTTTCTTCCGCCTTCGGCGGAACACAGCCGGGGGCGGCTGTGCTACTAAAGCGGAACACAGCCGAGGGCGGCTGTGCCACATATTGCAACGTGCCCGGGCCCGCCCGGTAGAGACATCGAGCGGGGTGAATCGAACCATTCCAGGAGAGTTACGGATGAGGCGCATTTTGATTGCGATGGTCGCCGTATCGTGTGGCATTGCCGGTCTGGCCCGAGCCGCGGAGGAGGGACTCAAGGCCGGCGACTATGTCGCGATCATCGGCGACTCGATCACCGAGCAGAAACAGTATTCGGTTTTCATCGAAGACTACCTGCTGATGTGCAAGCCCGTTCCCGATATCCGCACCACGCAATTCGGCTGGAGCGGGGAGACGAGCTGGGGATTCGCCGCACGAATGGGCAACGACATGATCCCGTTCGGCGCGACCGTCGCCACGACCTGCTACGGCATGAACGACGGCGGCTACTCGCCGATGACCGATGAAAAGGCCAAGCACTATCACGACGCACAGACGAGCATTGTCGAGCAACTGAAGGCCGGCGGCGTGCGATTCATCGTGGTCGGCTCGCCCGGCGCCGTTGATACTGAAACTTTCCGGCATAATCCGGCGATGGCGGAGATGTACAACAAGACCCTGGGCGCGGAGCGCGATCTGGCGAAGCAGGTGGCCCAGGAACAGCAGGTGACTTTCGCCGATGTGTTCGATCCGATGATCGACGTCATGGCCAAGGCCAAGGAAAAATACGGCAAGAAATATGACCTGGCCGGCGGCGACGGAGTCCACCCCAACGCCAACGGCCATCTCGTGATGGCCTATGCGTATCTCAAGGGGCTCGGCTGCAAGGGAGACATCGGCACGATCACCGTCGATCTGGCCGGCGGCAAGGCCGAGGCGAGCGAGGGACATAAGGTCCTCTCCATGGCCGACGGAAAGGTGGAAGTCGAAAGCAGCCGATATCCGTTCTGTTTTTTCGGCCCGCCCACCACCTCCAACTCGACGCGAAGCGTGCTGGAATTTTTCCCGTTCAACGATGACCTCAACCGTTTCAAGTTGATCGTGAGCGGCGCCAAGACCGAAAAGCTGAAAGTGACCTGGGGAACCGAGAGCAAAGAATTCCCGGCCGCCGATCTGGCCAAGGGAATCAACCTCGCCGCCGAATTTCTCGACAATCCATTCTGCGACGCATTCAAGAAGGTGGAAGCGCAAATCCGCGTCCAGCAGAATGCCGAGACGCCGCTGGTGAAGACGACCATGCACGCGCTACTCGAGTACGAAAAGCAGGTGCCGGAAGAAAAAGAGGCGATCCGCCGGATCGATCTGGCCCTGGCGAAGAAAGAGAAGCCGCTTCGCGACGCCTCGGCCGCCGCGGTCGAACCGGTCAAACATACGATTCAGATCGAGGAAGTGAAGTAACTGAGGGCATTGTGGATTCGTTCATTTGAGCGGACGCGCGGACTCACGTCCGCGGCTATTAAGGATGCGCGCTACGCGGTTGGCGAGCTCCTTAATAGCCGCGGGCGTAAATCCGCTCGGTTCCGCCGGTAACATATCGCGACAGAAAAACAATCCCCACCGCCGGGGCGAGCAGGACCATTTTTCCCCCGAAAAAAGCCAACCAGAAGAGGGGCGTGGTCAGCGCAACGGTGATCAGGAAGACCACGAATCGGCGCGGGTCGAGAATCGGGCGCGGATTTCGGAGCGGCCTCATGCAGAGCCAGACATAAGCCGGGAAAGGCAATGCGTAGAAGAACATGAAGAGGCGGTAGACGAATTCCCCTACTTCGCGCTCACGCTCGACAAATGGCAATCCCATCGCGCCCGCAATCAGGACCGCGGCGGCGATTCCCCCGGTGAGCATAGCCGGATGCGCACCGCTTGATTTGTAATGAGCCGCGATTCCGCGGGCATGCACGGCTACTGTAAACGCGGTCTGGATCATCCAGTGAGCAGCGATCACTCCCGCGAGCGCGGTTGGGACCAGCGCCCATCGATCCGGCGAAAGGCGCGGCGCGTACCAGAGCGTGAAGAGAATCATCAGCGGAAAAAAGAGGAGAAACCCGACGCCGAACGCCGCGGAACCTTCGTGCGGCCGCGTCGATTGACGCGCACGGTGAAACGTCAGATCGAGATACGGATTCAATGCAAATCCGAAGGCGCAAACTGCGGTTAATCCGATCAGATCGATTGCGGGTTTTGTGGTGACGCTCGCTGCGGCCGGGGGGAGCTGTCGACTGAGGAAAAATGCGGCCGCGAAAGCGGCAAGCGATAGCGCGAAGACCCAAACGGCCAAAACGCGGACGGCGAGATTCCCACTGGCGAGCCCCAGCATGCCCAGCGCCAGCGCGACCGTAATCCAGGGCGCTGACGGTCCGATCAATCCGCGAGCCACCCACGCGATGAAAAATGCATGAAACAGGATCGTAACCGTCGAAAAAGCCACGCAGGCAGCGCCATGGGCACGGACGAGACGCAGGCTCATTTCGCTATTTCTCAGGACCGCCCCCATGGCGGCGGCGCCGATCATGTTCGGAACCGCGAAGATCAGAAATCCGCGCAACCCATAATCCCGAAAGAGCAGCACCGGCAAAAACATCCCGATGCACCAGGTCCAGGACGTGGCGAGGAACGCCGCCCAGGAGGCGGGGGAGAGATTGAGGTTCGTAGTGCGGCCTTCAGGCCGTATCTGTTCGATGTTCGATGTTCGATGTTGAATGTTCGATGTTCGCATTTCCTACCGACATTGAATGGCGAATGAAGGAGGATACGGGCTGAAGCCCGCACTACGAACCGGATCTTACCGTCCCCGCCGGGTGCGCTTGATCTTGTGCTGCACCTTCGGGGTGACATGAAAGGTCGCGACGCATTGCCCCACGCGTTTATCGCGTTCCCCCCGGCGGAAGCCCTGCTGCAGCACATCCAGGTCCAGCGTCACGTTGAATTCGCTCGAAGTCGCCATCAGGTCCTGAAGGTTTTCCCGCGGCGTCATGCGGTAGACGGCAGGCCCCAGGCAGGGTCGGAGAAACTTGTATTCCAGATGTTTGCAGACGACGGTGTAATTGACGCCGCAGATCCCGAAGACGTACATCCCGCCGGCAATTTCGGAATTGGCCAGCAGGGCGCCCCGGCCATGGCGCGATACCAGTTGCGGTTGAACCTGCGGAACGGAAGAAATGCGGCAAAGGTCTTGGCATCGATCTGCTTCATGCGGATGCCGCTGAAAAACGCCAGCGGAAGCCAGATGAACGAACAGACACTGTGCCAGAAATTATCCCGAACCGACAGATGGCTGACGAAGGCTTCGACCCGATCGAACAGGGTTTTCGGGCCGGTGCCGTGGACGACAGCCCGTTCGACTTCGGCGTTGCCCTTCGGTGAGAACACCGGGGCTGGCGATGGAGGGGCGCAACCCGTGAAATCACCGGTGTCTTTTGCAGCTCGCCAACCTGATCACTCATGGCGGTCATGTGCATTGAACGCATCAACCATTTCCGCGCGGCAACAGGGGATATTTAACGCATTGCGCTCGCAGACACAATGAGCGGGGGGAGGGGTAGCAGCGTATCAGCGCATGAAAACGCCCACAGAGGTCCGCCAATCCGCAACGATTTATGACCGCTTCCGAAGTTGAAGATGTCCCAACGTGTTGCCTTCTTTCTCCGTACGCTTCGCGAAAAGTTTCACGGCAAATAGTCCGTTTTGAACGCTCGATCATGCCGCGTCTTTTGCGGTATTTTCGGCCAGCCACTTGAGCACCACTTCAATTTCCGCTCTCAACCGAGGCAGATGGGCAGCGACATCATGCAGGCGGCCGGCGTGGGCAAAGTCTTCAATCTGCGCGGCAATCTCCGCAGCAGCCTCGGCATTCATATACGCCGCCATGCTCTTTAGCGCGTGGGCAATTCGCTGAACGGCGGGCATGTCCTTGTTTTCAAACGCGCTCTCCACTTTGACAACTTCGGCCAATGCCTGGCGGCGAAAACGTTCGGTCACCGCAGCCGCGAATTTGTGATCGCCGCCGCACCGCTTCAACACCGCATCCATGTTCATCGGCGACACCATGGAAACAACCGGTGTGGTGGTAACAGAGTTCGCGTCTGCTGTGCGTAAATCCCTGAAATTGTCTGTGGATTCAGCGATTCGGACCGTGTTGCGACCCGCGCGTTTGGCAGCGTAGAGGGCTTGGTCGGCGGACTTGATCAAATCCGAAATTTGCTGCATGCCCGACAGACGGGTGGAAACCCCCAGGCTGATCGTGACGGCTATCGCTTTGCCGCCGATGCTGAGCGGACCCGTGGCCATCGCGACGCGGCATCGTTCGGCACAAACCGCCGCCTCTTGAACTGTTTGCGCGGGAAGAATGATTAGAAATTCCTCGCCACCCATTCGGCAGACGGCGTCGGTTTCCCGGGTGCATTCGCCCAGGACCCCTGCTACACGCCGAAGAACCATGTCGCCGGAATGGTGGCCATGCGTGTCATTCACATGCTTGAAATGATCAATGTCGACCATGATGACGCTGAATTGGCGGCCGTAGCGATCGTCGTTCACCCATTGCTCTTCCAGACGCGACATGGCGTGGCGACGATTAAATAATCCGGTAAGTTCGTCCGTGATCGTCAACTGTTCAAGCCGGCTGTTCACCACGGCCAGTTCGGCGTTGACGGCGCTGATTCCACTCGCTTTTCGAACGCGCTCATCATTAAGTTTGGTCGCACGGATACCGGCGCACCCGCGCCAGGACTTCCTCAGGATCAAATGGCTTGGAGATAAAATCGTCCACGCCCGATTGGAACGCCTCGAGCAATCGCTCCTTGTCGGAGTTGGCCGTCAGCATGATGAAATGAATGGGATCGACACTGTTTCGTCCCCGAATATGACGACACAATTCGATGCCGTTCATATTGGGCATGACCCAGTCGGAAACCACGACACGCGGAGGATGTGATTCCAGAAGTTGAATCGCCTGGCGACCGTCTTCCGCGGCAAATACCGTTTCGCCGGTGGCGCACAGCAACTCATACAGTTTCGCCCGCAGCACCGGATCGTCTTCAGCCAGAAGGATCGTGCACGGGAGCGCGATGGGTCCGGTTCGGGCCGGAACGGAAAATGCCGGAGGAGTCACGTCGGAGTTGCATGGACGGTCGCCGAGGCGCTCGCGGGTTGCGATCACTTGCTCTTCGGCGCGTAAAAAGGCATCTACCACATCAGGATCGAAATGCGATCCTCGGTCATGACGGATGATCGCCATCGCTTCTTCATGCGTTGACGCTTCCTTGTACACGCGGCGACTGGTCAGCGCGTCGTAGACATCCGCCACGGCAACGATGCGGCCGCATAGCGGTATCCGGTCGCCGGACAGGCCGTTGGGATAGCCCGAGCCATCAAATTTCTCGTGGTGCGTCGCGGCGATATTGCGGGCGATCTGAAGAAACTGCGCGTTGGGAAATCGTTGCAGCGCCGCATCCAGCGTCTGCGCGCCGATGATCGTGTGCGTCTTCATGATCGCAAACTCGGGCGGCGTTAGTCTTCCCGGCTTGAGCAGCACGCTGTCGGGAATTCCCACCTTGCCCAGGTCATGCAAGGCGCAGGTCTGGTACACCAGGCGTATATATTCCTCGTTCACTTCATAGCGCGCTTTGATTTCCGGAGCAAGGTGCCGCATGATCAGCCGCGAATAACTCTGCACGCGCTCGACATGCGCGCCGGTTTCGGAATCGCGGCTTTCGGCGAGCTTGGCCAGTGCAAACAAGGCCACATCCCGCGTTTCCAACGAAAGAATCCGCTCGGCAGTCTTCAGGCAAACCAGCAATTCCTCAGGATCGAGCGGCTTGTTCAGGAAATCGTCGGCTCCGGCGCACAGGCCTTCCAACCTCTGTTTGGCCCCTTCGCGGCCGGTCAACATGATGATGTAAACGTAACCGGTCAGGTCGTGCGCCCGGATCCCCTGGCAAAGCTCAAGGCCGTTCATCTTCGGCATGTCCCAATCGGTCACAACCAGCCGGATCTCCGTAGCCCGAAGGATTTCCATTGCTTCGTTGCCGTCGCGGGCCGACACAACCGAATACCCCATGCGCGTAAGCGTATTTTCAAGCACGCTCAGTGCGAAATCATCATCATCAACAATGAGTACTTTCATCGCTTACTTATTCCAGTTAAGCGAACCCGCCAGTGGGGGCAACTTCGCGGCTCTCTCGATCGCCCTGGGCACAAATTCCACGCATCGCTTTGCTTCAGTCTCCAGGTCGTCCAATTGTGCCCCGATGGAATGCGATTCGTTTCGAATGGATGCCTGTTCGATTTCACAAGCGATCGTTCGCAAATGTTCGGCGGAACTGTACGCCGCTACGGCTTGGAAATTGTGAGCCAGTCGAGTGAGACTCTTGATATCACCCGAGGCAAAGGTTTGGCGCAGCAAATCCACGTCCTGTGTCGCCCGCAGGCAAAACTTTTCCAGCGTTTGCGAAGTAAATTCAGCATCGCTCATGCAACGGGCGAACAGTGCACTCACATCGATGGGGCTCGCTTCATTCCCTTCCGGAAGAGTGCCCGCAGGCGACGATGCAGCCTTGGTTTGTTTCGCGACCGCAGAGCCGATTACGGCAAACAATTCCTGGGTGTCGATTGGCTTGGCGACGTACGCGTCCATTCCAGCCGCCAGGCACTTGTCGCGGTCTTCCTGCAGCGCATCAGCAGTGAGCGCGATGATGGGCAGTCGTGGACTCGCGGTCTGGAGCTCCCAGGCCCGAATCCGCCTTGACGCTTCCAATCCGTCCAGGTTGGGCATTTGGCAATCCATGAGAATCGCCGCGTATTTTCCCTTTTTGATGGCGGCGACGGCTAATTCTCCGTCTCCGACGATCTCGCAGGTGCAACCCACTTGCCGGAGTATTTCCTCGGTGACGAATTGGTTCATCTCGTTGTCTTCCGCGATAAGCAGATGCAAACCCTTGAGCAGCCGATAGGAGGCGTCGCGCGCAACAGGCTCAGCAGCGGCAGCTGCGGACCGCGCGACCGCCGCCGCCGTGGATGAAATGGTATCGATCAATTGCGATTGGGTGAGCGGGCGTTGCAGCCGTGCGGAGAAGCCGGCCTGTAGAATGCTGCCGGTGTCCGTCCGTTCGTCGACCGAAGTGACCGCCACGAGCCTGGTCTGGCGGAGCGTCGAATCCGTCCTGATCGCTCCGGTCAGGGGGGCGTTGTCCGGACCAAATGGAATCAACAGAACGGTAAACGGATCGCGGTCTGCCACGGCCTGGCGGAGTGCCGGCAGGGCTTCCAGGTCGCCAACGATCTCCAGCGGGCGGCTCAGCCAGCCATCGAGCTGCTCGGCCAGAATCTGTCGTTGCAACGGGTCCGATTCGACGGCGAGTACGCGCAAGTCGGGCACTTGAAGGGGTGCAATCGGGTCGCTTTGAGCGGCTGCATGCCCTACTTTGATCGTGAACCAGAACGTCGTTCCTTCGCCAACTATCGAGTCGATGAAGATTTCTCCTCCCATCAATTCGATCAGGCGCTTGCTGATCACCAGCCCCAGGCCGGTGCCGCCGAACTTGCGCGTTGTGGATGTGTCAACCTGGGAAAAACTTCTGAATAGTCGGTCAAGCCGGTCCGGAGGAATTCCAATCCCGCTGTCCTGAACGTCGATGCGAAGTCGCAAGTCACCGTCGCCTTCTTTTTCCGGTATTTTGGCGCGGATACCGATTTGTCCGCGCTCGGTGAATTTCAGCGCATTGGTGATGAGATTGGTAAGCACCTGGCGGATACGGTTGGGATCGCCGATCACGTGTCGGGGAACTTCGGGCCGGATGAACGAGGTGATCGAAAGCTGTTTCCTGGCGGCAACAGGCGCAAACAACACCGACAAATCCTCGATCATCCGATGCAAATCAAACTCAATGGCTTCGATCTCCACTTTGCCAGCTTCAATTTTCGAAAAGTCGAGAATGTCGTTGATAACCACGAGCAGCGAATCTGCGGCTTCTCGCGCAAGCTTTGCGTAGCGATGTTGCACATCGGTCAGAGTGGTGTTCGCCAGAAGGTCGATCATCCCGACGACGCCATTGAGCGGCGTGCGGATTTCATGGCTCATCCGGGCAAGGAATTCGCTCTTGGCGCGATTGGCTGCCTCGGCGGCAAGCTTTTCCTCTTCGACCAGCGCCGCCCGCTTCAGATGGGTGATGTCGAAGGCTACGCCCTGTAACAAGGTCGCACGGCCATTATCATCGCGAAGGAGCTGGCATTCGCCTTGAACCCAGACGATTCGACCGTCACGGGTGAGCAGGCGGTATTCGGCTCGGAAAGTTTCTCCAGTCGAACAGGTGCGAGAAAATGCGTCGACCCACATCTCGCGGTCTTCAGGATGAAGCTGCCGATACCAGAGGATTGGATTTTCGAGCCATTCCTCCTGGGTGAATCCCAACAATGCCTCAATTTGCGGGCTGACATAAAGTTCCTGAACGCTGGCATCCAGTCTGGCCATGAAGGTAACGACGGGCAGCCTTTCGACGAGCATCCGGTAGCGATGATCCGAGGCCGAGTCGCGATCGGAGACGCCTTTATCTTCTGAGACCTCGCCGGACGGGCGTGCGGCGAAAAGAGGTGGCGAATACTCTTCGCCGGAACTGGCGATGAGTTCAAGCAAGGCGGTGGCCGCGATGGCTTCGTCTTCACTAACCTGTAGAAAATCCATGGCGGTTCTGGCGTCAAAGTAACGATAATGCAGCGATTACGGACTCTCGGCCGGTGTCTTCACAGCGCAACCGCTATTCTTGATCGGATGAGCCGCCACGAACCTGAACACCCAAATAACAATAAGGACGTTGTGTGAGGAATCCGGCGGAGGTCTCGGGACAACGGCAACCGGTGCTGCGGGGGTCATCGGAAAATTCTAAGAGGTCGAGAGTCGATTCTGGGAAATCAACTACCGCGCCGGTATTAGATTTCGGCATTCCGCACCGCTCATTCAACTTCCCCATACGCCACTGAATTGATTCCATTGGGCGCTTTGAAATCCGAGGGCTTCCATTCCAGGCCGTCGGCCGAACTCCACATTTTGCCGGGCCAACTGGTGCCGATCCAGACCCCGCGGGCGGCGTCGGCGTAGAGCACGTCGCAGCGGAGCGGCTTGGGCCATGGCGTCCAGGTCTTTCCGTCAGTCGACGAAAATCCCTTTCCATCTCCTGAGGCGAGAAATTCCTTTCCGGTCCAAACCAGCGAATAGAGGTTCAGTTTCGGCTCGCGCACTTCGTGCTCCCACGTCGCGCCGTCGGCGGAGCTCATTCGCAGCCCGTCGGGGCCGACCGCCACGAACCGGCCGTTTCCGAAGGCCATCCCGCGTAGCGGGGGAAGATCGGTCCGCTCGCTCTCGATGGCGGTGCCGTCCTTGCTGCTCACCATCCAGAAAATTTCATGCCCGTCAGACCGCCGGCCGTTGCCGCTGAAGACGAATAAGCCGTCGCCAAATGCCGCCAGGCGGAAGTGGGTGGCGTTGGGATCGGAGATTTTTCCGGCGGCTTCCCAGGTTGCGCCGTCGGTTGATCGGAGCAAGTGATAATCCGGGCCGCCGGCCACAAATCGCCCGTTGCCGAAGAGGATCGGGGCGACCCGGAAACTTCGGCCGGGATGTTCTTTCCAGTCTTTGCCGTCTGCGGAGGTGAGGATGCGTCCGCCGAGCCCGTTCTTGTCGGTCACTCCGCCACCGACGGCCACGAATTTTCCGTTGCCCCAGGCGACCGAGATCAGGTTGTCCCGATCGTCTCCGCCATGAGGGGTCCACTCGGCGGCCAATTCCCAGTTCACCCCATCGATCGATCGGAGGCGATCACCCCCATAACCGACGGCAACATAGACCCCGGTTTTCGGCGGCGCTGCTTTGACAGCAGAGCCCAGCCACAAAGCAATCGGAATGGCGAGCATCGAGCGGCGAGTCAGTAACATGACGCGGCCGCTCTATCGCCTTCTGCGCGCAGGAGAGGGATCGCGCCGAGTCCCAGCAGCGAGATCGAAGCGGGCTCAGGGGTGGCCGCGAGCGAGACGTTGTCAAGGAATACGGTCGCATCGCTGCCGCCCATGGCGTTGCTGGAGGTGAATGAAAGAAGGGGCCCGCTCACGTCGGCGAGATCCGCGTTGAAGGTAAAGGTCTCAAGCGTGTAATTCGCACTGTTGGGCGTGGAGACAAGATTGTCAAAAATATGGTCGCCGAGCGAGGCGCTGAGCTCGGGGACATCATAATTGGCCCGCCCATTTACATAAAAGCTCAGGGTGTACTGCTGTCCGAGCACCAATCCCGGAAGAGTTTGACTCAGGGACGCTGGAGTAGCCTCGCGCGCCTGGAGCAGGGCAACTTCGTTTCCATCCGGCGGCGTACCGGCGCCAAATGGGGAGGTGCCGTCGATGATCGGGTTGATGCCGGTCATGCCGCTGGTTTTCCAGCCGGCAATCGAGTTGGAGTACCCCACGCCATTCGCCTGGCTCCCTTCAAAGCTGGGATTGGCGATCACCACCTGGTTCGCGGCGCGCTTGATCACCGAAATTCCGTCGAGCAGCAAGGTGCTGTCATTATTTGTCCCGCCTGTGGCAATATTCGCCAGCGTCAGCGCGCCCGAGCTCGAGGTGGGTGTAAACGGTACGTTGATGAACGTGTAATTCGCATTGCCCGCGGGAACGCTGGTTGCGCTGACGAGCGTCTGGCTGCCGTACTTCGCGTTCAGGGTTGCCGCGTCATAACTGGGCCGGGCATTCACGAAAACCTGAAACCAGTATTGCTGCCCGGCGGTCAGGCCGCTGATGGGCTGACTCAGCGTTCCCGTCGCATTTGTTGCATTTTGAATAAAACCGACGTTGTTGTAATCGGGTATGTTGGTAGACCCCGCGAACGGACCTCCGCTGTTATTCACGCCAACCCGACTGTCATTGGAATCGGTCCACCCAGTGATCGGCGTGACGGGCGAACTATCGGCGACATAGCCCGGATACGGGAAAGGGCCGTTGGATTCGAAACTGGAGTTCACTACATTGACGGAGTCGGCCGAGTTGGCCGATGCGACTGAAGCAGCAATCGCCAACAGCAGGGTGCTCCCCGCTGCCGCCAGCGCTTGACCCCGAGATCGCGGCGCGACCGGTTTGCCGCACAGGTTCCGATGAGCCGCAATACCTGTATGCTTTGCCATGGAATCTCCCACGTTGATGGCCGGACATGCGCAGAAATGAAACGAACCGAAAGCTTCAGGTGGATCGAGTCGATCTCGCTGACGCTACCTCAGGTTTATCGAATTTGAATATAACCCAATGACAATCCTCACGCAAGAGGATTTTTCGCGGGCAACACCTTTGTCGATCTGTAAAGTAGTAGCAATGTGTCCGATTATGTCCGATATGTCCGATTTGGCGGGACGGAAACACGCCAAATGCGGTTGTCGCGCTACCGGCGAATTCTCACGTTCTTGCCCGAATCAGGTAAAAATCCACATGCAGACAAACCGGCTCATTCCAAATCGATGGTGCGGACTTGCAGCGCTCCTTGTTCTTGTCCTCGGCGCGGCCCAACCACCGCGCCGGTTTCAGGTCCCTTTGCCGGCGAGATCAACGCCTTCCTGGAGGCCGATCAGAAGCAGATGCCGCCGGCGGGGGCGACACTCTTTGTCGGCAGTTCCAGCATCCGATTCTGGTCCACGCTGAAAGAGGATTTTCCGAAGCTGAAGGTGATCAACCGCGGCTTCGGCGGATCACAGATCAGCGACAGCACTTATTGGGCGGATCGCATCGTCGTTCCGTATAAGCCGGCGCAGATTGTGTTTTATGCGGGGGACAATGACGTGGCCGGCGGGAAGAAGCCGGAGGAAATCTTCACGGAGTTCCAGGCGTTCGTCGCGAAGGTGCGGGCGGATTTGCCGGATACGCCGATCTACTTCATTTCCATCAAGCCGAGTCCGTCGCGGTGGAACAAAGTGGAGACAATGCGCGCGGCTAACGGGTTAATCGCCGACTGGATCAAGAGCCAATCCCATCTGACGTACGTCGACGTCTTTAACCCCATGCTTGGTTCGGACGGCAAGCCGAGACCCGAACTTTACCGCATCGACCGACTGCACATGACCCGCGCCGGGTATGAACTTTGGACGAAGATCTTGACGCCGATGTTGACGGATGCGGGAGGGAAGTGACGAACTTTGGGGAAAAGCCCCGCCCTGCGGGCGGCCGCTACTAAAAGTGGGATGCTCGATTACGCGATGATTTCTCGTATCACCCGACCCGCAACATCCGTTAAGCGGAAATCGCGTCCGTTGAAGCGGTAGGTCAGCTTGGTGTGATCGATCCCGAGGAAATAGAGGATCGTCGCGTGTAAATCGTTGACGCTGGCGCGATTTTCGGCGGCTTTGAATCCGACTTCGTCGCTGGCGCCGTAGCTGATGCCGCCCTTTGCGCCGCCGCCGGCCATCCACATCGTCAGGGCGTTGGGGTTGTGGTCGCGGCCGGGCTTGGCGCCTTTTTGTGAGACGGGGAGGCGGCCGAATTCGCCGCCCCAGATCACCAGCGTGTCTTCGAGCATCCCACGCTGTTCCAGGTCTGCCAGCAGGCCGGCCACGGGTTGATCGGTTTCACCGGCGAACTGGGAATGATTGCCGGCGATGTCGATGTGCCCGTCCCAGCTTCGTTCGTTTTCCATTCCGCCGGAATAGATCTGAACGAACCGCACGCCGCGCTCGACCATCCGGCGGGCCATCAGACATTGCCGCGCGACATGGCGCAGCTTTGGATCATTCATCCCGTAGAGCGACTTGATGTGTTCCGGCTCGTGATCGATATCGAGCGCCTCGGGAGCCGCGGTCTGCATGCGATAAGCCAGCTCGAAGCTCTCCACGCGCGCGGTCAGTTCCGCCTCCGCGGCGGCCCGGGCCTGATGTTCGCTGATTGATGGCGGCGATCAGATCGAGCTGTGCCCGCTGCTGACTATTGCTGAGCGGGCGCGGGCGATCGAGATTGGCGATCGGCTCGCCGGTCGGCTGCAGATAGGTCCCCTGGAAGACGCCGGGAAGAAATCCCGAGCTCCAGTTGCTCGCGTTGCCCTTGGGCAGGCCCCGGCCCTTTGGGTCGGACATCACTACAAACGCCGGCAGATCGCGACTCGGCGAGCCGAGGCCGTAGGTCACCCACGAACCGACGCAGGGAAGTCCCATCCGCGGGAGGCCGCAGTTCATCATGAACAGGGCCGGGCTGTGGTTGTTGGATTGGGTGAAGGCCGAGTGGATGAAGGCCATCTTGTCGACGTGCTCGCCGAGATGCGGAAAGATGCTGGAGACCATCTTCCCGCATTGTCCGCGCGGCGTGAACTTGAAAGGGGACTTCATCAGCGGGCCGACCGCATTCTTGAAAAATCCGGTTTCCGGATCGAGCCCCTTCATTTCCTGTCCGTCGTATTTTTCCAGGGCAGGCTTGTATTCCCAGGTGTCGACGTGGCTTGGGCCGCCATTGACGAAGATCCAGATCACGCTCTTGGCGCGGGCCGGGAAGAGCGATGGGCGAGGGATCATCGGGTCGGAGGCGGCCACGCATGGCCGGCGGGCCAGGAGCCCTTCATCAGCCATGAGGGCGGCGAGGCCGAGCATCCCCATTCCGCCTCCGGCGCGGCGGAGCCAGTCTCGGCGGGTGAACAGTCGGTCAGCGTTTCCAAAATTCACGAGAATCTCCTCGGACTGGGGTGCATTTTCAGGTGGGACAGACATTCCTGTCTGTCACGCATCCGCGAGTGCGGGCGTATCCGCCCGCCGAGTGGATGCGCCGTTGTGTGGGCTGAGCGGGAGTGCGAGCTGGCTCGGGAGGCGAGTACGCCTCCGCTCGTCAGGTCGCGACAGACAAGAATGTCTGTCCTCCCAGAATTCGCATTCCTATTCCACATAGACAAACTCATTGGCGCACAGCAACGCCTGGCAGAAGTCGCTCAGGGCCGCCTGGCGCGAATCGCCGCCGGACGGATTTTGATCTTTCTCGATGAAGGCGGTGGCCGTCGCGACCTCCTCCGGCGACGGTTTTCGACCGAGGGCAATGCCATACGCCTGATCGATCGCGCCAGGAATCGACGTAGCATTCAATCTGCGAGCGAACGCCTCGGCGTATTGCCGCGCCTGCGGACTATTAAGGAAAAGGAGCGCCTGAGGGGCGATGGTCGTGCTTGGCCGGACGCCGATGCTGTTCAGCGCTTCGGGCCAGTCGAGCACCATCAGCATCGGAACGAGCTGGCTGCGCTTGACCGTGAAATAAATACTCCGCCGGCGCATGTTCGGATCGAGCGTTCCCGGTCCGTACATGGTTGGATCGAGTACGCCGGCCACGGCGAGCAGCGAATCGCGAATGGGCTCCGCCTCGAGCCGGCGCGGCTGCCAGCGCCAGAGAAGAATGTTATGCGGATCGATCGATTCGCATTCGCGCCGATCCTGGCTCGATTCCATGTAAACGCTGCTCATCATCATGAGCTTGTGCAGACGTTTGAGCTTCCACCCATGTTCGATCAGATCGCTCGCGAGCCAGTCGAGCAGCTCGGGGTGAGTGGGCCGCTCCCCTTGCGCGCCAAAATCGTTAGGCGTGGCGACGATGCCGCGGCCGAAATGATGTTGCCACAGGCGATTGACGATAACCCGGGCCAGCAGATTCCCGGCTCCGAATTGGTCATCGGTCATCCAGCTCGCCAGGGCGCGGCGACGATAACTGGTCCGCCATCCGGGTGGCGGAGCCGTTTGCCAATACGATTCGTCTTTCCCGCCGCGCATCAGGACGGCGGGGAACGATTCGCTGACCGGCTCGACTTTATTATTCGGATCGCCGCGTTTGAGGAGATAAACCTGCTTGTAGAAATGCGGATAGCCCCGATCGTCGGCGAAATTCTTGACCGGCGGCAATCCTTCGCTCGTGACCTGCACCTTGACCGTCCGCAGCGGGCGGCCGTGGCGCTTCCGCTTTCGCCAGTTCGTTTTGCAGGGCCTGATATTCCGGCAGCGAGTTAGCGTACCAGCGGCGCAGGGTTTGGGTCTGAGCGCCGTTGAGGTTCTCGCCGGAAGCGACTCGCGCGAGGAGGTCGGCAATGACCGGATCGGGACCCTCCCGCGCTCTGAAATCCTGAGTGTTGGGTTGCGTCGTAATCGCCAGCCTCGCCCGACCGAGAAGATGGCGCGGATTGGGATGATCGAAATGAAGGGTGATGGTCAGCAGCGTTCCAGTCGGAAAGCCAATCGGCCGCGCGAATTGAAAAATTGCCGCCTGATCCTTGCCGATCCCCCCGAAATCCACCGCCCACCCCGTGGTTGAATTTCCGTCAAACGATGAGGCGACCGACAAAGCGCCTGTGTCCTGCTGATGCGTGGCGGTAGCCGAGGCGATCTTGACGGGAACCGCGGGACCCGCCCCGTCGGCGGGCGCGGCGCTGATCTCGATCTCCGTCAGGGAAAAATTACCGTTATCCGCTGCTCCCGGCCCGTTGTGCGGGAGGGACTTGTCGGTCAGCGCCTGAAGGCGCAGCGCCGTGATCCCCCCGGCCGGCGTGCGCGATGTCAGTATGTACGCATCGCGGTCGGGCGTTGGGCCAACCTTCAGAAGAGAGTGATCGGGCTGGAGGACGAGTTGAGAGCCGTTGATTGATTTAATGCTTTGAAAATCGAGCACGCTCCAGACGCCTTGCGCCAAATCGTGTTTCTGACGCAGGCCGGCGAGGAACCCGTCGAATCGACTCGGGAGCAGATTGCGATCAAATGCCTCGATTTTCGCCTGTACGGCGAGCTGCGCGCGTTCGGTTTCGCGCTTCCGTTGCTCCCGCTCGGCGGGAGTGGTCACGTCCACGTCAATGTCGTTGCGGATCGCGGTCGCGAAGCCGGCGGCGAATCGGTAATAGTCCTTGCAGGAGATCGGGTCGAATTTGTGGTCGTGGCAGCGGGCGCAGCCGATTGTCAGCCCCAGCATCGAATTTCCGACGGTGCTGATCATGTCGTCGAGCTGGCTGTAACGCGTGAACTCGAATTCTTTTTCGGTGATCTGCGTCGGCAGCACGCCGGCGGTGAGCATGCCGGTGGCGGCCAGCGCCTGCCAGTTATCGGGAGCCAGCTCGTCGCCGGCCAGTTGCCATTGCACGAACTGATCGAACGGCATGTCGTCGTTGAGGGCGCGAATGACGAAGTCACGAAACTGGTAGGCGGCGGGTCGGTCGGAGTCGTGCTCGAAGCCGTCGGATTCGGCGAAGCGCGTGACATCGAGCCAGTGCCGGGCCCATCGCTCGCCGTAGCGCGGACTGTCGAGCAATCGATCGATCAATTTGCCCCAGGCGTCAGGCGATGCATCGTTGACGAACGCCGCCGTTTCTTCCGGTGTCGGAGGAAGGCCGGTCAAATCAAAAGAGGCGCGGCGAATGAGCTTTTCGCGCTCGGCCACCGGCGCGAGCGCGAGCCCTTTTTCCTCGAGCTTTGCCTGAACGAAACGGTCGATCGGCGTTCGTCCCCATGCGGCGTCCTTCACGTCCGGGGGAGCCGGATGCGAAAGCGGCGCAAGCGACCAGAACTTCCGCGCTTCATCCAGATTGACCGGACGAACCGGGGGTGTCGGAGCTGACGAGGAAGGCCGCACCAGCAGGGCGGTCAGTGCCAGCACGGCCACGAAAAAAAGCAAAGGTCGGCGCATGTGTTCCACAGTCAGAAATACTACCAGACTTATTAGTGCCCAAATCAGGCAATGTTCGCCGGAGGAATGGATGAAACGGCAGGGATGAACGATAAACTGAAGAAAGAAGCCAAAAAATCCCCTCCATTCATGAACCGCAGACCCGTCTGAACACGTCGGCCGTTTCGCGGGCACAGCGCGTCCACGAAAATTCCTGCGTGCGATTGATCCCACGCTGAATCAGATCCTGGCGGAGCCCGGAACCGTCGCAGATTGCGCCATCGCCGTGATATATGCCGGTGGCGTCATCTCGGCGTAAAGGGCTGCTTCCCCGGCGACCTCCGGGAGGCTGGCAACGCGCGAACAAATCACCGGACAGCCCATGGCCATCGACTCGAGCAGGGGAAGTCCAAATCCTTCGTATTTGCTGGGAAACAGCAGTCCGATGGCCCGGCGATACAAATGCAACAAAACGCCGTCTTCCACACGACCCAGGTAGTGCCAGTCGCGAGGTGCGCGGCCTTCTCGCGCGACCCCTTCCCAGCGAGCGCCAACAATCAGAAGTGGCGGCAGGGAAACGCCCTGATCGTGCGCCTGCAGATACGCCTCGCGCAACAGGGCGAGATTTTTCCCCGGCTCCAGCGACCCCACAAACAGGAAAAACTCTCCTGGCACATCGAACGGGGGGGTCATCTCCGTTGCGACCGCGTCAAGCCGATCAAAGCCATTGTAAACAACTTCAATTTGATCCGCCCGAAGACCAATCAGGTTCATCGCTTCGTCAGCCGTGAACTGACTGATGCAAATGACTCGATCGACGTGATGCAGCTTTGCGTAGCGCCGACGGCCGGCATTACGCTGCCACGCCCGGAATCGCTCAGGATGCCGCAGAAATGCCAGGTCATGTAACGTGACAACATGGCGCACCCCTTTTGGTGGACGCATGAAATATCCGCTGGTGGCGTGCAATAAGGCGGCCTGGCGACGACGAAGAATGTTTGGGGCAACCATCTTCGACCATGCTTCCCGGTACGCTGTCTTGAGCGCACGCCAGGGCTGGCGGTACTCCAGGTTCTCAACCGGCCACGCCAGGGGGAAGAGGTCAAATTCGAGCGGTTGCAACGATTCAAAGCCACGAAGTAAACCGCGAATATAGCGGTTGACGCCTGCGCGGGTCGTGTATAACCCGTTGGTATCGAGCGCCACCCGTCGACGATTCGGATCCAATGCGGTTTCGGCACTACGAGAGCCAATGGGCGCCAGCGGTTTCATAGCGTTGTTCTCATTCACTCTTTAACGATACACTCCGCACGTGGAATTGAAAAATCGGATATCTGACGATACGGAATTCGCTTGCGGCAACTGCCGATGCTCGCGATGGAAGATGTTATAGTGATTCGAAGTTCGGCGGCACACGGTCCTTATTCGCCTGCACCAAAAGGTGTATTGTACTTTTAAATGCCCATGTCGCACGGTACGGAACCAGTTGAATCCCCGCGGCCTCTGAAACTTTCGATTGTTATCCCTGTCTACAACGAGCAAGAGACGATCCATCTCCTGGTGAAAAGGGTCGTTGAAGTGACCCTGCCTCCCAACATCGTTCGGGAAATCATCTGCATAAACGACGGCTCGAGGGATGGGACGGCGGCAAGTCTTGATCGGCTTCCGAGCCTTTTTGAAGGACAGGATTTCCAGATTGTTCAGAAGCCCGTGAACGAAGGTAAAGGAGCCGCCCTGCGTGATGGCTTCAAACGCGCTTCCGGCGATCTGGTGCTCGTCCAGGATGCCGACCTCGAATATGATCCGGCGGATTACCCCAAGCTTCTTGCGCCCTTGCTCCAGGGGAAAGCCGATGTCGTGTTCGGAAGCCGGTTCATTGGTGAGCCGCATCGTGTCCTCTATTTTTGGCACACCGTGGGCAATAAATTCCTGACCGCGCTGAGCAATGCCTTCAGCAATCTGAATCTGACGGACATGGAAGTCTGCTATAAGGTCTTTCGCAAAGAGGTCCTGGACCAAATCGAGTTGAAATGCAATCGCTTCGGCTTCGAGCCGGAGATTACCGCAAAGGTTGCCAAACTTCGACCGCGCGTTCGGATTTATGAAGTCGGCGTTGCATACCACGGCCGCAGTTACGAGGAGGGGAAAAAGATCACGTGGAAGGACGGGTTCAAAGCCATATTCGCAATTGTACGATTCGGACTCGGCCGCCCCCAACAGGTCTCCCAGGCGGCGCGCAATTCGGCGGCCGGTCTCTCCAGGCAAGGTGCAGGGTTGCCCGTACTTCCCAAGTGACGCCGCGAAAATCCGACAAGTTGCGAACCTACCTTCGAAAAGGTTCACAGGTCGAAGCCATGGAAAGGGATATGGCAGCAATTATCGATTATTCCCTTGTCCTCCCGCGCATGCAGTCCCAGGGTTTGCAATGCCTATATCACAACAGCGGAGCATTTGGATTTGCGCCGGAGACCAGGACCTGCGCCTGCGGCTGGATCGGACCGGCCGATCCCACGGTGCGTTCTGAGGCTCTCCATCTTCTTCGATCGGTGCCTCCACCCTATGAAGTGAATCTCACACGTTTGCTGCTGGAACTGTGGCGCGATCAATTCGGCGGGCCACTCTGGGTGATGCCCAGGAGCCATTGGTCGTACGAGCTGCAATTTGGCAGTCGCGAATGGATGCCGGATCTCCTCACGCAGCTTGGCGTGGATCCGGCGCTCCTCGTTGATCGCAATAACGCGGCTGCACTTGAGTTTACCGAAGCCGAGCGCTCCCAGGGGAAGCACATGGTAAACCGACTCCTGGAGATGCTTCGCGGCAGCGACTTCTCGCTGATATTTCCGGGTTATTCCGTCCTGTGCACGCTGCATCACCACAAACAATTATGGTGGGTAACGACGGACTCGAAGCTGGCCGCGCAACTCGAAGCCATGCCTGGTTCTCTGCGCTAGCGTCAGGATGGGTTCGCGCCGAGCAACGCGCTCAGGGGCCGCCTGGGATCCTTGATCGCTTCTTCGTTTCCATCGATTTTCATGCGGCAACGGACCAGTTCCCGAAGCAGATCGTCTTCTCCGCGGTGTCCCACGGCAAGTACCTGTGCGATTCGCCCATCCGTCGCCACGCCGATCTCGACAAAGTCCGGCGCGCCCACGTCCGGGGTTCCGCGCAGTAGTCGTCGGTCAACCAGCCGCGCTTCGCCCCAGCCGGAGGCGGAGAGATCAAAGAGGTCGGTGAAGAAGGAATTGACGAAGGCATACGGTTCGACGACGCCGGCCATATTTCGTCCGGCCAATGTGCCGGTGACCTGAGCGTTATCCCAATGATCCACAATGCGATGTTTGCCAAAAAGGGGATCGAAGATCGCCGCGCAGTCTCCGGCGGCAAAGATGCCCGGGACATTCGTCTGGCAATGCGCGTCGGTGAGAACAGCCTTTTCGGCGGCGATCGGTGTGTTGCGCAGCAGATCCCGGTTGACAGTCATGCCTGCCGCAACGACGACAAAATCTGTTTCGAAGCGGCTCCCGTCGGCGCCAAGTATCCATTGCACGCGTCCATCGCCATCCAGCGATCTGGGAGCGGTCAGCGGATGCAATTCCACTCCATGCCGCTGGAGATAGAGCGAAAGGAATGAACCGCAGGCGGTCCCGGCAATTTTGCTCCAGGGATGGGAATGTTTCAGAAACAGGTCGACTCCCATCCCCATCTGCGTCAGGGAAGCGGCCAATTCCACGCCGAGCACGCCACCTCCGATGACCGCCGCCCGTCCCCTGCCTTTGGCGTGAGGCCGGCCTTCGGCGGCAGCCTTATCAATCGCCTTTTGAAGCCGGTCCACGTCGGCCAGGGACCGAAGATAATGGACGTTGGGAAGGTTGGCGCCGGGAATATCGAGTTTCAGCGGACTACCCCCGGTGGCGAGCAGCAGACGATCGAAGGAAATATCCTGCCCGTTATCAAGCGTGACGGACATCCGTGAGGTGTCCAGCCGGGCCGCGCGGCATCCCGTCCGGAGCGTCACCCGGTGCGATTCATACCATTCCGAAGGGAGCGTGAACAACGCCTCGCGTGGCAACTCCCGGCGTAGAAATTCCTTGCTCAAAGGGGGTCGGTGATATGGCCGGCTGATTTCCTGGGCAATCAGGACGCAACTTCCTTCACCGTCGATTTCGCGAATGGCCTGGGCGGCGGCACTGCTGGCGAGCCCGCCGCCGATCAGGAGATATTTCACGTGAGGAGTGCTCATGGTTACAGCATTTCCTTTTTGCTCATGCGTTACCGCGACAATGAGCCTGGAAGGGGAAGCCTGACTTCCTCCCATGTATTCTATCGTCCCATAACCCCCGGAGTTCGGCAGAGATTTTCCGCTTCTGACGATGAATTAACCCATGAACCGATGAACCCCTCAGAACCGGCGGAGGGCTAAGGTCTTGACAAACGGATGAACCCATTCAACAATTCATCCGGATGAAACGATGAAGGCTCTTGCCGACCAGCCCACAGCACTGCTGGGCTGGATGGAAAACTTGGCCGATCCGACGCGATTGCGCCTGCTCCGGCTGCTGGAACGCGAGGAGCTGGGTGTCGCCGAATTGTGCGATGTGCTCCAGTTGCCGCAGTCGACCGTCAGCCGCCATCTCAAGGTCCTCGCCGACAGCCAATGGATCCGGAGTCGGCGGCAGGGCACTACCCGGCTTTACCGGGCCGTGATCGGCGAAATCAACGGGACGGCGAGCCAGCTCTGGTCGCTCACTCGAAAGCAAAGCGATTCCTGGGCCACCGCCCGACAGGATGGACTTCGGTTGGAGCGACTTCTGCGCGAGCGGCACTCGGGCAGTCAGGCTTTTTTTGCCGGCGCCGCAGCCCAGTGGGATCGCCTTCGCGACGAACTGTACGGGTCGCGGTTTACATTGCACGCTCTGCTGGCCCTGCTTCCGCGCGAATGGGTCGTTGCCGACCTCGGATGCGGAACCGGCGAGCTGGCGGCGGAACTGGCTCCGAACGTGGCGCGAGTCGTCGGAGTCGATAATTCGACCGATATGCTTCGCGCCGCCCGCCGACGCGTTGGCGAATTCGAAAACGTCGAGCTCCGCCGCGGCGACCTGGAGTCGCTTCCGCTGGAAGCCGCGGAATGCGACGCGGCACTGCTCCTGCTGGCGCTCAGTTACGTCTTGCAGCCCGCGGTCGTATTGGCGGAAGCGGCGCGGATTTTGAAATTCGGCGGGCGCATCGTTGTTGTCGATCTGCTACCGCACGACCGGGATGATTTTCGACGGCAGATGGGCCAGCAGTCGCGCGGATTCGGGATCGACGAAGTGGAGCAACTGTTGAGCAATGCCGGTTTCAGCCAGACGCGCTCGCGGCACCTGCCGTCGCAGGCGGGCCTGAAGGGCCCCGCCCTTTTTGTAGCGTCAGCGATTCGAGCGGCCGACAAAAACTAACATTTTTCCGCCCGAGGCGGGTTGCCTTAACGCGGCATGCGAACGAAATTTTACAGGAGCAATTGATCATGAGTACATTGACGACCGAACGGCCAAAAACGTCCACCTCGCCCGCTCAAGGCCGGCTTGAATTCAAAGTAGCCGACCTGGCGGATGCCGAATGGGGACGCAAAGAGATCATGCTTGCCGAGCAGGAGATGCCCGGGCTGATGGCCGTGCGGAATGAGTATGCTGCCAGCAAGCCGCTGGCTGGGCTGAAGATCGTCGGGTCGCTGCACATGACGATCCAGACCGCCGTGCTCATCGAAACGTTGACCTCTCTCGGCGCCGAGGTGCGCTGGTGTTCGTGCAACATCTTCAGCACGCAGGATCACGCCGCCGCGGCGGTCGCCGTCGGCAAGGACGGAACCGTTGCCGCTCCGCAAGGCATCCCCGTTTTCGCATGGAAAGGGGAGACGCTCGAAGAATATTGGTGGTGCACCGAGCGGGCTCTCGATTTCGGAAACGGCTCCGGTCCGGACCAGATCGTCGATGACGGCGGCGACGTCACGCTTCTGATCCACAAGGGGACCGAATTCGAAAAGGCTGGAAAGGTTCCGGGACCGGAAACAACCGACAACGAAGAATACAAGGTTATTCTCGAGCTGCTCGCCAAGACGCTCAAGCAATCGCCGCAGCGCTGGACCAAAGTTGGCCAAGCTGGTGAAGGGCGTCAGCGAAGAAACGACCACCGGCGTGCATCGCCTTTACGAAATGCAAAAGGCCGGGACACTTCTGTTCCCCGCCATCAACGTCAACGACAGCGTGACCAAGAGCAAGTTCGACAACCTGTACGGCTGCCGCCATTCGCTGATTGACGGAATTTTCCGAGCCACCGACGTGATGATCAGCGGCAAAGTGGCGGTCGTCTGCGGCTACGGGGACGTGGGCAAGGGGTGTTGTCAGTCCCTCAAGGGGCAGGGCGCCCGAGTGATCGTTACCGAGATCGATCCGATCTGCGCCCTCCAGGCATCGATGGAGGGGTATCAGGTCCTGACACTCGAAGACACGCTCCCCTATGCCGATATTTTCGTCACCACGACCGGCAACTTCAGCATCATTACCGCCGAGCATATGTCGAAGATGAAGGACAAGGCGATCGTCGGCAATATTGGCCACTTCGATAACGAGATCGACATGGCCGGTCTCAAGAAATTTCAGGGAATCAAAAAGACCAACATCAAACCGCAGTACGATATGTGGACTTTCCCAGACGGTCACAGCGTCATGATCCTGGCCGAGGGCCGGCTCCTGAATCTGGGTTGTGCGACGGGCCATCCGAGCTTCGTGATGTCCGCGTCATTCACGAACCAGACGATCGCCCAGATTGAGCTGGCGACCAACCGGACCAAGTACGAGAAGAAGGTCTACGTGCTTCCCAAGCACCTCGACGAAAAGGTCGCGCGTCTTCACCTTCAGAAGCTGGGTGTGAAGCTGACAAAACTCAGCAAAGCCCAGGCGGATTACATCGGGGTACCGATTGAGGGACCTTATAAGAGCGATCATTACCGGTATTGATCTCGAGCGGTGAGGATCGATTTCACGCACAGCGGAGTGGTCCGCACTTGTGACCACTCCGCTTTGCTTTCGGGTAGCTGACGAGGAATGTGTTGGACGCTACGTTTTCAGCATCTTCCTCAACACGGTGTGCAGAATTCCCCCATTGCGGTAGTAATCGATCTCCACCGGCGTATCGATCCGGCAGACCGCGGTGAATTCCTGAACCGGACCCTCCTGCGACCGAACGATTACCTTGACCTCTTGCATCGGCTTCAGATCGTCGCCGATCTGGATATCGAATGTTCCGGATCCCGTCAGACCGAGGCTCGACCGGTTTTGCCCCTTCTGAAATTGCAGCGGCAATACACCCATTCCGACCAGATTGCTGCGATGAATTCGTTCATAACTCTCGGCGATCACCGCTTTCACGCCAAGCAGATAGACTCCCTTGGCGGCCCAGTCGCGGCTTGAGCCCATGCCGTAGTCCTTCCCCGCCAGCACAATCAGAGGAATTCCCTCCTTCTGGTATCGCATCGAGGCATCGTAAATGCTCGTCACTTCTCCGGTTGGGAGATATCGGGTGACGCCCCCTTCGGTTCCGGGGGCGAGCTGATTCTTCAGGCGGATGTTGGCAAAAGTTCCGCGGGTCATCACGCGGTCGTTGCCGCGACGGGAGCCGTAGCTGTTGAAATCAATCGGCCCGACGCCGTGATCCATCAGGAATTTGCCGGCCGGACCGTCCTTCTTGATCGAGCCGGCTGGCGAGATATGGTCCGTCGTGACCGAATCCCCGACCATCACCAGGACTCGCGCGTTGCGGATCGCCTGGATCGGAAGCGGCTCCGGCGTTAGATTCGTAAAGAACGGCGGTTCCTGGATATAGGTGCTCTTCTCATCCCATTGAAACAGTTCGCCGCCTTTGACGGGAATCGCGTTCCATTGCTCGTTTCGGTTGGCCACATCGGTGTACTGTTTGATAAACATTTCAGGGCCAAGGCAACTCGCGACCACATCGCTCACTTCTTTCTGAGTTGGCCAGATATCGCGGAGATAAATCTGCTCGCCTTTCGAGTTCTTCCCGACCGGCTCATCCATCAGATTGACGTCAACCGAGCCCGCCAGTGCAAATGCGACTACAAGCGGTGGGCTGGCAAGATAGTTCGCCTTTACGTGGGGATTGATGCGTCCTTCAAAGTTGCGGTTTCCGGACAAGACCGCCGCTACGACGAGATCGTTCCGCTCGACAGCGCTGGCGATTGCTTCCGGAAGCGGGCCGCTGTTTCCGATACAGGTGGTGCAGCCGTATCCGACGGTATTGAAACCGAGCTGATCGAGGTAAGTCGTCAGACCGGCCTTGTCGAAATAATCGGTGACGACGCGGCTTCCCGGCGCGAGACTTGTCTTGACGTAAGGCGGCACTTTCAAGCCTCGCTCGACGGCTTTCTTGGCCACCAGTCCCGCGGCAATCATGACCGAGGGATTGCTGGTGTTGGTGCAGCTCGTGATGGCGGCAATGGTCACGTCGCCGTGCATCAGCTTCACCCATTGGTCGTCGACGGCAACGTACGCCGAATCCTTTTTGGTGTCCGCTTTGAGATGCTCGGTCGTCGCGGCTTCCCGCTCATCCCCGTATTGCAAAGTCGGAGCGACGGGTCCTTCGGCTGACCAGCGATCCAGCCGCGGCGTCACCGACTCACCCACATCTTTCTTGAACACGTCAACCAACGCGGATCGGAACGATTGCTTAACGCTGCGCAGCTCGACGCGATCTTGCGGCCGTCGCGGGCCGGCGACGCTTGGCATCACCGTCCGCAAATCCAGCTCGAGCACTTCCGTGAATTTTGGCTCCGATCCGCTATCTCGCCACAACCCCTGTTCCTTGCAATACCGTTCGACCAGGTCGATCTGCTTTTCGTCCCTTCCAGTCAGGCGCAAGTAAGTCAGCGTCTGGTCGTCGACGGGAAAGAATCCCATGGTCGCGCCGTATTCCGGCGCCATGTTGGCGATGGTCGCTCGATCGGCCACGCTCATGCTGGCCAGGCCGTCACCGTAAAATTCGACAAACTTCTCAACGACGCCATGCGATCGAAGAATCTGCGTGATGACCAGCACCAGATCGGTGGCGGTCGAGCCTTCCGGCAATTCACCTTTGAGCTTGAATCCGACCACCTGGGGCGTAACCATGAAAATGGGCTGGCCCAGCATGCAGGCTTCAGCCTCGATACCCCCGACTCCCCAGCCAACCACGCCCAGACCGTTGATCATCGTTGTATGGCTGTCGGTGCCGACAAGACTATCGGGGAAGGCAATGCCGTCCTTCACCATCACCACCTTGGCCAGATATTCGAGATTCACCTGATGAACAATCCCCATGGCGGGGGGAACGACGCTGAAATTGCGAAATGCCTTTTGTCCCCATTTCAGAAATTCGTAGCGTTCCCCATTGCGCTCGAATTCCTTTTCTGAGTTATGCAGCAATGCCAGCGAGTTGCCGTAGTCGTCCACCTGCACGGAGTGATCGATCACCAGATCGACGGGCACGAGCGGGTTGATGCGCTGCGGATCCCCTCCCGCGCGGCTCATGGCCGAGCGCATGGCCGCCAGATCGACTACGGCGGGCACGCCGGTAAAGTCCTGCAACACCACGCGTGCCGGCTTAAAGGGAAGCTCTGCCTGCGAAACACGATCGGGGCTCCACGCCGCCAGACCACGCACGTCCTTTTCGGTGACCTGAAAGTTGTCGAGATTGCGCAGGCAGCTTTCCAGCAACACTTTGATCGAGAAGGGGAGATGATGCGTGTCGCCCAGTCGATCGAGACGGTAAATGCGGAGGGCACCCGCTTTGGTCGACAGGGTGGCGGGGGAGCCGAATGGATTGGGAGTAGTGGCCATGGTCGAATCTTTTTCAGGGTAACGTTGAATGTGTCGCGCGGAGAAGGTTCATTGCCGGGCTACGGGGCGGATTCTATGCGCGCCCTATCAGCCCCACAAGACACGTCCGCGCACACAGAATTGTGATAATCTTTGATTGTGCAACGCTTCTCTTACTATCCGGCAATTCCGCCGCCGGTGGATATCCGGCTGTTTACGGATCCGGAGCATCCTTGTCCGTATCTTCCAGATCACGATTCCCAGTCTCGCGCATTCTGGGCGGATCGAATAACGCCGGCGATGTATGAGCAGTTCATGAACGCTGGCTTTCGCCGCAGCGGAAAAATCGTTTATCAACCGGTTTGCCTCGGCTGTCGTGCCTGCCAGCCGATTCGCGTGCCGGTTTCGCTTTTTCATCCCAATAAGGCTCAACGCCGTTCTCGAAGGCGCAACCGTGATTTGACCGTTACTTCCGCCGTCCCCAAAGCGACGGACGAAAAATTTGAACTCTACCGCCGATATATCCGCGATTGGCACGGCGGATCGATGGACCATGATCGCGACGGCTTCGAACGCTTTTTGTACGAATCGCCGGTGGACTCATTGGAGTTTTGCTATCGCGATCCGAATGGCCGCCTCTTGGCCGTAGGGATCTGTGACGTGGGACCGGAATCGCTGAGCAGTGTCTACTTTTATTTCGATCCAATTGATGCCTCCCGGGGACTTGGGACGTACGGCGTGCTTTACGAGATCGAGCACGCAGCGAAACGCAATTTGCCATATTACTATCTGGGGTACTGGGTGGCGCAATGCGGGACGATGGAATATAAGGCCACGTTTCGTCCGAATGAGCTTCTGTCTCACGATCAAGTCTGGCGTCCGGGGTGAATCCAAAATTCGAGGACCGTGAATTCTTACGGCACTTCGGTTTTGAACATAGAAATCAAAAATCAGTGCGTGAATGGAAAATCTTTCTTGATTCAGGCATCACATTGTCATAATGACCTGATATTGTATCTGCATGTCTGACTCTGCAATGTCTGATGCAACACCCATTCCGGAGCCGCTCGCTCAACCGGGCGCTAAACGTCTTCGAATCCTGATCGTCGAGGACCACACGCCGACGCGCATGGCGATGAGTCGGCTGGTCCGTCAGGCCGGCGAGACGTGACCACCGTGCGCGACGGGGAAGAAGCGCTCGGCTATCTGCTTACGCAGTTTTTCGATGTGTTGCTCACTGATTTGCGCATGCCCAAGATGGACGGCTTCGAATTGCTGAACCAATGCCAGACCCTGCCGGAACGACACCGCCCGCGCCGAGTCATCGCCATCAGCGGCGAATATGAAGCCAGCGCGCTGCATGGCAAGCCGGTGCAGTTCCTCGCCAAACCGTTCAATATCGACAGCCTTCTCGCAATGCTCAGCGGCAAACCGAACTGACGGAAATCTAAATGAGCTTGCGCGAGTACACGCAAGCACGGAAGTGACGCTGCCCTACGGAACAGCCGCTAAAAGCTAATTCGATGGCGCATGTTCGCGCTGGGTCATTTACTCGAAAATTTTACTGAGAAACCGAAAGCTCTTATCCGCCGCCTCCTGAGGCTGCGCGGTGTGCGTGTAGAGTTCGACCGTTAGGAAACGATCATAGTGAATTCGATTTAATGCCTCGGCGAGCGCCTTCCAATCGAGCGTTCCCTCGCCGGGAATCAGGTGATAATGCTTGCGGCCCGGAATATCCTCCACGTGCAGATTCCAGATTCGACCGTTTAACAGCTCGACCGCTTCAGGGATCGACTCGCCGATCACCTGGCTGTGTCCGACATCGAGATTCGCGCCGAGCCGCGGGTGACCGAGGCGGGCAATCCACTCGCGCAACTCCGCCACATATTCCAGGAACAGTCCCGGCTCGCATTCGATTCCGACATCAATGCCAAGCTGATCGGCCCGATCGAGAATCGGCCGAATCGATTCAGCGAATTGCCGCGCCGCCGGAATGGGCGGCATCCCGCCGAGCATGCGCCCGCTGGTGATGCTGACGTTGGCGGCTCCAAGGTCTTTGGCGAACTGAAGCGTTCGCACGATCATTTCCGAGCGGTCGGCACGATGACGCGGATTGGGACTGATCAGGCTCGGCTCGAAATACGGCTCGGCCGGAGCGTCCTTCCAGTAGCCGAATGAGCAATTGCAATTGATGTTGCTGACGGCCAGGTCGAGAGATTCAAGTTCGCGGGCAATTTGCGAGGTCAGCTCCGGAGTAATTGAGGGAGGGTACGCATGCGGAACATCAGCGAGGATTTCGACTCCCTCGAATCCCGCAGACTTGATCCCGCGCAACGCCTCGATTACGCCAAAACGAGTAAAGGCGTTTGTTGAAAACGCAAGCTTCATATGGAAGTTGAGTTTGGCGGCGCGCCGCGTCGAAGGCAAGCGAGAGGGAATTAAACCAACCGCGAAGTCGCGAAAGGCGCGAAGTCAGACGCGAAGGAATGCCAGAGAGCGGTGATCGCTCCGCACTAACCCTCTTCTTCGCGTTTTGCTTCGCGCTCTTCGTGCCTTCGCGATTGGTCTTTCATTTTCTCATTGCGAAGAGCAGATCGAAAAAACGGGTCGATCGTGCGACCGGTTTATTTCTCTGCCGCCTTCGCCGCCTCGATGACGCCACCGGCGATGCGCGCCGGAATTGCCGGAGGGATCGGTCTTCAGATCGTCGGCCTTGGCGTGGATGATGACCGAATGGCCGATCACGCCATTTTTTTCGCCGCTGATCGAAAGCCCCGCCACGGTTACTTCCAGGTGGGCATGGCCCTTATCATCGGCGGTGAGATTGCCGAGATCGCCGGCGTGATGCTCGGCGGAATCCGGGCCGCCATGGTGATGGCCGTCGGGGTTGAAATGTCCGCCGGCGCTGCTCAGGTCGGGGCGCTGAGGTCTGGTTTAGCGTGAATGTGAAAACCATGGTCTCCCGGCGTCAGGCCGTCAATGTCCGCGACGACCTTCACCTTGTCCCCGTCCTCAGTGAACGTCACCGTTCCGCTGATCTCGGATTTGACATTCCCGGCGTTGTGAATTGTCGCAGTCGCACTTGCTGCAGTGGCCGCAAGCGCGACGGGCGGAGCCGTCGTGGCCGCGGCATCGTGAGAGGCGGCGGCGCAGAATCCTGCCAGCAGACCGATCAGGGCAACGGTATAAGACATCGTTCGATCTCGCATCGAAACCTCCGGAAGTGAAAGTTGTTAGTAATTCGTTTCGTCCAGAAGAAACATGATACCGCGCTGCGGGTCAGTTCCGGAAATCGGCGGCAGTTCTTTCCCCCTCTCCCGGTACTCTGGGAGAAGCGAGCGGATCGGGCGACTGCCCGCGAGCGGGTTGGGGTGAGGGTCGTCCACATCGCGCGTCGAAAACCCTCACCCCGCGCCCTCTCCGGCGGTACCGGGCGAGGGCGAGATTTTCGGACCGCCGAATCTGTCACGCGCCCATGATGCGGACTATTGTCGCGACAATGGCGTCGGGGCACCTCATGAATTAACGTGTCCCGGCCGCAGGCGACGGGGCGGGCCGTTGCCCAAGCTTCTTGAGGTTATCGCACATTCAGTGAAGATCCAGGCAACCAATCAAGTCGCGACGCTTCAGCCTCCATCCGTCGCCCTTCCGGGCCGGCCGAGCCTCGTGCCGGCCGCACCCCCGATGCTGTCCATCTCGGCGAGCATCGCCGCGCTGTTGCTGCTCTTTCTGGCCTACCGCATTGGCTGGGACATGCCGGCCCGATATCACGTTTACAATTTTCATCCGCACGCAGCGCCTGATCGCTGTGGCGGTAGCGTTCGGCGCAATGTTGTTCGATCCGCTGCGAAAGCGAATTCTCCAGTTCTTCGAGTCTGCCCGGCGTCCTTCATGCGCACCGCCTGGGTCATCGCCGGGTTGGCGTCGCTCATCTCCGGCGTCTATCTCTACGCGACGGCGCGCCGGCAGGGGACGGAATTCATTCTCTATTTTCACGATGAACACAGCTTCATGCTGCAATTGCGGGCCCTGGCGAGCGGCCGGCTCTGGCTTCCGCCGATCCCAGCGCCGCTACGCGATTTTGTCGAGAGCTTTAACATGCTGGTCTATCCGAAATACGGATCGATCTATTTTCCGGGTACCGCATTGCTCTATGCGCCTTTCATTGCCGTCGGTCTCCCCTGGTGGTTTGGGCCGCTGGTGACGATGTCGCTCGCGATCGGATTTTTCTACCTGCTCGTAACGCAAATGATCGACGGCGTCGCCGGCCTGCTGGCGATCCTGATCATGCTCGCCTGCCCGCAGATTCGCGTCGAATCGCTCATGGTTCTTTCGCAGCCGGCGCAAATCCTTTTTGAAATCCTCCTGATGCTTGCGTATGTCGCCTGGCGGCGCGACCAGGCGTTTCGCTGGGCGGTGGCGATCGGTTTCTTTGCCGGCGGGGCGGGCACGATCCGTCCCGCCGACTGCGCTCTGCCTGGTCGTTCCGATCGGGATCGCCATGCTGCTCGATCTGCGCGGCCCTGAACTGCGTCGCGCGATCGTCACTTTTATCGTTGTCGGACTGTCCGCCTCCCCATTTCTTGCACTCCAAGCCTGGCAGAATGTCGGAATGACCGGGAGATTGAGCGAATTCCCCAGCGACTATTACGTCGAGCGGACTTACCCCGCTTCGATGATGGGGTTCCACCCCATCGACTGGGCCCGCGTGCCCGTTCCCGCATTGCTTGAAAAGCGCGCCAGCAACGAAATGTTCGTCAATGGCGAATATGCGCGACACACGCCCGCCAACATCTGGAGTGAATGGCGCAATCTTCGGCTGCACTTCACCGTGCTCGGCATTACTTCCAATCTGATCCTTCTGCTGCTTTTGCCGCTGGGGTTGCTGGGGCTCGTCAACCGGCCGCGAATTGTCTTCATCGCCTCGATGTTCCTCTTTTTTGCCTTTTACTCCACTTACGTTTTTTATTTCGTTCATTACGCGGTGACCATCGTTCCCATGGTCGTTTTTCTGACGCTGCTGGGCGGCGAAACACTGGCCCGGCTGTTCCCGGCCGATTGGAGAAGCGGGGCGTGGGCGGTGTTTTCGGCGGGAATCTCGCTCGCCGCCATCGCCGCATTGCCCGAGTTCAATCCAGATCAGCACGACGGTTATCGCACGCAGGAGCTGAGCCAAGTTGAGCACACCCTCGCGAGACTGCCGGCGGCCGAGCGGTCCGTCGTCCTCTTTCGCTTCGCTCCAGGCTGCGACCCCGGCGAGGACCCGGTCTACAACACTGACACGGCTTGGCCGGAAGATTCGCGACTTCTCCGATGCCATGACCTGGGCGATTCACGCGACCGCGAACTCTTCAATTACCTCGCGGCCCACAATCAGGCCGACCGCATTGCTTACCGATACGATCGCGGATCCAGAAAGCTCATCCGGCTCGGGGCTATTCGCGACCTGACAAACCGATCGTGATCGCTCGCCCCTTTGCCGCGCCCCGGCTGCCAGTCCGACAAACTCGGGATTCACCGCGGAGACACAGAAGACGCACATGCACAACAGAGGGGCATTGAGTGAACAAACCGATTTCGCCATAGAGTGCTCCCGCGTCACACAATCTGCGGAAAAGTAACGGTTTTAGAGGGTCTTTCTTAGCCAGATCGCCGGAATTCAATCAACGCATTCGACAAGATTGAGCGGTGGGGCGGGACTGACCCCAATGGTCTCACGCAGAGCCGCCAAGGCGCGGAGAGGAAAAGTCCGTTCACCTCGCGATAGCCGCAAGTCACACGCATCATGACTGATGGGAGCCACCTCTGCGTCTTTTGCGCCTCCCCGTGAGCAATATTCGTCTCCTTCGAATTGTGCAGAATGTTCCACAATGTTGCACGAAATGGACCTTTTTTGTCATTATATTGCTAACAAACACTTCTCATCTACCTATAAGGTCAGCCGCCTGTGCCCATTTTGCGAATTTGTTGCCGTCGCCGATCCACATCTTCAGGCCAGCGGTGAAGTTAAAAAAATAAAAATAGGTGTGACGATCATCGCCGCGATGCGGAGGGCGCTGCAGACTTTCGTGCAGCGGGGTTAGACCCAGCGAAGAGAGAGCCGTAATTGGAACCCGCGATGCGAGTGCGGCGTGAAACCGTTTGCGGCGTTGGGTCACTGCTTACCGGCAAAATTTTCCAGGCCATCAAGGATGATCGTGATCATGATCATGGTCATCGTGATCATGGTCATGGTCGTGATCATGCCAATGGTCATCATCGTGGTGACCGTGCCAGCAGCCGGTCACCCCGGCGAATAAGCCGGCGGTAATCGCCGCGGCCAAAAACAGGCGTGCGAATCGAATGGGGCCAATGAGAGAAGTCAACGATTTCATCATCAATCCTTTCCTTCAAAATGCAGCAATACGAGTTGCGAAGTGCGTGCCGGGCTGGAAAACAAAGATAGAATTTGTTGGCTGGGATGGCGTGATGAGCGATTCCCAGCTCGCCCAGACCCTCTCCCGACGAGGCTGGGGAACGGGGCGTTCCTATCCACCGACTGTTTCAAAGTGGCCGGCGCAGACGAGCTGTTGGTGCGTCACCAGGTCGAAATGGCCCGGCTCGACACACACGCTTTCATGGAAGACGCGGCGGCCGCGGAAAATGTCGCGGACTTCGTACCGATCCGGCGTCCAGACGCGCTCTGTTACCGTCTGATAGACCGGAGCAACCCAGACCTGCGTGGGCGGAGCGACGCAGACCGGCGCGGGCGTCACGACGACCGGAAGTCCAACCCGAACGTCAACGCATCCGACGTCCACGCGCAGATGCGGCCGGTCGTGATGATGCGCCTGGGCGGCGGCCGGAACCGATCCGACTGCGCCGATGGCCAGCGCGGCTTTCATTGCAGTGGGGGCAACGCATTTCCTGATCAGTCCTGTCAGAATCGCTTTCATGGCAGTCTCCTGAAAAATTTCCTTCGTACTGGAGATTGGACACGTGCCCGATTCCGAGGTTGGCTCAGCCGTTCGGCATAGGTATAAACTTGGGGCTCAAAATCACCCCATGCAAAACCAATACGTCGAACGCGTTGTGGATCTGACCGATTCTTCGGTGAATCGAATTCACAACATGACCGTCGAGGAAGCTCGCGGGCGGTTGCTCGGAGGACCGGTAGCCGTTTGCCAGATCGATGGCTCGTTTGCACTGGTCGCGCGCGAAGGAAAGCGCGTCTGCCTCGCCCGCTCGCTCGATCGGCCGCTTCGCTATTTCCTGGCCAAGCGCCGCGAGGGGCCGGCGCTGATCGTCGCCGACCGGATCGACGCGATCGCGCTGGCTCGACGCCGAAGGACTCGGCGGCCAATTTCACCCCGCCTACACGCGGATGGTCCCCGCGCATTATCTGGTCGAGATTCAGCTCGTCGGTTGCCCCGATCCGGATCCGACCTACACACGTTTCTTCACGCCAACGCGAAATGCACTGCCGGCGGATCTGGATCTGATCGGCTCGGCCTATATCGGCGCGCTGGCCGACGAAGTCTCCAAGTGGCTGCTGAGCATTCCGAGGCGCGAGCCGATCGGTGTTTGCTTCTCCGGCGGAATCGACAGCGGGGCTGTCTTCCTTGTCACATATCACGTCCTGGGCAAACTCGGCATGAATCTCGCACGCCTGAAGGCGTTCACGCTCGATTGCGGAAATGGGCCGGATCTCGTCCAGGCGCGACGTTTTCTAGAGTCTCTTGATTTGCAGTTGTTCCTTGAAGAAATCTCCGTCGACGAAAATGCGCTGGACCCCGCCGAGGCGGTTCGCGTCACCGAGGATTACAAGCCACTCGACGTGCAGTGCGCCGTCATGGGACTTGCACTGGCGCGCGGCATCCGGCGCGCTACCCGGATTGGCGATTCCTTCTCGACGGGGACGGCGGCGACGAAAACCTGAAAGATTACCCGGTCGAAGAAAATCCCGAGCTGACCATCCGCAGCGTCGTGAACAATCTGATGCTCTATCAGGAAGGCTGGGGCGTTGGAAAGATCAAGCACTCGCTCACGTACAGCGGCGGATTGAGTCGCTCATATACGAGAACGTATGCTCCCGCGCGTAAGTTCAATTTCGATGGATTCAGTCCGTTCACCCGGCCGGCGGTGATCGAAGTGGCCGAGGCCATTCCTTTCATTGCGATGACGGACTACGAACTGCCGCGGCTCTACTCACTGAAGGGAGAAATCGTATCCCGCGGCGTCGCGGCCGTGACCGGCCTGCGCATGCCGGTTTTTCCCAAGCGGCGTTTTCAACATGGCGCGCTGCCGGCGGAGCGGATGGAGCAACGACTGAGCGTGCGGGAAGCCGACTATCGGCGGCAGTTCCACAATCTCTATTCGTGAAGTGATTCCATGCCCGCCAGCGACGTTTATCCGCAGTCGAGCCGTGAGCGGGATCGCTGGATCGTTGCCCTTCGCCCACAGGGCAATGCGGCGCTTGATCCCCATCGCGCTTATGCGGCGATTGCAGAACAGGAACCGGACGAAGCGGGGCGACTTGCAACGGTCGCGACTATTTTTCTCACCAATCGCGAATGTCCGTGGCGATGCGTGATGTGCGATCTGTGGCGCAACACGCTCCCCACGACCGTTCCCCGCGGCGCGATCGTCGAGCAAATCGATGTGGCGCTCAGGAGTCTTCCGCCGGTGCAGCAGGTGAAGCTGTACAACGCCGGCAGCTTCTTTGATCCGGGTGCGATTCCGCCGGCTGAATACGCTGCGATCGCCGAGCGGATGAATCGATTCAAGCGGCTCGTTGTGGAATGCCACCCGCGCTCGTCGGCCCGGCTGCGGTGGAATTTCGCGAGCGATTGGAAAATTGCGAACTCGAAATCGCCATGGGGCTGGAGACCGCTCACCCGGGGGCGCTTGAGCGGCTCAATAAGAGAATGAACGTCGATCAGTTCAAGAAGGCAGCTGAATTCTTGCGCGAGAACGGGATTGCGCTTCGCGGCTTTCTCATGATCCATCCGCCATTTATCGCGATCGAAGAACAGGCGAAATGGCTCGATCGCTCGATCGCTGTCGCCTTTGAGTGTGGTGCATCGGTGATCTCTCTTGTGCCGACAAGAGGAGGAAACGGCGCTATGGAGCAACTTGCGGCGGCGGGGCAGTTTACGCCGCCGACGTTGGCGCAGATCGAAGATCTGTTTGAAAATGGGCTGGGGCAGAGAGACGGCTTGGGGGTTCGCGGCCAGGTTGACACGGGCGAGACGCCCAAGCCACGAGTGGGGAATTCCGAGCCTGGCCAGTACTCCGGTGACCGCCGGGTCTTCGTCGATCTCTGGGATCTGGAGCGGTTTTCCAAATGCCTTCACTGCTTCCCAGGAAGGCGCGATCGGCTGGCCAGAATGAATCTCGACCAGCGCGGACTGCCGCGAACTGCCTGTGAGGTTTGCAACGAGTGAAAGTCGGGAACACGGGTTGAAAACCCGTGCCACTTTTTTTCATGAACACCCATTACGACATCGCGGTGGTCGGCTCCGGCTTTGCCGGATCACTCGTTGCGATGGTCGCGCGGCGTCTGGGCCGGACCGTCATTCTCATTGAGCGCGGAAACCATCCGCGTTTTGCAATTGGAGAATCTTCCACGCCCCTGGCGAATCTGCTGCTCGAGGAACTGGCGGTTCGCTACGATCTCCCGCGTCTGCTTCCGTTTTGCAAGTGGGGGACATGGCAACGGACTTATCCACGAATCGCGGTCGGGCTCAAGCGTGGCTTCAGCTTTTACCACCATAATCTGGGGGAGCGGTTCGTCCCTCTGCCGAATCGGAGCAACCAGTTGCTCGTGGCCGCCAGCCCGCATGACGGCATCGGCGACACACACTGGTATCGACCCGATTTCGATCAGTTTCTTGTCGAGGAGGCGAAGTCGCTGGGCGTCGAATATCAAGACCATGTCAATCTTGAGCGCGCTGAGTTCCGCCCGGGTGGCGCTTGCCTCCGCGGCCAACGTAACAGTGAGCAGATAGAGATCAGGGCGGATTTTGTGGTGGACGCGAGCGGGCCGCGTGGCTTTCTGCAGCGTGCGTTGTCGTTGCCGGAGCGTTCATTTCATGATTATCCAGCCACCGAATCGCTCTTTGCTCATTTCCGCGAGGTGAGGCAGATGGACTCGGGCGGGGATTTCGGGACGATCGGCCAATCGCCACCATTTTCCCCGGACGACGCTGCGGTTCATCACGTTTTCGACGGCGGATGGGTCTGGGTGCTCCGTTTCAACAATGGGATCACCAGCGCCGGCGTCGCCGCCGCGCCGGCGGCGGCACGACGACTGAAACTCGCGGAGGGCGCTTTGGCCTGGGATCGACTCCTGGCGGAATTGCCCACTCTGGCCGAGCTATTTCGCGACGCCAGTCCCGTCACGCCATTCACGTACGCGCCGCGCCTTCCGTTTCGCACCGGCGCTGCTGCCGGCGATCGCTGGGCGATGCTTCCCTCCGCCGCCGGCATCGTCGATCCGCTGCTTTCCACGGGGTTCCCTTTGACTCTGTTCGGCATTCTCCGACTGGCTCAAATTCTCGATGAAGCCTGGACGCGTCCGTCGGAGATGCGCGAAAAGGCTTGATGATTACGCTGACAAATCCCTCAGGGAACTCGATGCCGCCGCGCACCTCGTCGGTGCGCTTTATGCGACAATGCACAACTTTCCGCTCTTTGCGCGTCTGACCCTCCTGTATTTCGCTGCAGCCAGTTTCTCCGAAACGTCGCGCCGTCTGGGTCGGGTACGAACCGGGTCATTTCTGTTGCACGATGATGAACGCTTTGGCCCGATGCTCAGCGCTGCTGCGCTCAGGCGAGAGATGTGGCTGGGGACCGCGTAATGACCGCGAATTTAATGGAAAAGGTTCTGCTCGCCATTGCGCCCATCGACGTGGCGGGGCTCACTGACGTCTCGCGCAAGAACTGGTATCCGGTCGATAGCGAAGACCTGTACCGGTCGACTGGAAAGGTGAACGCGAGTCGGGCGGAGATTGCTGCGCTTCTGAATCGTTGCGGCTTTTGATCGAACCAAATGTAGCGACTCCGGTTCGCCCCGATGTCGCAAGTCATTCGCCAACTCTCGAAGCGTGGTCGCCGGCAGTGAACGGGCCAAACGTTTCGAAGGATCCGTCCGCGTGAACGCTGACGAAACGATAGTCTTTGGCAAGGGCCAACGCCTTCTCCAAATAAGGCTTCAGTATTTGGAGATCTCCGAAGCGGGTTAGATGTGTACGCAATTCCACGACGGAGAGCGGTAGCCGTTCAAGATGATGCTCATGTCGAATATTCTTGTCCGTAGTCACCATTACCGCATAAGGCACCGTGGCGGCGCGGGCAATGAGTTCGCCGTTGGCCAATTGCTGGTAACCCACGTCAACGGCATGTTCTACCTCATGCCCAGGGAACAACTGCTTTGCTCGATACGGAACGCAATTGTCGAGAAGAACTTTCAAAGCTTACGCAAGCTGTTGAGAAGACCGGACGCAGACAAGTCGATGACGGCCGCGACCTGTTCGCGGGTAACCGGAGGAAAGTCTGCCAAAAAGACGTTTAGGTTGTCTCCTGAGGCAAGGTGGTCAAAGAGTGCTTGGACTGGAACCCGGCTTCCCTTAAAACAGGGCTCGCCATGCATTCGTGCCTTATCCACCGAGATGTAGGGCGCCAGGGGGCTGTTCGGCGGGATTAACTCCCCAGTTTCTTGTTGCTCGACGGAATTTATCGTGGTGGACATCGGCAAAAGCCTCCGACCAATATATTAGCAACAACGCCTTTAGGAATCAGCGATGACCTCAATTCCTCGAATGTACCCTTATTGCGGGAAAACTGCTCGATACAGCAACTCGACCGGGTGAACCGCGCGGACGGGCACATTGTCGGCATCCGCCTGCGACTGAATCTGCATCGCGCAGCCGACATTCCCCGTCGCGCAAATCGCCGCGCCGGTGCTGGCGATGTTCTTCACTTTCCGCTCGGCAAGGCTGGCCGACATTTCCGGCTCGGTCAGGTTGTAGGTTCCGGCGGCGCCGCAGCACAAATCGCTCTCCGGCAATGGAACCAGTTTCAGTCCGGGAATCGCTGACAGAAGCTGGCGGGGCGGCGCGGTGACGCGCTGCGCGTGCGCGAGATGGCACGCATCGTGATAGGTAACGGTTTGGTCGACGGGATGCGTTAGAAGTGTTCGTCACGCCCAATTCCAGCAAAACCTCACTGATATCCCGGACTTTCGACGCGAAGACGCGGGCGCGATCGGCGTATTCGGGATCGTCACGCAGCAGATGATCGTATTCACGCAGCATCGAACCGCAGCCGGAAATGGTCGTTGTGATGAAATCGACAGGCGGTCCGTCCTTCGGCAAGAAGGCGTCGATGTTTTTTCGGGCGAATTGCATTGCGGGTGCCGGAAATCCGCTGTGTTGATGAAGCGCGCCGCAACAAGTCTGAGATCGGAGAGGAAGGACATCGGCGCCGCAGGCGGCGAGAAGCTCAGCCGCCTGGCGGTTGACTTTGTCGAACATGACCGAGCCGATGCAGCCGGTGAAGAAACCGATTCTTTTCGGGACGGCGGGGGCATTCGCGGCGGCCTGATTTCGCGAAGCGGGCAAGCCGCGAAGCGGCGCGGGCCACAATGCGCCGGTTGCGGGGAGCATTTGCTCCATCTTGCGAAACTGAAGCGGAAGCAGTCGAAACAGGCCGATCGAACGAAATAGCGAATAGATCCCCAGCTTCTGGAGCACGCGTGCCGGGAGCAGCGCGAGCTTCAGGCGCGTCGGATAGACGAATACATTAAAAAAGAGCCAGCGCATCAGCCGGCCCTGGACGCCGATGGGCTGCGTCGCGGCGAGTCGCGCACGCGTCTCTTCGATCAGTTCGTGATAGACCACGCCGCTGGGGCAGGCGGTTTCGCAACCGCGGCAATCGAGGCAGAGATCCAGATGGCGGCGGACGGAGGCGGTCGGCTCGATGACGCCGTCCGCCAGTCCGCGCATGAGCTGAATTCTGCCGCGCGGCGAATCTCCCTCCTGCCCGGTCTGCACGAAGGTGGGGCAGGCGGGCAGGCATAAGCCGCAATGGACGCAGCTCAGCGCGCGATCGTAGGTGCGCGGATCCAGCGGCAAGGGGGTGATGCTGCGTGCGGATGAAGATGCGACGGTCGGGTTGGCCGGTGTGCTCAAATCAATGCCACGGTAAAGGGGTCAAGGTATTGTCGGGATCGAACGCCCGTTTCAGCCGTTCGATTATTTGGCGTTCACCTGCATTTGTCGAGACGTTGAGCAGAGGACCGCTTGGCGAATCGCGTCGCGATATCACAGTCCCCCCCAGGCCGCTTGCGGTTTCGCGGATCAAAGCCGCCTCGTTCGTTGACCCCAGCGCCCCGATCACAATCCCAAATGCCGCATCCGCCGCCCATTCGTTGATCGCGGCTTTCTGAACAAACTCCAGAATCCGCGACGGAGGCACGGCGGCCCTGTATACGATCGTCCCCGTCGCATTCCAAAGCCGTGTCCTGTCGGCGATATCCTCATCAACGGTGCGCTCGCAAATATTGACCGGCCTGGTGGTCGGCACTTGAGACGCGATGTAATCAATGGTCGCATCGTCCCCGAGATAGCCCAGGCGCAGCGCATCATCCGTCAGGAGCGACCATTGAGGGCGAAAGGCGGTCGGGAAGAGCGCCGAGAGGATCATCGGGTCAGCGCGGTGTCGTACCAGCAATGCGCGTCCCGGCCGGCGATAGGTGCGCGTCGTGAGGGTCACGAGCTTTCCGAACACGCCGGACTGGCCGACCATGAACTTGGTGAGATCGTAACCGGCGACGTTTTTGACCGTGCGCCCGCCGGCGGTAATCAACTCGCCGCGGCCGTTGGTGAATTGCACGCCGAGAAGAAGGTCACGCCATGCGCCGTAGCCGAGGCGCAGCGGGCCGGTTGAATTGGTCTCGACGAGCGTGGCGAGCGTGGCAGTTGGGTCGCCGTCGATGGGAAGCCATTGGTTGATCGCGGCGAGTTGGTTTTGAACCTGCGCGAGCGTCAGGTCGACGGAAAAAGTCGCCGTCATGTCGCGCTGGTGGAGATCCGATTCGCCGGGGGGAACGAGGGGAGAGCGGGGGGCGCGGAAGGTGGTGTTCGAAGAAGAACTCATTGCGCGGCCGATTCTCTTACTCCCTCTCCCGGTACGCCGGGAGAGGGTTGGGGTGAGGGTCTTTCTTCGAGGTGCCGATAGATGTGTTCCGCCACAATCCGCGTGTCTTTCAGGACATTGTGACCCCAGAAGCGGAGAACTCGAATACCAAAATCATTTAGTTTCTTCGTCCGACGCTCGTCATATGCCAGAACCGCGGCGTCGCCATGCTGCCCGCCATCCAGTTCAACGGCGAGTTGACCTTCGGCACAATAAAAATCGAGGATATATCCAGCGACCGGTTGTTGCCTGCGGAACTTGAACCCGGCCAATCGTCTGCCGCGCAAGATTGACCAGAGTTTTGATTCGGCGTCAGTCCGATTCTTCCGCAGGTCCCGCGCGAAGCCCAGCAGTCGTGGAGAATGATCGCGCGGCATGTCCCTAATCATGCGGGCGAACAGCGATCAATCAAGACCCTCACCCCAGCCCTCTCCCGGAGTACCGGGAGAGGGGGAATACCTCCGGCATCGTTGGGCTTTGGAAGGAGTGGCAAGCATTGAAGCACTTCTGGGGAGAAGGCGGGGATCAATCAAGACCCTCACCCCGACCCTCTCCCGGAGTACCGGTAGAGGGAGAAGAGGCCTGCGCTCCGTTCATTGTTTGCAAAATCAGTTGCAGTGCCTGCAGGATCTGCTCCTGAGTCTGCTGCTGAACCGCCTCGCGCTGCGCTACGCGACCGTCGAGCGCGGCCCCGGACAAAGCCGGCCCCACCGTCATCAAAGTCGATCCGAGGATTTTTCCAACTGGCGTCTTGGCGAAGATGTCGCCGTAGCCGACCGACAGACACGTCGAGCAATAAACCATCGCATCCCAGAGATCGTTCACCTTCGGATTATGGTTTTTCTCCGCCGCGTAGAAGAGCAGCGAGCTGACCGCGACGGCGGCGGCAGTATTGCGCCGGCGAGTCGGTCAGCTTCGCCGCCCATTCCTCGATCGAAAACGATTCGGGAATCGGCAGTCCCAGGGCGATCAAATCTTCTTTCAGTGACATGGTCTAGACCTTCCGATTCGCTTTGACTTCGGCATGAGCCGGTGCAGCGGAAGACGCCGGGGCGGCGCCTGCCACTGATCCGTTTCCCGTTCCGGCCAAGCCGGGCGACGAGCCATCGTCGGTCTTGGGGGAGAGTTGCGTCACCACGGCTGACGTCACCCTGTTGAGCAGTTCGTGGCCGGCGGGGGGAAGCGTTCGCATCAAGCCCGTCGATCGAGGCGCCGATGCTGGCGGCTTTCATGAACTGCTGAGCCATGCTGGCCATCGTCGCCGGGTCGGCGAAGATCTGCATTTGCGCCTTCTCGAACATCGTTCCCATCGACTGGGCCGCCTGCACGCGCACATCCCGGTCGGCGTCGATGCGCAGCTTCTCGAGCTCGAATTTCAAAGCCGCGTCTTCGAATTCCTGCTTGTTGGAGAGGCTTTGGCGCTCGACTTCGACGCGGGCCTGTTCGACGCCGACGCGCTCGCGCTCGACGTTCACATCGACCATCTTGATGGCCCGTTCGCCTTCGGCCCGCTTGACCGATGCCTGGGAGTCGCCGTCTGCGAGCTTCAACTTCGCCTGGAATTGCAGATCCGCGGCCTGTCGTTCGGCCTCGGCTTTCTTGACGGCCATATAGGCCTGCACATCGGCGACGGTCTCCTCGCGCATCTTGTTTTCCTGGATGACCTGCTTGGCTGCGATCAATTTCTTGCTGGCCTCGCGGTCGGCTTCGCTGGTCACCTGCACAGTGATCACCCTTTGCTTCGCTGATTCGCGTTCGGATTCGGCCACCAGCACGCCGGCTTGCGCCGTGGCGCGCTCCTGTTCCTTCTGTGCGACGGCTACTTCCTTGGCCCGTTCGGCCACTTCGATAGCCTGCTTCTTCTGAATTTCGGACGTCTCCTGCTCGCGAAGCTTCGCGATGAGGGCCAGTTTCCTGGCGATGTTCGCCTGTTCGACCGTGAGCGCTCGCTGCACTTCGGTGGTTTCGACCGCCTGCGTCTTTTCGATCTCGCGCCGGGCCACGGCCTCGTCCTGCTCGATCTTGAATGACGCCACCTCGCGTTCGCGGGCGGCGCGGACATTGGCGACTTTCATTTTCTGGTCGGCCTCGAATTCCGCCTGATCGCGCTGGAGCTCAAGGATTTTCTTGGTCGTAAAGACGTTTTTCTCCGCCACGGCCCGTTCCGCCTCGCGCTCGATCACGTTGCGTTCGATGCGGGCCTTCTGGGTAATTTCGGCGATTTTGCGAAGGCCCTGGGCGTCGAAAACGTTTCGCTCCTGCAAAGCGGCCGGGTCGGTCTGGTCGAGCGACGATATGGTGACCGATTCGAGCGTCAGACCGTTGCTCGCCAGATCGTGGGTCACGATCTCCTGGACGGCGCTGGCGAATTCATCGCGCTTGGCATGGAGTTCGACCAGATCCTTCGTGGCGGCCACGGTGCGCAATGCGCTGACCAGCTTTTCCTGGACCAGCTCGCTCACCGCGTCGGGCTGCACGTTGCGTCCTCCAAGCGAACGGGCCGCCTGGAGGATATGGTCGGCGTTTGCGTCCACCTTGATGTAAAACTCCGCCGACAGATCGACGCGGAGATTGTCGCGTGTGATGAGCGCATGAGGTCCGCGGCGTTCGACGTTCAGACGCATCGTCTCCAGCGAAACGGGGATGACGTGATGAACGACAGGCAAAACGATCGTTCCGCCATCCCGGTACACGCCTACCCCGCCCATGCCGGTGCGGACGAAAGCCATGTTGGCTGACGCCTTGCGGTAGAGGTTCTTGACGACGGCCATGATTGCCGCGAAGAACATCACCACGCATCCGATGCAGAGAAGTACGAATTTCCCGCTGGGCGCCATGGATCCCATCGGCGCTACCCACGGACCAATCGCTAACGCTGCCCCGATGATGAAGAAAAGGATGATGAGCATAGGAGTCCCTCGATTCTGTTTGTTAGACTTGGAATCCGGGCGTCCCGAGCCCGGATGAGTTGTTTGTGAACCGTTCAGTTTTTGGATTCCGCTCGCACTTCGAACGAGTCCTGCCTGGCGTTGTAGGCAATGAGCTGCACGCGCGCGCCCTTCGGAATGCCATCCGTGTTCGCCGCGGCGTGGCAGGGGACTTGATGCAGTTCCCCGCCGTCATCGCGAACGATAACCAGGCCAAATTTCTCGTTCACGGCAAACAGTGTCTCGCCGACGCATCCAAGCAGTTCGTGGCGGCGGCGGGCATTGGTTTCAGACAGAGGAACGAAACGCACCATGAGCGACGTAAGGATCCGCGTTACCGCCAGGCTCCCCACCGCCGCAACGGGAAGCGAAAGCAGCGCGACTCTCCAGTCTTCCCGCACCTGGGCACGCATGATTTGATTGATCATGAAGCCGATCGCGCCCCACGAAAGCAGGAGTACCATCAGGAGCAGGCTCAGAGGAACGCGGCCGATGCCCAGCCAGCTCATGACTGCAACGTGAGCCGGGAGATGATCCGATTGATCGGAGTCGACATCGTGGTCGGTCGATTCGGAGGCGTCGCCGCCGCCGTCCTGGTCGGCTGATACATCGTGTTCGGCCCCCAGATCGTGGTCGGCGCCGAAATCATGATCTGCGCCGAAGTCGTGATCGACTTCACCTTCTCCAAAGGAGATCCCGCTGACCGCGTAAACGCCCAGGTACATTACGGCCAGAAGAAACGGAACGGTGAAGATCAGGTTCCACCAGCCGAATAGCCATTGCGTGTCCATTGCGACCCCCGTGTGAAGGGCCGAGCTTTTCCGTTCGATTCGCTTACAACTCTAACGAGACGGTCCGAGCTTACCAAGGATTTACGGCTTATAAGTCAGCGGAAAGACTATATCGATTCACAAGTTCTTTCAGGGCAATCGAATGCCGCATTACGAGCCCGCTGGTGAACAGGGCGTGATCCCACTGCGGTCGGCAGGTAAGATCGCCGGAGTTGGAGCGGCGGCCTCCTTTTGAAACTGGAGCAAACGATGCGATTGCGAGCGGCGGCATTTTTCCTGGCGTACTTTTTCGTAGCGGCGAGCTTCGGCGCGAAAGTCGAACGAGACATCCCATACATCCCCAACGGCGATCCTGCCCAGGTGCTCGATCTTTACTTGCCGGATAAGCCTTCCGATAAGCCGTTGCCGGTGTTGGTCTGGATACACGGCGGAGGCTGGAGAGCTGGAAGCAAGAACGGGTGCCCGACCGCCCTTTGGGTACCCGACGGCTACGCGGCGGCCAGCGTCGAATATCGCTTCAGCAATAAGGCGGTTTTTCCCGCGCAGATCCAGGATTGTCAGGCCGCCATCCGCTGGCTCCGCGCCAACAGCAAAAAATATGGCCTCGATCCGGAACACATCAGCGTTTCCGGAGATTCGGCCGGCGGGCATCTTGTCGCGCTGCTGGGCACTTCGGGAGGGACAAAAGCGTTTGCGCCGATCGGCGGCAATGAAGATCAGTCCGATCGCGTCCAGGCAGTGTGCGATTTTTACGGGCCGTCTGACTTCAACACGGTGATGGCGCAGGCAGCCGCCGATCCAACCAGGAGTGTCATCAAGTTCAATACGCCTGAAGATCCGTACTCCAATCTGATCGGCGTGCCCCTGGGATCGGATACCGCCAAAGGAGAAGCGGTCAGCCCGGTTCACTACGCCAGTAAGGAGAGCGCGCCGATGATCATCTTTCAGGGAACCGCCGATGCGCTCGTTCCGTTTGCGCAGAGCCAGGAGCTGGCCGACGCGCTCAAGAAAGCCGGAGCAAGCGTATGGCTTCAACCGATGCCCGGCTCTGGGCACGGCGGGCCTGCCTTCTCACTGCCGGCCGTCCACGATTTGATGAAGCGATTCTTTGATAAGTATCTCAAAGGGATGGATGAAAAAATCGAGGTGTTGCCGGACTCAGCGGTAACGGTGCCACCGCCGGTCGTGCCAAAATAGCTTGCCGGGTCGAGTCGAGCTTCCGTATGAAGTGATCATGCGGCCCCGTTCAGTCGTTAAAGGCGTCGCGTTCGACACCGCGGGTAATAAGTCCGGATTGCTCGATCTGTAATGTCCCCCAGATCCGGTTTCGTTCGTCCTATAGTTACCCAATCCCCCAGCAAGAAAATGACGAACCGCGCGGGAAGAAATACGGGCTGACCCCGGAACAATACTCTTGCCGTTCAAGCGTTCTGTATGTGAAAGTTCGATCGAGGCGAGTTGATTTGAGTTGCGGCTCGTCTCCGGTCGATTGACAGACGCCGGGCGGACCTATTTTGTTTCGGGGATTTTTTTAGCACCCTTGTTTTTCACCTTTGGAGGAAAGCATGTTGAGTCACACAATGATTGAATCGATGGAATCGCGCACGCTGATGTCGGCGGCGCCGACGCTCTACAGCCTGACGGTCCAGAAGGATCGGCTTGTTGTTCAGACCAAATTGTTGAAGTTCCAGATCGATGATTTGAGCGGCTCCGCCAAGCTCCTGGCTGACACGCAAAACATCAAGAAGGCACTGGCCAAGGGGGACACGAGTCTCGTGGCGGCGTTCACTCAATATCGCACGGACAACAAGGCGCTCGGTCTTGCGCTTCGCGAAGATCGTTTAGTCCAGTCGGCCGCCGCCCTGGCGGACCAGTCCGTCATCAAGCTCGACATTCTTCAGATATTGAAAGACAAGGGGAATGCGACGGCGGAGACCGCCGATCACTCCAAACTGGCCATGGATCGCGTCACCCTCCAGAACGATCTGATCGCGGGCATCAATTCGCGGATCATGACGCGGCAGGATGCTCAAACGACAATCGCCAACGACACGGCGGCGATCGTCACCGCCGCCGACAACGATACCACCGATCCCAACCAGACCGCCCTGACGGCCGCGGTCAACGCGTTTTCCACGGACCGCAACGCGAAACTGGCGACGCTGACCGCCGACCTGGGCGACGTCGAAGCCGCACGCACGCAGTTGATGACGGATCTGGGCGCCGAGCAGTCATAGCCGCCGTCATCGTCCCGAACAGGGACGACCCTGTCCGCGCAACAGAACGCGGCGCCCGCTGGGTTACCGGTGGGCGCCGTTTTTTTTTGTCCAATGAACCAGCGCTGCCGATTACATCGGATTTGGCAGAAATGTCAGGATTCAATTTCCCGGCGCGGTCGACGGCAACGCGACAGCGCCGGCTACTGCCGCTTGTCCGACAGGATCGCCGGATTTGGTCGCACGCAGCTCTTGCGTCTCAAAATATCGCTTGAGCCCGAGGATCGGCTTTTCGAATAAGTGCCAGGACAACATGGCCGGCAGGAATGCGCTCGCAATCGCCACGATCAGGTAGAGAAAAAAGAAGAGAACGTGTGAACCGCCGGTCCAGTTTCGGAACATCCAGCGGCGCCAGTTTTCCAGCAGGGGATGGAAGATATACATCGCGTAGCTGTACCGGCCGAAGAGCCGAAGGAGAGGAAATTCCAGCACGGCGATGAAGATCCGGGGTCGATAGATGGCCGGGAACGCCGCCATCCCCACGACCGCCGCGAAGAGAACCGCGGAAAGCGAGTAGCCAATTCGCTGAACCGGGAGGCGCATGTCCGCGTAACCGTGCGCCTTGACGTCGACGGCGACGAGTGCCGCCAGGGAAAGAAAAATGACTGGCCACGTCCAACGGGAAAGCAATTGGCGCCCGAGTCGAGTCCGAATCAGGATTGCGACCGCGGCGCCGGTGGCCAGGCCGTCCATGCGACACGGCGTGAGGATGTAGCCGGCCAGCGACGCGTTTCCGTCGGCCGATAACCAATAGCGCAGGCTCACAGCGGTGATGACGACGATCGCGCATGTCGCCAGCAATTGCCGGCGTGTGAGGAGCAGTACGATCAGCGGCCAGACCAAATAGAAATGTTCCTCGACCGCGAGTGACCAGAAATGATCGAGCGGGCCGATCCAGTCTCCGCGCAGCGTCATCAGGATGTTCGAGGCATAGACCCAATACCAGCGCTGGGTACTGAGGGTTGCGCCCACCCAGTTCGTCATTCCGCTGAAGATGAGGCAGAGGATTGCAATTGCTCCAAGAACAAGGAAGTAAAGGGGGAAGATGCGCAACGTTCGCCGCGCATAGAAATTTCGAAAATAGTGGGGTCGATCCCGAGTCTCCAGGAGAATTCCCGTGATGAGAAACCCGGAGAGCGCGAAAAATAAATCGACTCCCGTCCAGCCGAGGCGAAGTGGCTTACAGAGCAGGCTATAGTGATTTTGCTCTTCGACTTCGGCGCCGAAATGGAAGAGCATGACCATCAGGATAGCGACGCCGCGAAGTCCATCGAGTGCGGTAATGTGACGAAAGCGTAAAGCCTTGATGGGCGAAAGATCGCTCGCCTGGGAGTTCTCTCCACTCTGAGGCATACGCACCATATCCCTACCATCGCCGCTTCTGCGACGCGACCTTCATCGGCAGCCCGAAGAGATCGATAAATCCGCGGGCCGCGGTCACGTCGTAGCCTTCCATGCTGAAGCTGGCGAGCTGCGGATCATAAAGCGAATAGGGGCTCGTGACTCCCGCCGCGGTCGCCCGGCCCTTGAACAGCTTGATCTTCGCCTGTCCGGTGACCGCTGATTGGGTGTGATCCACGAAGGCTTGGAGCGCGTCGCGCAGGGGATGAAACCACTGTCCGTTGTAGACCAGGTCCGCATAACGCAAGGCGACCTGTTGCTTGAAATGAAAAGTATCGCGCTCGATGCAGATCTGCTCCAGGGCTTTGTGTGCTTCGTAAAGAATCGTGCCGCCGGGCGTCTCATATGCCCCGCGCGACTTCATGCCCACCAGACGATTTTCCGCCAGTTGCGTTTGACCGACTCCATGGCGCCCGCCCATGAGGTTGAGCGTCTGCACGATTTCCTCGGCCGGCAAATTCTTCCCATTCACGGCTACCGGATTCCCCGCCTCAAAATCGACGGTCACATATTCCGGCTCGTTTGGCGCCTTGGAGATGGGGACGGAAATAACCCACAAATCGTCCTTCGGTTCGTTGGCCGGCGATTCCAGGTCCGCCCCCTCGTGGCTGATGTGCCAGAGATTGCGGTCACGCGAATAGATTTTTTTCTTCGATTGATCGACGGGCACGCCCATCTTGTTTGCGTAATCGATCGCGCTCTCCCGGTCGCGCAGTTCGAAAGAGGGGTCTTTCCAGGGAGCGATGATTTTCAATTCCGGCGCCAGGGCCATGTAGGTCAGCTCGAAACGAACCTGGTCATTTCCCTTGGAGGTCGCGCCGTGGCCGACGCTATCCGCGCCCGTCTGCTGGGCGACTTCGACCTGATGCTTGGCGATAATCGGCCGGGCGATACTCGTGCCAAGCAGATAGTCGGTTTCGTAAGTGGCTTGCGCTCGCAGCATCGGGAAACAGAAATCCGTCGCGAACTCGCGACGCAGATCCCTGATCACGACTTCGTCGGCCCCGCTCTTGCGCGCTTTGTCCTCAATTCCTTTCAGTTCGTCTCCTTGTCCCAATTCGGCGGCGAAAGCCACGAGTTTCACGCCGGGATAGTGCCTCTTGAGCCAGGGAAGGATGACGCTGGTATCGAGTCCGCCGCTATAGGCCAGGACGATTTTCTTTGGATTGGCAGCCGTGGTCATGATTGCTCCGAAAATTTCACAAAGCTGCAGAAGCTAAGGGAGCGCCGGGAAAACGTAAAGCGGAGTGCGTGACGAGTGCGTGACAGAATCGTCGGCAGAATTCTATCGCCCTCTCGCAGTACTCTGGGAGAGGGTTGGCGTGAGGGTCCTTCGACGATGCTCAGGACGGGCAATCCGCATGGCGCGTCGAAGACCCTCACCGCGCGCCCGCTCCCGGAGTACCGGGCGAGGGGGAGAGTTTCTGGGCCGCCGAATCTGTCAGGCATTCATTCAAAACTTTTGTCCTGCCGGCGGCCGCATCGTGCATAAAAGGTTTTATGGCTCAGTATCACGAGTTGGCCGATCGCTTTGTGGTCGCCGCGGATTTGCAGACGACCTGGGCGTTTTTCTCTGCGCCCGAAAACCTTTCTTCGATCACGCCATCGTGGCTGAAATTCACGCTTCGCCCGCCCGCGCCCGAGTACATCGAAACAGGAACTCTGCTCAGTTACACGATTCGTTGGATGGGAATCCCCATCGGTTGGCGCACGCGCATTATCAATTGCTGTGCACCCCGGCAGTTCATCGATCTTCAGGTCAGCGGTCCCTACCGTCTCTGGCACCATACTCACACGTTCGCCGAGGTAGCGGATGGCGTCGAGTGTTCGGACCGCATTATCTACGCGCTCCCGATGGGCCCGCTCGGAAATGCAATTCATGCGGTGTTCGTTAGGAATCAACTGTTGGAAATTTTCCACTTTCGGCGGAAGGTCATTGCGCAGCATCTTGGATGGGTGCGCGAGATGACGCAGATCCGATCCGAACGTTTATAAAACGGACGCTACCCGGGTGGCGTGGAAACATTTCCAGCGGACTGCGATTCATTGGCTGTTGCAAGCTGAGCCTGCTGTTTGTTGAGGATGTGCTTGGCGATTTCAAGACGGGTGATGACGGCGTCCATGTCCTGCGGCCGCCTTTCCTTTCGCGTGGCGATGCATTCCATCACCAGGTTGGAGAGGGCCGGGGGAACACGCGGGTTCATGCCGATCGGCGTTTCAATCGTCGCGTCGAGCAGAAAGCTGTTTTCGCCCTTCTTGTTGACGGTATAGAGCGTGGGAATCGGACGACCCGTCAGCGCCCAATAGAGCGTGGCCCCAAGGTTGTACACATCGGTCTGGATGGCAACCGGCCGGCGGCTGACCTGCTCCGGCGAAATGTAGTCCGGCGTCCCCTGAATGCGCTCTTTGGTCGTGCCAATCTTGCAACTCTGGCCGAAGTCGATGACCTTTACGGCACCCTGCTCGTTGCGGAGGATATTGTTGGGCTTGATGTCGCAATGCACCCACCCCATCTGGTGCAACGCCCGCAATCCCTCAGCGACCTTGATGAATGTGTCCGCCGTTTCCAGAAGCGAATTGGGCGGTCGAACATCCAATGGCTTTCCGTCGACCAGTTCCATCAGCATGAACGCTTCGGTGACCTTGAACATGATCGATCGGCGAATCTTCAACTCGAAACAGCGGCGAAGCATTGGATTGGTGAATTGGCGGCTGATTGCGAATTCCGTCTCCATCTGTTCGATGTAGCGGATATCCTTGGGCTCCTTCCGCACTACGTGTTTGAGTGCGTATAACCGTTTGCTGTCGGGGTCGACCACAGCAAAGATGGTGCTTCGCGCGCCTTCGCCAAGCCGCTCGATCACTTCGTAATTAAGGAGTCGCTGCGCCATTCAAACTGCTTCTGCTTCGGCACCATTCTCTTCGTGCAAGGCGGGACCGGAAACCGTCCAGCGGTCCTGGGCGCCCGCGTCGCAGTCGTCGTCCGCCTTTGATGGCGAATTTGCCCGAGCGCAGCCCTCGCCAATCAATTGTGACGCTGGCGCTTTCTGCTACTGCGAGTTGATCGTCCACTGAGCCGATTGTCCCCACATCGATTTAGAGTAGGGCAAAGGCAGGCGAAGATCAAGAAAAACCAAGTTGGCCCGCGCCTCATACGCCCCACGGGTGCGAGTGGTTCGCAAAGCATGGATCCGGGAGAATCCGCCTTCTTGAAGTGCTTCTCCGCCCAGGAAAGCTTATCGGGATGAACGCTCCAGGCGCGACTGAAATGCGGCCATCGGGAAGGAACGCCCCACCCCGGCGCTATCTGGGGCATCGGGGATCAGAATGAGGTTATTTGAGGAAATTCGAAGGCTTTTCTGCAACGTCGACACCAGTTCGCTTAATCGCTGCTGCTGGGCCGCGGTCGGCTGGCCATGGTTAAGGTCGCCGATCAGACAGATGCTGATGCAGTCTTCCTCGATCCGGTCGAGCCCGGCAGTCACGCCGGCGGGAGATTGCTGCGTCCAGCGCTGCGAAATCTGCACTTCCCCGTCGGCGCCCCCTTTGCCGTTGCAGATAACGAAATGGTCGGCCAATCCCGCTTTGGAACCGGCCAGAGTAGCCGTGCTGCCCCCGGGAGTGCGGCTTTGGTGAATATAAATCGAATTCCATCGACCGGCGCGAAGGGGAATCGGGGTATCGAGCAAAACGTCCAGTGATTGAGACGATCCCACCGCCAGCAGGCTCTTGGCCGCATCCGGCGTCAGCGATGCCGGTGCAAGGGCCAGCAGCAGAGCGCTGGTTCCCGTCAGGGCCGCCACCAGGCTGGCGAAAACGACAAATTTTCGACGGGAATTCTGCCGCTCGGCTCCGACGCGTCGGGAGGCCGCATTTTTTCGCACGTTTGCTTTCGAGCGTTTCGCCATGACAAGACGATCCAATCAGGGTATGCCGTTAGGGTGTCAAGGTCCGATAAAAGGGCCTGTCTGCCCTCAACACCATCATCGGTCGCAGCGTGCAATCCCCTGTGAAAAATTTTGCATGGATTTCCATTCGGACCAGCGAGTCCCATCTACCCGCCAACAATCAAACCCTAACATACATTTCCCCGCCTGCAAAACGGGTTCGACGCTAGCCAGGTCCAATATTCAGATTCGATCAAGCTCATCGGAGAAAGGTTGCCGGACGCTGCCGGCTCGACTATCCATTGTGAAAACATGCGCATTCTGTTGATTCGACACGGCGTTGCGGAAGATCGGGAAGTCTGGGCCAAGGCAAAACGCGCCGAAGAAGACCGGCCGCTCACCAAGGCCGGCCGGCGGAAATTGCGCCGCGCCGCCAAAGCAATTCAGCAAATCGTTCCAGAAATTACGGTCGTAGCCAGCAGTCCGCTGGCCCGCGCGGTGCAGACCGCTCAAATCGTCGCCAAGCGGTTTCCGGACGCTCCACTTCTGCAAATCGCCCATTTGTCACCGCGCAGACAGCCGTCAGGCCTTCTGAACTGGCTGCAAACGCAACCTAAAGAGGCCACCATCGCGCTCATCGGCCACGAGCCGCATTTGAGCACATTTGCCGGATGGATGACGACTGGGCTCCAGGAATCGTTCGTTGTCTTGAAAAAAGGGGGCGCCGCGTTGTTGCAAATCGGGCCGGAGCTTAAGCCTGCCCGGGCGAAAATTGAGTGGGTGCTCAAGCCAGGTCAATTGCGAAAAATGGCACGTTGAGCGGATCATCCGCATTGGACCCTCAATTTGCGGCTTAGCCCGGATTTGACCGTGAAATAATGAAAGATTCATAAATCACCGTTAGTTCTTGGGCATGAATCCCGCGCTATCAGGGAATACTACCAGCGGAGACGCCCGAATTTTTCGCCTTGGTCAGGATTCGCGGAGCGCCCGCAAGGCGGGTGTGTGGGGCCGCGCAGCCCCGGCGATCGAGCGCCTCCTGCGCCTTGACGAGTTGGAGGCGATCTATTCGCGCGTCTTTCGACCGGGGTGCTCGGGCTCCGATGGATTCGTGCAGCGCGCTGGACGACCTGGGAATCACCTCGAGCGTGGAGAAGGGCGATTTGGATCGCATACCGCGTTCGGGCCCGCTGCTCATCGTTGCCAATCATCCCTTCGGCGCGCCCGAAGGTTTGCTTCTGATGCAGATGATCCGGAATATCCGGCCGGATCTGAAGATGATGGCCAACTCGATTCTGCAGCGAGTGCCGGAGCTCCGTGAGCTGATGATCTTTGTCGATCCGTACGGCGGGGAATTGAGCGTCAGCCGGAATCGGTCTGCGATGCGCCGGGCGATTCAGATGGTCGCCGCGGGAGGTGCTCTTGGGGTTTTTCCGTCCGGCGACGTCGCTCACTTCGATCCGCGCGGAAGGATAGTTCGCGAACAGCAATGGTCGGGCGCAATCGCCCGCATCGCCCGCCGGACCGGCGCCACGGTTCTTCCCGTCTATTTCGAGGGACGTAACAGCCTGCTGTTTCAACTGGCGGGGCTGCTGCATCCGCGCATTCGCAGCGCGCTGCTTCCCCGCGAGTTGCTCGCCAAGCGGAATCGTTGCATCAGGATGCGGATCGGATCTCCAATACCGGCACGAAAATTTCCCGCCCTGGAAGACGACGCGGCGCTGGCCGCCTATTTCCGGGAACGAACGCTGATGTTGCGCCACCGGCCTGTCGGCGCCTCGCCGCTGGCGACGAAGCGCGGTCGCGCGGAGAGAGCCGCAGGACATTCATCTGCCGGACCGCAGCTGCCGATTCCCGATGCCGGACCCTGGCAGTGTATCGCCGCCGAGATCGAGGCACTGCCGGCCGAGCAGAAATTGGTGGAGGCGGACGAATTCGTCGTCGTTTTCGCCACCGAGCGACAGATCCCTCATGCGCTCTTCGAGATCAGCCGGCTGCGCGAAATCACCTACCGCGCCGTCGGCGAAGGCACCGGACGTGAGCTGGACCGCGACGAGTTCGACTCCTGGTACACCCACTTGTTTCTCTGGGACCGCTCGACTCGGCGAATTGTCGGGGCCTATCGCCTCGGCGCGACCGACCAGATTACGGCGCGGGCCGGTCTCGGCGGTCTCTACACGAGCACGCTCTTTGATTACAACCCGGCCCTGCTCGATCGCCTTGGCCCGGCGCTCGAGCTCGGGCGCAGTTTTGTTCGCCTCGAATGCCAGAAGAGTTATTCGCCTCTCATGCTACTCTGGAAGGGAATCGGCCGGTATGTGGTGCGATTTCCGCGTTACCGAACGCTCTTCGGGCCGGTCAGCATCAGCGCTGAATACCAGCATGCCTCGCGCGAGCTGATGGTGCAGTTCCTTGAAAGCCACCACGATGCCCCGGAACTGCGGCCGCTGGCACGGGCGCGGCAGCCGTTTGAAACGGGCGGACCGAAACGACGACTCGACACTGCCCTGATCTCGCGATTCTCCAGTGATTCCGATGAAGTGACCGACTGGGTTTCCGACATTGAGCCCGACCACAAAGGAATGCCAGTCCTGCTTCGCCAGTACCTGAAACTCGGGGCGAAATTTTTCGCCTACAACGTGGACACCGCCTTCAGTAATGCGCTCGATGCCCTGATGGTGGTGGATCTGGCCCAGACCAATCCGAAATTGCTCGAACGATACATGGGGCGCGAGGGGATCGAATCGTTCCGCTCGTTTCACGGGCTGGAGACGCCGAAAATCCGCAAAACGGTTTCCCCAATCTGCAACTGATTGGAATAGGGGCGTCCTCAATGTGACTTGCGGATTTTGTTGTACTTTTAGCGACCTCGGACACCCAATCCCGTAATATGGGCGAATCGCGCGATCCCTTGCGCGGTGAACGAGGAGCTCAGATGAGTGGCGTGTTGAAAAATGCGGTCGAACGGGATACAACAACTCGCGCGCCTTTAACGAAGACGCCGGTGCCGGCGCCGGTCGCGCCAGCGGCGACCGAATCGGTCGCCGACCAGCACGAGTTTCTCAGCCGCGACCTGACCTGGCTGGAATTCAACCGCCGTGTCCTCCACGAAGCCCTTGACGACCGCACGCCACTCCTGGAACGCGTCCGGTTTCTGGGGATCGTGACGTCGAATCTCGATGAGTATTTCATGAAGCGGGTGGGGGGGCTCAAGCGACAGATCGCTGCCGGCGTGGTGAGCCAGTCTCTCGACGGCATGACGCCGGCGCAAACGCTTGACGCGATCCGCCGGACCGTTTTGCCAATGCTGACCCAGCAGGCCGACTGCTTTACCAAAGAAGTTCGGCCGGCGCTGGCGGAGAATGGCGTCCACCTGCTCGATTGGGATGAGCTCACCGACGCCGAACGAAAGTCGTGCACCCTTTATTTCCGCGCCAACGTGTTTCCCGTGCTGACGCCGCTGGCCGTCGATCCGGGCATCCCCTTTCCCTTCATTTCCAATCTCTCGACATCGCTCGGCGTGATCCTGCATCATCCCGACCGGCACGAAAACCTCTTCGCGCGGGTGAAAGTTCCCGAGGTGCTTCCGAAATGGATTCCTGTGACCGGCGGCCCGCCGGGGGGACAACGATTTGTCAGTCTCCTCACGCTCATCCGGGACAATCTGGGCGATCTTTTCCCGGACATGGCGGTGGTGGACGTCATGGTCTTTCGCGTGACGCGCAACGCCGACCTCGAGCGCGACGAGGAAGAAGCCGAGGACCTGCTGGAGATGATGGAGGAGGAAGTCCGCCAGCGCCGCTTCGCGCGGGTGATCCGGCTCGAACACGGCTCGCATTCCAACCAGTGGATGCTCGAGTTCCTGATGCGCGAGCTGGAACTGACGCCCGGCGATCTCTACGAGATGTCCGCCGAGCTCGACTACGACGATCTGCGCCCCATCGCCGACCTCAATTTGCCCAGGCTGCGCTACGAACCCTGGAGCCCGATGGTGCCGGCGGCATTTGCCGACGAGGACGCCGACGTTTTCAATGTCATTCGCAATTCCGATATCCTGGTCCACCTTCCGTACGAAAGTTTTGCGGCGAGCGTCGAGCGCTTCGTTGAAGCGGCCACCGCCGATCCGCGGGTCCTGGCCATTAAGATGACGCTCTATCGGACCGGAGACGCCAGCCCGTTTATTTCAACGCTGATCCGCGCCGCCGAGGCCGGCAAACAGGTGGTCTGTCTGGTCGAGCTCAAGGCCCGATTCGATGAAGCCCGCAATATTCACCTGGCGGCGGCGCTGGAAAAGGCCGGAGTTCATGTCGTCTACGGAATCGTCGGCCTCAAGACACACACCAAGACCACGCTGGTCGTCCGCCAGGATTCGCGACGGAATTCGCTCCTATGTTCACGTCGGCACCGGCAACTACCACGCCGTAACGGCCAAGTTTTATACCGACCTGGGCCTCTTCACCTGCGATCCGGAAATCACCCACGACGTGATCGAGCTATTCCACTATCTGACCGGCCGCTCCCTGAAGCGGGACTACCGCAAGCTCCTGGTGGCGCCGGTCAACATGCAGAATCGTTTTCTGGAGCTGATCGAACGGGAGGTGACGCATGCGAAGGCCGGCCGCCCTGCACGGATCATCGCCAAGATGAACAGCCTCGAAGACCGGAAGATCTGTCGCGCCCTCTACCAGGCCTCGCAGGCCGGCGTGAAGATCGATCTGATCGTCCGTGGTTTCTGTGTCCTGCGCCCGCGGGTGCCGGGATTGAGTGACAACATATCCGTCAGCTCGATCATCGGCCGATTTCTCGAGCACTCGCGCATCTTCTATTTCCAGAACGCCGCCGCGAACGATGCGGACGGCGAATTTTTCATCGGATCAGCCGACTGGATGTACCGCAATCTTCTCGCCCGCATCGAGGCGACGGTGCCTATCGAACGGCGCACGCCTGCGCCAGCGCATCTGGGAAATTCTGAAAATCATGCTCAATGACCATCGCCAGGCCTGGGACATGCAGCCGGATGGGGCATACGTTCAGCGAACCCCGCGAAGCGCCGAAGACATCGGCACCCAGGCCACGCTAATGGCCCTCGCCAGGCAGCATGGTTTCTCGAAGAGCGATCCGATGACTGTGCCGTAGGGCTTTGGCAACGGGTGCGTGACCGGAGGAGCCGCGCACGAAATAAGCGGGAAAGTTCTCTCGTTCACCGAGCGTTTTCCCGCTTACTTCGTGCGCGGCTCCTTCAGAGTACTGGCAGAGGAGCAACGAACGCTGCCGCCGATTCAGTGAAGCACCCCTTTTGCAACGTGCCTCCACTTTTCAGCACACTTCCCGTTGACGATATTAGTTGCCATGAATCTCCCGCCCGCCACGCAAGCTTTCGACGACGCCTTGGTCTCCCCCGAGTTCGTCATCAATCCCTACCCGATGCTGAAGCAACTTCGCGAAGAAGATCCCGTCCACTGGAGCGAGTCGATCGGCGGATGGGTCCTCACGGCTTACGACGACATCATGGTCACCTTCCGCCAAACCAACGCATATTCCAATGAAGGCCGCCTCGGTCGGGCGTCGGCCTATCTCCCGGCGGAGAGCCGCGCAAAGCTCGCGGCGTTCGAAGATCACTACAAAACCCGGGGCCTGCTCCACTCCGATCCGCCGGACCACACGCGGCTCAAGAAACTTTTTCTAACGGCATTTACCCCGCGTGTCGTCGAATCGATGCGGCCGCGCATCCAGCAGGTCGTCGATCATCTGCTCGATCAAGTTGCGCGCGCGGAAGAATGGAAGTCATCCAGGAACTGGCATTCGCGCTGCCGGTCACCGTGCTGTGCGATATCCTCGGCGTGCCGCACAACGACACGCCAAAATTCAAACGATGGGCCGACAACCTGCTCGGGTTCCAGGGCATCAATCGTCCCGGCGAAAAGCTCCTCCTGGCCGCCCAGGAGACTCTGATCGAATGCAGGGCCTATCTCGCGTCGATGATTCTCAAGGCACGATCGGGCAATACCGAAGGCCTGATCAGCAAGATGGTCGCCGCCGAAGCCGATGGAGGAAAACTCACCGAAGCCGAGATCATTAACACCTGCGTCACGCTGCTGGTGGCCGGCCACGAAACGACGACGTCGCTCATCGGCAACGGACTGGTTTGCCTCCTATCCCATTCGGATCAGTGGAAATTGCTCAAGTCCGATCGCTCGTTACTCGCACCGGCGATCGAGGAAATTCTCCGATATGAAAGTCCTGTGGCCCGTCAGCCGCGGTTGATGAAGCAGGACACGGTCCTGCGCGGCCGGCAGATCAAGCAGGGCCAGATGGTCTTCCAGATGCTCTTGGCCGCTAATCGCGATCCCGCGATCTTTTCCGATCCCGACCGTTTCGACATCCGGCGCGAAGACAACAAGCACCTGGCCTTCGGCTATGGCGCGCATTACTGCATTGGGACGCCCTGAGCCGGATGGAAGGGCAAATCGTGTTCAGCACGATCATGGACCGAATGCCGAATATGAAGATGGTCGAGGCTGAGGCGCACTGGGATCCGGCGAAGGCCAATTCGCGAGTGCTGAAGGATCTGCACGTTACATTTTGAGACGGATACGATTGACTCCAAGGGCTCGTAACTTGTGGACGTCGCGGCGGGCATGATCGTGTTATCGAGCTACTCCGGCACGAGCAAGTATACGACGCCTGCCAGCGAACCCGTTCAAGTTACCGGCGGCACCGAGTTTTCTTTCCAGGCACACGTGATTGCCTTCCCGAGCGAATCCGATGCGGCGACCAAGCCGTAAAAGGATCCGCGTCCTCCGTCGATCAATCAAACGAATACCCCGCGAAGAGATATTCATCCGCGGCGCCGTCCTTGTATACGACGATGTAGATTCCCTGGCCGCGCTCGATGTCCTCGTAGAATCCGTGGTTCGACTCAATCATTTTATGAGTCGGCTGCGTCGTGCCGAATAGGGTCTGCAGCTGTTCCTCGGGCAGCGGGCAGACGGTGCAGTAATCCGGCGAATCGCCGACGAGCATCATGTCGAGAATCGATCGTGTCCCGTCCGGCGCCGAATTCTCCAGCGCCTCGGCCGGTGTGGCGGGCATCGACTCGCTCCCGTTGAACTCGCCGCTTTCAAAAACCCGTTCTCGAAGCTTTTCGAGCGCCGCTTCTACGCTCTTCTCGAACGGCACAAAATACTGCCATGGCTCGCCACCCATTGCGTACCCCTTTGTCAGGAATCGATGAGATTCTACCGACTTCAGCAGGAAGTTTTCAATGCGGCGGAAGCAATGGCAAGGCTCGCGCGGCGAACCCGCGAGCGGCGGGGTCATGATTTATAAAGCGCGCGAAAGCGATCGCTCAGCTTTGTCGCGAGCGGCGAAGCCTCGTAGGGACCCGTAATCACTTCGATGTATGCGCCCGTATTCGATTCGCTTGCCGTATTCATCGCCGCGTCGAGCTCTCCGCAGGTGGTCACTTTGGCGGTGAACCATCCATCGCAGCCGAGGGCATTGGGAAGTGCGGCTGTAGCGCCACGGCGCCACTTCGTTGTACGCCATGGTCGGATCTTTGCAGAGCAGCCGCTCGATCAGGTATCCGGAATTATTCAGCACGAAGATGATCGGCTTGAGTCCGAGCCGTCCGAACTGGCACACTTCCTGCGCGGTAAGTTGATGCGATCCCTCGCCGGTCACGAGCACCACCCGGCGATCGGGCGCGGCCACCGCCGCGCCAAACGACGCCGGCGTTGCCCATCCGATTGCGCCCCAGAGCGTCTGATTGAAAAAGTTGTGCGCCCGACGGCATTCGCGCAAAACCGAGCTCCATCGAAGCCGTCCCCGTTTCGGCGACAAGCATGTCGTGCGGCCGCAGAAAATTCGCCCAGCGCGGATACAACGCGGCGGCGGTGATCGGATCAGCGCCGATTCCCGTCGGCTCACCCAGAGAAGTGGCTGTCGGCGCATTCGCGTCGGCTCGTCTCGGAAGCCACTCGGCCAGCGCGGCAAGGACGTCGGCCATTTCGACGTTTGAATACATCCTTTCCCCGATTCGAACGTGGTGATGAGCAATACTGAGCACCCGTTCCAGCTTGAGCCGGGCCGTGAAAGCCCCGCTGTTAAAGTCCGTGAAGAGTGCCCCGACGGTCAGAACACGATCGCAGTTCTCGACGAAATGGCGGACATCTTCATTCATCAGCGCGCCGTCGTACATGCCGATATAGTTGCGCTGGTGTTCGTCCAGGACTGATTTGTCCAGAAACATCGTCGCAAAGGGGAGATTCGACCTATCGATGACGGCCTGCATCGCCGCCTGAAGTCCGGCCCGCTGCACGATGAAGCCCGGCAGCGCACAGGCGTTTGGCGCCTCGGCCATCGCCGAGATAATTGCATCGGTTGCTTCCTTCAACGCTGTCGGATCGCTGCGCGGCGGCCCCTGCGGAGCCTGCGGCGCGCCCAGCACCGGCTGATCCGCCAGGTCCGCCGGGAAGGCCATGTAGACGGGCCGCCGGTGATAGAGCGCCTCGGAGATCAGCCGTTCCGTTTCATAAACCACATTCTGCGGCGTCATGATCGCCCGGGCGCAGACCACATTCGCCGTCATCCGGAAAAACAGCTCGTACTCCCCGTTCCCCAGCGTATGGTGCATCAGCGCCCGTCCGATCTGCGCCGACTGATTGGGCATTCCCACCAGGTGAAAAATCGGCAGGTGCTCGGCATAGCATCCGGCGATTCCCGCCAGCGCGCTGAGTTCCCCGACGCCATAGGTGGTGCAGATCGCGCCGATTCCTTTAACGCGGGCATAGCCGTCGGCGGCGTAAGCCGCGTTGAGTTCGTTGCAGCAGCCGATCCAGCGCATCTTCGGATCGAGGCAGATCGCATCATTGACGGGAAAAGCGAAGTCGCCGGGAACGCCGAAGATGTCGGAGATGCCAATATCATGAAGCCGGGAAAGAACATGCTGAATGACGCTTTTGGACATGCTCGCCTCATTTAAAACGGCAGTGCCCGAACGTGCCGATACGCTCCGCTGAGGCAATCAAGCCCGGTCGTGGCGGAGGGGTTTTCGACCATCACGTGTGTGACGCCGGCCGTCACGGCGGCCGCGAGTGCCGGGCGGAAATCGAGGGTTCCTTCGCCGGGGCAGACGATTGATTTATCTCCTGACTTATTCATGTCCCCCAGGTGAAGGATGGCGATTCGCGGGCCGTACTTTTCAAGGTAATAAACGGGATCGGCTCCGGCCTTGGCCAGCCAGTAGACGTCCAGTTCCGTCGACACCAGCTCCGGATCCGTCTCGGCCAGCAGGAGCTCGTAGGGGACACGGCCATCGGTTTTGATGAACTCGATATCGTGATGATGAAAGACAAAGCGGAGTCCGCCGGCCTTGGTCTTCTTCCCCAGATCATTCAGAATCCCCGCCAGCGCACGGTAATCCTCGAGCGTCTTATTCTTCCCCGAATCGAGCCAGGGCCAATAGCACGCGAGGAAGGTCTTTCCCTGTGCCTGCCATTGATCGATCATCAGCGGCAGCCGCAGCCGCAGATCATGGAGCGCGCCTCCGCCGGCGAGAGCCTTCAATCCAAAGTCATCGAGCGCCTTCTTCGCCTCGACCGGCGAGGGGCCGAGCGGATCGCTGAATTCCAGTTCCGTAAAGCCGATCTTCGCAACACGCTCAAGCGTGCCGCGCCAGTCTTCGTCAAGCTGCTTTTTGATCGCCCCCGTCACCGCGCCAAGCGGATGCAGCTCGGCCGCGGCAGCATGCATGCTGGATCCCCGCCCGGCGAAAAATACAGCCGCGCCGGCGGCGCCCAGCTTCAACAGGTGACGGCGGGATATCGAAATTGAATTCATGGGCTCCAGTACAGTTGGATTCGGAAGATACCAGCACAGCCTCGATAACGGAGAACTGTACTGGTCACAATTCAAATTGACTGGCACTGTACCGATCCGACTAAAATTGGCAACCTATGAACATGAAAACCAACACAACTTCGTTTCGTCTGATCGGAGACCGAGTTACCCAAACCGCCTCCAGAATCGCGTCTGCGGTCCGCCCGCGGCTGACCCAAACCGAACCGTCGCAGCACGGCCAGAACCAGGGGTTGCGTCCGTTAGCAGCCCGATCCGTCGTCACCATGCCGGTTCCCGAAGACGGGATCGAAGTTGAACTGCTTACCGGTAGTGTCTGGGTCACCCAGTATGGAGATCGCTGTGATTATATGCTGGATCAGCCCGGAGACCGGTTCTGTTCAACCGGGCGTGAGGATGTCGTTCTTCAGGCATTCAAATTTTCCCGGGTTGCCGTGCGGTGAACCGCGGAATGGCGCCGAGGCAATTCTGCGAAGTGAAGGAGAACCAGGGATGGCGGCGGACGGCGGATCATGCGTCGAGTGGTCGAAAACCGGTGGCGCGGGGACGGCGGCCTATTCCTCAATCCCTGGGCTTGAGACGGCAGTTCGATTTCGAGCGAACGTCTCATTTCTCATAGAACAACGTTGGCCCCGCGAATTCAATCTGCCCCGAGGTCGCTTCGCGCGTGCCATTGTCGATCAGGAGCAATGTGTCGAGCTTGATGGGAAAATGCACGACGCCGTCGTTAGCGCCGCCCCAGTGGCCGGCATTCCCGGATGTCAGGGAAAATCGGACGAAGGCCCAATCGTTTTCGATGAGCGAAGCGGTCGTTCCATCCGGCTGAAACGTTTGCCCCGTCGAATCGGTGAATCGCATTCGTAACACCGCGTGCCCTGCGGTTCGCCTGATCCACAGACTCATCGCGATCGGCTCCCCGGGGAGTGTTTTCAACGCCTCCGTTCGCGGCGCGAGGCGGACGAATTTCCAGCCGGCGTCGAAGCGGTACGAGAGGCAGACGATGGGACCTTGCGACAGGGAGAACGGGTCAAACGGTTTTATCGAAAGCGTTTGCTCCGAGGCGACTTTCGGATCTCCATCCGGCTGAGCGATCACGGGGAACATGGCCGGATGATCGAGATCCTCGCCAAACGGCAACTCCGCGAAAGTGATGCGCGGCGTGCGATAAAAGAGTGAGCCGTCGTTGTTCACGAGCCGTAAAGCCAGACTGCGCCGGCCATCGGGCCGTGCGGGGAAGCGGGTCTCGAAGCGCAATACGCCTCTTCCGCCGTGGTCTTGAACAAACTGCGCGGGAGCCGGCCCGGGAATCACGGGATCGGAATCGATCAGTTCAAAGTGGCCGCTGAACAGCGGCAGCGAGAGCTGTGTCACGGTGATATGGCATGAATCTCCCTGCGCGGTGATCGCCACCGAAATCGGCGCAGGCTTCCAGGCGGGCGCCGCGAGCAACTTTGCATCATCGACACGCGGGCAGGTTAGGTATTGTGGCGAATCGGTCAGATCCAGATGCAACGCGCCATCGTGTGAATTCAACCCGGCGAGTTGCTCGCCGAGATGCGAAACGCGATTGAAAGAATCGCCGCTGGTGGCAACGCTCACCGCGTGGGCCGGCTTGTCCGCGGTCCACGCCACCAGCACGAGGCGGGAGTTGCTTCCGAAGAGGAGGAGATAATCGTCGTCGCTGTCGGACGCGATTCGTTTGACGAGGCGCAATCCCTGCAACTGATGCGTAAGCGTTGTTGCGGCCCGATATGCGGGCTTGGGTTCGTAGGGCGGGTTGTGCCCGGCCTGAAAATGTTCACGCACGGTTCCGAAATGATGTTCCGGCTCGTGCGGGTCGTTGCCGTCTTCACGCCAGTCGTACCAGATGGAGATGGGGATTGAATTCCCGAGGTTCGTCAGCAGCTCACGCGAGAGATATTTTCCCTGGCGATCGTCATTGAAATGGTCCCAGACGGAACTGTATCCCCATTCGCCGCTGAGGATGTGGATCTGCCTGTCGGCGGGGGCGTATTTCGCAATCAGCTCGCGCAGATGTTGATACTCGCTTCCCGCCGATTCGGGAGTCGATTGCCGGTATGGATGGACCGAGACGGCCGACCAGTCGTTCAGACAACCCGCTTTGAAGCAGGCTTCCAGATAGGGGAAGTCGATCGTTGAAGTCGCGGGGCCGACGTAGGTCGCGTTGGGATCTGCTTCGTGGATCGCTTTGCCCGTAGCCAGCGCCAGAGCCGCGTAAGCATGCACGTCGGCGTGGGGCTTCCAGAATCCGCCGTTGGGCTCGTTGTACATTTCCCAGACGATCGACCGGCCTTTGAAATGCGTGACCGCGGCGGCGGCCCATCTAGCGAAGGCCGCGATTCCCTCGGGGGAATGCGGAGAGAGGTCATTGTCGAAGAAGCGATTGGAGTAATCGAGAATGAAAATCGGCCGGATTGAATATTCATCCAAAGCGTGCAGCAGGCGGTCGTATTCAGCGAAATCGTAAGCGCCTTTTTCTCGTTCCGTCGCATTCCAGGCAAAGTCCATGCGGATCCATTTGAAGCCGGCGTCGGCGATCATCTTCATTTCGCCGGGTTGCGGGTGAGTGAAGTGAATGTTGACGCCGATTCCGTCGGGAACGGTCAGAGGATCAGCGGGAATTACGGTTTGGGCGTGGAGCGGAGAGCACAAGAATACACTCAAAACTATGGAAACAAGAAGTCGTGACATGCTCTATGTCTACCGCGAACGAAGCGAATCGTCGCGTCCGACTCGCGGAACTCCAGTCGTTTAATTCCCTTCGAAGACCCAGAGATTTGCGGCGGTGCGGCGGCTGGAATTGAGGTTGGCCGAAAAGCTGAACGCGCAACATCCGCGATTACGCTCCAATCCCTGGGCTTGAACAGTGTTTCATTTCTTCGTGGGCTGTGCCGCGGGTGTAACTCCCTCCTGCTCGATGTTTGTGAATGGTTCTCCGAAGTACGGAAACTCCGCGCGGGTGCGACCGCGGTCCGGCGCGACTCCGTCTCCGAGCGGCATGTTCGTCGCGAGCGTCAACATCACATCCATCGCATCGTCGCCAAGCGCACGCCCGTTAAATCCGGCATAATCAAATGCCGCGGCGGTGCCGAGCCGATAGGGCAGGGTCGTGGGGCAGAGCAGGTTGGCGATTCGTTTCCCATACTCGGAGGGATTCACCGCGGAGCCGGCCAAAGCGGACATCTTCTCGGCAAAAGTACCGATCGCGCCGGAAAAGTGGGCCACGTCATCAGATGGCACCGAGCGGTTGAACGTCTCCTTCAGGTCCGGAATCGCGGGATCACTGAGGAAAATGTGGGTGATCAGCGGAAAGCACCAGCGCGAAACCTGTACTTGCGGCGCGTGCCCGACGAGTGAGATGGTCGCCCACGCGTTCACTTTGCCTTCCCCAATCAGGTGGTTGGGAACTTCCAGAACGATGGCGGAGACGTTTCGCCGTGCGAAAAAATCCTGACGATGCACAAAGGCGCCCGGGTGATACCGTTTCTCCTTGTAGAACGGGGTCAGGAAGTCATGCAGTGCCACGGCGTCGCCGGCGAAGAGGTCGGGCGCGAGACCGGCAAATGCCCGGATGCCGGCCTTGCTCGATATGGCGGAGGTTTCTCCATCGATCAAAGGTTCCCCCTCCGGGCCGCTCACCGCGTCGGCTCCGCTCGCCATGCGCACCTGAAAGTCCTGAATGCGTCGATTGTTGTCGCCAGCGGGGTGAAAGGCTTCGCCGAAGGAAAACTTGAACGAGAGCTCTTCGCGCGCGTCGCCGTTCAGGTCGAAGCGGAAGGCGTATAGCGCTTCATCCCGAAAAGTATCCGGCGCGGACAATCCCGCGTCGGGGTTGACGGTCATGGCCATCACGGTCGTTCCGGGCGCTCCGTCGAATAAGTAAAAGTCGCAAAGATTAATCCGGGGATCTTCTTTTGCAGTGGGGGTGTCGAAATGATGGGACATGGGCTCCTCCTAAATTGGCTAAGTGCCATGAACGCTCCGCATTGTATAGATGCCGAAAAGCCGCGACACGATTCTCAGATTTTTCGTATAATTCATAGCGATGGCTCACGCCCACTCAGCAACTGGCCCGCGCCTGCTCTGGTCTCTGGGCCTCACGGTTCTTTTCGTGGTGGGGGAGAGCATCGCCGGCAGTCTTTCGCACAGCCTGGCGCTTTTGTCCGATGCCGGCCACAACCTTGCGGACGTGCTCGCGCTCCTCTTTTCCTGGTACGCGCTGCGGGCGGCGCGATTTCCCAGTTCGCCGACGCGCACCTTTGGCTACCACCGCGTCGCGATCCTGGCGGCCCTCGCCAACGCGCTTTCGCTCGTACTTATTGCGGGATGGATTCTGACTGAAGCGATCGCCCGCTTTCGCGAACCCGCACCAGTCCATGGCGGCGTGATGATCGGCGTGGCCACCGTCGCGGTCGTGCTCAACGGGCTGATCGCATACTGGCTGCACGGTGCGTCAGCAGGGGATCTGAACATCCGCATGCGTATCTCCACATGCTCGGCGACGCGCTTTCCGGCTTCGCGGTCGTCGTCGCCGGCCTGCTGGTTCTGATCACGCATCAATGGCTCGCTGATCCGATCGTGTCGGTCATCATCGGCCTGCTCATTCTTTACAGCGCCTGGGGCGTGTTGAAGGAATCGGTTCACGTCCTGCTCGAAGCCGCCCCGGCGGGGTTGGACATGAATGGCGTGGAAAAATGTATTCGGGCCATGCCGAATGTGCTCGACGCGCATGATCTGCATGTCTGGACGCTCGGGCCGGGCGCTATCGCCTGCTCATGCCACATCGTGGTCCCCGAGCAGAGCATTCGCGACGGGCAACAGGTTCTTCGCGCCGTCGCCGCGGAACTCGGGCAGCGATTTCGAATCAATCACACGACGATTCAGATCGAAGTGGAAGGGTGTGAGCCAAACCATATGTACTGCAACATCAAAGCGGGAAGTGAGCATGCGTGCGGTCATTCCGAGCATGCGCGGCACTCATGATGTCGGTTGGCTTCCACGACGATTTTGACGGACGGTTTCAGTCTCGCTACGATTTTTTTCGACCATAAGGAACAAAATTTTCGCTACCCAATCCATGTTTCCTTATCCTTAATGATCGCCTGCGGCGGGAGCGCCGGATTTACCGTCGTGACTCCTTCGACTTTCTTGACTGCCGTTCCAATTGCCATGAATTCGAGCAGGCTGCCGTGCTCTTTGATATGGATTTTCACGCCGACCACGTCATCAGCGCCGATCGCATTGGCTTCGTCTTTCACGAGGCCGATGGCGTGCTCGCGGGCATCGTAAATCAATGTGGTCAGGTCACTGATCTCGCCGCGGGTGAAGCTTTTGAGGGCGGCTTTGAGGCCGCCGACCATTCCGAGGGAATACACTGCGGTTCCGAGGAGGAGCTTGATCGGAAGATATCCCATGTGGACCAGATTCCACATTTCTTCGTTGGTCAGATCGCTGGAAAAAGGATGCTGCTGGGCCAGTGGCGGAAGGCCGGCATGATTCGAAGCCGTCCCGAGCATCAACATCTCATGAACGCCCTGGAAATCCATGATGCGTGTTTCGATGCCGACGACGCAGTTGGCGCCGGCGTTGTGCGCTTCAGTCACGATCCGTTCCAGTGCGATGTGGCGTGTGCGGTTGAAGACGTCGCTGAATTCCTTGATCTCGCCGCGCGCCAGGCTCTTGAGGCTGCCGATGATCCCGCCGGCGGCGCCGATCGAATAGGCGACATTGCCGAAGACAAACTGAACGGGGACGAAGCCGGCGTCCATCTGGCAGTAGAGTTCCTGGCCATTCGCGCTGGTCGTAAACCGAATGGATTCGGCTTTTCCATCTTCATTGTGAACACACGAGGCCAGAGAGAGAAATTCCGTGTTATTGTGAAACTTGCGGAGTTCGTTGGTCACCCCGGTGATTCCGATTCCGCCGCGTTGGGAGGCCTCGGAAACCATTCGCTTGAATGCTTCGATGCGCCCTTCGTGGATGATCTTGGTGACCTGAGAGACTTCTCCGCCGAGGATGTTTCGTCCCGTCGCCGCGAGGCTGCCGAGAAATCCCATCGAAAAGACGCTGTTGCCGACGACCAGGTCGCCGGGCTTCATTCCCTTGAGGTGCAGGCAATAGATTTCGTTGCCTGAAAGACCGGTCATGACTGCCATGGGTTAGCTCCTTGTGTGATTTGCTTTGGCAAGCATAACCGCAACGCTCTCTTTGCGCACGGGCCTCATTCCCCTACACTCTGGCGCTTGCAAAGCGAGGCTAACCGTATGCGACATGTGATATCGGCGTTGGTGATCAATGAGCCGGGCGTGCTGGCGAACGTGGCGGGGATGTTCGCCGCCCGGGGCTTCAATATCGATTCGCTCGTGGTCGGGCGGACCGAAAACCCCGACCTGTCCCGGATGACGATCGTTGTCAACGGCGACGATAACACGCTCGACCAGGTGCGCAAGCAGCTCGCCAAGCTCGTGCCGGTGGCGTCGGTTCGCGATTTCAAGAACACGGCTTACATCGAGCGCGACCTGGCGATGATCACCATCGAGGTCGGCCCGGAAGGCGCGGGGAAGTGATCGAAATCGCCAATCTCTTCCGCGGTAAGATTGTCGACGTCTCGGAAAACGCTTTAGTCGTCGAACTGGCCGGAACGGAGCAAAAGGTTGAGGCGTTGGTCGAACTCCTCAGGCCTTACGGAATCCGCGAGCTGGCCCGTACTGGAATCATCGCAATGGCCCGCGGCATGCAAAACACGCATGACGGCCGGCAGTCCGTCCCTTCCTCAGGAAAGCGAACGCGAAGTCTGGACGCGCCGGCGGCGGCGGCACTCCCGCCGAGTTAGGGGCCGTTTCTAACCTCCTCCATGTTGAACGTTGGAAGTTGAACGTTGAAAGTTCAATTGAAGTAACCACATCGTGGATTCGGGAATAAACGTTCAATCCCGCGCGCGGGACTCAACGCTCAACTTTCAACGGGCCGGGTCGCCCTCACGATTCAGTTGATCCAGAATAATCTGCACATGCTTTTCCGTTGCCCCTTGCTGCTGGCGCACCACTTCCTTCGCGCGAGCGCCGATCGCAACAGCGGCCGAAAGATCGATGAGCAGCGAGTCAATTGCAACCACTAGCTCGTTTGCCTCTACGACGCGGCTCCGTGACCGATTCGGCGGTCCAAAAAGTTCCCCTCTCTCCCGGTACTCCGGGAGAGGGCCAGGGGTGAGGGTCTTCGACGCGCGATCTGGACGGCCCTCACCCCGACCCGCTCGCGGGCAGTCGCCAATTCCGCTCGCTTCTCCCGAAGTACTGGGAGAGGGGGAAGAAACTCTGCCGCCGACTTTGCCATGCACCCCCACGACGCGAATCGCGTCGGCGGCGAGGAAGCAGTTCATTGGCTCTGCAAAGTTTTGGGTAAACGGCCCAACGACCACCGGCTTGCCCAGCGCCGCCGGCTCGATCATGTCGCTGCCGTGCTGGCGTGGGCCCAGATCGACCAGCGTTCTGCCAACCAGCACGACCGTGGCGAGACTGTAGAATTTTCTGAGCTCGCCAAAGGTGTCGCCGAGGATCACGGGTCTGTTGGGGTTCGAAGAAGAGGGAGAGGGGGCGGCAACGTGGGAGCGGCGTTTTATCGCGAAGCCGCGAGCGGCAATCAACTCGGCGACTTCGTCGAATCGCGGGCGATGACGCGGGACGATCACGAGTCGTAGCGTCGGATGACGATCGATCAGTGCCCGGTAGGCGTCAAGGATCAGCTCTTCTTCCCCAGGCCCGGTCGATCCGCAAACCCATACGGGTCCATCGGCGGGCGCAATTCCAACATCCGCCGCAAGCTGTTCACTTCCTTCAACCCGATCGCCCAGATGCGCGCTGTCGAATTTCATCGTCCCGACGACGCTGATCCGATTGGCTGGCGCACCCAGTTTCAGGAAGCGTTCGGCGTATCGCGCTTCCTGGGCACAGACATACGCGAGATTGCGAAACATTCCGCCCACGAGCGGCCGCACAAGGCGGTATCCCCTGAAACTCGTCTCGGTGATCCGCCCATTGGCGAGGATCACCGGGATTCGGCGGCGGCGGCATTCGCCGACAAAGTTGGGCCACAGTTCGAGTTCCATCAATACGACAACCGCCGGCTTCGCGCTGTCGAGCACGCGGGAGACGGCGTGGCTGAAATCAAGCGGATATCGAATCCGCGTTACGCGCGGGTCATTTCCGTAAAGCTCGCTGCTTCGGTCCCAGCCACTCGCGGTCGTCGTGCTGACCACAAATCGGATATCGGGCCGGCGCTCAGCAAGCAATCGGAGCAGGCTCGTGGTGGCGTTCAACTCCCCATTGCTGACGGCGTGGATGAAAACGGCGGGGCGGGAATCGGGCGCAGCAGGCGATCGTCCCATCCGTTCGCGAAAGGCGGCAAGCAATTTGCGACGCGTAGACGGGCGCAAAAGCCACCATGGAGCGGCGATCGCAAGCCCCAGCCCATAGGCGACGTCGTAAAAGGTAATCGCCATGAGGAACAAAGCGAACATCGAACATCGAACATCGAACATCGAACGAAGGAAAGATGCGACCCGAAGGTCACGCTACGAGCCCCTATACAGCTTCTGATCCTGGATGTATCGGCAGACCGACGGCGTCGTGAGAAAGTCGATGCTTTGACCCGCCGCCACGCGCCGGCGAATAGCGGTGGCGCTGATTTCGATCTGAGGCACCGTCAGAAGGTTGCCTTTTAGATGCTGTAACGCGGCTGGCAGTGTATCCCAATGGATGACCGCGCCTGGACGAGCCATCACCATGAATTGCACTGATTTCGGCAACTGGTCAAATTCGTGCCACGTGGGCAATTGCGGAACCGTGTCCGATCCGATCAGCCAACTCACGTGGCTGAGTTGATGTCGAACGGCCAGTACCTGGGCGGTATCGAACGTATAGCTCGGCCGATTGCGTTGAAGTTCCAGTTCATCCACCTCGAAGAGACCAGAGCCGGACGCTGCCAATCGGCACATCGCTAATCTGTCATCGGCTGCCGCCAAATCGGCAGATTTCGGCTTGTGTGGCGGCCGGGCGCTGGGAACGAGAACCACCCGTTCAAATCCGCCCGCTTCGGCCGCCGCCCGGGCGCATATCAAGTGCCCGTAATGAATAGGGTTAAAGCTTCCGCCGAACCAAAGACGACGCATCGATTCGCTCCAGCCATACAGACAGACGGCAATGTCACCTATGGTACCGATCTTGCTAGAAATTTCTCAACCGCGTCCGCGCTCAGGAATGCAGGGCTTTGAAAGATTGCTCCGATGCTCAATGCACAGGGATGGGACCTGCAAAAAGTGTCCACCGATGCACATGCCATTGGCTTTTTTTGAAACTTTATAAGTCGCCGTGCGCATCATTACTTATACCATGAACAGCCGTCGGTCGCTGACGTATAAATGGAAGAATACGCAGCTTGTGTAGAATATCCGGAGCCGCCCAGAGGTTCTTGGATCAGAAAGAAAGTGAGGCCGGTACCATGGCCAATGTTTTGGAGGCAACTCGAAGAACTGTGTCTGGAATCAGCATTCCCCGGGTGATGCGCCGCAATGCGGAGCACCTGCTCGAAGGGAACTACGCCTTCATGGATAGCCCGATTTTTCGGCGCAAAAACATCGAAGAGGAGCTTTTTAATTTTGAAGTAGAGCCGGAACTGCCGCTCACCAGTTGGTATCAGCCGACCCGTGATGAGGCGTCCGATCCGTCGATTTCCGGCGCTCCCCAACTCATGAAAGGGGCTGAAGAGCGGATCATGTTTCTGCGCTTCAACTATGCCAAGCTCCAGCTTTGCCGGTTGCAGCGTCTGATCAAGAAAAGCGGCCTGACGCGAAGCCGCGCCGAGGAAGTGATCGAATGGCACCGCCGTTTCGAGCACTTCCGCGAATATCTGGTGCGGACCAACCTGGCGCTGGTGCTGGCGATGGCCAAGCGTACCCGGCTGGGAGACGTCGATTTCGCGGAGATTGTCAGCGAAGGAAACATGGCGCTGATTCGCGCGGTCGATAAGTTCAATGTCGATCGCGGCTTCAAGTTTTCGACCTATGCCTGCCGGGCGATTCTCAAGGCTTTCAGCCGCACCTCGCTGAAGAGCTCCCGGCATCGCACGCGTTTCCCGGTTGAATTTGAACCGGACATGGAGCGCAGCGATTGGCAGGATCGTCGTCGCGATGCGGTCGAAGAAGACTGCATTGATGAGTTGAAGGCGATCGTGGATCGCAACCTCGCTGATCTTTCCAGCGTTGAGGAGACGGTGATTCGCCGTCGATTCAACTGGGAACAGCAGGAAGAGAGTGCCCTGACGCTCGAGGAAGTCGGGCAGATCATTGGCGTGACCAAGGAACGCGTTCGCCAGATCCAGAATAAGGCGCTGGCCAAGATTCGTACGGTCATGGAAGACGGTGTGTTGCGGACCAAGCCGCACACGCCTGAAGAAGCAGCGCCTGCTGTTCAGTAATTTTGACTACGCACGACGGGAGACGGTTTGCGCCGTCTCCCGTTTTTCATGCGCGTTTGATGCAGTGAACGTTCCGCGAACACCGTTGCAGGCGCACGCCCGTGAGAATTAAGCCGCCTGCGGGGCAAACAGATGCAGCGGTTCAGGCAGCGTCTTCATCCCGCGGCGAAGCGCCTTTCCGACGGCGTATTGCATCGATCGCTCGAATCGCCGAAGCACTCGCGCGTCCGGCTCGATGCCGAGCAATGCCATTTCCGCCATGGCCCATTTCCAGACGTGGTATTCTTCCTCGCAACGGCGTTTGAAGCGGTCGAATCCGATGGCATGGTGGCCGATTTCGTGCAGAAAAATCGAAAGGCTGATGGCCGATTTGGGATAGGGCGCTTCGATCCATCGCACCACGCGGCGGTTGCCGTAGTCGACCTGCCAGGCACAGCCGCTCATATTGTTTCGCCAGCGGCGAACGCGGACGCCGTGTTTGCGTTTCATCAGCTCGACAATGGTTGCAAAGTCCGCCATACGTGCCACTTCGCTATCGGCCGACGAAGCGGGAGCCCGTCGTCTCTTCCCGGGAAATGAAGCACCGACCGGTAATAAATGCCGCAAACTCGCAGCAGTGAAGAAGTAGCGCCGTTATCGGTCCGGGATCATTCTCCGCTCCGCGCCTCGCGATTGATTTTAGGCTGCGTCAACTCGGGTAGACTGATGGGAATGATCCCGAGCGTACTGGCCGCCGTTCCTTCCGCCTGGGTTTCCGCGCGGATCATTTTCGCGCTCGTGACCGCTTTGATCGCGTCATCGGCGATGTTCTGGGCATTGGTGCGGCGATGGACCTCGCAACGGGAGTGGGTGGCGATCGCCGAGTGGGGCCGGGAAACCGGTTTTCGATTCCGGCGCGACCGCGCGACGCCGCCCGATCCGCTGGGCGCACTGAAGGACCGCAATCCGGTCGTCCGCATCTGCCTGTCGAACGGCCGGATCACCATCGTTCAATTTGAGGCCGATCCGCCGGCGAACCCTGCGCCGCCCATCGTGCCCGGCTCGTCTGCGCCCTTGCCTTCAATTGCGCCGGTCAGCCTCCCGCGGCGGCCGATCTGGAACCTGATGATGCGGCGGATTGAATCGAGCTGGTCGCCGACCGGCCTTCGCCCGGCCGCTGCCCAAAGCAGCCTGCTTGATTTGTATTCCCTTTCGAGCTTTCCGCTGATGGGCGCTCAGGAACGATTCGTTCTTTTCAGCGCCGATTCCGCCGCGGCCCGTGCTTTATCGGCTTCGCCGGCGCGGGCTTTACTACCGCCGGACATCGGACTGCTTTTGACGGAAAACTTTTTGATTCTCGATTTTTCCAGCCGCCCCTTCGACACCATCGAGTTCAGCCGCATGCTTGCCGTGATCGAGCAGGTATCGGCCCGGTTGCCCGTCATGTTGGAAAGCGCCCAACGGGCTGCAAATGGGTGATGTCACGCACCCGTCAGTGCCCCGCGGGATCGGCCTGGTGTTGATTGAAGCCGGTCGCGTGATAACCGGCCTGTTCGATTGAATCCATGAGCTGGCGGACGCTCACGGTGCCCCGCGTGAAGAGGACTGAAGCCAGAGCGCTGTTGAAGTCCACCGCCACCTCGCGCACGCCGGGATTAAGCGCTAGGGCCCGCTGAATGGTCTGTTCACATTTGTGGCAATGCATTCCCTCGATCTTGATGATGACGAACTGGTCGCGAGGGAAGTCGGGGGGCATCTACCGCTCCATCTGATTCGACGTGCGCCTGAGAATAATAATAAGTCAACGCAATTCCGGCAACCTGAAACTTTCGCGATCAGCCGGGGCGGTTCATTTTGACTTTGCCGTAAATAATTTTTTTCGATGATTGGCAGAGCACGCTGTCTTGCGTTACCTTTGCGCGCGGGTGGAAGTCTCCGCGGAATGGGGCGCCACCTGGGATCAACCCGCGTATCGAATCAATGCCAGCATCGAGCACCTTCTGCCCATCGCCCATCCTCGGCTCACGGCGGTTTTGCGCCGAGTTGACCCGCCGTCAGGCACGTAATTTTTACTACGGCCTGAAGCTTCTCCCGCGACCCAAGCGGGCGGCCATGTTTGCGCTCTACGCCTACATGAGATTGGTGGACGATATCGCCGACGAGGAAGACGGGCGTCCGATTGAGTTGAGAGCCGCTGAACTGGAAGCGTGGCGTCAGCAGACCCAGGCGGTTCTTCGCGGCGATCTGCCCGAGCAACAGCAGGACGGCGTCTGGCCCGCTTTTGCCGAGATGGTCGGGCATTATGCGATACCCCCGCTCGTGTTCGACGAGGTGATCGCCGGACAATGCCGCGATCTGCTTCCCGTGGCGCTGGAAACTTTCCAGCAGATGCGCGATTATTGTTATAGCGTGGCCGGTGTCGTGGGATTGGCGAGCATCCACGTATGGGGTTTCGTCGGGGGGCCTGAGACCGAGGCCCTGGCCGTTGAGCGTGGCGTGGCGTTCCAGCTCGTCAACATCCTTCGTGACCTGCGCGAGGACGCGAATCGGGGAAGAACCTACATTCCGCGGGAAGAATTGGAATCGTTTGGCGTCGGCGCCGAAGATTTTGCCGCGGGCCGGCAGAGCAAACGTTTTCTCGATCTGATGCGATTTCAGATCGATCGCGCGGAATCGGCGTTTGGTCGATCCGCCGGCCTTGAACGTCGCATCGAGCGTGACAGCCGGGCCAGTCTGGTGGCGATGACGGGAATTTATCACCGTCTTCTTCAAAAGATAGCCGCCGAACCAGAGCGTGTGCTGACTGAGCGAGTATCATTATCGGTGTTGTCGAAGTTGCGAATTGGGTGGCGTGCGGTGCGGGCGACTGCCTGAACGAGACGGTCGGACCGTCGGCGTTGTCCGCAGCGACTACGGAGAGCGAGCGTGTAGCCATGAAGGGCATGACGTTTCACCGCGTTTCAACAGCCGCACCCTCGATCGAGGAGTGCGATGCGGAAGATATTCCAGTCGTTCAGCCGCGCGTTGACGAAGCGTCCTCCGGGCGCCGGCGGACCGCGCTGGTCACCGGCGCATCCGGCGGAATCGGGCGCGAGTTGGCGCGCGTGATCGCGGCGCACGGACACAATCTCGTGCTCGTCGCCCGCGATGAAATGCGCCTCCAATCGGTCGCCGCCGAACTCGAAGAATCGCACGGTGTGCGCGTCGAGGTGATCGCCCGCGACCTGGCGCAGCCGTCGGCGGCATCTGATTTGTACCGCGAGCTTCGGCAGCGCTCGCTTCCGGTCGACATCCTGGTGAACAACGCGGGCTTCGCCGCCGGCGGTCCCTTCGCCGAGACCGATCCCGCCAACGCCACGCAATTGCTCCAGCTCAACGTCATGGCCCTCACGCACCTGACGCGGCTGTTTCTGCCGGAAATGATCCAGCGGGGGTGGGGACGCCTCTTGCAGGTTGCGTCCATCGCCGCTTTTTTCCCCGGCCCGCTGACCGCGTGCTACAACGCCAGCAAGGCATATGTCCTTTCGTTCTCGCTGGCCCTTTCCAACGAGCTGCACGGGACCGGCGTCACCTCGACCGTGCTTTGCCCGGGCCCGACGCGCACCGGCTTCGCGCAGCGGGCCCGCCTGATCGGAACCCGCGCCTTCAGCGGCCCGATCATGGATCCCGCCGAGGTGGCGCGGATCGGATACGACGCGCTCATGCAGGGAAAACCCAAGGCGATCGCCGGCTTCAGGAACAAAATGCGGATGTTCCCGGTCCCGCTCGTCCCAAGCCGCATCCTCGCCCATTTCTCGCGCGTTTATCACGAAGTGTGATTCACGCTTCGTCCTGATAAATCGATTCGAGAACCACTTTCATCGCGGCAGCCAGCGGAACTGCGATCAGCACGCCCAGAATGCCGAGCAATGCCCCTCCGAACAGGAACGAAAGAATGATCACGACCGGGGGAAGCCTTAGAGCGCGCCCGAGTACCAGCGGTCCGACACACTGATCGATCGAAACACGCAGGATCGTTGCGAATAGCGCAAATTCGACAATTCCACCCCACGTAATCTGTTGAATGGTGAGCAGGCCGATCAGGGCCGTTGAAACCACCGGCCCGATTACGGGAATCATCTCCAGAAGTCCGACAGTGGTGGCCAGGAGTGCGGCATGCGGCAGGTGCAAAACGAATCGAGTGGCCACCCAGCTCAGGACGATGGCGTAAACCGTGATCACCGCCAACCCCCGAATATACTGGCCGACGATGGGGGCTGCGCGCATGGCAATTTGCCGCGTACGGGCCCGGTGAATCGGCGGCACAAGCCAGAGCAACCCGCCCGATATCCGTGGGCTTTCGAGCATGAAATAAGCCAGAAGCACGAGCGTCAGAAGGATCCCCGTCATCACGCTGAAGCCGAGGATGACCCGCTGAAATAGGTTGCCGGATACTGGCGTGAACTTCGATAAGCCGCCGAGCAGGGCGTCGGTCAATTCCTGCGCGTTCAGCGTCTGACCAAATGCGTGCAGCGTTTCCCCGCCAAAAAGACGTTCGAAGAAAAGATGCAGTGTCTGCGGGAGATTTCCGGCCAGAGCGCCAGCTCTGGCACAATGGTTCGCGCAGCGATCAGGCTGATGCCGGTGAAGACTGTCAGATAGCCAAGATAAGCCGCCAGCGCGGCCACCCAGCGCGGCGTTCGGAGCCGGCTCTCCATTGCGCGCACCAGCGGCGCGGCGACCGCAGCCAAGCCTGCCGCAACCACGATCGGAATCAGCACATTGCGCAGGAGATAAACCAGGCAAAAACCAATCGCCGCACCGATCAGCTTCGGCGCGATTCCCCCCGGTGCCCGGGAACTCGGATCAACAGTCGGCGGCGGAACCAGGCGCATCGCAGGCAAACGCGTTTGCGGTTCTCGTGAGTGGGGTTTGGGCTCATTCAAATGTGGGTCACCCGGGTCCGATGCGCACCACCAATTCGCTTTGACGTCGAGTTCTTCCTGATCGGTTTCGTCGCGATTCAAACTCCTTCCCGGCGGGATCGTGTCCCGGCGGCGGCCTGGACGCGTCAGTTCCATTCGAAACGGCAACGGCGGGGCCATATCGGGCAAGAAGGGTCCGCCGCGAAATCCAGAGCGAGTTGCGCTCACGCCGAAGTCCAAATCCGCGCAACCCTCCGGGATTGAACGTCCAGATCAACATGCCGACGAGGATATTCTGAAAAAAATCGTGGATCCGCTGCATCATCGCCGGCGAAGATTGCGGATCGATTCGCTGGAAGCCGAGCCGGCCTGCGGTTCGGTCAATCTGCTGACGCCCACCCCGGATGCCGAAGACGATGGTGCCGTGGAAAGCGCGGCATGTTTTGCAAACGGGGGTCGCTCGCTGCCGCCCGAGCGAGCATTTGTAACGAAAGAACAAGCGCGCGTCGCGCCTCGCTCGCCCAGGCGATGCCTGGCCCGTCTGACGGAATCTGCGGAAGATGATCGTTGAGAAAATGGAGCTCGCCCACCGCGTCGCCGGGCGCTAGCTCCGATCCATCCGCGAGGACTCTTTCTTCGCGGCAAGCATCAGCGGAAATGCGAAGCAGGCAGGAAGGATCATCGCTGAAGTCGAAGATCTGTTGACGCTTTCGCAGAAACGCATCCAGCCATCTGATTGCTCTTCGACTGATGCCCTGTTTGGGCGGAACGCATTCGAGGCTCCCTTTGGCGCCGATGCGATAGCGCCGGCCGCGCCAGATGACATGCGATCCGAAATTCCCGGTGCACCAGACGAAAAAGCTCAGGCAATCGCGAAGGGGCAGCCAGAGGAGTGAAAGCCGTTCCTCATCGCTTCCGATCCAGCCGGTCAATTGCCAGGCAATTGTCCAGCGCAGCAGCAGCGATGCCGCCAGCGCAACGCGCGCGCGATCCCGCCGGTCAGGCACGTTGCCATTGCGACAGGCGTGACAAAAGTCAGCAGAATGCCCGCGTAGCCGCAGTGGCAGACGGTGCGAATTCCCCGCGACCAGCGCACTTCGCGCGACCATTGCTCGCGGAATCCGGTCTTCCCAAGTACGCTCGACGCCACATAGTCCGAGAGATGAATTCGAAGCCCCCGCTTGCGAATGGCCGCGGCGATCTGGTGATCGTCCATCAGATGGTCCGCCAGCGCCGCATATCCGCCGGTGGCGGCAAGGTCCGCCCGGCGACAGCGCCATCGTCGCGCCAAGGCCCAGGATTGTTCCAAGCCGATCGGCGACGGCCACCGCCGGCAAAAAAGTGACATCCAGATAAAGTGACTCGAATCGGGCCGGAAGACTCTCGGCGAACATTCCCCGATAGGGGCAGGTGACCAGCCCCGTTTTCGGATCGCGCAAAGGTCCCACCACGCGCCGCAGATAATCCGGCTCCACGCGGATATCGCTGTCGCTGATGACCAGCACATCGCCGCCGCTATTTGCCTCGAGTCGTCGGAGCAGCGCCGCCTTGGGATTGGCGCCGTTATCCGCCCCGACGAAAAGCCGAATCGGTACTTCCGGAAACGATTGTTGTAATTGCCGGATCAGCGCTACCGCCGGGTCCGATTTCTCGGCCACGCCGAACAGGATTTCAAATTGCGGATAATCCTGCCGACAGAAGCTCACAAAATTATCCCAGGCGTGGGGATCGAGCCCCTTGACCGGTTTCAAAATGGAAACCGTCGGCAAATGAGCCGGGCACGCAGTAAGCGGATTGCATTGGGACTTGTTCCCAATACGGGGAACGTCATCCGGCAGGTCCACGCTTTTCTGACGCGCCCGCTTGAAGAATGCCCGGGCCCACCACCACGCAACGAGCCAGTAAACCCAGCCGGCCGCGAGAAGGCTCCAGAGCAGCAGAGTAAAAAAGAATCTCAATGGGCCAGATCCTGATAAGAGATCAACTGCACACCGCATTCCCGCACTTGCGCTCTGACCCGTGGGCTGAGCAGGGTAGCCAGGTCCACAGGATTGGGGCCGAACGGATCTGAGCGGGCGCCGGTTGTGGGATGGAAGTAAAGTTCCGCAGAACGCCCGCGCAGCCAGCGGAGCGCTTGAATGACGTATTCCTCCTGCATTTGCCCCGATTGAAACAGGCCATGGCATCGCCGGGGAGTTCGGAGCTCCGCCGGCAATTGCCGTTCCCAAAACCGCGACATTCCGCCCAGTGCCGCCGCCCAGATGATCTTGCGGGGGGCGCCCGTCGAATCATAGTGAAGCGCCAACCCGAGGTCATCCCGCGGCAGTCGAATTCCAGCTGCTTGATACTCCCGCGCCAGCCGAACGAGCAACGGGAAAACCGTTGGATGCACATGCATGTGCTGGTGCGCGTCGACATGCGAGAGGCGAAGTCCGCTCGCCGCAAAGCGGGCGAACTGGCACTCGATCTCGCGTTTCAATGCCGCCGCGCCGCTGCGTCGATCAGATAGCGGACCCCCAATCGCACCGGCTCATCCGGAAATCGCCCCGCTTCAACGGGCAGGTCGGGAGCCTCATCCCGCGACAACAAGGCCGGCCCATCCACGATGACCACGTGCAGTCCGACGGCCAGCGTCGGCGCGCCCGCGCCATGTCGATGGCCTCCTCGACTGCGGCGCCCGCCATCATCAGGCTCGCGCTGGTGAGAATTCCCTCATGGTGGGCGCGCAGCACCGCCTGGTTGATTTCCGACGATCGCCCGAAATCGTCGGCGTTGACGATGACCTGCGTTCCCCGTTTGCGAGCGTTATTGCGATGAGCCATTTGCAGTTTGCCGGAAAATCGGCGCGTTCGGCGTGGAGCGTAGCACCCCAGTGAAGCGGTTGGAAAGTCCGGCGGAGCGGCAGTGATATGGGTCAGGCGACAAGTCGCGCGGCTCTCTTTTTAGATCCGGGGGAGCCGTGCGACTTGTCGCCGGACAGAATACCCAGTTTGTCCGTCCGCGCGGGAATGCGGAAATGCAACGGTTTTGCGACCACTGGATTACCCAGACCGCCGGATGCGGAAAATTCCAGGTTCCAAAAACCCGTTCGACTTCGCTCAGGGCAGGCCAAATCTCCCCGTTCGACTTCCCTCCCTTCGCTCCCTTCGACGTCGCTCAGGGTCTTCGGCAGGGCAGGCAAAAAACATCCAAACTCCAAAAGAAAATTCCAAACAATAAACAGTTGGCAAGCCGCCGATCGCAGGGCGTCCTCAACCAAACCAATCGCCTCGATTTGTTGGCCGCGGATTGACGCCGATGCACGCGGATCAAGAGATTCTTCTTTGGTCATTGGAGCGTATTTGGGCTTTGGAGCTTGTGATTTGGGATTTTTGATTAACCCACTATAGATAAGGCCCGGAACGAGCTACCATCTGCCGAGTTTTCCCCGCCCGGCGAGCCGTTAGTCGTCGCCGGCGAAGGAATTACGAAATTTAATTTTTTTCGGAAGGCGCGCAATTTCCGCGGGTCGCGCCAGGTACGGGGGGCTCGGCCCGCCCGCTCACTGTTTCAGCAGGATCAATTCCGTCGCTCTCGAATCGACGCGGGATTGCTTTCTAGATCCGGCATACTGCTCGCGCATTGCATCCGCGGATTTGGCGACAAGCTCGATCAATTCCCGCGGCGCAATCACGCGCACGTGGCGCCATATCCAAGCACCCACCAGACAATCTCATCGAGCCCATCGACCTCGCATTCGAAAGTGCATGAGCCACTGCGCGAGAGCGCGATCCGCTGGGTCGAATGCCAAAGTGTGTCGGCGACATTTCGGCCGCACTCCCGATCGAACTCAATTTTGACGAGATAGCGGCGATCGCCGGGGATCATCCGCCATGCTTTCCCAAGGCAACGCTCCAGCGTCCAATCGAGAGGGATGCCGTATGGCCGATCGGTCAGCTCAACCCTGCTGAACCGGTTGAGCTTCAGCGAGCGCTCCGTGCCCGCCAGTTCGCTGTGCCCGATGCCGTACCACGCCCACTGGAGTCCCCGTAGAGGACGCCGTCCATGTCAAAATCTATCCTCATCGAAGCCTATCGCCAAGTCGGAATCCCAGTGGACCAATTGCCTTATTGCGAGTCGTTTTCGCGGCTCCGCCAACTCGCCGAGCAAAAATCTGGAGAGAAAATCGACGACCGATCACTTTGGAAAGGCCTGCTGCGAATTCGCAAGGACGGGGAACTGCCACGGCTTCAGCGATAATCGCGACCTTCCACCCACGTACCTGATTGCTCGATACTCCGTCGATCCGCGTAAAATACGTAGAGTGCCAGCGATTTGCGGTCCCACAGTTGCCGTCATCGCAACGTGGCCTGGCGCGAGTACGGGCATTGTTTGGTCAACAAAAATAGTTTTTGTAATCTCCACGCATCAATGTCTGGGGTGACCAGGTGGGATCCGACGGCACCGGAGGCTGGAATGGCGGGAATCAACATTTCTTTTTGGGAAAGGACGAATAGCCAATGAGCGAAATCATGATCGAGGCGAAGCCGCTTACTTACGAACTGCTGAAAAGCGCGATCGCCGGAAACGCGGCGGCGATACGTTGCCGGTCGGTCCTGCAACCGGCAGCCGGCAAGGGAACCAAGGTCTTTCCGCCAACACATTCCGGCGGAGTTTACGCGAGCGAGAAGCGGCGTGTTGCCGAGCAGGCCGATCCGGTCGAGTGCGTTCTGCTGGACTCTGTACAGAGCCAAGCAAACCGTATGGAGGAGGCTCTTCAGGACGCGGTGGATCGCGGGCTTTTCGACCCGGTCGGACTCCCGGTGATCGAAGTTCATTTCGGCGACAGCGTCGCGGATGTTCAGCGCGTCACGAGCCTTCAGGCGCCGCATCGCGCTGCGGATGCGATACTTCGCGACAGCCTCCTCGATGGAAAGCCGTTTCGCGACTCCGAACCGGGGAAACGCATTACCGACAGCAGCCTTATCAACGCGACCGCGCTGTTCGAGTTTTGCCCGACGGCGCTCGTGTTCGGCGTATGGGACTCCACCGGGCCCAAGGGAGGCATGGGGGCGAAGTTCGCCCGCGCGATCGTCTCGGAGATCGTCGGAGTGGGTGCCGTTACTGGAACGCGCACCAGCAGCAGGATCGATCCCTTGCAGATACGAGCTGGCGTGAAGGTGGTGAAGGATAAGACCGGCGGCTGGTCGATCGCCAAGGACGACAAGGTGAAAGGCGCGGTTTCGCCGTCGGAGATCAATCATGGAAACATCCCGCCTGACGTTGCCGATGGCGGGGTCACCGTCGCCTCCGCTGAGCACACCGCGGTTCTCTCGCTTCCGCAATTGCGACGATTGCGATTCCCGATTGAGGGAAAGCTCGATCCCAAAATTGATGATGCGGCGCGGACCGTGCTAGCTTCGTTGGCCCTCGTCGGATTGACGCTGGCGTCAGAGAAAGGGTTCGACCTCCGGTCGCGCTGTCTACTCTTTCCAGATACGCTCGCGACGTTTGAGATTCTCGAAATCCCCGGCAAACCGACTGGAGTACGGATCACCTCAAAGGACGCGATCGCGATCTTCAAGCAAGCGGTCGAAGCGGCAACGAAGCTCGGGCTTCCGTGGCGACGCAAGCTTGATCTCGTTCCCTCGCCGCAACTGATTGAATTGGTGAAAAGGAGTCAGGCGCTGGCCGCGACAAGCAACAGCGGGGAGGAAGCATGAGTGGCTTTGCAATCGCGATCGATTATCTGACGGGCTATGCCGTTGCAACTGACCATGTGGACCGTGATCAGCCCGAGTGGCCGCCTCATCCAGCTCGGGTATTCATGGCACTGGCGGCTGCGCATTTCGAAACCGGAGCTGATTCCGCCGAGCGACTGGCTCTGCAGTGGCTGGAGTCTCTAGAGCAGCCGGCAATGATCGTGCCGCGGGAATCAGTTCGCCAGACGGTGACAGTTTACGTTCCTGTGAACGATGCCACCGGCATTGACATGCTACCGACCCGGCGTTCGCGCCAGCCACGTTCCTTTCCCCGTGTATTTGTCGGCGATGCGACCCTGCGGCTGATCTGGCAAGGGGTTCACGGCGCACCTGAACACCTCGACGCGCTCGAACGACTTTGTTCGAAGGTCACGCGGATCGGACATTCGTCTTCGATGGTCTGGGTCCGTCTTGAGCAAAAGGCGGAAGATCTCTTCCCAACTCACCTGCCGGACGAGCACGCGATCGGCATTCGCCTCCGCACTCCGTCCGAAGGCACCGTCGATCGCCTGAAGGCATTCCTAAACAGCGACGCGGTGCTGGAGCATGCCGAGCTTGCGATGCGCGGTTCAGGAATCGGACCCCAAACAAAGGCCCGCGGCAAGGGCAGCGCTGGCGAGCCGGTTCCCGGCCGGCATCCCTTCCTCACGCCGGCCTACGATTTCCACTTCCACCGGCTACTTCACTGCACTCCCACACAGCGAGCGCGACGAGAAACATTCCTGCTTCGATCCCGAGATTATCGTTCTTCGCCAAATTGACGACGACGATCCAGTATTCGGCCTTGAATCGACGTCGCTTCTAATCGACGCATTGCGCCGCACGATCATGAAGCTATCGGGTGTTCAACCGGTGCCGGACTGGGTAAGCGGCCACTCCGGGACTGACGGTCCAAAGCTGGACAACGGCGAAGCTCACATGGCGACTCATTCCATTGCCATTTGTCGGTCATGAACACGCAGATGGGCACCTACTTGGCGCAGCGATCGTGTGTCCTCGGCAAATCGACATGCGACAACGCGCGCCACGTTCTGTCAAACATCCTATTTAAGGATGACGGCTCTCCGTCCTCAATTGTTCTCAAGCTTGGCAAAGCAGGAATTTGCACGTTGGCGCGAAAGGGGCGGCTTTCGCGGCCGATGGCGCTTGAACCTGAAACCTGGACTCAGAGCTGTACATACTGGGCATCGGTTACGCCGATAGTCCTCGACCGTTTTCCGAAGACTGATCGCATCAACGACCGTGTTGGCTGGAACCAGGAGGTTGCCGGAATTGTCGCAACGGCCTGCGGAAACATCGGACTTCCTTCGCCTGTCGCGATTCGCGTCGAAAAGACGCCTTTCTTTCGCGGCTCACTTCGCGATGCCGGGACAGAGCGGGTTCCCGCTGCTCCCGGTTAAGAGTGGCGCCCCTCGGGTCCAAGTGCATATTGCCATCGAATTCGCGGAAGCAGTTCGCGGCCCGGTCCTGCTCGGGGCCGGTCGATTCCGTGGATACGGCCTGTGCAGGCCGTTCAGCACTGGAGGCATCGCGTGAGCATCGGCGTTCACAGGTTCGACGAGTTCTTCGCAGCGCTTTACCAGCGCCCCCCGTTTCCATGGCAATCGCGGCTCGCTGAGCAAGTGTTCAGCAAGGGATGGCCCGACTGCATCGATCTTCCGACCGCGAGCGGGAAAACTGCCACGATAGACATTGCCATCTTCGTGCTTGCCGCACAGGCGGAAAAAACGGACCAGAAACGGAGTGTCGGCCGCCGAATATTTTTCACGGTGGACCGCCGAATTATCGTTGACGAGGCGTTCAAGCGCAGCTCAGGACATCGCGTGGACACTATCGGGGGCGAGGACCGGTATCCTTAGCGAGGTTGCTGCCGCGCTGAAATCGATTAACGCTGATCCAGAGGCGCCACCATTGGATGTTACCGAACTTCGTGGTGGGATCTACCGCGACCGTCGGTGGGCGCGAAGCATGACCCAGCCGATGGTCGTTGCGACGACCGCCGATCAGCTTGGGTCGCGTCTGCTCTTCCGTGGGTACGGCGTCAGCCCGTCCGCGCGTCCGATCCACGCCGCTCTCATTGCTTGTGACAGCACGATCCTACTTGACGAGGCGCACTGCACGCGTGCGTTGGCTCAGAGTTTGACGGCGATCCGGAAATACTCGGCGCCGACACGGCATTCGGGCTTATGGCACGCGCCGCCGATGCGCTATACGCAAATGACGGCGACACCCGCGGAGCCGGTTGGTGAGCGATTCGAGCTTGATGCGGACGACTCGAAGAACGAAACTCTACGAGGCGCAGAATGCTTCGAAGCCTCGCAACTTCGCTCTACAAAGGCCAAAGGCGCAAAATTCGCCGCGGAAATCGCGGAACTCGCAATTGATGCGGTCGACGGCTCCCACAAAGCAGTCGGCATCATTGTCAACCGCGTTCAGACCGCGCGAGACGTCTATAGCTACCTGTCCCAGAAACGTCCCGACGACGCCTGCCACCTTGTCATTGGTCGGATGCGACCTCTCGATCGCGATGTTCTGACAACCGACCTCCGCAGTGTTGTCGGTCCGGATCGGCCGGATGCACTGCCGCGTCCCTGTTTCGTGATCGCCACGCAATGCCTTGAGGTTGGCGCCGATTACGATTTCGATGCGCTGGTTACCGAGTGCGCCTCGATCGACGCGCTCCGCCAGCGATTTGGGCGCTTGAACCGGAAGGCCCGCGATATTGCCGCGTCGGCCTCGATCATCGTCAGCGAGTCTGCCCTGAAGCCGGACGATCCGGTGTACGGCTATGCCATGCGCGAGACTTGGACGTGGCTCAATGAGGTTGCGTCGAATGAGACTGTGGATTTCGGAATAGCCGCATTCAAGCAGCGTTGGGATTCCCTGAACTTTGGCAGAAAGCCGAAGCTGCTCGCTCCTTCCCCGGATGCCGCTGTCCTGCTTCCGGCGCATCTGGATGTTCTTTGCCAAACACAGCCGGAACCAGAGCCAAGCCCGGATGTCTCGTTTTTCATCCACGGCCCCCAGCGAGATAACCTTGAGGTCCAGGTCTGTTGCGCGCCGACCTTGGAACCAATGAGGCGTTCTGGCCAGCAATCGTCAGCTTGCTGCCGCCAACATCCGCAGAGTGTATGACTGTTCCGCTGCGCGAGTTCCGCCAATGGATGCGCGGCGTTGATCCGTCCGCCACCGCGGCGGATGTCGCCGTGCGCGACGATCCGCCAGAACGAGAGGAGAACAGCCGACAGCCGATCAAGCACGTCCTTGTTTGGAGGGGTACCCGGAACAGCGAAGTAGCGGAAGATATCGGCCGCATTCGTCCCGGCGATACCGTGGTAATTCCGACTACGACAGGGGGCTGGAATGTCCTCGGTCACATTCCGTCGGCGCCGGCTGATCCGTCGCGATTTGTGGAGGTTGACGTGGCCGAACGGGCCACTCGTGACGCCCGTCTCCAAGTCGTCCTGCGCATTCGCCCAGACCCATTCCCAAAGCATGGGAGCGAAGATCTGCGGCGGTATGCAACTTCGCGGCACGCGCTGCGGAGAAATGAACTACGCGATTTGCTTCGCACCTCGTTCAGCGAAACAGAACTGCCCTCCGACGTCCTCGATCACAAGTTCGAGGAACACGTATATCCTGGCGAAAACGGAGAAAAGCCCGGAATCGTGTTCCGCTTTCGCGAGCTACTGGCGGATCCTCGGAAAATGCCGGAACCGTCGGCTCCAGATGACGAGGCGGATGATCCGCTCCTGGACATCGCACCCGATAAGCCGGTTCCGCTTGACGTCCATACGGGTGACGTCGTCAAGCAGCTCAGGGCCAGCCTTCAAAAGCTCTCACTCAGCCCACTAAATACCTCCCTAATCCGCGCGGCGGAGCTGCACGACATTGGCAAATGCGATCCTCGATTCCAGGCGATGTTGCTCGGGGTGACACCCGAAGAATCGATGTATCGCCCCGTGCTGCTCGCCAAAAGCAGTAACGGAGCCATCACAAAGCAGGAGCGCGAGGAGCAGAGGAAACGGTCGCGGCTTCCAGATCAATTTCGCCACGAAATGCTTTCGGTCGAAATCGTGCAGAACACGCCCGTTTCGATCGATTCTGTAGTTGATCGCGCGTTGCTGCTCCAGCTTATCGCCGCGCATCACGGCTACGCCCGGCCGTTTGCGCCAGTCGTGATGGATTCCGAACCGCTCGACCTCGATCTATCTGCGATGTTGAAGGTCGCGGCCGGCGCTGACAAACGTCGTGGCTGGGTCCGTGCGCATCGGCTCGACTCGGGCATCACGGATGGATTTTGGTCGCTCACTCGCCGCTTTGGCTGGTGGGGACTTCCCTATCTTGAGGCGGCGTTGCGGCTTGCCGATCAGCAGGCCAGCGAGATTGAACAGTCCCAATCACCTAAAGGCTGACGCAATGAAGCAGGATCATACCGAATGCCTTTTCCTCGCGGGGCTTGACGGCTCCAATCCCCTGGCGTTCCTTGCGGCCTTGGGAACGCTGCGGTCAGCCGCGCTGGAATTCGCCGGTTCAGCAATAACGATGCATTGGCAAATGAATGCTGGGGCGTGGCGTCCGGTGTTGTCGTGTAAGCCGGCGATCGCTCACGACGAGTTCGTGCAACGCTTGCACCAGCGATTGAATCGCATGGCCGACCACCCGGCCTTTGGAATCGCGGACAATCTCAACATGCCTGCCAGCCGTTTTCGAGATTGCGCCAGCGAAAGCGCCGCGCGATCACTTCTCGCGGACGAGCCGGACCGGACATTCGCCGATTTCGTTGCCGCCTTCGGCTCAGACGTTTGCTACAGCAACGATGAACCCGACCCGACCATTCAGGACACGGCATTGCGGACGATGAGCGGGGCAGGTCACCAGCATTTCCTGAAGTTCTTTCGGGACTTGGTGACGAGTACCGATCCCGTCCACCTAAGACGCGCGTTATTTGAAGAATGGGATTACGGCGACGAGGGTCGCGGCCTCAACCTGCGATGGGATCCGGCCGACGATCGGCGCTGATGCGCTGCGCTGGGATGATCCAAGTGGCGATCCGGTAAAGACGATGCGCGGCGCCAACCGCCTCGCGATGGAGGGACTTCCGCTTCTTCCTACGATGCCGATCGGACGGCGCCTGGCGACCACCTGCTTCGAAGGCTCTCGCAGTCGAGACACATTCATCATATTCCCAATCTGGTCCGCGCATGCGACGGTAGATGTCGTCCGATCACTCTTGGGAAGGAGTCACTGGCTAAAGGCCGCTGATCCAGAGGCGCGGTTGGCGTTCGGTATCGTATCAATGTTTCAATCACAGCGCATAACCACCGGAAAGTTTCGGAACTTCACCCCAGCCCGTTCGGTGTAGCGATGACCGAGACTCCCCCATCCCCTCCCGACCTCCTCCCCCTGCGCATGCTCAACGAGTATGCGTATTGCCCCCGGCTCTTCCATTTCATGCATGTCGAGGGGCGCTGGGCGGACAATGAATTCACGATCGAGGGCCGGCACGCGCATCGGCGGGTGGATGCGTTGGATCATCTTCTGCCCGAAGCCCCCACGCCGGGTCCTGTGGACCCGGATTCTGTGCCCGTCGGGGATGAACCTTTCGCGGTCGCGCGCTCTGTTCCGCTTTCGTCCGATCTCCTCGGCCTCACCGCCAAGCTCGATCTGGTCGCGACGGAAGGGGAGCTCGCCACGCCCGTCGAAACCAAGCGCGGGAAGGGTTCCGGAGAACGAGCTGCGCTCATGGGAGCCAGAGCGCATGCAGCTCATGGCCCAGGGGCTGCTCCTCCGCGAGCATGGGTATCAGTGCGATCATGGCGTGCTTTACTTCGCCGGGTCGCGCACGCGCGTGCGGATTGATTTTACTCCAGAGCTGGAAACGCGGACGCGCGAGTTGCTGGAGCTGGCCAGGGCCGCGACTCGCGCGACGATTCTTCCGCCGCCGCTGGAGAACAGCCCCAAGTGCAATGGGTGCTCGCTGGCGGGGATCTGCCTGCCGGATGAGACCAACGCGCTGCTGCATTCGCCCGCCGATAGTTCGGCGAAGATCAGCGTGGATGGCAGGCCGACGCGCCGGCTGTATCCGGTGCGGGACGACGCCACGCCATTTTACGTGCAGGAGCAGGGGGCGATGGTCGGGTGCGCCAAACAGCGGATCGTCGTGAAAAAGTCCGGCGAGGAACTGGCCAGCATCAAGCTTCAGGACGTCAGCCAGCTCGTTCTGTGCGGAAATGTCCAGATCAGCACGCAGTGCGTGCAGGTTTTGTGCGAGGCGTCGATTCCGGTGGTCTATCTCAGCACGGGGCATTGGTTTTACGGAATCGCGCACGGCATTCATCTGCGCAACGCGTATGACCGGGCGGCGCAGTTCAAGTTTGCCGCCGATCCGCGCGAGTGTTTGAGCTTCGCCCGGCGGCTGGTGGCCGACAAGGCTGAGAACCAGCGCACGCTCCTCCGCCGCAACGCCCCATCCGACCCGGCGACCGACCGGTGCTGGCGGACATGGACGATCTGGCTCGGCGCATCGCGGGAATGGAATCAATTGAGACGCTGCTGGGGATCGAAGGGGCGATCGCGGCGGCCTACTTCGGGCGGTTCTCGACCCTGCTCAAGCCACGCGACTTTGATGCCCAGTGGGATTTTAACGGCGAAACCGGCGTCCGCCGCTGGCGCTGGACATCATGGAGCCGTTCCGGCCCGCCATCGTCGATTCGGCGGTCATCTCCGCGATCAATACCGGCATGGTGCAACGCTCCAGCTTTGACATTGGATCCAGTGGGTGCATCCTCAAGCCCGACGGGCGTAAGGGTTTTATCCTGCGCCTACGACGCCCGGCTCGATCAGCTCATCACCCATCCGATTTTCGACTACCGCTGTTCCTGCGCGTCGTGATCCGGTTGCAGGCGCGATTGCTCGCCCGCTGGTTCCGCGGAGAATTTCCGAGCTATACAAGCATCACAACCCGATGACCACCCGGCGTCATTACATCGTCACCTACGACATCTCCGACGATAATCGGCGGACCAAAGTCTTCCACCACCTCGAAGGACGTGGCGACCATGTGCAATTCTCCGTTTTCTTCTGCCAGCTCAACCCGGCGGAGCTCGCGCAATTGCGGCTGGACCTGACCGTCATCATTCACCACGCCGAAGACCAGGTGCTGATCGTCGATCTCGGCCCCGCCCATAACCCGCTCGACGGCGGAATCGAATGTCTCGGCAAAACTTTTACGGCCCGATCGCGGGTGATTGTGGTATAAGATGCCTGTGAATCGTGGCGTGCCAACTACGCAGAGCCGATGCGGCCGATCTCCCCGCGAGCGGCGGCGTGGTACGCCGATCGCGGCTACCCCGCGAACTCTTTGGCAACTGAAGAGTTATCGCCGAAATCGCGGCCGACTTGCAGGCGGTCTTGTCGCAGTTCGAAGCCGCCCCGCGCAAATCGCGCCGTTACCCTTTTGCCGCCCGCCTCTTGCGAGGGGCTGCCTTTCCTCACTCTGATGAGTGAGGCCCCATTGAAGCTTGGCGACCCGCCGGTTCAGGTCCTGGAGATCGCCCCTTTCCTCACTCTGATGAGTGAGGCCCCATTGAAGCGGCCTGGCGGCGTTTCATGCCGATGCGATCCGCTACCTTTCCTCACTCTGATGAGTGAGGCCCCATTGAAGCCGTCCCAGGTCGGTGGGGCACTGGCGGCTGCGGACCACTTTCCTCACTCTGATGAGTGAGGCCCCATTGAAGCGTGGGGTCCGGAGACGGGAACACGACGTACGAGCTGCCTTTCCTCACTCTGATGAGTGAGGCCCCATTGAAGCATGCCGCCATCGAAGATCACGCCAGCAATCCGCCGCCTTTCCTCACTCTGATGAGTGAGGCCCCATTGAAGCGTCCCAGAACCAGACGTCCAGGGGCAGGCGGCCGCGGCTTTCCTCACTCTGATGAGTGAGGCCCCATTGAAGCGAGTCGTGGGCGGCGGAGAATCTAAAATGAGTGCGTTCTTTCCTCACTCTGATGAGTGAGGCCCCATTGAAGCGTGGGCCGCGCCATCGCCACGATTTCAATGTCAGGCTTTCCTCACTCTGATGAGTGAGGCCCCATTGAAGCTTCGCTTTCATCTGGCTGATCCGCCATTCCCGATCTTCCTTTCCTCACTCTGATGAGTGAGGCCCCATTGAAGCCTTTCTCGGAGTTGAGGAGTTCTTGGATAGCGTTCTCCTTTCCTCACTCTGATGAGTGAGGCCCCATTGAAGCTCCTTTGTCCAAATGATTGCAAGATTGCCCATAGGCTTTCCTCACTCTGATGAGTGAGGCCCCATTGAAGCATCCCGGTGGTTCGCGTCTGCTACCTGCCGTGCACGACTTTCCTCACTCTGATGAGTGAGGCCCCATTGAAGCGACGTTGCCGTGATCGACATCGCCGGCAAGGTCCCGCTTTCCTCACTCTGATGAGTGAGGCCCCATTGAAGCTCGCCGACAGGCGAGCGTCGGAATGAGGATTGAGAGAATCTTTCCTCACTCTGATGAGTGAGGCCCCATTGAAGCGGCTGCCTCCAGAGCACCGTAGCAGTCGCGCGGCGCTTTCCTCACTCTGATGAGTGAGGCCCCATTGAAGCAAGTTCTTCCACATGATGCCGTACGCCACCGTCCCCCTTTCCTCACTCTGATGAGTGAGGCCCCATTGAAGCGCAAGGTCGCTGAACGGTGGAACATTTTGAGACTGCTTTCCTCACTCTGATGAGTGAGGCCCCATTGAAGCATGCGTGCAGCCGCGGACGCCAAGCGAGATGCCGCAGCTTTCCTCACTCTGATGAGTGAGGCCCCATTGAAGCGAAGTTGTCCGTCACGAATACCGTCTGGCTTCGTAAGCTTTCCTCACTCTGATGAGTGAGGCCCCATTGAAGCATGCCCGGTCGCGAGCGAGTGCCCCCGCCGACCGGCTCCTTTCCTCACTCTGATGAGTGAGGCCCCATTGAAGCCCGCCTATGGGATCCTCTATGACCCCGTAGCCGGCCACTTTCCTCACTCTGATGAGTGAGGCCCCATTGAAGCTTCGATCCTGCATTGAACGGCCCCGATGTCCGCCTACTTTCCTCACTCTGATGAGTGAGGCCCCATTGAAGCACCCTCGGCCCGGCCTCGATCAACGGCCAATCCCTCTTTCCTCACTCTGATGAGTGAGGCCCCATTGAAGCCCCACCTGCCAGTCATGCGTGCCGCGGTTGCCGGCAACTTTCCTCACTCTGATGAGTGAGGCCCCATTGAAGCAGCGCGATTAACGACGCGATCGACGAACTTCCGCCCGCTTTCCTCACTCTGATGAGTGAGGCCCCATTGAAGCGCACTACCGGCATTCCCGGCCGCGGCGGTGGCGGATCTTTCCTCACTCTGATGAGTGAGGCCCCATTGAAGCGAGATGGCAACTGTTTGATGTCCTCAACCTCCAGACCTTTCCTCACTCTGATGAGTGAGGCCCCATTGAAGCGCGTTGCCGCTCAATCCCGCGATCGATGATGGTTGACTTTCCTCACTCTGATGAGTGAGGCCCCATTGAAGCAAGACGGGACGATCCACTGCCGGATCGTGCGCGAGGCTTTCCTCACTCTGATGAGTGAGGCCCCATTGAAGCGCCAATTGTGGCGAGTGCATTCAATCGGGCGGACCTTCCTTTCCTCACTCTGATGAGTGAGGCCCCATTGAAGCGAGCGAGATCGACCTGCCGGGTTCGGAAGTTCTCACCTTTCCTCACTCTGATGAGTGAGGCCCCATTGAAGCAAGTCCGTTCCGCCACCGGTGGTGACTCCGCCCGCGCTTCCTCACTCTGATGAGTGAGGCCCCATTGAAGCAGGATGGCTGGCTCGTTCCGGTTCGACAGCATCCCGCTTTCCTCACTCTGATGAGTGAGGCCCCATTGAAGCGCACGACCGTCAGGCGTCAGGAAGCGATGCTGAGCCGTCCTTTCCTCACTCTGATGAGTGAGGCCCCATTGAAGCCGGTCTTGCGGTTTTCGGCCAGCGTTCGCTGCAAAGCGCTTTCCTCACTCTGATGAGTGAGGCCCCATTGAAGCTTTTTGCCGCGTCGAGATCCAGTTCCAATTGCTTTTCTTTCCTCACTCTGATGAGTGAGGCCCCATTGAAGCCCATCGGTCCTTGAGATCGGCGTCGATTTTCGGGTCGCCTTTCCTCACTCCACAATTTTTTCCGGTTCGAAGAACGTATCGATTCCTTCGCATCCTTTTTGGCCCGGCCCCGACGACGAGAAGATCTCCACGTCCGAAAATCTTTCTGAATCCACTTACCAGCGGCCCATTCGGAGTCATTCTTCCTACGGTTCAGGCTGGGGTATTTGTAACCGATATGCCGAGTGGCCAAGTCTATTTTTCAGGAGATGGCGTGTCGATGTCAGCCGATAACCAACAGGCGCCATCACGGCGGCGAATCTGGCTGCGCGGCGAGGGCGCGATCGCCTGCTTCGCGGTCGGGGCGGCGCTGCTGCTGCTTGCCGCCATGGGGGGATCAGTCTGGTGGTCGCTTCGGGCGCAAGGTCGCTCGCTTCAGGTTAAACACGATGAACAGGTCGCCGCCGAGGGGCAGCTCCTCGCCCAGGGCGTCGAATCGATGCTGGGCGCCGGCGAACTGTCGGCCGCCCGGAGCCTGATCATTTCCACGGCGCACGAACTGCACCTGTCGACCTGCCGGCTTGTGCTGCCGGACGGCGGGGTGCTCGCGGATGTTGAGCCACGCCACATTACTGCGCGGGTGCTGCCTGCGAGCTGGCCACAGTCCTCGGCGAATCCTCCGCCGGCGGCTGAGAATGACGCGGAATCCGCTTTCCTGCACACCTATCCGATTTCGTTGCCGGGTCACGGAAGCATTCAACTGGAAATTGCCGGCGGCAGCATCAACGCCATTCCTTCGGCATCCGATTTGTCGACCGGAGTCGGCGCGGTCGGCGTGGTGACGCTGGTGGTCCTGCTCTGGATGTTTCGTCGGTTGCGAGTTCAGCTCGCGCCGGTTTCTGCCGTGCGCAACGCGCGTCGCGCGGCTGCCGCCGGGGATGAATCGTCCGAACGGCTGCGAATCGACCCGGCGCTGGGCGCAGAGGCTGTCGCCTGGAATCGACTTCTTGGCGGAGTCAGGCAGCAGAAGGCCCAGGCGGCGGTTGGCGCAGCCTTCGAACGGCGAACCGATCGGCGATCGGGTGGCGGGGAACTGGACGCGGCATTTGATGTGATGTCGAGCGGGCTGGTTGTCGTGGATGGACGCCTGCGCGTGAAATTCGCTAACGGGGCGGCTTCCGTCTATCTCAAGACGCCACGCGATCAGATGGTCGGCCGCGAAGTGAAAGAGATCCTCAGCGATCCGAAAGTCGCCAGCGCCGTGGAGGCCGTCGCAAGCGGAGCCACGCACGGCCTCATGACCGTTGAGATCGCCCAGGCCGGCGAGAGCGGAAATGCCGTTCTCCGGTTCAGCGTCCGGCCCGTCCGCAAGAGCGACGGTGCGGCGGCCATGATCATTATCGAGGACCTGACCCAGCAACGGGTGGCCGAAGCCGCGCGCAACAGTTTTGTCGCGCAGGTGGCCCACGAGCTGCGCCACGCCCCTCACCAACATTCGCCTTTATCTGGAAACGGCTCTGGAGGACGGCGGCCAGCAGGATCCCGCCATGATCGGGACCACGCTGAACGTGATCAGTCAGGAGTCGCGACGCCTCGAGCGGATCGTGGGGGAAATGCTTTCCGTCAGTGAAATCGAGGCCGGAGCCATGCGTTTGAATCGCGGCGACGTGCGGCTCGATGCGCTCTTCGGAGAGATGCAGACCGATTTCCAGCAGCAGGCCGATTCACGGAAGATCGTCCTCGAGTTTTCACTCCCGCCCAAACTGCCGGTCCTGCAAGGCGATCGCGACAAGATCGGCCTGGCGCTCCACAACCTCGTCGGCAACGCGATCAAGTACACCCCCAACGGCGGACGCGTGACGGTGGCGCCGGAGGTGCGCGACGGGAAGCTCGTCGTCGAAGTGGCCGACACGGGCATCGGGATCAAGCCGGAAGAACACGAGCTGATCTTCGAGAAATTCTATCGGGCCAAGGACGAAAAAGTGGCCCGGATCTCGGGCACCGGCCTCGGCCTGACCCTCGCTCGCGAGGTGGCTCGCTTGCACGGCGGAGACATCACCGTCCAGTCAACGCCGGATCAGGGAAGCACGTTTACGGTGTCGCTGCCGCTCGGAAGCAATGAGACATGAAGATCCAGCAACAACGTCACGGCGCGGTGATGATCCTTCGGCCCGACGGGCCGCTGGTGGCGGCGGATGTGGATCCGCTGGCTGCGGGAATGTCGCAGGCGATGAACGACAATCTCGGCCGCGTTGTTCTCGATCTGGCCGCGGTCCCCTTTGTCGACAGCCGCGGCCTGGAAGTCCTGCTGGATCTGACCGAAGCCGCTTCGCGCGGCGGGCGCGCCCTCAAGCTCTGCGGCGTCAACCCGACGATCCGCCAGGTGCTTGAATTAACGGGCATCGTAAGCTCCTTCGAACACTTCGAAGACGCGACCTCGGCGGTAAGGAGCTTTCTGTGAATCCCGCCGCACCCTCATCGCTCAAGAAAATCCGCATCGGCGATGCGCTGGTCCAGGATGGAATCCTGACGCCGGAGCAGCTCAGCCGCGCCCTGGCCGAGCAAAAGGCGACGGGCCGCATGCTCGGCGAAATGCTTGTTGAGCAGGGGGTCATCACCCATCGCGACTGGTTGGCGTCCTCGGAAAATGCCTTGGCCTGCCCGGCGTGCAGCTCCGCCATGGATTGATCGATCCCGCACTGTTGAAGCTGATCGGCGTCGAGGAAGCCGAGCGGCTCGTCGTCGTTCCCATGTTCAAGGTGCGCGACACCCTGACCGTGGCGATGGCCGAGCCGCAGTCGCTCCCTGCGATTGACCGTCTGCGACAGCTCACCGGCTGTAAGGTGCGCCCGGTCCTGGCGCTGGCGCCCAACATCCGCGAATTCATCAAAAAGTATTCGGGTGGAGAAGTCGGGGTCGACGCGTTCCTCTCTTCGCTGGCGGATTCCACCGTGGAGGTGGTTGAGCGCGAGGCGGTCGATGAAGGTCCCGTCACCGACCTCGACAAGATGGTGGCCGGCAGTCCGATCATCAACCTCGTCAACGTGGCGCTGATGACCGCCGTGCGCGACGGCGCGAGCGATATTCACATCGAGCCGGACAAGAAGGGGACGCGGATCCGCTATCGGATCGACGGCGTGCTGCGCGATCTGATGAAACCGCCGGCCGGCATGCACTCGGCGGTCGTCAGCCGCGTGAAAGTCATCGGCAAGATGGATATCGCCGAGCGCCGCCTGCCGCAGGAAGGTCGCGTGCGAATCGTGGCCGAGGGACGCGAGATCGATCTGCCGCGTCTCGAGCATGCCAACGCTCCTCGGCGAGAAGCTGGTGCTGCGCATCCTGGACAAGGCCAATCTCTGCGTCCGCATGGAAGACCTGGGATTCCGAACGCAGGCGCTGGAGGCGTTTGTGCGCATGCTCCGCCAGCCGCACGGATTGGTGCTGGTGACCGGCCCGACCGGCAGCGGCAAGACCACCACGCTCTATTCCGCGCTCGAGCTGCTGCGCAGCCCGGAGCTGAACATTGTCACTGTCGAAGATCCCGTCGAATATCAGCTCGACCTGATCAATCAGGTTCACGTGCAGGACGCGATCGGGATGTCGTTTGCCCGCGCCTTGCGATCGATCCTCCGCCAGGACCCGGACGTGATCATGGTCGGTGAAATCCGGGACGATGAAACCGCGCGCGTGGCGGTGCAGGCCGCCCTCACCGGCCATATGGTGCTGGCGACGCTTCATACCAACGATGCGCCCGGCGCTGTCGCACGACTGCTCGATATGCGGATCGAGTCTTATCTGCTTTCGAGCGCCCTGACCGGTGTGGTGGCGCAGCGGCTGGCGCGAAAAATCTGTCCCGCCTGCGCGATCAAGTATTACCCGGAGGAGCATGTTCTCCGCGACGCCGGCCTGCTCGACAAGGGAGGGCGCGCCTTCCGCAAAGGAGGCGGATGCCCGAAATGTCACGACAGTGGGTTCTCCGGACGAATGGGCGTCTATGAGGTGATGGAGGTGACGGGGGAGTTGCGCCGGATGATTCATCGGGGCGCTCCTGCCCACGAGCTTCGCCAGCGCATGCGGCAGGACGGCGCGCTGTCCCTTCGCGAAGAAGGAGGGCTGCTCGCGCTGGAGGGGAAGAGCAGCCTCGAGGAGATCCTCAGCGTGACGCATTCTGACGAGGTGGTGTCGGCAGCGATGCCGACGGTTACTTCCGCCGCGCCCGGGCGCGGCACGGAGGCGGCATGAAAATTCTTTACAAGGGTTTCAGCAGCGCGGGCCAGCCGGTGAGCGACATCGTCGAGGCGCACGACCCCGCCGATGCAATCGAGTCGATGCGGCGGCAGGGAATTTTTGTCACCGAAGCGCGCAAAGCGCCCAATGGGCATCAAGCGGGGTTCACGCGAAGCCGAAAGGGCAAGTCCGTCGGAAGCGGCAAACGCCTGAAAAATCTGACGCTCTTTACCCGGCAACTTTACGTGCTCGTCTCCACGGGCACGCCGCTGGCGCAAGCGCTCTCCGCGCTGGAGCGGCAGGCGCCGGATGCGAAGTTCGCGCATGTCGTGGCCGACCTGCGATCCAGTGTCGAGGAAGGCGTTTCGCTTTCAGCAGCCATGGGGGAATGCCCACAATATTTCGATGCGATTGGATGCAGTCTCGTCGCGGCGGGGGAGTCGTCGGGAAACCTGCCGGCGATGCTCGACCGGCTGGCGACGCTCACGCGCAAACAGCTCCAGGTACGCAGCTCGATCATCGGCGCAACGGTCTATCCCGCGTTGCTCGTCGTCGTCGCGGTCGGCGTTCTGACGACACTTCTGACCTTCGTACTCCCGCGTTTTACCGACCTGTTCAAGACGCTCGACACGCCACTTCCGCCCACCACCAAAGCCCTCATGGTGCTCAGCACCCTGTTTCGCGCGTATTGGTGGGCGGCTCTGATCGGATTGCCCGGCGCGTTCTTCGGAGGCAGGGCGTGGCTCGCCAGCCCGGCGGGCAAGCGAATGGCCGACACGATCATGCTGCGAATTCCGCAGATCGGGAAAATGGTGAAGAACTTCTCGACGGCGCGAATCGCCCGCCTGCTCGGCATCCTGCTGCAGGGGCGTGTGCCGCTGACCGAAGCGCTCGAATTGACGCGCGGCGCATGCGGCAACCATCATTATGCGGCGCTCGTTTCGGCGGCGATCGATTCGGTCACCCGCGGCCAGCCCCTCGCCAGCGCGTTCAACGTTCCGGCGCTCATCGAGCCTTCATTCCATGAAGCGATCATCAGCGGCGAGCGCAGCGGACAGCTCTCCGTCCTCCTGAGCACCATGGCCGATTTCATGGATGACGCCAACGAGCTGGCCATCCGCTCCCTCACCAGCATTCTCGAACCGATGATCCTGATCGTGCTGGGCGTGCTGGTCGGGTTTGTGGCGCTGAGCCTGTTCATGCCCCTCTTCGATCTCACAGCGGCCACGCAGAGGGGTGGATGATGCGGAAACTGCTGCAACGATTCCAGTCACGGGCCGGCCTCGATATCGGCGGCCATTCGGTCAAGGCAGTGCGATTGTCGCCGGCCGGCCAGGGATGGCGGCTGTCGGCTTGCGCGGTCTTCCCGCGGCCTCGTCCGCAAACTGTTCCTGTTACCGAGGAACTGCGCGAAATCAACGACGTCCTTCGACGCCAGGGATTCGATCGCAGCGAATTCGTCGTGGCCGCTCCGCTGGAGATGCTGCGGACCGGCGTGCTCGAGCTTCCACCGCGCGCCCCGGGCCTCCCGATCGACCAGATTGCCCGCGCCGAATTCGCGCGAATGCACAAGTGCGATGCGGCGAATCTGGAACTGTCGTATTGGGAACTTCCCGCCGCCGCGCGCGCGTCGAAAACGACTCAGGTCATGGCCATCGGACTTAGCCATGCCGATGCCGATCCCTGGCTGGACATGTTGGCCGCCGCGGGACTGTGGATTCGAGCCGTCGATGCGCACACATCCGCCCTGGGCCGTGCGTGTTTTCCCCTGGCCATTTCGGCGAATGCCGCCACGGCCTCGGCCATCACCGGCATTCTCGATCTCGGATTTGGCGCGGCGGTGCTGGCATTGATGAAAAATGGTCTGGTCATTTACGAACGACGAATCGCCGAAGGAGGACTGGCGCTGCTGCACCAGGCGATTGCCCGACAGATTCGGCGGATCGAGCGAGGTCGTGGACCACGTTCTTCGCGATGTGGGAATGGCCGGGAGAAAGCCGGCGGGTGAAACGTCGGCTATCGCCGTAGCCGAGCCGGCGCTTCTTGAAGCCGCCGATTTGATCGCGAACCATTTCGCGCCGCTGATCCAGGAACTTCACCTGGCGTTTTCGTACGCACAACACCAGTACGCCGATGTGCCCGTAGAGCTGGTGTTGGCCAGTGGTGGTGGGGCATGCGTGCCGGGACTCTGTGCCCATCTTTCCAACATGCTTGGCGTCGAGGTGCGCGCCGCGCTGCCGCAGGGAACAATCGAATGTGCTTCGGATGTCCAGGACCAGCTTTCGCCGGTGCTCATGCCAGCGATCGGGCTGGCGCAATTTGGAAGGGGCGTGGGCTCGGACCGCCCGGAATAAGGAATGGTGGGCCGAGCCCACCCTACGTATGAATCTGACGAACCTCATGCCGATCGCCCGCCAGCAGCAACGCGTTTGCCGCGTTCGCCTGCGCGCCTGGGCCGTTGCGTGCGGTTTGCTGGGATTTACGCTGGCCGCGACGGCGGTATGGAGTCGCTGTGCGGCGGGCGACGACAAGCCAATCCCGTTCGTCGAGTTGTCGCGCGTTTCACAGCAGATTTCGCGCGATGCCGAAGCCGCACATGACCTGCAATCGCGGATTGCGTTGGTGCGCCACGAAATGCAATCGGTTCGATTTGTTTCCGATCAGCCGGATTGGAGCCTGCTGCTTCAGTTGGTCTCGAACTCACTCGGCGATGACGTGGTTCTTAAGAGCTGCGACCTGACCCATCGCGCCGAGGCGCCCGTTCCAATGAGTGCACGCGATCTCCACCCCGCGCCGGTCGCGACCGTCCACCCCGCGCCCGAACCACCGCACCGGGAAACGCTTATTCTGCATCTGGCTGGTTTTGCGCGGTCGCAGGCGGAAGTCTCCAATTTCGTCTTACGCCTCGAAGCGATCGGGCTCTTTCAGAACGTCAAACTGCTGCAGAGCGCGCGGCAGCCATTGCTTGCCGGCGAGGCGATCGGATTTGAGTTGGAATGTCCGATCCGCGCCGGTCAGGAGAGCCAGAGATGAAGACCAGCGATTTTAAGCCGTGGCAGATCGACGCCGGTGGCGTCGTGGTCTGTGTTGCGCTGCTTGGGGCATTCTATTTCGGAGTGCGTGCGCCGCAGGTCCGGGATCGCCAATCGGCAGCGTCGCGTCGTTCGGCGCTCAGCGCCGAGCGGCAAAAGGCTTCCGCCTCCGCTGCAACGGTGCGAAAACTCCAGGGCGAGCTCGACTCCCTCCACGCCGAGCTGGCGCGGGATCCGTTGCGGCTCGAGGAGCCGAGTCATATCAACGAGCGATTGGCAAAGATTGCCACATTGGCCGGCGCCACGTAATTTGGAACTGCGCGAGGTGCAGCCGGGCGCGGTCTCCGTCGACTCGCGCTACGCGACATTGCCGATCCGTCTCAGCGGGACTGGTAGCTATCGCGACTGCGTCCTTTTCCTCCACAATCTGCGCGAGCAGTTGCGCGACACCGGCGTTTCGACGCTGAGCCTCTCAGGGAATCCCGAGGCTCCGGCCGCGCCAGCGACCTTTCAATTCGAGCTGCTCTGGTATGCCTCCCCGCCGAGCGAGGCATCGGCGCGGTAGGCGGCGGATGGGATCGGCATCGGCGAACGTCAACTCCGGAGGGGTGCGTGACGGATTCGGCGGCTCGAAAGATTTCCCCCTCGCCCGGTACTCCGGGAGAGGGCGCGGGGTGAGGGTCTTCAACGCACGATGCGGATGGCCCTCACCCCAACCCTCTCCCAGAGTACTGGGAGAGGGGGAAGGAACGTTCGCCGCCGGCATTAACCGCTCACCCGCGGACGCAGCAGTAATTCCTCGATCACCGCCCGGTCGGGCAAGTTGATCGCCAGCATCACGCAATCCGCGACATCTTCCGGCTGAAGCATTTTCACCCGCGCTTCCGGCGGCGGGGGGACGGGCCTTTTGTCGAGCAGCGGTGTGTTGATGTCGCCGGGCAGGAGGCAGACCGCCCGGATGCCGCGATTTCGCTCTTCCGCGTTGATCGATTGCGTCAGCCCGCGCTGCGCGAACTTCGACGCCACGTAGGCCGCTCCGGCCTTGGCGCTGGCGGCGATGGCCGCCTCGGAAACAATGTTGACGATCGTTCCAGTTCCCTGGCTGCGCATCGCCGGCAAAAACGCGAGGACTGTATTGAGCGTTCCGCTCAAGTTGGTGTCGAGGACTGTTCGAAATCCTTTACTCGAAAGAACTTCCCACGACCTGGCCGGAATATTAATGCCGGCGGCATTGACCAGCGCGTGGACAGCGCCGAATCGCGCGAGGATCTGCTCGGCCGTTTCGCGGACTTTCGATTCATCGCCGACATCGCAGACGAAGCTTGTCACGCGCGAGTTGTTTTCTGCGAGACGGCGCGTTTCTTCCAGCGCCTCGGGCCGCCGGCCGAGAATGGCGACGGACCAATTCTCATTTGCCAGACGCAACGCGACCGCCCGCCCCACTCCGCTTCCGGCTCCCGTTACGACGGCTGTTTTCATGGATTCGTTTTTCCTTTTGGGACGAATTGCGGAAGGGCCGCCTCCGCGCCACGGATCGTGGACCGATGCACCAAAGGCGGAAAGACCTGGATCCATTTCGATCGATCCTCGGTCACGGGAAATCGCGGGAGCGTCTGCGAAGGATCTCGTGGAACGCGGTAAAGGCCATCGCCGGCCGGCCCCGAGGAATGGCGCTGCTCGTAATAATCGTAAATGGCGTTGCTTCCTTTGTAATACATGATCGCCGGATTGTTCTTTGTCTGCGACCGGAGAGCGATCTCGAACAATTCGTCGCGGTTGGCGGTTTGTGCACAGCCAGGAATAAGCACAAGGAGACCGATGAAACCGCCCGCGACCAAGCCATCCCAGGTGATACCCGATTTCATCGGATGCAGTGTTACGAGATCAGTCGAAGTGGCGCGGCTTTTCCCGCGCGCCGTGTTGCACGCTCAAAACAAATACATTGTGAGTCGGTCTTCCAAAAGCCGTTCCGTTTCAGGTCGAAGGGAAATACTCATGCTTGATCTTGCTCCTTTCGAGATTTTAGCGACATGCAACCAATGGCGATAGCCTCTTTGGACGGCTCGCTAAGGGTTAACGTCCACCCACCGCCTTTCTTTCGATGATCGTAGTGCCGCTTCCATGACGGCCTGCGCCTGGACGCCTTCGGCGAAACTCGGGCGGCAGGGGCGCTGGTTGCGGATGGCATCGATAAATTCGAAATTCTGATCGTAGCGGAAGGTCGCCAATGGATCGCCGGTGCGCGGATCGCGCGGCGAGCCGGGCCAGACCTGGAACTCGGCCGGAACCGGGATGGCGCGCAGGTCGCGGTCGTGTTTCTTGCCGATCTGGAGCTCGAGCGGCTTCTGGGTCGTGTAGGCGATCGACCCCTCTGAGCCGTTGACCTCGCACAGATCGAGTCCGCGATGCCCCTCGCCGCGGCCGGTGGCGAGCTTGGTGCTCTCCAGCACGCCGGTCACGTTCTTTTCGAAATCGGCGAGGATCGCCACCCAGTCCTCCAGGTCCGATGGATTTCCCTGGCGCATGTCGATGAATCGCCGAAGCTGGGCAACGACGCGCGTGATCGGGCCGATCAGCAGATGGCCGTAATCGATGCGATGCGAGAGCATGTCTCCGAGCTCGCCGGTAGAGGCTAATTTCTGAATCTGCCGCCAGCCGAGATTACGGTCCGACCAGTCCTGGAACCGGGCGGCCCGGAAATGATACGGAACGCCGATCTGCCCGGAGTGGACGAGGTGGGCCATGTAGCGCATGGCCGGCACGAAGCGATAGGTGAAGGCGGTCATGTGCCGCACGTTCGCCTTCTCCGCGGCGCGGAGCATGCGCGTCGCCTCGTCGAGATTCATCGCCAGCGGTTTTCGCACAGCACGTGCTTGCCCGCTTCGATTGCCGCGAGCACGATCGGCGCGTGATAAACATTGGGCGTGGCGATGACGACGGCGTGAACCTCGTCGAGCTTCAGCAACTTTCGATAATCACTATAAGTGGCAGTGATCCCCGTTTGCTGGCTGGCCTTCGCGAGCACCGCGGCATCCGTATCGCAGAGCGCGACGACCTTCGCATCCGGGCAGAGGGCGAAGCCGGGCAGATGATTGGCCAGGGCGATTCCGCCGCTGCCGATGATGGCGATTCCGATCATGTGATAATTTCCGCTGGCGTTGTTCGATTCAGGATCGGCATAATGTAATGCCGTGAAGAGCGATTGCCAGAGCGACGAAACATCGCTCGACCCGATCAATCCGGTTCAAGTAACACCACTGCTCGATTATCGATCGCCGGATGATGCCGAAAGCGGGCCGCGAGCCGTTGATGTGATCAAAGGGAGCGTCGGGACGATGGCGGGGGTCGCATCAGCATGCGGCGCCATTGCCGCAACCGTCGGTTCGGTATCCAGCAAATGGGATGATGTCGGCCAGAATGTGGCCTGCGCATTGATAGCCCTCGGTCTTTGGATCATTACATTTTCTGGCCTGCGCAGCGCGTGGTTCTACTTCGGCGGGTTTGCAAAGTTGCGACGGCAGCGCGGCTCAACATTGACGATGGGGCTGCGACCGTGGAAGTGGCGCTTGCGCTTTTGAAAACCGCCGAGGTCGAGATCGCGTGGTTCTACTTTGAAGAATTCTCGCGCACGTTCGCAATGGGATGGACGCCCTGGACATTGCATTGTCCTGCCCGGCGGGCTCACTTCAGTGAGCCGGAACCTCACCGGCTCACTGAAGTGAGCCCGCCGCGCAGAGAGGTAAGGATCATCGGAATTTCGCGCGTTCGAGATTGGACACTAATTCGTGCGCGCGCTTACGCCGCTGCGGTCGCAACGCCCAGCACTTTGGCCATTTCATGTCCGATCGTCGCTGGGCTTTCCGCCACGGCGATTCCCGCGCTGCGTAACGCGGCGATCTTAGACTCGGCCGACCCTTCCCCGCCGGAAATGATCGCGCCGGCATGCCCCATGCGCCGGCCCGGCGGAGCCGTCCGGCCCGCGATGAATGCGACCACCGGCTTCTTCACGCTCTTCTTCACAAATGCCGCCGCGGCTTCCTCGTCCGAACCGCCAATCTCGCCGATCACGATAATTCCGTCGGTCTGCGCATCTTTGGCAAAGAGGTCGAGCAGTTCGATGAAGTTCAGGCCTTTCACCGGATCTCCGCCAATGCCGACGCAGGTCGTCTGTCCGATCCCGCGCGTCGAGCATTGCCAGACGGCTTCATACGTGAGCGTGCCACTGCGGCTGATGATGCCGACCTTTTTTCCGCTCTTGGACGACTTTGCAGGCGTGTGGATATAGCCGGGCATGATCCCGATCTTGCACTCACCCGGTGTAATCACGCCGGGACAGTTGGGGCCGATGAGGACGCTTGCGGGCTGATCCTTCAGATACGCCTTCACCTTCACCATATCGAGGACGGGAATTCCTTCGGTGATGGCAACGATCACGCGGATTTTCGCCGCCGCCGCTTCCATGATCGCGTCGGCCGCAAAAGGGGGCGGGACGAAGATCATCGTCGCATCAGCGCCCGTCTGTTTCACTGCCTGTTCGACGGTGTCGAAGATCGGCAACCCGTTGGCGTCCTTCTGCCCGCCTTTGCCCGGGGTGACGCCGCCCACCATTTTCGTGCCGTATTCGAGGCACCCTTTGGTGTGAAACGCTCCGGCGGCGCCGGTGATTCCCTGGCAGATAACCTTGGTATTCTGATCGACGAGGATGCTCATAGGCCGCAAGAGTAGGGAACGGCGGCCCGCGCGGCAAGCGGACTTGATTTCCTCGCAGCCGATGCGCGACAGATTTAGCGGGCCGAAGAATGTGCCCTCTCCCGGTACTCCGGAGGAGCCGCGCACGAAGTAAGCGGGAAAGTTCTCTCGTTAGCCGAGTGCTTTCCCGCTTACTTCGTGCGCGGCTCTTCCCAATCACGCATTCCGGTCTTGATCTGGAAGATCACATAATGGTCGTCTTCAAAAACCGGTCGAAAGTGATCTCGATCGGCGCGGGCCAGCGGAATTTCCGGCGGATGCAGACCGGCATCGTGCTTCGCGACGACCAGATATCCGGCGCCGCTCGCGAGAAGACGATCCAACCAGCCGACGGCGTCGGTCTCCGAATCGAGCAGGGCGGTTACGGTTGGAATAATTTCTTCTCCGCGGACTGGCGTCGGAAAATGGGGCAGATCGTGGAGATAGTGGACGCCGCGACGGGTGGGAATGTAAATCGCGCGCCGGCTTTCGCCGCTGAGCGCGTAAACAAGGCTGGTGTTGGCATACGCGACGATCGCGTCCGGCGGCGTCTGCGTCCGCACATAATTCCATGCGCCTGCTTCGGGCGGATATTTGGATCGCCACCAAAGCAGATCGTTGTATGGCTCGGTTGCCTCGGCAGACTTGCCGACAATGAGGTTGACGTACGCATTCCAATAAACGTAAGCCACCAGGCTCCCGGCTATCGTTGTCGTGATGAGGAGGCCCACCCACGCGCGGACGGGCCAGTGGAGCCTCCGGCCTTGCGCGAAATAGAGGCAAGCGCCCGCCGCGGCGAATGCGAGCGAAAAGCCGGCGCATTCGGCCACCTGTCCGCGAGCGCGATAGCCGGTGGTGACGGAAACAATCGCAATGAGAAGTGTCCATCCGATCCGCACACAACGATTGAGGCCTGGCCAACCCGATAGCGCTCCTCCGGCGGCGATGAACAGCAATACGAGCGACGAAAAAATAAACCGGACTTCGGGATAAGGGGACAAAGCGATGAAAATCGCGATCCCGATCGGAGGCCCGAGCACGGCAATACGAACAATGGGCTCGCGCAACAGTCGTCCGCGCGCCACAACGATCGCCGCGAACCAACCGATCGCCAGGACATATAAAAGAAGTCGCGGGATGCTGTGATAGCGTTGAGTCAGTATCTGCCAGACTCCTGAAAGTGATCGCAGATCAATGCTCCTGCGAGCCTGGAACAATCCCGGAAGGATCGTATGTCCGCCCGCGTGAATATCGAGGGGATAAAGCGGGTTTCCCGTCAGCAGAAGGTTACGCAAAAACCAGGGACCGGCGATGAGCGCGATCACGCCGATCGAGATAGCGAATTGTCGACTTCTCCAGCCGGCCCGAAAGGGAGCATCGACGAGGAGCAGGAAAAGCGGCAAAGCGAGTAGCGCCGTGTATTTCGTTGCCAGGCAAAGTCCGATGGCGACGCCGATTCGCCAGGGGCCCAAACGATCACGCAGCCGCGACGGAGCGAAACCGGCGATTCCCGCGATCAGAAATGCCGTGAGAAACAGGTCGTCTTTCCCAATGGCCGCTTCTCCAAGCAATGGCCGACAGGCTATCACGCCGACACCGATTACGCCGGCGAGGGGCAACGCTGAGTCTCGCGTTGATGGCGGGATCTGAAACGCACTCCGACAGAGTTGCACGGTGGCGAAAAAGATCAGGAGCACCACCGGCGTCTGCACGAAGCGGGCAATCACGTCATTGCCCTCGGACGCCATCAGCCACGCAATGAATGTCGATCCGGCCAAAGGCGAATAAGTATTGGCGGGATTGAAAAACCAGGTGGGAAAGAGTGAGAGATGGCCGGTGCGAAGCCAGTGCAGCGCCGCGGGGAAATGATAGGCCAGTGCATCGGTCGCGATGATCGGTTGAAAACGAAGGATGAAGACGTTGGCCGCGAGATAACAAATCGCAAAGACGCAAAGGCCAATAAATACGCTATCTCGAAAGATTCTGTCGTTCGTCGACTGCCGGGATTTGGCAAGTGCGGCCAATTCCTTTTTGCGGTGCCGAAGGGACGGAAAAATCAACGCCCCGCTGCAAACCAGCGCAGTAACACCGATTGTTACCGGCGAGAGGATTCCCAGGACTCCCGGCAGCCCGACTGAGACGTATTGCACGAGATAGGTCAGGAGCAAGGCATCGGCGATCTGCTGAACACGCGGAGTATCCAGACCAATGCGGGCGGCAAACCGAAATGCGCACACGAAGACGGTCCCATTCAGCAGGACTGTCCAGAGGAGGCGCAGTTCGGTGTCGCCACTTGGCACGGCGGGAATTCTCGCGGGATCGCCGTCGCATGCAAAGCGTGAGGTCCCATTCAGCGCGGCTGTGGCCCGGAGTTGCGGTCATTGCGGTCACATCGATTACCAATGCATCTCACGCAGAGCCGCCAAGGCGCAAAGAAATGCTCCTTCTCTGCGCCTCGCGCCTCTGCGTGAGGTCATTTTGCTCCCGCGCGATTTCGGATTGCGGGATTGCTGCCGTCTGCATTCTTGCGCCGAGCCGCCGATTTTTATTCCCCCGTCCTTCGCACTACCACGGCGCTCTGATCGTCTTCCGCCTCACGTCCCTGCTGCCACTTCTTAAGCAATTCCTGAAGGCAGGCGATCAGCTGCTCCGGCGTCGTGAATTGCTGCGCCGCCAGCGCATCGAGAACCCCCTGCAAACCAAGCATTCGACCGTCGGGAGCCTGGGATTCGGTGATACCGTCGGTGGGGACGATCAGCCATCCGCCCTGCGGGAGCATCGCCGGACCCGGTGCGGTATCGGGCAGATCGTCCATCACGCCGATCGGCGGCATCGTCGCGTCTAGCACTTCGGTTGCTCCGCCGGGATGGTGCAACAGGATCGGCCCGTGTCCGCCGCTGCACCAGTTAATGGTCCCGTCGCCTGCAACAAAGGCGAGAAAGACAGTGCAGAATCGACCGCGGTCCAGATCCTGCGAAAGTCGGTGATTGATCCGATGCAGAATCCGACCTGGGTCCGGATCGACGTCGCACAAGGTGCGGATCAAGGCGCGCACCTGCGACACGACCAGGGCCGGCGCAATTCCATGCCCGGAAGCGTCGGCCACGAGTACCCCGAGCCGCCCGTCAGGGAGCGGCCAGAGATCGTAACAATCACCTCCATTGATCGACGCCGCTTGCGTCCATCCATGGGATTGCAGGCCATTCACGTCGACGGCGCCGCGAGGCAAGGCCGCCTCCTGAACCTGCTTGGCCAGTTCCATCTCCATCCGCAGCGCGGTGCTCTGCATTGCCGATTGCTGGAGGTGATAGCGCTGGATCGCCACGCCGGCCTGGTCCGCGAGCAATTGGAGAAGTGCGGTATCCCCGCCGCTGAAGGCTGCCCCTCGCTTGTTAATCGCCTGAATCACCCCGACGGGTTTGCGTCTCCCAATCGACCATCGGCACGGCCAGAATGTTTCTCGTGACAAATCCGCTGGCGCGGTCCGGCAAAGGATTGAATCGCGCATCTTCATACGGCCTGGGCACGTTCAGCACGGTATTGAACTTGAAGGCGTGCCCGACGATGCCGCGGTTGGAAGGGAGACGGATCCCCTTCGATTGAAGGGCGATCCGGGTCCAGAGTTCGTCGGTTCGCAGCATCGTGAAGAAAAATGCTGGCCCGCTCGCAATCGAGCAGCGAGGTGGTGGATTCGGCGATTTCGCGCAATAGTTTGTCGAGATCGCTCGTGACGGCGAGCATCCGCGAAACTTCCAGGACGCGCCGCATTTGGCCCGGGGTGATGTCATCCGCCGGGTCGCCCGGAGTTGGAATCGGTGAATGTTCGTTGGAGGGCGGATCAGTCATGGAACGCCGCTAGTTATCCCATGTGAAGCATCGACATGGCAAATGATGGCGATCCGTTCATCTTCTGTTTGGCAGCAAATATCCCGCGCGGCACCGCGCAGTCAGTCAAGATCATCGATATTCGCCGCCGACGGTTTTGATTTGGACAGCAGCGCTGGGACTCGCCTGCCGTGCGAGAGGGTGATCGCCAGTGCGACCAGCGCAATCGAGACCGCCATGTAGAGAAGATCGATCGGCCGTTCGATCGACATCTCCAGCCCGTGCTCGAAAAATTTCACGATCAGTATCAGAAGCACCACCTTGGCGAGCCGGTCTTTCAAATCGTCAAACGTGCGGATCGACAACGCGCCGCCAGTCAGCGACGACTGCTCGTTTTCGCTGATGCGCGCGATGAAAAGCGAGTAGAGGCCCATCGCAAAGATGAGCATGACCGCCGCCAGCAGATACCCGTCCACCACTTCCACGACCGACCTGACAATGTGATTGCGCAGGTCATGGTGGGCGGCGGCCACGTGATTGAACGGATAGGCCGCGACCGGGACGACCAGCATCGCCGCGTCCACCGTCGCCACGATGAACATGGCCAGCCCGACCAGCAGACTGCTGACAACGGCAATCACCACCAGATACCGGGAGCTGAGAAGCGCGCGCTCGAAGTTTTGCCGGAGGCGAGAAAGAGGTGGATCGTTTGGCATGGTTGCGAGCGGCGATGGTGGGGCAATGATACTCGCGTGTAGTCCAGCATCACCACGGCTGGCCTGGCATTTCGTCGTCGAATTACACTAACTGTCCCGGCGGGGTGTGCCCAATATTTCGGGCGATCCATTAGTTTTGATTGCATAGGGCTTTGGCCCAGTAGCGATCCCATAGATTGCTCTGATACATCGCTTCCAGTGCCATCACGGATTCAGCGTTGTCCAAGTCCCACCGCCGGCCGCGGCCTTTGATGCGGTCGGTGGTGACACCGCACATCGATTCCATCGGGCCGGTTCCGATATCCAACCCGCGTTTCTGACATTGGTCGTATTTCATCATCGCTTGCCGCTCGGCGGCGTAATTAAGCAGGCGGTCAGCTGCCTTTCGCTTTTGTCCCCGCAGCCCGCTACGCCAGTCCACCAGCTTCTGGAAAAAAGGCTCGTATCCTTCATGCTTGAGCGTGTGCAGAACGTCCTGCACCCACGCTTCTTTCGCCGGACTCTTCTCTCCCAGCGTCTTGCGGGCCGCTTCGTTCACATGCTCGCTGAGGTGGTAAAAGTCCAACAAGACCAGCTCCAGCGGCAGAACTTCCAGATGATTCCGTAGGCAGACTGCTCCATCGACCAGTCCTAACCGCTCGGCCGCCAGCGTCAGGCGGACACGCAACGCTTCACGCCCCAGCAGTTTGCCCAGTCCACGATGCTTTTTCCGCGTCACCCCCACCAACCGATGCTCCTGCTCCTGGTCATACAGGATCGTCACATACACCTGTTTATAACGCTGATCCGATCCTTTTTTCACCGCCCCCAGTCGCGCCAGCCGCCGACGTTGCTTTCGCGTCATCGTGGCCCGATGAGCCAGCACCGTCTCCCGGCGTTTGTCCTTTTCTGCCGCCGTGGTCGTCGGCACCAATACCCCATCGGCGCTGGCGTATACCCGCGTAATGTCCTGGCCGCCGGGCGTCAGGGTTTTGCAGTCGGCCGCCGTCCAGTCCAATTCCAACTGCTCATCCTCCGACGCCGCCAATACCGCCTTGCCTTCGCTTTCCACCACCTTCCGCAGCATCTCCTCCGATATACTTATCAGCGCCGCCGCCTTGAGGTTCTCCACGCTACGATTAAAGCTCCGACCGGCAATCCCCAGCCGGCAGCACAACTCTCGCGCCCCCACGCTGATCGCACTCGCCACCGCATCAAGCAGCCGGTCCAGCGGACTATCACTTCCCTCGCCGACGGCGTAATACCGCACGCAATGAATCTCGATCCGCCCGTTGATGCTCAACGTCGTCCGCGACGAGCGGCCCTTGCTCTGCTTGGGCTTGCCCATTGCATCCAGCGGAGGGAAAAAAACTCGACTCCGTGGAGTCAATCCGCATCTGCACGGCCTCTTGAAAGGCCCGTTCACGAAACGCGACTATCGCGTCCCGCACCGCAATCTCGCTGCCATTGATCACGTTCCCGGTCGGCGCATCATTCACCGCGTCGGCAACCTGACTCAACACCTCCCGAATCTCCGCCTGCATTTGCGAAATGAACTGTTCCTTGTCCATCGTTAAAAGCCGATCCATGGCGTACCTCCAAAAATACCGGCTCTCCGGCCGGATACATCTTATTATGCCATCTCCCGAAAATTTGGGCACACCCTCCCGGCGGCTGTGTCCAACGAAATTTGCCCATCTTCTTCCACACGATATATTGCGGGTCAACTTCCGCACGACGGGACGTCGGGACAGTTCGTACGGCTGATGGAGATCGCGCCGGCCAACGGGGTAGACGCATGTCAGAACCGCCGCAGAACGTATCTTCGCCTTCCGGCGAGCCAATCGATTCATCGAAGCTCAATCAAAGCGCCGCTGAGACAATCTCCGGCCAACTTCCGCCCTCCGCCTTGCAGGGACCATCCCTCATCGCCATCGTCGGTTATCACGTTGTGCGTGAGGTGAGCCGTGGCGGCCAGGCGGTGGTCTGCGAGGCAATCCAGCAATCCACCGGCCGAAAGGTCGCCATCAAGCTGATGCGCGAAGGGCCGCTGGCTTCGGCGCGGGAGCGGGCACGCTTCGATCGGGAAGTTCAGGTGCTGGCGGCCCTGAATCATCCGAACATCGTCCGCGTCGTCGATCGCGGCACCACCGCCGACGGATCGTTCTTTCTCGTCATGGATTACATCGGCGGCCCGCCTTTGGACGAGTGGCTGGCGGCGTATTACCGCACCACCCCGACGGCCCGCCTCCCAGCGATCCATCGGAGCTCTTGCGCACCTTCCTGAAGATTTGCGACGCCGTCAGTGCGGCCCATCTTCGCGGGATCGTCCATCGCGACCTCAAACCCTCGAACATCCGCATGGACGAAAACGGCGATCCCGTCGTCCTCGATTTCGGCCTCGCTCGAACCGCCTTTAGCTCGATGACCGATGAGGATACGCCACAGGTAGTGAGCATCACCGGCCAGTTCATGGGTTCCCTCCCCTGGGCCAGCCCTGAGCAAGCCGAGGGCATCCCCGGAAAGATCGACATTCGCAGCGATGTCTATTCCCTCGGCGTAATCCTCTACCAAATGCTGACCGGCCGTTTCCCCTATCAGGTTGTGGGGACGATGCGGGACGTGCTGGACAACATCATGACCGCGACCCCGCCACCGCCGAGCCAGTCGATGGCGGCCAAGGAAGCGCACGAAGCCAAACGCCGGCTGCGGGTCGGGAAAAAGCCGCGCAGGGCGCTGAATCCTGTGATCGACTCGATCGTTTTGAAAGCGCTCTCCAAACGGCGCGAGGACCGCTACCAGTCGGCGGGGGAACTCGGTAGGGATCTGACCAACTACCTCTCCGGGCGTCCGACCTCTGCCGGAGGCGATCCACAGCGCACGGGTTGGGGCCGTGCTGCCTCAATGGCCGTCGCAGTATTAGTGATTGCCGGCGCGGGAGCGTGGATCACAATCTGGTACACGCATCGTCCAGTACTCCCGCGGTCCGCTGCTAACGCTGATCAAGCCTCCCAGGCACCGACAACGCAATCGACGCCGACGACCACTCGGGCAGAATCCTCGGTTACGCCTTCGACGCCCGAAGTGCTTCGTCCATATGTCGGGAAGACCGGTCCGGCGATGACCCCGGCGGCTCTGGTCTCAAATCCGGCATTGATACCTGGCCTCAAGAGCTGGACAATCGAAACGCGCAGTCACCGCGGCGGCGTCAATGCCATCGCCTACAGCCCCGACGGCATGTATCTCGCCACCGCTGGCGACGATGGGACCGTGCGGCTGTGGGACCCGGCTTCGAAGCGGCCGCTGCGAGTTCTGGTCGGGCATGATCGCCGAGTGAATTCCATAAGCTGGGAGCCGCACGGCAAGGCATTAGCGTCGGGGTCGGACGGGACGTTATGCGTCTGGGAAGCGGCTTCAGGAAAGCTGCGACGCGCGGTCGCCACTGGTCAGTACACTGACTGCGTGGCATGGTCGCCGGATGGTCAAAAGATCGCGACGGGTGGCCGTGGGAGGGCTCTCCTCTGGGAAGCCAACTCCGGGCAGCATGTTGGAAAGGGAATAGATGATCCCCACGGCTTTAATGTTCGTCTCGGCTGGGCGGTTGACAGCCGTAAATTGGCGATCGCCTATTGGGATTCGGACAACAGCGGCTCCCTACGCGTTTGGGATACCGTCAGCGGCGAAGTAGCCACGATCGATCGCCCCGGCAAAAAATCCGTATGCGCACTTTGCTGGAGCCCCGACGGAAAGACGTTGGCCGCGGCAACGGGCGACAAAGTTGTCGAGCTGCGAAGCGCCGAAACACCTGCCCTGGTTAGGGCGATCGCGATGGGGAACGTTACGGGGCCGACCGCGTTGGCTTGGGACTCCGCCGGAAATCGACTCGCGGTGGCCGCATCAGGTCGCATCCTTAATATTGAGTCGGGCGAAATTGAGCGCGTCGGCCTGCGGCTGGAGGCTGCGGCAGGGGTCGCGTGGTCGCCGGACGGTGCAACGATTGCTGAATGCGACGGATCAGGCTCTGTCACGTTCCGTAACGCCCCGACGAGTGGTGAGGATGCCGGCGAATTGCCATCGGATTCCTGGCCAGTTCAATCCGCGGCGTGGTCATCCGACGGCGATCGTTTGGCGATCGTCGCGTATGACCCGCGCTATCGATGGCACCAGGCGTTACGGATTATTGGTGTTTCCGACGCCGAACCGACGAAACAGTTCCGCCTGGATGATGGAATGGCTGCAGCGAGTTGGTCCCAGGAAGACCAACGGATCGCGATTTGTTTTAGCTCGACTGGACCCGCTGCGCCGCCCGACCTGACGCTTCTCGATCCGCACTCGGGTGCAACCGTGGCCAAGGTCTCTGGGCCCCAAGGCTTTGTTGCTGGCTGCCGCGCGTCCCCGATAGTTGCCGCATCGTCGGGCGCAAATCTATGGTTGTGGGACCCGAATGTTCCCGGACCCGCGAAATTGGTCGTTATGAAGTGTCCGTTGGGAAACGGGGGATTGCGTTGGTCGCCCGACGGGACGACGCTCGCGACGGTTAACTATGACGGCTCAATACGTTCGTGGGATCGTTCGGGCACGCTTCTCGGGACGCTAAAGGTGAAAACGAGCGGACTGGGGTGGTCGTCGAAGGGCCTCGCGGTTTCGATCGGTTTCGATAAGCACGTTGAAATCCGTGCGGGACTAACCGATCAGGTGGCTTACAAATTGGAGGGCTATGGAATATTAACGTGGTCGCCGAATGACGACGCGTTTGTATTGGTCGCAGGAAACGAGTCTGCACAGGTCGTTGATGCCGCAACCGGCGAGCTGGAGCGGCCGCTTCAGTCTTATCGTTTTCAGGACGACTGGACTGCGTGCTGGCGCCGCGATGGATTGCTGGCCACCGTGAACGCGAGCGGGACCGTCCGGATTTGGGAGACCGCGAGCGGCGAATACCGCGGATGTTTGCTGAGCACATTGACTGGGAAAAGATCCGTACTCGTCAGCCGGGAAGGCCGCTGCCGTGCAATCGGTGGAGCGGAGAAAAGCCTCGTCTACGTCGCCGAAACCGAGAACGGACAGGAAACGCTCACCCCCGAAGAATTCGCCGCCAAATACGGTTGGGCGGGAATTTCTTACTCGAAATAGGCGCACTCGGCACAGAATCGGAGTGGTCTGCCGTGTATTGGCGGTCGAGGTAGGACATAGTTGATTCGTTCCTTACCGTTTACGTCACCACCAGATGACGCGCGTTGAGTCGGAGGCGTTCAAAGCTACTTCGAATGGGAGAGCAGGGGTTGATCGTTTTGCATGATTCCGCGCTGAATTGGGACGGAATCATAACCGGACGCGTCAGTGCGCGACCCGTTTTGCTGCCGATCGTCAACCGACGGCTTCCCGCACCGTATACTATTTCGCGAGGGGCTACGGGCGAAAACAGAGAAAGTCGCCATGAAAAAATTCATCCTTCAACTGGTCTGCCTGGCCGTTTGGGGCGGAGGGCAACTGCATGCTGAGCCGGCGATCCAGACCCGAATTGTTTCCTCCGCCGAGGAGTCGGAAGCGCAAACGATTCGAGTCGCGCCGCATTGTGTGGCTTCGACGGTCGGACTGGTCAGCACGGCTCAGGACGGCAATCGGTTTTCGGTCACTTCCGGGAGTGGCGTGATCGTCTCGTCGGATGGACTGATCCTGACCGCCGGGCATGTCATCCAAAAGCCGGGGAACAAGCTGACCGTTCGCCTTGTCGATGGCCGTGTGCTGGCGGGTGTTGCCATTGGATTGGATCACGCGGCCGATACCGGCCTGGCGCGAATCACCGACCCTGCTCCCGCCGGGGGGTGGGCTTTTTGCCCGATGGCGCCGGACGATTCGGCACGCGTCGGCGAATGGGTGCTGGCGACGGGTAATCCCGGCAGCATCGTGGTGGATCGCGATCCGCCACTGCGTCTGGGTCGCATTACGCGACACACCGCCGATCTGATTGGCTCCAACTGCGCGATCGAGCCTGGCGATTCCGGCGGCCCTCTGTTCGATCTTTCCGGCCGGGTGGTCGGGATCCACAGCCGGATTTTCACCACCAATGGTCCGTTTTCAGAATATTTCAGCGTGCACGTGCCAATCAGCGATTTTTCCAGACAGTGGAAGGATCTGCTGGCAGGAATGAACGCCAACCCGGACGTGAATCTGGACAGCCGTTCCGAACGGCCCCGGCCCAATCCCGGGCTCGGCGCCGGTGCGCGAGCGGCTCTGAACCAGCTTGCCTCGCAAAACGATCCCGAAGCGGTCGCGGCCCTGGCCGATGAGAAGAAAAACAGCAAGCTGACGCTTTCGCCGGGGCTGATGACCCGGCTGCTCAAGCTGGCTGCGGAAAACGATCGCGCTGGTATCAAGCCGTCCACCGCGCCAGCGCAAACCGCCGATGCCGTGGGCACGAATCCACCCACCACCACCCCAACCACTCAACCCGCGCCCCAGGCGGGCATCGCTCACGAACTCCGCGCCAAGGCTGGCCCGCAGCTTAAGCAGAATCTGCTTCAACAGCATCCCAATGCCATCATTTCCGATGCATTGCTGGATCGGATGATGGACCGTGCGACTTACAATGCAGCCAGCGGAAAAATCGATGTGGCTCCCATTGAGCAGGAGCTTCGCGAAATGGGCGTCGTCGCCGAAAATAAGCCGGGAAGTGGAGAAGACGTCCTATCGATTGGTCGCGTTTCGGCCGAAGCCGGCAAAACGTCGCTGCTCACGCTGTCGCAATTTGCACTGGCGATGAACACCGCCGGCGACTGCGTCGTGGAAATCCGCGACGGGAATCAGCCCCCGGTCCTGCTTGGCGCCATCATCGATTCCGACGGCTGGATCGTCTCCAAGGCCAGCGACTTGCCCGCCAGTCCGAGGGTCATCCTTCCGGACGGGCGCATCTTCAGAGCCAAGGTGGTGGGCAAGGATTCGGCCACGGATCTGGCGTTGCTGAAAGTGAACGCTACAAGTCTGAACGCGGTGAAATTCACCGACGCCGCCCCGCTGGGTGAATGGCTGATCGCACTCACCGCCAATTCTGACAACCCGGCGATCGGACTCGTTTCGCTGACGGCCCGGCCCATCGGCCAGACCTTCTCCCATTTCCAGGGCGAACAGAAAATTGTCCTTGGCGTCGGCTTCAGCGGCACCAACTGCATCATCACCCAGATCGCGCCCGGCATGCCCGCGGAAGCGGCAGGAATGAAGACCGGCGATGAGATCTTTCAGCTCAACGGCAAGCCGATCAGCAATCATGATGCCTTTATCGCCGAGCTGAAGAACGCCAAGCCCGGCGACACGCTGAGCATCATGGTTCACCGTGCCGGCCAGGACCTGGAATTGAAACCGGTGATTGGCCAGGCGAAAGCGGCCACGCAAACCGCCAGCGGCGTCGGCGAAGCCGACAATGTTGCCGGCGGGAAGCTGAGCAAACGCCGTACGAATTTCCCGCTCGCGATCCAGACCGATACCGCCGTCTGGGCCGACGAGTGCGGCGGTCCCCTCATCAACCTGCACGGCCAGACGGTCGGCATCATCATCGCCCGCTACGACCGCGCCTGCACCTTCGCTCTCCCCGCGCAACTGGTTCAGGCGACGATCGCGAAGTTGAAAGGGGCGAATTAAGGGGTTGATCAGCGTGAGTTGCCGAATCGCTTTTGTCCGCCCCTTGCCTCCTCGATTTCGCGCGAAAGCTCCGCCATCTTGATTGCCAATTCCAGCGACTTCTTGATGAGCAATTCCCGGGCGTCGATCAGTTCCTCGACGCTGCGAGCCTTACGGCGACGTTTCGGTTGAGTTGTTTTCTTCGCCGGCATAACGGGAATTGTATCCGGTTTGCCGCAATACCCAGCGCGGACGGAGTTCACATTCCGGATGATTTGTGGGCGGTGTGATCGGTCGGCCGGCGATATCGGTCCAAGTCGAGTTTTCTGAAATAGTCGATCGTTCGCGTCAGGCCTTCGCGCAGCGGGACCTTGGGTTCCCAATCCAGGTGCTTCTTGGCCAGGGAGATATCCGGGCGGCGCTGGGTAGGATCGTCGGCGGGCCGGGGGAGATAAATAAGCTTGCTTCGCGAGCCGGTCAGCTCCAGGACTGTTCGAGCCAGTTCATTCATGGTGAATTCACCGGGATTGCCGAGATTGACCGGTCCGATGAAAGAGTCCGGGCCGTTCATCATGCGGATGAAGCCGTCAACCAGATCGTCCATATAGCAAAACGATCGGGTTTGCGTCCCATCGCCGTAGATGGTGATGTCTTCGTTGGCCAGTGCCTGAACGATGAAGTTACTGACCACCCGGCCGTCATACGGATGCATCCGCGGGCCGTAAGTATTGAAGATGCGAACCACGCGGATGTTTACATGATTCATCCGGTGGTAGTCGAAGAAAAGCGTTTCGGCGCAGCGTTTTCCCTCGTCGTAGCAGGAACGCACGCCGATCGGATTGACGTTCCCCCAGTAAGATTCGACCTGGGGGTGAACATGCGGCTCGCCGTAGACTTCGCTCGTCGAGGCCTGGAAGACCTTGGCCCGCGTACGCCTGGCCATCCCGAGCACGTTGATGGCGCCGATCACCGACGTTTTGATCGTCTTGATCGCGTTGTACTGGTAATGGACCGGAGAGGCGGGGCAGGCCAGATTATAAATCTCATCCACTTCCAGAAAGATCGGCACCGTCACATCGTGCCGCACGAAATCGAAATTCGGCCGGCCGAGCAGGTGCTCGATGTTGACCTTCTGGCTGGTGAAGAGGTTATCCAGACAGATCACATCGTGGCCGGATTCCACGAGACGGTCGCACAGATGGGAGCCGAGGAAGCCGGCGCCGCCGGTCACGAGAATTCGTTTCAATGAGGACTTTTGCATCAATCAACTCATCGATTCAGACACGTTTCCGGTACCGCGATTACACGGTCTACTGCACCCTGAAAAAACGACAACTGGTGCCGCCGGCCGCGACCGCGAAGCGGACCGGCAGGCCGCAGCGCGGACAGCTTCCGCTGTAGGATTTTCCGTCCCTGGCCCGGTAGATGCGCTGGTAGACGCCACAACAGGCAAAATGAACGCTGAGAAACGCCCGGGGAGCCGTCGGTGTCGGGGAAGGGGAAGTTCCGTCTTCCGGCAGCCCGTTAATCTCTACTTTGTAATCGCGCGGGTCGCGTGTCATGTTTCCTGGCTGTGCCGTGCCCAGATGCGCGGGCTGACCTTTTGAATAATCCCCGCCGCCCGGGAAAGCAACTGTGTGACGTTCGCTTCGTTATGCTGGCGTTCACGCGGGTCGGACACGTCGCACATGTTGGCGCGTACGCTGTAGGTCGCGCAACGGACCGTTGCCATGGCCAGGTCGCAACAGACGGCCAGATCGGAAAGAAGTTGAGGATTGACGAAATTGATGATCCGGTCGCTCAGCTCGAGCATCGAAACCGCGGTGGCGGCGATCGCCTGGGGCACCCGGATGCACGCCAGCAGTGCGACCGGAAATTGCGTTGCGCGTTTCGGCCGATGATTCGGGCAGTTTTTTCGCCAGCGACAACGCCGCGTAGGCCGATTGATCTTCGGCCATCAACTGCAGGAGGATTTCACGTGCCTTGTGGAATTGAGCGAGCACGGGACGCAATTCCCCGGCATAGGCCTCCAGGCCTTTTTTCCCAAGGCTGTATTGAATGACCATTTCCCCCATCGCGGCGGCGAGCGCGGCGGTCAGGGCGGTTACGGCGCCTCCGCCGGGCGTCGGCTGCCGTGCGGCGGCGGCTTGAAGGAATTGCTCAATCGTGACCTTCTCGTCGTAGGTTGTCATTTCACCTTTCGGGCACGGAGGCCATTGCGAAACAGATATGTGGTTTACCTTGACGACTTGCGAAGCACACTAATAATGCAAGACGGCAGATATGACAAGTTTTCCACCCCTGTTCGACAGGCTCTGATTGTATCTGGCAGATTCGAAATGGCAATGGAAAACCGAACTAATCTACTTAGCTCCTCCGGTATCGTGTTGAATTCCCCGCGGGGTCAATTCCACCGGCGGAAAGGTCGGATAGGTCCGCAAGCCCGTCTTGATCTGCACGGCATCGGGTTTGGGAGTACTGATCGTCACCACGCATTGGCGCAGCCGGCGCCGCGCCACCGATTGCACCTGGGGCAATTTCACGTCAACGATGTTTTTCGAGAATTGGTTGTGGAAGTCGTACCCCAACCCGTACAGCTCGTCCAGTGCGCTGGTCGCCGCCTGCTCCTCCGGCGTTTCGTGATCGAGCGCATCGGCCAGCGTGATCAGTTCCTTTGACCGGCTGAACCACTTGACATTGATATCCTCCGGCGTGCCCTGGACGCGGGCGATATTCTCCAGGATCAGATCGACCACCTCATTCACCCTGGAAGGATCGCAACCCGCGAAGACGAAGAAGGTCCCCGGCAGGGCCGGACCGCGGCCCGGAGCGATTTGCGCGTAGACCACATACACCAGCCCCCGTCCGCGAAGCGTTTCGAATAGATAGCCAGTTGGATACGTGTAACCCCCGGCGATCGTGCGCGCAACCTGCATGGCCGGCTCATCCGGATCGCCCATGACCGGATCGGCGTGATAACCGATGACCACTCCAGCCAGTTGCTGGTCGGTGCGCTGGACCGCGATGCGTGTGACCTCCGCCGAAGCCGTCTCCTGCGGAGCGGCCTGCACGGGCTCGATCGGTGGCTTGGTCTCCAGGACTGGTCTTGCGGCGGGCAATTTTCCGAGCAGATCAGAAGCCAGTGCCCGGGCTTTATCGATATCGACGTCGCCGTAAATCGCCAAAACGCGCCGCTTCGAGAGGATGTGATTGCCGTACCAGTCGCGAACCTGGTCAACGGAAAACTCTTTCAAGTTGGACTCCGTGCCAACCGGGACAAATTGATACGGCGATTTCATCGGGCCAAAATACTGCGACTTGAAATATCGCATTGCCTGCGCCGACCAGTTTGCGTCTTCCCCCTGAATCTGCGCGCCGATCCGCTGTTTCATCGCCTCCAGTTCCTTGGCATCGAACGTTGGAGCGCTGACGATGCTGGCGTATTCGGTGAAGGCCTTGTCGAAGTCCTTCGTCATGCAGGTGGCATTCCAGTACCAACTGTTGTTGCCGCAGCCGGCGGTCATTTCACCTCCGATGGAATCGAAAAACGTCGCGATTTCCTCGGCGTTTTGTCCCTTGGCGCCACGCGGGAGCATTTGCATGGTCAGGTTTCCCAGCCCGTTTGTTTTGGCATCCTCGGCCGTGATGCCGCCCAGCGCATACATCTGCATGACGACCATCGGCGTGGTCGTGATTCGCTTGAGCAGGAGCGTTGTGCCGTTATCCAACTCGGCGCGCACCACCTGTGACGGCTCCGTTGCCGCCGGCTGCGTGCTCGGGCCCGTGGTTGCCAGCGGGCGGAGCAGGTCCTCCGCGCGGGTGAGACCCTGGCTTCCGGCAAACTCGCTGGGGATCAGCGCGGTGGTCAGCAGGGTCGTTGCGAACCAGATACTTTGCGGGCCGCGTCGCGAACCTGCTCCGACGTCAGCTTCGAGATCTGATCGAGATAGTGGTCGCTGAAATGCGCGTCTCCCGTTGAGATGAAATCTTCAGCCAGTGACGAAGCGATTTCCTCGGTCGTCTGCAGTCGTTTCACCCGCGCGGCACGCATTTCCGTCTTGGCTCGCTCCAGCGCTCCGCGCGTCGATGCCTTTTTCCTTGACTTGTCTCGATCATCTCCAGCGCGACGGAAGTCGCTTCACCGACTTTTTCCGGGTCCAGTTCCATCATGATCGCAAACGTACCGGCATCGTAAGAGGGAGTGTCATCCGATACTTCGATGGCGCTGACGAGCTGGCGCTTGTCGCGTAGCTCCTCAACCAGCATCGAACTCTGAGAGCCGCCAAGAACCTCGGCGAGAAGATCCAGCGGAAAGACATCGGAATGATCGAGGCGGACGGAAGGGAATCCGATCATCAGCCGAGCCTGACCCAGACGTGGAAACGTCGCCACGACCGGCCCGCGGCGCGACGATCCTGGGTTCCTCGGCGATATTATGAGAGAAGACCCGGCCCGGCGGGGCATCGGCGACATTTTTCTCCATCGCCCGCAAGCATGATTTCCGGATCAATGTCGCCGGCCACGCAGAAGACCATGTTGTTCGGCTGGTACGCCTGCTTGTAATAGCTGTAGACATCATCGCGCGACAGGCCCTGAATCACTTCCTGATATCCGATCACCGGCACGCGGGCGGGGCTGATGCGATACCGGTTCGTTGCCATGAGATAATAGAACTGCCGGTCCGGTTCGCCTTTTCCCATTTCCAGCTCGCGCTGCACGACCTGATACTCCCGGCGGTATTCGGCCGGCGTGATCGACGCCGTCAGCATCCACCCCGTCACCAGGTCCACCGCCTCTTCCATGTGCGGCGTGGTGGTGTTCACGAAAAAGGCGGTGTGATCTTCGGTGGTGTAGGCGTTGGAATTGTTTCCGATGCGCTGAAGTAAATCGCGATTCTGCGCCTCGGTACGGCGGCCGTTGCTTCCGCCGGCGACGAGATGCTCCAGCAGATGACTCAAGCCGCCCCCGAGCCACTTGCCTTCATACACTCCGCCCGTCATCGCGTAGCCGCGCACCGCCACCACCGGCGACGGAACGCGTTTGAGGATAACCGTCATCCCGTTTTTCAGAACAGAAATAATTTCATCACGCTGATCGACGATACGGTTGGTTTCGGCGCCGTAACCGGCGCGGGCCGACTTGTTTTCCAGCATTTCGCCGGGCGACGGCGTCGCCGTTTCGGCGGAAGAGGAGGGTTGGGTCGCGGGAGAAGCAGAGCTTTGAACGACATTCGCCTCCGGCTGCGTTTGCGGCGCCGCGGTCGATGTCACTACTCCTGATTGGCTCGTGGTCTGGCATCCTGTCAGCGCCGAGGCCGACCCGATTACGAAAACCAAGGCAAAAAGAGAGAAGTTCCGAATAGAAATCCGTGATTCCATGGGTCCTCGAATCCTGAACAAGATTGAATCGGGCGAAGCGGATTTTCTCTGCGTCTCTGCGGTGAATCCTGAATTTTCTGTTCCTAAATCGTTTCCTCATCCTGCTCGACTTCGTGCAGATAGGTCAACGCCCGTTCCAGTTCGCTCTTCAGATGTCGAACACGCAGCAGGCTCTTGACGCGGGTGACCAGCTCAAATTTATTGACCGGCTTGCTGACGAAATCGTCGGTCCCGCATTCGGTGGCGTATTCGATATCGCCGAGCTCGTTGAGAGCGGTCACCATCAGGATCTGGATGTCACGCGTTTTGGGATCACGTTTCAGTTTGAGACAGACTTCAAACCCGCTCATGTGAGGCATCATGATGTCGAGCAGAATGAGGTCCGGGGAATATTCCTCGACCTTGCGCAAGGCTTCGAGTCCGTCGCAAGCCGTCACAAGTCGCACCGGCATTGATTCGAGAAACGCCTGGAGGAGCTCAACGTTCTGCGGATTGTCATCGACGATCAGGACCGTCGATTGTGGAAGAAACGATTCGGCGTTGCCTTCCTTCGTTGCAGATTCCGTATCGGCCATACCGAAAGCTCCGCGCGGCTACAAAGGCGCACTTTACTCCTCTGCACTCCCGCACTATACGTCGCGCCGCGGTGGGGTGTAAACCGAACTCTCCATGACTACAATTCCCCGCCAATGAATGAAACTTCGTATGATTTGATCGTGATCGGCGCGGGACCCGGCGGATATGTCGGAGCCATCCGCGCGGCGCAGCTCGGATTGCGCGTGGCCTGCATCGAAAAGGATTCGTCGCTCGGAGGCACCTGCCTGAACGTCGGCTGCATCCCCAGCAAGGCGTTGCTCGACGACAGCCAGCTTTTTCGCGAAGCCAAGACCACCTTTGCGCGGCGCGGAATCAAAGTATCCGATGTTGCACTGGATCTGCCGGCGATGATGTCGCGCAAGCAGAATGTGGTGCAGACGCTGACGCGAGGCGTGGCCGGGCTCTTCAAGAAGAACAAGGTCGAGAATCTGCAGGGTGCTGCCCGGGTGACCGGGCCGGACTCGGTGGAAGTGCGCGCAAGCGACGGGGCCGTCCGGACGCTCAAGGCCCGGAACATTCTGATTGCAACCGGCAGTGGGCCCATCGGCCTGTCGAGCATGCCGTTTGACGGGAAGAATTTTCTCAGTTCCAACGACGCCATCGCGTTTTCCGAGGTTCCCCGCAAGCTGATCGTGATCGGCGCCGGCGCGATTGGCCTGGAGCTGGGATCGGTCTGGAGCCGGCTCGGCTCGGAAGTGGTGATCGTCGAGTTCATGGATCGCATTCTGCCGCTGATGGATCGCGAGATGACCACCCTCCTGCAACGCATCCTCGAGAAGCAGGGGATGCGCTTTCGACTGAAGACGGCGGCCGAATCCGCCCGGGTCGAAAATGGGAGAGTGCATCTGACCTGGAAATCGGGGACTGAAACCGGCGTTGAGGAAGCTGACAAAGTCCTTGTCGCAGTCGGCCGCCGGCCCTTCACGGATGGCCTGGGCCTCGAAGAGGCCGGGGTCAAGATGGACAAGAGGGGATTCATCACGGTTGACGCGCAGTACAACACCAGCGTGCCGGGAATCCGCGCGATCGGCGATGTCATCGGCGGCGTCATGCTGGCGCACAAGGCGGAGGAAGAAGGAATCGCCGCCGTCGAACTGATCGCCGGCAAGGCAGGACACGTGAATTACCGCGCTGTTCCCAGTGTCGTCTATACGCACCCAGAGCTGGCGAGCGTCGGGTCAACCGAGGAAGAGGCCAGGAGTGGCGGAACCGAGATTCGCATCGGCAAATTTCCGATGGCCGCCAACGGCCGCGCCCGCGCCCTCGACGACAGCGAAGGGTGGGTGAAGATCATCGCCGACGACAAGACTGACCGGCTGCTCGGAATGCACATCCTTTCAGCCCGCGCTTCGGACCTGATCGCCGAAGGGGCGGTGGCGATCGAGCTGGGCTCGAGCGTCGAGGACATCGCGCGTTCGGTGCACGCGCACCCCACCTTGCCCGAAGCGATCAAGGAAGCCGCACTGGCAGCGGACAAACGCGCGATCCACGTGTAGGGTGGGCTGGGCCCACCTCTTTTCCTACTACTACTCATACTCTTACTCGTACTCCTACTCATACTCGGTATTAATTCGAGTGGGAAGATTACGATTACGATTACGAGTAGGAGTAGGAGTAGGAGTAGGAGTAGGAGTAGGAGTAGGAGTAGGAGTAGGAGTAGGATGTAAGGAAAGCACACGGAGGTGCCACATGATCACGCGCGGCATCGCGGCCTTTATCGGAAGTTTTACCCTTCTCAATCTGATCGGGGACCGATTCGTCCGCCGATTCGATTCCAATATCTGGTGGATTGACTGGCGGCCGATTCCCGAGCCGCTGGCGCGGTCCGCGATGTTCATCGCCGCGGCGCTCCTGGTGGCGTACGCGTTGCGCCCGCCACGGCCGGGTTGGCGGCGGACCTGGACCGCCGCCGCTGCCGGGCTTCTTGCGCTCGTCGCTCTCTTGAACACGGCTACGTTTTACGTCCTGCTCGCGCGTGGCCGCATTCATTCCACGGCGGTGATTCCTTTTTCGATTCTCATTTGCGCCGCGCTGATTGCGATTCTCTGCCGAGCCGTCCGACCGGCGACGAGATGCGGCGTCTTCGGCCGGTCGATCATTGGCGTTGCCGCTTTCATCGCCTGTCTCATTCTTTTTCCGCTGGCGCAGACCTGGTTTTTCGGCCACACGGATTACCGGCGCCGGGCCGACGTGATTGTCGTATTTGGCGCCCGCGCCTACGCCGACGGGACGCCGTCCGGTGCACTCGCCGACCGCGTCCGCACGGCCTGCGCGCTCTATCAGCAAGGTCTTGCCCCGCGATTGATTTTCTCCGGCGGTCCGGGGGACGGAAAAATCTCCGAGCCGCGCGCGATGCAACAGATGGCAATCGAACTGGGCGTGGATGAAAAGGCGATCGTCCTCGACGAGCGCGGGGTGAACACCGAGGCGACCGTTCACAACACCGGCAAATCGCTTGGTCGCTTCGAGATCGAACGCGCCCGCCGGCATTTCCCGCTCCGGCTTCTGGCCGTCAGCCACGGTTACCACCTTGCCCGCGTTAAGCTCGCCTATCAGCGTGCCGGCTGGGAGGTGTACACGGTTCCCGCCCGAGAAACCTTCAAGCTTCCCAGCCGCCGGTTCCTGGTTTGCCGGGAGTGTGCCGCGCTGATCAGTTACTATCTGCGGCCGCTGAGCGCGAATGGATGAAAAGCCCAATGAAACAACCGGCCAGACGCTAATCTGTGCAATGCCAATTTGCCGAAAGTCCTCAATTCTGAATCGCCAACAGGGAGTCACTGTGCAAAACTGTGCAGAATGTTGAGGATATGCACAGTAAAAACAAAATATTGCTGCGATAATGATAGCGGTAGGAAGAGGGGATGGCAGATGGCAGGGGCCATAAGGTCATAAGTATTTTTTCCCCGGTGTGGTTCTCGGGCGATTCACCGGACGCAAGGAGCTGCTCGACCGACGCGCCGAGCCTCCGCTGGCGTTTCTTGCAGCGAGAAAGTTTGTGGCACACCGGAAGAGCCCTTCGACTTTGCTCAGGACAGGCCGGGCCGTGCTCGGCCTGCGGGAGTGCTCCCCCGGCTCGGGGACTAGCCCGCTCTCCGAGCAATCGATACGAAATGTCTCTCCGCCACTTTTTGTTCAGGCGCTGGTTACGCTTTTTTTGCGGCCAAACTCTTACTCTCTTTAAGGAAAGAATCTATTGGACGCGATGAAGTCGAGGATGATGTCGGCCTGGGCGACCGACCGGCCTCCGACCATGCCCGCCGGATCGTAAAGATCGGGTGCACGCTAACAGTTACAGCAGTCTTTCATCGAATTCTATCTGGCACCCGTTGATCTCCCCGCCGATTGAGCAGAGAATTAAGTTCGGTATTGATTAGGTAGCAAGAGGCGTGCCAAGAGCCTTGGAAACAATTCGATTTGCCGCAGATGAAAGGCGGATTCGCGCAAGTTGCGTAGCGGCTCCGGGTTAGCCGGCGTTCCCAAAGCGCCGGCTAACGCAATACAAGTCGCACCCCGCCGCGAGCCCATGTCGGAGCTGGCAGCCCGGCGACCGGGCGTACTGCCAGACGGCGTCGGAAGAATTTCATTGGGGGCAAACCAGCCGAATGAGCTTGCCCGCTTAGGATGCAGCTCCTGCCTCGCCTTTGTTCCGTCACCCATCAATGAACGAAACGGGAACATGAAAGAAAGCCGGAAAGCAGGAGCCTAAGGCCAAGGAAGCGGCCGTAATTGGACCTGTCCCGTTTGCATTTCCTGTCCCGTTTGCATTTCCTGTCCCGTTTGCATTTCCTGTCCCGTTTGCATTTCCCGAGAGGCAGTAGTGCATCCCTGTGTAGCCGGTGAGCTTGCTCGCCGTTTGCTGGGGGAGAAGACGGCGAGCAAGCTCTCCGGCGACACGAGGAACGCTGTACTATCGGCCCGTGGGGGCGCTCCCACGGCTCGGGGACGAGCCGGCTCTCCCAGCGATCTCCAAAAATTGTCTCTGCTCAGCTTTTTGTTTAACGTTTTTCAATTCCTCCCATGTCTCTGAAGCTTCAGCCAGAAGATGTCGTCGGCTTTTTCGGCGAAGTCGATTTGCGAAGCAGATCAATATCGTCTTTTGCCCACGGCGCGTATTTTCGTGCAAATGCCGCAATCGCCGCGCTCCCCTTGGTTGTATCGCCCGAATCGATGATGGCTTTAACGTCTGCCAGCGCTTTCGGATACGCACCGGTCAACTCATCGATTTGTTTCTGCGCCGAGTTGGCAGAATCCGTGCCGGGCGCCGCACTGACCGCGCACTGATAGAGGAAAATCGCCTGGCCAAGAAGACCTTCCTTCGCGAGCACTGCCCTTCTTCATCTTCGCGGCGGAATCGATAGCCAGTGGCTCGTCGAGCCAGTCGAGTCCTTTTTCGAAATTTGCATCACTCAACTCCCCGTGAACGGCGCCCTCCTGCTCGAAATAAGTGACGTGGCGGAAGCCAATCTTCTTGTACCAATCGAAGGCCTGTCTGACCTCCATCAAATTGCCGTCCTTCGAACCGGTATAAAGATAGATCCGGTCATTTGCCGCGGCACGCTGAATCGCTTCAGCTCTGGCACTAAAAACGTCGTTGGGCCCGGACGGCTGGCCGTTGACCTGGACGAAGTCCACTCCGCAATAGCAAATGGCGCCGGCAAATAAATCCGGGTATAGGATGACCGTTATACTTGAGACGCGACCGCCTCCGCTGCCGCCGACGAGGAAGGTCCGGGCTGCGCTGAATTTGTATCTCCGGCTCATCTCCTGCAAGCCTTTCAACGCCATCGACACGCGCCACGGTTGATAGTGTTCGTTTGCCGTATCCTGCGGGGCAATGATTAGAAAGTGACGTCTGTCGCAAATCGCTTTCCAGTTATCCAGAACAGCCGTCGTGTCGACGGTGCCTATTCCAACGATGACGCCCCACGTGCCGTCTGCTTGGTAGCCCGGCGGTACATACACCGCGAAATGGGAAGCAAGGGTGTAATTCTCGGGATGCTTCTGATCTGCGCCATTGTTGGGAAGTTTGAAATTGATGATGCTCTGGTCTCCACCGGACCGCGCGATGACCTGCGCAAACATTTGCGGATCGACCGGCGGACCGTCGACCATGAACGTACCGGTCTTCGTTTTCGGTTTCGTCTTCGTCGTTTCCGCCGTGGGAGTTTGCACCGCGGTCAGGGAGCCGGGCGCGAGCTGAGTTATCGTGAAGGTGGTGTCTATCTGGTCACCGGGATTGCGGCCGTAGACGGCGAAGACGAGCAGCACCGGTTGGTTCGGCCTCGCGGGAAAAGGACCATTGACCGACACGCTTTTCCCGGCGATGAGGATATCGCCTCTGCCGGACTTGGCATCGAACGTGACGATGACGTCTTCCGCCGGATCCGGCTTCTGCTCTGCAATGTATCGGCAGAGCTCCTTACCGTGATAGCGACCTTTATCCGCGGGGTCATAACCCTGATCCGTGTCATAGATGACGACCTCATCTCTGCAATCAAATTTCGGCACCACGTGGATTTGCGCATTGAGCTCGCTGGCGTGCGGCACGGACCAGGCCACGGCTTTTCCGAACCATCCGCGCTCGACGCCGTCTATGGTGACCGTGTTGGACTTTTTCACACCCGATACGACGCCGACGCCGTCGGCATATTTCGCCGCAAATTCATCGGGCACTTCTGAATGAGAAAGCAGCGGGCCTTCCCTGCAAAACGTCTTGATCGCCCACGGCCAGGACGGCGCACGGCCATGCGCGGCGCCGCCCTGGGCGGGGCTGCCTGAAGCCGGGGACGTGGCGCCGCGCACGATCGATGCCATTGGCATCGTGATGATCGAAGCCAGCAGGAATAGTTGAATCGAAAACTTACGGCGGCGTGCGCGCCGATCAACCGCCAGGAAATGTGTCATGATTTCACCCCGGAAACTGGAGACTAGCCGTTTCACGACGGGTCATCAAGAAGGATCGGGCGAACCCGTCGCCAGCGTCCCAGTTGACCGCATTTGGGATCGAAGCGGGCGATGCAACCGCCGTGGTGATGACCCGATCCGCCAGGCGGCCGGAGCCTGATACCAACCCGTTTTCATAAATAAAGGTTCGCGTCAGTTCGCGTCACCTTAAGTTCACCGCGTCACCTTAAGTTCGCGCGTTTGCATTTCTCCAAGGAAGCGGCCGTAATTGGACCCCTCCCGTTTGCATTTCTGTCCCGTTTGCATTTCTCCCAAGGAAGCCGCCGTAATTGGACCTGTCCCGTTTGCATTTCTCCCAAGGAAGCGGCCGTAATTGGACCCCTCCCGTTTGCATTTCTGTCCCGTTTGCATTTCTCCCAAGGAAGCCGCCGTAATTGGACCTGTCCCGTTTGCATTTCTCTGTCCCGTTTGCATTTCTTCGTTTGCATTTCTCTCGTTTGCATTTCGTAACTGTTTACCGTGCAGCCGCATTTTCGGGGGCGCACGATTTTGCCGAGCGTGGTAATTTGCATCGGCCATGGACGGCCGTGAGCTCAAGACGTACGAGCGGTTTAAGGAACAAGCTCAGTTTTATCGCGCCCGTACCTATCACCTGGAAAATGAACTTCGGGTCGTAGGTCCGCAGCTTTATCATGCCCATCAGAGGATCGAACGGGTCGAGCAACGCCTTGTCGAATTGACCGCGGAAAACAAACTGCTCAAACAGCAGTTGAAGGAACGGACGCCCGCTGCGCAGGACCCAATTCATGGCGACGGCACTCCGCCTGCGCTTTTCGTAAAGCCATCGGTGGCCGTCCGCCGCCGCAAGCGGCCGGGGCGAAAGAAGGGTCATCCCGCGGCGTTGCGTCCAGTGCCGGATCACATCGATGTTCATACGGAGGTGGCGTTGCCGAAGGACCCCGATGGGCGAGAGTCCTGTCCACGCTGCAACGCCTGCTTGTTTGACTTGGAGGCTCATGAGCGGCTGGTCGAAGACATCATTCCTGCCAGGGTCGTGGTCAAGTGCTACCACACCCGCAGCGGCTGGTGCCCCTGCTGTCGTCAGCGTGTCGAGTCGCGGGCTCCCGAGCAGCCTCCCGCCGCCAACATTCCCCACGGCCAACTTGGGCTCAATGCTCTGGCGACCGCTATCACGTTGCGGATTGCGCACCGGCTTCCGTTCCGGCAGGTGACGCGCGTATTTGCTGATCTGCCGGAACTTTCGGTCAGTCCCGGAGCCATCTCGCATCAGGTGCAGCGCGTCGCCGGATGGTTCGACGGGGATTTTGAGAAGCTCATGATCGAGTTGCGTTGCGCCGATATGTCCATGCCGACGAAACAGGCTGGAGGACCGATGGGAAAAACGGCTACCTCTGGGCCGTCACCAGTCCGACGCAAACGGTTTACCACGTGGACAAGAGCCGTGGCGGCAAGGTGATTGAGGAGTTACTGGGCAAGGCGTTTGGCGGCACGCTCATCAGCGACTTCTACAGCGCGTATTCCCGAATGGACTGCAAGAAGCAAAAGTGCCTCCTGCACTTGCTGCGGGAACTCACCGATTCGGCCGAGAAGTCCCCGGCATTCGCCGCCGGCCCTTTCTTCAGCGACTCCAAGCGGCTGATCAAACAGATGCTGCGCCTCAAGGGCCAGTGGGAAAAGCTGAGCGATGAACAGTACATCCCGCGCATCGGTCGCCTGGAAGCGCGGCTCGAAACGCTGGCAACCGCCGACTACGAAGAACCCAACGCCAAACGCATCGCCAAACGGCTGCGTAAATATCAGAAGGAACTGACGGCGTTTCTGTGGGAAAAAGATCTGGACGGAACCAACAACGCCGCCGAACGGGCGATTCGACCGGCGGTGGTGGCCCGCAAAATCAGCGGAGGAAGTCGCAGCAAAAACGGGGCGGAGGCGTGGGCAACGCTCGCGTCACTGCTTCGGACAGCTCAACAGCAAGGAAAGAATCTGCTGGAGACGATCAAGTCGATGCTGATGGCGGCCTGGGCAACCGACCGACCGCCGACCATGCCGGCCGGACCATAAAAATCAGCTGGACGGTAAACAGTTACTGCATTTCGTAACTGTTTACCGTGCAGCCGCATTTTCGGGGGCGCGCAGATTTTGCCGAGCGTGGTAATTTGCATCGGCCATGGACGGCCGTGAGCTCAAGACGTACGAGCGGTTTAAGGAACAAGCTCAGTTTTATCGCGCCCGTACCTATCACCTGGAAAATGAACTTCGGGTCGTAGGTCCGCAGCTTTATCATGCCCATCAGAGGATCGAACGGGTCGAGCAACGCCTTGTCGAATTGACCGCGGAAAACAAACTGCTCAAACAGCAGTTGAAGGAACGGACGCCCGCTGCGCAGGACCCAATTCATGGCGACGGCACTCCGCCTGCGCTTTTCGTAAAGCCATCGGTGGCCGTCCGCCGCCGCAAGCGGCCGGGGCGAAAGAAGGGTCATCCCGCGGCGTTGCGTCCAGTGCCGGATCACATCGATGTTCATACGGAGGTGGCGTTGCCGAAGGACCCCGATGGGCGAGAGTCCTGTCCACGCTGCAACGCCTGCTTGTTTGACTTGGAGGCTCATGAGCGGCTGGTCGAAGACATCATTCCTGCCAGGGTCGTGGTCAAGTGCTACCACACCCGCAGCGGCTGGTGCCCCTGCTGTCGTCAGCGTGTCGAGTCGCGGGCTCCCGAGCAGCCTCCCGCCGCCAACATTCCCCACGGCCAACTTGGGCTCAATGCTCTGGCGACCGCTATCACGTTGCGGATTGCGCACCGGCTTCCGTTCCGGCAGGTGACGCGCGTATTTGCTGATCTGCCGGAACTTTCGGTCAGTCCCGGAGCCATCTCGCATCAGGTGCAGCGCATCGCCGGATGGTTCGACGGGGATTTTGAGAAGCTCATGATCGAGTTGCGTTGCGCGCAGTATGTCCATGCCGACGAAACAGGCTGGAGGACCGATGGGAAAAACGGCTACCTCTGGGCCGTCACCAGTCCGACGCAAACGGTTTACCACGTGGACAAGAGCCGTGGCGGCAAGGTGATTGAGGAGTTACTGGGCAAGGCGTTTGGCGGCACGCTCATCAGCGACTTCTACAGCGCGTATTCCCGAATGGACTGCAAGAAGCAAAAGTGCCTCCTGCACTTGCTGCGGGAACTCACCGATTCGGCCGAGAAGTCCCCGGCATTCGCCGCCGGCCCTTTCTTCAGCGACTCCAAGCGGCTGATCAAACAGATGCTGCGCCTCAAGGGCCAGTGGGAAAAGCTGAGCGATGAACAGTACATCCCGCGCATCGGTCGCCTGGAAGCGCGGCTGGAAACGCTGGCAACCGCCGACTACGAAGAACCCAACGCCAAACGCATCGCCAAACGGCTGCGTAAATATCAGAAGGAACTGACGGCGTTTCTGTGGGAAAAAGATCTGGACGGAACCAACAACGCCGCCGAACGGGCGATTCGACCGGCGGTGGTGGCCCGCAAAATCAGCGGAGGAAGTCGCAGCAAAAACGGGGCGGAGGCGTGGGCAACGCTCGCGTCACTGCTTCGGACAGCTCAACAGCAAGGAAAGAATCTGCTGGAGACGATCAAGTCGATGCTGATGGCGGCCTGGGCAACCGACCGACCGCCGACCATGCCGGCCGGACCATAAAAATCAGCTGGACGGTAAACAGTTACTGCATTTCTTCGCCGTAATTGGACCTGTCCCGTTTGCATTTCTTTCGCCGTAATTGGACCTGTCCCGTTTGCATTTCTTTGTCCCGTTTGCATTTCTGTCCCGTTTGCATTTCTCCGCGTCGGGGTCCGATTTGATAAATCGGGGGAAGTCGTCAGGATTGCATGTTCTGGGATCTTATACTCTTTGATATGGGCGACCATCTCGTCAGCCTGCAGTACACGGTGCAAGACGATGGCCACATCGTTATCACCACCGCAGCCTCAAATGGGAGATGACGCGCCTGCATCGGGGCAGCAGGTTATTACCGTTGATCGCAAGGGAACGTGCTTCTTCTTCACGGGTGAGCCATGCGAATCCAAATGTTGATTCTGATCGGTGTTCTTTCAGCGGGGGCCGAAATTCTCGCTGCCGCTGATTTTGACGATACCCCCGAAACGCGGACGGGCCGATTCCAGATCTTCAACGTGAAAATAGGGACTTGGGTCGAGTTCGGCCATCGGTTGGAGGCGCTGTCAAAGCGCATTGGAGAACCCCTTTCTCCGGGAACGATCGCCAGGTTCCGGAAAGGCCTCGCCGACGAGAGCAAAGCGGACGCCGAGGCGAAGGAAGCCAAGAAAAACGGCAAAAAGCCGCCGCCGCCTCCCGAGCCGCCGAAAGGGGACCCCAAACCAGACTACGAGGTTTACGTTTCCCCCTCGTATTCACCGGCGGTGCCGGCGGGGTTGATCGTCTGGGAGGGAGGGGGCGAAGACGTGGTGCTTCCCGCGGGGTGGGAACAGGTGATGGACGATCGGAATATCCTCTGGATCGGTCCGCACGGAACCGGCAACGAACAGGACGTCCTTTGGCGCGCCTATCAGGCGCTGGAGTCCGTTCGCCACATGAAGAATCATTTCGCGATCGACAACGAACGCGTTTACATCTGCGGGATTTCCGGAGGCGGTCGAATGGCGTCGCGGATGGGTGTAATGGCCGCCGACACGTTCGCCGGATTCTTCAGCGATGTCGGGGCCGACTTTTACACCGCCTACTGGCCCAAACCCGACCCCGCGATCCTGCATCGAGCCAAGACCCACACCCGTGGCGTCCTTCTCGAGGGTGGAACGGATTTCAATCTCCAGGGCACGAAGATGAGTTATCAAATGATGAAGCAGGACGGGTTTCTCCATATCTCGTTTCTGCTCAATCCCAACATGGGTCACGAATATCCCAATCTCGAGTGGTTTAATAAGTCGATGGATGCGCTCGAAGAGCCGATCATGACGGCTGACGAAAAGGTCTATAAGAATGCGGCCGCATTCGAAGTGCGGCATCAGCCCGGGGAAGCCTACGAGGCCTACGTCAACGCGGCTTCGCGCGGCGGATCACGCCCATTCGTCAAAGACGCGGCCGCCCAAGCCGCTGCGATCTATAAAGAATTTCAGGCAAGGGTCGACGCCGTCAAACAGACCATCGCCGACGGCAAACTCGATCAGGCGACGACCGACGCGCGAAAGCTGAAGGCGAACTTCGGTCCGATGGCGACCGCGCCTTTCGCGAATCTGATTAAGCAGATCAACGACGCGCGCAAAGCAGCCAAATAGGCCCTCGCTCGTCGGATCGCAATCTGCTCTCGATTCCAATCAATCAGAGTTGCGGCTCCTCCAACGGGACCGGGCAGACCTCTTTCCGCTTGCAGCCGGTGCATTGCTGGCCTTCCCATAGGGAATTGAACTGTTCGAGGGCGCTGTCGATCAGAGCCGTCGATTCCGTCCAGATTCCCATCTCGAAATTTCGGCGGCCATCCGCCTTGGCGCCGAGTCCCGCGCCGGTGAGGTTGGCCGAACCCAGGTACATTCGATTCGCGTCGATAATGACCGTCTTGGCGTGAAGCCGGGGGCAGCGGCGGATCACCAGATTGTGGGGAAGCTCCGCCTTGAGCTCGCGCAAGGCGGCCGAGCTGGGGGTTCCGGCGTGGAGCAAACGAATCTCCACGCCGCGGTCTGCCAGGCGACGGAAGTGTTCAACGATCGATGGTGCCCGTCGGCTTGTCGGTTCGGGAACAAGCATCGCCTTGAAGTCGGCGGTCATGATGTCGAGGCTGGTGCGCGCCCCGAGCATGCCGTCCACCACGATCCGGCGAAAGTGGTCGCGGTCGATGACAAGCTCGACAGAGCCGCTCGGGGCGGTGCGTGACGGAGAATAAGCCGGTAGCGTTCTTGCCACCTCCTTACCATCGGTAACTCGGGGCGGACAAGGAGAATGAGACCCCCTCGAAGACGGGGATTGGTGCAGGCCAGACCGGCTCACCGAAGTTCAGTGAGACGGGCTGGAGCGGGGCCAGGGGACACGCCCGTTTGGAACGACCCTGCGAGCGGCGGCTATTGGGGGTAACCGGCTCACTGAAGTGAGCCCGCCGCGCTGGGGTTTCTTACCAAAAATAAAGTCCGCCGGTGAAGCTCGGATCCGTCTGGAATTGCACAAGCGCATCAGCAAGACGGCGCACCTCGGCGTGTCCGTCTCCGCACAATACGTTGTAGACGTGCGGGTGAGTGTGAAACCAGGGCGTCGCCGCCGTTCCATCATTCATGTAGGGCGCCGACGACAGAAGATCGCTGGCGATGATGCTGTCGGAGGGTTGGACAATATCTTTCGTCGAAAGCGGGAACGATGGATTATCGCCCGGCGATGTGATGTACGAGCCGTCCGACTGGCGGTAATAGAGGTCGCCGAGCAGCGCGGGATTGGCGCGACGATATCCCGCTCCAATGGAATATCCCGCGAAAATCTGGCCGTCGCCGGGCGGGCTGGTGCCGTTCCAGCAATCCTCATCGGTCATGTAGCCGTAATAGATATTCACGAAGTCGGGGCAGTACATCACCACATACGTCTGGACGTACGGCAGAATCAGAGCCTTGGTGTCGACGGGGTAATAATTGGACCAGACACCGCCGGGTACCCAGCCGGGCGCGGGAACTGAAGTGTTCGCGCAAAGCGTAAACGGAACGTTTCCCCGGTGGTCGGGAAAGACCCCCTTGTTATCGAGAGAGTAAAGAAGCCAGCAACTTCCCACCTGGCGTATGTTGGACAAACAGACCACCTGCCTGGCGGCCTCTCGCCCCGGTTCAACGCCGGCAGCAAAATCGCAATCAGGACCGCGATAATGCCGATCACGACCAAAAGCTCCACCAGCGTGAAGCCTTTGGGCCTGCTTCGGAAATTTCCATGAAATGCCACCACGTTAGCTGCCGCCACCGCCTTCCGATTTGCTGTCCCGTTTTCACTATTCGCATTGCATCGATCTCGGGAAGCCAGAACAGCCAAGTTTACCGGGCTTCTTCTCCGAATGTTGCCTGGGAGGGGAGTTTCCGCGCGCGGACGGTCGAACAAGGTGTTCCGTCCGGCGACAAGTCGCGGCTCCCTCGGACTAAAAAAGAGAGCCGCGCGATTTGCCTGGCCTGAGCTAGTCGAAGGGTCGCCGGACCAACGTGCTCAGAAATCGAGTTACGTGCAGCAGGCCGCGCGACATCAACGAGAAAATCAGGCCATTGATTTGGCCCGGCGGCGCATCAGGAGCGCGACGGCCGGCGCGAGTAGGACAGCGGAGGCGGGCTCGGGAACATTCAGGCTCGAAAAGCCGCTCAATTCGACGCTCGGGCTTCCGATGTCGTCATAAGTCACGGCGAATGAGCCGAGATCGTTGCCTGACCCATCGGTCACCTCGACGCGGCCGTGCCCGGTATTACCGAAGGTCCCAAGGAGAGTGCCGGAGTCGATCACGTCAAAGGTTTGCCCCTGCAAATCCAAAACAAGCTGTTTGTCATCCAGGGTTGTGGTCAGCGTCACGTCCAGCTCGCCGGAAACCGTCGTAAGGCCCTGAACCATGATGGGGCTGGACGTTGCATCGCCGCTCGTATCGACGGCGATCTGGAATTGAGTTGCCCCGCTCAGGACGGAGTTGCCGATCGTCAACGCGCTTCCGGGCGCGTCGATCAGGGTGCCGCTGTTGATGAGCGTATTGATGTTGACGATCCCGCCGGCTCCGATGATCAGGAAGCCGTGATTGGTCAATGTGGCCGCGCTGAACGAATTTCCGTTTTGAACCGTCAGCGATCCCTGGGAGCCAATGGTCTGCAAATTCTGAAGTGCGTTGGTGCCGTTGGTATTGGCGAGCTCGGAATTCGCGCCGTCGAGGATTACCGTGGCGTTCAGCGTGTTGATTTCGACGGGATCAAACAAGATTTGCCCGCCGCTCCTCATGATATACGTGCCGCCGGTCAGCGCGTGGGTGGACGGGTCATAGTTCGTGAGATGATTGACGGTGATCTTGGATCCTGGACCACTATCAGGGTTGCTGTTGTCCGCAATGAAAGTGCCGTTGTTGCTCGTTGTCGTGGATGCGTCGAGCGTGATTTGCTCGCCGAACCGCGCTGCGATCGTTCCGTCGTTCGTGACGTTTAATTTTGAAACCGAGCCCTCTCCCACAATGCTCTGCGATGGGCCGACTATTAGCGTCTCAGAGCCCGCGCCGCTCGCGCCCTCCAAAAACAGACCGTAAAGGAAAATGTCGCCCGTCCCCACGAGTGTCACGGTATCGCCTCCCGCTCCAGAACCCACCAACACCTTCCCCCCGTTTGGAAAGAGTTGGGAGTTGTTAACGATTGTGCCGATCAGGGAAAGCGTGCCAGAATTCACAGTTATTGAAGAAAACGGAGCGTCAATAGTAAGGTTACCGTCCGTCGCTCCGTTAAACGTCACGGATCCTTCCACAATCGCACCATTAGTGATCGTACCACCTACGATTGTCGTGTTCCCTTTCAAATCGAGATAACGATTACTTTCCAACCTGCTCGTAGGAGTATTTGTAACCAAGGCATTACTTAGAGAGCCACTTAGCATCAGAGTAGCGTTGTCACCGAGTGTTATCGGTCCATTGAGTGTCGCGCCGCCGGCCAGATTGAGGGTGCCGCTTTGCACTTGAAGAGTTCCGGCGCTTGCTGAAGTCAACGCGCTGTTGAGCGTTACGGAGCCTCCCGTGTTAAAATCCGCGGTGCCCCCGCTAATCATCATCGGACCGCTGCCCGGCGAAACAGTTGCGCCGCTGTTGAACGTCACGGTCCCGCCGCTGATGGTGGTTGGACCGGTTGGCGCGAAGCTCGAACCGTTGTTGAAGTTGTTATTTCCGCCGGCGAAGGTCACGCTCCCGCCGGTAATTGAACTGCCGCTGTTGAAATTAGTGTCGTAATCGATCTTCAGCGCTGCGCCGCTGCTGATGTTGAACGCGCCCGAATGGGTCCCGCCGCCGGCGAGCTCGAGGGTGCCGCTCTGGACCTGCACGGTCCCGAAGTTATCAAATTCCGCCTGGATGACCGTCGAACCGGTGTCGCCGGATTTGGTGAACGCGCCGTAGTTTTCGAAGTAGTCTGGGATGCCTGCCTGGAGCCCGTTGGCGATGTAGGTTTGATCATCCTTGGCGTCGAACGTGTTGTAGTTTATCAACCGGGTCGACTGGCCATTACTGCCGGTGGCGTTGATGGTGACTCCGCTCCAGGTGGCCTGCTGGAGGAGGAGCTGCCCTCCCGCGAAGGTCACCAGGCCGCCGGTCGGGCCAATCGTCGTTTGACCCGCCGCGCTGATAGCGGGCCCCACTCCACCGACGCCGATCTGAGCGCCTGGGCCGAGATTCAGTTGGCCCGGGACGTTGATCACGTCGGCGCCGGCCAGCGTTGCGGTGGCGAGATTCAAATCGCTTCCAAGGTTCACGGGATTGCCGGTGTTGAAAGTGACGGTCCCGCCGCTGATGGTGGTGGGGCCGCTGGGGGAAAAGCTTGAACCGCCGTTGAAGCTGGTGTTGCCGCCGGTGAACGTCACGGCTTCGCCCGTGATGGAACTGCCGTTGTTGAAGTTGTTGTTACCTCCGGTGAAAGTCACGTTTCCACCCGTGACCGAAGCGCCGCTGTTGAAGGTGGTGTCGTAGTCGATTTGCAGCGTTGTGCCGGGGCTGAGATTAAATGACCCCGTGTGCGTTCCGCCGCCGGCGAGGTCGAGCGTGCCGCTCTGCACGTTGACGGTTCCCGAGTTATTGAACTGGAGCTGCATGACCGTGGATCCGGTGCCGCCGGATTTGGTAAAGGTGCCGGCGTTGTTGAACACATCGACCACGCCGTACTGCGAGCCATTGGCTTGCCACGTCTGATCATCCTGGGCATCGAAGGTCGCGCCGAGGAGATTGTTAAAGATCGCGCCGACGGTCCGAGTGTCGTTGAGCGGATCGGAGACCCCGTTGGAGATCCCGGTTCCGTTCCATGTGGCGGCGCCGGCATTGTTGACGGTCCCGCCGGCGAAGATCAATGTCGATGAATTCGGCCCGGGGGAGAGTGTGATGCCGCCGTTGGCGTTTACGATGAGATTATTGTTCCCTGTCCCGACCTGCCCGCCATCGGTCCAGGCAAAGCTACCGGCGACATTGACCGTGTCCGTGCCGTCGAGGATTCCGTGGTCCAGTGTCAGCGACGGAAGATTGACGGCGGCGCCGGTGTTGAAAGTCACGTTGCCGAAATTGATGTTGGTCGCCGCGCCCGGGTTGTAAGACGATCCCGGGTTAAATGTGGATAATCCTCCCCCAAACGTGACATTCCCGGGGCCGCTGACGGAGCTCCCATTTTCGAAAGTCGTAGGGCCGTCAAATTCCAACGCAGCGCCGCTGCTGACGGTAAAGGAGCCGGTGTGATCTCCGCCGCCACCGAGGTCCAGCGTTCCGCTCTCAGCAAGCACGGTGCTATAGTTGTTGAATTCCGCGCTAACGTATGAGGTTCCCGTTCCACCCGACTTCATGAACAGCCCATAATTGTTGAAGACGTCGGGCACGACCCCCGCCCCAGCAATGGATACATAGCTGCTGTCGTCCTGGATATCGAAGGAGCCGGTCGAGAGATTATTGAAAGTCGATTGCGCGGGACCTCGTCCGTGTTCGGCGCCGAGCCATACGTCGGCCAGGCTGAGCGTGGCGCTTGCGGCGTTGTTGATCGTGCCGCCGCCGAAGTAGACGTGATCGCCGCTGGCGACGCCGCCGATCGTCAAGCCCGCTTCGGCATTCAAGGTGGGGCCGGGGATCGCCCCGGTGTTTCCGAAAGACCCCTGGCTGTTCCACGCGACCGGCCCCGTAGCGGTCATGTTGAAATTGCCGTCAACGATCCCTCCATCGAGCGTGAGCGATGAAACGCCGAGGGATTGGCCGGCGTTGAAATCGACTTCGCCTCCGGAGACGTGGAGGCTTCCCAGTGAAACATCGCTGTTGTTGAAGACGGTCGTGCCTGAGCTGACCGTTGTTGTGCCGCCGACGCGATACGAGGCGCCCGAATTGAAAGTGGCGTTGTTCTGGTCGAATGTGACGTTGCCACTGCCCGTTACGGAGCTGCCGCTTTCAAACGTGGTCGTTCCGTATATCGTTACAGGGTAGCCAAAAACGCTCTGGATGGCAGAACCGCCTCCAAAGCGAAGAGAGGTTCCTGCGGCGACCGTAAAACTTCCGGTATGGTCGCCACCGCCGGCCAGATAAAGGGTTCCGCTCTGGACGGCAACGGTACCGGTGTTATTCAACTTAAGATCGATTTCCGTTGTTCCGGTGCCGCCGGACTTCATAAACGTCCCGGCGTTGTTGAACTGATCGGGAAGCGAAGCGAGGATGCCGTTGCCCTGCATCGTTTGATCGTCCTGGGCATCGAAGGTTGCTCCCTGAAGATTGTTGAATACGCTGTTATCAAAGTTGCCGGCTCCCGCCGCGATGATCGTCGCGCCCAACCAGGTGGCAGTTCCGGAATTGTTGATCGTCGCCCCGCCCATCCCCACGAAGCCCGAGCCCGCTCCCGTGATGGCAATGCCGCCATTGGCATTAATCATGATGGGATCGTCGAGGGAAAAGGCATACGGGGAAAACGTGCCGCCGTTCGACCAATTGAGCGTCCCATTGACGGTAAGAGTCTGAGGGTAGTAATCCCGGATCGTTCCCCCATCCAGGGTCAGATTATGGATCGTGTAATCGGAATCCAGCGTGGCGGTCCCGCTGCTGATCGTCACGTCGTAGAGCGGGCCGGAAGGAACGCCGTTGTTGGGGACAACGTTGGGCGACCAGGCCGTCGCATCGCTCCAATTGCTGGTGCCGCCGTTCCACGTAACAGGGACGTCGCCGGCCCTTGCCCAGAGCGGCGCGATTGCCGCGGATACCGCCGCAGCGAGGATGAGCCGGGTTCGTGTACGGCTCCGATTATTATTCGATCGATGCATCTTTGTCCTCTTCGTTTGAGCGCTCGTGGGTCAATCGTTTTGGTTTCGGCGGATTGGATTGTTTTGCCCCAAAGGATCAGTGGCGTCGGCATTCCGGCAGATCAGGGCCAGAGTCCGTTCAGCATGTAATCGCTTTCTTAATGGGTGCCTGGGACCTCTTTGGCAACAAACGGAAACGCGGTGCGGTCCTTGAAAAGGCAAGGGTGCGACGATCAGGAGAGCTAAAAGCGCGGCGGGCTCGGGGACGGGGGTTACGGCCGCATAGGAAGTCCCGATGCGAAGTTCATCGAAAGTATAACTGTCGTTTTCCGTTTCGGCGCCGAAGGTCGTCAGCTCGATGTTCGTAAACGGCGACAAAGAGTCGAATGCCGAGGCCGTTAGCGTTGCATCGGGATTGCCGGGCTGGCCCGCTCCGAGCGTCGGATTGACATACAACTTAAATTCGTCCGAGGAGCCGTTCGTTCCGCCGGCGAAATCGGCTTCGACCACGAAGAGCGTAGTTGCGCCGTCGGCGGGTTGAACTGTCGAAGGTTGTTGATTGTTGTTCTCATCGGACAAGCCCCAGTAGCGCCGCCGTGCGGACCGAGCACGTAGCCGACGCTCAGTGCAGCTCCGGTATTCGATCCGTTGCCGAACAAAACCGCTGCACCGCTGAGCGTGCCGATGCTGTTCGGGCGGATCAAAAAGCTGAAATAGGCCGTAGTTCCTGTTCCCGTCGGCGACGCCAGCGGCGATGACAGGTCGCGGGAGTAGGTGGTCGTGGTGTAGTCATTCGACATCGTGCCTGAAACTGGCGTTGTAAGCGTTACCGCGCCTCCGCTGGTCTGCAATCCGGGATAGGTGAGGCCCGGGGACGCCACTACGCCCGAACCGCTTACCGGTCCGCCGGAGATGGCCGTTTGCGTCCAGGCGTCGGAGAACCCGCTTCCCCCGTTGTCGTTGTTGAGATCACCCGCGGGGTAGGAAAATTCGTCGACGGCCGAAGGCGTCGCGATGACCGCACGACCCGGTAGAAGAACGAGCGCGAGAGACAACGCTGCCGCTGTGAATGTCAAAGATCGCATGATTTGTCGTCCAATCGGAAAGAGTGCCATCATCTGTATTAACTAGCGCCGCAGCAGTCTCCGCGGAAAAAGCAGAGACATGCCTATCGCCGCCAGGCCGATCGCAGCGGGTTCCGGCACCGGCGTCAGGAGGAAGGCTTCGTTCACCCCGTGGATGGATTGAATCCGGGAAGCGCGAAGATTGTGGCGGTCCTGAAATCAATTTTGAAAGCATACGTAGGTCCTTTGCGCGGATCCGCCGACCAGGCAATGCCTGGGTGCGATTGAGTTAAACCATGGACGAGACGGATTGGGTCCGTCGGCGCATCAGGAAGGCGACGGCCGGCACGAGCAGAACAGCGGAGGTGGGCTCCGGGACGCTGGCGACGAAATCTCCCAATTCCACGCTGGGGTTCGACAGATCGTTGTACGTCACGGCGAATGACCCGAGATCGTTACCGAGAGCATCCACCGCTTCGACACGCCCGCCAACTGTGTTCGTAAAAATTCCGGCCAGCGTGCCCGAATCGAGCACGTCAAACGTATCGCCGCTCAATGTCAGCGCGAGCTGTTGGGGACTGGAGGTGGTAAGAATTGAAACGTCCAATTCGCCCGAAAGCGTTGTGAGTCCGGCGACGGCCATAGGCCCTGGTGTGCCGACGTCTTTGCCGTCGACCACAATCTGATAGCCGGTTGTGCCGCTATCGATGAGATTATTTACGGTCAGCGTGCCGCCGGACCCGATCACCAGCGCGCCGTTGTTGGTGAGCGTCGCCGCGGAGAACGATTTTCCGTTCTCAATGGTCAATGATCCCTGCGATCCGATCGTCATCAGGTGCGCAAGTGCATCGGTTCCGTCGGTATTTTCCAGTTCTGCGTTGGCGCCGTTCAGGACCACCGTGGCATTCAGTGTATTGATCTCAATCGGGTCAAATTTGAAAGTCCCGTTGTTCGCGATAAAGTGGCCGCCGTTAAGCGAATTGTTCGTCTTGTCGTAATTAGTGAGATTGTCCACTTCAAAGACTGCGCCGCTTTGAACCGTGAACGTTCCGATGTTTGTCGTCGTCGTGGTCCCGTCAAAGATCAGGCTCTTCCCCGAGACCGAGGCGGTGATGTTGCCGTAGTTTTGAACGGTCAGATTTGAAACCGTGCCGGTGCCTGTGATCGTATGAAACGCTAAGTTGGCCAATACTTCGGAGCCGGCCGCACCTGCAATCTGGGCGTTTGCCTGATCGGTCAGCACGAGCGATCCGGTGCCGTCAAGGCTCACCGTTTCGCCGGCGCTGAATCCAATAAGAAATTGGGTGGGGCCAGACAGAGTTGAGGCCGTGGTCAGAGTGCCATTATTGGTGATCGTGCCCCTGAGATTGACGTTCGCGCCGTCATTGAGCTGAATGGTCGTGTTATTGGTGACCTCCTGCAACGTTGAATTGTTGGCGGCCGGCAGAATCTGAACCATCCCGCCGAGGCCATCGTCGCTAAAGGTATTATCGTTGATGAACGAATTCTGAATTTGAACGATGCCCCCGTTCAGGGCTTGAATCGAACCGTTAGTCGTACCCGTTGCAATAATTACGGTATTGTTAAGTAACAGGTTTTGTCCGGCCACGGAAGCGGATATAGTTCCGTTGTTCGTGATGTCGAGGTTGGCGATGGTGCCGGCCCCGGTGATCGTGTGATTCACATCATTGATCAGGCGTTCTGTCGCGTTGCCGGACGCCCCTGCCAACCGGGCATTTGTCTGATCGGTCAGCACGAGTGAGCCGGTGCCGGTGAGCGTTACCGTGTCGCCGCCGGCGCCCGAGCCAATGAGAATCGATGTGGTGCCGGAAAGGCTCGAGGCGGTCGTGATGGTGCCATTATTTGTAATGGTGTCTTCGAGATTCAGAGTCGCCCCGTCGTTGACTTGCACGGTCGTGTTATTGGTAACGCCTGACAGAAAGACTGCGCCGGTCGTAAAGGGTGTCGCGGGGGACGGCATGATCTGAATCATGCCGCCCTGGCCGTCATCTTTGAACGTATTCCCCGTGACGTTGGAGTTTTCGAGCTGAACTACGCTCCCATTGAGCGCCTGGATCGTTCCATTTCCCGATACATTGGAAGTAAGAATATACAGTCCAACCGTTCCGGCTCCGAAGTTGAAGGGATCGCTGGATTCCAGCGTGCCGGTGTTCACGACTGAGGAGGCCAGTGTGTTCTCATTGACAATACTGAGCGCAGTGGCCGATGGTGCGCCGTAATTGCCATTAACGTTGCTGCCGGTATCGTAGCCGTTGACCGTCCCCTTATTATCGAACTCAGTTGTAGAGACGATCACGCCGTTCCCCGCGATCGTATGCTGCGTATCGTTGATGATCGTACCCGGAGAACCGTTTGCGACAATACTTTGGCCATCCGAATACAGCGTCCCACTCCCGGTGATCGTTGCGACGGAGTTGGGGCCGCTCCCCAGGAATAATGTCGATCCCCCCCCGGCGCCATGCATCAGGGAGACATTTCCATTGTCAGTGAGCGTATTGTCAACGAAGAAGTAGGCGGCGCTCTGATTTGACGCTAGAATAAACTGGCTGCCCTGGGCGACTGTAAGATTCGCCACCTCATACGAGCCTGTGTTATACCCAGCCAGCACTGGCGTGCCATTATTGATGAAGACGTCGTAGGAACCCGGGGTGGGGTTCTCGTAGCTATTTGGCACGTATCCCGTGCTCCATTGGGTTGGATCATCGTAATTTCCGACGCCTGGAGCAAAGTTGGCGAACGTTGGGTCGGTTGATATCGAACCGGTCCATGTAACGGTCGTATCGGCGTGAGCCCTGCTGGCGGCAAGAAGCGACGCAACCACAGCGGCGACGGCTATCGCGCAGGGTTTGGTCGTTCCGAACCCACGGCGATGACGACGACTGAGCTTCGAGCTTTTCACGTTATCCGATTTGCTTTCCATGCGATTTTACTCCGTTGTGGCTTTTGTCGCCGTTGTCACTGGCTTAATAAGATTAAGGATTGGTAATCGTGTAGAATTCCGCGGCAAGATGAAGTACCCCCCAAATAGCCTGCAAATGCCCGGTGCGAGCCCCACTTCAAATTGAACTCGTCGCTGCATCGACTCCCCTATGAATGATTGAATCCCGCAAGAGCAGGGACTTTTTTTCAATCGCACGCTGGGGGGGGCGATATAACAGAGCCAATGCGCAATTTGCAATCCCCAAATCAGGGGGTCTGAGGTCGTTATGATGTGAATCGGGGGCGATGTGGTGACGCCTTTTCAGGCTAACCTGTCGCCGATCTTCGTATTTCCGCCAAATTCGCAAATGAAAGGGTTTTTGCAGGCCGTTCAACATTTTGCATCCCCCCCTGATTAGGGGTAAGAACTGAAAGGTATTTATTTTTGAGAATCCGATGAGCAAATCGCAACGACTGCGACTCAATGAAGTTCGCGATGTTTTTCGCCTGATCGGCGAACTGTGTGAGCTGGGGCAGAACCAGGAGGTCTGGAGGCGACACATGCTCGAGCGGCTTGGCGCAATGGTTGGAGCGAGCGTAAGCTATACCTTCCAATCCCGGCCACCGATTGTCGATAATCTTTCGACGATCTCAAGCTTTATTGACTTAGGATTGACCGATATCGCAAACCGCGCCTTGTTCACCTATTTCTTCGAAGGTGGTTATAAGGCCGATCCCCTATTTCTCCCGATGGCACATTTTTTTCTTAAGGGTCAACATTTCACGAAGACGCGTACCGAATTGGTACCCGATGAAGTCTGGCTAAACTCCGACGTCAACAACTATTATAACGAACAATTAGAGACCTCGGATTTCATGACGAGTCAGTATTTTATTGATCCGCCATTCACCACCCAGGCAATTAATCTTCATCGCCCGCGAAGCGATCGCCGGCCGTTTGGTCAGCGCGAACAGCGCGTTACGCATCTATTTCACACGGAGCTTGGCCGACTTTGGGAGGATAAGCAGTTGCCCACGCCCGATCCGTGCGAGGGTTTGTCGCCGAGAATGAGACAGGTTGTGCGGCTGGTCCGGGCAGGCCATTCGGAAAAGGAAATCGCGGCGAAGACGGACCTGAGCCCGCATACCATTCATGACTACTTGAAACGTCTGCACTCGCATTTCGACGTCTCGAATCGCGCGGGGCTTCTGGTTGCGACGAACCCGCCACCGGTGCCGTACCGGCCGGCGCTGGCTCCCTAAATGAGCTTGCGCGAGTACGCGTAAGCATCCCGCGCGCCGGGACTGCCCTGCGGGACAGCGGCTAAAAGCTGATTCGATGGCGCATGTTCGCGCAAGGTCATTTAGTGATTCTCTGAAATCAAACAGAGACCTCGCGGGGTGCGGTCGCCGGCGCATTCTCAAAACCACACATAGTTGTAATAGTCGCCGGGCGGCCCGTCCTTGAAAGAGGCGGATGTATCCAGATCAGCCGGGTTGGCATCAATCTCCGATCCGTCGATCCACTCCACGCTCCCATCCGACCAGGCGCGATGCTGCCCGGACAGCGCTGTGGTATCCGCGGCAGCGATGCCGTTGAAATTGAGATAGCCTCTGAAATGAAAATAAATCCACGCCGCCGGCCCGTAAAAGGTGCTGCGGGCGACCGTATCTCCCCAGAGCACGCCGCGCACGGTGGCGCGCGGATCGGTCACCCGCTCGGGCTTGATGACCACGGCCAGATCGTTGGGCGTGTCGGCGAGCCAGCCGTAATAGTCATAGCCGGTGAACCAGTAGACCGGCCCGGTTCCGGTGAAAGGGTCGTTGAAGACTTCGGATTGTAGTCGGAAGGGACAGACGAACGTCTGCGGCAACGCACTCACCACTTCGGTCCCGGTGATTTGCTGGGACCCAAGGTAAGGAGCCAGATCGTTGATGAGACGATCCTGCATTTGGTTGGGAAAAACCGATTGGGCGGCGGGATTATAATTCGCCAGCGGATAGACGCGATCCTCGTTTTGATACATCACCGCCGCCGTCACCAATTGGCGCAGCCGGTTGGCGCAGTCCGTGCGGAGCGCCGCCTGCCGGGCCGCGTGAAGCGCCGGAAACAGGATGCCAATGAGTACTGCGATAATCCCGATGACTACCAACAGTTCCACCAGACTGAAAGCTTTTCGGCGGCGATTCACCAATGCCTTTCCCCCGATCGTGAGACCAAGTGATGGCCTCAGATCGTAAAACTTCGTTGAAAGCCGTTTGCAATTGCCCGGAAACGATCCCCGATGATCGCGATATTGCCAGATTGAAATGAAAGATCAAGCGGCGATTGAATATATGTCAATGTTGTAATCGTGGCATGAAGATTTGAAGGTCAACTTACCAATGTCCGTTCACCATGTCCGGATCGCACCAGAGCGGACCCGGCGACTGCGCCAGGGCATCCGCCCATTGCTGCGCGCTAAGGAATTCGGCGCTGCCATCGAAGTGACCGACCGATGCTCCGCCGCCGTGCCGATGGGTCTGGCCTTCATACGGCAGACTCCCGCCGTCATTCCACCCGTACGTCCCGGTTTCATCTGCTTCCCAATAGCATATCGCGTTACTGCGGAATCGCCGCAGCGCCTGGCTGCCGACTAAAGTGCCGGCGGGGAGGATATTGCCATTGAAAAAACGGTATTCGCACGAATCATAAATTCTCGCGGTAGCGGCCGCTCCACTATTCGTTCTGACTCCAACAAGGCGCTCTGTCCGGTGACAGGTCGAAGGGATTCCTGAAACGGCATACGACCAGCGCGAGAGACCGAGCCCCCCGAAAAGTTGTCGCTTTTACACAATTGTGGCGCTGACGATACCCTGAGTCATCATGTGGCTGCGCCACACCCGCGATGCATGAAAAGAACGAAGAAATATCATCCCGAGGTACTCCGAGGGATCTACGTGGTTTTTACGACCGAGTAGATCCTTCGGAGTACCTTCAGATGACAGTTGCTGCCGTTTACTCGGGCTCTGCTTCCAGAGCAGCTATATCGGAAATGCGGAGCGGTTGAATTCGTGCTCGATTGGGTCCGCTGTCACCGGGTGAGGTGATTTACAAGGCATGCGACCGGCGGTAGTGAAGGTCGCCGATCAGCGATGACCTATGCGAAGACACCCCGCGCTGCCGCTGTAATCAGAATGCAGTTTTGGAATGACGCTGCAAGCCGACAAAGATCCTGGAAGATTCGTTACTCTTTATACACGCCATTGGCGGTACCCGGCTCGCACCAGAGTGGGCCTGGCATTTGCGTCAACTCGTCCGCCCATTGTATGGCGCTGAGATACTCGGCACTTCCATCAAAGTGGCCGACTGCGGCCCCGCCGCCATGGCGATGTGTTATTCCTTCGTACGGCTCGCTTCCGCCATCATTCCATGGAGACTGGGTGGTAGCGGACGTTTCATCCGCTTCCCAAAAGCAAACTGCATTGCTCTTAAACCGGCTGAGCCGTTGCGTGCCAGCCAATACGCCGGTGTTGGCGGGCAAAATATTTCCGTTAATAAGATAGCTGGTGAGGTTATGCGATCCCTGCCACGGCGGCTCGTCGATCGGACAATGGTAGGGTCGCAAATCCTTGAGATACGGCCACAATTCCCCGGTTGTGACCTGCTGCTGATCGGTCGGCACAACCGTGAGCCAGTTGTAGAGCCAGTTTAAGGGCTCCGGGAACAATCCGCCGTTATCGGCCGCATAGGCGACACTGGCCGTCGCGATTTGGCGCATGTTTGATGTGCACTGCACGCGCGATGCCATCTCCCTTGCGCGGGCCAGAACGGGAAGAAGAATGGCTATGAGAACCGCGATGATTCCGATGACGATCAGGAGTTCAACGATGGTAAAACCGTGCGGATGAGGTCCGAGTTTAATGGGAGATGGCTTGCCTTTCATGTTGGCCTTGGAGTATTTAGCAAGCCTCCTTCGACAGAAGAATCAAGTGTCCCAAAAAGAAATCCCCCGTCAAGCGCGGGGGATAAGAGCTCAATCTCATCTGTAGTTCAGCATGGGCGACGGCGAACGAGCAGTCCGAGAGCCGCGAAGCTAGCCAAGGCGACGGAGGCCGGCTCGGGCACGAGTGCCGCCTGGTACAGGTCGGAAATTTGACCAGCGTTCAAAGCGGTACCGAAGACCGCTTCCTGCGCAAGTTGGCCATTATACCCAAAGTTTAGATCGTCCGTTCCGAGGTAGTAGGTTCCAGTGCCTACTGTCTGAGTCAACATATTTTTCGGTTTTCCGGCAACACCGGCATTGGTAACGACCGCGGCGCCATCGACATACAAAACGTAGTTTGCGTGGGTCGAGTCAGTCGGCGTGAGCGTAAAGGCGACGAAATGCCAAGTGCTATCGTTATACGCTGCAGTCGTTCCGATTCCGTCGCCGTACTGACTGAACCCGAAATTTCCGTTTCCATTGGGGTTGGTATTGGTATCGCCGATCTGTCCGGGCACAAGGGTAAAGATCTTTTCTCCATCGGGATTGATACCCGTACCATTGGTTCCATACGAGAAGATGTCGCCGTAATGAGTTCCGTCATTTGAGAAATTGACCCAGCCGGTGACGGTTCGGGCGGCACTGCCGGTGGGCAAGCCGGTGTCAGAGCCGGTGATGGAGCCATTTCCGGCTAGAGCAATCGAGTTGTTGTCACCCGTCATTCCCGGAAATAACGCCGTTGGGATGCCGGAACCCACCTTCGCGTTGCTGTTTTGATATGTGCCGTCGGTCCCCAGACTGCCCGCGTTTGTGGAGGTCACTCCAGTATTGATCGCAGAGCCAGGAGCACCACTGGCCTCGCCGAACTGAAAATAAGAAAGCGGATGATCGGCTTGAACTGCGGTCGAATAGGTGGAAGCCTGCGCCGTGGCCGAGGACATGCCAAATAAGGCACCAGCCAATAGGATACCGGCGGTGTTCAAACCCAAAGAAACACGTTTCATCAAACCCTCCAAAGAAAAATTGCAAATCAGCGGACAGTAGTATATCCGGCTATTGCACTAATACAAGCGGCTAGTGCTTGGAACTCCATAATACAATATTCCCGATGCAACCCCCGCAGTCCAAGGAGAAGGCTGAGCTGAGGATCACTTTCCTCGAGCATCGAAGCGGGCTGCCCCGACCAAAAGGATGGAGAGAAAATTCGGGTGTTGAGGCGTGCCAGCAAACCATGATGTCCTCGCCTCCCGATTTTTCCCATTCCTCCTGTTTTGATATAAACGCCTCGACCGATGCCCTCGCAACGATTCAAGCTGACGATCTCATACCGCGGCACGCGTTATCATGGTTGGCAGCAACAGGTCGCCCTTGAAAGCTACACCGGCCCCAAACCGCTCGAGGGGCACGGCATACCCACCATTCAGGAAACGCTGAGCCGGACGATCGGCGAAATCGTGGGCCATCCGATTACCCTCTCCGGCTCATCGCGGACCGATTCGGGGGTCCATGCCAAGGGGCAGGTCGCGCATTTTGACACGACGCAAACCAACATCCCCGCCGAAGGGCTGCGGCGCGCCGTGAACCATCGCCTGCCCGGCGACATGATCATTCGGACTTGTGAGCGCGTTCCCGAGACATTCGATGCCATTGGCTCGACCACGCGAAAGCGATATCAATATTACATCTGGAATTCGCACGATCGGCCCGTTTTCTTCAACGATCTCGCCTGGCATCGCTGGCAGGAACTCGACACCGCCGCCATGGCCCAGGCGGCGGCCCACTTTGTCGGGGAACACGATTTTTGCAGCTTCGCCCGCCCGGGTCATGGCCGCGACAGCAGTGTCCGCACGATCCACGGTTGTGAGGTCGTCGCGCGCTCGCCGCGGATCATCATCGGCGTAGAAGGAAGCGGCTTCCTCTGGAACATGGTTCGAATCATGGTCGGCACGCTGGTGCAGGTGGGCATGGGCACCTTCACGCCTGATGACATCCCGCGCATGCTGGAAGCGAAAGATCGGTCCGCGGGAGGACCCACTGCGCCGCCGCACGGGCTTTATCTGCAATGGATCCAGTTTGCTGCCGCTGGACGCTCCGCCAGTATCTGAATTGGTGCAGGAGTCGTCGACGCTCATGCCGGACTGAGCCGAGAAGGAGCACAATGCTCGACACAATTGCATTTGGCAGGCCGGGAGCGGGCGAATGGGTGATTATCGCCATCATTATTCTGCTCCTTTTTGGCAAGCGCTTACCGGAAATCGTCCGTGGGGTGCGCACGCTGATAACCGAGTTCAAACGCGGCCTGAAGGGAATTGATGACGAGTTTGGACGAAGATGAAATCGACGCGAAAAGCCTCAGATCCGATTGGCAGCGCGGCTCTCATTCGAGCCGGGGTCGTTCAGTTTGAGCATCTGGCCGGGGACAAAGAGGCCAATTTTCGAAAGATCGAATCGATTTGCGCCCAGGCCGCACGGCAGGGCGTCCGGCTGCTCGCGTTTCCCGAGTGCTGCATCACGGGATATTGGTTCTTGCGCAACCTGTCGCGAGAAGCGCTGACGGACTTGGCCGAGCCGGTGCCGGATGGACCGTCGAGTCGCAGGCTGATCGATCTATCGCGCCGATACGATTTGACCCTCGGCGCCGGTCTTGTGGAGTCGGACGGCGGGGGTCTGTTCAATACGTACGTCGTAGCTATGCCCGATGGGCAACACCGGCGTCATCGAAAAATCCAGGCGTTCGAAAGCGATCACATCTCGGCGGGAAATGAGTACACGGTCTTCGACACGCCGCTCGGGGTTCGCGTCGGAGTCCTGATCTGCTACGACAATAACATCGTTGAAAACGTGCGCATCACCGCTCTGATGGGCGCGCAAATTCTACTTTCGCCACATCAGACAGGCGGATGCAATTCCGTCAGTCCGCACGGAATGAAGCCAATCGATCAGAACCTCTGGCGCGATCGCGCCGCCGATCCCGCTCCGATCCGCGCCGCGTTGCGCGGGCCAAATGGGAAACAATGGATCATGCGATGGCTCCCCGCCCGCGCGCACGACAACGGTTTGTTTATCCTTTTCTCTAATGGCGTTGGGATGGATGACGATGAGGTTCGCACCGGCAATGCAATGATCCTGGACCCCTACGGCCGGACGGTGGCGGAGACCAGCGAGCCGGAAGACGCGTTGGTCGTAGCGGACCTGGATTTGTCGCTGATCGCCCAGAGCACCGGCCGGCGATGGCTTGCGGCGCGGCGTCCGGAACTCTACGGCGCGCTCATCCGCCCAACCGGAATCGAACGCAGCACGCGGCAAGTCCGTTTCCAAAAGCCTGAAAACGATCCGCCGGAGAGCGCTTTAGAGCATGAACGAACAGCCAATCAATAAGAGCTTGATTGGGCGTTGCATCAAAGACCCGTTCCCCGGCCTGTCGCATTGGGTGGGCGCTCTCCTGTCGGTTGCAGCACTGGTCGCACTGCTGCGCACCGCAGGCGATAGCGAAGTCCGCGCGATCGCCTTTGCAATTTATGGTGGCTCTCTGATCACTTTGTATCTGGCCAGCGCCTTGAACCATTCGATCTTCTGCGAAGAAGCCGCTTCGGATCGTCTGGACCAGCTCGATTACAGCGCCATTTTTCTTCTGATCGCCGGGACGTACACGCCGGTTTGCCTCATCACGTTGCGGGGAAGATGGGGTTGGAGCGTGTTGGCCGCGGAGTGGATCATGGCTGTTGCAGGCATCGTGCATGTCTGGTGGGGGCGCAAGCAATCGAAATGGATTCACGTTGCCATTTACGTCGCCATGGGCTGGACGGTGATTCCGGTTGTCGTTCCCCTGTTCCGCGCGCTGCCGGCCAGCGCACTGGCCTGGCTCCTTGCGGGTGGAATTGCCTACTCAGTCGGATCGGTGATTTTCGCCACCAATCGTCCGCGCCTCTGGCCGGGCATATTCGAGGCACATGACCTCTGGCATACCCTGGTTCTGACCGGAAGCGCCTGTCACTTCGTCATGATTTACAACTACGTTGCCTGATTTGCTCCAACACGATCCGACGCTTAATCTGGCTCGCTTGCATAATTCCGCGGGGACATCAGTTAACGCATCGACGGCGGGCGCTAAAGCGTTCCAGCCGCTGCGTAACATCGAGCATATGGCCGCCTTGATCGGGGAAGTGAGCGGCGAAGACACCGCTCAAGTGATCGCGGCGCTGGAATTTGAGCGCCAACATCCCGGTGAAACGGTCGCTCGCGATTTCGCGAAGCACGGCGGGCAACGCTACGAGCCGGGGCCGCAGCTCGATGCGTTTTATTCATCGACGAGCGCCTTTCTCTACGAGCTTGCCGTCTGGAGCCGTAATGCAGCGAAGCTGAAGATGCGGCGCTGGACGACGCGCCATCTGGCCCGACATGGAAAGCCGCTGGACATTCTCGCCGTCGGCGACGGGCTGGGATTCGATTGTCTTCACCTGGCGCGCAAGGGCCATCGTCTCACCTACTTCGAGCTGCCGGGGCTCAGCGAACAATTTGCGCGAAAGCTTTTCGACCGCTCCGGCAGCCCGATCACGGTCCTGACCGACCCGGCTGCCATTCCACGGGAATCGTTCGATGCGGTGATCTGCTTTGATGTGCTCGAGCACGTTCCCGATCCGCCATCGATGGTGAAGTCCATCGCCTCGTACCTGCGTCCCGAGGGAATGCTCTACGTCAGCGCGCCGTTTTATATGTTGCTGCGATGGTATCCGACGCATCTGCGGAGCAATCGGCGTTACAGCGGAAATCTCAAGATGTACCGCGAGGCAGGCCTGAAACTGGTAGGGGGGCGATACACCTGGTATCCGATCGTGCTGCAAAAACCAGGCGTTGAGTCTGTGGCCCTTTCAAAAGGGCCTTTAATTGTGCGTCTGACCGGACTGGCTCAGAGAATTGGCCAATACGCCGCGTGGCCATTTGCGCCGATCCATCTGATTCGAAGAATGGGGAATCGGCGGTTTGAATGAACAAGTTCGGGCAAGATCGTCAGAACCTGGTGTTTCCGACAGAAATTGGCGATTTCCTCGGAATCGAACGGAATGCCATGATAAGTTTGAATCATGTTCAAATTGTCCGTCGATCACCTGCCCGGCAATAACATTGCATCATCATAGCAACGTCAACCCTTCACAACGCTCGCAAGTATCGCATCCACCACCCCGTCGATCGTGAATCGCTCCGCCTGCGCGTGCGGCTCCAATCCCAGATCGGTCAGTGTCCGGGTCGTGATCGGCCCGATGCTCGCCAGTTTTACGTTCGCGAGTCGTTCGCGGTAGTTCGGGCCGAGCAATGCGGTGAGATTGCGGGCCGTGCTGCTGCTGGTGAAGGTAATCCAGTTGACCTGTCCCGCCGCCAGGGCTTCTTCGAGTCCTTCGGGAAGCGACGACGCCGGGCGGGTTTCGTAGACGGATACGTCGTCCACCACCGCGGCCCCACCCTGCTGAAGCCGTTCGCGCAGGATCGCCCGGGCGATGTCGGCGCGGAGCAGGAGAAATCGCCGGCCCTGAATCTCGTTGCCTGCGGCGAGGGCATCGGCCAGAGCCTCGGCCACAAATGTTTCGGGACAGAGGTCGACACGGAGACATAGTTCTTTTGCGATTGCATCGGCGGTCGCTTCGCCGATCGCGGCGATGCGCACGCCGGCAAAGTTGCGGGCATCCTGTCCCGTCTCCAGGAGGCGGCTTTTGGCGAAGCGCACGCCATTGGCGCTGGTGAAGATGACCCAGTCATATTCGGTGATCCGTTCCAGCGATTCATCAACGGCGGACCATTCGCCGGGCGGCGAAAGTTCGATCGTTGGGGCTTCGATGACGCGCGCTCCAAGATCCGTCAGGCGATGCGAAAGGTCGCTCGCCTGCTGGCGTGTTCGCGTCACGACAACCGTCTGTCCGAAGAGGGGGCGGCTTTCGAACCAGTTCAGATTCTCGCGCTGGCCCACGACCCGTCCGATGATCGTCATGGCGGGGGGGCCGATACCGGCTTCGGCCACGCGCATCGGTAGATCCGATATCGTCCCCACGATCGTCCGCTGTCGCGGCGTCGTGCCCCACTCAATCGTGGCGGCGGGCATGTCGGCGGCCATGCCGTGTTCGATCAGCCGCTGGCAAATCCGCGGCAGTGATTTCACGCCCATGTAGAAGGCCAGGCAGGGAAGTTTTGCGCAGATTGACCAATCGACGTCGCTCCCCATTCCGCTCGACCGAGCCTTCGCTTCGGGGTCCTGATATTCCTCTTCTTTTTCGTGGCCGGTGATCAGCGTGAAACTCGAATTAAAATCGCGATGGGTCACTGGAATGCCGGCATAGGCGGGCGCGGCGATCGCGGCGGTGATTCCCGGAACGACCTCAAAGGGGATCCCTGCTGCTACCAGGGCTTCGCACTCTTCCGCTCCGCGACCGAAGACGAATGGATCTCCTCCTTTAAGGCGGACGACGCGCTTCCCCGCCGTCGCGTGCGTCACCAGCAGCGCATTGATTGCTTCCTGTGAGAAGGAATGAGAAGAGGTTTTCTTTCCGACGTAAATCCGCGCAGCAGCAGGAGTGCAATGATTCAAAAGGTCAGGATTGGCCAAAGCGTCATAGACAACGACATCGGCGGTGTTCAGCAGATGAACGCCGCGGAGCGTGATCAACTCCGGGTCGCCCGGACCGGCGCCGACGAGAAAGACGATTCCTGGGGAGGCCAAGCTGCACCCTTTCCGGTTGATGAGATAAAGAAAGAAGAATACTAGGTCCACCCCTCCGCCGCATTCGGATCTGAGGTTCCCACCTCGACTAAAAATGTAGGTATTAAGGTTTCGATTGGGAAGAGCCTATATTTTCATCGCCTGGGCTGCGACCGCGCAATCTTCGGGCAATTGGATAAGCCTTACCCAATTTGCAGCTTGGATTTGAGCGTAGAATCGTATTTTCTCCCATGGTCCCTTCCTTGCTGACACTAGGAAGTTTGCCGTTTTTGGTCAAAGCATGCCTAAAAAATATGCAAGTAGCGATCCCGGAAGGTAGTTGCACATAATTGTGGATAAAAGTTGCGTTTTTGAGCGAGAACGCTAAATTAGGCTGTTTCTATCTGCCCGGTTAGCGGGCGTTTTTTTTCATCGAGCGTATCAATGAATGGTTTTCCGAGAAATCAGGGTCTCTACGACCCCCGTTTTGAGCACGATGCCTGCGGTGTCGGGTTCATCTGTCATTTGAAAGGAAAGCCTTCGCATCAGATCGTCTCTGACGCCTTGTTGATGCTCGAAAACATGAATCACCGTGGCGGGTGCGGCTGTGAAGTAAACAGCGGCGACGGCGCTGGGATCATGGTCAAAACTCCTGACGCTTTTTTTCAGCGGGAATGCCAAAAACTCGGTTTTAAGCTCCCCGTCGCCGGAGATTACGGCGTCGGAACCCTCTTTCTCACTCAGGATCCCATCGCCAGGAAGGAATGCGAGCGGATTTTCGAGAAGATCTGTCAGGACTATGGAATGGTCGTGCTCGGCTGGCGTGACGTTCCGGTCGACGGCAAACACGTGGGGCCGACGCCGAAGAAGACTGAGCCGAAGATTCGGCAGATCTTCCTCGGTATGGGCGAGACATTTTTCAATCGGGGGGATTTTGAGCGTCGGCTTTATCTGGTTCGCCAGATCGCTGAAAACGTCATTGAGTTTCACAGCAATCAACTGCCGGCCGAGGCGCGCGAGGATTTTTACGTTTGTACCCTGTCGACCAACCGGATGGTCTACAAGGGGATGTTGACGACCACTCAGCTCCGCGATTATTTCCTGGACCTTCAGGACCCGGCTTTCGAAAGCGGATTGGCGATGGTCCATTCCCGCTTTTCAACCAATACTTTTCCTTCCTGGCGGCTCGCCCATCCGTATCGAATGATCGCCCACAATGGCGAAATCAATACGCTGCGCGGCAATCGCAACTGGATGCGAGCACGCCATGGTTCGCTCCAATCGGATGTGTTCGGCGATGAACTGCGAAAGATGTATCCCATCCTGACCGAGTCGGGCAGCGACTCGGCCACATTCGACAACGCATTGCAGTTTCTCAACGCCAGCGGTCGCTCGCTCGCCCACTCGGTGCTGATGCTCATTCCCGAGGCGTGGCAAAAGAACGAGCAAATGGACCCCGATCTCCGCGCTTTCTACGAATACCATGCCTGCCTGATGGAACCATGGGATGGGCCGGCGTCCGTGGCATTCACCAACGGCGACGTGATCGGAGCGGTGCTCGATCGCAACGGTCTGCGACCGAGCCGTTACTACGTCACCAAGGATGATCTGGTCATCATGGCCAGCGAAGTCGGCGTGCTGCCGATTGCGCCCGAGCGGATCCTCCAAAAATGGCGTCTTCAGCCGGGCAAGATCTTCCTTGTCGATATGAAGCAGGGCCGGATCGTTGACGATCGCGAGATCAAGAGCGAGCTGGTCGAAAAGCGGCCGTGGCGGCGCTGGATTGATGAGAACATGATCGAGTTGGACGAATTGCCCACGCCGGGCAATGTCCATCAGCCCGATCACGAAACGCTTCTCGTCCGCCAGCACTGCTTCGGCTATACGACCGAAGACATCAAGATCATTCTGAGCCCGATGGCGATCAATGGCGGCGAAGGCCTTGGATCGATGGGGACGGATACGCCGCTGGCCTGCCTCTCCGACAAGCCACAGCTCTTGTACAGCTATTTCAAGCAGCTCTTTGCTCAGGTGACCAATCCGCCCCTCGACGCCAATTTCGAGGAACTGGTCACGTCGCTTTACACCTACCTCGGTCGCGAAGGAAATCTGCTGGATGAGTCCCCGCGAGCGAGCCACCTGGTCAAGCTCAAGCAGCCGATCCTCAGTAATACGGACCTTGAAAAGCTGCGCGAATTGGCGAAGGGTGGGTTAAGATCCGTCACGCTGCCGATGTTATTCAAGGTCGCTTCGGGAGAAGCGGGATTAAAGACGGCCCTCGACGCGCTCAGCGAGGCCGCCGCCAAAGCGGTGCAGGAAGGCGCATCGATATTGATCCTCTCGGATCGGGGCGTCGATGAAGCGCATGCCCCGATCCCGAGTCTGCTGGCGACGGCGGCGGTCCATCATCACCTCATCCGGCAGGGCACCCGCACTCAATGCGGGCTGGTGATTGAAACCGGCGAGGCGCGGGAAATTCACCACTTCTGCCTCTTGATCGGATTCGGCGCCGGCGCGGTCAATCCTTATCTCGCTTTCGAAACGCTGGCCGACATGGCTGCCGAGGGAACCCTTCCCAAGGACATCACCCTCGACAAGGCCAAGAAGCATTACATCAAGGCCGCCAACAAGGGGATCATCAAGGTTGCGTCGAAGATGGGAATCTCGACGGTGCAGAGCTATCGCGGCGCGCAGATCTTCGAAGCGGTTGGAATTGGCCGCGATGTGATCGATACGTATTTCACAGGCACGGCGTCCCGCATTCAGGGGATCGGGCTCGATGTGATCGCCCGCGAAAGCCTCGTTCGCCACCACCACGCGTATCCGCCGATCCAGGTCAACGGCGAAGTGCTCGAGAACGGCGGCCAATATCAGTGGCGGCGCGACGGCGAATATCACATGTGGAATCCCGATACGGTCGCCAAGCTCCAGCAGGCGGTCCGCGTGACGGGATATCCCACCTTCAAGGAATATTCCAAGCTGGTCGACGACGAAAACAAGCATCGCTGCACGATCCGCGGCCTGCTCAATTTCCGAAAAGGCAAGTCGATTCCGATCGATCAGGTGGAATCGGCCAAAGAGATCGTCAAGCGCTTCGTGACGGGAGCCATGTCCTTTGGCTCGATCAGCAAGGAAGCGCACGAAAACCTCGCCATTGCCATGAACCGCATCGGGGGCAAGAGCAACACCGGCGAAGGGGGCGAAGACCCCGAGCGATTCAAGCGCGATGCAGGCGGCGATTGGCGCCGCAGCGCCATCAAGCAGGTCGCCTCGGCGCGTTTCGGTGTGACCAGCGAATACCTCGTCAATGCCGATGAACTTCAGATCAAAATGGCTCAGGGCGCCAAGCCCGGCGAGGGGGGTCAGCTCCCCGGTCACAAGGTCGATGAGTACATCGGATTTGTCCGTCACAGCACGCCCGGCGTCGGGCTTATTTCGCCGCCGCCGCATCATGACATCTATTCCATCGAGGACCTGGCGCAGCTCATTCACGACCTGAAGAATTCCAATCCCGCCGCCCGCGTTTCAGTGAAGCTGGTGAGCGAGGTGGGAGTGGGGACAGTTGCGGCCGGAGTCGCCAAGGCCAAGGCGGATCACATTCTCATCAGCGGCGACAGCGGGGGCACCGGCGCTTCGCCGCTCACGAGCATCAAATATGCCGGGCTTCCGTGGGAACTTGGCGTGGCCGAGACGCAGCAGACGCTCGTGATGAACAATCTGCGCGGCCGCATTGTTCTCCAGACCGACGGCCAGATCAAAACCGGCCGCGATGTGGTGGTGGGCGCGTTGCTCGGCGCCGAGGAATTTGGTTTTTCGACCGGTCCGCTGATCGCTTCCGGGTGCATCATGATGCGCGTCTGCCATCTGAACACCTGCCCGGTCGGAATTGCCACCCAGGATCCCGAATTGCGCAAGAAATTCGCGGGCAAGCCTGAGCATGTCATCAACTTTATGTTCTTCGTCGCCGAAGAAGTGCGCGAATATATGGCGGCGATGGGATTCAAGACCTTGAAGGAAATGGTGGGCCGCACCGACATGCTCGAATTTGCGGACATGTCGAAACACTGGAAGGCCAGGCACCTCGATCTGTCGGTCATTCTGCATCAGCCGCCGGTTTCCGAAGGGGTGCGCTCTGCAACATTGAGAAACAGGATCACGAGCTTGAGAAGTCCCTCGATCAGACGAAGCTGATTCCGTTCGCTCACGAAGCGATCGAGACGGGCAAGCGCGTCTATGCGGAATTGCCTATCCACAATATCAACCGGACCGTCGGCACCACGCTGTCGGGGGAGGTGGCGAAGAAATACGGCTACGCCGGACTGCCGGAAGACACAATCACGTTCAAGTTCTCCGGGTCGGCCGGCCAGAGCTTCGGAGCATTTCTCTCCAAAGGGATCACGCTTCTGCTGGAAGGCGACGCCAACGACTATGTCGGCAAGGGTTGCAGCGGCGGACGGATTGCCGTCTTCCCACCCGCCGTCGCCACCTATCAGGCGAATCAGAATATCATTGCGGGCAATACGATCGCATACGGCGCGATCTCCGGCGAACTCTATATCCGCGGCGTGGTCGGCGAGCGGTTTTGTGTGCGCAACTCCGGCATTCAGGCCGTCGTTGAAGGGGTCGGAGATCATGGTTGCGAATATATGACCGGCGGACGCGTCATTGTCATCGGCCCGACCGGGCGCAACTTCGCCGCTGGGATGAGCGGGGGAATTGCATATGTTTACGACGACAGCGCACAGTTACAGGATCTGGTCAACCTGGACATGGTTTCGCTGGAGTCCCCCGACAAGCCAGACGACGCAGTGACCATCCGCCGGCTGCTCGAAAACCACTATCGTTTCACAAAGAGCCCGGTGGCAAAGGGCATTCTCGATGACTGGGATCGTGAGTTGCGGAAATTTGTGAAGGTAATGCCCAACGATTACCGCCGGGTACTCGAACATCAGGCGGAGATCGATCAACGCGCCCGCCTGTTGTCGCAGCGGCAATCGGCGGGTGTTTAAAGCAAACATGGACTTTGTTTTGTAACGGAGAGGACGGTGGGCCGAGCCCACCCTACGGTTCATGGGAAAACCCACTGGTTTCAAAGAGATCGGCCGCGAGCTCCCCAAGCGGAGGCCGGTCGAACTGCGCATCCTCGATTGGAACGAGATCTACCATCCGTTCCCGGAGGAGAAACTTCGCGCTCAGGGCGCACGCTGCATGGATTGCGGCATCCCCTTCTGCCATGGCGGATGTCCCCTGGGCAACATCATCCCGGAATGGAACGACCTGGTTTACAAGAACCGCTGGCGCGACGCGCTGGACATGCTCTTCAAGACCAACAACTTCCCGGAATTCACCGGCCGCGTCTGCCCGGCGCCGTGCGAAGAAGCCTGTGTGCTGGGGATCAATGAAAAGCCGGTCACCATCAAGCTGATCGAGCAGAACATCATCGACCGGGCATTTGAAGAGGGATGGATCAAGCCGTATCCGCCTGAAAAGCGCACTGGAAAGAAAGTGGCTGTCGTTGGATCGGGCCCGGCGGGCCTCGGGTGCGCCGCACAACTGAACAAGGCTGGGCATCTCGTCACCGTCTTCGAGCGCGCCGACCGCATCGGCGGGCTCCTGATGTACGGCATCCCCAATTTCAAACTCGAGAAAAGCGTCGTCGATCGACGAGTGAAGCTGATGCAGGCCGAGGGGATCACGTTCAAGACCAGTGCGAACGTCGGCATCGACATTTCGATCGAAGACCTTCGTTCGCAGTTCGACGCGATAGTCCTGTGCGGCGGGTCAACACAGGCGCGTGAGTTGAATGTCCCGGGCCGTGAGCTCAAGGGCATTTACAAGGCGATGGATTATCTTCCGCTTCAGAACAAGAAGAACCTCGGCGATGAGATTCCCGACCACGAATTCATCGACGCGAAGGACAAGAACGTCATCATCCTAGGCGGCGGCGATACCGGAGCCGACTGCCTCGGCACCGCCCAGCGCCAGGGTTGCAAAAGCGTCAAGCAGTTTGAGCTTCTTCCGCGCCCGCCCGAATCGCGCACGTCGGATATGCCCTGGCCTTATTGGCCGATGATCTTCCGTACCAGCTCGGCGCACGAAGAAGCGAATGCGATTTCGGGCGGCGAGATTCGCGATTTCTCCATCAACACCCAGAAATTTTCCGGATCCAACGGCCACGTAGAAAAACTCCACGCCGTCCGCCTCGAGTGGAACAAGGGCGCGGATGGCCGCTGGCAGATGAAGGAGCTCGCCGGCTCGGAAGTCGAACTCGATTGCGACCTGTGCCTGCTCGCGATGGGCTTCGTCAGCCCCGAGCATCCGGGACCGATCCAGCAACTCGGCCTCAAGCTCGACGGTCGCGGCAACGTCACCGTGAACGAATCCTACATGTCCAGCATCCCCGGCATCTTCGCTGCCGGCGACATGCGCCGCGGCCAGAGTCTAGTCGTCTGGGCTATCAGTGAAGGAAGACAAGCGGCGCGCGGAGTAGATATTTATTTGATGGGCAGCAGTGAATTGCCGGAATTGAAGTTGTTCTGATCCATGCAAGTATATATCACGCCGGAAGCATTTGCCGTGTTGAAAAAGCTCATTCTGAGACTGCGGTTAAACAATGAACAAGTTGTAATTATTGGACCGGCGAGTAGCACGAAAATAGCGGGCTCTTCTGTTTGCGCGCGCAGAAAAAGCCGTCAAAGAACGAACAATTAGCCGCTTTGGGCTGATCTCTCGTATTTTGTTTTCAAATTCGTAATTTTTCGTTGTAATCCCACCGGCTTTTTCGCTAACTTCCCCGGGGAAATCCCCTAAGAACAAGTTTGGCTCTGGAGATTACAATGCGACCCCACCGGTCAGTCCCTGCCTTGAGAAATGTCGACAAGAAGCGACGAGCGATCCCCAAGCTGATTGAATCGCTGGAAGAGCGTCGGCTCCTTTCCGTGAATGTCCTGAATTATCACGGCGACATTGCGAGCACCGGCGTCAATTCTCAAGAGGTCCAACTGACGCCGACCAACGTCAAGGTCAAGTCATTTGGCAAGTTATACGGAACCACCCTCGATGGACAGGTCTATTCCGAACCGCTGGTCGACACCGGTGTGACGATCGCGGCCGGAGTGAACACAAAGGCCGGAGCGGCTGGCGTTCATGACGTGGTTTTCGTTGCCACCGAAAATGACACGCTCTACGCCATCGACAGCAGCGTGACCGGCGGCGCGATCCTCTGGCAGCGTAGTTTCCTGCTGGCCTCTGGAGCCACCCAGCCCGCGGGAGATTTGAACAATACTCTCGGGGCAACGGTTATCGCTCCGGTGCCGAACGGAGACCTGAACTCATCCGACATCAATCCCTCAATCGGCATCACGGGCACGCCAGTCATCGATCCTGCCACCGGACTGATTTACCTGTCGGTTAAGACAAAGGAAACGATCGGCGGCGTCGCACATTACGTGCAACGGATCCACGCCATCAATATCTCCGACGGAACCGATGCCGTTACCCCTTATCTCATCGGGAATACGAGCGGCACGAATACCAACAGTACGTCGATCTATGTTTACGGCACCGGAGACGGCAATGTCGTCGACCCGTATAACGGCACCGGAAAGAAGGTCGTTCAGTTTAACGCATTGCGCGAAGCTCAGCGTTGTGCGCTGAGCCTGATCACTACGACCGTCAATAACGTCACGAGTAAGACTCTCTATGTCTCCTGGGCTTCGCATGGGGATAACGGCCCCTATCACGGCATGGTTGTCGCCTGGGATGTAACGAATGTGACGGCGAACGGATTCCAACTGAAAGGTGTTCTTAACACGTCCCCCAACAACGGCGAATCGGGCGTATGGGGAGGCGGCGGCCAGTTGGCATTTGAGCCGGATGGAAGCGCGTTCTACTTCATGACCGGTAATGGTTCCGGCGGTGCACCTACGATCGGCGCAAACGGGTTTCCGACCGATGCCAACTACAATGAGGCCGTGGTCAAAGCCACGCTCGACCCGACGACCTCTCCCACGAATCAAAGTGCAAATGGCTGGGGGATCAAAATCCTCGACTACTTCATTCCCTATAATGTTGCCGCATTGGACTCGGCCGACTCCGACTTTGGGTCCGGCTCTCCACTGTTGCTCCCCAACTCGGCGGGAATCCCCGGACACACGCAATTGCTTATCGCCGGGGGTAAGGACGGCCGGCTCTACGTGCTCGACCGCAATAGTCTCGGTCATTACAACGCAACCAACGACAATGTCGTGAACGCTGTCCTCAACAGCAGCGGGCACATGACACCTCCCAATGCCATCAGCGGCACGCTCAGCACGCCTTCCTACTACAACGGCAGGATTTACGCGATCAGTGGATACAACGGCGCGGCGGTGGCGTTCAGCCTCGGGACCAACGGTCAGCTCACTGCCACGTCCCAGACCGCGATCACGAATTTCGGCTACTTGCCCGGTTCACTGTCCATCTCATCGAGCGGGACGAACAACGGCATCGTCTGGGCCATGGATACGAATTTGAATGAGATCCATGCCTATGATGCCAGCACTTTTGGCACGGAACTGTGGAACAGCAGCCAGGCGGCGGGCGGAGCGGACAATCTGGGGGCAGCGGTCAAATTCGCCGTCCCCACCATCGCCAATGGCGAGGTGTACGTCGGTACAAAAACTGGCCTGGTTGTTTACGGCCTGACGCCGGCGGCGAGCATGGTGTCGAATGCGCCGGTGCTGACGGCCACGGCGCTTTCGGGTTCCTCGATCAACCTGACCTGGACTGATTCGAGCGTGGCGCCCAACACGGCCAGCTCCTACCTCATTGAAGAGTCGACTGACGCCAATCCGACCTTCAATCAGATCACGACGTCCCCGGCGGGTTCGACGTCAATTTCGATTGGCGGATTGGCGAACCTGACCAAGTACTACTTTCGCATCCGAGGCGCCAACGGGATCGGCGACTCGAAATATTCCAATACCGCCAACGCCACCACCACTGCCACAACGGTATCCACGATTGACTTCTCGGGTGGTTTTGCCGGCGCCGGGACCACGCTCAGCGTCAACAGTCCTGCTGTCGTCAGCGGCGCCAACCTGGAGCTGACCAACGGGGGCGGTAATGAGGCAGGCAGCGCGTTCGATGTCACCCCTGTCGACATTACGAACTTCACTTCGCAGTTCGTATTCCAGCTCACCGCCGGAGCCAGCACCGCCGACGGATTCACCTTCGCCATCCAGAACGTCGGACCCACGGCGAAAGGAGGCGTTGGCAGCGGGTTGGGATACAGCGGCATTGCCAAGAGCGTCGCCGTCAAGTTCGATCTCTATAACAGCTCCGGCGAAGGCCCCGATTCGACTGGGCTTTATACCAACGGCGCCGCGCCGCAAAACGTCGGCTCGATCAACCTCACCCCGACCGGCCTCGATCTTCACAGTGGCCACGTTTTCCGCGCGAATCTGAGTTACAACGGAACGACCCTTTCAGTCACGATCACGGATACGCAAACCGGGACCTCGGCGACACAAAATTATACCGTCAACATTCCATCGATTGTCGGAGCGAGCACTGCCTACGCCGGATTCACCGGCGGCACCGGTGGCGTGACGGCCACGCAGAACATTCAGTCCTGGACTTTCACTCCCGCCGCCACCTCGTCTCCGAATGCACCGACGGGCCTTGGCGGAAGCGCGGCCTCGGCCACTACGGTCTACCTGAGCTGGACGCCCAACGCGACCAACCAGACCGGATACCATCTCGACCGCGCTCTCGACTCAAACTTTACTCAGGGACTGATCACAGAGACTTTACCAGCCAGTCCCGCTTCGTTCACCGATTCGATGTCGGGTCTCGCGCCGGGCTCGACCTTCTACTATCGCATTCGAGCCTTCAACGGCGCGGGCGATTCCGGGAACTCCAACTTCACGTCGGTAACGATTCCCATTGCGCCACCCAAGCCGACCGATCAGGCGATCCAGGACATCACCTCATCGGAAATCGATTTGAGTTGGACAGACAACGCCGGCCACCTGGCGGACGGCTATCAGATTCTGCGATCGACCAACAACGGCAGCTTCTCTGTCGTCGCAACGCTTCCGCCCACCTCGCGTCCCGCGCCCAGTGAATATGACTGGCCCGATACCAATGTCACGCCTGGAACGCATTACGACTACCACATCGAAGCGTACAACGTCTCAGGCTATAACGATTTTGCCGGACTCAGCGCCTCGACGCTGACGGTGCCGCCGGCCGGATTCACCGCCACGCCGGGCAACAATGTCGTCAATCTCGCCTGGGCGCCGCCCACCGGCGCGGTCACTTACAACGTCTATAAAGGTACGACCGCCGGCGGCGAATCGACTACTCCGCTTATCACCGGCCTTACCACGGCTTCTTATTCCGACATGGCTGTGACGAATGGCAACACGTATTTTTATTATGTCACCGCCGTCAACTCCAATACCGGGCTTCCCAACGAAAGCCTCCCGTCACAGGAACAATCGGTAATTCCCGGCACGGTCCCGGTTCCGACGCCAGTAGCCAATTACACCTTCAGCGAGTCCAGCGGGACGACCACCGCCGATGCCAGCGGCAACGGCAACACGGGAACGCTGATCAATGGCCCGACCTTTGTGGCCGGCCGCAGCGGCGGCGGCAACGCCCTGAGTCTTAACGGCACCAATCAATCCGTGCAGATTGCCAACAGCGCCTCACTCAATCCCACCAGCGCGATCACCCTCTCGGCCTGGATCGACGCGACTGACTGGAACGGGAACCGCCGCATCCTGCAAAAGGGAGCCAGCGACAACCAGTACCGGCTGCTGGCAGAGAGCGGGGTGCTGAAGTTCGATCTGAAAAATGTGGGAACGGTGACCGCAACCTTGCCCACCACGGGAACATGGCACCTGATCACCGGCACCTACGACGGCAGCACCATGACGCTTTACGTAGACGGGGTGGCGGTTGCGAGTGCAGCGCACACCGGCGCCATCGCCACCACCGGTGATCCCCTTGCCATCGGGGCGAAAGCCGGCAGCACCACGGCCGGGGACTTCTTCCACGGACTTCTCGATGACGTGCGGATTTACAACTCAGCCTTGAGCGCATCTGCCGTCTCGTCGCTGTACGGCACCGCCCAGATCGCGACGCAGGTTCGAGTTACGCCCGGCAGCGCGATCGTTTCCGACGGCGCCTCCCAGCCATTTTCGGCTTCGGAATTGGATCAGCTCGGCAACCCGATGGCGACTCAGCCCACGCTGGCCTGGTCGATCGACAGCGGCGGACTTGGCACGATCAATGCGTCCACCGGCGCTTATACGGCTCCTTCCACCGGCAGCGGGTCCGCGACCGTTCGGGCGACCGATCCGGGCACAGGTCTGTTCGGAGAGGCCACCGTCAGCTACAGCACGGTCACGGTTGCCGGTCCCGTCGCCAGCTACGCCTTCAGCGAGTCCAGCGGGACGACCACCGCCGATGCCAGCGGCAACGGCAACACGGGAACGCTGATCAATGGCCCGACCTTTGTGGCCGGCCGCAGTGGCGGCGGCAACGCCCTGAGCCTGAACGGCACCAATCAATCCGTGCAGATTGCCAACAGCGCCTCACTCAATCCCACCAGCGCGATCACCCTCTCGGCCTGGATCGACGCGACTGACTGGAACGGGAACCGCCGCATCCTGCAAAAGGGAGCCAGCGACAACCAGTACCGGCTGCTGGCAGAGAGCGGGGTGCTGAAGTTCGATCTGAAAAATGTGGGAACGGTGACCGCAACCTTGCCCACCACGGGAACATGGCACCTGATCACCGGCACCTACGACGGCAGCACCATGACGCTTTACGTAGACGGGGTGGCGGTTGCGAGTGCAGCGCACACCGGCGCCATCGCCACCACCGGTGATCCCCTTGCCATCGGGGCGAAAGCCGGCAGCACCACGGCCGGGGACTTCTTCCACGGACTTCTCGATGACGTGCGGATTTACAACTCAGCCTTGAGCGCATCTGCCGTCTCGGCGCTGATACGGCTCCGCCGTGGTCGCGACGCAGGTCCGCGTCACGCCCGCGAATGCGAACGTCGCTGACGGGGCGACGCAGCCTTTCACAGCCTCCGAGCTCGATCAGTTCGGCAATCCGATGGCGACCCAGCCCACGCTGGTCTGGTCTATCGACAGTGGAGGCGCTGGCACGATCGATCCGGCGACGGGTATTTATACGGCTCCCTCTACCGGCAGTGGCACAGCTACGGTCCGCGCGACCGATCCGGGAACTTCGCTCTTCGGAGAAGCCACCGTCAGTTATGGCACAGTCGTGGTTCCCGCTCCCGTCGCCGCTTACAGCTTCAGCGAGAGCAACGGGACAAGCACGGCCGACTCCAGCGGCAATGGGAACACCGGAACGCTGGGGAACGGCCCGACGTTCGTGGCCGGTCGCAGCGGCGGCGGCAACGCCCTGAGCTTCAATGGCAGCAACCAGTTCGTGAGCGTTCCCAACAGTGCAACGCTCAACCCCACCAGCGCGATCACGCTCTCGGCGTGGATCGATGCCACCGACTGGAACGGCAATCGCCGCATCCTTCAGAAGGGGGGCGGCGACAACCAATACCGGCTGCTCGCCGAGAATGGCGTGCTGAAGTTCGATCTGACCGGTGTGGGGACGGTCACAGCGGCCTTGCCCAGCACGAGTACATGGCACCTGATTACAGGGACATTCGACGGCAGCACGATGACGCTCTATGTGGATGGCGTTGTAGTGGCCAGCGCCGCAGCCAGCGGGTCGATCGCTACAACCGGCGATCCACTCTACATCGGTACCAAGACTGCCACTAAAACCGGCGGAGATTCGTTCAACGGAATGCTTGACGATGTTGCCGTCTACAACACGGCGCTTCTTCCGCGCAGGTGCAGTCGCTGCTTTCAGCTCCGTAACCCGCAATTGCGGCAGAAAACCGAACCGTCCGTCCGAACTATCGGACAGGCGCTGCGGCGGCGTATCAATTTTGAACCGAGTCGCGAGTCTCTTCCGAATCAGATATCAGAGCCTGATGTCGGAACTTGTCGCATCGCATTTTCTCTCTGCGGCGGAGCGTTGCTCCGCCGAATCCCGATCCGGCGCCGCGCGGCCGGTAGCGCTGATGTCGTCGATCGTCGTCGGCGTCTACATTCTGGTGGTTTCCGCGGGGCGTGTCGCCCACTGGCCGCAGTACAGCGCGTACTTCGATTTGCAGGCGGACGCATATGTTCATGGTCAACTCAGCTTGCTGGTCAAGCCCGATCCCAGGCTCCTTGCGCTTTCCGATCCGTACGATCCGATTCAGAACCAGGGTCTGCGGCTTCACGACGCCTCTCTGTTTCATGGCAATTATTACCTCTACTGGGGACCCACGCCGGCCCTTCTGCTCGCCCCGCTCAAATGGTGTGGGCTAACGGTGGGGGACCAGGTTCCGGGCTTCATATTCGTTTGTGCGGCCTTTCTCGCCGGCGCAGGTATTCTCACCTCGGTTTGGAAGCGGCATTTTGCGGATCAGCCGATCTGGATTTTGGTAACGGGGATTGCCGTTCTCGGGCTGGGAACGCCCATGCCGTTTTTTCTGGCGCGGGCGGCGGTTTATGAAGCGGCAATTTCCGGCGGGACGGCATTCCTGCTGACGGGGCTGCTGTTCGCACTCCGCGGAACGGAACGTCCGCAAATATCGTTCGTCCCGCTGCTTGGAGCCTCGACCTGCTGGATGCTGGCGATCGGCGCTCGCCCGAGCCTGCTGCCTGCCATTACCTTGATTGTGTTGATCCTGATGATCCAGGTCTGGCCGAGCAGACGATCAGTTCTGGCGCTGATTCTTCCCCTCCTGGTCGGTGGAATTGCATTGGCCGGCTATAACGCCGCTCGGTTTGGTTCGCCGCTTGAATTCGGCCAACGCTATCAACTGGCAGGACATGAATTGATCAAACTTCACGGTGGATTATTTTCGCTCACAAATGTGTGGCCCGGCCTGTGGAGCTATTTTTGCCGGCCTCTTGTTGTGTTATCCCATTTCCCCTTTTTGCATGCGCGCGGCGGGGAGGGAACATTCCCCGGGTTGATCCATTTGCCGCCGGCTTACGAAACCGACGAGCCGATCGTCGGCATCGCGACCGCAGCGCCGTTTCTCTGGTTTGCATTGATTCCAGTTGCAACGCTGGTTTTTGGCAGATCGTGGTTCGCCAGAGGAGCCCTTCGACGGCCCGTTGAGCCGTCGTTCGGATTACGCTTGCCAGTCTTGCTACTCGTATGCGCCGGATTGGTCGGCTTTGCACCAGTTCTGTTCCTGATCGGATCGACGATGCGATATTTAATGGAACTCACGCCCTGCCTCGCGATCCTGGCGACGATCGGCATTTGGCAATTGATGGCGGCGCAGACCGGCCGACACCCATTTTCGCCGACGGCTCGGCGCGGTCGCGATGTCGATGGCAATAATTACTGTCGGCGTTGGGCTGCTACTGGGGATCAGCGGATATTACGATCACTTCGCCCACTTTAATCCTGCGCTGTTCCACGCTTTGGGCGGTCAGTGAATCGGCCCGGGCAGATGCTTTCGGGAACGGATGTCTGCCGAATTTTTCATCGCCGGCGGTCGTCGCGGCCGAATTGAACGACATGGCAACCTGCGCCCAAACCAATGAATCCGCCGCCCGCCGATTTGCCTCCGGGCGACGCGCCGCGGATGATCCGCCGCTGCCCGGTCTGCCGCGGCCGGCGGCTGCATTACGCGTTTTCCAAGGCCGATCACCGCATCGTACGTTGCGAGGGATGCCGGCTGATGATGCTCAATCCCCAGCCGACTGACGCCGAGTTGGCACAGATTTATCACGCCAACTATTTCCTGGGCGGAAAGGACCCGGCTTCATCGCAATCCGTTAGCGCGATGAAGGCCGCGACCGCGCGTCAATATCTCCAAAGCGTATCGCGATATCGCGGCGGGCATGGTCAGACGCTGCTGGAAGTCGGTTGCGGGCGCGGCGAACTTCTCGACGAGGCGCGACGCCTGGGCTATACGGTGACCGGCGTCGAACTATCCGCCGCAGCGGCCGACACCGCTCGCGCACGCTCGACGGAAACGGTACGGTGGTGTGCGGCAGCCTCGAACAGGCCGGCCTCCCCGACGGCGCATTCGACGTGTGCATGCTGTGCGATGTCATAGAGCACGTGCGCGATCCGATCGGTTTGCTGGCGATTGTTCGCCGGCTGCTTCGTCCGGGAGGGACGCTTTTCATCGCCACCCCTTCGCTCGACAGTTGGTCGGCACGGATGCTCAAAGGCAACTGGATGGAGTTCAAGCCGGAGCATCTGTTCTATTTCGATTCGGCTACCTTGCAAACCGCCTTGTTTCGCGCCGGTTTTCACGAAGCGATCGTGGGGCGGGGGTGGAAGATCCTCAATATCGACTATATCGCCGAGCATTTTGCCCGTTTTCCGGTTCCGATGATCGGGCGCCTGGTTCGGATGTCAGCTGGCCTCACACCCAGATTCTTGCGCGCCGGAATCTTCCGGTTGTCGCCAGTGGAATGAACGTCATGTGCACGCCGGCGCCGCGGGGAGAGCGGCGAACGCTTTCGGTGATCGTACCTGCGTTTAACGAGGCGGCCACGTTCGACGCGCTCATGCAGCGACTCCTGGGCAAGTCGATAACCGGCCTGGCTATCGAAATCATCGTGGTCGAGAGCAACTCCACTGACGGTACACGCGTATTGGCCGAACGCTATGCAAATCAGGGGCGTGTGCGAGTGATCTTCGAGGATCGGCCACGCGGAAAGGGGCATGCCGTGCGACAGGGACTCGCGGCCGCCCGGGGGGATTTCATCCTGATTCAGGATGCCGATCTGGAATACGACCTGGAGGATTACGACACGCTGTTGGAGCCGCTCGTCAGCGGGCGCGAGGCGTTTGTGCTGGGGTCGCGCCACGGCGCCAATGCCTGGTGGAAAATGCGCCAATTCGCCGGACAGCAGTCGCTCAGCCTCTTTTTCAATTGCGGGCACATGTTCTTCACATTCCTCGTGAACGTGTTGTTCAGCCAAAAGTTGAAAGACCCGTTCACCATGTTCAAAGTCTTCCGGCGCGACTGCCTGTTCGGATTGGAATTCAGTTGCGACCGGTTCGATTTCGATTATGAGTTGCTCGTGAAACTGGTTCGCAAGGGGTATCAGCCAGTCGAAATTCCCGTGAATTATCGTTCGCGGTCGTATCAGGAGGGGAAAAAGGTCTCGATTCTGCGCGATCCGCTGAACTGGATCCGGGCGCTTGCCTGGCTGCGCTGGACACGCGTCGACCCGCTGCGAACGATCGAAGCGCAGCGGCGCGGCGCTCAGATCGCGAACGCTCAACCCACGGACACTTTATCAAAGGCTGCTTGAAGAGTTTCAGGAGGTCGCTGCCCGCACGAGCGCCTCAAGGTTTGCGGTCAGGGCGGTTACGGCCGAATCGCGATCGAGTATCTGGTGCCGCTGGGCCAAGTACGCCGGCTGGTTGAAACTCACCTGGGTTTTTCCGCTCTCCTCTTCCCATACCAGAATTTTCAGCGGCAGATCAATTCCAATGCTCTGGCGGCTCTGCATCAGAGGAGTGCCGGCCTGCGGATTTCCAAAAAGCAGGACGACCGTCGGACGCAGCATCAACCCCGCCCGCTGGGCGCCGGCGCCGTGGTCAATCTTTGCAAACAGATGAATGTTCTTCGCCGACAGCAATGACTCGAGTTTCTCGACGGTCTGCTCGAACCCATGCGCGGAAGTGATTGTTGCCAGACCCGGCACGCTCAAGTCGGTGTGATCAGGGGAGCTCATGATTCTTCCTTATTGGAGTGTCGTCACATAGCGCGTGGGATCGATGACGCCCGCTTCCTCAAAACCTCGAAGTCGAAGCTGGCAGGAATCGCACCGTCCGCAGGCGGCTCCGGCGGGAGACGGATCGTAACAACTCACCGTCAGCGAATAATCAACGCCAAGCTCAAGGCCGCGCCGGATGATTTGCGCCTTGGTCAGCCGGATCAGCGGCGTGTGGATTGTCATTCTCTGCCGGCCTTCGACTCCGGCACGCGTGGCGAGGTTTGCCATGCGCTCGAAGGCCTCAATGTATTCGGGGCGGCAGTCGGGGTAACCGGAGTAATCCAGGGCATTAACGCCAATGAAAATATCGCTCGATCCGAGCACTTCAGCCCAGGCCAATGCGAAGGAAAGAAATATCGTGTTTCGCGCCGGCACGTAGGTTACGGGAATATCGTTACTCATTTGGGCCGTCGATCGCCCCTTGGGCACGGCCATGTCGTCAGAGGTGAGTGCGGATCCGCCGATCGTCCGCAGGTCGATCTGCATGATCGCGTGCTGCCGCACGCCGGCCCGCGCGGCGACACGGGCCGCAGATTCAATCTCATGCTCGTGCCGCTGCCCGTAGCGAAAGCTCATGGCATTTGCCACGAATCCTTCGCTGGTCGCAATGGCCAGGGCGGTAGCGGAATCAAGACCGCCGCTGAGCAGAATGACGGCGGGTTTGCGACCTGTGACGGGCTGAGTGAGCGTATGTTCAGTCATGGCGGTTCGTAGCCCGCTCCGGTCGATAGTCGTTATTGCGACTTCGCATCGTCGCTGCTTGCGCCCGGGTTGGTTGCAGCGCTGTCCTGCGACGGCACACTTTGCGGCAATGTGGAGCTTCCGGGAAGTGGCTGAGTGGTCGGCCAGGCAGGCAGAGTGCTGGGAGGCGGGTTCGGCGCGGCGGAGGTCGGTGTCAGCCGCTCGACCGTGAGCGTCAATTTCCCATGGTTGTTCCAGCCAAACTGCGGATCTGAGTTGGCGTAGCAGACCAGTTCGCCGCTCAGCAACGGTGTGTAGACACAACGATGACCGATGACGAAGGGGTGGTCCTGCCACCCGTCGATCGTGCCGATCAGCGCATTCCATTGCGATTCGGGAACGCGACGGGATTGTTCGTCCCATTGATAGGCCAGCGCCCAGAATCCCTCGGCGCCTGTTCGGCGCCGGGCCATTGTTCCATTCCTGCTTTCCCTGGACTTCCAGCAGATAGGTGCTGCCGGCTCGAAGGCGGAGATGCGTCGGGTTCCACCGCTCATGGGCAGCGACGTCGACGGTCGTGGATTCACCGGGCGCCAGCTCGCGCAACACCGCTGGATCAGACGCTGGTTTGTAGGACTCATTGGTTGCGCATCCGATGCCGCAGCACGAAGCGATCAGGACCACGATTCCGACAACACAATTGACGCAGCTGTTCATCATGATTTCGCGAACTCCAGTGGCCCGGTTTCATCTTAGCAGCTCAAAATGGGATCGTGGAGTCTGGCGCGGGCGTAATCGAACCGAGGACGACCCGACGATCCGCTCCGGTTGCGGCAGGAATGTTGGATGGGACGCCATCGAGCGTTGCCGCGCCGAGAATGGCAAAGGCGATCGCTTCTTTCGCTGCCGACGGAATTCCAAAGTCGTCCGTCGTTGCGATGGAGCAAATGCCCAGCTTCCCGGCGGCCTGGCGCAGGTGGGTCATGATCGCCAGGTTCTCCGTTCCGCCGCCACTCACGATCAGCTCATCGGGGACCTTGGGGCAGAAGCGGCCGATGCCCTCGACAACGGCGCGGGCGGTGGCCAACGTCGCGGTCGCCAGAAGTTCATCAAAAGAGAGCGAATTGCCGGATGACGCGGTCCGAAAGGCGTCAATCATTTCCGGTCCGTCGGTTGATTTTGGCGGCGGCCGCGAGAAATAGGGATGACCGAGGAACGCGTCGCAAACGGATCGATGCGCAATCGCGGATGCGGCGCGCCCTCCCGCCGGGTCAAAACCTGCTCCCAATGGATCGCGAGTACGACAAAAATAATCGCTGATACAATTTCCCGGACCCGTGTCGAACGCGATCAAATCGTCGATGTCGCCGCCTGCCGGCAGACAGGTCAGATTGGCAATTCCGCCGATATTCAGCAGCACGCGGGAACGAGTGGGATGGCGAAACAGGAGATAATCCGCGAACGGAACAAGGGGACGCGCCTTGTCCGCCGGCGGCGCAATCGGCGCGGCGAAAGTCGCTCACGACCGCGATTTTCGTCCTTGCAGCCAGCAGCGCCGGGTCAAGCCATTGAATCGTGTTCGGCGGGGCGTGGTAAAGGGTCTGTCCGTGCGCTGCCACCGCCACGACGTCGCGCCCAGAAAAATTCGCGGCCGCGAGAACGTCATGTACTGCATCGGCGTAAAGCAGGGAGATGTCCCGGGCGAGACCGGCCAAATGCGCCAACTCGATCGCGCCAGCGCCGCGAGCCGCAAAAATGCGCCGCCTGAGCTCGGAAGGATAGGGACGATGCAAATGCTTCAGCATCCGCGCGGACAGGTCGGTCCCGTGCCCACTGAGCGCAATCAGCGCGGCATCGACACCATCGGCGCTGGTGCCGCTCATTGCGCCGACTATGGTGCGTTTGGTGGCTCGTTCAGACATTCCGCGAGCCTAATGACGGGCAAGGCAAGGTGGCAAGACCTCGTGGTGAATGAAATTTGATTTGGATTCAAGGTTTATCATGGGTTGAGGGTCGGCCCCAGGTGACGATATACTGAACCCGGACCAAGTTGGGGCCTCAGGAGTCGTAGTTATGGCTGAAAAGAACAAGGATGAAACGTCGGGAGGCGAGGGGCAGGGGACCGCCACGGCAAAGCCGAAACGCGCGTCTCGGACAAAGCCGAAACAGAAACCTCCCCAGTTGCTGCCACCATGGAAGGTGCTGCTTCACAACGACGACAAGAACGATCAGTTGTTTGTCGTGCGCACCATCGTCGAACTCACGCCGCTTCGACACGCTGACGCCATCGAGCGGATGCGCAAAGCGCACGAGCAAAACGTGGCGATGCTGCTGGTCACGCACAAAGAACGAGCCGAACTGTATCAGGACCAGTTTGAATCGAAGGGCCTGACGGTTTCGATCGAGCCGGCGGAGTAGCTCGGTCGCGCTACCGATCCGTCAATCGAATCGACAATTCCGCGTGAGCGCCTGCTCCAGGCGATGAAGATACTGCCGGGCGGAGATGTTGATCGCCCCGAAACGAATCAGGTGCGGCGTCGTCGCCTGCGTGTCGAGCAGTTCATAGCCGCGCTCGCGCAGGCGAGTGACGAGATGGACCAGCGCGACTTTGCTCGCGTCCCGGCGGTGGTGGAACATGCTTTCACCGAAGAAAGCTCCCCCCAGACTCACGCCGTATAACCCACCTGCCAATTCCCCGTCCCGCCAGGCCTCCACGCTGTGGGCCATCCCCAGCTCATGAAGCCGGACGTAGGCGGCAACCAACTCTTCGGTGATCCAGGTTCCGTCGGAGCGGCATGCGGCACACGCACGCATCGTTCGTGCAAAATCCCAATTGATCCGAATATCAAAGGCCGGAGGCTGCCGGCGCACAAGCTGGCCGAGCGTCTTTGGAACGTGGAAAGAATCGAGCGGAAGAATTCCGCGCGGTCGGCGGTGAAGAATTGGACCTTTCCATCACGTCCCGCCATGGGGAACAGGCCCTGGGCGTATGCCGACAGGAGAATCTCGGGATCGAGCTTGACCGAAGGCATGGGGTGCCCTGGATATTGGGCGGCGGCGACGTTCAATGCAAACGGATTCAACACGCAAAATGCAAAAGCCCGCGGGACGGACCCGCGGGCTCGTGCGGCACGATTGATCGACGCATCGCGTCAATTGGTCGGGACATTCAGGATCGTCAAGGCCGTATTGGTCGGAATAATCCGGGAGCGATCCGCGATGAATGCAGCGCGACGCTGCACCATCAGCTCCGGATTGGCTGTGCCCGCGTTGCGAAAACCCTGAACAAGTACATAAACAGTAAAGACATCCGAACGGGTTGTCACCAGGTTGCTGATCCGGGTCAGCGCCAGATTCTGGGTCTCAAAATCGTTGTAAACGAAACCCGCCTGATTCGTCCCGCCAGGCGTGGTGCCGGCGTAGGGCGTCAGATACCCGTCGGTATTCACGGGAATGCTTGTGGCCGGATTGTAAGTGCCCGCGTAGGTGCTCAACGTCGTCCGGAATCCGGGTACTCCGTTAAGGTCCCAGAGCGACTGGAAAGGCCCATGCGGGTGGGGATTGCCTGCTCCAAGCGAACCATCATCCACATCGCGATAGTAAACGATCGCCTGTGCGAGCTGGGCGTTGGTGGCCGGATCGTTGGCCATCGGCAGCGCCGACAGGACGCGCCACGGAGCCGTGTTGATGTTGATGAGGCCTTCAATGGGGACATTGTCTTCGGTCGAGTTGAGCGGAGTATTAGTCGTTAGCGCATTGACGATGTTCGAATCGGCGTTAGCGACCGGCTGCACCATGGTGTTGGCCGAGCCATCAGGATTGTTCGGCGAAATATTGGGCAGATAATCGTCGTGCGGAGCCTGCACCGTAAGGAAATCGAAGAAACGCGTCGCAAAATGATATGCCGACCATTTGGTCGACCAATCGATGTTCGATGGAGCCGGCATCAGTCCGGCCGGGTGAAAATCGTTGAAGGGAGCCGCCGGATCGTTGATTCCGAATCCAAGGTCGGCGGGATGAATCGGCGTGAAACGTCCGATGTTTTCAGCGGCATCGTCTCCGGCATCGGTATCGTCGGCGAAGGCGCTGTCCATCGTGATCGGATTCATTTCAACGATTGCAAGATTGGTTGAGACCTTGATGGTGTACGCGCCGACATACGTGACTTGAAGCATGTCGCCGTTGCGGGCAAATCCGCCATGCGGAAAGGTCTTGACCTTCGGTCCGCCGAAATCCGTGTTGTTGACCTGAAGGGCAAAGTCCTGGTAGTTGGGCTTATTCGTCTGGGTCGTGTCAGGCTGGCCGACTGTAGAGAGGTCGATCCCGTTGGTCCGCGCGGGACTGACCACATCGGTCCCGACCAGACGCGGCTGCTGTGCGTTGGGAGTCAGGTTGGGGTTGGCCGCTAACGCGTCGGCGGAGGTGTATTTGCCCGGATAGACGAAATGCCAGGCTTTCTGGGCTGGGTCGTTCGGACGAACGTAGTGCCATTCGGCGCTGGCTGATGTGCCGGAACTGGCCGGGAGTCCGGTGAAATCGTACGAGTCGAGGGGAACAAAATCGCCGACGTTCGACCGCTCGTCATACAGGTTGGTCGGGTCGTAATGATTCTGAGTGGGATCAGTAAGGTTCTGGTCGGCGGGGTTGGCCGTCATCCACCAGAGTGTTCCATCAGCGCGGCGGGGTCGGAGCAAAACGAGCTCCTGATCGAATGCGCTGGTCAGGTCATTAACTACCAGCACTGAGGAATTGGAATCGGGTTTGGGAGGATTCGAAACACTACTTGGCGGGGTGGCCGAGCTCACCAGCACGAGCCGGCCGCCGGCTTTGATGGTGGGGGGAGACGCTTGCCAACTGGTCGTTGAGGTTAATGGGCTGGGGACCAGGGCGAAGAGGGACCCGACGGACCGATTGATGGTCGCCAGCCGCCAGTTATTCATGACGATGTCGACGTTGTAGGGATTGTAAAGTTCGACCGCCATGTAGCCTGTCTGAGTGGACGGATCGTTATTGGCGTACACCTCTGTGATATAGGGTTGCGGCGCTGAACCGAATACGGAGACGGTGTAATTGAGTGCGACATCGCTCGTGACCGGTGGGGCTACCGACGACGACGAGCCGTCGAATACTGGCGGCGGGGGGGGCGGGGGCCCGGCCCCGAGCGGGTAGACTTGATTCCCGCTCTGGGTCGGCGGAATGTCCGCATACGGTCCGCTGGTTGGCCCGAAACCCTCAGGACCGCTATCGACAGCCGTATTGCATCCAACAAAAATATTATTCGTGACGTACCACTGAACGCCCTGTCCCGCCCATCCCGTAGCGTCCCAGTAGACTCCAGTTCCCCACTGCTTGAAATAGTTGTCGTGAATGTTGGTGCCCGAACCGTAGTTCTCCAGCGCACCGAGCCCCATGGAATTCTGACCCAGGTGGAGGCTGCCGAGGATCACATTGAAACCGACCTCATTGCCTATGGTAGGAGTAGGCGGATGCCCCAGAGCCTGTGCGTATTCGACACTATCGTTGGCTTGAGTGGCGATCGACAAAGCGCCACCATAATTGTGCATGACCTTCAAGCCGCCGCCGCTCGTGCCTTGAAGCTCAATAAAATTGCGTCTTTCGCCATTCGTGACATTGTAGCTGACGGAATTGTTCTGGCTTAAGCCATCGTCGCCGAAATCGAGATGAATGTCTTCAGGGAGCGCGTTGTCGAAAGTATTCCAGTCGAAGTGCGATCCGATGATGTGCGTTGGCTGGGAACCGATCCCAGTTGCACTCGGGCTGTTCGTAAAATTGTTGTAACACACGTTGCAGTTGCTGACTGTGTTCACGAACACTGCCATCGTCGGCTTAGAGGTCGTGAACGAATTTTCCAGTACGTTGGTCGAGTCCGTATTAGTGAGCCAAAGGTCGCCGCCTACAAAGTTGATTCCGAGGATAGAGATGTTGTTGCCGGCGGTCGCTGCCATATTCCATTTAAGATTGTCGCCTCCCGTCCAGGTGAATGTCGCACTGCCACTGGTCGTCGGCCCGGGCGTGGATGTGCCGCCGATTGAAATCGAACGGCTGATCACGTCATAAGGGCTCGCCGTTGAAAGTGATGAGACGCGAAGCTGCTCCGCGTTGACCGCTGCAAGAGCGGCGCGAAGCTGAAGAGTCTGGTAAGGCGTTAGTCCCGCGATCGCCCCGCCGCCGGGACCTCCGGTATAGGTTCGGTTGCCGAGCAAACTCAAGGTGGAGGAAATATTGTAGTTTCCGGCGAAAGTGAGGGTGGCTCCGGGGGGAGAAGAGTTGATCGCCGCCTGGATGGAGGCCGTATCGTCTCCGCCGGTCGGTGCTACCGCGATCGTGGCTCCGGCGGCTGGCGCAGCGGAGTTGCCGTTCGCGGTGGTGTTCACCGCCACCGCGCTGCGCATGGGATTGCGGAACATTCGTGTATCCGTACCCGCCGGCACGCTGCTCTGCGTGTCGGCCATAACGTTCCAGAACGCAAGCCAAAGCTGGGCGAACTGCGCTGTGTTGATTCCGGTGCGTGTTGGATAATCAATCCAGGGCTGCGGCGCCCACACCAGCTGGCTGATGGGAACGGTGAGCGGAGGCCCCTGCGGGTTACTTGGATCCGCATCGCTTTCGGTTTGGCCGACCGGCAGGACCGCGCCGACTGCGCCACCGCCGGTCGGGCGAATGCAAACGTAACTGCGATTATCAAAGCGAACCCAATCGCCGTAAATATACGACGCTTTGGGATCCCAGGGCTTCTGTGCAGGCGTGGCGTTCGCGACCGGGTTTGAGAAAAAAGCTCCTTTGTCCGAATATCGATTCGGCGCGAAGTTGCTCACGGGAGTGTGGGCCGCCATCAGTGCTCGACGCGGAAGGTACGTCGCCGGGCTGCCCGGAGTCTCCGATTCAAAGGCGAAGTCTTGGGCATACCATCGTGCCACCTGGTCCGGGCTGAACGGCGAAGTTGGAACGAATTTCGAGTTGCCCGGCGTGTTCAGCAGGGAGGATTGAAGCGCCCGTTCGACCACGCTGGCGCTGGCCGACGAATTGCTCACACAGAATCGATAGGCCAGCGCAATGGCGTCGCTGGCGGACAATGACTGATACCGTGCCCCCGGGACGTTCCATCCGGGATTCTGATAGCGGCGTCCAAGCTGATGCCACATCGCGTCGTAGACCGACAGGAACTGAAACGGCATCGGAGCGCCGCTGTCGCTCAGCGGAAGCAGGCTCGCAGCGGCAGCGTTGAAGCGATACTGGTCGAGCTGGGCAAGTTCCCCGGCGCCGCCAACCAAAAGGCTTTGCAGATCAACATTGGCAGGAAAGAAATCTCCCGGCAGGCTGGCCGCCACGGCATTGCGCGACTCGGCGATCGAGGCATCGAGTGCCGAATTATTGTCGAGAACGCGCACTGCGGCGTAATACGTGATCCCGTTCAGCTCGCCGATCGGAATGCGCCAAAGGCCGGCATCGACGATTCCGTCTCCGCTGGCACTGGCGGCCAGATAAGTCTGCCCGCTCGACGCATCAAAAAACGCCGGATATTGGACAATCTGTCCATTCACAGTAACGGGAATAGAAGTCGCGGCGAGGTTTTCCCGAGTGGTGTAAGTGACGGGCTGTCCGTTAAGCGAATAGGGAGATTCAAACGGAACGCCGGTTGGGGAAACCGCGATAAAGCGCCATCCTGGCTGATTCGACGCCATCAGGACCGGTACGCGCGATCCCCACCAGTTTTCGTCCGAAGGGCTGTTCCAGTGATGATACGTGGGTCCGACCGGCGCACTGCTCGGGGCATTGCTCGCGGTTCGGATCAGATCCTGCTCCATCTGCACGACCGCCTGGAGGAGAAGGTCGATTTCAGTATTGAACGAGTTCTGCTGCGCGGAATAGCGGTCCACGCGCGCGGAGGTGATGTAGGCGGTGCCCATCAACGCCATCAAAACGAGCAACGCCACCACGACGATCAAAACCGATCCTGGCCGGGCTTGTCGAAATCGGGCCTCAAGAAACTTCGAAAAACGGTGAGATCGTTCAAAACTGCGGAACATACGGCCTCCGGGATGTCGTTTCGATGGCGTGTGGATCACATGATCGCGTTTTTATCGGCCTGCGTCAACGTAGAATGACGGCCACGACAGAGTTTTTCGAATAGCGCGGTTGGCATGCGACTGACGAATTAGAACAATTTTTTTAAAGACGCGGGTTGCGGATCTAAGCGAGCCGGAATCCTATTCAGTTACGCCTTCGAAAGATGGCGGTTCGAGTGCTTTGTGCTTCCAGGTTGAGGAAATTCTGTCTCGAGCGAGGTTGCCTGGACATGAGGGGCCGGTGACTTATTCTGGTGAGGGATTTAATCTTTGACGATATATCGATGACCGAAAGAAGCGGTTCCCTAACGAGTTCTTAGCGAAACTGAGCCACGCTTTACCTGAATTGCCATGGAAGAATCCAATATTGATTCGAAGCGAGGAAGCCGAGAGTCAATCGTGAAGTGGCTTGTTTTCCTTGTGATCCTGGTCATCGCAATGCCAGGCGCATACCGGCTGATAACGCGTGGATTGCCTCCCGCCATTGCACGCTCGCCCGATATCCGGCCCACCTTTTTGTGCGCGCTCTGGATTCAAGGCAATAACCCCTACTCCCGCGAGCAACAGATCATCCAATGGTCGCAGGTCAAAGGAGCGGGCGAAGAAGAAATGGATTCGACTGAATGGTCCAAGGAGTGTCCGCTCTACCCGCCAGGTTTATGTGCCCTTGTTGCGCCTTTGACTTTGCTGCCTTGGAAGTTGGTTCGAATCTTAGTGCTGGTCGCGAACCTGGGGTTGTGTTTTCTCGCGTGGATCGGACTCGCGCGGGTGATGCAGATGCCTCTTGGCGGCTGGCGCGCTTTGCTGTTCGGCGCGCTCTGGCTTTCGGTGGGGCCCTTTATTACCTGCATTCACCTGGCGAACCCCGCCCTTCCCGCCATCATGCTGGGCATACTTGCGGTTTGCCTGGCCACGGAGCATCACGACATCGCCGCGGGAATTTTGATCGGATTGTCGGCTGTCATCAAACCGCAGCTCGCCGGGGCGTTGTTGCTTTGCTACATGGTTCGGGGGCGGCCGCGTATCTGGGTCATGGCTCTTTCACTGTTTTGTCTCTTCGAGATCATCGGCATTGGACGTCTATGGATCGGCCACGTGGATTGGGTGCCGACGCTCAAGTCCAATCTCGCATTCATAAACGGCCCGGGAGGGTGGAATGATGCCAGCATGATGAATCCCGTGCGCTGGCAACTCATCAACCTTCAAGTTCCACTTTTCGCAATTCTGTCGAACCGGGTGGCGGTAAACGGGTTGGCCTGGGCGATCGTGGCCGTAATAGGCCTGTTCTACTTGATCGCGCTGCGACGAGGGCGTTATCCTGCAAATGAGCTTCTTCTGGTAGGAATTCCGTTGGTTCTCTGTTTGCTCCCAGTCTACCATCGATATTATGATTCACTCGTACTCGTCATACCAATCGCCTGGTCGATTGGTTCTCTGTGTACGCCGCGCCGTTACCATGCGATCGTTATCCTTCTCTGCACGATCCCCTTTTATGTCTCGGGTGCGTTTGTATTGAATCAGTTGCAAGAGGCTCACCGCATTCCGATGCCCCTTCTGAAGTCGATGCTGTGGAGCGTCCTCATTCTTCCTCATCAAACCTGGTTCCTGATCTTGATCTGTTTAGTCATGTTGCATGCGATGTGGACCACAAACGGGGATCAGTCGGAACGTGAATTAAAGAAACCAGACGGTTTTCCGAAAGTCGCCGCGCCCGCAACGGGCAGGCTCACGGCTTAGGGCTGTGGTTATCGGAACACAGAAGCCTTAAAAACGCTCAGTTCTTGCGAATGGGTCGCTGCCATCCCTGCACCTCCGCGTGAGAAAGCAAAGCGCATCCATCGAGAATCGCGAGCGCAACCCTGACACGCGCCGAACCGTCGCTGCACTTCAATCGCGGACGCTCTAATTTCCCTCTTCCCGTCGCCCGGGCGCGCTTTATGCCGTTTGGGTAATCGCGCCGTTCAAGGCCAACCAAATTAGCCAAATTATCTTCATCCATGCGCTCAGCGGGCGTTGAGGCGCGTCCGATGAGTTAGCCAACACGGGACGAATTGGTCGCCCAAAGACAATTTTTTGAGGGAGAAATCGATGAAAAAGTCCACCGATCGTCAAACCAGGCCCCGGAATCCTTTCGAAATTCTTGAATCGCGCGTGATGATGAGCGTCACGCCGACGGTGCACGACGGTGGAGGCACCCAGCTCCTGAGCAGTTCCATGGTGCAGAGCGGGACGGCCAATGATCCGAATGTTTATCAAAACTATCTTGTCCGCTCGGAGCTGAACCTGACCAACATCAGCAATGTCACGATCACCAAATGCGACATCGGGGGTTGGGGTTCGGCCAACAACGGCATCTTCGTGAATACGATCAGCAATGTCTCGATCGTCGGAAACACGTTCCACAACTTGCCCAGCAGCAATGGCATCGGCGCCAATGCCACCAATATTGTCGACTGCCACTTCGATGATAACACCTTCGAGGGCGATAGCTCGTCGGCGAACTCGGGGACGAACTATGTCTGCGAACCCATCCACCTGGATTTCGGCCTCAGCGGAACTGCGCAAAACGATACGATCAACGGAAACGTGTTTCAAACCTATCGACGTAACGCCATCGAGATTCAGGGCGTAAGCTCCGGTGGTTTGCAGGTTGACCACAACTATATTGGCGTCCCGATGAAGGAAGACAGTCACATGGCGATGTCGATCGCCACCGGCGACAATACGACGATCCCCGGCGCCAAGACCAGCGGCAATGAGATCGCCTATAACACGGTCCTGGGCAGCTCCAGCTCGGGTACGACGTCGGGCGGGGCCATCGAGAACTACGGATCGGGGACCAACATCCACGACAATTACATCACCCAGTGGGGGTCGGGAATTTTCTGGAACTGGACGGGACTCGATGGAAACGTTTCCTGGCATGAGACGAATAACACATTCGTCGGATGCGGTACGCCACTGGCAGGCAGTGAAGGATTCGGGACGGCGGCTCAGAATATTCAGCCGACCCAAAGCGGCAATCAGATTTTTGCCGGCAATGCGGCAAATGCCCCCGCGGCACCCTCCATTGCGCAAACAACCGACGGTGCGAATACTGCAACACCGACGCCAACGCCGACCGTCGCCCCGACCTTTACCGCAACTGCGGGTTCTGACGGAGTTGACCTGACGCTGCCCGCGGGCGGCGGAACGTTGACCTGGACCGCCACCGGCAATTCCGGCAGCCCTCTTTCCAATCCGACCTCCGGCGAAACCCACACGACGGTGATTCCCGCCGGAACTACCACCTTCGTCGATACCAGCGTGCCCAATAACTGGCAGGTCTATTACACCTTCAGCGGTTCGCCGGGCGGAGTTTTGCTGACGACTCAGACAAGCCAAAGCTCTGCTGCCACCCCGACCGCGACTCCGACCCCGACTGTCACCACGGCCCCGGTTACGTCGAATCTGACAGCGACCGCGCAGGCGAATGGCGTTCACCTGACATTGCCTGCGGGAGGCGGTACGCTCACGTGGACTGCGACCGGCAATACCGGAAGCCCGCTGGTCAATCCGACATCAGCCGAGACAAACTCAATCACCATTGCCGCTGGAACGACGAACTATGTCGACACCAGTGTGCCCAATAACTGGGAAGTCTACTACACCTTCAGCGGTGCTGCGGGGCAAAGTGCCCTGGTCAGGACGGTGACCAATCAGGTTTTCTCGACAACCTCGTCGACTCCGCCGGTCGTCTCTTCGACGCCTGGTTCTGACGGTTCGTCCTCGTCAGTCCCTGTTTCGACGTCGACCGGTTCGGATTCCAGCACCCCGGCAAATCCAGTGACCACTGCCGGTTGGACCAACACAGACCTGGGATCAACCGTTTCGGCGGGGTCGTCCAGCGTTACAGGCGGGGTCTTTACGATCGATTCACCCGTTGCTGATACCACGCAATCGCCGGTGGCGTCCCATTTCGTCTATCAATCGCTCGGCCAGAAGAGTTCGATCACCGTGCATCTGAGCGAAGTCGAAGGAACCGCCGGTTTGAAGTTGGCCAGCGATCTACAAAGCGGCGATCCGACCGCATCGCTGATGACAGACGCCAGCGGCAACGTTACTTTTGCGACTCAGGGAGCCACCAGCGCGTCGAGTTCCTCGGGAAGCGTGCAAGCCAAGGGCGATACATGGCTGAAACTCGTCCGTAATGGCAGCCGGGTCATCGGATATGCTTCGAGCGACGGCGCGACCTGGCAGAAGATCGGTTCGGCGAATCTCAACTTGCCCAACTCGGTCGATGCCGGCATGGCCGTGTCGAGCCAGACCAACGGCGCCGGCGGTTCGGCGCAGTTTTCAAATGTCGCCGTGAACGGGGCGGCATCCAGCACCGGTGCCAGCACGCCGACGGTCAGTGCCGACAAGAATACGACGCCGATGATCGGCGCCGGAAATGGGCTCAAGGCGCAGATGTATTCGAATATCAGTCGCGCAGGAAAGGCCGTTTCCGGAACGGATGCGGCCGTCAACTTCAACTGGGGGCAAGCGACTCCCAACACCGCGATTTCGTCGACGCCTTATAGCGTTCGCTGGACCGGAAACGTTGAAGCGGAATACAGCGATGTCTACACCCTGTCAGTGAATTCTGATTCTGGCGTCAAGCTTTTTGTGAATGGCAGCCCTGTCATTCATGATTGGCAAAAGACCAGCACCGGGTCGCAGACCGGGACGGTCGCGATGGAGGCGGGAAAGCAATATCACGTCCGCCTGGTGTACGGCGAAAAGGGCGATTCCGACTCGAACGTGAGCCTCAACTGGTCCAGCGATCATCAGACTTCCGAGGTCATTCCGCAGTCGCAGCTCTTCAGCGACGCGGCCTGAGGTTGACGCTGAAATCAAACAGTTCCGGAACTATCGAATACTCTTAGACGAATGAGGCATTTGGCCGGCATGATTGCCGGCCAAATGCTTTTTGGATGAATTGAATGTTGTGTCGTCCCAGGGTCGGTGGCATCATCGCGAAACGAAAAATGGTTGATGACGGAAGCCTCGCCTCGCAAGAGGTGTGGGAAAGGCTTGCCCACTAAAATCGTTCCGATAACATGGCAGCTGCCAAGGCAGTCGGAAGTGAATAACTCAGAATATTCCGTTTTGGCTGCTGAGCGGCGGTTACTTCCTGGAATTCCAGGCCTCGATGCGCCGGCTGGTGCTGCAGCTTTGCCCCTCGCCAAGGGTCCAATCTCGAGGGCCTCAAGGAACCGTAAATTTCACAATCGCCTGAGCCGATAATTTGGTCTGAAGGCTCAGTTTCTTCCGCCTGCGCCGCTCGTCTCATAAACGTCGTTTGGAAACCGGTGGTTGATCATGCGTCCCAGTCGTGCCAGTCGCTTCCCGCTTTGGTGTTTCATGCTCGCGGGATACCTCTCCGCCGGGCGCCGATTTGTATATATAGGCGTGCCGCCACTGTTCATCAGCGAGGCGTATCTCGGGTGGAATATCCTTCGCAATCGAGGAAACTGGCTGGGGCGGTTCGCGGACGATGTCTTGCGTTTTGACCTTTTGAGTGTTGCGGTAGCCGCCAATTTGCTTTGGGGCTTAGTCGAAGTATTCCGATGTCTCTTCCTGGGCCGGGATCCGATCGAAGTACTTCGCACTTTCGCCCTCAGCTATTACCCTCTTTATCTACTGATTGGGCTCTCGATCGGGCGGGAACTGACAATGCCGCAGTTCGTGCGCGCGTGGAAAATCATGTTTTGCATCTACGCTCCGTATGCCACAATCGGATATGTTTTTTTTGTTGATCAGCTATCCTTTTCTGGTCTTCCGGCGGTGATGCCAGTCGCGGTCATGTGCTTGTGGCCTTATTTGCGAGACTGGCGGCCTCGCTACATCATTTTGCTCGCGGCTTTATATCCTGTCATTTACCCTGCCGGACATGGTCGTGGTGGATTTCTTTCACTGGTGGCGGGATTGGCATTGGTTGTCGTTGCTTCCAGGATGAGCCTGACCCGCTTGTTCGCAATCGCCGCCACAATTCTTACATTTGGCTTTATCGTGGGGCCTTACATTCCAGGGCGTCAAGGCCAGGCCCCGCCGCTCGACCCGGTTGTTCACACGGCTCGGGCGGTGGCCACGTTTGACGTGGAACTTGCCAAGAAGATGCTCCTGGCACGCGGCTACACCCAGGAGTGGGAGGGAATGGAAAGTGCCGACGGAACCGCGGAATGGCGAAAGAGGATTTGGCGGAATGCCTTTCGCTCACTCAACACATCGACGCTCCTCGTGTTTGGGCAGGGCGGCGGTGCATCAATAGCGGATTTAGTTCCGGGTCATGAGGATATTCACACGCCACATAACTTCATGATCTTTTGCCTTTATTATACCGGAGCTGCGGGGCTCGCTGTCTACCTCTTTTTACTGTTGAGTGTGTTCCTGGCGTCGCGTCAAGTCGAAAATTTGCGACTTCGTGCTTTGTTGATGGGCGTGATCGCCAGCACAATCGTCTTTGCGCTCGTGGGGGATTGTTTTGAAACCCCTTATGGGGCTGTTCCCTTCTATTTTCTTTGCGGAATCGTTCTGGGGTTCGGTCGAAGGCTATCGGCGCAACTCAATGCAGAGGGCGTCGCAGCCTCTGGACGGACGCCTGCTCGGTTGCGGAACTCTCGTCGTGTTCGGGAAAATATGCCGTTCGCGGCACAGCCGGGATCGCCGTGACGGTTTTCCGATCCAATCATGAACCGCAGACCCGTCTGAACACCTCGGCGGTTTCGCGGGCACAGCGCGTCCACGAAAATTCCTGCGTGCGATTGATCCCGCGTTGAACCAGCGGTTTCATGGCGTTGTTCTCATCGGCGCGCCTATTGGTTTTGCTTAGATCGTAAATCTCAAGTTTTGTAGCTGATACGTTCGATTGACCCGCTTCAGTTTACACGGATTCAACTAATACCCTTCTTACGGCAGCGGCCCGTCAAAATTCGGTATCGCCTGGGCAGCGTTTGCGCTCCAATCGATGTGGATGTATCCCGCCAATGTCGAATTATCCGTTGTTACCGGCGCTGATGTCACCGGCGCGACAACAGGCGTCTGAGCGGGAACCGCTGGTGAAACCGGCGCGTTCGTGTCAGAGCCCGCAGTTGGGGTAAAGGTCGGGGTGACGGTTGGCGTCGGTGTCGGTATCGGTGTCGGTGTCGGCGTCGGTGTCGGCGTTGGTGTCGGCGTTGGTGTCGCAGTATTCGCACCGTCGGTTGTCGGCGCAATGGAGGGCGGCGCAGGGGCATTTGCCGCATTGCCGGCAAAAATCTGATTGCCGCTTTGGGTCGGCTGAATATTCTGAGCCGCCGTCCCGAATCCTTCACTGCCTGCCAGTGCCGTACCGCATCCGACGAATGTGTTATTCGTCTCATGCCAGGGAACCTTTCCATCGAGTCCCGACCAGTTCCAGAAAATTCCCGACCCCCACTGGCTGATGTAATTGTCGTGGATGTTGGTCCCCGATCCGTAGTTCTCGATGGCCCCGCTCGACATCGTGCCCGAGCTGGAGCTGCCCAGGACCGTGTTATAGGCGATCTCATTGCCGCTGGTCTTGGCGCCGGGGATCGTCGTATTGTCGCCGGTGGCGATCGACATCGCCATGTGACTGTCTTCCTTCATCGGGACGCCAATATAGTTGTGGTCAACCTGCAAACCACCGGAGCTTACGCCCTGAATCTCGATGGCGTTACGTCGATAGGTTTGAAACACGTTTCCGTTGATCGTATCGTTTTGCGAAGCTCCGCCGAGGCCGAAATCCAGGTGGATGGGTTCGCAGACATAGTTCGTGCCCGAGTTCGCCGACGAGCTATCGCCCTCGAAGGTGTTGTCATCGAAGTGGCAGTCGACAATATTGGTGGCATTGGCGCCGATGCCATTGCTGCTGGGCAAGTTGTGGAACGTGTTTCCGACGATCGAGACATTGCTGATCGTATTCACGAAGATGCCATTGTTGGCCGAACCCCAACCCCCGATGTCGCATTGAGTGATCGTGACATTGCTGATCTTGGTCAGGTTCAGCTCCGAGCGGACAAGATAGTTTTGATAAACGTTCGGATCATTCGCTGTCCCGCTCTGGACCATGGAACTGCTCAGGAGCTGGGTGCCTCCACCGTCGTGCACCGTCGGCGTGACGCTCATCATGCAGCGGCCCTCCAAAGCTTCGAACATCGGGACAGAGCGAGAATGCGGCCTTCTTCGAACAGGCATGGAGCCTCCAGTGTGGATGTTTGGCGGGCCGGCGGCGCGCAGACCATCTCCGATCGCGACGCGAGCAATTTCGCGCACGAGAGACTGGCCCGAACTAGTGCGGGCAACAAGACCGGTCCAAGCCTGACGGCTCAGACTCGCAGCCCGAACTGCTTCCGACCCCGAATCTGAAGGTTCCCCGTCTCCTGCGTACAACGCTGTTCGCAACCTTCGCGTGGGTTTATAAGGGGGCCAAACATCGAGGCAACCCAATTCCTGAAGAATTCCAACTTTTTTTTTCTGAGGCTGTTTCCGGGCTATGTGCGACGCTGCACTATCACAAACAATTAAAAAGCGGGCGATAAGAAAGCCCGGTCAGACAAGCTGGCCGGGCTTTCAGGAATGAATTGCCGAAGGGTTTCTTGTCTTAGTATGTGCTGTAAGCGACACCCTTTACGTCCGTGTCCGTAACCGGGTCGTTGGCCCAGACTGTCGCGCCATCGAAAAACCAGGCGAAGGCGCCCGTGCCCACGGGTCCGGTGATGGTTACCGTCGCCGCGCCCTTGTTAGTGCCCACCGGAAGATTGGGCAAGCTCTTGAGGTAGGGTCCGTAAATGTGTGTCGTATCCTTGATCGTTGAAGTCAGCCCATTGATGTCCGTGTATGATGTGAGCTGCGAAATAAACGCTGCCGAGGTGGCATTGCTTGGCGGAGTCCCATTGTGCTCCGTCGTATAGAGGTCGATCGAACTGCGCATGGTGCTCAGGTCCTGAATCAGGGCCGAGTCATTTGCGCCCGCGCGCCCCGGCTCATCTTGGGAATGGCGATCGCGCCGATGATCGCGATGATCACGACTACGATCACGAGCTCGATCAGGCTGAAGGCACTGTGACGATTCTTACGAGTGGTACGCATGAGATGCAGTTCCTTTCAACGACACTTGTCACGACGATCACCCCACTATTTGATCGTCGGAGCATCTCATGTGCTTAAGGTGAGGCACCTCAAAAATCATTTTAAGTGAATATTGTCAATTGGAGTCTGCCATAATCAGGTTTTCCCCGACCGACAGAATGACCTGGACTCCATGTCCGCTGAAGCATGCGGAGCGATGATCGACAGACGTGAGTTGGAATCCGTCGATCGACTGACCCACGCGGAGCAATCGGTCGTCTACGATCGCCCGAGCCCCCTTTTTATCGGTCATAATCGCGACCACGCGGTGAGCATGACGAAACGACTCGGCGAACTGCTCGCGGGGAAGTGCCGCCTCGGGCTGCTTTTCGGCGATCCATTTGGACGACGGGGAGAACGCGTTTCGAAGCTTCGGCAACTCGATGTTGCCATTACCGGACAGTGTACGGAGTTGATCGGCGACCCCCGGGGCCGGTGCGATGTGCGGTTCGGCGGCGGGCGCGACCGTGTCCGAGGCGCTAACGCCGACCGGTTCGTCAGCGGCAACCGCCACGGCTTCCGCCGGCTTCGGGCCGAAAAACGCACAATCGATCCCATAAGCCGTTACGGCCAGCCCAAGGATCGTCGCGTACGCAGTGTATTTCTTTGAGAGTTTCATGGCAGCAGTAAGAGACGATACATTTTTCCCAGGGTCAAATCGCTCGCGAGATTTTTTCCGTGGTGAGTTTTCAATTGAATTATCGGACGTTTTAAGTGAGCCCGCGGATAACCGCAGCGGCTTACAATCGTTGCATGGTTCAGCCGACCCGGATTCGCGTTCTTAATGGCGATTTCCCTGAAAAGCGTTCCGAATACGTGCTGTATTGGATGCAGGCGTCGCAGCGAACGCGCTTCAATCATGCCCTGGAATATGCGATTAAGCGGGCAAACGAGTTGCGGCAGCCATTGCTTGTCGGATTTGGACTGACCGACAACTATCCCGAGGCCAACGCACGTCACTATGCCTTTATGCTCGAGGGACTGCGTGATGTGGCAGCCAACCTGGCCGCCCGCCGGATCGGCTTTGTCCTGCGCCGCGGCCAGCCTGATGAAGTTGCGCTGGACCTGGGGCAAAAGGCATCGATTGTCGTTTGCGACCGGGGATATCAGCGATTGCAAAAACGATGGCGCGACCGCGTGGCCGACGAGGCGAAGCGGCAGGTGATCCAGGTCGAGAGTGATGTCGTGGTCCCCGTGGAGGAGGCCTCCGACAAATCAGAGTTTGCCGCCCGCACGCTGCGTCCGCGCATTCACCGGATCTGGAATCAGTATTTCGTGCCTCTTGCGCTCCGCCGGGCCGCTGTTGATGGAAGCAAGCTGAAGCTCAAAAGCGATTTGAATGTTTCGGATCCGATCGAGGCCTTGAGCCATTTGCGGGTCGATCGCGCCGTCAAGCCTTCATCGCAATTCGCCGGCGGAGAGGAAGAGGCCGCGTCGCGGTTGCGGCAATTCATCCGGGATCGCCTGAGCGGCTATGCGGATCGTCGCAACGAGCCCTCGGAACAAGCCACGTCGATGCTGAGCGCCTATCTCCATTTCGGGCAGATTTCTCCCTTGGAAATTGCCCTGGCCGTTCGCAATGCCCGGCCCAAAGGAGGGAGCGATACCGAATCACTTCTGGAAGAACTGATCGTCCGGCGCGAGGCGGCCGTCAATTACGTCCATTTCACGCCGAATTACGACGATTATGACGCGCTTCCGAACTGGGCGCGCAAGACGCTGGCCGCACACAAGGATGACAAACGGCCGGCGATCTATTCGCGTCATCAGCTTGAACATGCGCAGACCGAGGACCGCTACTGGAACGCCGCCCAGCTTGAGATGACGCGCACCGGCTATATGCACAATTACATGCGCATGTACTGGGGAAAGCGGATCCTGGAATGGAAACGCACCCCGCGCGAGGCGTTCGATGAAACGCTCTATCTCAACAACAAATATTTCCTGTGCGGCCGCGATCCCAACGCCTTTGCGAATGTCGCCTGGATTTACGGGCTTCATGATCGGCCGTGGGGAGAGCGAAAAATCTTCGGAATGGTCCGTTATATGAACGCCGCGGGCTTGGAACGGAAGTTCGACATGGAGAAGTATGTGAAATGGGTGGATTCACTTGGCGGATAGCAGGAGGACAATAATCGCTCATGTGGCCTTGGCCGCTGTAAGGCCACATTCCGGGCAACGGCGACCGCTTCCCTGAAGGTCGTAGCCGCAGCGGGGACAGAGTCCGTTTTTGATTCGACGTCTTAATTCGAGCGGACGACGGGCGATCAAGCTCAGTAGTGCGGCCGACACGATGCAAACAGTCAACGCAAACCAAAATGGCAGGGTGATTGCCCAAAAACCTCTATGGCGTATGAGTTCGAAATTCGCGAATTGAACATCGTGTGTGACATCCGACCATGGCCCTTCGCTTGGATAGGAGCAGAGTAGAAAAATCTGCCCTCCATCATAACAAAGTTCGACGCCGTTCCCGATTGCGTCGCTGGGCGACCGCGGATTCGTGTAACTCAATCGCCACATTCCGATCACCGCGAGGAAGGTGAATCCAAGCGCGACGCTCGAAAAGATAAGCCTCGGCGAAGGCGGAATTGCGCTGATGGTTCGAGATTCGGACTATTCATTCCTGGCTTTCCATTCGCGCTTCTATCTGAACCTGATCGGCAGTTCCTTCAGCCCGCGGAAGATCACCCCGCCGCGCCAATGGCGTCGGCGTGATGCGAGCCGGATATTGCCGCAGCGCGCCAGGAGCATCGTGATCGCGATTTCACCTTCCAATCGCGCCAGCGCTGCTCCGAGGCAAAAGTGGATCCCCTGGCCGAACGCGAGATGCCGGTTGTCAACCCGGCGAATGTCCAGGCGGTCGGGAGCGTCGAAGAAAGCCGGATCGCGATTGGCCGCGCCGAGGGAGGCGAGGACAAAGTCGCCGGCCTCTATGGAGTGCCCGCCGAGCGTGAGGGGTTCACCGGCGATCCGCGAGGTCCACTGGACGGGGCTGTCGAAGCGCAGCAATTCCTCGATCGCACTGCCCGCGAGCGACGGATCCGACCGGAGCGCGTGAAGCTGATCCGGATGACGGAGCAGCGCCAGCAGGCCATTGCCGATCAGGTTGGTCGTTGTCTCGTGGCCCGCCGCCAGCAGGAGAACGCAGTTGGCAAACAATTCGACGGTCGTGAGCCCCTCGCCCTCACCTTGTGAAGACACCAGGGCGGAGATGAGGTTCTCCTTCGGCCCGGCGTCGTACTGTTTCAGATTTTCCTGGAAATATTCTCCCATTGCCGCCAGGCTCGCGCCGCGCGCGACTGTTCTTCGGCGGAGGGGTTGAGTCCGAGCACCGCCGCGAAATCATCGGACCAGACCTTGAGCCGTTCGTAGTCTTCGGCCGGGAAACCGAGAAGCTCTGCGATGACCATCGTCGGCAGCGGATAGGCAAAGTCGCGGATCACATCCATCTGTTCCGCGTTCCCGAGTCGATCGAGCAACGCCGTGGCGATCTGCTCGATGCGCGGGCGCAGATTTTGGACGACGCGTGGCGTGAATGCCTTCGAGAACGATGCACGCAGCCGTGTGTGGCGGGGCGGGTCGAGGAAAAGCATCTGCTGCGAAAAGACGTCGGCGTCATCAACCCCGAGCGCAACCGGCGCCGATTCGTTTCGCAGCCCCACCTGGCTGCGCACTGCCGCTGGCAGGTTCCCATCGTTGAATGGATCACGCTTGAATCGCGGATCGCGGAGCATGCTGAGTACGTCCGCGTGGCGCGTCACCACCCAGACTGAAGCCGTGGGATCCTTTCGCACCGGCTCCTTTTCGCGCAGCCAGCGGTAAAGGGGATACGGATTGCGCACATAACCCGGATGACCGAGGCTGCGCCGGACGAGGACGTCGTAGCCGAGGCGTCCCCATCTCTTGATCGGTGCGGCGGCGCGGTCGATCGCATCCCGAACATGGAACGGCACCAGCCGGGCAACCCTCGACGGCGCGTGCTCGCGGGGCATGGCGTTGCGTGCCCATGCTTTCATGCCGCTGCACGCAGTGGCGTAGGTCACTCCGAGGCGATCGAGCGACTGGCCGGCGGGGCCGGTAGCGCCGGCAATCAGTCCGAGCAGGAGATGTTCAGTGCCGATGTGCCGATCGCGCTGTTTTTCGGATTCATCCGCCGCCAGATCCAGCGCCCGGCGGGCAGAGGTGGAAAGGCACTGCGGCAGAGACGCTGCGCGAAGTCGCGGGGCTATGCCCAGACGCGATTGCAATTCCTCTCGGATCCGATCGCTGTCTGCCCCGGCATATTGGAGCAAAAAGACCGCCGCCGCCGCCCGGTCGGCGAGGATCCCCAGAAGCAGGTGTTCGGCGGTCACCTCCCCTTCGCCGCGGCGCGCGGCTTCGTCGATCGCCGCGAAGAGAAGCTTGCGCATCCGCGGCGCATAGCGGAACCAGGGACTCAGCTCCATGGAAAGATGTTAGCACGTGCGCTGTGCAGGATCGCGTGCGCAAATCCCTGGCGCGTTTTCGATCCAAGACAGGCCCGGGGTCTGCGGATTTGACTCCATTGGTTTGCAAGAAAAAGAAAACGTTCAACGTCCAACGCTCAACTTTCAACGTTCAATGTCGGATGCGCTTTGGTCTCGATCCGGCCTAAGCCACTTTTTCCGCAACCGGCGCACTGGTGATGAAACGAAGGGCAGCGTCGGCCGGGAGCGGGCGGGCAAAGAGATATCCCTGGGCCAGGTCACAGTTGAGCGCCTGAAGCAGCGCCACCTGCTCCATGGTTTCAACGCCTTCGGCCACGACTCGGATATTGAGATTGTGGGCGAGGGAAATGATCGCCTGAAGGACGGCCGCCGACTCCGGCCGGGTGGGAATATCCTGGATGAACGCGCGGTCGATCTTCAACTCGTCGATCGGGAATCGGTGCAGGCAGCTCAACGACGAGTAGCCGGTTCCGAAATCGTCCATGGATAGCAGCGCCCCGGTCTCGCGGATCCGGTTGAGAATCTGGCCGGCCGATTGGGTGTCGACGATCATCACGCTTTCGGTGATCTCCAGTTTCAGCAGGGACGGCTCAATTTCCGTGGTTTGGAGCACATGCTGAAGATGCTCGACGAGGCCCGGATCGGCAAACTGCCGTCGCGACAAGTTCACGCTCATGGAGAGGTGCTCGAAGGCCGGGCAAAGGTCGCGCCAGGCGCGAAGTTGCCGGGCGGCTTCCTCCAGGACCCATCCGCCGATCGGGAAGATCAGTCCGGTGTCCTCGGCAATTGGAATGAAATCGGCGGGGCTGATGAGCTTTCCGTCGTGCTGCCAGCGAAGGAGGGCTTCGAATCCGACCGGGCGCTTGGAATCCAGCGATACGATGGGTTGATAATGCAGCTGAAATTCTCCGCGCTCGAGTGCGCGGCGCAGGTCGCCTTCCAGGCGAAGCCGCGATACCGCAGATTCGTGCATCGTCGAGTCGAAGACCGCATATCGCGCTTTTCCAGAAGTCTTGGCGCGATTGAGGGCAACGTCGGCGTCGCGAAGCAGGTTGGCCCCTTTGATGTAGTTGACCGTCCCCATCGCAATTCCAATGCTCGCGGTGGTGAGCAATTCATGTCCGTCAACATGGATCGGTTGCTCGACGGCGGCCAGGATCCGCTCGGCGATGCGCACCGCATCATGGGGATCGCGCAGCCCTTCCAGCAGAAGCGTAAATTCGTCGCCGCCGAGGCGTGCGACGGTTCCCGAGCCCGGCCCGGCGTCGCCCGCCGTGTTCGGGCGGCTCACGGTATCGACGTCGCGGAGGCAGAAGCGAAGACGCTCGGCGATTTCCTGGAGCAGCCGATCCCCGACCGCATGGCCGAGGCTGTCATTGATTACTTTGAACCGGTCCAGATCGAGAATCAGAACGGCGTATCGGTAATCGTCCTCCCGTCGCGCCCGATCGAGACAATGTTGAATGCGATCGTGGAGCAGAAGTCGGTTGGGGAGGTCGGTCAGCGCATCGTGAAGCGATTCGTGTCGGAGCCGATCTTCCGCGGCGCGTCGATCGCTGACGTCCTCATGCGCGATGACCGCGCCGCCCGGGGCCGTCTCCAGTCAATCGCGCGACACGGACGATGAACCACCGTCGTTGCGTTGCGGTATGGCAGGCATACTCCAGGGTGAAGGTAGACTTTTCGCCGCCCAGCACTTCCCGGATTCCCGCCGCCGCGGCAGCCCCTTCCTCCCCGCACTCCCCGACAAGCGCGTCGCAGACGCGCAGATAATCTCCGCCAACTCCGATCAGTGCAGGGTTGGAGATGTTTGCGTTCGCGAAACCCACCCAGGCGCGGTTGGTCGATAAGACCTTTCCCGAAGAGTCGAGAATGGCGATCCGGGCGGTCAGCGCGTCGATCAGAGACCTGATTTCCGCGCGGTGCCTGGAAACCGAAGAGCAGGAAATCGGGCGGAGAGATGTGGAGGCAGCACGGCGTTCCGTGTGCGGAAGGTGGCGAAATTGTCGCCGGGGGCGTGGATGAAACATAAACGGACTTGACGCGGCTGGACGTAAGCCGCATGCGCAAATGGCGCTCTCCAACGAAGAAATCGGTTTTCGGGGTGCGCCGGTTTATCCATCTTCCCATGTGGCGGCAAGATGGATGTCAACTGTTTTTTACGAGCGGCTGGGCTTCTGAATCGCTACCGGGATTTATCAGACTCTCCCGCTTGGTTTACGGACGTGCGCGCCCTTACCATCGGCTCGATGGACGCTCCAGCGATGACAGACGTTGCCCTGGTGGGGGCCGGGCCGATCGGCCTGGAGATGGCCGTCGCCCTCAAGCGGTCTGGCATCGATTATCTGCATTTTGACGCGAAGCAGATCGGCTACACCGTCTCCTGGTTCGCTCCTCAGACGCGGTTCTTCAGCTCCAACGAGCGGATTGCCATCGCCGGCGTGCCGCTCCAGACGCCCGATCAGTCCAAAAGCACGCGAGAGGAATATCTCGCTTATCTGCGCACGGTGGCGGGAATGTTCGATCTCGAGGTCCACACCTATGAACCCGTTACAGGCATCGAACAACGCGCGGGTGGATTCCGACTGACGACCCGACCGAAAGGCGGCGAGCGCCGCTATGCGTGCAAGCGCCTCATCCTCGCCACCGGCGGAACGGATCATCCGCGGCGGCTGAACGCGCCCGGCGAGGATCTCCCGCACGTCAGCCATTACTTTCAGGATCCGCACGCGTATTACGGGCAGGAGCTGCTGGTGGTCGGCGGACGCAACTCCGCCGTCGAGGCGGCCCTACGCTGTCATCAGGCGGGGCGCGGGTTTCGCTTAGTTATCGCCGCGGCACGCTTGACGCGACCAGCATCAAATACTGGCTTTTGCCCGAGATGAATGGTTTGATCGAATCGGGGCGAATCCCCGCTTATTTCAACACCGTCCCCGAGGCGATCACGCCGACGCACGTGAAGCTCCGATCGACCGGAGGCGGAGCGCCGCGGGAGATCAAGGCGGATTTCGTGCTGGCCCTGATCGGGTACGAGGCGGATGTCACTCTGCTGCGCCTGGCGGGTGTCGAACTGGGCGGACCCTGTCAGAATCCGACATTCGACGAACGAACAATGCAGACAAACGTTTCCGGCGTTTACGTCGCCGGAACCGCGGTCGGCGGAACCCAGGAAAAATATTCGGTATTCATCGAAAACTGTCACGTCCACGTCGAGCGGATCCGCGCGGCGTTGACCGGCGCCGCGGCGCCGCCGGATCCAGTCCCCATGGCACGGCCGGAGAGCTGATTTGCATGTACCGCGGCGGTGCTACAATGTCTCACGATGAGTCAACTGGGCATACTGGGTATTCGCGACCGATTTTCGCGCCGACGGACGCCGAACGGCATCGAATATGTCGTCGTGCAGAATCCGCTGCGCCGCGTGCTGGCGTTTCGCGGACGATCGATCGACGACGTAGTCAACAATCCGATCGTTAAGAACGAAGTGATCTGTTATTACAAGCTCCAGAAGCAAATCGAACGCGTCTGCGAGAGCCGGGACCTCGAAAGGCAGTGGAATCCAGCCGTGTGAATCCTCCTGTGTAGCCGGTGAGCTTGCTCGCCGTTTTGTCCCTCGAAGCAAACGGCGAGCAAGCTCACCGGCTACACGAGGAACGCTCACGGTCGCGGGTCCGAAATCCAACTTCCCGCAATCAATTCAATTTCCCGTGGTCTCTGCGTGGCGGTATGCCAGAATCACAACGTATTCCATGGTGATCATTCCCTCCTTCACCATGTTCTCCAGATGCGGCAGCAGGAGTTTGATCTTGTCCTCCGCATCGACGATCTCGATCACGATAGGCAGGTCCGGCGACATGTCCATCAGGCTGGCCCGATGAACGACGGAGTTGGCGCCAAATCCCCCGGTGCCGCGGAGGACGGTCGCACCGGCGAGCCCCAGCCCGCGGACCTTCTCCACGATCGCTTCATACAGCGGCTTACCATCGATGCGGTCGGATTCGCCGATGAAAACGCGCAGGAGAACGCCGTTCTGATTAATTTTCATGTGAGGCCCTTCCGCGATCGGAGGCAGCGTCGAGAGAGGTCGAAGAGCGGCGGCGAGCGCGATGTTCAGCCCACCTGCTCCCTCCGCCGGCCGCGATCGATAAAAGGCGACGGCGGCGCGCTCCAGCGTCAGCATGCCTCCGATCAGAAGTTCGTCGAAGGTGCGCGTCACAAAGCGCGCAATGCGATCGCCGGAATCGACTATTTCGACGATCACAGGAACATGCCGAACCGTCGACCAGGCCGAGGGCCGAAGCACGCCATGATATCCGGCGCCGAGAATGCCCTGCAGGACCGTCGCGCCGGCGAGCCCTTCGGTTCGCGCGGCCTTCAAAACCCGCTCGTGGGTCGGCATATGCGGCGCACGATCGGCGGTTTGAAGATAGATCCGCAGCAGTACTTGTTCGCCGACTAGCGACATGAGTTCCATGATTCTACGCCCTCAACCGAAGCGAATTCGGGCGAGCATCATGCCCGCTCGCGCCGCGATCAGGCCGAGCAGGATGCTCAGAACGATATTGAGCGTGGCCGCGATCCACTGGCCGTCGTCGGCGAGCTTGCTCGTGTCGTACATCAGCGTGGAGAACGTCGTATAAGCGCCGACGAATCCGGCGCCGATCGCAATCGTGGTCACATCGGAAAACGGGGCACGCGCCGAAACCACTGTGTAAAACCACCCCAGGAAAAGGCTCCCCCCTACGTTGATGAACAGCGTGGCCAGCGGAAAGCGGACGCCGCTGAAGAAGAGGGTGAACAATTGTCCAATCGCCACCCGCGCCATCGCGCCGACGGATCCGGCGAGGCCAACGGCGAGATAGGTCCAGAGAAGTTTCATCGTGGCTCCGGCATTTATGAAACAAAAAAAACCCGGCGGGCGCTGGGCCGACCGGGATCGTTCGCTTTGGCAGCGCTCCCGGGGGCATCAGGCCCGACAGGAGTCATTGGCCTCGACCGGCACGGATCGAGGCGGTTTCGGCGGACTCCACCGCCATCACGCAAGCTGAATTTTCATGCGAATTGTACTCTTTCTCATGGTTCGCTCAAATATAAAAGGGACGGCCGAGAGGTCGTCCCTTTGTGCAGCGGCAGCCACTGAGGCGGTCTCAGCGCGCGTCTGCTTGTGCGGCGGGGGGACGGAACATCCGGAAGGGAGATCCGCCTTTACGAAGCTGCGGGGATTCGTCCATGTACGTTGCCTGGCTCACCCGGGCGGTGAGCGCGTTGGTCGTTGGAACAATGAAGCCGAACATCAGCGTGCCGGTCACCGACAGCAGCACCGCCAGTCCGATGGGGAAGGCGCTGCCGAAATGAGTAGCTGGCGGGGGCGGGGCCGGCCTGGGCGGTGGTCGGTTCGGGCCGCAGGAACATCGTTCCGATAATTTTCAGGTAGTAGGCCGCCGATATCGCGGCGTTCACCATGGTAATCCCGACCAGCCAGGCCATCCGAACGGAAAAGTCCGGATTCACCTTGCCGGCCGCCCAGGCGGGCTGGATCAGCAGCACCTTGCCGAGGAAACCGATCGTGAGCGGCAGGCCGGTCAGGCTGAAACAGCAGATCGCCATCGCCAGTCCGAGGGCGAGGTGCGTTCGCGCCCTGGCCGGCGATGTCCTCATAGGTTTCGGCGGCTCCAGCGGTAGGTGGCATTTCGCGCAGCGTGCCGGGTGTGCCGTAACGGGTGCTCCCGCGGGCGGGGAGCAGCATGAGCACGCCGAATACCCCGGCGTTCATGATGCCGTAGGCGGTGATGTAAAACAGCACGCCCAGCAGCGCCTGCCGCTGGATATCAGGGCTGCCCTTGGCCGCGAGGAGCGCGGTCAGACCGACAAACATGTATCCGGTATGGGCGACCGAGCTGTAAGCCATGACGCGCTTGATGTTGACCTGGAGCAGACCCAGCACGTTCCCGACCGACATCGTGAGAATGGCCAGGACCCACATCAGCTTGATCAACACATCCGGAGCAATCCATTTCGGGCCGGCGGCCACGTAAAGAATCTTGATGATGGCGACAATTCCGCTGATCTTGGGGATGAAGGCAAGCAGCGCCGTCAGGGGCGTTGCCGCGCCCTGATAGACGTCGCCGGCATATTCGTGCATCGGAACAGCGGCGACTTTGAACGCGAAGCCGGCCAGCACCATGAGCACCGCGAGCATTTGCCACGAAGTCATGGCGGCCGCCGAATTGTAATTGTGCGGATGCCACATCCGCATGATCGAGTCGAGCTGGGTCTGCCCGGTGGTGCCGTACAGATAACTGAACCCGAAGAGCATGATGGCGGCGGCCATTGCCCCGAGGAAAAAGTATTTGACGCCGGCTTCCTGTGCGACCGGCAGCGGCCGCGAGATCGACACCATGATGTAGGTGGGGATGCTGGCCAGCTCGATCCCCAGGAAGAGCAGGATGATGTCGTTGGTGCCGGCGACGAGAAAAACGCCGGTGATCGAAAGGAGCATGAGGGCGAAAAACTCGCCGGCATCGCCGCCCAGTTCCAGGGCGGCGTTGCCGGTGGCGTTGGGTCCGGTGGGCCAGGAAAGCAGCACGAACAGCAGGCTCACGCCGGCGGTGATCAACTTGATGTATTCAGCGAAATGAAAGACGTGCAGCGTGTGCCATTGATCGTTATCCGCTTCGGTGGTCGGGCGAATCAGAAGATATAGGAAAACCACGCCGAGCGCCGCAGAACGAAATTACCGGTGCCATCTTGCGGGAACCGGCGGTGCGGCCGAGACCCAGGAGGAACAGGCGCAGGCCGCCACGATCAGCAGCAGCTCGGGCCAGAGAACGGGGACGAGGGAAATCATAAACGTTCAGTCTTTCGTACTTCGGTCCGGCTTTTTACTTCCGGCGTTGTCAATCCGCGAAGCCGCAAGCGGCGTCAGGCGAGCGCCCGACTTGATTCGCTTGCGCCAGTTGCGGGGACGACGTTCTCGCGTTTGCGGTTGCGACCGGTTTGTTGATCGCTTCGATCGGGTCCCGCATGGCATCGATTACCAATCCCGGCATCACGCCCAGCACGACCACCACGATGGCGATGGGCACGAGGATCGCGATCTCGCGCCCGCCGATGTCCGCTTTCAAATTGCTGTGGGCATCGCGAGTGGCCGTGGTCGTCGCCGCCGGGCGTTTTGAGCGGGCCGAAGATGACGCGGGCGGCCATGTGGAGCATGTAGACCGCGCCGAGGATCACGCCGATCGCGGCTGTCGCCCCGAAGGGAATTCCGAGCTGTTTCGAGGTGAACGCGCCGAGGATCGTCAGGAATTCGCTGACGAATCCGTTGAGGCCCGGCAGGCCGATGCTGGAGAGCGTAAAGAAGACGAAGAAAAACGCGAGGATCGGCATCTTCTTGGCCAGCCCGGAGAGCTGGTTGATGTCGCGGGTGTGATAGCGGTCGTAGATCATGCCGATCACGAGGAACATCGCGCCGGTCGAGAGGCCGTGATTGATCATGTAGAGCACGGAGCCCTGCATGCCGATGTCGTTGAGCGCGACCAGTCCCAGCACGCAGAAACCCAGGTGGGAGACGGAGGAATAGGCGACCAGCTTCTTGATGTCCTGCTGCACCCAGGCGACCAGCGCGCCGTAGATCACGCCGATCACGCAAAGCCAGCCGATGAAATGGATCAGCTTGGGGAACGCGACGCCGGACGCGTCGAGCAGACCGATCGGCAGCGCCAGGCGGAGCAGGCCGTAAGTCCCGAGCTTGAGCAGAACGCCGGCGAGGATGACCGAGCCGGCCGTCGGCGCTTCGGTATGCGCCAGCGGGAGCCAGGTGTGGACCGGGAAGAGCGGCGTCTTCACCGCAAAACCGGCGAGCAGATCCGAGCACCACCCACCAGCGCGCGGTGGGGCTGAGATTGCTCTGCGCGTAAGCGACGACTTGTCGAGATATCAAACGAGCCGGCGTGGATCCCGAGATACAAGGCGGCGGCGAGCGTCAAGACTCCGCCGGTAAAGGTGAAGAGGAAGAATTTCCCGCGGCATGCCGTCGCTCGGGCCCGCCCCAGATCCCGATGATGAAAGAACATGGGGATCAGGGTCAGTTCGAAGAAGACATAGAAAAGAAGCAGGTCGCGGGCGACGAAGACGCCGAGCATCACCGCCAGCAGCGCGAGCATCCAGGCGTAATATTCGCGCTGCCGCTGCTTGAATCGATTCGAAGCTGGCGGCGATCGCCAGCGGCGTCAGGAACGCCGTCAGCAGCATGAGCCAGATGCTGATCGAATCCACGCCGAGATTGATTCCCGAGCCGACGGACGGTGAACTGCAGCCATTCGGGCCGGAAATCGACTTTGGGTTTCGGAGTATTGCGTGACGGCGACGATCAATCGCGACGACGAATGTCGTGAGGCTGACGAGCAGTGCCCACACTGTGCGCGACCGACGTGGGGACGAAAATGCCCGACGATCGCTCCGAAGAACGGGACGGCCAGGAGAATGATGAGCCAGATTTCCATTCGCTTTGATCCGGGCGGTTTACCGGCGCTCGACAGTTCTTACGGACTGCCTTCGACACTGCTCAGGCTAAAGCCCGCACTACGAACTATCTCGAAAATCACTTACAGGAACACGAGCAAAGAATCACCACGATTCCGAGCAGCATCGCCGCGGCATAACCCTGGAGGTAGCCGCGCTGGACAGTCAGCTTGAGGATCCAGCCGGGGATGGTCGGCGACACGCCGGCCGCATTGACCGCGCCATCGACGCCATATTTATCGATTCCAAATAAGACCCGGCCGAGGAACCGCAACGGCTCGACGATGAGGCCCTGATAAATTTCATCCACCCAGTATTTGTGTTCGAGGATGCTCGGTGATCGGCCAGAGGTTCCTGGCGATCTCGTCGCCGGTTGCGCGGGCTCGGAGATGGAGCAGATACGCCGAGCCCGATACCCAGACAGGGAGATCACGGCGCTGAGGAGCATGATCGGGAATTTCCGAGGGCCCCTCGGCGTCGGCCTTCATCTGGCCAAATCGCTCGGCGGGAATGTCAGCGCCGGCGGCGGTCGTAACGCAATCTGATACGAAAGCGACAGCGACGGACTGTGGCCGATGAAATCGCCGAAGGCGTGCCGCGGAAAATCCATATATCCGATGAAGACTGCGCCGATCGCCAGGAGTACCAGCGGCACGATCATCAGAAGCGGCTCGTGATTGTGTTCGTCGTGATGATGATCGACTTGGCCCGGCTGGTGGTGGGTTTGTCCCTCATCCACGCCGGAAGCTGGCGCTGTGCCAGTGGAGATGGCCGAATGGCTGGCGGCGGCATGCTCATGCGATTCATGGCCGTGTCCATGAGCGGGAGCCGGCGCTTCAGGAATCACGAGCGGCCCGTAGAAAACGCGGAAATAAAGCCGGAAGGTGTAGTAAGCCGTGAGAAACGCTGAAACCAGCAGCGAGACGCCGAATGATCCAGTGACGCGGGAAATCCGCGCCGATGATTTCATCTTTGGAGAAATAGCCGCTGACGCTGGAAAGCCGGCCAGAGCACAGGCAGCCGATCAGCATCAGTACATTGGTGATCGGGCAGGACGCGCTTCAGCCGCTCATCTTCCGCATGTCCAGCTCGCCGCCCATGGCGTGCATCACCACGCCGGAGCCAAGGAACAGCAATGCCTTGAAGAACGCGTGCGTGACCAGGTGGAACATGCCCGCGACCGGGGCCAGGGCGACCCGACCGCCGCGAACATGTAGCCGAGCTGGCTGATCGTCGAATAAGCGAAGACTTTTTTCAGATCAAACTGCCGCAGCGCGATCGTCGCGGCGAAGAATGCGGTGAAACATCCGACGATCGCGATGGTCGTCATTGCCGCCGCATTGCCGACGAAGAGCGTGCCGCAGCGGGCGATCATGTAAACGCCGGCCGTCACCATCGTGGCGGCGTGGATCAGGGCGCTGACCGGCGTAGGGCCTTCCATCGCGTCGGGAAGCCAGACGTAAAGCGGGAACTGCGCCGATTTGCCGAAAGCGCCGACCATCAACAGAAACGGAATCCACTTCAGCGCCTCGGTCTGAAAGCCGCTCAGCGCGGGATTACCGTTGAGCTGACTGCCCATTGCCAGCTCGAGCAGGCCGGTATGCGTACCCGGTCCCGCCCCGAAATAGCTGATCGTGCCAAACGCGAGGAAGCTGAGCATGATGCCGAGGCTGAATCCGAAGTCCCCGACGCGATTGACGAGAAACGCTTTTTTGGCCGCTTCGCGCGCGGCCGGCTTCTCGTAGTAATAGCCAATCAGCAGATACGAGCAGAGGCCGACGCCTTCCCAACCCAGGTAGAGCATCACCAGGTTGTCACCCATGACCAGGATCGTCATGGCGAAGATGAACAGCCCGAGGTACGCGAAGAACCGCCAATATCCTTCTTCCCCCTTCATGTACCCGGCGGCAAAGACGATGATCAAAAATCCGATGCCCGTAATGACGCAAAGCATCACCGCCGTCAGCGGATCGAAAAAAGCGCCTGCGGAAGCTTTGAAATAAGCGTGAGGATTTGCGCCGGCATTGGTCTGGGCTTTCGCCGGGGTCCCATCGTTTGCGGGGTTGCCCGCCTCAATCCAGGTGAACCAGGTCGACGGCTGATAAAGTTGATACGACTCGTCGCTCCCGGAAGCCGGGTTCGACGCCATCATTCCAAACAGAATCCAGAGCGAGAGGACCGCGCTGCACGCCACGCCGATCCAGATCGGCCAATGCGATTTCTCCTTGAGGACCTTCGCGCCAAAGAGCCCGACAATCGCCGCGCCGATCAGCGGCAGCAGCGGGATCAGGTAGGAGATTTTGATCGGGAGTCGAGATCTAACATTGCTCAGTCGCTTTTTCTTACGTTTCAGTATCTCGTTGGTAGTGCAGGTTTGGAGCCCGTATCTTTCGAAGCAGGAAACAGACTACTGGCTCTAAAGGCCGCACTACCTCACCTCACCCTCTCAAATCCCTCCACGCATCGGCATCCAGCGTATTCCGCTGGCGGAACAGAAGCATGACCAGGCCCAGCGCCAGCGACGCCTCGGAGGCGGCGATCACCAGCACGAAGATCACAAACGCCTGTCCCGGAAAGATTGCCGTGATAATGCGCCGAAGGCGATGAGATTGATCGCCACGCCCTGAAACATCAGCTCCGTGCAGAGAAACATCACGATGAGGTTTCGCCGGCACATGAAGCCGAGCAGGCCGATGCAGAACATGATCGCGCCGACGGCCAGATAATGTTGCAGTGAGAGTTCGGTCATCGCTCTAGGTTTCCGGATAGGCCTTCTGTTTCGGGTTTTTCGTTCCATAGACCGGAATGCTGAACGGATCGTCGTTGATCGGCGTCGCCGTCGCGGTCACCATTTCCGGCGTCCCGCCGGTGATTTGATCCGGCGTAATGACGCGCCGCCGGGCGATCAGGATCGCGCCGACCATGCTCACTGTCAGGATCAGCCCGGCCAGTTCCAGGTTCACGAGCTGATTCTGGAAGAGATAGACGCCCAGTTTCTGCGTTTCGCCGGAGGCGTTGCGATCATCGTCATCGTCCTGAATCTGCGGCGGCGACAACATGTCCCTTGCGGTTGCACGGCCCGGCCAGCCCCTGCGCCTTGTCAAAAATCACGAAAAGCAGCACGCCCATCAGCGCAAATCCGACCACCGCCGCCACAAACGGCTCGCGGCTGACGGCATCGTATTCGCTCGTTCGCAATGACCGTCGTCGTTCCCGCGGCTTCGGCGCTGGCCTGCGAGGCCAGCATGATGACGAAGACATAAGTGATCAGGATCGCACCGGCATAGATCAGCACCAGCGCCGCGGCCATGAATCCCGCCGAAAGGAGGACGAACAGGCCCGCCGACGCGAAGACCGTCAGGATGAAATAAAGGGCCGAATAGACCGGCGCGGGATGGGTGACGACCCGCACCGCGCCGCCGATCGCGACGGCGGAGAAAATCCAGAAGTAAATGTAGTCCCGCGATCGCCGAGCCCCGTCACACTGATCAGCGATGCCGCCAGGATCAGCCCCGCGAGAATCAGGAAGACCATGCCGACGCCGCGCGTGATTTTCGGCCGGCGGCTCGGCAGGAGCAGGAAGGTCGCAATGCCCGCAAAGACGCTCAGAAAAAGGATGAGTGCCGGCGACAAAATCGGTCCGGCCCCTTCAGCCAGCAGGCTCGGGAACAGACCGTTCGCGAATGAAATGGAGCCGAGCATGATGTAAACGCAACGGCGGACGCACGGGTCTTTACCGACCCCTTCGACCCACAAAAGGCCGAAGCCGAGAAGCGTCCGCCAATGAAGCGGCAGAGTCTAAGAATCCCCTTCTGCGATTGCAAGACGGGTCGTGAAGGTTTTCACAAAGGGTGAGCCCAATTTTCCGGGAGCGGCGAGCTTCCCCCCGGTGGGACAGACATTCCTGTCTGTTGCGGTCCGGGGAGTGGAGGCGGTACTCCGCCTCCCGAGCCGATCCGCTCTCTTGCGAAAGTGCGCGGAATGTCGCGTCGCGTCTGCTCGGCCGGCAGGAATGCCGACACTCGCAGCCGCGTATCAGACAGGAATGTCTGACCCCCTAAGACCTGATGCCAGCCATGTTCGAATTTAGCCGAATTTGGGCACACACTTCGGAATGCGCCGAGGTAGCGGCCGCGATATCCTTTAACCCCCGGCGCATCGCCGCCGTTCGATTATCATAAGCACATGCACCGCGACTACACGCCAATCATTCCGATGTGCGTCATTGGAAGTGTAATAATCGTTCTCGGCGCAAAATCGATCCATGATGGCTTGTTCATCGGAAGAATGGAAAGCCAATCGTCCGATCCGTTGAACCAATTCGTTTCTGGGCCTTTCTGACCTTTATATTTCTGATCGCGGCGTCATTTTTTGGGGGCGCGATCCTCGTGTGGTTAGAAGGTGGGGGACTGACGAAATGAATTGTAACTCGCCCGATTATCAGCGAGAGCGCGACGGCATTCGCACAGGTTTTGGCTTCGCGACCGTCCCGCATTCCGGGCATCGGTCCGATGTGGCGCGGAGATCGTAACCACATTCCCGACAGTGTCCGACTCGGGTTCGTTTGCGGCCGCGCCACGTTCGCGCTGCAAAAATGACTGAAGGCGTCAAGCCCAGCACAACCATAACCAATACATAATGACGCGCGTGTCCTCGACCTTAACGGCATGCTCAAGCTTAATTCGCACGCAGTAGCTTCGTCCCCATAGCACGCAAGTTATCACGAACAACGCCAGCAGCACTGCGGACAGAATGGTAAAAAGCCGACGACGCATCCGCGAGATTGTACCGCGCCAGACCCTCAGGCGAGCAGTGCCACGAGGTCTGCAATTTCCCAAACGCGACTGCTCAACTTCGCTTCAATCGACTTGACGCGGAAAATGACGGCGGCGCAGCTAGGTGCACTTCTGGATTATCCAGCTACGCGCCTGTCGATTTCCTCTCTTAACGCTCAACGCGAATATAACTCCTCTTTGCGGCGGGAAATCTTGAACAGGAGCTAACGGAGGAAACAGAGAAAACTGGGTTTTGGTCCTTCTCTGTTGCCTCTGTTGGCTCCTGTTCAAATTCTCTCCGCCAGTCGACACAGCGGCGGTGAAGAGCAGATGACGAAATCAGAACAAACAAGGTCGTCGCAAGCCAGTATGGAATCGCGATAAACCTAAACTGATCTTGTTGAATCGTGAAGTACGACCCGCCGCCGAGTCCCATCGCACTCCACCCGTTTTTTCTGATCCGCGTTCATCAGCGTTTATCCGGTGCATCAGCGTAGCCGTTTGATCCAGTGAGATGAAAGGAGCTCACCTTGTAGTTGCCTGTTTGACATGTAGCGGTTCTGGCGTGGCGGGCGGTGACGCCGACCCACGAAGCTCCAGAACTGCGAAGGCACGAGCCGTAATAACGTGAACCCATAGCTAGCCTCGTTACGCCAGTCGGGAGTGGCCAGGCAGTCGGATTTGATGAAGCCCAGCGTCGTCGGTGTAAGCAACAGGCGTTTGCGGCCGACGGACTCCCCGGGGTCGAGAGGGACAGCGCGTGCCAAAGGATTAAACGGTGGAAGCTGAGAGATCCGCCGACGCCGGGGTCGTAACCCCAGAGTGTGACGAGGGAATCCATAACCGCGTTGCATGCGTCGACGGAAGTCGGATCGGCCCGTAAGAGCGATGACGCCGGGTAACGCCGGTCGAGCAAAGGGGCCGTGCCGGTGCTGTGCCTGAGTAAGAGGAGCAAAGACCCGATTGCAAGACCCTATTGCCACGACGGAAGAATCAGACGGTGACCTGCCGGAGGCCTTTGCGGTCAACGACAAGGGGCTGCCTGTGAAAGTCTTTGTGCTGAGACAAGGGCTGTACCGCAAAGCGAAGCGAGAGCCGGAGTTCCGCTTTTACAGTTTGTATGGGCAGATCCTCCGGCCAGACGTGCTGCGTTCGGCGTGGGAACGGGTAGCCAGTAACGACGGCGCACCCGGCGTGGACGGGGTGAGCATCCAGGCGGTGCGATCCTCCCCCACGGGCGTTGATGGCTTTCTTGCCGAGATATTCGAGGCATTGAAGACCAGGACGTACCGACCGCAGCCAGTGAAACGCGTGTATATCGAGGTCGAGGCGGACTTCCTGGACTGCTCCATGGGATTTCGTCCGCGTCGCTCGGCCCATCAGGCACTGGAGGAGATTCGAAAGAACCTGCGCCAGGGCCGGACGGCGGTATATGACGCGGACCTGGCGAGCTACTTCGACACCATCCCCCATGGGAACCTGATGAAGTGTGTGGAAAAGCGCGTGGCCGATCGCTCGGTCCTGACGCTGATCCGCATGTGGCTGAAGGCGATCGTGGTCGAGGATGACGATGCAGGCGGAAAGGGTGGCCGCAAGGTCAGCCGTCCGAAACAGGGAACGCCGCAGGGAGGAGTGATCTCTCCACTGCTGGCCAACCTGTACCTGTCCCGTGCGCCGGGATTCGATAAGATGTTCCACCGCAGCGATGGCCCGTTTCGATGGGCCAACGCCCGGATGGTGCGTTACGCCGACGACTTCGTGATTCTCGCGAAGTTCGTGGGCTGGCGTATCGAAGGATTCGTCTCATCGGTGCTCGAAGGACGGATGAAGCTGACGATCAACCGAAGCAAGACCCGCACGGTGAAGCTGAGCGATCCGGGCGAGTCACTGGACTTTCTGGGCTATACGTTCCGGTACGATCGCGACCTGTACGGTGGCGAGAAACGCTACTTGAATGTGTTCCCGTCCAAGAAGTCCTTGCAGAAGGAACGAAACAAGCTGCGCGAGATGACCGGACCGAGTCGCTGCTTCCTGCCCGTGGTGAGGTTGATCGCACAGGTCAACATGAATCTGCGGGGCTGGGGCGCGTACTTCAGTCGCGGCTATCCCGCCAAGGCGTTTCGTCAGATCAATAGTTTTGCCGCCCAACGGCTCACCTGGCACCTTCAGCGTCGCAGCCAGCGTCCTTTTCATCCACCGAAAGGGATCAGTTGGTACGAGCAGTTGCATCGGCTTGGGCTGATGCCGCTGCGCGGTTCTGTCTCGCGACAGTGATGCGGAAGAGCAGGCATCGGGAGAGCCGGATACGGGAAATCCGTTCGTCCGGTTCGACGAGGGGGGACTGAGACGCAATCGGGCGGCTCAGTCCTCTACTCTACCGGCTGACTTATCTTCCAGCGGCCAATTTGGTCTTCTCAAGGCGGAGATCGTAGGCGATCGATTCTCCGATATAATCTTCCCATGTGGCGCAGAGCCTTGTTCTCGCTCCTTTCGTCGGCGTCGCTGGTGGCGTGCGTCGGAATCTGCCTCTTGTGGCCGCGGAGCTACTGGTATTTCGACATGGTCGGCCGCCAGGCGTATTCCGGCGTGGGGACGGAGGTGATCTCGATGTCGGGCCGGGTGATCTTTTATCACTTCAATGGATACACCGATGAGCCGCCGCCGCAGGTGTGGGGGCGGAACTCGGCGAAGCTCTCTTCGCCCGTCGGAACGCGGCTCGCGCGCGAATTCGATGTTTCCGGCGGTCCCCATCGGTACAACCGAGCTGGGTTCAGATGGATTTCCGGCCAGGCGTTTGGGCCGGGTACCGTGATGGAGGTGGTGTCGATGCCGCACTGGTTCCTGGTGACCGTCACCGCGCCGCTCGCGGCGGTTGCCGCGGTTCGACTGCGACGGGAATTCCGGAGGGAAAAGAAGGAAGTGAAGGAGCGGAAGTGAATGGTTCCAGCGCCGCTGGCCGCAACAAAATCGGAGGCAAAGCCGAAGAATTGTTGCCGCGGATGAACGCTGATGAACGCGGATTAGGAAGTTTTCGATTTGCTGATCCGCGTTCATCAGCGTTGATCCGCGGCGGATTTATCTTTGATTCGTCGCGCTCTTGCGCTGATTCATTCCTTGCGATTTGGCCGACTATCGATTCGGCGTTACGGTTTCGTCGGTCTTTCCGCACTTCACAGGGAGCTGACATGAACTTTTCTGCGCGAACCTACAGTGTTTCGACAATCTATCGAAGCGGGATTCTTTTCATGCTGATCGCGATCAGCGCTGCGTTGATTTCCCGGCCGGCTCGATCGTCGGCAGCGGAGAAGGAACCCGACAAAGTCCAGCAGATGACCGAGGGGATGCACGAAGCGTTTATGGAGTTCGGCGAAATGGTCGGCGGCCTTTCGGCGGAGCAGAAGACCAAGGTGGACGCACTGGAAAAGAAGCTTTCCGCCCGGCTGAAGGCCAATCCTTCTGAAGCCGACGACGCCAGGGCGTTTCAGCAGAAAGCGATGGGGCAGTTCCGCGAGATCCTCACGGCGGAACAGAAGGCGAAATTTGACGAGCAGATGCACGCCAGCGCCGAGCGTGCAGCCGTGGTGCTGACCGGCAGCAACCTCAGGCAGATCGGCATGGCGGCGATGAAGTACGCCGGCGATCACAAGGATGTTCTTCCTCCGAAGCTGGGGGCATTGGTGAGCGCGACGCTTGAGCCCAGGATGTTTCTGGCGGGCAATTCCACGACGAAGCTGCCGGCGAATCTGGATAAATTCGATGCGAAGGCGAAGGCAGTCTGGGTCAACGAAAATTCCGATTTCGTCTGGCTCGGCGCCGCCAAGAAGCAGGCCGACCTGCCTGCGAATTTTGTGCTCGCGTATGTAAAGGTCGCCGCCCCGCAGAAGAGCTTTCTCATGGGGGATGGAAGCGTGCAGACGCTTGATCCCGATCCGGCCGCCAAGGTCGAGGCGGATCTCAAGCTTGGGAAGAATCCGCCGCCGTCGTTTGGGCAGAAGTGAACCAGATCGGTTACGGAGAATAGATGGAATATCTGGCATTAATGGACTCCGTCGAAACGCATGTAACTGTTATTCGACTGCCGGTCTGGTGCCTTCTAGTTGCGTTTGCGTTCATTGTATTGATCGTTGTTTTCGCGATCTTTCGACGGAAGCGGAAATGAACATTTCGGGAAGGGGCATCCACGCGTAGTCAGCCTTCGGGGCCATTCCGTATCGGGCGTTGAAGACCCTCACCCCGCGCCCTCTCCCAGAGTACTGGGAGAGGGAGGGACTTTTCGGACGGCCGAATCTGTCACGCGCCCGACTCCGGTCGCGCCATCGCGCCGATCGGTGGACAGCGCGAATAATTCGCCGTGCTGGTCGTGATCCGATGGCTTCGGCGAGCGTGTGTCCGAGCGAGTCTGTTGCTGTTCGTGTTGCTCCTCTTCTTCGCAATTGGCAGCAAAGCGTCCCCGACCTGCGTTGGATGGCAAACTCCAACACGCGCGCGATGGGTAGGGTTCGGGTATGGGACGATCCGCGTTGGATCTGCTGAGCTGCCCGAATCGCCATTCATCGGGGTCTCATCGCCATTTCCATCCCCGTTCCCGTCGCCCTGGCCGCTATTTGAGCCTGATGCATCTGGTGTCGGGCTTTTGGGCATGTACTGGCACAATCATCGCGCGACTAATACATGGGACGGGATTGCAGATGTCGCGCCGTATTGGTGGGCCGAATTCCCCCTGTGGCCGTTGATCGTTGCCGGCGCGATCCTGCCGGCGTGGTCGGCACGTCAGTATTTCCTCAAACGTCGCGCGCTGCGACGCTCCGCCAACGGCTTATGTCCGCGCTGCGGCTACGACATGCGCGGGAATCGCGAGCGGTGTTCGGAGTGCGGGTGGAATGGTCGAACTGCTGATGCTCAAGTCGTGAGCGACGGCACCCCAGCCCACATCTGAGCGTTGTCGATCGCCGGCGTCTGTTCATTCTGTCTTTTCCGCATCGGGCGCGCCGTCGACAGCATAAGTTGAAAGGTCAATTCCCAGGGTCCGCTCAAGTGACGGGAAAGTGCACGTGGCAAAATATTCACGCGCGGTCTTGCACGTACCTTTTCGCATCGCGAAAAGAGCCGACGAGCAGCGGGTTTTCACCGCTTCGGCGGCAAAGAGTTTTTGATCCGCGATATCTCGGATTCCCTCGTAAGCGTTGTCCAATCCTTTGCATAATGCATCGAATTTTCCCCGCAGGTCGTCGTAGAGCGGGCGAAACTCCGGGAAGTAATTCAGGAATTCATCGGATTCGTTGGCCCGGATGATCTGCATCATGCTCCGCGCGCTCATCGAATCCTTCGTGTGGGCCAGCGCGACGTATTGCGGGGACTTGATCTTGATCCGGTTGAAATTGCGGTCGACCGCGATGTATCCCTCGCACTCCAGGGGATTGATCGCGTTGCAGGAAGTCAAGGATTTCGGCCAGCGTTCCGAGGGGATACGACTTAACCGTCTCCCACGGCCAGCCGGTGAGTTCCAGTTCCTCGAGCGTGTCGAGTTGGCGGACGCCGTGCAATACAATTCGACTCCTCTGGTGAGGGACGATCACCCGATTGAACGGCGTCATCAGCTCGAACATGTAGCAGGCGTTCACATCGGTCGGAAAGGGATAACCCAGCTCCGCCCACGATTCGCCAGAAAAGTTCCTGGAAGGTGAATCCGAAGCCGGTTGGTCCTTGGGCGTCGGGCAGGCCGGAGGATGAAACGTGCCACGCGTCGCGGTAGTGATAGACGGTCATGAGCGAGCCATCGAGCTTTTCCAGGACACGGGCGGATGGCCAGTCGATCGGCGCGGCGTGTACTTCGCCATGATTGAAGAATTTGAAATAGGGGACTGCAATCGGACGCCAGTTGTCGGCTTCGTCGAGGATCAGGCCACGGCATTCCTGGACGATGCGCTCGGCCATCGGGCTGTTGATCTGGGAATATTTGAGCAGGACGAGGTTTGGATGTTTCCCATGGCGGTGCGCGGAGATTCCCTTCTGCTCGGCCAGGGCCGCGAGCGTTCCGCTGTTGCGAAGATATTCGACGACTTCGAGGGTCAATGCCAGTCAATCTGCGACTTGGTGATGATCTGGGTCCACGGCCCGCGCGGGACTTCGGGATATTCGACGAATTGCCAGTCGACCGTGTCGATGTCCGTCAGCCCCAGGTAATCGCGCACCGCCGGCGAAACGTCAAGGCCGGCGTTGCGGTTGCGGCTGTTGAGCGGGGGGGATGAACCAAAGACGTAAGAGGCATCGTCCGAACGAAAAGGGCCAACGTCTTCCCACTGGGCGAAGCAGATCCGATTCCCATGGCCGATCCGCAGCCAGCGGTTCTTGCACATCGACTCGTCGTCGCGCCACTGGGCGTCGGCAAACCAGGGGATCGTTTCGGCGACGTCCGGCCGGCGGTGGCCAGCGTGAAAGTCGTTGTACGGCAGGGCGACGTAAAAGGTGTTCTGGTGCGGCGTGATGTCGGCCGGAGCAAGTCCCTTGCGTCGCGTCGGATTATCGAATCCGCCGAAGTGGAGTTCCCAATCGTCGTCCCACGCGCTGGCGGCATTACTGGGACTCCCTTCAACCGGCGGCTCGCCAACCCAGAAGACAGTTGAGGTGATGCGTAGATGGATCGGATAAGCCCGGCGAATGTGTGCGCCGCCGGGCGTGCTCGGGCCGGTGGTGGGAAGCGCGGGATTCGCCAGCGTGGGGGAAAAGGCCAGGGCCGGCGCCGGCCGGGGCGTTTGCGCCGGGGAGGGGCGGCGGGATCATCGCGCGGCGGAGTGCAACCGGATGTGATCAGCATCAACAGGCAGCCGCAACCGATCCATCGGTAATTCATGTTCCGTCGGAGGCAAATGCCAGGGCAACCGCATGTGGCCTTGTGGAGGCCGGTTTATACGTTGTGGTGCAGGCTTCCAGCCTGCCATTCACATTGGGCAGGCTGGAAGCCCGCACCACAAAGAGCCACATGCGATTGCCCAGAGCCAAATGTAACCGCGGGCATTTGTTCGTTGCAAATCGGCCGGCGTTCAATCAGAATCCCTCCGCCATTATGAATCATCGAGACGCGGAAATTACAGACGTGGTCGTGGTGCTGGACGCGCTGCAGGATTCACAGTGCCAGGCGGTCGTCGATCAGCTCAAATGCATGGGGATGTGCGTCGAAAGCGTTGACAGTAATTCCTGCACGATCGAGGGGTGCATCGAAAGCCCGAAAGTCCACGAAGTGGAGAAACTTCCTCAGGTCCGTTACGTGCGGCGGGTTTTTTCGTATACCGCCGACTATCCCGTCGGGGATCCGCGCGATCTCGACAAGTGCGAAGACGAATCGGGCGAAGATGTGGATTGATCGGTTGTGAGGAAATGAAACGGGCCGGGGACGGCCCGGCTCTCCTGGCGTGCTACAGTCGATTCATTCCCGGCATTGCGAATTCGATCACTTCAAGCGCCAATATCCCAAACCAATCGCGATGAAGATTGCGCCCAGCGCTGCAAGCGCAGGCATCAGCGGCAACGCGCGGCGCGGCCAGGCGAAAGTGATCGGCCTTGTCTGGCCCGGATCGATGACGCCGCCGCCGGTTCGGCGGGCGAGCGTTTCCATCGCGGAGTGATCGTTTCCGATCGCGTCAAATTCCGGCGCATAACGGCCAGCGATCGCAACGCGATCAAGCGTTCGATCGCCATCACGAATCGAGGCAAAGACCGTCGATCGCGGAGCGGGCGTTTTGAGTTCGTACGATCCCGGCCCGATTTGCCGAAGTGCCGTCACAACCGGAGCGGCCGATCCGGCGTTTGCATCGATCAGCGAAAGCGACAGATGCAACCCGTTGAGGAACGCATCCCTGTCGGCGGCGTCAATGGTCACCCGCAATTCGCTTCCCGTTTCCCAGTTGATGGCAAATCGCGGATCGCGCGGCGAACGCGCGACCAGTTTCATCAGCGGCCCGATTACATCAGGGCCGGCATCGAACGAGGTCGCAACGACTTTCCCCGTCCCGAATTGCCACATCGCCGCCGCCGGAGCGTGCTCGGGATCAGTTGAGTTCGCGCCAGCACCTCGGCCGATTCCTTGAGCCAGGTTCGATTCCAGAGGGGCGCTCTGTGGTTCGGTTGTCCTGCCAGCGGACCGAGGAAAGTAATCTCCATCGGCTCGCGATGCAGCAGATTCGGGCTGACCGATCGCATCAATTCGGAGACGGAAGTCGCCCACAGATGTGGATCGAGCTGTTCAACCAGCGTGCCGCCGGTGGCGTCCACAATCTTCTGTAAAACAGCCAGGCCGGTCCCTTCTTCGATGGCGAGCACATGGAGATGGATATTTTTTCTGCGAAGCGCGTCACTTAGGCCGCCGGGATCGCGGATATCGACATCGGCATCGGTCAGCACAAGAAGCTGCTTGGGCAGCGCCGGCTCGGCGCCCTCCGCGAGGGTGTCAAGAATAGGTTCGAGGTTGGTTGGCCCGTGCGGATTGGAGCCCAGAGGTGGGAGATTCAGCGTTTGAGTCTCCCGCACGCTCTTGCCGAAAGACCACCAGTCGAGCTTCTCCGCGAAGCTCCCCACGCTGGCCAGGTCTTCGGGCGGAAGTCGCGGGAGAAGTTTCGTCAATGCATCCGTCGCCACGCGCCACTTGCTGGCTCCGCTGGCCGACGCTTCCGCCATCGATCCGCTCCCGTCGGCGAGCAGCATCCAGTGGGTCGTTGGACGCGGAGGAGAGCTGGCCAACGGCGACATCGTTTCCAGCAGCGCTGCCCGGGTACCCACCGGCTGCAAAGGCATGATTTCCGCCGACAATGACGAGCGCGCCGCCGAGATCGCGCACGTATTGAAGGAGGCGGTTCTGCCGCACATCGTCGAGTTCTCGGATGGGAACGTTTTCCAGAACGACGACGCTCGGGGCCAGATAAGCCGAGGCGTCGGTCGGAAGAGACAGTGCGGTCAACGGCCGCCATGGCTCTGATGCGTGGGGTCCGATCCACCACTGCTCGGCTTGCGCAGGCGGCGCGGTAATCGCGCTCAATCCGTCGTTTTCGGGCCACGCATCGCCGGGCGACAGCTGGGCGGCGACGAGCGATGCGCCCGGCGCGACCCGGCGCGACATCGAATAGTCGCCGCTGGGGGCGGTGGCCGGCGTCGCGCCGGCCAGTCCGCGAAGGCTCAAAACGCGTGGCTGATCAGAATTGGAGACGACAATTGACGCGTCTTGGCCGCGAATTTCCAAACGCTCGACCCTCGCGTCCGCGACGTTCTCGAGCATCGGATCGACAACGACGTAGGTGGGCGGAGCGCAGACGGAATCGCAAACCGGGCGTCGCTGAAAAGAACAATCGCATCGGCGGCGACATCCGACGGCAGCGCCGTCTTGTCCGCCGGCACGTCGTCGAGCGTCGTCGCGCCGGCCGGATCAGACACGGCTCCGTCGGCAAAGAATTGGACACGGATAAGGGAGATCGCCGAGGAGCTGGCGGATTCGAGCCGCCAGCGCGCTCGATCACGATAAGCGGCGGTGCGCGTGCTGGGAGAAAGATCCACCATCACTACCACGCGCTGCGGCCGCGGCCGCCGCCATTCCATTTCGCCGGCGGCGAGGCAGAGCAAAAGCATTCCGATGCCGGCAAGGGCAACGAGGGAGAGGCGAGGAAGCGCGGTCGACGCCAAAATACAACTCTAACGGCTACGGCCGAGATAAAGATCGCGGCAATTAGCAACGGAATGGAAGTGAATGCCATGAGGTCGGAGTTACCCGGGAATTTCTCCCTCTCCCAGTACCCTGGGAGAGGGTTGGGGTGAGGGGCGAAGTGACATTCGGCCCTCACCCCCGGCCCTCTCCCGGAGTACCGGGAGAGGGGGAAGACTTCTTTTCACCCAGCACGTTTTGCGACGCCGCGGTCCTCAGCTTTCGGAACTCTGAATTCTATGCTATCCCATATCCATGGCCCAAATGCAGGCAGCGCGATCCACGACGATTCTCAGTGTCCGCCGCGACGGACAGGTGGCGCTGGGCGGAGACGGACAGGTGACTTTCGGCGCCACCGTCGCCAAGCATGATGCGGTCAAGATTCGCCGTCTTGCAGGCGGGAGCGTGCTGTGCGGATTTGCCGGCTCGGCCGCCGATGCCTTTGCCCTGCTGGAGCGATTCGAGAAAAAGCTCAGCGAGTTTCCGGATAACACCCGCCGCGCCGTAATTGAGCTTGCCAAGGATTGGCGCACCGACCGGGCGATGCGCCGACTCGAAGCGATGCTCGCCGTCGTGGATAAAACGACCAGTCTGATCGTCAGCGGTTCCGGGGATGTGATCGACCCCGGAGACGGGGTGATCGGGATCGGCAGCGGGGGACCGTACGCATTGTCCGCTGCGAAAGCGTTGCTTGCTCACTCCACCTTAGACGCGAAGTCGATCGTTGAAGCGGCGCTCAAGATCGCGGGAGACGTCTGCATCTACACGAACACCAACATTAAAGTCGAAACACTTTAAGCCCAACGCATTTCCTTCCTTATCGTTTAAACGATAAGGAAGGGAGATGAGATATTTCAAACACCCTTCGTCAGGAATCCACCGTCCACCACGAGCGTGTCTCCACTCGTAAAACTCGCGGAAGGGGATATCAAATAGATCGCGGCTCCGACGAGTTCTTCAGCATCTCCGAAACGATTGAGCGGCGTGTGTTTCAACAACGCTTCCCCGCGCGGCGTGCCGACGATGATGGAGTGGTTGAGATCCGTTGGAAAGAGTCCCGGCGCGATCCCGTTGACCCGGATGCCCAGCGGCGCCCACTCGTTGGCCAGACCCCGAATCAGTCCAAGCACGCCGGACTTACTCGAAGCGTACGCAAGCACCTCTGTGAGTGAGATATAGCTGTTGAGCGATGCGATAAAGACGATCGACCCGCGCTGGCCGCGCCCATCCGGCGACTGGTCCTTCATCACCCGGCCCGCCGCCTGGGCGACGATAAAACTCCCACCGAGATTCACGCGGACGATCCGGTCGAACTCGGCCGGGGCCATTTCCAGGGATGGCTGCCGCTTGATCACCCCGGCGGCGTGAACGACCGAATCAAGCCGGCCGAATCGGGAGACGGCCAACTGGACTGCGGCCGCAGCGCTTTGCGCATCGGAAACATCAAGCTGAACGGCCTCATGGCCGTCGCCGAGTTCCTTGCGCATCGCCGCGACTTTGTCGGGATTGGTCGAACCCACGACAACCTTCGCGCCCGCCTGGGCGAAGCCAAGCGCGATTGCCCGCCCGATCCCGCTCGTGCCGCCGGTCACGAGGCAGACTTTTCCGCTGATGTCCAGACCCGGATATCCCATGTCAAGGTACCTCGACTTTTTTGAAATTGATCGGATCCCATTTCACGCCGGCCTCGGCGGCGATCGACGCGAAGGCGTCAAGCTCGGCGGCAGTAAAGAGGAGCCCGCCGTGCCGGCGGCTCAATTCGGCGGCCTCGGCTTCGATCTGGCCGGGAAGTTTGCACCGGTCGTTTCCGTGGCCGATTACGTCCTCGATCACGGCTTTGACGTTCTGATCCTGCGTCCGCTTTTTGCGCGAAATCGCCGCAACCGATCGCCTCGGGATGAATGCATTGAAAGAAAAAATTCGGCGTGTGCTTTTCGTCCGCCGGTCCGGATTTCCAGCGGCTGCGCAGCGTGGGAAGTGATCCGCCGATATAAGCGGCGATCAATTCGTCGATCAAGGCCAGGCCATATCCCTTGTGCTGCCCAAACGGCAAGAGCGCGGCGACGCCGATTGGGATCCGTCGTCTCGCGTCCTTCGGCATCGACCGCGCTTCCGGGCGGGAGCGATTTGCCTTCCCGCACGAATTGCTGCACGCGCCCCATTGCGACGGTGCTCGTCGCCCAATCGACGCAGATCGGAAATCCGATCGCGCTTCGCGTTGGAAACCCCCAGGAATGGGGGTTGGTGCCCAGCGTGGGAAATTTTCCGCCGAACGGAACGACTTCCGCCAGGGCGGCGGTGCAGCAGGTGTAGGCGATATATCCCTGGTCCGCGGCATCGATCACATATCCGCCACCCCAGAGATAGTGAAATGCATTATCGACGGCGACGGTACCAACGCCGAATTCGTCGGCGAGCTTCATGCATTGGTTCATCGCCTCAAAGGCGACGGCCATTCCGAGCTTTCGATTGGCGTTCCATCGCTCCACCGCTTTGAAGCGCGAAGGAAGTTTTTCGATCGTTGCGCCGGGCCTGCATCCGCCTGCCCCCGATCCGAGATGCTCATCCAGATGAAGCGCCTTGATGGCGTTGTGCGTGCGAATGCCATGCAGCGACGCCATGTTGCTGAATCGCGCCGCGGCCTGCGCCTCATCGGCCGTGTACCCGCGCTTTCGAAACGCCGCCGAAACCAGCTCATCGTGCGCAGCGGGAGGCATGACAAAAAAAGTTGCGCTCATGTTGATTCGGGAAGAATAGCGAGCCCAGCCGGCCGGAGCAATGGGCGACGCGGAGTTCGGCTTATCCTTGTGTTGGAGCGGCCCGACCGGCTGACTCTGACTCTCCGATACACCAGAGGCAATCCAGTCTGCTGTATTGTTCGACCGGCGGGATGTCCGATAGCGACGCGGGCGTTTTTATTGGACCTGTCCCCCAGATGTACTGGCTCAGTGAATTCATCCGCGAGGATTCGGCCGCCAGCGGAATGGTAATCCTCGCGCTCGCCGTGGCGTTGGGCCTGGCCCTGGGCGCGATCCGGATCCGCGGCGCCCGGCTCGGAATCAGCGGCGTCCTCTTTTCCGCGCTTCTGTTCGGGCAATTCGGGCTGACGGTCAATGAAACCGTTCTTTCTTTCCTTCGCGATTTTGGATTGGTGATTTTCGCGTACGCGATCGGTTTGCAGATGGGCCCGGGATTTGCCTCGTCCTTTCGGGCGGAAGGTCTGCGGCTGAATTTGCTGGCCATCGCCGCCGTTGGGCTGGGGGCGGTCGATGACGCTGATCGTCGTCTGGATCTGTCATATGCCCAGGGCCAGCTCGCCGGGTTTATACTCCGGCGCTTTCACCACCACGCCGGGCCTCGCCGCCGGGCAGGACGCCATTCGCAATGCGCTGGTCGCGAATCCCGCGGGGCCGGAGAGAACAGGAAGGGAAATGGACACGGCGGGGCGTGCCTTCGCGATCACCTATCCTTTTGGAGTCGTCGGACCGATCCTCGTGATTGTGGCCTGCGATGGCTTTTTCGCGCGAATGTGTCGGAGGAACTGGCCCGGCTGATGTCGGAAGATGCGGCGCAGCGAACGCCGATCGCAACAATTGATTTTGAATTGACCAGTCCTGCCCATGCCGGGATTCCGTTGCGCGGGCATCCGTTATTGCAGGGAGGCGGGATCATCCTGAGCCGGCTTGTGCGCAATAGAGAGATGACCGTCCCGACCGGGGAAACCGAAATGCAAGTCGGCGACGTTTATCGCGCGGTGGGTCCGCGTGCGGCGCTGGACGCACTGGTCGAGCAGGTCGGACGGAAGACCACAATCGACGTAGGGGCCGCCACCGGAGATGTGAATCGCGAAGAAATGGTCGTTACCCGCACGCACGTTTTGCGACGGACACTGCGCGACCTGAATTTCAGGGCCCGCGAGGGCGTCACCATCGCCCGTGTAACGCGATTCGGGGTTGAATTGACGCCGGGCCCCTCTTTCAAACTCTTATTTGGCGATCGCGTGACTGCCATCGGGCCGACGGAGGGGCTCAAGATGGTGGAGGCGGAGTTGGGAAACTCTGAAGAGCGCCTCGACCGCGCAGCTCGTCCCCATCTTCGTCGGGATCGTACTGGGGGTGATGGTCGGGAGCATTCCATTGAAAGTGCCCGGACTGAGCACGTCGATGTGCGTTGGACTGGCTGGCGGACCGATGATCGCCGCCATTGTCCTTTCGCAACTTGGAAATATCGGATCGGTCGTCTGGTATATGCCGGCTTCGGCCAATCAGCTCTTTCGCGATTTCGGGCTGGCGGTCTTTCTGGCGTGCGTCGGGCTTTCTTCCGGGAAGGATTTCTACCATCACGTCGTCAGCGGCAACGGGCTGGTTCTGGTCGCCTGGGGGGCCGCGATTACGATTCTTCCGGTGCTGCTGGTCGGTTGGTGGGCGCGGGTACGGTACCAGATGAATTTCGTGACGCTCGCCGGGTGGGTCGCCGGCGCCATGACCAGTTCGCCGGCACTGGTCTTTGCAAACGACCTGTGCGATTCCGACGCCCCTTCCGTCGCCTACGCCGCCGTCGCGCCGCTGGCGATGCTCACGCCGGTCATCTGCGCTCAGTTGCTGGTCGTCGGAATGCGCTGATGCGTCTGGGGCCTGGCCGAATCGCGCGTGGCCAGCGCCTCGCGATAGAAACCCAGCAACGAATCCGCGGCCCGATCCCAGGTAAACAGTTCCAGCACCCTTGACCGCGCCGCGCGGCCGATCCGATAGCGAAGGGCGGCGTCGCCGGCAAGTCGTTGCAAGGCAGCGGCCAGGGCGGCGGGATCATCGCGCTCGACCAGCAGGCCGGAATTTCCTTCCTGAACAATCTCCGGAAACGCGCCGCCAAGCGTCGCGACAACGGGCGCCCCGCAGCTCATCGCCTCGATCAGCGGAAGCCCGAACGGTTCCTCCCAGACAGACGGAACCGCGCATAAATCGGCCGTGCGATATTGGTCCGGCAGGTCCTTCTGCGGAAGGCTTCCGCGGAATTCGACACGATCGCGAATCGCCGGCGTCAGCATCTTTTCGAGCACGGCACGGTAGGCAGTCTCGGAAAACCAGGGTTGCAACGCCAGGACTTTCGGGTCATCGCATATCGGAATGACCATTTCCGGCAAATTGATCTCGAAGGGGCCAACAATCCGCAGGCGAAGGTCGGGAAACCGATCGGCGATTCTGCCGAAGGCGTCGATCAATGTATGCACCCCTTTTTCCGGGGTCACGCGCCCGACATAGACCAGTTCTCGCGCCGGATCGTTCGCCGGCCCATCCCCCCGGTCGGCGAATTTCTCGTGATCCACGCCGTTGTAAAGCGTGCGGCACCGATCGGCCAGATGTGGGAATGCCTTTTTAGCTTTGTTGGTGATGAAATCACTGATCCCCAGGATCAGGTCGGTCTGGGCCAGGCGGGGTTCGAGAAGGGCCGGATCGAGCTGCGAAAGCCACTCGCAGTGCATGTGCAGGACGATCAGCGCGTTCGGATTGTAGCGTCGTAGGACCGGGACGAATTGCGACAGGTTCACGACATGGATGACGTCGCACCCGGCGGCGCGGACGTCCCGCGCCAGTTGCAATCCGTAACCGGCGTAATTGTACCATTGTGCGAACCGCGGGCTGTTCGGGGCGCTCCGATTTGGAACCCGATCCATCACCTTCTGGATGGCCTTATCCCAGACAATGGGCAGATACCGGTATTCCACACCCTGATCGTATTTGACGTCCTTTCGAAAGCTTCCGCGGGTATAGAGCAGCACGTCGGCGTTTTGGGCCATGCGACGGGCCAGCTCGTAAAGCAGGATCGGAATGGATCCGCCGGTCTGGATAGGCGGTACGATGTGTCCCCAGGGCTGGTTGACCAGTGCAATTTTCAGCCGAGAACTCACGGAACCTCCGGCGAAATAACCGGCGTGACCTCCTGGATCACTTCAAAGCCGGGAGGTTCCGGCGGTGCGGGTTGACGGCGATGACGCACGAAGAAATATCCGGCTGTGATCGCCAGGGAGATACATCCGATCATCCCGCCAATTACAACGCCCCACAACCCATACAGAATAACGAGCGGGATGGAGACGACCAGCGTAACGATTCCATTGACCGACCAGGAGTAGAAGTTGGCCTTGCTCTCCCCCAGCCCATTGAGGTAGGAGAAAGCAAATGCCACCCCGGCTCCGACCATGTAGGTGAACATGATCACCCGAAGCTGAGCGCTCAATTGATGGATGTACGCCATGTACTCCGGGTGGGAGTTGCCGATGAGGCGAATGCAGAACTCGGGCCAGATTTCCACGAAAAGGAAGAGGGGTAAGAGAAGCATTCCGGCCAGACCGGCAAATTTAATGAAGACGCGTCGCTTTTGCCCGGGAATGCCGCTTGCGGCTGCCCGTGCGATGGCCGGCAGCATTGCCCCGGAAAGCGCGGTGACGATCGGATTGCCGAATTTTTGCAGGGCTCCGAGCATCTGGAATCGTCCGACCTCGACCACTCCATGGGATAGAAACAGCGTCCAGTTGTAGCTCATTCCGGCCACCAGGGTGGTGAGGCCGGCGAAAAAGATATAACGGCCGTTCTTCCAGAAATCCCGTGCCAGTACCTTCAATTCGCTCGCGGGGAATTTGCGCAGGCCAATCTGAAAGGCCTGAACGACGGCGGCTAGTCCGGAGGTGACGGCCATCGACCAGAATGTGGTCAGGATCGTCAGGTGATGGGTCGACGCCAGCACCAGAAGGACGCACGCCTGGAGCAGATAACTGATCGTGTCGCCGGGGATCGCGTCGGCGAAGCGCAGATGCGCCATCAGCGTTCGCCTCATCGTTTCCTGGACCTGAAAAGCGATGAGTGCTGCCGCCGCGGCGATCGCAACGCTGATGCCGCCAAAATAAAGCCCGGTCGCCGCCATTCCCACCAGCAGGGGAAACGCCAGCATCATCGCCAGCGACAGCGCCGGTGGAGAAGCGCCGCAAATCCTTCTCGTCCATTACGGCGCCGCGGAACGAAAGGGGATAGATCACCAGTGCCGCATGCACGCCATTGAGAAAAAGGTAGACTTCATACAGCATTCCGAACGCGCCGAGATTGGCGGCCGAAAGCGTGTGGACAACGATGATCGTGGTGATGTAGTTGCCGATACTGGCGGCCGCCTGATCCGCCAGCGCCCAGTGCCGCCCCGACCGGGACAATAACATCCTGCGTAGTAACGCCAATTTGCCGCCCGGCGCCTCGGAAATGGGAACGGCGATTTCAACCGGGGCGTCGGCAAGGGATGAAGACATCGATTAACTTCCTGAAACAGCGACAAACGAAATGAGAAAGCACCATCTGACCGCCCGTCAGTGGCGGCTCAGTCGGCGGTTTCTCAGCGATCGCCCACTCCCTCCGATCTTATCGGTAGAGCGACTTGGAAGCTAAAGCCCCTCCGAAAAAATCGGGTTCTCCTCGTTGTGGATCGTCGGATTGGATATACTTTCCCGTAACCCATCCGGGTTTTCGCGCATGATCAGGATAATGAACTTGATGTACGCTCCGCATCGTCAAAATTTCCGTCGGATGCCTGTAATCCAGCCGTTCTCGATCGCGATCGCCTTGCTGGGTTCGGTTTCAGCGATCGCGGCTCCGGCCACGGAGCCATCGACAAGGCCGGATCGACCCGTTGCCGGCCAGCTTGAACGGGACGATCGGATCCGGCAATGGTTTGCCGACCTGGCCAATTCCGACGCCGCCGTGCGCGACGACGCCATGGTCAATTTGATGGGGATGCGCCGGGACGACCTGTCTCGGCTGCGGAAGATTGTCGAGGAGAGTCTTCCGCTCGCGCCGTCGCAGGCGGCAGTGCTGCGGCGTATCGTGATCCAGGTTTATCTCGCCGGCGATACGTATGAATCGAATCCGCAGCTTGGTTTTCTGGGAATTCGCATGGCTCCCACAAGCGTGAGCCTCCGCGATTTCAACCCGGATGCGTCGCTTGCCCGTCCGATCAGCGGCGTGGTGGTCGAGAGCCGGATGCCGGGATTTTGTGCCGGGCGCATGCTGCATGATGGTGATGTGATCATCGGTATCTCCGAACAGCCACAGGTTTCGCTTCAGACCACGACGGATTTTGCAATTGCCATTCAAAATGTTGCTCCCGGCGAGACCGTTCATTTCCAGGTGCTGCGGCAGGGTCAGATTCACCGGATTCCCATCACGCTCGATCCCCGGCCCACGGAAGCCGACCAGGGGCTGATCGGAATGCCGGATCTGCTGGAGCGGCGACATCGGGAGTCGGAAGATTACTGGTCTCGCGAATTTGCGACGGTGGTGAAGGAAGGCGTCTCCTGAAACGGCGCACGGAATCCTCCGATCGATCATTTCGCTTTTTCTTTTTCTGGCGGTCGCGCAACACACAATAAGATTGATTGGGGTGCCGCCTGATGGCCAGCTCGAATTCGCCGGTGTTTCGAATTCTTCAATGCGGGGCTGTCGGACTGGCGATCGTTTCGGTCGGGTGGGAATCCGCGTCGGCTTCTGATTCGGCCAGTTCGACCACCGCGCCAGCGAGCCCGGCGACGGTTCCGGCTGACTCCGCGAATTCCGAATCAGTCGGCATCGTTCACGAATTGCTCGCCAATCCGCTGGGGAAGCCCTTCAATTGGGAATCGGCCGCGTATGCGCGTTTGCGGGCGCTGGGGCCCAAAGCCGCCGGCGCTGTCCCGATGCTGGTCGCGCGGGCGAACGACCCCAATCCAAACGTTCGCACTCACGTGCTCAGCGCGCTGGCCGCCGTGAAGCTGCCGGCCGCGGTTCCGACGCTGATCGCCGCGTTGGAAGATCCGTCCCCGAATATGGTGCTGATCGCGAAAGGGGGGCTGATCGATCTGGGACCTGCGGCGATCCCGGCGCTTGAGAATTCCCTGAACAGCGCCCAGACCAAAGGGTGGAAACCGGCCCTGATTGCATTGAGCGAGATTGATCCTGAAGGATATGCGGTGTTGATGCGCGCCGCCGACTCGCACCGGGATCTATCGCTCCGTGCCGAAGCCAGCCGTCGTGCCGGCCAGATGATTCCCGCCCTCGCGCAAAGACTGCATGGGAAGGATCCGATCGGCCGGAATAATGCGGCGCAGTTGTTGATGCAGAAAGGTCCCGGCGCGACACGATCGCTGCTGCAACTGTTGAACGATCCCGATCTTTACACGCGCCGCGTCGCCGCCGATGCCATCGGGCATCAGCTCGAGGCTGCGGGCAAGAGTCCGATGGTCCGTGTCGCGATGGCCGGTTACGCAAAAAACCTCATCGACGCACTTTCGAACCCCGATCCGGTCGTGGGAAATACGCTGGGTGAGGGACTGACGAAGTTTCCGGAGGGGCGTGACGCGTTGGCCGCCGCCGCTTCCTCCGGCGATCCCCGCGCGCGGGCGGCGGCGACGCGATGGCTCGGGAGCAAGGGTCCGAACCACGCCGATTCAAATTCCACCACTCGGCCGATGTCGGCCGATATCGCGGCGCTGGTCAGGGCGCTGGCCGATCCCGAAGCGCCGGTCCGCGTCGCGGCGGCGCAGGCGCTGGGGCAGGCGCACGAAAAATCCACGATCGATCCACTGACGCGAGCGCTTCTCGACGCCAATCCGGATGTTCGCCTCGCCGCCGGCGGCGCTTTGCTTGTCTTCGGCGCCGATGCGGCCGACGGCCTGGCGAGCGGACTGAGAAATTCGGATGCCCAAATCCGAATGCAATCCGCTCAGGTCCTCGGCGACCTCGGCCCCGGCGTCGCCTCGGCGGTAACGCCGTTATTGTCCGATCCGAATGTCGACGTGCGACGGGCAGCGACGAAGGCGCTTTATCTGGCCTACAGACGCGGCTCCTCCGGGCCTCCCAGCGCCGCGCAGCGGGAATCGATTCGCCTTCGACGTGCCGCGCTGAAGGAATTGCTGAGCGACGCCGATCCGCAGACGCAATCAGCGGCGGCGATGCTGCTTCAAATCGGCGGGGTCGCAGGAGCGGAGGATCTGGCGGGGCTGCTCCATTCAAACGATCCAAAGCAACGTCGTGTCGCGATTCAGGGTCTTTTGCCGCTGCCGCCGGACCAACTGGGAATTGCCGTCGAGCCGCTCGCGGAGGTGGTGCGCGGCGACCCGGCTAATCGATCCCTCGCGGCCCAGGTCCTGGGGAGCGTCGGTCCGTCGGCCTCCGCGCGGATCTTTGAATTGCTGGCATCTCCGGACCCGGGCGTGCGTTCGGCGATGCAATCGGCGTTGGCCGGTCATGCCACGTCGGTTGAATTGCTGCGGAAAATGCTGCGTGACTCGCATCCCCCCGTACGCGCGGCCTTGCTCGGGCTGATACCGGGTTTAGGCGCGCGAGAGGAGGCGGCTCTTCTGGATGCATTGAAAGATGCCGACCCTCGATTCCGCGCGGCGGTCGCCGCACCGCTCGGGAACGACCGATCGGCGCCCGCGCGTGCGGGGTTGCGCGATGCGGCGAAGGACGCGGACGCCACGGTGCGCACGGCGGTCGCATCGGCGTTGGACCCGCGAACGGAGAAGGATCAGCTCATCGCGATGGGGCACGATTCAGTTCCCGCGGTTCGCGCCGCAGCCGTCGGACGACTGGCGGTCGCTCCCGGCAATAATCCCACGTCGCTGCTTCCGGTCTTTCTGACCGCGATGCAGGACGGCGACGAGGCCGTTCGCGGCGCTGCGCGCGGGGCGTCGCCGAAGCGTATTCGATCGTGCGACGCGACCCGCACAAGCCGAAAATGCCCCCCGAGTTGAGCGCTGCGATGGGGAACGCCATCCGCGACAAGGCAATCGCCGTGCGCACCGTGGCCCTGAAATTACTGGTGAAAGATCCGGCTGGGGCCGAGTTTTTTCTTCCGACTTTGCTCGCGATCCTCAAGGATTCGAGTGACCCACAGCGCCCGGCGGTGTTGCCGGCGGTCGCAGTGCTCGCGCGCGATCATCCGCCGGCGCTGAGTGCGCTGCTCGGGGCGTTGTCGGATCATGATGACGCGGTGCGCGAAGCGGCGGCGTCGGCGTTTGTAACGCTGGATCAGGCGGCGCTGGCGGTCATGCCGCCGGATCGCGATGAGGCGCAAACACCTCTCGGAGTTGGCCGCCGCCACCACTGACGGAAACCCGCGGGTTCGAGTCGCCGCGGCGCTGGCGCTGCTTACGATTCAGCCCGGACATCCTGCAGCCGGACCGGTGTTGGTGGGAGCATTGAAAGACAAGGATGCCGCGGTGCGTCTTGCCGCGATTGATTCGCTGTGGCGGATTCCCTTACAAATGCCGGGCGTGCGCCCGGCCCTGCTCGCGCTGTTGGATGATCCGGATCCCAGAATGCTTGCCGCCATCGTGCAGTTCCTGTCAATGCGCCCGGCGATATCGGGCAGACGAACGGACCGGACCGGGCGCCATGGGGGCTGATCAATTCCGATGCGGCGACGCGCCGCGCGACCGCGGATGCGCTCGGAGGGGCCGGAGCGGCGTCGCTGGATTCGGCAGGCCACCTGCTCGAAGTGGCAAACAATGACGCCAATCCGGAGGTGCGCCGCGCCGCTGCTTCGGCGTTACGGAAAATTCTGACCGCGGCGATCCAGAAGTTTGGATCGCCCTGAAGTGATTGGGCCGGATTTTTCACGGCGGGTCCTGTGGACCCGGATCCGGGTCCACAGGACCGGCGTGAGAAGAGGGCGACGCCGGATCGCTATTCAATCTGCCGGAGCTGAATGGTGTCGATGGTTTTCTCGTGGGCCAGTGCGTTGGTGATGACGACCAGCCAGGTTCCCTGTTTGGCCCACTCCCGGCGTTTGAGATAGGCCATCGCGTCGAGGATGGTCTGTTCCGGATCGTTGCTGAAAGGCATCAGGAATGGCTCGACGCCCCACGGAAGCAGCAACTGGCGGAAAAGTGCCTCGTCGTCGGTAAAGGCATAAATCGGCACGCCGACCGCACGCAGCGCCGCCAGCGTATAGGCCAGAAAACCGCTGCGGGTGAAGACAATGATGCCCGAATCGCCCAGTTCCTGCGCCAGCACGGCGGCGGCGCGGAGCATCTTGGCCTTGGGAGTGGTGAGGTGGATGGTGTCGTTGATCGGGCGCTTTTCCGTCGGCTCAGTGCTCTTGAGAATCTTTTTCATCACATCGATGCACTGCATTGGATAGTGGCCGGTGGTGGTTTCGCCGGAGAGCATCACGGCGTCGGCGCGCTCGCGGGCGGCATTGGAGACGTCGGATATTTCCGCACGGGTCGGAACCGGCGCCAGGATCATCGATTCCAGAAGATGCGTGGCGACGATGACCGGCCTTCCTTCCCGCATACAGGTCTCGATGATGCGTGTCTGCACGAGCGGGAGAATGTGATAGTCGATCTCGATCCCCAGATCCCCGCGAGCCACCATGATCGCATCAGACGCCCGAACGATCGCTTCGAGGTTTCGCAGTCCGCTCTGGTCTTCGATCTTGGAGATGATTCGCGCCTTGGAGCCGAGCACTTCCAGGAAGGTGCGCAGCGCCACCACGTCGTCGCTCTTGCGGACGAAGCTGAGGGCGACAAAGTCGATCCCCGCTTCGACTCCGACGCGGATGTCATGATCGTCCTTGTCGGTCATGGCGGGCAGGTTCACATCGATCCCCGGCAGATTGATGTGACGCCGCGAGCCCAGTTTCCCGGGAGTCAGCACCCGGCAGCGAACGTGTTCGGTGTCCTTGTCGATCACTTCCATGCGAATCAGCCCGCTGTCAACCAGGACGGTTGCGCCGACCTTCACGTCGGCGGGAAGGTCGGGATAGTTGACGGCAACGCCGCGGATTCCTTCCGTTGGACGCGTCGTGAAGAATTCGAAGATGTCATCGATTTTCAGGTCGATGGGTTCGGGGACAGGGCCGGTTCGGATCTCCGGTCCTTTCACATCCATCATCACGGCAACATGACGCTTGATTTCGGCAGAGACTTCGCGAATGCGTTTGACCAGGGAGAGCACCCATTCCCCGCTGCCATGTGCCATGTTCAGGCGGATGACGTCAACGCCGGCCAGGATCATCTCGGCGAGGCGTTCGCGCGTATCAGTTGCTGGACCGATGGTGGCAATGATTTTGGTGTGCCGGTAGTAGTCGGGCATGGCAGGCAGTTCTGAGTTTTAACGATGGAGCGGATTACACCATCGGAGAAAGCAGGAAGGAGTGGGCGGTTGGTCCGCAGCGTAACACGTCGCGGCCGCTTCGTAAACTAAAAAGAAGAATGGGCATTCATGAATCAACGACAAATTTAGTAGGATTTTCAAAAGTGATTAATTCGAGAATGGTTTTACGGGGTGCGCACAGAATCGATGCAACATTCGCCCAACTCGCGCCTATTATTTAACTTAAGACCGAAATACGGTTTCCTTCCCGGATTTGCAGGTCGTTTCTTAACCTGTTAGGATGGCGAACCTATGGCGATCCGCGAAAAGACGCGTCAAGGGACTGTTCGACGAGGAACTTCACCCCTCAGCCGGCCCGGGCACCGTCGGCAACTCAATGGCCGAGGTGGTCTTCCAAGCAAGACCGCGCCGTTTCCGCCGGTGAAGGCGGCAAGCTCTATCAACAGCTATTCCAAGGCCTTACGATTTCTCGCTTCACTCAGCGACTTCGAGCGGCTTCGGATCGTTCGCTACAACACCCAAAACTTCGATTTGGATCGTATGCGCTTGCTGCTCAAGAAGTTGGGTAATCCGCAGGAAAAATTCAAGTCGATTCATGTCGCCGGCACCAAGGGTAAGGGAAGCACCTGCGCGATGATCGCGTCGATGTTAGACGCATCGGGTTATAAGACCGGGCTTTACACCAGCCCGCACCTGATCGATATCCGCGAGCGGATTGCAATCGCCGGAGAGATGATTTCACAGTCTGAGTTCGCCAGGCTCATCCGCCGGATCGAACCGATCGTCAACCGGATGAAGCCGACGCCAACCTATTTTGACGTCCTCACCGCGATCGCCTTCCTTTACTTCGCCGAGCAGGAAGTGCAGCTTGCGGTAGTGGAGACTGGCTTGGGCGGACGCCTCGACAGCACCAACGTCATCAATCCGGAAGTCACTGCCATTACCAGCATCAGCAAAGATCACATGGCCCAATTGGGTTCGACCCTGGCCCGCATCGCCGAGGAGAAGGCAGGCATCTTCAAGAAGGGCGTGCCGGCGATTACGGTCGTCCAGGATCCAGAGGCTGACGCCGTTCTGCGCGGGTGGCGGAGAAGGTGGGCGCCCCGCTGGATGTGGCGGGCAAGACCATCGAATTCAGCTACCGGTTCGAATCAAGCCGGATGCTTGGCCCGCACAATCGCGTTTGCCTCACCACGCCGCAGAGCAAGTTCGAGCATCTTGCGGTGCCGCTGATCGGTGAACACCAGGCGATTAATTGCGGCCTGGCCCTGAGCGTGATTGATCGGCTTAAACTGCGCGGGTTTGCCATCAGCGATACCAAGGCGATGGAAGGTCTGGCCCGCACGAAGGTGCCCGGTCGGATGGAAATGGTGAACAACACGCCGCGTGTGATCGTTGACGGGGCTCATAATGCCGCCAGCCTTGATGCGATGATGCGGGCAATCGGGCAATACATCCCTTACGACTCCATGGTCGTCATTTTCGGCTGCTGCGCCGACAAGGACGTGCCCGGCATGCTCGAGCGAATCACCAGCGGCGCCGACAAGGTCATCTTTACGCGCGTCGACAATATCCGCTCGGCGGATCCCAATGAATTGGCTGCTCGCTATGTCGAGCTTTATGGCAAAATGGCGCAGGTTGCTCCGACGCTCGAGGAAGCGCTGGGTATCGCCAATCGCGCGGTGACAAAGGAAGATCTCATCTGCATCACCGGCAGCTTTTATCTGGTCGGCGAAGCGAAAAAGTATTTCGCTGCGTTGAAGGATGCGGCCTCCGCCCACACCAATTGATGGAATCAGGCATCTGTGACCTGGCGACAAGCGTTCGAGCCGCCGCTGCGCGGGAGGACGTTCGGAACGCAGTAGCTGCGATCTACGCTGATCTCGACGCCAGAATTGCCATTCGCAGGCCGATTTGCGTTTCCTCCGGACGCTGCTGCCATTTCGATGAATTTGGTCACCGTCTTTACATCACCACGATGGAATTGGCCCGATTCGTTTTTGACTTGTCCGCTGCCGATTTCGCAAATCACAAAGATGAGCAGCTCGCCGTTCACCATCGTTTCGGAATCCGCCGTTCACTCCCCGTCCTCCCGGTAGCGGCAGAAAAAAGTGATGGGCGATGCCCATTCCAGGTTGGGAATTTGTGCGGGGTACACGGAATACGCCCCTTCGGCTGCCGGATATTCTTCTGTGATGCCACCAGTACCCAGTTTCAGCATGAGCTTTATGCCGAATTGCACGACCGTTTCCGCCGCCTGCACGAGGAACTTCAAGTTCCCTATTTTTACATCGAATGGCGAAATGCCCTTCAAACAATGGGTATACAGTCGATACGCGGTTTCGACCGATAGCGACATCCTGGAAGGGAGCCGAGCGACTTGTCGCCGGACAGGGAACTTTGTGTTTGTCCGGCGACAAGTCGCTCGCTCCCTTGTGGGAACTTCGGATTCGCTTTGACATGAACCTTCGAAAACTGGTAAAGTCTAATAATGCTCGATGGCCCGCAGCATCAGCAACACAACTGGGATTTCTCAACCAAAGGCGCGGTCATGAAGATGTTGGCTTTGTTAGGGATCGTAGTTGGAGCGTCACTCGTTGGCGGATGTGGAACGCCTGGTCTCTCGCCCAATGAACGTAACCAGATGATCGCTCGAAACTTCAGCTATGACGGCGGGCAGGTCATCGACGATATCGATCGCGATATCCTCATGGTACGCCCCGCCAGTCATCTGACGATCTGGAATGTCCAGGACGATTATTGATCGTCATTGCGGCACCAAATTACATCGGACGCGATCGATCGCCTCGGCGGACGATCGCGTCTTTTTTATTTGGCGTGAGCAGGGCTGTGTCGCTTAGCCCAGGTTGCGCACTTTGCGACCAGAATCGGCCTAGGCGATAGCGCCCGAGGCGATTTTGGTCAAAAGTCTTCACTACATTTCCGCACCTCCCCTTCCTGGCGGTGAAGCCGTCTGGCACGGCGATGGAGGCGCCTGCACGTCCGACATCAATCGTTCGGGCAGGGTCAATTTCAGAGCCGCCAGCAGTTCCGCTTGCTCGGCGTTGGGACGGGCGATCCGCCGGAGAACCAGGTTTTGTCCCTCGATGGTTTCCAGCAGAATGTCGCCGATCTGAATGTCGTGCATCCGCTTGAGAGCCATCGCCACGCTCAGGGGTCGGTCTTTTGGTGAAGCGTTGCCGCGCCGCTCGTCGGGTTTTCTGATTCGCGTCATCAGGTCGGTTTTCCGCAGCATGTGCTCCAACGCCTTCCACAGGAGATAAGCGAGCACGCAGACAAACACGTGGGCTTTGACGCGGTTGCCCAGGTGGTGCCAGACAGGACGTAGAAGCTCCTGACTCTTGAGCGTACGAAACGCATCTTCGGCGCGAGTGAGTTGAATGTACGTCGACCAGAGTTGCTCGGCCGTCCAGCTCGTCTGGTCACTGAGCAGCAGATACGCTCCGTCCCGGGCCATCGCCGCCTTGAGTTTGGGTTTGTCCCATCTGAAGTTCACGGCGCCCGTCTGGCCTTGTGTCGCGGCGGTTGAGTTAACGCTCACGAAGCGCCACGCCGCCGGCCAGCGTTCGGCAAACCGGCCGATCGCCTGCTGCACTTTGGTTGCATCTTTGAGTCTGCCCGAGGCGACGCGCCGGGACAGGCGCGAAGGTTGTGGCGCAGGCCGTGCAACTGGCGGCGGCGCATGGCCCGTTCCTTCTTGCGTCGCAGCCGGCTTCGCGCCAGCACGTAGGCCTGCCCATCACGCTGCACCACCTTCACCTGAACCTGCTGGCGCGCCACCGTCCAGTCCTGGGTGCACAGGTGCGCATCAAATTCCTGCAGCATCGCCTTGGGCGTGCCGACCAGGAACGACTGCTTTTGGTCTTTGAGGTACTGCACGCTTTTGCTGCTGGCCAGGCCGCGATCGACCACCCAGATCCGACGCATCGACCCGAACTTCGCCGACACCGCATCCACGATCCCCGGCAGCGCCGTGCTGTCGGCTTTGTTGCCCGCGAACACTTCGTGCCACAATGGGAACCCTTCGGGGCTGACCACCATCGCCAGCACCACCTGTTTGCAGTCGGCGCGGTGATCACGCGAGTAGCCGCGTGCTCCCAAATCGTTGTCTTCCGCCAGCCCCTCGAAAAAGCTGCTGGTCAGGTCGCACAGCACCAGGTCGAACTTCAAGTCGAAGAGCGTCCCCAGTTGTTCTTTGACGTCCTGCTCGATCCGGTCCTTGGCCCCGAGCAACTGGTCCAGCGTGCGGTAGAGACGGTCCTTGGTCACCTGCGCATCGGGCACGCCCAGCAACTCTTCCAGCGCCGTCCGCCGGTAGCCCACCTCGGCCAAGGCGAACTCGCTGGTCTCTCCTCCCTGTCCGATGCACAGGCGGCTGATCACTTCGATCGCCACCATGCTGGCCGGCGGCACCGTCTCCCGTCCGGTCGGCAGGTGACGCTCGACGATTCGATTGAGTCCAAGCATCTGCCACAATTGCAATCCAAGCCACACGTCGCCAAAGGCCCGGGCGTTGGTCCAGCCGACCTTCCCCAGGCGGACACGAACGATGCCGTCTTCCAGCGGGATCGATGGATCGTCAAACAGATGCAGCTGCCGCGCATGGCGCTCGCGAGTGTGGAAGATCGCGGTCTGCTGCCAGCGATGTTGCTGGTCTTCACTGAGCTCACCCAGCTGCGCCACGATCCGCTGCCGCGGCCCACGCTCGGTGCGCACCGATTCGACCAGCGCGAAATAGCTGTGGCTCTTCCCGTCCTTGGTGCGTCGATAGCGCCGCAGAAACATCCGATGTCTCCGCCGACCAATCTATGAAAGGCGGCGCCGCGACATTCAAGAGGGTAGGTTTCCACTACAACGGGTTTTGAGATCGGTACTACACTTGGCGCTATCGAAAACGCCGATCGATCGCCGTTTTCAGCCCGAAAATCGCGCGGATTTTGCTCAAACCGCGCAACCCGGGTTAGGGCTAAGGGGAAAAAACTCGTTGCCAACGCATAGACGTCAAGAGCCGCGCACGAAGTAAGCGGGATTGTTGCGGGTTTACCAGGCACTTTTCAGCTTACTTCGTGCGCGGCTTTCTAACAGGGTTTTTCCCCCGGTCTTTAACGCATTCGGTACTTGGTCCGCGTGTGATGGCCGAACGCCCGGTGTAAAATTCCAGGCTGAATGTTCGAGACCTGCGAAAATTGCGAGCGATCGATCGGCAAACTCGAAACGGCCCATATCCATAACGGCCATATCGTCTGCGCGGATTGCATACGGAAACTATCGGCGCCCACTTCCAGGCCGGAAACGGAAAAGTCGGCCGGCGACGATTCAAACACCAGGCACCGGATTCTTTTCCAGAAAGCCGGCGTTGTCGTGACGGCAACTTGGATCAAGGGAATGGCAAACGCCAATATTCTGATCGAGCGCGTGCTGTCCGTGAAATCCACCCGAGTCGCATTTTCGTCCGGCGTAAAAGTCGAAGTGTCCGAATCGCCCCGCAACGGCCATGTCTACCGCTTTTCGGACAAAGATGTGGCGGCCGAATTCGCTGGTGCGATCCAAAAGGCGAAGGGATCGATTGTCATCGAAGATTCTTGAACTGTCCTAAATCAGTTTGAGCCTCGGATGCGATGTGATCTCTTAAATGCCGGCAGTGCTCATCGCTCCCGCTCCCCGGCGGTAATGTTGGATGTCCCCTTTTCTTGTCTCTAAGGGCTGACTGCGTCCCCTCCCCGTCCCTCGTCCCCTCGCCGTTCCTGTATCATTCCCCCGGCTGGCGCGGGAAAACCGGCAACAGCCTTACCTCGCGGCCGTGGCGGAATTGGCAGACGCGGCGGCGATGGATGCCGCCGAGACACCGAAAGGTCAATCGTACGCGTTCAACTCCCGTCTGCCGCAATTCGGATATAATCACATCCATGCCAAAGAGGTCGCCGAAAAGAAATTCCGGCCGTCGCGGCGACCCGGTCGGCCTCGACCCGCTCAGTCCCGATGGGCGCTGAAGGCGGTTCGGGCGATCGGACCCGGCGGACGTAAAACGCACCTTGGCCAAGCCGGGGAAGAAGGGAAAATCAAAATGAAACCAGGATGGGTTAGACGCAGGGGAAGCGACTTGATTGCGATCGGACTAGGCGTTCCGTTCATGCTTTTTTTGTGGGCGATGACTCGTGGCCTAAGTGGAGGCGGACCCGAAACCCCAGCAATAAATCGCGCGGTGCAATTGTCGCCTTACTTTTTCCCGATGTTTTTTATTGGCGTGGCTCTCCGATTTTTCGGCGCGAGAAACACCAGCCGTAGTGCCGGTTACGTGAAGTGCATAATTCCGGAAGGTGACCGGCCGTCAGATGCCACTGCGTAGCACGCCGGAGCTGCTGGCCCGGCTTTCGCGAACTCACCCATACCGGCTCATCCCACACTCGGGCAAAAGAAAAGAGGACATCCAACATTATTGGCAAAAGAAAAGTGTCCGCTTTACAAACCCCATCTTCCGCCGGCTGGGCCGGGCTTGGTAAGGTTGGCGGGGCGCTGGTGCTGCAGGATGATCCACACTTGAGCACGCTGGCCCGTTACGTGGACCGAAATCCATTGCGGGCAAACGTGGTCGATCGGGCCGAGCAATGGCGGTGGTCGAGCCTGGGGCAGGCGTTCTTCGAGCCAACGATCAAGATCCCCCGGATTGATTTGACGCCGCTGCCGCTGACGGGAGTTCGTGAGGACTGGATTGAATGGGTCAACCTTCCGCAAACCGTCGCGGAGGAACAGTCGGTTCTACACGCCATCACGCACAGCCGCCCGTTCGGCGGGCCGGAATGGACAAAGCGAATGGAGAAGCGGCTGGGATTAGGACCCTTGCGGCCGCGCGGCCGGCCGTTGAAAATCCCGCAAGCAGCCGCGAAACGCCAATGAAAGGGGCCGTAATTGGACCTGTCCCGTTTGAATTTCTGTAATTGGACCTGTCCCGTTTGAATTTCTTTGTCCCGTTTGAATTTCCCTTCAAAGTGGCGGGTTTTGAAGCACTCAGAGGTGGCGGGTTTTGAGCGCTCAATGACAGCCGTTCACGCCGGAATCTTCTTTGCCACCGTTCCAATTCACGCCGCGGGGTGCCCCGTTCCCAGATTTTGGAAATGCGCGCATAACGTAAACGGCCATTTGCCGTCAGGACAGTTACCCCGTGGCCAATAAGATGCCCTGGATGACCATGCAGCAGGCAAAGGCAATGTCACCGCTTCGCTGCGACCTTGGCCAAACGTAGAAAGCAACCGTACCGAAGACCATCGGAAACACCGCGAGTAGGAACACAAGGATCAGGTCTAGAAACGCGGCGTCAGAAGTGTCCTCGCCGGCATGAGCAGCGCGCGCAATGCTGATGAACCATCCGATGGCCGTTACGGCCACAGACGCTTTCGCCCAAATTCCCGGTTTGTAACTCATGTGCGGTACTTCGACGGGGCCGAGGACGCCCGAGGACGCATCGGCCGTGATCTTACCACCTTGGCGCTTACGCGGTCACTGAGAACGGTATCCAAAATTTCAACTTCAATACTTCGGTCGCTAAATTAGTCCAGGCACATATCGCGCCCAAGCTGGTGGCCCAGCCGATCAGATTCAACACGCGTCTGTCATTGGGGCCGGAAAAGGGGTCAGGGCCGGAAAAGGGGGGCCGGAAAAGGGGTCATAAGCCTTTCTTCGCCGGGTCGCGCGAGGCCGCAACGCCGCTTGCTCCGCCTCGGTCTGCGGCTCATTGATCAGAAAGGCTTATGACCCCGTTTCATCCGCCCAGGCTCCAGCGTCCGCGGCGAATCGGGGCGTCCTTACCCCGACATCCATCGCTTGCGTCAGCACCTCATCAATAGACGCATCGCCCCCGAGAGCCGCAGAAGCGCGGGGATCCACGGGTTCCATGACAGCAGGCGATAGACGATCCCCCGGCCCGTCCGAACGATCTGGCACGGCAGGTTGATCAGGCTGTTGGTGAATCGTTTGAACTCCATCTTCAATATCGCCTGCCGCTCGGTTGTCATTGAGCGCTTGAAAACCCGCCACCGATTTGCACTTCAAAACCCGCCAGCGCTTTGGGTCCTATAACTCATCTGTGTTGCCCTGATCAACTCTTATTTGGTTTCGCGACGGGTCGTGCGATGCCGCTCCGGCCCCCCCTCAGAGGATACTGCCAGATGGGCGTTGGTGTCTTCCGGGGGGGAGCACCCTTCACCGTCGGCGGTACTCCGCCGTCCTTTCTGCTCTTTCTGTTCCGCCGTGCGGGCGTGGTCCTTGAGGCGGTAGCTTCGCCCGGTGATGTTCATCACCTGGGAATGCTGGAGGAATCGGTCGAGGATGGCGGTGGCCGCCGGCACGTCACCGATCAGTTTGGCCCAGTCTTCCAGCGGTCGGTTGCTGGTCATCATCGTCGAGCGGTTTTCATGACGGCGCAGGATAATCTCCAGCAGGCACTCGCCACTGCGCCGGGGCAACTGCTTCATCCCCATGTCGTCGATGATCAGCAGGTCCGGCTTGAGATAGCGGGCCAGCAGTTTGTTCTGGGCGGCAGCGCCTTCGGCCGATTCATCGAGGAAGTCGCGGGCCAGATCGAAGATCGAACGATAGAGCACCAGGAACCCGGCCTTGATCGCCTGATGGCCGATGGCCTGGGCTAGAAAGCTCTTGCCCACGCCCGGAGGACCCAGCAGCAGCACGTCCTGCTTCTGTCGGACAAAAATGCAGGTGGCCAGATCGCTGACACGCTTGCGCTGGATCGAGGGGTTGAAGCCAAAGTCAAACTCATCGAGGTTCTTGACCTCCCGGAATGAGGCGGCCTTCACCCGCCGCTGCACCTGTCTTCCCCCGCGCACGGCCAGTTCATCCTGGAGCACCAGCTCCAGGAACTGCTCGTGGGTGAGGCGATTGCCGCTGGCCTCGCTGAGCCGCACCTCCAGGCTGGCGGCCAGGCCCGAGAGGTGAAGTTGTCGGATCGCTTGTGAAAGTCCCGTGTTCATGATGCACACTCCTGTCTTTGAAAAAGGGTTATTGGGTAAACGCCTCGCGAATCAGCTGGGTGTAATCGGAGAGAGGCCGGATGATCGGATGCTCGCTGATGAAGGGAAGTTGCCCCTGTTCCTGCGCCGGCTGGCGACGCTCGAGAAGTTCCCGCACCACCCGCAGCCGCCAGGCGCCGTGGCCGTGGGCGATCTGGCACGCCTGGTCGATCTGTTTGGCCGGATAACGCTGGCCCAGATTGTTGAGCCCGACCAGCGCCGCATCGCCTCCACTCCACGTTCCTGAATCATCGCCTGTGCCCAGGCCCGCGCGTGCGGGCCCAATCGCCCGGCCTGCTCGATCAGCCACGCCGCCCCACGCTCCACTTTGCTTCGCTTCTCGGCGGCGATGTGCGGGGCATGCGTGCTGAAGCGGCCCGGCTCATGCTGTAAGTGCAGCGCGATCTGCTGCATCTTTAAGTCAAAGATTCTTACCACCCGTCCATCAAAACGGACCCAGACGCGTTGCCCCACAAACTCCGGCGGCACCGAGTAGTAAGCGCGTTTGATCTCCACGTGCCCGTCGCGATGCACGCAGCGCTGCGCTCCTGGAACAGCTCAAAGCGGCCGGCCGGAAGTGCCAGCAGCGCGGCACGCTCCGACTGCTCGAAGGCCTCGCGCACCTGACGCCTGGTCGTGCCGTGGATGCGCAGGTCCGCCACCGACGATTCCCATTCAGCCAGGTAAGCGTTCTGCTCGGAAAGCGAAGCAAAGGTTCGCCCCCGCAGGGCATTGCCTTTCACATAACCGATGCCCCGTTCCACCTTCCCCTTGTGCCGTGGGGTGTAGGGCTTGGCCGGCAGAATGGCGATGCCGTAGTGGACGGCAAAGCTCGCCGCCTTGGGACACAGCTCCGGCTCATACCAATCGGCCCGGGCAACCGCCGCGCGGAGATTGTCGATCACCAGCGTGCGGGGAACCCCGCCAAAGTGATGGAAGGCGTTCTCCAGACAACGCAGAAAGTTGTCGGTGGTCTGCCGGTCCACCGCCTCGCTGTACCCCTTGCGACTGTGGCTCAGGACAATGCGAAAGACATGGCTGCGGTGACGCCGGCCATCAGCCCCGACGATCCGCGCTCCGCTCCCAAAATCCACCTGTGCCTCGTCTCCCGGCGAGCACTCCATCCGGCGGAACGGAAGACCGCCGCCCGCGGCATGGTTCAGCTTCCACGCCATCCGGCAGACACTGTGGTAACTGCCCGTGTACCCGTGGTCGCTCACCAGGTCCTGGTAAATCCGCTGGGCACTCTGGCCGGCGGCAAGCTGATCGATGATGAATGGCCGCCACGGTGCGCAGCGACTGCGGACGGGCGCCAGCTCGGCACCGCGCCCGCCGGCCGTTGAAACAGCCTCTTGGCCCGCCAAAATCCCGGTGAGCGCTTCAGTGGCGGGTTTTGACTCGTGCTCGGCAGGATCGGTGAAAATCCCGGTGAGCGCTTCGCTGGCGGGTTTTGATTCGTCCGCCTCGGAATCGACGCCGATCCCGGCGAGCGCTTCAGTGGCGGGTTTTGAAACCCCGGGCGGCTGAGCCCCTCCGCCGGGAGTGCCGGCTCCGGCGGCCGATAACTTCACGTGCCGACTCACCGCATCGCGATCCACGCCCAGTTCCCGGGCAATCCGCCGACACGACCACCCGCGGGCATGTAACGTCAATATCGATACGACATCCACCATCTTGAGCTGATTGGCCATCCCGGTCCATTCCCGGCGAGCTTCGCCGGTGAACCGTAAAGACCAATCCCTTCCGTCTCAAAGTGGCGGGTTTTGAAGCGCTCAGAGGTGGCGGGTTTTGAGCACTCAATGACACTCGGTTTCATATCGTTCATGCCAGCGTACGGGCGGCGCGGGCAACATCAACCCGCACCACGCATTGAGCGTCCAGGCGAGGCTCGCCATCACCATGTAGGCCCAGTTGCTGTGCAGATTGTCCAGCGGGTTCCGCAGCGCCCGCACGCCGTTCTGGTGCTGCTCGATCAGGTTCTCCTGGTCGCAACGGTCGTTGGCGGAAAAGACGATCTGCTCGGCGGAGCTGACGCGGTCATTGGTGATGTAGAAGAAGTAGCGGTATTCCTCGAAGAGCTTTTCCTGCCCCTCCTCGACAGAGATCTTCTTGCGCAGCACGATCATGCGGTAACTCTGGCGGCACAAGTCGGGGCGATGCTCGAACTCGGCCACGTCCTCCCATTGCAGCACGAAGTTCTTGAATCCCTTTTCGCGGACCACCTGTTCTTTGACGTTGTCGCGCCGGGCACGGGGCGTGGTTTTTACGTCGTACTTGGCCGCACGCTCCAGGCGCCGCCAGACGCTTTGGGGCAGTTGCTGGGCGCGGGCGATCATCGGCTTGCGGGCGTCGGCGCCGAAGATGAAAAGATGGAAAGAGGGAAAGATGGAAAGGGGGTCATAAGCCTTTCTGCGCCGTTGTTGCTCTCGGACGACCTAGCGGACGCAAGGAAGATGGAAAGGGGGTCATAAGCCGAATGCCATTCGGTTAACCAGATTGTTCATAACTCCGCGCCGCTGCGCGCGTTAGCGTCGCTAGCGCGAAAAGCGGCCTCCTGTCAGAATGGTGGTGTTGAAATCACCTGCCAACAGGAGGCCACGGATGGCGACCATTTCTTGTGTCTTATCGTGTCTGCGACATGAACCGCTGGATTCTCGCATCACTTCTGGCGTTGAGCGACTGTGCGAAGAACTGGGACATCAGTTCCGTGACCGGATCTTCACGCCATTGGTGACGATTCGTTTGTTCATCCTGCAGGTGCTCCACGCCAACACCGCCATCGCGCATCTGCGGCAGTTGATCGGGTTCAACTTTGCACCCTCCAGCTACTGCGAGGCGCGTCAACGGTTGCCTCTTGTACTGTTGCAATCGTTGTTGCAGATGATGCCGGACTGGGTCGATGCGATCGTTGCGGGACCGCCACTGCTGGGAAGTCGGCTGCTGGTAGCCGACGGGTCGAGCGTCAGCACGCCCAACGCGCCGGGGATGCTCGAACGTTTCGATTTGCCGCGTGGACAAAAGCCGGGCGTGGGCTATCCGATGGCCAAGATCATGGGGTTGATGGACGCGGCGACAGGCATGTTCCTGCAATTACTAGAATTGCCATTATTCCAGCACGACATGCGCGGCGTGATGTCGGTGCATCAGTATTTGCGGGCCGGCGATATTCTGCTTGGAGATCGTGCGTTGTGCTCGTTTGCGCACTTTGCCGTGCTCAGCGCCGCCGGCGTGTCCAGCTGCTTCCGCCTGCATCACCGGCGAAAGGATCTTCGCCCCGGCGTGCAGCGATGGACCAAGCCACAAACGTGTCCCGTGTGGATGACTGCCGCGCAGTTTGAGCGTTTGCCCAAGTCGATCGAAGTGCGACTGGTACGGTACGTGGTCGCCCATCGCGGCTTTCGAACTCACGAGGTATTCGTGGCGCCACGCTGATGGATGAGAAACTCTGGCCCGATCAGGCGATCGCGCAGATGTACGCCCGGCGGTGGTCGATCGAAATCTGTTTCCGTCACCTCAAGACCACGTTGAAGATGGACATGCTCAAATGCCAGAGCGTCGAGGGCGTGCTCAAGGAACTGGCGGTCTACCTGATCGTGTACAACATGGTACGCCTTGGTGATGCTCAAGGCGGCGGGCAAGATGGGCGTGGATGTCGATCGCGTGAGCTTTATCGACGCCGCCCGCTGCCTGGCAAGCTACCTCGTCGGCCTCAGCGGCGTAGTCGAACTGATAATTAATCCCGCCGCGCGTCCGGGACGTGTTGCGCTGCGTCTAGTGCGCCGGCGAAAAAAGCCGTACAACAACACCACCAAACCCAGAGCAGAGTATCGACAAGCGTCGCATCTATAAGGAATTGGAGACTAACCGAATGGCATTCGGGTCATAAGCCTTTCTGCGCCGTTGTTGCTCTCGGACGACCTAGCGGACGCAAGGAACTTTCGATCGCCAGGCGTCTGGCGGTCGTTGATGTAGGCACGACTTGCCAGCTTTTGCAATTCGTAATCCAGCCGTTTCGGCTCCATGCGAACAACTTACTCGATCATGCAGCCCGCAAGAACCGCACCCAAAACTCCACCCGCATCACTTCGGTCGCTAGTCCAGGCACGTATCGCGCCCGTGCTGCTGGCCCAGCCGGTCAGCTCGAAATCATTGCTGGTACCGTCCCGTTTGCGTCACCTTTAGTTGTTTCGTCGCAGAGCGCTTGAACAAGCAGCAGGGCGAACAAGTGTCTTGCCAACTTGAACTGTACTGCCGTCATGTTAATAAATCCACACTCGAATTGATGCGTCAAGCAGGATCGGCTCGTCGGTCTGTCGAGAGGCGGCGAGACGGCTATCAGGCGCCGCCTGATCATGTGCCGCAGGGCTGCCACGAATGGACATACGCAGCAGGCAGCAGAGGCAAAAGAGGAAGTTAAATCGCATCTATGCGTCGACACAGTATCTAAATTTATCTACTCGTATGCGTCTCCAACATCTTTAGAAGAT
>CAVWFQ010000005.1:0-1877736 GCA_963754335.1 uncultured Phycisphaerales bacterium
CTTCTCATTGTAGGCCGCGAGCGATTTGCCCTCACCCATGCGGCATGGGATCCGTGACAGAATCGGCGGATTCGTTTTCCTGTGGCACGGCTTTCCAAGCCGTGGCTGCGGTACGCCCGCAGCAATCGACCGCCTGCGGTGAGCGTAGTCGAATCCGTAACCCGTCGATGAAAGCGAGCGAAGCGTTCTTCAATTTTGAATGCGAAGAACGCTTCGCTGGTGCAGCTTTGGCTGGAGAACCGGCACCACGGCTTGAAAAGCCGTGCCACAATAAGGCCCGCCTGAAAGTGTCACGCACCCACGCGGAATGTGTCCGGGCTCAACAAGAAATTGATCGAGGACGTAATGCAGATTACAACATGAAGGCACCGGCCCAATGGCGCGGAGCCGGATGCTGTGTCTACCCAAACCCGAATCCCCGGAGCAAAATGTTACGAATCAACGAGATGGCCCCTGATTTCACTGCCGAGACATCGCAAGGCACTATTCACTTTCATGAATGGATCGGCGACGGGTGGGCGATTCTCTTTTCGCATCCGAAGGATTTTACGCCGGTCTGCACGACTGAACTGGGGTACATGGCCGGCCTGCAGCCGGAGTTTGAGAGGCGCAATTGCAAGATCATCGGCCTGAGCGTCGATCCGGTGAGCAAACATGAGAAGTGGGCGCTCGACATCGAGGAGACGCAGGGGCATAAGGTGCGCTTTCCGATGATCGGCGATCCGCAATTGAAGATCGCCAAGGCATACGGCATGCTTCCTGCCGAAAGCGGCGAGAGTTGCGAAGGGCGCACCGCCGCGGACAATGCCGCCGTGCGCACGGTCTTCGTGATCGGGCCGGACAAGAAAATCAAACTCATGTTGAGTTACCCGATGAGCACCGGTCGCAACTTCGACGAAGTGCTGCGCGTAGTCGATTCGATGCAGCTTACCGCCAAGCACAAGGTGGCAACTCCCGTCAACTGGAAGCCGGGCGATGATGTCATCATCCTGCCGGCGGTTTCGGACGAGGACGCGAAGAAGCAATACCCCGCCGGCTGGAAGGCGCCCCGGCCTTACCTGCGGATTGTTCCCCAGCCCAAGCCGCAACCTGCAGGGGAAGTGGGCGTGACGTGATCCTGAAGCAGTTCTATCTGCCGTGCCTGGCGCACGCTTCTTACGTTGTTGGAGACGAGCAGACCGGGACGGCGGTCGTCGTCGATCCGCAGCGCGACATCAACCAGTACATCGCGTTTGCCACGGAAAATTCGCTCAGGATTAAATATGTGTTCCTGACGCACCTTCACGCCGATTTCGTCGCGGGCCATCTCGAATTGCGCGATCGCGTCGATGCAACCATCTGCCTGGGCGCTGCCGCCAGGGCGGATTATGCGTTTACTGGTTTTCGCGACGGCGAGGTTCTCGAGTTGGGCCGCCTCCGAATGAAGGTGCTGGAAACGCCGGGGCACACGCCGGAGTCGATCTCCATCGTGCTATATGACCTGAGCGAAAGCGATGAGCAGCCCAAGGCGGTGTTGACGGGAGACACGTTGTTTATCGGCGACGTGGGGCGGCCGGATCTCCGCGCGGCGCTGGGGTGGTCGGCGGCGCAGCTCGGCAACCTGCTCTTCGATTCCCTGCACACGAAGCTGCTGGCCCTGCCGGACGCCTGCCTCGTCTATCCGGCCCACGGCGCGGGCTCACTCTGCGGGAAGGCCCTGAGCAAAGAGACCTTCTCAACGCTGGGTGAACAGCGTCGATCCAATTACGCGTTGCAGCCGATGAGCAAAGCAGAATTCCTTGCGGTGGTGACGGCCGATCAGCCGGATGCCCCGGCTTATTTCAATTTCGACGCGGTGCTCAACAGCCAGGAACACCCCACGCTGGACGAGACGCTGGCGCGCGAGATGAACCCGCTTTCGCTCGACTCGCTGCTGGAGTTGCAGACAAAGGGCGCGCAGATCCTCGACACGCGCGATCCTTCAGAATTCGCGGCGGCACACCTGGACGGGAGCATTAACATCGGGCTCGGCGGGCAGTTTGCCACCTGGGCCGGAACGGTGCTGGATCGAAGTCATTCGATCGTCATCATCGCGACCCCCGGCCGCGAAAACGAAGCGGCCATCCGGCTGGGGCGCATTGGATTCGATTTTGTCGCCGGATATCTGAAGGACGGATTGCACAGCCTCGATTCGCGCCCGGAATTGACGGCCGCGACCGAGCGATTGAGCGCGCCACTCGCGGCCGAGCGGCTGTCATCGCTGCAACCGCCGCTGGCCGTTGACGTCCGCGCTCCGCGCGAGCGCGACCAGAAGCACATCGCGGAAAGCTGGAGCATCCCGCTGAATCACCTGACCGACAACCTGAACAAACTGCCGAGGGACCGGGATCTTCTGGTCTACTGCGCCGGCGGGTACCGATCGTCCATCGCGGCGAGCCTGCTGCAGGGGAACGGATTCGTAAAGGTGAGCGAAATTGCCGGCGGGATCGCCGCGTGGGAAGCGGCGAAGCTGCCGGTGCAGAGCGCTCGGCCTTTGTCCTGAAAAAGATAGCTGCCGAAGAGAGATCTTCCACGACGGGGCAGAGCGGCGCGGCATGATGCCGTTTCGCTGGTTTATCTGGACGCCGCGCCGCCCCGCATTCTTCGAGCACACGGATCGGAGAGCGCAACCGATACGGGGCGGCGCGGCGGTGTAACCAATTCGCTGAGACGACATTTTTCGCGCCGCTCTGCCCCGTCGTGTGGGGATGCAAAAAGGTCCACGTTATTCTCCTGCCAGCGCGGGATTTCTATTTCCGCTCAGTGTCGCGTTGCATCAACGAAACAAATTTCCCAGCGGCCGGGGAGGGCTCGCTTCCTCGCAGCCACAGGCGATGAAGATCGCGGCGGATCTGCAAGTCGGTCATCGGAATCATCACGAGCGATCCCTCTGCCAGTTCCCTGGCGACCGCAAGCCTTGACATGATCGCAAGGCCGATGCCGCTCAGCACGGCGCTTTTGACAGCCTCGGCCGATCCCAGTGAGAGGGTCGGGCGAACGGACAAACCGCGCGAGCGCAGGGCCCGCTCGACGACGGCGCGGGTGCCGGAACCGGGCTCGCGAAGAATCAACGGCTCGGCGCACACGTGCTTTGCCGTGACCCGGCGTTTTCCCACCAGCGGATGCTTCGGGGGCGCGACGGCGACCAGCTCATCGGTGGCAAATACCGCCGATTCGAGCCGGTCACTTTCAATGAGCCCTTCTGTGAAGCCCAGATCGAGCTTTCCTTCGGCAAGCCGGATCTGGATTTCGTGCGTGTTGGCTATCTCCATTGAAATCTCGATGGCCGGGTGCGCTCGATAAAATTCGCAGATGACCTTTGGCATCAGATACGAGCCGATGGTGAGGCTTGCGCCGATGGTCAGCCGGCCGCTCTGGAGTCCAAGCAGGTCGCGGACGGATTGTTCGGCGTCGCGGTGCAGCCTGGAGATCCGCTGGGCGTACCCAAGCAGCAGTTCCCCCGCCGTGGTCAGACGGATCCCGCGCGGCAAACGGTCAAAGAGTTTGACGCCGAGCGACGATTCCAACTCGGCCACCTGAAGCGAGACGGCCGGCTGGCTGACCAGAAGCTTTTCCGCCCCTTTGGTAAAGCCGCCTGATTCAGCCACCGCGGCGAACGCCGTCAATCGGGTGTCATTCATGCGATCAGGTTATCTGATTCATCTGATAAGAACTATGTCTTTGCCTTATGCGGGCGCTGATCCGATTATTCGGTCATGGAAATTGCATTGGAAAACTTCGCTCGCAAAACGACTGCACCCGCGATGCCCGGGCGCATCGTGCGTGGCGGGATTTTTCTTGGAGTTGCCGCGGCCTGCCTGTCCGGGCGTGTTTCACCGCCGCTGGCGTTGGCGCTGGGCGCTGTCTTCGCAATGGCGATGCAGAATCCGTTCGGTGCCACGGCGCACCAGATCTCCAAATGGCTGCTCCAGGCGTGCGTGGTCATGGTTGGATTCGGAATGAATCTCCCGGTGGTGTTGCGGGCTGGCGCGAATGGCGCGCTTTTCGCCGCGTGTACGATCACGCTCACGCTTCTACTTGGATATGCGCTGGGCAAGCTTTTGAAAACCAATCTCCGAACCTCCACGCTGATTTCAGCAGGAACCGCCATTTGCGGCGGGAGCGCCATCGCCGCGGTCGGCAGCGCGATGGACGCAGACGAAGGGGACATGACCGTCGCCATGGGCGTCGTCTTCGTTTTAAACGGGGTGGCTCTCTATCTTTTCCCAATTCTCGGACACGCACTGCACCTGAGCGACCGGCAATTCGGAACCTGGGCCGGCGTTGCAATCCATGACGTCTCCAGCGTCGTCGGGGCAGCCAGCCGATTCGGAGCCGATGCGCTTCAGACCGCGACGGCGGTGAAACTCTCGCGGGCATTGTGGATCGTGCCGCTGACGCTCGCCATCGCGGCAACGCAGACCCGTCGCCCGACCTTGACCAACGCCACCTTCGGCTTCGACGCGCCGGCTCCAACCACGCCGCGGAAAGTGCAGATCCCTTGGTTCATCGGGTTGTTCCTGATGGCAAGCCTGTGCCGCAGCTTCGTGCCCGGCGTCGCCGCCGCCGCGCCGATGCTCTCCCGCGCCGCGATGGCGGGACTGACGCTCACGCTTTTCCTGATCGGCTCCGGGTTGTCATTGGCGACGCTCAAGAGCGTCGGCTGGCGGGCCATGGCGCAGGGGGCGGGGCTGTGGGCGTTTATCAGCATCTTCTCGCTGGTTGTGATCCTGATGTGCGTGCCGCGGTGAAGGTCTTGCTCGTGCCGGTGAGCTTGCTCGCCGTTTCCGTTTGATTCGGGGAGGAAGACGGTGAGCAAGCTCACCGGCTACACCGGGGACATGCTACGGCAAAATGAAAACTGCTCTGGACACGCCGAAAAATGTTGTACCCGTTCGGAAGATCGTTTAACCTCACGCCTCGCGAATCGCGTCGTAACATTTCCCGTAACAATCGAGGTCTGTTGTGGGGACCGCATTTCAAAAGAGATCCTGGCTGGCCGCCATGGCAATGGTGATCGGACTGGGTGCGCTCACTGCGCGGGCGGGAAGCATCTTCGACGACGATTACAAACCGCCGCCGGTGCACGCACCAACGCCGGGTCCGTCAACTCCAGGTACTCCTCCACAGCCCTTACCGACACCGGAGCCGGCTCCCGAGCCCACTCCCCCACCGGCCCCGAGGATCAGGCCTGCGGTTCAGGGAGTTCAAAAAGGATTGCGCTATCCGCTGCCAGTTCCGGCCAAGTCGGCCTGCGTGGAGGCCGACAAACTGGTGCACGAAGTTTTTCATGATGAGTACGCGAAGACGACTCCCGCGGACAAAATCGCGCTGGGCGCGAAGTTGCTGTCTGAGGCGTCGGCCGAGGGGAACGATCCGGTCACCCGTTATGTCCTTCTCAAGGACGCGATCGACGCCAGCGAATCCTCTGCCGACGCCGTTCGCGCGTTGCAGGGAATTGACATGCTCGGCCGAATTTTTGCGGTCGATTTACAGTCGATGAAGCTGGATGCATTGACGCTGGCAGCCAAGTCGTCAATCGCGCCGTGGCCAGCCCATCTGATGACGCAAACAGCTATGGTTCTGAGCGAGGAACTACTCGTCGCGGGACGATACGATCTGTGCGTGAAGGCGGCGCTGGTCGCCGAATCTTTATCGCGTAAGTCGCACGATCCGGGCGCAACGGGGTGGGCTTCGGACTGGGCGCACGACGCCGACGCCATTCAACAGGAAGCGACGCGGATCGCGCCCGCGCTCGCCAAAGCAAAGGGCCCGAAGTCCGACGCGGCGACTTGTTCCGACGCCGGCCGGTTTTATTGCCTCTTCAGCGGACAATGGGAAATGGGTTTGCCGATGCTTGCCAAAGGATCGGATGCAACGCTGAAGGCGCTGGCCGAAAAAGAACTCGCCTCGGCTGATGCCCTTTCGCCGGCTCAGGTTTTGCTCGGCGATCAGTGGCTTGACGCCGCCGCAAAGCAGTCCGGCTTCGCCAGGGACTCCGCCGAGCACCGCGCCTGTTACTGGTATCACCTTGCAGAGACGAACGCGACCGGGCTGTCGAAGATAACGCTGTCAAAGAAGATCCGCGATGCGGCGTTTCCCCACATGCTCCATGGCCTCGTCGCCGACTTTTACCGGGGACGCTATTTCGACAGCAAATGGAAGACGCGCGTCGATTCGGCGATCGACTGGGACTGGGGCACGTACAGTCCCGAGCCAGACATCAATCGCGAGCGGTTTTCCGCGCGATGGACCGGCTGGCTCAAAGCGCCGGTGGCCGGAAGTTACAAAATTCTAACTCGCCACGATGACGGCGTTCGCGTTTATATCGATGGGAGATTGGTGATCGATCAATGGGACCGCGATACCGTCGGACTCGGGGAGGCGTTAGTCTCGCTCGGAACTGAACCCGTCGAACTCTCCGTCGAGTATTATCAAACCAATGGCGGGGCATACATGGGCCTCGGTTGGGTTATTCCGAAGAGCACCAGGCCCCGCGCCATTCCGCTCACGGCTTTCCTGCACGAGCCGATTGACATGCGCGATATCCTGCCCAAAGTGGCCACGCCGGATCGGGACGGGGTTGTTACGCTTCGGGCCGCCGACGTGACCGTTCACGGATCACCTATCAACGTATGGGACACCGATTCGCAGATCGACCACGTGGCCTACTGGAACAACGTGTCAGAGTGGATTTCGTGGGAATTGACTACGCCGGTCGGTGACTACGATGTGACCATCAATGGAGGCGTCGATGGGGGCTCGGCTGGCAGCTCTTATGACGTCGAAATTGGTGGCGTAGAACTCAACGGGACTACTGCCGACACCGGCGGATGGGGAAATTTCGCCGACGTATCTCTCGGGCGAATTCACGTCCCGCGGGGCAGACAAACATTGTCGATCAAAGCGATCAATATCGCTCACGACGGGCTCATGACCGTTCATACGGTGACCCTGACACCGGCGAAAGCAGAGTAAGCGCGCCTTTGCGACCAATGGTAATGGGGAAGACCACGATGCGTGTTCAATCAGTGCCAAAGGCGTGGGGTTTGCGCCTTCCCGTTGCATTATTCTCAATGGTGGCGTCTCTGCCGATTACTGCTCCAGCGGGCAGCATTTTCGACGACGATTACAAGCCGCCGCCCGTCCACGCACCGCGCCCGGATTCGTCCACGCCAAATCCTCCACCACAGCCATCCGCCGTTCCCGCGCCGGTGCCCGAACCGGCTCCTCCGCCGGCTCCCCGCATCAAGCCAACCGTGCAGGGCGCTCAAAAGGGGTTGCGCTATCCACTGCCGGTTCCGGCCAAGTCGGCTTGCACGGAGGCCGACAAGCTGGTGCGCGAGGTCTTCCACGACGAATTCGCGAAGGCAACACCGGCGGACAAGATGGCGCTGGGCGCAAAGCTCCTGTCCGAGGCGTCGGCGGAGGGGAATGATCCGGTCACTCGGTATGTCCTCCTGAAGGACGGGATCGACGCCAGCGAATCCGCCGGCGACGCGGTTCGTGCGCTGCAAGCGATCGAGATGCTGGGCCGAAACTTTGCGATCGATCTTCAATCGATGAAGCTGGACGCGCTGACGCTGGCGACGAAGTCGTCAATCACGCCGTCGCTGGCTCACACGATGACGCTCACTGCGCTCGCCCTCAGCGAGGAATCGCTTTTGGCCGGACGATACGAGCTGTGCGTGAAGGCGGCTCAAGTCGCTGAGACGTTGGCACGCAAATCACATGAGGCGGGGATGATCGGGTGGGCTTCGGACTGGGTGCACGACACCGATGCCATTCAACAGGAAGCGCAGCGCATCGCGCCTTCGCTTGCGAAGGTGAAAGAAGGAAAAGCCGAAGCAAGCGCCAACACCGACGTCGGACGGTTCTTCTGTCTCTATTGCGGACGGTGGGAACCTGGCCTGCCGCTTCTCGCCAAAGGATCGGACGCGGGGCTGAAATCGCTGGCGACGAAAGAACTCGGCGCATCCGATCTCGATCCAGCGGCCCAGGTTTCGCTTGGCGATGCCTGGGCGGATCTGGCATCGAAACAGAATGGCTTCGTCAAAGACGCCACGGAGTCGTGGGCATGCCACCGGTACCGCCTGGCCGAGCCAACGCTCACCGGATTGTCGAAGCTCACGGTGGACAAAAAGATTCGCGAACTGGCGATCCCGCGCGCCTTGCATGGATTGGTCGCAGAGATTTACCGCGGTCGATTTTTCGAAAGCAAGGCCGCCACGCGCATCGACAGTTCCATCGACTTTGACTGGAATTCAACGGAGCCGGAGCCGGGCGTCGCCCGAAATTATTTTTCCGTGAAGTGGACGGGCTGGCTGAAGGCGCCGGTTCCGGGGATTTACAAGATCCTCAGCCGCGTGGACGATTCAGCGCGCGTCTGGATTGACGGGAAGCTGGTGATCGACCGATGGAACCAGATCGGAATTTTCAGCGACTCGGCATCGGTGACCCTCGGCACGGACCCGGTGGAGTTGCGCGTCGAATACTGGCAGAAGGAAAGCGGCGCGTTGATGGGCCTTGGGTGGGTCGCCCCGGGCGCCGTTCGAGCGCGAGCGATTCCGATCACCGCATTGCTTCACGAGCCGGTGGACATGCGCGATCTGCTTCCCAACACACCGCGACCCGACCGTGACGGGTCGATCATGCTGCGTGCCGCCGACGCCAGCGTCTTCGGCTCCCGCCTGGGGCTCTACGACACGGATGATCAAATTGACAAGTTGGGGTGGTGGTATAGCCCAAGTGACTGGGCCACATGGAAATTTACGGCTCCCCCGGGTGATTACGATCTTCGACTGAATCTGGGCGTTGAAGGCCGATGCGCAGGCTCGACTTATACGATCTCCGTTGGCGGAGCAGAACTAACCGGTACGACAAGCGACACGGGAGGCTGGTCTACCCTCGCCGAGCAAACCGTCGGCCGCGTTCATCTGCCCGGCGGCGGCCAGACGCTTTCGATCAAACCAATCACGGTAAACGGAATCTTTATGGATCTTCACGCCATCACACTCACGCCGGCAAAAGCCGAGTGAAGTCCCTTGCCCGGTCTTTGTGGAAACCGCAAGCATGTTCCTGCGAATCGAAAGCAGGCTCCCACCGTGACCGGCTATCATTTCACCGTCGCCGAATGCCTTGCGACACAGATGATCGAATACGACGAGCCGATTGGCTGGGACCTTTCCACGGTCAAGAAACTCGATGCGCTTCGAGCGGTTGTGGAGGGCGATCCAGGACACGAAATGGACGTGCTGATCAACCGCCTTAGCGGATTTCGCAAGCAGTGGGAAAAGCAGGCGGCCGGGGGATGAACCAACACGATCGGTTAGGGCGGATCATCGGAATTTCGCGCGTTCGAAATTGGGCAATTTAATCTCTGCGCGGCGGGCTCACTTCAGCCGGATTGACCTCACCGGCTCACTGAAGTGAGCCCGCCGCGCAGGAACTCCGAATTCTCTGCCTCTCACGCGGCGGCGGCCATCGGCTGGCGACCGAAATCCTGGAGGAAAGCGAGTGCTTCGGCCAGATCCACGGTCGCGCTGCGGAGTCGCATTCGGAGGACCATTTTGTCGATTCGCATGCGATCCATCGGTTGCGCGCGGTCGGCGTCGGTAAACCGGACGCCCCAGTCGGGGAAGAACCGGTGCGAGACCGGCTGATTCAACAACTCATGGACGTTGCAGTGCCGGGGATCGCTGGCGATTCGATCATAAATCCCCAGGACGCTCAGCGCTGGACCTTCCAACGCCTGGATGAAGTGCCCGCCGCTGTGAAGGAGCAGGCCACCGATGCCCGGGGCATTGCCGCCGCCGGCGATGTCAATTACCCCGCGCAAGTGGGTCTCACTGAGCCGGCTGACGGTGTCACTGATATAAACAATTCGCCTGAGGGTCATAATCCATTCATCGTCATTCGGCACGCCCGGTTTAAGGATCGCGATCACCGACGGACGCTCAGTCGCAACGGGATCATCGGGGATCTCCGGAACCCATGCGCTTCGTAGAATCGCTGCGCGCTTCCGTTCGTCCGCTCGGTGAGGAGCGTGATGCGGCGGATTTTTCGCGAGCGGGCGTGGGCCACCGCGCGCTCGAGCAATTGCGAGCCGATACCGCAGTGACGGCAGGCGGGGTGGATAATCATGTCCTCCAGCCAACAGGCGGGGCCGCCTTCGGCGGTACTGATCGTAAACAGAAGGCTCACCATGCCGACGACCCGGCTCGCCTGACGGGCAACAAATATCGCCCCGGTCGACGGGGAATCGAGGAGCATTCGGAGTGCCCGCCTTTGCTTTCGGGCATCGGGCTGGAAGTCGCTCTCCTGCGAAAAGAGCAGATGCAGCAAGTCGATGAGTTGCGGCAGATCTTCGAGTTGTGCCGGTTCGACTATCGTCATCTCGCTTTGCAGCCGGGCGTCACGAATCCGAGCCGGGCGGACCCGCCGCCGATTTTTGGGTTTATTCATATAAATGCCTTAATGGCAACTTATTTGGCATAAATCGGAATTTTGTTGACTGTGTGGCAACTTTTATTTATCCTCGGATCATGGAAACCATTCACGACCACGCTCAGGCGATTACCCAATCGCTCGGCCTGCGGATTCATTCGATGCGCGAATCGCGCGACTGGACATTGGAGATGCTCGCCGAACGGTGTGGATTTTCCAAGGCTTATTTGAGCCGGGTCGAAGGGGGAGATCGACAGCCGTCGATCGTGGCGCTGTCGTCGATGGCCAAAGCATTTGGCGTATCGATCGCGGCGCTCTTCGAACAGCCGGATGAACGGACGGACTGCGTGATCGTGCGAGGCGGCAGCGTTGCGCCGGCCGAGGCCAACGGATTGCGGTACGTTCCCCTTTCGGGATCGACCAAGCCTTTCAATCTTCAGCCCATCGCCGTGACAGTACCCGCGGCGCGGGAAGGAAGGGAGCTTTACCAGCATGAAGGGGAAGAATGGCTTCATGTGACGGCCGGAAGGCTGCGGCTTTCGATTGGCGGGACGGCACATGTTCTGGAGACGGGCGATTGCGCCCATTTTGATTCGCGCATCGGGCACCGGCTGGACGCGCTGGATGGAAAGGACGCGAGCCTCGTGCTCGTCTCCTGCCCGATTCCGCTGACGCTGCATCCCCCGCGACAGAACGCTGAATCGGAAGCGGCACAATTCGTCGGATAGCGCGTCAGGCGCGAGATCGCGGGCAGGCAGGCAGGGCCCGTGGCGGAACTGGAAACGACTCGACAATTTGCGGTGGTCAGGTAGCGCTGACCCGGGTCCGTGACGACGGTGTGTTACCCCGCTCGAGGCCCGGAAGCGATCGAGGTCGTTTCAGGAGTTTGCCATGAGTGACGTTGCCACGGATTACGCGTTGTCTGTCAAAAACACCCATACCCGGCTGAAAACCAATGCGCTGAATTTCTGGGAAGTTCTTGCCCAGGCGGTAGCGCTCATTTCGCCGAGCATGACAGCCGTCTTGATTGTGCCCTTGATGTTCGGCACCGCCGGCACCGCGGGCTGGCTCTGCTATCTGTTTGGCACGGTCATGCTGCTGTTCGTGGCATTGAACCTGAATCAATTCGCCAGGCGATACACCTCCGCCGGCAGCATGTACGAATACACGGTTAAAGGGCTCGGCCCCAAGGTCGGCGGGCTCTCCGGCTGGACCCTGGTCTGGGCGTATCTCTTCATCGGAATTGCCGGCGTCACCGGTTTCACGCATTTTGCCGCCAAGCTGCTGGCAATGACCGGCGCAACCGGATATCTCGCGCACCCCTACATCACGCTCTTTGCAATTTGCGTGATCGCCGCGTGGTTCCTCGCGTACAAAGACATCACCGTCTCGACACTGCTCATGCTGGCACTGGAAGCCGTCTCCGTAGCCTTGATCATGCTGTTGGCCTTTATGGCCATCGCCAAGACCGGCGCAGTGGATTCCGCGCAGCTTCATCCGATTTCGACGCATGGATTTAAGGACATCGGCTTAGGCGTTGTGGTGGCGATCTTCAGTCTGGTCGGCTTCGAATGCGCGACGGCATTTGGCGAGGAATCGAAAAAACCATTGGTTACGATTCCCCGCGCGGTCATCGCCAGCTTGCTATTAACCGGAGCGTTTTTTGTTTTCATCACTTATGTCGAGACGCACGCCCTTGCGAACAACAACCCCACGCTGGACCAGCTTGACGCGCCCCTTACCACGCTCAGCGAAAATCTGGGCGTCAAATGGATGGGCGTGTTGATCTCGTTCGGCGCCATGGCCAGCTTCTTTGCGCTGGCCCTCTCCTGCATGAACTCGGCGCGCGAATCCTGTTTACGATGGGCCGCTATGGTATTTTCCCGATTTCGATTGGCAGCTCGCACAAGCACAATCTCACGCCACACATCGCCATCACGATCTTTGCGGTAATTCAGTTCCTGATTCCCACCGTGTTCCTGCTCGCCTCCTATAAGGCGATCGGCGGCTGGCAGATGCAGCCAATCGACGCCTTTAACGATGCCGGTCTGTTCGGGGCGATGGGTTTCTGTGGAGCGTATGTGCTGATTTCGCTTGCGACTCCGTTCTACCTCAAGAAGATCGGAGAACTGAAACCGTATCACATCGTTATGTCAGTCATTGCGTTGCTCCTGCTGATTGTTCCGATCGTTGGATCGGTATATCCGGTGCCGCCGTATCCGCAGAACATTCAGCCATACATTTTTGCTGCGTATGTGCTGATCGGCGTCATAGTGGTCTTCACGCGAAGCCACGGAGCAGCCGGGATCGAACAGATCCGCCAGGTGCTTGCAGACAGCGCGGCCGCTCACGCCCAGCCGCATGTCGCGCCCAAGGCCCCGATCTTCACCGGCGACGAGCCGGAGGCGGCAATTGCATAGATCCTGCTGCTTAGCCCATCGCTCTCTCTCCCGCTGCCACCGGGAGAGAGAGGACGGTGGGTCATACTTCAAACGTATCGACGCCGATGTCGCGTCCGTGAAAATGCTTATCCACTGCGGGAGTAACTCATGCCTATTTTTTCCAGCGCTGGATCGTTGGTGGGCCTGCATCGTTATCCGGTGAAATCGATGATGGGTGAAGAATTGAATTCGGCGCGGGTAACGCCTCGTGGTCTGTTCGGCGACCGCGCGTATGCCCTGTGCGACGCCGAAACGCGAAAGGTTGTCAGCGCCAAGAATCCTCGAAAATGGCCCGGTTTATTCAGCTACCGCGCATGCTTTGTGGAACCACCGCTGAACGAAGGGATTTTTCCACCGGTGCGTGTCACGTTGCCGGATGGGAAGGAGACTGTGAGTTCCAATCCTGACTTTGCCACAACGGTTTCCGCCGCCCTTCATCGCCAGGTGACGCTTCTGGCGGCGGCGCCACCCAATGCGCAACTCGAGGAATATTGGCCCGACATGGAGGGGCTGACTCATCGCGATTCCGTGACAGATGAAGCAATGCCGCCCGGCACGTTTTTCGACCTGGCGGTCCTTCATATCCTGACCACTTCGACGCTCGACAAACTGCGCGAACTTTATCCCGCCGGCAGGTTTGAACCCCGCCGGTTTCGACCCAATCTCATCATTGACACCAGCAGCCAGAAGGGGTTCGTCGAAAACGAATGGGTTGGCAAGACGTTGGCGATCGGGTCGGAAGTAAAAATTCAGGTGACTGGCCCGTGTCCACGGTGCGTCATGACGACTCTCGCTCAAGGCGATCTTCCCAAAGATCCCGGGGTTCTCAAGACTGCCGCCCAATACAATGAAGTGCGAGTTGGAATCTATGCCTCGGTGATTCAAACAGGTACCATTCGCATCGGGGACGCTGTTGATATCCAGTAACCTTCCGAGGTTGTCGACAAAAGCATCGGCCGGCGGAAAGAGAGGAAATGATGGGCAGCTCGAGCCATCACCCATATCTGCTTTCGATCCAGACCGGCAAGCCGAAGAACTATGGCGATGAAAATGCCACCGTGACCCACGACAAGCCGTGGACGAGCGGTTTTTTCAAGTCGCCGATTGAAGGGAGCGTCTTCGTCGGGAGGACCAACCTCGCCGGCGACGGGCAGGCAGACCTGAAAAACCACGGCGGGGTCGATAAGGCGGTTCTCGCCTACAGCGCCGATCATTATCGATCCTGGCGGCAGGAACTGAATCTGCCCGATTTTCCATACGGGGCATTCGGCGAAAACCTGACCATCGCCTCAATGTCCGAGGATACGGTCTGCATTGGCGACCGGTTTTCCATCGGCCCTGTGAAATTCGAAGTGAGCCAGCCAAGGCAGCCATGCTGGAAGCTGGCGCGACGGTGGCGGATGAACGAGCTGGTCGGCATGGTCATCAATAACGGCCGCACGGGTTGGTACCTGCGCGTTCTCGAGGAAGGTTATATCGAAAAGGAAATGCGGGTGACGATGCTGGAGCGCCCCAACCCCGAGTGGCCGATTGCCCGCGCCAACCGAATCCTCCATCATCACAAGAAAGATCTTGAGCTTACGCTCGAGCTGGCCGCCGTTCCCCGGCTGGCGAATTCGTGGGTGAAGGAACTAATGGAGCGCGCGGATTGGCTACGACAAGCGATATGAATGCCGAATGGCGGCACAGCATCGAGAAGCAGTATTATGCAATCACGATGGATCACGATCGACTCTTTAAGGAACTCCTGACCACGTTTTTTCGCGAATTCGTCGAACTCTTTCTGCCGGACGTCGCGCAATACATGGAAGGGGATCGCTTCGACTTTCTCGACAAGGAGGTCTTCACGGATGTCTCTTCGGCCGAGCGACATGAAGTCGACCTGCTGGTCCGGGCACGGTTCCGAGACCGCGGCGAAGCCTATTTTTTACTTCACGTTGAGAATCAGGCATCGCCCCAGGAGGGATTCGCCCAGCGAATGTTTCGGTATTTCGCTCGCCTCCATGAGAAGCATGTGCTGCCGATCTACCCGGTCGCAATTTTCTCTTACGATCAGCCGCTGCGCCCGGAGCCGGACCGATATCAGATCGAATTTCCTGGCCGCCGCGTCTTGGACTTCTCATTCCGGACGATCCAACTCAACCGACTGAATTGGCGCGACTTTGTTCGCAACCCCAATCCGGTTGCCAGTGCCTTAATGACGAAAATGCGGATCGCTTCCCCGGACAGGCCCCGGGTTAAACTCGAGTGCCTGCGAATGCTGGCAACACTCAAGCTGGACAGGGCGCGGAGCACCTTAATCGGCACATTCATGGATGCCTACCTCAAACTCAACGCCAGCGAAAACGTGGTATATAATGAGGCCTTACAGGCGATTGCGCCCAGTGAACGAGAGGTCGTCATGCAGTTGACCAACGAGTGGATTGAGCTTGGAAAGACGGAAGGGCGCCTGGAAGGGCGATTGGAAGGCCAGTCGCAAGGTCGCCGTGAACTAGTCTTGCGCTTGCTGCGGCGACGCGCTGCCGACGTGCCGGACGCGATCCTTGACCAGATCAATCGGCTTTCTAATTCCCAACTGGATGAATTCGGTGAAGCGATTCTCGATTTTCGAGGGCTGCCTGACATTCAACTGTGGCTCGATCAACACGGTTAGGACAAGCTCGTTCCTACGCCCCTGGATGAATCATTTCTTACGGTTACGAATTGCGCTCAAGCGGTGGCCGGGAGCGGATGCGGAGTAGATGGAACTCCGCGCAATTCCGCAAACCAGATGCGCAGACGATCGAGATACAGATAGATGACCGGCGTGGTGTAGAGCGTGAGCGCCTGGCTGAAGAGCAATCCGCCGACGATGGCGATGCCGAGCGGCCTGCGGAGTTCGCCTCCTTCGCCGTGACCCAGCGCCAGCGGCAGCGCGCCCAGCAGCGCCGCCATCGTGGTCATCGTGATAGGGCGGAAGCGAAGCAGGCAGGCCTCGTGGATTGCTTCGCGCGGCGATTTGCCGTGCTTTCGCTCGGTTTCAATCGCGAAATCGATCATCAGAATCGCGTTCTTCTTCACGATGCCGATGAGCAGAATGATCCCGATCACCGCGATGACGCTCAGATCCGTGTCAGTCAAGTACAGTGCCAGCAATGCTCCCACACCGGCCGAGGGAAGCGTGGAGAGGATCGTGATCGGGTGAATGTAACTTTCGTAGAGAATTCCGAGCACGATGTAGACTGCCGCCAGTGCCGCGATGATGAGGATCAATTCGCTGCTGAGTGAATCCTTGTAGGCCTGGGCGGTGCCGGAGAAACTGCCGTGGATCGAAGCGGGCAGGTTCAGCTCGCGAGTGGCCGCCTGGATGCGCTCGACGGCAACGCCGAGCGAAACGCCTGGCGTGAGATTGAAGGAAAGCGTGATGGAGGGGAACTGCCCGGAATGGTTCACCATGAGCGGGGTGAGGGTCGGCTCATATTTTGCGAACGAAGCCAGCGGCACCTGCGCTCCCGTTCGGCCGGTGACGTACAGGTCCCGCAGGGCGTTTGGGCCCTGGGCCAGCTTCGGATCGACCTCCATCACCACGTGATACTGATTGAGCTGCGTGTACATCACAGAGACCTGCCGCTGGCCGAATGCGTCGTACAGGACGTTGTCCAAAGCGGCGGCGCTGATGTTCAGCCGCGAGGCGGTGTCGCGATTGAAGACAACACTGGCCTGAAGACCATGAATGAGCTGGTCGCTGTTGGCATCGACGACGCCGGGAATCTTGCGGACTCGTTGCAGGAGCCTTGGTCCCCACTCGTTCAACTCGTCGAGATTTTCCGATTGAATGGTGTATTGATATTGCGATGGCGTCGGACGTCCGCCGATGCGCAAATCCTGCACCGCCTGCATGTACATGCGCCGCGCCGGGGACTCCCGAGAGTTTTCCCGCCACACGCCTCACGACCTGGTCGGCCGAGATCTGACGTTCAACCAGCGGCTTGAGCGCCACAAACATGCGCCCCTGGTTGGTCGATCCGCCGTTACCACCGGTAAACGCGATCACGTTATCGACGGCCGGGTCCTGGCTGACGACCGAAGCAAAATGGACCATGAGTTTTCGCATCGCCTGAAACGAGGTACCCTGGTCGGCCAGCACATTCCCCGTAAGCCGTCCGGTATCCTGTTGGGGAAAAAGGCTCGTCGGAACGAACATGAAAAGTAAGACGGTGAGGCCGATCGTCGAAAGGAAGATCAGGAACGTGATAGCGGGATGGCGCAGCACCCATCCGAGCGTTACCTCGTAGAACCGGAGAATCACATCAAAAAACTTCTCGCTGGCGCGGTAGAAGCGGCCGTGCTTCGTCTTGTCGTGTGCCTTGAGGAGTTTGGCGCACATCATCGGGGTTGTCGTCAGCGAGACGATGAGCGAGACGATGATTGCCACCGAGAGCGTGACCGCAAATTCACGGAAGAGCCGGCCGACGATGCCACTCATCAGCAGAATAGGCGTGAAGACCGCCACCAGCGAGAGGCTGATCGACAAAACGGTGAACCCGATTTCGCGCGCTCCCCGCAGCGACGCCTGCATCGGGGTCAGGCCCTGCTCGAGATAGCGGCTGATGTTTTCGATGACGACGATTGCGTCGTCCACCACGAAGCCGGTCGCGATCGCCAGCGCCATCAGCGAAAGATTGTCCAGGCTGTACCCGCACAGGTACATGACGCCGAACGTTCCGACGAGTGAGACCGGAACGACCACTGAAGGAATCAAGGTAGTCCGCAAATTGCGCAGGAAGAGGAAGACGACGAGAATCACCAGGACCACCGACAGTGAAAGTGCCAGTTCCACATCGCGAACCGATGCGCGAATCGTGCCGGCCCGATCCATCACTTTCAGGAGTTGAATTCCGGCGGGGATTTCCGCCTGGAACTGGGGAATCGTCTTTTGAATCAGATCGACGGTCGAAATGATATTGGCGCCCGGCTGACGGAAGATAATCAGGGGGATCGCCGGCTGCGCCTGAAAAAAACCAGCGGTGTGGATGTCCTCGACGGAATCGACGACCTTTGCGACATCGTCCACGCGCACCGGCGCGCCGTTCCGATACGCGATGATCAGCGGCCGGTATTGCGCGGCCGTAAAGAGCTGATCGGTGGTGGCCAGTGAATGGGTTTGATGCTCATTTGCCACTTCCCCCTTGGGCCGGTTCGCGTTGGCCGCGCTCAGGGCGGTGTGCGCACGTCCTCCAGATTCAGGCCGGTGTTGTTAAGAAGCGTCGGATTGATCTCAACGCGCACCCCCGGCAGCGCGCCGCCGCCGACCAGCACCTGCCCCACTCCCTTCATCTGCGAGAGCTTCTGGGAAAGAATAGAAGAGGCGATATCGTACATCCTGCCGGTGGAATAGACGTCGCTCACCAGCGCAATGATCATGATCGGCGCGTCGGCGGGGTTGATCTTGCGATAGGTGGGGTTGCTCGGAAGATTGGTCGGAAGATTCCCCCGGGCGGCGTTGATGGCGGCCTGGACGTCGCGCGCGGCGGCGTCGATGTTCCGGTTCAGGTCGAAGACCAGCGTGATATTCGTCATTCCCAGAAAACTCTGGGAGGTCATTTCGGTCACGCCGGCGATCCGCCCGAACTGCCGTTCGAGCGGCGTGGCAACGGAGGAGGCCATCGTCTGCGGATCGGCCCCGGGAAGCATCGCCTGGACCTGAAGCGCCGGAAAATCAACCTGCGGCAGCGGAGAAACCGGCAAAAAGTTGTAGGCCAGCGCCGCCGATATCGCCACCGCGATCGTCAGCAGCGTCGTCGCAACGGGTCGACGGATGAACGGTCCGGAGATGTTCACGCAATCGCTCCCTCACCGGCGGGAACGTCTTCCTCAACGTCCCGCGCCGGGCCGCCCGACGGCTTCTTTCCGAAATAGACGGCGAGCGAATTGAAGGCCAGATAAATCACCGGCGTGGTGTAAAGAGTGAGGACCTGGCTGAAAATCAGCCCGCCGATCATCACAATTCCCAGCGGCCGGCGCAATTCCGATCCCACGCCGCTGCCAAACGCCAGCGGAACGCCCGCCAGCAAAGCAGCCATGGTGGTCATCAGGATCGGGCGGAAGCGCAACAGCGACGCTTCGTAAATCGCCTGTTCCGGCGGCTTGCCTTCATTGCGCTCGGCCTCGAGCGCAAAGTCGATCATCATGATGCCGTTTTTCTTGACGATGCCGATCAGCAGAATGATGCCGATGAGCGCGATCACGCTCAGGTCGGTGCCAGTGATCAGCATCGCCAGCAGCGCCCCGACCCCGGCCGAGGGGAGCGTCGAAAGAATCGTGATCGGGTGAATGTAGCTTTCGTAGAGAACGCCCAGCACGATATAGACGACGATCAGGGCCGCGAGGATCAGTAGCGGTTCGTTGGAGAGCGAGGCGCGAAACGCTTCGGCCGTTCCCTGAAAATCCCCCGCGATGCTCGCCGGCATGCCGATTTCCTGCTTGGCGGCGGTAATTGCGTTGACCGCGTCCCCCAGCGAGCTATTGGGAGCAAGGTTGAAGCTGACCGTGACGGCGGGAAACTGACCCTGGCGATTCACCACCAATTGCGCATTCGATTGCTCGAACCGGCAGAACGCGTTGAGCGGCACCATTCCCCCGCCGGCGGAGCGGATGTACAGGTCCTTGAGATCCTGAGGTTTTTGCTGGAAGCCGGGAAGCACTTCCAGGACCACGTGATACTGATTGAGCTGGGTGAAAATGGTGGAAATCTGCCGCTGACCGTAAGCGTCGTACAGCGTGTTGTCGATCAACTGGAGGTTGATCCCCAGCCGGTAAGCGTTGTCCCGATCGATGACCAGCCTGGTCTGCAATCCCAGGTTCAACTGATCGGTGGCAACATCCCGTAGCACGGGAATGTCCTTGAGTTTCGCCACAAACTTCGGCGCCCATTCGGCCAGTTCCTTGGGATCGGGGTCTTCCAGGCTGTATTGGAACTGGGTCCGGCTTACGCGGTCTTCAACGCTGAGATCCTGCACCGGCTGCATGAACAGCTCGATCCCCTCGACGCTCGCGAGTTTCGTCTGGAGGCGGCGTATCACGTCGCTCGCATCGATCAGTCGGTCCTCCAGCGGCTTGAGATTGATCTGAATCCGGCCGCTGTTGATCGTCGTGTTGGTCCCGTCAACACCGATGAATGAAGAAAGGCTCTCTACCGCCGGGTCGGTCAGGATCACTTTCGCAAGCGCCTGCTGGCGCTTGGACATATCTTCAAACGAGATGGTCTGCGCCGCCTGCGAGATCCCCGTGATCACGCCGGTGTCCTGCACCGGAAAAAATCCCTTGGGGACGATGATGTACAGGTAAATGGTGGCGACCAGCGTGGCGACGGCGACCAGCAGCGTGGTGGTGCGGTGCCGCAGCACCACCTGCAACGTTCGCCCGTAAAACGCGATGATCGATTCAAAGGTCCGCTCCGAAGCGCGATAAAGACGCCCCTGTTCCGACGGCGGCTTATGCTTGAGCAGCCCGCGCTCATCATCGGCGTGAGCGTCAGCGAAACCACCGCCGATACCACGATCGTAACGCTCAGCGTCACCGCGAATTCGCGAAACAATCGCCCGACGATGTCCCCCATGAACAGCAGCGGAATCAGCACCGCGATCAGTGAAATGCTCAGCGAGACGATCGTGAACCCGATCTGCTCGGCCCCTTTTAGCGCCGCCGCAAGCGGCGGTTCGCCCTGCTCAATGAATCGGGCAATGTTTTCGATCATCACGATGGCATCGTCCACCACGAAACCCGTGGAGATCGTCAGGGCCATCAAGGTCAGGTTGTTGAGGCTGTACCCAAGCAGATACATGACGCCGAAGGTTCCGATCAGCGACAGTGGAACCGCGACGCTGGGAATGACGGTTGCGGAAAAATTGCGCAGGAACAGGAAAATGACCAGCACCACTAATCCGATGGTGAGGCCCATTTCGAATTCAACGTCCTTGACCGAAGCGCGGATCGTGATCGTCCGATCCGTCAGGACGTGCAACTCCAGCGCCGGGCAGGGATGCCTTCAATTGCGGAAGAAGTTTCGTCACGCGATCGACGACGGCAATGATATTGGCGCCCGGCTGGCGCTGAATGTTGACGATCACCGCCGATTCGTCATTCATCCACGCCGCCAGTTTTGCGTCTTCGGCGCCGTCGACCACATTGGCCACGTCGGAGAGCGTCACGGGCACGCCGGCCGCGTTGGTTTTGACGATCAGCGGTTTGTATTGATCGCTGGTCAGAAGCTGGTCGTTGGCCCCGATGGTGTATGAGCGCTTGGGCCCGTCAAAGCTTCCTTTGGCCTGATCGACGTTGGCGGCGGCCACAGCCGTCCGCACATCGTCGAGATTTACGCCGCGCGCGGAAAGCGCGGTCGGATTGGCCTGAATCCGCACGGCCGGCTTCTCTCCGCCGCTGATACTCACCAGGCCTACACCAGGAAGCTGGGATATCTTTTGGGCCAGTCTTGTGTCGGCAAGGTCTTCTACCTTGGAGAGCGGCATCGATTTGCTGGTCAGCGCCAATGTAAGGATCGGCGCGTCCGCCGGGTTGGTCTTGCTGTAGACCGGCGGATTGGGCAGATCGGTTGGGAGATAGGTCGAGGCGGCGTTGATCGAGGCCTGCACTTCCTGCTCGGCCACGTCGATGTTGAGTTCGAGCGCGAATTGCAGGGTGATGACCGAGCACCCTTCGGAGCTGCTCGAAGTCATCTGATTGAGGCCGGGCACCTGTCCGAACTGGCGCTCGAGCGGCGCTGTGACGGAGGAAGCCATCACGTCAGGGCTCGCCCCGGGATAAAAGGTCAGCACCTGGATCGTCGGGTAATCCACTTCCGGCAGGGCGGAAACGGGCAACTGAAGATAGGCGACGATACCGGCCAGCAGGATGGCCACCATCAAAAGCACAGTGGCGACGGGCCTGAGAATAAATGGCCTTGAAGGGTTCACTGGGCTCCCTGCGAGCCGCCCGGCGTCGGTGCGCCGGGAGGATTGGCCACCCCCGGCCCTGGCGCCGGACGCGCCGCCGGCCCTTCCGGCCGTGTGGTCGTCGGTACTGTCGAATGTGTCGCTTCATCGACAGGCTGCGTTGAAGCCCCGGCGGGCCGAGTCGTCGGCTTTTCCGATTTCGGGCTTACGCTTGCACCTTTTTGCAGCTTGTCGATGCCATCGGTTACCACCTTATCGCCGGCCTCGAGTCCTTCGGTGATGATTGTGAGATCACCTTCGGTGGCGCCGCGCTTCACAGTCCTCAAATCGACGGTCTCGTTGGGAAGCATGACGTAGACAAAAAATGAATCGGGACCAGTCTGGATCGCCTGGGTCGGGACCAGCACGACGTTGCGGGCCGTGTCCACCAGCAGCCGGGCATTCACGAATTCGTTGGGAAACAACCGGCCATCCGCGTTGGAGAATTGCCCTTTCAGGCGAAAAGTTCCCGTTGAGGTATCGACCTGGTTGTCGATGGCCAGCAGCGTGCCGGCGGCCAATTGCTTCGTCATCTCGCTGTCCCAGGCATCGATTTCAATCGGCTTGCCGTTACTCATCCGCGTCACCACACGCGAGATGTAATCCTGGGCGAGCGTGAAGACGACGGTGATTGGCTGCAATTGCGTGATGACAAGAAGACCGCCGGCATCGCTGGCGTGGACGATGTTTCCTTCATCGACCAGACGGAGCCCGATACGGCCGTCAAGCGGCGAGATGACGTGGCAATACGTTAAGTTGAGCTGGGCCGCCTCGACCTGTCCTTCATCGGTCTTGACGATCCCGGCATCCTGATCGACCAGCGCCTGCTGCGTCATGACCTGTTGCTCGGTGACCGAAAGGCTCTGTTTAAACAGCGTCTGATATCGCACCAGGTCCGCCTGTGCATTTTTGAGATTGGCCTGGTCCTTCATGAGCTGGCCCTGGGCCTGGGTCAACTGGGCGTGGTAGGGGCGAGGATCGATCTCAGCCAGCAGCGCGCCCGCCTTTACGTTCTCTCCCTCCTTGTAATAGAGCTTCATGATTTCGCCGTCGACGCGGGTATGCAGCGCGACGGTTGCCAGCGGCGTGACCGTTCCAAGCCCGTTCAGGTAGATATTCAGATTTCCGCGCCGGGCGGTGGCGACCATGACCGGGATGGGGCCGGGAGTTCTCTTTCCTGCGGCCGCCGTCGCGCTAGCGCTTCTGATGTGGGCAACGATGAGCCAGGTGCCCGCGCCGAGCACGATAATGATGGCCAGCATTAACCAAAGCCACCAGAGGCTTCCCGCTCCTTTGCCGCCCCCCCCGCGATTCGCTCCCCGATACTCAAGCGTCGGAGTCTGCGCCATGATCTGCTGCCCGTTCGTTTTATCGTTCATGGAATTGCTGCTGGGATGAAATTCTATCGCAACGGCACAGGATGGGCATCTCGAACGACGAGACCTCCGCGCAGTGACTCAGTAACAATATGTATCTGTAACCGGAGGCCTGGTTAGTTGCGACTGGCAACCGGTCGGATTGAGGCTATGCCAGAGGGCATAGTCTTTCTGTGGATTTTGCGGAATTGTAATAATCCCAATCCGGCGTTTCAACGGACAAAGCTCCATCAGATCTCACTTGAAATAGCACCCGCGAGCATCCAATATCGTCGGCTGGCCAGTCGCAAGATTACATAAAACGCAAATGGAATCATCACGATTGCCCCGACGCTCAATGGCACCGTTGGATTCGTGGCGATCACGACCCCACATTCAAACAAGATCAGGAAAAACACGGAGATCTGGTTCAACGCCACACACATTCTTACGGCACGGCCCGTATTGAGTTCCGACCGCGCTGGATGGATTGCAGGCAATTGAAACTGCGCGATGAAGAGCCGAATCACAGCGAGAAGAAATGGGATGAAAAATAGCACCAACTCATTCTGTTTCGTGTGGAAGGCATCGATAGCCATTGCGCCCGAGAGCGGCAGTCCGATGATTTCCCAAAAGGGCGGCGGATTTTTTGAATTGAACAGCGGCACGGTGTCGGCACCCCCGTGTAAGTCATGATTTGACGCCTGGATTCAGGCCTTCAACCGAATGATCCCCCGCTGCAAACCAATCGTCACCGCATGCGTTCGATCCGACGCATTGAGCTTGGCGAGAATATTCTGGACATGCATTTTGATCGTGCCGGAGGCGGTGCCGAGGCGATCGGCAATCTCTTTGTTGGCCAGACCTTCCGCCACCAGTCCCAGCACTTCCATTTCGCGCGGGGTCAGCGCCGCTTGGGGAAAATATTCAGTAAGCCGGTCGGTCACTTCCGGCGGCATGAGACGCTTGCCGGAATGGACCAGGCGAATCGCCCGCAACACCTCGGTGTGTACCATTTCCTTCAGGATATATCCGCGCACGCCGGCTTCGAGGGCGCGGTAAATATCCTGGTCTCCGTCATAACTGGTGAGGGCGATGATCTTGGCCTCAGGAAACTCGCGGCGAATCGCGGCAGCGGCGGCGATGCCGTCAACCGTCGGCATCCGCAGGTCCATCAGCGTGACATCCGGTTTGTGCTGGCGAAATGCTTCGATCGCCTGCTGCCCGCCATCGGCCTCGGCGACGAGTTTCATGTCCGCCTCATTATTGAGAATCGAGGCGATTCCCTTGCGGACCAGTGGATGATCGTCGACACAGAGAACGCGAATCGGAGCCTGGGTTGGAGTCTCAGTCATAATTCGGTGACCTCTCGCATTTCCTCCCTTTCAGCCGGACAAGTTCCTTAATTGTCTACGACATCATGTTTGGGATCGAGCGGCACATGTGCTTTGCCCGCGCCGGCCGGCATCAACGCGATGATCGTTGTCCCTTTGCCGGGTGCGCTTTCAACATTTAACTGTCCGCCGCATTGTGCCGCGCGTTCCTTCATCCCGATCAAACCGTAATGGCCCGAGACGGCGCCATTCCCATTGGCCGCGTCGAATCCGCTTCCGTCATCTCGAACCGACAAACACAATTCGTCCTTCTTCCTTCGTAACGACACTTCAATGTTACGAGGGTTGGCGTGCTTTACGGCATTACCGACCGCCTCGCTCATAATGCGCAGGAGATTGTATTCCGCTTCCGCCGCCACTTCCCCTGGTGAATCGGTCAGATCGAGGCGCAGACGAACGTCGTGCGCTTCGGTCAACTGCCGTGCGGACTGTGAAATGGAGGCCGACAGATCCGCCCGGCCGGGACCGGTGCCACCACTGCGCAAGCCGGCGACGGACCGTCGTGCTTCGCGCAGGCAATAACCGGCGTCTCGGATGATCTCGAGGAGGACGCCGCGCGGATTCGATTCCGGGAGCTCGCACTCAGCGCCTGCATCTCCATCGTCACCCCGGAAAAACCCTGGATCAACGTGTCGTGCAACTCGCGCGCGATGCGGCTGCGCTCGGCAAGGATCAGGACCATCTGCGACTTGATTCGCCGAATTCGCATCCGAATGGCAAGCCAGATCCCCATCGCCGCGAGGCCCAGGCAACCCGGCACGAACCAGCGGCGCTGATAAAAGTGCGGCTCCAGGATGAACGCCACCCGCGCGTGCCCTGGTTTGAAAGCGCTATCGAGATTGGCGGCTTCAACATGGAATGCGAATTTGCCCGGCGGGAGATTCGTGTAAAACGCCTCGCGACGCCCGCCGGCGTCAATCCAATCGCGGTCAAATCCATCCAGCTTGTAGCGAAACGTGAGTCGCGCCGGCTGTACGAAACTCAATCCCGTATAACGGAACTCGAGATTTTCACGCCCCGGGGGAAGGGAGCCAACTCGATCGGGGAGTTGAGACCTGCCGTTCACGACCACCTCCTCCACGACCACTGAAGGCTCGGGCAGCTTGCGAAGAAGATTCTTTGGAACGGTAACCAATACCCCGTGGATCGTTGAAAACCAGAGCGTCCCATCGCGCATTCGCCATGTTGACGGCTGTACGCCGGACTTGCACTCGATCGTTCGCTGCGCGTCGGTCGGGGTGAAGGGCGTGCTGGAAACGCTCTTGATCTTTCCCTCGGCGAATTTGCGCAGGTCGGCGCGGTTGACGTAAAAAATCCCTTTGCTGCATGCCATCCAGAGCCGGTCCTGTTCATCGGAGGAAATGCCGAATATTTCGTCGTCGAACAGTCCGTCGCTGACCGAGAAGCTGTGAAATCGCTGGCCGTCGAACATCCGCAATCCGCCGCCGATCGTCCCAATCCAGAGCAGCCCGTCGTGGTCCTGATAAAATGCGTCGATATCGCGCGAAGGAGGATCGACCGCGTCCATCGGCCGCAGTCGACCGTCGGCGAAGCAATAGAGTCCTCCGCCGGTGACGGAGAGAAGCAACTGGCCGTTGCTCAGTTCCGTCATGGCCAGGATCTTCCCATTCAACGGCGAACCGGCAGGACGAATGAAGTGTCCCTCATGCAGAATTGCCGGACCGTTCGCCGTACCGACCCATAGATCTCCGGTAACGCTCATTAACAGGCAAACGATCGAGTCCGTGGGCAATCCGTCGGCGGTCGTCAATTGCCTGGCTACCCGTCCGTTGGACAAACGGTTCAGTCCCTTATCCGTTCCGACCCAGAGGTCGCCGTTTGCATCGGCGGCCAGAGCCAGGATCGAATTGTCCGCAAGGCCCTGTCCGGTTGTGACGACTGAAAATCCGTGGCCGTCAAACCGGCTCAAGCCCGCATCCAGGGTTCCGACCCAGGCCGTTCCCGACTTATCCTGGATGATCGGCCCCGTATTGTTGCTCGGCAGTCCTTCGCTGGCGGTAAATGGCAGTGTGAGCCGCCGATCAAGAAACTGATTCAGCCCGTGTTTGGTTCCCACCCAGAGGCTTCCCTCCCGATCCTCGCAAACGGTGTAGACGGTGCTTTGTGAAAGGCCGTCGCGCGAACGAAACGTCTCAATCTGATCGTTACGCAGCCGGCTGAAGCCATCCTGAGTACCGATCCAGACACTGTCGCTTCCTTCAAATACGTCGTAGATCCAGTTGCTTCCGAGCCCATCGGCGGTAGTGAAACGTTTTTCCACTCCATTTCGCACGCGAATGAGCCCGTCAGTTGTGCCAATCCAGAGGGTGCCATCCGGCTGCGCAGCCAGGGAACTCACGCTTTCCAGTGGCCCGACTGACTTCAATTCAAAACGCGCAAGCGATGAGCCGTTCCAGATGCCCAGCGCGTTTCCGTCACCGCCCACTCGGATCTTTCCGTCACTCCCCTCGCAGATGTCTCGGATATTGGCGCTTGCAAGCACCTGTGTGGTCGGACAGGCCTGGAAATGGCCGCCGGCCATGAGCACCAGCCCTTCGCTGGTTCCGATCCAGAGGCGGTTGCCACGATCGAAGAGAAGGCATTGGATGCTTTCCGACGGCAGGCCGTCCGACCTGCCGTAGTGGGTCACCTCGCCATCGCGCAATCGCAGCAGGCCGGATGCGTTGGTGGCGATCCACAGATCGTGCGAGGCCGGATCCTCCGCGAGATCGCGCACCCAGACGCCTTGCGGCTTACTCCCGTTGACCGCATCGATCGGCACGAACCGCACGCCGTCGAAGCGTACCAGTCCGGTTTGAGTTCCCAGCCAAAGATATCCATCGCCGGATTGGATCACTCGATCGATGGTCGCCTGCGGCAAACCTTGCTGCGCCTGCCAGATGCGGTGCGAAGCCTGTGTGAGCCGACGCGACGAATCGAGTGCCGAGGCGAACGGGGGGAACAACGTCGTCAGCGAAAACCCGATCAGGATCAGCGGCACGAGTCGAAGGTAGCGTGCGAGGAGCACCTTTTTCGCATGGTTGCGCGTCTTCGGGCGATTTCGGAATAGCGTAAACTTCATCCAGTAAGGGAGTGAACGCATCAACATTATCCCCGCCCGCATTCGGGCTCAAGGGATGTGGCCGAACCGCATCATCCCGTTAGCGTCCGTGACTGCACGGGCTCGGAGGGGTAGGATAGGTCTTATGCGAGATCCGTTGTCAGCCGCCCGTCAGTTGTTGCTCTCCCGCCTGGAGTTTTCCGATGTCCTGCTAAAGTTGTCTCCGAAAGACCGGGCGACCGCGGCGCGTCGGGTCACGGTCCTGGAAACCGAAGGAGATCCGCGGCAGTCGGAACTCTGGCGTCGAATGGCCTGTACACTGATGACACTTGCGCCCCACGCCGCGAAATTTATCGGCCGTGAAACCGCGCAGTTCTACCTTTCGGACGGCCGTTACCGGAAACAGGTCTTCGCGTTGGAAGATTTGCAGGATGGGAAGTTGACAGTTTACTGCCCTGACGTGCTGGAACAAGCAATTGAAGCCCGGTGTCTGGCTCGCCTCCCGCACGGCCAGGAAAATCTCTTTGCCCTCCCTCCTTCGGGCCAACCGCTCCACGTCGAGGTGCTCGACGGAGATTCGATCAATCCCGGACCGCACTTCAAGGACATGACCGGCTGGAACCGCAAAGCACTGCGCGTGATTTTGTCGATGACTCCATCGCCGGAACAGGTCGAAGCCACTGAATTGCTGTGTGCACTTGCGGCGGTCCAGTTTGTTTCGGTGCCGCCGCCGGTCAAAGGCGCGACTAAGACGTGAGAGTGATAACCGCGATCTTGCTCATGGTAATAAGTTTCGTCAGCATCATTGTGGCGAACACGACCAGACTGCCCCTTCAAGAAATTCCGCGACCGTCCCTATCGGCGAATCGACCCTGGCTCGACTGGACGATCCGATCAATGACGCTTCGCGAGTAGCCGAGTCGGCGCGCTTCCATGAACCAGGATTCAGCTTCGCGATGATCTCCCGCGGTGCGCAGGAGTACCCCCATATTGAAAACTGGCAGCGGATTCTGCTGGTCGACCGCGATCGACTCCTGAAGATGGGCGCGGGCGGCGTCCATTTCGCCCAGTGCGATTTCGGCCGCTCCCAGATTATTGAGTGCGAGGGCCTCTGGATCTCTGGAGTAGGTGCCCGAGCCGAGCCAGATCAACTTTTTAAGCCATGGTTGTCGCCGAATTCTCTCGAGAAAAATTTCCGAGTGCCTCTTCGACTCCTCATATTGCCTGGCTCTGAGAAGTCGGAGCCCGCGAAGCAGGTCTCGCCAGAAGAAGCCCAGGATGCGACCGGGAATCAGCAGGCAAATCACCAGAAGCGCGATTTGAATGGGCGAGAAGTGGAAGTGGAGGATGATACCAACGCATAAAACCGCGGCGCCGGCCGCCTCGCACAGATAGATCGCCTTGTATAATCCGGTGCGCACCAAGGATTGTTTTCAAAAAGCGGAGGAGGCGAGATTCGAACTCGCGAGACCCTTGCGGGCCTGCCGGTTTTCAAGACCGGTGCATTCGACCACTCTGCCACTCCTCCGGGAGTGCGGCGAGATTTTAGCGGGCAATTGCTGTGCTCTCAAGTTGCGGCGCCGGCCAGCGCCGCTTCGGCGGGCTGGGACTTGGCCGTGTCATCTCGGAAAAGCAGGAAGAAAATGAGCAGCACGATGGCCGCGGCGATGCAGGGGGCGATCCAGAATTTCTGCCAGTTGGCCATTAGTTCCGCCCCTTTTCCGGTGACGACTGCGTTGAAGAGCCGGCCGGAAAGGAAGGCGCCGACAAGCATCCCGAGCCCCTGAGTCACCAGCACCAGGAAGCCCTGCGCCTGTCCGCGTACTTCGGCGGGCGCTTTCTGATCGACGTAGATGAAACCGGTGACGAAGAAAAAGTCGTAGCAGATGCCATGCAGCAGAATTCCGCCGATCACCAATGCCTCAATGCCGGTCGGGGCGGCGATGGCAAAGAAGCCGTAGCGCAGCACCCACGCCAGCATCCCGGCCAGCAGCATGTATTTCACGCCAAGCCGGGCAAACAGCAGCGGCATGATCAACATGAAGAACACTTCCGAACCCTGTCCCAACGTCATAACCGCCGCCGGCGATTTGAAGCCGATATCCCCGACGAAGTGCGCTGCATATGCGTAGTAGGCCGCCAGCGGGATGCAGGTCAGGAAAGAGCCGATGATGAAAACTGCGAAAGAGGGTGATCTCATCAATTCGAGCGAATCCAATCCAAGGATCGCGCGGGCGTTGACGGGCTGACCCTTCGCCGGCGGCGGCGTGTGTGGCAAGATGAGACTGAAGAATCCCAGCGCGATGGCCGCCACCCCGGCGACGTAGAAAGACGTCTCGGTGGTATCGGCCTGGAGCACCTTGCTGACCACGATTCCCGCCGCGATCCATCCGAACGTTCCGAAGACCCGAATGATCGGGAATTGCTTTCTCGCATCCGACAACTTCGAGAGGGCGATCGTATTTGTTACGCTCAGCGTCGGCATAAACGCGAGGACGTGAACCATCAGCCAACCGATAAACAAGCCCGAATTCCCCTGCTTTCCCGCGGCGGCGGCTCCGAAGATCGACCCGCCGGCGATGAGTTGAAGCACGCATAGGACACGCTCGGATGGAAAAAAACGATCTGCGATGATGCCGAGAAAAAACGGAGAGACAATCGCGGCAATCGGCCCAACCATGTAGGCCAGGTAAATTTTATCCGTCATGTTGTGAGCGGCCATGTAATTGCCGCAGGTCACAAACCAGGAGCCCCAGACGAAGAACTCCAGGAACATCATCGCCGAGAGCATTCCCTGCACGCCGGCGGAATTGGGGTGAGGGAGTTCGGATTTGCCGTAATCGACCTGCATGATTGCCTCCGGGACGGGATGATCTGTTCTGCGCAAATAGTGCGAAGAATTTCCGGCGTTGCAAGTTTCGGTCGACCCAGTGCGTAGACGAAGCTTGAGCAAAGCTTTTCGTGGCACGGCTTTTCAAGCCGTGTCTTTTGATGCTCCTGCAAGTGTTTGTCTCGCTTGCTTCATCGACGGACTACGGACTCGACTACGCTCACCGCAGGCCGTCGATCGCCGTGGAGTACCACGGCCACGGGTTGGAGATCCGTGCCACGGTCGGAATTTCTTGAATTGCTGCTACACCACCTGAATGACCTGTATTTCTGAAATAGTCCGTGGATCGAAATCGATTCGCTGTTCGAATTTGCCCGAGAGACCGGCACGATCGAGCGCGATGATCCACCCTTCCTCGACGATCAATTCCTCGATGATCCGACCATCGGCGAGCGTCGCCCGACAGACGGCGGTGTACTTTCGCTTGGGCGCGCCGTGCTCAACGAGGAACTGTCTCCACTCGTCGGGAAGGACTTTGGCCAGGCGATTGCGGGCTGGGGTGCGGGAATGCATAAGACGCAGACTTTCAAAATCCGCTTCACCTTCCTTATCGTTTAGCCGCTCCGCTTGCGGAGCGCGTCGGATACCACAGATTCGTCGGTTTCATCTGATTCATGCGCGGACCGTGTCGCGCGGTCGTCTGATCGCTACTCCCGCGGGATATCGCGCAATGCGCCCGGCAAGCGGCGGCGGCTAAACGATAAGGAAGTGAGACGGATTGGATAAAGGTGTGGAACATCAGATTATTTCGCACGTTTGCAAATCCGTGGCGCCATTCACCTCATCGGCGGCTTTCGGGTCGGGCCAGACGCCGGGACCGGAATCGGAATACCACTTGTCCAATACGTTCGTCCAGTCGCGAAGGCTGTGGACGTCGATGAACTCGCGCTTCACCTGGGCGCCCATCGGATGGAACCGGCCGTATTTGATCCCCATCTTCCGCATGCGCCGGCCGGCGAGCTGCTCGCCGTGAATCTGCATCGCGATCGCGAAATGTTCGGCCAGCGCTTCGCGCTGTTCGGACATCGTCGGGGGATCCAGATCTCTTTGTCCATTCAACAATTGGACAGCGTCGCGGAAAATCCAGGGGTTGCCGATCGCACCGCGGGCGATCCAGGCGCCGTCAACGCCGGTCTCACGAAGAATCCGAATCGCGTCCTCTGCCGTAAACACATCGCCACTGCCGAGAATCGTCTTGTGCGGATATTTCGCCTTGAGGCCTGCTAAAAACGACCAGCGGCTCGGCCCGACATATTTCTGCTCGACGGTGCGGCCATGCACGCAGACGGCCGCGAAATCGGCCTGCCAGACTGCTTCGAGAATCTGGAAAAATCGGTCCTCTGATTCGAGAGAGTCGTCAAAGCCGCGGCGAAGTTTGACGGTGAGCGGGACCTCGGCGGGAATCACATCGCGAACGGCGCGGATAATCGACAGGGCGCGCTCGACATCTCCGAGCATGTGCCCGCCGCGCGCTTTGTTTTTGATCTTCTTCACCGGGCAGGCAAAGTTGAGGTCGATCACGTCGTAGTCGGCCTCGTGAAGAATGCGGGCGGCGGCCGCCATCGTTTCCGGATCGCTCCCGATGATCTGGCCGGCGACGGGATGATCTTCATCATTGATATCGAGCGAGCGACGCAGACCATGGCCGCCGGAAAGGAGGATCACATCGAGCAGCGCTTCGGTGACGGCATAGGGGCATCCGCGCCGGCGGGCGACCAGGCGCATCGCCCGGTCGCTATAACCGGCGAGGCCCGCCTGGCACAGGGGAAAATCGAATTGGAATGGGCCGATACGCATGAGAGTGGGGAAAGGATGAAGTTTGAAGGATGAAGGATGAACTGAAGAAACGGAGAATTTTGGTTGTTGTCATCGCTCATTTTTGACGCTTCATTGCTTCCTCCAGTTCATTCCGTCTCCCATATACTCAGGCCGACGCACGTCCGGCTTGTAAAAGCGCGAGCGGCTCATCGCGTGCCACCAGCACCGCCGGACCGATTGTCGCCAGCAGCGCGATTGCCAGGACAATCAGCGTGCCGATGCCGATCATCGTCCACGGCACGGACATTGGCGGATTGTAGCCGGTGATCGAGATGGAAAGTTTGTGGGCGTCGATGCTCATGATCGCGCCGGAAGCGAGGCCCAATCCGCATCCAACCAGTCCCAATAACAATCCCTCGGCGAGCACCATCCGCAGCAGCAGCGAGCGGGTGACGCCGATGCTGCGCAGAATGCCGAATTGCCAACGGCGCGAGCGGATGCTGGCCATGATCGTGTTGGCCACGCCGAGCGATGCCACGCCCATTGCCGCGAAGGCGACGGTGCTGATGAGGAGGATAATCCTGCCGAACGTCGTGGTGATCTGATACTTCAATTCACGCACGTCGCCGGCGCGCATTCCCTGGAGCTTGAGTTCCTTTTGCACTTCTTTCAGCACGACTTCCTTGTCGAGCGCATAATCGAGATTGGCGGCGAACAGGTAATATCGCTCAACTCCGAAATCCCGCTTCGCATCTTCCAGGCTGCCGAAGATGCTGGCGGCGGTGCGCTGATCCATCTGGCGGCCCATGTCATAGATGCTGACGATCACGTCGAGCCCTGGCGACCAGACGACGCCGGCCACCGTGTAATCGACCATTCCATGAATCGTTTTCAACGGCAACTTCCCGCCGACGTGAAGGCCGCGCAGCTCGCGAAACTCGTTGGTGATGATGACGTGCCGACCCTGCTTCAGCATGGCGGCCGCGTCGGTTGAGTTTCCTTCCTCGAATTCAAGCTCCATCAGTTTGAATGCCTGATCCGGATCGACGCCGAAGAACATCGTGGCGTCGGGCATGATCATCGCCTGCATGAGTCCGAAGAAGCCGGGCGGAAGGCCCGGGGAGGCCAGGGCAATCGGGGTCAACTCTCCGTGCCGGATCCCTTTGAGCTCGCCGAGTCTCGCGGAATCTTCCGGCTTCACCCCGCCAAAAGGCGTCGCGATAAAAATGTCCGGAAATTTGTCAGGCAGTCTCCACCCTTTGAGCGAAGTATGACCCTGCACCTGGAGCACCACGAGCGATGCGAGCCCGACCATCAGGGCCGTCGCGGTGCCGGCGGATCTCCAGATACTGCCGCTAAGTTGCTGGCGAAGCATTGAGAACCGGATGCCCATCAGCGCCGCGACGGCCGGTCCGGCGACCGTTTCGATGAGCCAGACAAACATTGGCGACATCAGGAAAAAGCCGATCATCATCGACGGGAGCCCCAGGATGAAGTGCCCATAGAACTGCACGACGCGGGCGCCGTCGGCGGCATGAGGAATCGTCCACGAGGCGATCGTCGGGGAAACCGGGCCGAAGAAAAGAAGCGGATCGATCAAGATGAGAAACAGACCGACGGCTGCGCAGACCGCCGGCAGCCGCGGCGACGGAGGCGTTGATTGCGCCGACATCGCCTCCAGCGGGCTGACGCGCAAAGCGCTCCATGCGGGGAGAAGACTCGCCGCCAGCGCCGCAAGCAGTGAGCCTGCTGTGCCAAAAAGAATCCCGCCGGGGCTCATGACCACGCCGGCCGAGAACTGGTCCTTGAAGGTCCATCCCAGGATGTGAATCCAGAGCCATCCGAGCGGCACGCCAACCAGGATGCCAGTCAGCGCGAGAAGAATTCCTTCGACAACGACCAGCGCCGCGACCTGCGCGCGGCGTGCGCCAACGGCCCGGAGCATCGCCAGCGTTCGCTGCCGCTCGCTCACCCCCATGCTCAGGGCGGAGAAGACGATGAAGGTCGCGGCGACCATCGAGATCATCGTTCCCATGTAGCTGAGGAGGTGGACGACTTCGAACTCCGAATCCATCTGCTTTTTTGCTTCTCCGACGGTGCCGATTTTCAGACCCGGAGCATCCAGGTTCAGGCGGTCGCGCCACAACGAAGCGAAGGTTTCGGGATTCACGCCGCTTTTGAGTTGAACGAGGATCCGGGAAACCTGTCCTTCAAGTCCCGTCAGCCTCTGGAGCGTATGGAGGGGAACATAAACCGTCTGATGACGCTCGGCCAGGATCTGCGGCTTGTGAACGATACCGACGATTTTCAATTGCACGGGTTGATTGAGGCCGGGCATCTTGATCATGCCGCCGATATCAAGTTTGAGATTTTGCGCAACGGCCTGATCGACCACGGCCACATCGCCGTCTGCGCCGTCGAACCAGCCACCGGCCGCCACTTGGAGATTGGCAACGAGCATGTCGTCGGGTCGCCGGATGCCGATCACCGAAGACATTTTTCCCGGTTCGTCTTCCCCACTGCTCTGATCGACCAGTCCATTCTGCGACTCGATCCGTCCGATGGCCCGCTGTACCTGCGGATCGGACTGCAATTCACCGACGAGTTTTTCCGGAACTCCGCCATGAGGATCGTTCTGACGCGTGATCGTCACATCGACCGCGCCCAGGTACTTGGTAAGAAAGTGATAAGCCGCCGCGGAGATCGACGCATAGCCGCTGGTAACGGCGACGACGAGACTCACGGACAAGGCGATCGCGGCGACCGTCAGACCCGCCCGCGCCTTTCGGGTGGTGAAGTTGGAAAATGCGAGCTTGGGAACGAACATCTGATTGATTCGGTTCGAAATTCAAATTGCTGCGTCCGAAAAATGCGAACATCGAACACTCAATCCCGATCGAATCGAATATATCGGGAAACATCGAACGTCGACGGAGGAGGAAGTTTGATGAAGGGCTTTTACTTCTAAATCCCCCTTCATTCTTCGATGTTTCCCGATATATTCGATTCGATCGGGATTGAGTGTTCGATGTTCGATGTTCGCATTTTCTTCACCTAGCGAAGCGCCTCCTGATACCGAACCGCCAGTTCCTGTCCTCCCTCGGAGGGCTCGATCGGAAATCGCCTGACCAAGCGGCCGTCCTTGATGACGGCGACCTCCTGCGCGAAGACGGCCACCGACGGCTCGTGCGTGACCATCACGATGGTCTTGTTGTGAACGAGGCACAGATCGCGGAGGAGTTCGCAGACGGACTTACTGTTGGCCGAATCGAGATTTCCCGTCGGCTCATCGGCCAGGATCACCGCCGGGTTGCTGACCAGGGCCCTGCCGATCGCGACGCGCTGCTGTTCCCCGCCGCTCATCGCATCGGGCCGGTGCGTTCGCCTTGATGTCAGGCCAAGGCTCTGGAGCAGTTCATCGACTTTGGTTTTTCCGACCGATCCATTGCGTCCCTCCAGCATCAGGGGGAGCGATATATTTTCCTCCGCCGTCAACGTCGGAATCAGATTGAAAGATTGGAAGACCAATCCGATATTACGACGACGAAAAAGGGTGAGATCGCGATCGTTCAATTCGCCCAGATTGGTCCCGTTGACCAGAATTCGACCCTGATCGGCGTGAGTCAGTCCCGCCATGAGATGCAGCAGAGTGCTTTTCCCCGATCCGCTGGCCCCCATCACGGCCAGAAATTGCCCTTGGCGCACTTCCAGGCTGACATCTGCCAGTGCCGAGACGGCGCGATCCCCCTGCCGGAATTGCTTGGCCACATTCTCAACAACCAGCGGCGCCATCGTCTCCTCAAACAGAGGATTGACTATAGCCGCGGTCGAAGGGGTTACAAGATTGCCGCTCGTCGCGTGTTGCAGCGTAACGGCGTCCCAGCGAACCCCCGGGGTGGGCCGAGTTGGCCGAGCCCGCCCTACGCACGACGGCGTGCGAGAAGGCCGAGGCCGCCGAGCGCGAACAATCCGAGCGAAGCGGGTTCGGGGAGAAGTTGTCCGCGGATTTCGCCGCTTGGAAAAACGGAGTCGCGAATGTTGATATATCCGTTTCCGGCAAGCAGATCGTTTGCCTGCACGGCCATGATCGTGCCCGAGCCGCTGAAAGTGCCACTTAGAGTGCCGGGGTTGTCCAGCGTGAGGACCAGAATGGTCGGGCCGTTGGTGCCGACCGCGGCGTCGTTCAGCGTTACGGCGGTTGCGCCGGCCAGCAGATCGTTATAGGTGCCTGTTGTAATAGTGAAAGTCGTTCCGACGAGCGTTGCGTCGGCAGAACCATACGCAGGCGTGTTGTGCGGCGGAACCGACTGAAAAGGATCCAGATTGGCTTCCAACGCGGTGGCCCCCACGAACGCCGGAATGCAAAGAGGCAAAGACGCAGCTACTAACGCAAAATAATTCCGGATTGACATGAAAAACTCCCATCCGATGTAACCGTGCCCGAGCTGGTTTATCCCACGTATCGAAAATATAATGTATCTTCAAATGTTTAGACGTCAAGCATTCGGTCCATATACTTTGAACGATGGATCTTCGGTGAATTCGTTTTAAAGAGCTGGTTCCCCGTCGGCCTTCATCCCCCACGCCTCGTTGAAATCTCTTAAGTGCTTGAGCAACAGAGCAATATCTTTCCCGCTGGCAGTTTTGCGTCGCTCCGGTCGACTGATGAGCAGCTCTTCGGCAAGGCGCGCCATGATCCGCCTCTGCTCGGCCTGCACGTTGTCGATGACTGCAGTGGCGGATTGAAGTTCCTTTGCCGCATGCGACATCAAAGCGTTCCTTTCCCGCTGGCCGGCGGGAACAACCGGATTAGCGATAACCGCGGCGGCCTCCTGGGCCCGCTGTCTCTCTTCGGCTTCGTGTTGATGGGCCAGCTCCATTTCGTGGCGGCGCTCTTCGACATAGGCCAGCGCCGCCTGGGCGGCCTGCGGGTCGGGGCCACGCGGCACTGGGGGTGGGAAAGTCCGATCGGGCGGCGGACCAAACGGATCAACTGGCGCGTCAGGTTGACCGGAAGCGCCCGGCCCGCCGCCTGCTTCCGCCCGCCTCGCATCGCTTTGGGCTTCGTCGATCTGGCGTTCCAACTCCGCAGCTCGGTGCGACCAGCCGTCGGCTCGCCGCAACGCGCTCGATTGGTCATCTTTTGCATGTTCGATGCGCTGTACGCGCTCGGTTTCGGAGAGCACCCACACGCCGCGTCGCTGCGTCTCCTGAGCGACCGCCAGCCGGCGGCGCGCTTCAGCCTCGCGCGATTTCTGCTCCCGCAGCGGCGCTTCGGCGTTGTAGTCAACCTGGGCGATGCTCCAGGCCGACCAGGCGGATGAGCCGACCGTAACCCATTTGCCCCAGGTAAATCCGCATTTCCCGATTTCGGCGGCAAAAGGCTCGCGATTTTGAATTGCATAGTTCAATCGAGCGAATCCTTCGCCGGACGGTTCAACATCGATGCTTTGCGCTCGCGCGGCGGAAACAATCTTCGCGGAGGCTTCGATAAAGCGAATCAGCTCCGGTTCGGTCAGGTCGCCGGGCTCCTCCGGCAACGTTTCAGTCGCCGATTTCGTTGTTAGCACAGTGGTCGGGGAATCTGTTGATGCGTCGGGAGAAGCCGAGAGAGGTTTACGCCGACACGAAAAGCCCGCAAAGGCGAGCGCGCATGTGCCCATAAAAACGATGAAGTGTCTCGTGATCCGAGGCATGCTGTTTCGACGCCTCAACGGGATGGATGTTTCTGTCCGGTCCATATCGTATGTAGCTCACCCCCCCCCACGGCCGTGATCTGCCCCTGACGGAAACATACGGCTGCGCCATGGCACTTCGACCTGCGGTCGAACACAGCCGAGGGCGGCTGTGCCACATGTCACTGCAACCGTGCTGCCGATACACTTCCAGCGGTTCCAAATCGAATGCCCCATCCGTCACCACAAAATCCCCAGGCCAGAATCCTTTCTGCTCAGTCGGGCGCCCGGACGCGCGTTCGCTTTATTGTAATGGCATTCTTATGCGGCCTCTCGTTCCTCACTTATTTCGATCGCGTCTGCATCGTTCGCGCGCAGCCGGAGATCAAGCGGGACCTGGGCTTAAACGACTCCCAGATGGGATGGGTACTCGGCGCATTCTGGCTGGCTTACGCACTATTTGAAATCCCCGCCGGTTGGCTTGGCGATCGCTACGGCGCGCGGCGCACGCTGGGGCGCATCGTCATCGCATGGTCGATTTTCACCGCGCTTTCCGGCGCGGCTACCGGTTTCATTTCACTTCTGGCATGCCGCATCTGCTTCGGAGCGGGAGAGGCGGGCGCTTACCCGGGCATGGCCCGCGTGCAGTCCCGATGGCTGCCCGCCAACGCGCGCGGGCTGTGGGGCGGGATTCTCTGGCTTTTCGCCAGGTGGGGCGGAGCGTTTTCGCCGTTGATATTTGGCGCAATTCTGCGCGGGCTGGCCTCGCCGACCTGGCGTCGCGCAACAACGCATCTGCCGGGCTTGAGTCTGCTCTCTGGCGTGCCATCGTGGCGGATCGGATTCGGATTTTCCGGGCTCGTCGGTCTTCTCTGGGTTGCTTTTTTCATCCCCTGGTTCCGTGATGATCCCGCGGAACATCGCGGGGTCAACGCCGCCGAGCTGGAATTGATTCGCGCGGGCGGCGCCGAAACGAGTCGCGCCACGGCTCACCCGCGGGATTCGCGCGTCTGGCTGGCGCTCTTTTCAAGCTCGAGTCTCTGGGCGCTGGCGGTTCTCTACTTTTTCGGAAGCTTCGGCTGGTCCTTTTTTGTAAGCTGGGTTTCGCGCTTCTTTGAGGAGGTGCACCACGTCAAATTCGAGAATTCCGAAATCATGAGCGGATTGCCGCTCTTCGTTGACGGTCTTTCATGCCTGGCGGGGGGATTTCTTTCCGACTGGCTCGTCCGGCGAACTGGCCGGCACCGGCTGGCGCGGGCGATCTTTCCAATCAGCGGCTGCACGATCGCAGCCACGGCGATGTTGGGCATGCGATTCGCCCGCACTCCCAATGAAGCGACCGCCCTTTTCTGCATCGCCGCCGCCGCCTACGACTTCGGGCAAGCCGCCAATTGGGCGAGCATTGTCGATATCGGAGGCATTTATGCGGCCACCGCGGCCGGCTTCATCAACATGATTGGCAATATTGGCAATTTTGCTCAGCCCCCGATTGGGCGGGCTATCTTTCATCACCTTGGATGGAATGCGCTCTTCGGGTTTTACGCCGGGGCATACCTCATAGCTGGATCGATGTGGTTCATCGTAAATCCCGAGAAACGATTTTACGAAAAAAGTGGGGAGCTGCCGATATTGGATGGATAGGCAGGCTGGGCAATTTCGCGGACGGTTGCTGTCCAATCGCACGAAGAAATTGTGAAGATTGTTCTTGAAATTCGGTATGCCAAAGGTAATATTTACCCGTTGTCACTTCGACTGGGGGCGTTTTTTGTGGAGAGAGTTGTGAACATTTCGCCTCTTGCGATGGCAGCATTTCTGGGAGCCTTGATTCCCTTGCCAATGTCCTCGGCTTCGGCGGCGCCAATCTCGACCGACCGGTCGTCAATTCGGACTTACCATTTTAACCCTGCGGCTTCCGCGGCTTCCAGCACAAAGGCAGTGGCGTCCATCTCGCTTCGACCTTTGGCGACCGACGCAAGATAGCGATCGCGCAATATATTCAATGTTGGCATCGGAACATTGGTGGCGGTTGCGGTCTGTGACGCGAGGTTCATGTCCTTCAGAGCAAGCCGCAAGGCAAATCCAACGTTGTCGAAATTTGCGGCAATCAGTTGCTTCGAATAATTCTGATAAATCGGGCACGCGAAGAGTGTCTGAGTGAACATGTTGAGCAGCGCGGCACGCGGAATGCCGTTCTTCTCCGCCAGCGCGGACGCCTCGGCCATCGCTTCGACGGCAGACAGAATCAGAAAATTGCCCGAAAGTTTCACGACATTCGCAGCACCGACCGCTTCGCCAAAGTCGAATACACCTTGGCTCAACGCATCGAAGACCGGCTTGGCGCGGCACTTTGGCATGGGCCGGGCCCGAAGCGCAGATCCAGAGCTTGCCCACCCCCGCCGCTTCAGGCCGGCCGAAGACCGGAGCGGCGATGTAAGAAACGTCATGCTGCTTGTGCGCAGTCGCGAGTTTATCTGAGGTGGCCGGGAGGACGGTGCTCATCGAGAGATGTAATCCGCCGCTCCCAAGCGATTTTGAGACAGCATCATTCGCGACCGATTCCAGGGCGCGGTCATCAGCGACCATCGTCACCAGAATACCCCCGGGCGAGACCGCCTCGACAGCACTTGCGGCCAACTTTGCGCCGCGTTCGACCAGAGCGCGAGCCTTCTCCGGGGATCGGTTGTAAACGCGCAGCGGAAAACCGGCGTCGAGCAATCGCGACGCCATAAGCAGCCCCATGCGGCCCAGGCCGATGAATGCAACGGGTTCGGGCATCACAAAGTCTCCTTTTATCTTTTCCTACGCCTGCTCCTACTCGTCTCCAATCCGCTCGAAAAAGAGTAGGAGTACGAGTATGAGCAGGAGCGGAACAGGACCAGGATCGGTTACGCTTTTTGTGTCGGAACCTCCGGGGCAACCGGAGGCGGATCGGGAGAAACGACTTTCTTTACGGCCTCCGTCGCTTCATCAGCCGTCTTGAACTTACCCGCACGAATGTCCTTCTCAATGCCGGGGAGAGCACGGGTCATCTCGGCTTCCGATTCGTTGATCCCCTTGATTGTGTCGGCGTCGAGATCTTCCATCGCGTCATGCGCGGAGATTTTCCAGACCCCATCCACATGCACCAATGTGCAGGAGGGATCGTCGTCCCCGCGGAATTGCACCGTCGCCGTGTCGTCCTCCACTTTGATCTGGGCCTTGTCGCAATCTTCGGCGGTGTGCTCATCGACGGCATGAAGCATGGCATCGGACGCTTCTTTTCCGAACTTCTCCTTGATCGCATGCTCGACGGCAGTCAGGGCGATGGCGAATTCGCACTGGGACTTGATGAACTGCTTTTCCTCCGGCGTCGAGTAATCGAAAAGCTCCATCGCGTATCCAAGGTCGAGCCGATCGTAAACCGCCGCCCCGCGACGCAAGGCTTGCAGCGGCGTTTCGTTTTCGGCAATGGGAATTCGAGCCGGACGCGATGTGGGTTGCGTCGCCGGCTGGGTATCGGGTGACGCGGGCTGGGTATCGGGAGCGGCGTCTTCGGCGCGCAATGTACCGCAAATGACGAGGGCGACGTCCAGGAAAATAGAAGCCGCAAGTCTGATGTTTCGGTCCATGATTCGTCCTTGAAGGATGCGATGAATGGCAAACAGACGCGCGCGGCAGTTTTGTTCATCGTTCAACGTTACCACTTCATCGTATCCGCCTGAGTGTAGCAGCGATTCTCCGGTCACGTTAGCATCGCTTCCAAGTTCAATCATGATTGACCTTCGAAGCGACACGGTGACGAAGCCGACAGACCCGATGCGTCGCGCCATGGCGACCGCGGAAGTCGGAGACGACGTTTTTGGTGACGATGCGCTCACCAACGCGCTGGAACGCAAAGTATCCGAACGGCTCGGCAAGGAAGCCGCGATGTTCGTTCCATCGGGAACGATGTCCAATCAACTGGCGGTGCGACTGCAGACGCAGCCAGGCGATGAGGTGATCCTCGACGCCAATTCCCACATCTACAGCAAGGAGGCGGGAGGGACGGCGGCTTTGTCCGGGGTGATTTGCCGCACCATCTGCGGCGTTCGCGGCATTTTCCGCGGTGACGACGTGGACGCTGCGATCCGAACGCACGATGTGCACCACGCCCCTCCCCGCCTGGTCTGCATCGAGAACACGCACAACGCCGGCAGCGGTGCGATCTGGCCGCTTGAATCCATCGACGATGTAGCAAAAACCGCGAAACGACACGGGCTGTCGCTTCACCTGGACGGCGCGCGGATCTGGAACGCCTCGGTTGCAACCGGAATCAGCGAGCGCGACTACGCGCGGCATTTCGATACGGTCAGCGTTTGCTTCTCCAAAGGTCTCGGCGCTCCCATCGGCTCGGCGCTGGCAGGATCGAGGGAATTGATCCAGCGCGGACGACGATTCAGAAAAATGTTTGGAGGCGGAATGCGGCAAACCGGTATTCTCGCCGCGGCCGCGATCTATGCGATTGACCATCATCGAGCGCGTCTTGCCGAAGATCACGCCAACGCCAGGACACTGGCCAAGGGCCTCTGCGGATTGCCCGGGATCGAAATCGATGCCGATTCGGTGGAGACGAACATTGTTTTCTTTTGGCTCGCCAACACGAGCGCGGCGGATTTCGCCGCCAAACTTTATTCCGCGGGAATTGCGGTCATGGCGATGGGGCCGCGAACGATACGCGCGGTGACAAATTTGATGGTGAGCGAATCTCAAGTCCGAGAGGCGATCGAGATCATTCGGAGCGTCGCAATTCCCTGACGACCGCAATCAGAATGACCACAGAGAGCACTGAGGGGCACAGAGATCACAGAGACGTGATTGAGGGGAGTGCGTCTCTGTGATCTCTTTGTCTCTGTGCCCTCTGTGACCATTAGATTCGAAAAGCAAGTATGCATTGCGCTCAACGATTCATCTCCCGCGCCGGCTCATCGAATGCGGCGCGAATCGCGGAGCGATCCTCCGGCGAAAGTTCAAATCTCAATGCCTGTGCATTATGCCGGGCTTGTTCGACGTTGCGCACCGACCAGGGCGGCGGTGATGCCGGGCTCGTGCACCGTCCAGTTAATGACGATCTGGGCAAGGCTCGCACTGTGCGCCTCGGCGATGGGCCGGATGTTCTCGAGAGCGTTCAGCACGCGTTGGCGGTTCTCGACGGTGAAATATTTGTGGCCGGCGCGGTGGTCGCCGGGCGCGAATTGGCGATCGGGGCCGACTTTTCCTGTAAGCAAGCCACGCTCGAGTGGGGAGTAGACGATCACGCCGATATGGTTCTTCTGACAGAAGGGAAGAATTTCCGTTTCGATTTTGCGCTGGATCAGGCTGTATGGCGGCTGCAGGCTCGATACGGGCGCGACGGCTTTGGCGCGGCTGAGCCATTCGACATCGTAATTGCTCACGCCGATCGCTTTGATTTTCCCCGCCTTGTGCAGCTTCTCCATCGCCCACATGGATTCTTCGACCGGCGTGGACGTGTCCGGCCAGTGGATCTGGTACAGATCGATCGCATCGATGCCCAGCCGTTTGAGGCTCTGCTCGCATTCGAAGCCGATGCTCGAGGGTTTGGCATTCTTGCGGATAATGACGTCCCGCCCCTGGTTGTCTTTCTGCTCCCAGGGCTCGCTTCCCTCGGCGCTGTCCCAGCGCATTCCGCACTTGGTGGCGATCACCACCTTCTCGCGCATTCCCTTGATCGCCCGGCCGACCAGTTCTTCGCTATATCCCATTCCGTAGATGGCCGCCGTGTCGATCGTGTTCACGCCCTCGTCGATGCTGGCGTGGAGGGCGTCGATCGATTCCTGGTCTTCGGTGCCGCCCCACATCCATCCGCCGATCGCCCAGGCGCCGAAAATGATCGGGGTGACGTGAACGGATGAATTGCCGAGTTGGCGGGTTTGCATTCGTAGTTCCTTTCGTGCCGCTTTTGCGCAGGGTAGGCGCGTTGGCTTGAGCGGTCCAGTGTAGATTGTGCGTAGTCAGGGAGCGAAGGAGTGGAAAGCGTCGGATTCCTGACGCGTGCGACTCTGTCGCTCCCTTACGGTCGCGGCTCGCTACGGGCTGTCGCCATCAACCGCAATCGTTATCCTTCGCAGCATGAACCACCGTCACCTGATTGCGCACATCGTACTCTTTGGTTTGATTGTCTGCGCAATGGCTAGCGCCGGAGAAGAACAATTTCCGCCGGCCGACAGATTGCCGCAGATCAAACAGCTTCCCGATCCCTTCTTATTTCAGGATGGATCATGCGTGAAATCGGCCACGGACTGGTCGCGCCGGCGCGATGAAATCAAATCGCAAATTCTCTATTACGAGTTCGGGCGGACGGCGCCGCCGCCGGACAACGTGAAAGGAACTGAAGTTTCGTCGAAAACGGATGATTCGGGCGCGACCATCAAGGAAATCCATCTCGCCATGGGACCGGACCAGAAGGTGAGCGCGCAGACTGTTCCTCACCATACCGCCTGGCAAAGGTCCGTTCCCGGCGATCATCAAGGGGGACCTGTGCTGGGGGCGAATCAAGCCGGACATTGTGGCGGATGTGATCAAACACGGTTACGTCCTGGCCGAATTTGATCGCACCGAATTCGCGCCGGATTCAAAGGACCGAAGCAAAGGCGTCTTCGTCGCATACCCCAATGAGGACTGGGGCGACCTCGCCGCCTGGGCGTGGGGATTCTCGCGCGGCGTCGATTATCTGACGAGCCGGGATGATGTGGATGCTAAAAAAATCGTCGTGACCGGTCATTCGCGCGGAGGAAAAGCCGCGTTGCTTGCGGGCGCGCTGGATGAACGTGTTGCGCTCACCGTACCGAATGGGTCCGGCTGTGGCGGAGCCGGCTGTTATCGCGTGAACCCGCCGAAGACGGAAAACATTGCGATCATCACGGACCATTTCCCCAACTGGTTCACGCCCCGATTTTCGGAGTTCGTCGGAAAAGTAGACCGGCTTCCGTTCGATCATCATGAACTCAAGGCGCTCGTCGCGCCCTGCGCCTGCTCACGACCGATGCGCTCGGCGATGTCTGGGCGAATCCGACCGGGACGGAGCAATCCTATCTCGCGGCGAAAGTGGTCTTCGAATTTCTTGGCGCGGGCGACAAAATCGGCATTCACTATCGCGAAGGGGGGCACGATCAACTCGGCGAGGATTTTGCCGCCCTGCTCGACTTTTCTGATCATCTGTTTTTCGGCAAACCTCTGAAGCAGCGCTACGACCAGATTCCAGTTCCGACGGGTGATTTGGATTTCGACTGGAAATCGCCCCAATGAGATCGCGCATAAAAAAGGAGGATGGTCAGTGCAGCCGGCCATCCTCCCGTTACCACAATTCAGTCAATTGGCAGCGGCGGCGGGCTGCGTTGACGGAGCGGCCGGATTGGTGGTCGGGGCGGCCGTCGTCGTATCGTTATTTTTCTTCTTGTGAGTGTGCGTCGTCACGGCCAACGACTGGACGAGGCCGGTCGAAGGAGAAAGTGTCACGCGCTGTCCGACGGCGATGTCGCTAAGCTGGGCAGCCTTCCCGTCGATCGTCACAACGGTGTCCTTGTTGGCCGTTACTGTCACCTGCTGCGGGTTCTTTTTTCCGCCAACGGTCACAACGATGTCAGTGAGCGTCTTGTCGTTTGCATCAGGGGCGATACTGGTGATCTTGGCATGAGATCCCTTCGCCTTTTTTTCCTTCGCCTGTACCCCGCTCGCCAATCCGAAAGCAGCCACCAGAGCGGCCACGGTAATCCAACGCTTCATGATTTTTTCCTCTTCGCCGATGACGTACTTTAGACGCTCCAGCGATGACTGAAGACCATCGCCGGACTGGACCCGGCGGGCGTCATTTGATCCGGCGAACACCACCGTCTCACGCCATTCATTTCAACGCCATCCGGTCGCTTTTATTCTTCGCGCCCATCGCAATAGACAATACAACCAGAAAGCGAGATCTTCGGTATGGTGGTGTGAGATTGCGCTCAATCGCTGATCGCAAGCATTTTTGACACGAATGAGTCGTTTGGCCTCCATTCTGCCGGTTATTGCCCTCTCGCTGGTCGCCGCGGCGGCTTCAAGCGCCTGGGGGTCGGCGGAGCAAAGGGCGGCGGCGATCACCTTCTTCGAGTCGAATATCCGCCCGATTTTGCTTTCCCGATGCATTGAATGTCATGGCGGAAAGCAATCGACGCAGGGCAACGTGCGCCTGGATACGCGGGAGGCGATGGTCGCGGCCAGCCGCACGCCGGCCCCGGTGATTGTCCCGGAGGATACATCCAGGGGAACGCTGGTCGCTCTTTTTGCGCAAGGCTCAGGACGACCCGCAGGCCGCGGCCTTTCATCGCCTGCCGCCGGATCAGGTCGCTGATTTTGAAACCTGGATCCGTCGCGGTGCGGTGATGCCCGACAACAGTGTTACGCCGGCCAGCGCACCTCCGCCTCCGGTGGACCTGTCGGCGGCGCGCCGGTTCTGGTCGCTCCAACCTGTGCGCGATCCGGCTCCGCCGGCGGTGAGCGCGGCGGCCTGGTCGCAGAATCCGGTTGATCGGTTCGTCTTCGCCACTCTGCAGGCGAAAGGACTGACAACGGTCGCCGCGGCGGACAAACGCACCCTGCTCCGTCGCGCGAACTTACGATCTGACGGGTCTCCCGCCGACGCCGGAAGAGATCGGCGCATTTCTGGCGGACGCTTCGCCGGACGCGTATGCGCACCTGATCGACCGGCTGCTGGCATCGCCAGGTTACGGGGAGCGATGGGGCCGCCACTGGCTCGACGTGGCACACTATTCCGACACCGCCGGCGAAGACGCCGACTTTCCCATTCCGCAGGCGACCAACTATCGCGACTGGGTAATCGACGCGTTCAATGCTGACAAGCCGTACGACCAGTTCGTGCGCGAGCAGATCGCCGGCGATCTGATGCCTGCCCGTGACGAGGCCGATCGGAAGCAGAAGATCGTGGCGACGGGATACCTGGCGATGTCACGCCGCTTCGGCACTTCGCCGGAGACGGAAATGCAGCTCACGATCGCCGACACGATCGATACGCTGGGCCGATCGGTGCTGGGGACAACGCTTGGCTGCGCCCGTTGCCACGATCACAAATTCGATCCCATCACGATGCGCGATTACTACGCGCTTTACGGCATCTTCGCCAGCACTACCTATGCGTTTCCCGGCTCCGAGGAGCGGCCGTTTCAAAAGGATTTCACTCCGCTGATCGATCGAGCCAAAGCCGCCGAGCTCCTGAATCCATGGAAAGCGCAGATGGCGGCGGCGGACGCGGAGGTGGATCGGATCTTCGACGCCCGGGCGAAGGCGACCGAGGCCGGGCCCTATCAGAAGCTGACCGACGAATGGCAGCGGGCGAAAAACCATCGCAACGATCTGGCTCACCAGGCGCCGGCGATCGAGACGGCTTATTCGGTTTCAGAAGGGACGCCGCACGACGAGCGAATCCAGAAACGGGGTGAGCCGGCCAACCCCGGAGACCCGGTGGCCCGCGGATTCCCACAGGTGCTTGGGGGCCAGACCTTGCCGCAGGACGAGCACGGCAGCGGCCGCCTCGAGCTGGCCGGCTGGCTGACGGATCGAAGCAATCCACTCTTCGCCCGGGTGATGGTGAATCGGATCTGGCAATATCATTTCGGCAAAGGGATCGTCCAGACCCCGAGCGATTTTGGAACGCGCGGCAAAGCGCCGACACATCCGGAGCTGCTCGATTTTCTGGCCAGCCGATTCATGGCCGGTAACTGGTCGATCAAGGCGATGCACCGGCTCATCATGCTTTCGCAGGCGTATCAGCTTTCGGCGGCGGACAACACGGCCGACCTTCAGATCGATCCGGGCGACGATTTCTTATGGCGCGTCTCGCGCCAGCGCCTCGACGCCGAGGAGATCCGCGATTCGATCCTCGCGGTAAGCGGGACGCTCGATCTGACGCGGCCGAGCCCACATCCGTTTCCACCCTCAAGCGGCTGGCATTTCACGCAGCATGCCGCCTTTTCGGCGATCTATCCGTCGAATCATCGAAGCGTTTATGTCATGCAGCAGCGGATCAAGCGGCATCCTTTCTTCGTGCTTTTCGACGGCGCGGATCCGAACATGAGCACGGCGGAGCGTTCGGTCAGCATCACGCCGCTTCAGGCACTGTTCATGATGAACGACCCTATCGTTCACGAACAATCGGAAAAATTCGCGGCGAGAATCATGTCTTCGCGCGATACGATTGATGGGCAGGTGCAGCTTGCCTTTGCGTATGCCTTTGGCCGCGAGCCGGATGCCGATGATATGGCGGTGGCGCGGTCCTATTTGAATGGTTACGAGGAAAAATTGAGTTCCACGCGAATTCCGCCCGCGCAGCGACCCGCGGCGGCGCTGGCAAGTTATCTGCGCTCAATTTTCGCCAGCAATGAGTTCGAGTTTGTCGAGTAGTAATGATGTAGCACAGCCGCCCTCGGCTGTGTTCGACCGGAGGTCGAAATCGATGGCCACCAGACGTCCGCCTTTGGCGGACCACAGCCGAGGGCGGCTGTGCTACATAAAAAGCATGAACGCCCCATTCACCACCCTTTCCCGCCGACAGATGATGCGATCGCTCGTAGGGGGATCGATGCTTTTCCCGGCGATCGTGTCGGAGCTTCTTTCGACCGACACCGCGCGGGCTTCGGTGCCGGGAGGGTCCTCCGACCCGCTGTTGCCGCGTCCGGCGCATTTTCCCGGGCGAGCCAAGCGCGTCATCTTTCTCTACATGAGCGGCGGATGCTCTCACGTTGATTCCTTCGACTACAAGCCGAAGCTCATCGCCGACCACAACAAGCCGGTCAGGGACGGCAAATTCCTGAAGCGGCCGAACTGGGCGTTCAAGCCGTGCGGCCAATCAGGGACGTACATCAGCGAATTGTTTCCGCATATCGGAACGGTCGCAGACGAATTGTGCGTCGTGAATTCGCTGACGGCAGACCACAACAATCATTTCGAAGCGACACTCGGCATCCATACCGGCTCGGTCAGCTTCGCGCGGCCGAGCATGGGGAGCTGGGTCAGCTACGGGCTGGGAACGACGAATCAGAATCTTCCATCGTTTGTGGCGCTGGTTCCAAAGCTGCCCTATGCGGGCGGGCAAGTCTGGGGCTCCGATTTTCTCCCCGCCTGCCATCAAGGCGTACGCGTCATTCCCGGAAGCGATCCGATTCCCGACATGCGCCGCCACGTCGCAACGCAGGAGTTGCAGGAGATGGAACTGGGGATGCTGCGATCGTTCAATCGTAAAAACCTTTTCGGCCGGGAATCGGATCCGTTGCTTGCCGGGCGCATCCGGTCATTCGAAACCGCCGCCGGCATGCAGCAGGAAGCGCCCGAGGCATTCGACCTATCGCGGGAATCGGATTCGACCCTCGCGATGTACGGCCTGAAGCGCGGCTCGACGCAGGGCTTTGCCTGGCAATGCATCGTCGCCCGCCGGCTCGCGGAGCGCGGCGTGCGATTCATCGAACTGATCGACGTCGGCTCCGCCGACAACTGGGATGCCCACGGCGACATGAACACGCATCTGCCCCTCGCGCGTAACGTCGATCAGCCGGCCGCGGCTTTGCTCAAGGACCTCAAGCTGCGCGGCATGCTCGACGAAACGCTGGTCGTCTGGACTACCGAATTCGGCCGCACGCCTTTCGTTTCGCAGCGCGAACATCCGGGACGTGAGCACCACAATCTCTGTTACAGCTCATGGCTGGCCGGTGGCGGAGTGAAGCCGGGGATTACCTATGGAAAGAGCGATGATTACGGCATCCTCCCCGCCGAGAACACGGTCCACACTCACGATTTCCACGCCACGATTCTCGCGTTGCTTGGCCTGAATCACGAACGCCTCACTTACCGCCATGCCGGCCGCGATTATCGCCTGACCGATGTCTCGGGCACGGTGCAGCGTGCCATGATGGCGTGAAATGAGCTGGCACAGGTGGTTCCAGACCGACGGCGGGCTTCTCGCACGCGTCGGGATCGGCACTTGCGTCTTCGCGGCTCTCGCCATTCACGATCTTTACCGGAACGGACGCAACGCCCGGCGATGGCGCGAATACGCCTATCTTGTTTTCGCGGGGCTGATGGGAATCGCCTACGGCGCGGCCAACGATTTAATCACCGCCTCGGTTTCGTGGGAATACTTCTACTACGGCCAGGGCCTGTTTGATCTTCTCGGCCCGAAAGTTCCTCCCGATCCTGCGCGCTGCATTGGGAGGCCGCCAAAATCGGGATGAAAGCGGCCGGCTCGGCGGGGCTCATCATTGGCGTGACATTTCTCGTGGCCAATAATCCCCGGCCGCATCGCGTCCAACTCCCCTTCCGCCGACTCGCGATTCCGCTTGTTCTGACATTTGGAATCTGCGCGGTCTGCGGGGCGGCGATAGGTCTAATGGGGTATCACGGCCTGCTCAGCTGGACTTCACACGATCTGGAGATGCTCGTCAGAGATAATCTCTTCCGCCCGTCACGTTTCTTGTGCGTTTATGGCGTTCACCTGGGCGCTTACATCGGCGGCGCGATCGGAATCGTTGCGGGAATTCTTTGGATCGTGCGGGAACGAAAGGGCGACGATCAGATTGCGGGAGACACTCCCAATGAAAGCGCGTGACACAGCGTGCAATTACACGACGGGGCAAAGCGCGCCAAAACCCGCGTGCCAAACTCATACCGGCGCCGCCCCGCATCGGTTAAGTGAAATTGCGGATCGTGCATTCGATACGGGGCGGCGCGGCATTCAAGCATGCGGTGGCGGCCCGGCGATTTCGCGCGACAACCTTTATGCCGCGGGTTTAGCGACAGGTTTTGGTGGGTTGAAGACCCGCACGCAGTTCCGTCCCCGCGCTTGGCGGCATAGACGGCCATGTCGGCGGCCTTGAGGAGCTGGGCGGGAGCATTAAATGGCATGCCCGGCTCCAGGGAGGCAACGCCGATGCTTACGGTGATCGGGAGCATGATGGCGGCGCAGGGAACCGGTTTGGAGGCGATGGCGCGGCGAATGCTTTCGGCGATCGCGGCCGCCGTCGCGCGGGCGGTATTGGGAAGCACCAGAATCATTTCTTCGCCGCCGTAGCGCGCGGCCAGATCCTTGGTTCGTGCGGCCGTCAAAAGAAGTTTCCCCATCGCCCGCAAAACTTCGTCGCCGGTCTGATGTCCGTGCGTGTCGTTAACGGACTTGAACTTGTCCACATCGAGCATCAGGAGCGCCAGCGGGTTGCCCTGCCGAACCGCCTCGGCAAATCGCTCCGCCAGGAATTGATCGAAGTGGGCGCGATTGGGAAGGCCGGTCAGCGCATCCGTAGCCGCCTGTTTCTGAAGCTTCTGGTTCTGGACCGCCAGATTGCTGGCCTGCTGCTGCAATGCATTGGCCTGCTGCTGCGACTCGAGCGTGATCTCCACGAGCGCCTCATTGGCCTTCTTAAGAATGGCCTCGTAATTTGCGGCGTGGCCGATGTTGATCTCGAACAGTGAGGCGACTTCCTTGGTCTTGGTGCCGATTTCGTTGAGCAGCGCGTCGCAATCCGCTTCGGTCATCTTGTATTGCGCCATGGCCAGGTGCCGGACCGATGCAATAGCCGCCGCCGGCATCTCGTCCACATAAACGTCGGCGCATCGACCTGCAAGGTGCACCAGCTCCGAAAGCTTTCGCAGGCTGGGATCCGACACCTTTTCCGGATCGTGATGAAAGGCCATCGGAGTGATCAGCAACGGCGGAAGCTTCCATTGCGTGGCGAGCATGCCCGCGACCTCGGCATGGGTGCCTCCAATCGTCTGTTGTTCGATGCCGGCAAGGTCTTCGTGGGATGCGGCGCGGCCGTTTATTTCAGCATATTCCTCACCGAGGACCTGATCGAGAACGAGCATACCGATGTCGCCCAGCAGCGCCGCAAGAAACGCCTCCTCCTGCTGCACGACCGCGAGTTTGGCGGCAATGGTGCGCGCCGCCGTTGCCGCGAATATGCTGCGCTTCCAATAGTCGAGATACTTGAATCCCTTCCCCTTGGTCTTGGTCAGGTTCGTCACGAGCGAGAAACCGAGGACGAGCGTCTTCACGGACTGAAGACCGAGAATCACCAGCGCGTGGCTGATGGTGCTCACATTCTGACTTCGGGCGTAAAAGCTGGAATTGACGGTGCGGAGAATTTTCGACGACAGGGCGGGGTCGCGGGAAATGATGCGGGCGATTTCCGCGATATCGACGTCCGCCTTCTGGGCCAGGTCGAGCACCTGCATGGCGATGGTCGGAAGTGACGGCAGGTTTGGGCACTGCTTGATACGGTTGATCAACTGCTCATTCATGGTCTGCGCACTCCCGAAGTCATCGGACCAGGCGCATGGCACGCCCGTCACCCTCTATCGTCAAGGAGTGTTGATCGCTTATATCGCCTGACGCGAATGTAAGAGCGGGTGTGGCTATGGGGTGATCCGGATTTTATCAGAAGCGAGTGCGAGCCTGATGCGCCGCCAAAATGAACTATTTCGCGAGGGCTGCCGCGACCGCTTTGTCAATTTGCTTGGCGGAGTCGCCTCCGAATCCGACGAATACCTTGGTCACTTTCCCATCTCTGCCGATAATAACGGTCTGCGGAATGGATTTGGCCTCATAGGCCTGAATGATTTCGTCGGCAGTCGCCAGGAGAACGGGAACCGTCAATTTTTCTTTCTGCACAAAGTTCTGAACGTCCGCTTTGTCCTCCTGGCAATTCACTGCAAAAACCTTCGCCCCCCCGTCTTTGTTGTCCTCATACAGCTTGTTCAAATGAGGCAATGACTTGCGGCATGGCGGGCACCAGGTGGCCCAAAAGTCGAGGACTACCACTTTCCCCTTCAAATCCGACAGCGTGACCTGCCCGCCGCTGAGCAGATCCAGCTTGAAATCGGGAGCGGTCTTCCCAACCAATGGGGAAACCGGAGCCGAAGAGGTGTCTTCATGGGCTCCTGCCGGTGGTTTCCAGTCGAATTGCTCATCATGGGCCGGGCCATCCGCCGTTATCTTCGCATAATCAATGACGATCAAGGCGTGCTTCACACCGGGCGTCCCCTTTTCTTCGAGCATCGGCTTCAGATCCGTGCGCACCTGTCGCAGGAGATGCGTTTGCGGATCCACAAGAAGCGTTGTCCGTCGCTTGTCGCTGAAATCCATCTTCAACGTCTGGTAAGGCTTGCCGTCCACGACCGTGTCATCGCTCTTCGAGACGGCGGCAGCGTCGCGGACGATCTCGGCGGCGGGATCTTTGGCAACTGCGAACTGGATCGATGGGTTTTGGCCCGGCATCAATTCGGCAAGCGGATCGGGCATATCAGCGGTCGCGACCCGGCCGGCATCAACGTCCGATGTTACGAACATGTTGGCGCTCTTCTGAAATGCGTAGGCCTTGGCGCCGGTCGAACCCCAGGTGAGCTCTTCGTCTCCGTCCTTCAGAGTATGACGGAATTTATTGGGCGCCCCGTAGGCGGCCGAGAAAGTGGTATCCAATTTCTGGGCGTCGCCGTTCACGTCGAAATCCTTGGAAAGCGTGCCGGATAGCTCGAGGCCCTTCAGCTTTAAGTAGGCGTCCGCCACCTGATCGATGAGTTGCCTGGCTTCCGGAGCAACGGACGATGGCTGACTGGTCGGTTGCGTGGCGGGCGCGGTCGCGTCGGGCGCAACGACCGGAACGTCAGCCCTTACCCAATGGCTGCTTTGCAGGAAAAAGGCGAGGACCATCAACGTCTGAGCGGCATTTCGAAGAGTCATTATTCCTCCGGTCTTTCGAACGTTTTGACGCAATGCATTGTAGGCTCTGGACCGCCGGGCTTTCGCCATCCAGATTTTCACGTCTCGAAACTCAGCAACTCGCATGCATGTTGAAAGTCTAACAACCAGATGAAATTCATGCGCCACCTCGCCATCAGTTACGCAATTGTGTTAGTTGCGTTTTCTTTGTCCACAACTGCGCAGGACATCCGACAAGCGGCCTGAGCAACGGCGCACAGACAATCTGGCTATTGGCCAGAGAGTTCCCTTAGTCTCTGGCCAGGAGGATTCGTGGCATATTCGAAACTTTTTTGCCTGATTGTCTCGATCGCATCCCTTAATTTTGCGGATTCATTGCTCGCCGACGATCACCTGGCACAGACGCCGACATTACCATGGGAGGAGCGCTCGGATTGGCTCAATGTCAAAACGGTCGGCGGCGCCAAAGGGGATGGCGTCGCTGATGATACGGACGCCATCCAGTCAACGCTCAATCGAATGGACAACGGTTCCACGATTTACTTTCCGCCCGGCACCTATCGCATCACCAAGACGCTGCTCAACCCCAAAGGCCGCTTCCCCGGCGTGAGTTTGCTCGGGCATGGGCGGGAAACCACGATCGCATGGGACGGCGAGCCGGGCGGGCGCATGTTCACGACCGCCGACGGCATGCTCGTTTGCCGCTACGTTGGCTTAACGTGGGACGGCCGGGGAAAGGCGGCGGTTGGATTCGATCACGCCTCGCAACATTTGTTCGAAACCGAGATGCGCCATCAACATGAGGCATATCGAAACTTCACCGAAGCGGGCATTCGTGTCGGCCATGAGATCAAGACCGCAACCGCCGAAACGCTGTACGACAATTGTGTGTTCGAAAACTGCAAAAACGGCGTGTTGCTCCTCAGCTTCAACGTCCTGGACCACACATTCGACGGGTGCGAGTTCCGCAATTGCGGCGTCGGCATCAACGGCGGCAAAGGGACGAATTTTTACGCTCGCGACTCGCATTTCGAGCAGAGCGGCGAGGTTGACATCATCTGCAGAGGCGAGCAGGGCAGCTCCATCCGCCGTTGTACGTCACATGGATCCAACCGTTTTGTTTCGTTCGGAAGCTCCGTCGGGCCGCTGACGATTCAGGATTGCCAGGTCGCGGCGTGGAAAGACGCGACCGGCGCGATCCAGTTGAATGGTGCGCCGGTGCTGATGTTTGATTGCGCTTTCACGAATCCTCCCGGCGCCTGCGCCTCCGGTTCAGACCGGGGGGGCGGGGCAACGATTGATCGTGTCGAATTGCAAAGCCGACGGCTCGTCCTCGCTGGCAAAATTGCCGGATGGGGGAAAAGTTGTCGAAGTGCCGGCGGGCGCTACGGGTGGAGTGATCAAATCCGCGGAACAAACGTTTCTGAAAAGCGACGTGAAGACCCCTGGCAAGGTCTTCGACGCTAAGCGCGATTTTGGCGCTAAAGGGGACGGCGGCACGGACGACACGGCGGCGATTGTCAAAGCCATCGCGGCCGCCCGCGAGTACGGCAAAGGGGCGATCGCCTATCTCCCGCGCGGTCAATTCGCCGTGAGCGAAACATTGGAGATCACTGGAAGCGATTATTACTTTGGCGGCAGCGGATACAGGACGGCACTGGTCTGGAAGGGAAAGCCGGGCGGAACCACCGTTTCGATTCACGACAACGATCGCGTCACGCTGGAGAATATCGCGATCGGCCATCACGACTGCGGCGTCGGACCGAATAGCATCGACATTTTGCAGCGTGGCACGGGAAAGCCCTCATCGATCACCTATGACCGCGTCTGGGTCTGGGGGATGTATCAAAAGAAGCCGCTCGAGCGCGGGTTGCACATCGAGACTCTCGGCAAGGATGACAAAATCTATTTCCACGAAATGAACGGCAACCTCCACTTTATCGATTCAGCACAGGCAACGATCTATCTCGGTCTCACTTACGAAGGAACGATTCTCGTGGAGGGAAAGTCTCCCGCCCGTGGCGGATTCCTCGGCGGAAGCGTTCGCCTCGCGACCGTGACCGATCCCGGACTCTGGGTGAAGGACAATCAATCATTTGTTCTCAGCGATCTTTATATGGAAAGTTCCGAGCATTTGATTCGCCTCGAAGGGGATTCTGCTTTCCCGCCCGGCCGGGTGACGTTGCAGGGAGCGAAGTATGAAATCGCGACTCCCGCCAATAACGCGACCGAGGTCAATAATTATTGCGGAGAACTGGTGCTCGGCCCCTACCAGTTTTACGTCGGCAATCCGGTCCATCATTTCCTGGAAACCGGCGATGCGCCCTTTTCGCTGACGCTCCTTGGCGGGCTCTTCTACAGCTCCAAACCCGAATTCAAATTCTCTCCGTCTGGAAAGTTCGGGATTGTGGCCAACGATTCGGTGGCGCTGAACCCATCGGACACGATCGAAAGCGTCAAGGGAACCAACGACATGTCTGTTTCCGAAGCGATGCCCCACGTGGTTCATGGGCTGGACGATCTCCGCAGGCTCGGAGCCGTGGATATGCAGATGGCACACGGAGATTGACGGCGAAATCGGAATTGATGAAGTTCCACGAGCCGTCTACAGTAAATCAGTTGCTTCATTGATTCAATCGATCGAATCGCAGTACTCGAGGAAATTCGGATGAGCGAGCAAATAGCCTTGGATCGGCGATATATGATTAGCGTTTTCCGGCCGAACGGAACCGACAGTACTCTCATTTTTTCCTTCGGACCTAAGGGTCTGATGCACGAACGTGGCTCCGGTGCCTCGCCGAAACGTGTGCCGAGATTTATTGTCACGATACGCTCGGGAGCTAATGGGCTGGACTTCGACTGGACCGGATCGCAGGACGATCCGGGCGCCGATCGTGGGGAAATGGAGGCCGAAATTGCCGTTAGAATGAAGGCTCGCTCAATCTGGATCGATCGTGTCAGGGCCTTGGTCGCCCAGGTCGAGCAGTGGGCAAAGGAACTGGGGTGGTCCACCCGCCGCGTGGAGAAGGAACTCGACGACTCATGGATTGGGAAGCATGATGTTCAGGCTCTGCTGATGCAGGAAGATACGTGCCGGATTTTGCTTGAGCCGGTGGGGCGAGCCACCCCCGGCACCGAAGGTGTCGTCGACCTCTATCTCATGCCCGCTTACGACGACATTGCCAGCCTTTATTATTACGGGGATCGATGGAACGTGCATTATGCGTTCGCCGGCGCAACGCCGGTGGCGACGGTGCGCGAAGCTGAGTCTATGCCGTTGTCAAAACAAACTCTGGATAAGGTTCTTGTGGAGCTGAGAAAGCATGCCGCATAACCATCAATGGCAGTCCCGCATCAAGGCTGTAGAGCGGGAACATGCGGCGATGCGGCAGGCAGCCGATCGCTTTTCGCAGGGGGCCCTAGACGATCCCGGCATTCTTCAGGGGAACCTGCGGCACGGGGAAATAGTTTTGGCAATAAAGAACCTGGAAGGAACGTACGTTATCCGCCTGTTTGCGGAATTTGAATCCGGAGCAAGAGAGTATTGGGGCGTTAATTGGGCGACTGATCCGAAAGCGGCCGATCTGCTTGACGGATTGGCCGCAAGGTGCGGAGTTCCCGATACGCAACGGGATAATGCACATCAGGTCCGAGAGTACCGCAACTCTCTGGTACACGAACGTGCGGAAGAACCGAACGTGATTCCGATAGATGAGGCTCGGAGCTATTTGTGTCACTTCTTCAGTTACCTGCCGCCGCAATGGTGACTCGTCCGACTCGCGGCCAATTCAGCCCTGTGAATCGGAATGTGTCGGCAGCGCTGGCATTGACTGGCCCGCCCGGTCGGGACCTGGCAATCGCTTTTCATCGGCGAGGATCTCGGCGACGTAGCTCTTGATCCGTTCGTCGTTCATCAATTGGCTCATCAGGACCCGGCGATAGCCGGTGGAGCGCATCTGCTCGCGGAGGGAGTCGGTGCGCTCCTGTTTGAGTTTTTCGTTTTGCTGCATGAGCGCTTCCTCGAGAGCCTCGTTTTCCAGGAGGAGGGCATACATGGCGTCGGCGCGCTTGCCGCCGGAGTTGAACAGGCCGCCGAATCCCGCCGCCTTCCTGCGGTATTCCTCGACGCGCTGGGTGAGGCTTTCGACTTGGGCGGTGAGTTGCCCATTCTCCGTCTTGGCGGTGTTCAACTCCTGTTCGTAGAGGGTCTTGAACCCCTTCTGGGCCGTGAACAGGTCCTGCTCCTTTTGAGCCAGACTCTTTGCCGCCGCGACGGCGCCGATCCATCGGCCGACTCGATAGCCAAGAAACAGAAGAACGACACCGACAACAACATAGGCGAATATTTCGAGGGTCTGATTGGGAAGATGAGGCATGGGTTGATCCTATCGGCTTCCATCGGCGCGGTCAGCGTCTAAGATACGCGCACCATGAGCTTACGCGTCTACAACACCTTAACCCGCCAGAAGGAATTGTTCGAGCCGGTGGAACCGGGAAAAGTGCGGATGTATCTGTGCGGGCCGACGGTTTACAAATCCCCACATGTCGGGCACATGGTCGGCCCGGTGATTTTCGACGCAATCAAACGGTATCTCCAGTTCAAGGGATATCAGGTGACCTGGGTGACGAACATCACCGATGTGGACGACAAGCTGATCAACCGCGCCAATGAGCTGGGAACGACGGTCGCGGCGCTGGCGGAAAAACATACCCACGAATATTTCGAATGCCTCGATGCCTTCAAAATCAAATCGATCGATCTTTTTCCCAAGGCGTCGGACCATATCAAAGAGATCATCGCGATGTGCCAGTCGCTGATCGATAAGGGATATGCCTATCCCGCCGGTGGAAACGTCTGGTTTGATGTGACGCGCGACGCCGACTACGGAAAACTTTCGCACCGAAGTCTCGAAGAGCAGGAAGGGGGAACGCGCGATCTGGAAGGCTCGGGAAAGCGAAATCGGGCCGACTTTGCCCTCTGGAAGGCCGCCAAGCCGGGCGAAGTGAGCTGGGAATCCCCCTGGGGCGCAGGCCGGCCCGGTTGGCATATCGAATGCTCGGCGATGAGCGCCAAACATCTCGGAGAAAGCCTCGACATTCACGGCGGGGGAATGGACCTGATGTTCCCCCACCATGAAAACGAGCTGGCCCAGTCGGAAAGCGCCAGTGGCAAGCCATTCGTAAAATACTGGATGCACAATGGATTGACCCGGACGCGAACCAAAGCCGCGGGCGGCGAATGGAAAACCGACGACATTCATGAAAGCAGCGGCAACGCCACGCAGGTCCGCGCCAAAGATTTATTGACGACTTATGGGCCGGCACTGCTCCGCTATGTGCTCCTCAGCACCCACTACCGCCGACCCATCGAGTTCACAGAAGACGTGCTCGCCGCCAGCCGAAAGGGGATGGCGGTCTTTCAACGCCTCTTTGAACGGATCGAACGATTGACCGGCCAGTCCCCCTCGGTCGAAGGCCCGGACATGGACGCGGCCGCACCGAAGTTGCTGCAGGCGGAGCTGGCCGAGTTCGCCAAAGCGACGCTGGCGCTGAAGGTCAAATTCTTGGAGATGATGGACGACGATTTCAATACCGCCGGCGCGATCGCCGTGCTTCATGAGATGGCCGGGGAAATCAACGGCTTCATCGAGAAAAACGATCTGGAGCGGACCAAAAAACCGGAATCGTCCCAGGCTGCCGCCGCCGCAACGCGCACCCTGCGCAATCTGGCTTCAATCCTCGGGTTGATGATGGAAACTGCCGCCCCTGCTTCATCCGACGATCTGCCAGACAAACTGATGGCCCTGATCATCGAACTGCGCAACGAAGCGCGTCAGAGCAAGAACTTTGCCCTCTCCGATGGCATTCGCAAACGCCTCACGTCAATCGGCATCACGCTTGAGGATCGGGCGGACGGCACACTCTGGCGAAGGGGATAATTGCGTGGTCAGGCGGCGCGACAAAACTTTTAGCCGCTGTCCCGAAGGGCAGCGACCAAACCCTATGGGCATGTACTCGTGCCCATTCATCTAGCATGCGCATCCTCGGCATAGACCCGGGCCTGCAAATCACCGGTTATGGCGTTGTGGATTACCAGACGCTCAAGCCGCGACTGGTTGACGGCGGCGTCATTCGCCTCACCGCCAAAGCTCCGTTGGCCGATCGTCTGGTGGAACTCCAGACCGAGCTTCGTGGATTGATCGAGGAGCATAAGCCCGAAATTTGCGCGGTTGAACAGCTCTACTCTCACTATGCCCATCCTCGCACGGCGATCCTGATGGGCCACGCTGCGCGGGGTGATCCTGCTGGTTGCCCGGCAGTGCGGCGTGCGTGTCGAGCAGTTCGCCGCCAACCGCGTAAAGCAGTCGGTCACCGGCGCAGGGCACGCGAGCAAAGTGCAGATGCAGCGGGCGATTCAAGCGGTTTGGAATCTCGACGAGCCGCCGGAACCGCCGGACGTCGCCGATGCACTTGCCATCGCGCTTTGCTGTGGAATGCAATACTTTGTGGATGCAAATCGGGAGAGGAAAAAGGCGACGCCTTCTATCCGCACTTGAGCATTCACGATGGCAGGATGTCCGCCAGACGCGACGCATCTGCTTAGCAGGTTAAGAATATCGGACGAGGGAACATTCAGGTATCGCAATTACGGCTCAGTTTGGTAAAAAACAGCTGATGGCGCGCACCTTGCTCGCAATCTCACGCACTAGGGCTGGTGCAACTCGTCGTTCAGGATGAACACTTTTTATTTTCGCTTCGCGTGCGATCGGACGCGGGGTTACTTGAGGGATGCGTACGTCGGTCAGGACGACCTGAGGTACTCATCATGGCTTCCCGCCCCATCTGGACCGGAACGATCACTTTCGGGTTGGTGAATATTCCCGTGCGCCTCTTTACCGCCGTCCGCGAAGAGCGCGTTTCTTTCCACATGCTCCACGACCAGGACAACGTGCGCCTGAAGCGAAAACTGGTCTGCCCCTCAGACAACAAGGAGATCCATCCTGAGCACATCGTGAAAGGATACGAGGTCCATAAGGATCAGTACGTGATCATCAAGCCCGAGGACCTTGAGGCTTGTTCGCCGGAGAAGACGAAGTCGATCGAGATCACCGATTTCGTCGATTTGAAGGAGATCGATCCGATTTACTACGATCGCCCCTATTACGTTCTTCCGCAGGCCGCGGCGGTCAGGTCGTATCGGCTCCTCGTCGAGGCGATGACGCGAACTAAAAAGGCCGGCATTTCCAGGTTTGTCATGCACGACAAGGAGTATCTGGCCGCACTGCGCATCATGAATGACTTGATCTGCCTGCACACGATGCATTTTGGAAAAGAGGTGCTCGACCCAACTGACGCCGGCCATGTACCGGCCGATCACAAAGTGGGCGAAAAGGAACTCAAAGTGGCCGAGCAGCTCATCGGATCGCTCGCCACCGAATTCAAACCTGAGCGCTATCATGACGATTACAACGATTGCGTGATGAAGATGATCGAGCGCAAAGCACATGGCGAGGAAATCGTCGCGCCTCCCGCCGTCGACAAGAAGCCCGCCCGCGCCCACGATCTGATGGCGGCCCTCGAGGCCAGTCTGGCCGAGGCCCGCGCGGGCAAAGGAAAGAACGGCCATGCCAATGGGAACGGCAACGGAAGTTCGAAGCATTCGCGGCGGCGTAAGAGCGCGTGAGGCGATCAGATCTCCGCAGGAGGCGCCGGGGCCTTGGCGGTTTCGGACGGAGCGTCGAGGAAAAACGTGCTTTCCTCCGGCGAGAATCCGATCAATTCGCCAAAACGACCCCACTGAATGATGGTTTTGATCAGCTTCTCCAGGTCCTCTGTGGGAAGCCGGACGACCAGCTCTTCCTCGACGATTTCGTGGGAAAGCCGATGTTCTTTCGCTTCGGTGAGGATCTGCACCAGGAATCGGAACACGCTGAGCGACTGAAGCTGCTGGCGGAATAATCGCTTGCGCTCGTTGATATCGGCGTCGAGAAACTGACTCCCCAGCGGCGTGAGTTTCACCCGATTGCGAGGCGTCTCAAGAAATTCGAGCATCTCCCCCGCCTTGACGACTCCCAGCGTGTGGCCGAAATCGTAATCGGTCAGGCCATCGAGGCGGAACACGTCCATCTGCCCGCCGTTATCGCGGACGATCTCCATCAAGCCGAATATTTCACCGAGATTGACCTTCGGCAGCGGCTCGAGCGCCGCCAATGCTCCGGCCGGCTCGATTCCCGCGGCGGTGGGCACTTCGGGCAAGTGTTCGGAAACAATTACGTCATGAAGCCGCTGCACCAGCGCTAGAAATGCCGGAGCCTGGTAATCGCGCGGATGGGGAATCGTGTTTTTAACGATCTGCCGGATGTGCCCCGGCCGGGTTCCCATCACGACGATGCGATCGGCGAGGAAGACCGCTTCGTCGATCAGGTGCGTGATCATGAGGATGCTCTTGACCGACGCAATCGATCCGTGCCCCGACTGATCGCCGGTCCAGAGCCGATAAACTTCACTCCGCAAGCTTTCGGCGGTGAAAACATCAAGCGCGCTGAACGGCTCATCCATGCAGAGCAATTCGGGGCCGCGGGCCAGCGCGCGGGCGATCCCGACCCGTTGCTTCATTCCGCCCGAAAGTTCTTTGGGGTATGCCTCTTCGAATCCTTCCAGGCCGACCATGTCGATGCATCGCGAGATGCGGGCGGCGCCGGTCGAGGCATCGAGGCCCTGGCCGTTGAGCGCAACGCGCACATTCTCGCGGACCGTCAGCCAGGGATAAAGCGCGAAGTTCTGGAAGACAATCGAAACGCCGGGATGAATCCCCCGCAGCGGCTGGCCATGGGCGAGCACTTTCCCACCGGTCGGGACGAGCAGACCGATCAATGCGCGCAGCAGCGTGCTCTTCCCGCATCCGCTGGGGCCGAGAATCGCCACGACTTCGCCGGAGTTGATCCCCAGCGATACATCCTGAAGGATGGGCCGGTTGTCGCTGCCGAACGACACGTTCACGTTCACGGCTTCGCAGATCGGCGCTGTGGTTTCGGGCATATCGCTCACACGTTGAGGCTGAACCGATTCTCGGCCAGCCGATAAAGTCTTTTCCAGAAGAACCGGTTCAGGAGAACGACGAAGACCGCCATGGTTACGACCGCCGCCGCGAGCAGCGGAAAGTTGGCCTTTTCGGTGGCGGAGCTGATCATCGATCCCAATCCAAAGGCAATGAAGGAATGATCGCCGGTCTGCACATATTCGGCCACGATCGTCGCGTTCCACGCCCCGCCGGCGGCGGTGATCAGTCCCGTCACCAGATAGGGAAAGACGCAGGGGAGATAGAGCCGCAGCCAGCGCTCCCGGCGACTCATCGGATAGACGTTGGAGACTTCCTTGAGGTCCTGCGGAATTGCCGACGCGCCGGCAATCACGTTAAACAGAATGTACCACTGTGCGCCCAGGAGCATCAGCGTAGTGCATCCGGCGGTGAACGGAATGCGGAAGAAGACCAGCGCCATCGTGACCAGCGGAAAGAGCATCGGAGCCGGGAAGCTCGCCACCACCTGAATGAGCGGCTGCAAGCGTTCCGACCAGCGCGGCGAAAGTCCGATGAGGATGCCCGCCGGCAGCGCCCAGGCCGTCCCGAGGATCACCGATGCGCTGGTGCGGGCGAATGATGCGCCCAGGGCCTCCAGCACGCCGACCCAGTCTGCGTGGTCGGCAGCGCCGTGAATCGGAAGCGCCGTCAGGAGTTGAACCAGCACCTTTCGCCCCAGATCGCTCCAAGCGCGAAAGCGCCGAGCACGATCCACTTTCCGATCACCAGGATCCGATCCGATCCGCTCGGCTTCGGCTCTGCCCAATAATTCAAGATCTTCGTCGCGCTCGCTGGTTGCAAAGGCGCTGGGGCCGCTTCGGGCGCTGCAGACGGGCGGGACATTCACTGCTTCATTTCGGCGTCGCAGTCTTCCGATCACTTTGTGCGCCAGCCGAAATAATTGCGAGCGTTGCAGGATATTGAGGACCCAGGATTGCGCCGCATCGGCCTGCGCCTGATCCTCCATCTTGAACCGCTGGGCCCAGACGACAATCGGCCGCCAGAAAAGCTGGTCGACCACGACGATCATGATGATCATCGCGATGATCGCCGCCGCCGCGGGACCGTAATGGACCACGCCGTCGCGCATCAGCGCCTCATTCATGTACGAGCCGATGCCCGGCAGGCGGTAGTCGTGATCTCCCAGTTTGAAGGCTTCATTGACGGTCAGAAAAAACCATCCGCCGGCCATCGACATCATCGAATTCCAGACCAGCCCGATCATGGCGGCGGGAACCTCCAGTAGCCGGAAGATCTGCCAGCCGCTGAGATGTTGAATCGCCGCTACTTCGCGAAGCGTTGTCGGAATAGCGCGGAGGCTGCCATGAAAGCTGAAGGTCATGTTCCACGCCTGCGCGGTGAAGATCATGACGATGCAGGCGATTTCGAGGCCAATTTCGCGCGTGGGGAACAGATGAACCATCGCCAGGACGAGGCCAGGCAGAAATCCGAGCACCGGGATCGCCTGCAACACATCGAGCGCGGGGAGCATCAATTTTTCCGCGCGATGGTTGTGCGCGGCGATCGTCCCATAAATAAGCGTGAACGAGAGCGAGAGAATGTAAGCTGCAAAGCCCCGGCTCAGGCTCAGCATCGTGTAGCCGGGCAGTTTCCAGAACGAGAGGCTGATCTCCACTTTTTCCGTGAAGGGCGTCCAGGCGCGCTGCGAGAGCATCATCAGCAGCCCGACGAAGCAGGCGACCGCCGCCAGGAACAGCAGTTCGGGCCCCAGCTTTGCTGGCGACTTGAGTGCCTCGCGCACACGGCGCGTATGAAAAACGACCAGCGGCATTCCAGTTCCTTTGATCTCGCCGAGGAGTCCCCTCAAGCGGGCGGCATCGTAAACGGATGCGCTCAGCCCGCAAGCGTTCGGAACGCATTGGTTTATCGGTCAGAGATACGGCTTTTCAAAAACATCCGCCTTACATGAGGAATCGATTTCGCGAGATCCGGCTCCCTGTCAGAGTCGATTTCGGCAAAGGCCGCCTGGTTGCCGAGGGCGGTTTCGGCATCGAGCATCTTCAGACGCGTCAACGCCCGCAAACGGGAATTCCAAACAGCGTCGAAGTGGATCGCCGCGACTGGATTGGCCGCTATGAACTGCGGAAACTCGGAGCCGCTCAGCATTCGCATTGGCGCCTTCCCTAAGGTCGACTCGCAGGCTGCGTTTCCGCCCCGCGCGTCCGCCCATAAATTCCCTGAAGGATCTCCAGCGGATTATTCGCGCCCGGATCTGATTTGGTCGTCTGCAACACGGTTGTTTCCCCTGATTTGAGCCGTTTGTAAACATGCACGGGTTTATCATCCGTCCCGATGTAGCTGACGATCGCGTAATCAGGCGTCAGCTCGAAATGGACAAACCCGTAGATGCTACGCGAGAAAGGACCCTGCTTGTCTCGCAGGAGCGGATGGGAATGCGCACCGCCGCCGCCGGCCATGACGAAATCGGTGAACCAGTCGGGGATATCGAGATGCTGAAGATTGTGTTCGTGGCCACAGAGATAAAAATCCACCTTGTATTTCTTGAAGAGCGTTCCCCAATCGTGCTGAAGGACGCCATTGCCCTGTGCGAATCCGTTGCTGAAAAGGGGATGATGGGCGCAGCAGATCGTCCAGGCGCCGCGCGGCTTGGCCAGTTCCTGATCGAGCCATTGTAATTGCGCGGCCCATTGCGCATCGCTCAGTTTCGGCCGATCACTGTCGAGCATGAGAACGGTCACCATCGGATCGGGGCCGGCCGGCAGATCTTCGCGATACCAGCGGCCCGGCATCTTGAATCGTGATTGCGGATTCAGCCGGGAATAATCCATCTCGATCACGTCCTTGCCGAAGTCGTAATCGTGATTCCCGAGGGCGGCGTAGAAGGGGAAATTCAACACTTTCGGGTCGTACATTTGCTCGAAAAGCGTCTGCCATTGCGGATCGTTTACTCCGCTGAGATCGACATAGAAATTGTCCCCGCACAGGAGCATGGCGGCGAAACGATAGTCCTGCTGCTTCGCGTACTGGGACAAGGCGTCGGCAACTGCCTTCTGTGCCGGGGCGCCTTCGCCCCAATCCCCCATGGCCAGAAGATCGGTGCGATGAGTCGGCTGGGATGTGGGCGGATCGCCGGCGGCGTCTTTGGCGATGCATTTCACGGAGCAGAAGGTGAACAGCAACGCCACACCGAATGCGACCTTCCGATATCGCGGTGATTCATGAACTCGTCGCGGGTTGCAGCGTGGCACGCGCGTCTCGCCCGCGCGGCTGGGAGAATGCATGGGCAGGACGCCCATGCCACGTAAGGTTGTCGAACTGCTTCCATACATCATCGTGAGATCCTCATTCGCGCGATGCGATCACCTTGTGTCCGTCGGACGGCACCGGCGGCATGACAGGATCCGGATTCGGAAGATCCGTTTTTTCGAACAGCCACGCCGCCCCGCCTTTGCCGACGAATTTCTGACGTGGGACACCGATCTTTCCGGCCCACTGCAGCATGGGATTGAGCCGGTTGAATTCCGTCTGGTTGGGAAATGCCGCCACGATCCAGAATCGATGAAACGGAACACGGTCGGCCCGGTCGATCGGAAACCGGAAACGTGGCGTTCCCGGCGGCCAATAGCATTCCAGTTCCTGAGGCCTGATCGGATAGACCCCGTCTCTGGCCTGCATATGCGAGAGAACGAACTGCGCGGCCGGGCGGATATGGCCGCGCATGCGGGGGACGACCAGATGAAACCCCGCGAGGCCGACCGCGATTCCGAGCAGCGCCGCCGCCGCAATGAGGCCGGATTGATACACGATCGGCACAATGGATTCTTCCATCAATTCGATTCCCATCGCTGCCAGCAGGAGCAAACCAGGCGCGAGGAATGCGGTGAGACGACCGCCGTCCATCGGATATCGCTTTGCCGCGGACGCTACGAACAATAAGACCAGAGGCATGACCAGGAGCAGCAGGAGATCGATCCGCTTTCGATGAGAAAGGACCACAACGCAGACCATTCCGCAGAAGAAGATGATCGGTCCGGCGGGTGCACACGCGTAGGTGCAGGTCGCCAGGATCCGCCGCACGAGCCACAGGGGGACGCCCGCCGGGTGGCTCAGATCGAGAAAATCGCCGGCCCAATAGTTGGCGAGGTTATCGGTATGCTGCGTTTGAATCGAGAGTTTCAGGAGCAGGAGAAAAGCGGCAGCGACTATCACATTTCCAATGATCCAGGCGGCAATTCCACGTCCGCCGTCGCGCCAGAGCGCCGGCAGCAGCGCCAGGCTCGCGGCTCCGAAAACGAAGATTGCCGGATACGAAAAACAGACGAGCGGAATCGCCCAGACGGTGAGCCAGGGCATCTTTCGAACTGGAGGCGTGTTGGCGCTCACGCCAATTGAAGCCAACGTCAGGATGACGGCGGACAACACATCGCCCGTGTACGGTTTAACCTCCGATGCGTGCCAGATTATTCGATCTGACAGGCTGAGAAGGGCAACAGCAAGCAGCGCCCATGGCGGCGCGCATAGCCGACGGGCGAGTTTTGCGAAGATCAGGAGCGTGGCGATGCTGCACAGGAGAGGCAGCAGCCGCAATGAAAATTCGGATCCGCCCAGCGTGCAGTTCAGCAGCCGCTCGGCCAGCAGAAAGAGCGGCGGAGCCGCCTGGTTGTGGTCAAGCTTTCCCAGCAACTGAATCGCGGTCTTCGCGCGGACGTTCAGGACGATCATCGCTTCGTCGATCCAGAACGATTGATCGGAAAGATATTGCGCCAACCGGCAAAGGATGCCGACCGCGATGACACCCGCGAACACTCGTGGCGTGGCAAGGGATCGGAGCCGGCCGATCAGCGGGCGCGGCGCCGCGGTCGTGGTCGCGTACTCAAGCGTTTGATTTCCCACCGATATTGCACTCCTGCTGCGGCGCCGATCGGCGCGAATTCAGCGGATTCAATTACTACGAGCGCGAGCCCAACGCTTCAAGAGATACAAAGCAGACCGCGACGATTTATACGCTTCGCCACGACGGGGCAAAGCGGCGCGAGCACGCACGGAAAAGTTGCAAGCCCCCGCATCCGGAGCGCATCCAATGCGGGGCGGCGCGGCGGCTTCAGTGAACAGCGAAACCGCACCGGAGCGCGCCGCTTTGCCCCGTCGTGGTTTTGACCATTTTTCGCTTTGGGGCGTAAAGATGAACTGCTCGCATCGTCACCCCGTTTCCAATGCTGCTTCCGCAATCGCGTCGGGAGAAGCTTCTCCCGGCGGCGGCTGGCGCAGGGCAATCGTCCAGAGCGCGACGATCACCGCGATAATCCCGGCGATCACGAATTGGCCGGTGTTGCGGAGATACGGGTACGCCAGGCCGGCCACGATCGGCCCGGCCACGCGCGCGAGGCTGCCCAGTCCATGAAACAATCCGAAGACAACGCCCTGCTGATCGCGGCTGCTGAACTTGGAGATCAGGGCCGATATCCCCGGCTGCTGGATGCTGCGCCCCATCGCGTTCACGGCTCCGGCAAGCAGCAGGATCGCGACGAGCGGCTTGAACGCGGTTGTCGTATATCCCAGCATCCCCAGGGCAACCAGCACCGGCCCCATGATGCACAAAGGCCACTCCCCCAGCTTCTTCGTAAGGCGTCCGACCAGACCGCCCTGCACCAGTGCGATGATGAAACCGAGATAAACGAAGTAAAATGCCGTGCCGAGTTCCGTGAAGCTCAAAGGCGGTTTCGCCAGGTAGATCACCAGCGTGCTCTCCATCATCACGAACGCGGCCATGATGCAGAAGGAGATGAGCAGGAGTTGGACAAGCACGCCGCTCCGCAGGATCGGCAGGAATTTTGCCGGATGCAGCCAGACCTCCGCCTCGGTTGGCTTGCGCGTTCTCGTTTCCGGGAGTTGCCGCCACGATTGCACCGCCGCCAGCGCTGCAAAGATCGCCGCGAAGTAGGCGGGCCAGCTCAGGTGAAAATGCCCGAGGATCCCTCCGATCGCCGGCCCGATGCTGAAGCCGATGCCAAACGCCGCTCCAATCATTCCCATTCCCCTGGCGCGATTTTGCGGCGTGGTGACGTCGCTCACATAGGCCTGGGCCGTCGAGATATTTCCGCCGGAGAAGCCATCGATTACGCGGGAAATGTAGATCAGCGCCAGCGTATGCTGGCCGCCCCAATCCGTCGCGACGCCCAGCAGCACATACCCCAGCGCGCTGCCAAGTTGCGAAAAGGCCAGCACCGGCCGGCGCCGAAACGGTCACTTATCAGTCCAAGGATCGGCGCGCCAATGAACTGGCAGATCGAATAGATCGAAAAGATGAGCGTGACTCTGAGCGGATGACTGCTGTAACCCGGAACGATTCGCGGCAGCAACGGGAGAATGATCCCGAAGCCAAGCAAATCCATCAGGACGATGAAAAAGATCGTCCGCAGCGCCCCTTTTGGCGGCTCCAGCGGAGGCAATGAAGAGGAAGACTCATAATCGAGCGGCTGCGCGGGGTCGGCCATAGCGCTTGGTTATAACCGCCGAGCGCTGCAAGACCGAACCGGTTGAGTGGCAGAGTGAGGCAGACCCGCCACGACGGGGCAGAACGGCGCGCCCCAGCGAGGTTTCGACTTGTGCTTGGCCGCCGCGCCGCCCCGTATCGGGTCCGCCCTGAATTAGAAGACGCGCATCGGATGCGGGGCGACGCGGCGGCGTCGGCTTGCGGCTTTTCCTCACCCGCAGGCGCCGCTTTGCCCCGTCGTGGTGACGTAGGAAAACCGTGCCCTTGGCAAAAATCGACCATCGATCTGCCGATTCATAACTTCCATTGTCTAAAACGCTTACAATTGTAAGTCGGCATTGTGAATTCACAGGTCCCCTAAGAAACCGTCAGCCACGTCGTCTATGTCTACAGGGTCAGACAATCCGGCAGGAGAGCGGATGGGCGATGGGCGCTCCGCGACGGACGGCGAGTGGCTGCGCACGGCTGTGCGAGACTACGAACCGAGGTTGATGGCGTATGCCGTCCACCTGCTGGGCGACGCCGAGCGCGCTCGTGATGTGGCGCAGGAAACGTTCATGCGCCTCTGCGCTCAACCCCGGGCGCAGGTCGAGTCGCGACTGGGTGAATGGCTTTTCACGGTCTGCCGCAACCTCTGTATTGATGTGCGGCGCAAGGAACGGCGAATGACACTGCTGGCCGAGGGGCAGGCCGAACTGAAGATCGCCGGCGACCCGGCGCCCGGAGCGGCGATCGAGCAGACGGAAATGATGTCCCAGGTGATGGCGAGCCTTTCATCGCTGTCGCAAAACCAGCAGGAAGTGATCCGACTCAAATTTCAACACGATCTTTCGTACAAGCAGATCGCCGGGATCACCCACCTGACCGTGACCAATGTGGGTTTCCTGATCCATACGGCTTTGAAAAACATCCGCCAGCAGATTGCGGAGGAGACGAGTGAAAAGAGCATTGCCGCGAAAACGAAATGAAGAGTGATGATTCACCACAGAGGCACAGAGCTCACAGAGAAGAAACGGGATGGAGTGGCGCTCTTCGCCCTCTGTGTCTCTGTGGTGAACCCTGATTGGAATTTGAAATGATGTCCTCGATCGATGAAATTCGCCTGACTGCCTTCGCTTTGGGCGAATTGGACGGGGCGGAGCACGCGGCCGTGCAGGCCTATGTCGATCAGAGCGAATCCGCCCGGCGGTATGTGCAGGAAATTCGCGGCACGGCGCGGCAGGTCAGCAATGAACTCTCGCGGGCATTTGAAATTGAGACGCCGGTCGCGAGCTTTTCGGCTGCCCAGCATGCGGCGATCGATCGACGAATTGAATTGGCGCTTCACGCGAATTCCCGCGCGGCCTCCAAATCCTATCGCTTCTTCCAGCGGCATCGGAATCTCGTAACGCTCGGCTTGAGCATGGCGGCATCAATCCTCATCGTCGCGATCACACTGGCGATGCTGATGCCCTATCTGTTCCATCGCTACGAAGTGGCCCATGGGCACGATAAGGGGAGCAAAGATCCGGGTAACAATTACCTGGTCAAGGGTCTCCCAACGCCGCCCGATCAGCGGATTCCGGACCCTGCGGCGGTTGCAAACGGGAATAATAAGACGAATCCCCCGGATCGGCATTCTCTGACGCCGGATAACGACTTGATCCTCCCGGACGATTGGGATCCGTTTCCGCCGCCGGGGCCCATTGCTCGGCACAATGTCGATGACGCCTCAACGGCTCCGCCGACTCCGCCGATCGGCGTTGATCCCCTGCATGGTTCTTCGGACGCTCCGTTGGTTCGGTTTCGACTGGTTCAAGGAGGCCACGGGCGGCCAGGACGTGCCGCAGATGCAGTGCAGCCGCATCCTGTTGTCGATCCCAAGGGCACATCCTACGGCTCATACCCGATTCACAGCGTCGAGACGCAGACGACGCGGCCGACGCTCGGCCTGGGGCCGGCACCGGACGCGACCGGCTATGAGACCTTCGCCGATTCTGCGTTTGTCACCACCGCCACAGCGACCGCGTCGACATTCCCCGTTGACGTAAGCTCGGCGGCCTATTCGAATCTTCGCCGCTTCCTGAGTTACGGCCGCCTTCCGCCACCCGAAACGGTTCGAATCGAGGAGATTCTCGACGCATTCTCATGGGCGTCCCCGCCTCCCGCGGCGGACGCAGCGATCGGTGCTGTCGCCGAGCTGGCGCCGTGTCCGTGGAACCCGGAGCATCGCCTGGCGCGAATCGTGCTGAAGGCTCGCGACCTGGGTGCAACCCGCCCGCCGCTCGACGTCGTGTTCCTGATCGACGGATCGGAATCGATGTTGGCGGACTGGAAGCTGCCTTTGCTGAAAAAGGCGATGAAGTATTCGCTCGGGCTGATTGGCAAACGGGATTCGATTGCCATCGTAGGCGGCGGCCATTATCTGCCCCCCACTTCCGGCGCGAACCGGATCCCGATCATCAATGCGATCGATCGTCTCGAGGCCGGCGGACTGCGCGCGGGCCGATGTCGATCGCGATGGCGTATGAATGCGCCGCCGGCAACTTGACGCGCGGCAACATCACACGCGTGATCCTCGTGACGGACGGCGACTGGGATCACGGGCTGGCCGATCGTGCTGCCGCCGAACGGCTCGTCGAGCAGCAGGCCCGAAACGGCATCGGTCTGAGTATCATCGAGATTGGAACGCCTCACCTCGGCGATCCCGCGATGCGGCGGCTGGCAAATCGAGGTGCCGGGACGTGGGTCTGCGCCGACGACCTGCCCGAAACCCGCAAGGCGCTCGGCGAGCAACTGAGCGGCGGATTGGTCCAGGTCGCGCGAGGGGTGCAGACGCAGGTCATCTTCAATCCGGAGTTGGTCGATTCGTATCGTCTGGTTGGCTTTGAGTCGCATCCCGCGACGGCCGGTGAGGAGTTTGTCTCCGCGTCGCAGCCAGCCGATCTGGGCGCGGGACGCCAGGCATCGGCTCTCTACGAAATTATTCCGCTGGGAAAACGGGGTGCGGACGACGATCGAACGCTTCTCACGCTCAAGATCAAATATCAGCAGCCGATGGAGCAGACGGCGCGCATTCTGGAATATCCGTTGTCAGAACGTGGAACGCCGGCCTCCAGAACTTCCAACGATTTCAGCTTCGCGGCGTCGATCGCCGAGTTCGGAATGGTCCTGCGCAATTCGCGCTATCGCGGATCGGCGACCTACGGCACCGCGCTTGATCTGGCTCTGCGCGGCCGCGGCGCCGATCCGTCCGGAGAGCGGCAGGAATTTGTTGACGTGCTCCGCAAAGCCAAATTGATCGCCCCGCGCGACTAGCGAGGGCGATTTCTTCAACACTGTTCTTCACGAGTCAGTGCAGCAAGGGCCTCTCCGCACGCATGCGCGGGAGGCTCCTTTTGTTTTTGAGTTCGTAGTGCGACCTTCAGGTCGTATTTGCTCTTCGTTAGATATTCAATGTGCGTTTTGATTATGCGCACCTGGGAAATGCGAACCTCGTTTCGGATGAGACGACCGTTGGCACGCTGGGTGAGCCGGGCTGTCCCCAGCCCGTCCGGAGCGCTCCCACGGGCCCAGGACGGCCCGGCTCTCCCAGCTTACCAACGGTCAGGGTGGATTTACGATTCCTGATGAATTAAGTCGTTACTTGAATCGGCGCCGGCGTCTCTTTCGATCGCTTAGGGAAGACGCGCCAAAGAATCCAGGCGATCAGCGCCCACGGCGCGACGAAGCAGAATCCGATGACGATCATCGTCAGGCTCCAGCGCAGTCCTGCACCGCTCACCTCGAGCCCATGGCGGACCGCATCCCAGACGCTGTCCTGCGCGCCGACTTGGGCCGCGGATTTCGCATCAAGCAGATCGATGTGGTACTGGATCTTGGTGTCGACCGTATTTTCCGCATCCTGCGAGCGGGAGATGTTGCGGCCGATGATTTCGCCGGCTTTGGTGATCGCGGCGTCGATCGCGGAAGTTGCATCGCGGGACACCTCGAATTCGAGTACGCCGGTGATGTTGTCGCGGTCCTGCTGGTTGAGCTGGGAGCTGATGATCCGGCCGCCTTTGGACGAAATCGTGTTCAACAGGTCGTTGAACCCGTCGGGCACACTGCCGGCGGCGAGCTTCAGTTGCTGCGTTTCGCGCGGCGCGGCGGCGGCGAGGGATTCGATGGTCAGCACGAATCCGCGCTTCGCCGCCGTCACGTTGGGCGTATCGGGGTTGTCGCTGGTCTCGCTGTGAACCACGTCACCGACGGCGCGAACGGCGGCGAGGAGTGCGTCGGCCTTTTCCGTGGCGATGTCGAACTTCATGGCCGCCGTCGATTGCTCCGGCTTGCCGCGATTCACCGACGCGGTGACGACGCGCCCGCCGGCGGAAGCGATCGCGTCGAGCACCTTCCGGTAGCTTTCGTCAACAAGCGGCGCGGCGAGGAGCAGAGTGACCGTCCGGCGCGGCTCGACGTTGGCCAGGTTGTACATCGTGAGGGAAAGGGTCACGTCCTCGCGATGGAGCGTGGAGGCGTCGAGCGGCGCGGCGGTCCCTTCCTGATTCTTCTGAGAACGCTGCCGCTGGAAATTCGCGACGCGCCCTTCAAGCTGACGCAGGCGGGCGATGACGCTGTCGGCGCTGTCCGGCGGAAGCGCCGCCGTGATCGTCCCGCTGAACTGGCCGGCTTCATGCTGCTGAAGATCCGACTGCACGATCCGCCCCTTGGCCCCGGCGATCGCCTCTTTCGCCTTGTCGTATGCCGACTCGACGTTGGAAGTCTCCAGGGCCATGTTGACCTGTTCAGTTTCCGAAGAATAAGCCGCCGCTTTAATGTCTTTCTCGATCAGGGTGACGGAGAGGGTTGAGAGGGAGACGAGATTGTCGTCGTAGCGGATTTCTCCCTCGACCTGTTCGATCTTTTCGCGCCAGACCCCGAGTTGCTTCTCGGCTTCCAGCAGATCCTTCACTTCCCCTTTTCCGTTCTTGATGATGTCCAGGAGCCGGTCTTCCATCGCTCGCGCTGCGCGGAGCTCGCTCTGGAGATCCGTATATTGCTTGGTGATGTCCTGGGCATTGATCTTCTGACTCTTGAGATCGCCGATCCCGCGCAGTTTCAATACCAGCGTATCGAGACGGTCCGGCGGAACACGCAAAATGATCGTCCCCTTCACCTTGCCGTTGGCGAGCTTGTCGGAATCGATGGTGGAGACGTAGCCCCCCTCCTCGTCCACGATCTTGGTCAACGTCGTGACCGTGGAATCGAAGCTGTCGACTTCGAAGGTCATGTCGCCGGAACGAATGACCTTGCGGCCGGCGGCGGGGTCCGCGGGTGAATTTTGTTGTTCGCCGGCCGCTCGCTTCTGACCCGGAAGTGGCTGTGTTTCTACATCGGCCGTCGCTTCAAGCATACCCGCGGTAACCGTGGCCCTCTTCAATGTCAGTTTGAAATGATCGTCCGGTACTTCAGCGTTTTTCTCGCCATCCTTGATTCCCTCGATCGCCTGAAGTCGCTGAAGTCGCTGAAGACCCTGTTCGGACGGTTTGGCATTGAACTGCTGCGGCTTTGATCCCGGCCGAAAGTAGGTCGATTGAGATGGCATAACCTGGCCGCCGGAAAGCAGCGTCCCTCCGTCGGGGACGGAAATTTGCTCTCGCAATTTTTCTGATTCGATCGTCGGGACCGCAATACCGGTGTTGCTGACGATACCTGGCTCTTCAGTTCGATGAGACGTGTCTTCAGCAGCTTTTTGTAACGCTGGGGTGCGAGGAGGCGACGCACCAACGAGCCCATTCCGGCCGAATATTGTGCCACGTCGCAATCCCTGATCCGACTGTTCTATTTGCGCCGCTGTTCCAAATCGGTGATCATCGTTCGCGCGCACTGGAGTTGCACAGAAGGTCCTTCATCGATTGCCGAATGAGCGATCCTGTCATCGCGAGAAATGGTCGAAAGGGCCTGCCCCGCAGCATAACGATCGCGGCCACCGAAGAACGGCAGTTGCCCCGATTCCAATGCATTGGTCGCGACGTAACCCAATCCACCCAACACAATTGTCGCGGCGATGCCGATCGCAGCGCGTCGCACGTTGGGGTGCAGACGGGGCCGGGGCGCCGATTTCCGAAACGACGCGAGGACGCGATCTTCGAGTCCGGAATCAGGGCGCGCATCGGTCAGCAGCGCGGACATTGAAGCATCGAATGCCCGGGCCGATGAGAGCGACAATGCACATTGAGGGCAATCGCGGATATGGGCCTCGAACGCCTCTCGTTGCTTGGCGTTCAGGCCGCCCACGAGAAAGGGCTCGATCAGATCGCTCACATGGTTGGTTGGATCGACATTCATAGCGACACCACGACGCTTTCGAAACCGAGATCACCTTTTCGCAAACAGTCTCCTCTTCCTTATCGTTTAGCCGCCCCGCTTGCCGGGGCGCGTCGCGTTGGCCCGACTCGTCAATTTGGTAACCGAAGAACGCGCCGACCGTAATGCGCGTCGATTCACAACCTATCCCCTCCCATGTCGCGCGACGCGCCCGGCAAGCGGAGCGGCTAAATGATAAGGAAGGCAGGCATCTATTTTGGTACATTGTTCACCTTCAATCTTTCGCGCAATCGCGCCATGCCGCGATTCAGCAACCCGCGAAGGGAACCATTGCTGAGTCCGAGCTGCGCGCTAATCGCGTCGTAGTCTGCGCCGGCCAGGTATCGCAGCGTGATCGGAAGCCGATACTCGTCGGGGAGCTCGCGCAATGCGTCCAGCGCCTTCTCACGGGCCTCACGTTGTTCGAGCATTTCGGCGGGGTCCGATGCGTCGACAACGGCAGATTGCGTGGTCGCATCTTTCGTTTGCGCATCGGGCGCGGTCCGCTTTTTCCGCGATTCGCGCCGGGCGGCGTCGATCCGCACGGAATGGGCAATAGTCAGGAGCCAGGGGCGGAAACCGCGCGGATTGGTCATCTGCCGGATCGAACGCCAGGCCTGGAGAAACGTCTCCTGCACCAGATCTTCCGTGAAATGGGAATCGCGGATCTCCAGGTAGAGGTGCGCGTAGAGGAGCCGGGCGGTGCGGCGCACCAGTTCTTCAAATGCGGCCCGATCCTGCTGCTGCGCCCTGCGGACCAGGGCCTCGTCGGTATCGATCACGCGGGTGCTCCCATCGGAATAGAGAACGACAATGGGACGCCGGGCGCGCGCTAAAGTTTCTGGGGGGTGCAGAGCATCTGTTGAACGTTGGACGTTGAGCGTTGGATGTTGAACGTTGAGAATTGAATTGAACGTTCAACGTCCAACGCTCAACGTCCAACGTTCAACAAGTGCAGTTCCGGCGCGAAATACCTTCAATTCTCATTCCCCGATGTATTCCCGATTCCCAACCGCGCACAATCGAACCAGAACCTCCTGCGGGCTGCTCTCCCAGGCGAGGGCGATTTCGGCTTCGGTGATGACATCTCCCAGGAGGACGACTTCGTCTCCTGCTTTGTCGTTCGCGGCGCATTCGACGTAGGCCGACTGCATTCCCACTTCGACAGCCCGGGCAATCCTGCCGTTGACGATGCAGGGACCGGGGCGGAAACCGTTGAAATAGCCGAGCGGAATGACGCCGTGATGGCTTGCGGCAAAACCGCTGTAGCCGACCGGGCCATCGGTCGGCGCGAGACTTCGAGCAGTCGCGTCGAGACACGAACGACGCCGCGATAAAGCGCCAATCCGGGGCGCACGGCGTTGAGCCGGGCGAGGGGCTCGTGAAGCAGCGAACTGCCGGCGGCGTGCAGTCGAAGTCCGCGTCCCCCGACGAGCGAAAGGAGCCGATCGATCTGCCCAAGCCGGGCGGCGTGGGTGAAGGCCTCGTCGCATCCGCCGGCTGCTCAGAACGGCATCGATCTGGTCCGCGGGGCAGGCGAACCGCTGCATGCCGGTATCGACGCTGAGAATCGGCCGCGCGTCGCGGAGCGACGTGGCCCAGTCGGCCTCCCAGACCGCCGGCCGGGCGGCTTGGGCGATGAAATCGGCCGTCGTCAGATTCCTGTCCGGCGCAGCACCATGATCGGCTTGTTGAATCGTTTGGCCAGATCGGCCTCGATCGCTTCGCTCAGGCTGAAGACGCAGAATTCGTCGACGCTCGCCGCCAGGGCACGGGCGACCTTGTCGATCCCCAGCCCGTAGGCGTCGGCCTTCACGACTGCGATGACCGGAACTCCGGCCCGCTGGCGAATCGCCCGCGCGTTGGCGCGCACGCGATCGAGGTCGATCCGAACAGTTACGTGAGGACTGGGCCGCATGAATGCATTGGAGCGGGACGCATGCCGGCAGTCCAGCGAAGGGGCGATGAACCGCTCAGCTTCGTCATTTTTTCCCGAGGGCGCGCTGGGCCTTGAAAAAATCGCGTAAAAGTGCGGCGCATTCGTCCGCGAGCACACCGCTGGTCACCTGAGCGCGATGATTCAGCCGGGCGTCCCCGCACAATTCGAATAAGGATCTCACCGCGCCCGCCTTGGGATCGTCGCAGGCATACACCAGGCGCGGCACGCGGGCGTTCACGATGGCTCCCGCGCACATCGGGCAGGGTTCGAGGGTCGCATAAAGAATGCAGTCGAGGAGCCGCCAGTCCTGGAGCGCTACGCCGGCCTCGCGCATCGCGAGGATTTCGGCGTGGGCGGTCGGATCGTGGGCGGTAAGCGCGCCGGTTGTGCCCGCGTCCGATGATCTTCCCGCTCGGCTCATGGAGGATCACGCACCCGATCGGCACTTCGCCGAGCGCGAGTGCAGCGCCTGCTTCGGCCAATGCCTGGCGCATTGCCGATTCGTCGCTGTTTACCGCCGGCTGAAGAGAGGTCGGAGTGGGAGTTGAATCAGTCACGGTTCGCGTCGGAGTCCGGCGTCCGCGAGTGCGAGTGTACTGGCCCGCCGAGTGCGACGCGTTGTTTTGCGAGTCCGGAGCAAAGAGCGGGGATGGGGATGCGAGTACGCCCCACACTCCATTCCGCGACAGACAGGAATGTCTGTCCCACCTACGACACGGCGATCACCTGAGTGACCTGTGGCACCTTGTCCCGCACGCTGCGTTCGATCCCCATCTGGAGTGTCATGGAACTGCTGGGGCAGCCAATGCAGGCCCCATGGAAACGGATCTGGACGATGCCGTCGTCAGAGACGCTGACCAGTTCAATATCTCCGCCATCGTCCTGAACGGAAGGACGGATCAGTTCAATGACTTCGCGAACCTGCCCATGCAAGTCCGGCGCAACAGTATTTACCGGCGTTCCTGGCAGAGTTTGCTCCTGATCTTTCAACTGCCGCAATTATAGCCGATAAACGATATCCAACCAAATCGTCGGTTGTGGTGCAGGTTTCCGGCCTGCTCCCGAGCGGAGGCAGGCTGGAAGCCTGCACCACAAATGCCAGGAAGAGGCCGGCACCCTTATCGGTAGTTTTTGACGAAATATGCGATCGTCAGTCCCGCGCCGACCAGCAGGATCAGCGCGCGAAGCTGATCTGGTTTGATCCGCCGGGCCGCATACATGCCGATGAATCCGCCGACCACGGATGCGATGACCATCGGGGGGATGAGCCGCCATTCGACGGGGCCGAGAAGAAAAATGACGACGGAAATGCCGTTGATGAGGGTCGCCAGGAGGACCTTCAGGCCATTCATCAGATGAATGTCGTTGAGCCCCGCGAAGGAGAGGCCGGCAAGCATGAGGACGCCGATGCCCGCTCCGAAATAGCCTCCGTAAACCGCGACGGCGATCTGCACGCATCCGACGATGATCGTCCAGCCCATCGTTGGCTGACCCTGATGTCGCCCGGCCCAGCGGGCGATTGGTTTGCTGAAACCGAAGATGATCGTGGCGAACGCCATCAGCCAGGGAATGACGAGTCCAAATGCCTTCGCGCTCGTGTGGAGAAGAAGTTCGGCGCCGGACGCGCCGCCGATCAGGCTGATCAGCGAGAAGGTGATCAGAATACTCTTTGGAACGCGGCGAATGTCGGCCCAGGCCGCCAAAACTGATGACGCCGATCCGGGCCACAGCCCGATCGTACTGGTCACGTTGGCGGCTTTTTCGTTCATGGGACCGAAATAGGTCAATGCCGGAAAGGTGATGAAGGTTCCGCCGCCGGCGATCGCATTAATAGCACCCGCAGCGAAAGCCGCGAGCGTGATCAGAAGTGTTCCCATGCGTGAGGATCATGCCGGGGAAACGATGAAGTGTGAAGGATGAACGATGAACTGAAGATAAATCCATCAGGTACTTCGGTTCATCGTTCATCGTTTCTACTTCATCGTTTCTCCTTGATCCGCGAGATTTCAGCCGCGAGGATATCCGGCGTGCAAATCACCGATCAGCATGCGGAGAACTTGCGGCAACACGGGTACGCGGTCGTCCGGGGATTTCTGGAATCGGCGGAACTCTCCGCGGCCCAGGCGGATTTTCTCCGCTATTTCCCTACCGCCGAGGAATTGGGCGCCGCACCGCAGCGGTATTCGGCGATGCTCGAGGCGGCGGAATACCAGCAGGTCGAATTTCCTTATGCCGGCGATGCGCTGAATCACGTTGCGACCCACCCACGAATCATCGAATTCGTCGAACGACTTCTGGGCACCCCCGAGATTCTTCTTTCACAATCCGCCATCTGGGCGAAGTACGCGGGCACGGGGCAGTTCGAGCAGCCGATCCATCTTGATTTCGAGGGAAATACGCTGGTCTATCCGCGCGACGATGGCGTCTTTCGCCAGGTCAACTTCATTCTCTATTACACCGACGTGAATTCGGAACTGGGACCGACCTGCGTCGTCCCGCAGGAAAAGACGGCCGGCGGATCGCTCTGGCCCCCCTTCCGGCCGCGCAAGAAATATCCGGCGCTCTACAAGATCGAGACGCCAATTCTCGCCGAGGCCGGCGATCTGCTGATCTTCGGGATGCGGACGTTTCATCGCGCATCGGAAATCGAGGCCGCGTCGGGAGCACGGTTCTCGCATCACCTGGTTTATCGAGGGGCGGCCTGCCCCTTTTCCGGGTACCACCAATGGTCGCATTTTGGGGAGAAGCCGGAAATGCATCGCTTCATCGAGCGGGCGACGCCGCGCCAGCGCGAGGTGATCGGGTTTCCCCGGCCGGGGCATGAGTATTGGAACGCCGAGACCCTCGACGGTGTTGCAGTGCGATATCCTGGAATGGACATGACGCCCTATCGCGCGGCTTCAGGCTCGTAGTGCGGGCTTTAGCCCGTCGCTACGGGACGACATCCGTTGCATCCCATCGAGACATCCAATGCCTGAACCGCAGGCCTGAATTGGGCAACACCCTCTACACGGACCTTTTTCTAACGCGTCTCAATTCAAACAGTTAGCCCATTTTCGATCGCGTTATCGCCATCGGGCGCGTCAATTGCCCTGCCTGCGGGCATGGAAACAAATCTGAACGCGAAGGGCGAGGTAACGGAAACCACGCCGGTTTCGCCCGAAGTCTATGAGCGCGTGGTAGAAATCGTGGCGGAGACGCTCGGCAAGCCGGAGGGTCAATTCATTGCGGACACCGTTCTCTCGGAACACGCCGACTCGCTTGACATCGTTGACATCATTATGGCACTCGAAGAGGAATTTGAAATCCGCGTTCCTGACGAAGAGGCCCAGGGACTCCTGACGGTCGGCCAGATCGCGCAATACGTTGCCACACGCCTCGCGGCGATGGAAAGCGCGCATCGGCATTGAAAGTTCCCGTCACTTCGGGCGAATCGGAGCACCCTCCGCTATGATTGGCTAGGAGGCTGATGCATGGAACGACCGCGGTTGCCCGATGAAGTGATCCTCGTTGACGAGGCCGACCGGGAAGTTGGAACAGCGGAGAAACTATCGGCGCACCAGAACGGCGGAAGACTCCACCGCGCCTTTTCCGTCTTCATTTTCAATTCCGCGGGACAAATGCTCGTTCAGAGGCGTTCGACGGCGAAATATCATTTCGGCGGCCTCTGGACCAACGCCTGTTGCAGCCATCCCCGGCCGGGAGAATCGATGGCTGCCGCCGCCCGGATTCGCCTGAAACAGGAATTCGGAATCGACGCGGAGCTGCGACCGGCATTCAGCTTCATTTATCGCGCCGTCGATAACGCCAGCGGCCTGACCGAATATGAAATCGATCATGTATTCACCGGCCGATTTGACGGTGAGCCGTCGCCCAATCCAGAAGAGATCGATGAATGGAAGTGGGTCGATCGCGGCGCGTTAACGAGCGATGTGCAGGCCCGTCCCGAGCGCTATTCCCCCTGGTTTCGGATCGCGCTGGAACGCGTGCTGGACCTGGAACTAAAGGAGCCGCGCACGAAGTAAGCGGGTAAGTGCGCCATTCGTGATCCATCGTATTGCCGCCAATGGCATCGTAGAAGTGCACGTTTTCGCGCCATTCGGGTATTGTTTCTCACATGAAGCACATCGTCCGATTCGCGGCGATTATCTCTCTGCTGACCACGGCGGCTCTCCGCGCCGATCAGGACTGGCCGCGATTTCGCGGACCGACCGGGCAGGGGATCAGCAATTCGAAAAATCTCCCGCTGAACTGGTCCGATACGCAAAACATCGTCTGGAAGACAGCCATCCACGGACGAGCCTGGTCGTCGCCGGTGGTAATGGAAAAGCGAATCTGGGTCAGCACCGCCACTCCCGACGGCAAAGAATTGAGCGCACTCTGCGTCGATCTGGACAACGGGAAGATTCTGCTCGACGAAAAGCTTTTCGACATCGCAACTCCGCAATACGCCCATCCCTTCAACACGTACGGTTCTCCGACCCCGGTCCTTGAGCCGGGACGGGTCTATGTCACGTTCGGCTCGCCGGGAACGGCCTGTCTCGATAGCGCGACGGGGAAAGTCCTATGGCAGCGCACCGATTTTGTCTGCAATCACTACCGCGGTTCCGGCTCTTCGCCGTTGCTCTTCGGCGACCTGCTCATCATGAATTTCGACGGCAGTGATTTCCAATTCATCGTTGGGCTCGACAAGAAAACCGGCAAGACCGTCTGGAAGACCGATCGCTCGATCGACTGGAAGGACACGCAACCAGACGGTAAGCCGATGGCCAATGGCGATTTTCACAAAGGCTTCTCGACGCCGGTGATTGCCGAGCAGGACGGCCGGCCGATCGTCGTCAGCCTCGGTTCAAAGGCGTTATATGCCTATGAACCGACGACGGGCAAAGAAATTTGGCGGATTGAGGATCGCGAGACCCATTCGGGCAGCGACACGCCCGTCATCGGCAACGGGTTGATCATCTATGGCACCGGCATGGGCAACCCCGAGTTGTGGGCGCTGCGTCCCGGCGGGTCGGGCCTGCTCAGCGACGCCAGTGTCGCGTGGAAATACAAGAAGCAGGTGCCGGGCAAACCGTCGGTTTTGCTCGTGGACGATCTGATCTACATGATCAACGACGGCGGCATCGCTTCCTGCATCGAAGCCAAGACCGGCGAACCCGTCTGGCATCACCGCATCGACGGCGCGTTCTCCGCCTCTCCGCTCTACGCAAACGGGAGAATCTACCTCTGCTCGGAGAACGGGACGACAACGGTCATCGCCGCTGGACGGGAATTCAAGGTACTGGCGGAAAACACGCTGCCGGATGGATTGATGGCCTCGCCGGCCGTGGCGGAAAATGCGCTGATCCTGCGGACGCGAACGAATTTGTATCGAATTGAAGATTCCGGCACACCCGCGAAATGAGAGCAGGACAATCTGCCGCAAAATCCTGGAAGCTAGCAAGTTCAAAAAGCGGGCTCATCGAGCATCCTCGCGAAACGTGCGCTTGTTGCAGTCGGATCTGCCGCTTTGAGTGTGATCGGTACGGACGTTGCACCTCATGATGCGTCATTGGTGTTAACCAAAAGGAGTGCAACATGGCTATCTTTGGATTGGAATTTAATAATCTGAACGACCTGTTTGTCAACCAGCTCGAAGACCTTTACGACGCGGAACAGCGGATCACGGAGGCGTTGCCGCAGATGTCGCAAGCGGCACATTCGAGCCAGCTCAAGCAGGCATTCGATTCGCATCTCCAGGAAACCCGCGGGCACGTGAGGCGGCTGGAGACCGTTTTCCAGCAACTCGGCATGGAACCGAAGCGCGAAACCTGCCAGGCGATGAAAGGCCTCATCTCCGAAGGGTCGCAGATCATCAAGGCCTCAGGGGACGAAAACGTCCGCGATGCCGGCCTCATCGCCGCCGCCCAACGTGTGGAGCATTACGAAATGGCGGGATACGGGACTGTTCGCTCGCTCGCGCGGCAATTGGGTCGAGACGATATTGCCCAAATTCTCCAGCAGACGCTTGATGAAGAAGGAGCCGCGGACAAGAAGCTGTCGGCCATCGCCGAAAGCAACGTAAACGTTCACGCTCACGCGTAGGGGTATTCGACTTGATCTAATAAATGTCTGCGCCTCCCAGTGAAAGCTACTGGGAGACGCGACTTTTTGAATGAAATTCTCAGTATTAACGTAATATCGTCGGCCGTGAACCGGTCGCGATGGATATTCGCGCAAATACTTTTTATCTGCGCCATAGCGCCAACCCTTCGCGGGCGCATGTTCTTCCACCATTCGCGCAGCCTCTGGCTCCATCCGAGGTAGAGGATCCGATCAGTGACTGTACACTCGAAGTCGCGACCCTGTACTCGCCGCTGGTCATCCGGGGCCGCGTTCAGGATGCGCGGCCATACGGGCAACCTCGGTCCGGGGTGGATCAGTTTCGTATTACCGCAGAGGTTGAAGAAGTCTTTTCCGGTAACGGGGCTGCCGCGCATGAAAAGATTGTCTGTGCCGTCTATCGCATGACCGAAGACGCACCAATCCGTCAGCGCGACGTCGGGGCGGATCTTCTCCTTTTTCTTCGCCCCGCCCGGCTTGGGCAGCAGGAAACCAGAGACTGCGACGGGTGCGGCTGGGAACTGGACGATGAACATGGGATTTCACCGTTCGTGCATCTCTCTCGGCCTGTTCCAGAGCGCGTATTGAACCAGGAGTTGGAGTTATTGTCCGATCCTGCACAGGTCCTTGCCGCCGTTCGATCGGTGAGCGGGTGGAAGATTGACGATCATGAGCATGAGGTGATCCAGATTCGCCGGGCATCGGGCCAGCTTGTCGCCATGCTTGAAGATGGCCGGTTGGCCGAGCGGGCGCTGCGGTGGTCCGTTTCAGCCGATCCTGATTTGCGTTCCGCCTCGGTCGATCTGCTCCGAACCCTGCCGGATGCAATAAACCAATCCCCACTGCTGCAGCTTCTCAAGGATCCGTATCTCGAGTCGCTGGAGGAATGCTGTAACGAATCGGGACCTTGGGGAAGAAGAGGATACGTCATTCGCCAGCGCGCATGGGAAGCGCTACAGGGGCGAAGTGGATTGAAGTTGGAGTCGGAGCCGGCATTGAGCGCCGATCCGGGCCTGTATCGCTCAGCCTCTTCGCTCTGGGGGCTGCTGGCCGGCATTGTTTTGTTCGTTGCCGTAACGATGGGCTTCATCTGTTTTTTAACCGCCGATCTGGTCCGAAAAGCATGGTGGACCGGGATCGCGCTAACGGCGCTGGTTTCAGGATCGGCGGTATTTGTTCATTTCTGGCTGATTGATGTGACCGAAATCGGAAATAATCGGGTCCGTTCAATCACGCTTGAGCGCGGAGAGTTGATGTATTGGGAAATCGCGCCCTCACCCTTTAGCCCATTGCCGGCAGGGATCTTCTGGGGAGTGTTTCGACAAGGCGGCAAGGTCTCAAACTGGCATGATTTGACCTGCAATCACGAAGAACTGGACCGTATGTTTCTGGGATGGGGTCCTCTTCGTCGGTTAGCGGTTTGGCCGATCATATTTCTTCCATTGGCGCCCCTCCCCTTCGGATTGTTTACGCTGGGCCGGCGGAGAAGGCGGCTGCGTGCGGGTTGTTGTCCTTTCTGCGGCTACGATCTTCGCTCCAGCAGCGATTGCTGCCCGGAATGCGGGCGCGGCATCGATGCGAATGCACCCAAATCCGCCGCCACAGGTTAGCCGATACTCGCGTCGTTTGCTCCGATCTTTCCTCACGTGAATTCGTAATTATGATTACGCCGGATTCCTTTTTTGCGGATTTGTCTCTTCCCATGATGCGTCTGCGTTTCGAATTGTCTGGCATCTTCGCGATCATCGTCGCGCTGGCGAATGTTTCCGTGTGTCGTGCCGCGGGCGAACTGTCGGCGGGGCCGTTGAGGACCGCTGCCTCAGGATTTTGGTCTTTCCAACCGATCAAACGTCCGACGCCGCCGGCAGTTAAGAAACCCGATTGGGTTCGCAATCCGGTCGATCAATTCATCCTCGCTCGACTTGAATCGGAAGGGTTGCGACCCGCTCCCGAGGCCGATAAGCGCATACTGATACGAAGAGCGACATTCGATCTGCTGGGGCTGCCGCCGCGGCCAGAAGAGATCCGGGCATTTCTTTCCGACACTTCGCCGGATGCCTACGAGAAATTGATCGATCGGCTTCTCGCCTCGCCACACTATGGCGAAAAATGGGGACGTCATTGGCTCGATATTGCCCGCTATGTTCCCGGACGGATCAATTTCCCCGGCGTTGCGCACACCAGCGGCGACCAGCCGTATCGCGACTATGTCGTTCGTGCGTTCAACAACGATAAGCCATACGACCAGTTCGTAACCGAGCAGCTCGCCGGCGATCTGCTCCCTGCCAGCACAGATCGTGGCCAAGAGATGGACCAGATCACCGCCCCGGCATTTCTCTCGATCGGCGCCTGGTTCGATCAGGAGACCGACCCAAACCGGCTGCGGCTGGAAATGATCGACGACATGGTTTCGACCACATCGCAGGCGTTTCTCGGGCTCACCGTCGGGTGCGCCCGCTGCCATGACCACAAATTCGATCCGATTCCAACCGCCGACTATTACGCCCTGGGGGGAATATTCCGAAGCACGAAAATCGTCGGGAGAATTCAGCGAATTCTGGCGCGACGGACGCGTCCGCTCATTGCGCCCGCTGGCGATGCCGGACGCGGTGGCTGCAGCCGGGAAGATTCAGGATGCTATCGCCGCCCAAAAATCGGCGCGATGGAAATACCTGACGGATCGGCATGCCGAGCTTGTCACTGCCTGGAAAGCGGACGAAGCGAAGTACCGCAGCGCGGCGGCACTGGTTCCAACGACGTATCTGAGCCATTTCGAAGCGGAGAATTTCGACGGCGTGCATAACCTTCGAATCGCCCAACTCGTTAAGGACGGCAGCGGATCGGACGTGATCGAATCGATGGTCTCCAATGACCAGTGGGTGAAATATCGCGTCACGGTTCCCGATGACGGCTCGTATCAGCTCGATGCGTTTTACAACACGGATGAAAAAACGCCGCTGCTGGTGCAGGTCAACGGCGCATCGGTGTCCGCCGATGCACTCTCCGCGCCGACAGGCGGATGGGACCTTGTCTATCAGCGCTGGCAGCCGGTCGCGACATTCGATCTTCGCTCCGGCCTCAACTTTCTTCGGCTCTATGCAAAAGCGGGAACGTTTCCGCGCATTGGCCGGTTTCGGCTTCGGAGAATTGACGCCAAGATCGAATCACAGATCCAGCAGATCGCCCGGGCTCAGGGGCTCGACACTCAACTTCTCGCCGAATTCATGATGGAGCCGGATCATCCCTGGCCGACGATCGCGGGGATGGAGGCGTTTCTGAATCCAGCGCAGCAAAGTGCGATCGCGGCGATGGATGCCGAGATGGCGCGGCTTGCCGGATCGATGCAGCCGTATGAATTGACGGTTTCTGTTTGCGACGACAAAAAGCCGATCGATCTTCCGATTCACATTCGCGGCGACGTTTACAATGTCTCATCTCAATCGGTTCCGCGCAACATGCCCCGGCTTCTTGATGCGGTGCTGCCACGACCCGCGATTCCCGCCGATCACAGCGGCCGGCTCGAGCTTGCGCAATGGTTGACCGATCCGCGAATCCGCTGACCGCGCGAGTCATGGCCAATCGAATCTGGAAATGGCATTTTGGACAGGGAATCGTCCAAACCGCATCGGATTTCGGCATGCGGGGGGCCTCGCCGTCACATCCGGAGCTGCTCGATTACCTCGCCTCGACTTTTGTCGACGGCCATTGGTCGATCAAGCAGTTGCACCGGCTCATCATGACTTCCGCGACCTATCGGATGGGATGCGACCCCGCCGATTCGGAAGCCGCACGCCTCGCGACGGCCGATCCTGCAAACAAGCTGCTTTCGCATTTTTCCCGGCGTCGGCTCGAAGCCGAGGAACTCTACGATGCAATGCTCTGTTCAATGAACAATCTGCCTTTGCAGGAATCGGGCCAGCCGCTCAATGTCGAGAAATCGAAAAACCGCGCTTTGTACGTACTCGCGGCCAACCGCTCGCCCAAGGGGCTTGGCGGGGAAATCCGCAAGATGTTTCCGCTGTTCGATTATGACCCGAGTGGTGCGCCGATCGCCGTCCGGCCCATCTCGAATACGCCGGCCCAGTCACTCTTCTGGCTCAACAGTCCGCTCGTCGAATACTACGCCGACAAGTTCGCCGCCCGGCTCCTCAAGATGGAAAAGCTGACCGATCGGAAGCGACTGGAGATGGCATACCTGATTGCAATCGGACGGCCGCCGGAAACCGAGGTGGCGGACAAGTCGATCGCTTTCCTCGAACAATGCATCGGCGTCGAGGGTATGACTCCACAGCAAGCCTGGTCCCAGCTTTGCCAGACGCTTTTCGCGAGTGAGGAATTTCATTTTGTCGATTGATCTGATGCGAAACGTAAATCCCATCCTCACCCGCCGACAAATGCTCCAGCGCGCCACGCTCGGTTTTGGGGGGCTTGCACTGAGCGAGCTGCTTTCGCGCAAGAGCCGGGGCGTCGAGACGCTGACGAGTTCATCCAGCACGACTGCGCCGCATTTTCCGCCGCGAGCCAGCCGCGTCATTTACATCTTTCTCGACGGCGGCCTCTCGCAGATCGACAGCTACGATTACAAGCCGTTGCTTCAGCGGGATGACGGCAAGCCGTTACCCGCGAGCATCGCCAAACCCAAATTCGCCTTCGCACCCACCGGCCAGCTTTTGGCCAGCCCGTTTAAGTGGAGGCAGTGGGGATCGAGTGGAGCCTGGGCGTCTGATCTTTTTCCGCGGATCAACGAGCGGATCGACGATCTGTGCTTCGTAAAATCTCTCTGCCACGACAACGAGGATCATTTCACGGCCAAGAATATGCTCGCCACGGGCACGGGGCGCGAGCCGCGACCGGCGATTGGATCCTGGGTTGCATACGGGCTGGGGAGCGTGAACGCGAATCTCCCCGCGTTCGTCGAGATCATGCCGGGCGTTCCGAAAAGCACGCCGTCGGCGTTTCTGCCGGCGCGATACGGGAGCACGGCAATCGGCCGGCCCGACGATCGCGCCCGCGACCGGGTATGGGACAACCTCAGCGACGGACATCCCGATCCGTCGCAGCGAAAACGCCTGGAGCTTCTGGAATTAATGGACCGCGGGAGCGCCGCGCACGCCGGCGCGGATCGCGCAATCGAGTCGGAAATCCAGAACATGGAGCTCGCCTTCCGCATGCAGACCGAGGCGCCGGAGCTGATGTCTTTGACTGGAGAATCAGACGAAACGCGCGCCCTTTATGGCATCGGCGAGCCCAAAACCGACGATTTCGGCCGTGCCTGTCTGCTTGCGCGGCGATTCGCTGAGCGCGGCGTGCGCTACATCACCCTGATGCATTCAACGCGCGCCTTCGGCAATCTCTGGGACCAGCACAAGGATTTGTACGAGGGCCATCGCAATAACGCCGCCGCGGTCAATGCGCCCATCGCGGGATTGCTCGCGGATCTGCGTTCGCGCGGGATGCTTGATGATACGCTGGTGATCTGCGGCAGCGAATTCGGCCGCACGCCGGTCTTCGAATATCAGAACGGCAACGAGGGGCGCCTCCGCAACGGGCGCGATCACAACCCGCACGGCTTTACCATGTGGTTCGCCGGCGCCGGATTCAAATCAGGGGTTTCATACGGCGCAACCGACGATTACGGCTACTACGCCGTCCAGGACAAAGTCACGGTCCACGATCTTCACGCAACGATCCTGGCCGCGATGGGACTGGATCATACGAAGCTCACCTACCGCTACAGCGGGCGCGATTATCGGCTGACGGATGTGTATGGAAACGTGGTGAATAAAGTGTTTGCTTGATGACGACGAGTACGACGCGGCACACCGTCAATCTCTCGGAACATTCAGAAATAGATCCGAGACCGTGGCGAGAAAGCCCGGAAGAACTGCGTCGCCATCGAGTTGATCGGACTCTTGAAGCAGAAACGTCGGTTCACCGGCTGACCGATAAACCGCTACAGTTCGAGTTTGGGGATCGATGATCCAAGCCAGGCGTGTGCCGGAATCAAAGTACTCGCGCAGCTTCTGGTTGATTTCTCGCACTGTGTTGGTCTCACTAAGAACTTCGGCTGCCAAATCCGGTGCCAACGTTGGAACGGGCTCGCGAGTTCGCGGTAGTCGCTCGAATGAAATGTAGGATACGTCCGGGAGTCGGATTCGTCCGCCAGCGATCATCCGCATCATGCTGTCGGGTCCGGCAACCACCCCGAGTTTCCTTGGGTTGACGTGGGCCGTCAGAAGCGTCACGAGATTTACGGCGATAATGCCTTCCCAAAACCCCACCGGCTTCTCCACAAGCGTGCCATCGATCAATTCGCAAGGGCGATCGTGTTCAACCAGATACAGTAGGTCCGCCTCGGTCGCAGTGCCCGGCCACGGATCGAATATGATGCGCTCAAGCGGCACGTCCCCCAATGCACGCAACCATTCGGCGGCATTTTCGAAATGCCGCGGCGGCCGAAAGGTTGTTGGAATCACGCTCGACATTGCGACGCAATTCTAACTCATCGGAGGCACAGCGTCCTAATCCGCAAAATCCCAATAGGTATGAATCGCGTCATACCCCGTCTGTTCCCCATCCAGATCCCACTTCAGCGGCGTCTGTTTACCACCCGTTAGATCGTTGATCTGAAGCTCCGCCAGATAGTCGGTGACGTGCTTGGTCGGCTCCGTGGCGCCTTTGATCGTTTCCGTCTCCAGCATCTTCACGCGAATCGTCGTGTCGTCATCGCTGACGGCGGTGAGCGATTGCTGAGACCACTGGCCCTTTTCATCCTGGATCAGGACGTTGTTACGTGTGTTCTTCAGCTTGGTGTAGATCTTCACGTCGGTGCCGAAATGTTCGCCGAAGGTCAGGCCGACGGGATCGATGCGCTTGGCGAGTTTGCCGCCGTTGTTCCAGAGGATGACCGTGAATTGCCCGCCGTAGTGATCGGTCTTGGCTTCGCGCGAGAACATCGTTTTGATTTTGGTGATGACGGACCGATTGGCCTTGAGAAGGTCTTTCGTGATCCCATCGAATCCAGGCTTATCGAGCGTCGGCTTTGTCCAGCCCGCCGCCTGTTTGTCCGCTTCGATGAGCTTGTCCGTAAAGGCTTTCTCTTTTGACGAGTCGCCTTCGCCTTGGAACACCGTTACGGTCAGGACGGCAAATGCGCCGGCGTCCAATTCGCCTTTCCAGAGCGTCAGCGGGGCTTTCTCGGCTACCGCGGGCTTTTTTGCCGCGGAGGGGAGCGCCTTTCTCCTGAGGGAACCGCTCGTTGATCTCTTTTCCATTGGCCATGCCGGTAACGAGCGCATAAATCTCATCTCCCGATTTTTCATCGAGCGCATAGGGCTGAATGGTTCGGATCGCGGTGAGGTCGATCTCCGCGGGAATCGGCGCGGAAAACGAAAGGCGAGCAAAAGCACCTAAGAAAACCGTCGAAACAATGCTCAAAATCCTCATTCGCATCCAAGGCTCCAGGGTTGAGTAATCGGACCGCTGTAATGGGCGGGATTATCGGAAACCGGCATCCACGCTGCAACTGGTATACCCCGAAACTTGTATGTCGTTATAGAAGTGACGCTTTGAAGTCGCTTGCGTCTTTGCGATTTCGGAGCGGAATAGTCGCGAAGACGCAAGCGACTTCTTGCGACAAAATCGAAGTCGGCGATACATTTCCTTCCGTGAACAATCTCGCAAACCGGATCATCGCTCATCATCTCATTCTTACGGGCTATGGACATTGCGCTCGTCCAGTTCTCCCAACTTGATCCTGGTCATCCCGTCTGGTCAAGCCGCGCCTCCAAGGTCTTCCTCAGATCCCCACGGGATGTCGTGGGCCGAGTGAAATATGTTACCGGAAATCCGACCAAGGAAGATTTGCCGACGCAGATTTGGATTTTGTCGTTTCCTACGACGTTGGCCCTATCATCCCAGGAAAAAGCGAGTTTGAATTAAGTCGCGGGTTGTCATCAAATGCGCTTGTCTCTTCGCGACTGGATCGCACTCGCTTGTTGAACATCGCCAAAACCGGATTCGTACCTTCCTTGTTCCTCGTAGTTGCAACTCCGTCCCGAAACTGGAGTATCATAACTGCCCATGCGTCCTGGAATTGTTCCGCAAGTTGCCCCATGCGTCGTCACCCACAATCTCGCGCTGGGGGGTGCGCAAACCGCTGTTTTGCGATTGATTCGATCGATGCCCGACTGGGTACGGGAACGCACGACGCTCTATAGCCAGTCCGACGATTTGCCGCTCCTCGACCGCGCGATCACGAAGCACGGTTTTTCCGTCGCGGCCATTACGACTCATCCGCCGGAAGATCCTTCGTGCTGGGTGCTCAGTTACGGGAATCTTCAGGGATTGGCAGAGCGTCCGGTGTCGCTCCTGCTCCATTCCTGGGATGACGAGGGTTGGCGATACATCACCAAGACCTATTCCGGGCTGCGCAACGTAACGATCGCAGGCGTGTCGCGCCAGGTGCTCGATCGATATGAGCCGTGGATTCGGGATCGGGGCCACCAGGTAGCGGGAATTCTTCCCCCGCCGGTCACGGAATGGTGCGTGGCGCGCGGCGCGGCTGATCCACATCGAATCGTTGTCGCGTGGATGGGGCGGCCGCTGGAGACCAAGGGACTGCTCAGTCTGCCGCATCTTCTTCGTCTCGATTCAAGAATTGTCGTACGGGCATGGACCGGCGCTGAGACCGGCGGATCGGAATACACTCGGCGCAAGCAGTCGGAAACGATCGACAAGCTTTTGAAGCTTGCAACCAAATTGAAAGTTCTGGATCGCCTCGATTTGCGCCCGCTGGATTTCGATCCTTTTTCCTATCGGCATCGGCTCGAAGGTTGTCATGTCCTGCTGGGCAACAGCCGCCGCGAGGGTTTCCTCATGACGGCGGCTGAGGCGTTAAGCTGCGGAATTCCGGCGATCGTCACGCGTGACTGTGGAGTCGCCGAGTTCATTCGCGAGGGCGTCAACGGGGCGCTGATCGACTGGAATGACGATCCGAAGCGACTCGCCCGCGCATCATATGACGCGATCGGGCGGGCAATGGGGTGCAATTCGCTTTCGTGTCTTGGCTCGGTCTCTAATCTTTCCCTGGGAGCGCGCTATCGCTCGGCATTTGGACAAACGCTCGCCCGCATTTCCCACACCAGCCTTCAATGTGCGGATGAATCGGCGCGGGTCACGGTCGGCGTGCGCATCCACCATCCGATGCGCATCGACCACCTCGATCAGGCGATCAGCAGTCTGGCGTTGCAAACGTATCGGCCGTTCAAAACAGTCCTGCTGGTGGATGGCCCGTGGGAATGGGGCGAGATGCTCGCCCGCCGATACGATCTGCCCCTGATCTGCACGGGATCCGCCTCCGACATCACGCATTGTTCCTGGCTCCATCGCCAGGCAGTGGAACGGTGCGACACGGAATTCTATAAGCCGCTCGACTACGACGATCAGCTACTTCCCGATTACCTGGAGCGAGCAGTTCGCACACTCGACCGGCGCGGCGACGACGTCTACGGCTGCCTGCTTCTGACGCTCGAACAGAACCTCTGCACCCCGCGCACCTGGCCGCACAAGCCGATTGAGACCATGTTCACCGGCAATCCCGACGACAACATGCTCCCTCATTCGTCGGTGCTGATGCGAACGAAAATCGTTCGGGCCGCCGGCAATTATCAGGAACGGGCCGTCGGACTCGGCGCGGACGATTACAACCTCTGGAATCGTATTCACCGCGCCGGCGGACGTTTTTTTCGCGACGACGAAGTTCGCAGCGTTGTTTACCGCATTCACGAAAAGAACAGCCTGAAAGTGCGCCGGCAACGATACGGGTCGGCCGGCCAAGGCGCGGGGCGTGGCGGATTGATCGCAGGCGCCACCGCCGCATCGATCGCGCTCTGGCTGGCGCCGGGGCCGGCAAAGTCTGCTCCGCAAATGCCGGAATCGTATGTGAAGCAAGACCAGGCCGCCGGTTTGACCACCCGCGGTTCGCCGATCCCATCGCAAGCATCCGATGCCAATTCGATCAAGGCGCGGGACGAGCGGGCGCCCCATGTGCACAAGCCTTTTAACCTATCTGATTTGCCGTCCGGCCCGGAGAAAATTGTCCCCCCTCATTCTTGAGCCGCTTTCCGCTGTCGTCCGTTACAGGTCATGTATGTGGAACCACTTGCTCGGAATCGCGCTGATCTTTGTTTGGTGTGTCCCCGCGATCGGGATCGACCGCGAAGCTCCCGCGACGCATCCCGCAAACGAACCCGTTGAACTTCATGCCGGCCCCGTGCGCGTCAAATTTGCCGACGGCGAGTTGCGCTACCTCCGCGTTGGCGACGAGGAAATCGTTCGGCGGGTTTATTTCGCCGTGCGCGACGGGCATTGGGATACGGTGATGCCGAAATTCACCCGATTCGACGTGGACGATCAGCACGATCATTTCACAATTCATCTGGCGGCGCAGTGCGCCGACGAGAAGGTCGACTACGATTGGACGGCGACGATCACCGGCGACGCCGCCGGCACAATCACGTTCGCGGCAGCGGGGACGGCAAAGGCCGACTTTGCATCCAATCGCATCGGGCTTTGCGTTCTTTACGGAACGCCCAGTCTTGCAGGGCGTTCGTTTGAAACTCTTGTTTCGGCTGATTCGCCGGCAAAAAAGGGCGTCTTCTCGCAGAACGTCGATTCGGAACTGGTGGCATCTGATTATCGCATCATTCGCTTCGACACCGCCGCCGGCGTGCACGTGACGTGCGCCGGTTCCGGCTCGGGATTGTTTCGCATGGAGGATCAGCGGAATTACGGGGACTCATCCTATAAGGCCTATTTTCCGATTGATTATGCCTATCCAAACGTGATCGCGGGTTCGCCGATCGCTCAAACCATGACCATCACGGTTACGGGAGCAACGGCCGCCGCCACAACTCAACCGCTTGCGCGGGCGACGCAAATTCATGTCGGCGAGCCAATTGCGAGCTTGAAGTTGCCGGTGTTTCTGCCGCCAGATTCGGAGCATAAGTCACCGGGTTTTTATTCGCTGAATTTTCACCGCGTGAAGTTTCAGGATGCATCGGTGCTGCTCTGGAATTACACGCCATTCACTCATCTCCCGGATGATGACGTGGCGCTCGAGAATCTTCCGACGATATTTGATCAGGCCCGGACCGCGCGCGAATTCGCTCCGCATGCGTCGCTGCATGTTGCGCCGATCACGCTCGAACCGCCGAGCCCGCACCCCGATCGATTGCCGGCGCGGCCGGGAGCGTTCGCAGCGGCGTGGGCGGCCGCTTTTTACGGCAACCTGGCGCACGCCGGCATTGGCAAAGTGACGTATGCGTCTTCCGGGCCGGCTGTCGATCAGGCGATCAAATCGATCGAACTGTACGCCGGCCGCCCCCTGCTCGCGACCGACATTACGCCCGGAATCCCGCTGACCGATCAGGGCGCTTCGCCGGTCTGCGCGTTTGCCGCGCGCGGCGAACACGGCGATGCGGTCTGGCTCATCAACATCACCGCTCAGCCACGTCAGGTCACTCTCGATCATGCTGCGCCTGCAGGTGGCATCAATGTCCGTCGGATCAACGACGATTCCGCAGCGCAGCGACTTGCCTGAGAAACGCCTGGGGAGGCTGGACGGATCGAGCATCGCCCTGAAACCATGGGAAGTCTGCCAACTCGTCTTCGAACGCTGACCAAATCCGAAAACGCTTTTCGGGCGAAGCGGCCACCCTTGGTGGAACGAAGTTCTGTGTTTACAATCCGCCTTCATGTCGGAACTTTCACCGGCCGACCCCTCGTTCGCGGGGAGCTCATCTTCAGAGCCTCCCATGGCTCGTCTTGCGTTCGCCGGCCTGCCTCCGCCGGTACCCTATCTCGGTTCGTTCGACTCCCGCTCCCGACCCGGGCTGGTGACCGCCATTGGTGTTCTCAGCATCGTGGTCGCATGCGTCAGCGCGCTCTGTAGTCTCGTGCTTGGCTTCGAAACAGCCGGATTGTTTGTGCTTAGCAAGATGGCAACGGCAATGTCGCAGACGGCGACGGCGACGGTAGCGAATGCGGGAACCAATTCCATGAGCATGACTGTCAATGCGACATCGGGAAACGGAACTTCGCCATCCGCGCCGGCGACCTCGGTAACCGCCGGGCCGAACGAATTGCCGGAGCCTCAGCGAAGCCAGGTCGTGGCGGCGTTTGCGGAACTTCAGCCGCTCTCGGACCAGCAAAAGTTGCAGCTCACCACGTTGCTGACCGAGCATGGTCGCCAGTTATTTCCGGACGACGGCAATGCGCTGACCGCCGCTTCGATTCGTGCCATGATGAAGGAAAAATCGAGCGAGAGGGCCATCGAAGGCAAGGTCGAGGGATCGAGCTGGTACGTGATTCCCGCCGGCCGAATTACGCTCTTTGATGATCGTGCGGTTTTCGCTTCGATCGACGGAGCGACTTCATTCATCTCGATCGGCCAGGAGACGATCGCGCCCGATGCCACGGTCTCCACTACGCTGACGCCGCAGCAGGTTTCGTCGATCATCACCACGCGCAGACGATGGCGGAAGGAAAGCTCAATTCGAGCCAGGTCGCGACGTTGCGCAAAGAGCTATCGGCGCCAAATCAGCAATTCGCTGATCCCAAGCTGATGTTTGTGCCGGTGAGTTCCGTGGTGCCATCGCCGGATGGATCAATGACTATCACCTTTATCGATAGTAACTTGGCGGCAGTTGGCGGAATGATGCAAATCAACGCGCAAGGTCAGCTCCAGAACAAGTCGACGATGACTTACAACTATCACATGAGTGCCAGATCGCGGACGCAGCCCTTCGCGTGGGCGCAATTTAAAATCGAAACATGGAAGATCGCCCTGGCGATCGGGGAAGATGTGGCGAGCTTCGGTCTTGCCATCTATCTGTTTGTGATCGGAATCCTGGTCATGCGGCAATCGCTTGCCGGCAGGCGCCTGCACCTGATCTATGCCTGGTTGAAGCTGCCCCTCGCCGTTGCCGGAGGGATGTCGATGACCTGGCTTTACTCCACGTTTCTCAACATCGGACCTCGAGCCGCGATTGCCAGACCCGGCATCATTTATAGTGCGCTATGGATGAGCGTGATCGCCTGCATCTACCCGATCGCGCTGATCATTACGCTGAGCACGCGATCAATGCGCGAATATTACAGGCCAGAGCCCCGGGCGTGAGCGGCGGGAAACCTTCCTTTATTTCTGTCGGAAGACGATGCGACCCTTTGTCAGATCGTAAGGAGAAAGCTGCACTTTGACCCGGTCGCCGGGCAGGATCCGAATGAAGTGTTTGCGCATTTTTCCAGAGACGATCCCGAGGATTTCGTGGGCGGAGTTGTCCAGCTTCAATTTGAACATGGCGTTGGGCAACGCCGTCGTTACAGTCGCTTCCACTTCAATCGGCTCGGACTTGGCCACAAAAAATCTCCGCTGAACAATCGTGCTGCAATCAGGATCAGGCATCATAGGCCGGCGATGGCGGGGTAACAAGTGCCGCCGGGCCGCGAAAAGGTCGCAGGCCGCCTTTCCTATTCAACTTTCGATGTTCGATGTTGAATGTTCGATGTTCGAATTGATTCGAATGAAAGCGAACATCGAACATCCAACACTCAACATCGAACGGGGGCGAAAGCACGGTTCGTTACCGGCTTTGCGTGATCCGCACCGTGCGTTCCAGAACCTCCCCAAGCAGGGCCGATTTGCTGCGGGCGCCCCATATTTCCAGCTCGGCGTCGCCTTTGGCCTTGACGGAAAGCTCCAGCCGTTTCTTTTTCAGCTTGCACCGCACGGACGACACAACCGAGCTATGGCTGCGATCCAGCCCATCGGCCACCCGCAGCAGACCGGAGCCAATCTGCACGACCCGGCGTCCGTGTGCGCTGAGACGGACGAATTCGGAATGGTCCACTGAAGGTTTGGCCTTGCGATGATATCGGGCGATGTTTGCGATGATTCGCATTTCGTCACGCGTGAAATTCTTCAATCCGCCGTTCAGGATCAGGTACATGCTGTGCTTGTGGTGGCGCTGCTGCCCGATATGCCAGCCGATATCGTGCAGCAGCGTGCCGTATTCAATCAACTCGCGATCTTCCGGGTTGAGCTTATGGACCGGCCTGGTCTGATCGAACAACTCCAGAACCAGCTTCGCCACCTGCTCGCTGTGGGATTGATGCCAGTCGCATCGGCGTGCCAGATCCAGCACGCTGCGCCGGCGCGGATCGGGAACTTCCCGGCGGATCGACAAATCGGGTAGATGGCGCGAGAGGTAATCCACCATCATCCCCTCGCGCAACGCCGACTTGCAGACGCGCATCTCCCGCACCTCGGCCCTCCGGAAGACTTCGTTGACGAGAATCGCGCCGGCGACAATCTGGTCTTTGCGCTGATCGTCCAGCCCGTTGATGGTGGCTCGATCCTTGGAGCGCGACTCAAGCAGCGAAGCCACGAGCCGGCTCAGCGGCCCCTGCTCGATCAGCATGGCATCACGCTTTGAATCGCGATCCCAGTGGGTCGCGCACATCGCCGCGAGATTCTCCAGGGTCCCGCTGGTTCCGATGGCAGCCACTGGATTCAACGCGACAATGCTCGCAGCGAGCGGGGTCAATTCGCGATCGTAAAAGTGAAGCAGGCCTTTAATGTCGGAGGGGCCGATCGGATCGGTTGTCACATATCGGGCCGTCATCCGCGCCGCGCCGAGTTTGCGGCTCTCGAGGAGCAGCGACTTAGTCGCGTCCGCGACGATAAATTCAACGCTGCCGCCACCGACGTCCATGATGAAGTGAGGCTTATCCCCAAGCTCGATCGCGTGGCGCACGCCCAGATAGATCAGGCGTGCTTCGTCGCGGGCGCTGACCACCCGCACCGTCAGTCCGAGTTCACGTCTCACACGGGCCAGGAAATCCCCGCCGTTGACCGCTTCGCGGACCGCGCTCGTCGCCACCGCGAGGATTTTTTCGCATCCGCGGATGCGCGCACCTGCTGAAAGCGGCCGAGCGTGGAGGTCGCGCGATCCATCGACTCCCGCGACAGCCGCCTCGATGGGAAGCTCATCCTTCCCAGCCCGACCATCTCCTTCATCCGCCAGAGCGTCGTGACCCCGCCGTCCGGGTCGGCCTGGGCGATCACCATGTGGATGCTGTTGGAACCGACATCGATCGCAGCAATGCGCAGCTCCGTTCGATCCGACGTGGCGGGAACCGGCTTGATCTTTGTGGCCGAGACGTGTTTGCTCATTGCAGCTTTCAACACGGCGGCATTTCACCGCTCGTGCGTTAAGTTGATGCGAAGATACGATTTGGCCGGTCCATTGTCCAAAATTTCCCGGCACAACTCCGCAAGTTGCACCGCTCGCCGGGCCAGAGAAAATCCTGATCGACGCGCGATCGCGTCACCCATCGAACTGCATCGTGTTCTTCGTTGAGCTTGATTTCAACGTCGCGCCCAACCATGGCGCAAAATCCCGGGCAGTGCCAGAGGGTGTCGTCGCCGTGGAGGTAAAAGATGTCAACCGTATCGAGCTGATAAAACTCGCCGGGAGTCAGGCCCGTCTCTTCTTTGAGCTCGCGCAACGCCGCCGCCCAGGCGGTTTCCCCTTCCTCGATCTTTCCGCGCACGGTGGACCAGGCGCCGCCGAGGTATTCGCCGGGTGATCGGCGAAGTTGCAGAAATTCAAAATCCGTCCCGACCGAATTTTGGCGGACGACGAAGCAGGCAGCCATATCGAAGCGGATTTTCATAGAGATTGGGATAACTGTGGCGACTGATGAAATCATGTCAAATCCAAGGCCCTGCCATTGCCGCGTCAATACCGCGCTGGCTGACCGGGTATTTTCATAGCGGACGCGCAAGGCGACTCACGCCTCAAGAATTGTTTGACGAAAAGTCCTTTGAGCGATATAACCCTGAAATTCTCAAGTCTTCCGAGGCGGCGTATCAGTAGCTGGGGATTGGAATCATGGAAAAACTAAATCGAGCGCATCGCCTTATATTTAGAGGTACCCGGCGCGGCATTAAACGGCTCGAGCGGGTGGCGAGGCGAAGGGGGTTTACCTTAGTCGAGCTGCTGGTGGTGATCGGGATCATCGCGGTATTGATCGCAATCCTGCTACCCGTGCTCAATAAAGTCCGCGAGCAGGCCAGATGGACGAAATGCGCGAGCAATCTGCATCAGATTGGAATAGCCATCACGAGCTATTCGATTACGAATCACGGGTGCATCCCCTACGGGCCTGTCGTTACCAATGCCTCGCTCAGCAGCGCTACCGACCCACTTGTCATGTACCTGGACACCGGCGACGTGACGAGTCTCATGTCAGTCTGGCCGGACAGCACGATGCCGCTGGGTGGTTCTAACTCTGCCTGCGGCTTGGGTTTGTTGCTCGCGGACGAGCTGGCCTCCACGCCTCAGGTGCTGTTCTGCCCCGACACGATACCGGAAAGCTCTTCTGAGACGGAACTGGCGCTTTTTTATCAGTCTCCGGCCGCGCAGTCTCAATGCGACTACTACTATCGTCATGGGTCGGTTTACAGCGTAAGCGCTGAGTCGGACAATAACGGTAACCCCACCACTACCCCGGGCACAGCGCATCTTCATTTAGCCGATCTGGGAAATGACAACGATTCGGATGTTCAGGCGCTACCCCCCGGATGGAACGCCGCGGTCCCATTACCGATGACAGCCTTGGTAATGGATGTGAATTTCTGGTCTACGGATCCGACCGCCGATAGCGACAGCATCTGGCGCGCTACGCTCACAATCAGCAGAATGTGAATATACTGTTCTCAGACGGTCACGTCGTCAGCGCCGACAATCGCTCGACCCCGTACCCGAATCCAAACAACCCGTCAGCGGGTATGGACCCGAATACCGGGATGTACCCCGGGAATTACACGGTCGATGGGACTGGCAATGGTGGCGGTTTTTCGGGTCTGGTCTTCGCGATGGGCGGCACCAACGGTCCGGGCCAGCCGATGCCGAATACGATTATGGGTATATTCGCACAGGCCGACACTCTGAATAATCATTGATTGTGGCGCAAAACTCTCATACGTCGACGGGCCAGGAGTCCGCTTATCGAGCAAGCAAGAATCGCGATGGAGGAGGGTTCCGGAACCGGGGCTCCGATGACAGTAAATACCTCTTGTGCGGTACCCGAACCAACGTGGCTACCGGTGTAGACAGTCGGCGAGGGTCCATAGGTAAACTCAGACCCGGTGCCGTTGTAATTGTTGGCGGCCGTACCCGGATTCGTCGTCCTCGTTCCATCCACAAAGCCATCAGCCGCAGTCTGGCTGTCACTTGGCGCGCTCCCGTTTCGATCGGTGTAGCCTATAAATGTTTCAAAAGCATAGGTTGAGGAACCGGAAATTGACGGGCTCGCGGTAACACCAGATCCCACAGTTCCGATATTCGGCACTACGATCAACTGCTGCGTCGCCGTCCCACCTTGCGGGTTCTGCTTTGATACTGCAAAACCCGCATTCGTTCCGTTGTTGCCAACGGTTACCGTAAATGCGTAAGTGTGGCCCGCCGCAAGGGTCGGTGCTGTCGATGGGTCAAAGTTGAACTGGGTTTCGGTACTGGTGTTTCCCGGGGCCACGTTCGCTTCCTGGTATCCGGCGGCATTTCCGAGAGGCGTTAGCACCCCCGTGCTGGTATTGACGGTGAACAAATTAATCGTGGTATTATTTCCGGCCGCCTGCCCCCCCTCCTGATCGACATAATAATAACTGATCGAGGTAAGCTTCTGAGCGCTGCCGCTGTTGTTGGTGAAGGTCTGGCCGACGATGGAACTGTTTACATAGAGATCGCCGGCATAATAATCCATTCCGACCGTGGGATCGGGTGCGCCCCCAAAGCCGGATTGCGCCACGAAGTAGCGCTGGTAACATTTGCTCGGGAAGGAGGTGCATAAGTCGCAATGACAGTATCTCCCGCAGGCGCTGTTGCTCCACTCGCGGAGTAGGCGAATTTTGTCATCGCCGAACTTTCGGTGGTGACCGCCGCCTGTGCACCCGCCGCCATCATGAGCAAATTCCCGCCGAGAAGTGAAAAACAAAGGACGTTTGTGGATTCCGCCATTACTTTCCTCCGACTAGAAGTGTACTTGTCCCAGGGAGAACAGGTCGTTCTCCTCAAGCGACGGCGCGATGCCTTCGCAAGACAAATCTTGGGATACATGTTAATTTTTCGATTGGTTTTGTCAATTCAAAAATATTTCAAAAAAAACAAGATTGCAGCCGGGGTAATTGTCGCGATTCGGCGATATTCTGCCTTCTGAGTTGAAGGGGAAATGGTGCATCTGGCGTGTTGAAGGGTCTAACGTGTCCGCGCAAAGATCTGCCCATCGATCCGCTTCAACTCTCCTTTGAGGGTGAGGAAAGTAAGCTCCTGAAGGACAACCGACGCCGAGAGGGCGGTTCGTTCGATGATCAGATCAACGGCGACATGCTCAGTTCCAATTTCGGCGAGAATGAAGCGTTGAATATCGCTCAGCTCCCCAAAGCCGGAGTCGGGCAGCGAATTCGATTCGGCGCTCGACTCGCCCGGTCGCTTCGGCGTTGTGGCACGATCGCCGGTCGCGCCGTCAAATAGCGTCGGCTGCGTGGCCCCGTCCGGCAACGGATGCAGGCCTTCCAGAATCTCGTCCAGTTTGGTGACCAACACCGCGCCGTCGCGGATCAATGCATGTGGCCCCGCCGAAAGAGGATTGTCCACGCGGCCCGGAATCGCGAATACAGGCCGGCCGTGGTCGTCGCAGGCCTGGCGAGCGGTGATCAGCGCGCCGCTGCGTTCGTCGGCTTCCACGATCAGGACGCCTCGCGACATCCCGCTCACGATTCGATTGCGGCGGGGAAAATTTTCCTTGTTGGGAGGCGTGCCGAGCGGAAATTCACTTAGGACCGCGCCGCGCTCGGCGATCTGCGAAAAAAGGGAGGCATTTTCCGGGGGATACGCGACATCGACGCCGCAACCCAGCACCGCGAACGTGCGACCCTGGGGATGGGACAAGGCGCCGCGATGAGCGGCGGAATCAACCCCTCTCGCGCCGCCACTCACCACCGTAATTCCCACGCCGCCCAGCAGAGCGCCAAAGCGCTCGGCCTGCTCGCGCCCGTAATACGAACAGCGCCGACTGCCGACGACGGCGACGGCGTTGAGGTCCCGATCTTCGAGAGAACCGCGAAGGTAAAGAACATTGGGCGGATCGGGAATATCGCGAAGGAGCAGGGGATAGCTCGAATCGTCGGGGCAGACGATCGATACGTTAGCAGCCGCTGCACGCGCTAGTTCCACATCGACCTCGTCGGCCGCGACAGCGAGAGACCTGACGAATTTTCGGGATCGGGCCAGGCCGATCCCCTCAATGTTGTTGAGCAATTCGGCGTCTGCGCCGCACGCCTGCTCGGCGCTGCCGGCCGCCTGCACGATCCGCCGGCTCAGGATCGGGCCGATTCCATCGGTTAAAGCAAGTTGAAGCCAGTGCCGAAGTGCCACGCGTTCATCCCCGGAGTGACTCGACGGCTCGGATCACCATTTCATCTGGAACATCATCGCGCATGGTCGCGTGTCCGATCCGGTCAGGCAAAATGAAACGAACCCGGCCGCGACTGACTTTTTTGTCGGTGGTCATCGCGTCGACGACCTCTCGCGCCGGGAAGGTCAGTCCCCCGATCGGAAGCCGCGCCTTTTCGATCAATCGAATGATTCGCCGGCACGATGATTCGTCGAGCAATCCGAGTTGCACTGCCATCCGGCTGGCCGCAACCATGCCCAATCCAACGCATTCGCCGTGGGAAAGGGTGTATCGGGAAACAGTCTCGATGGCGTGTCCGAACGTGTGACCGAAGTTGAGATGCGCCCGTTCCCCGCGCTCAAACGGATCGGCTTCAACGACACGCGCTTTAATGGCGACGTTGTGCGCAACCAGCATCGAAAGATAGTCGATGTCGAGGGAAAGCGCCCGGCCGATATGTTCTTCCAATTCTGCAAATCCAGCCGCATCGCGGATGACGTCATGCTTGATGCACTCGGCGAGCCCGCCTCGCAGTTCGCGGTCGGGGAGCGTGCGCAGCGTTTGTGGATCGATGAGCACGGCAATGGGCTGATAGAAAGCGCCGATGAGATTCTTTCCGGCGGCATGATTGATCCCCGTTTTCCCGCCAACGCTCGCGTCAACCATCGCCAGCAGCGTGGTAGGGACCTGCACGAACGGGACGCCGCGCAGAATCGTGGCGGCGACGAAACCGGCCATGTCTCCGATCACGCCGCCGCCCACCGCAATGACCGGCGTACTGCACTCCATGCGATGCGCCAGGAACACGTCATAGACCGCCGAAAGGTCCGCGAAGGTCTTATGTGTTTCCCCGGCGGGAATGGTCGCGACAACCGGCTCGATGCCGGCGGCTTTCAGGGATTGACTCAGCAAAAGAGCGAAAAGCGGACCGACCCGCGAATCCGTCACGATCGCTGCTTTGGGCGATCTGGTCAGTTGCGCGATGACCGAGCCGACCTCGGCAAGCAGGCCTGGGCGGATGACGATGTCGTATCGCCCGCTTTGAAGATTGACCGGCACCGTCGCCGCTTCCGCGATCATTCGGGGACAGTGTAGCGAAATCCAGGAGGGACTGCATTGGCCTTGGCATTGACCACGACGAACCGACGGGATGTAATCAATGAAACTGTTGGTGTTGTAATGGAGCCTTTCGAACAAAAGATGGCCCGCGGTGGGACGCAGGCAATCCGTGAAGTAAGCAGATTCTTTATGCGCGACGACGCCGTGCATCGTGCACTCCGAAACATTACCTCCCGATTGGAGGAACTTGGAGTGCCGTACGCAGTTGCCGGCGGCATGGCATTGGTTGCACACGGCTACGATCGGACCACGGTCGATGTTGATCTACTGGTGTCGGAGGAAGGCCTGAAGGTCGTCCATCGCGAACTCGACGGGTTGGGCTATGTCCCTCCTTTCACTGGCAGCAAACACCTGCGTGACACGACGAACAATGTCCGCATCGAATTTCTTGTCTCCGGCCAGTTTCCCGGTGACGGAAAGCCCAAACCCGTCGTTTTCCCGGAACCGACCGCTGCCTCGGTCGTGATTGACGGCATCCATTACCTCCGGCTTCAGAGCCTCATCGAGCTCAAGCTGGCTTCGGGAATGACGAATACCGGGCGAATCAAGGATCTTGCAGATGTTCAGGAGTTAATCCGCGTCTTAAAGCTGAATGCGGATTTTGCCACCACTCTCAATCCGTTTGTCCGATCGAAATTTGTCGAACTTCACGACGCAATTGAGCAAAATCCGGCCACTGAATGACCGACGCACGTCGCTCCTTTTCCTCCAACCTTCCTCGCTGCTACCATGCCCCCGATCTTTGATGGAGAACCGGAGACATGGCGGCACGAAATTTCCTCGCGTTTGATCTGGGAGCCGAGAGCGGACGGGCAGTCGTCGGCACGCTCGATCGAGGCGAGCTGCGGCTCGATGAAAAACATCGATTCGCCAATCCCAACGGGCGGATCAACGGGCATTTGCATTGGAATCTGCTCTCCCAGTGGGAGGAGTTGAAGTCCGGCCTGCGCAAGGCCGTCTCGCCCGCGCCGTCCGGCGAGCGGCCGGTGATTCACGGGATTGGCGTCGATACCTGGGGTGTCGATTACGGGTTGATCGGACATGACGGGGAAGTGCTCGGCAACCCCTACCACTATCGTGACCAGCGCACCGATGGCACATACGAGCGCGCTTTCGCCCGCGTCAGCCGTGCGGAAATTTTCCAGGCGACCGGCGTGCAGTTCATGGAACTCAACACGCTGTTCCAGCTCGTTGCGTCGCAGGCGCAGATCGCCGCGCCTGCTTGAGTCCGCCAGGACGCTGCTCTTTATGCCGGACCTTTTCAATTATCTGTTTACCGGAATTGAAAAGGCGGAATTTTCGATCGCTTCGACGAGCCAGATGTATGATCCGCGCCGAAAGTCCTGGGCAAAGGAAATGCTGGCGAAGCTGGAAATTCCCGCGCAGATTCTGCCGGAAATCGTTCCGTCGGGGACGGTGCTCGGGCCCTTGCGGGAAGACGTCGCCGTCGAATGCGGCGCGGATCCGTCCATTCCCGTGATCGCTCCGGCGGGCCACGATACCGGCAGCGCCGTGGCGGCGGTTCCCGCCGACGGAGAGGCCGACTGGTGCTATATCAGTTCGGGAACATGGTCGCTCATGGGCGTCGAACTTGACGAACCGATCATCAACGACAAAGCGCTCAGTTATAACTACACCAACGAGGGTGGAGTCGGCGGAAAGATCCGCTTCCTCAAAAACATCATGGGCCTGTGGCTCGTGCAGGAGTGCCGCCGGCACTGGCAGAAGGAAGGATACGACCACAACTATACCGAGCTGACGCAGATGGCTTCACGCTCCCGTGGCCTCGAATCGCTCATCAGCCTGGATTACGAACCATTCGTGTCACCGGGAGAGATGCCGCTCAAGATCGAGCGCTTTTGCCGTGATACCGGCCAGCGCCCGCCGGTCATGCGCGGCGAGTTTGTCCGCGCCTGTCTTGACGGATTGGCGCTGACCTATCGGCAGACGTTGGAAGGGCTGGAAGACGTATTGGGCCGGCGCATTTCCGTAATACACATTCTCGGAGGAGGCAGTCAGAACACGTTGCTGAACCAGATGACTGCGGACGCGTGCAATCGAACGGTAATCGCGGGGCCCGTCGAAGCGACCGCGATTGGGAACATTCTTGTGCAGGGGATAGCGACTGGAGATGTCAGCTCCATTTCGGAAGCACGCTCAATCGTGCGCCGAAGCTTCGAAGTCATCCCATATGAACCGAAGCAACCGAAGCGATGGGATGCCGCGTACGCGAAGTATCTGCAGATCAACAAAAAGTGAGGAAAGCGGAGTCTCAGCCGCTTGTCGGCTTCGCGGAAGGCCAACCGTTCGGAGTCAATGTGATGCCCCGTCCAATCGTCATCGCGTACCACCTGGTCTGGACCGCGTACGGCTGGTGGTTGCCCAATGATTGGCGCGGAAGCATGTCGAAGCGGATCCGCAATGATGTGATTGCGGAGCTTGGCGAATTGCACTTTGGGCGAAAGTCTGTCCAACCCGCATCGTGGGAGATTCGCGAGTTCTACGAACGTGCGCCCGAACTCCTGCGGCACCCGTTGATGACTTTCAACGAGAAGGATTTCCAACACATCGTAGACGCGTTTGCCACGGAAATCGCATCGCAAAAGTATACCTGTTACGCATGCGCGATCATGCCGGATCACGTCCATATCCTCATCCGAAAATACAAACATTCCGCGGAGGAGATGGTTCAGAATCTCCAACGCGCCAGTCATATTGCGCTTTGCGAAGCGGGATCGCGCGATATGGATCATCCCGTCTGGGGCGGACATGGGTGGAAGGTTTTTCTGGATCATCCGGACGATATTTGGAGAACGATTCGGTATGTCGAGGACAATCCGATCAAAATCCGATTGCCGGCGCAGAAGTGGGGATTTGTGAAACCGTACGATAATTGGCCCTTGCATCCGGGGCATTCAGCGAGTTCTCCATATGCGCGGAGATTGCGCGGGCATTGAAGAGGTTCCTTTTTAGCTCTGCGCCGGCTCTTCCGCGAAGCCGCAAGCGGCGGATGTGCGCACCGGATCAATCCGGAAGCGATGCGAGTTCTTCCCCCAGTGCATCGATCAGTGGTTTCAACGTCTTTTCCGAAAAATCGAAGACGATTCCCGCCGCCGCAAATAGTTCCGGAAGCGGGCGCGTTCCGCCCAGCGCAAGTGCTGCTCGATAGTGGTTGAGCGCTCTGCGCGGGTCGTGTTTTGATTTCATCCAGAGTTGCAACGCGCCGAGTTGCGCGATTCCGTACTCGATGTAATAAAAAGGCGCATGAAAAAGATGTAGTTGCCGGTGCCATTGCGATTGGTGCGCAGCTTCGTAGCCGCCCCAGTCGATGTCGGGACCAAATCTGTCCACCGTTTGCAGCCATTTTGCGGTTCGTTCGCTGCGCGAATGCCCGGGATGGGTGTAGATCCAGTGCTGGAAGTAATCGATCGTCGCCATCCAGGGGAAGAAGCGGATGACGCCCTCGAAAAGCTTTCGATGTGCCCGGGCTGTATCGGCTGAGTCGTAGAAGACGTCGAAGTGTTCGGCGCCAAGCAGTTCCATCGACATGCTGGCGACTTCGCAGAATTCCATCGGCGCCGAGCGGAAAAAGACCAATGGCTCGGTACGGCACGCCGCCAATGAATGGAACGCGTGCCCCGCCTCATGGAGCAGCGTATCGATATCGCGCTGCAGTCCCGCGGCATTCATAAAGATAAAAGGCTGGCGGCTCTGTTCGAGCGAGATCTGATACCCGCCCGGCTGTTTCCCCTTGCGACTGTCGAGATCAAGATTGTGATTCGCGCTGAGCTGATCGAAATCGGATGCCAGCGCCGGCGAGAGTCGCTGAAGGATTTCACGCGTCTTGGAAATGAAGAGCGGCACCTGATCTTCGCGGAATGGCCGCAGCGCGGGTCGATGATGCGGGTCGACTTCCAGGTCCCAGGGACGCAGCCGCTCAACGCCCAGGTCGGCGGCGCGTGCGCATTGAGCTTTCGCACCACCGGCACGCAAGCTACTTCAATGGCGTCGGCAAACTTCAGGCAATCGTCGGGAGTGTAGTCAAAACGCTTCCACGATTTCCAGACATGCGAACGGTAATCAGTCATGCCCGCGTTAGCGGCGATCTTTTCGCGAAGCGGCAGGAGCGAATCGAAAATGCCGTCGATCGTCTCCCGATCGGCAAGGCGACGATTCGTGGAAGATTCCCATGCTTCCTGCCGTGTGGTTCGGTCGGGATCTTCACCGAAGCGTGCCATCTGCTGGATGGTATATTCCTCGCCGCGGAAGCTCACCATCATCGCGCCGCAGGTCTTGTCATACGCGTTGTTCAGTTTCGTGACCTCGGTTTCAAGCGGGATGTTCTCGTCGCGAAACACTTCGACGTCCGCCCGCCATTTCCGCGCCAACAGCGCGTATTTGCTTTCCGGCAATTGCTTGAGCGCGGGCGTTTCGAGCAGCTTCTTCTGCAAACGGAAGTAAAAGGGCTTCACGCGCGGCTCGATGTTTTCGACGAAATGCAGATACGCTTTTTCGATCGACGCGTCATCGGTGTGGCAGCTCTTGTCGATGTAGCGGCGACAGCCGTATTCATCCACGACGGCGCTGAGCTCCGAAAATTCCGCCAGCCACCGCTCCAACTCCACCCTTGTCGAAATCGGACGATTGAGGAGCGATTGATAGAGCGGTTCAAGTTGCGAGAAATCGGCAACGTCAACTGTTGCTGGAACAAATGACTGCGGGGATGCGGTTGCGACCATCTGGCTCACCTCGTAACGTGTCCGTGGCTTTCAAAATGACGCCGAAAACTTACATGAAAAACGCGGAAGTGGCGATTCAACTGCATGACGTCGGCGTCCGCCGGGCCGACCGCTGGATCCTTGATGGGATCGACTGGACGGTCAATTCGGGGACGTGCGCCGCCATCCTCGGACCCAACGGCAGCGGCAAAAGCACGCTGACGCGCGTGATCGCCGGCCACATGTGGCCGACGCGCGGCGAGGTTCGCGTGCTGGGCGAGCGCTTTGGCGAAGTCGATTTGCACGCCCTGCGGCGGGGGCTGCGGCTGGTTCAATCCGCCAGCCCGGTCGAGCTCGATCCGGAATCGAGCGCGTTCGATGTTGTCCTGACCGGCTATTTCGGAACACTCGGCCTTTACGATGAGGTCAACGATGAAATGCGAGCCGAGGCCGACCGGATGCTCGATCTGGTCGGCCTGCATCAGGTCGGCCATCATCTTTACACCACGCTCAGCAGCGGCGAGCGGATGCGATGCCTGATCGCGCGGGCGCTGGTCGTGCGGCCCCGGCTTCTGATGCTTGACGAACCGACGGCCGGACTCGACCTGCTGGCGCGGGAACAGGTGCTCGCCGCCGTTCAGGCGATGGCGGAATCGGAAAAGGATGGAGCAACGATTCTCATGATCACACACCATCTTGAGGAGCTTCCGCCGGCCATGTCACAGGTTTTGCTGCTGTCGGAAGGCCTGCGCGGCCGCGCAGGGAACGCCGCAGGAGGTGCTTCGATCGGAGGTGTTATCGCCGGTCTACAAATGCCCGCTGGAGGTGACTTATTCGGCGGGACGCTATTACGCTCAGGTGAATCCGGGGGCCTGGTCATCCATCCTGCGCGGCGATCGATAGTCGCGAGTTGCCATTCCTCGGAGCGCAGTCGGTCGCATCACCTAACGCAACGGAGGCTCAATGGGGATTCGTAAGCTTGATTTCAGGATGCGCGAGCGGAGGGTATCACCATGGCTCAGGTTTTCCATATTGGGGCCATGCACTGGCGCTGGTGTGGGTCTTTTTGACAGTTTTGCATCGATACTCGTCTGGATATTTCGCGGCGAGCCTGATTTCTATTTCCGTGGATCGAATGGGACTGTTGTGCATTGCCTTATCCTGGCAATTGCCGGCCTGGTCATCGGTCTTCCGTACGGGGCAATCCTTTTGGGATTCGAACGTTTGACTGGACGTCGAATCCGCGCTCAGTTTTCGATTCCTATCCTGGTTGGATCGACTTTCGTCGCGCAGGCGATTACCACTTGGATTGAATTTGACCGCATGAACCTGTTCCCGTTGTTTGGTCTGGTTCAGTGCGCCGAAGTTGCTTTGGGATTCATCATCTCGATCGCGACCAGCCGCCCTCCCAACTCTCTTGCCGCGGCCGCCGCGTGAAAATCAGCTTCCCGCGGCCGGCCCCGGCGGATTCTGCAATCGCCTCTGATATTGCGCCATGGCGGTATTCAACGTTTCCAGGACGCGTGGGGTTTGGGAAGCAGCAAGGTAAATGTGCGCCGACACGCACGCTGTCGGATAGAAGCGCGTGATGAAGTCGAGGAAAAACTCCGCCGCGTCATGGCCGATCAGCACGGAATTGGCGTATACGCCGCTCATCACGTCTTCCGACAATTTGAAATTTTCGTAAATTTCCTGCGTCGTCGGACGCCGCTGATTCGGCGGCGGCTTGGGGAGCGGAGTCGGGGCGCCGTAAGTCTGCGAGAACTTTGTCAGGTTTTCCGTCAAGGTGGAGATCAGCGCCCCCATTACCTGCGGCGGTATCACCACTCGCGCGCAGATCTCCGCCGGTCGCGTCAGCGATTGCAGGAAATCCAGCACGAATTCCCCCGGTCCCTCCTGCACGATCACGCCGGTCGCGAACAGACCGCGGCCCACGCGCTCGGGCACCCGGGCGCTCACCGGCGTATGAGCGAACGGCTGCGTGAAAACGGGGCTGGCTTGCGGCGCAGGGTCGGAGCCCGGATCCTTTGGTTGTGGATCGCGTTCGGGCCCGTCGGCAGTGTTTCCATCTGGCATTCGCCCCAGATCATACTCGATCAGAGTGCATTTCAGACAGCCTGCGAGCTTCGTGTCTTTTTTGTTTCGACGTTTCCCGGCGCGCTGGGATTGACTGATCGAAGTTCGAAGTTCGATTTTGTCAACGTTCGCGGAATACGACCGCAATCAGATGCTCCCGATGATCGCCGCCATGCGACCGGTGATGCCACGGTCGCGGCGGTGGGAAAAAAAGTCGCTTTTCTCTTGAAACGTGCAGTTGTTCGACATGTCGATCTGATTGGCTTCGACCCCGGCGCTGAGCAGTTGAAGTCGAATCGCTTCACGAAGATCGACGGTTCCCTTTTCCTCGCCGCACGGCTTGACGGGCGCTGCCGGGCCGAACAGGCGTCGAAATTCTTCGATGACCTCCGCGCGCAACTTCGAACGCGTCAGCGCCGATCGACGGCCCAATGGCGGCAATTACCTCGAACTCGGCCACATCGGAGCCGGTGCTCATCTCTTTCAAAGCACTGAGCACGACTCCCGCGACGACCCCGCGCCAACCTGCGTGAACCGCGGCGACGATGCGCCCATCAGCGCTCGAAACCAGGACCGGCACACAATCGGCGACGCGAACAGAGACCACGCGGGCCGGGTCTTCGCTCACGATCGCATCTGCCTTCTGGTGAACGTCGAAGAGCGCGCCGCTCGTTGCGCGCACCACGCCGGCGCTGTGCACCTGATGGACCCGGCAGAGTTCCCGGCCGCCGCACCCCGCGGCGGATTGCAGAAGGCGGTAGTTTTCCCAGATCCGCTCGTAGTCGTCCTGGATGTCGCACCCGTTGGGATTGCCGAGGTTCATTGAGTCGAAAGGGGCGGGACTGATGCCGCCGTGGCGCGTGCTGAAGGCGTGGGGAACGCCGGCCCTTTCAAGAAGCGGCGAAGCATAAAAGACCACCCCGTTGCTCGCGGTCCGTCGCTGGAGCATGCCGGGGAGCCTATGGCGCGCCCGCGAAAATACAATGCGCCGCCGCTATAGTTTGGGCGATGGAAATTAATCTTCTGGTCCTGAACGTGGGCAACTCGCGGCTTGCGCTGGGGACGTTCGCAGCCGGGGAGCTGAGCGGCGTCGCTCGTGTGCCCCATGCACAGCAAGGCGATTGGGAAGGGATCATTGGAAATGCCTGGCAGCGCGTCAACGGACGCGATCCGGTGGCGATTGTCGCGGCGTCGGTCAATCCGGCTCTGGATGAGCCGCTTGAGCGTGCCGTCGAACAGGCCGCCGGCCGGGACATCGTCTGGGTCGGACGCGATCTGGAGTTGCCCATCAAGGTATTGACCGATCAGCCGGAGCAAACCGGCGTCGATCGCGTTTTGAATGTGGCGGCGGCCTACGAGCAGATCGGAAAGGCCTGTGTTGTGGTCGATGCGGGCACCGCCGTCACCGTCGATTGCTGCAACGATGCCGGCGAGTTTCTTGGCGGGGCAATTCTGCCCGGCGTCTCCTTAATGCTGGACGCCCTTCACGAAAAGACGGCGAAACTTCCGCGTGTCGATCTGGCCGAGCCGGTCGGATCGTTCGGACGCTCGACACGCGATGCCATTCTTCAGGGCGTATACCATGGGGTGCGCGGGGCCGTGAAGGAACTGGTCGAAAATTACGCCACCGAACTGGGCCAGTGGCCCGAGGTGATTGCGACCGGCGGAGACGCCGTCCGATTGTTCGACAAATGGGAGCTGATTCACGCCATTTCCCCCGATCTCACGCTCTACGGCATTGCCCTGGCCTATTCCGAGCATCACATTCGCAACGAAGGGGAAGCCGCGGTCGATGATGAATGAAGACCGCGCGATCCTGCTCACCGCGCCGGGCGTTTCGGCGATTGCCGTCGTCCGACTCGCAGGGCCGGGCGTTTCGGATTTTCTGTCGAAACACTTCAGCGCCAAGGCGAAGGCAGATCGCTGCATTCACGGGACGCTGCGCGACGATCAGAACGTGATCGACGATCCCGTTGTCGTGATTTCCGATGATGGAAAGATCGCCGACATCAATCTCCATGGCGGAACGTGGATCGTTCGGCGCGCGCTGGACCTTGCGCGGCGGGCAGGGTTCGCGGTTGAAACCTCAGCCGACGCAATTCCGCTTTGGGCTGTCGATGGCCAATCGATCGTTGAACGGGAAATGCTGGCGGACCTCCCCAGGGCGCGGACGGAAATGGCAGTTCGAATGATGCTGGCGCAGCCGGCGGCCTGGTCTGCATTGGAACAATCGGGCGCCTTGGGGGCAAATGCTCTCCCGAAAAGCGGAAGAGTCCGAACTCAACTTGCGGGGATGCTGGTTGATCGCACGCTGGAATTCCTGCTTAATCCGCCTCGCGTTGCGATCGTTGGTGTGGCCAACGCCGGGAAATCTACGCTTGCCAACCAACTCTTCGCTCAGGAGCGCTCGATCACCGCCGACCTTCCCGGCACGACGCGCGACTGGGTCGGCGAGATTGCGAATATCGACGGCTTGGCGGTGATGCTGATCGATACCCCTGGCATTCGCGCGACCACCGATCCGATCGAACGCGCCGCCATCGGTCATAGCCGGGAACAGATCCAATCCGCCGGCCTGGTCTTGCTGGTACTCGATGCTTCAAGTCCGTTCGAGCCGGAACAATCGGAGCTTTCGCACGAACTCCCAACTGCGATTCGCGTGCTCAACAAGTCAGATCACCCGCACGCGTGGAAGACGCAGAATTTAGACGCGATTGCAACGGTGGCCACGACGGGCCAGGGATTGGATGAACTGCGGACGGCAATCCAGAGCCATTTCAAATGCGAATCGCTCGACGAGCACGCGGCACGCTGCTGGACGCTACGGCAGCGCCAGGTCATCGAGCAAGCGATCAGCTCAGATTGAAACCTTAAGAATGTTTGCTAGAACCACCGGGCGATGTCGTGATACGTGACGAAGAGGAATACTCCCGCGAGGAATGCCAGACCCACGTACTGCGCAACCTGCTGCATTTTCGGGGAGAGCGGTCGCCCCTGGATTTTCTCGAGGATCAGGAAGGTGAAGAGGCCGCCGTCGACGATCGGAATGGGCAGGAAGTTCACCACGGCGAGGTTGGCGCTGATCATCGAGAGGAACCAGATCAGCCAGTCCATTCCGCGGAAGGCGATCTTCGTGCCGGCGGTGAAGATGCCGACCGGCCCCATCATATTTGCCGGGCTGACCGAGCCGCCGATCATTCGCCGGAGGGTGAGATAAAACTGCAGGACGAAATCGCGCGTCTCGGTGATACCCCAGCTCGCGGCGACCATCGGATTGGATGTCTTTCGCAGTCCCTTGGCGGATTCGTCCATCAGCACAAATGTCGTATATCGCACCGCATGGATCGCTCCGACCTGAGCCGGATCGATCTTCATCTCAACGGTACTGGCCTCGTTGCCGGAGGTGACGTAGGAAACCTTGACGGGCACGTCGGCGGGAACCGCCAGCAGCGCTCGGTGCATGTCATACCAGCTTTGAATCGGCGTCTGACCGATCGACGTGAGAGTCGCTCCGGCGGGAATCGCGGCTCGCGAAGCCGGCGTGTCGGGCAACACATCCGCCACGGCCGGATGCGCTTCATCGAGTCGCAATCCAATTCCCAATCCATGCTTTGACGGGCCGACTTTCATCCCGGTTTGCAGATCGGGAACAACAATTTCCTTCCCGTCGCGCAGCACCTTGATGCTGACTTTCTCGTGCAAATCCGCCGCCTGGCCCAGTGCCGTGGTCAGCTTTTCAATCGAAGGCTGGAGCAGCGGGTCGCCGTTGGCGCGGGTGAGGGAAAGAATGACATCGCCCGGGAAAAGCTTGTTCGCCGCCGGGGACTCAGGCATCACGCTCAGCACGCACGCCCTGGGCACCATTCCGGCTAGATGAAATGAACCGGCGGAAAAAGGCTCTTCGAAATGGCCCTGGACGCTGACATGGCGAATCGCGCCGTCGTCGCCGCGCACCGTCAGGTCGAGCGGCTTTCCGACTGATTCCTGAAGAGCGGTGTCGAAACCGACAAAATCGCTGTCGGCGATCGGTTTGCCATCGATCTGGGTAATCACATCGCCGGGCTTGAGCGCAAGTTCTTCAGGCGGGAAAAGCGTTTCGGCTTTCAGGCCGGGGGGCATGATCAGCGGTTCTTTGAGTCCGCGCAGATCGCGTGAAGGCTCGATGCCGAGCGCCAGAAAATCGCTGGTCGATCCCTTCGGCCGGCCCGGCGTGATCTCGAACGTCAGCAATTTCCCATCACGATTGACCACGACGGGAACCGCAACGTGGTCTTCCAGCAACGCCGCGCTGAGGCCCACCTTGGTGAAATCCCATTGTTTCTTTCCATCGAGCTCTTCAACCACATCCCCGACCCTGAGGCCCGCCCGCTGCGCCGGAGAGTCGGGAATGATTCCCCCAACGACCGGCTGCGGCACTTTGAAGCCGATCAGGAAAACGATCATGAACCCGATCGCCGCCAGGATGATGTTCATGATCACCCCGGCCGAGACGACGATCATCCGCGCCCCAACCGATTTTCGGTTATAGGCTCTCGGATCTTCTGCTTCGGCGTTGGGCTTGAGATCGTCCTGCCCGAGCATCTTGACGTAGCCGCCGAGGGGGATCCAATTGAGGCGATACTCGGTTTCGCCGAGCCCCAGGGCTTGCTCCGCAGCCATGACGGCACTGTAAGAGTGGTCGTTGTCGAGTTTTTCGCGGAGCTGAAGCTGTTCTCCATCCTTGTCGGCGAGATATTGATCAATCCGGCGGCGATATTCGGGGTAGGTCGTGCCAACACGAAATCCCAACCCCTTGCGCCAGGCAATCAGCGCCTGGCCGAATCCGACGGCGAACTGTTCAACCTTGATCCCCACCCACTTGGCGGCGAGGAAGTGACCCAGCTCATGAAAAAAAATGACGAATCCAAAACCCAGAACCAACAGTACGATCATTAACGCGTCAAAAGCCATTCGAGTTTCCTGGCAGGAATTTATTCGGATCGAAACGGGCCTCTCGCCAAAGGCCCGATTGCATCAAGGTCAGCGGCCGGCAGTCAGTGATCGGACCTGTTCGCGCGCCCAGCGGTCCGCGTCCAACAGATCGTCCAGCGACGGATGCTCCTGAAGCCGATGCGACGCGATTGTAACCTCAACCACGCGGGAAATCTCCATAAAGGGGATTTTACCGGCTTCGAATGCCGCCACGGCCACTTCGTTGGCCGCATTCATCACAGCCCCTGCGGTGCCGCCCTTTTTAGCTACGTCGAAGGCGATGCGAAGTGCGGGAAAACGATCAAAATCCGGCGGCTCAAAATGAAAGCAGAACGGCTTGATCAGGTCCAGCCGGCGGGAAATCCCATTCATACGTTCGGGATATGTGAGGGCATACTGAATGGGCGTTCGCATGTCCGGCGGGGAAAGCTGCGCGAGCACCGAGCCGTCCACGAATTCCACCATTGAATGAATGACCGATTCGGGGTGGACGACGACTTCGATCTGTTCCGGCGGAAGATCAAAGAGCCAGCACGCTTCGATGATCTCCAGCCCCTTGTTGAACATGGTAGCCGAATCGATGGTGATCTTATTACCCATCCGCCAGGTGGGATGATTGAGGGCATCCTCCAGCGTCGCATTCTCGATTTGCTGTCGCGTTGCGGTGCGGAAGGGGCCGCCGCTGGCGGTGAGGATCACCCGGCGAACTTCGTTACGCCGCCCGCACAGCAGTGCCTGAAAGACCGCCGAATGTTCTGAATCGACGGGGAGAATAGTCACGCCGCGCTTGCGCGCCTCGGGGATCAGCAACGAGCCGGCGACGACGAGCGATTCCTTGTTGGCCAGCGCCAGCGTCTTGCCGGCTCGGACTGCCGCCAGCACCGCGGGCAAGCCCGCCGCCCCCACCACCGCCGCGAGGACCACGTCCACGTCATCGCGCTGGACCATCTCGATCAATCCGCGTGCGCCACGATAGACCTGGGCCCCCTGCTCGCGGAATTGCCGCACGACGGCTTCGTCGACCTCCCCATCGGTGAGCGCGATCGCCGCCGGCTGATGCCGGGCGGCCTGCTCGCGCAATTTATCGGTTCGTTTGTGACCGCTCAGCGCGATCGCCCGGTATTCCGGGCCGAGGTGCTCGATCACCTCCAGCGCATTACATCCGATCGACCCGGTCGAACCGATAATGGCAATTCGCTTGCTCAAGCGCGGAACAAACTACGACGTTGAAGTGGAAAAGTAAAAGCGGTAACCGAGGGCCATGATCGAAAGGAAGCGACCTGCCTTTTGTGGCCACAGCCGCGCCCGGCTGTGTTCGATCGGAGATCGAAATTGCATCGTGGGAGTTCCGATTTCGCGCTTCTAGCGCGCCGAATGTCCCACAATGCTCCAAAATGCCCCAACTTTTAATGTGTTTATCCATAAATTGCTTGCAATAAAATTTAGAACATCCCGAATATTTTCCTTGCACTCGTCCCAAACAAAATGCTAACATAAGACCACTTTTGGACCACCCGCTTTGAAAGGAGGCCTTATGGCCAAGCGAAACCCTGTTTCTCCCGCGGCAGACACCCATGCGAACGCGAATCAAGGCACGCCGCCTGCCGCTGCCGTTCCGACCCAAACGGAGGTGACCGTCGTCGATGACTCGCTGACGCCGGTTCAGCGTCAGGCGATCGAATCGCTCGCCCGCGGCAGTAGCTTTAAATCCGCGGCGGCTGACGCCGGCATCGATCGCAAAACACTTTACCGCTGGCTGCACGACGACCATTCTTTCCGCGCCGCCTATTACACCTGGAAGGCGGAGATCCAGGAATCTGCCCGCGCCCGCCTGTTGAGTCTGGCCGATGCCGCGGTGGACGCGATGGGCCATGCGGTCCACCAGCGCGACGCCCGGGTCGCGCAGGCGCTGCTCAAGGGCCTTTCCATCCTCTCGCCCAACGCACCCGGGCCAGAAGATCCGCTCGAGTCGCAGCGCCTAAGCGAGTTGGAGCGCGTCGCCCGCGAGGCGGAATTCATGGAACGCGAGAACCAGGTCTGGCAGCGCCGCAGTGACGCGAACGATTGGGTCAAGCGCCTTTTTGTCCCGAAAAAGGAACCATCCCATGAAAAGCCCCTCTCCGAGAAGAAAGCGGTCGACCTGATTCAGCAGATTCAGGAAGGCGAGAAAGAGGACGCGGAAGAAGGATTATGAACAAGGCATCGCCGGTTGAATCCTGTTCAGTTAGTGCTGAGCCGTGGCGCCTTCGCCACGTCCACCGCAGGTGGGATACCCGCACGATGTCAGAGCGGACGCGTCGTGAAGAGTTTCCGTCCGCGTCATCTCGGGAACCGGGCAATCGGGTCCACCGCGCCGGTACGCCGTTCCGCCTGCGGCGGACGCGGCGTGGGCCACGTTGCGGGAGCAATCGGTCTGTTTCGGCCGTTTGCGCTGCTATTCACGGAAGGTTGTTCTCCACGTCGCGCGACGTGGCGAGGCCGCCACGGCTAAACTTTCATTCCTTAATTATTTTCGAATGCCAAAGAAAGTTAATTCATCACGTTCCGGTGACTTGGCTGCGATTGATCATCCGAGTCAGGAACTCATGCCGACCGGCATCCCGGAAAAGCTGTTAAAGATTGTCGATGACATTGCCTCAATGGGTAACGTGCCGCTCACCCGGCTGACGGTGATGAAGAAATGGCTTGAGCCGCCGGGCCGGCTGGCGGCCTTTGCATTATGGATGGCATTTCACGCGATTTCCGAAAAGAAAAAGCAAACCGGCGAAGCCGCAAATCTTTTTCGCGAATCCAAAGCGCTCCTTAAAAATCTGGATGCGCATTTTCCGGTTCTTTCGGCCGAGCAGCGGACCGTCGCGTCGGCGCTGCACGGCCGAATGCGGGATTTCCAAAACGACTATACCGACACACGCTGGGCACGCGTTCGAAACATCAAAATCTGGGAACTGCTTCTGGTGGAGAAGGCGATCGGCATTCTGTTGAATCCATATGCGGATCCCAGTGACGGGTACAAACTCGCTGCCGATTATTGCCAACACTACGATCCGCAGTTCGGCAACGGCCTGAACGGCCCGAGCGCCGTGAAGATCAGGAAGATCGCGCGGTGGATGGAAAAGGTTGAAGCGGTCGGAACGACGGCGGCGTGATGGGCAACGTGGCGTCCGCCATCGGGTAAACATCGATGCCGGAAATCAGTGTCGAAAAGCCTTAAATGCCCTGAGCCCATCGTATGCGCATTCACTCAAACCGCCGCGATTTTCTGAAGCAGTCCGCTGCCCTCAGCGCCGGCTTCTGGATTGCCGGCCGAAAGACCTGGGCGGAAGAAATCGCCGCCACATCCCCCAGCGAAAAGATCAATTTCGCGAGCATCGGAATCGGCGGCAAAGGTGACGGCGATTCAGATCAGGTCGCGAAGCACGGCAATCTCGTGGCGTTCTGCGAAGTGGACGAACAGCGGCTGGGGCGAAAGGCGGAGCGATATCCGAAGGCGCGGGCGTTTACCGATTTTCGGAAGATGTTTGATGAGATGGGAAAGGAGATTGATGCGGTGACGGTTTCCACGCCGGACCATACGCATGCGATTGCGACGATGACGGCGATCAAGCTGGGGAAGCATGTTTATACGCAGAAGCCGATGACCCACGATGTCTGGGAAGCGCGGCAATTGCGACTGGCGGCGGAGCGGTACAAAGTCGCCACGCAGATGGGGAACCAGGCGACCGCGCACAACCGGCTTCGCGAAGGGGTGGAATTGATCCGGGCCGGGGTGATCGGGCCGGTTCGAGAGGTGCATGTCTGGACCAATCGGCCGACGGGGATGTGGCCGCAATCGCCGGATATTCGGGAGCGTCCGCCGGAGGCGCCCGTTCCGCCGACGCTTCATTGGGATGACTGGCTCGGCACGGCGCCGGTGCGCCCGTTTGCCACGAAGTATTACCATCCATTCAATTGGCGCGGCTGGCGCGATTTTGGGTGCGGCGCGCTCGGCGATATGGGCTGCCACACCATGAACTTGCCTTATATGGCGTTGCGACTCGGCGCGCCCCTTTCGGTCGAAGCCGATTCGGAAGAGCCCAATCCGGAAACGTATCCGGCCTGGGCGCGCGTGAATTATGAATTTGCCGAGCGGGACGGCCTGCCGCCGGTCCGGCTGACCTGGTATGAAGGGCACGACAACGGGAAGCTCGTTCAGCCGCCGGAATCGCTGGTCGAGAAGGTCCTCTCCGAATACACGCGGCTCCTCGATATGCGAAGCGACAAGCGCGTCGCCGACGGAAAGAAGGTTCAGCTCACGCCCAGCGGGTCGATCATCGTCGGAACGCGCGGGATCCTCTATTCAACCGTCGACGACGGCCGCGAATGGGAACTGCTCCCGGCCGAGGCGGGAGAAATCTCCGGCCTGACCGTGCAGACCTTGCCGCGTAATCCGCTGGGCGACGACATCAAGACCATGGACGAAGGGCACAAGCTCGACTGGATCGCCGCGATCAAGGGTGGCCCCAAAGCCATGAGCAATTTCGATTACGCCGGGCCGCTGACGGAAACGGTGCTGCTCGGCAACGTGGCGATTCTGGCGCGGGGGACGAAATTGGACTGGGATCCGGTCAATCTCAAGTTCCCCAACCATCCTGCGGCGGAGAAGTGGTTGAAACGAGAGTATCGGTCGCCGTGGGTGCTGTGAGCGGAAGACTCACCGCGGAGGCGCAGAGATCGCGGAGAAGACCTGACGCTGGTCCGTGACTTCGGCGGTCGTCTGCTACAATCACATTCATGGAAGCCAATCTCCTATCCCCAATCACAGTGGAACCTGGAAAGTGCGGCGGAAAGCCGTGCATCAGGGGGCAACGCTTTCGCGTAACCAATCTTCTGGAGCTTCTTGGAGCGGGTGCGACGTACGAGGAAATCCTTCGAGATTATTCGTTCCTCGAGCGCGACGACATTCTCGCCGCCATAACTTATGCCGCTCGGCTGACCGCCGGAAAATGACTGGGCACCACCGGAGGGGATGAAACCGCTAAAACAAACAGATGCCATCAGATGTATAGTGGCACGGGCGTCTCGCCCGTGTCTGAGAACATGGACACGGGCGAGACGCCCGTGCCGCTTAAGACGCGTCTGAACGGCAGTCCAATTTTCTTTTCAGGTTTCAGCCATACGGATTCACGCGGAGTTAAATGAACACCAGATTATTGATCGCCACTCTTGCCACAGTTTTGAGCATCGTGCTCTTCCGCCCCGGCCTGGCCGAAGAGCCGGCGGCCAAGCCCGCCGACGCGCCGGCGACTGCGCCGGACGAGGGGTCGGCCAATGTGCTCACGGACGCGGAGAAAGCGGCCGGGTGGAAGCTTTTGTTTGACGGCAAGACCCTGGATGGCTGGCACAACTTCAAACACAAGGGAATTCGGGCCGGCTGGCAGTTGCAGGATGGGACGATCGCCTGCGTCGATCCGCACAACGCGGGGGATATCTGCACGTTTGATCAGTTTGACTGGTTCGAGCTGCAGATCGATTACAACATTTCCGTCGCCGGCAACAGCGGGATCATGTATCACGTTACCGATAAGGGCGGCGCGGTCTGGGCGACCGGGCCGGAGTTTCAGTTGGAAGATAATGTGAAGGCTTCGGATCCGGTCCGTTGTGGCTGGCTGTATGCCCTCTATCAGCCGCCCATCGATCCGAGCACCGGCAAGATTCTCGATGCGACCAAGCCGGTCGGGCAATGGAATCATGTGCGTCTGCTGATCTCGCCGGAGAAGTGCGAGCATGAGATCAATGGCGTGAAATATTTCGAATACGTGCTGCACAGTCCCGATTTCAATGAGCGCGTCGCCAAGAGCAAATTCGCCGGGATGCCGGACTTTGCCAAGGCGGATCTCGGCTACATCGCGCTTCAGGGGGATCACGGATCGGTGAAGTTCCGGAATATCAAGATCAGGCCGATTGAATTGAAGAAATGAAGGAGAGGACCAAATTCATTTGGCCGCGGATTAACGCAGACGAACGCGGATCAGAATGAATTGCATTTTCTGATCCGCGTTTATCTGCGTTAATCCGCGGCAAGAATTCCTCCTGTTCAATCGAATGCAGCGCGACACTTTTCGATCAGCATCGAAAGACGCGATGCCGGCTGGATCGCGTAGAACAACTCTCGATTAAAAACCGCGCGTTCCTCCTGGGCGAGCGTCTCGTTGTTGCGTACCCGCTCCTCCCAGGCGCGGCCGCGCGGGCCGGCCCAGGCGGCGGAGAGCTTGTCGTGCATCTGGAAGAAGAGCGTCGACCGCTCGGCCGAATGACGCGGCAACGCCTCGATCAGGCCGACCATCCGCATCTTTTCTGCTCCAAGAACCGCATGGCGGAGGACATGGCCCTCGTGCGCGAGGCAGGGCAGACACACGCGCGGGCGGTTTGCGGCAAGCGGGAAATAAAGCGTTGCCGTGGTGACCGAAAAACGGGGCGGGTCCAACCGAAAATGCCGGGCGATCAATCCGTCCAGCACCTGGTCGTACTGGCCCCCGCCGATCCCGTGCACGAATTGGTCGGCGGCGAGCAGGCGCAGGACCGCCGTCAGAGTCAGGGCGCGCGGCGAGAGGCGAATTTGACGATCACGAAGCCAGGCAAGCAATCTGCCGGTCGCCGTCCAACCGTCCGCTTTGGCGTCGAAGAAAAATGAGTCGCCATTTTCGAGTTTCAAGGCGAATCCGCCTTCGACCTTCGCCACGGTGGCGCGCGATCGCGCGCCGGTCGCCAGGTGATCGAGCCAGAATGGAACTTCGCAGCCGTCCCGCGTGCATTTAAGGTCGGGCATCGGGCGGCCCGGAGAACGAATCTTGTTCCGGGTCCGGTATTCCTCGAGGCTTAGGTTGTAATCCCGCGCGAAGTAATCCGCCCGGGCGCATACATGATGCACGAACAGGAGATAGGGTTCGGAACAACAGATGGGGGAGACGAGCAGAGTCCGCTGCCGCAGTCCCAGGCGATGGTCGATTTCGTGGAGGGCGCCCGTCAGGGCGGAGGGAAGATCCTTCGCGCCCGTCGAAAGGCGGCGCAAATCCTGAATAAAGTCGGGAACCAGCGGCCGAAAATCCCAGGCGGTTGCGGTAGCGCCGAACCGTTCGGCGATGCGATCCAGATGTTCCGGCGATGGCGGTTTGAGTTGACCGCTCCACTCGGCGGATTCAACCGCGTTGTCCGTGAGCGGCGCGGCACCGCCGGGCCAGCGCACATGCAGATGCTTAGGCGTGTCGGTATCAACTGCGAAATGATACGCATCCCCGCCGGCGCGCTTCGCAGCCGCATCAATCAGTGCGTCCTTCACCCAGACGCCGGGGTGATACAGTTCGGTTTGATGGCCTGTCGCAAAAAGCGGCCGGGCATCGTCGTGGCCGATCGAGGTTCGCATCGCCCGGCGGGCTTCGGAAATGGGTACGTTTTGGAGTTGGATCGAATCAGCGGCCGCAAGTCGGCGATGATTTTCGTCGGCCTGCGCAAGCAGGCCCGTCGGCGGAGGCCAGATGAGAACCTGTCCGTCCTCGGCCGGCGCCTTCCAACGGTCGTAGCGATCGGCCGGTGATGTCATGACAGATCAGTCGCAACAACAACAGGAGGCAACCTGAGGCTCGGGGTCGATCGCAATCGGCTCATTTGCGCCCTGCTCGTTCTCGCGCCGCGCTGCAATTCGCGCCATTTCCGAATCGAATACCTCGACATAATGCCGCAAACGGTTCGCCGCGTCGTCGAGTTTACCGCCGAAATGGCGAGTTGGGTCATTATAAATGAGTCGGACCGGTATTTCTGTCAATCGCAGTCCCGCCGCGGCCACCTGCGGCCAAAGTTGAAGCGGAAACGCATAGCCGGCCACATCGAGCGCCAGTTTCCGCATGGCCGAAACGCGGTGCGCTTTATATCCGCAAAAGGCATCGGTCAGGTGAAGATTCAGCCGGTCGTTGAGCATTTGCGTGATCGTCGCGTTGATTTTGCGACGGTCGCCGGGCGGAAGATCATCGTCACTCCGGTGCGTGAGATACCGGGAGCCGCTGATCAGGTCCCAGCGGTCAGTTCGAATCTCGGAAATGAAGCGGGGAATCATCGCCGGCTCATGCTGCTCGTCGCAATCCATCGTGATGACCCAGTCAAACCGATGCCGATCGGCGTAATCAAACGCGTCGATCAGGCTTTGCCCGTAGCCGAGATTGGTGGGGTGGCTCAGGACGCGTATGTCCGACCGCGCGGCAAGCAGATCCGCCGACCCGTCAGTGCTTCCATCGTCCACGACGAGGATTTCGTCGTGGAACTGTTTGACTTTATCCAAAACGCCGTTGAGGTACTTGCGTTCGTTGTGGAGGGGTATCGCGATAAGCAGCCGCACGCAGCGCTCCTGGTAAGACCGGCGGAATTTGCGGGCTGTTCCATGGTGGAGCCGCCGATCCGCTTCCAATCGCAGGCAAATTTCGGGCCGTTTTGCCGGGGGGATAGTAGAAGTGCATGCGAAACAGGTCAACAAGAAATGATGAAGTGTGAAGGATGAAGGATGAACGGAAGAGATTTTCAACATTCAACATCCAACGTTCAACGCTCAACTTTCAACGAATGCAGAGGTCTTCAGTTGAACGTTGAAAATTGATCGCGGGGATCGACGCAATCGATCGTCATGGAAGCGAAGTGAGCTGCAACTTAAACTGTATCGTTTCCCTTTATCCTGTTTGTTGCGCATGTCAGCAAAATACCGACTCGAGATTCTGTGGAGCGACAGTGACTTTGTCGCGATTTTCAAACCGTCGGGACTTGCGTCAATTCCGGGTCGGGATGAATCGGAGGACGCTCTGGGATTACTCGGCGCGGAACTCGATCTTCCTGCGTCCGGCACTGCGGACCCGCGCCTTCGCGTCGTGCATCGGCTCGACAAAGACACCAGCGGATTGCTTGTCTTCGCCAAACATGTCGCCGCCCAGCGATTTCTGTCGCATCAGTTCCAGAACAATCAGGTGGAAAAGGAATATCTGGCCCTCGTCCAGGGCCGGCCTGCCGAAACCGAGGGGGAAATCGACCAACCGATTGGACCGCATCCGACTTCGGTCAAAAGAATGGCGGTCCTCACGCACGGCGGCCGACCGGCGCGCACGCTCTGGAAACTCGAAGAGTCCTTCCGCGATTTTTCGCTGCTTCGCGTATTTCCGAAAACCGGGAAGACGCACCAGATCCGTGTCCACCTGCGGTCGATCGGATTACCGCTGGCGATCGACCCGCTCTACAACACCGCGCGTGGGCAACTCCCGCCGGGAATTTTTCTCAGTTCCTTCAAGCGAGGTTATCGCCCCGCTGCCGGAGAAGAGCGCCCGCTGATCGACCGCCTGACCCTGCACGCCCACCGTCTCAAATTCCTGGATTTGTCGGGCAATCCCATCCAGCTCGATGCGCCTGTTCCCAAGGATTTGCGGGCAACGCTCAACATGCTTCGAAAATACGGGAATGGATGAAGGAGTAAGGATGAACGATGGATTGAGAAGCGGCTCCCCGTCTACAGTTCATCGATCATCGTTCATACTTCATCGTTTCCTTCACTGTCCACCCATCAGCACCGCCAGCAATCCCTTCTGGAAGTGAAGGCGGTTCTCGGCCTGGGCGAAGACGAGGGACTGCGGGCCTTCGATGGCTTCTTCGCTGATCTCCAATCCCCGATAGGCGGGAAGGCAGTGAAGCAGCACTGCGTGGGATGGAGCCGCCGAAAGCAGTTTGTCGTCTACCTGAAATCCTTTGAAGTCTTTGATGCGGCGCGCTTTCTCCGCCTCCTGGCCCATGCTGACCCAGGTATCGGTGTAGATGCAGTCGGCCTCTCGAACGGCTTCGATCGGATCGCTCGTCACTTCAAAGTCCAGATTCGGGACCTGGGCCATGATGCGATCGACATCTTCGCCCGGCAGCTCGTACGTGGCCGGCGAGGCGAGAATGAAGCGCATGCCGAATTTGCCGCAGGCGATCGAGAGGGAGCGGACGACGTTGTTTCCGTCGCCGATGAACGCCATCGTGCGTCCCTCAAGCTTGCCGAATCGCTCCTTCAGGGTCATCAGGTCCGCCATCGCCTGGCACGGGTGGCTGTAATCCGTCAGCCCGTTGATGACAGGCACGGTGGCCCATTTAGCCAGGCCGGTTATTTTTTCATGCTCGAAGGTGCGGGCCATAATTCCGTCGCACATGCCGGACAGAACGCGCGCCACATCCTGGACCGGCTCGCGCGACCCGATTCCCACCTCTTCCTGCCGGAGCAGAAGCCCGTTTCCGCCGAGCTGCGTCATCGCCACCGCGAAGCTCACGCGCGTGCGAAGACTCGGCTTCTCGAAGATCATCGCCAGGGTCTTGCCGCTCGAGGATCGGATCGTTTCGGCCTGTTGTCTTGAGTTGCGTCTTCAGGCGCACCGCCACCTCGAGAACATGTTCAAGTTCGTCGGTTGAACAAGCGGCGATGGCGGTGAAGTGCTTCATTTGCTCAGTAGGGTGGGCTCGGCCCACCACGGGCACCAAAGACGGTGGGCCAAGCCCACCCTACAGCACAATCTCGGTTCCAATTCCGGCCTCGGTATAAATCTCAAGGAGAAGCGCATGCGGAATTCGTCCGTCGATGATGTGCGTCTTGTTGACGCCGGCGCGCAAGGCCATGATGCACGCTTCGACTTTTGGAAGCATTCCGCTGGAGATTGCGCCGCTCTTGACCAGGTCGTCGATCTGCGAAACGGTCAGATGTTTGACCAGACTGTCGGCATCGTCGGGACGGGTGCGGATTCCATGGGTGTCGGAAACGACGACCAGTTTCTCCGCCTTCATTTTCGCGGCGACGGCGCCGGCAGCGGTGTCGGCGTTGACGTTGAGCTTTCCGCCGGCGTCATCGCGGGCGATCGTCGCGATCACGGGAATCGAGTCGGCCTGCACCAGGAGCTGCAGCAGCCGGGAGTTGACGTCTGTAACTTCCCCCACATATCCGAGATCAATGCGCCTTTCGTCGGGCCCGGTCAGATAGGTCTTTTCCGCAAACAGCACAACGCTCGAAAGCGAATGCAGGCCCATGGCCTCGCATCCCTGCGATTGAATGAAATTGACAATGGTCTTGTTGATCTGGTTGCAAAGAACGTGCTCGGCGATCGCCAGCGTGCGCTCGTCGGTATAACGGCGGCCCATCACCATCTGCGGCTTGAGGCCGGCCGTCTCCATCGCCTGATTGATCGCCTTGCCGCCGCCGTGCACCAGCACCGGCTGCATACCGACATAATTCATGAAGACGATGTCGTTGAGCAGGTTTGAAAGGGCCTGCTCGTCGTCCATGATGGAGCCGCCGACTTTGACGACCACCACCTTGTTGTGAAAGCGCTGGATGTATCCCAGCGCCTCGACCAGCGCCGTTGCCTTGTTGATTGCCGTATCCATTACCATCGCGCCGCGGCTCCCGGGAGGAAAAAGGCAAGTGTAGGAGTGGTGGGAAAGAGTGTCAAAATCAAGATGGGATTAATGCTGATCATATCCCAACGAGCCGCGCACGAAGTAAGGTTCTGTCCGGTTGCCGTGCGCTTTCCCGCTTACCTGGTGGATTATTTCCCAAAGAGCCGCGCACGAAGTAAGCGGGAGTGTTGTCCGCTCACCGCGTGCTTTCCCGCTTACTTCATGGATCATTTCCCAAAGAGCCGCGCACGAAGTAAGCGGAAGTGTTGTCCGCTCACCACCTGCTTTCCCGCTTACTTCGTGCGCGGCTCCTTCAAAGACGAACATCGAACGTCGAACTAAGGAAAGGAACGCCGCGCTTGACGGCGGGCAACGCGCAGTCCACGATGCGATGATGCTGGGGCTTTCGGCATTCGCCGACGAAATTTCGCCCGATCTGAAGGAGCAGATTCGCGTCTGCCGTGAGAACGGCGTCACTCACATCGAGCTGCGATCGGTCGAAAATACCAACGTCCTGGACTTGACCCCAAAACAACGATCCGAAATCCGCTCGCGCCTGAAGGAAGCGGGAATTGGTGTGATCTGCATCGGGTCTCCGATCGGAAAGGTGAAGATCGGCGAACCCTGGCCGCCACACTTTGACCGTTTCAAGCGGGCGGTCGATGCCGCCGCCTTTTTCGAGGCGCCACTCATCCGACTCTTCAGCTATTACCCGACAAACCCGGGGGACGATCCGGCCGGATGGCGCGACGAAGTGCTGGTCCGGATGCGGAGCAAGATCGACTATCTCCGCGACGCTCCGGGAATCACGCTGGTGCATGAAAACGAGCGCGACATTTTCGGCGACACCGGCGCGCGCTGCACGGACCTGATGCGTTCGATCAACTCGCCGCTTTTGCGTACGGCTTTCGATTTTGCGAATTTCGTGCAGGTGGGTGAGCGCCCCCGTGATAATTGGCCGGCGCTGAAGCCGTTCACGGTCCATTTTCACATCAAGGACTCAGTGCTGGCTGACAAGAAAATCGTTCCGCCGGGCCAGGGAGACGGCGATATCCGTTTGATCCTCGCCGACGCGTGGCAGAGCGGTTACCGCGGCTTCCTGAGCCTGGAACCTCATCTGGCGGCGCATGGGCAGTTCAGCGGTTTCAGTGGGCCGACGCTTTTCAAAGTGGCGGTGGACGCACTGAAGGGAATCTGCCGCGACATCGGAATTCCGCTTCGGGCTAAGTAAAGGGCGCAGGACGAATTGTTCTTTCCTCCTCTCCCGGTACTCTGGGAGAGGGATGGGGTGAGGGCCGTTCGTCTCGCGCGTGGAAGACCCTCACCCCGCGCCCTCTCCCGGAGTACCGGGCGAGGGGGAGATCTTTTGGACCGCCGAATTTGTCGAGCGTCCCCTGGCACGATTCTTTGCCTGAAGTTGTTGTAACCAGCCGATTTCATTCTCATGGAGTCGCCCGTTTCATCACCCACGGCACCTGATTCACCGGAAGAGCTGAAGCCGGTGTTTCGCGAGGTTGCGCTTCCTTCCCGGCTGTGGATCCCCTGCCTGGGTTTCCCGCCTGGGCTCACGCCCTCGGCCAGGCAGGGCGAGGCGCTCCTGGGGCGGGGAGAATCGCTGCTCGATCGGCCCTCTCCGCAGCGCCATGTTCCGCTTGCCCCGAGCGACGGAAAAATCGTCGGAATCGAAACGGCCTGCCTCCTGTCCGACCGCGAGGTCTGCGCCATCTCCTTCGATCCCACCGGCCCCAATGTCGCAACGCCGTCGGCATCGCGCACGCCGCGCGATCTGCCTTTCAGCGGCTGGATCGATCGCCTGCGTCAACTGGGGGTCTGGGCGGACCGGTGGACGAGTCCCAATCTTCTCGATCAGCTCCATGCCTGCCTGCGGCGGCCGGTCGATACGATTGTCTGCAACATTCTCGATCTGGATCCGGCCCTTCCCTTGCAGGCGCTCGTGGCGGGAGAGTGGCCGCGGGAAGTGGTGGCGGGCGTTTCAACACTGGCGAGCCTGACCGGCACCGGGCGGGCCTGGCTGGCGGTTCCCTCGAATCTCGATGCATCCGTCTGGTCGTCGCTGCGCCTGGCCGTGGTCGATACGGAAGTTCGCCTGGTGCCGCTGCGCAATGATTTTCCGCGCACCAATCCCGTGCTTCTGATTCGCGAGCTCAACGAACGGCCCATCCGGCCGGGACAGCTTCCGCCGGAGCATGGCGTGCTCCTTCTCGACGCCGCCGCGGCCCTCGCCGCCGGGCGATGCTTTCTACATGATGGGCCGATGCTCACCGTCCCGCTGGCGATCCTCGATCATGCTACGGCGCGTGCCCACTACCTGATGGCTCCGATCGGCGCGAAGCTGCGCGACCTGCTGCCAATGGTCGGCTTGAGCGCCGAAGGGGTCCGGTTGTTTTCCGGCACGCCGTTGCGACAGGAAATGCTGACCGGCGACTGTGTCGTGGGCGGCGGCGAACTCACGATCTACCGGTTCGCGCTCGGCCCGGATGTGATTCCTGATCCCTGCATCCGCTGCGCGTGGTGCGTGGAGGCCTGCCCCGTCCGAATCCAACCCGCCGGCCTCCTCGAAGCCGCCCAGCGCAACGATCTCGCCCTGGCCGCCGAGTATGGGCTGCAATCCTGTATCGAATGTGGAATCTGCGCATATGTCTGTCCGTCGGAGCTGCCGCTTTTGAAGGGAATACGGGCGCTGCGGAAATAGGAGTAGGATCAGGACATCGCTCTAAATGACTCAATCCATCTCAAGTCCCGTCCTTCTCGCTCCCCGGCCGCATAGCGGCGTGACGGTCGCGGAGTTTTATTCGATGCATTTCATGGGAGCGGTTTTCCCTCTCACGGCCGGGGTGCTGCTGTACGGGTGGCGGGCGCTGCTGCTGGTGGGGATCGTCATCGGCTCGACTACGGTGATGATCCTGATCTGGCGGAGGATCGGACCGCGGGGACAAGCGCTTCGTTTTTCACATGGCTTATGGCTCTCGCTTCTGCTCTCCCTCATGCTCCCGGCGCATCTGGCGAGTGGCGTCGGGGACCCGGGCGGCCAGACACGATGGTTGGTCCCCGCCGCCGCGGGCGCGTGCCTCGCCATTTTCATGTGGCTGCTGGGAGGGCTGGGCGCGGGCCGGATCCATCCGGTGCTGGTCACCTATCTGGTGATGGCCGCCATGTTCGGCGATCTGCTGACTCCGCACTCGGTTCTGAACCGGGATCGGCTGTTCCTCGGGGACGTGTTGCGGGCAACGACGCCGCAGAATCTCAATGCGCGGGACGATCTGTGGATCACCCGCAAACACCGTGGCGAATTCGACGCCGAGCGATCGGACCCGGCTTCCGATGCGCTGCTCGCCTACACGATCGGGCGCGAGAAGCCGCCGCGCGGCTGGCTGCCGCTGGGCGGATTGCTTCGCGATCAGATGCCGCCGCTCGAGGACCTGATCCTGGGTGGCCGGCCCGGTCCAATCGGAACGAGCTGTATCATCGCGGTGATCGTCGGCGGGCTCTTTCTTCTTTATCGCGGGCTGATCGATTTCCGAATTCCCCTGGTCATCTTCGCGGCGATGTATGCCGCCCTGTTGATCCTTCCCGTTCCGACGCTCATTGCTCGAGCGCCCGCAATGGCACTGGGTAGCGCTGCGAATCCATGAAATCGGATGGCCGACGGCTGTGACATTCGCCAATTATGAAGTCATGTCCGGGCCGGCGGTGTTCATGGCATTTTTCATCGCGACCGCCCCGGTCATGCGTCCAATGGCCCGCCGGGCGCGCCTCATCTACGCGGCATTCGCCGGGGTCCTTTGTGCGACGATGCAATTGTATGTGTCGGTCAGCTTCGGCCCTTACGTGGCGCTGTTGCTCGCCAGCCTGCTCACGCCGTCGCTGGATCTCTGGTTTCGGCCCCGGCCGCTGGTGTGAATCATTCTCTCTGGGCCCACAATGAAGCTTCTGAAATCCCTGCCGACCCTCGCGATTGTTCTGGTCGCCCTGGAATTCGAGGCGTTTGCTTTTGCCGAGGAGCCGACGACCGCGACTGCGCCGACCTCAACTCCGGCGGACAAGCGGCAATATACGCTTTTCAACCCGACGCCGATTTACCAGCTCCGTGAAATGGATACCGACCGACCGAATGTGACGAACACGCCCCATACCATCGATTCCGGACATTTGCAGGTCGAAACCGGCGTCATCGATTACTCGTACTTTCGCGATCATTCTTCTGGCAACGACATCCGCGAAAACGATTTTGACTTCGGTGAGTTCAATTTCCGACTGGGCGTGTTGAACAATTTGGAATTCAATGCGGCGGTCAATGCGTTTGATCTCGTCCAGGTTCATGACGATGCGACCGGCGTCTCATCCAGCGCCGGCGGGTTCGGTGATACGACCGTTGGCGCCAAGCTCAATCTGTGGGGGAACGAAGGTGGCGACGATGTCTGGAAAACATCGCTCGCGATTCAGCCGCAGTTTAAGTTCCCCACCGCCCGAAGCGACGTCGGCGCCGGCCGGTTTGAATTCGCCGTCAATGCGCCCTTTCTCATGAATCTGCCGGCGGGATTCCATCTTGGTCTCCAGTCCGGCGCTTCGTATGAGCGCAACACGCGAAACACGGGATACGTTGCCGGCTTTCCGACATCGGTATCGGTGGATCGCGTCGTTATCGGCAGTCTCGATGTGTATCTCGAATATGCCTGTGATCCGACGATGGAGAAGCATGTCAAGGACCGGCAGACGATCGACGTCGGCGGTTCCTATCCGATCACGGACAACATCGTGATCGATGCAGGCGTTAATTTCGGGCTCAACAAAGTCTCGAACAACATCGAGGTGCTGGCGGGCATCAGCATTCGGTTTTGAATAGAAACCGGCACGGCTGGCGTTATGCTTAAGACGATGCACATTCGCAATTATGCAACGGTCGCTGTTCTGCTGGCGGTGTGTGGAATGGGATGCGCCTCGGGCCACCATCATCATCATTCCGACGATGAGGGCGAAACCGCGGCGCCAAACGCGCCGGTGGAACAGAAACTCATCATCGTCAATGGAGACGTGAACGCCGGTCCTCCGCCTTTGCGCGTTGATACCGCGCCGCCTCAGCCCGCGGGCGCCTCCAGCCTGATTGCGGGCCACTGGCTGCATGATCCGCAGCTCAACGCCTGGATCTGGGTGCCCGGTCGCTGGCGATAGCCTGTATACTCAGACTCGCGTGGAGACGCCCTCCGAAGATCCGCGATCGCTGGATCGCCATCCCCGGCCCGAACGGGTCGCTTATTCGCTGCGCCACTGGGACGATCGGGGCTGCCGGAGACATTTGTTGTTGCCGGGCGGGAGTTTCGTCTGGCCCAATCCGTTAAGCACGACTTTTTCGCCGCGACCGGCTTTTACCGCGACGCGGCGGGAACGATGGCGGTCCTGAAAGTCGGACGGGTCGCCGATTTCGCGGGGATGCCGCTCCAATGGCTGGGCAAGTGGATCTGCGACCGCGAAGTACGGTTTTATCGCAAACTCGCTGACCTGCCGAATGTACCCAAAGTCCTCGGAAGAGTGGGGCAGACCGGATTCGTCCATGAATACGTAGAGGGCCGGCCGCTTTCAAAAGACCGGCCGGTGCCGGATGGATTTTTCTTGCAGCTTCAGCAACTGCTCGACGAACTCCATCGCCGGGACGTCGCGTATGTGGATACCAACAAGCCGGAGAACATCCTGCTCGGCGATGATGGAAAGCCGCACCTGATCGATTTTCAGATCAGCTACGACCTGCACGAACTAAGAGACTGGTTCGGCAACCGCGCGATCCTCCGCCACATGCAGCGCGAAGATTTCTATCACATCCTCAAGCACAAGCGCCGGCTGCGCCCGATGAGCTGACGGACGCCGAGCGCGAACGCGGCGAGCGAAAGAGCTTCTGGATCAAGTTGCACCGAATCGTTTTCAAGCCCTATTTCCTGATTCGCCGCCGCACGTTCAAACGCCTCCGGGAGACAGGCCGGCTTCTGCCGGAGGGAAGCAAATGAGTTGGATTGGTGGCAAGTTGACGTTTGTGCGAAAAATTCAAATGCGAACATCGAACACTCAATCCCGATCGAACCGAATATATCGGGAAACATCGAACGTTGAAGAAAGGATGCCGACCAACGCCCGCTCGCGAGGAACGGTCGATTTTGCGACTTCGATTTTCGATCTTCGATGTTCGATGTTCGATGTTCGCTTTTTTCTCTTTCGCCGGATCCATCTCATTGTCACGACCGCGCTCGCCCTCTGGTGCGTTTCATGCGCCAATGAATCGACCCCGCTTGCCGCCGGCCCGACCACCACTCCAATCGCGACGACGCAAACTGCGGCCGATCCCGATTGGTCCAACGTTGCAACGATCCTCGGCCGCCGCGGCGTTGCGACCGGCGACGTCTATCTCGTCACCGTCCCCCGGGACGATCTGGACGTCAGCGTGGAAGGAATGGCTGTTCCCACCGAGGCGGGAATCGCATCGGAATTCCATTTCTTCCGCTGTACCTGCGGAAAGATGCGGGTGATGGGACAATTCGTACTGGCGGATTATGAAGCCAATGATGTGATCGACTCCCTTCGCCAGGGGCATTTCATCGTCAGCTCCGTCGGCCCGTTGCTGCTTTACGAACGTCCCCGGCTGCTTCAGGTCCGATTCCAGGGTGAAGATAAAACTGAGGATTTGGCGAAAACGCTGAAAGATGCGTTGAGCTGGACTGGGAAGGAACGATCGGCGCCGCAGACGTTGCCGGATCAGTGATAATCGCCTCGGCAGTGCAACCTTATCGAGCGGGTTTCCAGTAGCATGGATTAGTTCGGTATTTCAGCAACATTGACTAGGATTGGAAAGCATAATGATTTCAATGATTGGGGTTAGAGTCGCTGGCGCTTCAATCGCATTCTGTGTATGTGCACCGATCGTGCAAGCTTCCCTTTCGTTAGGTCCGTCGACAATCGAGGCCTACGCGAGCGGAAACACTGTTGCAGACGAGAAGCAAAACATTGCCGGCTCGGGAGACTATTCGCAGTCAGCAAGCGCGGCAACCGGCGGAACCGGCAGTTGGAGCGGCTTTTGGGAGTGGACCGGCACCGCGTGGCGATGGCAATGGGTCTTTTCGGGAGCGGCGAGTGAGATGAACACAGCCTCTTATGCGCTGGCGGTCGCAACTGATAATGGATTATCGATCACGGGGTCGGCATCGGCGATACAGGCCGATGGCTTCGCCGCCGGGGATGTTTTCGTCTCCCTGAATTCAGCCTTTAGCGTCACCGGCACGGCCGAGGTATCATCGCTTTCGGCGACCTTGAATGGGTCCGGCTCAAACATCTCTCTCATTGACACAACCACTTCGCAAACACTATTTGCGAGCAGTTCGACGTTTCTTCCAACGTCCATTTCACTACCTGCGGGTGACCAGTTCCTTCTCGAATACAACACGACCAGCACCTTTCCTGGAAGCGATAGCTTCAATTTCGCCACGGTACCGGAACCAGCCGGCACTGGGACGATTTTTTGTTGCGCTGCCCTGTTTGTCGGGCGACGCCGAAAAGTTCGCTTTCGATTCGCTGCATTTGTTCCCCGTCGTAACTCATGTGCATGAAATACGGGCGTATGGAACGGAGCCCTGCGACGTGTATCTTGGCTCGTAGCGCGGTCTTTAGGCCGTATCTTCGGTTTTCGGTGCCCGGTACGGGCTGTCTTCGACAGGCTCAGGCCAGGAAAGCCCGCACTACGAGCGAAGTGCGAAAATTCTGCAACATTCGGCGTTTTTCCGCCGTACAATTGGTGCCGCGGGCGAGCACCCGCGGTCGATAAAGTGGAATGCGCCGCTAAATTGATTTCCAGGGAAGACTTATGAAATCGAGACTTCGAGTGTCGTTGTGCCTGCTGGCCTTTTCGGGATTCGTTTTGAGCATTCCCTTGACCGTGCGAGCGCAGGACACTGATCAACAGCTTCAGACGCGGGCCGATCAGACTTTCAACCGCGGCGAATACGCCAAGGCGTTGCCGCTGTTCAAACGGCTGGCTGACACGTACAAAGACGATTCATCGAAGCTCGGGCCGGTGCAGGAAAAGATCCGGGTTTGCGAAAAGGCGATGGCCTCCGCGAAGAAGGACCCGGCAGCCTCCGCTTTGATCTCGCCGACCGATGCCATTCCAACCGCCCCTGAGACCCGCAAACCGCATCCCCTCGCCAAGCCCGGCGAGACCCTGGAAATGACCATCAAGGAACTGGGGAATTTTGATTTCGATCAGGACCATGGCGGAAACATCCCCGCCGACGTCAAAGCCCTTGCGGGCGCCAAGCTTCGCCTGCGCGGGTTCATGATTCCGATGGACCAGGCGGAAAACATCACTCAATTCGCCCTGGTGCCGAGCCTCTTTGCCTGCTGCTTCGGCCAGCCGCCGCAGATTCAGCACACAATCGTTGTCAACACCCCGAAAGGGAAAGCCGTCGGCTATTGCCCCGACGAAATCATCGTCGAGGGAAAGCTGAGCGTGGAAGAAAAGAAGGATGACGGGTATATTGTCAGCATCTTTCAGATCGAAACGTCGAGTGTGAAGCCGGCCCCGAAATAAGAGTCGTTCGGCCCGCTTTGAGAATCAGTCATGTCGGTCAGGCGATTGAATTCTCGTCGAATGGGCGCGGTCCACTGGCGGCTGCCGCTGTTGCTGGTAGTAGTGGCGGCGCCATTTGCCTATTTCGGATACGCCGCAATCGATTACGCCGCCTTCGGCGGGATTCACCAGGAAAAAGATCTGGCGGAGGTGGATCTCAAATCACTCGGGTACTTCCAATTGGACGGGAAACTCGGAACCTTATCGGACGTGCCCTCTAAATGGCGAAGCCTGGACGGCAAGCGGGTGGCCTTGGAAGGATCGATGTACGATCCCAATTCAGCCGGCCGATCTCGCGACTTTGAATTTGTGTATAGTATTGCCAAGTGCTGCTTCAACGGGCCACCGCTGGTGCAGGAGCGGGTCTTCGCTCACGCTCCATCGGGTCACACCGTCCCATTTTACAGCGCCGAATGCCGCCTGATCGGGAAACTCAAGGTTAATGTTGATAACCCGACCGGCAGCCTGGTGGATTCGGTTTACACGATAGACGTTGAAAAGATTGAGCCGCTCAAGTCGAATTCCTGGATCGTGGCCTCGGCGGCGGGGATCGTCCTGGCCGGCGCGGTTGGTGTCCGGGCCATTTCGTCGAGAGCGCAATCGAACGGAAACTGATTTTTGAAAACGGACCGCGGCCTCCAATTGCCGCGTAAAAGCCATGACCATGACCGCATACGCTCCGCCTCGCCGGCGAATCAATTTCCGGATGATCGCCTTCCTGGCGATCGTCTCCTTTCCGTTTCTCTGGTTCGGATATATTTTCCTGAATGACCGCCTGACCAACGGGATCGAGCACCACGCCAACTATGAAGAGGTGAACCTCAAGGCGATGGGAAATTTCCCGCTGGATCAGTCTGACGGCTCAACCGACGCCGTCCCGGCGCTGGCGGCAACTGGACGGCAAACGCGTCCTGCTTGAGGGGTTCATGTACGCAGGACGATCGGCAGCCCCGCGAATCAATGATTTTCAGTTCGTTTATTCCATCACCAAGTGCTGCTTCAACGGCCCGCCGCTCGTCCAGGAACGCGTCTTCGCCCACACGCGCAATGATGAACTGGTCCCCTATTACGGAGACCTGGTCAAGATCGTCGGCACGCTGCACGTGAAGGTGCAGAAAGAGGCCGGGGTCGTCACCGCCGTCTATTCGATGGACGTGGACAAGGTCGAAAAGACGTAGGTTACCCTTCGGCGGCCTTCGCGGGCGGCGATTCGAAAGCGTTTCCTGATTCTTCCTTCGGCTGTTCGACGCTGGGTGGATTGAATTTGAAAAGCGGACCGTCGGACGAATCGAAGGTCAGGAGCACGCCTATCCACACCTGGGCTCCGATCGCGAGAACAATCAACAACGAAAAGATGCTTAACGCCAGCGCACGTTGCGACCAACGTGCAACACCAGCAAGAATCAGGCACAGCACGAGAATGGCGACGCCCATCCAGACGTGGACGGCGATGCGCGACATGACGAATTTGCCGCTCTCGGTCATGGTGTCGTTATAGAAGCCGCTGAGCGACCAGCTCCCTTGCATTCCCCACATGCAATATCCAACGCCCGCGGCCACCAGGGTCACCAGCGCGGCCACAAGCCAGAATCGTCCGGCGGGATAAACTTGATCTTCGACGGGCGGCGGTGGTAATTCGGCGCTGAATGAGCGCATCATCGCGACGTCGTCACGATTGGGATCGCTGCCATCCCTTTCAAGCGACGCGGGCGTCTCTGCTTCGTCCGGATAGGTCGAGCTGATCTTGCGAACGGAAAGAGCCAACGCGCCGATGGCCAGGGCGAACGCCACTCCGGCGACGATCATGTGAATCTGAAGCAGGCCGCCGAGGTAGAAATTGATGTCCTGCTTTACGTTGTCCCTGCTGATGGCCACGCGGAGGCGCCGCCTCGGCATCACTGGAAGCCGAAGGAAGCTTGCGAACCGCCGTCCCCTGCGTGTAGACGGTTTCTCCCCCCTGCCAGGCGCCCGCGACAAAGACGCCCCACACCACCAGCAGGCCGAGCAGCATCGGCAGATAAGCCCTGCGCCGCCACCGATCCGACGCCGCCAGGCCGAATGAGGCGATCGCGACGGCGAGCAATGTCGCGGCGCTTTGAAGGAGCACGTGCCAGTAAAGCTGGTGATAACGAATGGCGTTAATCGGCTTCTGATGGTGAACGATCTCGGACAGGGCGAAAATGCCGCTGGTGCTGGCGGGAATCGCACACAGCCCGCCGATCAGAATCATCCACCGGGCGGCCGTCCGCACGCTGCTTTTCCGCCACAGAAATCCGAGCAGTTCAATCATCACACCGGTGACGAAGACCCCGAGCGGATAATGGATGAGGATGACGTGAAAGTTGGGATTGAGGAATCGAGGAGGCAGCGCGGCCGTAAAAATCGAAGGGACCGCGGCGAGAACAAGATTGCAGGATCCAAACACCGGCAGCTCCTTCCAGTAAGCCTCGCCGCGCAAGATACGGGTGGCGGCGCGGGGTGTCCAGAAAAGAATGGATCAGCAACGTCCGAGAAAGAGGGGAAACGATGAAGTGTGAACGATGAACGATGAACTAAAGAGGGAGATTCTTGCCTTCCAGTTCATCGTTCATCATTCATCGTTCATCGTTTCCCTTACAATGCCTCCATGGCCCGACAACTCGACGGAATGGTCGTGATCATTACTGGCGCCAGTGCGGGCATTGGGGCGGCTTTGGCGCGGGAGCTGGGCCGGGCCGGCGCGAAGCTGGCGCTGGCGGCCCGTCGGCTCGACCGACTTGAATCAGTCAACCGCGAGCTTGGCGGCGGACATCTCTGCCTGGCGAGCGATGTCGCCGATTCGCAGGCCTGCCATGATCTGATTTCCGCGGCACAGCAGCGTTTCGGCCGAATCGACACGCTGGTCTGCAACGCCGGCTACGGGATTCACCGGCGCGTCATCGAAACCGACGCGGCGGCCATGACGGACATCTTCCGCACAAATCTCCTCGGGACGAGCGAATGCATCGCTGCCGCCGCTCCGCTCATGCTGCGCCAGGAGCCGCGCGACGGGTGGCGGGGGCAAATGATGATCGTCTCTTCGGTGGTGGCGCGACGGAGCATTCCATTCTTCGGCGCCTACAGCGCCACCAAGGCAGCCCAGCTTTCACTGGCCGAGGCCATGCGCGTCGAGATGGAGCCGGATCGCATCGCCGTCACCACGGTTCATCCCGTCGGCACGGCAACGGAATTCTCAGACGTCTCGGCGGCGCAGAGCGCCGGCCGCCGGCCGCAAAAAATCTCCGGCGAGGTGCAGCAATCCGCCCAAGCCGTCGCCCGGGCGATGGTGAAAGGGATCCGCGCGCCGCGCCCGGAAGTGTGGCCCTTCCGCCCGGCGCGGTGGGGCGTTGGTATCGCGACGCTGCTCCCGGGTCTGGTCGACCGCGTTTTGTCGCGCCGGCGCGATCAGATCGGGGGAATGTAGCACGCAAAAGACGCGCTGGCTGACGCCGGCGGCTATTAAGGATCCGCGCGATGGGGCCTGCGACTCTTTCATAGCCGCCGGCGTAAGCCAGCGCGTCTTTCCGAATCGCGAACGCTGAAGCGATCGAACACAACCAGGGGCGGCTGTGCCACATAACAACCCAAATCGCCGCCGGCGGTAGAGCGATAAGACGGAGGACATTTCCATGCGCCATACATCCAATCGCCGGGAATTTCTCAAACAGTCTGCAGTGGCCGGGGCCGGCTTCTGGCTGGCGGGCCGGGAGGCGCGCGCAGACGACGCCGGTTCAACGACTACTACCTCGCCGTCAGAGAAGTTAAACGTCGGGTTCGTCGGCGTCACCAATCAGGGAAACTATGACCTGACCAACGTGGCGGCGGTTGAAACCGTGAATGTCGCGGCCTTGTGCGACGTCGACGACAAACGGCTCGGCGAGGCGGCCTCTAAATTCCCCAAGGCGCGGCAATACAACGACTATCGCAAGATGCTGGATGCGGGGAAGGATCTGGACGCCATCGTTGTTGCCACGCCGGACCATCATCATGCCTTTGCCACGATGGGGGCGTTGCAACTCAACAAACATGTTTATTGCGAGAAGCCGCTCACGCACACGGTTCGCGAGTCGCGCATCGTCGCGGAGACGGCTTTGCGCAACAAATGCGTGACGCAGATGGGGACGCAGATCCACGCCGAGCGGAATTATCGGCGTGCGGTCGAGATCGTGCAGGCCGGCGTGCTTGGGGCGATCAAAGAGGTGCATGTCTGGTGCGGCACGCGCTGGTCGGCCGGCTATCCGCCGAAAGCCACGCCTCCGGTGCCCCCGAACCTGCATTATGACCTGTGGCTCGGCCCGGCGGAGGACCGTCCCTACAGTCCGGAATATCTTCCCGCCAACTGGCGTCGCTGGTGGGCCTTCGGCAGCGGCACGCTCGGCGACATGGGTTGCCACTATCAGGATCTGGCCTTCTGGGCTCTGGGATTCCGGCACCCGAGCAAGATCTCCGCCGAGGGACCGCCAGTCCACCCCGAGGGCGCGCCGGAGTGGGTGACCGTGACCTACGAATACAACGACGCGAAGCAGGGATCGCCGCTCAAGCTGGTCTGGTATGACGGCGGCAAACGCCCGCCTCTGTCTGCCGAATGGGGACTCAACAAGGACTGGGGCAGTGGCGTGATGTTTGTCGGGGAAAAGGGAATGCTCTTTTCCGACTACGGCCAGCACCATCTGTTTCCGAAGGAAAAGTTCACCGGCTTCGTCCCGCCGCCGAAGACGATCCCCGATTCCGTCGGCCATCACCGCGAGTGGGTGGAAGCGTGCAAGAAAGGGGATCCGCTCGGGACCACCTGCAACTTCCATTATTCCGGGGCGATCAGCGAAGCCGTGCTGCTCGGCACGGTGGCGTATCGTGTCGGGCAGGCGATCGAATGGGATGCCGAGAAACTCCAGGTCGCGAATTCGCCGCAGGCCAATGCGCTGGTTGCCGGGCACTATCGCGAAGGGTGGAAGATTTAAGCGAAAATATCGCCCTTAACTCCAATGTCACCAAGTGACAGGCCCTACAGCCCAAACTCTGCTAAGAACCCCTGTTCACCGAGGGTCGTGTAAGGAGTCCCATCAGGATAGTTTCCGGTTACGCCTACGCGGTAATCGAACGGGTGTGGCGGCGCACTGAGCGACTCGACATGCCCATCAAAGAACAGGTAATTGAGCTTCCTGCCCTGGTGATAATAGGGCACAGTACCAGCAGTGGTTGGTTCCCACGCGAGGTTCCCTTCCTCCAGTGTGGCGTACTTGAAATACCAATCGAGGCCGTCGCTCCCCTCGCCGAGGAACACGATCTCCGAGGCGTGAGTGAGGCGGTTGAAATTGAACCCGCTCGCCGGAACCGACAATCCGTCGCCGACTCCGGGCGTATCCTCACGGAACGTGATGGTTACCGTGTTCGGCACCGCATAACTCGTCACATAATAGGGGTAAGTGCCATCCTTGGTCGTATCTTCCGGACACCACAAGAGTGGCATTGCCTTTTTGAAGTCTTCCGACGTGCCGTTGCCGACCGGGCTCGGCATCGCGCGATCATGCTGTCTGCAAAGCCAGTCGCACCGAGCATCGGCGCCAGCGCGTCAAACCAAGCCAACTGGTCAGCGTTGTAGCCTGAAATGGCGCCGAAAACGTTTCCGATTGGCGAATACGACATAGAAGGATCATCTTGAGTGTAGTCATCTCGAATTGCCAATCGTTGGTGATTTTGCCCCAAATACATCGTGGCCGCCAATCCAAGCTGGCGCAGCCCGGAAGCGCATGCAACGGTTCGAGCTTGGCGGCGCCCGCCTGTAAGGCGGGCAGAAGAATCGCGATTAGCACCGAGATGATGCCGATGACGACAAGTAATTCCACCAAGGTGAAACCCCGGCGCGGCGACTTGGATCGACTTTTTATCGGCTCTCCGACTGCTTCTTCGGATCTCATGAAACTCAGATCGACAGACTCATTGCGCGGCATAAGGTAAGGTCTCCGACGCTCTTATACGCCCACTTTGGACAATTGTGCGAATCGAATTGCAATAGGATTCAGGATCGATGTGGTGAAGTAGCACAGCCGCCCTCGGCTGTGTTCGAATCATGTGGCACAGCCGCCCCGGCTGTGTTCCGCCGAAGGCGGAAGTGAACCACCTTGCGTCCGAAGATTTCGACCTTCGTCGAACACAGCCGAGGGCGGCTGTGCCGCAATGGGGAATTCAACCCCCTGCCGCCGCCATTTCGCCCTTGGGCTGAATCCATTTCGGCGTGCATTTCTGAGGCGCTGTGTCGTTGAGAATTGCCTGCAGATCGGCGGTGGATGAGACCGGTTTGCCGGCGACGGCCGTAATGATCGCGCCTTGCCGCATCCCCTGTTTGACAAACGGGCTTGCCGAATCGACGCCGAGCACCATGAGCCCCGTGACGGGTCGCTCGGCGGAGCCGAAATCCCAATGGGCGGGAACGGGGCCGAGCACCAGGCCGCGCCAGCGATAGCGCTGATTGTCGCGTGTGACCGTTGCCGCCGGGATTTCTCGCCGGCCCAGTGCGAGCTGAACCGAACAGACTTTACCGTGGCGCGAGATCACCGCCTCGATCGATCGGCTTACCGGCGACTCGCCGACCAGGCGCACGAAATGATCGCTGTCCCGCACGTTCTCATGATCGAACTGGATCACTACGTCGCCGGTCTGGAGCTTGCCTGCGGCGGGCGAATCCTTTTCGATCGAATCGATTCGCGCTCCGGCATCCTCAGTAATGCCCGCTTCCCGCCGCTCGCGCGGCGTGGGAGAAACCACCGTCACGCCGAGGTAACCGTATACCACCTGGCGTCCCTGTTTCAGATTATCGATCACCTGCAGCACGCGTGGCGTAATGGGCATCGCAAAGCCGATTCCGCTGGTCTGCTTTTGAGGAAGGATGACGGCGGTATTGATTCCGATCACTTCCCCCTTGAGGTTGAAGAGCGGGCCGCCGGAATTGCCCGGATTGATCTGGGCGGTCGTCTGAATCAGGTTGCTGTAGAGCCGGTCCTCCTTGCCCGACAGTTTCGGAAGCGAACGCCTGACGGCGCTGACTATGCCAACGCTGGCGCACATCTGGCCATCCGATGCGAATCCATAGGGATTACCCATGGCGATCGTCCACTGCCCGCGACGCACGGCCTCTCCCTGACCCAGATGAGCGACCGGAAGTCCAGACGCCGGAACCTTGAGAACGGCGATATCCGAGCGCGGGTCCGAGGCGACGACGATCGCCGGATAAACCTTGCGATCGTCCATCGTGACCCAAAGCTGCTCGGCGTGGGCGATGACGTGATCGTTGGTGACAATGTATCCGTCGGAATCGACGACGAATCCCGTGCCGACGGTTCGATCGACCGAGTCGAGCATGGCGCCGAGCCGCTCGCCATTCAATTCGTCGCTGCGCAAGGCGCCGTCGGCATCGACGGTCGAATCGGTGGCGCAGACGGAGACGACCGACGGAGCCACGCGCCGCGAGACGGATTCGAAATCCTTCTCGAGATCAGCGACTCCAAAATTATCCGAAATGTCGATCGGGCCGGAGAAGCGTTCAGCGGCAAGCCGGTGCTGGAAGATGGGGAACGCGGTCCCAGCGTGCCGCAGGATGGCAGCAAGCCGGTTAACACAATCAGAGCTACAGCGCCCGTGCGCTGCCCGCGCAGGAAACCACTGCCCATTCGTGACCCCGTCGAGAGAACCAAAAGCCCACGGGCGAAAACAACTCGCCCGCTTCACCGGTCGGCAAACAACACCGATCGGCGAGTCGCCACCGAAGAAGCCCTCCGGCATCCCACCGGTTCTTCGATTGCGACGATTCGCTCGCGATAAAGCAATTCCCGCGCCGGCCCCACAAAGTAATGGCCGGTGCGGAAATTGCCGTTGATTCACTCTTTCAGATATTCGAAGCTGCAAGGGAGGTCGCCCGAAGACATCCATCCGTAGGCCGGCGGGCAGCCTGGTGCGCATTTTTTAGGCATCAGGAATTACCTCGACTGGTCGGTTACACCGCTACTTCAGCGGGTTCGGCCACTTCGCTGGCGTTTTCCTGGGCTGACTTGCCCTTCAGCAATCCCTTGCTCTCCAATACGGCAACTCGAATTTCATCGGCCAGATCCTGATTGGCCAACAAAAATTGCTTTGCGTTTTCCCGGCCCTGTCCAAGCCGGGTGGATTTGTAATTATACCAGGCGCCGGATTTCTCAACAACATTGACATCCGGCAGGGCTGCCAGATCCAGAAGATCGCCCTCATAACTAATGCCGCGGTCGAACATGATGTCGAACTCGGCATCGCGGAACGGCGGGGCGATCTTGTTCTTCACCACGCGGGCGCGGGTGCGATTGCCCACCGAAACTTCCCCCTCCTTGATCGTCCCCGTCCGGCGGACGTCGATGCGAATCGAAGCGTAAAACTTCAGGGCCCGTCCGCCCGGCGTCGTCTCCGGGTTGCCGAACATCACGCCGATCTTTTCGCGGATCTGGTTGATGAAAATAACGGTGGTGCGGCTCCGGGCAATCGCGGCGGTGAGCTTGCGCAATGCCTGGCTCATCAGCCGGGCCTGCAGACCGACGTGGCTGTCTCCCATCTCCCCTTCGATTTCGGCGCGGGGAATGAGGGCCGCCACCGAGTCGATCACGATCACGTCAACCGCGTTGGATCGAACCAACAGCTCGCAGATTTCCAGGGCCTGCTCCCCGGTGTCCGGCTGGGAGACCAGCAGATCATCCAGTTTCACCCCCAGCCGCTTGGCCCAGGATGGGTCGAGCGCATGCTCGGCGTCGATGAAAGCCGCCACGCCACCCGCTTTCTGGGCGTTGGCGATAATGTGAAGGGTGAGCGTCGTCTTGCCGCTGGATTCGGGCCCGAAGATTTCGATGACACGTCCGCGCGGCACGCCGGCCCCACCCAACGCGATATCAAGGCTGAGACTGCCGGTGGCAATTCCTTCGATGGTCGGGGAGGCGTTGCCGTCGAGTTTCATCACCGCCCCTTTTCCGAACTGCTTCTCGATCTGCTGCACCGCCCGGCTCAGGGCCGAGTCTCTTTGCGGATCGCGTGCAGTCGTCGCAAGCGATTCGCGCGGCGCGGTGGATTTAGACTCTTTCTGTGCTTCTGCCTTTTTGGCAAATGCCATGACATGCTCCTTCGCCGGGTCTATTTTTCAGCCGGCGTTCAATGCGGTGACCGGGGTGCGACCGAACCGCCACCGAGGCGGCCATCGCAACTGAACTCGACGGAGGTCACCAAGCCGTCCCTGTTCAGTGTTCGGGGTATGTTAGCTTTGGTCTTCGGCTGTTGCAAGAACTTTTCGAAAATTTTTTTCGTCGAATCACTGCGCCCTAATCCGGATCACATGCCCCACCGGCGTCATCGCCGCCGCGACGGCATCCGCCAGACGCGTGTGCTCGATTTCGCTTTTCGCGACCACCGCCGCCATATCCTTTTGCGCTTCGGGGCTGCGCATGATGACCTGCATTTCCTTCGTCTCAAATTCTTCTTTGGCCGCCACGGCTTCGTCCACTTTTCCGAACGCATCCGAAAACGGATTGATGGCAAAATCGTCGGTCAGGTTGATTCCCTTCGCGAGATCCGTCGCCAGATAGGTGCGCGACTGCGATCCCCAGGTGATCTGGTAATTGGCGGCCGTCGCGCCTTTCACGATCAGCGTGAGTCGGTTGAGTTCCTGGTTGAAGGGGACGAGCGTCATGCCGGAGCGAATCGAGTCATCGCTATTCAATTCGCCCGTAGCGCAAAACGGATACCGGCTGCTGGTGATCTTGAGCTCACTCCCGTCAAAGCAGTCAACCGTGTGTCCGGCGGATGCATCGGCGTGTTTTGCCGTCAGGTCCACGGTCAACGTGCCGAGATCTCCATCCAATCCCATCGCATGCAGATACGCGTAAGCCATCACCAGGTGCCCGGCCCACCCCGGATGAACGCCGTCATGGCCGCTCATTGCATATTCAGCGCCATACTTTTTCCGAGCTTCGAACCCGCCAACGAACATGGGCCAGTAGACGTCCGCGAACCGGACGTTTTCGGCATTGGCAATATCGATATCGATGTTTCGAAAGGCGAGCAGGTTCAGGTTGTGTTCTTCGAGCGTACCCGAAGCGCTCTTCACCCAGCTCGCCACCTTCCCCACGCATCCCGGCGATCCGACGATGACGCGCACTCCAGCGGCTTTGAATTTCTCCACGACGGCCGTGTAATTTCTTCGATACGCCTGCGCGATCGCTTCGTCGTACGGCTTGTATCGATAGTCATTCATTCCATAGCAGGTCGTTGCCACCGTCGGCTCAAATCGCAGCGTGTCGCTCTGCATACGGTTGAGAAATCCATCCGCCGTCTCACCGCTCCATCCATATTGCCGGGCGGTGATCTTGAGATCGGGCTGACATGCCGTCAGATAATCTTCGATCAGCCGGCTGTACCGTTTCTGCTGCGTGATCGAGTCGCCACAGATGGCCAGCCGGTCCCCCATTTTGAGAAACAACCCGGAGAATGTTGGCGCTTTGACCGCCGAGAATTTCTCGAAATACGGGTCGGCGGGTTTGCTCTCGAGTGCGGGTGGAGAATCGGCATGCAAGAGCGCGCCGAAGCTCAAAATGGACACGATGAAAGTGATGAGACCCGAGCCGAATCGATTTGTTCGTGATTTCAAGTCGGCGCCTCCGAAGAAAGAGCGCCGAATTTAGGGCCAAGGGGTTCAAGATGCCAATTGACGAACGGAGAGATTCGGGTCCGCAGGACCCGGCGTGGAGTAGAAAAGCGGCAAATTCATGCGGACAAGAAAGTGAACGCCAAGGACGCCAAGGAAAAACGAGATCGTGCCGAGTACCGGCTCGGATTCTCTCTCCAGCTTTTCCTTGGCGTCTTGGCGTTCATTTATCTTCGATCTGGTTGCAGCCGCAGGGAGCGGTATCTACAGGCGCTATACCGGCGATTCGACGATTCGCAACGATGATGCGTCGTTTTCGTTTGGCGAATGCTTCTATAAAATGAGCCTGCGCCGGCGGGCCATCATCCCCGCAGTACCCAGGCTGAGAAAGGCAATGCTCGAGGGTTCGGGAACCTCCGTCAATCCACCCAACGCGCCGAGACTGCCGGAGCCTACGTCCACCGTCGTGCCGGTTGTGGCGTCCATTTTTAATAGTTGGTAACTGAAATTCGTTGTATAGATAGAGCCATCCGAGGCGTAGTCAGTGGCACCGATCGCGTAGCTACCACCGGCACTATTGGAGATGGTCGTAAAGGTGCCCGTAACGGAATCCACAGTGCCGAGCACCTGTGCATTGTTCGAGTAATCCAAAATGGCGTAAAGCGTTCCTTGCGGCGCGAAGGTAATCGACTCTACAAATCCCGTGGCGCCGACGATGCTCGGAATAGCAACCGCGTGAATTGCTGAGAATGCACCGGTTACGGGGTTGATCGTCCCGAGCGTATTAGCTCCGCGGGAGAATGTATTGTCGTTCTGATAATTCACCCCATAAAGCATTCCATGTGGCGAGAAGGCAATTGGGTCAACGGTAGAGGGGGCTGCTGACTGAGTAATCGCCACGGATCCAACGGTCACCCCGGTAATCGGGCTGATGACAAACAGTGAATTATCGATCCCTTCACCGCTGCTGCTGATAGCCTCCGAACCATAAAGCAATCCCGAGACCGGATCGCGGGTCAGGTAATTCACGCCCGTCGCTCCGCCGGCCGCACCCACTTGCGTTTGCGCTCCGGTTGTTGGATCGACTGTAATCAGCGTCGAAGCCTGGGGAGTAAAAGATGGCGTGGAACTGCTTGTGTCAATTAGAGTGGAATAAAACGAAAACGTTGGGCTGACCGCACTGGCGATGCCAGAAACGCCCGATAGCGCGACTGTCGCGGCGATCAGATTCGTGTATTTGGCAACGCGTTTTGTGATCGCCTCCTTAATTTTCGGCCGTCCAATCTCAGCGAAGCCCAAATTGTGCCGATTCCGCATACCGATGCTCATGGACATAAAAACTCGCTCCTCACGGGCGACATGGCGCCCGGAAAAAAAGTCAACAAGGCCCCGTTCCGGTCACGCGACCGGAAGCTGCGCCCCAACTGGCGTTGAGTCTCAAACCGCGTCCTTCGAACCGAAGGTGCGGGTGAGCGGCTCAATCAGATTTCACAATTGGAAGACTGCCCGGGATCGGGTGTCCCGGCCTCGCCCGCGCGGGCGAGCTGGACATTCCCGGCCCATTCATTCTCTCATCTGCGGCGCGAGGCCCAAGTCGGCACTGCGCCCTGGTATTTTTCAGAAATTCGTATCCCGGCGTCTTTACGCGCAAAGATCACGGCGGTTTTTCCGACGGCGTCGAATAAGCAGCGCCATCGGTGCGGCCAACGCCAGGGCAGCCGGCTCAGGAACATAACTGACGTCGGAATCCGCGGAGATCGATGCCCCGATGGTGATCGGCACAAGCGTCATGGCGGCGGTGTTGGAAGCATCCACGTCAGTGTTGGTTATTCCCTGGCCGCCGTAGGGGCCCTGGTCCTGGGAATCCAAAGTCAGGCCGCCGGTCACGTTGATGGTGTCGCCGACCTCTGAGTGAAGGACGATGTTCAAGGTGTTCGGACCCGTAGGGACCGAGCCCCAGGTGTCGCTGAAATTAAATGAGGTTCCGTCCGGCGCTCCAAGCCCGCCGTTCACGTGCCATTCAGTTGAAACGGACTTTGTCGGCGTAGATCGCGGATCGTCGGAACTAATCGTGTAGTCGATGCCGATATGCAATTGAAGGTCCACCGGCGTTCCCGGCGCAAGGGTGCTCGACGTAACATGAATGACATCGGCAAACTGCGAAACGGCGTGCGCGATGCCGGCCCCGCCGCCCGGCCCGCTCGCGTTGCCGCCACCGGAAGTCGTCACCTCGGCATGCAATTGTCCGAATTGCGCGTCTTCGCTGTCGCTGAAGGAGGAGTATGGGCCGCCCGAACCCGATTGTGAATGCGCAACCTCGCTGGTCTGCGGATTGGAGTCATAGTTGTCGCTTGCGACGTATGAATTTCCGCCGGAATCGGTTCCATATGCAAGCGAACTCGTCGAGACCTCCACAAAGGCCGCCCGTGCCGGCGACATCCACGCCAACATTCCGGCGCTTCCGAAAATGGCGCATTGAAGGGTAGACGCCCGATTCTTCCTCATGTTTTTCCCGTTGTTTTGCATTTCTTCGCCCTGTTGTGTGTTCGATGGACCCCTTCAGGAACGCTGCCGGAAACCCCGATGACTGCCACCAGCCGTGTGGTGTTATCGGCCCCTCCACCCTTTAATTCACGCCGCGACACAAAATCTTGCGCCGGTACGGATTTTTTTGATTTGTCGTGTCGAGGAATGAAGACCGTCAAGCCCGCGCCGCCAACCAAACACGGTCGCAAAGTGATGAGGAGATCAACATCCCCATTGAAATTCTTGCTTGCCGAGCGGGCGCACGTTACTCTTCTCTCGCGCGGGATCAGGTAGGGAATTCGCGCATTTTCGAACGGGGAGCGTTCGCTCAAACCAGTCATCATGGCCGACTCAGGCAACGGATCGTTTCCCAGCACGCATTGGTCGGCAATTGCATTGGCGCGATTCCGATCCGGCCGTGCGACGGCGGGCGATGGCTCAACTCGTCGAGCGATACTTCGACCCGCTGCGGGGAAGACTGCGATCGCGCTGGAAGATCGCGCCGGACCGGGCCGATGATCTGCTCCAGGAATTTCTCGCCGGGCCGGTCCTTGAAGGAGGACTGTTCGAATCGGCCCGGCCGGAAAAGGGACGGTTCCGCGGATTCCTGGCCAAGGCGCTGGACCGCTTCGTCTCCAACGCGCAGCGCGCCGCTCGGGCGGACAAACGGGCCCATCATGAGGCGCCCGTTGAAATGGAGGAGGACCAGACGCCCGACAGCGGCGCCGAGCCGGATCAGGCGTTCGCGGTCGCATGGGCGCGCGCGGTTCTGCGCGACGCCTTGCAGCGCATGTACGACCATTGTGCAAACACCCGGCGCGAGAATCTCTGGCTTCTCTTCGACGCGCGGGTGCTGGGACCGACGCTGGCGAATCGCGAAGTGGAGGCGTACGACGCCCTGGTCCCCCGCCTGCGCCTGCGCGATGCGCAGCAGGCCCAGGCCATGCTCGCCACCGCAAAGCGCATGTTCACCCGCGCGCTGCATTCGGTTGTTGCTGAATACGAGTCGGATCCGAAGCAAATCAAGGCGGAGATCGAAGAGCTGCGATTCATCCTGGCCAGCACCCGTGGGTTGATCGATACGCTCGGATTTCATCCGCCCGATTGCAAGGGGCCGTAGTGTGAAAGAACCTCCGGGCAAACGTCCGATTGAAAAATACCTCGATGGATCGATCCCATCGCAGTGGGGCCGGATGCTGGACTTTGGCGTCGAGGAATCCAGCTCCTCTGACCAGACGAGCGGCTCGACCGCCGTTCCGATCGTTATGCCCATTCTCCCGGGCTACACGATGATCGCGCTGCTTGGCCGGGGCGCTGCCGGGAGCGTCTGGCACGCCCATGACGACGCGCTCGACCGCGATGTGGCGATCAAACTGATCGAGATCGCCAGCGGCGATGAGAATTCCGCCTCGCGCGTCATGCGCGAGGCTCGGGCGGCGGCCCGGCTCAATCATCCCAACGCCGTCACGCTTTATCACGTTTCGCGCGAAGGGGACCGCATCTGCATCTTCATGGAATTGCTCGACGGCGGCAGCCTCGCCGATCTGCTCGATTGCGAAGGCCGGTTCGATTGGCCGAACGCAACGCGGGCAATTCGCGACGCCGCGGCGGGACTCGGCGCCGCCCACGCCGCGGGGCTCGTGCATCGCGATGTGAAGCCGTCGAACCTGCTGATCGACGCGTCGGGCCGTGTGAAAGTGGCGGACTTCGGGGTCGTGCAGGCGGGTGGATTGGCAACGCGCCTCACGTCGGCCGGCGCGATGATTGGCACCCCGAATTACATGGCGCCCGAACAGTGCCGGGGCGAGACCGCCGATGCGCGGAGCGATCTGTATGCCCTGGGGTGCACCTGGTTTCATCTCCTGACCGGCCGGCCTCCCTTTCAGGGGGACGGCGCAACGGCGGTGTTGTACCAACACTGCCACGAACCCCTCCCCAGCGCGATGGAGCTCGCGCCCGATCTGCCCGCCGGCGTGATTGCGGTACTCGAAAAACTGACTCGAAAGTCGCCCGGCGACCGATACGCCTCGGCCGAGGAGCTGATCGCCGACCTGGACCGGTTGCTGGTGTCGGAAGGAAAGGCGGCGGCTCGCGACGCCATCTTTCCGAAAGCGACGGGAGGCAAGAGCCCCGCGCGATGGGCGCTGGCTGTTGCCGCGATCCTGGCATTACTCGCCGCGAGTGGCTGGAGTCTTTGGCGAGGATTGCACCGAAGCCGATCTGCATCGGATCGGCCCCTGGCCCAAGCGGAATTGACGGCGCATTCAGCTCCCGCGGCGCGCCTGGTGCTGCGAGGAGGCAAATACGCCGTGAGCGACGTGGGCTTTTCTCCCGACGGCCGATTCGTTTGGGCCACCGGGCACGAGCCAAGGACGGGGTACGGGAGCGAGGCGCGGCGATGGGAAGTCAGCACCGGCGCCAATGGCGGGCAAAACCTTGCCCAAGCACAGGCGGTGGTCTCACCCGCCGGCGATCTGGTGCTGGGCGGGCGGCTCGAAGGAGGGATCGCGCAAGGGTTCGACGCGCCCGGCCCGTTGTGTGAATGGCAGGGACACTCAACGCCGTTTGCTATTTCCTCCGACGATCGCCTGATGGTAAGCGGGGAGCAGGGGGGAGACGGCCACCTTCAACTCATCGTTCGATCACTGCCGGCGGGGGAGCGGTCATTTGTCGTGGATCCTTCCAACGATCCCCGCGCCGCCGCGTTCACGCCGGACGGCCGGTATCTCATATTCGATGACCACTATGGTTGGGAAGTGCGGGTTTGGGACATGGCCGCGCATCGGGAACTGTGGAAGGACGAGTTTCAGATATCGGGCGGAGTGGTCTTCGGCTTCAGCGCTGACGGGTCAAAATTTCTTCGCTGGTCTACCGGTGAAGGCGATCGCGATGTGGCCCGGGTTTACGGGACGGCCACCGGCCGAATTTGGGCGCTGATCCAGCCGGGCGGGGAATTCACCGCCGCCGCGATCGCTCCCAATGGACGGTTCGTCCTCTTCGCCGCCGCCAATCGGCGCGAGTCACCGCGGATGTGGGACATCGAGAGCGACCACGAGGTGACGGCGTTCACGCCGCGACTGCCACCGGTCTCAACGCTGGCGATCTGCCCCGACTCCACCCGCGCCCTCGCCGGCTGCGAAGACGGCACGCTTTGTCTGCTGGCGCTCCCCGGCGGCTCCGAGATCGGCCGGATGTCCCGTCACCAGGGGAAGGTGACCGCCATCGCCTTTTCCTCCAGCGGCCGGCTGGCCGCCTCCGGCTCAGAAGACAAAACGGTGCGGGTGTGGCAATTGCCGTGAATCGGGAATGAGATGCCAGCGTTGAGCTTGGAAAACCAAAAAATTCGTACCGGCGCAAGATATGGTGCCGAGCGGTGAATTAAAGGGTGGAGCGGCCGATATCACCACACGGTTGGTGGAAGTGATTGGGCATCCGGCCGCTTTCCTGACGAGGGCTCTAACTCCAACAACTGCCCGATTGCGAAACGGGAATATTTCCCCCGCATTCACCGAATTGTTGGGGCCTGCGGTATAGCCCCAGTCATTTTAACGCCGCGGGAAATCCAAGAGGGGTTTGAAAGGAATTGCTTCGTGAAAAAGAGTTTTCTGTTTGCGGCTGTTTTGGCGGCCTTCGGATTAGCAGGCGCCTCCGTCGCCAGCGCCGGATTCACCTCGCAGGGATTTACGGGGGACACGGATTCGGGCATTTCGACGGCAAACACCTAGACACATGCCGTCGATTTCGACGGCGGACCGATTACAATTAACGGAGTGACGTTCGTCGCCGGAGGAAACGGAGCCCAGTCGAACTATACTCTTTCAAATGCCGAGGATTCGTTACCCTTCCCATTTTCCAACAATCTGACCGGCTCCATCAACTCACTGGCCAGCAATTTCTTCTACAACTCTCCCGAGACTCCCGCCGAGACGCTGACGCTCACTGGCCTCAGCGCGGGAACACAATACAAGGCCGTGTTCTACAACGTCGGTTTTGGCACCTCTGGCCTTCGCTATCTGGACGTGGCCGATGGCTTGGGGAACTCAATCCTCTATGATCAGAACGAGGCTGGCAGCGGTAATGGAAGTGAGCTGATCGATACCTACACGGCCACCGGCGCCTCGATCACCTTTTCGTTCACGATGGACACAACCAACAGTAATCCGGGTGATCCCAACAGTGGAACGGGCCACTCCTTCTTTCAGTACGGCTTCAGCAATCAGGTTGTCCCCGAGCCAGCCTCCATCAGTCTCCTCAGTCTCGGCTGCGTAATGCTTCTCGCGCGTCGGCGGCGGGTTTAAGGCCGTTTCGGCACGAGCCTTGCGAGGCCGAGGGTTGCCCAGGAACCAGCCGCGGTCGTTATCGGTGTCAATAACTTTGCGCTTCCAGGCGAGCCGTCCGGCGTGGATCGTGAAGTCATCGGCCAACTCCCGTCCGGCTTTTGCGTCGCTACGAGGAAATCGATGGCTCTCTCGATCTCGGGTCGTTCGGCTGTAAGACCGGCGAGCGAGAGAACGTAGAGAGCCTGCCCTGTCGCGAATGCATCGCTGGCCATAGCCGCGGTCTGGCTCCAACCGCCGTCGGATCGTTTCCGGGAGAGCAATCCGTCGATGAGGATCTGCAGTTCCTTCGGCGACTTGCCGGCACGTACCGCCAACAGGAGATCGAAAACTTTATCCTGAAGATCGTCAGACCGCTTCGCGCTTGCCAACCATACGGTCCCCTTCTCCAATGCCTTACGCAGCGATTCCGATGGGTTGCGTCCTGCTTCCCCCTGCAACGCCAGAATGATCCAGGCAGCGTCGGTTGCCTGGCTTTCGTTGATCGGCGGGCGCTGAGATTGGCAAAGAACTCCCACGAACCGTCCTCGCGCTGCTTCTGGACGATGTCGTCCGCGATCTGCTTCAGGCTTTGCGCTTGTCCCTTTTCCAGAACGGGAAACGATTCTGCCGCCACGGCCATGAACACTGTCCCCATGTTCACCCCCTTGGCGCTGGGGCGCGTATCGGGCGGAGCAGCAGGATCGCTGACCAGCTTTGCAGCGATCATTTTTTGCTGGCTTCCCAGTGTGGCCTCGGCGGTATCGACCAGGAATTTCCGATCGATCGAATATCCCTGCTGACTCGCTTGGCTAAGTGCCCAAAGCGGCATCGCCGCATGATGGCAAGCGGCACATTTGCGCGTCTGCAACCAGGCGGCGCTTTCGGTTTGCAAATACCCGATGGCGCGTCCGACGGTCTGCTGGACCTGCTGTGGTGCTGCGTGGGAAACCGAGGCGGGTTTTTCGCCATAAGCCAACGCCGGGAGGCAAAAAACCAGACAAAAAACCGCGAACCGGACCGTGCCCGTCGAGGATCGATGACTTGGAGAAAATGACCCTCGGCAAATCACGCTCATTTTAGCGCCAACACCTGTTCTGCGAGGGCTGGTATCGGCTCGACACTCGTGCCACCGCCGTAGCATAACGAACTTAGATCAAGGGCAATATTTTATACCCTCGCTTCGTTCTATTGCTCGATGCGACCGACCCACTTTCTACTCTTCCCAGCCCTTTTCCTGACATTCCTCCGCCCAGCATTTGCAGCGGTAGACGACCGCACTTGGCAAATCGACGGCGTCAAACGCTCCGGCATCGTCTGCACGCCCGAGTCCGGCGCAGCACAGCCACCGGAGGGGTGGCCGCTGGTCTTTGTCTTTCACGGGCATGGCGGAAACGCGCAGCAGATCAGGAGGCAGTTTCAGACCGACACACTCTGGCCGGGTGCGGTCGTCGTTTACCTCCAGGGCCTGCCGACCGTCGGGCAACTGACCGATCCGCAGGGAAATCGCGCGGGATGGGATTGCGTCAGTGAGCCGGAGAAGAATAAGGATATTAAGCTCTACGACGCAGTGCTGAAGGATCTGATCGAACACGAGCACGTCGACTCCAAGCGTGTCTTCAGCACCGGCCACTCGAACGGCGGCGGATTTACCTTCGCGCTCTGGGCCCACCGCGGCGATACCCTGGCGGGCGTCGCCTCTTCCAGCAGCATCGCCCGGCCGGCGGATTGGCCGCTGCTCAAGCCCAAGCCGGCGATGATGTCGGGCGGGCGCAATGATCCGCTGGTCAAGTTCGAATGGCAGAGCAAGATGATCGAACAGCTCAAATCGGTGAACGGGATATCGGGCGAGGGAAAGCCGTGGGGCGAGGGAGGACTCTGGTACAACTCCGACCACGACACGCCGCTGGCGACGATCATCCATGACGGCGGGCACGCACCTCCCAAAGGCCTGGGGGCGCGTATCGTGGAGTTTTTCAAGACGGTTTCGCCGGAGCGATCCAAATAGGCAAACGCGCCTCAACTTTTACTTTCACTTCCTTATCGTTTAGCCGTTCCGCTTGCGGGACGCGTCGCGCGATCTATTGCGCTCAACGGTCATAGGAAGGTAAATAGCGCACTTCGTCGGGTCAGCGGGCTCCCAACTGAGTCATCAACATCCTCGATTTTTTCGGCGCTATCTGCGCAACGCAACGCACCCGCAAGCGGCGGCGGCTAAACGATAAGGAAGTGAGACGAGATTTTGACGTGAAACGAACTCGGCGCACCTCGCTCACTGGTTGTCGATTGAACTCCTCCGAAGAACCGGTCAAGAAAACTGTCTACTCAATCGGCTCGGGTATCGGCGTCTCCAGTGGACGCCGCCACAGCAGATGCATGCGCCAGTGCACGTCATCGCGGGTGGGATAATCGACGCGGTAGTGGGCTCCGCGCGACTCGGTGCGGGCGTAGGCCGCCGAAGTGATCAGCGGCGCAGGTGGTGAGCATGTTCTGCAGTTCCCACCCGGCGACGGCCGGCTCTATGCCGGCGGCGGGAGTGAAGGTTTTGTCCATGACGTAGCGGCTCCAGAACGCGATGATCTCCCGCGTTTCGTCGAGTCGCTCGCCGGCCCGTTCGATTCCGACGTTTCGCCACATCACGCTGCGCAGGCTGCTCTTCACGTCGGTGATATCCAGTTCGGTTTTCGTCGAAACCGGCACATCGTGCTGCAAGTGAAAGGGGAAAGCGCAGAGCCATTCCCCCTGCTCGCCCGGCCGGCGTCGGTGCCGGCCCGTGCGCCAAAGGCCAATCCCTCCAGCAGCGAATTGCTCCCGAGCCGATTGGCGCCGTGCAGGCCGGAGCAACCCGCCTCGCCGACGGCGTAAAGCCCTTCCAGCGTCGATCGGCCAAACAGATCCGCATCCACCCCGCCGATCATGTAATGGGCCGCCGGATGGATCGGAATCAGGTCTTTCGAAGCGTCGATTTCGAATTCATCGGTCAGTTTCGCCAGTTGCGGAAACCGCTCGCGAAACTGCTGGCTCGGCAGATGCCGCACATCCAGAAAGACATGGGTGAAATGCGTTCGGCGAATCTGCTCGATGATCGCCCGGCTCACGATATCGCGGGGCGCCAGCTCGGCCATCGGGTGATATTCGGGCATGAAGCGATGCCCGTCACGATCGACCAGATAGGCCCCTTCGCCGCGAACCGCTTCGGTAATCAGGGCCCGGCTGGCCCCCGCCACATAGAGCGTAGTCGGGTGAAACTGGACCATCTCCATATCCTGCATGCGTCGCCGCCGCGCGCCAGGCCATGGCGTGCCCGTCGGCTGTCGCGATCCGCGGATTGGTTGATTCGCGATAGAGCTGTCCGGCTCCCCCGCTGGCCAGGATCGTCCGCTTCGCCCAGATCAGGTTGACCTGCCCGTTGATCAGCGCCAGCGCCCCAAGACAACGGTTCTCATCGGTCAGCAGGTCGATGGCGAAGCTGTTTTCGGAAACGCGGATCGTCTCCCGGGCGCGCACCGTGCGAATCAGCGTCTGGGCCAGTTCCTTTCCGGTGGCGTCCCCGTACGCATGGAGAATCCGCGCAAAGGAATGTCCCCCTTCCATCGTAAAGGCCAGTCCGTGGGCCTTGGTGAGGTCCTTGTCGAAATGCGCGCCCCATTCGAGCAGTTCGAGGACGCGGGCCGGCCCTTCCTTGATGACGACATCGACCGCCTTGTGATCGCAAAGTCCCGCGCCGCCGGCCTCGGTGTCCTTCACGTGCAATTCATAGCTGTCGGCGGGTTGCAGCACCGCGGCGATGCCACCCTGGGCATACCAGGTATTGGATTGATCGATGGTGTCTTTGGTGAGGACGACGACTTCGGCGCCTTCGTCCGCCGCCGCGATCGCCGCCCGCAACCCCGCGACTCCGCCGCCGATCACCAGCACATCCGTGAACTGCTGCGGCAAGCGCGCCGCTTTGAACGGGATGAGGTAGCGGCGATGGGTGATGGTTTCGAACATTCGCCGCGATTGTAGAGGTGGTCGCGCTGTTTTGCGATGAGCTGCGGACCGCCGGTTTGGCGCAATCGACGTGTAGGTGAAGACGCGAAAAGTGAAGAAGTGAAGACGGGGGAACGTGAAGTCAGGCTCGGGGGTGTTTTGTTATTCTGCGATTGGTGGAGCGTTCGTTGGAGATCATCGTGATGGTCAGCCGGATAATCTGGGTGCACAATTTCCAGCGATGTTCGGCGACCTTCGGAGAAAGCGCGCGGCGGCCTTTGTAATACCAATCCCTTGACTCGCGTGCCGACCCGAGCGCGTATTCGTAAAACCGCGCGCGATCTTTGCCGGTACCGCGCAATAACCCTCGGAAATGTTTGAACTGATATTCCCCGCCGCGCGAAACAACTGGTCCGAGACACTAATCAGGCGACGGTCTCGCAGGAATTTACCAACGTCATGCCATGAGAGATCCGACAAGAATAACCCAAGCCGATATGCCTCAACCCGCCAAAGCGAATCCCCCCGGATCTCCTCAGGCACGCTCGCTTCCCATTCGTCGTAAGTCACTGTCACCTCCCCCGGCCCAAAGCCTACATCACGTCTTCACGTCTTCGCGTCTTCACGTCTTCACGTCTTCACTTTTTCACGTTTTCACGCTCCACGTCCTCAAGCCCCCTCCCTCGTCACGATCTGATAATTCTCCCGCTCCCCGACCCCGCGCAAAGGATAATCCTTGCGCAGCGGATAGGACCCAAATGCATTCCACGTGAGAATCCGGCGGAGATCCGGGTGACCGACAAAGATGATCCCCATCATGTCGTAGACTTCCCGCTCCATCCATTCGGCGCCGGCCCAGAGAGCGGTCATGCTGTCAACCTTCAGCCCGGGATCCCCCTTGGCAACGATGTCTTCGTCGCGGCCGGCGGTGCCCGGCAACGTATCTTGCGTCGGATCGAGAAAGACTTTGAGCCAGAGGCGGTTGTTGTTTGGAATCGAAGTCAATCCGTAATTGACGCCAAATCGATGAGCCGCGTTGGGATAGTTGAGGTAATCGACGCTGTTGACTTCCGCGAGCATGTCGTAACGAAGCGCCGGATCGTCGCGAAGGAACCGGGCGACCGCCATCAGATGCTCGCGCGGAACCACCACCGTCACCATGTCCCGAAACTCCCCCACCTGGAGGCCGGCCTCCGGGAACTTTTCCTTTAACGGTTTCATCGCCGGATGTTCGATCGAACGGTGCATGGAGTCCTTTCAAGGTTCGGGTGGGGATTGTTTCCAACTGCATCCGCCGCGTCAAGCATGGTCTGAGTGATCGAAGTTCAATGGGGTCCGTTCGCGGCTGCTCGGATCGTTATTCTCTGCCCGCCCTTCGATATAAAACCAGTTATGAATCGGCGTCAGAATCTCAATCACTTCTCCCAGTAGTTTCTGATCGATCGGCTGCTGGGCCCACTTGGCCCACTGCCGCACGCGGCCGGGATCGGCGGAGCCGGTGATGCAGGTGGCCATGTCAGGGTTAGCGATCGAGAATTGCAGCGCCACTTGCGCGATATCGACGCCGCGCGATTTGCAGTGGGCGGCGGCCTTGGCCGCGGTTTCGCGGACGAGCGGGGTCGCTTTATGCCAGGGGGGAAGGGGCGCGCTCGTCAGCAGCCGGGCGGAAAAGGGGGCGGCGTTCATGATCCCCACGCCTTTGGATTTCAGGAACGGAACCAGGTCGGCCAGCATGGTGTTCTGAAGCGTGTAATGGTTGTAGGAAAGGATGACGTCGAGTTCCGCCCGTTCCAGTACCCAGCGGAAGATGTGCATCGGGTAGCCGCTGATGCCGATGAATCGGACCTTTCCTTCCTTCTGCGCCTTGCGCAGGGCCGGGAGCGTCTCCTGGATAATCTGATTCATTTCGACAAATTCAATGTCATGGCAGAGACAGATATCCAGGTGATCCGTCTTCATCCGCTCGAGACTGATATCGACGCTCTCCGCCACGCGCCGGGCCGAGAAATCGAAATGTGCGCCCGCATATCGCCCGAGCTTTGAACAGAGCGTGTAGGAGTCGCGCGGGATGCCGCGCAATGCCACGCCAAGCAGCACTTCCGACATGCCACGCCCGTAAAATGGCGAGGTGTCGATGAAGTCCATTCCCGAATCGAGCGCCGCGTGAACCGATTGCAACGCCTCGGTCAGATCGACCTGCCGGAACTCCTGCCCGAGCGACGAAGCGCCGAAACTCAATACTGGAAGCTTGAGTCCCGTCTTTCCGAGAGTGCGATGTTCCATCTTTCAATTGCTCCTATCGCCGAGATTCAAACGGGAGCAGCCCGCTCTATCAAGCGCGCCATCCAGACACATGTTAGAAACCAACCGCGAAGGCGCGAAGACGCGAAGGGCAGCGCGAAGAAATGCCCAAGAGAATGGCCACAGAGACCGCTGAGGGGCACAGAGATCACAGAGGCATTTCATCGAAACCGACGGCCCTTTCTTCGCGACCGATGATTACGAATTAATATTTTAATTGACCTGTCTCTTATCAGGTCAGTGCCGATTTATGTTCGAATCGTCCAAGCGTCGGCGGCGTGCTGCGTCTCGGTGATCTCTGTGCTCCTCAGTGATCTCCGTGGCCATTTCCTTTGATCCATTCTGCTTCGCGTTTTCCTTCGCGTCTTCGCGCCTTCGCGGTTGGTTTGATTCGAATCGTACGGCGTGTCTCGATCACACCGGCGATCCCGGCGCCAGCACCACCCGCGGGCGGATCGATCGGATCCGTTCGGCAAGCGTCTGCTGCTGGGCGAAGATTTCCCGGTTCACCGAATTCATCGCCCGGTCGTCGGCGCGATAGATGTCGCCGGTGAGAGTGCGGGCGATGGCCGACTCGACGAATTCGATTCGCGCGGTCTCCTGCCATTCCGACCGCACGACGACATTGATGCCGCCGTCTCCGTAAGTGAGCAGGCCCCATCGTGCCGGAAGGTCTTTCTTCTGGATGATGCCCGCGGGCGCCAGCACATAATGCAGATTCGCCATCGGCTGCATGAGGCAGGCGGCGAACTTCCCCAGCCCCAGCGTTTGCCGAAGGGGATTGCCACGTTTTTTCTTTTTACTGCGCAGGTTTCGTTCGCGTTCGAGCAGCGAGAGCGTGAGCTGTCCGTCATCGGAGCGGTCGCGGAGAAAATCAGCGCGCGACGCCTTGCACTCGACAAAACAGACCTGCGGCAGCTCGCGGGGGATGAACAGGTAATTCTGGTACGGCCGAAACAATCCCGTTCCGACCGCATCCACGATTCCGAGCGGCCGCAGGCGGACTTCCGCGGCGATGCATCGGTATCCCATTCGGAAGAGCCAGCGGCACGCCTCTTTTTTCAACGTCTTGTGCAGATCGGTTTCGCCGGGCACGCGCACTCCTTTGCGGTGGCACCGCCGCCCTCGGCGGTGTTCGAATCATGTAGCACAGCCGCCCTCGGCTGTGGTCGACCGGAAGGTCGAAACCTTGCGGACACACTGTGGTTTACTTCCGCCTTCGGCGGAACACAGCCGAGGGCGGCTGTGCTACATAAAGAAATTGGCTCGGACCGATGGGCAACCCAACAACGGTCGCGCAAACGCGGCTCGAGCCAATCACAGCCGATGCGAACATTTCGCTTGCCAAGCCTTTGGCAAGCGAGGAGCACTATACGCAATGTCTGTTTTGCTTCAACGCCTGGGTCGCGTTCGCCCGGCTGCACGATCACGTTTTGTGTAAGGATGTCGCCTGCCTGGCGCAGAACTGGCGCGCGTCGAGTCCCTTGGTGGAGAAGGGTTGATGCTTCGCCAGCCCGGCTCAAAATATGAGGCGGGCCGGTCCGCGACACTTCTGAAGGTGAAAACGTTTCACGACGCCGAGGCGGTCGTCGTCGGCCACCAGGCCGGCGCGGGGAGACAAAGGAGCCGCGCACGCAGTAAGCGGGAATGTTGTCCCCTTTCCCGAGCGCTTTCCCGCTTACTTTTGGAGGAGCCGCGCACGCAGTAAGCGGGAATGTTGTCCCCTTTCCCGAGCGTTTTCCCGCTTGCTTTTGGAGGAGCCGCGCACACAGTAAGCGGGAATGTTGTCCCCTTTCCCGAGCGCTTTCCCGCTTGCTTTTGGAGGAGCCGCGCACGCAGTAAGCGGGAATGTTGTCCCGTTTCCCGAGCGCTTTCCCGCTTACTTCGTGCGCGGCTCTCTGGGTACAGTTTGACTCAAACCATTTTCCCCGTTTCAATTCGTTGATCATGGCAAAGCCGCTGGTGCTCACCTTTGGCGGATGCGATCTGCCCTTCACGCTGGACAAAGTGGAGCGCTCCGACCTGTACGGATTCATCGAGGTCGAAACGCTGGACGAATCGGGGCGCAAGTGCACGCTGGCGACGCTGGCCGACGACGGCAAAAGCATCATTCTCTCCGGCGGAACCGCCATGGTGACGCTCTCCCCCGACGGCAACTGGATCGAAAAAAAGACCCTCGTGCCGACGGACCATCAGGGCCAGCGCATCGTGCCGGTGACTTCCTCTTACGCCGCCCCTGTCCCGCTCGAACGAACCGCAACGATCGAGGAATATCTGAGCCACGACATTCGCGCCGTCTATCAGATCAGCAGCGCCGCCGACTGTTCCGCGCTGATGGCCGAACTGAAAAAGGGAACGATCTACCAGTTCTCCTATTCGTTCCGCGGCGGGCTGGAGCCAGATAGTGGTTTTCTGCTGCTGGCGGCGGACGGGACGCCCTTCCTGGCGATCGGCTGCCCCACCAAACTGGAATTCGTCGGCTTCGAACAAAGCGCTGCAATCGCCGGCGATGAGGAAGGCGCCGGCGAAGATGAGGACTCCGTCGATTTTGGCATGATGTGATTGAAGCGTTCAAAGACGTTTTCAGAATCGGTCTGCTTTGCCACGCCGGGTCCTGCGGACCCGGATCCGGGTCCACAGGAGCGGACGTGAGAGGAGTTGTGAAACGATTCCATGGGAACCATCAACCTATCCAACAGCAAAGGACGCGACGCCATCTGCGGCGCGCAGACCGTTAAAAAACCCCTGAAGGTGCGATGGCTCGACGAGCACGGCCGCCAGATTCAATCATCGCGCCTGATGAAATCGGATCTGCAGCATGATGTGGCGGCGCTGGAAGCCAGGGCCGGCGGGCGCGAGAAGATCGCGCAGATGCTCGTTGAATCGGATCCTGAAATCGACATGGAGGCGTTCGGCTCGGTGCTGAAAGAGACCAGCCGGGTCTTCATCGATCCCGACGGCAAGATCGTTCACCGCGTCCGCCAGTTTGAGGTCATCCGCAATCCCGACGGCAGCGAGCGCGAGCGCCGCCCGCGCAAGGTCGCGCTGCCGAATGCCGCCACCGAAACGCCGCTGAAGTGGTCCGGCAAGCTGATGAAGAAAAAAGAGGTCTACAACAAATTTGTTTTTGCCGGCAAGCGCCAGATCGTCCACGTCAACGGCCTGACCTACGACTTCCTTCACGGGATGGCCAAAGAGCTGGAGGCGACGGAAAGCCTGATGCTGCTCGGCAGCGGCCCGAAGGGAAATCAGCCGCTGGTGCTCCAGCGCGGCGGGCAGCAATATCGCGGATTTCTCGAAGGGCGAACGCAGGGAGACAAATACTGCCTGATCCTGCACCTTTCCAACATGGAGTTGAAGCCGGCCCCGGCGCCCGCCCCGGCAAAAGGTGACTAAATGACCTTGCGCGAACATGCACCGTCGAATCAACTTTTAGCCGCTGTCCCGAAGGGCAGCGTCACAACCGCGTGTTCGCGTACTCGCGCACGCTCATTTAGATGATGTCGCACGAACGTGTACCTACTCATCAACTTTTTAGCCGCTGTCCCGCAGGGCAGCGTCACCACCGCGCATGCGCGTACTCACGCACGCTCATTTAATTATGGCAACCAACACCCTCCTGGATCCATCGCGACTTCAGATCCTGTTCGGCTCGTACGGCGTCGGCAAGGCGCAGTGCCTGGCCGATCCGTTCGTACCACTCAAGGCGCAGGAATACCGGCGCAATCTCGGCTCGCGCATGCAGCCGCTCGATCGGGCATCGGTCCCGGAAAAGCTGCCGGCGTGCGATTGCTTCGTGAGCCGCAAGATCGACGGCGAACACACGCTCCTCCTGATCAAGAATAACGAATGCGTCTCGGTCAATCCCGGCGGCGTGGTGCGCATGGGATTGCCCTTCATGCAGGAAGCGGTCGAGCTGCTCGGCAAGACCAAACACAAGCAGATGCTCCTGGCCGGCGAGCTCTATCTCGCCCGCACCGACCGCCGTCCGCGCGTGCACGATGTTTCCCGCGCGGCGCGCCTCCCGGAATCGCAGACCGATCTGGATCAACTCCAGTTTGCGGTCTTCGACATTCTCGATATCGACGACAAGCCCGCGCCGCTCGCATACGCGGAGGTCTTCAAGAAGATCGAATCGGTCTTCAAATCCGGCAAGCGCATTCACCCGGTGGAAACCGCCCGTGCCAAGACGATCGATGAGGTGATCAAGCTCTTCGAAAAATGGGTCGATACGGACGGCGCCGAAGGGCTCGTCGTCCGATCCGACAGCGGCGGGCAATTCAAGATCAAGCCGCGCATTTCACTCGACGTGGCGGTGCTCGGCTTTACCGAAGGGGTCGATGACCGAATGGGCATGATCCACGACGTGCTCGTCGGCCTGATGCGCAAGGACGAAAGCTTCCACATCCTCGGTCGCGTCGGCGGCGGATTCAGCGAAGATGAGCGCCGCGCCTGGCTCAGCGACCTCAAGGACATGGCCGCCCACAGCGACTACGCCGAGGTCAACGACTCGGTCGCCTACCAGATGGTCCGCCCGGAATGGGTGATTGAAATCTCCTGTCTAGACCTGGTCAGCCAGAACACGCGCGGCGCGACCGTGGACCGGATGGTGCTTGGATTCGACGCGCCCGGAAACAGGTATCAGTCGATTCGCCGGCTGCCGCTGGCCAGCCCGATTTCCCCCAATTTCATCCGGCGCCGCGACGACAAGGCGGTTCGCCACGCCGACCTGCGCCTGCACCAGGTCGGCGAGGTGGTCGAAATTCCGATGATGGATCGGGACGCCCGCCAGCTCTCCTCCCCGAAGAGCCAGATGCTTCAGCGCGAGGTTTTCACCAAGACGCTCAAGGGAAACCTGATGGTCCGCAAGCTGCTCCTCTGGAAAACCAACAAGGAATCCGAGGGTAATTTCCCGGCCTACGTCGCGTATCTCACCGACTTCAGCCCGAATCGAGCGGCGCCGCTCGATCGGGATATTCGCGTGAGCAATTCCAAAGAGCAGATCGAATCGCTACTAGCGGAAATGAAAGCGGAATACATTGTCAAAGGATGGGCTCCGGCCTGAAGGGGGTCAATTGTCAAAGGCAACCGATCGCGTGCTAAAGGCTCTCCTCGGGAAGACTGTCGTCTTTGACGGCAAGTTCGATTTTGGCCAGTTGCAGCGGCTCACCGCGATGGCCGAAGCGCAGCAGGGAGTCATCGCTGTAGAAATCGACGCCAATACGAATTACCTCGTGCTGGCGGATTTATCGGCGGGAAAGACGATCCAGAAAAAGGCGGCTTCGCTCAACGCCAGGGGAGCGAGTCTGCAGGTCATCGACGCCGATGCATTCCGCGAGCTCGTCCAGCCGACCACCGGGCAAGTCGCCGATCTGATTCGTGGCGGAAAGGAAAATGCCGCCGTTTTGTTTAAGGCCCTCGGTGATCAGCAGGTTGCTTACGGCGCGCCGCCACCGCCGATCGTCACCTTCACGGGGGAAAATTTTGACCGAGCCGATCTCAGCGGTTTTGCGTTCACCATGGTCGCCTTCGACCATTGCTCCTTCGCAGGGGCGTTGCTGTCTGGCACTCACTTCGAATCCGCGACCGATTGCGATTTCAGCCGCGCCAGCGGTGAAGCGCCCGCATTCGAGCGAATCCTCGGCAGCCGCTTCGTGGAAGCGAAGCTCAAAGGGGCGGTCATTCATTCCCATCTGGAAAATTGCGACTTCACATCGGCCCAGATGGAGGGCGCCACATTCTCCGAGCAATTCTGGGCCTCGCGCGGCAGCGCATCCCCCGCACTCCGGAGCCGTGTTCAAGTCGGCGAACCTGCGCAAATCACGATTCGAGCTGGTTCGGCTTCGGCGCCGAATTTTGAGGGGGCCGACCTGTCGGAGAGCGCCTGGATTTCGTGTCTGCTCGATTCCGCCAACTTCAGCAGCGCATCGCTCAAGTCCGCAATGATGATCGCCGGCGAAGCCCGCAGTGCCAATTTCGACGGCGCTGCGCTTAACGATGCCAACTTCGCCGAGGCCGATCTGACCAACGCCTCCTTCGTGGGCGCCGATCTGGAGAACTGCAATTTTCGTGGGGCCAAACTCGGCGGAGCGGCGATCGATCGGGCCCGCGACTTCAATCGGGATAACAGTCGCGCCGCTGCAGCCGGCCCCGTCCTGACCGAACTGGATACCGTTGCCGCGCAGGCGGGGCGCATCAAGATCTCGTTCCGCGTCGAGATGGGACCGGACGCAGATGGAATGGAATTTGGCATCGACACTACGGGCCTGAAATACGGCTGGGGTGTGCAAATCCCGCAGGCCTTTTTCGGCGCACTGCATCGTCGTCAACAAAGGTCAGGCGGATTCGCCGACGCCATGATTCGTCTGGCAAATATCGTCGGAAACCACAAGGTGCGATTCGGCACGCTCGAAGTCCAGAGCACCAAATCCCCCAAAACCGGCAAGGAACTGCGCGAACTCCTCCTCAACGGCATCAGCGAAGCCTTCGCGCAGCCATTGCCCCCGGCCGAAGAGTTGGCGGCGGCAACCAAGGCGTATCGTGAGCAATCACGCGAGCAGGGCGCCGCCGATCGCGAACGCCGCGAAGCCGCGAAGAAGCTGGCCGAAAAGCAAAAGCTGACTGCACAAAAGCAGATCGCGAAGAAGATCGCCAAGGAAGTCGGCAAAGTCACCGACATCGGTTCATTCCTCAAGGCATTGGAACTGCGCGTCGACAAGGCGAAGATCGACAAAGCCACCAAGATGCTCAAGGCGGAGCGCTTCAAGCTCTTCAACGACGTGGCGGAGACGCATCTGGCCGGCGTGGTGAAAAGCCAGACTGACCCTGACCTGGTCTACGCCTGCCGGATCGAAGCCGACGGCGCTTACGCCTGCTGCACGCAGAACCTCAACATCTGTGGCGGGCTTCGCGGCTCCATCTGCAAGCACCTTCTGGTGCTGATCATCGGCCTGGTGAAAGCCGGCGAACTTGATCCATCCATAATCGACGAGTGGGTTTCTAAATCCAACGACACCAAGCCGGCATTGAACAAGGAGACCATGGGGGAGATTTTTATCCGCTACAAAGGCGCAGAAGCCGGCGAAGTGGACTGGCGGCCGACGGAAACCGTGCCGGAAGATTATTATGCGGTGTGAGTCGGCCAGCGGAGTCGGATGAAAAAGAAGAAAACCAGCGCGCGAAGCAGATTGTCAGGAAAGAAGGTGACCCTGCGCGGCGCCTTCGAGGATGAAGATCTCGAACGTCTGACGGCGCTGATTGGTTTACATCGAGGCGCGATCGTCAAAGCGCTCGACGCGTCGATCGATTATCTCGTGGTGCCTGACCTGATGGATGCGCCAACCGCCCAGCGCACCGCCAAATCCCTGAATGCCAAGGGGGCGGCCATCGAAATCTACGACTTCTCAACATTTGATGATTTTCTGGAACCGACCGCCGCGGATATTGCCGCTTTCATTCGGGAAGGAAGCGCCAACGTTGACTCCCTCCGGCCAATGCTCACCCGCGACGTCTCGGGGTGGGCCGATGAGTATGAATCGCCGCCCGTCGTCATCTCGCGCGAGCGATTCGATGGGGTCGATCTGAGCGGCTTCGACTTCGAGAGAATTGAATTCGATCGCTGCAGCTTTGTGGGGGCAATCCTCAACAAGACGCGGTTCGCCTCGGCGGTGAAATGCGACTTCAGCAAGACGACCGGCGAATCTTCCCGTTTCAGGCAGGTCGAGCAGAGCCGATTCACCAGGGCGAATCTGAGCGACGCAGAGTTCCACAGCCATTTTGATGGCTGTGACTTCACCGGGGCTCAATTGGAGCGCTTCTCTTTCTGAATCGGGCACAGAGAAAACACTGCCAGCGGTCGGGGTTCGCTTCACACGAGCTAACGCGCGATCATCGACCTTCGAATTGACAGACTGGAAATCGGCGGCCTTCGACGGTGCAGACCTCTCAAATAGCAAGTTTTTGTCCTGTAAACTGAAAGCGGCTGATTTCTCAAACGCATTGCTTGAGCGTGCAATCCTTGTGGGTGCTGACTTAACTGACTCAAGTTTGAAGAGAGCTGATCTGCGCGAAGCCAATGTGGCGAATGCAAATCTTCGCAACGCCGATTTCACGGGGGCGAATCTGGCCGGATGTAACCTCAAAGGGGCGAAGCTCAATTCGGCCACACTCGACAAAGCGAAGAATTTCGATCGAGGCGCCTGCGGCACGGGAGGCATCGGTCCGGCCCTGACCGAACTCGATTCCCATGCCGGCGCCGCACAAAGGATCGCCATTTTGATGCGAGTTGATCCGGGGGACGGCGACGGCGACGATCTGATCGAAGTGAATTCTCACCTTCTGCGATTCCCCTGGTATCAGCCGCGGCTCCCCAGGGGTCTGATTCTCGGCGGAAGCCCTTCCCGATCGGGCCGAACGCTTTCGAATACGCTGGTTCAAATCGCCGACGTTCTTGGCTCACGGAAGGTTCGTTTCGAAAGTATCGCCGTGGAGAGCTCACGATCCCCGATGAGCGGCAAGGCCTTGCGCGAATTGGTGCTCAGAGGCCTCGGCGAAGCATTCGGCCAACCTCTTCCCGGACCCGCGGAGTTGCGCCGCCACCCTGGCCTATCAGAAGGCAGAGCGGGAAAAGGGTGCGGCCGATCGCGCGCAACGGGAAGAATACAAACGCCGCCGCAAAGAGTTCAAGAAGCGGCAGGCAAGGAAGATCGAGAAGACCATTCAGAAGCGGATCGGAAAAATCACCGATATCGGAGCCTTCCTTCGGGCAATGGAGCTCCGCGCGGACAGGGGAAAGATCCGAAACGCGAAGAAGATGCTCAAGGCCGAGCGATTCCAGCTTTTTAACGATGTCACCGCAACGCATCTCAACGGCGTGGTGAAAAGCCAGACTGACCCGGACCTGGTCTACGCCTGCCGGATCGAAGCCGACGGTGCATACGCCTGCTGCACCCAGAACCTCAACATCTGCGGCGGACTACGCGGATCCATCTGCAAGCATCTGCTGGTGCTGATCATCGGCCTGGTGAAAGCCGGCGAGCTGGATCCATCCACAATCGATGGATGGGTCTCCAAATCCAATGACACGAAGCCAGCATTGAACAAGGAGACCATGGGGGAAATTTTCATCCGCTACAAAGGGGCCGAAGCCGGCGAAGTGGACTGGCGGCCGACGGAAACGGTGCCGGAGGACTACTACGCGTTGTGAGAATTTAAGTGGCACGGGCATCCTCCCCGTGCAATGTTTCAAGAGCACGGGCGAGACGCCCGTGCCACGACAAGCAGTCGCTGATGAATACCGCTCCGACCGAATTTGACGAGCTTCGCATCAGCATCGAGCGGCTGCGGACATTGCTCGAGAACCTGATTGTGCGCGGGCTGCGCCTGCGGAACCGATGAGCTGGCGCAGTTGCAGTCGTTCACCGACTATCTGGAACAGGCCGGCGCCGGCCATGTGGCGACGGTGCTGACGACGCTTCACAAACAGATCGAAGCCGACGATCGGAATTCTCCGCAAACGCTGCTCAAGGCGCAGACAGCCGTTCGTTTGCTGGAACGACTCCTTACGCTTCGGGTTGTTCGCGACCGGTATCAAATCGCACTGGCGATGGGTCAGTGCGCGGCAACAGTGGACGAAGCCGCCGAAGTGCCGGATGCGAATGACGGGGAACCGTGACGTCCCTGGTTCGCTGGGATGATCGTGGCACGGCTTTGTAAGCCGTGGCCGCGGTACTCCGCGGCAATCAAAGACACGGGTAGGAAACCCGTGCCACTTGAGGAGGAATGACTCGGTGGACTCGACCCAACGACTTCAATTGACCAACCTGCTCGACGAATTGAGCAAGAGCGTGGAGGAACTGCTGCGCGCGGGGCTCACCGCCGTCTCGAAATCGACGATCGAACGGATCGACGTCAGTTTCAAGGAAGCCTCGCGCATGTGCCTGCTGCGGCTGGGCTCCACGCTGCGTATCGCCAACGAGGAAATCTCCCGCTTCTCCACCGGCTCGACCCAGTTTTCATCCCGGCGGCTGGCGTTTTTCCTCGGCCGGGCCTGGCTGCTGGCCACCAGCATGCGTCGGGCGATCGCCGATCAGGACAACGACGCGCTCGACCGACTCATGGCCACGCCGCCGACGCAGCCGGTGCAAATCCTGAAAGCGGTTACGCTGGGCGTGAGCAAGCGCGTGGTCCCCGGTGCTTTTGCGAGTTTCGATTTCCGGCTCCGCGCGATCGAGGCGTCGCCGCCGGTGGAGAGCGGAGAGGCGATGATCTGGTCCTGCGTCTTTCCCATGCGCAAGGACTTGGATCTACCGGCGGAGGCTTTCCTCCATCTGCCGCAAAAACAGAAATTCAAACCGTCTCTTCTGCTGGAAAGAAAGAGTGTTGAAATCGCGCGTTGTGCCGTTCATCGCCAGCCGGGCAGCGCAACCCGGGTCATCCTCGGGGAGACCAGCGAAATGAAAGTGGCTGATTCCTTCACAGAGTGGAAGCCGTTCTGGAAATGGAATCCCGCCGACGCCTCCGCGCGACTGGAGCAACATCGCCCGACGCCGCTGGACCTGGAAATCGAACTTCAGGAGGAAATCTTTCTCGACGCGTGGAATGCGGGTGAGCGCAAATCATCGGAGCAGGGATACGATCTTCTTCCTCTCAGCGCAGGCGCTTTGGAGTTTGAGGCCCGGCTCGATCATGGGCCGTCCGGCACTCCGCTGCATGCGGTGATGACAAAGCTCGCGGCAAAGAAGGACCGCCCGTCGATCTATGGCGTCGCCCACTACGAATCGTGCCGGATCCTGTTTCAACCGCTGACGGCGCTCGGCAAAGATGGGCCGGAATATCTCACCGTTTCACCCGACAAGATCAGCCAGGCGGAACTCGTTAAGGCGATGAAATTTACTTAAATTAGCTTAGAAGCGGTTTGAGAATTTAAGTGGCACGGGCGTCTCGCCCGTGCAATGTGCACAATGCACGGGCGAGACGCCCGTGCCACGAAGAACGGATACGATTTTGACTGCTTTCCCAGGAGTCCCGGGCACGAAGGAGCATGAATCCATGGTAAAGAAATCCGAACCGGCTTCCGATCAATCGGCTCCCGAAAGCCAGGTGCTGCGCCTCCCCGCGGAAGTGATCTATGCCGAGGAGCTGGAAGCCCTGCGCCAGAGCGAAGCGGATAAGCCACCCTCATCGTGGAAGCTCTCGCCGCGGTCGGTTTTGAGCTACATCGTCGGCGGAAAGACGCTGGAAGCGACGATCGGCGGGAAGAAGAAAAAGGTCGCGATCACGCGCAAGTTCTACGGCGACACCGCAATCGTCGAGCGCCCGATCGTCACCCTCGCTTCGGACCGGGCGCTGCTCCTCGTCGGCGACCCCGGCACGGGCAAAAGCTGGCTGAGCGAGCACCTCGCGGCCGCCATTTGCGGTAATTCGACCCTCGTCATCCAGGGGACTGCCGGCACGACCGAGGAGCAGATCAAGTATTCCTGGAACATTGCCCGCGTCATCGCCGAAGGCCCCAAGACCGAAAATCTCATCCCCTCCCCCACCATGGTCGCGATGCGGGCCGGGGCGCTGCTTCGCTTCGAAGAAATCACGCGCTGCGTGCCGGACGTGCAGGACGCGCTGGTGTCGGTCATGTCCGACAAGAACATCGCCATCCCCGAGCTCCCCGATGCCAACGCGGTCTTCGCCAGGCCCGGGTTTAACATCATCGCCACGGCCAATTCACGGGACCAGGGCGTCAATGATCTGTCAGCGGCGCTGAAGCGGCGATTTAATTATGTCCACATTCCGATCGTCGCCGACAAGAACACGGAGATCGAAATCGTTCGCCAGCGGTCGGCGGAGCTGCTGAACCGCTACGAGATTCCCACGACGATCGAGCCGGCCATCCTGGATCTTCTGGCCACTGCCTTCCGCGAATTGCGCGATGGGAAAACCGCCGAGGGAATCAGCGTGAAATCTCCCGGCACGACGCTTTCGACGGCCGAGGCGATCGGAACCGCGGTCGACGCGGCGCTGCACAGCCGCTTCTTCGGCGACGGGAAAGTCTCCGCCGGCTCGATCGCCAGGAACCTGATCGGCTCGATCGTAAAGGAGGATCCGCAGGACCTGGCGGCATTGAAGGAATATGTGGCGATCGTCGCGAAAAAGCGCGGCCTTTCCGACAACAACTGGCAATCGTTTCATGATGAAGCGAATAAGTCGCTGAAGTAATTGAGCGGCTTTACAGTTCCTGGCGAACCGCTGATGCTTCGCCCGCAAGAACCTTAGCGAGCCGCGACCGTCAGGGAGCGACGGAGTTGCACAACGCCGATAGCTGAATTTTCTCGATTTCTCGCTCCCTTACGGTCGCGGCTCGCTACGTTTGTTCTCGAATCGAAAGGTGTGAAAATACCCCAGGCGTCATGTCCCAACCGGATCCAGACACCACTCCCGAAGTCTTGAACGCCGCCCGCTCGGCGGCACTGGATATCGATGCGCTTGCCTCTCGTGTCGATAAGGTGCTCGAAGAGCCGCTCTACTGGTTTCCGGTCCGGCACCATTCGCCGACGATCGCCCGGCACATCGCTCAATGCATTCGCGATCGAAAACCCAAAATCATCTTCATCGAGGGGCCGTTCAAAGCGCAGGAGATGATCGAGTTCCTCGTCGATTCCAAAACCCGCCCGCCGGTGGCGATCTATTCCAGCTTTCGCGATGACAGCGCTGTGCCATCAACTGAAGCCGGCGCGGTCGGCGCCGCAGTCCCCCGCTTTTCCGTCTGGTATCCGCTCGTGAGTTACTCGCCGGAATATGTCGCGATGTCGACCGCCGGCCAGGTCGGCGCGCAATGCGTGTTCATGGACCTGCCGCATTATGCGATCGAAAAACCAGCGGCCCCGCCCGATGGCGCTCCGCGGCCAACCCAGCGCCGCAACCTCGACGAAATTGCCCTGACCAGCTCATTTTATCAGCTCCTGGCTAAATCGGCCGGCTATCGCTCGTGGGACGAAACCTGGGACCGGCTCTTCGAAACGCCGCGCTCGGATCAATCCTGCGAGAGCTATCGCCGGGAGATCGCATTGTTCTGCGCCGCGGTCCGCGCCACCACGCCGGTCGAATCACTTCAATTCGACGGCACGCTGGCTCGCGAGCGATTCATGTGGAAGACGATCCGCCAGACGCTCGAAAACCGGAAGATCAAGCCGGAAGAAGCGATGGTCATCTGCGGCGGGTTTCACCTCTTTCTCGACCGCAACGATCCGGAGCCTCCGCCTCCCATCCCGCAAGGCACGCTCAGCGTAACGCTGGCCCCCTATTCCTATTTTCGCATCTCGCAATTGTCCGGCTATGGAGCCGGAAACCGGGCCCCGCGCTTTTACGAGCTCTGCTACGAACATCACTCGGCGGGCCTCGGACAGGATCACGTCGTGATCGACTATGTCGTCGATTGCCTGAAGGAGGCGCCCGCCGGGGCGAGCTGTTTTCGTCGGCCGATGCCATTTCCGCAACCCAGCACGCGCTGATGCTGGCTCGCCTGCGCGGACGGGAGCATCCGGTTCTCGATGACATTCACGATGCCCTGATCACCTGCTGCTGCAAGGGAAATCCAAAGACCGACGCCGGCAATCTTTTGGAGTCGATCGATGAGATCAACATCGGCACGCGCTGGGCGCGTTACCGACCGGATCGGCCGGCTGCCGATCATCAACGACTTTTACGAGCAACTGGAAAAACTCGATCTCGAATCGTTCGCCGCCCGAGAGAAGATTCAGAACTGCACGCTCGACAAACGAGAACCCAACGATGCGATGCGATCGGCCTTCCTGCACCGGCTGGTCTTTCTCGGCGCGGAGATCGGCGGCGTGCAGCGCGAAGCCTCCCCGTTCGGACAATCGATTTTCAAGGAACACTGGAAGCTCAAGTGGAGCCCGAAGATCGAAGCCGCCCTGATCGAACGCAGCCTGCACGGAGACACGGTCGAGTCGGCCGCCACCACGCTGCTGCGCCAGAGCCTTGGCGTAAACGCATTCGAGGCCGGCCCCGCGTGCCGACGGCTGGTGCAGGCGGTCGATCTGGATCTCCCTCAGCTCGTCGCCCAGGCCGAGCAGGCCACCGGACACGCCATCGATCATGACGATCGCTTCCATTCGCTGGCCGATGCCCTCACTTCGCTGATGCTGCTGGAGCGCTATGCGGCTTATCGCGGGCTGGGAAAGGATCGCCTCGCGGAGCTGATCGCCCGATGCTTCGATCGAGCGTGCTTTGCCGTGCCTGAAGTGGCGTCCGTTCCGACGGAGGAATGGGACAATGTCATCAACGGACTCATGGCTCTGGCCGAGCCGGTCGTCCAGCGACACGACCTGGACGCGGATTTGTTCGCCGCCCATGTCGATCGGGCGGCCACGGTTTCCACGATGCCCTTCCTCCGCGGCGCATTCCTCGGCGTGCTGACGGAGATGCGGCGGATGAAGCCGGAGGCGCTCGCCGCCGAGCTGAGCGCCTACGCCCGCGGCGGGACCGAGCAGCAGGTGGTCGCCGGGGATTTCCTGCACGGGGTGCTGCGCGTCTCGCGGACTGCGATCCTCCTCGGCGCTACCGCGCTGGTCGCGGCGATCGATGAGCTGCTCCGCAACGCCGCTGGCGACACATTCCTCAACATGATCCCCCGCCTTCGCGCGGCATTTGAAACCCTGCACGAACGGCAGCGAGACGGGGTGGCTTTGCACGTTGCCGAGCTCTACGGATTGAAAGAGAGCCAGTCGCTCAGGATCCTGACGACCAGCGTGGCCGCCGCCCGGCTGATGGCGGAGCTCGACGGCGAGGTGGCCGCCATCATGACCGACTGGCTCGGCAAGGACGCATAAGGAACCGCCCCCATGCCTGACCTCACCACCCAGCAGCGACAGACCCTTACGCGATGGCGGCTGGTGCTCGGCAAGGCCGCCGAGGAACACGGCATCGGCCTGGGCGGTGATGAACAGGCGGCCCGCATTGAGGCACTCGTCGGTTTCCTGTTCGAAGGACCGGGGACGGGTGGGGCAAGTGCGAAGCAGCCCGACCGCACCGGCGGGAGCGGGCCGGGCCATCCAATGAATGTTCCGCGCTGGGTTGACGAGGTGGGACAGCTCTTCCCGCGCGAGGCCAAGGAGGTAATGGAGCGCGAGCTGGTGAATCGGAAAGGGCTTCGTGAGCTGATGCAGAAGCCGGAGCTGCTGGAGCGCATCGAGCCGAGCCAGGAACTGGTCAAGACCCTTCTGACCCATCGCGATCTGCTCAATGAAAACACCCGCTCGCTGGCGCGCAAGATCATCGACAAGGTCGTCGCGGAATTGAAGAAGAAGCTGAAAGTGCAGATCGAGCCGGCCATCACCGGGGCGATCCGGCGTGATAAGCATTCGCCCCGGCGGGTCTATCGCAATCTCGACCTGGGTCGAACCATTCGGCGTAACCTGCGAAACTTCGACGCGCCATCGCAGAAGCTGCTGGTCGATCGCCTCTATTTTCACGCCGCCGAACGACGCAGCCGGCCCTGGCACATTATCGTCGCCGTCGACCAGTCCGGCTCGATGCTCGACTCGGCGATTTTCTCAGCGGTGATGGCCTCGATCTTCGCCGAGCTTCCTTCGGTGCGCACGAGCCTGTTCCTTTTCGATACGGATATTGCCGACTTGAGCGATCGCGTCGGCCAGCCGGTAGACGTGCTTCTCTCGATCCAGCTCGGCGGCGGGACCGACATCACCCGGGCCCTGAAATATGCCTACCAGCTCGTGGCTCAGCCGGCTCGGACGATCGTGGTGCTGATCACCGATTTTTACGATGGGCGATCCGAGCGCGACGTGGTGAGCCAGGTGCGGGAGATGGCCCAGGCCGGCATTCGCATGATCGGCCTGGGCGCGCTCGGTTACTCCGCGCGCCCCGAATACAACAAGACCACCGCCTCCAAATGCCGCAAGGCGGGAATGGATATTCTCTCCTGCACCCCCGAAAAGCTCGCCGACGCCATGGCGCAGATCATCCGCGGGTGAACCCGCGGAAAAGTAAAAAGGAAAAAGTGAAAAGGAAAAAGGGCAGCAGAAGCCTCCCGCATTTCTCCCCATAACTTTTTCCTTTCTACTTTTTACTTTTAACTTCGAGCGCACTCCGCGCACTTTTCCATAAAATGCCGGACGAATGGACCTCCACCACCAACTCCCCCTCATTCTCGGCCTGCTGCTGGTCGTCACGCTTCTGTCGCTGGCCGCACGCCGGGTCCACATGCCCTATCCGACCGTGATGGTCCTTGGCGGGCTGGCGATCTGTTTCATCCCTCATCTTCAGCCGATCCATCTCGATCCTGATGCGGTCTTTCTCCTGTTTCTGCCCCCCCTGCTCTACTCCGCCGCCTGGCAGACGTCCTGGAAGGAATTCAAGGCTAATCTTCCCTCGATCACGCTGCTGGCGGTGGGATTCGTCCTCTTCACCACCTTTGCCGTCGGGTGGTATGCGCATTGGCTGATCCCGTCGATGAGCTGGCAGGTGGCCCTCACGCTCGGCGCGATCATCTCCCCGCCGGATGCGGTGGCTGCGACCGCGATCGCCGAGCGGCTGCGCATTCCCCGCCGGATCGTGACGGTGCTGGAGGGAGAAAGCCTGCTCAATGATGCGACGGGATTGACGATCTACCGCTTTGCCGTGGCGGCGGCTGTCACGGGCAGCTTCTCACTCGCGTCGGCCTCGTACCATTTCATCCTCGCCGCCGGCGGCGGAGCGGTGCTGGGCCTTCTTCTCGGCCTGCTCGTTGCCCAGGTCCATAAACGGCTCGACGATCCGCTCGTGGAAACCGTCTTCACGCTGCTCACCCCCTTCTCCGCCTATCTCATCGCCGAGGCGCTGCAAGTCTCCGGCGTCCTCGCGGTGGTCGTGACCGGCCTTTATATGAGCCGGCGCAGCAGCCAGCTCTTTTCCCACAAGACCCGGATCATGGCCAACGCCGTCTGGGAGGTCTTCAATTTTGTGCTCAACGGCCTGGTCTTCATCCTGATCGGCCTGGAGCTTCCCGAAGTTCTCCACCAGGATTCAGGCCTCTCCGCCAAACTGCTGCTGGAATATGCGGTTCTCTTCAGCGTGCTGATCGTGATCGTGCGGTTTATCTGGATCTTCCCGGCGGCTTACATTCCGCGAAAGCTTTTTCCGTTCATTTACCGAGGCTCCACCACGCCGCACTGGACAGCCGTCTTCATCGTCGGCTACGCCGGCATGCGCGGCGTCGATTCCCTCGCCGCCGCCCTGGCGATCCCGCTCGTCATCGCGTCCGGCGTTCCCTTCCCCTACCGCAACCTGATCATCTTCCTGACCTTTGCGGTGATTCTTTCGACGCTCGTCGTGCAGAGCCTGACCTTGCCGCCGCTGATCCGCCTGCTGCGCCTGAAGGAGGAGGAAGGATCTCACTGCGATGAAAACGAAGCGCGCCTGCGCGCCGCCCGCGCCGGCCTGGCCTGCATCGACGTGCTGGCCGCCGAGCCCGAGACTCACGGACCGACGCTCGAGCGCATTCGGCGTCAATACGAAGACCGCATCGCCCTGCTGCAAACCCGCTGCGCCCTCCCCGCCGTGCCCGGCGCCGACGGCCGGCCCACTCCCGAATTCGATTACGTCGCTCACGCCCATTCCCTCAAGCGCCGATTGATTGACGCCCAGCGCGATCATCTGATCGACATGCGGGACCGGAGCATCATCGGCGACGAAATCCTCCACGCCATCGAGCGCGATCTGGACCTGGAAGAAGCGCGGTTGAGCTGATCAAGACGATTCACCACGGAGGCACGGAGGTCACGGAGAAGACACCGGGAAAATGATCCCGAATGCATCACAATGCTTCTAAATGCATCACTTTTTCAATCGATTTGAGCAACCGATTGCGTATTGATGAGGCAGAGGTCGCGGCGTTGAATGGTTGCCAGAAAGTGTAGCCGGGTTCGTGGGACAACGCGATGTGTGGCAACGCTGCTATTGCCAAATGACGACGCTCCCCGGAGGGGCGGTTTTGGAACATCGTACAACGCGCGATGGTGCATAACGGGGCACAATGTTGCTCAAATGGACTTTTTTTGTCACAATTTTGCTACTTTTATAATATCCGGTAGATAATCCATATTTGGCCGGCCTCGTGCTATTCACGCCTGCGTGGAATTCTGAGATCAGGATAAACGCGAAGGCTCGAAGAGCGCGAAGAAGAAAAGGAATCGACAGGGCCTTTGGCGACCACCCTTCCGCCGAGTCGCGCTCCACGGAAATTGACCCGATCCGCGAGCCTCTTGTATTCCTTCGCGCCTTCGCGTCCTTCGCGGTTGTCGATGATGGCTGCGAAAAAAACCAAAGATCGCAAAAGATTGGGCGGCGACTCGGATTTAGTTTCGTCTTCCAGCTCCCTGGACTTTCTCCGTTGCCTCAGTTGCCTCCTGTCAGATTCTTTCCGCCGGTTAAACCCAACGGCAGGTTGAAGATTTTCAACAGAAGGGAACGGAGGAAACAGAGGGCCTTCGTGACGGATCACTTCGCTCGTGGTCCTCCGTCTTCGTCCACGGTTCCGCTGTGCTGCACGCGATGCATTCGGGCGACCGATTCCGCGCAGGTCTCGCTGAGGCTTGGGGTTGGCCGGCGTTTTCTACGTGAACGCCTGATTCAAGATCGATCGGGTCCGGGGGCGAGTCCATGGCAGAGTTGGCAGTCCGCCGACCGCGCGCCTCCCAAATGGCGTCGGAATGAGCAAGCCTGCTCCGGGTCGCAGTTTTGTCCCATGGCTCCGTTGCGATATTTCGGGCGGCCACTGAAAGAAAAGTCGGCCGCGGATCCATCCCAACGCGCCGGGAACGAACACGGATCAGAAGAACGGGAAATTCTTAATCCGCGTTGATCCGCAGCCTGTCCCGGCGCGCCGGGGTTTATCCGCGGCGACAATTCTGCGATTCTCCCCCCGGTTTGATTGCGGCGCCGGCCGCGCTCGGTTCTCCGCGTTCTCTGTGTCTCCGCGGTGAACATCCCCAGATCCGGTCGAACTTGACACCCCCCCGGCCGTACATATGATGTCAGCACAATGATCGCGGGGTAGAGCAGCCTGGTAGCTCGTCGGGCTCATAACCCGGAGGTCGGAGGTTCGAATCCTCCCCCCGCTACTTCAATGAGACAAAGGACTTGCGACAACGCAGGTCCTTTTTTTTTGCGCTGTTTGGGACGAATGTCCCCCGTTTTGTACCCTGCCGCAGAAGACTTCGGACTTGCCACACCTGGAATCTCCAGCCCGGAGGTCAGTCATGGCCAGCCTTCGCAACCGCAACGGAATTTTCTACATCCAGTTCTACATGGCCGGCAAGCAACGCCGGCTCAGTGCTGATACGGATTCGCTCCAGGTCGCCAAGGAGAAGCTTCGGCAATTCGAATCCGCCCAAGCCCGCGGCGCGGGCAATCCCCTTCCGACCCGCACGCCGATCGCCCAGGTCGTCGCGGCGTACGTCGATCACATCCGAACCCGCAAAACCGCCAAGAGCGCTCAGACCGACGTTTATTATCTGCGCGACGCATTCGGCCCGATCTGCCCCGCCATCGAGATCACCAGCCGGAAAGTCGGACCGACATCGAAGAAACGCCCACCCAAGCCCGGCCAGGATCGCCGCCGGCGTGCGATGGTCATCGAGGCCCCTTGCTTCGAGGAGATCACTACGCAGTCGATCGCTACGTTTATCGACGGACAGGTGAAGAGTCGCGGACTCGCGCCCAAGACCGCAAACCGATACCGCGAGATTCTCTGCCGACTGTTCAATTGGGCGATGGAGCAGAAGAGGGTTCGGATGCACGGCGACAAGAATCCCGCGGCCGCCGTGGAGCGGTATCGGGAGCACGCCCCGGAGATTCGATTCCTGACGCTACCCCAAATCGATGAGCAGCTTGTCGCCCTGGCGGGTTGGCCGCAGATCCAGGTCATGGTCGCAGTTCTCATTTACGCCGGCCTCCGCCGCGAGGAACTCGTCTGGCTCGCGTACGATGACATTGACCTCGGGACGGGTCCGCACGGCATGATTCGCGTCCGGGCAAAGACGATCGATGGGCGATTCTGGGAGCCAAAGACGAAAGTGAACCGAGTCGTGCCGATTAGCTCTACGCTCCGCCGCTGGCTCGACGGATACGCCAAGCGGATCGTTCCAGGTGGGTGGTATTTTCCGAGCCCGGATGGGAAGTGGTGGGATCCAGATAATTTCTCAGCGGACCTCCGCGACGTGAATAAGGCCGCCGGCTTGCAATGGGGCTCGCTCGACTACCGTCACACATTCGGCAGCCAATTGGCGATGAAGGGCGAAAGCCTGTACAAAATCAGCAAGCTCTTGGGGAATTCACCGGAAATCTGTCGACGCCACTATGCAGCGCTGCTAGTGCACGAAATGGGCGAATCGGTAGAGTTCCGGACTGACATGATCTATGGCAAACAAGTAAGCCACCTAGCGACCTGACGGAGAGACCGTGAAGAATTCATTCCCCGGCTACTACCAGCCCAACGCTGACCAAATGTCGACGTTGTGGAACGATGGTATCATCGTTCTCGATGCCAATGTATTGTTAAATCTCTACCGTTACTCAGAATCAACTCGAAGACAGCTCTTATCGCTGTTCAAATCCCTAAAAGAGCGACTTTGGTTGCCCCACCAAGCCGGTTATGAGTTCCACGAAAACCGTCTCCAGGTCATACACTCGCAATCCCGTGCGTATGACGAACTTGTCGGGAGTTTTAATTCGCTGTTAAAGCTCATAGATGCAACCCGTGGCCACCCCTTCATTTCTGCTGGGCTTAGGCAGGAGCTCGAAAAGCTGAACCTAAAACTTCAGGGCGAAGCACAGTCTAATCGGGCCGCTCTTAGCGAACTCGCGACAACCGACACTATTCTTGAAGAGTTGACGGAGATTTTCGATATTCGCGTCGGACCGCCATTTTCGAAGCAGCAGACAGACGACATTTCAAGCGAGGGCGAAGAGAGGTACCGTCGCGGAATTCCTCCGGGATTCGCGGACCGTAAGAAGCCCGACAATCGGGCTTTTGGGGATCTCATTATTTGGAAGCAGATTTTGGCAAAAGCGGAATTGGATAAGAAACCAATCATTTTTGTAACTGACGACGGAAAACAAGATTGGTGGTGGCAGACCCACGGCAAAGTCGTTGGCCCTCAACCCGCGCTACGTGCTGAAATCATAGCCGTCTCCGGGCAACCGTTTCACATGTATCGCGCCGATCGCTTTATCGAATTCGCTTCGTCTCAACTGGAAGCCGCGGTCGAGACTTCTGCAATTGAAGAAGTGAAGGCGCAATCACGCCCAGGGAATAGCCCGCAACATCGCACCAGCGCGCGAGGCAGCCCGGAAGCATCCGAGGTCGAAACCGCGATGGCAGGGTCCTTTGCCCTCGAGGAATTGAGGCGCCAACGTCGCGAGATGGAAATCCTTAGACACTCACCGGAGGAAATTGAGCTGCAGCGACGTGATTACGATGATTTCAGACTTCCGTTTGAGGAGTTCGAGCGGCAGCGCCGCGAATACGATACCGTCAGGTCTCAGTTCGAGAAATTTGAGCGGCCGCAACACGAATTTGATAGCGTCAGATCTCAGTTGGCGGAGTTCGAGCGACAGCGACACGAGTTCGACGACGTCAGGTCTCAGTTGGCGGAGTTCGAGCGACAGCGACATGAGCTCGATGACGTCAGGTCTCAGTTGGCGGAGTTCGAGCGGCAGCGACACGAGCTCGATGACGTCAGGTCTCAGTTCGCGGAGTTCGAGCAGCAGCGACACGAGCTCGATGACGTCAGGTCTCAGTTGGCGGAATTCGAGCGGCAGCGACACGAGTTCGATGACGTCAGGTCTCAGATGGCGGAATTCGAGCGGCAGCGACACGAGTTCGATGACGTCGGGTCTCAGTTTAAGGAGTTAGAGCGAGAGCGAAGACAAATGGAAACCTCACTACCTCCGTTCGATCGAATTTCGAACTCTCCCCCGATCGCCCCGCAGCGTCCTTCACATACCGGAAGCTCAATCGTTCACAGCGAAAATGCCGCCGCTGCCATCGCTGCGAAAGAAAGCGTCCGGCCTGCCCAAGGGCAGCGGAATAGCGACAGCGAAAGTCCAGCGACGCAAACCCCAATTGAGGACTCCGGGCCCCGCGACTAAAAAACAGCTACCCCGGCGGACTTGCATCACCGGGGCGGCGTTTGATCGCTCGTTCAGATTTTTGGCGGGCTCACTTCAACGCGACCCGCCGTGATTCCTCGTACGCATCCACCTCCTTTCTCACATACCGCACCATTCCGTTTTCGCCTTCGCCCAGGCAGATCCGGGTCAGTCCGGCTCGCCTGGCGATCCGATCGACGCTCGACCGGGAACAATGCCACCGATGCGCCAATTTTTTGGGCGATACAAATTCCGGCCGTTCCAGCACCGCGGACGATCTGCTTATCTGGCTCATTTGGTTCCCCCGGCTCAAAATGGAATGTTTCCGGACGCGACAAATAGCGGCGCCGTCGCCTCGTCAGTCCGGCCGTGCCACTTGCTATTGGTGCTCAGGGTTTCCCGGCGCACAGCAATATCTGCCAGGCACCGGCCGGATTCGCCCGCGTCCCGGAGTTCATCCTGCAACCGGCGCACAACTTCTTTGTCGGACAGACGGGAAATGCAAACGGGACAGGTCCAGGGAAATGCAAACGGGACAGGTCCAATTACGGCATCGCAGTGGCGGACTGATCCCGCCGGGGCGAATCCGAGCGCTGCCGGATCAAGCCAACTCGCGGCTATTCGCGCGCCTCAAGATGTCTTAGATATTCGAGGCTTGGCCCGATGCTTCCGTCCTCTTCCCGCATCAAATGAATATCTTCGCATATCCGACTGAGCACTTCCTGAACATTCCGAAAATCGACGGGCTTCAAAAGATGGGCGGAAAAGCCGGCGTCCTCGCACACTTTGACATTTTCCGGGTCGCCATAGCCCGACACCGCGATCCCCTTGATGGCCTGGTTTTCTGCCAGAAGCGTTCGCATCAGGTCTGCGCCGCTTCCGTCGGGCAACGAGATATCTGACAGAAGAACGTCAAAGCGATATTTGGCGGCGAGCTTTAACGCAGCACTAAAACCGGGAGCAACATGGACTATGAATCCATCCATTTGCAGAAGTTTGGCGAAGGAAACAGCGGTCTCGGAATGATGCTCGACCAGAAGAACCCAAACGAGTCTTCGGTGCTTGAAATCCATAGTGCGCTCCCATCCTTTTGCGAAAATCTTACCACGACCCCTCGAATCGCGGCAACCCATCGGATGAGGCGAATGCCGCGGCAGAAGGGCTGTTCCTCTGCCTCCTGCATGGCGATTGGGCCAACGGCTTACCCTTGTTAGCCCGCTCACCGGAGCCCAAACTGAAAGCTGCAGCATCCTGTGAAACCCTTGATCCGTCGGCTCCGGCAGAAGAATTGGCGGCCGGGGACGCCTGGCTGTTGGTTTCAAAGGGCGGAACGCCGGCAATCAAGAACGCGAGCCAGGATCGAGCGGTTTACCGGTACAGCAGAGCCGTCCGTGATTCATCGGGCATCGAAAAGCAGGCGGCGATCCGAAAGCTCGAATCGGTGCCGGGCCAGATGCTGTTTTCCGCGATCGCCGCCGGCCACACCGTCAAAACAAACAAGGTTGCGACCGTCCCGACGGCTTCCAGTTCATTTTTATGAAAATCAAGCCGAATTCCACCGGCCTCGATCCGTCCGATTCCTACGCCAGCGAATGGGTAGGTGGTCAGGGCGGACGTAAACCAGTGCTCGTCGGCGGTGACGGCAAATTCGTCGTTGGATTTTACTGCTGCACCGGCGTCGATTTTGACAGCGTTGGTTTGATAAAAATGCGATGAACGGGGACCGTCTGCATTGCAACCTTAGCTTTTCCGGCCACTCCGAAATGATCGCGCCGGAGCGGGTCGAAGTCTGCCGGACACACGCCTCTGTTCGGAGCCCCACGCCGGGTCCTGTGGAGATCGGATCCGGGTCCACAGGACCCGGCGTGAACACGAAGCGTGAATCGGGCTTTGATCTACGTGCCGGAAAATCTCGCCACGGCGCAGCCGCTTGCGGCTTAAGGAGAACTTTGGATCGATCACGGTGAAGAAGACGCGAAGGCAATTGCGGAAGCCTTCTTGATTGAACGCCAGCCCGCGTCCAGGACGCCGGGGACCGCATGCACGAATTGGCTTTATCACCCTTATCTCCCAAATTTGGCATCCCGCGTTTGGGGTGAACGGACTACGATGACTCAGGAACCAGCGAGTTTTCCGCCGGCATCAAGCCCGAGAGCGCTCCCACGACCAGCCTCGTAATTTCCAATGTCACCCAGACCGTGGGGGACAGCGGCACCAAAGCGTTCAACTTTACCGTGACCCGATCGGGATCGACCAGCAGCACCTCCAGCGTGAAGTTCGCCACCGCCAACGGCTCGGCCAGCGCCCCCAAGAACTTCACCCTTGCGGTGAATCTGCTGACGGGATCTAACACGATTGCACTGGTCGCAACCGCATGTGCCGGACCGGACCTGGATTCGATGACAGTAACCTGATCCTACAGCAGGCAGCGCTGTCGGCGAACCGATCCCGCCGAAGCGGATCGGCATCAACAGGGCGTTTCAGGAAACGCCACCGTCCAATTCCGGATGCGGATCGTTTTGGCCTTCCGCGCATTTCGTTCCACTTTGATGGCTGTCGAGCCGGCGCATTGCGTGCCTATGCTTCAACCATGTACACACACCCTGCCCAGACGGCCGCACGGAAGTTGCTCGGCAGCGCCTTGATCTTCGCCGGCGTCAGCCATCTGACCTTTGCCCGCCGGCAATTTCAGGCGCAGGTGCCTGACTGGGTGCCGCTGGATGAGGACAACACCGTTGTATTGTCCGGCCTGGCCGAGATCGCCCTCGGCAGCGCCGTCGTCCTCGCCGGGGCGGCCCACCAGAAGGCCGTCGGGCGCGCGGCGGCGGCGTTTTTCGTTGCCGTCTTTCCCGGTAACCTCTCGCAGTTCGTGAATCGGCGAGATGCCTTTGGCCTCAACACAGACGCCAAACGCTTCGCCCGTTTGTTCCTGCAGCCGGTTTTAGTCTATTGGGCATCAAGAGCAGTTAAATGACCAGATTATCTCAACAAAATTTCCCAGGAACCATCGCAGAAGGAGAATCAACATGAACCATCTCGACTCCCTGTTAGACCGTAACAGGCACTTTGCTGCTGAGCAGACTGCTGCGGGAACACTCATGCCCTCGCTTCCGCGGGCGATGCCGAATGTAAAGGCCGTTATCATCGGCTGCGCTGATATGCGTGTGGAACCGGCTGACTTATTCGGAATCAAACCGGGCGAGGCCGTCGTCATCCGCAATATCGGCGGTCGGATCACTCCCGTGTTGCTGGAGGAGTTGGGCATGCTCGGGCGAATCGGTCAGGTGGCCGGAGAGATTCCAGGCGGCGGCGGGGAATTTCACCTTATCGTCCTTCATCACACCGATTGCGGCATCACTCGCCTGGCCGGCGACCCCGCGATGCTGGCGCACTATTTTCAAATACGGGAAGCGGAGCTGAAGGCAAAAGCGGTCATGGATCCCCGGGCCGCAGTTGGCGTCGATGTTGCTTTGCTGCGGACCGTTCCCGCGTTGCCGGGCAAGTGGCTGGTTTCCGGCCTGGTGTATGACGTAGCGACGGGACTTGTTGAAACCGTCGTGCCGCCGGCGCCGATTCGGACCGCGTAAATATCGATGCATCAAACAAATCCACGCCTGCGATTTGCGAGTTTGCTGCCCGCGCCGCTGCTTTTCATCGGCTGCAGCACGGACCCCTCCCTCGTGCCCGTCGATCGTGGCTCCATCAGGCTCGAACAATCGACGCCGCAATTCAGAGCTGCCGTGGACCATCACCTGCACAATCCCTTATCCCCGCTGGTCTACATCAGTTGGTTTCCTGATCCAGGTTCGGAGGAGCTCGCGGAGATCGGGGCGACCGGTGCGGGAGTAAAAGGGTGGGTCCGCGCCGGCGGCCCAATCCTTGCAGCCGGCGCCAGCGCCGCGGGCCTCGACGAGATTCGCCAGCGCCTCTCCGAGCTTCCCCCATCGGCCCAGCGCGTCCCCCAGTCCCAATCTGTGATCGTCACCTTTCAGACGCCATCCGGCCTGGAGACGCGCGTCTATGACCGCTACGCGCTGCCGCCATCGGTTCACCGCATCTGGCACATCATCGCGTTCCCCGGAATGGCCATGACCACTCAGCCGACTACGCAAAGCCAAATACCAGGGATGAAGTAGACGGCCTGGGCCTCCATTACGGTGTTCCTTGCAATTACTTAAATACCGGTTAAATGGTGTATCGATTAAGAATCGTTTTGCCTGGGGAACAAGCTCTTGAGTGGTCAGACTAACTGAGCGATTCGCGATCGATCTGACGTGGTTTGCCGTGATAGCGGGCAATCATCGCGGCAATTGATATTCAATAGTCAATTAAAGGAGAAAGAAAATGGCAATCTCGTTGTCTCTTGACAAAGATCGATGTCGCAAGAATTCAACGTTGCCGGTCGTCGGCGCGGTTGGTGTTGCTTCAGCATTCCTGGGAGCGCAGACGGCAAGCGCTTCACCGATCTTCACGCCGACAAATATTCCGGTCGATAGCTCACATCCAGCGACGCTGGATCTCAATAATGATGGCGTCGGCGATTTCGTAGTGGAAGTATCTGGTTCAACGAAGCTCCACTACTCGAACTCGACGGATCCGACGACTGCGGACACACTCCAGGAAGTTGTTTATGATAATTCGGGCCCCCCATATACCTTTTTTAGCGCCGCCGTGTTGCCTCCCGGAAGTGTCGTCGGACCGTCCAGCAGTTTTGAGTCTGTTGACCCGGCTGGATCGACCGGGCTCGGTGGGCTCTATGTAGCCATCGACGATGGGACTCCGGGGACGCCTGAGACCATCGGCGTCGAATTTCAGCCCGCCGGTGCGACGCTTCCCTATTACGGATACATCGTCTACGAACCGACTGGAACCGATTTAGACGGCAACGACACCGGTACCGTTCTCGGCTACGGCTACGAATCCATAGCGGGAAATTCCATAACCGTTCCCGAACCGGCGACATTGAGCTTGCTCGCCCTGGGCGCTTCTGGATTGCTGGCCCACCGCAAGACACGGCGGGGTTAATCGATGGGCGGCGGAAAAACGCTGCTCGTCGGATGGGACGGCGTCAGCGAGTTCCAGGTTCAACGCGCGCTGGCGCTGAATCAGGCGCCCAACCTTCGCGCCTGCTTCGTCGCGCCGCCTTCGGTGCCTTGCGCCTGCCTCGCCCCGCCGAGCCGAGTATCTGGTGGACGAGCGCGGTGACCGGCCAACCTGCGACCCGGCACGGAATTCTCAGTGGCATCGAGCCCGCGGCCGATCAAAGCCGGTTTCAATCCACGGGCCGGGCATCGCGCAATGTTGCGGCGATCTGGGAGATGCTCGACGCCGCCGGACTTCGCACGATTACCGCCGGTTGGCCGGCCTCGCATCCCGCCGCGGGCGCAGCGGGATTCTTCTCTCGGATCGTTATCCGGAGCCCGGCTCGGTTCATCCGCTTGAAAGGCTTAGCGCCTTGGCGGAGCTGCGGCTTCAGCCTGACGAAATCGCGCCGGCCGTCGCGCCTTACGTCGATGCGGTCAACTTCCACACGGCGATTACCTGGCTCATCGAACAGGAAAACTGGGATGCGACGATGGTTCGCTACCCGGCCCCGCCAGAGGATCCCAGCGTTGTGGCACTCTCTTTCCATGATTCGGCGCTGGCGCGCCTCGTGGAATTGGCGGGTGCGGACAGTTCGCTCGTTCTGATCTGTCTTCCGCGCATCTCTCGGGGCCGTGACAAACAGGCCAGCGGCTGGGCGTTGCGCTCCGGACCGGCAGTTGGGGGCGGCGAGATCCGTGGGCTTTGCATATACGACATCGCACCGACGTTTCTGGCCGACAACGGCCTCCAATGTTCGCCCCCCCTGCCGGGGAGGATCTGGCCTGGATCCGATTCAAACTCGACAGCCGATCGGCCGTTGCGGCTCATCGAAAATCATCAACCCGAGAAACCTGCCCAGGCCCCGGCCGCCGATGATGCCCCGGTCGCACACCTTCTGGCGCTCGGCTACCGCGATCAGGCGGATCGGCATTTTGAATGCGCCGCGGCTCGGCTGGCGAGATCGATTCAGTTTCGACTCGCCGAATCATGGATCGATCAACGCCAGCCGGCCTTTGCCGCGTCGCTTCTCGAATCGCTGGCGCAGCTCGATCCTCGCTCGATTCCGATCCGTTCGCTGCTCGCTGAAGCTTATTTTCGCGCCAATCGCCTGGATGACTGCCGGCGGTGGTTGGGCGGGCTGCTCGCGGACGGAGTTGATACGCCGCTTGCCCGCGCGGGATGGGGCGCGCTCGAACGGAGCGCCGGCCGGCGAGAGTCGGCACTCGAACAATTGCGCCTCGCCGAAGCGGGGCGCCCGAACGACGCTTCAGAATGGGCAGCGATCGGATTGGTCTACCTGCAACTTGGACACCTGACCGATGCGCACCGGGTGCTGATCGAGCGCCGTCGAACAGGATCCGGCTTCGAGTCCGGCGCATGACGGCTTGTCGATCGTTTTCCTGCGCGAAGGTGATCTTCCCCGCGCCGAGCGGCACGCCCGCCTGGCGGTCAGTCTTGATCTCGGCGGCTATTCACCGCTTCATCATCTCGGCGCTATTCTCACCCGGCAGAACCGCGCCGGCGAAGCGATCCAATTCCTTCTCGTCGCCGCCCGGCAGAAAAATGTTCCGGCCTCTGATCTGAGCGCGATCCATCGCCGCCTGGCGATGGCCTATGAATCGACCGGCGACAGTGCTTCGGCGATTCATCACCGAGTTTGCTCGGCCCAGCAAGCGACTTTCGCGAGATCTGCGCTGGTTCAAGCAATGTGACGCGGGAGAATTTGCTCAGAGGCGATTACCCTCCTGAGCCTCACCCAGCATGCGATATGGCTCGATCCGCATCACGGTGGCGCCGCCGACACGCGTGGCAAATTGAAGGCTGTCGCGGTGCTCATCGTAGGTGTCATAGACAAAGGTCTTCATCCCGGCTTCCATCGCCGCGCAGGCCGCTTCATGCTTGAGCCAGACGTTGGCCCACCGGCCGCGGAATCCTGGATGCAGGACAACGCCATCGATCTGAAGGGCGTTGGCGCTGACGGGTCGCACTAAGGCCAGCCCCACCACGTCCGGCCCCATCAGCAGGGCGCGCGAAAGAGCGGGATCGAACGCATCGGGCGCGATTCCCGAGAGGCGCGAGAATTTGGGAACGCCTTCCGCCGAGATAGCGCAGGAGCAACTCGGCGGCGCGCGCCGGTCCCACATCCGCCAGAGGCGAGATCCGCGCAATAGCGGGAATCGACCCGCGATGCCGCAATCGCTCGAGAATGCTTCCCAAAAGTTTGACTGTCGCTGTGGCCTGGACGCGCGTGATCGGATGTGCAATCTCACGATCGAATCCCAGAGCTTTCCAGATGAGGGCTGCCGGATCGTCCAGCGCGACCGGCCGCCAGGCGTACAAGGCCGCGGCCCCCCGCGCCGCCGCCGCGCTGGCCGCAACGTCGATGAATCTTCTTGCGATGCCGAGCCCTCGTCGCGGCGGAATGACGTGGATCGCGATGCGCTCTCCCGGGGGTGGGCCGAGGCGCATTTCAGAGGTGAGGGCCGCCGCACCCACGATGTGGCCGCCCGCGTCGTTCGCCACCCAGAGTTGGCAACCGCACGCGTGATGGACAGCGCCGGGGAGCAGCATCCGAATCGCCCGCCAATCCGATCCAGCAGCCGGTCGAATTTGAGTGGCGTTCGCTGCGCCTGGAAAGACCGAGTTCATTGAGAGAATCGTAACAGACCGCAAAGATTTCGTAATCATTCAGCGCGGCCTGCCGCCGCCGCCGCGCCGGATGGCGCGCAACGCGCCCCGCGAGCGGCGGCGTATGGTTCTCGAACGATGATTCAATTAAGACTGCCGAACACTCGCCTCTGCGTGAAATGCAGCCAGGCCGTCGGCGGGGAATTTGAATTCAGCTACGTGCCGGAAAACCTCGCCACGGCGGGGAGACTGAAGAAGAATTATGGGTCGATCACGGTGAAGAAGACCGCGGAGGGCGGTTCGGCCGAAAGATTCCTGAGGCAGATCGCCAACCGCCGCGAGGGCACCGCAATGGAATTGGCTTATGACCCGTCTGGTCCGAAGCCCGTACTTGATGACCTGACGGAACTTTCGGGTTCCGGTCACGGATCGGGTTCCGTGATGAAGGCCGTCAACCGTGGTGATGTTTTGTACCATGCCGGGCACCATACGCCGGCACCGGGGGGTGGCCGAAATGCACCCCACACAAAATTCTTCGTGCCCCGCAGTCAGTCGGTCGCATGGCGGGCTGTGTGAAACTTCGGGCACGCTGCCTCCTGGCGATGATACCGACACTCGTTGTTGAGCCGGGGGTCAATCAGGAAGCAAGAAAAGGGTGTGCCCAATATTTCGGAAGCAAGAAAAGGGGACGTCCATCATTTCTTGGATTTTCCTCTGCCGCGGTTATTATGCGCGGATGCCTCGCGGCAGGCCGGTTGGCGACGCCCGGTGGGTGTATCGCACGGCAAAGCGACTGGGACTGGAGTTCACCCTGCGTCCGCTCGAAAGGCCGCGAAAGCTGAAGCGGGGCTACGATCGAGGAAAGACGCCGCGAACAGGAGGCAAGTGAAACGCGATGAACGTGAAGGAGCGAATTTCAAATAATGTGGATGTCCCCTTTTCTTCCCCTCAAATAATGTGGATGTCCCCTTTTCTTCCCCTGCCCCTTTTCTTCCCCCCAAATAATGTGGATGTCCCCTTTTCTTCCCCAAATAATGTGGATGTCCCCTTTTCTTCCCCAATACCCCTTTTCTTCCCCCTCAAATAATGTGGATGTCCCCTTTTCATCCCTCCTTTTCTTCCCCCCAAATAATGTGGATGTCCCCTTTTCTTCCCCTCAAATAATGTGGATGTCCCCTTTTCTTCCCCAATACCCCTTTTCTTCCCCCTCAAATAATGTGGATGTCCCCTTTTCATCCCTTCCCCTTTTCTTCCCCTGTCCCCTTTTCTTCCCCCGGAAGGCGGTGCGGAAGCCCTCCTGATCGAAATGTCGGCTGACCCGGACGCGGCGATTCATTTAGCCCATGACCGATCTTAAGACCGCTCTTTTACTCGCCTGCCTCTAGGAACTTCTTTCAACTTCGTGTTCATTTGACCTCGAGCATTTTGAGCAGGACGGCAACTCGCTCGTATGCGTCGCGTTGACGGATTGCCCGGGCCTCCTCGTCGGTCAGTTCGTCGAAGTCCGCTACCCACTTGGGCCCGACGTGATCGGGGGACCCAAACTTTTCGCCGATTTTCGTCAGCCCTTCCTTGACCAGTCCGTTCTTCAGATGCGGCCGAAATAGATCGGCCAGCGCGTCCAACCCCCCAGGAAAATGGGTCAGGCAGAAAGAAATATCCCACGCGTCTTTTTCTTTCATCCGATCTGCCAATGCCATGCCTTTCATAATGATAAACGGAACGATGCCCGCGACCCGGATTGTTGCCGAATCTTTTCCGCCGCCGGGAAGGGTTCCGTCGAGCTGGATTTCTGTGTTCATCTCGAAGGCCAGATCACATCCGCGTGCCTTGCGCGGCATCACATCCCGCACGCGCTGGTGCCGGCGGTGTTTCGCGTTGCCCCCGTATTCGCCGCAGAGTAGATCGACGTGCACGGTGATTTCTCGACCGTTCACAACCAGCGTGCGCAGGAACACGAACGGCTGATCGATCTGGTAGTACCCGCGTTTGGTAAGGTGCTCGCGTATGGTGCGGTAACCGTCCTCCGTGTTTTTTTTGTGGTTGAGCGCTATGTCCACATCATTGCTTCCGATGTGCTTGGCGCCGGTGGCGGCCAGCAGCAACTCCGGCACCCAACCGCCGACGATGACGATGCTGTCGGAATATTCGCCAAGAACACGGGCCACTTCGAGCATCACCTGGCGGGCGGCTTCGACAGCATCTTTGGAATAATCGGCGCGGGGCCCTACCATGTACCTTTGACCGCCTCATCAAGAAGGGCCTGGGCGGCTTCCTCTCCTCTTCCTTTGAAATTCAGCAGATCCAGGTAGGTCTGCACGGCGGATGTGATCGTTGTGCCGTCAACTTCGCGGCTCCCGGCCAGCACACCGCTATCATAAGGGGCAATCAGCGAAACATTGGCTCCGCTATCGACCGGCTTAAGCCCCATGCGCTTGGCGGTTTTCTCGATGTCCCCGGTGATATAAGCGGTAGCGCGCTGATAGCGGACCATGGGTGCCATCCTTGCCGCGGCGGAGAAGCCGCTCAGCGCATAGCCAATGCCGAGTTCCTTCGAAGTGGCCGCCAGCTTCTGTTCGATCAAAGGCAGCGGGTCCAGACTGAAGAAGTCAGCAGCGGTGTTTCGCGAATATCTGTAGTTTTCGGCCCATTCTTTGAGCAGCTTTGCCGGCTGGGTCAGCATGATGCCATCCGGCTGTCTCGCGACCCACTCCCGCTGATCCAGCAACGTCTTCACGTTTGAAGCCTGTCCGATGCTGACTTTTGCCGCCTGCGCCAATGCCTCGATTTTCCATGTCCGCCTGGGTTCGAGCAGCATCACGCGGAGCACGCGCTCGGCCTTGGGGGAATAGAGTGACTTGAGATCGCGGCGTTTGGCGAATTTATTGGGCCATCCTTCGCGTCGGATGTAGACACGGTCAAATTGCAGGCGGCAGTTTCCCGCCAAATCCAGATAGCCCACTCCCTCCTTGGTAGCGACATCGGCTGCGGCCGGTGTGATGTAGGGGGCCCCTAGAATTAGTACGGCATCGGGGTAGCTTTCCCTCCAGCGCATCAGTTGATTTACGGCGTCCCGTGCCAGACGCGGCTGGCCGCTTGACTTGGCTTCGAGGAAAATGAACCGCTCTCCTTCAGGAAGGCGCAGCTTTCCGACCCAATCGGCCTGAATCGTGGACGATGGCGACGCCGCTGCTTTCAGGTCGGCGAAAGGAACATCCGCCAGCAGATTTTTCAGTGCTGCCGCAAGTTTGGCAATTAGCTCTGTTTCCGACATTTTCATTCCAGGTGCCCATTTCAGCGAATGCTGAAGTAAATGATACCGATGAAATCGGTCGATGGCAAGCCGAAATTCATTGGAACATACTATTTCAGCAAATGCTGAATCGAATATTTATGATGAAATTATCCTTAACTCTTTAATTTTTTACATCTTAAGTACGAGCGTCGGACGCCCACCTCATCGCGTCTGCGTGAACACTGCTGCAGCCAGTTCATCCCGATGGAGCGGATTGACGTGCTGAACGGATACCCGACTCTGCGTGAAATGCAGCCAGGGCGTCGGCGAGGAATTCGAGCGGAGCTACGTGCCGGAAAATCTCGCCAAAAGGCGGGGAGCCTGAAGAAGAACTATGGGTCGATCACGGTGAAGAAGACGCCAAGGCAACTGCTGAGTCCTTCCTGCCCGAAACGCGGTCTGTCCCGGGCGCCCGGACGCCATGAGGGGTACCTCAGCGGTGAATTCATCAAACCAGCGTGACTTGGAATGTGTTGTTATCGTCGTAGCTCTGCCAGGTCTGGCTGTTTTTCCAGAAGATGCTGAACTTCAGGGTGATTCCCGCTTGCGCCTGCGTCGTTGGAATGTCGACGTAGTACAGCGGCAGCGACGATAGTAATTGCGTCGCATCGGTGTCGGTGGACGTACTCCAATTGTTCCCGGTCCAGCGAAGCTTGAAGTCAGCCCCCAGAGGAAAGCGAAGCGTGTAACCGCCCTTCATCTGGCTGGGACGGTAGGCGACGTTAAACATCTCAAATGTGCTGGGGGCGTGGGCGTTGAGATATCGAGCGGCCACGACATCCACGCGATCGAAAACCTTGCTGTTTGAAACCGAGCAAACCAGCTTGATGTATTCGGCATGTGCCCAGGCCAGCGGCCGCGCCGATCCGGTGGGTCCGCCAAGCGTGAATGTCGGGTTTACCCGATCCGGTGCGTCCCAAACCTGTTCGGGGATCAGCTTTTCCTGGCCCGCAAACTTTTCCATGCAACGCAGGTACGGAGTGGCATCATTCCCCAGCGCCACTTCGTAATGGCCACGTTCCCCGGTGAGCAGCGGCCAGGGTCGCCCGATGCCACTGTTGTCGTTTACCCAGGGCTGGCCCTGGGGACCCTGACCGTACACGTCGTTGTTGTAGCGGTGGTAGCCTGGGCCCTGCGGCAGGGCTGTCTGAAGCTTCGCATCGATGACCGCGACCGAAGCAACCATGTTGGGGTCTTTCGGATCGCGGATGCCGTATCGCACCAGTTCCAGAAATCCGCCGTCAACAATTTCTTTCGGCACATAATTGTTGCCGCCGATCGAGATCGATTGAGACTGATCCGTGCTGTTCGGATCAAAGATGCGGAAATCGCCGGATTGATATCGGCTCGGCAGGATGCGGATGTAATGCGTCGGCTTGCCGGGCACCAGCGTTCCCTGCGTGGTGAGACACCATTTTTCCAGGCTGGACTCCAGGAAATCAGCGTATTGCAGGAAATAGTTGGCCGACTGAGCATCGCCCCAGGCGTTGGCCGCAAGGTCGGCGGTGGCGACCAGCGCGGCGATGTTCGCCGCCAGCGTCGAGGGGGAGAAACCCGCTTGTTCTTCCCAGCGTTCCTGCGTGGTGATGGGGCCATAGATGATGATCGCCTCGGCGGCCGCCATGACCATGCCCCTGGGATCGAACCCCTGCAGCTTCCCGAGTAGATGCAACCGGTAGGCGAGCAGGATTGGAAACGAAAACTCATCCAACTGCGGGTTGCTGCCGAACCACGGCTGGCCGTCGATGAAGAATTTCTGAGCGAAGCTGCCGTCGGGGGATTGGCTCGTCGCCAGGAACATCAAGCCGCGCAGCGCGGTGTCCTGGCCACCGGCTGCCAGCAGCGCCATGGCGCTTTGGGACATGTCGCGCGGCCAGACCAGGTGATAGCCGGCCGCAAGATCATAAACCGTTTCGCCCCAGGGAATGCTCAGCGATGCCACGAGCGCGCCGCTGGAAGACTTGTCTTCATGGCTAAGAAGCACATCGCGGCTTATGGAAAAAAGCTGGTTGCTGTCACCGGTGACTCCCGCACGCGGCACGAACGGTGTATTTCGCGGCGCCTGCCACACGGCGGCCCATTCCTGAAGGAATGCCTGCAAGTGCGAATACGTTCCCGATGCACCGTCGAATGGGTAGGTCAACGCCTCGGTGACTGAAGTCAGCGCCTCGTTGGGGGTGCTGGGAGTTGCCGGCATGTCACCGAAGGCCGGCGTGCCTTCAGATTCGCAAAAACCCAGCGCGAGCACGAACTGCGTTTTCCCCGCCAAATTCAGTTCACCGGTCAGCGCCACGTAGCCACCGATTGCTGCGTCATAGTTCCAGATCGGCAGCCGACGGTTGGTAATGATATCGGTCCATCCGTCGGAGCTGCCGACGAAACCGCAACTTGTATTTTTGAAACCGCAATCGGCACCCAGCGCGAGCCAGAAGTTTCCGTAGTTGGCAACCAGCCGCGCGCCGCTGGAGGTCGAGACGACATAAGCATTATTATTTTGTCCGAGCCCGGCCATGTGCGGCGCGAGCAGCGCATAAACATGAAGCCCGGCCAGAAACGCCGGATCGCCCTGGAGCGTCGTGCGCACCAGAACGCAGGGGGATTGCGGTTCAGCGATGATTTCCTGGACGTACGAATAGGGCTGCCCCATCGCGGTGTTGGTCACACGCAAGCCCATCGTCGGCACCCCCGGAGGAGCGGGTGTTGACGAATCGATCCATTCGCACTGGTGGGTGAAATCCCGCTGGGCGTCGTGAAAAAACGTTGCGCCGTCGGTAAAGATCAGTTGAAAATCGCGCACCTGCGGGGAATCGACGTCTGGAAAATAGATCTCGGTGATAATGCCGTTGGCCACCGTGTACCAGACCGACGAGGAAAGGGAGCGCGCCGTCCCGACGCCTAGTTTATCGGCGCGGCTCCAGGGCACTTGATTTTGCGAAACAACCGGAGCGGGATTCTTAGGTGTGAAGAGCATTGGTTAATCCATTTAAATCGAAGTTGTTGATGGCGGCCCCTGCGGACAGACGGTTCAGACTGGACTGCCAAGAGTTCCCGTCCCTCTGAGGTTTTCCATTCCGCATTCACCGGGATCGACTTGGGGGGTACCACCACCTGGATAATGGATGGGCCGTCCAAGTTCGCCATGCGCCTGTGACGGCAGCTCATCCCCCTGCGGACGCTGCAGCGAACTCATTCCCCCGGAGCGGATGCTCGACCAGAAGGACCCACACGCGTCTTCGGTGGTTGAAATCCATAGTGCGCGCCCATCCTTCCCGAAAATCTTACCACGACCACTCGAATCGCGGCAATGAGGGCGGACCGATTTTCAACGTGTTGGAGGTTTCTACGCCCCCCTCTTCCCGTCCCCGCGAACGCCGCGGCGAATTGATTCCGCCGGCGTTGACGCAGATCCAGTTGAGCGCTTCCGCCCCGGCTCACGGAAGTGAGCCCGCCGCGATCGGGGAGCGCCGCGCCGAGGGCCCATTGCTCGCAGCTTTTGGGCGTCGTTGATGATGGCCTTTGGGCATCGGTCACTCCCGAGCAACGTGGCGCATTCGACATCGACCGCCCGCTCAATCGCTACGAAGGATTGCACGTGTTACATCTTGGCGCCGACGATTTGGATCTGGTGTGTACTCGCCTCGAGGCAAATGGCATCGGCCATACCCCCATCCGACCATACGAGCGGCTCGTCGATACGCTAAACGGCAATGAAATGATGCGGGCAAGAAGCCTGTCGTTGCCTCCTGGAAGCATGCCGGAGGCATTGTTCCAGATCGCACAGCATGAAACCCCGACCTCGTCCTTCAGCCCAGATATATGCAACACGCAAACGGCTCGCAATCAATCGCGGATGTGATCATTTGCGTCGAAGATGTCGAAGCAGTTGCGGCCCGTTACGCAGCGGTGGCCGGCAAGGAAATCAAAGGAGATGCAAAGGTGCGGCGCATCGAGCTTGGCTGCTCGGACATTCTGGTAACGCTTCACCACCATTTTCCAACAAAGGCCGATCTTGTAGTCGCTGTGGCCAACGAGCTGAAATTGCGGTTCCAATCCGAGAAGGCGCCGAATACCGCGGCCGCGCCCATACGGCTGTCACCGCGCTGGAACGTCAGTTCGCCAACGCTGATTACTACCGGCAAAAACATCCGGAATTGCTTGCCGTTTACAGGGAGTTCGCTGCCAAAGCACCACGCGATCCAATGATCGCCCGGTTAGTGAAGCAGCTGGACGAGACGGCGCCAGGACATTTTACGAGTTTTGAAACAGGCGCAGCATGAAGGCGTTCTGCGGTCCAATGTTGACCCAGAGTCTGGCTCACACATCGTATTGAACACCGTATGGGGTCTGGCGACACGGGCGCAGATCTCGCGGGTCATCGACCGGGTGACCCGGCAACTGCTTGCACTCCTGATTCAGCCCGCTGATTAAACGTCATGGCAGGATGGCGATGCGGCCTCTCTCAGCCTTGCGTCGTCATCACTCTGTACGACGGTGAGCTACTAGTGTAGTGACTCAAGCTATTTGCATTTTATCCAGCACGTCGCGCGCCCGACGTACTTTGTCGAGAATTGCTTCCACGCCCGCCGTCCAGACAAACGCTTCTGGCTGCTGGTTGTGTTGGTCAATATAGGCGGTGATCGCGTCGATGAGTTGATCCACGCTGTGGAAAACGCCGCGGCGGATGCGTTTGTCGGTGATCTCGCGGAACCATCGCTCCACCATATTCAGCCATGAGCTGCTCGTGGGCGTGAAGTGCATGTGAAAGCGGGGGTGGCGCTTGAGCCACGCGAGCACCTTGGGGTGTTTGTGGGTGGCGTAGTTGTCGGCGATCAGGTGCAGGTCCAGTTCTGCCGGCGTTTGCTCATCAATTTGCTTGAGGAACTTGATCCACTCCTGATGGCGGTGCTGCGCCATGCACGTTCCGATCAGCTTCCCCTCCGCCACATTCAGCGCCGCAAAGAGCGTGGTAGTTCCGTTGCGTTTGTAGTCGTGGGTCATCGTCCCGCATCTCCCCTTTTTCAGCGGCAAACCCGGCTGCGTGCGGTCCAACGCCTGGATCTGACTCTTCTCGTCGACGCTCAGCACCAGCGCGTGCTGCGGCGGGTTGAGGTAGAGCCCAACGACATCGCACAACTTCTCGGCGAAGCGCGGATCGTTGCTCACCTTGAAGGTACGGATCAGGTGCGGCTTGAGGTTGTTGGCCAGCCAGACGCGATTAACCATTGAGCGGTTCGTGCCCAATTCCGCCGCCAGTGTGCGGATACTCCAGTGCGTCGCGTTCTTCGGCTTGCGTTGGGTGGTCCACTCGATGATCTTGCCGACGATCTGGTCGCGCACCGTCGCTGGCCGGCCGCCACGGGGGGCATCCCGCTCGATGGCGGCCAGCCCGCCCGCGGCAAATCGTCGGCGCCAGCGTCCCACGAGTCCCGGGTCGGCTTGCAACTCATCAGCGATCACGTCGTTGGCTTTGCCTTCCGCCGCCGCCAGGATGATTTTGGCCCGGAGCACCAACCGAGCCTGCGTGCTTCGCCCGCGGGCCCAGCGTTGCAATGTCAGGAGATCGTCAGGATTGACAGAGAGGGTTGGAGCGACACGCATGTTGTATTCCGTTTATATAGAATACAACTATCCCGGGCGGTAGATTATTCCGTTAAAGTTACGTATTAATGAGTCACTACACTAGGTACTTATGGGCTTTTTGCCGTGGATGGATGGTTGTTCGTAAGACCCGAAACCAATTACACGACCGGGTTCATTATCGAGTGGGATCACGAATACGCGCGGTGCGTTGCATCGGATTGCGCCACCTGGATTATGGGAATTTCATCCGAAGATTATGGTGAGCCGCGAATGCAAAGGGGTCGGGAGCTCGGGAGTCTTTAGCGGAAATCCGGGTACAAATCAGGATTCGCGCTTGGCGATCCCCTGGGAGTCGGAGGCCTCCGCGATCACCCCGCCGGTGGCGCCTCCGCCGCTAGAATGTGGTCATGGCATTCTGTTCAGCCAATCCATGTCTGCGATTCGCGAGTGTGCTGGCCGTGCCGCTGCTTTTCATCGGCTGCAGCACGGACCCCTCCCTCGTGCCCGTCGATCGTGGCTCCATCAGGCTCGAACAATCAACGCCGCAATTCAGAGCTGCCGTGGACCATCATCTGCACAATCCCTTATCCCCGCTGGTCTACATCAGTTGGTTTCCTGATCCAGGTTCAGAGGAGCTCGCGGAGATTGGCGCGACCGGTGCGGGAGTAAAAGGGTGGGTCCGCGCCGGCGCGGGTGGCCCGATCCTGGCCGCGGGCGCAGCGCCGCCGGCCTCGACGAGATTCGCCAGTGCCTCTCGGAGCTTCCCCCTTCGGCGCAGCGCGTCCCCCAGTTCCAATCGGTGATCGTCATCTTTCAGACGCCATCCGGCCTGGAAACGCGCGTCTACGACCGCTACGCGCTGCCGCCGTCGGTTCACCGCATCTGGCACATCATCGCGTTCCCTGGAATGGCCATGACCACTCAGCCGGCTGCGCAAACCCAAATGCCAGGGATTCGGTAAACGGCAAACCGCGGATCCAACCGCGATCTGCGCGTGACGCGCGTGAATGTGCGCCAAACAGATACCACCCGTTGCCATACAACGGCTGTGAAGTTCGTGGGTCCCGGCTCTCTACGTCCCGCGCCGAAGATCGGAGTGCTGCTCGCCCTTGCATCGCTGATCGCGGCCGCAGCGATTCCCAACGCGGCAGAGAACATCGAGCCGCTCACGAACGGCAACGTGAACCTCCCGGTCGAATAAGGCCGGAACGTGTGGCCGTCATCAATCTTGAATTTCGCGTCTTTTACCAACCTGCGGCAACGTGCTCGCTTCAGTCGATATTTTGTTTGACTGGCTTGAAGTTTCTGGTATTTTAGAGTTGCGGACGGGGCGAAGTCGTCCGCGAGCGGGTTCATATCTGGCAGTTTAGCTTTGAGCCGGAGGAGATCAATCGTGAATAAAGGCATTTCCGCACTCCAGTTCGTCGTGTTGGCGGGAGTTACGGTTTCTTGCGTCAATTTGTACGCGGCGCCGCCACTGGTCGCCGACTACAACTTCGCCAATCCGGGGAATCTGGGCCAGGATGCCGCCAACGACGGGTTCAACGGGTCCAACAACGGCGCTTTCTCGGCGCCCACGCTCAACGGCGGGGGTGCGGCGTATGTTTCCGCCGGCAGTTATGTCCTCACCGGAAATCTCCAGTCGGGAATCGCCGCGTCGGAACCGAGCATTTCCGTCACCACGTGGTTTAACGCGGACCCGACGGGAACCGGCGGCGTGATCATCGACGAGCTCGGCCAGCCTGCTCCCCAAACGAATTGGCACGACAGCCAGATCGAGTATCAGACGAACAACACGGTGAATTTTTCGGTCTGGCCCGACGCCGGCGTGATCACCTCGCCGACCTTGTCGCCGGGATGGCATCAAGCGACCCTCTCCTACGACAACTCAACGATGACGCTGAGCGCCTACATCGATGGTGCTTCCGTCGGAACGACCAGTTTTCAGCGGCAAACTCCCGCCCTGAACGGTGGCGCAAATCAGTATTACGGATTCGGCTCCGCCGATGCAACCAACCTTGGCAATTCAGGCGCCTTCACCGGACATATCGGCGATACCCAGGTTTATGCCGGCGCTTTGTCCTCGAGTCAGGTTTCGAGTTTATATTCCGCCCAGGCCCCGAGCTATGTTCCTAAAACCTACGCCCAAACCGTTCTCGCGGACAACCCCAGCGCATATTACCGTCTGAATGAAACGTCGGGCACGACGGCTGCCGATTCGTCGGTTCATAACAACACCGCGACCTACGTGGGCAGTCCGCTGCTGAACCAGCCTTCACGCCCTTCCATCACGCCGGGCATCGACACCAATGGTGGAACGGGGTGGGTGGATGTTCCATCGGCGGCGGTGGGAAACTGGGCGTCCAATGCCGGCACCTCCTTTGAGGTTTCCTTCAAGACCACGGGCAGCGGAGTGATTCTCGGCCAAAATGACGCCGGCGAAACGGTTGACGGTGGCCAACCCGGCGGTTGGGTCCCGGCGCTTTACGTGGGTACCGACGGAAAACTGCGCTCTTCGCTGTTCTGGCACAACAATACATCGACGATCAACACGGATCCGGTCGCGGTGGACGACGGCAAATGGCACGACGCGATTGTGGTTTACAACGGCACTGCCGGGGTCGAAAGCCTGTGGGTTGACGGCTCCCTGGTCGCCAGCGGCAACTTCGCCCAATTCTCGTACGCCGGGGCGTATGACTATCACCTGGGTGTTGGTTACGATACCAGCTGGGCCGGTGCTGCCGGCGGGTGGGACCACTTTACGGGCCAGATCGACGACGCCTCGTTCTATCAGTACGCCCTGTCAAACGAACAAATCGCCGCCCACTTTGCCGCGGTCCCCGAGCCGGCGTCGATCGGGCTGCTGGGGCTCGGCTGCTTAGGCCTGATGGCCCGTCGCCGTCGCGCCTGATCGGCGCTCGCCACGGGCAAAGATCCGCTCCGCGTCACCCGAAGAACTACTTCATCAGGTTCATTGATCCTTACGGGATTGCTGCCTCCAACCTTTCTATCCCTTAAAAACAAGCTGAACCGTCCGGCGAACCTTCTCTCGTCTCATTGCTTCGGCACGGCGCTTGCACCGCATCTTCAGCCGAGCTGAGACGAAGCAAGCTAAGAAGGAGATTCCAGTGACCCAGACTCAGCAATATCAATCCTGTATTGAGGCCTGTCAGCGCTGTGCTCAAGCCTGCGAGCATTGCGCTACGGCATGCCTTGGCGAAAAGGACGTGGCCATGATGGCCGAGTGCATACGACTTGACCGCGACTGCGCTGACATCTGTTTGAAATCGGCTGCCTGGATGAGCCGCGATTCGCGTTTTGCGCACGAGCTATGCCGGCTCTGCGCTACGGTCTGCCAAGCGTGTGGCGCCGAATGCGGCAAGCATCAACATGATCATTGCCGGCGCTGTGCCGAGGCCTGCCGCACATGCGCTGCTGAATGTCACAAAATGGCCGGATAATGCCGCACCCGGCATCGTCCGGCGACAAGTCGCACGGCTCCCTCGCTTGAAAAGAGAGCCGCGCGACTTGTCGCCGGATTGCCTTACGAACGAACCGCCGCATTATTTATGTTCTGCCGCCAAAGCAGGCGATCAAAGTTGATCGCTGAAGGTTTTCCGCTTTGATATCCTCCCGGATGGATGGGAGGCAAGGCGAGTCCTGATCGCGAGCGGCCCAAAACTGAAAGTGTTCGCGGCGGGCCGATCCGATCTGATCGCCATGAAGTTCATCGCCCATCGCCCTCAGGATCTGGAAGATCTCGATGATTTGGCGGTCACGACAGACGATAAGGAATTTGTGAAAACCTACTTGGCCAGACTTTCTACGAAAGGCACCGCGGTTCAGGATGTTGCGGAGGCAACCGAGATATTGAATTCGTGGCCAATTTTTAAATGACGAGCGAAGACGATCAGAATCTCACCTCGCGCTGGGCCCAGGCGGGCGCAATGTTTCTCATATACCCGGCATCGACTCCGCTGGACTTTGAGCAACTGCTGCTCGATACGGCGCGTCATATTTCCGGGAATTCGCGTCTGTTCATCATGGCGGCCTCCTGGCTGGCAAAATATGGAGGGAGGATTTCCGTACCCCGACTCGCGCACATGATAGAGTTCAAGCTCGAACCGGAGTTCAAACCGGTGATCGGCCTGCTACTCGATCAGGCGCGGCAGTTTTCCGGCGACACAAGCTTCGACCGCGCAATTTCGCTGTGCACGCCGGCCGGAGAGGCGCGGCCGCTTTTTGAGATCGAGCGACGCAACGCGACGCTCCGAAAACTTGCCGAGCGACATGCGCCGAAGCTTTCACGAAAATGGAATCTATGGGCGGCCGATTTCACGCCAAGGTTCGACGCGATTCGACCGGAAGCCTGGATGGCTTCGAAGAATCCAAAGTAACACATACCCGCCAAACAGATACCACCCCATGGCGTATAAGGGCCGTGAAGTTTGCCAGTTCAGCCTGGATCCATCGCGCGGCGAAGATCGGTCTGCTGCTCGCCCTTGTATATGTCCTTGGTCAAAACCACCCCCGCCATTGAGAAGGATTCGTATTCCCTGGGTCCGCTGGCGATCGATTCGGCCAGGGCCGTGACGCTTGGGCTGACGCGAACCGATCTCCACGGATCGGGAGCGATCTCTGTCACCGACGTGGAGCTGGACCCGATCGGCGGCGCACGTGCGTCCCTCAAGCCGGGCCCTGCGACCCGGCCGGTTGTGAGCCGGATCAACCGCATCGACGGAGCCGAGATGGTCTACGTGGACGGCGGGAATTTCACCATGGGCGGGCTGGGAGGCCAGGACCAGAACACCGTCTGGACCGCGGCGTTCTGGATGTACAAATGCCCGGTGACGGTGAAACAATATCGGGAGTTCTGCCGGAAGACGTCGAGGTCCATGCCCGGGCCGCCGGGGTGGGGTTGGATCGATGACCATCCGATGGTCAATGTCTCATGGTTTGACGCGCTGGCGTATGCGAAATGGGCGGGTGTGCGTTTGCCGACTGAAGCCGAGTGGGAGAAAGCCGCCCGGGGGACCGATGGGCGCGTCCTGCCGTGGGGGAATGATTTTGACACGGCAAAATTGCAGTCCCCACAGGATCTGCACGGCTCCGCCGGCACGGCCCCCGTGGGGCATTTTCCGGGCAATGTCTCCCCCTGGGGATGCATGGACATGGCCGGAAATGTCTGGCAATGGTGCTCGACGCGCATCGGCCCATATCCGTATCGCTCCGACGACGGACGCGAAGCGATCGATTCGCAATTTCCCGGCGAACGCCGGACCTATCGCGGCGGCGGATTTGTCGTCAACTCCTGGAAAGGAGACTGGACGATTCTTCATCGCGGCAATTACTTCCCCCGGGAGAAGGACGCAAGCGGCGCGCTCATCGATGTCATCCGGGATCACATCGGGTTCAGATGTGCGGCACCGGCCGGTGAGTGAGCAGATTCATGCCAGCTTTCAGATCCATCTTTTCTCGAAGACCAATGAGCCCTCGATGGATCAGTCCGGCAACGGCGGTCTGGCTCTTTTGCAGGAGGTTGCAGATTTCAGCGATCTTCATTCCTTCCAGATAGTGAAGCGAGATCGCTTCGCGCTGGGCGGCCGACAGCGAAAGCATCGCACGCTTGATCCGGTCCTGATTTTCATTGGCGATCACGTTCTGGCTGGGACTCGTCGCCCCGTCGGCGGCCCAGGCGTCGACTCTGGCGATCGAGGTGTCCCAATCAGCCTGCAATGGAACTTCGATTGCCGCGTCGCGCTTGGCGGTACGAAGGCGGCGAAGCTCCTGTGCCATTTCGTTGGCCAGAATCCTTCGCAGCCAACCGGCGAGCTGGGCACGGTCTGAGCCGGCAAATTGAGCGATCGACCGGGTGCGCCGCCAGCAACGCCTGCTGGACAATGTCAGACTCGTCCAGTTTTCGACGGATAGACGGTTCAAGTCTTGCGCTGACCAGTCGATGCAGATATGCGCGATATTCGCCGAGAGAATTCTCCCACATCGATTTCCCGGTCTCGTCGGCCATGCACCTTCCTTTCAGACGAATTGCCGGCCGATGATATTCGATGATGCCGCCGGTCGGCTATTTCGGCGGACCGCCGAGCAATTCGATCTGCTTGATATCGCGGATTTCGATCTCCGGCTTTCCCTTGCGCAGGGAGACCACGCCCTTGAGTCGGACTCGTTTGCCGATGAGTGACGTGCCAAAGTCGCCGAGCAGCGCGCTATGGGCCTCGGCCTCTTTGTCGGCGAAACACGCGCCGTGCAAAGCCGGTTGTCCAGACGATTCGAACTCGAGCAGGACGTGTTTGGATTTAAGCACGATCTCCCTGACGACGCCTTCAACGTTAACCGATTGCCCCTCCTGATGGGTTAGCGCGGCCACGTCAGTTGGCGCATAAATACTGGTCCCTGCGCCGTATCGGACTCGGCTTTTTCACCATTACGGCGGATTTCTCCTCCGGCCAAACCGAGCCGTCGGCGAACTGGACCTGCTTGATTTGCAACTTGAGGTCTGCCGTATTCATTGGCGCGCTCGAGTTGGCGGTTGTGATCTGGGCGGTCGCCGCGGCTTGCACGATCGGGGCCATCTCATCGCGTCCGAAGGGAACCGGAATCCCGCGAAATGAGGGCTTCCCCGAGGCGTCCATGCAATCGCCGGTGGCAATCACTGACCGGACGGGTTTGTTGCTGAAATTCGTCACCCTGGCTTTCGCGTTTTTGAAGAAATTGTCCCTGCTCACCATGGCAACAAAATCGATCTGAACGGGTGCATCGTGGCCCGAAAACGTGAGCGCCTCGAGTTGCTCGGGCATCTGATCCGCCAGCGCCAGGGGAACGTCAGTGATCGCCAGATCGAACTTCACCGGCCTCTGCTCAGTGGTAACGACGGCGATGGCGCTGGCGGGCTTGCCTTGAACGGTGAAGGAGGCTTCGTCTTCCTTCACAAATCCCATGAATCCGCCGGGCTGGCTACGAAGCATCTTGGAATTCGCGTCCAGGAACTGCATTTCAATGGCATCACGTTGGGCTCCGCTGATCTGAAACGTGATCACATACGGCTCCTGGCCGGGCATGGCCATCGGCGACTTTTCCATTTTCCTGACCGTCATTTCGAACGCGTCCTTCCTGCAACCGGCTGCGACCGTAAGGCTCGGCAGTTTCAACTGCATGATTTTAATCGGCACCTGCGCGGTGACCTGCGTTTTCAGCGTGAACTTTTTCACCATCCGCAACAGATTCCGCAGTTGCACCGGCTCGGCAAAGGAATATTCGCTGGCCTGGGAATTGAAGGTGGCGAGAGGAAATCCGTTCGGGTCAATCAACGAAACGCCCGGTTCACTTTCGGCCGACAGGATCGAAAAGGCCCTGGGGGCAGTCGCCATATTCGTCATCGCGTGGGCCACGGCCGACGGCAGTCCCACGCTCTGCACATGCACCTGCAGTCGGGCCGTTCCGAGGGCGGGAACTCCTGGAGTCGATCGACCCAAATCACGAACGGCCCCGCGGCGGCTGTCGGCGACGTCGCCGGGCCGGGAGAATCTTCGCGGTCCCGTTTTCAAACACCGTGTGAGCGCCGATCTGTCGGCAAATTTCCTCGATCGCCTGCAGCCGCGAAAAATCGCCGGCCTTGACGCTCACCGATTGCTGCCTTTTCACGGCGGGATCGAGGCTCGCTTTCACGTTCATACTCTTGCACAGAGATTGAATTGCCGTGGCGGCGGGAGTCGCATTGATGTCTTCGCCGAGCTTCCATGACTGCTCGAAATCCGCAAGACTGATCCCGCCCGGCAGCGGTTTGGCGGCATCCTCGCCGGGCGAATCTGGAATCGTGGTCGCTTTGCCAGGCGTCGGCGGTGGGCCGCCAAGACCCTGGCCATCGCCGCCATCGCGAGATCCAACAAGCCGGCGTCGGCCGACGGATTTTCAAGGTCGAAGATCGAGACGCGATGTCGTCGGGGCCGACGTAGACCATCTTGGCGATCCGCCATGTCTGGCCTTCGGGTTTCAAACGCCAGCGCAAGACCGCGCCTTTGGCCGCCATCGGGTCCATCGGATCGGTGATGCGAACGGCGGCGAGAATGGTGGTTCCTTCCGCCACCACACTTTGAATGCTGTACGTCGCATCGGGGCTGGCGGCTTTCGGATTGAAGTGATGTGACTCACCGTCGACCTTTTCGGGTTTGGCGATTGTCTCCTGTGCCTTGCGTGTCAGTAAACCCTGGATGGCCTGCACGTCTCCTTTTTTCCATGCTTCCATCGCGGAGTTGACGACCTTCTCCGCCTGCTTCTCTCCCGCCGTGGTGGCTGAGTGCTGGGTGGATGTGGTTGGCGCGACGACCGGCATCAGTTTCTCGCCGCCGGGCGACAGGATCGTGTCAGAAACGATTTTCCACGTGGTCTGCTGCCGGGTCAGAATGAGTTGTCCGCGCATTTGTGATCGGGGAATTCGATAGCGAGTCCCTTGAGCGTGTAGGGAATAGCAACCGAATCCCTGCCCGGCCTGGACGCTTCCAGCGTGAAGGCCGCGCCGGCGAGTTGCCCCGGCTTCATCGCCGCCTCACCTGCCGTGGGAGAAGATCCTGCGGAAAGCGTGGCGGTCGCAGCGGCGGCATCGCCTCTTAAGACGGCGTCGCAATACGCTTTGGCCACTTGTGGAGCGCTTGAGGTCGGGGTGAGTGCGTCAGTCGCAGCGATCAGCGAAGTCGCCGCGATGATCAGAATCAGGTGTCGCTTCATTTTGTTCCTTCTACTTGAGCGGTTTCGCTTTCGGCGTGAAAGGATCGCAGCCAGCCGTCTTCGCTGGCCACGCACAGGTTTGTTCCATCCGGAGAAAGCGGAGGCGCGGATCGGCGAGTCAGCCACGTGGAGTGATAGCAGGAGCTGGCCCGAATCAGCGGCCCACAGTTTGAGCGTCCCGCCGCGATCGCCGGTGGCGAGGGTTTTGTCGTCCGACGATAAATCGAGCGACTGCACCGCTTCGGCGTGGCTCAATAGAGTGCCGAGGCCGCGCCGGTGGCGACGTCCCACTCGCGCACGCTGCGATCGTCGCCGCCGGAAAAGAGCCGCCGGCCGTCGCGGGTGAAACGCACGCAGCGGACCACGTCCTGGTGCCCACTCAGCGTCGCGATTGCCCGGCCGCTGTCACCGTCCCAGAGGCGAACCGATCCATCGGCGGATGCCGACGCGAGCGTTGTGTGACCGGCAGTAAGGTCCATCGCGAGAACTTCGCCAGTATGACCTTGCAACGTTTTGATCGCCTTGCCGTCGTCGTCGGTCAGGATAATTTCATTCCCACACGCCACCGCCAGCCCGTTGCCCGACCCCCGGGTAATCGCGCTGATGGGTCGGTTCAGATCCGCTCGACCGCCGGCGGCGCCGTCGAGTGCGGTAAACACCAGGTTCCCCGAGCGATCGCCGCTGATCAGGCGGTCGGAAACCGCGAGCGCCGCAATCCAATTGGTGTGCGGCGTTTTTATCGGCTTCTTGATGAGCGGATTCATCGAGATGAACTGAATCCGTCCAGCCTCGGCGACCGTGCCGTTAGCGACGGCCAGCCGATCGTTATCGATGAATGTCATCGCCGACAGCGATGCCTCATCGCTTTTGCATTCCTGCGACCAATCCGACAGCGTCAGCGGCCACTCCCAGAGCATTCCGCCATCGCCAACGGCAGCCAGCGATTGCCCGTCGTCGGAAAATCGAAGACTTTGAATTGGCTGCCCGCTGGTGCGAATACCCCGAAGCTGGCCGGTGCCTGGATCCAGCAATTGAACGTCGCCGGCCGACCGATCGGTGATTTGTGCAGCGGTTCTTCCGTCAGGCGTGCATGCGGCGAGAACCTCGCTCACCGGCGCCGCGGTCGTCGTGCGCTCGACGCCGCTATCGAGCGAAAAGCGCCGTATGCGCCGTCGCTGGACATCACCATCAGCAACGTATCGCGATCGGCCATCGTCATTTGAACGATGTTTCGCACATCCGACGCGATCACCCGCTCAGTTGCAGCCTCTTCAAGTGAAAGCCGAAAGACCTCGCACCGCCCCGTCATGACCTGGCTCGCGTACGCGATATGGCGGCCATCATCCGATAGCGCGATAGCGACGATCGTGCCCCGTTTGGTGAGGTTGAGTTTGGGCGTACCATCGCCGGACCAGGCCCGGATGCACCCAAAGTCACCGCCCGCGGCAATCAGTGAGCCATCGCGCAAGACGGCGAGGCTGTGGAAACTCCCGAAGTCGCATCGTCCCGGCCATTCGCCGACGCTGGCCGACCCCGCCAGACTCCACCGCGTCACGCGCTCGCCGGCGGTCAGCAGTGTTTGATGATCGGGCAACTCGACGACGGCAACAATCGACGGATCGTGCGTCACGATTGTCGTCTGCGGCAACTGCTGGCAACGACCCGCCATCCATCGCCAGGTAAAATCGCGAAGCTCGGCCGGAGTGTTATTCAGCACGGCCCGGGCCTGACGCGGATCGTTGCGCATAGGCCATTGGCCTGACCGAGTTGAAATGCGTACAGACGCGTGCCGCGCGAGTACGGTCTGCTGCTCGGCCGCGGCGCGCTGCTCTTCGGCCAGCGATTTTTGATGCAGACTTTCTGACAGAGCGGCCCGCAGCCGGCCGTTGTACCACACACTGCCGATCGCCACCGTGACGGCGGAAATGACAATCACGCCGTATAGCGCCGCCGACGCCGGTCGACGCTTCGCCCACTTGACGGCTCGTCCGATCCCCCCGATCGGACGAGCCAGGATCGCTTCGCCGGCCAAATAGCGGCCCAGGTCATCGCTTAATTCCTGGGCTGTGCCGTAACGCTTTTCCGGGGATTTTTCGAGACATTTCAGGCAAATCGTCTCAACATCCCGCGGCACGCTGGCCACCATCAGGCGCGGGCGAAGCGGCTCTTTGTCCTTCACCTGCAACAGCATTTCGACGCTCGACGCCGCCTGAAACGGCGGGCGGCCCGTGAGCAGTTGATAGAGGATCGCACCGATCGAATAGACATCGCTGGCGGGTCCAACGAGTTTAATCGCCCCCGCCGCCTGTTCCGGGAGGCATATACGCCGGCGTGCCGAACGGTTGGCCGCTGAGCGTGAGCGACTGATCGTTCGTCAGTTGCCGTGCCAGGCCAAAATCGGTCACATGCACGCGCTGCTGCTGATCAAGAAGGATGTTCGAGGGTTTGAGATCACGGTGCAAAATGCCCTTGCTATGCGCAAAAGCAATCGCCTGGGCGATCGTGGCCGCGTGCGTGCGGCTGTTGCCGGGAAGCGGGTTCTCGCGGACAACTTCGGACAGGCTCGGCCCGTCGATGAAGTCCATCGAAAAGTAAAATTGTCCGTTTTGGAATCCCGTCTCATGAATCGAAACAATATTCGGATGCTGCAGAACCCCCGCCGAGCGAGCCTCGAGCTGGAAGCGGCGGATATCCAGCTCGCTGGCATATTCGCCGGCACGGATCATCTTCAGCGCCACGATCCGATTCAGCTTGATCTGCCTGGCCTTGAAAACGACACCCATGCCGCCGCGGGCGATTTCGTCCAGAAGCTCGTACTCGCCGAGATATCGAACTCTTGTCGCTGGCTCGCCGTTCGGGCCTTTCCGTTGCCCCGCAGAAGTTGGTTCAATATCGCCCTGCTCGGAAACCCTGAGCAAGTCGTGCATCTGCAAAAAGGCTTTGATGGCAACGGCGTGCCCTGGATGGGCCGCGATCAGCGCCTCGCGGTCCGATGTCCGCCCCCTTCTTCAGCGTTGAGGAAATCTGCAATGATTTGTTCAACGTCGCTGTTGGGGTTCGAGGTTGGTGTATCGTGTGAGGGCATCAATGGTGGCGGCCGTTGGCGGCTACTATCACAGATGCGTTATATCATCGGATCATGCGCGAATCGGCAGATTTCATTTCATGCCGAGTGCTAAACAAAATCCAAAACACTTCTTAACAAAGGGGCGGGGAACGGCCCCGGGTCACTGCGATTTTTCAGGTAATTGAGAACCTGAGCGGCATGCAACGCAAGCAGGGTAGACCCCAGAAGAAGTTCCTCGTTGAAGGCCGGAACGATAAATGAAATCACTGTACGCATCCGACCTTGCCCGGGCACCGCAATCAACCCTGCCTGTGATCAGCCGGCGGGCTGAGTTGCGGGCTTCTCCCTGATCTCGAGGTCCAGCGGCTGAGTGGCGATCGTGCCGATCCAGAACGGAGCGATTGTTTCGGGTCCTCGTACTGGAGTCTCTCTGAGAGAGATCTCAACGGTCAGTCGATATTTGCCCGGACTAAGGTGCTTAATGGGAGGAACTGTTCTTTTCTGCAGGTCACCCCAGAGCCCGAAATCGAATCGATCTTTTCCAGCAACAAGCCCCACGGGGACCTCGAAGATCCCGTCCGGCTTGAGAGAAATCACCGACTCGGGAATTCGGTCATTCCCAAAGAGCTCTCGCAACGTCCAGGGTTCTCCGGCTTTCACGTCGGTAAACCGAGTCGCCCAACTCCAGAAGTGATCGGGATCGCAAAGCGAGATGGGTTTGTTCGATACATTCCTGTATTGAAGCGTGAAGGCGAGCGGCTCATCGGCAGTCAAGGTCGCCTTGGGCAGCGTGACCATGACTTGCAGGCCATGCCACTCAGCGGGCTTGGAGGAAAGGGCCGCCTGGGTGGCCGCCACGTTCTCCGGCAGTGCGTGGGTGGTTGCGCACGAAAAGGATTCCCATGGCGAGGAGTATCATGATTTTCCGCATGGGGCTTTGGACGCGGGACGAAGCGCGAAGTTCCCGCCAAGCAGGACGCGATTCTCAGGGCTTTTCCGGCGCTGCTGCATTTCCCAAAACTTGCCTGAGCGGGAAATTTGCTCCCCGCTCGCGTTCGTATTTCACACTCTTGAACTTTGTCGGATGGCCGCTGGCGTCTTTTTCTGCGATCAGGTTCCCGTCAGCGGCGAATTCGCTCGCCGCGCCGCCGTCGTAGCGCGTCCAGCCGGTGCGGGCTCCCTTGTCGTCATAGTGATAGACATCGCGCCAGGACTTTGGCGCAGTGAGGCGGAAGTCTACGAAATTTTCGCGCCAGTTCGCGTCGACGATCCCGCGCAGCATGATGCCGGCGATCAGTTGATCGTTAAACCGCTCGATCTGGGCTTTCTCAAATTGCGTGAGCCGATCCTGCACCGGAGTCGAGCCGGCGCGATGGGGGTCCACTCCTTCTGCTCGCTGACAATTCCCAAACCCGCCAGCCGCTTGAGGGCTTCGGCGAGGATCGCCTTTTTGGCGCTATCGTCGTCGATGGATAGCTCAGCGGCATGATCCTTCAAAAGCATCGGATCGGCGGCCAGCGCATTCAACGCGCCTTCGACCCGCGCTTTGACGCCTTGCTTCAACCCGTCGCGCGGCGTGGTCAGCACCTTTTCCGCCAGTTCGGCCGCCTCTTGATGCGCCGTGTTTGCGGCTTTCAGCGCCGCCTCTGCCGCCGGCCTGACACCGCTGTCTGCTTTTTTCGCGTCTGCCTCGGCGTCCTTCCGTTTCTGCTCGGCAGCCACTTCCGCGGCGATCGCCGGGGCATATTCCTCGCCCGCCTTTTTCAGTGCGGCCAGTTCGACCTCCGTGAACTGAGACAGGAGTTGTTTTGCGCCGGGAAGAGTGGGCGAATCGTGCTGCAGCAGGTCAAAGAAAGCCGACCAATTCCCCACGCCCAGCACCGGCTCGCCCATGGCGTAGCCGATTTCCAGGAGCTTTCCAGCGCTGTCGTAGGTTCGGCCTCATTGTCGAGGCTGAACCAGGTGACGAACCCCGGCGGCGATAGTACGAGCCGTTATTGGCGAACACGCCGACTTCGACGCGGTTGGATTCGAGCGCCGAACCCGGCTGCACCGGGCGCCGGCGGGATATTGAACGATGATCTCAGCGATGCTGCCGGATTCATTCCTGGGTGTAATTTTGATCTTTGCCGGATCTCCCTGCAGGACAACCCAGGTGATTTTCAGCGGACGATGGTTGAGATCGATGCTGCTCTCGTGCTGACAACCATCCGCCGCGACCATATTGCAGAGCGGAAGATGCGAGCGATGACGGCCGGAGTGTCGGCGAGCTTTTCGCTGACGCCGTCTTCAAAATAATCGACGCCCGGCGTGGCGGGGTCTTCTTCAATCACCTTCAACTGCACGAGCGGAGGAATGGTTTCCAGGGTGATGTCATTCGCCATTTTCACCATTTTCAGCGGATCCACCCAGGCCCCCTCAAAGACAGAGGGATGCGCCTTTCCGGTGAGATATTCGGCGGGGTCCTTCAAATGATTGTTGCTGGATCGCAGGATCAACTGCACGGTGGGCATCAGCGTTCCGCTCTCCACCAGCTTTTTCTTCACCTCCGGCCGAAACGCCGCGAGCGTATAGGGGACGGCGTGCATGAACGGCTGGTCGGAGCCGGATGAACCCTGCGACGTAATCAGAAATGGCGTGTTGGTGGGATAAAGATCGCCATGGTTCGGCGTGCCGTTGTGCCCGGGGCGATGGTCGCAATGCTCGGGGTACATGTAAATATTGTTGTGCGTGTACTCGGCGTAGAGGAAGGGCAATCCCTGCGGGTTGACGTAATAGGTGCGAACATTACTGCCGCCGCTGTTGACTCCCGCGGAGGTGGAAGAGTTGCCGAAGACCACTTTGGGCAGCACGGTAATTTGCAGCGCCCAGTCACGGTTGGCTTTGCGGTCTTCGTCGGCGTAGGGGATTTTCTGGATTTGCGGGTAGGGGGCGAGGTCGAGGTTGGAATGGCCGCGGTCGCGATTGTCATACCAGTCGCCGGCGTTTCCAGCGGCAGTGCCTTCGGCGTACCACTTGCGAAGCAGGTCGCCCACTTCGCCACCCCCGATGGCAATAGGCTGCGTCGCCGGTTCGGCACGGCAAGCCGCCGCAAACGATACTGAGAGGATGAGCCAAGGCAGGAATCGTGACCTGAGCGGCATGTGCGACTCCTCATTCATGTTCCGCTTGTCGGGCACTACCGCACGGCATGGGTGCTGTTGAGAAGATCGCGAGGCGAAAGACCCCGCTCCCGGATTCAATCCATAGGAGGGTATGTCGAGGTTGACTATCACGGCGTGGCCGCCGACGGCACGGTCGGTGTCTATGCCGGGAGCGACCTGCTGGGCCTTCCTGCCCGCCGCCGACACGACATTCGATTTCAACATTCCGTATAGCGATGTCGGGATAACCAACAACTTCACATTCCAGGACACCGGCGCGTTGCCGTTCAGTCTCGACGGCGCAGCGTTCAATGCCGACGGTACCACGGTGGCCCCGGTGCCGGAGCCGGGATGCATCGGGCTCTGCGTTGCGGGAGCCTTGACGCTGCTCGCGCCGGCGAGCGGGTTAACATGTTTAAACCCTTGGGCCCAGAGCCCCGGCGAATACGATGAGAACGATAAGGATCGCGACAATCTTCGCGGATGTTCCTTCAAGTCGATAATCCCGGGTGATCGGAATGCCGACGGGGCGTTGACTCTGCGTCAATCATTTCCCCGCGTTTCGGCCAGCATCCAGCCCTTCGCCTGAAGGGAATCACGATTCTTGTGGTGTAGGCTTCCAGCTGCCACTTACATTGAGCAGGCTGGAAGCCTGCACCACAAAAGCCACATGCGATCGCCCTGCCGCTTCCCCACCGCGTCAGTCCCTCTGGAGATCGCGCACGCGGTCGGTGTAAAGTAACTGGTGGCGGGCCTGAGCGTCGGCCCAGCTCGCGGGATACGACCCACCCCCCAGCACCACTTCGTCGATCGCCGTCTGCATCTGGTGCGCGCAGGTATTCGGGGCAATTCCTCCCACGCCGGTGCCGAGGCCGGGGAACGCGACGGTCTTGACCACGTTGGCGACCGCCTCGCCGGCGAACGGTCCGTCAGGGAAGACGCCGTGGCGGATCAGCAGCAGGACCGCCCGGGCTGCGAGGTACGGGTTGACTGACTCGCGCAGCCTCATGGGGACGCGCATGGTCGGGGCGGCGATGACGAACGGGAAGGACGGGTCGTCGGTGTGGACGATCTCGGCCGCGCCAACGAGCAACTCGCCGTGGTGGCAGGTGCGGATCAGGTCCTGGAGCCGCCGCTGGACTAGCATGCCGAGGCGCGGAGTAGAGGGCGTCGATCCCGCCGTCCATGAACCCGAAGCTATTAGCCGGGCTGACCAGGGCCTCGCAGTTGACGTCGAAGATCGACCCGTGGTGGATGGTGACGCCTTCGAGGTCTCCGCAGTACCGGCGCCATGCATCGGCCAGGGGCTGATCGACCGCCGTCAGGATGATCCGCATCGGGAGATTGTAGCGGATATCGCATCCCCGTGAACGCTGCCGCCAGCGCATGCCGATCAAAGTGCTGAGGACGTGGAATCATGTCCGGTCGGACGCGGTCTTCAGAGCAAGCGTCGAAAGACACCCATGACAGAATGACCCATAGCCTCGTAATCATTTATCACCCGATAACGCGTTTTTGAAGCGTTTTCACATTTCCGTAATCAAATGTCGCGGCCCCAGCCTACACTCGCGTTCGTGCAGATCATCCAGCACAAGCTTGTCAAACGGCCATCAGTGGAGAATTTGAACTGCGCGCCGCAATCTTCAACTGACTTCTGCAGTCGGCTCGGTGAGGACAATCGGGCTTATAAATGCCCATACGCAAATGCCAAAAAGATCCGAAAGCCTCCACTCACCGACACAATCGACTTAAGTCATCAAAGCACAATGAAGAAGACGCGAAGCGATGCAAGCAACCCGCCCCGCCATCCCTGATTGCCCAAATTGCCGTTTTTGGCTTCTCATTTTTTTCTAGTGTTCCTTTCGATCCTTGGTAAGATGCCGCCGTTGAGCCGTAAGTGGGAAGGATGAATAGTCGCAAGATGTCGGCTACACCTCCAGCTCTAATTGGGATAGTCACCAAGTCATTCGATGCAACGGGAATGTGCTGATTACGTTTTGCATCGGCGATAAAGCTGAACGCGTGGCATGATGATTGCTTTGCCTTCGTCCAACTCTGACAGTGCGTCTTCATCGAACGCTCCGCCGCGCGGATCCGCTGCGCTCGGCGCAGATCCCTACCGCATCGCGCTCCAGGCGTTGCGCGGCAGATATCTGCTGGCGACGTTGCTCACCCTGGGCTTCGCGACGATCGGCGGGTGGATCGGCTACCGGCTCCAACAACCGTCTTACCGAAGTGAGGGGCTCATCCGGATCGCCTTCTCTCCACGCCCGATGGCAAGCGAGGGAGATGAAAGCCGGCAGATGTCGGTCTTTCAGGAATTCCTGCACAACCAGGTCCTTGTCCTGACCAGCCGCAGCCTGGTGGAGCGCGCCCTGCGGGATCGCGCCTGGGAAGCCGTTGGGAGAGACACATCGTCTCCTGGCGCGGTCGCTTCATTCGCACGGCAAATGGTCGTCGATCATCCGGTCAAGACCGAGCATCTGCGGATCACCTTTACCGACAATGACCCAGTCGCCGCGGCCGCAGGCGTCAACGCGGCGCTGGCCGCGTACACCGAACTCTACGAAGCCAACGGCTACCAAAGCGACCAGGACCGGCTCCACGTGCTGGAAGCACAACGCTCCGATCTGGCCGACCGGCTGGCCGCAGCCCAGGCGCAGACAGCCCGCATCGCCGGCGAATTCGGCTCGGCTCAGTTCAAGCCCCTCTTTGAAGCCAAGTTGCAGGAAGTTGCCCGGCTGGAATCGGCACTGGCCGACACCCGCGTTGCGCTGGCCGTTGTCGAACACCCCGCTGCGGCATCCCCCAAAGCGGGCGCGCCGACGCGCGATTTGACCGTCAATCAAATCTCGCTGCTCGACCCCCAGATGCGCGATTACCTTACCGAACGGAACCGCATTGAGACGCAGCTCCTGCAGACTCGCGCCAACGGAGCGCTGGAAGGCAACGCGGACGTGATCCGGCTCAAAGCGCTCCTGGCTTTGCAGGACGAGCGGATCAAACGGCAGGCAGACGATTTCCGCCAGGGCGGGATCGGAGCCGCTTCGGCTCCCGGCGTCGAAAATCGAGTCGGCGCCGCCGCCGGCCAATCCGTCGATTCGCTCCGGCAGGGGGAAAAAGAACTGACGCGGATGTGCGAGCAAAGCCGCGCGGAGATGGTCGCATTAGGCTCCAAGACCATGCAGATCGAAGCGACCCAGGCGACTGCCCTGGATCTCTCCAGGAAGCTTGCAGACGTGGATCGTGAGATCGATCGCGCAAAACTGCAGGGCATCCTGGGCGGCAAGCTGCAAATCGTAAGCCAGGGGACGGTCCCGGCGCTGCCGATCGTCGACCCGCGGGCGAAAATGGCGCTGGCCGGCGCAGTCGGCGCGGGCGCGTTGCCGATCGCGGCACTGGTTCTGCTTGGCATCGTGTGGCGTCGGCACTGGCGCCCTGACGAGCCGGAACTGCAATCGCAGGGAGTTCGCCTTCTCGGCGCCATCCCGCTGTTGCCGCCGGGCAATGTGGACCCGCAACAAGCCGCCCTGAGTGATTACTGCCATCATCAGGTCCGTGTCATGCTCCAGGTACTGCGGGCGAGCGACAAGCCGGCGGTATACCTCGTGACCAGCCCCTGCGCGGGCGACGGCAAGACGCGCCTGACGAGAATACTGGGCGAATCGTTTGCCCAATCCGGTTCCAAAACGCTGGTGATTGACTGCGACATGATCGGCCGCGGTCTCACCCGATCGCTCGGCGCACCGCAACATCGCGGCCTGGTTGAATGCCTTCGCTCGGGGACCATGAAGAACAGCCTGGTGACGACTGAAACCGCCCGATTGTGGGCGCTGACCGCCGGCATGAAGGAATCCCAGGGGAGTGAACTGTCACCGGTGGCGTTTCGTCGCCTGCTGACCGAAGCTCGAACCGCCTTCAACACCATTCTCATCGACACCGGGCCGGCCCTGAGTTGCATTGAGGCTTCCCTTCTGGCTTCGGAAGTGGATGGAGTGATCCTGGCCATCACGCGGGGTGAACCGCAGCCGCTCGTCGAGCGAACGCTTCGGCACCTTGACTCCATTGGAGCCAGGACGACCGGCATCGTCTTCAACCGCGCCCGCCCCGGGGATCTCCTTGCGTACGGCTACGGCTCGACGCGTAGCGCCTCGGGCACGCCTGAGGCATTGGTCCCGCTGAACGGAGGGGACAGCAGCGTGGCGCGATCGACTACGCCGGCGGCCTCGGTTATGCGGCGCGTCGAATCGGGCGCTCGACATGGCGCGTCGCAGCGATTGCGACACGCGCCGCCCATCGCGCAGGAACGTTCGGAGACTCCGTCAGACTCACAGGCTTCATAACTTGCCGGTGAGCCGAAGAGGAAAAGAGAGAAATGCAACCCGAGCTTTCCGTTTGTGATGACGAAGAAGCCCCAGAGGCTGCGCATGCCGAGGCGGCGGAGCATGCCGGCACCCAGGCCGTGACCGAGCCAGGTTGGTATCCCCCCTGCAAAGCCGCCGCCGACCGGATTGTGGCTGTGCTCTTACTGCTGCTGACCGGGCCGCTGGTCCTTTTCCTGGGTCTCCTGGCCAAGCTGGCCGCTCCCGGCCCGATGTTATACCGGCAGCGGAGAATGGGAGAGAAAGGGCGCATCTACTGGATCTACAAGATTCGTACGATGCACTGCGGAAGCGAAACGCAGACGGGTCCGGTCTGGTCGCCGCGCCAGGACTCTCGCGTTACGCGCGTCGGATGGTTTCTGCGGGCCACGCACCTCGACGAGTTGCCGCAGCTCTGGAACGTTGCCCGCGGGGAGATGAGCCTGATCGGCCCGCGCCCGAACGGCCGGAGTTGATCGCCGAAATCGAGCGACAGGTCCCGGGCTACAGAGGTCGCGTGCAGGTACGGCCGGGATTGACGGGTATGGCCCAGGTTCACCTCCTCTCCGACACGCGAATCGAACACGTGCGGCGCAAACTGGTGTACGATCTTTATTACGTTCGCAACATGAGCCCCTGGCTCGACGCCCGCATCCTGATCTGCACGGCGTTTTATCTGATCGCCGCTCTCGCAAATACGCAATGCAAGCTCGTGATGCTCCCGGACCGCAATCCCACCCAACGTGAGTTGGCCGGCGGAGGCTCGGCCGATCCAGGCGATGACGAAGATCCCTCCGAAAGGGCCTGGACGGCATGATGACCGTGCCCCTATCCCGGGTTGACATGATTGGCGCCGAAGATGGCGTCGCCGAGCGCTTTCCGGCCGAAAACCGCTTCGGCTTTTTCCTTCTGCTTCTGCTGACGCCGGTCGTGCTGATTCACCCCGAAGAAGTGTGGCCCGTCCTGGGGGCCGCACCGTTGTTCAAGCTGCTCGCGGCCGCTTGCCTCGTGGTATCGCTGCCCCGAGTGACTGCCCAATTCGCCGCGTCATCATTGGTCAGTCGGCCGATCACGGTGTGCGTACTTGGCGTGTTTGGCGCGGTCGTGCTCTCCCACTTGAGTCACTTCTCGCTCTGGGGCGCCCGAACCTCCGCCGCGGAATACTTCAAGTGCGTGATCCTTTTTCTGCTCCTGGCGGGGTTGGTTGATTCGCCTTCCCGGCTGCGACGACTCCTGCTCTGGATCGTCGGGTGCGCGATCTTCCTCACAACGATCGCACTGCTGAACCACTACGGCGTGATCCAAATAGCGGCCATCACATCGAGCCTGGATCCAGACAAGGGGGCGGACGAACTCTCGCGGCTTCGCGCGACCGGCGTCTACAACGACCCGAACGACTTTTGCCTGATCCTTCTCGTCGCCAGCGGCATCTGCGGTTATTTCGCGACCGGGTGGCGAAGGTCGCCGCGACGGCTGCTCTGGTTTCTTCCCATCGCATTTTTCGGATTTGCCTTTTCCATGACTCGATCTCGCGGTGGGCTCATGGCGCTCATTGCCGGCACAGTTGTATTCCTGGTGGAACGCGTCGGTTGGCGAAAGGCGATGCTCTGGGCACTGCTTCTCGGACCGCTCGTCTTCTTCATCTTTTCCGGCAGGCAGACCGAGGTCTCGACAGACCAGGAGACCGCGCAGACCCGAATGGCCCTGTGGCGGGAAGGTCTCGCGCAGTTTCGCGAATCGCCGGTCTTTGGAATCGGGTTCGGGGAATTCGCTGACCGGGAGGGAATCGTTGTTCACAATTCGTATCTCCAATGCTTCACCGAATTGGGATTTCTGGGTGGCGTCCTGTTTCTCGGGGCGTTCGTTCACGCAATGCTCAGCCTGCATCGCCTGGGCAGGCCGGCGCTAGCAGCCAACGCCGCCGCAGATGTTGTGCCCCACGAGAAGATGCAGATGCTCCGGCTTCGGCCCTACCTCGCGGGAATCCTGGCCGCTTACGCGATCGGGATGTTCTCACTCTCCCGGGCCTACGTGACCCCGACCTATCTGGTCCTGGGGGTCTGCGCCGTTTATCTGCGAATCGTCGACCATCGCGCCCAGCTCACCGGCCGGTTCGACGTGCGATTCGTACGCGGCATGGCGATGGCCGGCGTCTTGCTTGTCGCCGTCGTATACGTGTTCGTTCATTTGTTTGCGAATCAGGTACCGGGCTGACGGACCTGGGCGCCGGCGATGTATCGCGGGCGGCGCGGAAATCCTGAGGTTTTGCATGCGGCAATTGCAATCGACCCACTCTTCGACCCCCGGGCGGGTATCGCTCGTCGGAGCCGCCAGCCTGGCGGCGCAGTCGTTGCTGCTCAACATTCTGACCGTGCCCGTGATGGCATACATCATTCGCGGGCTGGGCGCGTCGGCGTACGGTGAATGGGCGACCGCCATGTCGCTCGTCACCGCAACGGGATTCCTGACCAACCTCGGTTTGCGCGGCCCGTTCGTCCGGTCGGTGGCGCGGGAACCCGAATCGGCGGCAAACGCATTTGCCGAACAGTTGGGAAGCCGAATCCTCCTTTCGACCCTGGCTGGTGGAATCGCGATCGCGGCGTGCATGGCCCTTCGCCATCCCCGCATCATCGTGGAATGCACGATGGTCGGGGCGGCGGGAATGGTTTTGACCGGCATCAGCGCGACGGTTGCCGATCTTCTTCAGGCATTTCATCGCCTGTCGCTACTGGCCGTTGCAAATCTGACGGGGGGTCTTGTGCTGACCGTCGCCTCGGTGGCAGCAATCCGGCTCGGTTCGGGGCCGGTCGGCCTCGCGGGAGCATACCTTCTGGGTCCATTCAGCGCTGCCGCGATATTGACGCTGATGGTCCAACTCAAATTCTTTCCGGTGCGCATCCGCTGTCATCCGCGGCGGCTATGGGGCCTTCTCAAAGCGGCCCGCTTTTTTACCGCGCAAAGCGGCATCTACTCGTTGAGCGCCAATGCCGAACCGGTGATATTGCCAGGTTTTGTTCCGCACGCGACCTTCGGATTCTTCGCCGCCGGAACGCTCCTCGGCGCACGCCTGGCGGTCATTCCCGACGGGCTGTCTACGGCGTTTTATCCGGCCATGGCCGTCGCCTATCAGGACTCTCAGTCTGGGGCCTCGCGCAGCGTGATGCGATGGATCTCGATGACGTTGCTGGTCTGCATGCCGGTGGCGGTATTGGTGACTTTCATGGCCGCACCGATCGCGACCGTGCTTTTCCCGGCCCAGCCGCGAGTCTGTGAACGGGTCATCCACATTACGATCTGGGCCCTCCCCCTCACCGGCGTGAACCTCATCCTGGGCAACGCGCTCAACGCAGCCGGAAAGGATGCCGCACAGGCGAAGTTGCTGGCCATCGCCGGCCTTTTAAATCTGTTTCTCGTCCTCGTGCTCGTGGCGCGGTTTGGGATCTGGGGCGCGTGCGGAAGCTGTGTGGTGCGACCGCTTGTGCAGGCCGCTGTTTGCCTTCCCTGTTTCATCAGAACCTTTTCACCTCGGCTCTCCGAATTGCCCCTGGCGCGGATTTTCGCGGCCACCGCATTGATGGCGGCGGCGATGTGGGTGATCGCTTTGGTGCTGCCCGAACTGACGCGGAGCTACTCCGGGGCGGGAAGAACCTTTTGGCTGTCGTTCGCGCGCATGGTTTGCGTGCAGGGGCTTTTGGGAACATCGGCGTATTGCGCGGCCGTGTTGTCGTTTCGACTGGTGAATGGGACGGACCTGGCCCGATTGCTGCGGCGTTCGACAACCTAGGAATTATTCGTGCAGCTTGAAGCAACTTTGCCAACGCCAGCTCTTCAGGTCCGCAGCGCCCTGCGCCGGCGGCGAAGGGCCGCGTTGCTGGTTGCCTTCATGTGCTGGTCTTACGTCGCTGCGCTGCTTCTGGCGTGGTCGGCACGCCACTGGGCCGCAGATCGCTGGTGGCCGGCGACTGTATTGCTGTTCACCCCCGGGTGGACGGCGCTCGTCCCGTTGTTGATCCTTGTTCCGGCGGCCGCGGCGCTGCGCCGCCGACTTCTCTGGCTGCTGCTGGCCGGCGTATCGTTCGTCGCGGGACCTGTTGCAGGACTCTGCCTCGGGAGGACAGCCGCGCCGGCCGGTCGGACGAACGGGCGCGTCATTCGAGTTCTGACCTGTAATGTTCATGCCCGCGCGCTGGACGCCGCCCGGATGAAAGCGCCCATCGCGCTCGCCCAACCTGACATCGTTGCCCTGCAGGATTCGCGCCTCTCAGGGCCAGCGGGCGATTTTCGACGGCGGCGGGTGGCACACGCGCCGTACCGGCGAACTCTTTCTGGCCAGTCGGTATCCGATCGCCCTGATGGAGGATCTTGAGCTGAGTCAACTGGCACTGCCGCAATCGGTTGCCGCGAATTACGACGATCCGCACCTGCGCGGGGAGGCCGCCTGTTTCGAACTGGAGTTGCCCGCCGGGCACGTTCGCATTTTCAACCTCCATCTGGCGTCTCCGCATGAAGCGCTGGGTGATTTTTTCAGCAACCCATCCCGCGCGGCCGCCATGCTCTCCGCCAACAGCGCGCGTCGCCGCTTCGAGTCGCTGGTGGTACGGCGTCGGGCCGCGGAACCGGGCGACGCGGTGGTGCTCGCGGGAGACTTCAACACTCCGCCTGACGATCCCATTTTTCGGGAGGGGTGGGCGGGCTTCTCGGACGCGTTCAGCGTGAGGGGATTCGGGTGGGGATATACCTATCGCACGCGGCACGGGAGCCTGAGGATCGACCACATTCTAACCGGGTCAGGCACTCAGTGCCTGCATTGCTGGACGGGCTCGCCGGTCGGCTCGCCCCATCTTCCACTCATCGCGGACATTCAATTGGCCGGCGTGCCAATCGATGGAGGGGTTCAATGAGTCTCTGCGCTCCGCGTTCAATTGCGATGGCAGGCCGTATTTCCCGACGGGCGACCGAGCGCCTGCGCGTGCTCCACGTCGTGGGGCAATTGGACATGGGCGGGATGGAGAAGCTGCTGGTCGAATTTGCACGCCACGCCGACCGCCGATTGTTCGACCTCCGATTCGTGTCGACGGGGAGTCGCGGATCTTTGGCCACGGAGATCGAGGCGTGCGGCTGGCCGGTCACGGCATTGGGTCAGCCGCCGGGCCTGCGGCCGCGATTCGCGTTGCGGCTCGCCCGCGAAATGCGGAGATGGCGGGTCGACGTGCTGCACGCCCACAACCTCAATCCGATGATTTACGCCGTGCCCGCGGCCTGGCTGGCAGGCGTGCCGGTCGCCATTCACACGCGACACGGCCGGCATCCCAACGCGTCGCGCTGCGCCATTTTGTTATCCCGCGCCGTCGCATGTCTGGCCGATCAAATCGTCTGCGTCTCCGACGACGTCGCGCGGCTCAGTCGTTCGGAAGGGATTCCCCAATCCAAAATTCTCACCATCCGCAACGGTGTCGACCTCTCCCGATTCTCGTACGTCGGGCCACGATCAGACGGCCCCGCCGTGATGGTGGGACGCCTGACTCCGATGAAGGACGTGCCCACGCTGCTGCACGCCGTGGCTCTCGTGGTCAAACAGGAGCCGTTATTTCGACTGGAGATTGCCGGCGACGGAAAGTGTTCGGATGACCTTCAGGACCTGGCTGGCCGTCTGCAACTTCGCGACCACGTGCGGTTTCTCGGCGAAGTGAGTTACGTGCCGAAGCTCCTGGCTCGCTCGCGATTGCTCGTGCTCTCCTCGCGGTCGGAGGGGACGCCGCTCGTGCTTCTCGAGGCCATGGCGCGAGGACTGCCTGTCATCGCGACACGCGTAGGCGGATGCGCCGAAGTGGTAACGCATGAAGCGGGCTTACTCGTTCCCCCGCAGGATCCGTCGGCGCTTGCCGCTGCCCTGCTGACGATTTGGCGCGATCCCGCGGCGGCCTCCGCGATGGGAGTGGCCGGCCGGCGGCATGTCGAATGCCACTACGGTGCGCGGCAGATGGTGCTTGAATATGAATCACTCTACCTCAAAACGACGGCGGAGCGATGCACCGATTGATTCACCGTCATCTTCTCCTGCCCGCGTTCGAGTCGGGCCTCAAGCGGCGGAATACGTTCCGCTATTGGCGTTCGCTCGAATCGAGCCAATGGCTGCCGAGCGCGGCGATCGCCTCCATCCAGTTGCAGGCATTGCAGCGACTTCTCATCCACGCGCAGGCGAACTGTCCGTATTATGCCCAGCGCTGGGCTGAAGCCGGACTTGACCCCGCTGGCGTGGAATCGCTCGAGGACTTCGCGGCGTGGCCAACCATTGATCGCCAGACGATCACCGCCAACCGCACCGCCATGCGGGCGCGCGGAAGTCGTCTCATTGGCAAATCCACGGGAGGATCCACGGGCGAGCCGCTGCAATTCGATATTGATCCGATCAGCAATGAACGGCGGATGGCAGCCTGGCATCGCGGCTACGGGTGGGCCGGCGGGGCGCCGGGGACGCGACAATTCCATCTGTGGGGGATTCCGCCACATCGGCGCCTGGACAGGGCGCGGATCAAGGATTCTCTTTACAACTGGCTTTACCGCCGTCGTATGGTGAGTTGTTTTGACTTGAGTCCCGCGCGGGCACGCGAATATCTCGTCCAATACAACTCCTCCCGTCCCGAGGTTCTTGTGGGATACACGAGCGGACTGTCCCAATTCGCCGAATTAATTTTGGAGCAGAAGCTCCAGGTTCGGCCTCCCAGGGCCGTGATTTCGGGCGCCGAGAAGCTGTTCCCGTGGCAGCGCGAGCGGATCGAAGCCTGTTTTGGAGTGCCGGTATTTGAAACGTACGGATCGCGGGAGTTCATGCTGATCGGCGCCGAGTGCGAGCGCCACGAGGGCCTGCACCTTGCCGCAGAACAACTGCTGGTCGAAATCCTGGATGACCATGGCAAGCCGACTCCGAGCGGGCAGGAAGGAAATGTCGTGATTACGGATCTGCATAATTTCGGCATGCCGTTCATCCGGTATTTCAACGGAGACCGCGCGACGGCCGGTTGGGGCGTCTGTTTATGCGGGCGGGGACTGCCATTGCTCAAGCAGGTCGTCGGACGACGCGTGGACGTCCTGGAGACGCCTGACGGCCGGCGCGTGCCCGGCGAATTGTTTCCCTGGCTTATGCAGAAATTCTCCTCCGTACGAAGATATCAGGTGATTCAGCAGGAACTGCACCACGTGGAACTGCGCGTCGTCCTGAGAAACCCGCTGGAAGCGCCGGACCGTGCGGACCTGCTTTACCAGGTGACTGATGTGCTCGGCCCCCAGGTTCGCTTCGATCTGATTGAGGTCGATGAGATCCCGCTGAGTGCGGCGGGCAAGCATCAAGTCGTTGTGAATCGGGCCGGCAAGCCCGGCGCGATGGGAGTTCAGAGCTGATTGGGTTGTCGTTGCGGCGAGCCCAATCGCCGCGCCAGGGAAATCCGATGCGCATCCTGTTCATCACGAACGATTTTCCAAGCCGGATGGAGCCGACCAAAGCCGTCTTCAACCACGAGCTGGCCAAGGCGCTCGCGCGCGCCCATGACGTCTGCGTGATTTCCCCGATTTCCTGGGTGGAGGAGCTTCGGGCGCGAGTCGAGCGCCGCGGCGGGCGCGATCTGGCGCCGGTGAACCGCCTGCAGACCTTTTACCCGCGATACTACTATCCTCCGCGAATTCTGCGGCGGTGGTATGGGACCTTTTTCTGGCTATCCATTCGAAAGACGGTCCTGCGGCAACTGACAACCGATCCTCCTGACACGGTCTTGTCCTACTGGGCGCATCCCGATGGCGAAGCCGCGCTGCGAGCCGCGCGGCGGGCGGGCGTTCCCGCCGTAGCCATGGTCGGCGGCTCGGACCTGCTGTTGCTCACGCGGAATCGCGCCCGCCGACGACGTGTCCAACGCGTGCTCCGTTCGGCAGATGCGGTCGTCGCCGTCAGTCGGGATCTCCGCGAACGCGCCGTGGATCTGGGAACGCCGCCGGACAAGGCGCACGTCATTGAACGTGGGGTGGATTGTTCGGTGTTCCGTCCCGGCGATCGTGCGACGGTGCGCAGCCGCCTCGGCATTGCCCGTCCTGGAAAAATGATCCTGTGGGTAGGACGGCTCGTGCCGGTCAAGGGGCTCGACATCCTTCTGGATGCCTGCGCAACTGCGGGCGGAAAATATCGAGTTCCATCTCTACCTCGTCGGCGATGGGCCGCTGCGCCACTCACTACAGAGACAGGCAACCGACCGGCAACTCGATACATTCGTAACGTTTGTCGGCGCCCAACCACACGCCTCCCTGCCGGATTGGTATTGTGCGGCGGACCTCGTCGTGCTGCCCAGCCGATCGGAAGGCTCGCCCAATGTGCTGCGGGAGGCCCGCGCTTGTGGCCTGCCGTTCGTAGCCAGTCGCGTCGGTGGAATCCCGGAAATGTGCGGGCCCGCCGATCGGCTCGTTGCGCCCAACGATCCCGCGGCGCTCGAACAGGCCGTCGCCGCAGCCCTTCGCGAGGGACGGCAGAAGGTCGACCCGGAACGTCAGGATATGACCTGGGACAAATCGGCGGCGGCGCTTCTGCGCCTGATCGAGTCTCTTCCGGTCGAGCCACGCAACCTGGATGAGAGAGATGGAAGTTCACCAACGCGGCAGATCATCCGAAGGGCGATGTCCGCGGTCCTTCCGCGACGCATGTTCTTCACGGGAGGGCCAGCGGGCGATGGATCCGCGGCGATCACGTTTGACGACGGCCCCCATCCCGAGCACACGCCTCGCGTGCTCGATGTTTTGGCCCGGCGTGGAGTCAAAGCGACATTCTTTCTGATCGGCCGTCTCGCCCAGCGATGCCCGGAACTCGTTCGGCGCATCGCGGAGGAGGGCCACACGATCGGGAATCATTCATTCGAACATTCCGACCCCGAACAGACCACGGCGCGCGCGCTTCTTGATGAGGTGCGGCAAACCGACGAGCTGCTCGCCGGACTGGTTGGGCCGCGAGCCAGGCTGTTTCGCCCGCCGAAAGGAAGACTCACCCTCGTCAAGCTCTGGGGCCTCTGGTGCGCCGGACAAACGGTGGTTCTATGGAATCGGGACCCGAGGGACTATGCCTGCCGGAGCGCTGATGACCTCCAACAATGGGTCCAGCGAAATCCGGCCCGTGGAGGGGACTTGTTCCTGTTCCACGACGCCTTTCCGCATGTGGCGTCTGTTCTCGACAAGGTGATTGACCAGGCGACCGACGCGGGACTGCGATTGGCAACCTTGTCCCAGTGGGTGGGAAGAGACTGATGTCACGAGCCATGGAAAAGCGCTGCCTCTTCATCGCCTATGCCTTTCCCCCCGTAGGTGGCGCCGGGGTTCAGCGCGCGAGCAAGTTCGTCAAATATTTGCCGGCGTGGGGCTGGTCGCCGACGGTTCTTACCGCTTCCAATCCTTCGGTTCCCCTGTTCGATGAAAGTCTCTGCGGCGATGTTCCCGACGGCACGCCCATTTACCGGGCGCGGACGCGAGAGCCGGGATACGCCGTCAAGCGGATCGTTTCCGCAGGCGCCCACGTTACCGATCCGGCGGCTCGCCGCCCCGGCTCGACGATCCGGCGGTTGGCGCGGAGCCGCCGTCGCGTTGCTCCAGCCGGATCCTCAGGTTCTTTGGCTTCCGGCAGCGTTGCGCGCCGGGCTTCGCGCGCTCCGGGAGCGACCCCACCGCGCAATCATCGCCACCGCCCCACCGTTTTCGTCCTTTTTGCTGGGCGCGATCTTGAGCCGCCGAACGGGTTTGCCTCTCATCCTCGATTACCGCGACGAGTGGACGTTAAGCAATGAGTTCGCCGAAAACCGGCGGCTTGGCCCAATCTCGCGAATGATTCAGGCGCGGATGCAACGATGGGCGCTTCGTTCCGCTGGCGCAGTCATCACCACGACACACGCCAGCGCGCGAGCCCTGACGCGTGCCGCGGCCGAGGCACGGCGATCGGCGCGGGTCACGCACATTTACAATGGATTTGATCCAGCGGACTTTGCGGGGTCGCCAATCGGGCAAGTGAGTCAGGGAGACTACCGACTTGTCTACACCGGCACGCTGTGGAATCTGACCTCCATCGCACCGTTGGTTGACGCAATTCAGCGGGTTGCGCGTCGGCGTCCGGAGTTGATGCCGCGACTCGAGATCGTTCTCGCCGGCCGCCGCACCGCCGACCAGCAGCGGCTCCTCGATCCGCTCAAGTCGATCGGTTGTCGAGTGACCGAGCACCCGTACCTCGAGCATCGCGACATGCTGCAGTTGCTGAGAGGCGCCAACGCACTTTGTGTTTTGCTGTCCGCTTTGCCGGGAGCGGAGCGCGTGGTGCCCGCCAAGATCTTTGAGTACATGGCTGCGCGGCGCCGTTCTTGCGATCGCGCCGCGCGGGGAAGTCTGGGAACTTCTCGGGGCCTATCCTGCGGCAAATCTCTTTGAACCGGAGCAAATCGAACAGATCTCCGGGTTTCTGGAAGCAGAGATTGAGCGTGGGCCAGTCGGCGTCCCGGTCGAGCTGCGCGGCTGGTCGGGCGCCGCGTTCGATCGCCGCACGCAGGCGGGTGAGCTGGCGGCACTCCTCGATTCAGTTTCCAGTCCGGTCGCGGATTTCGATCCTGCTCGCTCGGGCCTCGCAATCACCTCCCCTTTCCTCGACAGCGGCAGCGGACCGACGCTCGGGACTTCGCCGGCGAAGGGAACGAACTGATGCGCGCACTGCCCTACTGTTTCTGGCTGTCGGTGGCGTGCGTCGCCTGCGCGTACGCAGTCTATCCACTGCTGATGGCAGCGGCGGCGAAGATTCGAAGTCGCCCGCCGCAGCGCCGGGAGCGGTTCAAGGGCTCCGTGAGCGTTGTGGTCGCGGCGCGCAATGAAGAGGCCCAGATCGGCCGGCGCGTGCGCGAACTGCTGTCACAGATCTCCGACGCGCAAGTGAATGGCGAAGTGGTCGTCGTTTCCGATGGGTCAACCGACGCGACCGTCTCCCGCGCGCGTGAAGTGGCCGACGCGACAACGCGGGTATTGGAGTCGACGCAACACCACGGCAAGGCCGCCGCCCTCAACCAGGGGTGCGCCGCAAGCAGCGCGGACGTGATCGTCTTTGCCGATGCCCGGCAGACGTGGGAGCCTCACGCCATGGCATTGTTGCTGGAGAATTTCGCAGACCCCCGGGTCGGCGCGGCCGGCGGCGAGCTGATCCTCGACAAAAGCACGGGCGCGGTGCAAGGCGTCGGTTTGTACTGGCGTTTCGAATTATGGCTCCGCCGCGCCGAGTCTGCCGTTCATTCGACGGTGGGGCTGAGCGGTCCGATATGCGCGGTTCGCCGGAGCCTTTTCGTGCCCATACCGCGGGGCACCACCCTCGACGACATCTATTGGCCGATGCGGGTGGTGATGCAGGGATATCGCGTGGTGCACGACGGCCGCGCCATCGCCTCCGATCGACTGCCCCGATCAGCCGCCGGCGAGATGCGGCGGAAGGTGCGAACTCTGAGCGGGAATTTCCAGCTCGTAACGCGGCTCCCACTCGCCCTCTCGCCGTTCCACAACGCGATCTGGCTGCAGTGGATTTCCCACAAGTTGCTCCGATTGTGGGTTCCCTGGGCACTCATCCTGATGCTGGCATCAAGCGCCCTGCTGCCCGGCCATTTCTACCGAACGGCGTGTTGGGCACAAGTGGCAACGTATGGCCTGGGCCTCACCGGCTTTCGCAAAGGGGCGGGCCGATTCGCGTCAGCCGTCTCCTCGTTTCTCCTGCTCAATGTTGCCGCGTGGCTGGCGTTCTGGGTCTGGATTTCCGGCGGCTCCGAATGGGCGTGGTGCAAAGTGGGCTTTGCCGATTCGATTGGGCGCAAGGAACTGACTGAATGCGCCCCGTGACGATTTCGATTCTCGTACTGATCATGGCGGCGGTGCTCGCGGGCATTGTGCTTGCATTGCGGGCATGCCGCAATCGCGGGCTGGATCGTTGGATCGGCGCCTCCCTGCGAGAGAGTTTCCGAAGCCGCACGGCTTCGCGGAAATCTCCGGTACATGTGCTTCTCTGCATCGCCGACCATTTTGAACCCGGGGCGGGGGGTGCTTCGCCGGACCAGGCCTTGAGAAGAGTCGAGCGCTGGACGGAGGAATACCCGCGACTCTTTTCCGGATTCCGAGATAGTGATGGTCGCCCGCCACGGCATACGTTCTTTTATCCGATGGAAATGTACGAATCGTCGCATCTGGAGTTGCTGGCTCGCCTGTGCCGCGATGGATTCGGGGAAGTCGAAGTGCATCTGCATCACGAACGCGATACGGCCGAGAATCTTCGCGGTGGTTTGCTCGCTTACACTCGCCTGATCTCCACGCGACACGGCCTCCTGGCACGCAAGCGGCAGGAGGGAACCCTGGCGTATGGGTTCGTACACGGCGACTGGGCCCTGAATAATTCCGGACCGGACGGGCGGAACTGCGGCGTTGACGGCGAACTGGAAATCCTCAGGGAAACCGGCTGCTATGCCGATTTTACCTTTCCCTCTGCGCCAAGCCGGACACAGACGCGGAAGATCAACAGCCTCTATTATGCGGCCACCGACCTTCACCGTCGGAATGCCCATGAAACCGGCATCGACGTCGGCAAGCTGCCGATGCCTTCGAATTCGCTGATGCTTATTCAAGGGCCTCTGCGTCTGGACTGGGGCCGGCGGAAATGCGGGTTCATCCCGAGGATCGAGAACGGCTGCATTCAGCGCGGCCAGGCGCCCGACATGGAACGACTACAAACCTGGCTTGACGCACGCATCCAGGTTCCCGGGCGTCCTGATTGGTTTTTCGTCAAGCTCCACACTCACGGCGGCCCTGAAAAGAATCAGCAGGTTCTGCTCGGAGAACCGATGGTCCGGTTTCACAAGGAACTCGCCGCCCGCGCCGCCTGCGATCGGGACTTTTGCTTTCATTACGTGACGGCCCGAGAGATGTACAACCTGGTGCGGGCGGCGGAATCCGGATGGAATGGGGCCGTTGACGAGGCCCGTGATTTTGAGATCGTTGGCGGCTTCGGTCCGTCGGCGTGAAACGCCTGGGAGGTTTTTGAATTTGCACGACGCCACAAACAAGCCCGCCTTTCTGATTACGGTGGACACCGAGGGAGATAACCTCTGGGCAAAGCCACGCAATATCACTACTCAGAATGCCCGCTGCCTTCCCCGGTTCCAATCACTTTGCGAGCGCTATGGGCTGTACCCGACTTATCTCGTCAATTGGGAAATGGCGACGTGCCCCGAGTTTCAGGAGTTCGGAAGGGATGTTCTCGCCCGGCGCACTGCCGAAATTGGCATGCACCTGCACGCGTGGAACTCGCCGCCTCTGACGGCGCTCACGCCGGATGATTTCCTGTACCAGCCATACCTGCACGAGTATCCCGAGCACTTGATCCGCGAAAAAGTGAAAGTAATGACCGCCACTCTCGCGGAGACATTCGAGATAACTCCGGTGAGCCATCGCGGCGGCCGATGGTCTTTTAATGAAACTTACGCGCGAGTGCTGATAGAGAATGGTTACCGAATCGACTGCACGGTAACGCCGCACATCTCGTGGCAACGGATGCCCGGTAACCCCCGGGCCGGCGGTGGGCCGGACTTTTCCGACTTCCCGGAGCATGCGTATTTCGTTGACCCCCATGACATCAGCCGACCGGGAGAATCGTCACTGCTGGAGGTGCCGTTGACCGTGGTCGTATCGCGCTACTCAAGCCCGGTCCTGGCGGCCCGGGCGATGTTGAAACGCGCTGGGCCACTGGGTCGCAGAATCGGAAAGCGATTCTTCCCCGACCATGTACGGCTGACGCCCAACGGACGTAATCGCGCACGGATTCTGTCATCGATGCGAATCGTGAGGCGCGAGGGCCGCGACTATGCTCAACTCGGCCTGCATTCCTCGGAGCTACTGCCAGGCGGCAGCCGAACCTACGCGACGGCCGAAGACATCGAAACCCTCTACGAGGACCTGGCCGCAATCTTCGAGCGCGCCCAGACGGGATTTACGGGTCATACCTTGAGTAATTACTACGAGCACTATATTCGATGCGTACCAGCGGGAATAACGTCAGCGGCGGCGACTACACTGACTTCATCGACATAAGCAAATCATCGACCGGGCAGATCAAGCCCTCTGGCGGCGGGCGAGCAGGCCCAATGCTCCGATCCCGAGGAGCGATACGCATGCCGGCTCGGGCGTGGTGGTGGCAATCGAAACATCGTCCAGGCCGGTCAGGTTATCGTCGACGGTCAGAGACACGGTTCCGCTAAATTTGAGCGTGTATGACCCTCCAGTCGTGATATGAAATGTATCGCTGGTAAACTGACTCCACGTCCCCCCGATTGCTTGAAAAGTCGGCACGCCGGCAAATGTCAAAGTCGTTGTGCCGACGCTCACCGCTGTCGGCTCAGGAGTGCTTTCCACCCCGTTCAAACGAGACACTGCGTAGACACTCACTGTGTAATAGCCGGGCGTAAAAGTGATATCCTGGGAAATCGTGCCGGTGCCTTGCACAAACGCGTTCTGATTACCGCCGTGCGCCCCTGATTTTCGTTGGCGAAGGTTATGCCGTTGCTCATTCCGTCATAAGAAGTTTGGGTGTCGCCGGCATCGGAAGGACCAAAAGTCCAATCCGGAACGGATTTAAGCTCTGCCGAAGCCGACGCTCCGTATGGGTCGGTGTAAAGAACCTGACCCGCGCTCATGGACGGATCGGTTGTATCTTCAAACCCGGGGTTGTCGACCACCGGTGTGGCGAAAACGCCTGGGACGATCAAGCCGAACACACCAAGAAATGCCGAAAAATACAACTCGCGCATCGTTATTCCCTCTTCGAAAAATAGATGAGTTCCAGAATTTCAAGCCTGCGCCACTGCGGGTCTGCGGCGGGATCCCTCGCCATTCGAGTAAACCTTCAAAAATATACCCTTAATTGAATTCGAAAGCTATCCATTTCTATCATTTTCCGGATTCTTTGAATGAATATCGTTTTTATTGGTGTTTTTGGACCCGCAAGTTCATCATCTTGTCATTTCCGATCTCCCCCCGACCGATGCCAAAAGACGACCGACGCCGACGCGCTTGCAATCACTGTCCCTGGGCGGCTTGTCCCTGGCCGCCGGGGCCGCGCCCGCCAGGTGCCATGATAGGCTACAATGCGATCTACATATCACGGCTCATATGACACGCGATGCAAATGACGTCCAAGGCGAGAGCCGATCCGAAAGTCGTGGGGGAGTTCCACATTTGATGGAAGCGGAGTGGAGGCGATGGATCGCGGAAAACGTGCTGTTGGGAAAGGATCCCAGATCAATCATTGGAGCCATGGTTGGCGCCGGCATTCAACCGGCCGCCGCCGCTGCCGAAGTCAATACTGCCCTGAGGCACCCGTACATCGTGGCCGCCAGACAGCAAACGGGGACTCGGCCCGGCAACGTGGTTGGGCCGGCTCTCGAATCAAAGCTGAAGAAGCGCGACTGGGTCCTGGAGTGTTGTCGAAAGGCGGCCAGCGTTTCAGAGAGTTACGGCACCGTGCCGAGAGTGCGGAACTTGTCTCTGCGCTCGTTCCTTGATGATTTTTACGCCCTGAATCGGCCGGTCATCATCGAAGGTGAGGTCGATGAATGGCGGGCATTTGACGCCTGGACACCCGACGAGCTAAAGCGTCGTTTTGGGACCCGTATCGTTGAAGTGCAGGCGAGCCGGACTTCAGACGCCAATTATGAGAGGAATGCGGCAACCTTAAAACGCCAGATGCCCTTCGGCGAATATGTCGACATCGTTGAGTCGGTAGAGCAGAGCAATGAGTGGTATATGACCGCCATGAATTCCGGGATTAACTCCGCGGCACTCGCCGAGCTATGGGATGATTTGCAACCGACTCCCGAATACCTTCGAAGCGATATGAACAATCGCGGTTTCTTCTGGTACGGGCCCGCGGGAACCATCACGCCGCTTCATCACGATTTGACGAATAATCTGATGGCGCAAATCCGTGGAAGCAAAGCCATCAAGCTCATCTCGCCTTTTGAGTTACCTCGCCTTTACAATGATCGGCACTGTTATTCAGAGGTTGATCCCGGGAAGCCGGACCTGGAACGACATCCGCTTTTCAAAGACGTCACGGTCGTTGATGTTTTGCTCGGGCCGAGAGATCTTCTATTTCTGCCCGTCGGCTGGTGGCATTACGTGCGCTCGATCGAGACCTCCATCACGATGACGTTCACCAACTTCGTCGCGGACAATGACTTCTATTCGTTTTACGCGAATTATTAAACTGTTTTAGCGCAGAAGCCGTTTTCCTCAGGGAACCCCCCACCCCGCCGACACACTCAACCATTCAGTTGACTCTTCGCCAGCCGTGATCTATGATTCAACCATATGGTTAAATCAGCGATCGGACCTTCCTTGCTCGATGGCGTGTTTCATGCCCTGTCCGATCCAACACGCCGGGCGATTCTTCGGGATATCGCGGAGGAGGAAAAAACCGTTGGGCCAGATCGCCCGCCGCTACCCGTACTCGCTGGCGGCAATCTCCAAGCACATTCATGTGCTGGAAGGATCGGGCTGGTGACTCGCCGAAAGCAGGGAAGCTTTCAGTTTGTGAAAATCAATCCCCTGCCGATGCAGCATGCCCAGCAGTGGCTGTCGCACTACGAGAAATTCTGGAGCGAACGCCTCGACGAGTTTCAGCACTATTTCAAGGACAAGAAACAGAAAAAGGAGACCAGGCAATGAACGCAACGAAGAAGACAATTGAGTTCAAGTTTGAGCGAACAATTCCCGCGGAACCGAAGGAGGCTTACGATGCATGGCTGGATCCGAAGGTTCCGGGCAATCCCTGGAATTTGGCCGACAAGCTGCTTCTCAATCCCGCCGTGGATGGATTCTTTTATTGGCGAACAAAAGGGACCTCCCATTACGGGCGATTTACGGAAGTGAAGCGACCCGGCCGGATTCAGCATACGTGGGTGTCGCCGTTCACGCTGGGAGAGGAATCGACGGTAACGGTAACTTTTGAAAAGCAGGGAGATCACACGCTCATGACGCTCGTGCACTCGGATCTCCCGGATGATGAAAAGGGAAAGGCGCACGAGAAAGGGTGGAACTACTTTTTAGATCTTTTCCCGAAACAATTTGAAAGTGCCTCGGCCAAGATAAGATAGCTTCGGCTAAGAAGTGATGCCGATTTCAGATTCTTGCTTCGTGGCACGGGCGTCTCGCCCGTGTCTTTGTGGAAAGCCCATGGGCGAGACGCCCATGCCGCACATGCCGCATAATCCAGGGAGACATCATGAAAGTAAGTAACTTCAAAATGAAGGAGACTCGCGGATACGCGCCAGTCAATGGCTTGAAGATGTATTACCAAATCGAGGGGACCGGCGATCCGCTCGTTTATATTCCTCCTGCTTTCAGTTACGCCGGGGTGAACTCATTTCCCCTGCTCGTTCAAACCCATTCGGTCATCACGGTCGATCTCCAGGGGCATGGCCGCACGGCGGATATCCCGGAGCGTCCGATCACCTTCGAGCAGCACGCCAAAGATGTGGTTGGGCTGTTGAAATATCTTGGAATCTCAAAGGCCGACTTCTTCGGCGAAAGCTTTGGCGGCGTCATCGCGACCATGATCGCGGTTCATTACCCCGAAGTTGTCGGCCGGATCGCGACCTATGGAGCAACTTTTGGCCCTCCGCAGATTGCCGTCAGGCCGGACATCCTGAGCGCCAACGTCGCGCCTACTCCTGACTCCAGGGGCATCCAGTTTCAGAGAGAAAACTACAAGAAGGTGGCTCCCGATCCTGATTACTGGCCCAGGATCTGGGGCAAGGTTTGCAGCAATCAATGGGGAGGATTTTCCCGCGAAGAGCTGGCTTCAATCAAAGCGCCGCTTCTCATCGCCGTCGGAGATCACGATTTTGTCCGCCTCGAACACGCCCTTGAGACCTTCAGGCAAATCCCCAATGCCGAACTGGCCGTGATCCCGGACGCCGGCCACTTCGCCGTGTATTGGGAACAGGACAAGGTGATCCCAACGGTCGAACGTTTCCTGAAAAAGCCTGAAAAGAGAATCCCGTTTGCAACCGCTGAAACGGGCTATCACCCCGGCGAAACAAGGTAAAGCTCGAAGGAGATTGTGCCGCGCTGTACGCGTATGGTCGACGCGCCCTCCGAAACCACTGTTCGCATTACGTTCGCGTCACCATCATTTCTTCTTTTTCTTAGTTTGACGCTCCCGACCCAAATCCAGAGAATTCTTCCACGTCATTGGAATCGCAGGATTTATCGCAACTGATCGACGCCCAATTGGTGGCGTCCGAGCCGAGTGATCGGCACTGCTAAAGAAGGCGCAGCGAATTGGGTTTCACGCATGGAGAAATCACTGCCCCGTCCGAATTCTGAGGCCAGGGGTCTCCCGATGGAACTTTGTTCCAAGGCAGTAGCCGATGCATTTGAGGAATCAGATGCCCAGTTGCGGCGACTGATCGAGGTGATTCCGCAGCAGATCTTCATTTCTGACGCGAAGGGAATTTTTCTCTACGCCAATCAGATGGCCCGGGAATACCACGGTGTCACCCAGGAGGAGTTCCGGGCGGAGGGTTTTCGCATTTGGATTTGTCATCCGGACGATCGGGAACGCCTGCTCGATATACGGAGTCGTTCAATTCCCCAGGGCATCTCGTGGGAGATTGAAGTACGTCTTCGCAGAAAAGACGGAAACTATCGATGGTTTCTCGTGCGGTCCAAACCGATGCTGGACGAACACGGAAAAGTGATTCGGTGGTTCGGAACGAATACTGAAATCGACGACCGCAGGCGTGCCGAAGAACGGATTCGACTTGTTATCGATACGACGCCGGCATTAATTCATACCGGCCGGCCGGATGGTCATCTGGACTATTTCAATCGCGGCTGGCTGGAGTTTCTCGGCGTATCGCTCGATGCAATTGAGGGTTGGAACTGGACATCATCGATCCACCCGGATGACGTGGACGGGCTTGTAAGCCGATGGCGGGAAGCGCTGGAGTCGGGTGAGCCGCTCGAATGCGAAGCGCGCGTGCGCCGGCACGATGGGGAGTATCGCTGGCTTCTGCACCGAAAGGTGCCGATGCGGGACGAGCAGGGCCGGGTGATCAAGTGGTATGGCTCCAGCCTCGACTTTGACGACCGCAAGCGCGCCGAGGATGAGCTGCGCCGAAGCGAAGCGCAACTTCGAAAGCTGAAAGACGAGCTTTACCAGGAGAACCTGGTGCTCAAAGAAGAAATCGACCAATCGTCGATGTTCGAGGAAATTGTTGGCTCGTCGGAAGCATTAAGACGCGTCCTGACCCAGGTGGTAACCGTCGCGCCGACGGATTCCACGGTCCTCATCACCGGTGAGACCGGAACGGGAAAGGAGCTGATCGCGCGGGCCATTCACAAGCGGTCGCGCCGAGCGGGCAAGACGTTTATCCGCGTGAATTGCGCGGCAATCGCGCCAACGCTGATCGCCTCTGAATTGTTCGGCCATGAAAAAGGAGCGTTTACCGGCGCGCTGCAACGGCGCATCGGACGATTCGAGAGGGCCGACGGCGGGACGATCTTTCTGGATGAAGTCGGCGACCTTCCGCCGGAAACACAGATTGCGCTGTTGCGGGTTTTGCAGGAACGGGAATTCGAACGCGTTGGCGGCAGCCAGACCATCAGCGTGAACGTGCGCGTGGTGGCGGCGACGAATCACGATCTCAAGGCGGCGGTGGACGACGGACCTTTCCGCATGGACCTGTACTACCGGCTGAACGTATTTCCGATTCTCGTGCCCCCCCTTCGCGAGCGGCGCGACGACATTCCCAGCCTGGTTCGAGCCTTTGCCCGCGAACTATCGCGTTCAATGGGAAAAACGGTGGATCTTATATCGCAGCGAACCATGGACGCTCTGCAGGCATACCCATGGCCGGGAAACATCCGCGAACTGCGCAACATCGTCGAGCGGGGCATGATCCTCAGCCGCGGCAACACACTTGAGATCGAGCCTCCCGGCGGAGTCGATGGCGTCCTTCCTCAGCATCAAACCGGGCCGAAAGGCTCCGACGCTCTGGAGGAGATTGAGCGGCGGCATATTCTGGCGGTGCTCGAGCGCGTGAAATGGAAAGTCGCCGGAAAGGACGGCGCCGCCGAAATCCTCGGTTTGACTCGAACGACACTTCAAGGACGAATGCAACGACTCGGGATCCGCCGTCCTGAATAACGCAATCTTCATATCTGCGTCCTGCTGCCGCCGTTTCGGCATCGTGCCCGCTGGTCGGCAGTCAGCGCAACTCGCCGAACTCCAATCGTTGCTTATCGCCCTTTAAACGCGGCTCCGGTGACGGCACGCCCAGTGCAATGGTCACCGATTCAGTGGCCGATCTGTTCGAAGGGATTTTCCGCAGGAGAACTATCAATTCTTTTGACCACCATTCACGCTTAGTCATTTCGAGAACGGCTTTCTCCAGCATATCAAGAAAGGAAAACGATTATGCTTAAAGGCTTTAATTATCCGCTTACGCCGAAAGGCAAGTCGTCACTGAACCCCCCTCCTCCGTGGTACTATTCTTCGGACTTGTTGGCGATTGAGTTTTGGGCAGACCCGGCGGTGGTGGCGGCTCTGTTGCCAGCCGGGCTCGACCCTGACGCATCGGCGAAGGGACGCTGCAATGCGTTCTTTTACGACTGGCAGTTCAGTGGAAGCAACGAAGAATACCTCGACCCCGCCCGTTATCAGTATCGTGAATTTTTCATCCTTGTAGACGCGCTTTTTGAGGGAAGGCCAGTCACCTATACCCCTTATATCTTTGTCGACAACGACGCGGCGCTGCGCGCGGCTGGTCACAGGGGTATCCGAAGCGAATTGCCCAGGTCTTCCAGACCAGATACTACGCCGCTACAGGAAAGGCGGGACCGGCACTCGCGCCGGGATCGAAGTTTGCCGGGTCTATGACATCAAGCGGACAGCGGCTCGCCGAAGGACTCGTCACACTGAAACAGCCCATGAAAGATCTGTCGCCGCTCAGCGCACGGCCGGTCGTCAATCTGCTGCACACCCCGCGTCTGGCCGCCGGGAAGCACGATAAGCCGGTGGTTCACGAGCTTGTCGAGAATGTCCCACACGATGTGAGAATTGAGCAGGCGTGGATTGGAGAAGGTTCCCTCAGGCTGCCCGTCTGCAGAGGGGAAGAAATCTCGGATCTGACGCCTATTCGTTGCGGCAACGGAATCAGGGCTTCCCTGGCGTACGTTGTCGATGATCTCAAAACATTGAAGGATTTGCGAGAATAAGCATGCCCTTATACACCGCAATATCGCAGGACGGGTCGGTTTCAGACAGAACCACGGGGACAATCGCAGAGGAGATCACGCGAATCCATGCTACTGTCCTGAATGTCCCAAGGGCATTCGTGCGAGTCGTTTTTCTCAGCTATCCAATAGGCTCCGGATTTTCAGCCGGTAAGGAGGCGCCGACCGCCGCGCTGAATTGCGTTTTGCGGAGCGGCCACACCGTCGAAGAAAAGGCCGAGTTGCTCAAGCAATTGTGGGCCATGTTCCAGAACCTGACCGGGCTTGCCACCGATCAAATCGCGATATCCCTGCAGGAAGTCCCCGCGAGCAATGCGATGGAGATGGGACAGATCATGCAGGCCGTTCATCCATGACAGAAAGGAGCGGGCATGTTCATCTATTCTGAGAAGAAGCGATCCCGCAAGCGTCCCGCGGAAACTGGTTCGCCTCCGAACAATCACCGATCGGTGGCCTACCTGGCGCGTCGTCCTGTCCCTGCGTCGAACTGCGCGGCAGAAGCCATCTCGCGCAAGATCCGAAGGCAGTTCGAACGATCCTGAGGGCAAGATCGCTGCGCGAAATCGTTCAGGATCGACGCGAGCAAAGGAACGAACTACCAAAGGAGTTGATTCATGCTTCGGCCTGTCCTGCTTTTTACGCGCAGGCTTTCTCACGCAGTTGAGGCGCGGCGCCGCCCGCGATTACGATGCGAGGCTCAATGCTGCCAACGCAAATTGGGCGACGGACGGTCTCGAGATTGCCCGACGCGCCAGTGAGGCTGGTGCTGCGGGAATCCTCTGCGCTCCCGGGGACCGCGTCGATTCTGCGTGCATCAACGCACTGCCGCCAAGCGTCAAGGTCATCGCCACCTTTAGCGTCGGTTTTGACCATATCGACCTCGCCGCCGCCAAGGCGCGTGGCATCGTCGTGACGAACACGCCCGGAGTGCTCTCATTCGCCGTGGCAGAATGTGCGTTGACGCTGATCCTGATGGCAGCCCGCCGAGCCGGGGAAGCCGATCGAATGGTCCGCGCGGGCAAGTGGCCTTCGGGGTTTCTGGGTGTGACGCTGGAGAATAAGAAGCTCGGTATCCTCGGCTTCGGCCGGATCGGGCAAAAATTGGCCGACATGGTTCGCAGCTTCCCGATGGGAATCCACTACCGGAACATGAACCGCTTGTCGCCGGCTTTAGAGCAAGGCGCAATTTTCCATGACAACGACCCGGATTTTCTGGGAACGATCGATTTCCTCTCCATGCATCTTCCAGACACGGAGGGTTCGCGGAAATGGCTGAATTCGGAGCGGCTCAAAATGATGAAGCTGGGTTCGGTCGTGGTGAATACTGGCCGGGGCGCCTCGGTAGACGACGAAGCGCTGATCGCGGCGATCAAATCCGGACACATCCGCGCTGCAGGACTGGATGTCTATAACGGCGAGCCGAAGGTCAATCCCGGCTATCTCGCGCTGGAAAATGTGACGCTCCTGCCGCACATCGGCAGCGCAACCACCGAGACTCGCGATGCGATGGGTCACAAAGCGCTGGACAATCTCGATGCGGTGCTGCTGAGGCACACCATATCACCCGACCGTGTCGATTGAATACTTCCTCCCGACCTCTCCGCCTGCCTTGCTGCCGCCATGTGGGCAGAGTGCCCGCCAGCGGGCTGTCCGCTCACTCCGCCGTGTCTGCAATCGTTTCAAATCAATTCGTAAATGCGGTTTTCGTGACGGCACGCCCGGTGCAACGGGTAGTGCCGGGTTGACAGGTTGCAGAATTTCCAGAAGGCGCATGAGTCGCTCGGCCAGCGCGCTATGCCGATCGGCTGGAATGTTTCCGCTCGCGCGGTTGAAGGCCAGCGGGCGTGTTGGTGAATAAAGGAAATATCTGCCGGCGAGACAACCCATTCGTCGTTTTTTTTGACCACCATCCACGCTTAGTGATTGGGGCAAGGATTCACTTACTCAGGAGACGCCATGGCAACGACAGTAGCCGACCAGGTTGTTGAAATGATGATCGACGCCGGAATCCAGCGCGTGTATGGCGTTGTCGGCGACTCGTTGAATCCGCTAACCGATGCGATGCGCCGGGCCGCGGGGAAATTGCGATGGGTGCATTGCCGCCACGAGGAGGTTGCCGCTTTCGCCGCCGGGTCCGAAGCGCTGCTGACCGGCCGTCCCGCGGCTTGCGCGGGCTCTTGCGGTCCGGGGAATCTGCACCTGATCAATGGGCTTTACAACGCCCATCGCAATCGCGCTCCCGTGTTCGCCATCGCCGGGCAAGTGCCGATCAAGTTCCTTGGAACGGAATACTTTCAGGAAACCCATCCCGAGCGTCTCTTCCGCGAATGCACCCACTACTGCGAGGCGGCATACACCGCCGACCAGGCCGTGACCATGAGCAGACTGGCGATCCAGTCGGCGATCACCAAGCGCGGCGTTGGGATGGCAGTTCTCCCCGGCGACGTGCTCGCGCAGTCGTCGCCAACAGACCACCCGCCGGCCCACCCGTTTTTCACGACAGTCCCGCGCATCCGTCCCGCCGATGCCGATCTGGAAAAGCTGGCTGCGATCATCAACGCGGCGGAGCGCCCGGTCATTTTTGGAGGAGACGGCTGCCGGGAGGGTCGAGACCAGGTTTTGGCCTTGTCCCAGAAACTGAACGCGCCGGTTGGGTTTTCGTATCGCGGCAAAGATATCCTGGAGGCCGACAATCCAAACGCAGTCGGCATGACTGGGCTGCTCGGCTGGGGCGGATTCCAGCACGCTATGTCGTTATGCGACGTGCTCATCATGCTGGGAACGGATTTCCCCTACGCTGGTTTCCTGCCGGAACATGCCAAGGTTGTGCAAATCGACGTCGATCCCGTCCACCTCGGCCGGCGGACGGCGCTGGGATGTGGCCTGTGCGGACATGTCGCTGAAACGCTCGACGCACTGCTGCCGAGAATCCGATCGCGCGGCAAGGAACGCGCTTTCCTGGATGAGATCCTCGACGTGCACAGCACATCCATGGAGCACATGCAGGCGTACGTTCATCACGGCGGCTCCGACGGCAAACTGCGCCCGGAACAAGTTGGGGACGCGGTCAATCGCCTGTGCGCGCCGGACGCAGTTTTTACCGTGGACACCGGCATGAGCGTCGTCTGGGCGGCCCGATATCTGAAGGTCAAACGCGGCCAGCGAATCATCCTGTCGTTCAATCACGGAACGATGGCCAATGCGATGCCCGACGCCATCGGCGCTCAGGCGGCGTTCCCCGACCGTCAGGTCATCGCGTTCTGCGGAGACGGCGGCCTGTCCATGTTGCTCGGCGACCTGCTGACGATCGTCACTCAGAAACTCCCCATTAAGATCATTCTCTTCAACAACTCTTCGCTCGGAATGGTGCGCGCGGAAATGATGGTGAGTGGGTATCCGTTCTGGGGCACAGAGGTGCATAACCCCGATTTCGGCGCCGTCGCGAAAGCGATCGGTCTCTACGGCGAGCGCGTCGAACGAGGTTCCGACATCGGCCCAGCCATTGAACGAGCCTTTGCCCATCCGGGACCGGCGCTCCTGGACATGACCACCGACCCGAGCGCCCTGGCCAGCCCGCCGAAGGCGACCTTCGAAGAAGCACGTGGATTTGCCCTGGCCATGACGCGCATGGTGTTCGACCACCGCGGCGGAGACGTCATCGAACTGGCCAAGAGCAATATCCGCAATCTGGCCCCGGCACTTTAATTCGCGTTATCGGCGGACAAGTCATGAACGTGGTCATGCTATCTCGCGTTCAGTTCGCCATGACGATCATGTTCCATTACCTGTTCCCGCCTTTAACGATCGGGATGGGTGTGGTGCTGGTGTTCCTTGAAGCGCGCTATTTGTGGACACGCGATCGTCGGTATCACGTCGCCGGGCGCTTCTGGACTGAAATCTTCGCACTCAATTTCGCGATGGGAGTGGCGACGGGAATCGTCATGGAATTCCAATTTGGCACCAACTGGGCCAATTACAGTCGATTCGTCGGCGATGTTTTCGGCAGCGCGTTGGCGGCCGAGGGAATCTTCGCGTTTTTTCTGGAGAGCGGTTTCCTGGCCATTCTCGTCTTCGGGTGGGACAGGGTGGGCCGCAAAATGCATTTTTTTGCGACGTGCATGGTCGCATTGGGCTCGATCTTCAGCAGCGTCTGGATCGTGATCGCCAATAGCTGGCAACAAACGCCGGCCGGGTTTCACATCGTTCAGATGCTGCGTAACGGAAAGCCGTGGTTCATCGACGGCAAGCCGGTGATGCGGGCGGAGATCACCGACTTTTGGGCGCTGGTTTTCAATCCCTCCACGCTCGAAAGACTTCCGCATGTGCTGCTTGGTTGTTTCATCGTCGGCAGCTTTTTCATCATGAGCATCAGCGCCTGGTACATCGTGAAGTTCCGGCACACGGATTTCGCGCGGCGCAGCTTCAGCGGCGCGTTGCTGCTGGCCACGCTTTCCAGCATCGCCATTCTGATCAGCGGCCACTCGCAGGCGCGTAATGTTTATCGCACCCAGCCGGCGAAACTGGCGGCGTTCGAAGGACATTTCACAACCGGCCGAGGGGACGAGACTCTGATCGGCATCCCACGCCCAGACAAGGACCGCGTTGATTGGAAGCTGAGCATCCCCGGCGGATTGAGCTTCCTGCTGTTCGATAATTTTTCCAAGCCGGTAATTGGCCTCGACCAGTTCGCCGCCGCCGACCGGCCTCCCGTACTGATTCCCTTTATCACGTGGCGGCTTATGGTCGGAATCGGGAGCTTCCTCCTCGGATTAACGCTTTTGGGCTGCCTGCTGCTTTGGAACGGATCGCTGTTTCACCACCGACGGCTGATGTGGATCTTCGTCTTTGCCGTGCTGGCGGCAGTGGTCGCGAATGAGGCCGGCTGGGTATCGGCGGAGGTTGGAAGACAACCCTGGACGGTCTATCCAACTGTACCCTGGACAGGAAAGCCGGGCCTAAGCGCGTTGGCGCTCGGTCCTGATGGACACGTGCACTACGACGAGGGTAGTGGGCTGCGAACGGTGAACAGCGTCAGCACGGTGATTAACAGCGGCCAGATCGTTGGTTCAATTATCGGATTTGGAGCAGTCTATTTCATGCTCTTTCTGTTCTGGGCTTTCGTGCTCAATCGCAAGATTCAGCGTGGCCCGATCGAAGATACACAGCTCGATCGCCAGGACGATGGTGTGAGTGAATTGCTCGACATTGCCAGCAAAATGTCGGACTACCGGCGCGGCCTGAGCGGGACAGCTACTTCCGCTATTCCAGCCGGTGCACCGTGAAAAGCACAATGAGTTACGAATGGCTTTGCACGATTTGGTTTGTGCTCCTGGGTGTTTTGCTCGGCGGGTATGCCATCCTCGACGGATTTGATCTTGGCGTCGGCATTCTTTACCCATTCCTTTTCCGAAAGGACGCAGAGCGGCAGATCGCGCTGGGCACGATTGGTCCGGTCTGGGACGGCAACGAAGTGTGGCTGGTCACGTTCGGCGGCGCCATGTTTGCCATGTTTCCCCTCGCGTACAAGAGCATTTTTTCCGGCTTCTATTCAGGAGTCATGCTGCTGCTCTTCATGCTCATCTCACGGGGCGTCAGCTTGGAATTCCGGTCCAAGATGGCCCTCAGCGCATGGCGGAAGTTCTGGGACTGGTGGTTCTTCTTCGGTTCGACCGGCGCCACTTTTCTCTTTGGCGTCGCCGTCGGAAACGCGCTACGCGGCGTGCGAGTGAATGAGGCCGGTGATATTCCCGACGGCCTGGTCTCCCAACTGAATCCGTATGCCCTGCTCGTCGGACTGCTGGCCGTGTCAATGTTCGCCATGCACGGAGCGATTTATCTGTACCTTAAAACCAGCGGGGAATCGCAACGCCGCGCGCGCTCGGCCATTCCGTGGACGTATGTCGCGTTCGTATTTCTATTCATCATCCTTACGGTCACCACCGTGGTCACCGTTCCCCAGGCGACGTCGAACTTCGCCCGACATCCGTGGCTCTGGATTGTTCCGCTGTTAAATATTCTGGCGGTGGCGAACATACCGCGCACGCTCTACTTTTCTCGGCCCCTTTCCACCTTCGCGAGCAGTTGTTGTGCGATCCTGGCATTGGTGTTTCTGCTCGGGACCGCGCTTTTTCCCAACATGGTCGGAGCCATGGCTGCGGACCGCAGCATTACCATTTACTCGGCAGCGAGCAGCGAAAAGACTCTTAAGATTGGATTGTTGATCGTCGCGTTGGGCATGCCATGCGTGCTGGCGTACACCACAATCGTCTACTGGACCTTCAGAGCAAGAACCGAAATGGGAACCGCATCAGAATTTCATTGAGTTGGGGAAAGTATAAGCGTAGAAACCTGAGACCAGAGGCAGGCCGGTCGATATGGGGACATCCACAGCGCATTTTTGGGCGATCGGGTATGACGATCCGAGTCAGGCCGAGCATACTCGCGCCCAGGTCACGGCATTAGCCGGCGCGGAACAGCATCTGCTCCTGCTCGACGTCGCCATTCTCACGCGTGCCGCCGACGGCTCGTACATGCTCAATCGCCAACCGTTCCCGCTTACCGGCAACGTGCTGGCTGGCGGACCGCTCGGATTCCTGGCGGGCCTTGCCCTCGCTGCGCCCATGACGGGCGTGGCGGTCGGGGCCCTGTTCGGCACCGCCGCTTCAACCGTCGCCAGCGCCGTCGGCATCGAGGACACGTTCATTCGCGACGTCGAAATGCTGATGAAACCAGAGACGTCAGCCCTGCTCGTGTTGGACGACCAGGGCGATATGGAGGTGATCCTTCACGCGATCCGCGGCCTGGGTGGAACGGTGCTGAAGACGAACGTGGATCTTGAGCGCGCCAAGCTGATCCAGGCGACCTTGAGGGCCGAGTCGGCGGCCGTCGGTCCGATTTCGAATGGTGATCCGAAATGAGCAAGCCGGGTTCAACTACGATCGCCCCGGGCCTGGGCTTCGCTCTGCGCACCACGCTGGCGGGCATGGCGGCGCTGTTCGTCGCGATGTGGATGCAACTCGACACGCCACGCTGGGCGATCTGGACGGTTTTCATCGTCAGCCCGCCCGTACGCGGAAACGCCCTACGAAAAACGGCGGCTCGCCTCGCCGGCACCTTCACTGGTTGCATTGTCGGCGTTGCCGCCGTCGGTCTTTTTCCGCAGGATCGGGTGGCGTTTTACGTTCTATTCTCATTATGGCTCGGCGCATGCGCTTACTGGGCAACGCTGCGCCGAGGGTATGTTTCCTATGCGGCGAGCCTTGCCGCTTTCACCTCTGCGGTCGTGTCGGCCGGCGTCTCAGCGCAGCCTCTGGCAACCTGGCAGACAGCGACAGATCGCGGTTGCGCAACGGTGCTCGGAATCCTCTTTGCCCTCTTCGCCTCCAGCTTCGCGGCAACAACCGACGATGTCCCCGGCGATTTGGCCAAACACATTCGCGCGATCGCGGCGGAATTGCTGGACTGGTCCGTGAAACAACTGCAGGCGGGCAATTCCACCGAGCCAAAGGACGCGCCGCTGACCGCGAAGATCCTTGCCCTGGATGAATCCTGGATCAATTCATTGGCGGAGAGGCCGGCTCTCCGTCAGGTAGAACCGTGGATTTATGGGCGCCGACCGCCCTGCTCTCACTGCAATCCGCCGTGCTGGGCATGCGCGATGCGACCTCACTCCAGGCGCGGGCAAGCGCCCGTGCGGCAACGGAGGTCCTGCACGGCGTAGCCGACTTTCTTCGATCCGGCGGCGCGCTCGAATTACCCGCGCTCAGCCGGCAAACGGCTTCCCTCCGTGAGCTTCTGAATTCGCCACGAGCGCAAGCGCCGGCAATGCGGGAAACCATTCATGTTCTATTGTATCTGCTTGGGTCGCTCCAGGCTTTGCTGACGTTCCAGCCGCCGGATGCAGCGACTCCCCTCTATCCACCGCCACAATTCGTCGCGCATTGGTACGCGGCGACGATCAGCATGATTTGCGCGATCGTCGGCATGGGGGTGGGTTTCATGATCTGGGATCTCACCGCCTGGCCGCAGGGGCCGGTTTTCATGGTGATCATCGCCGTAATACTGGTGGTCCTTGTCAAGGTAGACGACCCGGTCATCGCCGTTTGGGCAGGCGCGGTGGGCAGCACCGTCGGCGGTGTGATCGCGCTGGGTCTGAAATACCTTCTGCTCGTCGGCTTTAACGATCCGGTGAACCTCATCCTCGCGTTGTTTCCGTTTCTATTCCTCGCCGCCTGGATTGAGACCCGGGGAAAAATAGCCCCATTGAGCGTGGTCCTTACCATCGGGCTGCTCTATGTCGTCGAGCCGAGCAATCCGCAGTCGTATGACTTTGCTCACGATGTGAACACGCTGATCGCAATTGAATCAGGCCTCGTGTTTGCGGCTCTGGTCTTTCTCGCGATCGGGACGCCAAAAAAGGGCGCGGAACGAATCGCCGAGCTTCTTTCGCGCATGCGCCGCCGGCGTGGGACGGCCCTCTCAACCTGGACGCACGAACAACGATTGGGGTGGGAAACGCAAATGTACGATGAGCTGCAGCGTCTGCAGGAAGCGACCACGGATGCAGCGCATCGACGGCACGGCGTGAACCTTCTGCTGAGCGGCCTGAAACTCTCAAAAATCGGCCGGGTGCAAACTGATCAATAGACGAGGCTCCCATGTTTCTCCCACTTCGCGAAATCAACTTTTTTGGAATGTTCATCGAGCCGGCCGTCATTGCGCTGGTCGTCAGTGCACTGGCGTTTTGCGTGATGCGAGCGCTGTTGAATCGCTGTGCCGACTTGAATCGGTTCGTATGGCACCGGCCGCTGGTCGATATCACGCTACTGGCGATTCTGTACTGTCTGGCGATCCTGACACTGCGACCGATATGACACAAACAGCTGAACAATCCGAGGCGAAACAGCATAATTCAACCCCGGCGAATCGACCTCGGGCAAAGAAGATTCCGCGCATTGCGCGGGTGGCGGTGACCCTCATTCTGGTCATCGCCGCCGTGGTCCTTGGCCTCTGGGCATTCCACTTTTACGAATACAGTCCGTGGACACGCGATGGCCGGATCAACGCGTATGTGGTGGACACCGCCCCGGAGATCGGCGGGCAGGTGATCGATGTTCCCGTGCAGGACAACCAGTTCGTCCATAAAGGTGATTTGCTCTACAAGATTGATGCGCGCGATTACGAGGCGGCAGTCAAGCGGACGCGCGCGGCGGTGGCTTCGGCCGGTGCCCACCTCACCCTGGTACAGGAAAATCTGCAGCGGCGCGAAAAGCTTCGCACCGGTGACGTGTCCGCCGAAGAGAAGCAATCCTTCTCCACGAATGTTGAAGCCGGTCAGGCGGACCTGGATGCAGCCCAGGCCGCCCAATACAAAGCCGAAATTGATCTGGAGCGATGCCAGGTTCGTTCGCCGGTGAACGGCTGGGTCACCAGCCTGACCGTTCGCGCCGGAAATTATGCCATCACCGGCCAGCGGCAAATGAGCGTGATCGACGCCGATTCGTATTGGATCTCCGGCTATTTCGAAGAGACAAGGCTTCGAAACATCCGCGTCGGTGACTCCGCGCGGGCCGTGCTGATGGGGTACCCCAATGACAAGTTGCTTGGACACGTGGAAAGTATCAATCGCGGCATCGCCGACACCAATACCGCGCCCAATCCGCAGGGATTGCCGCAGGTGAACCCGGTCTTTACCTGGGTGCGGCTGGCTCAGCGCATCCCCGTCCGCATTCATATCGATCACGTCCCCGACGGCGTCCATCTTGCCATTGGCGAGACATGCACAGTCAATATTGACCGTTCGCGGGATTAATTGATGACATCCAGCCGGGAAGGTTCCCCGTGAAAATGAATGCCGACGCCGAAACTCCTGTTCGATTGCAGATCGCTCTGATTCTGCTCGGCCAATTCTTCTTCTCCGGCTGTACGGTGGGGCCGAATTACAAGCGACCGACTATTGCGGTGGAGAATAAATGGACACACGCTGCAACGATCCAGGCCAGCGTCGCCGATGAGGACCCACCGCCGCTTGCGTGGTGGGCCACGCTCAACGATCCCGTGCTCGATTCCCTTGTGGAACGTGCGTGGCGCAGCAACTTGAGCGTCAGCATCGCCAAGTCGCGAATTGCCCAGGCCCGTGCCGAACGGTCGCTGGCTGTCGGCAGCCTTTTCCCAACCTTGGGCGCGGGCGGAAGTTATTCCTACAATCGAGCAACTGGCCCATTATTCCCAGTCGTTTCGCATGATTACCAGTTCTATGCTGCCGGTTTCGACTCCGTCTGGGAAGCGGATATTTTCGGAGGGGTGCGCCGCTCCATCGAGGCGGCGACGGATGACCTGGAGGCACAGCACGACGCCGAGCGGGGCGCGGTCGTTTCGGTCGTCGCCGAAGTGGCTCGAAATTACGTGGAACTTCGCACGGTCCAACAACGGATCAAAATCGCCCGAGCCAATATCCAGACTCAAAGCGAGACGCTCGACGTCGCAAAGCGACTCAATCAAGCCGGCATCGTCAGCGATCTGGATGTAACGCGCGCTCAGGCGGAGCTGACGCAAACGCAGTCGCAAGTGCCCGTGCTCGAGATCCAGGAGAGGGCCGCGATTCATCAATTGGGCGTTTTGCTGGGCGAATCTCCCGAAGCGCTCCTGGCGGAGTTGCAAACCGCTGCCAGCATTCCGGCGCCGCCCGCGCGGGTGCCGGTTGGGTTGCCATCACAACTACTGAAACGCAGGCCGGATGTCCGGCAGGTGGAGCGGGAGCTCGCCTCGGCGACGGCGCGAATCGGGGTTGCCGAGGCCGATCTCTATCCGCAGGTGACTCTCAGCGGCGACTTTGGAGTCGGCGCCGAGGAATTCGGGAAGATGTTCAACTGGTCGAGCCGATTCGTCGGCATCGGCCCGCAAATCCGCTGGCAGCTATTTGAAGGGGGCCGCATCGTGGCGAACATCGAAGCCCACAAGGCCATCCGTCAGGAACTGCTCGATCAATATAAGCTCACGATCCTGACGGCGCTGCGCGAAGCCGCCAATGCGCTGGTTTCGTTCAACCGGCAGCAGGAGCAGTTGAACCTTCTGGCCCAATCGGTCGAGTCCACCCGAGAATCGGTCCGCATTGCCAGTGAGCGCTACGCCGGCGGCACAATCGATTATCAGAGCCTGTTGGACACCGAGCGCTCCCTGCTCAAGGCCCAGGACGCGGCGACCGTCAGCCAGGGGGACATCACCTTGAACTTGATTTCCCTCTACAAGGCGATCGGCGGCGGGTGGGAAGAGATTGAGCGAAAACAAACCGAAGGCCCGACCCCTGCGAACCGGCGCGAGTGATCATGCTGCGATTGAACGCGGTCATTCAAATGAAGCATCCGGCTCTGCCGGCGCAACATTTCGGATCGTCTCCAATTCATCGCGCGTAATGATCAGTCTGTGCATCACGGTAATACGGGTTGTTGAACGCTTGGCCTGTCGATCCGTTATCGTCGTTGCGCGACGCAGCGAAAGCAGATGTGTTTTTCCGCATTTTCCACAGCATGATTTCGGCCGGGCTTGGCATCTCGCTGGCAATTTGACCCCCGCCCTGCGATTTAGGCCAGTCCCAGGAGATTTGGTCCAATCCAATGGGTATGTCGCTTCTTCGTGGCGGTTTCGCGGAAGCATCAAACGCGACTCAGAATTGTCATCATCTGGCTGCGCCACGCCCGCGATGAAATTTCCACGACGGGGCAAACGCGCAGACATCATGGAACCGCCGCAAGCGCCAGCCGCCGCGCCGCCCCGCATCCCAGAGCGCTTCCGATACGGGGCGGCGCGGCGGAACGGCTGGCGCTTTTCGATCGCAGATCGGTGCCGCTTTGCCCCGTCGTGGGAATTTCAACGCGGGTGTGGCGCAGCCACATGGCGACTCAGGATGACAATTGGCCTGACCGCGCCATCGGCACCCTCTGAATTTACACGAAATCCGGCGTCCCGCCGACGGCGATCGTCGTCGGGTATCTGGCCATCGTGACATTGCCGGTGGGATCCGTGATCTGAACGTAAATGTAGTCGCGAATATCCTGGCCTGAATAATTCTCCAGGTCCGTCGTCAGGTTCCAGGCGACGTTGAATGTTCGCAGTCCGTTCTTAGGCGTGTCCAGGTTCAACGTGACCTGGCCCACCTGAAGGGCCGACGAATCGAACGTCGCATTCGGCGAGACGAAAAGGGTGAAGACATCATCGCCGTTGGCGGTGCTTCCGGTGTTCTTGATGGACATCTCGAACTGGAGCGTGGAGAGGTATTGCAGAGCGCCGTCGAGCGGCTCGTAAGTGTACGTGGTCGTCGGCGAGCCGATAAACGCATCGGAAAACTGCGGACCAGTCGTTGGCGTGGTAATCGTGATTGTCGGAGCCGTCGCGGGATCGGTCGTGGTGATGGTCCCATTACCTTGCGTGACCTGCGTGATGAATTCGTAGGTCCCCACCGCCAGACTTGGAATGGCCGCAATGGTCACCGGCACCGTGACGGTCTTCCCCGCGGCGATCGTCACCTTTTTGGTGACTGTTGTCATGAGCGATCCGTCGGCGGGAATGCCATCGGGGGTGAGGTAAATTCCGATCGTCAGCGGCGTGGTGTTCGGATCGGAACCGCTGTTGGTGATCGCAACATCATCCGTGACGTGAAACTTGCTGCCGGCCGTCGTGGAATCGGGCACCTTCAGCAGATTTTCCGTCTCCGACAGCGTGACGATCGGCGGGTGCACGCTGAAATGTGCCCCGGCGCCGATTGAGAATGGCCGCTGCTTGAATCGACGACCAGTCCAAAAAGGTTGTAATCGCCGTCAGGCGGCTTTCCCTTGCCGAGATTGAGATTGATCGCGAACTTGAAATCCTTGCTCGCGCCATCAGCCAGCGTGATATTGCTCTTCACTTCTTTGAGGATGTAAAAATTCAGGCTGTCCGGATCGAGCGGCCCACTGGCGATCACGACGGCGACCAGCGAGCCGGTGTCCTTCACCGCCAGGCCGCTGCTGTTGCTGACGGTGATGTCCACCGTCCCCTTCAGAACGTTCTGGTCTGAAATCGACGTGGGCAGGGTGCTGGAGGCGATCGTCTCGGTCAACGCCGACGCGGCAAAAAGCAGACGCTGTTCCATCGCTTCGATCAGGGCCGGGCGCGGATTCTTCGACATCGTTGCACTTCATTCCTTTGGGGCGTTGGAGAAATGGAACCCATCCAGGGACGCAGATCATAGATAAAACCGAGGGGATTTCCTAACGCGAACTTCGCCGGCATTCGCGCGTGGGTGCAGTTACGGCGCGTCCGGTAACCACCGCGATGCATCCGCCAGGCCTCTTGTGACGCATGCGTCCGAAAACGCCGATGGAAGTCTGTAGCGGCGGCGCCATGTGTAACGGTTGCGCGGGGACGCCGGAGTATCCAATAACTCCAGTCAAGGCGACTGGTCCGTGCCGCCGTCAGCGTGGGTGCATCCTATCATGTTCAACAAGATCCTCTCTCGTGGCGGTTCCTCCTCCAAAGTTCCTCACGGAATTTTCCCCGCATGGACGGAGTGTTTAGAGAAGAGAACGTTCCTGAGCGCCGCGCCGCTGGCGACGGTCAGCATGGGCGGTGGAGCCTCGTCGGCGTCGGTGGCAATGGCCGCGGACGGGCGCTACATCGTCGCCTATGCGCAGGCAAACGGCGACGGAAGCGGCCAGGGGATCATGGCCCGCCTTTACAACAGCGATGGGACGCCGGTCGCTGCGCCCATGGTCGTCAATCAAAACACCGCCGGCGACCAGATCAACGCTCAGGTGGCCGCCGACGCGGCTGGTGATTTTGTCCTCACCTGGGATGACCTGAACGCCGGAACTCTCAGCGCGCGGCGATTCAACGCCCAGGGAGCCCCAATGGGCGGGCAGTTCACGGTTACGGCCCTGACTATGGAAACAGTGAACGACGTGCCGACCCAGACGCCGCAAGTTGCGATGGACGCGGCCGGCGATTTCGTCGTCGCCTGGACGATCAGCACCGACACCGAAGGCTTCACCGACGTGCTGCAATCATATTATCAGCAGTACAACAGCGCCGGCGCAGCGGTCGGCGGCCCCACATTGTCCAATTTCGGGACCCTTGAGTCAGTCTCGATGAACGATCAGGGAGATTTCACGGTCGCAACCGAGAACGATGGCACAATCTATTTCATTGAAACCAGTGCGGCGGGGAGCACGCTGGGATCGCCCCGGAGATTCGACGTGAACTCCTCAACGATCGCGCTGGATAACGCCGGCGAGTATTTGACCGCCGACGTCGGCCCATCGCAGGTGGCGATCGACGTCTACTACGCCAATGGGGCTAACTCCAGCGGATTTGGCCTTGGCGATGGAAACGGAACCTCTCCGGCGATCGCCATCGATCGCGCCACGGGTGCGTCGCTCGCCGCTTTCGAGGAAGGAAACAGCGTGTTGGTCCAGTACGACGACGCGAATAACAATCAGACGACCGCCGCCGTGAACATCAACCCACTCAGCGGCGCCGCTTCGGCGCGCCGGCGGTTGCCATGATCAACCCACTGGACGCCGTGGTGGCATGGGTCGACTCCACCAGCGGCGATGTCGTTGTCCGCTCTCTCGCGGGGACCCAGCCGACGACGGTCCTGTCGATCACTCCCGATATGACCCGCGCCGCGTTCTCCACCAGCGTGAGCTGGAAGGTGACGTTTGCCGACGCCTTTACCGGCCTTTCAGCATCCAACTTCCAGCTCGCGCCCAGCACGCTCGGGGGAAGCCCCGCCATCACGGGCGTCTCGCCTTTGGATTCGGGCCCGGTGTCGGCGAACTGGGAAGTGACGGCCAGCAGCGGAACCGGCGGAGGAACGCTCGGACTAAACTTCGTCAACTCCACGGGCATCGAAGCTCCGGTCGTGGTGACCAACACACTCGTCGGCGGAACTTACAGCTTCCCGTTCCCACAGACCTTGAATCCCCCCGCCGTCTTCAGTTCACTGACCGCGCCGACGATTACAACAGCCGCGGGATCAGACTTCATCACAGGGTCACTTACTGCAGGCGGGTACGTTCCCACCGGAAGCGTCGCGATCGGGATCGGCGGCGCACTGGTCACCGCGCCCATTGCCGCCGACGGCTCGTTCTCGGCGCAGGTGAGCACTGCCGGCCTGGCCTCCGGTCTCTATCCGGTGCGGGTGAGCTACGGCGGCGATCTGACGGCAACAAGCGCCACCGCCAGCGTACTCATGACGGTGACGCCGGCCACCGCCTCGTTCGCCAACCTCATCACTCCAACCATCACGGATGGCGCCGCGACGGCAACCTTCAGCGGGAGCCTGACGAGCGCCGCGGGCACGCCGTCAGGGATCGTGGACCTGACGCTCGATGGGATTATGCAATCCGCGACAGTCGGCAGCGACGGCAGTTTCTCGGCAACCTTCAGCACGGCGCTCCTCCCCGTCGGTTCGCATTCGGTGCAATACAGCTATGCCGGCGACGGCGTCTTTGGCCCAGCCAACGCCATCGGAACCTCCGAGGTTCAGTACAACGTGGCTGCAACGACACCCGCCGCACATCGTCGCATTCGCGCCAAGATGCTGCCAGTCACGGTCCATCTCACGTCAGCCTCCGGCGCTCCCATCGCATCGCGGAACGTAGCAGTCACGGCGGTTGGAATTGCCTCGGCTTCATTCCCGGACCAGGTGACGCCAATAACGACTTTAACTCAGATCGTGCAGTTCGCCCGGGTTGGCCGCTCTTATGTGTACAAATTGCCGATCCCGGCAGGTCTGGCGTCCGGGACCTACATACTCTCCTTTATGGTGACCGGAGATCCGGTGACACATTCGGTGCAGTTCGCTGTCTAAAGGATGCCGGCGTCCGTTCAACTTCAACCCATGAACCAAATGAATCCGAAGGTTGATGGATATTTGCGAAAGAACAAAAAGTGGCGAGATGAATTGGAGATTTTGAGAAGGATCATTCTCGACTCTGCGCTGACGGAAGAAGTGAAGTGGCGGGTTCCCTGCTACACGTTTCAGAACAGTAACGTAGTCATACTGGGTGCATTCAAAGAATATTGCGCACTTACTTTTGTCAAAGGCGTGCTGCTCAAGGATGCCCGCGGCATTCTCAGCAAACCCGGTGAAAATACGCAGGCGGCCCGCGTGATTCGGTTCAAACAGGTTCGGGAAGTCGCTGAAATCGAACCGATCCTCAAGGCCTACATCGATGAAGCCATTCGAGTGGAAAAGGCCGGACTGAAAATAAAGTTGAAGAAGATCACGGAACGCAACATTCCTGAAGAACTTCAAAATAAACTGGATGAAAACCCTTCCCTGAAAACTGCTTTTGCCGCTCTGACGCCGGGACGGCAGCGGGCATATCTTCTTTACTTTTCCGCGGCCAAACAATCCAAGACTCGGGAGTCCCGGGTCGAAAAATGCATCCAGCGAATTCTCAAGGGAAAGGGATTAGACGATTAGAAAATGTTGCGGGAACCCTCGCCACTGGGTCAGAGAAATTGTCGCATTTGGAACTCCCGAAAAATTCTGGCACGCCGGGAGAGCCGGGCCGTTCTCGGCCCGTGGGAGCGCTCCCACGGCTCGGGGACGAGCCGGCTCTCCCGGCTCTCCACGATTTTGAATCGGGCAAATCCTTTGACGAAAGTCCGCGCCCAGGTAAATTATTCACCGTCTTGGATCGCGTCGGCGCGGTCAATGCTTAAGGTTTCACTTTACCGCCACATCGAAGGAGAGGTTATGCAGGGTTTAGTTCGATCCACGGTAATCGCGCTAGCGCTCGTTTGCTGTGCGCTGTGCCGAACTGCTTCGGCAGCCGCCGATGCTCCGGCGGGGAAGTTAATCATCGTAAAGGCCGAGTATGGAGACCTCGACGGGGACAAGCCCCCGCTCGATGTGACGGCCAAGGTCGCGGCAATGATCGTTGACAATAGTGTAAGCGTTGTTGCCAGCGATGCGGTTCTGGGCACGGCGCCGCCGGGCGGGAAACAGCAGTTGAAGGTCGGCTACACGCTCGACGGCATCTATCGCAGCAAAACCGTCGACCAGGGAAAGACGCTGGACATTTCCACCCGGCTGATCATCCTCAAGGCCCTGTATGGCGATCTGGCAGGCAAGCGAACGGCCGACGTGACAGACCAAGTCGCCGACATGGTGCAGAAAAACCGGCTCTCGGTCGATGCGGGAAACGATCTTTTCGGCGACCCCGCGGAGGGGACGCCGAAACAGCTCCGCGTCGAATACACGCTCGACGGCGTGGCAAAAAACGCGACGGCCTCCGAGGGTCAGACGCTCACGATTGCTCCTGAAAAGAAATCCTGAGGCAATCGATCCGCGGAATCTCAACATCCTGCGTTATAATTGATACCCGGTTAGAGGTTATTTGAATAAGCGTCTGCCCACGCCGGGTCCTGTGGGCCCGGATCCGGGTCCGCAGGACCCGGCGTGAAAACTGATCTTCGTCGAAACACTGGACTCCTATGCAAAATCACGGCTTCCGCGCAACCGCCCTCAGGGCCGCCTGCTGTCTGGCAATGCTGGTTTCGCTCAAGTCCTTCGCCCACGCGAACGACGCCAAGGACTCCGCAGCCGACAATTTTGACACGCTTCCCGGATTTCAAAATCGAAACCGTGATGGAGGCCAATGCCAAGTTGAATGGCTCGTGGATTTCGCTCGGCAAGGACAGCCAGGGCCGGCTTCTGCTCGGCGCGCAGCGCGGGCAACCGACCACCCGCCTCACGATCGATGACCAGGGCCACATCACCAAAACCGAAGTCCTCAAGCTGCCGGTCACGGAAATCATGGGACAGCTTTTTATTGGCGACGCGCTGTATGTCGATGCTTCGGGCAAGAACCCGCAAGGGCCACGAAGTCTTCGGCCTCTTCCGCCTGACCGATCCCAAGGGGGACGGCTCTTACTCGAGCGTCGAGATGCTTCGCGAGTGGCGAAACGGCGCCGGTGAACACGGTGCCCACGGCATCGTCCTGGCTCCCGATAAGCAGCACATTTTTACCGTCTGCGGCAACTTCACCGAAATCCCCAGTGACCTGGCCGCGACCAGTCCGCATAAGAATTACGCCGACGATCTGGCCCTTCCGCGAGCCGAGGATGGGAACGGCTTTGGCGCGGGCAAAAAGCCGCCGGGCGGATTCATCACGCGGATGGATCTCGACGGCAAGAATGCCGAAGTCTTCGCGTCCGGCGAGCGCAATACCTACGACATCGCCTTCAACGGCGACGGCGAATTGTTCGGTTTTGACAGCGACATGGAATGGGACTGGGGCACGCCGTGGTATCGCCCCATTCGCGTCTTTCATGCGGCCAGCGCCTGCGATGGTGGCTTCCGCGAAGGGACCGCCAAGTGGCCCGAGTATTATGCCGACAGTCTGCCTGCCGTCGTCGATATCGGCCTCGGCTGCCCGACCGGCGTCGTCTTTCGGCACCGGCGCCAAGTACCCCGCGAAGTATCAGAAGGCGTTTTACATCACCGACTGGACCTACGGCCGCCTGATGGCCGTGCACATGAAGCCCAAAGGCGCCAGCTACGAAGCGACCTGGGAAAATTTCGTCGCCCCGAAGGGGATCAAGGGGAACGGCCCCAAGACGCCACTGAATCTCACCGACATCGTCTTCGGAAATGACGGGGCGATGTATTTCACCGTCGGCGGGCGCGGCACGGGGGCCAAGCTTTTCCGCGTCAGCTACACCGGCAGCGAATCGACCGCCGCCGCCGATCCTGCACGATGCCGACGGGAGCCAGGCGCGCGAGCTGCGCCATAAGCTTGAGGCCTTCCATGGCCGGGTCGATTCCGCCGCCGTGGAAACGGCCTGGCCGCAGCTCGACAGCCCCGACCGATACATTCGCTATGCCGCTCGGATCGCGATTGAAGCGCAGCCGGTCGAAACGTGGAAGGCCAAGGCGCTGGCCGAGACCAAGCCGCAGGCGTCTCTGACGGCGCTTCTGGCGGTGGCGCGGCTGGGCGGAAAGGAATCGCAGAGCGACCTGCTCAAGTCGCTCGGCCGCATTTCGACGGCTTCGCTGAGTGAAGACCAGCAGTTGGAAAAACTGCGCGTGCTGGAAGTCAGCATCAGCCGGCAGGGCAAGCCCTCGCCGGAAGAGGCCACCGCGATCGCGGCGGATCTGGATCCCCTCTACCCTGCCAAGAGCGTGTTCCTCAACCGCGAACTCTGCCAGGTTTTGCTGGCGATCGATGCGCCGGGCGCGGTTGCCAAGACGATGGCGCTGCTCGGAAGCCGCTCCGACCCAGGAAGAGCAGCTCAATTACATCCTTGCCCTTCGCACGATCAAGGCCGGCTGGACCGCTGAACTGCACAAGGCTTATTTCGAATGGTTCACGAAGGACCGCAGGAGCTCCCCGCCGGCACATCCGGAATATGTCACGCGCTGGTTTGCAGAAGCCGGCCGTCCGTATGGCGACGGCGCCAGCTACAACAATTTCATCATGCACCTGCACGAGGACGCGAAAAAGAGCCTCTCGCCGGAGGAGTCAACCACGCTGGCGGAAGTAGTGGATGCCTACGCGCCCGGCGGCAGGCCCGTTTCGCACAGGCCGAGCAAAGTGCGCACGCTGGTGAAGGAATGGACGATGGACGATCTGCAACCTTCGCTGGCGGAAGTCAGCCACGGCCGAAGCTTCAAGAAAGGCAAAACGGCGTTTGAAGAGGCGCAATGCCTGGCCTGTCACAAGTTCGGCAACGAGGGAGGCGCGGTCGGCCCCGATCTCACGGCCGTCTCCGCGCGGTTTGCCCGGAAGGACATTCTCGAATCGATCATCCTTCCGTCGAAGGTGATTTCCGAGCAGTATGCCGCCGCCGAGGGGAAGACCAAGGGTGGCGACACGTTTTACGGTCGCGTGGTGGAAGAAAACGCCGACCAGATCGTGCTGATTCCCAACGCGCTGAAGCCGACCGAAAAGCTAACCATCAGGAAGGCCGACATCACGCTCCGCCGGCTGTCGAAGATTTCACCGATGCCCACGGGGCTGGTGAACACCTTCACCAAGGAAGAGATCCTGGACATGGTCGCCTACATCGAATCCGGCGGGCGGCGGGATTACGCCGACTTCGCGAAATAGGCGAGGCGGGTCATGTCAGCCGCTTGTGAAAGGTCTGCTCGAGAACGTGCTTGATTCCCGAGAGGACCGGGCTTCCCAGAAGCCCGCCGAGGCCGCCTACGTCGCCGACCAGGTGGACTTCTCGATCATCCACCGTGAGATCCACGACGACGCCGGGCCCGCTGAGCTTGACCGCATCGCGATCGGCTGACCACTCCGCCCCCCGCAAAATCGGTCCGGCCTTCGCGGCCAACTCGGCGATTGCCCGAGTAAGGCGCTCCCGCGCCTGTTCGCGCGTCGTCCCGTGCTGCACCGACAACCTGACTACCGGCATGCGTAACCCTTCTTTTTGAACACTCTCGCCCCCCGCGGCGAGATGGATTGTACGCCGCCCCGCTGAAATGCGATCCATCCGCAACCCGGAATGAGCGGTTGTCTGGGCGTCCCCGCGCTGGTTCGGGCGCAGCTCGCGAAGAAAAATCCTTTTTTTGATTGCTAATCCCTGCGGCTCAAGCCGCCGAAGAGGAAGTCATGCGGAGTTCGCCGGCGCTGGGATGGACTCAGTAAGGCGCGAATTCAGGGCGGGGGGCGGGTCGAAGAAATTCTTCCAATGGCTGTCGGCGAACAATCTTCGGAGCGCGGCGGTCCTTTGCTCCTTGCGACGGTACTTGGATTTATCCTGATCCTGCACAGTGTCGACGAAGTGCGCTATTCGGTTTGGGGAAAGAATGCGACGGGGACGGTTACGCAGACCGCCACGCGTCAGCGTTGGGGCAGGCGTTGCCCGTGGACTGAGTTGTGCGTTGATTTCAGGTACACTGACGCCGGCGGCGCAACTCGGAGCGAATCCGATCAGTCGGACTTGAGGACCTGGAGGCGCTGCGCCGGCGGTGGGCGATCCGATCCCGGTGCAATACCTGGAAGAGGGCCGGTCGCGCCTGGCGAGACGCGCTGATCCGTCGGCAATTGTCCTCTGTTTTGCTTTGATCTTTTTGGGGGTTCTGTGGTGGTCGTACACTACCTCAGGTTGAGGCCCATGCCGCTCGACTGACGGGTAATATGACCAGGGATGGAAACATCCCGCGGGGTATGTAAGGCTGATCGTTGACGGCCTGGAGAAAAACGGAATTCATGTCATGCCGATTCCGGCCGGTGTCGGGGGCAACATCGCCCATCAGATGCGCGACCGGCTGCAGCGCGACGTAACTCGACAAGAAGCCCGACTGGCTCGTTCTGAGCTGCGGAATCAACGACGTCTGGCACCTGGCGGAGCACAAGGAGGGGTTTGACGAGTTCAAAAAGAACATGGCGGGCCTGGTCGGATCCGCCCTCGATGCAAAAGTGAAAGTGATGATCATGACGACGACGGTGATCGGCGAGGACCTGAGCGTTGACCACAATCGGACGCTCATTGGATACAACAATTTTTTGCGGGTGCTGGCAAGGGAAAAGCACTGCCCGCTCGCCGACGTTGACGCAGACTTTCGCGAGACCCTTGGATCACCCAATCGTGGGCCCGGCGCGATTCTGACCGCCGATGGCGTTCACCTGAACCCGCATGGAGAGGAATTGGCCGCGAGCCGGGTACTGAAGACGTTCGGATTGACGCAGGAGCAAGTTGACCGGCTGCATGAATCCTGGCGCAACATCCCCGACGCCTGGGAACTGCGGGCCAACTACGACAAGGGGAACGGAAAGATGTTCCTCGTTCGAAAACTGATCACGATCAGGCAATACGAGCGATTGCAGCAGATGGGCGCCGCGAAAAAACAGTCGACGGAGGAATTGGTCGGCGCCCTGCACGCCGACAACATTGCCTCTTTGATCAAACCGCGCGGAGAGATCGACAGTTACGATGCGATCTTTGAGCGGAAGCTTCAGGAGGGTTTGCAGCCGACATTACAGGCGTCGTTTGGCAGCGACGTGGATCGCCTTCTCAAACCCGACAATCCTGGAGTTTAGATGCACCTCCCTTTCTGCACCGACGACTCAAAAAGTTCAGCCATAGATCAACTCTCCGCTGAGGAATTCGTTCTGATGGAACAGCGGATCGCAGCGAAAGATATGGCTGATCGTTCATCTAATTCCTTTCAGAAGTGGGAGGTGCGCGATGGCTTCCCATTCCTTTCCAGAGTGGACGAATCAGGCATGCGAGCAGACCTATTGAATGGCGGCTACACGGCAACTGACGTGGATAACTATATGGCCGCCGTTTTAAGCCCAAAATTTAACGAAAGGAATCGGCGTGGGTTCGAAAGACTGCAACAACGAGTACTGTCATGTAAGCGTATCGCCGCCGCGTTGTGGGGCGACCGCGAACGTTACCTTGAGAGGTTGCCCGTCGGCGTAGCGTGGGTTCCGTACCTCAATGCCGGCGCATTTCCGGTTCCTGGAGGCGGTGACGCGATCCTACTGAATATGGGCTTGAGCTACATGTATGATTATTACATCTGCTTTGACCAAATGGGCAACGCGCTCTACAAAGACCCGACGGCTACCGTGACGATAATCAAGCTGGCCAGAGCCGTGTTCGGGAGTCGCACGGATCGCGTCGCGTTCGTGACGGCATTTCCTCGGTCGCTTGCCGCCGATTCCAGCGCATCCCTCAGTGCCCGCATCCAGATGGCGATGGGCACGTTGTTTGTTTTGCTACACGAGTATGGTCATATTGCGTTGGGCCACACATCGGAATTTCGAAAATGGGAACGGGATGCCCTGCTGACTGAGCCCGATCTAAAGGCGCGTCGGCTGAAGCAAAGGGAGTGGGAATATGAAGCCGACGCGTTTGCGTTCGACGTGCTGTCGGGCAAGCGTGGCAACGCAGGCGCACCGGCGCCGGGTGAAGGCTTTCGCAACAATTCGGTGGGACGGTTTTTCGGGCTATTGGGGTTGGGAACCGAGCCTTCAGACGTCGAGTATTTGCTTCGCTCGCATCCGACGGGGAGGGAGCGGATGTTCCGCCTGCTTGGACTGAGTAACGAGCCTACGCGGCATGAACTCGAGTGCGCAATGCGTGGCTCGGGCGCTGATGACAACGATCGATTCGTCAACGAACTGCTCAAACCGCTGTTGGAACAAACCGGTGCGATTTCCTCGTCGCCGCCTGATGCCGGAGTTGTCTAAATGACCTTGCGCGAAAACGTCCGTTTGAATCCGGTATAGTTCGAAATATCGAATGCTTCCTAAGCGTTCCCACGGCACGCCATCGACCTCTTTTGGGAGATTCACCTAAGGCCCGGTAGCCGATCGGATGTTCACTTTCAAACGGTAAGTGTTTACCACAGGCGATAGGCCATCCCGGGAATCTGTCATTCCTTACCGTTTCTCCCTTCCCTCCAGCCGCACGCCATACACAATGGTGCAAACGCCCGTGGCGTCGACGGGGACATTGGCCTTCTGCCAGTTTTTTCCATCCGGTGACCAGGTGATGCCGCCCCAGCCGCAGTCGGTGGCAATGCCGGATGGGGAGAGTGCTCGCGGGATGTGCGGCGACTTCGGTTCGAGCGTCCAGTGATCGCCATCGGTTGAAATCTGCGTGCCCTTGCGGCCGTGGAGGTAGAAACGGTCTTGATAGAAGGTGATCGCGGCGTCGTCGTACTCGTCTTCGATATAACCGATGGGTTCGAAGTGCTGCCCATCGAGAGAGCGCAAGACCTGGCCCTTCTGCGTGCAGGCGAGAAACCGGCCGTTGCCAAAATCCAGCCCGCGAATGTCATGGGGAACGATCTGAAACGTCATCGGCGTGGTGCCGTTTTTGGTGCCGCCGATCCATCCGATGCGCGGGCCGGGGCCAAGGGCATAATCTCCGGCGAAGACGACGGCGCCGTTTCCAACTGCGGAGCGCCGGAAGTATCCGCCGCCGTTCCCGTCGGGGGCAATGGCTTTTGCCTCGGCCAACTCGGTCCATTTCAAGCCGTCTTGGGACTCGTGAAAATGGTCGTCGTAGATGGAGAAAAAACGGTCGGGCAGCGTGGTAACGCCGGCGATGCGCCATTTTGTTCGGACGACTTCAGTCCATTGCTTACCGTCGGTGGAACGGAGAATGAATCCCTTGCCGACGCCGCCTCCGGAGCAGAGGAAAATTCCGTCGCGGTAGACGAGGGAGAAAATGATGTTGATATCGTCTTCGCTTTTTGGAGACCAGCGCTCGGCGGTCCAGTTTTGACCGTCGGCGGACCACCCCCGAAATCCGCCGTATCCGACGGCTACGAACAAGCCATTTGTGGGCGCCGTGGCGATCGGTTCGGCGATCGCCGAATTTGAACCTCCGCCAATTGCGATGAAGAAAAGAAGAAGTAAACAACCAGACGTCACATCGGATCGGTTCATGAATGTTTTTCCGATGGCGGACGAACGACGGGATAAAATTCCCCTTTGTAGGACCGAGACGATTCGTCTTCCGTCGCTCCGACCGGAGCGGGCACTGATTCGCTCGGCGCACTGGCCATGACGCGGGGCGATGTGACGACCGGGACCGAAGGCTGTTGCGCCGGGGACACTGGATTTTCGGACAGATCCGCGATCAGCCGTTTTTCCAACTCCGCCATTTCCGCCTGGTCTTCCGCCGTCACTTTGGCCGGCTGCGGTTTGCATTCCGTTTCGCCGCCTTTGAAGCGATCGAGATCGTATTGCGGCTTTTCGACGTGCGGCCGCCCGAAACCCGCGCCGACCAGAAGATTCAGGAGCATCGGCCAAAGGCCGCCGACCACGACCACCGCCCCCACTGCCCAGAGGCCGAGCAACGCATTGGGCCGGGTCCACCAGCCGAGGCGGTAAGGCACCGGCTTCCCGTCAGCGCCGGCCTCGTTCAGATAATCGAGCACCGTGTACTTCGAATCGAGCAGGCGTATTTCACGAATGGGGATGGTGCTGCCCCCCTGCCGTGAAAATTCGAGCGTCTGTCGCGCATCGGTCGTAAAGGCCGACCGCGGGATGAAGGTTTGCCAGAGCACTACGTTTCCGCCGGGCACGGCGGTGAATGCGGGCAGGGGCAATCTGTTGAACTTTACTGACAGTGCATCCATAGCCGCCGAAGTCTCAGCCAGAACGGTAAGCTGATAATCGGAGAGCGCAGTGCTATCTCGACCTGCGCCCCGCTTCCCGGATCGCGGGCGAATCCGCCGGCCGGGGACCAGGCATTGAACTTCGCCGGCACCCCGGCACGGTCGGCGGAGAGATTGACGTGGACCTTGCTCTCAGCCGGAAGAATCACCACTTCCGCCGTTTTCTTCAGGTCGGTTGCCGGCAGATAGGGCCGGGTCGTGACCAGCGAATACTCGACATAACGATAGCCGCGGTGATCGCCGGCGAACCGCGGATGCGGCTCGAACCGCTTCATGCGCAGGCACGAAGCGCTTCCCATCCGGATAGACGATCAGATTCTTGATGATTGGATAATTGCGGATCGGCGGCTGGCGCAGCTCGCGCTCGAAATCGAGCTGGCCGATCGTCTTGTGCTCCCCCGCGGCGAACATTCCATCGACGCCGATCTGAATCTGCGACCAGGCCACCAGCAGGCCGAGAAACAGCCCGATCAAGGCCCAGTGCCAGCGTTTAAAGCTTTCGATTGACATGATCCCGTCCGCTCCGCGGACGACGTCCTCCGAAAGTTATTACAAAATCGCGGGCGGTAAGTTGATCGGGTTGGCCAAGGGCATTGCCAATCATGCGGCGGGCAGCTTGAATAGCCAAGTTCCCGCGAAAATAGGCAAGGAGAGCCACGAATGCCATCGGCAACGACTGCAAAACCCTCGAAAAAGCGACGAAAGACAAAGCCGCGCAAATTGTCCCATCTCTATAAGCCGGAAGATTTGAGCCTGGAGGAATGGCAAATCAGGCTGCGACGGCAGTTCGGCCGGGAACAGAAATTCAAATTCGAGAATCTCGGCGCTAACCCGATCTTCTCGGAATTCCAGGTCACTAATCCGCAAACTAAAAACACCTATCGGGTGCGCATTCGCGGCATGCGGCCGGGAGAGAATTTCTGCGGCTGTCCCGACTTTGCCACCAACACGCTGGGCACCTGCAAGCACATTGAATACGTACTCGAGCGCCTGAAACGCCGGCCCGGTGGGAAAGCCGCACTGCGCGAGGGGTTCCAGCCGGACTACAGCGAGGTTCTGCTCAAATACGGCGCGGGACGGGAGGTCTGCTTTCGTCCAGGTGTTTCATGCCCGCGGAAGCTCCTCGAAGTGGCGAAAGTCTATTTCCGGGAAGATGGCGCTCTGCGATCGGGCGCGATCGTCCGGTTCGAAAAATTCCTCGCCGAGTCCGGCGAATTCGAACATGATCTCCAGTGCAACGGGGATGCGCTGGCGTTTATCGCCGAGCTGCGCGACCGCGACCGGCGCATCCAAATCATCGACAAGGCGTTTCCCAATGGAATCGAAAGCGCGGCGTTCAAAGGTTTGCTCAAGGCCGAGCTGTATCCGTATCAGCGCAAAGGCGCGCTGTTCGCCGCCCGCGCCGGCAGATCGCTGATTGCAGATGAAATGGGGTTGGGCAAGACGATCCAGGCCATCGCCGCCGCCGAGATCATGGCAAGACACCTGGGCGTTTCACGGACGCTGATCATTTGCCCAACCTCCCTCAAACATCAGTGGGAGCGGGAAATCGCCCGCTTCGGCGAGCGTTCGGCATGCGTCATCGGCGGAATGCGGGCGCAGCGCGAGCGGCTCTTCGAGGTCGATTCGTTTTTCAAGATCATCAACTACGACACGGTTTATCGGGACCTGGACCTGATCCAGAAAATGTCGCCGGACCTGGTCATTCTCGACGAAGCGCAGCGTATCAAAAACTGGAACACGCGCACGGCGCGAAGCGTCAAAAAGGTGGCTTCGCCATTCGCGCTGGTCCTGACCGGCACGCCTCTGGAAAACCGGCTCCAGGAACTGCTTTCGATCGTGCAGTTCGTCGATCTCCACCGGCTCGGGCCGACGTTTCGCTTTCTCCACGACCACCAGATTACCGACGAAGATAATCGCGTCGTGGGATATCGCGAACTGGATTCGATCGGGCGGACGCTCAACCCGATCCTGCTGCGGCGGCATAAAGACGAAGTCGCCAAACAGCTTCCGCCGCGCCTGGATAAGAATTTCTTCGTCCCCATGACGCCGCAGCAGATGGTGCATCATGACGAGAATCGCGAGATCGTTGCGCGGATCGTCGCCAAATGGAAGCAGTATCGATTCCTCTCCGAAGTAGATCAGCGCCGGCTCATGATCGCGCTGCAAAACATGCGAATGAGCTGCAACAGCACCTACCTCCTCGATCAAAAGAGCGATTACGGTCACAAGGCTGACGAACTGGCCACACTGCTCGATGAACAATTCGAGCGGCCCGATACGAAAGTGGTGGTCTTCAGCCAGTGGGTCCGCACCCACGAGCTGATCGAGCGGCGGCTCAAGGCACGCGGCTTTCGGCACGTGCTGTTTCACGGTGGAATTCCCGGCACGGGCCGCAAGGGCCTGATCGATCGCTTCCGAGAGGATGAGCAATGCAGGGCATTTCTCTCGACTGACGCCGGCGGTGTCGGGCTCAATCTCCAGCATGCATCGGTCGTCGTGAACATGGATCTGCCATGGAACCCGGCGGTGCTCGAACAGCGCATCGGTCGGGTGCACCGGCTTGGCCAGAACCGGCCTGTCCAGGTCATTAACTTCGTTTCGCAGGGGACGATTGAGGAGGGAATGCTGGCGGTGCTGAAGTTCAAGAAATCCTTGTTCACCGGCGTGCTCGACGGCGGGGAAAAGGAAGTCTTTCTCGGCGGAAGCCGCTTGAGCCGATTCATGGAAACAGTGGACAAAGCGGCATCGAATATCCCCGTCGCGCCGCCCCACGAACCTGAACCGGAAGCAACGCCCGAGGCCTCTGCCCCGGAGAGCGAGAGTGAAACGCCAGACCACCAGACCTCACCTCCACGCTCGGATCAAGCTGCCCCTTCGAGTGATCAATGGTCCGGCCTTATCCAGACCGGATTGACGTTCCTTCAGCAATTGTCCTCGGGTGGTGGCTCAGCAGGAAACGGGAAAGGATTATCAGCAGGCCTTCGGCGCGACAAGGAAACCGGAGAAGATTATTTTCATCTACCTGTGCCCAAACCGGAGACGGTCAAGCGGATTCTTGCTTCGGCCGAGCAACTGATGCGCGGACTCGCGGAACTTACAAAATAATGGCGTGCGGAATGGTCTTTCAGAGCCGCGCACGAAGTAAGCGGGAATGTTTCTTCGCTTACCACATGCTTTCCCGCTTACTTCGTGCGCGGCTCCTTTATATTCGCTGGTTTGCGGCCTCACGGCGTCGTGTTCAACTGGACATACAATGTGCTGTGGCGCGTGAAGAGCAGGTCGAGTTTGCCGTCGTTGGTGAGGTCAACGCCGAGCGCGAAGGCGCCTTCGTCACCGCCGAACTCGCGGACCGGCTTCTCGAACGTTCCGTCTCCATTCCCGGTAAAGACCTGAAGCGAGCTGGTGAAATCGACGGCGACGAGGTCTTCGTTTCCATCGTTGTTGAAGTCGCCGCCAGTGATGGATTGGATGAATCCCTTGAAGGGAATGGAGAGCTGTTGCCCGAAGGTTCCATCGCCGTTGCCGAGGAAAATCTTGATTCCCTGCTTGTAACCATTGCCCGCGACAGCCAGGTCCTCGTTACCGTCGTTGTTGAAATCCCCCGCGACGATGGAAACCGGATTGATTCCGCCGACGGGGATCGGCGTGGGGTCGAGCGTAAACGTCCCGTCGCTGTTGCCGAAGAGAATCTTGACTTTACTGGTGTTGCCCCGGGCGACGACCAGATCCTCATTTCCACTCTGGGTGAGATCCGCAGCGGTCACGAAGCTGGCGATGGCGCCGCCGAGTTTGTAGATGACCTGCGTCGAGAAGACGCCGTTGCCTTCGTTCAGGGTGACGGCTACGTTGAATTGCGCCGTAATCGCCAGATCGGGGAGGCCGTCGTGGTTGAAATCGCCGACGACCATCGAATGCGTGCCGGTACGGACGCGATAGTTGATCGGCGTGGGGTTGAACGTGCCGTCGCCATTTCCAAGAAAAATCGAGAGCCCGTCGTGCTGGTCGGTTCCGTTTCCAGTTCCGCCGGACAGATTGACCGGCGGCGTGCCGGTCGCCCCGAACGCATTGACCTGCGCAGTCGACCGCCAGGTCGATCTTCCCATTGCCGAGAAAATCGCCGGCAACAATATTTTCCGGGTCGGTGATCTTGTAGGTGACTGCGGGAGCGAACGTGCCGTTGCCCAGATTCAGGAAAATGCTGATGGAGTTGGAATTTCGATTGGCGATGGCGACATCCTGAAATCCGTCGCCGTTGAAATCTCCGGTAGTGATATGCCGGGCGCGTTGACCGCTGTTGTAGGGAATGACCGGTCCAAAGGTGATAGGCGTCCCCGAGAAGAGCATCCGACTTTCCAGAACCTCCATGCCGACACGCGATGCCATAGTCCGCCTTTCTTGCCCCGAACGCCCGTAACGGGTGCAAGAGCGTACAACTGGCACGCGGAATCGGCAACAATTACGAGTTCATGTCAGTTGTCAGTCGTCCGTTGTAAATCCTGCCGCTTGCGGCTTCGCGGAATCGCCACCGTCAGAGTAAATCTGTTCTAAACGGGAAGAAAATCCTCAAGGCTGAACTGTGGCTCTTTCGCGAAGCAGGAAGCGGCAGGAAAAAGTGAATCCGCGTCGTCAATTCTCCGCGCCAAGCACAGCGGATTCAGCATTCGCTTGACCTGCGGGCTTCGCTTTCATCGCACGCAATTCCCCCGCCGGCCCGGCGAGCGTCTGCTTCTCATCCGATTCCCGCGATTTGTCGTCTACAAACGGCCCGAGCGTCAGGACCACGCCGCCGGCCACCAGGCTTCCGTTGGTGATCGACACCAGGGTGTCGGCGGTTCTGGGGATGGGGATCGTCGCAACCGGGCAGGCCTTGTCATCGAGCAGCCAGGCATAACCGTCGCTCCAGCCGATTTTTTCGGCCAGCCGATCGTGGCGGATCAGATTTCCCAGCAGCGATTCGTCGGCGATGTTCTGCAACTCCGCAAAGAGCGGAACCGCGACCGCCACCGCGGGCAGATTATGGGTGAAATGCTCGGCAAATGTTTTGGCCTTTTCAGTCGCGCCGCGGGCGTCGAAATCGAATGCGCCGCATCCCACCTTGAGCCGCTGGCCGCGCAATTCGAAGGCGTCGCCGCCGCGGGAGACCAGCAGCGGCTCATAATCGGCTTCGAACCAGAACTTGTTGGCGGCGGAGCGCAACTGTCGACCGCGTTGATCATGCCGGGCACCGGCGCGTGGTCGAGTCCCATGGCGAAGCGCTTCAGTTCGTAATCCGCCGCCACGCACATGAACGCCACGCGCGTATCCGGCCGCGTGCCGAAGAGGCGGACCTTCTGCGGGCCCAGCGCCGCGACCAAGGCTTTCATGCGCTCGCCGCGCGGTTTGGCGTAATACTCCCGCTCGACCGCCTCCGCCTTCTGAACCGAATCCGGCGACGGATCGAGCGCGCAGCCGAAGACGTTCCCGCCATTGTCATGGGCCGTGCGGAGCGCCACGATCAGATCCTCCAGTTGCATGACCGGGCGGCCGCTTCGCTTGCCCACCACGTATTCCGTCGGATCCGCGCCGGCCCGAACCACCTGCCACGGCTCGGCCGGCCCGGAGATCACCAGATCGTGATCATCGGGAAAGACGAAGACGTAATGAAGGCGCGTCATCCCGCCCAGGTATTGGAGCAATTCGGGAATCGGCTGCTGCTGCTCGCGCAGATGCCGGACCTGCTCGATCAGCTTGGGCAGCGAAATGAAGGTCAGCTTAGGATTCTTCCCCGCCTCGGCGGCGGCAGCGCGGCGCGCGCCCGCATGCCGGCGAGTTGTTCCTTGGGATCGACCTCGCGCACGCCCACGTTCCCCTCCGTATCGATCAATACCCCTGGCGCGGCGCCGCTGACTCCGCCGACCACAATCGGCTGCTGCGCCATCGCGGTGGCCGAAAGGGACAGAACCAGCGCAGGAAACAACGCCGTGAAGGATTGGAAGGGCAAAGGCATGGCCACACTCCAGGGTGTGAAGATCAGTCGCTCGCGCCCCGAGAATCAATTATTCCATGAGTCCGCCGGGGATCAAGTGAGGGACGTCCTCGGCTTTTGACGTCCAGCGAAGGTAATAGTTTCAGGGTGCAACTTCTTTTCGTGGCGAATGAGCATCCAATTTTCCTCTCCCGGACTCCGGGAGAGGGTTAGGGATGGCTAAGGCAAGATTCGCCCATGCCCGCTGATTTCGGTCACCTCAATGTCGTAGAAAATGACGGTAGATTGGTGAACTCCCACGCCGAGGCGGGCCGGATGGATTAACGTCCAACCATCCTGCCCCCGCATCTGGTACTCCGAACGTTGGAAGCTGCCGATCGGCTTATCATCGACAAAAACGCTGACGCGATCTTTCCGAACCGAGACAACCGAGGTGCATTTATGCGAGTTTTTCACTGCTGCGTCCGGGAAGATCAGATGTTGGTTGGCCGCTTTCGGGCCCTCAACGAAACCAAGGAGGAATTCATGGGACGCTCCCTCCCAGAAAAATCCGTCTTCGCCTGATCGGCAGATCTGGATGACGATCGAGTCGCCGGAAGTGCGCGCGAACGTCACACGAAAGTCGTATTCCTCGGGCGGCTCGTAGGGAAGTTCGATCCGGGTCAGGTCGCCAGGACCGCCGACCAACCCCTCTTCGTTCGTCTTCCAACTTCCCGAGACGGCATCCTTGGCCGGATCAACCAATGCAAGAAGATCGAGTGTTGACGGTGCCGCATGCTTGTTTGCCTCGGCAATGCGGCGTTCAAGCTCCATACGCCTTAAACCGGTGGTTCCATCCAAAGCCCGCCGATACCAGGAAGCCGCGCGTTGGCGCGATTGAGCCTTGCTGATGCCGGTGTTCTCGGGAAGTTGCCACCATGCGTCGGCAAGAGCAAGAACGCCGGCGGCCTCCGCTGGCTTCTGAAGCTCCTCATGCAGAATCGGCGCAAGCAATGCATCGCTGCCACGCTGAAGCAGCGGCAAACCGGTGTCCCAGTGATCCTGTTCGAAGCAGAGGATTCTGCCAGCGGTAAAGTTCGCGTTTGGATCGTCCGGAGCTGACTTTAGTTTTCTGATTGCTGTGTCGAGCGCCTCGGCGGACTGCTCCGCCGCACGAACGCGTTTGGACGCCGCCTGCACCCGCGCCGCCAAAGGCGAATTCTTGTGCAGCGGTACGGATTCGGCTTCACGAATCGCTTTTTCAGCGCCTTGGGCATTGTTCTCCCGCAGCGCCGCTTCGGCTACGCCCAATGCTGCATTCGCCAAATCTACGGCCGCTTCTGATGTCCTGACGGTTCCATGAGCGGCGACCACCGCGCTCACTTGTGCCTCAGCTCCGCGAACGTCAAATTCCGCCTCCATCTGTCGACTGACGCGGACCGCGTCACGCACCGCGCCGTCATGCGCAAATGCATCACGGCTCTCGCGGAGCAGAACAAACCGGGCCGTCTGGTCATCTGAGGTTTGGTCGGCCTGCTGTTGCAGCTTTGAAGCTAACCGTCCCCTCGCGGCTGAGGAATGGTCCGCATAGTCCGCTTTGAAAATGTTCTTGATGAGAGAAGTGGCCTTGGCCTGTGCTTCTTCCGATGGGACCTGCGTCCGAGCGGAGGAATCCTGATCGGCAAAGAGCGAAACGGAGGTGGCGCTAAATGTCAAGAAAGCCAGCGCCACGCAGGTAAACGCTCGCGTTATTCGGCGCATTCACCGCTCCGGTCGGCCTAAGGAACGATCCGTCCATGCCCGCTGATTTCGGTCAGGTCAACGCTGTAGAAAATTACAGTCGATTTCGAAACTCCCAAGCCAAGGCACTCGGGTCGCCGCAATGCCCACCCCCAGTATATATGAGCCTTGTATTGCCCAGGTTGGAAATCACCGACGAACTTGCCATCCACGAACCCGCTCACTCGATCTTTCCGCACCAAAACCGCGGAAACGTACTTGCGGCCATTGAGCAGCGGCCGGTCCGGGAAGTTGAGGCGGTCGCGCACTACCTTGGGTCCCTCAAGCATTGTGAACGAGAATCCAGTGGGATCTACGCATCCCGTCTCCCAGTGAAACCCACCTTCGCCCAATCGGCAGAGTTGTTCGACAACGTAATTGCCAGACGTTCGGGCAAAAGTTACGCGCAGGTCGTATTCCTCCGGCGGTTCGTAGGGAAGCTCGATCCGATCGTAATCGCCGGGTCCGCCGGCCAGTCCATCTTCGTTCATCTTCCAACTACCTGAGACAGAATTCATTACGGGATCTACCAGCGCGAGCAGGTCGATTGTCCGTGCAGCCGCTTTCTCTCCAGCTTGCGAGATTCGTTGTTGGGCCTGGGTTCGTCTCAGTCCGGTGGTTTGATCCAGAACCCGGCGATACCAGTAGCAAGCTCGTTGCTGCGACTGCGTCTTGCTTATTCCCGTTTTTTCCGGGAGGTCCCACCATGCGTCGGCCAGAGCGAAGGCACGGGGGGCGTCCACGGGATTCTGGCGCTCCTGCTGCAAAATCCCCGCAAGTGATGGATCGCCGCGCGCTCCAGCATCGGCAGACCTGATTCCCAACGATCCTGCTCAAAGCATAAGGTTTTGCCGACCATGAGATTCGCCTGTCGATCTTCCGGGTCGGCCCTCAGCTTTTTTACTGCCGCGTCCAGCACCTCGGCCGACTGCTGCGCGGCGCGAACGCGCTTCGCTACGGCCTGAGTGCGCATACCCAGCGCCGAACTCTTATGAGCCACAGCGATTTCCGCTTCACGTATAGCCTTCGCGGCCCCCTCGGCGTTGCTCTCCCGTAGCGCGGCTTCGGCTACGCCAATTGCTGCGTTCGCCAGGTTAACTTCTGCATCGGGTGACTTGGCGGCTCCGTGGGCGGCAACGACCGCGTTCACCTGGGCTTCGGCCCCGGCAATCGCAAATTCCGTCTCCATCTGTCGACCGACACGGACCGCGTCGCGCACCGCGCCATCATGCGCAAATAGATCGCGGCATTCGCGGAGTAGAACAAACCGGGCCGTCTGATCATCTGAGGTTTGCTCAGCCTGTTGCTGCAGCTTTGAAGCTAGCCGTTCCAGCGCGGCTGGAGAATGGTCCGCGTAATCAACTTTGAAAATGCTCTTGATGAGAGAAGTAGCCTTGGCTTGTGCTTCGTCTGAGGGCACCGCCAGCCGTTTAGGAGCGTCGTCTTCGGCATTCAAACAAGTGGCCCCGACGCCGAACGTCCAGGCAACGAGAGTGAGACGGAAAACGATTGAAGCTAATCCGGGCATGGACCGCCCTTTCGACTTTCGTAGAGCTTATGACGTTCCGTGTTGATGCTCAATCGGCTTGAACATGGCCGGGCGCGGCCGTTCCTGCTTCGACGATTTGGCTCCATCGCGTACTCATTCCCCCGGCCCCGAGACCGCCTATGGCGGAAATGTGGGAAGGTAAAACCCCCGGAACGCCAGGCGACACCCTTCTTCCGCGGGTGCGTAACCGATTCAGCGGACCAAAGAATCTCCCCCTCTATCGGTAGTCCGGGAGAGGGCGCGGGGTGAGGGTCTTCAACGCGCGATACGGAATGGCCCTCACCCCAGCCCTCTCCCAGAGTACTGGGAGAGGGAGAAGAAACTGTCCCGCCGATTCGTTCTTCCGCCAGGGCTGGCTCCCAGACGCGCCTCAGCCACCTTTTGCGGTATCATGACTATCGCGGGTCATCGAAGAGAAAGGAAACTATGAAGTCGATGTTCATGAAATCGATCTACGCCGGGTTGGGGTTGATCGGAACGGGAAAGCAATCGGTCGAGCACCTGGGACGGGAACTGGCCAAGCGGGCCAACCTCTCGGAGAAGGAAGGGGAAAAGGTCGCCAAACAGCTCCGGCAGCACACCGAAGCGGCGATCACCACGCTTCAGAAAAATCTGAACACGGAAGTGTCGAAGGTCGTCAAAGCGATCCATACCGCAACCGCGGCGAAGACGAAGGGCAAGCCGAAGGCTAAAGCGAAACGGCATCCTGCTCGCCGTGCGAAAAGTGCTTCTTCGCGTTGAAGGCGATTTTCGCCATGCCGGCTTCCACCATTAAACGATCCCCGTTCTGGTTTGCCGGCGGCCTGGCCCGGGCGGCGGAGGTGACGCGCGTACTCGCCAAATATGGGCTGGCCACCTGGCTGTATGAAGTGGACTTTGAGCCGATTCGCAACGCGCTGCGAAGCGAACAGGGGGAGGCGCTGACCGAGCAGCCATTTCCGGCCCGCGTGCGGCTGGCGATGACGGACCTGGGAACGACCTTCGTCAAATTAGGCCAGATGCTCAGCACCCGCCCGGACCTGGTGGGGCAGGAGATGGCCACCGAGCTCACCAAGCTGCAGACCAGCACGCCACCCGATTCGCCGGAGGTGGCGATCAGGGTCGTGGAGACGGAGCTGGGCCGGCCAATCGCCGAATGCTTTACCGATTTTGACGCGACGGCCTTCGCATCGGCCTCCATCGGCCAGGTACATCACGCGCGTCTGAAAAGCGGACAGCGCGCGGTCGTGAAAGTGCAGCATCCCGGCATCGAAGGAAATATCCGGCGCGATCTCGATATCCTCGGATTCCTGGCCGAGATCGCCGAGATGAACGACACACTGCGCCGGTATCAGCCGGTGAGCGTGATTCGCGAATTCGGGCGGACGATCCTCAAGGAGCTCGATTTTCGGCGCGAGCTGAATCACCTTCGTATCTTCCGCCGCAACTTTGCCGAAGACCAGACCATTGTCTTCCCCCGCCCATTTGAAAAGCTGGCCAGCGGCCGCGTGCTGGCAATGCAGTACCTCAAGGGATGGCCGATCGCCGACACGGAACACCTGGCGAAACTGGACGTCAATCGCGAGGAACTCGCCCGGCGCGGGGCGGACGTTTTTATCCAGATGATTTTCCGCGACGGCTTCTATCACGCCGATCCGCACCCCGGAAACATCATCATTCTGCCGGGGGGAAAGATCGGGCTGCTGGATGCGGGAATGGTCGGCCGGATCGACGACAAATTCCGCAAGCAGATCGAGGACATTCTCATGTCCGCCGCCGACCGCGACGCCGACCGTCTGGTCGACGCGGTCACCAGCGTCTGCGGCACCCCGCGCGATCTCGATCGCGGCGCGCTCAGCACGGACGTCGGCGAGCTGTTTCAGGAATACGGGACTGAAGCAGTCGGTCAGTTCAACGTCGGCGGCGCGCTCACCGCACTGACGGATATCCTGCACGAGCACAAGCTGGTCATGCCCGGCAAGCTGTCGATGCTGATCAAATGCCTGATCCTTCTGGAAGGAACCGGGCGATTGCTCAGCCCCACCTTCAGCCTCGCCGAGGCCCTCGCCCCCTGGCGAAAGGAACTGGTCCACAAACGTTTTTCGCCGGAAGCCAAGCTCCGGCAGTTGCGCCATCTATGGGGCGACCTGGAAAAAATGGCTGAAGCGGTGCCGCGCACGCTCACGATGATCGCCGAGAACATGAACGACCGGAAGTTCGCGATCCGCCTCGAGCATCGCCATCTGAAGTCGGCGGCCAACCGCCTGGTGGCGGGCATGTTCGTCAGCGCACTTTTGGTCGGTTCGACGATTCTCCTGGCCCGCGAGGTTCGCCCGGCGTTCTTTCACATTTCTGTGTTCGGCCTGCTCGGCTATTTCGCCGCCATCCTGTACGGCACGCGGATGCTTTGGGTCAACCGCGATAAGAAAGTGTCCGACGCCGATAGCGATTGGGATTAACCTTCTCTGGAGGAGCCGCGCACGAAGTAAGCGGGAAAGTTCTCTCGCTTACCGAGTGCTTTCCCGCTTACCTCGTGCGCAGGCTCCTCCAGAGGGCCGGGAAGAGGGGACAAGAATCGCGACTACCACAATTAGACGCTACATCCATGCAATGGACGGCGTTTACGGCGCAGTCGGCAGGAGAACCGAATCCGTTGGATCAGCCGGCGACGCCATGATCGCGCCGCTTTTGTTCACGTAGATTTCATCGCCGCCGATTCCAACATTGGTTCCCGATTCCCAGGTGACATGGCCGTCGGCGTAGAGGACATTCTGTCCGCGCCCCTCGTGGTTCCTGCTGTTCTTTCCTGCGCCCTTCCCCGGGTTCAGGTCCGCCGCCAGGGCAAAGGCGGGATTCATTCGGTTGTTGAACTGATACGTGGCATCGGTCGCAGTTTGGTTCGGATAAGGATTGGCGTAGCTGTAGGCGAGATTCAGGTGGAAATCCGTGAAGTTGGAGCGATTGCCAAGATTGCCGGCCGCGTCGGGCTGAGTGTCGATTTCATCGGTATACGGATCGCAAAAGATAACCGGCGGAATTGCCTCGTTGCGAATCAGCAGAAATAAGGCGGCGGTCACGTCGTTGGCCTGTGGGCCGCCGGCCGAGAATGGATTGGCGGCGCCTGGATTGGTGCCGGCGCACGCAGGCGCGGCCGGATCGTAAATCGTGCGCGGAAAATTGTTGTGGTTCTCGTTGCTGTAAATGATAAGCGCCAGTCCGATCTGCCTCAGATTGGATGCGCACTTGAGGGTGTTGGCCTGCTCTCGCGCCCGCTCGAGCGCCGGAAGCAGAATCGCCAGCAACACCGCGATAATCCCAATGACCACAAGAACTTCAATTAACGTAAAACCAGCCGGCAATTTCGTTCGCTTGTTCATCCGGCAGACAGTAATTGGAGTTCTTTAAGATTTGATTCAGGCGACATGACTTTCGTTCCTGCTACGACTGGCCCGTCCCTTAGACTGCCTGCTCCCCATGCTTCATCATCCTTCGATATGCCCGCTCACCGACCTGATTCGTCAGAAATTTGTATGAGGCGGCGTAGCGTGTAATGCGCCGAATGTCCTTCTTCAATTTTTCCGCTCGAAAAGTAACGCGCCGCAGATCGGCGTTGTCGAGCAGGTCGGCGATCTTTACGGCGCGGGCCAGCGGATTCGGCTTCAGCCGGATGACATAATCCGCATAGCTGACCTTTTTGTCGTGCGTCAGCAACTTCACGGCGCGGATGACCGCCGGCGGCATTCCGGCGCGACTCAGATCTTTCGCGGCGAGAGTTCCTCGCTCCAGCGCATCGTGCAGAATCGCGACGCAGCGGAGCTGCTCATTCTGGTGCGCGTCGTCCGCCTTCGAAACGCTCAGGAGAATGCGCATCGGATGGACGATGTAGGGCTCGCCGGGCGGATCCTCGCCTTTGCGATGCGCCTGACTGCGAGGTCGATCGCTTTTTGCAGAATTGAAGCCATCGCATTTCTTACGTAGGGTGGGCTCGGCCCACCACTTGGTCCTTGCGGTGGGCCGAGCCCACCCTACTACGCCACTGCGCGTACGACATCCGCGGCAGATCGAAACGATCGGTCGTTCGGCAATACATCGACGGGGTACCCAATCGCCCGACCGGCGCGAAGCCGTTGATGTGCAGTCGATCCCCAATCAGATCGTCGGCGACATAGAAGCCGACAACCTGCCCCACAGTCAGCGTATTTTCACCGAGGCGAATCTGCTGATGCAATTTGCATTCGAGCGCGGCCCTGGCCTCGGCGACGCGTGGAACGCGCACGTGGATCGAATCGGCCGGATGCAGGCCGGCGGCGAGAAGCTCGCTCTCGCCCTGCGGAAAATCGGCGGCTGAGACATTCATCGCGTCGATCAACTCTTCGGTCACGAGATTGACGACGAATTCGCCGGCGCCGGCGATGTTGGCGGCGGTGTGCTTTGGCCGGCCGGGCGTCTCATCGCCAACGCTCACCACCACGAAAAGTGGATTGGCCCCCACGGCATTGAAAAAGCTGAACGGCGCGAGATTGATCGTGCCGGCGGCGTCCTGCGAGGTGACCCAGGCGATCGGCCGGGGAACGACAAGGTTAGTCAGGAGCTTGTAGCTGTCGGCGGGTTTGAGTTGTTTTGGATCGAGGTGCACCGCGGCGAGCATAGGGCGCTGGTGAGGGAATGGTCAATCGGCAGTCACCATGGACTCTGGCCATTTGGAAAGCAGCCCTCGAAGTGTAGTTAAGCCCCGGCGGCTTCGCCGGGCCGCGCGACGCAGGACGAAATAAACGTTGAACGGTACTTCTGCGCCGGAACGCCGCGAGGCCGCGGCGGCTGAACTTCCGTCAGATACATTCCGTCCGTTTCCGCGCCAATTGTACGGACAAATTGCCGCGGAGTTTCCACTCTGAAATTGGCATGGTTTCCAGAAATCTGCCAAACCCGGGCGAATGAAGGGCCGAAGAAATACGGACGGTCGCCCGAAGGCTCAAGAAATCGCGGGCGCCGTCGTTGATGGACGATTTTCAAGACACCTCCGTGCTGATCGGTCCGGCATCCGCAACCGCGGACGAAGTCGGGGCCTCCTGCTCCGGCCGGCTTGTTTACGACATTCCCACGCGGCTTGAGTGCATCGAGCCGGCGGTTCGGTTTGCGTGCAGCCATCTGACGCTTCATCACATTTGCAATGAAGAGCGAGCCGCCCGGATCGGGCTGGCGCTGCACGAAGCCCTCACCAATGCGATGATCCACGGTAATCTCGGACTCTCTTCGGAGCTGAAAGAGCAACCGGACAACGCCTTCGGCCGGGCCCTGGCGGCGCGATGCGCCGATCCAGCGCTCTGCGGCCGCCGCGTGAAAATGACCCTTTCCTTTACGACTGACGGGTGCGACATTTCGATCGCTGATGAAGGAAACGGCTTCGATTACGCGGCCGTCGCCGGCGATGAAACGACTCCGGCCGCCAGCGACGATTCACCGCTCTTGTGCAGCGGTCGCGGCATTCTCATCATGCGGGCGTTCAGCGACGCATTGAGATTCTCCCGCGACGGGCGATGCGTCGTCCTCTCATTCAGCAATCAGAATCGCCCGGGAAAACGTTCCGCGAATCGCCGGGGAACGCGACGCCTGCCTTACAGCGTTCGGGTGGGAATCCGCCAGGCCGGATCGATGTCTTCAGAGGCGTTCAGCAGGGACATCTCCGCCGACGGCATGGCCCTGATCAGTCCGGTCCCCATTCCGCTGGGACCGATCGACCTTCTGCTTCCCGCCTTCGAAGGCCGGGCTTGCGCCCCGGTGTCCGCCAGAGTCGTGCGCTGCCAGCGCATGACCGATGCGGTCTTCGATGTGGGATGCGAATTCACGGACAGCGGCAGGATTCACGAATTCACAATTTCGGGTTAGTTCAGTTCGATGCACATGCCCGCTTACTTCGTGCGCGGCTCTTTTTCAGCAGGTTCCGCCGCGTCGTCGGCGTACTTCTTCAAGTCGATCCCGAGCGGCGCGATAATCAGGTAGTTGATCGGACCATTCACTGAGAAGAGGAGTCCGTCGGCGCCGCAGGAAACGATTTTCGTGGCGATGCTGTTGCGCTGCCCTTCGTAATAGAGGATTTTTTCGTCACCGAGCGCGACCCAGTCCGTGAACGGGACCGCACCGTAGTCATGATCGCCCATCGCGACGCGTACGATATATTTCCCCGGCGGCGTCTTGACCTTGAACTGCTGGTTCTTTCCGGTGACGAAGCTCCCCAGCAAGAAATTGTGCGCCGAATTACGATCGTCACGCGTCGAAAGATCCTTCGGATTCACCCAGCCGAATCCGCGCTCGGTCGTGAAGGGTTTTCCATTCTCGGCGTCCCAGCCGGTTCGCTGCGAATCGTCTTTCACCTGAAAATTAATCCGACGGATGACCGGGGCATCTGTCACCGTCACTTCCGCCGTGCTCACTTTGCCGCCGAACGATGCCTTGATCACAACAGGGCCACCGGCGTGCATCGCTTTGACGGTTCCTTTCGACACCGAAAGGATATCGGATGATTCGGAGGACCAGTCGGCCACTTCGGTGACCGGCCGACGGAAATGCTCCGGACCGCGGGTGTAGGAGCCCGCCAGGTCGATTTGAAAACTATCGCCGGCGACAATCGTGAGTTTCGAGGTGCTGGCGTCGAGCGAATCGAGCACCGGCACGCCGCTCACGGTTTCGATCGGCACGGTGATCTCATCGGAAAAACCGCGTTTGAAATTGGGATCGGTATAGACAGCGCGGATGTGAGCGCTGCCCGGGGCAAGGCCGATCACCACGCCCCTGCCGCGAAGATCGACCTGCGCAACGGCCGGATCGGATGAAAAATACCACGCCTGGTCGGTGACGTCCTTGCGCGCTCCGTCAGCATAGACCGCCTCGACGGAAATTGCGGCGGCGGGAATACTCGCTTCGAGCTTCGATCGCCTGAGCTTTGCCTTCACCGCGGTGATCACGTTGGGCTTGTCGTCGGTTAACCGGTAGATGAAGGCATTTTGCTTCACATCGTTGTAGAGGACGAAGACGTTCATCGACGGCACGTATCGGAATCGGCCGAACGTCCCCCATTGGGTCGGTGGGCCGGGGATGACCTTGTTCGTCGCGGCGGGGCCGTGGCGCGTCCATTTCATCGTGTCGATGTCGAGCGTGTAGACGTCCGGCCCGTCGGACCAAGCGACGAATTTGTCGATCAAAGGCACGTAGCAGAAGCCGGGGCTGCTCTTTTCCATGATCTGCGTGTCGCCGCTCGTCTGATGCTCCTCGAAGGCGATGCCGCCGGGGATTTCGGTCAGGTGCCAGGTCTTGAGTCTTTCCTTTCCACACGAAACGAGCAGACGCCGTTTCCAATCGATGTCGGCGGTTTCGTAATAACTCGCATGCGGCGAGTCATTCAATCGAAGCGTCCACTGATGCGTCGTCGGATCCCATTGGCTGAGTTTTCCGGAGGTGGTCGGGGTGCTCAGCCAGTAAAGGCCGGTGACCGGATCGTAGGCGCTGATGTCGCCGGTGCGGCCGGTCCGATGATCGGGATAAACCTCCCAATGATTCGGCTTGTCGGGATCGAGGGCGTAGGTGCGTTCGGTACCCCATCCGCCGACTACGACATAACGATCAGTCGGCGGGGCGAGATACTCCACGCCGTCATAGGTGTGCATGGCGAAGGGGGCCACTTCCGCCTTGGTGTATTCGGTTTTGGGGATGACCGGATCCGGATCGTTGAGACGACGCCACTTCATCTCGTGAAGATCGAAGGCGTAAATCTCATTCCCGTTGTATCCGGCGTGGCCGCCGCCGGGCCCGAGATAGAGCCGATCGCGTTGTGAATCGAATGCGCCGCCGGCCCAGCAGACCGTTATGCCTCCGATTCCACCACTCAACCAGGGAAACTGCTTCTCCGATGCAGCCACCGCATCAAGGCGGGAATTGGGAACTTCGTACCATTCGCCGGGCTTGAGATCGCGGACGGGATCAGGCGTTGATGAAGGCGCGACGCTCGAATCGGGCGGCGCAGCGGCCGCCAACGTCGTACTGTTCAATGCAACTGACGCAAATACAACCACGATAAGTTTTTTCCACATTGAAGCGTGTTTCGGGGTGGAAGGGATTTGCCGTCGGGCCACGGGCACCTCATTGTCAGGGACATGTCCGAATGGTTGATATCAATGTGACCTACACAGCCCCCCCACTCGTCGTTGCCGAAACTGAATCGAACCCCTCGCATGGCTTCGGAGCTGCTCGCGGGTGGTCGACAGGTTCGGCGGTCCCAAAAATCTCTCCCTCTCCCAGTACTCTGGGAGAGGGAGCGGGGTGAGGGTCTTCAACGCGCGATTCGGAATGCCCCTGACCCCAGCCCTCTCCCGGAGTACCGGGAGAGGGAGAAGAGCTTTGCCACAGCTTCGGTCACGCACCCGTTGCTGGCGGCCCGTTGGCCACCCCGCGAATCTTTCACGGCTTTCCTGGGTGATCCGCCGAATACGCAGCAAGATATTCCAGTCGGAAGCGCTCCATGGCCTCGCTGCTGACGATGCACTTGTCCCAGGGGAAATCGGGCCGGTGTAATCGCGAATCAAAACGCGGCGGAGCATCACGGAATTGCGCCGCGCGTTTTGCAAAAGCTGCGCCCCACGCTTTTTCCTTCCCGTCGACCGTAAGCAACCCGGTGAGAACGCTGACATCCCCGGCCTGTGGATGATCATACATTCCCCAATTGAGCCAGCCGCTCGCCAGCGGCGCCGTGATATCGATGGCGCGGTCGCACCAATGCGCCTGCTGCGCTTCGGTGCAATCGACACCGGCGAATTTTCCGCCGCCGGCCCAGCCGAACTCGGAGATGACCAGCGGCAATCCCGGCCTGGCGGCTTCGCGGGCCATCGACTCCAGAACGGAGAGGTTCATCGTCTCGGCGGCATCGCTTTCGTAGTGGTATGCCCCGGCGGCCAGGGGATAGTAGTGCAATTCCATGAAATCCAGGTAAGTGGCGATCGCAGACGGGCGGAAGGCAGAATACTGCCGCAGCGCCATCGGCTGTGCCGGGATGGACCACTGGATGAGCCCCACGCTCACGAGCGCATCGGAATCGACGGCGTGAATCGCCGCGGACTGCCGCTCCACCCATTGCCCGGCGACATGCTCGCGACAATGCTGGAAATCGAGGATGAGTGGATTGCCGGCCGCTGCCTTTTCATCAGGTATCGGAGCCAGGGCCAGTCCGTGTTGCTTGCGCCACGCGTCCCAGGCGGCCTGCATGCCGACGCCGCCCCAGGGCACCGATGGCTCGTTTCGCAGGTCGTACGCCCAGATGGTGCTCCGTCCGCGATAGCGACCGGCGAAGATCCGCCAGAATCGCTCGAGGGCCGCGAGCTCTTTTCCCTGCGTGTCGGGCTGAAGCATGTTCAAGCCGCTCGTCCAGGCCGGCATCCCCTCCCACCCGTCGGGACCGGTCGGATGGACGTAGAGTCCGGCTTCGTCCGCCAGATCCAGAAATTGATCGAACTTTGCCAAACCCTGCGGATCGAGCTGACCCGGCTCGTTCCAGAACGAGCCGAAGGAAATGAAAACACGCACGACGTTGATGTTCAGCGTCTTCAATCGGGCGAAATCCGCCTTCGTGGCGGCGGGATCAAACTGTTTCCAGATTTGCGGGGCCCAGCCGGCACGGGACGATAATACGAGACACCAATCGGAATGAATCGCTGGCCGTTGGCGTCAACGAAGGCGTGATGTGCGGCGTCAACGCGCACTTTTGGGAGCGTTTGCGAGCGCGGATTCCGCTGCCATAACAATGACAATCGATGCGATGACGCATTGGAAGATCCTGAGATACTGGAATCGTCTTTCAGAGCCGCGATCCCGGCACACGGGATTGGCGCCGAATTTACGCACACCGCTCCCTCACGGTCGCGGCTCTGAAGCATATTGGTGCAACCGCCATCTCTCGACTTACGTTTCATTTCCTCTGCCCCATCACAATGCGGAAGACCGGATCTTCACATCAGATCGCTGGAGCACTTCCGGGCGCAGTGCGGTTCCCAATCCCGGGCCAAAATCCAAAACAGCTTTGCCTTCGCGAATCGGGATCGGGCGATCGAGCACTTCGAGATAATACCCTTTGTAGAAGCCGCGGACGGTTTCCATGACCATCGCATTGGGGACCGCGGCACACAGGTGCAGGCACGCGAAGACGTTGACCGGACCCGTACAATCATGCGGCGCGATGGGAAGATGATAGGTGTCGGCCAGGGCAGCGATTTTGATCCCCTCCGTCAGCCCGCCGGTCCAGATGATGTCCGGCATGACGATGTGAGCCGCCTGGGCCTCGAGAATCTGACGATAGGCAAATCGGGTGAAGAGCCGTTCGCTGACGCACTGCGGCACGCGCGTCTCCCGCGCCAGGCGGGCGAGATCAGCGGCGCTGTCCGGCTGCATGATGTCTTCCATCCAGACCACGTCGTACGGCTCGAGCGCGCGGCCGATCTTAATGGCGCAGCCGAGGTCCCATCGCGAATGTCCTTCGATGGCAATATCGATCCGGTCGCCGACCGCCCGTCGGATTTCCTGTACCGTCCAGAGGCCGCGCTTCAGATCGTCGGGCGAAAGATAATGGCCGACCGGTCCGACCGCCGACCACCCCGCCGGCCCCGTGATCGCGGGGCATTGCATCTGCGGCGCGAAACGATCCCACGGCCAGACCTTCATCTGCGTGATCCCCTCGGCGACGAGCGACTCGGCGAGTTCCCCCGGCGTATTGCAAAACGCCTCCTGCTCCTTGAAGGCCGGCGCATCGACACAGGTGTTGTAGATGCGGATCGAATCGATCATCCGCCCGCCGATGAGGTTATAGATCGGCTGGCGGGTGTGTTGGCCAAGCAGATCCCACAACGCGATGTCGATCGCGGAAATCGCCCGCATTTCCGAACCGGCGTAGCCGAAGAAATTGGCGTAGCAGAAAAGATTCTGCCAGTGCCGCTCGCGATCGAAGACCGATTGGCCCAGGAGCAGCGGCGCCGCGAAATCGTGAATGATCGCCTCGATCGCGCCGGGAGGTAAAAGGTTTCGCCCAGACCGATCAGGCCATCAGATGAGTGGATGCGGACCCAGATGGGGTTTGGGAATGCGCCGATCCGGATCGTTTCGATTTTGGTGATTTTCATTTGCGAAATGTCGCAAGCGCCTGCGGCCATCCCGATACTCGTGCCGCTGCCCCGCGCGGGCCTCAAGACGGAGATATTCATCAACGGTATAGCGGGCGGGCTTGTTGGGCGGCCATTCCATGCCCTCGATTCTAGCACCTGCGTCACGATCGTTCACTCCTGTCACAGGACCTCCCGATCAAAACGCGGCGTTTACCACTGAGATGTATAAGGCTGACCGCTGGCGGCGGCGAACTGATTGCTCGGCCCCCATCCCTCGGTAGCCGGGTTCAGGCCGAAGTCGCCGGCGGTGATACTCTTAAACGGCCGCGTGTCGCCGTGGCCGTCCACGTACAGAACATTGCCGGTCGTCTGGTTCTTGTCGTGTATCGAGCAATACGTTTCACCGCTGGGCCAGCCGGTATACGGGCTATGCCAATACTGGTAAGTGCCGCCGCCGGCATCGAAAGGACGAAGCCAGGCAAGGTTGACGTTCCAGACGTTTTCCTGAAGGTAGATGATCTCCGAAGAATTACTCACGCGCGTCAACTTTTTTCCCATGACCACGCCGTTGCCCAGGTAGTTGGTGTTGCTCACGTCATCTGGCGCCAGGCTCGCCGGAAAGGCGATCGGGTCGTAGGCATCCGGGCAGACAAAAACGCGGGCGTCCTTCAGATAGGGAATAATCGAGGCAAGAAAATTAGGGGCGGCGCTGGGATCGGCAAACTCATATACGCCGTCGACCGCCTGGTAGGGCAGGACCTGCTGGTTTTCATTGGCGTACATCGTCAATCCGAGTCCAAGCTGCCGGATGTTGCTCAGGCACGCGAGCTTGCGCACCTGGGCGCGGGCCGCGTTCAGGGCGGGGAGAAGAATCGATATCAGGACGGAGATAATTCCGATGACAACCAGAAGCTCGACGAGAGTAAATCCGGTCGGCCGGTTGCTTCGACGTGCGTAAGGCGAAATGCGCAGTGATGACAACTCCCCGAGCTTGTACGCTCGGCCATCCATCGATTCCGCTCGTTGCCCGGCAGAAATGGCGTCGAACGGGAGCGGATCAAGTCACGAAATGTATAATAAACCCTTCAACATTCTACCTTTTTTCGGATCAATTTTTGCTATTTTTTTATCGTCCCGATGGTCGGCAATCACGGCTACCACATCACATTCTTTTCCCGGTATAACTTTGACACGCACCACATTTGACCAGACGGATCAGAATGAATTGTTTTGCATCTTTTCATTGGTCGCCAAGCCGGTCATTTGTGGCGGTTTTCTGTCTCATCGGGGCGGGCGCCGGCGCGGGGCTGACGCAAAGCGCGCACCGATGAATTATCACGAATCGCATCCGCGGCGAACGCTCCGCAATTGCAGGTCGGCGCGGCGACGATTCGTAATGAGCAGCCTGGGCAATATTGGGCATTTCAGCCGGTGCGGGCGGAGCCGCCTCCACAACCAGCCGACACAGGATGGGTTATTTCGGGGAAGGGATTGTCCGCACGCCGAACAACTTCGGCAAAATGGGTCAGCCCCCGTCGAATCCCGAGTTGCTCGATTTTCTCGCCCGGCGATTCATCGATTCCAGATGGTCAATGAAGACGGTGCATCGCCTGGTGATGCTCTCGGCAACGTATCAGCAGAGTGACACGGCGCCCGCTGAAGCACTCGCCGTCGATCCCGAAAACCGATATTTTGGCCGGATGAATCGCAGACGCCTGGATGCCGAGGCCCTGCGCGACAGCCTGCTTTTAGTTTCCGGCCGACTTGATCTGACCGTCGGGGGCATGGGTATCGGGACCTGAACACGCCTCGGCGCACGCACTACCTCATGACGGTGCGATCGGAATCGATGCCTTCCGGCTTTGGCCTGGTGTTTGACCGTCCGGATCCGAGCCTGATTTCCGAACGACGGGCAGTATCCACAGCCGCTCCCCAGGCTCTATTCATGCTCAACGACGCCTTTGTCGTCGCGCAGGCAAAGGCGTTGGCCGAACGCATCAGCCGCGAGGCGCCGGGAAATGACAATGCGGCCAGGATCAGGCGCCTTTATGCGGTTGCGCTGGGCAGGGAACCGGCCGCCGAAGAAATGGAGATCGGCCTTAAAATGCTGGCCGATTCAGGACCGTTCAATTCACTTGAACGGTATTGCCAGGTGATCCTGTGCACCAACGAATTTGCGAATGTCGATTAGGAGATTTTCATGAAGCACTCCGTCGCCCAACTGCACTCGGCCGCGAATCCTGGATTTGCCCGCGGCATGAGCCGTCGGCAACTGCTCAGCAAGACCGCCGGCGGCTTTGCGCGGTGGCCCTGGCCGCGATGCTCGCCGACGAAACCCTGGCGGGCGAAATGGGCGGAGCTTCTGTCGCTTCGGCGGCGAGAGTCAGCGCCCTGGCCGCGAGGGCGCCGCAATTTGCCGCGCGGGCCAGGCGCGTTATTTTTCTTTTCATGCCTGGCGGCCCATCGCAGGTTGATACGTTTGATCCCAAGCCGCGCTTCTCGAAGGACAATGGCAAGCCGATTCCGATCGACACATCCCACCTCTTACAGCACGTGAAGACGACCACGATTCTCGAATCGCCCTTCAAATTCAAGAAATATGGGCAGTCCGGTCTGGACGTCAGCGAGATGTTCCCAAATGTCGGCGCGTGCGCGGACGACCTTTGCGTGATCCGCTCCATGGTTCACGAGGATCCCAATCATCCCGGCGGGTGTTTTCTGATGAACACCGGCAACCGCACGTTCTCGCGGCCGAGCATCGGATCGTGGGTCACTTATGGACTGGGGACTGAGAATCAGAATCTGCCCGGGTTCATCGCGATCGGGCCAGGCCAGCCGCTTGAGGGATCGCGCCAGTACGGCTCGGCTTTTCTGCCGTCGGCTTACCAGGCGACGTTCGTTTCCGACATGGCCAATCCGATTCGCAATTTGCGCGACAGGCCGGTTCCGCTGGAACGCGAACGCCAGGAGCTGGACGCGCTGCGCCGATTGAACCAACTCCAGGTCCATGACGCGCAGCAGGACCGCGACCTGACGGCGCGAATCGAATCATTCGAGCTGGCGTATCGGATGCAGGCCAACGCCCCGGACGCCTTTGACTTAACAGGCGAATCGGCCGCGACCAAAAAACTCTACGGCATTGATGTCGGCCCCACTGATGCCTTCGGAAGACAGTGTCTTCTTGCCCGCCGCCTGGTGGAACGCGGCGTGCGATTCGTTCAGCTCTTTGATACCCACGACGGCTTTCAGCCGTGGGACCAGCATGCGGGTTTGAAAGTCGGCCACACCAACAATGCCGCCCGCACCGATCTTCCCATCGCCGGGCTTTTGAAGGATTTGAAGTCGCGCGGACTGCTCGATGATACCCTCGTCATCTGGGGCGGGGAATTCGGGCGCACCCCCACTTCCGAGGGAACCGACGGCCGCGATCATCACCCGTACGGCTTTACGATGTGGATGGCCGGCGGCGGTGTAAAGGGCGGGATGACTTACGGCGCCACCGACGAATTTGGCTGGTACGCCTTGCCGGATCAAAAGGTGCATGTCCACGACCTGCACGCGACCATCCTGCACCTGCTTGGATTAAACCACGAAAAGCTCACCTACCGGTACGGAGGGCGTGATTATCGGCTGACTGACGTTTACGGAAAAGTCGTCACTGGGATTCTGGCTTGAGGGGTTGGGCTTCGGACGGCGATTCGTCCCATGCACCACCCCATTTGCCAATGGATGCGGAACAAGGCGCGGTCAAAGTTTGACAAGCTCGCGCACGGCCGCCGATCCAACATTGAAAAACTGCGGCTGCTGGCTGAAGGGGCGTCGGCACATTAAGAAGGGATTCGAGACGCTCGCGGTAAATCCCGCTGGATTGCCCGAATCCCTTGCTCCAAAGCCGGCAAGAGAATGCTCACCAGCACCGGGCACAGCCCCCGCGCGCTCGACGACGGCGGGTGACCAATCCGCAGGCGGTAAACAACGCGATCAGTCCGAAGCTACCTGGTTCGGGGACAGTGCTAATCTGTAATCCATTGACCCTAAGAAACATGTTCCCACTGGTCAAACTTGCGGTGGCAACTAAGTTGCCGGAAGAGTCGGATGTGAAGAGGACGGTTGTTTGAACTATATCCGTTCCCGACGGGTCACCACCTGTTGGCGAATAGCTTGTTCCACCCGGCGTACCAGTCGTACCCGTCCCTGGTTTGATGCTCGTAACAAACGGGCCGGTCTCGTTGCCCACCCCCGGCTCGGTGAGGGTCAGGTCCGGGTCGTACGTGGTAAACTTCAAGCTATATACTGTCAAGGCAGTCAAGCCCGTGAATGTGAATGTAATCGGCGTTGGCGTAGCGCTGTCCTGGCTGTAGAAAAACGTGTTCAGGAGGGATGTGCTTGCCTCGCTGCCACGAGTGAAGAAATCGCCGCTTTGGGGTGCGTTAATTCCGAGCGTGAGGTCTACAGGGGTTGAGCCGATTGTCGCGACCTGCGTCGCGGTATTCGCGACATCAAAAAGGACGTAGGGACTCGTGGTTGTAGTTCCGCTTGGCGCGAACTGGAGTGAGGCAATCGTCGCGGCAGACGCCGATTGGATTGCCGCAAAAAAAAGCGAAATTCCGAATGTCGCGGCGACGATGACGCGACTCGTTCGAGCGTGGAAAAATCGGTTCGACACAATGCCTCCAATTGAAATGAAGCAAAAAACTCCCGCTCCGTCCCCCGAACAACTTAGACCTGCGGCTACGAACCCTCGTGCCACAAACCTAACGAGGAAAAGCGTTGGTCCAAAGAATACCACCGTGGGCGTTGGATTCCACCGTTTTTTGTATAATTTTTTGCTGTTTTCAGGGCCAACTGGGCTGTTTGACTGACTTGAATCAACCGCAAAGTCTTTCGAAGATTCGTTACCGGACGAGTCGGCGGTATCACGGAACCACCGGTCGGCCTCGATTGCGATGGGCGGCAAGAGCCCCCCGGAACTATCGCGCCGCGTCATCCAGTTTTGTCCCGCCGAGCGAGGGGAATCAGGAATCGTGGCTTTCCCGGCGTCCGCAAGCTCGTGAGCTTCGATTCCGCTACATGACAACAACAATGACAGAACGCCGGCAATCCAAGAAGTTCGGTCGTTCCTCATAGGAGTTTCGACAAATGCGCCGGTCTTTTCGGCAATGTCACGTATCAGGCGTTCGCCGTTCGATGACCGAGCAACCGCCGTCCACCGTCATGACCTGACCCGTCATATCATTCGATTCGTCGGAGCGGACTTTGTCCTTTACTCCTGCCATGTCCCCTCACGGTCGAAAATCGCCAGCTTTCCACGTTCAACCGGCCGATACATCTGGCCGATCCCCTCGAGCTTCAGATTGGTATGCAGCATCTGCGGCGGCTGGCAGTTGTCGGAAAAGAGGTCGTGATGGCACGGGATCACCGATCGCGGCTTGATTTCCCGCGCCAGGCGGGCGGCCTCGCGCGGGCCGAGGTTTCGAAATGCTCCGTTGATGACCGCAACCATCACCTGTGGCTTATGCGGCGCGACGGCCATCCAGAGAATGTCCTCGTAGGCCGTGTCACCGGTGAAATAGACCGTCGGACCGCCTGCAATTTTTGCAAGATAGCCGACGTGGGTCAGATCATCCCCGCCGAAGGGGATGGCAAAAGTGGCGCGGAGAGTGATGTCGTCCAGTACATGCTCGTGGTTCGGCCAGGTGAGGAGCAATCGGTCGTTCGAGACGCCGAGCGAGCGGAGTTTCTCGATCGTTTCCGCGGGGGCGAGAAATGGCGCCTTTCCGCCGGCGGCGTGATAGCCGGCGAGCGTTTCGGGATCGAGATGGTCCTGATGAGAGTGCGAGAGAATGATCAAATCGACGGCGGTCAGGTCCGCTGGAGATATCGGCGGTGGAAACTGGCGGTCCATGTTGAAGCCGAATTCTTCGCCGATCGCTTTGCAACTGTTGGAAAGGTAGGGATCGAGGGCAACCAGCCGCCCCACTGGCGTCTTCATGAGAAATCCCGCCTGTCCGAGCCAGAATAGTCCGATGGACCCGGTGGGGATTTCTTCTCGCAAGATCTGCGCCGACTGCTTCATGGTTTGTCTCCGCGGAAACCGGGGTTCGTTTTATCAGATCATGGAGTGGGCGAGAGAGTGAATCAAGTGATGAACCGGCCCGGAACAGGTCGGCTACTCGGTTCAATACCATTGGGCAGGCTCGTTCGGAACGGCGTCGAAACAGGCAGGATCGTTTTCGTGACTGACGTCGAGCGAGCCGCGTGAAAATCGACAAAGAGGACGTTTCCAAAATGTCCGGCACGCATCGCGCTCGTCACCATTGGGTCGGCTTTGAATCCACCTCGGCCGGGCACATCAGGACCTGCGCAAAGTCGTTGCCGATATACCGGTATAACGCCGATGACTCGATCGTCGCCGGAGCGATCCAGCGAAGCCAGTTATCCATCGGCTGTGGATTATGATCGGACGTGTCGGATAAGTAATTATCATTGTCGATGGCATACGCCTGAAAAGCGCCGCCGTATTGTTCTGGGAATAGAAAAAATCCTGGTAGAGCGCCGCTTCCGTAAAGCCTCCACTGTTGGTTACGCCGCTGCGTGTGAAGAATCCGCTACCGCCTCCGTTCGCGAATGAAGGGGTGATCGCAAGAGTATATCCCCCTGGCAGGGAGTTGGGACCGTCGGATGTGATTGACGTAAAGCCGCTTTGAGTCACCGGGGTGGTAGACGGAGTGTCTCCCGCGGTGCCATCGAAGTCGACCGCAATGAGCGGAGCGGCGGAGACGACTCCCGTCGTCCCGATCATCGCTGCAAATCCCGCCAGAAATAAGGAACGCCAGGTAACCCAGGTCTGCGCTGACATATGCCTCTCCTACTCCGTCCGGGAGTTAAGTGCCCGATCATTGATCTGCCCGCCGCCAAACGTGATCAGACAGACTACCATTTCCTTTGTGGAAAACCTCCGTTTTTCAGAAATTCTTTTGCTGTTTTCGAAGACTGGAGGTGTTCTGCGCTTTCGCGAATTCTTTGGGTGACATTCCCAAAAAACGCTGGAAGGTCGCGTTGAAGTGACTCAGGCTTTCGAAGCCGCAGGAGAAAGCCGCCTCTGTCACGTTATGGCCCGGCGTATTGAGAAGCGTTGCTGCCTGGTGAATGCGATATCCCTGCAGGTAATGCACCCATGTCATGCCCAGGGCGTCGTGAAAGAGCGCTTTCAGGGTGGCCTCGCTGATGCCGGCCGCCGGCGCCAGATGACTGGCGTAGACGGGTTCGCTGAAGTGGTCCCGCAGGTAGCGGAGCGCGGCGTCAAGCGGCTTCCAATCCACGGGCGGAAGCGTGGGCAGATCGGCGGACCCGTTTTTCTGCTCCCACCGCAGCAGCTCCACAAAAAGATCGAACAGCAGCGACTGTAATCGCATCTGGCACCCGAAGCTCTTTTTCTCCCACTCGTCGGCCATGCGCATCATGCATTTCTCCAGTGCCACCCGCAGGGTCCGCGAGGGACGAACGAGTCGCCGTGCCAGCGGCTGGCGGCCCGCCACGCGTCGAAGCACGTTTAACCCGTCGCTTCCCGGCCCGGGTCCGATGAAGACCGTGGGAAGGAAATAGGCCGTCGCGAAGCGATGCGGATACTCGAGAATCTGGTGCAAATGGGGAACGCCGGGCCCGGCCAGGAACAGGTCTCCGCCCCGGATCTCCGCCTCCTCCTGCTCCACAAATTGCATTCCCCGGCCGGCGAGGAGCATTGAAACTTCGCAAAAGGGATGGCGTTGCGGAGAAGCCATCGGCGGCCCCGAGTGAATGACGCCATGACGGACGCCGATAGGATGTTGCTCACTGAGCAGCCAGCGTTCCTCGCGAACTTCCGCCAGCCAAGTCAATTCAGCCGGGCCCGTGCGATGGGTGAGAACCGTACTCATGATTAAGAGATTGCCCGAAACTGTATCACAATTCGCCGCCGGCTCCGCAGTTTGCGCCTTCTTTCGTCAAAACAGGATCTTCCGGTGCACTCTGGCTGACAATAATTGACGTGCTTGTCGAAAACCGGCGGCCCAAATCGACAAGAGGTCGTTGGATCGGATGAAGAGGCAGGAGCGATTGTGGTGGCAAAGCTTGAAAAGCTGGCACGCAGACTCCTCGATATGGGATAATCAGAGGCGCCATGAACACCACAAACGCGAACTCGGTCGATACGAACAAAGCTGGCAATTCTGGAAAATCGGGCCCTCCCGTTCGCAAGAGCAAAATGCGCATCTTCGGATGGATCCTCATCGTCCTGGTGGTGATCATCGGCTCGTTCGCAGTTTACGTCGCCCTCCAGCCGGCGGATTACAGCATTACTCGATCGGCGCTGATCAACGCCCCGCCGCAGAAGATCTTCGATCGGGTCAATAATTTTCACAACTGGGAAGCATGGTCGCCGTGGGCGAAGCTCGACCCGGCGGCACGGAACAGTTTTGCGGGCCCCGACTCTGGAGCCGGCGCAGGTTTCTCCTGGGCCGGCAATGACAAGGTGGGCGAAGGACGGATGACGATCACCCAGAGCCATCCGAGCGATCTGGTTCTCATCAATCTCGAGTTCATCAAGCCCTTCGCCAGCACCTGTACGACCGAATTCAGTTTCAAGCCGCAAGGCGAACAAACTCTCGTGACCTGGACCATGAGCGGCCGAAACGGGTTCGTCGCCAAAGCGTTCTGCACGTTCATGAACATGGACAAGGCCGTAGGCGGCGATTTCGAAAGAGGACTGTCGCAGATGAAGGCGGTCGCGGAGAAACCATGACCGCGATCGGGAACTTGTTCCACAACAGGAGAATCGAATGAACATGCAACCGTATTTGATGTTCGGCGGACGCTGCCAGGAAGCGGCCGATTTTTATGGGAAGGCATGCGGCGCAAAAGTGCAGATGGCGGTTCACTTTAAGGATTCGCCGGACCAATCCATGGTTACTCCCGAAAACCAAGACAAAGTGATGCACATGCGCCTGCGGATCGGCGATTCCATCATGTTGCTTTCAGATGGGCGATGCGATGGGAGTTCTGCATTCGATGGCTTTTCAATGTCGATCAACGTCGACAGCGCCGCCGAGGCAGAGCGATATTCCGCCGCCCTGTCCGAGGGCGGCAAGGTGCAGATGCCGCTGACCAAAACTTTCTTCTCCCCGGCCTTCGGGATGCTTGCCGACCGATTCGGCGTTTCCTGGATGATTCACGTGGAAACCGCAAAGTAATTTCTTCAATCTCATAGCAGGATAACGAGGTTTTTATGACGACCCTTGATTACGGCAGTAAGCCCGCACCCCGATCAAAAGCGGCATTGATCTTCGGATGGATCATCAGCGCCTTGCCCGTCTTCATGATGCTGATGAGCGCCTATTTCAAGTTTGCCGCGCCCCCCTTCGCGGTGAAGGGAAGCACCGCGCTTGGCTGGCCGCAAAGTGTGATGGTTCCGCTTGGGATCGTCGAGGCCTCTTGTGCGCTGCTCTTTCTCTTTCCGCGCACTGCCTTCATCGGAGCGATTCTTGTAACCGGTTATCTTGGCGGCGCAACGGCCACGCATGTTCGCGTCGGACAGCCCTTCTTTTTCCCGGTCCTGCTCGGAATCCTCGCGTGGATCGGACTCTTGCTGCGAGATTCCCGGCTCCGCGCCCTGCTCCCTTTCTGAAAGTCATCAATCGACGCCTCATCTTTAATTTTAACAAGGAGCCGAAAATGAGTAGTGTGCGAGTTCTCGCCGGTACGCGAAAGGGCGCGTTCATACTCACTTCCGATGGGAAACGAGACAACTGGGAAATCAGCGGCCCGTTCTTTGGCGGATGGGAGATCTATCATATAAAAGGCTCTCCCGTCGATCCCGATCGAATCTATGTCTCCCAGTCCAGCGGGTGGTTCGGCCAGCAGATTCAACGCTCGGACGATGGCGGGAAGACCTTCGCACCGGTCGGCAATAAATTTGTCTATGAAGGAATCGCCGGCACACATCAGTGGTACGATGGAAAGCCGCATCCCTGGGAATTTAAAAGAGTCTGGCACCTTGAGCCCGATTTAAAGGACCCCGAAACGGTCTTGGCCGGCGTGGAGGACGCGGCGATTTTTCGATCCACCGACGGAGGGCAAAGCTGGGCCGAATTGTCCGGCCTGCGTGGCCACGGCTCGGGCCCGCGCTGGCAGCCGGGCGCGGGGGGAATGTGTCTTCACACGATCCTCCCCGACCCGGGAACGCCGGAACGCATGTACATTGCCATCTCGGCGGCGGGCGCTTTCCGGACTGACGACGCCGGCGCAACCTGGAAGCCAATCAATCAGGGCCTGCGATCGGAATACATTCCCGATCCAACCGCGGACGTCGGCCATTGCGTTCATCGCATCGCGCTGCACCCATCGCGCCCAAACGTGCTCTTCATGCAAAAGCACTGGGACGTGATGCGCAGCGACGACGCCGGCGATTCCTGGCACGAGATCAGCGGAAATCTTCCCACCGATTTTGGGTTTCCGATCGACGTTCACGCGCATGAGCCCGAGACCATTTATGTCGTTCCGATCAAGAGTGACTCCGAACATTATCCGCCAGAAGGGAAGCTGAGAGTCTACCGAAGCCGCACCGGCGGAAACGAATGGGAGCCGCTGACCGACGGGCTGCCTCAGAGTGATTGTTATGTGAATGTCCTGCGCGATGCGATGGCGGTGGATCGCCTCGATTCGTGCGGAATTTATTTCGGAACGACGGGAGGACAGATATATATGTCGCCGGACGCGGGCAATCGATGGAAGGCGATCGCGAGGGATTTACCGGCGGTATTGTCGGTGGAAGTGCAGACTCTTGAAACCGATTAATCTTTCTCAAGCTTCTCCTCATACTCCTCTTCATTTAAATTCAGAAGACGAGTATGAGGAGGAGTATGAGTTTGAGTAGGAATGCCGCGTATCCGATAAGGAGCATTCATGGCACGTTCGGCTGACATATTCTTTGACCACGAGAAGGTTGACGTATACCAGGAATCACTCCAGCTCGTTGCGTGGATTTCTCCGATTCTTGAGGCGGTTGAGCGGGCCGGCGACGTGAAAGATCAGTTGGACCGGGCGACGACCTCGATCGTGCTTAACATCGCAGAGGGGAATGGGAAATTCTCGCCAAAAGATCGCTGTCGTTTTCTCGATATCGCTCACGGCTCGTCACTGGAGTCGGCGGCGGCGCTGGACGTTCTTGTCGCGAAAGGAAAGGCAACGTCTCAAGTAATTCGTCCCGGCAAAGAACGTCTTCAGCGAATCGTCAGAATGCTTATCGGCCTGATCAAGCATCACTCCAAACGACCATACGAAAGGCGCTCCGGCGACGATTAAGTTTTTCCCCGCCTTCTTTTCCTACTATTCCTACTCATACTCTTCTTTGCTCCCTTCGGCCTGCTCCATGATCCGCGTCATCCTCCCTTATCATCTCCTCACCCTCGCCCAAACCGGCCGCGAAGTCAGTCTCGACATTTTCGGTCCCGTCACTCAGCGAACGATCCTCGACGCGCTGGAAGCGAAGTTCCCGGCGCTGGCCGGAACGATGCGGGATCATGTCACTCACCAGCGTCGACCCTTCGTGCGATTTTTTGCTTGTGAGGAAGATTGGTCTCACGAGTCGCCGGATGCGCCGCTTCCGGAGGCTGTTGCCACCGGCAGGGAGCCGTTCTATATCATCGGGGCGATCGTGGGCGGATAGTATTGTTTCCTTTTCGCAAACAGGTGCTGCACGGTGATGAAATTATTCTTCTGTCCGATTCTGGCCGTCGGTTCATTTCTTTTGTCGACGACCGCGAACCTATCGGCGGAAGATCCGCCGCCTCGAACTCCGCTGCCCACTCCATCGCCGGAGAAACCTGCCACGAATCCGGCGGCCTATCCGCTTCCCGCGCAACCGTCCGATCCTTCGGTCCTGGGGCTGGGAATTCAGCGGACAATGACGCTCTTGGCGACGAGCACGCCGCAGCATCGCCATCACGTTCGCGTGATTTTTTATGGTCAATCGATCACCGAGCAGGAATGGAGCAAGGAAGTGGCCGGCGACCTGCGCCGCCGATTTCCCGACGCCGACCTGGAGATCGAAAATCGGGCGATTGGCGGATTCGCGTCTCAATTGCTGATCCGGCCGGCGGAGCACGATCTGTACCCGTTCTATCCCGACCTGCTGATCTTTAACGTCTTCGGGGCGAATCAGGAGTACGAAAAGATTATCCGCAGCGTGCGCAGCCGGACCACCGCGGAGGTACTCATCCAGACCGACCGCATCACCGCGTGGCCGCCGGCTGTAATCGATCGGCAAAAGGACAAAGGCTCGTGGTGGGAAGACTTCATGAATCACCATTTTCTGCCGGATACCGCCAGGAAATATGGATGTGGCTTGGTCGATATCCACACGGACTGGCTGACTTATCTCAAGGACAATCACCTCGAACCCAAAGAGCTCCTGCTGAAGGACGGCGCGCATCTCAACGTCTATGGCAACTGGCTGAATGCCCAGCTCACAGATCGATATCTGGTTTATCGCCCGGATCTGCCCAACACGGATTGGAAGAAACTGACGAAAACGTTCTCAAACGCGCGATGGGCGGATGGCCGAATGGTCATCGAATTCGAGGGCAATCGCGTGGACGTTTTGCCGGCGCCTGACACGGCCGGCCACTCTAAAGCGCGAATTCTGATCGACGGTAAGAAGCCGAGCGAATTTCCCGGCGCCTATCGAATCACGCGACCTGCGCCCGGCCCCTGGTCGCCGCTGTTTCTGAGCCGGGTCGATCACGCCGCCCCTCTGCAATTGGAGGATTGGACTCTCAAACTCACGAGCGTCTCGCCCGATGGCAAGCGGTGGGAATACGACGTAACCGGCTCGGCGACCGGCCCTGACGGCTCGGGCAGCAGCGACAAGCTTTTTACAAGCAAGTCGGGCCGCGTACAGATCGAGCCGGCGGCATGGTTCCGCGGATTCTTCCCGCCGTTGCCCAATGGTTACCAGATCATCTGGAAAGTCTTGCCGATGTTCGTCGACACTTACGAACCGGCAAAAATCGACGATCCGATGAAGGAAAATGCCATAACGATCGTGCAGGGAATTCCGAACGGCACGCATACGCTCGAGCTGATCGGCGAAAACCCCAGCAACCCACCCGCGGTGCTGGAAGTGAGAGCGTACCGCCCGCCGATTTCGGACGAATGACGTTTTCTTCCTTTTGCCGCAGGATCGAGCAGGAACAGGCCCGGAAGGAAATCCATTGCCGGCAGTTTTTGCGCGATTCGCGCCTCGTTCGAACTTTCCATTTGGCACTTATCCCCCAACTGATCACCGGGTATAAGGTTCGACCATGCGCTCGATGGAGTTTGTGCTGTTCGCCGCGGCGGCCGTGTTTCAGCTTGCAGCCATGATCTTCGCGCTGCTGATGACGCGAATCCGGACAAAGCAGCGGCCGTGGCAGATCCTGTTTCTTGCATTGCTGCTGATGTTCGTCTTCCGCGTGATCCACGTCATCTCGGTCGAACGCGGGTGGCCGCCGGTCGGCGGAAAAATCACCAGCGCGGCCGCCCTGCTCATTTCCATCCTCATTTTCGCATCGCTTTTTTCGATCCGTAAACTCGCGCTGGCCGAGCGAATGGCTGAGCGGATGACCAGGGAATCGGAGGAGCGGGAACGCGCCGCCCGCATGCTTGCCGAGAGCCAGGGCCGCATCAAGGATGAATTCCTCGCCACGCTTTCTCATGAGTTGCGGACGCCGCTCAATGCCATCGTCGGGTGGACGGATCTGATCCGCCGCAGCACCGATGATCGCCAGACGGTTGTCGAAGGGATCGAAGTCATCCATCGCAACGCCCAGGCACAGACGCGGCTCATCGACGATCTCCTGGATATGAGCCGCATTATTTCCGGGAAAATGCGGCTGGACATTCAGCAGATCCATCCCGGGCCGGTGATCGACGCTGCGATCGAAGCCACGAATCCCGCCGCCCAGGCTAAAGGCGTGCGCATCCGAAAAGTGCTCGACCCATTGGCAGGACCCGTCAGCGGAGATCCCGGGCGGCTTGGGCAGATCATCTGGAACCTCCTCTCCAACGCCATCAAGTTCACCCCGCGCGGCGGCGTGGTGGAGGTTCTGCTGGAGCGGGTGAATTCGCACGTGGAGATCAGCGTGGCCGACAACGGCGAAGGAATTCCGCCGGAGTTTCTGCCATTCGTATTCGAACGGTTTCGACAGGCGGACAGCTCAACAACACGAAAGCATTTCGGGCTTGGACTGGGCCTGGCGATCTCCAAGAATCTGGTCGAGCTGCACGGAGGCCAGATCCGCGCCACCAGCGCCGGAACGGGCAAGGGCGCGACCTTTACCGTTTCGCTCCCAATTCGAATTGCGAATCTCGCCGAGGTTGACCGTTCCCACCCGGCGGCCGCAAACAAATCGCCGGCTGGCGAGCCGCTTGAGACCGAACTGCAGGGGATTGCGGTGCTCGTCGTGGATGATGACGCCGATGCCAGAGAGCTGATCGCTCGCCTGCTTCAGGCGCGGCGGGCGACTGTTTCGGTAGCCTCCAGCGCGGAGGAGGCACACAAGCTGATCGCGCTCGGCGATCCGGACGTGATCGTCAGCGATATCGGAATGCCCGGACAGGATGGGTATCAGTTTATTCGCGAGCTGCGCCGAGGCGGCGTGCGAACCCCCGCTATCGCGCTGACTGCCTTCGCCCGGTCGGAGGATCGGATGCGCGCGCTTCAGGCCGGCTATCAGATGCACCTGGCCAAGCCGGTGCAGCCGGCGGAATTGATCACGGTGGTGGGAAGCGTCACCGGACGGTTGCTGCCCGATACCGAAGTGTTTGTCGAAATTTCAGGCAATTTCGTCCCACCCGCGGGATGAGCGGGAGCTTCCGCTCCCACTTCGTCTTCGTCATCCTAATCGTAATCTTAATCTTAATCGTAATCGGAATTCAGCGACCCGATTGAGATTACGATTAGGATTAAGATTACGATTACGATTAGGATCGGAGCCATGGGTTCTTTGCGACGGCCATGGAAAGAAGAGCTGGACATCATCGACCGCACCATGCGGGCAATCTCCAGCGTCAACGATCCACAGGAGCTGGTCGAGGTTTACTGGAACGGCATTGGCGAGCTGTTGCCGGTGTATGATTACGTCGCCACTTCGCGGCGCAATATTGAGCCGCCATTTTATCTCGTCACGCGCTCGAGCCGCTTTACGGAACATCTGAATCCCTGGAAGCAGCGCGACCGGCTGCCGCGGCTGAGCGGGGGAATCCTCGGCCAGATCACCTACGCCAACCGGCCGGTCATGATTGACGATCTTCCCGCGCAACTGGCAGATGATGATCCCGGGCGTTTTTATCTCGAAGGGTTCGAATCCCTCGTCGCGTTGCCCAATTACGACAACGGCGAAGGAATCAACGTGACGGCAATGCTGCTGCCGCCGGGCGCGCCGCTCGATCGTTCGGTCATCCCCATTCTTCACTGGCAATCAGGCCTCTTCGGACGCGGGACGCAGAACCTCGTGCTGCGCAACGAGCTCACCGCGGCGTTGGAAGCGCTCGACGACGAGCTGCAGACGGTCGGCGAAATTCAACGGTCGCTACTCCCCGAATCGCTTCCGTCGATCCCGGGTTGGGACATCGCGGCCTACTACCAGACCAGCGCCCGCGCGGGCGGCGACTACTACGATTTTTTTCCGCTGGCGGACGGACGATGGGGCATCTTCATTGCCGACGTCTCCGGCCACGGCACCCCCGCCGCCGTGCTCATGGCCATCACCCACGCGATCGCCCACGCCCAGCCGGGCACGCACACGCCGCCGGTCGCCCTCCTGCACGGATTGAACGACACCCTGACGCGCACCTATACGCGCAACGGCACGTTCGTCACCGCGTTCTACGCCGTGCTCGACCCGGCCCGGCGCCAGCTTTCCTACTGCTCCGCCGGCCACAACCCGCCACGACTCGTCCGGGATGGCCGCGTCATCTCGCTCGACAAGGCCCGCGCCCTGCCGATGGGAATCGTCCAGGATGAACCCTTCTGCGAGGCGGTGCTTACGCTCCAGCCCGGCGACCTGCTCCTGCTCTACACCGATGGCATTACCGAAACGATGGCGCCCAATGCAGGCAACGCCGAAGTCGATCTGTTCGGCGTCGAGCGACTCGATGCGGTTCTGCTCCAATCCCAAGGCGCGAGCGCTCGGGAAAGCATCGAACGGATCACCCGGGCGATCGATTCTTTTTCGGGCAATGCGCGGCGCGGGATGACCGGACGCTGATTGCGATGAAGTGCGGATGAAGCGATCCGAAAATGAACGCTCGCGGTCGCTTGTTGAAGACCATAGAATTGAGTGTAGAGAATCGATTTTTCTCACCGGAGCCGTAATGATCCGTAGTCAAGCTGATTTGGAAGTGACCGGACGCCGCGGTGAAACCGTCGCGCTCATCGAGGTCAAAAACGTTCCGCATGTTAATGTTTCATCAGCAAGAATTCGAAAGATTTCAGGGTAACACGTAACGAATTTGCCAGTCGGAACTGCCGATATATCGCGAAATTCTCTGACGGCATGGCATTCGCGCGCCGGAGCATAATCGGTTGAATCCGATACACATTACCCCGCATTCTCCGGCACCAGCAGATTCGCATCCCGCGCGATCTGCCAATTCCCTTTCTCATCTTTGCGCAGGATCGTCAGGATATAGCCCGAAAGCACCTTCGGTGTCCCGCCCGGCGGGGTGAACTTGACGCGCAGATGATTGCGCATCCACGCGCGGTCGCCGAGCACTTCGATCTCCTGGATGTCGCTCTGTGCTTCGAGCGTTGCACCCTTCATCTTTTCACTGTTGGCGGCGAAGGTCGCTTTCCCAAAGGCCGGCACGCCGGGCACCATGAAGATCACATCGTCGGCCATCATGGGCATGAGCGTCGCCAGATCCCCCTTCTTGCCGGCGGCGAGCCATCGGTCCACCAAATCACGGATCGCCTGTTCGTCCTGATTCATGTGAAGCCTCGTCGTTAGTGAACATGCGGATGCACATGGATGTGATTGATGCAGTAACAGAGCGTGCCGGCACACTCGCTGCAATATCGGAATTCCATTCTCGGGTCGGTTTTTTCGGTGACGCCGCACGTCGCGCAGCGATTGAAGGGTTCGTCGGTTGGGCGGACGGCTTTGGCCTTGTGGACCATTCGGCGATGGCCTCCCTTGCGCACTGCCAGAGGTCGCGATGGAAAAAGAGGAGAAAGTTGGCGATCGCCGCCAGGACCAATAGCTTGACGAGCCAGTTGCCGGTGCAGAATTGGTAGAACATCCCGATCCACGTCACCAGCGCAATCCATTTCACCTTGACGGGAAAAATGAAAAAGAGGAGGAGCTGGAAATCCGGATAGAGAAACGCGAAGGCGAGGAAGATCGATCCCATCAGGTAGGCGTTGGTCGCCGGCAGCGCCGGAAGGGCCATCGCGACGGCCACGCTCGCGAGCCACCCCACCAGGAGATACAGGTTGTACCGAAAAGTTCCCCAGTGATTTTCCAGCGCCGTCCCGAAGAGATAGAGCAGGTACATCCCGAAAAAGAAGAAGATCGGATTGGTCAGCGGCGGGATGACCACAAAGCTGAAGATCCGCCAGACTTCGCCGTGGTAAACCTCGCCGCCGATGAGGAGGAGGCGCTGGAGAAATTCATCCCCATGCCCCGGGTTGCGCGCGTCGGCGGCCATCCACAGCACGAACGCCAGGCTCTGCAGGAAGATGATATAGAGCGTGATGTGCGGGACTGCGAAGCGACCGAGTGATCGCTCAAGCCGGTTCGCGAGTTTCATAAGGCAAAACCTTCTACCAGCTTTCCCACACGCTTGCGAAACGGATTAAGCAGCTTGGCTTGAAACCAACCGCGAAGGCGCGAAGCCGCGAAGGAAAACGCGAAGAAGAAACGAATAGAAAATAATCGAAAAACAAGATTCTGGATTGTCACTCCGCCCTGATTTGAATTTGCTTCGCGTCTTTCTTCGCGCCCTTCGCACCTTCGCGGTTGAATCTGGATCGCGTGTGAAACCTCAGGCCAGGATTCCTGGCACGACATTCCCTTCCACATCCGTGAGCCGGAATCGGCGTCCCTGAAATTTAAACGTCAGCCGCTCGTGGTCAATTCCGAACAGATGCATCAACGTGGCCTGGAAATCGTGGATGTGGACGGGATTCTCGGCGACGTTGTAGCAGAAGTCGTCGCTGGCGCCGTAGCTGATTCCGGGCTTCGTTCCGCCGCCGGCCGTCCAGATGGTATAGCAATATGGATGATGGTCCCGGCCGACGGATTTGGAATTGAGATCCCCCTGGCCGAAAACCGTTCGTCCGAATTCGCCGCCCCAGATCACCAGGGTGTCGTCGAGCAGGCCGCGCTGTTTTAAATCCTGCACCAGGGCCGCCGAGGGTTGATCGGTGTCCTTGCACTGAATCTTGAACTGGGTCATCAGATTATTGTGATGGTCCCAGCCGGCGTGCATGAGTTGAACATAGCGCACGCCTCGTTCCACGAGCCGGCGGGCGCGCAGGCAATTGCCGGCATAGGAGCCGGGACGAAGCACGTCCGGGCCGTACATGTCGAGGATTTCTTTCGGCTCGGTGGTGAGGTCGGATAGCTCCGGCACCGACGCCTGCATGCGGTAGGCCATCTCGTATTGGGCGATGCGCGTGGCGATCTCGGGGTCGCCGGCGTCGGCGAGCTTCAACTCGTTGAGCTTGTCCAGATCGTCGAGCATTTCCCGCCGCATCGGGCGGGTGATGCCGGGAGGATCGGAGAGGTAGAGGACCGGGTCCCCCGCCGACCGGAGCTTCACGCCTTGATGCCGGCTGGGAAGAAATCCGCTCCCCCAGTAATGATCGTAAAAGAGCTGGCCGCAGGTGTTCTCCTTGTCGCGCGAGGTCATCACGACAAACGTGGGGAGATTTTCGTTCAGGCTCCCAAGCCCATAACTGAGCCAGGCTCCGATCGCGGGCCGGCCCGGCTGCTCGGCGCCGGTGAGATAAAACGTGACGGCCGGCGCGTGATTTACCTGCGTGCTCGTCATCGACTTGATGAAACAGACATCGTCCACAATCGAGCCGAGATGCGGCAGGTAATCGCTGATCCAGGTGCCCGATTTTCCATACTGCTTGAACGGCACGATCGGAGGGAGAACGATGTGCTTTGAGCCCTGCGTCATCGTCGAGAGGCGCTGGCCCATCTGCACCGATTGCGGCAGCTCCTGCCCGCGATATTTTTCCAGGCCTGGCTTGTAGTCGAGCGTGTCCATGTGCGGCGGACCGCCGGACATCAACATGTAAATCACACGCTTGGCCCTGGGCGCGAAGTTCGGAAATCCGGGCAGGCCGCGGCCGACGCCGCTCGAAGTCTCCACAGCCCCCTGCAAATCTTTAGTCAGGAGCGTGGCGAGGGCCGCCGTGCCAATGCCGGTTGCGGCCCGGCCGAAGAACTGCCGGCGGTTGATGCGAAGTTGATGGTCGAACGGATTCATGGCGGTTCATTCCCGGGTGATCGTCTCATCCATGTTCATGACCGTATCGATCAGCGCCGTCCACGATGCCAGCTCGATCGGATCGACGCTCGCGTCGCGCGGCTTTTCGCCGACACTCAGGAGCTTTTGCGCACGCTGCGGATCGGCCTGGAATTCCCCTTTCAGCCGGTCGAGCGCCGAGGAGAGGATTTTCTTTTCAGCGTCGCTCGCCGGCCGAGCCAGCAGGCGGAGAAACAGGTCGTCAAATTTCTGCTCTTTGTTTTTCGACGCGTCCTTCAGCAATTGCTGCGACAGCACGCGGGCCGCCTCGACATAGGTCGGATCATTTTCCAGCGTGAGCGCCTGCAACGGCGTATTGGTGCGGGCGACCTTCACCATGCAGACCGTGCGCGGCGAAACGTCGAACATCGAGGCCGGCGCAACCGTGCGCCGCCAGAAGGTGTAGATGCTCCGCCGATACAGATCGTCGCCATGATCCTGCGTGTACCCGATCTGCCCGAGGCTCATCTCTTCCCAGACGCCGGGCGGCTGATACGGCTTGACCGGCTTTCCGCCGATCGTGCCGACCAGCAATCCGCTGGCGGCCAGAGCTTGATCGCGAATCGCGAAGATGCCGCGGCGAAAGCGCGGTGCGCGTTCGAGCAATCGATCGGCGGGATCTTTCTCCAGCAGATCGGCCGACATTTTCGAGCTTTGGCGATACGTGGCGCTGGTCACGATCAGGCGATGCATCGCTTTCACGTCCCAGCCGCCGGAAACGAAACGATGAGCGAGCCAATCGAGCAATTCCGGATGCGTCGGCGGCTCCCCCTGCGTGCCGAAATCGTCGGCGGTCTTCACAATCCCCGTGCCGAAAAACGCCTGCCAGTATCGATTGACGATTACGCGGGCAGTAAGCGGATTAGACGGATCGACCAGCCAGCGCGCGAGTGCCAGGCGGTTGTTGGGCAGGTCCTTCGGCAGCGGCGGAAGAAATGCGGGTGCCGCCGGATCAACCGGCTCGCCGGGCTTATCATACTGGCCGCGCATCAGAATGTGCGTCTGACGCTTCGTCGCGTCGTCCATCACCATCACATGCGGCATCGAATTCTCAAAGTCCTCCGCGCTCTTCTTTGCCAGCGTGGCGGCGTTGCTCAGCGCCCGGTACTCGGGGTTGACGTTAACACGGTAATAGTCGCGGAGCCGATTCTTCTGGTTTTGATCGCGCTTCGCCGGCTCGATCGCGAGGGCGGCACGAACCTCAGGCGGGACGACTTCGCCGGTCGCGATCGAAACGCGAAAATGCCCCATGGTGTGCATGGGATGGACCGAATCGTAATGGAAACGGAGCCGAAGCTCGCAGCCGCCCGCGAATCCCACCGGCTCGGCGAGGTTGAAAGTCGCCGAGAGATTGTTCTTGTCGGGCGCACCCATGACAGCCCACCCGGCGTTGGGGTTGTCCGCGCCGATTGCCGCCGCGGCGGACCAGCCGGGCTGGGAATAGGTCGCAAAAGCGCCGGAAAACGCCAGCTTCTTCATTTGCTTCGGATCGGCCGCGGCAACGGCTTCTCCTTCGATCTGCGTGAGAACGAAATTCCCATTCTCGACCGCCCGCCCCGGCCCCTCGTGCGGCAAGGCGGACGAAGGAAGGGCCTCGAGCCGGATTGAGCTGACGCCGATCAGGTCGGTCTTCAGAACGACGGTCTGAACGTCGGTCAGAGGACTCGTGCCGCCGGCCAGCACAGTGCCGTCGTCCATCATGCGGATCCACGCCGCGTTTGATGACTTGACGGATACGGGCGTCATCGCAACGAACTCCACCGGGGTCGAAACTGTCTTCTCCCACTCAGCCTGCGCCGAATCGATTCCCTTGATCACCGCCGCGAGCGCCTCATCGGCGGCTTTCTGTTTCTGCCGCAGCTCCGCCACCTTCGCCTGCTCCGATGGCGGCGCGTAGTTCATCGTCGGGGCGGCGTTGCCGTTGGCACCCGGATTGTTGCCGGTCTCGGAGCATTGATTGAAATACGCGAAAAGCGAATAGTAATCTTTCTGCGTGATCGGATCGTATTTGTGATCGTGGCACTTGGCGCACCCCACGGTCAGCCCGAGGAATGTGGTGGCGGTCGTATCGACGCGATCGAGCACATTGGTGACGCGCACCTCCTCGGAGATCGCGCCCCCTTCCCCGTTATAAGGATGATTCCGGTTAAACCCCGAAGCGAGGCGCTGATCGAGGGAGCCGTTCGGAATCAAATCCCCGGCGATCTGCGCGACGGCGAACTGATCGAACGGCATGTTGTCGTTCATCGCCTTGATCACCCAGTCGCGCCACGGCCACATTGTCCGCGTCGGATCGGATTGATACCCGTTGCTGTCGGCGTACCGCGCCGCGTCGAGCCAGTCGGCGGCCATCCGCTCCCCGTAGTGTTGAGAAGCCAGCAGCCGATCGACGCATTTCTCATACGCGTCGGGAGAAGAATCAGCGAGAAAATCATTCACCTCCGCCACCGTTGGCGGAAGCCCGGTCAGATCGAGCGTCACCCGCCGAATCAGCGTCCGGCGATCAGCCGGCGGCGACGGAGCCAGCCCCTCCTCTTCCAATCGCGCGAGGATGAACGAGTCGATCGGATTGATCGGCCAGTTCGAATTTTTGACCGCCGGGATCGGTGAATCCTTTGGCGGAATAAATGACCAGTGCGGCTGATACTCCGCCCCCTGCGCAATCCAGATCCGAATCGTCTCAACCTGCGCCAGAGTAAGAGAAAGATGCGATGCCGGCGGCGGCATCTGCTCTTCAGGATCTTTCGAGACCAGCCGCTGATACGCCTGGCTGCTTTCCGGATGCCCCGGCACGATGGGCGTCCCCCGCTTCCGCGCGGCAAAGGCCCCTTCGGGCAGATCGAGCCGCAGGTCCGCCTTGCGGGCTTTTCCGTCGTGGCCGTGACATTTGAAACAAGTGTCCGAGAGGATCGGCCGGATATCGCGGTTGAATTGGAGCTTGCGCTCCGATGCTGCCCCGGGAGGCTCGGCCCACGCCGGGCCGACCAGCCCCAGGACAAGGATCGCGCAAGCGATTGCCGTGGTTCGCGGGACCGGGAAATAAGGCGATCGAGTCAACATGCGGCGGTCAATGCGTCCTATTCGAGAAAGCCGTGAGAATGTGAGCTTTGTGGTGCAGGCTTCCAGCCTGCTCGATTTTGAATGGCAGGCTGGAAGCCTGCACCACAAACGCGCCCTGCCAGCACCATTTACGACTCCAAAACGAGTTGCGTTCAGGCATTATACAGACCCGATCTGAAAGCAGATGTTGAATGCGATCCGGGTCCACAGGACCCGCTCAAGGACAAATTCCAAGGTCCAAGGACCAAAGCCCAAAAAAATTCCAACTGCCAAGAAGAAATTTCCAAACAATTGCGGATTCGGATTCTTCGCCAGATACCATCCCGCGCCACACAATGCGCGGGAATGCAACGGTTTTGATTCCACCCATTGCGAAAACGCATTAATGAAAGCCCCCGATGATTCCCCCCGCTTCGCCAATTGCGCGTTCTTGGCGCGATTTCGGTGCGAGCGGAATCGAGCGGAATCGAGCGGAATTGAGCGGTTTTGAGCGGTTTCATAGGCCATTTGCAAGCAGCCCGAAGCGTTTGGCCGGTAGAGTAGAGGACTGAGCCGCCCGATTGCGTCTCAGTCCCCCCTCGTCGAACCGGACGAACGGATTTCCCGTATCCGGCTCTCCCGATGCCTGCTCTTCCGCATCACTGTCGCGAGACAGAACCGCGCAGCGGCATCAGCCCAAGCCGATGCAACTGCTCGTACCAACTGATCCCTTTCGGTGGATGAAAAGGACGCTGGCTGCGACGCTGAAGGTGCCAGGTGAGCCGTTGGGCGGCAAAACTATTGATCTGACGAAACGCCTTGGCGGGATAGCCGCGACTGAAGTACGCGCCCCAGCCCCGCAGATTCATGTTGACCTGTGCGATCAACCTCACCACGGGCAGGAAGCAGCGACTCGGTCCGGTCATCTCGCGCAGCTTGTTTCGTTCCTTCTGCAAGGACTTCTTGGACGGGAACACATTCAAGTAGCGTTTCTCGCCACCGTACAGGTCGCGACGTACCGGAACGTATAGCCCAGAAAGTCCAGTGACTCGCCCGGATCGCTCAGCTTCACCGTGCGGGTCTTGCTTCGGTTGATCGTCAGCTTCATCCGTCCTTCGAGCACCGATGAGACGAATCCTTCGATACGCCAGCCCACGAACTTCGCGAGAATCACGAAGTCGTCGGCGTAACGCACCATCCGGGCGTTGGCCCATCGAAACGGGCCATCGCTGCGGTGGAACATCTTATCGAATCCCGGCGCACGGGACAGGTACAGGTTGGCCAGCAGTGGAGAGATCACTCCTCCCTGCGGCGTTCCCTGTTTCGGACGGCTGACCTTGCGGCCACCCTTTCCGCCTGCATCGTCATCCTCGACCACGATCGCCTTCAGCCACATGCGGATCAGCGTCAGGACCGAGCGATCGGCCACGCGCTTTTCCACACACTTCATCAGGTTCCCATGGGGGATGGTGTCGAAGTAGCTCGCCAGGTCCGCGTCATATACCGCCGTCCGGCCCTGGCGCAGGTTCTTTCGAATCTCCTCCAGTGCCTGATGGGCCGAGCGACGCGGACGAAATCCCATGGAGCAGTCCAGGAAGTCCGCCTCGACCTCGATATACACGCGTTTCACTGGCTGCGGTCGGTACGTCCTGGTCTTCAATGCCTCGAATATCTCGGCAAGAAAGCCATCAACGCCCGTGGGGGAGGATCGCACCGCCTGGATGCTCACCCCGTCCACGCCGGGTGCGCCGTCGTTACTGGCTACCCGTTCCCACGCCGAACGCAGCACGTCTGGCCGGAGGATCTGCCCATACAAACTGTAAAAGCGGAACTCCGGCTCTCGCTTCGCTTTGCGGTACAGCCCTTGTCTCAGCACAAAGACTTTCACAGGCAGCCCCTTGTCGTTGACCGCAAAGGCCTCCGGCAGGTCACCGTCTGATTCTTCCGTCGTGGCAATAGGGTCTTGCAATCGGGTCTTTGCTCCTCTTACTCAGGCACAGCACCGGCACGGCCCCTTTGCTCGACCGGCGTTACCCGGCGTCATCGCTCTTACGGGCCGATCCGACTTCCGTCGACGCATGCAACGCGGTTATGGATTCCCTCGTCACACTCTGGGGTACGACCCCGGCGTCGGCGGATCTCTCAGCTTCCACCGTTTAATCCTTTGGCACGCGCTGTCCCTCTCGACCCCGGGGAGTCCGTCGGCCGCAAACGCCTGTTGCTTACACCGACGACGCTGGGCTTCATCAAATCCGACTGCCTGGCCACTCCCGACTGGCGTAACGAGGCTAGCTATGGGTTCACGTTATTACGGCTCGTGCCTTCGCAGTTCTGGAGCTTCGTGGGTCGGCGTCACCGCCCGCCACGCCAGAACCGCTACATGTCAAACAGGCAACTACAAGGTGAGCTCCTTTCATCTCACTGGATCAAACGGCTACGCTGATGCACCAGATGACGCGGATGGGCGCGAATCAGAAATTTCGCAGTCGTGAAATCCGCGCCGTCCGCGGTTAAATTTTTCCTGTGCGTCTCCGTGGCGAAAGTGCCCGAAAACGTGCGCTCACTTTCACGCAAGGTGGGAGAACCGCCTTTGGCCGCCTTTATCGTGAAAATTCGGGGATTCCCCGTTTTTTGAATCGCAAACGCATCAATTTGAATTTTTCCGCAGTCGCGTCGGCTCATTCGCCTGTCTTTCATCTCGACCAATATGTGCGCCGGCGATACGGGTACCGGATCCACAGTATTTCTTGAACCCGTCGGCGCAAAACGATAGCATTTCCGCACGTCGATCCGGCGTCATTTACTCATTGCGGGGTTTTTCATGAAGTTCAGTCGCATCTCGGCGGCGGGAGTCTTGTGCTCACTGGTCATTGCGGCTGCCGCATCGGGCCAGGAGGGGGCCAAATACGTCAGCGCGGCCAAGGCCGCCACGGCGCTGGTCGTCCTTCCCGGAGAGAGCGGGTTCGCCACGGCGTTTTGCGTGGACTCCGCCGGGTACTTCATCACGAACTATCACGTGGTAAAGGACCTGGAGGCTGGGGCGCATCTGACGCTGGTGCTGAACGCCGGGCAGGATGACGAGAAGTCGGTCAGCGCAACGTCGATCCGGACCGATCAGGAGGACGATCTGGCCATCGTCAAGGCAGAAGGAACGGCTTCGTTCGCGGCCCTTCCGCTCAGCGCCAATGACGAACTCGTTGAAACCCAGGGCGTCACGGTGCTGGGGTATCCCTTCGGAACCGCCCTGGCCCTGGAGAAGTCGGCGCGTCCGAGCGTCAGCGTCAATCTCGCCCACGTCTCATCGCTGCGCAAGACAAAGGGAAAGCTGCAGTTGATCCAGCTCGATTCGCAATTGAATCCCGGAAATTCCGGCGGGCCGGTGATCGACGACAAGGGAACCGTGGTCGGCGTCGTCAGTTCGGGTGTCCGGGCGGCGGGGATCAATTTCGCCGTCCCGGCGAGCAAAATGGCGGCCCTGCTCGATCGCCCGGAATTGAGCTTCACGCCTCCGGTGATTCTCGACGACAAGATTCACGAACCGGTCGCGCTCTCGATTCGAGCCGTTCCGTTCGGGAAGCCTCGGCCGGACCTGGCCATTGAAGTCGCCCTCAGCACCCCCGACGGCGGCGAGCGCACCTTTCTCGCGCAGAGCGGGAGCGAAAAGGGGTTATTCACGGCGCGGGTCGTCCCGGTTCCGCCGCGGCCGGCCAATGCGCTTCCGGCAGTCCTGACTTTTTCCGGCGGATCGATCCGCTGCTGGGTGGATGATCAGACGATCCGGCTCGACAACCAGACGTTCAAGCTTTCGTCCCTCGATCAACTGGAGTTCCGGGCGACGGGAACGAGCGTTAAATCACATGACGGCTCGACCGTGAAGGGGACGACGCTTTCGATGACGCCGCTGACCGCCCGGTTCGGAGCCTATACGCTGCAAGTCGATGCGACCAAGGCGATGAGCCTGATCATCGGCGCGATCGAAAAGGGAACGCCGAGCGTCAGCTATCGAATCGTCGCCAAGTCCAAAGGGGCAGTGATCGGAGAACTCAAAGGAATGCTGCTCGGCGAGGGAGAGGTCGTGGCCAGCGCGGAGGCGCCTGCGGCTCCGAGCGAGACCCCGGTCCACGACAGCAGTCCTGATCCGGTCCCGGTCGGCGGCGGAGGCCCGTGGGTCAGCCTGATGAACAAGATTCAACCCGCGCGCGACACGGACGCCGGCAATTGGACGCTGTCAGGCGGGGAGATGAGAAATGTCGAACAGCACGAGATGGAATCGACGCGATTGACGATTCCCGTCATGCCCACCGGCAGCTATGTCTACCAGTTCACCTTCATCCGTTCGGAAAATGGGAAGGACCTGTGTGCGCTGTTTCCAGTGGCCGGGCACGGCGCGATGATCTGGATCGGGGCGTTCGACGGACAGCAAAGCTCGCTCGACGGGCCGGGCACCAAGGGGCGCGGCGATGTCATCCGCATCATGGCGAACAAGGCCTATCACGTGGAGATCACGGTCCTGAACCGCGGCGTCAATTCGCAGATCAAGATGAAGCTCAACGGAGTTGACTTTCTCGACTGGCAGGGAGATCCCACCCGATTGCAGGTCAACTCCGGCCGCGCCACGCGCGACGGCCGAACCTTCGGGCTGGCCGTCTGCCATCACACGGTCGTTCGCTTTACCGACATTCGCGTGCGGGCGCTCAGCGGCTCGATTACGCCGTACGTCCCGGAGCAGTGACGCCAGCGGCGTCGAAACATGGATCGGTCGATTTCGGACCCGCAATCGCGGGGCGCACCTATTTTCCCACCTCGCGCAGGAACGCCGCGTGGTCGCGGCGGCTAAACTTCGCTGATCGACGGTCATCTTCCTTCGACTGAACTCAGGGTCGATGACAGGCTTCCAGAAACTTTGGTCCGGCGACAAGTCGCGCGGCTCTCTTTTTCATGCGAGGGAGCCGTGCGACTTGTCGCCGGACCGAATACCATGTGCGCCGGTAACACAAGTATTTCGAGGGTGAACCATGTCCACAATTCCCCGTTCTTGTTTCTCCGCGCATCTTGCGGCCGCGGGCCTTTTGGTGCTGGTCTGTTGCGGACACATACACTTTGCTTCGGCGGCCGATGCGCAACCCGCGACCGACATTGTCGTCGCGACCGCCGGTAACGATTCGGGTCCTGGCAACGAGGCTGCGCCCTGGCGACCTTTGCCGCGGCGCGCGATCTGGCCCGCAAGCGCATCGCGGCCGGACTAAACGAGGACCTGAAAATCATCGTCCAAGGCGGGGTCTATCCGCAGACGCGGACCTTTGAATTGGGACCGCAGGATGGCGGAACCGCCCAGCATTCGGTCACCTGGATGGCCGCGCCTGGAGAAAAGCCGTTCATCAGCGGCGGACGGAAAATCGACGGGTGGCAGAAGGGAGCCGGCGAGGTCTGGACCACAACGGTTCCCCAGGTCCGCGACGGCAAGTGGTACTTCCGGCAGTTGTTCGTGAACGGGCACCGGGCGATTCGCGCGCGAACGCCGAATCTCACGGAGAAGGCGCCGTTCTGGACGATCGCCACCTCGACCGAGCGGCCGGGCGTCGTGCCTCAGGCGGATGCGACCATCGTTCTGGGAATGGATCACGAGTTGGGGCACTGGAGCAACATCGAGGATGTGGAGATCGTCTGGGTCTTGAACAACGACTGCTCGCGAATGCGGATCGGCGCGGCGGATCCCGCCAAGCGCACGGTCAGCCTCTTTCCGCCACACGCTTTTTTGCCGCAGCGATTGCCCGGCGAGTATCAGCCGGGGCTCCCTTATCCCGGTCCGCACGCTTATTTCGAGAATGCCATTGAGATGCTGGATGAGCCGGGGGAATGGTACCTCGACCGAAAGAGCGGCGTACTCTCGTATTGGCCGCGGCCGGGAGAGGATATGACCCATGCCGACGTGGTCGCGCCGGTGATGGCGGAGATGTTGCTTCACATCGCGGGAACGGCGGATCATCCGATTCAGAACCTTCACTTTTCCGGCCTTGGCGTCGAATACAACGACTGGCCGCTGCCCAAATCCGGATACATCGCCGACTTTGGCTGCCTGCTCCTGAAGCTGGACGCGAGCGGGCCGGGGATGCAGTTTGTGTTCATGGATTCGGCGGTGCAATTTGAAAATGCGCGAAAGTGCAGTTTTGAAGACGGGTCGATCGAACATGTCGGCGCGATGGGGCTGAACCTCGGGGCGGGCACCTCTGACATCCTGGTACGGGGAAACCGAATCGCCGAAACAGGGGCCGGTGGAATCTGCGGCGGAGCGACCCGCAATCGCGACTGCCTGCCCTGGTCTCCCGTGCCGAAGGAGGATGAATACAAGAGTTATCGCATCCTCGACAATTACATTGCTGACGTGGGCCTGGACTACTTCGGCGCGATCGGCATCTTTCTGGGCCAGACGCAGGAGGCCCTGATCGCACACAACCTGATCCGCGACACCGCCTACTGTGGCATTGTCATCAGTGGTAACGAGGACCATTCCACGTTCTCGAAGAACAATGACGTCGAATTCAACGAAATTCACGACGTGATGAAGTTCGCCGGGGACGGCGCGGGCATCTACATTTCGTTTCCGATGTCCGGCCATGGAGCCAACATCCGCGGCAACCTGATTTACGACGTATGGCCCAACATCTATCACGTCTCCTGGGGCCAGGCTGGTTTGTATCTCGATTTATCGACGGAGAATTTTCATTTCGAGAATAACATCATCTACCAGGCGCGGCAGAGCTGGGGCACGGGCAAGCCGCTGAATGTGAACGCATCGGCCAGCGAAAAATCGACGTGGAAGGACAACCTCTTCCTGAACACCGGCCAGCCGCCGGCGGACGTGCTGGCCGCCGCTCGTTCCACCGCCGGCCTCGAGGCGGCGTACCGGAAGCGGCTGGGGGATTAAAATTTCAGAGGCACTGCGAGCCACTCGGCGATCTGTCGGGCGGCAGGCTCCAGAAGCGCCTGCGTAGCCGGTAGCGTGCTGCCCTTGGAGATTACGCTGCGGACCATGCGCACCTGTTTTCCGCCCGGCAGTTCCATCATGAGACTCACGGTTATTGGCAATTGCAGAATCGTGTCGGCTTTCAGGTGCAATGCGCAGACATGGTCCATCGCCCAACTTCGTTTACCGGCGGTTACGACGCCGGCCTCCTTGTCGAACAACCAGTGCAGCAACATCATCCGCAACGATGCCACCACGGCGGCGACACCGGCGATGAAGAAAATTCCCCAGAACAGAAAGATGAACGCGTACGTGGCGATCCGATCGGCCGTGGAATGCTGCGCCAGCGAATACATTGGGCCTGTCGGTTTCCAGGTGGGCGTCCAATCTGAACTGGGCACGGTGAGCATCTTGTATGCCATGCCCACGGCGATGATGACGAAGGCGCTTCCGAGCAACAGGCCCCCCGCCGCGTCCTTTTTCGACGCGCGGATCGAGAGCTGCCGCCCTTCAATCGCGACGATATAAGGGGCGATCGTGGTCTGAGAATGGGTCATGTTCCAGCATCTCGCGGCAGTCTTCACTCGAACGTCAAATATCGCTCGATCACCGGCAGCGGCAGATGCATCTCCGGATCGTGCGGGTCGTACACCACGGCGACCAGGCCATCGGAACGGAAGATGCCGAGCAGATCCGCCGGCACGTAGCCGAATCGCTTCCTGCGATCGACAATAAACTCGTAGCGGACCTGGTTTGGATCATTTTCGGGCGGCGACGGCCAGGGGTTACAGATGGGGACGCCGTTAATCGCCAAGCGCATCGGCGTTCGCGATTGCCCGGCTTTTTGTGCACGACGGAAAACCATCCCGTGGCTTATGCGTCCTCGCTCTCCCAACCACATCGCGCGGGCGATGCGCTTCGCACGTCGGTGCATCCCCACCGTGATCGCGATCGCCAGCAGAAAAGGCGGTATCAGCTTCACGCTTCTGTAGATCCAATCCTCCGGCAAGAGTTCCGCCGGCGACGGTAGGCCCAGGTTGGAATGATGCGGATCGCGCGGCAGATAGCTGATCTGAATGGATGCGCGCTGCTGCGCCACGGGCCATAACCCGGCGGGGACGTTCCAGGTCCAGGCCGTGTATTCCTGACCGTCCGCCGTGAAGCGATAGTCCACGGCTTTACGGCCGCGCCCGTAGTCGGCCAGGCCGATCACGTGGCCGTCGATCGTCCGCATGCTCTGCAGGTCCCAGAAACACGCGCCGACCCAGATCGCCGCCGCCACCAGCGGCCCGACGATTACGCCCCAGCCCAGGAGGCTGACCAGCAGCGTCTGCCGGCGGCGGCGCACACGCCGCGGGGTCGCTCGTTGGAGCCAGGCCGGAGCATTCATCCTGCCAATGAATGGCGCGATGTCTTCGACTCTCTGTGCGCAGGCGCGCTGGCGGCGGGAACAAACCCCGCCGCGCCGATCGATCCCTCGATCTTTTCGACACACCGCGCGCCCAGGCGCTGGCAGCGGTGGCTAATTCCGTCGCGCTTCGCTCAAGCCGATCATCCAGCCGCCAGCCCGTCGCGGCGCACAACTTTATCGCCTCGTTGCGCTGTATTTGTTCGTAGTCCGCGGCGGTGCGACCGAGAACCGATGGAAGCATTCCGCGCATCGCTTCGCCCGCTTGCGGCCGCTCGCTCAAGTGCCAGAATTCCCCCTGGCGGGTCACCAACATCAACGCGCACACGGTGTAGGCGCCGCCTGACTTGCGACGCGTATCGTGCATCAATCGAATGGAACTGACCTCGCCGGAGAGAACGAGCGCGCGCTTGATCGGCCCCCACGATCGGTGGCGGGTCACCGTTCGCGTCCGCGGATCGATGATGATGCCTTCACGATACAACACCATCGCCTCGGCGGCGGCGAGGACTCCCGGGCCGATCAGAAAGAAAACCGCGAGCACCGCCGGCGGCCCGTCAAACTTCCCGTGCGCGGCGATGGGGATTGCCATGATCGAAAACCCGACGAATCCCACGCCGATCAAACCCGTGCAGCAGGCGATGAACCAAACGACAAACCCCGGCCCCCGGACCTGCGGATAGACCAGCGGCGAGGCGGTGCGGAAAAAGCGTTCTTGTGCCATCCATCGGTCTCCTCGGGAGACGGTTGAGGGGCGGAGAGTATCATTCTGCGATTTCGCGCACGATGATAAGTTCAGCGGAAGTTTGTAAAAGGAATATCTCGGTCGGGCCCTGGAAGAATCCTTCGCGCTGCCGGGCCGGGTTGAAGCTGCTTATCAGGAGCGAATGTTCCACCTGCGGTGGACGCGGCGAAGGCGCCGCGGCTAAGCGGGAAAAAGGATGGGCATAACGTTTACGGACGTGGTCAGCTCCGTCCCCGTTGCTGTTTCCCAAGTCAACTCCGCTTGACGCAAACCGACTGTTGATGGCAGCCGATAGTCAAATAGGCGATACCAGCATGAGCACCATTCCATTGGATTACGCGCAGATTCGAGATGATCAGGAGCGGCGGCTCATTAGCTGGCCGGAAGGCGCTGTGCTGGCCATGGGGGGAATCCTGTTGCCGATCGGCTGTTTCGCCTTGACGTTCAATCGATATTTCGGCGGCCCGGAATTTCAACGCGGCAAATGGTTCGACCGTCTGACACTGGTGCCGGGCGTGGCGGCGAGCTGGCCCTTCGCGCCACTCCTGTTTGCGGCGACGTGCGCCCTGGCGGTGCTCATCATTGCGCCGCATCGGATCGTGCAAAGCTGGCTGCTTCGCTGGGCGCTCTACAGCGGCGCGATCCTGGCGGCGCAGTACACGCTGATTCAGGCCATTGCCATGGCCGAGCCGGCTGCGCCGCTGAGCGTGGGAACCTTCGTTGCAATCGGCGCGGCGGGGATCGCGACGCTCGTCGCTCTGGGCGGCCTGTGGCTCGTCCCGCGGCTGCCGCTGCCGCACATCAAACAGGCCTATTGGCTGCCGTGCGCAATCGGGATCCCGTTTGCGGCGGTCGTGGGGTGGCGAATCACGCTGCCGGTCGTCTTGATCGGCGGGTTGCTGATTGCGGTCGTCGCGCCGGCGCTGACCCTGGCGGTCTATCTGCGCGTTTCGTTTGTCGTATGGAAACTGGCGCAACAGCAGCCGCGCGCTGCAGGACGAACGCTCCGTGTGCCGTTCGTCTGGCTGACCACATATGGCGCGGCGTGGGTGGTTGCATTCATTAACGCGATCGAACTCTACAACGCGCTGCCCAAGACGCCGCCGGACTGTTAAACCCCCCGCCTTGCAGGCTTCACCGTCATTTCCCGGACGGAGACTCCTTTGCGACACCACCGCTGCCGGTAATCTGCAAGGACCGCTTACTGCGTGCGCAGCTCTGAAAGCTACTACTTTATCATTGAACCGCTTTCCCCAAACGTTAGAATCAGAAAATCCAATTTAGGGGTGTTCTGATGATGTCTCAACGATTTTGGGGAAAAACGTCGCGGGAGGCTCACGGCTTTACGCCGGTGCAGAGGTCTGCGCCGCGCACGGGATGTACCCTCGTCGAATCCCGGCGCGCCGGGATGAGCAAAGCGTTCACGCTGGTCGAGCTGCTGGTCGTCATCGGGATCATCGCGGTTTTGATCGCGATCATCATGCCGTCGCTCAGCCGCGCCCGCGAACAGGCCAAGCAGATTCAGTGCCTGAGTAATGTGCGGCAAATCGGAATGGGCTTTTACATGTACGCCGGCGACAACAAGGGGATTTATCCACGATTCGCGGATTGGGGCGGCGAATATCCGGAAGACTGGATCTACTGGGAAAATGACCGCGATCCGGCTCAGTCCGCAATAGCCCTCTACGTCGGCGGCTTTACCGCCGAAAAATTCCGCTGCCCTTCGGATGATCTGACGCGCTACCCGGGCCATATCAGCGGAGGGTACGGGCCGTATCTCTACAGCTATAGCTTTAACACTTATTGCAGCTCGACGGTGCATCCGGCGATTCGCCTCGGCTCGATTTACAACGCATCGGAAAAGATTTTGCTCGTGGAGGAAGACCAGCTATCGCTCGATGACGGCAACTGGCTGCCGACATTCGTAGGCAACCCGCTCGAGAACTTCCTGGCCATCCGCCATGACCGGCCGCTTGCCGCCGGGGAAGATGACAATAACCGGCGCGGTAACGTGGCGCTATGTGACGGCCACGCGGAATATGTCACCCGCCTCTACACCCGGCAAGGGACCCCGCAATATCCGACCGGCGAAAACCACTGGGACCCGACCGTTCCTTGAAAATTCAAAACGCGAACATCGAACAGTCAACATCGAACGCTGAAGAAGGAAGAAAGGCGGAGAAGTGATTTTACTTTTCCATCCCCCTTCCTTCTTCGACGTTCGATTTTGACTGTTCGATGTTCGATGTTCGCATTCTGAAATTATCACTTTTTCGCTCGCTGAATAACAATGCGCCGGCGCTGTTCGCCTTCGTGCTCGATCTGCACCTCGATATGGCGCGTGGGCAGGAGTTGTTCGACGCGCTGCGGCCACTCGACGATGACGATGCCTCCCTGCTCGAGCAGTTCGGGGAAACCAATCGCGTCAAAATCCTCCGGGCCCTGCACGCGATAGGCGTCGAGGTGGAAGACGGTGAATCTGGGCGTGGGATAAATATTCAGAAGCACGAAGGTGGGACTGCTGACGAGGCGCGGATCGGCGTCCAGGCCGCCGACCAGGCCGCGGACGAAACAGGTTTTGCCCGCGCCGAGGTCGCCGCGGAGAGCGATGCATTCCCCGCCGACCAGGTTGCGGGCCAATTCCGCCGCCAAGCGCTCGGTCTGTTCCGGTCCGTCCGTGAATTGCGCCGTCGGCTTCTTCACAGTGCGTGCTCCCATCCGCCGGCCGCAAGGGGCGTCACCCGCCCTGCCACACGGAGGCGCAATTCCCGCGCGGGGATCATCTTTCCGATCGGCGTGAGGCCGAATGACCGCAGATCGTCCGGCGCGGCCAGGAGCAGTTCGTAGTCTTCGCCGTCCGTGAGGGCGCGGGTCAGCGGATCGCGCGATGGATCCGCTTCGGCGGCCTGGTGGCGCGTCGGGATGAATGGGGATGTCGCCGGACTCAAGCTCCGCGCCGACTCCGCTCTCATGGCAAAGATGGCGCAGGTCGCGAGCCAGGCCGTCGCTCAGATCGATCATGGCGCTAATGCGGTGGGAGCGTGCAAGCCGGCGCACCAGTTCGATGCGGGGAATGAAGTTCATATGTCGCCCGAGAAGACTCCCGCCGAGCGGCCCGCTGACGTAGATCGTGTCACCCGGCTTTCCCCCGCTTCGAGCGACGGGCACGATTCCAGCGCTTCGGCCGAGAATCGTAACCGTGAGCACCAGTTTTCCGTTCCACGATCCGGTATCTCCGCCAACGATCGGGCAATCGAAGGGGTCGGCCGCCTCGCGCATGCCGAGATACAGTTCCCTGGCGTATTCGACGCCGCACCCGCGCGGGAGGGCCGCGGTGGAAATCGCGGCGGCAGGAAGAGCGGCCATCGCCGCGCAATCGGAGAGATTGCGGTTCATCGCCTTGCGGCCGATGGCGCGCGGGGAGTAAATCGCTGAATCGAAATGAACGCCGTCGAGGACCTGATCCGCCCCTGCAATCAGCAGGTCCGCTCCATTCCAGCGCAGGACCGCCAGGTCATCGCCGGGGGGGAGCAAGATCTTGCGATCGGAGATCGTCTGCGAACGGATCCAACTGATGAAGTCCTCTTCGCCGGCCACGATCTGATTGTAGAGACATTCAGAATTGCATGCATGCGGCACAGCCAAAGGCGGATCATCCGCAGCAAGCCTCGAAAAAAATTCTTCGAAAAAAGTCCCGCCGCCAGTGCAGCAAGGTCGATCGCTGCGTCAATTCCAGCAGAAGAACGCCGATTTGGCGGCGTAGCCGCGTGGAACCGGCGGAGATCTGTTTAGACGGTTACACAACACATCACATTTTGAAGCCGCCGGAGATTAATTCGCGGCCGCCGCCGATTCCTGACCGGTCGAATCCTCCAATTCCTGCGAGCTGTTCGAATAATCGCGAGACGGATTGCCGTCTTCGTCGTTCTGCGCAGCCGTCGCCGGGCGCCGGCCCGCCGAACTCTTTCCCCCAATCCGGCCAATTCGCGACATGTGGTTCCGGTCCTCGCTGACGCGTTCTCCCCCTTTTTTCCCAGCCGCACGGGCCTCTTCAGAGGTAAATTCGTGTGCAGTTCCCTTCATGTGGGCGGCTCGACCTCCTTTGCGAGCAATCTCTTTCTGCTTCTGGGAATCCATCGACGCAAAGCCGCGATTTCGAGTATTAGTTTGCATCCTCACACCTGAGTGAAAAGAACGTGCCTCACAGCGGGACAACCTTGCCCCGCGAAACTGCCAAGGCATCGAGCGGGCCGGTTCGCATCCATCCCTGTGACAGAACTTTCATCCGGCGGCGCATAGGGGACTGCGTTGCAAGCTGAATACCACCCGCCGTAAAGCCAATAGGAAGAGCGAAATGCCGCTGGATCTATCGCCCGGTTTTCCAGGCCGCCACCCGCGGGCTGATGGAGCGCGGGCTGATGGATCTGCAGACGCTGCGCCGGTCGGAAAAACCGGCCGTCGGAGTCATCAGTTTTCACTCGGCCGGCGGCCCGCTCGCCTGAGGCGCCGGGTACGATGCTGCTCAGGCCGCCTGGAGCCCGGGCGTCGTGGCGTTCGCCATGGCCATCCGCACCGCGATCGCCCGCGGGGAAAAGGTCTTCGATTTCCTTCGCGGCGGGCAACGCTACAAGTACGATCTGCGCACGGTCGATCACCCCCTTCATCAACTTACGCTGGCGCCGAAAGCGGCGTAAATGACGAGCCCGAAAGGCAGTCGGCAAAAGGGGAGCGGCGTCATCCATATTTGTCGTTCGGAATCACCGAAAACCCATGAAAAATCCGTCATTTTGGACATATTTCGACTTGCTGCGTAATCTCTAAACGTTCACTTCGAGTGCGCGCCAGGCCTGGAAAAAATGTAGCCGAAAACTGACCGGCAGCGCAGGAGAATTGGACGTTGATCGGTCGATGAAAGATCGGTCAAGACGCCGCCGGCGTCGCGAGCGTCGGCGATTACGGGCCGCGAACGGCCAGGGACCAAATCCGTGCATCGCCATATCCCGCGATTGAGCGTCGGACTTCCGATCTACAATGGGGAGCGATATGCTCCCGAAGCGATCGACTCGATTCTGTCGCAGACCTTCGAAGACTTCGAGCTGGTCATTTGCGACAACGCTTCAACCGATCGAACCGCGGAAATCTGCCAGTCGTATGCCGCGCGCGATCGACGGGTCCGTTACCATCGAAATCCTGAAAACATCGGAGCCAATCGCAATTTCAATCGCGTTGCGGAGCTGGCGCGAGCGCCGTACTTTCGCTGGGCGGCTCACGATGATCTTGCGCGCCGACGTTTCTCGAACGTTGCGTGAACGTTCTTGACGAAGACCCGGCGATCGTCCTATGCCACACCCGCACCCGGCTGGTTGACGCTGACGGTCGCGCGCTTACGGAAGCCACACGACGCTGGCTCCTGGAAAATACACCCCCCAATGATCCGCCGCGGCATCTTGATTCTCCGTCGACGGCGCAGCGATTTTTCGACATGCTGATGAAAACGCGCTGGTGCTTCGAAATTTTCGGCGTGGTTCGCCGCGAGCCGTTGCTCCGCACCGGACTGCAAGGGTCTTATTACGGAGCAGACAAGGTGGTCCTCGCGGCGCTGGCGCTGATGGGCCGCTTTCACGAAGTGCCTGAGGAATTGTTCCTGCGGCGCTGCCACGCGGGACAATCGACGAGTCTCCGTTCGGCCTCGGCTCGCGCAATGTGGTCCAATCCGAAAGGCCGGCGGCGTGTGGTCGTTCCCCAATTGGAATGTCTGCGCGGGTATGTGGATGCGGTCAAGCACACCGCCCTCTTCGTGCCTGAACGGGTGGCGTGCACCTTCGTCCTCGGCCGTTACCTGCTCCAGCTCGGAAAAGTCGGCCTGCTGCTGAGCAATTGAACTCGCGGGCAAGCGGAAAAACGCGAGCAGGTCGCAATCCTTCAAACAATCCCGCTTACCGCGTGCGCGGCTCTTAGTAGTCAAAATCCCCAATTCGGCTATTTATCGGACATTTCGTCCCGATCCCCATCGATTACGAAATTCCCACTTTTCTCCACGGGCTGCGGACAATAAGGTATCCTAGCTAGAATAGAGTAACCGGGGAGTGACCGGCGGAAGTGTATTTTCCGCGGAGTGCCTGCGCAGTTTCCAGAGAGTGGCTTTCAGATGGAACGTTTCGACCTGATCAATCGAGCTAATGCGGATTACGTTGACCGGCTGTACGAACAATATCAGCGTGACCCTCGCTCGCTGGACGAATCCTGGCAGGCCTATTTCGCCGGATTTGACAGCGCCGGCGGGCGGGCCTCGCCGAGTTCCGAAGAATCGGCGCCTCTCACGATCGGCATCCACAATCTTGTGCACACCTATCGCGAGCTGGGCCATTTCATTGCTCATCTGGATCCGCTGGGGCACGATCGGCCGAACCATCCGCTGCTGGAACTCTCCCAGTTTGGGATGAGTGAATCGGACCTGGATCGCGTGGTGGGCAGGGCGGACTTTTACGGCCCCACCAACGGCACCCTGCGCGATCTGATCGAAAAGCTGCGCGATACGTACTGTCGAACCGTCGGCGTTGAGTACATGGACATCGCCGACAAGGCGCAGCGCGAATGGCTGGCGCAGCGCATGGAGCCGATCCTTAACAAGCCGGCATTTTCGGCTGAACAGTCGAGAGCCATCCTGTATCAGCTCGTTGCCGCCGAGGAGATGGAACGATTCCTGCATACGCGCTATGTGGGCAACAAGCGTTTCAGCCTCGAGGGCGCCGATTCGCTCGTTCCCCTGCTCAACAGCATCGTTGACGACGGGGCGGCCATCGGGGTCGAAGAAATCTGCATGGGAATGTCCCACCGCGGCCGCCTCAACGTGCTGGCCCATGTCCTTAACAAGCCGTACGAAATCCTCTTCAGCGAATTTCAGGGAACGATCATCCCGCAGGACTCGCAGGGAGACGGGGACGTCAAATATCACCTCGGCTACGCCAACGACCGCCCCACCCGCACGCGAACCATTCACCTGAGCCTCAGTCCCAACCCGAGCCATCTCGAGCTGGTGAATCCGGTGGTGGAAGGAATCGTACGGGCCAAGCAAAACTACAAGGGGGACCACGGCGCGAACGCGTCGTTCCGCTGCTCATGCACGGGGACGCGGCCTTCACCGGGCAGGGCATCGTTCACGAAACGCTGAATCTGTCGGAACTTCCGGGATACCGGACCGGCGGGACCATCCATGTCATCGTCAACAACCAGATCGGATTCACCACGAGCCCGATGGAGGGACGGTTCACTCCCTATCCCACCGACGTGGCGAAGATGATTCAGGCGCCGATCTTCCATGTGAACGGCGACGATCCCGAAGCGGTGGTGCACGCGGCGCGACTGGCCATCGAGTTTCGCGAGCGATTCAAATGCGACGTGATGATCGATCTCTGGTGTTATCGCCGTCATGGGCACAACGAGGTCGATGAGGCCAGCTACACCCAGCCGGTCATGTATCGCCAGATTGCCTCACATCCTACAGTGCGGGAGATCTATGCTCAGCAGATGATCCGCGAGGGAAAGCTCACGCCTGCCGCCCATGAGGAGATGCGCAAAATCGCCCGCGATCGGATGGAAGCCGCGCTCGAGCAGGCGCAGGAATATCGGCCGCGCCAGCGAACCGCGTCGTTGAACAATCTCTGGAAAGGAATGCTCGCGCTGCAGGGAGACACGTCCGCGAAAACTGCGGTTCCAAAGGAGACGCTGCTGCGCATCGCCGAGATGGCTGCGAAGCTGCCATCTGATTTTACCGTTCACCCGAAGCTGAAGCGGCTCATCGACAGCCGCCTTGAGACTGTAAGAGCGGGAACGGGAATCGACTGGGGCGGGGCAGAGGCGCTGGCGCTGGGGAGCCTGCTTCTGGAAGGGACGCCGGTCCGCTTTTCGGGCCAGGACGCGCAGCGCGGGACGTTCAGCCATCGCCACGCGGTTCTACACGATTACAACACCGGCCGCACTTTCGCCCCCCTCGCCCACCTCGATCCGAAGCAGGGGAAATTCCTGATTATCAATACCATGCTCTCTGAGCTGGCGGTGCTGGGATTTGAATATGGATTCAGCTCCGCCGATCCGCGCAACCTGGTGGTTTGGGAAGCGCAGTTCGGGGACTTCGTCAACGGCGCGCAGCCGATCATCGATCAGTTCATCGCCGCCGCCCACAGCAAGTGGCACCTGATGAACGGACTGGTGATGCTCCTGCCGCACGGGTTCGAAGGGATGGGGCCGGAACATTCCAACGCGTATCTCAACCGGTTTCTGGCGTTGTGCGCCGAGGAGAATCTCCAGGTGGCGGTGCCGACCCACCCAGCCCAGTACTTCCATTTGCTGCGACGGCAGATTCATCGCAAGTTCCGAAAGCCGCTCGTTCTAATGATGCCCAAGAGCCTGCTGCGCTCCGAGGCATCGGCGTCGCGAATCGAGGAATTCACAGACGGAACATTCCAGCTCGTGCTGGATGATCCGACGGCGCCGGAGCGTGATAGCGTGACGCGCGTTCTGTTCTGTACCGGCAAGGTCTATTTCACCCTGTCGCAGGCGCGGGAGAAGGAACGGATCAAGGACGTGGCGCTGGTGCGGGTGGAACAGCTCTATCCCTACCCCAAGCGCGAGATTCAAAATGTGCTGGCCCGCTACCGCAAGGCCCGCGAGATCTGCTGGGTCCAGGAAGAGCCGCGCAACCGCGGCGCCTGGAGCTTTATGGAAGACCGGCTGCGCGAAATGCTGCCTGACCCGGCGGTGTTGAACTATTTCGGGCGCGACGCGTCGGCCAGCCCCGCGACCGGTTCGCCGAAGATGCACCTGATCGAGGAGACGGAAATTGTTTCCCACGCGCTGGACATCCGGAGGAAGGACGACCCGCCACCGGTGCCCGCTTCCGCGCCGGTGCCTGCGCCGGCTCCGCCTACGGCCAAGGTCGCGGCGACGGCCACGGCTCCGACCGCGATGGTCAGCCCTCGCCCGGTTTCAGATTGAACAGCACTTTGTCGCAACCCGGAACAAAGTCCAACAACGGATTGATGAGCGATGCCAACTAATGTGGATGTGCCTCCTTTGGGTGAATCGGTAACCGAAGCCGTGCTGCTGCGCTGGCTGAAGAATGACGGCGAATATGTCACTGCCGACGAGCCGATCTGCGAACTGGAAACCGACAAGGCCAACGTCGATCTGGCTGCCAAGGGAGCCGGCCTGCTCCGGCATGCCAAGGCTGCCGGAGAAACCGTGCATGTCGGCGAAGCCATCGGCCGCATCGACGAGGCGCCTGCGCCGGCGGCTTCCGACAAGGCAGTGGCACAAAAGCCCCCGGCCGCGGTAAAGGCCGAGGCGTCCGCGCCAAAATCAGTCGCTGCGCCCGCGGAAAAAGTGCCCGTCGCACCAAGGCCCGCCGCCGCCCCGGCCCGACGCGGCGAATCGGGCGAGCTTCGTCCGGCGGTTCGCCGGCTGGTGGAAGAAAATCACCTCGAAAGCGGCAAGATTCCCGCCAGCGGCCCGCACGGGCAACTCACCAAGGAAGACGTGCTGCGCGAGATGGAAAGACAAAGGAGCGGCAACGGCCAGGCGATGGACGAATCGGAAGTGGATGACGACGGTCCGCCAGTCGTCGCCCAGTCAGTCGCGCCCGCTCCCGCCCGCGCCGTCAGCGAGGCGCAGGCTCAGCAGCCGAAGGTTCCGGCCGGCCCGTCCACCTTCGACGCCGACGGCTTGCGCCGCACGCCCATGAGCAAGATCCGCAAGCGCATCGCCGACCGCATGGTCTCGGCGCAGCAGACGGCGGCGATCCTCACCACCTTCAACGAAATCGATTGCTCCTCAGTTCTCGCGCTTCGCGCAAAATACAAAGAGCGATTCCAGGAAATCCACGGCGTTGGCCTGGGATTGATGAGCTTTTTCGCCCGGGCCGTAGTCCTCTCCCTGCGCGAATTCCCCCGCATCAACGCAGAGATCGATGGAAACGACATCCTCTACCACCGTGATGTGCACCTGGGCATCGCCGTGAGCACTGATCGCGGCCTGGCCGTCCCCGTACTGCGCAAAGCCGACTCTCTCTCGTTCGCGAAAATCGAAAGTGAGATCAAGCGCCTGGCCGCCTCCACCCGCGACGGCAAACTCAGCCTCGAAGAACTGACCGGCGGCACCTTCACGATCACTAACGGCGGTGTCTACGGCTCGCTTCTCTCAACGCCGATCCTCAATCCGCCGCAAAGCGGAATTCTGGGCATGCATGCGATTCTCAAGCGGCCAATCGCCGTCGGGGACAAGGTTGAAATCCGCCCGATGATGTACGTCGCGCTCAGCTACGATCACCGGCTGGTTGACGGCAAGGAGTCGGTCAGCTTCCTCGTGCGGCTCAAGGAATATCTGGAAGACCCGGCCAGGCTGATGCTGGAGATCTAATCCTGCCTTCCCGATTCCGCCACAGTTCCTCTGGCAGCGGATATCGGTGCTCTGTATAGTTGAGCCACAGGGAACACGGACACGCAGCTTTTTTCCGTAGTTTCAACCGCGTCCTTTCTATAAAGGGGATTCCCATGAACGGCTCTTCCAGGCATTCGTCGTTTACTGCGCCGCGCGCGATCGACGGCGATCACTTTGATGTTTTTCTGGCTTATCGTTCTCTTTGCGCCGGGGTGCCGCCAGAACGGGGCGGACACGCGTTCGCCCACGCCAGCCGCGCAAACGCACGATTCGGTGCGGTTGGCAAGTCCATTGTCGCTGACCGCACCGTCCGCCAGCGCCTCGGCCCCCGCGCCGCTCGTCAATGGCGTGATGTTGGAAGGTTTCTACTGGAGCACCCCTGCTACAACCGAGAGCGGCTCCTGGTGGAACAACCTTGCAGCGAAAGCTTCGGAAATGGGACAGGCCGGTTTCACGGCAATCTGGCTGCCGCCGCCTTACAAGGGATTGTCCGGATCAGGCGACGTCGGATACGGCGTGTATGACCGCTATGACCTCGGCGAGTTCAACCAAAAAGGTTCGGTTGCCACCCATTACGGTACGCTGGCGGAGTTGCAGGCCGCCATCGCAGCACTGAAAGCACAGCATCTGCAAGTCTATGCCGACATCGTGATGAACCACATGCTCGGAGCCGACCAACAGGATACCTTCTCGTATGGAGGCCAAACACTCACGACATGGACGCACTTTACATTCCCCGGACGCGGCAACACCTACAGTAACTACACCTGGCAATACTACAACTTCAATGGCTGGGCGAAAGACGGGTCGACCTGGGTCCAGTGGAATCCCTGGGATTTTCAGCCCTACGCCAACGGCGATGCTTATGACAATCTGATGGGCTGCGAAATCCGCTATACCGATGCCAACAATTGCGCCGAATTGATCAAGTGGGGCAAGTGGATTACAGACAAGCTGCAGTTGGACGGATATCGGCTCGACGCAACGCCGCACATCTACACGCCATTCATCAACCAGTGGATGGACGCGGTGAAAGCAAAACCGATTCGCCGTGAGCGAAGCGTGGATGAAACAAGTTGCTGACATGCAGGCTTACGCCCAGGCAACCGGCGGACGAACAAGTCTTTTTGATTTTCCCCTGCACGATATTTTCGCCCAGGTGCTCAATCAGGGCGGGGACATGCGCCAATTACGGTTTGCGGGTTTCACCGAGGTCAATGGCGCGCTCTCCGTGTCTTTCGTCGATAACCACGACACCGACAACAACGGGGGTCCGGTGACGACCGACAAGATGCTCGCATACGCGTACATCCTGACGCGCGATAAAGGATATCCCTGTGTGTTTTACAGGGACTATTACGAATACGGGTTGGGCAAGCAGATCAAAGCACTGATGGCAATCCGCCAGGCGCACGCCTATGGGGCAAGCCTTGAGTACGACGAGGATGATTCCAGCCTTTATGTCTATTCAAGAGCCGGCGACGCGACCCACTCTGGGATGCTTGTGATGCTGGACGACCACGCCGACGAGACAAAGTCGATCAAAACACCGTGGCCCAGCCGCACCCTGCATGACGCCACCGGAAACCAGTCGTCGGCAGTTACGACCGATGCTGCCGGCGTGGGAACCTTTCCAATTTCGGCCCATAGTTACGGCATCTGGACGACGAGCAACTGAAGGTGGCAGATGTGGGAGAAACCCCCTTTTGATCCATCGGCTTGAGTGATCGAAATTCACGGTACGGGTGATTTCTGTCGGATTCCGATCATTTTATTAACCGGGAATTCCATCCCGGCGTCAGCGAAAGCACGTTCCCCAGATGCTTCTCATAATTTTTCCAGCGCCCTACTGAAGCGCTGTAAATCGGCTGGCGGACCTGATCTCGGCTGGACGTCGTCACATGGCGTTTGTTCTTGTGGAATGCGAGACAGTTATCGTTCCATTCCAAGCCCAGAAATTCGACGATTCGCCGGGCCTGTCCGTCAAGATCTGAGACGACCTCCTCATAAACCACTTCGAGAATTGGCAGCGCCAACACTTTCTTCCAATGGTGCATCAAACGAACGTAGTCGCGATAAAATGACGCCAGATGATCGAGGTTGAAGGCGAACGGATTGCCGACAGCGAAATTGGTCATGAAGCAGGAGAGACAGGTGTCGCGCGGATCGCGGACGCAATGAATGATCTTGCACTCCGGCAGCAGCAGCTCAATCAAGTGCAAGAATCGAAAATTCAGGAGCATCTTGTCCGTAACGTAGCGGGCTGTCGCGTTCGAACTCGAAATGCGATCGAGGTATGTTCCCGCGAGTTGGTTTAGCTCCGCTTCCGACAGCAGCCCGAGATTTTCCGGGTAAACGCCCGGCGATTCTGTTTCCCGATTGATGATGGATTTGGCCACTTCGGTCATCGCCGGTAACTCGCCGGCCCCAAAGACATCCGGATGGCTGGCGAGAATTTGCTCCACGAGGGAACTGCCGGTTCGCGGCATCCCGACGATGAAGACGGGTCTCGGGTTCCCGTGCGTCGCCCGCGGCAGGCGCTTCATTCGATCCGCCGTGAAAAACTCAATGTCGCGCGATACGCGTTGCGAAAATTCGCCGGCGTCGAATCGGCGTTCGCGCCCCTCGTTGCCAAGTCGCGCTCGCTCGAACGCCTCATCGTATCGGCCAAGACGATCGAGCAATGCGGCGGCGTGAAAATGCAATTGAGCGCGATTGGCAAGGTGAAGGTCCTCGATCTGCAGCGAGCGTTCGATTAACGAAAGAGCCTCCTCTTCCCGACCGATCCCGGGCGCGGCCTGGGCGAACGCCGCCGCCAGTCGCCAGGAAATCGATCCCCGCGCAATCAACGGCGTTAACAGCTCCGCGCCGTGCGCGAATTGCCCGTCCGCTATCAATGTCAGCGCAAAGGAGATGACCAGATCGGCGTTGTCGGGACAAAGAGCGACCGCCGTCGCGGAGTGGTGCAGGCGCGCTCTATCTGTCCCGTCTCCAGCAGCCACTGTCCAAGCGCTTCGTGCGGCGCGGGATGGCGCGGGTCGAGCTCGATGGCACGAAGCAGATGCGGCTCGACGAATTTCGTTTCTCTCGATCGCCAGGCCGCAAGGCCCAGCCGATAGTGATATTCCCCGAACGACGGATCGAGGCGCACCGCCTCTTTGAAGCGGATCAAAGCTGCGCGGAATTGGCCTTGCTTATGAAGCGATAGGCCGATGTCGGCCTCGGCGCGAGCTCGTGTGGCCGCAGCCGTGCGGGCATTTTCTGGCATGCGCACATCCTACGAAATCTGTTTGTCGCCTACCTCTCAACCGCGGCATCCAGACAATGAAAGAGTGCATAGCAATTTCGGTGGCTTATGTAGTGGCACGGGTCTTCAACCCGTGGGTGCGTACCCCGCACATTGGCCGGTACCCCGGCCAAAACAGCAAGAGCGAAGCGTTCTTTGCCCCGCCACAGGAAGACGGCTGCGGTCTTGCCTTCATCGACGGCAGGCGGATTCGACCGCGCTCACCGCAGCCCGTCGATCACCGCGGAGTACCGCGGTCACGGCTTGAAAAGCCGTGCCACGAATTCCGGCAGACGCAGTGCAAGCGAGCGATCGGGAGCATTGCGAGCGCGGGGAATTGCGGGCGGTAGGACTCTTATACAGAAAGTTTCATTCATACCGCATCGATTCGGGCCGCTGATTGCGGGAGCAAGCCTGGCCGGCCTGATCCTTTCTTTGATTCTGCGCGCGATCCGGGCCCCTCCATTCTCCCCGAGCCTTCCGGTGCGCCGCTCTCAGCGGAAGATGAACTGAAGACCTTCAAGCTCCCGCCCGGCTTTCACATGGAGCTGGTGGCCGGCGATCCGGAAATCATCGATCCGGTCGCCGTTTCCTGGGACGGCGACGGGCGAATGTATGTCTGCCAGATGCGCGGATACATGCAGGATTTGAAGGATTCCCGGGCGATGGAAAAAATCGGCCGGGTCACCCGCCTGGAAGATTCTCACGGCGATGGGCGGTACGACAAGGCAACGGTTTATCTCGATCATTTGTTCATGCCGCGCGCGATCCTGACGCTGGATGAGCGCGTTCTGGTGGCTGAGCCGCCGGACATCTACCTGTGCCGGGACACCAAAGGACACGGCGTGGCGGATGTGAAGCAATCGATCTATTCGCCCTACGCCGGGACCAGCCCCAACCCCGAGCATTACGCCAATGGTCTGATGTGGGCCCTGAACAATTGGATTTACAACAGCGAGTGGGATCACAAATTTCGCTTCAGAGATGGGAAGCTCACCGACGTCAAAACCTCCGGCGGCGGCCAGTGGGGGATCACGCAGGATGATGAAGGACGAATCTATCTCAGCAGCAACAGCGATCCCAATGGCTGGTGGCGCGATACGGCGCAACGCCTGATCATTCTCCGCGGAGACAAATCAGTTATTCCTGCATTAAAGGCCGTCGTCCTCTCCGGCAAGTCGCCCCTGGGCCGACTTCACGCCCTCTGGACGCTGGAAGGTATGGACGCTCTTGATCAATCCGCGCTCTTCGTGGCGTTCAAGGATTCCGACCCGCGCGTTCGGGCCGGAGCCGTAAGGGCCAGTGAGCCCCTGATCCACGCCAAGAACAATGCCGCGGTGCTGGAGGCGCTGGCGCCGCTCGCCGACGATCCCGACGTTGACCTTGCCTCGCAGTTAATCCTGTCTCTGGGCGAGACGAAGTCGCCGGCGGCGCACAACCTGGTGATCCGCGCGATGCTGTCGCATCTGGCCGCGGAGCGGACGGTCTATTCGACCATGCTCAGCGCCCAGGAGGATGAGATGGCGTTGCTCGCGCGGGTGATGCAATCGAGCTTTTTCGTCGAAGCCGGAAAACCGAATTCTCCCCGTATGACGGCGCCAAACGCTGGATCGAAGCGATGAGTTTCGCGGTCATCACGCGCGGAAAGCCGGACGAAGTCGAACGTCATTTGGATATTGCCGCGGCGGCCCCCGACTGGCAGCGCGACGAATTGATCCGCGCGCTGGTCAATGCGCTTCCGCGAGCCCAGCGGGAAAACGCGTTTCACCGGAGGACCTGGAGCAAATGCGCGGGCTCGTTTCGCTTCCGATCGGCCAGCTCGTCCTGTTGAAAGCTGAACCGGGCAACGGGCATGCCATTTTTGCAAAAACCTGCGTCGCCTGTCACCGCATCGGCAGGGAAGGGACGGATTTCGGTCCTGATCTCTCGCAGGTGGGCGGCCGCCTGTCGCGCGAGAAGATTTTCGAATCCATTCTCGATCCCAACGCCGAGATCGCAAAGGGCTTCGAAGGCGTTGCCATCGAGAAGCGCGATGGCGACGTGATCACGGGTTTCATCGTGCAACAGACCCAAGATGAAATCACACTCAGGCAAGCGGGCGGAATCGTCGGAAAACTTCCCGCCAGCCAGGTCGCTCGCATCGTCCACCTGAAAGGGTCATTCATGCCGACGGGTTTGCAACAGGGGATGAAACAACAGGAGCTGGTAGATCTGGTCACGTATTTGTCGTCGTTGAAGTGAAAAACGCGGTCAGCGTCCCGGAATCTTCGGCGAATCAATGAGCACTGATCTGCTATACTATTCGCACACTATGAAAAGCCCATTCCCTGGCATGGACCCTTATCTTGAACGTCACTGGGAAGACGTTCACTCCGCGTTGATTGGATACATCCGCGATGCCCTCCAGCCACAACTCTCCGAGGATCTCGTCGCGCGCATGGAAGAGAAGGTTTATGTCGAAGACGAGAGTGAAACACGCTTGCGGAGGCCCGATGTCCGCGTTGTTGAGAATTCCCGCTCTGCCTGGATCGCGGATACAGCGGCCGCTACGACGGCGGTGGTAGACGAACCTATGCTGCTCGAGCCAGTCGGCGATCCGATCCGCCAGCGTTCGGTGTTGATCTACGATTCAATCGGCCATCGCATCGTGACCGCCATTGAGGTCCTTAGTCCGTGGAACAAGTCTCCCGGCAAGGCCATTAATGAATATCTTCAGAAGCGGGAAAAGTATATCAATAGCGAAATGAACCTGGTCGAGATCGACCTGATCCGCGCGGGAGACTGGACGAGCATGATCGGCCCATACTTCGTCCCGGAGAACGGGTTGACGACATACCGCGTCACGATTACAGAACCGGACTTGCCTGGACTTTATCATTACCCGATATCGATGAGAATGAAGCTGCCCACCATCAAGGTACCGCTTCGTCTTCAAGAGGCGCCTGCGAAGCTCAATTTGCAGGAATTGATCGAGAAAGCATATGTCATGGGGCGGTACGATCGAATCGATTACACCAAGCCCTGCGCCCCGCCGTTGTCCGACCCCGAGAAGACGTGGGCGACGGAGATCCTCTCGCAAGCTGGAAAACAGTAATACAGTGGTCACCTCGAAGGGAACACCCATGCGCCGTTTAATGCCATCATTTGTTTTCTGCATTTGCACGATCAATTTGCTCATCGCCTCGCAATCGCGCGGCGACGATCCCGCGCCCGAGAAAATCAAAGCGTTGATCATTGACGGCCAGAACAACCACGATTGGCGCAAGACCACGCCGGTGCTTAAAGCGGCGCTCGAAAGCTCCGGCCTGTTCTCGGTCGATGTGGCCACGGCCCCCGACAACGGACCGAAGATGGCGGACTTCAAACCCGACTTCAGCAAATACGGCGTGATCGTCTCCAACTACAACGGCGGCGAATGGCCCGAGGCGACGAAAAAGGCGTTCGAAGATTATATGAGCAACGGCGGAGGACTGGTCTCCGTTCATGCCGCCGACAATTCGTTCCCGCAATGGAAGGAATACAACAAGATGATCGGCATCGGCGGCTGGGGCGGACGCAACTCCACCTTCGGCGTCATGATTCGCTGGCGCGACGGCAAAGTCGTTCGCGACCCGGGCGGCGACGGCGGACACGGCAAATTCTTCTCCTTCGTCGTCGAGACGCGCGACCCCGAGCATCCCATCATGAAAGGCCTCCCCACGAAATGGCTGCACGCCCCTGACGAACTCTATTCCAAGCTGGTCGGCCCGGCCGAAAACGTAACCGTCCTCGCCACCGCTGTGTCCGACACTACCCACGAGAATGAGCCGATGCTGATGGCGATCAACTATGGCAAAGGGCGCGTCTTCCACACGACGCTCGGTCATGCGGATCTGTCGATGAAGGATGTTGGCTTTGTGGTCACCCTCGACCGCGGGGCTGAGTGGGCCGCCACCGGCAAGGTGACGCAGAAAGTCCCTGATAACTTTCCAACCGAGGACAAGGTCAGCGTCTGGGACCCAGCGGCGAAATGAGACTTGCGTGCAAAGAGCGAATTTCAGGATGGAACATGAAAACAGCTTTAGTTTGGAACTACAGAAAAGACCCCATCCGTATCAATGATGGCCTTTGACGCAATTAGACGGCGCAGGGCTACATTCACCGCACGGCTCAAATCCCCTTTGTACGGAGCGGCGCCACTCATCGCTTTTCGGAGCGAGACCAGCAGCGTCAACTGGCCGGATTCACGACTGGCAAGTTTCTCAAGAATGAGGCATTCGAGGCGATCAGGAGTAAGCATTGCCATACAGCGTATCCGAAATGAGGGCGATTTGCGCGATCAACCACAACGGGGCAATGCGGCATCAGGACCGCGTTCAAACACTCCATCTGTTCCCGCCGCGCCGCCCCGTATTCGATCGACCACAAATTGGGAGCGCAACCGATACGGGGCGGCGCGGCGGCCTGATCCGGCGGCTGGATGGCGATTGTTCGCGCCGCTCTGCCCCGTCGTGAAGCGCGCAAAAACTACATCGTTATCTTGCGCGTGGGCTCTCTCCTCCCGGGTAATCGGTGTACCCAAAGTCGTGGATCACTTTGAGAATGCTTCCGGGGAGGTCTTTCTCCATCGCTACGCTGGGAATCACGGTGCGATCGTAGGCCATGGCGCCGTTGTGTTCATTTTCAACGTCCGTGAGCTGCGTGACAACCGAGCCGCTGATGTCGGTCCCCTTGCTGGATTCGAGCTGCGCTCGCAACGCGGCCACGGGAGCCAGGCCCCAACCATATTCGCCGCAAACCGCGGCGCGTCTTTTATCCGCGACGGGGCGATTCGGTCCGTAGCAGTGGTAATCCAGGACATCTCCCAAGCCGAAGTCCCAGAGGTCTTCGCCGTGATCGTTTCCGCCGCCGCCGGCGCCGCTCTCGGCGTCGATCAGCCGGCTCGGGTCTTCTTCGCGCGTGGCTTTCACCATTTGCGCTTCAAGCTGCCTGGCTACGGGAGAGGCTTCGACCTTTTCCTTGTCGCTCTTGCGGTCCTTCAGCGGCAATCCCCATCCTTCGTTAAACAGGATCCACATCACGATCGAGGGATGATTCCGCCGGCCCTGGATCATCCGGCGAAGCTCCGATTCGAAATTGTCTTCGCGATTGGGAATCGAATCGCGATTGGGCGGATAGCTCATTTCGACGCAGGCAGGCATGTCCTGCCAGACCAGCACGCCGAGCTTGTCGGCCCAGTAATACCACCGGTCCGGCTCTACCTTGATGTGCTTCCGATCCATGTTGAAACCGAACTGGCGAAGCGTCACCAGGTCATACTTCAACGCCTCATCCGTCGGCGCGGTGTAGACCCCATCCGGCCAGAATCCCTGGTCGAGAAATCCGTTCTCGAAGACCGGTTTGTTGTTGAGCATCATGCGCATCAGCCCCTTGTCGTCGGGGCCAATCGATATCTTCCGCATTCCGAAATAGCTGCTCACTGCATCGACCTCCTTGTCGCCTTCCAACAGAACAATCTTCAGGTCATAGAGGAATGGCGATGTGGGGGACCAAAGCTTTGCATTGGGTATGGGAATCGAAAGGCTCTGCCCCGGCTTACCGACCACGATCTCTCCCACTACATTCCCCCCATCTACTGCCACGGCCTTCACTTTGAATCCATTTCCGAGTTGGTTCATGTTCACGGTCAGCTTCAGCATTCCCTCATCGATATCAGGAACCATGACCAGCGATTCGATATGCCACGGACGCACTGGCTCCATCCAGACCGTCTGCCAGATGCCGGTGGTCGGCGTGTAGAAGATTCCATCCGGATGGCGCGCCTGCTTGCCGCGCGGCTGCCCCCCCTCAATCGGATTCCAGGCCCAGACGATCAGCTCCTGCGGCCCCGACTCTTTCAGCGCATCGGTGATATCAAAACTGAATCCGTCATACCCGCCGGTGTGTTGTCCCACTTCCTTGCCGTTCACAATGACGTGCGATTCCCAGTTGACCGCGCCGAAATTCAGGATCACGCGTTCCCCTTTCCACGCCGGGGGAATTTCGATCGTCCGCCGGTACCAGATCCGCTGCTTCTCGGTCACCGGCTTATTCACGCCTGAAAGCAAAGACTGCGGCGAGAACGGAACCAGGATCTTCCCGTTGTAATTCGCCGGCGCGTCCCCCTCTTTGGGCGTGATGGCATAATCCCATTGCCCGTTCAAATTGACCCATTGCTCCCGCGCCAATTGCGGCCGGGGATATTCCGGCAGCACGGGTTTGTCTGCCGAGACTTCTTTCTCCCAGCGTGTCTGAGGAAGTCCTCCGGGTGGCGGCCAGAACGCGCGGGAAGTATTCGAGATTGAAAGGATTGCGCAGAGAATCAAAAAGAGTCGATTCATGGTTACTACCCTTACACGCCAGACTTTCGTCCGTTCTCCGAGCCCAGGGATTTGCGCGGTGGGCGGCGGACGGGCGCCGCGAGGCCGCGGCGGCTAAACTTCTGACAGAAATGTCCTGTCGCGGTCTGGGCTGCGACAAGAACGAATCGCTCAGCGGAACATCCAACATCGTGCCGCCCATCGAGAGAATGCTGGGACTGAAACTTAGTTCCTGACCGCGCGCAATCCGTTCATCAACAACTCCCACACGGCGTCGAAGGCCGCTTCAACACCCGGATCCGCCCACTCGGCGGCATGGGCCGGGTGGTGAAACCGGGACGTGGCAGCCAGGATCGCCCGGGCCGTGGCCGCCGGCTCGAGCCGGCGGAACGTTCCCTCTTTCACGCCGGCGGAGACGATGTCGGCGGTTAAGCGAACGAGCTCACCGACATGAGCGGAGACGACCGCGTCGGCGTCGGCCGCCAGGGTGCGATAGGCGGCAAACAGCTCCGGGTCGCGGGACACCTTCGCGCGCTTGCTGGCGATCAGCGCCTCCACGAACCGCCGCAGCCGGCGCGGCGCCGGCCCGCCCGGCCCGGCGGCCGCCCGAAGCGGCGGCATCAACTGTTCGATCCACCGGGCCACCACCAATTCCCGCAATTCGGCCTTGCTCGCCACGTGCCGGTAAACAGCCGCATGCGAGACACCCAGCGCCCGGGCTACGTCAACGACGGTCGCCTTTCCCGGACCGAATCGGCGGATCACATCCTCGGCCGCGGCCAGGATGCGTTCGCGGGAAAGTGGTGTATCGAATGAGGGCATATGGAACTTCTCGATCGAGGCAGCGACAGCGTTCCTCACGCATGATGCATGTGGGTCACCGTTCAAAAGAGAGTACGGGATTACGCATCATTCCACGACGGGGCAGGGCGGCGCGCAATGACACGGTCTCGCCGCATCGTCTTCCCGCCGCGCCGCCCCGTATCCGTCCGGCGCTCTCGGAGCACAACCGATACGGGGCGGCGCGGCGGGAACGGTCGGCGTGTTCCAGAGTTTGTAACGCCGCTTTGCCCCGTTGTGGAAATTGGCGCTTGCCTGGGTCAATCCCACCAGAACGAAATGATGTACCCTGGGTCGCTCGTGCCCAGCGCGCTCGACCGCTCCAATTTATTCTCGATCACAGTGACATTGTCCGCCTGCCACTGCTCTTCCTCCGCAATCCGCTCAAGCTCCCGAGCCTGGTCGATCGAATCCGTCAGGATGAACAGATCGTCGACGTTCCACGAATTGCGTGGCAGGTCGCGAAGTTTGATCAGTCCCCAGTTATGGGCGGACTCGCCTTCGCAGGCGAAGCCCAACCGATCCATCATCACCGCTTGCCATAGTGCGCGATGACGGCGAAGGCTTGCAACTATCTTCGGCCCGTCAAAGCAGTTGAAACGCTGCCTGCGAATCAGCTCAAGCTGGATCTCCTGGACAGACGCCTCGGTCAACGGCAATGGTTCGGGTGGCAGGGATGGGTCAGTTTGCATATTGAATCTCGTCTAGTCGTGACGGCGTGTTCTCAGTGCCACGCCATTATGCAAAAGGCCCGCCATCTGCACCATTAAAATAGGGGATTCGGGCTTTCACCTTCCAAAATACCCCAGCCGATCAATATCAGAAATCAGCCCCGGCTGTTTCGGCTGCCATCCCAGCAGTTCCCGCGTTCGCTGACTCGAAGCCGGATTGTCGAGGGCCGCGAAATGCGCGAACCAGGCAAAATGACTGGATGCGTCGTCGGGGGTCCTGCTGACGACAGGCACGTTCAGGCGGCGGCCGATTACTCCTGCGATGTCGTGAAAAAGCACGCCCTCTTCGGCGACGCCGTGATATCGTGCTCCCGCCGAACCCTTCTCCAGCACGAGCCTGTAAAGATGAGCAGCGTCGAGCCGGTGCACCGCGGGCCAGCGGTTGAGCCCATTTCCAACGTAGGCCGAAGCGCCCTTCCCGCGTGCGATGCCGATAAGAAGCGGAACAAAGCCGTGATCGCCGTCGCCGTGGACGGATGGCGGAAGGCGTACCACCGACACGCGCACGCTTCGTGTCGCCACCGCGCTGGCTGCCTCTTCCGAAGCGACGCGGGGAATCGAGGAAGCGGGCCTGTCTTCTTCAATCGCGAGGCGGCCGGCGCGAGAAGCCCGGTCCCGGACGCGACGATCAAGGGGCGATCGGAGCCGGCGAGCGCGGATCCAAGCGCCTCGATGACGTGCCGGTCGGCCTCGCAGTTGGCCGCGAATTTTGAGAAGTCGTGGTTGAAGGCGGTGTGGATGACGCCGTCCGATGCGGCGGCTCCATGGCGCACGCTTTCAAGGTCATCCAGATCTCCCCGATGCACCTCGGCGCCGGCGGCGGCAAGCGCCTCGGCCGCCGAATCCGAGCGGGCAAGCCCGAGCACCTGATGTCCCGCGCCGATGAGTTCCTGAACGATCGCAGAACCGACAAAGCCGGTCGCGCCGGTGACGAAGACACGCATGTTTGTTCTCCTCATTTCTCCACCGACTCGGTGGCGATCCCGTCCAATTGCGCCAAAATCTCCGGCGACAGCGTCAACTGCGCCGCGGCAAGATTCTCGCGCAGGTGGGCAAGCGACGACGTCCCGGGGATCAGCAGCATGTTGGGCGAGCGATGGAGCAGCCACGCGAGCGCGACCTGCATCGGCGTGGCACCCACTGCGTTCGCCACGTCAGACAACGTGGACGATTGCAGCGGCGTGAATCCGCCGAGCGGGAAGAACGGGACGTAGGGGATGCTTTCTGCGGCCAATTCGTCGATGAGCGCGTCGTCGTGCCGATGGGCGAGGTTGTAGTTGTTCTGAACGCACACCACGTCGGTGATCCGCTGCGCCTCAGCCAACTGGGCCGCCGTCACGTTGCTCAACCCGATGTGGCGGACGAGCCCCTGTCGCTTGAGGTCGGCAAGCACGTTCACCTCCGCCTCGATCGATCCCTCCGCCGGTCCGTGAATCGCGCCCATCGCGCGCAGGTTCACAACATCGAGCACGTCCAAGCCCAGGTTCCGCAGGTTGTCGTGAACGCCGACGTGGAGATCCGCCGACGACATCGCCGGCTGCCACGATCCATCAGGTGGCCGGCGCGCACCAAGCTTGGTGACGATCACCAGCCCTTTCGGGTACGGGTGCAGCGCCTGGCGGATGATCTGGTTGGTGATGTGCGGGCCGTAGAAGTCGGAGGTATCGATGTGATCGACCCCAGCGGCGACGGCTTCGCGCAACACCGCGATGGCCGCTTCCTTATCGCGTGGCGGCCCGAATACGCCGGGCCCGGCCAACTGCATGGCACCATAACCCATGCGGTTCACGGTCAGCGCGGTGCCTGGAAAGGTGTAGCGGCCGCCAAGTTTCATCCTGCTCATCGTGCTGCTCCTCTCGGTTGGTATCCAATCCGAAAGGAATATAGGCGCGGAGTGTTACAGATGTCAAAATTTGTAATCTGATTCCCGCCGGACCCATCGCGCTCACACAAATCGCGAAGGCATTGGCGATCGGGTGGACCCATTTCGCTCGAGGAGGAAGAAAAGGGGAGAAAAAAAGGGGCGGTGACATCCATCATTTCTCGAAATCAGTACCGGTATCGCCCTGCCGATTGTGACCTCTCGCCAATCGCAAGGAAGGCGCGGAATTGCATTCACCCGCACATTACGAACGGGAGCACTGGCGGCACGCACTCAACACCTGCGTCTCCAGCGGTTATAACGGTGAGAATGTTCGATCGCGCGGATCGGAAACTATCTGCGAAATCCGTTGAAATTCCTTGTTCTAACGCGGACCCGAGACCTTCCATGAAGAAACTGTTGTATTGTCTTTTGATCGCCGTTTTTGCCAGTTCAACCGCTTCATTATCGTTTGCCGAGGATCCCCCGGCGCAATCCGACAAGGCAAAGTCGATCTTCGACGGCAAGACGCTCGACGGCTGGGAGTCGCCGGCTCCCCAGCTCTGGGCCGTCAAGGATGGCTGCCTGACCGGCGGAGACGGGAAAATCAACATTCCCTTCAACGACTTCCTCTGCACGAAAGCGTCTTATTCCAACTTCATCCTCCATCTGAAGATCAAACTCACCGGCGATCCCAAGACCGGCTTCATCAACTCCGGCATCCAGATCCGCACGATGCGGAACCCCACCGGCAGTGAAGTGTGCGGCTACCAGTGCGACTACGGCGAACCAGCGTGGTACGGCGGGATCTACGACGAGGGGCGACGCAATCAATTTATCGCGGCCGCCGACATGGCCAAGCTGCATCCGGCCATTCACGTCTGGGACTGGAATGATTACGTCATCAAGGCCGACGGCCTGAACATCAAGACCTGGATCAACGGCGTGCAGGGCGTCGATTTCATCGAGAAAGACCCGGATATCGCCAGCGACGGAATCATCGGCATCCAAATTCACGGCGGTGGTAATACGCTCGTCCAAGTCAAGGACGTCTTCATCGAGGAGCTTCCGCCGACGCCGAACGCGATCACGTGGAAGCAGTTGGGAGGCGTGGACGGTCAGCGGGCCAAGCTCAAGCCGCAGGCCGAAGCGCCCAAGGCGCCGACATTTAATAAGCGACCGGTGGCGATCGATCCCACGCCACAGGTGATCAAAGGGTGGGAGGGAGACGCGAAGGTGTGGCACGTCGATGGCGACGCGATCACCGCCGAGGTTCCCGCGGGACAAACGCTTGGAAAGACGGAAAACCTGTTCAGCAAACAAGTCACGCAGGACTTTGAATTCACCTTCGAGTATCGCGCGAGCGGCTCTAATCTGAACCCTGCCGTGCTCTTCCGGGCCGAGCGGCTGAATGACGGAACCGGCTTCGGATACCAGGCGGAACTCGATACCGGCGGACCGGACGCGGGCCGCTTTTTCGAAGAGCGCGGGCGGGCGCTGATCGCCGATCGCGGAACCCGAGTGTCGATCGCGCCGGACGGGCGGCGCTGGGTCGATGCGCTCGCCGACGCCGGCTCGCTTCGTTCGGTCGCGAGGGCCGGCGAATGGAACGCCTGCCGGATCCGCTCGACCGTGTCGCATACGGAACTGTGGATCAACGGCCTGCTCTTCTCGTCGTTCGACGATCACCAGGCCAGGGCCGCGCGATCGGATGGAATCCTCGCGCTTCAAGTTCATGGCGGAGCAGGGCCGGCAAAGGTCGAGTTTCGCAAGATGCTTTTTGCGGACCTTGGCGGGACCGAGCCGCCCAGCTATGACGTGAAACCGGTTGCGCCCAATCAGTTGGATGTGGCATCGATCAAGCCGGTCGGGCCCGGCGGGAAGAATCTCAACCTTGATTTTGAAACCGGGACGCTCGAGGGATGGAAAGCGGATGGCAATGCCTGGGAAGGCCAGCCGATCAAGGGGGACACGATCGCGGCGCGCAATCGCGGAAACAGCCATCACACCGGGGAATACTGGATCGGCGGATTTGAGAAGTTCGGCGATGAGCGCACCGGCATTCTCACTTCCTCAACTTTCGAGGTGACCCAGCCCTGGGCGAGCTTCCTGATTGGCGGCGGGCACGATCATTCAACGCGCGTGGAAGTGGTTGAGGCAGCGACGGGAAAAGTCATTCACACCGCCAGCGGCCTGGATGAAGAAGACATGCGGCGGGAAGTGGTCGATTTGCGACCGTACGCGGGAAAACAGATTTTCGTTCGCATCGTGGATGCGAGCACGACGGGATGGGGACACGTCAATTTCGATGATTTTGTATTCCACGAGAAAGCGCCCTCGGTCATTTCCGGGGTTGCCGTCCGTGGCGCGAACCAGGGTTCGCGACAGAAGGAAAGTGCGGTTCTCTGGCACCTTCAGCCCAATCCTGCCAAGCCGACCGCGGTTGCCAACGAACAGGCACAGAAGGTCGTCGCGGGAATGATGCTGACCAAGGGATTCCAGGCGGAGCTGATCGCGGCCGAGCCGGACATCAAGCAGCCGATTGCCATGGCGATCGACGAGAAAGGCCGGCTGTGGGTTGTCGAAGCCTACAGCTATCCGCAGAAACGGCCGGACGCTGAAGCCAAGGACCGGATTCTGATCTTCGAAGATGTGGACGGCGACGGCACTTTCAAGAAGCGCACCGTCTTCTACGAAGGATTGAACCTGGTCAGCGGCATGGAAGTTGGATTCGGCGGGGTGTGGGTCGGAGCCGCGCCGCAATTGCTCTTCATTCCCAAGGACAAGGACGACAAGGCGGGCAAGCCGGAGGTGCTCCTCGACGGCTGGGGCTACCAGGACACGCACGAAACACTCAACAGCTTCTGCTGGGGACCGGACGGCTGGCTGTATGGAAATCAGGGCGTATTCACCGGCTCGCGCATCGGCAAGCCGGGAACGCCGGACGATAAGCGGCTTTCACTGAATGCGGGCGTCTGGCGTTATCACCCGGTGCGTCATGAGTTCGAAATCTTCGCGCACGGCGGCAGCAACCAGTGGGGGCTCGATTTCAACGAGGCCGGCGATCTGTTCATGACCCATTGCCGCAGTTTCTGGGGCGGCGGCGGAACGACTTTCGTCATCCGCAACGCGCACTTCTGGAACCAGGCAAATGGCGGATTCATGCCGTTTATCTGCAACGACGCGCCGGCTTTTGCGCCGATCTCAAGAACTTCATGCCCGCCGCCGCTCGCTACGACGACGGCGAGGGTGGCGCGGGGAAACCCGGAACGACCGCCGTCTACGGCGGTCACGCGCACGTGGGCACGATGATCTACCTCGGCGACAACTGGCCGGAAATCTATCGCAATCATCTGTTCACTCACAACCTGTTCGGCCGGCAGATGAACCATGAGGAAAACATCCGCGTCGGCTCGGCCTATGAGACGTTTCATGCCGGATACGACATCATGTTCACGCCGGATGAAACCTACATGGGAATCGATCTGCAGACCGGTCCCGACGGGGCGGTTTACATCATCGACTGGGTCGACATGCAGCACTGCCATACGCCGGCGGTGGAGCGAGTCGATCGTACTAATGGCCGCATCTACCGCGTCTCCTGGGCGGCGACCTATCACCCGGTGAAAGTCGATCTGGGCGCCAAGAGCGACGCCGAACTGGTGGCCCTTCAGACGCACCATAACGATTGGTACTGCCGCACGGCCCGGCAGATTCTTCAGGAGCGGGCCGCGACTGGAAAGATCGATGCCCAGGCCGTTTCCGCGATGAAGGAAATGGCGACTACGTCGCCAAACTACGCGCAGCTGCTTCGCGCGCTCTGGACACTGCATGCGATCAACGCGCTGGACGAGGCAACTCTCTCCGTGGCGCTGCGTCATCCGGATGATCGCGTGCGGGCCTGGGCCGTCCGGCTCGGAACCGACGGCGGTCCGGCGCTTTCGGCGGACGCGCTGATTTCCCTCGCGACCACCGATCCCTCCCCTGCCGTTCGTCTGGCGCTGGCTTCGGCTCTGCCCGTAGTACCCGCCGACGTGTGCTGGAACCTGAGCGCGGCCCTGGCCGCGCATGGTGAAGACGCGGCGGATCGATTTCTTCCGAAGATGATCTGGTGCGGACTCGCCCGCGTAATCACGGACGACTTTGCGCACGGGTTTGCGATTGCCGAGAAGACCCCGATGCCGAGCCTGGCGGATTCGATTCGATGGTACGCCGCGACCGGCGCACAAGGGCGCGATGTACTTGTATCGCATATTGCCAGTGACCCGGAGGAGACCGCGGGGCGAGAGGTGCAAATACTGGCCTTCGCCTTGAGAAATGACGCGAGCGCGCCCATGCCCAAGAATTGGCTCGCGGCGCGAGATCGATTCGCCAAATCGATGAGCGGTACGATCAATGAGCTCTCCGCCCTCTTTGGCGACAAAGAGATCCTCGCGAAAATGCGCGCCACGCTCGCGGATGAGCAGGCGCCGATGGGGGATCGTCGAGCCGCGTTCGGGCTTCTCAAGCGAATCGGCGACCGGGATTCGGTGCCGGTCTTCGCGAAGCTGCTGGACATTGGCGAATTCCGCTCGCAGGTGATTCCGCTGCTTTCAGGCAGCGACGATCCGGCGACCGCCACCGCGCTGATCGAGCGTTATCCCAAGCTCGGCGAAAAGGACCGCATCGCCGTGCTTGGGGTGCTGACGAGTCGTCCGCCTCTGGCCAAAACGCTGTTGGCGGCCGTGAAAGATGGAAAATTCGACCGGAAGGCGGTCGATTCGTTCCAGGTCCGCGCGATGCGAAATCTCAACGATCCGGAAGTGAACCAGCAACTCGATCAAAGCTGGGGCAAGGTCAGCGAGTCTTCAGCCGCCATGAAGGCGACCATCGCACGCCTTCTCAAGTCATATCAGCAGGCGCCGCTCTGGGCGTACGATGCCGGCGAGGGACGAAAGGTCTTCCAGAAAACCTGCTCCGCCTGCCATACTCTGCATGGCGAAGGGGGCAAACTCGGCCCCGACCTGACCGGCTCGGCGCGCAACGGCCCATCGTATTTCCTGGAAAACATCGTCGATCCGAACGCCGTCATCGGCGAGCAGTATCAGCTCACCATCATCAAGAAAAAGGACGGGACCGTTCTGTCCGGCATCTCCAACGAGGAGTCAGCCACCGCCGTGACGCTCCGCACGGTGACGGAGGTGATCAACGTTCCCAAGAGCGAAATCGCCGAGCGCCGGAGAAAAGCGGAATCGATGATGCCGGCGGGGCTGCTGGAAGCGCTTCCCGAGCGAAATGTGATTGAGCTGTTGAAATATCTGACTGAGAATTGAGAGGCGCAGCATGGAACAACCTCCTCCCCTGCCCGCGCCCGTGCCACTGGAAATTCCGTACGCGACGCCAAATCTGTACGCACCGATGAGCGAAGTTGGGCGCCTCGGCTCGCAGATTGTGATGCCGATAGGCGGAACGCTCCCGCCGCGATGCGTCAAATGCAATGCGCCGGCCGCGGCGGGCCGGGGCTGGCGAAAGACCCTCTACTGGCATCCGAGCGCGTACTACCTGCTCGTTGTCATTGGCGTGCTGCTTTATGTGATCGTGGCCGTGATCGTCCGCAAGAAGGTGACGGTCGAAGCCGGCCTCTGCGATCTGCACGCCAAAAAGCGGCGAAAGCGCATCCTCATTGGCTGGTTGCTCTTCCTGGCCTCGATCGGCGCCTTCGCGGCGTCGTGGTATTACGGTCTCGTGATGAACAATCACGGGCCAATCGACGCCGGAGTCTCTGGCGCTGGCGGGCGTGGTCTTGATACTCGCGGCCGTTATCTGGTCGTTCGCGGCGACGCGGATCCTTTATCCGAGATATATCGACAACCGCATCGCGCGGCTGGGGGGCGCGGGAAAGCTGTTTCTGGATTCGTTGCCGGCGGTTCCGCGGAATTGACCTCAACTTTAATTCCCGGGCGGAAAATCGTGAACGACCAGCTTCGATGGATCAATCACGACGTGCTTGATGCGCAGCCGCTTCCAGGTGTACGTGACGTGCACGAGACCGTCGGTTGCCTGGATGATCGCAGGATAGGAAAACTCGCCGTCTCCGGTTTCCGTCTCCAACGCCGGGCCAGCTTTCCAGATTTTTCCGTCATCGGATATAGCGATGTTCAATGGGGAGCGCGCTTCCGTTGAATCGTTGTAAACCAGCATGGATTGGCCGTTTCTTAAACAGACTGCGTCAATACCAGCGTTCGGATTGGGAAGTAGCGTGGCCTTGAACTCGCCCCAGGTTTTTCCGCCGTCGCGCGACCAGGATTCGACGATCCGTTTCTGTTTGCTGCGGCAAAGAATCTGAATGCCTCGTGCGCCATGATCGAGGATCGTTGGCTGAATCAGCTCGAACATGCGAGGGTCATTGAGCGGGCCGGTCCGTGACCAGGTTGTGCCGCGGTCGGAGGTGAATTCCATATGGACGCGCCAGCCGTCGTTCTCACCGCTCGACGGACAGAGAAGAACGCCGCCGGTGAGGAGGACCGGCTTATCCTTGATCGGACCGAGAATTTGCGGCGGCAAGCGCCGCGGATGGCTCCAGGTCATTCCTCCGTCGGCGGATTCGATCAACATCCCCCACCACTCGCGCGGGCTGGGGCCCACTTTGTAAAAGAGATCGAGCGGGCCACCCGGGTATTGGAACAGCACCGGATTCCAGCAGGCGAATCGCGAACCGTCCGGCTGCACGCCATCGGCGACTTCAACCGGCGCTGACCAAGTCCCGTCGCGGCAGCGCGAAATCCAGATGGTGACATCCGGCTTGGTTTCCGCAGTCCCGCCGAACCAGGCGGCGACCAGCCCGTCGGCGGTTTGCGCGATCGTCGAGGCGTGTGCGGACAAGGTCGGCGGATGGGAATCGTAAATGAATTCTGATTTCGGGATGCCGGCGGGCAGCAACGCGTCGGCTCTGACCGCGCCGCCGCAGAATAAAAGGATCACTCCAAGAAACGACTTCAAAACCAAAAGCGGCACGGGCATCTTGCCCGTGCAATATGCCCAAAGCACGGGCGAGACGCCCGTGCCACAAGCGGCCGATCGGTAACCGAACTTCGGCATGACGCTCAACTTTCGCGATTGCGGTAATTAATCTTCGGCGGCGAAACCTTGGTCATGTGGTTGCCGGCGATGTCGCTTTGAATTGCGCCACGCCCCTGAAAATAATCCTTTTGCCAGTCATCCGGCTTTACGTCGCCGGCCCGCTTCTGATCGTGGAACTTCTGGCGGCCTTCTTTCCATTCGTGGTACGCCTGGGACATTTCCGGATCGTCCGCGAGCTTCAGGTAGTTCACGTTCGCCTGTTCCAGATCGGCGCATAGGTTGGACGTCAGCGGAACGACCTGGAACAACGGCTCCCCCTGATCGAATCGGATCACGGATCGGGGAGCGGTTATCTTCCAGTTCATCGTGAAAGACATTGGCATCCAGTCGCTCTCGATGATCGCGGTAAGCGGGGCGACGCCGGCTTTGAAATAGTTGGCCGGCCCCATCACCAGCAGCCTGGAACCCGGCGAATGGGTGCGGAAGAGAAACGGGGTGTTCCAGGTGATGATGCCATGACCGAACTGATCGTTGATCCAGGTGTTCCAGGTCTTCGGGTCGGAATCGAAGAGGATGTGGACGCCGCCGGGCGCGTTTTTGCCGTTCCATTCGCCGTGAATCCAACTGGATTGCGGACCCACCAGCCGGTCTGATTGGCGATCTTGAGGGGAAGGCAGCGGTAGGCGTATTTTCCCGAGGTCTCTTCCATCCAATCCCGGCGCCAGTCCGCCCAGCCCCATTCCCAGCCGGTGCGGTCCGGCCGCTTCCCGGCGAACATTTCGTCGCCGGCAAGCTGATAGATCGTAATCTGAAACGGCTGAGGACCCGCAACCTTTGCAGGGTGGGTGGAGTCGTTGGACATAACAGTTCATCTTAACTGAAGTTTTGGCACTGCGGATCAGGGGCGGTTCATTTCGTATCGCATCGTGGCTGGGAATAATGACAGGGGATACGGCGATTTACCTTTCCGGCGGTATCGCTTGTAATGGTTGCATAATTGCCGCTCCACGCGTTCGGATCCTGGACGGGCGCGTGACGGATTCGGCGGCCAAAGAGATTTCCCCCTCTCCCGGTAATCCGGGAGAGGGCGCGGGGTGAGGGTCTTCAACGCGCGATACGGAAGACCCTCACCCCACCCCTCTCCCAGAGTACTGGGGAGTACTGGGAGAGGGGGGAAGGACCTCTGCCGATTCTTTCACGCACCCTCCCGGACGACAACCGCGGCGACGAAATTGGTGTCTGCAGGGGCTTCTCGTGTAGAATGGCGGCGTCATGCGGGGCGCGTGATCTGGCGGCTGGATTGGATTTTTCATTCACCCGGAGATGCAGGAACGAAGATGAAAAAGAACTGCGCGACCCTTCTCGGTTACCGAACGTTTGCTTCACTCAGGAAAACCCGTCGGGCTGTCTCCGAGGCGCTCGAAGCCCGGCAGCTTCTTTCTGCCGCAGCGACGGCGCCCATACTGCCGTTCGATCCGTTGAAGGACGGTTACACTCCACAGCAGATTGCAAAAGCGTACGGCTTCAATCTAGTCAGCTTCAACAATGGAACGATCCCGGGCAACGGGGCCGGGCAGACCATCGCGATTGTTGATGCTTTTGACGATCCGACCATCGTCGCTGATCTGGGCGTGTTCGACACGACGTTCGGTCTGCCCGCCCCGCCGAGTTTCACAGTCGAAAATCAAAACGGCGGAAGCGATCTCCCCCCACCTGATATGACCTGGGCCGGGGAAATCTCGCTCGACGTCGAGTGGTCCCATGCCATGGCTCCCGAAGCCAACATTCTCCTGGTGGAGGCCAATTCGGACCTGATGAACGGGGACCTGGAATCCGCGGTTAATGAGGCCCGCTTTACCCCGGGCGTCTCGGTTGTTTCGTGCAGTTGGGGTGGCAGCGAGTTCGAGGATTTCGTACAAAGCGAGTCGCTCAGCGAACTGAGTCTCGACCCTGTTTTCAAGACACCCGCGGGGCATATCCCCATTACCTTCGTCGTCTCTTCCGGCGATGCCGGATCGGGAGGGGGCACGTCGTGGCCATCCGTCGCTGAAAATGTGCTTGCGGTGGGTGGAACTTCGCTCACCCTCGCGGACAACTCGGGAACCTATGGATCTGAAGGGTTATGGGCAGGGTCGTCGGAAGGAGCCCAGGGCGGGTTGAGCTCGTACGAAACCGAGCCGTCTTATCAAAGTATAGTTCAGCAGTCCGGGGCCCGGTCCGCGCCCGACGTTGGTTACAACGCTGATCCGGAGACCGGAATTGCGGTTTATGATTCCACGCCAGACGAGAACGGCAACGTGGGTTGGGTGGAGGGCGGGGTTGGGGGAACGACTTGCCGGCGCACCACAATGGGCGTCGATCGTCGCGATCGCCGACCAGGGACGGGTCCTTGCCGGCAAGCCGACGCTCGATGGACCGTCACAGGTTTTGCCGACTCTCTATAGCGTTTATGCCGCACCGGGCACCGCGGGATATTCGAACTACACGGCGTACTTTCACGACGTCACGGGCACTGGATATAACTACGTCGCCGGGCTCGGAAGCCCCCTGGTCCAGAACATCGTCCCCCTGCTGGACACTGCCGCAACGCCAACCCCGACGCCGACCCCCCCGCCATCTGCCATCACCGGCGCGTTTTTGCAGAACCCGCCAGCGTCGGTTCTGCCGGGTACGATTGAATCCCTGAAGTTCAAGATCATCAATACGGGAGCCACTCAATATGTGGGACCGGTGGGGATTACGCTCTTTGCTTCCGGCGATACGATTCTTTCCCCCAACGATACTCAGCTTTCCTCTCCGACCTATCCGAACTTCAAGCTCAATGCGAAAGCGTCCAAGATCGTGACGTTGAAATTCACCTATCCATCTGGATTGATTCCGGGAAGCTACGACTTGATCGCCAATGTGAATGGGACGGCGGTAAGCAACACGTCTTCGACCAATACTGTCTCCCCATCCAGGGTGTCCATTGAGCCGGCGACAGTGGATCTGGCCACTTCATTTTCCGGCGCAGCCGTTTTCGATAGCCGCGGGTCAATCTGAAAATGCCTCGATTACGGTAACCAACGACGGCAACGTAACCGCCAGCGGGACACTCGGGCTTAACTTGTTTGCATCGGCCGATCAAACGCTGGATGTCTCGGATCAGCTCCTGGCGAGCATCACCAACCACAAGATCAAGATCAAGGCGGGCCATTCAATCACCCTTCGCGTCCATTTCGTCGCGCCCCCGGGCAAAACCCCCGGTTCCTATAACCTGATTGCATCCAGCACGTCGAGCACCAGCCCTCTCGACGCCAATGTGGCGAACAATGTCGCCGTCGTCGGGACGGCGTAGAAGCTGGTTTCGCGACCGGTCTTCACGCCTTGTCCTGAGCGGGGTCGAAGGGCCCTGCGGGCCACGATCCGGGTCCACCGGACCCGGCGTTGCCTGCAAAACCGGTCGTGCGCGCTTGAACCGGGCCGCGAATTGGACCCTGCGCCATGCGCAATATTCCCCAGCCGATCGCCGCAGCCAGAAAATGCCGAATAACTGATTGACACTTTATCTTTTCCTGTACCGAGGCTCGCGACCGGACCGAATCCTGATTCGCTTTGAGACGTAGGAACGAAGATGAAAACAAGCTGCGGCACGCTATCCGTTTATCGGACCCTGGCTTGGTTCTGGAAATCCAGCCCGGCGTTCGTCGAACCGCTCGAGATCCGACGGCTTCTATCCGCCGCCGCCGCGGTCCAGCCCGCCACGAATTTTTCGAACGTGGAGGGATTCACTCCCGCGCAGATCGCCAAAGCATACGGTTTCGATCAAATCTCGTTCAGCGATGGCTCCGTTCAGGGGACAGGCGCCGGGCAGACGATCGCGATTAGCGACGCCTTCAATGACCCGACGGTGGCGGCCGACCTTGCCGTTTTCGATCAGCAGTTCGGCCTGAGCGCTCCTCCGAGTTTGAAGGTCGTCAATCAGACCGGCGGATCGAGCCTCCCGGCGAACAACGGGGACTGGGCCTCTGAGATTGCGCTCGACGTCGAATGGGCGCATGCGATGGCGCCGCAAGCCAACATCCTGCTGGTCGAGGCGAGTTCGGACAGCGACCCGGACCTGGTGGCGACAGTCAACTACGCCCGCCACGTCCTTGGCGTCTCCGTCATTTCGATGAGCTGGGGCGGGAGTGAGCGGGAAAATTACGGCGGCGGCGAAACGCAAAGCCAACTGAGCTACGATCCGATTTTCACCACTCCGTCCGGGCATGCCGGCGAAACCTTCGTCGCCTCCGCGGGAGACAGCGGAGTAAACGGCGGGGTCCAGTGGCCGGCCAGCTCGCCCAATGTCGTAGCCGTCGGGGGCACTACGCTGCAGATCTCCGATCCTTCCGGCACCTATGAATTTGAAGGCCCCTGGACCGGCAGAAACGACGGGACCAGCGGCGGATTCAGCGCGATCGAAACCGAACCGGCCTATCAGGAGATTGCCCAGCAGAGCGGCGCTCGAAGCACCCCGGATGTCGGCTACGTCGCCGACACCAGTACGGGCGTTGCCGTTTACGACTCGACGCCCGACGGCAACGGCAACACGGGATGGCAATCAGCCGGGGGGACAAGCGTCGGCGCCCGCAGTGGGCGGCCTTGATCGCGGTCGCCGACCAGGGACGCGCCATTCTTGGCAAAACCACGCTGGACGGCGCGAGTCAAACGCTGCCCGACCTCTATAGCGTTTACAGTCCGCCGGGAACGGCCGGCTATTCGACCTATACATCATATTTTCACGACATCGGGGACGATGGATACGGATACACCACCGGGCTTGGCAGCCCTCAGGCGGCGGCGGTCGTTTCGCTGCTGAATGGCGGGTCGTCCACGCCCACCCCGACGCCCACGCCAACCTCCACCCAGTCCCCAATTGCGGGGGTTTTCATGCAAAATCCGCCAAATGCCGTGGTCGCGGGATCAAGCGGGTCGCTGAAAGTCCGTCTGACCAACACCGGCTCGACCGAATACCAGGGACCGGTGACGGTTACGCTTTTTGCCTCAACCGATGCGACCGTCTCTTCTGACGATACTCAGATTTCGTTCGTCACCCTTTCGAACGTAAAGCTCAATGGGTTTGCCTCGAAGACCGCTACACTGAAATTCGCCTATCCCAGCGGAGTGACCGCGGGATCGTACGATCTGATCGCGCAAGTCGAGGCATCGTTGGACTCCAGCACGACACCAAACGTTGCAGTGACTGGATCGAAAGTGATTATCGAGCCGCCGACGATCGATCTGGCCACGACGTTTTCCGGCGATCCGATTACCGTGCATCCGGGTCGGCGCAAACGTGTCAATCAACGTTATCAATGACGGAAACATGACCGCCAGCGGAACGCTGGGATTGAGCTTATTTCAATCGGCGGATCAGACGCTGGATCTTTCGGATCAGCTCCTGACGATGATCTCTGGCAAGAAGATCAATATCCGCGCCGGCCGTTCGATTACATTGCGGTTGCATTTCGTCGCCCCGCCCGGCGATCCGGCCGGCTCATATAGCCTGATTGCATCGACCACCTCGAGCACCAGCGCGGCGGACACGAACGCCACGAACGATGTTGCGGTTGTATCGACGGCGTAAGGGATGCGTTCGGTGACTCAACCAGGCGACAACCCTGACTTCGGGGGTCGCCTTGGTCGGCTCGCTCAGCACATTCGCGTCGACGAGATAGGTCATCCGAGCTTGAGAGGGGAAATATTGTCAGTTGTTTCGGCACGCTTCATCGGCTTAAACCAACCTTTTGCGGGACACGCCAACAGCAGCTTCACCAGTCCTTCATTGGCCGGTCGAGCCTTGCGTCGCAGGCGGTACTCTCCGCGATCGATGCGCTCAACTTCGAACTCCTGGCCTGGTTTGATCCCGTCGCGTTGGCGAATTTCCGCCGGAAGAATCATCTGCCCCTTTGTCGATACGGTCGTCGTCATGTGCGTAAGATATGAACTTACGTCCTGTACATCAAAAAAGCGATCGTGTCGCTCGATCGGGCGAAGTCTAATGCAGCATTCCACGACTATCGAATGAATCCGCGAGGCGCGCACGCAGTTGCTTACGGGCGCGATGCAGACGGCTCATGACCGTTCCGATCGGCACGTTGAGCGTGTGCGCGATCTCGGAATAGTTCAGATCGTTTACGGCCCAGAGAAGAAGCGCGTCACGGTAAGGTCCTTTGAGCGTCTCGATCGCGGTCACCAGGCGCTGGTCCATGGTTTCAAAACCGTGCGGGTCGTCCGACGCCAGTTGGGCGTGCTCGCGGTCGGCTGCGTCGAGGCGCGATTCTTCCATATTCACCGGCTGGCGCGACTCGCGGCGCAGGCGGTTGAAATGGACCCCATGAAGAATTCGCGTCAGCCAAGGGCGTATTCCGTAGTCGCGAAGCTCAAAGGTGTGCCACGCCTTGATCGCCCGAAGATAGGTCTCCTGAACCAGATCGTCCGCCCGAGTGGGATCCCCGCTCAGCCGTCGGGCCAGACGGTACATGATTTCGAGTTCGGCGACCGCCAGATCCGTGAACTGCTGTTGAGCTAATGGCATGGCATCGGCAGATACGCAGTCCGCGCCCCACTGGATGATGGACCTTTGGCGATTTTCCCCATTTGGCGATTTGGGAGATGCGGCTAAGATCGCAACGGCGTAGGGCAGGCTCATCCTTTCAACCCCCGGGCATAAGGAAATTGAGAAGCCGGACCAATTCAGCAGCACTCTGATGGGCAAGACCGAATCGACGACCAACATCGACGATGCCACTCTGATGGCCTCCATCTCGACACGGGATGAGACTGCGCTCACCGCAATTTATGATCGTTATAGCGGAATTGTTTTCGCCCTGTGTTTGAAAGCCCTGCCACGCGAGGCCGCCGAGGAGGTGGTCGTCGATCTATTCTGGGAATTGTGGGACCGCGCCGATCGTTATGATTCGACGCGAGGCAGTCCCATCGCTTATTTGCTGGGGATGACCCGAAGCCGGATTCTGGACAAGCTTCGCGCCAGCAGGGCCGGCAAACGGCAAGTCGGACGGCCGGTTCCGGACGATCAGCCGATAATAGATGCTTCCATCCGACAACCGTCGGATCAAATCCTTCTGTCGGAAGAGCGAGCGCGGGTGAACGCGGCATTGTCACAATTGCCGGACGGGCAACGGGCACTCGTGGAAATGGCTTTTTACAACGCGATGAGCCACAGCGAAATCGCCGAGCGGGTAGGCGAGCCGCTTGGAACGGTTAAATCGCGCATCCGTCAGGGTCTGATCCGTATAAGAAACTTGCTCCTGGAGGCTGAATCCTGAAGCGTGAGTTCAATCCGAATGAGATGGCCGGGCGTATTGGATGTAGAAGAGGCAACTGGTGACTTGCGAGGACTATAGAAACCTGATGCTGCCGTACCTGCTCGACGATATGAGCGTCGAGGAGAAGGAGGCGGTCCGCGCCACATTTGCAAACCGGATGCCCGCGCTGTGCCGGCTCGCTTGCTGAGGCGCAAGCCGTCATCGCGCAATTGTCGGCGGCGGTCACGCCGGTCAATCCGCCGCCGCATCTGCGTCAGAAATTGATGTCGCGCATCGCCGCGTCGCGCCCGGCCGGCCCGATCCCGATGCCAGCTCGTGCGATCCCGGCAAGACGCGGAAGGACTATCCTTCCGTGGGGTCTCGGCATCGCGGCATCGATCGCGGCGGTGTTGCTTGGGCTCTGGGGCGCGCGGCAGCGACAAGGGGCCATGGTTCTCAACGAGGAATCGGCCAAAGCGGCGGACCAAAACGTTCGATTGCAAATCATCGTGAAGAAGCAGGAAGATCGTATCCGCCGCATGCAGTCACCGCAGGTTCAGGTGGCTTCGCTCGCCGGAACTCCCGCCCAGGCGAGCGCGGTAGGCCGGCTTTTCCTGGATCGGAAGGCGGGTGTTGTCGATTTCGCGGTGGCGGGGCTCTCTGCCCCGCCGCCCGGCAAAACCTATGAACTCTGGGTTGTCACAAGCGATCAGAAGAAAGTGCCGGTGGGCGTTTTTTCCGTCGATGGCAATGGGGAAGGATTTCTCGAAGCGCCCGTATCGACCACAGCCGTCGTTCTCGCAGCTGTCACGGATGAACCAAGGCTTATGCCGCAACCGACCGGCCACTTCCAACTCACTGGCAAGGTGGAGATCACCCGTTGACGTTCTAGTTTGCGAAGTCGATTAACGGCCCGAGACTCGGAAGCCACGACGGGGAGCAGACGACCGGGGGCGTTCGGGTCTCGCGGCTGCGGCAGCAGCCGCTTTCCCTTTGGGATGGGACTCGCTCACTTTCAGAAACTTTCCCTGATGAGCGCGTCCGTTCATGGCAATGACGGCTCGGCGTGCCTCCTCGCCGGAACTCATCTCGACAAAACCAAAGCCGCGCGGCCGGCCGGTCTTGGGGTCTTTGGCAATATCCGCCCACTTCACCGTACCGGCGCTGGCGAAAAGGCGTTCAAGATCCAGCGAGGTTGCTTTCAATCCGAGGTTGCCGACGAACAACTTGCCGCCCATGGAAATCGCTCCTGTCTGATGCGAGGGGATTGTAGGGGCGAATGGCCGCCGACAACAAATCCCCGTCGCCCGATCGCCAGATGATCCACATGGGTCTGATAATTTCCCTTGGCATTCAACCGGGCGCAGTTGACTCCAAAGTCACCTCTTCATCCGGTTCAGAAGCGGAGATGTCTCTCGAATCATCGAGATCGACAAGACTTAGAACTGTTGTGCCGGGCTGGGCTTCGAGCTTCTGATCGTCTGAAATCACGATGATTTGATCGCCGGGAGGGAGCAGAAAGAGCGGCGTGGCCCGATTTCCATGTTGTTCTGCGAAAGCAGCGCGATCGAATGCAAGTGTCAAGCGGGTTTTCTTGAGTGTGGCTCCGTTCAACACGCGCTGATCGAGCGAGGCCCAGGTGTGCTCTGGACCGAAGAGAAGCCGGCCGCGAAGTTCACGTGTCAATTCCCCCTTTTTTCCCGTGGCGGCGGGAGCCACTTGGTAGACCTCCGATCGGCCGAAGACTCGCGCGAACCGGATGGCCGCCAGGGCATTGATTTCATCGTTTGGCGTAAGAGCCAGCAGCCGGCCGATGCCGCTTAATTCAATGTTTTCCTGCAGGACCGGCGAAACAATGCTTCCGAAAAAGGTGTGCAGCCCTTCCATTCGCGCCTGGGCGATCTGATGGCGGTTCGTATCGACGATCAGCACTTCGTGCCCCGCTTCCTTCAGCGCCATTCCGATGGCCCGCGCCAGCGGATTGGCGCCGACGATCAGGCATCCCTGCGCATTGGGCCTGGCGACGCCGAGCCCGCGGCCGATCCATGCCGCGCTCAGCCCATAAATGATAACCGTGCCGGCGATGACGAAAAAAACCATTGGCTCGAGCCGGTCGGCCTGAGGTGCGCCGATCTGACGGAGGCGCAACGCAAAGACCGAAGCAACGGCCGCCGCCACGATCCCGCGCGGAGCAATACAGGCCAGAAACACGCGCTCGCGCCGCGTGAGACTGGAACCGACTGTCGAAATTGCCACCGCCGCCGGTCGGGCGACCAGCACCAGAATCGCAAGGAACACCGCTGCCCGCCAGTCCAGCAGATGGATCTGCGACCACTGAAGCCGGGCGCCCAGGACGATGAAAAGACTCGAAATGAGAATGACGCTCAGCGTCTCCTTGAATTCGATGATGTGGTGGATCGGCACGGCCCGTTGATTGGCCAGGGCAATTCCCATCACGGTCACCGTGAACAATCCCGATTCGGGTTGGATGGCGTTGGACCCGGCGAACGCGGCGCCGACCGCCATCAGCGTGACCGGAATGTGCAGCGAGTCGGGCACCCAGTAGCGGCGCAACACGGCCATCAATCCCCACGCCGAGAGCAGGCCGATCGCTAACCCCACCGCCGCCGTCTTTGCGGCATAGAACAGGAGATGGTGAGAATTGATTGGGAAGGCGCCCTCAATGGCTTCAAAGACGAGCACCGCGCACAGCGCGCCGATCGGATCGATCACGATTCCCTCCCACCGAAGGATGGGGCCAACCTGACCGATGGGGCGCACCTGCCGCAGCAGCGGCCCAATCACGGTCGGCCCGGTGACCATCAGAATCGCGCCCAGGAGTGCCGCCAGGGACCAGTGAAATCCGAGTACGTACCGAGCCGACCCCGCGGAGACGATGGCAGTGGTGATTGCGCCGAAGCTGACGAGGTTGCGAACCACGCCCCCCACCTGCCGCAGGTCGGCGATATGCAAACTCAATCCGCCTTCGAAAAGGATCAGAGCCACCGACAGAGAGACCATCGGCAACAACAGCGGGCCGAGCAAATGGTCCGGCTTGACACACTGAGTGACCGGCCCGGCGAGAAAACCAAGCAACAGCAGCAGCAGAATCGAAGGAACGCGCAACCGCCAGGCGACCCATTGGCCGATCACGCCGAGGACGAGGATCAGGACGAGCTCTGTCATTGCGGGCAGTGTAGGCAGTAGAGAGAATGTAACGGGGTAACGGAGGGCGCGATCAGCCTTGCGTTGAAAATTGGAAGTTGGACCTTGAACGTTTTTGTCTCCGATTCAGATTAACTTTCAACACTCAACGTTCAACGCCTAACATTCAACTAAGTCCCGGGCGCGCACTCCGATACTCCGTTACCCCCACACTCCGTCACGTCCTCTCCCCCCTTTTCCCTTTTCACTTTTTGCTTTTTCCTTTCCCTTGCCCGTCCGGCACCCAGAAACGTAATCGGATACTCCGTCCTCCCTTTCATCGCGAGGTCGGCCAGGATTTCCCCGATTACGCTGGCGAATTTGAATCCATGGCCGCTGAATCCGCAGGCGAGGATCACATTCTCGTTTTCCGGATGACGATCAATGATGAAATGACCGTCCTGGCTATTGGTGTAGAGACAAGTGCGAAGGGCCAGCAGCGGCCCATCCCCATCGGGGACAAAGCGTCGCAATCCCGCGTGAAGATCTTCCTCATCGCCGGGCAGGATTTCGCGGGCAACGCGATCCGGATCGGTCTCGGGGCCGGGCCCATGCCGGGCGATTTTGAATCCCGGTGCCTCAGAAATCATCGGGAATCCGTAATAAAGACTTCGGTCCGGATTTTCGATCGCCCAGACCGGAAGCGTGCCGAGCGCAAAAGCATCGGGAGTCTTTGGCCAGAACCACCCCATCGTCTGCCGCGTGACGCGAAGAGGGATTTGCGGATCACGCAAAAGCCTTCCGCTCCACGCTCCGCCACAGACGATCAAGTTCCCTGCGCTGTATTTCTCCCTTTCTGTTGTAACGCTCACGCCCGCGCCATTCAGCTTCCATTCGAGGACGGGTTCACGGGCGCGAAGATCCGCGCCATGCCGCAAAGCCATCTCCGCCTGCGCGGCGATCACCCGCTGCGGCAACAGAAAGCCGGCCCGATTCTCGAAGAGCGCCAGCCAGTCCTCCGGCGTTTGAAACTGCGGGAAGCGTCGACGCAATTCGCTCTGGTCGAGCAACTCGTGGCCCAGGTTGTGTTGACGCGCCGATTTAAGCGAGCCGGTGACAAGCTCGCCATTGGGCGGTCCGAGATATAAACCGCCTGTCAAATGCAATAGCTTTTGCCGGGATTCGGCTTCGAGTTCATCCCACAGTTCGTAAGCACGGCGGAGAAGTGGGACGTAATCCGGATGTTCGTAATAAGCGAGGCGGATCATGCGCGTGACTCCGCTCGAGCTGCCCAATTCATGAGGAATATCGAATTGTTCCAGCCCCAGCACCCGTGCGCCGCGCCGCGCCAACTGGTGGCACGCCGCCGATCCCATCGCGCCGATTCCGATGACGATGGCGTCGTAGGTCATTATTCCATGCTATCCCGAATGCCCCAGTCCCGCCCCGGGGCGACGTCAGCACACCGAGCCTGAGACATTTGCGATCACCGCGTTCGATCCGATTCCGACTCGTCTGTTCCATCTATTTTTCGAATTACACTTTTCAGCGATATCCCCGATCCGACATAATCCGACATAATCCGACACTTTTCGGGCCTATGTTACGGAATATAGCTATTTTATCGATTATCGTTATTTCATTCTACAATCAACTCACTGGGGACAAGCCGCGCGGCTCTCGCAGACACATACCTCCCCATCCAAGCCTGGGGATTTCGGGCTGGAACGCCGGTTGGGGCGCTGTCAATTTCCCGGTGTACCGATACGCCGCTCGCCACACCGCCGCAATCCCCGGGTCCGATCGGCGCCTGAACGACGGGCGGATTCGGATCTCCCCGTTGAAGGTTGGACAGTTAAACGTTGGACGTTGAACGTTGGCATCCCGAACGGAAATGAACATCCAACGTTCAACGTTCAACGCTCAACTTTCAACGGAAGAGGGACTCCCGCCATCACCCCTTTGGTCAGCGTTTTAATGCGGCAGACATTGTGATTGGCGCAGATATAGAGTGTCGATCCATCGCCACCCCAGTTGAGGTTGGCGGTGGGCACGCCGGTCGCCAGCGTGGCGAGATGCTTTCCTCCGGGGCTGAAGATAAAGACGCCGCCCGGGCCTGTCGCCCAGACGTTGCCATTTAAATCCAGCTTGATCCCATCCGGGAGCCCGGGCAGTTTTTTCACGAACATCGGCGTGGTATCGAAGAAAACTCTTCCATTGGCGATGTTGCCGTCCGGCTGAACGTCATACTTCAAAAAGACCGGATGCTTCGGATCTGAGACGCAAAAATAGAGCGACCTTTCGTCCACCGACAGCGCCACGCCATTCGGATATTGCACCGGCTCGATCTTGCCCCCGCCATAGTCGATCATGCCGAGATTCAGGCGAACGATCTCACCCGAGGCGCGCACCAGATACGCGCCGTTTTCCAACTCCTTTTTCGGATCGTTATCGCTGCCCTCCAATCCATAAGGCGGATCGGTGAAATAAAGATTCCCCCGCGAGTCGAAGCAGAGATCATTGGGGCTGTTCAATCGCTTGCCCTCATACCGCTCGGCCAGAACGGTAAGCGTCTTCCCGTCATTTTCGAGCCGAACCACCCGGCGGTCCCCATGCTGGCACATGACCAGCCGACCCTGCCGATCGAGCGTGAGCCCGTTAGACCCCGGCTCCCCGCCGCGCGGCGCGGCGGCGGTGTAGCCGCTGGGCTTGAGGTAAACGCTCACGCCGGCCTCCGGCGTCCATCGATACTGCGTGTTCTGCTTCACATCTGAGAAGTTGAGCCCCTCATGAAACCAGACCGGGCCTTCCGCCCAGTCGACGCCTTCGACGAGAATCTCGACCTTCGCATCTGAAGCGAGGAGTTTGTCGATGGCGGGGTCGAGGCGATCGATGGTTCCGAGGACGCCGGTTGCATTCTTCGCGAGGGTCGGAGGATTAGTGTCGTTGTTCAACGCGGGGCGGATCGAAGCCGGGGGAAGAGTGGAAGCGCAACAGGCTGTGGCAATGACGATCGCACATAAGCCGAGGAATGGCGGGATATTTTTCAGGTTCATGAGAGTGAGGAAAATCATCGCCTTCTAGAACTAGACGCGGCGCCGAGCCTTAAGTTGCACGGTGCGCTCGTGGAACTCCACCTGAACCAACCTGAATTCCTTGGGAAGATCGATTAGGTTGGTCGCTTGCCAAGCGTCTAACCACGCCACCATGTCAGCGTCAGTCGGAGCGTCAACCAAGACCATGAATTCGCGCGGATCATCCACAACCGATGTAATACTCCACTGAGCGTCAGCTAGATTGAGCGAGTCTAATCGAGACAAAACCCATAGGCGGAGCTCGTCTTCTCGAAGCACCGTTTGCTCGTCGCGATACCCCGATAATTCTCTGCGGCAGTATGGCATCTGTCGCGCAATCTGCCGCGAAATTGTCAGAATCTCTTCCAACATTTCGCCTGGCTGGCGGGTCGGCTTGGCTCCCTCCGCCGCCCGCGCCGGTGTCTTTCCAATCGTGTCTTGAAGTTCTGGGATCCATTTTTCAAATATGCGGTCGAGCTGAGACATTCCGAGCGGTGCGCCTACCGCTGCGTTGACGGCCTCGACCAGCTTTAGCGTCCCGCCCACGTCAGTTTTTTGCATTTGGAACTGCGCAAGTGGCCCAGTGATATCTCCGGGATCCAGCTCGAACAGATATGGAACGACTCGCTCGCTGTTGTTAACGGTCTTTGAGAGCGCCCCCGCCTCATAATGCAACCATTGGCCGGTTCGATTCTCAGGCGTGAGGACGATGATGCCGATCTGAGCATTCTTCAATTTATCTGCAATCTCCGGCAGAGAACGCTGACCAGCCCCGATATCGACATCTGACATCCAGGGACGGCAAACTTGAACCACATTTTGAAGCCAAGCGTGGAGAGCCTTCGCGATGTACTTGGCCCGCGGGCCAGCCCAGCTTATGAAAACAACGTTTTCCGAGTCGATCATCTTTCCCAACTCCTTTCGGTACTTGGACGGCGACGTTTCATCACTGAATCTGACGATGTCGCCCCAGTTGAGCGCCAACCACTGGCCGCGATCGAATAACCGCACAGGCGATGCAGATAAACCTTGAATCGAAACATCGAATAAAACGGCCGACGCAGATTCCGTTCCCAGGATCGGCAACGATCTTGAATCCGCCTGGCAAATAGGCGACGTCGAGCACACGTAGCCAAGGGACGTTCAATCCTGCGGTGCTGGAAACGAACACGAAACGGTGCGACGTGAGAATGATCCGTCCGCTCCCGAGCAGAACATCGCCTTCCACATTAACCCATTGACCTTCACTCCGCCCGACTGAGAAGGCCAAGCCGTGATCGTAAAGTGTGATCCCCGACGAATGGCCTACGAGCTTTTGCGCGACGACGCGCCGTTCGTACATGAACGCCGAATCGAAAACATAATGCGCCCACTCTCCATACTTGAGAGTGATTCCAGAATTATCAATCGTCGGCAAAACGCCGGACTTGATCTGCTCCACCCTCCAGATTTCGACGAAATGACTGAAGGCACGCTCGGTATCTTTGAGTCCTTGGGCGGAGTATTGGCCGATTACGGCCTGTAGATTTTCATTCGTGTTGTTGCCAGCACGAGCCAGATTCAAGAGCGCCGCAACGCAGTCTTCGTGCAGTTGCTGCTGTATCCGGGTCAATTCCGCGTGCATTGCCCTCGCATTGGCCGCGAATGTTCGACGGCAACGGCGGCAGTGTCGGCGAAAGACGAGCGGCCGCAGAAAATGCCATCGATGGCATTCATCGCACCGAATCAGCGGTGTGGCATTTGCCCAGAGTCGATCGTAGAAGTCCCCTTCGACGGAAATGTCGTTGACCTTAACCCCCTTGAGAAAGGCGACTTGACGGGCGTGGCGAATATCCTTTGCCGTGACAGTCGCTGTCACGAATTCATCGGAACCGTCGAGTTTCCCGCAGACCTTGAACCGCATGCGTCATGCCCATTCCTGATTCCGTTCCTTCTCCGTAGCTTTGTGAGGCGCAACTCAACGCATGGCGAGTCGATTTCGCAGATTCTGGGCATGCCGTTTCAATGCAGTCAAACTCACCTGGCGATCTATAGAAACTCGCGTCAACTCTTCATCCGCGAGGACGACCCCGTCGTTAATTAACGTCGACATCGGTACCAAGAGTTCCACTGCGAAGGCATTGGCGCGCATTTCAATTAATCGGTCGCTGTTAGCGCCGCCTCCCTCAAAGCGAGCAAAACTTAGCATCCTCGACCGATCGAAGAGGAGGTGGCATAGTTCATGAGCAAGAGTTATCCTGCGGCCGCTCGGGCCGTTGGCGTCCGGCGACACCAAATTGAGCACTATCGTCGGAGAATATGTTGGCGAGCCAACGCATGCTCCCACAACTGTCTCATCACTCAATTCTACGTCAAATACATTAACTCCTAACTCTCGAATTTCCGCTTCCACATCAAAAGGATCAGACCCAGATTTCCCGAGTTTCTGTCGCACGAGCGCCGCCAGCCGGTATCCCGATTCCCACGGCTCACGCACATCAATTGCGGGGCTAATTCCTTTCGCGACGTCTAGTAATCTTTGAAAGCTTTGGACTTTACTAAGCTCAAGTAACGGTAAAACTTTCTCGTAGTCCTGGGCTGCAATTGACGTGTCTTGACTAGTCCTGAGAAGGCCAACGATGGGATGTCGTGAAGTGCCGGCGACCGCAAATTGTCGAGCATCATCGTCGGAGAATCCGTGTCTGTTTAACCAATCGCCGTCGACTGACGGCTTATAGCGGGAGAGTGCCAGGTATCCCTCATCAACACCACTAGATGTCGCATTAAGGAGGCGCGACCGTTCTGCTCCCTCAATATCCATCGATTCTAAACGCCAACGAACCAACTCGCGAAGAATCGGGACAGCAATACCTACGGGTAGGACTTCATCCCCATTTGGGAAATTGTAGAATCGGTCGCCGGCGGGTAAGGCATCCCACGAAACCACCAATTCGTCGGCTTGGCGCTCTAAGAAGATGTTGGGCAGATCCCCTTGCACAGCGCGAAACGCGTGACGTCCCCACCAAGCAGTAACGTCCGCTTGTGAGCCCGGTTGCGCACTAGTTGAGTCGATTTATATGCGTGGCTTGCCGCCGCCCCGAATTCTCGAAGCGCGGCCGGTCGGATGTCTGAGCCATACGCCAGCGCAAACCACTGCCGGGCGATCCATAGACAAAGAAGATCTAAATCTTGAAGAGGTAAGACGTGACTCGCGGTCCTGTCAGTTTGCGAGCGCCACTCGGATAGAGTACGCCCTCGTGACCGTATCGACCAACTCTGGTCGTTGACGACTAGGCCAAATGCGCGATCACCGGAGAACCAAAACTCATGCACTTTGCTCGCGGCCGGAGCGAACCGCTGCGAGCGGGCGTTTGCGGCGGTCGCGGCGATCTGCTCAACCTGTTCGATCGGCCATTCATTAAGAAGCCAACCTTGCAGAATCGGCAAAATCGCTGCGATACGTTGAGGAGTTGGGATGAGAGGTTCGCGAAACGTAACAACCGTCCGCGTCTGATCATTCCGATTTAACCAAAAACTCCACTCGACTCCTTCGTGCTGCGCGTCCGAAGCAGGAAGAAGGCGGCGCTTAAAAGATACGGATCGTCCGCTGTTTCTATCACGAGCGATCGCGGTACCCATCCCTATTTCGGTGAACGGCGGAACGACAATTCCCTGCTCCCTTGAGGCGTCATCTATCGCTTTGAGCCACGATCGCTTCTGTTGAGAGCTAGTCATATTCACCCTCTTCATCGTCCAGAGCATCCACTGATATAGTCACTTCGTCAACTGTTCCTTCAATGAGCCACTCAAATTCGTCTTCGCGCCCCGGATATATACGATCGTGGGATATCGATCGCACACGTACTCGAAGAATAACTATGCGACCGCTTAATTCGTATTTGTCGCTGGAGGCTTCAGCAGCAGCTTCCGCAAGACTTCGGTCGTCCGTCCAACTCGTGTACGCTGTCTCAGTATCTCCTTCCAGATGATTGTAGCGCCAAAAATCGCCGGTCCGGTCTGGCCGCGGTGGTCTCACCTCGTTTATGGCTCGCACGTCCTCGACCTCGGGCGATTCGCAAGGAACTCCTCGAAAGAGCCAATCGACATCGTCCAAGAGTTCACACATTTCAGTATCGTCTCCGGGTCGAGCATTTCAAAGCCATGCATGCTCACTGCTCCCTTCAGCTTAATTGATTTGCAACGGGAAAATAAGTGTTTGGTGGCGTTCCGACAGGACGGCCCTTCTTCCTCCGCAAGGTTCGGCCCGTTCAGGATCTCTTTGGGGAGGGTTTTCCGAAACGGCCGATAAATGGAAAAACGGTCATACGGTCGGTCATACGGTCATAAACCGTTCTCGCGTTGGAGGACGGGGTCTGATTCTGTGAATCGGAAGGACGGAAAAAGACTGCCATGGATGAATCGGGCGGTGGTTAATAGTGCATAGTTTTTCGCGCCGCCGTCCTGTGGCGTTTTTCGGATCAAGTCCTGCGTGGATGCAGAAAGGGAGGCGGAAAAAGGGTCGGGCCGAAAAAGGGTCGGATTACGAGAATGCCACCGTCGTTATGCTCACGACCGTGTTGTTTGCCAAATCGGAGTCATTAAACGTGTTGGATGGATCGATCTGCACGATCAGATAGTCGCTGGTTCCGGCCGGCGCGATGACTCCTTTTATTTTGAAGGCGGTCGATTTCCGTGGCAATATCTTGACATTTTTATTGAACTGCAGCGGGATCGCGCCGGCGGGGAGGGTGGTCGTCGTTGACGGCGTCACTTCGATCACCAGATTTCCCGAGGCAGCAATGTTGCCGTCGTTGGTCACATTGAAAGTGAAGGCTGCACCGCTGGCGGCCTTGACTGTCGAAGGGAGTTTGGCAAACGAGCCGGTCAGGTCGATCGTGGGGGCAACGATCGTTACCGTGCCCGAAGAGGCCGTAAGTCCGACCGCGCCTGACGGATCGGTCAACTGTGCGAGAAGATAGTCGGAGCCGGTGAAGTTGGCGGGAAGCGATTTGATTGTGATTGCAACCGTCTTGCTCTTGCCGACCGCGATGGCCAGACCTTTGGTCAGTTGCCCGACGGTTACCTCCGAAGAAGAGGCGGCTTGCGTCGGGGAAAGCAGGAGCTGCACCGCGACATTTCCGCTGAATGCCGTTTGGCCGGTGTTGGTCATTCTTATGATTTCATGAATCGGCTTGATCGGTTGTCCGGCTATCAGATCCCCGCCGGGGAGCGGCGTGAGAAGCGCCGGCGTCAGAACCGAAGCGGTTCCCGCGGACTCATTGAGCGTAACGCCGAATCCGCCGCCGGCGTTATTGGAGATAAAGGCGATGTCCGTCACACCGTCGCCGTTGAAATCGGCGGCAACCGCCTGTGCGCCGACGCTGCCGAGCTGGCTTGAGAAGACTGAAACCGCGGAGCCGAAAGTTCCATCACCATTGCCGGGAAGGACAGTCAGCGTTCCGGTGGCGCCCAGCAAGGCGATGTCGGGCGAGCCGTCCGCGCCAAAGTCACCAGCGACGGCTCCAACGGGCGCATCGGCTGTCGCAGTTTCATTGGCGGTTCCAAATGCGCCTGCGCCTAGATTGAGCAGCACGCTGGCGGCCCCGCCGCTGGAACTTGCGCCGACGCCAACCAGGTCGTTGAGCGTATCGCCATTGAAATCGGCGAACGTTTCGCCGGTGATTGAAGTCAGGCTTGAACCGAGTGAATAAGGGACCGCAGTAGCAAAAACGCCGCTTCCCTGGTTCAAAGCGATGTAGATTGAGCCGTTTCCGCTCAAGATGGCCAAATCCGGAAGACCATCGTCGTTGAAATCGCCGGCGATCAGTTTTTGCGGCGTTGGCACCGAGATATCCTGTCCAGAGGCGAACGAACCGTCCCCGTTGCTGATTTCGACAACGACGTCGCCGTCGCTGGGATCGACAATCGCGACATCGTCCTTTCCATTGCCATCAAAATCCCCGACCACGATTTCGCTGTCGCCGGATGTTCCTCCCAACGCGGCACCGGGTCCCGGGGTAAAATCGCCGGCTCCGTCTCCCAGGAAAACATCCAGCTCGTTGGTCGAGGAATCGACCACAGCGATATCCAGTTTGCCCGAGCCGGTGAAATCGCCGAGGGCAATTCCGGCCGCCGTTCCGCTGAAGGGGAAAAGGGTCGGCGTACCAAATGCGCCTTTGCCGCTGTTAAGATAGACTCCGATCACCGGAATTTCGCTCGTCGGCGAAAGTCCGGCAATGGCCACATCGGACTTGCCATCGCCGTTCAGGTCCCCCACGGCGATACCAGTCACACTGTCGACGCCGGCGTAAAATACCGGCGCTGCGAAGCTGACGCTGAGATACGCACGTAACTCCAATGGTTCAACCGTTGCCGGCTGACTTTTTTCGGGTTTGCGTTGAACTGGAATTCCGAGTCGATTGGTCATGATTTCTTTCTCCGCACATACTTCGGGGTTCAATGATTTGAATCGCAGACTCATTGCTCCGTCAACGGAGAGTTCCCCCCTCGGAATAACTAATTAGACACGATCACCGTTCGATTGTCCGCGCAGTTGCGCTCCACATGCGCGTCGCTCCCTTCCTTATCGTTTAGCCGCCCTGCTTGCGGGGCGTGTGCAACGGCTGCAATTCGTCTGTCCGATCACAGGGTGCGCACCGACACCTGCGCGGACCCTGCGGGATTGACGACGACAAGTCGCGCGACTGCGCCTCGCAAGCGAGGCGGCTAAACGATAAGGCAGGGGACGGAAAAAAGAACAGAATCACGGCCCTTTGAAGTCCTGCGCCTCCCCGCGCCTCGCACTTGCATTTTTCCCGCTGTTTTCTTACAAGCGCGGCGCGATCCGAGGATTACGGATCCTTGAGAATCACGTGCAGAGGAGGCACTGATGGGCTGGCTGCAGATCGAAGATTACGGATACCCCGGCGGATGGAAGACGCCGGATCCGGCGAAGCGGGCGAGCGAATATTGCGAGAAGCTGGAGTCGGGATCGATCCTCTATTTTCCGACGATTCCTTTCGACTTTCCCGACGCCGATCGCGAGTTTCTGCTTTCTCAGAAACAGAGCGGCTTTCGGCATCATAAGAATGTCTCCTATCGTCCGAAGACGGACCTGCTTCGCGGCGCTTCCAATGACGATCCTGAAGACACGAAGCGCCTGCAGGCCCTGATGGGTAATTATTCGAAGCAGGTCATCCAATTCGTCGATCAGTTGCTCGCGCCCTATGCCGGACACTGGACGATCGACTATGCCAGCTTCCGGCCGCTGGAAGAGCAGAGCCGCGATCTGCCTCTGCACAAGCGAAATGATCTGGCTCATGTGGACGCCTTCCCGAGCCGGCCGACCAATGGCGGGCGAATTCCTGCGCGTCTTCACCAACATCAATCCAAGGGCCAACCGCGTCTGGGAAGTGACCGATCCGTTCGAGGTGATCGCGCCGAAGCTGGCTCCTGACGCCGGTCTCAAGGGATTCGCGAAGAGTGCGGCCTCTCCGATCCGTCCATTGCGGCGGGCAATCGGACCGCTCATCAGCGCGGTGGGTTTGCCGGACCGTTCCCCCTACGACCGGTTCATGCTCCGGTTTCACGACTGGCTAAAGGAAAACTACGAGTTCCAGGCGCAGACGAAGCAAAGGCTGGAATTTCCTCCCTTTTCGACCTGGCTTGTCTATACCGACACAGTTCCCCACGCCGTCATGTCCGGGCAATTCGCGCTCGAGCAGACGTTTATTGTTCCGATCGATGCGATGGTCGCGCCGGAGAAATCGCCGATCAAAGTTCTTGAATCGCTCTGCGGGCAATCGCTGTCGAATTGAACTCTACGGGGGGCGGACATTCCTGTCTGCCACGGGATGGAGAGAGGAGGCGTACTCGCCTCCCGATCCAGCCCGATCGTTCACCGTTGTCCCGCGGAAACTCGTGCCTCATAGATCCGCGTCAGCTCATCGAGATGATTCCCGTAGGCAAGCCGCGGGCGCAGCGCCATGCACGCAGCGGCCATCGCATGGCACAGCTCCGGATCAAGCATCGATCGCAGGGCGGCGGCCAGGGAGATGACATCGGCCGGATCTTTCAGCACGAATCCGTGGGTTCGATCGGTCATGATTTCGCAGGCTCCGTTCTGAACGGTGCTGATCACCGGCAATCCCATCGCCAGCGCTTCGAGCACCACCAGGCTGCACGGATCGTGGCGGGTCGGAAGGACGAAACAATCCGCGGCCCGGTAGAACGGGCGTGGATCATCGGTTCGGCCCGCAAAAATGACCTGACCTGCAACGCCCTTTTCCTCAGCAAGCCGGCGAAAAGGGGCCGGATCCTGTTTTCCGACAACGAGCAGCACCAGCCGCGGATCCTGAATTTGCGCGGTGGCGAGAATCGCTTCGCGCAGTCCCTTGCGCAAAATCCTGGGCAATCATTAGCGCGACGATGCGGTCCGGACCGATGCCGAATCGCTTTCGCACTTCCGGTCCGGAGCCGGCGGGATCCGTCGGATCGAAACGATCCAGATCGACTGCGTTGAAGAGCATCTTCAGGTTGCGATCGTCCAACGGATAATGCTGCTGCGCTACGCGTTTGATATATTCGCTGAGGCACAAGACAACCGGCGGATTCGGCCGACTCAGAAGAGCGCGCTCCACCAAAGCGAATCGCTGCCGGCGGCGATTCAGACGGTTGGCGACGCGCGATACCATTTGCATGACCGGGCCTTCATACTTGATCGATCCCCCCGAAGCCGATTCCACCGCAATGCCGGCATGCGGGTGGTAAATGTCGCAACTGCGCACGGGAAGCATTGCGTGGACAATGTCATATCGCTGGCCGGCCATATGCCGATCGAGTTCATCCAGAAACTGAAGATAATGACCCACGCGTGTGAACGAACCGGTATCCAGAAGCACGTCATCCGCGTGGCGAATGGCCGGATTGAACGTTGATGCGATCAGGGAGACCTGATGGTCCCGGCCGCGCAGCGCGGCGGCCAGATCGACGGTATAGCGCTCGGCTCCGCCACGGGCGGGATCGGCATGCAGAATGACCAGCGCGATACGCAACGGACCGCCAGCGTACGAGCGATTTGCCCCGGAGCAAAGTGCCGGAATCTTCGGGAGGTCAGACATTCCTGTCTGATTCGCGTCTGCGAGTGCGGGCATTCCTGTCCGCCGAGCAAACGCGACACTCCGCGCACTTTCGCGAGAGAGCGGACCGGCTCGGGAGGCGGAATACCGCCTCCGCTCCCCGGCCCGCAACAGTGAATACTTACGGAAGCTGATCGCGATCCGCTTTCCCCGCAGCTCATTTCGCGGTACAAGTCCCCCAACAGGAACCGAACCACCGGGAGCGTTTCGCATGGATGCGGATTGGCTGGCTGCGCTCAACGAACAACAACGCGCCGCGGCGACGTTTGACGCCCGGCGGCCGCTGCTCATCATCGCCGGGGCGGGAACGGGAAAAACCAATACCCTCGCCCATCGCGTGGCGCACCTCATTTCCACCGGCGTCAATCCCGCCCGAATTTTGCTCCTGACCTTCACGCGGCGCTCCTCGACGGAAATGATTCGGCGTGTCGAGACGATCCTCGCCTCGGCGGGGAAACTCGCGCGCGACGCCGCCGGGCAGGCGTCGCTGCCGGGGCGGATCTGGGGAGGGACGTTTCATGCGGTGGCCAATCGGCTGTTGCGCATCCACGCCGGTTCGCTGGGCCTGGGCGAAAATTTCACCGTCGCGGATCGTTCGGATGCCGAGGATTTGCTCAACGAAGTGCGGAGTGATCTGGCGCTGGATAAAGGCGAAGTTCGCTTTCCGCGGAAGGGAACATGTCTGGCGATTTACAGCCGGTGCGTCAACGCGCAGGAGCCGGTGGATATCGCGCTCAAGGGGCAGTTTCCCTGGTGCATGAGTTATCCCGAACAGCTCAAGACGCTTTTTCGGGCATACACCGCCCGCAAGCAGGAGCAGAGCGTTCTCGACTACGACGATCTGCTGCTCTACTGGTTTCACCTCATGCAGGAGCCGCTATTAGCGGCGGATGTCGCGGGGCGTTTTGACGCCGTTCTCGTTGACGAGTATCAGGACACCAACGCCCTTCAGGCGGCCATCCTCAAGAACCTCTGCCCCGAAGGGCGCGGCCTGACGGTGGTCGGCGATGATGCCCAGAGCATCTATTCATTTCGCGCGGCGACGGTCCATAACATCCTCGATTTTCCGCAGATCTTTCCCGAAGCCGCGGTGTTAAAGCTCGAGCAGAATTACCGCAGCGTTCAGCCGATCCTCGACGCGACCAACAGCGTGATCGCATTGTGTCCGAATCGATACAACAAGGACCTTTTTTCCGAGCGCCCCGGGCGGCAGAAGCCGCGGCTGGTCACGCTCGCCGACGAACAGCAACAGAGCGAATACCTGATTGGCCGTTGCCTGGAGCATCTGGAGGCGGGCATTCCGCTCAGCCGCCAGGCGGTGCTCTTTCGCGCTTCGCATCACAGCGACGCCCTCGAGATCGAACTGGGCCGCCGGAATATTCCGTACGTGAAATACGGCGGCCTGAAATTTTTGGAAGCGGCGCACGTGAAAGACGTGCTTTCGATCCTTCGCCTGGTGGAAAATCCCAAAGACACTTCGAGCGCGTTCCGCGTTCTGCAACTTCTTGACGGCGTCGGCCCGCAACATGCGAAGCGCGCCATCCAGCACCTGGCGGAAGGCCGATTCGATCTGCGCTGCTGGCAATCGTTTGCGCCTCCGCCGTCGGCGGCGGGACAGTGGGAGTCGCTCGTAGCGGCGCTGGTGAAGCTGGCCGGCGATCCGCCGTTGCAGGAACAGCTCGCTGAGGTGCGCAAGTTCTACTGGCCGATCCTTGAAAAGCGATACGACCAGTCGCAGGTTCGCGGGCGCGATATCGAGCAGCTCGAGCAGATCGCCACCGGTTTTCGTTCTCGCTCTCATCTGCTGGCGGACCTGGCGCTCGCCCCCCCTTCCGCCACGCAGGACCTGGCCGGCCCTCCGCTGCGCGAAGAGGATTTTCTGATCCTTTCGACGATCCATTCCGCGAAGGGATGCGAGTGGGATGTTGTTTACGTGATTCATGCCGCCGACGGCAACATCCCCTCGGACATGGCCAGCGGAACCGAGGATCAGATCGAGGAAGAACGCCGGCTCTTCTACGTTGCCCTGACGCGCGCCCGCGATTTTCTCGAAGTGCTTTTTCCGCTTCGCTATTACTACAAGAAGCACCGGACCGGCGACCGCCACAGCTTCGCGCAACTGACGCGATTTATTCCCGAGGGGATCGTGGATCGATTCGAGAAGATCAGTCTCGAACCGGAGACGAAATCCGATGCCCCCGCCACTTCTCAGAACGCCGCCGCGATTCGCGGAAAGATCGCGGCGATGTGGGAGTAATCCAGTCAGTGGATGGTCGTGCCCTCGGCGGGCTCAATTCGGACCGTAAGGCCGTCGTTCGCCAGGTGGCCATGTATCTGGCCGCGCGTCTGTCCGTAAAGGAAATTAAGGGTGAAGTGCGACTCATCCATCGGATCGACCTGGGCGGCAAATAGAGTCAGATCCGGACGGGAGATGGATGGAGCTGACAATTCCATCGGGCCGACGATCGATAATTCGCGATGCAGGCGTTGAGGGGGGCCTTCGGCGGTTGCGTCGAAAACGACGACATCGAACGGCACCGTTCCTGCGGGTTTGCCGCGCAGCAGCGCCACCACCCGTTTGTGGCCACCGGCTGACAGTTCATGAAGAAATACGCATGCGGCCTCGGGCAGTGGTTTGATCCCGCCATCGCGAGCGAGGCTCTGCCAGCAGGATGGGGAATAGAGGGCGATTTGTTTCCCCTGATTGCCGGAGACCGTTGCCGCGAAATATCCCGGCGCTGGATCCTTCAGGATCGAGGCCGCCTCGGCCGCTCTCTCTTCGTAAACCACCTGCGTCGGCGGAAGACTGAACGTCCGCGACTGTTCCAGCGCGGATGACGTCGCAGTTCCCAAGCCGATGCCCGTCTCGATTTTGAAAGGCACTTCGATCGGCTTTGCCTGATCAAACCATCGAACGCGAATCGTCACCGCATCCAATTCGCGAAGGAGTGCATAGGTAAGACGACCCCGTTTTTCCTGTTGTCCCGGTGGAACGAACGTGTCCTGCTGCGTTGCCGGAATGAGCTCGCCGGCGCGATCGATAAAACTCACCGATTTGACCGCATCCAAAGGCGTGTCCGATTCGAAGCCGACGATCATTCCCGTTTGTCCGTTCGTGAAGGCTCGAACGGTGCTGATTTTCATTTCAGTCTGGCCGATCTTGATGCTCCTGCCGACTTCGAGAGGCAGGTCCTTTTCAACGATCTCCTTTTCCGATTCCCCCACTGTCACGGTCACGTTTCCGCTCAGCGTGACTCTCCGCGACGGTTTTGAAGGCACGGAGACGGAAGTCACCTCAAACCGCGCGTGGTGGCGGTCGGCGGTGATGGTCGATTCGCCGGGATACAGATCTCTGAGTTGGACGTTTACCTGCGGGTTATCGAGTTCCTTTCCGCAATCGTCCGTGAAATGATCGATCCGTATGTCCCGAGGGTCGAGGCGGATCATGGCCTGGGACGGTGTTGTCAGCAGGAGAGTCAATCCAATTCCCCGGCGCAAAGACCCCGACATTCGCTTCCCGTACGAGCTCGCGAAGGCGCTGAGCGGAAAGAGGCGTGTTGACGTGCAAGGCAATCGGCTCGACGCGTGGGATGTTTTCATTAGCCACAGGTTGCGTCGCGGGTTGGCCGAACGCGATCGAACCGCAGGAAAGGAAGACAAGAAGAGCTGTCGCGGATGTTTTCAGCATGGGACCTCGGCTGCTGGTTTGACAGGGCTACAATCCGATCGCAGCGGTCAGTTCCACCGGAACTGTTAAAGTGCGCGTGCTCTTAAAGTAAGTAGCCCGGACCGTGCCGGAATCGAACGCTGCGAGAAAGACATAGGTGATCTGGCGCCCACGATCGGGCAGCGTCATGTCGTTTTGGATGCGGTAGGGCACGAGGTCGCCATCGGAATTGATGAACTCCAGCCGCCTGATTTGTTCGAACGGTCCTTCTGCCGTAAACGTCACCACCGGGCTCGGTGACCCCGAGATGGTTGCAACGGTGAGCGTCACCGGGCCAGCCACAATCGCGTTGCCGACCTGAGGCGCAAATGCCTTCTCCTCGATTGTGTGTTCGTCAGTTCCGACGCGCAGCCGGAGTTCTCCTTTAAGCGTCAATTGCGTTGAAGCTGGCTTGGGGTCGCGGTCAAGAATCATTTCAAAAAAAGCGTGATGCAAATCGGGGCCGATATTGTTCTGAGCCGGAAACAAGTCCTGAGGGTGCGGGTTACAGATGTAATGGGTACCCAAATCAGTTCCAAGATCGTCAACAAAGCTCCGAATCTGGACCGGCTGATCGCCGAGCAGAACGATCGACTCATTTGGGCACACGATTTCGAAGGTGAGCGACGCCGGTGATGGGGGACGCGCCATTTCAGGATGGCGAAGCTCGACGCCGGCGGGCAGCGACTTGCTCGCATGCAGGCTGAGCAATTCGAGACGCGCCTCGGCGGGTTTTTCGGTTGGGGGCGCCAGGGTGGCCGCCGCCGGAACCGGCTGAACGGCCTCGACCGGTTTGCCTGCATCGGCGGCAAGTAGTCGACCGCCTCCGCCGATACCGACCCGAAGATCGATCGGCACCGTCATCGGTTCGATCTTTTCGTAGCTATTAATGCGAACGGTCGCGGACGCCGGATGGCCGCTGATCAGATAAGCGAGAGTTCCCTGGGCGCCCGGAAAATCGCCGGGCGTCTGGCGACTGAGCAGGCGGCCGGAAATCTCGGTTCCGTCGGAAGTGTAAAATTTCAGCGTGTGGAGATCCTCGGGCAAACTCTCACGCCGAAGGTAAGGATGAGGCCGTCATCGGAAATGCCTTGCGCGGAGGCCTGCGATATTTCCCGGATCGTGAGATTGACGTTCCCGGCAGCGACGCTCTGACCCACTTTCAGCGTCACGTCTTTCACTTCATCGAAGCGCGAACCGGTGCCTACCCGAAGACCGACTTTACCATGAATCAACAACTCTCTGGCCTGGCTCGAGGGAAGTTTTGAAGAAACGATGTCGAACACGGCGCGATGTAAATCCTGACTGATGTTGCCGCCCGGTGCTGGAAGGGTGGAAATCGGTTCATCACCCGGACCGTGCCCAGATTGGTCTGATGATCGTCGCTGAAGCTGCTGATTTGCAGATCGGCGTTACTGCTATGCAGAATGGCCGCCCCGGGCACGTGCACAACGAGTGACAATTCCACTCCCGCTTCAGCATTCCCAAAGCGCGCCCATCTGCGGTCCCAAAATCAGGTTACGCAATTCCGGAGACATCGGCTGCATCACGCGAAGGTATGCCACTTCCACGCTGGGTTCGGCTGGAGCGGTTGCGGGAGCCTCCGCGGCAACCGCCACAAGGGATAGCTGCATCATCACCAAAAAAGAAAGCCGACAGCGCATGACGCTCTCCTTGGAGTTGGTCGCATCGATAGCCTATTCAATTCAAGTTGGCGGGCTCGTTAAGAATGAGCCCCCCTTTGGATAGCCGCCAGGGATTTTTCTGCATTTGCATTCTAGCCAATCGGCCTCCGCCGGTCAGAGGAAAAAATGGAGAAGTCGAGAAAATCTTCGCGGACCTGCCGTTTGGCAGAGCCGCCGAATTATTTTCAGCGATCTCGTATGATCGCAGTCTCATGCAGGAATCGTCCAGTGCAAATCCTGCCACCGCCGATGCCTCATCGGTGCCGGCCCCCGTTCGCCGCGAATTGGTTGAAGGCATCGCGGAGGACCAGGACCGGCTGCCGCGCGATCCGCGCCGCTGGATCCCGTTGATGGTTGTTGCCATTTTTGTCGGCGTCGGAACCGGATTGATCGGCGCGGCGTTTCGACTGGCTCTCATGTGGATGGACGTCTGGAGGGAGCGGGTTCTTGAATTTTCTCACGCCCGCGTTCCGCCGGAAATCGGGTGGGTTATTCCAACGGCATTTTGTGCCGGCGGCGCGGGGCTGGGTGTTTATCTGGCGGAGCGATTTGCGCCCGAAACCGCCGGGAGCGGAATTCCGCGCGTCGAAGCCGTCCTTCGCAACCATCTTCTCCCCGCCTCGATCCGCGTGCTTCCGGTCAAGTTCGTGGGGGGCGTTCTCGCGATCGGCGCGGGGCTCGCGCTCGGCCGCGAGGGTCCGACCGTGCAGATGGGGGGCACGATTGGAAGACTCTTTGGCGATCGGTTCGGCCGATTTCTTCCCGAACCCTGGACGCTCATTGCCGCCGGCGCCGGCGCCGGACTGGCCGTCGCGTTCAACGCGCCGCTGGCGGCGGCGATTTTTGTCGCCGAAGAGCTGATCCGTCGATTTTCCGTGCGCGTTTTTGTCGCCACGGTGGTGTCCTGCATCGTCGCAACGACGGTGTCGCGCGGGATCATCGGGAATCGGCCGGACTTCCAGGTGGCGCCGCTGGGGTATGCCGCCCCGGCGACGCTCGTCGGCTATCTATTTCTGGGAGCAGCGGCGGGACTTCTCGGAATCGCTTTCAATCGCTGCCTCCTTTGGACGATCCAAATGTCGGGCCGGGCCGCACAATGGCCACGCGGATCCAAAGGGGCGCTCGTCGGAGCGGCGGTCGGATTGCTCGCGTGGAAGGCGCCCCATTTGATCGGCGGCGGCGAAATCGTCGCCGAGCGCGCCATCACCCTGCCGACGACGCTCTTCGTGGCCGTTTCATTTCTGCTCCTGCGGTTTGTCCTGACCCTCGGTTCTTATGGGTGCGGTGCGCCCGGCGGGATCTTCGCGCCGCTTCTGGCCCTGGGGGCGCTGCTCGGCGCGGTCTTCGCCGGTGCGTGTCATCTCTGCCGCATTCCGATGGACCTGACGCCGTGCGCCATCATTGCGATGGCCGCCCTGTTCACCGCCGTGGTTCGCTCGCCCCTCACCGCGGTCGTGCTGCTGCTGGAAATGACCGGCTCCTGGACGCTGATCCTCCCGATGATGGCGGCCTCGGTCAGCGCCTATGCGATCCCCGAATTATTCGGAAATTCACCAATTTATGACTCGCTGCGCGAGCGCGACGAAACGCTGGCGCGTCAACGCGCTGGCGCGGCGGCAGCGGGTGTCGAACCGAAGGATGTGCCGCTACGATGAATTTCCGGCTGCCTGAGCGTTGAGGGCCCAGGGATGGCGGCGGCGCCGCGGTTCTATCATCCTCATTTTTGAAACCGAACGCGCAATATCGGCGGTTACGCTCAAATCCCTGGGCTTGGAATCGCCGCGGGCTTCACTCCGACTACTTGATGACGCCAAGGGCGCCATGACTGACGCATCCGCCCGGTTGCATTGAGAATCCACGCATTTTCCCTAATCTGTTGAAAATCCCTTCTGGAAGGAAACTCATCGCATGCCCAATATCGTTAATCTGATTCTTTCGACGCTCATCTTCGGCGTCATCGGCATCTTGCTCACGGTCCTGGGCTTCAAGCTGTTCGACTGGATGCTTCCGAAGGTGAACATTGAAGTCGAACTGGCGGAGCGTCACAACATCGCAGTGGCGATTGTGATGGCGGCGGTCATCCTCGGCATCAGCATCGTTGTTGCAGCTACAATTCACTCTTGATTATGTAGCTGTGTTCCGCCGAAGGCGGAAGGGAACCGCGGTGTATGCGGGGGATTTCGATCTTCGGTCGAACACAGCCGAGGGCGGCTGTGCTATATGAGTCGCCATGAAACCGATTCGTTTCGGCATTATCGGAGCCGGCGGCATCGCCGGCAAAATGCATCTGCCGGAGCTGGCGGCGGAGGCGCATCGCGCCCAGGTTTCGCTGATCGCCGGGCGGAAGCAATCCCGGCTCGACGTGCTCAAATCGCGTTTTGATATTTCCCGATCGACGACGCGCTATGAGGACGTGATCGCCGATGAACAGGTCGATGCGGTTATCATCGCAACGCCGCATACGCATCATGTGCGATGGGGAATCGAGGCGCTGAGGGCCGGCAAACATGTGCTGATGCAGAAGCCGCTCTGCGCGGACATGGTCGAAGCCGACGCGTTCGTCGCGGCGGCCGATGCGCATCCGAACCAGACCGTTTTCTGCCTCCCCCATTTTCCGGATGTGTTTCACGCGCTTCGTGAACAGATCGCCGGCGGCGCGGTTCGGGCGCTTTCCGGCGGAAATGCCCGAACCTCGCACGGGGGACCGGAAATCTATTATCGCGAGATCACCCAGCTCTTCGGCGAGCCCGATCCGCAGGAACTCTGGTTTTTCGACGCGAAGCAGGCCGCCGTGGGCGCTTTATTCGATATGGGCGTTTATGCGGTCGCCCATCTGGTTGCGATGATGGGGACCATTCGCCGCGTGACGGCCCAAACCAGCACCTTCGGCAAGCCGACCGATCTTGAAGACACGGCGACGGTCGTCATGACCACCGCAACCGGGGCCATTGCTACGGCGCAGACGAGCTGGTGCGACCCCGGCCGCACCTGGGAATTTTCGCTGCATGGAACCGCCGGAAAATACATCGTTCCCGGTCGCAACGGCGCCCCGGCGACTCGATTGGCGCCGCGCTCCCTCGATCGCGACGACGCGCCGATCGATGAGGACCCGGTGAGAATCGACGAGCCGGTCGGCTCGGCGCATACGCATTTCCTCGATTGCATCGAACGAAGGATTCAGCCGCCCCTTTCGAATGCGCGGGCGGCGCGACATGTCACGGAAATATTGCTTGCGGCGCTGGAGTCGGCCCGAACGGGGCGCCGCGTTGAGATCCGATCGACAGTCGAGTGAATTGTCTAAGCAGAGGATTCAACCACAATCGCGATCGCGAACCCGTCATATCCTTTGGCGCCTACCGTTTGAATCGCGGTTCCGGTCACTCGCTTATCCTTCGCGAAAGCTTCGAAAAACCGCCGTGTTCCGGTGACACGATCATCCGATGAGTCGGCATTCACGACGTCGCCACTCCGAATCACGTTATCGACGACGATGACGCTTCCCGGGCGAGACAGCCGGATTGCCCAGTCGAGATAGGCGGAGTTGTTCTGCTTGTCGGCATCGACGAAGATCAGATCGAAGGGTGCATGCTCCGTCAGCCCGGGGAGGGTCTCGAGCGCTTTGCCGAGATAGAGGTGGACCCGGTCCGCGACGCCGGCGCGGGCAAGATTTGCGCGCGCGATTTTGGCGTGATTCGGATCCGCTTCAAGCGTGATGAGCTTTCCGTCCGGCGGCAGGGCGCGGGCGAGCCAGATGGTGCTGTATCCGCCGAGCGTGCCGATCTCGAGGATTCGTTTTGCGCCTGCAAGCCGGGCCAGGAGATGCAGGAACTTGCCCTGGTTTGCGGCGACGTTGATTGATGGAAGCCCGGCCGCCTCGCTGTCGGCCAGCGCCGCGTCGAGCGAGGAATCGGGGGAATTCAGCAGGCCGTTGATATAGCCGTCGACGGCTGTCCAGGTGGGATTTTTTTCCATTCGGAGATTGTAGTGGGATATTGTGATGCAGGCTTCCAGCCTGCCTTTTCGAGAGAGCAGGCTGGAAGGCTGCACCACAAAAATCGGAGCACTTTACGATTCCGGCGGCGGAGGAAGCGGAAGATCGACCGTATCCCAGGGATCGATCCCGGCGTTGGCATCGCGCGGAAGCTGGGTATCGACGTGGAGATCCAGGAAAAGATAGTTCGATCCATACATCGCGCCGTGGCGATAGAACTCGACTTTTCCGGTGTAATCACCGGGATCCATGTAATAATCCGGCGTGCTGGTCACTTTTTCCCCCATGACGATTACGTCGGATGGCGTCAGCCCGGGCAACTGCGTGTTGGAATACGTCACTTTGCGCTGGGGAATATGGGCATTGAGGATATAGGAGTGCTCGTAAGTTGGCTCGAGATCGCTCGGGCACAACATGATCGGCGGATCGTAAACCGGCGGATCGAAAACAAAGACCGGCCAGCGATTGGTCTGCGGCTGACTGTCCCCGAGGCTGGGCGGAAACATCGCCCCTTTCCACTGGTTGGCGTAGCCGAGCAGATAGAGACCCACCTGCCTCATATTGGAGCGGCATTCGATCATTTGCGCCTGCTGCCTCGCCCGCGCCAGGGCCGGCAGGAGCATCGCGATCAACATCGCGATAATTCCGATCACGACCAGGAGCTCGACCAGGCTGAAGCCGCGATCCTTGCGCACATTCCCGACGAATTTCATATCCACACTCCTTTGATCAATCCTCGACAACTCATTACAGGCCTCATCGGGGGGGCGTTGGAGAATTCGGTCCCATGGCGCTTGACACGATTGAGATAATAATTAGTGTGACTGCGACTCAGTCTCATTGAGATTCTGTCTCACTAAGGAAAAGTCCCATGGTTAAGCTCTTTTCGCACGGTGTTCGTGGCAAGGTCATCAGCCCCATCGCCTTTCTTCTCGTGTTCGGAATCATCATTGTTACGCTCCAGCCAGGCTGGGCTTTGGCGGATTCGGCGCCCGCGCCCTATTCCAGGCTGCTGACGCTCGACTCCTGTGCGGCCCCCGCCCCCGGCGATACCCATTATGGAATGCTTGGATTGCTCGACAGCCGCAGCCAGTACGGCAAGGGCGTCTTTCCCGAGCCGTTCATCGTTGATGATTCGGATCTGGAGGTGAACGAACTTCGCCTCGACTGGCTCCACACGGAGGGTTCCGGGCAAAACGTCAACGCGTTCACCGCGGAAGTCGAGCATGGCTTCGGCTTGCTCACCGTCGAAGTCGAAGTTCACTACGACTATGACGCGATCGACGGAGATCGCGAACAGGGATTCGATAACGTCGACGTCGGCGCCCGCTATCCGCTTTATCAGTATGTGTCGCCTAACGAATTTGTGGACAGCACGTTTGGGGTTGGAATCGAGGTCGGCATTCCAACGAACACGCCGCTCAGCAAAAACACCGAAATCGTTCCCAAGATCTTCGATGACCTTCGCCTCGGCGACCATTTCACCGCGCAATGCATCCTCGGCTATTCATTTCTGCGCGGATCCGGGGACGAAGGTGGCAATCAATCATTCGAATATGGGTTCGTCTTCGGCTGGACGATCCAGCATAACGAGCTTCCGATTCCCGGCGTCGAACAGATCATCCCCGTCTTTGAAATGCAGGGCGAAACGCTTTTGAATACCCATGCCGGCGGAAGCAATGCCCTGCTCGGTAATCTCGCGCTGCGAATCAACACGGCGGCGATCGGACGATTCCAGCCGCGGCTTGGGATAGGATATGTCTTTCCGATGGATCAGGGATCACGCGAGGACCTGCGCTGGGGGATCTACACGAGTCTCGTATTCGAATTTTGAGAACCGAGCCGAGAGGAATGATATGAATCTGAATCGGCGGGAATTCGTAATCCTGACCTGCGCCGTCGCCGGCGGGTGCGCGGCGGAGAACGCGGGTGAAAACGCCCCAATCGTTCTCCGCCCCGTCAGCATCGATACCGGTCCGGCGTCTGACTACTCAGCCGATGGCGTCTACGATCGCTTCCGCTCCCAGGGCTTTTTCATCATTCGCCGAGGAAACCAGCTCGTCGCCCTCTCTTCCAATTGCACCCACCGTGCCTGCCGGCTCCATGCAGAGCCGGACCATTCATTTTATTGCAAATGCCACGGCTCAACCTTCGATCCCACCGGAAAAGTGACTGAAGGCCCCGCCACGCGCGACCTGCCGGCGCTTCCGACCACGATCGACGCGAGCGGACGGTTTATCGTGCTGGCCGTCGCGCGCTGATTGAAAGAATACCTTCGGTCCCGCATCATTTTTCCAAACGGCGCACCTGAACGCGGGCGCAGCCGAATGCAATCTTAACATGCGGCCGAATAACGCTGCAGATATCGCGAATTGCACAATTTGCCGGGTCCAAGTGGCTTTACCCAAATCTTATTGAGCAATAACGCCTCGCCAATCGGCAGCGCGCACGATCCGCCCGAACAATTGAGGTTTGGGAGCCTCGCTATTTTCAGTCAAGGAGCGTGTGCGATGAGCAATTTAAAGAAAGAGCTTCAAAACGGACTCGTGGCAGTGGCGATGGTTTGTGCATGGCCGCTGGTCGCTACCGTTTGCGGCGACTCGATTCATGACGTGCGGCTCGCGACTTCCTATGGAAAGTTCGGAACTGCCGTCAAGAGGCTGGAGCGAATTCGCCAGTCTACATAGATTTTGCGAATCGGCTCTGAGATCACGCGCGTTTTCCGGAAGGCCGGAGAACGCGTTTTCATTGGTCGATCCGGTTTCGACTTTCACTCTCCCGCGATTCAGGGTTGAGTATTTGCCGGCTGCGTCGTTCCCGGCACAATCTGAATCTGGTCGGCGCTGTCGATATGAATCGCCGGTCGACCCTTGGTGAGCTGAACGCGCCCGATCACGCGGACGCGCTTTCCAGACAAGCCCAGGCCATCAGAGCTTCCGAACTTTGCCTGCAGTGATGGGAGCACATCCGAGTTGTAGATGCATGAGAACGCGTCTTCGTCCGATTGGGCGAAGGTAATCCGGAAAAACTTGGCGTGCTTACTGATTTGGTTTGCCGCGACGATCCCTTCAACTGCGATGTCGCGCGTCGCCCGTTCGAGGTCCTGCCCGTGCGCAATCGACGATAGTTTTGAAACATCCGTCGCCTGGAAGACATCGCTGGCATCGACGGAAAGCGGATGAACTGTCGGCGGCGCGCTGGCCACCTGGGCTGGCGCCGGCGGCGATTCGGATGACGTCGCGCGACCGGCGGTGGGTCCCGATCCACCCGACCATAGAAATACGAGCAGGGAAATCAGGGCGGTCCCGATGACGCCCGCGGCTCCGGCCCAGAGCAATGTCGCTCTCACGCGCGCGTTACGCGGCCCTGATGCCGCGGCCTCGAGCAGGCCCGAGGAACCGAAGCTTCCGCCCATCCCCTGGCTGCCGCCCAGGGGAATCGTGTGGATCCGCAGGAGCCGCGGAAAATCCGCGGCGTTCTCGAATCGATCCTGCGGCGCTTTCTGCAATGCTTTCTCGATACCCCGAACCAAAGATTCAGGAAGATCGGGGCGAAGCAGTGACAGGTCCGGCGGGGCCGCATGAAGATGCTGCTCGAACATCTCCGCGGCGTTGGCTGCACTGAATGGAGGCTTGCCGGTCAACAAATAACAGAGCGTCCCACCCAGACTGTAAATATCGGCGGCGGGGCCGGCGTCGCGGCCGGCGATCAGCTCGGGGGCGACATATTGAGGGGTGCCCGCCGGGCCCTGGCACGCTCCGCCCCGGCTCGGACCGCTCACCACCGCCAATCCGAAATCCGCCAGCTTGCAGCGTCCGCCGCGGCTGAGCATCAGGTTTGACGGCTTCACGTCGCGATGGATCACGCCGTGCTCGTGGGCATAAGCCAGCGCGTCGGCCGCCTCGGCGGCCAACTGGCACGCCCGCACGTAGTCCATCGGGCCGCTGCTCCGCACCAATTCGTTGAGGTTTCCCCCTTCGACCAGTTCCATGGCGATATAACAGAATCGCGGCGCCTCGTTCACTTCGAGAATTCGCACGATATGGTGGTGGTCCAGGGCCGCGGCGAGCACGCGCTTCCCCAAGCACCTGCTCGGCGGAGCGAAGGCCATTCGCTGAACCATTCGTCAGCGAAACGATTTTCAGCGCGACATGGCGGCCGAGCTGAAGGTCTTCGGCGCGAAAGACCTTCCCCGCCGCTCCTTCTCCAAGAAGCGCCCTGAAGCTGGAAGTGCCCGATGGCGCTTGTAGAGCCAGGCCGGGCTGGTCGCGGGAGTGCCGCGTGACGGCGCGGTCGGGGCCTGGCTGATATTCCGGGGCGAATTCATAAGTTACCAGACGGCTGGCGCAACCTTTACACTGCACGCGGAGTCGAATCAACGCTTATGCGTTTCGACCCATTTTTTCCCGGACGCCGCTTGAAGAGCGTCGCCGCTCTGTGACAGCAGATTCTTACGATCAGGTTAAGATTTGATGAATTCTGCGCCTGGGACCCTAATTCAGTCGGATTGATCGCTTTCCATTTCGACTCGAAAATCCCGCAGCGCGTCCGTCCAGCCCCGCATAGGACGTTCGAGAATTCGCTCCGTTTCGCGGATATCGAGCACACCGTAAGCCGGGCGGACGGCCTGATTCGGGTGGCTCCGGATCCATCCTGCCGTGCTGATCGGCGTGGGGACGACGCCGACGTCAAAAAGAATTGTCGTCGCTATCGCCAGCTCGAACCAGGTTGCGGCGCCTCGATTGGCAACGTGTAACGTGCCGGAGCGCCCCGGTTAAGCAGATCCAAGGTTGCGCTCGCAAGATCGGTGGCGTAGGTCGGACTTCCGAACCGATCATCGACAACGAATAGGGGTTCAGTAGTACTGGCGGCAATCGCGCGGGGAAAGCAGTCGCCGTCGGCGCCAAACAGCCATGCGGTGCGAAGGATCAGGCATCGGGACGGGTCTCCGTTGGCGGCGATCGCCTGCTCGCCGAGGAGCTTCGAACGGCCATAAGTATTGACCGGATGGGTTGCATCGCCGGGCCGATACGGCCGATCGGTTTTCCCGTCGAATACGAAATCGGTGCTGTAATGCACGAGAAACGCGCCTTGCTCGCGGGCAATCGCCGCGAGCAATCCGGGAGCATGACCGTTGACTTCATTGGCGGTGGCTGGGTCTGCCTCGCATCGATCGACGGCGGTGTAAGCGGCGCAATTTAGAATGTAGGACGGCCGATGCCGGTTCAGCGATGAGCGAATTTCGGATGCGCGTGTGATGTCACACTCGCCGCGCAAGAGCGCGATCGCGCGCAACCCGCGAGCAGTCGCGGCTCGAAGCAGAGCCCGGGCGAGCATTCCGTTGCCGCCGGTAATCAGGATGGAAGTACGAGCATCGAGCATGGGTCGGTCGCGGCTTTGAAAAAGAATCGACTGGATTCTTTACCGTCAAAACAGGTCGCCCGCATCTTTGAGAAGCGGAAGCATTCGGTCACGCTCCGAAAGAAGGGCATTTTCCCCGCTGACTCCCCAATCGATTTCAAGAGCCGGATCGTCCCAGCGGATTCCGCGCTCATGTGGCGGAGAGTAATAATCTGAGATCTTGTAAAGAACGCACGTGTTCGGCTCCAGCGAGGAATATCCGTGCGCAAATCCGACAGGAACGAGGATTTGCCGGCCGTCATCGGCGTTCAGATCCGTGCTCAGGTGTTTACCAAAGGTCTGCGAATGACGACGGAGATCGACGACCACATCGCGGATTGCGCCGCTCAGCACCCGAACCAGCTTGGCCTGGGCCGCCGGCGCGATCTGGTAGTGGAGGCCCCTGATAATCCCACTTTCGACGGACAATGACTGGTTGTCCTGGACGAAATCTGTCGAAATGCCAAGGCTGCGGAAGGTCCGCCGGTTATACGCTTCGACAACATGTCCGCGCACATCGCTAAACTTGCGAGCGATCAGAATCTTCACCTCGGGAATAGGAGTCTCGACCACCTGCATGCATCATCGCTCCTGCGACGGGTTGCCCTCGGGAGTTCGATCGCGAGCGGCGGAACAGTATACGACTCGCGGAATCGCCGCATCGGTCATCGATCGATCTTTGTTGGCTCCGCCTTCGGCGACCCGGTTGCAGGCCTTGAGATAGAAATCGACGTTTTCCCCGGCGTCAGCCCACCATCCTTCGACGGTCTCAGCCGTCATCTCGCCGCGCTGAATATAGGCGTTGTTGACGTCGGTAATCTCGAGTTCGTTGCGCGATGAGGGAGACAGCGTCCGAACGATGTCGAAGACTTTGCCATCATAAAAATAAATGCCGATCACTGCCAATTGACTTGTCGGCCGCGGCGGCTTTTCAATCACGCGGACCAGACGCTCATCCTGAATCTCAGCCACGCCGTACGCCTTGGGATTCTCCACCTGGCTGAGCAGAATCCTCGCTCCCTTTTCCTGCTGACGAAACCGGCTGGCGCTCTGGGCGATCGAGTACTCGACGATATTGTCGCCGAGAATGAGGCAGATGCGTTCTCCCTCGGCGAAGTGCTCGGCAAGGCTGAGCGCCTGGGCAATTCCTCCCGCCTGTTCCTGATATGCGTAATTGAGATCCTTAAACCCAAACTCACGGCCATTGCCCAGCAGGCGGATAAAGTCCCCGCTGTTATTTCCGCCGGTCACCAGCAGCACCTCCTCGATGCCGGCTTTTGCCATGCATTGAAGCGGATAATAGATCATCGGCCTGTCATAGACAGGGAGAAGGTGCTTGTTGGTCACCTTCGTAAGCGGGTGCAAACGCGAACCGGTGCCGCCGGCAAGGATGACGCCTTTCATATAATGAAACCATTCCTTTCCTCGCCAAGCATACAACTTCCGAGGATTGAAGGCGCGTTCAGGGCTACGGTATTAGCGCCACGTCCAGGTCGCGCCCAGTTTGAATCATGGGCCGACGCTCGGATCATAGGTTCATTTCGAACGATTGAAGACCGCAATAAACCTCGGCGTTCAAGGTCGTCGGACCACACAGCAATGACAGTCTGAGCGGGATGTCCGATTCTTTCACTGTCTTTGGCGGCACGACACTCTAGGACCGAATCGATCACGGCACAAGCGCGGGCGTCAGCGGAGACACGACGGTTTGCAACGCCCTGCGTGACGCGGTGGGAATGAATGAATTACTCTTTCGCCACCGCTGAGTGCGACAGCACAGACGATCCATCCACCGTTGTCTGCCAAATGGATTCCGGGACGTAGACATTTGATGTCGGCTGCGGATTTCCAGCCAAATGAAGCCGCCCGGCATAAACGCCGGGCGGCTCTCAACAGGTGTTGCGTTCAGGCATCAACCATTACAGGCTTCGTCTACGGCCTTCAGCAAAGAAAGGCCGCCGATACCGAGGAGGAAGGGCCAGCTCGATGGCTCAGGAGTCGGAGTGAAATCAACGCCCTTGAGAACGTCCGTCGAGTGGTGGTATAGAGGGTGGTGACTCCTCCGAGGCTGATCGTCTGGTTGAAACCGTTGGAATCCACCACTCCATCAAGGCTGTTAGCGGCTGTCGATCCATTGCCGGTGGTAAGGAAGAGATCCTCGGAAGTGCCGTTGGCATCTTCCTTGGCCGCTATTCCGTCACCGCCGACGCTGCTACCGGTTGAGGCAGACCCTTCGACGTCCAGGTTCCGCCGACGAGCGAATATTTGTTATTCGTGCCGGTGCCCGAGTTGTTGTCGAGGACATACAGAATGTTGTAGGCTGAACCGCCCGACGCGACCAGATAAAAGTCTACCGCCTTCGAATCACTCGAAAGCCCGGTCAACCCCGTCAAACGGCTGGCGGTCGGCGACGAGACACTACTCACAACCGAAGGCAGGCTCGGCCCAGCGTATAGACAGTACCACCGAACGATTTGATGCCGCGCAGGTTTGCCGAGGTAGTTGGGGTGGGGCCACCGCCATTGGTGTAAAGCCCGTCCTGGTCGGAAATGTAGTAGCTGGAGTTATCAATGGAGGTCCCGTCGCCGGCTGCATACCCGTGACGCCCGTATAAGTCGCGGGAACGTTGAAATTGCCGTTGCTGTCGAACGTTCCAACGCCGCGTGTCAGGATCGTATTGCTGTTTACGCTGCTGCTGGTCGCGTCATCCACGCCGTTGAACGAAAGGAGCGTCCGATCGTTGCTCAGGGCAACGTAACCGGTCGTGCCGGCGCTTCCGCTAAATCGCAGATTGGCGGCCGTATTGACTGCACCGGGAATGGCAAGAGATGTATTTCCGGTCTGGCCGGCGCCGTCGGCGCTACTTGAATGATTGATCCGGTCGTGTTGTTCGAACTGGCGTTCGCATCAAACACTGCCAGATCGCCGGCGGTAAACGAAGACGCGCGTGCTGGCCGTTAGTCCGACTACACCCGCTGCTGCAACCGCCGAGAACATCATTTTTGCCGCTTTCCGCTTCTGCTTGATCATCATGACTCTTCTCCTGCCCCCTGAGGGAGCAATTGATCACTTTGGACTTTCCCATGCGGGACGCATGTCCCCGCTGTCGCCCGGCCACACCGCCGAATGCGATGGCGGAAAGTTAGGGGCACAAAACATAGGACCCGCTAAGTGAATAATAATCTCGCGCAAATTCTCATATAAAGCTCTTGCTGTGATTTGATTTGGGTTTATGTCACCACTACATAGACTGTCATCTGGCTCTATGACCGGCGTTCGTCGTATCGTTCTATGGCTGCGAGCGCTGCGCCCAGACAACGATGTGCATCGCTGTCATCGGGATTCAGCCTGAGGCAGGCGCGGAACCGGACGATGGCCTCGGCGAATCGTCTCGCGTTCCCCAGAGCCAATCACAGATCCAGTTGGGCCGGGGCGCAGCGTTAATCGAGAACGAGGATGCACCTCCCGGCGGCGATCGCTTCTTCCAAATCACCAGTGCGCCGCAGACAGTCGGCCAAATTCAGCAGAGCCGGGATGAAATCCCGCTGAATGGCAACGGCCCGCTTTCACGATTCAATCGCCTGGTCCGGCAGCCCCATCACCCCCAACACATCCGCCAGAACATTGTGTATGTCGGCGCCCCCGGCTGCAACACAATGGCCGCGTGATAAGCCTCCGCGGCTGCTTGAGAATCCCCTCGCGATCTGAGGTCGTTACCGAGATTACTGTGAAATTCGGCCTCGTTTGGATCGAGGGGACGGCACGTCGGATCAGGTCGATCGACTCATCGGTGCGCCCTGCTGTCCCGCCACCACGCCCAGCAGATGCAGTACTCTTCGCCATGGTTCGGCTGCTGTTTCAGGACCTTGCGGTAGAGGGTTTGCACGGCGTCCAGGCGACCCGCCTGATGATGCGGAACCGCAGCATCTAATGTCTGCTTGATGCCCGTACGGTATTCCTGAAGGAACGCAATGTTTATCCGACTCGGATAAATAATTACGGGCGACGATCAAACATGTCGAAACTCTTACGAATTGCCCAATCGTGAACGAGAGTGATCCCCGTTGACGGCAAACCGGCGCCGACGTCGAGGCGCGTTACCGCCTAAGCAGTGCGCCGCACCGGCTAATCCGATCATTCCTGACGACGACGGCTCGGGGGTCACAATGGTGAATTTGGCGTCCTCACTCTGAATCCATTGCGACGATTCTCCAACCACGTTCGCCGCGAAAGAATTAAACGCGTTGAGTCTGGTTTGGGGTGAAAGCGGTTCCCAGCCCAAAGTTGGTCGCAAGGACGACGAAGTCGGAGTCGCCTACGGTCCCGTCGTAGTCAAAGTCGCCGGCGGCGGGACCAAGCGTCGTGGATTGTCCGAAGTGAGTAGCGAGGATCACGAAATCCGCATCGCCGACCGTCCCGTCAGCGTTGGCATCGCCCGCCTGCGTAACCTCGAAGAGCTCTTCGCCGGCAGTCAGTCCTGCAACCGTCTGAGTGAGCGGCTTGTGCGTGATAGGGTCCGTGGCGTTCCCGTCGGCCCAGAAGACTTCGTAGTGGCTTACCCCTTTGTTTGCCACCGCGCTGGCCGCCGCCGTGCTGCTGGTGATGCCGGTGCCGGTCCAAGCTCCGCCATTGAGGCCGCTGAGTATCTCCGATCGGATGGTGGAGTCGGGTGATGTGCCGCTGCCGGCGGCGTAATCGATCACCATCTTGCTGTTGCCCAGGTCCAGCGTGCCGGTCGGGGCCGTTGGGGTGCCGGCGATCGTCAGGCTGTTGACCCCGCTGGCGGAGGCAACGGAATTGACGACCGGCCCCGGAATGATCGACAGCTTGCCGTTCACCGTCAGGCTGTTCTGCAGCACGTTCCCCACGCTCACGTTTGCCGCGCTGGCGATCGTCGTCGAACCCTGTGTCGACGTCCCATTGGAATTGTTGATTCCGTTGGTGATCGTGCTCGTCGTCGCCGTCGTCGTGTTGCCGATTGTCAGCGTGCCGGCATTGGAAACCGTACCCTGAGTCAGTGTTCCGACAGTCACATTTCCAGAACCGCCGATTGTCGTGGCGCCGCTGCCGGTGATCTGAGTGGCGGTCGTTGCCGCTGAATCGTTGATGATCAGGCTGTTACTGTTCGTGATGCTGATGTTGGCGGGAAGCGTGCTGCCCGAGCCATTGGTTTCGACGTCGAGCGTGCCGCCGGAAACCATAACGCTGGTGAAGGCGTTGTGGGAATTTGAAAGCGTGAGAATGCCTCCGTTGGTTTTGATCAGCGCGCCGCTTAAGATGCCGCCGCCGGTGAACGTGTAATTGCCGCTGGAATTGCTCACATTTGTTGTGGCCGGGGAGACGCCGATGGAGTCAATGGTGACCGCCCCTGCCGTGGTGTTGGTAAAATTGGCGGTATCGCTGTCGGAATAGTAAGCAGCGCTTGCGCTATTGAGCCAGGGCTGGTTGGTGCTGACCCTGTTCCATTTTCCCCCGACCTGGTTCCAGGTCAGGTTCCGTACGGCAGCCGGATCGTAGCCGATCACGTCCATCTGTATCTTGTCTACGGGAGTAATATCCGCTTCGGCCCCCAGTGTGGCGAATGCATCATACGAGTCGGGAGTAAATCCGCTCGCCCAGTCCTTGTTGTCGCCGCCGTTGCTTCCGTTGTTATAGAGTTTGAGGAGCGTCTGGCCCCCGTTGATCGAGAAATTCACGCCGGCCTGATTCGGCTTCAAATCCAATGCGCCTGCGCCGGTGTACCCGAAAAGGTCAAGCGCACCGTAGAACGGCTGTCCCGAACCCAGCGTATTGCCAAGTATGCCGATGCGCCCCATGACTTCCGAGACTTCATGCTCTACGACGCCAATGAAATCATAATCACCCGCGACGGCCCGATTGTTGGGATCAAATGTGTAGTTGTTCGAGCCTCCATTGGCGGTATCCTTGCCGAGCGTGACAGTCCCGTCGTTTTCTGTCCCATTTGCGGGGAAAATGCCGAGGTTCAACGCTTTCGATTGCGCGTTGGAGACGATGAAATTAGCGCCGCCGGTCGGGTCCGTGGCGGGCAGATGGGCAATCGAAGTTGCGTCATTGGCGGACTTGGAGTCATTTGCCAGCGCCGACTTCATTCCAGAGTAGCCATTGGTCACGAGCTGAAGAGGCGTGTTGCTTTCGCCCAACCCTCCGCCGGCCACGAACGTAAGGTTGATCGTGATCGGGTCGGTTAATAGATTTTCATACTGCTGGTCGGCAAAATTGATGGCGTTCTCCCACTGGGAGGCGTTTGATAACCCGGTGATCGTAGTGTCGAACGTAGGGTTAATAACCAACCCATGGGCCACGTTGGTCAATCCGACCGTTCCTCCCAGTGATATCAAAACCAAACATGTCCGGTTCCTGCCCGCAAGGCCTGACTTGGTTATTGCTAAACTCATGATCCGCCTTCCTTCGGGTCTTCGCCGATTTCCGCGCCGCCGACTGATCCGCTTTCATACAGGTGCGCGTCCACTTTGAATTGCGATTTTCTCGCAGAGATCAGGACGCGCAAACGCCAGTAATGAGAAAGTCCCGAGGGGCGTGTTCCGCTCCTCGGGACTGAATTAATCGGGAATGATAAACCAAACGAGCTTACCGCCGGCGGCGGAGGAGGAGTCCTCCGAGACCCAGGGCAAGAACTCCGAGCGAGGCGGGCTCGGGAACGCCGATGGGGACCGTCTGGCCAGTCACAGCACCTGGGCTGAAACTCGAGTACCGGCGCGCCGCCGGTGGTTGCCGTTGGCATTTGCGCCGGGAGCAGGTTAATGCGTCCGGTGGAGCTGGAAATCGTCAGAGCACCGGAGGTTCCAGTAAAGGTGCCGTCGCCGATCAAGACCGGATCGGTCAGGGTCGTTGTTGAGACAGTTCCGGGCGATGCGCCATGGTTGGCCCCTTTGCCGTCATCGGATGTGTTCACAGTTTCAGCCTGGTTGCCGACGCCCAGGTACACGCTGGTTACATCCTTAGCCTTGTTGACGGTGAAGGTTGTCGGCTGGAATCCTTGAATGGCCAGTCCCGCGCTCGGGAAGCCGTTCTGAACCTGTGTTCCGAATCCAGTTGGACCCGCGCCGTCTTTATCCGCGTCGAACGGCAGATCGAAAAAAGACGAATCCACCCCAATTCCACCGCTGCCGACCACGTCGAACGAAATCCCCGCGAGCCCCGAGGTCTGAGACGCATCCGAGTTTTGCTCGTACGCGCTCCAGGTCTTCGCAGTAGTGTCCACAACGAGCGTCAGTTGCACGGTTTCAATCGGAGCCGCTTGTGCGACCCCTGCACCGATGGCAACGGCTGCCAGAGCACACCAGCTCAATTTTCTCACGTCTCTCATAACAATCTCCTTCACGGTAACCGGCCAGCCCTGAGGGATGAGCCGAATAGTATTGTCGCCCATGCCGCGCACGCGTCACGGGTAATTCTGTCAGCGCGGACGATCGATCCTGGGAACGGCCCGGCGCCACTCGCGCCGTTCCCCCGCAGTTCAGATGGGTCGGCGTCGGCGGCGAGTCAGCGCCGCCGCCGCCACAATGCCCATCAGCCCCAAGCTGCCCGGCTCGGGCGTAACAATCGTGAACTTCGAATCCTCGCTCGCGATCCAATTCGCCGACATCCCCGATTCCTGTCCAAGCTGATTGAACGAGGCGAGCTGCGCGGGGGTAAACTTCGTTCCCTGATTGAAATTGTTGGCGAGGATGACGTAGTCAGAAGCGTCGACAGCACCGCTGTAGTTGTAGTCGCCTCCGGCAGGACCCAGCGTCGTCGACTTGTTAAAGTCGTTGGCCAGAATGACATAGTCGCTGGCGTCGACGATCCCGTCACCATTTCCGTCGCCGGCCTGGGTGACCTCGATGAGCTCGTGACCCGCGGTCAGTCCGGGAACCTGCTGGGTCAACGAAGTGGTTCCGTTGGACTCGAAACCGTTTCCATCGGCCCAGAAGACCTCATAGTGGCTGACCCCATTGTTGCCCGCAGCGCTGGTGGCGGCGGTGCTGCTTGTGATACCCGTTCCCGTCCAGGCCCCGGTGCCACGGCCACTGAGGATCTGCGAGCGGACGGTCGAGTCGGGACTCGTGCCGCTGCCCGCGGCATAATCGATCACCATCTTGCTGTTGCCCAGGTCCAGGGTGCCGGTCGGAGCGGTTGGCGTGCCCGCGATCAGCAGGCTGTTGACCCCGCTCTCGGATGCCACGGAATTAACCACCGGGCCCGGGATGATCGACAGCTTGCCGTTCACCGTCAGGCTGTTCTGGAGCACGCTCCCAACGCTCACATTCGCCGTGCTGGCGATCGTCGTCGAACCCTGGGTCGACGTCCCATTGGAATTGTTGAGCGCGGTCGTGATCGTCCCGCCGGTGGTGATCGTCAGAGTGCCGGCGTTGGAAACCGTCCCCTGAGTGAGCGTTCCAACTGTGACAAGTCCGGCGGAGCCAATTGCTGTGTTGCCGGTACCCGTGATTTTCGTCGCGGTTGTGCCGGTTGAATCATTGACGACCAGGCCATAGGCCGCGGTCGAATTATTCAGGACGTTGCTGTTGGCAGGCAAGGCACTGCCGGTCGTCGTCACCGGGCTTCCATTCACTGTGACAGTGTGGGACCAGGTTTCGATGTCGAGTGCTCCGCCGCTGATCGTGACATTGGTAGCAGTCGCGCTGCCGGCATTGAAGGTGTTGGCACCGGTGAGAGTGAGCGTGCCCGTGTACGCCGGGGCCAGGACAAGGGCGATATTGTCAGTCCCCTGATTGCCGGTGATCGGATTCACATAGACGCCTGCCCCGATGACGCCTTGATAGGTACCGCTGACACTGCCGTTGAGCGTAATCGTGCTGGTCGTCGATGTGCCGTTGCTGATATCGCCGGCGTTGGTCGCATTCAACCCCACGCTGGAGTCAGTAGAGAGTCCGGCGATGGTCAGATTTTGGCCGTTGAGGTCGAGCTGGCCGAGGCCGCCACCGTGACCATTACCAAAAATGAACGCGGTGTCCGGAATTGCGCCGTTTACGTTCATGATAACCGGACCGGTCATGTCGAAAGAAGTCGTGCCGGTCCAGGAATTGGCCACGTTGAGCTCAACCACTCCGGCGCCACCGCCGGTGCTGAGATGATTCGTAAACACCACATTGCCGTTGCCGGAAATTCCTTCACCGGTCCCGCCGATCGTTCCGATGTTTGTGGTGTTTCCGACTGACGAAGAACCGATTCCAGTTGTGAACGGCTGGGCCAGATTATTGTGGTTTAGAACGATTGGATTGTTGAACGTTGTTGTCGTTGGCGTCCCAGTGCTGGCGCCGGGCGTAGAATCGCCGTAAATCGAACCCCCGCTGACATCAACGTAGACATGGCCGGGCGTGCCGCTGGCGACGCCGACCGTGCCACCTTCAACCTGGAAACGATACGGACCGTCGAGATAGAGGTCGCCGATGAATCCGGCAGAAGAGGAAAGCGCTGCCGGGGCTACGATTGCTTGCACACCGGTCGCCTGGCTTGCCAGGCTGACCGATCCAGCCAGAATGGAGAACGTGGAGGACGGGCTTCCGGGAAGCCCCAAAGCGACCGAATTGGACAGAACCAACTGGCCGGTCCCTTTCTTGGAAAACGCAGCATCCAGGGCTAGTACCCCAGCAAAATTGACGTTATTTCCGTTGGTGTCGATCGAACCGCCGGTGCCAGAGACCTGTATCGAGCGATTCGCGCTGGTGGTGAAAGCCGCGCCGAACTGGAGCGTGCCTCCATTAATCCCGATGGTTCCCGCATTGGGATCGCCCATCGCGCCGTCGGAGAAGGCTTCGACGATTCCGCCGTTGATCTGAAGGGCCGAGAAGGTATTGGAGTTACCCCCGTTGCTGGCGCTGCCGAGTACTAACGTGCCAGCGCCGGTCTTGAGAAGCTCCCCGCCGCCAATGGCTCCGCCGGTAAACGCGTAAGTGCCGCTGGTGTTGCTGACGCTGATCTGGGTGGAGGAGACACCGCCGGACGCTACATTGACCGTTCCGACACCGGCTTGCGTGAATTCAACGATGTCATTTTGGGTAAACGCGGTCGGCGCATTTGAGTTATTGTTGTCGGTCCAATTCACCGTCGAAGTATCCCAGGAATAACTGGGGACCAGACTCGGTGCAAAAGTGAGGTCTTTGCCATTAAATTGATTGCCGGAGAAGCTGAAGTTACTGACTCCCAGAAGGGGACCACCCGCAAGTGTGTCCTGACGCGTCCAGATCAGGTCAATGGTCTGACCCGGGTCGAGGACGAGGGGAATCGTGGAACTGAACTGGGTCTGGTTGAGGGGGTTGGTTCCGTCGAGAGTCGTTCCACCGCGCGGCGTGGCGTTAGTCGGGCTCGTCGGATAACCGACGGGAGTACCACCATTGACCGCAGCGGTTGTGCCACCGGGCACGGGCAGCGCGTTATGCCCAGTTCCCGTTCCAAATCCGAGCGCGCCGTTGATCGTGTAGCCTCCTGCAACAGCCGGGTCAATGCTCGATTGATTCACCCCATACTCGAAGGTGAGCCCGCGGCCGGGTGTTGTGTCGTATCCGGTGAACCACTCTTCGCCGGTGTAACCGACGTTGACCCCACTCAAGATATGGCCGGTTGTGTTGGTGAACTCCACACCAAAAGTGACCGCTGACGAAGTGCTCGTCGTTGCCGAGCCCAGAGCGCGGGTCGAAGATCCGGTCTGGGTTGGCGTTCCCGAGCCGCTAGTGGTCAGCCCCAGGCTGAAGAGGCCGCCCGTGATCGTCGTCTTGTCCGTCGTCATGCTGGGGGCGCCAAACGTCACGGTATTGCCGCCAGTTGTCCAAGTTGTCGCGGCCTTCGGGGTTCCATCTCCCGCTTCGAGGGGAAGTTCGTTCGGTCCTCCGGTACCTTGACCCCGCGGGATACCCGTTGTGGATTCACTTGCGTACCAGCCAGGAATCGTCGGGTTGGATGTGTCATCCCACGCCCCATTCGTTACCGTCCCCTTCTTGGCGTCCCCATCGGATCCCAGCCACCCGTTTTGATACTGGCTGTTCGTTTCATAGGTACCGAGCGCCGAGAAATTCTGCGTGTATGTCGTGCTCGTGCTGGAATAGTTAATCGGCGCGTTTTGAGCTTGCGTCTGGCGCTGCGCCGCGCTCAACATTCCGGCAGCCGCCAAGGCGGCAGCCGCGGTGATTTTCCTAGATTGGTTCCGATTGTGTTTCATACCACTCCTTGTAGAAGACCTGCTGTTCGTATTGGTCTGAAGAGTCTGCAGTATAGATCTCATTGTAAAGCTACAACCTGCTTCTCATTAATTGTGGGTAAGCGAACGACCTTAATTGGCGGCGAGTCCTTCCGGTCCAAACGGATCCCACACGACCTTGCCCGGATCGTTGTAGTCGTAGACTGGGGCAACGGAGTAAGGAATCTGCAATTCGGCGTTTGAGAACCAGGAGACATGCCCGTCCACAAAGAGCAGATGTCCTCCCTTGTGATGGCGTGCCGTGAAGCGCTTTTCCTCCGCTTTCAACTGGCCGAGTGATTTGCCATACCATCCATCCGTCGTCGGCAACTCGCTTGGTGACATCCGCTTTTCGGTCATCAGCACCACGTAAGTCGGAGGAACGAGCTGGGCTATTTTTTGACTCTTTACGGTGCCATTCAGCTTTGAATTGATGACGTATGAGAGACAAGTCGGCTCCCTTACTTTTCCCGCGGGGTTGCCGGGTGGCGCACCCCATACGTTGAAGAGGTTATTGCTCCAGGAGACGCCGGCTGCCGCATCGGCCGGTACCCCGACAACGTTGTTCATGGATGGACACACGTAAATACTGTTTTCGCCGACGGTGGGAACACTGGCGGCTCCCGAGTTGATTGTGGTCCAATAGGGCGGAAGATTCATGAAAGGAGGGAGCGCATTGAACCAGAGGGTGTTGTCGTCCCAGGTCAGATTGGTCGTGGTCCCCGAAGGATCGCTTTGAACGGTGACCGGCTTGGCCGTGGTGCCGTCTCCTCCGTCCGCGGGCAACAATCCCTTGTTCTGATCACAGTACATCATCCAGGCCATGCCCCACTGCCTCAAATTCGCCATGCATTTCACGGCCCGCGCGCTTTCGCGGGCGGCGGCCAGCGCCGGAAGAAGAATGCTGATCAGAAGAGCAATGATCCCGATCACCACGAGAAGTTCGACAAGGGTAAAACCTCGACGAGGATGATCCTCGGAGCCCGCAAATTCGTTGTTCATTGGAGGGAAAATAGAAAAGGATTGTTTCAGTTCGGTTGGCCCGGCACAAAGATTTCGTGAGTGATCACAAAGCGAAGGATTCTTGCCGGCCGCTTCCGAACGATCACCATCAATCGAATTGCCGCACATCCGTGCCTCCCATTGTGAAGGCGTATCGGACCACGCAACTCCGATAAGATTTGACGAGGATAATGTTAAGGAATCGAGCATTGTTTCCGACCACAGGTGACAACCCTGTTCAAACTGGCTGACTTTTGGACACCACCGTTCTTTGCGCGGCCTGACTGGCGGCATATGTCGCACACGACCTTCACAATATTTCACTCGTCCACGATTCCCGCGAGCAGATGAGCCTCATTGCGCAGGGTATGTACATTGCCGCGTCCAGGACGAATCTAAGTACGTATTTCATATCAACTCCCATTCAGGAAATGCGCGATCAGTTACCGATGACACTCCGCCCGCCGCCGGGTTACGAGTCACGGCCGGCGTCGCCGCCTCAACAGCAGTCCGTAAACCGCAAGACCGATGAGCGCCATTGGACCAGGCTCAGGAGCGGTCTGGCTGAAACTGTTATCCACAAACGAGATTGCCGAGTAGTTGTTCACCATCGTCGCCGTGGGCGCGGAAAAGAGCTGGATGTCCTTGTCGATGAGGAGCGATCTTTGAATCGGGTTAATCGGCACCGTCACCTGAGAGTCGCCGGGCGTGACCGCCAACAGCGCCAATTGCTTTCCTGCGAGCGTGTCCACCGTTTCAGCGACGAGGGCTTCGGCGTTATTTTGTGCGACGCCGTTGTAATCCAGATTGATTCCGTCGATTGCCACTGCGGGATTCGGGTCCGTGACGTCAACTCGATAATCGATGCGCGAATCCACATTGATTCCGTTCAACGAAAACCAGCCGAAACCGAACCGAAGCCCGTAATCCGTGCCGGGGGCGAGCCCCACTGTGATCTGCGACGCCGTAGGAACACTGGTGCCGGTCGGCGTGTAGCTGAAGTCATAGAAATGCTTGTCGCCGACGGTGAATCCAGTGGTCCCGGAATCAATGAGGTCCTGAAGGTCAATCGTCCCGTTGCTGTCGGCGTCTACCACGTTCGAAATTGGAGTGGCGTCGGCGACGCTCGCAGCGACCGGCACCAGCGCGACCCCGAACACCACCCATTTCGCCTTGAGGCCCGGGCATCTGCATGAATGGCGCGGTTTTCGACGCGCGAATGAGAGGACACTACTGAAGGACATTGTCATTCTCCCAGGCTCAATCGAGTTTCTGTTGCGTCCAGACGATGCAAGAGTTGCGGCAGAAACTTTCCTCAAGCTGCAAACTCCATCGGAGTGCGGGAAATCGCCGAGCGATGAATCCGAGCCGTTGCGTTGGCCGCGTTGTCAGGTCCATATCTCAGCAGGACACGGCGCGTGCGCCGCTTCAATTCGCGATCAATCGATCGGCGAATAAAAGCGCCGCCGAGAACGGCCGTGAGAAGTAACTGCTCGCCGCACAGAAGCCCAAGACGATTCAAATCAACCCGCTGGATCTCATTTGTCGCGTTCATGTTTAAATCCTTTCGAGTAAGTTGCCGTGCCGCCACCCGGGAGCGATCGCTGTCCGAACGTTGGATTCAGGTGAAGTCACTGCCGCCGCCGGCGAGTGAACGGAACCGAGCCTCGTCTATCCTGTATTGCCGTCTTGCACCTGGGCTCCCAACCGCAGCCGGCGTTCCCCAGCGGCGGCGCAGCGCCTCAAGAAGTTTCAATAGACTTTCGGGATCTGGCGGCGTGTCCAAAACCGCCACGCTCCCCTGTGCCCGGGCGAAGATCTCGTCGGCTTCGCTCAAATCGCTTCCGACCAGGGCCCATTTCTGCCAGGGATATTCTTCGCGCAACCGGCGGATCAGCGTTTGTAAGGGCATGTCCGCGATCCTCTCGCCACATAGAAGGAGGTCGAAAGCGTTCACAGCCAGAAGCCAGAGCGCCTCATGGCCCGTCGCCGAATCCGTGATTCGGATCGCGCGGCCAACACTTCCTGGAAACGGCGGAAGGCAGCAAGTCAGCAACCTGGGGGAGTTCGCCGTTCGGTTCATCATCGTAAGTTCGGCTCTCCATTGTCAGCCGCACCCGCGACCGATGAGCCTCCCTTAGAGAAACGAGTGCCACTAAGAAAATAATTTTGAAGTCTGGCTCAAAGTCGGTGAACGACTGAGGTTATGACAGATCAGGCAGAACGCGTTACATAGAACGCGGAGGACCGAATCGGGGTGAAATGGAGTGGCAATTAATGTAAGTACCTTCGGAGCTATGGTTACTACGCGTATTGGTCATTTTGACCCTAAGCCCAAAATGACCTGATGTCTGCGCGCGGAGATCCGGGGTGGCGAACGAAGAAGGTGATCATTCGAAAACGATCGAAGCGGACTTCAATTACAATGAGTCGAGGGAGCGTTTCGTGGGCGTGCTGTCGCGACGGCAGAAGGTGGAATGATGTAGCCGGTTATTGCGGTCGATTACGTCCGCGGCCTTCCAGGTTCAGTAAGTAGGGTGGGCTCGGCCCACCACGGGCACCAGCACCAGAAAAGGTGGGCCGAGCCCACCCTACTGGTATATGCGACTCACGTCGAGGTGCGCCGCGCTCTGTTCCTGCGAGGCTCGATGCCGCGTCGGGGAGATGCCCAGGCGTGTCATGCGTCGGCGCAGGCGTTTGACATCAATGCCCAGCAGTCGGCAGGCGGCTGCCTTGTTGGCACGGGTGCGTCGAAGCGCCTCGGAAATCAGTCGCCGTTCGGCGTTCTCCAGGAGGAGTTCACCTTCCAGTGCAACGGATTCTTCGGCCGTTCCTAAAGCAATCAGTGGGGGCAGAGCCGATGGGTTAATTTCTTCGCCGGGCGCGCTGATGTGAGCCCGTTCCATCGCGTTGGCCAGCTCGCGAACATTACCAGGCCATCCGTAATCGCGCAGTCGCGTGCCGGCTCCCGACGACAGCCGCTTGCACGGTTCTTCATATCGCTGCGCCTGCTGCTGAAGAAAATGTTCCGCCAGGGGGAGAATGTCCTCCGGCCGCTCTCGAAGCGGCGGAAGCTCCAGTGCGATAACGTTGAGCCGATAGAACAGATCCTGGCGAAACGTCCCTTCCTGAACCATCTCGGAGAGATTCCGATGTGTGGCCGCCAGCAATCGGATGTCCACGGGCCGCGGGCGGGTCTCGCCGACGGGTACGACCGCCCGCTCCTGGATCACGCGCAACAGTTTTGCCTGGCTCGATAGGCTCAATTCGCCCAACTCGTCCAGAAAGAGCGTGCCGCCTTCGGCGGCGCGAATGTATCCGACGGAATCGCGCATCGCGCCCGTAAATGCCCCGCGTACGTGGCCGAACATCTGACTCTCAAACAGCGCATCGCCCAGGGCAGCGCAATCAACCGGGATAAACGGGGCATTTGATCGGCGGCTGGCGGAATGGATGTATCGGGCGAGTACCTCTTTTCCGCTGCCGGTGGGGCCAAGAATCAGGACGGTGCAGTGGCGGCTGGCAACGCTGGCTGCGGCTTCGCGCACCGAAGCCAATGCCGGCGAATCCCCGATTAATTGCGGTATGCATGGGCGGGACGCCCGAACTGCGCTCTCCATCGTCGAACCATTACCGTCTATTCCAATCATCATCATTGATCCGTTCCAGCACGTTAGAGATGCGTCGCCATCGGTTGCAGGCGACGCAATTCGTCCCACAGTCCTTAAATCATCTCACCCAAATATGAAGAAGTGATAGCGACCCGATTTAGAAACAAAAATCCGAGATTATTTTTCGCGACCTCTATTTCAGTTGTAAATCGCTTCGCATTGCTCAAGATTTAAGGCCGTGCCCGAGCCTTCTACGCCCGCTGACGACCCTCGCACTTACTTCGCCGCCGAGCGAACGCACCTGGCCTACATCCGGACGGCGCTGGCGCTGATGGGATTCGGATTTGTCGTGGCGCGGTTCGGCCTGTTCCTGCGGGAGATCGCCTCGGTGCGCGGCGGTCAGCCGATTCCTCATACCGGGCTTTCCCTCTGGATCGGGACTTCGCTGGTGCTGATCGGTGTCGCTGTTAACATCCTGGCCGCGATCCGGCAAATTCAATTCACGCGCGGACTGCCCGCGGCGTCGATTCCACGCCCTGCGTGGTTTGGGGTAGTGGGAATAGCCCTGGCGCTGGTCCTGGCGGCCATCGGCCTGGCGATGGCGATCTACCTGATCGTCGTAAGCTGATCGGTCGGGTTTGTAGTGCGGCCTTTAGGCCGTATCTTTTCGAAACGGCGAATACGGGGATACGGGCTGAAGCCCGCACTACGAGCCAAGAGGGAGTCAATGTCATACCGCCGCACATCGGCCCTGGCTTTCTTTGTATCCCTCTCCGCCGCGCTACTCGTGCGCTGTGAGCCGTCGCAAGCCGATGAAGCGATTTTTGCCACCGGAACCCAATTCACTCCGGGTCAGATTGAGAACAAGGAAAAGCGGAAAGTTCCGTGCGGAACGGTCGAAGAAGTTGAAGGCAAGTTCGGCAAAGCCACAAAGTTCTCCTTCATCGAAGGAGCGAGCGGCGGATTTATTTCTGCGCGGATCCGCCCCACTCCCGAATGGGACAAGTCGGACGGCTTCAGCTTCTGGGTCAAGGGAGACGGCTCCGCTCACTGGGGCGGCATCGAGCTGATTGACCGCGACGATTTTGGACTTCGTTACGGGTATTGCTTTCCAATCGACTCGACCGACTGGCAGAAAATCGTCGTATCGTGGCGAGATGTCATTCCCGAGCTGGCCGGGCCGCTGGTGGACGGTGCCGGCGGCTACGCTCCTTCCAAATTCGGCAACTTTTTTTTCGGGAAGTGGTTCTACTGGCGCGATTATCCCGCCGAGTCATTCACGATCGACCGGGTGCAACTTGAAAACACCATCGACGATTCGGCCGCGAGCAAACCAGTGAGCCCCGGAATCAGCCGTTTTGTCGCTAAATTGCGAGGCCACAAGCCAGTCACTATCGTGACCATGGGGGATTCGCTCTCCGATAAACATCATTGGTCCAACCACGATGTGCTCTGGCTTGAACTGCTTGGACACGATCTGAAGATGCAATATGGGAGCGATGTAACGCTCGTGAACCCAGCCATCGGCGGAACGACGTTGAGCCAGAACATGATTCTGATGCCGCGATGGGGCAAAGAAGCGCCTTCACCGGACCTGGTCACCGTCTGGTTTGGGGGAAACGACTGGGACACGCAGGTGCGCGGCCCGCGCTTCAAGGAATATCTCGAATTGGCCGTTGATCGCATCCGCCGCCAGATGCACGGAAGTGCCGACATCATTCTGATGACGACGTGTCCCGGCTACGAGCGTTGGCAGACGTACGCGGAACTGGAAAAGGTCGCCCGCGACGTCGCGGCCGAGAAGCAGACGGGGTTGGCGGATGTTGCCGCCGATTTCCGCAAAGCCGCCGGGAATCTCGACGAGGGATTGAAAAAAGAATGCTGGGCGTGGGACAAAGTGCATCTCGGGGCAAAGGGAAAACAAATCGCGAAGGATTCGATTCTCAATCTGATTGCTTCGCAGAAATAGATCAGGACTCCATCGCATGCGGCACGAAATGACTCGTGCCGCGAACGATTGGCGTGGTGTCCTCGCGGAGTCCCATCCCACAGGCGTATCCATTTACGATCCAGCTTCCGATAACCGGGTAGTGGCCGTCAAACGATCGCAGGGGATGAAGCTGCTGATAGATAAACGGACCGTTATAAACTTCCGGCAGGCCGACGCTTTCGGCTTCGGTGCTGGCGAGCGTTGCGCCGGCGGAATCGACCATGCGAATATTGGCTCCTTCGCGGCCGAAATAGGGCTTGCGCACGCGTGTCGCCCGACAGCGGCTCAAACGAAGCGGGCAGCAAATGAGGGTTGCCTGGAAAAAGTTCCCAGAGCACCGGAAGAATCGCCTTGTTGCTGAGGATCATTTTCCACGGCGCTTCCAGCCAGCGGGTCGCGCTCTCGAGCAGATACGGGGCAAATTTCTCGCGCAGCAGCCATTCCCAGGGATACAGTTTGAAACAATCCGACACCGGCGATTCGTTTTCATCCACGAACTGTCGAATACGATGATTGAAGCCGAGACGGTCGATGTCGATCTGGCGAGTCTGGAGTCCCGCCTGCATCGCAGTGTCGCGAAGATAGCTGAGCGTCATCCAATCTTCGATATCGCCGGGCGAGCAGGTGAAGTACAACGTCGGCTCTCCCCGCTCCTTGACTCTTCCCCAGGCCTCGATGAGTCGTTCGTGAATTGAGTTGAACTGGTCCAATTCGGCGTTGGTGTCTTTGAGCCAATGCCACTGAATCACCGACGCTTCCAGCAGAGACGTGGGCGTATCCGCGTTGTATTCCACGAGCTTCGGCGGGGCAGTGCCGTCATACGCCAGGTCGAACCGCCCGTAGATCGTGAGTTCGTCCTGGTCCCAGCTCCGAGCGACGAAAGGAGCAAACGACTCGGGAATCTGGAATCGATCGAACAGATTCTGATCGATCACGTGCTCGACGGCCTTGAGGCACATGTCGTTCAGCGCATAGGTTGCCTTCTCGATCGCATCGACTTCAGCGGTTCTAAAGCGATAACAGGCGCTTTCATCCCAATAGCATTCGCCGTCCGGCGTGTGAAAGAGAAACCCCTGCGACTCGACGATCTTCTGCCAGCCAGCCCGAGGTTTTGAAGCGACGCGCTCCATTGGCTATCGATGAAAGCTTACTCGCCGCCGCCGTGACCATGGGCACCGAATCCACCGTGTTCGGTCCCCCCATGACTGCCCTCGTGAAAGCCGGACGAAGCCTCGTCCGAGCCCCAGCCGCCGCCTCCGCCTCCACCCCAGTAGTGATAACCATTGCCGTAATAGTGGGAATTTGAAGACGGGCCGTTCCAGTAATCGGACGGTTGCGTCGTGTTCTGCTGTTGTTGCTGCACCTGTCGGAGGGAGCTGGCCTCATATGCGTACGTGCACAGGCCGGTACCGACGAGCATAAGGGAAATGGCTTGCGAGGCTCTGGGCATGAGGAATATGACGATCTTAACGCCGATGAAATGGGTTCCCAAGCACTCCGCGGGCAGTTAAGCCAAAAACCGATCGGTTCGATACTGATTGAAAGGACCCGCAACATGGATACAGAAGTGGACTCGTCGGCCGGTGTTTCAACTGAAGAGGATCGCCGCGGGGAAAAGGGGAAGGGCCCGGATCGCCGGGAGACCGTCGTGGACCGTCGCAGCGGCCTGGAGCGCCGTCGCGAATCTGCGAAGGCGACCGGTTATGGCGGCCCCGAGCGGCGCAGCGGCGAGGAGCGTCGCGGCACCGGCCTCGAACGCCGCCGTGGTCCCGGCCGACGTCTGAGCGACGTCCGCAAGAGCGCCGAAGAAGGGGAAATGACCGGCGAACAGTTTGAGTTCGTGATGGCGATTCAGACCTACAAGAAGGTCAACCGAAAAATGTACCCGACCTGGACCGAAGTGCTGGAAGTGATTCACCAGCTCGGTTACCGCAAGGTCTTCCCGCGCGAGCTGAATCTGGAAAACTGCCCGGAGCCGGATTTGTTCCAGGGAAATTGAATTTGAGGGAATGGAGGACGCCCAGGGAATTGCGTTCCCTGGGCGTTTTTTTGCCTTTAGTCCTAATCTTAATCGTAATCCTAAATTGCCCTTATCGGATTGAGCTATCCCGCTCCAGCATCGCGGACAAATTCTGAAAAATCACCGGAATGTTCACGTTCGCTTCCAGGTATGTTTCCGCTTGCACCAGCGCATCGATGCCCGAGCAGGCGAGCACGAGTGCGTCGGCGTCTTCGGTCTCGACGAGCTTGCGTCGCAGATGTTCGGCGGCGAGCGCGAGATAGAGCGACAGCCCTTCGCGCGTCGCCTGGTCCTTGCTGGCCAGCTCGTCACGCTCAAGTTGCTTTGCCGCGAAGGCGTCGGCGGATACACGGAAAAAGCCGGGTAGATCGTCCGGCGTTCGCCCGGCAAAAAACTGGTCCATCTTAGTGGCCAGCTCGCGGGCGGGAGCAATGACTCCGTCGGCGATCCATTTGAGCGCCAATCCGAGCGACCCGGCGGCGAATCGCGCCGCCTCGGCGGCCTCGTCGGCGCCGATCCCCCGCCGCTCCAGTTCGTGCTGCACGAGTTTCAGATCGAGCGGGGCGAAGCGGACGATGCGGGCACGACTCCGCACGGTTGCCAAGAGAGCTCCCGGCTGGTCAGTCAGCAGAATGATCAGCGTTCTTCCCGCCGGCTCTTCGAGCGTCTTGAGCAGCGCGTTTTGCGCGTTGCCGTTCATCAAGTCCGCCTGCTCGACGATGAATACTTTTCCGCGCCCCATCGCCGCCTTGCGCGAGGCGGCTTCGATCAGCTCAGGACGGATCACGTTGATGGAGAGATCGATCCCTTTCGATTTTCCCGTCTTATCGTGGTAGCGGATGAGCTCCTTGGTGATGACGTGAAAATCCGGATGATTTCCCGAATCAAAGACGCGGCAGCTCGCGCATTTTCCGCAGGACGAGTCATCACTCGGTTTTTCGCACAGGAACAATTTGCCGAGCGCGCGGGCCGTTGTCGCTTTGCCGACCCCGGACGGGCCCGCGAAGATCAATCCGTGCGGCAAACGATCCGCCAGATATACTTCGCGCAGTGCCGCGACGGCGATCTCCTGCCCGAAGATTGAATCGAATGCGGACATCAGATCAGCGCCTTTTGCACGGCTTCCCACACTCGCTCGTGAACCTGCTCCGGAGTTCCCGCCGCGGAGACCAGGCGATAGCCGCTGGGATCGGTCTGCACCTGCGCCAGATAATTCCGATGAACCTGTTCATGATATGACATCGGGCGTTGCTCGATGCGATCGCGCGCCCGTTTGACGCGTGCCAGGCTTGCGTCGGCCGGCATGTCGAGAATGACCGTCAGGTCGGGCCATCGTCCGCGTATCGCAACATTGGCCGTGTCGCGAATCTCCTCAGCCGTCAACCCATCGCCGCCGAGCTGATAGGCGAGCGTGCTCGACACAAACCGGTCGCATATGACCGTCTTCCCGGCCTGGAGCACCGGCCCGATCACTTCCGCCATCATCTGCGCACGGGCGGCCATGTAGAGAAGCATCTCACAGCGCATCGCCATTTCGGCGTGTTCGGGGTTGAGCAAAACCGCGCGGATCTGCTCGCCGATGCGCGTCGTGCCGGGATCGCGAACGAGGATCGAATCGATTCGTTCTCGCGATAAATGCTCATGCAGCAACCGAGCCTGCGTGCTCTTGCCGGAACCCTCGGTGCCGTCGAGGACCAGAAATTTTCCGATGGGGCCTGGCATTAGGGAACGATCGTGGAGCTATTCGGGCAATGGAACAGAGGCAGTGACATCTTTTTCCGAATCATATCGCGTGCGAGAGATCTTCGGTAGCAGTCGATAAGGGTGCTACCGCGCAGGTGCGTGACGGATTCGGCGCCCAAAAAGTCTCCCTCCCTCTCCCGGTACTCCGGGAGAAGCAACTTTGTCGCCGACTGTCGCGCACCAATACCATGCGACTGCGCACGTGCCTTGACCCCCTTCACACCCACCTCTACATTCGCTGGCAATGACCACCGCCAGCGCCGAAGTGCGAGAAGCATTTTCGCAAGCCTTCGGCGACAGTGGGCGGATTCACCTCATCCGCGCCGGGACGCGTCAATCTCATCGGGGAGCATACCGACTACAACGACGGTTTCGTTTTTCCGATGGCGATCGAGCCGCAGGTATTGATTGCCTGCCGGGCTCGGGATGACGCGCTCGTGCGAATCAGATCGACGGCATTTCCCGAATCCCTCGCCGAGTTTTTTCTGGATCGGCGCATCGAGCGCGGCGAGCCGGCCTGGGCGAATTACAGTCGCGGCGTGGCCGCCGAGCTGATCGGCGCTGGAATTCCGCTTGTTGGAATGGATGCGCTGATTTCCAACTCGCTTCCCGTTGGCAGCGGGCTCTCCAGCAGCGCGGCGCTGGAAGTGGGAACCGCGCGTGCGCTGTTGCTGCTTGCGGGATCCACGCTCGACGACTCGCGGCTGGCGCTGCTCTGCCAGCAGGCCGAACATACTTTCGCGAACGTTCCAGTTGGGATCATGGATCAGACGATCGTGGCGGCCGGCCGGGCGGGGCACGCCATGCTGCTGGATTGCCGCGATCTGTCCCGCCGATTCGTTCCCATCGATTCCAACGAGCTGCGCGTTGTCATCGTCAACAGCATGGTGAGGCATGCCCTGGTCGACGGCGAATACGCGAAGAGACGCCGCGCAGTGCGAAGAAGCAACGGCCTATTTCCGGACAACCAACGCGACCGTTCGGGCGCTGCGGGATGTTTCGGCTCAACAGGTTGAAACGGCGCGCAACGCGCTGCCGGATCTTATTTTCCGACGGGCCCGGCATGTCGTGACGGAAAACGCCCGGACCACGCAGGCGGCACTCCTCCTCGCGCAACGAAACTATGAAGAGCTCGGCGAGCTGATGGTGCAGAGCCATCGTTCGCTCCGCGACGACTACGAAGTGAGCTGCCCGGAGCTCGATTTTCTCGCCGACCAGGCGATGACGATCAAGGGAGTCTACGGCGCGCGAATGACCGGTGGAGGATTTGGCGGGTGCATTGTCGCGATCGTTCAGCCGCGCAGCGTCGAATCACTTGGCGAGCATCTGCGCAAATCCTACTCCGTGCAGTTCGGACGGCAGCCGAAGGTTTTCGTGACCGACGCGACGGCCGGGGCGAACGAAATCAAAAATACGGTCTGAAGCCCGCACTACGAGCGTAAACCAAGTGTCTGACAATCTGCGCGACATCCTGCTGAAACTGTGCCGCCGCGAAGACCTCTCGCGCGACGAGGCCCGCGCCGCCTTCGCGCTCATCATGTCGGGCGATGCGAACGAAGCCCAGATCGCCGGGCTCTTGGTCGGACTGGCGGCCAAGGGAACCACCGCAGAGGAGCTGGTCGGCGCCGCCACCGTGATGCGGGAAAAAGTCGTCGCCGTCTCCTGCGATCCCGGCGGGATCGTGCTCGACACCTGCGGAACCGGCGGCGACGTTCGCGGCACCTTCAACATCTCGACGGCGGCCGCTTTGATCGCGGCCGGCGCGGGGGTTCGGGTCGTCAAGCATGGGAACCGCTCCGCCTCCAGCCGATCCGGATCGGCTGACGTTCTGGAGCAGCTCGGCGTGAAAATCGACGCCGGGCCCGAGGCCTGCGCGCGCTGTCTTCGCGAGGCGAATATCTGCTTTGCCTTTTCCCGCGCGCACCATCCGGCGATGAAATTCGTCGCCAGCGCACGCAGCGCGCTCGGCATTCCGACGATTTTCAATCTGCTCGGCCCGATGACCAATCCAGCCCGGGCCAGACACCAACTGCTCGGCGTTTTCGCGCCGGAGCTGACCACGCGCCTGGCCACGGTCCTTCGCGAACTGGGAAGCGAGCGGGCATGGGTCGTGCATGCCGAAGACGGCCTCGATGAGCTTTCCACCCTCGGGCCGACCCGCGTGAGCGAGCTGAAAGACGGTCAAATCCACACATGGATTCTGGATCCACGCACGCTCGGCCTGGATGACGCAAGACTTTCCGATTTGCAGGTCGGAACCGCCGAAGAATCCGCCGACGTCATTCGATCGATCCTCGACGGGGTCAAGGGCCCGCCGAGGGACATTGCCCTTCTCAATGCGGCGGCGGCACTGGTGATCGCCGGGCGGGCCGCCGATCTGTCCGCCGGACTCTCCCTCGCCCGCGCCGCGATCGATAGCGGCGACGCCCACCGAGCGCTCGGAGGCCTCATTCGTTGCTCCCGGTAGGGTGGGCTCGGCCCACCCTACGGAAATTGAAAATCCTTCACTTCGAGCTGGACGTTCGTGTACCCGTTGTATTCGTTGAGGCTCGGCTCAAACGCCAGATCGACGCGCCCTCCGCCGGCGAGCTGGTCCGCCAGATCTCCGCACCCAAACGCGATGCACTTGAGCACGCGATCGCCCTGCCTCACCTGAAACTGAAGATGGTCCGCCGACTTCCCCACCCGGCGCGGTCCCGGCAACACTTTCACATCCCGGCAAGCAAGTAGCGGCCGGCGATTCGATTGACCGAAGGGCCCGAGCCGGCCCAGTTCCGCGATCAGCGCCGGGCTGAGTTCGCGCAATTCCGCCAGGCAATCGATCCTGAGTTGAGGCGATCGCATCTCCGGCTCCAGCACCGAATCGGCGTGCGCCGAAAACGCCCGGCGAAAATCCTCAAGCCGGCTCGTCTCCAGTCGCAGGCCGGCGGCCATCTCATGCCCGCCGTGTGTTTCGAGAAACTCGCCGCACGCGTCCAGTGCATGGGCGAGGTGAAACCCGCTGACGGACCGGCCACTCCCCTGACCGTGCCCGTTATTCAGCGCGATCATGATCGTCGGGCGATAAAAACGCTCGACGATGCGCGAGGCGACGATCCCAATCACCCCCGCGTGCCACCCTTCGCTCGCCAGGACCAGCGCGGGATTGGCCTCATCATCCCACTCGTTGGAAACCACCTGCTCGGCGGCCTGGGCGAAAATCTGTTTTTCCACCCCCTGCCGTTCGCGGTTCTGCTGCTCCAGCTCGTTGGCGATTTCCTGCGCCCTGGCAGGATCGGCGCTGGTCAGCATCTCGACGGCGCGCTGGGCATGCCCCATCCGCCCGCAGGCGTTGAGCCGGGGAGCAAGCAGAAACCCGACGTGGAAACTGTCGAGCTTCTGCCCGGTTAGCCCCGCCGACGCGATCAGCGCCTGAATTCCCGAGAGCTTGCTCGCCTTCAATCCGCCAAGCCCAAAATAAGCGAGAATCCGATTCTCTCCCACCAGCGGCACGACGTCGGCGATCGTCCCCAGCGCCGCCAGCGCCGTCGCGTTGAGCAGGAATTCGCGAAAACCGGGATCGACCCGATTGGCGCCGCTCATCGCCAGCCCGATTCCCCACGCCAGCTTGAACGCCACGCCGGCCCCGCACAGATGCGGATTGGGATAGGCCGGGCCGCCGGTTGGCAGGCGCGGGTGAACGATGGAGTGGCAGTCGGGAAGAAGAGGAGAGTGTAGAGGTTGGAAGTTAGAGTTTAGTGAAGGAGATGCGCACTCCGAAGACGCATCCTGACCTCTAAACTCTAAACTCTGAACTCTCCACTCATGATGATCCGTGATAATCAGATCCACGCCGCGCTCGCGCGACGGCGGCGGGCTCGATGGCGGTCACGCCGCAATCGACGGTCAGGATGAGCCTGGCCCCATCGGTGCAAATCTGCGCAATCGCCTCGGCGTTGAGCCCGTATCCCTCGTCGATGCGATGCGGAATATAGTATTCCACGACCCCGCCGAGATTTCGGATCGCATGCCACAAAATGGCGGTCGCCGTGATCCCGTCAACGTCGTAGTCGCCGTAGATCACGATCTTTTCGCGATCGCGAATCGCCTTGGCGATCCGTTGCGAGGCCTGATTCAGATCGCGAATGGTAAAGGGATCGTGCAGGCATTTAAGGCTCGGCCGGAGAAAATCCTGGCACGCCTCAAACTCCCCCACGCCGCGATTCAGCAGGATCTGCGCAATGAGCGGGCTGACGCGCAACCGCCCCGCCAGGGCCGTAGCGGCCTCGTTTTTCTCAGCGATATTCCATCGGCGGGTTCGACGCATCCGTGATCGCGGGCAATCCGTTGGGGAGCCAGACGAATTTTATGGGTTAGCCAATTGGGTTGCCAGTTCCCGGATGCGAATTGCCCTGGGAAGGGTCGCGTGGCAGATACAGCCTCATTGAATTGACGTGGCACGGCTTTTCAAGCCGTGACCGCGGTACTCCGCGGTGATCACGGGACCGAATTTGCGTTCGGATCCGGTCCCAATGATGCAAGGATGGATTCGATCTGCGGCTTGAGAATGGGGACATGATCTCGAGCAGTTTCGTAAACCCGATCCCAATTCACCTTGAAGTAATCATGAACCATAATGTGGCGCATGCCCTCGATTTGCTTCCACGGAATTTGTGGATGCTTCTGTTTCAATGATTTGGAAAGACTCCAGCCGGCCTCCCCGATGATCATGACATGGCGAAAAATGTGCGACTGCAAAGGCGGATCACGATCAAAAGCGGCACGATCGGATGGAAGATATTGCACGACGACCGCGATCGCATCGAGAATGTCGTGCAGGCGCAGCCGATCGGATCTCATAGCGGTATCGCCTCTCGGCGCACCATCTGTTCGAAGCGGCCGCTGAGGGCACCCTCGTCGATCACATCCACTTTCATACCCAGCAGCTCGCGGAGATCCATCAGCAGTCCGCCGTGATCGAAAAGAGACCGACCTGACTCGAATTGAACCACAAGATCCAAATCAGATTCCTCCGTCGCATCGCCCCGCGCCACCGATCCAAAAATACGGATGTCCGACGCCCCGTATTTCTGAGCGACGGCGATGATCTCGCCCCGACGCTTGAAAATGTCCTCCTTCGTGATCATGCCGAGATTATATCGGTATCCTGACCCTCGAGTACGCTATTTTCCCGCCTGCGTCTTCGTCACTTTGATGTATCCTTTCTCGTTCCAGGGATTGCATCCTTTCGCAAAGTCGATTTGGGCCTGCTCGTCTATATCTCCGACCAACACCGACATGGACTCCCGGCTCAGCGACGCTCCGCCACCCGGCTCATCGCCGAGGCCGATCCATCCGCTGTGGCGATACTCAAATGCGCCGAGCACGCCCGGAAGCTGCGTCGGGTTCCGCTGATCGGTGATGCCAAAGAGCAACCCCAGCGCCCACGCACGCTACGTCGCGTTCAGCTTTTCCCCATCCACGGCGGCAATGAGCGCAGGCACTGCTTTCCATCCCATCTGCTTGAGTTGAGCCGCCGGGGATTCCTTCGGCATGAAGCGCCGTAGCGAGTATTACCCGGGTGCTCTGCTGGTGCCTGGATTGGGCCGAGGCTAACGAGCAATTCAAAATTCTCGGAAACAATGCACGGGTGAAGGTTTTCGGATCCAGGCAAAAGCTGGAGGCGATGCGCGCGGAGGCGGAGAAAAACGCCGCGGCGGCGCAGTGATTTAAGGATCGCGCATATCCACAAATCGACGGCATAGAATGACCGCTCGACTGGGCAACCCATGCAATCCATTCCTCCCGCAAACAATGCCGAAACCATGACCTGCATGGAGGTCTGGGGCGGGAGCCAGCCGATCGACTCGCACATTCAGATGGCGGGGCTCGATGCGTGGGTCTACTGCAAACCCTTCGAGGGCGCAACCGCCGGCGGCGACGTCTACTACGTCTCCTCCTGCGCCACCGGCCGGATCACCCGCCTGCTGGTGGCGGATGTCGCCGGGCACGGCGCCGAATCGGAAGAACCCGCCCGCGTGCTTCGCGATCTGATGCGCAAATACGTCAACTACCTGGATCAGACGCGATTCGTCGAGGAGATGAACCGCAAGTTCGTCTCTATGTCCAAATGCGGCTGCTTCGCCACGGCGATCGTCACCACCTTCTTCGCCACCAACGGCCAGCTCTCCATCTGCAACGCGGGCCATCCCCCGCCACTGATTTACCGGGCCGCTACGAAGTCCTGGAGCTTTCTCCAGTCCAATGCATCCGAAGGTAAAACGCACCAGGATTTCCCGCTTGGCGTCCTGGAACTGGTCGACTATCGCCAGGGCCAGTTTTCGCTCGACGCCGGCGACATGCTCATCTGCTATACCGATTCACTCATCGAAGCCAAAAAGAACGGCGAATGGCTCGGCATGGAGGGGCTGCTTGAAATCGCCCGCGGACTGAAAGACTGCGAATCCCCCGGCATCGTACCGCGCCTACTGGATGCCCTCGCCGCCGAGTGTGCTGACAGCACCGACGCCGACGACCTGACCGTTCTCGCTTTCCGCGCCACCGGCCAGGGCCGCAAAATCCCCCTTCTCGTCCGCGTTCTCGCCCCCCTTCGCATCGCCCGCGGGTTCGCCGGCGCTGTGCGAAACCGCAGCGCGATCCCCTGGCCCGAGCTGAGTCTTCCCAACATCGGCGGAGCCTTCGTCAACTCGCTCGGCAACCGCTGGCGCGGAAACAGGTAGCACAGCCGCCGCCCAGTTGACTCCCTTTTAATCCTAATCGTAATCGCAATCCTTCCGAACGAAGCGAGACGATTAGGTATAAGATTAAGATTAAGATTACGACGAAGAAGGGAATACGTCCGAATTGCCTTACCTATCTCTTCCGTGTACCCTTAGCCCATCCAGATCCACCACGGGCCGTTTTGCCTTCCTCACGGCGAAGGAATCCTATGATCATCCAAGTCTCCGGCGTCACCCATGACACCGCCGCGATGTCGAGAATCAGCAGCAGCGAAGATTCGGAGCTGACCATCTATATGGATCAAAATTGCATCGTCTACGTCGGCGCGCACGGCAAATTCCACAAGGCGCTGACGCCGGAGATTCAAAGACTTTCCGAACGACTGCAGCTGCCGTCACTGCGTAAAGCGATTCGGTAGAGCCCGATGAGCAAGTCCTCCCGATCGCCCGGCTTCTTCGCCTCTTTGCGCGGCTGGTTCAAGCGACTGATAAAGCCCAAAACGGAAAAAGAGCGCCGGGCGGAAGATCATTCCCATCAATCTCAGGTGCGGCGGAAGCTGCGTGGCCTGCCGCCCGAACACGATCGCGACGCCCGCAGAAACTAACCCGGACGGTTCACCGCTGAGACACGGAGGTCACAGAGAAGACCAGGAGCAGAAGCTAAATCAGCCGCGGATAAACGCTGATGAACGCGGATCAGAGGGAAGGGAGATTCTTAATCCGCGCAAATCCGCGTTGATCCGCGGCGACAATTCTTCGATTTTTTTGTGATTCCAGTACGACACCCGTCGAAATTAGTCGGCGCTGGGGGCTTCGATCCAGTACGTTCGCCCGGCCACCAGGTGATCCGGATCCGCCTTCAGGCTGGGGTTGCTCCTGATAATCAGATCGCGATTGGCGGGAGTATCGCTCCCGAGCAAAGCCACCGCCAGCTTCGAGACGGTATCGCCGGGAAGCGCCATGTAGCGAAGCGTCCGCCCTACGCTGAGCCGTGCCAGCTCGTCGGCGTCAGGCTGCGTGGTGGGAATCTTGGCGTGTGATGCATCGGGATCGGCGGTCAGGCCATCGGGCGCGACGATCGTGTAGGTCTTGCCCGCCTCAATGTGATCCGGATCCTGCTGAAGCGAAATATTCCCGCCGATGATCTGGTCGCGATTGGGCTTGGTATTTCCCCCGAGCAACGCGGCGGCAAGAGCGCCCACCGTATCCCCCACCTGAGCGATGTATTTGAGCTTCGGCCCCTCGGCGACGTCGGCCGGAGCGGCGGTCGTCTTCTTTTCCACGGCGGGGTCGACACTCGCGGCGTCGTCCGCGGCATTCGCTACGGCATGTGTCGCGGAAGATCGGGACATTGAATAGATCTTTCCATCCAGCACGCGATCCGGGTTCGACTGCAAAGACGAGTTCGCCGCGATGACTGCGTCGCGATGTTCCTTCGAATCGCTCCCCATCAGCGCAATGGCCAGTTGCGAGACCGTATCCCCTCCCCGGGCGACATATTCCACCTCTCCGCTGGCGTTCACCCGCACTACCGGCGACGACTTGATCGGCAGAGCGATCGCCGCCGTGGGGACGGTGGTCGGAACCAGCGCCGGAGCCTCGATGCGCGGGGGGGTCGGGTCAACCGTAATCAGAACCGGCGGCGCAGCGGCCAGCGCAGGCAACGTGCCGGCGGCAGGACGATCCTCGATCACCCAGATCATGGCCCCCAGAAGGATTACCAGCGCAGCGAAGATCAACGTCAGCCGGGACTTCATACAAACCTCTTTCGGTGGATTGCCTTCCTCATCCCCGGCGTCGATCAGTGGATCGCTTTGTCCGAGACTTCAAAAGGCCGATAACCAAGACATCGGTCCGCGGCCCACCAAAGAACGATCCAATCCGTGAATCCTGATCCTCATCGCAATCTTAATCCTGATCGTAATCGCGATCTCACTCCTTCCGCACGACGCGAAGTCGCTCCTGCTCTATGTCCTCCGCGTTTCTGGGGTGAGACCTGAATTTTCGGAAACGCCGGCTTCCGGCGGCGTGGCGTCGAGGCGCTCGATCTGCTGCTCCTTGGCCTTGATGTCTACCTTGCTGCTGGTCAGCTCGATACGAAGACGCGAATAGAGATTCAGATAAGCGTTAGAGACGAAGACCAGGGAGAAGAAGGCGATCAGGTAGCCACGCCAGTCATCGAAGAGAAGGTGGTAGCCGGTGATGAGGAGGGCAACGAGGGTGACCCAATGGCTGAAGCAATACTCGCAGGTGAACAGATAGAAGAACTTGCGCGAGAAAAACGAATGGCAGGCCTGGCTCTTGTCCATGCACCACTCGCGCGGCTCGCGAAAGAGCTCCTCGAACACCACCGTGCGAGCAATGCAGGCGATCGGAATCGCCAGGATGAAGAGAGCCACGATTTCCTGCCAACGGATGCGCATCGGCCTGATCGTAGCACGATCAGACCAATTCCAAATCCCAAAAACCAAGTCTCCAAACAAATCTCAATGACCAAAGAAGAAATTTCCAAACAGGAGCGGGGCGATCGGAGCGCGCCATCCTCCCGGTTTGGTTATTGGGATTTGGAATTTTCCGCCATCGTGGCGGTTGCTGTAGTATGCAAACGTGCCTGACATTGTCCTCACGACTTTGAATGCCCGTTATGCCCACGCCGCCTTCGGGTTGCGCTATCTGCTGGCGAACCTGGGGGCGCTTCGCGAGCGAGCCGGCATCCTCGAGTTCGATATCAGCCAGCGGCCGGTCGATGTGCTGGAATCGATCCTGGCGCGGGAGCCGCGGATCGTCGGCCTCGGGGTTTATATCTGGAACGTGACGCAGGCGACCGCGCTGGTGGCGGATTTGAAGCGCGTGCGGCCGGATATTGTCGTCGTTCTGGGCGGGCCGGAAGTGAGCCATGAGACGGAGGAGCAGGAGATCGTCCGGCTGGCGGACTATGTCGTGACCGGCGAAGGGGACCTGGCCTTCGCTCAGTTGTGCGCGGCGCTGCTCGACCCGGCCTCCCCGCGGCCGGCGGCGAAGGTGATCGCGGCGCGGCCGCCGGGCTTTGAGACGTTGGCGCTCCCATACGATCTGTATGACGGGCAGGACCTGGCGTATCGGGTGGTTTATGTCGAGGCCTCGCGCGGCTGCCCGTTTCGCTGCGAATTCTGTCTCTCGTCGCTCGAGGTTCCGGTGCGCAACGCGCCGCTGGAGCCGTTCCTGGCGGCGATGGAGCGATTGCTGTCGCGCGGGCTGCGACAATTCAAGTTTGTCGATCGGACGTTTAATCTGAATCTGAATATCAGCCGGTCGATCCTGGAATTTTTCTGGAGACGGTATGAGCCTGGGCTTTTTCTCCATTTTGAGATGATTCCCGACCGGCTGCCCGAGGCGTTGCGCGAGCCGATCAAACGGTTTCCTCATGGCGCGCTCCAGTTTGAAGTGGGGATCCAGAGCTTCAACGAAGCGGTGACGGAGCGGATCAGCCGGCGGCAGGACAATGCGAAGCTCGCGGAGAACCTGCGATTTTTGCGGTCCGAAACGGGCGTTCATGTGCACGCCGACCTGATCGTGGGCCTGCCCGGCGAAGACATCGGCAGCTTCGCCGCGGGATTCGATCGGCTCATCGCGCTGGGGCCGCAGGAGATCCAGGTGGGGATGCTCAAGCGATTGCGCGGCACGCCGATCGTGCGGCATGATGCACAGTGGCGGATGGTTTACAGTCCGAATCCGCCGTACGAGGTGCTGGAGACGGGCGCGATCGATTTTGCTTCGATGCAGCGAATGCGCCGCTTCGCGAGGTTCTGGGACCTGATGGCCAACAGCGGCAATTTTATCGAAGCGCTGCCAATGCTGTGGGAAGGTGGAGTGTCCCCCTTTTACAGCTTTTTCGAGTTCAGCGAGTTTCTCTACAAACGAGCCGGGCGGAGTCATTCGATCGCCCTGCAGACGCTGGGGCAATGGCTGTTTGAGTATCTCCGGGAACAGGGGAAGGAAACCCGGTCGGTTGCAGAGCGTCTTTGGCGCGACTACCAGCGTGGTGGACGTAGCGACGTGCCCGAATTCCTGCGCGGACATGTTCCCGAGCCCGCCCGGGATGCCCGGCAAAAAGCGATGGAAACGCGCGTGCCGAGGAGGCAAGCGCGACACCTCGCGCAGAAGGAAAATTCCAAATCCCAAGCTCCAAAGCCCAAATAAATTCCCATGACCAAAGAAGAAATTTCCAAACAGGAGGGAGCGATCTAAGCGCACCATCCTCCGGTTTGGTTTTTGGGATTTGGAAGTTGGAGCTTTTTTGGAGACTTGGGATTTGAGCTTTGGGATTTGTTTAATGCGGAGGTCACAATGCGAATGATTTTGAGCGCGGTCTTTTTGTGCGTCTTGTGTCGATCCGCATTTTCGGCGGACAAGAAGGAGCTTTGGATCTACAGTCCGACCAATCTCCAGGTCCACGAAAACGTGGGGAAGCTGCAAAGGTTATGGGAGCGGGCGGCGGACGCGGGGTACGACCACATTCTCCTGACCGATTCGAAATTCGCGAAGCTGAAAGATGATCCCAAAGAATACTTCGAAAACTGCGCGAAGGTGAAAGAGATCGCCGGCCGGTTGAAGATGCAGATCGTGCCGGCGATGTTCGACGTCGGGTATTCCAACGACGTGCTCTGGAACGATCCGAATCTCGCGGAGGGATTGCCGGTCAAGGACGCGCTGTTCACCGTGAAAGACGGCCAGGCCGGCCTTGTTCCCGATCCGCCGGTGAGTTTTGGCAAGGTGGAGTATTCCGATCCAAGCGTTCACATCGCCGATAGAGTCGCGACCGTGAAAGCGTCGGAGAAGAACAGCCGTTTCATGTACAAGCTGACGCTCCCCCCCTACCGCTGCTACCACATTTCCGCGCTGATCAAGACGGACGGCTATTCCGGCCATCCCGAGATCAAGGCCAACGGCGCGGATGAACGGGAGCTGAACTGGAAGAACCTGGGCGTGGCCCGCACCCAGGACTGGACGCGGCATGACATCGTCTTCAACACATTAAACAACAAGGAAGTGACGATCATCTTCGGCGTATGGGGCGCTGCGACGGGAACGCTCCAATGGAAGGATTGGATGATCGAAGAGGCGGGGCTGGTGAACGTGCTTCGCCGCGAAGGGGCGCCCTGCGTCGTGAAAGGTGAGGACGGAAAGATTTACGAAGAAGGAAAAGATTACGAGCCGATCGTCGATCCGCACCTGGGAAATGATCCGTGGAAAGGTTCATACAAAGTATGGCACGCGGCGCCGGTCATTCGAACCAAATTGCCGGACGGTACGCAACTGCGCGTCTCCTGGTATCACCCGACGATCATCTACGACGAGCAGGTCTGCGGCTGCATTTCCGAGCCGAAATTCATGGAACTTCTGGCGGACGAAGCCAAACGGATGAAAGCGCTGTCGGGCGCACCGGCGTACATGATGTCGCACGATGAATTCCGCGTCTTTAATTTCGACGAATCATGCCAGAAGCAGGGGAAGACGCCCGGCGAATTGCTCGCGGCCAACATCAAGGCCTGCCGCGAGTTGCTGCGGCCGCAGGGCGCGTACGCCTGGAACGACATGTTCGACCCTTTTCACAATGCGGTGAAGGGGCCGTATTACCTGGTCAACGGCCCGTGGACCGGTTCATGGGAGGGGCTGGACAAGGACGTCGTGGTCATGAACTGGAATTTTGGAAAGCGCGACGAGTCGCTAAAGTTTTTCGCGGACCGGGGAAACCGCCAGATCCTCGCCGGCTATTACGACGGCCCGATGTCGGACTGGCAGCAATGGCTCGATTCAGCCGCGAAAGTTCCCAACGTGGTGGGATATCTCTATACGACCTGGCAGAACGATTACGACAAGCTGGAGGAGTTTGCGAAGATGGCGCAGGCGGCGGCGAAGAAGTAGATGACTTCGTGGGAATCCGATACTTCCGCGGCGGCTCTTTCGCGAAGCCGGCGAGCGGCAGAGAGAGCGCTTTGTCCGCCGCTTGCGGCTTCGCGAAATCGCCACCGTGGAAGTCGCAACTCCGCGCGAACAGGGCGGCCGCGATGCGACCGCCCTGTTCATCGATTTCGCTCAGTTGAATGTTCGCTTTCGCGAACATGCCCGAGTTGACGCGCTGCCCTACGGGACAGCGGCTAAAATTACTAGAACCGGAAACCAATACCCAGGCTGTAGATGAACTGGCCGTTGCTGAACGACTGGCCGGCATTGCTGTTCTGATTGAAGAAGAACTGATACTCAATCGCGAACTCAATGAAGGTCGAGTTGTTCACGAAATACTTCAGGCCGCCTTCGGGGGCCGCTTCCCACTGGTTCTTGATGCCACCGCCGGCAAGGTAGCCGATGTTGGCACCGATGAAGGGGACGAACTGGCCCTGATCGCCGAGCGGGAAGTGGAGGTCCGCCGCCGCGCGGGTGTCAGTATCCAGAAACGTCTTGGCCCCGAGGTCGTTATAAGTGGCGGTTTCCCGGATGCCCAGTTCGAGGTTGTCGTTAATGAAGTACCCCAGTCCGCCGGTAGCAGCGGCGGTGAAGCCGTTGAAATTCGGCCCATTGGAACCAGTGCCGCTGAGCGTGAGCTCGAACGGGCCGCGGGCGCCCTGGGCCATGGCCAACGTGGGCATCAGGCATACGGCTGCGATGAAGAGACCCTTGCGAAACATGTTGCCTCCTTGGTGGAGTATGAGAAGAGTTGGTTCCACACGCGCACCCTCGTCGCGTGTTCCGGGCGAACGCCCGGGTTTCCTTTGTTCAGTTAAGATGCTGTCGAATCCGCCACTGCATATTTGCGTTTCAGAATCGTAGTGGCCGTGCGGCTCATACAGACCGTTTAATCGTCACGGGCACTTCGATTACTTCAGCCAATGTAGAAGCGCAGCAGGGATCGCGGAACGGATAAACTTCCGAGGTGAAAAGATGAGGCAAAATTCAGATCGTAAGTGCAGATAGATAAAAGTTTTATATTCGATACAATATTTTGAATTTAACCTGTCCTTAACAGAAACATGCCTAAAAAATCTCTCTGATTTCGTCTATTTTCGGCACGGGCGTCCCATAGCGCTGACCCGGTTAGACTCCCGCACCAATAGATTCTCGGACGTAGGTCACCGCATTCTGAAATATTTGCAATCCCTCAGCGGTGCGATCCGGCTTGCGTGTCCAGGCGGGGTGCTGCGTTGCATCGACAAATCGCTCGGGATGAGGCATGAGGCCGAAGACGAGCCCGCTGACGTCGCAGACGCCGGCGATGTCGTCGAGACTCCCGTTGGGATTGTCGGGAAAGGCTCCGCCGGCGGGTGTTCCGTCCGCTTTGGCGTAGACCAGGGCCACTTGCCCGTTGCCGGCCAGCGCTGAACGAACGGAATCGCTCGCGGCAACAAGCTTTCCCTCCCCGTGTGCAACGGGCAGTTCGATGACCTCGCGACCGCCCGAGCCTTTTATATTCGCTGTCCAGATGCAACGGCCCGCTCGCGGCAGCAGGCGAACCCACCGATCGACGAATCGGCCGGAATCGTTGTTGGTCAACGTGCAGGTTTGCCCCTTCGTCTGGGAGAGCGGGCCCGGAAGCAGATCGGTCTTGATCAGGACCTGAAATCCGTTGCAAATGCCAATGATCGGCCGGCCCGATTCGATAAAGCCATGAAGGGCGTCGTGAAGATAATGCATGACCTGGTTGGCCAGGATTTTTCCAGCAGAAATATCGTCTCCGTAACTGAACCCGCCGGGGATGGCCAAGAGCTGAAAATCGTTCAGGAGCGACGGCTGACGAACGAGTTCATTGATGTGGACGCGCTCGGGGACCGCGCCGGCCAATGCAAAGGCGTGGGCAGTCTCCGCGTCGCAATTGGTCCCGGCGCTGCGCAGGATCAACGTGCGTGGCTTCATGGCCCGATTCTAAGCGAGCCACCGAGTTTGCGGTAGCGAAACCGGCAATCTCAAAGGAGTTTATCTGGTTCCGTCAGCGACAGCCGGTCGTTGCACCAGCGGCGCTTGATCGGAAAGGATCGGAACAACGGTCTCCAGCGATTTGGCGGCCATCGCGATTTCGCCGGGATGCATCGGGCGATTGATCTTGTACCCAAAATAGACGAACCACGCGCTGCATCCTTCGGTCATTGCATAACCGCGCACATGGTATTTGCGATTTTCCGCCTCAATCCAGTGGCGGCCCAGGCCATCGGTCCATTCGGCGATGAGATGACCGTCGTCGGAACGCTGCGAATACTTTTCCTTGGCGAGCCAGATCACCATGTCGGTGCTGAGGGGAAGGGGCAGGTGCACATAGGCGACGCCGACGCCGGTTGAAGTGCTTGGGGCGCGCCACTGCTGATGGTCATACAAAGGTGTGGATTGAAGCGGCAGCGCTTCCCAATTGCGGGGAATGGCGCAGACGACCTGAAGCGGCGCCTGGGTGCCGGTTGAATCCAGCCCGGAAAAATCCACCATCGCCTGGTGCTCGATCAAACGGTAATTGGAAATGGGATGGGCATTCTGGCACCCCCCGCCGAGCAACCCGAGAGCCACTAATCCCGCCAGGCGGATCGGGAAGGAAAGTCGACTGCTTGTACGACCCATAGCTTCTCCCAGAGCCCAGCGCTGCCCGCGGCGTCGCAGCGCTTGCCCTATTGGCGACGATTCCCGGCCAAAACCTACCGCGCGGCGGCCTCCTGTGCTACGGGATCGATCCGGGTATGTTCGCGCGCCGACTGGGACAATTGTAACTCATTTTCATCGATCGGCTTTGACCGCAAGGTGCCGGCATAAACCGCCCAGGCCTGCGACCCGCTCACAATTAAATTAATGCGGATCCGATATTTGCGCCCTTCGACAACCGTTCGCAGGCCGGGCAGATCATCGTCGGGCTGCTTGCTGAGGATCGTCGCCTCTCCTTCGCGGTGCCGCAACTCGCCGACGTATCCCCACAGAATGAAATCGGGACCCACCGGCCAGGGAAGATGGATTCGCGTTACGCCATAAGCGGTGAGCCCGCTGGGGCTTACCCAGACATACTGCGTATAGCGGCTGTCTCCCTCGACCGGCTTTTGTCTCCATCCCAGCGGCGGGTCGCACCAGGCGTCAAGAGGCACGACTTGAAACGGGGCTTGCAGCCCCGCGATTTGAGTTGTCGGCTGCGTCGAGGGCCATCGAGCGCGATGCGACTGACAACAACAGCCGGTGGCCAAGAATACGCTGGCAGACGCCAATAGTGCAGGGACTGCGTTCTGCGATGGAAATCTTCTCACGCTCCACGGCATAAAAACGAACGCCGCTGTCCGATCAAGCGTTGACGGGGGCTCAGCGGAGAACGGCGTTCGATGGATCGTACGCGCCTGGAGTATCCAGGGGCGGAGCCAATTACTTTTTCGCGGCTGCGGGGGCGGCAGTCTTCTGGAAGCTGTAGGTTCCGCCGAACTTCTTGCTGAAGCGTTCGACACGACCGGCGGTGTCGACGAACTTCTGCTTACCGGTGAAAAACGGGTGGCAGGCGCTGCAAATATCGACGTTAATGCGGCCCAGCGTGCTGCGCGTCACAAACGTATTGCCGCAGGCACAATGGACATTACAGACCTGATAGCGGGGATGAATTTTGGCTTTCACGAGACAACTCCTCCGGTCCGTCGTGCGTCGGGAATCAACCCGACGTCAGCCGAACCTTCATTAAATCTTACGTCCAGCAACGCTTTAAGTTTGCCCTGCGCGGAGGCGAGGGGGAGGGACTTTAGCAATTGCCCTGCCCGGCCGCAAGCATCGGCTCGTAGCGAAGATCCATGCTGGCCACGCTGAAACCGTAGCGTCATCAGCCCGCGGCACGCCGTCTCCTCGAACGGATCGCATTTTCCGAACTCCTCGAGTCGACTGCGCTTGCGCGAATTTTTACCGCTCTGCCGCCCCTCCGTGTGAACGCTTTGAGTGCCTGAGACACCAACTCGGATCGCTTGAGATTGTGCGACTCTGCAAAGGCATCGACCACTTTAAGAAGACCTTGCTCCATAGAAAGGCTGATAACAGTCACCCCTTCGCCGATTTTTGGGCGACCCATCTTTGCTTTAATCCGGCGGTCGCGTGCCCGTTCGGCCTTGTTGAGAGGCCTCAAGAAGCTGCATCAGCGCGGCATTTGACCGACCTTTGCAATTTGCTATGATGCCACAACCCATGAACGCAATGCGGATCATTCCTGCGGAGATTATTACCGTGCCATAGCACGGGCAGGGCGATTCGTTTGTCGATCAGTTCGTTCAACAGCCCTGCCCAGCCGGCAGGGCATTTTCGTTGGATGGAAAGCGAGGGACCATGAGCGACTCACGCCGCATCGAAATCTACGACACCACACTGCGCGACGGTACGCAGGGAGAGGGATTCAATCTCTCCCTGAATGACAAGCTTTTGATTGCGCAGAAGCTCGACGAGCTGGGTGTTGATTACATCGAAGGGGGATTCCCCCTTTCCAATCCGAAGGACGAAGCCTTCTTTGCCGAGATTCGCCAGATTCCGCTGAAGCATGCCCGAGTTGCCGCCTTTGGGATGACGCGACGCCGCGGGGTGCGCGCCCAGGAGGACCAGGGAATGCAGGCCCTGCTGGCGGCCCAGACCCCGGTTGTCACGCTCGTCGGAAAAAGCAGCGAATTCCAGGTGAAAAAAGTGCTGGCGGTGACGCTCGATGAAAACGTGCAGATGATCTCCGATTCAATCCGGCTCATGCGCGAGGCCGGGCGGCAGGTCGTTTACGACGCCGAGCATTTTTTCGACGCGTTCCGGGCCAATCCGCAGTACGCCTTGCGGACGCTTCTGGCGGCGCAGGAAGCCGGCGCTTCGGTGCTTTCGCTGTGCGACACCAACGGCGGGACCATGCCGGAGCAAGTCGCCGAGGCCGTTGCCGCCGTAAAAAAGGAGACCTCGGTTCGGCTGGGCATCCATACTCACAATGACGCGGGGCTGGCGGTCGCCAATGCCCTTGCGGCGATTTGTGCCGGGGCATCGCACGCCCAGGGGACGATCAACGGCGTCGGCGAACGGTGCGGGAACATGGATCTGCTTCCGCTCATCGCCAATCTGCAGTTGAAATACGGACACACTTGTCTGGCCGAAGGGACAATTCAGCGCCTCACCGAAGTGAGCCGGTACGTTTACGAAACTGCGAATCTCAATCTCGTTCCCGGGCAGCCCTACGTTGGGAGCAGTGCGTTCGCGCACAAAGGGGGCATGCACGTGCATGCGGTCCAAAAGGATGCCAGCACTTACGAACACATCTCGCCGGAAAGCGTCGGCAACAGCCGCAAGGTCCTGATCAGCGAGATGTCGGGCGCGAGCAACATCGTCGCCAAGGCGGGAAAGAAATTCGACATCGCCTCCGACAAGGCGGCGTTGCGAACGATCCTGGAAAAAGTTCAGGAGCTGGAGAACGCCGGGTATCAGTTCGAGGCCGCCGAGGCGAGCTTCGAGCTGCTGCTGCGAAAGCAGATCGGCCGCCATCAATCGTTTTTCGACCTCGACCATTACCGCGTGACGGTGATCCGCTTTGCCGACCGCGACGCGGTTTCCGAAGCAACGATCAAATTGCGTGTTGGGGAGAAAATCGAGCACCGCGTGGCGGAGGGAGATGGGCCGGTCGAACGCGCTCGACGGCGCCCTGCGCCGCGCTGCGGCCCCATTACGCCGACATCGATCAGGTCCACCTGACCGACTACAAAGTGCGGGTGATCAACTCGCGGGATGAGACGGCGGCCAGCGTCCGCGTCATCATCGAATGCCGTCGCAATGACGACAAAGGCAACAAGGAAATTTTTGGAACCATCGGGGTCAGCGAGAACATCATCGACGCAAGCTGGCAGGCGCTGGTGGACGCCTACGAATATCACCTGATCCACCAGAACGAAACCAGGGGGATTTCTGAGGGGTCAGACATTCGTGTCTGATACGCGGCTGCGAGTGCGGGCATTCCTGCCCGCCGAGCGGACGCGACATTCCGCGTACTTTCGCAAGAGAGCGGACCGGCTCGGTCGGCGGAGTACCGCCCCCGCTCTCCGGCCCGCAACAGACAAGAATGTCTGTCCCACCGAGATGAAGATTCGATCAAGTCATGGCGGATCATTTTTGGTCGCTTTACGTTTTCCCTTAGCCGACGTAGGTTGGTCGCTGCATGAGCCTTCTTGCCGACATTCCGCCCGAACGCATGCCGCGGCACATCGCCATCATCATGGATGGCAACGGCCGCTGGGCGGTCCAGCGCGGATTGGAGCGCATTCGGGGGCATCAGCAGGGAGCGCGAACCGTCCGCGACGTGGTGACCGAATGCGCCCGGCTGCGCAAGGACCGCGGCGGCCCGGATTTTCTCACGCTCTATTCCTTCAGCCTGGAAAACTGGAAGCGCCCCGCCGGGGAAGTGTCGTTCCTGATGCAGATGTATATCGACTATCTGCGCCAGGAGCGGACGACGATGATGGAGAACAACATCCGCTTCCGCCAGATCGGGCGGCTCGACAACCTGCCGCAGCCGGTCCTCGATGAAGTCGAGGTGACGCTGGAGCAGACGCGGGAAAATGACGGATTGACTCTGGTGCTGGCCCTCAATTATGGCAGCCGCGCTGAGATCACCGATGCCGTCCGCTCGATCGCGGAGTTAGTGCGGGACGGGAAACTTCGGCCGGAACAGATTCAGGAGTGCACGATCTCCGAGCATCTCTACACCGCCTCGATGCCCGATCCCGACCTGCTGATTCGCACCGCCGGTGAAATGCGCGTCAGCAACTATCTGCTCTGGCAGATCAGCTATGCCGAATTGTTCGTCAGCCCGGTCCTCTGGCCCGATTTTGGGATCGACGATCTGCACGAAGCACTGACGGCTTTTTCCAATCGCAATCGAAGATTCGGGCGCTGGATCGGACGAATACCTTGCGGTGAGGTTTCGGCCAATTCGCTCATTTCTAGAAAATCGGGCGACGCAAGATTACGAACATTGGTCCGGCGACAAGTCGCGCGGCTCCCGCAGCTCAGAAAAGAGAGCCGCGCAACTTGTCGCCGGACGGACCACCTTGTTCGTCATAGTGCTTTTTGTTCAAAGACATTTCATCAACCATCAGCCGAGTGTCGGCCCGTGCCTCTCAGACGGAAGAGACGAATGCTTTCACGATTTCTCCGAAGCCACGGTGATCCCGAGCCCCTCCAGAAGTGCGTCGCGGGCATCGGATGCGGATTTCTTGTCGCGCACCAGGAGAACGACCTGATGCGCGGAGCTTCGGTACTGCCGTGCTTCCAGGCGATAGTTCGGGCGCAATCCGGGGCTCGCCTGCGGAACGACCACGAGCGATTCGATGTCTGATCGGGCGATAAAGCCGGTGGCTGGAAATCCCGGCGCTTCCCGGAATCGGATGCCGTCGGCGGATGCGTGGACGATTGTTATGCCCCGGACCCGCCGCACCACGCGCACGAGTTTGGAAATTTCCCACGCGAGCAGGACCGGCGGGGCGAAGATCCACCACCGAAACCAGGAAAAGATCGGCAAAAAGCCGAACCGCAGTGCGAAGAGATACGAACGACCGGTAAGGATCAACAACAGGAGGAACACTCCGACGGCGATTAGTCTTTGCCATTGCCATGCGAGGGTCTGGCCCAGGGTTCGGTTGCCGACCGAGACAGTGACCGAGCCGTCACCCGCGTGCAAGCTTCGCATCTCGCCGGGGGCGAGCGTTGCCTGATAGGCCAGTTCCCGGACCGCGGAACGGGGTGCGGATTGAGGCCACGCCCCATGCGCCATATCGAACGGCATTTGGACCGGAGGCCGCGCGGGATGCTCCGGGCCGGGCATCCCCGAGGGATCCATTCCCAGGTCGTGCCATTCCCGCCGGGCTTCGCGTTCCTGTCGAACCCGTCCCCATCGTTGGAAAGGATCCTGAAGCTTCCACGTGGCCATGAAGGCGCCTTTCCACGTGAAGCGATAAAAGCCGTCTCGCGGTTCAGGCTTGAAATAACCGCATTGGATATGCCAGTGAATCGCCCGCTCCCACTCCCTGGCAAAGTGTGAAAGTTCCTCCCCCGCCGCAGGGGTAACGCGTTCGCCGGCGGCGCGGCCGGCGCGATTCACCCGGCGTCGATGCACCTCGTCAAGCACTGCCGGATCGCTGACCCAGGGAAAGTTCCGCCTTGAATCCGCCTTGTTCTTCGGCAGAAATCCGGCGCTCGCTTTGGATCCGGTGGAGATCCGAAACCCATCTGCGAAATGCGAATGAATCACGAGCACAAAGGAACGACGCCGTTGCGCCCTGGCGTTCAGCGCTGTCGCAAAATCGCCTGTCCTGCGGTTCACAAAGAGCAATTGCGTGGCCGCCATGTTCGGCACTACCTCCGCCTGACTGACATTCGCAACCACCTCGAATCCCGATTCCCGGAACGCCGGCACCACACGCCCGATGAAATCGCGCGCCTCCGGCGTCAGCTGAGCCGGCGTCGTGGGCTCCCAATTCACGCGGGCGGCAAGCCGGTGCTTCTTGTGCATCCGAATCGGCGCGACGAGGAATCGCAGCACGTATTTCAGCAGAACCGGGAAAAGGAGAGAAATCGCCAGGATCCCGAACCACAGACGTCCATGCGCTCCGAAGATCATTGGTTCTTCCGTCTCAGCGCATCGCGCTGAATCTCCATGATCTGCTCGCACCCCCGAACCGCCAGGTCGGTCATCGTGTTCATCTGCGCCGATCGAATCCTTCCCCATTCTCGGCTGAGCCCTGGATCTCCACGAATTTGCCGCGGCGGGTGTAGGCGACGTTCATATCGACCGCGGCGCGGCGAGTCGTCGAAATAGTCGAGGTCGAGGCGGGCTTCTCCATCAACGATGCCGACGCTGACCGCGGCGAGCTGGTCGAGCAGGGCCTGGGATGGGTCGTAATGGCTTGCGTCATAACGGGCCGGCATGGGCGGCTGGACGCCGGCGCTGCCTTCATTGGAAATCGGCCGCTGGGCGCCGGGCATGATTTTGGGAAGCTTCGCTATGGCGTCGGCGAGCGCGACATAGGCGCCGCAGATGGCGGCGGTGCGCGTGCCGCCGTCGGCCTGGAGGACCTGGCAATCGAGCGCGATCGTGTGCGGGCCGATTTTGGAAAGATCGACGACGGCACGGATGGCGCGGCCGATCAATCGCTGGATCTCGGTGCCGCGCGAATCGGTGTGGCCGGTTTTAGGCCAGGCTTTGCGCTGCGGAGTGGAGGCGGGGAGCATCACGTATTCCGCCGTCAGCCACCCGCCGGCGCGGTCCTCCTTGAACCACGGGGGGAGTTCCTTCGTGATGGAGGCCGTGCAGAAGAGCACCGTCTTGCCCTGTTCCCACAGGACCGAGCCGGCGGGCGTCTGGGTAAAGCCGCGCGTGATCTTGATCGGACGAAGCTGATCCACCGCCCTGCCGTCGTTTCGCATGCGCACATCCTAACTTAAGAAATGCGGTGTTCACCACAGAGGCACGGAGGACACGGAGGAATACAAAACAGGAGGATTGAACCACGGATGGTCACGGATGCCACGGATAAGAATGGGTCGTGGCCCGATTGACCCTCTTCCCATCCGTGGAATCCGCGCCCATCCGTGGTTTAATTCTCTGATCACCTTCCATGCGTCGACAAACACCGCATCCGCGCGAATTTAACGATGCGAATTGTAAAAGCCCTCACAGCAAAGCTGAGTTCTTCTTCTCCAAATCTTCTCTGTGGCCTCTGTGTCTCTGTGGTGAATACTCCGAATCCGAAATGCGGCAATTTCTGCGCGGCGGCGTGAGAGAAAACTCACGCGACTTGCGCTTCAGTTCCGATAATCCCCGCATGAAGCACCGAGTTACCCGCCGACTCGCAATTGTCGCCGACCGGCTGCGCCGTGTTCAGCGCGCTCGCAATGATTTCATGACGCGATGGATTGTCGAGTCATTGATCGTCGGCCCGCTCCTGCTCGATCAGGTGCTGGCGGCGCTGGGGGGAACCGGCGACGAACGAATGAATCCAAATCCCAATTCCGGTCGAGCCGAATCGCCCGATGGCCGATGAGAGCAATTGAGCGAACACCATGCCCCAGATTACTTCAAGCGTCGGGCTGATCAGCGGCATCGACACCGGCTCCATCATTACGCAGTTGATCGCCCTGGATTCGCAGCCGGTGACGATCCTGCAGAATCGGATCGCCAACAACACCGCACAGGAAACCGCCTTCAAGGGGATGCTGACGCAGTTGCAGAGCCTGCAATCGATCGGGCAGGCGCTGCAGCGCCCACTGACTTTCGCCAACACCACCGCCACCAGCAGCGATTCGAACGTCCTGACCGCCACCACCACGGATGGATCGACCGTTGGGTCGTTCCAGTTTCAGGTGGCGCGGCTGGTCACCTCGCAGCAGAGCATCACCAACGGTTATTCCAGCTCCAGTACGCTGGCCGGCGCGGGCAACATCACGATCGACATGGGCGGCGGCAACCTCCAGACCCAGACGCCGCTGGCGCAGCTCAACGGCGGCACCGGCGTCAGCCAGGGTGAATTCCGCATCACCGATCAAAGCGGGAAGAGCGCGGTCATTAACGCTTCATCAGCCGTCACCCTCGATGACATCGTCCAGCAGATCAACACGTCGCTCGACATCAGCGTGAAGGCCACTGTCAGCAACAATCATCTTGTTCTGACCGACACCAGCGGGCAGACCGCCGGGAACCTGATCGTTCAGGACCTTGGCGGCGGGCAGACCGCACAGCAGCTTGGAATCGCAGGCACTTCCACCACGGGCGCCATCACCGGAACACCGATCAATTATCTCAGCGCGAACACCGCCCTGGCCAGCGTGAATGACGGCCTGGGCGTGGGAACTGCCAAAGGCGCGGCAGACTTCCAGATCAATCTTGCCGACGGCAGCAGCGTCAGCGTCTCGCTCGGAGCCGCCAGCTCCATCGGCGATGTCCTCAACGCGATCAATACCGCCGGGGGAACCAAGCTTAAAGCCAGCATCAACACCAGCACCAATTCGCTTGTCCTCACCGACACCAGCGGTGGCGCGGGGACCACGACAGTCACGAGCCAGAACGGCTCGACGGCCGCTCATGATCTGGGCCTGGATCAAACGGCCAGCGGCGGCACGATCCAGGGCCGTACGCTTCTTGCGGGAATTGACACGGTTCTGGTCGGCCGCCTCAAGGGGGGCAGCGGCATCCCGCTGGGCACGATCTCGATCACCAATCGAAGCAACGTCAGCTCGAGCGTCGACCTCTCCGGCGCCACCAGCGTGCAGGACATCCTCGACAAGATCAACAACACCGCGGGAATCGGCGTCACCGCGAGCCTGAACAGCGCCGGCGACGGAATTCAGCTTCAGGACACCACCGGCGCGAGCGGCAACCTGGTCGTTTCGGATGTGAGTTCGACAACTGCGGCGGCGCTGGGCATCGCCGGGACGTTTACCGCCGCGCAACCCGTGGATAACGGCGGCAACCTTCATGTGCAGTACGTGGGGGCCAATACGCTGCTCTCCAAGTATAACGGCGGAAACGGCGTCGCCATTGGAAGTTTTTCGATCACCAACGCGGCGGGGGCGACCGCCACCATCGATCTATCCGGCGGCACCTTCAAGACGCTCGGCGATGTGATGAGCGCCATCAACGCCAAGAGCCTCGGCGTGACCGCTTCAATCAATGCCAATGGCAACGGCCTGCTCCTGACCGACACCACGACCGGCGGCGGACATCTGACGGTCAAAGACATCAGCAGCACCACCGCGGCCGATTTGAACATTGCGGGCGCCGCGACCACCAACACCGTCGACGGCGCACAGGAAAAGACGATCGCGGTCAGTTCCACCGATACGATCGCCGACGTGCAGACCGCTATCCAAAAGCTCGGATGGGGCGCAGGCGCCAGCCTGGTCGACGACGGGTCCGGTGTGAACAGCACCCATCTGGCTCTGACCGCACTGAATTCGGGGCAGGCCGGCCGGGTTGTCATCGACGGCGGCACCACCAACATCCAGGCGCATACTCTGGTGCAGGCGCAGGACGCCGCCGTTTTTCTCGGAGGCGACGGCGGCGCTCAGTCGCAGCTCATTACTTCGAGCAGCAATCAGATTACCGGGGTTCTTCCCGGTGTGACGCTCAATCTGGTCGGTGTAAGCAGCAATGGCCCGGTGACGCTGAACGTATCCAACGATCCCACGAGCCTGGTGACGCAATTGCAGACATTCACTGACACCTTCAACAAGGTGGCAACCACGATCGGCACGGATACGGCCTTCGACTCGACGACCAATTCGACCGGCTTGTTGATGGGCGATGCGACCGCACAGCAGATCCAGAGCAATATCTATGAGGCCATGGATACTGTGGTCAAAGGGGCCGGGAAGTATCAAACCCTGGCAGATATCGGGATCACCGTCGGCGACGGCGCGCAATTGAGTTTCGATTCGAGCAAATTTCAAGCCGCTTATGCCGCCGATCCCACCGCCGTCCAGAATCTCTTCACCCAGGCGACGACCGGCATTGGAGCGGTTATCAACACCAGCCTGACTCAATTGGTCGATCCCGTCAGCGGCACGATCACGCTTCAGACGCAAACCCTGGAACAGAAAAACACGGATTTTCAAACCGAAATCACGACGCTGAATCAGGTGATCGCCGATAAGCAAAGCCAACTGGAGCTGCAGTTTGCCAACATGGAAGAAGTGCTGGCCAACCTGCAAAGCCAACAATCGGCACTGGGATCACTGACAGGCATCAGTTCTTCGAACAAGACCGCGGCCAATTCCGTGAACAACTCGAGTTCCAGCTCGTCTTCATCCGGCAGCTCAAGTTCCTCCAGCGGATAAAAAAGCAGCTTCAGCAAACACCTTTCACGCCGGGTCCTGTGGAGATCGGATCCGGGTCCACAGGACCCGGCGTGGCGGCCTATCCGGCAATTTTCGCGCGATTACGCAATAGTCGCCCCGGCGCGTTCATCGCGCCCGGCATGAATGCCGATATGAGCAGTACGAAGCACGTTTCGCCGTTTCAGGGTCCTCAGCATGAATCCCCAGGCCGCCCAGCAATACCTTCGCACCCGCGTCCTTACGGCCAATCCGGAACAATTGCAGATGATGCTTTTTGACGGCGCGATTCGCTTCGGCGAGCAGGCCCGCATCGCGCTGCAGGATCGCAAATTCGAAACCAGCTATACGATGATCAGCCGCATGCAGAAGATCGTCACGGAGTTGAGCGGTTCGCTCAAACACGATATCGCTCCCGAGTTGTGCGACAAGCTCACGGCACTCTACAACTATGCCTATCGCAAGCTGATCGAAGCCAACGTGGCTCACAAGCTCGAGTCGCTGGATGAAGCAATCCAGATCCTGAAGTATCAGCGTCAGACCTGGGCGATGCTTCTGCAACAACTGTCCCAGCGCAAGGCCGCGGCCGCGGCCAGTCAAATCGAAATGCCGGGCCCCGATCCGCGCATGGAAGCCACGATTTCAATGCAAGGGTGATTTTGACATCCATTGGGCCGCCGCTACACTCCGCTCCGAACCGGCAATCCGTATGCCGGGGCCGGGGAACGGAGACCTTTTCGGATCGGGCGGCGCGTGAAATCAGACTACTCTCGAGGTCCGGCTCTGCGGAGGATCGCTGCCTTCCTGCTCTGCCTGATTCTGCTCCCTCCCCATGCGCTTTGCGCCCAGGCCCGCCCCGCCACCCTCCCCTCGCTGACCGCCGAATTAAAGGGCCGCCGCGTCGAAGAAGTGCGCATTCTCGGGAATAGCTCGGTTTCGTCCGCCATCATCCGCAATCTGATCCGCACCCGGGAGGGGGATCGCTTTGATCCGGCCACCGCCCAGGAAGATTATCAGCGCGTCTTCGAGCTGCGCAAATTCTCCAATGTCGAGCTGAAAGTCGAACCGACGTCAACCGGCGGGGTCATTGTCGTTTTCGTCGTCACCGAACAGAAACTGATCAAATCCATCCGATTTAAGGGGAACAACAAGGTCGATACGCAGACGATTCAAAACGCCGCCGACCTGAAAGAAGGGCAGGCGATCGATCAGTTCCGGATCGCCCTGGCCAAACAGGCGATCGAAACGGTCTACCGGGACAAGAACTATCCCTTTGCCCACGTCGATGTCGAAGCCGACCTGCTGGCCAAAAGCGGAGAGCTGATCTTCAATATCGTCGAGGGCCCGAGAGTGCGCATCCGCAAGGTAGCGTTTGTCGGCGCCAAATCGTTCGACAGCGATCGGCTCAAGGACCAGATCAAGACCTCTTCCTGGATCTTCATCTTCCGCCCCGGCAAATACGATCCGGACCTGGTGGACGAGGATGTGGCGTCCCTCCGGCATTTTTACGAAACGAAGGGATTCTTCGACGTTCGTGTGGGCCGCAAGCTGATCTATTCGCCGGACCTGACGGAGCTGGCGGTGGATTTCCTCGTCGACGAGGGACGCCGTTACCAAGTCGCCCGAACAAGCTTTCAGGGGAATTCCAGTATCGGCGAAGCCAAGCTTCGGGACGGCCTGAAGCTCACCTCGGGCCAATTCTATGATAGTGAAGTCCTCGATCGCGATACCCGCAAAATCGTCAAAGACTACAGTCCGCTCGGCTTCATTTATCAGCCCAACACCAACGACGACGATTATCTGCGAATCGACACCAAGACGGTGTTTCTCAACCAGCCGGGCAAGGTAGAGCTGGTTTACGTCATCCACGAAGGAAAGCCGTTTCACCTGGGGATCATCCATGTGAAAGGAAACTACAAGAGCCAGGACAAGCTGGTCTTCCGCGAGTTCCGTAATTTTGTTCCCGGGCAGTTGTTCAACTCCGGCGAGATGCAGGATGCCACCGACCGCTTGAAGGGCGGCCCGTATTTCAGCAGCGTGACGGTGACTCCGATCGGCGACGACCCGAACATTCGCGACCTGCTTGTTGAAGTGCAGGAAGCCCGCACCGCTTCGTTCAACGTCGGCGCCGGCATCAACAGCAACGGCGGGCTCGGGGGCAATATCACCTACGAGCAGAAGAATTTTGATATCGCCAACCTTCCCAACGACTGGCGCGACGTCTTTTCCGAGCACGCCTTCACCGGCGCGGGCCAGGATTTCCGCGCCAGCTTCGAGCCCGGCACGATCCAGTCCAACGCCACCCTGCGCTTCAGCGAGCCATGGCTCTTCGATCAGCCGTACAGCTTCAGCGACGAAATTTATCTCCGTAATCGCGTCCGGGAGCATTATGAGGACCAGCGCATCGGGGATCGCGTCTCCTTTGGCAAACGCTTCGATTACATCTGGTCGGCGCTCGTCAGTCTTCGCGCCGAGCGCGTCAAGATTTATGCGATCGACGACGACAAATACCGCCCCTTCGAAATTCTGGACGCCAAGGGACACAGCGTGCTGACGAGTGTCGGCGTGCAGGTGCGCCGCGATACCACCAATCCCGGTTTTCTTCCGTACAAAGGAACCGTCACGAGCGCGGGCGCCGAAATCTATGGAGCGCTGGGAGGAGCCTATTCGTTCCAGAAATTCACCGCCTCCTGGGACGGATACCAGAGCCTCTTCGAAGATCTGATCGAACGCCGGACCGTCCTGGGGCTCCACGTCAACGGCGGGATCATCAACGGAAACTCTCCGTTCTTCGAGCGCTTTTACGGCGGCGGGATCGGCAGCATCCGCGGTTTTGTCTACCGCGGAGTGAGCCCGCGCGGTGGAATCGGCGAAGATCCGATCGGAGGTAACTTCTCCCTGACGGGAACGGCGGAAGTCAATTTCCCGCTCTACGGGGAAAATCTCCGCGGCGTCGTCTTCACTGACGGCGGCGATGTTGAGCGCGACGTGCGGTTCGGCGTATTCCGCGCCAGCGTCGGCGCGGGAGTTCGATTAATCCTTCCGTTTCTGGGTCAGACTCCGCTCGCGGTTGATTTCGCCATTCCGGTCATCAAAGACGCCGAGGACCAAACCCAGCTCATCAGCTTTTCGTTCGGCTTTACGCAGTAAAATGTCCCGCATCGGTCTAAAGGACGACGTCATGACAATCCACATCACACGTCCAATCACCCTGATCGGGTTGCTCGCGGGAACCGCGGTTCTGCTCGCCTGGAGCTTTGCGCCGGGGGCGGGCGGCCCCGGCACTGCGCCGGCAGGGGCTCCGCGCATTGCCGTTGCCAATGTCCTCCGAATTCTCTATGGCATGCAGGAGACCAAGGAGCTCACCGAAGCGCTCAGAACCAAAAACAAAGATCTGGAAGCGAAAGCGAAGGAGAAAGGCGCCGCCCTCGAACAGATGCGGGAAGGGATTCGTCAGGTCAAACCCGACAGCCCTCAGTACAACGACAAGCTCAAGGATCTGGACAATGCGATGGCCGATCTGGAGTCATGGGAAAAAGTGGCCCGCATCGAGGCCGAACGCGATCAGAAAATGATGATGAAAAATCTGTTCGTGAAGATTAAGGGTGCGATTGGCGATATCGCCAAAGAGGAGGGTTATGATGTGGTGCTCGCCAGTCAGAGCGATGATTTTCCTGACCTGGAGCATATGAACATGGACCAGCTTGGCGGTTTCATCAAACAGCAGAGCGTTCTTTATGCCGCCAAAGGTCTCGACATCAGCGATGCCGTGCTGACCCGGCTCGACGCCAACTACGCGAAGGAAAAGGGAGCTAAATAGAGCTTGCCTGTCACTCTCAGAAAGAGTTCTTGTGACCGGCAACCCGCCTACTTTTGTAAGAAAGGATCAGCATATGAAAGTCAGTAATTCACGTCCGTCGTCGCTGCTCGTCTTATTGGCAATTTCGACTCTTGCGCTGGTTGAAACTCGCGCCTCGGCGGCCCCGGCCGCGCCGCGCCGGCCGCCGAGCGCATCGCCGTGGCCAACGTATCCCGCATCTTTAATGAAATGCAGGAGACCAAGGACCTGAAGGAACAGCTTGAAACCAAGCGCCAGGATCTGGGCAACCAGGAAAAGGAAAAGCGGGCCGCCATCAAGGAGATGGACGATCACCTTCACAATATCAAGCCCGACAGTCCGCAGTACAAGGAAGACGTCGAGAAACTCGACAATGCGATGGCCAGCCTGGAGTCCTGGGGAAAGGTGGTTCGCCTTGAGGCCGAACGAGACCAGAAAGTAACGATGCGAAATCTTTTCGACAAGATCAAGTCCGCCGTCGCCGGCATCGCCAAACAACAGGGGTATGATATTGTGCTCGCCGACCAGGGAGGCGAATTCCCCAACCTCGAGCAGGTCAATTTCGACCAGCTTCGCGCTTATATCAACCAGCAGAGCGTCCTTTTCGCCTCTAAAGGTGTCGACATCAGCGATGCCGTGCTGACCCGGCTCGACGCCGACTACGCGAAGGAAAAGGGAGCGAAGTAGCAGTTGTCACGTAGGGTGGGCTCGGCCCACCATGTCCGCTCAAGTGTGGGCCGAGCCCACCCTACGGACGAATTCCCATGCCAACCCTTTCCGACATTGCGTCATTGCTTGGCGTGTCCGCCACGAGTGGCGGACACATGGAGATTACCGGGATCGGCGCGCTCAGTGACGCGATGGAGAGCGAACTTTCCCTTCTCGCGGCCGAAACGTATCTGCCGCAGTTGAGTTCCACTCGCGCCGCGGCTGTCATCGTGCAGCGGAAGCTGACGCTGCCGGATTCCTGGCAACGGCCCGTTCTGCGCGTGGACGATGTGGATCTGGCCGTTGCAAAAATTCTGCCCCTCTTCGCTCCGCCAATTCCGGCCCCGCCGGCGGGTGTCGATTCGGCCGCCCGTGTTTCTCCGTCGGCGTCGCTCGGATCCGGCGTCGCGATCGGTCCTCACGTGGTCATCGGCCAGCGGTCGCGGCTCGGCAACCGATGCGTCCTTCACGCCAATGTGTTCATCGGCGACGACGTCGTGATCGGGGACGATTGCCACCTCTTCCCCAATGTCGTGGTGCGCGAGCGAATCACGATCGGGAACCGTGTCGTGATCCATGCCGGAAGCGTCCTGGGCACTGACGGGTTCGGCTACCGCTGGGACGGCGCGAAGCACGCCAAGATCCCGCAAATCGGCACCGTCATCATCGAGGACGATGTCGAAATCGGCTCGTGTTCCTGCATCGACCGCGCCAAGTTCGGCGCCACGCGCGTCGGCCGGGGCACCAAGGTCGACAACCTGGTCCAGATCGCCCACAACGTGCAGGTCGGCCCGCACTGCATTCTGGCTGGCCAGGTTGCTCTGGCCGGCTCCGTCCGCCTCGGCGCCGGCGTTGTCCTCGGCGGGCAAGCCGCTGTCCGCGACCATATTTCCGTTGGCGACGGTGCTATGGTCGCGGGGTGCAGCGGGGTCGCGGAGGATGTGATTGCCAGGACGATCGTCAGCGGCACCCCTGCCATCCCCCACCGCCAGAGCCTGCGCGAGCAGGCCGCGCTGCGGAGATTGCCGGATCTGGTGGTCCAGGTTCGAAAGCTGCAGGAAGAGATTGAGAAATTGAAGAAGCAGATCAGCGAATAGCTCGGAACTGAAGTGGCACGGGTTTCCAACCCGTGTCTTGATCGGGGACACGGGTTGAAAACCCGTGCCACAAAACATCACCACCTGAAAAACCGATACGGGTCATCCATTTCTTCCGGCGTGTCGAGATAAAGACCGCTCAGATATCGCTTCTCCTGATCGGGCGCACCGACCGGCGAATGAATGCGGTCGAGAATCGGCGTTGTGCCCACGGCCCCAAGATTGGCAAGCAGCCGGGCGAGCAAGCAGGCGGAGCGACGATAGGTTCGCTTTACGCCATACGACTGCGCGTAGTCGAACTGCCACGGGACAAGCTGGCAGAAAATGACCGAAGGAGAATGGCCTGCGGGTGCGCAAGCGAGAACGCCGTCGCCGAGGATGTCGGCGCCTCCCGAAATCAGCGGGATCGGAAGCGGGCCTCGGTCCATGACGTCGGCGGGACCGATGTACGCCAGCGGCGAATTCAGTGCCGGCGGGTCGAAGATAGAGTTGATGTGCTCCGCCTGCCGGGTCGATACCGGGAAGGGTAGAAACGACGCCAGCGATTGCCCGTCGAGGCCGATGGCGAGCACTTTGCCGCCGGCGGAAATAAATTGCGCGATCGCGGCGGCGTGCGGCGCGAGAACCAAGCCAGCGCTGGGACCGGCTACGAGCAACTGATCCGGGGACAAATCGCCGGCGGGAAATTCGGAAACGCTCACGCCAGCCGATTCGAGGAATTTTTTCCCATCGGGTTCACCTGTATAAATCACGGTCCGCGCCGGTTCAGGTTTCCAGTTTCCCGCGTATTGGAGAAGGCGGCCCGCCAGTTCATCGGCGACCGGATCCGCTTCAGTTCGTCCGGTGACATCGAGCTGACAGAAGATCGCCATCCCCTTTCCTTCACGGTATTCGAGGAGCGGGCTGTATTGGAGGCTGTAGCCGCCGTCGAGGATCGGGCGGAAATCGCCGCGCACGGGTTTTTCGATCAGTACGGAGGCGACACTTCCGCGATTGCCGCAGCGCCAGACACGCGTGACGGGGATTCCGCACCATTGGATGGTCGGGCCGTAGCGCTCGCGCACTTCGTACTTGAGCTGCGGCGGGCTGGTCGTCGCCGAGCCACGCCAGTCGCGCAGCAGTTTTGCATCGATGCCCGCCAGCAACGGATGATCGGGAACGCGCGGGAAGACCTGACGCAGGCCATATGACTCGACGCGGAAGCCGAGCCGCTTTTCCATCACGTCGGCGGATTGCTCGAAAAAGATAACCCGCAGACCGTCGCGCACGCGGGCCAGATCGGGCGCGGGGCCGTCGACAGTCAGCGCCAGCTTGCCGACGATGAGAATATCTTCGGACTTCAGTTCGGAGTTGGCGTCGACGCGCTGAAACGGAACGCCGAGCTTCGTGAGCCAGTCGGCGGTTTGACCGATCGGATCAAAGAGTGAAACACGCGCGGGAACCTTCGCAGCCTCCGCGGCCGGAAGAACGCTCAGCGTAAATGAGTCGGTCTGTTCCTGACCATCGCCGAACCGCGCGGGCGCTGAGCTGATAATCCCCGGCTGGGAGCGCCCGGGGCAAATCGAATCGAAGTGGAAGCCGCGTTTGTTTTCCGGGCTCGACCGCGATCCGCGTTTCTCCCTTGATCGGCTGGGGCAGGGCGAGCGACCAATCGCATTGAAAGTTCACGGTCTGCCGTGAATTGTTGATGAGGATAAGCTGTTTCTCAACCGATTCGCCGGCGCGGAAGATATGGTCTTTCGACGTAAACGCCGCCGGTTTACCGGCGATGTAAGCCAACACAGGCTGATTGTTACGAAGTACTGCTTTTCCAACAGCCGTCGGCATCCAGTCGGCAAATTCGAAGGCCGTGTCAATGCGCAGGACGCGATCGGCGATGAAATCGGGACTGAATCCGGGCCGCTGGAGATTTTCCCAATCGACGGTCAGTTCCTTGCGGCCGCGATCGACGTTATCGCGTGGAATCCAGAACATGCCGTATTCCCATGGCGAGATTCCCGACACGCCCCAGGTGCGGAAAGCACGCCAGTTATCGGTCAGGTACATGGCCATGACGGTGTTGCGGTCTTCAAAGCGAGGCGAGCCCATTTCGGTTGGATAATCCCATCGATTCCAGGTGCTGCCGGCGCGGAACTGCTGGGCTTCCCAGCGGATGTTGGCTTTTTCACGATCACCGATCGCGAAAGCGCGATCCCCAAGGAGTTGGGCGTTCCACTCGGCCATGCACCATTCCCACGGAACTTTGGCGCTGCCGAATTCGCGTTCCCCTTTGTACCAGCCGCGATACATCGCCCAATCCCAACTGAACGGTGCGCCATATTCGCAGGTGAAGGCCGGCTTCGTTCCCGCCGAGGCCCAATGGCCGAACCAGTCATCGAGCTCCTGGATCGGAGCCCAGTTGGGATAGAAATTGCTCGTGTGCATCGAACCGATATTCCCGCCGGCGTGGTGGTAGACGATGCGGCTGGGGTCCAGCGACCGCACAATCGCTTCGGCACGCAGGGCGCGCTCCATGTTTCGGCTGGACCATTGCTCTCGCGCGGCGTGCTGACCGTCGAGCAGGTCGGGATTCATGTCTTCGGAATATCCGGTCGCGTTATGGCTCATCGCGTAGAAGACGACCGACGGATGGCTCCCCGCCACGCGTACGTAGAAGGCCGCATGCCTGGCGTAACTGTTATTCTGATCCGCGTCCGGCTTGTCCCAGTCGTATTGCGCAAAATGGGGCTGGGTCAGGGCGAAGAGCATTCCTTCCTCGTCAGCGGCGCGAAGAATTTCGGCAAAGCCCAGGTGCGAGCCGGGCTCGCAGTCATAGTTGTGCGTGTAGACGAAATTGATCCCGAGCTTTTTTAGTCTTCGGAATGTTTCGCGCGCCGCCGACTCGTTGGCCGCGGCAGCGCCGATGGTTGCGTTGTCGAACGGGACGGCGGAAAGAAAAATCGGCGTGCCGTTGAGGAAGAAGTTGCGACCGTCGATCCAGAGCTCGCGGAATCCAAATCGTTCGTCAGCGGCGACATCGAGCGCCTTGCCGGAAGCGTCGGTCAGCATGAGCTGGGCATCGTACAAATTCTGCGGCGCGTCAGTATCCCAGAGCTTCTCCGGCTTCCATTGCTGAGAAAAACTGAAGCGGCCATTTTTCAGGTCGGCGGAGGTAAAAGACTTGCTGGAAAATTCAATGACTTGCCTGCCGGCGTCGCTGATCCGGGCACGGAGTTGATAGGAATGGTTTGCGGCCAACGCGTCCATACCCACATCAAACCTGATTTCCGATCGCCGAACCGACGTGTTCACCCGGACATCGTCGATGCGCGCATCGGGCGGCGTGCTGACGAGATAGACATCGCCGCACAATCCCCGACGCGCCACCGAGCCTTTCACTTCCTTGGCCGTCGCCGTATCGGCGTAGCTGAGAAGAACGCCCTTCAGCGGCATCGCAAGAACCAGGAGGCACAGATTGTGTTTCGTGCCCGGCTGGCAGATCGGCGTCAGATCGATCTGGCCGGCGGGAAAACGAATCTCTCCGGATTTTTTCCCGTCAATGTAAACCACGGCGAAGGAGTTGAGATATTCGAGCGACAATGCGACCCGCCGGCCCCCCCACTGCCGGGGTATCTCGATCTGCCGCTCGTACCAGGCGGCGGAGATTTCGCCGACGTTTTGATGTTCCCAATTCGGGTGCGGATAGATCGTCTGTGAATCCTTCTGAAGATAATCGCCAACGCCCGGCCAACTTCCGGGAACCTTGAACCATCCCCATCCATCAGCCGGCGGCACGTCGGCGGCAGATTTGGCCGGCTGAAAATGCCACAGGCCATTGATGCAAACCCGCTCGCGCGTCGGCGTCGTTTCACGCCAGGCTTTGTCCAAGTCCCATGTCGCTTGAACGCCCGGCGGCAAAACCGCCGCGGTTTTTCCCTCGCCGCGGGCAATCGCTGCGGCGACGAGACAACTGAAAAGAAAAGCCGCGATAAGGAGTCGTGGTCTCATCCTGCCTAACCCTCTACTTCCAGAACGCCGACGGCTGCGCACCGTTGCCGAAGGTTCATGTTTTCGCAGGGTGGGCTCGGCCCACCACGAACACGAAGACGATGGGCCGAGCCCACCCTACTTTCGATGGGCGCAGAAAAAAACCCCTGGTGGTTGCCAAGGGCTTTTGAATTCGAGGGGAGAAATTTATCGGCGGTGCGCCAGGAGGCCCAATGCCCCAAGGCCGAAAAGAGTCAGGGAAGCCGGCTCGGGCGTGTACGCCTCGAGTTCGGCTAGATTCATGTAGCTGTCGCCGCTGGGGTTGTGCTGAACAACTTGTACGTAAGTGCCCAACTTGCCAACGGGAATAACCATCCCTGAAGCCGTATCAATACCATTCATATTCGGGCTGTTCACGTTCGCGGCCGACAGCGAAATCGTCGGAGTGAATTTGTAATCATTCGTGAAAACAAGCATGGCCCCATTGTAGACGTTGAGCGTAAATGGGTTATTTCCGCCATTATCGATGCGGTCGGAGCAGCAATCTGTTCGGTTGAATATATCGACAGTCGCAAAGTAAGTTGGGGTCATGAGTGTCACGCCCATTTCCTGGGGGTTCCCAGTTCCAGCCGTATGGGCGATGCTTCCGGAACCATCCACTCCCCCGCCATTGGCGTAGTCGCCGTCGCGATCTCCATCATTGAGATTCGCCGCAGGAAGGCCCGGGTAAGTCGTGCTGCCGTCGTTCGCTCCGTTGACATCAGCCACACCGCCGTTGCTCGAGAGCAAAACATCGTTGGCCGGCGATGGAATGATCGCGGCTGCCCGAAGAGAGGTGGAACCGAAGAGGCAGGCAACCGTTAAAGCGCTTCCGAGATATAACCGCTGGTGCGTACGCGACATGAAATTCTCTCCTTTTGAACGGCCTCGATGAATGGCGAAGCTTTTCCGCAAAACTCGCTACGAATTGATGTGCTGAAGCTTAACATGGAGATCGCGCCTGTTCAAGTAAATTTTAACATTTCCTGAAGGGCCTTTGTGTTTCGTGTGTTTTCCCCTGCCTACCGATTCAGACCGGCATTTTCCAACCTATCTGCCCAACTTAATGGTAACACTACAGATTCGACCTACTATTGGGCAAACACTCCGATGACCCCATCCACCCGACGTGTCTGGATCGCTCGATCGATTGCCCTCATAGCGGACGTCGCGCAGATCTTTTTGTTTCCCCTCGTCGCCGAAGGGATTGCCTCGCCGCTCAACGATGCCCTCGATGTCGTCGTCTGCTTTGTCCTCGTGCTGCTGGTTGGATGGCACATCGCATTCCTCCCCAGCTTTCTGATCCGGCTGCTTCCGTTGGCCGACCTTGCTCCGACGTGGACCATCGCCATCCTGATCGCCACCCGCCGGGGCGGGTCTCTATCGCCATTACCGATCACCAACGCAAGTAACCTTGAGGCAAAGCCATGACGGACCTCGATCCCATCTGCCGAAATGTTCTGCGCGCCGCCTATCAGATCTCCGGCTTTACCGAGTCGCCGGTTTCGTTCGATCAGATTGCTAACGTGTCGCCGATCTCGGAGGAGAAATTCGGTGAGGTCATTGCCGCGCTGCGAATGCGGGGGCTCGTGCAAGTGGATGAGTCGTCGAGGGCTCTGGCTCTGACTCAAGAGGGAATCGCGCTGGCCGCAACCCTTCCGCCGGTTTCCGAACCACCCCTGTTTGAGGACATTTGAGTTGGTCCGGAAGTCCGCTGTCGCAATCGGGTGCGGCTCACTTGAGTGAGCCGGTCGGGCAGCGAAACCCGGCGGCTTCGAGCAGACGGATCGTCTGGCTCTGGTCGGCGCGAACGGCCATCGCCGCGCCGGCTTTGCCGCGGTGGCGGAGATCCGCGAGCATCGATTTGAGGCAAGCCGCCGTCAACTCGGCTTCCCGCGCCGGACACAACGCCTGCAAGTCGACGATCAGCGTATGGCCTGGGGGAAGTTTCAGGCCGGGAAAACGGGAGAGGAAGAGGTCACTCGGCCGCTCGACGAGCCAGCCGATCTGGAGCAGGCGGCCATTTTCCGTGTAACTGTAAAAGTGCTGGCCCTCTTCGATCGCCTTCAGGGCGGCGGAAAGGAATCGGCGGCGCGAGACGTCGCCGGGTTCGGGGCAATACGCCATCAGGTCGCGCGTGTCGTCGATGCGGAAGAGATTGTGCGAACCGTTGGAAGATGGTCTTTGTTCAATCGCGACGACATAGGTCGTCAGTCGCGGGCGGGATTGAATCCTCACGGCAATCGGGGCAAGCAGCGCTGGGAGCATTTTACTGGGAGGCAGTTCCGCTGCTGACTGCCACACGGCCTCGGCCCGCGCCGGATGGATGTGCATGGCGTTCAATGCCCTCCGCGCCGCATGTTTCAGATGAACCGCCGCGAATGTTTTCGCTTTCTCCCGCCGCGTCGTAAAGAAGCTGAGGACGTGCGCCGTGTCGCTGGCGTTTGCGAATCGAATCTTATAGGGATCGTCGCCGGGCGTCAGGTCGATCGATTCGTATCCTTCGGCAATCAGCATCTGCGACAGGAGGTGGATGTGGAATTTTCCAGGAGAATGTTTCGCGAGCGACGGATTGTGCGCGAACAGGTGCAGGCGAAGCTGTCTGCCGTCGCAAACATTTATATGGACCGATGCGAGCTGATCTCCGGCCCGGAGCGCGGTGACATGGAGGAGCCCGGGCGTCTTCATCAGTTCCAGCCAGAACGATTTGCGGAACGCATCGCTTGCGAACGGCGCGATTCCGTACATTGCCATGTGGCGCAGGTCGTGAAAACCGGCGAAATCATCGAATATCGATTCAAGCTCAGCGACTTCGATCACGCGTCCGAATTTTAACTCCCCGTGATTCTGGAGCTTTTTCAAACGCTTTTTGTTGTTCGGCTTGGCCAGCGAATCTTTCGAGATGGCCGCAAAGCGAATCAGGGGTCGCCGATTAGCGGTGAGGAGGGTCAAACCCTCCACGCGCGGGTCCGCAAGCCAACGGAGAGGAACCAACGGGGGAAGGTATCGAAATTCCAGCGTGGCGTCCGGAAACATTACTCGCAGCGCGAGCAACGCCTCGACGGCAAATTCGTCGGCCGATTCCGGCTCGCACACCCATGCCTGATATTCCGCCTGCGATTCGCCGGCAAAAACAACCCGCCCATCCTGCGCGACAGGGCCAGACACAGGATCCCAGTCAGCACCGAGTCATCGTTTCGTGCCGTGACAATCAGCGGCTCAAAACTTCCCGCATAGATTCTGTACCAGACTGCGACAAAGGCGGGCAATTGATAGCTGGTGGACCAGGGACATCGGCAACACAAGTTTGCCCAATTTGCGCAGAATGCTGGGTCCGCCAGCAGTGCCTGGGCACATGCTGGCCGATTGATTGTGATCTTCATCATTCAAGCGCCGTGAACGTTGAACAGCCAGCCAGACAATAACCCGACAAAAATCCGACGCGCGTCAGCACGATCGACTTTTCCGCATTTGGGTGGTCATCCGATTCCGGCGGTAACGATTATGCAATCTTTGCAGTCTCCTGATTGTACCCGCAGCATCACCGATATTTTTTCTTGCGAGAAGAACGATTTGGACGCTAAACTTCGACGCTCGCTTCAGGGAGAAAGCGCATTTGGGTAGAGCTGCAAATTCACATTGCCAAATCGCGCCGGCGCAATCTCCTCAACGTGTGATGCGAAGCCGGGTTATTGATAAACGGGACTCCGTTTAATAGATACGACGCGGCCCTCTGAAGTTGATGAAGCATTCGTCATCGGACGGTCGATTCAGCGCGTCGAGATCTGAGTGGCGGATGTCCGGTTAATGAGGCAGGCCGAAGAAAATGCTGCGAACGATCAGGCGAATTCTCCAGATGACGGACGCGGCGACAGCCGCCGTCCATCTGTCTCTCTTGCGAGAGCGCCCGGGTCTGCTCTGCTTCGCCTTTCATTCGATTTTCGCCGATCAGGCGGAGGTTGGACAGAATCAGATTCTTCCGCAGCAGCGAACGACGGTGCGCGATTTTCGCCGTTTCGTCGAATATTACCTGGCGATCGGTTATCGATTCATCTGTCCGGCCGACCTGCTGGGCGAGCTGGACCCGCGCGGCCGTTACGCGCTGATCACGTTCGACGACGGCTATTTCAACAATCTCCGCGCGCTGCCGATCCTCGAAGAATTCAAAGTGCCGGCGGTTTTTTTTATCGCCACCGAAAACATACTGAAAGGCAAATGCTTCTGGTGGGACGTGCATTGGAGGCAGAGCGTGGCTCGCGGCGCATCTGAGGAGGAGATTGCGCGCGACGGACGATTGCTCAAATCGTTGCGAACCGAGCGAATCGAGGAAGAACTGATTCGCCAGCACGGCGCGGCCGCCTTTGTTCCGCGCGGGGATCTCGATCGTCCGTTCACCCCGCCGGAGCTGCGCGATTTTGCCCAAAGCCCCTGGGTGCAACTGGGGAACCATACGTCGAATCACGGCGTTCTCACGAATTATCCCAAGGCCGAAGCGCTGCAGCAGATCGTCGCGGCGCAGGAAGCCATTGCATCAATGACCGGCAAACAGGCGATTGCTTTCGCCTATCCCAACGGAAACCATTCGCCGGAAGTTGAGCGATTGTGTGAGATCGCCGGCATTCAGTGCGCGTTCACGATTGCGCCAAACAAGATGAAGCTCCCGATCGATGCGCACGTCACTGGGCGCGATGCGAATCGGGCGCTACATGCCCGATTCGAGTAAAAATCTGGATCGGCAATTCCGAACGTTCCGTTCGGATCTGCAACTGTGCGGGCGGTTTTACGCCGGCTACGAACGATTGACGCAGCGCCGCGCTGGTTCCCCTGCATTAATGGACGATGAACCGGTGCTGGCGAATTGAAGAAAATGACCGCCAATCGGTACTGGTAACTGAAAGAGTTTGCCGGCAACGCCGGATCCCTCCGTTGGGCCGATTTTTGCCGCGAGGATGTTGGATTTATGAGTCTGGACACGCGATTTGCTTCCGATGCCGCGATGGAAACGCCATCTACGCCGCGCCGACTTTTGCTTCTGTGCACGGCAATGGGAATGGGCGGCGGCGCCGAAGAGCAAGTGATGCGGCTGGCGTATTCGTTTCACAAGCGCGGCTGGCCAACGCTGATCGTCTCGATGCTTCCGCCGGACCGCATGCCCGACGAATTCGCGAGCTGGAATATTCCCCTGAAGCACCTGGGAATGCGGGCCAGCATTCCCGACCCGCGGGCGCTGTTTCGTATGGCCAGGGTAATTCGTGAATTCCAGCCCGACATCATTCACAGCCACATGGTGCATGCCAATCTGTTGGCGCGCCTGGCGCGGATCCTCGCGCCGTATCCGGTACTCGTCAGCACGCTGCACAACCTGACCATGGCCGGCGTCGAGCGCGATCACACGAACATCTTCGAAATGGCGCATCGCCTGACCGACCGGCTCTCTGAACGAACGACGGCGATCTGCCGCGCCGCTTCAGACTATTACGTTAACGCGCCACGTGGTGCCGCCGGCGAAGATGCTGACCGTTCACAATGGAATCGATCCCTCTCGATACGCCGCAAATCCCGCGGTGCGGGATCGCGTGCGAAAGGAAATGGGACTCGAAGGGCAATTCGTCTGGCTTTGCATCGGCCGACTGGTCCTTCAGAAAGCGTATCCGACACTGCTTGGCGCGATGTCGCTTCTCGGAAACGGCAACCGCACGCTGCTGATTTGCGGCGTGGGTCCGCTGCGCGATGAACTGGTGGCGCTGGCGGCGCAACTCGGCGTCGCCGATCGTGTTCGATTCCTCGGCCTTCGCGGCGACGTCCCGGATTTGATGAGCGCCGCCGACGCGTTCTGCCTCTCTTCGGACATGGAGGGGCTGCCGCTGGTGCTCCTTCAGGCCGCCGCCGCCGGCCTGCCGATCGTCGCCACCAACGTCGCCGGAAACCCGGACGTGGTCGGCGAGGGCGTTAACGGTTTTCTGCCGCCGCCCGGCGATCCGGAGGTCTTTGCCGCCGCGATGGCGCGAATGGAAAAGCTCGACGCGGGGCATCGATCCGCCTTCGGTAGCGCCGGCGTCGCACACGTGATCGCGAATTTCGAAGCAGAAGGAATTGCCGATCGATGGCAATTGTTGTTCAAGGAACTACTGGAAACGGGAGGGGGCCAGACACGTCGCACCGCACCGGTGGTTCCAGCGTCAGCCGAAGATCGGGGATTAGCCGCCTGCGCATCGTGAGGGAATCTCGAAGGAAGTCAGATAATGCACACGACAGATACATCGTTGATAGAAATGCCACAGGAAATCAAAAGCAGGATTTCCGCTGATCACTCGATTGCGGCGCGAATCGCCGCGCATGCCGCGGCGACCCCCGACCGGGCGGCGATCTTCGCCGGACTCACACAACTGACGTTCGCCGAGCTCGAAGAGCAATCCAACCGGCTCGCGACTCAGCTCATTGCCGCCGGCGCAGGGCCGGAAGTCTGTGTCGGATTGCTGCTGGAGCGTTCGCCGCAATTTGTGATTGCGGCGTTGGCGGTTCTGAAAAGTGGCGCGGCGTATCTTCCCCTCGATTCCTCGACTCCAGCCCAGCGCGCGGCGCACATCCTCACCGATGCCGCCGCCCCCCTGCTGATATCGCACCGCGACAAGAGCCGGGCGCTGCCGGCGGGCGCGTGGCGCGTGATTGATCTCGATCATCTGCCCGAAATGGGTACGACGCAGTCACCGGCTCTTCCCGTCGATCCGCCGGCCGAGAGTCTTGCCTATGTCATTTACACTTCCGGTTCGACCGGAGTTCCCAAAGGCGTTGAGATTACTCACGCGAATCTATTGAACCTGATCGATTGGCATCAAGCCGCCTTCACGCTGAGCGCCAACGATCGCGCCAGCCAGATTGCGGGGCTCGCATTCGACGCGGCGGGCTGGGAGATCTGGCCCACTCTCACTGCCGGCGCAAGCCTGCATTTTGCCGACGAAGTGACACGACGTTCGTCGCAGGGGCTGCACGACTGGCTGCTGGCTGAGAAAATCACGATCAGCTTCGTACCCACGATGCTGGCCGAGCAATTGCTGAGCGCCGAGTGGCCCGGTTCGACGACATTGCGAACGCTGCTGACCGGCGCCGATACCCTGCACCGTCGGCCGCCGGCGGGACTTCCATTTACCTTTGTGAACAATTACGGCCCCACCGAATGTACCGTGGTGGCGACCTCCGGCGTTGTCAGCGCGCAAAGCAACGGCGACTCGCGCCCGTCGATCGGCCGGGCAATCGCGAATACGACGGTGCTGATTCTCGACGAGGGGCTGCGACCGGTTCCATTCGGTCAGCCGGGAGAGCTTTGCCTGACCGGTGCGCATGTGGGGCGCGGCTATCGCAATAACCCAAAACTCACCGCCGACAAATTTGTCAGCTACGCATCGGTTTCTGGTGAAGAGCTTCGCATCTATCGGACCGGCGACCGCGCCCAGTTTCTCGAGGGAGGCGAAATCGCCTTTCTCGGACGACTGGACGACCAGATCAAAATCCGCGGCTACCGGATTGAGCCCGGGGAAATCGTTGCCAGCATCGGCCGTCATCCAGGCGTTAAAGCCAGTAGCGTGATCGTTCGCGATGGGCCGGAACAGGACGGCGGCGGGCCCGCGCTGGCGGCGTACGTCGTCGCAGCCGCCGGCGCGAAGCTGACCGCAAGAGAGCTTCGTGATTTCCTGGCGGCCCGGCTTCCGGATTACATGATTCCACTCTGGTTCGTGGCGGTCGAGAGTCTGCCGATGACCACCAACGGGAAACTCGATAAGACCGCCCTTCCCGCGCCGGGTGCAAATAATCTGCTGCCGGACGGCAACCCGGTGGTGGACGCATTGCCCGCCGAAGCCGCTGCCCCGACGGCGGGTCCGTCGGAAGTGGAGAAAAAAGTCAGCGCGATGGTGGCTTCTCTGCTGGGACAGCCGTCGGTGAAGCCCGCGGACAATTTTTTCATGCTCGGCGGGCACTCGATGCTCGGGGTTCAACTGGTGGCGCGGATCAAGGAAACATTCAGCGTGAAGCTGAGCCTTCGGGAATTGTTTGGCGCGCCCACTGTTAGCGCGCTAACCGCCGCAATCGAGCGGCTCGCCGCCGCGGCAAAAGTCAAAGCCAAATAAACGAAAGAAGAAAACGTGTCAGGTGCAGTCGTATCGAACGTCCCCGAGACGGCGGATCCTCCGCTGAGCCTCTATCATTTGCTCGACCCCGAGGTCCTGGCAAACCCATACCCGCTCTATCATCGCCTGCGAACGCATGATCCGGTTCACTGGGATCCGTATCTGCACGCCTGGATCGTGACGCGATACGAAGATGTCATCACGGTCCTGCAGCGCTATTCTGCCGACCGGACGCCTTCCGCGGAATATTTCGCGGCGATCGGCGCGCCGGAAGTCGGGCCGATCGCCCGCGTGATGGTGCGGCAGATGCTCTTTATGGACGCCCCGGCGCATACGCGGATTCGAAAGCTGGCCGGCCTCTCCTTCACGCCGGCGCGCGTACGCGTGCTGCGCGATCACATTCAGGAAATCGCCACGCGACTGATCGACGACATCATTGCCCGCGGTACCGGCCGGATGGATCTGCTGGCGGATTTTGCCGAACCGCTCCCCGCCATCGTGACGGCGGAATTGCTTGGCGTTCCCGTCGAGGACCACATCCAGCTCAAGAACTGGTCGGTCACCTTCGCCGAAATGCTCGGCAACTTTCAACACAATCCCGATCGGCTGCCTGGCGTGCTCGCGGCAGTCGAGAACCTGAAAAACTATTTTCAAGAAGCCATCCGCCAGCAACGTCAAACGCCGCGCGAGGGCCTGCTGCATGCGTTCATGACCGCCGAGCTGGATGGGGACCGGCTCAACGACGACGAGATCGTTGCAAACTGCATCGTCACCATGGTCGGCGGGCTGGAAACAACCACCAACCTGATCACCAACGGCATCCTGACGCTTTTGCGCAATCCGGATCACCTGGCCCGCCTCCGCGGCAATCCCGGCATCATGCCGGCGGCGGTGGAGGAATTGCTCCGCTTCGAAAGTCCGAGCCAGCACACGGCGCGCCTGGCGCCCGATGACGTGACGCTTGGCGGAAAACAGATCCGCAAGCGGCAGGCGGTCATCGCGGTGATGGCTGCGGGTAATCGCGATCCCGAACGGTTCCCCGATCCCGATCGGCTCGATTTCGATCGGCCGGATAATCGTCACCTGGCGTTTGGATGGGGGGCGCATTTTTGTTTCGGCGCGCCCCTGGCGCGCCTGGAGGGGCATATCGCCTTCGAGTCGCTGCTGCTTCGGTTCCCGACCATCGAATTGACCGACGAACCCCACGTATGGCGCGAGAACCTGGGACTTCGCGGGCTGAAATCGCTGCCACTTTCATACGAGACCAATCGTTAATGCAACAGGATCCCGATCAATCTCGCCCCGTGAGCAGAAGCTCGTTACGCATATTGCTGGTCGCCGAGGCTTCGGCCAAGGGGACCGGCAAGCATGTGCTGGATCTGGCCGAAGGGCTGATCGCAAGAGGATGCGACGTGCATGTTCTCTATTCGCCGGTGCGAATGGACGAGATCTTTCGAACGCGCGTCGAGTCGATGCCCGGGCTCACCCACCGCCAGTTGCGCATGCATCGAAGCATCCATCCCAGCGACGCGATCGCCGTCTGGGCGGTCCGCCGATACCTTCGCAAATTTGGACCGTTCGACGTTATTCATGGCCACAGTTCCAAGGGTGGCGCGGTGGCGCGTCTGGCGGCGATCGGCTCGGGCCTGCCGGCGATCTATACGCCGCACGCCCTGATCATGATGACGCCGACGCTCTCCGCGGCAAAACGCCGATTTTATTCGTCGATCGAGTTCGTCCTCTCAAAACTGTCGCGACACATCATCGCGGTCTCGCCGGCCGAGGCCCGGCTCGCCGTCGCCACGGGTCTGGGGGAGGGGCGGATCCTGACGATTCCAAATGGCGTCGGGCCGCCTCAGCTTTCACCGCGTGACGAAGCTCGCCGCGTGTGCGGATTCGGGACTGACGAAATCGTGATCGGATCGGTCGGACGCCTGGTCGAAAACAAAGCGCCGGATGTCCTGGTCAACGCGCTGGCGATCGCGCTTCGGACTTGCCCGAAATTGCGCGTCGTCTTTGTCGGCGACGGACCTTCTAAAGCCACGCTGGCCGAGCTCTCGAGCCGACTGGGAATCGCCGACAAAGTGATCCTGCTCGGTGAGCTGGACGCGCGAAAAGTTTTTGCGGGATTTGATATTTTCGGCATGTCCAGCCGCATGGAAGCCATGCCTTATGTCGTTCTGGAGGCGATGTCCGCGGGCCTGCCCATCATGGCCACCATTACCAGCGGCGTGGAAATCCTCGTCGAAGAGGGCGTCAACGGGCTGGTCGTTCCGATGGATGACTGCGACGCATTTGCCGCCGGCCTGGTGAAGCTGGCCGAGGACCCGGCGCTGATGGGCCGGATGGCCGACGCCTCACGCCAGCTCATTCGCCAGTTCACCTCCGAGCGGATGATCGAGCGGATTCTGGCGCTGTATGAAAGCTGCGCGGACGTCGGCAATGCCCGAAGCGAGCCGAAATTGGCTGTTGATGCTGAATGAATCGATCCGGATACCGACTTTGATTTCGCGCTGATTGCTCATCTTTTTGATGTGCCTTTTCGGTTTCGATGCCCATCGATCCTGGACACAATAATTCCCGCCCCACTCTCGCCTACCCGATGTATTTGGAATCAGCCCGTATTCCTATTGTCCTCGCATCCATCGGCGAGCGAACGCTTCCCAAAGGTCGTCAATCAGGATGCAGTTTCGCGTTAGACAGCTGCGGGGCGATATTTCGTACACCGGCGAGCGGATCATCCAACGTTCGCTCGGGCGGCACGGACAAACGTGAAAATGGGCAATCTATTTGCGACCTGGCCTGGCAAGTGCGAAAAACGTTTCAGGCGTTCCGACTGCCGTTGACCGAACAATAATATCAGGTAAAGTACAAGCGGTTCAAGGTTCGTTGTGATGTTCCAAGGTGTCCTTTCGTTCCTTGTGCTTTCCAAATCGTGTTTTTGCCCGTCGTTGAAAAAAGTGAAATATTCCCCATCGGGGAGAGAGAAGGCGAGAATGTCTGTAATTTTCCGAGCAGGCCGCAGCACGTTGGCCCTGTTTTCTGCCGCCCTGAGTTCCGCTGCGATCCTGGGTTTTGGCGCCGGATCACTTGAGGCGGCGACAATCATCTCTGACGGCTTTTCCGGAACGAACAACACAACGCTCAATAATCGCACCCCGGATGGAATCGACCTGCCGGGAACCACTTTTACTTCCTACACCAATGCGGTCGGCCCGTATGCTGAGCCAGTAATCAACACCAGTGGCGGCAACCCCAGTCCGGCGGCGGAGACAGGATTCAACGGAGGCGCTTACATCAGCATCGCAAGCGCAGGTCCTTACACCAAACCACCCACAATTACTCTCAGCGCCGACCTCGAACTGAACAACATCCAATCCGACGGCACTTACCGCGGCGTCGGCCTGGGATTTTTTTCCGGCACGCCCACCGGAGGCGAAGTCACGACGACCTTCACGGGTTTATCGATCGACGTCAACGGAACGTTGCGCCTGATAACGCCCAACACGCCGCACGGCACTGGATCAACGGTATTTGCCGCGTCCTTCCCCGGACCTGGAGGTTTCAGCAGCAGCGCGTTCTACACCCTCAGCTACACCGTCAACACGACCACGGGCACGATTTCGAATGTCATTTACAACGGGACCGATGTCAGTTCGGATTTCGCGGTAACTGCGACTGGATTCCAGTCAACGCTGGTTGGTTTCGAAGGGAACACTGCCAACGACCCGACCCTATTTGGCCTGGTCGATAATTTTTCCGTCAGCGGAGTGCCCGAGCCGGCATCGCTTTCCGTCCTGCTTATCGGCGGGCTGGGGTTACTTCGCCGACGTCGCCACGCGTGAGCCCGAGTTCCGCGAGTTAAGAATGTCGATAGCCCTCAGCTTCACCGCCGAGGGCTTTTTTTTGCTGCGAATTGGAAGGGCATTCGGTTGCAGAAGGAATACGAATCCCGGCGCCGGGATGCGGATTGATCGCGAGCCGGTTCGACTCGGTCGCCGCGGTGCCACGACTACCCCGGGCGCGGGTATCATCAAATAGATCCATCGCGCCCGTGGCCGCCGCTACGCGGCGTACACGTCCTGTCCAGGGAGCCTGCCATGCTCAATCCACGAAGTCGGCGCCAGTTCCTCGGCGATGTCGGCAAGGGGATGTTGATCGCTTCGATCGGGCCTGCCCTGGCCTGCGAGCTGGGGCTTGCAAAGGAGGCGGACACGGCCGGCAAGGCATTGAGCTTTGGCGGCCTCGAGGAGCTCGTCTGCCTGCTGCAGGAGACGCCGATCGGCAAACTCAACCCGCTGCTGGTGGAGAGAATCCGCGCAGGAACCGACCTGAAAACCCTCACCGCGGCGGGAGCACTGGCCAACGCCCGCTCGTTCGGCGGGGAAGATTACGTGGGCTTCCATACGATGATGGCGCTGGGGCCGGCGTATCGAATGTCGCAGGACCTGCCCGAAGCGCTGCGGCCATTGCCGGTCATGAAGGTGCTGTATCGCAACACCAGCCGCATCCAGGCGCACGGCGGGCGGAAGGCTGAAGTCCTCCGCGCGATCAGCACTAAAGACCCCCTGCCGGCGACACTGGACGGCGATGCACTGCGCTCGGCGGTGCGGGCAAGGGACGTCCATCTTGCCGAGCGGGTCCTCGCCGGCATCGCCCAGCGCGGCGCGGATGACGCGTTTAATGCATTGCTCGTCGCCGTGGAAGATGAAACCGAAGTGCATCGCGTCGTCCTGCCGTACCGGGCATGGGACATGCTCGACCTGGTTGGGCGCGAGCAGGCCACGACCATGCTTCGGCAATCCGTGCGGTATTGCGTGGTTGCTGAACAATGGCCGACGACTTCAAAGCCCGACTGCGCGCGCCAGGTGCTTCCGGCAATGATGGAGAAGTACAAACTGCTGGATGCGACGCCGGGCACCAAGCCGGGCGACGATCAATTCGTCCAGAAGCTGAGTGAGGCGATTTTCTCCCAGACGCCGCTGCAGGCGGCGGAGGCGGCGGCCTCGGCGCTGGCCGAGGGATTTGCCCCGGACGTAGTCGGCGAGGCCGTTTGCCTGGCCGCCAACCAGTTGATCCTGCGCGACATCGGCCGGACCGCCCGCGACGAGTCGAGCAACAAGCCGCTCGGCAGCGTGCATGGCGATTCCATCGGCGTCCACGCCTGCGACTCGGCCAATGCCTGGCGCAACATGGCCCGCGCCGCCAACTCCCGCAATTCGTTCGCCTGCCTGATCCTCGGGGCCTACCAGGTGGCCCTGGACCGCGTGAACCGCGGCGGGGACTTCATCAACTGGCAACCGTTGCCCCTCAAGTCTCACCTCGACCAGATCAAAACCAGCGAGGCCTCCGAGCTGCTCGGGCAACTGGAAGAGGCGATCCGCGGCAACCTCCAGGCGCACGCCGCCGCGCTCGCGCACCGGTACGGGGAGGCCGGGTACCCGCCCCGCCCGGCGTTCGATCTGATGCTCAAGTACGCCGTCAGCGAGGACGGCTCACTCCATGCCGAGAAATTCTATCGCACCACCACCGACGAATTCGCCAACACCCGCCCGGCCCTGCGCTGGCGGCAGGCGGTCGCACTGGCGCGCGTGACCGCCAGCGAATACGGCCGCCCGGCGCCGGGGATGGCCGAAGCGCGGGAGATGTTGAAGGTATGAGGGAAATCAACAGGGACACAGATCGCAGTTAGGGCGCGCATATGAATGACCTGTCAATTGTCGACGCGCGAAATTGCGACGATCCACCTCATTCTCTGCGCGGCGGGCTCACTTCAGTGAGCCGGAGCAGCCTTACCGGCTCACTGAAGTGAGCCCGCCGCGGAAGGCGCAATTTGAATCGAGGGTTGGCGGCGCGCCTCGGTCACCCGGTGAGCGTGTTTCACAATCACTTCGTCGCTGTCGCCAATTGGTAGACCGAAGCACCGAGTCCCGAGGAATACAGCAGGTTGTGTTTGGCATCCCAGCCGAAGTAGCAGTACATCGAATTGCCGTGGCAAATGTCGGGAGCTTTAAACAGGGGAGCGAGCTCGTGCCACGTCTTGCCTCTGTCCTCGGTCTTCAAAAAGGCCCTGGAGGTGACGACCACGAACTCCTGCTCACTGGCGCCGAAGTAGGGACCGTAACAGGCATCTTCTGCGTCCGGCCCAGTCAGTGTCCAATGTTCACCATCGGAGGTGACGATCACGCCTTTGGCGGTGTTCCAGTAGATATTCCTGCCGTAATGCACCGGACGGCGTGCGATGACCTGATCATCCGCCACGAGTTTCCAGTTCTGACCGGCGTCGGCCGAAAGCTCGATTCCGCCGCGGTTGGCGTTATAGCGCGCGAGGGTCTGGTCGTTGATGACGCCCAGTCGGCAGGTTTTGTACGAATCAAGTTCGGCCGCCTCGTTATCTTTGTAGAGTTTTTTCCAACTCTTTCCGCCATCGACGCTCAGGACGGTGCGGTATGGCTCGTGCGTCATACCTAAAATCACTTGCGGATCCCGCGCGTTCCAATCGATGTCGGCGAACTCCACGCCGCGTGTGACCTGTGAGAACGAACGCCAGGTATTGGCGTGATCGAGCGAGATGCCGCCTGACAGACCGCCGAGACCGTCATAGCAGAAGAATGCCATTCGGCCGTCATCAGGATACGCGAGTGAGAAGCCGAATCCGGTTTCGCAGCGCCCCTTGATGTTGTTATCTTTGACCACGGACCAGGTGGCTCCCCGATCTTTTGAAACGCAGATGCCTTTTTCGGCGGTCTGCATCACCAGGTCGCCGCTGGGCGTGACAATCAATCCCTGACAGCCGCGGAGATAGGTTGGTTCAATGTTGTTCGCTCCGATCTGCCTGATGAAATTCTCGGAGATGTTGACCCAGTTGCCATCCGGCCCGCTATTGGGCCCATTGTGTCCCTCCGCGAGCGCGGCTGGCGGAACCGCCGTCAGCAATAAAAGGGGGTTCACGATCAGCATGAACACGGGTCGACGAACACCGAGCGGGATCATCCAACCGCTGGGATGCTGGGGAGACCCAAACAAATGATTAATATTATTCATCATCAATGGATCCACTGCTCGGGTAAATTAACCTCTCACGCGGTGAAACTCATCATCCTGCTCAAGAGCATCCTGCTCTACCTGATCCTTTGCGTGGCAACTTTTTTGATGCTGCGCATGGTCATCGACTACGCCGCTTTCCGCGACGACGTAGACTTCCTACGGTTCAAGGAGGCTTACGTCGGCTATTGGTGGTGGAAGACGGCGTTCTACGTGCACGTTTTTACATCGATCGGAGCTTTGGTGGCCGGCCTGAGCCAATTTTCCAGCCACATCCTCCGCGAACACCGCTCCTGGCATCGGCTCATCGGGCGTATCTATGCTTATGATATTCTGGCGATCAATTTCCCGTCGGGAATGGTTCTCGCCGTCTGCGCAAATGGTTTGCTGCCGGGGCGTATCGCGTTTGTTTTGCTGGACTGCCTCTGGTTTACCTTCACATGGGTTGCGGTCGCCGCCGTCCGCAATGGGCAGATCGCGCGGCATCGTGAGTTCATGATCCGCAGCTATGCTCTCACTTTTTCTGCTGTCACACTGCGGACCTGGAAAATTATTCTTTCGCGAAGCTTTCGGATCGACCCGGTTCACCTTTATATGATGGAAGCCTGGATGGGGTTCGTTCCCAACCTGCTGGTTGCTGAGTGGTGGATCCGCAACCGCCCCCGCCGGTGAACCGCCGGTGCCGGTCTGATTCCTATCGCATAAACCTGAACGTGGAAAGAAGAATAAATCCAGCGATCAAAAAAATCCCAATAAAACTTACAATAAAGGTGACAACTCGAATGGGAGTCGAGTTGACGTAACCCGCTCGAATCAAAGATCGATTAACGCGCGATGAAATAAAAGATGCGGCCAGCCCGACGATGAAAACGAAAACGCACAGGATTACTAATTCCATAATCATCTACCCCGAACGACAGCGACTTCATGCTGGACCGTGAAGGAACAGCCATATGTCCGATACCCCGAGCGTTGGTGCTTTCGCCATCGTTCCGAGCAACGATCTCCCCGCCGCGATCCCGTTTTGGGAACGTCTCGGCTTTGCTCGCACCGGCGGCGATGCCAACTACATTATCATGACGGGATGGGGCTGCGAAGTGCACCTGACGCAGGCGGGGACCGGCCCCTGGCGCGTGCCCGAGGAGAACAATCCATTTGGCGTTTTTATTCGCACGCCCGACGTCGACGCCATCGCCGCGCGGGTGGAGGACTTGATCATCCGCCCCGGCGGGGTGCTCCGCCACCGCGAATGGGGAATCTACGAAGTCGGAATATGCGGACCGGACGGTATGCTCGTCCGCATCGGCTGGCCTTCCAGGCTGATTAAAGTGAGTGAGGAAGTAGGATATGACGCTTGAACGAATGGACAACGTCCTCATCGTTGTCGACGATCTCGAAGCCGCCAAGGCGTTCTTCGTCGAACTGGGCCTTACGCTCGAGGGGGAGCAGACGGTCGAAGGGCCTTTGATTGGGAGCCTGATCGGGCTCAAGGACGTCCGGGCCACCCTCGCGATGATGCGGGCTCCCGATGGGCACGGCATCGAACTGGACAAGTTTCACACGCCCAGCGCAGTCAGGTTTGGGCCCGTGAACGCGCCGGTGAACACGCTGGGCATCCGTCGCATCATGTTCGCCGTCGATTGTCTCGACGGCATCGTAGCTGCAGCATGCGCGCCCATGGGGCCGAGCTCATTGGCCAAATGCAGTACGAGGACACGTATCGGCTGGCCTATATTCGCGGGCCTGAGGGCATCATTGTCGGACTCGCCGAGCAGCTCGGCTGAGGACTCGGTCTATGCCTGGCCCGTTCGACTTTTCTCGGCACGCCGGGATCGAATTTGGCCACGGGAAGAGATCAAGAGGGACGCAGGACGCAGTTAAATGAGCGTGCGCGACTACGCGCATACCCTGGAGTGACCCTGCCCCGCGGGACAGCGGGAAAGGGCGAATCGACAGTGCATGTTCGCGCACGGTCATTAAATTGTCGGGGGGACATATCGCCATCGGCGGCTGAGTTGATCTGTCAACGGATATTAAACGTTAACGAATGAGTCACCGGATCGCCGCCGACTGCGAAATACAGCTTGTATGTTCCTGAAGCGAGACCCGTGGTTTTTAGATTCAGGCTGAACTCATCCTGATCCTTGTCGAGGCTGAATTTTCCGCCGGGCGAAGAACCGGCTGGAAGGGGCAGGATGGTGTTGGGTGATGAAGCGTGGGCAATGCCCGTCGCGGTGGCGCTCGTCGCGGTGTAGTTGACGTCCAGGCCAATCGCGTCTTGCAGGAGAAATACCACCGGGATTGTCGAGCCGGCCTTATACGCTGTGAAGTTGTTGAACAGCGGCAGGCAATTGTATGTCACGGTCAGCGTTTTCAACGCCGAGGTCGTGATGCCGCCGGCGGTGTACGCGTACGTAATCGAATAGGTGCCGGCTCGCAGAAGCCTCGTGTCGAAGATTGCCGAGAACATGCCTTTAGAATCGATCTTCGAGGTTTTCGTCACGCCGTTCAGATTGATGGAGACTAAACCGCCGGCAAGGGAGTTCTGTGAGGTGATCTTGCCCGACAGCGTCGTCGCAAAAGTGTGATAGATGATCGTCGGCGAAGCGAGGTTACTGAACGTCACGTTCGGCGCGGCGGCATTGATCGTCACCTGCTTGCCGGTGTCGAAACTCGCGACGGCGTTGTAGTCGGTGTTCCCGTCGAAGCTGGCGAATACCTCGTAAGCGCCGGGTTGAATCGGCGCGGATGTGCTGACCGCGTTCGTCTGCGCGTTTTTGTACGACAGGTGGAGCAGCGAAGTCAGAACCGCCGGATTGGGCGATTCGACACCTGTGGCGGTTGCGGTAGCCGGATGCGGATTGGTGTCGAACGTCGCGGTGACGCCGTTCACAGTGATCAGAGCACTCGCCTTGTTGATCACGAGCACGTCGGCGGCGCTGCCGGTGTAATTGGAGTTCACGATGTTGACGGTGACATTGTAGCTGCCGGCGTCGGTAGGAGCAGAAACCGGGGTACTGCCACTTGCATAGGAGAACTGCAACTGCAGGCCGGCGGGTGTCGTCGTCGCGCTGGCGGACTTTGGCTTGCCATCGTAGGTCTGCGAGAGACTCGCCGGCACGAGGGAGACGGAGGCGCTAGCCGGACTGATCGTGAATCCTGCCGAGTTGCTGCTGCCGGAGTGGTTGGCATCGCCGGCGTACGTGGCGGTGACGAGATACGTTCCTGCGCCGGATGGCGCGGAAGACGTTGACGTGTAATTCGTACTGCCGGTTCCCACGTAGACGAACGTGAAGTCGGGCAAATTGGAATCATTCAACCCGCCCACGCCGGTCGCGGTCGCGGATGTTGCGGGGTACGTGGAGCCGGTGAAGGGACCGCCGACGTCGACAACTTTCGTTGACGAACCGGCCTCGGTGATGCTGAAAGGCGCGGAGTTGCTGGCGCTGGAGTAATCGGTTGAGCCGCTGAACGAGGCAACCAGTTTGTAGTCTCCGACTGCCGCCGGCTCCGTGCTGCCCAGATCGGCGTTGGTGTCAGTGTTGATGTAATCGAGGGCCAGACCGACGGTTTCGAGGGAAGGGGAAGGCGTATCATCCACACCCTTGACGACGCCGGCAATGGTTGCCGTATCCGTGAATGTTCCGCCGGTGTACATGCCGCCGCCGGCGCTGACCGCGATCATCGGAAGGGCATGGCCGATGACAACGGCTTGGCCGCTATCGACCGGGGTGCTGACGGCGTTGTAGCTGGCGTCGCCATCAAAGGTGTAGTAGATCTCGTACGTACCGGCATTAACCGGAGCGGACGGCGTGAAGGTTTTGCCGTCGGTCGAGTAGATGATGTGCATTTCGCTGCTCAAATCCGGGGGTGTGGCCCCAACGCCCGTTGCCGTACCGCTGGCGGGTTGAGGTTTGCCGTTGTAGGGCCCGGAAAGTCCTGAGATGTTGATTGTCGCGTCGGACTTGTTCTGCTGAAGTTCGAACGCGCCCATGTCGAGGCGGCCGCCGGAGATGCGGGGGAAGCCGACGCCGCGCTGGTCGGTCGTCAGCGGATTGGCCGTGCTGGCATAGTTCGGATCGGCGGCGTTAATCGCCGGGCTGTTGGCCGGCAAGGCAAGCGTCTGCGTCGGGCCTCCGTTTGGGGCGAGGGTCGAGTTGACTATGGCACTCAGTGCGACGTTGCCGCCGTCGCTGGTTTCGACGAGGTCGGTAGTGGCGGGCGTCAAATTCGAGAACGCCTCCGCTGCCGTTTCTGCGGCGTTGCCGACGAGGTTATAGCTTTCGGTCATCGATCCACCGGCGACGCTGAGCACGCCGATTTCATTGCCTGCGCCCGCGGAGGTCGCGGTATTTCCCGCGACGAGCGAATTGCGAATGACCATTGTCCCGCGACTTCGAATCGCGCCGCCGGAAGCGCCGCCATTCCCGACGAACGTTGAGCTGTCGATCTCGACGTTGCCCAGGCTGGAATTGACGGCCCCGCCGGCTCCGCTGCTGGTATTTCCCGTGAACGTGGAGTTGGCGATCGTGGTCAGTTGAGACCCGGTGGTATTGATCGCGCCGCCGACCTGAGTCGCGGAGTTATCCGTGAACGTGCTGTTGTCGATCGCGAGACTGCCGGAGTTGTTGATTGCGCCGCCCTGGGCGCCCGAGTTGCCCGAGAAGGTGCAGTCGTTCACCGTCAGCGTGCCGCCCGGATTGTTCGTGACGCCGTCAACGCCATTGGCGATGGTCAATCCTGTCAGCGTAGCGGCGGCATTCTGATCGACCTGGAATATCCGCACTTGCTTGTTTCCGTCGATCGTCACGCCGGCCGCGGGCGCGGTAATCGCGATCGTGCCGGATGTATTGGTGAATTCCAAATCGCCCAGCGCGCTGCTGAGCGAGATGGTCTGGGGACTGGCGAAGACGGTTGGGTCGAATGTGATTGCGTGGAGCCCGGCCCCCAGGGTGTCGGCATAAATGATCGCTTCGCGCAGGCTGGTCCCGGTTCCCTGCGACGGGTCGGCGCTGCCGTTGTTTTCGTCCGTCACGGTGGTGACGACCAACTGATTCCGTTGAAACTCATAGGCGCCGATATCCGGCGCAGTATGCCGGGGTAAGCCGCGCTGGTCGGTGGTGGTCCCAAAGGGCTTGCCGATGCCCGCGCCGATCGCCGGGCTGTTGGTGACGAGCGCCATGGTCGCAGTGGGGCCGCCGTTGTCGACCGGAGGAGAGCTGACGATTGCGCTCAGCGCCGTAGGCTTTGTGCCGTCGCTGGTGGCGACGATGTCGCTGGTGACGGGTGTGAAACCGCCAAAGAATGCCTGCGGTGCCGTTTCGCCGCTCTGTCCGAAGAGATTGTTAAACTCCAGGCCCGGCGTAGTGGTCACATAGAGTTCATTTCCGACGGTGTCGGCAGTGTTTCCCGAGACGAGGTCGTTGATAAGCTGCGAATCCCCCTGGCTCAGGATGCCTCCGCCGCTGTCGGTGGCAGTGTTTCCGGAGAAGGTGCAGTTCTTGATCGCGGCGAAGTAGCCGTCGAAGTTGGCGACGCCGCCACCAAATGCGGCGGTGTTTCCGTAGAAGGTGCAATTGCCAAGAAAGAGCGAGCCGACATTGGCGATGCCGCCTCCGGCGCTCACGGATCCGGGAGCGATGTTTGCCGTGAACGTGCTCGCCTGGACCGTCAGGTTGCCCTGGTTGTCGATCCCCGCGCCCTGAGTGGCCGATCCGTTCGCAATGGTCAGGTCAGACAAGTCGGCGGTCGTGCCGGAATCGACCTTAAACACGCCCACCGCGTTGTCGCCGCTGATCGTCAATCCGATACTCGGCCCGGTGATGTTGATCGTCCCGCCCGAATCATTCAGAACGAGTGTGTTGGCCAGGGTGATCGTCCCGGGCGCAATGAATAAATCGGGTGCAAACGTAATGTTGTGTGTACCGGACCCGAGTGTATTGGCATAAGCGACAGCATCCGCAAGAGTGATGGCGTCATCGTAAGGATTGACTCCGTCGGCCGCCGACGTCACCACAAGGCTTGGCGTTTCAATGACCTTGACGATATTGGTATCGGTAATCGGCACCGCGAGGAGATTGCCGCCGATATCAGTATCTGTAATCGAAGAGTCGCTGCGGACGCGCAATTGAACAGTTCCGTAGTTATCTGGCTGGACGGTGACGGTCAGGGTGCTCGTGCCGTTGCCATCGACCGACTGGATCGTGACCGGAGCAGTGCCGATGCTGTCAAAGCTGCCAAGGGTCGCGTTGGTTACGGGCTTGCTGAACTTGAGGGTATAGGTAATCGGAGCAAAGCCGGTATCGGTGGTCAGATTGGGCGTATTACTTTGCAGCGTGGGGGCGACCGTGTCGACTGCGATGCTGCTGAGGTTCGAGATGCTTCCGACGGCGCCGGGTGCGCTGAGAGTAAGCGCCGCATTGTCCCCGTTGGCGGTGATGGTGCCGCCATTGAGGCTCAGTGCGCTGCTCGACGAGTAATCGAGCATGGAAGTGCTGTCGCCGGAGCCAACCGTATATTTGAAAACCAGCGTCGAGGAGTTCGTTCCAGATACATAGTTTGCCGTACCACCCGAATCAAGGGCCAGTTGTGGCGTACCGGTAACGGCCACCGGGCCGTTGAAATTCACATCGATTGTGATCTGCGATCCGAGTCCGTAAGTTCCGTTCGAACTGGTCGCCGCGACGCTATTGATGTGCGCAACATCCAGCGTGGTGAACGATTCGGTCGCGCCGAAGAACGCGGCCGCCGGATTGGATGTGTCTGCGACCGCACGAAAATAGTAGTTGGTGGTCTTGGTCAGGCCACTTGCCACGGCGCTGATGTTGCCTGTGGAGGAGCCGGTGCTGTTGGCCGGCGTTCCGACGACCGAGGGCACGGAATCCTTCCCGATCGTCGAGGAGCCCGCGGTGTAGAGGTCCCCGAGCGGGCCTGCCGCGAAGTCCAATCCGCTGCCAAGTTGCGACGTCAGGTCATACTCAGTTCCGTCCGGCAGAATCTTCAGGAAGTGATTTTGCGTGACAACATATAAATTCCCGGCAGTGTCGAAAGTCATCCGACTGACGACCTCGCTGATGCCCGTTGCAATCGTGGTGGCCGACGTGGTTGAGACGATTTCTTTGATGGTGTCGTCGGACAAATCCTGGAAGTAAACGTTTCCCGCCGGATCTATTGCCAGAGCATCAGGCTGGGCTGTCGGACTGCTAAACACAACTTGAGGACTTCCGGTTTCAGACTGATCGTAAATGGTGCCTGTGCCCGTATACGCGGTGTAAATGTTGTCCCCTTTGCCAACCAGCAAATCGATCAGATCAACGGGATTGACATTCAGGCTGACGACGCTTCCATTAGGCTTGATCAGCTTGTAATCAGCGATATCGCCTGTGGCGACGCCATCGTCGCCGGCCGAGAACACACTGGTCGACGAGTCGCCGGTGCTGAAGGTTGCCACGATCGAGCCGTCCGGCGCAAACTCGCGAACCTGGCCGGTATTGCCGTTGCCGACGTAGACATTGCCCGCAGCATCAGTAGCGATCCCGGCTATCCCGGAATAGGTGGCCAGGGTCGAGGTGACCGTCGGCGCGAATGCGGGGCCGGTCGAATACTGAAAAAGGTTGCTCGTCGTCGGCCCGTTAGACGCATTGACCGTGCCGTTCAGCATTGCCGCTGAGGTGGTGACTCCAGTGGCGATGCCGGTCGTGACGGCGGCCGAAAGAAGACACTTTTCCTCCAAAGCCTCGACCACGGCGGCTGTGAGCCGTGATGGGTGTTTTCGGCGGTTGTTTTTGAAATAAGAATGTACGGAAGAGTTTCCCTGCGGATGTGATTGATGGCGCATTGTCTCCCTTGCCCTGTCGCAACCCGATTTTCGAATCCCATTGATGGGGAACTAATATATAAGGGAGGATTGCGAATTTCGCCACCAGGATGCTTTCGCGCTGAGGAATCTCGTCCGTACATCAAGGGCGTGGCGTTAACGTATACCAGAATAGGATTCATTCTATGGGAGGATTTTACGCATCGGTGCAGGCGCGAACCACCGCCTGGGCAGCCGTCAAAGCCGCCGCAGACCTCGTGGCCGGTCAGAAGTCCATCAAGTGTCTGATAGGGCCGGAAATCAACGGTTGGATCGGCATCTATCCTGCAGGCAACGGCCAGGACCATAGCCGTAGTATGCCAAAGCACACGAGATCATGGGAAATACTGGATTACCAAAAACTTCGCGAATCCGCAGTCGCGCTCGGACGTGCAAAAGAGTCCAATCTCGCTGCCCCGCCCATGGAGGAGGATCTGCGCAGATACCGAAGAGGCATGGCTCGTTCTACTCGGTCTCTGCGGCGACCTCGCCAGTAGCGGGCTGACCTTGCGCGCCTTCGTTCAGCAATGTCTCCCGATGTGAGGGCTTTGGCATACGAACTCCCGGCGAGGCAGTATCCGGTCATAGCTTGGAGCCGCCATCGACGGCGATTGTTTGTCCCGTGATCCATCGCGCGGCGTCGGAAGCCAGGAAGGCGAAGACGCCGCCGATGTCGGCCGGCGTCGCAATACGCTTGAGGGCCTGCATTGACAGCGTGAGTTGCCGGCCCGACTCGGTATGGGCAAAGTTCGACATTTCCGTATCAACGACGCCCGGCGCGACGGAGTTCACCCGAATTCCCCGCGGACCCAGCGCGGCGGCAAACTGCTTCACCAGGGTGTCAACAGCGCCCTTTGTTGCCGCGTAAGCCGCGAGCGTGCCGACCGCCGAGCGCGCGCCGAGGGACGAGACGAAGATCACATTTGAGCCGTCGCCCAGCACTGGCAGCAATTGCTGAACGAGAAAGTAGGGAGCCCGGACATTGACCGCGAACAAGATCAGCAGTTGCCGGGGATCAAACTTCTCGGACTTGGGCCCATAGAAGCGGCGGAGCACCGCATCCATCTCCACCTGGTGCCGCAACTGCATCGCCTCAATCGTTTCGGCGGCTTCACGCTTGATCTGCACGATCATCTGCTTGAGCAGCGTCGGATCATAGGGAAGCTCAAGCGTCGCCACATCATTCATGAGGCGCACGGTTTACCATGACCGGCCTGTGGAGCGCCAGTGGATAACTCGGGAGAATGGGAATTTTCTACTTTTTTTCGGCCCTCTCCTTCGCCGGTCAGGGCCTGTCGATCGCGCCGCCTTCCAGCAGCTTCATCAGCTGCCGGCTGTCGATGGCCACTGACTTCTCTCCAGCAGCGGGGAACTGAAACGTCCCCCGTTCCAGCCGCTTGTGAAAAATCGCGTAGCCGTCCCGGTCCCACCAGAGGATCTTCACCCGCTCGGCGGATCGGTTGCGAAAGACAAATCCCGGCGCGCCGGGATTCGCTCATCGGATCGTGGGCCAGGATGGCCCGCACATGCTCGGCCAACCGGTCAAAGCCCCGGCGCATGTCCAGCGGATCGGCGGCGGATCGAAAACGCTAAAATAGACCAGGACGGGATAAGCGAATTTCGCGAGAACAAGGAGAATGGCGATGACCGTACTTAGAATGATTAAAACGAGGCGGACTCGCGATCGAGGGGATGGCGGCGTCGCGCAATCCAGCGGCTTCAGTTCCATGTACAAAATATCCTCGGAGGACCGGCGGTAATTCATTCAACCTTGAATTTCCCATCCGCGATGACAATTGATTTGGCGCCTTTGTGTTCGTCATACACCTTCTTCATCTGCGGAATATCGTCGAACCACCCGATCACGTAGGCGGCGCCGAAGGATTCGCCGGCTTTGACGTGGCGGCGGTGCAGTTCTTCGATGAAGCAAACGTACCCGCGCTGATGGCACCAGGCCTCGGCGACCTCCGCCGGGTCCAGGGTCATTCCGGCCAGCCAGGGGCCGGGCTTGCCGCTTTGCTTCACCTGGTAGGCCCGGATCATGCGCTCTGGAATCTTCTCGTCGTTGCGCTGGTAGAGGAATTTGGCGTCGGGCGGAAAATCGGTATCGAACGCCGACGCGGGAATCAGGTCGGGGAGGTAGCTGAGATAGACCTGCTCGAAGTCGTCGGCTCCCTTGTGATTGATGTGGCCAGGCATGTCTTCGCGATAAAATAAATCGTCGACGTCATTGGCGCTGGTGATCTTTTCACTGGAAAAGAAATAGTGCAGGCCCGGCTGAAAGAGGAGCGTCTGCTGCCAGGTCGAGCCGGCCTTGTATCCCTGCCCGGGCTCGTTGTACGTGTAGTGAGCAGTCAAGGCGACGAAGCCGTCGCTGCGGGTGATCTCGATGGGAAGCTGCTTCGCGTGGGTGCAGATCTGCGGACCTTCGACGTAATGCTTGGGGAGATTGCCGTGATAGGCGGGGGTTCGCTCGTAGCCGTCGTCGCGCCAGCCGGGGGCAAGGAGGAAATCCATGATGTGCAGGCCGTAACCGAGTTCGTGCGCGCCGGTCTTTTTGTCGACGAAAGTGCCGGCTTTCACGCCGCTGACATATCCTTTCTTCACGACGGTGGCCTGGATCGCATCGGTCTCGATGTGGATGGAATCGGCCTCTTCCGTGACGCGAATTTCAGGTGGCGCGGCGAGAGCGCTCGCCGTCGCAAGGAGCCAGAGCGTCAGGGCGATGATCGAAAAGCGCGCGGTTCGCATCGGTTTTTGTTTTCCCTGCAAATAGGATAGATACCTGTCGGGCCTTCGACTCCGCTCAGAACAGGTCCCCTCATGAAGACCCTGATCAAAGGCTTGCGTTTAGATCCGCACAGCACCCGATTGAGCTTTTTCCGGTCAAGGAAGCGACCCGGAGTGCATATTCGGCGACGAAATCGCCGGGCAGGCAGCGCACAGCATAGAATCGTGGTACAATCCACTGGGGCGCTCGCACCTGCCGGCGATGCATCGGCGTACAATCGAGGAGCGACAATATGGCTAACCCGGAACAAACACAGCAAACGCGCAATCAGGCCAATACCCGGCGGAACTGGGCGAAGGTCGAACAGCATCTGACCGAAGTGGAGAAGTCGATGGGGTATGCCAGGGCATGGGCCCTGAGAGAGCAACTGGAGCAAGGGAAGATCACGCTCGATGAATTGAAGCGGCGCTGAATCACATTGGGGCTTGCGGACTCCAGCACTGGCGCCGCTGGCACGACGAAAGTTTTGCGATTCCGGCGCAAAACCGGCAATTCCCTTTGAGACAAGCTATGATCGGGGTATGACCACTTCTGAAGAGATCCTCCTGATGAAAAAGAAGTTCGCCGAGGAGCACGGCGGCGAGGAGGCCAATGTTCTGTACGTCAGCGATCCCAAGTGGCGCGAATGGTGGACCGAGCTGGCGCGTGTCGGTAATCCGCACGTCAATGACAAGCTCGCGTTGGCTGTCTCCCGCAAGGGATTTGCGGCCATGAAGGGACAGATCTGGCAGGGAATGCGGGTCGAACGGCTCAATCCCAGCAACCAGCCTCAATATCGAACTTTTGTCGATCGTATTGCGGACGTCAATTCGCCCGCGACGGACGTTTCAGCCGACAAACCAGAAGAGGACGTCGATTTCAAGGCGGGCGGTTCGACGGCGGTCGCCGCGGCAAGCGTGGCGAAGGTCAATGCGTCGGCTGAAAAAGCGTCCGGCCGACGCCGCAAACCGGCGCAGCACGCCAAGTGAGCAGAGGCGGTGCGCTCGGCGCGCCGCGAATGGGGAATCAAAATCGCGTGATTTCACGCGGCCTGCCAGGCAATTTACCGGCGGAAAGAACGATCGATGTCGAAGAAAATCGCGGAGGAGAAAGAGGCCGTTTCATCGCATTTCAGCACGGAGGATCTTTCCAAGGAAATCGAACAGTCCATCGAGCGGGAAAAGGGAGAGCAAATCCGGACCGTCCGCGTATTCGGCGATTGCTACCGTTGCAACTGGTGGGTCCACGACAAGATGCCCCAACAAATGTGGCTCACCACGGGCAAGATTATTAAAAGCAAATTGTTGCGCGTGACGAAGGCGAACGACAAGCTTCTGGTCGAGAATGTCGGCAAGTAAGAAACGCCGCGTGCGCAAAGCAAAACCGCGCTTGAATGAATCCACGCGCGGCTGCAATTTCGAAAACTGTGGTTTGCTCAGATCCTCGCAACGCGACGGCGACGCGTCGAAAGCACGCCCACGGCGCCGAGCCCAAGTATAGAAGCGGATACGGGTTCCGGCACGGTAATGGAGACGTTGTCCAATGCCACCCATCCCCATCCGCCATGAAAACTGTCGATCAAATCCAATTGAACCTGAGTTCCATTCAGGACACCTTTGGAGGCCAGTTGCGCAGCAGTAAAAGTAAACTGCTGGTAATTGTCTGAACCCTGATTATTGGGCAATTCGGGTTGATGCGATTGCGAGAGAACGTAATTGCCGGTACCGACGATTCGGAGAGCTAAACCCTCAAATCCGCCTGTAGAAGTTCCAGTCCCCGATGAAGAAGTCGGATCAGTGGAATTGTCGGCATTATAGCTTCTGATGTTGCCTGCGACCCCCCACCCCCATCTCCTCCATCCAGGGCAAACGTAATACTCGCCCCGGCATAAAGCGTGACAACCGGCGACGAAAGAATCACTGTGTTTGAAAGCTCATCCTGCGGGCAACAAGGGTTCGAGAAAGTGGACACGTTCGGCGCCATTTGCCAGGTTCCGCTCGCTCCCGTGCCGTTGGTAGTAATAGGGGCGTTTCCATCGCCGGCATTGTTCTGCCACGGAGCGAAACTGGACCATCCGTTCCCCATTGAGTTGTTCGCCGCGCTGGGATTGGGGTTGGTGACGGTATTGGTCCATGAGTCGGACGACCCCTCGAAGTCGTAATTCAGAGTTGTCCCCCTGCGCCGATCCTGCCAAGGCTAAGAATCCGATCGCGCCGCACGTCCCAAAAATTCGCAAATTCTTCTTCGTATTCATTCGTTCTCCCGAAGTGCCTAAAGCTCACGCCAATGTGCCGCCGGAAATATACTTGTTAACCCCATATTTGCAACAGAAAAAAACCTAATCTTCGAGCGAACCGTAGTCATCCAATTTTGCAAGCTTTTTATAGTGCTAACAGCGTTTCAATGCTCGTATGCTTGACGGTATCGTTGAAAGCGGAGGTTCAAATGAGAACTTTTCCCTGGTGCGGCGTCGTGGCTCTTTTTTGGGCTTCGGTGGCTGCAGCGAATCAGCCGCAGGTCTACGACGACGGTAAGTTCTTCAGTGACAAGACGATACTGCAAGCTGACGGCATCCTCCAGCAGATTAGAACGGAATTTGGTAAAGACGTGGTCGTCGAAACGTTCGCCGCAATTCCCGAATCCCTTCGTGACGCTTATAAACAACAGGACCGCCGGGCGTTTTTTGAAAGTTGGCTGCGGAGCCGGGCACAGCACTATGGGGTAAATGGCGTGTTTATCCTGATTTGCCGAAATCCCGGCCGGCTTGAGCTGGAGCCGGGCGCCAGGACGCGGCAAGAGGCATTTACAATTACGGATCGCGATGATGCGGTGAAGCTCATCGCCGACGCATTTCGGAAAAAGGAATTTGATCGTGGACTGATCGACGGGCTGAATCTGATCGAGCAGCGGATGAGCCGGAATCTCCGCACGGGTCGGAACCGCAAACGCAGCCGGCCCCGGGCCCAGCGACCCATCCGACAACCGAGCCGACGGGGACTTGAAACAATTCTCGAAACCAGAAAGCGAAATCTGTCATGCTTTCAACAAGACTTCGGTTCCTCCCCCTGCTTCTGCTTGCGGCGGCCCTTGCGCTTCCCGCGCGAAACGCGTCGGCGGCAGTGTCCGACGGCGCGCATATTTTCGGCGCCGATGCAATCGCCCAGGCGGACTCGATCGACCGCGACATTCGCCAGCGACATGGGCTCGACTTCAACCTCGAGACGTTCGCCGCCGTCCCCGATGACGCGCGGCAGGATTTTGAGGCAAAGGGTAAGGCGAAATTCTTCGAGGACTGGGCGAATCAGCGCGCTACGCAAACCGGCACAAACGGCGTTTATACGCTCGTCTGCATGAAGCCCGGCCACATTCAAATCTGGGTCGGCAACCACACACAACAGCGCGCATTCACATTGCAGGATCGCGGTCAGCTCGAGCAGATATTGGCTGCCGCCTTCAAAGCGAAAAATTACGACAGCGGACTCACACAGGCCGCCCAATTTGTTCGCGATCGAATGGACGCGAATCTCGGCGCGGGCGGGAGCCAGTGGATCGACCGGCGGCTCTCCGCGCTACGGTGGCGGTGCGACGACCAACTACCCTGCAGGGCCAGGCGGCGGAATTCACATTGCCGCATGGCTTTGCCTGATCGTCGGCGTGATTGCGATCTTCGCCATCATCCGCGGGGTGCTCAATCGACCCAACATGACCGGTGGAGGCGGCTATCCGCCGCCGCCGGGATACCAGGGCGGTTCCTATCCCGGCGGATTCACGCCCGGATATGGAGGTGGCGGCGGAGGCGGATTCGGCCGCGGATTGCTCGGTGGCATTCTCGGCGGTGTGCTCGGCGGAGCCGGCTACGACTGGTTATCCGGGCGCGGTCGCGGCGGAGACTGGGGCGGTCAGTCGATGCCCCCGGGCGGCGGATACGATCCCAATACCGGCGCTCAGCTCCCCGGCGTTGACACCTCCGGCTCCAGCAGCGGCGCTGATTTCGACACCGGCGGATCCTCCGGCGGCTCTGACTTTGGCAGCGGCGCGGACTTCGGAGGAGGCGACTCCGGCGGTGGCGCCGATTTCGGCGGCGGAGGAGGAGACTCCGGCTCCTCCGGCGGCGGAGACTTCTAACCCATCTCACTTCCTTATCGTTTAGCCGCCTCCGCTTGCGGGGCGCGTTGCGCGACTTATTGCGCAGCACGACCCAAGCGATGCTCGCCGAATTCTCAACGTTCAATCCCGTGCGCCGGGACTCAACTTTCAACGCTCAATAAGAGAGGTTCTTCACACGTTGGAACTTGAACGTTGAAAGTTGGACGTTGAAACGTTCAATTGCAACCCGTCACGCCGCAAAACAGAGACCTACCCATTTCGCTTGCGTCCTCCGTTTCCCTCGCCACAATGTCCCGCTCAATCATCCCAGGAGGAAACCATGCCCCATCTGCTCGGCATCGACATCGGAACCAGTGGCACTAAGACGCTCATCTGCGACGAAAAGGGAAAAGTCCTCGCCACCGCGATGGCGGAGCATCCGATCTCGTCGCCGAAGCCCGGCTGGTCCGAGCAGAATCCACTGGACTGGTGGAAGGCGACCATCGCCGCGACCAAATCGGTTTTGAAAAAGGCAAAGCTCAAAGCCGCGGATATCGGAGCGATCGGCTTGTCGGGCCAGATGCATGGCTCGGTCTTCCTGGGAAGCGGGCCGAATCCGTTGCGGCCCGCGCTTCTCTGGAACGATCAGCGCACCGCCGAGCAATGCCGGCAGATCGAGGAAAAAGCCGGGAGCCGGGCAGCGCTGATCGATCTGGTGGCCAATCCCGCCCTGACCGGCTTCACCGCTCCCAAAATCCTCTGGGTGCGTCAGCACGAGCCGAAGGTTTACCAGCGCACGAAGCACATCCTGCTCCCCAAAGATTACATCCGCTTCCGCATGACCGGCGAATACGCCACCGAGGTCAGCGACGCGAGCGGGACGCTGCTTCTCGATGTCGTGAATCGAAAGTGGTCCGACACACTTCTGGGCCTGCTCGAGATCGATCGGGCGCTCCTGCCAAGTCTGCACGAATCGCCGGAGGTGACTGGCGTCTTAAGTGACGAAGGTGCCGCGGCCCTCGGATTGAAGGCCGGCACCCCGGTCGTTGGCGGAGCGGGAGATCAGGCGGCCGGCGCAGTCGGAAACGGCATCGTCGCGCCGGGGATCGTCAGCGCGTCGCTTGGCACCAGCGGGGTCGTCTTCGCCCACAGCGACCAGCCCACGCGCGATCCGCACGGCCGGGTTCATACCATGTGTCACGCCGTTCCCGGAAAATGGTGCGTCTTCGGATGCATGCTGTCGGCGGGGGGAAGCTTCCAATGGCTGCGCAATCAGCTTGGCTCATCGGAAGTGGCCGCGGCGAAAAAGCGAAAGATCGATCCGTACGAATTGCTCGTCGAACGCGCCAGGCGGCCCCGCCGGGCTCGGAGGGGCTTTTCTTTCTTCCGTATCTGACGGGCGAGCGGTGTCCGCATCCGGATCCCAGCGCCCGGGGCGGATGGATCGGCCTCACCAGCCGCACCACGCGCGACATGCTGATCCGCTCGCTGATGGAAGGGGTCACCTTCGGCATGCGCGACGCGTTGGAAATCATGCGGCAGATGGAGATCCCCATCACGCAGGTGCGCGCCTCCGGCGGCGGCGCCGCAGCGCGTTCTGGCGACAGCTTCAGGCGGATATCTACAACCTGCCGATCGTTCTCACCAACGCCGCCGAAGGGCCCGCGTACGGAGTCGCCTTGCTCGCGGGAGTGGGAGCCGGCGTCTGGTCGAGTGTCGAAGAGGCGTGCAAGACGTCGATCAAACAAACCGCGAAGATCTCTCCTTCGAAGAAGTCGGCAAGTTTCTACGGTCGCTATTTCAAGACCTACGGGAAGCTTTACTTCGATCTCAAGAGCCGCTTCGAGGAAATCGCGGGGTTGTGAGGGTAAACCCGCGCGCAGCTCGACGTTCAATGCGCCTCGGAGCTCACGCAATCGGCCGGTTCTTCGCCAGCGACGGCGGGCGCGGATACGCGCGGATCGGTCCGGCCCATTTTCCGGAATCATAACAATCACGTGCCCCTCCGCCCCGGGCAGATGAACCGGATGAATCTCCGGCGTTCCGCCGCTCAGGAAACGGACCGCCCGCTGGGCCGCCTTGATCTCGTCGGCGGCGCGGGGGCCTTTCATGGCCAGCACCATCCCCCCCTTCCGCACCAGGGGAAGCGTGTATTCGGCGAGCCAGTCGAGCGTCCCGACGGCGCGGGCCACGGCTACATCGAAAGTCTCACGCTGCGCCGATCGGCCGATCTCTTCAGCGCGCTGGTCGCTCACCTGGACATGGCCCAGGCCCAACTCTGAAGTAGCATGGCGGAGAAAGACGGCCTTTTTCTTCGTCGATTCGATGAGGAGCACTTTGGCATCAGGCCGGGCGATGGCCAGGGGGATGCCGGGAACGCCACCGCCGCTTCCGACGTCGGCAAGACGATGCTCGCCCTTTGGCAGGAAAGGAAGAATCGTCAGCGCGTCGGCGACATGCAGTCGCTCGGCCTCGGCGCGATCGGTGATCCGCGTGAGGTTCATCGTCTGATTGGCGAGAAGCAGCAGATCCAGGTAACGCGAAAGCTGGGCGTGCTGTTCGGGCGAGAGCGAGATCGAGGCGGCATCTGCGAGGCTTTGCCAGAGGTCATTCATGGAGTTGTAACAACTGTACTCTATCCTGGTAGCCAGTAGTGATGAGCCATGCGAGTCGCGGGCAACGAATTGCATCGATCAGCACCCCTTCGTTTATCGTTGCAATCTTTGGGATGGTAGTGACGTCACTCATGGGAAATGCACCGGGCACCGACCCGGTGGCTAACGAATGGCCGCAGTGGCGCGGACCCAATCGTGACGGAATGGTTCTTGCCGGTCCTCGGCTGGCCAATGCGTTTTCACCCTCGGGGCCGAAACTGCTCTGGAAAACCAGCTACGGCGATGCGATGCAGGCCAAGAACGGCGGATCCTGCACGCCTGTTGTCGCCGGCGGAAAGGTCATTCTCTATCTCAATCCCCGGCCCTTCACGCCCAAAAAACTCATCACACTCGAATACCTCACCCGATGGGGCTGGGACGGCGACCTGCCGGCAAATGTTGCCACACGTCTCGAAGAATCGGGTTTGACCTGTTTCGACGCGCAGACCGGCGCGGAGCTTTGGAAGAGCAACGCGATGGGCGGGCGCTACGACTGGGGCAACACGGTCATGCCATGGACGAAGGAGAGGACAACCTATGTCATCGGCGGCAACGGCAAATGCGTGAATCTTGAAACCGGCAAGACGGTCTGGACCGCGCCGAAGATGACCCAATCGTGCGTATCGCCAACGATCTGCGGCGATAGCGCCGTTTTCTTCGGCGAAAAGCTTCAGATGTATCAATTATCGCCAACGGCCGCGGTGCAAAGCTGGGCGATTGCGGGAAGGAGTGGCGACCGTGTTTCCGGGCCGATCTTTTACCAGGATGCGGTATACACCAGCGCGATGGGCGGCACGCGCTGCGTGGATCGCAAGAGCGGCCAGGTACGCTGGGAGGAACCCCAGCTTCATCAACTGGATTGCGTGGCGTGTTACGATCTGGCGGCACACTGATTTGAGCAGCCCGGCAAGGCCGACAGTTGGTTTCAAGCTCTTTCGCAAGTCGGCGCAGGTGGGGCGACTCATGTCTCTTTAGCCCAAAGTTGTGCGGCGCTCGATTTGAATGTAAAGGCGCAGAGGCAGGGGCTTCGCCCCCGCGCCCCCAGTCGGGGGCGGTCCCCCGACACCCCTGAAATGCAGCTTCGCAATGTGGAAACCGCAGTTGCAACGGCCGCACCATGCTCGTCGGAGTACCGACTTGCGCGTGGTACGTCCGCCGCGACTGCGGGCGATGAGAAACGCTCCGCGAAGGAACTGTCGTGCCAGGTGATTTTGCCTCTCGCCGAGTGGCGAACGAGAGGCAAAATCAACGTGCGGGGGGGGAGCTGGCAGGGTGGGCTCGGCTCACCTTCTTCGTGCCTGTGGTGGGCTAATCCAGCCAGGGCCACCCTGCGAATCTCCACTCCATTGTTTTTGCCTCGAATTTCATCTCCTCAATTCGAGGCAAAAACCTCGGGTCCGAAGGTCGTTCGCGGAGCGTTCCATCCTCGCCCGCGGCAGTGAGGGGCGTGACACGCGCAGGCGGTACTCCGACGAGCATGGCACGACACTCGCCGCCGCGGCTTCCTTTTCGCGTAGCTGCATTTGGGGGTTCGGGGACCACCTCGGGGCGGGGGTGCGGGGGGCAGCCAGCCCCTGCCTCTGCGACTTTGCATTTCAATCGAGCGCCACACGATGAGCGATCACCACGCTTATTGCTGCGTCGTTGAGCTACGAACTTGCTTCGCCCATCCCGCAACAAGCTCGAGGTTGAAGTCTGGCCAATCGCGACCGACCCAACTGATCGACAGTCGCACGATAGTTCTGCGAATTTTCTCAATTTCCGGGTCCGGATAATGAGTGGCGAGATATCGATGATGATCCGTGCCTCCGACGCGGCTTTTCAGCATCACCAGGCGGTCGAGAAAGTCGGCGAATTCCATGCGCCAGTTATCGTTGGTCACGATCGGTCCCGTACCCTCGGAAGATCAAGCTTCCCCATATGTCAGCGCCTCGAAATGATGCGGCGACTTGTAAACCTGCGTCCAGTCGATCGCGTCGGTGGAGCGCAGCAACCGACCGCGCCAGGCGGAGCCAACAAAAACGCCATTACCCCACGTCGCCGTCAGCGGCCCATCGTGGTTGTCCTGGCGGGTCCAATGCTCGCCGCCCTCGGAGAAGAAGGTCGCGCCCTGTCCGACGGCGACGAAGCGATCGCCGGCCCAGAGGATCGAGTTGAGGTGTTCCCCTTCCTCGCCGAGCTGGCGGTTGGACCAGGCGATTCCATCGCGGGTGCTCATTCGCAGGCCGTTGAGTCCGACGCCGACGAAGAGGCCGTTGCCGAAGGCAACGTCAACGAGCGTATCGATCGCCTTCACGTCCGGGGCATCGGACCAGTTGCGGCCGTCGGGGGAGGCGGCGCGTCGGCCCCGGTCGCCGACGCCGACAAATTTTCCATCGCCAAACGCGATGCGGCGGATCATATTCTTGCCGCTGATTGGGATGACATCGCTCAATTGAATTCCGTCGGGGCTGGTGACGACGAAAGGCTGCGAATTCCCGACGCCGCCCGGATCGCCGCCGGCGGCGAAAAAAAGGTCGTGGCCGAAGACCGCGGCGCGAACGTAGGCGGAATATTTGGCGTCGTGAATCTGCGTTGTCCAGGTGACGCCGTCGGCGGTGGAGGCGTAGAGGTTGTCCCCGCCAAAGCTGCCGACGGCGATCCAGTGGCCGTTGCCGAATGCCGCGGCGCGATAGATCTCGCCGTCCCGGCTGAGAATCAGGTTTTTCCAGTCGATTCCGTTTTCAGAGACGACCCGCTGTCCGAATTGGCCGGCGGCGAGGAAGAGTCGGGTGGAAGGCATGGGGGTCAGGGGTCGCGAATTACACCATTCATCAGATTGATGAAGCGTTCCTGGTGTAGCCGGTGAGCTTGCTCGCCGTCTTCTTTTTCCGAACATACGGCGAGCAAGCTCGCCGGCTACACGGGGAACGCGCCATAACAATCACACCAACCCCGGCAACCGACCCCCATATGCCGCGTGTTCGGCGGTGGCGCTGTCCCCGAATCGGTCGGTTTTCACGCCCATGCGGTTGAGCATTTCGACGTAGAGATTCGAGACGGGTGTCTGTTCCTGGTAGACGAGCTGGCGACCGGTTTTGAGTGAGCCGCCGGCCTTTCCTGCGAGGAGGATCGGGTAATCATTGCGGCCATGGCCGCCGTCGGCCATGTAGGAGGTGTACATCAGCATTGTGTTGTCTAGGAGCGACGAGCCGCCCTCATCGATCGACTTCATCTTCCGAACCATCTCCGCGAAAAGCTGCGTGTACCAGGCGTGAATCTGGCGGCAGGCCTCGCGGGCAATCGGGTCGGCATCTTCGACGCGGCCGGCGTTTCCCTGGTGCTCGAGCGTGTGGGAGTGCCGCTCGTAGCCGACCGTCACCACGCCGGGGAAAAGCGCCTCATCGCTGCCGGCCGATAAGGTCACCACGCGCGTCGTGTCGGTCTGGAGGGCGAGGATCATCAGATCCGCCAGCAGGCGGATGTAATCCTGGTGGCGGTCGGGATCCTGTTCGACGGGGTCGGTAATTTTCCAGATGGAAGTGCCGGGCGCGGGCAGGTGATCGGGAAGATTGAGCCGGGATGGGCCCGGCGAAGCCGCGTCCATCACCTCGATGCGCTGCCGCGCCTCGGCGAAGTCCACCCGCTTCTCGACCGACCGGACGGAATCCAGGTATTCATCGAGTCTGCGTTGATCGTTGCGTCCGAGTTTTCCGCGCAGGTCGCTGGCGTCGTTCAAGACCAGATCCAGCACGCTCCGGTCGCGCGAATCGGCACGGGCGCTGTTGCGCACCGAATCGGCAATCATCGCCGGCGTGCGATGCGACCAGTTCGGAACGACCGGCTTGCGGCCGCGGAACATGCGCTCGAACACCAGCCGTGGATTGGATTCGAACGGAACGGGCTGGTCTGGCGCGGAAGCAGAAATGCTTGCCGCCGCTCTCGAGACCCATTTCCAGCGACGGCAGGAACGTGTCATCTCCAACCGCCTGGGCCACAGCCTGATCGACCGAGACGGCCCCGATCATTTTGCCGGCGATCTTGCGGACCTGCTCGGCGCCGGTCAGGTGAAGCATCGCGCAATGGTCGTGGGCATTCACCCCTTCGCCGCGGCCGTTGTGCGAAAGGCCGGATATCAGGAGAAGATCATCCTTGCAGAAATCCAGCGGACGCAGGATCGAAGGAAGCTTCGTGAGCGGCCCGGCCTGCTTCATCCGCCATGATTCGATGACGGTGCCGCCGGTGACGGTGAAGATCGCCATGCGCAGCGGCGGCTTGGCGACTTCGCCAGTTGCGCCCAGCGCGCTGAGCGGCGCTGCGACGGATTCGAGGAGTGGCAACGCCACCAGCGCACCCGCGCCGCGCAGGACTGAGCGACGGGAAAGTTGACCGGGTGAGCGAATCATGGTGTCAGTGCATCTTACGTCGCAAGCGGAGAAGCGTTAATGATGACCAGACTCTAACCACTATCCTCAATGTTCTTAGCTCTCCACTAAAAAGCGGATTCACCACCGATCGCCACGTCTTTTCGTGGCATGGGCATCCTGCCCGTGGCCGCGGTACTCCGCGGCAATCGGTGGACTCCACCGATCCAGCAAGAGCGAAGCGTTCTTTTTCCCCGAAAACAAAGAACGCTGCGCTCGTGCTGTTCTCGGTCGAGTACGACCGAGCCGGCGTGAGTACACGCCGCACGGGCTGGAAGCCCGTGCCACTGGAGTTCTGAAACCACTTCTAAACTAAACGAGTCCGGGCAACCTGCCCCCATACGCGGCGTGTTCGGACGTGGCGCTGTCCCCGAATCGATCAATCTTCGCGCCCATCCGGTTGAGCATTTCGACGTAGAGATTCGAGACGGGCGTCTGATCCTGGTAGACGAGCTGACGCCCGGTCTTGAGTGAGCCACCCGCTTTGCCCGCAAGCAGAATCGGATAATCGTTGCGGCCGTGGCCGCCGTCGGCCATGTATGAGGTGTACATGAGCATGGTGTTGTCGAGGAGCGACGAGCCGCCTTCGTCGATCGACTTCATCTTCCGGACCATCTCCGCAAAAAGTTGTGTGTACCAGGCGTGGATCTGGCGGCAGGCCTCGCGGGCAATCGGGTCGGCGTCTTCGACCCGGCCGGCGTTGCCCTGGTGCTCGAGGGTGTGCGAATGCCGCTCGTAGCCAACCGTCACCACGCCGGGGAAGAGTGCTTCGTCGCTGCCGGCCGCGAGCGTCACCACGCGCGTTGTGTCGGTCTGGAGGGCGAGAATCATCAGATCCGCCATCAGGCGAATGTAGTCCTGGTGCCGGTCGGGATCGGAGTAAAGGGGGTTCGTGATCTTCCAGACGGATGTTCCCGGCGCGGGAAGTTGATCCGGCAGATTGAGTTTCGACGGCCCGGGCGAAGCCGCATCCATCACCTCGACGCGCTGCCGCGCCTCGGCAAACTCGACTCGCTTTTCGACGGACCGAACCGAATCGAGATATTCGTCGAGCTTGTGCTGATCGGAATGGCCCAGCCGGCTGCGCAGGTCGGCGGCGTCATTCATCACCAGGTCGAGCACACTCCGGTCGCGCGAATCAGTGCGGGCGCTGCTTCGAACGGAATCGGCGATCATCGCCGGCGTGCGATGCGACCAATTCGGCACGACCGGCTTGCGGCCGCGAAACATGCGCTCGAACACCAGCCGCGGATTTGCCTCGTACGGCACCGGCTGATCGGCGGCGCGGAAAGAGTAATGCTGTTCCCCGGCGCCCAAACCGATCTCCAGCGACGGAAGAAAGGTCTCATCTCCAACGGCCTGGGCCGCCATTTGATCGACGGAGACCGCGCCGATCACCTTCCCGGCGATTTTGCGGACCTGCTCGGCCCCGGTCAGATGAAGCATCGAGCAATGCTCGTGTGCGTTCACCCCTTCGCCACGGCCGTTGTGCGAAAGTCCGGAGATCAGCAGCAGATCGTCTTTGCAGAAATCCAGCGGACGCAGGATCGAAGGGAGCTTCGTGAGAGGCCCGGCCTGTTTCATCCGCCATGATTCGATGACAGTCCCGCCGGTGACGGTGAAGATCGCCATGCGCAGCGGCGGCTTGCCGACTTCGCCAGTTGCGCCCATCGCGCTGAGCGGCGCTGCGATGGATTCGAGGAATGGCAACGCCATGCAGCGCGCCTGCACCGCGAAGGACCGAGCGACGGGAAAGTTTCGACTGCTTCGGCATCATCTTGTCCACGGGACTATACCGCCGGGGCGAAAAACCGTTAAATCCGGCCCGAAAACGCCGATGATACCGCAAATTTTTCAGCCCCCTCTTCCGATTTAAGGTGGTATGATTTGGTCGGCGATCAGAGTTGTTCATTTCACAGTTGGCCACATCAAATCGGCCATGGATTGATTGCCGTGACTTGGTCTTGAGGTTCGGAATGAAACGCGGCCATCGACGAATTCAGGGGTTTACCCTGGTTGAGCTTCTGGTCGTGATCGGCATCATCGCGATTATGATCGCGATTCTGCTGCCCGCGCTGGCTGCGGCGCGCGAATCGGCCAATCGGGCGGCGTGCGGGGCCAATCTTCATAACTGGGGCTTGGCCTGCTTCAGTTTCGCGGGAGAAAATAAGGGCGTTTTTCCACAGGCGTTTCATCACTCCGGCACCTACTGCTTCCCGAGCGTGCTGGATTACGACGAGCAATATCGCGCCGCATACCCCTCCGACAGCACGGCAACGGATGGGTGGAAAAAATGGGGATCCAACCTGGATCAGTTCTTTCATTATGGCGTGCAGAAGGGAACGCTCCCTCCACCTGCCCCGCCGCTGTATGGGCCGGGCATTCCACTGGTCGGCATCCGCGACAGCAGCCTGGTCTGCCCAAGCTCCGTCAACCCGTTGATGCTCTGGACGTGGGGTGACCAGGAATGGGGCGACGCCGTCTGGGGAAATTACATGTACATGGGCGGCCTGACCGCGGACAACCAACCGATGCCGGTCAACTGGGGCACGCGCCCGCCGGCCGTGCGCGAAAGCGATCAGCACGCCGAGGAGCGCGTACTCGCCGCCGACGAAGTCTTCTACGCTGGTTTCGGCGGAAGCGTCTGGCTGGAGATCACGGGCCAAACGTGGCGCATCAATCATCCGCGCAGCGATGATCCGACCCGCCCGGCGTTCCAGAATATTCTCTTCGGAGACGGACACGTCGAAGGGTTCGGCAAGGACTATTACCCCGATCCCCTTTCCACCTCCAATTACTCCTGCAATCACGCCGGAGACGGGGGATTTTTCTACTGGGCGGGAAATTATTCCGGTCCGCCGGAGGAACCGCAATAAACTCGACGGCTTAGTAGCCCGGAGGAGAATATAACCACGGATGGGCACGGATTTCACGGATGGAAACGGGCCAATCGGCCCACTACCCATCTCTTATCCGTGGCATCTGCGCCCATCCGTGGTTAAATCTTTTTTCCTGTCTTCTCTGTGTTCTCCGCGTCTCTGTGGTGAATCGCTAACTTTCGTGGTTAACTCTATCGGATAAGGGACAGGTTCTTGAAATAGATCGCTTTGTCCGCCCCCGCGGCGTAGCAGTGAAGCAGAAGCTCGAATTCCGCATCTTCACGCGGGACCGTTTTGAGCGATACGGATTTCCACTGCCCGCCGGTATCGGGTAGCGCCGTTTCGACGGAAGCCGCCTTGTTACGCTGGTTGTTTTTCACGGCCAGTCGCGCGGCCCCGGCTCCGCCGACAGTGAGATAGTCGAAACTCAGAACGTATGATTTTCCGGCGCTGAGATTGAGTGGATCGTATCGGAATTGCATGGGACGCCTGCCGCCGATCAATCGCAATCCAACGGCCCGCGCTCCGTGCACTCCACCTTCTTCGAGGAAAACATCGCCGGTCGTTTCATCGTCATCGGGATTGACCAGCGACCAGTGTTCGGGAACGCCTCCGTCCATTTTGGTTTGATGCCCGGCTTCGAACCGGGCGAAAAATGGCGCGGCTTTGGTAAAGTCGCCGGTTGCGATGAGGTTCACAGTCGGGTTTTCGCCAGATACGAGCGGCATCTCTACATTTCCGAAGCAAACCAACCACAAAGGCACAAAGACGCGAAGAAGAGAAGCAGACCTTGAGAACAGTTCGACGGAATCCAATTCGATTCAATTACTGTTTTGATTTCTTCGCGTCTGCCTTCGCGCCTTCGCGTTTAGTTTTCGAGCGAAGCCAATTCGTCTCTCCCGATACAGCTACTCGCTGGCGTTTTGCGCCGAGCGCCGATTCAGAAACGGGTAACTCTCCGCAATTCCCAACACCATTTCTGAAAAGCGATCGTCGTTTTTCTGGAGCCGGGCGGTGATGTCGCGAAGGGGAAGCTCGTCGTAATAGTCGAGTTCGCGGCCGAGGGCATAGGTCATCATCTGCTCAGTCATGGAGCGGATGAAGTTTTCCTTTCGATCGAGCACGACCTTTTTCAGGCCGGCAAAGCCTTCCATTTTTTCACCGGTGGGAAGCTCGCCGACGATATCAAGCGGCTTGCCATGGTCGTCGTCGCGCCAGACGCCGGAGCCGTCGAAATTGTCCATGGCGAATCCGAGCGGGTCCATCTTGCGATGGCATGAAGCGCAGGCTGGATTGCTGGCGTGCATCGCCATCCGCTCGCGGAAGGTTTTGGGCTGTTTGTTCTTGTCGTTTTCATCCTTGAACATGCCGGCATTGGCAGGCGGAGGCGGCGGAGGCGTTCCGAAAATCACGTCGAGAATGTATTTGCCGCGCAGCGTCGGGCTCGTGCGCGAAACGTGCGAGGTCAGGGCCAGCACGCTCCCCATCGCCAGCAATCCGCCGCGATGGTATTCCGGCTTCAGATCGACGCGGCGAATCTCTTTTCCTTTAACTCCTGAGATCTTGTAGTAGCGGGCAAGTTCTTCATTGAGATACGTGTAATTCGCGTCAAGGAGCTCGACGACACTGCGATCCTCGATGCGAAGGTGATCGAAAAAGGTCGCGGTCTCGTCATACATCGCCACGCGAAGCTCGGCGCTGAAATCGGGGAAAAACTCCGAGCTGGGCCGGGCGCCGGGAAGCTTCTTGAGCTCGAGCCAGGAGGCGGCAAAATTGTCCGTCAGCGCCGCGCCTTCGGATCGGCAAGCATTCGGCGGACCTCCTGCTCCAGGACCGTGCCTGGCGCATCGCCCCAGAATTCGAGCTCGGCGATATTTCCCCAGGTCCACTTGGGGCCGACGAAACGGACGAATTGATATTTTTCCTTCTCATGTCCCGAGATCGCCGCGGTGACTATCGACGACGGGGCGGGTGCTGCCGCAATCGTCAGGAGATCGACGACTCCAGACGAAAAATCAGCGGTACTTGATCCCTGGATCTTCCCATCAACCAGACGTTTTTCCTCGCCATAACGGGCGGCGTATTTCACGAGCCTGATTGTTCTGGGTTCGTGCAAATCGAGGCCGACCCAGCTCTGATCCTGGACCCCTCCTTCATAGAAGGTATACGGATCGGAATCGAAAGCGCGTTCGGGCAGGTGACCGTTATCACCGACACGGATCTGGCCGATCGGCGTGCCGCTTAATTTCGCGGGAGCCTGGGATGGGCCGGGAGCGGTGAGCCGGTGCGCGGCCGCCTGTTCCATCAGCTCGCTATCCGGCATGCTCGACCAGATGAAATAAGAAAGCCGGCTGGCCAGTTCCATATCCGCGACCGGCCGCGCGCCATTTGCTTCCGTAGGGGCAGTGTTGTCCTGTTCGATGCGATAGAGAAACTTCGGAGAGATCAGAATGGCCTTGAGCATGAGCCGGACTGAATTGACGTAGCCGTCCCCCTGCGATTGGCGCGATCGAACAACTTAAGCAGGGCCTCGATTTCCGCCGGCTCCGCGGGTCGGCGGAACGCGGGGAAGCAGGGTCGTGATGATCTGCTTTGCCGCGTCGCGCTCGCTCACTCTTTCCGGCGGTTTGATCGGCTCATCGGGTTTTCGCCAGGAGCGCGGCTCTGCGCCGAACATCACTTCCCGGTAAAGCTGCGCGCGCTCTGGATTTCACCATCGAGGTTGGAGCTCAACTCGGTTCCGAAGAATCGATCGAGGACGCCATCAGCGGCGGCGAAATATTTATCCATCAGAGCCGGCGCAATATCGAGCGCCGCGGAAAGATTGCCGAAACTGTTGCCGGATCCCGAATCATCCGGCATGCCGACAGCCGCCGACCCGTCATAGACCACGCCAAGCAGATCACGAATCGTGTTGTTGTATTCCGAGAGACTGAGTCGGCGAATGAGCAACGGCCCCGGATCGCGATTGGCCGGATCGTTTGGATCGACCTGGCTCAGGGTTGATTTGACCCAGGCAAGTAATAGCTCGCGCTGCTGCGGGGTCGGCTTTTTTTCCTCATCATCCGGCGGCATCTCCATCGATTCGAGCTGAGCCGCCGTCTTCCGCCAGATCCTGCGGCTGTGGGCGACCGCCTTGTCGTCGGTGATGGAACTGAAATCGATGTGGCCCTTGTGCTTGGTGGAGTTATGGCATTTGAAGCAGTTGGCTTCGAGGAGGGGGCGAATGTTCTGTTGGAAATCGGGAGCCTCAGTGGCGCTCGCGGATGCGCCGAAAGCGATGACTGCAGCCGTTACACACGGCAACAAAGAGACAACTCGGTATGCGGCACGCCCGATCATGCTCTTTAAGTGGCACGGGCATCTTGCCCGTGCAATGTAAAAAAGCACGGGCGGGACGCCCGTGCCACGAAAAACGTCCGAGTTCTCAAACCTGCCCGCCGGCTTACTTGACCATTTCATCCAGCGACGGCTGAATCGCTTCGGCCCAGATTCCATATCCCTTTTCGTTGGGGTGCAGGAAGTCGGGCATAATCGTCGGCAAAAGCGTCCCGTCGGGTTCGAGAAATTTGTCGCCGATGTCGAGATACTTCACATTGTCCTTGCCGTCGAGCTTGGAAATCGCTTCGTTGACGCCTTTGAGCTTGGTGCGGATCCCGTCGGTCGCCTTGGGGCTGCGGGGGAAGACCGCCAGTAGCAGAATCTTGGCGTTGGGGACCTTAGCGTGGATCACGTCCACGTCGCACTTGATGCCGGCGATGATGTCTTCAGCGGGGCTGCCGCCGTTGTTGGTTCCGATCATCAGGACGATCGCCTTGGGGTCCAGGCCGTCGAGCTCGCCGTTCTGCATTCTCCAGAGAACGTGTTCGGTACGGTCGCCGCCGATGCCGAGGTTCAGGGCATTATATTTGGCGTAATTCTTCTCCCAGACGGCATGTCCGCCGCCGCGCCAGCCGTCGGTGATCGAATCGCCGATAAAAACGACCTGGATCGGGCCCTTTTTCAGAAGCTCTTCTTTATCCTTCAAAAACGCGTCATGGCGAGGCCGATCCTTGATCGACGGCACGCAGGAAGCCGGTTTTTTCACTTCGGTGGCATCATCGGCCCGCATCACGCGGGAACCGACGCAAACGGCGAAAATGGAGAGAAAAGCGATCAATGCGCGGCGCAGATACATGGTTGGCTCCTATTGGGTTAACAGTTCGAGGATTGATACCCGTAGGGATCAAAAAAGTTGTAGGGATCGACCGGTTTAGCGCTCAAGTACCGGCCCGACGGCATCCGATGCATTAATGGATGCCATCTGCACCGATCGATCCCGATGATCTGGTTCGCCGTGCCGGAAGACGATATGTCCCCGAGCGGGCGACGCTGACCGGCGCCGCCGGCGCTCCTGAGTTGAGCGGGGTTACCACGATTTCCGATCTCTCCAGCTACGGCATCGGCCTGCTCCAGACTTTTCCGATGGAGACGGGTCAGCGATTCATGTTGCTCAAAGGATCAGAGCAAAGGCCAGAACAGGTCTACGAAGTCGTCTATTGCCGCGAGCAGTCGGGGGTCTTCCGCATCGGCGCGAGGCGCGTTGCAAGTGCGTCTTCCGCGAGCTCGTCCACATCGACTGTCACCAGTTCAGCGAATTAGAATACCTGCGTCCGACGGGGAGAAGAGGTGGACCTTCGGTCCGACCGCTACGCAGTGCGCGGGATCTGTGTGTCGTGTAGTTGCGCGAAACGTCGTTTGATTGCGCGTCCTGCGTTATCATCGTGCCAATGTCGCTATACGTCCGCGCCTATCACTTGATCCTGACCGCTTACGGGTTCTGGTTGCCCAACGATCGCGCGGATCGTGGTCGGACTTTGTCAGATCTTGGGAACTTCAGCGATTCGGTCCTGCGACAAGAACTCTCGAACGTCGCTCGGTCGCGCGCAATCCGCATGATGTTGAAATGCGTCTTGCAGCAAAACGCTCCATCTCTAGACCCGCAGTCCGATTTTCGGGAGTTCCGACCCGCGCCATCGCGCGCGGATTCGCACGAAAGACTGCAATCGCGGGTTACATCGTTCACGCCTGCTCTATCCTTCCGACCCACGTTCACATGGTTATCGCGCGACATCACTATTCGATCGAGAAAATCGCTACGCTGTTGAAAGGCGCCGCGACATCGCGCCTTTTGAAAGAAGGACTGCATCCGTTTGCCAATGATCCTTACGCAAACGGACTGATTCCGACTCCCTGGACGCGAAGATACTGGTCGGTATTTCTGAGTGATGACGCGGAAATCCGTGCGCGATCGCTTACGTCGAACGGAATCCGATCAAAGAACGATATCGCGGGCAACATTGGAACTTCGTTACTCCGTTTGACGCGTGATCTCGATGCGTTGTTGCCTTTTCGCGTAGCGGTCGGACCGAAGGTCCACCTCTTTTCTTCGAAACGAAGAGGTGGACCTTCGGTCCGACCGCTACGCGAGAGTGGACGAACGTAATGACGCCGATGAGATTTCGATTCCGATCTTTGCTCGTATTGTCACTCGCGCTGATTCCGGCGCGATTTTGCATCGCAGAAGACCATCCGCTCGTCGAAATCCATGTCCTTGACGATAACTGGAATGCGCAAGTCGAAGACGTTTCCAAGGTCCTCAACTCGACCGCAAACCAACTGCTCGTTTATTTTCCCGATCGCAAGGTCGCACCGATTCTGGTGGGCCATCGCGACGATGTGCCGATCACGCTCGATGCCAGGGGCCCGAGCGGTGAATATCAGGTCAAGCTCGGCGCGAATTCGACTTACTGGGCCCAATACACGTATCAATTCGCTCATGAAATGTGCCACATCCTGGCTAATTACGACAAGCATCACAGCGGACGCAATCAGTGGTTTGAGGAATCGTCGTGCGAAACATCCTCATTATTCGTCCTTTCGCGAATGCATCATGCGTGGGACACAGCCCCTCCTTATCCCAACTGGAAAGCGTGGGGCATCCACTTCGATGAATATCTCAACGAGATCCTGGCGCGCCGTTCGCGACGCCTGCCTCCCGACATGACAATGCCAATGTGGCTGAGCGCGAATTTGCCCACGCTCGCCGAAGAACATCAACTGACTGAGCGATCGATGCTCGTGGCCGCTTACCTGCTTCCGATTTTTCAGGATGACCCGACGGGATGGGAATCGCTTAATTTTCTGAATCTGGGCAAAGGAGACGACGAGCTGGAATTCGAGCAGTACCTGCGCGGCTGGCGCAAACGGGTTCCGGAAAAGCACAAAATGTTTGTCGGTAAAATTGAATCCCTTTTCGGTTACAAACCGTGATTCGGAATCAATGGCCACAGAGATCACTGGGAGCACGGAGATCACAGAGACTTTGGCGCGCGAACTGCGTCTCGGTGATCTCCCGGGTCTCTGTGCCCTCTGTGGCCATTCGGTTGGACAGGAAGTGGATCGGAACGGACATTTTTCAGCGCGGAGTCGAACGATGCGATCACGAAAGATCCTGATTGCCTTTGCACTGCTGATTTCTACGGTTGTTGTCTCACGCGCTCGCGCCGACGACAGCAGGCCTTTCCTGCATCCGCTGTTCCAGAACGGCATGGTTCTCCAGCGCGACACGCTCGATCCGGTGTGGGGTTGGACCGAGCCGGGCAAAACGGTCACCGTTTCCATACAAGGGAAAACCGCCAGCGCGGTCGCTGCCGGGAACGGAAAATGGTCTTTGAAAATCGGCCCGCTCGATCCCGGCGGCCCGTTCGACCTCGACGTCAAAGGGCCGCAGGAAACAAAGCTCACCGGCGTTCTCGTCGGCGACGTCTGGCTCTGCTCCGGCCAGTCCAATATGGAGTTCGGCATTCGCAACCTTCACAACGCCGACGAGGAAATCGGCAAAGCCGATCATCCGGACATTCATCTCTTCACCGTCCCGAAAAAGATTTCCTATGTCCCACAACCCTTATTCCGCTCCGATGCGGCGCCGACCGATGCGCACTGGCTCGTCTGCAATCCGCAGAACATCGTCGCCGGCGGATGGGGAGGTTTCTCAGCCGTCGCCTATTTTTTCGGCGCGATCTTCAGCCGCAGATCAAGGTTCCCGTGGGGTTGATCCACAGTTCGTGGGGCGGCACTGTCGCCGAGGCCTGGACGAGCGCGGCCGGCCTCAAGCCGGTCACGGAGTTTTATGACGCAGTGAAGGAAGTGCAGTCGATCGGCGCTGGGGGCAAGCCGAAGGTTTCATTCGACGAACAGCAGGATCAGTGGTACGCCCATTTTGATCCGGGAGCCGTCGGCGGACTCGGCTGGGCTGATCCGAAGCTCGATGACAAGGATTGGAAAACCGTCAAACTGCCGGCCCGATGGAGAGAGGCCGGACTGGGACTGGAACAATTTTTCGGCGTCGTCTATCTCCGCAAGCAGATCGATCTGCCCGCGCCGTGGGTGGGCAAGAATCTCACGCTTCATCTCGGCCCGGTCTCGGATCGCGACACCACCTGGGTCAATGGAACGAAGCTGGGCGAGTCCAACGTATCCGATGCGCCGCGCCATTATTCGATTCCTGCAAATCTTTCACAGTCGGGCCATCTCACGATCGTCGTCCGCGATCTGGATCTGGGGCACGGAGGAATCGCTGGTAAGCCGGAGCAACTACGGCTGGAGCCGACCGATCGCGCCGCCGATGACAGCACCCCGCCAATTTCTCTGGCGAGCGAATGGAAGATCAAGGACGCGATTCCGCTGGTGAAGACGGGCATTCCTCCCTTTCCGGTCGGCAGCGATCCCAACATCGTCAACGTCTTGTACAACGGCATGATCGCCCCGCTGCTTCCCTTCGCGATCAAAGGCGTGATCTGGTACCAGGGTGAAAGCAACACCGATCGCCCGGCGCAATATCGCCGGATTCTGCCGGCGATGATTCGCGACTGGCGCAAGGGATTCGAAATTGGAGATTTTCCCTTCCTGATCGTGCAGATCGCCGCCTGGGGCGATTCGATTCATCCCGAAACTGCCAACTGGGCCGAGCTGCGCGAGGCGCAGGATTTTGCATCGCAGACCGTTGGGCACAGCGCCATCGCCGTCCTCACCGACATCGGAGAAACCCATGACGTTCATCCGCACAACAAGGCGGAAGTCGGCCGGCGTTTGGCACTCGATGCACTGGCGATCGCTTATGGCAAAGATGTCGAATATTCCGGCCCGGTCTTCAACAAGATGCACATCGAAGGAAACAAGGCGATCCTGAATTTCGATCACATCGTCGGCGGAATAAAATCACGCGACAATGCGCCGCTGGCCGGATTCACGATCGCTGGCGCAGACGGCAAATTCGTTTCGGCCGCTGCGCAGATCGACGGCGACACCGTCGTCGTCACCGCTCCGAGCATTCCGGCCCCTACGAACGTGCGTTACGGATGGGCCGACAATCCGCAGGACGCGAATTTGATTAACAACGCCGGGCTTCCCGCTCCGCCGTTTCGAACGGATTCGCCGAAATAGTCGTCTGGCGGTGGAAGGAATGGCCACAGAGATCACTGAGGAGCACGGAGATCACCGAGACGCAGTTCGCCGATGGAACCGGTTCAGTTCTCGCGGCATTTGCCCCGAACGGGTTGAAAATGAATTCAATTTCGAACTTGAATTGGGGAGCCCCGTGTCGGGAGAAGCACCGTTTGATACGTATCAGCATCTCTGTGATCTCTGTGCTCCTCAGTGCCCTCTGTGGCCATTTCATTTTGCAGAAGTGCGCATTCGCGTCGGAACCGGAGCCTGGGATTCCCTGGCCTGCCACTGACGCTTTAGGACGAAGTCTTCCGCTGATTGCTGAAGCGGGACCGCTGAAGAAAGATCGCTATGTCGGAATTTTCTACTTTCTTACGCACGACGATCCAATCGGAATTACTCCGGGGACTGACGGCCCCTACGACATTTCCAACATCTTCGCCCGCGATCCGGAGGCCGTAAGACATCCTGATTCGCCGCTATGGGGTCCGATCGGGACGGCGCATTACTGGGGCGAGCCACTTTACGGATATTACAGGAGCACCGATCCCTGGGTGCTCCGCCGTCATGCCCAGCTCCTGGCGGCTGCGGGGATCGACACGCTGATTTTCGACACGACCAACGCCGTCACTTATCCGCACGTCTATCAGAAGCTGTGCGAGGTTTTCTCGCAGGTGCGAAAGGAAGGCGGGCACACGCCGCAGATTGCGTTCATGGTCAACACCGAAGCGGGGAAAACGACCGAGCGGATTTATCGCGACCTGTATCAGCCTGGGAAATTTCGCGACCTCTGGTTCATCTGGCAGGGGAAGCCACTCATGATTTGCGATCCGGCCGATGCGAGCCCGGAGCTGAAACATTTCTTTACGCTTCGTGCGGCGCACTGGCCTTTCACGCTGGTGAACACGCCCTTTGCCTGGCATTGGGAATCGACCTATCCGCAGCCGTACGGCTACACGGACGATCCGAAGAAACCCGAGCAGGTGAATGTCGCCGTGGCGCAGAATCTTCGCGCGGCAGACGGGCATGTCACGAATATGAGCGAAGGGAACGCGCGCGGCCGCAGCTTTCACGATGGTAAAGAAGACAAGACCCCGGTCGCGGTGAACTTTGGGTACAACTTCGCCGAGCAATGGAAGCGGGCCCTGGCGCTCGATCCCCCCTTCGTGATGGTGACAGGCTGGAATGAATGGATCGCCGGGCGATTCGGCCAGCCGCACGGCCCGATCGTCTTCGTGGATCAATACGATGAGGAATTCAGCCGGGACATCGAGCCGATGAAGGGCGGCCACGGCGACAATTACTATTATCAGCTCGTCGCAAATGTCCGGCGCTACAAAGGTACGGCGCCGATTCCCAAAGCGTCGGCTCCCGTCTCCATCGATATCTCAGGAGATTTCGGCCAATGGGAAAAGGTGAGGCCCGATTTTTCGCACGGTGCCGGCCTCACGTTGCCACGCGATTTCGATGGCGTGGGCCGGCTTCACTACACCAATCACACCGGACGAAACGCCTTTGAATCATTCAAAGTGTCGCACGACTCTAAGAATATTTACTTCTATGCCCGAACTCGCGCGCCGATCACGCCGCGGACGGATCCCAACTGGATGTGGTTGCTGATCGACGCCAACCGCAATTCGAAGACCGGCTGGGAGGGATACGATTTTATCGTCAATCGCACGATCGACGCCGATGGAACCGCGTGGCTCGAAAAAAACACCGGCAAATGGAAGTGGGAGAAAGTCGCAAAGGTCGAGTTGCGCGTCGTGGGCAACCAAATCCAGTTGGCGGTCCCCCGTCAGGCGCTCGGTATGTCCGAAGAAACCGGAAAAGCGTTTTTCAATTTCAAATGGACTGACAACATCCAGCATCCCGGCGACATCACGGACTTCTACCTCAGCGGAGACGTCGCGCCCATGGGACGATTCATGTATCGATACGAGGTCAATTCATTCACCGCGCCTTGATTGCCCAAGCCACGATTCAAATTTCGCTCGCCGCGGGTCATCAATCTCCGTGAAAGTATCCAATTCGCGGCGAACATAATCCAGATCGAGATTGCCGGCGTAAGCGGCCAGCAGATCCTGGATGTCTGCCTCGTCCTGCGGGCGCATCGCGATCAGCTTCATGACGATCAGGCCCTCGGCGGAACTGATACGCACGAGTTGGCCGAACACGGTCGCGTTCGTCGCGCGATCGAGGACATGCGTGTAAGCGGGGAGAAGTGGCCGCATCAAATCGACGAGCACCTCCTTAAAGCGGATGGTGGTGAGCCCGCCATCGCGGAATTCGCGGATGCTGATCAATACATCAAGCGAGAACCCCCGGTCGCGTAGCGCCTGGAAAAGGTCGGGCATCGCAATCTGCGGAACAGCCAACAGGGCGTCGATGTCGTCGGTCGTGCGGACCCGCGTGTGCTGAATGGTGGCGATTCCGCCGATGATCGCATAGCGGATGCCGCGTTCGCTGAAGGTCGCGATTAGCGCCTCAAAGGCCTGCTTCAGCGTCGATCCGCCGGGCGGCACAGAATCGTCGAAGTTGCTCACGCCATTGCTCCCGATCACGTTGTCGGGCCGCCAGCGCCCGGCGGCGGCGTTCCCGAGCGGGTTCGTCCCGCGGCGCCATCTCGCGGGCCAGGTCCAGCAGGTCGCAAAGCGCCGCAAACCGTTCACTCGGCGTTCGCGCTGGTTGATCGCGATCTGACGGCGAATGCTTCGATCAAACCCCGTGATGCCGTTCGCGTCCATTGACGCGAATGATATCGCCGCGCCGACATCGAAGCCACATGGGTCGGTTAATCAAGCTGCAATTTCAAATGGACCGACAACATTCAGCATCCCGGCGACGACATGGATTTCTTTCTGAGCGGTGATGTTGCGCCCGCCGGACGATTCATGTAGCGGTACGAAGGGCAGTGATCGCGCGTCAATTCGCGTCCTCTCTTCGCGTAGCGGCCGGACCAAAGGTCCGCCTCTCCGCCGGAAGCGTGAGGTATTCCGTTTTCAACGGGGAGCAAAAGTTGGATTCGAAGTTGAGATCAGAGCTGACTGCCCGCATCGGCGGCAGAACCGCGCCGTTCCCGGAAGCGGCTTGCGGCAGCGCGTGCAGGAAAGCGTCGCGGCTTCTTCCGGTTTGATTCGCCGCCATTTTCTCCACAGCACCCATCCGGCTGCCAACGCAAGCGCCAACGTCGCCCATCGAAGATCACTTGCGAGCGGCGAGTCCCACTCGCGCTGGTCCCACGTCAGCGGTTCACTTGCCATTCCCGGCGCCGGCGTCCCAAAAGCCATCTTAATCACCAGATAGAACATCAAGAGCAGCGGGACGGTGATGTTGATGATCAGGCCGACCAACGCCAGTCGCCGACGCCTCTGCTTTTGGAGCAACCCCCCGACGCCAAAAACGATGCCGGTCACCGCAAGCACGCCGGTTCCGAAAATCCACGTCCCGACCAGATAGGTGATCGGCGAGCCTTCGGCGGGAGCTTCCTGCCAGGTGGCCCGCACCGCATACTTGACGACGATGATCAATACGACATTGAGAAGGCCGATGAGTGCAATCACGAACGATGCGACGCCCATCCCCGCGTGCGGCTCAGCCGACGCGACGCGTATTTGCGCGTCGCCGCCCGATTTGAATTGCGGACGGTGCGCAGGCGTGATCCTGGCGGGCGCATTCCCTGTCCGATTCAATTCCACAATCACGTATATCGGCAGCCCATGCAATCGGGTTAATCAACGGCGAGGGTTTTTTGATTGCTTTAGCTCGGCTGGCCCGCGGGGTGATATACTGACGGCCCTATGGGCGGCGCGGGGCTAATCATTCTCACCGAAACGTCCGTTAAACCACGCGAGTTCGTCGACTTCTGGGAGCGCCGATATCACTACACAGGAGAGGCGGATGACCTGTACACCCGAAACATCGCCGGACCACACACGGCAGATTCACTTCGAGAATTGTTCAAATGGAAGATCGGCCGTAGGTTGTTTGAGCACAGCCTCCCGACAGTCGAGAAGCACTTCATCAGCCGCATCGACGACGCGCGTAAATGGTCCGTCGACGCAGATGCGCGCAGCGTTTCTCCGCGAATTCGGCGAGGGTGGCGCGATCTGGCGGATCTTTTGGCTGCACTGCTGGGATCAGCGGTTCCCGATTTACGACCAGCACGTCCATCGGGCGATGAGACATATCGAAGACGGCGAAATCGATGAATTGGAGGGAAAGCCGGATCGGGAAAAAATTACGCATTACCTCGATCGATATATCGCGTTCGCCCACCGCTTCGATGGTATCGACGCACGACAAGTGGACCGCGCGGTATGGGCGTTTGGCAAATTCATTAAGAATTGGAACCTCCGAATTGAAGCGTGAAGAATCCCCGAGTTTCTACTTAAACTCCTACACGCCGCTGGTCCGCACCGAGGCGGGAAAGATCGCGTCCAAAAAGTTCAAGCTGCCGCCATTCATCGACGGATCAATCCGGTGGGAACCGGACTTGGAACACAAATGGCGCGCGGTCACGTGCCTCTGCCGGGCGGGTAAGTTTGCGCCCAGGCTTCAGCCGGGTGATGTCGTCGCCTACACGACGATTACCGGCAATTGGCACAAACCAGGCAGCCCGCAGCTGCCTCGGCATCGGAGACTGACAACCGTTCTGCGCGTCGTAGACCTGTGCTACTCACACGACGAAGCCGCTCGGTGGTACAGGAAACGCGGATTAACACTTCCGAGTAACTGTGTGGTGGAAGGAAACCCGGCGAAGCCGCTTAGGTTCAGCCACAGGCTGACGCGATTCCGCTGCGCGATGTCCGATGACAAACTGCATGGCACGTGGGACTCGGCTTATCGGAAAGGGCTAAGAAATTCGGGTGGGTCGTGATCTGCAAGCCAGTGTTTCGATCGCTGGGGTGGGACGTGCCGATCGTCCGTGATCAGGATCTCATTGCGGTGTTTGAGAAGGTGCCGGGCACGGAGAATCCAGGCAAGCATCCGATCGCGATTCTAAATCGGCTCTCGTCGCAGTTGAAACTCGACGAAGTCGAGAAACGCCGCGAACCCTCGAAACAGGTGACTGTCCATAGTTTTGATTGCGCGATTATTCCATCTACCCATCGTTTTAAGAAGGACCTACGCTTCCGTCGCCGCAGCTTGGCGGCGCCGACGCGACCGTGACAGAAGCAGCAGCAGCTCGGTTCACCACCTCAATCATCGGGGGAAGCTTGGCAACGACGGTGACTTTCACCACGTCAGTATCCGGAATTTCCGCTGCCATAGTCGCCTGACGCGCCGTTTCGACGATCGCGGCGATTTCACTTTGAACAGGGTCTATCACATCGACGGAGATCGACCCCGGGTGCGACGCCTTGGTGACGCCGCCGACAAAGTCCGGAACGCTCGCGATGAGGATCGGGAATTCGCGGTCAAACGGACATATCACGATCTTGAGCGCGTCCCAAGGCACGATCCTGTAGCAACCAACATTCTGGCGACCGGGGATCGTCCACGATGGTGCCCCGACCAATTCCGATTCCGTTTCGAAATCCGTCGGAATGAACACCGCGTTCGGCTCGAATCCTTCGGCGCGGACTATGCGGAGCGCTTCCAGGATCGTCTTCCGTAGCGACTCGCGGCTTGTTGAAAGCTGGTGTTTTGCTAGCGCGCACGTTTGGACGTAGCTTCGAGAGTCACGATCACGCACCGCGCAGTCCGCAACCATGTGTGCAAAGCCCGACTCGACCACTTCCGAACCGGTCAGCGCACTCCTTGGAACCTGCGCGGTATGCTCCTTAGTCAACATCGCTTCCACGCCGGCGTAGGCCGTGACTCCAAGTGATTCGAGCACGGTTACGTATTCTCTTCGCTTTCCAACCTCTATTCGGATCTGGGAAACGAAGCTGGCCTTATCATTCTCATTTATCGCGCGGTGAATGGCTCGAAGAAGCCTCGCCCTCTTCCAATCCCTTTCACGCCTATCGATCATATTGCACACGGCGGCTACGCACGTCAATTGATCTTGATCGCGTTTCCATTCGTGATACCTAGTTTTGTCATAAATTCCACGCTTTGGAGATTTCTGCCAATTCTAGGTGCCAAATCATCACAGAGCCGATGAACCAGACGACAGCAGTCCCGAGCCGAAATGCCGAAGTGTTCAGGCGGCCCCTTCCGATCGAGAGGCACCAGGAATGTACTGAATAAAATCGCGTTCGCTGGCGATGTTTCATTTCGCGCAATCCCCCGAGCCATTTTGCACGGCCCTTATCATTGCCGCGCCCGAGTCTCTTCTGAATCGCCCCTGCGCCGCGCGCAATTTCCGGTTGGCGAGTTGGGCCAGGAATCCGTGCGGCCTGGAGAACGCGAGGATGTCGTACCAGACGCCATCATCGTCGGGGTTCCACTCAATCAGGAAACGCTCCTCCCCCATCCCGATATGGCCCGGCAATGTTCCGTAACCAAAACCAAATCGATTCACCGGCCCGGTTTCCTCGATGCGATAGATGATCCGGCATGCATTGGTCCACCACAATCCGATGCCTCTCCCGGTGACCGCGACCAGTCCCCCGACACGCAACAGCGGTTCCGTCGCCTTTGCTTCCACCCAGCCGAGCCGAAATTGCGCCCAATCTTCCAGGGCAGCCTTCGCGCTCAAGAAAACCTGCCTACCCTCTCCCAGCTTGATGCGCGCCTGATCGAGGTTGAAACCGGCCGGCGGATCTTTCATCGTCGCGCCGACGGCGGCGTAGGAGAAGTCGAGCTTCGACTGAGACGCGAGGAATGCGGTGATGACCTGGCTGGACGGTTTGCGGAAAGAGATCATCGCGCTCATGGCGCGATTATTGCAGCCCAAACCAGACAAGACGAATCAATCGATCGTCCTGCAACAATGGCCAACCGCATTTCAAAGATTTCAAAAACTGATGCCGGCTCCCAGCGCGTGCTGGTGGCCGGCGCTACCGGGTATATCGGGGGGCTCCTCGTTGCTCGCCTCGAATCGACGGACGTCACCATTCGTTGTCTGGCTCGAACTCCGGACAAATTGCGGACAATGGTGAAGCCGACCACTGAAGTCGCTCAGGGTGATGTTCGCGACGCCGCTTCACTGCGCAATGCGATGAAGGACATCGATACCGCTTACTACCTGGTTCATCTGATGAGCGGCTCATCGGATTTCGAAAAGGATGATCGCGACGCCGCCGGGAATTTTGCGGCAGCAGCGAAAAAAGCCGGCGTGAAGCGGATCATCTACCTCGGCGGGCTGGGAGATGATCGCGATCCGGAACTTTCGCCGCATCTGCGGAGCCGGCATGAGGTCGGCCAGGTTCTTAAAGATTCCGGTATCCAGACCATTGAATTCCGCGCCGGCATGGTGATCGGACAGGGCAGCACTTCATACAACTTAATGAAATCCCTGACCGACCGGCTGCCAGTCATGCTTTGCCCGCGATGGCTCACGACGCCCACGCAGCCTATCGCTGTTGATGATGTGCTGGCCTACCTTCTGGCGGCCATGAAGTGGCCGGGCGCAAGAGCCGCATCTTCGAGATCGGGGGGAAGGACGTGACGACTTACGCCGATCTGATTCGCGAATACGCCGCGCAGAAGAAGCTGCGGCGGCTCCTGATCTTCGTCCCCGTGCTCACGCCCTATCTTTCGGGACTCTGGCTGACGATTGTTACACCCGCCAGTTTCGAAGTGGGACGCCATTTGATCGAAGGACTGAAGAATCCAACCGTCGTGCAGCGTCGCGCAGCGTTGAACGAATTCAAGATTCACCCCATGGGGTTTCGCAAGGCGATCGGTAAAGCCGTCGCCGATGCTCCTGTATAATTCGGGACATGGACCCGACCGCAGATGCGCGGTTGCGTCGGAGATCACTCCCGATCGACGCGCGGACTGACGTCCGCGGCTCAAAGATTCGCGAGCTTTCCAATTGGCCATGGACGCTGATATTCTCGAAATCGGATCGCCCGCATAAGCTGAATCATCATGATCCGAGCGCTCTTCTCACTCCTCGGCCTTTCAACTCTAATGCTCCCCACCCCCTATGTCGAGGATTATTACTACGTCCCGCGCCCTGCGGTGGCGGATCTCTCTCCGGCCATCACCCAGCCGGCGACAACTCAGCCGGTGGCCGCGCCACCCGTCGTGACGACGTTCATTTCGGTCATTGGCATCGAGCGGGCGAACAGCGAACAGCAGATTCCCGATTCGATTCATCTTCGAATCCGCGTCGAAAATCGCGACGCGCCCGCAGCCGTGTTCGAGCCTCAATCCCTGGAGCTGATGAACGGCGACCTGCTCATGTTCCCCACGCCGCTGGTGCCGCCGCCGCAGCCTGTGACGCTGACGCCGGGGCAATCGACGATTCTCGACGCCTGGTTTCCGTTTCCGCCGGGCAGTTCATGGGACAATACCGAGCTCCAGTCGCTCCACCTTCGCTCGATTGTCCAGATCGGCGGACAGCGCGTCGCGAAGTCGACCACATTTCATCGCGTCCTTCGTTACTACTGGCGCCGCCGCTATTGGCGTCGATATTACTGGGATAATCCAATGTACGATGACTGGGACGGGGGTGTGGTGATCATTCGAAGATGATTGTGCTGCCCGGCATGTCGCGTGATAATCCGGCCAATGGGCAGGATGAGCGGCAAATCAATCGGCGAGAAACTGTTCCTCAAGCCGGGCAAATCCGCTCGCTTCATCTCGCCGCCGGCCGGCTGGACGACGCTGCTCGGCGATCACTCCGCCACGGTACTGTCCGCCCGCTCAAAGCAGTTGGCAGACGTCACCGTCCTCTTCGCGCCGAATCGCGCGGAGTTGGAGAAATCGCTGGCCGACGCCAAGGCGACTCTCGCGCCGGAGGCGCTCTTTGGATCGGTTATCCCAAGGGCGGCTCAAAGATGAAGAGCGACATCCACCGCGATTCGATCGCTGCCTATGCAATGACGGTCAGCCTGGAGGTCGTGTCGATCATCTCGATCGACGATGTCTGGTCGTGTGTGCGGTGCAAAGTGACTGAATAAGATGGAGATTTTATCCGTCGAGTAGAGCAGAGGCGCATCGCACGATGACTGAGCTGGATATCCCATTGTCCTTTAAGCGTCTGGGTGGACGCGCTGGTCTCGCCTATGTTTCCTTTGCCCTCTCTAAAATTCCGTACGGCGGGTTTTCCCCAGTACGGCTTCAAACCGGATCCGCCAACCGCAACCTTCGCCGCGCGGGTACGACCCGTCGGCTTATAAGCGGCCAGTGGAAACGCTTTGATCCCTGTAGCCCTTGCGGGCAATATAGCGGGATCTCATTCGGTTCCTTCCGGTCCAGAGGCCCTTGGCTCGTCAACGGGTTATGTTGTCCCGCCGAGTCGTCGCTTACTATGGCCTCATCCGAGGCCCTCGGTCCCTCCCGTCGGTTTATGGATTATCCGACGGGTCTTTGCCCTTCCGGGCCAGGATCGAGGGATTCCCCGATTTACTCTGCGTGTCCTTCTCTCCGTGCCGTCTTCCGTACCCCGTCGGACCGGATGGGCCTTGGTTGTGGCTCTTCCACCCGTGTTGCCTTCGCCAAATCCGTACAGGCTCGGCGTCCGAGGAGCCATGCAAGTCGATTCACGCATGGCCGTGTAACGAGGCTGCAAAGTTCGCTTGATGCTGCGGCCCGGAGAGTTGCTTGCCCTTCATCGACAAGGGCTTTTACTTTCGAGCTTTCATTCCATGAGTCACCTCAAAAGAACGTCGAATATGACTACGCGGGTCATTCAACCAATTTCCCGCGGCCGGACTTTCGCCGGCTGGACACGCAGCATTACGGGCTGCGAACAGATGTCACGGATAAAAGCGAAGCGAATTGGGCGACTATCTCTTTCTGATCCGTGGGATCCGTGAAGATGTAGGAAGCAGAGGGGCTTCTCCAGCCGCCGCGGTAAGCTGTGTTTTGCCGACGCAGCCAACCCATGACGAAAGGAGAAGCCCATGCGTACGGAGTATTTTATCACGATGGACACGCATTGCCGAACCACTGACGCTTGCATCAAAACCGCTCGCGGCAAACTGGTGCGGCGCGTCCATTTACCGACTGGAATCCCGCAACTGCGTGAGATGATCGAATCGGTCCCGCGCCCTCGACGTCTATGTTTCGAGGAGAGCTCGATGGCCAGTTGGCTCTACCGCAACCTCAAGCAGTGCGTAGACGAATTGATCGTTTGCGATCCGCGTCGCAACGCCCATATCGCCAAGGACGGAGACAAGGACGACCCGATCGACGCCGAGAAGCTCAACGACCTTTACCGCGGCGGATTCCTCAAGCCCGTCCACCAACTCGATTGCGTGGAAAGGGTTTCCGTCAAGCAGATCATCGGGATGTACCACGACCGCGTGGCGCACCGCGTCAGCGAAGGCAACCGTCTGCTGTCGCTGGGCAAACGTTGGGGGGTGATGCTGCATCGCTCGAGTCTGATGAAGGCCGACGGCCACAAATCGCTGAAGTCGATCTTGGAGGAGGCCGCCGTTCCGCAAGAAATTGTGATGCTCGCGGAGGACCTCCGCCAAGGCGTTGTCCACGCTGTCGAGCAGGAGGAGTCGCTCTACAGCCAGGTATGTCGCATCGTCCGCGGGCACAAGGTGATGACACGGGTATCGGAGATGCCTGGCTATGGCCCGATCCGCGCCGCCACGCTGATCAGCTACCTGGACACGCCCTGGCGTTTCAAGAGCAAATCAGCTCTGTGGAAGTATGTGGGAATCGGCCTGCGGCGGGCCAGGTCCGGCGATGGACTGTCGATCATCCAGGTCGAGCAATCCTGTAATCGGTTGTTGCGCAACGTCGTAATTGGAGCCGCGAAGACCGTCATCCAACAGAAGGAGAACGTGTTTGCCGAGCGATACGCCCAATGGATCCGAGCCGGGATGTCGTCTCGTAATGCGCACCGCAACGTCGCCCGCGATCAGGTGACGGCGGTGTGGGGCATGTGGAAAACGGACCGTGCCTTTGACGCGAAGTTGATCTGAGTTCCTTGCGTTGTGGAGTAACCCGGATGACCGGCCAGACATAGATTGTGCTGCGAATATGGGTCCAGTGCAGGAGTTCCAGGATGGGCACTGCCGCCGATCAAGAGCAGCCCGATCTGTGAATGAACCCCGCTGGATGTTGTGCTACGCCCAGACAAGTCCTCATGAACCCCGCAAGGGAGTTCCCGATAGGTGTTTGAGCGACGCCTCCCAAGGCGACCTCCAGGCTGTGAGGATCAATGCAGCGGATAACAAATGATGACTGACGGAAACATCCAGGCCATGACTGATTGAACGCATCAACTTCGGCGACCAAGGCGCGCAAACCACGAACACTGCGCCCAGGAAGTCGAAAAAGGAAAAAGATGGCGCAGCCGGAGATTCCCTGTTGACTTCCTGCTTCCTATAGGTGCCCATCCGTGGTCAATTTCTTTTTGAATGGATCGAGTTGGAGGTGTGATTCACTATTAACGCAAGATCCCCCGGGCTCGGATTCGGCAAGTGGATGGGATAATGCGAAAGGATAGAGCAATTGCCCAATGTAGCTCGCCGGTACCGATTCGGTCACGCCCAGTTCGGTTGGCTCATGCTCCGGGGAGCGATAGGTTCCAAAAATCAGATCCATCAGCGGCGAGACGTTGCCGTAGTTTCCCGAATCCCGTACGCGGTCATGATGCCAGTGATGCAACTCGGGAGCGCCGATGAGCATCCGCAGCGGGCCGATTGGCAGCCTGACATTCGCGTGAATGTAGATGGCCCACAGCCCGCGAAAGCCGGCGAAGTAAGCCAGCGACTGCACCGGAAATCCGAGGGCGAAGATCGGCAGATTGACAAGGAGAATCGTGTAAATCGAATCGATCGGATGTTCGCGATGCGCGGCCAGCCAGTCGAGGTGCTGGGCGCTGTGGTGGATGATATGAAACCGCCATAGAAACCCGACACGATGCTGGAGCCGGTGCCCCCAGTAAACGAGAAAATCTCCGAGTAGCACGACGATCAACGCCTGTGCCCACCAGCTCCGCCCCGACACAAATCCGCGAAGATGCCCCGGCGTGGCCGCGCAGATCCAGCGCTCGGCCCAGGTCAGCAACCAGAAGACGGCGCTGTTCAGAAGCAGATATTGTCCCAGGAAAAAACAGAGATCGGTGAACCAGAGCGGCCGGAAAAAATCTTGTTTTTCGTTTGCGGGATAAGCCAGCTCCAGCGGCCGGAAAATGAGGAAGAGCAACAGGAAGCTCAGGCCAGCGTTGATCATTCCCCAGATCATGGTTGGGTCACGAGTTGGTTGCCGGCTCGCTCGACGGAAGCGTCGCCGCACCGGCTTCGGAGTTCTGGTCCTGAAGTTTTCGGAAATCAAGATGCGACCGTTTGGTGCTCGGGAGGATGATGCTGGATCCAAGGACGATCGTAAAACCTCCAAGCAGCAGCGCCCAGACAATCGTCCCTGCACGCCATGGCTGCTTTGGGCCGCCCATCACGATAGGTGCTAATTCTTGGACGGTGGTTTAGCGAAGAGAATAATACGAAGGAATTCTTTGGCCGCGGCTACGCGAAATGCGGCGGCTGGTTATTGGGAATGTGGAGCGAACAGTTCGAGGTCCGTTGGGATCGTGAGCCGGAACATGCCGAACGGAAATGCGCGAGGGAAGGAAATTCGAATTTCAAAATTGTGTAAGTTGAGTCGTTCGCGCGAGACGCGTGTACCCTATCGTGGAAGTGGGCTTTCTTTCCCAGCGGAAAGAGGAGCCGCGCACGCAGTAAGCGGGAAAGCGCTCGGCAAACCAGTGAGCTTTCCCGCTTACTTCGTGCGCGGCTCTTTAATCGTCACTCTGCCGCGTCTGGTTTATTAGTTTGAACGACGCCGTTCGCTTTTCATCGTCCGGTTTGCCCCGATTCCCCAGCTTTTCTGGCCGGGTGCAGCCCGCCCTTTATCAATTTCAGCGCTCCCCTCCGCGGCCTTCGGCGGTAAACCGCTCATAGCTGTGTGGAACGATCTGGAGTCGTCAGACCTGGAGGCACGCCATGAGTTCAATTTCCAATCAGATGAAAGCCGTCGCGATCGAATCGTTCGGCGGCGTGGACAAAATGAAAGTGCTCACCCTGCCGGTGCCGCAGCCGGAAAAAGGGGAAGTGCTTTTGAAGATTGCCTTTGCCGGGGTGGCGGTGTGGGATCCGATCGAACGTGAAGGAATCTTTGCGAAGATGATGAACATGAAGCCGAAGTTTCCGCTCGTGCTCGGTTCTGAAGGGTCGGGGCAGGTGGTGGCGGCGGGAGCGGGAGTGCAGACGCCAAAGGTCGGGGATACAGTTTACGCCTGTGGATTCCTGAATCCGAAGGGAGGGTTTTACGCCGAGTATGTGGCGGTGAAGGCGGATCTGACTGCGCCGATTCCTAAAAGCATGAATTTAGAGCAGGCGGCGGTCTTCTCCGCCGACGCGGGGACGGCCCTGCGCGGGCTGGAAGATGTTCTGCATGTCAAAGCCGGCGAGTCGGTCATGATCTTCGGCGCGGGTGGCGGGCTGGGACACCTGGCGGTCCAGCTTGCGCGTCGACTGGGCGCGAAGGTCTTTGCGGTGGCGTCGGGCGCCGATGGGGTTGCGCTGGCCAAAAAGGTGGGGGCGGAAGCCGCCGTCGATGGACGAAAGGACGATGTCGTGGCCGCGGCGAAAATTTTCGCGCCAGGCGGCCTCGACGCCGCGCTGTTGACGGCCGGCGGAACGGCCGCCGACAAGGCGCTGACGGCGATGCGTTCCGGCGGACGGGTCGCCTATCCCAATGGCGTTGATCCGAAACCAAAACCTCCTTCGGGGATTGCGACACAGGCGTTCGACGGAGATCTCGACGGGAAATTGATCGAGCGGCTCAGCAGGCGGATCGGGAATGAGCCGTTCCATGTGGAGGTGGCGAAGTCGTTTCCGCTGGCAGAGGCGGCGGCTTCACATCGGATGCTGGATGCGCATTATCTTGGGAAGATCGGCCTGAAGGTCGGTTCGTAGTGCGGGCTTCAGCCCGCACCATTCGATGGTTGTGCTTACGCGGCCGCGGCGGTGCTCGCAGATCAACGTTCAACCGTACAAGGTTGAACGTCGAGCCCGGAGAAAATAAAAGTTCAACGTTCAACGTCCGACGCTCAACTTTCAACGAAGGGGCATCCCATCTTTGAACGTTGAAAGTTGAGCATTGGATGTTGAACGTTGAGATTGACAACCGCGCACGGATGTAAGGGATGATGAAATGCGCCCATGTCAATTGAAGCCGCGGACGAGCGGCAACGAACCCTACGAACTCTTCGCGGATGAGCCTTGCCCCGCCAGCGCGGCTTTGAGATGAGCCTTGGCGGCCTGAACGGCGGGATCGTTGGCCATGGCGGTGCGTTCGATCTGGGAAAGCGTCTTGCTCGCCGTAAGCCCGCGGGCGGCGATTTCCGAAATGTCTCCGCCGCCGGTGCTTCCCGCCTCGTGGAAGGCGGCCGCCTCCTCGCTGGCGTGTTGCTTCTCGGTCAAAGCGGCGGCGTAGTCCGGCTGCGCGCTCAGCGTGGCCCGCAGGTTTGTCATCGCCGTATTCAATTCCGCCGTGGCGGCGGCCACTTCAGGGTCGATCGGAGCCGCTGTGGGCTGGGTTGCGGGGGAGTTGCGCCCGGATCCGCCGGAATCGGATGACGCGGAAGGAGTGTTGGACGGAGCGGGATTCGCCTGGTTCTTATTGTTGTTTGGCGTATTCGTCGTCGTGCCTGTCGTGCTACCGGAACCACCATCCCCATAGCCATAGCCATAGCCATAGCCGTAGTCGTAGGGAGGAGGATTTCGCTGATAGTGATTGTTGGGATTGCTGTTCGTCGAATTGTTCGGTGTGTTGGCCGGCGCCTTCGGAGCGGGGGCAGGCGCCGGAGCGGGAGCGGGGCGTGCCGCGGGAGCTGCAGCCTTTCCGCCGATTGCGTTTGCGGACAATGCAAGAACGCCAGCCAGAAGAGTCGATGCCGCCAGGATTGATGTACTTCGTGAATTCATAGCCTTTCCCCGAATTGAGTAAGAGTGCCGCCGCAGTTGCAGCGCACGGTTTCCACAATCATATAGAGCAATGTCGCGAATGTGTGGCGAAAAAATCGTGAATTTTGACGAAATTTTCATTTGACTTTCCCCTGGTGAAGAATGGTTTTGATCTTGAAATCGATGCGGAATTGAACGATCGACTTATTCGCGTTCGGTTAAGGTCATGTCCAAATTATAACTGTATTGAAGTTCAATTCCCCCGCACGCTCGCGGCGGCCATCGACGCGCAGATCATCTCCTTATCATTTCGCCAGAAAATGCACTTCCCCGCGCAGGCGGGATGACACCAGAGGACCGGCCGCCCGGCATCGGTGTTGGTCGGATCGAGGAGATGCGTGCGGCTCTTCTCGTGATAACCCGCCGGATCGAGGTCGGCGAGGATCAGGTCGCCGTGCTCGTTGGCGATGAGGTAGCCGGCGCCCGCGTCACCGAGCTTGATGAGAAACGCGGACATCCATTTCTGCGGGTCGGCGTCGTAATTGGTGGCCTGATTGCTCTCCCAGATCCGATCGCCGGTCTTGAGATCGAGGCAGCGCAGTTCGCCGAGGATGTCGACGCCATAAATATGACCGTCACGAATGAAGGGAGTCGAAAGCAGAACCTGAAGCGCCTCGGTGTGGCGGTCGTTTTTGCCGTGGCGGTGCCAGAGAATGCTCGCCGTGGGTTCCTGATCATCAAGCTTGAGAAGCGTTGCCCCTTCATATTGCGTGGAAAGAAAAAGCACGTCGCCAATAACAGGATCGTGATAGGGTCGCGGCGTGAGGATCGTCACCCCGTACATGGCAGGACCGTACGGAACGGTCCAGTAGACTTTGCCGGTTTCGGGGTCGAGACCGTTGACCGATTCGGGGTCCCAGATGATGAGCTGACGCACGCCACCGGCCTGATAAATCATTGGAGGCGCGTAGCCAGGCTCCTTTGCCGACAGAGCGGACCAGATTGTTTTTCCGGTCAGCTTGTCGAAGGCAGTGACGACGCCGCGACCATGCTCGGGATCGGATCCGCCGGTGAGACTGATCAGCCGCGGGCCGTCGATGAGGGGATGCGCGGCAAATCCCCAGGTCGGCGTGGTTCTCTTTTCGTCGGCGGATTTGTGGGACCAGATGGCGTCGCCGGTTTCGCTGTTCAGGCAGAGCAGGTCCCCTTCTCCGCCGAGCGTGTAGACGCGATCCCCGTCAACGGCCGGCGTGGCGCGTGGGCCGATGGAATAGGACATGCTGTAGGCGACCTGCACCTCGTGTTTCCAGAGGAGTTTGCCGCTCGCCTGATCGAAGCAGAAGACATGCTCGGTTCCCGGCTGGGTGACGCGCTGAAACGGATTGGCCGGCCGCTGCGACTGCGGGGCGGGAACATAATCGGTGACGAAAACGCGTCCGCCGGCGATGGCCGGCCCGGCGTATCCCCCGCCGACGGGAACACGCCAGAGGATATTCGGGCCGGACTTGGGAAAGGCGTCGAGCAGCCCCTTCTCACGCCAGACGTCATCACGCTGCGGGCCCATCCACTGCGGCCAGTCGTCGGCGCGGATGACATTTGAGGAATAGAGAGCTGCTGCGAGGAAGAGGAGATTCAGGACGACTTTTGGCCGCGGCATAGGGTTACTCCTGTTCGATCATCCTTGGATGAAAGACTTCGTCGATCAAGAGTACCGGGATTTGAGGCTTGTGGATAAGCCGGTACTGCTTGGCGGGTCACAAATTTCTGTCTAATATGCGGCTGCGAGCGCGGGCATTCCTGCCCGCCGAGCAGACGCGGCATTCCACAGAATCTTGCGCCAGGAATGTCTGTCCCACCGGGGCGAAAGTTCGTTAGGATACGGCGAGGACTCCACGCCATGCGCTTATCTCGATTCTGGCTTCTGCTGTTGCTGGCTCTCGGACTGGTGATCGTCGTCGTGCCGATGGCGGTGCGCCACGCGCTGGCGCCGGGATATGCGGACGTCGATTTGAAGTCACTCGGATACTTTCTCTTCGACGGACGCTCTGGCGTCGATGCCGACATTCCCGCGCGATGGCGGAAGCTCGACGGCAAACGCGTCGCGCTTCAGGGCTTCATGTACGACCCAAAATCCGCCGGCCCAAAGACTCAATGTTTTGAACTCGTCTACGATTTGATAACCCACACCGGAATTCACGGGCCACCGCTGGTGCAGGAGCGTGTCTTCGCGACGGTGCCGCACGGAACGGTTCAACTTTTCAGTAACGAAGTAGAAGTCGAAGGGACGCTTCACGTGAGCGTCACCAACCCAACCGGCGATATGGTTTCCTCGGTCTTTCAGCTTGATGTGGATCGTGTACGTTTAATTCCAAGGGCCGGCGTGCTGGCGTCCATCACGGGTCTGATCGAGATGTCCGCCCTTCTGTGGCTGCCGGCTCTGATTGTTCTATGCATTCGCGTCTGGAATCAACGCAAGCGTCGCCATGCAGTCGGCCGGCTCTGCTCGATCTGTGGCTACGATCTGCGAGCCAGCGGAAATCGCTGCCCTGAATGCGGCTCGCTGGTGAATGACGCCGTGAGATTGTCGCCGATGATCGGTTCGTCTCTCGGAGCATCGTAACGATCGCGGACGTCAGGCATTCGGCGCGGAATTTTTTGCCTGCGAATCGACCGGTGGAAACGTCGTCGAACCGACACGACTGCGTCCGGCCGAATGGGCGCGGAGCGATTCGGAGGCCTGCGGGGCGGGCTTGACGAGATCCTCGGCGGGCACGGAAGCCGAGATCTCCAGCGCGATCTGCTGCCGCTCGATCCGGCGATGGCGCACCATGAAGCAGGCCGCCGTCACCGCCAGGCCGGCGTTCCCCATGAATCCGCCGATGATCACGCCTTTCAATCCGAAGAAGACGATCAGCGGCATGGCCACGACCAGGCTGATGATCCCGTTGGTGGCCGATGCGAAGAAATTCACCCGGCTCTCTCCCACGCCGTTCAAATACGCGAACATGAACGAAACGGTGGAGTTGAACATGCAGGCGATCATGAATATTCGCACCAGCCCGCTCAGCTCCAGATATTCCGGACGCGCGCCGTACAGGAAATGAATGCACTGCGACGGAAAGATCTCAATCAGCAGAAAATAGGGGAGAAGCAGAGCGGCGGCCAAGCCGGCAAATTTGATGATCGCCCGCTTCATCTGTCCCGGCTCGCCGCTCGCGTTAGCGCGTGCGACCGCGGGGAGCATCGCTCCCGACAATGCCGCGGTGACGGGGTTGGCGAACTTCATCAGGTTGGCCATCACCTGGAATCGTCCCACTTCGCCCAGGCCGTGTGAGAGGACCAGCGTCCAGTTGTAGCTCAGGGCCGAGGCGAGCGTCGCCAGGCCGGCAAACAGGATCCATCGCCCGCGCCGCCAGCAGTCGATCGCCAGGGGCCGCAACTCATGCCAGGGGAATGCACGAAATCCAATCTGGATGGCCTGCACCCCGGCAGCAAGTAGAGAGGTCGCCCCCATGGCGATGAAAGCAGTCTTCAAGGTCAAGAGTCCAAATCGCGCCAGTACAAGCAGAATCAGCGCTTGCAGCAGGTAGCTGATGGCGTCACCAGGAACGGCGTCCGCGAAGCGCAGGTGCGCCATGAGCGTGCGGCGCATCGTTTCCTGCAGTTGACCCACCATCAATGCGAAAGCCACGATCAGCGCCAGCATCGGCCCCCCCACAAAAAGGGCCGTCCCAGCCATTCCCATGGCCAGCGGAAAGGCGAGGAAAGCCGCCAGCGTCAGGGCGCCGGTGGAAAAACGTCGAAGTTCCTTCTCGTCCAGGACCGCGCCGCGGACCGACAGGGGATAAATGACCAGGGCGGCCTGAACGCCGTTGAGAAAGAGGAACACCTCCATCAACATGCCGAACGCACCATAACGCTCAACCGGGAGATTGCGGGCCACGAGCAGGGTTGTTGCAAAATTGCCGATGCTGGCCACCGCCTGATCCGCAAGGGCCCATGCGCCGCTCGAGCGCGACATCAGCATGCTTCGAATGAAATGAAATTTTCGGGGGGACGATTCTGAATTCGGGCCGGCGTAGTCAGATACTGTCATCCGTTTTTCCTGTGAATGAGGCACGAAACAAGAACCTGCCCCATTCACAACAGGATCCTCTCAACGCCCGGATTGGTGATTTTCCTTGCAGCACGCCAATCCATCATTCTCGAAATCACTATCGAGATTACGGCGTTGTAACTAGAATGTAAGTTTGCAAAATTGTAATAATAAGAGTTAAATCGCTTCCCCTGAATCGCGGCTTGTGGCGCTAACGCGCCGGAAATGAGGGGAATGAATTTCCGTCCCGGAGATAGGCGCAGAAAAACCGCGAACGTCAGTTCACGCGGGATTCCGCATTGAACTGACGTTCGCGGCTGTCAAAAAAAACGGTCGATTCAATCAGGCAGCGAGGGGCTGCGTGGAGAGATAGAGGCCGAGCATGCCGCGATCGATGTCTTCCATATCGACCAGCCGGCCGGCGACATCGTATTCGCCGTCTTCCATTTTCTGCACGCGGTTGATCGTCATCCAGCCGATCCAGTCCCTTCGCGGCTCGGGATTCTCGGCGGTGGTGTCGACGAACGGGCAGATCCCGGCGTAGGCCGGGAGCTCGAGACGCACACGAACCTGGTGATCGGCTTTGATGTTCGATTGCGGGGTCCGCAGACGAACCCCGCCGGCGGAGAGGTCGACAATGCGCCGAACGGCTTGGCATTGCGCTTCTCGCCGTCCCAACGCTCAACCTGAATCGAATGGGTATCCATGTCATGACGACGATGAATGCGACGCTCGGCGCCCGATTTTGCCGCCTTGGCGGATTTTTTCCCAGTTCCCGAATGACTTCGGTTTTGGAAATCGGTCGTCTTCCGTTCGTCGTTCATGCGAAGCGTGTTCATGGGCTCGACTCCTGCGCCGAAGGTTTGGAGGAATTGAATTGCGAAACTCCTGTCTCGCGTTTCACTCATCGGCGAGCCGAGTACAACACTTTTGTCAATTTGGGCAAAGAAGGAGATACGGGCGAAGATTCTTGTTATCGGTCGTGAGCATGCCGCACCGCTCGCCAGCAAGTTCACGAAGAACATCAATCGAAAGACAACGTTAGAATTGTTGCGCGATGTCGGGAACCACCACGATTTTTTCCATTAAGAGATAATTGCGCCCGTGATACTCCGTGACCATGCCGGTGACGCGGAAGCGGAGGTCGCGGTTGGCCGCGGTCACCGCCGACTCCATCGTCATCAGCTTCAGATTGGCGAGGATCACCATTGGCGGATCCTTCATCGTCTTGCTGTCGCTGTCGAAAGTGAATTCCGGCTGGGAGCCGTCCTTAGAATAGGTGAGCCGACCGACCCGATCCACGACGAACGATCCTTCGCGGAGAACGGTGACCGTCGGCGCACCGGGCGCTACGGCCCCGGAGCCGCTGGTCTTGTCGATTGCCGCTCCGCCGCTCACCGGTGGGAGCGGCCGCGCCGCGGTGGGTGCAGGTTTGAGCATCTGGCTGAGCATCTGCTCTGCGGTCAGACTCTGCGCTGAGTTTGCGGACTTCGTCGCGGGCTGTGTGGTGGGACGTGTTGTGGGTTCATCAGCCAGCGCGCTCGCACAAGAGAATCCAACTGCCACCAGCAATAGTATGGAATGAAAACGGCTCGTCATGATCCAACTCCTGACGCGAACGCATCGACCGACGTTTTGACAATATCTTCCCCAAGATGACGCTCCCGGCAAGTCTTCGGGGGGACAGACATTCTGTCTGTCACGCGGCCATGAGTGCGGGCGTACCCGCCCGCCGAAGGGACGCGTTCTGCCACACGGGTCCCCGAGAGCGGACCGGCTCGGGAGGCGATTACGCCTCCGCTCCCCGGCCCGCGACAGACAGGAATGTCTGTCCCACCGGGGCAGAGCTCGCCTCTCCGAAGAAGCGTGCGTACGAGCGATACCTATCACTACAGCATCGGGCAACAAACTCCGGACAGTATAAATTTCGCGTCGGGAACTGGACAGCAGGACGGTAGTCCGACAATCTCATCACCTCAACACTTCTACGGCAGTTAAGTCACCGGAACGAACGGCCAGAACCTTGCGGAGTTCGGGCAGGTCGAATCGCTCCGCAAGCGCATCGATTTCAATGTCATCCGCCTCTCTGGCGACCCAGTCATAGCCATACTCGCCGCCACTGATGTAAACACGGCTGGAGTCGCGCCAAACGAAGATGTAAACGTAGCAACGGTGCACTTGCCGGCGCAAGACGATGAATTTGTCGTTGTGCGCAAAAAAGCTCTGTGTGCTACCAAGAGTGTAGAAGTTGCAGCCTGTAATGGAATCCACCGGGCGCCTCCGCCGAAGATCGTATGTCCGTACCTGCCCGATCTCTTCACTTTGTGGCGGCTACGACGTTTTTGGGCATCAAATCGGGCCGCGGTTTTGGAATGATCATAATGTGTTCCCGAACAGGTCGCGTCGCCGCGTTCCAGGGACGAATTTCGATCCGTGGGAGCGGCTGGGCTTGAGCCGGAATTACAAGCGATCCATCCGGTTCGACTTGAGCGGCGGCGATCAATTCCGATTTTCGAAAGTACCGCGGCACATTCGCGTAGGCCCGATTCCGTGCGTCGCCGGGACCGAAACCGTAGATCGCCGCGTTTTCATAAGGGAAGCAATCGGTGTAGACCGCATGCTGCCGCCCGCGAGTCGATTTGCCGTCGCGGCAGCCGACGTCGAAGGCATGTTGGAAAACGAGCGGATCGCTTCCGCCGTAATAAAAGACCGGACCGGAACCGGTGGAATATTGAAATTGGTACTGGGACTGAACTGGCTCATAAACAATTGCGCCGAAACCTGTCGCCAAGCTGAAACACAACACGCAAAGGAATGCAAAGCGACGATACATGCAAATCTCCCGTTTCAAGCCCACTTATTGTTGCGGCGGGGAAGTTCGAATTCATCACGGCTGCTTTTCCTGACTGTATCGCGGTCCGACGCCCCAACTGAGTTTTTCAGCAAGACTGTGCCATTCGCGAGCGTCGGGATTTTCGACGAGCAAGGCATCGCTGTTGTTTCGACGGATGATCACCGTATCTCCGGCTGATAGCTGGGTGCTCGCCTGCCCATCGCAGAAGAGGGTTGTTCCCTCATTGACCCGTTTGGCCCGAATGACCACGGTGCTCGCGGACGATACGACGACGGGCCGGAACGAGAGACTGTGCGGGCAGATCGGCGTGATGCAGAATGCCTCGACGTCCGGGCTGAGGATCGGTCCGCCGGCCGACACGTTGTAGGCGGTTGAGCCGCTCGACGTGGAGACGATCACCCCGTCTCCGTGATATCCGATTCCCTGCTCGCCGTCAGAGGTGACTTCCAGCTCGATCATGTGGAACGGTGGGCCGGCGGTGACCACGGCGTCATTGAGCGCCGTGGCGCGAAAGGAAGAAAGCGGCGCCGCGGCTTCCGGCGATTGAGGGGAAAATGAGGTGCCCGACGAAAGCACCATCGCATCGAGCATCTGCCGCTTTGAGACGCGCAGGCCGCCGGACAAATATCGGTCCAGATACTGGCGGTAATTGTCCGGCGTGAAGCTGGACAGAAATCCGAGCCGCCCGAAATTGACGCCCATCAAAGGGATCTGCCGATTCCCCAGGCGTCGCGCCGCCGAGAGCAGCGTCCCATCCCCTCCGAGGATCAGGATGAAGTCGGCGGCAATGTCCTCCAGGCTGGTCTGCCGATCCGTTTCGACGCCCAGAACATTCGCGCACGACTTGAGCCAGAACAGCAGCGATTCCATTTCCGCCGCGACGCTCGGCTTCTGCTGGTTGGCGACGACCAATACCTGCTTCATCGCCGGGGATTGTAGAGCGGGGATTCGTTTTCGCCAGAACTTTCGACAAACGAATCAATCCGACCGCGAAGGCGCGAAGAGCGCGAAGACAAACGCGAAGAAATTCAAATCAGCAGCATCGCCACACACCTGTCCGCAATTGCATCCTTCCCGATTCTGCTCATGAGTTTCGATTTCTTCGCGTCTGCCTTTGCGCTCTTCGCGCCTTCGCGTTCAATTTCGAATTCAACGGCAAAAACAGAACGCCGCGGAAAGCGACCGGGAAAACGACGGCACAAGGCCGGGTCTGTTTAGGGCTGCTTCCTTTCGGACCTGACCCGGTTCACAGCCGACCCTTGCATCGCTCCCGGCCGCTTTCCACGGCGCATCGACCCAGTTTAGTCGATTTAGCAAAACCCCGCCAATCGGTGGAAATTCGGCAAATCGGACCCGCATAAAGTTCGAGGACGGTCGCTATTTCTTTGTGCGACGTTTTACACGCACCCAATTGTCATCGCCGTCCATAACGATCATCGAATGCCACTCCAATCGCCCCTTCCGATCACGAAGCCGAAAGTCGTAGCACGGGTACCCTTGATACCGTCCCTTGATGCGAACCGGACGTCCACGGGCGATGAGTTTGAGGTATGCCCGCTTTGATTGAGGGTGTAGAAAGTAGTTTGGAGTGCCGATGCCGGCTGGCACGGCTTTGATTCGAATCAGGTCACCCACCTTCAGGTTCCACGCGTTCATGAGTCGTATTCAAGGCGACACCGCTCGACTACTTTGCGTCCTTGAAATGAAACTGCTCGGCGTACGGATCATCCTCGGCCGTGACCGGCTTCACTTCGACCTTCTCAATCTTCTGCGGATCCTTCGGCGTTCCGTTCTGCTCATCGGCCAGTGGCGCGGCGGCGATTTTCTTCACCGCGTCCATGCCGGCGACGATTCGCCCGAAGGCGGTGTACTTGCGATCGAGCGACTTGGTGTGCGCATAGTCCAGGCAAATGAAAAACTGGCTGCCAGCACTGTCGACCAGCGGATCTCCCAGGCGGGCCATCGAGAGCACGCCTTCCAGATGCGGCTTTTCATTGAACTCGGCGCCGACTTCAAATCCCGGCCCGCCGCTTCCGTCGCCACGGGGATCGCCGCCCTGGATCACAAAGCCGGGGACGATCCGGTGAAAGGTCAGGCCGTCGTAATACCCTGTTTCGGAAAGGCTCAGGAAATTGTCGACGGTGTGATGGGCGACATCGTAATAAAAGATCGCCGTCATCGGTCCTGGTTGCGTTTTGATGACCGCGTATTGCAGCGGCTCCACCTTGATGACCACCGGGCCCGGCTTCCCGCCACGCTTGTCGGCGATCGATTCGATGACAAGCGGCGTTCCAAGAAACTCGCTCGTCTTCTTATCCTTGGGAACGACGAAGAGGACAAACGTTCCGCCGTTGGCGATCTGAGGAAACATCGCTTTGACGTCGACTTTCTTCTCGGCGTCGACCGCAGGGGAGCCGGTCGGCGCAATCGCCGTACCGTCGAAATCGGTGAGCACCAGCGTCGCCGGGCGCCCGGATTTACAGTCACATCAAGGGGTTCGGCGGGTTGATACCAGGTCTTTGCATTCAACACTGAAGCAAGCAAAAGCAGCGCGGTCACAAACATAGTTGGTCCTCCATTGGAAATGGCGCGATCTCAATCTAATATTTTAGCGGCCGCCCGCAGGGCGGGGCTTCCGCCGACCGATCAATGCGGCATCGGAAAATGCGTGCAGAACTCCGCAACTTCCCCGCGCAACCGCGACAGCGCCGCCGCATCATCCTTTGCAATCACGGCGCGATCGATGAAATCCGCGACTTTCTCTAAATCTTTCTCTTTCAGGCCACGGGTCGTCAATGCCGGGGTGCCCAGACGCACGCCGCTGGTCACTTTCGGCGGACGCGGGTCGTTGGGAATGCCGTTCTTGTTGGCGATGATTCCGGCCGCTTCCAGCGCCTTTTCGACATCGGCGCCGGTGAGATGCTCGGCCTTGGCGCGGAGATCGACCAGCATCAGGTGGTTGTCCGTGCCGCCGCTCACCAACCGGTAGCCGCGCGACGTCAGCGCCCGCCGCGAGAGCCTTGGCGTTCTTGACGATCTGCCGCGAATACTCCTTGAACGCCGGCTTCAGATCTTCGCCGAAGGCAACGGCCTTGGCGGCGATGATGTGCATGAGCGGCCCGCCCTGGCTGCCGGGGAAGACGCTGCGGTTGATCGCCTTGGAGAGTTCTTCGTCGTCGGTGAGGATCAATCCGCCGCGCGGGCCGCGCAGGGTTTTGTGCGTCGTCGTCGTGACGACATGGGCATGCGGAAACGGAGACGGATGCACGCCCGTCGCAACCAGCCCGGCGATGTGCGCGATATCCGCCATCAGCAGCGCCCCCACTTCGTCGGCGATCTTGCGGAACTGCGCGAAATCGATCGTGCGCGGATAGGCGCTGTAGCCGCAGAGAATCATTTTCGGCTTCAGTTCCTTCGCCTTGGCGCGAACGGAATTGAAATCGATCTGCTCGGTCTTGGGATCGAGCTCGTAATGGTCCGGCTTATAAAAGATCGCTGAGGTGTTGAGCTTCATGCCATGCGAAAGATGCCCGCCGCTGGCAAGGTTCAGCGAAATAAAGTGATCGCCGGGCTTCATCATCGCCATGAAGGCGGCGAGATTCGCATTCGCGCCGCTGTGCGGCTGAACATTGGCAAAGCGGCAGCCAAAAAGTTGTTTGGCGCGGTCGATCGCCAGGTTTTCGATCTGATCGTAATAAGCGCATCCGCCGTAGTATCGGGCTCCGGGATATCCCTCGGCGTATTTATTGGTCAGAGCCGACCCCGCCGCCTCCATGACTGCCGATGAAACGTGGTTTTCGCTGGCAATCAGCTCCAGCGTGCTCGCCTGGCGCTGATTTTCCCTTTCGATCAGCTCGGCGATCTGGGGATCGACTTGTTTCAAACTCATGGAGAGCCTCCGGGTTCGACTGCGATTGTAGCGGTCAAGATCGGATCAGCAACAAAGGCACGGTGCGCTTCAAGTTCCAAATTCCAGGCACCAAAGCCCAAAAAAATTCCAATGACCAAAGAAGAAATTTCCAAACGGGAGCGGTCAAGAGCGCACGACTCTAACGCGCCCTTTCCCCGTTTGGTTTTTGCAATTTGGTTTTTGGGATTTTTTTGGGCTTTGGTGCTTGGGATTTGGAATTTTCCGTACCCGGTTTAAGGTCCTCCCAACAGCTCTTCCGATTCAATCACTTTTTTAGCCAGCTCGGCGATACTCAGTCGCCTGCGCTGGCTCTCCTGCTGCATCCGCCGGTGGGCCTCGGCCTCATCGATATTGAGGTGACGCATAAAAATGCCCTTGGCCTTATCCAGCAGCTTGCGGGTCTCTAGCGTCTGGGCAAGAGCCAGTTTTTCTTTCGTTACCTGCTCGTGCTCGGCAAAGCGCCGAACCGCAACTTCAATCTGGGCCTGCAACGATTCGAGACTGACAGGCTTGATGAGATAACCGAAGACGCCGGCAGCGCTGGCCCGTTCGATCAGATCGCGATCGCTATACGCGCTGAGGATCAATGCCGGACAGCGGCGTTCCTTGAGAAGTTGAGTGACCAATTCGATTCCGTCGCCGCCATCAAGACGGATGTCGATGAGGATCAGGTCGGGCTTTGTTTCGCTGAAGAGCTTCTGCGCCTGTGCGCAGGTGGAGGCATGCCCGACCACCGACATGCCCAAGCTTTTCGAGCTGCGCCAGCAAACCCATGCCGACCAGCGTGTCGTCTTCCACGATGAGAACACGGTGGCGCACGGGCGGCCTGGAAGAAGGTTCAGAGGGATTTTGCGCCATCGACGCTCTCAGGATGAGAACTCCCCCTGGGTGCTCTGCCGCAGAACGAGCCGCCATTCCATCAATTTCCGCCCGCGAATCTCTACTTGAAGTGATGCAATAAGAAAAGTTGCGTGGCGAATGGGAGTGCCATTCGACGTCTTGGCCACGTCGTTCGAGCATTGCCAGACGACCGTGCGGCCCACACGCGTCGTCATTTCATTGTATTCCCTTGAAGCCGGTACGTGGCATCGTCTTTCACTTTCCCAATTTGACGCCTGGATTATCTCGGCGCGGAGCGGTTTTTGTTACGATTCGTTGATCATGGGCCGACATAGGATGTCAATTCGGCAATGGATCGCGACGGGGACGCTGCTCGCCATCGTTGTTGTCGCGTGCGCTGTCAATATGGGGCTGCTCCAAACCGTCAAAGACCGCAAAGTCGAGCCAACCGAATCTCGCCTCAACCACGCGTCCGGTCTTTTTGCCGGCGACAGAGACCTGGATCGGCTCCGATTTTCGCGACTACGTATGTCGAAGCCCTGCATGCGGACTACCCTCGGCTGGCAACGACTCAACCTCTAAGCGTTCCTCTCGATCTGCCCCAGGCGGCCCATCTTTTATTGCATCAGTGGGTCACGGTAAGCGGTCCGCCAGGCGAAGACCTGTGGATCACCGATCCTCGCGCGCGGCCCATCGATCAGGTGCTGGCCGAAGCGATTGATCCCCAGGCCGAGCCGCAGGCGCACGTGACGCAGGAGCGGGTGATGTTCGTTCATTGGATGCCGGTCGACAATGGCTCGTGGCCGCCGTACCTCATCTGCCGGACGCGCTGACGGCGGATACGAAGAGGTTTCAGCAGCCGGTCGGCATGCTTTGCCGCGACGGGATTACCGCTGGGAAAGTGCAATTTCCTGGAACAAGCGCATCGTGGTACCGACCAGCGCCGGCGTCAGCGTTCTGACCCTCGAGCCTCAGGTCATCGAATCGTATATCGATCTGAAGCCTCCGCCGACGTCGCAACCTTCGACTCGCCCGGTCGAAGCCGACTCTCAGCCTACGAGCCGGCCCGGCCCATTGACTGGCCAAGCAAGCGACGTTCCCCAGGCGTTGCTCGATAATCGCGGTGTCTTGGCCTGGATGCCGGCCAGCCGGCAATGGAGCGGCCCGATTTATTGACGATCAATGGAGGCGACTGGAACCTGAGCAGGGATGGCCGCCGCGGATCGTTCACCTCGTTCCCCTGCTTGATGGGAGCGTTCTGCAGATCTCGCTGGCGGTGAACGGATCGATTCAACTCGGTCTGGCCACGCTCGATGCGACCTCCGTTGACGAAAAACAGATCGGGCCCTGGTGGATGGCCTTTCCGATCCCGATCAGACGAAGAGAAACGCGGCCTATGACCAGCTCACCCGCTATGGCCCGGGAATCTGGCCGGTGCTGGAAAAGCTGAGCGGCGATCAGCCGCCCGAAGCTCAGGCCCGGCTTCAGCAGCTCCTGCACAATCGAGTACAGCCGACACTCGGCGGCATGTCGCTCCTTGGAGATAAAGCGTTGCAGGTCGCCGATCGGCTGGCCGATGGGGGCGTCATTTTTTATGCGACACAAGGAGTTTCCGATTCCGGATCCAAACGGGGGAGACCCACAAGAGCGCGCCCCGGCCTGGATCAGCATTCGGCCCGGGCCGGGTCATCGAACTGCTTCCGCAGGCGTTCACCGCCGATCTCACTCCCGGCAAATCCCGTCTCTTCACCTTTGGTAATGAGTGGGTTGCGAGTTTCGACGCGGATGGCCCCAAGCGATTCATCGGCAACGGCTTCGTGAATCTGCTGCGGAAGGATGAGACGCGTTTCTCGGAACTTGTCGGAATCGATCATCGTGGTCGGTGGGTTTTTCGCCCGGGCAACAGGCCGCGCGATGGAAACATTGATCGTTGATCCCACCATTCCCGATCCGATCCCCCGCCTACCCGCCTGGTCGCTGCCCGACGCCGACGAAGTCGGATGGGACAAGGACAACTGGCCCGTCGTCAAACATGGGGCCGCCTACGCCTTGATGGAAAAGGAATGGCGACTGCTGGACGTGGACAAGGGGGAAAAATTGAACACAGCTTCCCCGGAACCGGGTGCGACGACGCAGTCGTCCGAAATTCCGATTTTGGTCGCGCACGATGGCAGCCGTTACTTCGGCGGCCTAAACGATTTGCGATTGAATGATTCGGCCGGCAGTACCGTAACGTGGCCTCTTGCCCCCGATCGCCCACGGCAGAGGGCCAGCCTGGCTCATTCGCACAACAGATGGTCGGCTTTATCTGTTCAACGAGCCGGGACGTGTGCTGCGAATCGTGGAAACAGCCGGAAAGCCGGAGCCGTTTGAGATCGAGGCCACTTTCACGGAGAACATTCCGAATGTCGACCATGTGACGCGAATCTGGCTCGACCCGGCGGGCCGAATCGATTTTGCGTGGGAAAATCATTTGACAGTACTGTTCCCCCAGGGATTTATTCCTCCCGAGCTGGTCGAGAAGATCCACTGATTTGATGGCCTGGGCGCAAAAAAATAACCCCGTAGGCGTGGGTGAGACCTACGGGGCAAGGAGGGAAGAAACACTTCGCACGAGTATTACGTGCATTTCAAAGGCAGGTTTGCAAAACCCGCTTAATTTCGCTGAAAATCTTCGATTTTTAAGTTCTCCAGGATCTTTTTCGCCAACTTCCTGATCTGGGGCCACTGCGCCGTCGGCAGCTTACTCACCGTGACGAAGTCATGCAAAAACATCAGGCTGGCAACGCCCGGAATCGCGAAAAGCCGCGCCGCCGGCGGAAAGCCTGAAGCATTTTCCGAGCTCCGAAAACTGATCGGATGCTCCGCCACTCTCACGGACAAAATAAATTTTAGTGCGTTCGGATTAGGAGTCGGCTGAATTTCCTTCACCTGAAAGGGCACTCAGGACTCCGCAGCGCGAGTATAGCACTGTTTATTGCAGTGACCAGAGGCTAAAGAGAAAAAAGATGATAATTCTTGAATTTTTTTTCAACAGCATGGGAAGGAGTCGGAGTCCGGGTTTGTAGTGCGGCCTTCGGGCCGTCGGTTTCCAATGAAACGAAGATACGGGCTGAAGCCCGCACTACGAACTCGAACGACGAACCTGAACCTTGACATGTCGCCTGCGCCCGATACACTCCCCGATTCTCCCGGCGGATCGTTCGCGGAAACGTCGCGCGGATGAACGTTCAGGCAACGCAGGATTCCGAGGTATTTTCGATGAGCACCTATATGCCCAAGCCGGGCGAAGTGGCCGCCAACTGGCATGTTGTTGACGCCAGCGGGCTGGTTCTTGGCCGGCTGGCCGCAAAAATTTCCATGATTCTCCAGGGCAAGCACAAGCCCACTTATACGCCGCATGTCGAGACCGGCGATTTCGTCGTTGTGATCAACGCTGAGAAAGTTAAAGTCACCGGCCGCAAGGCAGACGAGCTGCAATATGAGACTTACTCGCGTTATCCCGGCGGACATCACCTTTATAGCTACAAACGGATGAGCGCTCTCCATCCCGAGAAGGTCGTGGAGCTGGCGGTTCGTCGAATGCTCCCCAAGAACAAGCTGGGACGAAACATTCTCGGCAAGCTGAAGATCTATCGCGGCGCGGAGCATCCTCACAGCGCCCAACAGCCCAAAGAATTAAAGCTCAATAAATACGGCAGCGCCGTCTCCGTCTAAGACCCCGTCATCCTTGATTTGAAACAGAACGATTATGGCTGAAAAAGAAACATCGACTCCGGCCTCCAGCCAGGAAGCTCCCGTCGCTCAGACTCCCAAGACCTTTACGTGGGGCATTGGCCGCCGCAAGTCGGCGGTGGCCCGCGTACGCGTCGCGCCCGGCTCAGGAAAGATCGAAGTGAACGGCCGCACGCTCAATGATTTTTTCAGCGGCGAGCGCGACCGCAAGGCGATCTTCGGACCACTGGAAGTGACCAACACCGGCGGAAAGATGGACGTCTTCGTCAACACCGACGGCGGCGGCCCTTCCGGACAGGCGGGCGCGATCGTGATGGGACTCGGACGCGCATTGCTCAAGTATGACAGCGCACTGGAACAGCCCCTCCGCAACAGCGGCTTCCTTACCCGCGACAGCCGCATGAAAGAACGGAAGAAATACGGGCAACGCGGTGCGCGCCGCCGATTCCAGTTCTCGAAGAGATAGACGATCCCGCGCGCGGGAAAAATTCCAAATCCCAAGTTCCAAAGCCCAAACAAAGGGGAAAATCCCAAGGAAGAAATTTCCAAACGGGAGCGCATGGAGCATGCGCATTCTCGTCCTCCGGAAGCGCTCCTGTTTGGAATTTGGTCTTTGGATTTTGAGATTTATTTGGGCTTTGGTGCTTGGAATTTGGAATTTCCGCGTTTAAAGCGGCGCCATCATGCAGCGACGGCTTTATCGCGCGGCGCTCCCGAGTAAGCGCAGAAACTCCCCGGGGTTTCTCGAAAGCTGCACATCCCAGCACCGGGCGACTTGCGACAATCGCGACGCCAGCGCCGCAAGACGCCGCTGCGGGTACAGTTCAGGAATCGGCCAGGACCGGCGAAGCAGCCCCACCGCCGCCGTCGGGCTCGTTTCACGCAAATGCGGAACGGCGTGCCGTCCGTGTCTGACGATGAGAATCTCGCGGCATGGTGCGCTTTCCCTGCCGCTGTTCGGTCGTCCTTCCGCCAGGTCGATCCAATTGTCCGATTCTGGGAAATTCGGCGTTCGCGGTCGAAGGTCATTCCGCTCGACGCGCCCGGGGAGGTTGAGAAGCAGCACCTCTTTTTCGTCGTTGCGCAGCACCGTCCAACGCTGACCGATGAATTGATAGCCGACGTCGCGCAATGCAACCAATTCCGGCTCCAATCCAAAGGGGCTGATCAGTAAAACCCCTGATCCCTGCTGCGCGACCGATGCAGCCGGTGTCAGGTGGAGTCCGCGACCGCGGAGCAGATGGGCCAGCGGCCACATTGCCGCCATTTCCATGCAGCGAAAGGGGTCCAGCTCCGGGGCCGGGACGATCCAACTTCGCCAGGTATTCTTGAGAAGATTGAGTTCGCATACGCCCCACCGATCGTCAACCAGCCAGAATCGCTCGCCATCGCGATAGACTTCAGCCAATTCAGGGGTGCGCGAAACCAGTTTGGCCGACGACGAAAGATGGCGAACCACTTCAGCCTGCTCGTACGGCACGATCACCCCGATACACGGCGAACGGGGATCCGCCTCCTGCAACGCGAATCCACCGAAGGTAGCGCGAATTTCACGCCGGAGATTCGGCACCGAACAACTGAGTTCCACCGCCGCCCCATGAAGGCTGAAACGGTGCTGCGTCGGCTCGAAGATCGTCTGTCCGTGGGACGGTCCGGTAAACATCCGAAGTCAATATCGGGTGTCGCCGCTGATTCTCTGCATGATGTGGCACAAGTCGGGTGTTCTACAAATCAGCGTCTACCTTTCAAATCGCTTTCCCCCACCAGAATGAATCCTTTCTTAATGAGAATTTGCGCCGCCAGCGTTGGGTCCTCGACATAGAGCGCAAGGGTTGGTCCACGGGGGCGAAAGAGAAGCGGGTAGGCGTAGTGAATGTTGATTTCCGCCGTCAGGAGCGCCGAACAGATGTCGATCAATGGCTGCCTGCTTTTTCTGGGCAGCTCGACGGCCAGAAGCTCCGATTCGCTGAAACTGAAACCCGCCTCTTGCATTGCCTCGCGGGCCTGGTCCGGATCCGAGCAGATCAGCCGAATCAGCGCCGTATCCGCCGACTCTTCGATCGACAGGGCTGCGATGCGATGGACGTTCTCTTCCAGTGGCGCAACAGCGTCTGCAATCGCCCGACGCGATTATCGAGAAAGACCGTGAATTGCCGGACCCGAGTCGGTTCAAACCCCGCCCCTTCAGCGGTCTCCGGCGGAAGGACTTCTTCCATGCGGGCAGCTTATCGAGACTGCGCAACGATTCCCAACAAAAAGTTATTGTGGCGCAGGCTTCCGGCCTCCTTCGCCGGAGAGAGCAGGCTGGAAGCCCGCACCACAATAATCTGCTGGATCCTTCCAACAAAGATGACCACGCCCGTTCAATCCGCCTGCCCATCGGCGGTCCAGATCAAAGCGTTTCGAACGAAGGCCTCGGCATAATCGGGTTCGTACCCGGCAATGCCCCACGTGTTCACTCCGAGCAGTCCGCAAGTCAGGTCGATGGGTGCATAGAGCACATGACCTTTTCCCACCGACATCATAAATGGCGGCGCGGCGAAAGAGGACGGGGCGTGTTGCGCCGACGTTCTTAAAGCGGCGACAAACCCACGAAAGCGCACTTTGCTGAGATCGGCCATTCCATCAGCGCCCGCATTCAGGAGCGGGTCCGCGCTGGTGAGAGTATGCCGGTTGACGCCGGGGAATATCGAGGCGATCAATCCATTGGCTGCGCCGGGATCGAACAGGGAAGTTCCGCCGCAGCGGTCGATCAGAAGCACGCCCCCCTCTTCGACGTAGCGGCGGAGCGCGAGCGCTTCATCGGAGGATGGAACAAAGGCGCTCGTGCTGGTCAGATGCGCGAAGGGAGCCGTCGACGCGGTGAGTTGCGCACATCAATCGGCGCCGTTTCAACACCATAGCCGGTCTGCCATTGCAGGCGGTGCGCAGAAGCGCGTCCAGGCGAATGGCTCCGGATCCCAGGCACCGGCGAACTTCAGCCGCGCAACGTGAAACACATACGTCGGATTTGATTTGGGAGCGGGGATGTAGACGGTGTCGAGGCGATTGCGCAAATCACGTCGGCCGGCGGCATAGATAAAAAGGTTCACGCCCAACCGATAGGCCGGCACGTTCTTGCGCCAATCATGGACTTCCCAGTCCTGGGCGTAGTCAGCCGGCGAATGGACAATCAGGAGTCGCGCGCCATTGCTGACCCCTTGAAGTTTCGGCTGTGGCTTGAGGTTGTAGACTGACGAGAAGATCGGGTGATCGGGAGGCAGAGCCTGAGCGGATACTCGGGAAAAAGACGCTGCGCCAGGTCCTGGACGAAATCATTGAATTCCGCGCTCCCGCCGTCAGCGTGGGTGAAGAGCATTCCGCCGGCGCGAACGAAGGTGCGCAGGTTGTCCAGATCGCGCGGGGCCAGCCTCGGCGCTTTGTGGCTGGCCAGATAGAGAACGGGACAGTCCGTCCAGTCGGTCCAGTTGTGCGACAGCCAGACGACCTGAGAATTGACCGGCCTTTCCAATTCGTGCGAGGCGAAGCGCGCCAGGTTCGCCGCGTCGCGCGGATAGTTGGCCCAGGACCCGTCGAAACGGGCCTTGTTGAACATGATCGGATGGCGCCCGCGGGCGAGAAACAGGAGACTGAACGAGGTGGTGATGGGATTTTCGGACCAGGAGCCATCCGCCGACTGCTGGTGAATCGTTTTTTTGGCAAGTTCCTTATACCAATCGTGTGTTCCAAAATACTTGAATCCCGAGGCAAGCCCGGCCCGGGCGACGCTGTAAAGCCCGTACCCGTCCGCGATCCCGGGAATTGGATTGACGCTGTTGTCTCCCGTTTCGAGCCATCGCAATCCATTGGTCAGGGCAGGGGAAAATGGGTCGCTCCCCAGTGCTTTCGAATCGGCCGGAAGCATCGAATCATGGGCGACAAACAAAGATGTCGTGCCAGCCAACGTCATATTGGTCCCGCCGCTATTATCGTTTTGATAGCCCCAGGATCCGTCGGGTCGCTGTGATTGGGTCCAATGTTCCACGACGGCCTGCCAGAACGCGTCGGGAATCAGAATGCCTGCCTCCGCCCCCGACCAGACGCCGAGCAATCCGTATTGGCTGTTCGAATTGTCCCAGACAGGATGCGACGGATCTTGGAAAAACCCGTAAGTGAACGCGCCATTACGCTCGGCCTTGAGAAACCAGTTCACGTCCCCCTGCAAAACGGGTCGGTCCGCGTCTCGATCAAGCAGCGCAAGTGCGGCCGCACGGAGTGCTCGCTGATAGGTCGTATATTCGTCATCTTTTGCTATTTCCATCGCATTGATGCAGGCGCGCATGATCGGCGCACGCGGATTCAGCCTGGGGTCGGAAGTCGCGGCCCCACTCTGCAGCAATGCATAGACGCAGAGCGTATTCAGGCCGTTAAGAAACCGCGGACTGAACGGATGAGCCTTTGCCGGATCCGAAAGTTTTCCGGTGTTCGGATCTATCGCCGCCAGTAGAAATTCGCTGCCGCGCTTCAGCGCCGACCCGATTTGAGCATCGGTAAGAGCGTCATCGGCCTCAATGACCGGCGCGGCCGGCGGACGAATCGGCGCGGTCGCGGCGGGCGCTGTTGACGGAGGTGAAGGTGCGCTTGGCGGCGGCGCAATGGCGATGGAAGGCGCCGTCGGCTTGGCCGCTGCGACAGGTGGTGGCGCATTCGGCGAATCATCTTCCGTTACCGCAGGCGCGGTCACCCGGGCCACTGAGCTTCTTTGCGACGCGAGCTGGTGTGCGGCAATCAGATGCAGAATCAGCCAGAATCCGACGAACATAAAAAGGACGGCAACTCCGCCGATGACATAGGTCCGGGTCGTGACCCGATGGCCGAGAAAAACCACGGGTGTGGCTGGAACCCAAATGGCATTGGGGTCCGCGGCATTCCCTTCAATCAAAATTTCGTAACGCATCCCGCAACGGCAGCAAACTGCGCGACCGTGAGCGTCAACCGGATTGAGGGTTCGGCAGCGGGGGCATCGCGGGGTTGCGCTCATAAATGCATTCGCCTTGGAGAAGCGCCAACGTTGGAAGAAACAACACGCCGACTTCCAACGGATTCTATCATCCGACTCAACCGCACGCCCGGCAACCGGCGAACGCGCCGACCGGATTATTCGCCTGAGAGTTGAGACTGCGCTCTGCAACAAACGCCTGCGCGTCACTCGGTGCAAATCGGGTATCATCAGGGTCCGGTCGGGCAGAAATGAGTCCATCCCCCGGTGCTGCCGGATCGAGGACGGGTTTGCAAAGCCATCCGCTATGAGCGTCGGCATCCCATCTAAACGGAAGAGATTTCAGTCGCGTCCGCGCCGTACCCCCGAATCGTCGAATTGGGCACGGGACATCGCCGCGATTCTCATCGTATCAGTGACACTCATCTCACTCTGGCCACTCTGCACCGCCGAATTTTCGTCTTGGGACGATCCCCAGACCGTCTTTCAGAATCCCACGCTCAATCCGCCCACACTGAACAGCGTTCGAATCTGGTGGACGTCTGCCAATCTCGATCTATGGGATCCAGTCACCGATATGGTGCGGGGGTGCTTGCCTTGGTCGGGACAACCGAATCCCCCGACCCCGTCACCGGCTCCAAACTGAATCCCTATGTTTACCATTCAGCGAATCTCCTGATCCACGTCGCCGCGGCGTTGGTCGTGTATCAGGTGTTGCAACTTCTCCTGGCTCGTAATGCGGGCTTCCCCGGCATGAGCTTGGTCAAAGGCAGCCCGAACGAAAATGATGAATCCCAACACGACGGGCTAAAGCCAGTCCCGGACCATGAGGCCCAGCCCCGAATGGCACTTCAAACGAGAATCCGCTGGGGAGCATGCGTGGGGGCACTGCTGTTTGCCGTTCATCCCCTGCAGGTTGAGTCCGTTGGCTGGGTTACCGCGATGAAGGATTTACTCTGCGGACTCTTTTCTCTGCTCGCGATCTGGCGCTATCTGATCTACGCGGGTTCCAGCGAGGGCACGCTTCGATACGCAGGTTGCTCGGGCGTCTCGCCCTTACGTAAGTCTACAACACGCGGGCAAAACGTCCGTCCCACAAATCAAGATTCGCCTTGTCGCCTGCCAGAATTCTGGCTTGCCACGCTGTTCTTCGTCCTGGCCACGCTCTCCAAGCCGACCGCTATCGTCGTCCCCTTCATGCTTTTGGTCATCAATTGGCTGATCCTCCAACGGTCATTGCGGAGCGTCCGGCGGGGAGTGCTGCTGTGGATCATCCTGTCCCTTCCCTGCATCGTCATCACCAAACTCGTACAACCCGGCAGCCACTCCGCTCATATCGCCCTCTGGAAGCGTTTGCTCGTCGGTGGGGACGCCTTGTCATTTTATCTTTATAAAATCGTCTGGCCCTTCCGTCTTGGACTGGACTACGGACGTTTTCCTGGCTGGATTTTCGAACATGGCTATGCGTGGTGGACTTGGCTCGTACCAGCGGCTATCACGATGGTTTTGTTTGCGCGGCGCCGCCACTTACCGGTTCTTGCGGCCGCCGGAGGCATATTTTTGCTGGGACTGCTTCCAGTTCTCGGATTGATCCCATTCGACATGCAGAGATATTCCACCGTTTCGGATCACTATTTATATCTTTCGATGCTCGGAGTGGCATTATCTGCCGCATGGGGCTCGATTCACTTGTATGGGAAATGGGCAACACCATCCTACTGCATTCTGTTATTCGTCCTGGGCGTGCGAAGTTGGAACCAATCCTGGTCTTGGACAAGCTCTGAAAGGCTATTCGGCCATGCGTTACAGGTTAATCCGCGAAGCACCGCGGCATTGAACAGCCTTGCCGTGGCCTCCCAGGGGATCGGAAATACCGTCGCCGCAGTCCGCTATTCCCACCAAGCCATTGAACTTGCGCCCAACGAAGCCGAAGGGTTCATAACACTCGGCGCGTCACTGGCCACGGAAGGGAAGCTCGCGGAGGCAACTCTTGCTTACCAACACGCCTGCCAACTTGATCCGCACAGCGCTTCCGCTCTCAGCAACCTAAGCGGTGTGCTCGCCGGCCAGGGTCGGCTGAGCGAGGCGATGCCATTGGCAAAGCGGGCATGGAATTAGATCCCAATTCGCCGGACGCGCACCTGAATTTCGGTTCCTTGTTATTCTGTCAGCACGATTGGGTCGGTGCAGAGCGCGAATCTCGGCAAGCGATCGCCTTGTCCCCGACGCATTTGCTTGGATATATCAACTTGGCCGCCGCACTTGAGGCAGAAGGGAAGCGCGAAGAGGCTGTTGCAGTGTTCCAAAAGGTGCTTCGGCTGGATCCGCGCGCATCACAGGCCCGCGATGGTTTGAAAAGGCTTGGGGTCCGTGCAGCCGGCGATCATGATCGCCAGTAACTTTGCTCGCCCATGATGGGACCCTGTCAATTCAACTCAGAGGACTGGCCGAAACGAAAGCGGGCCCGTTTCGGCAGGCCCGCTTCGTTCAATCAGTTTTACTGACTGTCGCAATCAGTTGGAAGTCGGAAGCAGGATGCTGTCGTAGGCACTGTTCGGCCCGTAAGCAACCGTACCACCGTGACCGTCCGCGACGGTCGCACCATTTTGTGACGTGTAGATATTGTCACGATACGTGCCGGAACTCGAGGTGTTGTTCGACGGATTCAGGTACGGGCCGGCGAACGGCGACTGCTGGAATTCGCAGTGGCCGTCAGCGTAAAGAACATTCTGCCCTTCCTGCTTGTGATTCAGGCTGTTTCCCTGAGCCATCGTCGCACGGCTGGAGTTATACAACGGCACGGTCACGTCCTGTGCAGGACTTGCACCGGAAACTGTTCCCGGATTGATGTCGGCAGCCAGGGCGAAGTCTGAGTCCAACGTATTGTTGAACTTAAAGCCGCCTGTCACCGCAGCGCTGGCCGGGAACGGGTTCTGGTAGCTGTAGGTGCAGTCGGGTGCACCTGCATTACCATTGCCGGTGAACTTGAAGCAGGCGAAGTTCGCCGAGTACTGCAGGTTGCTCGTCTGGAAACCACGCGTTCCGTTGCTGCTGGGGCAAATGAACACTTCCGGGGTGATGTCCTGAGTCCTGAGGATGAGGAAGAAGGACGAACCCACATTGTCCGCCCCTGCGTCGGTTGTGCCACCCGCGGTGCCAAAGCTGTTGGCTCCAGGAGCGGTTGTGGTGTTCACGTATCCGTTTGCAACATCGGCCGTATCAACCGTCGCTGGAATCGGCGCCGCAGCACCATCGAAATACGTTCGGGGGAAGGCCCCGTTCTTTTCCTGGTTCGAGTACATCATCATCGCCAGGCCGATCTGGCGAAGATTGCTCGAACACTTGACGCGATTGGCCTGCTCGCGAGCGCGATTCAGGGCCGGCAGAAGGATCGAGATCAGCAACGCAATGATGCCGATCACGACCAGCAACTCCACAAGCGTGAAGCCGCGAGACGTGGAACGATGCTTAAGCTTCATAAAGAAGCTCCTTTCGGAATTGCCGCGGCAACGCTCGATGCCTCACGCCGGTAGAAGGATGGATAGATGATTGCCATTTTCAGCATACGCGCTGAAATACCGTCGGAAGGTAACCGGTGCGTTCGCCGGGCTGGAGATCACTCGAAGGAATTACGGAAAAAAATCAAGGGTGTAAAAGAAAGCTCGAGGTTTCGACGGAACAAAAAGGGGATGGACTCGCTTCCGCCATACGCCATCTCCTCATCTCTTGGCGTCGCCTCACAAACCGCAAAGCTAACCAAAATGGTTTGGCAAGGTCAACTAAAATTCAGAAATCTTCGCAAAAAATCTTGCCAATAGGACGGCGCGTGAAAAATTGCTATGCCATTCGGCGGGATTTTGGTAGCTACCGCTCAAACGCCACCCACCCATTGAGGAACACGTTCACAAAGGTCTCCAAAGGATTCGCATCTCCGAGTCATCGGGCCATGCTCGGCACACCACGAAAAAGCGGGCCCGCTTTGGCAGGCCCGCTTCGTTCAATCAGGTTTACTGACTGTCGCAATCAGTTGGAGGTCGGAAGCAGGATGCTGTCGTAGGCACTGTTCGGCCCAGCACCAATCGTACCACCGTGACCGTCCGCGACGGTCGCGGCTTTTTGGGACGTGTAGATATTGTCACGATACGTGCCGGAACTCGAGGTGTTGTTCGACGGATTCAGGTACGGGCCGGCGAACGGCGACTGCTGAAATTCGCAGTGGCCGTCAGCGTAGAGAACATTCTGTCCTTCCTGCTTATGGTTCACGCTGTTTCCCTGAGCCATCGTCGCACGGCTGGAGTTATACAACGGCACGGTCACGTCCTGTGCAGGACTTGCACCGGTAATTTGTCCCGGATTGATGTCGGCAGCCAGGGCGAAGTCTGAGTCCAACGTATTGTTGAACTTAAAGCCGCCTGTCACCGCAGCGCTGGCCGGGAACGGACACTGGTAGCTGTAGGTGCAGTCGGGTGCACCTGCATTACCATTGCCGGTGAACTTGAAGCAGGCGAAGTTCGCCGAGTATTGCAGGTTGCTCGTCTGGAAACCACGCGTGCCGTTGCTGCTGGGGCAAATGAACACTTCCGGCGTGATGTCCTGAGTCCTGAGGATGAGGAAGAAGGACGAACCCACATTGTCCGCCCCTGCGTCGGTTGTCCCACCCGTGGTGCCAAAGCTGCTGGCTCCGGGAGCGGTCGTGGTGTTGACGTATCCGTTTGAAACATCGGCCGTATCAATCGTTGCCGGAGCCGGCGCCGCAGCACCGTCGAAATACGTCCGGGGGAACGCCCCGTTCTTTTCCTGGTTCGAGTACATCATCATCGCCAGGCCGATCTGGCGAAGATTGCTCGAACACTTGACGCGATTGGCCTGCTCGCGAGCGCGATTCAGGGCCGGCAGAAGGATCGAGATCAGCAACGCAATGATGCCGATCACGACCAGCAACTCCACAAGCGTGAAGCCGCGAGACGCGGAACGATGCTTAAGCTTCATAAAGAAGCTCCTTTCGGAAATGGCATAGCGACATTCAGCGACTTAAAGCCGGTAGAAGAATGAATGGATAATTGCCATTTTCAGCAGACGCGCTGAAATACCGACACAAGGTCACTGGTGCAGCCGAGCCGGGGAATGCTCGCCGGCCAACGCAGCCGACGGATTTTGAACAATGCGTACAAAGGGGAGCTTCGACGATGGCGGATAAAAAAACGTAATATTTGCCTCTGCTCAGTCCGCCGGCCGAAGGGGAAACACACCCGAACGGCATATAACTTACGAAATTCGACTCGCAAAGTCAACAAAATTGTGATTTGATTGTGGCGGGACCGTAACTTCAGTTTTTTCGGGTTAATTCGCAGGCGCATCCGGCTCGGAATAGGTCGCGGTCTTCTGTTTTTCCAGAAGCCTGGCCACGACGATTTCCGGGAGAACCGCCGCCAGTTGGCGGACATCGCCGCCCAGTGAGACGACCTGACGAATGAGGCTGCTGCTGGTCAAGGCGTATTGGTCCCCCGCCATGATGAAGACGGTTTCGATTCCTCCGACCGCCCGATTGGCCATGGCAAGTTGAAACTCATATCGCAGGTCCGATACATCGCGAATGCCGCGAAGCATCGCCGTCGCATGAACCGAGCGGGCGAAATCGACGGTCAGCCCCATGTACTTCTCGACGCGAATGGTCGGCTGATGAGGAAGCAGTGCGCAGGATCATCTCGACCCGCTCATCGAGCGTGAACAGCTCCCGCTTCTCGGGATTGATGCCGACCGCCACGATCAACTCATCGAACAGCAGTACGCCGCGGTGAATCACGTCGAGATGACCATTGGTGATCGGGTCGAACTGTCCCGGGAATACGCCGACACGACGAGACGATCGATGGTTCACTCTGGTTCTCCTTGGCAACACTTCCAGGTCGCGATGTTACTCGATTTGGTACTCGGGACATCCGCCGATGCGTCTGGCGCATGACCGATTCAGCGGCACCATTTTTTACCGCCAACAGTACTTTGCGAAAGAGCCGCGCACGAAGTAAGCGGGAAAGTTCTGTCGCTTGCCGAGTGCTTTCCCGCTTACTTCGTGCGCAGGCTCTTTCTGTCACGCAACCCGACGCATCTGGGGTTGTCTTCCTCAAGTTGATCACCGACAAGGAAATTCCTGCGACCCTATCCCTTTTCCGGAAACTTCGATTGAGGGCAGAAATGTCCCACAATGCCCCAAAATGCCCCAAGATTTTTAGTTGTTTATCAATATATTGCTATATATATGCGCATTTTGCGGCTTTTAACCGTTCGCCTGCCCAATTTCGTGCGGACATCGCTATTCGGTACAACGCGCTTTTCTTCATCCGCTATAGTCTAATGTCTGCCCCAACTGCGGATCCGGCTGCGATCGGCCGGGCGCAGTTACAACTCGATGGAGAACTGATGTCACGAACGTTTCCAGGCATCGTTATCGTCATGCTTCTTGTCGGCGCAGCGCAGACCGCCGTGGTGCGCGGGGCAGATTGGCCGGAGTACCGGGGGGCGAGCCATGACGGCATTTCCACCGACACGCTCAATCTTCCCTGGCCGGCCAGCGGACCGAAGGTGATCTGGAAGGTTCCAACCACCAACGGATTCAGTTCCTTCACCGTCAGCGGCGGCGAGGTGTTTACGCAAGTGAGCCGAAAGACTGATGGATCGGAGCGGGAATTCTGCATCGCGCTCGACGCTGACACGGGCAAGGAAATCTGGGCGGTTGACGTCGATAAGGCGAAGTATCAGGGAGGCGGCGATTCGGGAACCGTCGACAATAAGGGAGGCGACGGCCCACGCTCGACGCCGGTCGTGGATGGCGGCTTCGTTTATGCGTTGACGACCGATCTGGTGCTCTATTGCCTCGATGCGAAAACGGGAAACAAGCTCTGGACGCGGGATCTGGTCAAGGAAAACGCGGGCCACAACGTATCCTGGGGAAACGCGGCCTCGCCGGTGATCGACGGCGACCTGCTCTTCGTGGCCGGCGGCGGTGATGGAGAGTCCTTTCTGGGCCTGAATAAAAAAAGCGGCCAGGTCGTCTGGAAAAGCGGGACGGAAAAGATCACGCATGCCACGCCGATCGTCGCCACGATCCTCGGCCAGCGTCAGGTGATTTTTTTCGTGCAGAGCGGCCTGGTCTCGGTTTCGCCGGAATCGGGCAAAGAGCTCTGGCGATATCCCTTCCAGTACAGCACCTCGACGGCGATCTCGCCGGTCGTCTGCGGCGACATCGTCTACTGCTCGGCGGGATATGACGTGGGAGGCGGCGCGTGCAAAATCACCAAGGTCGGCGATGCGTTCACCGCGACCCAGATCTGGCGCATTCCCGGAAACAAGAACGTTCCCAACCACTGGAGCACGCCGGTCTACAAGGACGGCTATCTCTATGGCATGTTCAGCTTCAAGCGCTATGGCGTCGGCCCCATGAAATGCGTGGAGGTGGCCTCCGGCAAGGTCGCGTGGCAGCAGCCCGGCTTCGGTGCGGGCAACGTGATCCTCGTCAACGGGAAGCTGCTCGCCCTGGCTGACGATGGCCAGCTCGTTGCCATCGATCCGACGCCGGGTGAATACAAGGAGATCTGTCGCTTTCAGGCGATTGAAGGCAAATGCTGGTCGACTCCGGCGATGAGCAATGGCCGCATCTATATTCGGAGCACCAAAGAAGGCGCATGTCTGGACCTTTCGGCGAAATAAGCCACTGGGCGGCCGGGGTCATGTTGCCGCTTTGGTGCCTGCATCGATGCGCCGCCATTCCAACGTTCAACACTCAACTTTCAACGTTCAACGTTCAAAGACGGAGATTTCCCCCGTTGGAAGTTGAGCGTTGAACGTTGGACGTTGAAAGTTAATGGGCGAGCACCGCCGCAACCACATGAGCCCAACGTTGAACTTTACTTTGAAAGTTTTGAAAATTTTTCCTTCCATCGTTCAAACAAACGTTATAACATTGGGTATTGTATCAGCAGTCAGTGAGTTCGATCGCGAGCGTTCCGCAACCATCTCTGGAGCGAGATCGCGGCGACCAAGACGAGAATGGCAACTCTGTCCGGATTGATCTGACCGGTTCGCACCGTTGGCTTGCAAGGAAAGCCATGCAGGACAAGCTCAACTCAAATCGCTGCGCGGAGTATCTCAAGGCGCTGGCGGACCCCGAGCGGCTGCGGATCGTGCAGTGTTTGCAGGACGGGCCGTGCGACGTGGGTGAAATCAGCCGAAAGATGGAATCGGCGTATGCAAATGTCTCGCATCACCTTAAACAGCTTCGAATTCGCGGGCTGGTTTGCTCGCACAAGGAGGGCCGCCGCGTTGTGTACGAGCTCTCGCCGGCGCTGGCGAGGCGACAGGACCATTCGTCATTGAATGTCCTGGATTTTGGGTGTTGCCGGATTGAGCTGGGAAGAAAAATGAGCGGCCACCCGCGATAAACGAAATACGACGCATACTATGGTTCGATTCAGATCACCTTTTCAGATGCAGGAGAATTCCGTGGAGAAAAATTTGAAGATTGTGGCCCTCGCGACCGTTGCCGGATTGCTTGGCTTTTCATCGGCTAAAGCAGATCAAACGATACCAGTCGATCATCCTACGTTTGATAGCCCTGATGCAGGACTATTCGTTGCAACCGGCGCAACGTCTTGGAATACAGTTTCCGGAAACGACGACACCGGAGTTTTTGCCAACCCACAAAATTATCCTGCCGGAGTGCTCGGTCCCGGTGCCCCCGCCGGCCCCAATCCTTTTTACATTTCGAATGCAAACAGCAGCCAGCTCGGATACATCGCCGGCCAATACAGCACATCGTCGATCATGATCAGCAATCCATTGACTGGAATCACCGACACGTTTACGCCGACCAACCGGTTCTTTCAGACGCCTTCCTCGCCTTCGGCGGTATACACGAACGGCGATTCGTACAAACTGACCGTCGGTGTCACGAGCAGCTCTGAGGAACCCGTCACCAGCGCACAACTGCTGCTGGCGCTTTATTATGTCGATGCGACGAACAACAGAGTGATTCTTGCCCACACGATAGTCACGGGAACGCAGGCCCAATCAGGCGATATCCTGATGCTCAAGGATTTCACGGTGAGCCTTCCGAACGCCAACGTACCTCTTGTCAATGGGAGTCCAGCGCCGATTGGCATTTTGATTTCAACGGCGGACTCGGACGACCCTGCCGATCTGACGAACAACGCCATGACCGGCGGTGAGTTTGACGTGGATAACGTGAGTCTGACGTTCACACCCGAACCAGCCACAACGGGCGTCCTGGCGATCGGCGCCGTTGGACTGCTTCGCCGCCGGAGACGATGATTCCGTCAGTCCCACGAAAATTCAGCAGCTGTCGTGCGATGGCTCAACAGCGCGACGCATCTTCTCGCGCTTTTACGCTCGTCGAGCTCCTGGTGGTGATTGGAATCATCGCGCTGCTGATCGGGCTTCTCTTTCCGGCCCTGATTGCCGCGCAGCGCGCGGCGCTCCTCACGGTGTGTGGCAGCAATCAACGGCAAATCGGCATCGCCATCTACGCTTATGCCGTAGACAACAAAGGTTGCATCCCATACGGGCCGACGGCGCCGGCCGCCACGCCCACGAATTTTTATCCTGGCACCGGCGACGTCACCAGCCTCCTCTCGCTTCAGTCCGGCGATCCGGTTGGACTGGGGTTGCTGCTCAATACGTATCTGACCAAAGACCCCCACGTGCTCTTCTGCCCAGCACCCGATCAGCCGCTTGATGCAGACGCCCAGCTCGCCCTCGTTGGATATGGGCAGGCCCGGGGTTATTACTATTATCGCCATGGGTCGATCACGAAACTTTCGGACCCCTCTCCTCTTCCCCCTCCGACCCATATTCATCTGGCGGACCTGGGCTTGAACACCGGGGGCAATCCAGTCCGAGCGCTGGTGATGGATGAAAACTATCTTACACTTTCGAGCTTGGCCGTCTTCGGCGTGGCGACCCAAACCAACCATCGACGCCGCTGGGTCAACGTCCTGTACTCCGATGGCCATGTCGCAACGCTCGACAATTCAAAAGACCTCTATACGATTCAGCCTTTAATTCCTACTTTTTCCCTGAATTTCATCCTCGCAGCATTCGAGTCCGCCGATACGCAATAACGCCTCTAGCTTTTGATAAACGCCAGCAGATCCGCGTTGATGATATCGGCGTGTGTTGTCGGCATTCCGTGGGGCAGGCCGGGGTAGCTCTTGAGCGTGCCGTGCTTCAGGAGCTTGACGGACCTTGCGCCGGTCGTGGGGAAGGGGCAGATCTGGTCATCTTCGCCGTGCATGACCAGGACGGGCACGTCGATCATCTTGAGATCATCGTAAAACTCGGTTTCGGAGAGGACGCGGATGCATTCGTACTGGGCCTGGATGCTGCCCATCATTCCCTGCCGCCACCAGTTTTCGCGGATTCCTTCGGAGATCTTCGCGCCCGGGCGGTTGAAGCCGTAGAAGGGCATGGTGATGTCCTTGTAGAACTGGGAGCGGTGGTTGGCGGTTCCGTCGCGAATGCCGTCGACGACTTCTTTGGGAACACCGTCGGGATTTTTGTCGGTCTTCATAAATAAGGGGGGAATCGAGCTGATCAGGACCGCTTTGGCGACGCGGCCCTCGCCGTGGCGGGCAACGTAGCGCGTCACCTCCCCGCCTCCGGTGGAATGGCCGATGTGGACGGCGTTTTTCAAGTCGAGAAATTTGACGACTTCGGCCGCGTCGGCGGCGTAGGTGTCCATGTCGTGGCCCTTGTCCGTCTGCGTCGAGCGGCCGTGGCCGCGGCGATCGTGGGCGATCACGCGATAGCCGTGCGCCAGGAAAAACATCATCTGGGCGTCCCAGTCGTCGGCGCTGAGCGGCCAGCCATGGTGGAAAAACAGCGGCTGGCCGGTTCCCCAATCCTTGAAGAAAATCTCCGTGCCATCTTGGGTCTTTACCATTCCCATGATCAAAACTCCTGTGCGGGGTGTGCCGGTCGTTTACGTCGCGATGGGGATTCAACGCGCCAACGCAGCTTTTCGCAAGGTCAAAAATGTGACGTTCACGCGAAACAAAAAAGATCGGCTGACGTTGGGAATATTGCGGCTCACTCGTGAATCAAGCTGCGTTTCCGGTTTCGATTCTCGCGAAGTTGATCCTCGCTTTGTCCACCTCCTACGCTTAAACACTTGGCGAACCTGACCCGTGCCCTCGATTCGAAATCCTAAACGAAAGGCAAAACATCATGTCCCAGCCATTGAAAGACAAAGTCGCACTCGTCACCGGCGGATCGCGCGGCATCGGCGCTGGAATCGCAAAACGGCTCGCGGCAGACGGCGCGAGCGTGGCGATCACCTACGCGAAGGGGGCGGACGCGGCAGCGGCGCTCGTGAAATTGATCGAAAAGGCCGGAGGCAAAGCGATCGCGATCCAGGCCGACGCTTCCGACGCGGACGCGGTCAAGATCGCGGTCGATAAGACGGCGGCGACCTTCGGCCGGCTCGACGTGCTGGTGAACAACGCCGGCACGGCCAATCCAATGCCGGTCGAGGAGACGACGCTCGCCGAATTCGATCGCCTCTTTGCCGTCAACGTGCGCGGCGTCTTTATCGCCACCAAGGCGGCACTCAAACACCTCAAGACCGGCGGGCGCATCATCAACATTGGCTCGTGCGTGGGAGAGCGATTGCTGACGACCGGCCTGGCGTCCTACTCGGCCACAAAGGGAGCGATCAAAATGTTCACCCAGGGTTTGTCCAGGGAGATGGGCCGCGCGGGATTACAGTGAACAACATTCAGCCGGGCCCGATCGATACCGACCTCAACCCCGCCAGCGGCGAATGGGCGGTCGGGCAGAAGGCGGTCACTGCGCTGAACCGATACGGCACAGTAGATGAAGTGGCGGCGCTGGTCGCGTTTGTCGCGAGTCCCGGGTCATCCTACATCACCGGCGCAAACCTGACTGTTGACGGGGGAACAAACGCATAAGCGAAAACGCAATCTGCGACGACGCGTATCGTAACGGCCCAGGGATTGACGGCGGCGTGACGGATGGGCGTGCGGGCCTTTCAGCGATGAATGGCCCGGCACCGGCGGACAGGCTCGAATCCTTGGGCTTGGAATGGTGGGCTCATTCCGGAAAATCCTCGCGCTCTTTACGCCACATCTCGCGACTGGACCGTTTGAAGGCTTCGAATTCGACATCGGATTCTGTGTCCGAGCGCCGTGTATCTCGCGCGGCTTGAGCAGTCGTGACTTTGTTCGCGAGCGATTCGGCGAATTGCAGGACTTCGAGCTGCTGGCTTTCAGGCAGCTCGGAAACGACCGCCATTAATTTCACGAGGGTTGTCATGGTCTTTTCGGTATTGGTCACCGCATGCGTATCCAGCACCACTGAAGTCACCCTGTAATCTCCCGCGGCGCGTTCTTCCACCCGGCGCGCCGGGCTTCTTTTATCTCCTCGAACGTCAAATTGGAGGCGATGTCCGCGAAAAGGCCTTCGGGATCGCGAAGCGGTTGTTTTTTCGCCGTCCTGCTTTCGATGAACTCGACGAAATCCAGAACTTCCAACTGGCGTTCGGGCGGCAGTTGAGTCACCTTTTCAAGAAGTTTTTGTGCGACAGTCATACGGCACCTCTTGGCTATTCTACCGTCCACACACTTCAAAAACTCATCGCCGTCTTGAAATCATGCCAGCGGTCGTCGATCTGGTCGCGCGTCGCGGCGCGTAGTCCGTCGAGCGAAAAGTCGGCGATCGTGAAGCTGGCCACCACCGTGCCGAAGGCGAGGGCGCGCTTGATCGTGGCGGCGGAGAAAGTTCCCTGCGTGGAGAGGTACCCCATCATCCCGCCGGCGAAGCTGTCGCCGGCGCCGGTGGGGTCGACCACTTTGTCGGTCGGATAAGCCGGGAGTACGAATTCGCCGCGGTCTGCCGTGCAGAGAAGACTGCCGTGCTCCCCCTTCTTGATGACGACGAATTTGGGGCCCATCTTCAGGACCTGCCGGGCGGCGGCGACGAGATTCTTCTCCCCGGTCAGCAGGCGCGCTTCGCCGTCGTTGAGGACCAGGCCGTGAACGAGCTTGAGGAGCTTGATCAGCTCTTCATGCTGCGTGGTGATCCAGAGATTCATCGTGTCAGCGACGATCAGTTTTGCGGACTTGAGATTCCTGGCCATCTCCTGCTGGAGCACGGGATGCGTGTTGGCGAGGAAGACATATTTGCTGTCGAGAAATTGTTGCGGAATCTTCGGCGCTCGTTCGGCCAGCACGTTCAGGTCGACCTCGACCGTGACGGCTTCGTTCAAATCTTTCATGTAGGAGCCATGCCAGCGGAAAGTTTTGCTTCCTTTGCGCGTCTCCAGGCCGGTGGTGTCCACGTCGCGGCCGTTGAAAATGTCGAAGAACCCTTTGGGACAATCCTCCCCCACCACGCCGACGAGGCGCACCGGCGTGAAAAACGAAGCGGCATAGGCGAAGTAGATTGAGGATCCGCCGAGAATGTCTTCCCGCTTGCCGGCGGGCGTTTCAACGGTATCAATGCCGATCGATCCAGTGACGAGGAGGGACATGGGTTACTCCGTTTAGTGGTGTTCTGCTCAGGGTAGCGTTGCGCGTTTCAATTCGAGGATAGAAGATAGAGGATGGAGGATAGCGAAAGCATTCCCTCTATCCTCCATTGTCTATCCTCAATCCTCTCCCCACTCCGCTCTATCCTCAATTCTCTCTTACACTCGAAGGCAATTGCCGGACTTTCACGCGTGATCCGGTCACGGTGTACAAGCGGCCCGGCGATAATCGCTTGTAGCGCTTGAACAGGCGATCGATGGCGTCGTCCTGCTCGACTTCGCCGTCGCCGACATTGAGATAGACAATGCTTCGCTTAAAGGACGCCTCGCCGCCAAACGGCGCTTCGGCCAGCGACTGATCGCTGGTCATCAGATCCAGCTGTAATTTATGGGCTGCGGCAAAAACGTCATTCGGCGGCGCGTCCGCCGCAAGTCCCGCGTCAGCGGAAGTCTGCGTGTGGTGCCCATGCCGAATCAATGCTTCAGCGGCGGCCCCTGTCACGTTTCCACAAAGCATCCATCGCATGGGGCGGAATGGTATTGGCTGTCGTGAGATGGAGCAATCAAATGCGATGCCCGCCGTTACGATGCCGGGTAACGATCGGAGGGCGGCTGTACCAGTCCCCCGCGCCCCAGGGACGCCAGGTTCCGAAACGTCCCCAAAACGCCTCGGCGATATTCCGCTGGATTTCGTGCTCCAGTTCCGCGTTGCCCAAATCACGGTCAACGTGATTAAACATACCATCGGTTCCAACCTCCAGAACGACCCACCTTCCATCGGGCGTTTGGAGAAGGTCGGCGCAACCGAATGAATCGAGCAACCCGGTCGCCTGCAGGGCACTGCGTGTTGCGGCAATGGCAGGGGCAGGCGGATCGCCAGCGGGCTCATAGCGGGCGCCGCGACATGAGCAACCCATGGAGATGGACGCACTCCGGCCGGAAAGCGGCGGGCGTTCCAGCCAAACAGTCGGCCGCCTGCTCCCTAAAGCCGATAAACCTCGGGTTGTTCCAGTCTGATGAATTCCTGCACGACGAGCGGCAGCGGCCAGCCATTTGGCAGCGTCGCGCCGATTGTCAGGAGCCGATGCCCAGAGGCCCCGCAACCGATCGGGTACTTTAAGCACCACTCGAGGCCGACATCGTTCGATAGCAGTTGTTCGGCCTCTTCAATCGAATCGACCAGCCGTGTTTCCGGAGTCGGCACCTCATGCGCGGCGAAGGCGCGGGCGAGGAGCCGCTTATCCGCGGCCAACTGCATACTTGCAAAGGGGATGAAGAACTCCGATTGTGATGCGGCAACAGTATCTTCGGCAAGGAGGAGATAATTATAGCGCCTGGGCATTTCGGATACGTCAACCCAGAGGGCTTCGCTCAGTTCCCGTGCGAGCGTAGCGAACGCCCACGAGCCACCGCCGGCGTTGAGGATGCAACAGTCATTCGGTTTCATTGAGGGTGGCAAAATACCATAATGCGCACTGTCGGGGGTGCGTGTGAGATTTCATAGATTTTCCACAAGGTCGTATTTGAAGGATTCGCCGGGCAATCTTTCAAATGCCGCTTTCGATTGAAATTGGGGCCACCTGATCCAAACCACGAGTTTGACTCCGCCTCACTCAGGACTGTACAGTTCATTTTCCTCAAACAGAGAGTTCGACATGTTACGCGCAAACGATAATCCACGGGCCGAAGTTGTTTCCGCCCTCTCCGCCCGCTCCAATTTTGGAAGACTCCTGGAGCGAGTCGAAGCCGGTGGCGGCGCGCTGATTATTCAGAAGCGCGGCAGGCCCAAGGCGGTCCTCCTGAGCATCCGGGACTACGTCCGGCTGGCGGCGCCGGAGCCGGACGTGCTTCGGATGCTCGGGGAAGAATCCAAACGGCGCGGCACGCATCGCCTCACGTCACGGCAAATTGATCAGATTATCTCCGCCGCCCGAAAGGCGAAGTCGGGTCGCGGATGATCCCGCTCCGACTGGTGATCGACACCAACATCGTCATTTCAGCGGCGTTGCGTCCGGACGGTCTGCAACGAACGGTATTACTTCTTGCGCTGACCAAACCAGCGCGTCTGTACGTTTCGGCGGCGATTCTTGCTGAATATCGATTGGTTCTGGCACGCCCCGAACTGTCCATCCGCAGGGGCCCGCGGCAGCAGTTGCTGGATCTCATCAGGTCCAGGGCCCATTTGGTCAAGCCACGCCGTTCGATCCGGGCGGCGGAGGATCCAGACGACAACAAGTTCATCGAATGTGCCGACGCCGGCCGCGCGGATTATCTGCTGACCGGCAATCTGCGCCATTTTCCGAAGTATTGGATGCGAACGAAAATCATCAGCTCGCGACAATTCATTGAAATTGTCGGCCCACATTTAATCCCGTGATTTGGGACAGATCCTACAACACCCGGCACACGATCATCGTGATGTCATCGGTGCGCTGGGCCATGCCGACGAACTTGCGCATTTCCCAGAGGATGTTCTGAGCAACGATCTCGGCGCTATCGCCCCCCTGCTCGAAGATTTTGACCAGGCGCTTGCGGCCCCAGGTTTCCTGGCTGAAGTTCATCGCATCGGTCAGCCCATCGGTGTAAAGCAAAACCAGATCGTCCTTCTGAAGGTCGATGAACGACTGGGTGTATTGCTCATCTTCGTTGATGCCGAGCACCATGTTGTCGGTCGTCAGCTCGATCACCTTCCCGTTGCGCAAGACCAGCGCGGGGGAATGGCCGGCGTTGCAGTAGGTGAAGCGCCGGCTGCGGCCGTCGAGTACGCCATAAAACAGCGTCACGAATTCGCCGGTCTTCGTGTCGCGGCAGAGCATCAGGTTGATCCGGCGGATCACTTCGTACAGGAAATAGACATTGTCCACCTGAGCGCGGAGAAACGCCCGCACCGACGCCATGATCAGGCTGGCGGGAACGCCCTTGCCGCTGACGTCGGCGACAACCAGACCGACGTTATCGTCCTGAAGCGGAATGAAATCGAAGAAATCGCCGCCCAGCTCGTAGCACGGCACATAAACGCTGGCCAGGTCCAGCCCGGGTATCTCCGGCGGCTTCTGGGGGATCATCCGCTGCTGCACGTCGGCCGCCATGTGGACTTGCTTCTCGAGGGCGGCGGCCTGAAGCGACTCATCGTGCAGCCGGGCGTTTTCAATCGCGGCGGCGGCCTGCGCGGCCGTCGCCTTCAGCAGATCGATCTTCAGCGGCGAGAAGGCCTGTTCCTCGGCGGTGTATACGCGCAACACGCCGATCGATTTCCCCTTGTAGCGCATTCCCACGGAAAGCATCGAAACGATCCCCTCGCGCACCGCTTCCTGCGGATACTGCACGCGCGGATCGGTGGCCATGTTTCGGACGTATTCGAAACCGATCGGCGAGAGGGCCAGTTGATCGATCTGGCCGGAACTCATCCGCACCGGGCCCTTGTTCTGATACGCGTCGGACAGGTTGAAGACCGCTTTGATGACCAGTTCGTCCTTGTCGACGTCGAACAGCCGGATGGAAGCGGCCTTGGTCTCCATCACATCGCAGACGACCTTGACCGTGCGCTGCAACACCCGCTGAAGATCGCGGGCGTCGGAAAGCATCATCGCCATGTTATAAACGGCGGTCAGCTCGTGGATGCGCTGGCGAAGCTGATATTCCTGGAAACAGAGCCGGGCGATGGCATTGGCCATCAGGAACAGAAACTGGACGGCGGCCCCTTTTTTATTTTCCCCGCGGATGCCGTTGGTGGCCATGCGGATGGTGCCAAGCTGCTGGTTGCCGACGGTGATGGGTGCGACAAATTCCGCACCGTCGCGCTGCGGCGCGGGATCGCCGGCCTGGCCGAGCACGAGCTGGCGGCGAAGAAATTCGCGACTGGGGTTGGGTTGGGTGAGAACACGCCCCGCCGCGTCGGTGATCGTCGCTTTGACGCCGGCCACCGATGCGAAGCTGTCCTGGATTTCCTGGAGTGTCGCCACGTCCACGAAGTCGGTCAGGCGCAGGGGTTCTGTTTCGGTGGAATCCATTCCGGCCTCTACCGCACGTTAAAGATCATCGCGGAAATTGCAAAGCCCACTGTAGCGAACTATCCATACCGTCATCTGACGATTCCGTTCGCGACTTTCCCTAATCACATCTTATGCGGTTTTCACCATCGAATTGCTATCACCTATCGTTTTTCCACGAATCATTTTCACTTTGCGCCCGGTTCAAATCGGCGTACATTCGCCGAATGCCTACTCGAAACGTTCGCGGCACAACTCTTTTTTACGGCGATGTCGGAAAAGGCCCGCCTTTGGTGCTGGTTCACGGCTTTCCGCTCGATTCGCGGATGTGGGAGGCGCAGGTGGCCGGCCTTTCCGATTCACATCGTGTCATCACACCCGAATTGCGCGGCTTCGGACAATCCAAATGTGAGGATGCATTCACGCTCGAAAGCCTCGCGGATGATTTGCACGCGCTTCTGGCCGAACTGGGCGCACTCCCTTGCACACTCGCCGGCCTTTCGATGGGCGGCTATGTGTCGCTCGCCTATGCGCGCAAATATCCTGCCGATCTGCAGGCGCTGATTCTTGTCGATACGCGCGCGGAAGCCGACGCGACCCCGGCTCGCGAAGGGCGCGACAAAATGATCGCGATGGTGCGAAAATCGGGCGCCTGTGCGATCGCCGATGAAATGATGGGGAAGCTGATCGCCGACGAAACGGTCTGCCATCGGCCGCAGGTCGTGTCGAAGTTGCGCGATATCATGGAGAATTGCCCGCCTGCGACGATCGAACACGCGCTGAAAGCAATGCGCGATCGTCCCGATCAAATCGAAAATCTCGCGTCAATCCCGGTTCCGACGCTCATCCTGGTCGGCGATTCAGACCGGATCACGCCGATCCAATCCGCCGAGGCGATGAAGCAGCGCATTCCCCGAAGCCGGCTCGAAGTGATCCGCGGCGCGGGGCATATGTCGCCGATGGAGCAGCCGACGCAGGTGACTCGGGAAATGCAGAAGTTTTTGCGCGATGTCGAAGCCGATCACCCCGCGCATTGATGAAGATTAAAATGCTCAGCCGTGGCAAAGCCTCCTGAATACCGGTCTCGTGCTCTGTCGGAGGGTGAAACGGTTCATTGAGAATTTTTGTCCGGTATTCGCTGAAACATGAAATCTGCTCGGGCATCGATCTGAATTGCGCAGTCGCGATATATGACCCGATGACCGAATGCTCGACGCGCTGATCGATCGCGTTCGGGCTCGGCGAGGCCTTTCGTCGGCAACCGACGGCGGTTACTGCGAACACCGTCAGCCAAACGCACGCCGCGGTCCGACAGCTCGAAATCGCAACACGCATATCTGCCTGCCCCTGCCGCCGAGGTAAATGTCGGGTTCTCTGCCGATTCGTTGATTGGCCTGTTGTACAGGAAGCGATGTGCTTCCTGACAACAAAAACTGACCTTTTCGGAGATTCCCATGTGCTTCTGGCAATCCTACAGCTTCATTAATGTCTTCGGTTTCATCCAGTTCGGTTATCGCTACATCTGCATCTAATCCCCCGTCTCGCGCAGGACGACAAAACTCCTTCCCGGCGGCCTTCGAGATTCACGTCTCGGCTGGCCGCTTATTTTATTGCCACAAACGCCTCACAATCCGATCGCCCTCGAGAGAAACGGAATGGCCACAGAGATCACCGAGGGGCACAGAGATCACGGAGGCACCGTAAGCCGAATGTGCTCTCTGTGTCCCGGGCATTAATCCTGAGCACAAAGAAATTCGATTTTATCGGATGCAGAGAATCGCGGAGTTGATTGGGACGTTGCTCGCGGGCAAATGTCTCTGTGATCTCTGTGCCCCTCAGTGACCTCTGTGGACATTGCATTTTGTGGGGATCAATTCCGCGAGATGTCGGGTTCCAGCCCGATTTGTTGATTGGCCTGTTGTACGGGAAGCAATGTGCTTCCCGATAACAAAAAGTGGCCTCAACGGAGAATTCTCATGTGCTTCTGGCAATCCTACAGCTTCATCAACGTCTTCGGCTTCATCCAGTTCGGTTATCGCTACGTCTGCATTTAATCCCTGCCTCGCGCAGGACGACAAAACTCCTCCCGGTGGCCGTCGAGATTCACGTCTCAGCAGGCCGCTTTTTTTGCTGCCGCAAACGCATCGAATCCTATCACCCTCCAGAGAATGGCCACAGAGATCACTGAGGGGCACAGAGATCACAGAGAGACCGCAGGCAGAGTGTGCACTTTGTAGGCGAGGCGTCATTCCTGGAAGCATCGAGAAATTCAATTTCATTAAAACAAAGACTTTTAGAGTTGAGGGACGTTGCTCGCGGGCAAATGTCTCTGTGATCTCTGTGCCCCTCAGTGACCTCTGTGGCCATTGCATTTTGCGGGAATCATCCCGGAATCAGGAAAGTCAACGCCTGTGGCGTGAGGGAAAGTTGCAGTTCCCCCTGCGGCGTCGGCGGCTTGTCGTGCGCCGGCCAGGGCTTGTCGTCGAGATGAATGCGCTGATCGCCGGAGTCGAGCAATACCTTCCGCCCGCGCACCACGCGTAAACCAGGCGCAGGCCCGGCGGGATGTGATGGCGACTGTTTAAGAAATTCATCGAGAATCGCCCGGTCGGCGTCTCTCACCAGAACGACGTCGAGCAAACCATCGCCGGGGTCGGCGGCGGCAAGCACCAGTCGCGGGCCGATGCGCGGCATGTTCATCACCTCGACCATGAGATATGACCCGGAATGATCCTTTCCATCGATCTCGATGCGACAATCACCCAGCGGAGCGGCGGCGAGCACCTCGCGCAGCTCGCGGCGAGCGTGGACCAGTTCCTCTTCGGAATTGGCAGGATCGACCTGGCCCCCTTCGATCTGCCGGTCGAATCGGACCATCATCTCCACGAACAGGCCACACCCGACCGACTCGAGAAACGGCACATTGCCGTCACGTCCGATGGCATGGCCAAGATCCACCTTCCGCGGCGTTGCGCTTTGCCAGAGCGGCAGGATTCCGGCCGAAATGGCCTCGATGCCGAGTGAAGCTGAAATATTGTTGGCAGTCCCTGCCGGCACAATGGCGATGGGAATCCCACGCCCCTCCATCCGCTTTGCCACCCCGGAGATGGTTCCGTCTCCCCCGGCCACGAGAATCAGATCGGCCGGGGCGTTGAGCGCATCGCTCAATTCCGGCGCGCCCTGACAACAACTTCGCGGCACATGTCCTTCGACGCGCAGATTCGTAATGAGAGTTTCAAGGTCGAGCTCGTCTCCCTTTCCGGCCGTCTGATTATGAATGACCGTTACGCGCAATCGTCGTTTCCGTTAAACACGATCTTATGGCATCGGTCCGTATCTGGAACGGTGCAAATGTTTAGTCATTCGAGTGAAATTCGCATGCGAATCCTGATTGCAAATGATGACGGCGTCTACAGTCCCGGCCTGGCCGCACTGGCGACGGTAGCCTCCAAATTTGGCCAGGTGCGAATCGTCGCGCCGGATGTGGAGCAATCCTCGGCCGGGCAATCGATCACCGCCACCCGGCCGCTTTCATATCGGCGCACGCCGTTGCCCGGCGGATTCGACGCGTGGCGCGTCAACGGCACCCCCTCCGACTGCGTGGCGCTGGGAATCAGCCAGTGGGAAAACGTGGACATTGTCCTTTCTGGAATCAACCTCGGGAGCAACCTGGGCAATTCGATGTGGCATTCCGGCACGCTCGCCGCCGCCAAGCAGGCGGCCCTGTTTGGCTTGCGCGGGATCGCGCTGAGCGCCCGGTCACGAAAGATGAGCCGGACTTTTCAAAGCTTGCGCAGCACGTTGAGCAGGTATTGGGAATGCTCCTCCCGAAAAAAGAATTCCCTCTGCTGAATGTGAACTTTCCCGACGAACCGCAGGGAATTCGCTGGACACGCCAATCGGTCCGCCATTACGACGGCAAAGTCGTCCCCGCTGAAGACCCCATGGGCCGAAAGGTCTTCTGGTTTACGGTGATACCGCTCGAGCCGGCTGAAGAAGGGACCGATCGGTGGGCAGTCGAGAACGGACACATCTCCATCAGCCCGCTTCGGCTCGATCTGACCGATGAGCCGCAGCTCGCCAGGGCGCTGGCCGCGAACGCTTCAAGCGTGAAAGTGTCGAAATGAACCCTCCGATCAGGTCTCCCAAAGGAGCAATCCCATGAACATCACCGGAAACACTATTCTCATCACCGGCGGCGGATCGGGCATTGGGCGCGGGCTGGCCGAAGCCTTTCAGAAGGCGGGCAATCAGGTCGTGATCGCCGGCCGGCGCAAACAGATGCTTGAAGAAACGACGTCGGCGAATCCTGGAATGAAATCCGTCACGCTCGACGTTGAAGAACCCTCGGACATTCGCGACTTTGGATCGCGGATGGCCGGCGAGTTTCCGAAGCTCAACGTCGTCATTCACAATGCCGGCATCATGCGACCAGAAAATTTGCAGGCCGCCAAAGACTCGTCCGACGCCGAGTCAATGATCACCACCAATCTTCTCGGCCCGATCCGGCTTACGACGGCTTTGCTGCCGCTGCTCAAACGCCAGCCGAAATCGACGATCATGACGGTCTCGTCCGGGCTGGCCTTTCTTCCGCTGGCGATGACGCCGACCTATTGCGCGACCAAGGCCGCCATCCATTCCTGGACGCTCTCGCTGCGCTGGCAGTTGAAAGGGACAAGCACGGAGGTGATCGAGCTGATCCCTCCCTATGTGCAAACGGAGTTGATGGGGCCGCAAATGGCCCAGGACCCGCGAGCCATGCCGCTGGCTGATTTTCTCAAAGAGGTGATGCAGATCATCAGGACGCAGCCGACGGCTGCTGAGATCTGCGTCGAACGCGTGAAGCCGCTGCGCTTCGCCGCGGAGAGCGGAAAGTTTGACGCGACATTCAGCGGATTAAATGAAGCGATGCCGGCGCCGCATTAGATCTGAGGCACGACATCGTGCTCAAACTTCCACGACGGGGCAAAGCGGCGATCGCATTGCATCCCCGAGTCGCCGCCGCACGCCGCCGCGCCGCCCCGCATTCTTCGAATTCGATATTTGAAAGCGCGCCTGATACGGGGCGGCGCGGCGGCGAGACCACATTGCACAATGGCGTCATCGCGCGCCGCTTTGCCCCGTCGTGTGATGCGAAACCGCTTTTCCCCCGTGACCCTGACCGGCTTGCCGATCAGAGACAGCCCGCTGACGGTTGCCTTAAGCCGATATTGTCCGGCGATCGAGAATTCGAGATCGTCGAAAGTGGCTGTGCCGTTGCTTGCGGCGAGCGAGTCGGTCCCTCCGAGCGTTACGCCACTCGGACCGGAAGCCACCGAGAGCGTTACGATCGAATCATCCGTGGCGACGATGTTCTTGAATCGATCCTGCATCTCCACAACGACTGGCGATGGGACACTCGCTCCGGCCACGGCGCTCGCCGGCTGCTTCGACCCGGCGACTGAGTCATCTTTATCGAATTACCGAAGTTGTCGATCATCGGAATAAAATTGCGCACGGGGAGGAAACTGCAGCTACCGTGGGACGCCGCTACAGCCGTGGTGATTTAAGACGGATTATCCGCCAGATGGAGGCGGTCTGCCTTCGCCTCATAATGCTACTGTCTGAGCACTGCGACAAACCCGAACGTCACTGCAGGTGATAGCGCAAAGGACATAAAGATGGCCCCACGTTCAACCCACAAGCCGTCAGACCCCCCAGCGGCGGACCCCGCTACGATACCGGGATTCGCCAAAGTCGTGCGAGCACTGGCGCATGTTTCAAAATCAGAAGTCGATGAATCGATTGCTAAGGAACGCGCCGCGAAGAAGCGGCGTAGGGCGAAGTGATGACAGCATGATCGGCGCATCTAGAGCAAATTGCCGCAATGTGGCGTCCCCACGGGCGCACCGCTCATCGAATAGAAGCTCCATTTGTTCCATAAGCCGCCGCGCTTCGGCGAATAAATCAAGCCGTTCCACCGGCGTAGCATTCGGGAACTTTCGCCCGATTTCTTCAAACGCCTTTTGAAGTTGAGTATGTAGGAGATTGAGGGCGGCTTGCGGCACGCCGCGATCATGTGCTTGCCGTAGTGATATTGAGATTCGGGAATGTCGGAAACGTGCGTTGGTTTTAACCTGAGAGGTCGTAAAAATTGGCCGGCGCAGTTCAGCTCCCTTTGCGTGGTAGAATGACCGCTGCCGAATAAGTACATCGGAAGTCCCATCGCCGCGATGGCACTCCGATTCTGGTCCACGTGAGCGATCCAGGCGTCATGGCGAATGGTTCGTCTTCGGAACGACACAAATCTCCCGGCTGAAATTCGGACCGCCGCTTACTCGGCCGCGCGAAGCCCGAGAGCATCATTCATTAATTGCAACATCAGCCATGCCGCTGATGGCCATGGGCTGAGTCTATCAGTACGAGTCCGGTAATAGCCGCAAGCTCGCGCGTGAGAATTTGTTCTCGGACTCAAACTGTTCAATCGCACCGCACAGGTTTTTTCCGGTCTCTCTTCATCGCTACCCTGCGTCGTTGCCCGCCGACCGATCGGCTCGAAACGGAATCGCCACGAAGGAGACTTGATGAAAGCGTTTGCCAGGCGATGTCATGCCGCCGCAAATCGTTCGTGCGCTTCCGCGATGATTGAAGGGCTCGAGACGCGTCGCATGCTGTCGGCGGCGCCGGAGGCGCAGATCACGCCGCTGGCGGCGGTTCCGCAGATCAAAGTGATGCCAGCGGCGTCGGCGAAGATCATGGCGGGCAAAACCCGTCACGAAACAGTCACGATTCAAAATACCGCGGCGGCGAGTGAGACCGAGGTCGTTACGATCACGCTTGCGCCATCGATCGACGGGACCACCGCCTGCGGTTCATACAGCACGCCGAGCATGACGCGGACTCTCACGATCGAGGGCCACAGCCGCGCGAGCGTTCGGGTTCCCTTTGTTGCGCCGGTGACCCTCGCGGCCGGCTCGTATCGCACACTGGCCACGGTGCAGGTCGGCGCAGAGACCCTCACTGCCGCGGCCCCGCGCATGTACACGCTGACGCTGCCGGCGGTGGCAGTCAGCACCCCCGATCTGGTCGGCGATTACGCCGGCCTTATCACCGGAACCCACTTCAGCAGAGGCAACCTGTTCGCGGATACGGCGACTTTCTCCTGGGAAACGACTGATCAGACCACCAGCGGCATGTCGGGGCTCTTTTCTGTCGGCACGGGGCAATCCGCCGGCACGATGAACGGCTCAGAGCTGAGCAACGGCAGGATTCACTTCACGCTCAAGTCCGATGACATCAACTATGTCGTCACCGGCAAAGTGATGCATAACGGCGCAATGATCAAGGGGCACTTCAGCGGAAAGCTGACTGACAATATTTTTCCCGCGATTGATGGGCAATTCAGGATTTTTCGGCAAGGGACGTAGGGGCGGCGTTGACGTATTGCGACGCCAGGAACGCCGGGAGCGACAATCAATTGCAGCAGAGAGAAGTACCGCACAAACGGACCCATTGTGCCACAGAGTTCCCGCGCCACGGAATGCGCTGGAATGCAACGGTTTTGGGCACTTTGATCACGTCTCACTTCCCGCTTGACGTCGCACCGGCCAGCGCGGATTGCAATTTGACCGCATAGAATCAACGGCGGCCCAAACCTACCGAAAGGACTGACGATGCGTCGGAATTCGACCGTTCTCATATTCGTTCTGGCGCTCCTGAATGGCGGCACTGTCGAAAAGTTGCGCGCGGCGAATCCGCCTGTGGCGGAGGCCGCAACGGACAAGGCGGCGCCGACGACGCAGCCCGCTTCGTGCGACGTGAAACTCGCCTATGCCGCCGGACTGGATTTCGGCGTCGAGCTGCGCGAAATGCTCAAATCCGACAACATGACTGCGGATCAGGCGATGATCCTTCGCGGCGTGCTGGACGGACTGAATGATCTCCCGCTTCTTTATTCCCAGGAGGACATGCAAAAGGCCTCCCAAAACGTCGAACGATTCACGGCGCAGCGGCGTGCCCAGGTCCAGTACGCTTCCAATCCGGAATTCAAACGAATCGCTGACGCGAATCTCGCTCGGAGCCAATCGCTTCTCAAAGACAATGCCGCGATCGAAGGGACGGAAACCCTTCCCAATGGCATCGAGGTCAAGGTGCTGAGAGAAGGGTCGGGGCGCGTTATGGGCAACGCGAAAAAGATCACCGTCAACTGCGAAATTTCTCTCGCCGACGGCACGTTGATCCGGTCAACCGAAGCGGGCAAGCCGATGACCGTCGAGACGGCGAACCTCCTTCCCGATGTCGTGCAGGCGATGGAGGGAATGCATCTGGGGGCAAAGTGGAAGATCGTGGTGCCGCCGGAGCGCACGTTCGGGCTTGGCGGAAAATCGCCGCTGATCGGGCCCAATCAAGCCGTCGCGCTCGTGGTCGAATTGATCAGTGCCGAGTGATTCTCACCCGGCTTGCGAGAGTGAATGCTTCCAAAACGGGAGGCTCCCTATGAATTTCAAGCTAACCCTCCGGCAAACCCTGGGCGCCGCCGTGGGAATTATCCTGCTGTCATGTCTGGAGGCGCACGGGCAATACGATCTGCCCGGATTGGGTTCGCAGGTCGCGCAGGCGAGGTCGGCGTACGATGATTCCCTCGACCGGCTCGTCCAGATCCGCAACGGCGAAATGCTGCAGGCCCAGGCCTCACAGGCATACGTGGCAGCCAAACAGGCCGTCGCCGACACCTACCAGCATTACAAGGACGATCAGACCCGAACGGCCGCCGACCTCGAAACGAGCAGTTCCGATTATCGTCAGCTTCTCAAACAGAAGCAGGACGTGCAGACGCAGCTCGAGGCAGCCCGGAAGGATCCCGGCACGACGGTTCAGCAATTCAACGATCTGTACAACGACAAATCGGCGATCGACAAGCAGATGCGGGCGATGCAGGCCGCCGCGATCGAAAAGGCCGGCGGCGGAGAGCGCTATCAACAGTGGCAAACCGCCTCGCGCGACCTGGAAACGCTTCAAGCCCAAATCAAAGCACAGATCGAAAGATCACCCGCGGTCGTCACCGCACAAGCGGAAGTGGATGCCGCCAAATCCAACGTTGACCGCCTCAACATCCAACTGGCCAGCGCCCGCGCCGCCGACAACGCGGCCGCCGCGGCGCAGGAAAACAGCGCGGCGTACGACCAGGCAAATTCCGCCCTCGGATACAACGGCTACGGCTCCGATCCCTACGGCTATGGTTATGGCTACGGCTACGGCACGGTCATCATCCGCCACCCCCACAGAACCTACCGCGGCGGGTACATTGGCGCTCACGGCGGTGGAGGGAGACGAACTGGAGGAGCGGGAGGCCACCGGAGGTGAGGGGGGGGTAATTCGACGGACCATGGTGTGAGCAGTGACGATGGTGATCTATGCGACGTCCCGGAAAGGTAGGGTGGGCTCGGCTCACCACGAGCCGAAAAGTGGTGGGCCGAGCCCAACCTACATGGTCAGTCGCGGCGAGCATGCACTGACCGACAGCGCGATTTTCGGGCCTCGACCGGACGCTGGAAAAATCAGCGTAGTGGCCCATCGTCACGCAAACGCGCTCATCTAAAAAACCTTCGCCCTCTATATATAGGCGAAAAAGTGACGTTTTGGTGCTTAACTTCCTGTCACAGCAGGCGATAAATTTTTGCAAGTGGGAAGGGTTTTTCTGCGCATCAGACGTCATTAATATGATGCTTCTTGTTCACAACTCATTTCATCCACCCAGCCCCGGCGGCGGCGTGGTGGTCGGCTGGGCGAGGGACACTTGCGTGACCAGTGGCACAAATCCCAGCGCGCTCGATTGCGCGTAGGCGTTTTCCGCGTCGGCTTCAATCAAGGCGTAATCGATCGTGAAGACCGGCTTTCCCGCGTTTTGGAAAACCTGATATTCGCCGATTCGCCCGGCGGCGACGGAAGGATCGGTGGCGATGTCTCCGCCGGCGGGGTCGCCCCAGGGGGAGTTGGGGGTGCCGGAATACCAGGTGTCCTCGAAGGCCATGCCGTTTACATCGCCGACAAACGCGGGATCCACGCGGGCCAGATCCTCGGCGTTAAGAGAGAGAACATTTCCCGCGGGGTTGATCTTTCGAAAGGTGGCGCCGATGCGCGATACGAAACTGACCATCGCGGTCGCCGGATTGATGTGTGCTTTGCCGGCGGCGGCCGCCACGGCTGAATAGGTATAATCGCCGACGTTATCCAGGAGCAACCCATCGAACCCGGCCCTGGCGATGCGCCGCACGATCCCAATATTTCCCAGATAGAGGTTTTGCCAGGCAGCGCTCCAGTACGCCACGGGAAAGCTCCCCGACCATCCGAACGGATCGGTCTGGAGAATAAAACCGGGATTACCCGCGTGATTCGTCTGCGGCTGTTTCCAATTGCTTTGCCAATAAGCGCGAAAGTCCTGCGCCTCACCGATATTCAAGTAAGCCAGCACGACACGGCTCGGATCATTGGCTTTGAGCTGGGCAACCGCGGCGGCCATGTCGAAGCTGGCGTCACCTTTAAGGGTGGCGGTTGGATCAACAATGAGCATATCGTCATCGCTATTCGCGAGAGACTGGGCCAACGAGGGGTCGGACAGGGGAGACAGCACATATTCAAAGGATTTCACCGAAGATAGCGGCATTGTGACGGAAGTGACGTTGCGCGTCGCAGCCTGAACTACGCGATCCTGCGAATACCCGTCCACCATTCCGGAATTCGGCAACGACGGCGCGGCTGACGCGCAGCGCACGATTTTCCAAGCTCTCGATCAGCGGATATCGCGATGATGAGGCTTTTGGGGGTGGCGTCATAGAACATCGTCGCGCTGCTGCCTGGCGGATCCCTTACACCGTCTCAAGCACCCTTAACTGCGAGTCATCCGTCTTACGGATTTCAAAACGGGGCAGCAGATAAGCGTCCAACAATCGGCCCGCCTGGGGCAGATACATTGGAAAAGTGTGCAAGATGATACGGCCTACGTTATAGCGAACGTCCGCAAGGCAGGCTGCGAACGTAATGGCGGCGAAGCACGATATGTCCCACGGAAACCGCCGCCAGGCCCACCGGACGCCGCTTTGATCGCGGCTGCCAAGCCAGGAGAGGACGACCAACGCGACCATGATGAGAAGGGGCACGCCATTCAGCACAATTCCCTTTGCCGAAAATGTCGCCTGGGCGGTACTGATCACATCTCCAATCCAGCGGGTCGGATCGGTTTGCTGCTCGCTGCCCCCGGCGCGCACGACCATACGGAAGCCCGCATAGACAAAGAGTGCCGCCAACGTCGGGAGGATCCATTTCACGACGACTCGGGCTTGCCCATCGCGCCGAATGAGGACTTCCACCAATCTGACTGACCAGAACGCAAAAAAAATGATCGGAATTTTCTCATCGATCCCCGCGGAGATGATCATCAGCGGGGCATAGATGAGAGGCCTTTCGATGTTGTAGAGAATGAGTGCGATCGTCGCGATCACGACCGAGTCGATCCCACCGCAATGGCCTAACAATCCAAACGCCACGGCTGCGAGGAGCAGGGCGGACACCGGCCTCACGCCGAGCCGGCGGGTCGCAATCAGGTACGTCAGCCAGGAGGTCAGGAGCATGCCTGCATACCAGGACATCGAAACCGCTTCGATTGCCCGGAGCTGCGTGAGATCCATGTCCGGAAGGAGCGTGAACCGATAAAGCGGCAGAATGTAATAAAGCGGCACGGCGACGACGACCGCCAGCGGACGATAAACGAATGGGGCGTTCGGCGGCGAGCCGCCGTGCCGGACCATCCAGCGCAGATAGGAGAAATAATCGTCGATGGGCGTGTCGTGAAAAGCGGCGCTCCGATAGATATCGAAAAAGGTGGGGATTGTGATCAAAACGAACAGGATCGCGCAGATCAGCATCGGGATGCGCGTTCCCGCCGGAGTTATATTTTTTTGCAGCACGTTATCCTTTCGGGCTAAGCGGGTTTGAGTCCCCGAGCGAAACATCCGCATCCGATGTTTCGACGAGGGGGTCGGTCCAGGATGGATTGCGATACCGTTTCGGTGGCTCGGCGGATGCAGCGAATTCTCGCGCAGGTGGGCTGGGCTCGGAGACACAGACCGACGGCCAGACGACCAGCCAGCCGAAGGCAACCCAGATGGGAAGAAGCTGGCCATAGCTGGTGATGAACGTGATGCCGATGAGCCAAACCAAGGCGATCGTCACGAAGGCCAAATTGAATCGACTGGTGCGCCAGATTCTGCACAGCGACGCGCCGATCCCCAAAAGCACCGCGGTCCCGACCACTCCGGTTTCATAAACGTAGACGAGCAGGACGCTCCAGATCGAACCAATGCCTGAAGCCTTATAGACCGCGTTTGAGCCGAGCCCTATGCCGAGCCCGAAAAGGATGGTCGCGGGATCACTCTGGGCGAAAACGGAATATCCAATGATCAGTGAACTGGAGCGTTCATCCCAGGAGCCGTTGGGTGTGCGCAATTCGCCGCCGATTCGATCGGTCATGGTCATGACGCCCCACCAGACGACCAGCGGTAAAATCAGTCCAAACACGATCGCGACGACTCCAAACGTGCGCCGCGTGGCTTTGGCCTTGATGAGCCAGTTCAGTCCGAACAGTACCAGAGCGGCGAGTGTCACGGCCACGTGGCCCGACCGAGACTGAATAATGAGCGCCAGCCCCCCCGCCGAAGCCGACAAGAACAGCACGCGCTGCCAGCGAGCGGGCGGCTGGCGAAATCGGACGATGCCGCAGGCCTCGGCGACCCACAGGAGGATGAAAGGCGCGAGGGAGCTCGACATCGCGGACGGCTCGGGAAAAATGCCAAACGGGCGCTGCGAGTACTTTGCAATCGAAAGCGCGCTGTCCTGCACGCTGCTGAACGATTGGTTCACATAAAGATCAGGCAGCGGAAATTCGCCGTTGGAAAAACTGTAAACCTGCAACAACCCGACCGCCGTATGAAGCAGTGTGGCCAACGCAATGCCGATGAGCAATTGAAGTCCGTGGCGGGGAGCGTAAATCAGGACCGCGACCAGGGTGAGGCACGTCAGACACCATCCGAGAATCGCCTTGAAGCAAAGATCCATGTCTCCGCTGCCGCTCCACTCAGCATTGACCGCGGAGAGGAGCATCGGCAGCAGGATCAAAGGGTAAAGGATGGCCGATTTCTGCCGCCGCAGGCTTGTCAGACCGCAAATGAGCAGTAACAGAACGGTCAACACGTTCCCCATCTGGACGGCTGTCGCGTTGCCGATGGAAACCGATGGATAGGGCAGGAAACTGAGAAAACCGAGGAGGCCGACGAGCGGTCCGACGGCCCGGTCAACGAAGCCTTCGGCGAGCATCTTCGGCGCGCGGGGCGTGTAAAGCGGAATTCTGCTGGTGGCGGCGGTCACGACTGGGCGCTCCCCGCCAGCGCCGGCGCCTGTTCCAATTCCACCGGCTTCTCGCTGAGCACCTTCGAGTAGAGATCGTTTGTGACTACCGCGGCCGTCTCCCATGAGAGGCCGCGCTTGGCCGCGCGAAGCTGCGCGACCAGTTCGGCGCGATCAGCCTTTTCAAACAAGTCGCGGATCGCCGCGGCGAGATGAGACGCGGTGAATTCGCCGAAGGTCCGACCGATCTTGAATTGATCGAAGAGCTCGCCAACCGCCCCGAAATTTCCTGCGACAATGGGCAACTCGTTGACCAGACCCATGAAGGCCACGCCGCTGGCGCCTTTGAACTCCGGCTTGTAAGGGAGGACCACGGCGCTGTGCGTGGCGAAAAGCTCGGCCGCTTCGTCATCGGAGACGAATCGCGGAATCACCTCGATCGACATTCCCGATTCCTGAAGCTGGCGGATTTTCGGCATCGCCTCCCGTTCGAAATATTCCTTTTCGCTCGGATCTCCGGCAATCGTCAGGCTGTAGCCGGGAAGAGATCTGGCGGCTTCGAGAAGAAGATCGAGGCCCTTGTTGCGGCGGATAATTCCGAAAAACAGCAGCTTCTTCCAGTTCAGGCGTTCTTCGATCGACGGAATGGCCTTGGGCTTGAGCGAAGTCCAGACGCCGTGCGGAACGACCTGAATCGGCGGATGCGGATCGCCCAGTAGGCCGGCCAGTTCGCCGGCCATCGCCTGAGTGTGAACCAGCAGTGCATCGCAGGCGAGACAGGTGCGCCGATGCCAGTGGTTATAAAGCTTTGGCGAAACCAGCGGCGGCGTCTTGTGGGCGACGAAGTTGTGGCAGGTATAGACAACGCGCTTGCCCATGCGGCGAATGCGCCGGACCAGCGGCGCACCGAGCCAGAGGGCAAATTCCTGAAAATGAACGACGCGCACGTCCGGCTGGGCCTCCAGCCATTTCAATAATGCCCGCTCGCGGAGCGGATAATGGGTGGCGCGGTTCCACATCCAGCCGGCCGTGGTCTTGAATTGACGCCGGTGCTTCAACTCCGGCATGACGTCATGAATCGTGTAGGAACCGGTGCGGAATTGCGCCTCCAGATCTTCGCCGGTGATCAGTTCGAATTTCCGCCCGCCGCGCGGGTGGGCGGCCAATGCGGTGAGCAGCTCCTGCGTGTAGAGGGCGTGGCCGCCGCCGGCCGAGGGAGTGAACATGCAGATCCGATCCATAGCTCTTATTCCTTTTCGGTATACCGTCGAGCTCGGCCAACGCCGCGGCTGATAGTTTTCGCAAACGAATCGACATTCCGTTCAGTTGTCATCCTGAGGTACTCCGAAGGATCTGCGCCGCATTAAAAACTACGCAGATCCTTCGGATTATCTCAAGATGACAATGAGCCTGATGCCGCAGTGGGCACTACGGTCATGCCACCCATCGCAGCCGGCGCGATGGGGCCGGCCTCTTCGCGGCGGTTCGAGCGGCTCGAGGCAAGCCGACGAAGAACCATGCTACGAATTCCAAGAAAATCAAATGAAAACAGGACGCCGCCGTAGATCAGTGCCGCGATGCCCAGTTGCGCGGCCATGGCGAGCGCGCCGCGATACTCTCGCAACGGCCAGAGAACGATTGCCATCGCTCCGCTCGCCAGCAGCACACGTCCCAGCGCGCCGGTCGGAAACGGAAGCACAAAGTGCCGCCGGCCGACGACGATCGTCAGGGCGATCGAGACGACGTACGCAAAGACCGACACCCCCGCCGCGCCGTTGATGCCGAAACGAGGGATCGCCCAGAAATTCAGTCCCAGGTTGATCAGCGCCGCCACGAGCACGATCCAGACCTGGTGGATGGTGCGATGGGCGAACTGGAACGCCGCGTCGAAGTGATACGCCTTGAGCCCGGCGAGAAACGAGCCGAGCGCGATCAGGGGAATGATCCCCGAAGCCGCGGATCGGAAGCTCTTGCCGAGGAAGCAATGGGCGACATTGGGGGCCAGGAGCGACAATCCGACGACGGACGGAATTCCCACCGCCAGCAGGAGCGAGGCGTTGTGGCGCATCTGGTCCTGCGCCGCTTCGCGGCCATGTTCTTCATAAGCGCGAACGGCGATCGGGAACATGGCCAGCGAAATCACCATCATCAGCAGCGTGAGCGTCTGCATGGTGAAATCGAATCCGACGGAATAGAGGCCGGCGGCCTCGTCGCCGCGCATGGCGGCGATCAGAAACCGATCGGAGCTTCCGATCACCACCGCCAAAGCGACGGTCAGCGAGAGGGGAATGCCATAGCGGCAAACGACGGCAAACGCTTCGCGATCGATCCGGAGCGGCACCTGGATCCAGTCGCGCCGCCAGGCGTAAATGACCGGTCCCAGCATGCCGACGGCCAGGCCGGCGAGCGGCCCCCACCATCCCATGCCCGCGACGATCAGAAGCGCGCCCAGGCCGGTCGCGATGCCCGAGCGCAACACCTGCAGCATCATGTAATACCAGGGGCGGAGTTCCGAACGGGCGTGCTCGCAGAACATCTCGAAGGGCGCCTGGATCGCCAGCATCGCCCAGCATGGGAAAATCGCCACCCGCCAGGAATCGGGCAGCGGTACAAACAGGAATAGGCCGACCGCGGCCACGGCCAGCGCCCCCAGCAGATAAAGCTGGGCGGTCAGCAGCGTCGATTTCAATCGGGCGGTGTCGTGACGCCAGGCGGGCAGATAGCGCACGACGCCAGCCGAAGCCATTGAAACAAAAGCGCGTTGAGAAGATTTACCGTAGCCAGAACCAGCGCGTAGCGTCCGTAGGCGGCGGGGCTGAGCAGATGCGTGAATAGCGGGAGGGCAAGGAACGCCAGGATTCCCGGCAGCCCGCGCGCGGCGAGGTAGATCGCCGTGTGCCGGAAGATGTTTTCGCCGTCTCGCTTCATTTTTCTTATGCCCTTGCCCGGAGTACCGGGCGAGGGAGAAGTGTTTTGCGCTTGGCGACGTCAATACGCTCCGGTGCGCTGGACGACGACCATTAACGTTCGGGCAAGGATGTAGGCGTCGAGCCAGGGAGACCAGTTTCGAACGTAGTACGCGTCAAATCGGACGCGCTCGTCGTAAGTCGTGTCATTGCGTCCCGACACCTGCCATAATCCGGTAATGCCCGGCTTGACGGAGGTGTAAAGTTCAAACACATCTCCATATCGTTCGGCCTCGGAATTGACGATCGGACGGGGACCGACCAGGCTCATGTCGCCGCGCAGGACGTTCAGAATCTGCGGCAATTCGTCGAGGCTCCATTTCCGAAGGAAGCATCCGATTGTCGTGACACGCGGGTCGTCCCGGAGTTTTTGATCTGCGCCCCACTCGGCCCGGGCGGCGGGATCTTCGCGCAGCCGTTCGCGCAGAAGTTCGTCACCATTGAGGTACATCGTGCGGAATTTCCAGGCCAGAAAGCGGCGTCCCTTTACGCCGATGCGCGTATGTCCGTAGAAGACCGGGCCGGGGCTGCCCAGTTTGATCAACAGCGCGATGGTGAGCAGGATCGGCGCGCCCATCAGTATCGCCAGCAGCGCCAGCGCCGCGTCAACCGATCGTTTGATCGCCCGCAGCGGCATCAGCATCTGGCCGTTCTGAAGTTCCAGCCCGCTCAGTTGCCCGCAGGCGCGCGTTGCCCCCCAGAGGCTGGGCAGTGCCACTGAATCCGACGCCACCAGCAGATGGGGAATCAGCCGGCTGTAGCGTTTCACGACCTTCAGCAGTTCGGCATGGGCAAGATCGGGCAGACACATGACGGCATAGCGAATGGACTGCCGCTGGATGAGCCGCTCGACTTCCGCCGTGTCATTCTCGACCGGCAGAGACGAGCCGCGACACATGCGGGTTGGATCGGTCAGCAGAACCGGCCGCAGGCCCGACGCCGGCGTGCGCAGAAGCTCGTCAATGACGGCCTCGGCGGTTGGCTCGGAACTGATGACCAAAATCGGATAGCCCCACCAGGGCTGGCGGGCGCACCATCGGCGAACGAGATTTCGCATAAGGGGTATCATCACGATCGATATCACCCACGCGACGCCGCACCAGAGCGGCAGAGACGGGACGGAGACGGCGCCGATGGCCGCCGCCGAAAGCGCGATGGTGGTCAACTGAAAGACCTGGCGGATTTCCTTCACCGGATGGACGCCGATTCCGGAATAAAGTCCCGCCAGCCAATAAGCCAGGACAATCGGAAAGAGGATGACGGCAGCCAATCCCCAGGGCAGCGGTCCATCGGTGTGCGTAATCAGCCGGACGATTGATTCGGCGAGCAATCCGCCGGCAAACAGCGATACGAGATCGCCCGCGAGCAACGGAGTGATATTTCTGAGCCGCCGCCATACTAATGGAAAGACGGGAGTGACCTGGCCAGCTTTGGCCAACTCATCGTCCAGTTCGAACTCGGTCCTGGGGCGCATGGCCACCCGCCCCGGTTCGATTCGGGAAAATTTGAACGGCTCTTCGGCGATCAGCGCGTCGAGCTCATCGAAATCGATTTCGGAATTCAGTTTAACGTGCATTTCCAATTCCCTTTGCCCGGCGATCCGTGCCGGGCTACACACACCACTCTGAACGGGCGGCTCAACCTTCAACGGCCGGCGTTCCCTGCCGGCCAGGCATCGCGCTAACGGCCTGCGGGCTGGCTCCACCGCGCATCGGCGGGAGAATCCGGTTCGTCAATTTCCAGTGCCGGAGCCGGCCAATGCGCGTGATCGCCGGCAATATCGTGCAGTTTGCCGCGCCCGGAATTGCGTTCGGCAAGCCCGTGCTTGACGGCGACCGTTTCAAGAAGCCGACGCGAGGCGCTGCGCCGGCGGACGCTGGCGTAATACCGATCGGCGGTGAGGAGGTCGTTGGCGATGCCGCCGAGGATCCCCGCCCCGACTTTGTTCAGTTCGTGAACGGCTTCGGCCGACATTTTCCGCGTCGAGCTGTTCATCCGCACGACCAGCAGCGTCGCATCCGCCGACGCTGCAAGAATCCGGGCGTCAATGACGGGAAGAACGGGCGGCGAATCGATCACAACGCGGTCAAAGGCACCGGCGAGCCCCTGCATCGCCTGGGCGAAGCGTTTGCTTTCAAGCATCTCGGACGGCTTTCCGGGAACCGTGCCGCACGGGAGCAGATGGAGTCCTTCGATCGCCGTCGGCCGGATTGCGTCGCGCAATTTGGCGTTGCCGGTCATCACGTCAGAGATGCCAGTGCCGCCGTCCACGCGAAAGATGCGGTGCTGCATCGGCCGGCGCAGGTCGCAATCGATCAGAAGTGTCCGGTGGCCCGCCTGCGCGAGGGCAATCGCCAGATTGCTGGCGGAGGTCGATTTTCCTTCGCCGCTCGTCGGCGAGGTGATCAACAAGGTCCGCGCATTGCGCGACGGGCTGAACTGGATGGTCGTGCGAATGGCGCGGTACGACTCGGACGCCTCGGAGTCCGAATCGAAATGGACGATCTGCCCGCGATCGGAAATCGAGAGAAATTGAGGCATCTTCGGCACGGATCCGAGCAGCGGAACGCCCAGAACGCCGGCAAGATCGTGCGGCGTTCGCAGCCGCTTGTCGTGCCATTCCTGGGTCATCACCAATCCGATGCCCAGGAGCAAGCCGGCAAGAAGAGCGATCCCCATCGTGAGCGATTTGCGGGGCCGGATCGCGTTTTCCTCCGCGTGCGCCGGGTCGAACACCTCAACGTTCAGTGCGCTGGTGCTCAGATTGTTGACGCTGACTTCCTGGATGCGGCTGTCGAGAACGTCGCACTGCTTCTGCATCCGGTCCAGATTATTTTCAAGGCGGGCGTATTCGGCGGCCTTGGGATTGAGCGCCAATGCCGCCTGCCGCTGCGTCTCCAGCGAAGCACGGATCTCCTTTTCCCGATCCTGCGCCGCGTCGAGCTGCACGGTCAGCTCGATGAGCCGGGCGGCGGCGATGGAGCGCTCCTTCGCCGCGATCTTTTCCTCGAGCATCTTGATGGCGGATTGCATCGCCCGCGATCGGACGTGCTGCGCGCCGAGCACTTGCATGTCGGTCCTCAGCGTCAGCGTGTACTGCTCGAGCTGCGAACGCAGGTCGTCGAATTCCTTGTCGCCGAAATCGCGCCCTTTCATCTGCTGTGCTTCGACATAGGCCGAGATGGACTCGGGGTCTGCAAGGATTGCCTTGGCGGCATCGTGTTGAACGCGAACCTCCAGCGTCGACAGTTCCGCCGCCGTCAGCGCACTCGAAAGCGACGCCAGCCGCTCGACGGTGATGTTCCCCTTCTCGTCACGAAAAGAGACGGCGCCATTGACGGCCTTGAACCCAACGAGCGCCTCGATCCCGGCCTCGCGCTTCTGCTCGAGCTGAGTCCGCTCAGTGGTGAGGATGCGGACCATCTCTTCGCCGGTCAGATGTTTGTGACGGGAAAGACGATACAGATAGCCGTCGACAATTCCCTTCACCACCGCCACCGCATCCTGCGGGTACGGCGAATCGAAGGAGACGGTGATGATATCGTCCTTCTTCCCGACATCGACCTTCAGATCGCTCCCATCGCGGAGCCATTCCACAGGATCGCCACTCACTTTGGCGAACGTTTTCAGATGGCGGAAATCCGCCTGATCGAGCGCGTAGCGAAGCACCGGGACGGACTGCAGTTGTTGCGCCTGGGTGTAGAGAAAGGTATCGGAGGCGGGCGCGTCGGCGTGATTATCACTGAAGACGTGCGGAGCATTTTGTTCGACGTCAATTCGAGCTTCGGCGCGGTAGATCCTGCTGGCAAATAAAAGATAGACAGCCGCGATCATCAGGCAGCCGACGGTCGTCAGCGCGATGGTGACACGGCGGCGCCAGAGGAACTCCCAGAGTGGCGGCGCGTCGAAGGGTTCGGGCGGCGCACTGCCGCCTTTCATCAATTGCCCGTCACGTTCCCAAAGACGTCTTGGGATCGAATTCCCACTCATATTGGCAACCCACTCGTGCGCGTACCCCATGCGCGGGCACCCACACGTTAAAAACAATAATCTGAAACCCACGACTCACGGATTCGAATTGCTCATACACCCATCAATCCGCAATCGCGCGCGATCGTCCGTCGTGCGCAAACGAGAACAATCTCGGCTCACGCGATCCGGTTACTGATCAACTATGAAGGTTCGAGTCACCCATCGCATTTTCTCAGCATCGCGCGGTTGGCGGCAATGTTGATTCCCATATAGCTCGATCCGCTCACCATTGCAAGGATGTTTTGGCGCTCATCCAAACGTCGTCTGCAACTCGTCGGCGTCGCTGTTCTCTACACGCTAAACGCATCAGCGCTGCAAAAAATCGCTGAAGTGCATTCGGTTCTCATGAGCGTCAAATAGGGATTTGCTCCGCAAATTCCCGGGTGTTCTTCGTCGCGGGCATCCTCGGCGTCCCCGCAAACTTTCCACAAAATGCGCAAATCTCCCGGCGTGACAGTTTATCAGACAAGACGGAGCGAGAGTCCGTTTATTCCGTCGGCCGCAACGCACGCGGATCGATGGGCATCTCACCGGCGTGCAAGTCCGCCCACATTGCCGCTTCGCCGTCGAGCGGGCTCTTAATGTTGTACGCCTGATACGCGATCATCTCCCCGATCCGCACGGCCAGGTCTACCAGTCGCTCCCCTGCCGTCCAGTAGTCTCCCACGCAGATCGTGCTAGAGTCGATATTTGGATGGAAAACCGGCGTCAGCATGCGGCAGCGCGGGCTGAGACGTGGATAATCGCTGGTCAGTTGAATCTCGACGAGATGCAAATCGCGCAAAATCGGCTTGTCGGTTTTTCCCCGCTCGAGTCCGCGAACGTGGTATTCCAGGCGATAGGTTTCCGCTGGATCACCTAAAGACTCTTTAATCCGGATCGGCCCGGACCCATTAAAGGTTTGGGCCATCAGCTGCGCATCAGCCCGCAGTCGGCGAACGCGCATCGGGATTTTCGGCAGCACCAGCGGTGGCGGCGGCGCAACCGAAGGGGGCGATTGGCGCGCTTCGATTGGGGGGTTCGGCACAGTCACTTCCGCCCTGCACGTTTTGCAGGTGGCGCGGCGGCCAGCGAAGGCTGCGGGCACCACAAACGCGCGCCCGCATCCGCCGCACTGAAATCGGATCTCCGCTTTCAGTTCATCCTTCATCCTTCCGACTTCATCCTTTCTTTATCTTGCGCCGCGCCACCAATAATGCGAAACCGCGACTCCCGCAACCGCTCCGATGAGTGCGACCGCGATCGACAGGATCACCACGCCGCGCTGTCGCTGCGGCCGACCCCGCAATAGATAGACGCACGCGGCGCATGCGACGAGCAATGCCGTCGCGCCGAATGTCAGCGCGCCGATGACGGTTCCCAGCACGCTCGCCGCCAGCAGCGCATACGCCCACGGTATACCCTCCGGCGCGGCGATCGCATTTTCGACGGGGTGGGCAGGATTCGCCTCCGATTCCGGCTCCACGAAAACCGCGTCCACGTCCGGCGTGGGATCGTGTGATGGAGCCAGCGAATTGACCTGCGAACAACCATAGACCGAACACCCGAGATTTTCCGTCCAGCACTCGACATGAAACTCGGTCTGGCAGGCCGGGCAGAGCGTCGACTCTTCCAGCGGCGAAATTGACGAGTGACAGACGCCGCACACCGCCTCCTGGCGCGGCACTGCAGCAGGAAGCTGCGGAATTTCCCGCGGCATGGCCGGGCTGGGCTGGATTGGAATTGAAAGCGTTGCGCCGCATGACTTGCACAATCCGATTCGCCCCGCGAATTCCCACGGCACCCAGACCGGCGCAGCGCATGAACAATTGAAAAAAATTCCCGTCGCCGGCGAGGGAACCGGCATCGGGCGCTGATCCAGATTGAGTGGCTCGGCGCCTTCGGCGTCGGCCTCGTCCTCCGCCACATACAGCCGAATCGGTCCGATCCGAATCCGATCGCCGCGCCGAAGATCGACCCTTCCGGCAACCGGCCGATCGTTCACGAAAGTTCCGGTGCGACTGCCGGCGTCGGTCAGGGAAAATTCTCCTTGGTCATCCGGCGCGATCCAGGCGTGAATCCGCGACACCCTCTGATCCGGCAGGCAGACCTGGCTCGAAGCCCATCGCCCAATGATGACTCGCCCGCGAATGACCCCCGCCGACCGCTTGCCCTCATGTTCCACGATCAGCCAGGCCATGCTTTTTTTTGTTCCTGAATCTGCGATGCGCGCCGCGCCTGCGGGGTGGGCTCGGCCCAAAGTTCTTCATTCACGTGGTCGGCCGAGCCCACCCTACTGCGCGATCAGAATATCCGTCACATCCTTCATTGGAAGCGATACGACGACACTTCCATCGGGCGACTGTTTGAAATTCAGTTCTCCGCTCTTCAAAGAACGAACCTTTGAAACGGGCATCGGCAGGGTAAAGCTGACGTGCAATTCCGCCGTCGGCGCGCCGGTATAGTTGGCGAGAAGGATCACGCCACCCGGCTGCGACCAGAGCGGCCAGGCGAGAATTTGATTGTGCGAAGTGGTGGCCGGCGGTACCGCGCCGGATTCGACGGCAAAATCGGAGATAATTTCGCGGCGGGTGTCGTCGGGGAAAATCGTCGCCTTGGCGAGCGACGCCTGTATCTCTTTTGCACCGTCCATGTAGTCTTTGCCGACGGTCCGGGGAACGATTTGCACGGTTCCTTTTCCGTAGTTCAAGACGATCGTGTGATGCTCCGCGTTGTGGGTAGCAATCGGTTTGGCCATCTCCAGAGGTTCGGCATCGACACGGGTTACTTCGCGGCCAAAAATCGGCCGTTTCCAATCCGCCGGGTCGATTGGCTGGCCGAATCGTCCCAGGTCGCCGGTCGGTTTCCACGAGCGGGACTTGACGCCGAGCATCGTGTTCCACCGGTCGGTGGGTGTGTTGTATTCATCGGTCATGCCGGCCCACCCGCTCGCCCAGAGATGCCCGCCAGACTTTACCCAGCGCTCGATCTCGTCGGCGGCCCGTGCCGGCACCGACTCGTTCACAACGTAGATCGCCTTGTAGCGCCGGGAGGCGAATCGGCCGTCGGCGACTTCGGTGTCGCTCACGATGTCAACCGGAAGTCCGGCGTGAAGCAGGGCCAGATACGTCATCTCCAGCTCGTTCTGTTCCGTGTCGTCTGTTTTCCAGACGGGCCACGACTGCGAATAGAGCAGCGCCACCTGCGCCGGCGGGGCGTGGCCGTCCCAGAGCAGATCATCGGCCGCCCCCAGATCGCGCGTCAGTTCGGCAACCCCCTGAACCATCGATGATTTGTCGCTCCAGTGATCGAAGAAAGTGTAGGCCGGTCCGTAGTAATAGAAGTCGAAGATTTTCGCCTCGCGCGCCAGGCAGGCGAACGTGCGAAGCTTGACGGACGTTCGATCAGCGTCGGCGGTGATATAGCTTCCCAGCAGCGGGCGATTGGGCCGGGCGGCGGCGCGGGAAAAGTCGATCAGAAATGTGTTGATCTCAAGCGGCACGCGCGGGTTCCCCTGCCCCACCCAATCCTCATTGAATCCCAGCGTCACGCTTTGCAGCCGACCGAACTCAAATGCGTCGATCCCCCGTGGCAAGGTTCCGTAGTCGTACCACCAGGGAGGACCGAAATTCACGCGTGTCCCTAGGACGCCGGGCGCATTGCGCTGCACATTTGCGGTCGCCAGTGCATAGGCGCGGGCGGTGCTGTGATTCCAGAATTTCGCCGACCAATAGAAGAGCCGGCGAAGGTGTTCATCTTTCTGATTCAGTTCCCCGCGCTTCGCAAAGAACCCGCGCCAGTCGAGAATGATCGGCGCGATTTCATTCCAATCACTCTTGCCGAAAAAGTCGGGCGAAAATTCTTCCTGTTTAAGATAATCTCGAAATCTCGCGGCATATTCAGGTCCGTCGAAGCGCAAGCCGGCCGGCTCATCCATGAGATCGGCGATAATCTGCGGCATGCCATTGGGATGCTCCCTGCGGGTCGATTCCACGGACTCGCGATAGACGCGATCGAGAAACGACTCGAGCGCCGCCCAGTCGAGCCGGGTAGCGCCGCCGAGTTCCTTTTCCACAGGCAGCGATTCGACCGCCCGCCAGTAGACGGTGCTCCGATCGATTCCGCTTTCGTGAGCCATTTGTCCCAGCGTCCCCGGCTGGCCGCCCCCCTGCTGCCAATATCCGTTCATTCCCAGGCGGCGGATAATCTCGAAATCCATCCGGGCAATCGCCGGATCAGTGTAGAACTCTCCATTCGACCGAAATCCCGTCATGCACCAGAGCTTCACCGGCCGCGGCCCGTCAGGAAGGTTCAGCGCCTTGATCTCATCGAGCCGCCGTTGCGTGTCTTCGCGAATCGTCAGGATTTGTTCGCGATGAATCGCCGCCTGGGCGGGGATTCGAACGGCAATGACGTTCCCCGGATCGTGATCGCTCACTGTTCGGAGGATGTGATCCTCCTCGGCCGCGATCGCAAAGTCGAACCGTGCCGCCAGGCCGCTGTCCGTTTTGGGAAGTGGCGGGTTCGTTTCGAAAAGAAATCGAACGGTCGCAGGACCGTGGTCGGCGCCGGGCAGCGGAATCCAGCCACTGGGCTGCCCGGCCGCTGCGAACCCTGCGGCCGCCGCATCATTCGCCGTCGTTTTCCCGACGAACACGTTGGCCGATTTTCCGCCTGGCCGCTGGGCGATGATCTGGACGCGCCAAGGTCGATCGCGCGGGGAAAGCAGCGTCACGCGGACGAACGCAACAGATTCAGGTTGCGGAATCGCCGCCGCGGCATTCGACGCACCCCAAGCCAGAGCGATGAGCGCGATAAAAAGCCGATATTTCCGCATCCGCATCGAACTACGCTTACGCGCAACCGTTGTTTGGTTCGATTTGACGTAACGCGCGGAGTGCGCCACTTAGTTAGGGCCGTTTTATTTTCCTTCGCGCAGATCGTGTTCAGTGAGCCGGAACCAGATGCTTGTCGCGCCGGAAATCACACAATCAGCCGCGCCGCCCGGCGGGCCAGATCCAGGGCGATGCCAAAGACAAGGTGTGCACCGAGATAGTCCGCGTGTTTCGAGACGGAAACCTGGGTTGGCGGCGGCCCCAACCTAAGCGCGGGACGGCGGCTTCGTCGCCGACCACCCAGAGGACAATGCCGTACAACATTCCGAATCCGGCGTCGGTGAGCGGCCAGATTTCCGCCACCGCGCCGTAGAGCGCACCGACCAGCGATCCATACGTGTAATGCACCGCCGGCCCGGCGATTCTTCTTTGGGCCGGGGAGAGGTCGTGATGCAGGAATCGGGTCGAGATCGCCTGGGCGACCTTGACCGTCGCGTCGTCGCCGTCTTCCTGGTTTTGCTTCGATTTTGACTGCGATGATTTTTTTTCGTGCCGCGCTTTGGCGGGAGCTGAGGCGGGCTCCCGGGGCTTCGATTGCGCGGCGAGGTACTCGTTCATCGCCCAGGCCGCGACGGCCCCGCCGATCATGCCGGCCACCGCGCCGCGACCGACGCGGGCGCAGGATTCGCTTAGCGTTTCCATCGTGAATTCTCCTGTCGCCCCTTATGTAACACGCCACGGGCGGGAGTGGGAACGATCATTTTGTCCTGCCGGCCCGGGTTGCTCCTGGTGAAAGACGCGCGGGCTGACGCGACTGACGTCGGCGGCTATTGAGGATTCGTACGCCGCGGTGAGCGGACTCCGATGGCGCGCGGGCTCACGACGCCCGCGTGTTGGGATAAGCGAATCTCAGGTCGCCACGCCCGTGGCCAACTCGCGCTCGGCCAATGCGCGCGACATGCGGCGGAACAAATACGCCAGGAGAATCACAAGCCCGAGTCCGACTGCGATGGCCAGGTAGAGCACGAGATTATTCAAAACCACGAACAATCCCGCCGCGAAGGTTCCTGCGCCGAGGAGCACGCAGACTGGAAGGGTCAACACCCAGGCGAGCAGGAGATTGCGAAGCGTACCCATCTGCAATCCAGAGCGGTTGGCCGCCATGGTTCCAGCCACGCCGGAGGAGAGCACGTGGGTTGTGCTGACCGGCAGTCCCAACTGATCGGCGGCCATAATCGTGGCCATCGCGACCAGCTCGGCCGACGCGCCTTGGGCGTAGGTGAGGTGGTCCTTGCCGATTTTTTCGCCGACGGTCACGACGATGCGCTTCCAGCCGATCATCGTTCCCAGACCAAGCGAAAGAGCGACGGCAAACTTGACCCAGGTCGGAATGAACTGCGTGATCTTCTCAAGTTGCTTCTTGTATCCGTCGTCTTTCCCGGCCAGGAGCGTATTGGTTTGCTTGTCCGTAATTTTATGGGCCTTGGCCATCTTTCCGATCGTGGCGCTGGTCAGATAAATCGAAGAACGAAAACTCTTTCTTTCCTCATCAGACATTCCATCGAAACTGTCCCGCCCCTTCAGGACTTTGATGACGTTCCCGTTCGTCTGAACGAGTGAGCCAAACACCTCGGGGCTGAGATTGCCCGTATTCTTGAGGTAATCCGAAAGGACCGTGGGGGCGTCCGTTCCGCTGATCGGGATTGCGGGCGCTTGCTTTTGGAAATAGATCTGGGCGGATTCAGCCGTCGTTTCGATCTTCCGCAAATCCTTCCCGCTCAGCTTTGTATCGAGCGAGTAAATGCCCGGCAGGATTCCGATCAGGATGAGCAGCAGCAGACCCATTCCTTTTTGGCCGTCGTTTGAACCGTGCGCGAAGCTGACGCCGGTGCAGGTCAGGACGAGAAGTCCGCGAATCCACGGGGGTGGAGGCTGATCTTTCGGCGGCGCTTTGAACAGTTCCGGCCGGTGGCTCAGTACAAACTTGGCGATCAGCAGCAGCAACGCGGAGAGCACAAATCCCACGACCGGCGAAATGAGCAGCGAGCTGAAGACTTCGCTGACCTTGCCCCAGTTGACGCCGTCGCCGAAGACATGCCCCTTGGACATGAGCGAATTGGCCAGACCGACTCCCATGATCGATCCGATGAGCGTATGCGAACTCGACGCCGGCAATCCGAGATACCAGGTGCCGAGGTTCCAGATGATGGCGGAAATGAGGAGGGCGAAGACCATCGCAAACCCGGCCCCCGATCCGACATTCACCACCAGTTCGACGGGAAGCAGTGCAAGAATACTGAAGGCGACCGCGCCCGCCGAAGTCAGCACGCCGATCAGATTCCAGCACCCGGACCAGGTGACCGCCACCCACGGCTTGAGCGTGTGAGTATAGATGACGGTTGCAACGGCATTTGCGGTGTCGTGAAATCCGTTTACAAACTCAAACGCCAGGGCCATGGCAATGGCGAGAACCAGAAACGCCATTGAGCCAAACGACAGTGACTCCGCCAGCATCAACATGGAAAGCTCCCAACGGGAAAAAGAGGGTCCGGGATCGCACGGCTGCGCGACGGCGGCAGAGTGTCGCGGCTCGCGTTCGCGGATGATGAAGAGATTGTTAAGAGCTGATTAAGGTTTCAGTGTTGTAATTATGGGAGCTGTTTGGATGAGGGCGGAGTGAACGACTCCAACAGGATCACAGTCCCGACGGACCCTCGAGGGGCGATCCGGTACCACTCAAACATTAAATAGGATGCGAAGCCGCTGTTGCACTGTCGTTGCGAGAATAGGACTGAGGCTTCCGAGCTTGACGTCGAATGATCGAGGCCGATACGGACACCAGGCGATGCACGACATGCCGATGCGCGCCAATGACATCGGTGAGGCACACGCGAGGTCATCGAATGGAAATGGAACCAACACCACGTCGTATCGCATCTTTTTTATTTCGCTGCATCAAAGGGCTCCCCGTCGGCGGCCGTGTAAATGTCCTCTGCGTCATCGGCCAGAAACGAAAAGGCATCGCTTCTCACGACTGCTTTGAGCCATGTGTCCTCTTGTACGTCCTGGTCCGGAGCCGGGAGCAACGTCACCAGCAAATGAGCATTGATGGGCAAATCAAACGGTTCGTCCAGCACGATTTGCTTACCATCGAAATGAGCCGGAATAGCAACAGTCGGCATGCCTAAATGATACTAATTCCGCCTCTGAGAGGCAAACAGCGCGTGTTGTCGAGGCGTGGAGACGTGAACGTCCCATGGCGATTAATCTGATCGATCCTTCTTCGTCCTCATGTCGGCGCCCTTGAGCGTTTTTCTATTCCGCCGGCAAATCATGTCCGCACTCATTCCTTATTGCGATGCTTGACCGAAAGCGCATAAACCTTCGAGCGCAAAGCCGGGAATGGATCATCCGACAGCTCAATTCCATCGGTCAGGTTCGTCGGGTCAAATGCGAGCGCCTTTTCGGCGGCGACACTGTCGGGAACGACGGATTTGATCGTGATCGTGCCGACCTCGATCGTCTTGCGGTCTTCGGGCCAGACGAGGGACGGGTCTTTGGTGGCATCGCCGGCGTTTGGAATCTGCACGACCAGACGGAACTTGACGGGCTCGGCGGACAGACGCTTTTTCAGGTCTTCCACCAGAAAATCAGGCGATTTGGATTTGGCCTCCGCCTCGCTGAGGTGATGCGTGCCGGCGACCGGAACGATCTGGATAGCGCCCCGCCTGTTTCACTCCGTCTTTGTTCACGAACACCAGCCCGTCGTTGGCGAAGAACGATTCCGTGGCGAAGCTTTCGGGACCTTCCTTTTTATCTACGACAAATTTCAGTGCCAGGGGGTGTGCGCCCAGGAATGCCTCGACCGGCCATGGATGCGGCTGGCTCGGATCGGTGGCGACGACGGATTTTTGAAGCTCGAGAAATTCCTCGCCGGTGGCGACGACGAATCCGTTATGCGACATGGCGACGATATCCACGTCCTCGCCGCCGGGGAGCGTAAATCGAATCGCCATCCCGCGCGGCCCGGCACCGGCACTCACGGCTTGAAAAGCCGTGCCACAATAAAGGCCGTCTGAAGTGTCACACACCTGACGAGTCCCGATCAGATTCTTCTGTCGATTTGCGTTCTCCCAAAGCGACAATGATTCAAAGGAGGATCTCAATGGATTCGAATGATCAAACAAAGACAATTGCCGCCGCCCTGCTCGCCGAGTTTGAGCGGGAGCTTTCCACGACGAGAAAATTTCTTGAAAGGTTGCCCGAAGATAAGCTGACCTGGCGGCCGCATGAGAAATCGATGACGGCCGGGCAACTGGCGCTCCACATCGCCGAGTCACCCGGGCGGGTACTGAAGGCGGCCCAGAACGATACACTCACCCCGCCGGACTTTCGGCAAAGACAACAGCCACAGAACATGCGCGAAGTATTTGATCTGCTGAACGATAGCGCGGACTACCTGCGGACGACGCTTCCCTCAATTGTCGATCCCTATCTGCATGGAATTTTGACTATCGCGCAAGGCGATCGCGTTTTGATGTCGCTTCCAAGAGCCGATTTCCTGCGGAGCATCATGTTGAACCATTGGTATCACCATCGGGGGCAGTTTGGCGTCTATCTTCGTCTTGTCGGAGCGAAAGTTCCTTCGAGCTATGGGCCCAGCGGGGATGAACAATGAGCTAAACAACTTTTCATTGAGGTCCGAAAACCGCCAGACTCTCTGTTTTGATCGCACTACAGTGTGCACATGGACCTCGACCCCGCAGTTTGTTACCGAGCCGTGCAGGCACGGGATGCCCGGTATGACGGGCGATTCTTTACGTGCGTAAAGACAACGGGAATTTACTGCCGGCCGATCTGTCCGGCCCGGCCGCCCAAGCTTGAGAATTGCACGTTTGTCCCGACCGCCGCCGCGGCGCAGGCGGCGGGTTTTCGGCCCTGCCTGCGCTGCCGGCCGGAAAGCTCGCCGGAGCTTGACGCGTGGCGCGGTACCGCGGCGACGGTATCCCGGGCGCTCAAGCTGATCGAGGCCGGTGCGCTCGATGGCGGCGATGTCGGGTTGCTCTCCGACCGACTCGAGATCGGCGAGCGGCAACTCCGGCGGCTCTTCAGCCGGCACGTCGGGGCCGCTCCCATTACGGTCGCGCAGACCCGCCGGGTTCTGCTGGCCAAGCAACTGATCCATCAAACCGATCTTTCGATGATCGATGTTGCGATGGCGAGCGGCTTTGGAAGCGTGCGGCGATTCAACGAAACTTTTCAGCGCCTCTATCGCCGCCCTCCGAGCGAGCTTCGCCGCCGCGCCAGCGCCCCTTCTTCTGTCCCGGAAATTTCCCTTCTGCTCCCCTACCGGCCTCCATACGACTGGGCAGCCATGCTGCGATTCCTGGAGGCGCGAGCGATCACCGGACTCGAGCGGCTCACGAAGGAGAGCTACAGCCGCGTCATCGAACTCGGTGATGCGATCGGATCGATCCATGTGGCGCATGCCCCGGAGCATTCGGCGCTTCGCGTGACCGTACGATTTCCCCGGCTGAATGCACTGTCGGCGATCATTGCCCGCATCCGCCGCATGTTCGATCTGAGCACGGAACCGGGGGCGATCGTCTCGGCGTTATCGTCTGATCCGAGTTTGGCGCCGCTCGTTGCGGCACGGCCGGGTCTGCGCGTGCCGGGAGCATGGGATGGGTTCGAGATTGCCGTGCGCGCGGTGCTCGGCCAGCAGATCACGGTCAGGGGCGCGACCCAAATCGGCAGTCGCATCGTTGCTGCGCTGGGCAGACCCGTCGCCGACAGCGTCGACACGCCCGGACTCACCCATGCTTTCCCGAAACCCGAGCGTTTCAAAGTCGATGTATTGGCCCGCTTCGGGATGCCACGGGCACGCGCCTCCGCCCTGGCGGGTGTCGCGGCGGCAGCCGCTTCCGATGCGCATTTGTTCGATCCGCGCCGCGATCTGGCCGAATCGGTTGCCCGCCTGCGTGATCTGCCCGGCATCGGAGAGTGGACGGCGCAATACATTGCCATGCGCCGCGCTCGGCGAGAGCGACGCATTCCTCGCCGGCGACGTGGCGCTCCACCGACGGTTCGCCGTGGGTGGGAAACATCCCACTGTTTCAGAACTGCTGCATCACGCCGAGCGCTGGCGACCCTGGCGTGCGTACGCCATGTTGCATCTCTGGACGACCGACGCGGATTTCAACAGAATTTCACTGCAAGAGGAGACTTATCATGCAATTACGGCTTGAACGCTGGGCCTCGCCCATTTCTTCGCTTCTGCTGGTCACCGATGAAGATGAAAATCTTCGTGGCCTGGAATTCGCCGATCATGAAGCGCGGCTGCGTCGATTGATGTCGCACTACCATGGCGTCCACGCACTGGAAGAAGGCGCCGCGCCTGCCTCGGTTACAGATGCCCTTACAGCGTTTTTCGATGGCGACCTCGACGCGCTTGCGGATCTGAAAGTCGGGATGGGTGGGACGCCGTTCCAGCGCGAGGTGTGGAACGCGTTGCGGGAAATCCCGGCCGGCACGACGATCAGCTATGGGCAGCTCGCGGCAAACGTGGGCCGTGCCGGGGCGTGTCGCGCGGTGGGAGCCGCCAACGGGGCCAATCCGGTCGCGATCGTCGTGCCGTGCCATCGCGTCATCGGCGCCAATGGAACGCTCACCGGCTACGCCAGCGGGCTGTCGCACAAGTGTTGGCTGCTGGACCATGAAAAGCAGTTCGCGCGACTTCCGGCGGGCGTGTGAGGCGATGAACGTGACCGATTCGGCGGTCCCAACAATTTTCCCCCCTCTCCCGGTACTCCGGGAGGCGCGGGGTGAGGGTCTACATCGCGCGATACGGAGGACCCTCGCCCCAACCCTCTCCCAGAGTACTGGGAGAGGGAGAAGCTTCTTTGCCGCCGATTCACGCACTCACCCTGTGAGGCGCAGTGCGCAGCGGAAGTTCGTTCGACATTTCGGAGGCAGGAAGTGGACAAACGCCCATCGAGTCGTATCGCCGGCGGCGGCAAAGAAATTGAATCGGCGCAGTTCCTGCAGTTCCGGTTGATCATCGCGCTGCTGTCAATTCTCCTGTTCGATTCGGCCGCGTTTGCAGAAAACCCGCCGCTGGAACATGGCGTCGTCTTCTTTTGTCCTGAGGAAGCGAACGTCGCAATCGCCAGCCTCGAGAAGATCAAGGCGGATGGGTACAACCTGATCGAATTTGCCTCATGGCCGTGGACCTTGCCTAAAGCGGGCAGCGGACTCGAAAAGGCAGCCACCGCGGTCTTGAAGTGGTGCGATTCGAATGATTTTCATTTCTTCCTGATGCAGAACATCCAGTACGGCTCCGACGGAGGAGGACTCGATGGCGAATGGACCGATCCCACGAAGATGGCTTACTCCCTGAGCGACTGGCTTCGGATCATGGCCGGGCACCGTTGCGTCGCCGGGGTGATTACCGGCAATGAAATCGGACCGGCCGGCGGAAATCCGAAAGACACACCACTCTGGTGGTCAGCCTTCATCGACGATCTCAAAAAACATCATCAATCGATCGACGAATTGAATGTGGCGTGGAAGACGCATTTCGCCGATTTCAGCGCGGTCACGGTTCCCGGTCCGGACACGCCCGGCCAAGTCGACTACCGCCGGTTCAGCCTACTGGCCTTTGACCGCTACTACGGCGCGATTGCTGAGAAGCTATGCAAGCCGGTTCTGGGCGATCTTCTTTACGGCCCCAAATCATACGGCGATCCGCTGCTTCAACGCGGCTGCACGCACTTATCGATGATCTGCTGGGATGATGCGATGGCGGATTATCCCCAATGGCGCATCAAAGCCATGGGCGACGTATCCCGGGGAACGGGCAAGCCGGTCTTTAATGCCGAAATCCATCTTCACCACGACACGTATGCATACGACGGCTCGCCTGAAAAATCCCGTTACCGTTATTTCCTCAGCGCGATCAACGGCGAATGGCTTTCTGCAAGTTTCGCCTGGGGCCAGTGGAACAAGATCCCCTGGCGCATCGAAGACCCGAAGATTCTCGGCGAATTGCATCGAATGGAACGATATCTCCGCGCATTTGGCACGGAGACGCCGCAAGTTCACGTCATCATTTCGGGTCCGAAAGCCCAAGACGATCCGACCATGCAGAATCTCTATACCGAGATTGCAACTCTCGGATGTTCCTGGGAGTTCGTTTGCCCGCAGGACATCGGGAAAATCACGGCCGGCGTCGTGTACATCCCGGCCCACTCGCAATTGGCGCCGAAACATGCGAAGCGGTTTTGAACTTGCCCAAAGAGATACGCATCGTTCTCGCCGGACCGGATGCGATTCGGGACGAATACGGCGCGCCTCTGTCCGACGCGACGGCGAAGGCAATCGCCGCCCGCGCACTTTCGGAATTTGACGCAAGTCATCTGATGAGCGAGCACGACGAACGTCTGACTGCCCCTTACAGCGAAAAAGCCGAAGTTGGTTATCTTGCCTGGAGTCCGGAGCGCGGCCATTACCGGTACCCGGTCACGTATCCGAAACTCGAGGCTCGGCGCGTTCGATTCGAAAACGGCTGGCTCGTCGCCGTCATCAGCCATGGCCCGAAGGTTACGGCGAAACTCCCGTGGCTGCGCGACCCGTCAAAGATCACCGAACTGACGGCCAATGACTCCGTGGTTGATGCATCGGCCGATCAGACATTCCATCCATTCGCCATTCGGATCTTCAAATATGACGGGTTACCGAACGGCGCAAACCGCTGATCTGGATGCTTTAGACGTCCGCTACGATGGTCGCGTAGGCAACGTTGATTGCGCTCAGGTCTGTCGTTACCGGCGAGGTGACGTTGGCTAAATCGGTTTCCGCCAGGTTAATGTCCGTCGCCGTCTGGTTGTCGGCGGCGTTGGCGGAGGCGAGGGCATTCAGATCGGATTGGCCGACGGTGTTGGCCGCAACCGAGTCGGAGACGATCGTCTGCTCGCTGGCGTTGTCGGTCTGCAGTTTGGCGATCGCTGCGGTCAGCCGCGATTGCGCTGCCGAACTCTTCGGGTTGTTCATCAGGGCCGCGGAAGCGGCAAATGCCGCCTTTGTGTCCCTCATCAGAGAGGAGTTCAGCAATTGAACAGCTTTTTTCAGCGTGGCCAGCGAGGTTTTCTCGTCTTTCGTCAGCGTGCTGATCAATGCTTTGTCTGATTGAGATGCCTTGAGCCGATTTAGGTCCGCCGACAGGCGCTTCGCGTCGGCGGCGGCCGACCTGGGAGCGGCGGCTGCATCCGCGACGATCGTGCTTAAAGCCGACTGAAGGTCGCGTTCATCGAGAGTGGATGTGCCGGACGCGGCGAACTGATCGAAAGTCGCGGCGCCAAGAGTCGCCGGCGCGTTTTGCGAGGCGACGGCCATTCCGATCAGCGCGGTATTGGGGAGGACGATCGTATCCTGGGAAAGCTCCGTGAAAATAATTCCGTCGCTCGACAGTGAGGCGGTGACGGTGGTGCCGCTGCGCTTGATCCTGAGAAACTCCGCAAGTGTTCCCGGCTCACCGGGATTCAGGTTCACGCCGCCAAAACCGTCGTCGGGACGCGCGTTGACGAAGACGGATCCGTCGTATCGAACGCCCAGGAACAGGTCCGCCGCCGACGGGCTGAGCGAAGAGCGAATGTCCAGACCCGCCAGCGAGTTGTCTGCGCTGGCGCCGTCCGTCAGGATTCGAATCGTCACTGTCTGATTTCCGACCAGCGGCTCATAGACGAAATGAAATGCGTCGGAGGCGCCGAAGAGATCGTGACCGGCGCCGATGACGGTGAACGTCTTCGTGCCGGCGGCATAGGTCGCCGAGCCGCCAGCAGGCGTCCCAATATCGGCGCTGTGAAACGGAGCCGGGACCGCCGACAGCAATTGTCGAGACTCCAATGCTTCAAAGGGGATGGCTGGAGTGCGGCGAGCCGCGCGTGAATCGGTCACTTTGGATTCTTTCGCCATGGCAATCAATTCTCCGGAAGCAATAAGAGACGCCTTGTGCAATTTCTCTCAGGCTGGAGGAATTCAGGTCCTTCGACGGTGCTCAGGACAGGTCCAAGCCCCGGAAAAATTCGGCGCGAATTCTTATCGGCCATCGGCCCGGGCAGCGCCCAAACTAAAAAGAACGCGTCCGAAGGGCGAGCCAGGCTCGGCATAGTCCGATAATTCTCGGCGGGTTTGACGATTGCTTGAGTGGTCAAGGTCTGTTCCCTTCCCCCGGTACTCCGGGAGAGAGGGGGAAGAGCATGGCAATCGGTTATCATGATGTCCGAGGCGCGACGATCCGACGCGATGCGGGCACAAACTCGAACTAACCAGCATGGCTGACACGACAAAACGACTGCTTCTTCTGCTCCTTTCCGCCATCGCGATTGGATCAACTCCGCTGCTGGCCGATCAGAACCCTGCGCCTCATTCCCGTCGCGCCAAAAGAATTCCCCGAATTGTTCCAATGGACCGACACCTGCAACGTCTACCTGATCAAGGACGGGGACGCGGCCCTTCTCATCGATCTCGGCGACGGTGGCATCCTCGATCATCTTTCGGAAGTTGGCGTAGAGCATGTCGAGTCGGTTTTGTTCACGAGCCATCATCGTGAACTGTGCCAGGGATATGGCCGCCTCAAGGCTTCGGCCGCAGGCGCCGCGCGAAAATCGCCGCCAGCGAGGGAGGCCGGGCGCTGTTCGAGAATCCGACATCGTTCCGCAAAATGAAGCCGGCTTTGACCGATGCCTATACCGTGCACGGCGCGAGCTATGTTCGCCCGCCATGCCGGCCCATCCGCCTTGATCGCGGTCTCAACAATGTGGACACGTTTGCCTGGCACGGCTACGAAATCGCCTGCCTGCGGACTCACGGCAATGCGCCGGACGCCACGTCCTATCTCTTGCGACGGGGTGGCGCCCTTTTCGCTTTCAGCGGTGATCTCATGCTCGCCGGCTCGCGCATGTACAACTGGTTTGATACCGAATGGGATTACAGTTTCGGAGCCGGCCTGTATGCGATGCAGGAATCCGTTTCGATCCTTCAGGGAGAAGGGCCGGATATGATGCTTCCCGCTCACGGATCGATCATCGCCGATCCCAGGAGCGAACTCGCGGCGTATCGCGCCAAGTTGCTTAAGGCGCAGACGATGATTCTGCGGACCTACCACGTCGTGCCGTATGTGCCGAGCGATCAGGATCGCGTTTCGAAGCCCACCATCGTGCCCAACGTGAAGCAGGTTTCTCCACACTTATTCAAGTTTCGCGGGACGAACTATACGCCGAATTTCTCCATCATCATTTCCGACAGCGGGCATGGGCTGGTGATCGACTGCGGCCGGGTTGGCGTGTCGCTCCTGGACGAGTCACTCAGGCTGATGCGCGAACGGCTGAATCTGAAGCAGGTGGACGCGGTCATCATCACGCACATGCACGGCGATCACTGCGACAACGCCGGGCATCTGCATGATCAGTGGGGAGCAAAGATCTGGACGCTCGACAGCATCGCTGACAAGCTTGAACGCCCCGAGCGATATGACTATGCCGCCTTGATCGAGTCATACGGAGAAGGGATCGATTCGGTTCACGTCGATCGCGCGTTTGAACCCGGCCAAACGCTCCAATGGGAAGGCTTCACCTTCACGATCGACCACATGCCCGGCCAGACCGATTTCGCGCTGGCGGTGGCGGGAATGATCGATGGCCAAAAGGTCGTCTTCACCGGGGACAATATTTTCGGCAATCCGCGCGATCCCAGTCAGAACGGACACGAAGCCGTTGTTGCCCGCAATCATGCAATTCCTGAACAGGGTTATGTCGTGGGCGCGGAGTATCTCAGCAAGCTCAATCCGGACCTGATCATGGGCGGCCATTCCTGGGTGATGGACCATCCGGCCGATCTGATCGAGCGATACCGGAAATGGTCCCTCGATCTGGTCGACGCTCTGCACGCGCTCAGCGGTCCGGGCGAATATCGCTACTGGTTTGATCCCTATTGGATCCAGGCAGATCCGTATCGAATTCCTCTCCCCCGCGGCGGCTCTGCCGATGTGATCATCCACGTGCAGAACTTCCGCGATACGGCGCAGGCGCATCACATCGAGTTACATCTGATCGACGGACTTTCCGCCGAGCCGAAGATTCTCGAGGGGACCGTTCAGCCACATTCGATCGGCGACTTTCACGTTCGGCTGAGTGCCGGGAACGATGCGCCGAGTGGTGTGTCGATCGTCGCTTTCGATACCACGCTCGACGGACATCGCTTTGGGGAATTGTTCGATGCGATGGTCTGTGTCAATTAGACCCCTTTTCAGTTCGCCGGCATCGGTTAGCCGCGAAGCGGAGCGCGTTCGGGCGCGATCCGCTGCGCGTCGCGGCTAACCGATGCAAATCGCGAGATCAAAGAATTGACGCAATTCGGCGCGCCCCATACGCTCATGTCGATCAATTGCCCATGGAGTCACGCGTCACGAAAAGAGCGTTCCGTTCATCCTCTCGCCCGGAAGCCAGGAATGCTTAAAATTTTGCACGTCCTTTCGGGCATTGATAGCCGAACCGGAGGGCCAGCGGCAGCATTGATCGGGCTGGCATCCGCGCAGGCGGAACTCGGGTTAGAAGTATCGGTCGCAGCTACCTACCGCGCCGGCGACGATCTCAGGGGAGCCGACGTTTTGCGGGATCGGAACGTCGGCGTTGTCATGACTGGCCCTGCCTCCGGACCTTTCATGAGGCATCCAGATCTATATCGCGCAGTCAACGCAGGTGTCGCGGCCGCGAACGTCATCCACATTCACGCGGTCTGGGAGGAAATCCAGCACGCGGCGGCCAAAGCGGCCAGGAACCTGCATAAGCCCTATTTCTTCCGGCCGTGCGGAATGCTCGATCCGTGGAGCTTGGCGCAGAGCAAGTGGAAAAAACGGGCCTATCTGGCGTGGCGCCTGCGTTCGGACCTGAACAACGCTACCGCACTGCATTTTACCGCTGACCTCGAGAAAGACCTCAGTTCCGCCCTGCGGCTTCGCGCTCCGGCGCTGATCGAACCGAACGGATTATCGCTTGAAGAATTCAAGATTCTTCCGCCTCCGGATTCCTTCCGGTCGCGCTTCCCGGTGCTGATGGGAAGGCCACTTGTATTGTTTCTCAGCCGCGTTCATTACAAGAAGGGACTCGACTACCTGTTGCCTGCGTTTGCAGCGATGGGTGACAAGCGGCCGATGCTCGTCATTGCCGGCCCCGATGCCGACGGATATGGAACCGAGATGCGGGATCTGGCACATCGGCTGGGTATCGCCGAGCGCGTGCTGTTCGTGGGGATGCTGCATGGTGCAGAACGCGTGGCGGCCCTGGCCGACGCCGATTTGTTCGTTCTCCCAAGCCGACAGGAGAATTTCGGCATCGTCGTCGCCGAGGCGATGGCGGCTGGCACCGGCGTTATCATTTCCGACCAGGTGAACATCTATCGCGAAGTGCTTTCTGCCGGCGCTGGAGGCGTAGTGCCGCTGAAGGTCGAACTCCTCACCGGCGAACTGAATCGCTGGATGGACAGCGAGGAGCTTCGCCGTACGGCTGGAGAACGCGGGAGACTCTTCGCCTTCGAGCATTATGACTGGCGCGCGATTGCGCGCGGTGGGTCGAACATTATCGCCGCGCCGCAGCGCGCGAGTGAAGGGTCGGTCGCTATTTTTGATCTGATTGGAGAAACGGATGACGCTCGAGGAAAAGATCGATGCCCGGACGGTGCGCGTCGCCGTGGTCGGTCTCGGTTATGTCGGCCTTCCGCTCATTGCCGCATTTCATCGGGCCGGATTCCCGACGATCGGCTTCGACGTTGACGAAACGAAAATCGCCTGCCTGCGCCGCGGCGAAAACTATATCAAACATCTTGGCGACGATTTCGTCAGGGGCCTTGCAAGCTCCGGGCGGTTCGAGCCCACGTCAGACCGGCTTCGGCTGGCGGAAGCCGATGCGATCATCAGCTGTGTACCAACGCCGCTCGGCCCCCACCTCGAACCCGACCTCGGATTCGTGGAGCGGACCGCCGACGACATCGGCGCCATCTTGCGCCGGGATCAACTGGTGGTGCTGGAATCCACCACATACCCGGGCACCACGCGCGATATCATGCTGCCGCGGCTTGAGCAGCGCGGACTGAAGTGCGGGCGGGATTTCTACCTCGCGTATTCGCCCGAGCGCGAGGATCCCGGGCGGCGCGATTTCAACACCCAGACGATTCCCAAATTGGTCGGCGGAATCGACCCCGAGTCCGGACGACTGGCCTGCGCTCTTTATGCAACCGCCGTCAGACAGGTAGTCTCCGTCTCCAGCGCGGAGGTGGCCGAGTCTGCCAAGCTCCTGGAAAACATCTACCGCGCGGTCAATATCGCGCTCGTGAATGAGATGAAGGTGGTGCTGACGGCGATGGGGATCGACGTGTGGGAGGTCATCGGCGCCGCCTCCACCAAGCCGTTCGGTTTCCAGGCGTTTTACCCCGGCCCCGGCCTCGGCGGGCACTGCATTCCGATTGACCCGTTCTATCTCACCTGGAAAGCGCGCGAGGTAGGGATGCAGACGCGGTTCATCGAGCTGGCCGGCGAAGTGAACCACCGAATGCCGCAATATGTGATCGAGCGCACCGTGCTGGCGCTGAATGAACGCCGCAAATCGGTGAAGGCAAGCCGGTTCCTGGTGCTGGGCCTGGCGTACAAGCCGGACGTGGACGACGTGCGGGAAAGCCCCAGCTTCGAACTCATCGAGAAGCTCGAAGCCCTGGGCGGCGAAGTGGATTATCACGATCCGCATGTGCCGGCGACATGGAAAACGCGAAAGCACGACCTGAAAATGACGAGCATCGAGCTCACGCCAGCCTCTTTGAAGAGCTACGATTGCGTGATCATTGCGACGCATCACGCGGCGTACGATTGGCAAATGATCGCCGATCATTCCCAGCTGATCGTCGACACCCGAAACGCAACCCGTGGCGTCAACGGCCGCCGGGAACACATTGTAACCGCCTGATTGAGTGCTCTCCGCCGCCGAGACCGGCGACCTTTGTCGTTGAGTCAGCGGGTGGGTCGGAAAGGATGATTTTGTCATGACACTGGATAGTAAAAGCGATCTGGACTCCCCGAACACGGCGGAGTCGTCGCGTTTGACGCCGCCCGTCCCGCGCCCGGTGGAGGGCCTCGCGCGACGCCGATCGTGGACCGAGCCGCGTGTGCGGGCGTGGTGGCTTGGCGGGCTGTTTTTGCTCGCGGTGGCGGTTTACTTCACTTCTCAGGGCTGGATCGCCTGGAACGATCAGACGTCTCTGATCGAACACGGGACACCGCTCGAGGCGAAGGTCTTCGCGGTTCACGACGACAATCAATACCTCAGACTTCCTGGCAAATCCGTTGACCCAACCAAGGAGGTCATCCTCCAGTTCCCATGGCAGGGCGCAGTACACGAGACGCGGCCTGCTCTGGTGATCGGGCACCACGGATTCCTGACGGTAAATGACATTCTCCAGATTCGCGTGAGTCCAAAAGATCCAGAGCATTGGACCGAGCAGACCCGCGTCGGGCCGATCAGCGACTACGTCCTGGGTGGATTGCTAGTGCTTCCAGTCGCCCTTGTACTCCTTGCCCTGGCGTCCCTTGCGCGAAGACGGGTGCTTCGCACCTGGAAATATGGAAATGAAGTCACAGCGATCGCCTTGGAATGCCGCAATACGCCACTGGCGCCGCATTCGCGATGGGTTCGTTGTACGCCGGCCGATGAAAGCGATTCGCGGATGTTTTTCGTATATGTGCCGCAGCGCGGAGGCGTCATCGCCGAAGGAAGCGTTGTTTCAATTTTGGCTATGCCGGGATCGGCAAGCGCCGTCGCCGCCGGGTGGTTCTGGTAAGCGGGGCCGCATGCAGCAGTGGATCGGACCCCCCAAACTACACGCGATCGCCTGACAGGTAGCCCGCCCTTTCCTCATTTCTCTTGCGAAATTCCAAGCACTTGTTAGGGTTATGCGTACTTTATCGACTGTCAAATCTGCCGATGATCAAGAGTTCAATCCTTTGCAGCTCGGTCTCCATTTGCCGCACTTGTGGGTGTTTTTTGGTTGTGGCGATATCGCTCGCCCAGGAGCGTTCACGGGCGGATCAAGCGATTTTTGATTCGCCGCCCGCATCCTCGCAGCCGGCGTCGCAGCCCGCGGCGCCGACGCCGGAAACGCTCAAGCATTACAACTCCCTTTATGGGTCTGATGAACACCATGCCGCACAGGCTGGCGGCCGCGAGCAAGCCAAGTTCGCGCAGAAGCTGCTCGACGCGACCAGGGAACTGAAAGACGATCCGGATCTTGTTTCGTACATGCTCGACAAATCGTACGCCTTTGGACTGAAGGATCCTTCAGGTTACGAAACGGCATCTGACGCGATTAAAAAGCTGGACGAGCTGCGCACTTGGCCGGCGGAGATGACGGCTGCTCGGCGCAGATCTGTATCGCCTCATGTTTCGGCATGCCAGCGGCGCCCAGCGGACGAAAACGGGACTGGCATTGACCGAATCACTGATGGACGAAGGGGCGGCCCTGACCACGGGGGGCAAGTACAATGAGGCCCTCAAGGTCTATACCGAAGCACAAACGACCGCGTCGGCGTGCCATTCAGCGCGAGCGGACGAAATTGCGGCCGATCTCCGCTCGGTCCACGCGCGTATCCGCATCAAAGATAAGCTGAACAAACTCCTGGAAAAATTGCACGAAAAGCCGGAAGCCTTTATCGCCGCCGGGGCGGCCAAAACCTATGTAACCGGATTGGACATGCCCGGCGAGGTCGCCAAGCTCCCGGGAATTGACCCTAACGGTGACTTGGTGCGCATTGCCGCACTGGCCGCCGGCGATCCGATGTCGCTGACGGAAGCCGATTGCATGACGCTGGGCGATTGGTATTCGGCCGTCGACGCGGGCAACGAGGAGAATTCCAAGCTCGTCGTCCTCGCTCGGGCGCAAACATACTACAACCGATTTCTCGATCTTCATGAGAAGCAGGACGCTGATCGCCTGAAGGCCACCGAATCCGTCGCCAGGATCGCAAAACAACTTGATCAGATGAGCCCGCACGCGCGAACCGCCGATCGGATCGTGGTCTGGAACACGCATAACGGCAAGGCAAGCGACCGCGGCACAACGAAGTTCAATATCTACCTCTTGCGTCACGGCGAAGTGGTCTGGTCGCAAATGGCAATCGCTCTCGACTGGAAACCCAGTGCCGCCAGTTCAGTTTCGATCCCGGCGCCTCGGGCGACGTTTGATGCGGTTCGGATCGAAATCATCGCCTGGCACGGTCACGGCGGAGGCCTGGCAGAAGTGGAAGTGTGGCGCGGCGCGGAAAACATCGCCCTCGGATGCGCGGTGACCGCCGACGGCACTTATCAGCCGACGGCCGATTTCCCAGGTAATCTGACAGATGGGATCACGGACACTCCGACTGACATCTACAAGGGGTATTGGTTGGCGCCGGACGCCAAGGCGACGAAAATTGATATTGACCTTTCCAGCAAGGCAAAGAAATTGGCGGGATTGCCACGATAAGCTCTGAAGATCGCATTCGATCGAATCGCTTTACAACATTTCGGGGGCTCGCTATTGTCCCGATCCCGTCGCCGGAGTGGCGGCCGCATCGAATTTCGCGCCGGGAAATGAATGTCCGATTGGCTGCGTAACGCTGGACGAGCGCTGGTGAACGGCCCGCTGGAACTGCTGGTGGGAAGGACGAATCGTGCCCGCCTTGGACGATATATTACGGATCGCGCTTACGGCGAGAACATTAACGACTCCGGGGAGAACGGCGAGCATGGGATTACCGACGCCGTCAAGCGCGGCATCGGCGACAAGCCGGCCGTCGTTCTCGACATTGGGGCCAACGTCGGCAATTGGACAAAATATTTTGTCCCGGGTTTGAAATCGAACGTCACGTTGTTTGGCTTCGAGCCGTGCCGCGGCACCTTCAATACTTTGCAACAAAACCTGAAGCAGATCGTCGGAGCGACCGGCGGGCCACGCGTTGAGATGTTGAACATCGGCCTGAGCGACCATGAAGGAACCGCCCAACTGTTCACCGGGGAGGATGACGCCGGAACCAACACATTGCACCAGCGTGAGGGAACACATGTCAGTTACACCGGCACGGTGGACGTTCAGTTGACGCGAACCGACACGTTTTGCCGCGAAAAGGGAATCAGCGAACTGGAGTTCGTCAAGATCGATGCCGAAGGCCATGAAGTCTCGATCCTGCGCGGCTGTGGGTCGCTCATCAGCGAACGCCGGATCGGCTGCATCCAGTTTGAATACAACGATACCTGGATTGACGCCCGCTGTTTTCTTCAGGATGCGTTCGCGCTCCTGGTCCCGGCCGGTTATGCGATGGCGCGGATTCACCGCGACGGCGTAGAATTCTTCCCCGCTTACTCGCAAAAGCTGGAACGCTTTCAGCTTTCGAATTTCATCGCGGTCCGCCCGGACCGACGCGAACTCTTTCGGGCCTTACGTTGAGTTGCCGATGAAGGAACTTTCCATCGGAATACTCGGTGCGGGTTCGATCGTCCGCAACCTGCACATGCCGGTTCTGAAATCCTCGCCGGGCGTTCGCGTCGCGTGGGTTGCCGATGCCAGCGCCGAGCGCGCTACCGAACTTGGCGACATGTATAGAGTGAAGCCGGTCGCGCTGCGAACGCCGGAAGACCTGCCTGAAGCAGATGGCGTTCTCATCGCAATTCCGGTCGGAGTTCGCGAATCGTATTACCAACTCCTGGCCCGGCGCGGGGTTGCGGTCCTGGCAGAGAAGCCCTTCGCGGTCAGCGCCGAACAGCATCGACGATGCGCCGCGCTGTTTCCCGCTTCACGAGTCGGCTGCGCGTATATGCGTCGTTTCTACGGATCGAATGTTGCCCTACGCGCCGCGGTCGCCAGTGGATGCTTCGGCCCGTTGGCGCGAATCCGAATCGCCGAAGGGGCCCGTACCACCAGGACCGGGCTCGACCGTTCCCCCTACGATGACCGGGCACTATCGGGCGGCGGTGTGCTGATCTCGCTCGGCTGCCATTCGCTCGATCAAGCCATCTTCATCTCAGGCGCTACGCATTTCGAGTTGCTCAAATCAAATGTCATTGTCGATGGACCCATTGATCGAAAAGTCGAAGTGCTGGTTCGTCTTACTGGAGGCCCGGCCCTTCCGCCGGCGGGATGCGAGCTGGATTTTTGCGTCAGTTGGCTCGACGAACAGGACAATACCTGTGAGGTATCCTTCGCCACCGGCGCAATGCTTAAAACGGGGCTTGGCCCTTCGGCATCGCTACGACTGCGGCTCCGCAAGGAGGATGCGCCAGCTCAGGACATTGAGCTCAGCACGCCGGGCATGCAACATGGAACCAGGCGTTTTACCTGGAATGGGCGGACTTCCTGACGGGAGTCCAGGGGAATACCGAATCCCGGATCGCGGCAGGCTCTTCGCAGCTCACCGCCAACCTCATTGACGCGATCTACGACGCGGGGGGATACGCCCGTGGCTAAGCTCGCCATTGTTGGCGCCAACGGTCAGGTTGGCGCGGAGGTCTGCCTGCTCCTGCGGGCTTGCGCCCTGACCTGCAATTCGTCCCGATCTGCCGGAATCGATCCGGCTCGGCCTATCTTCGGTGGCACGGAATTGCCTGCCGCCATGGTTCGGTTGCCGATCCAGCGGCAGCGCGGCGACTTGTTGGCGACTGCGATGTCGTCGTCAACTTTGCCCTGGGCGGGGGAACGCCGCGGCAAATCCTGAACGCCGAGAGCAGGATTATCGAGAACAGCATGAAGTTCGCGCTGCCGCGCGCGACGGTGTTGTATTTCAGCACGATCATGGTTTACGGCGACCGTCGCCCCGGCCGGCTACTGCGGATTCGCGACTCCTACGGTGCGACAAAGCTTCGGTCGGAACGAATCAGCCGCCGGATTGCGTCGAGCGGTGACAATCCGCTGTACATTCTGCGGCTCGGGCACGTCTGCGGAGCGGTGCAAAACATCTCCGGCGGCATTCGGCGCGATTTGGGATTGGGGCGCGCGGTGCTTCCACGGCCGTTACAGATATCCAACACCGTTTACACGGTCACGATCGTCGATGCGATCCAGTCAATCATTGCGGGGCGCGAGCAGCCAGGAACGTATGATTTACTGAATAATCCGCAGTTCACCTGGCACGAGGTGTATCAGTGGGAAGCGAAGCGATGCGGCATTCCGTTCGAGCCGCCGGAACAGGCCACACCGGCGCGGCCCCTTCGCGCAAGCCGCTCCGGGCCGTCGCCGGGCTGGGGATGAAACTGGCGGCAGTACCAGTGCTGCGCAAGGGGGGTGCTTTATTGTTTTCGCGAGCGCCAGAGCGCTTTAACAATCGCGCTCGGGCGCGGTGGAACCTGGCCAGAGCGCGCCGGGAAATCGCGGCGCTTCGCACGGTCGCAACCGCCCCGGAACATTTGACCTGGATCGCGACGGGCGAGCGTTTTCTTGGATCGCTGCGCGCGGACCGAAGAATTGCTGGAAAAAACGCTGCTCATTCCAACGGATTGCGCCGACTCCGCCCGCTGGCCGGACGATCTTCCGGATGCGAAGTGACGATCATGTCACAGTCGACCACCATGCAACCCACGCAGGCCCTGTCCATCCTCTACGTGGGTCAGATTCAGGCGGGAGGGACCTGCCTCCAACGCCTCGAGGCGATGCGGTCGCTGGGCCACCAGGTCACGGCGATCGAAATGGAAGCGATCGTTTCGTTATCGGGTATTCGTTCACTGATTCCGCGCATCCGGCACCGGCTGCGTCGCCCGCTCGACCTGAACGCGGTCAACCAAAAGATCCGCACCGCCGGTGAAACCGACGATTTCGATCTGTTGTGGATCGACAAGGGAAATACCGTTCGTCCCGAAACTCTGGCTGAAATAAAGCACCGCGCCCGCGCACTTTCATTGTCGGCTACAGCCCCGACGACATGTACCGGCCCAACAATAATTCAGTCTATTTTGTCAATGGACTGGCACTCTACGACGCATTTTTCACCACAAAAAGTTACGGGGTGTCGGAATTGCTGTCGATGGGATGTCCGCGCGTCTTCTTTGTCGACAATGCGTTCGATCCGGCCTTACATCACCCCGTCGCAATCAGTGAGGAAGAACGGAAACTACTTGGCGGCCCCGTCGGTTTTCTCGGATTCTATGAAGAGCAGCGCGGCGCAAGCATCCAGGCGCTGCTCGATGCGGGAATCGCGGTCCGCGTTCACGGATGGGAATGGGAAAAGAACATGCCTCCGCACCCGCTGTTGCGCATGTCCGGCCCGATCATCGGGCAAGGGTACGCCAAGGCGATCTGCGCAATCGACATCAACCTCGGCTTCCTTCGAAAAAAGAACCGTGATTTGAGCACGACGCGCAGTATCGAGATCCCCGCCTGCGGCGCATTCATGCTGGCCGAGCGCACCGAAGAGCACTGCCGTCTGTTCAAGGAAGGGGAAGAAGCTGAATTCTTCGGCGACGACCGTGAACTGGTGGATAAGGCCAAACGTTACCTGGCCGACCCGTTCAAGCGAAGCGAAATCGCCCGTCGTGGTCGCGAGCGGTGTCTGACCGGCGGTTACAGCAACAAGGATCGAATCGCCTGGATGCTGGAGAAAGTTCTACACCTCCGCGATTCCTTGAAGCCGCCTTCATAGGGCGGCACGTTTTCCATCGGTTCGTCCGCTGAATTGCAATGGGCTGGATTGCCCGTTAGTTTTACTTGGAAGCGATAGAGCGCGGCCGTCATTTCCAACCTTCATCCTTCGCCATAAGCGGTGGGGGAAGGAACACCTTCTCGATCCATCATGGAAAGGCAAACGCGATGAGCGTCTCCGAAGTCTCCGAGGAATCGTCAGTGGGCCGGTCCACTCTACATGATGCGATCACGAGCGATTACGTGAAGACCACGACGCGCGGCGGGCTCGCAAGCAGCAATGCCTTGGCGTTCGCCGGGCAAAATTATCTGCGTTGGATCGACGGATGGGTCCCCAATTCGGCGTCAAAGTCGGCGCTCGATCTGGGGTGTGGCACGGGGCCGATGATCTACCTCCTCGCCAGCCGCGGCGTTCAGCGGATTGTCGGCGTCGATCTGTGCAGGGAGGAGCTTGATATCGTTCACAGCCATGTCGCCTCAGCCGAGCTTCACCACGCGGACGTGTTGACTTATCTGAAGAGTGCTCCGGACGAAACGTTTGATTTTATCTGTGCGATGAATCTGCTCGAGCATCTGCCGAACGATGTGCTTTTTGGCACGCTCAAGGAATGCCGCCGCGCATTGAAGGCGGGGGGCAGCCTCGTGGCGATGGTGCCAAACGCGCAATCGCCATTCGGGGGAATGACGCGCTATTGGGACATGACCCATCAGAACGCCTTCACCCCTGCCTCGATCCGCCAGTTGGCGACGGTTTCAGGGTTTGCCACCGGCGACGTGGAATTCCGCGACTGCGGTCCGCGGCCGCATGGACTCAAGAGCACGGTTCGTTATGTGCTGTGGCAGGGGATTCGCGCCTTCGTCGCCGGGTGGCTGATGATTGAAACGGCATCGACCAAGAGCGGCATTTATTCCGCCGATATGGTTTTCCGAATCATCAAGCGCACTTCCGATGCGGCCACGGCCAACCTGTAAGCGTCCCGCCCGGCAATTTTGCGGCACTTGAACTTCCCAATTGTGATCTCCGATATTCTGCACGGCACATCCTGCCCGATATCTTATTAGTCGCATGAGTACCGTCCCCGCTGTCACTTCCAAACCAACGCCCTTCCTTCACCGGTACCGACGTGTCCTCCGGGAAGGAACCTGGGTCGCAGTCGGGCAGGCGGTCTCGGCGGTGGCGTTGCTGGTGGGGACCCGCCTGATCACGCGGGTGATCGCGCCGAAGGTTTACGGGCTGGCGAGCCTGCTGATTGCCGGCGAGGTATTTGCCCGCAGCGTATTCTGCTCGCCGCTGCTCAACGCGGGAATTCGCTTTTATCCTGAAGCCGAACGGATCGGCAAAGTGGCGAAAGTGCGTGCGATTCTTTCGCATGCAATGACGCGAAACGTCGCGTTTCTGTTTCCGATCGTCCTGATCGGGGCCTGGTGGTACTTGAGACAGGACGCGCTACGAACGGCGATTGCATGCGCTTTGGGCGTTTTCTTCATCGTTGACGTGGCGCGTTCGCTGGAAATGTCAATGCTTTCCGGGGCGCGCGGCAAGCCCGGTCGGCGGTTGCCTCGATGATCGAGGCGATCGGACGCCCGATCCTGATTCTGCTCGGCGTGAAGGTCTTTGGATCCAGCGCATTGGCGATCGTCGCCGGCACCGCGGCCGCCACGACGGTGGCGCTGGTCCTGCTGCGTTACCGATCGGCACAGGAAGCGCGAAGATTACCCGCGCCGAGTCAGGCTGTCGGAGTCGATGCTGGGGATCACGCGTTGGCCGATGGCATCCGCCGTTTCACGAGACCGCTCCTGCCCGCTTTCCTGATTATCTGGATCGTCTCCCTGAGCGATCGATACATCATCCAGGGGATCGTGAAGGACACGACCGCGGTGGGGATCTACGCCGCCGGATACGGGCTGATCAGCCAACCGTTCATCATGGCCCATTCGGTTCTGTCCCTCACATTACGGCCCATTTATTTCAAGGCCACTTCGCACAATGATTTTGCGCATGCGCGGCGCACGTTCGCAACCTGGCTGCTGGCAGCCATTGCGATCTGCGGCATTGGAGTCGTTCTGGCCACGATCCTTTGCAGGCCAGTGGTCGGACTATTTCTGGATCACCGCTACGGGCAAACGGCGCAGATGGTCCCCTGGATCGCGGCGGGATATTTATTCTACGTCGTGCAACAAACTCTCGAGCAAAATCTCCTGGCTTACAAGCGCACCGGCGCTGTGCTCGTGGAGGGAGCATTTGGAGCGATCATCTCCATCGTCGTTACCGTTCCCCTGGTCCGTGCATTCGGCGCAAGGCGCTGCATACGCCTGTCCGGTATACTTCGGGGCGCAATGCGTCCTGACGGCAATTTTTATCCTCGCTCACAAACGTGCTGATTGGCAATGAGGCAACTGCACGGGCGAGACGGGCAATGATTTCAACGGTAATATCGCCGCTTTGGCTAACAGTGTGATGGACTGGCAACTGTACGGCCAGTGGGATGTCCGAAAACCAGTCGTTTGATTCGATCGTACATCCGTCGTGCCTGTTGTGTCCGGAGGAGTTCATGACTGCGATTGAATCTGAATACGGCTTCGCGCCGGCAGAACTGGCGCCGACGGAACCGCGCGGCTTGCGGGCGGGCCTGCTTCTTCTGGCGCTGACCGCCGTTCTGGCCGTTCTGGCCTGGCTCCCGGCCTTTCTGGCCACTGAAAGCCTGGGGATTTTGGGCACACTCGCCGTCTTGCTTGCCCTTCGATTCAAATATCGCGGCCGCATTCCCCTCAACATCGAAACGTGCTTCCAGGCAGGCATCTGCATCCAGTATCTTTTCGCACCTGCCCTGATTCGTTTGATCTCGGGAAACTTCACCGCCACCTACTGGAGGGAAAACGGGACCCGCGTTCAAGTCAAGGATTATTACGGCCCGGCCATGCTTGTGGTGTTGCTCTTCTGTGCCGTTGCATTGCTGACAACCGGATTCTTTCGCGGGCCGATCACCCGAAAACTGATCCGGGGAAAAATCGCCGTCGTCTTCACCAGACGATCGTTCTACCTCCTGATCGTCATGATATTCAATCTCTGGACGGCGCGGGCCGCCCTTTTGGCCGCGGGCGCTTTTTACCATGTATCACACACGAAATTTGTGGAGTCGGACGCCTACTCAGCGCTGGCCCAGGCCGAAAGCGGATTGGGAAAAATCGCGATTGCCTATCTCTGGACCGGCGTTTTCGCCAGCGGCTATGCACTGATGCTTGCCGTTCCTTACACGATTCTGGACGTGGGTTGGAATTTCGTGGCGGGGAACCGCGAACCGATCGTCATTGCGGTAATCATCATATGCCTGACCAGTTATATTTGCCGAAATCGCATACCGTGGAAGTTCATGGTGATCGTGACGATTCCGATGCTTATCCTGTTGGGTTTCATGCAGAGTTTCAGATACACGGCGCAGAAGATGGCAAACGATCGGATTGATATGGGCGCGATCGTTGCCGCGGTGAAAAATGCGGTCCATGCTGACGAGGAGACCGGGGGCGCATCGTTCCTTGTGACCGCGATCACGCGATTCAACGATCTGGATTCGATTGCCGTCATTTACACCTTTACGCCAGACGCTCAGTCGTACCTGTACGGCGAAACCTGGGGACGAATTCCCGATGCGATGGTCCCGCGGCAGTTCTCCAAGGATAAGAAGACCGTCATCATCCCAATCAATGAGTGGTTCTTTCGACATGACGGCGGAACGTCACCGCTCACCGCGCCAGGGGAAGGGTATCTCAACTTTGGCTGGTTTGGCGTCGTTGTCGAGGCCGTGGCGTGCGGACTGATGGTGCGCACGATCGAATGGGTTTTTTCCCTCATTCTTTGGAACGGATCGATCCTCCCCATTTACATCGCCACCCTCGCCATTTTTGCGCGGATGCACACCCAGCCCATGACCATCTGGACAACGGCAGTGGTAAAAACGATCATGTTTGTGACGGTATTGCATTGGCTGACGCGGCCATCGCGTGAAACCTATTACGAACTGCTCGCCAGCGATCAGATTCCTGCCGGGGATGCTCAATCCTTGCCTGCCCTGGAAATCTGACGGCGCGGCCTGTTGTGGGAGGCCGTTCAAGTCAATAGGATTGCCAGTCCATCCCCATTAGAGTCACGGATGGAATTCGATTTAGCGGGGTTTGGATACGATGCGCACTTATCTTGGCACATTTCTCATTGCTTTTGTCACTCTGGCTTTGGAAATCGCTTTAACCCGCGTCCTGAGTGTGGTGACATGGTATCATCTGGCCTTCTTCGCAATCTCGACGGCAATGCTCGGCATGACTGCGGGGGCGGTCACCGTTTACCTGAGCCCGCGTTCATTTGAACCTGAACGGCTCGCCGACAGTCTGGCCAAGGCCAGTCTTGGTTTTGCGGTCTCGACGCCGGCGGCGCTGGTCCTCCTTTGCCTCGTACCGATCATCCTCACGCACTCGATCATGAGCGCGTTCGGGTTGCTCTTCACGACTGCAGCGCTGCGCATTCCCCTTCTATTTCTCCGGAATCGCCGTGGCGGCGGTGCTTACCAAGTGCGAGCTTCCCATCGGAAGACTTTACGCCAGCGACCTGATCGGAGCATCGCTTGGCTGCCTGTTCGTGTTGGGCGGCCTTGAATTTCTCGATGCGCTCAGTCTGATTCTGCTTTGCGGCGCGATCGGTGTTCTTGCCGCGGTTTCCTATGCCTGGGGCAGCCCAACGTACAAGTTGAAGACCGTCAGCGCGATTCTCTTCATCGGGCTGATGATCGCCGTGCCGTTCAATGCACACTCTTCCTCTGCAATTCGTCCGATCGTGGTTAAAGGGCATATCGAGGATCCAACGGACGTTTATCTGGAAAGGTGGAATTCATTTTCCCGAGTCGTCGTGCATCCCGGGAAGTTAATGGAACCGCAATGCTGGGGACCGAGCCCCAAACTTCCAGTGTCGAAATTACTTCAATACCCGATGGAGATCGACGGCGCGGCCGGCACCACGCTCCGGCAATTTCGGGATGAGAGCGATCTGGACCACCTCCGCTATGACGTGACGAACCTGGGGTATTTCATCCGGCCGACGGGAGATGCCTGCGTCGTCGGTGTGGGTGGCGGCCGAGACCTTCAGAGCGCCATTTTGTTTGGCCACCAGAACGTCAGGGGAGTGGAACTCAATCCGATCTTCATTGACCTTCTGACCAACCCCAATCGATTCCGAAACTTCGTCAACCTTGCGAACCGGCCCGGGGTCAATCTCGTCGTTGACGAGGCCCGCAGTTACCTTTCGCGTCATACCGAAAAATACATGACGCTCCAGATGTCGCTGATCGACACCTGGGCCGCCACCGGAGCCGGAGCGTTTTCGCTTTCGGAAAACGGGTTGTACACCACAGAAGCCTGGCAGGTGTTTCTCAGCCGGGTGAGGGACGACGGAATCTTTACGGTTTCCCGGTGGTACAACCCCGGTATCCCCGGCGAAACCGGGCGAATGCTGAGCCTAGCGGTGGAGTCGCTGCTGAAATTGGGCGTAGCAGATCCATCGCAAAACATCGTGATGGCCAGCTCCGGCAAAGTCTGCACGCTTTTGCTGAGCCACCAACCTTTCAGCGCCGCGGATCTGGCGACGCTTGATCAGGTCATCGCGGACAAGGAATATCATCCGGTCATCATGCCAGGGACGGTTTCGCAGTTCCCCGTCCTGCAACGAATTGCCGACTCCAAATCCGACGAGCAGCTTCACCAGGCGATCAGCGGCGAGGAATTGAACTTCGAGCCGCCGACCGATGAAAATCCTTATTTCTTCAATCTGCTGCGCTTCAGCTCATTTCCAAATTACATACTCAGGCCCTCAACACTGGGCACGGATACCAGCGGCAATGTAGGCGTCATGCGCGGCAATCTGATCGCGACACTTACGCTCACCATGTTGTTGTTCGCGCTGATCATCCTGACACTCGCCACGATCATCATCCCCCTTGGCATCAAGACCCGCATGCAGGGTCCGCGCCCCGAAGGAGCGGGCATCCTCTGGTCCGGGGCGGCTTATTTCATTCTGATCGGCGCCGGATTCATGTTCGTGGAAATCGCCCTCATCCAGCGGCTTTCCGTTTTCCTGGGACATCCTGTCTACGCATTGGGGATTTTGCTCTTTACGATGATCGCCAGCACCGGCATCGGCAGCTTTGTCAGTGAAAAAGTCTCACTTTCGAACCGCCGCGTTTTATTTGCTTACCCTGTGATTGCCGCGGCGGGAATCCTGGCGATTCGATTCGTGCTCGCGTGGCTTCTGCCCGCGATGCTGACTTCGTCGATGACGCTGAAGATCTTCGCGTCGATCGTGGTGATTTTTCCGGTTGGAATGCTCCTCGGCTTCTTCTTCCCGACCGGGATGCGTCTTCTACGGTCGGCGGCTTCATCGGATACGCCGTGGTACTGGGCGCTGAACGGAGTTTTCGGGGTCCTTTGTTCGGCCTTGGCCGTCTTCGTCTCGATCAATGTGGGCATTTCGGCGAATTTCTATATTGCGGCGATTTGCTACCTGGCCATTCTCCCGGCACTGAGGCGAATTTGCAGCCTGCCGTCTTTGCAGGCCCCGCAACGGGACTTGTTGGCGGTGTAAAGTGGCGCCCAACGCGCAAATCTGCCGCGCGTAACGACGGAAAAGAAGCTCGAAATGTTAATGTCAGATTAACTATTCACATTGAACGCGAGGGGTGGTAATTGATATCGTGTCCGTGTAGAACGGGCGTCGGGCAAGGCTACGCAACGTTAGGGATGGTGTGGTGGGCAAGGCAGCGATTGACGCTGCCCTGTAATAAATCCGTCATAATACCTCGACCGTTTCAATAGCCAGGTCTCGAATTCTTTTATGGGGCAAGGGCTGGAGAATGTAATGAAAGATATTGAGCAACTGGAAGATCGCCGTCTGATGTCGGCGGTGATCGGAGCGGGGCCAACACTCGATCCTCGATGGTTTGGCGCTAAAGACGACGGCCATACCGATGACTCCACGGCGATTCAGGCCGCCATCAACGCCCTGCCGGCCACCGGTGGGACCGTGATGCTCAGCGGATACTCCGCCGTAGGAGCAGGCGGCATCTGCCTCAGCGGCCGAACCAACGTGCGCCTGACCGCCGCCGCCCCTGGGGACGGCTTCATCATCACCGGCGTTCCCGATCCGAACGCGAATTACTCGCAGAACGGGGCGTTCGAGCTCGCGACCATCGCGATGGCCAACTGCCATTCGTGCGAGGTAGACGGGCTGACGATCAACGCCAATAACGAGGCCGTCAATCCCATCGGCGTTGCGTACAGCGCCAATGTAGTGATCGCGAATGATGTAATCCTCCACTCCGGATTTACCGCCGCGGTGTATGCCGTCGGCAACACCGGCGATACCTACAGCGGCAACACCATCACTTATTCGACCAACTATTCCAGAGGGTTGTGGATTGGCAACGCCCATGTCGGTGAAATAGAAACCAACCCGGTTATTACGAACAACAGCATCAGCTGGATGTCGTGGACCGCGATCGGGACGATGTCGAGCGGCGCGACGATATCAGGCAATACGCTCACGTATAACGCGGGCTCTGGAATTGCCTTGGCCTCCGCCGGCTACACGACCTGCACCAACGCCGTCGTGCAGAACAATATCGTCGAGTACAATAACCAGGGGATTCAATCTGACTGCATCTCGGACAGCTACAGCAGCACCAACATCACCGTAACCGGCAACACGTGCACGTATAATCAGCTTTCAGGCATATACGCCGTCAGGGCAATAAACTGGACCATCACCGGCAACAACTGCAACAACAATGGGGTTTATGGAATTACCATCCAGGCCGCAAGTCAAATAACGGCATCAAACAATACCTGCTCCGATTCGCGAGCGGGATCCGCCCGCACCCAGGCAATCGGAATCGACGTTGTAGCCAACGGCACCCGCGGGACCAGCCAGATCACCGTCTTGAACAATCAGGCCTTCAACAACACGCTGGCGGGGATCGCCGCAACGACGACCAACAGCCTCCTGACCACTCTTACGGTTCAGGGAAACGATCTCGACGGGAATTCCCTCTACAACCTGTCGGTAATTCCGGACCTGCGTGGCACGATTAACGGTGTGAGCGTCAGCTCAAACACCGTCAGCAACGGTGCGACGAGCGTCCGGCTACTCGCCTAGCCTTCTCACGCCTGCGTCCTTTTACCGTATTGCCTCACACAGCCGCCCCCCGTTAACTCAATCCTCGTGTAACGCCTTTAGGGGCCTTGTCGTCAAGAATTTCCGTCTTTACTGGCCGCGCTATCCCGGCAGGCGATTCCAGCCCGACTCGACACATCAACGGTGCGAAATTCGTTACCGAATGGTCTTGTTCTCTCGAAATGTATTGCAAGAGGTGAGTGGGCAACACGGGAGAAATGCAATGAATATGATTGAACATCTGGAAGAGCGGCGATTGATGTCGGCGGTGATCGGGGCGGGGCCAACACTCGATCCTCGATCGTTTGGCGCCAAATATGACGGCCATACCGATGACTCCAAGGCAATTCAGGCCGCTATTAACGCTCTGCCGGCCAGCGGTGGAACCGTGAGGCTCAGCGGCTATTCCGCCGTTGGGGCAGGCGGTATCTGCCTCAGCGGACGCACCAACGTGCGCCTGACCGCCGCCGCCGCGGGGGACGGGTTCATCATCACCGGCGTTCCCGATCCGTACGCGAATTACTCACAGAACGGGGCGTTTGAGCTGGCGACCATCGCGATGGCCAACTGCCATTCCTGTGAGGTCGACGGGCTGACGATCAACGCCAATAACAAGGCCGTCAATCCCATCGGGGTGGCGTACAGCAACAACGTAGTGATCGCCAACAACACAATCCTGCACTCGGGATTTACGGCCGCGGTATATGCCGTCGGCAACACCGGCGATACCTACAGCGGAAACACCATCACTTATTCGACCAACTATTCCCGAGGGCTGTGGATCGGCAACTGCCATACCGGCGAAATAGAAACCAACCCGATCATTACGAACAACTATATCAGCTGGATGTCGTGGACCGCGATCGGGACGATGTCCAGCGGCGCGACAATTACGGGCAATACGCTCACGCACAACGCGGGGTCCGGGATTGCCCTGGCCTCTGCCGGTTCCACGGTCTGCACCAACGCCATGGTGAAGAATAACATTGCGGAATTCAACCTTCAGGGCATCCAATCTGACTGCCTCCAGGACAGCTACAGCAGCACCAACATCACCGTAACCGGCAACACGTGCACTTATAACCAGCTTTCAGGCATTTACGCCGTGAGGGCAATCAACTGGACCATTACGAACAACAACTGCAACAACAATCAGGTTTACGGAATCACGATCCAGGCGGCCAACCAGGTTACCGCTTCGAACAACACCTGCTCCGACACGCGGCAGGGATCTGCCCGCACCCAGGCAATCGGAATCGACGTTGTAGCCAACGGCGCCCGCGGGACCAGCCAGGTCACCGTCTTGAACAACCAGGCCTCGAACAACACGGTGGCTGGGATCGCCGCGTCGACAACGCACAGCCTTTTGACCACGCTTAAGATCCAGGGAAACAGCGTGTCCGGGAACTCGGTCTACAACCTCGCGGTGCTGCCCGACACGCTGGGCACGATCACCGGCGTCACCGTCAGTGCTAACGTTGTCACCGGCGCTGCAAGCAGCGTGCGGCTTCTCGCTTAGCGGTTTCAGGCCGGTTTTCGGGCAAACAGATAGATGTCGGCGCAGACCGATGGCCGTAATCGCATGACCGGATCGAAGATTCGCGTGGCCAGGCGAATGGAGGCTTTGCGGCTGCGGGTCCCGAGCCAGTTCCGGCCGATGATGCGCACATCCGAGAGTCCCATATCACGGGCGATGTAATGCAGGTCGTCGACATCCGGCTCGCGCACGTGACCGCGAAATTCCTCCGGCTCGTACCAGCCGTTCATGCCCGACCACTTCCCGTAACCAAGCGGCACGGTAATCCGTTTGCGGAGATTGACGCAGTTTGGAACCCCCAGCAGGAATAGCCCCCCCGGCTTGAGAGCGCCGCGAATCTGATGGAAGAGCTTCTTGGGGGATTTGTGCCAGTGCTCCATGCTGTCGAAGCTGGTGACGGCGTCGAGCGTGGATTCGCCGGCTTCGAGGCCATCCCGCACGACGTCGCGTTGCGATATGGTGACCCCATGGCGACGGTGGACTTGCAGGACCGCCTCAGCCACCGGCTGGTTGGCTGCGTCCTTAAAATCGTCGAGAAGGATGGCCGTCATCCCGACGGCGGCGCAGCCGACCGAGAAAAGCCCCAATCCGCCTCCAACATCACAGACCGACCCCTTGAAGCCGATCGCTTCACCAACGGTCAGAACATGGAACGCGATCCGCTCCACGTCAGCCAGTTGGTTCTGGACTTCTCCGGCGGGGTATTCATTGGCAATTTGCCGGAGCGTCGTTCGAATATCGTTCAATGACTTCATCGCCGGATTTTGCCAGAAGTAACTTCAGAATGCACGGTCGCGAAGGGCGGGCAGGCGACGCCGTCAGCACGCTCATATCACGGCGTGGCCAAAGCCCGGTAGGTTCCAGTGCGTAATGATTCAGGGACACGTGAGAGCGTCACCGTGTTTCCATCGACCTTGGAGACAACGCCCAGCGCCGTGCCAGTTGTAAACGGGAAATCCGGCATGGGGTCGTTCCACAGGTAGTGTGTTCCCCGTTGCAACGACGGTCTCGCGAACCTGGGGCGGCTGTGAAGCGGTGAACGTCGCGGTGCCGTCCCCGGCGACCTTCACTTCGGCTTCATTGGCCACGATATGGGTAAATGCGGCCAGGTGCTCCGGCAGAATGGACGGCGAGCCGCCGCTCTTCCGCGCCGAACAACCAAGGAAATTGGCGTTCGCATTTTCGAGGATAAGAGGTCGCGGCTCGGTTGGATCGGGGGTATGAAAAGCGCATCCGATAAAATTCATCGGGCACTGAAGATTCAGGAACCGCGGCGCGTAGGAGAATCCGAAAGTGCATCCGGTAAACGTCGTCGTACACATGCTGAACAGGGCGAAGTCCGGAGTCACATCCTCAGGGGCAAACATGTCAAATTCCGAGCCGGACACCAGGGCGGAGACGGTGGTCGTGGAAAACGCCGGTCCGAACCACCCAAGACTCAGGCATCCCTCGCAATAGAACCCCTGGATTCGGATCGCTCCCCAATCCCCCGGAAAGCAAAAGAGGTATTTGCACGCGCCTGCGCTGCAATCGTTGAGGTGGGGCGGCGTGCCCTGCTGATCTCCAAAAGTGCAGCCGTCCCATCCGATGTAGGCCGCACCGGCCTGACATCGGCGCATGGTGACGTCCCGCGCCTGGTTTCCACCGCAGGCAAATGAATATTTGCACCCTCGGACATCGATATTATCGATCCCGATTTCCGAGGTATTGGCGGCTCGGCCCGACGACGAAAGCATGACCCCGACGACGAAATTGTGAATCGAAATGTTCTCCAGCAGGACGTTTGAGCTGCCGCCATCCATTGCCGGCGAGTAATAGGTGACAAATCCGGGATAGCCTCCGTCCGGCGGCTTGATGTCACGAAACGGATCGACGGCGATGGCGCAATAAGGCGAATAGCGAGAATCTCGACATCCTCCGACGATGAAGTTCTCCTCCTTCATCATTCCGCTCATCGATTTGGGATACCCTTTGGTGACTTTCTCCTCAAATTGATTGAGTCCGAAAATCACGAGATTAGCGACATGGACCCCGCGGGCACGGTGAATGATGACGGCTGGAAGGTCGTTGAAAGTCGGAAGAAGAACCGAAGCGTGGGTACGGCTCGCCAGCGGAGCGGGTAAATCCGCGCCGATCAGGCTCAAGCTCGGCTGTTCGCCGCGACTTCGCGGGACGATCAGGATCGGAGAGCTGATCTTGTAACGCCCGACGGGGATTCGAACCACCTTGCCCAGCGGAGAGGCCTGACAGGCGGCAATCGCCCGGTTGATGGCCGCTGCATCATCGGTGACGCCGTCCCCTTTCGCGCCGAAACTTCGCACATCAATGACATCGGAGATTTGTTCCGTTCCGGGACTTGAGCCGGCTCGAACGGTCGAGCAAAGCGAACAACAGACCGCCGCCGCGACAAGAGTCCAGAGCTTGAATGCCATCCGCGCATTCTAACGGCGAGGTGTCTTGGGCCACAGCGGTGTCTAAAGAGGACTCATCGCGGCTTCCACAGCACCCAGAAAAGATCCTGGCTGATATTCGACTGCGATTTCACAACTCTGCCGGTATCGACATAGGCCAGTTCCCTGCCATCTTTCGCATGCAGAACGATTGCCAAACCCGCCGGCAGCGGACCGTTGCCATCAATTTGCTTAGGCGCCCCGAGCTGCAATGCCTGGGTGTCGCGAATAACAAGGAGATCCGGCGGACCCATCAACTCGATTTCGATTCGGGGCCGATCAGGGGAGGGCGTGCGGGCTATCACGGTCCCATTGACGAGGCCGGAAAGGTCCATGACGAACGACGGGGTATACCAACCAAGTTGTCCGATGTCGGCGGCCATGACCCGAACGCCGGGACGCATCAGTTCGGGCGCGCCGTAGAATATTTCTCCCGCCGCGACCTTCCGCAGCGACGGCCAGAAAACGATGGCGTGAATGACTCCCAGCACCGCGCCTGCCCAAAGTGCAAATGCAATGCACTGCGGAGCAGGGTCGAGGTCGCGCCGGTAGCTTTCCCGTAGCCATGCGGAAAAGACCGCCCATGCAAATGCGAGTTGGGGAAGAAAGTATCGGGATCCCTGCACATATTGCCCGACGGCCATCCCACCGGCGATCGTCGCCGCAATGGGAATCAACCCGAGAAGCGGCGTAAGGCGATCGGGCAGAGACATTTTTCGAATCGCCGCGGCACACAGCAGCAGTGGAATACAGATGACCCACAACGGACTCATGGATCCCATTGCCGAGGTAAAATCGACGAGAAAGTGAGGCGTGAAATGTCCGGTGCGCTTTGAGAGTGCGGTATCGGGAACAAGTACGCCGGTCAGCTTCCTGACGTACAGAGCCCAGGCCGCCATGAGTGCGAGACACACGGCGACGACTACCCACCGGCGAGCGCGCGGCTTGAGGAAACACAACGCCAAGGCGGCGAGCGAAGTGAAAAACGCATCAATGCGCAACATAAAAGGGATCGCCAGGATGACACCGACGAGAACTGCCTCGAGCCACGAGGCCGGGCCGGACCGGGCGCGCCAACGAAATGCCGCCACACTGGCGCAAACCGCGAGCAGGACTGCGAGGGACGTTTCCATCCCATCCTGAAGCCATCGGGCGGCGGACGGAACCGCGAGCATTGCGCCCACGGCGAAGACCGCGAGGAGGCGGGCGGAGAAGCCGCGCGAACGCGTCGGCGCCTGGATCACGAGTAGCGTTATTGTCGCAGCGCTCGCCACCACCGAGAGGATTTTGGGAATCAGAGGCCAACTGTTGCGCGGAAACGCCCGGCCGATCGCCGCCAGAATGCACATATACAGGGGCGAACTGGAACCTGCGCTCGGCTGTCCGATGTTGTAGGCGCACTGCCCGGTTGCCAGGAAATTCTCAGCGTAGCGCAAGTGAATGAACGTGTCGTCGAGCAGGTGGGGCCAGAAGACCCAGGTTGACCAGACGAATGCACTAACAAGCAGCAGGAAGGCGACGACAAGATATGCCCTTCGCGATTCGATCGGGCGTAGCGGTTGCTCGACTGTCAAAGTTTCTTGCCGTGACACTTTCATAGGCGGATGCTACTGAGGCCCAATACCCTCATCAAGCCGAAGAGTCGTCACACCGAAATGCGAAGGGCGTGTGCCTACCTTGGCGGCATGCGAAGCAACACCATGTCATCGGGAGTCGTGAAGATCACTTTGCCTGTTCGAAGTTCCGGAAACGTTTGGGCATCTGTGATCGGGACGAGAACGAAACACGCGTTGCCCGGCTTACGCGTTTCCAAATACGTGAGCAGTTCCTGCTCTGATTGCGGTTGTACGGGCGTCGGCAAGGGTGCGAACCGATAGAGCCGATCGGCCAGGAAGTACGGATAGGCCGCCCAGGTATCTCCTTGCCGGAGATTTTCGGCGAGCGATTTAGCCAGCGGCGAATAGGGTGGATCGACTCGGATGTATCGCGCGTAGGGTTCGATCGGAGCGCCGACTGACAGGGCGCCGAGAAAAGCCAGCAAGACGCTGGCAATTACCGCGGCGCCTCGCGGCGTGGTCCCGAGCCCCCGCATTGCGATCCCCGCGATGAGAGCGGGAACGACCATGAATGGGATGAGGAAGCGCGCTCCATCCGGCGAAATCAACATCATGAACCCGCACGCCCCCGCCGCGATGACAAATGGCAATCGGACCGAACGATAGGCATTCGACCGAACGAGCGATATCAACCCAACAACGATCATTGCAATGAAGATTGCTCCCCCGGCCCAGAAACCTTGTAAGCCCAGCCGGCCCAACGAATTCAGCGGCGCGCGCCTGTAAAGTTCCGCCAAAAGTCGGAAACGGACTGGAGGCCGAGGCGGCTGGAAAGGGTCGGGTTTTTCGTCTGAACAACCATGTACCCGAGCAGGAGAACGCTGGCGAAAACATACCACGCAAACTGTCGCGCCAGCAGAGTGACGGAGTTGCCGCTGCGCCAACGTCGGAAGAGGACCGCGCCGACCAGCACGCCAACCGGAAACCAGTTAAACCATTGCAGCATCTGCGCCAATAACGCGAACGCGAGAAACCTTCGCGGCGAGCGCGGATTTCGAATCGAGTCGTCCACGAAAGCAAGAATCGCAAGCACCAGCACCAGTTCGCTTGTGGCATACGGGCGTGCCACACCAGCAAAATACTGACCGGTTACGCTGACGCAAAAGAGGGCGGACAGACACAATCCGAGCGCGTTGTCCCTGATTTTCTTACCCAGGAGAAACGCGGCCACTAACGTCCCGATCGAGGCGGCGGCCGAAACCAGGCGCTGCGCGGCGAGACTGGAATTCGTGAGCGCCGCAATGAGTTCCATGAGGCCGGGGAAAAAAGGCGGATGGCCATCGACGAGGATCAGGAAACCGCGCTGGGCCAGAGGACCGCTCCTGTAGATGTGAATCAGACGCTGATTGAGAGATGACGGCGGGAGGCTATTAAGACGGGCGACAAAAATGGGGAATTGATCGTTGGTTCCATAGTGATTTCGCCACGACTTCAAATGGAGCATCTCATCGGTAGTCACTTCCATCCGCCAGGGGGCGGCAACCCGGGTAGCGAGTCCGATGACGATCAGAAGGCCGAGTCCCACGCGCATCCACCACCCGCCAGCGCCGGCGCGGGGTCAATGGCTTCAACTTCGCGTGTTGTCCGATTCACAGACATTCGATCTCCTCAGCCGCCGGGGAGTGGTTAAACACTCGTCCGCTGCGGTCAACGTCAACCCGGCGCCTGCTATCGGAGGGAGAAAAAAGTTACGACCGCCAATATCATCGAAAGAACAATCGGACCCGCCAGGATTTTCCATCCGGTCGCGGGTCGTTTCGGGCCGGAAGCGAGGGTTCGCGCTCCCATGAGGGCCAGTAGTATCAACACAAATGGCTCATAATAACGTTGCCACGCGTTGGCGTTTGCAAATTGAGTCGCGACAAAAAGCAGGAGCGCCGCAAGAAGAATAATGCGTTCGCGTCTTTCGAGGGCGAAGCAGATTGTCGCCAGGATTGCGCCTCCCAGCGCCGCAAGCAGGACGATCAGCGGAGAACGCTGTGCGAACACCGGCAGATGCCGAACGACGTTCCAGATACCGGAGTATCGGCCGGAATCGTGCTCGTAGGAAGTTTTCGGAAGCATCCCGACGAGCGCACCGAGAAGAAAACTCAAAACGATCATGCGCGTCGGGCGACTCCCCGCGCGAATCCTGGACGAAATTCGCCCCGTGAAAGCACCCATAAAAAACGGGCCGAATATTCCCAGCATCACCAGGGTGAAGGCGGGAGCTGAGTAACTTGTCCCATAGTTGCCGCGGATATTGGCTTTGGGTTGAACCCATGGCGGAATGAGGCCATGCCAGAGCATGGCGAAATAGGCGAGGGTCAGAGCGGCAGGCAATGTGCATGCAAAAATCAAAGCCATTCGCCGGTAACGACCGGGCGCTGCGTCTGCGTCGGCCGGTCCAAGCCACACCGCGACCCACAGCACTCCGGCGGCCCAGATGTCTACCTGGCGCGCCAGGACTGACAAGACCAATAAGACCGTGGCGCCAAAATAATGTGCCCAGTCGTCGCGCCAATCCAACGCCAGCAGGAGAAGCGCCAGGATTCCCCACCAACCGGCGTTGTCAGGTAATAGCCACGCGCCGGAGGCGAAAGTATAGGGCGAGCAGGTGAATGGCAATGCGAGTGCGATCGCCACTCCCGTCTTGACGCGGGACGCCAGCGCCGCCGCCAAGGTCGCGATCAGACCCAGCGTAAAAAGGAGGCCGACGAATCTCAGCAGGCGAACATCTTGCCCGACATAACGATCCGCGAGCGCGACAACGATGTGAAAGCCTGGCGTGGTGGATGAAGGATAATCCCGCAGATCAAGTCGCGGCCATTGTCGCGCAAATTGCCGGATGGCGGGAAGATGAAAGTGGTTTTGATCGATCGACCCCCGACCGCGGTCATACCCATCAAAGATGATCGCTGCCGATGCGAATAGAAAGATGGCGCACAGGACGGCAGCGGTGGAAAATCGATTGCCCGCAGGGATCCCGATGGATTGGGCCTGACTCCGAATGAGATGCATCTGCCTCAACTTTAACCGACGTCAAGCATCGGAGTCCAGATTTGCTACGCTTTGGAATTTCCCGCATCGGTGCCAAACGTGAGAGACGGGACGTTGCTCAGTGCGAAGGCTTTTCGGCGGTCTTCTTCGAGTCGTCGGAGTTCGTGAAATTTCGCAACAGCGAGAAACTCATAGATGGCTAAGAGCCGGCAGAGCACATATCCGGGCCGTCCGTCGAGGAATCCCCGCCGCAGCACGTATCCATAGAGAAACCGCAACGTCGGGCGAAACGGGAGACGCCGTGACATCTTCTTGATCCATCTGCGACGAGCCAGGGATTTGTTGCCGCTCGCTCCCGACACTGCGGTTTTGGCATTGTGGAGTTCAACCGCCGCCTCCCATCCGCTGTACCGATTGTGCTTTTCGATGAAGATTTGCACGGTTGGAAAGGCAAAGTGCAGCATCTCCCCCTTCATGTATCCAGCAGGCCCGTTGACGACGACGTGCTCATGGACTTCGTTGTCGCCGCTTCCCGTATCCCCCAGTGTCGTCAGTTGCTCATACTCACCGTATTTGCGCTTGATGAGCCTCAAGTTCCAGCTCGGATAGTAACCGCAATGAAGAATGAGCCGGCCCATGAAGATGAATTTGCGGTTGATGTAGTAGCCGACTTTGTCCGGGGTCCGGATCGTTCGAGCAATCTCCTCAGACAGGTCAGGCATGATCCATTCATCGGCATCCACAATCAGCACCCAGTCATTTCGAAATTGAATATTGCGCAGCGCCCAGTTTTTTTTCTTGGGCCATTGTCCATTCCAGGTGAAATCAATGACGCGGGCGCCGTAAGCTTCGGCGATTTGCCGGGTTTGGTCAGTTGAATTTGAATCGACCACCACCACCTCATCCGCCCACCGGAGATGATCGAGACAACGGCGAAGATTTCCCTCCTCGTTTTTCGTCGGGATGAGTACTGACACCGGGACACGAGTCGAAGTTGAGGGAAGATCAGTTGACTGCATGGAAGGGATTGTTATAGACGCGTAGCGCCATGCGCTCAACCGTTCCTGGGAGAACCTCAATGCGTCTGTTTCACGCGCCATCAAGAAAAAATGCCCGGACGATTCAAAGGGCCGCGTGGGAATTGATCGCCGTCCATCGGACGATTGGCCTGTCAGATGGCTCGCTTGACGCCTCTGAAAATAGCTCATAGTCTGCGTTGAATGCCGGAGGTTGCTCAGGTTCGTGTCCGTCGGGGCGGGTACAGCCTCGCGCATAAAGCGGTCCGGGTGGCATGGGGCGGAGTTTGGCTGCTTCTGTACAGGCCCAGCCCGCGTCCCCTGCACGCCTGGAGGAGGTTTCTTCTTCGGCTGTTTGGGGCCAGCATTGCTCAGGGGGCACATCCTTATCCGTCGGCTCGCATTTGGGCGCCCTGGAACCTGACGATGGGTCCGCACAGTTGCATCGGCGACCATGTGGACTGTTATAGCGTAGACCGGGTCACGCTGGGTTCGTATGCGCTGGTCAGCCAATACGCATACCTCTGCACGGCGAGTCACGATTTTGAAGATCCGGCCTTCCCCCTGGTCATTTCGCCCATCACGATTGCGGCGGAGGCATGGGTTTGTGCTTGCGTCTACGTGGGGCCCGGCGTCACGGTAGGTGAGGGAGCCGTCGTCGGAGCGCGCTCGGGCGTTTTCCGGGATGTGGAGCCGTGGACGGTGGTCGCAGGGACGCCCGCGAAATATCTGAAGAACCGCTCGCGATCCGGTGCACGGGGACCGGGGCAACTGGAGCCGCCGACTCAGTGATATTCGGTGCGTTCGTGCGTTAATTTTGACTCCGCGCGACGGAACATTGCTCAGCTTCCATAACGAGTGGGGCCAAAGGACTACCGGACGTTGACGCAACCCGGCGCGCGGCGTATCTTCCGGTTGCGCCTCTGGCGGCTAACGAGGCGTGCAGTAAAGTCCGATGCAGGTGAACAGCCAGACGAATCGTCACGGTTCCGACCATTCAGGAAGACAATCGACTGATACCTCAGCCGGCTCAAACGTACGGCTTGGCGGTTCCATGCTCGATTGCCGGATTGCGGGCGGAACCTGAGTGCTTCGGGCCACCCTGGAGGAGTAGTTTCCGACATGTCCGCGCCGGCGAATTACATCTCGGTGACGCTTGAGCCGGAAGTGCCCGACGATGCGTTGGACCGATTTCGGGAAGAATTGTACCAGGCGTTGTTGATCCGTCGGACCGAGCAGCGCCTGCTCGAACTGTTCAGCGAGGGAAAACTCTTCGGCACGGTTCACACTTGTATCGGTCAGGAGTTCGTCGGCATCTCGGTCGCCCGATCGCTTCAGCGACAGGATACGATTTTTTCCAATCATCGCGGCCACGGTCATTTCCTCTCCCGCACCGGCAATGTTGAAGGCCTGATCGGCGAGGTGATGGGCAAGTCGACCGGGGTGTGCGGGGGACGCGGCGGGTCGCAACACCTTCAACAGGACAACTACTACTCCAATGGAATCCAGGGCGGCATCATCCCGGTCGCGACCGGGCTGGCCTACGCCCATCGGCTCAAGCAAAACAACGCCGTTTCGGTCGTGTACATTGGCGACGGCACGCTCGGCCAGGGCGGCGCTGTACGAGTCGCTGAACATCGCCTCGGTTATCGGCGTCCCGCTCTTGATCGTTTGCGAAAATAACCTGTTCGCCCAATCAACCTGTCAGGTCCAGACTCTGGCGGGCGATATCTGCGCCTGCGCCGCCGCATTCGGGGTTGACACGGCGCACGGCAACACCTGGGAGTGGCCGGAACTTTTCGGGCAGATGCGAGAATCGATCGAGCGCGTGCGCACTACGGGTCGCCCCCTGTTCCACCGGGTTGACACCTTCCGCCTGATGGCCCATTCCAAGGGGGATGACAATCGCCCCGCTGACTACATTCAGAGCCATCGCGAACGCGACCCGCTCGACTCCCTCTCGCGGCGATTTGCCGCTGATCCGCGCTGGCAGCAGATGGTGAGCGAGATCGACCAGCGCGTGAAGAACGCCGCCGACCGCGCTGATGCGGCGTCCTTCGGCACAATCGATCTGCCCGCTCCCTCGGCCGATCCACATGTCATTGATTGGAAGCGTCTTTCATTCACGAAGGAGCGCGTCGTTCAATCCGTCAAGCGCGGCCTGCACGAGGGCCTTGTGCAATATCCGGATGTGGTGATCCTCGGCGAAGATGTGGAATCGCCATACGGCGGCGCCTTCAAATGCACGATGGGTCTCTCACAGGATTTCGAAGGCCGCGTGCGCAACATGCCGATCAGCGAGCTGGCGATGCTCGGCGTCGGCAACGGACTGGCGCTGGCGGGAATGAGGCCGGTCATCGAGATGATGTTCGGCGATTTTCTGGCCCTTGCCGCCGATCAGTGGATCAATCATGCGGCCAAGTTCCGCTTCATGTTCAACGACAAGGTCAGTGTTCCCCTGATCGTGCGGACGCCGATGGGCGGCAAACGCGGCTATGCGGCGACACACAGCCAGAGCCTGGAAAAACATCTGCTGGGATTGCCGGGCACGCGCGTGCTTTGCCTGCACCACCGGTGCAACCCCGCCGATCTTTACCGAACTCTTTTTGCGGCCAACGATCTGCCGACGCTGGTGGTGGAAAACAAAATTCTCTATGGTCAAACCTGCTCCAGCGATGCCCCGCCGGGCTTTGAGCTGATCGCGTCGACCGGCCATGCCTTTCCGACCGTGCGGTTGAAACCGGCCATCGAGCCGGAGGTGACGATCCTGGCAGTCGGGGGAATGTCGCTCGATGCCGAAAATGCGGTGACGCGGCTGTTCGAAGAAGATGAAATCGCCGCCGATTTATTTCTCCCGACTCAATTGTATCCGTTTGATATCGACGTGCTGGCCGAAAGCCTCGAACAGACGCGGAGGCTGGTGGTCGTCGAGGAGGGTCAGGGATTCGTTTCACTTGGCGGAGAGATCGTCGCCCAGGTGACCGAGCGATTCGGCCGGCTGAACGTCGCATGTCGTCGTCTCGCGGCGGCGCCGGTTCCCATCCCCGCCGCCCGCCCGCTCGAGCAGCTTTGCCTGCCGAATGCAGATTCGATCATCGCACGGGTGAAGGAGGTCGCGCGTGAGCTCGTCCATTGAGCCGCGGCGCGAAATCCGCGTCCCGCGCGAGACGGTCAACGACGACCTGGTCACGGTGCAGCGCTGGCTTTTTGAGGCTGGCGCGGCGGTTCGCGCCCATGACGTGGTGGCAATCATTGAAACATCCAAGGCCACAATCGATATCGAAGCCGCGTCCGACGGATGCCTCCAGATTCTTCAGCCGGAGGGGGCCGAAGTTCCCGTCGGGGAATTGATCGGCCGAATTCTGCAAAACGGCGAGCTGGCCGCACCGCCGGCCGCACCCGCGGAAACAGCGGCTGCGCCAACGAACATCACTGCGATCGCGCCCGGCGAGGTCACTCTGTCGCGCAAGGCCCGGGCACTCATCGAGCAGCACGGGATCGACGTTGGCGTTTTTGCAAGCCGGGGGATGCCGCTGGTCCGGGAGGCGGATGTCATCCGATTCCTTCAAGAGCGCCTTGCGACCGAACGAACCGAAGGCCCCGTGGCAGAAAAACACGACCCGCCCCCGTCCGCCGCGGACGTGCAACCGGCTCCCGCCGCACACGTGCAAGCGGCGGCTTATGTTCACAAGCAGCGCGGTTTGTTTGGAGACGCCGCCGCCAGCGCCGGGGAACGGGGCAAGGGCCCTGTCTGGCTCATCTGGAACTACTTCTGGCGCAACTGGCTGCTGGGCAACCTGGTTCGCGTTGCGCCGCGCGGGGTGATCAACGTGCTTCACAAGTGGCGCGGCGTTCGGATGGGGCGGGACTGTTTTATCGATCCGACGGCAATCCTTGAAACGGCCTATCCCGAAAACATCACCATGGGCAACGACGTGCGTGTGACGGTCGGTTGCATTGTGATGACGCATATTAAAGCGCCCCATTATCATCGCGATACCGGGATCATGCCGTCGGTCCTCAAGCCAGTCGTACTGGAGGACCACTGTTTCCTTGGCGTCAACTCCGTAGTCATGCCCGGCGTGACGGTCGGCAAAGCCGCGGTGGTCGCTTCGGGGGCGGTGGTCATGGCGGATGTGCCACCCTATACAATGGTTGCCGGGAACCCAGCGAAAGTGGTCAAGCGTTTTCCAAACCCAGAGGCCGCCGGCGGTCCGAAGGGATAAATCCGATGCCGCCCAAAACGATAAATTCTGAAGTTGCCGTCGATGATCGTCCGCTCAACGCGTTCTGCGTCGATCTGGAAGAATGGTTCCATATCTGCGGGGTGGACACGGCCTACTCCGACACGGCGAGTTGGGAAAGCGCCCCCGCCCACGTCGTCGCCGACACCGAGCAACTGATGCGGCTCCTGGATGAGACCGGCTCCAGGGGAACCTTTCTGACCGTCGGCTGGGTCGCCCAGCGCTATCCCGACCTGATTCGCCGACTCGTTGATGCGGGCCACGAAATCGGCTGCCACAGCTACTGGCACCGGCTGGTTTTTTCGCTCACTCCCGAGCAGTTTGATGAGGACATCGGAAAGTGCCTGGCACTCCTGCGCGATATTTCCGGCCAGCCCGTCAACGCCTTCCGGGCACCGGGGTTTTCGATCACGCGCGATTGCTTCTGGGCTTATCCCATCCTGCGCCGACATGGCATTACCGTTGACGTGTCGATCGTGCCCGCCCGCCGCGACCACGGAGGAGTGGATGGTTTCACGCGAGACCCGTTCGTGCTCGGCACCGAGGCCGGCGATGTGCACTGCTTCCCCGTCTCCGTGATGACCGTGGCCGGACGGACTGTCCCATTCTCCGGCGGGGGATATTTGCGACTGCTCCCGTTGTCCGTCGTGAAGGCGGGTTATCGCCAGAATCATCGGCAGGGCCGTCCGGGGATGTCTTACATTCACCCGCGCAAATCAATCCGAGTCAGCCGCGGCTGGAGAATCTGCCCCGGCTGAAGCATTTCAAGTATTACGTGAACCTTGCCTCAACCGAGCCGAAGCTGCGGGAAATCCTGAAGACCTTCCGCTTCACTACAATCGCCGAAGTAGTCGCAGCCGTCCGCGCCTGGCCTCGATATTCACTCGTTGGCGACTCGATTGTCCCCGCCGATTTGCCGGCCGTGGCGGCCGGTTGATGCAACCTCAGGCGTTGGCGGGCCGGGGGACCTGCAACGGACCGATGCCGCGCTCGATGGTGTCACAAAAGCGCCCGCACAAGACGGTTTTGCTCAATTGTCCATGGATCAATTGCCTGGCCCGATCACCCATCGCGGCCAGTTCTTCCGGCGGCGTCTGGACGATGCGGAGGATCGTCTCCACCGCCCGGTCCACGTCGCCGTGGGGAACGTGCCAGCCGATCCGGTTTTCCGATACCAGCGCCGAAACGTGGCAGGGATCCGGCCCGAGCAACAGGATCGGCCGGCCCAGAGCCATGGCTCCATAGATTTTGCAGGGGTGCACAATGCCGACGACCTCGTTTCCGACGCTCACCACATGCACATCGGCTGCGGACAGCGAATATTTGATCTCGGAAATCGGCTGGTACGGCAGCGAGCGGACATTGCTTAAATTCTGCTCGGAAATCGCGCGATTCACCTGTTCTTTATTCACGCCGCCGCCAATGAACATGAAAACAATGTCGCTTCGATCCTGAAGGCGCGCGGCGGCGTCGAGCAACGTTGCAATCGGCGTCGAGGTGCCATGGTTACCGCTGTTCATGATCACAAATTTGCCCGCAAGCCCGTGTTTCTCGCGAAAGGGATTGCCCGCGTGAGCAACGTTTTCCAGGTGATCCTCGTGCGGCCAGGGGGGCATGACCCACATTTTTTCCGTCACGTTGACCTTCCGGTTCACGCGCTCGGCCATAAAGGGATCCAGCACGACAACGTCGGAAGCGCGGCGGAGAATCAGGCGATTGAGAAAGTTAAAAACGCGCGCCGGTATCGAATCCTCGCGCGTCCTGCCGAGGGCGATCATCTGATCGGGATTGAGGTCCATCACCCAGTATTTGACGGGCACTCGGCGCACCATCGCGATGACGAGCGCGCCCGTCGAGCACATCGGCGGGGAAGTGCTCACCAGGATCCCCGCCAATCGGCGCGTGAACATCCCCCGGACCACGCATTGCGCGACAAAAAGGGCTCCGGCCAGCAGTCGCAGCGCAAGCGATTTTTTGCCGAAGGAAGAAAGGGGGACGCGGCGAATTTCCACGCCGTCGCGGAGTTCCCGCGACGGATACTTCATCGAGGGGTCGTCATATCCGCGATTGGCGGCAAGGACTACGACGCGATACCCGCGATGAGCCATCTCAATCGCCACGTCCGCCATATGCTGTCCGACGCTCGCGGGATCGGGGACGAAGACCTGGCTGAGAATCAAAATTGTCCTGGGCCGGGATCGGGCCATGTTCGCAAACTCCGCAACTCAGACTTTCCTGATGGAATTATCGACCGATTCCGCTGGCGGGCGCGTCGTGTTTCGCGAACGCCTGCGCGCACGCTTCGACCACTTCATCGACTCCGATCCGCCGGATGCACTCCATCTTCCGTTCGACGCAGACTTGAAGCTCGCATCCCTCGCAGTCGATCGGAGTCCGGAACACATGGTGTCCCTCCCCATACGGATACCAGAGCCCCGGCGCGGCCCGGGAGGAAAAAATGGCGACGCAGGGAACGCCGACCGCAACCGCCAGATGCATCGATCCGGTATCGTTTCCCAGGTAAATCCGGCACCGCGCCATGGCCGCCGCTGACGGCCTCAGCCCCAGCGCTCCCGCCGCCGAATAGCCGCGCTTCCAGCTTTTGAGCAGCACCTCGGCGATGGGCCGGTCCTCGGCCCCGCCGACCACGACAGGCCAGACGTCAAAGCGCTCAATCAGCCGGGAAACGACCTCGATGTAGCTGCTCGTGCGGCCAGATCTTGGCCGGCATTTTTGAACCGGTGCGACGGCGATCCAGGGGCGGCCTTCCGACGAAGGCAAACCCGCCACCCATCGATCGACCTCGGCCTGCTCGGGGCGCCGATCCCCAGTTCCATCTTTCCCCGGCCGGGCGGGGGCACATGAACGCCTTCGCCGGACAGTCTCTGCAAAAGCAGATCCGCCTCCCGCGGCAATTCGGGCTGGGGCCGACCGGGCGTCCGCAGTGCGCGGATGCCCGTCCAGTTCATCATGCCGATCAGGTTCTGAATGCCGGCAAGCTGGAAAAAACTCCTGTCCCGTTTCACGCGCGAAAGTTCCCGCGCTGGGAGCGAGGTAGATGAGCGTCTGGAAGTGGCGCCGACGCAGTTTCCAGAGCAGCGCCACCATTCGCATGATTTGCGTCGGGCCACGGCCTCCCGCGGGATAAGCCAGAAAATCGTCGATGAGCCCCGAACCCCGCAGTACATCCGCCGACAGCACATATCGCTTGCCGATATGCTGATCGCATAACAGCGTAATCTTCGCGTCCGGAAAATTTTCCCGCACGGCCCAGAACGAGGGGACGGAGACGAGGGTGTCGCCGAGGCTGCCGATCCGGAAAACCAGAATTGAAAGCGGCGCCTTTGCCCCAGCCGCCTGTGCAGGAGGGGACGTGGAAGCATTTTCGCGATTGGCTGGCATGGTGCGCGATGGCTGAAGAATGGACGCCGCTCCCGGCAAATTGCAACGACGTCGTCGCGAGCCCTGTTTGCTCCACATCGGCCTTTGTCGCTGGTGGGCAGGCATCCCATTGCGCTGCTTCCAATCCACGCGAGACACGCCGACATCGACGGCCCAGCGAATTGTATCGCCGGGCGCGCCGGTTCAACGGTATGACCGGAGGTGGCGATCTCTCGATTCCTCCGACGGGCACCATGTCGTCATTTTTTGTCGTAGGCTTCGAGGATTCGCTCGATAACCGCCGAAGTGCTCCTTCCGTCAACCAGAGGGGCCAGGGCAACCTGACCTCCATACGCCTCCACCACATCCCATCCAACGACCTGCTCTTTGCGATAGTCCTGCGCCTTTGACCAGTACATCCGGCCGAATCTCCCGAATCAGGCGCAACGGCGAATCTTCATCGAACTGAACGAGATAATCGATGCTCTCCAGTTCTTCCAGCACGCTCATTCGATCGTGCTCATTAATAATCGGACGCTTGTTGCCTTTGAGCCGGCGGATGCTGGCGTCGGTGTTCACGCCGACCACCAGAAGATCCCCCTGTTTTCGCGCAAATCGAAAATAACTGACATGGCCGAGGTGAATGAGGTCGAAACAGCCATTGGTAAATACGATCCGTTTGCCGCTGTTTCGATGATGCTGAAGTTCAGCCGCAAGTTGCTCGAGCGTTCGCTGCTTTCCCATGTGTTCGTGCGCTTCGGCGTACAACTCATGGATGATTTCCTGCGGCTTGATGGGAACCGATCCGAACTTTTCAACCTCCAGGCCCCCGGCCACATTCGCCAGCGCGACCGAATCCGCCCAGTCCGCCCCCCCGGCCCGCGCCATGGCGAGCATTGCCAGGACCATATCGCCGGCCCCGGTCACATCGTAGACCTGCCGCTGGCGGGTCTTCAGCCACCGTCGCTCTCCGCTTCGTGTCGCCAGGTAGGATCCGCTCTTATCCAGCGTGATCACGACTGCTTCCAGCCCCACGTTTTCCAGAAGCGCCTCGGCGGCGGGGGCGAACTCCTCCGGGGCTCGAACCGGAAGTTTCGATGCCTTTTCGGCTTCCAGCCGGTTCAATTTCAAGGCCGTCGCATTTTGGTAGCGGCGATAGTCGGAGATGGCGGATGGATCCACGATCACCGGCACGCCTCGCTCGCGGGCGAGAGAAATGATCTTCTGCGACACCTCATCGGTCAGCAGGCCCTTGTTGTAGTCCTCAATGCAGAGGATCTTCGCCCCGTCGAGAGCCGACGCGATGGCGTCAATGACCGCCCCCGCCAAACCCGGCGGCAGCGGCGCGTGTTCTTCATAATCCAGCCGCATCATCTGCTGGGGATGTCGATGCTGCGCCAATCCGATCAGCCGGGTCTTGCAGACGGTCGGTCTTCCCGGCGATTCAATCAACGCGTCGGTCGAAACGCCGCACTCCTTGAGTTTAGTGCGAACCTCAAGGCCGGCCTGGTCGTTTCCAACGACTCCCACCACCCGCACCCCCGCCCCCAGCGCCGCGAGATTAGCGGCGACCCCGCCCGCCCCGCCGAGCCGGGTTTCCTCTTTCTGGAAGTGAATGACCGGAACCGGCGCCTCCGGTGAAAGTCGCTCGGCGTTGCCGTAGAGGTAACGATCGAGCATCAGATCCCCAACCAGCACCACCACGGCGTGCGGCAACCGCTCCACAATCTCAATCAAATGAGTCGACATGCGAGTTGATGATAACCGATCTCCCATCGCGTTTTTATCGCGCGCCGCACCCCCGCGCGGCTGGCTTACGTCAGTAAGCCAGGCCCATCGCGCTGCCCGACCCGAATCAGCGCCAATCGGTTCCGGATTACGTCCAGCCGAAGATGAAGGGGAAAATCGTCAGCGGGCTCACGAAGACGGGAAACCTTTCCAAGGCGATGCAACTGGCGGACCTCGTCAAGGCATCGTCCCAGGCTTACGAACTCGTTCTGAGCCCTATCGCCGGCGCTCAGATTGAGATGGGGGGGGGCGTCGTCGAAGGAATACCGGGTTATCACAAGCCGAGTCTTCCCCAAGCTCGCCCGGTCCTCTAGGCGTTGCGCCGGCGAGCAACGATGAACAGGCCGAGGGGGGCGGCGAGGATCAGCGACGACGGCTCGGGGAAAACGCCGAAACCGCCCGGCGGGTCATTGTACCCGATGTATACCGTCCCGGAACTATCCACACCCATTCCCAGAAAGTTGTTGATTGCACCGGACTCACCAAATATCCGGGCGTCGAGCACTGACAGCGTTGGCGACAATTCCAGGTAGAGTAACGCATCATCGTCGTTTGGGATGCGCAAGGTATGCATCGCCGGCGGGATCGAACACCAATTCCTTCGGGCCGCCCAAGTCAAAGTTGGACGGGTATCCCAGGCTTTGCGCGATCGCCGAAGCATCGATGTCGGTCTTTTGCCAGACCGAGTTAACGAGTTCGTAAATCGACAGAATGCCGCTATCGCCGGCTGAATTGGGGGTGGCGACGATCACAGGATTGCCATCGGGAGCCAGTTTAAGGTCGATGTGACCGCTAACCGGGACATTATCAACAACAGAAGAGGTCCAGTTGCCGTTCGCATCTCGGGTTTGATAGTTCAATTGATACGCGCCTGTGACGATCGCCTGGTGCAAAACTCCGTTGGCATCGATCGCGAGGGGGCCCGGAAAGTTGCTGTTGCCAGGAACGCCGTGGACATCGGTCCCGCTTGTGCCTTGAAAGATCGTCTGCGAGACCGACTCTCCGCCAGAATACACCGCGACTTGGCCGTTATTTCCAAGAGCCAGTGCCATGTTGCGAGGCTGATCCACGTTGCTGGCCAGTGTGGTCCCGGAATAGCTTTGGGTCGCCGTGTCGTACGATACGACAACCGCAGAATTTCCCAGTGGAGGGGCGCCGGCGGATGTGTACGCGAATACAGGCCGGTTCGATGAGTCGAATGTCAGCGCCTGCTGTAGATTGCCTTGCGTAATAAATGCTGGCTGCGAAAAAGAGGTTTGCTGAAAGTCATCTAAGGCGGTTGTTCCAACAAACAATTCCCGCCGTCCGTACTGTAGCCACCCGTCGTTGGCTCGGTCCAGAACGCAACCGTGTTTCCGCTCACGCCGAAGGCGCCCCAGTTATTTCCCCCAATATCGGGGCCAAGATTGAGTATTTGCGTCGTGACTGGCCCTGATCCGTTCCAATAGGAAACCCAACCATCCGCAAAGGCAGTCGTCGATAGACACCCCGTCACGAGCAAGGCGAAAGCACCATAGCGGCACATCGGCCGTAACTGGGGACCACGCAGCCTTAGTGGCAGTGCTTTGAATTTCATAATCGCCCCGTTCTTGTAGGTGTTCTTGACATGCGAATCCCGATTTTTCTCTCGGTCATCGCCGTAAGAACAAGTTAATTTCACTCAGTTCCCGCGTCAAGGAAATGCAAACAAACCGGAAACGGGAAAATTGGCCGCGGATCGCGCGGATGTTCGCGGATCCAGATACCTTGCGTTTGATCCGCGTTCATCTGCGGAATCCGCGGCCGGGTCATAAGCCGTTCTAGGAAAAAACTAAAAAAATGGGACATTGTGGGACATTCTTATCACTATTTCCGGGTGGTCCTGCGCCGTCGGAGGCATTTTCCGCGGCGCGATTCGGCGCTGGTTCGCGGGAGATACAGCCGCAGCCGGCAATGAACCCTGGACCGATCGTCCGATCCCTACCCCTCGCTTTACCCGGGAAATGCAAACGGGACAGGAAATGCAAACGGGGAAATGCAAACGGGACCGGGAAATGCAAACGGGACAGGTCCAATTAAGCAGCGAGAAAACAGTCGTACGAAACGAAAAATGGAAGGGTGCGAGCCGGAGCTTTTCATGGATTACCAGGCGAACGAGCCGCGGCGCGGGGGGTGATCGACGGGATGGAGCACCTGATGCGCCGCGGGGTGCGTGAAGCTTCGGCATTATACAATAATCAAACAATTTATCGATAAATAATATTAAAAGTTGGGGCATTTGGGTGCGCCACATCCTGCGCGGGGCAAAATTGCGTATATTGGGTGTGTTAGCCCATTTGCCAGATCAAGGAGGATCTTATGTCCGCTCGTACGACACGTCAGGATGCTCGGCAACGGATCATTCAGTCGTTTATGGATTCGCTGGATCGGATCATCCCGCCGGAGGAATCATCTCCGTTGCGTGGGAAGACATTTTTGGATTGGGAGAATCAGGCCGACGCGCTGCGCAAAGCGGTCATTCCCACGCTTCTCCAGGAGCGTGCGGCGTTGGATGACGGAGCCGAGGTTTCGGTCGGCGGTTGCGGCGTGTGCCCGCGATGCGCCTCGGATCGGATTTACCTCGATCACGGCGGTCGCGTGACCCAGAAGGAAATCATCAGCCCGCATGGTCCGGTGGTGGTGAGCACCCAGCAGTGCCGATGCCGGAAATGTGGCCGGTCTTTTTCCCCCTCAGGAGCGTGAGTGGTCCTTGCCGTCGGAGGCACCATTGACGCCACAGGCGGCGTGCCGGGTGGCGCGGGAGGCTGCGGTGCAGCAGGCATTCGAGCCGGCGACGCGAGCGTTGACCAGCGACTGGGGAATGTTCGACGATCCGCTGCATCCCGAGCAGGTGCGGCGCTGGGCTGAAGGTTTGGGAAAATCAGCCGTGGCCGACCGCGACGCGGAATTGGCGGCATATCAGTGCGGTCAGCGGCCGTCTTGTCCGCCCAACGCCGTGCCACTGCTGGTCATCGGTATGGATGGCGGCCGCTATCAGAGCAGGGACAAAGACCCCGAGACCGACAGCCGCTGGCGCGAGGAGAAAGTACTGAGCGTGGGCAGTTACATTCCCGGCGATGGAATCGATCCCGACCACGGAGGGCGCCGACCTGAAAAACTCGTCACCACGTTCCTGGCCACGGCGCAGCCGGCCAAGGGTTTTGGCGCGTTGGCGCGGGTGGAAGCCGAGCGGCGTGGACTGCGTCAGGCGGAACAGGTGATCGCGCTGGAGACGGAGGCAACTGGATCGATCCACTATTGGAAGCGCACGTGCCGGTGGACGCCCGGATCATCGACTGGTATCACGCGGCCGAGCACCTGTGGGATTGCGCAAGGCAGTCCACGGCACCGGCACGCCAGCGGCGGCGCAGATGGCCGAGCGCCTGGAGGCGTTGCTGTGGGATGGACGCGTGGAGCGGGTGATCAGCGAATTGTCCGGCGAGTCGGGAAAACTGGGACCGCCATTGCCAGGTGATTCGCCAGCCCACCCACGGCGGGTGCTGGCCAGCAACGTCGGCTACTTCACGACCCATCAAACGCACATGAATTACCCGGAGTACCGCCGTCGCGGCTGGCCCGTCGGCTCGGGCGAAACCGAGGCAGCGGTCAAGCAATTCAACAAACGGATCAAAGGCACGGAGCAGTTTTGGTCATCCGAGGGGATCGAGACGATTTTGGCCCTGCGCGGCATGTGGCTCAGCCAGGACGAACGTTGGGAGCGATACTGGAAAAACCGCCGTTCGTATGTCAATTAGGCGGGCGCGCCCAGTGTGGCGCACCCGGGGCATTTTGGGACATTGTGGGACATTCGCTTCACCTTTGCCGGGCGAAGCTGCGCAGTCGCGGACATTTTCGGCGGCGGGACTCCGCGGGCTGGTTCGCGGATGATAAAGCTGCCGGCGGCGATGACCCCTGACTCGATGGTCCATCCCCTACCCATGCCTTTACCCGATCGATATGATGACTCCGATGGCGGACCAACCGAAAAACACCGGCGGATTGAAGACGGCTCACAGCCTCAACGACTGGATCGACAGCTATCGTGAACAACAGAACAAGACCACCGACTCCATACCAACAGCCGCGGTTGCAAAGCTGATCCACCGGCTGCGGGGGATTCTCGCTGAAGACCGGCAACTGTTTACCTGCGGCAACGGCGGCAGCGCTTCCAACGCCTCGCATTTCGCGACGGACCTGGGAAAGGGTTCGTCCGACAAACTCAAGCATCGCTTCCGCATTCTATCCCTCAACGACAATGTCAGTTGGATGACCGCCCTGGGCAACGACTACGCGTATGAAGACATCTACTCCCGGCAGTTGATGAATTATGCGCGGGCGGGGGACGCCTTGCTGGTGATCAGCGTGAGCGGCAATTCGCCGAATCTGGTAAAGGCCGTCGAGTGGGCGAAGGAAAATGGCGTATTTACCGCGGCGCTGGTCGGCGGGAAACGCGGGCGCCTTGCGACGCTCGCCGACGAGGCGATTGTGATCGCTTCGGAGCACTACGGGCGGGTCGAGGATGCGCAGATGACCATCTGCCACATGTTGTGTTACGCCTTCATGGAAATGCCCCACCTCGCCGAATGACAGGTGCCTTGCACCATCTGAACATGTACCGGGTTGCGTTGGCCAAAGTGCCGTATACATTGATTCGGCGGCCGAGTGATTTCTCCCTCTCCCAGTAGTCTGGCAGAGGGTGGTGAAGGTCTTCCGCATCGCGCGTTAAAGACCCTCACCCCGCGCCCTCTCCCGCAGGACCGGGAGAGGGGGGTGACTTTTTCGACCGCCGAATCTGTCACCCACCCCCGGCAAATGGAGCTCGATGGCGATCGTTGATTGGAAAGCAATTCACGGGGATTTCTTTAACGGCGGCCGAGCCCTGGTAACGGGAGGGGCCGGCTTTATCGGCTCTCATTTGGTCGAGGCGCTGGTATCGCTCAACGCCCGCGTGGTCGTGTTGGACGACCTGAGCGGCGGAAACCTGGAAAATCTCGAGTTTGGAGATCACCAGACGAATCGACCGGAATTCGTGCGGGGGAGCATCAACGACCCGGCCCTGCTGGGCGAGGTGATGCGCGGGTGCCGGTGGGTCTTTCACCAGGCGGCGCTGGGATCGGTGCCGCAGAGCATCGAGAGGCCGCAACCCTATTATTCGACGAATATCGGCGGCACCGCCAACGTGCTGGAGGCATCGCGCCATGCGCGCGTCGAACGCGTTATCTTTGCAGCCAGCAGCTCTGCCTACGGGGATTCGGAGGTTCTTCCGAAGGTTGAAGAAATGCCGGTGAGGCCCAAGAGCCCTTACGCCGCTTCCAAAGTGGCTTGCGAGGCAATGATGTATGCCTACGCAAAGTGCTATGCGCTGGACACGGCCTGCCTTCGCTATTTCAACATTTTTGGCCCGCGCCAGAATGCGAATTCCGCCTATGCGGCGGTCATCGCCGCGTTCGCAAAGGCTCTTCTGTCTGACCGGCGTCCTTTGATTTTTGGCGACGGCACGCAATCGCGCGATTTCACGTTCGTCGATAACGCGGTGCACGCGAATCTGCTCGCCGCCCGCGCCACCGAGCGGATCGGAGGGGAAACGATCAATATCGCCTGTGGCCGGCGGATCACGGTCAATGAACTTGCCGAAAAAATGGCGTCGATCCTCGGAAAACCCGGCACGCCGATCGACCATGCGGATCCCCGGAACGGAGATGTTCTTCATTCCGTGGCGGATCTGACCAAAGCGCGCTCGATCCTTGGATATGAGCCGGTCGTCGACTTCGAGGAGGGACTTGCGGTGACGAGCCGGTGGTATGCGGAGGTTGCGGGCCGGCAAACTACATCTTCATCCGATTGAAGACCGGCCCTGGGATCCAGCGGATGATCATCATGATCCAGTGCCAGAACCAGGGCGTGTAGATTTCCCCGCGCCGTTTTCCAACCGCATTCCAGACATCGGCGGCAACCGCAGCCGGATTGGCCACCAGGAACATTCCCGGCAGGCCCCAGGTCATGGCGGTATCCACGAAGCCCGGTTTGACGGTGATCACCGCCACATTGCACTTGAACATTCGGACGCGCAATCCCGCCAGGAACGTGGTGAGGCCGGCCTTGGCCGCTCCATAGACATAATTGCTCTGCCGGCCCCGATCGCCGGCGACGGAGGAAAAAACGCAGAGAAAACCGCTTCGTCGCCGCTCGAATTCATTGGCGGCGAGCGTCAGCAGCGAGATCACCGACGTGAAGTTGGTATCGATGGCCCGGCGCAGAAGATCGAGATCGACTTGCGCGTCGGCTTGCGAGGGAAGCATCCCGTGCAGGACCATGACGCCGTCCAACCTGCCCCCGGCGCGCTTGAGGCACTCATCCCAGAACGCCTGGTGGTTGGGAAAGTCGAGCGCGTCGAAGGAGACCACCTCGACGCGCCTCTGATGGCGAATGCGCAGATCCTCGGCTGAACGGTTGAGGTCCTCAAGATCACGGCCGGCAAGGAGGATCTCCTTCCCCCCCGCCGCCCATCGTTGCGCCATCGCCTTACCGATGGCGGACGAGGCGCCGACGATCAAAACCCACGATGCAGTCGAATCGGTTTCGCTCATGCGACCGTCCCAATCCCCAGCCGCCGGGAAAGCGAAGAACTGAAACGCCCGCGCGGATCGATCCGCTTTTTGATTTCATTGAAGCGAGCCAGATCCGGATACATGGCCCGGAAATCCTCGCGGCTTACGCAGGCATCCTTGGCCAGATAGATGCGCCCGCCGTAATCGAGAACGATGCGATCGAGCCCCTGGAGAAACGCGACGGTCTCCGAGCCGGCAAACGGGAGATCCAGCGCCAGCGTAACGCCGGGAATCGGAAACGAGAGCAGCCCGCCGCTCGACTTGCCCATGCTCTTGAGGACCGCCAGGAACGAGGCGCGTCCCGATTGCGAAACGCGTTCGAGCAACTTGCGCAGGCAGGCCTCAGCCCCGGCGGCGGGAAAGACCGCCTGGTATTGGAAAAAACCGCGCTTGCCGTAAATGCGGTTCCAGTTCAGGACCGAGTCGAGCGGATAGAAGAATTCGTCGTAATCGACGATCGATCCGCCGTTTTCATGACGGTTGTAAAATCGCTCGTTGAACACCCCTACCGTCGTCGGGGAGAGCGCGAAATTCGGCATATTGAACGGAACGCGCTTCCGCTTACGCTGGGGCACCGAAAACGGCTGCTCGCGCTGGGCGGCGGAAAGGATTTCGCGGCCGGCGTGATTCCCGCGGATGAGCACCGAACGGCCGAGCGATGCTCCGCCGGCCAGGCAATCGATCCAGGCGACCGAATATTGAAATCGATCGTCGCCGGCGAGAAACGAGGCGAGCGCCTCGTCCGAATTGGCCATCTTCTGATAATCGGCCGCGATGTAGGCCGATTCGACGCGGCGCAGCCGAACCCGCGCCTGGAGGATGATCCCCGTCAAACCCATGCCGCCGAGTGTCGCCCAGAAAAGTTCCGGCTCCTGCTCTCGCGAGCAGCGGATGATCCCGCCGGAGGCGGTCAAAAGGTCCAAATCCTCGACGAACTCGCCGAGCGATCCGTCGCGATGATGGTTTTTCCCATGCACGTCCGCCGCAATCGCGCCTCCGAGCGTCACGAACTTGGTGCCCGGGGTGACGGGCGGGAAAAAACCGCGCGGCAAAAATGTTTCGATGATCTGTTCCAGCGACACGCCGGCTTCGCATTCGAGAATCGCGGTGTTCGGATCAAATGAGAGGAACCGATCGAGCCGCGTTTCGAGGAGGACCGCGCCACCGTCGTTGGTGGCGGCGTCGCCGTAACTGCGGCCGAGCCCGCGCGCGATCAGATTCGGTTCGGGAGCGCCCTCCACGACCGCGATCGCATCGGTAACGCGTTCGGGGCGGTAAACAGCGGCGGGCTCCCGCCGAAGGTTCCCCCATCCGGATAACTTCAATGCACTGGACCGAGCCATCGGTTTGAGACTACGCCCTTCGCGCTAAAATGGCCACCAATGCGGCTTGGGCGCCCAGGCCGCCAGAACGATCAACGTCGCGACCACCCCCGCGATTCGGCTCACATGATCGCGGATCGCAAAGACGATCGGGTCATCATGCATGGCGCGTCGCCGCGCGATGAACCAGATCCGCGTCACCCAGTAAAGCAGCAACGGCGCCTCCAGCCAGAGGATTTTCGGCTGCTGGTACAGAGATCGGACCACCGGGCTGTCCAGATAATTGATAAAAACCAACACCGACAAATAGCCGCTGGCCGGCCCGACGCTTTCGATAATACGGAGATCGGAAACTTTGTAATGCCTCCCGCTGGCGCCTTCACCGCCTCGGTCCTCGACGTCGAGAAGCTCTGAATAGCGTTTGACAAACGCCAGGCTCAAAAAGAAGAACATGGAGAAAGCCAGAAGCCACATCGTCAGCTCCACCTCCACCGCAGCCGCGCCGGCGATAATGCGCAGCGTGTAGAGCAAAGACAGGACGATGACGTCGAGCAGTAACTTTCGCTTGAGCCAGAAGGAATAGAGAGTCGTCAGGATGAGGTAGCAGAAAAGCCACGCGGTGAACTTCGGGGGCAACGCCGCGGACGCGCCGAAAGCGAGGAGCAGCAATGCCACCGACATCAGCACCCCGGTCGAGACGCGAACGGTCCCCGCGGCAAAGGGGCGGAAACGCTTGCGCGGATGACGCCGGTCGGCTTCCAGGTCGAGCAGATCATTGAGGATGTAGATCGCCGACGCGGTCATGCTGAAGGCCGCAAACGCGATGATCGCTTCAGCCACCTTATTATGATCGCCGATCTTGTGGGCGAGAATCAGGGGCAGAACGACCAGCAGATTCTTCATCCACTGGTGGGGCCGTAGCGCCTTGATCGCCGCGGCAGGCCGTAAGTTTGCGTCGAAGACCCGGGCCGGCGTGCAAACCTGACCAGCCCGGCGAACCAGCCGCTTGCCCGGCGACACGATGTAAGCCTGCCGCGCGTTCTTCCACAGGGGCAAGTCGGTGGCCGAATCGCCGATATAATCGAACCGCCCCTCTCCGAATCGGCGATTGAGCTCGGCCAGCTTTCGTGAGCCGGTGAGGTTGACGTCCCCTTCGGTCGCCGCCACCTCGTCAAAAATCTGAAGATGGGCGGCCACACCGTCCGCGATGATCCGATGCGTCCCGGTGGCCAGTACAAGACGCCGGCCGTTACGCTTTTCCTCATGGAGAAACTCCATCAGCTGGCGCGATACGGAAAGAGGGTCGGATCGATCGAGGCGCGGGCCGCCATCTCCTGTTTGAGGTGGGCCCGTCCTTTCAAAAGCCAGAAGGGGATTCGAAACAAATCCAGGGGCGCGACTTGGCGAGCGCCAGCATCAATTCCCACGACGAATCACCCGCGATCAGCGTGCCATCCAGATCCACGCAAAGCGGCGGCTCCGTTTGCACAACGCCGGCAGCCAACCGAACCGCGCCGGCGGCATGAGCGTCAGCGGTTGTTATCTTTCCCGTTTCGTCCATGGATCGATCGTGAAATATGCCGGCGGGAATCCAATTATCAAATCAAACAGGTCGATCGCCCGCGCACCTTCACTCCGCCTCGAGAAAAGCGAGCGTCGATCTATCGAAATATCGGCAGGGTCGGGTCCGGAGTCAATCGAGTCCGTACTGGATTCTCCAGGAACGGGTGCATGACCGATTCGGCGGCTTGTCGTGTGGCACGGGTTTTCAACCCGTGTGTGCGAGTACCCCCGCACGTTGGCCGGCACTCCGGCCAAACAGCAGGAACGAATCGCTCATTGCACCGCCGAGGGAAGAACACCGCGTTCTTGCTTGCATCGACGGTGTACCGTCGATCACCGCGGAGTACCGCGGCCACGGCTGACTTCTCCATGCCCCTCTCGGCGGGTTGCCCCGTCGATAGCCTCGCGGCAGGCATGGAGATCTCCCACGGTAAGTCATGTGTCCCTGGCTCAGGCCCCGCCGGATTTACCCCGCATGCCGTACGAATGAGTATGGGCATCTCGATCCAATGCTCGATCACCCTCAGCATACAGGCCTTGTATCCGGTTTCTGTTCGTCGGGTCTGAACTCCCGTCGTGGAGTCACGCCCCTCAGCGGCGACGCTATCCCTCGCTTCCTTCAGATTCGGCCTCGCGGCCGACACCCTTGCTTAGACGGACGGTTCCGCTCATTACGGCCCGCAGAGGACTTGCACCTCCTAAACACATGACATGCGTGGCGCACATCGAAAAGCTCCCGGCGGCCACGCCGGGAGCTGGTGAAATTCTCGGATTCGCGACTCTCAGGCCCCGCGACGACGGGCGAGAAGACCGAGTCCGCCGATGCCGAGCAGGCCGATCGACGCGGGTTCGGGAACAGCGACGACGTTGGCGAAAGCGTCATCGGCAAAGCCGGCGGTGACGATTCCCGCGGAGTTGCTGATTGAATTGGCATCAAACCCGACTTGGACCAGAATCCATCGGGTCAGGGGCGGAATCGGGGCGCTGACACTCACCGATTGCCAGGTGTTGGGGACGACATTAATCACGTTGGTCGGAGCGGGTCCGAAGATGGTGCCATAGGTGTTGCGGGTAAAGAAGCTGACATAAACTCCGCCGATCGGAAGCACGGCGTTGGAATTGAGCATCGCTCCAGCCTGGATGACGGCATTGCCGGCGTCGACCAGTGCCGCGCTCGAAGTGATATCGACGACCTGGCCCGCCTGAGATACCGTGCCGGTGCCCGGCCCATTCAACTGCAACATGTTGTTTCCCGACGCGGGGCTGATGCCGCCGGTAACGCCGACGATCGACCCACTTTCCGCGCCCCACTGGTTTTGATAAACCGGAAAATTATTCAAAACCGTGTTGAATGAAGGCGCAAGCGGATTCGATTCGAATCCGGGATCGGTCAAAATATTTGCCGAAGCAGTCGCTCCAGCGACGCCCAGAAGAAACAATGCCGCGGATGTGAAAAGAGTAGCTTTCATTGCGTTGACTCCTAACCTGAGAATTCCCATTCGAATTGCTGGGGACGACGATCGTCTCCAAACTGTTTGATGTGTCGTGATCTGCTTTCGCTTTTGAGCCTCCGACCGCCTGGCCTATCAAAAATCATGTAGTCCTGAGAAAGGACGCGATCAGACGGACACGACATCGCCGCGGGTCGGCCGCGAATGCGCGGCCGGGCAAATCGATTCAATGCTGGTGGAGATTGACCGAGCGATCCGAGCGTCTGGCGCAGAAGTGGCGCGTCAAAATCAACGCCGAGCGTGAAATAGTAGTTTGCCCCTGCGGCGCACGGCACGTTCGACCGTCTCATCATTTGCCGCCGCGATCGCGAGCAGCGGAAGCCCTGGCCGCAGTGATCGCAACAGGTGGATGAATGCTCCCAGTTCGTCCAACCGCTCACGGCCGGCGCAGACGATCAGGAATGCCGGCTGATGGTATTGGATCAGGCGCAACGCGCCGCCGGCGTTTGCAACTCGGACAGGCAACATCCGATCTGCGCGGCAGTGTTCAACGCCACTCATTTCGATGAACGTCGAACTGACCTTTGCCTGCTCATCAAGGGCAAAGATCAACGTATCGCGCATCGGTATGGAATGGATTCTCATGGTTGATCGCTCCAGGCAGCCGCGACTGCCGCTGGCCGGTGATCATCAAAGCGAACCATGCGCCGGCATTGTGGCGTGCAGTGGAATGAGCGCATCTCGCTTGCGGCGGAGGACTTGCCGAATCAATTGGATTTTGGGGAACGATGCCAGACCGAACGAAATCTGGAACGAAATGTTCCATTTTCCGAACCGTCCAAAACCCATCTGGAGTGTGCAGCCCGGTTTACGATCGGCTGGAACAATACGTTCCTTCCGGTGCGTTTTATGCCAATGCAATAAATGGAGCGCTCCGCTCCATCTCACAGGTGATGTGGATCCCAAATCAGTGACGGGGAATCGACGGGCGAACCAGATCGGTCAGCTTGTACTGCACAATACGCCGGTGCAAACGGTGCCGTTCGATCGCCAAGGTCTGGGCCGCACGACTCTGGTTGCCGCCACTGGCGCGAAGCGCAGCGGCGATGAGCTGCCGCTCGGCGTCAGCCAGCGTCATCAGAGGTTCGTTCGACGCGGTGATTTTGCGCTCGCTGGCAGCGCGCACGCCGTCGGGGAGGTCTCCGACATCGAGTATCTGATCGGGAGGAGAGAAGACCAGCGCGTGTTCGACGGCGTTCATCAGTTCTCTCACATTGCCCGGCCATCGGTGGCTCATCAGCACCGCCGTCGCCGCATCGGAGAGGGCGCGGGGAGGTTCTTCGTAAATCCGGGCGAGTTCGGCCAGCGCGTGACGAACCAGCAGGGGCACATCCTCCATTCGCTCCCGCAATGATGGAATGCGAAGCGAAGCAACGTTCAATCGGTAGAACAGATCTTCACGAAACTCCCCGCGCCGAACCATTTCGGCGAGGTCGCGGTGGGTTGCGGCGATGACGCGCACGTTTACCGTTATCCCGGCTGTGGCGCCGAGCGGCACAACCGTTCTTTCCTGGATACATCGCAAAAGCTTGGCCTGGCTTTGCGGGGGCAATTCGCCAATCTCGTCGAGGAAAAGGGTGCCCCCGTCGGCGGTGCGAATAAATCCGAGGGTCTCGCGGTCGGCGCCGGTAAAGCGCTGCGCGTGTGACCAAAGAGCTGCGACTCAAAAAGCGTATCGCGCAGCGTTGTTGAATCGACCGGGACAAACGGATTGCGGGCGCGACTGCTGCGCGCGTGAATCGATCGGGCCGTCAGCTCCTTGCCCGTTCCCGATTCACCACACAACAGGACGGTGCAATTGCGGCGGCCGAGTGCATCGATCTGGCCATCGAGCCGGCGCATCGCCGCGCTTTCGCCGACGAGAGGAGGGGCCGAAGAGCCTGATTGCGGTGGCCGCCCTCTGTACATGAAAAATCCTTAATCCCGACGTCGCTGACAAAATCCAAGCCCGACGGGCGAAGCCGTCCGGCTGCGCCGATCCTGAGCAAAAATGTTGGCTTACGACAGGTTCAGCGAGTCGAGTCCCAGCTTCCCGAGAGAAGCAGCCCTGAATTCAACAAAATTTCACTTTGCGAATCGATTATTAAGTATAGATTAAGCAGCCCCGCTTAATCAATACCCATTGGCCCGGACAATGCGCCAGCTTTATGATCTGATCAATTCGCCGAAGAAGCTGGCCCATTTCTCGGAAAGCGATGGCGCGGATCTTCATTGCAAGCCGAAAGGAACCGAAATTCGTGTGATGCGGGTATTCAACTGGCTCGACGAAATATTGGGATGAGATCCGGCGGCGTTCAATTTAAACCGAGGCTTTCCAGCACCGCTTTTCGACTGCCCGCCCAATCCGGTGACGCAGCGGCCTCCCAGAATTTCACATTTTTGATTTCGCCGGTTTGTCCGCCAACGGTGATGCCGAGCATGTTCTTGGTTTCATGGGCGACGCCTTCGCTCTTCAGGTAGCCGACCGGCTTGCCGTCGAGACTGAGGAGCATCTCGTCGCCGACTACTTCGACGCGTGCCGTGTGCCACTCGGCGGGATCGAAGCTCACCTTGAAGCCGGCGGACTTGTCCTTGATCTTCTCGCGGATCGCCCGCTTATCGTCGGGATCCGCCTTCGGATCAGAGGTCTTGTCGTAGTACTCGTTTTTCATTACGCCGGTCTTCCAATCCGCAAGCTCGACCCATTTCGGCTCAATCTGAACGCGGATGATGTGCCCGGCGTGCGACCCCTTGTACCGGCTGTCGCGCATGTTGAGCTGCACGTTTTTGTTGCCGTCAAAATGGAAGGAGAATTCGGCGATCGCGTCCTTGTAATCGACATTCGGCGTGATGTACGCGTAAGCGGGATGATGATCATCCGGAATTTCTGCCGCCGAGACTACTCCGTCTTTCACTGACCAGAGCCCCTTCCCGACATTCCATTTCGGCTTCATGTCGCCGCGCGAAAAATCGTCTTCGAAGAGCAGGTTTCCCGGCTTGGCCAGCAACGACGGTGCGTCGGCGGCCGATGACGCGCGGACGAAAAGCAGAGCAAGGATGCAAAACGAAGCGGTGCGAATGAAGCAGTACATGGGCAAATCTTCCTTGCACTGAATTATGCTTGAACGTCCGCGGCGTTGCGATTCGAACGTTCGCCCTTAAAGGCATCTTCAACGCTTGTGAAGTTGCCGCGGATTACGAATCGATCATGAGAGACTCAGGCGTGCAAAGCACCGGAAAATCGATCAACATCGCCCCCGGCAAGTCGACCAAAATCACCTTGTCGCTGACTGGCCTGGCCAGTGGAACTTCCGATTTCCTGATTTTCCAGATCGATCCCAACAACACGTTCAGCGACATCAATCTGGCCAACAACGTCGTGGTCACCCCGTCGGTGGTGACGTTCGGCTAAAGCCGCCGTTTCACAACCCTCTTCGCGCCGGGTCGTGTCGGCCCGGATCCGGGGGCCAGGACCCGGGGTGGATGCGTTCTAAAGGATTAACTGAAATTGCACCTGCACAATAATTTCATTCCCCTTATGGCTCACGAGCAGATCCCCAAGCGTGTTACTGACAGGTGAGCCTTCCGGCAAATAAGACGCGCCGGCGGAAATTTTGGCGCGCTGGCCCGCGAAATAGTAATTCGTGCCCAGCGTAAAATCGTTGATGTTGGGCCCGGTTCCCGCTGGCAGTTCGCTGCCGTCAAAATGCAGATACTCATATCGGAAAAACGGCTCCCAGTGCGGGCCGATCAGGTCGGCCGCCATGAACCGAAACGTGGAATCATAGGTGTTGGAAGCGGGGGATGTAGGGCTGCTGGGCTGGCCGTTTGTCGTTGGAGAGCCGGCATTGTGTCGTGTGTAACGTCCGAGGTAAGCGCCGTAGAGACTCAGCCCCTGTGGCAGATTGTATTGAATATCGACGACATGAGTCAGCGCAGCGGCCGCGCCGGCTTCGGTATAATCCACGCCGGCGCCTGCGATGAGCAGCGGGTCTTTGTCGTCGAGCGAGGTGAATTGGTTGTAATCCTTCCAATCCCCCATGAACTTCCAGTCGAGGCGCGCCGCTGCGCCCCAGTCGGCAGTATTGGTCGGAAACGGTTGAAAATCGGTGTCGAAATTACGCTGACCGCTGGTGATCGCAGCCTCGACGCGCCAGATTGAAGGCGTATCAAAGCCGTAGCCAATGCTTGCCCCTTTGACGATGTCATCGCCGTTGAGCAGAACGTTATTTACGATCGATCGCTCCGGCGTCAGGCTCTTCGTGGCAAAAATGATCTGCTCATGATCCAGCGGATTGCGGATCTGGCCCGCCCGGATCGCAAAAGGCGTGTTGGGAATGTGATACCGCCCCCAGGCGTCCTGTAACTGCAGATTGCCCGTGGTGTCACTGGTCGCCCAGATAAACTGGTAGGTGAAATCGCGTGAGAAAGCATTTCCATCCAGGATGAATTTCTGCGCGCGGCAGTTCAAAGCCATTTTGAGTATCGGCAGTGGACGCGGCGGTGGCGCCGACCGGGGCGTTATCGCGGTAGGTGGTGGCGTTTCGCACTTGTAGAAATGCCCACGGATGCATCATGAAATCGCCGTCTTCGCTTCGGATGATCACTCCTTGATTGCGGATATATCCCGCCGTGAACGACTCCATATCGTCCAGCGAGAATCGCCGATTCGCATCCTGCATCAGATCCGCGATGGTCTCGCGTTCATCCTGCAAATCTCGCTGCCCCGCGGCGTGCAAGGCGCTGGTCGGCCGTGTCGCAGGTTGCTGCGCGTCAAGCCGTGCCTGTAGCCGATTGACTTGATCCTTGAGCTGGCGGAGCTGTTCCAACAATTCCTGTTGCGACGGCTGAGTAGTACTCGTCTGGCCGAGGCAGTTGTCGCTCCATTGACACCATTGAATCGCCACGACAAAGCAGACGGCCAATGTTGATCGCTCCACGTAAGCTCCTTGAGCGAGAAGTGTTGGTGAACGCGCGATGTTAAGAGTGGGAGAATTTTTCCAGCAACTGGGGGAAATCCTGATGCCGTAGACGGGAAATCCGCCTCTGCCCGATTGTGTCGAAATCGACATCTCTCGCATCTCCCCGGCTCTGATCGTGACATTCGAATCGGCCCCCGGTTTGCGGCATTTCTGATTTTTACGCGCCGGCCTATTTTTGACGGCGACTGTCACTCCTTCAGACACCGAGATATGCGGAAAGGAAACCAATGAGTCACGATGTAAATGGTCATACCTATACACGCCGTAGCATGGTCGCGGGACTTGGCTCGGCCGCGCTCGCGGCAGGGGCCGCTTCGCTGGTGCAGGCTCAACAAGGCGCAGGTCCTGCTTCGGACAGTCATCCAATGAATGAAGGCGTCAAGCCGACTGATCCGGATCCGCAGAATCAGGTCATCACCGCGGAGAACCCGGACTCGTGGACGCCTCCCTCGACCGACGCCGGAGATGTGAATGTCTTCAAATATCCGTTTCAGGTCGGCCACAACCGCGTGACGAAGGGCGGCTGGGGCCGGCAGGTGACTGTCCGCGACCTGCCCATTTCCACCACGATCGCCGGCGTGAACATGCGGCTGGAGCCAGGTGGAATTCGTGAACTCCACTGGCATGTGCCGGCCGAATGGGGGTTCATGATCCAGGGTTCCGCCCGAATCACGGCCGTCGATGGGTCCGGCCGGGCTTTTGTTGATGACGTAAATAAGTATGACATCTTCAATTTTCCCGGCGGGGTTCCCCATTCAATTCAGGGTCTGGAAGGCGGCTGTGAATTCCTTCTGGTGTTCGATGACGGGAAGTTCTCCGAGTTCGACACCTTCCTGATCACCGATTGGCTCAATCACACTCCGCGCTCGGTGCTGGCTAAGAATCTCAATGTGCCCGAGTCGGCTTTCGACTCGATGCCCAAGAAAGACTTGTGGATCTTCGCGGGACAGGTTCCCGGCTCGCTCGAATCCGATCGAAAAGCGGCGGTCGGTCCGGAAGGGCTTCCGCCGAATCCTTTCAGCTATCGTCTGAGCCAGCAATCACCAGACAAGGTTCAGCCGGGCGGCCAGGTCCGGATCACCGACTCGACCCGATTCAAGGCAGCCACCACCCTCGCCTCGGCGCTGGTCATCCTCAAACCGGGCGGACTCCGGGAGATGCACTGGCACCCCAACGCCGACGAGTGGCAGTACTTTGTGACCGGCAGCGGCCGCCAAACTGTCTTCACCGGCGGCGGAAAAGCGCGCACCATGGACTTCCACGGCGGCGACGTTGGATATGTTCTCCAGTCCCTTCCGCACTACATTGAAAACACCGGAAAGACGGACCTGGTCTTTCTCGAAATGTTCAAAGCGCCACGTTATGAAGATGTCTCGCTCGGCCAATGGATCTCCCATCTGCCGCCGGAGCTCGTCCTTGCCCACTTGAAGATGGATCCGAAAGTGCTGGCCTCGATTCCGAAAGAAAAAGTTGTGATCACCCCGGCGTCCGCGTGATCGCGGACACGGCAAAATTCGAAAAGCTTCCCCCTCGCCCGGTACTCCGGGAGAGGGCGCGGGGTGAGGGTCTTCAACGCGCGACGCGGAATGACCCTCACCCCAGCTCTCTCCCAGAGTACTGGGCGAGGGAGAAGGAACTCTGCTTTCTCCTTCGCGTTTACTGAACCGCCCGCGATCCGTAGAATCGCCGGGCAAGGCGACAGCACCCCCTGTGACTACACTTCCCAAACCCGCGTCAGGCAATCAGGTCCCTCATCACGGCGCAGCGGCGCATCCCCTCGGGACGTTTGAAAAAATCGGTGAGGCTGCGGTCGTCGAATTGCGCAAGCTACTTCAGTTTGTGGCCCTTGTATCTGCAGTCTTGCTCGCAGGTTTGCGGCCGCGCACCTGGACGCGTCCGATACGCCACGCCCTGGTCCGGCAAATCCTCTGGTCGGGGGTCGAGGCGATCGGGATTGTCTGCTTCCTTGCATTCGCGCTCGGCGTTTTACTGGTGGTGCAATATCAGGTCTGGGTCGGGAGCATCGTTCAGTCGCGCCTGCTCTCGCCGGTGCTTGTTGCGGTGGTGGTGCGGGAACTTGGGCCGCTGCTGGTCAACCTGCTGGTCATTGCCCGAAGCGGCAACGCTGTCGCGACCGAGCTGGGACTGATGCACGTGTCCGGGGAAATCCGGATGATCGAAGGTCAGGGAATCGATCCTCTGCAATTTTTCGTTCTGCCTCGCGTGCTCGGACTCGTGATTTCGACGATTTGCCTGGCCGTTTTCAGCCATGGCTAGAGGTTTGCCCCTTTTTTTTTGACGCGAACCGGCCATGAATGCGTCGCAAAGAACCTGCACGCGCTGGCGGGGTCGCGACCGCTGATCTCGATTTTCGGATTGAAGGCATAAGTCAAACTACTTTGCGACAACCTTAACGGCCGAACGGCCGAAATAGGAAATAAACGAGGGCGAATTGGAACACAATCGGAAAGACAATCAAATCAGGGCCGGGTGAGGCGACCTCACTTCTTCTTCGACTTTGCCGCCGCTCGCATGTTATCGACGAGGTTGGGATACTTTCGTCCGGCGCGTTTTGCCTGTGCTTTGGCCGACGCCTTCGCTTTCGGGGTCAGTTTTGTGGACACTTTTCGGGGATTGGGCTTCTCCCACGGCTTGGATGACCTTCCGGTTTTCGATGCCATGCGAGCACTTTACTGCCGGGCCAGGATTTTCGGATCGGACGTTTTTTTGGGATGACCGGGCAAGGCTCGTCATGCCAGGCCGACGGACCTTCGCTCAAATGATGACCTTGAGACGTGTCAAAATCATCGCGCTCCTCGCGGCGCTGGCAGTTTCTCTGTTCGTCGTCGGCGCCCGTTTCATTTCGACACAGGGATGGCCCAATTCCGGGAGCCAGGGTACGACGCCGCTTTGTTTCGCGCGCACCGCGGACGAGGCCCACGCGCTGATTGCCAAAGGCGCGGATCCAAGAGTTCGCAGCGATTACGGCGTGACGCCCCTTCATTTCTCGGCCGGGCGGGGCGATTGGGAAGTGGTCGAAGTATTGATCGCGGCTGGCGCGGATGTGAACGCCAAATCTGCCGACGGCGATGCGCCCTTGCACTGGGCCACGCGCGAGGCGTGGGACCCGGATGAAGGCAAGCATTACATAGCAGGCCCGTTTGATCCCCAACGAAAGCTACATGGCGCCCGCCTGCTGGTCGAGCATGGCGCGACGGTCGACGTAGCCGTGGTGGCCCCATGGCGTTCCCAGGTCACGGTCACGCGCGTTTGATCTGGTCCTTCCTCGCTCAACTGCACGATCGTCAGCATCGTTTGCGGCCAGGTTGGAGATTGGGGATGACGGGAAACTTTCTCATCTTCATCGCAGAATTGCTGCGTGCAGACGATGCGCGAGCCATGCAGGTTTGCTCAAGATGCAAGTTTGCGCCGAATTGGACTTGCGTCAGTTAAAGCGATGATCAGATTGGCGAGCGTTCTTCGTGTAGCCGGCGAGCTTGCTCGCAGTTTTCTCCCCCGCAGCAAACGGCGAGCAAGCTCGCCGGCTACACGGGGACGTTGCCTGAACTTGATTTTCCTTCTTTGCGAAAGGAACTCAATGTCGCCCAGGTGGATCCGCGAAACGATCGTCGTGCTCTGCTTCATCCTCGGAACAGGCTGCGCGCAGACCGCGCTCGCCGCAAAATGATCGACCGTCAGCGCCGGTCGCAAAAGCAAAGACAGCGCCGCTCGAACTGATCGTGCTGGGCTCCGGCGGCCCCGACGCCGTGGGGCGGGCGTCGACGTGTTTCGTGCTCTCGCTCAACGGCACGCCAAGGATTCTCATCGACGCCGGCTCGGGCGCGTTCACGCGCCTCGGTGAGGCTCAGATCGCACTCGATCATCTTGACCGGGTCCTGCTCACCCACCTGCATATCGATCACACCGGTGAACTGCCCGGCATTTTCAAGGCGCGCGTCGTCTCCACGCGCGGCCCAATCAATTTTCAGATCTTCGGCCCGACCGGCTCCGGCGAGTTCCCATCGACAAAACGGTTCATGGATCTGCTCTTCGGCAAGGAAGGGGCGTGGGCGTACCTCGCCGATTTTTCCGCGCCGATGACTATTACTGCAAACGATGTGGATGCCCGATTGAAGTCCGGCGGCGAGCCGCAGGTTCTGCTTTCCCAAGATGGGCTCACGATCAGCGGAATCGCCGGCCATCATGACGACGCCCCGGCGATTATTTATCGCGTCGACTACCAGGGGCGCAGCGTGGTTTTTTCCGGAGATATCGATGCAGCAGGGCTGGCGAATCTTCGAACGATCGCCGATCACTGCGATCTGCTCGTTTTCAATACGGTTGTGCTGGATCCGCCGGGCTCGCGGGCGATTCTTTATACGCTGCACACGCCGCCGAAAAAGATCGGCGAAGTTGCGGCGGCGGTGCACGCCGGGGCGCTGCTGCTCACTCACCTGAATCCCTCTATCGACGCGGCGCACGACGCGGTTCTCGCTTCGATCCGGCGGAGTTACGACGGGCCGGTTACGTTTTCCGAGGATCGGATTCGGGTCACGCCATGAGACTCTACTGCCTTGGCGGAAACCGAAATGCGCATTGGCGGTGACCTAAAATCAGAAAAAACCGCGAAGGCGCGAGGGCGCGAAGAAGAAGGGGACAATCTAAAACCATCAAACCAATTGAGACTTTCTTGTATTTCTTCGCGCCTTCGCGCCTTCGCGGTAACTCGGATTTGATTGGACTGCAAAGTGCGAGAGCAAAGCGGCGGAATCACTATTCCTAGACATGACGTTGACACTACTTTGGACTCTGCCGGGAAAATTCGGAGCATCCCCTTGCGTCTCATTCGGTCTGTCCGTCTGACCCGCCCAATTGAAACCGTTTATTTGATTTACAACTCAGTTCGCATCGTTTTCCTGGCTCGCAGCTTGCTTGAGTACGTTTGAACATCGTGGAGACGTGATTACCCGAATCCTCTGATGCCGACTTGGCCCGAGGACGACAGCGTGGGGCGACAGTCCGACAGAAGTAAAGCTGGGAGAAACTTATGATTGACGAGCGATTTGTGGATGTAATTGAGGCACTGAAGGTCGGGACGGCCAATGACATCGTGCCGTGGAAGCCTAAATTCAATGACCCGGGCAGCAATTCGTATTCAGCGGTGATGGGGGATTGGTGCTACGAAGTCGCGGAACTGGCCACCGGCGACATTGCTCTGAATCTGCTGAGCTGCAAGGGAGAACGCCTTGATGGATGCACGTCGTCCAAAGAGGACGCACGGCATAAGGATGTTGAAGGTTTATACCTTGCCGCGCAGGAACGACATGCGTCGCACGCCGCCGCGAGCCTGAAGGCGGCCGCTCGAGAGATCAAACGCCGGCTCAAGGAGGCGGGGTTGTTTATGCCGGTGAGCGCGGAGCTACAGACGACCGCTTTCTAAATGTGCGGTCCTTCTACTGCGACGGCGGCTCTTCCGCGAAGCCGCAAGCGGCGGAATGGCGCTGGCGATCGTCAAACTTGGAGCTACAACCTACCGCGCGTATTCCACGGACCGCACTTCCCGCATGACGGTGACTTTCACTTCACCGGGATAGGTCATCTCCGCTTCGATCTTCTTGGCGATGTCGCGCGCGAGCTTGGCGCTGGATTTGTCATCGACGAGCTTGGCGTCGACGATCACGCGCACTTCCCGGCCCGCCTGGATGGCGTAGGCCTGGCGGACGCCTTCGAAGGTCACGGCAAGCTCTTCCAGTTCGCGCAGGCGTTTGACGTAGCGTTCGATGCTTTCGCGCCGTGCGCCGGCCGGCTGGCGCTGATGGCGTCGGCCGCCATGATGAGCGGAGTGTAGGGCGTGGTGGCGGGGACATCGCCGTGGTGGGCGAGGGCCGCGTTGAGCACGGCCTCGCTTTCGTTGAATCTTCGCAGAAATTCCATGCCGATCTGGGGATGGCCTCCCTCCTGCTCGTGGTCCATTGCCTTGCCGATGTCGTGCAGCAGGCCGCAGCGGCGCGCGAGCTGACCATCGAGGCCAAGTTCATCGGCCATCACCTGGGCGAGAAACGCGACTTCCATCGAGTGACGCAGCACGTTCTGGCCGTAACTGGTGCGATAGCCCAACCGGCCCAGGAGTGGAATGACCGGCTTGGGAATTCCTGGGAGATTCGCCTCCTGTACCGCATCCTTGCCGATGCGGAGCAGCTCCTCTTCCATCTCCTTGCTGGTGGCGGCGACCACTTCCTCGATTCGGGCCGGATGAATGCGGCCGTCCTGGACGAGACGCTCGAGGGAGATCTTCGCCACCTGGCGGCGCACCGGATCGAAGCAGCTCACGACCACGAGGCCGGGCGTATCGTCGATAATGACGTCGACGCCGGTCGCTTTCTCGAAGCTGCGGATATTGCGCCCCTCGCGGCCGATGACGCGCCCTTTCATGTCGTCGCTGGGGATCACGACCGTGCTGACGGTGTGGTCGCTCGTCTGTTCGGCGGCGTAGCGCTGAATCGCCTGGAGGATGATCTGGCGGCTCTTTTCCTTGGCCTCATCCTGCGTCTGCTCGGTGATGCGCTGGATGACCGCGCCCGCCTCCTGGCGGCACTCGTCCTCGACGCGCTTCAGGAGCATTTCCTTGGCCTGCTCGACCGAAATGCCGCTCAGTTGCAGGAGACGGTCGCGCTGCTCGCGCAGAACCTGCGAGAGCTGCTCTTCCTTTCCGGCCAGCCCTTTTTCGCGGCCCGCGAGCTTGACGCTCAGGTCGTCCAGATTTCTCTCCTTGACCGAAAGCGTATCGAGCTTGCGATCGACCTGGTCTTCCCGCTTGGAAAGGCGGGCTTCCTGCTCGTCGAGCTTGCGGCGTGCGGCTTCATTCTCACGCTCGAACTGCTCTTTGCGCTTGAGCTGCTCCTGCTTGGCCCCCAGCTCGATCTCCTTGGCTTTGTTGGAGGCCTCCTGCGTTACATTCTGGTGAAATTTCTCCGATTCGATCCGCGCGGCGGCGACGAGGTTGCGCCCGCTGAAATTCAAAAAGGCGTAAAGGGCCGCGGCGCCCACGATCAGGCCCAGAACGAGCCCGAGCAACAGTGTCATGAATGGCTCCCCGCCGACCGGCCTTCGCTCACATCGTCAATGCGCAACGAGATCGGGCGACGAATTCAAAGTTCATCCTGACGGGCGCAAGAGCCCGTCGTGTTCAACAGCGGATGAAAAAAGGGAGGCCGGTCCTGCGAACGCGCCGCGATCAAACGCGACGACCGACCCACGGACCAGGGTCCGGAGCCGGCGCAGCATCTGAGCACAATGAGTTTGGAGGAGCCCTCAACCGAATGATCGCAACGGCGAATGCCATTTGCGCAGCGCGTGCGGGAGAGTCGGGAACCGATGCCGTCGATAAAGCCAGCACCGGCAGGCAATGCCGAGCCGCGAGCCGATCGACGCTGATTCCCAAGGGCAATGCCAGCGCCACCACCAGCAAGCTGAGAGAGATGGCGAGAATTGCTTCCAGCACGGAGGGAACTCCGCTCAAAAAAACCGCGTTCGTGTCGAAACCGCCGACTGTCGCCCACAGGAGGCTTCGCCTCGATATGGAACAGACCCCGGCGACTGACGTCAAAACAGGCCTGAAGGTGTCGGCCATCCGCTGATACCGGCACCTGGAGGGGTTGCGGGCTCTACCGCCGTTTGCCCTCGTGGTTGATTCTACGCGATGAAATCAAGTTTACAAGACGTTAACACACGCTACCGCGCAATCGCGCGAGTGATGCAAGCGCAGGGACTCCCTGCCCTTCGGGCAGGCGATAAAACGGGGCTTTGAAGTTTCAGGATTTACGCGCCGTTTGCCGAGAATGCGGAGCAGATAGATGAACATGTTGATGAAATCGAGGTAGAGCTCGAGCGATCCAATCACTGCCAGGCGCGATGCCAGTGCGGGGTCGCCCTGCACCTGATAGGCGATCTGCTTGAGTTTCTGGGTATCGTAGGCGGTCAGAAGAACAAAGATCGCAAGCCCGATATACGTGGTGGCCCAATAGAGCCCGGAGTTGGCCCAGAAGATGTTCACCGCGGTCGCGATCAGCAATCCCCATAATCCCATGACCAGGAATGAACCCAGGCTGGTGAGGTCGCGCTTGGTGAAATAGCCATAGAGGCTCATCCCGCCGAAGGTTCCTGCAGTGATGACGAACACGCCGGCGATGCTGTCGAGCCTGTAGACCAGGAAAATGAAAGAGAGCACAAATCCGACGAAAGCGGAGTAGACAACAAACAGCGCCAGGGCAACCGGCGTGCTGATCCGCAAAGCGGCGCGACGAATGCCCATCACCATCAACACCGAAGCGATCAAGAACAGGAAGATCCAACCCCGGCTCATGGCCAATTGCGCCGCTGGAAAATACTCGGCCACAATCCAGGCCGTGGTGGCCGTTACGGCCAGCCCAACGCACATCCAGGCATAGACGGCATTGAAAAAATTAAATACGGCCCGATCGTCGGTTGCATAGCCGAGAGCCGCTGGGCGGCTGTTTGGAAACATGCTCATGAGCATAACCCCGTATATTGTTGATGGATCCCGCTACGTCGGTCGCCATTCTAATCTTCAGTGCGAGACGGCGTCCAGCCTCCGGAAATCAATCCGACTTCTCTCACAATTCATTTACTTTTGCCGGGCGCGGATCGGTGTTTGGCGGATTGACGCTTTGAATGACGGCGTGCGGGTTCAGCACCGCGCCCGTGTTTCGAATTGCGGCGTGCGTGCGATGAGGACGAACCCTCCCGCCGTTCACGACCAGAGGGCGGCGCATGAACGCGTTTTGCCATCGGCCTGGGCGCCGGCTGTTTCGCTGGCAGCAGTTGCCGGGCAAGAGCCCTGCCCAGCGGAAGGAACTGGCATTCATGTTCGGTCGGCAGCACGATGGCCACGCGGCGCTCCAGTGTTTCAGCGATGGTCCGCGATTCGGAGTCGTCAAAACCGAGCGACGCTCCTACCTCCCGCCAGCGAAAGCGGTTTGCATTTCCCGCCGCGACCTGAGCTGCCTGGAGAAATCGCCATTGCCGATCGGTTAGAATCTCGTCCAATCAACCTCCGGGTAGAAATGACAAAGGATTATAACAAACCGCCAGCAAAAAGCGGAAAATCCACCTTTTCGAGCACATCGGATCGACGGCTTCACCATTTGAGTCGCAAATCCTTGAGGCTGCGGGTGTTACAACCAGTTGACGGCCGCGAGGCCCACGTCTTAGGACCTGAGATAGAAGTTCCGGGCAATTTTCTATTGCGGATTTGCCGGTTGAAATTTTGTATCGTAGATTCAAGGGAAGCTGGGAAGGTTGCGGCCGTGCAATGTATGCAATGATGTCGAGCCCCATCGGTGCGAAAGTGAGCTGCTGTGCCTGTTACATGGGCTGGCTGGCAAAGGGCTTGCGGAGATTCAGCCCACGACGAATCGGTAAATGGCTCGATCTCCCGGCCAGCGAACATCGCGGCCTGCTTGAAGCAACACTGTTGCTCGCGGGAATTCGGCTCGCCTTGTGGGTGAGGCCGTTTGACACGATTCGGAAAGAACTGGACCTGCCCCCCCGCCGCGTGCGGGGAAACAGGTCAAACGAGAACGAAATAACGCGTGTTCGGCGGCATGTGGACGTGGGAAGCCGCTACATCCCCGGCGCAAGCTGCCTGACTCAGGCGCTGGCCGCACAAGTGCTGCTGCGACGCGCTGGCCTGAACACGACGCTACGGATTGGCGTCAAGAAGGAGCCGGCCGAGGGTTTCAAAGCCCACGCCTGGCTCGAATGCGATGGAGAAATTGTGGTCGGCGGCGAAGTGATGTCTCAGTTCACTCCGCTCCCGCCGATCGGATAGACCCATCCGATCGACACGGTTTGTCGTCAGTTTTGTTCGCCATTGGAGTTTGCTATGCGTGCTCAGAAGAAGGATCTTTCGAATTCGGGCAGGAAGCCCTATGTAACCCCCAGGCTGATCAGCCACGGCGGAATGCAGAAATTAACGCGCTCCACCAAAAGCGGAAGCTCGTTGCACAGTGTGGGCGGCGGCCACACGATCGGTGGCGGCGGTTCGTCCAGCCCGGTCAGCGGAACTCACGGGTGGAATTACTACACCCGGGGATAAGAGCGCGCCGTCGCTCATTGAAGTTTCTGCAGTTGAACGTTGAAAGTTGAGCGTTCAACGCTCAACTTTCAACTGGGCAGGGCATTTGTCAGTTCGCTTCGAATCCTAATCTTAATTCTAATCGTAATCGTCCGGTGTCGCGGGATTACGATCACGATTAAGATTACGACCGTGGATTCGGCACTCTCTCATTACCGGAACGTCCTCGCGGAAATCCGCGCCGCGGGGCTGTTCAAAGACGAACGGATCATTCGTTCGCCCCAGGGTCCGCACATCCAGGTCGGGGGGCAAACCGTACTCAATTTCTGCGCCAACAATTACCTGGGCCTCTCCGATCACCCGCAGGTCGTTTCGGCCGCGAAGCGCGCTCTCGATCAGCGCGGCTACGGGCTTTCCAGCGTCCGCTTCATCTGCGGGACCCAGGACATCCACAAAGAACTGGAAACGCGCCTGGCGGAATTCGTCGGGATGGAGAGCGCGATCCTTTACAGCTCCTGTTTCGACGCGAATGGCGGATTGTTTGAAACATTGCTCGGCGAGGAAGACGCCGTCATCAGCGACGCGCTCAATCACGCATCGATCATCGACGGCATCCGGCTCTGCAAAGCACGCCGCTTCCGATACGAGCACGACGACATGGCGAGCCTGGAGAAAAACCTCCAGGAGGCCCAGGCGGCACGCCTGCGCATGATCTCTACCGACGGCGTCTTCAGCATGGACGGAGATATCGCGCGGCTCTATGAGATCTGCTCTCTGGCCGAGAAATACGGCGCGATGGTGATGGTCGATGACAGCCACGCCACCGGATTCATCGGAAAATCCGGGCGCGGCACGCACGAGTTCCGCGGCGTCATGGGACGCGTGGATATCCTCACCTCCACGCTCGGCAAAGCACTCGGCGGGGCATCCGGCGGATTCACCGCGGCGCGAACCGAAGTGATCGATCTGCTGAGAAACCGCTCACGCCCGTACCTGTTCAGCAACAGCCTCGCGCCCTCATTGGCAGCCGCCACGCTGGAGGTCCTCAACCTGCTCCATTGCGGCGATGATCTTCGCGTGCAACTCGAAACCAACACGCAGCGATTCCGCGCGGGAATGACAGCCGCTGGATTCTCGCTTCGCCCCGGCTCGCATCCGATCGTGCCGATCATGCTCGGCGACGCAAAGCTCGCGGTTGAATTTGCCCGGCGACTCCTGGAGCTGGGCATCTACGTCGTCGGCTTCAGCTTTCCGGTCGTCCCGCAGGGGAAAGCGCGCATTCGAGTACAGATTTCGGCAGCGCATTCGGCCGAGGACATCGATACGGCGGTTGCCGCGTTTGCGAAGGTGGGGAACGAGCTGCGAGTGCTTCCAAATCCCAAGCTCCAAAGCCCAAATAAATTCTAATGACCAAGAAGAAAATTCCAAACGGGACAAATGGGAATCCCCTTAGCGCAGATGCTTCCTTCTGTTTGGAATTTTCCCCTTTGGTTTTTGGAATTTATTTGGAGACTTGGAATTTGGGATTTGGAATTTGAAATTAGGGGGATTTGGGATTTGCCTCAATGCAGTTACAACCACTCACGAACCGAGGAAGTGGGCCAATGAGACTTAAGGACAAAGTAGCGCTCGTCACTGGCGCCAACAGCGGAATCGGGCGCGCCATTGCCGAGCGATTTGCGGCGGAGGGGGCACATGTCGCCGTGAACTATCTTCCGGTCGGGAAGAACGCCGAGGCGGCCGGCGCCGAAGTCGCGGCATTTCCGACCGCATCCCTGGCGGTTCCCGGCGACGTCAGCCAGCGCAAGGACGTGGAAACAATGATTGCGCAGGTGGTCGCGAAATTCGGCCGGCTCGACATTGCCGTCAACAATGCGGGGATCGAATTCAAAAAGCCTTTCGTCGACGTGACCGATGACGAATGGAACAAGGTCCTCAATGTGAATCTTTTCGGAGCGTTCCTGGTAAGCCAGACGGCTGCCCGGCAGTTGATCAAACAGGGCCAAGGCGGAAAAATCATCTTCATTTCCTCAGTTCATGAGGATATTCCCTTCCCGGAATACACGGCGTACTGCGCGAGCAAAGGCGCCGAGCGAATGCTGATGCGAAACATTGCGATGGAGCTGGCCCCCTACCAGATCAACTGCAACAACATTGCTCCCGGCGCGATCGCCACGCCGATCAACCAGTCCGTGCTCGACGATCCGGTGGCCAAGGCGAATGCGATCAGCGAAATTCCCTGGGGCCGTTTCGGCAAGCCGGAGGAAGTGGCCAACGTTGCGCTGTTTCTGGCCACGAGCGAATCGGATTATGTCACCGGAAGCACGTATTATGTTGACGGCGGCCTGACGCAGCAAGTCACAAAGTATTGAACCATGGCCCACAAGGTTGCTCTCTTCATCACGTGTCTGACCGATCAGTTTTATCCCCACGTCGGCGTCGCCGTGACGCGGATCCTGGAACGGCTGGGATGCGAGGTTGAATTTCCGCCGGCGCAGACCTGCTGCGGCCAGCCGTTCTTCAACAATGGCTTTCATCCCGAGTCGCGCGAGCTGGCCAAGCGATTCGTCGAAATTTTCGGCCAGTACGAATACATCGTGACCCCCAGCGGAAGCTGCTGCGCCATGGTTCGCGAACAATATCACCAGCTTTTCCAGGGTGATGCGACCTGGGAAAAACCGATGCACCAGACGGTCTCCCACACTTACGAATTCGTGGAATTTCTCGACAAGGTGCTGCACGTTGATTTCACGAAACTCTCGCTGCCGGAAAAACGGCAGATCACCTATCACTACACCTGCCACCTGCGCGGCATCGGTGTGCGGGACGAGGGCGTCCGGCTTCTCCGCCAGATCGGGCAGGTCGATTTCAAGCCGATGGAAAAGACCGATCAATGCTGCGGTTTTGGAGGAACGTTCGCCATCAAATATCCAGCCATCAGCGGCGCGATCGTCGAAGACAAAGTGCAGTGCATTGCCCGCACACAGGCCGACACCCTGGTCTGCAACGACGCCGGGTGCACCATGAACATCTCCGGCATGTGCCACCGCGAGAATGTTCCCACGCGCGTTGTTCACATCGCTGAACTCATCGCCGAGGCGATGGGAATTGGGGAGGGATGGGATGGCAAGAAATAAAACGAAAACGTAATGCCCATCGGCCTCGGTCCGCCATCAGATTTTCTGTTGACACCGGAAATAGAGTCGTGGCAAACTAATGCTGGCGAAGCGTGTCATCTCTTTCAACTTAACGGAGGTTTGATTCATGAAATGGTTCAATCGTTCAATGCTGGTTGTGTGCGTCGCGGGCGGACTGAGCGCCGGGGCCGGGATTGCGGCGCCGGCTTTCTCAGGCAATGCGCCGGCGGTTCGGCCGCTGGAGGAGCATTGGAAGCATCCCCACATGCACCACGCCATGGCGAGCCTGAAGGAGGCCCGCTCGGAATTGGAAAGCGCCGAAGAAATCTTCAGAGGCCAGCGCGACAAAGCCATCGAGGAAGTGGATGCCGCGATGAAACATGTCGAGGCAGGATTGCGCGAGCAGCACGATTTCGTCTCGCTTCCCAGTGATCTGCCGCAAGCCAGCCATCTCGCGCGATTTGAGCATATGCATCACGCGAGGGAGTTGCTGCACAGTGCCCGCGAAGAACTCGACTCGGCCGACAAGATTTTTGGCGGCCACCGCGACGAAGCGATCATGCACGTCGATAAAGCCATCAAGCATGTGGAAGAAGGCCTCCACGACCACGAGAAATAGAGAATCGGCTTGAGAATTCGGTCCAATGAAATTCCGCGAGGCTTCCTGCCTCGCGGATTTCTTCTTTTCAGGTTTTCCGGTTTCACGCGGCGCGCGGACTGACGTCCGCGGCTGCTAAGGATCGCGCAGTGCGATTTGCGAAATCTTTCATAGCCGCGGACGTAAGTCCGCGCGTCTTCGTTTCTCCCGCGCCACCACCCTGAGTCCAACCGCTCATTGCTGCAAGCTGAATAAATTACGGTTATCATCCCGGCATGGAGAACGAATCTCTGAGCAAAGAAGTCGTGCGGAAAACCTTCGAGCACGAGGTCTACGATGTGATGCACGGCGCCTCCCGGTGGGAACTGAAAGTTCACGACCACGGCCTGGTCGCCCTTTTGGACGTGATGCCGCGCCTGGCGCCGGTCGGCAAGACCGCCGACTTCGCAATCGTCCAGGCCGCCCGGGTTTCGTATGGCGAAGGAACCAAGCGGGTGAACGAGGATCGCGGGTTGATTCGATACCTGGCCCGCCACCGGCATACGACTCCATTTGAAATGGTCGAATTCAAGTTCCACCACGTGATGCCGATCTTCATCGCCCGGCAATGGATCCGCCATCGGACTGCAAGCGTTAACGAATACAGCGCCCGATATTCGGTCGTCCCCGACCGCTACTATCGCCCGACGCCGGGCAACGTTCGCAAGCAGAGCGCGACCAACCGCCAGGGCGGCGACGAAAAGATCGAAGACATGACGGCGCAGGAATTCTGCGATTACCTGACGGAGATCGAAAGCCACCACGAAGACTACGAGAAATTCCTGAACGCAGGCGTGTCGCGCGAGCTCGCCCGCATCTCACTCCCGCTCAACATTTACACCGAGTGGTACTGGAAAATTAACCTGCACAATCTTCTGCATTTTTTGTCTTTGCGGATGGATGCGCACGCTCAGCAGGAAATCAGGGACTACGCCTTTGCGATGCACGCCTTGATTCAGCCGATCGTCCCGATCGCGGTTGAGGCGTTTCGAGACTACAACCTCGAATCGCTCCATCTTTCCCGCCTGGAAGTCGAAGCGCTGCGAACCGGCGCGCCGTTGGATTCAGAAAACAAGCGGGAACAGGCGGAGTGGAAGGAAAAGCTCGAGCTTCTGGGGCGGCAAATCCCAGAACGAGAACTGGCCTCTGGAGCCGTTCACCGGACTGAGAATGGCGCGAAGACAAATCGCGAGATCGCCTAAGAACTATTGCGCCAGCCGTTAGTCGCCTTTTTGACGAATCCAACGCCGGGAGCGTTCACGCGCCGGGTTCTCCGATCGCTCCTGGTTTATGATGAGGATACCCGGCGTGTGAACACGCCGGGCGTTGGGGGCGTCCGGATTCGCGATGAGACTTCTCCGTGTCGGCCTCTTGATTCTTTTCTTTCTCGCAATTGCGGGACTCTTCGCCTCTGCATCGCTCTGGGCGCGCAGCTATTTCAAAGAGGAATTTCTCGTCGGCCAGGGGGCCCAGTCACTCATCGAGCTGGGTGCCGATCGCGGGACGGCGGTTGCATACCGCTTCTGCTATCGGAACGACGCGCCGAATAATCGGAAGTGGTCGCGCGTCATCGATCAGGCCGGAAGGAATCCGCTTTGGCCGGAAGATACACCATGGCGATCCCGTTTTGGTTTTGGAATGGCCACCGTCATCGACCAGTCGCGGGCAAGGTATCTCGCGTTTCCGCTGTGGGCGATCACGCTCTACTTTTTCGTCGCGGCAACACTGCTGTTCCCGATGCCCGACCGGCTTGGCCGATTGCAACGGCGCAGATCCGGCTGTTGCGAAAAATGTGGATACGATTTACGCGGCACCCCAACCCGATGCCCTGAGTGCGGGTTGCCGAGTCCAACTTCGACAAAGTCCTTTCGCTGGCCAGGGCAAATCGGAGCGGCCTTCGCGATCGCCTCCCTCCTCACGATCGGCTGGCTGATTTGGTGGAGCGACCCGCGCCGCGGCGCCCCGCCGGGACTTGGCGCCAATCCAACAGAAGGAATCGATTTTTATCCAGCGTGGGAAGCGGCGCGCGGCGACGGGCCCGACCGCATGCTCCGCCACGACCTGGGATGGGGAACTTCCTGGTATCAGGCGATCTGGCACACCCCGGACGGCGATCGCCTCGTCATCCTGCGGGGGGCGGGCATGCACATGTTCTGGGACTTCTGGGGCGTCGTCGTCCTTGACCGCTCGATGAAGGTGGTGCGCCGCGGGAGCGTAGGACTGGCGACTGACAGGAATCCCTGCCGTCTTTTTGAAATCCGCAGCGACAATGCCGCGATCCCCGCCGCCCATCGCGGCCAATGGCTTCTGAGTGTGCAATGGCAGGATCCACCCATTTCGACCATGCCTTCGCCGGATCATGACGAGGTTGACTCAGCTTCGGATGATTCCCCCACCGATTCGCTCAACCCCGTGCATTGGGACACCGATCCACCATCGGAGAACCCGGGTCAATGGAAAGAAGTTCGACCACTCGAAATTCGCTCGGCGGAAGGGCCGGGATTCAGCAAAGTTCTCGCTGAAGCGGTTCATCCTTGAGAAGTGAGGCCTCAGCATCCCGGAGAAAAGTTCGACGACAAATGGTCCTACAACCGCCGACTTTCGCGTGCGCGGCGCTGTCGCGCGGGTGGAGGCGGAGGCGCGGGCGGCGTTGCGGTCGTGGTCGTCGCGATGGCCTCAAATCCGCGCGTTTTCCTGCGATTGCTGCGCGACAGATGTCTTACTTCCGGGATCGCGGAGAGGCATGCCACGGCGAGCAGCACGCAGGGCCACCGAAGGCACAAATCTGAGCCCAGGATTGCGCCCGTCACGGGATCGCGGGTCGGAGTCGAGACGCGGATTGCCACGTCGATGCCGAACCTGCCGATCTCGATGATCGAAATGACAATCGTTAGGTAGAAGGCCCACACCGCCTTGGCCTCCATGCGCGACGCGAGAACCAGCAGCAGAATTCCCGGGATGACGTCGAAGGCTAGAACGACCGCCACGAATCGCCACCACTCCGATGCACGGATGGCATCTCCTATCACGGCCAAACCAAGAAGAAGCGTCCCGGCGACGAGAGTCAGCACTCCGAGAATCCTTGCGGCCCTGATCGTGAACAAGAGCGGCGTCGAGAGGAAAATCCACGGCGCGAGTCTACCAGAGTGGTTCTTTGTATCCGACAAACCAGGACGGGCCGGATTTCCGACGAAGCAGATCGTCGTTTCACTTTTTGCCGAAGTGCTTTTCAAATGCGGAGCGGTTGGGCGCATCAGGCATCGGATCGAAAACCGCGAAGACAATTCGCTCGAAGCAAGACCGCCAGGATGACTTGCCCGAGAGGGCGGCGGCGAAGAGGCGGGCGATCATATCGGGATCGTTGCGAAACACGCCGCAGCCCCACGCGCCGAGGATCAGGCCGCGGCAAGCGTTGCTCGCGGCGAGGGCGAAGACGCAGCGGATTCGGTGTTCCATCACCTGTTCGACCCTTCCGAGTTCGGCCGAGCCCGGCCTCATTGCGCCGGCGTTCGCCGCCGGCATCGTGATGAACGATGCGTGATACGGCTCATCGAGCAGATCTCCCTCATCGTCACGAAAAATCGGAACACGCGGGCTGAAGATGGCATGATCGGTGTAAAGCAGCGAATGGCTCGCGCGATTCGCATCATAATAGACCTGCGCGGTTTTCAGCGTCGCATAAAGGGCGGAGGCGCGGGCGAGGCTTTCTTCCTGGGCTCGCGCGCCGAGAGAAATCCCCCGCCGGGGTGTTTGGCCGATGCGAAATTCAGGATCGCGACATCGGTTCGATTTTCATCAACGATGAGTCGCCGGGCGGCGGCGAGCGTCGTCTCGCCGCTGACTTCAATTCGAGCTTCCGCGGCGTCGGCGCGCAGCGCGCGAGCACGATCGAGCAAAGCCGGCCATTCCTCCGGCCGCACGAGTCGGGTGCCCTGCACGCTGGCACGCAAGGAGTCGCCGATTTCCACCCGCCGGCCGGACGCGCTCGTGTAGGCTCCTGCTTTCAGAATCGAAAGCGTCTGTTTTCCCATCTGAGCGCGTGAAGGTCGATTCATGGGTTTCCAAATGTATCATCAAAGGCCGCCTCCGAAGCAGCGGCGCCGGCTCTCGACAATTTTATTCACGGTGCGATATTTACCTGTCGAAGCGCAGAGGCCTGTGCAGATCGATCGAGCGCCACCCATGACGGAATTTGCGGGTGAATTTGAAACGCACATCACGATCGACGTGAACAGCAGTCGTCCCCTGGGGGTGCTGCACGAATGGAGTTTGCGCAATGGGTTGAAGTGCGTGCACATCGTCCTCGATCGCGGCCAGCAAACTTCCCAGCCGATGCTGACGCGCCACGGCCGCGGCGTGCTTTCAATTGAGCTTGCCGAAGCCGAACGGATTGCGCGAGAGCTCACGGCCGAAGGATTTGTTGTCAGTCGCATCAAAATCGAAGCGAGCCCATTCAACCAGGACGTGCCCCTGTCGGTCGCGGAAGGATTGGCTGAAGGGGATATCCGGTATTTCGAGCACCATGTTAAGCTTCTGCTCGCTCCGGGCGCGGACCGGTCGGGAATTGTCGATGTAGCCGAGCGGCATTCGGCTCATCTTTCACGCAATGCGCTGCGCCGGCGGCCGGATGGCCAGGAGGAACGGTTTGTCACGCAGCGGTGCCGTCGTATGGGCCGATCGCAGGCCCGCCAGGAACTGGAGGCGCTCGTGGCCGCGCTGCGGAGCCTCGGACATCCGGTGGCGGAAATCGAGGAGGAATACGTCGTGTACGACAGCAACCTCAAATTGGATTCGGGCTGGATCGCCGGAGAGGAAAACTGAAGGTGGCGTCGATCTGGAACAAGCTTCGAAAGCGGTTCGTTGCCCGCGCGGCCGAGCCGATTCGTCAGCAGCCGCAATCGGAAGTGGATCCGGTCCAGCAGACGGACCCGCTTTCTGCGGAAAGTGCTCCGCGGGCGCGGCCGGTTGATCCAGGTTTGCCCAATACCTACCAGCCCGCCGGGATATCAGGCGACGAGGCGACACAGGCCGAGCTTTTCGATCCTTCACTGAAGCAATTTCCGAAAGCATTTCGACTCAGCGATCCGGCCTTTAAGGACCCGGCCGCCGACATGCGGTGGCGAGCGGCACGCCGCAGGCCATTGAGCACCTCACGCGCGTGGTCGCTTATTCACAATGGCGGGATCATTTGATCTTGCGCGGGAGCCTTCTCCTCAAGGCGTGGCTTGGGGCTGCCGCGCGCGAGCCAGGAGACATTGACTGGGTGGTCGCCCCTGACGATCTGAAACTGTCGGATTCGAAAACCGGCGAAATGATCGAAGACCTGATTCGCCTCAGCGGCGAGTTCCTCGGGCGGAGCAACATGGGGATCGAGCCCCGTCGTGTTTCGATCGACGATATCTGGACCTACGAACGCGCGCCCGGCCGGCGGGTCGCCTTCCCCTGGAAAGCCGACGGCGTTCCCCCCGGCGTGGTACAGATGGACCTGGTTTTCGGCGAAAAGCTCCTGGCCGATCCTGTGTGGACGCGAATTCCCATGCAGTTCGGCGACGATATCCAGGTCCGCGCCGTAACGAAGGAACTTTCACTCGCCTGGAAGCTGCTCTGGCTGGAGACGGATTGTTACCCGCAGGGAAAGGATTTGTACGACGCCGTGCTCCTCGCCGAGCAGGTTCACGTGCCGCTGCAGATGCTCCAGGAAATTTTCAGGGACAACAACGCCGTCCGCCTGCCGCACAAGCTCAACGCCGATCTTCCCCTCACCTGGGAGGTGGACTGGGACAGTTTGAAGCAGGAATTCCCATGGGTCGCCGGCGCAGCGATCGACTGGCAGAAACGATTGTGCGCGGCGCTGGCGCCGACGTTTGCGATCAGCGAGAAGTCGATCCCGGAAGGGATCGGCGAACCGGAAAATAAATGACAGATCGACATTGCTGCCGGGGATATCCTTCATGACAATTCATCAACTCACGCCTCGCCTGTACGAGCAACTCAAAATGGTTAAGCCATCGGTGGATAGAACGATGCAGTACCGCCCCTGTTGGGTCCGTCTCACAGACGGCACTTTATTAGGTCGGGTCTATGTTGTTGAAGCGACTGCATACAAAGAATTCTGGGGCATCTGGCCATCGGACGATGAGGCCAAGAGGTACGTCCTCGTGGAGAAGATCGAAGAAATCAAAGAAAGCCCTTTTCGCCTTTCCGCCGTGTTCGCGGATCGCTTGTATGAAGAGGGCGAATCAGGAATGGGCTACTGCATCTTCACTGTCGTCTTGCGTGACGGGAGGAAGCTGCCTTTTGTCACCGGCAACGCGGTCGATTTTCCCAACTGGCCTGAAGGCGTTTCCGCCGAAATGGTGGCAGATGTGTTGCCGCATGTTGGGCGAGAACGTTTCATACACCGTCGGCCCGGTGCGAACGAAGTTTCGGCAGAGTTCTTCTGGTGTCTCTATTCTCTCCCCAGCACTGTGTAGACCGACGTTCATGCAGATCCTGGTGATGTCGCCGGCGAAGGGCGCGGCGCCAACTGCTCATGAATCTCAACAGTCCCGCCGCTCCCGTCCACAGTCACTATTTGCCCGTCGGCGACGAGATTCATAATTCCGCGTACGGACATCACCGCGGGAAGGCCCATCTCGCGCGCGGTCACCGCGCCGTGAGACAGGGGGCCGCCGCTTTCGGTGATGACGGCGGCGGCGGTGTAAAACAATGGCGTCCAGGCGGGGTTGGTGGTGCGGGCGACGAGAACGGAGTTGCCCGGAAATTTTCCGAAATCCTCCGGGCCGCGAACGCGAAAGCAGGGGCCAGTCGCCCGGCCCGGGCTGCCGGGAAGACCGCTCAATATCCGGCCGGACGGGCCCGATGACGCCGCGGGGGCGATCTTTCCCGGCGACCAGGGCGCGGGGTTATTCATCGCCTGCTCATACGACGCCCGGGTGGCGAGTGACTTTTCCAAAAGCCGCGACGCTTGGCCTGCGCTCGGATCATCGACGATGGCCTGCACGTCAGCCTTTTTGAGGAAAAAGACATCGGCCGCTTCGCGCAGTGCGCCGCGTTCGACGAGAAATCCTCCGAGGGCCAGCGCGGCGTGATGAGCGATCGGATTGATTCGCGTGGTCTGATAGTGCTCCAGGTCATCCAGGATCGTGTAGGTGCGCAGTGAGGCGCACCAGCTCGCGAAAGAAAAACCGCAGGTCTTCGGGGACGGCTGCGAGAAATTCCCGCTCGGCGTCGGCATAACGGAGCCGCTGGGCGCGCATTCGCTCGCCGGGGTCTTCAATGGATTGAGCGCGGAGCAGCAGCGCGAGCGAATCGAGAGCCACCGCCGGCCGACCGGACCAGGTGGGAACGCGGTAATCCATGTCCATTTCGCGATGGCCATGATCCTCGAGGAATCTTCCAAAGCGGGCGGCAAAAAGGGGATAAGCCTGCAGGCGATCGGCTTCGAGAAATGTTGTCCCTCCGCTGGTGACCAGTTCTTCGCGCAATCGCGGATCCCGCGCCGCGAGTTCCGCCATCTCATGGATTTCGCGGTTGACGATGGCGGTCTTGGTCTCGCATCCGCTCAGCAGGCCGTCCACGATGCGGATGGCTTTCTCCGGCCCGGTGGCGGTCGCGATCAGGTGGTGCAGCAGCCGATAGAGCGCTGACTGTGTCATGGAGATGGCGATATTGGGCCGGAAATAATCTTCCGCCGCCCCCAGGACGTCCAGCACCAATTGCCAGGCGGATTCCAGCGAATTCGGCGTTGGCCGGGCCTGGAGCCGGCCGAGCCGGATCAGGTATCGATCCAAATCGCGCGCCCAGTTCACGGGCAGGTCCATGACCCAGGCAAACCGCCTTCTCAGTTCGGGGATTTCCGCGACCAGTTCCGCCGCGCTTCGCGCGCGAATGGGGCGAAACATGCCGATCAGTCGCACCGCGTTCTGGTTGCCGTAGATATAGTGGTCGAAGATCGCAAACCAGTCTGTTTTCATCGGCGGGAGGCCCATCAACGCGAGCGAATGGCTCATCGACGCGCGAAAGGCGACGCTGATAAAGTCCCAGCTCAGCGGCGTCATTGGATTGGGAAATCGCTCCGCGGATTCGTCGCGCGTCCAGTCCGGCTGAATCGTCGTGACGGGGCGGCTCTGGAGCAGATAAATGACGCCGGCGGCGATCCCCCATTCGATGTCCTGCGGCAGGCCATAATGCCCCTCAACGCGAAGCATGAGGCGAGCGATTGCGATGACCTGATCGTCGCGCAGGCAGGCGGCATCGATTGATTCCGCCGGCACCGGCCGCCGTTCGGACCCGGCGGCGGTTGCGACGATCTGATGTTCCTTGTGGCCGATGGCGCGCTGGATCAACTCGAGTTTCGATTTGTCGATCTCGAAGTGGTCCACCTCTCCTTCCCCGGACACGACGGATTCGCCGAGGCCGAAATTGGCATCGACGATCATCCGGTCCATTCGCCCGTTCACCGGATCAACGGAAAAACCGACGCCGGCCACCTCGCATTCGATCTGCTGCTGGATGACGACCGCCATTTTTGCATCGCGCTGGGCATATCCCTGCCGGTGCCGGTAATGAACGGCGCGGTCTTCCCAGAGCGAGGCGAAACAGGCGCGGATCCGATCGACGATCGCATCCTCGCCGCGGACGTTCAGGTAAGTATCGTGCTGTCCGGCGAAAGCCGCTCCGGCCAGATCTTCGAAGGTAGAAGAAGACCGCACGGCAAATGCGCCGCTCGCGCCCGCGGCGTTCATTTGCCGCACGGCGACGCCGATTTCCCGGCGCACTTCCTCGGTCAGTTGCGCCTCGGTAAGACGCCGGCGGATCTCAGAACATTGCTCGCGCAAGCGATCCGGCCGCTCATACTCGAAATCCTCGACCGCAGCTTCGAGCCAGGGGGCCGATTCGATGAACTGCTCATAAGCGCTCGAGGTAACGACAAAACCGCCCGGCACCGGGAAGCCGGCTGCCGTCAGCACGATGAGGTTTGCGCCCTTGCCGCCGACCAGCGCCGCCGTCCGCGGATGCGATGTGATTGAAATGGACCACGAAGCTCATGTTGTTGCCTCGCTCGCGGACGCCGCGGGTTCCCCATCGGACGGAAGATGGCGGGCGAGCTGTTGAATTCCTGCAAGGATCTCGCGTCCTTCATGGGCCAGCCGCGTTTGAATCGAAGGACGCAGCAGGAGAAAGAGAAACGTCGATGCGCGCCGCCAGGCACTTCCCGCCCGGTCGGTGTAGAGGATCGCGTAAAAGCCTGAATAGGGGAGCGCGACCGTGTAGAGGGCGGCCCAGAATGCCGACAGCATCAGCCACGCGATCGCGATCTGAATCGCGTAGAAAAACGGAAACACGATGAAGCTCGGATAAATGACGTTGGTCGCCCAATGATCTTTGTCGGTCGACATGCGCCGCGCGATCCGGCGCACCAGGAGGTAAGGAATCAGGTGATTGAGAATTCCAAAAAGCGCGATCGGCGCTCCGATGACGATCAGCTCGAGTTCGCGGATGAGGAAAAAGATCGCCCGAAACGGGCTGCGCGGCAGATAGATCTCGGAGGAATCGATCCCCTGGCGACGAAGCTCCGCCCGATAACGCCGCACGCGCTCGGTCAGGTCGGAAATCTCGGCGGCGTGAGAGTCCAGGAGCGTTCGGTATCCCGCCTGAATGAGCGACAGGCGCGCAAAGCTCTCCGCCACAGGCGGAAGCGCCGAGCCAAGCAGGCGCGGCGCCTGCGCCTGCGTCGCGACGATCTCGCTCGCCCAATTCACAAGGACCATTTCGCGGCGATCGCGGTAGCCGATAGTCAGCGCCTCGATTCGGCGGCGAAGCTCGCCAGTCAGCGCGTCGCCGTCGGGATTGTCGTGCTGCGCGATCCAATCGGCGATATCGATCGCGGGGCCGAAGCGCATCCAGACTTCCGAGCGGATCTGCCCCTTGGCGGTGTAGAGCAAACCCACCGGCACGATTTTCAACCGGCCGGCATTTGCGTCCTTGCGGACAAAGTCGAGGGCGATGCGCCGCCCCGACATGAAAAGGGCGCATCGCCATGTCGGAATGGCTGATTCCTTCCGGAAAGATGCAGATCGCTCCGCCATGGGCCAGAACCTGGCGGCAGCGCTGCATGCTGCGCACATTTTCCCGCGGACTGGCGCCTTTGCCCAGGTCTTCAGCGCGGTGAAAAGGAATCGAACCCAGCCCCCAGCCGATCAGTGCCAGCAGGGGGTTTTTGGCGAGCACGTTTTTGCTCGTCAGCGTGATCCGGCGCGGCAGCGCCACCAGGGGGAGCAGCGGATCGACCAGGGCATTGGTGTGATTGCAGACGAGAAGAATGGGCCCCCGCGGAAGCGCATCGCGCCCCTCGACGTCAATTCGCCGAAAGAAGACCCACAGCGCAATCCGGGCGAGAAATCGGAATATCCAATAGACCATCCTCTTCTCCAGCCGGCAGCGCGGGCAGGCCGGCCGCCCGCCGGGATCGCGCCCACCCGATGAAGACCCGCGGGCCGATCCAATTACAGCTCACGGCAACAATCGTCCCGGCGATCACGTCGGTCACGTAGTGATAGCGGAGCATGATCGTCGCCCCGTAGATCAAAAGCACGACCGGGAGATACGTCAGCCCGCGCAGCCGGTTGGTTCGCAGGTCAAATAAGCAGAGATAGACTGACGAGCCGACGTGCAGGCTGGGGAAGATCCCCATCAATCCGCCTGAATGCGCCACGGTGTCGACGACGGTGTTAAAGAAATACCCGCCGTGCAATTGCACCGCATACCTGCCGGCGAAATAGCCGCCCGGCCCCTGCCCGGGAAGAAAAAGGCAACCGAGAAAACAGATGCAATACGTGAAGACCCACCCCGTGAGAAACTGATCGCGCTCCAGCGGCGGCCTCCCCAGCGAGCCAAGCAGCAGAGAGAAATTGATATAAGGAATAAACAGCGCATAGAAAAATGCGAAAAACTCGACGCGCCCCGGCGTCTGCCACCGCTGGATGAAAAACGTCGGATTGTGTCCCGCGAACAACGCCGTATCGATCCGTGCCAGAACCGGGTCGGACCGATAAGGCATCGCGGACATCCCCAGCAGGCCGATGGTGCAATAGAGCGCAAAGACGGTCATCATCGCCGCCAGCGGCCGAACCCACCCCACCCACGGGCTTGCGCTGAATCGCCCGGCGAGAATCACAAAGACCAGGTAACCGGCCAGCAGCCCCAGATGAGCCAGAAGCAGCCAGCGCACTTGTCGTCCGGCCACCGACGCCGTGATCGAAGCGATCATGAGAATCGATAGGACCGCCCCGTCGGCCGGGTAGAGATGCCGGCGAAGATTCCGAGCGGAGGAGATTAGATTCATGGCGCGTTTACGGTCCTCCACGACGGGGCAGAGCGGCGCGCGAAATCGTCGTCGCTTCAAATAGTTTCGCCGCCGCGCCGCCCCGTATCGGTTACGCTCTCCAATTCTCCCGTTCGAAGAATGCGGGGCGGCGCGGCGGCGACGGTCGGCGTATGATACCTTCTTGTGGCGCCGCTTTGCCCCGTCGTGGAAGTTCGGCCCCCTCATGCAATTCCTGCGCATCCAAGCCTAGTTCTCGCCAAAGATGCCAACGCTCACCAGCAGGTATCCGACGCTGCCGATGAAGGCCACCATCGAGATGATCTTGCCGAGCACGGCCCACGCCAACAGGTGATAGATATTGCCCCAGAAGAAATGGCAATGGAGGAACAGGCCAAGGCTGAGGCAGGCGGTCCCCGCTGCCACGGCTCTCATGCCGTACAGTTCAAGAGGCATTTGATGACCGACAACAGCGTGCTGCGTCATGATGCACGCCATGCCGTAGACGACGAGGGCGATGGGGACGATCACGCCTCCGAACCATTTTGGGAACGGGCCTGATGCTGGGATATCTTCCCAGTCATCGTCATAGGCGGTCGGCTCGTAGTCCGGGCGGCGCTCGATCATGAAATCCTCATCCACCTTCTATCCGGCTGGACCAACCAGGCCGATTACAAAACGTGACGCAGATTTGCCACTATTGTTGAAGGCGTCATTCGTGCTGGGTTGCCTGGCGACTGCGATAAACCCGTCCCATCTGTATTCAGGACGGTTAAGAGCCCATTTCTACATTCAACGTCCAACGCTCAACTTTCAAAGTAAGGGCTTTCCCTTCGTTGAAAGTTGAGCGTTGAACGTTGAATGTTGAACGTTTACCAACGAGCGAGCCCTGACGCTGAACGAAGTACTTCAGCCCCCCCGCTCCGCGGAACCCCATCACCTTGGCGGCCCATGCGTCTGCGACGGATCGGAAAAATCCGCGCGATAGACCGGCAGGCGGATCGTGAAGCTGGTTCCTTCTCCCGGCTTGCTCTTGACGCTGATCGACCCTTCGTGCTCATCGACAATTTTCTTTGCAACCGCCAGGCCCAGGCCGGTGCCTCGGTTGCCTTTGGTGGAATGAAACAGCTCGAACATGTGGCGCATCATCGGCGCGGGAATGCCGGCGCCGTTGTCGACCACCTCGAACACCGATTGCTTATTTTCCTCATCATAACTGCATTCGATGCGGATCAGGCCGTCCTTTTTCGTGATGGCGTCGAGGGCGTTGCTCAGCAGGTTCATGATCACCTGGTGCATCCCGGAGGCGTCCATGGGAACGGCGGGATGCCGCTCTTCGACGTCGGCTACGATCATGATTCCTTTTTCATTGGCCGACTGCGCGATCAACTCCACGCACTCATCGACGAGCACCTTCGGATTGACCAGCTCAATCTGCGGCTCGCGGGCCTTGCTGTAAGCCAGCAGATTCATCGTCAGGTTGAAGATCTTGTCGAGGTTCCGCTCGACGATCCCCCACCCTTTTGTGGCCTGGATCAGGTTGTTGCTCTTGAAACCCATTTCCACAACGTCGGCTCCGCCACGCAGGGCCTGGAGGATATTCTTGATGGAATGCGATAAAGCGGCAGTTGTTTCGCCCACCGCGGCGAGGCGCTCGGCGGCCAGGCCGGCCTGGAAGAGCTTGGCGTTCTGGATCGCCAACCCCGCCTGCAATCCGATCGCCGTCAGCAGGCGGAGCTGATCGGGTGAATAGGTGTAATTCTTGACCGAGCTGTCGATGTAGATGACCCCGACGATGTCTTCCACCGCCTTGGGGTTTTCCTGGAGCTTGCGCGCCTTGATCGGCACGCAGAGCGCCGAGCGAATGCCGAGGTTGTGAACGCTCTTGCCTTTGCTGAAGCGCTGGTCGGCCATCGCGTTGGTGGAGAGAACGCCCTCGGCGGTGGAGATCACGTGATTGATGATCGTTCGCGAGGCGTGGATTTTTTCCGGCGGGGTGCGCGCGGCGCTGTCCTGACCGGAAGCAACGGGCCTGGCATCCGAATCCTCGCGCGTGCGGACCACTTTCGGAATCAGCTCGTTGTTCTTCTCGTCGATGAGGAGAATGATGCCACGGTCGGCCTTGACGTGCTCGAAGACCAGGTCCATCACCACTTCCAGGACCTGATCGACGTTGAAACTGCTCCCCAGGGCAGCGCCAAGCTGATAGAGAATCTTAAGATTCGCCACCGCCGCCGCGGCCGGTTCGGGGACCGCCAGTACCATCGAATCTTCGCTGGAGGGGAGGGCGTGGATGATCGAGCTGTCCATTCCGCTCTCTTCGCCGCTCAGGCTCACGTTACCCCCGCTGGTGCGTGAGACGCCGGGCGCCGCGCCGAAGACCATCAGCGTGCGGCCGACCCGGATCTGGTCGCCGATCTTCAATTCCTGCCGGTTGGCGACGCGCGCGCCGTTAATGTAGGTGCCGTTGGAGCTCCCCATGTCGCGAAGCACCCAATCCCCCTTTTCGCCGGGGACCAGTTCGCAATGACGCCGGCTGACGGTGTTGTCAGTGAGCGGAAGCTGCCGGCTGTCGCGCCCGACGAGGGCAGGCGAATCAGGCAGTTCAAATCGGCGGCCCTTATCGGGACCTTGAAGAACCAGAAGCGTGAGCACGCTGGAAGTCTACTCGAAAGGGAAAACCGAAAAAATCAAAAAGAATCCGCGAACGTCGTCTGTCAAGTTTCAATTCAAGTAAGCAGGACGCCAGGAGGAAAGATCGATCGGCATCACCCGGCGCTTTATTTGGACCGGTGGCCGCCGGGCAGATTCTCTTCCTGCATCACTACGTTGTTATATCGGAGCAACGTTCCCTTAACCCGTTCCAGATGCGAAATGGCGATGTTGTATTCTGAAATCGACAGCGCCTCCTGGCGCTCGGCGTCGGCGAGCCGTTCCTGCGAATCGAGCTTGAGTTGAACGAAGGTCGGGTCCAGCGCCTCCCCGTTGGCTTCGCGCTGCTCGAGGGCCATCAGGGTATCGGAGGAGGCAAATCGGGCCTGACGGCGTGAGCCAATCTCGTCCCAGCTTGCATTCACGTCGCGCAACCCGGTTTTCACATCCTGGGTGACCTGGTCGACCAGAAAGCGATACTGCTCGATCGCCTGCAACCGCTGGAGTTTGGCTCTTCGGAAGATGGCGATCGCTTCGCGATTGCCGATGGGAATCTCAAAATTCAGACCGAGTGAGCCACCGATGTGCGATTCGAGGAACGAATCGCTGGCCGAATCCTGTTCGTTCTGGCGTGCGGCCTGAGCGGCGACACTCAACTTCAGATCGAGTTTCGGGAGCGTGCTCACCTTGGCCACATCCTGGGCTATTCCCGCGGAATTAATGCGAAGCTGCTGTTGACCCAGTTCGAAGCGATTATCCATCGCTGTCGCCACCACGTCGTCAAAGTTGAACGTGATGGGAGATTCGATCGGCGCGTTATCGGCAAGAATGACGGTGGGACCGGCAACGGGAAATTCCGGGTCGTTCATTCGGCGCTTGATGTCATCGGAAATGTCGCCCAATTTCGCCCGAGCCCTGATCAGTTCCGCCTCGCGGGTGCGAATCGAGCTGGTGGCCTGCGATGTCTGGACGCGGGAGACGCCCTGCCCGCCGGCGATGAATCGCTTGATCAGGATGTCCGCGGTGTCGCGGGTGCGGTTGAGCAGTTCCTCCTGAATGCGAACTTCCTGCTCGGCATCCTCCAACTGCCAGTAATCCTTTTCGATTTCCTCGACGTTGGTCTCCAGCGCCTTTCGGAAATCGAGGATGCTCACCCGCTGGTCGTTGCGGGCGATGGTGATTCGCGCCTGGTTGGTTTCGTATCCGAAGTCGCGCAGCAACGGTTGCGTCAACTGCACTTTCAACTCATTTTGCCAATACGGGTCGAGCCGGGTGTTTCTCGGGGTCTGGGTGATGTTCTTGATCTCTTCGCTCACCGAAATTTCGCCGCCACTGGGGAGCAGTTGCTTGATGCCCGGCTCCATGGTGTACATATCGCCGCGCTGGGCGTAAATGAATTTGGTCGGGACCCCGCCGAGCAACCCGGGCGTGTAGGGCTGGCCAGCGAGTTGCTGATCGGTGTGATCCCAACTGAGATTGGCGAACAGGATCGGATCAAAACGCGCCTGAGCCTCGACAACGCGCGTCTCGGCGATCGCCGGGTCAAATCCCGCCACGCGGACTTCGCCGCTGTTGGCGACCGAACGCTGGACGATCTCCTGCAATCCGAGGCGGATGGTCGGCTCGTTGCCGAGAGGACGGACCAAGATCGGCCGCGTGGAGGGCGCCGTAGGATTGGTGGCGGAATTCAGTTCGCGCGTCGTGGGTTCGAGCGGCTCAAGCTTCGTGGGGAGGGGCTTCAGCGGAAACGTGGGCGTATCGGCGGCGCGAGCCCGTTCGGCCTGCTGCAAATCGCGGGGATCGAAAGGGGGCGCTTCCTTCAGCCCGCAACCGACCATAACCAGCGACAAGAGTGCTCCGCCGGTGATGTCAATTGCCTTCCGCATGCTCGTTCATCCTTCTGGGAGAAGCGGGGAGTATACGAAGCGGTGCCCCACAGTCCCAATATCAGCACATCTCATCGGCAATCCGCCCGCACCCGCTTGCATGATTGCGCTGTCAATTTTCGCCTTTTTCAGGCCGGGATATCCCGCCCAAAGCCCCGCTATCAACAATAGTTGCGCATCCCCTCAGTACCAGCATGACCATCTCGATTTTTTCTGGACTTTAGAATATTGGAGATTACGAATCCTCTCGTTAAGATGCGGTCCATGCCGCCGGAACCGATCCAGGAACCCCGAACGCCTCGGACATTTCAGGAACTCGTTGCCGAGATCGGGATTTACCCCGCTGAAGCATACCATTTCGTGCAGGAGGGCCTCAGTCATACGGTCCGCCGCCAGCATGGAGATGCAACGCCGGGCAAGACCGCACCCCGAAAAAAGCGGCATGTCACCGGGCAGCAACTGTGCGAATCGCTGCGCGAGCTGGCCCGGTCGCATTGGGGACTGATGGCGCGGACGGTGCTGCGGCGGTGGAATATCACCAGCACCCTCGATTTCGGCCGAATCGTTTTTGCGCTGATCGACGTCGGGCAGATGCAGAAAACCGACGAAGACACGATCGACGACTTCCGAAACGTCTACGATTTCAAGACGGCCTTCGAATCGAGCTATCGCATATCGCTGGAAGCCCCCGCCGCGACGGCGAGCGTTCGCTTATGAGTTCCCGCTCGTCCACCACCTCCGGCCGCGATTCCAAACCCGTTCGCGGCAAGGATGAACCCGCCCCCGCGCCGGTTTTTCGGCCTCCGCTGCGGCCATGGCATAAGGTCTTCTCGATCCTGCGCATTGTCGTGATCCTCTGGGTCCTGCTGCTACTGTTCCTGTATCTCACGACTGTCTTCCCGCATCGGGGGAAAACGTCGGCGTCAGAAGCGCATGCCGGGCTCGCGCATTTGATCAAGCATCAATTCCCCTGATGAATCCCATGCCTTCCGCGGATCTCATACTGCCTTTTCGGCGATCCGGGAATTCGACGTCTTAATTCTGCCCGGCGCATCGGCCCGTCCCACCGCCCCGCGGAAATCCGCTGCATATCCGATTCCCGCCAGCAGCAGTTCTCCCGCCGTGGCCCAGATGCGGAGCAAAACGCTGAGAAATGCGAGAAAACCGAGAAGCACTTTGGGATCGTCGAACTGCGCCCGCGCCGGGGCGGGCAGCGCGACCTGCATTGCAAAAACAAAAACCGCCTCGCGAACTCCGAGTCCTCCCGGGGCCCAGAAGGCGAGGAACCCGGCGCACCAGGCCAGGCAATAGGCGCCGGCGACGACCCACCACTTGGCGAGTTTCAGTCCGAGCGGGCCGGTGGTGATGAGCCAGATGGCGAGGCTCTGCCAGAGCAGGCCGACGATCGCCCAGCCGAGCAAGCCGGCGAGAATTCTGAACCGCAGCTTGCGTTCGACGAGCGGCTTGCCGAGCTTGCGGAGGACGCCGTTCATCGCCCCGTAGAAAACGCGCGGATGGATGAGGAACAGAAGGATCGGGACGAGCACGATCGCGCAGATCAGCCAGCCGCGGGCCGTGTGGTGCATCTGCTTGAATCCGAACCAGGCCAGGCAGGTGACGGCAACGAGGACGTTGGCCAGGAGGAAGATGATGAGCTCGAGAACCTGGCTGGCCGAGCAGGCCGCCCCGCTCACGCCATACGGCCGCACCAGATAGACGCGCCCCACCACCTGCCAGATGACGCCGGGCAAGTAGCGCGCGAGCTCGGAGGTGCTCCAGATCCGGGTGGTCGCCGCGAGGGGAAGTTTGTATCCGAGCCCGGAAATAATCCGCTTCCAGGAGAGGACGCGAAAGACGAACAGAAACAGGGCAAACATCGTTGACGCCAGCAGGACCCGGACCCAGTCGGTGTGCTGCACGCGCTCGCGAACCTGATCCCACCGGTAATAGACCGGCTTGAACATCCAGACAAAGATGACGGCGGTAATCGCGAACGCGACGAACCCGCGCACCCAGGGCTTTAAGATTTCCCAGAATTTTCGTGCTTCGGTCCCGTAACGGGGGCTGATCTCGATGATCTCCTTGTCCGGAGCATGCGTCACCGGCCCACCCGGCCGGGTGCGCCGAGACCTGCGTCGCGGCGGAAGCAGATCAATTCCCCGGTTTCGCAGCCAGGGCCGAGCGCGCCGCCGCGCCTTGGGCATCACTCGCAATAGTCCGTTCACGGTGCGACGAATCGGCCGGGTGAAGAAAATTGTGACCACGCCGGCCGCGAAATACAGACTGCCAAAGATGATTCCCGTGTAGGCATTCAGATGGTAGGGAATGTGAAAAACCTTGGAGAGCCAGATCACCACGATGGTCGGAACGATCACCGTCGCCGTCGTCACGCTGATCGCATAAGTCCGGCTTTGCTGGGGAACGGGGCTTCCGCGGAGCAGACGGGCGGTTAAGCGCCGCTTGCCCGGAAACCAGATCAGACTGAAGCCGATCAGAAAAAAGAAAAAACCGATCGGGATCGGAGAAATGATGCCCAGGGCCCATGACGAGAGAATCAGCATCCAGCCGATCAGATTCTTCGCCGCCAGCCAGAGATAGTTGGCCAGCAACGAAGGGCGGCGGGCCGCAAATGGCGGCGTCGCAGTGCTCGAAGCGTTTGGCGATACAGCGAGCGGGCGGTTAAGGGATGGCAAAGTCTCCATGAAGCCGCCGGATTCTAAGGGCGGACCTACTGATCCGGCCAGCGCTCGTGAGCGGCCGCTTGAATTGGAGCACGCCAGGACCCTGCGATTTTCGATTTGCGGTTAATTCAAAATATCTCCATGGTATGATCCCCGGCTTATCGTACAGCGAAGGAATTGATATGCGCATCCTCGCTTTCGCCTCCCTCTTTAATCTATTGCTTGCAGTCGCTGCATGGGGCGCGGTGGCAGGCCCGCTCTCCACACGATTTGCCCCGCCGACGGCGGCAGAACAGGAAAAATCTCGCAAGCTGATCGACGAGATTTATCGAAAGCCGCTGGCGCAGGCCAAAAACGATCAGGCCAAAGCGGAAATTGGCCGGCAAATGCTTCAAGCCGGGATCGAAACCCGCAACGATCCGGCTGGCCGGTTCACGGTATTAACCTGCGCAATGGAGACGGCGACGGAATCGGGTGATCTGAATACCGCGCTCAGAGCGATCGACGAGCTGGAGGGAAACTGGGACCTCGATGGGCTCAGGATGAGAGCCGACGTTCTGCTGACTTTACAAAAACTGCTGCGCCGTCCAGAAGACCTGGTGCTCTGGAACGGGCCGCCGGCGTAATAGTGGAAGATGCGCTGAACCAAGACCGGTATCCGATTGCACAACGTATGAGCGAGCTGGCGCTCAACGCGGCGCGACGAAGTGGAGACGTTTCGCTGATTAAGCTGTCGACCGAGCGGAACAACGAGGTCCAGGAGATCCAATCCGCGAATCTCGCGGCCGCCAGCGCCGTTGCAGCGCTCAAGGCTCAGGCTGACGACGCGAACGCCAACCTGGCGGTCGGAAAGCTTGAGGCATTTGTTCGCGGCGACTGGGCTGTCGGCCTGCCGCGCCTCGCAATGGGAAGCGACCCGCAACTTAAGTCTCTGGCCTTGACGGAATTGGCCCGGCCCACCGGACCGGCTTCGTGCATGGCACTGGCTGATGCATGGTGGGACCGCTCGGCACCCGAAAACGGCCTGGCCCGCAAGCATCTCCAAAGCCATGCCGCCTTCTGGTATTCGCAGGCCGGGCCTGAGTTGAGCGGACTGAAAAAGGCAAAGGCGGAGAAACGCTCCCGGGAATCCGCCGACAACTGCGCCGGTTCTGACCCTTGCGACCAGTCATGGATCCAACCGCGGCCGAGGGGGAATCTCGCTGACGAACCAGACTCGCGCCAACGAGGGACTGGATATCCTGCGCAGTGTTCTGGCCGGCCATCCCGATCTGCTGAAAGACGTGACGCAGATGGAACTGGTGAAATACCACGACGCGACTGAGTTTCAGCGTCACGCCGGCGAGGCGCAAAAGATGGACGGTTCCTATTCCGAAACGCCAGTCGTCGGCAGCATCAACTTCATTATGCTCTGGGGCATCTACGAATCCTGGAAGCCGGGCAAATATCTCATCGTATATCGAGTGCAGGCCACTTCCGGCCTGGCCGGGGAACACATTTGTTTTCTGGACGTCTGCACCAGCGGCAACACCATCGCCGGCGCTCGTCCTGATGGGAAGGAATTTACGCCGGGGCAATGGAGCAACATGCCAATTCTCCTGAATCTCAGCGACGAGACGACCGTCGAATACTGGCTCTGGCCGGACAACAGCACGATGGCCCTCGACCGCGTTTATATTTTCCGAATTCCCTGAAACGCGTTAGATTGGGCCGCATGCACCCGGATGTCGGCCGTGTTCTTATTCCGCAGGCGCGCATCGCACAGCGCGTTGGGGAACTCGCCCGGCAGATCACGGCGGATCATGGCGCATCGGGGGCGGTCGGCGAAGTCACGATCATTCCGATCCTGACGGGAGCCATGATTTTCTGCGCGGATCTGATGCGCCAGATGCCGATGGCGATGCGGATCGGGTTGTGCACGGTCAGCAGTTATCCGGGGCGCAGCGTCGCGAGCCAGGGGCCGCAACTGCTCACGCAGCAGCTTGGCGATCTCAAGGGACATCATGTTCTGCTGATCGACGACGTGCTGGACAGCGGCAACACCCTCCGGCTGGTCGCGCCGATTCTCCAATCGATGGGGCCGGCAACCCTTCGGCTGTGCGTGCTGCTCCGCAAGGACCGCCTGGCGGCCCGCGATGTCAAAGTCGATTATGTCGGATTCGATATTCCCGACGACTTTGTCGTGGGATATGGTCTGGATTTTAATGACAAATATCGGAACCTGCCGGATATAGTCACGTTGAGGGAAGACCTGATTAAGGGGCCGGTGTGATGCACACCCGCGATCAAATTCATCGCACCGCCCGGTCGCTGACCCGGCGACGACTCCCGCGCGTCGTCTTCGACACGACGCCAGAGGCGCCGTTTCCGGCGCTGCATTCCGAGGCGGTTGCGCGCCCGGCGGCCCAGCCGCTCGCCACGCTCCTCTCCCGCCATGTGATTCGCGACGGGGAGCTGATCCTTCTTATCCTCAAGCCGTCGCGCTGGTATATCGCCATGTCGTCGCTCCGCTTTGCGGCGGTGGTGCTGATCCTGCTCATCGGCATCCATCTGCGTGCGCACATTCATATATCTCCCTATATCGAGGCGGGCGTTTTCTGCATCGCCGGCCGGCTGATGTGGGCGGTCCTCAACTGGATGGGCCGGCTCTACATCCTCACCGACCAGCGGATCGTTCGAATCAGCGGCGTCTTCAATGTGGAAATTTTTGATTGTCCGTTGCGCAAGGTCGCACGCACACGCCTGGTTTCCACTTTTGGCGAGCGTTTACTTCGCATCGGATCGATCGAGATCTCCCCTTTGGACGAGTGCCGCCCGTGCGGCGTCTGGCAGACCATCGCCCGGCCAGTTCAAGTCAACGAGCAGATCAACGCCGCCATCAGCCGGGCGAAATCGCCGTAGAAGGACAACAGCGATTACCGAACGGCGCTGCGTTCCAGAGCGCCAGTCGCCAGGACAACCTCCATGGTCTTCCAAGGTACAAGGGAGGGTCACGCAAACTGTCGTTCGTGCGTAGTCGCGAACGATTAGAATGGGTTCGTCAGTTGACTGAGAGCGTGGCCGGCGGAGGCAATTCAAATTCGATCATTTTCGATCGATCGCATTCATACGGGAGCAGCTATGACGCGAATGATGTCGTTGACATCGTTGTTGGTGCTCGTAACGGCAGGTGGAACGGCTTTGGCGGCCGAGCGGCCTCCGAATCAGGCGCCGGAGGGTTACACGAGCCTTTTCGACGGTTCCTCTCTTTCCGGCTGGCGCGGTCGCCAGCAAACCTACAGCCCCCACGAGCAGGCCAAGCTCACTAAAGAAGAGCTGGAAAAGAAGCAGTCCGAGTGGAACGACGACATGGCCAAACACTGGCGCGTCGATAAGGAGAAGGGCGAAATTGTCTCCGACGGAAATGGCGTTTACCTCGCCACCGAAAAAGACTACGGCGATTTTGACATGTGGGTCGACTGGCTGATCGTCAGCCATAATGGCGACTCAGGCATCTATCTCCGCAGCTATCCGCAGGTGCAGATCTGGGACCCTGACAACCCCGGCGAAGTGAAAAACGGGGCTCCGAAAGGATCGGGAGGGCTCTGGAACAACAACAACGACAATCCCGGCAAATGGCCACTTGTGAAAGCCGACAATCCTATCGGGCAATGGAACACGTTTCATATCCGCATGATCGGATCGCGCGTGTGGGTCTGGTTCAACGAAAAGCTCACGGTTGACGGGCAGATTCTCGACAACTATTTCAACCGCGCCATTCCGGTTCTCCCGCGCGGGCCGATCGAGCTTCAAACGCACGGATCGGAAATCCGCTTCCGCAACATCTTCATGCGCGAAATCAAGAACAAGGAAGCCAACGAAGCGCTCGACAAGCTCTCCGGCACCGAGGGGTACAAGAGCTACTTCAACGGGAAGGATCTGGAAGGTTGGGGCGGCCCGGTTGATGAATACGAAGTCCGCGATGGCGCGATCACCTGCAAGCCGCACAAGGGGGGAACGATACATACCAACGAGGAATTCGGCGATTTCGAAGTCAAAGTCGAATTCAAGCTGCCGCCGGCGGGGAACAACGGGCTGGCCATCCACTATCCCGGCAACGGCGATACTGCTTATGTCGGCGAATGCGAACTTCAGATTTTGGACGATACCGCCGCGGTCTACAAAACCCTCGATCCGCGGCAATACTGCTGTTCGATCTACGGCGTCGTGCCGGCGCACACAGGATATTTGCGGCCGGTTGGGGAATGGAATTTCGAGCATACCATCATCAAGGGCCATTCGATCCGAGTCGAACTCAACGGCACCGTTGTCGTCGATGCGGATGTAAGCAAGGTCCAGCCACCTTATATGCACAATTCGGCCCATCCCGGTCTGATGCGGCTGAAAGGCTCGTTCGGCTTCGCCGGCCACGATGATCCGGTGGAATTCCGGCATGTCGAAATCAAGAAGCTGGATTGAAAGTTGGTGCGATTCAAATGCGTAAAATTTGCGTTCGAGGGTCAGCTCGTAGACTTTCCACCTTGTGTCGCCGGGCGCGCTTTTCATCGGCACGCGATCGACGAATAAGACTCGTGCGTCGGGGAACCAGTTAGCAAAGGTGAGTGGATCGGTGCGTGGGCCGGGGCGCTTTTGGATCCTCTTTTCGCGCGAGCACGCCGTCCTGATCGTCGCTGACGATGAGAACATGCGAAGCAGCCCTCTCATAGCGCTCGCTCATTGGAAGATAGACCGCGACCTCTTCGGGCACTCGGCCGATGAGCAGGGTGTGGCCCGGCTGGGCGGCGTCGATCGCCAGCTCGGAGGCAATCGCCTTGGCCGAACGGTCGTTGTCCTGCGGGGTCATGATGAAACGCGAAAAAATCATCGCGATCAGCACATAACTGATCGTCTGCGGTAAAACCCAGCCGCGCAGCATATGCCGGTGCGCGGTCCAGAATGCTAAGCAGGACGCTAAGATCGCCACGGCCGCCAAAGATTCACCCATGAGTTTTGCGCTGGCGTAATAATAAATGAAAAACGGCAGCCCAAGCGCGACGGCGACCCCGATGACCCCCTGCCCGCCGATGATGATCGGGCAATTCCCTTTCATTCGGTCCTTGCGCCCCCGCCAGGATTCCGCCGATCCCCTGAGCCATCAACAGCGTTTGCGCCGGCATGTCCGGCAGGAGATAAGGCGTCTTTTTCAGGTGAACCATGGAAAAAAAGAGGACGATGATCCCCAGCCACAATGCCGCGAAGAGCCGAGTTCGCCTCGGCCAGAGCGTCACGTAGCGCACCGGCCCGGGAGTTCGATACTTTATTGACAGTGCGGCGGGCCCTGCGGCGGCGAGCGATTTTCGAGCGGGCGGGCCGGCACTGACCGGCATCATGGGAATTCGATGGCAGCGCAGCAGCGCGCACCCAGGAGGCCACCCAGACGATAAGCCACGGAAGGGCGACGACCGGCAAATTGGGAAGATAAAACCACCAGGCCCGCGCGTTTTCCACGTTATCCGACAGTTCCCCGACGGATTCGTAGCGCCACAATTCGGTCGCATTGCTGACATGATGCATCACGTATATCGGCCATGGCAGCGCCACCAGCAGCACAATCAACACGCCAAGTGCATGTCCGAGCCATGGCCCCGGAAGATGTCTCCGATAACAGAATTGGAACAGCGAGATCGCCACCGCAATATGAACGAAAAGCGGCGGTCCCTTTGCAAGCAGACCCAGTGCAACGCTGAGATAAAAGATCAGCAGGAATGGGAGCGGCGAAGTCGAGTTGGATGACCCGGTCCGACTTTGCTCCGCACTCTGCATCGCGCTCTTCACCCAGGCCCAGACGCAAAGCAGAGTAAAAAAAGCCAGATACGGATCGGCCATCGCGAGGCGGAACTGCTCTGGAATGATCTGGGTCGAAACCCAGATCAACCCGGCAAACCAGGCGCGCCGGCGGCCCAGCAGCAGGCGGGCCAGATCGTAGATCAGAAAAGTCGAAAAAAAACCGAGAAGCGTCGGCACGAACCGCGTCGCCGCCTCGCTGAAACCGAACAGCCGATACAGGATCGCGGCGCACCAATAAGGCAACGGCGGCTTTTGCAGCCGGATCTCCCCTTTGAGCAGCGGCACCATCCACGGATTGACTTGGATCGGGGGCGCCGATTCGTCGGGCTCAAGGCGAACCATTCCCATCGGCCGCCGCAGCACCACCGGCGCAACCTTCGTCCATCGGGCGTTCCACGGCCACCCGACCTGGGCCATTTCCCGCGCCGTCTGCGCAACCCGGGCTTCATGACTGGCGGCAATGTCGCGGGAACCCAGAAACGGGAAAAAGGCCAGCGCCGCTAAAATGCCCAGCCATATCATTCTCCGACGATGCGACACGATCAGATGGTATCGGATTCTTCATTCCGGATCGACACGGCAAGAGATTACTCAGCGGTAATATCTTCAGATCAACCGCGTAATTACCGATCTAATACATGTAGAAATGTGTCCTGCCATCAAGGGAGGGTTGTACGGTGGAAAACGGAGCGCTGCAGAATCCGAAACCTGGGGAAATTCTGATCGTGGATGACGATCCAGCGATGTGCCGCTTACTCTGTGAGCTCGCGCGCCTGGAAGGATACACTGCCGAGCGCGAGACCGACTCACGCCTGGTGATGGACCGACTGCAAAGGGAACCTCGCCCGCGAGTGATCATCCTGGATCTCATGATGCCGTTTGTCACCGGCCTGGATCTGCTGGATCTCATGAACCAGTCGCCGGAAATCCGCAGCCAATTGGCGGTGATTGTCTATACCGGCGACACCAGCGCTTCCTCGCGCTCCATGGCAGTCCGCCTCGGCGCTGATGCCTATGTAGAGAAAACCGCGGGCTGGGAAACCCTGCGATTCGAACTCGAGATGCAACTCAAGGCGGTGTGAAGGATTGGCGTATGTCGAACACCCGGCGGGTGCGAATTCCGCCGGGTGTTTGTTTTTTTCCGCCCCGATGCCAATTGTCCATTTTTCAAATTAAGCCGCGCGGTGATAACCCCGATCCGACATAATCCGACATAATCCGACACTTTTTCGACCTATATAACGCAATATAGCTATGTTATAGATTATAACTAATATATTCAATAATCAATTTTCCTGTAGGGTGTCGCATTTCTCCGAGAGTCGTGATATTCAGTTCGAAGACCTTCACGAATTCCGCCCACCGCGTTTTTTGTATTTGTAAGGATACACACGGTCTGCCAGGGTTGGTCGGAAAAAAAGAGTTTTTTCGAGGGCAACGCCCAGATTGAAATGAAGGGCGGCGGAATTGGGCTCCGCCCGGACGCCCGCCGGAGGATGCTCACGGCCTCGGCGTGCCGACCGGCCTGCCTCAGCGTGACGCCCAGATGCCCCAGTATCTGCGGATCATCCGGCTTCGCCCGCCGGGCCACCTCCAGGTGGCGCAGCGCCTCGGCGATTCGCCCGGTCTGCCCGAGGAGAAGCCCAAGCTGATGGGCGATGACGAAATCCTATAACTCCCCCGCCAAATTGAAATCAAATTTCGTCCACCCTCGGAAACGCCGAGAGCGTAACTGAGTACCGCGTGCCCCGCCGTTCCAGTCGCCGCACCCCGGTCGGATCATCTTCCTTCCCGTTTGACGCTGAGCCCGGAGGGATCCGGCCGTTGCGACGAATCGGGTCAGGCGGTTATCGTACCGGTTTGAACTGATCAGTACTGACAGCCGCACGACGCGGCGGAGATACCATGGCCGAAGGACAAGGGCAGCGCGTTTCGTTCAAGTGTAAGACCAACGATCACTGGCCGGTTTTTGTTGTCGGCAACGTGCGGGAACTGGGCGGGTGGGCGGTCGAACAGGCGTTTGCGATGCGCAAGCAGGATACTCCGCAAAACGGGCAGGAGTGGAGCGCGCAAGTACTCCTTCAGCACGGCGTGACCGTCGAATACAAGTTCATCAAGAAAACCGACCGCGGCGTCGACTGGGAAATCGGGGAAAATCGCCGATACACCGTCATCCCCGGAGATCACACGATCTCGGATGTGTTCCGGGATTGATTCGGAACCCATCAGGAAAAATAACGAAGGTGTAGATCCAGTCTGGTTTGCCACGCCGGGTCCACAGGACCCGGCGTGAAAGACGGTGGGCCGAGCCCACCCTACTTGTCTTTTCCGGCGGCGGCGTCATCCGGCTTCTTCATGTCGGGCTTGGCTTTTTCTCCCGTTGCCGGCTTGGCTGCTCCGCCAACCTGCGCCAAGTGGAGTTGGCCGCTATCTGCATCGAGTCGATAGGTAAAGTGGTTGAGAAAACTCCCTCCGAGCAGCGCCTCGGCGGCGATAAGCGATTCGGGCAGGACGGCGCATTCGACGTTTTCGATCGTAAACGTTCCGACTCGAACGCTCTTGAGCATCATTTCTTTCCCCTCCACGACTTTCCCGTCGGCCAGTTGCATCCGAACGGTCCGGTCGTTGGGGCCGGGCACCAGCTCGAGTTCCTTGGCGAGGTCAGCCGGGACGCAGACTTCGCTTGCGCCAGAGTCCAGGATCATCGTGCGCGTGACCTTCCCGTTGATGGTCACTTCCACTGACGGAACATGGTTTTCCATCACGAGCGGAACAATGTCCGACTGGACATCGGCGCGGAGCCGCTTGAGCTGCGCTACGATCGCCTTGTAATCCGAGGAAGGCCCGAGCTTCATCTTGGGCTTGGCGGTCTCGTTGATCTTCTGGATGCTCCCCTTCACGTCTTCGTCGGCCGCCAGATCATCATATTTTTTCTGGGACTCTTCGGATTTTGTGGCCAGGTCAATCAATTGATTTACGTATTTGGTGCGCGTTTCCTCGCCGAGGCTATGGAGTTTGGAATCGGCGTTGTTCTTGAACTCCATGGCGCTGTCATAGCGGGTGCTGAGAATATTGATCTTCGCCACGTCCTGATTCTTGATGGTGGGATCGCTCTGCTTGAGGTAATCCTCGTTGAGCCTGGCTCGGTCGAAGTCGATCTGGGCGATGGCACTTTTGGCCATTTTGACCTGGTCTTCGTATTTCTTCCGCACCTTCCCGTCGGCGTCCACTTTCGCCTTAAGCTGGCGCAATTCCTTCATGCCGGCAGCTGAGTTCGCTCTCTTCAGTCAGGACGAACAGGCTTCCCTGTTTGACGAGGCCCTTGTCCTTTAATGCATCGGCCTCGGGCGAAGAGGGAGTTTCAGACCGAACATTGGGCGTCAGGATCAGGAGGGACAACAAGATTCCGGACAATGCCCAGGTGCGCTTCATATCTGGCCTCGCTCGTACAACGGATATGACGACAATTCGAGCCCCCGTCGAACCCGACAGCTTATCAGGCACTGTCGACGGGTCAATTACAATTTGCTCACCCGCCATCGATGATTTCGGCGTTTCCGTCCCGAATTACCCGTTTGAGAGCGAAAAGTTGCCGAGGCGATTGTTCCCCCCCGCGGCGAAATGTGCGCATAAAAAGAGGGTCGTCCCCTCCGAGACGACCCCCACGCATCCGTGCGAGTATTGGGCCCAAAGCCTGAATATTGAATTGGTTAGTAAACGACGGCCATTGCGTCCTCAACCGCTTCGATCACCTGGCGAACGTGGAACGGCTTCTTGAGGAATCCGTCAAAACCCTGCTGAAGCAGCCCCTGGGCCTCGGCCTCACTGACTTTGCCGCTCATCGCAATGACCTTGGTCAACTGCAGATCGGGATTCTTTTTCACCTGACGGGCCACCTCGGGCGCATCGATGTCGGAAAGATGCAGATCGAGCAGGATCACATGCGGGCGGAACTTTTCGGCGATAACGCCGGCCGCGAATCCGCCGCGGGCCACTTCGACTTCGTATTTGGCTTCGTCCTCGAGGATCTTTTCGAGTACTTCGACAATGTCCTGCTCGCTGTCGACGAGCAGTACGCGAGTGCATCCGCTCATCAGTCCGTTGAGCGGCATGCCATGCTGCTTCATGAACCGGATGAGCTGGTTCAGCGGAATTCGACGATCCTTGCTTCCGGGGATCCGATAACCATGCAAAGCGCCCGAGTCGAACCATTTGCTGACGGTTCGCGGGGCGACGTTGCAGATCTTGGCGACTTCGCCGGTGGTAAGGACGTCTTTCACTTTCGTGGCACTCATTGCATTTTCTCCAAAAAGAGGCACCCCGTTTTGCGTTCCTCCGCGGGGCTGCCGACGGCTGGCGAGTTGCCGTCTGACCCTGCTACTATCGACCTGCCGTGTGCAACCTTTAGATCGGGTGGGCAGATATTGCCGAGCGTGTCTTCAACGCTGACTGTGGCGCATTTATCGGGCAAAGAAATGTGGACTGGGATGAATAAGATGGCTCCTGAAAGGTTGGTTAAATGAGCTTTGCGCACCTCACGATTGCGACGCGCGACGTGCCCCAAACTCGCGCGTTTTTCATGCGCGCCATGCGATGGGAGCCCCTAAAAATCCCCTCCAATACCCCTCTGGAAGCCGCCTGGCTGACCATTGCGCCCGGCCAGCAATTACACATTCTGTATGTGAAGGACTTCATTGCGTCGGATTTCGAAGCCGAATTCGGCCGGCATTTCGCCTTGTTTCATCCCCAGGCTGATTTTTCGGACCTTAAATCAAGGCTGATCGAGCAGGGTGCGACGCTGATGGATCCGATCCGGCCGACTCCGTTCGAACGGTTCTACTTCCGTGATCCGAACGGTTATGTGTTTGAAGTGATTGCGGAAGAGCAGTACGTCCGGGAATGACCGAGAAGTTCGGCAACCCACAATTCAGATGAATTGGGATGTAACGAATCGCGAAGGCGCAAGCGACGGACGGCGGCGTCGGCGGGCACTGCACGTTTGACACCCCTTACTGCCACGACTAAATAAACTTCCATGCCCACTTTCAAAGATGTGACCCCTCCGGCCGACGGCCAACCGATTACGCAATCTCACGGGAAGCTTCAGGTTCCGGATCGCCCGATCATTCCATTCATTGAAGGAGACGGGACCGGCCGCGACATCTGGCGCGCCAGCCAGCGCGTCTTCGATGCCGCGGTCCAGAAAGCTTCCGGCGGGAAGAAGAAGGTCGCGTGGATGGAGGTCTACGCCGGGGAAAAGGCGTTCAAGAAATTCAATAACTGGCTGCCGGACGACACGGTCACCGCCTTTCGCGAATATTTTGTCGGCATCAAAGGGCCACTGACGACACCCGTCGGCGGAGGCATCCGCTCGCTCAACGTCGCCTTGCGCCAGATGCTCGATCTCTATGTCTGCCTGCGCCCTGTTCAATATTTTTCCGGCGTGCCTTCGCCGGTGAAGCATCCGGAAAAAGTGAACATGGTCATCTTCCGCGAAAACACGGAGGACATCTATGCCGGCATCGAATACGCCGCCGGCACGGCTGAGAGCCAGAAGATCCTCGATTTTCTTTCCGCTAATTTCCCGAAGGAGTTCAAGAAGATTCGTTTTGGCACCGCCGACGCGACGAACGCCTGGATGGATGCCGTCGGAAATCCGGCCCGGATGCCGGTTGAAGTGGGGATCGGCTTCAAACCGGTCAGTCACTGCGGCTCAGGGCGGCTGATCTATTCCGCCATCGAATATGCCATCAAGCACAAGAAAAAGAGCGTGACGCTGGTGCACAAGGGAAACATCATGAAGTTCACGGAAGGCGCATTCCGTGACTGGGGCTACGCGTTGGCGAAGAAAGAATTCGGAGCCGTCGAAATCGACGGCGGCCCCTGGTGCAAAATTCCCGAAGGAAAGCCGGGCGCCGGCATCGTCATCAAGGATGCAATCGCCGACATCACACTTCAGCAGGTTTTGACCCGGCCCGAGGATTTTGACGTGATCGCCACACTCAATCTCAATGGCGATTATCTCTCCGATGCGCTGGCCGCCCAGGTCGGCGGCATCGGCATCGCGCCCGGCGGCAATATTAACTATATCACTGGCCACGCGGTCTTCGAAGCCACCCACGGCACGGCGCCCAAATACGCCGACCAGGACAAGGTCAACCCCGGCTCAGTGATCCTCAGCGGGGTGATGATGTTCGAGCACCTTGGCTGGCAAGCCGTCGCAGACCTCATCATCAAGAGCCTGGAAACGACGATCAACACGAAAGTCGTCACTTACGATTTCGCGCGACTGATGAGCGGCGCCAAAGAGGTGAAGTGCTCGGAATTTGCCTCGGCGATGATTGAAAATATGAAGTAATTCCAAATCCGGAACAGTAGCCTTTCAACTCGATACCTTTGCGTCCGGGTCGGGATCAGGAGGCGGTGGCGGCAAGAACTTCTGAACGTTCTGCACAAGTTCTGGCACGTGAACGGTGGCAATACGCCAGACCGTCTCGTTTGCTACGGCGTCGTAGGCATGCGCCAAGATGTTTCGACTTGCCATGATCCGCCGCCAAGGAACTTCGGGTGTTGAATCGCGGAACGATTCCGAGAGTCTCCGCGCCGCTTCTCCGATAATTTCCAGACATCGCTCGACTGCGTCGCGAAGCATCGGTTGCTGCAAATAATGCTGAAAGTCAACGCTTTGAACGTATTTCTCGATTCGCCCGGCAGCGTCGAGGATATCCCGCAATGAGGCGGCATCGCGTGCGTTAAGCGGCATATACGATTTCCCGGTTGGTCAAGATTTCGTAACGCCGGTAAGGATTGCGCAAGTATCGTTTCTCAGCGATATCAACTCGTCGACCGTGGAATATTTCCGAGAGTTCCTCTCGAATTTCGAGAAAATTTTCAAACGTCTGTCCCCCACCGGGCCCAAAGACTAATAAGACATCGATGTCGCTGTCCGGGCGGAAGTCATCGCGCAAAACCGATCCAAAGAGCGAAAGTTCGCTGATGTTCCACTTCCCGCAGAACGCTTTGATTTTTTCCTTCGGAACATCGATGTTGGCGACTTCCATGAAATCCTCAAGAATCGAATCTGGCCCTGATTGGATTATACATTGAAATGCCGCACGGCGGTCGAAATTGCCTTCTCAACGGCTACGATATGCGCTCATGGATGACGCTCCCGCATCACCCGAATCACCGCGCCGCTGGATGGGTTCGCAAGTCCCAATCGAAAATCGCCTGGAGTTCGCGCTCGATACCATGCGCGAAATGAGCCGGCTCGGCGACCCGCAGAAAATGGTGAAGGTCTACGGGACGCGGCTCCGCCAGGTCATGCGAATCGACGGCATGGTCACGATGAGCCGGCGTGAGCTCGAGCCGCCCAAATATCGCATCACGCGCAGCAGCCGGTGGGTTGAAGAGGTCAATCCATGGAAACAGCAGGCCCAGTTGCCGATTTTCGAACGGGGATTCCTCGGCGAGCTGCTTTACGGCGACACCGCGGTCATCATCGATGAACTGAAATTTTCGCCAGACGATCCGGGTGCCGAATTTCTCGAAGGGTTCGGGTCGGCGATGGCGATACCGCTCTTCGACCAGGGGATCGCCATGAATATGGTGGTCGTCGGGCGAAACGAGCCGCATGCGTTTTCTCCCGATGAGTTGCCGCTTCAGGTCTGGATGAGCAACCTGTTCGGCCGAGCCACGCAGACACTGGTGCTCGCTGAACAGGTGCGGGAGGCGTACAACGCGGTCGATCGAGAGATGAAGGCGGTCGCCGACATTCAGCGATCACTGCTTCCCAGTTCCCTTCCGAAAATTCCAACGCTCGATCTGGCGGCCCACTACCAGACCTCGCACCGCGCCGGCGGAGACTATTACGACTTTTTTCCGCTCGTCGGCGGACAGTGGGGAATCCTCATTGCCGACGTGAGCGGCCACGGCACCCCCGCAGCCGTATTGATGGCAATCACCCACAGCATCGCCCACCTGGCCTGCGATCCGCCGGAACCGGCGACTAAACTTCTTGCAGCCGTGAACCAGCGTCTCTCGGAGATGTATACGCTCGACACTGGAAGCTTTGTGACCGCGTTTTACGCCATTTATGATCCGGCGGACGGAACGCTCGATTACGCCAATGCCGGCCATCCCCCGCCGCGTATCCGGCGGGCCTCGGGCAAGATCGAAGCGATTGAAGGCGCCGGAGGCCTGCCGCTCGGGATCATCCGCGAAGAACCGTATCACCCCGGAACCGCCAGGCTTTATCCCGGCGACACGCTCGTCCTTTACACCGACGGCATCACCGAAGCCCGCGCACCCGATGGCGAACTGTTCGATGACCACAGGCTCGACGCCCTGCTGCGAACCTGCGACGGCGGAGCGCAGCAAGTCATCGCGAAAACGCTTTGGGAAGTCGAGCGATTCACGAATCGCGCTCCGGCCACCGACGATCGAACGATCGTGGCGGCGAAGGTACATGCGGGAAATTGAATCCGCATGCCGTTTCCCGGCCGGAGCTACATGGGCTGCGGCTCGTCGTTCGAGATAAGTAGGTCGTTTCCCACCCCGACGCGTCTACGCGATCGCCTTAACCGACCCCTTTTCTCGGGTAACAAGCATTTGCCCCATCACCACGACATCGGTCGGCAGACGGCTCACCAAATGTCCTATGACCGTTGTTTCGATATATACCGTCGGTTTCATGAGGGTCAAGCTCGGCAGGAGTCTCTTATAACGCCACACCTACCAGCGCGCAATCACATCAGCCAGGGGGATCAAGTCTCGACTCAACCAAAAACTTTTACCATCCACCATAAAAGACAGTCCATCTCCCGCCCGAGGGCAGTTTGCGATGATTGGTTGCTATACATTACTTACCGCGGTCGTCATTGCCGCGACGATCGCGTCGCTTGTGGAAGAATGTGGGTGGTTTCACCCATCGGCGTGCGTGAATCCGGGCGAGAATCCCCAACTCTTTGACCGCCCGGCGACCAAACCCCGATTATTTCGCGCAGAACGGGCTTCTTTTCTTCTGCGGCCTCCGGCATCGCGTCTGCTTTAGTCACCGCGTCGCACGAGAAGTTCCTGAAACTCAAACATCAAGAAGGACGGTTTTTATGAAGATCGGCAAGAAACAAAATGGTGACAATCGTATTCGCAAGGCCGCGCAAGGTTTTGGAGGAATCGAGCCGCTGGAAGGCCGCACGATGATGACCGCGGTGCACCTTGGCCCGACCCCGCCGACATACGCACTGGTGAACCAGACGATCACCGTCACGAATACCAATGCGAGCGGCTCGGGCTCCCTCAACGCGGCCATCGCGGCGGCAGACTCCAGCCCCTTTCTCAACGTGACCATCAACTTTCAACTTCCAAAGGGCTCAGTCATCCCGGAAACCAGCAGTGCACCGCTTCCCGCCATCTATCGCAACAATGTGACCATCGACGCCACCAGCCTTCTCGTCACCCAGGCCAACGGCCAGACGACCCCGGGGGTGACGATCAAAGGAAACAGTGTCTTCGGATTCTACCTGAACGGCGCCAGTGGCTGCGCGATCAATGGAATCGGTTTCGCGAACGAATACGACGCGATTGGCGTGTATGGCGGTACGAACGACGGCTTTTCACAGATCAAGACGGAAAATTGTAATGTCGGCATCACCCTTGATGCCTATTCGAACCACGACAGCATCACGAGTGGCGAATTCGACGACAGCGTATCGGATGGAATTTACGTCGGCGGTTCGAATAATCAGATCGGGATACGGCAATCGGCGGCCGGCCCATTCGCGAGCGTACAAATCAAAGGCGTGTCTCAGGGAAACGGCATCGAGGTGGCCAGTTCTACCAATTTTATTGTCGGGACTTACGTCTACAACTGCGCTAAAGATGGAATTGTCCTCGATAGCGGATCAACCGGCGTTTATATTTATGATGACATCGTCGAACAGGATACAGCCACTCCTCACGGCTCGTGTATCGATGTACTGGCCGGCGCCAATGGGAACCACATCGGCGACGAGGACACCGCGGCCGACGAACAGGCATTGATGAATCGTATCACTTATACTCAACCAAGCCGTCGCGCAGGAACAGCGTCTGAGTCCTACGCAATCAAGGTCCTGGGCACGGGCAACACGATCGAAAACGATCGGATCAACGGCACTGGCACGAGCCACACGCCCAGCACGACGGGGCCCGCGGGCGCCCTTCCCGACCCTGATTCGGACCTCTACATTGTCGGCTTGGGCTATTCGACTCCGCAAAACATTTTCCGTGGATGATAGTGAGCCATGCGTGGGCGGCGGATCAACAAAAGTTCAATCCGCCGCCCGCGGCTGGTTTCCGACGGTTTGCGATTTGCGATTTAAATTAACTGTTTACTGTGGACGGCGGACGACGTCCGATTTCGCGGCTCGAATCATTATCGTGAAAACGGGGCATGGCGGAGTTTACCGTTCTCCGATTTTCTTCATGATAAATAGATAGTTGAACCCGCGCAGAAAGAAATTTCCCTCCTCCGCCGCCTTTCGATAGTTCCCCATCTCAAGCGTCTTGTTATGCCGTACGACGGAAACGATATCCACCGGCTCGAAATGTTTTCGCAATCGAGCAAAGAGATCGAAGCCGATCGGATGAAATCCTTCCCCTTTGACGAATGAATCGCTGACGTAGAGGGCCATGTGCGCGCCGATGCGCAGAACACGATGAATTTCCAAAATGACCTGGTCCATCGCCACGTAATATTCCCCGCCGGCGGCGTCGAGTTTGCCGATGTCGCGCGGGTCGGGGCCGTAATCGATGTGTGTTGAATAAGGCGGATCGATGAAGACAAAATCCGCCTTGCCGGTCAATTCGGGAGGAAGCTTCCGGGCGTCGACCCGGAAAATGTCCTTTCGCGTTGGGTGCACGTCATACCCCAGCGCCCGCCGGCCCAGATCGCGGGCCACATCGAGCGTCGTTCCGCTTCCGGCGCACGGGTCGATCACCAGGTCCTTCGGTTTCGTGTACCGCTCCAGCAGATTCCAGATGATGTAGCTCGGCGTAGCCCCTTTGAAATTCGGATCTCCCTGCACGCCGTCGCCATAGTGCTGCGATGGATAATCCCAGAGCGTGGTCGGCTGAATGGTGAGCGCCGGTTTGCGGAATTTCATCGGCGAATCGTAAAGCGGAGGAATCGACAAGGAAATCGGATTGCCCCGACGATTGCCGGATTCGCGGATCAATTATGAATTGCGACGAACGCTTCGCTCTTGCAGCGATGGCTGGAGTACCAGCCAAGGTGCCGGAGTACCGGCACCCACGGCTTGGAGAGCCGTGCCACAATAAGGGCCGCCTGAAGTGTCACGCACTCGAAATGGGCCGATCGTTTCATCACACGTTGGCAAACCCCCTCCCCCTCGCATAAGATGCCCAATTCGCTGAGTTCCATGCGCGACGGGATCTCCATCGCCATGGGTTTTGCATCTATTGCGTCCGAGGAAAATGAAGTCGAGGTTGTCATGGCGGAAAATGAAACGGCCGTTGCTCCCGAGCAGGAAAAAGAAGAGGAATACGTCTATCCCGTGCGCATCGAGGATGCAGGGCCGGCCTCCAAGAAGATCTTTGTCGAAATCCCGCGCGAGCGGATCGACGCGAAGCTCGGCGAGCAGTTCAAGGAACTCCGCCAGCAGGCGAACATCCCCGGCTTTCGCATCGGCCATGCGCCGCAGAAGCTGGTCGAAAAGCGGTTCGCTCACGATGTGAGAGAACAGGTGCGCGGTGCACTGATCAGCGAGAGCTACCAGCAGGCGCTGGAAAAGAATTCGCTCAAGGTGCTAGGCGAGCCGGAGTTTGAGAATCCCGACGCCATCAAACTCCCCGACGCCGGACCGCTCAGTTATTCCTTTCAGGTCGAAGTGCAGCCGGACGTGAAGCTGCCGGACCTGAAAGACATGAAGATCCGCAAGCCGAAGATCGCCATCAACGACGAAAACGTGGATCAGGCGATGATGAATCTCCGCAGCCAGCAGGGCGCGCTCGTTCCGGTCGAAGACCGTGGCGTGGAGAAAGACGACTACCTGATCGCGGACGTACACGTTAAAGCCGAAGGGAATGTGATCACCCACCAGCACGATGCCAAGGTGGTCGTCCGTCCCGGCCGAATTGCCAGCGTTCAGATCGAGGATCTGCCCACGCAGCTTGCCGGCGCGAAGGTCGGCGAGACGCCGCACGATCAAGGTCACCGCTCCCGACGATTACGCCAACGAGGCGCTGCGCGGCAAGGAAATCGAGATCGAAATCGCCGTCAAAGACATCAAGCGGATGGAATTGGCGGAGGTCAATGAATCGTTCCTGAGCGATCTCGGTTTCAAGAACGAAGCCGACCTGCGCGAGGCGCTCCGAGACCAGATGCGACAGAAGATCGAGGATGACGTACAACAGGCGATGCGCGAGCAGGTCAACAAGTATCTCCTGGATCATGTGAACATCGAGCTGCCGGCGAAACTTTCGACCAAGCAGGCCGACCGCGTCATCAGCCGGCGCGCCGTCGACCTGATGATGCGCGGCACGCCCCAGGACCAGGTGGAAGCGAACATCGAACGTTTCCGCGGCGGGGCTCAGGAAGAGGCCGCCCGCGAGCTGAAGCTCTATTTCATTCTTCAGCAGGTGGCGACGGAGCAAAACGCCGACGTCGACGAGGAAGAGCTGAACGGCCGCATAGCGATGATCGCCGCCCAGGACGGCAAGCGCCCGGAAAAGGTGAAGCAGGAGATGGCCAAGGACGGCACCCTCACCAACCTCTACATCCAGATGCGCGAGCAGAAGGCCATCGACAAGCTCCTGGCCGGCGCTCAGATCGAGGAAGTGGATCTGGATGCGGAGAAGAAGGCGTAACAGCGATCGGCATTTGCTTTTCGTGGCACGGGTTTCCAACCCGTGTCTTCGATTGAGGACACGGGTTGGAAACCCGTGCCACTGAGATGTCCAAAATCAGCGCACCAAGGGGAACGGCGGACACCCTTCCGGCCGAGAGCTGGAAATGGCAGGCGGTCGAATCGATCGCGCGCGAAGTTTCAACGATCTATCATTTCGCCGAGATTCGCACGCCGATTTTCGAGCATACCGAACTGTTCCACCGCGGCGTCGGCGAAACCAGCGACATCGTCAACAAGGAAATGTACACCTTCGAGGATCGCGGCGATCGTTCGATCACCCTCCGCCCGGAAGGAACCGCCGGCGTCGTCCGCGCGGCAATCGAGAACAGCCTGATCGCACAGGAGGGCGCACGGGCCAAGGTTTATTACATCGGTCCGAATTTTCGCTACGAGCGCCCCGCTTCGGGACGTTTGCGTCAGCACCACCAGTTCGGCGTCGAGGCCTTCGGCGTCGCCGAGCCGGAGCAGGATGTCGAATGCATCCTGCTTCAGATGGATTTCTACCGTCGTTGCGGCGTAAAGGACCTGGAGCTTCAGGTGAACAGCCTCGGCGATCGCGAGAGCAAGAACCGCTATCGCGATGCCCTCGTCGCGTACCTCACTCCAAAGCAGGACCAGCTCGGCGAAGACTCGCAACGCCGGCTCGGCACCAATCCGCTGCGTATTCTCGACAGCAAGGACCCGCGCGACCAGGCCGCCTGCCAGGGTGCGCCGCCGGCCGCCGAGAGTCTTTCCGAAAAGAGCCGGGCGCATTTCGATCGCGTCCAGGAACTGCTCAAACTCTCCGGCGTTCCGTTCATCGTGAACTCTGGTCTGGTTCGTGGCTTCGATTACTACACCGAGACGCTCTGGGAAGTGACGGCCGGCGGCCTGGGCGCGCAAAACGCCATCGGCGGCGGCGGTCGATACGACAACCTCGTCGAACAACTCGGCGGCAAGGCAACGCCGGGCGTCGGCTTCGGCAGCGGAATCGAACGGCTGCTTCTTGCCCTCGAAGGACAGGGCGTGCAGATTCCCCGCCGGAAAAGCAAACTGATCTGGCTCGTCGCCCATGGAGATGATGCGCGAACAGCGAACTGGCAACTGATGGGAGAGCTGCGCGCGGCTGGGTTGGTCGCGGACATGGATGTGTCCGGCCGATCGGTCAAAGCCCAGTTCAAGGTCGCCGATCGTGAGGAAGCCGCATTTTGCGTTATCGTCGGAGACGATGAATTACAGGGCGGCACCGTCCAAGTGAAAGATTTTTCCGATGGGCAACAGCTCTCTGTTCCGCGTGCGTCGGTGGTAGAACATCTGCGGAGTAAAATTGCGCAGCGCTTAACGTAGCACGGGCGTCCCGCCCGTGTGTCTCTAGGCTGCATGGGCGGGACGCCCATGCCACGTTATTGAATTGCAGGGATGCGTGTCGACTCCATCGATCACTCACGAAATCGATTATGCGCCGACACCGACATGGTATCGCCGGAGATGGTTCAATCGTGCATGCTGGATTGGCACTTTGATCGTGCTGATCGGCGCTTCGATTTTCTGGTGGCCTACCCTCAGGGCACGCATTGAAATCTTTTTGGCCCAACGGCGCTGCCTCAAGTACACAGCGCCACCTGGCCAGATTGTCTACGAATCGATGCCGGGCAGCAGTACGGCGGGCACGCCTGCATTCTGGCCGCCGCGGGCGACGTTCCCCTCTGATTTGTCTGCCTACTACGCAGCGGAGAATCTGACTGTCACTCCCGAAGCTACCATTTTTCTCCATGAGCGCGTCAGTCGGTCGGGAAAAAGACGTCTGGTTGTGGTAAACGGGTCGCGCCCGACGGCGTGGGTAACTAATCGTTTTTTCCAGGATCTTTCGAAGACCCCTTATCTGACGCTCGGGGTACGTTTGTTTTCGCTCGCCGCTCCTCTACAGGATGCCAGCGAATCGACGCCTCAGCTGCGAAAGGGATACGAGGGCATCATCGATGTGACACGAATCAACGCGGGTCAACCGGATCCAATTGACTTGTCCCATTTTACGTTCGTCGTCGTAACGCTCGAGAAAACGCTCCACTTCGACGGCTGGCTCCAGGATGACGACACCGTCAAGCTTGAGCCACGAGAGGGGTATCCGCCTCCATCGATGTCGGCAACGACACCCTCCGCTTCGACCGCGCCATCGCAGTAAATGAAACGCGTCTCATTCGGGCTTTGCCGGCGTCAGCGTCACCGAGAGCAGGTTCATGATATGACCATGCGGCGTGGCGGTTGGCTTGATCGAAAGTATCTCGTTGCCGCCCGCCAGATGAATCCTTCCTGCGTCCTGCTGTGACCAGCTCAACCATCCCCCGACGTCATCGATATGTCCCGCAAGCACGGCTCCGTTTACGGTCAGGTCATAGGTTGAGCCGTTGGATTCGGGCCCCGCGGCAAAACCGAGTTGAACGTCATAGTCGCCGGGGCTGGCGACGAATTTCCACGACGGATAATCGCCAGGTGAATCCCATCGGCCCAGAAAAGTGCCGGCAATCTGGTTTTCGCGGGCGATCTCTGAAATCGTGGGACCATGAAGATCGGCGCTATCGGGCATGAGGTGAATGACGCCGTCTGCGTCGGCAGCGAGGCGCCGCGGGAGCATCTGGGCAAACTCGATGGGTTCGTGATAGAAAGCCGAAGGGGGGATCGCCCGGGGACGCGTAGCGCCCGGCAGCACCCAGCCCAGTCCCACATGCGCCCCGAAGTTGAGCTGAAAATACTCGACTTTCAATTCGAGCGGTTCGGCGCCGAAGACCGCCGTCGCGGTCTCCGAAAAAGTGCCCGCTTCCCATTTGTTGATCAGTTCGTTGTCGCCAATCCAGATCCGCACGCCGTCATCCGAGCGCGCAAGGATTTTGAAAGTGCCCGGCGCCGGCGCTTTCAGCCAGCCCGCCCATCGGATCGAAAAGAAATCATGCCGCAAGGCCGGATCGGGCGGCCCCGAGCTCCAATCCCAGTCGATGAACGAATCGGTGCGGGTCCGCACGAGCCGGCCAAAGTTCTGGCGCGGTAAATCTCTGTCGACAGGCCATGCTGAAGCTGCGGGCCGACGATCTGGGCCACGTTTTTCTCGGCGGTGAGTTTCGTCAAGCCGGTGAGGGAAGGCGCGGCGGCGCGATACCATTTGCAGGCACGGCGCAGCATCGATGCCTTTGCAAACCCACTCTGTTTTTCAGACGCGGACATCCAGGCTTCGGCCGCCGCGGTTTGGGCGCGCGCATCGGCATTCTCAGCGGCCAGGTCCTTCTGCGCCGCTGTCATTAACAGGGCATCCGACCCCTTGGCGAGCAGCGGCAAACCTCTCGCCCAGAGGCCGCAGGAAAAGGCGTAAAACCCCCCGATCGCGCCGCAGGCCTCTGCGTCGTCGGGGGAAACCTTCAATTTCCCCGCCGCGCCCGAAATCTGGACAGATTTGTCGGCGATGTCCCTGGTTTGATCGGACCAATCGGCCGCCCAGGCCTGCAACGCGGCTTCATGCGATTTGCGCGACAGTGACTGCGCCGCCATGGCAATTTTCGCCGCATCCGCGTACCGGCCGGCCTCCACGGCTTCGGCGGTCAGTGAAAGCGCCGCGTACGCCGCCATGTGAGCGTTCCATGGCGACGTCGTTGGGTCGCCTGCTGCAGCAACCAGCGCATTCTGAGCCATCCCGATCCGATCGATCGCGAAAACCCAACTCATTTCGTCGATCGCTTCCAGCGCGTCGATCAGATCTTTTCCGGCCGTGCACGCCTCAATCCCGTCGCGATAGAGGACAAACCGCGTTGCGGCGTCGTTTCCTGCTTCGCGGGCTTCGCCCAGAAGGTGGACGCCGAGGACGGCCTTATCGGCCGGAGCCTTTCGCGAAAACTCATCCTTATAAACCTCGCGCACAAGCTTCTCGGCCTCCTTGCAGGCGGCGTCACTCGGCGCCGCAATCGGGTAACGCACCGGCTTGCCCGGACCCACTGCCGCCGGACGGATGCGCGGCGGAGGGGGAGGCGGTTGGGCGCGGCCGGCGGCGCGGGAAGGCCTGGTTGATCCGGATGCGGACTGGGGCGATGTTCCAGTTCCGGCACGCTGGCCGGCTTGTAATCGTCATCGAAAATGCTGCCGGCGCGGACCGATCGCGATGCGCAGATTGCGATCGCCGCCGCCAAAAAGGCGGCCAAAGTCCCTGGTACCACTCGAGCATTTCCCAGATCGCTCTTCAATCGTCTCCTCCGCGCAATCAGTCCTGCTTTACCGGCGTCAGCGTGATCGTCTGGAGATTCATGATGCGATTCCGCGGCATTGAAGTCGCCTTGATCGAAAGTGTCTGGTTTCCCCCGCCGAGATGGATTCGCCCGACATCCTGCTGTGCCCAGTTGAACCAGCCGCCGCTGTCGTTGATCGTGCCGCTTAGTGTCGCGCCATTGACCGTCATGGCATAGGTGGCGCCGTTGCATTCGCCGGCGGCGGCAAACCCCAATTGAACGTCGTAATCGCCGGGGGCGGCGATGAATTTCCATGAGGCCGAATCTTCAATCGCGAACCAGTCTCCCAGGCAATCCACCGGGTTGGCCTCGGCCGCCTCGCGGAGGTTCGGCCCGCCAATGTCAGCAGAATCCGGATTCAACTGAATGACGCCGTCGCTCACGGCCTTCAGCGGCGGCTTCAACATCTGGGCAAACTCGATCGGTTCATGATATAGCGCGGAGGCCGGTATGCGCGCGGTCGATTGGCGCCCGGGATGAGCCATCCGAGTCCCATGTGAGCCTGGCCACGGTCCTGGAAATACTCGACGCAGAGCGCAGCCGGATCGGCGCCGAGACTGACCGTCACAGTCTCCGACAAAGGCCCTTCCCCCCAGTGATTGATCACCTCTTTTCCATCGACCCAAACGCGCATGCCGTCATCAGAAAGTGCGATAATTTTGTAAACGCCCGGCGAAGGCACTTTAAGCCAGCCGCTCCAGCGGACGGAGTAATGCTCGTGGCGCACCAGTGGGTCGGGCGGCGTTGTGTCCCAGTTAAAGTCTATCGCCGGATCGACGCGAGTTCGTACCTGGCCAACGAGGATCGGCGATCGAAAAATCTCCGCGGTCAGCCCGTGCTGAAGTTGCGGCGCAACGATCTGGCCGATGCCCTTCTCAGCGGTGAGTTTCGTCAATCCGCTCAGTTGAGGCAGGGCGTTGCGGTACCACTTACACGCGCACCGTTGCATGGCATCTTTCGCAACGCCGGTCTGTTTGTTCGAGAGCAACATCCATTGATCCGCGAGTCCGGACTGCGCCGCGCCATCGGCTTCCGCAGCAATAAGGTCCCTCGCCGCGATCGACTTGAGCGCCGCGTCCGAACCTTTGGCGAGCATTGGCAAGCCCTTCTCCCAGAAGCCGCACCAGAAGCAGTAAAACGCGCCGAGTTCCCCGTAAGCAGCCGGATCATCCGGCGTTGATTTGAGTCTTGACGCCGCAAGGGAAATCTCCTTGGACTTTTCCTCTATTTCATGCGCCTGGTCGGACCATGCCGAGGCCCACGCTGTCAGCGCCGGCTCGTGCGATTTTCGCGCCAGCGACTGAGCCGCCGACGCAAGTTTCGCGGCCTCGGCGTATCGTCCGGCTGCAATCGCTTCGGCGGCGAGCGGGAGCGCCGCGCTCGCGGCCTGGTACGCAGTCGACGGAGTCGTCGAGGGATCGCCGGCGGCCGCGGAAAACTGGTTGAGCGCCATTCCGAAGCGATCGACCGCAAAAATCCATCCCATCTCGTCGACGCCCTGAAGCGCGTGCATCACATCCCTGCCCGAGCACGCATCGATCGCATCGCGATACAGGACGTAGCGCGTGACGGCGTCGTTGTTCTCTTCCCGTGCTTCCCCCAGAAGGTGCAGCCCAAGGGCCACTTTGTCGGCGGCCGTCTTGCGCGAGATCTCATCCTTGTAAACACTGCGAACAAGTTTCTCCGCTTCCTGGCAGGACGATTCGCTCGGTACTGCCATCGGATAACGCACCGGCTTGGCCGGACCGACTGCCGGCGGCCGAATACGCGGCGGAGCCGGAGGTGGTTGGGGCGCGGCGGGGGGAGGCGCAGGAAGGCTTGGTTGATCCGGTCGCGGACTGGGACGATGTTCCGGTTTCGGCGCTGGTCGGTTTATAATCGTCGTCGAAGATGCTGCCGGCGCGCGCGGCGGGCGAGAAACCAAGGGCAAGGAGGGCCGCCGCAAACAGCGTGAAGACGCCGCGATTTAGTCGAGGATTTCCCAACGAGACCTCCACGGTACAACACGAGCCGTGATCCGGCACGATCATAACCCCTCTCATCGATCTGAGCATTGATGTTTTACTCGCGCCACGGCGTGGGCGCCGCGGCTAAAGCGAAGAATTTAGCGGAGCGCAAATCCACGTCCAGCGAGCAAGTTACGCGTTTACCATACGCTTTCGCCAAGTCCATTCTATCTGCGAACCTCTTGCGGTGTCTGAATATCGAATGGGAAGCGGACCGCTGTTTCGATAGACTCTTACGGCCCACTGACTGCCTGTCGGGAGTGAAGCATGACGTATATTCCCCCTTCTCCGCATCGATTTCCCGCCATGCCGAAAGGCATCTGGCGGCGGATCGCTCCGTGGGTGATGCGGACGGCGTTCACGATCACGTTCTGCTGGGCCGCCGGCGGCGGACCGCGCAACGCGGCGCTGGCCACCCCCGCCACCAAGGCTTGGTTCGACGCGCGCAATGTCTGCATCTTCCCTCTTTCGCCCGGCAAGCTCCCCACCTCCCGCCAGGAACTGAACGATTCGATGGTCACCGCCTGGCAGAAGGCGATCACCCTCCCCGATCCCTCCCGGATCGTGCAGATCAATGGCGGCCGCTATCCCGCGGTCGACTCGCTCCGCATCGATCTGTCCGATGGAAAGATGGAGACCAGCAAGGGCAAGAAGGCCGACAAGGTTCGTCCCGACAACAAGCCTAAGAGCCGGCTTGGCGTCGGACGCTTCGACTTCGTTTGTCAGCCGCTGCTCTGCGAAGAGGCGAAGCTGAACGTGAATCTCTCCGCCGAGCGCGTCCGGCTTGATCTCGAGCATGACAAGCAGGGACATCCGATTCTCCTGCTGGCCGACGCCCAGACGGGGACGCTCCACTTCGACGCCACCAGCGACGATCTGGAGCGCGTCGTCCTGGCGATGGCCCGCGAAGCCGCCGGGCCGTACGGCGTCGATATCGTCAGCGACAGCATCAGGATCGAGGCGAAAACGCCGCGCTCGGTTTCCCTGACCCTTCACGTTAAGACCCGAGTCGCTTTGATCCCCGCCGGCATGACGTTCAAGGCCCACGTCGATATCGACGATGCGATGAACGCCAAACTAACCGGCCTCAAAATCGACGGCGACGAGGCCCTCGGCCCCCTTATTGTCGGCCTCCTCCGGCCCGGCCTGGCCAAGTACGAAGGAAAGAGCCGTCCGCTGATCAGCTTTCCGTCCCACGAAATGCAGTTGCATGATGTCGCGGTCACGATCGATGACTCAGTCCATCTGACGGCGGCGTTTGGGAATTGAGGAGAGTTCCTCACCGCCGAGACACGAAGAGCGCCGAGGATAATTTAAAAGGTTCTAAACAGGAATCCTGATGTGCAAGACTTCTGGATTGCTTGTTTTTTTTGCACTCGCGCCCGGCGCTCTGGCGCCGGCATGTGCCCGTGAATCAACTTTCGACGTCACCGCCTACGGCGCCAAAGGCGACGGCGTAACCGATGACACTCCCGCGATTCACCGGACGATCGACGCGGCCCAGGCCGCCGGGGGAGGCGTCGTTTATTTTCCGGCTCGCACGTATCTGCTGGATTCATTTCACCCGAGCAGCCATCCCTGGATGTTCTACAACCTCGTTATCGACTCGAATGTGATGCTCTCCGGCGACCCGGGCGCCAAACTCCTTCAGGGACCGAATGGCCGGCACGCAATCCTGCCCGGAGCCACGGAAGTGCGCAATACCATGCTCGCTTTCGGCCCCCGCTTCGAAACCATTCGATTTCAGAAACCCGAATTCAACGGCGGCTTTGATGCGCTCAATGCGACGAATTCCAACGACTCCAAGATCACTCTCTCAAAGGTGAAGAACGCTTCTCATTTTTCGCCCGGTGACTACGTGGCGATCTACGCGCAGACAACCGGCGATGTCATACCCACCGAAACTTCACGGATCACGTCCGTGAATGCCTCCACAGGGGTGATCAGCCTTGAGTCTCCTCTCGCCCGTTCATTCCCGACTCCCTCGATCGCGAACGTAACGCGCCTCGCAACGACGCGCGTCGGAATCAGAAACCTGATAGTGCAGGGAGCCGAGCCGTTGGCGGTGACGGAAACATTCGGGTTCACCGCCGAAAACGATCAATTCATCAGCGACATGTCGATCGGCGGAGGAAATGTCTACGGCTTGAATCTCAACACACTCCACGATTTCCGTTTCGCGGGAAATGTCATTGCGTCGATTGGTCTCGGTTTCCCCGGGATTGAACTGCCCCAGCGAAACAGCCAATACGGCGTTCTTCAAAACAACCGCTTTGTCGTAAAGCAGATGGGGATGGGAGAATACGCGGCTCACTGGAAAATCACGAATAACGACATCACGCTGCACCCCGACAGCAAGACCGCGGTAGGCCTCTTTTTCGGCGGGTACGACATCATTTTCAGCAATAACCTGGTTCGCGGCGACAACCTGACCGGCGGCGGCGGGCTTGGATCGTTCGTCGCCGATTTCAACGCCCCGGATTTTTACGCTGCATACGTCGGCAAAATCGTCATCACGAATAATGCGTTCGTCTGCCAGGCCGACGGCAATTCATGCCTCGGCCTTTTTGCCCCCGACACCGTCGTGACCGGGAACACCTTCACCGTAAGAGGTTCGGCGCGGGGCATTCACGCCGAGGGTCCGCTGCCGCAATCCCTTACGATTCAGAACAACACGCTTTCGATGGATTCGGGAGATGGAATGGTGATCGTATCGCCGAAGCGCGACGGCTCGACGATCACCGGCAATTCGATTTCCGGCACGGCCGGCGCGACTGGAATCGTCATTTCGTCGCCGCAAACACCCAACGCGGGATCGGACGTGATTTCGAACAACACGTTCCGGGGATTCACGAAACGTGTCTCGATCGATTTGACGAAACACCCCAAATCAGTTGTGAAATCGAATTAGGTCGCCGACGCGCGGAATTCCTTTGGTGTCTGACCAGTATGCCGGCGGAAAACGGTCGCAAAATACTGGCTGGACCCGAAGCCGCAACTGAAGGCAATGTCGGTGATGGACGGCGCCTCCGGCGATCGGAGCAGGCGTTCGGCGGCTTCGACACGGCAGGCGGTGAGATATTCGGCCGGCGTCGTGTTGGTGATCTGCTTGCAGTAGTGGGCGAAGCGCGTGCGATTCAAGCCGCACTCTTTGGCCATCAACTGCATCGTCCACTTTTCGCCGGTGCCGGCGAAGGTCCTGGAGAAATATTTCCACGGTGTGCGCCGAGCTGCTCAACTCCGGATCGAGCGCGGCATTGCGGCTGAGCATCAGCTCGCCGACGGCGACAATGATCTGGTTGATCAGGAGTTTGAGCCAGACATCATGTGCGTCGCGACGCCGATGGGCCAGATGCTCCGAGAGGCTTTGAAAAGCCTGTCGCACATCGCTGTTGGTCCGCCAGACGGGTTCATGGTTCTGACGGAGGAGCGTTTCCAGGCGATCGCGTTCGGGTGATCCATAGAGGAGCCACGCCGGCCAGTTCCATTGCTGGTTGGGATGCCGAACACCCACGTCGAGAATGAGCCAGTGGAGGCGTGACGCGGTCACGTTCGGACTGCCGACCCGATGAAGCTGCCAGGGGCGGGTGATGGTGAGATCTGAGGGCATGGGACTATTTCCATCTCGATTTCTCGGGATGCGAACTCGTGCTCCTCAACTATTACGGCGAAAACTGGCCGCCGGGGTTCTAGAGAGGCTTGAATCATTCGTCAAAGGCGGAGGTGGCCTTGTCGCGTTTCACGCTGGCGGATCCTCCTTCGCTGATGACGCGGAATACAACGCATGATCGGCCTGGCATGGAGAAAAGCCTCGGCGGGAGAGTCGATCGCATTTGATGATAAGGGGCTGTGTGTTTAGCGCGGGTGCATGGCCGGACTCCGGCCATGGAGTCTTGGCGCCATTTGAAGTGTCGCTTTGCGCCCCCTCGCACCCGATCATGGAGGGAATGCCGTCGCGAGGATGCACGCCGACGACGAACTCTATTACGGGCTACGCGGGCCGGCGGAGAACATTGAGGTGCTCGCCACGCGATTTCGCCGGTGACCATTTGAATGAGCCGATGGCCGGACGCCGATTAGGCCGGCTGATGTTTTGCCACCGCTCTGGGGCACGATGTGAATTTGATGCGCGCATCGGCTTTCAGACGCTGATCGCCCGCGGTTGCGAGTGGGCTGGCGTGGAACTGTGTCACAGCACCTGCCGGGAAGTTTCCGCGAGAAGCGATCAGTGCCGCCGAGCCGGGAACCGCGTCGATGGCTCTGGCGGGGAAACAACCGAGCCGGGAACGATTCGCTCGCAGATCGATCGGAAAGTGCGCGTGGCCGGCCCCTATGCCGCGGTCAGGCTTCCAATTGCCAAAGGCATTTCCCTGCACGAACGACCGAGCTGGCCGTTGGTCCCGACGGCCATATGTATGTCGCTAATTATACCGGCCAGATCATGCGGCTCGATGACGCCGACGGCGATGGTCTGGAAGACACCGCCACACTGGGCGGATGTTACGAAAGATGGCGAGCATACAGGATGAGTGACCCGTCGCTCTATCCCGGCCTAACGCAAAAATCGGGGCTGAGATATCCGACTGCAATGGTCTGGAACGGCCATGACCTCTACGTTGCGACTACGCAGGAAATTCGGATCTATACCGACAGCCACGCAATCGGCCATGCCGACACGAGTCGGACCTTTGCCAGGGGCTGGCCGTGGACCTGGCACACGCTTGACTGGACGTTTGGACTGCGATTCGGCCCCGACGGCTATCCTGTACACGATTCTCAGCAGCGACTATCTCAACCGATCACCCGCCGCCGGATCCCCGGGGGTCTGCGCGGCGCTCTGCTGCGGATCAGCCCGGACGGCAAGTCAATCGAACGATACGCCTACGGACTCCGCTTTGCCTACGGCCTGGCCTTCAACGCGGCCGGTGATTTGTTTTCTCCGATAACGAAGGGGGCGGGAACCACACGAAGAAATCAACTTTGCGGTGCGTGGAGGAAATTACGGGCACGCCCAAAGCTCGCCGATGCGCCGGCGATCGGGCCGCTGCTGGCGATCGAGCCGCACTTGAGCACCAACGGAATCGATTTCAACTCCCCCGCCAACGACTTCGGCGGCGCGCCGGCGATCTGTTCATCGCTTCGTGGAGACAAGACGGCCAGTGGGACACGCGGCGTCTGCGCGGGCGGCTCAAGAAGCAACCGATGGATATTACGCGGGAACCTGGTGGTGCTTTGCCGACGGACCGCCCAAGTCGATCGATGTGCGATTCGGCCCGAACGGCGATCTATATCTCGCGCGATTCGGGATCGAAGGCCCAGGCCACACGCCCAACCCCGATCGCGCACCGCAAGGGGATATTTACCGGTTCGTCTATGCCCCGTGGCTTTCCCCCGAGCAATACTCCCACTATGACGCGCTGCCGGGAAGCATCGTCAACCCTTTACTTCACCGCCGGCTCATGGGCGATGCGACGAAGGGCAAACTGATCGCGACGAACCGGCGTTGCCTGCTCTGTCATTCGGTCAACGGCGGCGGCGAAGAATTGCTCGGGCCTGACCTGAGTCACACCTGGGATGCGTTGGGCCGCGACGGCGTCATCGAGTCGATCCGTGAGCCGAGCAAAGTGATCGCCACCGGATACGAGGGATACGAAATTGTCACGGCTGACGGGCAATCGAACTTTGGGCGACTTCTTGGACATGATGAGCACGATCTGAATTTCCGCACGGTCGAACGTGTCATGAAAATTCCCAACGCGGCGATTCGAAAGATCACCCCTCAGAAGATTTCGCTGATGCCCGCGGGTTTGCTGGAAGGGCTTTCAGATACCGAGCAAAACGATTTGCTCGCTTATCTTCAATCACTTTCTCAACCCGACCCGGTCGTCCGTGTACAAGTGGGCGGCGAAGGAGGAACGTTCGACAGAGCGCATTGGGAAATCGACCGGGAATACTCACCCGGCGGATACGGAGCGATCGGGGGCAAGCCATACGAAAACAACGCGGTTCTGAACAAGATCGTTTCCAGTTGCCGCTCCGCCAGGCAATTCAGTTATCGAATTGATCTTGATGACGGTGACTATGAAATCACCCTGGAACTTGGAGAACCCTACTTTCACGAAGCCGGTAAGCGGGTCTTCTCCGTGAAATTGCAAAATGAATTGGTCATTAAGGAGATCGACCTGATTCGTGACGCGGGTTTCGGTATTCCCGTGCAGAAGGCGTTCCGGGTGAAGGTGACCAACGGCCGTATTGATCTGGATTTTATCGGTACGGTCGATGAAGCGCTGCTGAACGCTATCGAAGTGCGGCTGATGGATCCTTCGAACACGGCGCCAGCGCATTGACTTCATGAGCCACGGACGATCGTCCCGCTCGAAGTTCAACTTTTTCAGGAATACTGAGCATGAAGCATCATTTTCGAAAACTGATTTCAATTCTTGCGGTTCCTGCCGCGTTCATTTCATGCGATGGCTCCGCGGCGCGAGGGGAGCCGGCGGCGGTTCAGCCGGAATACCCACTTGGGATGTGTTCCAACGGATCAATCTGGACCAACAAGGATTATCCGACCTCGCTGTTTTCGGCGGGGCGCACATGGCGCGGGTCGATATGACGTTCATCGGAGCGCGAAACAAGCCGGAAGAGGATGCGGACAAATGGGATTGGCATGAGTTTGAGGCGATGCGCCGACTTACAACCGAGAATCCGAAGCTGACCTTCCTCCCGATCCTCGGCTATTGCGCCGCGTGGGCCGCCGAAACACCGCCCGCCGACCCGCATTCCATTACCGGCCGTCCGCGCGGGGTCGATGTCATGCCCCCGACGGATGCAAAGAATTTGTACGGTCGTTTCGTCTACGAAGCGGTGAAGCGCTATAAAGACGTCTGCCACGACTGGGAAAGCTGGAACGAGCCGGATCTGCCCGGACACGCCTTTTTCGCTGGCGGCGGGGCCGAATTTTTCAGCGTTCAGAAATCCTGTTACCTCGCCGCCAAGGCCGCCGATCCGAATTGCCGGGTGGTCTTCGCCGGACAGTGTTATGGAACGGTCGAAGGGTATCTGAACGTTCATCATCTGAGCCCTCCCTCGCCGGCGCCGCCGAAGGAGTGTTTCTTTGAGGATTATCTGAAAGCGTGCGTGAAAGATCCTGACGCCAAAGCCAATCACTATTACTTTGATGTGATGAATCAGCATTCCTACAGCCGCGCCAGCGATCTGTACGATTATGCGGCGGTCGATCGCAAGCTGATGGTCGATTACCTCGGCGACGAGGGAATACAAAAACCGATCTGGATCACCGAGATGGGTTTTCCCGATCAAGGCGGGTTGTTCGGGGGGACCGAGGAGGAATACGCCGACTATCTTCTGCAATCTTTCGCCTGGGGCGAGCTGGCCGGCGTGCAGCGATTCTTTCATTTTCAGCTCGATAATTCCAATACGCTGGGGCTGTACTACGAAGTTCCGGCCAAGCCCAAACCCGTCCTGGTCGCCTACCGCGACGTGCTTGCGAAAGAACTTGCCGACATCACGAGCATCAGACAGCTTCATGGCCATGCCGGCGTCGGTCTGGTTGACGGCAATTCCCCCTACAAGCCGACGTGGCAGACCGGCTACGACGCCTTCGAAATGGTCGCCGACGGCGGACATCGCCGCGCTGTTGGCGTTCGCCGATACGGACAAGGCCATCGCCGTCCAACTGCCCGCCAAAGCCGCGCATGCGACGCTGATCGACCGGGATAACCACCGGTCGGCCATCGATGCGAAGAACGGCGTTTATGAAATCAAGCTCGAAGGAGCCACCAACGTCGCCGGCTGGCCGAGCATCAACGATCCCAAGCTGAAAGCGATGGGCCAGCCGGAACATCTGGTGGGCGGCGCTACGATTGTCATTGTCGAGACGCCGGACAAGCGGTGAATACTGGCCGTTCTTCGGGGGGTCAGACATTCCTGTCTGATACGCGGCTACGAGTGCGGGCATTCCTGCCCGCCGAATGGACGCGACATTCCGCGGAGTTTGCAAAAAGAGCGGACCGGCTCGGGAGGCGGAGTACCGCCTCCGCTCCCCGGCCCGCAACAGACAGGAATGTCTGTCCCACCGGGGGGAGGGTCGCGTCTCCCGAAACATTGCGAGTATCCCCCGCCCGGCACGATCATTGACTCCTGTTGTTATGGGCCGACAATTTCTGCATGCGTCGCGCCGTCTACGCCGGCAGCTTCGATCCCATCACCTTCGGCCATCTCTGGATGATCGAACAGGGGTGTCGGCTCTTTGATGAGTTGATCGTCGCTATCGGCGTCAATCCCGAAAAGCGATATCTCTTTGCCCTCGATGAGCGGCTGGCGATGCTGCGCGAGGTGACGGCACATTGCCGCAATATCGTGGTCGCCGATTTCTCGAATCTGTTCCTGGTTCATTACGCGCAGCAGGTTGGAGCCGACTTCATTCTCCGCGGCATCCGAAACGAACAGGATTATCAGTTCGAGCGAGGAATGCGGTACGTCAACGCCGAGATGGGCGACGGGATCAAAACAATCTTTCTCATTCCGCCTCGCGAATTGGTGGAAGTCAGTTCGAGCTTTGTGAAGGGATTGGTCGGGCCGAAAAACTGGGAGAACATCGTTCAGAAATATGTCCCCGAGCCGGTCTACCGCGCGTTCCTGCGTAAATTCGCCGCCGGTGCGGAGCGAACGCCATGACGAGCGTGAACGTCCCGGCAATTCGCGAACGATGGAACGCGCTGTGGCTCCGCCTTGGCGTCGCGCGGCATTCCATTCCGGCGATCGATCCGTTGCTCCAAGTTTACACATCACCGGCCCGGCATTATCACAACCTCGGGCATATCGAACATTGCCTGCGGGAATTGGATGACCTGCGGCAGCAATGTGAGGACGCGAATGCCGTCGAGCTGGCCATCTGGTTTCACGACATCGTTTACGACCCGAAGCGTCACGATAACGAGGAGCGCTCCCTGGACGAGGCCGTCCGCACGATGCGCGACGCCGGGGTGAGTCAGTCGCTGATCAATGCCGTTTCCGGTTTGATCCTCGCGACGAAGCACACCGGCGAACCAGAAGGACACGACGCGAGGATTCTCACCGACATCGACCTTTCGATCCTTGGCCAGCCGGAGCCGGTCTTCGATGAATACGACCGGGCGATCCGCCGCGAGTACGGTCACATAAGCGAGAAGGATTTTGTGGAAGGCCGGGCACGAATTCTTCGTCAGTTTCTGGAACGTCCGTCTATCTATTCGACGCCGGAGATGAAAGAGCGTTATGAGGTAAACGCGCGAAAGAATCTGGCGGCGGATCTGAAAACGCTGAGTGGCATTGGGAGCAATCATTGATTACAATGATGGCATTGATAGCAAGGAGAACCTTTGCCAAGTATAACAATTCGCAATCTTGATGAGCGGCTCAAGGCACGACTCCGAGTACAGGCCGCACAAAACGGAAGATCGATGGAAGATGAAGCCCGCGATATTCTTCGCACCGCCCTCAACCGGCAACGTGTTCGAAGTTCAAATCTGGCTGCGGCGATTCGCGCCGATTCGCTCCGCTCGGCGGGGTCGAACTGCCATCCATGCCCCGTGAGGCAATCCGACCACCAGTCGATTTCAAATAATGATTCTGCTCGATACCAATGTCATCTCGGAAATAATGAGGCCCGCCCCGAGCCCGGCCGTTCAGGCATGGCTCGCCGGACAACCACCCGCCGGAATTTTCATCACGTCACTCACGGAGGCCGAGTTGCGCTACGGAGCCGCGCTCCTGCCGCGAGGGCAACGTCGAGAAAAACTCGTCGATGCGATCGAGGCGATGCTTGCCCAGGAGTTTGTGGAGCGTGTTTTGCCTTTCGACAGTGCGGCGGCCGTGGCCTACGCGCAAATTGCCGCGGGACGACGTCAGATCGGACGCCCCATCTCGCAGTTTGATGCGCAAATCGCCGCCATCGTCAGATCGAGAGGAGCCGCGCTTGCGACGCGAAATGTGGCGGACTTTGACGAATGTGGGATCCAAGTGATCGATCCCTGGAACGCATAGCAGATTCCACCATGCATCACCCCCACCTTCCAATCCTTCGTGAGTGGCATGCGTCGCGCGTTGGAGACGCCTATCAACAGTGAACCATAGACGGCAGCAGACCATCTCCATGCAAAAAACAGTCGTCGTCAACGCCGTCGGCCTCACGCCAAGCCTGATCGGCGAACACACCCCGCGTCTGGCGGCGTTTGCACGCGCCGGGAAAATCTCCTCAATTGGCTCGGTTCTGCCCGCCGTCACGACCTCCGTTCAGACGACTTATCTGACGGGCGCCTGGCCCGAGGAACATGGGATCGTCGGAAACGGGTGGTATTTCCGCGATGAATGCGAGATCAAGTTCTGGCGGCAATCCGACGGGCTGGTGGGCAAACCCCGAATCTGGGAGGCGGCTCGCGCGAAGAATCCCAACTTCACCTGCGCCAACCTCTTCTGGTGGTACAACATGTACTCGTCGACGGATTACGCGGTCACGCCGCGGCCGATGTATCCCGCCGACGGACGCAAGATCCCCGACCTCTGGACGAATCCGCCGGACTTGCGGAAATCGCTCCAGGACGAGCTGGGGGCGTTTCCGCTTTTCAAATTCTGGGGACCGGCGACGTCGATCGAATCGACGGATTGGATCGCCCGCTGCGCCGTCCGAGTTGATGAGCAATTCAACCCGACACTCTCGCTGGTCTATTTGCCGCATCTCGACTACTGCCTCCAGAAATTCGGGCCCGACGTCAACGCATGCGCCGCCGACCTGCGCGAACTCGACGCGGCGTGCGGCGTTTTGCTCGACCACTTCCAATCGCGGGGAGCCGGCGTGATCGTGCTGTCGGAGTACGGCATCACCCGCGTGTCGCGGCCGGTCCATTTGAACCGCGTGCTTCGCGAGCACGGGCTGCTGACGATTCGCGAAGAGCTCGGCCACGAGCTGCTCGACGCCGGCGCAAGCGCCGCATTTGCGGTGGCGGATCATCAGATTGCTCACATTTACGTCAACGATCCCTCACGGATAAACGAAGTAAGGCGGATCGTCGAAAAAGTGCCCGGCGTTGAACGAGTCCTCGACGACTCTGGCAAACGAGCCGAACACTTGAATCATTCCCGTGCCGGGGAGCTCGTGGCGATCGCGGAGCCGGACGCGTGGTTCACCTATTACTATTGGCTGGATGATCGCCGTGCCCCCGACTTCGCCAGGACGGTCGATATTCACCGCAAGCCCGGCTATGACCCGGTCGAACTCTTTATCGATCCGAGGTTATCCATGGTGAAGGCACGGATCGGCTGGACGCTTGCGAAGCGGAAAGCTGGCTTTCGATCGCTGCTTCAGTTGATCCCGACGGATGCGACGCTCGTGCGTGGATCGCACGGTCGAGCGGCGGCGAGCCCCGCCGAAGGACCGCTATTCATAACAAACCAGTCGGACTTTCAGGTTTCGGGCGTAATCCAGCCAACGGAGGTCTTCGCCTGTATCCTTCAGCACTTGCGACTCTGACTATTCCGATCCGCCGCGCACGTCAAGTTGCGGAACTCTTAAGGCTTATCCGGCATCGACTTGCGGCCGATGGCCGGATATCCGGCACGCTCGGTCTCCTTCCGGGCGAGATTCTGATTCGCAAAATATTTTTGTACCGGGTTACGGTTCAGTTCAGTATGATGTGTTTTCGCGGAATCGCCGGTTTTTGCCGTCTTAAGTGCTCGCCCGGCGGTCCGCGAAATGGGTGTCCGGGGACGATTGCGGGCGCTTCGGAGGTTCATCGATGTGTCGTGTTGTTCGCAAGGCGCGGTTTGCGGCTTCGATCGTGCTGGGATTGCTGATGGGCGCGGCGGCCCCCGCCGCTGATACCCGTCCCGATGACCGCGGCGACTGGTTCCGCGATCCTGAAACCCGCAACAGTGCAGATCACGATGGTCGCGACCTGGATCTTGGTAACGGCGATCACGCAGCACGCGATCAGGGCGCAACCGATCGCGATTCGCGGACCCGCGACAATGACGCCGACGGGCGGCGCAATGCGCCGGCGCGCCCTCCCTATTCCGGCGGATATGCCCCGTATGCAAACCAGAATTACGGGCAATCCAACGACTATCCCTCCTACGGTGTAGACGACTGGGTCCATGCGACCGTTCGCGCGGCCACCGCACGCGCAGTTGTTCCGCCGAGCCCAGAGTGAGCTGGATGCCGCCGTTCGGCGGGCCCAGCATGACTTCGAGAAATCGCGGGCTTACAAGCAGGCCGTTGCCGCCGAGCACGACGCTTACGACGCCTATCTGGCCTCCCGAAGCCACGCGCTTCGCGACCTGGCGGATGACTCGCGCTATCAATCCCTCATCCGTTTGCGCAATGAGCTCGGGGATAAAATCGCCCGCCGCCGCGCCGCCCACGACATCAGCAAGGAAGAATTGATCGCGATGGCGACACTGAAAATGGAGTACGCCTCCCGCGCCCGTGCGATGGAAATGTCGGCGCTGAATTCAGACGCGGCGATGAAGGATGCCCGCGACAAGATGGTGGTCGCGAGCAAACGCGTCAGCGCGATGGAGGAAGATTTCGACGACTCGCTTCGCGACAACCCGGACCTGTTGCTCGCGCGGCGGAATCTCGAAGACGCGCGCATTTCCGTGATCGCGACTTCCACCTACGCCAGCAGCGCGCAGATCGCCGGAGAATCGGCGGTCAATTATTCCTATTACCTTCACCGCAATGACATTCAGCGCTGGGACACCGGCGGCGGCTACAGCTCGCCGTACTGGACCCGGTATTGATTCGCTCGCATTTCTGACTCCGTTGCGTGCCGGACCGCTCAACTCCTATCATGGGCGGTCAACGGAGATCGGCCATGCGCACATTCGACAGTTTGAGTGAGCAGGAGATTCTTGCCCTGGCGATCAGCTCGGAAGAGGAAGATTCCAAGATTTACGCGGACTTTGCCGAGGGGCTCAAGGCCCCTTATCCCACCACCGCGGAAGTTTTCCGGCGGATGCGCGAAGAAGAATCGGAGCATCGTCGTCTGCTGATCGAGTTGTATCGACAGAAGTTTGGAGAACATATCCCGCTGGTGCGACGCGAGGACATCCGGGGATTCGTGCGGCATCGGCCAATCTGGCTCGTCAAGCCGCTCGGGCTGGAGAAGGTCCGCCACCACGCGTCGGTGATGGAGGCCGAAAATGCACATTTCTATGAGCGCGCCGCCGCCCGGTCACAGGACGCAAGCATCCGCAAACTTCTGGGAGATCTCGCGGAGATCGAGCGCGGGCATGAGACTCTCGCCGACGAACTGGACAAGACCAAGCTCACCGGCGAGATCCGCGAACATGAAGATGAAGCGGCACGACGATTATTCTTATTGCAGATTGTCCAACCGGGGCTGGCGGGTCTGATGGACGGGTCGGTCTCGACGCTCGCCCCCCTCTTCGCGGCCGCCTTCGCCACCCGGAAAAGTCACGACGCCTTTCTGGTAGGCCTGGCGGCGTCAGTCGGCGCGGGGATCAGCATGGGATTCGCCGAGGCACTTTCCGATGACGGGAGCCTGACAGGGCGCGGTCATCCCTGGCTCCGCGGTTCGGTCTGCGGACTCATGACCATGCTCGGAGGCCTGGGCCATACACTCCCCTTCCTGATCGTGAGTTTTCCGACAGCGGTGGCCGTCGCCGTCGCCGTGGTCATCATCGAGCTGGCGGCTATTTCGTACGTGCGCTACCGCTATATGGACACGCCGCTCCTGTCGGCAACGTTTCAGGTGATGCTCGGAGGGGCGTTGGTCTTTGTCGCGGGAATGCTGATTGGCAAAAGCGGCGGGTAGAAGCAATTATCGGTCAGCGTCATCACATGACAGCGATGACGCTGACCGAGACTTTGCGATTACATTGACCGGTTCAATGATGTCCAGCGAGCCAGAACCTTGGTTCCGACGCTGGTGATCGCCGCGATCGCGGCAACAACGATTAGACCGGCAATGAGTGCGTATTCAAGCACTTCGCCGCCAGTTTCATCACGAACAGCTCGTGCGATCAGACTCAACAGGTTCTTTTTCATGACTTTCCCTCAAAATCCTCAGGTTGGTCATCGACCAACCCCGTAATATCCCTCGAACATTTAGGGAATCGGCCCAATGGAGGGGCCACATGAATAAATGGCAATGTTCCAATCGGCATAGTCTGCACAAAGCATTATCTCAAAATGGACTCATTTTGTGGGACAGATCACAATGTCTCCGTTTTTGACCTTACAATACAATTGGAACTCAAGTCAGAAAAAAAGTGCTTTCGTCGGTTAAGGGTGCTACACTGACAAACTGGGCGGGAACTGGGCATTTTTTTCTGGTTTTCATGCCTCCCCTTCGCATTCTCGTTGTTGATGACCATGTTGATACGCGTTCGCTTCTATCGCGCCTGCTCCGCATCGACGGTCACACCGTAATGACGGCCTCGACCGCCGGTGAGGCCATCGCCGTCGCCGCTGATAACCCCTTCGATCTGCTCCTAAGCGACCTTTCCCTCCCGGACCGCTCCGGCCTGGAACTGATGCGGGAGATTCGGCAAATGAGCGGAAATGTGCGGGGCATCGCCCTCACCGGGATGGATGCGCCTGAATATCAAAAGGCCTGCGAAGATGCCGGCTTCGCCGGATACCTTCGCAAGCCGCTCGACCTGACCACCCTGCTGGCGGAAATTGAATCGGTCCGTCGCGACCGCAATCCGCCAAGTCCCGAATAAAGCGGCTCAAGCAATGTCATCGGTCGGGGGCCAATTATTTTCATCACTTTCATCTCAGCTGCCGATTGATTGCCGCAGTGAGTTCGCGCATCAATTCAAATTGTTTTGAGCATGCAGAACCTTTCCAGCATCGCATGGGCCGATGTTCATCCCGCCAAACCCTGGTCCGTCTTCATGCGATGGCACGATCTGCTATTCGCCCATTGGCCGCTGAAACGTGAATTGCTCGCGCCGCTGGTTCCACCGCAGTTGGAGCTGGATCTGTTTGACGGCCGGGCGTGGATCGGCCTCGTTCCGTTTCGCATGAGCGCGATTCATCACCGCCGAATGCCATCGATTCCAGGAGCTCGCGCATTCCCGGAGCTGAACGTGCGCACGTACGTGACCCCGCCGGGAGGTAAGCCCGGCGTCTGGTTCTTCAGCCTGGACGCGGCGAGCTGGCTCGCGGTGCTCGCCGCCCGCCGTGCATTTCACCTGCCGTACTTCGATGCCCGGATGTCCTGCGCGGCGGGGGCCGACGGAACTGTCGAATATCACAGCCGGCGAACTCATCGCGGCGCTCCGGCTGCGGAGTTCGCCGGCCGTTATCGTCCGATCGGAAGCACTTTCACGGCGGCGCCCGCGACCATCGAATATTTTCTCACCGAGCGATATTGCCTCTACGCCGCCGATCAACTCGGCCATGTCTTTCGCGGCGACATCCATCACCGCCCCTGGCCGCTTCAGATGGCCGAAGCCGAATTCGACCTTGTACAAATGACCGAGCAGGTCGGAATCGATCTTCCGTCCGATGCGCCGCTGCTTCACTTTGCCTGCGAGCTCGATGTGCACGCCTGGCGATTAACTCGATTGCAATCCGCATGAGCGCCCCACAATTTCCGAACGCCGCCCAGCGAGAAAAACGTGCCAAACAAAGAACCCCCGACGATTGGCCGGGGGCTCGTGAATTCTGAAGGTTAAGAGGGAGGAGGTCTAATCGCGACGACGGCGGGAAAGAAGGCTTATCGCACCAAGACCCAGAAGTCCGACCGAGGCAGGTTCGGGCAGCGCAACGATCTGGAAGCCGTTGATTCGCGGGCGACCATCGCCGCTGAAATTCGGATTGATGCCGGTGATCGTGAAACTCGAACCAGTGAACCCGGAGATCGTGACATAGTTTGACGCCGTCGAGCCAGTTCCGGCGGGGGTGGACGCGGTGCTTCCGACATAATTCGGGCTCAGCGGATAGTTTCCTCCCTGGGTTGACGACAACATCTGGAGATAGCCATCTTTCGAAACCAAATTGCTGTCCACGACGTTGTAGCCGGTCACCCCAGACGAGTCCGTATTGCGGTAGATGAGAACTTTATATCCCGACGACGTGAATTCCGATCCAAGTCCGCTTACCGTGATCGAGATATTCTGACCAGGCTGACTGTCGAGATAACCCCCCATCATGATGTAGTCCTGCGTGGAGGTCGGCGGCGTGCCTTGATAGGCGTTGTAAACATTGGCTCCCGAATACGAAACGCTCGCCGAGGTCACAGAGGCAGTTCCGGAATTGTCCTCGACAAGACTGGGTACGGAGGAATTGTAACCCGGTGCATTATTGAAGTTGCCGACTGGGATCGCTCCCGCGACGCCTGTCACGAGCGGGCCGTTGTTGGCGCCGCCGGTCGGTCCGATGCCCGAATAATTTCCCTGCGTGTTCGATCCTTCGAAATGTACGCTGATGATTGAGTCCGCGTGGGCAACCAATGCGCCCGCCAGTGCGAGCGCAGTGCAAGCTGCCAAACATGCATTTTTCACAAATTTCAAGATGTCCTCCAAGGAAAAGAGCCCGCTTTGAAAACCAGTAAACCTCCGAATGACGGAACAGTCCGCCCCCGGCTGGTTTGTGTTTGTAACACGAAAAGGGAGTTGCGATCAAGTCAATGCGTCCAGATTCATTCAAAATTAATAAGTTCCATTTACTAAACAATGAAAATCGAGTTGCCCTGAATTTGCCGTTGATGCACATATTATTGGACCATCCCCTGCCTCGTTCATCTGCCGCCGGCGGAACTGTCGCGAACGCCCGAATTTCCCCGGCCAAACCCCGAAAACGGGGTATTTTGTATTTGTGCGACATTGTTCGAAAGCACCCGACTGGCCTGCTCTTTCAGATGAGCAGTTGCTCGACCTGCGCCCCTGCGATCTGGGCCTGCGCAAAAGGCTCCGACCTCGAGCCGGCAGTTCAGCAGCTCTATTCGGAGCTGAGCTCCCGCTCGATCCGATTCCGCCCGCATGTCTGGCTTTCGGACGAGTGGTTTACGCCGGATGGCATTCCCGGAATCGCCGCGCCGTTTTATCTCGCCCACCCGCGCTGCGCGAACTTGAACAGCGGCAGATGCTGGAGGTGGAAGGGGGCACTCAAGACTGGTGCATGCGCAGTCCTGCGCCACGAGGCCGGCCACGCGCTGGACAACGCCTATCGGCTTCACGCCCGATCGCGCTACCGCGCGCTTTTCGGATCGTGGCACTCTCCCTATCCCGACTCTTATCACCCGCGCCCCAACACGAAACGATTCGTGATTCATCTGGACATGTGGTACGCGCAGGCGCATCCCGCCGAGGATTTCGCCGAGACCTTCGCGGTCTGGCTCAACCCCGACTCGCGCTGGGAGCAGCAGTACGCGAGTTGGCCGGCCATCACGAAACTGCGCTACGTGGATTCGGTGATGCGGCGGCTGGCCGGCGCGGCGCCGCCCGTGCGCGACCGCCGACGCACGCATACGCTCCCAACATTGCGGCGAACGTTGCGCGAACTCTACGAGCAGAAGCGTGCGGCCGTCTGCCGCGACAACCCCGGCATCCACGATCGCGATCTGCGCCGCATCTTTTCCGACGACCGCGCCTTTGCCGGTCGCGAATCGGCGGCGGCCTTCCTGCGCTCCATCGCGCCTGAAGCCCGCATGCTGGTTTCACGCTGGACGGGAGCTGCGCCGCTCACGATAAATCGCTCGATGGCCGATATGGAGAATCGAGTCGAAGTTATGGGACTTCGCCTTCGCAAGCCGCCGCGTCAGACAAAGCTGGACGTAATGATGATGCTCGCGGTGCAAACGATGAACTTCGTCAACGATGGGAAACATCGCGTGATTCTCTGACGGGTTTCCCTTCCGCATGCGCAAACTACGCGTCCTGGCAATGATGGACGACGCGCTGATTCCCCCGGCCACCATCGAGGGAATGAGCGACAGCGACATTGCGCCCTTCAAGACCGAATATGACGTGGTCACCGCATTGCGTTCCCTTGGCCATGAGGCACTGCCGCTGGGCGTAAAAGCTGACGTGACCCATCTCGACCGCGCGATCCGCGAATTCCGGCCGCATATCTGCTTCAATCTCGTCGAGGACTTCGACGGGATCCCCTGCCGCGATCAGCACGTGGTCAGCTATCTCGAGCTGATCAATCAGCCCTACACCGGCTCCAATCCGCGCGGGCTGATGCTCGCCCGCGACAAGGCGCTGACCAAAAAGGTGCTGAGCTATCACGGCATCCGCGTCCCGCAATTTGCGGCGTATCCGGTGGGCCGGCCGGTTCGCGTCGCCAACGCGCCCCCGTTCCCGTTGCTCGTCAAATCCCTGCTCGAGGAAGGATCACTGGGCATCGCGCAGGCGTCGGTCGTTTACGACGCCGAACAATTGGCCGCCCGCGTTGCATTTCTTCACGAGAAGCATGGGACGGACGTGATTGCCGAGCAATACATTGATGGACGCGAGCTTTATTTGTCGGTGATGGGGAATCAAAAGCTCCAGACGTTTCCCGCGTGGGAACTGTGCCTCCAGTCGCTCCCTCCCGACGCGGCGCGAATTGCGACGGCCAAGGTGAAATGGGACGCCGCCTACCGCGCCCGGCACGGAATCGAAAGCCGCGCCGCCTCAGACCTCTCTTCCGCGATGCAGCGCCGTTTGGCCGATCTCGGGCGAGAGGCGTATCGCGCGCTCGAGCTGTCGGGTTATGCCCGCATCGATCTTCGCCTCACACCGGACGGTGACGTCTATCTGCTTGAAGCCAATCCCAATCCGCAGATCGCACGCGGCGAGGATTTCGCCGACTCGGCCAATGCGGTGGGCGTTGCCTACGAAGAGCTTCTGCACCGGATCCTTACCCTCGGACTGGGCTACCGTCCCCTCGGCCTCGCGGCCTGACACCAAATGTTTTTTCGCAACTCGGCACAAGAGGGACTGTCGTCGCGATAAAACCTTAGCGAGCCGCGACCGTAAGGGAGCGACGGAATCGCAAAAAGAATTCGAGTTCCGAGTTTCGCTCACTTCTCGCTCCCTTACGGTCGCGGCTCGCTACGCACACTCTCCGAGCCGCGCCGCGCCAACCAATTCGCGGTACGATCGCATTTCATGGGAACCGCACGTAGCAGATCGCGGGCGATTCGCGTCATACTGATGAACCTGATTGCAATTTCACTCCTTCTCTTCGGAGGCACCGTGACAGCAACTTTCCCAGGCGAGGATCGCATCGCCGCCCCCGGCGCAACATTGCAGAAGCTCGCCGACGGCTTCAAATTCACCGAAGGCCCCGCCAGCGATTCGGAGGGAAACATCTATTTCACCGATCAGCCCAACGACCGGATCATGAAATGGGATGTCGACGGAAAGCTCTCGACCTGGCTGCAGCCGTGCGGCAGGTCCAATGGCTTGTGCTTCGACGCGAAGGGCAATCTGGTCGCCTGCGCCGATGAGAAAAACCAACTCTGGTCGATTGCCCCGGACAAAACGATCACGGTGCTCATCAAGGATCTGCACGGCAAATTGCTGAATGGCCCCAACGATGTCTGGGTCCGCCCCGATGGCGGGCTCTACATCACCGATCCCCTCTATCCGCGCGATTACTGGAAACGCGACCCCGCAAGCCAGCTCCCGCACGATGTCTACTATCTCGCGCCCGATCGCAGCAACCTGATCCCCGTGATCGAAGACATGAAACAGCCCAACGGCATCATCGGCACGCCCGACGGCGAGAACCTCTATGTTTCCGACATCAAGAGCGGCAAAACATATTCCTACTCCATCGCCCCCGACGGCTCGCTCGCAGACAAAAAACTCTTCTGCGAACTCGGCTCCGATGGAATGACCATCGACAACGAAGGCAACCTCTACCTGACGGGCCACGGCGTGACGGTCTTCGACAAATCCGGAAAACAAATCGCCCACCTCCCGATCGACGAGGCCTGGACCGGCAACATCTGCTTCGGCGGCAAAGCCCGCGACCTGCTCTTCATCACAGCGAGCAAAGGAATCTACGGGCTCCACACGCGCGTCCGTGGAGTCGGAAGCCAGTGAGCGGGAGCGGATGGAGGATGCCCCGCGGCACTGCTTCCAAACTTCCCGCCTCCTTATACTTTCGCTTGTCGGCCTCAAGTGGGATACACTATGTACATGAGAGCGCTCATCACCATTCTCGCTCTTGTATCCGGTGCGGTTGTCGTGGGTGCGGCTCCCCCGCCGGTTGCCGGCCCGGCCGCGACAGAGCCGGCCTCGGTGCAACCGCTCAGCAATGCGGTGGTCGTTCCGCTCTCCGGCGAGATTGACGATTCCTCGCGCGACAGTTTGCTGCGTCGTTTTAAACACGCCCAGGCAATCGGCGCGAAAACGGTAATCGTCGAACTCGATACGCCCGGCGGTCTGGTGCGCTCATCGCTTGACATCGCCCGCTTTCTCCGCGGCCAGACAGACATTCACACCATCGCCTATGTGAAAAATGAGGCTTACTCCGGCGGCGCATTGGTTGCGCTGGCCTGCAACGAGATCGTGATGTCGCCGACCTCCGTCCTCGGTGACTGCGCTCCGATCCTGTTGACCAGGGATCACCAGCTAGAACCAATGCCCCCGACCGAGCGGGCCAAGGCGGAATCACCGGTGCTGGCAGATTTTCTCGAAAGCGCGCGAAAAAATGGATATGACCCGTTGCTGGCCGAGGCGATGGTGCGCGTCGATACCCCGCTCCACCTTTTGCGAAACGAACATGGCGATCAACGCGTCGTCGGCGACAAGGAGAGCGCACCGCTGCTCGCGAGCGGATGGAAGCCGGCGGTCGGCGTGCAGGATCCGATTAATCCGCCGGGCACGTTACTGACCGTCGGTCCGGATCTGGCGGTTCAACTGGGATTGGCCAAAGCGATTTCGCCATCCCCGGAAGCATTGGCCGGCGAGCGCGGCTACAACATCGTCGCCGATCTCTCCCCCGGTCCCGGCGAAAGACTCGTCGAGCTTCTGGCGAGCACGCCGGCGCGGTTTCTCCTGATCCTCATTTTCCTTCAGAGTCTATATATCGTGCTTCATGCCCCGGGACATGGCGCGGCCGAAGCCGTCGCAGTCGTTGCTTTCGCGGTACTGGTCGGCGTGCCGCTCGCCACCGGCTACGCGCAATGGTGGGAGATTCTTGTTGTGCTGCTTGGGTTGGCGCTGTCCGCCTTTGAGGTGCTGGTCTTCCCGGGACATGGCGTTTCGCTCGCGGTCGGCGGACTGATGGTCATCTTCGGACTGGTCATGACCTTTGCCGGACCGGTGCCGGGGCAGCCTTCGTTTCTGCCGGCAAACCCAGCCGCCTGGCATGGCGTCGAACGCGGGCTGGTTTCTGTCCTGGGCGCGCTCTTCTGCAGCGTGATTCTTTCCATCTGGATGCGGAAATATCTGCCGAAATTACCCTACTTCAATCGGCTGATTCTGACCGCAACAAGCGGCACCGCGATCCGGCAGACGCCGGCTTATCAGAAAAATGAGTCGGCTCTCGACACCTGGCCGTTTGTCGGAACCGTGGGCGTGGCAACCAGTGGCTTGCGCCCGGGCGGATCGGCGCGATTCCCGTACGGGGATGATTCGCGCGTTGCCACCGTGCAGAGCGTTTCAGGTTATATCGCGCCGGGTGGTAAGCTCGTGGTTCAGGAAATTCAAGGCAATCGCATTATTGTGCGAGCCACAACATAAAGACGAAGGATCCCGGCAGGCTCTACGCACCGTGTCGCTTCACCGGCCGCCTCTCACCAAGATCGGAAGGATTTCATCATGGGGATCAGTCCAATGTTCATCTTCCTGGCAATCCTGGTGATTGTTTTTCTCGTGCTGCTCGCGGTGGTTGGGCAATTCTTCAAGCTGTATATCCGGGCCACGGTCAGCGGCGCGCATACGAGCCTGATTGATCTGCTCGGCATGCGCGTGCGAAACGTAAGTCCGCTCATCATCGTCAACTCGCGCATTCAGGCGCACCGGGCCGGGCTGAAGGTGACCACGCCGGAAATGGAATCGCACGTTCTTGCCGGCGGCGACATACAGCGCGTCATCAACGCCATGATTGCGGCCAACAAAGCCAACATTGATCTTCCCTGGCAGACGGCAACGGCAATCGACCTGGCCGGGCGGGACATCCTCGACGCCGTCCAGACCAGCGTCAATCCGAAAGTGATCGACGTGCCGGGCCCCGCCGAAGGACGCAAAACAATTGATGGCGTGGCGAAGGACGGAATTGAGCTGAAAGTCAAAGCCCGCGTCACCGTCCGCACCAACATCAAAGGCCTGGTCGGCGGCGCCACGGAAGAGACGATCATCGCCCGCGTCGGCCGAGGCATCGTTGAAGCAATCGGACAGGCGAAGGACTACAACGCCGTCCTCTCCGATCCCGACGGCATCGCCCGCGTGGCACTGAGCGGCGGGCTGGACGCAAATACCGCGTTCGAAATCCTTTCGCTCGACATCGTGGACATCGACGTCGGCGAGAATAAAGGCGCCAAGCTCGCTGCCGAACGTGCCGAATCCGATAAACGCCGGTTCCAGGCTGAGGCCGAGCAGCGCGCCGCGGGCGCTCGCGCCCAGGAGCAGGAAAACATCGCCAAGATCGCGGAGAACCGGGCGGCGGTCGTGCTGGCCGAGGCGGAAATCCCCCGGGCGATCGCCGAGGCCTTCCGCAACGGGAACCTTGGCGTGATGGATTATTACAAGCTGAAGAACGTTCAGGCCGACACAACCATGCGCGAAGCGATCGCACGACCGAGCGACGGCGCCAAGTAAAGGGCTTCCCGTGGCACGGGTTTCCAACCCGTGTCTTGTCATCAATTTGAAAAAAACACGGCTTGAAAAGCCGTGCCACGAGGGCGCAACGTGATCCATCACCTCGCAGATTCCGACATCGCCTGGGAAAAGCTAATCCCGTTCGGCATCTTCGTGGTGATTTGGGTCGGCGCCGCGATCGCATCGGGCGTCAAGAAAGTATCACAACAGGCGGCAAAGAGCCGGCAGGCGTCGATGCGGACGCCGACGACTTCTTATCCTACAGCAACCGCCATTCCTCGAGCGGCGGTTCGAAAACCCGTTAGCCCGCTTAAGTCCAAACGTGCTGGGCCTGCGCGAGCGCGTTTGCAGGGTGGCAAACGGCCGCCCATCGACCGGGGCCAGCCGGCGATCGTCCAGCAGGCGGAGGCTTTGGCACGAATGTTCGCGCCCACCCCGCCCCCTTTGGCGCGAATGGTGGCTCCGGCGCCTGCGAGGGTTCGCGTGGAATCGTACGCTCCTCCGCAACCCGTGGAGGTTGCACAGCCGCTCGCCACGGTTTCTGCAATTGAAGCGCGGACGATTGAAGCCCAGCGCGTTTCCGACGCCCGTTCGGACTCTTCTTCCGAAGGAGAGACTTCCACCGGCGCAGCGGCCCGTGGCCCGAAAGTAACGGCTAAAGCGCTGTCCGCCTGGCTGCGCCCGCCGACGCTTCGGGAACAATTCATCCTCACTGAGATTTTCCAGCCGCCGATTGCACTGCGGCCTCACGAACGGATCCTTTGATCGTTTCGGAACGCGATTCTACTCCTGCGAATCACCTGGCAACTGCGCTGCTCTGGCAGATCCTTCCAGCTTGATGTCCCGTTTTCGTAATTGATCTGCCAGACGCGATCGAAAACGGCCGGATTCCACTGGTCCGGAACGTTCTTCGCGCCAGCGCCTTCGCCAGATCGGGGATCTTTCCGTGATGCCAGGCAATTAATACCGTCTTCCCGGCATATTTTGGATCTGTCAGGACCGTATGCGCGACATCATCGATTGCCTCGCTGCTGAATGAGGAGTCGATCGTCTCGTGCAGCGCCTCTGAGAGCGGAGTGAGAGTCTCAACGGGACGGTTACTCCCTTTCGATTTCCGGGTCGCTATCAAAAAATCGGGACGGGGAAAGTGGTCGGGGATCACCTTGGCCAGTGCATCGGCCCGCTCAAATCCCCGTTTGGATAGATCCGGGTCTTTTTTTCCATCAACGCCGTCAGGCTTCTCGGCGTGTCGGATAATCATCACCATCCGCGGTCCCGCCGGCACATCGGGGGCCGACCATGATCGACCCGAATCGACCGCGACGACGACTATCGAGAAAACGATCCATCGGAATCGCGAATTCATCTTTCCCATTTCCGTTGCTCCCGATTGGCTTGTTGCCATGGTGAGAACTTAACCACTATTTCTGCCAGAATCGCGAGAACTCACGCAGATGCGTCAGCGTCGCAAAGTTTTTCATTCGATCGAGAAATACGATTCCGTCGAGATGATCCACTTCATGCTGAATCACGCGGGCGAAAAAATCGCTCGCTTCGAACCTCACCGGCTTTCCATTTCGATCAAGCGCCGAGACCGCGATGCGCTCGTGCCGCGGCACCACGCCGCGCAGATCGGGGATGCTCAGGCACCCTTCCCAGCCGTCGGCCATCTCGTCGCCGATCGGCGAAATTTCCGGGTTGATCAATGCGGTGAGCGGCACCTCATCGCGATCGGGGTAACGCGGATTTCCGCCGCGCACTTCGACAAGGATCACACGCTGGGGGACGTTCACCTGGGGGGCGGCGAGGCCGACGCCTTCGCTGTCGCGCATCGTTTCAGTCATGTCCTCGATGAGGCGTTGAATATCGGGTGAGGCGATGTCCTGGGGATTTACCGGTTCCGCGGGTTTGCGGAGAACGGGATCGCCGAGATGGGTGATTTTGAGCATGGACATATCAGCACCACTCTTGGGGTCAAAATAAAGACCGGCGCTCCATTTCACGACGGGGCAGAGCGGCGCGCAATGACTTTGCCTCACATGCGCGGCCAAGCCGCCGCGCCGCCCCGTATTCCCGTCCCGGAATTTCCGGGAGCGCATCGGATACGGGGCGGCGCGGCGCAATGTTCGGCGAATTCCGAGACCCACTGGCGCCGCTCTGCCCCGTCGTGGTTGAGGCATCGCGGGACATCGGTCCACGAAATCCAAACTACTTGCACTTCCTGACCACACTCCTCGACAAATGGATCGCCAGCACGGTCACATCGGCCGGCGTAATCCCGCTGATCCGCAGCGCCTGCCCCAGGCTGCGCGGAGTAAAGCGAGAAAGCTTTTGCTTCGCCTCGTTGCGCAGGCCGGTCACGCTGGCGTAATCGATCGACGTTGGAATCAGTTTCGACTCCATCTGCGCAAATCGTTCGATCTGCCGATCCTGGCGGGCGATGTATCCCTCGTACTTGGCGCGAATATCGATCGGCCGGCGAACATCGACGGGAACAGCGGCTGCTTCAGGAAGCTTCGTGCAAAGTTCGTCCCACGCGACTTCCGAGCGGCGCAGGTAATCGAATGCGCTGCCGTCCCCGATGCGGTGGGAGCGAAGCAGGGATTCACCCGCCACGATCGCATCGCGCCTGCGCGACAAAAGGCGCCCATCGGGCGTCATCGACCAGTCCCAGTTCGCGGCCGATCGGCGTCAGGCGGTCATCGGCGTTGTCGCTGCGAAGATGCAGCCGGTGCTCGGCCCGGCTGGTGAACATGCGATACGGCTCGATCGGCGGCTTGGTCACCAGGTCGTCGATCAAAACGCCGATATACGCCTGATCGCGGCGGAGGACGAAATCCGGCTCAGTGCCCGCCGCGTATCGTGCCGCATTTACGCCGGCCACAAGACCCTGTGCGGCCGCTTCCTCGTAGCCGCTCGTTCCGTTGATCTGGCCAGCCAGGAAGAGGCCGCGGACGAGCTTGGTTTCCAGCGTCGAGCGAATCTGCGTCGGCCAGACCATGTCATATTCGACGGCATATCCGTAGCGAAGGAACTCGGCTTTCTCGAGTCCGGGGATGAGCCGCACCATCTGCTCCTGCACGTCGGCGGGGAGCGACGTGCTGATGCCGTTGCAATAGATTTCGTCGGTATCGAGACCCTCAGGCTCGAGAAAAATCTGATGCTGCTGCTTGTCGGCGAAGCGCACGACCTTGTCTTCGATGCTCGGGCAATAGCGCGGCCCGGTCGATGAAATCTGGCCGCTGTACATCGGCGCGCGATGAAGATTGGCGCGGATGATGTCGTGGATGGTGGAATTGGTTGCGCCGATCCAGCAATGCGCCTGCGGCAGCGGGGGATGCCAAGGGTTCGGGGTTCGGGGTTCAGGGTTCAGGAAAGATGAATCCGAACCCTGAACCCCGAACCCTGAACCCTGAACGTACTCGTTCATGAACGAAAACGGCATCGGCTCTTCATCGCCGGGCTGCACTTCGAACGCGGCGAAATCGATCGATTGACGGCGCAGCCGTGGCGGCGTGCCGGTCTTGAGCCGGCCCATTTCCAATCCCAATTTCGCCAGGCAGCCGGAAAGTCCGCGGGCGGAGGCTTCGCCGACGCGGCCGCCCTCGGTCTTTTGTTCGCCGGTATGCATCAGTGCGCGAAGAAATGTGCCGGTGGTGACAATAACTGCGCGGCACGCGAGTGTCGTGCCGTCAGCGAGGACCGCGCCGCGAATCACATTTTGTTCAGTCAGCAATTCCGCGACCTCGCCGCGCACGATCTCCAGCCCGGGGCAGGTCGCGAGGAGGCGTTGCACTTCGATCGCGTACTTGTATTTATCCGCCTGCGCCCGCGGCCCCCAGACCGCCGGTCCCTTGCTCCGGTTGAGCATGCGGAACTGGATGCCGGCAGAGTCGGTCGCCAATCCCATCAACCCGCCCAGGGCATCGATCTCACGCACCATCTGACCCTTGGCCAATCCCCCGATGGCAGGATTGCACGACATCTGCCCGATGCGAGACGGATCGAGCGTGACGAGCGCGACCGATGCGCCAAGGCGCGCCGCGGCCCAGGCCGCTTCCGCGCCGGCGTGGCCGCCGCCAATTACGACAATATCGAATGTGCGCGGGGCGGATGCGGTATTTGGAACGTCAGAATCCATCGCTCTTGGATTATGCCAGATATCGCGGATCATCACACGTAGGAGCGATCGACGCGCGCCACCAAAGACACCCTCCAGAGACGATCGACGAGATGAGTCGCGCGACGCGGCCCGCAAGCGGGCCGGCTAAACGGAAAGGAAGGGGAGTTGAGTTGAAAGAAATTCAACAACCGGTCTGTCGCAACATTTCCCCCAACAAAATCTGCTTCCCTTCCTTATCGTTTAGCCGCCCCGCTTGCTGGGCGCGTCGCGTGAACGCGTTATATTTATCCCGTTATCAGTTAACGAGAAGGATCAGGGCGGGATTTTTATGAACGATTATTTTGCGGCTCGTTTCGAGATTCGGCAGGCCTATAACGGAAATAATGTCGACGGCGCTGCGATGCATCCCTCATCGTCATTCCTCGGGCTGTTAACACGAGTGTCAACCGGGGCGGCCTCAAGTTCATCCACCGACGGAATCAGCAACGGAGCGAGGCGTTCTGCGGATGCGTCCGGATCGAGCCAAACGTCGCAACCTTTTTTTGAAAGAATCACAGGCATCCGGTCGTGAATCTCCTTCATCAGCGTGTTCGGCGAAGTGGTGAGGATGGTGCACGACTCGATCAGGTCGTCCCCCCGCTTCCATCGCTCCCATAATCCCGCCAGGCCGAAGGGTTTATGGTCTCGTCGCTGAATGAGATATGGCTGTTTGCCCTTTCCCTCCCTTTTCCACTCATAAAACCCGTCGGCGGGGAGAATGCACCGTCTTCGCCGAAACGCATCGCGAAACGCCGGCTTGTCTCCGGCAGTTTCAGATCTCGCGTTGATCATCCGGCTGCCGACCGACTGGGTCCTCGGCCCAACCCGGCACCAAACCCCAGCGCAATAGATCGATCGTTCGCTTCCCATCCGGGCCAGCACGAATAACGGGAACATTTGTGTCGGCGCGATATTGAACCGCGCGGCAAAAGGGAGAAGCTCTTCGTTGATCGCCGTCCCAAATAGCTCGACGACGTGCTGTAATGGAGTACGTAATGTGTAGCGGCCGCACATGTGTTGGATTTTATGCCGTCCCATGTGGAGCGTCGATTTATCCGAACAATCATGAATTGAAGCCAATTTGTGCGCATTTCTTATGTACGAACGAGTCGCACACCTCAGGGATAGCTGGGGGAGCCCTTCAACGGCGCTCACTCCTTCGATTCAGGTGCGAATTTCCCGGGGCATACATAGCACCCGGAAATCTCTTTCCCGGCGGTAGAATGGCGGACGTGCGTGATCGCCTGCTTACACTATCGGCGGCGGCGTCGCTGACGCTTTGTCTCGCCACTTGCGTGCTGGGATGCCATTCCCAACACCGCATGGATCGATTCTTCTGGGCGGAATGGGTGACGACGCCAACTTCCACCCATTCCCGGATAATTTGTCTCGGCGGCCGCAACGGGAATGCCTTCGCATCGTTTGAACGGGTCGATTATTCATCTCCGCGCTTAGTGCAAGCAATCAAGCGTTACAATCTACCTGGTTTTCACGGCGACAGCCTCGATCTCTCAGGTCTCGGCCGCCTGGGACTTTTCGCTGACGACGGTCAATTTTCATTCGGGAAGACGTCTCGAACGATGCCGATGTTTCAGAGCGCCTTCTGGCAGGCCCGCTGTCCGGCATGGCTTGCTGCTATGGCCTTTGCAATCCTTCCAGTTCTTCAGACAACTCGGTGGCGAAGGCGACGACATCCCGCCGGCCACTGCCGCAATTGTGGCTACGATCTTCGAAGCACACCAAATCGTTGCCCGGAATGCGGAACCGCTCCGATCGCAAACCCAATCGCTGCCAAATGATACGACCGCGGACGGGCGCGCTATCGAATGTTGCACCGCCGTCGCTATAATGCGACCCGGGCGTTAAGAATGGATGATTGGCCTCCACGGATGGGAGCGCACACGCATGGATGCGAAGCACACCCTCGGCGAACCTCGCGTATTGATTTCTCGGTCTGCGCTTCTGCATAACGCAGCTTTAATCCGTCGCTCCCTCCACGATCGCGTGCGGATCTGCGCGATGTTGAAGGCGGATGCGTACGGGCATGGCGCCGATCTGGTCGCCGACACACTTTGTAATTATTCAATTTCTGCCGCGGACGCGCGTCCGGCGGTCGATGCGGTCGCCGTCGCGACCATCGATGAAGCGGCGGCCCTGCCGATCCTCGAGGCGACCGTGCTCGTCGTTCGTCCGGTGGAGAATTTGTTTATCGGCCGCCAGCGGGAAAAAATCGATGAGGCGGTGGAGAACGGCTGGGTGCTGACCCTGGCCAGCCCGGCGGCGGCGGACGACCTGGCCCGCGTGGCGATGGGACGGGGCAAGCGCGCATCGGTCCAGGTGATGGTGGACACCGGGATGACGCGCGAAGGTGTGCCGCTCGATCGTCTCGACGATCTCCTTCACAAGATCCAATCGCGGGCATCACTCCATCTGGCGGGAATCTGCACGCACCTGGCCAACGGGGAAAAGCCAAACGATGCGTGGTCCATCGAACAAATCGCGCGATTCCGGCACGGAACTGATCCGATTACCTCCGCCATGCCAGGCCGGTTTCTTCGTCATGCGGCCAATTCCGGCGGTGTCTTTTTCTCCCCCGACTCGCATTTCGACATGGTCCGCCCCGGCATCGCGTTTTACGGGATCGACCCCGGCGGCCGGCCCGATCCCAGCCGCGCGCTCCGACCGGTGCTGAAGTGGACGGCGCCGCTGATTTGCGTGCAATCGGTTCAGAAGGGAACGCCGGTCGGCTACGGCCAAAGCTGGGTCGCGCCGCGCGAGACGCGGATTGGCCTGATACCGGTTGGATACGCCGACGGCTATCCACGCTGTCTGGGGGGACGGGCGTTGGTGATGCTGGCAGGTCGTCCGGCGCCGGTCGTGGGCCGGGTGAGCATGGATTCAATGACGATCGATCTGGGGGACATTGCCGCAGACATCGGCGACGAAGTGACCCTGCTTGATTGCGATCCGCTTTCGCCGGCGAGTGCTTACGCGCTGGCGCGATGGGCGGACACCATTCCATACGAGATCCTGAGCCGGATCGGCCCGCGCATGCCGCGCGTCATCATGGAATCCAGACCGGAAGTCGCCGCGGCGCAAGAGGGGTAAACATCACGGATTGGCATCGCGGCAATTCGTCAGCAACAACATTTTGGCGCCTCGCCACCCAAAAATGATAAGATGACCATGTGAAACTTCGCTGTCCCGCGCTGTTACATCCACTTAATTCGGTCGAAGTCAGCGGATGGGTTGTCCTGATCTGTCTGGTGATCTCGACGCCAACGCTCGCTCAGAATTCGACGCCCGTTGCGTCCACAAAGCCGGTATCGACCGAGTCGCGGGCTCGAGTGCTCGGGGGGCATGACAATGGGGTGCTGGCAGTCGCGATTTCCCCCGACGGAAATCGAATCGCGACCGGCTCCATGGACAAAACGGTGCGGATCTGGGACGCGCAATCATGCAAGACGCTTCAAAAACTCGTCGGCCATACTGGTGGCGTCACCTGCGTCGCGTTTTCCGGCGATGGCACGCGGCTCGTTAGCGGAGGAACCGAGGGAGTACGCGCGTGTGGGAGTCGCAATCAGGAAAGCTGCTGGCCGTCCTGCAGGGACATGCGAGCCACATCCATTGCCTGGCGGTTTCCCACGACGGCTCGCTGGTTGCCACCGGAAGCTGCGATTGCACAGTCCGCATCTGGGACGTCGAGAACGAAAAAGCCAGGGTGGTCATCAACTGCCCGTTTCAGGTGATGGGTGTTGACTTGTCGCCGGACGAAAAATCCGTACTCGTCGGGACGATCGGCCACAACATCATCGGCGAAGATCCCGACAACCTCGTCAAACTCTACAATATCGATGGGACGGAGCGATGGTCGCTGCATATGCCGGCCGGAGTGTTCTATACCCATTTTTCCGGCGACGGCAGTCGATTTGCGGCCGTCATCCACTGGGGCGCCTGCGCCAACCTCTATATCTTCCAGACCGAGACGCGCAAGCAGCTATCGGTCATCGGGTTTGACGCCGCCGGCTATCAATCCACCCAAAAGCCGGCGATGAGCGCTGACCTGAGCGAGTGCCTTCTTCCGTGGGGCAGCGAAGTGGTGATGGTGGATTCGGCCAGCGGCCATCCGCAGGCGCGATTCCTCGGCGGACATCCGCTGACCAACGCGGTGGCCCTTTCACCTGACGGCAAATTCGCGGCCTGCGCCGGGGGAGGGTTAGGCGATCCGTATGGGAGGACGAAATATCTGGCGGAAGAAGATCACACGGTGAAGCTCGTGAATCTTTCGGCCGCCACGGCCGCCGCCGCGGCGCCTGGGGCGCGTCGTCTGGTCATCGACACCAGCCCGGCCACCGCGCTTGCGATGGAAGCGTCCACTCGCTCTATTTGGTTCGACACGACTCCCGATGCACGCGCGATGGTTACAGGCGAGCGCACCGGGAATGATTATTTTCTTAATGTTTTCGATCTTGTTCATGGCGCGAAATTATTCTCGCTGACGCCTTCGAATCCTACCCAATATAAGAGGCCGTTGATCTCTCCGGATGGGCGTTGCATCGCTGTAGTGGAGTTCGGGCGGGTTCGTCTGATGGCGGCCGCGGGCGGAGCGCCGCTTTACGAATTTCATCCGCCCGCCGGCGGGTTGTTTGCCGCCGGACTCTTTTCGCCGGACGGGTCACTGCTCTATCTCTATGGCGATCGGATGAAGCAGGCCGGAACGACCCGGCACTTCGAGGCATTCGACGTAAAAAGCGGCAAGTCGGTTCGAGAATGGGAAGTCCGCACATCGGACGATCCCGCCGCGATCTCGATCGACGGCCAATGGATTGCCGGCGCGATCTCCGCTGACGGCCAATGGATTGCCGGCGTGAACGGTCATCCGTTCGGCAAGGATCTCACCGGCCAGTCGATCGAAATATGGAACGCAAAGGACGGCGCGCTGGTGAAGGAAATCTCGCTCCAAGGCGTAATCGGCCCGGCGATCCATCGGCTGTTTTTTCTACCGGGTGGCGTGATCTGCGCGGTGGTTCGGCACATCGCCTACCGATGGAACATCGAGAGCGGCGAGCAACTTCCTTCACTCGATCGCCACCGCACCCATATCGAGATGGTTTTGCCTTCACCGGACGGTTCGAAGATCCTGACCGCCGCTACGTTTGGAACAGCCATGCTCTGGGATGCAGCTTCGGGCAACCTGCTTCACACGTATCGTTATCCGATGGGGGAGCGACTGCCCCAGAACATGACCGCCGCGTGGCCTGCGGACGGAAATCCGTCGGTGCTGATTCTTCGCGCCGATGGACCGGACCTGATCACGCTCGAAGATTGATCGGCCAGATGAAACGCATCGGATTCACACGCCCCATTCACCACCACGCCGGCCGGCATCGGGCGCCAATTCTGTTGTTGATTACGCTGTCTTTGGCAATCCCTCTCCACGCTTGTGGAGCAGATGCCCCGACGTCGAGGCCCGGCGACGCTTCATCTCCCGATCCGCAATTGGTCGCACGGCTGAACGCGATGTTCCAGGAATTGGATGATCCCGATTTCCACAAACGAAACGCCGCGAGTGTGACGATCGAATCGTTGCCTCCTGAAGCAATTCCGCTGATTGAAAAGGCGATACGCGAGGGGTCGATCAGCCCGGAAGCCTCAGGCCGGCTGGAAGCAAAACTGCCCGCGCTGCGCCGCAACGCGGCGGCCGCAATCTTTCAGCGGCAAATTGATCAGGCGGTGCAATGGAATCGCGATACCTTTCTCGCCGACTATGAGCACAGCGGCCGCGCCAATCCGCGCTGGGACGCCGCCGCTCGAATGATCATCACGATTTCGACGCGCTCCCGTGCCAATCAGATACTTGCTCCCTCCGCCAGTCGCCGATTGAACGAGGCGATCCAGCAGGCAGTCGACCAGGGGTGCGACGATCCGACCGTGCGGTTTCTGATTGAGCGGCGGCACGATGAGATCGGCGACGCTACTCAGGCCGAGTTGGTCGAGCGGTTAACGCCGGTGTCCGAAGCGGTTTTGGCTTCGAATTGCCATCCCTATTTCAAATTGTGGGCGTTGACTGCACGCGCGGAACTGAAGATGGGCGCCGAGCAGGATCAATTCTCGACGGCATCCAGCCGGGCGATTTTGCACGATCTGGATCGGGCGCTCGAATTGCTGCCGTCGGCCGCTTCCGATCCGACGCTGCCGCAATCGCACATCGTTGACGCGTGCACCTGGCTTCTATGGGATTACGGTCGGGCGCTGAAGGACAGCGGCGCTTCGGTGCGAAAGGTCATTCCGGCGATGGGCCGAGTGGTTCACGGCGGCGAGGGATCGGCATTGGTGCTGCGCGAACAGGGAGAGTATCTCCTTGCCGTCGGTCGAGCCGATCAGAAGCTCCGTGTTACCTTCAATGGCGTAGAAGCGGCCGTAAAGGCCTATGAGCAACGCATCGCCGCCACACTGGCCAGTGCCAATGATTCGCTGGTCCGTTCCTGGGAATTGGACCGGGCCGATCCCATGACACCGGCGCTCCTGGTGTTGTGGGCGGACGCCAGTGGAGCTCCGGTCGACCAGATGGAAATGTGGTTCCAAAGGGCAATGGCAATCGATCCAGGCAACGCATCGGCCTGTGCGAACAAGCTCAATTTTCTCCTGCATCATTCGGATTTCGACAGCGCGCTCGCCTTTGGCCGCGAATGCGTCGCGACGGGCAACTGGAAAAGTCGACTGCCGTTTATTCTGGTCGATGCCCATGTGCTGCATACGGCGACCGAGGGCGAAGCATACCTGACTCAGGACGCCGCCTGGCAGGACATCCACAATGTCTACGATTCCTATCTGCAACGATTTCCAGCCGCTGTCACCGACCGAAGTTACTATGCGTGGATCGCATGCCGCGCGGGGAAATGGAAAGAGGCCAATTCGATATTCCAGCAACTGGGGGACGAAGCGGTTCCCGAAAAATTCGGCGGCGCCGCGAACATGGAATATTTCCAGCGCAAAGCGGCGAAACGCGCGGCTGGCGGATGACTTGCTAACTTGAATTTCGCCGTTGCGCGGGACTTTGCGGATTACAACGTTGAAACGGATGAAGCGCCATGCCTTTCGGCATATTCGCAACTTATTTCCCGACAAGATGATCGGTCGCGCGTGAAGCAGGCCGGCGGGCGGTGCCGATACGAACCGGCAAGCCGCGACCGGCGCGTGCCGGACGGGAATCGATTTGAGAACCTTTTGTTCGGAGGCATCTCATGGGAATTTCGGGAAAGACGTTCGCCGTCGCCGCGCTCGCGGCGACTCTGGGTTTTGGGGGCGCCCTGTCGTATCAGGCGATGGCCGCCCCGCCCGCGCCGCAGAAGCTTGATTCGTTCGAGCACATGCATCGCGCGCTCGAGGAACTTCGCAACGCCAAAGAATCATTGGAGCACGCGGACCGTGAATATCATGGTCATCGCGACCACGCGCTTGGCGCAACGCGCGATGCGATTGCACACGTCGAGGCGGCTCTGCACGACTGATCTGCCGGTTAGGTGACGCAACCCACGCCGATGCGGGCGGACCATAAAGGTCCGCCCGTTTTCGTTAATGCGGCTTGGGGCGATGCAAGGTGGCGGCTATTGCACATTGCATTGTTGCGTTCGAAAAGGCGTACATCGAACACTCAACATCGAACGTCGAACGCTGAATCAGATGCGACTTTGATTACCAACGACGCGCATCACCATCGTATGCCGGTGCCTTCGAATTCCTGAAGACCAAGATCTATTTACGGGCGTGTTGCCAACCGATGGGTTCGCGTGCCCGGCAACGACCCGTGATACGCCCCACACTCGGAACATCGAACTGAGAGGGCTCCTCGAAGGTCAAAGCCACAGTGGCCGCACAATCCATCCGCTCTACGTTGGTTGTAGCGATTCCTCGTCCGCCGAGTCGCAAAACCGCTGATTCCGCTGGCCAGAGAGGTGATTGCAATTACACCGAGAAATGCCGGCCAAATCCACTTCGCAGACGTCATCGGGCGTAGGCGAATTTGATCGTACAAATTGCTGATTGCATACGCGCCAACCATGAGGCGCACGACGAGACTCGTAAATCGTCGGTGGATCAAATCGCGATTGAGGTACCGCCAGAGTCGTCGCATCGGCGCAGCCTATTTTCCAGATGTTAATCCGGCAATCCGCTTGCGAGGTCAAAAACCGTCTGGACGTCTACAGCGAAGCCTGGCAAGAGTTTCGAACTGGCCTGCTCGCCCGAAGTAAACTTGCCATGGACCGTGTATCGTGTGCCTTTGAGATGGAGGACGGAAATAGTCGAGTGCCGCGGATCTATGATCCAGTATTCTGGAATTCCGGCGCGGGCATATTCGGCCCGCTTGGTCAAGAGATCGCGACGAGGATCGTCCTCACTGACTACCTCCATCACGAGGTCGGCCCCGTGCCAGAAGTTTCTCTTGATCCGCCCGGCATGTGCAGACAGCATAAATAGGATGTCCGGCTCACGATATCGCCCCCCCCTCACTCGCACGGGCATTGGAGCGAAGAGGACGGTTCCGAGTTTTCCAAGTCTGCACCACGACGACAACAATCCGTAAAGATGACCGACGATAAGTTGATGAAGAGTGGTTGGCATCGGCAGCACCTTCACTGTGCCATGCGTGAATTCGACAAGCCGATTCGTGTCAAGCGTGAGAAATTCCTCCTCACTCCAACGTCCCTGCGGCGGGAACAGGTACGCGATCTCCCAGACCGGCTCGCCGCCCTTCGGGCCGGGATCCGAAGTTCGTGATTTTGTGGCAATCGAACCCATCGTTCAGCACTGCCTCGCTGCTCTTAGAACTGCCTTCTCTGCCTTGCCGTCGCGATATGGAGGATCTTTCGATATTTCGCCACCGTCCTTCGCGCCAGTTCGATGCCCTGCTCCTTGAGCTTGGCGACGATCTCATCGTCATTCAGCGGATTCTTGGTGTCTTCCTCCGAGATGATTCCCTTGAGCTTTTCCTTCACGGCGTCCCAACTCATGTCTTCCCCTTCGGCGCTGGTGGTTCCGCCGGAGAAAAACCTGCGCAGGGGAAATACGCCGCGCGGAGTCTGGATCCACTTTTCACTGACGGCACGGGACACCGTGGCGACGTGGATGCCGAGCTGGTCGGCCACCAGGATCATCGGGAGGGGGCGGAGGAATTCCGGACCCTTGTCGAAGAACTCGCGCTGGGCATCGACGACTGCGCGGATCACCCGAAGGATAGTGCTCTTGCGCTGCTCGATGCTCTCCAGCAGCCAACGGGCGTTGCGGACGTTGTTGGCGAGGAATTCGCGCGTCTTCTTGTCGTGCTTTTTATCCTTCAGCCATTTGCGGTACATCCCGCTGATGTAGAGATTCGGCGCGGGATCATTGCTCATCTCGATCTCGTATTTGTCGGTCTCTTCGTCGTAATAAATGATCGCGTCCGGCGTGATCGGGGGCGCATCGTCGCCGCTGATCTGCTTGCCGGGCTTGGGATTGAGGCGGCCAATTCGGTGCACCGCCGCCTGGATCTCCTCGATCTCCAGGCCGAGCTTCCGGCTGATCTGCGGATAGCGATTCATCTCCAGGTCTTTGAGATGTTCGGTGATCAACGTTCGCTCGAGGTCGAAGTCATGCCCCTGGGCCATGTCTTCATCATTCTCGACCGCGTCAAGCTGGAGCAGGAGACACTCGCGCAAGTTGCGGGCCCCGATCCCGGACGGCTCAAGCGTCTGCACCAGCCGCAGCGCTTCGGTCAGGTCCTCGATTGTCGACTGGACTTTCGATTCCTTGCGAACGGTCTCCATATCGGCGCGGAAATATCCGTCGGCGTCGATGTTATTGATGATCGCCTCGCCGGCTTTGCGGACGCCGGGACTGCACTCGATGAACGCCCATTGGCCCATCAGGTGCTCACCCAGCGTGATTCCGCGGGCCGCGGTGTTGTTCATCGCGTCAAGTTTTTTGTCGCGCTCGCCGTCGTAGCTGGCGGCCTGACGGTAATTGGGGGCGCTATTTGGCTGGAAGTCTTCGTTTTCCAGGTATTCGCTGATGCGGGCGAGCCGCTCAAAATCCTCGGATTGGCCCGAATCCTCATCTTTCACGACCAGGGCGCGCTCCCCTTCGGCGGCAAATTCGGCCTTGCTGTCGTCGGCATCGGCAATCGATTCGGCTTCCGATTCTCCCTCCAGAAATTCCAAAACAGGGTTATTCTGGAGTTCCTGCTCGATTCGTTCCTCCAAAGCCAGAAGAGGCAATTGGAGAATTTCCATGCTCTGGATCATTCGCGGGGTCAGCAACTGCCGCTGATCCATCCGCATCGAAGTTGATTGACTTAACTGCATATTTTATATCGACTTATGATGCTCCGCCGAGGGGCATAGCATTTGCATCCCAATCATACACCTATGAGCCTCAAGAGGTAAAGAGGAAAACAGGTTCGAAACAATCCTTCGTCAATTCCAAAGTCAGCCCCTCTCGTTTTGAGCGATCCCGCGATACAATGGCCCGTTCGATTTTTCCGGCGGCAACGCCTTCAGATTGCGAGGACAGGAATTGGGACCGCTTCAAAGACGATTTCGTGATGATGTCACACCCCAGGTTCGCAGCAATGGAGAAACGTATTTTCGGCAGGGACGTGTCTCGGAAATTGGATTCCGCGACGACGGGTCGATCGAGGCCGTCGTTCGAGGGACACAGACCTACGAAGTATCGCTCCGACGGGCGCCGCAGCAGGTGCTCTATGCCTGCTCCTGCCCGTTCTATCAGGAAAACGAATACTGCTGCAAACACGTCTGGGCCACCCTCCTGGCGGCCGAAACCGCCGGCCTTTTGACCGATTGGGAACAGGGTAATCCCTCGTTCGACGCCGAGGCAACCGGCGAGATTTTTCCGGACGATTTCGATTCTTCGTCTGAATCGGAAGAAGAGAGCGACGCGGAAGAAGTCGGTCCCCGCGGCCCCATCAACGAGCGCATGATCCGCATGGCCTCGGTCGCGCCGAAGCAGACGGCGGATTGGAAGCGACAGCTCGATCACGTGCGGGCGCAAATGCGAGCCCAGGAGCCGGTGTCCGACGTCATCTGGCCTGCAGGCCGGGAGATGGTTTATCTCATCGACGTCGCCCGCACACTCTCGGGCGGAGGATTGGCGTTTGAACTGGCTTATCGCGACCGAAAAAAAGACGGCACGTGGAGCAAACTGAAACGGGAATCAATCACCGACGGCGTCATCAAACTCCTTCCCGATCCGGTCGATCGCGAAATTCTTTCGATGCTTTTCGGTGCGGACGACGACACCTCCGGCTATTTCACCGGGTATTATCAAACGGCTTCCCGGTTTCGCCTGAACGCCATTCAGCTCACATCCATCGTCAAGCGGGCTTGTCAAAGCGGCCGGTGCATGGTTCGGACCAGCGGCGAAACCGGAGAGGAGCAATTCATTCCCGTGGAATGGGATGATGGTCCACCCTGGAAGTTCGTCATCTCGGTCGAGAAGGACGAATCCGCGATGCGATACGTGATCAGCGGAAAGCTGGCGCGAAGCGTCGAAGACGAGCCCGAGCAGGAGATGCCCCTTTCAGCGCCAATCATGCTCGTCGAAGGAGGCGTCGTGGTCACGCAGGGCGCGATTGCGCCGCTGGACGATGCCGAGGCTTTTGCATGGATCGTCGCGCTGCGCGAGCAACAGGCCATTCGCGTTCCGATCGCGCAGGCCAGCGAACTGCTCGAGCAGATGCTGAGCCTGCCCCGCATCGCTCCGATGCAACTCCCCTCAGAACTAAGCCACGAGCGCGTTGAGATTCGTCCCACGCCGCGGCTTACGGTCAAGCGATTGGAAAAGAATCATTGGAACGGCGATCGGCTCGAAGCGCTGCTGAGCTTCGATTACGGCGGACAGATTATTTCGTATACCGAAGAATCGTCCGGAATTTTCCAACCCGCCACCCGGCGATTCATCGTGCGCGACCGCAACGCCGAGCGCGAGGCCATGGCCCGCCTTCTCGAGGTGGGTGTGCGCGGCGGGAATTATTACGGCAACGCCGAAGTACTGCAGATTGCTCCAAACAGCCTGCCGGCGATTGTGCGAAAACTGACATCGGAAAACTGGCATATCGAGGCCGACGGAAAACTCTATCGTCAGCCGGGCACCATGAAGATCGAGGTGAGTTCCGGCGTCGACTGGTTCGAACTCCACGGGTCGGCGGATTTCGATGGGCAGACCGTCAAACTTCCCGTCCTGCTTGCGGCCCTGCGTAAGGGGGACAAAACGGTCGTTCTGGACGATGGATCTCTCGGCGTGCTGCCTGAAGAGTGGCTCCGGAAATACGGCGCTCTGGCCAGCATGGGAACGGAGCAGGGAGATCATCTGGAGTTTCGCCGTGCCCAGATCGGTCTGCTCGACGCATTGCTTGCCTCACAACCCGAGGCGACTTGCGATGCCGTCTTCCAGCAGGCTCGCGAGCGGCTGATGCAATTCGAAGGCATTGCGGCGGCCAATGCGCCGTCCGGTTTCATCGGATCGCTGCGCCCTACCAGCGCGAAGGACTGGGGTGGCTGAGCTTCCTGCGTGATTTCAATTTCGGCGGATGCCTTGCCGACGACATGGGTCTGGGAAAAACGGTCCAGGTTCTGGCGCTGCTGGAAGGCCGCCGTGAGCTGAACGCAAAGTTGCCTGCGGATTCGCCGGTAAGAAGGCCCTCCCTTGTGGTGGCCCCGCGCTCGTTGATCTTCAACTGGCGCGAAGAAGCCAATCGCTTTGCCCCGCAGCTTCGCGTGTTCGACCAGACCGGCATCGGTCGGGCAAAATCGACCGAGGCGTTCGCACCATACGATCTGATTCTAACCACATATGGAACGCTGCGCAACGATGCGCCGATGCTCAGAGATTTCCGGTTTGATTACGTGATTCTGGACGAAGCGCAGGCCATCAAAAATGCCGCCAGTGAATCGGCCAAGGCCGCCCGGCTCCTGAGCGGCGAAAACCGCCTCGTTCTCAGCGGAACACCGGTGCAGAACCACCTCGGCGAGCTGTGGAGCATTTTCGAGTTTCTCAATCCGGGCATGCTGGGAACGGCCCGCGCTTTCCAGGCGAGCGGCGCGGGAGCGCGCGTGGTCGAAGAATCGGCACGCCAGGTTCTCGCGCGGGCGCTGCGCCCGTTCATCCTCCGCCGCACCAAGTCACAGGTGGCCAGGGATCTGCCGGCCCGCGTGGAACAGACGATTCACTGCGAGATGGAAGCCACGCAACGGAAGCTTTATGACGAGCTCCGCGAGCACTATCGTCAAGCGCTCCTCGCCCGGATCGATCGGGATGGAATCAAACGTTCGAAGATCCAGATCCTCGAAGCGCTGCTGCGCCTGCGTCAGGCGGCCTGTCATCCCGGACTGATCGACAAGGGTAAGACGGGCCAGGGAAGCGCCAAGCTTGACGCCCTTCTTCCGCAGATCGCCGAAGTGATGGACGAAGGTCATAAGGTCCTGGTCTTCTCGCAGTTCACCAGTTTCCTGGCGATCGTCCGCGATCGGCTCGACAAGCAGAATGTCCGGTACGAATATCTCGACGGCCGAACGCGTAATCGCCAGGAAGTTGTCGAACGTTTCCAGAACGATCCGGAAATCAAGCTTTTCCTAATCAGCCTTAAAGCCGGTGGACTCGGGCTCAACCTCACCGCGGCCGAATATGTGTTTCTGCTCGACCCCTGGTGGAACCCCGCGGTCGAAGCGCAGGCGATCGACCGCGCCCACCGCATCGGCCAAACGCGACAGGTCTTTGCTTATCGCTTAATCGCAAAAGACACCGTCGAAGAAAAAGTGCTGAAGTTGCAGGAATCCAAGCGCGAGCTCGCGGACGCGATTATCAACGCGGACAACAGTCTGATCTCACGGCTGGGGAAAGAGGAGTTGGAATTGCTTCTGTCTTAGCGGGATTGCAATCCCTGGGCTTACAGTAGAATTTGCGCATATGCACCTCGTCATTTACGAAGATTCCTTCTGGACACGTTTGGCGCCCCTGTCACTCTCCCGTCCCGTCTGCATGCTCACGCTCGGAAGCAAAACGCTGCTGGAGCGCGCATTGGCGCATCTGAAGCCCTCCCGCGTAACGCTCTGGGTGCGCCCTGAGTTGGAAAAACTCTGTCAGCAACAGGCGCTCCGTTTTAATATCCCAATCGCAATCAATCAACCGCTCGATCAGGAACCGTTTCTTCTGCTGAATGCGCGCACCGCGGTTTTGGGTCCTGCCGCTACGTCTGAACACCCTTCGGACACTACTCACCCTCACGCACTGCGCTATTCAGGAAGCGTTCCTGCCATCGGTCCATCTGATCCATTGGATGCAACCGACGCATGGCGTCGATCCTCACATTCGGCGCAGCCCGAACCGATCGGGCGCCTCGCCCATTCCCTGGCGGATCTGATCCACTGGAATCATGAGGCGATCATCGAAGATTTCGCAGATGCGGGAGACGCGACGGCGGCGCTCCCTTCCGGACCGTTTCACCTGGTCGATGCCGCTCGGATTCGTCTGGGACAAGATGTTCACCTGGAACCCGGATGCGTGATCGACGCCTCATGCGGTCCGATTCTTCTGTCCGACCGCGTGACGATCGGGGCTGGGGCAGTGTTAAAGGGTCCGTGCGCGATCGGTCCGTGTACGGTCATCGCACCCCTGACGCAGATCCGCCCGGGGACGGCTATCGGCGCCAATTGCCGCATTGGCGGCGAGGTGTCCGCCTCCATCATCCTTTCTCATTCCAACAAGGCGCATGAGGGATATCTGGGCCACAGCTATCTGGGCGAGTGGGTGAATCTCGGAGCGGGGACCACCACCAGCAATTTGAAAAACACCTACGGCGAAGTCGTTTTAAAAGTCGGTGCCCGGCGCGTTCCGACCGGCCGGCAATTCCTGGGGTCGCTGGTCGGCGATCATTCCAAGACGGGAATCCTGACGCGACTGATGACGGGCACCTATATCGGCTATTGCAGCATGCTGGCCGCCTCGACGTCGCCGCCGTCGTCAGTCCCCAGTCTCACGTTTATCACCGACGCCGGCCACGCCGCCTATCGGCTCGACAAGGCTGCCGAGGTTGCACGCAGGGTTTATCAACGGCGCGGAAAGGAATGGACCGCCGACGATGAGGCCCTGATGCATTACGTCGCCCGCATCGCGCCGCATGTCGAAGCGTAACGCGCCTTTGTAACCCAATGGCCTGGCAACACGAAAATGAAACCGACGAGGACGACCCGGAAGATCCAGATCCCCAGGATATGGATGATTCGGATGATCCCGAGGTCATCGATTGCCCTTACTGCGGCAAATCAATCTCCGAAGAGGCAGAGCAGTGTCCCCACTGCGGCAATTACGTCAGCCGCGAAGACGCGCCGTATGACAAGAAATGGTGGATTGTGATCGGCGTCGTTCTGCTCGTGATCGCGACGCTGATGTGGTTATGGATTTCGGGTTCAACCAATCCGCGTCCGCTCATTCCTTAATCTATCACATCGCCAGAAATCCCCCGTCAATCGGCAGCATCGCCCCATGAATCAGGTTGGCCTTGTCGCTGAGCAAATAGACGACGGCATTGGCAACGTCGATCGGCATCGCAAACTTGCCCAGCGGAATTTTGGCGAGCATTGCCGATCGCTTTTTCGGATCGGCCCAGGCCATTTCGCCCATCGGGGTCAATACGACAGTCGGGTTGACGGAATTGACGCGGATCTGGTGCGGGCCCAGTTCGATCGCCATCACGCGCGTAAGCTGATCGAGCGCCCCCTTTGAAGCGCAATAGGCGGCATGATCGGGGATTCCGACCATCGACGCCTGGCTGGAAACGTTGACGATCGCTCCGCCGGTCCGGCGTTCGATCATGCCGCGGGCGACGACCTGCGTAAGAATCAGCGCAGCGCGGACGTTGACCGCGATGGTTCGATCGAATCCCGCGACCGTCGTCTCAAGCAGCGACTGCGGAACAGAAATGCCGGCATTGTTGACGAGAAGATCAATTTCCCCGGCCTCGCGGGCGGTGCGCCCGGCGCTATTGGCATCCTCCAGATCAGCCACGATCGTCCGGCAACCCATCTCGCGCGAGCGATTCCAGATCCGATGCGGTCCGGCTCACTGCCACCACGTCGGCTCCGCATTCAGCAAGCAGGATCGCAATCTGCCGGCCGATCCCCTTTCCTGCCCCGCTCACCAACGCCCGCTTCCCGTCGAGTCGAATCTCCATTTTACTCCTCGCGACGAACCCGTCTTCCGTTCATCGTTCATCGCTCATCCTTCATCGTTTCCTCAGGATGCGATTGACCTTGGGGCAGGCGACGTGCGATCCAGCGTGTATTGAACCGCGAAGCGAAGTAATTCAGCGGAGGTCTTCAATCGCAACTTGTCCTTGATCCGCTCGCGATGGGCTTCAACGGTCTTGGGACTGAGGAACAGCTGATCGGCAATATCGCGCGTACTCCTGGCCTGGCCCAGCAGCGTCAGCACTTCCAGTTCGCGGTCGCTCAGCTCGCCGGTCGGATGAACTTTGGTCGAACCCGAGGCGGTGTAATGATCCGCGAGCCGCGTGGCCATCGCCTCGCTCACGTAGACCTGACCTTCGAGGACGCGATGGATCGCGGCGACGATTTTCTTGGGCACTTCCTGTTTCATCACATATCCCCGCCCGCCGGCCCGCAGCACGCGCAAGGCGTACATCGATTCGTCATACATCGATAATGCCAGGCAAAACAGGCCCGAGCGCATCGCCACCAGATCGCGAATCACATCCACACCGCTTCGGCCGCCCAGTGAAATATCGACGACCGCGATATCGGGCGCACACGCATCGAGCATTGCGAGCGCCTCCTCGCCTCCCGAGGCCTGGCCGCAGACCGACAAGTCGGGCACCGCATTGATGAGGGTCGCCAGACCCTCGCGCACGATGGGATGGTCGTCAATCAACAGCACGCGCGAGCGGGGCGGTGTCTCCGGACTGTTTGAATTCTCCATGATCGAATTATCTCCTGGACGATACGGCCAGCTCGGGGCTGGCTTGATTTATCGATAGCGAGGCGGGCGCGTCAACGCGGCACCGACAGGTCACCCGGGTGCCGCCCTGCGGACTGGCACGTTCGACCGTAAGGGATGCGCCGATCATGTTGGCGCGGTAGTTCATGATGCGCAGGCCAAGTCCCGGATTGACGCGCGTCTTTTCCGAAAGTCCGCATCCGTCGTCGAGCACCGTCAGTGTCATCTCGTCGCGCTCAACCTGGAGGGATACCGCGGCGATTGCGGCTTTCCCGTGTTTGACCGAATTGCTCAGCGCCTCCTGAACGATCCGATACAGATGGATCGCCCGCTCCGGTTCGATGGCAATCAGGGGCCCATTGTGAGTCCAGGTGCATTGGATCCGCAGCAACACGGCGGCGCCCGCCGTCAGCTCTTCCATCGCAATGACGAATCCATCGCGTTCGAGTGTCGCCGGCCAGAGAGTGCGGGCGAGGTTTCGCGTCCAGCCAACCGCTTCGCTGACCAATCGAGTGATGGTTTCCGCCTGGGCCGCCGGCGAGCCGTTTCCGTTGCCGATCAGCTGCGCCATCGACTCGCTCAAGAGTGAAATGCCTGTCAGATGTTGTCCGAGGCCGTCGTGAAGATCGTGGCCGATCCGTCGTCGTTCGTCTTCACCGATCTGGAGGATCTGCCGTTCGAGGTCGCGGCGGGTTTGTTCGCCCGCCCGCGCCGATCGCCGCATGGACAGAAGCCCCTCTCCAAGAATACTGAGGAGAACTCCCTCGACAAGAAGCAGTCCAACGTCGTGGCTGTCGATGGTCTGAGGCAATGCCGATTTGCTGACCAGCAGCGCCGCGGCGCCGGCAAGGGCTGTCGCCACCAATCCGGGTCCCGCGCCCCGAATACCGCGGAGGCGGCTATCGCCACGAATGGCAGCAGCAGTGTAAACTCGCGCCAGTAGCGTGTTCCCGCCGGCTGACCGAGGGTGATGGCGACTGCAACCGCCGCCACGGCGAAGCCATAGCGCCAGACCGTGGTTTTGATCGACTCGCGCACACCGTCGTCGCGAAGCATGGAAATGGTAATCGACGGAAGCATTCGGTTGAGCGCAAGGGCGCCTATTCGGTTATCGGCCGATTTCGTGGTAAGACGTTACGCGACTGCTGTTAGAAGTAAAGTCTTCGCTTAGGGGCAACCCCTAATGGAAAAAAATCGCCTAGGGGTTTTCCTGTGGGAATTGAGGGGCGAACGCCACCGGAAATGCGGCTCGCACTGATAGCCGCCATCGGGTACACGGCACATAATCCTGACGCGTCTGTTCCGCCGTCTCCCGCGACGGCTTTGTTGTACCTCAAACATGGGAATGCGAATGTCCTCCAAAGCACCGCGTGTCGGTCGGTCTTCCAGTCTAAAATTGTCGCGCAAGCCGATCGAACAACTCGAGTCGCGCACGATGCTTTCGGCATCGCTGCACGCGCAGACCATCGCTCCCACCGAGCCGGTCGTCGCGATTGTCGCCAGCAAGGCGACCGCCACCCGTGCCGCCAACGGGACAGACGCGAAAGGGACTTTCACCGTCAGCCGTTCCCACTTCTCCAACAAAGCTCCGTTGACCGTCAATTACAGCATCGATCCGGCCTCGACGGCTTCGAGCGGCGTCGATTTTACCGCGATCACCGGGTCGGTTGTGATCCCCGCGGGTCATGGCAGCGCACCGATCAGCGTCAATCCGCTGAACTCCGCAGCGGCTCTTGCCGTCGAGAAGCTCACACTCGATCTTCAGTCCGGCTCTTACATCAACAATACAGCCAAGAGCGCCGCAACTGTTACGATCAACGACAAGCGGCCCCTGGTTTCGATCACGGCCAGCCAGCCGTCCGCCCAGGAAAATGGCGCGGTTGCCGGGCAATTTACGGTTACCCGCACCGGTCCGACGAATAAGCCGCTGACCGTTGCGTACACGGTCGACCCGGCCTCGACGGCAACATCCGGCGTGGATTTTACGCCGTTGACCGGCAGCGTCGTCATCGCCAAGGGACAAACCCAGGCGACGATCGCGCTGACTCCTATTGATACCGGCCTCTTTTCCGGCATCCAGAACGTGATTCTCGATCTGTCGAGCGGCACCTACGGCACACTCCGCGGAAGCACCAGCGCCACGGTCTCGATCGCCGATAATGACTCGGCTCCAGTCGTGGATATTGCCAAGGTCGCCGACGCTTCGGACGTTGACCCCAGCGGTGCAGGCCTCGGCCAATTCACCGTCACACGGACCGGCGACACCTCCAGCGCGCTCACGGTCACCTATGAGTTGTCCACCGACGACACGGCGCTTCCCGGCGTCGACTTCGCCACCCTCCCGGGCAGCGTCGTCATCCCCGCCGGTCAAAGCAGCGCGGATATCGATGTCACCGCGACCGACATTGGCGTTGCCACGGTGAACAAGACGCTTACCCTGACATTGACGAATTCCGGCGAAACTAATCCCTCCCTCACCAGCGCGACGATGACGATTGCCGAACACGCGAAAATCGTCACGCCAGTCGTCGATATCTCGACACTCTCCAACGCCTCGGACGTCGATCCTGCCGGCGCGGGGCTTGGACAGTTCATCGTCACGCGCACGGGAGACACCACTAACGCGCTGACAGTCAACTATGTGCTGTCGAACACGGGCACGGCGGTATCCGGCGTTGACTTCGCCGCCCTTCCGGGCAGCGTCGTCATTCCCGCCGGCCAAAGCAGCGCGATCATCGATGTCACCGCGATCGACGCTGGCCTCGCCACTGCCAATAAGACGCTTACCCTGACGCTGACGAATTCCGGCGAAACCAATCCCTCGCTCATCACCGCGACGATGACGATTGCCGAACACATGGGCATCGTCACGCCGGTCGTCGATATCACAACGCTCACCAATGCATCCGAAGTCGATCCGACGACAACCGGCCTCGGTCAGTTCCAGGTCACCCGCCAAGGCTCGACGACGGCGGACCTCACCGTGAATTACACTGTCAGCGGCACCGCCGTCGCGGGCACCAACTATGTCTCCCTCAGCGGCAGCGTGGTCATTCCGGCCGGCCAAAGCAGTGCGACCATCACCCTCACGCCGATTAACGACAATCTTGCGGATGGGGCGACGACCGTCATCCTGACGCTGACTAACACCGGCGAAACCAACCCGTCTCTCACCAGCGCGACGATGAGCATTGCCGATGCCGGCGCCAGCAATATTCCGGCCGGCTGGTGGGATACCGACTATCACGACCGCGTTGCCCTCCAGGCAAACGTCGGAGACTTCGCACGAACCGATATGCCGGTCGATCAGATCATCAACTTCACCACGCTCCTCTCGTCGCTCGGACAGAGCGGCCAGCCGCTGAATCTCAACTCGCTCCGGGTCGTGGAGACCTCCGCCGACGGCACGACCGTTATCGATCCGAACGTTCCGTTCCAGTTCGATCAGGCGGCAAATTTCGATGCGACGAGCAATGCGATGGGAGACCTGGTCTTCATCATGAGCGGCAACACCGACGCCAATACGACGCGCTACTATCACGTCTATTTCGACACCGGCGCCAATTTCACCGCTGAAGTGATCACGCCGATGATCACGACCAACACCAACACCACCGACCAGGACCAGGCCGCCATCGAAGTCGATAACGAGACCGCCAGCTATTTCCTTCAGACTCAAAACGGCGGGTTTTCCAGTATTATCGACAAGGACGGCAACAACTGGATCGGCTACAACGACACGCCCAACAGCATGGGCCAGGGCCAGTTCCGCGGATTGCCCAACGCCGTCCTCAACGGCGGATTCCACCCCGGGTTCACGACCGGATCGACACAGGTGGTCAGCACCGGCCCGCTGAAGACCACGCTGCTCTGCACCTGCACAGTTCCCGTGACCAACGCCCCCGACGCTACTTACACGATGATGTACGAGTTCTATCCCACCTTTGTACGGGCCACGATGCTTTCCGCCGGCGCTCGCTACTGGTTCCTCTACGAAGGAACTCCCGGCGGAGCGATCAACGATAACGATCTGCTCGGTCGCTCCGACGGCACGGTAACAAGCATCACCCAAGCCTACGCCCTCCAGGACGGGCTCAACGCCAGCGGTACCGGCGAATGGGCCTATTTCGACAGCGTCGGCGAGAATCGCATGCTGTACCTCATCAAAAACAATCCGACTGACCAGGTCGACTCTTATGAGCTGGCCGATCTGACCATCTTTGCCCTCGGTCGCGACTTCACCCTCTCGGGAAACAGTTCCGAACTGTTCACCGGCGAGAACTCGTTTACCTTCGGCCTGTCGGACTTCGACAACACCTTCAACACCGCCTCGACCGTCATCAACGGTACATATCAGCCGGTCACCGTCACCAGCAATCCGACGCCCGAGACTATTTCGTAACCCGCTGCCCTCGCTTGAGACTGCACAACCGGCGCATCCCGATCCATCCGGGATGCGCCGGTTTCTTTTTCAACGGCGCAATTGCGATTTTGATGCGGCCGATGTATCTGCGCTCTCATGGAACCGACCAAAGACCTCAAGCCCCACACCCACTACGCTCACGAACATGGCCACAATCGCGGCCCCTATTGGAAGCGCGCCCATCACGACTGGAAATTCTGGGTTGCAATTGCGGTCATGCTGGCAGCGATGGCGACCTATCTGATTACGAACGATCTATCGGTGCGTCACCCCCATGCCGTCCCGCAACAGCCCACGCCGTGAAAACGAATTCCCGGAACCAAGCCCAATGCCCTACTGCACCCCGCCGGTAGTCAGCAGCGTCGCCCCCTTCTTGATCGCCCACAGCGTCGTTTGCGACGCGACAAACAGAGTCCCATTCGCGGCGATCGGAGTGGCGTGACTGTCCGCTCCGAGGGAAATCTGCGAAAGTAATTTCGGCTCCTTGCCCTCCTCGAAAACAAAGACCCCTTTCTTGTTGCAGACGTAGACTTTCCCATCCGCCACCATCGGCGTGCTCCAGGTCTCGGCGTGCGTGTCGTAGACCCAGTACGGCTTTCCCGTCTCCACGTCCAGGCAATGCACGTGGCCGGGAAGGTCGACGGCGAAGACGAATCCATGGTCGACGGCGACGCTGCCGATCGCACGTTCGAGCCCTTCATAGGTCCAGATATTGCCGCAGGTCGTGATGTCGCCGGTCTTCGTAGCATCGATGCAATGCAGAAGGCCGCGGCCGCGGCCGTGCGAAGGATCCTGGCCAATCGTCGTGTAGACACGTCCTTCGTGAAAAACCGGGGCGGCGATCATTTCGCTGGGGCCGACGAATCGCCCATCGTCCTTGTTGGTCGTGTAACCCTTCCGCTTATCCCCGATGTAGTAGTTGAATGGCTTGCCTTCCGGCTCCCGGAAGTTCGGCGGGTCATTGTCAAACTGCCAGACCTTCCTGAAATGGATCGGCTGATCGGGCACGGAGGTCAGCGCCTCAAACGCGTAACAGACGCCATCCGATCCGCCGAAGAAAACCAGCTTCTTCCCGTTGACGATTCCGATCGAAGGAGGTGACCAGAGACAGTGCCACATGCGATGGCCGAGGTCTTCGGTATCGGTCGCGAGCAGCTTTCCGGTCTCGGTATCGAGCGCAATGAAGCTTGGCGCGTCGGGACGAAGGCAATGAGTGTGGGACCGATCGACGCCATTACAGCTTGTCGTGTAGAGAAATCGTCCATCGACCAGCGGCGAGCAGGCCGCCACATCGTGCGGGCAGATGCCGAGTTGATCGATCAGGTCGAACGACCAGATGATGTCCCCGTCCTGTTTGCCAAGCTTGATCGGCGGATGGCCCGGTCCGGCCATGTACTGCGCTTCATCCTGAAATGGCCCATCATTCCCGTCCGCCATCCCGTTCACGTCGAGGCAGAGGACTTCGCACGATCCGGTGACGACAAAGACGCGGTTTCCCGAAACCGCCGGCGAAGAGCAGGTCCCCATCCGTTGTTCGCCGTAGTGCGCCCCTTCCGGCAGCCGGCTGCGCGGGCGCTCGGGAATCGCCAGCCGCCAGAGCACCTGGCCGGTGGCTTCGGACAAACACTGCACCATTCCCGCATGCGTGCGCTTGAAGCGGGGATCATCATCGAGGACCGCATCGTCCGTCCCGACGAAGACTCGTCCGCCGGCCACGGTGGGATTCCCCTGGATCATGTTTCCGAGCGTCGCGCTCCATCGCACATTTTCCATCGGCGAACGAACGCGAAACGTCTCCGGCAGATCCTTCTCGGAGGAGACCATGTTGCGCCCGGGTTCGCCGCCCCACTGCGGCCAATCGCCGGCGAGGAGTTTCACGCTTCCGCAAAGACAGGAAAGCGCCACAGCGCCCGTCGCAAATTGTATCCGGCGGTTCATTTTCATCATGAAGGATTACCGCATGCGAGCGGGATTGTGATTGAGGCACTCAACGATGGATTAACGGAAATGCGACGCAGCTGGCGGCACAGCGCCACAATTTGTGGCAGAATCGCCACAGATTGGACCCCTATTTGGACATTTATCCGTCATTCATCAACATATTCGGAGGAGTTTTGGCCGGTTTTGGCCGCATTTGGCCGGTTTTACGCCGATTTCATCTCGCACTCGCAACTGACAACTGACAACTGACAACTGACAACTGACAACTGACAACTGACAACTTGTGGCTCCTGGCTTCCTCCCATTCGGTTCGCACATTGTTAGGATGCACGCCGCGTGCCAAAGTTAGTGCAAAATAGAATTTTCTTTACCGATGCGCGAGCACGCCGCCTTCACTTCCACGACCATTACGGCCGTGCGGCTGATCGCCTCGTCAGAGTCCCCGCAGTGCCGTCGTCGGTCATTTCACAGACATCCACGAAACGCCCGCGGGACGGCGTGCCCGGCGTCAGAATCTTGCGCCGGAAATTCAGATCGGGCATGCGGCCGCGTCCGATGCTGCAATGACGGGGCGAGGGCCGGACCATTCCGCGCAAACACGGGGACGATTCCCAAGAATCCGAAGAGATTGACCACCCACTCACCGCAGCAACGTCCCCGGTCCCGAGATCTCAGTCACCTCGGCGCTCTTGATCGTGATCTTTCCGTAAAACACGATGACGCCCAGGGCCACCGGGTCGGGGACCAGCCAGTTGGGGCGCGGACCCAGTTTCCAGTTGGGCACGTGGCGATCGATCACCTTTACTCCGTTGAAAAACGCAACCAGCTCATCCCGCCGAAATTGCATTCGGAATTTGCATTGGCCGCTTGCGTTCACCGGCACCGACCGGAAAAGCGCGGCGGGCTGACCCACCGGGACCGGTAGAGCCGCTGTCGCCCTCCACGGGGTTGGGAGATCGGCCGCGCCGACCGCGCCGTCATGACAAACGATCAGCGTATCCCCCCAGCGCCCGTCTTCGCGAACGTAGTCGATCGCCAGGTCATATTCGGCGGGAGGACAGTAAGGAAACCGCAGCTCCGCGCCGGCGTTCCCGTCGTTGAAGAGCTGGCCGTTTTCCAGATGCCACCCGCTGACCCGCGCATCACGTGCCGGGTCGACCAGCTTGAGCAGGTCGATCACTCGCGCGGGCAACAGCGCCGCAATTTCGCCGATGCGCTGCTCCGCTTTCAGGCTGGACAATCCCGCCGGCTGCGCCCTCACCATTTCGTAGAGAGCCTGGGCGTGTTCAAGCGGACCGAGGCCCACTTCGGATTTATGCACTTTTCCGTAGTCGAACCAGAAATCGGCCAGGGCAGATTTCTGCAATGACGTGAGGGCTCCGGCCAACTCCGTTTTGGCCGTGGACGCGAGTTTCGCGTCGTTGCCTTTGGCGAGCAGCGGCAAACCCGTCTTCCACTCTCCCTTGAAGAAACAGTCGTATCTCCCGACCGCCAGATTCGCGGCCGGATCATTCGGTGTCGACTTCAATACCGCGCTGGCCTCGGTCATCGCTTTGAGCGCAGATTCTCGCGCGGCCAGATCGCTGAGCCGCTTGTGATAATCGGAATAAGTATCGAGGTCGGAGTCCTTCTTGGAAATGCTTTCCACGATTTCGCTGACGGATCGCGCTATCTCAAGGCGATCCGCCGCCAGCGCATCATCGAACAAGGACTTCGCGGTTTTTATGGCCGACTGACGACTCGCGGGAGCGCCGGCGTACTTTGTAATGGTCTTCAGCGTCCTGGCTTTCAAAGAGAGGCTGTCGATCACATAGCATCGGTCCATCTCGGTCAGAGCTGCGAATGCCGCATCCAGGTCGGCGCCGTCGGCCGCCAGATCTGTTGACATGTTGAGCAAGGAATAGCGCGTTGCCGCGTCCTTCTCCTGGCCCGCCACAGTTAGAAGCGTTTTCGAGCAGGCAACCTTATCCGCGCTGGTTTTGGCGGCGCGAACCTTTTCACCATAGATACTGTCGATTAGTTTCTGTGAAGCTTTCTGATCCGCGGCGTTTGGCACCGGCAGCTTTGCCGCAGCATCATCGCCACGCCCGATCGCTGCAACAACGAACATCGCCGACAGGCAAAGAGCCACAGCGCGACCCGACCGCCGCGGACAACTGGCGTGAATCGTCGTCATGACCTTCCCCAGCAGAACGCTCGCCATTTGTGAGTTTGACTGATTGCCGCGCTAACGCACATCCGCGCGGATCATGCTATCCGATAAACCGCGAAGGCACGAAGAGCGCGAAGAAGAAGGTGAACCCAAATGGGCTATGGTGAATCAACCGACCCCGATACCCATCTGAGGCTTTCTTGTATTTCTTCGCGTTCTTCGCGCCTTCGCGGTAACCCGAATTTGATTGAGGCCGCGAAGTGGGCGCCACTAAGCGATCGCGCGCGGGCGCTTTAATCGATGGATTGGTGTTGCGTGCGCGCCTACTTCGCTATTGCTTCAACCAGCAACGTCGTGACTGACAGTCCCTCGCTTTTCATTTCCGCTTTGACCACACCGCCCGGCACCTGGTCGCTGGTCCAGGTTTTCATGTTGAGCGATTGGCGCGTCTCTTCTGAAACCTGGCACTCGTAGGTTTTTCCGCCGACGGTGATCGCTTCGGTGCTGTGCTTGATGACCGTATTGGCGGGTTTATCGAATTTCGCGGGGACGTCGCGCCTGGCGATGCGCTGTTTGAGCGGGGTGTCGCCGGACTTGCCATTGGTTTTCACCTCGACGGTGATCTTCTCCGGCGTGACCTCGACGAGCGTGTACTCGATGTCGAGGGTCATCGTGACGGCGCTGGCGATGCTTCGGGCGGTCGTCCTGGAGATGGATCCCGGCTTGAATTTCGCCCAGTAGCCGTACATCGGGTTGTCGATTTGCTCGGCGAGGGCCGACGTGGTGCCCAGAGCCGCCGTGACTGCGAGAATCAGCGCGATTCGAGAGATTCGTGGTGGTATTTTTCTCTTCATCGCCTGGGCCTGTCGACCGGCGCTGCCTTCAATGGTTCGAAGAATGGCCTGCTTCGAAATGACGAACAACGCGCTTGAAGCAGTCGGAAGTGCGAATCGCCGGATTCACGGTACCGCGGCAGCGCGGGCGGGTCAAAGAGAAGCGGTACCACGTTGAAATCGTGCGGAAAACTAGCGAGAGTCCAGGTCTATCGGGGTTCCACATCGCGACGGCGGCCCTGGCGAGCTTGAACGTCATGAGAAATTGGCGATTGGGACATTCTGTACACGGTTCTTGCTCGAATTCTTTAAGTTGGCGCGGATGCCCGCCACCGATTATTTGCATTTTTCCTTGAACCTGAACGCGGATCGGTTATATTCCTACCTAGCCCCTCCAGGCGGTCCTCGAAGGGTTGCGCAGCACATCGATCTTGGCTTATAAAAAGGAGAGATTGTGACAGCATTCAGCAAATTAGCGCTCGGAACGGTCGTCCTCGGCGGCCTGCTATTGGGTGTAAATCGGCCGGCTCAGGCATCGCTTGAATTTCCCAACAACGCTTTTAACGACCCGACTAACGGGAGCGGGGGACTTGTTGTCTCCGCGAGCGAAACCCCAAGCAGCACTATCGCGTCGTCATACTCCTCGTTCTCCACCCAATTGATCAGCGATGTGTTTGGCGGCGCGTTGGGCATAAGCCCCGAGGACGTCCCGGGAACTTACGGGGACTACTTGTTTAACGACAATCAAAATCCCAATCTCGATACGCTGACCTTTTCTACATCATCGCCGGTGGCCCTCGGCGGGATCTACCTGACGACCAGCTCGGACGATCACACGCCGAACGGCAACCGCGGGTCATCAGTGGCCACGTTTTCCTACTACAATGGAACAAGTTATGTGCAGGTGGCTAACACCGCGACGCAATCCATCGTTGTATTGAATAACGCCGTGCCGCAGTTGATTCAGTTCCCTGGTGGTTGGATCACTGCCAGTAGCTTCGAACTTACATTGACCCCAAACAACAGTTCCGGGGCTCGATTGGTTGATATCGCCGTCCCGGAACCCGCCTCGCTGGGGCTGCTCGGCCTGGGCGGCCTCGGTCTTCTTTCCCGTCGTCGACGCGCCTGAGCCTCCTGCAATCCAGACTTCATAAGCCCTCGGCCTCACGGCTGGGGGTTTTTCATTTCCAGGATTAGAGACTTGAACGGAATGCCGCCGCAATCTTCGCAAGCGCCCGCGAGCGAGTTGAACTGGGTCTGGCATCGAGGGCAATAAGATCGAGAGGCGCTTTCGGACGGAGTCGGAGTTGCCACAATCGCATCGATCAGGTTACCTTTTCCTTTCAGCACACCTTCCGACGCAGCTCGAATTCGTCCGCGAAATCCCTCTTCCAACTGTTGCGCAACTGGATCCGATGCCGGGTAAACGGGCCGCAACGGCTCGCGGAGATCGCGAAACACGCGGGCCGCGAAAGAGCCGAATACCGTGTCGTCGCAAAGAACCGTGGCCGCCGCCAGCGGATCTATATTTGCGAGCAAGTCTCGCGTGAGCGCGTCGCAGGCGCGAATCCCCGCGGTGGGGGTGAGAATCATCACCGCCAGGGAGCGCCACCGCTCGCTCACGGCTTCGGGCAGGAGCTTGCGATGCGTACGCCAGAATTGAATTGCGGTCGCGACAACGCAAATCACGACGGCGGCGATCCACTGCCGCCAGTAAACGTGGAGCCGATCGACGGCGACGCCCAGAGGCAACAGGACCAGGAACAGGGCGAATAGTACGTGGCACCAGACTTTTAATGGGGCAACGGCGGCGTGATAAGCGTTGACGACGCTTGCGGCTACGTCGACGTCGAACAGGTTTTTCAGCATCTGATCGATCGCGCTTTCGCGATCGGATGGACGTTTCTTCCAGATGATCGCCAGGCGGTGTGCCCAGCTTCGTGCAAGTGCGTCACTCGCAACGCGCAGGAAAGGATTTGCGTTGACGAGGACGGCGTGGCCGGACGAACCGATGTCGCGGACCTGATCGAAAGGGATCCGTTTTTCCTGCTGCACCGGCCGCCCGGCGGGATCGATACATTGAGCCACGTAGGAGAGGATCGAGCCGGCGTCCAGCGACAGCGGCGTCCAGGAGCAGACGAAAACCGAGCCGAAGGGAGGAAGCGGGTTCAGCAGGATAGGACCGCCGCGCTGGTTGCCGAGAATCTGCGACGGATGGCATGGCTGGTGACGAGCCCCCAGCAGCGACCGGAATGCGACCGAGCCGCGGCGGGTCCAGAGGGAGCACTCGCTCAAATAAAGGAGCGCGACCAGAAGAACGAGCCACTCCAGATCGGTCATGCCCGTCCCGTCAATTACCTCGCGGCTACTTCCCAACTCCTTCTACTTCTACTTCTACTTCTACTCCTACTCCTACTCCTAATCCTAATCCTAATCCTAATCCTAATCCTAATCCTAATCGTACTCGTAATCATAATCGAGCCAACCGATTGAGATTAGGATTAAGATTAGGATTACGATAAGATCGAATGCCAAGAGGTAGAATTTCCCTACTGCGCCGGGCGCTTGAACTTCGCTTTGAGTTTCGCGATGCCCGCGGCGAAAAAGGCGACGATGACCGCACCCAGTTTTACGATGGATTCCCAGGCCTTTACGAATAAACCCCTACGTGAGACCGTGCCGCTTTGAGAGGCACATCATGTCGCCCGCCTTCAGGCGTTTTCAAGAAAATTTTGTGGGACGTGATTCGGATTAGAAATGACGTCACTACACAAAGGTGGCATGGGCGTCCCGCCTATGTTCTTTCCACAAAGACACGGGCGAGACGCGCGAGACGCCCGTGCCACGAAGCAATATTCTGGATTTGCAATCACTTCTTAACTGACATTTCCCAGGAGCGCCGTCGCCGCCAGATTACCGGCGATGTCGGCTAGCTGATTGGCCTGCAGCTGCCACGTCGTCGCGAGACCGTACGTTGATTTAACGGCAATTTAACGGCATAATAACGGCAGTCGCGTCTTGCGGGAAAGCATCCACATCGAACGGTTTGAGCCCAAATTCAACATCACGCCGCGCATCGCCAGCGCGCTGATGCGAATCGAGGCGGCCAATGAAGCCGTCCGGCATTTGCCCATCACGCCCGCGGTTCTGGCGAGCCTTCGCGAAACCGCCCGGCTCTATTCGACGCACTATTCCACCATGATCGAAGGCTACCGCCTGACGCGGGAGCAGGTGGCCAGGGTGGTCGAGAAGCAGGAGCACTTTCCCGGCAGAGAGCGCGACGAAAAGGAAGTGCTTGGGTACTACGCGGCGCTCGAAAAAGTGGAATTTGCCAGAACCCCGTCTCCGGTCACTGAGCGGCAGATCAAACTCCTGCACGCGCTCGTGATGGCCGGCGGCTCTCGACGGCCCACGCCAACTTCGTATCGCGACGGCCAGAATGTCATCCGGGACGGGCGAAGCCGAACGATCGTCTATCTGCCGCCGGCGGCAAAGGATGTCGCTCGCCTGATGAAGGAAATGGCGGCCTGGATCAATCGGTCGGCCGCCGAGGAAATGTCATGCCTCATCCGAGCCGGAATCGCGCATTATCAATTCGCCACGATCCATCCCTACTACGACGGAAACGGCAGAACCGCCCGGCTGCTGACGACACTGATCCTTCACTTCGGCGGCTATGGCCTCAAGGGGCTCTATTCACTCGAAGAATATTACGCCCGTGACCTTGGCGCGTACTACGAAGCATTAACGCTCGGCCCCTCACACAACTACTACGGCGGACGGGCCAGGAGCGACATCACCCAATGGGTCGACTATTTCTGCCACGGCGTCGCCGACAGCTTCGCGAAAGTAAGGAAGCGGGCGCAGGAAGCGGCTGACGCGGGCGCTGGAGATGAATCCGCCAGTATCCGCAGGCTCGACCCGCGGCAGGGCAAAGCCCTGGCGCTTTTTCGAAAGAACGACGCGATCACCAGCCACGACGTCGAAACGCTTTTTGCCATCTCGCAGAGAAGCGCCCGGAATTTACTCAGTGCCTGGGTCAGGAGCGGGTTTATTACGGTGCTCGATCCGGCCAGAAAGAGTCGAAAATACGGACTCGAGAAGGGTTTTAAGAGACTGGCGCCGTGAGAAAACATCAGGTCTTTGACCGTGAACCGAATCGTCGAAATGCGATTCGCGAAAGGCAGATGAGAAAATGGAAACGATCTCCCAACGACCACCACGCATTACGGTCGTCGCAATCACGCCGGATTGCTTTGAAACGATTCGTCAGACTGTCCGCCATCTCGCGGCGCAGACGCTGGCGCATGATCTGGAACTATTGATCGGCATCGGCTCGCGGGAAAATCTCAACGAGGTCGCGAGCGAATTGGAATCGTTCCACTCGTGGCGGGTTGTTGAGCTGGGATCGTTCAGCACGATGGGCGCCGCCAAGGCCGTCATCGTAAAACACGCCCGATCCCCTTTTGTCGTCTTCGCGGAGGATCATTCGTTTCCGGAACCCGATTGGGCGGCGGCGTTGCTGGCGGCGCATGCGGCGGGCCACTCGGCCGCCAGTCCCCAGGTGCAGAATGCAAATCCGCGAAGCATGCTGAGCTGGGCTGATTTATTTTTGGGATTTTCACCGTGGATCGTGCCGCAGCCGACGGGAGTGCGCGACCGGCTTCCATCGCATACAACCGGCTACGACCGCAATCTGCTGATTTCGCTGGGAGAAGACCTGCAATCGATGCTGGATCATGAAGGATTGTTCCACCCCAGGCTCCGCGCCCAGGGGCGAACGCTCTTCATGACCTCAGCCGTTACGCGGCACGTGAACGTTTCGCTGCTCGGCTCGTTCCTGCAGGTCCAGTATTACGGCGGAAAATCGTTTGGCGGCAATCGAGCCATCGATCAGAACTGGCCCTGGCATCGACGGGTCGTTTATTTCTGCGGCGCTCCTCTGGTTCCGTTCCTTCGACTGCGGAGGACACTCAAAGAGATCAGAGCGGCCGGCCGCGCCGGCGAGTTGGTGCCGAAAATGCTGCCGGCCCTCTTCGTGGGACTTTGCGCGCATGCGACCGGGGAAGCGATTGGCCTCGCCTTCGGCGCCGGCCACGCCGTCCAGCGGAAGGCCGACTTTGAATTTCACCGCGATCATCATGTGCGCGAAGCGGACAAAGAGGTTTGGGCGATCGCTTGAACCTGGGTCTGCAGCGCGGTGGCCTGGTGCCTGGGACTTGGGACTTTTCTTCCTGGTTTATTTCCCCGCCGCGCCGTCCGAATAGAGGATCATGCTTTCCATCATTTGTGCCGCGGTCTGCGGGCTGTAGCCGAAAATCCCATCGACTTGCTCACCGACCAATCCGGCGGACAGATCTTCGCGGCTATAGAAGACGCCGACGCGTTGGGCATCAGTCAGGATCGCGCGAGGCGCGGCTCAGTGGTCTTTCCCACCAATGCCTGGCGGGCAAAGGCGCGGAAATGGATTTCGTCCACCTTCCATTGCGGATCGCTGAAGACCGCGTGCGACCTGGGCAGCGGCGAGGCCAGCCCCCTGGTGGCCGCCGCGCCGAAGATCTGTTTGAGTTCCGCCTCGGCGCCGTCGGCAAAGACCGAAGAACCCCCCGCCGCATCGACGATCAAGGTGCCGCCGTTATCGACAAACCCTTTGATTTCCTTGCGCTGATCGTCGCTCAGTACCAGACGGGTTGTTCCGGTGAGGTCGGCGATTTTGTATTTGGCGAGTTGCCCGGAGCCGAGCTTGATCGAAACGATATCGAGGTGAATCCGATGATCGTTCTGCATAATCGCCGCCAGGCGCGGCCAGCCGCCCGGCTCGGGATCGGGGTTGTCGCCGACCATCAATCGGGCAATCCGGATCGGTCTTCCGGCATCCCCCTGGGCGAGAACGATGTAGCTGTCTCCTTTGTGGTGGAGGTTTTCCTTCCCCGTCGCGTAAAGGAAGATGTTGCCGCCAAGCTGAAAAATCTCGTCGCGCGTTTTATATGAATCCGTCTGCCAGGCACGGCCCGGATCGGCATCGGCAATCAGGATCATCAGCTCGCGCACCCCATTGCTCAAACCCTGAATCTGCGGATGCGTTTTCCACTTCGACGCCAGGTATTGTTCGCTGAAGATGGGGTGGTTCGCTGGAAGAACTCGAAATTCATACGCCGGGAAAAGTTTGCTGGCGAGTTTCTTGAAGCTCGCCGCGAACGTCGTGCGCCCGCAGTCGGCATTCCCGAGAATCAATCCCCCCTGCTGCACGAACAGGCGCAGTTTGCCCATGTCGGCTTCGCTCAGGCTCAGCGGCTCGCCGCCGGAAATGTAGAGGATCGGGGCATCGTGAAATTCCTCGACCGGGTGTTTCAGATCGACGAGCTGCCAATTCAGGAATCCTTCGATGGAGCGTTTTCCCATCCAGGCCGCAAGATTGGCCACGTCGCGCGGCCGCTCGTTCCACGGATCGGTCTGGCGCTGGGTTGTATTGGCGTAAATAAGCTTGTTCATCATCACGGGCGCACGGCCGCGAATCAGAAACAGGATTCCAAACGAGGTGTCATGCAGCGTCGAATTCCAGGATCCGTCGCCTTCCTGCGTCTGCACCAGGACGAGGGAGCCGCGCTCATACCAGTCGACCCCGCCGATATATTTACGTCCGCTGGCCACGCCGATCCGCTCCAGCCCGTAGAGCGCGTAATGCAACAATCCCGAGCGGAAGACGTCGCCGACATGCTTGTCGAGCCATCCGAGTCCGCGCTCGATATTCTCATTGGCCACGCCGCCGGTGCAGGAACCGAAGATGCGGCCATTGGCGCGCATGAGATAGTCCTGCGTGATGTAGAGCGTCGCCACACCGGCGCAAGTCATCGTCGGCGCCGAGTTGGGTACGGTATCGCTGGCGTTCCGCGGCCGAAGCGTGACGCCTCCCGACGGATTCACCTCGTACACCATGGTGGCGTTGGCCGCATTATTGTTGTAATTCCAGCTTCCGTCCGGGAGCTGCGCCCCTTTCCAGGCCTTGTCTTCCTCTTCCCAGTATTTGTTGGGAACCTCCGCCCCCGCCTGCTCCACCCCCCACGCCCCGAGCACCGCATACTGGCTGTTTGAGCGATCGATCGTTGTATTCTCCGGCTGGCCCCCCTGACTCAGCGGCGGCATGTTCGCCGCCAGCACCCCGCCGGTATCCGCTCCATAAATGTAAGAATAGAACCCGGCATTCGCCCCCTTCAGGACCCGCCCGAAGTAAACAAAATCGCGATCCCGATCGCGTGCGAAGGTAAACGACTTGCTCCGGGCGTTCACCGGCAACAGATTCCAGACCTGCGCCCTCAACCCGATGGCGTATGTCCCATGCAGATCGACGTGTTCGAGCCAGGCAACGGCCTTTTTGATCGGCTCACTCTGCGCGCTCTGGCCCGCCGCCAACAGCGCGTAGGTGGCCATCGCCGTCTCTCCCCCATAGGTCGCGTATTTTGAAGGCACAAACGGCACCGTCGTCTCCGGCTTATCCAGCCGCGGCCCATTCTCCCAGCTCCCATCCTGCTTCTGCTGCGCGAGCAGATACGCCACGGCTTTATCGACTGCCGCATCGACTTCCTTCACGGAGGCCGCAGCCTGCGCAAGCGGAGCGGAAAATAGAAATGCGATCAATGCGCTGATCAGCATCGGAACCAGCGCAGGGAAGCGCTCGGGCGCTGATCCCCATAGCTGACACTTCTGTACTGGCGATGTCAGATTTCGACCTGGTCTCATCACGCCGGATCCTGCGGACCCGGATCCGGTTTCAAAGAAATCGGATTGGCAGGCGCAAGGAACTCTGACACTGCTTCGGAAAGGTTGCACGTAACGCTATGGTAACCGACATATCGACCGGCCGACACCGGTCGGATTATCCAACGGACGCCCGCGCCATCAGGTATGATTCAGCGGGCTCGGCGATGCATTGTAACCTTTCTGCGTTGTGCCTTAACTCATGGCTGATGAAGTTCATCTTCGGGACGGGCGCCATGTGGCAACTGGGTGTGCCGTCGGCCTCTCCGCACTGGCGCTACTCGCCGCGTTCGCGGGCGCGGCGCCGATACCGGCGGACCCCAACATTGCCAAGCACGATCCGCACGATCATTGGGCTTACCGACCGCTGAGCAGGCCGGAGGTTCCGATCGCCAAAGATCCGTCGCGGGTCCGCAATCCGATCGATGCGTTTGTCGTAAGTAATTTGGAAGCCCGGGGGCTTCACCCCAATCCGCCGGCGGACAAGCGGGTTCTGATACGGCGGGTCTACTTTGACCTGACGGGGCTTCCGCCGACTCCTGAGGAAATGGCCGCTTTCCTCGCCGACGCGTCGACCGATGCATATGAAAAGCTGGTTGATCGTCTACTCTCTTCTCCACGCTATGGGGAGCGGTGGGCCCGCCACTGGCTCGATGTCGTTCACTATGGAGAGAGCCACGGCTTTGGCATGGACCGCCCGCGCCCCAGCGCGTGGCCCTATCGCGATTACGTGATTCGTTCGTTCAACGACGACACGCCGTACGCTCGCTTCGTGCAGGAGCAGTTGGCCGGCGACGTGCTGTTTCCCGATGAGCCGCGCCTGGTCGCAGCGCTCGGGTTCCTGGCGTCGGGGCCGTGGAACCAGAGCGCGCAGGCGGAGCAGAACGACGAGATTCTCTGCAAGCGGACCGCGCAAAACCTCGACCGCGACGACATGGTCATGACGACGATGTCGACCTTCGCCAGCAGCACCGTGCACTGTGCGCGCTGCCACGATCACAAGTTCGATCCGATCACGCAGGTGGAGTATTACAACCTTCAATCGATCTTTGCCGGGGTCGATCGGGCGGATCGGCCATTTGCCGCCGACCGGCAAACACGCGACCGGCGCAAGCTGCTGCTTGCACAGCAGGCGATCCTCGCGACCCCCGCGGCGGCCGCATCACCCGCGGCGGGAATTGCGCTGCCGCCTCCCCCGACCGCCGCGGAACTCGATGCGGGGGAGCAGCGCTTGCCCGCGCGGGCCGCCGGCTGGGTGGTGCTCGAGCCGGCGAGCGTGACGACGCTTACGCCGGGAACGACCACGGCCCGGCAGCCGGATGGATCGATCCTTTTCGGCGGCGCGCGCGGGATGACCGATACCTACACGATCGTGGCGCATTGCGATCTGCCTGTGATCACCGGGATTCGGATCGAGGTGATGACCGATGATTCGCTGCCGTTAAAAGGTCCCGGGCGGCAGGAGAATGGCAACTTCGCGCTCAACGAATTCACGCTGGCGATCTCGACGCCAGGAGGCGCTCCCAAAGCCGTTCCCCTCGTCAATCCGAGCGCCGATCTCGAGGAAAAGGATTGGGGCATCGCCGGCGCGATCGACGGCAATGTGAAGACCGCGTGGGGAATTTATCCCGAGATCGGCAAATCGCACTTCGCGGTTTTTCAGACTAAGGAGCCGATCCACCTGGAGAGCGGCGCAGCGTTGGCCGTGAAGCTCGATCAGCAGAATGGCGCGGGACATCTGATCGGCCGACTGCGGTTGGCCGTGACCGGCGTCGCAACACCGCCGTGCGCCGACGCGATGCCGTATGAAATCACGCGATACCTTTCCATCCCATCGGCAAGTCGCACACCTGCGGACTGGGCGGAGCTGACGCGCTCTGGCGCAAGCAGATCGTGGAGAAGCAATTGGCCGAGCTTGGACCGCCACAGATGGTTTACGCGGTAACGAAGGATTTCACGCCGTATCACAAGTTTCATCCGGTCGCCACGCCGCGCCCCGTGTTCGTGCTTCATCGCGGGGACGTCACCCAGCCGATGCAACCGGCCAGACCAGGAGCGCTCTCGTGCGTGGCGGATCTCCCGGCGAATTTCGAAATCGCCGATCCCAACAACGAAGGCGAGCGCCGCGCGGCGCTGGCGCGGTGGCTGAGCGATTCGAAGAACGTGCTGACCTGGCGTTCGATCGTCAACCGCGTCTGGTATTACCACTTTGGCCGCGGCATCGTCGAAACGCCGGGCGATTTCGGACACATGGGATCACCGCCGTCGAATCCGCAGTTGCTCGACTGGCTCACTTCGACGTTCATGGAAAAAGGGGGATCTCTCAAGGAGCTCCACCGGCTGATACTCAACAGCGCCACCTATCGCCAATCGTCGGCCGATAACGAGCAGGCGGTGCAGATCGACAGCGGCAATGTTTTTCTCTGGCGCATGCAGCGATCGCGACTCGACGCCGAGTCGGTCCGCGACACGATTCTTCAGATCACGGGGTTGATCGACCTGAAGATGGGCGGACCGTCGGTCAAGCAGTTCGTCTACGAGGATCCCAGTATCGATCTGACGCCGAAGGCCGGGTACGAAGCGTTCAATGTCGACAGTGATGAAGGACGGCGGCGAAGCGTCTACCGCTATCTGTTCCGCACGCTTCCCGACCCATTCATGGATTCGCTCGATTGCCCCGATCCCTCGCAATTGACTGCCCGACGAACAGAATCGGTCACCGCGCTACAGGCCCTCTCCATGTTGAACGACCGCTTCGTTGTTCGCTACAGCGCGCACCTCGCCCAGCGCGTGGCCAGCGCCGGCGACGAGTCGGCGCAGATCCGCGCGCCTGCGAATTAGCCTGGTGCCGAACGCCGGAGGGCGACGAAGTGCAGACGCTGGCGGCGTATGCCGGCAAGTACGGAATGGCCAACGCCTGCCGCGTGATCCTCAACAGCAATGAGTTTCTCTTCGTGGATTGAGTACGAACGAAGAAGAGGAAAAGTACGATGAACACTTCACGACGCGATTTCCTCTGGCGCTTCGGCGGCGGGCTGGGCGGAATCGCCCTGGCACAACTCCTGGCCGGCGAAAACGCTCTCGGCGCCGGTTTCCCCTCGGGAGTGATGACCGGCCGGCTGCCGCGCCCCGCCCGGGTCAAACGCGTCGTGCAGCTTTTCATGAACGGCGGCGCAAGCCAGTGCGACCTGTTCGACTACAAGCCGGAGCTGATCAAAAGACATGGACAGAAATTTGATCCCAGCCCCGGCGCGGTCGTCGAGGCGGCGACCAGCCAGCCGGGGCTCATCATGAAGAGTCCATGGGACTGGAAGCAGCATGGCCAATGCGGGCGGTGGGTGACGAATGCGATGCCGAACCTGGCCGAGTGCGTGGATGACATGGCCTTCCTGATGGCGATGCAGACGCCGACCAGCGAGCATAGCAGCGGCGTTTACCGCGGATGCACCGGTTTTCTGACGCCGGGATTTCCCGCGGCGGGAGCTTGGATTAGTTACGCGCTCGGCAGTCTGAGTAATGATCTGCCCGCATTTGTGGTGCTGCCCGATCCGCGCGGGCTGCCGTATAACGCGAAAAACAGTTTCTCGGCCGGTTTCCTTCCTGTCGGGAACCAGGGGACGATGATCCGAACGAATAGCCCCGAGCCGATCTCCGATCTCTTCCCGCCCAGCGACTCCGGCTACATCACTCCTTCCAGCGACGCCGACGCCCAGACGGTGCTCCAAACGCTGAATCGCCGGCACCTGGCCCGCTCGCCTGGCGATTCGCGGCTGGAAGCGCGCATTGCCAGCTATGAACTGGCCGCGCGCATGCAGCTCAGCGCTCCGCAGGCGCTGAGCCTGGCGGACGAAACCACCGCCACGCAGCGGATGTACGGACTGGACAATCCGGCGACCGAAGGATTCGGCAGAAACTGCCTGATCGCCCGCCGATTGCTCGAGCGCGGCGTGCGCTTCGTTCAAATCTTCAGCGGAATGAACGGCGCCACCGGCAACTGGGACAACCACGGCGACGTGAAAAAGGAGCTGGCCTTCATCGCCGGCAGCATGGACCTCCCCGCCGCCGGGCTGCTCCGCGATCTGAAGCAGCGCGGCATGTTCGACGACACGCTGGTGATCTGGACGACCGAATTCGGCCGCCATCCTTTTGCGCAGGGCGCCGGCCGCGACCACAACGGCGGAACCTTCGTAAGCTGGCTCGCGGGCGCCGGCATCAAAGGTGGAACCGCGTTCGGCGAGAGCGACCCGTGGAGTTGGAAAGCCGCGGTCAACGCGACCGACATCCACGACCTGCACGCGACGGTGCTCTACCTGATGGGCATCGACCACGAAAAACTCACCTTCCGCCACAACGGCTCCGATCGCCGACTCACCGACGTGCACGGGCGCGTCGTGCGGGAGATCCTGGCGTAGGGGCGATCAGCCAATGAGTGTGCGGCCGAAGAATCTTTCGGTAGTATCTGGACTGATTCGTTCGTATGCCTTAATTGAAAAAAGCGTAAGGAGACACTACCGATGACCATGATCATCTTTCACGAAGTGAGGAATGGAGAGAATTGGGCGGAGGCGTGGCGAAAGGGACCAGGAAGCCGTCAAGAGATGTTCGCCAGGGTTGGAATCAAGGCTCGAACCTTTCGTGATCCGAAAAACGCCGATTCGACCGGTGTCATCCTCGAAGTACCCGACATGGCGAAGTGCCAGAGATTCCTCGAGTCCGATGAGGCAAAAAAAGCGATGGCGGAAGACGGCCTGAAGATTGAGACCATGCGGATGCTGGTCGAATTCACTCCTTAAGATGCAATCGGTCATGAACTGAAGGAGCGAGGAAAGTCCTGATTGGATGACGACCGGCATCGCGGCCATAAGATAAATCATCGTCGTGTGGCGAGGCTGGCCACGACGGCGGTCAGCTCCGCGGGTTCAACGGGCTTGGCGACGTGCGTCTGGTATCCGGCGCAAAGCGCCCGAGTTCGATCCTCCGACCGGGCAAACGCCGTGAGGGCCGCGGCGGGGGTGCGGCCGCCGTCTTCCGATCGCAGTGCCCGCACGCACTTGATAAAATGGTAGCCGTCCTCGTTGGGCATCCCTATATCACTCACGAGCATATCCGGCCGTTGCTTTTGCAGCAGCTCAAGCCCCTCCTGCGCTGTGGCGGCAAGAATTACTTTCGCACCGCACCCCTCGAGTACGCGCTTGATCAGCTCACGCGCATCGGGCTCGTCGTCCACCGCCAGCACGGTGATTCCTTCCAGGGAAGGGTGGTCGATAAAACTTTCCTTTCGCGAGAGGCTTCGTGGATGTTGACGAGAGCGCCCTGGCGCTTCGGTCTGCACGACCATGACGGGTAATTCGATGCAGAAGGTAGCGCCATGCCCCTCACCCGCGCTCTTCGCTCGAATTGTTCCGCCATGCAGCTCGACCAGGTTTTTGACAATCGAAAGGCCGAGCCCGAGCCCGGCGTGGCGACGCGAGGTGGAAGCGTCGGCCTGACGGAAACGTTCAAAAACGTGTGGCAGGAATTCAGCCTTGATGCCTTCCCCGTTGTCGATGACGCAAACCTCGAGATGGCTGTTCACTCTTTCCAGGCTGACCTGTACCGTTCCTCCCTTGGGCGTGAACTTGACGGCATTGGAAATCAGGTTCCAAAAGCACTGCTGGAGGCGGCCGGGGTCGCCGCGCACCGGGCCCGCCAAAGGGTCGAGCACTTCCCGCAGCCGGATCCCTTTGGCATCAGCCGAGTGCCGCAACGATGCCACGGCGTCCTCACGACCTCCTGAAGGTCGACTTGCTGCACGTCCAATCGGACCTTGCCGCTGATAATGCGGCTCATGTCCAGCAGATCTTCTATCAACTGCGCCTGCGCCCGCGTATTGCGCTCGATGACCGCAAGTCCTTCGGCGAACTCAGGGTCTTCATGGCGGCGCGATTGCAGGATTTGCGACCAGCCCAGGATGGCGTTCAGCGGGGTGCGCAACTCGTGGGAAAGCGTCGCGAGAAATTCATCTTTCATCAGACTGACGCGCTCCGCCTCGGCGCGCGCGCGCGCTCAGCCTGGAGCAGGGAATCGCGCTCCTCATCCGTTTTTTTCTTGTCGGTGATGTCGACGCCGTGCACAAAAATACCGGACACCGAACCGTTTGAATCCTTCAGAGGCTGATACACAAAATCCACGTACCGCCGGTCTAACGGCTGGCCCGGACTTCGTTGTAGTTCGACCGCCGAATCCTTGCCGATGTGCGGGTGGCCGCTCACATAAACGCCGTCGAGCAGCTCCACGTATCCCTGCCCCTTCACCTCCGGGAGCGCCTCGGCCAAGGGTTTGTTGAGAACATCTCGCCGGCCCACCAACTCATAATATCGTTCGTTTGCAAACTCAAATACATGTTGAGGTCCGTGCAAAATGCACATGAACGCCGGCGATTGCATCAGCGCTTCGGCAAGCCGAGCGTGTTCCGATGCGACCTTTTCAAACTGCTGCTCCCGCTCCTCCTCGAGTCTTTTGCGCGCCGTGATGTCCTGTAAAACCCCGAGCATACGAACGAGCGTTCCGTCCCCGTCGTATAAACCGCGTCCCTTGGCCGCAACCCAGATCTGCCTGCCATCGGGGCGGTTGACTCGATACTGGATGTCGTATTCGCGATGCTCCGCGCCAGCCTGCAGATTGGCGAGCCGGGCTTTCACGGTGGTCCTCGTGAATGAGTTCCCGCATCTGCGTTCGCGTAACAGGGGTTTCCGGGCGAACCCCGAAAATTTCCGCGGCCCGTTGCGACAGCGTGATCGCATCCGTCTTCGCCTCCCAATCCCAGGCGCCCAGGTCTGCGGCGCCCATCGCAAGCTTCAGCCGTTCGGCATTCTCACGAAGCGATCCCTCGATTTGTTTGCGGAGGGTAATATCCCGCGCAATCTTCGAAGCGCCGACGAGCCTGCCGTCGGCGTCTTTCACCGGTGAAACCGTCAGCGAAATGTCCACCGCCGATCCATCTTTGCGCCGGCGCACGGTCTCGTAGTGTTCGATCGGCAGGCCACTCTTCACCGTCTTGATAATTTCGCTTTCCTCATTCAGCCGGTCCTCAGGAATCAGGATTGTGATCGATTTGCCGACGACCTCATCGGCCTTGTAACCGAAGATTCGCTCCGCCCCTTTGTTCCAGGTGGTGATGATGCCGTCCAGCGTCTTGCTGATGATCGCGTCATCCGATGATTCGACTACCGCCGCCAGGCGGGCGCGGAGTTCATCTTCCCGCTGTCGGGTAGCAAAGACGGTATTGGCGTCTTCGAGCGCGACGGATCTGAGCTGCGCGTCTTCGTCGTGGGGCTGGGCCATCAGTTACCTCCGAGCAATTTCTCCGCCATTGCCGTGCCTTGAACGCGAGAACGAATCTTGGCGAATGCCTTCTCGCGCGTCGTCGTGATGGATCATAACTTAGCTCGGCGTGACCTGCTGCATATTTGAACGCAAATGCTTCTGCATGTTTTTCCGTCTGTCGCTGTTCGGCCGCCAGCCTGCGCCATGCGTCCACGACGTTGTGCCTGGGATCGTTGTTCGCGTCCATGATTTTCCCTCGTTGCGGATCATTGGTACAACCGACCATATGGAGGGTATCGCAATCGGGAGGCGGCGCGAACGCGCGAACGCGTTCGTAGCGACAGTGCCATTATCAGGCGGCCAAATAAAAACCGCCGGCTGGTTTGCCGACGGTTTGCCCACTCTCTCCCATGTCCCGATGATTACTTCACAAGGCCGACGCCGTTGTGGTGAGCTTCTATCACGCTGACGGTCGAACGAACTCGAATTGCCCTTCAGCTTTTGAAGCGCGCACGATCAAGGGCGAATAAGACCCGCAAGGAATAGAATTCGGATCCTATGACCGGAACGGAAGGACCTCCGACGCGCCTTCCCATCGCTTTCTCAATTGCCCTTCGGCAATATCAAACACCCATCATGAGTTCCGGCTCGTTCGGCGGTGACACGCATGCCTTGATGACTGTCTGTATTCGCTCGAATGTTGCTGGTTTTAGAATGTGATGCAGAACCCGGCGGCCTTACAATCTTCGACATCGCTTGGTTGTCCAAATCCCGAAATCGCAATGCGTCGTATTTTCCACTGCGACGAAAGAGTTCGCATCAGGTTTCCGGTGTTGTGGCCTGGAGTATCGTACCGCCAACCCTCGCAACGAATATCTCAGGATTTTGGGAAGAAAAATGTCAGGCTTTCCACTATTTGTCGATGCGTGAAAGGAAGAGGCATGGCGGAATAACAAAGACCATCGGAGGAACCTGAAGAGCTAATTTTCCGCGATCGAGGGGTAGGCGTCAGCGAAGGAATTTGAGAAGGGAAAATCTATGTATCTATCTGCAGTCAAAGGCTCTTGAAACAGGCCTTGGCCTGCCACGCAGGGGCGCGCAAAAAATCCCGGTCCAAAGGGACCGGGATGATAGAACGACAAACCGTTCACACTCAAGTTATTTCTCTTCGCCCGCGCCGACGGCCGTGGCGGCGGCGAGCACTTCTTCTTCGGCGATCTCCGTCAGTTTTTCGTCAGCCGCCTTTTCCTCGTCGAGCGTCTGTTGCAGCAGCTTGACGGCCTGGTCGTGTCCGAGCGCCTCGGCCAAGGCGCGAACGGTGCCATACGCCGCCATCTCGTAGTGTTCGACACGCTGGGCAGCGCCGATCAGTGCGGCATCGAGAACCGACGGCTCCCCGTCTTCCTCGATCACTTCGCTCCCTTCCTCCACCAGTCCCTGCATCGCCTTACACTTCTTACCGGTGAGTTTGATCCCGAGCGACTGGCCGATTTTCTCCAGCCGCGCAATATGCCCTTCGGTTTCTTTGAGATGGCTCGTAAATGCCTTCTTTAATGCTTCGGACGAGGCTTTCTTGGCCATTTTCGGCAACGCCTTGGTGAGTTGGTTCTCGGCGTTGAAGATGTCTTTCAGCTCGTCTTCAAACAATCCGTCAAGTGAATCCATCGACATGGCAATCTCCGTAAAGGTTTTAGGTTCTGAGCCCGATGACAGGCACGAAATGCGTTGAACAATTTTCGTGCCACGGGGCTCATGTGAAGGAGCGCCTGCCTCACTGTCCTGGATTGCCATTCCGGCGACGATCGGGTTGGTCTCCGGAGTCATACCGTCCGAGGTCTTCGGCCAAATCGCCGATCTCTTTGTCCGAACGCGCGACGCGCTGTCGTCAAATAGCGCGACGCCAAATGAGTATTAAGCGGTCGCTAGCGGAGCTTGGGGAGATCGTCGACCGCCGGTCCCATCAGGACTTTTCCCAGCGCGTCGAATCGGCTGCCATGGCATGGGCAATCCCAGCTTTCTTCAACATGATTCCATTGCACGATGCATTGCAGATGCGTGCAGACCGCCGAGCATTTGTGAACGGCTCCCTCGCGATCGCGATAGACGGCGATCTTGCTCAACCCATCGCGCATAACCGCGCCGTGGCCGGGTGGGATTTCATCTTCAGATTTAATTTCGCCGGGCGTCACCAGATCAACGTATTGAGCGGCTACATTCAGATTTTCCGACACGAATTCCTTATTTAGCATCTTGCGTGAGGGGTCATACAGTTTCTCCCACGGATTTGCCTTTCCGTCGATGAGATCGTTGATCAGAATCCCGGCAATGGTGCCGTGTGTTAGGCCCATCCCACTGTCGCCGGTCGCCACAAAGACTTCTTCTTTGTCCGTCATCGCCCGGCCGATAAAAGCGAGCCCATCTGAGGGCTCCTGCACCTGACCCGACCAGCGATAGATGACATCCTGCATTTTCGGAAACCGCGCCCGACCCCACTCCTCCAGCTTTCTGAATGGAGCGCCATCTTCGGGGAATTGCCCCGTCTTGTGATCCTCGCCGCCGAGGAGGAGCACATCGATGCCCTGTTTTTTTGAACCTTCAATACGGACATAGTGATAGGGGTCGGCGGTGTCCCAGTAGAGTGCATCGGGCACGACGCCGTGCGGCACTTCCGCGCCGATCACATAAGAGCGATACGACGCCTGCTTGGTATAAATACCGAACCAATCGTTGATCGGGCCGGGCGTGTTCGTTGCGACCACAATGTGGTCTGCCGCGAAGGTCTTTCGCAATCCCTGGAATTTCACCCGGCCAGGCTTACGCGTCTTCGGATCCGATCCCTGGACGTCGATAGCGCGTCGGCCCGTATAGATGCGACCCCCCTTTTGCTTGATCGCGTTGGCAAGGCCCGCGAGGTAAAGCAGAGGATGGAAGCGGGCCTGGTTCCCGAAGCGCAGGCATCGGCCCAGATCAAGCGGTCCGCTCGCGATCATTTCCACGTCGGCAAACCCGGCCCGTTGCGCGGCCGCCAGTTCTTGATCGAGAAGATCCGGGGCATCCCCAGGGGCGGGAAATAAGCAGGCGTCGAGGCGGGAAAACTCGCATTTGATTTTTTCCTGGCCGCAGATGCGTTCGATCGTGTCAATTGCTGCCGCGTGGCTCTCGTATGCCAGACGCGATCCTTCGACGCCATGCATTCGCTCGATTTCGATGAACCGGTCATCGATAGCGCTCGCAAGATGGGCGCTGGTTCGTCCGGTTTGCCCGCTTCCGATCGCACCCTCGTCGAAGACCGCCACGGACTTCCCGGCTGAGGCCGCGAGGTACGCCGTTGTCATGCCGGCGATGCCGGCGCCGATGATGCACACTTCCGCCTCCATGTTGGTTTGAGGCGTAGAAGCTCGAAAGTCGGGAAGATCCGCCTTCTCGTACCAAATCGTCGGCGTAACACCGTCGGGGCTTTTCATGAACGGAATGCTACGGCTTTATCGTCGCAGCGCGAGCCTGCAATCTAGCCGACGAATCGGCGAATCCAGACGGACGGGTTGGCAACTGACTCTCTGCTCCACCACCAATTTTGTTGGATTCCAAGATTTGACGGTGCAGGTAGAGTTGCGAGCGAACGGGCAGAACCGGAGAATCCATGGCAGCAATTTTGAGTTTCACCGCACGCGATCAACACGGAGAACTGTGGCAGGTCAAATATGCATTGTTGCCGGATGAAAGTCGCGAGGAAGGGCGTGGAACCAAGATATCGCGTTGGATCCAATGCTACACATTGGATGATGGACGCCTCCTGCGGAAAGGGGAAGAAGGCGCCTACGAAACGCTTCAGGGGCGGCTTCGATTGAAATCCCCTCACTTTCGATGATGGGCGAGATCCGGCTCGAAGGGCTGGCATGCAATGCCCGGCCCGACGCGGCAATCGGGATCGTCGGGTTGTTGATCCGCAAGGAGGGAAAATCATGAACGCGAACAATGAGCCGAGACACTACGCTTTGGACGCGTGGCGCAGGCTGGGGGGTGGACAGCAACAGACTGAAGAACAGGCGGAGGCATTCGCATTCCGATACGCAGCAAGTCACGCGGGGGCAAGTTACGATGAAGTCCTCGCGTGGCTGAAAGATGACCTGCGCGTCAGTCGAGAAGTGGGGTCGTGACGCCGCATCACCTTTTTGGAGATCCCTGCTTAGCGTCAAGTACCGCTGGGACTGAGAGAGCATTTTCAGCATTGCTTTCATTCGCGGCGCTCTATTCCGGCGTCCTTCCCGCGCGAGCTGCAATGCCCACGCCGATCGCGAATATTCATTTGGGCCCGGAAATGGCAACCGGAACTCCCTTCGGCTCGGATTGTTGCGACTCACCTTCGTTCGACAAACCCTGCGGCTTCCACCGAATCGATTCGACATGCGGGTAGCCGGCCAAATCAGAAATAAACGCCGGCGGGTGAGTTTCGCTCGGCAGGACTCTTCGCTCAATTTCAGCACGGATTTCACGGCGCGCTCCCTGGCCAACGTACGTGATGCCCCACGAAATGATCCTGCAATCGCTTTGCGCGATCCTCGCGCGAATATCGTCATCGGAAGGACCATTGGTTGCGAGAATCAGGCTTACCGTGGCGCGAACATCCTGCCGAATCCCCTTCTCCACATACTTGAGCCCCCAAAGCGTTCCCAGGCCGAGAACGAGCGCGGCCCCGCCCAGACCCAACTGCCCGCCCCCAAAGCAGAGACCCATCATGGTCGTGAACCAGAGCGTGGCGGCTGTCGTCACGCCGAGGACGAGATTGTCTTTTCGCAATATTGCCCCGGCCCCGATGAAACCCATCCCGGAGAGAACGCCCAGAGGCAATCGCATCAAATCCAGTACGACAAACGAATCGTGCGTCTTTCCGACGCTGTTCATCAACAGGTTGGCCTGAATCATTGAGAGGGACGCCGCCAGACAGACCAGGAGCGTCGTGCGCATCCCGGCGGGCCGGCCATGTTCGCCACGATTGAAACCAATGACGAGCCCAGCGGCGATCGTACAAATCAGCCGAACGGCGACGTGCTGCCAATCCAGGGTTACCGGCATCTCTTGAAGTTACTTCGATTTGGAAAAGGCTTTCATTCCGGCTCGGGCGAGTTCTTCTGCGCGTTTCGGGCCGCAAACGTCGAGCACTTTGAATTTCTTGTCACGAATTCGGTTGTAAGAGACAAAAAACTGCTCGATCTCTTTGACCCGATTCCGATTCAGCTCCTTTAAGCTTTCGCAATCGCTGAAGATCTGGCACTTGATGGGCACTGCGACAAGCCGGTCGTTCCGCTCCGACTCGCCGTCCCGCTCTGTCTGCTCGGCTTCGATCGCGCCGATCAGTCTTGCCGGCACAACGCACCCGCTGAACGCGGGCTCATCCATCAGGAGGAGCACGTCGAGTGGATCGCCGTCGTCGCCGAGCGTCGAGGGAAGAAACCCAAAGTCGTATGGGAAGCTCATCCCCTCCGGCAGCACGCTCCCCAGCGAGAATTGCCCGATCTCCGGATCGAAGTCGTACTTGTTGCGGCTGCCCTTTGGCGTTTCGATCACGACCCGCCAGTACTCCTTCTTTTCGTTCCAGGGGGTGATGCGTTCGATGCTCGCGTGACTCAATCCAATTCCCTTTCAATTAAGAACTGCCTAAGGCCTTTTAAGTCACCGGTCGCCACGCCGGAACGGTGGAAATTTACCTAATCACGTGAATGCCTGAAGCGGCATCAGGTTTTTCTGAATCTGCTTGTGTGGCCTGAGCCTTGCAAAGGTTTTTGTCTGGCTGGCATCGGACGGCGCATCGTATTCCCGCCGATCACAGCGCGTTTTGGCGTAGAGGTTGACCATGAAAGCACTCTGTTGGCACGGCAAGAATGATGTTCGAATCGATTCGGTCCCCGATCCAAAACTGAGTCATCCCCGAGACGCAATTGTTCGCATCACATCGACGGCGATTTGCGGATCGGACCTGCATCTGCTGGACGGATTCATGCCCACGATGGAATCCGGCGACGTACTCGGCCATGAATTCATGGGAGAGGTTGTTGAGGTCGGTACCGAGTCGCGCAATAAGCTCAAGGTCGGGCAACGCGTTGTCATCCCTTTCACCATCGCCTGCGGCGAGTGCTACTTCTGCAAAAAAGGGATGACGAGTTCCTGCGACCGCTCCAATCCCAATGCCGAGATCGCCCGCAAAGCGATGGGCCAGTCCCCTTCCGGGCTCTTTGGCTACTCACATATGCTTGGCGGATTTGCTGGAGGCCAGGCGGAATACGCCCGCGTTCCCTTCGCCGACTTTGGCGCTTTTCCTGTGCCCGATGGGATACCCGACGAGCAGGCGCTGTTTCTTACGGACATCTTTCCGACCGGATATATGGCCGCGGAAAACGCGCAAATTGAACAGGGAGACACCGTCGCGGTCTGGGGATGCGGCCCGGTCGGACAATTCACCATTCAGAGCTGCTGGATGTTCGGCGCCGGCCGAGTGATTGCGATCGATACCGTTCCCGAGCGACTGAGGCTCGCCGAGTCGAAGGGAAAAGCTGAAACGATCGACTTCCTGAAAGAGGACGTTTACGACCGCCTGATGGCATTGACCAACGGCCGCGGACCCGACCGCTGTATCGATGCCGTGGGAACCGAAGCACACGGGCATGGCAGCTTTGATGCTGTGATGGATAAGGCCAAGTCCGCTCTTTATCTGGCGACCGATCGTCCGCACGTGTTGCGGCAGGCGATCATGTGCTGTCGAAAGGGAGGGACGGTTTCGGTGCCGGGGGTGTACCTCGGTTTCGTCGACAAAATGCCGATGGGCGCATTCGTGAACAAGGGCCTCACCATGAAATCCGGTCAGACCCACGTTCACCGCTATCTCCCGCCGCTGATGAAAAAGATCACCGAAGGTCAGATCGATCCCTCGTTTATCATCACCCATCGGCTGCCTCTCGCCGACGCACCCGAAGCGTATAAGACGTTTCGCGACAAAAAAGACGGCTGCATCAAAGTAGTCTTAAAACCGTGAACAACGATATGGCTACCGAACGACAAAAGAGCGCCGCTCGAAAGAACATTGGTAAAGCCGCCCAGGCTGCGCGGAGCCAGCGCACCATTTCCAAGCTACCCAAGAAAACGAGGACAGCCCTGGGAAAAGAGGGTGCGAAAGCCGCCGAGCGCAAGAAACGCTAACAATGGGCAGAAATCGCAAAATACGGAATTGGGCTCTTCCTGCCTCCGTTGGCGGTCTAGCCGCGTTGTTGCTGGCGAGGTCCGCGATTCGTTCGTCCCGCAGAATTGATCTAACCGGGCGGACAGTATTGATCACCGGCTCTTCGCGGGGCCTGGGTCTGGCTTTGGCCAGGGAATTCGCCGGACGCGGCGCGCGGCTCGCACTCTGTGCCCGAGATCGAGTCGAGCTCGATGCGGCGGCAGAAGAGCTTCGTAGACGCGGAGCGGCGGTTCAAACTTTTGTCTGTGATTTGAAGGATTCCGAACAGATCATTCGGCTTATCAATGACGTCGAGGGCAGCTGGGGGGCGATTGACATCCTCGTCAATAACGCCGGGGCAATCATTGTGGGCCCGGCTCAGGTGATGACCATCGACGACTATCAGGAAGCGATGGACGTGAACTTCTGGGCCTTCGTGCATACGACGCAAGCGACCGCGCCAAAGATGAAGGCCCGAGGTTTTGGCAGGATCGTGAACATCGCTTCGGTCGGTGGAAAGATGCCGGTGCCGCATCTCGCGCTTACTGCGCCAGCAAATTTGCCTTGGTTGGGTTCTCCGCGGCGATGCGAGTTGAGCTTGCCCGCGATGGAATCCTTGTCACGACCATCAATCCAGGTCTTATGAGAACCGGCAGCCCGCGAAACGCTGAATTTAAAGGAAAGCAGAAACTGGAATACGCGTGGTTCGACGTCGGCGATTCGATTCCGGGTCTCTCCATGAGCGCGGCCCGCGCCGCCCGACGCATTGTCGATGCCGCCATTTACGGTGAAGCCGAGGTGATGCTGGGATGTCCGGCCAAGCTCGCTTCAACGCTGTACGCGATTGCGCCGAGTCTCCACCTGGAGCTTTCTGCGCTGGCGAATTTCCTATTTCCGAATCCGCCTGCTCGAGATCAGGGCAAGTCGTTCGGCCGCACGAACGAATCCTGGCTCACGCGATCGTTCCGTCGCCATTTCGGCGACGGCGCAGAGCGGGAATACAACCAGATCGAAAGCTAAAGGAGCACCATGTCAGTTCAACTCAAGAAAATTGAAGATCAGGTCATCGTCATTACCGGGGCTTCAAGTGGCATCGGTCTGGCAACGGCGAAAGAAGCCGCCAAACGCGGCGCGAGTGTGGTCCTGGCCGCTCGGAGTGAAACGGCGCTCACCGCGATTGTCGAAGAGATCGGCAGCAGCGGCGGAGAGGCGATCGCCGTCGCGTGCGACGTGGCCGATCGATCGCAGGTCGAAAAAGCAGCTCAAGAGGCAGTTGCTCGATTCGGCAGAATCGACACCTGGGTGAACAACGCCGGATTGTCCATTTATGGGCGGCTCGACGTCGTGAGCGATGAAGACCATCGCCGGCTGTTTGACACCAATTTCTGGGGGATCGTCAACGGCTCGCTCGTCGCGCTGCCCCACCTGCGCAAGCAAGGCGGAGCACTGATCAACCTGGGGAGTGAGGTTTCGGAGGCGGTAGTTCCCCTTCAGGGAATGTATTCGGCCACCAAGCACGCAGTGAAGGGGTTCACGGACGCGTTGCGCGTTGAAATCGAACAAGTTGATAAAGCTCCCGTCTCAATAACGCTCATCCAGCCGACGGCGGTCGATACGCCATTCCCTCAGCACGCGAAAAATTACATGGAGAATGAACCCAAGCTGCCATCTCCCATGATCGAAGCGCAGCAGGTCGCCGAGGCGATCCTCGATGCCGCGGTGAAGCCCACCCATCACACGAAGGTCGGAATGATGGCGAAGGTCAACACCGCCGTCTCCAATTTCGCCCCGGGGATCGCCGACAAGATGTCGGCCAAGCAAGTCGACCGGCAACATTACGAAGAACGGCCGCGCAATCCCGACGGCGCGCTTTATCAGCCCAGTGAAAAGACCAGCGTAATCGGCCGGACGAGCGGTACCGGGGGACGCGATAAAAAATGAGTAGACTGCTGGCCCGTTGGATGCAGCACGATCACCGGCCTTTTTTGTGGTGCAGGCTTCCAGCCTGCCTAACGTGAATAGTTGGCTGGAAGCCTGCACCACAAATGTTAAAGCGAGCCCATGGCGTTAAGCGCAGTCATATTCGACGTCGATGGCACGCTCATCGATTCTAACGATGCCCATGTGCAAGCGTGGGATCAGGCTCTCAGGAAGCATGAATATAAGGTTTCCCCGGACCGCATCGCCGTCGAAATCGGAAAGGGTGGCGATAGACTGATTCCTTCGATTCTCGGCCAGCAGATTGACCAGCAGGACGGGGAGTCTTTCGCAAGGCGCATACAGCCGAATTCACTCATATCGCGAACTCCAATCGCCTTCAGACTTTTTCCGGTGTGGCGGCATTAATAGCCGGAATCCGACAACGTGGCCTGAAGGTCGCAGTCGCCACTTCGAGCAAGAAAAAAGAATTTGAAACCACGCAGAAAAGCGCCGGAGTGGATTGGTCTCACCTGTTCGATGTCATTGCGACGGGTGACGATGCCAAAGAGAGCAAGCCCGCACCGGGGATTCTCGAAGCCGCCATCCGAAAGCTGAATCTTTCTCCGACGCAATGCGTCATGGTCGGCGACACACCCTACGACGCCGATACGGCCCGCGATGCGGGAGTGGTTTGCCTTGGCGTGACCTGCGGGGAAATGAACGACGAAAACACACTCCGCGCAAGCGGCATGCGAAAGGTCTATCGCGATCCCGCGGATATCGCCGCCCATCTGGATGAAGCGTTGCGGATCGCGTCGCCCGGCTCACTGGTTCTCGGCCAGGAGTTGATCGAATCCCTGATGCGCGAGGCCTTAGCCGCCGCCCAAGAGGGGCTCGATCGCGGGGAAGTCCCCATCGGCTGCATCATCGCCCGCGGAGACGGCACAATCATCGCGCAGAGCGCACAATGAACTGAACGCCTCGCAGAACAAGACGGCTCACGCCGAAATGGTCGCATTCGCCCGCGCGGCCGGAAAAGTGCCCACTGATGCGCAAGACCTCATCCTCGTCTCCACGCTCGAACCGTGCGTGATGTGTCTCGGCGCTTCCATGGAGGCGGCCGTCGACACGATTCTCTTTGGACTGGGCGCCCCCACCGATGGTCGGCGCAAACGAGTCCGCCCACCGCTCAGTCCCGAAAGCCAGATGCCGCGTATTCTCGGTGACGTATGCTCCGAAGAGTCGCGGAACCTGCTCGAGCAATTCCTGAAACGGGCGGATGCGAATCCACTCCAATTGAAATTTGTGCGGGAACTACTCCAAAAGAGTTGAGTCGAATACTCCAATGAAACTGGGCCGCGGCGATGCACTGCTCATCATTGACGGAATCAACGATCTCGATTTTCCTGGCGCCGAGAAGCTCCTCCCCTGGGGACTTAAACTGGCCCATCAACTGTCGCGTTTCGCCGCCACGGCACGTGCCGCGGGCATTCCCGTGATTTATGTAAATGACAATTTCGGCCTGTGGCGGGACAGCTTCGCGGAAGTCTACGCCCACTGCACTCGTCGGGGTGCGCGGGGTCGCCGGATCAGCCAGCGACTCAAACCGAAACGAAGTGATTATTTCATCCTGAAGCCCAGGCATTCCGGGTTTTTTGCCACTTCACTGATAGCCCTCCTCGATTTTCTGAATGTGAAGCGATTGATCCTGAGTGGAATTGCCACCAATTTGTGCGTTCTGTTTACTGCTCATGATGCGTATATGCATCATTACCAACTGGTCGTCTTGTCCGACTGCTGCGCGGCGGAGAGCGATTTCGATCATGATGTGGCGTTAAGCCAGCTCAAGCGTTTCTGCAAGGCTCAGGTGTGTCTGAGTTCCGAGTGTCGCGCCATCGTGCGAAAGGCAGGCCGTGCCGGGAGTCACAACAGAAAATGAATCCGGCGTGGCGGCCGCTGACCACCACGCCAAACCGGTGGCGGCCAAGCACCCTTTTTTCTCTCGTCTGGGTCCCGGACTGATTACCGGTGCATCGGACGACGATCCGAGCGGCATCGCAACCTATTCGCAGGCGGGCGCCGCGTTCGGCTATGGGTTGCTCTGGACAATGGTCCTCTCGCTTCCGCTGATGGCCGCGATCCAGGAGATCAGCGCGCGAATCGGAAGGATCAGCGGGCATGGCATCGCCGGCAATATCCGCCGCCACTACTCTCCCTGGCTCCTCTATCCGATCGTCATCCTGCTGGTCATCACCAACACCATCAACATCGGCGCGGACATCGGCGCCATGGGCGACGCCACGAAGCTCCTGATCGGCGGGCCCGCTCTCGCGTATTCAATTCTCTTCGCGATCGTCATCGTCACCCTGCAGGTATGGGGCTCGTATTCGAAGTGTTGCACCGTTTTCAAACTGCTGGCGCTCTCGCTCTTCAGTTACATTCTGACGACCTTGCTGGCTCACGTGTCATGGGAGACGGCGCTCAAATCGACGATTCTGCCGTCGTTGCAGCGCAACAGCGGATATTGGGCGACCTTCGTGGCGGTCTTCGGAACAACAATCAGCCCCTACCTCTTCTTCTGGCAGGCGTCTTTAGAGACTGAGGAAATCCGAAATTGTCCTGACGAGAAATCGCTGAAGAAAGCCCCTGAGCAGGCCAGGAAACAATTCGAACGAATCCGGCTGGATACCTACGTCGGAATGACGTTTTCGAACCTCGTCGCATTTTTCATTATCGTTGCGGCAGCCGCCACCCTGCATGCGCACGGTTTAAAGGATGTGGAAACATCAGCGCAGGCGGCCGAAGCGTTGCGCCCCATCGCCGGAAGAGCCGCGTTTCTTCTCTTCGCGGTTGGAATTATCGGGACGGGTCTTCTGGCGGTTCCCGTCCTGGCGGGATCGGCAGCCTACGCGGTGGGCGAAGCGCTTCGGTGGCCGACCGGCATGGATCGGAAACCCCTCGCCGCCAAGGGCTTTTACGGGGTGATCACGATGGCGACGCTATTGGGTTTAGCAATCAACTTTCCGCAAGTGCAGCGATTCACTCACCTCACCCCGATCAAAGCATTGTTCTGGTCCGCGGTCATTAACGGGGTGGCCGCCGTGCCGGTCATGGTCATCGTCATGCTCATGTCGCGAAATAAGAAAGTGACGGGACAATTCAACAAAATATCCAAGCCGCTGCAGCTCTTTGGCTGGATCGCAACGGCCGTCATGGCGACCGCCGCCGTTCTCATGTTCGCGACGATTCGATCTGCGTCATAACCGTCGACTCAACGAATCAGTTTATCCGCCAGGGCTATCCTTACTGACCACCGGGCCGCGGCGTGCCCGCCGGCAGTCCGTGCTTATTCGTTTCAGTGTCCTGCTTTTGATTTCCTGCCTGTTTGGGGCTGCTTTTCAGATGCCTGGTCCACCTTTTTGTTGGGCTCCATTCCCGATCGTTTCACATCCTCGTCACGTTCGGTATGCCTGGGATTAGTCGACATGATCATGCTCCTTGGGAACGAGCATGAAATCCAACGCACTCAGCAGCGTACAATGTAAGGGTACGTCCGCCGCGATCGGCCGTATTTCAGAGGTGATTTCATCTCCTGTGCGATTTTGTGCCCGAACCTCTGGTCGTCTTATGTGCCCCGTTGGATTCAACCTCACGCTCGCCGGACTTGCTTTCGCGCAGTTCTTTGAACGCGGGCGCGTCAACCCGTTCCCAGTCGTTGCCGCTGTTCCAGGGGCCTGTAAGGTCCTTCTCTCCGCCATCACCCGCGCCCGTCGAATCGTTGAAATACTGGCTCACCAGCCCGGGGGTCGGGGCTATTTGTCCCACCGACAGCGGGTGTTTGCCGAGACTCTCCAAAGCGAGCATAAATGCTTTCATGTGAGTTATCTCGCGAGTCATGAGGAACTGGAGAGCGTCCTTGGAACCTGGATCATCACAGAAGTTAATCAGGCGCTCGTACACGATTTTGGCCCGAGCTTCCGCCGCGATGTTGCTTCTGAGATCGACGTCCGGCTCACCGGTAATTTTTAGATAGTCCGCTGTCCAGGCATTCCCCTCCGAGTTGTAGAGAGAAACGCCACCGCCGCCACAAATTGCGATGAGCGGATCGGCTTCGGCGGCGTCCCGATCGGTTTTCATGGGTTTGAGGTGCATCCGCGCCAATGTGCCAATGACCTCAAGATGGCTCAGCTCTTCAGTTCCGATGTCCATTAGCATGTCTTTGAGGCCGGGATCATCGCAATTGAGCCCTTGAATCGAATATTGCATCGCCGCAGCGAGCTCACCGTTGGCTCCGCCGAACTGCTCCAGAAGCATGTTCCCAAACCGCGGATCCGGCGTCCCGACATTTACTGTGTACATAAGCTTCTTAATGTGATGATACATACATTACTATGCCCACCGAGAGCAGTCGATTGCGGATAAAGCCCCAGATTCCCTGGTTCGGCTTTGGCTTCACTCCCCAGATGGTATTCATCGAGTCCTGTAACTCGACGAAGACGCCGGTCGCTGAGAAAACCAACACGGCAAAACTGACAATGCTCGCGATATAGCCGCTTCCATGCTTGCCGCCGTTGTCCAGCATCGGCTGGATTGCCTTGGCCGCATCCGAACCCATCAGGTTCGTCATTTGCTTCATGAAGGTGTCACGAGCAGACTCGGAGTTGCGCCAGAGGATGCCGATCACCTTCATCGAAATCACCAGGAGGGGTGCGAGCGAGAGAATGGTGTAAAGCGAAAGCGCGGCGGACAAACGCATCGCGTTATCGTCCATCCAATGTGACGCCGTCTCCTTCAGATATGTCAAATCGCCGCCGGAAGCACTTTGGGAATTTTTCGCGGACAAGCTGGATCCCATCATTTGAGTCCTTCCGGAAACGGCGTCATGCGCCCCGAGGGACGCTTCCCGGTTGGTTATTGAAGGGTGGCGCCGCAACCTTGGGAATGAACAAAATAAATCGCGCGGGCCCGTGTAGCGACCTGGTTTATTCCGACCAGTTCAATTCGCTGCCGGCCACATCACGATCCTCGGTCGATGTGATTACGACATCCTCTTCGAAACCCCTACTCATCTTTGTCCGATCGATTCGCCCGTCTCGCACAGAATTTGCAGCTTAGTAGCTTCTGGTGCTCCGACGAAAGCAGGTGGTCGCATGTTTTACATATGGCTATTTTCCCTGATGCTGATTGTTCTACTTTTTGCATCGCTGGGATATGCGGCGATTTCAATACGGCATCAACGCCGAAAAGCATTGGAGATGCGAGGCTATCGCCTGGAGGGAGATCCCGATGCGGATCCGCGGTCGGCCGACGAACCATGAGAGTCAGTTTTCGCTTCAGTTGAAAGGCTCAGGGCAGCGAATCGCCCTCCAAAGCTCCTCAATGCCATGCGTCTCGGCTAATTCGACGATTTCCGGCGTCATTGCCTGATGTATTTCCAGCTCACCCCCATCCTGCGGAGTCATCACGAAAACCTGGCAGTCCCGGTCAATGAAGATGGTGAGCGCCATGGACCCTGGCGTTTGGCACGCTTCCATTTCGTCGGTTTCGTACTGAATACCGGACAGCGTGAATCGCATACGGCCTCCCTCATGAACGCCTTACACTTTAGAATTATCCTGTCGTGAACTCCACAGCGAATGTCTCAGGATTTTGATGAGACTACTATAAGGATTTTCCGCAATCGCCTTCGACAGGGCGCCGCCGTCCTCATCTCCGGTTGACTCTTTATTTCGCCATATGGTCGGCGGCTTCGCGCAGGGTCAGATTATGGCATGATATTCACTGGGCACCTTCACGCCGCGCCGAACAACTTTCTCCGTCATGATGGTGTTGCGCATCAGCAAACAGGAAACAAGGTATGCCGCCGTGCATCCGCCGAGCAGGGGCAAAAGCCCCAGCGGCTGCAATGTCGTTTCGAATGCAAACACCACGCTTGCCAGCAGAGCGCAGACGCGCCGGCAAAGATCGCCGCCATTCCCACCAGCGCCGCGATCGAAATCTCGACGCCGGCCCCGGGAAACAGATGCCGGCCCAGCGCTCCCAGCGCCAGTCCCAGGCCGCTGCCGATAGTGAACAAAGGCGCCAACGTTCCTCCGGAGGTGCCGCTGCCCAGCGCGATGGACCAGGAGATGAATTTCCACAGACACAGCGTGATCGCAGTCCAGACCGTCCAGCGCATGGTGAGGATATTGCTGATGTTTTCGTATCCGACCCCAAGCGTTCGGGGTTGGAAATGTCCGATCACGCCGACGAAGACCGCCCCGATCGCCGGCCACCACATCCAATGAATCGGGGTTCGTTCGAAAACATCCTCGACCCAGTAGACGGCGCGCGTGACTCCGACCGCCGCCACCCCGACCACCGCACCGACCGCCAGGTAGACCGACAGCGCCGCAAGCGACGGCTGGTTCGGCGCCGGGAGCTCGAAAACCGGATACTGCATCTGCATGGCGAATCTCGCCCCCGCGGCGATCGTGGCTGCCAGCGCCACCGGCAAAAAAGATCGTGGCCGAAACTCGAACAGGAGCAATTCAATCGCCAGGAGAACGGCGGCCACCGGGCTGCCGAAGGTTGCCGCCATTCCCGCCGCCGCCCCCGCCGCCAGCAGCGTTTTTCGCTCCGCCGCGGTAGTGGTGAGGACTTGCCCCACCACCGATCCCAATGCCCCGCCGGTCGCGATGATCGGCCCCTCCGCCCCGAACGGCCCGCCGGTGCCAATCGCAACCGCAGCCGACAGTGGCTTGAGGAATGTCAGGCGGGCGGGAATCCGACTCTCTTTGGTGAGCACCTGCTCCATGGCCTCGGGAATCCCATGACCGCGAATTCCCGCCGAGCCGAAACGCGCCATCAGCCCGACGACAATTCCTCCGGCCACGCAGACGCCGATCACCCACCATCCGAGATGATTCTCCGCCGGAGCCCGCAGCACCGTCGAATATTTCCCAAAAAACGCGACACTGGTAATGATCGCAATCAAGCACATCAGCCCCTTGGCGATCGCGGCAGCAACCAGCCCCAGCAGGCAGCTGAGGAACGAAATGTAAACCACGCGCCCGTCCACCAGCGATGCGTGCGGCGACAAACGGGCCGCCGCCAGGGTCGGCCCCAGAGACGGCGAGATCGGCAGCGCATCGGTCGTGGCGGCCTGTTGCACGGGATGATCCTGATGGGTCACAAACGTTCCTTTCGTCGGGGCTGCGGGGCATCTTCAAAGAACAGGGCGGGCGCGCCATCGCCGACTCCCGTTTTTCTCGCCAGCGCTTCCAACAGAACCCGCAACTGCCGGCGCTCCTGCACGGACAGATCCTGCAGCGCCGCCACGAGTCGGTCCTGCGCGGCCGCCGGAGCACCGCGCAGCAGCGTTCTTCCCTTAGCGGTCAGCGCCAGCTTGACCATTCGCCCATCTGCTTTTGATCGTGACCGTCGAACGAGCTTTCGATCCACCAGTTTCTTCGCCACCACTGAAACCGAGCTTTGATGCGTATGTGTCCGTTCTGCCAGCTGGTTCACGGAAATACCTTTCGCGGAGCCCAGCTTCTGAAGCACAAACAATTGTGCTCCGCTGAGTCCGACGCGTTTCACGGCTCGCCGGTCATACGTGCGCAGTGCCTGGACAATCCGCCGGATGGAATCCAGCACGCCCCGCACATCGGGCCCGGGGTCGGTATTTATATGGGATACCATATAATTCTCAGATCATCGTAGGTGCTGCCCAACGATTTGCCAATCCTCGGAAGCGGGATCGAGCCTGCGACGGCGACGAAGATCACCGCGCCGATCACGACGGGTGCGGTTTCGGAGGGTCGACGCCCTTCTGATCTCGACGGGCACCTCTTTAGCGCGCCGACGAAATCCGGCCCGGACATTGCAGGACGAATTTGATCTCTATGGGCGTCTGCGCTCGGGTGCTGTCGAGCGCCTGCACAGCAAGGGGCGGCACGCGATGGGAGTCGTCATTGCCTTACCTCCAAGCCAGGGGACGCATTCCTGTGCGCGTCCCTTACGACCGCGACTTCACAAACGTCTTCCCAATCGGGCGAGGATGCACTCTTGCTGATTCGTCGCGCAGCGTCAGCGGCGGCGGCACTTCAGCGCATCGTCGCCTTGGCCGCCGCCGTTCACCGCAAGGAAATGCCCCAGATCGATAGGGCAATGATCGCCACGACCCCAGCCAGATAAATTCCGGCAATCCGAAAACGTCGCATAAATAAACTCCAGTCGAGAGACCACTCCAAAACATCAGAGTCCAAAACATTCAGCATGGATCCTGTTGGAATTGACCCCGGCTCGTCGAAGGCCTGTGATCAGTGACGCCATCATGCGTGGCGGACAACATATGAAAAATGTCTTACCAGAGAGATTGGGACAGATGAGCTGCACGAGCGGCGCATCGAGTCGCCCTGGCAGACCGTGCCAGCCATCGGGTGCGCGTGACAAGACGTGAACCACCCTCAGGGAGGGTGTACTGCCGCCTTCGATCGCTTCGAGTTCTTTGCGAAACACGATCGCGCACGGCTCGCGATTGGCATAGATCAGAAGCACGCGGCGGGCCTCTCCGCGATCACGCATGTATCGCAACATGCTCATCAGCGGTGTGATGCCCACTCCGGCCGCGATGAAAACCAGGTCATTGCAGTCACGATGGAAAAGGTGGGAGAACCGCCCGAACGGCCCATGGACAGAGACAAGGTCGCCGGGCGAAAGCTCGCCGATTGTCGTTGTGAAGTTGCTGCTCTCCTTGACGGTCAGGCTGATTCGCCCGTCGCGCACCGGGCTGGAGGCAATCGTGAACAGGTGCTCTTCGGCAAGGACGGATCCGCTCAGCGGCCGAAGAAACTGGAACTGGCCGGGGGCAAAATCGAGCCGGTTGCCGACTGGCGGTTCAAGATTCAGCGTCCAAACGCCCGGCGCTTCGCGGTGGACCGTACGAACTTTGTATGGCTTGCGTGCCAGCATGTACTGTTGAGCGAAGCGATGATGGAACCAGGCGCTCCACGCAACCAGAGGCAGGGAGATCCAGACAAGCCTCACACCCAAAGGGGCAAGGTCGTCGCCAACCGCCAGGCTATGCACCAATGCGAGCCCGAGAATCGCAAAGGCGACAACATTGTGAATCAAGAGCCAGGTCTCATATCGCAACTGAAGAACGCGCCGACCTACAGCAACGCCGGCGTGGGCCAGGAGCAGCAGGATTGCGATTCGACCCGCCCAGATCCGCCAGTGGACTCCCCAGCGCGTCAATAATCCCCAACCTTCCACAGGAGCCAGAAGGAACGGATGAGCGCACAGCAGGCAGACTGCAACGACGGCCATTCCTTTGTGAAATATCAAGATCGCATCCAGTCCAAAGGGCGCTTCGATCCATCGGAATCGCGCCATCAGGAGGAATTGCAGGGAGAGGATTGAGAAAGCCACCACCGCGCAGTTCACGGCCACCTTGACCATCGGCGGATGATCGGAGGGGGGCGAGGCGACGGCGAAAAGGAGCAGCGGAGCCAACACCAGGAGCGGGTATGCGAGGCACAGCATTGTTCCCCAGGTTTTTCGGGCAAACCAGGGCGCTTGCCATGGCGGGGCGCAAACAAGTTCTGCTTTTCTGCAGGCGGCGTCACATCGCGACCATCGACTTCCCCTACGCCTTTCCAAAACTGCCAGAACTGTTTGCCTGTTTTCCGTTCTCATCAGCACTCCGATCAACCTGTCGCCGTTGACCAACGGCATCAACCGACTCTGAGACATTGCCACGGCCGTTTTTATTCCCCTGAAATGTTTTGCGGACGGATGGTGACCGGATCGGCGCGGGCTACAATGGCGGGCGGGAAGCGTCCGCTTGCCTGATCGGGAATAAATCGCAGTCTGCCCAAGTCTGGAGGGGAGAGGAGATCGGACGGAGGAGTTTGCTCGGGATGTCGGACACGACCGCACGATTCGAGCAAGTCGTCCTGGTTCACCTGGACGCGGCGTATAACCTCGCGCACTGGCTGACGAAAAATGGACCCGATGCCCAGGACGTTGTGCAGGATGCCTGCGTTCGCGCTTTGCGCTCGTTCGATCAGTTCCACGGCGGCGACGCGCGAGCGTGGCTGCTGACGATCGTCCGAAACGTCTCTTACACTTTCCTGACTGCGCAAAGCGGTGGTGAAATACGATGATGATCTTCATGAACCCGTCGCCGATGATCTCGATCCGCAATTGATTATGGCGCGTTCGGCGGACGCCGACCGCGTCCACCACGCCATCGAGCAACTGCCGAACGAGCTTCGCACCGTAATTGTGCTGCGCGAAATGGAGGAGTTGTCATACAAGGAGATCGCGGGAGTGACGGGCCTGCCGATCGGCACGGTAATGTCGCGTCTCTCCCGAGGCCGCGAGCGTCTTGCCAAGTCATTAACCGAGTCAACGGAGGTTGAAAAAACGATATGAACTGCCAGGACCACCGGGAACTCATTCATGCATACGCCGACGACGAGCTCGACGTCGCCAGTGCGCGCCTGCTCGATGCCCATTTGCGCGAGTGCCCTTCGTGCCGTGGAGCGTTTGCAGCGGCCAAGGCTGTAAAGACTGCCGTAGCGAATCCCGCGCTGTCATCACAGAGCCCCGACCGACCTGCGCCGGCAGATTCTCAGGTCCACTCGCCGTGATCGTGCGACCGCTTCAGCGGCCAAACGCTGGCGGATACCGTGGCTTCCACTTGGCCTGGCGGCGTCAATTCTCATCATCGGTCTGGCCACTTATTCATACTTCGGCCGCCCGCAACATTCGCAGTTTGCGATGGACGAACAAGAGATACTGGATTCGCACATTCGTTCCCTGCAATCGCCGGAGGAAACGCATCTGTACGATGTAAAATCGACTGACCAGCACACGGTGAAGCCCTGGTTCGACCAGCACATCGATTTCTCGCCCACCGTAAAGCAGCTTTCGGCCGATGGGTTTCCGCTGCTGGGCGGCCGGCTCGATTACGTTCACGACCACCCCGTCGCCGCTCTGGTCTACGGCCGAGCAAAACACAAGATCAACGTATTTATCTGGCCACGTGAGTCTGGCCAAGGCACTTCCGCCGATCGCGGCTTCAATATCATCCACTGGAGCAGGGATGGCATGACCTACTGGGTGGTTTCAGATCTGAATACGACAGAGCTCCAACAGTTTACAAACCTGATTCAAGGGAATGTTCCTCCAGCGACGCTACCGCGCTGAATTCCACAACATCGTGGTTGGTAGTCTGGATCGGAGTCGGCTGGCTCAGCTCCCGTAAGTAGCGCACTTGGTTCGTTCGAGCATGTGTCGCACCAGGCGCTCACGCCCCCCGACAATGCGCCGAACGAGGATTTGCCGGTATCCCAATGAACGCAGAAGCCTCACGACGGCCCTGGCCTGGCGGTGGCTCGGCGGCGCGGTGACAAGGGAAAGTTCAACACTCGCATCCCCCATTGGCTTGGCGATGCAGCACCACTCGTAAGGCTCCCCATACGCCCAGGCCTCGCTTCCAACGCGAATCAATGCCGGTGAGGTGCACTGGAATTGACCTTCCATATATTGAGCGCGTTAGTCAGATCATCCGCCGCCGCGAAACTTACTTGTTTCCCACTGGGCGCGCGGACTGCGATGCCGAAGGCGCCGCCTTCGCCGCTTGAGTCCACCGGTGTTTCGGCGACGAATTGGCCCGTTTGCGTGAACTCCACCAATTCGCTCGGCTGTGTCGGATCGGCGTTGATTGCATCGCCGTTGGAAGTGATCAAGTCGCCATTCGGCGCCAAAACCAAACCCAGCGGGCCGTGCAGGTGGGCGGCGTCCTGATAGATCAACGTTCCCTTGCCGGAGTCGGTGTCGCGCTTCAACGCGTCGGAAATGGCATAGACGGCGTTGTCGTCGGGGGATGCCACGAACAGTTCGTCGCGTGCGGCGTCGAACACCAGTCCCGTGGGTCCAACCAACAGTGCAGCGATGTTGGGCGCGGTGGCGTATCCTGAGGCGATCTGAGTTTGATTCAAGATCGTCGCGGTGTCATTTTTCGCCGACAGGCTGAGTTGCAGTCGGGTGACGGCCCCGCTCAGCACATTGGAGACGAGCACATCGCCCGCCGACAGCGGCCCGCCGGCGGCGAAGCCCCTGGGAACAAACGCAACGCCATACGGATTTACGTCGCCGTTGGACGGAGCCGTCGTGCCGGTCACCAAATTTGAGACGGGCAATTCGGGAAGCAGCGCCACCCGTCGGATCTGAAATAGAGCCAACGGCTTTTTCGACGAATCCTGTCTCCGAAAACGGAGCGCCGGAATAAACGTCGAAGGTGTTCACGGGCGTCGTGGGATAAAACTCGGAATTTCCGAAGACCTGTGCAGGGGAGTCGGTGCTGGTGAACACAAAGCCGCCGAGCGACTTGCCCGCTTTGACCTGTGCGGTTGTGGAGACCCATTGAATCGCAAATCCATCGGCAGCACCCATATTGGTGATCTTGTCGGTCCAGCCTGCCGGAGAAGTTACGGTCAGCGGAGGGGTAGCAAGAAAATCCTCGTCCGGCAGCCAGGCATACCAGAAGGTGCACTTGATTCGATTTGCTCGCCGGCTCCGCGGTTGCGCTATCGCGGTTTTGGCGGTCGCGGGTATCCCACCAGATCACCGCTCAGCACCTCCGTCACTTCGAGTTGAGCACGTAAATCGCCATTGCTCGCCTGCCCGAGTTCTGACCCACCTCGCACGCGAAATTTCACGTCAATTCCAGACACGGGAATATTTCGGGAGGCCGCGCAGTCTGTGCAGTGTCAGCAGACCGGAACCTAAGTCTTACCGCGTTAAAGGAGTTCACATGCGACATATCGCGTTTACAACGGCCGGCGCTCTTTTCGCCGCAACTTCAATCACCTATGGGCTTCACCGCGCAGCTAACTTGATCGTGCCCAGTGATCCGCCGCCGATGACAGTTGCGGCTCCTGCCGTGGCGTCAGCGCCGGTGAAAGTGGAAATCGACAATTTCAACTTCAAGCCAAGTGAATTGACGATCGCGGTTGGCGCCTCGGTGACCTGGGTGAATCACGATGACGTGCCCCATACGGCCACGAGCAAGGATGTCACGCCGGGGTTCGACTCCAAAGCGCTCGATACCGACGACAGCTACTCGTTCAAGTTCACTACTCCCGGCGTCTACCACTACTACTGCAAAGTCCATCCGCACATGACGGGAACGATCACCGTCAAGTGAGGCCGTCTCGCAATAAATGAGCGTGCGCGAGTACGCACACGCACGGCGGCAACACTGCCCTACGGGACAGTGACTAAAAGTGCATTCACAACGACAGGAGAATTCCCATGTCAGACTTACTTGATCAGAACGACTCGACCGACGGCGTTGACCGGCGCGGCTTCCTTAAATGCATGGCTTGGGCCGGGGCCGGTGTGGTGTGGGCCATGAAAGGGGGCATCCTGCAGTCCCAGGTCCTCGGAGCACGGGTCGGCGCACAGAACTGGCGCGGACTTCACATTCGCGCAGATCAGCGACAGCCATGTCGGCTTCAACAAAGGGACATACAGCGACGTCGTCGGCACCTTCCAATTGGCGGTTTCGCGAATCAATGCGTTGCCGACGGCGCCGGGGCTCGTGCTCCACACCGGCGACCTTACGCATCTCTCCAAGCCAAAAGAGTTTGACACGGTCGAGCAGGTCATGAAATCGATCAAGACTGAGCGCTCTTTCTACGTGCCCGGCGAGCATGATTACTTTGTGGACAACGGCGTGCAGTACCTCGAACGATTCGGAAAAGGCACACTCGGCGCCGGCTGGCACAGCTTTGACTACAAAGGCGTCCACTTCATGGGCCTGGTCAATGTCGCGAATCTCGCCAACGGCAAGACGGCACTGGGCGTGCTCGGAAATGAACAGCTCGCCTGGATGAAAAAAGACGTGGCCGGCCTTGGTGACAGCACGCCGATCGTGGTCTTCGCGCACGTGCCACTTTGGACCGTCTATCCCGAATGGGGTTGGGGCACGGAAGACAGCGCTCGAGCGCTCGGCCATCTCAAGCGATTCGGATCCGTCAGCGTGCTCAATGGGCACATTCATCAGATCCTCCAGAAGGTGGAGGGGAACGTGACATTTCACACCGCGCGCTCGACGGCCTTCCCGCAGCCGGAGCCGGGCAAGGCTGAGTCGCCGGGGCCGATGAAAAACATCGCCGCGAGCAGGCTCAAGAGCATGCTCGGCCTGACCCAGGTGAATTACCGTCAGAGCGGCGGGTACCTGGCCATCGTGGATTCGACTCTGGACTGACCGACCCTTTCCGACAACTAAACTAAACCGTCGACCCCCTTGTGGGGGCAGCGCTAAACACTTTTTCCAACAGGAGAGACATTATGTTCCGCAAATTCATTCGTGTTTCTGTCGCAGTTCTGATCCCAACTTTCACCACCGCCATTCTCGGCGGCTGCACTCCCACACGCGGCGGTGGATCCGCCGCAATCGACCCCGGCGGGTCACAGTTCACGGGCGAAATAGATAGTGAAGCCTGGCTCCCAAACGCCCAGACCGCGTCCAACAGGGAATCGCTACCGCCGGCTCAGACAGCGAGCAGTCACTCTGCGTACCAGCGAATTCATCGCGATTCTTGCCACAAGCAATTTCGAAGGGTTGTTCCCCTCGTGATCTGAAGAACTGAAAGAACAATTGATGACACGTTACTCATTCAGAAAAACGGTCATCATTTTTCTGCCTGGCGCATTAGCGCTGACCGGACACGGGTTCGTCGCCGCGCGGCGCATGCTAACGAGATCGCCTCGAATGTAGGAACGTTGTGACCAACTCCGAATAATATTCCAGTCGCCTGCACCGGAGATGAAGATGACAGTGACTGCAAGAACAGCCGCCGCAGCCCAAATGGGTACTCGCTCAAACGTCGATCGCTGGCCACTTACGCGCATGTTGATTTTCCTCCTCGCCAATGGCTTCGCCGGACTGGCGATCGATATTCGCGTCGAGCACGTCGATGTCGTCCATGAACACGCCGTTGCGTGGCTACCGATTATCTACTCCTGCGTAACGGCGGTTGCATGCCTTGCAGCATTTATCTATTGGAACAAGACAGCACGCCTCATCATGCTCTCGCTTTTCCTCCTGGCGTTCATTATTGGCGGCATGGGCTTTTACTTTCACAATCACGGCAATCTCAAGGAAGTCGTAAAAAGCTCCATTAACGCCTGGGCGGATCCCAGAATGAACCATCCGGATGGGCCACCACAAGTTGCGCCCCTTGCCTTTGGCGGGCTCGGCGTAATCGGAATCCTCGCTTCGCTTCGGCGATTCAATTCTTAAGCTCAACTATCCATGCGCAAAACACTGAGTTGCCGACCTCCGGTATTCGGAATCTGCCAGACGGCGTTATTGTGCAAAGTGGACAAGCACATCGCCGTCAAGTAGGCAGGGAATATCCAATGCCGGAACGACCCCCCATCCTGGAATACGCTCCCGAGGCGTCCCGCGACGAATGGCGATTCCTCATTCAGTGCGTCGCGATGCAGTTAGCCGGCGGCGGCGACGTCGCACCGCCCATGCCTGTTGCCGGCGGTTTGAATTGGACTGCGATTCTCCAACTGGCCGAGACCCATCGCGTCGTTCCGCTGTTGTCGGCGACGGTGCTGGCGAACAAAGCCGACGTCCCGGCCGAGGTCGCCGCCGATCTGAATGGCCGCTTTCGCCACTGCGCAAAAGGGATTCAACTACGCCGTCGAGCTTCGCCAACTGCTGGGTTCGTTACGCCAGGCGCAAATCAGGTGCATTCCACTCAAAGGACCCGTGCTGACGATGGGGAGCTACCGCAGGATGGGGCTGCGCGATTTTGATGATCTGGATCTTCTGGTCACTCCCGCAGACGTGCCCGGCGCCGTGGCCGTGCTGGCCACGCTTGGTTTCTCAGGGTGGGATATTCCCGAGCCGCGTCTGGCATCGCATCTCAGTACCGAATCCGAGCATAACCTGATTTGCCCCCAGGCGCAAGATGACCGTGGACCTGCATTGGGCCATCGGCCGCAAGTATTTCACCATGCCGATGGATTTTGAAGCCCTCTGGCAGCGCACGGTGCGCACGAAGCTGATCGGGGCCGAAGTGCCGGACCTGTGTGCTGAGGACCTGCTTTTATTTCTCTGCTATCACGGCGGCAAACACCTTTTCGTCCGGCTCGCCTGGATATGCGATGTCGCGGCAACGATCGCGGCTCAACCGAAGCTGGATTGGGATCTGCTCGTCACGCGGGCGATGCAGATGGGCGCGCGACGGCTGCTGCTGCTGGGGCTCGGCCTGGCTCACGAGCTGCTCGGTTCGGACATTCCCATCCGGCTGAAGGAACTCATCGCTGCTGAACCGAGCCTGCGCAAGCTGGAGGTGAATGTGTTGCGCGGTATGTTCGGCGCGGCAGATTCCAGGTCCGCCCTGAAGCAGCAGATCGAGGCTGCGTTGTTTCACCTGCGCGTCCGCGAGCGGTTGTCCGACCGGTTGCGATATCTGTTTTGGGGGGCGGCGCCGAACGCGCGCGATTGGGGCGACTCGCGCCTCCCGCGGCTGCTCAGCTTCCTGCTGGTGCTCAGCCGACCCATTCGACTGTTGAAAAAGAATTGGCTGGGCAATGTCGCAAGGCGTTAAAGCGGACGCGCCCCCGTCGCGGATTGCGTTCCAGGTTTCTGGTCCGGCCGCATGTTCAGCCGCACGGTGACAATCTCCCACGATGCCGGACGCTCGGACTCGGGGCCCTCCGGAATGGCTCGCCGGTCCAGGACCTCATAGGCGATGCTCGACAGCCCATCTTCATGAACGAGTCGCTTCTCCTGTCGTCGCTTCTTGTAGAGCAGCTCATTTCTGAGAGCGGTCAGGGAAGGATTGCCGTCCAATTGATAACCTTCATTGTCGTGATCGAGCGGAAAGAACGAACCCTTGCGCCGGCCGAGTTCGATGCCGGCTTCCACGAACCGGTCCCGCAGATCGGTATCCTCAAAACCCCAGCCCCAGAAGATATTCGCATATCCATTGACGCGTTCGAACAGCGCGTTCGGAACCAGTACGGCAGCGCCGTAAAATTGCTCGAGTGTGTGGGTAATTGCCCGGTCTGAGCGCCCGGGCGCCACGTGACGCAATTTTGCGCCGTGCCACACGATCGGCGTGGGGACATCAACCCAGGTGTAGTCAGCCCAGATCGGCAGATAGTCAATGTCGTGGAAGCACGTGTAATCACTCTCCTCGCGACCGAGATGAAAGCCGATGTTCTTCATCGCCCCGCGATTGAAAGGAAGTCCGTTCTCCTGCTCGATGATGAGGACCCGATAGGGAATATCACGATCGACTTTGTCGCGCGAGAAATAAGCGCGCACGTGAGGTGCAAACGCCTTCAGATGCGCTTCCCGCGCTCGGTAAGGGACGACAATATTCAGCCGCTTCATCATCGGCGCCTTTAAGTCTGCCTTCCGTATGACATCTTAATATCACCGCCGCCGCCGACAATCGATCGGGTTCGACATGAGTTGAGCGGCGACGATTTTAAAATCGATCCAGTCGTTGCCCGCGCCCCAGACGGCAAAGGCGTTAGGCGCGTTTAGACCGTTCGATCCTTTGGCATCCTGAAGGGCAATCCATGGCCAGCTTAACAATTGCCCACGGGTCCGCGTTTCCTCGACAAAAAAAACCTCGAATAATCGGTTCATTTTCCCACGCTTTTACTTGCGAATGACAATTCCCCGTTTATTATCGATTGGTTAATCAACGCGCCGCTGCAGGAAGTTCAAGGGAGAAAAAAAACATGCTTCAACCCACTCGCTTTCAGGTGAATGACAAATCCGTCACGTCGAAGATCATAGACGGCGAGGCAATCATCATCAATCTGGCCAACGGGATGTACTACAGCCTCGACAAAACCGGCGCCGTGGCATGGAGGCTGATCGGTGCCGGCTACACCCTCGACAAATCCGCCCAGGTGCTCAGCTCCCGGTTTTCCGTTCCCGTAGAGCAGGCGCAAAAGGATCTGGCGCAACTCGTGAAGGATCTGCTAAGCCACGACCTCGTACTACCGGACGATAGCACGGCCTCGGGCGGCGAGATCATGCTTGACCCCCCCACCGGCGATCCTTACGTGACGCCGGTGCTCAACTGCTATGACGACATGGGCGATGTACTGGCGCTGGATCCGCCGCTTCCTCAGGTTCAGATTGACAGCGAGATCAGCTTTCGACCGGCGGCGATGGGCTTTGGAGTGGCCGATGAGGCGCTCGAGTCGTGATGGAAGATGCCGTACCCCTCATTTCGTGCCTCTGTGTGACGCGTGCGCGCGTCGGTTTGCTTGGCCGTGCGGTCCGCTGCTTTCTCGAGCAGAGTCATTCCCATCGCGAGTTGCTGATCCTGTTCGAATCGGATGACACGGCGACGCGCCAATACGTGGCCACGGTCGCCGACGATCGTATTCGCGGCATCGAAGTCCCCGATTCGCCCAGGCAATCTTTGGGATCCCTGCGGAATCGCGCCGTCGCCGAGGCGCGCGGGCAATATGTTTGCCAGTGGGACGACGATGATTGGTATCACCCTGACCGCCTCGCGGCCCAGTTGTCGGCGCTGCGGGGAGCCGGCCGGCCGGGGTGCGTCCTTTCCCGTGTAACGTGTCTCGACACCGAAGCGCGTTGCGCCTATCGGTCGATGTACCGGATCTGGGAGGGGAGCATCCTGATCGAGCGTGACCAGATGGTGGCCTACCCGAACCTGCCCCGCGGCGAGGATAGCGTTGCCATCGAGACATTGGATCAGCGGAAGCAATTGCACCTGCTCGAGCGGCCGGAGCTTTACGTTTACACCTACCACGGCCGCAATACCTGGGATCACTCCCATTGGAACCTTTTTTTGCGAAAGTCGACCGTCGTCAGTTGGTCCGAGTCGCAGGAGATTCTCCGCCTGACCGGCTCCGAGGCGATCGGTCCGACGGGGCTTTCGCTCCGGGAGCATCTGGAGCCAACCCGCTATTGGTTTGACCGGCGCGGGAATGCGGCCGCGAACCGATGCAGACCCGCTATTTCCGCTTTGCCGGCGCGCCGGTGCGGATGCAGGTGATGGGAAACGCGCTATCCACCCATCTCTGCCGATCTTTCGAACATCTGCAGGCGGATGATGTGGATCCGGCCGGGCCCTTCGCGCTGGAATTGGACGCATGGGACCGTGCCACGACGGGGGTGGGATGTCCGGGGGTGCCGATGCCTCCCGATCAAACTCAACTGCTGGATGAAGGCTTGATCACCTTCTACGGCGATCAGCGCATCATCCGCTACGAGCGCGGCCATTACGTAAACACCATCGACCGCATTGCCGGCCGGATATTCACGTGGCGTGCCGACGGGAATGATCTGGCGCTGTACGAACGGGCCAAGCCGTTCCCGAACATGCTCGAGCTGTGGTACCGCGACCAGGGCGTTCAGCAACTCCACGCGGGGCTTGTGGCACGCAATGGTAAAGGCGTCTTGTTTATCGGCGCCAGCGGCTCGGGCAAATCGACCTGCACCCTGGCCTGCGCCTTGGCCGGATTCGACTATCTCGGCGACGATCACAACGGATTGCAATTGACCCGCAACGGGCGTTGCATCGGCCACAGCTTTTACAACGCCGCCAGAATCGGGCCCGGGCACCTGGAGCATTTCCCCGAGCTGCGGCCGCACGAAGTGCCGCCGCACAACCAGTGGGACCATAAGTCGCTGGTCTTCATGACGCAGGTAGGCGCTGGCCGCGTCGCAACGACATGCGACATCGTCGCGGTGGCGGTGCCGCGCATTGTCTCCCATGGTCCGGCGCGATTTGCCCGGGCCTCCAGCGTGCAAACTCTGATCGCGCTGGCGCCCAGCACTCTTAGAACACCGATGAGCGCGGGGCTGGGCGGACTCATGAACCTCACCGATTTCATCCCCAGGATTCCCTGCTATCGGCTTGAGTGTGGCCCGGACGTGCGCCAGATCCCAGAGTGCGTGCGACAGATGCTTGAAGACGCTGTCGGAGGCAAAGGCTGATGCGCGTCTTGTACTGGACAGAGTCATTCTGGCCACGGATCGGCGGCAGCGAAGTGGCCGCGGGTGTGTTGCTCACCGCGCTGCGACGCCGCGGCCACGAATTTGAGGTGGTGACGCGGCAGTGGTCGCCGGAGCAACCGCAGACGGACGTCTGGGACGGTGTGGCGGTTCACCGCGTGCCTTTCGACGACGGCACGCTGGCGCGCTTCAACATGGACGAGATCGTGCCGCTGCGGCAACGGGTGGCGGCGATCAAACGCCGATTTCGTCCGAATCTCATCCACATCGGGCTCACCGGTCCGAGCCTGTTCCTGCATCTGTTCACCGCCGGCCAGTTCCCCGCGCCCACGATCGTCAACCTGCACGTGGCGCCGGTGGAGAGCGACTACGGCTCGAACAACCCGGTGCAACAGGCGCTTCGGACGGCAGATTGCCTGGTGCCGGTATCGCACTCCATGGCCGGCGAGATACAACGTCGTTTGCCGGAAGTAACGGGGCGCTGCACCGTGATTCATAACGCGCTGCCCGAGCCCGCGGCTCCGTTCACGCCGGTGTCGTTCGCGCCGCCCCGACTGTTGTGCACGGGGCGCGTCACGAGACAAAAGGGGTTCGATACGGCCGTGGCGGCGATGCCGCTGGTGCGCGAGGCCTTTGGCGATGCGGAACTCGTCGTCGCCGGCGACGGCGACGCGCGCGAGCCGCTGGAAGAACTTGCCCGGCGACTGAACGTGTCCGATTGCGTGCGCATGCCGGGATGGACGCGGCCGGAGGATGTGCCCGCGCTGATCGACTCGGCGACGCTGGTCTTGATGCCGTCGCGTTGGGAGCCGTTCGGGCTGGTCGCCTTACAGGCGGGTCAGAGGGGCCGGGTGTGCGTGGCCTCGCAGGTCGATGGCCTGCCCGAAGTCGTTCAACACGAGCAAACCGGGCTGCTGCTTCCGCCGGATAAGCCCGAGGCATGGGCAACTGCGATTTGTGATCTGCTCCGCGACCGGCGCGCATTTCAACGCTTGGGCAGGCAGCCAGGCAATACGTGTCCGAACGATTCAGCCTGGCACGGCACGTAGACGCCTATGAATCGCTTTACCGACTCCTCACTGCTTCGGTCTCCAGTCAGGAGGCGGTGGCATGAGCGAGCCGATCGTCAGCTACGTCCTCGCGGTCTACAACGGCCGGCAATACCTGGCGGAGGCGCTGAACTCGATTCATTGCCAGTCACGTGCGGTGGATGAAATCATCGTGGTGGACGACGGCTCTACCGATGACACGGCGGAGATCGCCAAGCGCTTCGGGCCGCCGGTCCGCTGCATTCGCCAGCACAACGCCGGACAGTCCGTCGCCCGCAATCATGGCGTCCGCGCTCGCGCGGCGACATGCTGGCGTTTCTCGACTGCGACGACCTGATTCATCTGGAAAAAATCGAGCGCCAATTGCGACGATTCGCCGAGGCCCCGCAACTGATGCTGATCGACGCGTACGCGCAGAACTTCTGGAGCCCGGAAATTCCCGAGGACCAGAGGCAATTGGCCGGCTGGCAGATGCTGACTCATTCAGACCGGCCGTGGCCGGAATTCATCGGCACGTGGCTTTTCCGTCGCGAGGTGTGGGAACGCGTGGGCGAGTTCGACGAGAACCGCCGGTTTGCCGAGGACAGTGACTGGCACGATCGGGTGCGATTCAGCGGCATGCCCCGGGAGACGATGCCGGCGGTCCTGGCCCGGCGCCGACTGCATCAGGCGAACCTGACGAGGAACAACTACCAAAGCCACATCGAGGGGTTACAGCGATTCTACAAGGAGAAAATCGCCCGCGGACGCCAAAAGGGTGGCGCGGGCTGATTGGCGTCATGAATTCACCTGGAATCACCCTCATTATCCCGGCTTTCAACGCCAGCCGCTATCTGCGTGAAGCGATCGACTCGGCGTTGCTCCAGACGATCAAACCGCGGCAGGTCATCGTGGTGGATGACGGCTCGGTCGACAATACCCTGGAGATTGCCCGCGCTTACGGCGACACCGTCACGGTCATCGCAAATGCTCACGGCGGAATTTCGTCGGCGCAATCGCGGTATCAAAGAAGCGAGCCAGCCGCTGATCGCTTTCCTGGATGCCGACGACCGCTTCATTTCACACAAGCTCGAACGGCAGCTTCAGTCCCTTTTGCAACACCCCGAGGCGTTGCTCAGTCTGTGCCGGGTGCGCGATTTCTGGTCACCGGATCTGCCTCCAGACGGCCGCCGGGAAACGAATCTGACTCCGCAGTTTCGACCGGGACAGGCCGGCACGTGGCTGGCGCGGCGCGAATTGTTCGATTTGGCCGGGACCTTCAACGTCAGTCCGGAATGCCGCTTCATTGAAGGTTCGGAGTTGTTCACGCGCATCGAAAATACCGGGTGCGCGGTGATGCGGATCGATGACCTGCTGCTCGAACGACGACTCCATGCGTCCAACCATACCGCCAACTCCAGGGCCCATCTCGACGGAATCATGACACTGATGAAGCGGCGGATGGATCTGCGGAGGAGTTCGGCATGAATCCGATTGCAGTCCAGTCGAAAGCGCCGGGTGCGGTCTACGATGGGAAGTTCGCCACCCCTGCTCGGAGGGCCCTGGTGGCTGATTAACGTCATGACGTTACCCGGCATCAGCTTGATCATTCCAGTTTACAACGCCAGGCGATACCTGCGCGAAGCGATCGGGTCGGTGCTGCGCCAAAGCGTGTTGCCGCGCGAGTTCATCGTTGTCGACGACGGGTCGACCGACAACAGCCTGGAGATCGCTCGCAGCTATGGGGATGCGCTGAAGGTCATCGCCCAGCCCAACCGCGGCACTGCCGGGGCCCGCAATCGCGGCCTGGCGGAAGCCAGCCAGCCGTTGATCGCGTTTCTGGACAACGACGACCGGTTCATGCCTCACAAGCTTGAAAGGCAGTTGCAGGCGCTCCTGGCGCGTCCGTCGGCCATGCTCTGCGCCTGCCGGGCGCGCGCTTTCTGGTCGAGCGAGGTGCCCGACCGGTCCCGCCTGCCCGCCGATCTCACGCCGCAATTTCGGCTGGGTCAGCCGGGAACATGGCTCGCGCGACGCGAACTGTTCGAGCGCGTCGGGGGGTTCAGCACCGATCCGGCCTGCCGCTTCATCGAAGGATCGGAGTTGTATTCGCGCATCGAAACCGCCGGCTGCGAGGTCATGCGAATCGATGACATGCTGCTCGAACGACGGCTGAGTTTGTCGAATAAAAGCGCCGACCGAACTGGGCATGTCGACGGAATCATGACGCTGATCAAGAGACGTCTCGATTTGCGGAGGGCTTCCCAGTGAGTCGGCAAACCGAACTCCCGCTCGTGAGTTGCATCATCGCCGTGTTCAACGGCGAGGCCTATCTTCACGAAGCGATCGATTCGCTGCTCGCCCAGGACTATCCGCACGTCGAAATCATTGTCGTCGACGACGGATCGACCGACCGCACAGCCGACATCATCCAACGGTACGGCGATCGCCTCCGCGTGCTGACCCAGCCCAACCGTGGCGTGTCGATCGCGCGCAATCGAGGCGTCGAGATGGCCTCGGGCCGGCTGCTCTGCTTCCTGGACGCCGACGATCTACTCGATCCCTGCAAGATCGGCACACAAGTAACCGCCTTCACGAAAGATTCCCAATTGGAATTTTGCGATTGTCACACTTTATATTTCTGGAGTCCGGAGATTTCCGCCGAGGCGCTGCAGCGGGATCCTCGCTATTCAGACCCATTCTGGCGAAAGCCGCTGCCGAGCCATATCAGCACCTGGATGTTTCGCCGCGAGGTGTGGGACCGGGTCGGCGGGTTTTCGGCTGCGCGCCGCTTTTCTGAAGATACGGACTGGTTCAGCCGGGCGCGCGATATGGGCCTGCGGCGCCTGACGCTTCCGGAAGTGCTGACGCATCGCCGGTTGCACTCGGGCAACGTGACGACGCAGCGTCCCGTCGAGCAGGTCGCGGATCTGGTCGATACGTTAAGGGCCCATCTCGAGCGACGACGAATGAGGAGCCCGAGTTGACCCCGAATCAGCAATTCACCCCTCGGCGCGACCCGCCGCTGGCGGACACGCTGCGGCTCATGATGCCGTCGGCGCACACCACCCTCTTGCTGCAGGCGGCGCTGCTTCAGGGCGACGCGGTTGCCGTTGCCTGGTCACAGTGGAGACAGAACGTGTCGGATCCGAAGGCGTATCTCGCGTCGGATCGGGTCGGCATCAAGCGTCATCTGCCGCTGCTGTATCGGAATCTGGTGAGTTGCGGCGCGGACCTCGGGCGCGACCTCGAACCCTACTTCCGTGCCGCTCGCGCCCGCGAAGAGCTTCGCAGCGCGCGCTACAGACGATTCCTCGGCCAGGCAGTCGGCGCACTGCATCAGGCGGGCATCGACTTCGTCGTGGGAAAGGGGGTAACCGTCGGTGAGACCCTCCACACGGATCCGGTCGTGCGGCACACCCATGACATCGATCTGCTCGTTCGTTCTGCCGACATGACGTCAGCGGCCGTCTCTCTGCGGCGGGCGGGATTCGTCCCGTCCACGAATACGGGTGGCGAAAAAAGATTCGATCACGAATCCGGACTGCCGGTTGAATTGCACGATCGCCTGTACCAAACCCCGTTTTATGATGGCGACCTCGCCGGCCCCTTCGGCCGGGCGCGGAAGGGAGAGGTGGTTGGCCTGCAGACACAGGTACTTTCCGATGTGGATCTGCTGGTTCAAACGCCGGTGCATGCGTCGGTCGTGCCGCAACGCCGCGGTCTGAGTTGGATTGTCGACGTCATCAGTCTCCTGCGACGACGCGATTCCGAAGGCGCCGCAAATCGATTGGACGGCGGTGATCCAAATCGCCCGAAACGCGAAGGCGGCGCTCCCGCTTTACGCGACCTGCCAGTACCTCGCGAAGACCTTCAACGCGCCCATTCCCACGCAAGTCATTGACGAGCTGAATCGCTCGGCTTCGAAGGCCGGCCCGCTCCACCATCTTGCGGCCGTAGACGGCCTGCGCGCCGATCGCCACGTGCGGCTCAAATTGATCGCCGACGCCAGCGGATGGCGCTCTCGGGCGGCCATCGTCAGGGCGATGGTGCTGCCCCCTGCGGCATACTTCAAGATGCGGCACCCGGATCGACGCGGTCTGGGTTTGGCGGCGCGTGTATATCGCGCGGCCGCTTCGATTTGTCGCGAGGCAGGCGCGAAGGATCCGTTTCCGGTTGCGTCAACGATTTCTGAATTCGCGCCCGCGGTGTCCGCTCTACTGCAATCGGATTCCTCTCCCGGCGCCGACAGGACACTCACATGATCGGACGGATCCGCTCAAGTCGCGCCCGTCTTCGCGAGTACTTTCGCCAGGTGTCGCTGCGGCGCTACGACCCCTCGGCAACACGCACATTGCCGAAGGATGTCGGCACGCGTGATCCCGAGCCGGATCAGATCCGCGTTCGCCGCGCCAATATGGAATTGATCCGCGCATTCTGGCGTCAGATGCGCTCTCATCGGCGCGCCCTGTGGTTCGTTCTCTTCACCTCCGCCGTCGCCACGATTCTGGGCCTGCTGCCCCCTTATGGGATGAAGCTCATTTTCGACAATGTGTTCACCGGCAAACCGCTCCCTCAACTCCTTAAATCATGGCGGCTCTTTCCCTCGACGCCCGCCCGGCTGCTTTGGGCCGTGACAATGGGGATGTTTGTGCTATCGGTGCTGGCGGCGATCACCCGGACCCTCAGCAACTCGATCGCCTATCGCCTCCAGCAGCACATCATTCTCCGGGCGCGGCGGCGTTTGCTGCATCACACCTTGCGGCTGCCACTGCATCGACTGCGGCAGATCACCTCCGGTGGCATGGCCTTTATCGTTCGCCACGATGCCAATGCAGTGGGGGACCTCGTGGTCTTCCTCGTCTATGAACCCTGGAAGGCGATCATTCAACTGCTCGGATGTTTTGCCGTGCTGGCCTGGGTGGACTGGCGACTGCTCGCCGGCTCGCTGGCGCTCCTTCCCCTGCTTTATATCGCGCAGCGGGCCCGCGTCGGAAAAATCCGCGACCTGGCGGAGGATGCACTCGCCCACGAACAACAGCTCGACGGCCAGACTGCCGAAGTCTTCGGGGGCATTCGCGTGATCCGTGGCTTCGGCCGCGAATCGACCGTCGCCTCTCGAATGCTCCGACGTCATCATTTCGTCTTTCGACTTCAGTTGCTCGTCTGGTGGCTCTACCGGAGTGTGGACGTCGGCTGGATGATCCTGATCCCCTTTGCTTCGGCGCTGCTGCTGGCCCTGGGCGGGGTGCGCGTGCTGCATGACGCCGCCAGAGTGGGCGCCGGCCAGCTCGCGCCTGCGCAGGCGTTCACCGTCGGCAGTCTGGTCATGTTCATGGCCTATCTGGCCTGGCTGCTCAATCCGCTGGCGGCGCTGGCTCGGACCAGCACTCACTTGCAAAATGCGCTGGCGGGCATGAACCGCGCCCTGGACGTGCTGGAGGAGCCAGTCGAAAACGCCGCACAGAGCAATGTTCGCGCGCAGAGACCGTCGGATCTGAGCGGAGCGGTCTCGCTCCGGGATGTCTGGTTTACTTATCCAGGCGCGCCCGAACCGGTGCTGCGCGGAATTGATTTTGACGCGACCGGCGGCCAGACCGTCGCTTTGGTCGGTCCCAGTGGCGGCGGCAAGTCCACGCTCACCAACCTCATCGCCCGATTTTATGATCCGGATCGCGGGACCGTCCTGCTGGACGGGACGGACGTCCGCCTGATCGACGTCCACTTCTTTCGCGGGATGCTGGCGCTGGTCGATCAGGACATTTTCCTTTTCGACGGCACGATCGGCGAGAACATCGCCTGCGGCAATCGACGAGCCGCCAGCGAATTGATCGTCGAAGCCGCCGAACGCGCCCACGCCCATGAATTCATCCTGGAATTGCCCCAGGGATACGACACGCCGGTGGGCGAGCGCGGCCTGCGCCTCTCCGGCGGACAGCGCCAGCGCATCGCGATCGCTCGCGCCATGCTCGCCGATCCAAAAATCCTGATCCTCGACGAAGCCACCAGCCACCTTGACCCGGAAAACGAGCGGCTCATCCAGCGATCCCTGGCAACATTGATGGCCGGTCGCACCTGCTTCGTCATCGCCCACCGTCTCAGCACGGTCCGTCACGCCGACCAGATCCTGGTCATCGAGGAGGGGAGGATCACCGAGCGGGGACGGCACGAAGAATTGATGCTCAGCAGCGGCCGATACCGGCGGATGATCGAATTGCAGATAGGTGTGACGGAACTGGCGGCGAAGGTCCAATGAAAGGGTCTCTTCAAAGGAGCCGCCACGAAGTAAGCGGGAATGCACTCGGTAAACGAGAGAACTTCCCCGCTTTTACTCCGTGCGGCTCCTCCCAGAGTTGTGACGCACCCCAGTGAACCATCACGACCGGCGTGGCGCTCCCCCCATGAGGACCCGCAGCCGCTCGATCGCCCGCAGCGCCTGGACCAGCACGATCAGCGCCGACGCTCGCGCGCGTCCAGGGCATTGCCTGAATCTTCCTCTTGCGAAGCTCGCACCGCGCCAGCGCAGGCTGTGCTTCAGCTCGATGCGCAAGATCTCGCGGATGAGGCTCGTGCCCCCGGGCGGCCCGCGCAGCTCGCGGTTCATCTGATTTCCCCCGGCGAGTCGCAATTCGCGAACAATGATCGAGCGGACCGACGCCCGCGCCTGATGTCCCACCCCCACCGCCGACACGTAGCGCGTCTTGAAACCCAGCCCAGCCGCGCGCCATCCCCAATCCATGTCGCCGCCGCTCAGCAGCGTGGGATTAAAGAGGCCGACGGCGTCGATAATCGATCGCCGGACGATGAGATTCGCGGTTGCGCCGAAGCCGCCCGAATGATCGAAGCCAGGGAAGCTGAGGGTCGCACTGTAGAGGTACGCGATGGGAGAGACGCCGGCCGGACGCGGCGCGACGAGTCCGATCGAGCCGGCCACGATCCCGGACTCGCTCCCCTCGGCGACGCTCTCGGCGGCACGCTCGACCCAGTCGGGATACGGGAGGCAGTCGCCGTCGGTAAAGGCGATCACCTCGCCCCGCGCGACCCGCAGCCCCGCATTGCGCGCCGCAAAGCTCCCCGGCCGCGCCTCGCGGACGACCCGAACCTCCAGAGGCGGAGTGTGACCAGCCGCCAATCTCCCCAGCACGGCCTCGAGCGCCGGGCAGCCGTTATCGACGACGATGATCTCGAACCGCTCGCGCGGACACGTCTGCCGAGCCAGGCAATCGAGGCACGCTTCAAGATCAGTGGCGGGATCGCCGGCCGGGCAATGGATAGGGACAATGACCGAGACGAGCGGCTCGCTCATGAGGCGCTTCCTCCGAAGAAAACCAAGCCGTGTTGATCGGGCATCGGGGTGAAGCTCCACCATTCCCCGCTCAACGTTCTTCAACCCATTGAGCGCTGACAATCCGGCCTTCCGGATCATACCCTGTGAGCAGATGCCGACCGCGCGGTCGGGCCGTCGTCACCGACAATTCAAGGAGAATCCAATGGCCAAGTACGGCAAGAAGGCTGGCGAAAAGGTGAAGCGAGCGATGCACGAGAAGAAGAAAGGCACCTTAAAAAGCGGCCGCTCAGGGAAAAAGGTCACCAGCCGCAAGCAGGCGATTGCGATTGGGCTTTCAGAAGCGCGAAAGGCGGGGGGAAAGGTTCCGAAACGGAAGAAAGCGAAGTGATGGCTGAATGCACTCGGCAGGAGTCGAACCTGCAACCCTCGGTTCCGAAGACCGATGCTCTATCCAATTGAGCTACGAGTGCTAAACCCGGGGAACCGGGAAAGTTCCAAAATCCAAATAACAAATTCCAAATAAAAACCAAAGCACCAAATTCCAAAGACCAAACTCGCAAGCGTCAAGCATCAGTCGCCGGCGTTGGCCCCGGCGAAGGCGGCGTTTCAACGACGATCACGGACGGCTGAGAAGCAACATTGCCGGAAGTCGCCGCTGGAGGGAGGTCGGCGAATTCTTCGTCGGACTCCTCTACATAAACATCGTCCAGCTCGGTGGCGTCCACCTCACGCCGCATCAGATAGTAGATGATCGTGTTGGCGGAGAAATAGAAGCTGATCGCGAAGGCGCCCAGCATCGAAATCACCAGGTAGATCCAGAACGACATGATGATCGACGCGAGACATTCGGGCCACATCAGGCCGATCAGGTTGGGCGTGTAAATCAGGGTGTGAACGTCGGGAACCGGCCAGATGTCTGGAAAATAGCGTCCGGGCTGGCCGCCGAGGAACCAGCTCACGAAAAAGTGGGTGAGGCTGAGCAGCACGTAGATGAAATAGCGGACGAAGAGGTAGCAGATCGCGCCGTAAGCGAGTGAAACAGCCGTGTAGAAAATCATGCGCCAAGGGCGGGCGAACACATAGCTGAAAGACCGGCTGATGGCGTCGAAGCTGTCGGAGCCTTCGACGGCAATCGTCGGATACATCAGGTCGAATCCCCCCAGCGTGCCGAGCGCTACGAGCGTCATGACGAAGCCGGCGATGATCGCGAGCGGAAAGAAAACCGCGGCGATGAAGGGGCCGATTCCCCAGGGGATGTAGTAGACCAGCCCGCCGATCGAGACCGCCAGTCCGGCCACCAGGATGATCATCATCGGGATGACCGGGGCAAAGACAAAGCTGAGCAGTTTGCTGAATGAGAAGCTGACGGCCTGGCGCAGGGAAATCTTTTCATCGCGGGCGACATGAACGGCGGCGATCCGCGCGATCGCTCCTCCGAAGATTGCCCAGACGATCAGGAACCAGATGAGGAAGAGAATGAAGAAGATCGGGTGGGTGCTGACGAGCCACGCGGGACCGATCACCAGAAAGTTCGTGGCAGCCTGTAAAACTGTCGGGTCGGCGCCCGGCTCTGCATCCACATCGCCGACCCAGCGCGAACCGAGCACGCCCTTCATGACGCCGTCGACCTGGGCGGTTTCATAGCTGAAAAACTCGTCATAGATGCCATGTGGAACCAGCTCACGCAGCGCTTTCAGATCCTTCTGGGCCGCCAGATCCTCAGCGATCATCTGGTGTTTGAAGGCAGATTCGATATCCGCCCGGTGCCGTTCGCGCAAGCCCGCGTCGGAGATGCTGTTGGTCTCATTCAGTGCCGCGGCGCGCGCGTCCTGAGCCGCCTTGTCGCGATCGTTGCGTTCGGCGATTCGATGCCGTTCCAAGTCGTGCAGATATTCGCCATGGGCAGCGGCTTCGATCGCCAGGTCACGATTAGAGACGATACCGGCGTTCTGGAGGAGGTCGGTGTACTGGCTTACCTGCGCGAGGCGCTGCTGTTCGCGAATCTCGCGGAACGAATCGCTGGGATTTTTGGCATATCGAAACTGTTGGTAGCTGTTGACCTCGTGGAAATTGGCCTTGGAACCAGTCGGCCAGAGGCCGTCGAGAATGCGTCCGCCAATGTAGAGCGACAGGAGGAGCAGCAGCCCCAGGACCAGCTTAGACGGATGGATGGCGATGCGAAAACTGCGAAAAAGGTGAGTAAACGGGAAAGTTTCCCGCCAGTTGATATCACGGAGGGTCACTTGCGAATCGTCCGCCATGAGACGGATCTCCTTTCCTCAAGCCATCGCCAAAGCCGCATGAAAATCGCGTTGAGATGGGGGACAGCGGCGAGCGCCCCATGACCGGCGGCGGCATTATACGCCGATGAGCGCAAAGACCACAACTTTGGGTGGCTTGGGTTTGTAGGGCGGGCTTCCGTTAGTGCCTGCCTCAGGGTCAAAGACAGCCCGTGTCTTTCCGCCGTTGAAAGTTGGACGTTGAGCGTTGAACGTTGAGCGTTCATTGCCGAGACCGGGCAAATAAACGTTCAACATCCAATCCCGGCGGGCCGGGACTCAACTTTCAACGCAGGCCTCGCTACGCGCTTTCTGAATCAGCGGTGGGTTCCTCATCATCATTGGGCGCTTCAGCCGGGATCTGATATTTCCCGTCGAGCCAGCGACCGAGATCGATCAGTTTGCATCGCTCACTGCAAAAGGGGAAAGAACTGGGAACGCTGGTGGGGTTGGCATCCGGCTCGGGGACGGGCTTCTTACAGGTGGGGCAAAGCATCGGGAAATCATCGTTTCTTCGAATCCGAACGGGCGGACTTTGGCTTGTCGGTCTTCGGGGATTCGGATTTTGCCGCGGGCTTGGACTCGGCGGGAGTGGATGTCTTCGCCTCGGTCGCCGCCGGTTTGCTCTCCGCTGGTTTGTCGGTGGCGGGTTTGGAATCAGTTGATGCCGCGGCGTCGGGCTTCGGCGCCGCATCGGACTTGGCGTCCGCCTTGTAGGAGTCGGAGCGGTAATCGGTGATATAAAATCCGCTTCCCTTGAAGATCAAGCCGGCCCCGGTGCCGATCAGGCGCTGGGCGGTGTTTTTCCCGCAATGGGGACATTTTCTGATCGGATTATCCTTGATCGACTGGTACTTTTCCCAGGCGTGCCCGCAATTGGAGCATTTGTAATCGTAAGTGGGCATAAAAATGAGAAGCCAGAATACAGGAGCCAGATCTCAGATTGATTTACTGACCGCGACTCCAGCCGGGCGGAGGGTTCGGCCGTGGAGCGCGTATCCTTTTTGCAAAAGCTGCACGACGGTCGGGACGGCGTAGGTCGAATCCTGCTGCATGATCGCTTCGTGCTGCGACGGATCGAAAGGCGTCCCGGGTTTGGGGGCGATTTCTTCGACCTGCTGCTGCTTCAGGACATTCATCCACTGATCGTGGACAATCTGCATTCCCTTGAGGATCGTGCCGGCATCCACTTTTTCGGGATCGACCGCGAGGGCGCGCTCGAAATTGTCGATCACCGGCAGCAGACTCTTGATCAGGCTGCTGTTGGCATATTGCAGGCGCTGATCGAATTCCGTCTGCATGCGCTTTTGCGAATTCTTGAACTCGGCGGTCGCCCGGGCGAGGCGCTCGTAAAGAGCGTCGCGCTCTGCCTGGAGACCGCCCGACTCGGAGGGTGCGCCGCTATCGGCGCTTTGATTCCCCTGCTCGGACGAAGGAATCTCGTCGTTGAGCGCGTTTTCGTCATCAATGGGTATACGTGCCATGGTAATCGCCTGAGGTTAATCCTTTTTGATCGCCTGCTTGAGCTTGTCGAGGAAACTCTTGTGTTGCGGCATGGCGGCGTGGTCTTCCTGAGCCGCGAATTCGCGCAACAGTGTCTTTTGCTTTTCGGTCAGCTTGCGTGGAATTTCCACGATGATCTGTATCAGTTCATCGCCGCTCTTGTAAGAACGAATATCGGGCAGCCCTTTCCCTTTCAATTTGAAGACCTCGCCGTGCTGCGTGCCGGCGGGAATATCGAGCTCTTCCTTTCCCTTGAGGGTTGGCACTTCGATCGTTCCCCCGAGGGCCGCCAGGGTAAACGAAACGGGAACCTGGCAAACCAGGTCGTTAGCGTGGCGGCTGAAGATGGGATGAGGTTTGACGGCAATGTAGCAGTGCAAATCCCCCGGGGGCGCACCATTTTCCCCGGCCTCTCCCTCGCCGGCGATGCGGACGGCCTGCCCTTCGTGGACGCCGGGCGGAATCTTCACGGTGACAACGCGCCGTTTCATCTGGCGGCCGGAGCCTTTGCAAGCCGGGCAATGGTCGCGGACTACAGTTCCGCGTCCCCGGCAGTTAGGGCAGGTGGTGACCATGCGGAACATTCCGCCGAATCCTTGCTGGGCAACGCGTCCCTGCCCGCCGCACTGCACGCAGACGACCGGCGATGAGCCCGGTTTGGCGCCGCTCCCTTTGCAGGCATCGCAGGTATCCTGTTTTTCGAACTCGATGGTTTTTTCCACGCCGCCGGCGATCTCCGCCAGCGAAAGCTCGACCTGCGTTTCCAGGTCGAACCCGCGCGCCCCGCCGCGCCGGGTCCTTCCGCCGCTGCGTCCCCCGCCGACTCCGGCCCCTCCAAAGATGTCGTCGAACATCGAGAAGATGTCGCCGACGTCCATATGGGAAAAATCATGCTGGCCGCTGACACCCTGATGGCCGAACTGATCGTATCGTTTTCGGCGCGTATCGTCGGAGAGGACTTCGTACGCCTCGGCGCATTCCTTGAAGTGAATTTCGGCCTCGGCCTTATTCCCGTCGGCCCGATCGGGATGATATTTCATCGCCATGCGGCGATAGGAGCGCTTGATCTCCTCGCCGCTTGCGGTGCGGGTCACGCCGAGGACTTCGTAATAATCTCGTTTGGTCTGTGCCACGTTCATCCTACGTTATCGGCAACGGCGACTGATATTCATCGCAGCCCGGCCTCTGTGTGTAATCCGACCGGCGGATGCGACTCCGGTGTCAGCGCAAATTCAACTTTGAAGATCCGAGTCGAGTGAACAACGAGGGCTCCAATCCCGTCGGCACCGACACCCTGAATCGATCCCCAACCGTTTGCTCCTGCGGCCCGAGCGATACTTGAGCCCTTAAAGAGGTAGAGCGAGTTGTCAGCCAACGTAACGCGCACAAGGACTATATCGACTTCGACTCCGGCGCTTTGAGCAAAGGCCTGCAGGTGCTTTTTTGCTCCAGGAAGGAAGGTTCCATCGTCACTCATGCTGCAGATTCCTGAGAGGCCTCCGCAGCCGCCTTTGCAGTCAGCTTGTAAAAATGCACTGGAGTTCCGAAAAAACTTCCTTCCAATGCTGCCTTTTCCATCAATCCAGCCGCCGCGAGTTCCTCGTAAGCATGATTCAGTCGGTTCAAATCGCTTTCCCTGAAGAGCGACCCCAGCAATTCCACATTGCAGAAAATCCGTGAAGGCGTCACAGCATGTGATTGAAGCAGTCTCTCGGCAAAAGGCGAAACTGACATAGCTGTTGCTCCCGAAAAAGCCACCCCATTATATGTTGAAACTCCGCCACTAGCTCGTGACGGAGTCTCAATTTATTTTAATGGGGGCGTCGCGGAATGTCTCAGGTGACTGCGCCGGCAACCGCTTCGGCTTCTTCGCCCTTCTTTTCCTTGAGCTCGGTGAGCAGGACGTCGGTGGTCAGGGCCAGTCCGCTCACGCTGGCGGCATTGAGCAGCGCGGTGCGGGCGACCTTGGTCGGGTCGATCACGCCGGTCTTGACCATATCGACGTACTCGCCGGTGGCGGCGTTGTATCCCCAGTTGGGATTGTTGTTGGAGAGAATTTCGTCAACGACGACTTCTCCATCATCACCGGCATTGTCTGCAATCTGCTGGGCGGGAAAGCGGAGAGCCGCCGCCACAATATCGAAGCCGAGCTTCTCGTCTCCCTTGGCCTTGCTCTTGCCGCTTTCAACGGCGGCAATAGCGCGGAGGAACGCAACTCCGCCTCCGGGAATGATCCCTTCCTCCGCGGCGGCGCGGGTGGCGTGAAGGGCGTCATCGATCAGGTCCTTGCGCTCCTTCATTTCGGTTTCGGTAGCCGCTCCGGCGCGGATCACGGCGACGCCGCTGGTGAGCTTTGCCAGTCGCTCCTGAAGTTTTTCGCGATCGTAGTCGCTGGTCGTCTTTTCAATCTGCTGGCGAATCTGGTCGGCGCGGGATTCGATTTCCTTGCGCTTGCCGGCGCCTTCGATGACGAGCGTCTTGTCCTTATCGACCACGACGCGCTTGGCCTGGCCGAGATGCTCGAGCTCGACGTTTTCAAGCTTGATACCGATGTCTTCGCTGATGAACTGCCCGCCGATCACAACCGCCAGATCGGCCATGATCGCTTTGCGGCGATCTCCGAAACCGGGCGCCTTGACGGCGCAGACATTGAGGATTCCACGAAGCTTGTTGACGACCAGGGCCGCCAGGGCTTCGGATTCGACATCTTCGGCCACGATCAGAAGTGGCCGGCCGGAGGTGACAATCTTGTTGAGCAGAGGAAGTAGGTCGGCAAGATTATTGATCTTCTTTTCGTGCAGCAGGATATAGGCGTTTTCGAGCACGGCTTCGAGCGTCGTCGGATTGGTCAGGAAATAAGGAGAGAGGAATCCTTTGTCGAAACCCATTCCTTCGGTGTATTCGAGGACCGATTCGAGGCTCTTGCCTTCCTCGACGGTGATGACGCCTTCCATGCCGACTTTTTCCATGGCGTCGGCCATCAGGTTGCCGATCGCTTCGTCGCCGTTGGCGGAAATCGTGGCGATACGCTTGTAATCCTCGCGCCCTTTGACTTTCTTCGACATGGCGGTGATCGCGTCGGCGGCGATCTCGGCGGCCTTGGTGATGCCGCGCTGGATCAGCACGGGATTCACGCCGGTCGTCACCGTCTTGAGCCCTTCAAGGTAGATCGCTTCGGCCAGCACGATGGCGGTCGTCGTCCCGTCGCCGGCGACGTCGCCGGTCTTGCTCGCCACCATGTTCACCAGCTTGGCGCCCATGTTCTGGAACGGCTGAGCAAGCTCGACTTCCTTGGAGACGGTTACGCCGTCCTTGGTGATGCGCGGGCTTCCGAACGATTTTTGCAACACCACGTTCTTGCCGCGGGGGCCAAGGGTCGCCTTGACCGCGCGGGCAAGTTTTGACAGGCCCGCCGCGATCTCCGCGCGGGCGCCGTTCTCGAACATCATTTGTTTGGCTGCCATTTTAGATTCCTTGTCAGGTTGTCCGTTGTCAGTCGTCCGTTGTCAGTTGAAATGTCGTTCCCGCGTTTTCACAACGGACAACGGACTACTGACAACGGACAAACGAATCGACGCAGATTATTCCAGCACGCCCAGAATATCGGTCTCCCGAAGGATGACGAACTTCTCGCTGTTGACCTCGATGTCAGTGCCGGAATATTTGCCGTAATAGACCACATTACCGACGCGCACGCCCAGTTCCATGTGCTTGCCCTTATCATCAAGCTTGCCGGGCCCGGTCGCGATGACCTTTCCCTTGGTGGGCTTTTCTTTAGCCGTGTCCGGCAGCAGGATTCCGCTGGCGGTCTTCTCCTCGGCTTCTGATTGTTTGACGATTACACGATCCTGAAGGGGTCGAAGTTTCATGATTGGGGTCCCTCTCTGTTTCGAAGTTCTGGTATTTCTCGTTTCGGTTTCAGTTTGTCCTGGGCCGGCTCTTCCGCGAAGCAGGCAAGCGGCGATTTACATCATGTCGTCCATGCCGCCCATGCCACCCATTCCGCCCATGCCACCCATGCCACCTCCGCCGTGGTGATGATCACCACCTCCGCCGGCTTCTTCGGTCTTGGGTTTTTCGGCGATGATGCAATCCGTCGTCAGCAACAAAATCGCAACCTCGGCGGCATTCTGCAGAGCGGTCCGCTCGACTTTGGTGGGAGTGATAATCCCGGCTTTCACCACGTCGACATATTCGCCGGTCAGGGCGTTGAAACCCTCGTTGTTCTTGGATTCCATCACGCGGCGGACGACGACGGTGCCGCTGGTGCCCGCGTTTTCCGCGATCTGGCGGAGCGGGGCGGTCAGGGCCTGACGCACGATTTTCACGCCGGATGCTTCATCTCCTTCGAGCTTGAGGTTTGAACCCCCGTTCAGGGCGTTCATGGCACGGATCAGCGCCACGCCGCCGCCGGGAACAACCCCTTCTTCGACGGCCGCCCGAGTAGCGTGCAGCGCGTCTTCGATTCGGGCCTTCTTTTCCTTGAGCTCGGCTTCGGTCGCCGCGCCGACGTTGACCTGGGCGACGCCGCCGGCGAGCTTGGCCAGACGTTCCTGGAGCTTCTCGCGATCGTAGTCGCTGGTGGTGACATCGATTTCCCGGCGGATCTGTTCGATGCGGCCCTGGATTGCCTTGCTCTCGCCGGCGCCTTCAATGATCGTGGTGTTGTCGTTATCGACGCGGATGTGCTTGGCTTGGCCAAGCTGGTTGATCTCGACCTTGTCGAGTTCGATTCCCAGATCTTTCATGATCGCCTGGCCGCCGGTGAGGATCGCGATGTCCTCGAGCATCGCCTTTCGGCGATCGCCGTATCCGGGAGCTTTAACCGCGACGATATTCAATACGCCACGAAGCTTGTTAACGACGAGGGTAGCAAGTGCTTCGCCTTCCACATCCTCGGCGATGATCATGAGGGGACGTTTGGTTTTCTGGATCTTCTCCAGAAGTGGGATGAGCTTGGCAGCCGAAGAAATCTTCTCCTCGAAAATGAGGACGAAGACTTTGTCGAGCTCGACAATCATCTCGTCGGGATTGGTGATGAAGTTGGGCGAAAGATAGCCGCGGTCGAACTGCATTCCTTCCACGAAATCAACGTAGGTTTCGGCGCTCTTGCCTTCCTCGACGGTGATGACGCCGTCCTTGCCGACGCGCAGGAATGCGTCAGCCATAATCGCGCCGACCTCACGGTCGTTGTTTGCGCTGATCGACGCGACGTTGGCGATATCGTCTTTCCGCGTGACATCGATCGGCTTCGACTGCTTCTTAAGGTTTTCGACGACGGCCAGCACCGCCTTGCGAATGCCGCGGGCGATCGCCATCGCGTCTGCGCCGGAGGTGAGGTTGCGATATCCCTCGCGGAAAATCGCTTCGGCCAGCACCGTTGCGGTGGTTGTTCCGTCGCCGGCCACATCGGAGGTCTTGCTGGCGGCTTCTTTCACCAGCTTAGCGCCGATATTCTCGAACTTGTCGCTCAACTCGACTTCCTCGGCAACCGTCACACCATCTTTTGTGATGGTCGGCGCTCCCCATCCCTTGTCAATCACGGCATTGCGGCCGCGGGGGCCAAGCGTCACTTTCACCGCCCGGGCGAGCTTGGTAACGCCTTCCAACAACGATTTGCGTGCTTCGGCATCGAAGGTCAACATTTTCGCGGCCATTCCACGTCTCCTCAATTAGCTTGATAGTCGAAAGTTCATCCGCACGAAGTGGAAGCCAATGGGCCTCCATCGCCGCCGGCCAAGCCGCGGCACTCTCGCCCATAACAAAGCGGATGCCGTTGCCGACGACTCGGATATACGCGCGCAACTCCCGATGCGGAAATGAACTACGGCAAGCGCATATTTTGCATCGCACATCGGATAACTGTCAGGCTGGCAGCGGGATCGAGTCGGCGACTCGTCGAAATTGCCAATGTGGCAGGCGGATCGCCACATTCGCATGAGTGATTTCAAGGACCTGTGGAACTCTGAATCGGCGGAAGTTGGCCTGACAGCGCCTCCTCCATTACATTCGCCGCGTGAATCGAGAAGCGTTGAACGATCTGAAGGTCCCGGGCTGGATGATCCTCATCCTCATCGGACTGGTCGGCGGAGGCTGCGCCACCATCCGTGTCACCGATCCGCCTCGAACGGCCAGCGAAGAATTCCTTCTCAGCGGAGCGGCCCAGAAAGCCGTCGATCAACTCACCGTCGATGCCCTGCGCGATCGGCTGGTCTGGATCGAGACCGGCTATCTGATATCGACGACTCAGCCATTTGACCGCTCGTTTCTCGAGGGGGAAGTGCGGCAGCCGTCGTTTGAGGATGTCTATCTGATCGCCGCGATGCGCGCGAAGCTGCTCTCCTCCGGCGTTCGCCTGGCCAAACGTCGCGACCAGGCGCAGATCATCGTTGAGCTGCGGAGCGGCGGGCTCAGCATCGACCGAATCGAGTTTTTACTGGGGATTCCCTCAACCGCCGTCCCGACCGGTTACAACAGTACTTTGAGCACGGTCGCCGTCTCCACGCCGGAACTGGCCATACTCAAAACCACGAAACAGCATGGGTTCGCGAGCGTCGCTTACGTCGCATACTGGTCCGATACCGGCGAACTGTTGACCGCATCCGGACCCTACGTCGGCCGGACGATCCGCGAAGATTACTGGATTTTCGGCACCGGCCCGCGAACCATCGGCGATATTCCGCCGGCGCAAAGTCGGTGAGGAAGAAGCCAGGAGCCGGAAGCCAGGAGCCAGAAGGAGTAAAGCAGCTTCCAGGTTGCGATGGCGTTTCCCCAGTTTACGTAGCCGGCGAGCTTGCTCGCCGTTTTCGAACCGAACGGCGAGCAAGCTCGCCGGCTACACCAGGAACGCTATACCATTCTGACCATTGTTGTAAAAGAAAATTCACCGGCTTCTGTGTTCTGCCTTTTGTATTCTGGCTCCTGGCTTCTGGCTCCTGGCTCCTGGCTTCTGCCCTCATGAACGCCCGCTCCGATCCATCCCCGCCCGCACCTTCCAAACCGGCTCCGCGCCGGCGACGACGCTGGCTGGTGCGGCTGCTGATCATTCCCGTTTGCCTGATTCTCGTCGTCGGGATCGTCGTGCAGATTCTTCTGTCGACTGATCTGCCGCATGGAATTGTCATCACGCAGCTCGAAAGCCAGCTCGGCCTGCGCAGTTGGAGCAAAATCAGTTCACACCGGCTGGTTCGGACATACAACGCTGACGGATGTGACGCTCGGGCTTCCCCTCGTGGACAAGCCGTTTCTCGAGGTCCCCACCGTCAAGGTGCGCAACAGCACGCTCTTTTCGATCCTGCTCGGGCGGAAAGTGCGGGTCTACGCGTTCGACCTGGCCACACCCACCCTGCGCGTCCTTCAATCACGCGACGGCCGGTGGAATGTGCAGGATCTGATCGAGATCGTGTCAAAGAGCCCGGCGGGCAACTCGCCCGACAATTCATCTGCTTCGCTGCCCGATCTTCATGTGCACGGAGCGAGCGTAAACGTTCGCGACCAGAACGGTCGCCGGACCACGATTCAGCCGCTCGATCTGGACGGGTATTCCGACACCGCGCTTTCGTGGAAATTTGAAGCCCGCTCCGAATCGCGGCTGAAGATCGGCGGGCGGCTGGCGCCAGGAGGCGGCTGGGCGCACGATGCGACCGTGCAACTCAACGACATCGCCGATTGGGCACGCCCATTTCTCGCATCCATTCCCGACAAAACCTCGCTGGATGCCCGCTGGCGCGGACAACTGCGCGACCAGACATTTTCCGGCAGACTCGACCTGACGGCTCTCGAATTCGGCAAGATGCAGGCGGCGGGAAATCTCACGGCGTCGGTGGAAAACAATTCGACCAGTATCTCCCTGGGACGGCTCACCCTTCGCACCGGCGATTTGATGCTGCCAGAGGTAACGATTCGCTCCGGCCAGCTTGGCTACGACGGAAAGGTCCTTCGCGCCGATCGAATCGAACTGGCGGCCCTCGGCGGGCCGGCGCGATTTTCCGCCACGTTCGATCGCGCCGCAGAAACCGGAGAACTTCACGCCGCCTGGGAGAAGCTCCAGGCGCCATGGCAGAACATCCGGCACGATGGCAAGCTCGACGCGACGATCCGCCAGCCGTTCCCCGGGCAATTCGTCCTCGACGGGAATCTGACATCGACCGGCGTCACGCCGCAGGGCCCGTGGACGCTCAATGCGAACCTCGGCGCCCACGGCGCCGACTGGCGCAATTTCGACTGGACCGTTTCGGCGCCGCAGTTCAACTGGCAGCGTTCAGATCCGGTGAATTTGAACGGCCTGAAACTCACCGGCTATATGCGCCCCGACGCTGCCGGCGGGCCCTTCGACGGCGCTCAGGGCGGGCCGACTCTCACGCTCTTGTCCGCCACTCGCCCCGGCGATCTTCTGAGCGGGCATGGGGCATATGACTTTTCCCGCAAATCGTGGCTGATCAATCTTTACGGGGACCGCTGGCCGCTCCACCCCATCATGGGCCGCGAGCTCGGCTTCGTGCTGCGAGCCACCGGCGATTCGGAATGGGTCCGCCTGCAGGAGTTGCGACTCGCCGGCGGCGGCGCTCATCTGACGGCCAACGGAACTTATCATCTGCATGTTCCCAAACCCTTGAGTCTCGAAGTGAATCTCGCAAATGAGCCGACGGCCGGCGCGGCGGGCGAGTCCCCCTTTCTGCATGGCGCAATTTCGGGGTACGCGACACTCAAGGGAACGTTACTCCCGCTCAATTTGACTGTCGCCGGTTCCCTCAATGGACGCGACGTAAAGGTGAACGGCCGGCCGCTGGGCGACATCGATCTGATCACCAGCGGCATGGTCGATCCGAATAAAGTGGACATCCACACCGAGACACTCAAGCTGCTGGGGGGAAATTGGGACCTCCGGGGAACGTACGCCTTCGCCGGCGCGGCGGTGGACGTGGGCATCGGCGTGCGCGACCTGCCCCTGGCGCAGTTGATGGATGCCGACGGAACCCGCGGCATTCGCGGCACGCTCGAAGGAAACTGGGACCTTTATCTGCCTGGATTCCGTCCGGATCCAGGAGCGATGAAATTGAGCGGACGCGCGGTCGCGCATAACGTGCAGGCTCCCTCCCTTTCCGCTGACACCATTCAAATCAACACGGCGATGGAAAATGGAGTCTTCACCGCCGATCCGATTCAGTTGCAGCGAGGCGAAAACGGGAGAGGTAACGGACGAATCGTCTGGAGCGCCGACAATCGCCAGCGAATTGACGGAACATTCAGCCTCACATCCTGGCCGGTTTTCCTTCCGGCGGCTGAAGGGCGCGCTGAAGTGGACCTGAAGCCTACTCAATTCACTGTGCGGCTCGCGCAACCAACGTCCGCCGATCCGCGGGCGCGGTCAATTCAGTTGAACGACTCCAATATCGAGCTGGGGGCAAAACTCTGGCTCGGCGATCAGCGGCTCGGCAGCGCAGATCGTCGCCGCGGTAAGCGGACGCTCCGCGGAGATCCGTTCCTTCCATTCGGAGGTGGCCGGCGGGCAGATCGATGGCGACGCCCGCGCTGATCTGGACAACATCGACGCCGTGCGCGCCAACCTCATGTGGGAAAAGATCGATACCGAGCAGGTCCTGGATTTTTTCCCGTCATTGCGCGGCATGGGCGGAACACTCAAAGGCTCAGCCCGCCTGGCGCCCTCGACCGATCCGCGCGCCCTCGGCCCGCTCCGGTTGAATATCGATACGGCGTGGACCGAGGGATTTTACCGCACCGTTCCTCTGTCGGACCTTCATCTCGAGGCTTACCTGCAAATGGAGCCGGGCACGCTCGATCCGCAGCGCATCGTTCTGGCCGACACGCTGGACGAGGACAGCGTGCTGCACATGGCCGACGGAAATGTGCATCTCTGGGCACGGGCGACCCGCCATGACAACGATCTCTGGACGACGCAGAGCCAGGTGCGTTTTGATTCCCTCCAGCTCGACCCCATCGTTCACGCATTCGATGCCAAGGCCCCGAAATTGCCCGGGCGATTGAAAGGATCATTCACGACGCTCTACGACACTCCGATTCAGGTCAGTGCCCGTCCGAGCGCCGCGATTGCCGCCGGCGGCGGGCTGCTGGCGGCGGGGATGCAGCCGCTGGCACCGGGCAATTCCACCCAGCCTGCCACCCCAAACGCCGCTCAGGCGGCTTTCGCGGACCTCATTCAGCGGCTCTATCTGGACGCGCACGTCAACATCACCGAATCCAACCTGGGCAACCTGGCGGTTGTCTCGTTTCTGTACAACGCCATGAATCTCGGCCGCGACGTCGGCCGCCCCACCGGCCGCGGATCCGTCGCGGCACAACTCGACGGCGGCGTGCTCACCATTTCGCACTTGACTTACTTCAACCGCGGCACGGAAGTGCATGCCCAGGCTCGCATCGATAACGTATGGAAGTTCCCTGATAGTCCTGTGTCCGGAACCGCCGTCGGGTCGGCCCGCCCTCTCAGCAGCATCAAGCTGCCCCTCATCGCCGACGTCGATCAGATCTTCAATCTTCTCCAATCGGACCTGACCAGCGTGAGCTTTAACTCTCCGAATGTGCGCGATCTTTCAAATCATATTCAGATCATCACTTTCCGCGCCATCGGCAATGCGATGCGCGCCATCATCCTGGGCGATGTTAACAACGGCGGGGGATCCTGAAGGATGAAGTGAGAAGGATGAAGGATGAACTGAAGAGAAGACCTTCAGTTGATTTTCTCCAGTTCATCCTTCATCCTTCCTACTTCATCCTTTCCCCAATGGAGGTCTTCGTGCACGAAATAGCCGGTTTCTTCATCGCCCTTCTCGCCCTTCTAGGCCCCGCGCCCAAGGATCTTCCGCAGCAACTGCAGTTGAAGGAAGGAGACACGATCGTCACCATCGGCGATTCCATCACCCAGGACGCCAGCAGCCCCACCGGCTACGACACCAACCTCGATCAATTCTTCCCCGCCGCCTATCCGCAGCTCAAGATCCCCAAGGTGATCAATGTCGGCATCAGCGGACAGAAAGCCGAAGACCTCGTGCCGCGCTTCCAGCACGACGTGGTCGATAAGAAGCCGGCGTTTGTCACGATCTGCATCGGCATCAACGATGTCTGGCACCGGCTCGGTGCAGCGCACGATCCCAAGATCCTGGAAGCGTATTCAGCCAACGTCGCAAAGATGGTCGACATGGCCCAGGGAGCCAACATCAAGGTCATTCTCCTGACCCCGCCGGTGATCCAGGAAGATCCTGAGACCGAAGGGAACAAGCGGCTGGCGATGTACGTCGAAGCCGAAAAGAAAATCGCCGCCGACAAGAAGTGCACCGTCGTCGATCTGCATCAGATGTTTCTGGACGTGCTGGCGAAGAAGCCCGCCGATCTGAAGGACAAGTTTCTCACCCGCGACGGCGTTCACATGCAGCCGCGTGGCGATGTGTTGTTCGACATCGCGATTCTGCGGGGACTGGGCGTGCCGGATGAGGTGATGAAGAATCTAAAAGCGGATTAGTGGGGAAACGCTGAAATCCCAAAAGCCCAAATTCCAAAGCCCAAATAAATCTCAAACTCCAAAGGGGAAAATTCCAAACCGGAGCGTTCTGAGCGCGCATTCCGTCTTGTGTGGTTCCTGGAATTTGGACATTGGAATTTTTTTGGGCTTTGGTGCTTGGGATTTGGAATTTCCCCCTTGAGGGTCGCCGGACCGACCTTTTGCCTTCCCGCGTCGCTATCGCGGCATTGGTTCTTTTCAAATTAGGACCGTCCCGCGGAGTGCCGATCCGACATAATCCGACATAATCCGACACTTTTTCGCATCATGTGAAGAAATATTGCTACCTTAAATATAATAATCAACATATTCTATTATCAATCATTCGACCCGTCTGGTTCGTACCAGATCCCCAGCGTGCCAGGGAGTGAGTTCGAATCAATTGGAAAGGCGGCCAATGATTGCTCATCGGCCGCCTCTTCGATTTCAGCAGTAGGTCGCGCCTGACGGATGATTACTCCGCAACAACCAGAGCCGGTTCCGGCAGGCACTTGGCCTCCGAATCGGTCAGCGGCAATCCAAGGTGCCGTTTCAGGTAAGCCTTGGTCGCGGCGCGCGCCTGGCGGTTGGAAACCACCGAACCGGCCACGATGCAGACATTTTCCCAGTCGCGGTTGCTCTTACGCCAATCCACCGTGCCAAATTCGGCGACTTTTGCCTTCCAGTCCGACGGATGCTCGCGCATCAGCTCAGCCCCGATGGCGCCGATCGCCCGAAGAACCGTCGCGTGGCTCGACAAATTGCTCTGTCGCAATTCCATCGCCTTCAGGTCGCCAATCTTGACCTTGCCCCAGGGCGGCATGGCTTTGGAAAGCTCCTTCCAATACTCGACCGCGGTCGCCACCAGCTCGTGCTGCGTCGCTTCTTCCTCCACGCGCTCCCGAAGCAGTTCGTGGTTGGCGTCGTAGAGAGCGGCAAGACTGAAAAGATGCCGCGAACGCAGCGGCAAACTGACAGCGTCCTTATCTACCTGATCCTTGAACACCGGCACTTTCTCGCACACCTCCAGCGTCACCGTGCTCATCGGATCGCGCTTGTCGAACAGAATGTCGAGCGATTTGCTGGTCTTCACGACGAACCGGTTCAAGTCGCTGAACATCTGCTGCACCCGTGCCCGGCTTTCGTACGGAAAGAGCAGCACGCTGATGCTCTCCTCCGCCAGCGCGGGGTTCGCCTTGAGCGCGTGGGCGATCGCCGCACAGCGGTGCTGCCCGTCGTTGATGACGAAGCTGGCGGTGTCGAAATCCATCTCCAATGTGCCGAGCACGCCGTCCGGGCCATCAACCGCCTTAAACTTGACCTGGCACTTGTACGACGCCGTGATCGAAGCGAACAAATACCCGTCTTCGTTCTCGGTGATGTAGCGTCCGATCTCCGGCACTCGCTTCTGATTCAGCACCCGCTGTTCACGGTCTTCGGGCGTAAATTCCGCCCAATCCCGGAATGTGAACATCTTCGGAATGCTGCTGAGCTTCATCAGGCAGGCGAAATACTCGCGCTGGCCGATCTGGCCGCGCATTGCAGGAAAAGAGACAATCATGGGATTCCTTCCGGGGCGATTGCCCCAGTTGTGGAACTCGATTGAGACCAGCTCAAGAGCGAACACCGCTCTTCTCAGCTTCGCCCGGGTAGAGTTCCGAAGTTTTTTGTATGCCAATTTCATTAGATACAACCACATTAGTCGGCGCGCGCCCCCTCACGCCCGCGCCGACCGACTCATCGTGGGTAATCGACTTAATGCCGATTGAGCTGCGCGCTCTGGATCTTCAGCGCCGCCAGATCTTCGCGGCCCAGCGTGTAACCATCTGTGAAATCTGCAGGTTGGAAGTTGGCCTGTCCGTTATTCAGGCGGAACATGCCGATCCCGTTGTAAACCACGAATTGAACCCCTGCATCGGATCCCGTTGGCAACGGCACTTTGCACTTGACTTCGCTGTTCATACGACCTCCTATAACGAGTTCGGTATAGGCGTCTGATGCTTAGAACGAACATCGTTCAGGAGATGCAGAGGCCGTTTGAACTCAACGGCGGCAATTATACCAATATGAATCCATAATACAACGAAAATAATCGGGATGGATCTGGAGTTGGGCGTAACCTGAATCGAATCAGTGGATTGCAATCGAAAAAAAATTATAAGATTGCCGATTTCGTCGATGCGCCGTGCGCCGTGGAATTTATCCTGATGGTCGCTCCAGTCCGACCAACGTGAATCTGTAGCGGGATGTACTGGGCTTCAGGCGGTCTGCTTGATCTCAACGCGGCCGCTTTGCCGGCCTGTTCGAGAAGGTATTTGTAGATCTTCTGGTAATCGGCCGCCTTTTCCCCGCTGGGGGATTCGGCGGCGGCTTGGGATGCAAAGAGGAACATCGCCAGCGGCGTCCCGTCCTGTTCGTTGATCGCAATCCCGAAATCTCCCAGCCGGGCAATCAGGGCGGTGATTCCCTTGATTTGGCATCCGACCGCTTCATTGCTCGCAATCGAGCGATATACCGTCAGTTTGCTGTCGATCCGGTCAGCGTAAAACTCATCCTGCCGCCAGTGGTAGTGAACACAATCGCCGTACGGGTTGTACGACGGCTCAGGCGAGGAAGGGGTCTTCTCCGCCTTGATCTGATCGAAAAAGTCTACGATTGTTTCGGCCATATTCGCATCTCAAATCGCTCAGGGTCGTCGTGACCGAGCGGCAATCCGCTTGCGTCTGGATCGGCGGGTTCCCACCTCCACTCAAACAGGACACCCTTCGGATTAATATACACGCAAAACACTTTTCCAGGAACCGGCGGGATTTTCGCTCCACTATTAGTATAGGCGCAGGTGGGCACGCCACAATAGCATGTTCCCCCAACCTGGAGTTCACGCAAGCCAGTAAAAATGGCGAAAGGGTGCTTCAGGACATACTGAACGGGGCTGCCGCTTCTCGGGTCGGACCGGTCTCCGATCAGCTCGTGCATCATCGCGGCCGGGCGTGTCTTTTGAAACCGGACCACCAGATCGCTCATCACCTTGACGATGATTGTGCCGCCGGTAGCGGGGTCGAGCGCTTCGATCGGATAGTGGGCTGCCCCCATTTTTTATCGTCCACCGGATTGATTGGATTCACCGTCCACTGATTGGTGGAGTCTATCATCGACAAATCGTACTTCAATCATCAGATACGTCCCGCCGGCCTGCTATCTCAGGGCAATTGCATCTGACCGTTTCGGGACGGGGTTTCGCATTGCAATGTGTGTCCGGCGACAACTCGCTCGGCTCTCGGCCTTGAATGAAGGGAGCCGTGCGACTTGTCGCCGGGCCTGCACGCCCAGAAGTGCGGGTGGTTTGCCATTGCCTGCTATGTGCCGCCCGTCGCGCTCTCGTTCATCAGTCGTAAAACATGCGCATTCGGCTGATAGTCGCGAAAGAATTTCCGGTCATCGCCGCCGTACGCCCGGCAGAGCGCCGCCGCGATCGCCGGGCTGCGGCTCATTCCCTGCTCGCAATGAATGACAACCGTTCCCACCGCCGGTTCATGCTTTCGCACAAATCGCCAGATCCGCTCGGCGTCGCGCAGGCTCATCAGCACGATCTCGACCGGCAGCCGGATCCCTTCCGCCGGCTCGGCGTCGTGAAACGCCAGCCGCAGCGCGCCCTTCAGTCCCGCCTGGCGAGGAATCCGAGCAGCGGCACGATCCGGATCGCGTATCGAGATGACGACGTAGTTCGACCGCACGAGGATACCCCGTTCGATCGACTCGCGGTCGGTGACGATAAAGTTCATGGATCGTCGAAATCTTAGCCGCGGGTTTTCTCGGATGCGCGCGGATTCGCTGATCGCTGCTGAAACGCTGCAAGATCTGGATATGTCGCCGCGTATCATTCCGCCTTAGGCGGACTTGATAAGGTGCGCCTGCGCAACTCTTCGAGCGCTCGCCGAGTTTCCAGCTCCAGATACTTCGGCTTCAGGTCGTGGAGTTGCGCAACTAGACTGTCGCCGGAATAACCATGCGACAAAAACAGCAGCGTGGAGCGCAGTTCCAGATCACGTGCGGTCATCGCGCCGAACTTCGCCATCAGCACGGCAATCTTATTTTTCGCTGCCGATGACAGCGTCCCGTGAGTGCCGGCCGGTTCGATCCGGTAACCCTGGTCCGAGCCCTCGTATTTGACGGTCATGCGCCCAAGCGATTCGGCAAAGTCGATGTCGCTCATGACCTGGGTGTCGTACGGCCCGTAGTTGTAGAGCGTGAATCGATAACCAAGCGGCAGATTAAGTCCATCCTGCAGAAGGTGAAGTAATTTCATCATCGCGGTCTTGCCAAGCGGTGCGCCCGTTTTGCGACGCGCGATTTCTCCGATGATGTCAGATCGCTCAAGAACGTCCATAACCTACTCCCTTCGGTTTCAGAAGCCGCATTGCCTCATCAGCCTTCTCGAGCGGAACGTAAATCCGTTGTTGACTACTGTCGCGAATCTTGCCCGCGGTCTCGGACACCGCGGCGAGCGGTCGCCCGCGCGAGAAATTGGCGCGGGAAGATTCGTCTGCGACGAGGATTTCGCTCAAGCCGGTCTTGTACCAGGATTTTGATGCGTCGGTAGACCACGGTTTCGCCCCCTTTTTCCGAAGCTTGTCCATGGCCGAGTTGTGTTCGCGCAATTCGTTCGCGCTGGCTACTTCGGAGGTTTCATGCACGAGGCGGTCATGCCGGTGCTGCAGAATCGCCTGGGCGTGGCGGCTTTGGGAGGAACGAATATGTTGGAAGAGAAACCAGTCGTCCATTTTCAGGTATTTGGCACGCCCCGCTGGGGTGTTTGGATCGGGTAGCGTCTTTCCTGCGCCAATTGCCTCCTTCAGGCATTCCGCACCATGGTGGTCGTAGGCCATGCGGGTCTTTTGAAAATATACCTGTTCGAACATGAAATAGCGCGCCAGGATCATTCCTTCCGCAGCGTGCCGGCCGCCGGGCTCGATTGCGACCTTCAACGTCGGTGGGTCCCCCTCGCCCACACGGACAAACGCGAGCGTATCCAGAATGCGGCCAAGGTCGTAGAAACCGTAGGTCACTCCACAATGATGGCTGTCACGCAGCAGCTTGCCGGTTTCGATTCCAAGCGTGCGCGAGATGCGAAGCGTCTTATGGGAAACCTTTTCGTAGAGCTTCAGCAGACGGTCGAGGTCGCCCGGTGGCAGGAAGTTCCAGTACGCAATTTTGCCGCGGAGCGGGGCGACGTCGGGGTGGTCGGCGACGAGCCGCTGTTCGATGTCCGGATCGAGGCGTCGATCGACACGGCCAATGCGCTGCATCAGGCGCACCGGATTCCAGTGCAGATCGTAATTGATCATCCGTGATGCGTCTTGAAGGTTCAGGCCTTCGGAGAGGACGTCGGTGGAGATGAGTACGCGAATCTCATTAGACAGCTCGGCACTCGACGAGCCGTTGTAGTAGGGCGCAAATCGGCGGATGACCGACTCGCGGCCCTTGGTGTCGCCGTCCACCTCCGCGATTCCCTTGATGCCGGCCTCGTCGAGCTGGGCGCGCAGGTAACGGGCCGTATCGCTGAACTCGGTGAAGATGAGAACTTTGTGCTTCTTGAGAACCGAATCGGTCTTCAGAAGCGATTTTAGGGTGCGGAGCTTGTCATCGTCCGCGGGCTTGAGCGTTTGCGTCTCCTTGAGAAACGCCGACAGCGCATTGAGATCGTCGAGCGATTCGTCAACCATTTTTGGAATGTCGTATACGTCTTCGCTCAGGTCGCGGACGTCTTCGAGCATTTCATCACTTATGAGGTCTTCGCTCGGCTCTTCCTCCTCGCCGCCGAACAGCTCAAGCTGGTGGTCGCGAACCAGGCCGATCAGATCGCCACTGTTCAGCTTCCAGATGTCGAGCTTCCGCTTTTCGGCTGGTGTCGTGGCGTAACTGGTGACGAAGGCCAGGAGCTTGAGGAGAAGGCGCTCGCAGGAAAGCTCGAACGCTTTGACGGAGCTTTCGAAGCGCTTCAGGAATTGCGTGCGAATGAGGCCGACGACCTGTTTCTGACGGTTCGCGGCAAACTTGTCAACGTCGGCATCGGGGTTTCTGAGATAGGCCAAAGGATAATAAATGGCGAGGGAGAACAGCTTTTTCTTGTCGAAGCTGTTTTCCACCATGTCGAGCAGCTTCCCATACGTCTTCTTCACGGAATACTCAGCGACTTTCGGATCCTCGCGCTGCGGAAAGCTTGTCAGCGCCGAGCCGCTCAGAACCTGACTATCCCTCACGTACGAGCGGCTGCGCTGAACGACCAAAGACTTGAACAGGCGATCGTGCGTCAAGACCTCCCGCGCCTGCTCAAGATCGGTTTCGATGCTTGCGTCTCCCTCGCCACGTCGGTGAGCCAGTGCCTCAAGTTGTTTCTCCATGGCGATGAAATGGGCACGTAGCGAATTGATCCCCAGCGAGCGGCCAAAGTGGTCCTCGCGACGGCGGGAGAAGAGCTCGATCATGTGCCGCAGGTCGGAAAGTTCATTATTGATCGGCGTGGCGGTGAGGAGGAAGAGCGGCTTGTTCTCGGCAAGTTCGAAGAGCTTGCGGTAACGGGACGGCTTGACCTTTCCGATGCCCTTGATCTGCCCGGCCCGCGCCTCGTCGGTGAAGAGACTCAGATCGATCGGCGTCTCGCCACGTGTGCCGGGGTTCCTGAAATGGTGGGCCTCATCGACGATAACGACTTGGGCGTGCTGTTTCGCTTCCTCAATCTTCGCAGCGGTTTCGCCTCCGCGAAGAAGATCGGTATGGCACATGACCATGAGGGTGTTGAAAGCGAAGCGCGGAATGTGCTTCAGGCGCTGCTCGATCTGCGGGTCCCAAACGGATTCCTTCACGCCCTTCGGGACCAGCAGAAGCACGCGCTTACCTTCGTGGAGGACGAGGCGCTCGATCAGCATCAGTCCGACGAAAGTTTTGCCGAGGCCGACGCCGTCGCAGAGAAATGCGCCGCCATGGTCGGCGGCGATGCGAAGCAAATTGTGATAGCCGTCCTGCTGATATTTATCCAGATCGTTGTAAACGCGCGACTTATCCCTTTCCCATCGTGTATCTGACATGTCATGGTCGCGGAAGAATTCGCGTAGCGACTTGGCGTACACCTCAAACGGCGTGTACTCCCGCACATGGCGCTGGATCGTCTTCAGAAGTTCGTCGGTGACATCCTCGGCCTGCTCCCAGTGCTCATCAAACCATTGCCCGACGGCCATGGCGTCCGCGCCGACGTGGCGGGTGTTGAGCTCGACATTTTCGGTCAGGCCGGGGGCGGTCAGGTTGGATGAGCCGACCGTCGCCACGGACTGGTCGGCGGAGCGGGCGATGTAAGCTTTGGCGTGGAACTTGTCCTTCGTATAGATGCGGCAGGAGATCTTGCGCGTCGACATCGCTTGCACGATGGCGTCGACGCCGGTGAGGAAATCGTTCTGCTTTTTCTCTTCTTCCAGGCTTTCGTTCAACTCGCTGGCGAGCCGGGCCAGGGCGCGGTCAAACGCTGCTTTGGTGCGGAGGGACACCTCATCGCCCATCAGAATGCGGATCGATGATGTCTTTGGCCAGTGCTCGCCGAGCGCGAGGAGACCGCCGATCTCGAAGGTGCCGGTGGCGATGTCGAGGTTGACGCCGGGGAGGCACCACTCACGGACGTGGTGGACGACCTTCCGATCGGCGGCGCTGTTGTCGACGATGAAGGCCTGGCGTTGGGCGGCTTCGAACAATGTAGACATGGGAACCCCTGAACTGAGGCCGAAGATTAGATCAACTCATTACGAAAATCCATGGTTGCGTTCTGAGGCCGGCTATCGCTTTGGAAGCCCCTGCCAGGCGGCTTCAACCGCCTGGGTCAAATCGCCCTGGCCGTGCAGCGTATATCCCTGCCGGCCGTGCCGTTCGATCAGGCCCTCGGCGACGAGCCAGGCGAGACAGAGGTAGCATTGATAGCTGGGGAGCTCGGAACCGTTTTCGTCCAAGAGGGGGAGCAATTGCTCGGTGGTGAACCGCAGGCCGTTGCCGCCGATTTCGGCGACGCGTCGCACGAGATTTTGCAGAATTGAACGGGGGCTTCGATGCTCGTAGGTAGCGCGGTCGGACTTGGACCAGCCTATTTTCACAAGGGTGTCGTCTTCTCTTTTGAATCGTGGATAAGTGGAAGAAGCCTTCTGCTTCGGCGGAGGCCCGGGGATATCATGCGAGCCGATGGAGTCGGACGACGATGGCGCATGATTGTGCGAATGGTGCTGATCGTGTTGAAAATGGGGCGCGTGGGATACTGCCTGCGCGGACCGCCTCAGCAGGCTTTCCGGCCTCCGCAATCCGCTGGGCGATGGCGAGCAGCGCGGTGGCGCGGGAATAGTCGCGTGCCGCCGCCGCCTGTGCCGCGAGTTCGGCCAGCGCCTTCTCCGCCCCCTCGATGATCTCAGCGGTGCGGCGCTCCAAATCCATATAGCGAAAATACAGCATGGAGCCAAACAAGTCAAATAATCGCTTCGGAGGCGGTCGTTATAGTTGTACTTATATTATATAGGTTCGTTTCGATTTCGTCGGCCTCGAAGGCGGAGGCTAATCGTGAACCGTCAGAATGATGTTCGCCGAGTGGGCCGCCGAACCCCTCACTTCCCTCTCTTCGTCTTCGGCACCTTCGCCCCCGCCATCCGCGCTTCCGAAAGCCCAATCGCAATCGCCCGCTTCCGGCTGGTCACTTTTTTCCCCGAGCGACCGCTCTTTAGCGTACCTTTCTTCTTATCGTGCATCGCCCGCTCGACCTTTGCGCCTGCCTTCTTGCCGTATTGGGCCGTTGGATTCTCCCGATGGTGCGGATTGAAGTCCTGCTAACGATCCGCATCATGAACGTGACTGAATCATGCGATAGAGGCCAAAGAGGATCAGCAGGCCTCCAATGACCGCGATGGCCGGTCCGCTGTGGGTGCCGCGGAGCGCCAGGTGGCCGCTGAGCCCGCCGATGACGAAGATGATCCCGATGATGATGTTCATGATTCCGCGCATAATTATTTCTTCTTCAGCGTCGTACCGGCGGGACCGGCGAGCGAATTGTCGTCGTTGATGGTGAAGGTGATCGGCGGCGTGTTGCCGCCGGCCGGAGTGACGGTCACTTTGTTTCCGTCGATCGCATAGGTGGCGTCAACCGGAGAGCCGAGAACGGTGACCGTGGCCTTGCCTCCGTCCTTGAATTCCACGGTCATGGCATCGCCGGAATAAACGCCGGAGAGGGATTTGCCGCAGCCGACGACGGTCAACAGATAGAGACAAGTCAGACACGCAGCGATAAGCGTCCTGGACGATGTTTTCACGGGAAATCTCCGCAAATGGATTGGGGTCGTTGATCGACGCGCCGCTACCATACCGCCGATGAGCCTGAATTCCAGACTACGGCAATGCCGTTCATCCAGTCGATCCGGTTCGCGAAAAAGAAGGACTTCCATCGCGGCGTTGGAAATTTGTCACGCCACTGGAAACGAAGAGATCAAATCCCAAGTCGTTTCTTCCACGATGCGAGTTGTTCTTCGAAAGGTTTCCCCCCGCCGCCCCGGCGCTTTGATACCGCTTGACGACGTTCTTCGCGCCCAGGCATTCGTAAACGCCGTTGTCGATCCGGACATCGCTCTTGGTCGCAATCACTTCGTTGAACGCCTCGACGCTGAGTTGCGATAACGCGTGCTTTTTTTCCTTCTCGCAGCGGGCGACGAGGGTGCCGACGATGTGATGGGCGGTGCGGAACGGAATTCCATTGGTCACGAGATACTCGGCAAGGCTCGTCGCGTCGAGGAAGCCGCGGTCGAGCGTGGGCTCGATCCGTTCCTTGTCGTAGCTGGCACTGTTGACGATCGCGGCCGCCATCGTCAGGCAACTGCTGACCATGTCATAGGCGCGGAAAATGATGCGCTTATCTTCCTGAAGATCGCGGTTGTAGCCGATGGGCAGGCCCTTCAGGATCGTCATCAGTGCGAAGAGATCGCCGTAGACGTTTCCGCATCGGCCGCGGATCAGTTCGAGCATGTCCGGGTTCCGCTTCTGCGGCATCATCGAGCTGCTGGTCGTGTACCGGTCGGCGATCTTGATGAAGCCGAACTCGGTGGTCATGTAGATGATCCACTGTTCGGCCCAGCGGGAGAGGTGCTGGGCGATCATGGCACACTCGAAAACAATCCGACACGCTTGCTCACGAGACGCGGTGCGCTCGATGCTGTTGGCCGGGGTGAGAAATTTCACGGTCTGCCATGCATGAAAACCAAGGTGCTCAGCGCTCGACGCCGTGTCGAGCGGCAGGGACGTGCCAGCAATCGCGCCACTTCCGAGTGGCGAGGTGATGAAATCGGTGTGGCCCTCCTGATGCAGGCGTGTCTTGTGCCCATCGAACATCGCACACCATGCCAGCGCTTCAGCACCCGCTAAAATTGGTTGCGCTCGTTGAAGGTGTGTAAACGACGGCATGACGATCCCGCCAGAGCGTTCTGCGAGCGCAACGAATGCTTTTTGCAGGAAGTCGATCAGGTTGGACAGTTGGGCTTGGGCGTCGTCGATCCAAAGCGCGAGATCCAGCGCCACCTGATCATTCCGGCTTCTCCCCGTATGCAACTTCCTTCCGGGCTCTCCGATGCGCTCGATCAGCGCCGCCTCGATGACCATGTGAATGTCTTCAAGGCTTTCATCGAACTTGAAGTTGCCGGCTTCGATATCCCGCTCGATCCCCTTCAGCCCCTCGATGATCTGGTCGCGCTCGCCATCGGAAATCAGCACCACTTTCGCGAGCATCGTCGCGTGCGCAATGCTTCCGGCAATGTCGTGTTTATAGAGCCGGCGGTCGTAGCTGATCGATTCGACGAAGGATTGGGCGAGCTTATCTGTCGCTTCGCCGATGCGGGCCTGCCATGATTTTTCCTGGGACATGGAGGCAATTGTAGGTACGGCGGGAGAAAGATGAAGGAGGGGACGCGCCTGCGCGCTTAAAGAGCCGCGCACGCAGTAAGCGGGAAAGCGCGCGGGAAACGACAGAACTTTCCCTGCGCGCTCAAAGAGCCGCGCACGCAGTAAGCGGGAAAGCGCGCGGTAGACGAGGGAACTTTCCCTGCGCACCCAAAGAGCCGCGCACGCAGTAAGCGGGAAAGCGCGCGGTAGACGAGGGAACTTTCCCGCTTACTTCGTGCGCGGCTCTTTAAAACGGGCCGCGCGACGGCGCGAAGATCATTGGTGTGAAAACAGGGGTGCGGGTTACTTCGCGCCTCCGCGAGGCCGGCGACGCTTCTCAATCGACCCATTCGTCGTCTTCGCCAACGGCGACGGCGACCGGGTCCAAATCGGAAGCCGATTCAGGCGAGTGGTCTGATGAAACAGCGACTGCCGCGGGAGCAACGGCGGGCACCGATGCCGGCGCCATCCGGCGATGGCTGATGGCGGCCATCACGCGGCGGACGTGCTGCTCCAGCGCAGATCGCCCGGCGTGGGTGAGGGCGAAACTGGTGACCGGCTTACCGTCGCGGAATTGCTTGTCGATCGCCACCAGCCCCGCCGATTCGAGCCGGCGGGCGTGCGCGGCGAGATTGCCGTCGGTGAGCTGCGTCGTGCGGCGCAAGTGAACGAACTCCTGCCGCTCTTCAACCGCCAAGGCTGTGAGAATTCGCAAGCGGCCGGGGTTCGTTACAACTGCATCGAAAGACATACGTGGTTTATCGGACGGATCGCGCGTTCGACTTGATTCGGTTAACGTGGGCTCGCCCCCCTCTGCCCCCTACTCCTGCTCGTACTCCTCCTCCTACTCGCTCTTGCTCGAACTGGATCGAGTAAGAGTAAGAGCAGGAGTATGAGTATGAGTAGAAGTGGCGCAAAGGGATGGTGGGCCTAGCCCACCCTACCTCTGCCCGGTAAGATCCCCGCGAGTTGATGAATCGCACGGGGCTGCAGGAGATGAGCGTATGATGAGGGTCAATTTGCCTTTGCAATCCCGCGCGCGACCGTCGGACAGCGTCATCGAACGGCTCGAAGCGCGGCAGATGTTCGCCGCAGGGCAGACCCTTTATGTTCAGACCTATCTCACCTCCAACGTCTCTGCCGCAACGCCGATCGTCGATTTGAATCTCGTCAACGGCTGGGGGCTGGCGCTGACTCCGGACGGCAAATTCCTCATCTCCGACAATGGCACCGGCGTCGCCACCGAATACGATGCCAGCGGGAATCAAATCCCTTCGGCCACAGCGCCGCTGGTCGTCACCATTCCCCCCGGCGCCGCTTCGACGACGGGGATCTCCACCCCGACCGGCCTGGTTCTCAACACGAGCAAATCCTTTTCGATCAGTTCCGGCGGGAAGAGCGGCGTGGCGAGCTATCTGTTCGCGACCGAAGATGGAACCATTGCCGGATACAACGCCTCGATCAATCCGACGGCCGCAGTCACCGTGGTGGACGCCTCGGCGAGCAGCGCGGTTTACAAGGGATTAGCGGTGACCGGCTCCCGCAAAAACGCACAGATCCTCGCCGCCAATTTCCGCACCGGCCATGTCGATATCTACAACACGAAATTCCAACTGCTCAGCTCCCCTACCGCCTTCCGCGATTTGCAGGTTCCGGTCGGCTATGCCCCATTCAACATTCAGTCGATCTCCGGAAAAGTTTACGTGACCTATGCAATGCAGGATGCCAACAAGCAGGATGACGTGGCAGGGGCGGGCAATGGCTACGTCGATGTCTTCAGCACCAGCGGCAAACTTCTTCAGCGTCTGGATCCGCTGGCCACCGTTCAGGGCCGCACAGGTCCGTTCAACTCGCCGTGGGCAGTCGTGAAGGCTCCCGCCGGTTTCGGCAGCCTCGGCGGCGACATTCTCGTCGGGAACTTCGGCGACGGTTCGATCGACGCGTTCAACAATGCCGGCGCTCTGGTCGCCACGATGCAGGGAAGCAATGGAGCGGTTTCGTTCCAGGGGCTCTGGGGAATGGTTTTCGGAAAAGGACCACACCGGAACACGCTCTACACCGCATCCGGTCCCGGATCCGAGGCGGACGGCGCATTGGGCACCGTTACCTTGCCGGCCAAAACCCACAAGCACGCTTAAGCCAGCGGCTCACCGGGCGTTCTGAGGACGTCGATTACACGACCGGATCACTCTTCGTTAATTGGGCCGCTCCTATCCGGATCGCAAAATGATCCGGTTGGTTCCCGCTTCGGCTGGCGATATACTGTATGTCATGAGATCGGCCTCGCGGCGCAGCCGGCGGCAGCGTTTCAGACCTGACCGACGCTGACGCGCTGGATGGCGAACAGGTACTGCCGGGCTTTTCGTGTAAAATACGCGAACTCTTCGACTGATCCGATCCAAACGAGATTCTTGCCATTAGCTCGCCGCCTGTTACTGACCCTGACAATCGGCGGATCCGCGATTTCATCGGGATGCCGCAAGCCCGCAGTGCCGCCACCTCCAACCGCCGATTCCACGGATTTCAAATCGCCAAATGACCTTTGGCTTGCGGACGTCACCGAAAAATCGGGTCTGAATTTCGTTCACGACACCGGCCCGACCGGCGCTACCGCATGCCTGAAATCATGGGCTCCGGCTGTGCCCTGTTCGATTACGACAACGATGGCCGGCTCGATATTTATCTCGTCCAGAACGGCGGCCCCGATGGGCCGCGGAATCAGCTCTTCCATCAGGAGCCGGACGGCACTTTCAAAGAGGTCAGCGCCGGATCGGGGCTCGAAGTTGCCGGCTGGGGAATGGGCGTCGCGGTTGCCGACGTGAACAACGACGGCTATCCCGACGTGCTCGTCACCGAGTACGGAGGAATGCAGCTCTTCCTCAACAACGGAAACGGAACGTTTCGCGATGTGACGGAGGAAGCGGGGCTCAGTAGGGTGGGCTCGGCCCACCACGACCCCGCAGGTGGTGGTCCGAGCCCACCCTACGAAGGCCCGCTCAACTGGTACACGAGCGCCGCCTTCTTCGACTACGACCGTGACGGGTGGCTCGATCTGGTTGTCACTCAGTACGTCGCCTACGACCCGCAGCGGGCCTGCACCGACAAAGCCGGTCATCCGGACTATTGCGGCCCATCCTTATTTCCGGGAGCGGTAACGAAGCTCTATCATAACATGGGAGGGTTCAGGGTTCGGGGTTCAGGGTTCAGCCAAGCGCCTTCCCTGAACCCTGAACCCCGAACCCTGAACCCTCCCAAGATCCCACGCTTCGAAGATGTCACCACCCTCTCCGGCCTGGCGGCCGAACCCGGAGCCGGGCTCGGCGTCGTCTGCCTCGACTTCGATGGGGATGGCTGGCCGGACATTTTCGTGGCCAACGACGGCGGGCCGAATCGTCTCTGGATCAACCGTCACGACGGCACGTTCGTTGATGAAGCCGTGCGCCGCGGCCTGGCGTTCAACGCGCTGGGACAGGTCCAGGGAAATATGGGAATTGCGGTCGGCGACGCCACCGGCAGCGGACGATTCGATCTCTTCATTACGCACCTGACCGAAGAGACCAATGCTCTGTATGTTCAGAGCCCCATCGGCATGTTTTCGGAGCAGGGCGCTGCGCGGGAATGGGCCGGCGCAAATTTTCACGCGACCGGTTTCGGAACGGTCCTCGCGGATTTTCGAAACAGTGGCCGACCGGACCTGGCCGTCGCCAACGGCCGGGTGGTGCGTGCCAGCGACCGGCGCAAGCCGCTCCTACCGATTCATTGCCCGCATTTTGGCGGCCTTACGCCGAACGGAACTTCCTCTTTGCCAACGACGGCCACGGAAAATTCCACGATATTTCCAGAGCCAATCCGGATTGGTGCGGGCGTGCGAACGTCGGCCGATCGCTCGCCGCTGGGGACCTCGACAACGACGGACGGATTGATCTTCTCCTCACCACCGCCGGAAGCGAGGCACGACTCTTCCGAAATGTTGCAACGGACCGCGGGCACTGGCTGCTGATCCGCGCCATTGATCCGAAACTGGGGGGCCGGGATGCGATCGGCGCCCAAGTGCAGGTGATCGCCGGCGGACAGGTGCGCACCAGTTATGTCAACAATTGCGGAAGCTACCTTTGCGCCACTGATCCGCGCGTTCACTTTGGATTGGGAAAAACCGAAAATATTGACGGGATACGCGTCCGCTGGCCCGATGGGACCAGTGAATCATTTCCCCCGCCGCGCATCAATCAAGTCGTTACGTTGGAGCGCGGGACCGGCATGGCGAATTGAAAACCGCGTCAAGCGGTCGACCCCTATTTCCGCTTGATATACATTCCCGCGAGAAATCCAACGCCTGCGGCAATCGCCAGCGCAGTCAACGGGCGGCGATGAATGTATCCATCCGCTTCATGCGCCCATGAACGCCCGGTATCGCGCGCACTTTGGTACGCTTCGCGCGCCTTCCCGCCAAGCTGATCGTACTGATCTCGGGCATAGGCCCCGGCGTTGGAAGCCGTTTCGGAAACTTTTGCGGCCACGTCGGCTGCTTTGTCGGAAACCGCACTAGCCGCCGATTTGACCGATGCGGCCGCGCTCGACGCAACATTCCTGGCTTTGGCCTTTGCATCGTTTATTTGTTCGGCTTCGTTCATGAGAAGATCCCTTTTAAAACGTAGCGCACGGCAGTTCGCCGCGCAATGACTACACTACTTCCGTCAGACCCGGCGACTCAAGCGCTCTTACCCCTCGGCCCCATGAACATCATCGCCAGACCCAGTACGCCGCATGCGATTCCGCCGAGGATATACCACGTCGTTGCCTGCGTGAATCTGCCGGTGAATGTATTGCTTACCTGATCCGCCACCGAATGGGACGAATTCATTCCCACCACCAGCAATCCCACGCCAACCACCAGGAGAACGATCCCTAAAATTCTCTGCGAACTCATGTGCACTCCGGTAAATCCCGGCGGCGCATCGCGCAACAACTCCGCGACGCGCCGAACGGGTCTATCAACTCACTTGATCCTTACTTGCGATCCGGGTCGGAGGAGGCCTTGCCTACGGCTTCCTGAACTTTCCCCACAGCTTTCTGAACTTTGCCCTTCGCCTGCCGGGCGGGGTCATCCGTTACGGCGCCGATCACGTCGTTCGCCTTCCCTTTGACCTGTTTCACTTTCCCAGCGGCAATATCTTCTTGTCCCATAAACGTCTCCTCTGGTTAGAGATGGGAAAGTCTTAACAAACCATGTGCCGCAACCGCTTTGAGCCGAGGATGATCTAAATCAAACGGGAGATATGACACTTTGACTGTCAGACCGGACCCAGGCAGACGGAAACGCGCGGTCCGAGAAAATTTTCGCCATCAGCCGCGTGGCCCCCTTGCCACAGTCCGGCAAACCATCTATTACGTGCACCGGGCCGGAATTCAACGTCGATCCCATCATTCTCAGATGGCGCCATGGATGGCAGGCAATGAATTCCTTGATTTGATCTGATTATGCTGAAATTAGTTCGTTCGCGGCGGTTGTCGTTAACGCTGGTCCTTCTGGCAATGGTGACCTTGTCGGGGACAGTGGCGGTGATTGCCGCTGCGCCGACGACTCAACCAAACTCCGGCGACGATCTGTTGCGTTATCTCGGTTGGGTAGTCGAATGGTACGGCGCAGTCAATTCACACGATTCGACAGCCGTCGATCCCCGAGACCTCGTGTACCAGGATTCCGTGGAAGCCGATTCCAAGCAGCGCTTCAGTCGGCGTTCACCTACGCCAAGGCGCAGGCGGAACTTCTCGGTCCCAGTGCCGGCGGCCCCGCCCAGTCTGATTCCCAAAGCGCACGGGCAAAGCGCATCGCCAAGGCCGCCGCGGACGCGGCAGCGAATGCCGCCGCGCTCCAGGCGGAGCTTGATGCCGTCAATCGGCAAATCAACGACGGTGCAGCCACCACCCGTCCGGACCTGCTTGCCCGGCGCGAGAAGATCATGGCTGAGTTGAATCTCGCCAAGGCGCAGCGACACGATTCAGCGTTTCAGCTCCATGATGAGCAGCGAGGGCGGGGGGATGTCGCTCCAGGAAAAAATTCAGGATTTGCAGCACCGCACCCCCGACTCGACGCCGTCAACCCAGACGGACAGCGCCCCTCCCGCAGCCGGCCCAACCGCTCCCCAGCCCTTTCGCGCGGAAACCGCCGGCGTATTCGGCCTCGTGTCGCAGATGTTTTCCCTCAGCGCCCGCATGCGTGAGCTCAACGACCGCGCCGAACAGACCGAGCATCTGGGCACTTACGTGGACAAGCTTCGCGAACCGATCCGAACTCAGCTCATCGATGCGATTCATCGCGGCGACACCCTTGCCGCCACGCGCGAATCGGACTCCATCGCCAAGATCGATTCGGATCGCCAGCAGATCGATTCGCTGGCAACGCGATTCAAGCTGCTTTCGACGGCGGCGGTTCCGCTGGGCGGGCAGAGCGTCGCCATGGAATCGACCCGCGCCAACCTCCTTCTTTGGCATACGTCGCTCGACCGGCAATTCAAGACGTGTTTGAACTTTCTGACTGCCCGGCTGGGCGGGATGGCCGCCGTCATACTACTGGTCCTGGGCATCTCATCGATCTGGCGTCGCGCGACGTTCCGCTACATCAGCGATGTTCGACGCCGCCGGCAGTTCCTCGTGGTCCGCCGATTCGTTGTCGGCTCAATCGTCTTCCTGGTGATGATCGTCGGCTTCGTCACGGAATTCGGCTCTCTTGCAACCTACGCCGGCCTCCTTACCGCCGGCATCGCGGTCGCATTGCAGACTGTCATTCTCTCCGGCGTCGCCTATTTCTTTGTCATCGGCCGCTACGGGATCCGCGTCGGCGATCGCGTGACCGTCGGCGGCGTCAGTGGTGACGTGGTCGATGTCGGCTTGTTCCGCCTGTATCTGATGGAGCTTGGCGGCTCAGGCCTGGATCTGCACCCCACGGGACGCATCGTCGTCTTCGCCAATTCCGTTCTCTTTCAGTCCTCCCCCTTCTACAAACAGATCCCCGGATCGGAGTACACCTGGCACCAGATCGCCCTGACGCTTGCCCCCGACAGCGACTATCAACTGGCCGAAAGCAGACTGATGGAAACCGTCAACAAGGTTTACGGCGAATATCGCGACGAGATCGAGCGCGAACACGAGGCTGCCAAGCATTCGCTCCACATCCAGCAGGATACGCCCAAGCCAGAGGGTCGCCTGCGATTTGTCGACGCCGGCCTGGAATTCCAGGTCCGCTATCCCGTGCCGATCCATATTGCATCGGAGATCGACGACCGCATCACGCGTAGTCTATTGAAGGCCATTGAGGATGAACCGAAACTGCGCCTGTGCTCTTCGGGCACGCCGCGCATTCAGGCGGCGGAATCGCATTGAATCGCGAAGTCCGGGAGGAGCCGCGCACGAAGTAAGCGGGAAAGTTCTGTCGTTCACCGAGCGCTTTCCCGCTTACTTCGTGCGCGGCTCCTCCGGCCGAATCGGTCACGCACTCGTTTCAATCACCGCCACATCATTGCTTGCATTGCTGTCGACGGGATTCGTCGTCGATTGCGTGGAGGCGATCAGGTTATAGGCGCCTGGCGCCGCTCCGGCCGGCGCGACGAAATGAACGTGCAGCGTCAGTGACTTTCCTGCGCGAAGTTTGAACGATCGGCCGGTGATTGCGGCCAGTAACGTATCGGAAACACTGACTGTCTGGCCTGCCGCGGCATACAGGCTCAGGTTCAACGCGCCGACTGCAGTCACGTTGCCGTCGTTGGTGATGGTGATGCTTGCACTGTCCCCTTTTCCGGGATTGACGGAAATGGGAACTGTTGAATCGAAGGCCGTCGCCAGGTCCACGGTCGGCTGAGTGACCGAGACCCTGGCGGCGGAGACAACCTGGGCGGTCGCGTCGCCGGTGGAAGTCGCATCGGCGGTCGCAATCAGGCTGTAACTTCCGCCGGTCAGCGCCGATGGATAGGTGAAATTCAAAGTCTCCGCTTTTGATCCGAAGGCCTTCAGTTTGACGTTCGCCAGGGTCACGCTGGTGAGCGTCGTTGCGGAGGAGGAAATTGTGCCGTCGGTCGACGCGTAGAGTGTGACGGTAACGGGGCCGCTGAACGGTGCTGCGTCGATGTTGGTCAGCCGCACTTTGAGCGACCCGCTGGCGCCGCTGAGCACGCTCGTTGTGGGCATCGTCGTGAAAGATACGGAGATCGGCGATGCCGGAAGGGTCGGAGTTGGGGTTGGGGTTGGGGTTGGGGTTGGCGTCGGGGTCGGCGTGGGTGTCGTCGAGGAAGATCCCCCGTCGAGCAACGAAACGATCGATTCGGCATGAGGACTGCCGAGGCCGGTGCTGTAGCCGTAACCGTCGTTGCCGATGTCGTGATAGTAAGAGGTATAGGTGGAATAACCGCTGGTACCGGGTGCGCTGTAAACGCTGTAGAGATCGGGGAGTGTCTGGGTGGCGCCGTCGAGCGTTCCCTGGCCGTTGATGGCGCGGCCCTGATCGGCAATGGCAACGAGAGCGGCCCACTGCGGCGCGCCGCGCTGGTCCCGCCGGCGACCCCCCAGCCGGATGAGCCTTGATACGGTATGGAATCGTAGACGGCAACGCCGGTGTTCGGATCGGCGTCGTAGCCGACATCCGGGGTGCTCCGCGCTCCGGATTGCTGGGCATTTTCCTGGTAGGCGGGCTCGACCTCAAACTGACTGAAGCCGCCGCTGGTCCCTTGATCGTTGCCGCGCCAGGGTCCTTCGAATTCGTAGGTGCCAGCGCTGTCGGAAGTTTCCAGCGAGGTGCCCCCAACCGACACGACGTTGGGCGAACTTGCCGGCCATTGCACTCCATTGTTAAAGCCGCTGTCGCCGGCGGAGGCGATAAATGTAATGCCGGCGTGTCCCGAAGGGGTGGTGAAATCACTGTCGAGCGCGAGCTGGTTCTGCGTTTCACCGCCGCTGTAATCTTCGAATTCACTGCCGCCCCAGCTCATCGAGACCACCGAAACGCCTGCGAGATGCCGGGCATAATTCACTGCCGCAAGAAGATCCGTATTGCTTTGGTCAGAACTTGCTTCCACCAACACAATGTTTGCCCCCGGCGCCATCGCATGGGCCCACTCAACGTCGAGCGATTCCTCTGCCGCCCATCCTGCGTTGGTGGACGGCAAATTGCTCCCTCCCGACTCATTGACGATTTTAAAGCTCGGTGGCGCGCTCAAACCAAATTCCTGATCGAAGACGCCCAGATCAGCGACGATATTGGGATCGTTAAATGCATCGACGATCGCGATCGTCTGGCCGGATCCGTCGGCGGCGGCACCGCCGCTGAGACTGATTTGATCGAACCCGTAGGCATGGGCAATCTGCGCTGGCGTGAACCCCTGGACCGTGGAAGAGCTTGCCGCCGCGGTCGAATTGCTTCGATTAAAAGTCAGATCGGTGTGGAAAGTCGGGACGGCGGAAAACAGCCATCGTGATTCCAGCATCTCCAAGGGGAACCCATCCGAGGAAGCGCGAGAATCAAGGAGCCCCCACGCCCAGCGCACGCCGCGCAGTAAATTGCTGAGTCGTTGCCTGCTTTTCATCGCAATGGATCCATGAGTTGCGGCAATGTCATCTCGGTTAAGCACTGGACACCTCAAACCCCAAAGCCCGAAAAACTGGCTCTCAATTGCTGTAACAAGCACGATGCAGAGCCCACATTCGAAAACCCTTCCCAGCTCCCGTCAAACGTAATGGTTCGTCACGGTGGGGCGAATCTTCCAGAAAATCGATTTGCGTGCGGCGCGAGCCAACGAGCGATTGCGACGCATATGGCGCTGCCGCGCGGTCTCGAGGCTTGAAATGGAAATGCGGTCGTCTTAGCTCAGCAGATCGACGATGGTTCCCACACCGTTTGGAGAACCTGACGAGCCGCCGAGTTGATTAAGGGGCGGGGGGGTTGAAGCGGATGTGCCGTTCGAGACCTTGCCGTTCGCGTCAACGCGAGAAGTGGAATTCGCCTTCGTTGCTGCTGCCGAAATCAGGCTGGACAAAGATTGCGCTACGCTCGTACCCGAAGACCCGGCGATTGAGTTGCACATTGGATCACCTCAGGACCAGGCTTTTCAAAAACCGGGCCTGCAACTGAGGTTTCTCATCGACCGCGATGCAGGATTCGGGTGAAAGATGTCGCGACACGGTTTGACTCAATTTCCCACGTTATCGGTCGATCCTTTCCGATAAACGGTCAATGCGTCGACGTTTTGTTTCCATCCCGTGAAGGACAGAGCCGCCTGAGACATTTGCCCCATCCGGGAAATCAAGCCGTTTCAATGAGCGACAAACGATTTAAAGCGAGTGCTCGATTGTCCCTGACCGATTCGGGGAATCAGCGAACCGCGCTCGCGGAGATCACTGGCCCTGTATCGCCGCTCACGAGGAAAGACAGACCTAAACCAATAAGGATAGGGATTCGCAGGATCGTCGACCGGCGTGTTCGCGATTTCCCCTCCACCGCGCTGCTGCTCACCAGCGGCGGCGACTCCCGAATCGTCTGCGGACCGCTCGAACGAAATCGATACGGTTGCTCCCCCCTGCCGGATCCGGCTCTGCTTGCTTACGGTTCGTCCACCGCCTCGACGATTTCTTCCGCCGGCTTCGCGGCCGCCGACGCATTGCGCGTGAGCCTGAAACAGGCCGCTTTGATCGAGTCGCCCGCAGTCACCTACGAGCGCGAACTCGAACGGGTGCGGCGCGAACTCACGCATCTTTGCGGGCTGGATGACATTCGGGGTCTGGAGATCATCTTTGGAGCTTCCGGCACCGACCTGCATCTCCTCGCCGGCCAACTGGTCGCCGATGCATCTGACAATCAGCCGCTCATCATTCGCGTGGAAGCATCAGAAACGGGGACGGGCGTGCCGGACGCGCTGGCGGGCCGCCACTTCAGTGATTGTGCGGCGTTGGGAGACCGTGTTCAGCCGAACGTGACTCTCGACTGCGGCCGCCCGGTTGAGATTCTTGAAGTTCGCTGTCGAACCGCGCACGGCGACTGTCGCTCCGCGGCGGAGATCGATGCAGAGGTCGAAGCCGCCGTGATCACGGCAGCGGAAACAGGAAGGCGTGTGCTGCTGACCCTCGTCGATGTTTCCAAAACCGGGCTGATCGCGCCGAGCCCCGCGTGTGTTCATTCCCTGCGATGCCGATTCCCTCAATCAATCGAAGTCCTCGTGGATGCCTGCCAGTTCCGGCTGGCGCCCTCAACCCTGAGGGCTTATCTCGAACACCATTTCCTGGTCGCGGTAACCGGTTCAAAGTTTCTGCCCGGCCCGACTTTTTGCGGAGCGATCTTCGTTCCCTCAGGGGCGGCGAAGCGGCTGGGGAAACGCACACTACCCCGCGCGCTCAAGTCTTATTCGGCCAAAGCCGATTGGCCGCGGCACTGGTTGGCGCGAACCGCGCTGGATCATGTGACCAATTATGGATTGCTGCTTCGCTGGGAAGCCGCGTTGGCGGAATTACGCGCGTTTCGCGGACTTCCTGACGAAGACATTGCCGCATTCGTGAACGCTTTCTCAAAGGCGGTGACTGAGCGACTCACCGATGGTCCGGCTTTCGAGCCACTGCCCGCGCCGGCGCTCGATCGCGATCCGATCGCACCCGCCAATCGCTGGGATCGCTTCGCGACGATCTTTCCCTTTTTGCTCTTGCGGCCCTCGGTTTCCGGTCAAAGGACGTGGTTGAAGCCGAGCGAGTCCAGAGAGGTCCATGAATTTCTGCGAAACGATCTGGGCAACTCCACGGCCACGGTTTCGTCCCTGCGGTGTCAGGTAGGTCAGCCGGTGGCTTGCGGAACGCGTGAAGCGATGCCGGTCAGCGCCCTGCGCCTGTGTCTTAGCGCACGACTGATTGTTGATGCGATCTCACCCGGCGGCCGGGGAAGCGCTGCGGTGATCGCCGATGCCTTGGCCGTGCTCGACAAGGCGGCATTTCTGGCGTCTCTTCCGCATGCCTGAAATTTTACAACCGATCCCATCGTCTTTTTGTGGCACGGGCATCCTGCGCATCCTGCCCGTGGCCGCGGTGCTCCGCGGCAATCGGTGGTATTCCACGAGCAGCGTCGCTTCTCTCCCCGAAAACGAGAAAGGCTGCGATCGTGCTTTTCTCGGTCGAGTACGACCGAGCCGGCGTGAGTACACGCCGCACGGGCTGGAAGCCCGTGCCACTGGATTTGTAAAACTTCGAACAGCTAATTCGATCGCGCATCTTCACGCCCAGTCATTTAGCGCTTCGCTTCTGTTTCGCCGAATTCGGAATTGCCTTTTTAATCTCAACCCGGCTGATTTGGTTTTTCGCGGAAAAGTGAACGACCCTCTGTTTCACCTTCTTCGCTTCCTCACGGGTGAGTTGTTCCAGAGAAAGGATGATCACCTTATCTCCCGGCTGAAAGAGCCGCGCCGGGCAGCCGTTGAGCTGAATCTCTCCGTTCGCTCCGGGAATTGCGTAGGTCTCCCAATGAACGGCATTGGACAAGCTGTTGATGTGGACGAGTTGAAACGGCGCAATGTTTGCCGCCTCCATCAGCTTTCGATCGATGGTGATGCTCCCCTCATAATCGAGACGAGCGGCGGTGACCTGCACAATGCAGTTTGCCGGTGCAGACGGTAATTGACATGAGCGAAAAACCCTTTCTAAAGAGCCGCGCACGCAGTAAGCGGGAAAGCGCTCAGGTTTACCGCGCACTTTCCCGCTTACTCTGTACGCGGCTCTTTCAATTGCGATGAGAAGCCCGATCGATCATCGCGCGAAAGGCCGCGAAGACCTTTTCCATCTGCACCTTCTTGTAAGGATAAAGGGTGGGCGAATCCATCGTGTGAATGACCATCGCGGTCTCCGCTTCGAATAGAAGCAGGCGGCCATCCGGCATCTCCGCGCAGTCAATTCCAAAATAGTCGAGTCCGATCCGCTCACACATTTCTACAAATGCAGCACGGTGGCGCATGGCAAAATCCCGATCGAACGTCTCCATCGCCCGGGCCTCTTCGGCGCACTTCGATGCATCTTGATCCATTCCCACGTTGACGTAGTGGATCTTCCATTGTTCGGAAACAGCCATGTGGCAGACAAACGGAGTTCCATCGATCAATACGATCCGGTATTTGCGGAAGAGGCCGCCCTGGCCGCGATAATCAATGTACTCAGCGAGGAAAAAATCACTCTCATCGCTCTGGAGGCCTTTCAGGTAACTCGTCAGCGCCGCACTATTGTCGATCCGCTCGAGATTCTTGCCGCAATGCGTTCCGACGGGGCGGGCGAGAATCGGAAAACAGGCGCCGGGCAATAGTTCACCGAGGGAAATTTCGCCGCGAGCGAGACTCTGAAAATCCGATCCGCAAACGCGGCTGACTCGCGGAGCACAGATATTCGAGCTACCGGCAAAAAGAGCGGCAACTCTGTCGCGGGAGAGGAACTGGATTTTTTCCGGAGCGTTCAGCACCCGCCGCGGCCATCCCGGCAGAATTCTGGAAAGACGCTCGAGAACCGGAATGTTTTCATCCGATTCATTGACCGCGCAAAAGGCCACATCATGTTCCGGCAGCGCGGGAGGAAGAGGCTGGCCGGGCAGGAGATAAAGTACGTCCAGGCCGATCTGCGAATCCCCAATGATGAATTCGAGCTGAGCGTTGTTCATGAAGTCGCCGGGCGCAACCAGCGCGAGCACGCGCAAACGAGGAAGGGCTGCCTGTTCCTGAATTCCGACGACCCGGAAGAGTTGTTGCCGCATCAGCGCTTCGGCCTGCAGGCGGTACGCATCGTCTCGCCGCTGTCCGATCAGAAGGAGCAGTGCGATATCCAGCATGAGGGAGGCGTCTTCCGGGGACTTGCGAAGATTCTCTGAGAATAAAACGATTGCTTTGTTGATGTCTCCGCCGTCGGAAGTGAACCGGATGAGCGCGCCGTTTCCTGCGATTTCGGGAACACGCAGCGCGGGCGTGATCGGCGGTATCACGTCGATCGGATCGACCGCCGGAGACATCGCGATTGTCGCCGAACCCATCACCAAGGTCGTACCCATGCTTGTCGTCTTTCTGGCCCATTCCTGGTGGCACGGGCGTCCCGCCCGTGTCAATGCGGCAAGAGCATGGGCGAGACGCCCATGCCACGTTTATTGCAAATTCAGTTCTCAGCTATTTATCGGACGAACCGACCGAATGGATGGAGAAAAGTAGGGTGGGCTCGGCCCACCTCTTCGGTTGTCGTGGTGGGCCGAGCCCACCCTACTGAATCTGCGCCCACCCCAGGCCGAATCGGCCGAGATATTTCCGCAGCCGGTCGGCGTCGTTTGGCGTTCCCTTTTTCGTGCGCGATACGGCAAACAGTTTCCGCCCGGCGTCCGAGAGCGTGCGACTGGCGCGACAGACGCGGATCACCTCACTCAATTGAACGCGGTCGAACGGATCAATCTGCGATAACGCGGACTCGTCAAGCAGTGCATTCAGTTCCACCTCGCAATCGGAAGCCGGCTCACCGCTCCAGGCATCGCGCAAGCGGGCAATCTCCGCTTCCACGATCTCGACGGTGATGCGCCCGCCGGCGGCAAAGGTGGCCATGCGGGTGACGGCGGCGTTCAGGTCGCGGAAGTTCCCCGACCAGACGCTGTCTGCGCCGGTGGCGAAATCGAGGAGCCGCACACGCGCCTCTTTGTTGAAGGTCACCTTCGACCCGTGCAGCCGGGCAAACTGATCGAGTTCATAATCGAGATTCGGCTCGATGTCCTCGCGCCGATCGCGCAATGCCGGCAGGCGAAATGTCCAGAGATTGATGCGAGCGAGCAGATCCTCGCGAAACTGCCCGGACCGCACCGCGGACTGAAGATCGCAATTGGTGCCGGCGATGAGTTGAAAATCGCTTCGCACTTCCTTGTCGGATCCGACCGGAAGAAAGCGCTTCTCCTCAACGGCTCGAAGCAGCATCGCCTGTTCGTCGGGTCCCAGTTCGCCGACTTCATCGAGGAAGAGCAATCCTCCATCGGCGGCGCGAAGCAGCCCCGGCCGCTCGCCGACCGCGCCGGTGAATGCGCCGCGCGTATGGCCGAAGAGGGCGCTCATGGCGCCGTCGCCGCGCACGGTCGCGCAGTTCACTTCGACGAATTTTCCTTCGACCTGTCGGCGCGTTTTCTTGAGTTCGTAAATCCGCCGGGCGAGTTGCGATTTTCCCGCGCCGGTCGGACCCATCAGGAGGATCGGTGATTTGGAATTGACGGCCACCTGTTCGATCTGCTCGACCAGCCGGTTAAACGCCTCGTTGCGCGTTTCGATTCCGCTCTTGAGGAATGAGGTGCTTTCGCGGAGTTCCTCATTGAAGCGCGCGGCAAGGCGATCGTATTTCGACAGATCCAGATCAACGATCGAATAGCTCCCTGAGTCCCCGCGATGCCTGCCCGGCGGGGCCGTTTGAATCAGTCGCGCGGGAAGATACCGAGCCTCGGTCAGGAGAAACAGGCAGATCTGCGCAACGTGCGAGCCGGTCGTGATGTGAACCAGGTAATCCTCTTCATCCGGCTTGAAAGGATACGCGCGGGCAAAATCGTGTAACGCGCCGTAGACCCCCTGAAAATCCCAGGGATCGTCAAAGTGCACCGGATTCGGGCAGACCTTCGTCTCGGGACTGACGGCGGCAACGTCTTCGCAAATGGTGTCGCACAGCCTGGTGAATTTCGGTTCGAAGAGAAGCTCGAATCGGTGAACGAGTAAGTCGTCATGCTGACAGAGCGCAACGCTCGGCCGCCAACGCTCCCATCGCTCCGGCCCGCGGCCGTTGTCGAGCGATGGGCCGAGAAGGCCCAGGACCACTGTCTGCTTCATAGGCATCGCCAATATTCTATCTTCTTATCCAAAGATATAAAAATTCATGATCTCCGAATTTGGATCGCGCCATTTCATTGCGAAGAAAATCTCCATTAAGGCCTGCTAGTGAATAACTTAGCGAAATTTAGCCTGGAGACCCAAATGTGATGGCACCCCATCTGCTTTGGACCCTCCGTCTCAAGCAAGGAGTTGGCTATGGCAAACAAGACGCTGTTCTCTTCGCAATCCGGACCGTTCGCGCCTCCGGCCGATGCGGTCAACGAAGCCGGTGGGTTGGCTTACCAGCTTTCGCCCAAGGCGGCGCTGGCGCAGTACGCCGCGACCGGATGCCTGAGCACGACCTTCTATGCGTCGGCGGCTGAGCAGCTCCAGACGGTGCTCTCCCTCTGCACGCATCCGGAGGTGACGCCGGAGTTCATTGCCCGTGTGGCGCTGTATGCCCGGAGCAAGGGGCACATGAAGGATCTGCCGGCGCTGCTCTGCGCGGCGCTGTCGGTCTCTTCGCCGGGGTTGATGGCCGAGGTCTTCGACCGGGTGATCGACGACGGCCGGATGCTCCGCAACTTCGTGCAGATCATGCGGTCGGGCGTCGTCGGGCGCAAGAGCCTGGGCACGCTTGCCCAAGCGGCTGGTGCAACACTGGTTTGATCCAGCCGGTCCGACGAGCAGATCTTCCGCGCGTCGGTCGGAAACGATCCGAGCCTGGCGGATGTGATCCGCATGGTTCACCCGAAGCCGGCGTCGGCTTCGCGGGCGGCGCTGTACGGCTACCTGATCGGTCAGCCGCACGATGCCGCCGCGCTGCCGGAAATCGTGAAGCAGTTCGAGGCGTTCAAGAGCGGCCAGAGCGAACGAGGTTCCCGATGTTCCGTTCCAGATGCTCACGAGCCTGGAGCTCGAAGAGCGAGCACTGGAAGCAGATCGCGAAGAACGCACCCTGGCAGATGACGCGGATGAACCTCAACACGTTCGCCCGGCACGGCGTGTTCGAGAGCCAGGCGGCAACCAACCGGATCGTCGCGATCGGCTGCGCGATCGCGAAGCGATCGGCCGGGCGCGGGTTTTCCCGTACCAGTTGATGGTGGCGTGCAAGCAGGCGGAGGCGGATGTGCCCGCCGAAGTGCGCGACGCGCTGCAGGATGCGATGGAAATCGCAACCGAGAACGTGCCGGCGATGGGCCAGGGAGGTGGAGCTGGGGGCCGTGGCGTGTGGGTCTGCCCGGATATTTCCGGCTCGATGCACTCGCCGATCACGGGCTTCCGCAAGGGCGCAACCTCGGCAGGTGCGCTGCATCGACGTGGCGGCGCTGATCGCCGCGACGGTTCTGCGGACCAACCCGCGCGGCGGAGTTCTGCCGTTCGAGAGCAAGGCGGTCGATGTCGTCGTGAACCCGCGCGACAGCATCATGACCAACGCCGCGATGCTCTCGTCGCTGCCGGCGGGAGGAACCAACTGCTCGGCTCCGCTCATGGAGCTGAACCGTCGGCGGGAGAGGCGCGGACGTGATCATCTATGTCTCGGATAACGAGTCATGGGTGGACTCGCCGCACTACGGCCGCTGCGGCGGCGGGCGGACGCAGACCATGAACGAGTGGTCGACGTTCGTCAGCCGCAACCCCGGGCGAAGCTGGTCTGCATCGACCTCCAGCCGTACCAGACGGTCCAGGCGGTCGATACCGGCCGCAACGACGTGCTGAACATCGGCGGGTTCTCCGATCAGGTCTTTGATCTGATCGCCGAATTCGCAAAAGGCACGCTCGGAAGCGACCAGTGGGTCGGCGTGATCGAGAACGTGTCGTTGTAACCCGCACCCTCCCCTCACGCCGGGTCCACAGGACCCGGCGTGATAAAGGGAAGTCGGGTTCACAAGTGCTTATGAACCCGCCGGGGCGACGAAAGGTGCGCCGGCGGACTGAAGAAAACGTTGGCGGCCGGGCCGAATGCCCGATGGGACTACATTTACCCATGTTGCGTCTCATCAACAGAGGATATGGTCGGCCCGGCCGTTGGCGGTGATAACGCGGATCGCAATGTAGGGTGGGCTCGGCCCACCACTCGACTGTTGCGGTGGGCCGAGCCCACCCTACATTTAAAACGATTCGCTCACGATAGGATTAATCGGCAGGCGAATGCCCGGCAGGGAGTACATGGTAGCGTGTGGGTTCGAACCCCACCCGGTGCACTGACGTTGAAGCCAACGCGCCGGAGCAACTCTCTCCAAATGTTGGTCGCCGCCGACGGAAATTGACTTCGAGTGTGATCCAGCGCGAACGCAGGACTTAAACGATGACGCCCGTCTTTACAGCAAGGACGCCCTTTGATTCGACCGACGGGCCGAGGTGGGAAAACTATGTGCGATGGGCACAAATTCCACGACTCATTGAAGTAGTGGGTCTCGACAGCACGCTTTGCCCGAGCGTTATCAGCGAATACATCGCTGAAGACTGGAAGCATAATGTGCAGGACAATAGTGGCTTCGGCTACTTTTACAATTTGGATTATCTTCTGGGTCGCGTCACGAACGTGTCACGAAAGAATATTATTGGCCTCTATCGAAATCCTGATTCCCGCATTGAGGTCGCACCCGCGGAGGGCGGATTTGTCTTTGTTGGGTACGATCTCATCGAGGAGATGACCCAGATCAGTGCGCTGACCAATTGCGGCGGATTTCCGGAAACGTTTGCGAATGAAGAATTGAACGAAGTCGGACTGCTGCCCGCGTTCGAACGCGCGAACGAAGTGAGGATGTTGCTGGCGAAGAACAACCCTGACGAGCCCCACGCACATTGCGAGATGTATGCAATTTGGCGATTAAGGGAGGCGTAATGGAATTCGGCGTGACGAATGCCCCATGGAACTACATGCTTTAGACGCCCGAGGTCGTGGGTTCGAATCCCACCAGCCTCATTCGATTTCCATGTGATGGGGCTGTAGCTCAAAGGCAGAGCGCGGTAACTGGTTTCATCGAATTGTGGTCGTCGCGCCGTTTTGATCTTCGGCGAATGCCGGAGGAACTACATTAAATCGTCGGTTGCGGGTTCGAATCCCGCCCGCCGTGGAAACACGGCGGTAGCTCAAGTAAGGCAGAGCAACGAATTGTTTCTCCAATTGTTTGTCGCCGTTTTTGAAGGTGTGTCACTTCTTCGCTCCCTGACGGTCGCGGCTCGCTAAGGTGCGTAGCGAGCCGCGACCGTCAGGGAGCGAAGATTCAGCTTCGTCGATGGGTCGCGAAAGATACAACTTTTTCCAACTGAGGTGATTCTGTGACCGCAACAACCGAAATCCCCAAGCCGCACATCGTCGCGACCGACGAGGCGACCGGCATCCTGCCGGTTGAAGGGCGCACGCCGATCACCGTGATCGGCACGAACTCGATCCGCGCCGGCTTCGACGCCAGGTGCCTCCAGCAGGCGATCAACTCGCGCTGCGCGCCCGGCGTCACCGACCTGGTCCTCAACCCCGACGCCCACGTCGGCTACGGCGCGCCCGTCGGGTGCGTGATGGTCTCCCCGACGCATATTTATCCGGGCCCGGTCGGCGTTGACATCAAGTGCTCGATGAGCCTTCTGCAGCTCGATATCCCCGCCGACGCGGTAAAGGACCGCGCGGTTCGACGTCTGCTGATCGAAGCGATCGGCCAGCGTCTGCCGACCGGCGCGGGAAAGGGGCAGCGCTCGGTTCGCAAGAGCCGCAAGGTCGGGCGCGAGATGGGGATCAAGGCGGTCACGCAGGGCGCGAGCGCCGAAGTCTGCTACGCGCTGGGCATTCCCGCCGAGTGGGCGAACCGCTGCGAGGACAGCTTCCATCTCGGCCACGATGACACCCAGGCCGCGCTCGAGCTGCGCCTGGACCGGATGCTCCAGGCCGAGAAGCTCGTCAATTTCGACGACAAGATCCGCCAGCTCGGCAGCTACGGCGGGGGCAACCATTTCGGCGAATGCGAAGCGGTCTCCATCGCCGACGGCGCATCCGCGCGCGCCACGGCGGAAACGTTCGGCCTGCGCGACGGATGCGTCGCGTTCCTCTCCCACTGCGGCTCGCGCGGCCTTGGCCACAACCTGGCCGCCGGCCAGTTCCGCGCGCTCCAGGACCATTTCAGCAACTGGAGCATCCCCCTGCCGGGCCAGGACCGCGAGCTGGTTTACGCGCCGCTCGGTTCCCCCGAGGCTGACGCCTACATCGACGACATGTCGCTGGGCGCGAATTTCGCGACGATCAATCACATGCTGATCAATGCGCTGGTTCTGGAAGCATTCCAGGAGGTGATCCCCGGCACGAAGGGGGACTTGGTCTATTTCATCAGCCACAACATCGCCCGCCGGGAGGTGGTGAACAACAACCTGGCGTGGGTTCACCGCAAAGGGGCGACGCGCGCTTTCCCCGCGCATCATCATGGCCTGAAGGGAACGCCGTTCGAATCGACCGGCCACCCGATTCTCCTGCCGGGAAATCCGCGCGAGGGATCGGTGGTGATGGTCGCCGCTCCCGGCGCGGCCAAAAGTTGCTACAGCGTCAACCACGGCGCAGGCCGCCGGATGGGCCGCAAGGACGCTACTCGCCGACTCGATCAGGCGAAGATCGACGAAGAGCTGGACTTGTGCGACATCCTGAGCAATTGCCGCACGTACCCGATGGATGAAGCGCCGGATGCTTATAAGGATTTCGGGGAAGTGCTGCGCTCGGTTGAACTCGCGGGACTCGCGACGCCGGTGGCAAAGCTCAAGGCGCGGTTTGTGATTAAGGATGGGGACAAGGCGGATGATTGATCCACCACTCGCATCCGTCCGGCACGAAGAGGCCCGGGTTACGCTTCAGGAGACAATTCGGTCCCTTTACCGATTGTTCGCTCATCGGCGGCGCGGGGGCAGGCCGTGGGCTGATATGGATTTTCCCCGCGAGAAGCTCGATCTGCCCGAGCGAACAACCGTGAAGGAACTGGAAGTCGATGACTACCTGCACCTTTCCTGGCACTGCGCTCTGTTTCGATGGGGCCGAACCGGCAACGCTGAAATATTTTCTTCCGCGAGTTTTTGAGGAGTTCGCGCGGTGCAATCGTCACGGGCCTATCTTGCCCGAAATGATGATCAGTCAGATGAACCGATGCAGTTGGCGGAGGTGGCGGCCCATCGAGGTGGAGGCGATCGAGAACTTTTTCGTTGCCTGGTTTACGGAAGCCTTGCTCGATCCAACGCTCCGCGCCTCCCTTTGGGTCGATGAACGGCTGAAAGTGATTGCATTCAGTGGAACGGCAATCGAATCGTATCTGGAATTGTGGCGAAACGAACGTACGCTTCTCTCCGCGCTGAAGCTTGCCGACTTTGTGCGCAGCAACCTCCCGCGGAAGAAAGAGGCATTCCCCCGTCGCTGGGACAATGTATGGGGAAACGAACGCGTTAACCGAGCGGCGATCAGCGCCGTTCGCGAGTTTGTGATCAGTCGGGATACCCACGACTTTTTAGAAGACTGCTTCTTTCAAGCCGATCTCCCAAATGAGCAGGAAACGTTGTCGCTCGCCATCGAACTTGTACAAATAATGCGAGAGCAACAAGAGTAGTCTCTATGTCCACGCAGATTTCCATCGACGGCTCCCTCGGCGAGGGCGGCGGCCAAATCCTCCGCACGGCCCTGGCGCTCTCCATGACGAGCGGCCAGCCCTTTCGCATCGAGAAAATCCGCGCAGGCCGGCCCAAGCCCGGCCTGCTCCGACAGCACCTGACGGCGGTCAACGCCGCGGCGGCGGTGTGCGGGGCAACCGTCGAGGGGGCGGCGATTCAATCGCAATCGCTCTCCTTTTCGCCGGGAAAAGTGAAGCCGGGCGAATATACGTTTTCGATCGGGTCGGCGGGGAGCACGACGCTGGTCTTGCAAACGGTTCTTCCCGCCCTGCTCACCGCCAGCGGGCCAAGCTCGCTGACGCTCGAAGGGGGAACGCACAATCCGCACGCGCCGCCAATCGATTTTCTCGAGAAGGCGTTCTTGCCCCTGATCAACCGGATGGGACCGACGGTGAACGTGACGCTCGAACGCGCGGGGTTTTACCCCGCCGGCGGCGGGCGCGTATTCGCGAATATCATTCCCGCGACCAAGACATCGATTCCCAACTCTTCTCACGCCGGTTCCTGTGGAACCGGATCCGGGTCCGCAAGACCCGGCGTGGCAGATACCTCCACTTCTGAAACACCTTCGACGCTGACGCCGATCACGATTCTGGAACGCGGTCCGATCCATCGGCGTCTTGCCCTGGCGGTCGTGTCGGCGCTGCCGGGCGCGATCGCGAAGCGCGAGCTTGAGCGCGTGCAGCAATCGCTCGGCTGGTCAGATAGCGAGCTGCAGATCCGCCAGCTTCCTTCGGAGTGGGGGCCGGGCAACGCCGTCACGCTGGAGATCGCCAGCGAGCATGTGACGGAGGTGTTCACGGGATTTGGGATGAAAGGGGTGAGCGCCGAAGCGGTCGCCGAGTCGGTGATTCAACCGGCGCGGCGCTATCTCGCCGACGGTGCGCCGATCGGCGCGCATCTCGCGGATCAATTGCTGCTTCCGCTGGCACTCGCCGGGGGTGGGGCATTCCGTACGCAAGCGCCGACACGCCACACGATGACCAACATTGAGATCATCCGGAAATTTCTTTCGGTGCGCATTGATGCTGCGCAATATCGATCGCGAGTGCTGCGTCATTGAAGTTGCGTAGAAGCAGAGAGCGAATCGCCGCGCAGATTAATGACAATTTACCGATGCAATTGCGTCTGCTTCAGTGGCACGGGTTTCCAACCCGTGTTCTGAATCGGGGACACGGGTTGGAAACCCGTGCCACGACAGATCCGCATCATGCTCCAGGCGCCAATCGAGAAACCGGCGAATCACGTTTTCGAAATCGACAGCACTTTCGATGACGCGCATCTCGTCGCGAAGCAGCCGGCAGGGGTTCATCTGCTTGGCGTACCAGCTCACCCGCTTGCGGAATTCGAGAACGGCGATGCGCTCGCTTCGGAAACCGGCCAGATGATGGAAATGATCGCGCATCAACTGGCATTTCTCTTCGATGGTCGGTGGATCTGGAATAATGCCGTTGGTGAGTAACGACCAGGTGTCGCGGAAAATCCATGGCATGCTCAGCGCCGCCCGGCCGATCATAACGCCGGCGCAGCCGGTCAGTCGCATCATCCGCAGCGCATCCTCGGGTGATCGGATGTCGCCGTTGCCGATGACCGGGATGCGCTTCACGGCTGCGACGACATCCGCAATCCCCTCGAGACGCGCTTCGCCGGAAAATCGCATTTCGGTGGTGCGGCCGTGAATGGTGACGAGCGCGATGCCGGCGTTTTCCAGCCGCGCCGCCAGCGCCGGCGCGACGATGCGACGAGTCGTCCCAGCCCAGGCGCAGCTTGGCGGTAAGCGGCGCACGGCGGAGGACGCTTGCAATGCGTTCGACCATCCGCAGCGTGCGGTCGGGATCGCACAGGAGTTTACTTCCGCCGTCGCGCTTGGTGATTTTGTCGACGGGGCATCCCATGTTGATATCGACAACCACCGCGCCATGGTCCTCGGCCCAGCGGGCGGCGTCGCAGAGCTTTTCGACATCGCCGCCGTAAAGCTGCATCGCCAGCGGCTGATCCGCCGGGCAGGTGGCGGCCAGTTCCATGGATCGCTTGTTTTCGCGCAAAACACCTTCGGGGCAGAGCAGGTCGGTGCAGCCGAGGCCGAGCGACCCGCAGGAGCGAACGATGAGCCGAAACGGCATGTCGCAATAACCGGCGATCGGCGCAAGGAGAAGGTTGGTGGCGAGTTGGACGGAGCCGATGGTGAGCGGGGCGGGCATGACGCCGATTGTAATCATTTTTGTGGCACGGGTTTTCAACCCGTGTCTCCGATCCAAGACACGGGTTGGAAACCCGTGCCACCGCGGTCATTGATTCCGTTCGCGGATCTGAACCGCCTGCCCGGATCGCAGCGATTCCGGCGGTGATACGATTACAGTCTCGCCCTCACGCAATCCCTGCACGTACACGCCCTTCGCGGTCGTTGCGCCGACTTCGACAGGGCGCTCGATCGCTTTTCCGTCCTCAACAACGAACACGCTATGCCCGCGCAACGAGGATGCGGGAACAAGCACGCCGCTTGCGGCTTCGCGGATTGCCGACGCCGGAGCCGTGGACGATCGTCCTTCCTCATAAAACCCCACGCTCGCATTCATTTCCGGGCGAAGCAGATCATCCGGATTCACAATCTTCACCTTGGTCAGCACCGTCGCCTTCTGGCGATTCGCCTGGGGGGCGACCAGATCCACAACTCCCTCGTATTTGCGATCGGGATAGGCGTCGGTGCTCACCACGCACTTCTGGCCCACCGCCACGTTGTGAAAATTGCTTTGGTCGATATCGAGCTCGACGCGGAGATCGTTGAGATCCGCCAGGGAGACGACATACCCCTTGGCGCCGCGGTCGCCGACGAATCCGGTGGTGACGAATTCGCCAACCTCCACATTGCGCTCGAGGATGGTGCCGTCGGTGGGGGCGTAGATCACCGTGTTGGCCAGGTCCACCTTCGCCAGGTCGAGCATTCCCTGCATTTGTTCGACCTGACCGCGTTGCGCGTCGATCTGTTCCTTTCGCGGTCCGGCCTGGGACAATTCGTACGTTGCCTTGAGGGAATTGACCTTCGCGATGGCGCTGTCGTATTTGGCTTCGGCATCGTCGATCGTCTGTTGTGAAATGGCCTTGGAGTTGGCCAGCTCGCGATCGCGATCGACCGAGACTTTGGCGTTCTGCATCTCCGCCGTCGCTTCGTCCAGATCGGCCTTGGCGCGGGCGATTTCCTGCGGCCGCGAGCCGGCTGTCAGCTCGTCAAGCCGGGCCTTGGCCGCGCCGTGCTGGCCCTGCTCTTCGAGCAGACGCGCGCGGTATTCGTCATCCTCCAGCCGCACGAGCGGCTGGCCTTTCTTCACCTTATCCCCCATCTCCACTCCAACCCATGAAACGCGCCCGATCACCTTGGCGGCCAGCTCGATCTTGTGGGCGGCGACGATATACCCGGTAGCATCGAGCACGATGACCTTGTTGTCGGAACCGGACCCGCTTGCAGGCGCCGGGGCGACACGCACCACTTCGACCTCGACTGCCGGCGCTCCTCTGTGTAACCAGAGAAGCAGCACATCGCGATGACGGCTGCTGACGCCCACGCAGATCGGCCAGCGGCGACGCGTAGAGGAGCGGCGGCGGCGTGCTTGAGCGCCGGATCGATGCGAAGGCTCGTCAGGTCAACGGGCATGCTCGTTCATCCTTCGCGTAAAGCGATGAGAATATCGCGCCGCGCCGCCGCCCGCGCGGGAAGAAACCCGCCGATGGCGCCGATGCAGGCGGCAAACAGAAGGCCCGCAAAGATCGCGCTGGGGCCGACCCGAAAATTAAAGGCAATCTCGCTGAAGGTCTGAAAATTCCCCACGCCGGTCGTTACGGCATTCAATGGCAGTGCCAGAAGGCATCCGACCGCGCCTCCGAAGAGGGCGAGCGCGATCGATTCGATCACGAAGCTGCGCAGGATGCTCCCGCGCGAAAAGCCCAGCGCCCGCAAGGTGCCGATCTCCCGGCCGCGCCGCGCGACGGCGGCATACATCGTGTTCATCGCGCCGAACGCGCTGCCGATCGCCATCACGCTGGCGACGAACGTTCCCACCACCTGAAGCGGAAGCCCGGAGATCATCATTTGCGCATAATACTCCGGTTCCGTGATGGCAGTCGCATTCAGTCTACGGTCGTCTTTGACGGCGGCGATGATTCGATCCAGCCCGGCGGGATTTTCCGCCCGCACCAGGACGCTGCTCATGTCCCCCTGCCGCGAAAAGTCGGAACGAAGCTGATTCAGATCGCACCAGATCTCGCTCTCGATCGCCGAGCGCCCGCCGCTGAAGACGCCGACCACTTCCCAGTCGCCGCGGCCGAAATGGAGCCGCTTGCCGAGCGCCGCGTCGTGATACCGGCTGGCGACCGACGCGCCGACGACCACCTCATGACGCCCCTGTCCAAACCACCTTCCGTTCACGACGCTCACCTTCCGCATGGCCACGCCGATCGGCAGCAATCCGCGCACGGTGACGTTCATGCCGGACGGATTATCGACGCTTGGCAGATTGATGATCGAGATCAGTTCCGGCGACGCCATCGGCTCCGAGGCCGACTCGCTCCCCGGCACGCGCCGGCGGACGATATCGGGCAGCAGTTTGACCTGCTGAAACGCGTCCTCGGTCACGCTGCTGTTGAGTTCGGCGGTCACTCCTTTCCGCAGCACAACGGCCTGAAGCGGATTGCCGGTAGCCGTGAACGCCGCCCGTAACCCCGCGATAAGGGCAAGCGAAGTAACCAGGACGCCGACCGTCAGCGCGATTCCCAACGCCGTCATCAGGGTGGTGGCTTTTCGCTCCCAGAGGTTTCGGAGGTTGTAGATCAGGGGGATTTGCATACTTATCCGACGTTTCTGAGAGATTCGACGATCGGCTTGCGCGAGGCGAGAAAAGCGGGGACGGCGGCGCTGAGGAATGCGATGATCACCGCGACCGCGACGACGAGGCCGACGAGCAATGGCGTGAGAAGGGGGAATCGCATTCCGCCGCTTTGCAGAATTCGGAATCCGAGGCAGAGCAGCTCGGCGAGCATGCTGCCGGCCAGGCCCCCCGCCGCCCCGAGCAGGCCGGCTTCGATCAGGATCATGCCGAGGATCTCCGTCGGCGCGAAGCCGAGCGTGCGCAGGATCGCCGTTTCGCGAACGCGCTCGCGCACCGTCATGGCGACCGTGTTGGCAGACACCAGCAGGATCGTGAAGGTGACGGCCCCGCAGACGGCCGCCAGAAAGAGCTTGAGATTTCCCAGGAAGGCCAGAAAGCTCAACGCGAAATCCTTTTCCGATTCGGTCTTGGTGGGAGCCGGGGAATTGGCGAACGCCGCATCGATCGCCGCGGCGATGCGCGGAACATGGTGCGGGTCGTCGGCGAGGACCAGGAACGACCCGACGGTGTCCCGGGCGTTGCTCGTGGTCGCCAGGCTCTCCTGGAGGTACTGGTTATTGTAAAAGAGGACTTCGCTGTTGTCCGGATCGGTGAACGTGCCGACGAGGGTCAGCTCCAGGTTGACGGGGAAAATGTCGCCGACGAGCGTGATCCGGTCCCCGATTTTCCAGCCGAGCTTGTCGGCCAGCAGTTTGCTCGCGACGGCGGCGGTACGCTCTCTTTCCCATTCCTTGCGCTGCTTTGATGCAATCAGCATGTCCGGTCGCACGACGAACAACCTATCCGCATCAACACCAAGGCGGGCGAAGAAATTCTTCGGATCGCGCGTCTTTATAAGCCCCGCCGAACCATTGCCAGGTCGTGCCGGCGACCACGCCGGGCGTTTGCAGGATGCGCTCCTTATACGAGATCGGCAGCGGCTGCGCCAGCGACACCTTATGATGCACGACGAGCCGCAGCGCCGTAACCGGCGAAGCATCCGGCGCGAAAAACAGTCCGCGATAGAGCGACAGAATCACACCCAGCAGACAAAGCGAAACCGCCACGCTGGCGATGGTCAAAATGCTCCGCCGACGATTGCGCAAGGCATTGCGGGCGATAAAGGGAACGAACTGAAGCATAAGCGCGCGATGGCATTCGCCAAACCGCGCTGATTATAGCGGCGTCAGATAAGGGAATGGCCACGGAGAGCACAGAGGCGAAGGAGATCACCGAGACGCGGTTTGCGCTCAACGCCTCTGTGATCTCTGTGCCCCTCAGTGCCCTCTGTGGCCATTCTTCTGGAATCCGAAGCGTCAGTTAAACGCCACCCACTGCGAGAAATCGGTTCGATGGCGGATGCCCGGAATGCGCGAGGGAACGGCGTCATCCCGGAATTGGGCGCACGTGAGCTCGTCGATGGCGCGAAGCAGGTCATCGGAACGGACACGGGTGTTGATCTCGATCCAGCGATCGAGCGCGCCGCGACGGCAAAGATCGGAAATCTCCCCGGCGATCGGACTGGAATCGATCCAGTAGAAGTCGCCGGTCATCGCTTCGGTCTTCAAAATCGAGAAGGGCGCGGATTGAATCGCGCGAGCGGTTCCACCAGGTTTGACGGCGCAAGCCGAATCAGGTGATCGGCGGCGCAGGAGCGCGTACACCAGAAACATTCGAATCGCGACAATGCAAAGTCGAGGAATTCACCGGCGTGGGCCGCAAGGGTTCGAGATGGGCCGGATTGGGTGAGGAGAACGCCGTCCACTTCGAGGTAGAGTCGTTTCATCCCTGTTCTTATCGGCCGTGATCGGCTGGAGGGATGAACGGAATCGTGGCACGGCTTTTCAAGCCGTGTGTGCCGGTACTCCGACACATGGGCTGGTACTCCAGCCAATACAGCAAGGGGGAAGCGATGTTTCGTCTGAAGATCGAAGAGCGCTTCGCTCTTGCTTACATCGACGGAGTACCGTCGATTGCCGCGGTGTACCGCGGCGACGGCTTGAAAAGCCGTGCCACGATCATCGCAACCGCTCACGCGCGGATGTTTTGAGAGACGAATATTTCTCGTCCCAGCTCCCGTGCGCAATTCGGCCAAAGATCGCCCGGGCCTCGGCGGGATGACCCGACATTTCAAGAAACGCAGCGCGTCCGAAGAGCGCCTGCGCGTCGGCGGGATCGGCATCGCATGCCGCCGCGAAGGCACGGGACGCGAGCTCGACATCGCCTTCGGACTGCAGCGTTTTCGCGAGATCTTCCCACGGCCTGGCCTCAGCCGCCTCCTGGCTGAGCGGAGTCGTGAAGTACGACCAGGCCAGATCTGCATCGCCGAGGCGGCGCAACGCTTCCCCGGCGGCGTTGAAGGGATCGTTCGACGCCGAATCGACCGCCCGCCACCGATCCGCGGCGCGAACGACTTTTTCTTTCAAACCGGCGGGCGGCGGCTGGCCGAGCTGGGTCGCGGCATCGGCCTGCGCGCGATAGCCGGCGAGCAGCGCTGCCTCGTCCCTGGCAATGCCAGTCGGCGTCCGCGTGCCGGCGGCCTGCTCCAGGTCAACGGCGCGTTCCAGACAGAACAATTCGCGCGACGGATTCTGCCCCGATGGGCCAGCTCGTTTCCAAGCCGCCACAAATCCGCAAACTCGCTCCATGGTTTGCGCTCGAGCACCGTCTGGAGAAACGACGACGCGCGGGCAGGCTGCTGCGTGTGGTTGAGGAAATCGACCGCCGCCAGCGAGGCGGAATCCCGCCCCGATGGAGCAGTGCCGGAAAGGGCTCGATCAAGCAATTCATTGGCGAGCGGAACATCCCCCAGTTCCCAGGCCTGCCACGACACGGCCAGCCCCGCCTGGCTGCCGGCGCTGGCGGAGCTTATCGCACGCATCGTGGAGCAATCGCGCCAAAGTACCGCCCGATGCGGGTTGTGAAGTGGCCCCGCCGGCGAGGGCGATTCGGAATTCCGAATCGACCGGTGGGAGGAGTCCACGATCGATCGAATCCCGGTAGAGCGCCTCAAACTGTACGCGCGCCGCCGCCGCGTCCCCCGCCCGCAAGATGTGGCAGGCACGCTCGTACCGCGCGGAATATTCCAGCGCGGGAACGTGCGTAAATCGTTCAAGTGCGGCGGCCAGCAACCGGGATTCATCGCCCTTTGCCGGCGCTGGCGCGATGAGCGCATAGACATTCCAGGCGCACGCCGTATCCGGGCATTCGCGAATAAATGCCAGGGCCCGGTCGAACGTCTTCCGCTGGGCCGCCGCGGGAGAATCGCCTTTCGAGTCGGCGGCAATCGCGCGCATTTCGAGCAGGCGTCGAAAAAAATCCCCGCCATTGGCGGCGGCCTTCGGCGCTTCGACCGTGCCGGAACGATCCAACAAAGTCCACTGCCAGTAGAGATACGCGGCGAGCGATTGAGTCGTATCCCCGGACGTCACGCCCATAGCGACCGTTCGGTGCGTGCCCCATCGCTGAACGGCCCATTTGCCCCAATCGATTTGGCCGGCCAGCATAAGGGTATGAAAGCCGATGCGTCGATCGCCGCGACGGAAAAAACGCCAGGCGATCACGCTCGCGGCCTCTTCGTCGTGTGCGGCCACATCGGCGGCAATCACCCGCAGCGCCTCATCTTCGCTCCAGTCGGCGTAGGGCTTATTGTCGATCGCATCGGAATGAGCCGCCGGTCTGGTGAGCCATGGCATCGGCAGCACAACCAGCGATTGATCGTGCGGAAGAAGATCGGGGGGATCGGCCGGCTTGCATTTCAGATCCATCAGGAGCTTTTCCGAGCCATCAGTCTGACGCGAAGTAACGCGACCGTTCGTATCGTACGACTCGGCGTTCAGACACTTTCTCGAGGCGCCGCCAATCAATTGGCGGGCGGCGAGGCGGCCTTCGGGGGCAAAGATCAGACGAATGACGGATCGATTTTCTAATGTCGGCTGCGAAGTCGCGGGCGCTTTGCTCGCGCCGGGGGTGGAAATCTCGACCGTGAGTGGATCCACCTGGCGCACGTCCGCGCCGCATGCCAGATCGTCGGTCGGCGGCAGCGCCCAAGGGACGAGGCGCGTAAGTTGCGCTCGATAAATTCGACTCATTTCGCGCTTCGCGCCAATTCCAATTTCCGGATAAAGCTGGAAAACTGTTTTGCCGTCACAAATCGTGCGCTCGAGCAACCCGAGTCCGACCCGGTGTTCGCAGACATATCGGCCCGAGCCGTCGAGGATCAGGTCAAACGTTGTGCTGCCTTCACCGGCGAGTGTCACGCGCTGCCACCCACCCTGGCGGGCGCGATCAATCAACTCACGCGCACCAGCATCGACGTGCCCCGGCGCAAGGCGTTGAGCCGGTCCCGATTCGCTCTCGATCAGAGCCGCCCGATCTTCACGAGTGGTATTCAAGCCCGGCGCCCATTGGAGCAGGTCGGAATAGGCGGTCTCGCTCATCTGACAGGTCGGCCGACGATATAGCAGCAAGGACGGATCAAAGGGTGCCGCAAACCGCTGGGAGGCGGGCCTGACATCCGAACCGGCGAAAGACCGGCCCAGTTTCGCAAGCAGTTCGATGATCTGCCGCTGATTCTCCGGCGTCTGAGTGACGATTAATTGACCGGAGAGTTCTTTGATGGAGCCGATCGACCCGCCGGCATCATGCCAACTATCGGGCGCGACGGTCTCGGTGATCTGCCTGACGATCTCATCGACCAATTCCTGGCGGGTTGGACCCTTTTGCGCCGGGTTCGACGGCTGAGCATCGGAGGCAAAGAGGCCGCCCTGCTGGCCTGCGTTCCCGCTACCGCCGCTCACCGAGTTCTGCGCTTGCAGGCTGAATTGGGGGGCATCGTTGAAATCAGGAATGTTGACGATCAGGTCGCGGAGATCGTAGACGCGCGTGGAGGTGTTTTTCGCGAGCTCTTCCGCGGTGGCGATGGATATGACGCCGTTGTCGATCGTGTAATCCAGCTTGACCGCTCCCCCGCCGACGCTGTCGAGAACGATGTTCAGAGCCTTGGAGAACTTGACGTTGCGCAGCTTTGCGGTGACCGGCGCATTGCGATCGATCCCCGCCCTTTCCAGGCTTTTCCAATTGACGAAAATGTTCGCCCCGCTCACGTCGCGGAGGAAATCGACCACGTCGTTGAATCCGACGGCGTCGAAGGTCAATTCCGGCAGCGGGCGATCCAGCTGGGCCTCCACGGTGCGGTCTTGCTTGTTTTCTCCGCGTTCGGACTGGACGGTCTGATCGCGGGTCTGACTGATATCCGGCCAATCCGCCGGGTAACGCAGGATGTCGTCATAAGGGATCATCTTTTCCTCGGCGGCATTCAGCTGCCGGGTGTAATTCAGATCCTTTTGCTGCATGAACAATCGCTGCTGCTGGAAATTGAACTTGTCTTCCAGGAGCGGGCGCACGCCGGTGGCGTATTCGTTGGTGGGATCGAGAACGGTGATCTGATCGACCACGCCCATCGCTTCGCGATAGCGGGCTTCCTGGGTGAGACGCATTGCGGTTGCCTGGAGGTCTTTGACCGTGCTACGTCGCTCGAACGCGTCCCTCGCCTTCTGAACATTCAGTCGACTGGCTAGGTCCGATTCATTCAAGCGGCTGGATTCCTCGATCGCTCGCTCGCGGGCAGTGTCAAGGGCGAGCTGCGACTGGCGAATCTGGTTGTCGTAGCTCCGAAGGGCTTGGGGCGTAAAGATGTTGGGATTCTGATTGCGGGCAACCTGTGCCCGCTGAAGATCAGCGGAAACAGCGCCGAAATCTTTCCGTGCCAACGCTTCGCGAGCGTCGGCGATCGCCTGGTCAAATTGATAGGTGATCTCCTGCGTTTGCACGCTGATTCGCCTTGCCTCGTCGTAGAGCAGGCCTTTGGTGGCGCCCGGTGGCAGCACAGCGGGCGCTGGAGTCGGCGTAATTTGCGGTACCACAACGGCATTGGCCTCCGAACCGCTCGTCAGGCTGAAGTCGGGCGCATCGTTGAAGTCGGGCTGGGTCCAGATGAGATCGCGCACGTCATAGACGCGGGTGACCGATTTTACTTCCGCCGCGGCATCGAGATCGAAGCGGAATGATCCGCCGCGGGCTGGTACTTCGAGTTGCACCGGACGGGGACGGGTAACGATGGTTCGCAGGATCTGGCGCGCTGTCGGTTTGGTCGTGGCTGTCGCGGGCGGAATGGGGGCGGCTACGGTCGCGGGGGCGGTGTTCAGCGATGCCGCGAGCGGCTCATTGATCACTTCGATGGTGTCGGGGCAGCGATAAAGAGCCCAGTGGTCCTTGCGGCCTCGATCAATGTTGAACTGGGCGTACATCGCGTCGTTTTCGAGAACGAGCAACGACGTGAAGGGAGACATCACATACATCGATTTGCTGAGATTGACGATCGAATCGTGGTTGCGATTGGGGTCTTCGCCGACCAGTCGATCAATTTCGAGCTTCGCCCAGAGCCGCGGGAGATACCCGGCCTCTTTCGCAGGATTCGCGACCGGCAGCGTTTGCTTCCATTCATGTCCGTCAAACATCGCGGACAATGTGATCGATTGGGGCAAGTCGCGCTTGCAATCGATTCGTGTAACTGCGCAGATTTCCTGGCCGGCGGAAATCATGTCGTCGCAATTCAGGAACGTCTCATTGCCGGAAGGATCGCTGACCTTCAGGCGCACCAGCCGCGAGCTGTTCAGCGCCGACGAGATTTCAAGTGCGCGCCAGGGGATCGACTCGTCTGAATTGATCTGCGTTAAATATCCGCCGGTCTGTTCGGCGGCGGCTTTCATGAAGGCGCGGCCCCAGAATCGCCCGATCCCGACTCCTACATAGTGCGTGCCGGCAGGAATCCGCTCGACAAGCTGCGCAGTGCGGCGCTCGCCAAGCGTCGGCAGGCCGGCGCCCACGTGAACGATCCAGGGATTGTGTACTTCCCGCGCCATCGCGCCGACGGCATCGAGCGCCAGCCCCAGATCGAGCCCACCGACCAGGTGCGTTGCCGACAGCGTGGCAACGGCTTTGCGAATGTTCTCCGGCGTGGACGGCGCGGGGCCGTCGGTCAGCGCCCGGCGCGCAACTCTTCGGCGACGATCTGAAACGTATCATCGTGCTCGCCGTTGCTCAGTAGTTCGGAAATCGTATCGATCTGTGCGCGGGCCAGGAGAGGATCGCGACTGCCGGCGGCCTCGAAAATGAAGATCCAGTCGCGCCGCTCCCGCTGCGGTATCGATTGCAGCGCGGGCTGACAGCGGACCATCAAATCGCGCTGCCCGTCGAGCACCGCGTCGGCGAATCGCGCCGTCGGGCCAGCCGGCGCGGATTGCTCCCACCCGTCCAGGACCACGTCGCGATTCAGGCCGGCGAGGGTGTCGTGTCCATCGAGAACCAGATCCTTCCCCTCGATGGTCGGGCGCAGTGCCTGCGAGGGGCAATCCCATCGCAGTTGCCCGCCGTTCTTGATTTGAGCGTGGACGGAAAAGTCGCCGGCGCCCTCGGGCCTCTGGGCGGCGGCGGGAAAACGATATTCCCATTTGCCGGAGGATGACGGCAGCCGCTGCACGTAGCTGAGGATGATCCGCTTTTCCTGGCGCGGCTCGATCGGAAAAACACGCATCTTGAATATGTTTCCATCGACCCATTCCAGCAAGGCCGGGTCACGCATAGTGCGAACGATCGATTCGTAGGTCTTTCTTGCCACGCTTCGCTCGGCCATCCCCCCTTCCATCAGTTTTCCGTTCACATACATCGCCAGGCGCGAGATTGATGCATCCGGCGGAAGTGGGAAATAAAAAGTGCCCTCGATCCGAGCGCTCTGCTCGTTGAAATAGGTCTGATCGATCGTCGTACGGGCAAATCCATCTTCGATATGCACATCGAGAAGGTATTTCCGAAGCGCCAGGCGTGATTCGCCGCTGGCCGAATCGCTGACGACGACCGCGCCTCCCGCGTATACATTGGGTGGAACGACGGGAACGTGCGACGCCGTCACCAGATCGCGCGTCCAGTCGAGAACGCTGGCGGCGGCGGGCGCGGGTTCGACCTGGGTCCCGGAAGTCGCCGCAAGCTGCTGACCGGCGGCAATCGCTTCGGCGACGCCATCCACGCGAACTTTTCCCTGCGTCACGACGACGCCGGTTCCCGCACTGGCGACGCGCACGTCGAAATGCGTTCCAACCGCGCCACCTCCCGCTTTGGCGTGTGCACGACAAACGGATCGCTCGCGTCGCGCGGCGAGACTTCGACGAAAACTTCCCCGGCACTGACGGTGATGGCGCACGGCGCATCGACGGCCAGCCGGGTGGACTGGTCGATAAACAGATGGGACCCATCGGCTAATAACACGCGCCGCCGCTGGCCGGCTTGGATTTCGATCGATTGCCCCGGATTGACCTTCGCGACCGGCGGATCGGGAAGGGAATGGGCCGGAACGATGTACGCGCTGTCGTCGGTTCGCTTTGGATTTGCGCCGGCCGGTTCGACACGCTGCTCGATCGGCGTTGTCGGCAATTCCTTCGGGAGTCCATTTCGGGCAACGGGCCACGCGGCGCGGTGATGCAGAAGATGAAGTGCAAACAGACCGCATGCGGCGGCGATGGCCGCCGCCATGCCCAGCGCAGCAAATCTCTTCCATCGCGAAGGCGAATTTCGAAACGTTTTACGCTCGGGGCGATCGGCGGCGCGCTGAATGAGCAGGTCGGCGAGTCGCGAAGCGAACGCCGGATCGGGAGATTCGGGGCGATAGGCGTGGGACACCAGTTGTTCGACATTTCGGTCGGCAGTGGACTGAAGATTTGGATCATGGATCGGATTCATTTGAACCTCTTGATCTGCCGCGTGCATTCTTCAAAGCGGCTGAACTTCAGGTCATTCCCGCGCCAGCGTGAGAAACGTGGCGCGGAACGCTTCCCGCGCACGCGACAATTGCGATTCGACTGCTTTTTCCGTGACTCGCGCGGCAACGGCCATGTCGCGGACGGACTGGCCCTTCACATACTTGGCTTCAAGCACTTCGCGGTAATGGGCCGGCAGTGTGGCGAGCGTGGCGTTCACCACCTGCCGCGTCTGTTCATTTTGAAGAACGTCCGATTCGAGCGGCTGCGATTCCAGCCGGGCGTAAGTCTCGCGCAGATTGCGGTCGATGCGCTCCCAGGCAATCTCAAGAGACGATGTATTGCGCCGGGCCGCCAGCGACCGGCGAATTTCGTTGCGGGCCAGGCCGCACAGCCATGCGAAGATATTCCCGCCGGCGCGGGCGGGTTCATAGTCTTCCAGACGATCGATCGCCTGGAGAAGCGTCTCCTGCACGACCTCGTCGCACAGGTGCCGGTCGTTCCCGACGCGATAGAGGCAGAAACGCCATAATGGCGTCAGCATCCCGTCGGCCAGGGCGCGGATCGCTTCGGCGCTTCCGTCCATCGCCTGTCTGTGCCAAGCCGCGTCGAAGCTCTGGGTCACCACGCCTCCCGGGTTCCGCCCTTTATTATGTCATGAGGAGGAAAGAATCCTTCGCATAAGTCAAAACGAGGTGCGCAGGCCGAGCGCACAGAACACGCGGCCCTGCGGGCCGGCCGCTAAAAGGGGAGGCCCGAAAACTGCGAATTCGAGTGTGTGCTCCCCTTTTCCTTTTCACTTTTTACTTTTTCCTTGATGTTTTACTTCCGCACTGCGCAACTCGCGCGTCATCGGATATAACTGCTCGCATGCCCAAACTGACTGTTGATGGAAACGCTCCCGTGGATGTTCCCGCCGGCAAACGTCTGGTCAATGCACTGGTGGATGAGGCAAAGATCGATCAGCTTCACGCCTGCGGCGGAAACGCGCACTGCACCACCTGCCGGGTGCTATTCGTACAAGGCGAGCCCAAAAGCATGACGGAGGCGGAGAAATCGGTGCTCGCCGCGCGCGGGTTGTCGAACCAGCCGGGACTGAGGCTGAGCTGCCAGATTCTTTGCGATCATGACATGGAGCTCAAGGCGATCAGCCGCCTGGCCGGCTCCGGGCGCAAAGATGCAGGCGGACGCCCCGCCGACGATATCACGCCGGTTCCGGTCTGGGTCGGGGGATGAGATAAGTGGGACAGCCGCCCTCGGCTGTGATTTCCCGAAAGCCCAAGTGATCGAGTCACTGCAATTCTTCCGCGTCGGGCGGAACACAGCCGAGGGCGGCTGTGCCACATCGCGGCGCGGTCTCTTTGATGGCGGCCGCTAGGCAGGCAGGGCAAAGACATTTCGACGACTGATCGGGAACCGCCATCCGCACCGGCAGCGCGGCGCACCAGCAGGTTTCGCAACCCCCGGCGGATCCGCAATCGAATGACTCCCCACATCGCGGGCACGTGCTCGCGGAGGACGGATCACTTTCACCGGCTGACGTGGCTTCGCTCATAGTTCGCGCAGACTGGTCAGAACGGCCTGTCCCCATTGCATCACGCTGGTTCCGCTGCCGGCAAGAACCAGGAGAATGAACGCGGCGATCTGCGTTAGGCCGGAGAGAAAGAAGAAAATCGTCCGGCCGAAGGTGATCCCCAGCGTGCTGAAAAAGATCGCCAGCGCCACCGCGGCCGAGCCGACGATGAAATGCGGGCGGCTCCGGGCGATTTGCGGCCAGGCCACGCACGCCAGCACGAATGCGATCAGGACGGCGAGTGTCAGTTCCATGACGTAAAGCTTACCATGGCGACGCCGTCGGACCATCCGGCATGACATCGGGTGCCTGACAGAATCGGCGGCGGAGTTCCTTCTCCCTCTCCCAGTACTCTGGGAGAGGGTTGGGGTGAGGGCCGCGTCGTGCGTTGAAGACCCTCACCCCGCCCCTCTCCCGGAGTATCGGGAGAGGGGGAGACTTTTTGGACCGCCGAATCAGTCCACGCACCCCATGGCATCTTGCATCCACGTGCGACTTTCGCTGAAGATGAATTGAACCAAGCGATGCCGAATCGAGATCCGAATCGTCCGACTTATTCAGAACCGCGCTGGCCGGCAATTTTTACGCTGATCGCCGTGGGTGGGATTTATTCCGCCCTTCCCCCTTCCCTTTCGATCGGGCCGCGCTGGCTGCTGTTGACGATCGTGGTCGGGCTGACGATTCCTGTCATGGTTGCGCTGCGTCGGGGAAATCACCTGGCGTACGTTGTGATCGGCCACTTGCTCTCGAGCATCCTGACTCTGTTCATGCTCTGGTCGCTGACGATGCTGATCCTCGCGTTGCCGGCCCACAAGGAATCGCCGGTCGCGCTGCTGCGCAGCGGCGCTATTTTGTGGGCGAGCAACGTGCTCGTCTTCGCGCTCTGGTATTGGCGTCTTGATGCCGGCGGCCCGGTCAAGCGCGACGCGGTTCCGGGCCACACGCAGGGCGCGTTTCTTTTCCCGCAGATGACACTGCACGATCTGCCCGAACCTTCCGAACTGGCCAAGGAGGCGCGCGAATGGTCGCCGCGATTTGTCGATTATCTGTTCCTCGCCTTCAACACCAGCACCGCCCTTTCACCGACCGATGCGCCGATCATTTCGCGCTGGGCCAAGGTGATGGTGATGCTTCAGGCGAGCATTTCTCTGACCGTTATCGTCATCCTCGTTGCACGAGGAGTGAATATCATGTGAGGGCGAAAAGGACTCAACGCGATGGCGATGAAAAGCGTTTCTCCCGTTTCCCGGCGCACGCTGGCTTTTCTTGCGGTGCTGTTTGCGCTGGGATACGTCGGCCTTTCGGTCTGCGGCTGGGGCGGGTGGCGCGGGTTCTTTTCCGATCCACGCCGCGATGGAGTCTGCGCCGCCTTGATCGCGCTGGCCGGGTTTACGCCGCTGTGCGGATGCAATCTGAATCCCGGCCGGCTGCACGAGCCGGAGAATAACTGGATCTTCGTGCCGCTCTTACTTCTCGGATTGGCCATGGGGTGGACCAGCGCATATGGCGCCCGACATCATCTTCTGACAGTCGGCGGCACCACAGTCGGCGATGCGGGACTCGCGCTGTTTCTTTTCGGAATGATCCTGCGCATCGGGCCGATTCTTGCGCTGGGTGAGCGGTTCACTGTCCACGTGGCAATTCAGGAGGGGCACAAACTGGAGACCGGCGGATGGTATTCGATCGTTCGTCATCCCTCCTACACCGGTGCGATCCTGACGCTGTTCGGCTGGGCCATGGTCTTCCGTAGCGGCATCGGCCTGGCGCTGGCGGCGATGATGATTCCGCTGCTTGTCTCGCGGATCAACGCTGAAGAGAGACTTCTGCTTCGCGCGTTCGGATCCGCTTACTCGGATTATCGCAACAAGACCTGGAGGCTGCTTCCGGCGGTCTATTGAGCGTCCGATCCGATTAAAACGCCGAGGTGTAGGAATACGGAGGCGTGTCCGCCTGCTGACCGCCATAGGGATCGCTGTTGGTGCTTGACCACGGCTCATCCGGCGTCAGCCCGAAATCCCCCGATCGAAGCGATTTGTATTTCCGATATTCGACATGACCGTCGACGAATGCGAGGTTTCCCCCCTCGCTGTGATTGTTGCAGAAATTTTCGACGCCATGGCCGAGGTAGTCGAATTCGTGCCAGCGCCAATACACCTCTCCGGCCTTCGCGTGAAAGACGTAAAAGCTCGCCTGCAGGCCGGGCCAGTCGGAAGTGCTCAGCGCAAAGGGACTTTGCCAAACGGTGTTGGCATGAAAATTTTCCTCCTGAAGATAAATGATCTGGCTGGCCTGGGTCACTGAAGCGACCGGGCGCGCGAAGACCGCGCCGTTCGGCATGTAACTCGTATCGCTCAGCGCCGTGACAGGATGCGACGGAAGCGTGTATCCTTCGACGCTCGGGCAATAGAAAACGCGTCCATTGGCCTGGGCAGGATCCATCACATTGCTGATTCCATCCAGGCCCGGATTCGGCTGAACAGCCGTCGGATCCCCGAAATCGTCCACTTCCTCAATCTGCGGCGGCATCCAGCCGTTGAAATTGTTCAGGTAGATCATCAGGGATTCAGCGATCTGGCGCATGTTGCTGGCGCACGCGATTCGCCTCGCCTCCTCCCGTGCCCGGCTCAATGCGGGCATGAGCATCGCAATCAGTATCGCAATGATTCCGATGACGACCAGTAATTCAACGAGAGTGAATCCGGCGGTAGCGCGGCGCGGGCGGACACCGCGAACCCAAGTACATCTCGATCGACTAAATAGCGAAGTGCCCCGCATGCCGATTTCATTGTACCATCGCATCCTGCGCCGTGTCAGCAAATCTTTTCAGAGCCGTCCTATGGGTTTACAGAGATTACGCGGGGTCCGGAATCAGATACCAGCGATTGCGCTTCAACGAGAATCGGAAATTTCGCCTCCATTTGCGGCCCACCCTCAGCCTGTACGCGAACGACAATAAACCATCGGAAGAACGGATATCGCGAACCGGGGAACGCGCTGGTGGGAGAGGCGTCGGCAGGGATATCCAAAGCCGCTCGGCCCTCGATAAATTGGCCGGCGGACATCGCACGGTCCTTAACGATCGGCTTCCAAAGGGACCATGCTTCGGATGTTTTGGATCGGGTTGAACCTTTTCGAGTGGTGTTCCTGTCGCCGCGGATGCAGATGATGCCGAGAGAAGCGTCGGTGATTTGCAGCGGGCGAAAAATCGCCTGGCGAAATCGGATGTTGATCGTGTGGCCGGGGACGAACTGGGCGCCCTGAACCAATACCTCGGCATCCAGAAAATCGTGGCAAAGCTGACTGTATCGCCACGCTTTTCGGAGGGGAAAGATCAGAACAGCGCCGCAGGCAAGCCCGGCAATGATCAGAAAGAGATCAACTTGTCGGGCATTCGCGATGAAATAATCGCCGAGGACGAGCAGGAAATAGCCGGCTGCGGAAATCGTTCCCAGCCACCAGAGATTCCTACGACGGCGCAGCGTCCTTCCTCGGCGAGTTGGTACCACCCGTTGGGTTGAAGCACCGGGGCACGAGGCAACCGCGAAGAATCGGGGCCGGCGGCAATCGCGCTGATCCCGATCGCGATCACAATCGCCGGAACCAGGGCAAACACATGCGCAAAGGGATAGGCATCATGAATCAGAAACGCGCTGCCGGGACTGCGGGGAGAATACCAGGCGGTGGTTTTCAGGCCCTCCGGATACCGCGCAGATGTCCCAGGCCCAATCGCCGGACATCCCGAGGCCTCCCATGGGAAGCACCCTTTTCGACTGGTGGCGCACGTTTTGCAGGTCATACTGGTAGGTGATGATCGGTTCGTACGAAACGCCCCCCTTGGTTCCCTGGCTGGTTTTCACATGGGATTCGAGGACGGTGGCGGAGACGGGCTGGTACGTTGCGAGGCGATAATGCTGCAGCCCCGCAATGATCCAGCCGATCGAGGCAAAGCCGATGCCCGCCAAGACGAAAATCGAACCGGTCCAGAGCCGCGCACGCGTCGAAGTCATGAGGTGAAGAATACCCCATGAACCATTTATTTTTCGACGGGCTTTCCCGATTTTTCGTATTCGAGCCACCCGCCGGAAAAATCGTAGAGATGTTCGAAATCGAGCGTGCTCATTTTGCGCAGTGGCAGCGGCACTGCGAACGCCGCCCATGCAGTGAACGAGATATTTCTTCGACTTGTCGAGTTTTTCGATTTGCTCGCTGAAGCTGCGCGAACGCCAGTCCACGTTAACCGCCCCCGGCACATGTCCCGCGGCATATTCGCGCGGCGTGCGGACATCGAGTACGACGGTGTCCGCTTCGCTCCGCAATTTCACAAAGTCCGCCAGTGATATTTTCTGGACTACCGTCTGCTTTTCTGCGTCGGGCCGCGTCGCGGGTTCGGTTGTCGGCGCGGCGGGCGCAAAGGTCGCGAGCAACGCAGGAGCAAGCACGAATAGGAATCGATTGATGATCATGTTGAATTGTAAGGGCGGTTACTTGATTTGGCGCTCCTTCACGACGGGGCAAAGCGGCACTTTCTTGCCCTCCGAACCCAATCCCGGTCCCGCCGCGCCGCCCCACATCGGTCGGGCACCGAAATGGGTGGGACGCGCAGCGGATGCGGCGCAGCGCGGTGTCTCCGACATTCGGCGATACGGTAATTTCGAGTGCCGCTCTGCCCAGTCGTGGTGATCGCTTGCAGCGCAATTGATGCACTCGCAGAGGGAGGCGATGATTGATGTGCATGATCCCACTTCAACGACGGCTAGTTTCGACATTGCTTCTCACCCTCTTCGCCGCTTGCGGCTTCGCGAGCTCCGCCGTCATTCTTGCGGACGATTATTTCCCCCCGCCCGACAGCGAAGGAGGATGGCGCACTCCGACCAATGGAGATCAGACGAAGACGATCGCGGGGATCGACCCCGCCCGTCTTGATCAGGCGTTTGACTTTACCTCACGCTGCACGCGCAACGGCGGATTGCTCGTCGTCCGCCACGGATATCTCGTCTTCGAGAAATATTTCGGCCGCGGCCAGCGCAACGCCAACCCGGACATGGCTTCGACCGGCAAGGCGTTCACGAGCATCGCCTGCGGAATCATGCTGCATGAGTTTCACGACAGGATTCCTGATGGATTGGAGACGAAAGTTTTCACACCGGCTTTTTTGCCCGAGGCGTTTCCGCTGGACGATCCGCGCAAGGGCAATATTAAGCTCGGACAGTTGCTTTGCATGAGCGCCGGGTTTGTCGGCGAAGGCGGTTCGCCGACTGGGATCGTGATGGGCAAAGCGCAGGCGCTCAAATCCGGCCCGGGGCAGGATATTCGCAACCTCGACCAATCGTCGATTCACGTGCCCCTCTGGATTGATCCGGGCGCGGGTTATTCGTACGCATCGTGCCGCACCGCATATCGCGTCGATCGTGCTGCGGCACGTGACCGGCATGGAGTTGCAGGATTACATCAACGAGCGGCTGGGAAAGCCGATGGGATGGGGCGCCTGGGGATATTGCACTCACCGCGGCGGCTTCGACATGCCCCATGCCAACGGTGCGGGAAGCATCGCGCTGCACGCAACCGATACGCTGCGCTTTGGCTATTGCCTGCTTCACGACGGCAAATGGAAGGACCGCCAGCTCGTGCCTTCCGATTACATCGCGATGTGCAACAAGCCCTCGCCGTACAATCCGCATTGTCCGTTTGCACTTCAGTTCGAGAACAACTCTGACGGTCATGTGGCCGGCACCGCGCGACGCGTATTACAAATCCGGCGCCGGCGGATTCGGCCTCTTCGTCGTTCCATCGCTCGACCTGGTCATCTACAAGCTCGGCGGGAGCGACGGACAATACGATCCCTCGCTGACCGGCATCCCACAGCCGGCATACACCGATCATTCGCGCGACAACTGGCAGCCGATTCCGCGAACGCCGTTCAATGAGGGAAGCATGGGCGGAGACGATGGATTGCGCCGCGTGCTGGAAATGGTGGCGGCGGCAGTGCGGGATTGAGGATTCGAACTGGAAAATCATCATGCGAACTATTATCTGTCAGTTTTTGTGTGGGCTGGCTCTGCTGGCGTGCGCTCCGGTTGCCAGTGCCGACGAACCCACCTCGGCGCCTTCGCTTCAAACGGACGACGGCCACGCCGTAATCAATCTCTGGCCCGGCGTTGCCCCCGGCTCGGAAAATTGGACCCAGAAAGAAATCAGCTACAAGAACACGTGGGACCACAAGAAGATGGTCCGCAACGTCACCCGGCCGACAGTGACGGTTTATCCCGCCGATCCGGCCAAGGCCAGCGGAACGGCGATCATCATCGCGCCCGGCGGCGGATTCCGATTTCTCTCCTGGCAGAACGAAGGGACGGCGGTCGCCGAATGGCTCGCGGCACGCGGGGTGAGCGTGTTTGTTCTCAAATACCGGCTGCTCGACACCGGGGACTCACTGGAAGATTTCGAAAAGAAAATGAATAACCGCCCGCGCACGAAACCGGCGGGGATGGATATCGCTGAATTGGCATCGGTCGACGGCCGCCAGGCGATGAAGATCGTGCGGCAGCGCTGTGCAGAGTGGAAGATCGCGCCCGACCGGATCGGCATCATGGGTTTCTCGGCCGGCGGAGTTGTCGCGATGGGGGTCGTCAACCAGCACGACGCCGACACCCATCCCGATTTTGCCGCGCCCATCTACGGCACCGGTCCGGAGTCCGCGATTCCGAAAGATGCGCCGCCGCTCTTTATTCTTTGCGCCGGCGACGACAAAGGCGGCTCTCGGCGGCAGCATGCGCAGTCTTTTCACAATGGAAAGCAGCAGGGCTCAGTGCGGAGCTGCATGTTTACTCAAAGGGAGGCCATGGATTCGGCATGTCACAGCGCGGCCTGCCGATCGATCACTGGATCGACCGCTTTGGCGACTGGCTCGCAGCGCAGGGATTAATGAAACCTTAATTCTGTTGTTTACCTTGCATTTCTGATCGCATTCGCGCGCTTTTCAAGCACCAGGAATTTCACGGTCGATTTTACAGGCGATTGCTTGAGCTCGATCACGTCGGCAGATCTGACCCTGCGGCGATTTCCGCCAATGAGTGAGGTATATCAAAAAATAAGCGCAATTTTGGGCCGCGGCATTATTTTTGTTATTGGAAGATCGTCGCCGTGGTAATGGCGGCATGGAGCGCGGTTGGTTATCGATAGGCAGCGTCCCCTTCCGCCGAGCGGACAGGTAACGCATCTGCCTTTGTTTCCTTCTGTAATTCCTGCTGACTCACTTAGTTTTAACTTTGGGGCTGGGGCCTCGGTCTGACCTTAGGGGAAGAGTCAGACCTTTTTTTTGCGCCGAATTTTCGTCACGGCTCCTGTTTCAAAACCATCGGCTTGCCGCGTGGAACGTCGCCGGCGGCAATGACGAGCGGCGTCAGCTTCAATTCCCCCGCGGCAATTTCTGCGCGATATTGGTTGTGTTGCGGCGCGTTGCCGGTCCACATTTCGATCGTGTTTTCGGAAGTAAATGAATAATGCCCTTTGTCGCTTCGCGGGGAGACCGTCCAGCTCTGGAGGTAATTGCCGTCAGGCTGAAATTCGATCGTGAAGGCATTTCCCGCGGCGATGGTCCCCCCCGCCCACTTGCCGACGATTTTGGCCGCCAGATCCGCGCCCGGCTGGGTCTGCGCTTCGGAGGCGGGACGCGTAGTAGACCCGCCCACCGCGCTGGCCAGCGCATCCCGAAGCTCGGAGACTTCGCGTTGCAGCGACAGGTTTTCCTCGCGCAGCCGCCGGTTCTCTCCCCGCAGCCGGTCAACCTCGCTGACGGGTTGCGTCGACGCGGGCTTCTTTGCAAGTTTCTCGTTGAGCCGTCGCTGCGCCTCGTCGGTGGAAATCTGCGCCGAAGCGACAGCCGTTATCACGAGCAGCAGGAGGACGGATTTGATTCGGAACATGAGCGTGCCTTTCCGATCAGGACGCCACGATTCGATTGGAGCGCAACGCGAGCGGGGCCCAAGTCCTGAATGAATGTGCGCGAGTACGCGCCCATGAGGGTTCAACGCTGCCCTTCGGGACAGCGGCTAAAAGCGATGTCTGACGCGCATGATCGCGCAAGGTCATTCAGTTCCGGTGAAAGAGCCGATGGAAAAAGTCCATGACGTGGGATTCCTTCAACTGCCGGAACTCTCCCGCGTCAAAGAACAATCCGTAACAGACCTGACATGACTCGTAGTGGACGCTCGGCTGGGAGTGGTCCACCATCTTGATCATCTGCGTATGGCAGACCGGGCAGTAGAGTGTTTTGATCGCGCTCGATCCACTCGCGGCGGGAGCACCGACATCGATCTGCTCCGACCCTTTGAGCCCGGCAAGATGCTCGCGTTCCAGCGCGTCAAACCACAACCCTTTGCATCCGGTGCAGCGATCGATCTCGATGTCCGCAAATTTCACAGTCTCCATGGGGGCCGCGCATTTCGGGCACGCAAGTTTACGCGGGACGTCATCGGAGTTTGTGTCCTGAGCCATGAACTTCACTATACCCATTGCGCCGCGGCGTGGCGATGGTTCTGGAAGGAATGGGTCGCCGCCGTGGAGCGGTAGTTCTCAACGCTGCCCGCCGCCGAGGGTGTAGCGCTCAACGGGGGGGAGTGCGATTCTTGTCCCCTCTCCCGGTACTCCGGGAGGGTTAGGGTGAGGGGTATTTGGAAGTCGCGAATTGTTCCTTATCCGAAAGGCACCCTCACCCCGACCCTCTCCCGGAGTACCGGGAGAGGGAGGCAGAGGAAGATCGCGACAATTCGGCGCTTCACCCGGCTGCCGGGGCGATCGTCACGGAATCACTTTATTCAGCGGATAGGTAATGAGGCCAGTCGCGCCGGCGCGCTTGAGCGCGGGGATCAGCTCGCGCTCCTGTCGTTCCTCGAGAATCACCTCGACCGCGACCCAATCGCTGTCCGCCAGCCGACTCACGGTCGGGCTCTTTTCGGCGGGAAGAATGCGAATCACGTCCTGGAGCCGGCTTTCGGGAACGTTCAATTTCAACCCGACCTTGGCCCGCGCTTCGATCGCGCCGCGCAGGAGCATGGCCATGTTCTCCAGCTTCTCCCGTTTCCACGGCGTTTCCCAGGCGGACTTGTTGGCGACAAAACGAGTCGTGCTCGTCAGGAGGGTGTCCACAATGCGCAGATTATTGCGCGGAGTGATGAGCCGGTCTCTGTCGATTCGACGATCCCGTCGAGGAGACGGGCCTTGATCTCCGTCGTTCCCCAGGAAAATTCGACCGTAACGTTCACGCCTTTGCCGGCGAAATAGCGCCGGGCGGTGTTGACCAGCTCTGTTGCAATGATTTTGCCGTCGAGGTCTTCGGGCTTGCGTACCGGGCTCTCCTCGGGAACCGCCAGCACCCAACGCACCGGATTGCTGCTCGCCCGCGAATAGGTCAGCTCGCACACTTCGATCACGTCGTTTTCGTTTCCGTTTTCCACGACCCAGTCGTGACCGGTCAGGCCACAGTCGATGATGCCGTCGGTGACGTAGCGGCTGATTTCCTGCGCGAAACAAGACCGCCGACAGCTTGTCGTCGTCGATGCGGGGGAAAACACTGCGATCGGGAATTGTTACGTGATACCCGGCGCGGCCGAACAACTCGATAGTTGAATTCTGCAGGCTGCCGCTGGGCAGGCCGAGGCGAAGCGTCGTCTGGGGAAGTCTCTCGGTCATTGTTGATCCGGATCAAAATCGGGCATCAGAAGAATGGGTTCCCGCTTCCTCCAACGCCCGGCGTGTTTAGACGCCGGGTTCGCATCGGACGTACCCGGCGTGCAAGCACACCGGGCGTTGGGATTGTGGGAATCCTCTCATCGTTTCTTGCGCGCTTTACCGTTGGACAAGGCATGGCGCAGCGCGAGAAAAAACTCCCGGCACTCCTCCGCCTTGAGGTGATGCTCGGCGAATTTCTGGGCATCGGCCAGCGACGTCTCGTCCTCGACGATGCCGTGCTCGCGGAAGCTGGCGAGTATTTCGTCGTCCACGGGAAACGCATGGCCGTCGAAGGAAAAAACCATCACGTATGCCTCGACGAACGGATGGATTTCCGGCAATTCGCGCAGAAACTGGCGGGCGTCGCGCTTGCTCACCGTCTTGAGCCGGTCGAGGCTCAGGGTGTGCTCGCGCTCGAAAATGTTGTTCAGCGACTGTGTGATCATTGCCACCCGCTTTTCGATCGCCGGGTAGCGGGTGCCGAGCAGCTCCTGGATCTCCAGGTCGGTGGCGACGCGCAGCTCGTTGAGATCGACAAATTCCTTGTCGATATGGCGCATCGCCTCTTCGGCCTTGCTGTCGGCCATGTCGAAGCTCATCGCCGCCCGCACCAGCGCTTTCAGCGGATCATGCGCCGGAGGCGCCGGCTCCTCGGCCTTGAAATCCTTCATGACCCGCTTGTAAAGCGAGCGTAGTTCTTCAGCGTGTTTGGTTGCGTTTTTCATGCAGTTGTTGTGTAGATCGAAGAGCCTGATTTCATGGCAGCGGTGGATGATCCGGCCCATCGGATACTGAATCATCCGACTGTCGGGGATCGATTGGATCGAGCAGATCTTTCTGCCTCTCCTGATCCTCCGGGAGAGGGCTCGGATGAGGGCCGGTCGCGTCCACGCTTGCAGCTGCACCTTCCCCCGGGCCGCCGGCCGAGGGCGAAATCCCGGCACTTGCTGCCGCGGCCTCGGCTTGCGCGCGGCGGCGGTCATTTTCGGCGGTCTCCTCGGCGGCCATTCGGACCAGCTCCAGTACTTCCAGCTCCTTTTTCAGTCCTTCATCAATATGAAATTTAATGAATGGGGCCACGCGCAACGTCAGCGATTTGGTGAGCCGGGTGCGCATCAATCCCGCCGAATGCTTCAAGGCGTTGAGCGCCGCATTCTGCTGCCCCGGCGAACCCATAATGGTGACGAAGACATCCGCGACCGCCAGGTCCGGGCTCACCTTCACGCGCGTGATGCTCGGCATGCCGGTCAGGCGCGGGTCGTTCAGCTCGCGCAGGATAATCAGCGCCAGCTCCTGCTGGATCGTGCTGCCGAGACGTTCGGTTCTGCGGGACATTTGTAGGGTGGGCTCGGCCCACCTTCTCCTTCGCGGTGGGCCAAGCCCACCCTACAGAAGATCAATCTGAAAATCGATCAGGCTCACCTGCGGGACCAGCCGGATCAAATCAACCAGTTTACTCAGCGCCCCTTCAACATAGCGGGCGTCGTTGGAAACCATTGCCATTCCCAGGATGCAGCGGCGATGCTCGTCGAGCGCGCCGACTTCCGCGATCGAAACATTGTGCCCGTGGGCAATTCGGTCCTTAAGGCTCTTGACCACCCGCCGCTTGTCCTTCAGCGACATCGCGTCGATCACCGTAAACTCGACCTGAAGAACGCCGACTTTCATGTTTTCGGCAGGCAGTAAGCTGTAGGCTGCAGGCAGATAAAACGTCTCGGTGCCAGCCTACTGCATACTGCCTACACGCGCTCACAGCGTCCTCTGAATCGTCTCACGGATGTACGCTTCGAGGATGTCGCCTTCCTTGAGGTCGTCGTAGTTGGCCAGCTTGATGCCGCATTCGAGGCCGGCCTTCACTTCCTTGGCGTCGTCCTTCAGCCGCTTGAGCGATTCGATCGACAGATCTTCGGTGACGATCACGCCGCCGCGCGTAAGACGGATGCGGCTGCCGCGCTGAACGTGCCCGTCGGTGACGAAGCAACCGGCGATGTTTCCGACGCGGCTGACCTTGTAAACCTTGCGCACTTCCGCATGTCCGTGAAGTTTTTCGCGCACCTCCGGCTCGAGCAGCCCGGACAATGCTTTCTTCAGGTCATCGAGGATTTCGTAAATGATCCGGTAAACGCGAATCTCGACGCGGCGCTGCTCGGCCATGGCCCGGGCGGCTTCATCGGGAACGACATGGAACCCGATGATGACGGCGCTGGAGGCATCAGCCAGTTCGACGTCGCTCTCGGTGATGCCACCGGCCGCGGCGTGGATGACGCGCACGCGGACTTCATCGGTGTTGGCTTCAACCACCGTCTTTTCAAGCGTTTCCACAGAACCCTGCACATCGGCCTTGATGATCAGGTTGATCGTCTTGGTGTCGCCGGCCTTCATCTGCGCGAAAATGCTGTCGAGCGTGACCGCGCCGCGGCTGGCCAGCGCCGATTGGCGCGTCAGCGTGCGCCGCTCCTCGGCGATGGTCTTGGCGCGATCGACGTCTTCAACGACGTAATACTTATCGCCGGCCGACGGAAGCTCGTTGAGGCCGCTGACCAGGACGGGAGTGGAAGGGCCGGCTTCGGTAATCGTCTGCCCCAGGTCGTTGAGCAGCATTCGGACGCGCCCATAGCCCGGTCCGCACAGGAGCACGTCGCCGACGTGAAGCGTGCCGGCCTGCACGAGAACCGTTGCGACATTGCCCAGCCCCGGATCGATGCGTGATTCGATCACCGTTCCGCGGGAAGGAATGGCCGGATCAGCCTTGAGCTCCATGATCTGGCTTTGCAGATCGAGAATTTCCAGCAGCTCGGTGATCCCCTGCCCGGTGGTGGCGCTGGTGCGGACCACTTCCGTCTCGCCGCCCCACTCGATGGGATTGAGCCCATTGGCGGCGAGTTGACCGAGGACCTGCTGTTCGTTGGCGTCGGGGCGGTCGATCTTGTTCATCGCCACGACGATCGGCACGTTGGCCGCCCGGGCGTGGTTGATCGATTCGATCGTCTGCGGCTGAACGCCTTCGGCAGCGGAGACGACCAGCACGACCACGTCGGTCATGTTGGCGCCGCGGGCGCGCATGGCGGTAAAGGCCTGGTGGCCCGGCGTATCGATGAAAGTGACCTTCTTCTCGCCGAGCTGCACCATCCAGGCGGCGGTATGCTGGGTGATCCCGCCCGCCTCGCCGGCCGCCACGTTGGCCTTGCGGATCCGGTCGAGCAGACTGGTCTTTCCGTGGTCGACGTGACCCAGGATGGTCACGACCGGCGGGCGAAGCACGAGCTTTTCGGGATCGCTCTCCGGCTCTTCGAATTCCGAAAGCAACTGCTCTTCGAGCGTCGCCTGCTCGCGGATGTGCAGCTCGACGCCGTATTCCAGCGCCAGCGTACCGGCCGTGTCCCGGTCGAGCGACGAGTTGATCGTGATGCCCGCAACGCCCTGCATGAAAAGTTTGCGGACGATGTCTGTCCCCTTGATCCCCAGGACGGCCGAGAGACTCTTGACGGTTACTGGTTCCTCGATCTCAATGGCGCCGCCGGTCTCGGCGGCGGTCTTGGCCTGGACGTGCGTGCCGCGACCAACGCTCTTGGTCAGGTGATGATCGAACTTGGCGCGGGTGACGCTGGCCGCACTGAGGCGGATGCGGCGTTCCTGGAGATCCTGCTCGCTGAATTCCTTCAACTTGGCAAGCGCATCGCCGCGCCGGCCGTCGGGCCCGCGGCGGCGGTTGGAGAGCGTGCGACCGCCGCTTCCAGGTTTTCCCCCGGCCAGCTTCTTTTTCGCTTCTGCTTCTTCTTCCTCGTCGGAAACTTTCACCCCGCGTCCTGCCTGCGGGCGCGCCGGGGTAAAGGCGGCTGCGCCTTCCCCAGCGGGGCGCTGTCGGGCCCGCGGGGTGGGAAGATTGTCCGGCTTCTCGACGCGGACGATCGTCGGCCCGCTGATCTTTGCCGGCTCCAGCGTCTTAAGCTGCGGAGCGGGAATGACGGCCTGCTGGCGTCGTTCGACGACGGCCGGTCCGCTGCCGCGGCTGCTCAGCGTGACGGTTGGGCGCGAAACGGGCGGCACGGCGGCGGCAACGGGAGCGGGCGTCTTGGCCGCCTCCGGCTCTTCAACGATGGGCGCAGGCGCTTCGACGACAATCTCCTCCACCGGCGCAGGCGCCACGAGCGCCGGCGCTTCTTCCACAATGACCGCGGGCGCTTCGACCGGCGCTGGAGCGATCTCCGGGGGAGGCGGAGGCACTTCCTCCACTACAGGCGTTGGTTCCGGCTCGCCGGGCGTTTCGACCGCGGTATCCGTCTTTTTCCGCGTGCGCAGGCGCTTGGGCTTGGCCATCGCCACGTCCACATGCGCTGCGGTTTCCACCGCAGTTCCCCCGCCGCTCCCCTCGCCGAACCACTCGCGCACCGATGCCGCCAGCCCGAGCTTCAGCACGCTCATATGGTTGGTGGCCTGATCGCCCAGACCTTCGTCTTTGAGCTTCTGAAGAATCAGCTTGCTCTCGACGTTCAGTTCCTTGGCGAGTTGATTGACACGAATGCCTGTTGCCAAAACGATCTCCGCAAAACTTCGAACCACGCAGCGAATACGACTTCAACAATTTAATTCTTATCACTATCGATGCCCGCAGGCGGCGGCATGCTGCCCTCGGCCAGCGCCGCCGTCTCACTCAGCTCATCCGGCTGATCGCCGGCCGAATCATCGGACTCCGGAACGGCAATGCTGTGAACCGCCTGCTCTTCAGGAGAAAGTTCATCCTCCCCGTCGGAGCCTTGTTCCTGATGGGTGACGATTTCCGGCGCGGCCCCTTCGGTTGCTTCCAGCGGGCCGGGAAGCGTCTCCGATGTCTCCGGGGATTCACCGCCACCTTGCAGGGCATTGGCAAAAGCCCGGGCGTCGGCCGACGCGGTCGGATTGGCCTTGGCGGCCGCCATGAGGGCGGCCCTGTCCGCGGCCTTGGCCGACGCGTCCGCGATCTTCTTGGCTTCCTGCTCTACAGCGACGATCTTCGCCTCTTCGCCACAGCGATTGACCACAAAAGTGGCCTTGGCTTCATCCAGCGCCAGCTCTTCCATCAAGGGGCCGGCGCCGACTTCCTCGATGTCGCGCACATCAATGAGACCCAGGGCGATCACCTTGTCGACCATCTCCTGCGTGATTCCCTCGATGGCCTTGAGCGTCTGATCGAGACGGGCCACTCCGGCCTGAAATTCCGGCGGGGTGAGGATATCAACGTCCCAGCCGGTCAGACGCGCCGCCAGCCGCACGTTTTGCCCGCGCTTGCCGATTGCGAGGCTGAGCTGGTCATCGTTGACCACGACCGTCGCGCCGACCCAGCTCGAAGCAGAGCGAAACCTCGGTCACCTCGGCCGGCTTGAGCGCATTGCCGATGAGGATCTGGCTCGATTCATTCCAGCGGACGATGTCGATCTTTTCGCCGCCCAGTTCCTCGACGATGTTCTTGATTCGGCTGCCGCGCACGCCGACGCACGCACCGACCGCATCGACCTTGCTGTCGATGGAGCTGACGGCAATCTTGGTGCGATGCCCCGGCTCGCGGGCCAGCGCCTTGATTTCGATCGTGCGCTCGCCCACTTCCGGGACCTCGCGCTCGAAGAGCCGGCGAATCAGTTCCGGGTGGCTTCGGCTCAGGATGATCTTGACGGCGCTGAGCGTGTCGCGCACTTCCATGATCAGCGCCTGGATGCGCTCGCCGACCTGGTGCGTCTCGCCGGGAATCTGCTCGCTGCGCGGCATGATTCCTTCGACGCGCCCGAGGTTGACGATCATCGTGCCCCCTTCGAAGCGGGCGACGGTGCCGTTGACGATCGTTCCGACGCGATCCTTATATTCTTCGTAAATGCTGCCGCGCTCGTCCTGGCGGATCAGTTGGATCATCACCTGCTTGACGGTTTGGGCGCCAATGCGCCCGACAACCGACAGGGGCAGAAGTTCCCCCTGGCGCGAGGCGCTGATGTCGCCGGTATGGCGATCGACGGCGACGGTGAATTCGCTGGTGTCTTCGGTGTCGAACTGTTTGCGCAGACCGGATGCGATCGCCTGCTCGATGTCCGAGTAGATCTGGTCACGTTCGATATTTTTATCGCGGGCAATTCCGTCCACGATGCGGATGAGTTCCTGGTTCATGAATCCTCTTCTGCTATTCAGTTTTTCTGGGAGAAGCCAGGAGCCAGGAGCCAGAACCCAGAATGAATGTCGATTCTTCTGGGTCCTGGCTTCTGGCTTCTGGCTCCTTCATCATCACTCCAACAAAAAAGCCACCTCAAAAGGCGGCCCACGCTGTTTCGAGCGAACCTGTGAAAAGACCTTCACCCGCTCATCCGTATTCCTCCGGATGGGCGAGTAACGCCCGAAGAGCTTGTCCATGCGGCTTATGCAACAGCATGGGAAAGCTCACTCGTGGTTCGCAGGTTCATCCCGGTCTCTCCGGGTTCGAAAAAGTGGACCTTTCGCAGATCGACGTACAGTGTCGCCTGCGTATCAACCGCCAAATCCGATTGCGCCTCCACCCGACCGACTACCCGATCGTGCAGAGTTGTGCTCATGTAAACGTCCATGTCGTTGCCCAACGGCTCAATGACTTTCAAAACCACCTGAATCGGCGCCATGGCCTCGCGGCCAGGATCGCCCCGGTTAAAATCTCGCCCGCTAAAATCTCCCGAGCCCGGTCGAAGATAAAAATGCTCCGGCCGAATTCCCAGCACCACATGCGTGCCGACCGCCTGTTCGAGACGGACCCGCATAGGCAGGGGGACGGAAATCCTAAACCCAATGCCCGGCAACGTCAACCCGGCCGGGGCAGCCGGCACAGGCACATGCCCGCCATGGCCCACCGATCGACCCGCCGATTCAACCAACCCGGTCGAGCTCGCGGGTGCCGTTTCCAGCTTTCCTTCCTCAAAGATCAGCTCGCCATCGACTCGCTTGATCGCGCCGTCGAAAAAATTCATGGGCGGCATGCCGATGAAACCAGCCACAAACCGATTGACCGGGGAATTATAGGTCCGCAAAGGCGTGTCGGCCTGCTGGATGACGCCATCTTTCATCACCACGATCCGATCGCCGAGGGTCATCGCCTCTTCCTGATCGTGGGTGACGTAAATCGTCGTTGTCTTTAGACGTTGGTGCAGGCGTTTGAGTTCGGCCCGCGTGGTAACACGGAGCTTGGCGTCGAGATTCGAAAGCGGCTCATCAAACAAAAACGCCGCCGGCTCACGGACGATCGCCCGCCCGACGGCGACGCGCTGGCGTTGCCCGCCGGATAGTGCCTTGGGCTTGCGATCCAACAGATGAACGATGTCGAGCGTTTTGGCGGCCTGCATGACTCGTTCCTGAATCTGCGCCTTGGGCACGCGGCGCAGCTTCAGGCCGAAAGCCATGTTCTTGTAGACGGTCATGTGCGGGTAGAGAGCGTAATTCTGAAAGACCATGGCGATGTCGCGGTCTTTGGGAGCGACATGATTCACAACACGCTCGCCGATGCGGATGATGCCCGCCGATATCTCCTCCAGTCCTGCGACCATCCGAAGTGTCGTGCTCTTCCCGCACCCGGACGGACCGACCAAGACGACGAACTCTTGATCAGCGATGCTCAGATCGACTCCATCGACGGCCTTGACGCCGCCGGGATAGATTTTCGTGACTTTTTCGAGATCGACACGTGCCATGAAAAATGCGATCAAATACCGGTAGGACGGGGAGGTTGGGAGTATATCCGAGGGGGTTTTTGGGTCAAACCGGGACGCTCACATTGATCACCGAAGTTGTGGTATATTAAAATCCCAAGATCGAATTCATGACGATTAAGCGCCCATCATCGCTGAGACAGCCGGAGCCGGCATGGGAAATTGCTCGGCTCTTCCCCGACCAGGGATATTGGAGCGAAGGGGACTATTTGGAGGTCAACCGGCGCACCAACAGGCTAGTCGAATTGAACGACGGCAATGTCGAGGTGCTTGAAATGCCGACCAAGTTTCGCCAACACATTGCAACCTACCTCCACAACGCGCTGGATGCACATGCAGTCGCGCATGGAGGCGGCGAAGTGGTCATAGCGCCTTATCCGGTCCGTCTTTGGGAAGGGAAGATTCGGGAGCCGGATGTCGTGTTCTCTCTTGAATCGAATGTCGCTCGGATGGGGAACGATTTCGCAGATGGTGCTGATTTGGTGATGGAGATCCTGAGTGATGATCGCCGAAGAGACCTGGAAACGAAGCGGCAGGAGTATGCACAAGCGAACATCTCGGAATACTGGATCATCGACCCAATCGAATACTGGATCATGGTCTTGAAATTAGATGCAGGGGGCTATGCGCTTTTTGGCAACTTTGGCAGGAGTGATCGTGCCAGCTCTGCGCTCATTGACGGTTTCTCAGTTTCAGTTGACGATATGTTCACCGCCGCCGAACGACGGCAGCGATGAGAAGTATTGCGACGGGTTCACCGTCAAGCCCAGGGATTGGAGCGGTGTGGCGGATGGAGCAGCGCACTACCGGATGACGCCGCGCGCTACCGCCGGCGCAGCACGCAAATCCCCGGGCTTCCTGTCGGTGAAAGTTTGACGCGCCGTCTTGTAACTCATCCCCTCGCCACGCACGACAAAACCCCCTTCGTATACCCCACCGACTCCGCCACCCCCGGCAGCGGATTCTCCGCAGTCTTCTCATGCTCGAACCCAACATGCCCGGCGTATTTGATTTCCAGAAGCGCCGCGAGCATCCCGCGAATATCGAGCACGCCGCGACCGACTTCCACCTCGGCGATCGACGCGTTTTTTGCGTCGCGACTCGAGATGTCCTTGAAATGCATGTCGTAGAGCCGGGATTTGCACTTGCCGATCGCCTCGACGGGATCGACGCCGGCGCGAGCCGTGTGCCCCACGTCGATACAGAGGCCGATCCGCTCGTCGTGCCCCTGAATCGCTTCCCACGTGTCGTAAGGCGATTTGAAATGCGCGGCTTCGGGACCGTGGTTGTGAATCGCGAGTTTGATGTCGAATTCTTTCACGAATTTATCGATCAGATCGAGCGAAGCCGGATCGGGATTACCGACAATGGTCGGCACGCCGATATCGCGCGCGTATTCGAACGCCTGGCGGATGTTCGATTCGTCGTTTTTCGTCGAGATCACGCCACAACTGATCGGCGTGATTCCCGCATCCCGGAATTCCGCCGCGACCGTTCTTCGCTGCTCCGGCGTACTGTTCAGCGGCAGATGCGCGTCCTTGATCGAAACATAATGAAGATCGACGCGTTTGATCGCCGCGAGCGTCACATCGAGCGGCAGCTTGCGGAAGCTGTAGGAGGCCATGCCGACGTGAAGGCCACGCCAGGGATCTTTGCCCGGCGACGAGGGCGCAGTGGCGGGGTGAAGGATTTCGCCGGAGGGCGATTCAGCGGCGAGCAATGTGGATGATTTAGCGAACGGCAATACAGCGATAAAAGACGATGCGCGTAAAAAACGGCGGCGTGTGGTCATTGCGGTTAGCTCCTGACAGGTTCTCACTCGCGCGACTCCCCTCAATGGCGCGGAAAGCGGACTTCTACGATGATCTTACTCGCCTCCCGCACCTCGCGGTGAGGGATCTGAAAAGTGAAATATGCTGACGAGCGATCCAGCAAGTGGAATTATTGTGCCAAAATGTGCCAAACAGTGCCAGCCAAGCTCATATTTATCATTTTATTGCTTTTCATTTTAATATCTAGGTTCATTGGCAGAACCGGAGCGACCTCGCGCTCCGTATTCGAACGCCTTCGGTCGGACTCGCGGGGATGACATACGGTGAATGAATTGGCAGGCCACAAGACATGGGCGCCCGCGAATTTAGTTCAGCCGTTGTACAGATTCCACAAAGTCTGTTCCTGTGTCCCGGTCACGAAGGTCTGGGCGGTGGTAAGAGCGGCGTTATCGGCACTGTCGAACCCGGCGCTGAAAGCAGCGCCGTCATTGTCCAGATATTGCTGATAGCTCGCCCAGTTTGCCGGGCTGGCGTCGGCGCGGGCCGACGCAGTGGTGATGTAGCCGGCGTTGGTGAGATCCCCATAGAGCCGGTGGAACTTGAGCGACTGAGTGCCGGTGGGAACAGTTGCCGTCGCCGAACTCACCTGGCTGAAGTTCACGTTGAGAATGTAGTGACCGTTTGGCAAGGACGTCGGCAACGAGCCCCGGCTGATAAACCCTGCGCCCGAAAACGTCAGCGTGTAAGTCATTCCGCCGTTGGAAGAGACCAGCGTAAACGGCACGCTGGCTCCGGCGGCTCCGAACGGATTGATCGAATCCTGATCGGTGAGGGTGATCGCTCCCGCCGAAAGAGTGACGGGTGAACTGAAGTTGATCACCAGACTCGTGACCTGTGATCGCTGGGTGTTGGCGATGGAGCCGGTGCTGGCTACGCCGTTGACGAGCACTGATGTGGTCAGGCCCACCGCCGCCTTGATCGTGAAGGGAGTCGACGTGCTCGACGGCAGATAGTTGCTGTTGCCAGCATAGCTCGCGACCACAGTGTAAGAACCGGCCGTCGTCGGCGACGAGGTCAGCAGCGTGCCGGACATTGGCGAGCCGAGGTAGTAGACGAAAGTCGGCAGCCCGGACGGGGCCGGAGCACGGCGACGCCGGTGACGGTTGCGGCGACCCAATTGGTGACGCTGGTGGTCCCGTTGGCGGTGATCGAAGCGGGCGGCGTGGCGAGCGTGGTCGTGGTTGCGGAGCGGCCAATCGTAAATGACTGCTGAGTCGTGACGGCGTTGTAGTTGCCATCACCGGCGTAGGACGCCACGGCGGTATAAGCCCCTGCGCTAACCGGTAGTGAAGTCAGCGCAGCGCCGGTGGTAGTCGAGCCGGCATAATAGAGGATCGTCGGCGTTCCCGTGGGCGCCGTCGCCCCGGCAACGCCGCTGAAAGTCGGTGTGAGCGACTTGCCGGTGCCGTCGTAGGTGAAGGAAACCGAAGCTGGCAGCGTGAGTGTTGGGGTTGCCTTGCTGATGGTGAAGGTGGCCGGCGTGAAACTCAGGTCATAGTTGTTCAGCAGATTCTGGGGATCGCCGTAGGTGGCCGTGATGGGATAAGTGTTGGGGTGACTGGCCTGCGTGGCCGTCGTGACGAAATTGATCGTCACATTCTGGGCGTCGGTCAATAGCAGGCTATTGATGGTCCCTGTCAGCGCCGGAATCGGACTTCCATAGGTCGAGCCGGCGCTGGTCGCGGTGACGATCAGCGGAGCCTTGGTGATGCTGAAGGGAACCGCCGCGCTCGTCTGGGCCGGGTAGTTGTTGTCGCCGGAGAAGTTGGCGACGACATCATAGCTGCCGACCGAAGTCGGCGCTGCCGGCAATGCATCGTTGAGGTCGTTAGAGGCGAAATAGGTATAGGTCACCACGCCGTCGCTGATGGTTTCGCCGCCGGGCGTCGTGACCAGGGCCGAGACATTGGCATAGGGCGCTGCCGTGTAAGCTTCCGTCAACGCGGTCGCGGTCACGGTCGCCTTCATGGCGGTGTAGTTGAGCGTGTAGGAGGCGGTGCCGCCGGTCGGATTGTAAACCAGCACGTGCAGCACGTTTTCGTAACTGGCGGCTCCGTTCTGGAAGATTCGGTCGGTCGTCCAGTAGTTGTGGGAATTGACGCTCACCCCGCCGGGGCCGACCAGGCTGTTGAGCGTGTCGCCAACGCCGGGATCGGTCACCGCGATGTAGTTCCAACCGGCGGCTTCGGTGGCGGTCAGGGATACCAGTCCGGAGGCGGCCGTTCCGCTGGTGGAAACATTGCTCGCAATAGAGACGGAGGCTGTCGTGCCGTCCGATTTGTAAATCGTGTCGGGCACACCGTTGTTGCTGTCGTCGGTCGTGTCGGCCGCGAGGAAATCGAGACTCGCCGACGAGCCGGTCTGCACCGTGTGAATCAGTGAATGCGTGTCCACCGCCACAATCTGCGACGTTTCGGCCCCGCCCAGCGCATCGGTGTGCGAATAGGTCCCGTCGAAGCCGGTGAATTCCCCTTGCAGGCTCGAAGTCAGCTCAAAATCCGCCGACTCGGTATCGCCCGGATCCAGATCGCCAAAGTCTACGGTCAGCGACGGGCTTGCTGCCTGTGTTCCGACTTGCGTACCGATCACCGCAAAGTTGATCAGCAGACCGGTTGAGTTCCCGATGATCTGCGGCTGAGCCGTCGTGATCGAAAAGTCCTGAGCCGCTCCAAAGCCGATGTTGGTTGCCAGTACACCCAGGTCAAAAGGCTCCGACGGCTCGACCTGTTCGGTAAACGGATCGTCGGAGAAAACGTCCTTTTGCAGGAAGTAATCCAACTTGATCTGCGCCTGCGGATAGACGGTGATCGTTTCCGGGTACAACTGAATCGAGACGAGCTGGCCGCTGGCGGGATCGGTGTAGCTGATGGTGCCGCCGAGGTTGTAGGCCGTAGGCGCCGTGGGGGCGGCCGAGTTGGTCGGAATGAATTCGAATTTCGCAGTTCCATCGGTATTGCCGGCGAGTGTGCCGGTGCCGTCCACCGCGGTGAGCCCGCTTAAGACCGGCGGCTGGATGAAGAAGGCGCCGCTCACCAGATTTCCGTTGGAGTCGGTCACCGTGACGTTGATGCCGACATTCGTCAGCGCCTGCGGGAGCTGGTCGTCCAGTTCGAGCGTTCCACTGAAGGCGTTGGCCGTCAGGACGGCGGTCTGATCGATCTGGATCGCCACTTTCGCGTTAACGCCTTGCTCGACGATCGCAGGCACAATGACGGGCCCCGACAGATCGATCGATCCACCTTCGCCGCCACTCCCTCCGCCGCCACCATCGCCCCCGCCCCCTCCACCGCCGCCGCCGCCGCCCCCCTCTCCGCCCGACGCGGAAATTCCCGGTCCCCCGAAGCCGGGGAGACTCGCGAGCGTCGCCGGGGTGCAGACGCGTCCCGGAACATCAACTGTGGCAAACATCGGTTCGGAAATCGTGATGTTCGGCGAATCGCCTGCCTGGAACTGATAGGTGCCGGCGAATTCGAGATGGCACGCCGTGCCCGTGCTGCCGTTGTTCGTCACCGTGAGCGGGATACTCACGGTGGCGTTAGCGGGGATCGCGCCGAGAACATATTGGCCCTGGGCGTTGGTGGGAATCGCCGGCGTAAAGGAATACTGAGGATCTGACGGAACCGAAAACTCCACGTTTTGCGCGGCAATCAATCCCTTGTTGGTAAAGGTCAACGTCATCTGTCCCGACTGTCCGGCGCCGAGAGTCGGTATCTCGGTGGACGTCATGATGACAACGGGCGCCTGAACCGTCGTATCAAAGGTCGCCTGCAATGTGATCGAGTATTGGTCGGTGATGGGCGACTTGGTGACCACCCACGAGTAGGTAACGGTCTGGTATGGAAGATATGCGGTTTCCTGGTTGGTTACCCCGGGAACAACCGTCACCGTCTGCTGGCTGACGCTGTGATTCGGCGCGGTGGCCTGGAGCAGGTAAGTGCCGGCGGGCACGCTGCCCAGATCCACTCCCCCGCCGACCGTGGTCGTCCCCTGCGCGACTACGGTTGTGTTGTCGTACGGGTCAAGCAATTGCACGGTTGCGCCGGCCAACCCGCCGGTGGTGACATGGTCGGTGGCCGAAACCTGCACATCCCCAGTCGCGCTGGAGATCGCCCGGAAGTTAAACGGCTCGAGGAACGTCAGATTGGTGTTGGAAAACTCGATGCTTCCCGTGTACTCGGCCAGCGACAGATCGGCCGGCGGAAGAAGTTGAAGCGTCACCGTCGCCGATCCTCCCGGCGCGATGGACGGAATCACTGCGTTGCTCGGCGCCGACAGGGAAAGGTACGACGTCTGCGGCAACGTCACGGTCAGGTCGCCGGTCGCCTGCGTACCGATGTTTTTGACGCTGAAAGTAATCACCGTCTGTTTCCCGACGAGCATGCCGGCGTTCAACGACGGCGGAGTCGCCGTGAGCTGCGGGCCCAGCGGCGTGATGTTCACGCTCAGGGGCACGGAAGTCGTCGCGCCGACACTGGTCGTGACATTGAACGTGATCGGGTCGAACGTATTGGACGAGTCGGTTGCGCTCAGCGTGTAGTTGATGGTGGCCTGCCCATATGCACCGAGCGTCTGCGCCGCCGATGTCACCTGGACGTTCACGTTCGGCTTGGCGCCCTGCACTGTTGCGACGAGCCCGCTGAGATCGACGGGGCCGAGGTTGAAAACCGTAATCGATCCGCTCACCGGGGTTCCAGGCACGATCGTCTGCGGCGCGGCGGAGTTGCCGCTGATCGCGGTCTCGTTAAAAGTTTTCTGAATGGTGTTGATATTGCTGAGCGGCGGAGCCACCGCCAGACCGTAAACTCCCGTCTGAGTCGGTGTATAAGTCGTGGTGAAATTTCCGCTGCCATCGGTCGTCACGGGGATCAGTTGCGGCGTTCCGTTCAACACAACGCGGACGGTCAACGGCCTGGACGCCGCGCTGGCGCTGGTATCGGTGTATGCGGCATGACCGGTGATGCTCACGGGAGCGTTGAGCAGACCCGTCGTCGTGGTGGTGGTCACCGTGGCCGCATACGGTTCCGGCAGGCTTACGGCCGCAGTCGATGTGTCGTTGGTGTAATTGCTCTCGACGGTTCCCCGGTCGGAGTTGGTCTGAACCTGAATCTGCAACGCATCGGTTGTGACAAATCCCTGCGGAAGCTGGAAGGTGACGGTGCGCGTGCCGCTGTTGGCGCCGGAGGCGATCGGCCCGAGCCCGCCCTGGGCCGCCGCGGCGGCGTTGTATTCCAATGTCGTTGAACTGCTGTAGTTCGAACCCGCAACCGTATCGGTCAGGGTGATCGAGTCGGCAAATGAGTTGTTGACCGCGGCGGCGTTCGCCGCATTGGCGTCCTGCCAGGTGACCGTCACCAGGCCGTTGTCATCCTCGCTGCCGGCAAGGCCGGTCACGGACAAATCGGGATTAGGCACAGCCGACGAGGTGAACGGCAGCGTCGCGGTGTTGTCCGTCTTGCCCGACGAGGAGCCGCTCGCCTCGACAATGTTGTTGTTTACGTCGGCGGTGATGGTGGCGACGAGACTTCCCACGCCACTGGCATCGCTCGGCAGCGTAAACAGGTAGGAGCGCGCCGCAGATCCTCCCGCCGCCAGCGGGCCGTTGGCGGTTGCATCGTAGGCGACCGTGGTATTGACCAGCGTCTGGCCGGTGGTGGTGTTGACGACGGTGATGCCGTCGGCCCAGCTCGTGCCGGTCGGAGTGGCTCTATTACCCGCATTGGCATCATTCCAACTGACCGTGACGGCGCTGCCCGCGAAGACCGGCGTCGGCGAAACAGCCAGGCCCGTCACCTTCAGATCAGGGTACGGAGCCAGCGTGGAGGCGACGCTGGTTGTCGCCGTGTTGTTGGTTGAAGCGGTTCCGCCGGAGTTGTATTCGAAGATGCCGCTGTTTGAGTTGACCGTAACGGTCACCTGCAACTGCCCGACGCCGGGCGTGCCGTCCGGCAGCCGGAAGGTATAGGTCTGTTGCGCCGAAGTTCCGCCGGCCCCGATCATGCCGCTCGTCGTGGAGTTGTACGGAACCGTCGTGCTGACAAGCGTCTGCCCGGTGGTGGTGTTGACCACCGTGATGCCGTCGGTCCAGTTCGCGCCGGCCGGCGTAGCGCCGTTGCCGCTGTTCGAGTCGTTCCAGTTGATCGTGACATTCTGCCCGGACTTGGGGCTTGGCGTTGCCACTGCCAGATTCGTAACCTGAAGATCGGGATAGGGCGCCAGCGTGGAAGCGGCGGTCAGGGTCGCGGTATTGTTGGTTTCACCCACCCCGCCCGGATACGACTCCACGACCGTGTTCGCGGAATCGGTCGTCACCGTGATCTGAAGATTCCCGACGCCGGGCGTTCCGTTGGGAAGCGTGAAACCGAACGATCGCGCGGCTGATCCGTTTGACGCAATCGCGCCACTGGTAGCTGCGTTATATGGCACATCTCCCGTGGCGACGGTCTGGTTGGTGGTGGTATTCGTGACCACGACATGGTCATTCCAGGAACCGGAAGCGGCGCCGTTACCGGCGTTGATGTCGTTCCAGTTGACCGTTACCGATTGGCTCGACTGCGGAGTGGGCGGATTGATGGCCAAACCGCTCACGCGGAGGTCCGGAGCGATCGTCGTGGCAGTGGACGTGCTCAGCGTGAGGTTCGTGGAGTTGTACGCAGGCTGCAAGGTCACGCCGGGAAGAACCAGTCCTGTGTAATTGGAGAATTTTCCGGTGGCGGATGCATAGGTGAGAATGGTGAAATTCGTCCCCGTGCCCGGAGAGAATCCGTTGGCTTCGCTGATATTGAGATTCCCGTTCAGCGTGGCAGCGCCGGAGACGGTCGCCTGACCATAGAGCCCGGTCGTTGAGCCGCCGAGAACTACATTGAAATTGCCGGTTGCGGCTTGAACAAATGGGCCGGTGATGGCCAGAGTGCCTGAAGGACCGGCGGCGATGGTTCCGTTATTTGTAATCGATGTTGCATAGATGCCGATTGTCCCGCCGCCATCGGACTCGATGGTCCCCTGGTTGACGACGCTGGTGGGAACGTTTCCGCCGACCCCTGGGTCATACCCCACGTATCCGTTCTTTCCGTGAATCGTGATGCCCGAACCGATTGTCAGTGTCCCGTTGGAACTGGAATCCACCAGGCCGTTGTAGGTGTTGGGCCCGAAAACAACCGTTCCCGTGCCCCCGATCGTCTGGTTTCCGGCGAAAGTCAGGTATCCAGTGGCGTTGCTGTCACCCAGCGTCAGCGTCCCGTTCAACGTCAGCCCATTGGTGACGCTGACGCCGCCATCCACCGTGAGGTTGCCATCGAGCGTCACCCCGCTGAGCGTGGCCTGCGAAAGATCAAACTGGCCCGTGCCGCTCACGCTGAGCGTTGCGCCGGTGACGGTCCCGTTGAGCGCAAGGGTGCTGCCCGTCGTCGAAACCAGCGCCGTGGAGCTTTGGATCGACGCCGCATAGATGCCGATTGTCCCGCCGCCATCGGACTCGATGGTCCCCTGGTTGACGACGCTGGCGGGAACGTTTCCGCCGACCCCTGGGTCATACCCCACGTATCCGTTCTTTCCGTGAATCGTGATGCCCGAACCGATTGTCAGTGTCCCGTTGGAACTGGAATCCACCAGGCCGTTGTAGGTGTTGGGCCCGAAAACAACCGTTCCCGTGCCCCCGATCGTCTGGTTTCCGGCGAAAGTCAGGTATCCAGTGGCGTTGCTGTCACCCAGCGTCAGCGTCCCGTTCAACGTCAGCCCATTGGTGACGCTGACGCCGCCATCCACCGTGAGGTTGCCATCGAGCGTCACCCCGCTGAGCGTGGCCTGCGAAAGATCAAACTGGCCCGTGCCGCTCACGCTGAGCGTTGCGCCGGTGACGGTCCCGTTGGGCGCAAGGGTGCTGCCCGTCGTCGAAACCAGCGCCGTGGAGCTTTGGATCGACGCCGCATAGATGCCGATTGTCCCGCCGCCATCGGACTCGATGGTCCCCTGGTTGACGACGCTGGTGGGAACGTTTCCGCCGACCCCTGGGTCATACCCCACGTATCCGTTCTTTCCGTGAATCGTGATGCCCGAACCGATTGTCAGTGTCCCGTTGGAACTGGAATCCACCAGGCCGTTGTAGGTGTTGGGCCCGAAAACAACCGTTCCCGTGCCCCCGATCGTCTGGTTTCCGGCGAAAGTCAGGTATCCAGTGGCGTTGCTGTCACCCAGCGTCAGCGTCCCGTTCAACGTCAGCCCATTGGTGACGCTGACGCCGCCATCCACCGTGAGGTTGCCATCGAGCGTCACCCCGCTGAGCGTGGCCTGCGAAAGATCAAACTGGCCCGTGCCGCTCACGCTGAGCGTTGCGCCGGTGACGGTCCCGTTGAGCGCAAGGGTGCTGCCCGTCGTCGAAACCAGCGCCGTGGAGCTTTGGATCGACGCCGCATAGATGCCGATTGTCCCGCCGCCATCGGACTCGATGGTCCCCTGGTTGACGACGCTGGTGGGAACGTTTCCGCCGACCCCTGGGTCATACCCCACGTATCCGTTCTTTCCGTGAATCGTGATGCCCGAACCGATTGTCAGTGTCCCGTTGGAACTGGAATCCACCAGGCCGTTGTAGGTGTTGGGCCCGAAAACAACCGTCCCCGTGCCCCCGATCGTCTGGTTTCCGGCGAAAGTCAGGTATCCAGTGGCGTTGCTGTCACCCAGCGTCAGCGTCCCGTTCAACGTCAGCCCATTGGTGACGCTGACGCCGGTGCCCCCATCGACGGTGAGGTTCGCATTGACGGTTACCCCGTTCAACGCCCCGGAGGTCGCCGTGATCCCCTGCCCGCCCGATCCCGGCTGAACCGTTCCACCGATCAGAGTTCCGCCAGATAGCGTGAAAGTATTATCCACTTCCGCCGTCGAGCCGACCGTGAGCGATCCCGCCGAGAACGTAAACGCCTGGCTTGAAACCAGGCTGTGCACCGAATCGACGGCGCTGGTGTTGTGGGTGACCGTGTACGGCTCGGCGCCCGTCACACTGATAACGGCATCTTCCGTTGACGTAGGGACGTGGTTGAGGGACCAGTTCGCGGCGGTATCCCAGTCGCCGCTGGCCGGGTTCTTCCAGGCGTTAGTCGCCGTGCTCAGAAGCCAGCGCGATTCCAGCGATTCGACTGTGCACTTAACCGCAGAAAGGATTGCTGCATCCTTCGCGTGCGGTGAGGAATTGTTTTTTGACCGACCCCGGGCGAACCGTGAGATCATCCCCATGTTGCAAACCCTTCCCTCGTGAAGAAAACGTAAGACTGCGATGACCGATGGAGCAAAACCCCGCACCGCTTTTCAACGGCTCAAGCAATCTTGTTCGATCGCCACTTCAGACAACGGGAACAAAGATAGGACTCGCGGAGAACGCTCCCCGCCGTTCGGCGTGCGGAGTAGACAAGGAACATGACGAAATGTCAAGAATTAATTGTTTGGAAAATGCGCTCCGCTCTCGTCGGCGCGATTCTTGCCGATCGATTGTGGGAACTCTCACAATTGCCGTCCAGTTACTCGCGCTTCGAGTCCGGGAGATTGAACCGACCGGCTTTTCGCCGGGGGAAGGTCCGCGACTTTGCGCAACATCGCGGATAGACTTCCCATCAAGGAGCAACTTGATGCGTAAAATCCTTCCCATCGCGACGGTTTCGGGCGCTCTTCTCCTTTTATTGTCCGTTCCCCCGCTTTCCGGTTCAGAGCCGACCACGAGGCCGACCGGTCCGACCGGCCTTGAAGCGGCGAAGCCTGTCGAACCGGCGCAATTCATGCGCTTCGCCCAAGACGCGCGTGGGCGCGACTTGAAACCGCCGAAGTCACTTACCGCAACGAAACCGGGCAGATTGTCCGGCTCGTTGGGGCAATCCACATCGGCGAGAAGTCGTACTTCGAATCGCTCAACAAGGAATTCGAAAACGACGATGCCGTCCTTTATGAGCTCGTGAAGCCGAAGGATGGCAAGCTCCCCGCGCCGGGCGTGGTCGCTCCGGCTGGTGACAATCCCATCAGCCAGATGCAGCATTTCATGAAGGACACGCTGAATCTTTCGTTTCAGCTCGACGTCATCGATTACACGAAACCGAACTTCGTGCACGCCGACCTGGATAAGGAGACGTTCGAGAAGATGCAGGCCGACCGCGGCGAATCGTTTGAGATGATGGCGTTCAAACAGATCATGAAAGCGATGACCGACCCTGATGCGCAGAAGGACGATCAAGCCGACGCGGGCCAAAAAACCGACGAGGTGGTGGACGACTTGATCAAGCTCGTGACGCGTCCCGACATGGAACGGCAGATCAAGCTGCTGGTCGCGCGGCAAATGACCGAGATGGAAATCAAGGGAATGGGCCTGAGCGATGATTCGGTCATCCTCGGCGAGCGCAACAAGGCAGCCATGAAAGTGCTCGTTGATACCCTTGCCCAGGGAAAGAAAAAGATCAGCGTATTCTACGGGGCCGCCCACATGCCTAATTTATCCGAGCGGGTGCGGGCGATGGGATTCAAGCCGGTGGCGTGCGATTGGAAAACCGCCTGGGACCTGACGATCCGGCAGGATCAGCCGTCGGCGGTGGAGACGCTTTTGCGGGAAGCGGTCAAAGCGTTCAATGACGATTCGAACTGACGACCGCCGTGCGCGGAAATCCCAAATCCCAAGCACCAAATCCCAAATAAACCTCAAAATCCAATTTCCAAAGTCCAAACAAGACGCGATCTCACCAGCCGTTTTGTTTGAGATTTTCCCTTTGGTTTTTGGAATTTATTTGCCTGCCCTGAGCGCAGTCGAACGGGGAGATTTGGAGTTTGGGATTTAGAATTTTCCGCGCACGGTCCTACTGCTTTTCACTGAGGCGCGTTTCCGCCCAGGTTCCGTCCGCCAGGTCGAGCGGCAGTTCGAGCGTGCGTTTGTAATCGATCGATTTGCGGTAACGGCCGCGCTCGTAGGAGATGTTGAAAACTTCGGCAAGGTTCAGCGCAATGTCCGGATCCGGCGAACGGAGCGGCACGGGGATGGTTGGAAGCGAATCGCGAATCCCCCAGGGGTACACTTCGCAGTCGGGCCGGTTTTCCGATCGCGACACCATGGCAAAAAACTCGCCGCGCGGCAATGAGAGCGCGCATCGGCAGTCTGCCGCCGCGACGGAGAAGATCCAGCTCAACAAGATGAATCGGCTGGTTAAGCAGCGCATTGCGCTTATTGATGTACTCGCCGCGCCCCTCCCCGAATTTGTTAGTCGGCGAAAGAACCTCCAGCACCGTTACCAGCGATCGCTCCGGCCGCCGGAGGATTTTGACATACCCTTGCCGGTGCGGCTCCGACATCAGAAGGGGAATGGTGACCGGCTCGAGCGTGGCGATGGCAGAGGAGGAGCGAGCAACCGTCCCGCTCCGCTGCCGCTCAATCCCGACGTCGGGCTTGAGCGAGCGGATTGGTTCCTCGGTATCGTCCACAAGGCTGACCCATTCATCGATGCGCGCCTCATAATGTTCGGGCAATCGATCGGCCAGGGCGTCGCAGCAGTACGTGATGAAACGAGTATGGAAGTCCGACCAGTAGTACTGGTCTTCAAGAAAGGGATCAACACCGGGGAAAGGACTTTGCATAGCAACCTCGTCGCGAATTCTACCACGGTTCCGCGGCGTTATCCTTCAACTACGCTTTTCTCAATCGGCTCCACCGTCACTCCATGATCGCGGAGAAATTCGATCGCACCCTTCACCTCTTTCTCCTGCCCGGTGAGGAGCACCGCCATGATGCCGATTTCGTTTTGCACGCTCGCCTGACGGATATCGAAAATGACGCGCGGAAACTTCTGGCTCATCTGCCAGATGATCGGCTGCTCGACCTGATTCCGCGTCGGAAAGGTGAACCAGCAACGTCGGCTGAAAGTTGAGTCGGGCATGGGCCACTCCAAGAAGCAGATTCGGCGATCATCTGGCGGCCGTTCGGGCGATCTGCAAGACCCAATCGGCCTCCTCCGCGGCAAAAGACGGTGACGGCGGAGTTTCGTCATAGCGGACAACTCGCTCATAGCGTCCCCGACGGTATGCCGCGGATAGACACCCTGCCAACTCTACTTCGATATCAGCGTCGGGCGACTTGAGCGGAACTGGCAGCGCGGGCAGTGGATGCCGGACGGTCCAGCGGTAGACCTGGCATTGTGGCGCTCGCTGCCGCGCGAAATAAAGGCGTAGTAGTCTGCAGTCGGCAGCGGACGTTCCAGCTGAAGACGTTTGCCCGCACGGATGAGGTCGAGTTCGACAAGATTGACGCGATCCGCCAGCAGTGTCTCCCGTTTGGCGAGATATTGTCCGCGCCCTTCGCCAGTTTTGTTGGTGGGAGATAGCAATTCAAGCACTGTGACCAATTCATGATCCGGCATTCGGTAAATCTCTATGAATGCCTCAACATAGGGATCGAGGTGCACGATATTGGAAATTGTGACCGGCTCAATTCCGGCGACATCCGACCCCCGAACCGTGGCCAACGTCTCGCTCGAAGCCGGAAATTCCCGCCCAACAAATATATCGGGACCGATCGATTTTCTCGGCGCATCAAGGTCGGGCTCAATCTTGAGCACGAATTCGTTTATTCGCGCCACGTAATTGATGGGCAGTCGGTCATTGATGGCTTCTCGCCACGCGGAGATGAATTCATGATGGAAATCCGGCCATCGCGCCGGACTTTCCAAATACGGATCCATGCCAGGAAATGGGCTGGGCATTGGCGGCTCCTCATCCACCGGCGATCGCCGGCACGATACTGATCTCATCGCCGGCCTTGACTGGCGTTTCGAGATTCTTCAGGAAACGGATGTCTTCGTCGTTGAGATAAACATTAACGAAGCGATTGAGCTGCCCCGGTCCCTTGAACAGCCGCGTCTCGATCCCGGTGGCGTGCGTCTTGAGGCTGTCGAGAACCTCCCCGACACTCTGGCCGGTCGCTTCTACGATATCGGCGCCGTTGGTATAGGAACGAAGTGGAGAGGGAATGCGGACTTTGATGCTCATATTTTCCTTAGTTGCACATCAGCTAATAGTTCAGCCGGATCATATCAGTAAGCACTTGGCGAGCAATTCTACGTTGTCATCAAGGTGGAAAAGTGCCTTCCTTGATCATCCATTGTCGCACTTCGATTGCCATTGGGTGGTTGATTCTCAGCACTTGAATCGTCGCACGACCCACAGCCGTTCGCGCGTCCAGAATTGGACCGCGCCAACCAAAATGCTCCGACCATTGGTCTTTGCGTGGATGAAAGAGTCGCGACATGCTGCCATCCACAGGATCAATCCCGGCAATATTCGGGCCTTTAAAACTATTACAATAAAAACAGGCTAACGCGAGATTTTCCGATACCGACGGGCCGCCATGCTTCAGCGCGATGACATGATCGATCTGAAACGGAAGCTCCGATACCGCCGCCGGAAATCTGCAGTACTCGCAAAGCGATCGGCGCGATCCCATATCAGTTCTTCCAGCGCCCGCTCCATCTCTGTCCCATCATTTCGAGGCTTGGCCCGCAAGCGATACTCGAGCCTTGCTCTTCAACAGCTCAAGCAGTCGTCCGGCCCGGCGATAGTTCTCGATATCGACCTGTTCTGCGGGCGTAAGCAAACCCGTTCGCGATTTTTCCGACAATTCGTTCGCCCGATTTCGATCCGGAGCTGAAAGCGAAAGCGAAAGGATGCCACGCGCAGACATCCACCGACCAGCCGCCTTGCTCGGCCTCGATTGCCCGGCTCAGAATCAGCGCTTCGTCGCTTGCGTCAATAGTCGTTGAACTCATTCGACATGTCCCAAGTAGTTCCCGACCATTCTAGCAATAGAGAGATCCCGGAAAAATGGGCATTGCTCAAGATAACTTAATTCAACCGACGGCCGCTGGCTGGCGTGTAGGTTTCGCGCGCTCTCCGGGACAGCTGATTTCTCCTTCGCATCTTCCAGAAACTTATCGAATTCCGAAAGCTTCGGCTCAATCACCCTCGGCGGCGGCAGTTCATCCTGCACCACCTCCAGCGTCTTGAGGCCGTTGCCCGTGATGCTGATCACGATCGATTCGTCGCGCGGATCCGCCCCTGCTGAATCAGCTTGATCGTGGCGGCGAGCGTGGTGCCGCCGGCGGGTTCGGTCCAGATCCCTTCGGTGCGGGCAAGCAGCTTGATGGCGTCGACGATCTCGCGATCGGTGGCGCTCTCGCCCCATCCCTTCGATTCCTTCACCGCCTGATAAACGTAATATCCGTCGGCGGGGTTTCCGATGGCGATCGACTTGGCGATCGTGTTCGGCTTCTGCGGCTCGATGATGTCGATCCCCTTATGGATCGCCGTCACCACCGGATTGCAACCCGCCGCCTGAGCGGAATAAATCTTCGGCTGATTGTCCTCCACCAGTCCCAACTGGATGAATTCCTGATAGGCCTTGTAAATCTTGGGAAGGATGGTGCCGCCGGCGGTGGGAACGATCGTGTGCTGCGGCAGTCGCCATCCGAGTTGCTCGGCGATCTCAAAGCCGTAGGTCTTGGCCCCTTCCGTGTAATAAGGGCGAAGATTCACGTTGACGATGGCCCACCCGTATTTGTCCGCGATTTCGGTGCAGAGCCGGTTCACATCGTCGTAGTTGCCGCGGATGCGCACCATGGTCGGGCCGAAAATCAGCGAGCCAAGGACCTTTCCCTGCTCCAGATCATGAGGAATCATCACGAAGCAGCGGATGCCCGCCTGCGCTGCGTGGGCGGCAGTGCTGTTGGCCAGATTGCCCGTGCTCGCACACCCAACCGTGTCGAATCCAAATTCAATCGCCTTGCTGATCGCGACGGAAACCACACGCTCCTTGTAGGAATACGTCGGATAGTTGCACGAATCGTCCTTGATCCAGAGCTCGGAGCATCCCAACTCATCGGCAAGACGCGTGGCGCGTTTCAATGGCGTGAAACCGGAATGATGCCCGGTTCGCGGCTGACCCTCGATCGGAAGAAGGTCCTTGTACCGCCACAAGCTCCGCGGTCCGCGCGCGATGCTCTCGCGCGTGACATTTCCCTTCATTTTCGCGTAATCGTACTCGACCTCGTACGGGCCGAAGCAGGCTTCGCAGACGTGGACCGGGGAAATGGCGGCGCGATGGCCGCATTCCTTACATTTGAGGCCGATGACGTAGCTCATGACATTGTCCGGTAGGGTGGGCTTGGCCCACCACGGGGAACAAGAATGGTGGGCCAAGCCCACCCTACAAAAAAAGAAAACCTCTTCTGCGATAAGAAGAGGCCGATGCGACATGCGTGAGCGTCTTCTTATCTGTCCCGCAAACGGCAACGTGGCCGCATGCAGGCGGGAGTTAGCACCTAACTCCGACGGGAAATTTCTTCCGCGCCGTCGCCGGTTGCTGTGGCGTCATCGGGCCCAACCCTCAGCCACTCTGGATAAGAGCGATATTCAGTTGTGCCGACAGTCTAAAACCTGCCTCAAACGTGTCAAGGCCTTTTCGAGCGGGTCCGACCCGGCAACCATCGGTTTGGCAAAAATTCCAAATTCTCCAATTTTTCAGTGTTGCCCGATTTCACGCCGAAGACGACAATATAAGTGGCAGGACAGCATATGGTTGCCGAAGTTGCACAGTCCGAGCCGAGGATACTCCTTTGCGATGATTCTCCGGTGGAACGACTCGCCTTGGCGCATTTTCTGCGCAAGGCCGGTTATGCGGTGGACGAAGCCGGCGATGGTGATGCGGCCATCCTGCAACTGAAGCACCGGCAAATCGATGCAATGTTACTGGACCTGCACATGCCCGGCGTCGACGGGTTCGAAGTCCTCAGTTATCTGCAGGAACACCGGCGGTCCCTGCCGGTGATTCTTTTGTCCGGGATGCCATTGCACACCATTCAGCACAAGATGAACAATCTGCCGACGCCGGAGTTGCCCCCCCTGCTCATCAAGCCAATCGATCCTGACCAGCTCCTGGGAATTCTCGAATTGCAATTGAGCGGTCAACTTCCCACCCAGGAAAACGGCGCGGAAGAAACGCCCACTAACGATGGCTGATTTTGGCGACGAATTCAGTGTTGTTCCGCGCCCAGCGTCCGCAGCCCATTCTGCCTCCGTATCCGATTCACGTGAGCGAGCAGTTCTTCATCGCGCTGCATGAACCGCACCAGGCCTGCAGTGGTCATGCCCAGGCGCTCAGCCGCCTGGGAGACTGAAGCGCCGCTGTCCGCCAGCACGTCCAGCAGGATGCCAATCACCGAAACATAGTGCGGGTCGCGCATCGAAAGCTGCAGCTTGCCATCGCGGTCAAGCCAGCGGGCGAGCGGTGAAACCGGCGGAACGGCATCGGATCCTTCGACGAGGCTCAGGGCCGACGGAAACGGCTCGCGCAGTTCGAACGCCAGCCGTCGGCGCAGGCGCTCGAACGCCGCTTCTTTGTTACGATGCTGCGATCGCGATTCGGACGCGACCGCGCTGATGCGCGTGGGAATATGCGTGACGCGCACGGCCGAACTCGTTTTGTTTCGCTTCTGCCCGCCGGGGCCCGATGCGCGAAATGCATCCCAGCGGCATTGCTCCAGCAGCCGCTCCGGCGGCAAATCGCGAGGATTCTGATCTCGTGCGGCTGACGTGCCCATGCCGGAAAGCGTAAATGATTTCGCGCCGGACTGCGCCCGTCTCAGACCGCTCACAAGAGCCGCGCACGAAGTAAGCGGGAATGTTTTCCCGTTCACCGAGTGCTTCCCCACGGGAATGTTCTCCCGTTCGCCTAGGGCATTCCCGCTTACTTCGTGCGCGGCTCTTTTCCGAGGGTTTCTCCCGTAGACCGCCTCCGGTTCCCATGTAGAATGTCCGCCGCCCGTCTGCCTGGGGCAATTGCATATGGCTTCTGTCTGTTTTTACTTTCAGGTCCATCAGCCGTTTCGGCTTCGCCGTTACAGCGTATTCGATACCGACCGGCATTATTTCGACAATCACATGAACGGGGAGTTGCTGCGGAAGGTCGCCGCCCGCTGCTATCTGCCTGCCAATCAGACGCTTCTCGAAACGATTCGCATGCACGAGGGGCGATTCCGCATCGCCTTCTCGATTACCGGAATGGCCCTCGAGCAGATCGAGCTCCACGCCCCGGAAGTGCTTGAATCGTTTCACGAGCTGAACCGGACCGGCTGCGTCGAATTCCTCGACGAAACTTATTACCACTCCCTTTCATTTCTTTATTCACGTGAGGAATTCAGAAGCCAGGTCGAATTGCATCGCCGGAAGATCAAGCAGTTGTTCGGGCAGGAGCCGCGCGTCTTCCGCAACACGGAACTGATCTATAACAACGACCTGGCCCATTTCGTCAGCCACATGGGGTATGACGCCATCCTCGCCGAAGGCGCTGACCAGATCCTCGGCTCACGCAGCCCAAACTTCGTCTATCGTCCCCCGCACACGCCGCGACTGAAACTGCTCCTGAAAAATTACCGCCTCAGCGACGACATCGCCTTTCGGTTCAGCAACCGCAACTGGGAACAGTGGCCGCTGACCGCCGAGAAGTTTGCCCGGTGGGTGAGCCAGATCAACGGAAACGGATTTCTCTGCAATCTTTTCATGGACTACGAAACCTTCGGCGAGCACCAGTGGGCGGAGACCGGCATCTTCGATTTCCTGCGCCACCTCCCCGGCGAAATCCTCAAAGACCGCGACAACAATTTCCTCACGCCTTCACAGATCATCGATACTTTCGACAGCGTCGGCGAAATCGACGTGCCGCACATGATCTCGTGGGCCGATACCGAGCGCGATCTCTCCGCCTGGCTCGGCAACGCCATGCAGTCCAACGCCCTGCACGAGCTCTACAAGCTCGAAGGGGCGCTCAAGGAAAAAGGAGACGCCGAACTTCTCACCGACTGGCGACGGCTCACGTCCAGCGATCATTTCTACTACATGTGCACCAAGTATTGGGCCGACGGCGACGTGCACAAATATTTCAGCCCGTACGAAAGCCCCTACGACAGCTACATCAATTTCATGAACGTGCTGGATAACGTTCAAAGCCGGCTCCGGGAATAGTCGTGGCGCATGGCCAACGTGCAACCAACCGCGCCCCCACTTTCACATGAAGCAGCGCCGCTGCCTCAACGACGTTTTTCGTGGCTGGCCCTGATCTGCAGCGCCTTCATCGTGGGGTTCACCGCGCTGATCCTGATTTACGTCGTGCCGGCGATGGAGCCGGTCTTCATGGATTTTAAAATAGAACTTCCCTGGCCGACGCGCGTCTTCCTGGCGCTGAGCCGATTGTTCGTTGACGGGGGCTGGATCGTCGCATGCCTGCTGCCGCCGGCCCTGGGTTTCCTGTTGCCAGTCCTCCAGCGGCGGCGAAGCGCCTGGGACGCGGCGGACTACGCGCGGGCTTACAACCGAATGCTCGGGACAATGATCGTCGTCGTGTCGATTCTCGGCCTTATCGTGGTGACTTACATCGTTATTGCACGATGCTGTAGCTGGTCTGCGTGATCGTGGCGGTGTAGCCGCCGATGTTGTTGCTCCACTCCCAACCGTCCATGGTTCCCAGGAAGAGGCGGGTTGCGCCGGGCGGCACGGTGATGTGCTGCTGCGTGCCGCCACTCGTCTGGCCCGTTCCGGCATAGAACATCTGCTGAGTGTCCGGGGCGACGGTCGTGTAGTCGCGTTCAGTCTGTGTGCTGTAGTCCAGCTTGGCGGCGGTGGTCGAAGGACTGTCCGGCTGGTTGTCGGTCAGGAATACGCCGAGCATGGAATTCAACGGGGCGTTGATGTCGGAGATGCCGTGCTCTGATGGCGCCGATCCCGTTGCCGCACCGTCGCTATAGATCTGATACGAACCCTGATTGTTCCCGTCAGCGGTCGCTGTCTGCGAAAAAGTCAGGTCGTTAGTGGCAGTTCCCGCCACGTTCGTAATCGTGATTGTCGCTCCCGGAACCAGGGTGATGTTGGCCTGGACCGGAGATCCATAGAGTTCACCCTGGCTGTTATGTCCGCCGCTCGGACCGGCGATGTCGTTCTTCCATGGGTGTTCTGAACTGACCTGCTGACCCTCATAGCCCGGGTCGGGAATACTGGCGGTTGTTCCGGTCGGTTCACCCGCCAGCCACGGATTGCTCGTGGCGGCGACATACTGCGTAACCGAGGACTGAGTACGGACGCAATCGCCGAAGCGGACACGTCGCACGTGGGCACTCCAATAACGCTACCGAACGTCAGTTTAATAGCCGTGCTGGTCGCCTTGGTTCGGCGCGCGTAAACCATCACCGCGTTGGCCGACGAAAACTGCGATGAGTTCAGGACGGTGTAATTGCCGGCGCTGACCCAATTCACATACACAACGTCCGTGCTGGAATTCAGCGCAACCGGCAGTCCCGTCGCAGGTATTGCTGGCGGCCATCGCGACGGCGGCGTTTGTCGCCGCGGTCTGGCCGCTGGCGAGATTCTCCGCCGCCGCCAGCGCCGCCGCCCGTGCCGCCTGCGCGACAGCAGCTCTTGGCAAACTGACAGCGGGCCACGTCCACGCCCAATGAGCTGAATCCGACCATGACCGTCATGCTGACGGCCATATACACGATCGCGGTACCCTTACGCCGCGATCCCAAACCCAATGAATGATCCCTTTTCGTTTTCATACCTTGGTTCATCACTATAAAAAATGTTACGGGCAAATCAGGTAAGGGCATTTCTCCCAGTATGCCGACCGGTCCCGTTATCGGACGTCTCAGCTCGACCGCCTGTGATCTTGGCGTCGTGAGTCTCGTATCGACCGAATCGGGATCGGACTTACCTGAAGCAATCGTCACGATTTGACGCTGAGCAACTTCATCAGCCGTTCGTGGAAACCGCGGCATTGCGTTGCCAGATGCTCAAGGAATTCCTTGCGGGCCGGATTATGCTCCTTTTCGGTCAATGCCCGGCAGAGCGTGTCGGCGTAGTTCATTGCTTCGGCCTGGGTGAAGATGAGCCGCAGCTCGAACTCTTTCCCGCCGGAGCCGAGCAGGCGATTTCGCTCGGCGGCAGACTGCAAATCCCGGCTCCGGCTTTCGACTGCCGGAAGATGGGTCACGCTGTAATTCAGCGACGAATCCTGCTTCCGGTATTCGTCCAGTTGCTTCGTCGCCGTCGCGCACGCATTGGCGATCTCCTTCACCGGACCGGCCACTGAGTCGTCAACGCGCTTGATGATCAGGATTTTTGATACATTGCTCTCATCATCCATCAAGTTGTAAAGCAGGCTGTAACCTTCATTATTTGCATGATCCGTGATGACTGGCTGCGTGGATGGCGGAGACGGGTGAACAGCAGTGCAACCGCCGAGCATCGCAATACAGGCTGGAATGATCAGGCGGATCATCGCTCGCGAATTGAATCTCGGCCGCTTTGATGTCACAGTTTGAAAAGCCATTGCGCCATTCATAGCACGTAGGGTGGGCTAAGCCCACCAAGACGACAAAAGTGGTGGCCGAGCCCACCCTGCAGAATCGGAAGACGCGCTTGGAATTGAGAATTTGCCGAAGTAAAGGAACCAAAAACTGCCTTACCAATACCCGCAGTAGACATCGACTTCGAACTCAGTGCCCAGCAAAGCCTGTAATTCCGAACCGAATTGGCGTTTTGGTCAAGGTTCGGGTTGTTCGCCGCTACCCGGCGGCGGCGCCTTGCAGGTCCAACTGCTGATCAAGTCCGGATTTTCAACGACTTCTCCGGTCGACCGCAAACGATAACTAACCGGCGGTGCAGACTTCAATGATTCGAGGTCCGGCGGCGGTGAAAACATTTCGCCGTTGGACTGAACCAGTTGAATTCCCCTCTCATCAATCCCGCTAATTTTCCCATGCACCTGAATCTGCTTCATGATACGCTCCTCGGGATCAACGTACGTGACGCCAATGAGTAGGTGCTTGCCGATATGCGGATTAGATTTGTCCATCGTCGGATGCCTGCGTTGGACCTCTCGAGTCGTGCATCGCATCACACAACGCCTCTTCGCAATTGGCAAGCACTTCGCAATCGCAATGGCCGCCGCTGTCCCAGCACCAGGCGGCCAGCGCATCGAATGAGACCGACTGCCTGTTTGCCCACTCCTGGACGAGGCGCAAGGTGTGGTCGCACCCGCGTGCCGGCAGAGCCGCGTCGAGCATGTGGAAGAGCACCTTCATCTGCTCATTCGGCAGCGGCAGTTTCGACCTCGCCGCCCGTTGGTTTGCTCGCACCTGGTGGAGCTTCTCCTATCGCGCTTGTTTATCGAGGCGTTCGGGCATGGGGACCTCGTAATTGACAATTTCTTGCAGTTATTTCCTCGACTTGTCACCATGCTGCTCTGGGCTCCGGGGTGATCGCTGAACAAGTCGTTTCGAGTTCGGAAATCGCTCTCCTTCGGCGTAGGCCCCAAGAGGCTTTGGCGCATGCGACGGCATTTCCTGCTTTTGACGTTCCTCTGTCTCACGACGGCAGCGCGGGCTGAAACATTGACGTTCGACGACCTCCGCGGCTCCGGTGCCCAAATCATTCCCGACGGATATGGTGGCCTCCGTTGGTCGAACTTCTTCAACGTCGACACCACCAATCCTTTTGGTGACAACGAGGCAAACGGCTACACCAGCGGAACCGTCTCTCCCTCCAGGGTGGCCTTTACCCCCAGCGGTCGGGTCGCGACGATCAGCGCGCCGAGTTCCAATTGACTTCCGGCTTTTTCACCGCCGCCTGGGAAAACGACCTGGAAGTTACGGTATCGGGCTATGCGGGTGGAATAGAGGTAGGCCAGTCGATTTTCTGGATAGAATCCGGCTTCCCGTCACGTGAAGTATTCAATTTTGGAACTGTCGACGAAATCACTTTCGTTACCTCCGGTGGAACCGATGCGGGATTGACCGGATCGGGGCAGCAACTCGTCATCGATAATATGACGATCGACATGCCCGAGCCCGCGGGTGTGCTAGTGTTTTGCGCCGTGGCGGGCTTCGTTTCCCTCCGTCGGCGCGGATGAGATGCGGTTTCGCCGCGAGCCCATCGGGCCGCAGTCTTCTCATCCCGTCGCGTCAGGACACGCGAACAGCGCAGCCATCTGTTTGCCCTTGCGCAGGGCTTCCTGAGCGATTCCGACTACGAACGCCCGGAAATGATTCTTCCCACTCGCCGACACGGTCGTTCGTCAGCTTCCCATAAGCCGTGGAACATTCGAAAGATGAATTGGAAGAGAAGGTCCATAGCATCAGTTCCTTCCGAGGTTTTTTCAAGTCCGCGATATCGGTGCAAGCGGAATTGCGGGCGGCGGTGCGATTTGTCGAACAACCTCCCCCTGCCGCAAACACGAGGACGATGATAAAGCTTGTTTGCAATGGATTCCGTCGGAAGAACCTTCGGTTATCACTCATTCGAGCCGCCGGGATCCTTTAATCGTACCATCAGGGAAGTCGCCACTGCCAAGTTGCAGGGCATTCGGGCGAAAGGACGAAGATCCATTTGGACGGTCTTCAAGACATGGGTTACCTTACGGCCATCGAGGTTTGCGAGCCATATGAACCGTTCAGCCGAAGATCAGCGCCGGCCATCGCGTCGTGGAATCATGCACGCCTCGCTGACGGCCGGAGCGGCAGCTCTTGCCTGCGGCAGCGCTTTGCCAGCCATCGCACAAGATCGTGGAGCGGCATTGCGCGTCGCTCATCTGACTGATCCCCACGTCGACAAAAATCCCACAGCCGTCTACGGCTTTGCGGCAGCACTGCAATCGATGCTTTCACAACGGCCCTCGCCTGCATTCATCCTCGGCGGAGGCGATCACATCCTCGACGCCCTCGCCGGCGACTATTTCGAGGCGATGGCGCAGTGGGACCTTTACCTGAAGATCCTTTCCGACCACACCCGGCTCAAGATGTATCCCCTTATCGGAAATCATGACATTTTCGCCTGGGGCGACCCGATCATCGCCGCTGAGATGAAGGGTTACGGCAAACGGATGGCAATGGATCGGCTCGGACTGGACCGGGCATACTACAGTTTCGACGCCGGTGGATGGCATTTCGTCTGCCTCGACAACATCGTCCGCCGCGGACTTGGGTATTACGCGGCGATTGATCCCGATCAGTTGAAATGGCTGGAAGCCGATTTGCGGGACCGTCCCGGCGTTGGAAGTGCCGGCGCTTCGCAAACTCCGATCTGCATCTTCTCTCACGTCCCCTTCCTTTCGGCGTGTGCGCTGATTGAGCCCGAGGCCATTTCAGACAACGGCTTTGTCGTTTCGGACACGGCCGTTCAACACGACCCGCGCGATCTGCTTTCATTGCTTCTCAGCCACAATGTAAAGCTGTGCGTCTCCGGACATCTTCACATGGTGGAGCGGGTGGCGTACCGCGGCATTCAGTTCATCTGTAACGGCGCGGTCTGCGGCGACTGGTGGCAGGGCCCGAGGTTTGGCCATCCGCCCGGCTACGGCCTCCTGGACTTTTGGCCGGGTGGCGCCTTCGAGTACCAGTACGTTCCGTACGCATGGGAACCTGCTAAATCCTGATCTTCAACTCGCTGATGTTTCCTGAAGCGAATTGCGAAGCCTGGTCGGCCGAAATTCGTTGGGCCTGGACAGCCAATCCATGAACTCGAAGAATCCTTCATCGGACCCCTCCAAGCTGCACGGAAATTCTTCGGTCAGATATTCGGCGATCCGCTTTCCGCCGGCGAGCGGCGTGTTGCCCTGCGCTCGGGCAGCGCGAGCGCAGCCGGCAAAGAACCGGCACACCTTTTCCCAGCGGGCCGGCGACTTGCGAACGCGCTCCATGTCGACGGTCTGCAGGACAGTCTCGACAAACGTCGAGATCTCGTCGGCCAACGCATCGACACGGCTCTGGTAGCCGGTTCGCTCCCAATTGATTTCGCCTGGCATAGAGCCTCCGAGTATCCGTGCATCATATTGAGAACAGCGCCCGCCGGCGACGGAAGTCAAACCGTTCGGATTTCGGGCAAATGCGGTCCGGTCCGTTTAGGTGTGACCGTGATTGTAGCGAGAATTTTCTTTCTTCCGGCGCATGGAAAGCAACGAAGAAATGAATCGCGAAAGCGCAAGCGACGGACCGGCGTCAGCGCTATCGACGCGCGATCGCCGGGTCGTCGCTTGCGCCTTCGCGATTTCCCCCGCAAATAACCATCGCACCCCCAATGTGCCGATCACATTTTCTGTTTGCATCCAGATGAGCGGTTTGGGAGACTTTCACTCGGATTTCTGTTTTTCCTGCGGCACCTCATAAAGGCGAAACCATAAAGCACGGATTTCCAATTCGACGTCGACTCCAACCGAGTGCCCGACTCAGTTCGAAAATGGGGAAGGCCCCTCGTCGCGCGTTCACCCTGGTCGAACTTCTCGTGGTCATCGGGATCATCGCCGTGCTGATTGCGATCCTGCTGCCCGCCTTGTCGCGGGCCCGCGAAATGGCCAAGCGCACTGCCTGCCTGAGTAATCTGCGTCAGCTTGGATTGGCCTATCGCATCTACGCGATCGAGAACAAGGACTCCGCGCCGGTTGGATGGGTCTATTCGCAACAACTGAGCTGGGTAATCTGGTGGCCGCCAGGGTACGGCGGATCGGGCCCTGAGGGGCGCTATACGCAGATCGGCCTGCTCTGGGAAACCCAGGCGGTGACCGACGGCCGAATCTTCTTCTGTCCATCGGAGAACAATCCTTACTATCAGTTCGACACCGGCTCGGACTTCTCCACCGAAAACGCCTGGCCTCCCGGCGGGAGCGTCGTCGCTCCCGGCGGCATTCGCGCCGGCTACTCCATCCGCCCGATGGGAAAGCACATGTGGCCCGACAGCACCGACGCGCCGAACAACGGATTTCCCCATCTGGCTGATCTGGAGGGGCTGGCGCTCATCGCCGACACCACGGATTATGCGACCACGCCGGTGACTCGCCACGGAACCGACAAAGCCGGCGGGATGAACGTCGGATACGCCGACGGGTCGGCGCACTGGGTCAATCGCGACGCCTATTTTACCGACCTGAGCGCCAGCACCGGCTACATCGGCGGCTACAACAATTTCATTCTTCAGGACGACGGAAGCACCCCTGCGGTCTCGCCGGCGCAGGGGGTCTGGGGGGATTTTGATCGGAACTGATTTCGTTCAACAACCGGTCCAGCCCATCGACACGACCCCACGGTGGAACAACTGATTGCCACTCATTTGAAGACGCCCGGAACACGCCGGCGCGGGTGAGCGGGAGATAGGATCCGAAGCTTCAATCCGTCACCCTCTGACGGATTAAAAACACTTAATACTATTTATTTGCGTTTAGACAGAGCTTGGTTTAGAATGGGTTTAGTTCGAAACCGTTTATCGGCGTGGCACGTCGGTCGGCCGCCTTAAATTGTGGTGATTCACTAACTTGGAGGTGGAATGCGCAAATCTTATCTGCTCTTGTCAGCCGGATTGCTCGGCGTACTCGCGGGGTCGGTTCGTGCGGCTCCCATTACCGATACCTTAGCAGATTACAACTCGACCACTCAAGGAACCAACGGATACATGTACGGTTACGACGTGGTCCCATACGGCACCCCGGTCACCCCAACGTCGTTCACCCTTATGACGCCGGACGGGGGCGGTAATTGGGTTGGCCCCTATACCAGCACGTGCTGCGCGGGCGGTGAGTTCCCCGTCATTTTCCAAGGCGGCGGGCATGGAATCACGAATCCCAATGCAGAGGGGCTTCCGGGTGACAACCCATCGAACACCGCCGTCGGTACGGACCGCCAGTGGACCAGCACATATGCCGGCCCCGTTACGATTAGCGGCGACTATCAGGCCCAGAGCAATTGCTGCACCTCCAACAATTCGACCGTTCGCGTATACGTCAACGGCGTTCAGCAGTTTTCGGACGCGGTCGGTTTCGGAACGACCCATTTATTTAACGCCGAAACGTACTCCTTCAACATTACCCTGTTTGTCGGTGAAAAAGTCGATTGGGTTACTGATCCCAACGCCGGCTTCTACGGCGACGCGACCGAGTTGACCGGCGTGATCACCCCCGAACCCGCCAGTCTTTCGCTGCTCGCCCTCGGCACGCTCGGTTTGGTCTCCCGCCGCCGTCGTATTTGAGCGATTACTTCAACCTCCCAGAACCTTCGGCTCTCAAGCCGAAGGTTTTTTTTGCGCCACGTTTCCAAAAATTCGCGAGAGCGGCGAAGCCGCCGCTTGAACTCACGCCGGGTCCTGCGGACCCGGATTCTTCAGCGTGCCAAGGCGCAGAGTCGACTCAGTCGAGTGATATAAAATGTGAACGGTCTTAATCACGAGCAGCGTGATGAACGCCGGACGCCCGGTCGCAGGTAATGTCGCAACCGCTTATGGCCGCGCCAGTGTGATCGTTCCGGTGGACGCAACTTGGCTTGAAACGCCGCTCGGGTCGGTCATCTGAAACACGAGGTAGTAAACGCCGTTGGGAACATCGGCGGACAATTTTCAAAGCGCGATGTTGAATGACGCGTGCTTGCCCGCCTTGAGCCTGACCCTGGGGCCGCTGGTCATCACGGGAATCGAAGTTGAATCGAGCGTCGGATCGGCCGAGAGGTAGAGCATCCCTTTGGCCGAACCGTGGACCAGACCGCCGGTGGTGTTGGTGAGCGTGACGGTCTGATGGAGGTTGATCGTCTTGCCGGTGATGTCCGATGCGGGAAGTGCGCCGCTGAGGCTCGGCGCGAGGACGCTCGTTGGCACGCCATTCGCCACGGCGGGTGGGACACTACCCACCGTCGATCCCACGGCTGCGGGCGTCTGGAAATTGAAATATGTGCTGGGAGGTCCGCTCTGGGTGCCGTTCAGCACGCGCACATTCCAGACATATTTGTCGCCCGGCGACAGAGCTCCCGGACTGTAGCTGGTGACCGACGCCCCCACCGTGTAGCTCGTAAATTTGCCGGCGGTGCTGTCGTAGACGTTGATCTGGTATCCCGTGACTCCGGCCACGGCATTCCAGACAAAAGTCGGTGCGTCCGTCGTCAGAACCGGACCAGGCGAGGTGATCGCCCCCGGAGAGATTGCCCCCGGCGCGGAAAGCGCGACCGCCGCGGAGGTCTGGAAATAAAGATTAGCGCCCGGAGGCCCGGTCTGTGTCCCATTAAGTCCGCGAACGTTCCAGACATAGGAATCACCGGCGGTAATCGCACCCGACGGCACGGTGAAGCTGGTTGCGCTGGCGCCGACCGTATACGAAACCAATTTCGACGTCGTCACATCATAGAAATTGACCTGGTACCCCGTCTGGCCCGTAATTGCGCTCCAGCTCAGAGTTGGCGTAGTAGTCGTCAGCAACGGACCGGGTGAAGTAGTCGAGCCAGGCCCGCTTTCGACCGGCGCGGCAAGCGTGGTGACAACGGCTTGGGTCTGGAAATAAAGATTAGCGCCCGGAGGTCCGGTCTGTGTCCCATTCAAGCCGCGAACGTTCCAGACATAGGAATCGCCGGCGGTGATCGCACCCGCCGGCACGGTAAAGCTGGTCGCACTGGCGCCGACCGTGTACGAAACCAATTTCGACGTTGTCACGTCATAGAAATTGACTTGATACCCCGTCTGGCCCGTAATCGCGCTCCAGCTCAGCGTTGGCGTGGTCGTCGTCAGCAACGGACCAGGCGATGTGGTTGAACCCGGCCCGCTCTCAACTGGCGCGGCAAGCGTGGTGGCGGCCGCCGGTAGCTGGAAAAACAGCGTGCCGCTCGGAGGACCTGCCTGCGTTCCGTTCAGGGCTTTGACGCTCCAGGAATAGCTGTCGCCGGCCACCAGGCCGCTCGGACTGTAACTGTTCACCGAAACACCGACTGTATAGCTCGTGCTGGCGCCAGTGGTGACGTTGGTGAGGGAGATGAAATACCCCGTGACTCCCGTCACCGCGCTCCAGGTCAAGGCCGGAGCGGTAGTCGTCAGAACTGGACCAGGCGATGTCGTCGAGCCCGGCGAAATCGCCGTCGGTGCGGGTAACGTCGTAACGACGGCTTGAGTCTGGAAATAAAGATTAGCGCCGGGAGGTCCGGTCAATGTTCCGTTCAGACCGCGAACATTCCATACATAGGAATCGCCAGGGGTAATCGCACCCGCCGGCACGGTGAAGCTGGTAGCACTTGCGCCGACGGTGTACGAAACGAATTTCGACGTGGTCACGTCATAGAAATTGACCTGATACCCCGTCTGCCCGGTAATCGCGCTCCAGTTCAGCGTCGGCGTAGTTGTCGTGAGCAGCGGACCGGGCGATGTGGTTGACCCCGGCCCACTCTCAACCGGAGCGGCCAGCGTGGTCGTTGTCGCCTGGTTCACCGTAACGGCGACCACATCCATGATCGAAAGACCCAGCGCATCGGTAGCCGTGGCTGAGAAGAGGTAGGTGCCCGGCGTGGTAAATGTCGCAGTCGTGTTTTTCGCCGCGTTGGTTCCGTTGGCGCTGTAAGTCACCGGCCCGGGAATGGAGCCGACGGTCGCCCAGGTGTAGGTGAGATTCGATTCTCCGCCATCGTCGGCCCCCAAAGCGCTGAGCGAGACGGTGTTGTTCGTCACCGTAGTTGGCGAGGCGCTGGGAGGCTGTGCAAAACTGGGCGGCTGATTATTGCTCGTTGGCGCATTCAGCATCACTTTCACCGAATGCCCGTCCAGCATCTGAGTCACGGCCAGATCCGGATGGCCGTCGCTGTTGAAATCACCGACTGCTGTCCAGCCGGGGTAGACCGACGTGCTGTAGGTGATCGGGGCCTGGAAGGTGCCATCCCCGTTGCCCATCAGAATCGATACGGAACCCGGCTCATCGCCATCCGCGGCAAGCAATGCGCCGCCGGAGTTGATTCCGACATTGGTTACGACCAGATCAATTTTGCCGTCCCCATTCACATCCACCGGAACGACGTCGCGGGGATAGTTGCCGGGGTCGTAGCTGCGCGCGGCCTGGAAAGTGCCATCCCCGTTGCCGAGAAAGACGTTGATCGTGTTGTCGTAATCCGATTCGATGGCGTCGAGCTTGCCGTCATGATTGACGTCCGCGACAACCACGTCTTCGGGATTGGACGTGGCCGCGGTGTTCGTGCCATCGGGGAATTGCGGGCTGGGGTAATGGGCGCTGAGCGTAAATGTCCCATCGCCGTTGCCGAGAAGTATCGTGAGTTCCACATTGGCGGTATTGCCGCTGGTGCCCTGCCCATCAGCGACCGCAAGGTCGAGCTTGCCGTCGTGATTAAAATCTCCGGTGGTGACCCAGCGGGAATAGCCCAGCACCGCCGCCCCGACGATTCCGGCTTTGAACGTGCCGTCCCCGTTGCCGAGAAGGACCATGTATCGGCCGGTGTTGGTGGTGTTGCTGGGAAGCGTGCAGACCACATCCAGATTGCCGTCGTTATTGAAATCCCCGACGGCCCAGCCGCGCGGATAGTATCCCGAGTAATTGAAGGAGGAAGAGCTGATGGCCGTCTTGAACGTGCCGTCGCCGTTTCCGAGCATGACGATCGCCTGGCCGTTCGTCGCGGGCAGGAAGAGGTCGGGCTTTCCGTCGTGATTGAAGTCCCCGACAAACACATCCCCCTGAATGGCCTGCCCCACCGGGATTTGGACAGCCGGTGCAAAGGTGCCGTTCCCATTTCCCTTCAGAGAATAGATGGAGTTGTCGCTGGTGTGAGCGACGATCAGGTCGAGCTTGCCGTCCCCATTCATGTCGGCGGAAACCACGCCAATCGGTTCGGCGTTGGGGATAAATCCATCCGCGGCCGTGCCGATGTTATAACTCACCGGCGCAGAGAAGCTTAGCAACCTGCGTTCTTCCAGCGCTTCGGCCGATGCATGTCTCAACACAGCAGTGCGCCGGCGGGTGACAGATCCCCCGGCCCGCGCGCCCCTTTTCCCCGAACGATTTACAATGCCCATACCAACCCTCCACCCGGCGATAGATCGCCCAGAACTCGAAATCCACTGCCGCCAGCAGACGGATCGCCTCGACAGAGTCCACAGGCGGCAACAGGCACTCCGCAGTCAATGATTCGCATTGTCCAGTGAACAAGGACACAGCTATCTAAATTTGTATGAGGAATCGAAATATGGGGCGAACGGCATCAACGTCACCCGGTTTGCGACCGATGATTCCTGTGAGACATTCGATGATCCAGGTCACCGACTTTTGCAAAGCCTACCGTGGCACGGTCGCGGTCGAAGCGCTCAGCTTTGACGTGCAGCCGGGGCAGGTGTTGGGCCTGCTGGGCCAAAATGGCGCCGGCAAAACGACCACCATGCGGGCGATCTCCGGAGTCATCCCGTCCACGCGCGGCCAATTGCTCGTGGCGGATCACGATGTCGCCAAAGAGCCGGTCGCCGCCAAGTCGCTGCTGGCATATGTTCCGGACGATCCCAAGCTGTTTGATACGTTGACCGTCTGGGAGCATCTGCAATTCATCGCCGCCGCCTATGCCATGAAGGACTTCGAGGCCGATGCGATTGCGCTGCTGGAGCAATTCGAGCTGACGCCCAAGCGTAACGCGATGGCTCAGGACCTGTCGCGCGGCATGCGGCAAAAGGTGGCGATCTGTTGCGCCTACCTGCACCGTCCGCGGGCGATCCTGTTTGACGAGCCGCTCACCGGCCTCGATCCGCACGGCATCCGAACGATGAAAGAGTCTGTCCGGCAGCGCGCAGCGGCGGCGCAGCCGTTATCGTCAGCTCGCACCTGCTGTCGCTGGTCGAGGACCTGTGCACCCATCTTCTGATCCTGGATCATGGCCGGCGGATTTTCTTCGGTCCCGTCGAGGACGCCAGGCTCGCCTTCGCCAATGTCAGTGGCGATGCGTCGCTGGAAGAAATGTTTTTCCGCGCCACCGCGGGCAAGGCGGCGTAGGCGCATGCCCGTCGCCCTCTTTACGCTTCTTCGATTGCACTTTCGCGGCAAGCTCCGCAACTCGCTGCGTGGAGTGCGCACGCCGCGTGGCCTGACATTTCTGGTCCTGGGAATTGGAGTTCTTTCGCTCTGGCTCGGCCCGGCGCTGTACCGTGCGCTTCGAATGCCGCGCGCCGATCCGCACATGGTGCGCACCATCGCCCCATTCGCCATTCTCAGCTTTTGCCTGAGCAATCTGTTTTCCTCCTTCGGCGACAGCGCTATCCCGTTTACAGGCGCGGAGGTCGACTTTCTGTTTCCCGGGCCATTCACGCGCCGCTCGCTGCTGGGATACAGGATTCTCAAGACCGCCCTGGGCACGACATTCACCTCGCTGATCTTCTCGATCCTGCTCCTGCGCTACAGCACTTCGTGGCTCGCCTGTTTCGTGGGGATCTGGCTGACGGTTCAGTTCATGCAATTATTCGCGATGGCCGTCACCACGGTCGGCCAGACGATCGGAGAGCGGAGCTACACCGGAACCCGGCGCGCCGTTCTGATCGCGGCGGCGCTGCTGGCGATCCTCGCCATGGGGCCGACGCTGGCCGCTCACCTTCACGGTGATCGGCTTGACTTGATGATGCAGGTCCATGCCACGATCGCCGGGCGGATCCTGCTCGCCCCGTTTGACGTTTTTGCGCGCACGATCACGGCCAGCGGACCGGATTTGCTGAAGTGGGCATTGCCGGCGTTTCTCGTCAATCTGCTCATGCTCGCCATCGTCATCGGCCTCGACGCCAACTACCTGGAAAGCGCGGCAACCGCGAGCCAGCGACGTTACGAACGGCGCCAGCGCGCTCGCGCCGGCGGCATCGCCCGATTGACTGGCGCGGGCGGACCGAGGTTCCGGGTGATTCAACTCCCCAGATGGGGCGCGCCGGCCCCATCGCCTGGCGGCAACTCATCGGCGCCGCGCGCAGCGCGCGGGCATTGCTGATCCTGCTGCTCGTCATTGGGATCGCGGCGGGCACATTCATCGTGCAGCACCGTGGCGGATCGCTCGGCTCTCTGGAAAAATTGCTGGGCGCCGTCGCATGGATGAACATCGTCTTTATCTCAATGCTCAAGTTTGACTTCCGCGACGAACTGGACCGCCTGGATCTGCTCCGCTCCTTGCCCATCCGCCCGATCGCCGTGGCGGCGGCGGAACTGTTCACCCCGGTGCTCGTCCTGACGCTCATGCAGGCAACTCTGCTGGTCGCAGTCACGTTCTGCTTTAAAGACGGGTGGAAGGTGGCGCTACTCGCCGCTGCTTTTGCAGTCCCGTTTAACGTGCTCCACGTCGGAATCGAAAATCTGCTTTTCCTGATGTTCCCGCTTCGCTCCGCGGGCCTCATCGCCGGCGACATGCAACTGTTCGGCCGGCAGATGGTCCTCTTCCCCTGCAAATTTCTGTTGATGCTGACCGCCCTCTCCATCGCCGCGGCGGTGGGCACGGTCGGATATATTCTCGGCAACAAATCCTGGCCGGCCTTCGGCGCCGTGGCGTGGGTCGCTCTCGCGCTCGTGGCCATGGCCACGATCCCGCTCCTGGCGCGAGCCTATGCAAGATTCGATCCGAGCATGGATACGCCGGCTTGAACGCATTTCCAGGCGATGGGCGTGAAGGAAAATTCGATATTGGCGCGCCGGTAATCGTTGCTGCGCAATCCTACGACGGATCCGGAGCGTAAACTGACTGGCCACAGTGCAGGCACTGAAACCGATAGATGGCGAAACCACCGCCCGGCACATAGACGGACAGGAATTTCTCCCAGTTCCTTGCGAGCGAGCGCCATTCCGCGTGCAATCTGGCAAGGGGCGCGCCGGTCAGCGCTGACAACTCCGCCTGCGACGCATCTCCGTAAAACGCACAGGCGTCGCCGCAACAGGAGCGCCAGCTTTCCTGCTGCCAACCGCTATAGCCGGGAGTGCGGCAAGTCACTTCGATGATGATCTGACGTGGTATTTTGGCCTGCGAAAGCGGATGCTCGCCGGAAAAAAAGCAGTTGTAGCGCGATGCTGCTTTGCCAGTGGAGATACACCACGGACAAATCTGGCCGCGCAGCTCAGCCGATCCCTTTCCGTAAATCGGGCCGTTATAGGCGTACCCGCGTTGCTCGCCGCAGCAGATGCAGGCGGCATCACTCAGCTTGACGCTGCCGGTCGCCACCGGGTCCGGGTGATAACGAAAAACGGGCAACACGGGGGTATAAGATAGCAGCCGCCGCAATCCATATCTCGTGCCCGGGTTGCCATGAGTCTGCTGAGCAAGTGGCCGACGCGACGTTTTTTTGGACGGGAGTCGGATAGGCGGATAGTGCGCATGCAGAGACCGAAGCGAGCAGAGGAGCACTGTTCATTCACACCGTGACTTTGCACCTCTGCGTGCGACCGAGGCGTGCCGAATTTTCCGCGCAGAATCCAAGTACCATCGGCGGCATATCTTGGGGGAACAGTCATCCCCGATTTCTCTCGCACTTCGCGGTCCAATCAAATTCGGTTTACCGCGAAGGCGCGAAGAACGCGAAGAGACACAAGAAAGGCGCAGATCGTTTTATTTTCGCCTTTTTCTTCGCGCTCTTGCGCCTTCGCGGTTTATCCTGATCTCTGATTACCCCCAAGGCACGACGGACGCGAAGAAATACAAACGCTTCGTGGGAGTTCGATTGTTTTGGGATACGAAATGGACGAAAGTTGGAATTCGTGAAGGTACTGCTCTAAAGAGAGTAGAGGAAAAATGGGCACTCCCTGCGACCGAACACTTGCACTTGATCTGGGCGTGACCTTCAATTCATTTGTAGCGAGCGAGGATCCCAAATGAGTGATGAAAACGATGCCGCCATCGCCCGCTTTCGCGAGGCCGAGGAACGAATCCGCACCACGCCTCCCCGCTGCCTGGCTGGCTTCAAGACCGAACCCGCCGAGCTGCCCGGCGTGAAGTTTGACGGACACGGCCAGCCGCTCAACAAGGTGTTCCATCTCTGCTGCACGTGCGGCTCCGATCACTTCCTCGCCCTCGGCTATCCGCTGATCAATCGCGGCGTGCCCATCTTCGTCAGCCCCCTCGCATTACAGTGCGCGACCTGCAAGAAGGTGACGGAGCTGATCGACACGAAAGTGCACGGGTACGATTCCGAGCTCGGCCACACCTCCGCGACGATCCGCGGCAAGGGCGAGAGACAGCCGTTCGCGTGCAAGACCTGTGGCGTACGGCCGATGATCGCCTATGCCCGGTTCGAGCATTCCGATGAAACGCTGTACGACAGCACCGGCGAGTTGATCGGGAAGGAGCAAGACCTCTTCACGTGGTTTTCCCTGGTTGGTCGGTGTGATGGGTGTGAGCAGCTTGTGAATGTTAGTGATTTTGAGTGCGCGTAGCAGCTCGATGGTGCCGCCATCAAGCTTGCCGCTCGCCCAAAGACCGGGCAGTCGTCTTTAGTCAGCCCCGGTTTATTTTTTGGATGATCGGGCGGAGACGACCTCATTTCGTCACAGGTTCAAAGCTTTGAAGGATTTCTTCGACTAAGCGTGTATCAAATTCGCCTCGCGTTTCCTGTGTTGCACGAACGTATCCGCCGGGAATCTCATCGCATGTCCAGATCCGGGTAATCACCGTCTCCACCGAGTTATTATGGAACGGGTGCCGGACCACCGAGGTTTCCTTCCACTGACATTCCAGACGCCGTCCGGCAAGTTGAAGCGTTTCTTTTCCGGATGCGCCCGGAGCCCCCGCAGTCTCGTTTGCGGACGTGTTAGGATCTGATGCATCGCCGGCACTTCTGCCGGCGGTGCCACGGCGTTTGGGTGCGGATTCGTCGGAATTTTTCGGTGGGGAAGAAGCCGCTCGAGGTAAGGGGAAAAAAATAGACCCAGTTGGAAAGCCTACCTCATTTGACGATGAATGGCCCTCCCGGTGGAGCGCTGGCGCGAAGATCGAAGTCTCGGTTCTCAGAAAGGTCGCGCCCGCCGGAGAAAACGCTTCAAGGACGAACTCCGTCCTCCAGCCCGAGGGTCCGTCTGTCTTTGGCACTATTTTGCGGTTGGCGCCCTCGCCCTGCACGAGCGAACTGGTGCTTACGAAAGTGATCCGGGTTCCTTTCCCATATTCCTTCCAACGGGCGTCGGCTGCGCTGATGGGCCGTGGTATTGTGGGCTTTTTCTCGACGATCTTCACCGTTCCATCGATCACGCCGGCCAGACGTTCAGCCTCCTTTGCCGACATCGGCGAGGGCCTGTCGAGCGACATTTTGCGGCAGGCATCCAGCACCACCTTTTCCGTCCTGCCAGCGAGCAATGTTCGGTACGCCGCGTCAATCGATTCCGCCGAGTCCAGATTCTGGCTGAAAGCCAGCATTGAACGGGCATATCCTTTGGGATCGCCGTGCGCCAGGATTTCGCCGAACGCTTTCAAGTCCATCGTGCTTTCGGCGCCGATCGATTCAGGCCTGAGGATCAATCCATCGCTGATCCGCCTCGGTGCAGACGCGATCGCCTCCGCGGCATGGGCAACAACTTCCTGGCCGAAGGCCAGTTCCAGACGCCGGTAAGTTTTGAGCGCGAATCCCCAATCGTGTGCCCGAATGATGAGTCCACTGCGGCCCGTGAATCCGGTCGAGCTGCCCGCAAGCCGGACCACAATGGCTGTGCGGGGATGAATCTTTCCACTTAGCGCGAGCATCGCTGACAGTGGACTGCTGCTCGATAGAACCGCGCCTTCGGCGCCGGCGCCCAAGTGTCTTCTCCAGTTACGTTTCCCTTCGCATCCCTCCTGGAAACCGTGCCGAGTTCGGTGAGACCGAGTAGCGTCACATCGGCCACATCATGATCTGAATTCTTGTGTGCGGCATGGACCTTCTCGGCGGCGTGGAGCACATCCTCCTTGCCGACGGCGTCGATCATCGCCTCCAATACGCCGGCGGCGTCCGTAATCGAAATCCGGTCGTAACGCGCAAAGAGGAGCGTGGCGTAGACGATCGGATTTTCACTTCCGGCCGGTTCCCGGTGAGCGGCATCGAACTCAGCCCAGTCGCGAACGATCGCATACGCCGCGTACTGGCCTTCACTGTCGGCCAGCGCCTTAGCGGCTCTGTCAGCAGGCACCGAAAAAAAATTCATCCGATTTGCGTTGAGCCCGACTTCGGTTTCGACCCGGGATGCCCAATCGATGAACTGTCCCTGCGCGCTTTTGGGAATGCCACCATCGGCCGGTCCTATTCCGAGCAGATCTGTGGCGTCCAGCACTGCCTTGAAGTGCGTAAAATCGTCAGCGCGGTCTTCATGCGGTATCTGCAGGCAGGCCTCAAGGTAATAGTAATCCTTGCACATCAAATCATGAACGAATTCCTGACGTACCTTGGCCAGGTCCGGCGAGTTCGGGTATGCCGCCCAAAAACGACGCCGCGATTCCGTGATATGCTGATTAAAATCCGCCTTGCGTTGAATTGCATCGGCGTAGTTTCGATCGGCGGTTTCATTTGCCGCGCTCGTTCCCGTGATTTGATCTATCCACATTTGCCGACGCCAATTGTCAATAAATGGTTGGAAAGGGCCGCTGTCAGCATCTTCGGCACCCTCAGTCAATCGCGTCGAGCGAAGAACGAGAATGCCGACCAGAATTGGGAAAAAGCCCCGCACAACTGCAGATGCAAGTCGCATACGCCCCTTGGATTTTGAATGTCCTTCAAACCAGAATGGAAAAATACACATGCCCACCTCAGCGACGTTTTGGGCAGCACGCTATCTGCGGATGGGACCCAAAGCAACAGAAAATGACGATTCCGTTAATTTCGAAAGCCGCGGGGCGGGGAAGAAGGGCGAGTTGGCATCAACGTCCGCCTGAGCGCTCGCACAGTGACCACGAAGGGGGACACTCCAGCTTATCAAACGAAAAAGCGGGACTGCCGATAATCATGAATCCGTGCACACATTGCACTGACCCGAACGCCCTGCTACCTTCCCATTTCAGCAAATCTTTGCTTTGCTCATTCAACTCACAGGAGGCCCATGTTCAGTGTCGCAATTGAAGGTCTTGAGCCACGGACTTTGATGGCCCAGACGATTGGGGACATCATCACCCAGATCCGAGCCGATGTGGCGGCAAGCAAGGCAACCGTGGCGGCTTCTGCAAAAATTGCCACGGCGGACCAGCACACGCTTGCGGCGGACCTCGGACCTAAAACCAAGGCCAACTCCGCTCTCTTAAAAATACTGGGCAAAGACTTCAAAGCCTCCCTGGCGAACATCAAAGCGATGCAGGTCCGCGCAAACCTGATCGGCAACATCGACCTGAATAAAGCGGCCTTCGCCGTGAACAAGGCGATCAATCAGAAATTTTCAGCCAAGAGCCTGGCGCTGGCCAACAAGGCGCTGGCCAAGCTCTCCGCGGATGACAACGCCTTTGTCAGCCCGACGGTCTTCAACGCGTTCTACGCCGTCACTGCTACGCCCCAGACGGATGAGGGAACGATCGGAACGAGCAACCCGGATAACACGGCTCTGACGGCCGCCCTGCCCGCCCTTACGGCCGAGGCGAATTTCAGCACTGCTTTGTATCCGCAGTTCAACGCGCTGGTGATGGATATCTCGACCTTCGCGACAGCGATCACCAGCAATTATCCCGGTACGGTCTTTTGAATTTGAAGAAGTGATTCACCACAGAGACGCCCGCTGACGCGGATCTCCTGCTTCAAATCGGAAGCGCCGGGAAAAAAAAGAAGCCTCCGACCGAGAAGGTTGGAGGCCTTTTATTGAGCCGCCTCTTGCGGAGCGAAACCGATCAAGCCCGGCTGCGGCGGCGGCGAGCCACGATGGCCGGCAGACCCAGGAGACACAGAGCCAGAGAACCGGGCTCCGGTACAAGGGTTCGAATATCCGACTGGCTGAGGGCCGAATTATAAATATTCACGTCGTAGATCAGTCCCTTGAAATATTCGCCGGCATTCCCACCTGTATTGGCGGCATCCCCGATCGTGATCGTGTGATTGACGTCGTAGAGCAATGGCGTGTTGGTACCGTAGCTTCCGGATCCGACTGAATTTCCATTGGCGTAGATGGTGTAGCCGGTGGGAGTCACCTCGTAGGCGATGTTATACCAGGTGCCGGTGTTATAAGTGTACGGGTCGTCGGCAGCGGTGGTGAGCCAAGAGCCGTTAGTGACGCCAGTTCCGATATCTCCGTGAATACCGCTTACGGTCGAGCTGCCGCCCAAATTCCCAAGCTTTGCGTCGAATGACGCGTCATTCGGTCCGCGGGTGCCGAAAAAGGTGTGTGCTCCTCCCGTCGAAGCAACCGAGGTCGAGAGATTGACCCACAAGTCCAAAGTGAACGAGCCGCTCACCGAGTTGGTATTGGCGGAATAGAGAAAATTCGCGCCATCCAGGGAGACGGACTGGCCGGTAAATCCGGCAGGAACGTTGCTCGAATAGCTGACTGAGGCAGCGTCGGCCCCGCCGGCAGTCAGGTTATTGCCGTTGGTGCCGCCATCCATCAGGTTGCTACCGGTGAAGTTGTACGAGTCAACCGGAACGGGGATCGCGCTAGCCGCGGGACTGGTGGCGAGAATCGATCCGGCTCCAAATACGCTGCAGATTAATAATCCGGTGAGCTGGTTCTTCATGCGCGTTTCCTCTTCACGTTGGGTTTTCCTCTTGCAATGACCTCCGAGAACCGGAGAAATGTTGACCTTAATATAACTGCTATTTTAGTGTAGTCAAACCTAAATAAATCGGATTATCAATAAATATTTGCCATTCATCTGCCCAAATCTCTGCAAATGATGGATTACCTTTGGTTTGTCAACGGAGGAACGGCAGAAAAGGTTGGAAAATCCGCACCACCCATTATTTCTTCACCGCAAGCTCCGCGATCGCAGTTCGAATCTCCTCCACCTTGCGCCCGCTGACGCGGGCGAGATAGTGGAGCGATTTGTCCCGGGCCCGACGCCAGAGGCGTTCGCGGTCGGCGTATTGGGTTTCCATCAAAAGGATGGCGATTGCCGTTTCAATCGCGCTGTTGCGCGTAAACTCCGGGATCGATGCGGGGAAGAGCGATTCGAGTTTGGCCATCACTGCGGCGCTATCGAGGTCACGCAGGAGCGTGAGGGCCTGGCGTGGGCCGTCGAGATCGAACGAACCGTCAGCGCTTTGCTGGACGAGAAGTCCAAGCAACGGGTTGGGACGGACGTCTTCTTGAACCTCGGCACGTTTCGAAATATTCCCCGCCCCGGGAGCAATTTCATCGAGGACTGCGCCAAGATCTGAATCATCGGCTTCGCGGCACAGGTCCATCAGTCCCGAACCCCCTTGGGCAGCCGCCGGCGCCGTGGGGGACATCGAATCGGACAGCCTGTACAGCTTACTCATGGGAATTGCCCCTCCCCGCGAACGCTGGATAGTGCGATCCATCGTCAGTTCGACTCCGCCCCATCCCCTGGCGAGCATGACCGGGATCCGGCGCAGGGCCGGCTGACCCTCGGTCCGCTCTTCGATCGAGCGGTGCTCGACGGCGATGAAATTCGTCAGCACACTCAGCACGCCATAGCGGCGGGAGAGATCGATCAGCGCCGCCCGGTCCCTGGTTGCCAGGGACGACGCCGCATTGTGATGGTTTCTGATATCGTTGATCTCTTCGATGCTCTGGATTGCCCGCCTGGCCCACATGGTGCGCAGGAGATGATCCGCCTCGCGCGGCGCATGGCGCGGAACGGCGAGCTTCCAGCTCACCGGCTCCGATTCCGTCCGGCAATGGAGCGTGACCTCCTCCGGCACTCGTCCGCTGACCCGGCCAATGATGTTGAAGACATCGCCGTCAAAGATCGGCGGAAGCTCACTGAGCGTCTGGACGTCTGCGTTGTGCCAGTCGATTGAGACCTCGCTGAGCGTCGGAGAAGCGATGCGGCTGAAGGTCCGCAACACCTTCTCTTCGATGCGCTCCCCCGGGTGATGAATTCGGCGCAGCCGCCCGTCGCGCGGGCCAGGCCGCGGACGAGATGGGTGCTGCAGGCGGGCCCGATGCCAAAGGAGAAGATGCGATGGTTGAGCCGGTGCTTTCGCGCGAGATTCAACAGGGCCGGCTCGTTGGTAACCTGCCCGTCGGTCAGCAGGATGAGCTGGCGGACCACGCCGGGTGGCGTGGCCGTCGCGAAGATGGCGCTGCAGCGGCGCGTGGAGCTCCGTGCCGCCGAGGTCCGCGCCGCGATTGATCCATTTTAGCGCAAGATCGAGCGTTTGCTGTGAATAGGCCAGGGGCTCGGGGGAAAGCAACTCAAAGCGGCTTCCGAAGCGGCAAACATTGAATGTGTCTTCCTCGCCGAGGCTGCGCAGACACAGAGCGAGCGCCGTGGTGGCCTGTGCGATCGAATCGCCGTTCATCGAGCCGGAGCAGTCCAGGACAAAGACGGTTTCCGTCGGCCGGCGGTGGAGTGTGTCGAGATCGAATTCGGGGACGAACGAGATGGAAACGTATGATTCTCCCTCTTCGCCAGTGGCGATTTGCACCGCGGGGGCGGCCTCCTTCTGCAATTCAATCGCCAGCACCAGGTCACGATCCATCTCGGCGATCGCGCCGGCCAGCGTGACCCGGTATGAGCCGGGCGATTCGGTTTCGCTCACCACGATTGGGTGGCTCGGGGAAGTGATAGCGCGGACCGTGCGGCCCAGATCGATCTCAATCTCGGCCGACAGGCCGTATGGGACCTGAAGAAGATGAGCGGGATTGAGTGCGTCGCCGTCGATTGCAGCATCGATCGGATCCATGCCGGCGGCGCTGAGGTAGCGCGGAGCGACCGTGGTGGGAAATGCGACACGGATGACGCGATCGACGGTCTCGAGCGCGCAGACATATTCAATGCGGACGAGCGCCGACTGGCCCGGCTTGAGATTGCCGACGCGCACGTTGAACACGTCAGGGCGATCCTGCTCGGCCATGAAGGCCCCTTCGCCGGATTCAATCGCCTTGTCGTACGCTTCGATGGCGGCTTCCTTTTCCTCGATCTGCCCGACCCAGACGCGGTCGGCCGTGTGCACCTGGAAACCGCAGACGGCCGCCCCGTCAGGGAGCGGAAAAGTGTAGACGGCTTCGATCGCCTGATTCTTCCGATTGACGAACGTCTGCTCGACGGTCGCCTTGAGGCTCATTCCCGCGAGGCGCGCGACCAGGCGCACGCCGCGAAGGGCGACCCGATCTGCGTAGCGCGACGTGCGAAGCTCGATGCAAGCCATAAAATTCTCCTTCGATCAAAATCCAGTCACTTACTCTGAGTCAACGATTCAATCTTCGCTTTCCGAATCGATCCCAAACGCGATGCGGATGGCGGCGCGGGCGGCCATGAGCTGCTCGACGGTCGGCTGGTGGCTGGCGTTATCAATATGCAGCTCGATTCCTTCGCCGACGCCGATCCGCGTCCAGAGTTGCGCCGTCACCGTTGGGCGCCGGGGCCGAACACTGGGCGCCTCGAGCGGCGCAGCGAGCTTGTTTCCGCCGCCATCACCGGATTCAAAGATCCGCCGGATGGCGTCGAGCGAGTGCCCAAGCTGCTGAAGTTCGACAATCCGCCGCAAACGGGTCAGGTGGGTTTCGTCGTAGAAACTTCCACGTCCCAATCCCGTCGGCGGGGCCAGCAATCCCTGTTGCACATAGAAACGCACAGCACGCCTGGAAAGCCCCGCCCGATCCGCCAGTTGTCCGATCGTAAGCTCCACGTCCTGATTATACGACATTCAATGTCGTATTTCAACTGTCGTATTCTATTTTCGTTTACCGCATGAGATTTGAAGGATCGAACAACGCGCGGACTGACGCCCTTATCAAGAACCGGAGCGCAACGATGCCGATCTGAGGTTTTCCGTCATCTGCCGCTACGCCAGATTAATTATATTCGATATATTATGAGTGGTAGCAATATATTTTAACATATGGTCAAAAAGTGTCGGATTATGTCGGATTATGTCGGATCGGGTACGGCTGAATTCCGGGAAATTGAAAAATGTCGGCATCCTTCAACCGGCGTCTGGGATGGCGAAAAACGAAGGTGTTTTTACGAGCTCGCCGAATCCAGCAGATCCCGATCGCGTACGCCGATGAGATAAAGAATCCCATCCAGCCCCAGCCGGCTGATCTTGTATTGTGCGGATGCGGCGACAATCGGCTTGGCGTGAAACGCGATGCCCAACCCCGCGGCGGCGAGCATGGGCAGATCGTTGGCGCCATCCCCCACCGCGATCGTCTGCTGCAGCGAAATGTTTTCCTTCGCGGCGATCTCCTTCAGCAGATTCACCTTCCCCTGCGCGTTGACGATCCGGCCTTTCACCCGGCCGGTGAGCTTGCCGTTGGAAATTTCCAGGTCGTTGGCGTGAATGTGGTCGATCCCGAGACGGCGCTGGAGCATCCAGCCGAAGTAGAGAAATCCGCCGGAGAGGACTGCCGTCTTGAACCCGAATTTCTTGAGTGCGCCGATGAGGACTTCGGCCCCTTCGTTGAGTTCGAGCCGGTCGGCGACGCGGCGCAGGACCGATTCGTCCAGCCCTTTGAGCAGGCCGACCCGCCGGATCAGGGATTCGTCGAAATCGAGCTCGCCGCGCATGGCGCTTTCGGTGATTCGAGAGACCTGCTCTCCCACCCCGGCCTCTTTGGCCAGCTCGTCGATGACTTCGTGATTGATCAGCGTCGAGTCCATGTCGAACGCGACGAGGCGGCGCATCCGGCGGTAGACCGTGTCGCGCTGCCAGGCGATATCGACCGGCTCGCGCTGCGTGATCTCCATCAGCGCGGAGCGAAGGGCATTTTCGTCGGTGGGTTTGCCGCGCACCGAGAGCTCGACGCAGGCCCGCCGCGGCCGGCCGTCATCTTTCAGCGGCGGGCGACCGGACAATCGATGGATCGAGTCGATATTCATCCCCTGCGAAGCAATCACCGACGACACGGCGTGCAAATGCGCTGCCTGCAGCTGGCGGGTGAGCAGCGTCAGGATAAATCGCGGCGCACCCTCCCGGCTGACCCAGGCGTTGTAGTCTTCATCCTCCACCGGCGTCATCTGCAACTGGAGCTTCATGTGATGGGAGGTGAGCAGCAGGTCCTTGAGCATCGCGGTCTGCCCCTCCGCCTGCGGAATGCGGATCAGCATCCCCAGGCTGAGCGTGCGATGAGCCACCGACTGGTTGATGTCCAATACAGCGATCCCATGCTGCCGGAGGATGTCGGTCAGGCTGGCGGTGAGCCCGGGACGGTCATTGCCCGTGAAATGAAGAAGGAGAACTTCCTGTGTCGCATCCATCGGACTCTTCATCGGCGATGGGGGGATGGCGTGCAAGGGAGACGGGGAATTCGTTAGTTATCGGTCTGTCATTCTCTTCTTTCGATGTTGGATGTTGACTGTTGAATGTTCGATGTTCGCATCAGCCCTGTGCACAGATGAACGTGAACATCGAACATCCAACAGTCAACATCGAACGTCGAAGGAAGAGCACGAACGAACTCACCCGGCTTTTACCGGCTGATTCCCCACGAAATACGTGAAGAAATTTCGGACGTACGCCACCCCTTCCATGGCCGAGACGGTCGGGACTTCGCATGCCGGCAGCGTGGCCTCGATGACATGGCGGTGGGCATCAACCTCAACAGAGGTCGCCCCCAGATCGTTGATTGCGCTGGTCAGTTCGGCCAGCGAGTTGCAATCAACGTTGCGGGGATTGATCACGATCATAACGCTTGACATCCACATACTTGCACCCATTCGGTCGGCTGGTTCAGCCATTCTCCATCGGCCGGGATCGACTGCATCTTGGGGGCCGATTCATCTAATAATACGACACGCAAAAAGGCAGTTTGCGAGGGGGTATGAACAAGGCGAAAACGTCTAAGGGGACCGGCGCCAACCGAAACCCAGGAATTGGCGGCGATCATATTATCGCTCTTCGAATGGCAAAACGCGCGGGATCGGCGGCGGCGCACCTAATCCCTGGGCTTTTCTGGGCTGAGGGGGAAATGAACAACTGAAGCCCCTCGAATCGGGCGCCTTTCAGAACGCGCAAACCGCACGCGCCTTTCTTGACGCATTCGGCGCTGACCGATAGCCTTCGAATTGATGCTCAAGCGCACGCCTTTCTACGATTTTCACGTGAGCACGGGCGCGAAGCTCGTCGATTTCGCGGGGTGGGAAATGCCCCTTTATTATCGCGGCATCGTGGATGAACACGAACAGACCCGGCGGAGCGGATCGATCTTCGATGTTTCGCACATGGGCCGGCTGCATTTCTCGGGCAAGGACGCTACGGCATTCCTCAACCATGTCCTCACTCGCAACGTCGCCGAGCAGAAGTTCGGGCAGAGCCGGTACAGCCTGGTCTGCAATGAAGCGGGTGGCGTGCTGGACGATGTCATTGTGAGCCGGGACGTCAAGAACTGGATCATGGTCTGCAATGCCAGCAATCGGGCCAAGCTCGTGAAGTATTTTAACGACGTGCGGGCCGAGCGGTCGTTTGACCTGGATTTTTCCGACCAGACTGAAGGCACGGCTATGGCGGCGATTCAGGGGCCAAAAGTGATCGGGAAGGTCGCCGACATCCTTCCCGTGGATATCCGCGGCCTCAAGCGTTATGGGTTCGAGAGTTCCAGCTTTCTGATGACCAAATTCAGCGTCTTCCGCAGCGGATACACCGGGGAAGACGGGGTGGAAGTGGTGATTCCCGCCAAGGTTGCGGGGATGGCGATGAAAATGCTGGCGGGCAAGACCGATCGGCCGGAAGCCACCATCAAACCCGCCGGCCTTGGGGCCCGCGACACGTTGCGGATGGAGGCGGCCATGCCGCTCTACGGCCATGAGCTGAATGAGACGCTCGATCCGCTCGCGGCAGGGCTGGGTTGGGCGATCGATCTCAAAAAGGAATTCGTTGGCGCCGCCGCGCTTCGCAAAGTGGCCGAAAAGGGGCCGCCCAGAAAACTCATCGGACTTGAACTGGAAGGCCGCCGCATCGCGCGGCAGGGAACGGTCGTCAAATCCGGCGACACCGTGGTCGGGGAAGTGACCAGCGGCACCTTCGGTCCTACGCTCCAGAAGAGTATTGCGATGGCGTATGTCGATGCCAATTTCACCGGTGAAGGAACGCAACTCACTGTCGATCTCAAAGGCACGCTGAATCCGGCGAAAGTGGTGAAACTGCCGTTTTATAAGAGAACTGGCTCGTAGTGGTTCGTAGTGCGGGCTTCAGCCCGTATCCCTCCTCCGGAAGATACGGACCAGACGCCGCGATACGAACAAGAAGAAGATACGGCCTAAAGGCCGCACTACGAACGGGAACGAACGAACCAAACCATGGAAACACCCAAAAACTACCGTTATTTGCCGTCGCACGAGTGGCATTCCACCCAGGGCGATATCGTGACGATCGGGATCACGCAGTTCGCCGCCGACGAGCTGACCGACATCACCTTTGTCGGGCTGCCCAAGGCGGGGGCGGCTGTTTCGGCTAACCAGCGCTTCGGGGAGATCGAATCGGTCAAGGCAACCAGTGATCTCTACAGCGGCGTCTCGGGAACCGTCACGGAAGTCAACGGCGAATTGGCCGGCAATCCCGGCCTGGTCAATTCCGATCCCTATCAGAAGGGTTGGATGATCAAGGTCAAAACCAGCAAATCCGGCGAAACCGATCAGCTCCTTTCGGTCGATGATTATTTGAAGAAAGTCGGGCACTAGGACGGGTTCACCACAGAGGCACAGAGGACACAGAGGACACAGAGAAGCAGAAGAATGTATAGAAGTGATTGGCGCTTTCCGTTTCCAATGCGAGCGTCGTCCCGGGAGTCCTAAAATAATCAGCCTCCTGATTTTCTCTGTGCCCTCTGTGTGGTGAATCCGATTTTGGATCATCATCGGCCGAAGTATCGGATTGGGCCGATCAACGAAAGAATTTGTATGCAAAAGGGATCTGTTTCCGAGAAGCGAGGCGGTCCGCCGGCGGCCAATTGGCCGGAATTCGACGCATCGTCGCGACCAACGGATACCTTCGCCCGGCGTCACATCGGTCCCCGTGCTGAAGATCTGCGGGCCATGCTCCGCTCACTGGGTTACGAATCCCTCGAGGCCCTGGTGGATGCGACGGTGCCGCGTTCGATCCGCACGCGCACGGCGCTTTCGATCGGCGAGCCGCGCGGGGAATTCGAGCTGCTGGTAGCGCTGAAGAAGATTGCCTCGCGAAACAAAGTGGTGCGATCGGCGATCGGAATGGGATACTCCGACACGATCACCCCGCCGGTCATCCAGCGCAATATCCTCGAGAATCCCGGCTGGTACACGCAATACACCCCCTATCAGGCGGAGATCGCCCAGGGGCGGCTCGAAGCGTTGATCAACTTCCAGACGATGGTGAGCGACCTGACCGGCCTCCCGCTGGCCAACGCCTCGCTCCTTGATGAAGGAACCGCCGCCGCCGAGGCGATGCACATGTGCCGGTCGATCACGGAAGAGGAAGCGGAACGAAAATCGTTTTACATCGCGGACGACTGCCATCCGCAGACGATCGCGGTCGTGAAGACACGGGCCAGGTCGCTGGGTATCGAGTGCGTGGTTGGGCCGGCGGAGGCCGCCGACTTTTCGGCGAAAAATTTCAGCGGCATCCTGCTCCAGTATCCAACAACCGATGGGCGCGTGGTCGATTACTCTGCGTTGATCGCCCGGGCCCATGCATCGGGCACACTGGCGGTCGTGGCGGCGGATATCCTTGCCTTGGCGCTGATTCGTCCCCCCGGCGAATTCGGAGCGGACATCGCCGTCGGCTCCACGCAGCGTTTTGGCGTGCCGATGGGTTTCGGCGGGCCGCACGCGGCCTATATGTCGACGCGTGCACAATACGCCCGGAAACTTCCCGGCCGCCTGGTTGGCGTCTCCCGCGACGCCCTGGGGAATCCGGCGTTTCGCCTGGCGATCCAGACGCGCGAACAACACATCCGCCGCGAAAAAGCCACCAGCAATATCTGCACGGCCCAGGTGCTGCTCGCGGTGATGGCGAGCATGTACGCCGTCTATCACGGGCCACGCGGCATCAAGCGCATTGCCCAGCGGGTTCATCGCCTGACGCATCTGCTCGCCGAGCGGCTCTCAGCGCTCGGCCACGGTCTTCCCGACACGCCTTATTTCGACACGTTGCACGTCAGCCTCAAAGGAATCACCGCCGACGCGGTCATTCAGAAGGCGTTGTCGCTCGGGTTCAATCTGCGCCGCTATGGCGATCGATCCGTCGGGGTTTCGCTCGACGAGACGACAACGGTGGCGGAGGTACAAACGCTCCTGGGAGCGTTCACAAACGAATCGGGCCGAAGCGGCGGCGGATACACCTCCGGCGCATCGGGCTTCCATGAACTGATGAATGATCAGCCGCCGGAGGATCTGCTTCAGAATTTCGCCCGCGCCAGCGAGTATCTCACGCATCCGGTCTTCAACCGCCATCATTCCGAGACGGAAATGCTGCGATATATCCGTCATCTGGAATCGCGCGATCTCTCCCTGACGCACTCGATGATCGCGCTCGGATCCTGCACGATGAAATTGAACGGCACCAGTGAGATGCTGCCGGTGACCTGGGAATCGTTTGGCCGGATGCATCCCTATGCCCCAGCCGATCAGGCGCTGGGATACAAGCAGATCTTCACCGACCTGGAGCGTTGGCTCGCCGACATTACCGGGTTTGCCGCCGTCTCGCTTCAGCCCAACGCCGGCTCGCAAGGCGAATACGCGGGCCTGCTGGCGATCCGCGGCTATCACGAATCGCGCGGCCAGAATGGCCGTGACATTTGCCTCATTCCCGTGTCCGCGCATGGGACCAATCCCTCCAGCGCTGTGGTGGCGGGATTCACGGTCGTTCCGGTCGCGTGCGATGCCCGCGGCAATGTGGAACTGGAAGACCTCCGCAAGAAAGCCGCCGAGCACGCCGACCGCCTCGGCGCGTTGATGATCACCTATCCCTCGACGCATGGCGTATTCGAGGAAGACGTGGCGGAAGTCTGCCGAGTGGTGCATGAATCGGGCGGCCTGGTTTATATGGATGGAGCCAACATGAATGCCCAGGTCGGGCTGACCCGCCCGGCCGAGATTGGCGCTGACGTCTGTCATCTCAACTTACATAAGACGTTCTGCATCCCTCACGGCGGCGGCGGGCCGGGGATGGGACCGATCGGGGTCACGGAAAAACTCGCGCCGTTTTTACCGGGCGATCCGCTGCGCAATGACAATGTCGTCGGCCCCGTATCGGCCGCGGACTACGGCAGTGCCTCGATCCTGCTGATTCCGTGGGTCTATATCGCCTTGATGGGCGGCGAAGGCCTGACCCGCGCCACGCAGGTTGCGATTCTCAACGCCAACTACATGGCCAAACGACTGGGGCCGCACTATCCGATTCTTTTCAAAGGCGCCAACGGACGCTGTGCTCATGAATTTGTCATCGATTGCCGCCAGTTTGAGCAACGTTCGGGGATCAAGGTTGAAGACATTGCCAAGCGACTGATGGACTATGGATTTCACGCCCCCACCATGAGCTGGCCGGTGCCGGGCACGCTGATGATCGAGCCGACGGAGAGCGAATCGAAGCCGGAACTGGATCGATTCTGCGAAGCGATGATCCTCATTCGCGAAGAGATCCGCGCCATCGAACAGGGGAAGGCCGACCGCAACGACAATGTTCTCAAGAACGCGCCGCATACTGCCGCGGCGCTGATCAGCGACGAATGGAGCCACCCCTACCCACGCGAGCAGGCGGCCTATCCGGCGCCGTGGCTGCGTGATGGAAAGTTCTGGCCGTCCGTGGCCCGGATCGACAATCCATGGGGCGATCGAAACCTTTCCTGCACGTGTCCGCCGGTCAGTGAATATGAACCGGCGGGGATTCCGGAGAATAGCGCGACCTGAAATCGCCTCAAACGAACGTAACTTCCGATTCAAGCGGTATAATCCGTCAGAAGGAGATACCTATGACGATTTCACTGAGCGATGAAACCTGCAAGTTGATCGAAGAACGGATGAAGCTCGGAGGGTTTGAGAGCCCTGACGAGACGGTGCGGTTTGCGCTCGAGACAATGCACGAGATCAAGGGCGTGTCGATCGAGGAGTTGGACCCGGAGACGCAGTCCGCCATCGAAGAAGCCGAGGCACAGGAGGAACGCGGCGAAGCACGTCCTTGGGAAGAAGTGCGCGACGAATTGCGGGCTCAATATTTGAAACGTGATAATCGATGAACCGATATCAGGTTGCCATTTTGCCAAGGGCAAAGTCGGACATCGCAGAAATTTATCGCTTTATAGGAATGAGATCGCCGGCAAACGCGGAGCTCGTGGCTAAAGAGATTGAGGAGGCGATCCAGTCGCTGGAAATCCTGCCTCGCCGATACGAAATGCATCAGTCGAGTGGACGGGCCGATCGAGTCGTCCATTCGATGGCAGTCCCACCATTCATCATCTACTATCGAGTGCGTGAACGCGAGCGTGTCGTACGAGTTTATGCAGTCCGCCACGGCGCACGGCTTCCACCCCGCTCTTTCTGACCTGCTTCAACCATCGCCCTGCCATGCCGGTATTGATTGCGTGAATCTGCTCCAGTTTCGTCAATTTTCAGGAGGACCATGCTGCTGCACTTCCGTTTCGCACTTTTCGCCGCGCTCGCTCTGGCGGGTTTGAGCCTCATTGCGATCAGCGCTCGGGCCGACGTGAACATTTCCGATGACTACAAGATCAGCGGCTTTCCCGCCGGTTGTCAGGCGTGGACCTGGAACCGGTTCACGGTTTTCGAAGCGATCGAAAAGACGTCACAGGCCGGCGGGAAAACGATCGAATTTTATCCCGGCCAGCCACTCAGCCCGGAGCACAAAGACATCAAGTGGGACCATCACGCCTCCGACGAGGTGATCGATCAGGTCAAGGCACAGCTCAAGAAGTACAACATCCTGGCCGTCAATTATGGCGTCGTCGGATTGCCGAACAACGAAGCGGAATGCCGCAAGGTTTTTGAATTCGCCAAGAAGCTTGGCCTGATCGGTGTCACCTCCGAGCCGGACCCGGCGGCGATGGACATCATCGAAAAGCTCGTGAAGGAATATGACATCCGCATGGGGATTCACGATCATCCCAAACGCGCGGACCACCCCGAATACAAATTCTGGGATCCAAACTATGTCCTGTCGCTGGTGAAGGATCGCGATAAGCGCATGGGCTCCTGCGCCGACACCGGTCACTGGGTTCGCTCAGGGATCAAGCCGATCGATGCGCTCAAGATTCTCGACGGGCGGATCATGAGCACTCATCTGAAGGATCTGAACGCCTTCGGTCCCGGCGCCCACGACGTCCCGTACGGCGAAGGTGTCTCCGACATCAAGGGCATTCTCGACGAGCTCAAGCGCCAGGGTTTCGTGGGGAACATATCGATCGAATACGAATTTCACCAGGAAAATCCGATGACGTACGTCAAACAGTGCATCGATTTCCTGAAGGCCTACGGCGGTACAAAATAAATCCCAGCCCGGCAGGCGATACTGGAAACTCAGCGCATGAAAAAAGCGGACCCGGGCAAGGTCCGCTTCGAATGGGGCTGTTGAAGGGTCCTTCGGATTGTGGGAGGAAAGAACCCTTCACATCGGGGGGAAGAATGGGTTATAAAAGTGTTCGCGTCACCAGCACTTCGCAATTTTCACTGCACGGCCGGTGACGCGGACGAATTGATTTAAGCAAGGGCCGTTCCCAATAGCCGAATTCCTCAATTCCATACCAATGAATGTAATTTAAGTCTTTATGCCCCAATAGTTTTGGCAATTTCTTGTTCTTCTCCGCAATAATTTGAATTAAATGAGACCCCCGACAATTGTCCCATCCTGTCGCATTGACGTGACAGAAAATCGTATCTCTTTCGGACATTCAGGGGCAGTGTGGCAGTAGAATCCGATAGAGACTATAAGTCGATTTTGTTCCCAGGAGGTCAGCCGTGCGAATGCTGGTAACCGGCGGAGCCGGATTTGTTGGATCCAACCTTGCCCGCCGCCTGGTAACAGACGGCCATGAGGTCGTCGTCGCGGATGACTTCTCATCGGGCGAATGGAAAAACCTGATTCCTTTCCAGGGTGACGTACTGACGCTTGACGTTGCCGGCTCGATCGACTTGCTCAAGACCGCGGGATCGTTCGACGTCATCTTTCACGAAGCTTCGATCACCGACACCACGGTGATGGATCAGCGAAAGATGATGCATAACAACGTGGAGGGGTTTCGCGCCATTCTTGAGCTGGCTTCAAAATGGGGAAGCCGGCTCATCTGGGCGAGCAGCGCCGCCACTTACGGGCGCGGACCTTCGCCGATGAAGGAATCACACAAGGCCGAGCCGCTGAACGTCTACGGATATTCCAAGCTGGCGATGGAGCGACTGGCCGTTCGCTACGCGGATCGAATCAAACACCCGATCGTGGGATTGCGCTACTTCAATGTGTATGGCGCCGGCGAGAATCACAAAGGAAAATTCGCCAGCATGATCGGCCAACTGGCCCGGCAGATGCGGGGAGGCAAGCGCCCGCGGGTCTTTACCGATGGCGAGCAAAAACGGGATTTTGTTTATATCGACGATGTGATCGAAGCCAACCTGGCGGGGATGCGATCCAAATCATCCGGCGTGTTCAATGTGGGAAGCGGCGCTGCCAGCAGCTTCAATCAGGTGGTGGAGCAACTCAATCGCACACTCAAGCTGGATCTCGCGCCGGAATATTTCGAAAATCCCTACGACTTTTTCCAGACCTGGACCGAGGCGGATCTGACCGAATCGCGTAAGACCCTGGGATATTCGCCCAAATTCGATCTGGCCCGCGGGATCGACGCGTACCACTCCTCGGGGCAACTGGGGACGTGAAATTGCAGGTGCATCCTACTCATACTCTTACTCCTACTCCTACTCCTACTCGGTCTTAATTTGAGAATGAGGGAGTATGAGTAGGAGTAAGAGTATGAGTAGGAACGAGCCCTACGCCCGGCGGCGGACCCACTCCACCAGCGTCCGCACTCCCCAACCTGTTGCGCCTTTGGCGTAATACGGAAGATCCTTTTCGGTATCCGCCACGCCGGCGATATCGAGGTGCGCCCAGGGCACCGATCCGTCTGTCGGAACGAAATAGCTGAGGAATGCGCCGCCTTGCAGCGGGTGGCCTTCGCGACCTGCGGAATTGACGATATCCGCCGGCTCCGACTTGATGTAATCGCGCTGATCTTCGCCGAGGGGAAGCCGCCACATCTTTTCCCCTTCGAGTTCACCGGCGTCGGTCAGTTCCTTTACGAGCTCATCGTTGTTGCTCATGACGCCGGCCATGGTCTTGCCGAGAGCCGTGATGACGCCGCCGGTCAGGGTCGCCAGGTCGACCACCGCAGCCGCGCCGTAGGTTTCGATCCCCCAGGCCAGGGCATCGCCAAGCACAAGCCGGCCCTCGGCGTCGGTGTTGGTCACCTCGACGGTCACCCCGTTGTACATCCGCAGGATGTCGCCGGGACGATACGCCTTGGAGCTGAGCGCGTTTTCGGCGCTGGAAAGAATCCCGACAACATGCACGGGCATTTTGAGTTTTGCCAGGGCATACATCAGCCCGAGAACGGCCATTCCGCCACATTTGTCGAAAATCATCTTCCCCATTTTTTCCGCAGGTTTGATGGAGATGCCGCCGCTGTCGAAAGTGATTGACTTGCCGATGACCAGGAGCGGCTTGTTTACGGCGCGGGCACTTTTCCTTGCGGTCTTTTTTCCTCGGCCGTCATACTCCAGGACGATCATTCGCGGCGGGGTCGCGATGCTTCCGGCGCCAACCGCGAGGATGCCTCCCATGCCGAGCCGAGCCATCTCTTTTTCATCGAGAATGCGGCATTTCAATCCGACTTCCCGCGCCATGCCGCGGGCGAGGTCGGCCAGAACCGGTGGATTCACATTGTTCCCCGGGCGCGAGGCGATCGTGCGGGCAAAATTCTGCCCGTCCGCGATGATCCTCCCGCGATCCGCCCCCGACTTGGCGGCGCCGGCGTCTTCGGACACGATCGTCACTTCGAGTTTTTTGACCGGCGGGACGTCCTCCTTCTTTTTCCCCGCGCCGCGATATTCCTCGTAATCGAACGCCGCCAGCATGGCGCCGACGACGACCGCCTCGGCCGACGATTCGACGGAAAGGCCTTTGATTGCGGGAACAACTAACGCTGCTTTCGCGAGCCGGTGTTTTTTGATCGCTTTGACGATCGCCCCGGCTGCCTGCCGCAATGCCTCGGCGTTGGCAGTCGCGGCTTTGCCCAATCCGGCCACGAAGACACGCCGATATTTTGCTTTGCCCAGCTCGACGAGATCGAATCCGACCTCGCGCGCCTTTCCCCGGGCTACGCCTCCATCCAGGATTCGCCCGACCGCCTTGCGGTCTGCTTCGCTGAGGAGAGACGAGCCGCTCGCTTCGCCGGCCCCTTCAAGGGCAAAAACAACAACGGCCTCTGCATTCGCGGGGACGGTCGCCATCACGTTGATTGAAACGTCAGTGCTGGTTGGGATCATTCGATTTTCCTCACTCGTTGTTGTTGGGGTGCCGTCGCTCCGGGGCATGGCAGGATCGGCGGCAGAGCTTTTCTCCCTCTCCCAGTACTCTGGGAGAGGGCTGGGGTGAGGGCCATCCGTATCGCGCGTTGAAGACCCTCACCCCGCGCCCTCTCCCGGAATACCGGAAGAGGGAGAGACTTTTCGCATGACTGAATTGGTCACGCACCCGTCGCTCCATGGCGCTCGCGCCGTTCATGAACGAAAGTCGAGTATAGGGCGGACGAAAAAGAGGGCAAACGCGAGCGCCGCCGATGGAGCGCAGCTGGCATTTGTGGTGCAGGCTCCAGCCTGCTGAATGTGAATGGCAGGCTGGAAGCCTGCACCACAAGTATCGAGTGGTACAATCCACGGATGATCCGTCTCCGGGAAATCCTCGATCCCGATTTGAAACAGCGAATCGTCCAGGCGCTGGCCGAACGCCGCGGCTGCTCCGTCGCTGGCATTCCCGACTGGTTCGAGCTGGACGATGCCGACTATGTCGATCTGCTCAACGATCTGAAGGAAGCCGAATCACCCCGCGAAGATGGGGACTGGCGCATGTAGCAGAACGCCTCTCTCATTTTCAAGAATTGGGCGACTTTGGTTTGCTGGCAGAGCCGGCCCGTCCCCGGGCGGCGGGAGCGCTCCGGACGGGCCGGCTCTCCCGGCGTACCGAAAAACAGGGTGCGCCACAGGTGCGTGGGAGGATCTCGATTGAAGTGATCGCTTTTCTATTATCGCTTCTTCGCGTTCGCGGCGGCGCGTTCGGCGATTTGTTCCCCCGACAGATCTTCCTTGTGCGTCGCGATCCACCAGTTATTTCCGGCTGCGTCTTTCACCGCGCCGGCCCGGTCGCCATAGAACTGATCCGAAGGGGGCATCAGCAGCGTCGCGCCCGCGCAGCGCCTGGGCATGGAGGGCATCGACGTCGGGAACATACAAATAGAGCATCGCCGGCATCGGATCGTGCCCTTTGGGGACCTCTCCCATCATGACGCGTGAATCGCCGATCTGCATTTCCGCGTGCATGATCGCGCCGCCGGGCAAACTCGTGCGATGGATCTCGACGGCGTCGAACGCCTTGGTCAGGAATTCGATCAAGGGTGCAACGCCTTTGACGAGGAGATATGGCGTAACAGTGTTGTAGCCGTCGGGAACAGGTTTCACGGGCATGAGAGAGCCTCCAGTCTGAAGACCAGCAACGACGATGCGACAGGGTGGATTATATACGAAGGCGGCTTAGAAGCGGCCGCTTTGCCACGCCGGGTCCTGCGGACCCGGATCCGGGTCCACAGGACCCGGCGTGCGAGGAGTTGGGAAGCAACTTCTTATACCGACTTGCGGAATTGAACGGCCATTTCGTGGCGGCCGTTGCTGAGCGGGCGGGAGCGAATCACTTCGCAGAAATGCGTGGTGGTTCGGCCGGGGCCGCTCATCGCGATGCGGCAGGTCTGACCTACCGCCAGCGAGTCGCGCAACAGAAACGACACGCCGGCAATCGATTGATCGCGCGTGAAGATTTCGTGGACGGTATTGGCGTTGGCTCCGTCAAGAACGGTCAGGGTGGCCTTGGTCTGGACGGGCTTTCGATTGTCGCGACGCCGATCATAATCCGGCAGTGCGACCACGCTGGCAACGCGGTGGGGCCGACCGTTTCGTCCGGGACCGCGATGTGCTTGTGCGGTGACCGGAGATCGGTGCGGTTCGGGAACAGGACTCATACACTTCCTTTCATCGTCAGGGAGATGCGGCGCACTTCAATGAGTTCATGCGAAGGTTCGATAAAAGCATTCCCTGTTTCGCGGGAAGCCCCCTGCGGCGCCAGCGATTCGGCCGGGACGATTGCCGGCCAAGGTGCTCAACGATCAATTATATCTCTATACTAAGCGTCAGGATGCGACTTTCTCTGCCCTCGCCCTGTGGCTGTTCGAGGATCTTACCGTGCCCGAATGGCGTTCGCACGCTAAATGCGCTGCGAATTCACGCCACGGATCAATCAAATACGGAAGGATGCTCGAATGCCAGCGACGAAGAGCATTATGCCAAACCCAACCACACCATGCAAGCCCTTCAGCGCCTCCGAATGCTACCCCTAGGGGGTCAGCCGGGAACGCGAAGGGAGACGGCCAAGAATACCAAATCGTGCAGAACCACCGCTTTTGCGGCGAGCAGAGCAGTAGGCTAGAGTCGGCAAAACCGACGCTGTTCAACCAACCCGCTGATTCGAGAAAGGATCCGCTTCATGACCGCTTCATCCCCGACCGCTCTTCGACGCTATAAGACCCTCGGAACCGTAACGGTCGCTGTTGCGACTATTTTCCTCTCCATCGCAGGTTGCGCCACGCACCCGCTGACGCGGAGACAAACGGAAAGGGCGAACCAACGACGGAGGCCGCCGCGCCGAGTCCGGACGCCGCCCTCCAGCAGTTGCTCGACGGCAACGCACGATTCGTTTCCGGCAAGCTCGAGCATCCGCAGCGCTCACCGGAGCGCATTTCGGAACTGGCGGCCGGGCAGCACCCGACCGCGGTGGTGCTGAGCTGTTCGGATTCGCGCGTTCCGCCGGAGATCGTTTTTGATTCAGGGCTCGGCGAGCTGTTCGTCGTGCGTGTCGCCGGCAACACGGCCGACAACGCCGGCGTGGGCAGCATCGAATACGGCGTCGAACACCTGGGCGCACGGTTGATCGTTGTGCTCGGCCACAGCAAGTGCGGCGCGGTGAAGGCAGCGGTCGATACCGTCGAAACCAGCTCGGAGCCGGCCGGGCATCTCCCCGCCGTCATCGATCCGATCAAGCCGGCCGTCGAAAAGGTGCTTCCTCAGGGCGGAGATGTGCTCGACAACGCCGTCCATGAAAACGTCGCGGAAGTCGTCGAGCATCTCAAGACCTCCGAACCCGTTCTCGCAAATGAAGTCCACGAGGGACACGTGAAAATCGTCGGCGCCTACTACGATCTGAGCACCGGTAAAGTGACGCTACAAAAGTAGCGTCACCCTTTTAGCGCACGCCCGCAGGGCGGGGCTTCCGCCGGAAATTACGCAAACTTTGCAAGCTTCGCGCGGAACCCCGAACGCTGAAGCACATCCGGATTCAAAATATTTTCCGGAATTTCCCCGCGCAAATCCGCATCATCCCCTCAAGCACGGCGGCCATGGTCGCCCGCCCGGCGCCGTGTGTCGAGCAGAGCCAGTGTGGCGTAAGAACCACATTATCCAGCTTGAGCAACGGACTGCTCAGCGGCAGCGGCTCTTCATCGAAGACATCAAGCCCCGCGCCGGCGATCGTTTTCTCCTGAAGGCAGCGAATCAGCGCGTGTTCATCAACTAACTCCCCACGGGCGACATTGATGAAAAACGCCGTGCGCTTCATCAGCCGGAGCAAGCGCTCGGTGATCTGTCCGTGGGTCGCCGGCGTCAGGCGGGTGTGAAGACTGACATAATCTGCATCTCGAAACACTTCATCCATGCTCCCCACCAGCGTTACCCCCGCCCGCTGGGCGACAGCCTTGTCGGCATGCGGGGAAAACGCGATCACTTTCATCTGAAACGGACCGAGATAACGAATCAGTTCCAGGGCCGTCTTCCCCAGCCCCACGATCCCCAGCACGCGACCCTCCAGATCGTCGCCGGTGGTCTGGTTCTGCTGGTCCCAGCGAAACTCACGGACGAGTTTCATCTGTTGTGGCAGCCGGCGCACCAGGGCGAGCATGAGAATCATGGCGGCCGAGGCCGTCGAACGCGTCAGGCCGTGCGGCGAGTTGAAGACGACGACATCATTGGCCGTGCAGGCGCCCAGATCGATCTTGTCATATCCGATCCCCGCCCGCCCGATCGCAACCAGCCGTTCGGCGCCGCGCAAACGCCGTGGGCTTCACCCACGGCCGGCAGATGATGATGCCGTCGGCTGACGCGACATGGTCCGCCGACACTTCCAGCGAATAGAGCCGGTCCTGATAATGTGGATCATCCGCCCTGGGCTGATGGTCGGCGATGAATTTCCAGTGGATGTGCGGCGCGGCATCGAGCAGGTCGAGCGCGAGATCTCCCGTAGGGCGCCCACAGCTATCCGAGAAATCGCCACTGACAAGAAGTTCAAAATCAGGCACGTCCAATTCCTCGAGTTCGACAGATGAGTTGCGAGATGTTCACCACGAGTCGACCATAAGCCCGAACGTAAGATCGCCGCATTTTTCAGTTTTGTGTCGGTGCAAGACAGCTGATCCTGCGAAAAGAGGAGCACTGAATCCTGAAAATGTCCCAAAATGTCCCAAAATGTCCCAACTTTTGAATGTTTATATCGATAAAATGCTTGCTTTTATAAAATAAGTGTATTCATCAAGGATGATATCATCAGTTTATTTGTCAATAAGCGACCCAGGCCCGGTGACCCAATTCACCCTTTCGGTCCCCGCACGCCCAGTCTCTTCTCCCACCCCGGCCGGGTCGTGTCGAAAAAGCTGGCCTGGTCGTACGGATGGGCTTTGACCACCTCCAGGTTCAGGTCGACGCCGAGCCCCGGCGTCGTCGGAATGTTCAGATGTCCGTTCTCCATATCGATCGTCGGCGCCCAGGTCACCAGATCGCGCGTCCACGGCTCATTGAACGGATCAAAATGCTCGAGGATGAGAAAATTCGGGATGGCCGCCGCCAGTTGCAGACAGACGGCGGTCGCCACCGGCCCGCCACTCTGATGCGGCGCGATCCATGCCCCATTCGCCCGCGCGATGCTGGCCACCGCCATCGTGTTAGTAATCCCGCCGAGCGACATCGGCTCCGGCTGAAAGATGCTGACATGCCCGCCGCGGGCGAGCGTTTCAAATTGCCCGATCTTGTCGAACTGCTCCCCCGTCGCGACCGGAATGCTGCAATGCCGCGCCACTTCGTTGGTGAGCTCTTCGCGCTCGGCGGTGGTCGGCTCCTCCCACCAGAAAATATCGAGCGGCGCCATTCGCTCGGCGATGCGAATCGCCTCGCTCGGAGCAAACCGGCTGTGAACGTCGATCAGAATCTTCAGTTCCGGCCCAAAGCGTTTACGAATGCCGGCGAGAATATCGTACGCCACATCGATATCGCGGGTGCCCCCAAACCAGCGCGCCTGCCCAAAGGGATCGAGCTTGATGGCCTTGAACCCCTTCGCGATCACCCCCTCGGCGGCTTTCACAAAGTGCTCCGCCGTCCGCTCGGTTCGATACCACCCGTTGGCGTAGCCGAGAATCGAATCGCGATGCTTTCCCCCCAGCAATTGCCAGATCGGGGCGCCCAGCGACTTGCCGAGAATATCCCAGCAGGCGGTTTCGATCGCCGCCATCACCAGCCGATGGATGTGCCCCGCATCCTGGATCGGCGTGATGATCGCTTCAGCCACCGCGTTGACCTGAAGCGGATCCTTGCCGATCGCAAAATGCGCCAGCTTCATGAACGGCGGCTTCCGTGGACTTGATGAAGCCGTTGATGGTCGCCTCGCCGACGCCGTAAAGGCCTTCGTCGGTGAGGACGCGAATGAAGAGCCAGTTTTTCCAGCCGGCGCTGACGGTATGGGTTTCGATTTGGGTGATTTTCATGGAACACGACAAATTAACGGAACATCTAAGAGCAGACAAACGAAACCAACCGCGAAGCGTGAAAGCGCGAAGAGAATCGCGAAGAAATGCCAGAAGAATTCAGATTGATTTCCAATTCTCTAGTTCTTCGCGTTTTCCATTCGCGGCTTCGCGCCTTCGCAGTTGGTTTGATTCATCTTGGACCGGGTTTATCTTCTACTTCCGCGGCGGCGATTCCGCGAAGCCGCAAGCGGCGGAACTCGTGCGACAAATGTGAAAATGCGGCGGTTTGGATCCTATTTGGCACATGTGGCCGCCGCCCTGGCCGTGATTCGGTCCGCGCAAAATGAAAAGCGCGAAGGTTTTGACCCCAAGAGCCCAGGGAAATCACATTCTGCGCGATTCATGGCCGGTTTTGGCCGCTTTAGAGGCGATTTTTACGTGATACTTCGATCTTGAATTGCCAAGGGCGATTCTGTCCATACCGTGGCCGGATTTGGCCGGTGTTGGCCGCATACAGGCCTCCGACCGGCCAATTGCGGCCATTCGATTCGTCCGCATTCCATTTCTGGCTCCTGGCTTCTTGCTTCTGGATTCTCTCTCCGACAGTTCGTATATTGTTAGGACGCACTGCGTGGGCGAATGTTGCGGAGAAAATAAAAATTTGTCGCCTGTCCTATTGTAGCGAGGCGACCAAGTCGGAAGCCATGAAGGGTTTCCACGGCTTGAAGCGGTCAGGGCAGCGGCACGACCCGAACCAGGCCTTCGCCGACGGTGAAGTGGTTGGGCCAGTCGATCGCCTGGGACATGACATTAACGTGTATTCGTCCGGGTCAGGCAGGGATTGGATAAATCCGCTCCTGCTTCATCATGGAGCCGACGTAACGCAGGCAGGCGACAATATCGGGTTCGGTGAGATGGGGATAATTCGACAGGATCTGCTGGTTCGACCAGCCTTCGGCAAGGAGGTCGATTACGAACTCGACGGCGATGCGCGTTCCGCGGATCACGGGTTTGCCGACGAGAATCTTCGGATCGATAACAATGCGGGCGTCGTCCTCGTTGTTCATAATGGGCTCCACCGGTGCAGCGGATTCTACATTCCTGGGGCCGAGGTGTCGATGAAAAACTCCACCTCGCGCTCTCCGGCAACCGAGGGATGGTCAAATCGGAAGCGACCTTCCCGGCTACACGAAGTCGAGAACGCGCACGACCTGCCCCACTTTCCGAACGTCGGCGAATGATTCGAGTCGTAAAGTGGGACGGAATTGTCCGGCGTGCTGGAACTGCGCATCGTTCATGTTGCAGGCCAGACGGGCTACGCCCAGCAGTGTCGCGACCAACCCGAATGGAAACCAGCACCCCATCATGAAACGCCGCGAGGTCCGATGGGTCGCACACCGGCGGCACATCCGTGGCAGGCGGCGGCTGGCAAAACCACCAGAATCGCGCCTCAAGACGGGAGAGCGGGTCGGCCAGCCGGGCGACCGCGCTTTCGATCTCCTGCCGCGTTCGCAAGATCGGCCCCATCCACCCGGCGTCGTTGACGGAGCCGGGAATCATCGACGGATCCTGCCAGATGCGCAATCTTGCGCACCGCCGCGTCGATCTGAGACTGCGACGCGGCGGCGGTGAGGCCGAGAATGCGAAACGCATTGTGCGAAAGGTCGTCGAGTGTTAGAGGGTTCATAGGATGGGAATGAACAACGCGGAAAATCGAACGCGACGGCGCGGAAAATCCGGCTGGTGGTTGGAATCGAGAATAAGCCGCGACCGGCTTCTTGGCCGAATCCGTATCGAAACCCATCGCTAAGCTTGCTCATCAGAGCTAGCAATTCGCGGCACAAAGCCTAATTCTCGTACCGCTGTTAACGCAGGTGAATCTTCGGCCCACTCCAGCCTCTTGGTCACGTTCTTTAGGTCCGGCCCGCGTAGACGAATCGGTGATCATAGATGCGGTAAAGTGATTCGAAGATGAGCGCGAAAAGAGGCGGGTTGTCTTCGGCGGGGAAGCTGGGAAGTAACTCGCCGATCGCGTCGCCGTTCGGTCGTACCAGCGCAGCGCGACTGCTCGTAACGTGTGTAATCGTTGCGGACGCCTCGACACCGGTCAATTCCGCCATCGCGTCGTGATAGCGTCGAATGGACGCCGAAACCTTTCCCTCAGCGGTTATTGCAACGTCGTTGGACGCTACCGCGGGGCCGGCGAGGTTCGCTTTCATGATGTGAAGAAATCCATACACGAGGTTCGGATAGGAAATGTGGAGGTTCGTACAGTCGCCTATCGCCTCTTCCATTCGGTTCGTGAGGTTTCTAAAAGCTCCGACTGTTCCTTTGACGCTAACCGCGACGCAGGGGCCGATCCCCCTGCTTACTAACAGTCACGTCGACCTGTTTTGTTTTTACTCCGCCGAGTATCGTCTGCTCCCCGGCAATCCCGGCCGACGGTTCATATTTCAAGCGGTTTCGGCGCTCGGCTCCCCGTCCCACTACCTCTATATCCAACGGTGGGCGGGGGGTGATCTCCTCGGGACGGAAACCTCCTTCAATGACCAGCCTCGCTGCGATATACCAGTGGAGCGGTTTGATGTGCCTCGCGCTCTGAGTTTCCAACGCCTCGACGTAAGTTCGGGAGCCGGCCGCAGGCCCATAAGTTGCACCGACGAACTGTCCGCCATTACCCCTCCGATTCAATTCTGTCAGCGGTGCCCCGAAAGGTCTGGGGCCGACTGTATCTCCGATTGCGAAAAAGATTCCCGGCCTGACGAATACAACGAACTTCCGCGCCCGTAAGACCCAATTGATCTTGAAGTATGAGCTTATCAACCATCGGCTGCAGTCCGTCGGATGGCATAAATCGGGCCACGCGATCGAGTGAACCCGCGAGCTCAGCCGGGGCATCGACAGGGGGAAGTGCCACCAAAATGCGATCCGCCTCTGAAGGCTCGAGCTTGAGCATACCTCCGCCCATCGCGTGTCCCTCAATCTCGACGCTTAGCGCGGTCAGAGAGGTCCTCCACGCGACCGCAAGTGCGTGCGCGCTCAAACCTGTCAGGGGCAAAGTGCGATGCTACATGGAGCGTATTCGGCACGACGGCGTCAGTGTCGTTCGCGACAAACGCGGCGTGCGAATCCGCTCATATATGTCAGAAATGCTTCGGCATCCTTTACATGCCGGCAGCATACCAGGGCGTTCGGACGCGGCATTTGTAAGCGCTATGAACGCCGGACCGCTCGCCGATTTCAATATATCGCCGTAGCGGCGCCGGCAATGATCCCCGGCGGGGAATCGTAAGTAGGTACCCGGCACCGCCGCGGCCGGCCTCAATTTCCCAGTCCGCGTCGGTGAAGCGGAGGCCTGCCAGTGCTCGTCCTCGGAAAACCGCCCTTCGGAGAAATTTCGGCGGAATCTCGTGGCGAACCGCATCCTGTTCGCTGAGATGAAAAAACTGGTTGGCCCCAGTGACATAACCGATACCAACATCAGCGGCAGTTCCCAGCGGTATTACGCGAGTGTGTTTCTTGACGGAAGCGTATAGCTTGCGCGAGCTTTTGGAAGGAATTGCTCGATCAGGCGCTGTCGACCCGTGGAGACCGCAGCGGTCTCGAGTTTGTCTGGATCGCTTAACGAAAATCCGCCCCGCCTCCACTTGCGACGCGAGCGACGCGCGATCTGGCAAATGCTTCCAAGAAAACCGAGCCTCCCCACCTCCACTGCTATCCGCAAGCAACAAGAGAGTATCTTGATTCAGTTCGGGAAACAGTCGGCGTTCGAACGAGATAAACTGGACCGAACGAAAGGACCGCGCTGAGGAATGCCAGGACGGGGATTGCATAAGACGCGTGGCACAATTCCATCGGGACGACCATCGCGAGGCGGCCACCGGGACGAAGAAGAGTAGCACCTGCCACGACGAACGGCGCCAAGAACTCGCTAATTCACTTATATGTACGCCCGCCCGCCTCAGCACCGCCGACGCACGCTCTCGAATCGGCCCATTGAACTGCTGATAGCGGATGAACGGCGGATTCCCAACGACGGCGTTAACCCCTCCCTCTAAATCGGCGGCCAGTGAGAAGAAGTCTCCGCGTCGAATGTTGGCAGGCGGTAGCCCGGATAAGGACAGTGCGCATACGGGCTGCGCGATGGGCAGCGGGATCAAGTTCGATTCCAAATACCTGGGAAACGATCGAGCCGCCCGCATTGCGAATTCGTTGGATCGCGGCTTCAGAGGAAGACCCCGCCGCCGGAGCTTGTATCTACGACAATGTCGTCGGCCGCGCGAACTGCCCAATCGACGAGGAATTTTGCCACAACAGGCGGTGTGTAAAAAGCCCCCGTTAGCTTCGAGGCTTTCGGATTTGGAGGAGTGGCGATCAGCGTCATCTAGTGGTCATCGTACGATCTGTCGATGACATCGCAAATTGCCAATTCGAAATGATCTGAATGATCACCGCAGGTAAACCATCTCCCAAACGGTGATTGATAAGATAATCACGGCCGTGGAAAGCCGCACCCGGTGATCCCTGCTGCGCACTTCAACCGTTCTGCAAATACCTCTCCAGCTTATCGAACGATCCAGCCCAACCCTGAGTCATCCCTCGGCGCGCTGATAAATGTTTCCGGCTCCTCGCCATTCGTGGCACCATGGGGTTCCCAGGCAACTCAAGGTTTCCGGGCTAACGCGGCGTTAACGATGTCGCCCGACCGGTTCCACGCTGCGATTTAATGCATTTCCGGCACGGTAAACAGCTACGCGTGTGATTCCCGTACCGCTCCACGCGATCATCGGAAGAATCAGCGAGCGATCCGGTGAATCCGAGTCTTCTACCTTTCCAGTAGCCGCCAGCGCCCACGCCGCGTCCACCGGAGGTGGAACCACCGACGAACATTGGGCACGGATCATCGCTGATCAATACGTAATTTCGTAAATCGATGTCCTGCTTGATCGGATTTTCGTTCGCGTATTTCGACGGTCCGGGCAATCTCGTCTGGTGTGCTGAGAATACATTCCACCTTCGGTGGACGCGGTGTGGGCGCTCGCGGCTAAGCAGGGGAAAAGAACGAGGGAGCACGCGTTAGGTTCTGCGGAATTTGATCGCGCTTATGTCATTCCGATAGGCTTCCCTCGATGCTCCCGGCCAAGCACGCGATCACGACCTTCTATGGTTTTTGGCTTCCCAATGACGGTCGCGGCTCGTGGTCAACCTCGCCCTTTCCTCACTTGCAACTACCGGCGGGCCGACCGGCTTCAACCGATGATCGAATCGAGCACTCGCCGGAAGCTCCAGAGACTGAATCCCAGAATCGATTGCTTCTACCTCCTGCATTTTTTGCTCTATCATGAAGGCATGTGGGACTGCGGTCCTCAGCCGCTCTACGCCGGCGCATACCATTACGCCCCGCGTCTGGACGGATCGCCGGTTTCGTATCGTGAAGTCTTGCGCTACTGGCAGAACGACGAGGCGTTTGGATCGTTCTTCATTTCGCTGCTCGCGACTTCGCCGCTATCGGGGTTTCGCTGGGAAACGCCGCCGATTACAACGGCCACCGCTGATCGCGAATTCGAATTCGTGTTACTGGATGCGCCGGGGCTTGTCCGCTCACCTGATGCCGAGGCGTTCGCGGAACAATTTCAATTGGCTGATCCGAATCAGCGGGTGATCGGCTTTCCGAACCTCGGAAATGATGCCGTGCTCGTTGTTCCCCGACCTTCAGAGCCTCGAGCGGCCATGGTCCACCTCGCCTCCTTCGTAAGGGAGGCGCCCTCCGCCCAGGTGCACGAGTTGTGGCAGGTTGTGGGAGCCGCGATGGAAGCGCGACTGAGCGCGCGCGCCACCTGGCTGAGCACCGCCGGGATGGGTGTCTCATGGCTGCACGTGCGACTTGATTCGCGGCCGAAGTATTATGGATTTGCGCCGTACCGGTCGTTTTCCTAATGATGGATGGAACATGGAACCCATCGCCACCTATCACGAGCGGCAATTTCGAATCGGCCTCTCCCGGGCCTTCACGCTCTACGAAAGGCGGGTGGTCGTTAACTGGAGAAAATTTTCGGGAAATGAAATCGAAGAAATGATCGAACTGGCGGGGCTTTCGCCCCATCCCGGAAGGCTTCGCGTCCGCCCGAACTGGTTGAAGACGGGCGTCATGTTTCTGATCTTTGGGTCTTTATTCGCATTTTTTGCCTACGCAGCGGCCGATCGCAGCCAGACCCCTCGGATGACGATCGTCTCCTCCGTGATTGCATTGATGGGACTGGCAATGGCAATGGTTGGGTTGCCAAGGGTCACCTACGTCCGCTTCCATTCCCAGACAGGAACGGGTCGGAACCTGGACATCGCGATGGCCGGGCCGGACCGCGCCCGCTTCGCCGATTTCGTGCAGGCGGTTTGCCGGCAGATTCAAGTCGCGCAAACTACGCCCGCTACCGCGCCGGCGGCGGTTCAGGCGTCGCTTCGAAACTGTATCCAGTGCGGCTACAACCTGACCGGCAATCCGGGCGGGGTGTGTCCGGAGTGCGGGGCAAAGACATGGTGAGAGCCGCCGTCTTGCTGGAGAAGCCGATAGTGTTGAGCGTCCGATAATATTCGTGAATCAATACTGGAAGCGGCTTCCAGGTTGTACGCGGACGAATCTCCCGCCTCCGTCACTTCTTTTTGGTTTTCGCGCGTATCCATCGCACCGATAAAGGGTTTGAAGGAGATGTCCCGCTCATGCCGGTCAAATTGGAGGATTATCCCAACGCCTGTGTGATCAGTGTCGACGGGGATTTCGTCGGCGCTGAGCCGGGCGCACTGCGCGAGCTGGCGGCGGGGCAATTCAAGCGGCGCGGATCGGCCAACCTCGTCATCGATTTTAATCGCAGCGGCTTCCTCAGCAGCCAGGGGCTGGAATCGCTGCTGGAGATCCGGCGGCAATGCGAATCGCGGCGCGGACAGCTCAAGCTGGTCGGCCTCGATGAAAACTGCCGCAAGATCCTCGACGTGACACGACTGGCGCACCGCTTCGAATGCCACGCGGAGCTGACCAGCGCAATGAAGGGGCTATAGGGTTGAACGTTCTTGAGAAAAAACCCCTTGGGCAATTCCTTCTCCGCAGGGGGCTCATTCAGCCCATGGAGCTGGAGGGGGCGCTGCGCGAGCAGCGGGTGGGGAATCACCGCCGGCTGCTGGGGGAAATCCTCGTCGAGCAGAAAGCCTGCTCCGAGGAGCAGGTCGCGGAAACGCTCGCCGAGGCGTACGGCATTCCATTTATCCGCCTGAGCCCGAAACTGGCCGATCCGCAGGTCGTCTGCCTGCTCTCCAAGGAATTTTCCGAAACCAATCAGGCGGTGGCGCTTTTTCTCGTCGAAGGAATGCTCACCGTCGCGCTGGCTGAGCCGAGCAATGTGTTTCTTCCGGAAGAGATTTCCCGCCTGACGGGCCATCGCGTGCAGATCATCGCCGCCCCGGCAACTGACATTCAGGCGACGCTCGAAGCGTATCTGCCCGTGGAAAAAATGTTCGTGGTGGAAGATTTCGCCGCCGAAGTTGGAGCGGAAGAATTCTCCCTGGCCACGCCCCCTGCCCGTACCGCCGCCGAGGCGGGCGCAGCGGAACCGCCGGTGGTGCGGCTGATCAATGCGTGCCTGTTTGGGGCGCTGACGGAACATGCCAGCGACGTTCATTTTGAGCCGGGCCAGAATCAGCTTCGCGTGCGCTATCGGATCGATGGACGGCTCGTCGAGCGGCTGAATCCGCCGGCGCGCATGCGCGAGGCCGTCGCGGCGCGATTGCGGGCGCTGGCCGGCCTGGAGATCTCCGCCCGTCGGCTCCCGCAGGAAGGAACGATCGCCGCCACCTTTCGCGGACGCGCGGTGACGTTCCGAATCAACGTGATGCCGGGCCGATACGGGGAGCACATCGTCCTGCACATCGCCGAGGAGGACCGCGGCGCGGTCCGGCTCGAAAAGCTCGGCTTCGGGTACGAAACGCTCAAACAATGGCGGAAGCTGATCACCCGCCCGAGCGGGCTGGTGCTGGTCATCGGCCCATCGGGAAGCGGGAAGCGCGACACGCTCTATTCCAGTCTCGCCGATCGTGGCGGGGCGGAAATGAATGTGTGCAGCATCGAAGATCCGGTCGAGCAGACGCTTCCCGGCGTAAATCAGTTTCAGGTCGATGAAAAGAACGGATTCACTTTTCCCGCCGCCATCCCGCGCTGCTCCGCCAGGAGCCGGACGTGCTGATGGTGTCGTGGGTGCGCGACGGGGAGACGGCCCGCCTTGCCGCCCAGGCCGCGCTCACCGGCCGGCTGGTGCTGGGCGCCATGCACGCCGCCGACGCACCGGCGGCCATTCATCGGCTCACGAGCCTCGGCGTCGAGCCGTATGTCGTCGGGGCGACCGTGGCCGGCGTGCTCGCCCAGCGGATCGTCCGCCGGCTTTGCCCGGCCTGCAAGGAATCGTATCAACTCGACGCCGGCGAAAAACGCCAGGTCGAACGCTTCATCGGCCCCTGCGAAACGCTCTACCGCGCCCGCGGCTGCGAGCGCTGCCATGGCGTCGGCTACGCCGGCCGCATCGGCATTCACGAGCTGCTCATTCCCGACGACGCGATGGCCGAGCGCGTCAGCCAGGGCGCGACGCTTGCCGAACTGCGCGAGCTGGCGAACAAGTCCGGAATGAAATCACTTCGCGTTGACGGCCTGGAAAAGGTGAAGAGCGGAATCACTTCGCTGGATGAGGTGTATCGGGTGACGGTTTAAGGTGGCACGGGTTTCCAACCCGTGTTCTGGATCGAAGACATGGGTTGGAAACCCATGCCACGAAAAACTCCCCTGAACGCCCCCCGGGCAAAGTCAGATGGCCCCGGGCCAACGCACTTTCTTGCCCGTTCGTCTACAATTCTGCCGATGCCGAAAAGCTCCAAGCATTGCACCGAAGGCGTCGTCGCTCGAAGGATCGGGTCGACCAAATCGCTTTTGGTCCCTCGCGCGGGTACCGGCGAATCAAGCCCCCGCCGGCGCAAGCGACGTCCTCTGAGTCAAATCGTGGCGGAGATCGATCCATCGAGCTATCGGAAAAGGGCGCGGGAATTTGCCGGCCTATTACCAATCGGCAGAGAACCGTGGTGAAGAAGACTGAAGTGGCACGGGTTTCCAACCCGTGTCTTGAATTGAAGACATGGGTTGGAAACCCATGCCACAAAAGATCAGCGTCATGGCGAAACCGCCTCTTTCGAAATCCCGGCGGCCGCTGGCCGTGTGGTCGGCTGAGTTTCCGCCGTCCCTAATTCCGTGATCCACTCGCTGAGCAATTCCTTCGCCCGCGGATCGACGAGCGTGCTCGCCAGCGGCGGCATCTGGCCTGGGCCGCGCATCGTGATGCGATGATAGAGGACCGATTGATCGGGATGTCCCGGAGCGATCAGGCGAGCGCCCGCGATGCCGAATGTTTCATGTTGCGGCACTGTGTCGTAGGCCACCGTGTGGCCCAGCGGCGTCAGGTAATCCAGGTCGAGCAACGCATTTCCGCCGCCGGCGATGACATGGCAGATCGCGCAGTTGGACTGGAGATACGACCGCGCTCGCGCGGCGATGGTGCCATCGTGCGGATCGTATGGATTCGGCAGGCGGGCCATGTGGTCCGGTGCGAAGGGGAGCAGCGTCGAAGAGGTGGGCTTGGGCTCGTGCTGCATGCGCATCGCAACGGCTTGCCACGTCAACTCATCGGCTTCCTTGTCGGTCTTTCCCTGCGCGAGCAATTCGCCGCGAATGCGCTCGCGGACGAAAGAAATGTAATCGAGGCGCAGCACGCCGAGGCGTTCGAGGACGAGAAGCTCGTTTTCTTTATGCCCTGCGCCGTAATCGTGAATCTTGTTGAGCTGCATCGAGGTGACGCCGAGCACGAAATTCGATGCGCGGGTATGGCAGACCATGCACTCGGTTCGGCTGGGATAATGCCAGGTCTGTTTTCGCGTGGCGTCCGGCGCATCCGGCGAAGCGACGGAATAATCGCGATCCTCGCCGGCCGCTCCGATGAGGGTGGCATCCGTCTGCTGATCGTTCCAGGCATACGTGTAGCCGATCCATTGGCCGAGTTGTTTGGTCATCAATCGCGTCTCGACGCGACGATGGGCGATTTTCCCATCGGCCGGCACGTCGAGCGAAAACGTTTTGACCAGGACGGTTCCCTCTGGGAAATTCCAGCCGCGGCCGGTGGTCATCTCGGCAGTTCCGTCGCCGGGAATAGCTATGAATCGTTCCTTGCTAGCGCCGTCGGACCAGAGGGGCGAGTTGACGGAATAGGGAATAACGCCGGGCGCGGTCTGGTCGTCCGATGTCGATGCAAACAAACCCGTCTCGCTCAGTTTCGTCGGGAACGGCGCCGTGGGGTGGTCGGTCGGCGCATGTTCCAGAGTATAGAGCCCGCCTCCCTGGTCGATGACGACCAGATCGCCGTTATGCATTTCGCGGAAGCCGCTGATCTGAAGCGTGGTGCGCGCCAGTTCCTTGTGAAAGGTTACCTTCTTACCGTCGTCGCGCACGGCCCAGATGCGGCCGGTGGACCAGTCGCCGTAGATGAAGCATCCTTTGAGCTCGGGAAACTTCGAGCCGTAATAAACGACCCCGCCGGTGAGGGAACGCATCTCGGCGTGGGAATGTTCGACAGTGGGCGGCGTGATCGGCTGTGGACCGCGCTTGCGCTGGAGATTGAATGGATGGCTTCCTTCGTAAACGCTCCATCCGTAATTTTCTCCTTTGTGAACGAGGTAAACCTGTTCCCACGTATCCTGCCCATTTTGGCCGACCCAGAGATCGCCGGTATGGCGATCGAAGGCGATGCGCCACGGATTGCGAAAGCCATACGCCCAGATTTCCGGGCGGTAGCCGGGCGTATTCACGAAAGGATTGTCCGGCGGAATCGAATAAGGCAAGTCCTTTGACGGATGATCCACATCGAGCCGCAGCATGACACTGTTGAGATGGCTCACATCCTGGCCGCGCAAGTTGGCGTCGGAATCGGATGAGCCGTCGCCGGTGGCGGAATAGAGATAGCCGTCGGGGCCGAAGGCGAGATCGCCGCCGTTATGTCCGTTGGAGTCCCATTCCAGGAAGATGAATTCGCTTTTCGGATCGATCAAACCGGTCTTCCGGTCAATCGTGAAGCGCGAAATGCGATCCTGCTTGTTGGTCGCGGTGATTGGGCCGTTGCTGTGAAGATAGAGATAGCCGTTGTGGATGAAATCAGGATGCAGGGTCATCCCCAGCGTGAGCCGATCCTGCTCGATCAGGACGTCGGCATGATCCACGTCTTGTGAGTTTTTCAGACGAAGCACCCGGCTCGGCCCGTTCCAGATTCCCAGGTGCTGGAGCAGAAGCAGATTGTCGGTCCCCGGCTCTTCGAGCAGATAGAGCGGCTGCTTCACCACAAAATTCGGCCATGCTTTTTTGACTGTAAACGGCAAAGGGGGATCGGGCGAGCCGACCACGTGGGAGCCAGTCCATTCGACGCGATGGAGCGTATCGAACGCCCCCGCGGCGGCGGGGGCGGATGTCGGCGCGGTTTCCGGGCCGAGGAATTTAATCGTGGCATAATCCTCGTAGCGATGAAAATTCAACTGCGTGAGCGGCGCGCACGTCGTCAGTTCCGGCCCTTCATGATCGACCGACGTATCCCCGCGGCAGAGAGCGAATCTCCACGATTCGCCGACATTGGGCCTGCCGCCGGTCATCGCCAGATCGCGCCAGGGAATTTTTCCCTCGACGGTCCATCCCTCGTCGGTGTCCTGCCAGTGATTGAGCGTGCCGCGTAACGTGACGGCGGTCTCCATCTTGATGTGCGTCGTGTTCTTGTAGCGTGGGTATCCGCCGGTGTCGCGGCGCGGCAGGAACAGCTCCATCGTCGCGTTGGCCGGGTTCATCTCGAATTCGTAATACCCGGGCTTTTGATCGTCCGGCCTGAAAAAAAGCTCGAACACGTCGTCGGTCCAGATCGGGCCGTTGTGTTCTTTGATGTCGGCGTAGAGATCCGTGTCCTGCATCTCGGCGAGGAAATAAAGATATTCCCGGTCCCAGAGCAGTCGCGCTTTGGTTGTGGTGCGTGGCTTGCGCATCCCCCTTCGCCCAGGAAATCTGGAAATTGTCGACGACCGGCGCCTTGCTCCACGCCGGCTCGTCTCCTTTGCCGTCGATCGTAATGGGCTCATCGGTCCAGCGGCATTCGAAAGGAAAGGGGGCGGCAGGCAGCTCGGCGGAGGGTTGCGTTACTGGAGTCGTCGGAAGAGTCGACGCCGAGGGACTCGATGAGCCGGGCGCACGGCATGAGATGCCCGAGAAACCGAATATCCCAGCACAGAGTGCAAACGCGATAGAAACCGATTTATTGAGATTCGACATGCTTACCTGAGGTACAACCAGACTTGAGAGATGATGCCTTCATTGCTCGTCATTTGTAGCACGGGCGTCTCGCCCGTGTCTTCAAACATTGGCACGGGCGAGACGCCCGTGCTACGAATCAACTCAACGATTTGCCTTCAATTTGAAGATCGCTTCGACTTCGACGCTCGCGCCCAGCGGCAGCGCCGCCATGCCGATCGCGGATCGCGCATGCCAGCCCGCTTCACCGAGCACATCCAGAAGGAGCTGGGACGCGCCGTTGATGACCAGATGCTGTTCCATGAAATCCGGATCGCTGTTGACGAAGCCTGTTAGCTTCAACGCGCGCTCGATGCGATCGAGGGTGCCGAGTTCCTGGTGGAGCAATCGAAGCATGTTGGCGGCGAGAGCGCTGCCGCCTTGCGGGCATCTTCCAGGCTCACCTGCGACGGCACCTTGCCTTTGCTGACAAGGTTTTTGTCGCCGTCAAAGGGAACGCACCCGGAAACGTAGGCGGTGGTTCCGTCGATCACGACGGGCTGATAGATCGCGCCGCGCGACAGGCGCTTTTCGAAGGAGTAGCCGAGCGATTCCAGTTTCTCATCCGGCGATTGGGACATGCACGCTCCTCGTTGAGCGTATCATCCGGGGGATTTGTTTCCGGTGCAAACGGTCCATGGGTGTGCTCATTTTTTCGGGACAGGCGAGCTCCCCCCGGTGGGACAGACATTCTTGTCTGTTGCGGGCCGGGGAGCGGGGGCGGTACTCCGCCTCCCGAGCCGGTCCGCTCTCTTGCGAAATCCACGGAAGGTCGCGTCTGCTCGGCGGGCAGGAATGCCAGAACTCGCAGACGCGTATCAGACACGAATGTCTGACCCACTGAAGATTCGCAGAGCTGAGATTTGGGCATGGCCCATTAATGCCGTGCTGCTCCATGGGCAATCGGCGGCTCGCGCCGTCGCTGATCGCGCGGCTCCAGGAGCTTGCGGCTCTTGTCCTGGTATTCGCTGAGGAGTTCGCGATACCCGTCGGCGCTGGTGCGGAGGAACGCCGCCGCGAGTTCGGGGTCGAAATGTTTACCCGAGCACTTGGCAATCTCCTCCAGGGCCGATTCGAACGGGCGTCCGCGCGATAAGTGCGGTTGGAGGTCATGGCGTCGAAGCAGTCGGCCAGGCAGATGATGCGGCCCATGCGCGGAATGGCCTCGCCGGCCAGTTTCATGGGATAGCCGAAGCCGTCCCATTTCTCGTGGTGGTGCAGCACGCCGGGGATGATCGAGCGGAGCTGCGGAACGTCCTGCAGAATCCGCGCCGACCTGCGGATGCTTTTTCATCTGCTCGAATTCTTCGTCGGTGAGCTTGCCGGGCTTTTGCAGGACCGCCTCGGGGACGCCGATCTTGCCGACGTCGTGAAGCAGGCCGGACATGTAGACCTGCTCGATCTCTTCCTCGCTGAGGCCGGCCTCACGGGCGGTGTGGCGGCTCAGCAGCGCGACGCGCTCGCTGTGGCCGCAGGTGTACGTGTCCTTGGCGTCAACCGCACTGGTGAGACTGTGAAGCAGTCCCATCATTAAGCCATGGACGTCATCGAAGAGACGAACGTTTTCCAGGTAGATCGCCGACTCATTGGCGATCGAATGAACAAGCTTGCTGTCGACGGAGTCGAAATCGCCGGTGAGCTTCTCGAGCGCGATCAGGCAGCCAAGCAGCTTCTGCTCGCGATGGAGTGGAACGGCAAGAAGGCACTGAATGTCGTCTGCCAACCAGGCAAAACGCGGATCACTTCTCAGATCATTGACGAGAAGCGGCGTGGTGCGACCGCGCAGGACTGCCAGCAAATCCGCCGACAGCCGGTAGAATTTGTCGGAAGCGAGCGTCAGCTCGCCGAACAGCGTGGGCTGGGGATGGCCCGGAAAGTTGGCGTCGATCGCGAAGCCCATGCCGCGCACGCCGATCACCGACATCACTTCCTGGCATGCCTCGGCGAAGAATTCCTCGGGCCGGCGATCGACCTTCATCCCGCTGCTCACCTGATAGATGAGGCTCAACTCTTCGTAACTATTGGAGAGCTGGGTCGAGAGCTTGTCGAGTTCTCCTTCCATCGACCCTGTCCGAACCTGATCGTGGGCCATCTCCGCGAGCAGCCGGGAGAAACTGAGGAGGGTGGGCTCGTCGAATTCCTGGAGTTTGCCCGCCTGTTGCATGAGCCAGCCGGCGTCGAGCCCGAACTGGCCGCAGCGCAGCAGAACCGCCTCGTCATTGAGCGGCAGACCGCCACGACCGGCGAGCAGAAGCATTCCCGGCCACGGCCGCTTCTCGATGCATGAAACCTTTGTCGTCAAAAGGCCCGGAACCCAGTCGGCCGATCCCGGGGAGGCGTTGCCATTGCGGCCCATCGAAAAGGCAGGGAACGCGTATCGAAGAAAAAGCGGGTCGGCGTTCGTATCGTGCCAGACGACGGTCCCGTCGTCGGCCAGAGCGATCAGGAACAATCCCGCCCCGCGAAATCGCGCGGCAAGCATCTGGAGCACCGCCGCCGGCAAAGGCGGGCGCACGCTCTCGGGGACGATTTTTGTCGCCGATCCGGAAACGGAAGAATGAATCGTTGAATGATGCATCGAGAATTACGACTTACTCAGAACATCCCCGTTGGTCCCGACCGGCTGAAGCTGCAGTACTTCCTGCACCGTCGCCAGAAGGCTTCGCGGGCTGAAGGGCTTGCTCAGAAGCCGGAGAATTCCGCTCGCCTGCGTATCGTGCGGCTCCAGGTGATAGCCGCGGGCAGTGAGCATGATCACGGGAATGCCGCTGGTTGAGGGTTCCTGCTGCAGCCGCTGGCTCAGCTCGAGCCCCGAAAGCATCGGCATGTGATAATCGGTGATCAGCAGGTCGGGCCGCTCCGCGAGCGCCGCATCGAGGGCCTCCTGCCCGTCCTGAGCCGTGACAACGCGAAAGCCGGCATTGCGCAGCTTTAGCGATACCACGTTGAGAATATGCGTCTCGTCATCCGCGACGAGAATGGTTTTGTCCGACATTTCAGACTCCTCAATCGATTGTCTGTAGGGTGGGCTCGGCCCACCACGAACATTCGGTGGGCCAAGCCCACCCTACGTTTCATTCACACAAATCCAGTTCGAACCCGAAACAACTTCCTTTGCCGACATGGCTCTCGACGAACACGCGGCCTTTGTGGACTGCCTCGATGATGTGCTTCACCAGGGACAGTCCCAGTCCGGTGCCGGAGGCCATGCCGTTATTGGCTTCGGCCCTGTAAAACTTATCGAACACGAAGGGGAGGTCCTTGGGGGGAATCCCTACACCTGTGTCACAAATCCTTGTCAAGACTTTCTTTTGCGTTTCGTCAACTTCAATTTTCACTGAGATCGAACCTCCGGCCGGCGTGTACTTGACGGCGTTGGAGAGCAGGTTGAGAACGGCCTGGTAGAGCATGTCGCGGTCGGCCAGGGTCTGATAAAAAACCGGCGTTAACTCTTCAGTCAGTGAAATCTGCTTCAGATGGGCCTGTGACGCGATGACTTCCATCGCGTCTTTGACGATGACGGCCAGGCTCTGCGGCTGGCGGTTGGGACGCACCAGGCCCGATTCGATCCGGGAAATATTCAGAATGTTGTCGATCAGCCGGCCCAGGCGATTGGCCTCGTTTTGAATCACTTCGTAAAACTCGCGCTCGGTCTTGGCGTCGTGGGCTTCGCCGTCGATCAGCATCTCGACATAGGCCTTGATGCTGGCCAGCGGCGTGCGCAGCTCGTGGCTGACCATCGAAACGAAATCGTTTTTCATCTCCCCCACTTCTTTTTCGCGCGTCATGTCATGGAGGACGGCGACGACCCCGGCGGCGACGCCGTCGTTGCCGCTGACCGACGAAAGGGTCACGCTGTACGTGCGCGGAGGAACTCCTTCACGACGGATCGAATGCTCGATCACGCGCCGGCCAGCGCCCCGTCGCTCTGCCGCATTCCCCGGATCAGCTCGATCATCCGGGCATCGCGCAGGATCTGGTCAATCGGGCGACGGGATGAACGCGCCAGCTCGAAATCGAAGGCGTGCGCCGCCGATTCGTTGGCCAGCACCAGTTCGTCAAATCGATCCGTGACCACGACTGCGTCGGAAATGCTGTAGATGATCGCCTCGGCGTGCTGCCGCTCGGCGGTGGCGACGCGCAATTGAATTTCCAACTCCTTGGCCCGCATGGCGGCGTCGGAGACCGCCCGTTCAGAGGAGTCGATCAGTTCGCCCATCGCCCGGCTGAGGAAAATAAAACCGGTGTCGGGAACGACAATTCGCCCGCTGCTGGCGGCCGATAACCGGCGCACCTCGGCGGCAAGCCGGTTGCACGCGTTATGCAGAAGCCCCACCACTCCCGCACCCCGCAGGCGGACAGGAAAAAGCATGCGGCCGCCACCCCATGCAGCCGCCACGTCGGGCCCCACCCCATCAGGCCCAGCAGATCGGGCGCAAATGAGAAGACTCCTGCGCCAAGCAGGCCCAGCGTGAACAGAAATATTACCTTGGCGCGGCCCACACACAGCTCCCTGACATTTTCTCCAGTCCGGAAGACGCCGGGTCCCTACGCACCTAATCGTGCGGATTCATCCCTGACATAAGCAGCATGGCCATCTCGTCGCTCGGATTGATTTTCAGTGCGGTGGCGTAGCAGTTTCGCGCCGATTCGTTATCGCCCATTTTCTGCATCGCATACCCCTCCATGCAGAGGCTGACGGTGTCGCTTCGGTCGGCGGCGCTGGCGCTCTGAAACGACGCCAGCGCATCGGCAAAGCGATTCTGACGCAGGCGCACATAGCCGAGCAGTAAATGCGTTTCTCCGATGGTGCCGTCGAGCGCGATCGACTTGCTCGCGCAATGGCGGCCCGGCGGAAATCACCGGTCTCGAGGCTCGCGCAGACCCAGGCATTGCCAGATGTGCGGCGAAGCATCGTCGAGCTGCGCAGCCGTCTCGAAGCTCGTTCGCGCGTCGCGTGGTTGCGCCATCTGTAACCGGCACTCCCCCAGAAGCTCGAACAGGTCAGCCCGCCGCGAAAGCGTTTGGTTTTCGACCAGCCGGCCGATCACTTCCGCGCACTCGCGATATTGCTTATCTCGATAAAGAGCCCGGCCCAATCGCTCGTGAATTTCATTGTCATCTTCGCTGAGGATGCTCGCCTCGCGCAGCATGTCGGCCGCTTCATGGAACCGGCCCTGCTGCATGAGCAACTGCCCCACCGCGTCACGGATAGCGCCGCTGTGCTCGAAATAATTGACCTTTGCCGACAGAAGCTCGAGCGCAGTCTTTCGAGCGGTTGAGAGCCACCAGCATTTCCGCCTCGGCCAGCACATACGAAAGCTCCGCCGGCGCTTTTTCCGCTGCCTGGCGATAGAAGTCGCAGGCGGTATCGGGTTTCTGCCAGCGCTGATAGACAACGCCGCTCAGATAGAGCGGCTCGGCATCGGACGGTGAGAGCTGGCGGGCGAGCTGTAATTCCCGCTCCGCCACTTCCGGCTGACCCTGTTCGATCGCCACCCGCGCCGACATCACATGCAGCGGTTCGCTGGCCGGCATCAGCTTGAGCGCATCGTTGATCGTCTGGCGGCACTTATCGAAGCTGGCGTTTTGATATTGTTCCTTTGCGAGATTCACGAGCACCCCGGCCCGGGCCGCGTTCCAATCCTTTTGCGCCTGCTCGCTTGCCGACGGCTGTTTCTTTTCCTGCTGGCAGCCGACCGTCAACGCGAGCGCAAGACAGAACGCCGCCAGGATAAAACGACGATTTCCGAACATTCTTCGACAATCTCTTCCTTCCTTCTCGTTTAGAAGCGATTTCACTTCCAGATTCTTGCTTCGTGGCACGGGCGTCTCGCCCGTGTCATTGTGGTAAGAGCATGGGCGGGACGCCCATGCCACGGCAGTTGTGAAATTGCTTCTAAGCCGCCCCGCTTGCAGGGCGCGTCTGATGACTCGGCGTGGGGTCGCTCTTCGAAGCGCACCGCACGCTTTGTGCCTTTCGGTCGCGATGTCAACGAGTGGAGCAACGCGCCGCGGGCAGCAAGCTGCCCGGCTAAACGGAAAGGAACGGGAAGCGGATGAAAATTGCTCTAAATCGCTGATATCCATCGATTGCCTTATTTCTTTCCGATCGGAGCAGCGGACACGGGCGCAACTCCACCGCCGGCACTGTGACCGACGGAACCGGGAATGACCGGGCCGAGATCCAGTTCGGCGTTGGTGTCGGGAATTGGGGCCACGCTGGTTGCGGCGAGATGCTCGGCGGCCGGCTGCGTTGTCGCATCGGCGCGATTCGCGGGCTTTGACACATCGGCGAGAATCGCTTCGCGAACGAGCTGCCGGATGCTGGTATTGTCGGCCGATGTCTCTTCTTTGCCGGTGATCTGAGCGCGGAGCTGAATCGCTTCGCCGAAAGTGGGATTCAGGTTGGTCGCACAGTTCAGATCCCACAGCGCCTTTTGCATGTTGGGATGCGGCTTGTTCATTTCCTCGACCGCGCCGCGGTACCACGACTCGGCCAGCCGTTCGTTACCCCACGGCATGAGCCCCTTTCGCATGCCGACGCGGACATCATTGATATGGCGGATCTGCTCCTGCGAAAGCTTGTCGTACGCGTCTTCGTCCTGAACGATGTGCGGCGTCAGCAGGATGATCACTTCTTCGCGCGTGGTCTGGTCGGTCTGATTACGGAAGAGTGCCCCGACGCCGGGCAATCCGCCGAGCCCGGGAACCTGGTTGCGCGTGCGGTCGGTTTCTTCGCGGAACAATCCGCCGATCACGATGGTCCGCCCATCCTTGAGCATCACATTGGTGGTGACCTGCGTGACATCCTTATTGGGCAGACCCTGGGCATTGACCGAGCCGCTGGAATCTTCGGGATGGACTTCCATCCGGATGTATCCGTTGTCGCCGATGTACGGGCGGAAAATCAGCCGCGTTCCCGTCTCGAGGAACTGAACGTTTTGAGCGGTCGTGGTTTCGGTGGTGATGGCGGTCTGATATCCCTGTTCCGATCCGACGTGTACCTCGCCCTGCTGCTTGTTGAGCACGAGAACTTTTGGATTGGCGACGACGACGGTGTTGGTGATCCCTTCCAGCGCAGAGATGAAGACGGCCGTATTTCCGGCGACTACGCCGAGCTTCAATCCGTTGCCGCCGAGCTGCACCGCCGCAACACCCTGGCTGTTGACCCTGTTTGCCGCGGCGTTGTTGACGATGTCGCCGCTGAGCGCCTGCTGCAGGCCGCTGGTGGAAAGAGAGTTGCTGGCGACGTTGGACAGATCGGCGAAGCTCGCGCCGCCGACCGCGGTGAAGTCGATCCCCATCTGATTGTTTTCAGAGAGCTGCGCCCGCAGGATGACGGCCTCGACCAGCACCTGCTGCGGCCGGCGATCGACTTCCTTGAGCACCTTGCGGGCGCGCTCAAGATTCTCGGAATAATCGGTGACGACGATGACGTCTTCCGTGGAATGCGAGTTTCCGCCGGTATCCTTGGCGTCGGCCGCAACGCCCATCGCCGCCGGCGTAGTGAAAGCGAGCTGCGCCTCGTTGCTGAGGACCGGCTTGAGCATGTTGACCGCGTTGACGGCCGGCGTGTAGTAAAGCCGGAAGACCTCGGTCTTCATCACCCGCGCCGCCTTGTCCATGTCCGCGATTTCCTTCGCGGAGTAGACGTAGATGAAATTTCCTTTTTCGCGGTAGTCGTAGCCGTTGGCGTGAAGGATGGCGTCCATCGCCTCCTTCAGGGTCACGTCGTATAGATTTGCCGTAACAGTCCCGTGCACTTCCCGGCTGGCGATGATGTTCTTCTGCGACTGGAGCGAAAGCATCCGCAGCACTTCGACGAGCGAAGCGTCGTTCACATGAATCTCGACCGTGCCGCTATCTGAAAGGATGACCTGCGGCGCTAAGAGGCTGGTGCCATTTCCGTTCGGCGCGTTGTCGGCTCGGTCGTGGGCGCGGCCGGAACGTCAGCGGATCTGGCATCGCTTGTATGGGCGGCGGGAACCGGAGAGTTGACCTGATCGGCAACGGCAGGCGGATCGGAATAAACGGCCGCCACAGCCAGGAACAGAATGGGAGCGGTCTTAGTCCAATGACGCATGACGGAGAACTCCGTCGGGCGATCCATTCGCCCGACCAGCGCAACAACGCAATTTCTCCGCCCTCCCGGGCAAGTGGCACGAAGCCGCCTCCGCTTCATCGGTCCGGTGAGAAGCCCACTTATTCAGCGGCTCACTTTTACCGCCTCTAAACGAAAACAGTCTTGTTTCGAGAGATTTAGCGGACGCAGGACGCAGGAAAAATAACGGAAGACGCAAGGCCGAGGCGCGTCCCGAGCGTAAGCCTCCGGGTCTTCGAAAATCTTTCTTCGGAGAATGTGCGTAGCGAGCCGCGACCGTAAGGGAGCGAGAAGTAGGGAAGCACTCGTACTCGAAGCGTTTGAGATTCCGTCGCTCCCTTACGGTCGCGGCTCGCTAAGGTCTTGTCGCGACGACAGTTATTCATGCGCCGAGATTTGTAAAGGCGTAGGGCGCATGCTGGCGCGTCTCCACAGTTTCAGATGTGCTACCATCGGTTCTTGCGAAATGGCGGAGGTGCTTGCAGTTTCTACGCAGCTTTCGTCGCAGGAATCGACGATTCCGGCGCGATATCATTTACGGGCGCAGATGAAACGCCGATCCCCGAAGTCTTCGGCGCGGACTGTACTTGCGGCAAATCCCATCCCTTGATCGCGAGTCCCAGCGCCGGCCCATTCGCCGACGATTTCGTTTCGGTCGGCAGGTTTCATTGCTTCTGAATTGATTCCACTCAGCGGATCGAACGGCTCGACGGGAATCGAGCTCGCCGACGCCAGGGCGTGACGAATCTGCGGATCGGCCGAATCGATCCCGCACAGCCGCAGGATCGACGGAGGCTCTCCGCGGAAGGTGACCGCATGATAACGCAGGCAGGAGATCACTTCGCCGGCGAGCGTTTCCAGCGGTCCGCGGATGGCGTCAAAGACGGCCATGCGAACGGCGTCGGGCGCTTCTTCGCTCCGCGGCGAAGCGCTGCCGGTCAACCGGCGCCGAAGCTGAAGTGCGTCGGCGGCCGTGATGCCGAGTTTTCGTGCGACCGCGTCGTTCAACTGTTCTGAGCCGACCGACAAGGCCTTGAGGAAGGAAATGGTCGCGCCGTTTCCAATGATCAAATTGCTTTGCGTCGCGCCAATCTCCAGCATCGCCAAAGGGACGCTGGAGACGGGATCCGCGCGATGAACGGCGCGATACAGTGCGCAGGGGCGGACTTCCAGGGCGCGCGTGCGAATGCCGGCGCGACGCCAGGCGGAGAGCCAGGTTTCCACTTCCTGATTGCGGGCCGCAAATGCGATGATTTCCCGTAAGCGCTGGTTTCCCCGATGAATTTCGCCGGCTTCCAGAAGACGCGGCGTCGCTTCGGATAGATCGAAATCGAACGAACGGCGCACCTCGGGAATGTCGGCGGGATTAGTGCGGGAATCGGCGGAATCCGACGGGATGCGGACGGTTCGCACCTGGACGATCTGGTCGCACAACGCGACAACCCCTGCCCGCCCCACGAAGCCCTCCTGCTTGAGGAGCCGGCGCACGGTCTGGGTTGTAGCTTCCGCGCGATCCGACCCGGTCAGACCCGGTTCCAGGGAACGCCGCGCTGCCGCGACGATCGCCGGGCCACTAGAGGTTTGCTCGAGCTGGACCACGTGCACGGCATCAGGACTCAGGTCGATGCCAAAGGGATGAATTTTTCTGCGCGTCCAGAAGGGCATATCGGTGCAGACGGGATGAGCGCGCTACCGCTACGGGGTTTAGTCGAAGCGCCCATCATTTATTTGCAGCATCCGCCTTATTCCCCTCATCGGATTTTGCCACCTTGACCTGAACCTGGCCCCCTTCGAGCAGGCCCAGGAGCTTGTCCATCTTGCCGTTGAGGCTCTTGAGTTCTTCAAGTGCGGCGATCTGCCGCTCGCCGGGATTGCTGATCTCTCCTTCGGCGCGAGCTGGCGCGACGAAGGAGGGCGAACCAGTCCACTGCCCCAGCAGAATGAGCCCCTGCATTACGACGATCAGGCCCAGTACTTTGGAGTTTTTCATGGTGATTCCGGTTGAAAGCGCAGCGACAGAGGTATCGTCGGAATCAGGTGCCTTCGGCTTAATCGTATTGCTGGGCTGAAAAGGAATTTGCCGAAGTAACTGTCATCCCGAGGTAACCCGAGGGATCTGCGCGGCTGTAAGCGCCACGTAGATCCTTCGGAGTACCTCAGGATGATAATTCTCTTGCATTCATGCCTGGCAGATGTCCCGCGCGAACATGACGACTCAGGGGAGCAATGTTATGCCGTCGGCGTCGGTGCAGAAGATTCGGGCGGTGTTGTGCCTGAAATCGAATTGGTATCCGCAGCGCGACGCAGTGATCTCGGCCGGCGATTGCGCGCCGTCGAGAACTGTCTGGCAGCCGTTCAGCAGATTCGCGGGGATCGAACGGAGGTAGGGGCCGTATGTGAAGGCCGGCGTCTGCACGGGACTGATGTTTCCGTCCGTGTCGGTGAAGCGCGTGAGTTGAGTCCAGAAGGTGGCGCTGTCGAATGTGCCGCGCTTTCCGCCGGGCAGAAGGCCGTTGTGTTGAAGTTGATAGAGATCGACCTGGCTGCGGAGCATCTGCACATTATTTTGAAGCGAGTTCCGCCGCGCCTCGTCGCTGGCGCTGCTGAATTGCGGAACGACGACTGCCGCCAGCATGGCCAGGACGCCGATCACGACGAGGATTTCGGTCAGCGTGAATCCGCGATCTGCGCGGGGGCGAGTTCGGAGCATGCGAGGGCCTTGATCAAAAAGGGAACTTATTTTTTCCAGGTTGACCGCCGGGCATGGATCGGCGGCTAAACGTGGAAGAGGAAGCAACTTCAGCATCGACGGAGACGCGGGGCGACTTAAAGGACTCAAAAATGCGCGTCTCCGGCCGCCGTGCCGCCCGCGTCATGGCCCGTGGATCTCACGCCCGCCACGACGCGCGCCCCGGCACGGAAGCCGCAAGTGTAGAGGGACCGATAAGCCGAGAGCTGACCGCGATCCCACCCTGCGTGGGCGACCTTCCTTACGCCCGCGTGGGATGATGGGATGTACGATTGAATTCCCGATGCGGCAAATCACGGTCGGGAAATCTCAAATTCCAAAAACCAAATTCCAAAAACCAAACGAATTCATGGCGCTCCGGCCGCTCCCGTTTGGATTTTTCTTCTTTGGTTTTTGAGATTTATTTGGGCTTTGGTGCTTGGGATTTGGGATTTTCCGCGCGGTCAGGCTGTTTCGACATCCAGACTGATGTCCAGAGCCGGCGCCGAGTGAGTCAGCGCCCTGACCGCGATGCGCTCGACGCCGGTGGAGGCGATCGATCGGATGGTTTCGAGCGTGACCCCGCCGGAGGCTTCCAGCTCGATCTTTCCTTTTTTCCCGGCGCGGTCGCGCGTTTCGACGGCGGCGAGCATCGTGGGGCAATCCATGTTATCGAGCAGAATGACCTGGACCCCTTCAACGCGCAATACGTCACGCAATTGCTCGAGGGTATCGACCTCGATCTCAATGAGGCGCGACGGATCTTCCTGGCGACATTGCGAAACGACCTGGGTCAGCGCCGCCGCCATGTCGCGCTGCGGGATCGAGGCGACGTGATTGTCCTTGACCAGCAATCCGTCGAAGAGGCCGATGCGATGGTTATGCCCCCCGCCGCATAGCACGGCGTATTTGTCGAGCAGCCGCATGCCCGGCATGGTTTTGCGGGTATCGTAGATTTTGGCGCCGGTGCCGGCGGCGCGACGGACAAATCGATACGTATGAGTCGCCACGCCGCTCATGCGCTGTAGCAAATTCAGGATGACGCGCTCGGCCGACAGAAGAGATCGCAACGGCCCGCGAATGCGCATGAGCGGCGTGACTCGAGCATCGCTCATCCGCCCTTCGATCAGATCCAGATGAAATCCCGGGATCAGCTCGACGCGCAGGTTTTCATCGTAGATGCGGCAGACCATCTCCACGATGGGGAGCCCGCAGGCAATGCCGATCTCCTTTTGCAGGAGTGTGCCGACGCCGATGGCCGATTCGGGGACGGTCAGCCTGCTGGTGACATCGTCATCACGAAAGTCCTCGCGCCGCGCGAGCTGGATCAAATCGCGCAAGTCCTCGAAAGCAGGAAAGGGATACATCGTTGTTCACCTGAAGCAGCGGATGGTGATTCCGCGCTTTCTTATACCAGTGATTCGCCCGGCGCGAAGGAAAGTTCATTTTCTTATTGCTTTGCCTTCTGCTCCGCATCCGCCTTGGCGTTGAGCTCGGCCAGAAGCTTTTGCATCGCATCTTCCCGATCGGGCGGATCGGAGGGGGCCCAGCAGCTTCGCGGCAGGGCCTGGAGCATCTGCTTCGACTGGAGCGCCTGCTGATCGTCGGGCATGTTCTGGGCGGCCTGACGACCGAGATCCTTGTAGTGGGCAAATTGAGCGGCGGTCGCAAAATCGGCCTGGCGATACTGATCGAGCTTCTTGTCATGGATGGTAACATTCTTGTTGGCCGCCACCACACGGCTGGCGAGCGTCGGATGATCGCTCTGTTCAGCAGGGGTCTTGTCATATCCGAGGGCGATCATGCGCTGAAAGAACGCGCCGAACTGCTTTGGATCCCATCCGCCACGCCAGTAAAATTCGAAGCCGTCCTGGTCGGCCTGCGCCTCGTCGTCGCGAGTGAATCCGAGGTTCTTGTATTGCGCAACCTGCGCTGCCATTCCTGCCGCGCTCTTGGAGTAGGCCGCCCCGTTTTCGGCCCCGCCGACAACGTATCCGCCGGCGCCCGCAACGCCTTCCATCCCCATGATGACCATGCCGCGGTTCATTCCCTTATGGACGTGGCGACAATAGATGTGCCCGAATTCATGGGCGATCACCGCCGCCAGTTCGCTCTCGTTGTCGCAGGTCTGGAAAAGCTGGTTGTAGACGTAGACGTGATATCCGCCGGTGGTGAAGGCATTGAGCGTCTTGCTGTTGACCAGATGAAACTCCACCTTATCGGAGAACATCCAGGCGACGTCTTCCCGTTTTTTGAAATGCGACGAACAGCCGTATTCGGCGGCGTCGGCCTGCTTTGCCGCAAGCTGAACGCGCCTGCCGATCTGCGTGAAATACGCGTTCAACTCCGCATTTTTCTCTTCGGCTGGCGCCAAGCTGGCGTTGAAGGTGTCCGCCTGCGCGATCACCTTCTTGTCCGATGCGCAGCCGCATAAAAGCGACAGCGCGACAATAACTGAACATGCGAAAACGATGCGGCGTGGTTTTGCGGTCATGGCCCGATCCTCACGTAAACATCCCGAATACCCCGATTCGTTGTAACGCCCACACGCTGCAAATCAACCCTCTTCGTCGGCGCCGTAAGCGGGCGGAGCATATACGTTGAAGGTGACGGCCGGCGAACCGCCATAATTGACGAAACGATGCTCGGCGCCCGGCGGAACTATGACGATGTCCCCCTTGCGGAGCGTTGTCTTTTCTTCGCCGATCTCAGCGAGGACTTCTCCCTCCAATACGAGGAGCGTCTGCTCGCTCCTGGGATGCTCGTTACCCTTAGGGCCGCTGGATTTTCCGGCGCGAGGGTCATCATCGCGGTCTGACTTTTGCGCGAGGTTTGCAGCACTTTGAACATTGACCCGTCGCGATCGCGGACGTTAGACAGATTCATGGCTCCATGCTACTGATCGGGCGGCGATGGAAACAAGGCAAGATCGTCCGGCGCGCCCTATCGTGGCACGGCTTTTAAGCCGTGTCTTCGTCGTCAGGATGTTCGACGCACTGCGGGACAAACACCGTCGATTGCCGCGGAGTACCGCGGCCACGGCTTGAAAAGCCGTGCCACGACAAAGCATCGCGCAACTTTATCCCTCGAGCACCGCTTCTTCCCGCTCATGCGTGAACTGATTCGTATACAGATCGCAGTAATGGCCGCGCTGTCGGATCAGCGCGTGATGATTGCCATCCTCGATAATCTGGCCATCCTCGACCACCAGAATGCGGCTGGCGGATTTGATGGTTGAAAGGCGGTGGGCGATCACGAAGCTGATCCGATTCCTGAGTATGCGATCGATTGCCGCCTGGATGGCGCGTTCGGTCTGCGTATCGACGGAGCTGGTCGCCTCATCCATCACGAAGATTTGTGGATCGGCAATGACGGCACGGGCGAGCGCGATCAACTGCTTCTGCCCCGTCGAAAGCTGATTGCCCCCCTCGCCGACCGGGGCGTTGTAGCCGTCCTTCAACTGTTCGATGAATTCGTGGGCTTCGGTGAGGCGCGGCCTGGGCAATCTCATCGTCCGAGGCGCCCAGTCGGCCGTATCGGATGTTCTCCTTTACGGTTCCGCTGAAGAGATAAGGCTGCTGGAGGACCATGCCGAGATTCGATTGAAGCCATTTCAGCGAACGTTCCCGGTAATCGACGCCGTTGATCAGAATCTGGCCGGAAGTGGGCTCATAAAAACGGCACGCGAGTCCGACGATCGTTGTCTTCCCCCCGCCGGTCGGTCCGACAATTGCGATCGATTCCCCGGCGCGCACCCGCAGATTGAAATTACTCAAGACGGACTGGCCGCCTTTGTACGCAAATCCGACGTTGCGAAATTCAATCGAATGAACGCGTGAATCCATCCCGTCGATCGCGACATGCGGATCGTGGCCCATTGCATCATGAGTTCGGATTCGCTCAATGACCGAGGGCGAATCTTCGATTTCGACTTCCGCATCGAGGAGGCTCTGCACGCGTTCGGCCGACGCCTGCGCCGCCTGGATCTGGGTGATGGAATTGGTCAGCTCCTGCACCGGGAATTGAATGAAAAAGACGATTTGCAGAAAAGTGGCGAGCGCACCGAGCGTCATTTGCCCATGAATCACGCCGATGCCCCCGAAGTGCAATGCCAAGGCGGTTCCAAGTCCGCAGACCGAAAGCATCATCGGCCAGAACATGGACGCATAGAGTGCATTCTGCACGGCGTGCCCGTACATCGCCCGCGTCAGGATCGAAAATTCTTCGGCGTTTCGTTCCTCCCGCACCATTGATTTGCTGGTTCTCACGCCGACGATTCCCTCGTTAAATGCGGCGGTCGTCTGGGAATTGGCTTTGCGGAGGGCGCGCGAGGTCTTGAGCAACCGGACCTGAAAATATCGGCTGACGATGATCAGAATCGGCGCGATGGTGATGACGACCAGTGCCAGCCGCCAGGCCAGCGCCAACATGAGCACAACGGTCGCGCATACGCGCAGCTCCCCCACGCCAGATCGAGCACTGACCAGGCCATCACGCGGGAAAGATTCGCGCAATCACTGGTCATGCGGGCCATGAGCCAGCCCACCGCCTTGCGGTCGTAATAGGAAAAAGGCAGCCGCTGGAGCTTGTCGAAACAGGTCTGGCGGATGTCGTAGCTGATCGAGACGGTGATGCGTCCTGCCAGACAGATAAACCCGAAAATGCACGCGATGAATCCCGCAATCACGAGGGCATAATCGATCAGATACCTGCCGAGTTTCGCGGACGATCCGTCGGCGGTCACGGCGTCAACGATGCGACCGGTCAGGAGCGGCAGGCACAGGTCACATGCGGAAACCAGCGCGCCGACGGCCATTACGCCGAAAATCTTTCCTTTGTGCGGAATCGCAAACTTCAACATCTTCCGCCACAGGGCAAAATCCATTTTGCCGGTGAATATTTCATCTTCCATTGCAACGGCGGTCATTGGCTATTTCTCCACGGTCGCCGCATGCGCCGTTCAGGTCATCCACCATTTCCATGCGCAGATCCTCGGCGAGCACCCCCTGGATCTCCCAGAGGCGGCGATACAACCCTTCCTGCGCGACGAGGTCCTGATGCGTCCCCAGTTGAACGATCCGGCCCTGATCGAGAACCGCAATCTGATCCGCATGCATGAGCGTCGAAAGCCGGTGGGCGATGAGGATCATCGTGCGGTGGCTGTTTTTCTGTCGCAACTGATCGAGAATTGACAGCTCGGTATTCATGTCAACCGCACTGAGCGCATCGTCGAGGATCACAATCGGCGCATCCTTGAGCAGCGCGCGGGCGATCGCGGCTCTTTGCCGCTGGCCCCCAGAGAGCGTTACGCCGCGCTCGCCGATCAGCGTGTCGTATTTTCCGTCGAAGGCTTCGATCGATTCGTGGATCGCAGCCGTCTGCGCCGCCAGGATCATTTCCTCGTCTGGCGCAGCGTGGCGACCAAGCTTGATGTTCTCGCGAAGCGTCTTGGAATAGAGAAACGGCTCCTGCAACACGACGCCGAACTGACTGCGGACATATTTGCGGTCGAGCGATTTCAGGTCCATTCCATCGAGTGTGATGATTCCCTCATCGTGGTCGTAGAGGCGGAGGAGCAGGTTGACGAGAGTTGTTTTCCCGGAGCCGGATCGGCCCAGCAGCGCCATCGTCGAACCGGCCGCGATGGAGAGCGACACATCGCGCAGCACCCATTTCTCGCCATGTTTGAAGCTGACGTGGGAGAGCTCGATCTGGCCGCGAACGCGCGCCGGGCCGGTTACGGCATTTGCCGGCGTTGTTTCTTCCGGAACGTCGAGCACTTCCTTGATCCGCGTGACCGCAACCAGGGTCTTGCCCAGTTCCGTCAGGACACGGCCGACTTCCCTGATCGGCCAGATGAACATTTGCGCGTAGGAGACAAACGCGATCATCGTGCCAAGGGTCATCGTTCCCTTCGATGCACGCCAGGCGCCGACCAGCACGATCGCCGCGAACTGAACCAGGCACATCAGGTCGGAGGTCGACCAGTAAACCGCCAGGAGCTTGAAGAGATGCCAATTGCTGTCGCGGTAAGAGGCGTTCTTCTTCGTGAACCGCTCGATCTCGAAATCCTGTCGCGCAAAAGCGCGAACCACGCGGATGCCGGTCAGATTTTCCTGAAGCCCCGAGGTCATGATCCCCTCCGCCTCCTCGGTCTTTTTGAAAGTCCCCTGCACTTTTCTGAAAAAGAAGACCGCGAAAAGGATGATCACCGGCATCAGCGCCGTCGCCGCCAGCGCCATCTTCCAATCAAGCCAGAGCAGGATTGGAAAACCGGTGAGGATCCGCGAGGAAGCCCGCGCAATTTCGATCACCTGCTCGCGATAAAACAGGCGAACCGTATCCACGTCGCTCGTGCAGCGCTGCACGATATCGCCGGTCTGCACCGTGTCGTGCCACGACATCGGCACATGCTGAAGATGGGCAGCGAGGCGGTCGCGAAGCTGCCGGGCGATCAACTCACTGGCGATTCCCGACAACCGGCCCTGAAGGCTCATGAAGGCGGCCGCCGACGCAGTCACGACAACCATCGTAATCGCAATCAGGCCCAGGGCAGGTCCAATGCCCCACTGGGCCCGCTGATGAGCGACAAACCGTGCCGCGGCTGAGATGTTGGAGGTGGCGTGCGGGTCGATGATCCCATCGATGGCAGCACGGGTGATCAGTGGCGTGATGTAGAGCAGTCCGACGCCGCAGAACATCGCCACCAGCGCAGTGAGGTATCGCTGACGATGGCCTTTCATCAACGCCCAGAGCGTTTTGAAATTGTTTTGCGGCTGCTGCATTTCGAATTCTATTGTGCTCTATGTGCCACAATCCGTTCATTTCTTCGCGGCTGGCGAAGATCATATTGGTCGCTTGAAGATAAATCAGCCGCGGATCAATCCCGGCGCGCCGGGATGAACGCGGATCAGAAGAACGGGAAATTCTTAATCCGCGTTCATCCGCGGCAAACTTCTGCGGCTTTGTCTTCGGTTTGATTGCGGCCATATGGCAGTCGCCGGGCTCTCCGTGTCTCTTGAGTAAATCCTGATTTTCGGGGCGGGCGTTTTGAATTTCGTGGCGGCGGCGTTTCGCGAAGCCGGCAAGCGGCTCAGGAAGCGGCAACCGCGGTCCGCTCTCCGAAGAGCGCATCGACAAAACGCTGCGGATCGAACGTTTCGATGTCCTGAGGGGTTTCCCCTAATCCGATGAACTTCACGGGGAGATTCAGTTGTTCCTTGATCGAGACGACGACTCCGCCGCGGGCGGTGCCGTCGAGCTTGGCGAGGAAAATGCCGGTGAGGCCGATGGCTGAGGCAAAATTGCGGGCCTGGGCAATGCCGTTCTGGCCGGTGGTCGCGTCGAGCACGAGGAGCACTTCATGCGGTGCGCGGGAATTCGGCGCGACACCACGTCGCGGATCTTCGTCAGCTCGCGCATCAGGTGATCCTGCGTATGGAGCCGGCCGGCGGTGTCGACAATCAGCACGTCGATGCCACGCGTCTTGGCCGCCTCGCAGGCATCGTACGCCACCGCAGCCGGATCCGCCCCCATCTTGTGCTTGACGATGTCCACGCCAAGCCGGTTGGCCCAGATCGTGAGCTGATCGACGGCAGCAGCGCGGAAGGTATCGCTGGCGCAGACCATCACTTTCTTTTTCAGTTCGCTCGAGCAGAGCCATGCCAGCTTGGCGATGCTGGTCGTCTTGCCCGCGCCGTTGATGCCGGCCACGAGGATCACCGTCGGCCCGGATTCCGCCCAGAGCAGCTCGCGCGATTCGGGCGAGCCGCCGGACATCATCTGCTGGAACTGGTCGCGCACGATCGACTCGGCCTCGGCGGCATTGCGTATCTTTCCCAGCCGCCATTTGTCGCGGATCGCGGAAATGATTTTCTCGGCGTTGCGAACGCCGATGTCCGCCTGCAAAAGTTTCTCCTCCAGTTCCTGGAGAAACTGATCATTGATCTGCCGGCCGGGAACAAAGAGTGTGCGGACGTCGGTATTGAGGACCTGCGCGGTCTTCCGCAGGGCCCCTTTCAGCTTGTCGATCGTCTTTGAAAAAAACCGCATTTTTTAAAAACCCAATACAGACTCACCACAGAGACACGGAGGGCACAGAGACAAAAAGGGGAGAATTGAACCACGGATGCGAACGGATTTCACGGATAAGAAAGGAGGGCGAGAGCATGCTAACCCCCTTTTCTCCCATCCGTGATATCCGTGCCCATCCGTGGTTTAACTCTTAATCGGTTTACGGCCACGGCCGCTCTCGGTGTCTCTGTGGTGAACGCCTCTTCTTTTATTGCAGATCCCCCTCCGGGTGAACGGCGGCGATGTTTTCGGCGACGAGGCCCTGATGTTCTTTGAGGATCGCGTCGAGCACGCCGTTGACGAAGGCGGGGCTCTGGCCGGTGGAAAAATGCTTCGCCAGCTCAATGGCTTCGTCGATGACGACCTTTGGCGGCGTCTGCGTATTGGTCAATTCCCATACCGCCAGCCGCAACAGGCTCCGATCGACCGCGGGCTGACGGCGCGGCGGCCACTGCGGCGCGCGCTGCTCGAGCCGGGCATCAATCACGCCGCGCTGCTGCCATGCGCCGCGGGCCATCGTCAACGCCGCCTCGCGCAATGTCTGGTCATCGGTGCCATCCTGCAGCACCTGTCGCGCCTCGCCGTCGCTCGGCTCGTTGTTGGTATCCCAGAGAAACAGCACCTGCATCGCCAGTTCCCGCGTCTTCCGCTTGTTCGACATCGCGTTTCAGTATAGGCACAGCACCCTTGCCCGCAAATCATGGCTTTATTTCCACGGCAACACGCGAACGTCGATTCCCTGCCGCGGCCGAAGCGTAATCGTGGGCAGTAGCTGCAGCGGTCGATCGGATATTAGCTCGAAGCGCCAATCGCGGCAGACCGTGGCGAGGACCAGGATCGCTTCCATCCACGCGAATGACTCGCCGATGCACTGGCGTGGCCCGCCGCCGAAGGGGAAATAGGCCCACCGCGGCCGGGCGGCAGTCGATTCTGCGTCGAGCCATCGCTCGGGAAGGAACTGTTCCGCCTGCGGCCACCATTTTTCCGCCCGATGCACGACCCACTGGCTCAGCAGCACCACCGTCTCTTTCGGGATGCAAACGCCACCCGCTTCCACGTCGGCAGTGGCCTGCCGCCCGAGCGCCCAGGCCGGCGGGTAAAGGCGCATTGATTCGGACAAAACCGCGCGGGTGAAGGTCAGGTTTTCCACATCCTCGAAGCTCGGCAACCGTGTGCCGAGGATCGTCGTCAGCTCTTCGTGAAGCTTCTGTTGTGCGCTCGGGTGATTCGCCAGCAGATAGAGGGAAAACGTCAGCGCGTTGGCGGTGGTTTCATGGCCGGCGGTGAACAAGGTGAGCGATTCGTCGCGGAGCTGTTGGTCGTTCATCGAGCCGTCGGTTGCATCCGCTCCATTTGTTTCTTCGTCGTGCGCTCGGAGCAGCAGCGAAAGCAGGTCCTGCTTTTCGGGACCGCCCGCGCCGGTCGGCGATCATCCGGTCGATCGTCGCCAGCAACCGGCCATGGGCGCGTCTGAATCGATAATTGCTCGGAAGCGGCAGCGCGTTCAGCAGCGATCCCCAGGGAGCCATTCCGCGGGTGAACATTTTCACGGTGACGTCCATCGCCTGCCCGAGCTCATCGATCTCCCGTTCAACCTCGGCGTCGAAAAGCGTCTTGGCGACGATGCGCAATGTCAGTTGCATCATCTCTCGATGAACATCAAACACCTCCCCTTGTCCCCACCTTTCGCTCCCCTGCGACGCGATCCGGACCATTGCATCGGCGTAAGTCGCCACGCGATTGGGATGAAACGCCGGCTGGCTGAGCCGGCGCTGTCGGCGGTGAAAGTCCCCCTCGCTGGTGAGCAATCCGTCTCCCAGCGCCGGATGCGCCCGCCGCAGCGCCGGACCTTTGATGAAGGCGTCGGCCCGGGTGACCAGCACGTCGCGGATGGCCGCCGGATCGCTCAGGAGAAGATAGTGGGTCCGCGCGACACGAAAGGAGACGACGTCGCCGTACTTGCGCCAGGTCGGTGAAATAATCGAGCGTGCGCGTCCGCATGCGCAGCACGATCTCGCCGGGGAAGCGGGCGCGGGGGCCGGGGTAGGTATTGGGGTTTAGAAGCGCGGTTGTCACGTTCGTAGTGCGGGCAGTCACGCACCGGTCTTTCCGCGTTTCCTGAAAAACGTAAACCAGGATCGGTTGCGATTGAACAATGACATCCGGTTCTTACCCGATCCGACGTCGCTGCGGGCGCGTTTGAATTCCGTGGCCATGTTGTCGTCGGTAATGACCCACAGATCTTTGCGATGGCGCCAATAATCCGATTCATTGGTGCGGATATCGTATTGGCTCATTTCTTCGATCGCCGCGTCCAGCGCTTTGCGGTAACGATCGTGGTACTGCTCGGGCAACGAAGGTGGAACGCCCTGGAAAATCCGCTCATCCCCCTCGCGCCCGCCGCGCGTGAATTGCATCAGGTTAGCGCGAATCTGCTCGGGAGTCTGCGTAAAAGGGGAGTCGCTGGCTGCTACCTCATTTACGTAGTGCGTCACATAAGGAAAAACCATCGCTGCCGTGCGCTTGCAGTCCTCGGAATTGGTCGTGTTCCAGTATAGAACGCCGCCCGGCTTCAGGTGTGCCCGGCAGAGGCGCAAATATTCGATCGACAGCAGATTGGTCACTTCGCTTCGCCAGTGCCAGGTCGTGTTTTGCACGATGACGTCGAAACGCGCATCGGGATGGCGATTGAGCCATCGGCGGCCATCATCAATCTGGATGTTGACCTTCGGATCCGTGAGGACCGAGGCCTGCTCGGGATAATGACTGATGATCTTCGGATATCCGGCGTTGATCTCAATCGTGGTGACATGCTCGACCGGGATGTAATTGGCCAGCACGCGCGTCCAGGAGGCGCTGGAGAGGCCGATCTCCAGGACCTCTGCCGGATGCGGATGAAAGGCCGCGATCATGTAAGCGCGACCGATGTAGTTGGAGACGTCGGCTGGGCGTTGCAATTCCGTGTTGTTGGAATTCGGATCCCACCAGGTGTTGGCCGGCTCGATGTTGAAACGCCCGTCATACATTCCGCCGCCGAAAATCAGGTCCGGCCAATTCGGCCCGCCATGCTTGTCGGGGGAACCCGCCTCTACCGCGATAACGCCGCTGCGATTTTCCAAAAGGTATTTGTAGGCGCCCGGCGCCCACCCGGTGCGATGTTGGAATTTGGAAAGCAAGTCCGCATAGAGATTCCCGTGAAGCATGAACAGCAGCGCGAAGAAACAGGCGGCGACGGGAAGGACCGCCCGGCTGCGGGCATCGTACAGGCAGGCGATCGCTCCCAGAACCGCCGCGGAGATGCTCAGATAGAGCACAATGCGATCGGTGCTCAGATACTGCATCATCACGAAGCCGGTCAGGAGCGGCCCGAGCGTGGAACCGATGATGTTGGCCAGGTAAACGCGGGAGACCGTAATGCCGACCGCTTCGCCGGCGCGTGCTCCGTAATGGCAGAGGACAGTAAAGATCCCGCCGAGCAGAAACGAAACGCACGCGACGACCAGGAAGATTGCCGCCGTTCCGATCCACGGCGCGGGGGCAATGGTCATTAATTCCGCGACGCCGGCGATGGAGATGTAATAAAAAGCGGCGGAAATCAGGAGCATGAGCCCGATGAATCGGACCGGCGCATCGTCCTGCGGATCGACCAGGCGTGCGCACAACTGCTCGCCGTAAAGCGCGCCCGCCGCGACGCCGATCAGGAAGAATCCCAGAACGTGCGCGAAGACGGTGGGTTCTCCGCCGGTGATGTATCCGACCGCGCGCATCCAGAGCATCTCCTGGCTCAGGGAGATGTAGCCCGTGGCGGCCGCGAAAAAGAGAACAAAGAATCTTCGCATGACTCTTTCCTGCCCCCTCTCCCAGTACCCTGGGAGAGGGTTGGGGTGAGGGTAGTTCGTACTGATCCGTTCAGACCGTCGACTCGGCGAGCGCTTTGCGCGTCTCCTCTGAAACACTCGTGTTTGCAGCGACGTCATTTCGCGCGATGCGTCGCGCATACCGCATGACCAGGATCCCTACCGTGAAATTGCAAATCGCCGCGACGATGACTGACGCCTGCTCGCCCACCAGCACGAAGAGGACATCGGCGGTCACAAAGCACGCGATCGCCGATCCTACCGTATTGATGCAGTAGAGAATCCCGACCGATTTGCCGACATTCTGGTAATGGCGATAGAGATGGCTGACGAGGATCGGCAGCGTCGCCCCCATGAGCATCGTTGGCAGCACGAGCAGAGCGAATATCGTCTGCGAAACAGAAAAGAGGGAGCCATGCAGCGTCGCCCGGCTGACGGTCTTGATCAGCGGAATGCTCACCAGTCCAAAAAGCCCGATGGCCACTTCGCATCCAAGAAATAGAAGTGGAAGCCGATTCGGCATTCGCCGCGCCAAAGCTCCGCCGGCCAGCGATCCCAGCCCCAGGCCGAACATAAACAGCGAGACGACGATGGTGATTGATTCGATGTTCACGCCGAACGCGGCGAAGAGGACCCGTTCCCAGACGATCTGATAAATCAGGGCCGCGAAACCGGAAATCAGGAAGAGGAAAGCCAGCCACCCGAGCGATGAAAAGAGCCTTTGCCGTTCCTGTAGGTTCATCGATCCGTAGAGCGGAACAATTTTCAGGGCCGCGACGAGCAGGACGAGGAAAACGATGGCCGGACCGGAAAATTGCACGCCGACCGCTCCCAGCAGGATGACGAGCAATGGGAGATAGGAGTAAATATCGCGGCGGACATATCGATTGGCGGCGTCGGCCGGCAGTCGAGCAGCGACGACAAGACGGCGGGTCAAAAGCGACATCGCGCTCACGATGATCAATCCAATCAGCGCGCCGACTCCTATCACCGAAAAGATTTCATTTCGGGAGATTTTGGCGGGGTCGGGGGTGTCGGTCAGGGCGTTCATGCCCGCCGCCGCGCCGGACACCAACCCGATCATTGCAATAAGGCATGAATGCCACGCCGGGCGCCGGAGTGCGGATGTTGATTGCTCGGAGGAGGAGATTGTGTCGGGCCCGTTCGCTTCTGGCATGCGGAGGGCATTCTGTGGGATGAAATGGGCACGTCAAGCATTGGCCCGCACAGCGCCACACCACACGGAGGAGCCGCGCACGAAGTAAGCGGGAAAGCATTCGGCAAACGAGAGAACTTTCCCGCTTACTTCGTGCGCGGCTCCTCGCTCTCTCTACACCACTTGCAGGTGCAATGGCCGGCGAGGCGGATGGCCGGGCGGTGGCGGGCATCGAGCGGGCAATGCTCGCCGGGCGTTTTGGCCTTGTCGCGTGTCGGGCAGCCGCACCCTTCGGACGGATCATGCCGTTCGATCTGCTCAAGAAATGGTTTGCCGCAATAGGTCACGCCATTGGAAACGTGGCGGATGGGGCAGCTTTCGCACAATGCCGCGCGAACGCTCCACGTCGATTCAGTTCGCAGGCCCCCGATGGACCGGAACCGGGCCGCGGCGGATTTCGCCGCCGCCTGTGACAACGCACGCCAATTGTCCCAATTGCAACCGAAGCAGGCCATGCAATGGTTATCGGACTTTGAACGACGGGAGCTTCGATTTCAAAGAGCCGCGCACGAAGTAAGCGGGAATGTTTCCCCTTTTACCGAGCCTATTACCGCGAAATTGGTTTCCGGTTCACCGAGTGCTTTCCCGCTTACTGCGTGCGCGGCTCTTTGCGAAGTGAGATCGATCCATTTCAGGAAATCCGCCTTGCCGACCGCTCCCTCACTGAATTTTTCCTCTTTCCCATCCGGCGTGAGAATCACAAACGCCGGGATCCCCTCATGCACGTATTTGTCCGCGACATCACGCTGCTGATCGAAATCAATTCTCACCGGCACGAAGCGGGCCGCAATCGCCGCGGCAACTTCAGCATCGTTCCAGAGCGTCTGCTTCAGCGACTGGCAGGGCCCACACCACGTTGCGGTAATGTCGATGAATACCAGTTTTCCCTCTTTGCGCGCCTGATCCTGAGCGGCCGGGAGATTGGTCTGCCAGGCAACCCGTTCCGGGCTCTCGCTGTCCCGCGCTCGACGCTGCATTGCGATCTCGGAGAAAACCAGAATCGCCAGAATGGGGAGCAGAATCCAGAGCGTTTTGTACCTTTGAAAGTTCATCCTCATGCCTCGTTGGTTGTTTGCTTCTTCTCGCCGAAACGAAGTTCCGTTCCCTTGATCAGGCGTGAGATGTTAGATCGATGCTTCATCACAATCATGGCGGCCACCAGGACGGCAAACAATAATAGGGGCAGTTGTTGCCCGAGAATCGGCCATGCGGGCTGCCACAGGAGCCCTATGACGACATACGCGAGCGGAAAGGAAGTTGCTCCCAACATCGAGGCGGCGCTGACATATCGAGTGACCTTGAAAACGATCAGGAAAACGCCGGTCGCGGCGAGGCCCGGCAGGGTGAAATAAGGGAAAAGTCCGAGAATCACCCCCGCGCTCGTCGCGACTCCTTTTCCTCCTTTGAATTTCAGAAAAAGGCTGAACATATGCCCGAAAATTGACGCGAAACCGATCAACAGCCAGAGGAGATAAGTTTGTCGATCGCTCGCGTGTCCGCTCAGGATGAATCCCGCGGCCAGCATGGGAACGAGTCCCTTGCACATGTCCAATGTGAACACGAGCGCAAAAAATCGTCCTCCGAGCAATCGACCGAGATTCGTTGCGCCGATGTTTCCGCTCCCGGACTTGCGCGGATCGATTCCGCGGGAGAGCCCGACGATGAGTCCGAACGGGATCGAACCCAGGACGTACGCTACAGGGATGATGAGAAGCAGACGCTGTTGCGCGGTTGTCATGCGCCCGCTGTTTGTATCCGAAGGAAACACGAGGGGACAATGAAGAGGTGGACTTTCGGTCCGACCGCTACGCGAGGGGAATCAATGTTCCCGTTTCGGAAGCACGACCGACTTGACGCGAAGAATGCTCGGACGCGCACGAAGCTGATTCACCAACGCAGCAGGAGGTTCGCTGTCGGTCTTGATGACCATGATCGCAGTCGCTTTTCCGTCTTTCGCAAACGATCTGCTGATCACCATGTCCGCGATGTTGACCTTCGCATCGCCGAAGCTTGTGCCGACAGTGCCGATTACCCCCGGTTGATCGTCGTTGACGATCATCGTGACGTGACCTTCGGGGACCATGTCCATCGCGTATCCGTCGACGCGCAGGACACGCGGCAATCCATCGGCGTAAACGGTTCCGAGAACCCGATGGGTCTCTCCCGTACCGCTGTCGGCGCGAACTCCGACGATATCGCCGACGAGTCCCGCCGGCGGCGCCGGCTCATTGATCTGCACCAGCTCGATTCCCCGTGTACGCGCCAGATGCTCGACGTTGATGACGTTGACCGGCGTATCCAGATGCGGTTTGAGCAACTCCACCGTCGCCAGTCGCAGGAGCGTGTTGCTCAACTTCTGGGCTCGCGGGCCGCTGGCGCGGAGGGTAATTGTCTTGTATCCCGAGTCGCAAAGCCCCGCCAGGAGCGCGCCCATCCGGCTCGCCAGCGTCGCAAAGGGCGCTTCATCGGGGGGCAGATCGAGCTTGATCCCCCCAGCGTTCACTGCGCCGCGGATTTCGCCATTGTTCAGGTACGCGACAATCGCCCGGCATGCATCCACGCTCACCGCGGTCTGCGCCTCATCCGTGCTGGCGCCCAGATGCGGCGTCAGCACCACGTTATCCAATGCAAGCAGCGGATGGTCCTTGGCCGGCGGCTCTTTCATGAAGACATCGATCGCCGCGCCGGCAATTTTCTTCTCCTTGAGCGCCTCCGCGAGGGCCATTTCATCGACCACTTCCCCGCGGGCATCGTTGATCACCAGCAGATTGGGCCGGCATTTGCCGAAGAGTCGATCGCGGTTGAGCAGATGTTTGGTCTGCTCCCCGCCGGGGACGTGGAAGGTGATGACGTCGATCTGCGAAAGGAATTCATCGAAATCGCGGACGAGCCTCACTTTGCCGTCCAGAGCGGTTGACGCGCTGAAGAACGGGTCGAAGCCGATAACGGTCATTTCCATCGCGATGGCGCGGGAGGCGACGGTGCGCCCGATCCGGCCCAATCCGACGACGCCGAGGGTCTTCCCAGCGAGCTGCGTCCCCTGATATTGCGTCTTTTTCCACTTATCGGGGGCGGATTTCACATGGGCGTGGGCCTGAGGGATCTTTCGCGCGAGGCTCATCATCAGCGCCAGGGCGTGCTCCGCCGTCGAAAGCGTAGAGGCCTCTGCGGTATTGAGGACGAGAATTCCCTTTGCGGTGGCGGCGTTCAGATCGATTGTATCGACCCCCACGCCGGCCCGCGCGATCGCCTTGAGCTTGCCGGGATTGGCCAGGACTTTGGCGGTGACTTTCGCCTTGGAGCGCACGATCAGCGCATCATATTCCCCGACAATCGCGGCCAGTTCATCCTCTTTCAGATCGATTTTTTCGTCATACGAAGCGCCGGCGGTCTTGAGGTAGTCCAATCCCTCTTTTGCCAACTCATCCGCAACCAGAATCTTCAACGCCATCGCGAGGGGTCCCTTCGTCGGAAAAGGTCGCGATAGTAAGGAGGAGGGGGTGTGTTGTCCACGGATCAACTTTCTGCGTCATTTTATAGCTGCCGCCGTCAGCTCAGATGTGCGATCTTCGATGGGGCGGCAAACGAACCTGAACCCGCTAACGTGGTATGATACTCTGTGTCCCTGTGGCAATGGAATCTGCCGATAAGAGGGAAGCGGTAATGCGACGATTCAATCCTACGCATCGCGGGCTGATTTTCGCGGTTGCCTTATTCATTTCTACATCAGCATTTGCCGCGCCTCACGACGTGCGCATCCCCTTGCAGGATGGCAAATTGTGCGTCGCCGATCTGATGGCGGAGGTGCATGTTCCGTCACTCGGCCTCGGCGGCAAGGAAATCGATCTGAACGGCTGGCGGGGTTCGCTTTTCCTCGCCGCGATGAACGCTTCGCTCGGCGACGGGTGCAATGTGCGGGTTTGCGATGACGCCCTGCTGCTGCACCTCGATCCGGCGAAGTTGCCCCGCACGTTCGATGACGAGAAGCATGCGCTTCGAACGTTCGTCGCGACCGAGACGCCGGAGGCGACTGCGGCCCAGGCCCGACGTTGGGGTTTGTTTCTTCCCGCCCATGTCGATGCGTCCAAGCCCCTCGTCATCCTCACCCATGGCCTGGACTGCGGTCTTCCGATGCTTCAGGCAATGGGGGATGCGCTCAAGCAAAACGGATTTCAGGTCGCCTATTTTTGCTATCCAAACGATCAGGCCCTCGACGAGAGCGGCCGATTTTTCGGCGAGAAGATGTCCGGACTGCGCGAATTGTATCCCGGCATTCGCGTCGATATCGTCGCCCATTCCATGGGGGGGCTGGTGGCGCACGATTACATCGAAGGGGAAACCTACGGCGGAGAAGTCGATCACCTGATCCTGGTCGGCACGCCCAACGCCGGCTCCAAGTGGACCAAATATCATCTTGCGCTCAAAGCGCAGGAAGAACTGGCCGAGTGGCGGTTCGATCCGGAATGGCACGCCTCCTGGATGTTCACCGACGGTCTTGGGGAGGCGGCGCACGATCTCAAGCCCCAATCCAGATTCCTGAAAGAACTCAATTCGATGCCGCGTCGCCAGGGCGTCGCTTACACGATCATTGCCGGCACGTACCACCCCGCCGCCCGCATCGGCGCCAATTGGACCGATGCGCTGGCCGGCGCCATCCCGGAGCAAACCAGACAGTGGTATGTCCTGGGCCCCTTACGCCGCGGCCTCACCCATGAAGCGGAAAAACTCCGCGAAGAAACCGGAAAGAGCGATGGGCCGGTCACCGTGCAAAGTTGCCGACTGCCCGGCGTCAGCGACTTCGTCACGCTGCACGCCGACCACGCGCAACTTTTCTGTTCCATCGACAACGCGCCTCCGGCGGCACTGGCGACGATCGTTGATCGGTTAAGCCATTGAAGACCAATGGCCACTGAGATCACTGAGGGGCACAGAGATCACAGAGAGATTTGATCCCCCGCATAGTTGATTGTCTTCCAGAAGCTCTTCCGACATCGGCCGCACGAATTACGAATCCTGATTCGGTTTACGTTGACTCATCCGACCGGATAGAGCCATGGAGAGCGTACTGCGTCTCTGTGATCTCAGTGCTCCTCAGTGCCCTCTGTGACCATTCCTCTTCTCCCCCCGATCGTGGCGGTTGCCTCAATCCGATTTTGGTTTTCTTTCCAATCCCCACAGCAGCAGCGGCCGAAGCACCAGAACGGCGGACAAATAAATGCAGGCGATTCCCAGTGCCATCACCAGTCCGAGACTCTTCAAACCCCGGTGTTTGGCCAGGGCCCAGAAAAATCCGAAGCTGGTCGTCGTGACATAGGCGCACAGGAGGAAGCGCGCCGTCGCTGACGTCCCATCGCCGCCAGGGTCGGCGGGAATCTTTGCAGGCTTCGCGGTAGCGGTGAACGAGGAAAACGCCGTACTCATGGCCCGCGCCGATCAGGATCGGCAAGGCGAAGAAATTGGCAAAGTTCCAGGAGGAGTGGACCAGCCCCATCAACGCAACGAGCATCGGCAATCCAAATCCCAGCACGCTGACCGCCAGCAGCGTCTGCCCGACCCGGCGGAGATCGAGCAGCACCAGAACGAAGATCAATGCCAGGGCATAGAAGGTAGCGCGATAAAAAGCGCGCTGAATGTAGGCTGTCGAATGATAGATGTCCGACGTGATGCCGGTCACGTCGAGGGCGCCTGGAATCGAGGCGACTCGCGCCTCGATATCGCGCTCGAACCGCTCGAGCGATTGCTGATTCCAGAGGTCTTCCCTGGGATTGATGTAGAGGGCATAAACTTGCGGCCCGTCGCGTGCATCACTGCGGTAGTGACTCATCAGTCCGGCCGGAACGCGGGCGAGATCAAGCGCTGGCGGATGAAATTGATCGAGCAGTGTTTTGAGCTGCCCGACAAAATCGCTCTGCCATTCGGTGAGCCGCCGGGCAACTTGCTTTCGCGCGGCGTCGTTCGAGAGGTGATCAAGCTGTCCCGCCAGATCCGCCAGGGCCGCGCCGGTCGGATCGGTCAGGCCGATATGAACCGACAACGTGCGGGCGCGCTGGGCAAGCGTCGCAAGACTGCCCGGCAGGATGTCTGGCGGATTCGTCCATGCCACCGGAGGAAGCGCATTCTTCGGATCGTGAAGAAACGCGTCATTGTCGTAGGCGTTGAGGATGCTGTCGGTCGATGCAACGTACGGCGAATCGATTAACGCGTCGCGCACCTTTCGCAGCATCGACAAGTCGGGTGACAATACCGCCCCGTCCCACGTTTGCAGTTTGTGAACAAGTTTGACCGACTCCGCGTGGGGATCCTGAAGGTTCAGGAGACCGGGATCGAAATGGGTCCGCGGCGCAAGTGTCACGACGCCCACGATCAGCAGTGCGATCCAGAGGACCGGCGCGATGAACCAGCGCGGGCCGAGCTTCGGCTGGAGAGATTCGGGTTCCGCGCGCTCGTGGGTTCGTGCAACTGCGGCGCCAACAGGGTTCTTTCCCGGGAAAAGCGTAAGGATCGCGGGAAGGGCGGTGTATCCTGCCGCCAGGCAGAGAATTAATCCGCCGCCGGCGATGATCCCCAATTCCGCCGCGCCGCGGAAATCGGTGAGAGTCGAAGCGAGAAAGGCGCCCGCAGCTCCGAGGCAGGCGGTATTGATCGGCGGGCCGACGTAGCGGAAGACGGCTGCCCAGATCACCGCAGGCTGCGCATGCAGCAAACATTCGCGCCGATAGCGCATGAGGATCTGAACCAGGTAATCCATTCCGATCCCGATGAGCGCGATCAGGAAGACGATCGACAGAAGATTGAGCTTGTGGACAGTGATCGTGGCCCAGCCGAACGTCCATCCGATGCCCACGCCCAGCGAGATTTCCGCCACCAAAGCGAGCCAGAGCGACCGGAGCATGACGGCCAGCCCGATGAAAACCGCGATGCCCGCGCAGATCTCGGCTTCGTGCGAGTCGCGATCGGTCTGTTCCATTTCATCGGCGTCGAGGGCCGGCCGGCCGGTCGCGCCGATTGTGAACTCGGGGTAATCGCGTCCCGCTTCATGAGCTGCCGCGCGAATGGCGGCAACCGTTTCGGAAACCGCCGTCAATTTGGAATAATCGTCGCGCGGATAAACGCGCACGAGCAGCAGGTATTTCGCGGATCCTTCGGATCATCGTTTCGTTCGTAAAAATAACCCAGATCTCCCGGCGACAGCGCCGGCCCGCGCAGATCCGGGACGCTGCCCGGGCCAAGCGGCTTGTTCGGATGCGCGACGGTTGCGGCCAGGCTCAGCGCCAGCGGGCGGAGAAATTCCGATTCGCGCGGATCGACCTTCTGGGCGCTCAGGCCGGCCAGAAACCGTTCCAGCGGCGTCGCTCCGAGAATTCCGGTGACGAAGTTCGGCTTTTCGCCGACCAGGCGCGCCAGCGGCACCAGCGGGCGAATGTCGTCGAGATTTTTTTTCAACTCGCGCGGATCCTGGAACAGGATGCCCTGGCTTCCCAACTGGTCCAGGGGAATGCGCGTTTCGTATTTCGTGACAAACTTGGGAATCGCCGCGAGCCGGGCGCCGATGGCGTCGGCCAGCCCGGTCCATCGCGCGGTGGGGATGTCGGCGTTGGCATCGCGAGGCAGGATGACGAGATAGAGCGCCTGGTTTTCCGGAAACTTCTTGTCGAAATCGAGCCACTGGCTGAAGAATTTGACATTGGAGCTGAACAGCTCGTTTTCGTCGGTGGAAATAGGCAGGCGGGCCATCGAGAGGCCAATGCAGACGGCGAGGATCGCGCCGCAAATCAGCAGCGAAATCGTTGGCCGTTTCACCGCAAACAGCACGATGCGCAGCAGTCCGCGGTGGATCAACCGTTCGATCAGCCGCAATGGGCCGCGCGAATGAACGGGTGCAGGATTTGGTTTTGGAACCTCACCACTCACGCCATAACCGTCCGCTTGGCCAGGCCCATCACCGTGTTCCACGCCGTTCCCGGCACCCGCTGCGTTTCAGCAAGGACGTCTTCCATCGCGGTGAGAAACCAGTCTAAGTCCTCGCGTCCGATCGTAATGGGAGGCAGGAATTTAATCACCTCGGTGTGATACCCGGCCACCTGCGTCAGGATATGGTGCTTGTCGAGAAGCGGAATGACGACCATCTGGCCGAAGACGCTGAAATTGAGCTTGTGGAGCATGTCCCAGGCCATTTTCAGCTTGAACGATCCGGTTGGCCGGGCGAAGTCGATCCCGAACATGAGCCCCTTTCCGCGCACTTCCGAAACAAAGGGGCAATCCGAGGCAATTTCGCGCAGGCGCTTGATGGCATAGTCTCCCATGACGCGGGCATTTTCCACCAGTTTGTCTTCTTCGATCACATGGAGCGTTGCGAGCGCTGCTGCCATGGCCAGATCATTCTGGCCGAAGGTGTTGGAGTGGACGACGCAGCGCTCCATCGAATTGAACACTGCATCCATGATCTTCGGCCGGGTGACGACCGCTCCGACCGGCACAAATCCGCCGGAGAGGGCCTTGGATGTACAGACGATGTCCGGCTCGACATTCGGCCAGTGCTGAAAACAAAACCATTTTCCCGTGCGACCGAGACCCGACTGCACTTCGTCGAGGATGAGCAGCGATCCATATTTTTTGCAGATCCGCTGGGCCTCCTGGAGATATCCATCGGCGACCACTTCACAGCTCTTCCCCTGAATCGGCTCCAGGATGAATGCCGCGGCGTTCCGCGATGAGAGTGTTCTTTCCAGCGCCGCCAGATCGTTAAACGGGATTCGCGTGGTGCCGGGCATCAGATCGCCGAAACGCTCGCGAAAAAAGTCGGCTCCATTGAGGGCCAGCGAGCCGGTCGTCAATCCATGAAAAGCGTGATCGCAATAAATGATATCCTGCCGCCCGGTGGCGCAGCGGGCGAACTTGATCGCGGTCTCGACGCTTTCAGTTCCGCTGTTGGTGAAGAAAACCCGGGTCAGATCGCCGCCAATATGGCTCACCAGTTTTTCGGCCACCAATCCGCTCAGAAGGCTGCAATCCATCCGCACCAGGTTGGGATTGTCCTGGGCGATGAGCTGCTGAAGAATGGCCCGCACCTTCGGATGATTGCGGCCGAGTGCGAAAACGCCCCAGCCGGTGAGCAGGTCGAGATATTTATTTCCGTCGGCGTCCCAGAGATAGCACCCCTCGCCACGAACGTAACCACGATCGAACCCGATGGCCCGGAGCATCTTCACAAATGCGGGATTCACATGCTCGGTGTGAAGGTCGTATTCACGGCCGCGATGTTGTTCGAGCCATCCAATAAAGTCTTCGTGCATCCGGAGGTGCCTCACGTCTGGGAACCGGAGCAGCCATCGATCCTTCGACGACCCATCCGCCGCGGAACAGAGTTCCGCTCAACGGTGTTATCGGCCGCAGTGCCCGAAATGGCTTGATTATAGCAAGTTGCATCCGCTTGTCCGCATGTGGTAAGAATGGCGGAGATCTTCGACGGCCCTTCGGAGCCGCGGCAAAATGACGGCTCAGGAATTGGGCGCGAAAGTCCGATAATCATTTATAGCTCCAATGCGGGACCGGGCAGAATTGCGCGAACAACGTTGCGCCCGCATGTTTCGAGGTAAGATCTTTGCACGCAACCTCTTCATCTGAAAAGACTTCTGCGCAGCGAACGCCGGTCTATGTATCCGTCGGGGCGCCGGCGGAGGCGCGCGGGAAGACCTCAGGAAGCGGTGCTTCCCCTGGGAAGACGCCATCGAGTGCGATGCTCCGATGAGCGAGCTCTTCGAGCGGCAAGTCGCCAGGACGGATGGTCACGATCAGACGAAGTCAGCGATCACGATCGCGCCGAACACTGAACTGACGACGGGATATGGGCAAAATGGGTCCACCCACAGCCGCGCCTTGATTCCCTCTCCCAGCGTGCCGGGCGAAGGGGAAGAGAATTCTTCGCCGAGACCGTCGCGCACTCGAAAGACCATTCCCGCCGCCGCACCGCGAAAGTCGCGGCCTGTGGTTTTGGTCGATTTGAAATCCCCTGTCGAAGCCGAGCTACCTCTTGCCGAAATCCGGACGAACAAACCTGAGATCGAATTTCCGCTTGTTGTGCCTTCGGAATTGTTAATCCCCGTCTTTGTCGAGCCCGAACCCATTGAGTTTAACGAATCGCCGGCCTTCGCGCCGACCGGCGATTCCCCTTCCCTTCAACCCGAAGAAACCGCTTTAATTCAGTTCACGGATCCGGCGCCTGAAGAAATGCTGATGCCGGCCATGCTGGTCGAATTAACGCACGTCGAGCCCGACAACGTGCCCTGGAAAACGCTCGATGCGACGATCGATGATGCAATGGGAGCGCTGAGGTCCCGCCAGGACGCCACCGGATTCTGGTGCGGCGAATTGCAGGGGGACAGCATTCTCGAATCCGAATACATCCTGCTGCGATGGATTCTCGGGCAGGAATCCGATCTTGACCTTGCGCTGATCGCCAATTACCTGCGCAATCTCCAACAACCGGACGGCGGGTGGAACCTCTTTCCCGGCGGGCCGCCCGACATTTCCGGAACGGTTAAAGGGTACTTCGCGCTCAAGTTGATGGGAGACGATCCCGAAGCGCCACACATGCGCAAGGCGCGCGAGCTGATTCACTCGCTTGGCGGCGCGGAAAAGTGCAACAGCTTCACGAAATTCTATTTCGCCGCTTTGGGCCAGATCAGCTACGACGCCTGCCCGACGATTCCGCCGGAAATTGTTCTGCTGCCGAAGTGGTTTTATTTCAACCTCTACCACGTCTCGGCCTGGACGCGGACGATGATTCTGCCGCTGGCCCTGGTCACGACCCTTCGCCCGGTGCGAAAGCTGCCGGCGAATCTGGGGATCAGCGAATTGTATCTGGATATCGAGGCGGCCAATCGGCTGGCCGAGCCACTGCATGGCCTGCCGAAGAATTGGCGCGATCTGTTTCTCCGCGTCGATCAGCTTCTCAAGCGTTACGAGGAATGTCCGCTTCAATTCCTGCGCGACCGGGCGATGCGCGAATCCGAGCGATGGCTCCTGGAACATCTGGATCATTCCGAAGGCCTGGGCGCCATCTTCCCGCCGATGGTTTATATCCTCATCGTCTTCCGCGCCCTGGGCTATCCCGAGGATCACCCGCGCGTGGTGGCGGCACACAAACATCTGCGTGATTTTTACATTCGCGAGGGGGATACGATTCGCCTTCAGCCGTGTGTGTCGCCGGTCTGGGATACTGGGATCGCGCTGCATGCCCTGGCGGCGGCGGAAGTTTCGCAGAGTGCAAACGAAGCCCATCGCGCCACCGACTGGCTCCTCTCCAAGGAATGTCTGGAGGTCTCCGACTGGCGGAAAAACTGCCCGGCGCAGCGCCGGCGGATGGTTCTTCGAGTTTCAGAACCCGCATTATCCCGACGTCGATGACACGGCGATGGTCGCCATGGCCCTGTGCGAAGTGGGCGGCGACCGCGCGCAGCCGGCCGTGAAGCGCGGCGTCAACTGGCTGCTGGCCATGCAGAACGAGGACGGGGGCTGGGCCGCATTCGATCGAACCAAAGACCGGCCGATCCTCGAAAAAATCCCCTTCGCCGATCACAACGCGATGCAGGATCCGAGTTGCCCCGACATCACCGGCCGCGTGCTCGAATGCCTCGGCATCTGTGGCCTGACGATCAAGTATGTCGCCCGTTCGCCGCGCCATCGCGTTTATCAAAAAGACCCAGGATGAATGTGGCGGATGGTGGGGACGCTGGGGCGTCAACTTCGTCTACGGCACCTGGCAGGTACTCTCCGGCCTCCGATCCGTCGGCGAAAGCATGGAGAAGCAATACATTCGCCGTGCCGCTCTCTGGCTCCGATCGTGTCAGAAGGAAGACGGAAGCTGGGGCGAAACCTGCCGCAGCTATGACGATGCTTTGCTCAAGGGACAAGGCGAAAGCACCCCATCACAAACCGCGTGGGGCGCCATGGGACTGATGGCGGCCGACGGTAAAATCGACCCCGAGATCAAAAAAGCCATTTACTGGCTGATGAATCATCAGCAGGAAGATGGAAACTGGGAAGAGAATTTCTACACCGGCACCGGTTTCCCGAAGGTCTTCTATCTCAAGTACCACCTGTATCGGCTCTATTTCCCGCTGATGGCTCTCGGGCGCTATCGTCGATTGCGATCGAGTTCAGAGAAATAGAACCTGTTTCAGTGGCACGGGTTTTCAACCCGTGTCTTGGCTCCCGGAAAAGATACGGGTTGAAAACCCGTGCCACGACAAATGGCCGACGCGTCCACGATTCCACCCGTTCAAACGCCGCACGGCTCCGTGCGCCTCGCGACGCGCGCCCAGATCGAACAATACCCCGAATGGAAAACCTCTTTCACCAACTCGCGGAAGGACCATCGCTTTTTCCAGATCGTTGAAGACACGATCGACCAGGGCTTTCAATATCGCTATCTCGTTCTCGAAGACGCGCAGGGAAAAGTGAAAGCGGTTCAACCGTTTTTCCTCGTCGATCAGGACATCCTGGCCGGCGCCGGCAACGCGATCGGGGCCATGGTCGGGAAGATTCGCAAAGTAATTCCGCGCTTTCTCAAGATGCGCACCATGATGGTCGGATGCGCCGCCGGCGAAGGGTGCCTCAGCAGCGCCGATGATGAGAGCGCGCAGTGGACCGGTAAAAATCTGCACGCGGCGCTGCATCGATACGCAAAACAAACCAGGTCCTCGCTCATCGTTCTCAAGGAATTTCCAGGCGAATATCGCGGCGCGCTGAACTGCTTTGCCGCCAACGGGTATGCCCGTGTCCCCAGCCTGCCGATGGTCCGGCTCAACATTGCCTACGCGAGCTTCGACGAGTACATGACCAAGGTGCTCAGCAAGGTGACGCGCAAGAGCCTGCGTCGAAAGTTCAAGGAAACCGCCGAAGCCGCGGATCCGATCGAGATGGCGGTGGTGAATGACATCACTCCGTTCGTGGATGAGCTCTATCCGCTCTATCTCCAGGTGTACGACCGCTCCTCGCTTCATTTCGAGAAGCTGACGAAAGAATTTCTCTGCCGGCTCGGGCGCGACATGCCTGACAAGGCGCGATTTTTCATCTGGCGGCAAAAAGGACGAGCCATCGCATTCAGCGTCTGCCTCGTGCAGGGCGAAACGCTCTACGATGAATACGTCGGCATGGATTACAGCATTGCTTTCGACCTGCATCTTTATCACTACACGCTGCGCGACATCATTCAGTGGGGAATGGACCACGGCTGCCGCTGGTATTACAGCAGCTCGCTCGGCTATGACCCCAAGCTGCATCTCAAATGCGAGCTGGTGCCGCTTGACCTGTATGTGCGGCACACGCAGCCGATCGCGAACTTCGTCATGAAGCGCGTTCTTCCCTGGCTGGAGCCGACGCGAAACGACAAAACCCTTCGCCTCTTCCCCAATTACGACGCGCTCTGGGGCGAAAAATGATCGATCCCGCCCGGGTCGAGTCAACTCCGCCCGGCGCGCGCACGTCAATTCGCGACCGTTCGCTGGCCGGCTGGTTTCTCGATCCCTACGTGCAGATCGCCATCGGGTCGGTTCTCGTAACCGCTTCCGAATTGCTGATGAAAAAGGGGGCCGATTCGGCTTCGCATCTTGCCGGCGGGGTCGGGATGCTCGGCGTCGCTGCTCTCGCGTCGGGATGGACCTGGGGGGGGATTGTCACCTATGTGCTCAGCTTCGTCAGTTGGATTCACGTTCTTCGTTTTGTGCCGCTCGGAATCGCGTACGCCCTGATCAACGTGGTTCACGTTTTGATTCCGGTCGGATCGTGGGTGTTTCTTCATGAACAGATTTCGATTCGGCGGTGGTGCGGGATCACCATCGTATTGTTTGGGATTTACCTGGTGATCCGCCCGCTTTCGAAGCTGGAGGAAAAACTGTGAATTCCCCTCCGGCCATGATCGCGATCGCAATCGTCTGCCAGGTGCTTATCGTGGTCGGCCAGCTATTGCTCAAGAAGTCGGTCGGGCAGGCGCAGGCGGAGCACAGCGGCGCTGGCGCCGCCGTCGATTGGGCTCGCGTTCTCCCCCGATTTGCTCTCGGCATCGCATGTCTGTCCGTCTGGTTTTTCCTGTGGCTTGGGCTAATGAGCCGCTGGGAACTCAGTAAGCTTTTCCCCTTTGAAGGACTGAATCCCGCCTTGATGGCCATCGCCGCCGCAGTCGTGCTTAAAGAGCGAATGCCGCTTGCTGCGTGGATCGGACTGGGGATTGTCTGTATCGGAATCGTAATGGTCGCGGGAAGCTGATGCTTCCAAAGAGCCGCGCACGAAGTAAGCGGGAAAGTGCTTGGTAAACGGCAAACATTCCCGCTTACTGCGTGCGCGGCTCCTGCGGCTCATCCACCACTTCCGGATCCAGAAACCCAAACGCATGCGGCGGCTTGATCACCCGCACGCCGACCCGCTTTTGTTCGTCGGCGATTTCCGCGTGAAGCTGCTTCATCCGCGTCCAATGCGCCCGCGGGCGATAATGATGCTCGGCGTGATACCCGTTGTTGAACCAGACCCAGTTATACAGTTTGTGATAGCTGCTCACGCCCCAGGCCATCGGCACATCGGGATTTCCCCCGAAGTGCAGGAAATAGCCGTTCAGATACGAGAGGCAATGTCCGAAAAACCAGAACGGCAGAAAATAGAACATGAACCGCCAGTTGAAGATCAGCAATCCGATCATCAGGACGGCGGTGAGCACCATCTCAAAAAGTCCCCAATACGCTTCGCGTGGATTTTGCCGTTTGATCTCGCGGTAGGCGACCATCGGCTCCTCGCGGAAAAAGCTGGAGAAGACGTATTTCCAGACATTCTCGGCGTGCCCGTCATGGCCATGGCGGTAAATGGAGAGCGGATCGATCGTGGTCCCCGCCTCGGGCTTGTCGGCGTTCCCCATGTGATGCCGCCGATGAACGTATTCGTAAATCACCTGGGAGAAAAAGCAGTCCACCGAAATGAGGATGCTTGTTGCCCGGTTCAGGAAAGCCGAGTTGAAATAGCGATTATGAATGAAGTTGTGGGAGATACCGTTGATGTTCCAGGAGATGCTGAACGAATAGAAGATCCCCATGACCGCCAGGAGCGAAATCTTTGCGGCCGGCGGAAGATGCAGGCGCGTAAAAGTCATGTACATCAGGACGATGTAAGAGAGATGCAACAGCGCAAAAACGACCGGCACCGCATCCCACGTTGAATACCGGAAGAGCCCGCTCCGCTTAGGTAGAATCGCCGACGCCATGGATTAACAATGCTCCCAGAAAACGCTGCGTTTGAACCTGTCGGCTGAGCAGTTCAGCCAATTGGTATTAATCGGCTCGACGGGGTCGATGTCAAGATAAGAAATACCGAATTGGGCGGGCGCAGTGTAACGACACAATGATTTGGGCCGGAGCATCCCGGAGCGTACCATTCCAGAGCATGCCTCTAATCCTGGTTGCCAGCGAGACCATCACCGTCGGTAAGACGGTCGTGATCGAAGGACGATCGCCGAGCCATCCATTCGGCATTGTCTTCGAGGATGACGGCAGCACCGCTTACCTCTATGGCTTGGACTATGGCCGCCAAGACAATCCCATCGTCGATGCGCGGCATATTTATGTCGCCGACGTGAGCGATCGTGAAAAGCCATCCGTTGTCCAGCTCGTCTGGTCTCAGGACGGGCTCAAATCGGCGTTGCTGATCAATACGTACCCGCATGCAGTCTTTGATTTTGAATCTTGTCGCAGCTATTGCCGGACCGGCTTTCCCCCAAGGGCTACGTCCGGCTGGGAAAGAGGGGGTCATGACTGGAGCGATGCGGTGCAGGCGCTGTTTCAATGAACGAAATCCCGCACGATCGTCGGCGGGCAGACGTGGCTTATCGCAAATGATGACCCGATCATCCACATTCACGGCCGCGATCCTCTGCGTAGGGTGGGCTCGGCCCACCTCCTCGGTTCGCGTGTTGGGCCAAGCCCACCCTACCAGTCCGAAGCGATGGCTTATCGCGCTCTGGCTCACGATTGCCTTGATATCGCATCGCTCTCTCGCTGCCGAAGTCGCAGCCACCCACCCAGTCGCCCAGCCCGACTTCTACGTATCCCCAGACGGCAATGATTCCAATCCCGGTTCCGCCGACGCGCCTCTCGCCACGATTTCAAAAGCGCGCGACCTGGTTCGACAGCGATTATCAGCGGGCCTGAATCACGACATCCTCATTCGAATTCGCGGTGGCACTTACGAACAAGCCGACACCCTCTCCTTCGATCTGCGCGACTCCGGCTCCGCCGAGCATTCAATTACCTATGCCGCCAAATCCGGCGAGAAAGTGATCCTCAGCGGCGGACGAAAAATTACCGGTTGGAAAAAAGGCCCGGACGAAATCTGGACGGCGGATATTCCCGAAGCGCGAGACGGCAAATGGTACTTTCGCGAGCTGTTCATCAACGGCGTCCGAGCGATTCGCGCCCGCACGCCCAACGCCGACAGCGCCGAACCCTGGACGAAGATGCTCTTCTCTTCCGTCAAATACGAGGACGAAACCAGCCCCGTCACGATCAAGCTCGGTGGCGTTCATCAGCCATTTCATCTTCAGGCGTATGAGAATCCGCAGGATGCCGAACTCGTCTACATCAACAACAATGACGAGGGGCGGCAAACTGCTCGGCAGCGTGAATGAATCGGATCAAAGCTTCACCCTCGCTCCTCCCCACCGGTGGAATTCAAAGGAACATACCTACGACTGGTACCTGAGCTTTCCCGACCCGCATTGGAAGGCTTGCTATCTGGAGAACGCCATCGAGATGCTCGATGAGCCTGGCGAGTGGTACCTGAATCGTCACACCGGGGTCCTTTCCTATTGGCCGCGACCCGGTGAAGACCTGACGCGAGCTCAGGTCATTGCGCCCGTCGTTCAAAACACGCTGATCCGTGTTGCCGGCACCCGCGAGAAGCCGGTCGTGAACCTTCATTTCAACGGCATTCACGTGGAGCACGTGAATTGGCCGCTGCCGGCCTATGGCTACATGGGACTCTTCTGCTGCACCGTTGACAGCGGCCCGCGCGATCGTCTCCAGCATGGATTCATCGATGCAGCCGTCGAATATCAATTCGCCCGATCATGCAGCTTCACGCATGGCGGAGTCGCGCACGTCGGGGCAATGGGAATCTGCCTCCGGCAAGGAACTGCCCAGATCACCATCGACGGAAACGAGATCGGCGACATTGGCGCCGGCGGAATCGGAGCCAGCGAGATTCGGCAAAAGCCCATCGGCAACCGGCCGTGGAATCCATTTCCCCATGCAGACGACTACCGGGGATATCAAATCACCAACAACTACATCCACGATATCGGAACCGATTACTACGGCGGAATCGGTATTACTCTTTTGATGGCTCAGGATTCGGTCATCGCGCACAACCTGATCCGCGATGTTTCCTATTCCGGCATTCAATGGGCCGGCGACGTGCCCGATCAGACGCCGTTTACGCGAGGCAACCGGGTCGAATTCAATCACATTGAACGCGCGATGAAAGTGACCTGCGACGGGGCCGGGATTTACGTGACCTACACCCACGCCGGCAATACCGTCATTCGCGGGAACCTGATTCACGACATTCGGTGCAATCCATTTCGCCGCGATGAGACCGAGCCGGGCCGTGGCGTCATTCCGTGTCACGGCATCTACCTCGACGGGAACATGCACAGCGGCCTGTTTGAAGACAATGTCGTGTACCGCAACGCCGGCGGACCCCTGCTCGTCTTTCAATCCTCAAGCACGAGCAATACCTGGCGGGATAATCTTTTCCAGAAAGAGGGGACGCCGCCGGAGCCGTTTATCGAAGTGATGCAGGCAGCGGCCGGTCTGGAGCCGGCCTATCAGAAAGCGTTGCTCGGCGAGGAGCCGAATCCGTGTAGAATTACCGATTTGGTCGACGCCGGCGCCGACATTGCGGCGCGACAATTTGATCTGCCCGCCAAAGCGATAGGCGTGATCGAAATCATCCGTCATCCCGGTGCGAAGGATGGCCCAATCGAGTTGAAGCCGCGCGGATTGGAGCCCGGCTCACGCTACGCCATCACCGCCTTCGGCGGCACGCTCGCGAAGGCCGCCCCGGATTTTTTCGTCGCTTACGGAATCGACCCGACCTTCGTCAAGAACCTGGGTGATATCCCGATTCTTTCCGGAGTTACGCCACTGCCCTCGTCCGCTCTCGGCCAAAAAGGTGGCGGACAACCCGTTCAGCTCAGCGGAGCCGAACTGATGGGCCAGGGCCTGACGATCGCGCGAACCGCGCCGAGCATCGTCTGGATCGCGTACGCCCGTCAGTAAGCAGAGGGATCCGAGGAGCCGCGCACGAAGTAAGCGGGAAAGCGCTCTCGTTTACCGAGTGCTTTCCCGCTTACTCAGTGCGCGGCTCCTTGGGAGTGGTTAAATTTCCGTCATGATTTCCTGGGACCCTATCTCCGATAGCGCCGTCTTAATTAAAATCCATCCTTTCTCATTTGTGGTCCGCAATCGCCAGAGGAAATCGGTTGGTTGAAGGTAACGTAAAGCTCGGGATATGGACGGCTGGCGGATGCATTGGACTTGCCCTCGGCCTCGGCATCGCTGTGTTGCAGCTTCCCGCGGCGTCGCTTCAGGAGCCGTCGCAGCGATTCAGTTATTTGATGATGGGTCTTCCCATCGCCGGAGCGCTGGGGGCGGGCATCGGCTGGCTCTTGGATCGAATCAGCGGCCATCTGGTCGGGATCTTATCTGCCAACGCAACGATTCTGGCGTTGATGGGGATCGGCGTCATCGGCTTGCGGGCGCATTACAGCTATGCCGTTGCGCTCGATGCCGGGTCGATGCAGGCCGATGCGATGCGGGAGTCGGACGCCAGAATCGAACTCCAGAAGCAGGGGATCGACTCTGCCGAGATCGATCGGCGGGTGCTCGACCGCTTCAATCGCCGCGACCATGTCCAGGCTCCGGCCTTCTACGCCTGGCCGTGCATCTGTTTGTCGGTGGGTCTGGCCGGCGCTGCGTTTACCATTCACCGGCTCGGCCGACGTCCTACCGCCAGTGATTCGCCGGCCCGATGAAATTCACTTCTGCAACGCTGGAGCCATCCGCCGCTACGAACCTTGTCATGACATCGCCGGTTCCCCCCGTCATCGTTCGCGACCTGGTCAAGCGCTATGGAAATGTCGAGGCGGTGCGCGGCGTGAGCTTCGAAGTCGGCGCGGGGGAAATCTTTGGAATGCTCGGGCCCAACGGCGCGGGAAAAACCTCAACCCTCGAATGCGTCATCGGCCTGCGCGAGCCGGACGGCGGCTCGATCCAGGTCTGCGGGCTCGACGCGAAAACACACCCCACCGAGGTGAAGCGAAAGCTGGGCGCACAACTTCAATCGACGGCCTTGCAGGACAAAATCACGCCGCGTGAGGCGCTTCGACTGTTTGGATCGTTCTATGCCAACCCGGCCGAGCCGCAGGCGCTGATTGATCGCTTTTCGCTTGGTGAAAAAGCAGACGCGACTTTCGACAGTCTCTCCGGCGGACAAAAGCAACGGCTTGCGCTGGCCCTGGCGTTTGTGAATCGGCCGGAAGTCGTATTCCTCGATGAGCCGACCACCGGCCTCGATCCGCAGTCGCGTCGGGAGCTGCACAAGCTGATCGAGCAGGTGCGAAGCGAGGGGCATACGGTCGTTCTGACCACGCACTACATTGAAGAGGCGGAACAATTATGCGACCGGATCGCCATCATCGATCGGGGAAAGGTCATCGCATCGGGTACGCCACGGGAACTCGTCGGGTCGTCCAAATCCGAGCCGCGAATCGTGGTGCGGACGGCACGGCCGCTCGAGCAATCGCTGTTAGCGGCGCTTTCGGCGGTGAGCGAAGCCGGCCCGGTGCGCGAAGGGGAGGGTTGGGAATTGCGAACGACCAACGTGAGCCAGACGGCCATCGAGCTGGTGCAGCTCGTTCAGAAGCAGGAAAATGAGTTGCTCGATCTGCACGTGATGAAGCCGTCGCTGGAAGATGTGTTTATTGAGCTGACGGGGAGTCGGTTACGGGATTAGCGGTAGGGTGGGCTCGGCCCACCACGAGAACCAAAGACGGTGGGCCGAGCCCACCCTACATGTGAACGGCCTTCTTCAACATCTTCTGATGACCATCCGCCTGAACTTCCGGAGCAAGCAGGCGCTGGTACTCGGTTACGTCTTTCCGGTCTTTTACCTGGTGGTGTTCGCCGCGATCTTTAAAGCACAGCTCTCGCAGGAATTTGGGCCGGTGCTCGTGATCAGCGTTCTCGGCGGGGCGTGCTTCGGAATGCCGACGTCGATGGTCAGCGAGCGCGAGCGCGGCGTCTGGCGACGCTACCGCCTGTTGCCGGCGGCAACGGGGGGGCTCATTTTCAGCACGATGGTGGCCCGCTACCTCCTGGTCGCGTCGGCGGCGCTGCTCCAGTATCTGCTGGCAATGTGGTGGTATCACCTGCATCCGCCGGCCCATCCGGGCCAATTAATCGTGGCATTTACGTTCGTAGCTTTTGCATTCCTGGGAATGGGGCTGGTGATCGCGATGCTCGCCGACACCGTGCCCGCGGTGCAGGGGCTGGGACAAAGCATATTTCTCCCGATCATCATCATCGGCGGCGTCGGCGTTCCGCTGAATATCCTGCCGCACTGGGCACGGCACGTCGCGGATTTTCTTCCCGGCCGATATGCCGTTGAGGCGATGCAGTTCTGCATCGACGGAAAGGGTTTGGAGGCGGCCGGCTTCGACTTGCTTTCGCTGATGCTGATCGGCATCGCCGGTTTAGCAGCCGGGCAAAAACTCTTCCGATGGGAAGTCGGCCAGAAACTGGCGGCCGCGGCTCGCGGCTGGGCACTGGTGGCGCTGGCGCCCTGGGCGGCGGTGGGAATCGCCGCCACCGTGCAGGCGCGGAACGCCGCGCCGCAGAAAACCAATCCGATCCTCGAGGCCGTCCTGCCCAAAACTGCTGCCACGCAATCTTCTCAGGCTCAGCCGACCACCTCTCCAACCACGGGTCCATCCACCGGACCGAGCGCCGCAGTCCCACCACCGCCGAAGGACTGGCAATCGGTGACCGACGCGCAGATCGATGGCATTAAATATGACGATCTGCAGCCGGACCAGGGCGAAGTAACGCCAGTCGCGCCGAATCTCGACAGTCTCAGCGACGACGGGAAGAAGCGCATGGATGATCTGGCCACCGCCCTTTCCGACTGGAAAGGAACGCTGGAACCGGACGAGCTGCAAAAGGTGCGCAACCTTCTCTCCATCGCCGCGGTGGCGGACGTGATGCAGGACGTGAACGAGTCGCAGATTCCGCTCATCATCTACGACCGGCTGAAGATGACCGTCCCCAAAGATGATCTGATCAAGATTCTCGCTTACATCACGCTCAAGCCGGATGACGGCGATTATCCGACCGGCATGCCAGAATTGAAGCTGGATGTGACCCTGCCCGAAGACCAGGTGCGCGAACGGGCAGTGGCCTATGGGGAGAAACTGCTGGGAAGGTTATTGGGAAAACTACCGGTGAAAAATGTAGACCAGTGATCCCGTCGCGCCGGGAAAAATTCCAAATCCCAAGCACCAAAGCCCAAAAAAATTCCAATCACCAAAGGAAAGGGGAAAATCCCAAAAAGGAGCGCTCGGAGCGCCGCCTTCAATGCGTTGCCTTTGTTTATTATTGGAATTTGGTCTTTGAGATTTATTTGGGGCTTTGGAGCGCGGGCTTTGGGATTTTCCCCTACGGCAGGTTGGCACTCTCCCAGCTCACCGCCTGCCCCCCAACGAACGTGACGGAAATCCAGATGTCCCCTTCCTTCCAGTCGTATTCCTCGGCGGGAACGTTCATTCCGTTGACATCAGCTCCGCTCATCTTGCGCGTATCGTTGCTGCCGAGGATCACTTCGACCTCGGCGACGGTCATTTCCTTGTGGATTTTCGCAAAGTTGTCCTGGGTGAGTTTGCCGCTGTGAACGACTTGCTCGCTGTGGCAGCTCATCAGAACGAGAATTGACGCGAGCGAAATGATGGACAACGTTTTGGAGATCTTCTGACGTGACATGTTTTCTATTTCGGATTCGATTTGCGGCGGCTTCAAATGTCTGATCGAAATGGCGGATTCGACGCGACGGAGGCGCGAACTTTGCATACGATTATAGGTCGTTCGTTGCTGGAGGTTGAATCATGTCATTTCTGAAATCGATGCCGGTTATTGGAATCGCGGCGCTACTCACGGCCGGCGGGGTTAGCGTCGTTAACGCGCAACAACAAGTAAACACCCAGCTCAACAATCAAGTAAATGGGCCCCCGGAGTCGACTCGGAATTATGGCCCGCAACAGTTCGAGCTGCTTCCGTCGGAGCGGCGATTCGCTTTCGAGCGTTCGGGGATGCTGCCCTCGGAATATCGGATGAACCTCGAATCGATCGGACCCCTTGCGCCGCAAGGCTCCGTAGAGGCCATCGAGCCGCAGTCACTGCTCCAGCAGGAACTCCGGCTTCCACCCCCGGTTCTCTACAACCCCTACTACGTCAAGCCGCTGCCGGCCAATGCCAACGCGCCGGTGGCGCCGCCGCCATTGCCGTCGAGCGACAGCTTTTATCTGCGGCGGTCGAACATGACGCCGTCCTCGTCCAGCCTGACGCCGGGTCGTATCGACCAGAACGTATGGCAAAACCCGGCGGCGGATCAGGAATCGACTGTGACGTATTATCTCCCGAAAAAGGGGAAACCAAGCCCGTCGATCGCGCCGGGAGCCCAGCCGCCTGGTCAAAGCGGGCCGGCCACTCAACCTGCTCAGAAGGCAGGGAAATAGACTGGATTAACACGATAGCCCAAGCCGGCGATCATCTATTCGCCCACTTCGTCGCCATCCGGCACGTTTCGTTCCAGTTCTTCCAGCCATACTGTCGCTTCACTATCGCTCGGCGCACGCCAATCGCCGCGCGGCGACAAGGATCCACCAGAACCCACCTTCGGACCGTTGGGCATGGCTGATCGCTTGAACTGGCTCGTCGCGAAAAAGCGGTGGAGGAAGACGCGCAGCCATTTCTTGATCGTGGGCAGGTCATAGGTCCGGCGATCTTCGCTGCGGAATGCGGGCGGCCAATCGCCGGCGCTCTCGTTGCCCCAGGCATGGTGTGCGAGAAACGCCACCTTGCTGGGAAGGAAGCCGTAACGGGTGATGAAATAGAGGTGAAAATCCTGGAGCTCGTAGGGTCCGACCGATTCCTCGGTGCGCTGAACTTTCTTCTGCTCAGTTTCGGGATGCGGAATCAACTCCGGGCTGATATCGGAGGCGATGATCTCGCGGAGGACTCCGCGCGTTTCGTCGGGTAGCTGGCCGCGTTCGATCTCCCAGCGTATCAGGTGCTGGATCAGCGTCTTGGGAATCGAGGCGTTTACGTTGTAATGAGACATCTGGTCCCCGACGCCATAGGTGCACCAGCCGAGGGCGAGCTCGGAGAGATCGCCGGTACCGACAACGATTCCGCCGTGCATGTTCGCGAGGCGGAAGAGGTGGCTGGTTCGCTCGCCGGCTTGCACGTTTTCAAATGCGATGTCGTGCACCGGCTCGCCGCGCGCGAATGGATGGCCGATGTCCTTGAGCATCTGCGTGCAGCTCGGTCGGATGTCGATCTCGGCAGCGGTGACCCCAAGCGATTTCATCAGCCGCCAGGCGAAATCCTTCGAATGGGTTCCGGTCGCGAAGCCGGGCATCGTGTAGGCCAGGATATGCGAGCGGGGAAGCTTCAAATGGTCGGCGGTGCGACAGCAAACGATCAACGCGTGAGTGGAATCGAGTCCGCCGGAGACGCCGATCACCATCTTTTTGATGTTGCTGGCGCAATCGCTGTTCAAGCCCGGCCACCTGGATGTGATACGCTTCATAGCAACGCTGGTCCCACTGCGCTGGATCGTGCGGGACGAACGGGAAGCGTTCGACGTGCCTTCTCAGCGGCGTGGGACCCTTCGGCACGCCAAGTTGGAAGGAGATGCGGCGCATTTTCTCCAGGCGTTCGCGATAGATCGCGATCGAATCGTTAAAGCTGCTGAGTCGCATCCGCTCCTGGCGGAGCCGGTCGAGATCGATGTCGGCGGCGATGTATTGCTCGTGTTCGCAGAATCGCTTGGACTCGGCGAGCCGGTTGGCATTTTCGTAAATGAGCGCATGCCCGTCCCAGGCCACCTCGGTCGTCGATTCCCCGACGCCGGCGGCGGTGTAGAGATACGCCGCCACGCATCGCCCCGACTGCCCGGCGCAGAGTTGCCGGCGATACGCCGCCTTGCCGATGGTGATGTTGCTGGCCGACAGATTCGCCAGCACCGTCGCGCCCGCCAGCGCGCCCCAGGTCGAAGGGGGGATCGGAACCCACAGGTCTTCGCAGATTTCGGCGAAAAGCGAAAAGCCGGGCAGGTCGGTCGCTTCGAAGATCAGGTCGGACCCCAATGGGGCCACGCTTCCCGCCAATCGAATCTCGCGGGCGACGCCGGACACGCTCGAGCTGAACTGCCGTTTCTCGTAATACTCGCGGTAATTGGGGAGAAAAGTCTTGGGGACGACGCCGAGCACACGCCCGCCGTGTAGGGCGATCGCGCAATTGAAGAGCTGTCCTTCCACGCGAAGCGGCGCGCCGACCAGCAAAAGGTTCTGCAGGCTCGCAGTCTCGCGGGCGATTCGGGTCAGCGCCCGCTCGGTCCCGGCGAGCAGCGCATCCTGCTGGAAAAGATCCTCGCCGGAATACCCCGATACGCCGAGTTCCGGAAAGACCGTCAGGACCGCCCGATCCTCATTCGATTGGTGAGCCAGAGCGATGATCGCGTCGGCGTTAAACTCCGGCGACGCGATTTTCACAATGGGAACGCAGACGGAGACGCGGGCGTAGCCGTGGGAGTAGAGTGAGTGGAACGGCTTAGCTTCCGACTGCATGACCCGAGTGTATCGGAAAAGTCAGTGCGCTCGAAGTGGGTAGCGCGCTCGCCACTGAAGTCCACAGGAAACGGCGTGGGCAGAATCGCTTACCGTCCACGCCGGACCCTGTGGACCCGGATCCCGCTGGATTTAGGCCTCTCTCAGCCTGAGAGAACAGTTCATGACGGAGAACGCCGAACATCGCCGAACGGTAGCCTCGCACAACTCATCCCGCTCGATTACCGTACAGCGCGTGAGCACCGCCATCCCCGCTGCGGCATCCCTTCGCGTGCCAGAGACTGCATCCGTTGCCGTGGTCGCGGCGCGGTTTAATGGAAGAATCGTCGATGAACTCCTTTCCGGCTGCCTGCGCCGGCTCAAGGAGCTCGGCGTGAGCGAGGATCGACTGGAAGTGCACCGCGTTCCGGGGGCGTTCGAGTTGCCGCTGGCCGCCAAGCTGCTGGCATCGACCCGAAAATTTTCCGCCGTCATCTGCCTGGGGTGCGTGATTCGAGGAGAAACACCCCATTTTGATTACGTTGCCGGCGAATGCGCTCGCGGAATCCAGCAGGTCGCGATCGCCGAATCGCTTCCGGTGATTTTCGGTGTGCTCACCACCGACACCGAACAACAATCCCTCGATCGCGCCGGCGGCCCGCACGGTCACGCCGGCGAGCGCGCCGCCGACGCGGCGGCGGAAATGATCGGGCTGGTGGTCCGCGTATCGGGTTGAGGTGTTGGTAGCGCCGGGAGAGGAAGAAATCTTTGGGCTGCCTGATCCGTCACGCACCCACGAGCAAAGGTTGGATAACCGGACGCTTCGCGTCATCTCCTGCATAGCGATATAATCGCGGTTTCATGGCCCGCCTCCGCGAATACACTCCCGCCCGCCGCCTGGTCATGCAGGTTTTGATGTGGGTGATCTTCGCCGCGACCTATGCCGGGGCCGTGGCGCTCGTCCATGCCCGTTCTGAATCGCTTCGCATCTCTCTGACCCCGATGATGATCGACGGCGATCTGCTCTATCGGCTGCCCGCCGGGTGGTTATCGGAACGGAACACGCGTCAGGGACTTTTAATTACAGCGACCGAGCCGGCTGGGTCCGATCGCGTGCCCCGCAAACTACAGATTGAGGCCTTTCTACACATCCCCGGCCCCGTCACCGCAAACGAAATCATGGCCAGACTCCCCGAGCGGCCGATCCACGTTCATCCCCTTGCGTTCAAGGGCCTGGGACAAGGGGTTGCGTGGGAAACCCGCCGCGGCATTCTCGAAAATGATGAGGAGGAGCGTATCGTGCCTCCTAAGCTGTTTGCCTGCGTGGTGGCTCCCCGTTCCAGGCATTCGACCGAATCGGTGGTGATCATCATCGATCTGGAGGGTCCGACCACTTTCGGCCCGTCCAGCGTGAAACTGCTGCAAATGATCGCCGATTCGCTGGCGGTGGCTCCGAACGCCACGACGGCCCAGTCCGTATCACCTTCCGGCAACGTGATGGCTGCTGGAGGCTAAAAACGCCGCATGCAAGCTCACGAATGCGGATCCAAGGCGGAAAATCGCCCGCATGGGCACTCCGATCCGATATGATTGCGTGGCGGCGCGGTGTATCCCCTGCGCTTTGCCGCGCAAAGCGGTTTGAATTTCGACCATTTGGGCATCGAGGAGCGATATGAGCAAAACGTTGTGGAGCCTGGTGGGCGGCGCGAGCCTCTTGTGGCCCATGGTGATCCTGGGTGTCGATGCCGCGCCGGCGGTCGGTCCGGCGCCGCTGATCAATCCCAATTCCGGCAGAGTTGCCGGCGATCTTCCCAGTTCGGTATTGCCCGATCGGCCCGGCGCGACCATTGCTCCCACGACCAACCCCGGCGATCTGCTTGGGAAATTTTACGAGAACCAGTCGGCCGGCATCGAGCTGCGTCCGCCGGTGAACTGCAAATTCGTCGGCCGCGTCGATGGGGATCACATCGCCGAATGGCAGGATGAGACCAACAGTTGGACGCTGAAGCTCAGCCGTGTGGAGCTGACCGAATCGCCGCGGCCGCTGACGACGGAGAAGGTCGGAAATACGGAAATCGAGGGTTTGCTGGAGATCACCGTCGACAATCTGAAGCGCGAGCTTCCCAAGGGATTAATCGTGCACCAGGATGTGAGCACGTTCGGCGAAGGAGTGGCCAAAGACCTGAAAAAGAAGGACCCGTACTCCAAGCCAAATCTCGGCATGGTGGCAATTCGCTACACTGAGGCCGGCAAACGGCGTCTGACGCAGCAGGCACTCTTCCAAGCCAGTCAATATCTCTATTACGTCCTGACCCTTACCACGCCGGGAAACAAGTCCACGGAGGAAAATCCGCCTGAAGATCCCAAAGAGCGATTGGCCGTGGAGACGTTCGGACAGATGGTCGATTCGGTGAAGCTGCTCGACCGCGTCAAGATCCGCCGCGACCAGGAGGAACGGCTCTACCGAACCCGCAGCTTTTTCGTGAATCTGACCGGAAGCAAACTGCGCGCAGCATTAGTTCCCGAACAATGGTTCCGCGTGCTCAAAGATGGAAAGGACGTCGGCTATACCTATATCGTCGAAGAAAAGGCCGCCGACATCCCCCGCCCCTCCCGCCACAAGGCTGACGAGCCGGCGGATAAGAGCGAAATCATGTCCAAGCCGGACGTGCATCCCGGCGAAGATATCCTGATCGGCATTCGCTCCCGGATCACGCTCGATGGGGTTCGCGCCGACAAAACCACCGGCCCGATCCAGACCGACAGCGAGACATGGCTGTTTACGACAGCGGATTGCCGTCACGAAGATTGGACCAGCGCGGTGATCGTGGATGACGGATTAAAAAACACGAAGAAGCAATTTGTCGAAGAATTTGGCGCCAGCGATCGACATATGATCAATAACGGCAACGGCGTACGCCAGGGGCGGACGCTTGAAGTGCAGCAGATCTCCAATGCGATCAATGCCGCTCCCATCAGCCGCGATCTGTCTCCCTGGTTTCTACCGCAGGGAATCGGCCATCTCCTGCCGCGGATCATTTCGCCCAAAGAGCCCAAGACCTACATGTTCGCGATCTTCGTGAGCGAAGCCCGCGAAGTGATGGAGCGATATATCGATGTCGGCCGGCCCGACGATTTCATGTTGAACGGCCAGCGGATTCACGCGATTCCGATCATGGATCGGATCGGCCTGGAGGGTTCGGTGACCACGCACTATGTCAGTGCCACCCCGGACGCCGACGGCCGCTACACCTCTCTGGGAAGCGAAAACAAAACAACGCATATCACCACGCTGGCAACGGATGCACCCACACTGCAAAAGATCTGGTCCGATGTGAATTTGTCGCGCCCGCGCCTGCCGGAAAGACCCGCAGGGGCGCCGCAGGGGCCGCCCGCGCCGACGAATCGGCCTGCAGTCTCAGATCTGCCTGCGAGACCTTGAGGCCGCCGCGCGGCAAATTCCAAAAACCAAACGGAAGAAGGCACGCTCGGAGCGCTCCTGTTTAGGATTTTCCCACTTGGAACTTGGAATTTAATTTCGGTGCCGCGGCCCCGAGCCGCGCCAAATTGCCCTCACGGCGATTTCCGCTCAATCACCGCCTTGGCGCGAATCCCCTGATCCTCAAACGTCAAACCAAAGTCGGCGGAGATCAGGCCGTTCAAAAGCGAAGGCCGCTGCGGTCCCGGCTTTGGCTCGCCGGGATGGCCGTAGGTGGCTGATTCCATCGTCTGCCATTTCTCGTTCCAGACATAAGTTCCCCCGGCTGGATCGGTCAGGCGGGCATGGAAGAAACGTTGCTGAATCCCCAGCGGATCCTGGCCGGGATAGCGCCGCTTCCACTCGTTGAGGATCGGAATGTTGCCCCAGGCTGACGACTGCATCGCATTCTGAAATTCATCGTGCTCGCCACGGAAGACCAGATCCAGCGCTTTCGCCTCGCCGCGCAGGCAGAGGCTCTGTCCGAGCCACGGCCGCGCCGCGGCAACCTGCGGCTGCGTCGCCGGCGCATCGCCGCCCGCGGGCCCGGTCGTGGGCTGCGCGGCCAGCTTGCGATCGATCGCGCGGCGCAACAGCGGCTCGCTGAGCGTGATGAGCAGCGAATCGCCGTCGGCGACATAAAAGAGGGCCATGTTCTTTGGCACCTGCCCATTTCCCTGCGCCTGCTGCGACGGCGAGATTTTCACGTAGGCGCGTCCGCGGTAATTCAGATTCTGCCAGACGGTCATCTGCGGCGCGGACTGATCGACGAATCCGTGCAGCGCGGTAAGAAACGCCGCCAGCTTGAAACCGTTGCTCACCTCTGCGCGAAGACCAATGGGAATCCGCTGATAGTGGGTCTCCATGAATTTTTCGATATTCCCGGCCTGCGTCATCTCGTCCCAGAACGGATCGTCATCGACATAAAGCGAAACGGATCCGCCAAGCCAGGAGAGCGGGTCGACGTTCAGGCCCGGCGCCAGGTTCTGGGCAAAGACCGAGCCCATTTGCAGCGTCGGCGATTTGGGATTGATGGCCAGTATCGCATGAAGAAGCGCATCATGCGGATCGCCCGCGCCGGGGGCGAGGGCCGCGCCGTTCGTCAATTGCACAAGCGATTGATAATCCGTCCCCGCAATGAGCGGCATCACCGTTAAATCCCCGGCCAGACCCGCGCCGTGCGTGGAAATCCGAAACGCGATCGGATCGAACGACCATCGCCAGTTCTGCTCATACGTGTCGCGCCACCGCTTGTAGGCGTCGGCCTCGCTCTGAGTCACTTTGTCGATTGTCAGCTCGGCGATCGGCGTTAGAAAATCGAGCGAGCCATAAGTGGAGGAACTGACTCCGGCGCTGCCGATGCTCAGATCTCCGATTTCGGGGACTGACCAATCCGTCTGCAACGAACCCGGCGCGACTTTGCCGGAGACCAGCTCGTCCAAATGGCCGGCCTGAAGGTCGCTGAGGACGGCCGCCGCTCGCGTGCGCCGCGAGTCGGCAATGCGCCATCGCGCCGAGCACCATCGCCGGATCGTCGCATCGCTGAGGACGATGAAGGCTGCCTCATTGTCCGCGCCGCGCGGATATCGGTCGCGGAAGAAGGTATACTCTGGAAGCGTCGCCAGCGCAGGCGAGCGTCCCTTGCTCACCCTCGCGAGCCGTTCGATCTGCACGCGCGAGTTGCTCACCACAACAAAATTACCCATCACCGCAATGAAGCTGCTGAAGGACCGATCGGGCGATTGACCGCCGGAAAATGTAACTCCGCCCGCCTCTCCGCTCACATCCTTCGCATCCGCCTGAAGGCCGCGGGCCAGCGTGATCTGCGCCAGCAGCATCGACTTGAGATTTTCAGCGCCTCCCGCTTCCTTCGGCTCGAGCAGGATTGCGACATCGGAGCCGGCGCGGAGATAGGGATCCGACCCGGTGATCGCAACTGACGCGACGAGATGCGGACCGAGGAGTTTTCCCAGCCCGCTCGGCCCAATTCCAAGCTGACGCTCATATCGCTCTTTGGTGCCCGCGTCTTCAGACCGTGGCTCGGCGTATTGCACCACCGGCGTGCCGAATCGGTCCGCCTCGTCCGCGATCGCGATTAACGCCGCGAAGCTTGGGAGGAAGACGGCGTGCTGGTCGGCGGGGATCAGCGCGGCCAGCGGATCAATCGGCGGGTTCTTGCCGGCGATCTTTTCCTTCCAGTTCATTTCCGCGACCGTGATCCCCTCGAGGGAATCGACGGCGACAACCGCCTCAGCAGTCTTATCACTGTTCCGCAGCAGCCGATCAAGCTGAAGATTTTCGCTCAGCGCGTGCCCGCCGCTGAAGAGTGAATAGGTATCGTCCATTTCGGCGCCCGGCGCAGGGTTCGGGCTCGCCGACTTTTCCGCCAGTTCCTTTTTTGCCTCGGCGCCTCCGCTCTCCGCGGCAAGGCGCGCCTGATGCCGGAACCAGGCCGCCCCGGCGATCTGTTCGTTGGAGAGCGCGGCGTAGTAGCGCATCTTGTCGATGTAGAACGCATCCCGGGCGACGAGGTCAGACTTGTCGCCGGAGAGCTTGAATTTCAATTGGACCATTCCGCTGGCGTCCGCTTTGGGAAGAAAGAGGCGGCCGCTCACGTCGCCGGCATCACCGCGGCGCACATCGAGCGTGATCGATGCGCCCGGAGGATGGCCCTGCCCGGGAGTCACAGCACGATCGGCAAAGGGATTGATCAGGAACGCTTCGCCGGGCCCATCGAGCGCGACATACGGCCGAAGCGCCTGCCAGCGTGTCAATCGCCGGTAATCTCCTTCGGCGGGCGCGCCTGGAAGTTTTCCGTCGAGCTGCAGCCGGTCAACAGGAACGTGAAAATAAATGTCCTCCGCTGGTGATAACGAGGCCAGGAGCAGCAAGATGACTGCGATGACGAGATAACGCATGTCGGTCCTCCCAGTGGTTACGGCGCTGGAGCAATGGCCACACCATCTGAATTTTTCGCAACAACGCCGATCAGAGCGAGAGGACGCCCTTTTGAGCCGGACGCCCCATTCGACGAGGCGCGAATTGTGCCATGTCCGTTCATTGTTTGCATATCCTTAATCACAGCCCGTCGGCGATCATCTTCTGCGCGCGCCGGCGACGCCGGGCACAGGCTCGCTCAAAAATCAGGCGAGCTAAAAGGGCTGCCGATCCGCGACAAATCGAGTCGAAAAAATTATTCACGAGTTTTCGCCCAAATTGAGTGGTTTCTGACGGTTTTTATCGGCGGTCCACGGCGTGGCATCGACTTCGCTTTAGGGCAGAGCGAAGCCGTCAAAATCGACGGCAGCGAGTGACACGGTTACTCGCTGAATACGGAGCGCGGTTGGTTCCCACGGGCAGTGCCGCCCGCAGGCGGTCTGCGGGCGGCATGCTGTCCGGGGCTTATAGAAGGTTGTTAGTCATTATTTCATAAACAGCGAAACGCGATAAGTCGATCGGATTCGTCACGTTTTGCGAATAATCCTCGTTTCCTCCTCCGCCAAGGCTGCACGGACTCTAACCCTCCACGTGCAGCCTTTTTTTGCGCACGTATTTATTCACCGGGGAATTATTCACCGCAGAGACGCGGAGAGCGCAGAGTATTCAAGCAGGGAGATTGGTGCGACAGATCGAAATCCTGATACTCGTTGTTTTCTCAGCGATCTCAGCGTCTGGGCGGTGAGTCCTGTATTTCTCCGGCTAAGATCATGGAATGCGAATTCTCCTCGCGCTCCTTTGCATCGCGGCGACGGTCGGCGTTGGTCCGAAGATCGACAGCCCAGCCCCCTCCACCCAACCATTCACCAACCGTCTCGCCAACGAGAAATCCCCTTACCTGCTGCAGCACGCACACAACCCGGTCGACTGGTATCCGTGGGGCGATGAGGCGTTCGCCGCGGCGAAGAAATTGGACAAACCGATTTTTCTCTCCGTCGGTTATTCCACCTGTCATTGGTGCCACGTCATGGAACGCGAGTCGTTCAGCGATCCGACGACGGCGAAGCTGATCAACGACTATTTCATTCCCATCAAGGTGGACCGCGAGCAGCGGCCCGATCTCGATGCGGTCTATATGACGTTCGTCGAAGCCACCACCGGAAGCGGCGGATGGCCGATGACGGTTTTTCTCACCCCGGACCGTAAGCCGTTCTTTGGCGGAACCTATTTTCCGCCCGAGGCGCGCGATGGCATGCCCGGACTTAAGGCGTTGCTGGAGAATGTGCACCAGGCGTGGCTCAAGGACCACGACAAGATCGTCAAATCCGCCGATGGTGTTACGCGACAGCTCCGGCAATTCAGTCAGCCGCAGGCCGATCCGTCAGCGAAATTGAGCGCGGAAATACTCACGACTGCGACAAACCAATTCGCCACGGAATACGACTCGAAATATCCGGGATTCGGAACAGCCCCGAAGTTTCCCAGACCGGTGGTGTTGCAATTCCTTCTGCGTGAATCAGTCCGTACCGGCAATCCGCAGCCGCGCGATATGGCCCTGGCCGCGCTGCGCGCCATGGCCGGCGGGGGCATTCACGATCAGCTCGGCGGCGGATTTCACCGCTACAGCACCGACCGCCAATGGTTCTTGCCCCACTTCGAAAAGATGTTGTACGACCAGGCGGAACTGGGAACTGCTTACCTCGATGCCTGGCAGATCACGCACGATCCGTTCTTCGCCGGCGTGGCGCGGGATATCCTCGACTACGTCCTGCGCGATATGACAAGCCTCGATGGCGGTTTCTATTCCGCGGAGGACGCCGATAGTGTCCTCGATTCGGAACCCTCAGAACGCAAGCGTGAAGGCGCGTTTTATCTCTGGGCTGAGTCGAAGATTCACGATTCGCTCGACGCGGCGGCCGGAGAGATTTTCGCTTACCGCTTCGGCATCGAAAAAGCAGGAAACATCGGCGTCGATCCACGCGGAGAATTCGGCGCAACCAATATTCTGGCCGTTCGCCATGATCTCCATGAAACCGCCGCCCATTTCGGGAAGAGTGCGCAACAGGTCAAGAATTCACTCGCGTCTTCGCGCTCTACACTCATGGCCATTCGCCAGACTCGGCCCCGCCCCGCCCGCGACGGAAAAATCCTGACCGGCTGGAACGGCCTGATGATCTCCGCCCTCGCCCGCGGCGGGTCGGCGCTCGGAGAAGACCGCTATCGCCAGGCCGCTGGGGACGCCGCCGCGTTCATCCAATCTCATTTGTACGACTCAAAAACCGGCATCCTCAAACGGAGTTACTTTGATGGCCGCGCCGACGTTCCCGGGATGTTGAGTGATTCGGCGCTCTACATTCAGGGACTTCTCGATCTTTATGAGACGACGCTGGAAATTCACTGGCTCTTGTTTGCCATCGAATTGCAGCACCGGGAGGATGCGCTGTTCGCCGACGCAAAAAGTGGTGGGTATTTCGACTCTGCCGACGGCGACACGTCGCTGCTGCTACGGACTCGATCCATTGAGGACAACGCCGAGCCGTCGGCAAACGCCGTTGCCGCGATGAATTTGCTTCGTCTGGGCCGAATGATCGATGAAACGAAATTCACAGCCGCCGCGGCGAATTCGCTGCAGACATTCGCCGGCGTTGCGCTTCGATCGCCGTCGGCGGTTGCGGAGCTGCTGCTCGCCTGCGAAATGTCGATCTCCCGGCCCCGGCAAATTGTTCTCGCCGGCGCATCTCCGGTGATGTTGCGTGAAATTGGGCGGCATTATCTTCCCGACATGATCGTCCTCGGGGCCGATGGTGGCGAAGGGCAGGTGTTCCTCGAAAGCCGAATCAGTGCATTGAAAGGAATGACGCAGATCAACTATCAGTCGACCGCGTATGTCTGCGAGAATTTCACTTGTCACCTTCCAACCAACGACCTCGCGACATTCGCGCGAGAGCTTGAACCGAGCCCGACTTCCACTCAACCCGCGACGGCGCCGTGATAGAACTCGTTCGCGCCCGCTTTATTCGATGTTCGATGTTCGATGTTGAATGTTGAATGTTGAATGTTGAATGTTCGATGTTCGACTTTCCCATGTACCAAGGCGAACATCGAACAAAAGAACGATATGGGCCGAAGCCGCACTACGAACGAATCAGCACATTCACGATTCCCAGCGTCGCCACCACCAGGCTGATGATGCCGTTCACGGTAAAAAACGCGATCCCGACCTTGGAGAGATCGTCTTCCCGCACCAGGGCGTGTTCCACGATCAGCAATGCGATTGCGATTCCTACGCCGACGAAATAGATCGCGCCAAGCTGTGGCGTCGATCGTCCCAGTGCGACCAACATCGCGGCGCTCATGGCATGCGTGAGCCGCGCGATCCATAGGGCCCTTCCGACGCCGAGCTTGGCGGGGAGGGAAAAGAGACCACAATCGCGGTCTGCCTGTACATCCTGGCAGGCGTAGATGATGTCGAACCCGGCCGTCCAGCAGAGAACCGCGCCGGCCATCCAGAACGGCGGGGCCGCGAGCGCTCCACGAATCGCCAGCCACGCGCACACCGGCGCCAAGGCCAGGGATGCGCCAGATAGTAATGGCAGAGGCGTGTGAACCGCTTGAGAAATGGATACGCAGACAGGAACAGCAGCACCGGCCCGGACAATCGAAGCGGCCAGGCATTGCGATAGAAAATCTCGAATCCGGCCGTGGCGGCGATGAAGCCGACCGCACAGATCACCAGAGCAAAAATGAAAAACGATCGCGACAGCGCTCCGCCGGGAATCGCCCGCCCAGAGGTGCGGGGATTTTGCGCATCGAGCGATGCGTCGAAAAGGCGATTCGCCGACATCCCGACCGTTCGAGCCGTGACCATGCAGGCAAGGATCAGCAGCAGTTGACCGGTCCGCGGCAGTCCGCCGGCTGCGAGGAAAGTGCTCAGAAGCGCGAAAGGCAACGCAAAAAGCGTGTGACCGATCTTGATATCGGATGCGAACGCGCCAAGTTTCCCGCGGACTCCCGTGACCGCGGAGCACGAACTCATTGCGAGCGAAACCGGAGATTGCAGATCAGCGCGAGTCATCGCGAATTCCCGTCATACGATGGTCGTCCCGGATTTGCCACGCTTCGGATCCCATCGCGTGTCGAGCGCGTGCGGCACGCCGACGAGATCGAGGAGCTTGCCAGCGACGAAATCGACCAGGTCGCCGATGCTCGTGGGGTTCAGATAAAATCCGGGATTGGCCGAGGCGAGAATCACCCCGGCCTCACTGAGAATTTTGTAATTGTTCACGTCGATCGGCGACAGCGGCATCTCGCGATGCGCCAGCACGAGCCGGCGGCGCTCCTTGAGTGTGACGGCCGCGGCGCGGGCGATGAGATTGTCGCCGATCCCATGCGCGATTTCCGCCAGCGTGTTGCTGCTGCACGGCACGACGACCATGCCATCGTGAAGGAACGATCCGCTGGCCAGCTTGCACCCGACGTCGTTGTAACTGTATAGCGTGATTCCGTGTGATTCGGTGCCGGCCAGCGCCGCGAGATCGATCGTTTCCATCCCCAACTCGTCATGGAGGAGCCGCCGGCCAAGCGGGGAGACGACCAGGTGTGTTTTCACGCCGGCGGCGACGAGCCCCTGGATGAATCGCTGGGCATAGAGCGCACCGCTGGCTCCGGTGATGGCGGTGACGATATTCATCGTGTTGAAGATCATACCCGCCCGGAGGGCGGATGGAGCGATTTTCGCCATGTTTGAAAGGTTGGTTACTGGATTTCCCGATAGGATGTCGGCGAATTATCGTGGCCGCGGAATATAATATTCGTCATGCAAAGTCCTTTCCCCGGAATGGACCCCTTTCTCGAGCCACACTGGCTCGACATTCAGACTGCGCTGGTCGGTGAGGCGCACCGATCGCTGAATCAGTCGTTGCCGCCCGGGATTGTTGCCCGCGCCGAAGAACGGGTGGCGGTGGAATCGGATGCCGACGCGTATCGTCGAGTTGGGCCAGACATTCGCGTCTTTTCTCCATCGACGGCAGATCCGAGCGAGGGGGCCGCCGGCACTGCGATCGAAGCACCCTTCAAATTGGTGGTCGAGCTCGATCCGATCATCGAACGATACATCCGAATCATTGACGATGCGGGGGAGCTCATTGCGGTCGTCGAATTTCTGAGCCCGACGAACAAACGGCAACCCGGTCTCGATCGCTATCGCGAGAAAAGGTCCGACCTGCTCCGCGCGTCAGTTCACGTGGTGGAGGTAGATCTCGTGCGTGCAGGCGATTGGCGAGCGCAGATGAGGCCGGAAATCTGTCCGCCTCAAGCCATCGCAACGTACCGCGCCGTCGTTCGCACCGCCGGGCCAAGGGCCGCCTATCTGTATCCGTTTTCCCTGCGGAAACCCCTCACGGATGTGCGCGTGCCACTCAGGCCCGCCGACCCGCCAGTGAGTTTGCCATTGCAATCGATGATCGAGTCGGTCTATGTTGATGGACGCTATGACCGCACCATCGACTACGATCGCGCGCTCGATCCTCCGCTGGACGCCGACGACGCGGCGTGGGCGGACCAAATGCTTCGTTCGGCGGGACGGCGGTGAAAGTATCTGAGAATGTTGCTGACGCGCCGACGGAAGGTGGCGAGTTATTAGGCCGATTTAAGCGCGACGACGACGAGCAAGCAGGCCGACCGAGCCAACACCGATAACCAGAAAGCTCGCCGGCTCGGGGACAGGCGTCAAGTCAAACGTGACGCCGCCAGTCAGAGTTTGCGCTGGGAAATTGCCGCCATTATACTCCGAGATGTCGGCGGTGTAAGTCAACGAATACGTTCCAGCAGGCAACAGGAAAGACATTCCTGTCTGTCACGCGGTCGCGAGTGTGGGCGTACTCGCCCGCCGAGCGAACGCGTCATTTCCCGGATTGCGCCAAATCGGACCGCTTCGGGAGGCGAGTACGCCTCCGCTCACCGGTCCGTGACAGACAGGAATGTCTGTCCTCCTTGGAAAAAATCGCCGCCCGGAAAAATGGGCACGCCCTCCACAATTTGGCGAACTTGACCGGCACCTCTCATTCCTCATAAAATGTGAGGATCGTGCGCGTGATCAGCCCCAAACGTCTGCGTGAGTTCTGGCAAGGCGGACACGCAGGTTCAGAGGCGCCCTTGAAAGAATGGCTGAAGCTAGTGGAGCATGCCTCTTGGTCCGATGTAGCTGGCGTGCGAGGCACGTTTCCGCACGCGGATGCAGTCGAAGTAAAGAGCGGCCGCCGGGTGACGGTCTTCAATGTGGGAGGCAACGCATACCGGCTGATAGCCGCACTCCACTACAACACACAGGTCGTCTACGTCCTGCGACGTCATGACGCATGCGGAGTACGATAAGAACAAATGGAAAGGCCAGCTGTGATTGCTCAAACTTACAGAAAAAAGAGGGATGCCGATCACTACCTTGATCTGGTCAAGGCCTTCCCCCTGCGTCCCATCCGGACAGAGCGCGAGCACGATGCGGCGATAGCGGTGCTGGACAAGCTCGTCACGCGGGAAGAAAGGCAATTAGACGCCGCGGAACGCGACTACATCGAGGCGTTGACGCTTCTGGCGGGCGCGTATCAGGAAACACATCACAAGATCGATACGCGGGACGTGCCGCCGCTCGCTTCACTTCGGTCGCTGATGGACGACCACGGGATGCGCACGACGGACTTGGGCCGGCTGCTCGGCAGCAGCGGTTTGGCCTCCGACATCCTTAGCGGCAAGCGACAGATCAGCAAGACTCACGCGAGGAAACTCGCCGAATGCTTCAAGGTCGATGCGGGGCTGTTCGTGTGACGGGTTTCGTTTTTTTTGCCGCAAGTGCATCGTCGATCAGATTACAGCGCCGACAGTGAATAGTCTGCACGATTCACAATTCCAGCTTGTACTTGGACTCGTCCTTCGTCACCTTTGGCAATCCGGACCAAGCTGTTAGGATCCTCTCGCAATGAGCATCATGCGATTAGCCGCGCTCTTTCCGGAGCTGGCGGAACGTGAGACGCGATGCGCAGTCGATTCGCGCACGATCTTGCGGGCGGGCCGGGTGGTCCTTCCCGCCGACGAATACGGGTTTGACGAGATGTATTGCGTCCAGGCCGACTGCGACTGCCGCCGGGTCCTTGTCAATGTTCTGGCCCGACAGGCTCGCGCTCATCTGGCGACGATCAGCCACGCATTTGATCCCCCGCGCGCGGATCCTGGGTCTCGGAGCAGACGTTCCTTGATCCGCTGCACAAGCAGAGCCCATGGGCAGACGTGCTGCTGGGCGTCTTTATCAATGTAGTGTTGGCGGATGACGCTTATCGGCATCGCTTAATTTCGCACTACACGCTCGTCAAGGGAACAGTGAGCGATCCATCGGACCCGAGGCAAAGCATGGCCCACGGGATTTCGCCGACGCCGGTGAGCGCGGCACATTCACGGCGGGGATTGAATCTGCCGCCGATCCGTCGCGGCAAGAAGAAATGGCGCTGACGGCGCGGTCCGCAAATATAACAAATCGCGCCATCTTTGCGCAGCCGATCTGACTCGCTTCCTCGGTCTATTGTTCCGCCGCCCGCTGGCCAACAAGATGACCGTCAATCCAAATTGAGGGTCGGTGCCGTCATACCCGCCCCCCCAACTTCGCCCCGGCTTCGGACGCGGGCCGAATTAGCGAGCCTTCGAGCTCCTTTTGACCCATCTCGTAAGTTGCCGTATCGTTGAGGACGAGGCGCTTCAGATGAAAATTTCGATCCCGCGGGATTTGCAACAGTTCATCTCTCAACTGGTGGACAGTGGAAAGTATGACTCGGCGAATTCCGTCGTTCAGGATGCGTTGGCACGCCTCCGCACGGATACATTGGTCGAGGCGATCGGTCCGGATCGACTTCATCGCGAAATCGAGGCAGGAATGGAGTCCGCTCGCCTGGGCGGTTGGCTCGATGGGGAATCAGTATTTGCCGATCTACGAAGCCGAAACATTGGGAAGGGGTCGGAGCGCAGACCTATAACATCTCGCCGAAGGCCTAGGAAGATCTCGACAAAATCTGGACCTATATCGCACGCCAAAGCGGCATCGGCCGGGCAGAAAAAGTCATCGACCGAATCCGGCGCGCGATCCTGAAACTCGCTCAAATGCCGGGAATGGGACATCAGCGTGATGACCTCCCTTCCGCCGCATTCCGAACGTGGTCTGAGAGTTCCTTCCTGATCATCTATCTGCCGGATCCGCAACCAATCCGAATTGTCCGAATCTTAAGTGGCCATCGCGATCTTCATGAGGCGTTCGACGACTCGATTGGGTAAGCGGAATCGGAAAGCGCTTTGCGAAAAGGCGATTCGTTTCACGCGGTGATCTTCTTCACCTCGTCTCCGCCGAGTCGGCGATCATGTGGTAATAGATCGTCACTTTGTTGCCGACTTTGAGTTTCCCTTCGACTTTGGTGTCGTCGTTCCGCTCGATCTCCCACTTATCGCCGTCCGCCTTGAGCACGACGATCGTCTTCTCGGTGAGCGAGACGACTGTCCCGGTGACCTGGTATTTCTTGGCCGCCAGCGCCGCGAGCGGGGTGGAGAGGGTAAGAGCCAGGACAGCCGCGATCAGGTGCTTGGAAGAAAAGCGCATTGGGACCTCCGTAAAACAGGTTCGAACTGAAGATTGCCTTCGCCGCTTAAACCTTAGCAAGGTTTTGAAATCGGATCAATGACAAGCTGAATTGCATCAAGCTCACACCGCTACGCCGCGATAGCAAACGCAGACGCCGAACGTCATCGTGAAATGGGTAACCTGCGCAAAACCAGCTTCGCCCATCATCTGCATCATCGATTCGCGGCCGATGAAGGTGTTCACCGATTCCGGAAGATATTTGTAGGCGCCGGTCTTATCGCCGCTGATGAGCGTCGCGGTGCGCGGAAGGATTTTGCGGAAATAGAAATTATACAGTCCGCGCAAAAGCGGATTCGTGGGAAGCGAAAATTCCAGGACGATCACGCGTCCGCCGGGACGAAGCACCCGGCGAAATTCTCGAAGCGCCGCCGCCGGGTCGGCGACGTTGCGGATGCCGAAGGCGATCGAAACCACGTCGGCGTAAGCGTCGGGCAGGGGAAGCGATTGCGCGTCGCCGTTGATAAATTTAACGAACCCGCTGGCGCCAGGATTGGAGGACGGGTCGTCACGCTGGTGTTCGACGATTCCATGCCGGTACCATTTAGCGGCGGCAAAGGGGAGCATCTCGTAGGTGAAATCGATTCCCAGCACACCCGAGCGTGGATCGTACATTCGATCGCCGTACATCGCCTCACCGAAGGCGATCGTCAGATCTCCCGTGCCACAAGCGACGTCCACGACCTGCCGCGAAGTATCGATTCCCGCGAGTTTCACCGCCTTCCGCCGCCAGCGCTGATCCATCCAGAAGCTGTGCAGCCGGTTATTCAGGTCGTAGCTGGGCGCGATGGCGGCGAACATCCGCCGCACCCGCGAACGCTTATCCGCGACGGCGTGCGGATCGCGCAAAAGCGCGTCGGTCCAGGCCGGTCGATCAGTAGTTTCGCTGGAAACCATGCTGGCTGGCCGATTATAAGGGAAGTTGCGGAAAATGACGTTTCAAAAGGTTCGAGACCCATCATGAGCCAGAAGATTTGGATCAACGGCGAAATCATCCCAATGTCAGAAGCGCGAATCGGCGTGGAAGACCGCGGGTTCCAGTTCGCCGACGGCGTGTACGAAGTCATCCGTTTCTACAACGGCCGCCCTTTCACGCTTTCCGAGCACCTGGCCCGACTGGGGAATTCCGCCGCCGGGATCGAGCTGGCGCTGCCGACTGCGGTGGAGACGCTGGCGGCGGAAATCCGCCGCTTCATCACGCAGAGCGGCACCCAGGAAGGAATGGCCTATCTTCAGCTAACCCGCGGGGTGGCCGAGCGAAACCATGCCTTCCCCTCGCCGGTGCGGCCGACGCTCCTCTTTTATGTTCGCCCCCTCCCTCCGCCACAACTGCCTGGAGAGGGTGAAGGGATGAAGCTCCTTCCAGTGCCGGATGAGCGGTGGAAACGGTGCTGGATCAAGTCGATCGCATTGCTCCCCAATGTACTGGCCAAGAATCAGGCGATCGCCGCCGGCTTCGACGAAGCAGTGTTCATCGACGGCGGCGTCGTGAGCGAATGTTCGGCCACCAATCTCTTCGCGGTGATCAGCGGAAAGCTCGTCACGCACCCTGTCGGCTCGCGCGTCCTTCCCGGCATCACCCGCGCCCAGCTTCTGGATTGCGCCACGGAATTGAACATCGAAACCGATGAGCGCCCGTTACGCGAGGAAGAAGCGATCCGCGCGTCGGAACTCTTCATCACCAGCACCACGCGCGAGGTCAACTGGGTGGCCCGCTGGAATGATCGCTACATCGGCCAGGCGCGCTGCGGCGACATGACCCAGGCGCTTCATCGCGCTCTGCGAACCCGGGTGGCCGCGGAGACTTCGGCTCAGATCGAAAATTAAGGCTTGTGGGAGGCGGCCACGGCGCTTTCGAGAAGCTCGACGATTTCGTTTGAGCGCTGTTCCCGTGCCAGGTCGGCTGGAAGCTTCCCCAACTCATTCTTGATGTTGGTTTTGGCCCCGTGGGCGAGCAAATACTTAACCGTCTCTGCGTTACCCTCTCCAGCCGCTTCGTGTAACGGCGTGGAGCCCAGATCACCTTTAACATTGACCTCAGCGCCTCCCGCAATCAAGGCGGCCACGAGATCCGTTTCACCCCAATAACTGGCGATATGAATCGGCCGGTTTCCGAATGTACCAACTTGGTTTACATCGGTGAGGGGTTCCACGAAATCGGGGAGTGATTCCTCATTCAGGCGTTGTAAGGCTTCCTTTGCTGTCATTCTGGTCATCGTCGCTCAAGGGTTCGAAAAGGGCAACCTATCGCACCTTCACATTCGGCTCGACCGACATGCCGGGACTGAGGGGCCGATCCGGAAGTCTGTCCAGGACGATCTTCACCGGCACCCGTTGCACCACCTTCACATAATTGCCGGTCGCATTCTCCGGTGGCAATAGGCTGAAGTTGGATCCACTCCCCGCCTGGATGCTCTCGACATGGCCGTAATAGGTCTCGCCGGGAAAGGCGTCGACGCGAATTCGAACGGGTTGGCCCGGCGCATGAGCGTGAGTTGCGTCTCCTTGTAATTGGCGACGACCCAGACTTCGCGCAGAACCAGGATCAGCAGCGTCTGGCCAATCGTGATGTATTCCCCGTCTTCCACCGTGCGATTGGTCACCTTACCATCGACAGGCGCGACGATGTCGGTGTACGAAAGCTGCGTGCGTGCATACGCAACGGCGGCGCGGGAGCGAGTGAGTTGCGCCTGGGAGGTTCGTACCTGCGACTGCGCGTAAGCGACCTGCGACTCGGCGGCGCGCTCCTTTTCAATCGACGCCTCCAGGCTAGCGCGGGTGGTGCGTTCATTGGCGCGGGCCTGATCGATCTGCTGCCGCGATACTGCCGCCGATGCGACTTCTTCATATCGCTTCAAATCCTGCGCGGCCTGATCGTGACTGGCCGTCGCGGACGTCACATCGGCCTTGGACTGGCTGACCTGCGCCACGTAAACCTGCACCTGGGCCTGTGCCTGCTGGACCTGTCCGGCTGCGACACCCTCGTCGCCCAGCGCTTGATCGAGTTGTTCCTGAAAATCGCGCGGATCGATCTTGACCATCAACTGCCCCGCCTTCACCCATTGATTGTCGTCCACGAATCGCTTGAGCACGTGCCCGGCCACCTGCGGGCTGATGCTCGTGCTGTTGGCGGCGATGAACGCGTCATCCGTCGTTTCATGGGCGCGGGCGTAAAGCCACCAGATCACGCCACCGATCGCGAGAACAATGACCAGCGGGATCGCGATGAACCAGAAGATCGGACGCTTGTATATCGGGGGACCCTTGGGCTTTTTTTCTTTCTTGCCGTCAGTAGAATCTTCGCCTTTGTCGTCCTGCTGGTCTTCTGAATCCGGCGTCTGTCCGCCATCTTGTCCATCTTCCGACGCTTCTTCCCTCTCTTCGGGCTTGTCTGGAGATCGCTCTTCAGGCTTTCGCCGGGGTGGCGACTCGTTTCGATCTCGCACGGCTGCATCACTCATCGATCACCTCGTCGGCGCAGGCAATTGGCCCGTGGCAGGAAACAAGTTCGATGCCATACTGCACAACTCGGTTCTGCCAAGATAGGATGACGTTTAGATGCCCCGGTTCATTGCAGCCATCGATCAGGGAACGACGAGCACCCGCTGCATCCTTTTCGACCGGTCCGGCCCGGTCGCCAGCGGGCAGCGGGAGCATCGGCAGCATTTTCCGCAGGCGGGATGGGTCGAGCACGACGCGATGGAAATCTGGGAGCGGACTCAACAGGTCGTGGGTGATGCGATCGACCGCGCCGGCGCAAAGCCCGGCGATATTGCCGCAGTGGGCATCGCCAACCAGCGGGAAACGACGGTCATCTGGGACCGCCGAACCGGAATTCCCTGCTGCCCGGCGATCGTCTGGCAGGACACGCGGACGCAGTCCATCTGCGACGCATTGGCCCGCGACGGCGGACAACATCGCTTTCAAGCCACCACCGGACTTCCCCTGGCGACCTATTTCTCCGGTCCGAAGCTGCACTGGGTTTTGCAAAATCATCCCGAGCTATGCGATAGCGCCGAGCGCGGCGACATCCTCTTCGGCACGATCGATTCCTGGCTCATCTGGAATCTCACCGGCGGCCCGGACCGCGGCGCGCACGTCACCGATGTGACCAACGCCAGCCGCACCATGCTCATGGACCTGCGCACGCTCGACTGGAGCGAGACAATGCTCCAGGTATTCGGCGTGCCCCGGGCCATGCTCCCGCGCATCGTCCCCTCGATCGATCCCGCCGGCTGGGGAATGACCCGCGCCAACGGATCCTTCGGCGATTCGATCCCGGTATGTGGAAATCTCGGCGATCAGCAGGCCGCCCTGGTCGGTCAGACCTGCTTCGAGCCCGGCGAGTCGAAAAATACCTACGGCACCGGATGCTTCATGCTGCTCAACACCGGCGCCGAGCCGGTCGCGTCGCGCAGCGGCCTGCTCACCACCGTCGCCTACCAGGTGGCGGGGAAACCCGCCGTCTACGCGCTCGAAGGTTCCGTCGCGGTCACCGGTGCGCTGGTGCAATGGCTCCGCGACAACCTCGGCCTGATCGGCAGCTCGGCGGAAATCGAGCCGCTCGCGAAAACCGTAAGCGACAACGGCGGCGTTTATTTCGTCCCAGCCTTCTCGGGCCTCTTCGCCCCCTACTGGCGCGGCGACGCCCGCGGCGTGATTGCCGGCCTCACCGCCTATGCGAACAAGGGGCACATCGCCAGGGCCGTCCTCGAGGCGTCCGCCTATCAGACGTTCGACGTCGTCGAAGCCATGCAGCGCGATTCCGGCGTCCAGCTCAAACAGATGCGCATCGACGGTGGAATGTCCGTCAACGATCTCCTCATGCAATTCCAGGCCGACATTCTCGGCGTCCCCGTCGTGCGGCCCAGGGTGACCGAGACCACGGCGCTCGGTGCCGCGTATGCAGCGGGCCTGGCGTGCGGTTTCTGGCGCGATTTTTCGGACCTGCGGAATGCATGGAAGGAAGATCGATCCTGGACGCCGAATATGTCCGACGACCGGCGCCAAGAGCTTTTGGGCGGATGGCGCAAGGCGGTGGAACGGTCGATGAACTGGATTTGAAGCGGGTCGAATTTCAGGCATTTTTTAGTGGCACGGGCGTCCCGCCCGTGCGGACAGCAGAAGAGCACGGCCGAGACGGCCGTGCCACGTCGGCTTCAAATCATCTCAAGCGAATCGAATCGAAAAGCACCTGCGCCTGCCTGAGTGATGAAAACAGAAGCAAGTTCAGCTTCATTCGGAAACCTTTGACGATATGCCGTGAGCCACTTTTCCTGGAATTTGTCGATCGCAGCATCGTCGACCAGCGCCCATACGCTTCCGCCAAATCCGGCGCCAAAGGCGCTGGCGGCCGCTGCGCCGAGCTTTCGGGCTTCGGTCGCAAGGAACTCAGTTTGCGGAATCTGATTCCCAAGTCCTTCGATGCTGAGCCTCTGCGATTCGTCAACGAGCGAACCGAGTTGCCTGAGATCGGCAGAACGCATTGCGGCGGCCGCGGCAGGAATAATCCGCTCGCTCTCTTCAACGAATTGATTCAGCCGCGCGAGTGAGACTTCCTTCGTAAACTCAGGCGACGGGTTGTCGCGGACGATCCGTTGGATCCTTTCGATCGCCGACGGATCGCTCCGAATCGCCGAGGCGAGAAACGCGTCGTCACGGTGAGTTGCGTCGTTCCATTGTTTGAGCAGATCGCGAACGATCAGCGGATTGCGGTTGTACGCGTTCTGCGCACCCCCGGTCTTTTCCGCGGCGATCCCGCACGATGCAACCACGAAACGATGGCCGGCCGGAACCGGCACTTCTCCTTCGCACTGAACCACCGGTGAAAAACGGTATTGCACCAATCGACCAGGTACCGAGCAGAGGATGGCGGTATGGTCCTGGCTGCCGCCGAGCGTTCCGACGCCGCGATCGCCGGAGAGAACGCTGCCCGCGTTTTGAAATGTCTGGCCGTTCTCCACCGTTCCGAGATAACCGGCCAGATCCTCGCGCGTGCGAATGCAGGCCTGATATTCCGGCCGTCGGTCCAGTGAATTGATTTCCGACAGCGCGAGAAACATTCCGACAATCAGGGCGCTGGAGCTGCTCATCCCCGCGGCCGGGGGCAGGTTCGCTTCGACCGCGACATCCGCGCCGCCAAGCCGGCCCGGAAAATTCCGGGCGATGCGCCGACCGACCGTTATCAGGTAATCAAACCATTCTCCGGATTGGGGCGGCGCATCGACGTCGAGGGGAAATTCGATCGTCTCCCCCAATTCCCGGTGAACGACACGGACGATCGAATCACCGCGAGGAACGGCAGCGAAACAGATCCCCCGTTCAACTGCGCAGAGCAGGCTTCGCCCGCCACAATAATCGGTATGTTTGCCGAGGAATTCGATGCGGCCGGGGATGAACCAGGCGATGGCATTTGACGGATCGATGCCGGCGCCGCGAAGTGATGACAAGGCACGCGATCTCAATGAAGCGCGTTGATTTGGTTCCTGTGATGAATGCATCGTCCACGCCGCGGGAAACAAGACGTAACACTGCCGGCTCGCCTCTTCGTGGCACGGGTTTCCAACCCGTGTCTTCGACCAGAGACGCGGGTTGAAAACCCGTGCCACGAAGAGGAAATCTTGACACACCGATTCGTTTCGCTCGATGATACCGTTTTACACAGCGCACCTCGATTCATCCTTGCGATACCTCAAGTTCATCATCACCTCGACGTTTTTCGCAGCCGTCGTGGCACTGCTCCTCTTCGGCCCGCGCGACGGCGGCGGAGCTCACGCGCCCCCCGGCTTCGTCGAAGTCACCTACTGGGAGAAATGGACCGGCAATGAAGGCGCGCAGATGCAGATCATCGTTGACGACTTCAATCGAACCGTTGGCCGCGAGAAGCATATCTTCGTCAACTGCCTCACGATCAGCGAGATCGAGCAGCGCACGCTCACCGCCACCGCGGCCGGCGTGCCTCCTGACGTGGCGGGCGTGACCGATGAGCAGATCGTGCAATTTGCTTCGCAGGATGCGCTGGAGCCGTTGGATGATCTGGCGGCTTCTCACGGGATCGTCCGCGATGCTTACAAGCCGGTCTGCTGGGACGGGTGCGTCTACGAAGATCATCTCTGGGGTTTGCCCAGCACGCCGGCCTCGGTGGCGCTCCACTACAACAAACGCGTGCTGCATGAAAATGCCAAAGCGCTGCGCGACGCCGGGTTCGATCCGGATCGAATTCCGAAAACGCTTGACGAGTTCGATCGATTCGCTCAGGTTCTCGACCGCGTCGGCCCTGACGGAAAGATCCAGCGGACCGGTTACCTGCCGATGGAGCCGGGATGGTTCATTAACTTTACGCCGTACTGGTTCAGAGGAACGCTTTTCGACGAAAAGACCGGCCGCTTCATGCTGAGCAGCCCGCAGGTGGTCAAGACCTTTGAATGGATCGCCGGCTATTCCAAACGTCTCGGCAAAGATGCGATGACGGAATTCAAAAGTGGGATGACCGGCGCCATTTCGACGCAGAATGCGTTTCTGATCGGCTCAGTGGTCACCGAGCAACAGGGAAGCTGGACGGCCAATTTCATCGAAGATCTCGCGCCGGAGATGAATCGCTGGGGACGATTTCTATCCGAGGAGCCGGAGATGATCGCCGCGGGAATGGCCGATCGCGACGCTGCGCTGGGAGCGATTCAAGGCCGAAATCGCCGGGGAAATGCGATATCTTTCCCCCACCGACAAGCAGGCCGCCCTCCAGCGGAAGATCGTGGCCGAATCCGCGCTCGGCGTCGAAGGCCGCCGCGCCAATTGTGAATGGGGGGCGGCGGCGTTTCCCTCCGCCGTCCCCGGAATGGAGAATGTCACCTATCTCGGCTTCGACGCCCTGACCATTCCGCGCGGAGCGCGGCACAAGATCGAAGGCTTCGAGTTTATCGCCTACGTCAATCGGCAGGATGTGACCGAGAAGCTGAACATGATGCAATGCAAGCTCTCGCCGCTGAAACGGGTGAGCGACAATTACCGGAATTTTCATCCCAATCCATACGTCGGCGTGTTCGAGGAATTGGCTGCAAGCCCTAATGCGATCGGCGTTCCCCATTGTCCGATCTGGCCGGAAGTCGTCGACGAAATGAACGACACGACGCAGAAGATCTATCTTCTTGACGAAGAGCCGGCCAAGGCGCTCGCCGAAGCGCAGCAACGGCTCCAGGCCCGGCTCGATCAATTCGAAGCGCGACGGGCCAAGAGACGAATTCAGAACTTGAGTTTATCTTATCGCGCCGGGCCCGCAGGACCCCCCCGCGGGTATAGCGATGAATTGAGGCGGTGCTTCTACTATTCCTCCCTCTCCGGGTACTCCGGGAGAGGGTTGGGGTGAGGGCGAATTTTAAGTGGTAATTCGCGAATTCCAAGTGCCCCTCGCCCTATCCCGCTCGCGGGCAGTCTTCCGTTCCGCTCGCTTCTCCCGGAGTACCGGGAGAGGGGAATTGGGGAGCGCCAGATGAGCCGCTCCCGACACCAATTCAAGCAGGTCGCAAAAGGCCTGGCATTCCTTTCACCGTGGCTTTTCGGTCTTGTGGTCCTGACGCTGATTCCTGTCGCGATGTCTGGTTATTTCAGCCTGACCGATTATTCGCTGCTGCAGCGCCCGGCTTTCGTGGGCCTGGACAACTATCGCGAGCTGATGACACAGACCCGCACCGGCGTCTCCGGCCATGGCGATCCGCATTTCTGGATCGTCGTCCGAAACACGTTTTACTACGCTGTCTTCGCGGTGCCGGCGGGCATCGCCGCTTCGCTGGCGCTGGCAATTCTCCTGAATCAGAAGGTTCGCGGGCAGGCGCTCTACCGGACGATTATTTTTCTCCCCTCACTCCTGCCGGAGGTGGCAACCGCTTTTATCTGGCTCTGGATGTTCAACACGAAGTTGGGTCTGGTGAATGTCACGCTGACCCATCGCTGGCCGACCGTCGGCGCACTGCTGACTGACGGCCCCGGCTGGCTCACCGATCCACGATTCGCGATGCCGGCGCTCATCCTGATGAGCCTCTGGGGCATTGGCAATACCGTCGTTATTTTCCTGGCCGGCCTGCAGGACATTCCCCTCGATCTTTATGAGGCGGCCCAGATCGACGGCGCGGGCATCTGGACACGTCTCCGTCACGTGACACTTCCCATGCTTTCGCCGGTGATCTTCTTCAACCTGATCATGGCCCTGATCGCGACGCTCCAGTTTTTCTCGATTCCCCAGCTCATGACGCAGGGAAATCCCGCCGAGGCCACGCGATTCTTCACGATGTACCTGCGCGATAATGCGTTCGTCTTTTTGAAAATGGGATACGCCAGCGCGATGGCGTGGATCCAGGTGACGATGATTCTGCTGCTGACGGCAATCGCGTTCTGGTCGAGCCGAAAATGGGTTCATTACCAAGGCAGCTGACCATGGGTTCGGACGACGTGACAGCGTGGCACGGGTTTTCAACCCGTGTCCTGGATCGAAGACACGGGTTGAAAACCCGTGCCACGAAAAGGCAGCGATTGGCCGCGCAACTCGCGCTGCTCATCGCCTGTGCATTGTTCCTGACGCCTTTTCTCTGGATGGTTTCCACCAGCCTCAAGACGATCGAGCAGGTGATGTCGGATAGTCCGACGCTGATACCGCATCCGTTTGCGTTGGAAAATTACGCGCGCGTGCTCACCAATCCGAGCATGCATTTCCTGCTCTTCGCCCGCAACACGCTGATCGTGGCGTCGCTGTCGGTGATCGGAAACGTCTCCGCCAGCGCGCTGGCGGCTTACGCCTTCGCGCGGATCCGCTTCGCGGGCGCGGCGTGCTGTTCGCGCTCATGCTCTCGACGATGATGATTCCGTTCCCCGTCGTGATGGTTCCCCTCTTCACGATCTTCCGCTGGCTTGGGGACCATCATCTGGGCCAGTGGCTTGGAACGTATAAGCCGCTCTGGGTTCCCTGGTGGTTCGGATCCGCCTTCAGCATTTTCCTGCTGCGACAGTTTATCCTGACGGTGCCGGAGGAACTCTCCGAGGCCGCCCGGATCGACGGGTGCGGGGAATTCGCCATCTTCTGGCGCATCATTCTTCCGCTCGCGACGCCGGCCCTGGCGGTCGTTGCACTCTTCACCTTCATGGCGTCGTGGACCGATTTTCTCGGGCCGCTGGTTTACCTCCAGAACGAAGACCAATACACGCTGACGCTCGGATTGCAGACGTTCCAGTCGGCGCATGGCGGAACCGATTACAACCTCCTGATGGCCGCCTCCGTCCTGGTCATCGCGCCGGTGGTCGTCCTCTTTTTTCTGACGCAGAAAACGTTCATTCAGGGAATCGCCACGACAGGGATTAAGGGGTGACAGCCGGTTTCTCCACATGTGTCGCTCGGAGACCGTGCGTAGCGAGCCGCGACCATAAGGGAGCGAGGGATCGGCGAAAATCCGGCTTTCGAACGTTTGCGACTTCTTCGCTCCCTCACGGTCGCGGCTCGCTAAGTCCTGATCCATTTGATGGTCCCTGCCGCACCGAGAAATGTAAAAGAGGAACGCCTCGCGGTCTCAGTCTTGAAGGAATGTGTCGATGACGGAACTGAGGCTCGAAACATTGACGATCCCCGCCGCCCGGCTCGGTCGGGAGAATCCACTTGCGCCGCTCCATTCGTATCACACCGCCAGCATTTCAGAACCCGGCGACGAAGCGCCGAGCGTGGATTATCCCGATCGTGGCAACGAGGCAAGTATCCTCCCCTATAGCCTCCAGGATGATTACGACCGCAGCGAACAGCCGCGCATCTTCAAGACCGCGGTGCTCGAGAACGACATCCTCCGCGCCACGTTCATCCTGGAACTGGGTGGGCGGCTCTGGTCGCTCTTCTATAAACCGAGCGGGCGCGAACTGCTTCACGTCAATCCCGTCTTTCAACCTGCGAACCTCGCCGTTCGCGATGCGTGGTTCAGCGGCGGCGTGGAATGGAATCTCTCGATCATCGGCCATTGCCCGTTCACCTGCTCGGAGGTCTTCGCGGCGAAAGTCGTTTCCACGGACGGTTCGACATTCCTTCGCATTTATGAATTCGAGCGGATCCGTGGCGTGCCGTTCCAGATCGATTTTCATCTCCCTGAAGGTTCGCCGTTTCTCTTCATCCAGCCTCGGATCAGCAATCCGAATGATCGAACGATCCCGATGTACTGGTGGTCGAATATTGCCGTCGATGAAACGGACGGGATGCGCGTGATCGCGCCGGCCGGCAGCGCAGTACTATCACGCCTACGACCGTTCTCTCAAATCGCAGCAACTTCCGATGCGCAACGGCCAGGACGTCACCTATCCGACCCGCCGCCGAGCGGCGGCCGATCTTTATTTTCGAATTCCGCCGGATGAGCGGCCCTGGATCGCCGCGATTGACCGCGATGGACAGGGCCTGATCCACGCCTCCACGCAACGATTGAGCGGGCGAAAAATGTTCATCTGGGGCATGGCCCCCGGCGGGAGGCGCTGGCAGGAACACCTCTCCGCGCCAAACCATCAATACATCGAAATCCAGGGAGGACTGGCGACGAAGCAGACCGAGTACGTCCCAATGCCGCCGGGCGAACGATGGGAATGGCTCGAAGCGTATGGGGCAATCGAAACCGATCCGCGGCAGACTCATGGAGATGATTGGCCGTCCGCGATCGACCACGTCAAAAGCAGGCTCGAATCGAATCTGCCGCGGGTCGCGCTCGACGCTCAATTTCAAAGATTTGCGGCCGACGCCGACACCCCGCCCTCGGAAACCCTTCACCCGGGCAGCGGCTGGGGTGCACTGGAAGCGCGCCGGCGGGCCCGGCTCGATCTACCCGCATTCGCATCCGCCGGGACCCCGTTTCCATCGTCAACCCTTGGCCCGGACCAGGAGCCATGGATCGCGCTGCTCAAGCATGGCGAATTGCCGCGCGCGATCCCGCGCAGGCTCCAGGCGCCTACATGACGCAGCATTCCTGGAAGACTCTGCTGCAAAGCGCTCTCGAAGTCGGCCGAGGGGTTCATTGGCTTTCCCTGCTCCACCTGGGAATCATGCAATACCGCGAGCGCGATCCGGCCGGGGCACGACGATCATGGGAACGGTCGATCGAACTCACGCCGTCGGCATGGGCAATGCGGAATCTCGCGGTCCTGTCGTCCGATGAGGGAGAGATTCAGCAGGCGTCGGATCAATGGCTCGCCGCGGCGCGGATGCTGCCGACATTGCTTCCGCTTGCTGTCGAAGCCTGCGAGGCGCTGTTGGCAGCCAGTCGCTTTGTCGAATTGCGCACATTCGTCGGCAAACTTCCATCGTCACTGCGAACCAGCGGCCGCCTGCGATTGCTTGACGCGATCGCCGCGCTTCGCTCGGACGACCTCGGCGCTGTCGAATCTTATTTTTCAGCCCCCTGCGACATTCCGAATATCCGCGAAGGGGAATTGAGCCTGTCCGAACTCTGGTTCGGCTGGCATGAAGCGGTCATGTCGCGGCGCGAAGGCAAACCGATCGATGAAAACATGCGGTGGCAAGTTCGTCGTGATTTCCCACTGCCGAGGGAATTCGACTTCCGGATGAATCCGGGATGACGACTGGCGCTCCTCGTGGCACGGGCGTCCCGCCCGTGCGGCATGGGCGGGACGCCCATGCCACAAATAAACATCGAGCCCGTTACAATGCCTCTGAACAGAATCACTCTATTTATTACACTTCATGCGCAAAAAACCCTTCCCTATCGCGAAAATTTATAACGTTATGCCGCAAGGAAATATCGTCCAAAACGTCTAACTTTTCGCCTATATAGTAGAGGCAAGCGTTTTTCGGAACGCGAGATTTTGCGTCTCAGCAGATCAAGCCGGCTCAGCGGTTGCCGGGCCTCCAATGGCAAGGTTTCTCCGATGAGGCCGAATCGTGCACGTCCGACACCGATCACCCAGTTGTCTCTGGCGTGCCGCGAATACGTCGGCGGCGCGCACGAGCGTTGATGCAGCCCGGCCGATTCGACCATGTTGCTGAACCGGATCCAGGAGTTCATCCAGCCCGCGGGGATCGACAGGGCATTCGCTTTCCCGCCAGGCAAGACCGCGCACCGATTCCACCCGGCCGTCGGGTTGCACGATTCGATCGATGCTCCCGAAAGTGTCGAGGCAGGGGACGTTCATCGCAATTTCGGCGACGTGATACGCCGTGCTGCGATCATGGCCCACACCGATCGAAAGAACATACCCTCCCCACTCAATCAACCGGCCGATCGGGCTTTGGCGCGACCAGACGCCATGGGTCAGATGATCCTGCAGGTATTCCGCTGCCCTCGGACCAATCGCGGAAACGGAATGGCTCGGATGCAAACTGCGGCGCGCATCTCCCCGCCGCCACATGGCTTGCGGAATGGCGCCGTCGCTGGTTGGCGTGGTGAGCGGATTAAAGACGCGGGCATGATGATGATTAAACGTTGGAGCAAGGAGCGTTCCCGTAGGCCCGATCGCCGCAAGGAGAGCGCGAACCACCGTGTCCGCTCCGCCACGCACTGGGCCGATCGATCGCAGCGAACTGTGGACGATCAGGTCCATTCCCGGGCGAACGCCCAGCGCGGCAAAGTCCGCGGTCAGTTGCGATTCGTCCAGAAAATCGGCGGGATCGATGAGATCGACGTATCCCAGCTCAGCCAGCGCCTCAAAATGATCGACGACTGTCGGCAATTCCAACTCGATCGCGACGAGGGTGCGTGACGAAACCGGCGGCAGAGTTCTTTTCCCCTCTCCCAGTACTCTGGGAGAGGGTTGGGATGAGGGCCGAGAGTATCGTGCCTCGAAGACCCTCACCCCGCGCCCTCTCCCGGAGTACCGGGAGAGGGAGGAATTTTTTGGACCGCCGAATCTATCACGCTCTTGCGCGACGAGGGCAGCAATATCAGCAATCGACCGCGCGCCGTCAGCCCAATACACTGCCCATTTCGGAAAATCGCGCCCGAGCTTAGCGCTCAGCGGCAAGGCAAGGTTTTCCGGCGTGGGAGCCAAAGGAAGGCGACGCAACGGGATGTGCGCCGAGCGGGGTCCAAAAGGAACATCGGCGATCTCGCCAGCCTCGCAAGCGGGAATCGGCGAATCGAACTCGCTGGTCAGCCTCGCATGATCTCCCGTCGAGACGAACCGCTTCAAACGCTCGACGGTGGCGCGATGCTGTACATGACGCGCTTGCGATCCGACTGGAGTGCATGCCCCTTTTTCGATCGAGCGGGGGTCGGCCCGAGCCATCTCCAGCGCTTCGCTGGATCCGACGTCGGCCAGGAAATAGAGATATCCGGCCATCGCGCCTGCGCAGAGTGCCAGTCCGTCCCCGTCAATCACGTCGATCGTGTCGGCTGAACTGTGGTATCCGATGGCGGGATGATTGGTGATCCACGGACAGGGGAATCCGTAAACCGGATCGCCAAGAAGCGTGTCTTCGGTGGAGAGGAATGGCATCGTCTTGAGCGTGTAGATCGGGCGCTGCCCGAGCGCCTCGCGAAGAACGATCGCGCCAATGTCGTCTACAAACGACGCCGAAGAAGGTGCCGTCGCGTGCCAGCGCAGTGCTCCGCCGCAGAGGTTGGGACGCGCGCCCAGCGTGTCGATACAGACGCCGGCCAATGGCGGCTGGAGGCGTTTGGCATGCTCGAGGAAATGAAAAAAACCAAAGCATTCGTAGCCGTGCAGAAGCCGGATCGTTCGCCGGGGTGCGGGGATCGCGCCGCGCCGAATGAGCGCGGTAATCACCCGGGCGATCTCAATACATGCGGCTACGCCGGACGCATTATCAAGCGCGCCCGGCTCGGCGCAGTGGGCGACCGCCCAGATTTCCGCATCCGGATCCTCGCGGCCTCGGATGATCCCGCTCACGACGTCATGGCTTCCCGCATACCGTCGAACGTCGACTCGCGCCCGCATAACGAGCCGACCGTGTTGGCGATGCAGGTCGCGCAGCGAATCACCGGCGCTAGCGGAAATCGCAAAACCAAACAATTTGGTTTCGGCATCGGCAAGACTGATCCCACCCCAGCCGAATTTCGTCCAGGGGATTGCCTCGGGGCATCCTTCGATCGGCCGGTCGCAGATCAGCCCGGCGGCGCCCGCTCGCGCGAACGCGACGAGATGGGCAACTGGATCGAGCCGGGTCAGTATGATCCGACCCGCCAACGATCCCGCTGGCGTATTCGCGAGTAGCTCGTCGGCATCGATGACGACCAGCTCACATTCGATCCCGTCTGCCGGCGTTGGAGCGGACCACTGCACCATGTTCCACGGACATTCGCGATAATCCGCAAATCGGCGCTCAAACGGCTCAATCAGATCGAGCGTCCCATCGCGACAATCCTCCGCCTCGGGGATGATCCATTTCCCGTCGCCGCGCTTTCCGCCAGTAGGAATCTCGTACAGTTCGGCCTCCGCGCCGCATGCGCGATAGGCGTAAAGAAGCCGTTTGCTTGTCTCATGAAATCGATCGAAAGAATTCCAGCGATCATGCTCGACGATGTCGCGGGTCATTTGCAGCGCACGGGCGGGATCGGCTTCCCTCAAAAGCTCCGGCAGGATCGTCTGGCAGAAGCGGGCCAGGCTCGGAATCAACTCCGGATCCGAATCGCCGGGAATCTGAATTGGATTGGAGCCCATCGTCGCTGGTCCTGCCTGGAATCGAATCGATTGTAATTGGATACGGCCGGTCCGCACGAAATTGACGTTTTCGAATCCGGGGTAGAAATCGGTCTCTCCATTGCGGATTTGCCGCAGGTTCCCTAAATTACGGCGTCATTTAGTTTTGATTCGTTCAGGGAAGGTCGTTGGCCATGCAGGAATCGAGCACTAAACGCATCTATGACATTCATTCAATGTTTTATGATGTGACTTTCGGACGGCTGGTTCGCCGGCGCATTGCCCGCGCGATCTCACACATGAATATTCGCCCCGGCGACCGGGTTCTGGACCTGGGGATCGGAACCGGCGTTTCGCTGAATTACTATCCGACCGATCGCGGCACTATCGTCGGTGTCGATCTTTCCAGCGGAATGCTCCGCGAGGCTCGCAAGAAAATCCGCGAGCAAAAACGCACCAATGCAACCGTATTTCAAGCCGACGCGATGCAACTCCCCTTCGCCGAGGACACGTTCGATCACGTCTTCATCAGCCACGTCATCAGCGTGGTGAGCGACCCCTATCATCTGGTGCGCGAGGCACAGCGCGTCGCCAAGCCGGGAAAGCGCATCGTCATCGTCAATCATTTCCAGTCGACCAACCGGCTCATCGCCATGGTCGAGAAATGGCTCTGCCCGCTCTTCACCAAAATCGGCTGGCGCAGCGATCTCGCCCTTCAGGATCTGATTCGCCAGACCGGCGTGCAGGTCGATTACCGCTACAAGCTGGAGAGCATCGATCTCTGGGAAACGGTCGTCATGACCAACACCAAGTCGGCACTGAGCGTGCTCAGTGGCGCGACTGTAGCGGCCTGAAGCAATTCGATCGCTGTCGCGGACGCGGTTCGGTTTGGTCACAGGGCGGATCGGTCAATTTCGATTCTTCCATGATCCCGCGGAAAACAACCCACCCCGCGCCGGCGGAAAGAAATACGCCGAAGATTTTTGAAGGTCCCGGGGTTCCGTAATCGATGACCTGAAGGGCGAAAGGCGTCTCGTCGCCGGGTCGTGATTGACGAAAATCGAGATCGGGCATGAAATTCCCCGAATTTTACGGCGCCAGACTCGTCGCCGGAACAGGCTTGGTAGACGGATGATGGGCCGGGCGGGTCGTCGGACGTGTCTGGGGAACTTCCGTGTCGCTGACCGGATTCGAGACGTGTTTTCAACTGCTCGCCGCGGTTGATGAGGGCCATTGGGTCTTCCTCGACGGTGGTGGGTTCGCGCAGTGAGTATTGAAAAGAGCGGTTGTCCTCCAGCTTGCCGGGGTAGAACTCGGCGATCAGATCGATCGGCGGAATCTGCCACCAGGGCGCGATCACGGGGGCGCTGGTCTTAATCGTTTCGTAGCCGTCCTTGCGCACCTCCACGTCGTAGGTGCCGTACCATTTGAACGTGCGCGTGACCGGCGTCCGCCCGATCTCCTGGTCGTTGAGATAAACCAGGGCGTTGTCCGGCTCACTGTTGACGGTGATCGTTCGGTCAATCCGCGCGCAGCCGGTGAGGAGCAATGCAAGCCACAGTGTCGTCATCGCGGATCTGGACATGGACGGGAAGTATAGATCGGGCGAGGTTCCTGGGAAACAGGAGCGATCGATCTCTATCCTACTCCTACTCGTACTCATACTCCTACTCGTCTTTTCATCCGCAGGATCGTGTAGGAGTAGGAGCGCAAACGTTACAGTTCCGCACGTTTTGGCAACCGGGCGGTATCAATCTGACCGATAAACCATGCGAACGCTTGTGGCAATGTCAATCGGGAGACCCGCCGTGATCGGCATGATCTTTTTATCGATGGTCGGCTTCGACCTCCTCTTCTGGTGGTGGGCCGACACGAAGCTGCGCCCGTTGCGGCACGCTATCGCCTGGCGGACCCTGCTGGGCGCGTGGGTGGGCTGGATGGTTGGCTATCTGCTGCTGGCGATTTTTCTTCCCGGCGTCACCCGCAAATCGCACACGCCGGTACCCACTTCATTGCATGCGGCGGTCTATCTCTGGCATCTGCTGGTCCTCCCGGCAACGATGATCGTCGCCGGCGCACTCGCTCTGGCTAACGCCTGGGTACGCTTTGCCAGGTCCCATTCACCCCGAACCGTTTCGCAGTGCGCTAATCGGGACTGTCCCGTTTTTCCTTCGGACCTTCATGCCCCGACGCGCCGGCAACTCCTGACCGGGGCGGCGATCACGCTGCCGCCGATCCTGACGATGGGCGCGGCGGGCATTTCGCTGGCGCAGTTGAGCGGCCCCGTGCGCATCCGCCGGATGGAGCTTTCCCTCCCGCGGCTTCCGCGCGAGCTGGACGGGATGACGATCGCCCACCTGACGGACATGCACATCGGCAAGTTCACGCGGCCCGGCGTCTTGCCGGCGATCGCCGACCAGGTGAACCGGCTCAACGCCGATTTCGTGATGGTGACCGGCGACATCATCGACATCTCCCTTTCCGATCTGCCCGCGGGGATCGACATGCTCCGCCGGATCGACCCGCGAAACGGCATGTTCATCTGCGAGGGAAATCATGACCTGATGGAGGACGGAGCGATTTTCGAAGAGAGGATGCGTGCTTCGGGTCTTCCGTTTCTCGCCGATGAGACCCGGCACCTGACCTTCCGGGACCGGGATCTTCAATTCCTCGGCGTTCGCTGGACAAAGACGGACCCGCAGCGAAGCGCATCGGTGCTGCGACTAAAACCTTTACTCGATCCCGACGCGTTTCCGATCCTGCTCGCCCATCATCCCCACGCGTTCGACGCGGCAGCCTCGATCGGAATCCCCCTGACGCTCTCCGGCCACACGCACGGCGGGCAGCTCATGCTCACGAAAAACATCGCGCGGGCCCCGCGCTTTTTAAATACTGGTCGGGGATCTATCGAAAAGGAGAAAACGCACTGGTGGTCGCAAATGGTGTCGGCGCCTGGTTTCCACTGCGCGTTAACGCTCCCGCGGAAATCGTGCATTTGACGTTGCGATCGCAAAATCCCTGATCGCGCGTATTCCAATATCGAGCAAGCGAGGATCGTTGCGCCGGTTCGCTCGACTGCCCGTGCAAAGCCCCGCGCAATCGCGCGGGCTTGCAGTCCTGTGAATCGGACCGGTGGGAAAAGAAGAGACGCTTTTGCTTCGGCGCGTTTGATTCGGTCGGACGGATGATGTGCGACCGACTCGCGCGTTTCGACCGGAGTCGCTTCTCGGAATTTCAAAAGCTCCCAACGACGGATGAAGTCGGACCACGAACCGCGATCGTCGTTGGGCAACCAGAAACCGTATGCGCTGATGATGACGTGAGCGCCAATGATCATCGTTTGCCCCCGGAACTCCCTGCCCTTTGGGCAGGCGCTAAAAGGGGACGACCGATTTACATCGGTTCGTCTTTAACCGTCTGATCGTACATGCGGAGGAGTTTTGATTTGTCGAAGATCATTTCCTGACGGGTCAGACCGACGATGTCGTAGACGTGAGTGAGCTCGATCGCATCGACCGGACACGCTTCCTCGCACATGCCGCAGTAGATGCAGCGCAGTTCGTCGATGTCGAATTTTACGGGATATTTCTCGCGGTCGGCCCAGGGGCTTTCGGCGGCCTCGATATGGATGCATCGCGCCGGACAGGCCGTGGAGCACATGAAGCAGGCGACGCATTTGACGCGCCCTTCTTCATCCTTGTTGAGCCGGTGAACGCCTTTGTAGGTCGGCTCGAACATGCCTCCCTGTTCGACGGGAAGGTCCTCGCGCCGCTCTTCGGGATATTGAATGACACGATCCGTCCCGCCGAGCACGCGCAGCATGTGCTTGAACGTCGTCCCCAGGCCGATCAGCACCTGCGGGAAATAAAACTGATCGCCGAGCGACAATTTCGGTTCTTCGAGCTGGATAATGTCAGAGTCTTTCATGACGGTTTCACTTTAGGAAATTCGCTCACGAGGCGGGCAGCGGCGTGCGAAGGAACCGGCTGCCGGGAATGCGGATCTTCCGGTTGGTGGCGGGAGCCGCGGGAAGCGTCGTGCTGATGAACATGATCAGGCCCAGAACAATCACGTTGACTACGAAGTAAATGGCGGCCAGCGGACCGTCGATTTCCAGGTTCGGCCCGAGATGATTCCGGCCAAAATAGACGATCAGCGCGGTCATGAGCAGCAAACCCAGAGAGATGGGAATCAGCGCCCGCCAGGCGAGCATCATGAGCTGATCGAACCGAAATCGCGGCAGGCTCCAGCGCACCCACATGAAAACGAAAATGATGATCAGCGTCTTCGCGAAGAAGACCGCGGTGCGAAGGATGCAGATGATATAGCTGCTGGTAACCGCCGGGCTGTTGGGATCGACGGTGCCGCCCAGGCCGGGAAGATGCCATCCGCCGAAGAAGAGCGCCACGCAGACGGCGCTGGTTGTAATCATCCCGGCGTACTCGGCCAGGAAGAATAGCGCAAATCGCATCGAGCTGTATTCGGTGTGATATCCGCCGACCAGTTCCTGTTCGGCCTCGGCCAGGTCAAACGGGGCGCGGTTGGCCTCGGCGTGGATGCAGACCAGGAACATCAAAAACGCGAGCGGCTGGGTGAAGACGTTCCAGGCGGGGATGAATCCCAGCCAATAGTGGGCCTGTTTGTCGACGATGACGCCCAGGTCCAGCGTGCCAAACATGACGACGATGCAGAGAATGCTCAATCCCATCGGGATTTCGTAGCTGATCATGTTGACGGTCGCCCGCAGACCGCCCAGAAACGAATATTTGTTATTGCTGGCCCATCCGCCGATGACGACGCCGTAGACGGCCAGCGAAAGTGCAGCCAGAGCGAAGAGAACGCCGATGTTCAAATCCGCGATCTGAAACGGGTAGCGATAGGTGATGGTCGCGTAGGTTCGCTCGACGCTACCTTCATCGCTGACTTCATAGCGGGTCTGGACGTCAATGCTGTCGCGGATGGCCTCCTGGTCAAGCTGCCGTTGATGGGCCGTTGCGGGGGCGTGCGTGTTGGGCGACTCAGGCGCTCCCGGAGCGCCCGGCGCGAGGACGGCGTGAGCGCCGATCGGGAGCATCGCGATCGCCGCATCGCGCGGGTCCATCCCCTTCTGCACATCGCGGGTCATATCGAAGGTCCGCGTCGTTTGAACGATTCCGCCCCATGGGATCACCACGATGCTGATAATGATCGCGATGATCATGATCCCCGGCGCGATGGTGAACAGAACCTTGTCGACGCCTCGCGCTCGATAATCTTCCTTGACGATGAATTTGATTCCATCAGCCAGCGGCTGACCAAAACCATTCATCCCGCAATTTCGGGAAAAGACCGAAATCGAAGCCGACGCGATTGGGGCCGATTCGATCCTGCACCCACGATGCGACTTTCCGCTCCAGCAGGATGAGGTAAGCGACCCCGCCGAGCACGACCAGGTGGACAATCAGTGCAATAAAGATCCAGATGGGAACCCAGGAGACAAACAGGTCGATGAGATTTTGGATTCGCATACTCAAAAATCCTGGAAATCGAAACGATCACAACGCCGCAAACTGCGGCGCTGGCGCGGGTTCGGATTCGGGCGGAAACGCGACCGAAGCAAAAACGCCGCCCATTTCTCCACGCACGGCAGCAACGTTATAGAGGCCGGTGCGTCCGAGGATCCTGTAATAGACATCCCCTTCGCGCCGGCGCCCTCGGGCGGCGCGACCGCCGCCACGAAGGGTTGAATCCGTCCCTGATAATTTTCCCAGCACCCGTCCTTTTCCGCCCAGGCGGCGGCGGGAAGGACCGCGTCGGCGACGTCGCTCAGCGCGCTCGGCAAAATATCCTGAATCACGCGGAAGCCGCGCTTCATCACCTCGGGTAGTTCTGACAGCCAGCGTGAAAGATATCCGCCGACCGTCCAGCCCCCTTTGAGTTTTGCAAACTCCGCGCGTTGCCCGGACAGCAGATCGTCCCAGCTCGCGGTCGGGCCGCCGACCATTTCCAGAACGCGGCGAACGCCGGCGGCGTTGGGGACTTTTTCTCCCTTGATGACGAATGTCTGCTTGCCGTTGACGGTGTTTTTGAAAATTTCATCCTGCCCGGCGGTCGGCACCGGGCCGAGCACAAGCAGCGCCTGGGAATCGATGGATCGGATGGCCTGGGCAAAGAGCCATGCCTCTTCGCACGCCATCATCGGCGAAAGAACTCCATACAGCGAGCCGGTTCCATTTTGCGAAACGAGAGCCTTCAGTTCCTTGATCGCATGACTGAGCACGGCGTGAAAAGCATCTTCGGTGGGGACGCCATGCTGGAGGCGGCGGGCGCTCTTGAGCCGCTTTTCGTTGTAGAGCGCCTTGTAGGAATAACGCGTGTCGTCGCTGATCCACCATTGATTCACGTCGGCGTTGTAGCGCGGCTTGATGCGATAGACGACGCCTTCATTGTGCTCCAGGCAGATGTTTTCCCCGCCGCTGTCGACCGGGCTGATGGAGAAGGCCTGTTTGAGCAGCCAGACGCGCTGCTTGAAAAGAAAATCTTTGTCCAGCAGTGCACCGACGGGGCAGAGATCCACCACATTGGAGGCGAGCTTGTTGTTGATCGGATGGCCGGGGAAAACGTCGATTTCTTCCTTGTCGCCGCGGCCGTTCACGAAGAGCTCCGAGGTGCCGCTCACTTCGCGCGTGAAACGGACGCAGCGCGTACACATGATGCAGCGGTCGCCGTACAGATAAATGTTGTCGCCGACGTCCTTCTTTGGCTTCTTAACCTTGTCTTCCTCGAAGCGCGACTGGCTTCGGCCGTACTGATAAGAGTAATCCTGCAGTTGACACTCGCCGGCCTGGTCGCAGACCGGGCAATCGAGCGGGTGATTGATCAGCAGGTATTCCATCACCTGCTTCTGATTGGCCACCGCCTTGGAGCTTTTGGAATTGACGACCATTCCGTCGCGGATCGGCGTCTGGCAGGACGGGACGAGCTTGGGGATCCCCTCGACTTCGACGAGACAGATACGGCACGAAGCCGGGATCGACAGCCCCGGGTGATAGCAGTAATGCGGCAGTGTTATGTTGGCATCGAGACAGGCCTGAAGAATCATCTGCCGGTCCCGGGCCTCGATCGTCTTGCCGTCAACAGTGATCTTGGGCATACGGGTGGGATGGTATACGAGGTTGTGACGGATTTCACTAGGCCGTCAAAACTTTTGGCGTGACTCAGAACTCCCAATGATCCGCTTCCCGCGGAACCCGAGAATTGAATTCCCATCCGCGAAATCCGCGCCATCCGCGGTCAACTCTTTCTTCAAATGAAGACTTAACCGCGGATTACGCGGATGGCCGCGGATAAGAAGAAGCAGATAGCACGGAGAGAATTGAAAAACGAAATCCCATCCGCGAAATCCGCGCCATCCGCGGTTAAATCTCTTCGTTTTCAGCGTGAGTGGCCGAACGCGAAGGCGATAGCGATTGCGACGATCGCAAAGGCAAACGCGCCATACGCATGTCCAGCGTCGATCGCCGTTGGCACCGCTCCAAAACCAAACCGAGGGCTGACGCGGTGCCAGATCCACAGGCCAGCGCTCACCGCCGCAATTCCAAAAGCGGCCAACGGCCAGCGCGGCATGCCGTAGTCGAGCAATTCGAGTGCGTCGCCGACCGGCTTAGCCGCGCCGGTCCCAATGTATGCCCCATTGGCAATGAGGCAGAATCCGGCAAACGTCCAGAGGAGGTACGCGATCCGAAGGCGGAAGAACGTCGTCATCCAGGCGAAGATCACCGGCACAATGCTGCCCACCAGCGGCCCAGCCCAGACCTCGATCAGTGGATGCGGATTCGGTTCGACATCCGTTCGTGATATGACCGACGGGTGCCAGATCACCTTACGGATCGTGCCACCGGAGGCGATCGCGCCCGCCACGTGCCCGCTTTCGTGCACGAGCATCATCATAAGCCACGACAACCAGAGGATGCTCGAGATCAGAAGGATTTGATGGAAACGACGCACCATAATTAGGGCACGATTCACCAATCTGCTCCGCGTCAATCCGCGTTTATCCGCGGCAAATTGTTCTTTCACCGCGTGGCTCGATTGCAGGCGCACTGGATTAGCGCAGCATTAATTCGTAATCTAACCGTCAGGAACGTGGATTGCATGGAGGCAATAGGGCAATGATTGGTTCCACTCGTCTTCTCGAAGTCGTTCACGCCACTCGATACAGCTACGACCGGCCTGTCACGCGCAGTGTTCATCGGCTGCATCTGCGGCCGATCACCGATCGGCGACAGCATGTGCTGGAATTCGATTTGAAGATTTCCCCGCACGTAAAGCTCGTCGAATATGACGATGTCTTCGGCAATGCCGCCGCACGCTTTGAGTTGAAGGAGCCGTACCAGGAGCTCAAGATCATCGCGCGGTCGGTCGTGGAACTGGTTGACGAGGATCCATTCGCTTTCGCCAAGGTTCCGATCCGGCCCTCATTTCCTCTGGTCTGGATGCCCTGGGAGCGACTAATGCTCCATCCTTATTTGCAGCCGGTCGAGCTGCCTGACACTCAACTGCATGAAATCAGCGAATATGCGATGAGCTTTGTCGAGCGTAACAAGCGCGACCTGATGGAGACGCTGTTCGCGATGAACCTCACACTGCATCGCGAGCTGAAATATTGCCCCGGCTCGACCACCCTGAAGACGACGCCTTACGACGTTTTTATCATGAAAAAAGGGGTCTGCCAGGATTTTGCCAATCTGTTCGTCTGCATGGCCCGGCTGCTGGGGATTCCGGCGCGTATGCCTGCGGCTACCTGTACGTCGGCGAAGACGACAAAGACAGCATCGCCTGTTGTTCATCGCACGCGTGGGTTGAGCTGTACATTCCGAATTTCGGCTGGAAGGGGTTTGACCCCACCAACGGCACGCTGCCGCATCGCGATCACGTTCGACTTGCGTATGGAAGGCATTACTTCGACTCCACACCCACCTCGGGCACCTACTACTGCCGAGCCAACGAGACCATGAACGTGAGCGTCAAGGTGCGCGATCTGTCAACGCAGGCGGAAACGCTTACGGAAGCCGAAGCCGCGGCGCTGGGGGAAGAAACGCCCGCTCCTATCGCCACGCCGGAAACGATCGCCGAAGCGGTAGCGGTTTAGTCTGGAAGCTGCTTAAGGAACCACCTTGATTGCCACGCCGGGTCCACAGGACACGGCGTGAGAGGAGTTGTTGAACAACTTCTCAGCTTCGTCCATGTCCTGCCAAGTCCCCCATTGAGTATCATCTGTTTATGGCCTGGCCGCGGCGTTGGTGGTTGAAAATTCTCGCGATTTCGTCCGCGGCAATTCTTCTGGCCGCGCTCACCGCGTCCTTGATTCTCGGTCGAATTTTTCGCAACCATCTGGCCGATGCGCTCGACCAGCAGATGGGAGCGACGCTCGAGACTCGGGCCGTCTTCTATCGGCCTCCTTTCGGACTGATCCTCTTATCGCCGCGCATCACCCTTCCGGGACCGAGCGGCGAGCCGATCGAAATCTTCAGCGCAAACCGTGTCGTGCTGCGACTGGCAAGAATGCCGCACGCGCATGAAACACTCCTGGTTCGTTCGCTCTCGCTTCACAGGCCGGTCGTCCGGCTCGTGAAAACATCACAGGGGTGGCTGTTTCGTACGGAAGACGCCAGGGCAAATTCCGCCAGGAAAGAAGCCGACGAACTGAAGGCGAGTCCTGCGGAGAAACAACGCCCCTCAGATCTATTTCGTCTCGACGACTTTTCGATGTCGGACGCGCGGCTCGTCTATTCCGATCACACGCAAAGCGAATCATCGGAGCGAACGATTATTCAAGGCTTGAGCGCGGCGATTCACCCGGACGGCAAGTCGAAATCCGCTTACTCCTGCCGGCTCTGGGGCGCGGGGCCGGCCCAGTTGAAAACCTCCGCGGCGATCGACATCGATGACCGGAGCGCCGACATCGACGAGCTGCGATGGGAGTTTGATCTGGGCCAAGCCACCCTGCTCTCGATCTCGGGCAAGACCGGCAACCAGGCCAGCGGGCACGTCGACGGAAATCTGCGGATCGAAGTGCGCGGGCACTTCGGAATGGATGACCGGTCGCGCGATGACCTGGAGGGGTCCTTCGAGTTGAAGGATGGCTCAGCCCATCTGCCGGCGTGGAAGCTGGACGTGGAAAAGGCGGCATTCAAGGTTCGCGTGCTGGCAAAAGCGCCCGTGGCGCAATCGAACGCAGGCCACTCCGTCGCATCGATAACGATCCAGTCCGCCAGCGCCGTCGCCGCCGGAATTACGACAAATCTGACCGGTGGCGTACTGTCGATCGGAGAAGACGGACACTGGAAGCTTGAGGATTTGCTCGGTTCTCTTCTTGCGGACCGTGCGTCCAGGCTCGAATCTTTCGATGGCCAATACGGACTGTTGGCCGCTCTGATGCAACGGGCGCAGGCACGCGGCAAGGCCGAGTTCACCGCCGCCGCCAATGGGCCGTTGTGCGCCGTCAGAACCCTGGACGACCTGAAGGATTTCCACTGGCGACTTATCGCTTATCCGCGCAACGTCGCTTTTAAAACTCCCAAGTTCTCCGTGCCGCTCGATCATGTGGGAGGCGGGGGAACCGTCGAGGTTCGCGACGGGATCGTCGAGCTCAAGAACCTGACTGCCAATTACGGCCCCGATCAATACGTGCTCGATCGCGCACGGGTGATTTTGTTCGATCCAGCCCGCCATATTCAGTTGGCGGATTTGAAGGAACGGGTGAAATTCGAGGAGATCAGCGGCGGAATCGTTTATCACCAGCCGGGCCCGACGTATCCAGGCAGATTTGGAAAAGTCCTCGCGCAATTGCTTCCCGCCGGTGCGTTTGCGGTCGACGGAAGCGAGTATACGTATCAATCCCTTCGTGCCGGAGGCTTCAATTCACCAGCGGATTACAGCTTTCATGTCAGCAGTGAGCACGGGGTTTTTAATCTGAGCGAATATCAAATTCCGCTGACAGAACTCCGCGGCGAATCGACCATTACGCCTGCGCAAATCACCATCCCCCAGATTTCCGCGAACGTGCTCGGCGGAACCGTCGTCGCCAAAGGAAAGGTCTCCCCGAAAAAACCCATGCAGTACGACGGCACTATTTCCATCAGCGATCTCGACCTGGAAAAGCTCGGCAAGCAATTAAAACTCCGCGCGGCGAAGCATGGAAAAATGAACGGGCTTGCGTACGCCAATGTCACGATTCAGAGTGCGCCGATCGACGCTTCAACCCAGCCGGCCAAAACGGCGCTTGGGCGTCTCACCGCCGACGGCGAGTTCGAAATCATCCAGGCCGACATCTATCCGATCCCCGTGCTCGAGGACGTCGTTCCAGTCGTGCGCCACGACGAGGCGAAAACCATCGGCGATGCGGCCGGCCTCTTCAGTATCGCGGATGAAACCATCACGCTCAAAGACGTCGCCATTAATTCCCCGGCCCTCGGCTTACAGGGATCAGGGACCATCGGCTTCGACAAGAGCCTGAATCTGGAGGCCGTCGCCACCCCGCTGGGCGACTGGGGCGACAAGGTGAAGCAGTTGAACATCCCCCTGGTCAGCGATATCGCCGGAGACATCATCGGAGGGATTCAAAAGGTCGTGAATACCGCCCAGCGCGGCTTGCTCTACGAGATTCACGTCACCGGTACAACCGATCACCCGGTTGTGGAAAAAACCGTCGCGCCCGCCATCACCGACTCGGTCGCCCTTTTATTTGGCAAGATGCTTCAGCCGGATGGAAAGCCGCACAGACTGCTGGCGGCGGTGCACGAGCAACAAAAGAAATGATGGACAAGCGAGTCACTTCAACGGCATCGCGATTAGATGATTGATACATGCGATGGCGCTGGAAATTGGTGGCACGGGTTTCCAACCCGTGTCTTCGACCAAAGACACGGGTTGGAAACCCGTGCCACATCGAGTGATCAATCCTTCACAACCACTTTGCTCTTCCCCTCTACCAGCAGATCGAAAACCAGGGCAATATCTTCGGCGCGCATGCGAATGCACCCCATCGATTCCATCTTCCCGATCGAATTGGGGTCGATCGTTCCGTGAATGCCGTAGGAATTCTTGCCGATGGCCTGGCCGTCGAGGCCCTGGAGGCCGATCCAGTAGCCGGCCAGGGGGTTCTTGGGATCGTCGGCGTCGATCACGCCTTCGCCGCGCGGGCTGTAATATTTGGGATGTCGAATCTTGTTGCCCGGCTGCACCTGCCAGGTCCCGGTCGGCGTCGAACTGTCTTTTCCCAGTCCGACCGGCATGCTCTTGACGAACATCGAACCCGATTCGCCGGGAGAGCCGAGATAGATGTCCATGCGGAAGAGGCCCTTGTAGACGACCGCGTGAAACGGCCCCTTGACGATCTTGATCGTCGTACCGGAACGAAGGCGCCGCGGCTCGATGCCGTTGACGCGGGAAAGGCATTCCCAGGTAACGCCATTCTTCCCGGCGATGGTGGAAAGCCGCTCGCCGCTCTGCACCGGGTAACTCGCGCTAAACGGATCGTCGTTGAATTTTTGCGGCGAAAAAATCACCGTTTGATTGATCTCGGCGATGGACTGACGAACGGCATCGGCGTCAGCGCTGCTGAGCTTTCCGGAAAGCAATGCGTCGTTCAGTTCGGCGCGGGCGCCGAGCAGGTCGCCGGATTCTTTCTTGCTCCTGGAGTCCGCGAGCGCGGAAGACGGATTGACCGACAGATGCTGGGCAGCCGGGGCGGCCGATGCGATCGATCGCTGCGTGGTCGGCGGCAGCGGAAGGACATCCAACACGCTGGAAACGGCTTCACGATCGGGAGCGGCGGTGTGATCATGCGCCCAAACCCCCGGGCCGGAAATGCCGGGCGTCTCGGTAACCAGCGCATCGGGCTGAGTGCTCGGATTCGATTTCAGCGCCGAAGCGGGCTGCGCATGCGCGGCTGCGATCTGCACGACTGCCGTGGCCTGTGGCGAAGGAATGGCCGGTCGCGAAGCGTCCGCGCGCGGCGATACCTCGACGGCACGCGTCTTCTTTAGATTGTGAAGGTAAAAGAAAGAGCCGAGGACGATTACGACGGCCAAGGCTGCGATGAGCGGGCGGCTTACGCGCCTGGATCGACGCATGAGAACCTCCATGTTCTCTTTCGGTCAGACCGCCACGCCCTTTCACATCAATGACAGGATGACGAAGTTTGACCGATCGACTATCTGGACTCGATGCAATTCGAAGCAAAGCGGCGGATGCCCAAATCCGTCGCCAGCATACAAAGCGGAACATCGTGGTCAAGCACCGGCAATTCGGCAACGATCTGCTCCTCAAAGCCGAGGCCGCATGAACTGCCGATGAAATCCGGTTGAACGAGGAACCGGTCATAGAAACCCATGCCGCGGCCGATGCGATATCCAGCGGCAGTGAACCCCAATCCCGGAACCACGACCAGATCGATCAGATCCAGGGGAATAGGCTTTCCCGCGATCGGCTCGCGTACGCCGGCGCCCGTCACGGTCATGCCCGTCTGGAGCGAATGAATTTCAACCGGAAGCATGCGGCGCTGATCCCAGCTCACTTTCGGAACGACAACGGTCTTTCCCGCCTGCCAGGCTCGCAGCGCGATGGGAGCGGTATCAATTTCGGAGGGGGTCGAGAGAAAGAGCATGACGGTGCGGGCGGCGGCAAATTCGGTGGTGCTGCAGAGAGCGGTCGCCGCGGCCACGCTCTTACGGTGGCGATCGGCCTCGCTGGTTTTTGCCAGCATCTCACGTAACTGTCGCCGCACTGCCGCCTTGCTCGTCATATCAGACATTACGTAAAACCCTTTCAAACGGTTTGACTTTTTCGGACAAATCGAAGGATTTATGTCTTAAGTTCTAAACTCTGTCCCGCGTTGATACTGACAAGATTGTGTTTCGTTCAGTCGGACGGCTTTTCCGCTATGGGATTTTTCGGCTGTTTTTCGTCTAATTCTAAACTGCTCCGCAAATCCGACATACGTTGCCCAATCACCGCCTCGTAGCCGCGATCGGTCGGCTGATAATAGCTTTTATCCACGCCAAGATAGTCCTGTCGAACAAAGCCTCCCTTGAAATCATGGGCGTATTGATATCCTTCCCCGTGTCCCAGGCGTGCGGACCCGCCATAATGCGAGTCGCGCAAATGCTTTGGCACCGGAAGCGTTCGCCCTTCCTTCACGTCTTTGGCCGCTGACCAGATGGCAACGGCCGAGGCATTCGATTTGGGGGCCGTGGCCATGTAAATGGCGGCCTGAGAAAGAGTTAGTTGAGCCTCCGGCAGGCCGATTTTTTCGACAATATCGAAGGCCGCCGCCGCCACGCACAGCGCCTGCGGATCGGCATTGCCGATGTCTTCGCTGGCCAGGATCGCAATCCGTCGTGCGATAAATCGGGGGTCTTCGCCGGCTTCCAGCATTCGTGCCACCCAGTAAACCGCGGCGTCCGGGTCGCTCCCGCGCATCGACTTGATCAGCGCACTGGCGGCATCGTAATGCTCATCGCCGGTGCCATCATAAACGATCGCCTTGCGCTGCATCGATTGCTCAGCCACGTCGAGCGTTACATGGATTGGCCCTTCCTGCGGCTGTGACAAAACGGCCACTTCCAAACCCGCCAACGCCCGCCTGGCATCCCCATCGGACATGGTCGCCCAAAGATCGATCGCTTCCGGGTCGATGGTGATTGGGAGCGTGCCGAAGCCACGCTCCTTATCGGACGCCGCCCGTTTGAGGAGACTTCGGATCTCTGTTTCGGTCAATGGCGTAAACTGAAAAATCTGGCTCCGGCTGACCAGCGGGGAATTGACCGCGAAAAACGGATTTTCCGTCGTCGCCCCGATCAACAGTACATGGCCCGCTTCCACATCCGGCAGGAGGATGTCCTGCTGGGCGCGATTGAAACGATGGATCTCATCGAGAAACAGAACGGTTCGCCGGGCGGAGGTTCCGAGCCGCTCCCGGGCGGCATCGAGCAATGCTCGAACTTCCTTCACGCCCACAGCCGCGGCGTTGACCTGCTCGAAATGGCTCCTGGTGTGGGCGGCGATGATCTGGGCAAGCGTGGTTTTCCCGGTACCTGGCGGACCATAAAAAATGACGCTGGTCAGCCGATCCGCCTCCAGCATCCGCCGCAGCAATTTCCCAGGTCCGAGAAAATGCTGCTGACCGGCAAATTCGTCGAGATTGCGCGGCCGCATCCGCACCGCCAGCGGCGCCACGCGCTCAAGATTCTGCTTTCTAATGTCCTGAAAGAGATCCATAACGGATTATTTATGTCTTACGGCAAGTTGTCAGGCCCGCCGCGCCGGTTAGACTCTAAACGGAATCAGCGGGGAAAAGAATGAGTGGGTCATCATGGAAGCCGGGCCGGGCTTCCTGACGTACCGATGCATTGTTTGAATCTCCGAATCGCGGGAGTATTCGACTCGGGAGAATTTTCATGTGTGGAATCGTTGCTTACGTCGGCCGTCGCGTCGCCCAGCCCGTTCTGCTTGAAGGGCTCAAGCGATTGGAATACCGGGGATACGATTCGGCTGGCATCGCCGTGATCGACGACGCCGGGAAACTGCACGTCCGCCGCGCCGTCGGGCGCATCAGCGTGCTGGAGGATGCGCTTCAGGACGGCAATGCAATTCCGCCATCCCGGATCGGCATGGCCCACACGCGCTGGGCCACCCATGGCCCCCCCACCGAGATCAACGCACACCCGCATGTTGACGACCATGGCGGAATCGCGTTGGTGCACAACGGCATCATCGAAAACTACGTCGCACTCAAGAAATTCCTCACCGATAAAGGGCACACGTTTGCGAGCCAGACCGACACCGAGGTGCTGGCCGTCCTGATTGGCGACCTCTACACGGACCTGAAGGCGAAGAACCACATTCCGCCCGGCGTCTCCGTGCTTCAGCGGGCGGTGCAAGCGGCACTGCACGAGGTGGAAGGGACTTACGGGATCGCCGTCGTCTGCAAGGAAGAGCCGGACACGCTGGTCGTCGCCCGCAAGGGGAGCCCGCTGATCATCGGCGTGGGAGCCGACGAGTACATCGTCGCTTCCGACGCCAGCGCCATCGTCGAGCACACCACGCAGGTCATCTACCTCAACGACAACGAGATGGCGGTGCTCCGTCCCGACGAATTCCGCACCACCACGATCGACGACATCGAAATCAGCCCGGTCGTGAGCCAGCTGGAGAACAAGCTCGAGGAATATGAGCTGGGAGATTACGAGCATTACATGCTCAAGGAGATCTTCGAGCAGCCCAACGCCCTGCGCAATTGCCTGCGCGGCCGCGCCGAACAGCGTGAAGGCCGGATCGTGCTCGGCGGAATCTCGGATCATATCCGCGATCTGGTCCGCGCCCGGCGATTCATCCTGACCGGTCAGGGAACGGCCTGGCATGCCGGGCTGGTAGGAGATTACCTGCTGGAGGACCTGGCCAAGGTCGTGACCGAATGCACTTACGCCAGCGAGTTCCGCTATCGCAATCCGATTGTTGAAGAGGGGACGGTGGTCGTCGCCATCAGCCAGTCCGGCGAGACCGCCGACACGCTCGCGGCCCTGCGCGAAGCCAAGGAAAAAGGCGCCCTGGCCCTGGGCATGGTGAACGTGGTCGGCAGCACCATCGCCCGCGAGACCGACGGGGGGATTTATCTTCACGCCGGACCGGAAATCGGCGTGGCGAGCACCAAGGCCTTCACCTGCATGTGCGCGGTCCTGACGATGCTGGCCGTCTATGTCGGCCGGCGAAAGTTCATGGGCCAGTCGCAATGCCAGGAGATCGTGGATGGACTATTGGCGATTCCTGAGCAAATGGAGGAAGTGCTGAAGCTCAGCGATCAGGTACAGGACATCGCCCGCCAGTTCTGTGAACGCGAGAACTGGCTTTTCCTCGGCCGCGGCTATCACTATCCGGTTGCCCTCGAAGGCGCGCTCAAACTGAAGGAGATCAGTTACATTCACGCCGAGGGAATGCCGTCGGCGGAGATGAAGCACGGTCCGATCGCGTTGATTAACGACGGGATGCCGGTCGTGTTCGTCGCCACGCATGGCCCGCAATACGACAAGGTCATCAGCAATATCGAGGAAGTTCGCGCCCGCGGCGGGCGCATCATCGTCGTCGCCACGACCGGCGACACGCGGATGAGCCGCTACTCTGACCATGTCATCTACATCCCGCATGTGCTGGAGCCGCTCCAGCCGCTATTGAGCGTTTTGCCCCTGCAATTGCTGGCCTATCACGCCGCCGTCGCCCGCGGCTGCAATGTCGACAAGCCGCGAAATCTTGCCAAGAGCGTGACGGTGGAGTGAGCGACGGAGGATCTAGCCCATTTGGGTTCACCTTCTTCTTCGCGCCCTTCGCGTCGCGGTTTATCCTGATTTCAGATTATCCGGACGGCGCGACGGACGCGAAGAAACGGCCAATTGTGGGCATTCTGAGCCGAAAAACCTACGTTTTCCGCGCCTGATCGGGCCGGCACCGGCCAGAAACATCGGCCGGATGGTCGCCGCGGCGGGGACGGTGATCTTCGGGCTCTTTTCGCACGTCGGGGACTTCCGCATTGCGCTGCTGTGCGACAGCCTGCTCATGATCCCGGCGATGATCTTCGCCATGCAGATGCCGCAGGTGAAGGATTGATTGACTGACGAGGATTCTCCAATCACCTTGCATTAATCTGTGAAGATGTAGGAAGCAGAGGGGCTTCTCCAGCCGCCGCGGTAAGCTGTGTTTTGCCGACGCAGCCAACCCATGACGAAAGGAGAAGCCCATGCGTACGGAGTATTTTATCACGATGGACACGCATTGCCGAACCACTGACGCTTGCATCAAAACCGCTCGCGGCAAACTGGTGCGGCGCGTCCATTTACCGACTGGAATCCCGCAACTGCGTGAGATGATCGAATCGGTCCCGCGCCCTCGACGTCTATGTTTCGAGGAGAGCTCGATGGCCAGTTGGCTCTACCGCAACCTCAAGCAGTGCGTAGACGAATTGATCGTTTGCGATCCGCGTCGCAACGCCCATATCGCCAAGGACGGAGACAAGGACGACCCGATCGACGCCGAGAAGCTCAACGACCTTTACCGCGGCGGATTCCTCAAGCCCGTCCACCAACTCGATTGCGTGGAAAGGGTTTCCGTCAAGCAGATCATCGGGATGTACCACGACCGCGTGGCGCACCGCGTCAGCGAAGGCAACCGTCTGCTGTCGCTGGGCAAACGTTGGGGGGTGATGCTGCATCGCTCGAGTCTGATGAAGGCCGACGGCCACAAATCGCTGAAGTCGATCTTGGAGGAGGCCGCCGTTCCGCAAGAAATTGTGATGCTCGCGGAGGACCTCCGCCAAGGCGTTGTCCACGCTGTCGAGCAGGAGGAGTCGCTCTACAGCCAGGTATGTCGCATCGTCCGCGGGCACAAGGTGATGACACGGGTATCGGAGATGCCTGGCTATGGCCCGATCCGCGCCGCCACGCTGATCAGCTACCTGGACACGCCCTGGCGTTTCAAGAGCAAATCAGCTCTGTGGAAGTATGTGGGAATCGGCCTGCGGCGGGCCAGGTCCGGCGATGGACTGTCGATCATCCAGGTCGAGCAATCCTGTAATCGGTTGTTGCGCAACGTCGTAATTGGAGCCGCGAAGACCGTCATCCAACAGAAGGAGAACGTGTTTGCCGAGCGATACGCCCAATGGATCCGAGCCGGGATGTCGTCTCGTAATGCTGTGCCGCAACGTCGCCCGCGATCAGGTGACGGCGGTGTGGGGCATGTGGAAAACGGACCGTGCCTTTGACGCGAAGTTGATCTGAGTTCCTTGCGTTGTGGAGTAACCCGGATGACCGGCCAGACATAGATTGTGCTGCGAATATGGGTCCAGTGCAGGAGTTCCAGGATGGGCACTGCCGCCGATCAAGAGCGGCCCGATCTGTGAATGAACCCCGCTGGATGTTGTGCTACGCCCAGACAAGTCCTCATGAACCCCGCAAGGGAGTTCCCGATAGGTGTTTGAGCGACGCCTCCCAAGGCGACCTCCAGGCTGTGAGGATCAATGCAGCGGATAACAAATGATGACTGACGGAAACATCCAGGCCATGACTGATTGAACGCATCAACTTCGGCGACCAAGGCGCGCAAACCACGAACACTGCGCCCCAGGAAGTCGAAAAAGGAAAAAGATGGCGCAGCCGGAGATTCCCTGTTGACTTCCTGCTTCCTATAGGTGTCCATCCCGGTCGTATCTGTGGCGACAAATCTTCTCAAGCATCGAAGATCTGAACGCCGCGGATGGAGGCGGATCTGATTCTGAATCCGCGTTCATCCGCGCGAATCAGCGGCAATTTTCTTCTGGAATGCCAAGGAAGATTTGCACGCCTTATCGGCGACGGCGACGGGCGAGGAGGCCGACTGCGCCCAGGCCGAGCAGGCCGAGTGTGCCAGGCTCAGGGGTGTTGGCGGCGATGAACCCGCTGTGGGAGGCGAGGCGCGTGTCGCGTTTGACCGAGCCGTATGAGCCGATCTCCTGGCTCGACTGGGGGGAATTCGCCTCGTCGTTTCCGTCCGTGGCGGAGGGTCCGCCGCCGCTGTCGTGGAACGTGTTGCCAGCTTCGTATTGAGTTGGAGTTTCCAATCCCGTCTCGTCTGTCACTCCCGCCGTGGTGTGCGTCGAGTCGGTATAATCGAGGGATTCTCCGGCCGGGGCAAACGGAGCAAACGGAGGCACTGCTACGAACGTCGTGCAGGCCGACGATGATTGGTCGACATCACCGCGGACCGCAATGGCGTGGGTACGCAAGTTCAGGGCGCAAACAAAGGCTATCGCCGAAACAACCTGCCAATCCATCGCTTTGGGTCTCATCCATCCTCCTGATTTCTCGGGATATATCCTGCGAACCTTGGGTGGGACGTTAATCTATCGTAACGATCAGGTTAATCCGGCAAACGGCGTTCGTTTCTGTCCGTAAATGAGCGTCGGGCATTGCCGGCGGCTTGATCTTCGCCCTGCAAATGCCGCAGGTGCGGAATGCGTAGAGTTGCCTTGCCTAAAATGGATTGAGTCGATCGCAGCGGCCTCATTCACCCCGATTACCCTCAATTCATTCAGATAATCCTCGCATTTAATTAAATGTCATGGCATTATCGCCTTCCGACGCGAATCTGGTTTGACTTGCGGCATAGCGGGTTTATGTTTATACGGCGCTGACGATTAGGAGCTGGGGCCTGGAGGGTCGTGTGGAAGCTATTCGAACCAAGACAGTCCCTTTCGGTATTATTTTTCTCGTCGGTTCAGCGCTTGGCGCAGCGCCAGCGCTAGCCGTGATCGTGGATGGTGCGGGAGGGAATAATTCAGTTCCGCAGCCAGCCTCTCCTGTGGCGGGGCTCAATAACGTTGGCAGCATTCCCTCGATATTCCAAGTCGTTCCCAACGCGAGCGGCGTTTACCTTGGCAACGGCTGGGTCATCACCGCCCAGCACCTTGGTGCTATTTCCAGCGGTGTGAATTTCGTCCTGAATGGCAATACGTTCACGTCTGATGGACTGGATGATCGGATCGGGACTACGGATTTGCAGATGTTTCACCTGCAAGTCCCCAACCAGACCGTCGCCAATGAGCTGAGCGCCATACCGTCGCTGAATATCGCGAGCGCGACTCCGACGGTCGGCGCGACATTTTATACGAAGGGTTTCGGATCAACGCGCTCGTCGATGGTCTATTACGAAGTGACTTCTCAGACGAGCGGATCGCCTTCCACCACGACTTATACGTGGACTCCAAGCAGTTCGAGCGGCACCTTTAACGCGGAGGGCTATTCGGAAATCAATACCCATGTGCTCTGGTACGGAGCGAATGCCGCGAGCGATACGACCGCCACCGACAGCTCGCTGGTTAATTTCAATGACGGGTCGGGCAAGACGAACATTTTCGTTTCTGAATTTCTGCCAAACGGCGGCGCGCAGCTGTCGGGTGGCGACTCGGGCGGCGGAGTCTTCGATCTGAACAACAATCTGATCGGCATCAACCTGGTCGATTTCACACATGACGCCAATCAGCCGGCCAACACCGCGATCTATGGAAACGAATCGGGCTATGCGGATCTTTCAGCTTACCGCACCCAGATCCTGGCCATTCGGGCCACGCCGGAACCGGGTACTGTCGGTTTGATCGGGTTCCTGGCGCCTTTGCTTCTTCGCCGGAAGCGCAGCGTATAACGGGTCTGCCGTCGTCACCCCGCGATTTCAAAATAGGCCGTCGAAGCACTCGCGGCCTTCATCAGCACCGTATATTCACCCGGCGCCATGAGATTCAAAACCACCCGCGCCATGACATTAATTCCAAGCGTGTTGATCGGCGTGACGGAGCCGGACGTGTAGGGAAGCACTTCGCGCTGGGCGTATTCCAGTCGGCGTCGACCAGGAGGGGAAACGGGTTGGTCCCATTCTTGACCGGCGACGATGTGAGCTTGATGCCGGTCAGCGGTCCGGTCCCGCCGATGAGGATTCCGAGATGGACGATCCCGCCGAAGCGGTCGTCGGAGTGGATCTTGAGAACGGGATAATAATTGGTCGCATCGGCGGTGAAAGAGGCCGCGGCGATGACTGAACTCTTTAGCGGAAGTTCTGATGCACGAACGACGAATAACGGTGTTGATGCCATGATCTTTCCTTTAAGCAGCCGAGCTGCCGGTGGAGTAATTGGTTGCCGAGCCCCCTGACGCAGATCCTGTCGTGTATTGCGCTGGAAGGCCGGTGCTTGCGGCGCGGATCGGCTCCAACGGTCCCCTGGCCGGTGTCGCTGTGCTTCGCGGCGCCCACGTCGCGTCATACTGGAGCGTGTGGCCACCGGGCAGGGTTGAGAAGTTCGCCGAAACAATCGCCGACCCCGGCGCAGGGGGTCCGGCCGGAAGATTCGTGAGTTCGATCAATCCGGGATCTGTTGACCAGCCGTCTGCGATGTTGGTTTTGTGTGTCGGATCGAATCCAACGTACACGTTATTTGCAATCTGCGCCTGCCCTGCCTGATTGTTAATCCCCAGGGAGAATGAGCTTCCGTTGGCCCCGTCGCCGACCAGAATGCAATTCTGCATGATCGCGGCGGTGTTGCACCAGGTCGTTGCGGTCGGAGCCAGATAGGCGAACAGCGAGTAAATCGGGCATGATCCCGCCACCGAAACGCGGTTGACGATTCGGCAGTTGTACCACTGGCTGCCCACCGTCAGCAGGCCGTTGCCCGTCACGATGCCGTTTTTGAAGTTGTTGGTGCCGGGCTGATTCGCTGTGTAGTCGTACAGGAAATCGCAATTGAGGTAGGCGTTTGGACCCGCCACGCTCGAATAGTCGCCGGCGATGATTTGCGTGGAGACGGGATTGGAAAGGACTCTCCAGACCCGCGGCGAATTGATCGTGACGAGGCTGGTGTTAGTGCCCGGAGAGGTACTCCAGAACGCGGTTGTCGTGTCGGTTGGTGCAGGCGTGCGAACCGCATAGCCGTCCTCTATAAAATACACTTTTGCGATGGCGATGTCTGACCACGGCGGTGCGTTGCCCGACCCGTTATTGTTGGAGTAACCACAGCGAACCAGGGCACGGACAAAGTTTCTCCAAGTGATGCCCCATGCCACGGTTCCGCTGCCTGTGTGGCTGTAGCATTGGGTGCCACTATTGCCCACCGAGCCGGTGTAGTTCACGCCGGAGAGCAGCAAATCTCCGCCGACGCCCTCGTTGCCGTAGTTGAGATATTCCTGTCCGCCACTTGACGCGTAATGGTTGATGTTGGTGCCACCGTTGAAGACGTGCCAGCCCGTTTTGCAGTTGATAACGGAGATGATTCCGCCACTCGATGAACCGTTGAACAAGCCGATCAGGTGGGCGTTGCCGACGTAGGCTTCGGAGTTGGTGATACAGGCGACGTGAGTACCCGTGCCGAGGTAGCGGATGCCATAAAACTGTTGAATCGAGGCTGACCTTCGAGCCCCCATCCGTCGCAGCGAATCGAGTCGATCCGCACGTTGTCAACGTCGCTGATCAGGATGCCGTCGGCGCTGTTGTCGTATAACGCTTCATAGCTGCGACCATCGGAGGCGGGAGTGGTAGCGCTGCGGGGTACGATGTAGACATTCGTCCCGTCGCTCGTGAAGCCAGGGGTTGAGCCGGCGGCGAGATTGGCAACGCTGCTGTAGAGTGTGTACGGGTTGAGCGTGTCGTTGAGTTCGCGGAGATAGGCGATGGAATTGGTGTCGGCCTTCTGAAAGACGTTGGCGAAGCTGCCGTTGGTCGTCCAGCCGGAGGTCGCGTAGGCCGCCGCAAATTTCGTGAGCTGCGGAATTGCGAGTTCTGGATTGCCGTACGCGCCGGCGGATACATTGGCGGCCGTTAGGTTAAGAGAGTCGCGCGCCAGATATCCCCGCGATTGAGCAGGAACGTGCAGTTACTTGCCATCTTCCCGGCGACGCCTGTAGCAAGGGTGCTCAGCGGGCCGGTAGACGATGAAACGCCCGTGGCGTCAGAGAGCGGCGCGGCAAGCGTGCCCTTTGTCGGATCGCTATTCGCGGCCAGCACCAGCGTCGTTGCCGTCGAGCTGGCGATCTTGTAGAGGCCAGCGGGAACGCCGGCGCTGAGATAGATGCCATCTCCCCAGGCCGATGCTGCGTAGCTGCTGCTCGGCTTGGTCACCGTCCGGGTTGACGCCGTGTAGGTCTGGCCGGAAAGATTCAGGCCCAGCCCGTCGCGGCCGTCGTTGGAATCACTGGGGACCCGTCCGCCGGTGACCGTCGCCTTGGCGACGAAATAGACTGTCGTGCGGAAGAGCGGGCATTCATTGAGGCGGAAATTCAGGTAACGAACCAGCCAGCCGTAAAAGGCGAGGGTGGTACAGACCGGCGGATTGCCGACGGCGGATGCGTAGGGAGTTCCCATCGATTTCTCCAGAATGTGTTGGAATAGCGCAGCGCTTCGGCGCCGCCAGGCGGCGGCTAAACTTCGCGCTCTATGGGGTGGATCTTCTTGTCGTCTAAGGCCGATTCGTCTCAGCGGGGTGCGAGCTGAGTTGATTGACGCTCTGCCTCAAGGCGCAACATGTGGCTGACCGCGGTTCCACCTACGCCCAGACGCAGGCCGATTCGTTCGACGGGCCAATTGAGCTCGTAGCGAAGATGCCATGCCAGCGCGCGGCGACCGCGCGGATTCAGGACCAGGCGATTCAGGACCGTGTTTGGACGGAGCTTCGAAATAAGTATGTCCCTCTACTATATAGGGGAAAAAGTGAAAATTTGGCGCGTAACTCCCGCTCCGGCAACGCGATAAATTTTTGCAAGTGGGAAGGTTTTTTCGGTACACGTCCACCGCGAAATGAGTTGCGAAATTTAGATCTTATAGAAGCCTGGCGACTGTCTCGGCCTGCGCGGAAAATCCCAAAATCCAAGCTCCAAAGCCAAAAAAATCTCAAAAACCAAAGGTGAAAAATTCCAAACAGGAGCGCTCCGAGCGCGGTCTGAGTTTGGTCTTTGGAATTTGGTCTTTGGAATTTTTTTGGGCTTTGGAGTTTGGATCTTGGAATTTCCCGTACCCGGGCTTCGGGATTTGGAATTTCCCGTACTCGGTCCACCCGGGTCCTAGTTCACCGGCACATTCAGGGAATTGATATTGGAGTTAGTCGGCGTCACCCCGGATCGGTCGGCGATGAAGGCCGCGCGGCGTTGGACGACGAGCTCGGGAGATGCGGTACCGGCGTTTCGGAAGCCCTGGACGATGATGTAAACCGTGAACGAATCGGAGCGGGTGGTGATCAGGTTGCTGATCCGGTTAATTTCGTTGTTCTGCTGTTCATAGTTGTTGACGACGTTGTCGAGCTGGGGCACGGTGGTGCCGGCAAGCATCTTCCGCTTCGGATTCGTTGACGTGTCGTTCAGTGGAGTGATGTCGCCGGCAGCATCGTCCAGTGACGTTGCCGTTGTTCCGCCGGGGATGATCGTCCCCATGGCAGTGCGGAAGTTGGGGACCGAATTCAAATCATAGATCGTGGTAAACGGCCCGTGGGGATGCAGCGCCGGGGCCATCGTGCCGTCATCGACGTCGCGGAAGTAAACAATGATTTGGGCCAACTTGGCCGTATTCGCCTGATCCACCATGTCTGAACCCGCCTGCAAAACCAGCGGGAGGCTCGCGAGAACTCTCCAGGAGGCGGTGTTGATGTTAATCAGCCCGTTCACCGGAATGGTGTCTTCGGTGGAATTGGCGGGTACGTTTGCGGAGGAGTTGTTGGCGATTTTCGGGTTGGCGTTGGCCACCGGGATTACGCTGTTCGTGTAGCCGTTGGCAGGACCGGTCGTAATGTAATTGGCGCCGTTCCAGTAGACGTAGCGCTGCGGGTCCACTTCAGGAAAATAGTCTTCCTGCGGCGATTCGACCGTCAGATAATCGAAAAGTTGCGCTGCCCAGTGATAGCGCCAGAGCGAATTAGTTCCCGTGTTATTTGCCGGCGCATAATCGTTGGGCGTTGGGTTGGGGGCCACCGGCGTCGGAGTCAGGTCCGAGATGGGAGAAGCATTGATCGGACAGAAACGACCGACGTTTTCCCCCTGCAGTCCATCCCCGTCGTCGGCGAAGGCGGCGTCCATCGTCACGGAATTCATTTCGACCAGACCGATGGGGTTCTGGGCAGTCGGCGTCGTGGTGAGGATATAGGCCCCGATATACGGGACCTGAAGGAGGTCTCCATTGCGCGGAAAACCGCCGTATGGGTAATCGTCGACGGCGCTCCATAATTTGTAGGGGCCGCCAAAATCGGTATTGGCGATCTGGAGGGCAAATTCGCGGAACGGAGTGGCCAGGGGCCCGGCAACTGTATCTCCAGCTCCGCCGTCGGCGGCGCCGAGGCTCGCAAAATTGGTTATCACCGAGCTCGCCTGGACCAGTGTCCCGGTCTGCCGCGGCGCGTTGGCGGCAACGGTCGGTGGACCCGAGGCCGTGCCCATGCTCGAAGCCGTCACGGGCATGCTTGCGTTCCCGGGCACGTACTGACCCGGATAGACGAAGTGCCACGCCTTTCCCGCGGCGGCCGAATCATTGGGTCGGATGTAATGCCAGACGGCGTAGGTGGGGCTCGCCGCCGGCGCAATAAGTCCCGTGAAATCGTACGAGTCAACCGGGACGAGCGTGAGCGGATTTAGCGCGGATTCCAGAGGGTAATCACGGGAGGAATCGCCCAGGTCATTGTAATTCGATCCGTTCGTCGCAGTCGTCGGGCTCTGCGCGGCGTTGCTACATGACGTCAGCGGAAAGCTGGGCTTCAGGATATTTGATCCCGATGCCTGGCGGGGCCGCAACAGGACCAGTTCGTTATTGAACGCATTGGTCAAGGTCGGCACGACCGTCGGGGTCCCGGTGATGGCGCCCGTGGCCGAACCTGGGATCGCCAGGCTGCTGACGATGACCGCATATCCCTGCGCCGGAATCGTCGGCGCGGTTGCGGCGGTGAAGGTGACGAGCGGCGTGACCGCGCCGACCGATGTTCCGGTTCGTGCAATCGTTGCAAGCTGCCAGTTCGTGAGAGTCACGTTCCACTGGAATGGATTGTAAAGCTCCACCGCGATGTACTGATTTTGTGCGTCGGCGTAGACCTCGGTGATGTAGGGATTGGCTGCGCCACTGAAAACCGTGGCGTTGTAGACCGGCGATGTTCCGTCGGAATTGATGATGATGTTGCGGCTCTTCACGTCGCCGAAGCCGGTAAAGATCTGACCGTCACTCGCGCGCAGGCCGATCGTATTGATGGCCGCCAGGCTCGCCCGGAGCTGAAGCATCTGGCGGGGGGTCAGAGCGCTTGCCGTTGCGCCGGTGGTCCGAACGGCATTGCGGAACATCATGGTGTCCGCCCCCACCGGCACGCCGGCGGCGTTCGCGTTGGCATTGCTGAGGGATTTATCCCACATCACGCTCCAATAGGCGGCCCAGAGTTCTGCGAATGAAGCGGTATTCGCTGACGCCTTGGTTGGAGCATTGGACCAGGGTTCCGCGACCCAGGCCGTGTTGCCCAGTAAGGACGTAGGATCGACTGTCGTCACGCCGGGATTGCCCGGTAGCGGCGCATTGATACAGACGTAGGCGTGTGAATTGGCGTCGGTGACCCAGTCCCCGAAGTTATAAGTCATCGTTGCCGACCACATGTTGGTCGTAGCGGCCGCGGCTGGCTTCCACGTAAACTTGTTCGGCACAAAGTTCGTCACGCCGCTGCGCGCCGTCAGCAGCGCCCGGATGGGCAGGGTATTGGTGGTCGGAATGACCGGGTAATTGAAATTGCTGTTGAACCAGGTCATCGCGTTGGTGAACGGGGTTGACTGGTACTGGCCGGTATCACCCCCCGGGTTGCTGCAGTAGACGGAGGTGGGAAGGTACCGTTCGAGGACCGAAGGACTTGCCAGATGGGTTGAAACCGACGGATCGCGCAGAATGAATTTTCGCGCCATCAGCGCCCCTTCGCTGGGGGGAAGTGCCAGATATTGAACGGTTGGGTTGCCGGAACTTGATAGTTGCGCCCATCCCGGATTATCGAGTCTTCTCCCGAGCTGGAGCCATTCATTCACCCAGGTGTTCGAATACTCAAAATCAGTTCGCACGTTATGTAACGCAAGATCATCGACGGGTTTGACGGTCGGTTTTATTGCGCCAACCGCCTTTGGCGCATATCCAGTTCGATATCCAACGCTCAGATCAAACCCTTCGGCGGGCACGACCAGAAGCGTGTTGAGATCGATCTGCGTTGGGACGAACGCTGATTTGAGTTGAAAGGTGCTCGTGTCCGGCCAGCTCATCGCCACCGACGCGTTGACGGCGGCGGCGTTGTCGACGATGCGGACGCCGGCGTAATAGGTCACGCCGTTAATCTCTCCCACCGGAAGACGGTAGAGCCCGGTGTCGGCGACGCCGTCGCCGTCGGCATCGGCGGCCAGATAGGTCGCCGCGGGCCGCGGAACCGTGGGATCTCCCGGATCGAAAAGGGCGGGATAGAGAACCGAGGTGCTTCCGCTGGGAACGGCCAGATAAGTCGGCTGAAGGTTTGTGCGGACCGTGTAGGTCACCGGATTCCCATTGACGTAAGGGGACTCAAACTGCCAGGCGTTTCCAGTCGGGGGGCGCTGACAAACGCCCAGAGCGCGGGATTGGCTGCGCTGGCGGCAGTGCTCGCGTTGTTCGTCCAGGGGATATTCGCGACGTTCTGCATCGCCTGGGTGACCGGGAGCCGGTCACCCAGCCACGGCTGGGCCGCGACATAGGTATTCGTCGAATAATTGTAGGCGCTGCCGGTGCCGGTACTGGGCGTGTAAGTTGAGTTGCGCCTGCGGACCGGAAGCGGACCTGGGCCGGCAACAGGCCACTGGCGTTTTGATCGTACAGGTCTTCAACCAGCCTGCCATCCACCATGTTGATGACGCCTTGCACGAGCAGGTCGATCTCGGTGTTGAAGGCGTTCTGCTGCGCCGAATAGCGATCGGTCTGGGCGGTGGTGATATAAGCCGTTCCGATCAGCGCCATCAACACGAGCAACGCCACCACCATGATGAGGACCGAGCCGGGCCGGGCGCGATGGAATCGACGCTGCATCCGGTCGAGAGCGCGACGATAGATTGAACGGTTGCTGGTCATCTTGTTTTCCCTCGTAGGGTGGGCTCGGCTCACCTCTTCGACCGATCTGGCTCTCGCTTCGAGCGTCGGTTCACGTTCTCGTGGTCGCCGCGGCGACCCTACTTTGTCAGATCGATGACATATTCAAAGAATTGCGGACTGGCTAACCTGCCATTCGGATCGTCCAGCGCGATCGTGATGCGAATCATTTTGGGGAGCGGGTCGGATGTTTCCGGTCCCCATGAGCAGACATATTGCTGATAACTGAGAGCAGCGCCCTGGCCCGCGTAGTTTGCCGACTGCGCGAATCCCAGTGCGCGTTCACAGGAGACGAACGGAGTGGGTGGCGTGGGGCGAAGATCGCGGAGTGGAACCACATCGTTCAGATCGATTCTTCCATCACCGTTTGTATCGCGAGGGAATCCATACCAGCGGACCTTCTTTTGTCCGGTCACGCTGTCGACGACGAAGTCGATCGTGTTGTCGGGAGCGTAGATTGGAGTGTTGGTCGCCTGGTCGATCACTTCCGCACCAGTCGTCGGGTCTTGAGTCAGGTAATCCCCAGCGAACTCCACGATGAAATGAGCACAGCTTCGAATGAAAATCGGCGTGGCGGTCGCCACCGCGCTGCTCGAGAGCGGCTTGGCCGCGAAGGGATTCGCGGCGTATCGCAGTATGTTGTAGGTGGCGGTGCTGGTCGGAGGAATCGTTATGGGCTCGGTCGGATTATACCAGATCATCTGATCACGGAAGACCGTCGGGCCTGCGGCGGCCGCTTGCTCCAGCGATAAGAACGATGCCGTCGTCCCGCTCAGTATTGTGTTGACGATGTCATACCGCGAGTAGTAGATGTGATAGACGTTGTCGCTTGACATGGCATCCCAGCCGAATGGATTGCCGGTGGTGGCGCCGGGCTGAATATAGACATCCGGCGTCGCCGGACTGGGCGATGGAACCATCAGCATCGCCACGCGTCCCAGGATCCAATCGCTGGCAAAGAAATTGTTGTCGTTGACCTGGCCCGGGCTCGATGGCCCTCCGGGCGGAAACGGCGGGTTGGCGTCGCTGAGGGGAGTGGCGGTCTTTAATGCCGCGTTATTTGGAATCATCACGTGGCCGTACACGATGAACGCCTGACTGCTGGTCGTGGGAGAGACGTATTGGCCGTCGTTGGCGGTCTGCCGCGTATAGGTGTTGCCCTGGGCCAGAAATCCCAGCACGTCCTGCCGGTGAGATCGGTCATTTACGGCCGTCGCATCGACGGTGGTCCCGTCATTGAGCGTCTGCGGCTGTGTACTGTTGTTATTGCTTTGCTGGTCAGCGGCATTTCGGAAGGCGTAGATATTCGATGAGGCGATATAAAACGCCGGCGACGAATTGGCGTTCGGCGTGTTCGTCACGGCGTTCTGAAGATCGGCGTAAATAATGGTGTGAGCCGTCCGGTCGTCGCGCGAGATCGTCGAGAGCGCCTGTCCGGCGCCGACGGTCTGGGAGCTGATCTGGAAGACCTTGTTGATGCCGACGATCAGGAGCAACGCCAGGGCAACCGAAATCATCAGTTCGACAAGGGTGAAACCCTTTCTCATTGAAGGAGGGTAGACATTCTTGTCTGCCGCGGAACGGCGAGTGGAGGCGTACTCGCCTTCCGAGTCGGTCCGCACTTGCGCAAGACCCTCGGAGTTGCGCGTCCCCTCGGCGGGCGAATACGCCCGCACTCGCGGACGCGTGACAGACAGGAATGTCTGTCCCACCTCAGACAGGGATGTCTTTCTCTCGACAGACAGGAATGTCTGTCCTCCTGTTGAATCAATTTGGCGGTTCCACTTGAACATCAATTCCTCAGTTCCGCTACTTGACGGTGACAAACGTGGTGTAGACGGCGATGTCCTGGGACGGGCCGCTGTAGGTCAGATCGGCCGGCGGCGAGCCGGTCGGATCGGTGTAGCCGCGGCCGACAACAAGCACATGGACCGCGGCGCCGACCGGCTTATAGATCGAGCCGTACATGTCGTTTCCGGGAGCGAGTTCCCACGTGAGTTGCGGCGAGGCGATCGGAGCTACGGGATTTCCAACGCGATAGACCCACCCATTTGCGTTACCTGCGTACTTGGCCTCGTTCGACGTGTCATTGGCGACCACGACAAACGTTCCCTCCGCGACGGCCGACGTGTAGTCCGTGCCATCCGCGGCGAACGCAATTGTATCGGGGCTCGCGGGCATGTTCGCGGTGAAGGTGGCCATCACCGGGCGCGCCTGCAATGTGGGCGGACTGGGAACCGGGGGAAGCGTGGTCGCATCGACGGCGGCGGTGTATAGCGTGCGGTTGCGATTCTGTACGCCAATGACAATCACCTGAGCATACGGAGAGGCCGTACCAGTGACGGTGTCAACATCGCGCTTGTACATCGGGACCCAGGCGTAGCGCGGATCAGACGGTACGATCAGATTTCCCTGAAGCGCGCTCCAGAATCTGGTGGTGCCGCCCCCGGTGGGCCCGTCCTGGTAGACGACCGTTCCCGGACCGGGCGTGGCGGTCGTCGCGGGCATTACCGGCGGCGCCGTCGGATCGCTGGCGATCTTCTCGAAATAGTCGACTCCTCCCTTGGCGATCGTCGAGGCGTTGGTTTCTTCCGAGGTAGCCTTCGTCTGTTTGATGGCGACCGGGAAGATCGCCGCGATCATGATGAAACCGATTCCCAGCACCATCACCGCGAAGAGAATTTCCGTGAAGGAAAACCCGCGGCGGCGCTTCACGCCGGGTCCTGTGGGCCCGGCGTGACCGAAGAGGCCACGGGTTGGAAACCCGTGCCACGATGAACGATTAAGAACCATCTTCGTTTCCATTACTCTCCGCGGATGATCGTTCCGTTGTAACGGGTGATGAGAATCGGGGTGGCGTACTTGTCGAGCCAGCCCTCCTCGGAACCTTCGCCGCTTCCACCGTTCCCGGTGCTAGTAGGCGCTCCATATGCGCCGTAACCAGTCACCGCCGGGTCCAGGCCGGTGTCGCCGTCGGTAAAGCCCTGGCTTTGGAACGTTTTTCGATCGTAGAGGACCAGTCCGACCTGGGTGGCGAGCAAGTTGTTGCCGCCGGTGGGGATGGGATAACCGGTCGGCCCCTTGCATGGGTAATCGGCCAGAATGGGCGTGGCGGGAAAACCGAGCAATGCCGCCATCGGCGTTGCCGCCGTGCCATTCGTGTTGAGTTTCAGCCCATAGGTCTTGCTGATGAGGCGCCCGTTGCCGTCGAAGAGAATCACGCCGCCGACTTTGACGTTGGAGGTAAGGACGGGGTTGAAGCCGAGATAGGCGTCGCTCAAATATGTCGTGTTTCCCGGGGCGACATTCGCATTGATGAGCGTCTGCGCACGATGCCGTTGGGGAGGGGAAGATAATCGCGATCGGGGACGCAATCGAGGTAGATCAGGGGCGCGGGGTTGTTCGCATCGGGAACGTTCGGCGGCACCTCGCGGACGATCGCGGCGCAGACTCGATCGCTGGCCGGATCGATATAGAACATGATGCCGCGGGGTTCCTGGAGCCCCACGGCTTCTTCGCGTGCCCGGGTGATGAGTGCCGAGAGGGTGTTCTGCGCCGCCCCGACACTGCGCGTTCCGGTGATGGATTGAATCGCCGGGATCGCCAGCAGGATCACGATGACGATGATCCCCATGACGATGAGCATTTCGACGAGGGTGAAAGCGGGGGACAGACATTCCTGTCTGTCACGCGCCCGCGAGTGCGGGCGTACTCGCCCGCCGAGCGGACGCGGAAGATTGCGCACGAGGGACCCCGAGTGCGGACCGATTCGGGAGGCGGGTACGCCTCCACTCATCGTTCCGCGACAGACAGGAATGTCTGTCCTCCTAATTGTTTCCGAATGATTCATCAGTTCTCGAACGAATAAACGTTGTCGTCGCCGTACTGGAAATTTCCGTCCTGGCCGGCGGAGGCCCAGAAGGGACGATCCTTGGGGCCCAAGGCGGGCAGTGTCTGGCTCTCGGAATACACGCCGCTGGAGCGGATCGTGTAGGTATTTCCATTGGTGTTGTTAGGGCCTTGCGTCAGCTGCACATGTTGCAGCCCGCCGCTCGGAACGAACATGATTGGATTGTTCCAGGCGTCAACAAATGCGGGCGGGCTCACGGGATTGTTGTTGGCGTCTTTGTAGAGCGTTTTCGATGGAACCTGCGCGATCGCATCCTTGTTCTTCGGCGAGCGCATCAGTACTCCGATGACGGTCTGGGACAGAATTGGCGAACGACCTCCCTGCCCGGGGTTTACATCGCCGGGCTGCGCAATCGCGCTTCCAGTCGCATAGAGAGCTGGTCCATTCGGCGGAATGGGCCCCTCGACAAAATCCGGCCCGGCTTCGGCGTCGAGCTCGGCTTCCATGGACGCCAGATTGTGCAACGTGGTGCGCGTGGATCGAACGGCGATGGTGCGGTCGAGCTGGTTGTAGCCCACGACCGCCATCCCGACCAGCACCAGGATGATGCCGATCACGACCAATAGTTCGATAAGGGTAAATCCGCTTCGGCGTCGGTTCACAACAGGCACTCCTTCGTCAGGCAATTCATTGTTCGCAATGTCCAGTGGCCGCCGGAGCGGCAAATTCCAAATCCCAAGCTCCAAAGCCAATCCCGGCGCACCGGGACTCAACCTCCAAGGATGAAAACCCCAAACAGGGAGAATAAGGATGCGGCATGGAGCCTTTGTCTTGTTTGGGATTTTCTGCTTTGGTCATTGGAATTTTTTTGGGCTTTGGTACTTGGAATTGGGGATTTTCCCATCATTTGGGCTTTGGAGCCTGGGATTTGGAATTTTCCGCGCCGGCGTTTTCTTCATAACTGTACAAGTTGTCATCTTGCGTCAGGTACTGCCGATCGGGGCCGGCGGAGAAAAAAAACGGGTGATTATCGGGCGCCATGCCGATCAGGGGGTGCATGGCCGGCATGTAGACGATCGGCGATCCCCAGGGATCGCGCAGGGTGGCTTCGTTGTAGATCGAATCAGGGAGTCCGCCGAACGTTTCCGGCGTCACGCCCGCCTCGCCGCGGAGGATCGCCATGATCTGGCGATTGTTGATCGCCGCCGACCGCTGGAGGGCCTCTTCGCTGGCATCCAGATCAGGCATAAACGGCGTAACCTCGGGCAGCCCGTCGTTATGATGGGCGCGATAGAGGGCGAGGAGCCCGTCCATGTCGCGGAGCAGCCGCTTGGTCACTTCCACCGACGACGCGTTGCGAACGTAACGCGCCAGGCTCACCATCAGGCCGAGCACAATGATGAGCGCGGCGACGGTCGTTAGCATTTCGAGAAGGGTGTAGCCGGGACGTCGTCTTGAGTTTTCACTTCGATGTTGGATGTTCGTCTTTCTCAATGTGCACAGGTACAGGGTTAAATGCGAATATTCGGCTCATGGGTTCAATTCGGTGCTTCAAATGTTTTTCGCATGCCGCCTAAATTCTTGGTGGCACGGGCGTCCCGCCCGTGCGGCGTGCAAACACGCTGGTTGTTCGCACTCGACCGAGGAAAATACAATCGCAGCGTTTTCGAATTCGAATAGGGAGAACGCTTCGCTCTTGCTGGATCGGCGGAGTACCGCCGATCGCCGTGGAGTACCACGGCGCACGGGCGAGACGCCCGTGCCACGAAAAAGCCGAAGCACCGTTTGGAATCCATGAACCGAACATTCAACATCGAACGACCTGTCCCGTGCGCCGGGATCCAACGTTGGAGGAAAAAACGATACGGCACGAACGATCACTGGCTCAGGATCACATCGTCACAATTCGAAATATCAAACGGCGGCGCGGTCGCGGTTCCGATAAAATTTGGTCCGTATAATTCGTCCGGTCCGGCTCCCCAGAGAATGTAACCGCCGACGAAATTCGCGGTTTCGTTACCATCAATCTTGCCGTCGGGGGTTGTATTGGCAGTTCCCGTGCCGGTGTCTCCGACCATCGTCTGCGCTCGCTGCAATCCGTAAGCGTCGCTGTTGTGAGAGAAAATATTTTGGGCGTTATTGGTGCTGACGTTGTCGGTGGCGTTGAACATGGGGATCGTCGAATTTCCGCCTGGCGTCCACGGCTGCATGTAAGCCGTCTGAGGCGATTGGCGCGATTGGCGGGGAAATAGAGATATGGGTGACCGTAGCGATCATTGATCGTTGAGGCCGTGTCATCGGTTCCGTTGCCGATGTTAAAGCGGCCGGCGGCGATGTATGCAACTTTGACGTCTCCTTGGCCGGTCGATGCTCCGCCGTTGGACGGCACGAAGGAACGAAGTCGGAAACCTGGGCCGTCAGCGCCATCCTGTGCATCAGGACCCGGCGCGAGCAGCGCCCAGCAGAGAATGACCGCGCCGGGATTTGCACATTGGCTGACGTGGGAAGAACATTGAGGCCGGTCGCTCCACCGGCCCCAGGCGCTGAATAATCGATCCGCGGATAATCCTTGAAATCCTGTCGATAGGCGTCCAGACCCGTGGCGATCGCCTGGAGGTCGGCGGCCATGCGGGTGCGGACGGCGTTCTTCCACGCCCGGTTCAACATCGGGACCGCGATGCCGATGAGCAGGACGATGATTCCGATTACAACGAGCATCTCCACGAGAGTAAAAGCACTTTGCCCTGAACTCTTCATTCCTTTTCGTTTAGCTCGGGGGGACAGACATTCCTGTCTGTCACGCGGCCGCGAGCGTGGGCGTATTCGCCCGCCGAGCGGACGCGGATATTCGCGGAGACTGTGCAAGACTGCGGGCCGATTCGGGAGGCGATTACACCTCCGCTCATCTTCCCGCGACAGACAGGAATGTCTGTCCCCCCGAGCTAAACGAGAAGGAAGGGGAGCGAAGTGCGGATGGGGCGTTTGCATTGTGGTGAAATTGGTATGTCTTGATCCCATCGGTCACGCACTCCCATACCCCGACACTCCGTTCCGATTCCTGCGTCCCCAAACCCTACTGACTGTAAATGATGTCGTCGGTCGTGCCGAAAATGTGATCCGAACCCGCTGAAATCAGGATGAACGAATCCTTCCCGCGCGGCTGGCCGAAGAAGGCCGGGTTGGCGAAATATACGAATGCGTTGTCGTTGTTCGGATAAGCCATTGTCCCGGTCGGACTGCCTGATGGGGGATTAGGATTCGGCGTCGGGAAATCCGTGGTTCCAGGCGTCCCGTTGCTGGTGTCGGCGGTCTGAATGGAAACGTCGGTAAACAACACGGCATTATTGAAAGACTGCGGATACATCGACAGTTGCTTGAAAGTGTATTGCTGAACCGCGGGATATCCTGCGCCGCCGCTCTGGCTTGTCGTCACAACTCCCGGCGCACCCACCCTCGCCCGAATGTACAGAATCGGCATGTAATACGGAGCCCCGTCGATCGGGATGTGGTCCAGAAATTCCGGGCAAACGTAAGTGCTGCTCACGCCTCGCACCGTGAGATAGCTGGTATATGCGGTCGTTCCTCCGACGTTCTGATTGGGTAATTCTTCCGGCGTCACATCCATGTACGCGGTGTATTGCTTTGGACTTAGAGCAACGCCGGCACTGCTCAGATTCAGATTTTGTGGTCCAGCGGTGATTTGAGTCGCCGCGAAGGTGATCGGCGATGTGTTGTTCGGCAACCAGAGGCCGCCGAGCAATCCCAGAACCAAATTCTGCGACGACGTAAGATTCGTCAGTCCGGCCGGCGCGGGAGACATCGCCGTGAAATTCACGTCGTTATCCAGATGGCTTTCGGCGATCGGCCCGGGGTAGGCGTGGAAATCGTTGTAATAAGCCTGGCAGGCGCTGCCGATGCGGCTCATTTCCTGGGTGGTGGAGGTGACCCACCCTTTCTTTCGAACATTGGCGGCAACCGGCAGCAGGATGCCGATCAGGATCACGATGATGCCGATCACGACCAATAGCTCCACCAGCGTGAATCCGCTGTGTCGGCGCTTCAGTGTTTTCTTGAGGGTCATGGAATTTCCACGTAGGGTCACCTCGGCGACCGTTCTCTCAGCGAGTCGGCTTTCCCGTTCATGGCGGGCCGAGCCCACCCTACTTCTTACCGCCACTGGCCTGGGACGAGATACCGTTGATCAGGGTGATCATGGGCATGAAGAGTGCGACGACGATGAACCCGACGATCACGCCGAGCACGACGACCATGACCGGCTCGAGGATGCTGATGAGCGAGCCGACCAGCACGTCCACGTCGTTGTCGTAGTTGTCGGCGACCTTCAGGAGCATCTTGTCGAGGTCGCCGGTCTCTTCGCCGACGTCGATCATGTTGACCACGATGGCGTCGCACACCTTGGTGGCGCGAAGCGGGTCGGCCATCGATTCGCCTTCACGGATCGCATCGTGGACCTTCACCAGGGCGCGGGCATACACCTCGTTGCCGCTGGTTTCCTTGGTGATGTTGATGGCGTCAAGGATGGGCACGCCGGCGCTGATCAGCGTGCCGAGCGTTCGGGTAAAGCGGGCGATGGCGGTCTTGGACAGGATCGAGCCGAGGATCGGGATCTTGAGCTTGACGACGTCGACGGCGTATTTGCCTCCGTCGCTCATGCGGATCAGCTTGATGAGGCCGACGAATACGAATGGAAAGGCCAGCACATAGGCCCAGCCGTAATCCTGGGCGAACCAGCGGCTGATGGCCAGGAGGATCTGGGTCGGGGCGGGGAGCTCGAGCTTGAAATCGGTGAAGATCTTCTCGAACTTGGGAATGACGAAGATCATGATCATCGTCACCACGCCGACCGCGATGCTGATGACCACGACCGGGTAGATCATGGCTCCGATGACTTTTTTCTTGAGCTTGGCGGCCTTTTCCATGAAGTCGGCGAGTCGGGCGAGGATCAGGTCGAGCACGCCGCCGGCCTCACCGGCGTTGATCATGTTGCAATAGAGCTTATCGAAGGCTTTGGGGTATTTGGCCATGGCGTCGGAGAGGGTTCCGCCGCCCTCGACGTCATCGCCGACTCCGCCGATGATCGCCTTAAGCAATCCCGGCCGCTGCTGCTGTTCGAGAATCTGGAGCGATCGCAGGATTGGCAGGCCGGCGTCCTGGAGGGTGGAAAGCTGGCGCGTGAAGCTGACGAGCTGCTTGCGCGGCACCCCGCCGATGGAGATCGGCATCTTCCGGGTCGGGGTCATCGTGTCCCCGGCGGCCCCCTTCTTATTGACCCGTTTTTTTGCAGCTTTTTCGCGGACTTTGGTGGGGAAGTACCCTTTTCCGCGAATCTTGGCGATGGCCTCCTCGGAAGTGGTGGCCTCGATCTCCTCGCGGACCTCCTGACCTGAAGAATTCATCGCTTCGTATGCATACGTCGGCATGAATGAGCACCTCGCAAAGTAACCCGCCCTGACCAGCACGGATCTTCCGCCAGATAGATTATTCGCCGTGTCCACCGGAAGGGTTCATCTTTTTTTTGAAGGTTATCGGAACAATAATTTGAGAAGCGATGGGCCAATTGATTGAATTGCTGGCTCGAAGGGCAAAGTTCCCAATTTATCCGAAGCTGAACCGCGTCGGATCCAATGCGCGAGTTGCGGTATCCGTAATGCCCTCCGGTTGAATTCCAAGCTCTTGAATGGAAAGTCGCAGAGGCAGGGGCTCCGCCCCCGCACTCCCGCCGGGGGTGGTCCCCGGACCCCAAAATGCAGCTTCGCGATGAGGAAGCCGCAGTGGCAGCGGCCGCACCATGCTCGCCGGAGTACCGACTGCGCGTGGTACGTCCACTGCGACTGTGGGGGTGAGAAACGCTCCGCAAGGGAACTTCGTGCCAGATGATTTTGCCTCTCGCCGAGGGGCGAACGAGAGGCAAAATCAATGTGCGGGGAGTTGGGTTCGTAGTGCGGCCTTCAGGCCGTTCAGTCTGCGGCCGCGAGCGGGAAACAAAGGGCCAGGATTGAATCCCTCGATACGAATCCACATCCCCCACCATTGTTTTTGCCTCGAATTTCATCTCTCTAATTCGAGGCAAAAACCTCTGGTCCGAAGGACGTTCGCGGAGCGTTCCACTCTGGTCCGTGGCAGCGAGAGGCGTGACACGCGCAGGCGGTACTCCGACGAGCATGGCACGACACTCGCCGCCGCGGCTTCCTCATCGCGTAGCTGTATTCGGGGGTTCGGGGACCACCCCGGGCGGGGGTGCGGGGGCAGCCAGCCCCTGCGTCTGCGAGTTTGTATTGAATTGGCTGGCAATTCAATCGTGAGAAGAGCGTGGCGTCGGTCGCGGTATAGTTCAACGCGTCGCGCCCGGGCATTGATTCTCATTCGATGGTCGTCCGTTTTGCAACCTGACGTCTTGCCGTTATGTTTTGCGGCTCGCGGTTTGAAATCAATTTTCCACGGAGAACCATTCCAATGAAGCGCTTTGCCTGTTGCCTCATCGGGGCGATCGCCCTGTCCTCCAGTTTCTGTCGCGCTGTGGATACCGGTCTTTCCAACGGCGACTACCTGGCGATCGTCGGGGACTCGATCACGGAGCAGAAGATGTATTCGGTGCTGATCGAGGACTACCTGATCATGTGCAAGCCGAAGACGGACATCCGCGCGACGCAGTTTGGCTGGGGCGGGGAGACCGCCAGCGGATTTTCCGGGCGGATGGAAAACGACATGCTCCGATTCCACTGCAATGCGGCAACGATCAACTTCGGCATGAACGACGGCGGATACTCGCCGATGGACGAAGGGAAGGCCAAGCGCTACCACGATTCGCAGAAATCGGTGCTCGACCAGATGAAAAAAGGCGGGGTGAAGTTCATCGTGCTCGGCACGCCGGGATGCGTTGACGTGCAGACCTTCCGCAACCACAGCCGGGAGGCGGCGGAGATGTACAACAAGACCCTCGCCGCCGAACGCGATATCGACAAGGAGCTGGCTGCCTCGGAAAACGTCACCTTTACCGATGTCTTCACCCCGATGCACGAGGTGATGGAGAAAGCGGAGGCCAAGTACGGCGCCAACTATCACGTCGCCGGCGGCGACGGCGTTCATCCGGATTGGAACGGCCATCTGATCATGGCGTACGCATATTTGAAGGGACTCGGGTGCGACGGAGACCTGGGGACGATCACGTTTGATGCCGCCTCTGACAAGGCAACCGGATCCGACGGACAGAAAATTCTCTCCGTTTCCAGCGGATCGATCGAGATCGAGAGCAGCCGGTATCCGTTCTGTTTTCCCAACAGCGGCGCGATCGACGCCCCATCGAACATGCGCGGCGTGCTGGAGTTTTTCCCCTTCAACGAGGAGTTGAACCGCTACAAGCTCGTGGTCAGCAACGCGGCCGGGAAGAGCGTGAAAATCACCTGGGGCAAGGACTCAAAGACCTTCACCGGCGATCAGGCGGCCAAGGGAATCAACCTGGCCAGCGAATTCCTCGACAACCCGATCCTCGAGAAGTTCCAGCAGGTGCAGGGCGCGGTCCAGGCCCAGCAGAATTTCGAGACGCCGCTCGTGAAGGAAATGATCCACAACATGCCCAAGTACATCGAGTTCGCCCCGGAGGAAAAGGAGGCGCTGGATCGCGTCGTTGCCAAGGGGATTGCTAAGGACAAGACGCTCATCGATGCGTCACTCGCGGCGGTGACGCCGGTGAAGCATACGATCAAGGTGGAAGTGGGGAATTAGGGCTCATCCCGGTCTACGGCTGAATTTGTCGCCAGTGTTTGGCGGTGACGTGCGGCGCGATGTGTCCGACGTTTTCAGTCGCAACAATAGATGAGACGGCGATCGCCTGGGCGGCCAGAATCACGTCTGCGTCCAGCTTCTTCGGATCCGCAGCGGGCCGCCCCGCTCGACGGGCGCTTGCCCAAAAACTCGTTGCCCGTCGCATGATTGGCGTAGTGAGGGGTACGTAAGGGCAAATCAATTGCAATCGGTCGAGCTCAGCGATCGATGCCGTCAACCCGTGGAGTTCCAAGTTGCGGCGAATCTCGTAGTCCGCAATCTCAGGAATGAAAACGGTAGTTTTGGCGTTGAGGAGGTCCGCCAACCACGCGACGATTTCGGGCGTTGGTCTAGGATGGGCAAGGCGGCCCAAAGGGCTGCTGTCGAGCATGACGCGGTCAATCGGGATATGGCACCCGCGCACCTGAATGTGATTCGTTCATCGTCTTTTTGAACGATTCCCAACTACGCTCGATTTCGCGCTTCTCGACTTCCGACAACCTCGCGTACTTGTTCTCTCGGTCACGAGCCCATTCTTTGAACGCATCGACACGCCGCTGTTGTTCAGCGGAAAGACGGCGCTTTGTTCCGACGGGGCGGCGATGATTTCGGCGCTGAACGATTGGTCGTTTGCGGCATAAGATGGCATCCAAGACACCGGTCTAATCAACGTATAGTAGCCTCGCGCCGGCCTTGGCGCGTTCTTCGTTCATCGTATTCTTGAAGAGTTCCCACTCCGCATCGGCTTCTGCTTTTTCCTCGGGCGTCATTCGCTCGACTTTTTTGATCGTCTCGGCAAGATACTCGCGCAGCAGTTCGTAGTTCTTCCGCTGCTCAGCCGTCAATCCCGAGGAGCGCTTTTTTGAGGCTTTCGGCCGGCGTCGGGAAACGCGGCGCGCGTTTGCCATGACCTTTCCCATCGCGCCCCTCCTACCTGTCAAGCCGATTCTTTCCGCCGTTCCGGCTTCAGCTCAAACAGATTCTCCCGGCCTTCGACGATCTTCTCGGTGATGACGTACTTGCCGGCCTGTGCCTGGTCGGGGAGTTTGTACATCAAGTCGAGCATGATCTCTTCGCAGACGGCGCGCAGGGCGCGGGCGCCGGTGTCGCGCTTGAGGGCGCGCTCGGCGATCAGCTCGAGGGCTCGCGGCGTGAACTCCACTTCGCTGTTTTCCATGCGGAAGAACTTCTGATACTGCTTCACCAGCGCGTTCTTCGGCTCGGTCAGGATCGAAATCAGCGTCTTGACGTCGAGCGGCTCGAGCGTCGCCGCCATGGGGAGGCGGCCGACGAATTCGGGGATCATGCCGAACTCGACGAGGTCTTCCGGCTGAACCTGCGCCAGCATGACGGCGCGGTCGTGCGAGGTCTCGGCCAGCGACGTTTCGGAATTGAAACCGATCTGCCGCTTGCCCAGTCGCTTGCGGATGATGTCTTCGAGGCCGACGAACGTTCCGCCGCAGATGAACAGGATCTGGCTCGTGTCCATCTGGATGTACTGCTGCTCGGGATGCTTGCGGCCGCCCTGCGGCGGGATGTTGGCGACCGTCCCTTCGAGCATTTTCAGCAAGGCCTGCTGGACGCCTTCGCCGCTGACATCGCGGGTGATGCTGACGTTGCCGGAGGTCTTGCCGATCTTGTCGATTTCATCGATGTAGATGATTCCGCGCTGGGCGGCTTCGAGATCGTAGTCGGCATTCTGCAAAAGCTTGAGCAGGATGTTCTCCACGTCTTCGCCGACGTATCCCGCTTCGGTCAGCGTGGTGGCGTCGCCGATGGCGAAGGGAACGTTGAGGATGCGCGCCAGCGTCTTGGCCAGCAGGGTTTTGCCGCTGCCGGTCGGGCCGATGAGCAGCACGTTGCTCTTGTCGATTTCGACTTCGTCGGCGTTGGCCGGCGCTTCTTCGGTCCCCTCGCTGGCGACCAGACGCTTGTAATGGTTATGCACCGCGACGGCGAGCGCCTTCTTGGCGTATTGCTGGCCGACGACGTATTGATCGAGGAATTCCTTGATCTGCGCGGGGCGTGGGGATGCTGCTGAACAGCGGCTGATTGCCGTTGAGCTTGCGCTTTTCCTGGCGGATGATGTTGTGCGCCAGGTCGACGCAATTGGCGCAGATGTAGACGTCGCTGGGCCCTTCGACCATCGGCCCGACATCGCGCGACGACTTTCCGCAGAAGCTGCAGGTGGTGACGCGCCGCCCGCGGAAGCCGCCCGGAGGGGGTGTTCCTCCGCTCGGGGGATTCTGGCCCCCGCCGTTTCCACCACCACTTCGGTTGTTGCTCGCCATCGACTCGCCTTCCTGACCGGCTGCGCGGTCGCGACCCTCGGACGCCGAACTTACCGGCGTCCGCACGGACCCAAACCCGCCCCGGTGACAAAAAATGACGTACTCATGGTACGTCCTCTGATCCGCCCCGCCGCGATGGCCGGCACCAGCCGACTCTCGTACAACGCTTGCCGTTCCGAAAGTTATCGAACAGCTAAGGGGACGAACTTGATACGCATTACGACCGTTTGTGTTCCGATCTTACACACCTTGCGCCTCAAAAGAAAAACACGTTGATTTGGCGAAAGGGTCTTCAGATTATAGGTCCTGTTTTGCTCCGGAGGGGGCCGGGCCCACTCCGGACCGGGTCATCGCCAGGATCTGGGCCTTGGCTTTTTCAAACTCATCGTCCGTCATTTTCCCGTTCTGGTGCAGCGCCCGCAGGTCGGACAGTGTGAAGCCAACCCCCGCCGTCTGTTCATCGGTTTGCGTCAACTTCTTTTTGAGCCGCACGATGACCACGAGCCCGATGATGAGAATTCCCAGGAGGATAAGCGACCAGACAATGATATCCGACGATCCGTCATGAACCCTCGCCGCGGTTTGTGCCATGGATCGCATCGACGTTCCTCAGCGGCCGAACGCTTCCCGTTCGAAGACATTATCGTCGTACGCGCGGCCCCCGCCGAACCAGGCGATCAACGAAGCCAGCAGGTAGGCGGGGATGAACAGGGGTCCCCATCGCTCGCACTGTCGGACGTGCACCCGTTCGTGGGTGCGCGTGAGATCGAGCAGCGGCTGGTCTCGCCCGAGCACCACATGTCCCAGGGTCATCGCCGAGGCGCCGCCAGGGAGAAGGGTGCAACGGGTCAGGAAGATCGCGATCCACCCCCCATGAATTTCCAATACGCCGTCGACAATTTGCGTGCCGATTCGTCCCAGCGATGAAGCGACGACCAGTGCGACCAGGCCGATCATGGTGGTTGGAAGCGCCCAGAGATAGACCGGCAACTGCGCGAATCGATGTGAGCGAATTGAGGAAGCGCGGAAGAACAAGTTTCAACCTTTCAGCACAGTAAGTTACTCTTACGGATCGTATTCGGTCCAATGTGCGTGGGACCTCCGGCGCCGGCAACGCGAAATTCCCCAGCGCCGGATCCTTATCGGACGCTTGCACAGGCGCTTTGTACGAGCGGTTGAAAACCTGACCGATGGCATTGCAAGCCGATTGCGAAACAGGCATCCGAACAAGCGCTTTGTGATCGGTGCGGCGGCGACTGTCGCAGGAAGCCGAATGCGTCGCTGGCTCCGCGTCAGAACCGCTAACACGTTATCCACAGTCTCAGTCCAATAAAGGCGCATTTAAGTAGTTTTCTGAAATGTATTTGCGTTATGCCACCAATACTTATCCACAATGCGCCAGCCCTCTTCATCACTACTAAGTTTCTAAGGCTTTATCTAATAGAACAGGAGTGTTACATTGCCCCGCTGGTATTTTTCGAGGAGGCACGCTCGATTGCCGGCGTGAAGGAAGGATCGTCATGAAAGTGATTTGTAATCGTGGAGCGCTGCTGGAAGCGCTGATCGTTACGGGCAACGTGGTGGCCGCGCGAACGCCCAAGCCCGTTCTGCAATGTGTGAAACTCACCGCGGCGGATGATCGACTGACGATTACGGCCACCGACCTGGAAGTGGCCATTCGCTACGCCGACACGCAGGTCCAGATCGAACAGCAGGGCGAAACACTCCTTCCGGCAGACAAGCTGCGCGACATTGTTCGCGAATGCGTTGACGATACGCTTGCCATCGATGTCAGCGGCGACAGCGCCAATATCCGCGGGCAGGATTCCCATTTCAAAATTTATACGCAGAAGGCCGCCGATTTCCCCCCGGTTCCGGATTTCGAAGGGGAAGGCGATTTTGAAATCGCGGCGGGAGCCCTCAAACAACTCATCGGACAAACCCTTTTTGCCGCAGCGCGCGAAAGCACGCGTTATGCTTTCAACGGCGTCTTGCTCAATGCCAAGGCAAAGAAGATCAATCTCGTGAGCACGGACGGCCGGCGCCTGGCGATGGCCAAGGGAGACATCGCTGTCGAAAAGCTGCCGAAGGATGGGGCCAAGGCGATTGTGCCCGCCAAGGCCTTGACGCTTCTGGAGAAGCTGCTTGACGACCCGGAAGAATCGGTCGCCGTCAAGGTGCGCGAGAACCAGGTAATCTTTCATACGCCCAGTGCCACGCTGACGAGCAATCTGGTGGAAGGTCAATTCCCGCCGTTTGAGGATGTGATTCCGAAGGACACGGACAAGAAGATGACCGCCGGCACGGCCGATTTTCTCAGCGCCATCAAGCGGGCCGCGCTCCTGACGACCGAGGAAAGCCGCGGCGTGCGCCTGCAGTTTTCCAAGAAGGGTCTGGTCCTGACCAGCCGCTCCCCCGAAGCCGGCGAAGCCACGATTAATTTCCCCTGCAAGTACGAGGGAACGGACGTGGAGATCGGCTTCAACCCGACCTTCCTGGTCGATGCGCTTCGCGTGGTCGACAGCGATGAAATCTCGCTCGAGCTGACCGCGCCCAATCGCCCGGGCCTGCTCAAGGGCGGACCGAATTTTCTTTACGTGATCATGCCGGTGAATCTGCAGTGAAACGGCGATCGAAAATCGAAGAGGAGTGAACCACGGATGGGCACTGATATCACGGATGGGACCCGACGGGTCAACGAACAATTCCTCCCATTTCTCATCCGCGAATCCGTGAAGATGTAGGAAGCAGAGGGGCTTCTCCAGCCGCCGCGGTAAGCTGTGTTTTGCCGACGCAGCCAACCCATGACGAAAGGAGAAGCCCATGCGTACGGAGTATTTTATCACGATGGACACGCATTGCCGAACCACTGACGCTTGCATCAAAACCGCTCGCGGCAAACTGGTGCGGCGCATCCATTTACCGACTGGAATCCCGCAGCTGCGTGAGATGATCGAATCGGTCCCGCGCCCTCGACGTCTATGTTTCGAGGAGAGCTCGATGGCCAGTTGGCTCTACCGCAACCTCAAGCAGTGCGTAGACGAATTGATCGTTTGCGATCCGCGTCGCAACGCCCATATCGCCAAGGACGGAGACAAGGACGACCCGATCGACGCCGAGAAGCTCAACGACCTTTACCGCGGCGGATTCCTCAAGCCCGTCCACCAACTCGATTGCGTGGAAAGGGTTTCCGTCAAGCAGATCATCGGGATGTACCACGACCGCGTGGCGCACCGCGTCAGCGAAGGCAACCGTCTGCTGTCGCTGGGCAAACGTTGGGGGGTGATGCTGCATCGCTCGAGTCTGATGAAGGCCGACGGCCACAAATCGCTGAAGTCGATCTTGGAGGAGGCCGCCGTTCCGCAAGAAATTGTGATGCTCGCGGAGGACCTCCGCCAAGGCGTTGTCCACGCTGTCGAGCAGGAGGAGTCGCTCTACAGCCAGGTATGTCGCATCGTCCGCGGGCACAAGGTGATGACACGGGTATCGGAGATGCCTGGCTATGGCCCGATCCGCGCCGCCACGCTGATCAGCTACCTGGACACGCCCTGGCGTTTCAAGAGCAAATCAGCTCTGTGGAAGTATGTGGGAATCGGCCTGCGGCGGGCCAGGTCCGGCGATGGACTGTCGATCATCCAGGTCGAGCAATCCTGTAATCGGTTGTTGCGCAACGTCGTAATTGGAGCCGCGAAGACCGTCATCCAACAGAAGGAGAACGTGTTTGCCGAGCGATACGCCCAATGGATCCGAGCCGGGATGTCGTCTCGTAATGCGCACCGCAACGTCGCCCGCGATCAGGTGACGGCGGTGTGGGGCATGTGGAAAACGGACCGTGCCTTTGACGCGAAGTTGATCTGAGTTCCTTGCGTTGTGGAGTAACCCGGATGACCGGCCAGACATAGATTGTGCTGCGAATATGGGTCCAGTGCAGGAGTTCCAGGATGGGCACTGCCGCCGATCAAGAGCGGCCCGATCTGTGAATGAACCCCGCTGGATGTTGTGCTACGCCCAGACAAGTCCTCATGAACCCCGCAAGGGAGTTCCCGATAGGTGTTTGAGCGACGCCTCCCAAGGCGACCTCCAGGCTGTGAGGATCAATGCAGCGGATAACAAATGATGACTGACGGAAACATCCAGGCCATGACTGATTGAACGCATCAACTTCGGCGACCAAGGCGCGCAAACCACGAACACTGCGCCCCAGGAAGTCGAAAAAGGAAAAAGATGGCGCAGCCGGAGATTCCCTGTTGACTTCCTGCTTCCTATAGGTGTCCATCCGTGGTTCAATTCTTCAAATTGCCGTGTGCCAGGGGGTGAGCTCTTTGCTTCGGTCTTGAGTTGTTGCGGGTAAGCGATCAGGGAGGATCTGATGCGAAGTGTTTCTACCTTGCTGGCGCAAACCGAATTGCAGCGGCTGTCGCGCGTCAAGCAGCGGACGCCGAAACCGACAGAGGCGATCGGCCCGGAAATGATCGCGTTCTTCAGGACGTCGGTCGAAAAGCGTCAGGGGAAACTCACCAAGATTGCGGCGCACTGGACGCAGCTGGTTCCAGAATTAATCAGCGACCATTGCGCCCTGGAATCCTTCAATCGCGGCACGCTTACGGTGATCGTCGATACCGCCTCGCATCTGTTTGAACTGAAACAACTCCTGCTGGCGGGGATCGAACAGCAACTCATGATCGCTTGCAAGAGCGGGGTTGCGGAAGATCACGCTGAAGCGCGGAAGGTGGTATGAGGAGCAGCCCGACAGATCCGGAGAGCGGAAAATTCGGTTCCACTAACCAACCTTCGGACGTCCAAGGGGAAAAGGGCCTCACGTGAACGATTTGAAAGCTGCGGTGACCGCGCTGGGTGGTGACGCAGCGACATTCCGTGAACTGCTGCGAAGTGACGGAAGGCCGATTTTCGGTGTGGGCGTTCACGGCTCGCAGGCGATCGCGCTCTGGGAAAAAATCCGCCAAATGCGGGTGAACTGGGGACCTGGCCCGTGCTCATCGGCGATGACGAAGCGTTAAGTCAACAGCGTGCACATCTGGAAATGAACAAGGTTGGCAGCACCGTCGAAATACTTGAACACGCCGCAACCCTCGATGCAGAGCAATGGCTGCTCCGCGGCACCCGCGTTTTTGAAGATGAGATTCTCGAGCCCGATTTGGGGGATTGGCCGGATGGGGATCACGCCAGCGACGAATTTCGAATTCCGTACGACGTGCTCAGTCACGAGCCGTATGAGGTGGTCTGGTTGGCGCTGGTGCCTACGGTGATCCCGTGGCAGATTCCCGCAATCTTGCGTTACGGTGCGTGGAACGATTGTCCGGAACCCGCCGTTCACGCCGCGGCGATGAAATACTGGCGGACAGCCTATGGGGCCGAAGTGGTCGGGATGAGTTCCGACGTTGTTGAGATGAAGGTATCGCGTCCGCCCAGGAGTCGCGACGCGGCACTACGGCTCGCGCGTCAGCAATACGCCTACTGTTACGACATCGTGGAGCAGGGAACGAACACGCTGTCAAATCTCGCCGCGTGCCTGCTTGACGGCACGGCCTGGTATTTCTGGTGGGATTGAGTTTGCAAGACGAATTGTCGAGCCGCACATCAGTCAAGATAAGCATCCGTTGCGGCGCACATATAGGTAGGTTCGAGTTCTACCGTTACCGCCCGTTCCACATCCAATGGCAACGGTAAGGGAGTCAGGGGGCTGCCCACGATCAGCGGCCGACGCCAAAGGGCCAGAAGCCGTCCGCCGGACGCGGCGGGTTCGCCCACGCGATAACTCACGGCCATGGGCGGTGGCATGGCCGGCTGGTTTGCGATGTTGAGCTCTTCGGCGATCCGATCGGCAAACGAAAAGCCCGCGGGCCGCGGATGCAGATCCACGAGCAGAAGATTCACGCCTTCGATCAGGTAACCCACGTATCGGCCGAGATACGTTGTGCGAGCTACGGGCCGATCCTTGTTTCGAGGAGAGACCAGCTCAACAGCTGCGATCAGTCGATCGTTGCGCTCGACAAAAAGGGATGGAGCGGGATCGAGCGAAGCGACAGCGATCTCGATATCAGGCTCGACCGACATGATGCCGGCGGGAAAATGAACCGCAGGCTCGTTCGCGTGCGTTTGGTGTGCACGGACCGCAACATCCGGCTTAGCGGTAGGCGCACCAATCGCTACGGCCGGGCCGGAGCCCAGGTAGGCGCGATATCCCGCCGGGAGTTGCCCCTTGATCTGTCGCAGTAACTCCGCCATCCAAAGCAAGTGGACGCCTTCCCAGCCGGATGTTTGTCCCCAGTCGTGGAGCGGCATCAGCCCATTGTACCCGCAAACGGTCGAGCAAGGTGCTCAGACCCGCGACAAGTCGCAGGGCTCTTTTCGGAGTCGGGGGCCGAGCGGTTTGTCGCCGGACCAATGTTCACAGAAGCGCGCAACGATGTGAACCAAAGCGGATCATGCTTTCCTGGACTCCAACTCCTGCCAGCGTGCATAGAGATCAGTAACGGTCGTTTGGGCCGCATCGATCTTCGTGCAGATCTCCCGCAACTTGACGTGATCGGCGAGCGTCGTGGGATCCTCGATCAATTTCTGCAAACCGTGAAGCGTCTCCTCTGCGGCCATCACTTTCTCTTCCATCTGCTCCAGCTCGCGCTGCTCCGCCCAGGTGAGCCGTTTGCGAGTCTGCGCCGGCTTTGTTGACTCGACCGCGGGCCGCACCGGCGCGCTCTTCTGCGCGGCGGCTTCTTCCTCCTGCGTATCGCGAAAAGCCTGCCATTGCGCGAAATCGACGAACCGGCGTGCGTTGCCTTTGCCGTCCAGCGCGAGCAGCTCGGTGCTGAGCCGATCGAGCATGAAGCGATCGTGCGTGACGAGCACCAGCGCACCGGGGAAATCGCTCAGGCTCTCTTCCAGCACTTCGAGTGTCGGGATGTCCAGATCATTGCCCGGCTCATCGAGAATCAGCAGGTCGGCGGGCTGGCGCATCATGTGAGCGAGCAGGATTCTGGATTGCTCGCCGCCGGACAGATCGCTGACCGGCATGTCGAGCTGGTCGAGGCGGAAGAGGAAACGCCGGGCCCAGGCTGATACGTGCATCGATTCGTCGCGGCAGTAGACGGTGTCGCCGGTGGGAGAGAGCGCCCGCCGAAGCGTTTGATTGCGATCGAGCTGCTGTCTCGACTGGTCGAAGAAGACGGTGCGCAACCCTTCGGCGCACAGACCTGACCGGCGTCGGGCGACAGCTCGCCGGTCAGGAGGCGGATGAGCGTTGTTTTTCCTGAGCCGTTGGGACCGAGCAGACCGAGCCTTATGCCGGGTGATAAGACGAGATTCAGGTGCGAGAAAAGCGGGCGATCGCCCATCGTCTTGCTCGCATCCTTGAGGACCAGCAGCTTGCGCGTCTGTCGCTCGGTGGCGTTGAATTCGAGCGCAACCGATCCCCGCTCGGCGTTGCGCTCCTTGAGGGCCGCGAGGTCTTCCATCATCCTGCCCGCCTGCTGGATGCGCCCCTTGGCCTTGGTGGTGCGGGCCTTGGCGCCACGGCGGAGCCATTCGATTTCCCGCCGCACGCGACTGGCCACCGCCTGTTGCTCGGCGGCCTGCGCGGAGAGATACACTTCGCGCTTGGCGAGGAAATCGGCGTAACTTCCGGTGGAGCTCAGATAGCCGTCGGCGTAAGTCGCGTTCAATTCGACGATCCGATTGGCCGCATTCTCCAGGAAATAGCGGTCGTGGCTCACCAGCAGGAATGCAAATCGCGCATTGGAAAGCAATTCTTCGAGCCAGAGAATCCCTTCCAGGTCCAGGTGATTGGTCGGCTCATCGAGCAGAAGCAGATCCGGCTCGCGAATGAGTTCGCGGGCGATCGCCAGGCGTTTGCGCCAGCCGCCGGAAAGAGACTCCACGGCGACCTCGGTCTGCTTGAATCCGACGCGGTCGAGAAGTATCTGTGCCTTGATGAGCCGTTCGTGCTCATCACTCATGGCGTCGTCCTGCGCGTGCATCAGCAGATGCAGCGGCGTGACGCCGGCGTCAAACGTCTCCTGTTGCGGAAGGTAGGCGAGCTTCAGTTTCCGCCGCGTGGTAAACGACCCGGAATCCGGCGTTTCCAGGCCGGCCAGAATTTTCAGAAGCGTCGATTTGCCCGAACCGTTGGGTCCGATCAATCCGGTGCGCTCGGTATCGTCAAAACTGATGGAAATGTCCTTGAACAGCGTGCGCGTCGCGAAGGACTTGGTCAGTTTTTCACAGTTCAGCAGGAGGCTCATTTGTTCGTAGTGCGGGCTTTAGCCCGTATCTTCGGAGGGAAAGATACGGCCTGAAGGCCGCACTACAAACCCGAGCGCGCTCTTGACACAACCAATATATTTCGGGTTATGATCCGTCCACAGATCTGATTGCGGGGCACGTTCGGCAAAACGCGGAAGGAACGAAATGCAAATCGAATCGCTTGTGAAGCAATCTACGTCGGTCGGCCTGGAAGAGATCGAGTTGGCGCAATTTCTGGTGACTTGGGGCGGCGCTGCGCCGGCCGGCGGCTATTCGCTGGTAACCGAAGGTGAAGAACAGGGTCAGCCGCTCGATAGGGACGAAACTTCGATTCAGCCGGATGCGGCTCCACAAGAGCCCGTTGCGATGGTCGGTCGCCCGAAGCGTCGCCCCGTCACTCCCGGTTTGCCCCCGCGCGTGGCGAAGTGGGAACAGATGCAGAGCGGCCGACCACGCGCCGCGCGCAGCGATAAGGCTACAAACCAACCTATGCGGTTTTGATGGTCCGCCGCTTCCCGCGCGGCACGCGCTTGCGCCCGAAGGCGTCGGTCACCGTCATCACCTTCGATTCGCGATCCGGGTCAACGGCTCCGTGGAAAAGATCGACGTGTCCATTGCCGTTGGTGGCGGCCGGTGATTTCTCCAGGGCATGAGCCAGTCGCTTGCGGGCGTAGCCGACGTATTCCTCGGATTGATCGATCCCGACATATTTTCGCCCGAGCAAGGCGGCGGAAACGACGGTGGTTCCCGATCCATTGAACGGATCGAGCACGATGTCACCCTTATTTGAGCTGGAGCGGATGATTCGATCGAGCACGCCGATCGGCATCTGGCAGCCATGCCAGCCTTCACGTTCCTTGAATGTTCCGCAGACGCGGCTCACGTTCCAGGTATCTCCCTCCGGTGCGAAAAACGGCTCGGCGTGCTTCCTGCGGGCGCAGATACCAGACGTCGTCCGGCAGTTTTCCCTTCGGATTGGCCCGGGCGTCGTTATAAGTCGTCTGGCGGGCACTGGCGACGCGCACCGCATCGGGATTAAACGTGAATTCCTTTTCGTCTTTCGTGAAATACAAAATGTGCGTATGGCTGCGGGCAAATTTGTTCTTGGGCTGCTGGCCGAAGGTGTAATGCCAGATGATCCAGTTGCGGAGGTGGAACCCAATCTGCCGCCGGGCAATTACGCACAGATCGGCGGCATAATCATCCCCAATCGCCAGATAGAAGCTTCCCCTTGGTTTGAGCGCGCGGTGGACGGCGCTGCATCCAGTCCTTCGAAAACTGGAGATAATCCTCCGTCTTGCGCCGATCTTCGTAGCCGTGATAGAGGTAGCCGATGTTGAACGGCGGATCGGCAAAGACCAGGTCGATCCACCCTTCCGGGCCGTTGTTGAGAACGTCGATCGAATTGCCGGCGATGATCTGGTTGGTTTCGGGCATGCCGTGCGCATTGTATAGGGCGGGGCGAATCGCACAAATCTTATCGGACCTTTTCGCCACCCGGCGGGAGGCGCGCGTGACCAGATCCTGTTTCAAGGCGCTTAAGCCCCTCTTGAATTGCCGCTGGCGTTGGTTCATGGGTTACACAAAGGGGAAAGCTAAACGCGAAGGCACGAAGGGCGCGAAGAAATCCAAAGTCGAGCGGAGTCGGGATCGGCTTTTTTCTGCGAATTCCGCAGTTAAATTCTTCTTCGCGTTTGTCTTCGCGCCCTTCGCGACTTCGCGGTTGATTGGAGCGAAGCTCGTATCCTGTCATTCGAAGGTGCTTTGAGCCGCTATCGCTCTATAATCGACCCCCCATGGCCGACGGCATGAACGAAGCGGTTTTGCGCGTTCTGGACGCCAACGCCAATCGCGCGCGAAGCACTTCGCGTGATGGAGGACTACGCGCGCTTTGTGCTGAACGACGCCGATCTCAGCGCTGCGCTCAAAACCGTGCGGCACGAGCTCTCCACGGCGATTCGGCCGTGGACCGGAGATGCCATTCTGTGGCGTGACACGCCCGGCGACGTTGGAACAGCGAACAAAACGCCCGAGGAGCTCAAACGGCAGGATCTGGCCGACGTGGTCACCGCAGCCGGCAAGCGGCTTGGCGAAGCGTTGCGCTCGATCGAGGAATATCTCAAAATCGCGGCTCCGCGCGAGTCCGCCCGCGTCGAAGCCGCCCGATATCGCTTTTATGACCTGGAACAGCGGATCGCGCGGACGCTCCGATCCCCCCGCCGATTCGAGTCGGTCCGGCTGTATGTGCTGATCACCGAAGCGGTTTGCCGCGGACCCTGGCTGGAAGTTGCCGAGCAGGCACTGCTTGGCGGAGCCGATTGCCTGCAGTTGCGCGAAAAGGAGATGAATTCGGGAGAAATGCTTTTTCGGGCGCGATTGCTCGTGGAACTGTGCCGTAAACACGGCGCCCTTTGCATCATCAACGATCGACCTGACATCGCGCTCCTGAGCGGAGCGGACGGCGTCCATGTCGGACAAGGGGACCTGCCCGCCCGCGAGGCGCGAAAGATGGTCGGGCACGAAAAACTCATCGGCGTCAGCACCCACAACCTGGAGCAGGCGCGAGCGCACATCGCGACGGGGCCGATTACATCGGCATCGGCCCCTGTTTTGTGAGCGACACCAAACGCCGGGATTTCGTGGCGGGATTGGATGTCGTCCGGCAGGTTGCGCAGAACGTGATGATTCCCGCCGTCGCGATTGCGGGGATCACCGCCGCGAATGTCGATGAGGTAGTGAAGACCGGCATCCGCGCGATTGCCGTGACCGCCGCGGTTTGCGCCGCGGATGATCCGAGAAAAGCCGCGGAGGAATTAAAAGCGTCGTTCAATCGTGCCGTTGGGCGACCAGGAGGACAGACATTCCTGTCTGTCTCAAACGCCCCCAATCCCGGAGGACAGACATTCCTGTCTGTCATCGACAAAAACCAACTCACCAAAACGCGCCGCAAATTACCCCATTGGGATTTAAATGGCAGCACCTATTTTGTCACTTTTCGGCTTCGAAACGGGTCAATGGACATTTCTGAACGAGCGATTGTCCTCAATCACATTCGTTCCGGCGACGGCAAGTTTTACAAACTGATTGCCGTGGTCATTATGCCGGACCATGTTCATGTAGTGATTGTGCCGAATGAAGGACTGGATTTGTCCCGAGTCATGAAGGGAATGAAAGGCGTTTCGGCAAAATTGCTGAATGAGCGCCGCGGCAGTCAAGGTCTCCTCTGGCAGGCAGAGAGTTGGGACCGCATCGTGCGCGATCAGGCGGAGCTGGATGAGAAACTCAAATACATGCTGGAAAATCCGGTGAAGCGAGGATTGATTGCCGACCCATGGGAATATGACGGGTGGTATTACGGAGGGCAGGAACATTGATCGGTTTGTCGGGGAGGACAGACATTCCTGTCTGTCAGGCGACCAGGAGGACGGACATTCTTGTCTGTCAGGGCGTCCGCGAGTGCGGGCGTATTCGCCCGCCGAGTGGACGCGTTCTTGAGCGGGTCGTGCGATATTGCAGGCCGATTCGGAAGGCGAGTACACCTTCGCTCATCGTCCTGTGGCAGACAGGAATGTCTGCCCTCCTGAATTGGAAATGGAAATGACAGACAGGAATGTCTGCCCTCCTGAATTGGAAATGGAAATGACAGACAGGAATGTCTGTCCTCCTGATTGGGAAACGGATGTCCTCTCCATCGAAGCCCGGGCCCGGGAAATCCTTCGTTGCCCATGCGAAGCTGATTGGCTTGCTCACGCTCGTGAGCCGGATCGCGGGGCTGGCGCGCGAGGTCGTGGCGGGCCACTACCTCGGGACGGGGCTGGTCGCGTCGGCGTTCACCGTTGCGTTCACGATTCCGAATCTGTTTCGGAAACTCTTTGGGGAAGGGGCGCTCTCGGCGGCGTTTATTCCGCTTTATGCACAAGCGGTTAAATCGGACGCGGCGCGCTCGGAGGAAGGTGGGCCGAGCCCACCCTACGCCAATGACTTTGCCGCCGCGAGCGTCAACCTGCTCTGCGCGATGCTGCTGGCGCTGACGTTCGTCGGCGAAGCAATCCTCTTTGCATGGATGGTCCTTGATGCTGGCATGCGGCCCGATCGGCTGCTGACGCTGCGCCTGACGGCGATCATGCTGCCGTATGTGCTGCTGATCTGCGGGACGGCATTTCTGGGGGGGATCCTCCAGGTGCATCGGCGGTTTGCGGCGCCCGCGGCCGCGCCGATCCTGCTGAACGTTTGCCATATCGCGGTGGTTTTCGTCGGCGCGCGCATGCTCCATCTGCGGCACAGCACCGATCCATCTCTGGTTGTCGGTCTGCAAACGCGACTCGCCTACTGGCTCGCGTTTTTCGTGCTCGTGGCCGGGCTGCTGCAAATGAGCGTGCTGCTGCCCGGCCTGCGGGCGGTCGGATTCCGCTTTAAGCCGGTGCTGCATTTCTGGACGCCGGCCATCCGGAAAATGATGCGCCTGACGCTGCCGGTGGCGATGGGGGCCGGGGTGCTCCAGCTTTCCGTGCTGCTGGACAAGGCGATCTCCGTCATGCTGATGGCCGGGCCCGGACCGCGCCGGGCAGTGGATCAGTCATTTCACGCTCCTCGGCCACTCCGTCCGCTTTCCAATGGAACTGGGCGCGCCGGCGCGGCTGAATCTCGCTCAGTTTCTTTACCAGTTTCCGCTCGGCATTTTCGCGATCGCGCTGGCAACGGCGATTTTTCCGGGGCTCAGCGCCAACGCGCTGGAAAAGGACCAGGCCAAATTCAAAGGCGTTCTGCGCGACGGAATCGAAGCCACGCTCTGGGAGAGCATTCCCGCCAGCGTCGGGCTGATCCTCGTCCGCGTGCCGGCGGTGCGATTTCTCTTTCAGCATGGGCTGATCGGGGCGCACGATGCGGATCTGATTTCGCAGTCGGTCCTCTATTATTCCGGCGCGATCTGGGCCTTCAGCCTGCTGCAAATCCTCAATCGCGCGTATTACGCGCTGCACGACACGCGCACGCCGCTGGTCATGTCGGCGCTGAACATCGTTCTGAATCTGGTGGTCGAAATTCCGCTCCTCTGGTGGCTGGGTGAGCCGGCGATGGCGGTCGGCACGCTGATCAGTTTCGCCATCCAGGCGTTGCTCACGCTCTGGCTGCTCGACCGTCGCGTCGGCGGGCTGGATCTGCGGCGAATCGCCGGGCCGATCCTGAAAATGTGCATCGCCACCGGATTGATGTGGGCGGCGTGCGTCCTGGTGCAGCACGCGCCCGGCTATCCGCATGGCGCTTTGCGCACTTCCTGGCTAGCGCAGCTCATGGTGCTGATGGTAGTCGGGGCCGGGGTTTATCTCGGGGCGTGCGCCGCTTTGGGCGTGGAAACGATGCGGCAGCTTTTTCCGCGTAAAAACCGCGTATAAAAATTCGGCCGACTCCTAACCGATCCGGCGTGATCGCTTCGGTATAATTTGGGCATGAAGAACTTCATTATTCTTGCGTTGCTGGCGGGCCTGGGCGCATCGGCCTATTTCACGCGGCCCAATCAGGCGGAGTTCAACCAATACATCGCCGATCAATCGACCTCGGACGATCACAATATCTTCAGTAAAGGATGGGATTCCGCCCGCGCGAAGGCTTTTGCCGACTCCTGCACTTTCGCCGACCATTACCTCTGGGTGAATGTGAGCAAGAATGGAAAGTCGCTCTACACCGGCGCGTTCAACCATTGGTTCGACACCGGCACGATGGCGGATGAGGTCAAAAAGTTTGAGTCGAAGTGAGGTCGGCGTACAAAGGGTCTTTCTATTTTCCTTATTGTTTTCCGCCTCGCTTGCCAGGCGCGTCGCGTTGGCCGGCATCGTCAATAAAATTGGAAAACTGCGCTATCCGAGGTTGCGCCACGATTGAATCACAACCGCGTGCCACACCGTCGGACGCGCCTCGCAAGCGAGGCGGCTAAACGATAAGGACTGAAGAGATGGATTGGTGAGATTTTTCTGTCGCGCGCAACGATCGCATCACATACCAAGGCATCCACAGCGCGCACCGCCCCACCACCGCCACGACGGTTCCCAGTACAATTCCGACGAGGCCCAGTTTTGTGAATCGCACGAGCGCCCAGCTCACGATCACATTTGTAATGCCCGCGATCAGCGCCGAGATCGCAAACGGCTTGACGCGTCCGATTCCCATCAGAATGGAACGCCCGACAGCGCTGCTCCCGCCAATTACCGTATTGACCAGCATCAATGGCAAGATCGCTCGGGTAGCGGGCATGGAACTTCCTAACCAGAACTGAAAAATCCATGGTGAGATCGCCCAGATCAGCGCCGAGGCTCCGGTCAGGAGCGCAAAGCTTGCGAGCGCTCCGCGAACGTAATATCGCCGGACCGTAGCGATATCATCCGCCGCGTGCGCGAGGGCCGGCGCGGAAGCATCACGCTCGCCAGCCCGGTCACCAGAAACAGCAATCCGGCGTCGATCTGAACAGCGGGCACATAATTCGCGACTTCCACTGGCGGGAGCAGGCGGTTGATCAGGATGTAATCGGTTGGCGCATACAAATAATCCGCGAGCTGTGCAAAGACGACGAGGAGACCGAAAGCGAGAAGGCTGCGTGCGATCCGCCAGTCCAATCGCGCGGCTTTAGGTTTTCCCCCGACTATGGCTCGCGCGGCCAACCATCGCGCGATGAATGTTCCCCCTCCGCAGAAACCGTAGGACACCGCTGTGCACATCAACATGCCGGGCTGTCCGAGATTTTTTACCGATGAAAGCGCAATGCCGGCGACGAGAACGGCCCAGCTCATTTCACCGATCGCTGAGATTGAATTGTCAAAAGTGATTCGTCCACACGCTTGCAGCACCGCACCGGGGGTATCTCCGAGCAGCCGGAACACAACGCCAAGTCCCATCCACATAACGACAGAAGCTACAGCATCTTCTGTCCCCGCTGGTACCTGAAAGAGTGCCTCGAAAGCTTTTGCATAGACTAAGACGAGCAGGCACCCGACCCCGCACGCCCCGCCTGCAACCGTCATCGCGTTGGAGTAGAGGACTGCCAAAGGCGACGCTTCCCTGGGGGCCCTGTAGTCCAGCAAGGGTGCGGCCCCACGGGCGGCCGGTACCTGAGAGATCACGTGCGATCGATTGATCCGCGACACGGAGTTGACGATGGCCGGAGCGAGTCCCAAGCTGGTGTAATTGAGAATCCCGATCGTCCCCCGGACCAGGGCCAGCAGCGCAAAGGCATTCGCGCCCATTTTTCTATACACGATTGCCGAGATGATTACCCAACTTGCGATCCGAGACGCCGAAGCGACATACGCGCTTGCGATCTCGCGGGGGATAGAGGTGTTTGGCGCCGGCTGAGGAACTGCGGTCACGAGTGGAAGTGTATCGAAGGTGCGATCAGGCGGCGATGCAGGGTAATTCGCGACTCTTTTCTGCGCCGTCCTCTTCCCCGATTTTCTGGCGCACCACCACAGCGAGATCACCGCAACGGCGACCAGCGCCGGAACGATCAAATTCACGCGCGTCTCCGCGGACACGCCGGGATTGAATTCCGTCAGCACGAACAGCGCGACCCAGGCTCCGAGCAGCCAGCGGTCGGCGGTGGGAGCGGGTGCGTGGCCGCGATGGATCCAGTCGGCGGCGAACAACACGGCGGGAATCGCCATCAGCAGCAGATCATAATCCATGTAATACGGCATCATCAGCGGCATGCAGGCCACCGTGGCGGCGATCAGCCGATCGTACCGTCGAACATTCGACCTTTGACGAAGGGTACGGATACCGGCGACAACCAGAGCGACCGCGATGCCGGCCGCACAGACGCGGGAGAGGAGCGTCACGGACAACGCGACGTCGCCGGGCCCGTTTCCCTGAACGAGCAATCGCCAGAAGCCGGTGAAGGTGACCTGCCGGCCCCAGTTGTAGTGCGACTGGCTGCGGAGCCAGTGAATGATCGGGCGGAGATGGAACAGAAAATCCCCGAGCGTGCCCGGCAGCGCGATCAGGTTAATTGCCAGGAGAACAACTCCGCTGACCGCCATGCCGGCGATGGCGCACCAGCCGAGGCAAAATACGAGTGCCACGGCCACGATGAGCGCGAGCTGCGGCTTGAAAAAGAGTAACCCAGCGAAAATTCCGGCAAGAAGGGCCCGGTCAGCTCGCCAGCAGGTGACGATCGAGCAGAGAAGGAACAGGGAAATAAACGTGTTCTGCTGATGAAATAATGCCTGGAGGAAGGGCATCGACGTCATAAGGAGCAGCGGAACCAGAGCGAAGTGAATCCTCTTTGTGGCACGGGCGTCCCGCCCGTGTCTCTGTCCCGGGAGCACGGGCGGGACGCCCGTGCCACCATTCAAATTCATCATTCTGCTCAGCATCCATAACGAGATGCCGAGAAGCGTCAGATTGAAAATCGCAAAGACCGCCAAAGCGGCCCGATAGCCCAGCGCCGACAAAGGTGCGAAGAGGAGAGCGAAAAACGGCGGATTCAGCCACGGGCCATAGTGGGGCTCGATCTGCAAACGTGCCTCGCCGGCGACGCGATCTTCGATGGAGAGGACCGTCTCCAGGTCATACATCGATCGGGCATGACCCGTCCGCACCAGCTCACCCGCCGCATAGGAGGGAAGCAGATCGTGGCCCTGGGAGATCGGATGCTCCGTTCCGCGAATCCACGGCAGGAGATGCGAGCAGATGACGACTGCGATGAGAATTGCGAGTCCGCTGCCCAGAATCGCGAAGCGCCGGGCGATGCCGTGCCGCTTTGCAGTTGGGTCCGAGTTCGGAAAATCCGTAGCGAGCCGCGACCGTGAGGGAGCGATTTCCTTCCGAATATCGTTCATTTCAGATGATCGCTTGCGACTCATGGGCGTTCATCACTTACGCGGCAACTGCGATCCGGCGGTATTCCGAGGTCTCCGCCTCTTCGACGATTTCCGCCGGGTTCATCGCTCGGGCCACAAGCAGCCCTGCAACAGCCGCAAGCAGAATGACGGTGAAATTCACCCGTGTGTGAAGCGCAACGTCGGGATTGACCATGAGCCACGCGTACCAGGCCGGCCAGATTCGCGCTATCCAGCGGTCGCGGCTCGCGCCAGGCTCGGCTTTGCCGGATGAAGCGCTTTGCCGATGCAACCGTTCCCGCGCGAAAAGGACCGCCGCCACGGCGAGCAGAAGCTGGTCGTAATCGAAATAGAACGGCATGATCAGCGGCGTGCAGACAATCGTGGCGGCGATGATTCGATCGAAACGTGTTCCATCCGATGGGAGTGTGCTCGCGGCCCGGCGCGTTTGAATCGCGGCCCAGAGCAAACCAAGGCCGATCGCCCCGGCGGAGAGCGCGGAAAGAATCTGAACGGCGAGGATTGGATTCCCCGCCGCCCGGCCCTGGAGGAGCAGCCGCCAGAATGCTTTGAACGTGACGTGCCGGTCCCAGAGGTAGGGAACCTGGTCGATCACAAAATGCAGATTCGCCGGCATCTGGTGCAGCCAGAGCGGCAGCGTGCCGGGCAGCGTCAGCAGCGTGACGAGCAGGAGCGCGGTTGCCGTGACCGCCATTCCCGTCAGGGGCTTCCAGCCCAGCGTGACGATCAGGACGGCGATGAGAATCGCGCCCAATTGCGGTTTGTACAGCAGCAATCCCGCGATCAACCCCGCGAGAAAGCCTTTCTCAGCACGCCATGCGATCACGACGAGCGTCAGCAGGAGCAATGACGTGCAGGTATTTTGCGCGTGACTGAGTGCGTGGATGAACGGCGTGGAGAGGATGACGAGAACAGGAATCAGTCCCCAGACTCGAAAATTACAGGGAACACTCGCACCCCATTTTAGCGGCCGCCCGAAGGGCTGCGTTTCCGCCTTACGAGCGACGAGGATCCGACACAGCAAAGCAACAGCAATCACCGCGCAGGCGACATTGAACCAGAGCCAGGTATGGAGCGCCGCCGGGAAGCTCATTCCCGAAATCGGGACAAACAGCCACGCATAGAAAGGGGGATTCCAATACGGCCCAATCGCGGTCCCCAGGTCAACGCCGTTTTTCCTGGCCAGGTCGTACTGAAAATGTTGAACGGACTTCAGATCATAGAGTTCTGTGCTGCGCCCCTCGCGGACGAAGGTTCCGCCGGTGTAGAAGGCGATGAAATCGAAGCCAACTGAATTGGTTTCGCCGGGTTTGGAGGCGACACAATAGCCGGTCGCGATGCTGGCAATGAAAAGCGCCACGCAAGCCGCCCCGATCCAGAGCCGCTGGGTGGCGGAGCCATGACGAAGCAGGAAGATGGGTCCCGAGCGCGTAGAGATGCTGAATTTATCGGTTGCGCGGCGGGGGGTGCTTGTGGGATGCGTGACAGAATCGGCGGGCAGGGTGCTTGCGGTGCAGTCGGCGATCTGTCGCGTCGTCAATGCGCTGGAAATGCTTTCTCCCTCTCCCAGTACTCTGGGAGGGGGCTGGGGTGAGGGTCTTTCTGTATCGCGGGTGGAAAGACCCTCACCCCGCGCCCTCTCCCGGAGTACCGGGCGAGGGGGAGATTTTTGAAGCGCCGAACGTGTCAAGCACCCGTGCAGCAACGTTGCGAACGGGAGTCTTATTGGTCTTTCGGGGTCCCTTTCCCGTCGAAGGGAAAACGAAATGCCCAGAAGCGCCGTCCCGCGATGGCGGGCGGTGATGCTGGAGGATTTCCTGTTTCGCCTCGCTTTATGAAAAACAGGAGACCGATCAGCGCGATGAGGGTCCACTCGCCGAATCCGGGGCAGCTCCATGCCAGGATGTGAACGTCCATGGAAACCTCCGCTGTCATGCGATGATACGGACTCTGTCGTTCAGAGTTGAGCGAAATTCATAGGGTGGGCTCGGTAGACCGTATCGACCAAAAGCGGTGGGCCAAGCCCCCTCTACATTTTGTGCAACTCTTGACACGACCGGCGCATTGTATTTCCCTATCAACACCCCTTCCGCTACAAGGTAGGGGCCAAGAGACATACAGGCGGGATGAAGATCGGCGCGAAGCGGAACGCGTCGGACGGTGAAAGCGTCACTTTTTCACGGATGTCATCGGCCGCGGAGCGTGCCCAGCAACAAGAATCGCGCGATCGGCGCGGAGGACTTGAGACGTGATTTCTGTCAGTCAGATCACCAAGTCGTACGGCCCGGTGTTGGCCGTCGACCATATCAGCTTCGAAGTAGGCAAAGGTCAGATCGTTGGATTCCTCGGACCAAACGGTGCCGGAAAATCGACAACGCTCAAGATGCTGACCACCTACCTCGCGCCCACCAGCGGCGGAGCGACACTTAACGGTTTTGACATCTTCCACCAGTCTGAGCAGGTGCGGCAGAGCCTCGGCTATCTGCCGGAAAACGTGCCGCTCTACACGGAGATGAAAGTCGAGGAATATCTCGACTATCGCGGCCGGCTGCGGCAGATGCCCCGAGCGGAGCGGCTGAAGCGGATGGATTACGTCATCGAGCGGGTCTGGCTCAAAAATGTCCGCAAGCGCGTGATCGGCCACCTGTCCAAGGGATATCGCCAGCGCGTCGGATTGGCTGATGCGCTGCTGCACAATCCCGCCGTGCTCATCCTTGACGAGCCGACCGTCGGACTCGACCCGACGCAGATTCGCGAGACACGCAAGCTGATCAAGGACCTCGGCGGGCAGCACACGATGCTGCTCTCCACGCACATTCTGCCGGAGGTGGAAGCGAGCTGCGACCGGGCGATCATCATCGCCGGCGGGCGCATCGTGGCGCAGGGGTCGCCGGAAGAATTGCGGGCGAGCCGACGGCTGACGGCCCGCGTGCTGGTCGAATGCAAGGGGCCGGCCGAGCAGGTCAAGAATATCCTGTCGCGCGTGAGCGGCGTGCGGAAGGTTGAAGTGATTCAGAACGGCGACGCGTACATCACCGCCGCCGTCGAACCCAAGCCGTCGCATGACATTCGCGAAGAAGTCGCGCGCACCGTCATCGGAAACGGGTGGCCGCTTCGCGAAATCCGGCTCGAACATGCAACCCTGGAGGAATTTTTCGTGCAGGTCACCGCAAATCAGGCCATGGCCAAGGCGGCCGAGGCCCCGGCGTCTGAAAATGACGGAGGTGCAGTATGAATCGCGCCTTTGTCATCGCTCGCCGCGAGCTGAGCAGTTATTTCTATTCGCCCATCGCCTACGTTGCGATGGCCCTGTTTCTGGCCGCGACCGGCGTTACGTTTTTCAACGATTTTCAGCCGGGCCAGCCCGCGGCCATGCGATCCATCTTCGACTGGATGATCTTTTTCCTCGTCGTCATCATGCCCATTTTGAGCATGGGGCTGATCGCGCAGGAATGGGCCAGCGGCACGATGGAAACGCTGATGACGGCCCCGGTCGATGAGAGCGACGTGGTGGTGGGAAAATTCTTCGGCTCGCTCGGGCTGCTCGTCGTTTTGCTGATTCCCACGCTGGTCTATGTCGTGATGCTGGCGATCTACGGGCATCCGGACATGGGGCCGATTTTCACCGGATATCTCGGGATCATCCTGGTCGGCGCGCTCTTTATCTCGGTTGGATTATTCTGTTCGTCGCTGACCAAGAGCCAGATCGTGGCGGCGGTTTCGACAGCGGCGATCCTGGCGCTGATCACGATCATCCCCTGGCTGCTCGGCGCCAAGGCCAGCCTGCCGCGGGCGGCCCGAATCGCGGTCGATCAGGCGGTCTTCAAGCGATACACCGATTTCAGCAAGGGGATTCTCGACACCAGCAACATCTTCTTTTTTTTCCTCACGACATTCGTCTTCCTTTTCGTGACGGTGAAGGTTCTTGAATCGAGGCGTTGGAAATGAGCAGCCAAGCAGCATCCCCGGCCCCTTCGCCGGAATCCCAATCGCAACGCTGGGTCAAATATGGCGCGAACGTGACGCTGACGATCATTTTGATGATCGTGATCGCCGCGCTACTCGTCTATGTCGCCCAGCGACACAACGCGCGGCTCGATACGACGTCGAATGGCGTTTACAGCCTCAAGCCGCAGACGATCACGGTGATCCATGACATCCCCAAGAATCCCAACGGTTCGCCGGGCGTCACCCTGGTGAGCCTTTACACCCACAACAATGCAGCGGCTCGCGCAGCCTCCAGCGATGACCAGGACCAGCAGCCGCCGACCAGCACGCTGGACGAATCGCAGACCGTGGCCGATCTGCTCGACGAGTACGGCCGAAAAGGAAGCAACATCGACGTGCAGGTGATCGATCCGGCCAATGAGCCGGACAAGCTCAGCAAGCTGCACGACCGGCTCGTTCACGACTACGGCAACTCGATCCAGGGTTACAAGGATTTTCTGGCGGACTGGGACAAGAAATACAAGCAGTTGAGCCAGATGCTGGCCGACCAGTCGGCGGCCATCACAAAGCTGACCGGCGGCGCGTCATCGGCTCTTGGATCCGATGATGACGCGGAAATCCCGGGACTGAGCAGCGATGTCGTCCGCTATATCAAGACGACCGAGCTTCGCTCATTGACCGAAACCAATGATGCTGTAAGCCAGGAGCGCGCCCGCAAGTATCCGGACTGGAAGGCCGCCACCAATTCGATTTCGGAAAGCCTCGAGACGTTTTCCAAGAACGCCGACGCGATCGCCGGGCTCTTTTCCAAGAACAAGGACAATCCGAAAGTCCCCGACGCCGTGCGCAAGTACATGTCCGACAGCCTGCCGGTCTATCAGGAAATCAAAAAGGAGTCCGACGACGTCGTCGCTAATTCCAAGAAGCTCGGCGAATTGAAAGTCGATCAACTGGAACAGGCGCTGAAGGTCGAAAACCCGGTGCTCGTTCTGGGTCCGACGGACTGGCGGATTCTGTCGCATTCGCAGGTCTGGCCGACCGACACGGAGATGAAGAACCTGGTGCAGGGCGCACTGAAGCCGCGCTTCGCCGGCGAGCAGCAGATCACTTCCGCCATCTATTCGCTCATCAACAACAAGAAGCCGAAGCTGGTCTTCATTCGTCCCGGCGGCCCGCCGCTGACGAGCCCGGGCATCCCGCTCTTTCAGGCGCCCGGTCCGTTTGCGGACATTGCCGAGCGAATGCGGCAATACAACTTTGACGTGCAGGAAAAGGATCTTTCCGGTCAGTGGGCGATGCAGGCCAGAATGCAGCAGCAGATGATGCCTCCGGCCCCGGAGCCGACTGACGAAGAAATGAAGGACGCCGTCTGGGTTGTCCTCGATGTTCCGGCGCAACAACAGCAGGAACAGATGCCTCCGCCGCAGATCGGCCCGAAATTGAAGGACCATCTGGACCACGGCGGATCGGCCATGGTTCTCTTCTTCCCGCAGGGGGACGCGCTCAAATCGGCCCTGGATCCGTGGGGCATCGAGCTGCATCCCGAGGCGCTGGCGGTGCATCAGCCGATCCAGGTGACCCAGGGCGCTTCCGACAACTCGATCGAGCGCGTCGAAGCGCAGCAGCCGGGGATCTTCTTCATCAAGGAATACGGGGAGCACGCCATTACCCGCCCGCTTCGAAGTCTCGAGTCGGTGATCGTACAGCCACTGGTGGTGAGCATCAGCGCGCGGTCGGGATACACGGTCAGCTCGCTGCTGCCGCTGGATAAGGCGCGTCCCCGGCGTCCCCGTCTGGGGTGAGACGCAGGACATCGACAGTGTTCTCCGCGGGGAAACCACGCCAACCTATAAGGCCGGCACCGATCTGGCCCCGCCGATCGATACCGGCGCCGCTTCGGAGAAGAAAGATGGCGGGCGGCTCGTGGTCTTCGGCACGCCGCTCTGCATCACCCAGTACATGCGCGTTCCGGACGTCGCCGCGTCGCAAAAGGCGCGGCATTTCGTGGCGCAGTTCCCCGGCAACGGTGAACTGGCGGCCAACAGCTTCTTCTGGCTCGCGCACCTCGATCCGATGATCTCGATCAGCCCCGCGGCGATGGATGTGAGCCGGATCGATACGATGAGCACCGGCGCACTGAGCTTCTGGCGCGATGGCGTGCTGCTCGTCATCCTGCCGCTGTGTGTTGTCGCGGCGGGACTCTTCGTCTACATGGGTCGGCGCGATTGAGGAAGTGCGCTTTCTGATTTGCCGACAGCCTACTGCCTACTGAATTTCCATGAACTTCAAAACCACCATTTTGCTGATTGTGATCCTGGCGGGTATCGGCGGATATCTTTTCTTCACGCGCTCCAGTTCCGAGACGCCGGACGTGGCCAAGACCGCGGAGACCAAGAAGCTGGTCGACGTCAAGCCGGAGGACGTGCAGAAAGTGTCGATCACGCCGGCGTCGGGCAAGGCCCTGGTCCTCGATCATTCGGAAAGCGATTGGAAAATCGTCGAGCCGATCCAGGCGCCGGCGGAAAACTTCGCCGTCAATGATCTGGTGCACGATCTGGTCGGCCTCGAGTCGCGCCAGCAATTGGATGCCGACAAGAAAGCCTCACTCGGGCTGGATCATCCCAGCTACACCGTCGAGATCACAAGCAAAGCGGGCAAGACGTTCAAATATGCCGTCGGCGACGAGCCGAAACTCGTCGACACGCTGGCGATCCTGATCGACGGGCAGACCAAGCCGGACGTGGTCAACGCATCGCTCTACTCCAAGCTGGGAAAGAAAGCCGACACCTATCGGCGCAAGAGCCTCCTCACACTCTCGACGGACCAGGTCAAGCAGCTTGCGATCACCCACAAGGGCCAGACGATCGCACTGGAAAAGAATGGCAGTGACTGGACGATCACCGAGCCGAAAAAGATGCCGGCGGATTCGACCGTCGTTTCGGACCTGCTCTTTGGCATCTCGGGTCTGAACGCCAAGACTTTCCCCGATGGATTGACGGCGGAGGATGCGGGGCTGGTGAAGCCGAAGGTGCTCATCGACTTCAGCACGCAGGCTCCCTCGACGCAGCCGACGAGCGGCCCCGCCACGCGTCCGGCCGGCACGCTGGTGAAGCTGGGCGGATACGCTGACGTAACCAAGACCGACATTTACGTGCAGGTTGGCGACGGGCCGATCGCCACCGTTTCAGCTTCGACGTTCGATACATTTAACAAGACGGCGCTCGATCTGCGGGATAAGAAGGTCGTCGATCTCGACCCCGATCGCGTCGAAAGCTTTAGTGTTGAGATCGATCGCGGATCGACAAGCAAGCCGGCCGAGCCGCGCAAGTTTACGATCGCCCGCCGGAAGGAAAGCCGGATTCTGGGGCCGACGTTTTCGCCGCCGCCGACCCAGCCGGCCGCCTCTCAGGCGGCTCCATCGGCCGCCGCGACGACAGCGCCCTCGACGACGACCCTGCCGGCGACGAGCGATGCCGCGACGCGACCGACGACCGCCCCGACCACCCTGCCCGTGGCAATTAAACCGTCCACCCAGCCGGCGATCTTCGCGCCGCCTCCTCCGCCGTTATCGAAATGGGTTTTCCGCAGCGGCGGCGAAGGTGAGGCCGAGGAGGGTCAGGTCAAGACGTTGCTCGACGTCTTCCATCCGCTGAAGGCCGACAAATTCATCGAGAAATCCCCGACCACCCCGCCGACGGCGAGTTTTACCGTCACGCTCACCTTCGGCCCCGGCGCCGGAAGCGGCCCCGGCGAGTACACGCTCCATTTCGTCGATCCCGGCGGCGATGCAAAAATCATCGGAACGTACGGGGACCTGGTGTTCGAAGCGGATCGCGCGATCGTGAAGGATCTCGAGGGAGACTTCAAAACAAAGAAGGCGGAACCCGCGACGCCGCCGGTATCGAGTCCGCCTCCATCGTTTCTGCCGCCGGGACATCCGTAGGTGCCGGGTGCAACGCTTTATCGTAGCGAACGCCATTCTTGTCCCCTCTCCCGGTATTCCGGGAGAGGGTTAGGGTGAGGGGTTTTCGGAAGTCGCGAATCGTTTCCTTTCGAAAAGGCGCCCTCACCCCAACCCTCTCCCAGAGTACTGGGAGAGGGGGCAGGAAGGTCGCCGCGAATGCTGTCAGGCACCTACGGCAGATCCAGCAGGAGCAATTCCGCGTTTTCGCTCGCCTCGATCTTCAGCTCCTTCTCGGCGGCGATTCGCGCCTGGTCTCCCTTATCGAGACTGCTGCCGTTGAGTGTCACGCTGCCGTCGATGACGAACAAGTACGGCTGACGCTTTTCCAAACCATTCAGCGAAACGCTCTGCCCGGCAGAGAGCTTCGAAACGTAGATCGTCGCATCCTGGTCGATGGCCAGCGTTCCCGGCCGATCTCCCGATGAAACCACCGGCAGCAGCTTTCCGCTCCGATCCGAAACCGAAAACTGTTTCTGCTCCCAGCGCGGCGTGTTGCTGCGACTCCGCGGCATCACCCACAGTTGCAGCAGATGCACCGGATCCTTCTGCGACGGGTTGAACTCGGAATGGACGATTCCCTTTCCAGCCGACATGACCTGCACTTCGCCGGGATGGACGAGGCCGCGGTTGCCGAGCTGGTCGCGATGCTCGAGCTGGCCGTCGATCACGTAGGTGATGATCTCCATGTCCCGGTGGGGATGCATGGGGAATCCGCCGCCGGGCTGCACCACGTCGTCGTTGAAGACGCGGAGCGCGCTCCAGTTCATGTTGTTCGGATCGTAATAGTCCGAAAACGAGAAGTGCCAGTAGGTCTGGAGCCAGCCGTGGTCGGCAAAATGACGATCGGATGATTTCCTGGTCTGGATCATGACATACTCCTTAAAACGATAGTCGTGATAACGAGTATTATACGTTTGTCGAGGCTACCCGGTTCGCTCGCGCAAGTCGAAGCAGCTCCGCGAGTTGCTTGAGTCGTTCGCGCCCGAGCCGGCTGAGCTGCCGGCGGTGCAGTTGCAGGATGGGCCGGTCCAGGCCCGCCAGCAGCTTCTGCCCCTCGGCGGTGATGGCGGCGGAGACGACGCGCCGATCCGACCACCCGCGCTGGCGCGCGATCAGGCCGCGCCCTTCCAGCCGGTCGAGCAGGCGGGTGACATCCGGGTCGCGGGTCAGCATTCGCGAGGCGATCTGTCCAGAGGGCAGGCCTTTTTTTCCCGCGGCCCTCAGGATCCGCAGCACGTTGTACTGTGTCGCGGACAACGCCATCGGCTTGAGCAGCGCCGATACCTCGGCGTCGAGAACGTCGGCGGTGCGCAGAATGTTCAGAAACGCCGCCTGCTCGGCGTTGCGCCGCGGGGCGCCCTGGGGTTCATCTTCGGGCATGAGCGATAATAGGCGTTGTAACGAGCTTTTGTTTGTAGTGCGGGCTTTAGCTCGTCTCTTCACGAAGAAAGAACGGCCTAAAGGCCGCACTACGAGCCCAAGCTTGAGAGAAATGATTCAGCCGCTACGATCTGCCGAATAATGACCACCACTGTTGGCATGCATTACGAGACCGTAGCCGGGAAGGAAGAGGAATTCGAAAAGGGGTTCCTCGCCGTCCTTGAGCACCTGAAGAGTGTGCCGGGGCATCTTGAATCGCATATGTACGAGGATGTGGCCTCGGTGGGGAGTTACGTCATTCTCAGCAACTGGGCCGACAAGCAATCGTTCGAAGCCTTCATTCACAGTCCGGAATTCGCCAAGGTCGTCGCCTGGGGGAAGGCGGAGCTGCTCCGCAGCCGGCCGAGGCATAAGGTGTATTTGAATCAGTAGGGAAATGAGAGACCCGGCACATTGTGCCGACGGATCGCCAAAGCGCTTGAGGCGCGACGAGTCTCGTGAGGTGGTCGCAATTTGCGAGAACCTCGACAGAAATTTGATTCCCGATTTTAAGGGAGCCGCGCACGAAGTAAGCGGGAATGTGTTCGGCAAACGGCAGAACATTCCCGCTTACTTCGTGCGCAGGCTCCTTAAATGCGCGTTTCTTTATGCAATCAACTCACGCCGGGATCGCCCTTAGCGTCTGATTCGGATCGTTTCTGCTACAACGGCAACTTCCGTGCGGCGGCCAGATAGTTGTCGTAATTCGCGCGAATCTCTCCCAGCGAGTCGCCGGCGAATTTTTCGAGAAACGCCCGGGCGATTTCGAAGGCGATCACGTTCTCCATTACCACCGACGCGGCGCTGATCGCGGAGATGTCTGACCGCTCCCACCCTGCTTCCGATGGCTGTTTGGTGTTGAGATCGATGCTCTTGAGCGGCTTGCCGAGGGTGCTGATTGGCTTCATCGCGCCGCGCACGACGACCGGCTGGCCGTTGGTCATGCCGCCTTCGAGCCCGCCGGCGTTGTTGCTGCCGCGGGTAAACCCGAGCGACGGCAAATTCTTTTTCGTTGCGTCGAATCCGATTTCGTCGTGCACTTTGGAGCCGGGCCGGCGGGCGGTTTCGAAACCCAGCCCGATCTCGACCCCCTTGAACGCCTGGATTCCGACGACGGCGGCGGCGATGCGGGAATCGAGCCGGCCGTCCCAGGTCATGCAGGAGCCGAGGCCGATCGGGCAGCCGAAGACGTGCGCTTCGACGATCCCGCCGGCGGTATCCTTGGCGTTTTTCTGCTCGTTGATGAACTCGCCGCATTTCGCTCCGGCCTCTTCGTCCGGGCAATAGACGTCCGATGTTTCGCGCTTGATCAGCAGATCGCGCCAATTGTCTTGAGTGACCTGGACCGAAGCTGTCGATTCGCCGACGGCGCGGACGAACCCGAAGACTTCGATGCCGAAGGCGCGAAGCAGGCAGCGCGATAGTGCACCGGCGGCGACGCGCGCCGCCGTCTCGCGGGCGCTGGCCCGCTCGAGGGTTTCGCGGCAGTCGGTGGTCAGCCATTTGACCGAGCCGGCCAGGTCGGCGTGGCCGGGCCGCGGGCGGTGCAGCGGCGGAGTCGCCGTCAGGTCGTCCAGCCGCGAATCCTTGTTGGGGATCAGCATGGTGATCGGCGAGCCGATCGACTTGCCCCGGCGGATTCCGGTGAGAAACTCGGCGTGGTCGGTCTCGATCTTCTGTCTCCCGCCCCGACCGTACCCCCCCTGCCGGCGGCGGAGCTCGCCGTCGATGAAGTTTTGATCAATGGGAACGCCCGACGGCAGTCCTTCGACCAGGGAAATCAATGCTTTACCGTGCGATTCGCCGGCGGTGCGGTAGGTCAGCAGAGCCATATCACCGGGCATATTACACGCGTGAAAGACGGATGTCCCGCGGGGGTTTGGGGGGACGGACATTCCTGTCTGTCACGCGCCCATGAGTGCGGGCGTACCCGCCCGTCGAATGGACGCGTTAATCCGCGCACAAAACGATCGAAAATAATGTCTGTGTCCTCCGAGAGCGGATCGGCTCGGGGGGTGAGTACACCTCCGCTCTCCGCTCCGCGACAGACAGGAATGTCTGTCCTCCTCCGTCAGAATCCTGTCCGACACACACGTCCCGCGATACACTCCCCCGCGCGGAAAGGAATATTGATGTCCAGATCCTCAACCGAAGCACAGCGATGGAGCGTTGCACTCCTGCGGGTGAACATCGGGCTCGTCTTCCTGATGCATGGCGGGCAAAAGTGGTTCATTTGGGGCCTGCATGACACCGCGGCGAGGTTTTCGCTGCTGCATGTTCCGTTTCCGCTCGTCTCCGCTCTGTTCGCAATGACCATCGAACTGTTTTGCGGGCTTTTTCTCATCCTCGGGCTCTTCACACGCCTGGCGACTGTGCCCCTCATCATCGTGATGCTTGCCGCATTGTTCTGGGTTTATATTCGTCACGGATTTTTCCTGACCCCGACCAATCCCGGATGCGAATATGTTCTGTTGCGCCTGGCAGCATTGATCGCGATTCGAACCCTGGGCCCCGGCGAAGCCTCCATGGACAAGACTTTCGGCGGGCGGCGGAGGTAGATCATCGGTTTGTCCCCGCGTTCAACTCTGCTAAGATGCGGCGCTTCCGGTGCGCCGGCGGAATCACTTTGGCGCTGCCTCGGCGTTTATGCCCATCAGATTTGAGATTTATCGCGACGGCAACCGGGTAACGACCTTCGATCCGGTGGCGGCAACCGCCATTGGGCCGGAAAGCGTTCCGATCGGTGGTGAAGTTTTCTTTCGCGATGGGCTGCTGATCGTCAATCGCAAGGACGAACACGCCAGCGGCGTTTCGCTCCAGTGGGAGTGCGGGCCGATGGGTTGTTTCCTGATGGAAACCACCCGCCTTCAGCCGCGCGAAAAGCCATACAACCTCAATGTCGAGCTGGCCCGTTTTCGCCTGATGAAAATCATGCAGAAGCAGGAGGATTGGAACCTCTTCGACTTTCCCAAGGCGGATAAATTTTCCGGCCGGCTTCAGGAAGCCAACAACTTTTTTGCCGATGCGCTGGGGATGCTCGACCGTCCCGGCGAAGCCTCCAAACTCGCCGATCGCGCGCTCGAAATGGGCGTCGATCTGTCAGAGCAATTGGCCCTCTTTCATGCCGACCTGTTGCTGGCGCAGTCGAAAAGCGGCCAATGGGTTTGTTCGCCATGTCTTCGGCGCCCGGGTCAATCCGACCATCCCCAACGAGCGTTACAAGGAGCTGGCGGCGACGCAGTTCGACTACGCGGTGCTGCCGATACCGTGGAAGCAGCTCATGCCGCAGGAGCATGATTTTATCAGTGAGCCGATCGATCAATGGATCGAGCTGCTCAACAAGAAGCGGGTGCCGGTTATCGCCGGGCCGGTGATCCGGCTCGATGAGCCGAGCGTGCCGGATTGGATGGTGATCTGGGAACATGACTTCGACATGCTGCGCGAGATGGCTTACGAGTATGTCCAGAAAGTCGTGCAGCGCTATCGCCGGGCCGTGGCGGCCTGGAACGTCGTGGCGGGGTTGCCCACCAACGCCGCCTTCCGGCTCAATTTCGAACAGGTGATCGAGCTGACCCGGCTGCTGATCGCCCAGGTGAAGACGTTGATCCCGACCGCGCGCACGCTGATCACCATCACGCATCCGTTTGGCGAATATCACGCCAAAGGCCGCGCCAGCGTTCCGCCATTGCTCTACGCGGAAATGGTGGCGCAGGCGGGGATCAGCTTCGAGGCATTTGGGCTGGAAATCGAAATGGGCGTGCCGGCGCCGGGGATGTTCGATCGCGATCTGTTCCAGATCAGTTGCCTGCTCGACAAATTCTCGACGCTCGGTCGGCCGGTCTTCGTCACGGCGGTCGGCGTGCCGGGCCGGGCGACGCCGGATCCGGACGACATTTCCGAAGGACGCCGCGACCCCGCCCACGCCGGGCGCTGGCATCGCCCCTGGGATCAAAATCTACAGGCGGAGTGGATGGAGGCGGTTTATCAGATCGCGCTCAGTAAGCCGTTCGTGGAGAGCATTGCCTGGGGGGACCTGGCCGACATGCACCAGCATTTGCCCGGGGGCGGGTTGATGGACGACATGCTCAAGCCCAAGCCGGTCTTCACGAAACTGCAGCAACTGCGGGAAAAGATCCGCACGCCGGGGCAGGTGGGGAAGAAGTAAGTTTCTCTTAAAGCCGAAGGAGAGCTATGAGTCTACCCTTGGCAATTCATCGTGTTTCGCGGTTTTACAGACCGATGGTGCGCCAATCGATTCGCCGAAACATCGATTATGTCTGTTTCTTTGCCGTTGGAGTGTTTGCAGGATGTTACTTCCGCCGCCCACCTGAATGGCAAGTCAGTCTCGATCGCCGCGATTGTCACTTATCTCGTGCTCGCAGGACTGCGGCGATGGGCGAACGCATCGGGCGAATGAAGGATCACCTTGGCGATGCAGGGCATTGCCGCGTCCCTTGTGGCACGGGTTTCCAACCCGTGTCTCCACTCGAAGACACGGGTTGAAAACCCGTGCCACCTGAACGCTTCATTTTTTAAATCGTGTCCGAAGTTCCCCCAACCCAACCTCGCGCATTGTTCTGGTCATTTTCGCAGCGTCGCGGGCTGCTCGTGATCCTGTCGATCCTGATCGTCATTCTTGGAATTCGCATTGCGATCAACCGGCAGTTCGTCAGCGATGATCCGGACGCACCGGCGCCGCGGGCGGCGGAGCTGGCGGACCGGATTGATCCCAACACCGCCGACTGGCAAACGCTCGCCGCCATTCCCACGCTCGGGCAGAACCGGGCGATGGAGCTCGTAGCGTATCGGACCCGGTTTGCCGCCGAGCACGCTGGCCGATCCGCATACGGTTCTCCGAAGGATTTGATGCACATCAAAGGCATTGGTGCGGCGATGGTCGAGAATCTGGAACCGTATCTGCTGTTTCCACCTGTGTCGCAACCCGCAACTCATCGATAAGTTGAACAGTCAGAATGTTGATCCGATTGGCGGTACTTTGCGATCGGCGCCAATCAAACGAAGGCATGGTTCCGCGGTAGATCAAAGGGTTCGCACCGACCAATTTAAAGCGGCGGCATTTATAGTCCTTCGAAGCTCGATCCACATTCGATTACGATACCCCTATGACCAACCGCGCCACCTCGCAGTGTCGTCTGTTTTCATTGCTTTTCGCATTCGTTTGCCTGACCGCCGCGCCACTCTGGGCGGGGACGGGATCGATCACCTACGAAGGGAAGGACGGCCCGGGCAAAGGCAAGCACATCGTCTTTGTCAGCGGCGACGAGGAATACCGCAGCGAAGAAGGTCTGCCGATGCTGGCCAAGATCCTCAGCCAGCGGCACGGGTTCACCTGCACGGTTCTCTTTGCGCTGGATCCGGACGGGACGATCAACCCGAACGCCACGCAATCGCTCTCGGATCCGGAGCAACTCGACTCGGCCGACTTCATCGTCATCCAGACGCGCTTCCGCGCTTATCCCGATCCGGTGATGAAGCATTTCGTGGACGCATACCTGCGCGGCGTGCCGATCATCGGCCTGCGCACCGCGACCCATGCGTTTAATTTCCCCGGCGGGACCTACGCCAGCTACAACGGCTGGGGCAAGCGCGTCCTCGGCGAAAACTGGGTCGATCACTGGGGCCATCATAAATCCGAGGCGGATCGCGCGATCGTCGATCCCTCGCAGAAGGACAATCCGATCCTCAACGGCGTCGGCGACATCTTCTGCACCACCGACGTTTACGAAGCCCATCCTCCCGCCGACGCGACCATCCTCTTCCACGGCGAAGTCGTCGAGGGAATGAAGCCGAGCGATCCGCCCGCAACGTACAAGCGGAAGAATTCGAAGGGGAAGGAACAGGGGATCAACGATCCGATGATGGCGACCTGCTGGACGCGCATCTACAAGAACGAAGACGGCAAGGAAAACCACGTCTTCTGCACCACGATGGGCGCGGCGATTGATTTCACCAATGAGAGCCTCCGCCGGCTCGTCGTCAACGCGGTCTACTGGGGCCTGGGGATGGAGATCCCCAAAAAGGCGGATGTGGAGTTTGTCGATCCGTATCATCCGGCCAATTACGATTTCAACGGCTATCGGAAAGGAAAGCGCCCCGAAGATCATGTGCTCGGCAAAGCTTTTGACGAGGCGGGTTCGGCTGCGGTTGCGCCGATTCCGGGCGCCGCCACGGCAGGGCTTCCGCTGGTCCTCAATCCCGGTGACCACATCGCCCTGCTCGGCGGGGTGTTGCCCGATCGCTTTCAGCACGATGCGTGGTTTGAAACTCTCGTGCAGGCGAAGTTTCCCAAGAATGAGCTGATCTTCCGCAATCTTTCCGCCTCCGGCGACGAAGTCGCCACCTGGCACCGCTCCGAAAACTTCGGCTCGCGCGACCAATGGCTGACGAAGGAAAAGACCGACGTCATCCTCGCCTTCTACGGCTACAACGAATCGTTTAAGGGGACTGAAGGCCTCGACAAGTTCAAGCAGGACCTCACCCAATTCCTGCGCAATGCGCAGACCGCCAATTACAGTGGCAAGGGAACACCGCGCGTTGTCCTCTTTTCGCCGACCGCGGATGAAAAATTGCCGGGAAATGATTTCCCCGATCCGACCGAAAACAACCTGCGCTTGCAGGCCTTTGTTGCCGCCATGGCGGAGGTCGCCAAGGCCAATGGCGTGCCGTTTGTCGATCTGTTCACGCCATCGCAGAAGCTCTACGAGGATGCCGCCAAAGAGGGCAAGAGTCTCACCATCAACACCCATTACCTCAAAGCGGAAGCCGACAAGCTTCTGGCGGGGGTGATGTTCAAGGCGGTCTTCGGAACCGACGCGCCGCAGGGAGACCTGGAAAAGCTCCGCGGAGCCGTCGTCGACAAGGATGACCAGTGGCACGCCCGCTACCGCACGATCGACGGTTACAACGTCTACGGAGGACGCTCGCAAATGTCCTACGAATCGCCGCGCGGCGGGCCGAAAATCCTCAACTACACCGTCATGCAGCAGGAGATGGCCCAACGCGATCAGATCACATCAAACTACGACAAGCGAATCTGGGCCGTCGCCCAGGGGAGCGACCTGAAAGTCGAGAATGATAATCTCCCGCCAGTCACGGAGGTGAAGAGCAACGATCCCGGCCCGCTTCCGGACGGGGCATGGCCCTGGCCGAGCGGGGAAGAGGCCATCAAGAAGATGACCCTGGGCAAGAATCTGAAGATCAATCTCTGGGCGGATGAAGTTCAGTATCCGGAGCTGGTCAACCCGGTGCAGATGAACTGGGACACCAAGGGCCGGCTCTGGGTTGCCGCCTGGCACAACTATCCCGAGCGGACCCCCACTTCTACCGTCGGCGACAGCATCCTGATTTTCGAGGACACCAAAGGGACCGGCCACGCCGACAAGTGCACGCACTTTATCGACGGGCTCAACGCCCCCACCGGCTTCCAATTCTACAAGGACGGCATCCTCCTCATGCAGGCGCCCGACTTGTGGTTCGTCCGCGACAGCAAAGGCGGCGATCACGCCGACTCGATCGAACGCGTCATCATGGGAATGGACTCGGCCGACTCGCATCACACCACCAATTCGATGGTGCTCGATCCCGGCGGCGCGACCTACCTGAGCGACGGCGTCTTCCATCGCACGCAGGTCGAAACCTTCAACGGTCCGGTCCGCAACGAAGATGCATGCATCTATCGATTCGAGCCGCGCACCGGGCGCTTCGAGCGATACGTGCCCTATGGCTTTGCCAATCCGCACGGCCGCGTCTTCGATTACTGGGGCACCGACATCATCACCGACGCCACCGGCAACAACAGCTATTTCGCCCCGGCTTTCAGCGGGCATATCGATTACCCGCAGAAGCATGACAGCATGCATGAATTCTGGGCGCGTCCTTCGCGCCCCTGCCCCAATACCTGTATTCTCACAAGCCGGGCGTTCCCGGAGGAGTACCAGGGAAATTTCCTCAACTGCAACGTGATCGGCCCGCAGGCGATCTACCGCGTGAAGGTGAGCGAAGAAGGATCGGGCCTGAAGGGAACGACGATCGAACAGATCGTCTCATCCGATGACAAGAGTTTCCGCCCGATCTGCGCGAGCGTCGGCCCCGACGGCGCGCTCTATTTCATGGACTGGAGCAACGTCGAAATCGGACATCTCCAGCATCACCTTCGCGACTCCAACCGCAACCACGTTCACGGCCGCATCTATCGCATCACCTACGACGGCCATCCCCTGATGACCCCGCCGAAGATCGACGGCCAGCCGCTCGCGGCCCTGCTCGATCTGCTCAAGGAGCCGGAAAATCAGACGCGCACTCTTGCCAAAGTCGAACTGGGCAAGCATGAGCCGGCCGAGGTCATCGCCGCGACCGACAAATGGATCGCCGGCCTCGACAAGGCCGATCCGAATTACGAGCACAATGTGACTGAGGGGCTCTGGGTCCATCAGTGGATGAACGTGGTCGATATTGATCTGCTCAAGCGAGTGCTGCGCTCGCCGGATTTTCACGCCCGTGCAGCGGCTACGCACGTGCTCTGCTACTGGCGTGATCGGGTTCCCGAGGCGCTTACACTGTTGAAAGTACAGGCTGCCGATGAGAGCCCGCGCGTGCGGCTCGAAGCCGTCCGTGCCGCCAGCTTCTTTAATGATCCGGAAGCGGTTGATGTCGCCCTTACGATCAAGACGCTTCCCACCGATTACTATCTCGAATACACGCTCAAAGAGACGATGAAGCAGCTCGATCCGATCTTTCGGAAGGCTGTCGCCAGCGGCAGGCTGATCGGGAAAGACAATGCCGCCGGCCTGGATTATGTGATTCACAACGTCAGCACCGCCGAACTGCTCAAGCTGCCGAAGGACAATCCCAACGTGCTTCAGGCGATTCTGCTTCGGCCGGAAGTGCCTGATGCCGTGCGCACGCAGACGCTCAACGATCTGTCTGCCCTGCGCAAGAGCAACAACTCGACCGTGCTCCTGGGCATGGTGGATACACTTTCGAAGAAGGACCTTGCCAGCGCCGCAGTCATCGCGCGCATGCTTCCCGCCCAGTCGGCGGATGATCTGAAGACATTGCGTGATCGGCTCGAAAAACTGGCGACGACCGGTGAGTCGGCGGACATTCGCCAGCCGGCATTGGCCGCCGCCGCGACGGCCGATGGATCGATGGATGCGGTCTGGGCAAAGGGCGCTGCTTCGCCGGCGGCATTGGCCGACGTGCTGGGGGCGATTCCGTTCATCTTCGATCCGGATATCCGCAGCACCGTCTTTGATCGCGTGAAGCCGCTGCTGGGTGAGAAGCTTCCCCCAGCGCTGGCCGAAGCGGCGGCCCATGCAAAGGGTTCGACCGGGCGTTACGTCCGGATCGAGCTTCCGCGCATCGGCACGCTCACACTGGCCGAGGTGCAGGTCTTCAGCGAAGGGCGGAATATTGCGCTCTCCGGGCATGCGAAGCAGTCCAGCACCAGTTTCGGTGGGGAGGCCGCGCGCGCCATCGACGGGAACACGAATGGTTCGTTTGGCAGTGGCACGGAAACCCACACCAACGAGAACGAAGACCACCCCTGGTGGGAAGTCGACCTCGGCGGCGAGCACGCGATTGAGTCGGTCGTCGTCTGGAATCGCACTGAGAACGGCGGCGGCTACACCAGCCGTCTCGAAGGCTTCACGCTGAGCATCCTCGACAGCGGCCATCACGTCATCTTCACCAAGACAGAAATTCCCGCCCCCGCCGAAAGCGTGAAGATCCCGGTGGGCGGCGTCGGCGCCGCCTCGATCCGTCCGATGGCGATCCGCGCCGCCGTCAGCATGAACAAGCACCAGCCCGACACGTTTGCCGCGCTGGTGGCTTTGATCAAAGCCAACCAGGACGTGGTGACCGCGGCACGGGGCATTCGCGTTCTCCCGCGCAAGGTGTGGGACCAGGCGCAGTCGGCCGACGCGGCTGAGGCGCTGGTCGCCTGGGCCAAGACGGTCCCCGCCGCCGATCGCACCAGCCAGGATTATGTCGAGACGGTGCAATTCGCCGGCACGCTCGCCGGCTACCTGCCGCCGGATCAGGCCGAAGGACTCCGCAAAGAACTCAAAACCCTTCGTGTCGCGGTTTTCGTGATCAACACGGTTCGCGAGCAGATGCGCTACGACACGCCGAGGATTGTCGTCGAGGCGGGCAAGCCGTTTGAGGTGATCGTGGCCAACCAGGACATGATGCCCCACAACCTGACGATCGTGAACCCCGGCACGCGCCCGGCCCTCGCCGCGCAAGTCGCCACCATGCGTCCCGATCAGGTGGACGGCCAGGGCGCGCCTTCATGCCGTCCAGTCCCGACATCCTCGCCGGCACGAGACTTTTAGAGGCTGGCCAGAGCCAGACGCTGAAGGTGATCGCCCCGCGAAAGGAAGGAGACTACGACTATTTCTGCACCTATCCCGGCCACTGGGAAATGATGTGGGGGCGACTGGTCGTGACGAACGATGTGGACGCGTATCTGGCGGCGCATCCGGACTTCCAATTGACGGCGCCGGCGCATGAGCATGGGGGGCATTGAAGGTTGGCGACCGGACATCAGCTTTAAGAAGCTGGGAATGAGCGTCACGCGGATAATATTCGAGAATGGTCTCGAACTCGGCGCAAATCAAAACAGCATTAATATCGCTGTCACCGGGCTCTCGCTCGTTATCCCGAGGCGAAGTCGCAGCCAGCGTTCCATTTCGAAAAAAACCTCGATGCCTTGACCTATGGTTGGGAATTGGCCAATGAGGTAATCGGCGTAGCGGCTGCGATCTTTACCAGTATTCCGCTCGCGCCCATTGCGTAAGCTCCGGTAGCGCGCCGCGTTTGCCGTTTCTTTACGGATCACCGGCACGTAGACTCCGAAATCGACGGTCAGTTCGGCCCGCGTTCTTTCGGCTCCGGGCACGGGCGATGGCGGAAGAAATACGCCATCTCGGTAGACGGCCTGAATGTTCGACGTCACCGCGTACGTTCCGTGCCGATTCCATCGGGTCATATACAGATCGCCATCGTATTCCTCTCAGCTTGACACCCGCCATCTGAATGCAACAATTCGTTTCGGCATGCCAACATCCACTCGTAAATCCTCCAGCGTCCGTTCCACCGCTCAGCAAAGAGCGGCGAAGAAGGCGGAAGAAGTAGCGAACGCACTTCACTCTTTTGCGGCGACTTTGACTTCGCTGGATCTCTCGAAGCCAAAAGCTAACGTACCGACCCCACGCAACTGGTGGCGTTTGCAGGCCGGTAGGTTCAAGAACGATCCGACGTTCTCCGAGTTCGTCGCTCAGGTCCAGGCGGCCCGCAGGCAAGAAGGCTAAGCGTGCTTTTGCTCGACACGGATGCGATCTCCCTCATTCAGCGCGGTGCTGGACCGAGGTTTAGAGTACTCAACAATATATTGGACATGCGGGTGATGATGTCTACGTGACGATTATCAGCCTAGATGAGCAGATTCACGGCGCGTTTAACGAGATTGCCAGCAATGACACGAGGATTCGGATACGCGGCTACCGTCGACTTCACGACATCGCCGACGATTACTGCGGGCGACCCATGTTGGATTACGACGAAAAAGCCGAATTGATCTTTGACCGGCTAAAGGGGATGAAAGGACGCCCGAAAACCAAGGATCTTCGGATCGCCGCGATTGCCTTGTCGCACGACGCCACATTAGTGACAGGCAACGTCAGTGACTTTGAAAAGATTCCGATGCTGAAAATGCGCCCAATTCCACCGTCGCGCGAATGAGAGAGCATCGTCGACGTTACCGCGGATGTTAAGCTTGGTCATTAGTCGGAATAATCTGAAATGTGCGATCGTTGGACTCGCCCGTCTGTTTCGGCCTGCCAGACTCGTCCGGATGAGGTTTCCAGGCATGTCAAAGGCCCGCCTCGACATGCGTTGGGTCGAGACAAATGGCAAATCCTTTGTTCATTGGCCGGCCAGTCTTCTGCGGCGTGTGGCCGCAAACGATGATCTTTCCTGACTCGTGCGCAGCGATTTTGTCGCAACGTTCCCATCTCAACATGTATTGCGGTTGATCGGGCATCGCAACTTCGGGATAAGCATTGGCATGCACAAAGAGATGGGTATCGGTTTCCAGATAGTCGATTAGTTGGCGTTCAAGGAATTGCCAATGATCGGCCGGAACGTCTTGCAGCGTTCCGCGAATACCCGCATAAGATCGCAACGTGGCATCTCCGCCGTTTTGAAGCCAATCGGAAAATTTCGCGTGTGACGCGCGAGCGACGAGCATCATCTCTTCGTGATTACCTTTAATCGCGGCAAGGCGGTGCGTTCGAGCGAGTTGAAGGATTCGCTTCGCGACGCCGGCGGAGTCAGGTCCGCGATCAACATAGTCGCCCAACAGGATGAGATGATCGTCCGGGGTCGGTGCAATGCCCTGAAGCAAGGCATCGAATTGCGCGAGACAACCGTGGATGTCGCCGATGACGAGAGTGCGAGAGGCCAATCTTAAAACTCCTCCACAGCAACCGAATCATATGGCGCGATGTCTGGTGGTCGTCCCTGATGCATGGATTCCGACTCGACGCCGACGGGTTCCAAGTTGTTGGCCATGCGTCGAATCAATAGGAGCAGAACATGTCTGTCACCGTGCTTGACTCCAAGACTGCCCTGATCGTCATTGATCTACAAATGGGCGTCCTCTCTTACCCCACCGCGCACCCGGTCGGAGATGTCGTCAGGAACGCCAGTGCTTTGGCCGATGCATTCCGACGCCATGGGTTGCCGGTGGTGCTCGTAAACGTGACCGGCGGCGCACCGGGACGCATGGAACAGAAGCGCTCAGGCGTCCCGTTTCCCGCCGGCTTTGCCGATCTGGTGCCGGAGCTGAACCGGCAGCCGGGAGATCACGTCGTCACGAAACAGACGTGGGGCGCGTTCACGAATACCGATCTCCTGGACTATTTGAAACAGCTTGGCATAACGCAGGTCGTCCTCGCCGGCGTGGCGACCAGCATTGGCGTCGAGTCGACGGCGCGTTTTGCTTACGAGTATGGTTTCAACGTCACGCTCGCTGTAGATGCCATGACCGACATGAACGCCGACGCTCATTTGAACAGCATCACGCGGATTTTCCCGAGGCTGGGGGAAACCGACACGACTCGCCAGATCATTGATCTGCTCGACACCAGCCGCGCGTGATCGACAACGATGGAGCGCTTCACGATGGAATGGATTCATTACTTGTCCTGGTTCATCGGCGGCGTTTTTCTGACCAACGCCGTCCCGCATTTTGTCAGCGGTGTGATGGGGCGTCCGTTTCAGAGCCCTTTTGCAAAGCCGCCTGGTAAAGGGCTCTCTTCCTCAACCGTGAACGTACTCTGGGGATTCCTTAACCTCGCCGTCGGTTATCTTCTGGTTTGTCGCGTTGGAAACTTCGACTTGAATTCGACGGCGCACGTTGTTGTTTTGGGATTGGGCGTTCTCCTCATGGGCCTGATTTCGGCGCAACTTTGGAAAACTTCACGGCGGCAATTCACCGGGGAACTCTTGAAATCGCTGGTAAAATGACCACCCGTTTCGGCAAGAAGGGATTTCGCAACTATCGTGGTATGGGCGTCGGGCCCATGTTCTGGCCACAAAGACACGGGCGAAACGCCCGTGCTGCGAAGGAAATCAGCAATTCGGGCCATCGCGCTGTTTCTCATTATGGTCTGGCAAATCTGGCGAGGGCCGTGTGTTGCTTCGGGTTTCGATCATCCAACTGACCAGCGGAACCCAATGAGTCCAGTATCAGTCAAGTTTTAAGTCAAGCGCTCTGCCGGGAAACCAAGCGCGTCCTCAATTACATCCGCATCCTCCCCCGCCCACGCTGCGCCCGCCGGAGGCGGCTTCTCTTGAGAAGTAGACGTGATCGAGCTGCGCGATGCCCATCGGGTTGCGGTCCGGCTGCATGATCGGATCGGCGAGGATTTCGCGTTGCCAGGGTTTCACGGTGGAGCATCCGATGACCAGCAATGCCGAAGCGATCAGCAACGTTCGAACGAGTGTCCAACGCATGGCGCGAATCATATGTGAAAACATGTTCGCGACCCTCACGGCTTTGGCTCCTTGAGAAGTTGTTCGATTTCTTCGGCATATAGCCGGGCGGTTTCCTCGGCGTGAAATCCGCTATGGAGGAAGCGGATCTTGCCGGAACGGTCGATCAGGAACGACGTGGGCATCGTTGATACGTCCGCGGCTTCCACCAGCTTCTGATTCGCGTCGCGCACCACGGAGAAGGAGACTTTCTGCGACTTGAGGAATCGCTCCATCTTCTCGCGATTGTCGTCGACACTCACGGCGATAATCGTCAATCCCCGCTCGGCGTATTTGCGATTTAGTTCTTCCATCGCGGGAAATGAAGCCTTGCAGGGCGCACACCACGAAGCCCAGAAGTCGAGGAGGATGACCCGACCTTTGAGTTGCTCCGGCGGCTTTCCTTCCAGTTTGAACGAAGCAAGGTCGGGAAGCGCGTCTCCTGCTCTGAATTGAGCGAGGCAGAACGACGAAAAGCTCATCGCCAGCAGGCCGATCGACGCTGTGTAGAGAATGTTTTTGTTAGAATGGCACATAAGATGAAAACCTCCGGGTTTGATGGCGGGCTTCGTCCGTGGTGATACAGGCTTCGACATTGCCGTGCTGCTGGATCAGATCGAGTCCGGCCTGCGGGCCGAGAATGAAAGCCGCTGTGGAGAGGACTCCCGCCAGTGTGCAGTTTGGCGCGATCACGCTGACCGCCTGACAGCCGTTGGAAACGGGACGGCCAGTGCGCGGATCGAGGATGTGCCCGTATCGGCGGCCGTCGAGGGTGAAGGAGCGGAAATAGTCGCCGGACGTGGCAACCGCCTGATCGGTGAGACGAACCGCCGTCCAGCATCGGCCCGGCTGCTCGGGCTCTTCCAGACCTATGTACCAGGCATCTTTTCCAGGCGGATGCCCGCTGACGCGGATGTCCTGCCCGATGTCGATCATCACATCCTTCAAACACCGCTGGCGCGCCAGATGCAGGAGTTGATCGACCGCGAATTCCTTTCCGATGCCGCCGAGGTCGATGCCCATGCCGGCCGCGGGCAGCCGGAGATTGCAAGGCCGGCGATGCACTTTCTCCCAGCCGCTCACCTTCAGCGCGGCGCGGATCGCGTATTCACCGGGAATCCGAGGCGGATCAGCCTTCCAATCCCACAGACGCAGCAAGGGCAACGCCGCCGGATCGAATGCCCCGCGCGATAGCGCATTCATTTCGCTGCAGATCGCAATAAGCTGATCGGCCTCGTCGTCAATTTCGACCCAGTCGCCGCCGCAAGCGGCGTTGACCTGGCCCACGATGCTTTCGGGGACGAATCTCGTGTAGCGCGCCTCGAATCGCGCTAGCCACTCGATTGCCTCCCGCTGAAATTCGTGCATTACGGTTGCTGAAGGCGCGATGAACGCGAGCCGGACCGGCGTGCTCATGGCGCGACAAGTCACTTGGCAATAACTGCCGCGCACCTCCGATTGCACGGTCTGGCGAACGCGTTCCAGCATGGCGGAGACCAGACTCGGGGGCGGCTGAATCATGGAAGGGATCCGTTATTCAAAACGTATAGCTCAACCCGACCGTAAAAATATTCGCATTCGGATAGGTCGATTGCAGCGTCGTGTGGTCCAGCCCATGCATCCAGTATCGCTGATACCCCAGGCGAAAATCCCAGTGCTCCCGCAGCGCGAAGCTGGCTTCGAACCCAAGCGTGAACGTCTCCAGTTCGGAGAGGCGATAGTCAGATGAGTAATACCGGGGCGCACGGGCCGGATCGACGGTTGGGTCGCCGGGAAACTGGATGGCGTAAAATGAAGCCGCGCTCTGGCGGTAATAACGAAACGAGGGGGAGAGCACGAGCGATTGCCCGATCTTCTGAAACCACGCCACGCCCACCGTGTTGGCGAAGATGCCATACGAATCGTGGTAAAAGCGATAGCTCCCCTCGATGCTGCCGTTGAGCGGAGTCACCGCTTGCGTGACCGATAAATTGAGCGCTTGGGAATCGCGCGTCGAAGGGCGATTTTCGCCGCCCAGCACAACTCGGGCATCGGGATCCAGCGCTGATTCGTCGAAGACCACCCCGCGATACGGATCGCGCAAATACCCCTGCTCATGGCCGATGGTTACGTTGGCGCTGAAGATCGTCTCCGGACCCAGCAACTGCGTGACGCCGACGATAAAGTCATCCGTATTCTTCACCTCATGGTGGGTGATGTAGGTGAACTGATTGGCGAGGACGAAGTCATAGGCGTGCGACCAGCCGAGGTTCAGAATGGTATTCTTGTCGTTGAGCTCGAGCGAATAGTTCAGGGCGGCGGCGTAGGAGACATAATCCGTCTCGCTGCTGTAAGAGAATTCCGGGACGAATCGATGTGGGCCGGAGGTGATCGCCGCGGAGATATCGGTGCCAAGACGAAAGTCGTTGCTATTGGCCAGAGGGACCATGTTCTTCGAAATCGCGCGCGAGATCGGCGAAGCGCCGGAAACGCCGTCGAGCTGCCGCGTATATCCTGTGATCGCGATCGGAGGAATACGCGTATGCGATTGAGGATCGCGGATATTCAGTTGATTGATTGCCGGTGCCCCGATCGGCGTGGCTCCGGAGATGCTGTCGAAGACTTGTCGAAGCGTCAGATCGAACCAGGGGGCGAACGTTTTCTCGATACGGAGGCTCTCGGTCTGCACCTGCATCCGGCCATGATCTTCGGAGTAGGTTTCATGGCTGAAGCCGACCGAGTCCTCCGCGCCGGCATGCCGCGCTGCGAGAATCGGGACGCCCAACGTCAGCATCCACCGATTCGATCTTACGGCCATGTCTGATCACTCCCGTGCCCTCTTTTCCCCCTTGTAGTGCAGACGGGCCAACAAGGTCGAGGGATGCAAAAATTGCGGGGCGTGCCGTAAGCTGATGCGATTGTGTGGATACGCGGTGTCGATCGAGCAGGAGCACCAGAACATCGCATTTGGTTGGAGAGCCGGCCTGTCCCCAGGCCGTGGGAGCGCTCCTACGGCCTGGGGACAGGCCGGCTCTCCCAGCTAACTGAAGGTCAGCGCTTGGGATGATGGGGAACGCGAGTACGATCCATTTCCTGAATCGCGCGTCAGTTCATGACGATCACCACTTTGCCGCGCCCCGCCCGCTTGATGTTGTTCTTTGCGAACGAATCGTTCGCTTGCGCGAACGGGACTTCGGCATCGACCGCCGTCTGAATTTCTCCGGCATCCAGGAGCACGGCCACCTCGCTCAATTGTTCCCGGCTCGGTTCGACGATGAAGAATGCCTTTTTCGTTCGCTCGTCGTCGGGTAGGTCCGAAGCGACTGTTACCAATCGGCCGGCCGGAGCAAGGACGTTCCACGATCGCTCGAGCGCTTTGCCGCCGACGGTGTCGAAGACCAGATCGATTCCTCGTGCGGTCTGTGTGAAATCCTCCGTGTGATAGTCGATTACCGTCTGGGCTCCGAGGGCCTGGAGGAATTCACGATTGCGCGCCGAAGCCGTCGTGATAACGCGAGCGCCCTGCCGGCGCGCGAACTGTACGGCAAAGGCGCCGACGCCACCGGCGCCACCATGAATGAGAACGGTCTGGCCTTTCTGGAGCTTGCCGTGATCGAACAGTCCCTGCCACGCGGTCAGCGCGCTGATCGGGACCGAAGCGGCTTGTGCGAATGAAAGTTGATATGGCTTCTTTGCGATCCACACGGGCCGCGCGAGGCAGAATTCCGCCGCCGCGCCCGCGGCGTACCAGTCGTTCATTCCATAGATTTCATCGCCGACTTTTGGCCCGTTTGCATCATCGCCGATCGCGTCAATCACGCCGGCAAATTCGTGGCACGGGACGGGGTTGAGCCGTTTATCGCCGGTTGAGGTGTGCGTCGTGGGATACCATTGTAACTCTGTCGGAATCACGCCGGCGGCCCGGATGCGAACAAGAATTTCCCCCGGACCTGGCTGGGGCTTTGGAATCTCTTCCAGGACCAGTCCCGGCGGCGGAGCCGATTCATTCAATCGCCAAACGCGCATGAACGATTCTTGCCGCGCACGAAGGTTTTGTCAGCTATTTCTTTCCATATTCATCATGCCGCCGCCACCACTGGTACGGCTCGGTTTGCGGTCGGCCCTTGGGCGTGTCTTCCCATTTTTCCTGCCGGCCGAAGGGGGTCAGGTCGAGGAAGCTCCAGACGCTGCCGAGGGCCTCGACGCCGCGGCCGGCCGTGAAGTAAGAGCGATAGACGGATTTTCCATCGCGGAGAAAAACGCTCAGGCCGAATGTTTCTCCTTTGTCGGTCGTTACGCCGAAATCCCTGTTGAAGTCGCTTCCTTCTGACGACACCCACGGGATGTCCCATTCCATTCGCTTTCGGTATTTCTCGATGCTCTCTGGCGGAGCGATGGAGACGATGCAGAAGGAGGTGTCGCGCGCGTGGAAATGGGCGAGGTGGCCGACCTGGTCCATGCACATCGAGCAGCCGGGGCAGCCGGCAGTGGGCCAGCCGCCCGCCCCCGGGCCGAACATGAAGTGGTAGAGAAGGAGTTGCCTGCGTCCCTCGAAGAGATCAACGAGACTGACCTTCCCGGAAGGGCCGATGAAAGCGTACTTCTTTTCGATCTTAACCATGGGGAGCCGGCGTCGCTCGGCAGCCAGGGCGTCTCGCGCGGGTATCCCGTTTTTCTTTCACCAGGAGCGCATCGCGCGCTTTCTTCCATTTGGCGGGGTCTACGATTTTTGGAAGCGTGATCCTGGTCTTTCGTGTTGCGGCCATGGTCGATGCCCTCTTTCTGCTGAGTTCTTGGGAGGATTATCTCATTAGGTCGTCGTTTGGGAACGCTTCAAATCGACAGCCGCGAGAGGGATTTGCACAAATTTTCTGGGAGACTTTTCAATTGCAGCGTGCAACGCATGTTTGTCTTCTTGTGGCACGGGTTTCCAACCCGTGTCCCCGATCGAAGACACGGGTTGGAAACCCGTGCCACAAAATATGCTCCGATCAGCGCAAACAGTCCGGATGGATTAGGATTCGTAGTAGCTGGCCCATGGACAAGCTTGATTCCCCATCTGCGCCGTTGGTGCTCGCCTATGCGACTCCAGGACGCCGCCGCCCAGGAAAGTTGATCACTTTTAGCCTGGCGATCGTTAGCATGTTTTTACTGGTGATCGGGTTTCCATGCCTCGTCTTCGGCGTCCTCTTTTTGTGCTCAGCGATTGCTGAATTCAGTCTTCAAGGGATCGGCGATGCGGTCGGTCTTTTGCTCATCGGACTGGGCATCTGGTCCTTCGCCGTTTGGCTCTGCAGCCGCCTGGATCGAGTGATCGGCGGGATATGATTTCAATCAAGGAAAACATCCACCGTGATTTTGACGTTCACTTCGAAACCTTCGAAGAGGCGATTATCGCGCCACGCGGCGTTTTCCGCGCCCCGATGACTTAGGCTGCCAGATCTTGTTTCGCGCCTCTTCCTCTTCGAGGGTAAACGCCGATCCGGTTTTGATCGTCGGCGCCCCTTTGATCTCATTGAGTTTGTCGCGAAGCTGGGCGGCCCGCTCGAATTCCAGATTCTTGGCGGCCTCGAGCATTTCCTGCTCGAGCAACCGAACCAGCTCCGTCTGATCGTATTCTGTAGGATTGGCGTGAATCGCTTCCTGGGCGACTTTGCGGGCACGCACCTCCGATTCGAGGCTGCTGCGAATCGCCTTCTTGATCGTCGTCGGGGTGATGCCATGCGCGGCGTTGTACTCAATCTGCAACGCGCGGCGACGAGCGGTCTCGTCGATCGCCTTCTTCATCGCGGGCGTCTCTTTGTCGGCGTAAAGAATGACTTTCGCGTTCACGTTTCGAGCGGCACGGCCGATCATCTGGATGATTGACGTCTCGCTGCGCAGAAACCCCGCCTTGTCGGCATCTAAGATCGCGACCATCGATACTTCCGGCAGATCGAGCCCTTCGCGAAGCAGATTCACGCCGACCAGGACATCGAAATCGCCCTGACGCAAATCCTTGAGGATTTCCATGCGCTCGAGCGTTTGAATTTCACTGTGAAGATACCGGCCTCGGATGCCGGCTTCCTGGATGTAGGCGCTGAGGTCTTCGGCAAGCCGCTTGGTCAGCGTGGTTACCAGCACGCGCTCGCCGATCGCGGCTCGTTCCTTGATCGCGGCCAGCAGATGCGGCACCTGACCTTGCGCAGGGAGGACGAATACCTCCGGATCGATCAGGCCGGTGGGACGGATCACCTGCTCGACCACTTCTCCGCCGGTGTTTTCCAGCTCGATCTTTCCGGGCGTCGCCGAGACGAAGACGACCTGGTTCCACATGTCGTCGAACTCTTCGTACTTGCAGCGGACGATTATCCAGTGCGCTGGGAAGTCGGAAGCCATGCTCGACGAGCACATCCTTTCGCTGGCGGTCGCCGTTGTACATCGCCTTGATCTGCGGCAGCGTGACGTGCGATTCGTCGATGACCAGGAGATAATCTTTGGGGAAATAGTCGATGAGCGTGTACGGCTTTTCGCCGGGCTTGCGCCCGTCGAGATGCCGGCTGTAGTTCTCGATGCCCGAGCAGTAGCCGACTTCCTGCATCATCTCCAGGTCGTATTTCGTGCGGGCCAGCAGCCGCTGCGCCTCGAGCAGTTTCCCCTGGCCGCGGAGCGTCATCACGCGAAGTTCCAGCTCCTCCTTGATCGATTTCACCGATTCGGCGAGCCGGTCTTCCGGCATGACATAGTGAACGGCCGGGTAGATGAAGATGCTTTCTTCGCTCTTGAGCAATTCGCCGGTCAGCGGATTGATCGCATCGATATTCGGTGATCTGATCGCCGAAGAATTCGATGCGATAGGCGAATTCCTCGTAGGATGGATGGAGCTCGACGACGTCGCCGCGCACGCGGAAGGTGGCGCGTTTGAAATCGATGTCGTTGCGCGCGTATTGGAGATCGATCAGCTTGCGAAGCATCTCATCGCGATCGGTCTCGACATCCTTGCGGATCGGCAGGACGCTCTTCTTGTACTCCATCGGCGAGCCGAGGCCGAAGATGCAGCTCACGGAGGCGACGAGCAGCACATCGCGCCGGCTGACCAGGTTGCTGGTGGCTGAGAGCCGGAGCCGGTCCAGGTCATCATTGCGGCTGGCGTCTTTTTCGATGTAGATGTCGCGCTGCGGGATGTAGGCTTCGGGCTGGTAGTAATCGTAATAGCTGACGAAATATCCCACGGCGTTATTGGGGAACAGTTCCTTGAATTCCTCGTAAAGCTGGGCCGCCAGCGTCTTATTGTGGCTGATGACCAGCGTCGGCCGATTGACGCGGGCGATGGTGTGGGCCATCGTGAAAGTCTTGCCCGAACCGGTCACGCCCATCAGCGTCTGGAATTTTTGTCCGCGGTTGATCGCGCCCGTCAAGCTGGTCGATCGCCTGCGGCTGATCGCCCTGCGGCGAGTATGGACTGACGACCTGAAAATCACTCATTCAATCTCTCCAAATGTTCGCGGGCGATTATATGCCGGGCTGATGGTAGAAAATCTGGTGTTGACGTCTCTTTTGCAGAATTCGTTGTTCCGATTCCTGGCCATTTTCTCGGCGGTGCTCGTCACGACATTTGTGACATTCCTGCCGCTGTGCAATCTCATCTTCTCCTGCGGCTGCACGGTCGCCGGGCCATCCCATTGCAACGTCCATCATCTGAGCGGTCCGCGCTGCCCCTGGTGCGCTCACGGCAACGGCGTCTTTGCCATCGTTTACGCGATGATCATGATCGGGGTTGCCGCGGGCATCCTTGCGGCCCTTCAATTCAAAGTTCGTCGTGCGGGGCTGATCGTGGCCTATGCCGCCGGGCTCATCAGTTACTTTTTGTCCGCTGGAATCATGGGCCTCGCAAGCGCTCTCTATTTTCACTATCCGACGTGGTTCGGCATGCATCTTTCTTCCAGCGCATGAACGCTCCTCGGCGAACCTTCCAGTAACACCTTAGAACCCGCGGAAACATTTCGATCGGAGGTTTAGCCGCCGCGGCCTCGCGGCGCTCGAACGGGAAATGGGCTGATTCCATCGAAGTCGTATCGTTCGTCGCATCTTGCGTCGCACGGCCCGGCGAGGCCGCCGGGGCCATCATAAACGGCGGCGCGAGGGTAACTCACCGTTGCTAAGACAAGTGACGCTTCTTCGTTATAGAAGAAGCGGAAATCGTAGATTCAACGCGCTGCCGTCGTGCTGAAATCCGCTGAAAGAAGAGATCGATGACTCGGCGTTGCATTCTCTGCGCGGTCATTCTCGCAATTCTGATGGCAATCCCGGCCATGGTGCGGTCGGAGGAAACGCCGACCATCGCTGAGCAAGCCAAGGCGAAAGAGCTGAACGCCGCGCTGGTTCGCTCGATTCTCGCCGACGATATAGCTGGGGTCACCCAATCCCTCGAGGCAGGCGCGAACGTCAATCCGGCCGATGGCATACCGATTGGCGCCGCGGTATCGCATGGAAACATCGAGATTGCGAAACTGCTGCTGGCGCACGGAGCAAGCGCCGAGCCGTTAAATCATTGCTGTGTTCTGTATCGCGCGTGTCTGCGCCGGACGGGCCCCGATGGTGAAGTTTTTGCTCGATGCCGGCGCCCGCCAGGGGCTGGATCTGTCCATGCGTGTTGCCGCCCGGGCAGAACACCCCGACGTGCTGATCCTGCTGATTGGAGCTGGTGCCAACGTGAACTCACCTGGTGCGGGGGGAGAGACGGCGCTGCACATTGCGGCGCGGATGGGTCGGACCGAATCGGTCAAGATTCTCATTCAGTCGGGTTGCGACCCATACTGCCGCGATCGGAAAGACCAGCTTCCCGTGGATTACGCGCGGGTCAATCACCATCCCGACATCGTTAGAATTTTTCTGGCCAACGCGGCAACGTGAAACAGCCCTACCGCTTGATCCGTCTTCGAAACACGTCAAACGCGACGGCGGTGATGAGAATGCCGCCGAGGGCGACCTTCTGCCAGTTCGAATCGATAACATTGCCTGCCATTGTGAGACCGCTCTGGATCACCTGCATCAGCAGCAGGCCGAGAAATGCCCCCAGGATGCTGCCGCTTCCGCCGAACAGGCTGATCCCTCCCATCACCACGCCGGCGATAACGAACAGCTCCCACCCTTTTCCGGTTTCCGGCTGGGCGACGGCAAACTGAGCCATCACCAGGATGCCGGCGACCGCTGACAGCATCCCCGTAGTGATGAAGCAGGAGAGCTTGATCAGTCGGGTGTTGATCCCGGCGATGCGTGCCACTTCCGCGTTACCGCCGGTCGCGTAGATGCGCCGGCCAAATGTGGTGTAGCGCATCACCAGTTCGCCCAGCGTTGCCGCTATCACAAAGATCCAGAACGCCCAGGAGATGCCAAGTGGCGAGGCGTCGCCGAAGCGAATTAAGGCAGGGGAGAGGCCTTCGCTGCGCGGCACGCCGTGACAGATGACATAGTTGATGCCTTCGGCGATCCAGAGCATCCCCAGCGTGGTGATGAAGGCGGGCACTCCGACCCAGCAGGTCAGCAGCCCATTGAATGCTCCGGTGGCTGCTCCGACAGCGACACTGACCATGAGGGCCGGAACCAGTGGCCAGTGATGAACGGCCATCAGCGCGCCAGCCACCGTGCTGCAGAGTCCCGCGACCGAACCAACTCCCAGATCGAGCTCGCCGGCCACCAGGAGCATTGCCTCGCCGATTGCAATGATTCCGATGAAGGAGAGCGCCTTGAGCATCGGGGAGATGCTGTCGCGCGAGAGAAACACCGGGTCCATCGCCTGGAAGAGTATGAGAAGCGCGATGAGCGGGATCAGAACGCCGATCTCCGGCACCCCCAGCGTCCCGGCCAGGAGCCGGCGCGGTGTCAGGCGCGGCTGCGGGGTCGAATAATCCAAGGTTGCCACCGGCTCCTCTGCCATGCGCTTGCAATCACTTTCCTTGCGAATTCCTGACGTTTGGGCGTCGATGGGTTTTACACGCGAATACGGTCTGCGTGGAAAAGCCGCGAAAGCGTATCAATGCACCCGGCGATGTGCCAGCGGTTTATCGTCTGGGAGGCCGGGCCAGCTCAGCATCGATGATTTTGGAAGCCTCTGCGTATGGGACCCTGATCGTGACGACCGATTCGTTCGGATGGCCGGCGATTGGATCCTGGATAATGTCGCTGATGTACTGCGGCCGGCCCGCTATCAGGTCGAACAGATCGCCGGCGCCGCGCACGGCGATCCACGAAGCGGTCAGGTCCCAGCTCTGGCGGCCCGAGTGCAGAACGCCGAAGAGGTCGTAAGCGGCGCGGACGGGATTGTTTTCCGGCGTCGCAATGAGGGCCGGCCCGGTGCCGATGTAGGTTCCGACGTCGCAGGTCCAGATGATCTTCGTCGGCCAGTGACTTAACACGTACAAATCAGCCGGCTGGGTATTGAACATGATTACGAGCTGCCGCACCTTCTTGCGCACCAGCTCCAGGCCGTTGAGCGAACTGATCGAATCGGGCTGCGATAGAAGCAGGTCCTGAATGTTTTCCATCAACCCTACGCTCACCATCACCACCCTGCCGTCCTCGGCTGAGGCCAGGGCCTTGCGGTAGACGTCGACGCCGGCGGGCATCTTGTCGTCGCTGGGAAAGTCGGGCTCGAAGCGCCGGTGAATGCCGAGCGTGTAGCTGCCGCCGGCGCCCTGCGCAGGATCGTGATATGCGCCTTTGCCCGGCGGCGCGGCGCAACCACCGAAGCGATTTTCGCCGGGTGTTCGCCGAGATATTGCCCGATCGGAATTTCAGGATGGCCGTACCATGTGTTGACTGCCTTGACGGTGGCGCAGGCGGATCGATCCGCGTCAACCGTATCGTGGACCACCGCGAGCAAACTGGCCTCACCCTGATCCATGAAATCGTTGAGAAGCGCGAGGGCGCCGACATCGTCAACGTCGCCGTCCAGGTCCGTATCGAGAATAACGGGGATCGGTCCCGGCGGCTGTCTTTCGATCGTCGCGAGCGGCTGGATCGCCACCGGAATTTTCAGCGGCGCGATCCGATCGCGGACAACCTGCATCGCGGCCTCGTGTTTTGCGCTGGCCTGCGGATCGGGGCGGCCCTGGTTGGCAAGGTCGCCCAGAAGACGTTCGGTTTGCTGTTGTCCGCGTACGCCGTCGTAGATCGCCGAAGAGGTCCGAAAGGGGTTCCAGCTCGGCATTGCGATCGAGAGGTTGACGCCCCTGGCCAGTTCATCAGAAGAAAAATCGCGATTCAGCAGATCGCCCCAGTAGATTTTCGCCTGCGCCGTCGGAAGATTTCTGACCGTCAGCATGTAACGGTTCAGTTCCGCGTCGAAGGTGAGGAATTGCAGCGCCGGCCACGGCGGTGGATCGGTCCCGCCGACGCCATGGCCCGGAAACCAAAAAGCAAATGTCGTGCTTTCGATGACAAATTTGCCGTCCCGAATCGGGCCCACTTTCTGGCCGGAACTTCCTTCGCCGGTGCTGGCGGCATAATCGATCGCGATCGATCCGATGTTGCCGTCGCACCCGAAGGCCTTTACGAACGCCGACGCAATGGCGAGCTGCCACGCGTCGGGCCAGCCGGCCTGCTTGACATAGTCTGCGCCGCGCAGGCTTCTTGCCCTTTCGATGGCCGCTTTGGTAATGCCGAAGACGTCGGCATACACGGCCCCTTCTCTTGCCGCGACTCGCTTGTTGATCTCGGCGGTCGCCGATCGCACTTTGTTATCGGCGTCCGCCCTCGCTTGATCGTTCTGGAAATCGGCGGCGTCGACGGCCGGGGGCGAACCGATGACGACGAGGCGGACACCGTCCTTTTTGATCGCGGCAACGAGATCGGTCATTGATTTTTCGTGCCTTGTCTGATCGTCCCCATAGCCGTAAGCCAGGACGACGACCGTAGGTTTGAAGGGCAGCACGTCGGCGTCAAACTTCGTGGACAAATCGCCCGCAATCCAGTTGAACTGGTCGATATCGATCGTCCGCAGCGTCGGCTGGGTCGCCATCAGGTAATCTTCGAAATAGATGCCGGCGCCATTGTCGGGCAATCCCCCGCCGCACAAGGCGATGCGGTCGTTGGGCCGGAGGAGCAGCTCGGCCTGCGCCGAAATGGAGGTGAGCAGTAAGAGCAAGAGCGCGAGACGGAATGAGAACGTCATGAATTGCTTATAGGGGGTGACGAAGAAAAAGTTGAGAACGTGCGGGTATTACGTTTGCAAAGAGGCGGCCCTGTGGTCGCGCCGCTACGATGGACCGCGGACTTTACGATCGATGAAACGCTCTTCCGCTCACCAGTAAAAATCACCGATGTAGGACATATTCAGGGACATTTCCCCGAAGGGCCTCCACTGAACGTGCCCGTCCAGGAAGAGGATGTTGCCGCCGGACGGCTGCCCCGAGGCGAGCAGGTGGTTGGTGCCGGCGAAATATCCGCCGGCAAAGGGGGACCATGCGGAGTCGTAATGGACGGTCCAGTCTCCGCCGAGCGTGGTGTCGGTCGGATTGCTGTCGGTGATCTTCTGGATGTAGTGATCGTACAGGTCGTCGGTGTTCGGAAGGGGATGCACGATGACCGGGGGCGCCTGGGCCAGGGAATTTCTTCGGCCCGGTAAAAGAGCATGAAGTATCCGATGACGCAGTAGCGGCTCCCGTTGCCAGGATTGGTGAAATCCCAGTAGCCGCTCTGATCGACGTCGAGGTTGGCGGGGCAATACATCACCTGTTCGGGCGCGCCGTATTGAACCAGCGCATCGCGCGTGCCCAGAGTGATGTTGTCGGGCCATTGATCGCCGAAGGCAGGATCGACCGTCATCCCCGAGTAAGTGATCGTCTGATTGCTCAGGACATTGGGAATCGCCCCCTTATTTTCCCCGGCGTACATCAGGACCGATTCGCCGATGCCGCGAAGATACGCGGCACATTGCACCTGCCTCGCTTGAGCGCGGGCCTTGTTCAGCGCAGGCAGGAGTATCGCAATGAGCGTTGCGATAATTCCGATCACTACCAGTAATTCGACAAGGGTAAACCCTCGACGCCGATTGGAAACTGAGGATTGCTCAGCGACACGAATCGAATTGAGTCTGCCGCACGGACAAATGCTGCGTCATTGCAACGCCTCCGAGACATGTAATGCTTTATCTTAGCCGCGCAAAGCGATTTCTCAAAACTTGTTTTCAAAAGCAGTCGGTCCAATTCTTTACGTTGATGTTGCGATGCCAGGCGGCCCACGAATTATCGCCGTCTCGCCCTGCGCAGCAGGGTTGTCCCGGCAATGATCAGCATCGAGAAGCTCGCCGGCTCTGGAACGTAACTCTCGACGGAATTGAACCAGGTCGTGGCCATCAGGTCATAGCCGGCCTGGCTGGCGTGCACGCCGTCGGACTGAAGCAGGCTGCTTAGCGGCTCGCCGGAGTTTTCGAAGGCCGAATGCATGTCGACAAAGTGAAAATTGGACCCTTCGGCGGTGAGGATCGCCGGAATCGCGGCGCTGTAGGTTTTCTGAACGGACTCATCAGACGAGCTGTCGGTTCGCGGAATAAGGCTGGCGACAAATATCTGGGCGTTTGGGCGGGCACCTTTCAGATTGTTCAGGAGGCTCGTGAGGTCGAGTTCCATCTGCGCAGCCGAGCGGCCCTCGGTGGCATCATTTGTACCGATGTGCAGCAGAATAATGCTGGGAGAAAGCGCGGCACGGCCGGTGCCCCCGCCCCCAGATAGCCAAAACCCGCCATCATTGTCGCTTCCAGGCGTCGAATTCACGCCGGAAGTGTCATCGCCGGAAAGGTTGTTGTTGACCTGGTCAATCGTGTAGCCGCTATGCCCGTCGTGTGCCGTTTCGCCGGCGGCCGTTAGAGTCGCGCTGGGGTTCAGGTTGGAAGTGCCAACATAAGTGAAAGCTTTGCCGGCGTTGGTTAGATCGACGTAGAGCGGATCGCGATAGCCTCCGGGGACGGAGTTGGGAGAGGCCCCGGTGCCATAACCATACGTGATGCTGTCACCGAGGGGCCAGATCGACGGTGTGGAGGCCGTCGCCCACGCGGCGCCGGCCGAAATCGAAAGAATTACGAGGAACCAATGAGCGCGGCAGAACATAATCGTCGCTCCAGAGGGAGATGAACGAGTAAGCTCTAAAACTGTAAACCACAAACAGCTGGTTCAGCGCGAAGAGACTTTTCGACGTCGGGCCAGCAGGCCCATTCCGCCGAGGGCCAGAACGCCCAACGAAGCTGGCTCGGGAACGACGACGGTCACGTCGTCGAAGTTCATCGCATCGCTGCCCGCAATAGTGTTGTTCGTTAGCGTGATGGCCTTGATATCATCGCCGTAAGCCGCGAGTCCGGTCGTTGGAGTGAATGTCGGGGCGGAATCGGCGTGGGCTACCGGATTAACCAGCAGGCCGCCCGAAGGGGTCAACTCATGACCCAGTGAGTCATAGGCATGAATCACAACCTGATCGCCGCTGGAATGATACGTATCGACGTACAGGGAGGGGATCCCAACGGGGACGCTAAAGGTCAGTGTCGAGGTTCCTTCGTCAGTCGCCGCATAGCCGAAGTAGTTGTTGCCGGCCTCGGTTTGCGTCGGATCGCTGGCCTGCGGGAAGAGCGTGACGTTGCCATACGTGATCGTCACGCCGGGGATCGGTTGATAAGCCGGGTCGACGTTAGACCCCGCAGCTGGAGCCGTAGCCATCGTAAAATCGATCACACCAGCCCTCGCGATGGCACCGGTGAACAATGATACCGCGCCGATGGCGGCGATCTTAGAAATACGATTCATTCTGCCTCCGAAGATTTGCCCCCGCCTTTGGGGGACCGCAGCACTCAATCGGGAGTGTGAATTGACACAAAGAAATGAATATTGGGCCCGATTGCAACCCCAATGAAATTTAAAATAATACGTGAACATCCCTCTGTCAATGAAATGTCCCGAAATTAAAATTTCTTTCCGGCGGTCCGGAACAGCCAGGGAATGATCGCATCTTCTGGAGTGCTACAACTGGACCCAAATTCATCAGACGTTGAAGGTTACGCCGGCAATGGCGGCGGAGCTTGATGAACTTGAGAATTTGGCTGCATCGGCTGTTCCCCTCAGCTCTTCTGCATAGCCGACCCACGTTCAAGTCGTTACAATTTTCGCCCTCACCGGAGGTTCGGACATGGCCGATAGCGCGGAAGAATCAATGCATAGGAGGCAGCGCGTCCTGGTGACCGGTTCCGGCACCGGAATCGGACGGGAAATCGCCCTCGAGTTTGCGCGACGGGGTGCGGCGGTGGCGCTGCACTATTCCCACAACGATCAGGGCGCTAAATCCGCCGTCGATGAAATAAAAAAGGCCGGTGGAACCGCCGACGCCTTCGGCGCCGATTTCACGCGCGTGGATCAGGTGATGCGCCTGGCGAAACAGGCGGGCGATTTTCTCGGCGGGCTCGATGTGCTCGTCAATAACGCCGGCATTACCATGAACCGGCCGATGGAAAAGGTGACGCCGGAACAATTTGACACGCTTTATGCGGTCAACGTTCGTGCCCCTTATTTCCTCACCCAAGGCGTCCTGCCGCACCTGCTCGAGGCCAAAGGGGCGGTGATCAATCTCACATCGATTCATGCTTATTCCGGAAATGCAGGAGCATTCGGTCTACGCCGGCACGCGCGGGGCGATCGTTGCATTCACGCGCCAACTGGCGGTGGAGCTTGCGCCGCGCGGCGTGCGCGTCAACGCAATCGCACCCGGATCGATCGAGGTCGATAACTATTACAAGGCCATGCCGGGTTACAACCGCGATGAAGCCGCCAATGGCATCCCCGCGGGATTTGTGGGCCAGCCGATCGACATCGCCAGGACGGCCGTCTTTCTCGCCTCTCCGGAATCGCGCTATATCGTCGGGCAGACGCTGATCGTGGATGGTGGAACGACTGCCTGGATGAGTTTTTCCGATGGCTTCCGTCATCCCCTCACCGGAAACTTCGGCAAAGGGTATGTGCCCGGAGTATAAAAAGATCTCGCGCCTCCAAAAAGGGAACACCGAAACACCAACCGGAGAATTTCATGAGTCGATGGAACCGCGCCGCAATTTTGACTCTGTGTATCGCGCTGATCGGTGGTGGCCTGAGCTGCAACCGTTCAAGTTCGTCCTCCGCCACGGCCACCAAAAAGTTTTACTGGGTGCAGGCCCTTCGCGGCCATCCGGTTCATCAGTTGACGCAGCTCGGCTTCAAGGAAGAGTGCAAGAAGCTGGGATATGACTGCGAAATCATCGGCACCGACACCGCCGATGCGACCGGCAGCGTTGCGCTGGCGGAACAGGCGATGGCTCGCGGGGACATGGCCGGCGTCGCGATCTGGGCAGGAAGCCCGGCCTACAACACCTTCATCGAGCGGGCCGGGAAGAAGGGAATTCCGGTCATCATTCCCCATTTCCCCGGACCCGAAAGCATGTACCCCGGCGCTCGCGGCGTGATCGCGTGCGATTCGGTGGACTATGCCAACGAGGCCGCCGACACCATCGGCGAGAAGATCGGCGGAAAAGGGACCGTCGCGGTCACGCAAGGGGATTTCAACCCGCTGGAAAACCGGGTTGCCGCCGCCTTCGCGGCGCGAATGAAAGAGAAGTTTCCGGATGTGATCGTGCTGCCGCCGGACAAAGAAGGCTTCGACGCGACCTCTGGCGCAGCCAAGGCGGTGGCAATTCTTGAAGCGCATCCGGAGCTGGTGGGTGCCTTTTCAACCACCGGCGGAGGTCCGACGAGCTGGGCCATTGCCCAGCGCGATACGCATCGCAACATCGTCGCCATTGGGATGGATTACACGCGCGTGAATCTCGACGCCGTTCGCGACGGAAAGATCTACGCCATCATCGCCCAGCCGCTCTGGGACGAGGCGGGAGGAGCCGCCGACCTGCTGGATAAGTGCGTTAAAGGGGAAAAGATCGACTGGTGGACCAAGCTCCCCGCGCCGCTGGTCACGAAGGACAAGGTCGATCCGTATTATAAGCTGCTGAATAAAGTCGAGGCGGCGGCGCATTGACCGATGCGCGAGATGAGTCATGGCGTTGGATTATGAAAGTCCGCAGCCAGCGCGATCGAAACGCCGGAGCATTCTGATCGCCGTCGTTATCCTTTTCGGGAGTGTTTTGGTCGCGGGGGTCATCTATTCGCTATTGCTTTCCTGGTTCTATATGCCGGTCGTTAATCCACCGAATCGGCGATCGGTTCCCATTCCGAGCGGTCCACCTTCAGAAACTTGGAACTTTCAGCCGACTACCGCGAAATAGCTGAGTGACCGGGGCCGTTGTTCGGCGAAGCTGTTTGGTTTCGTATGGGCGCCTGAAGGTCAAGGCTTCATTCTGTTTCCGTTCGGATACCGTCGAGTGCCACGCCATTTCCTTCCGCGCGCGTTCCATGTTCACCGAGCACTGTAACGCGCAGCTTATGCTGGCCGGCGGTTGGAAATTCCTTTTGATAAACTGCAACGCCCCAGATATCGTCGGCGCTGAAGGTATCGAACGTCTCCGTGGCGCTGTCGCCGTCAAAACTCACTGATGCTTTTCCGCCCTTGGGGCCGAGCTTGCAGAAGATCAGCAGGCGTTTGCCGACGAAGGTCAACTCGGCGGCGTCACCTTTCTGATCGGACTCCGAGGTCGTTCCCTGATAAGCGGGAAGCAATCCATCATGATGCACCCAGTGCCCCGTAAGCTTCAGTTCGGGGCCGGCGTCGTCGAAGATCGACGCCGCTGTTCCGGGTGCGACCGGAGCGGCGGCTTTTGCTGATTCATTTCCCGCGCCGTCGACTGTGTTCAATTCATATCTGGCATGGACATCCGCGCCGGCGGAATGATCGAAGTAGTACGTTCCCTTCGCTACCTTGTCGATGCTCGCGCCATTGCGGACAACGTTGTAGTACGAAACCCAGTTGTCATCCGTGCCCGGCTTCCAGGTCAACTCGACGCCGGGGTAACCCATGTTTTCGGAGCTTCGAACTTGCAAATCCGATGGCGGCGTCGGCGGCTGCTTGTCGAGCTTGCTCCCGGGATGCAACGGCAGATTCAGATAGATCAACTCGCCGGGTGGCATTTTCGCGATCTGGATACCGTGCTCCATCAGATCAGCTCCGGTTCGCTCTTCGGTGGCTTGGCTCTCTTGATAAGAGACGGCGTATTTTTCGTTCGGCAATAATCCCTTCGGCCGGATCGTGACCGCCGCGGGGGCGGGGTGCTTGGGAATGATGATTCCGCGCAGACCATCTCGGCTCAGGCGCTGGAAATACATCGTCGGATCGTCACCCTCGACCGTCGGCCGAAAGACGTGGACCCATCGCCCGACGACGCCTTTGGCCAGCAGATAATGATAGATATCGTTGAGCTGGCGGATGCCTTCCAGCTTGGCCGGGTCCCAGGTATCGCCGGTCGTGTCGTAATTGATCGTGAGCAGGCCGCGCCAGGTCGCCTTGTCAAACGCATCGGGATTGTAGATGTCGGGAATATCGCTGGTTTTGTCGGGCGGGAGGAGCAAAGAGGCGTAATAGTTGCGAATGGGGCCGACTGCGCCGTCACTGAAGGAGATCGTGGAGGCATAGCGGACGTAGTCGTAGCCGGCGTAGTTTCCGCCGCCGTTCACGGCCTGGAACGCGCACTTGGGATGTTTGTCGAGAAAGTCGCGAAGGATCTGGCGAAAGCTCTGGTCCTGGGCGAGCATCGGCGTGTCATCGCCATTCCGTTGAGCGGTGAAAAAACTGTCGTTGCGCCATTCGAAATCGCCCCAGCGTTTCACAAAATCCTCGAGCTGTCCTTCGATAAACGCCACGACTTCGGGCGCGACATATCGAGCGTTCCGCCGAGCACCCAGTCGGGATGGGCGCGGGCCACTTTCGACTGGCCGTCAACCGTGTAGAGAAATGCGTAGATGAGTTGCCCCATCCCGGATTTGCGGAGGTAATCGCCGGTGGCGTGAAAATCCGGGCCGTTCCAGTCGCCGGCGATGTCCCACCATCCCCAGTCGCGGTGATAAACATCGACGCCGGTGTAACGCATATAGTCGGCGACGCGGAAGACCTTGCGAAACGTGCTCTGTAAATCCGGCGAGCCGCCCGTCCAGCCGACGCCGGGCTTACCCCAGCCGGTTCCCTTCATCCAGAATCCGAGCGTGCGCAATGCCGGGAACCAGTTGTCATTTTTGTTTCCGCCGTCGCGCGTGTAATCCCACAGCCAGGCGTATTGCCAGTCGAGCAACTCATTGCCGGCGTTGTCGAGATCGTTCTGAAACAGTCCGACGAATCCCGACGGCGTCGTAAAGGATTGGCCCGGCGCAAGCGTCGCGTGATAGCCGGCCACCGTGAGATGGGCATCGACGTCCCCGCCGTCGTCCGTCTGAAACATGCTGCTCCAGTGCCCGAAATAATCGAAGCCGACGAAAATCCCCTGCTTGCTCGCTTTGGAATAGAGCGCGTACCAGGGGGTGTAGCTGGACGATCCCGGCTTCACGCCGCGCCCGCTGCCTCCGCCGGCGCCGTCCGCGCGATTGCCGGAATTGCAGACGGAGCCGGTGATGCGAACCGTGCCGGCCGACGGCACGGTCCAGACGCGCGTCGCATCCTGATTAACATCGGGATGCTGGCTGATCGCATCGACGAAGGGTGTGCCGGTCGGATTGTCGATCTGCTTTCGCCAGTTGTGTTCGGGGCCGGGATAGAAAACGAGATCGACGAATTTGCCGTTTTCGAGGTACTGGTATCGCCAGCCGTTTTTCCCCTGTTCGCTGGAAAATTCCTTGCTGGCCGAGTGCGATTGTCCGGCGGCGTCGCCGTCGAGGTAGGTGATGGTCGGATCGAAAGCGGTGGTATCCCAGCCGATGTTTCCGTGCATGTTGACGCGAAAGACGAGCCGGTCCCCGGGCGCAACTTTGGTCTTCACGTCGAACGGGACCGTGACCGTCGCATTGGGCACATATTGCCAGCTCTTTTGAGTCCCGGCCGGCGCCGGCCAGATCTGCGCATCGTTGAGTTCGATGCGTGAATCGATGCCGTCGCCGGGATAGCGCGGTTCCCCGGCTACCGGAAATGGATCGAAAGAATCGAATTGCCGCACTTTTCCCGGCATGAGCGATTCGGTCTTCAGCAGCCATGAACCGGGATTATTTTCCGCCCCGGTCATCCAATCGAATTGCTGCGAAGCCAATTCCCCGACATTGAGACGCGTGTTGAGAAATTCCGGATCGGCCACTACGATCGGCGTATTGCCTGCGTTCTCGACCTTCAGCCATTCCCGCACGATGCTCGATCCGGGGTAAACTTCATAGCTCTTGGCGACGCGCAACGATTCGCGCTGGAGGATCAGGTTGAGTGTGATCTCGCCGGCCGGTCCGTTTGTCTTTTGCGCCTTGATCAATTGCCAGCCGCCACTCGATCCACCGACCGGCTTTCGATCCGGCCCGAGCAGGAGCAGAAATGTCTCGCCGCCGATCCCGTTCGGCAGCAGCTCGCGTCCACTTCGCATGTCGGTGAACCGCGTCAACAGTAACTTTCCATCAGCGAACGTGATCGTACGTTGCGCGGCGGAAGTCGACAGTGTCCAGGAATTGTCTTTCTCAATGACCTGAGCATCCGAAGGGTGTTGATCCGCTGCCCGCAGACGTCCGGAGCAGACAGCAAAAAGAAGCAGAGCAATCCCTGTGGAGATTGCGTTGCGCAGCAAACGGGGAGCTGACTCTCGGTCCATGTTTTCCTTCCGCTGTCGTAAAGGAGGGATGATAACACGATTTGTGTCGCTGTTTCCCACCCGGTGAAAAGCCGAAGATGCTTAAAGCTGTCCAATTTTCCGGCGGACCGATAAAGTCCGCTTTGCACGATGGCATATCGACATCCTCCATCCTCTCGACGCCGTGAAATCGAATTCAGGCGGGCACAGCGCAATGGCAACCCCGTTGTGGAGTCGCCCAGCGCCGGGCCATCGAATGACGCCGAGGTCTCGCATCGGCCCGACAAGTCCAAACGTCGCCATTTTCGAAAGCAGTATCTCCGTTGGCTTTGGCCCTATCGATGGACCCTCGTCGTGATTTTTCTGCTCGCTTTGTTGAGCGCTGGGCTCGATGCCGGCTGGCCGCTGGCGATCCGGGAGGTGATCAACCAACTTGCCGGCGCGGCGCCGAAGGCGACGAAGCTGCACCGACTCAATTTCCTGTCAGTCATTATCATGGCAGTCCTTCTGACCCGGCAGGCGGTGGATACCTTTCGCGGGTACCGCATGACGGTCATGAATTCCAAAGCCGTATTCCGACTCCGCCGGGCGCTCTTCGAGCGACTGCTCAATCTTTCCCTCGTCGATCTTTCCGGCTTGAAATCCGGTGGGATTGTTTCGCGACTTTCAAATGACGTTGAAAGCGCGAGCGGCCTCATCCAGATGGCAGTCATCAGTCCCTGCGTCGCGATCATCCGTGTGTTGATCACGGTAATCGTGCTGTTTGTGTTGAGTTGGCAGCTCGCGGTGGCGGCATTAATTGTTTTGCCACCGCTGGCGATTACGAGTTTTTTTTGGATTCGGCGTGTTCGCCCCATCTATCGCTCAACCCAGGCCGATCGGACCAACATCGATGCACGGGTGAATGAAACCTTTGGGGGTATCCGGGTTGTGCGTGCGTTTCGCCGCGAGCCGCACGAGGAGCGATCCTACGCTGTTGGCCATCACACCATCATCCGCAAGCGGCTGTATGCCGAGCGGATGGAAATGATGCTCGAAGCGGTATGGGGAATTCTTATTCCCCTCACGATGCTGACGATCGTCTGGTACGGCGGCATTCTTTACCTGGCTGGGCGGGTGCAAATCGGCGATCTTTTTGCCTTTACCCTCTTCGTGACGCTCCTGCTCCAGCCGGTCTGGCAGATCGTCTCTTCGGTCAGTCAGACGCAGAAATCGCTGGCGGCGATGGAACGCGTATTCGAGGGAATGGAGATGCCGCCGGATAAGCCGGATGTTGCGGGCGCGGTGGATGCGCCGCAGCAGGTCGAAGAGATCCGCTTCGAGCAGGTGAGTTTTGCCTATCGAACCGGCACCCCGGTCGTGAAGGATTTTTCACTCCATGTGCCGGGCGGCGCGGTCGTCGCGCTGGTCGGACCCAGCGGGGCGGGCAAGACGACGCTCACGGATCTGGTCGCCCGATTTTATGATCCGAGCGAGGGATCAATCCTGCTAAACGGGATCGATCTTCGAAAGCTGCGGCTGCGATCGTACCGGGGCCTGCTGGCGGTCGTTCCGCAAGAGGTATTTCTCTTCGACGGAACCGTGCGCCAGAACATCGCCTATGGACGCCGCGATGTGAGCGATGACGAGGTCGAGCAGGCCGCTCGCCGTGCCAATGCCCACGGGTTCATCGAGCAGTTGCCTGAAAAATACGAGACGCTCATCGGCGAGCGCGGCTTCAAGCTCTCCGGCGGACAACGCCAGCGCCTCAGCATTGCCCGAGCGATCCTGGCCGACCCGAAAATCCTGATCCTCGACGAGGCGACGAGCAATCTCGACACCGAGAGCGAGCAGCTCATTCAGGCGGCCCTTACCGAACTGCTCAAGGACCGCACCACATTCGTCATCGCACATCGTCTGAGCACGATTACGCATGCCGATCTGATCGTTGTCATGGATCAGGGAAACATCATCGAATCGGGGAATCACGAAGATTTGATGGCGAGGCATGGCGTCTATTTCGACATGGTCGAACGCCAGCGGCAATCGTTTGGAACGGTGTTGCAGGTGCCGTGAGAGTTGACCCGCCCGCTTTGAGCTCGGCGCTCACCGCTTACTGCGTGCGATTTCAGCAACCAAAGAGCCGCGCACGAAGTAAGCGGGAAAGCGTTCGGTAAACGGGAAAACAATCCATCCAAGCAACCAAAGAGCCGCGCACGAAGTAAGCGGGAAAGCGTTTGGTATACGGGAAAACATTCCCTCCAGCAACCAAAGAGCCGCGCACGAAGTAAGCGGGAAAGCATTTGGTAAACGGGAAAACAATCCCGCTTACTTCGTGCGCGGCTCTTTGGCTTACGAAGTTACTCCGCTTTCGCGGCCGCTCCCACCCATTTTCGGGCGGCGAGCGCGCACAAATCCTCGGTCGCTTCGATCTGTTGATCGGTGGCGGCGTTCGGAAGCGAAACGCGCAATGCCTTGCGGTTCCAACCCAGCATGTTTTTCATATGGGCCGGTGGATTGGGTGAATTGGTCGCCGTGAGCATCTCGATCATCAGCGTTCCACCCTTTTTGCCGGCCAGTGGAAACTCGTGCGGGCCGTCTTCATCGGCGTTGCGCGGCGAAGGGCCGATCACTCCCATTTTCTGGGCCTCGGCGAGGGTGTCGGGAAGATAGATGTGGACAGCGCCATCGCGTACGTCTTCGAGGGCGAACGTCTGCATCCGATACTTTCCGTCGGCGACGAAAAACTGCATGGCCCCTTCGCCGACCATTTGGATCGCCAGGGGCGCCAGGGTTCCCAGGTCGCAGGCCATGCGACGCCACAATTTTCCATGCCGTGGGTCTCCCTCGGCATCGCATGCGGTCAGATGGCGTTCGATGTGGGCGCGGTCTTTCAGTCGCACCTTTTCCAGCAATGAATCCAGGCCGGTCGGCTTTTCAAGAGCGGCACGCGCTGTCTTCAGCGTGGCCGTGGCGGTTTTCGGCATTGAAGAAACTCCAGGTCGCTCGCAAACCGCGAGCTCGCGTTGCAATCGTTCTTAATTCGAACGACCTATGATACCCGCTTTATCGCCCGCCGGAAAGTGGATCCGGATCGGGGGCGGCTATCGAGGGTTTTCAAACTCAATCCGGGTCACAGAATGAACGGTTTTGATGCTTTACATGCGCTCTGGCCGAAGGTGTGTGATACGATTGCCCGTGATGAGCGGGGGTAAGAGCATGATGGTCACGTCCGAGCAAATCCTTGGCTTAAACGACGAGCTTGTTCGTCGATTTCACCCGCAACGAGTGATCCTCTTTGGATCGTATGCGTTCGGTCAGCCAACGGACGATTCGGACGTTGATCTTCTCGTCATTCTTGATTTCGCTGGTGAGGGCTTCCGCAAGGCGGCGGAAATCAGATCCTCGATAACGGCTCTGTTCCCGATTGACGTTTTGGTTCGCACTTCCGCCTCGGTGCGCCGGCGGCTGAAGCAGAACGATTTCTTCCTCAGGGAGATCATGGAGAAAGGGATCGTTCTATATGACGCCACTGACTCTGGAATGGGTCGAAAAGGCCGAAGGCGACTTCAGCGCCGCACTCTTACTGTTGCGGGCGCGTGAAGCGCCTAACTTCGATGCGTCGGCCTTTCACGCGCAGCAATGTGCTGAGAAGTATCTCAAGGCGCGGCTTCAGGAAGCGGCCATTCCTTTCCAGCGCACCCACGATCTCGGCGCATTGCTTGATCTTCTTCTCCCCATCGAACCTTCGTGGGCGATCATGCGTCCGCGTCTGGATTTATTGAGCGCAGCGGCGGTTGAGATCCGGTATCCCGGACGGTCTGCCAGTAAACAAACTGCAAAAGAAGCAAAGCGACTGCTCGCGAAATGCGGACCGTCGTCCGGAGTTATTTTGGGTTACCGGTGTGATTCGATATCGAAACCCGCCAAAGCGACAGGATAAACTTCTCCCGCGAATGCAGCACCCATCGGAGTGTGCAATAATAGCCCCTGACTTGCGTTGAATTGAATACGCATGGCGCTTCCGACCCGACGTCCCCGAGCGCGATGGACAACGCTTCTGATCGCGTTGATCTGCTCGCTTTGCGCCGCTTCCTGCGGCTCCCGCCCGCAGGCAGTAACCGGACCGCGCATCCTCGACGATTTTGGAGCCGTTCATGCTCCGCTCGATCTGGACGGGGGGCGTGCCGCGGTGTTGATTGTTGCCGGGATCGAATGCCCGATCTCCAACGGGTATTCGCCGGAAATCAACCGGTTATGCGACGAATACACGAAGCAGCAAGTGAAATTTTACATCATTTATGCTGATAGCGACCTCTCCGCCGCGGCAGCGCGGGAGCACGCCAGATCGTATGGGATCGAGTGCCCGGTCCTGCTGGATCCGCGGCATGAGCTGACTCGAATGCTCGGAGCGACCGTCACGCCCGAGGCGGTGATCGCGGGGCCCGGCGGCAAGATCCTGTACCGTGGACGCATCGACGATCTCTATATAACGCTGGGCCATCGCCGATACGAAGCCCGCACGCACGATCTGAAAGAAGCGCTCGATGCAGTGCTGGCCGGGCGGCCCGTCGCCAATCCGTATACCGAAGCAGTTGGATGTTCGATCAGCACCTGATGTCTCGATTTGAATTCCCGGAGTCGATTATGTTCCAAAGATGGAAATTTGCGGTAGGCGTTTTGGCCGTGTCGATCGCAGCGATCGGATTTGCCATGCACACGTCGCACGCCCGCGGCGAAACCGCGGCGGCGCCGGTAGCGACAGGCGCTGCGATCCGGCGCGGCCGTTACCTTCACGCATGACGTAGCGCCGATTTTTTTCAGCCAGTGCGTCACCTGTCATCGGCCCGGCGAGGTCGCGCCGTTTTCACTGTTGACCTACGAGGAAGCGCGAAAGCATGCGCATGAAATCGAGATGGTGACCCACGATCGGGATATGCCGCCATGGAAAGCAAAACTCGACTTCGGCGATTTTGCCGGCGTCCGCAAGCTGAGCGATGCGCAGATCGCCACGATCGCGGCATGGGTGAAAGCGGGGCGGCCGGAAGGAAATCCGGCGGACCAGCCACCAACGCCGCAGTTCGCCAGCGGCTGGACGCTTGGTGAGCCGGACCTGATCGTGAAAATGCCGCAGCCGTTCACCCTTCCCGCCAACGCCTCGCGCGACGTCTATCGCGTTTTTGTGATTCCGCTGAATCTGACCGAGGACAAGTACGTCGCCGCCGTCGATTTCCGCCCGAGCAATCCGCGGATCGTGCATCATTCTCTCTTTTATCTCGACACCAGCGGCCGGGCCCGGGAACTGGAAGAACAGAGCCCCGACAAACCCGGCTTCGCCCGGGTCGGCGGCCCGGGATTTTCCCCCTCCGGCGGACTGGGCGGCTGGGCGCCCGGCGGGCGCGCCCATTTCCTGCCCGATGGCGTCGGCCGCCTCATGCGCAAGGGATCGGACCTGATCCTCCACACTCATTTCCATCCGACCGGCAAGCCGGAAATTGAGCAATCGATGGTGGGCCTCTATTTCCTTAAATCCCCGCCGCAAAAAGTGCTCATCACCATTCCCAAGGCGACGCACCGGATCGACATTCCCGCCGGCGATGCCGATTACCGCATCACCGATTCATTTACGGTTCCGACGAACGTGAAGCTCAGCGGGATCATTCCGCACGCCCATCTTCTCTGCAAAGAAATTAAGGTGACGGCGACATTGCCCAACGGGACCGAGCAGCCGTTGATCTGGATTCCAAAATGGGATTGGGACTGGCAGGAGCAGTATCAATACGAAAAGCCGATCGATATTCCGCAGGGAACGCGCGTGAACCTGGAGTATCGATATGACAATTCCGCCGACAATCCGAAGAACCCGACCAGCCCGCCGAGAGAAGTGCGCTGGGGGGAGCAGACCGCCGACGAGATGGCGCTCGTCTTCTTCCAGCTGGAAGTCGATCGCGGAGCGCAGACCGCCGCGTTGGGACGGGGTCTACGCGAGCGCTTGCGCGAACGATTATCCAGATCCGGCGCTGAATCCAGCGGCGCTGCGCCATCGACGAAACCGGCCTCGCCGTGAGCAATTACATCAATCGCGAATCCCGAAGTTTAGCCCCGGCGCCCTCGCCGGGCCGTGCGACTCTGGCGAACAATGCATGCTCGAACGCCGCGAGGCCGCGGCGGCTAAACTTTGAGGGGCAACGATCTCGGTATCCCGTATTCACCGCCGAAAATGCGGCGAATCAGTGGACAGATGCGGCGAATAGCCCATATAATCGCCGCAGAATATGCGGGGGAATCGCGACCTATATCCACGAAAAGCCTGGCGGCCCAAGCTTACTTGGAAAGCTGATGCCATCGGCGAACTGCTCGCCGCGGTTCGTCACAGGCAGGGCCGGCTGCTTGGAATGATGGAGTCGCTCGGCTTCGATCTGCGCACTGAAGCAAATCTGATCGTACTGACCAGTGATGTCGTGAAATCATCCGCCATTGAGGGCGAATCTCTCAATGCTGGCGAGGTAAGGTCTTCGATTGCCCGCCGCCTTGGGATCGATGTCGCAGGGCGTCCCAAAGCGGGCCGTGAGGTTGAGGGCATCGTCGAGATGATGCTCGATGCAACGCGACATTTTGAGCTGCCGCTTACAAAACAGCGCCTCTTTGGCTGGCACGCTTCACTGTTCCCGACGGGTCGCAACGGCGTGGGACGGACGACCGTTGGATCCTGGCGAACCAACGAGTCGGGCAGAATGCAGGTGGTTTCCGGACCGATTGGAAAAGAGCGCGTTCACTTCGAAGCCCCCGATGCTGAACGGCTTCGAGGGGTTTCTCACAACGTCCAAGTATGCAAAACTCGCTAAATGCTCCGCAGATACGGCGCTTCGCGATGTGCGAGAGCTGCTCGAACGCGGCATTCTCGTCCGCAACCAGGCGGGCGGTCGAAGCACGAGCTACCGATTGAACGAGCCGGAAAAGATCAAAGACTGAAGTTTTATTTCTGAGATTTCGTAGGGTGGGCTCGGCCGGTCGAGCCCACCGCCTTTGGTGTTCGTGGTGTGCCGAGCCCACCGTGCGTGGGAATGTTTGTTCACCCCAAAGAGTTTTCCTTTGCCCAACCCTTCGCGCAATCTATACTGACTCAAAGATTCGTCGGCGGCCGCTGGTGGATTCGGTTACATCTCGCGCGAGGCATGTCTGCTGAGCGCCTCCGCCACGGCCAGGCCCTTTGGTCGGCACGAGAGAGGAAACGACACCCATGCCCAGTTACACCACCGCGGACATTCGAAACGTTCTTCTGGCCGGTCAAGGCGGCTCGGGGAAAACCACCCTCGTCGATACGCTGCTCTTCAAGAGCGGCACCGTCACGCGTCTGGGCTCAATGCTCGACGGATCCAGCTTCAGCGATTTTGAGAAAGAGGAAAAGGAACACGGCCATTCGATCTACTCCGCGGTCCTGCACGCCGACCATCAGGGCAAGCGCATCAACCTGATCGACTCGCCCGGCTCGCCGGACCTGGTCGGGGCGGCCATCGCGTGCATGCCGGCGGTCGAGACGGTCGTCGTCGTCGTCAACGCACAGCACGGAATCGAAGTGGTGACGCGGCGGATTATGGAGGCGGCCCGGGAACGAAATCTCTGCCGAGCCATCGTCATCAACAAGATCGATATGCCGGAAGTCGATCTGGAAGGATTGGTCACGCAGATCCAGGAGACTTTCGGCCACGAATGTCTTCCCATCAACCTCCCCACTAACAGCGGCAAGACGATCGTCGAATGCCTTTTGAACAAAGAGGGAAAGAGCGACTTTGGTTCGGTCGAAGCTGCTCACACCGCCATCCTCGATCAGATCGTCGAACTGGACGAAGGGCTGATGGAGAAATACCTGGGCGGGGAAGAGCCGAATTACGAAGCGCTCCACGCACCGTTCGAAAAGGCGATGGATGAAGGTCATGTCGTGCCGATTCTTTTCGCCGACGCGAAGAACGGCGTGGGAGTCCCGGAACTGCTCGACGCGATCGCGCGGCATTTCCCGAGCCCGGAAGAAGGAAATCCCCGCCCGTTCCTGAGCGGCGAGGGAGCCGCCGAGCGGTCTTTCCAATATCACAACGATCCTGCTAAACCACTGCTGGCCCATGTTTTCAAGGTGACGACCGATCCGTTCGTCGGCAAGCTGGCGATCTTCCGCGTTCACCAGGGAAAGGCCGCGGGAAATACGCAGGCGTTCATCGGCCATTCCAAGAAAGCGATCAAGCTCGGGCACGTCTTCCATCTGCAGGGGAAGGAGCATCGCGAGGCGGATTTGATCATCGCCGGCGACATCGGCGCGGTGGCGAAGATCGAGGAGATTCACGCCGGCGATGTGCTCCACGACGATCACGCGCTCGATTCAGTCCATCTCAAGCCGCTGACTTATCCCACGCCGATGTACGGCCTGGCGATCACGCCCAAAGCGCGCGGCGACGAGCAGAAAATATCGGTCTCGCTGGCCAAGCTCGCCGAGGAAGATCCGACCTTCAAATGGGGGCACGATCGCCAGACGCACGAAGTGGTCATCAACGGGCTGGGCGAACTCCACCTGCGGCTGATCCTCGAGCGGCTCAAGAACCGCGGGCTGCACGTCGACACCAAGCCGCCGAAAATCGCCTACCGCGAAACCATTCTCGCCAAGGCCGAAGGGCACCATCGCCACAAGAAGCAGACCGGCGGCGCGGGCCAGTTCGGCGAAGTCTTCCTGCGCATCGAGCCGACCGAGCGTGGCAGCGGGCTTCGAATTCGCTCGACGAAATCTTCGGCGGCACGATCCCGGGGCAGTACGTCCCCGCCATCGAAAAGGGCGTGCGCGAAGTGGTCGAGGCCGGCGTCCTCGCCGGCTATCCGGTGCAGGATGTAAAGGTGATCGTCTACGACGGAAAACATCATCCCGTCGACAGCAAGGAAATCGCCTTCAAGACGGCCGGAAAATTCGCCTTCCGGGAAGCGTTCATGAAGGCCAAGCCGGTCCTGCTCGAGCCGATCGTCAACATGGAGGTGACCGTTCCCGAAGGCCACGTCGGCCTGATCACCGGCGATCTTTCCGGCAAGCGCGGCCGCATTCAGGGCACCGATGTCCTCCCCGGCGGCATGTCGCTGGTTAAGGCAAAAGTCCCCCTCTCTGAAGTGATGCAATACCAGTCGCAGCTCAAGAGCGTGACCGGCGGGGCGGGCTCGTTCGTGATGGAGCTGAGCCATTACGAACCGGTTCCGCCGCAGGTGCAGCAGCAGGTGGTGGCGCAGTACAAGCCGAAGGCGGAGGAAGAATGACCGCGATTCTTACTCTGTGCTTCACCGCGATCCTCTTGTTCGTGATAATTCGCGCAGCGGTTTCCAGCAGCTTACACCCTAAACGCCGTCGGAAGACCAGCCTGCTTGGATGCCTGTCGCTTATCGTCGCAACCGTCGCGCTCGTCTCGACCCGCGTACCAATCGCCGGGGTTGGTCCCGTCACGATCGGCGTTCTCGGCGCGGCAATCGGACTTCTCGGCCTGCTCTCGGCGGTCGTCATCGGCCATACCGGCCGGGTGCTGCCGGTCTTTGCGATGTTGCTTTGCCTTGGAGCCGCGGGATATGGGCTCTATGCCAACGGCCACGATGATGGGGTCGGCGCGCGTGACCGCCTGGATCAATCAATGGCACGCGAACAGCTCGCAGCCGTCGGCATCGACCGGACATAACCCGATTGGAACGGGGAGCCTGCCGCCCCCCTCGTCCAACTCTGGAAACGAAGGCGGCGGTTCTCAGTCGGTCGGTCACGGGACGATCTTCGACGTGAATACGCCGGGCACTCCGGAAACGCCCAGCCATGGGAACAAAGCGCCGGGGTCGAGTTCCGCTGGGAACACTCCGAGCGTTTCGACCATCCCCAAACCGTCCGGCCCGGACCCCGCGCTGCTCGCTTTGCTTCGCACCCGTCGGGCCGACGCGCAGGCCGCGATGCAGGCGGCAAAGGCAAAACTGAATGCGGCGCAAAAGACGCTGATCGCCACGCTGTCGAGTCAGTCCGCCTATCAGGCTGCTAAAGCGGAGGTAGACGCGGCGGAAGCCAATCTCTCCTCGGTTCGCGCTTCGGGGGATCCGGTCCTCGCCGCCAGTACCCGGGTGCTCAACGCCAAAATCGCCCTGGAGAAAGTCGTTGCCACCGCATCCGCGACTGATCCCGCCACGTCCGCGGCACAGCGCGAGTTCGCCGATGCGCAGCACGCGCTGGTTTCGATCAAAGCCGAGCAGGATGCAGCCGCGGGAAAGAAGCAGTAAGCGATACACGCTGAGCGCGGTTTCTTCTTTGCTAAGCCGCGGCGTGGGCGCCGCGGCTTTAGCGAAGAATTGGTTGCAGACATCGCGTTGTTGTCGAGCGATTGCGCTTAGGCGCTCGACGTCGGCTCATAAAAAAGCCCGTGGCGCAACGGCAGGGGCGGCAAATCTTCGACGGGACAATCGATGTGCAGCGAGGCGGCGGCCTCCCGGTAGGCGGCCGTTTCGGTGCAGCTTCGTGCAATTCCCAACACATCGACGTCCGGCCCCAGATGGCCCCATCGGATCATCTGCTCGATGAGCCAGGCCGCGTGGGTTGCGCTGGGAAAGGTCGCCGACGGCGCGAAGCTGCGAACCGGATTGGTGGCCATGCCTGTTCGCGTTGCAGGCGACGACGTCAGGCGAAGGCTTTCCCGTAGCACGGCGGTGGGAAGGCCGAAGTATTTGGGAAGCGCGAGCATTTCGGCGATCTGATCGAGGTGGGCGCTGTTCTGGCAAAAGGCGCATCCGCGCAACGCGGCTCGAACCAGCGCCCGAGCCGGACCCGGGTTCTGCTCATACCAGCGGCGCGACACGGCGAGTACTTTTTCCGGATGTCCGGGAAGCACATCCGTCGTGAATGCGACAATGCTTCCCCACCCGGCGCGCGCGGCGATGGTGTTCCATGGCTCGCCGACACAAAACCCATCGAGGATTCCCTGGGCCATCTGTTCGGGCATCTGTTGCGGGCAAAGTACGCTCAGGCGAACGTCTTCGTCCGGATCGGCCCCGCCGCCCGCGAGCCATTCGCGCAACAGATAGTGATGCGTCGAACATCCAAAAACATGGGCGAAAGCGGGCCGCACGGACTCGCCCGCGTTGTTGGTCTGCGCCAGCCAGCGCGCCAGGCTCGCTGCGGAATTGACGCCGGCGGAGGTAATCCGCCGGCTCAGTGTGATCGCATTTCCACCGCTCCCCAGCGCCGAGATGCTCACGAGCGGCTCGATGAAATGGTCCGCGGCGATCTGGCTGAGAACCGGCATTCCCAGCAAAGCCTGCGACGCCTGAAGTTGGCCGAAGGTGAGCTTGTCGCGCACGTTGGCCCAGCCGATCTGACGATCGAGGCAGACGCGCAGACCTTCTTCGCTGAAATACCCAAGCTCGGCGGCCGCAATCAGGGGCGCGGCATCGACGACGGGCACAAATCCGATGTGAAGTTCACCCCTGCGCTGGGCGGGGGAAATCCGAGGGACCATTGCGGGCACGGGCAACCTGCCTGGCACCGCTCCACTTGATCATCCGGGGAACATCATGAGGTTCCTGTCCCAAACCGGATCGACGCTTGCAAATAATTTCCTCATCCGGCCGCGTCGTCGGAACAAGTATAGCCAATCCAGCTCGATGAAAGCAATTCATCCTTGCAGAAGATACGCGATGAATGCACGGACAACGCGCTTTTCGGTATGATTTGCACTCCAATGCTCCGACCAGCCGCTCAAACTCTTTTGGACAGGATGGTGCTCGCCGTGGAACGCGTGCGCGATCGATTATTGCGGGCGGCCTCCGCCCTGGAAGCCGCCGGGGTGGATTACGCCGTCATCGGCGGCAATGCTGTCGCGGCCTGGGTCGCTACCGTCGATCCCGCGGCGGTGCGCAACACGCAGGATGTAGATATCCTGCTTCGCCGCACCGATCTTGAGGCGGCCTCGCGTGCAATGTGCGCTGCGGGATTCGTTCGACACGAAATCGCCGGGGTGGAAATGTTTCTCGATGGACCGGAGGCCGGCCCACGCGATGCCGTGCATATCCTGCTGGCCGGCGAGCGGGTGCGGCCGCACTACGTAACGGAATCGCCGAATGTCGAAGAAAGCGTAAAGCCCGATCAATTCAGGATCCTGTCGCTTGAGTCCCTCGTGCGAATGAAACTTACCTCATTTCGCGATCGGGATCGAACGCACCTGCGCGACATGTTGGAAGTTGGGTTGATCGACGCGTCATGGACATCGCGATTGATTCCCGAGCTCGCAGCGCGGCTTCAGCAGTTGATCGACACGCCGGAAGGATGAGTTCACGAGTCGCCGTTTTGCTTCCGCGACCGCAGCAGCCGGTCGATTGCTCAGCCGATGCGAACGATCGACTTCGGCTTCAAGTTGTCCAGCGCGATAAGCAGACGCGGAACCAATGGCGTTAAGTCATCGATATCATTGGAAGCGGCTGACAGGATCAAAACAGACAATGGCAGTGTCGCGACGTTCTGCTGATATTCGACGCCGCTGTCCATTGTCACTAGTGCGGCGAATCCAGAAGCCGCCGCATTCGACAATAGAACTCCATTTTTAAGACCGCTCCAGCCGAGGAATTGAACCGTGAACACTTCATGCCCCTTAAGTAATTGGCGAAGCCCGTGCGGGAGGTTTTCGTCCAAAAGAACCTTCACGCGATTTGAAGTTCCCGCGCTTGCAGGACGACGAGCTTCTCCGCTTCCTTGAGCAGCGTCGCGGATTGCTCGCGCTTTACCGAAGGGAATTGCTCGTGAAAGTATTCGAGTGATCGACCTCTGGCCAGGTAATCAAAGAGAGTCTTCACGGGAACCCGCGTGCCGGAAAAGCATGGCGCTCCGCCTTGGATTTCCGGATCGATTCTGATGACGTGCGTCATGGCTCTATTTTAGCAGGCCTTTTCATGCCGTGCGCGTCGTTCTGTAGAACGGTTGAAATTTGCCGGTATTCTCGGCCCAAAACTCCATCATTTCGCCTGTTCGACAACTGTCAGCGCATCCAGTTTTGCATCCGTGATAATTTGGTGCGTCCGCGCCGCACCCGGCCATATCACTTCGACGGACTCCGCTTTCGTCGCCGTCCCCAGGCCGATCGTGACTGGCAATTCGGATTGCGACAGATAGCTCCGCGTCGGCATCACCTGCCTCGTTAGCGTTCGGCCGGCAACGGTCGCTTTCACCCAGGCGCCGATCGCATCGCGATTGGTCGTCGTGCCGTTTCCGATCAGTTTCAGGCGAAGATAATGATGGCCGAGATTCTGATCGTTGCGAAGCAATAAAGGCGGGCCGCCGACCTGAGTCAGAACCACGTCCAGGTCCCCATCACCGTCGATATCGGCAAAGGCGCTGCCACGGCCGACAATCGGCTTAAAAAGATCCGGGCCAGCGTTGTCGGCATTGGCAGGAGTAAACCCAACTCCTTTGAGCCCGCCGTTCCAGTAAAGCTGCGCCGACTGCGCGTACGTCTGGCTCGCCTGAAATTTGGTGATGTCCTGTTCCAGGTGGCCATTGGCGGTGAGCAGATCGAGCCAGCCGTCGAGATCGTAGTCGAAAAAGAAAAGACCGAACTTGAGCGGCAGCCGGCTCGGGGAGCCGACGCCTTCGGCGATGGCGTCGTCGCCGAAATGGAGATGATCGCCGTGCGAGACGTACATGCCGAGCATCTCATTGGCGAAATTGCCGATTCCGATAGCGATCGAATCGTCATTATGGAGATGCCCCGTGTCGATCCCCATTGCGCCGCGCGGATTGCCGTATGGATCGAACGCCACGCCGCTGAACGTTCCGATTTCCTCGAATGTGCCGTCTGTTCGATTGTGGAAGACGAAGTTCTGCACGGTATCGTTGGCGACGATCAGATCGATGAATCCGTCACCGTCCAGATCGACCGGCGCTGACCGACAGGGATTTTCCGACGGGCACGCCGGTGTCTTTATTCCGCACCTGGATGCCCGACTTCGCGGAGACGTCGGTGAAACGGCCGTTGCCCTCGTTGTGATAGAGACGGCAGAAGGCGCCTGAAAATTAGTCGGCGGCCCGTAAGCGCGATGCGTCCCATCGAGTGTGTAATGAACACCGATATCGACAGGCTTCGACCATTTCACGTAATTGCAGACGAACAGATCGAGCTTGCCGTCATTGTCATAGTCGATGAAAGCGGCGCCGGTGTTCCAATCGTCCGGCGCACCGCCGACCCCGGCTCCAGCCGTCACATCGCGGAATTTGCCATTCCCTTCGTTGTGGAAAAGACGGCAGCCACCGAGGCCGGTGATGAAAATGTCCTCCTTCCCATCGTTGTCGTAATCGCCGACGGCGACGCCCATGCCGTAAATCGGAACATCGAGTCCGGAGCCGGCGGTAACGTCCGTAAAATGCCCGTGGCCGTCGTTGTGATAGAGAGCGAGCGTTGTCGGTTTCTTCGTGGCCAGATCGGGGTCATCGGGCCACCAGTTACCGTTTACAAATAAAAGGTCCTGGTTGCCGTCTCCGTCGTAGTCGAAGAACGCCACGCCGGATCCCATTGTTTCCGGGAGCAGTTTCTCGCCGCGGGCGCCATTGTTATGGACAAAAGTGATGCCGGCCTCTTTGGTGATGTCGGTGAACCGAACCGTCGGGACGTCAACGGCTTCGTGCGATTGCACGCTGGGCGCTTCGAATTTCGTGATGTGGGTTGCCGGCGGTTCGGTCCGCGAAGCAAACAATTTCCAGGCGAGAAAAGCTCCCCCCGCCAGCAACAACAGCACGAGCAGGGACCAGCGAACAGCGCGTCCGATGACGGCGTCGTCAAGGGGAACGCCTTGTTCGCCGTGAGCCTCTGGCGTTTCGTGCTGGATGAGCCTTTTCATGCTTTTATTCGTGGCACGGGTTTTCAACCCGTGTCTTCGGCTCAAGACACGGGTTGGAAACCCGTGCCACTCAATGCCCGATCAATTCGCGGCTCCATCGGTCTTCTCCGGTGCGGGGAGTGCGGGCGCGCCGGGACGCTGAAGATCGTAAATCACAGTGGCCTGCGCCGCGTGATCGGCGGCGGGATTGTTTCGCCGGGCGATCGCGATTGCCTGATCGCGTGCGTTGTCGTCGGTGCGGTAGCGATCGTGAAGCTTGCGGTGCTCCGCGGCTTTGGCCGCGTCGCCGAGCTGCGCGTAGATCAACTCGAGATTGTAATGGGCGGTGACGTTTTCCGAGTCGAGTGTGAGCGTATGTTCGAACTGATCCCGGGCGAATTGGAGAAATTGGTTTCGCTCATTGTTTCGGTCGTCGCCATGTTGGTTCTCTGATCGCTCGAACAGGGCGCGTCCCAACTCATTGATGACTTCGTAGTCCTTCGTGAAATCGAAGTTCCGCTGGTGCAGCCCCGGATAGTCGTCCTCGAGAATGCTGCGGAATTCGCGGATCGCGACGTCGAGCCGGCCGTTCTGCTCATCCACCAGGCCCGCCAGCCAGGCTATCGTCCAGCGCGGAGCGGGGGGATCGAAATTCGCTGACGCCCGCCGCAGCGCTGCGACGGCGTCGTCGAGCCGGCCCTCCTTGATGAAGACGCGGGCCAGGTTCAACGGCCCATCAACCCGCCTTAGTTTCTCGACATGGTCGAAAGCAGCGGCGGCCTGGATCAACTCGCCTTTCTCGCTGCCACTGCTTCCTTCCAGAAGCAGCCCGATGCCGTAGTCGTTCCATCGCTGCCATTCGGGAAACTCGTGTAGCACAGCCGCCCCCGGCTGTGTCCCGGCTTCTTGTGTCACGGCTGGGGCCGGGGAGAACACAGCCGAAAGCGGCTGTGCTACATGTACAGTTGAGATCGGAAAGATCACGTGATCCGACGCCATGGTCACCACCGGCAGATCGTTCACGTGATCCTTGCCGAAAACATATTGCATGTATTTCGTGTCAAACTTTCGATACTGCACTTTCACATCGACCGCCAGCGGCCGGCTCTGATCTTCCGGCACGTGCAACTTGTAATGCACGACGCTCGCGGCGCCGGGTGGAATCTGATGGTTGTAGAGCGGCGTGAAAATATCCTGGGGATTGCGCCGGTCGATGCGATTGCCATCCTTGTCGAGCATGTAGACGTTGATGAAATGCGACCAGGGATCGACCTCATTCAAAGGTCCCATCGCCCCACTGCGTGCGATCACCTTGTTGCGCGATCCGGCGGCCGTCACGTCGACCCACACCTCGTTTGAGTCGGCTGTCCCCTGTGTGAACGAATGTCCAAGTTTGAGCGTGCGGATCACGACTTCCAGAAGATAATCCCGGCCCGGCTGCAGCGATGGAATCGCGGGGCGCACCTCGCTGAAAGAGCCGTCGATCGATCCATTGTCGCGAATCCCAAACAGCTCGACGCGAATGTTCTCTTTGAGAAAATCGTTCTCCGCTTCCAAAGCCTGGGAATCGCCGCGGATTGCAGCCAGGCCGGTGTTGGCCGCGGGAAACAGGTGATCGTGAACCATCAGCACATCGGGCTTTTCCGCATCGAAGAATTTCGCGCCAAAATCATCGTCCGCCGGGCGCGTGGGCATATGGCACTGATTGCAGTTGGTCTTCGCCTTGGGCGGATAGTAAAACGCGCGGGCGCTGTGACCGGAAACGCCGCTGAGCAGATACGGATCGTAGTGGTTTTGTCCGCGGAGGAATTCCTTGTAGTGATTCAGCTCGCCGGGAATGCTCACCTTGTGACAGACCGAGCAGAACTCGGCGGTCTTGTGCAGCGGCTTGAGAAACGTCGCCTTGTGGAATTCCGGCCTGGCCCTGATGAGCTGGCGGTTCACAAACTGAAGGAAACGATTCTGGCTGAACGCGAACGGATACTGAACCGGTTCTTCGATCGTGTAGTCGGCGTTGCCGACCGTGCTGTTCACATGCGTGATCGAATGGCAGGCCGTGCAGGTAATCCCCGCCTGACCGGTTGGATCTTTGTCCAGGTCGTAGTGCGGATCGTCAAATGCGCCGCTGAAGAAAGGGACGACATCATGGCAGCCAGCGCACCAGCGCGAAGCCTTCACGTTTCGGTCGCGCTTCAGTGACACCTCGCGCGTTTCGCGCACGCTGAAGAGGTATGCCTTGTTGTTGAACGAGCTGAAATGGTGCGCGCTGTGAAACCAGTTCTTGTAGTTGTCGGCGTGGCATTGCAGGCAATACTCGTTGTTCATCAGCGCTTTGGCGGGGATGAAATTCCCACTGGAGGTGCGCGCGAGCGACGGCCGGAAATATTGTGCTCCTTCTTTAGGGCCCTGGACGTTCCATTGCCGCGGATCCTGCGTGCTGAACCAGACCATTAGCACCACCGTCGCGGCGACCGCTCCTGCCCACTTCAGACCCACGCGCCATTGGATCCGCGGACCGGCCAGACGATGCAGCATGTAGAGCCAGACGACGAAAATCGGAGCGATCACGTGCGCCCAGTAGACGCCCGATCGCGCTGCGGGACTTTTGATCGGCGACAGGCTGATGCGTAGCGGCCCGATCTGGAAGGGCTCGAGTCGCATCAGGGCAACGCCGGTGCCGAGCAGCGCCAGGCAGATCGCGAAGAGACAATATCCGACTCGCACAGCGCGTCGATTCGGGCGATTGAAGGTGTTGTAGATATGCGCAATCCCAAAGGCCACGAATGGCCCGATCAGGAGCAGGCCAAGCACCAGATGGGCGAGAAACATGTATTGGTAGAAATAATTTTCATACACCCCTTCGCGGTGATGCAGCCGGGCGGCCCACCCCATCAAGGACACGCTCGCCAGGTAGGCGGAGTTGGCCGCGAGAAATGCGGACAATCCAAAAATTAGAAATAGAAGAATGCGCAAACGCGGCCCGACTGCGCGCACATACCTGCGGCGCTGTAGCATTGGCGTATTCATCAGAGCTTTTTTCAGAGCGGTTTTAATTTCTCGTGGCACGGGCGTCTCGCCCGTGCTTTGTGCACATTTCACGGGCGAGACGCCCGTGCCACTTTAGTTCCAATATCGCTTCTCAGGGTCGCGGCTCTGAAATTTCAGGCGCCTTGCCAATCAACTCCAGCGCCAGCGCCGCCACGCGATCGGATGCGCCGCGCCCGCCGAGTGTCGCGACCAGACCCGCAAGCTTCGCACGCTGATCGGCCAGTTTTTGCGGATCTTTCAGATAGTCGATCGCCAGCCGCGCCACCGGCTCATTGGAGCCGTACCAGGGAATGAACTCGCGCACGATGTGATGGCTTGTTCCCGAGATGCGGTTGGGCGGAAGTCCGCCGGCCAATACGTTCACGAGCGCAAAGGTCCGCGTCTTGACGAGCCATCTCCCGGCCATATGCCAGAGAAACGGATTGGTCCGATAGACGACGATCATCGGAACGCCCAGCGACGCCACGTGAACCGTTGCCGTGCCCGAAACCGTGATGCACAAATCACATCGCGGCACGAGCCGGTTAAAACCGTCCCGTTCGATCTCGATCGGCGGCAGCGGCAGACAGGAATGTCTGCCCTCCTGCTCGGCGATTTCCCGTCGCACCACTGGATCGGTCGCCGGCGTGGTCGGCACGAGAAACGTGACGCCGGGAATCGCAGCGATGATTCGCTGTCCCACGTCCAGAAGGGAGGGAAAGTTATTCTGTGCCTCCGATTTTCGCGAGCCGGGCAAAAGACCGACGACCGGCCGATTCGACGGATCCGCGGCAGGCCGCGGCGGCGCTTCCGACGGTAGCTGGTCGAACAGCGGATGTCCGACAAAAGTGGCGTTCACCCGGTGCCCGCGAAAATAGCTCTCCTCAAACGGAAGGATACAGGCGAGGCGATCGACGTACGTGCGCAGCTTTTTCATTCTCCCTTCGCGCCAGGCCCATAACTGCGGCGCGATGTAATACAGCACGGGAATGCCCATCTCCCGGGCAACCCGCGCAAAATGCAGGTTCATGGCGGACGAATCGACGCAGATCTGCAAATCGGGCCGATGTTCCCGAAAATAGCGCCGCGTCCAGCGCAACAGGCGATAAATCTCCACCGCCCGGAGCGCCCGCGCCAGCTCATGGCCGCCCCACCCACTGTTTCATGGTGGATTTTCACCCCCGCCTCCGCCATCGCCGCCCCTCCATGCCCCTCGGCGGAAATGGAGGGATCGAGCTTGAGCAAGGCCGTCACCAGCGAGGCGGCGTTCCGGTCGCCGCTCACCTCCGCGGCCGTTATGAACACCCGTTTGGACATCGCATCCAGTGCAACCCGAGGGAATGGACGTGTCAAGACACGCTGTTTCGCTCCCGAAGAATAAGACAATGGCCACAGAGATCACTGAGGGGCACAGAGATCACAGAGACGTAAGCTCATCCGACGGGCATTAACAGTGACCTCGAATCGCGGCGGCGAGTTCAAATGGTCCGATGGTTGAGCTGAGATCGGAAAGGGGCTGAATCTCAGACCGTAATTGTGGTCTGGGTGATCTCTGCGCTCTCTGTGTCCTCTGTGGCCATTCCTCTTTGGCGATATACTGGGCCACGTGAACGAGCACGAAACGGCAACGACTTCCGATGCCTTTGGAGGCGCGAGGATTCTCGTGGCCGAAGATGATCCGCATAGTCGCGACATGCTGGTCCGCCGGCTGGAGCGACGGGGATTTGCCGTAGATGCGGTAACGGACGGACCCTCCTGCCTGCGGCAGATCGATTCACTTCCGCCGGACTTGCTGCTGCTGGACATTCAGATGCCGCAGCTCAGCGGCCTGGAGGTGCTCAAGGTCATCCGGGCGCGTTTCAGCCATGACGCGCTGCCGGTGATCCTCGTGACGGCCCTGGGAGATTCGGAAGATGTGGTGCGCGGCTTGGAGGCCGGAGCCAACGATTATGTGGTCAAGCCGATCCATCTCCCCGTGCTGCTGGCGCGCATGCAGGTTGCCTTGCGCATCCGCCAGAGCGTGCGGCTGCTGATGGAAGCCGAGCGGCAGCGCGTGCTCATCGCCGCACTGGGAGAAGCGTGCCATCAACTCAGCCAGCCGTCGCAGGCGGTGCTCATGACGCTGGAAGGGTTGATCCGGCTTCCGCCAAAGAATCCTGCGGAGTTGTCCGCCGAGCTTCGTTCGGTGCAGAGTTGGATCCAGCAGGTCGCCGACGTCATCCATCGGATGCAGGATGTCGGGACGCTTCGCCCGCTTCCGTACACCGAGCGGATGGAAATGCTCGACAGCGGCACCGCATCGTCGGAAGGAAAAAGGCCGGGTTCAGGTTCGGGCTCGGGTTCGTAGTGCAGCCTTCAGGCCGTCTCTTTCCTCGACATCGAAGCCGATACGGGCTGAAACCCGCACTACGAACCTCCTCCCATCTGCCAATGCCGAATCGCCGGGAAAGGGTGAAACAGCATGATGATGTTGAGCGTGAGATTGTCGCGGATGGCATAAAGCACGCCGACTTCCATCACCACGATCAGCGCGATCGTCGCCCAGACCGGCAGATAGGCCGCCAGGACGAAACCGAGGACGGCGAAGCAAATATCTGACATCGAGTTGAGAATGCTGTCGCCGTAATAGTCGGCCGAAGCAGTCTGGCGATATCGATCGATGACATAGCTGGAGTTTTCGATGACTTCCCAGGTGCACTCCAGTCCGATCGCGAGCACCAGGCATAACCCAAGCGGCCACTTGCCCCGGCCGATGAGCCGCATGAATCCATAGAGCGCAAAGCCGTGGATAATGTGCGAAAAGGAATACCAGTCGGCAACCTGCTGCGACGTTTCCGGGCCATTGGCGTCACTTACCCAGAAATGAACCGTCCCGCATTTGCAGATGGCAAGCCGGCCCATCGCGTGCTCGATCAGGCCGGCACGGGTGATGAGCGCGACGCCGATCAGGAGATAGCCGGATAGCGGAAATCGGCGACTCCAGGTTTGCATTTGCAAGATTCCATTCCGTGGCACGAACCGCGCTACGAATTTCCTGCGGGCACGATTGTCTCCAATGAACGCTGAAACTGTTTTCTCTGCAATAATTCCCAGGGACGATAAGCCGCCGGCAGTTGAACCTCCATCGTCACCGGCACGGTCAGTCCTCCATTTCCGTCAAAGCCTTTGCCCTGAATCCTTACGGTTACCAGGTCGTTCGGCGCCGGCGGCGGTTGGTAGCGCAGTCGGTGGGACGTGCAGAAGAGCCGCCGGCAGCAAGTCATCGCGGCGCATCGAATCGCGGTGTCGGACGATGGAACTGCCGCAATGATCCAGGCGTTGCCGCGAGACGTTTCTCGTTCCAGGCACTGCCGCACGAGGAAATCCGGAAATTCCAGATCGCCCGCGGCGGTGACACGCGGCGACAAATTTTCCGGCGGATTTAAGGATTTCCAGAGTTCGAATAAAGCGAGTGCCCGGCGCGGGACGGGAGGTCCGTGTATTTCCCGATACTGTCGTAGCGCCGAGCGATATCGCCTGATCGAACATGGGAAAAGGATCGACCATCCAGCCGGCGGGTCAGGCTGGTGGGGATCATGGAATTGGTGCACGATCTGAGCGTCCGACAGGTTCGCAAGGACATTCAGAATCAGCACCTCGATTCGGTTCAGCTCCGGGCCGACATTCGGCAACTGGTACTGCTGCCATGCGCACGCCATGTCGGAGGTTGACTTCATCATTGATCCCTCCGCAATTCGATTGTTCCAACGACATACCACCCGCCGGCAGTTCGCCCCTCGTTCGCGAGACGAATGATCGGCTTGGTCGGCTCGGCGTCAGAAACTAGACCGACGGCAACCCGATATTTGCCCGGCGGCGCGTCGGTGAAGGTGCATTGCGCCGACTCGGACGTGGTCTTGTCGGGAGCCCAGTGTGCCGGCGCGCTGCCGGTCGGAATTGCAATCTCTGCCGGGCTGTCCTTTGCGTCGAGCAATGCAACCGCGAGCGCGCAGGGGACGTAAATTGGTGTCACGCCATCGTTTTGCCATTCGAATTTGAAATCCGCGGCCGAGCCGACCGTCAGCGATTCAGAAAACGCGGCTTTTTTCAGAGCAACGTGATATCCCATTCGATTGGCGAGCTTTTCGACAAGCGGCTTCTCCGCGGCGAGGAGTTTCTTCGCGTCGTCCCAATGACTCATGCCGATGTAACTCGGTTTGCCGTTCTCGACGCAATCGCTCAGTCGAAAGCCCTGGCCAAGAGCGTCCTTTTTCCCGTCCCACCATCCGTTCTGCTTCATCCAGGTGTAGGAGCCGAAGAATTCGAAAACGGCCGGGGCATGGCCGAGCGAGCGGGCGCATTCGCTGCCGTCGGAATTGCCGCAGACGCCGTCGCGGCGAATGCCGACGCCATGCTTTGCGGCCCAGTCGAGCACCGAATCGAATTGATGGGTCCCCGCCGACAGCTCCAGCGTGGTGTGTTGAAACAGGTTCAGGTGCATCTGGATCATCGCGCGATAATCATCGGCGGAAATATCGGGAATCCCGAACGGCCACATGTGGTTCTCGCCCCAGTTTCCGTAGGCGCGGATGTCGATGAACGCCAGGTTCGGATTTCCGTCATATCGGGCGGCCAGCGCCGTCAGGAAGGCTTTCTGTTTTGCTATGAAGATCGGATCGACAAAGTCGGGAATGATGCGCACGCCGAGAGTGCCGGAATATTGGTCGCGAAGTGATTTCAGATCAAACGCCGTGAACTTCGCGCCGGCATCGAAGACCCATTTGGGCGTCGAGTAGCCGCCTGGCGTTTCGGTGTGGCTGTTGAGGCACATGACGCCAAGGGAAAATTGTTTGCCCGCCTTTTTCCACGCATCGACCTGATCGTCGATCGGCTTCCAGTTGTATTTCCCCTCCGCCGGCTCGATCTGCGACCATTCGTAACGGTTGTATCCTGTCGAGCTGAGCGAGAGAACTTCCGTGGAGTGGTCGTGCGGCCAGCCGTAGAGGATCCATCCTTTGCCGGGGTTGATCAGGACGTCGGGGATGGGTTTGGGGGAAACGGATTCCGCGTAGGCGCCGACGTTGAGAGCGGCGATTAGGCAGTTGCAGACGAGGGCGAATGGAAAACTTGAATGATTCATCTTTAGATTGCGACTGGGGCCGTTCCACACTCGGGACATCGACCGGTTGTGGCGCGGAGGTCATAACCGCAGTGGGTGCAGCGCCGCATCGCTTGGCGGATCTTTCGCCGATGGAACTGCGCGACCCAAAACAGTGGAAATACCGTCGCGGTCCCGGCAAAAATCCAGTATGGAACCACAGGCGGCGGTGCATCGCGTAGATTGTACCGCGTTTGAAATGAATTGATTGCCCAAACAAGCGATACGGGTTTGCCCGGTACACGGGCATTTTTAGACCGTAGCTGCCGCCGTTCCGCACTCAGGGCAACGGGCAGGTGTCGCCCGCAGATCGTAGCCGCATGCGGTACAAACGTTGGCCATCCGGCGTCTTCTCGATCGAAAATAGCCCGCCCATCGAATCGCTGGGAACGTGGCCGACGTCAGAGCGATGAACCAGTAGGGGACATTGATTGAAAAAGCATATTTGCTGTAATTTCCATACGGGTAGCCCCAAACCAGCAGAAAACCAGCCAAGTTGAATCTCGGCCGAAACCCGGTGCCATAGTCGTAATTCGGATCTTCCGGCTGCTTCCGGCCGAATTCCCAATCGCCGCGTTCTTGCAACGACTTCAAGAAATTCTCGCCGGAGCGCGTCAATGCCAGCGCGCCTTTTGGCGTGAAGATGCCCGAGAAGCCTTCGGTGTCATTGCGGATTAAGTAATATTCGGTGCGCCCACTTGCGATCCACAGCGGCAAGTGGCCGCACACAATGAGAGGGACAGGGCCAATGGGATCTTAGACCAACGACGTCGCATTGGAAAATTATATTGCCTGAAGGGGGCGACCGCGTGCCAATGCTTTGCGGTCTATCGAAGTCGCGAAGGCGCAAGCGACGGCTCTGGTGCTGGCGGTTCGGGGACTAATTTTTCCCGGTACCCCCAACAAGTGGCACGGGTTTTCAACCCGTGTCTTCGATCGGGGACACGGGTTGAAAACCCGTGCCACTCTTTTTGTCCCTCAAATTAATTCCCACCCCTTGCGCCGGTCGCAGCGAATCAGCTTCTCCGCTTCCGGCGCGTTGGTGACTTTCATCGCTTTCGTATCCCATTCGATCTTTTTCCCGAGTCGCCAGGCGACGTTTCCGAGATGATTTGCTTCAGTGAGTGTCCCGCCGTAGCTGAAATCGGCGGCGGATTTCTTCCCCGCCTTGCAGGCGGCGATCCATTCGGCGTGATGTTCCAGCAGCGGCGGAATCTCGGGAATCGCAACCTGCTCGCCCGCGAATTCCTTTTTGGGAAGCAGCAGATACTTTGAGTAATCGGCGAGGATCATTCCCTTGTCGCCAATAAAGACGCATCCATCGCCCCACTTGGGAATCGCGCCGGATTCCCAGATTTCCGGCTTGCTCTCTCCCTGGTGCCAGCCGACTTTCACCGGCTGGAGATCGCCGCGCTGGCCGTATTCGTAAACGGCGCTCATCGACGCCGGGGCGATCTCGGGATGCGGTGGCGGGCTTCCCGCCGGGGCGCTCGCCTCGATCGTCAACGGCGCATCGAGCTTTAGCGCCCAGAAGGGAAGGTCGTTCCAGTGGCTTCCCAGATCGCTCATCGTCCCGTTCCCAAAATCCCACCAGCGATACCACTTGGGGCCTGGCGTGTAGACATTGTTGTAGGGCCGCATCGGAGCCGGGCCGATCCATAGATCCCAATCGAGATAATCCGGCACCGGCTGGGATTCGGTCGGCCGTTCGGTGACATAAACAATGTCGTGATTTTTCTTGGCCGCCTCTTTACTTTGCAGGCCCCATGCACGGGAAACCCAGACATGCGCCTCGCGGACCGGGCCGATTGCGCCCGACTGCACCAATGCGACGACGCGATGGTAGTTTTCACCGCCATGAATCTGGATTCCCATCTGAGTGGTGACATTGGCTTTCGCCGCCGTCTCGCGGATCTGGCGGGCTTCCCAGACATCGTGCGTTAGCGGTTTCTCGCAGTAGACATGTTTCCCGTGTTTGAGTGCCAGCATTGTCGCGGCCGCGTGAGTGTGCTCGCAGGTGCTGACGACCACGGCGTCGAAATCTTTTTCCGCTTCATCAAAGAGCTTGCGAAAATCGGAAAAGGCTTTGGCCTCATGATGGGCCGCCTTGGCCCCATCGACATGTTTGGAATCGACGTCGCAGACAGCGACGATGTTTTCCGTCGAGACGGTCTCCATGTTGGCCCCGCCGCGCCCTCCGCAGCCGATGATGGCGATATTGAGCTTGCTGTTTAGGTTCTGCCCCCGCAGAAATGCGGGAGCGGCGAATCGAGATGCCGCCGCCAGCGCGCCGCCGGTCAGAAAAGCGCGGTTAAACTGCCGCCGTGTCGGACACAGTGGAGCCCTCTTAAATCTTTTCATGATTCGTTTTCCTCATCATTGTAATCCGGGGCGACCAACCAACTGCGAAAGCCCGAAGCGCATTCGAAGAGAATGGCCACAGAGATCACAGAGGAGCACAGAGATCACAGAGACATTTGTTTGAGACCGACATCTTACATTCCTTAGACGCTAGTGCTGATTCAGTTATGAATTGATTATCATCGAGTCGGTGCTGACGTGCCTTCAACAGCACCAATTGATGACGGCGTACTGCATCTCGGTGATCTCCGTGCTCCTCTGTGATCTCTGTGGCCATTTCTCCGTTCGTTTGTTTTCGCATTGAATCCGAGCCAATAGCACTTCATTTCCCGTCTGCGATTAGATCGAACCGCCGGGCGAATTCTTTCCAGGGGAGGCCGTCTTCTTCGATGCTTCCCCAGCCGGTGTAGTCGACTTCGTCGAGGGCCTTTCGCACGTCCGGCCAGTCGATGCTGCCGTCGCGAATGTGAACGAAGTTGCCGCCGTGGCCGTCGGGGTTGAGCTTGAAGTCCTTGAAGTGGAGTTTCACGATCATTCCCTTTCCCAGAGTGCGGATCCAATCCTGTGGCGGCTGATACTTTACATGGTTGCCAATGTCGAAATAGCTTTTCACCCACGGATTGGCAAAAGACGTGACGAACGCCTTGTAAAACTCCGGCTTCACCCAGAGGTTGTTCCAGACGTTTTCCAGCCCGATGATGACCTTCAATTCCTCGGCCAGCGGGATCAGCTTTTCGACGGCGAGGCGCGATGTATCGGTGGCGCGGTTCTGAGCCTCAATGTAGGCGGCGTATTTGCTGTTGTCCCCCTTGACGACACGTGAAGCGTGCAGCGTCTTTGGGTCGAATTCGATATCGAATTCCCATGGCTCAGGCATCGGCATTCCGCCAATGCGGCAAGGAACCAGGAGGATATCGTCGGCGCCGTATATTTTCGCGGTGCGCAAGGCGGCGCGGGCCCACTCGATGGAATCTTCAACCTTCTTCGGGTCTTCGCTGTTGAACTCTCCCCAGCCGCGGAGGACCGAGTGAATGCGCATGCCGACTTTGTCCGCAACGGCGCGGCGGCCTTCGGCCTCCTTGTCCGGGCAGACGAATCGCGATTCGACGCCTTCAAATCCTGCCTCCTTCAAAGGCGTGAGCGTCGCCTCGGTGGGCGGGCCGATGATCATCGCCTTGTGAAGCGTTGTGTGAAATTCGGAGGCGAAAGCGGTCGCTCCCGGCAGAGTCAGCGCGGCCGCGGTGGACGCCGATGCCGCCAGGAACTCGCGGCGGGTCAATGGGATTGAGGGCATTGCAATTGTTACCTGTCATGGGAGCAGACCGTTTACAATCCGATCATGCCCCTGACCGATGTGGAGGCCATGATTCTTGCACGAGTCGTTCGACCCATCGGAGAAAATCTGTCGACGGTTGCGGCGAAAGAGCTTTTGCGTCTCGACTTCCAGGAACCCGACCATATTCGCATGGCAGAACTTTCAGCGAAGGCTCAGGAAGGAAAGCTTTCAAAAAGCGAGACGGACGAACTGGAGGGATACGTCAACATCAGTCATTTGATCGCATTTGCTGCATCCGAACGCACGGATAGCAATGAGGAAGAATAGCCACAGAGGTCACTGAGTGGCCCAGCGCGGTCGCCGCCGCAACCAAACTCGGGGCAAATCTGAAGAATTGTTGCCGCGGATGAACGCGGATTGAGAATTCCCCGTTCTTCTGATCCGCGTTCATTCGCGGCGCACCGGGATTGATCCGCGGCCGATTTATCTTTCGGTGGCCACGCTCATAAGGCATTTCGCTCGATTTACCTTCATCCGTGCGGAATCCGTGGCGAAAAATCTTCTCAAGCCTCGATGAAATGAACGGATTGTGGCACCGAGATCACAGAGAGCGAATGGCGTCTCGGTGATCTCGTCCTTCTCTGTGGGCTCCGTAGTCAACCAAGTTGTGATAAAACGCGTCGGCGGATATTGATTAGAGGATTTCCAAAGGTCTCCCCGTCAGCAGTTCGTACGCTTCCAGGTAACGTTTACGCGTCCCTGCGACCACATCCTCCGGCAGCGCCGGCGCCGGCGGCTGCTTGTTCCAGGCTTGCTTTTCCAGCCAATTGCGGACGAATTGCTTGTCGAAGCTTTCCTGGTCGCGGCCGGGGGCGTAGCGATCCGCAGGCCAGAAGCGGCTGCTGTCGGGCGTGAGAATTTCGTCGATCAGGATCAATGTGCCGTCGGGGAGCTCGCCAAATTCGAACTTGGTGTCGGCGATGATCACGCCACGGCCGCGGGCGTAGTCGGCGGCTTGCGTGTAGAGCGAAAGCGTCCGTTTGCGAAGCTCGGCCGCGACTTTCGCGCCGATGCGTTTTTCGGTCTGGGCAAAATCGATGTTGATGTCATGCCCCGATTCCTCTTTGGTGGCCGGCGTGAAGATCGGCTCGGGGAGCCGGTCGCATTCGCGCAGGCCGGCCTGGAGCTTGATGCCACAGACCGACTGCGACGCGCGGTATTCCTTCCACCCCGAGCCGGCGAGGTAGCCGCGGGCGACGCATTCGATCGGGATCACTTCCGCCTTGCGCACGAGCATGGACCGGCCGGCGATTTTTTCCTCGAAGAGCGCCAGCTCGCGCGGAAAATCCTTCATCTCGCTGGCAATGAGATGATTCTCAAACTCCCCGGCGAATTTCTCGAACCAGAAGAGGCTGAGTGCAGTGAGGATTTTTCCCTTGTCGGGAATTCCGTTGGGCATGACGCAGTCAAACGCACTGATGCGGTCTGTGGCCACGATCAGGAGCGTGTCGCCGAGGTCGTAAACGTCGCGCACTTTGCCGCGACGCACGGGGTAGGGAAGAGCCGATCGGAGAAGCGCTGATGGCATGGCGATCAAGTTAATTGCGGCCCAGTCGAATGTAAAAGAATCTTGCCCGCTCATACCGCGTTCGCTTGACACGCACCGAGTTATTGTATAATATACACTAACTGGACGGAGGCAGCCCATGCTGACCCAACTTTATAAACCCTCTCTGGCTCTCCTCACCGACCTGTATCAGCTCACGATGGCGAGCGCCTATTGGAAGACGGGGACCCATCGCAAGGAAGCAGTCTTCAATCTCCATTTCCGCTCCAACCCCTTCTCCGGCGGCTATTCGGTTGCGTGCGGGCTGGCGGAGGTCGTCGAATATCTCGAGCAGTTTCGATTCGATGAGAAGGATCTGGATTACCTCCAATCGCTTCGAGGAAACGACGCTCAGCCGCTTTTCGCCGGCGAATTCCTCGATGAATTGCGGCGGATGGAATTCAACTGGGACGTGGATGCGATTCCCGAAGGGACCGTCGTTTTTGCCAACGAGCCGTTGATTCGGGTTCGCGGGCCGATTCTCCAATGCCAGTTGCTCGAAACGACGTTGCTCAACCTGGTGAATTTCCAGACGTTGATTGCCACCAAGGCGGCGCGGATCTGCGGGGCGGCCCGCGGTCAGCCGGTGCTCGAATATGGGCTGCGGCGGGCCCAGGGAATCGACGGGGCGCTCAGCGCGAGCCGGGCGGCGTACGTCGGTGGATGCGCGGCGACGAGCAACCTGCTCGCCGGCCGGCTCTTCGGCATCCCGGTGCGGGGCACTCATGCCCATAGCTGGGTGATGAGCTTCGAGGATGAGGCGGAGGCGTTCAACGCATACGCCGACGCGATGCCGAACAACGTTGTGTTTCTCGTCGATACCTACAACACGCTCGAAGGCGTTCGCAAGGCGGCCGAGATCGGGCAGAAGCTGGCGGCGTCAGGCCATCGCATGATCGGCATCCGCCTGGATTCCGGCGACCTTGCCTGGCTGAGCATCGAGGCGCGAAAGATTCTCGACGCGGTCGGCCTTACCGACGCCCGCATTCTCGCGACCAATGACCTGGACGAGTACCTGATCGAGAATCTCAAGAACCAGGGCGCGAAGATCGACACCTGGGGGGTTGGGACCCGGCTGATCACCGCCTACGATCAGCCCGCGCTTGGCGGCGTTTACAAGCTCACCGCCATTCGCGATTCGAACGATCAGGAATGGCGCGTATACGGTGAAGCTTTCGGAACAGGCCGCCAAGACTTCCACGCCTGGCCTGCTCCAGATCCGGCGATTCGTGCGCGACGGCCAATTTCTTGCCGACGCGATTTATAACGAGCCGTTCGGCATCGCAGCGCCCACGAAGATTATCGATCCGAAGGATCCGCTCCGTTTCAAAACCATCCCGGCCGGTACGCAATTCGAGGACCTGCTTGTCCCGGTCTTTCGCGGCGGCCGTCGCGTATACGAGCCGCCCGATCTGGAATCGATTCGTCGCCGCACCGCGGATCAGATCAGCCGGCTCGATCCATCGATCGTTCGTCTAGCCAATCCGCACGAATATCCAGTCGGCCTGGAGCGCCGGCTGCATGGGTTGCGGACCGAGCTGATTCTCGCCGCGCGAAATGCCGGGATGCCCGAAGGTTTTGGTTCTTCTCTTTCAGAATCGCGACGGTGAGGGAACGGTGTTTGCGTGGAAAACAAATGCGAACATCGAACACTCAACATCGAACGTCGAAGAAGGCAGAATTCCCTGTTCGATGTTCGATGTTCGATGTTCGCATTTATTTCCCACGCAAACACCGCTCGCTCGCGGTCGCGGCTGTGAAAAGGCTGCGTTTCTCATGGCTTTTACCTACGAATATCCTCGAGCCGCGCTCACGGTGGACTGTGTCGTCTTCGGCTTTGACGCCGGCGAGCTGAAGGTTTTGCTCATCCAGCGCAGGATTGGAGCCATTCAAGGGCGAGTGGGCGCTGCCCGGTGGATTCGTGCGGGTCGACGAGACGCTGGAAGAAGCGGCGTTTCGGGAGCTGCGCGAGGAAACCGGGCTGCGCGACCTGTATCTCGAGCAGCTTTTCACCTTCGGCGCCGTGAAGCGCGATCCGCGCGAGCGGGTGGTGAGCGTGGCGTATTACGCGCTGGTCGCACTCGACCGGCACGTGCTGCACGCCTCGACCGATGCCCATGCCGCCGCCTGGTTTTGCGTGGCGGAACTGCCGTCCCTCGCGTTCGATCACGAGCGGATCGTCAGCGTCGCGGTCGAACGTTTGCGGAGTAAGGTGCGGTACCAGCCGATTGGGTTTGAACTGCTGCCGGACAAGTTCACGCTCTCGCAATTGCAGCATCTGTACGAGGCAATTCTGGAGCGGCCGCTGGATAAGCGTAATTTCCGCAAGAAAATCCTCGGCTGGGAGCTGCTGACCGAAACCGACCAGATCGAACAGGACGTCTCCCACCGGGCCGCCCGACTTTATCGGTTCGACGAGGCGAGATACCGGCGGCTCGTGAAAAAGGGATTCAACTTCGAAATCTGAGAGGACCCCATGGAAAACCAAATTAACGACCGCGACCGATTTTTCTTCTTCTGGCATGGCTGGGCCTCGCAATGGTTCGCCGGTGCGTTCACCCTTGAAGGCATCAGCTACAACTGTGCCGAGCAGTTCATGATGGCCGAAAAAGCGCAGCGTATTCGGCGACGCGGAGAGCTTGACACGAATTCTCCGGGCCGCCGCACCGAAGGAGCAGAAATCGTTGGGACGCCGCATCCGCAATTTCGATTCCGTCCGCTGGAATCGCGTTTGCCGGGGCATCGTCTATACCGGGAATCTCGCGAAGTTTACCCAATCTGAGAAGCTCGCGGCGGAACTCCTGGCCACCACGGACAAAGTCATCGTCGAAGCGAGCCCACTCGACTGCATCTGGGGGATTGGTCTGGGCGAGGACAATCCGAAGGCCAGCGACCCTGCGCAATGGCGCGGCACCAACTGGCTCGGCATTGCACTGATGCAGGTGCGGGAAACAATTCGCGGTGTGAACGGGAATCCGCCGACGCTCGATCGGGAATTGCGCGAACAACTCGACGAGAGGTGCCAGCTCGCATCACAAGCCGGATCGATTTCGAGCGGAGAGATCCAATGAATTCACCCCTCATTATCGTGGATGTTCAAAATGACTTCCTCCCTGGCGGCGCTTTGCCCGTCGTGGAAGGTGATCAGGTTGTGCCGGCCATCAACCGGCTCATGGATCATTTCGATCTCGTCGTGGCGACGCAGGACTGGCATCCGCTGGATCACGGCAGCTTCGCGGCGAATCATCCGGGGCGTCAACCGGGCGAAATGATTGACTTGGCCGGCCTTCCTCAGGTGTTATGGCCGGTCCATTGCGTTCAAGGAACGCATGGAGCGGACTTCGCGCCGGGATTGAGGAGCATGGCTATCCAGCGCATCTTTCGGAAAGGGACCGATCCGCGCGTCGACAGCTACAGCGGGTTTTTCGACAACGGCCACTGCAGTGCGACCGGGCTCGGAGCATTCCTCAAAGATTACGGGGCGCGCGATGTTTTCGTCTGCGGGCTGGCGACCGATTACTGCGTCAGATTCACCGTGCTCGATGCGCTCGGCCTGGGCCTCGGCTCACATCTGATCGTCGATGCCTGCCGTGGCGTCAATCTCCGGCCGGGCGATGTGGACGAGGCGATCGGGGAGATGAAGAGCGCCGGCGCGCGGATTCTCACCAGCGATGAAATCGTGAAACACCCCGCCAGCCGGAACGGTTGAGGAGTTCAACGTGGACACGAAACAAGCGACACATATCAGTAAATTTCTGAGCCTGGTCCTGCGACATCAGCCGCAGCAGATTGGCATCACGCTCGATGCGGCCGGATGGGTGCCCGTGAGCGAGCTGCTCGACGCGATGCTGGCCCACCGATTCGCGCTGACGCGCGAGGAACTGGAGGAGGTCGTCGCTACCAGCGAGAAAAAACGATTCGCCTTCAGCGACGACGGCTTGCGCATTCGCGCCAGCCAGGGACATAGCGTTGAGGTCGAGCTCGGCTATCAACCGGCCACCCCACCCGCCCTGCTCTTTCACGGAACCGTCGACCGCTTTCTGGATTCGATTCGACGCGCCGGGCTGCTCAAGGGAAAGCGTCATCATGTGCACCTGAGCGATGAGCGCGACACGGCCGAAAAGGTTGGCCAGCGACGTGGGCGGCCGATCGTGCTGACCGTCCGCGCCGCCGACATGGTTCAAGACGGGCTGGCGTTCTTCAAGAGCGCCAATGGCGTCTGGCTCACGGATCATGTGCCGGTTCAATACATCGAATTTCCGGAGGGGAGCGAGTCAAATCGCAATTATTGAAGAACCAATGGATTGAATCGCGAAGGCGCAAGCGACTGACCGGCGTCAGCGCGTCGGACGAGCGATCGCCGGTCCGTCGCTTGCGCCTTCGCGACCGCCCCCACAAATAATCGTCCTTTGCGTCGATCTGATTTCAATTCGATTGAAACTGCGGCGATTCGAAGGCCAGGCTTTGCCCGGTTCGCGGTTGGTCATACACTTTCAAACACCATGGCGAAGTTGTCGTTCGACATCGATCCGGTCATCGAAGGACGCGCACGGCTTACCGATGCCCAGGCGCTGGAACTGTATCACCACCCGTCCCTTCACGATCTGAGTGACTGGGCGGCTCAAGCCGCCAAGCGGATGCATCCCGAGGATTACCGCACCTACGTCATCGATCGGAACATCAATTACACGAATGTCTGCACCGCCAGGTGCACCTTCTGCGCCTTTCGCCGGGACCATGAAGACGCCGACAGCTATACGCTGACGTACGAGCAGATCGGCGCGAAGATTCGCGAACTGGTCGCGATCGGCGGAACGCAGATCCTCATGCAGGGCGGAATGAATGACGCGCTGCCGATCGAATATTACGAAGAACTGCTTCGCTACATCCGCTCGAATTTTCCGACCGTTCATATTCATGCATTTTCTCCGCCGGAGTTCATCGAGTTCGAACGGTTCTTCAAGATGGATGTGCGGGAGATTATCCGGCGTTTCCACGCCGCCGGTCTGGCGACTATTCCCGGAGGCGGCGGAGAAATCTTCGCGCCGCGCGTGCGAAGACGTATTGGCCTGGGCAAATGCACCGGCGACGACTGGATGCGCGTGATGCGCGTGGCCCACGAAGAAGGGCTGAATACCTCCTGCACCATGCTGATTGGACATATCGAATTTCTGCGCGAGCGAGTCGAACACATGTCGGCGCTGCGGGATATGCAGGAATATGCCGACGCACTGTCCGTTAGCCGTGGTCAGCGGTTGTCAGTTGTCAGTGGTCAGTCGTCCGTTGTAGCGCGCGAGGATGCGGACAACGTAATTCGGCGCGTGAAGGCGCGATGGCCCGGTGTATTTGAAAAGTCGCCGCTATCCGCTCACAACGGACAACTGACAAATGACAACAGCCTGTCCCGACCAGTCGGGAGACCACTGACCAAGACTGGCCGCTACTCGGCGTTCATTCACTGGCCCTTCCAGCGTGAAAACACGCCGCTCGGTCGGGCGAAGGAATGGGACCCGGATGTGTACGGCCCGTTCGACGATTCGGCCAACGACGACATTCTCCGCGGCCGGGTCGTTCGCACGGCGGGCGCACACGAATATCTCCGCACGCTGGCGATTGCCCGCCTCTTTTTCGACAACATTCCGTCACTCCAGAGCAGTTGGGTGACGATGGGCCCGAAGATCGGGCAGCTTGCGATGTTCTTCGGAGCCAACGACATGGGGAGCGTGATGATGGAGGAGAATGTCGTCAGCGCCGCGGGGACTACTTACAAACTGAGCGAGCGGGAGATCTGCCGCCTGATCCGCGACGGCGGCTGGACGCCGGCCCAGCGCGATCAATATTACAATGTCATCAAACGCCACGATGGTCCCGATTCTCCCGACCTACGCCCGGTCGATCATCCGCCAATTCGGGATGTGAAAAGGATCGACAAGGAATTCATCGGGGCCGCGCCGGGGTTGGAGGGGACCGAGGCGGAGCAGCGGATGAAAGTGCAGTTGCCATTGTTGGGGTCTTAAGTGGCACGGGTTTTCAACCCGTGTCTTCTATCCGGGGCAAAGACACGGGTTGAAAACCCGTGCCACGACAACGCGTTGAAAATGAAAATCATCTCCGGCGGTCAAACCGGCGCCGACCGTGCCGCTCTCGACGCGGCGATGGAAGCCGGCGTCCCCTGCGGCGGGTGGTGCCCGGCCGGGCGCAAGGCCGAGGACGGCGTCATTCCTGATCACTATCCCGTCATTGAGCTGCCCGGCGCGGGATATGTGCGCCGCACGCGACAGAATGTGATCGATTCTGACGGCACGCTCGTTGTTTCCTTCGGCCCGCCCGAGGGCGGAACCGCGCGGACCGTCCGTTACTGTAAGCGCGAAGGAAAACCGTTTCTGGTCATCGATGCCAACGTCGTCTCACCGACATTGGCGGCCGGGGATGCCAGGCGTTTCGTGAGCGAGCATCGGGTGCAGACGACCAACGTCGCAGGGCCGCGGGCGAGCAATCAGCCGGAAATCTACGAGTACACCGCCAAAGACATCGCCACCTGGCAGCCTCTCTTCGACAGCACCGGCCAGAACATCCAGCTCCAGAACGGAGTGACGTTTGCAACCCTGCTCTACACCGATCCCGGCATCCGGATCCGCAACCTACGAAGTGGATTTGATCCTCTACACCCCCAGCAGTGCAGCGCCCGAGCGTGGCGCGTAGCGAACTTCAATTTTTCGTGCGGGCCTGGCACTTCCTCCGACTTACCGGCTGAAAATCACCCTCGTCGTGAACATGATCGACGACACGCATCCAGCCGACACGACCGGGACGCAGACGCGGGATGTGGACAAGTATCGTTCCAGAGTGAAGATACGGGCTAATGGCCGCATTACGATCGCGTCTGATCGTCGATGAATGATTTCAGAATCCGCCGAAGGGATTGCGCCTTTTCTTCCGAAAGCCGGATTTCGGCGTCGATTGGAAAAGCGACTCCTTTTGTAACGCGCAGCCGATAGATGTCGCCGACGGCGGGGTCCAGCGCGAAGCTGCTGATCTGATTCCAAGGCGTAAAGGGGTTGTAAGCCAGGTTGATGTCAATGATGGATCCTTCGCGAATTCGGTGCAAGCGCCGGCGAACGCGCCGGCAAGCGACCCACGCCACCGAGGCAAAGAGCAGAAGAACCGGCGGCCAGATCCAAAGATCGATTGGATCGATCTGACCTAATCTCCATTCAACGATGATCGAAATGAACACTGGAATGAAAAGGATCCAGCCATGCGCAGGAAGTTGTCTCGAATAATCGATGGGCCGCTTAGGTCGTCCAACTGCACGCAGCCGTGCGGGCCGATTCGAATCTGCACGAGTCCGGGATGTTCGATCTGCCGGCGACGGAGCAGCAGATACAGGGGTGGCAGCAAAACCAGGCCCATCGCCAGCAGTCCCTTCGTATTGTGAAAAAAAGACGAGATCACGTAGGTCCACAAATAAAGCACGCTGACGACGACCGAGGAAAGGATCACCCAAGGCAGCCTGGATGCTCTGGCATTCATTGCGGTTTCATGTTTGCCACAGGCATTCCCGTAAAGGACGATTTCGCTTTGATCGATCGTCTTGCCACATTCAGGGCAGATGCACTCGTTCGGCAGCCCGAGGAGCGAATAGCCGCAGTTTGCGCAGACGTCCTTTGGGAACGGCGGGGCCGCTGCTGCGACTGTTTCGGTCATGGTGAACCCATCATAATCCATGACGCGAACGATTTTGTTCGAAATTCTGTCCGCGGAGACAATTCGCTGCAGGGGGCGAAGACGCGCGGACTGACGTCCGCGGCTGTTAAGGATTCGCGCCCGTGGACCGCGCATCCTTGATAGCCGCGGGCGTCAGCCGACGGGTCCTCTAGCGCAGACAACATTTGTCGAGTCGATAGTTTGTTGCGCCAGTTGCCGAATGAATTTTGCTTGAACACACCCGCCATGCGGTACAATAACACTCCTGTAATATTTCCCGGAGATCATCATGGCCGCAACCTGGCGAATGAAGGGCCCCTACTTCAAGAACTGTAATTGCGATCCCGGCTGCCCGTGCGATTTCTGGGCACGGCCCACGCACAACTTCTGTGTTGGCATGCTGGCGATGCGTATTGACGAGGGGCACTTCAACGACACGCCGCTCAGTGGGCTCACCTTCGCCGGGACTTATCACTTTCCCGGCGCGCTGCACGAGGGGAATGGAACGCTTCAGCCGTACGTGTCGGAGAAAGCCGACGCGGCGCAGCGGACTGCTCTGCTGACGATCATGAGCGGCCAGGCGGGCAACGCGTGGTTTCAAGTGGTTGCAAGTCTGCTTAAGACGGTGCTTTCGCCGCAATTCGTGCCGATGCAATTTGAATTCGACCTGGATCAGCGCTACAGCAAGCTTTCCATCCCCGGCGAGCTGGAAACCGAAGGAATGCCTGTGAAGGATCTGGCCAGCGGCAATCCGCATCGCGCCCGCGTGATGCTCCCGATGGGAATGGAATACAAATGGTGCGAGGTTGCGACGACAAAGGTTTTGCGCGGTACCGGTAAAATTCCCTTCGACTGTCCGCCAGCCAACAGCTCGCTGGCGATCGTGGAACATACGCAGGACGGATTGGTCGGATGAGCCGGAGCGGCGGATGACTGGATTGTAAGTGGCACGGGCGTCTCGCCCGTGTCTAAGGTTGAAGACACGGGCGAGACGCCTGTGCCACATGAAAACCACGAACGGCGCAATTTCGACGCCTTCTCTTGCGCGTTTCTCCACCGAATGGACTGCCTGGGTTTGCGCCGCCGTGGTCTTCCTGGCCGCGACGGGGGTCACCGTCTGGCTCTGCGTTGCGATGCCTTCCGACATGGACATGCCCATGCCCGGCGGCTGGCGGATGTCGATGGCCTGGATGATCATGCCGGGCCAGAGCCGGGCCGGGGCGGCTATCGCGTTTCTCGGAATGTGGGAAGCGATGATGGTTGCGATGATGCTTCCCTCGGCGCTGCCGATGCTGCTGATTTATCGTCGCGCCTCTTTGTTTCGCGGCGATGCGAAAATCAACCTCGCCACCTGGATGCTCGGCGCCGGCTATTTTCTGGTCTGGCTGCTTGCCGGTGTCGCGGCGTATGGCGTCGGACTTGGAGTCGCCTGGTGCGCGATGAAGTGGGAGGCGGTGAGCCGGGCTGTGCCCGTCGTGGCGGGTTGGCGCTGGTTGCCTGCGGCATTTTCCAGCTCACGCCGCTCAAGAGTTCCTGTTTGCAACATTGTCGGGATCCGCTGGGCGCCTGCGCCGCTCATCTGGGCAAAGGGTGGAGAGGGGCGTGGAATCTCGGACTTCATCACGGATTCTTTTGCCTCGTCTGCTGTTCGGCGCTGATGCTCGTCCAACTCATTCTCGGGGTGATGAACCTGGCCGTGATGGTGGGCGTTGCCGTTGCCATCGCGGTGGAAAAACTGGTACCGCGCGGGGAATGGGTGGCGCGGCTGTTTGGGGTGGCGATGATTGGGTTGGGGGTTTGGTTTGTTTGTCATGCGGAGTTTAGTGTCGGTCGCTAAATGAACTTTTTTCCTTCGCGCGTTCGTGTCGGTCCGTTCGGAAGAATTAGAAATTACATCGCTTCAAATCGCTTTCCTTCCTTGTCGTTTAGCCGCCTCCGCTTGCGGGGCGCGTTGCGCGATTTGTTGGCGCAAAAAGCAGGAAACACAATTGAGGTTCATCGTCGAGACCGAGGACCTGCGCTCCAACTGTGGGTGAATCATTAACGAACAATGGACGATCCGCGCAACGCGACGCGCCCCGCAAGCGGAGGCGGCTAAACGATAAGGAAGGGGAGATGAAGAAATGGTACAGTCCGGACATGGGGCATCCTTGGCGGTTCATGATTCTGTCATTGGTATCGCTACTCCTCTTCGCGGCGACGTGCGTGCTTTGGGTTCGAAGCTATTTCGTTGAGGACCGGCTTCGTCGAGCTTTCGATAGGCACCGACTTCTTGAAGTCGATTCGTACCGCGGGGCGTTTCTGGTCAAACGTGATGATCTGGACGCTGATTCAGTCATCGCCGACATGTTTCCAGCGCTGATCTGGGATAACGAGTCCATTACGCCCGAACGCGGTTACGGGGAAAATGGCGATAGCATGGATTCGGTTTCCTGGCGCAAGGCCCGATACCTCGGATTCGGATTTGGGCGGTCGTCGTTTTTTGAGGGTATTCAGTACTCTGTTGTAGTGCCGTTCTGGAGCGTGGCGGCATTGACCGCGTTGATGCCCGCTTCGCTGATTCATCGCTGGTTTGGGCGTCGCAGACGGCAGAAGCGATCCGTGTGTGTCAAGTGCGGCTATGATTTACGCGCCACACGCGACCGATGCCCGGAATGCGGTACGACATTAGAGTTTGACGGCGTTCCGATGCCGCCGGCCTGAAAGCATCGCTACAACCGCTATGGATCAAGAAAGACACGAACGTAATCAGGAAACCGTGTTCGAAGCTTTGAAATGCAAGCTTCTTCGCGGAGCGGCGCAGGCGGAGCGAGGCGACCTCGTGGATGGCGAGAAGTTCTTTGAGGAACTTCTTCGACGCCTGCGAGCACTTGCGAAGAAACCGTGAACACCCATCCACGGCCGCTCCACTCGCCCGGCGAAACGCCGCGCTTCCCTCTTTTGAACGAAGCGTTCACTCCCACTCACAAATCGATTCCACGTACGCCGCAGATCCGTCTCTTAACCACGCATCAAGCTGTGCCTGGTCCTTAAGCTGCTGGCCACGCGGGCGGGGAACCACCGCGTACGCGCAGCTCACTTCGGGCAGCGCGGTCATGTCACCCCAGAGCTTTTCGAATTGGGCGACGGGATAGACGTCTTCCTGGCCGTGGCCCCAGCGCTTCTTCACGTCCTTGAGCGTGATGTAGGTCGGCATCTTGGCAGCCATGGCGCGGATGGCGGCGGCGACCTTTTCTGAATCACCGAGTTCTTCTCGCTTCAGGCCGAAGACGCTGAGCAGTTTCGCGATGTCGATCCAGGTCGTCATCGTGTTGTAGTAGGAGAGGCTGAATTCATCCTCCTCGCGCGGCATGGCCAGCCCCTCGAGCAGGCGCACGCGATCGTTGACGCGGGCGAGGCCCCCGCCGCGGTCCTCGATTCTTCGTGTGATCACTTCGAAACTGAGGCAGGTCTCGCGGGCGATGTGCAGGCCGAGAAGCGTGGGATCGACGTCGGCGCCGACGGTGTCGATGTTGTGGAGCATCAGGTATTTGAGCTGCGGGCGCTCGGTCAGGAGCGTGTCGAGGACGCCGTTGCGCAATAGGTTCGGGACCTCGAACCAGTGGCCGACGGGATGCATGCACTGGCTGGGGAGATTGTCGGTGTAGTCGGTGGCTTCGCCGGTCTTTTGCGCCCAGCCGATGAGGGCGGTGTGAACGCTGTCGCGCATCTTCTGCTGTTGCTCGTCTAGCAGCTTCTGCGGCATTTCCTCCCAGGCAAAGCGCAGGTCGCGGGCCATCGGGACCAGTCGCAGGCCGACCGTCCGGCCCGGGGAAAGATGCAGCGGGCCGGGGTAGCTGTAGTTGCCGCGGGTAGCGAGGAATTTCTCGATGGGCTCATGCGTGAGATAACTCGTCGCGACGATATGCGGCAGCGGCGCGCCATGCGCCCGACCCACGCGGCGGCTCTTGGCCAGGTGAACCTCGAGAAACGTGCGGTGTTTCCCTGCCAGCTTGCAGAAGGGATGGAGCGCTTTGACGACGCCGGCCCCCTGCGTCCAGCGGCTGCCTGCGCCGGCGGCGAGGCTGATGACGCCGACTTCGCCGCGCTTCAGTGATTCCGAACCCAGCTTCTGCCACTCGGCGCGGGGGTCTGAATTTTTCGGGCTGGTCAGATCGGTTACGTCTCCTTCGCGCACATCGTGAATGGGCGTCGCGGGCGGGAGGCGGTTCTGGGCCAGACCGGTGCGGCCGTTTTTCAGGTCGGTGCGAATCTGCTCATGCTGCTGGCGATCGAAGCCGTAACGCTCGAGCAATTCCGAAAGGTTTTGCGAGGCCGTTCCCGGAGCACGGGTGCGCGGAATGAGGCGGTCGAAGAGCGTCTCGACCATTCCTGCAAGGGCCGGATCGGCACGGCAGGCGACGCCGAAACGATCGAGCTCGGCGCGGCGCAGGGGGCTGAGCTGGCGCGGATCGGTGCGGAGCCATTGCGGGGCCATGAAGGCGTAGTAGCCGGGCGGGAGCAGCGCGTCGTCGCCGTCGAGAAGCCGGGCGAAGGTGCCGTGCGGGTTGATCGCAAAATCGTAGACGACCGGGTCCATCGCAAAAGGGAGCGCGTTCTGCAGCTCACGCTTGGTGCGAGTCATCAGGTCGTGAAGAAAATCCTGGGCGGCCTGTTTTTTCTCCGGCGTGAAGATGAAGCCCATTCCCCCGCCGGACATTCCGCCGAGCATCCAGAATCCCCAGAAGTCGTCCCCGAATTTTTCGCGCACGCCGGCGATGAGCCGTTCGGTGTAATGATTGCTGGCCCAGGGGATGATCGCCTGGAGTGGGCCGAAAAAGTTTCGCGTGGTGGCGGCTCCGACGCCGCGCACGTCGTCGGACTTGAGGCGCGGCCAGGACCTGGTCGAGAATTCCCGCCGCATCGTGTCGCGCCGCCCATTCGGCCGGCGAGCGGAGCAGATATTTTTCCGTGACCATTTCGAGAATCGGTCCGACGTTCTGCGCCATTCCGCCGTGGACGAGAACCAGGCTCTCCTGCAAATGTTGACGGACCGAATCGGGGGCGTCGGTCTGGTCGAGGATCCGGTGGGTAGGAAGAAGCCGGCCGCGGCTCACGCCGAATTCGGGATCCCCTTCCTGTGCGGGAGAACCGGCGATGACTTTCATTCCCGGCCAGACGCCTCCCGAATCCTGCCAGCCGCCTCCCGATCCGCCGATCCACTCGCCGAGGATGGCGCGGGCGGCGACGAGCCGGCGCTCCGGCTCGCTGAGCGGTCCGGTGAGGCTCTTGGCCTGCCCGGTGGCGCGCATGCAGGCGGAGATGAGGGAGCCGAGCAGGTTCGTCGAAACTGCCAGGCGCGAGCCTTTGGGAATGTTGTTGACGTTGCTGACGATTTCGAGGCCGAGTCCCGGCCCGACGACGCGCGAGAGCAATTCCGCGAGCGTGCGGCCCGATCCTTCGAGGCCCGGCGGGACGATGCCCGAGGCGATCACCGCCGCCTTGAGCAGGCCGAGATAATCCTTCGCGAAATCGAAGACCTCCGGCAGATTGGTGATGTCGGCGTGGGTCGCCAGATCAACGCTCACCAATCGCAGCAGCGGCTGGTCGATCACGCGCAGATACGCCTCGACCGGCGGCTTGGGGGCCGCATCTCTTCCGCGAACGGCCAGGTCGATCGAGATGTTCAGGACCCGCGCCCCCTGCGGATAATCCATCCCGAGGAAAAAAATATCGCTCCAGGCGCTGTGTGTCAGATCCATCCGCACCGGCGTGGTCTCGGCGAGGATCGGAAAAGAGCCGTCCCGGGCGGATTGTTTCAAGAACTCGGGCCGCAACTTGAGCGGCTGATCCGCGGGGTGGCCGATGCGGAACATCCACTGGTTTCCGCGCACCGATCGCACGCTGCGCCGGACCTGGTTGGCGAGGGTCTGGAAGCCGAGATCGTGATAGGCCGCGGCCAGCGCGCTGGAGATCGAATCACTCGGCCCGGCCTGCTTCTGCGACGCGAGGAAGACGTCGATCGCTTCCTCAAATCGCCGGCTCAGCAACTTGTTGTATCCATCGAACGGCACATGGCCGGCCCCGGGGCAGCCGGGCTTGCCGGGAATGTGAAAGCGATAAATGGCGTAGAGAAAAAAGAGGGCCCGCACGCGCTCGTACAGGTTTTCGCTGGAGCGACGGAATTCATCGAGTGCCTGACATTCGGCCAGCAATTGCTCAAGGCTCGCGTCTTTGCAGAAGCTATCCAGCGCACGATCGCGAACCGCCGGGTCCTGCGAGGTGATGATGCCGATCAATTCCGAAGACATTATCGATTTCACCCGAGTCCTGACCATCCTGCGCGTAACATGCTGATTCACCGCAGAGACGCGGAGGCCGCAGAGAAGACACTCAACCGCGAAGACACGAAGAGCGCGAAGTAAGACGCGAAGAATTCAATTCAGGTGTTTCTTTGGATCGAGTTTCGGTCATTTACCTTTTCTCTTCTTCTTCGCGTTTTGCTTCGCGCCCTTCGCGACTTCGCGGTCGGTTTCAATGCGAACCCAGTTCGTGTCACGCGGGCCGGCCCCGCATGGCGAGCAGTTCGACCATCTGGGCGAGGATTTCGTCGCGGTCGTTGCCGTCGAGGGCCAGGGCGAATGCGGCCAGCAACAGGCCGTAGCGCACGCCGATGTTGTAGCGATCCCCCTCCACTTCCAAAGCGAGATAACGTTCGCGCTTGGCGAGGCGCGCCAGGGCGGGGGAGAGGGCCAACTTTTCGCCGGGGCCGAGATTGCGCAGGCATTCCTCAAGGAGGCCCATCACCGACGGATTGAGCACGTGCATGCCGAAAAAACAGAGATAATGCCCCGCCCGCAGTCCCGGCACGATCAGGGTCTGCTCGGCTTCGGTTGGCGTGGGTTTTTCGACGACATTTTCCACTTCATAAAGCTGGTTTTGCCCGTGAACGCGCCGCCCGCCGAGCGTGCCATAGTAGGTGAGGACATTTTCGCGGGTCGCCTGCACCGCGGAAACCGAACAACTCTCGGCCTCGGCGATGCGCACGAGTTGCTGGGCGCAGTCGCGTCGTCTCCCGGCTCACATACAAATGGTCGCTGACCAGGTGGAGAAACGGATCGTTGCCGACAAAGGCGCGGCGCAAAAAAGAGCGTGCCCATATCCGCGTGGCTGCGGCTGCTCGACAAAATGGATCCGCCCCGCTTCGTGGCCCGCGGCATCCGCGTAGGCGCGCTGGTCGCCGGGATTGATGACCAGGCAGATCTGTTCGGCACCGGCGCTGGCGGCTTCCTCGAGGATGATCTTCAGCGCCGATTTCTGCGCCGTCACGATCGACCAGAGTCTGGAGCGGCAGCGCGCGTTGACTGGGGGCGGCCGCGGTGATGACCGCCTTGCGAATTTTCATGCCGGTTGGCCCTCGAATTTCACGGGGCGGGAGAATGACATAAGGGGGGAAATGGGTCAACCCGCCAAACGAGAACTTTGCTCGTTTAAGTGTTGGGATTCGACATCTGTACGAAGCCAGATCTCGCGATCGACAAAATTTGTAATTCTTTGCGGTTGAATTCCAGTCGGTTCAATGCAAATGCGAATGCAATGCAGGGGCTCCGCCCCCGCACCCCCGCCGGGGTGGTCCCCGGACCCCCCAATGCAGCTTCGCGATGAGGAAGCCGCAGTGGCATCGGCCGCATCATGCTCGTCATGAGTACATTCCTGCGCGTGGTCCGTCCGCTGCGACTGCGGGAGATGAGAATCGCTACGCGAAGGAACTGTCGTGCCAGATGATTTTGCCTCTCGCCGAGGGGCGAACGAGAGGCAAAATCAAGGTTCGGGGGGATTAGCTCGTCGTGCGGCCTTTAGTTAGGCCGTATCCCGTTAATCGAATGTTTGCAGGCGACCGGAACGGGCTGAAGCCCGTATTGGGGGGTTAGGGGACCACCCCGAGCTGGGGGTTGCAGGGGGCGGCAAGCCCCATGCATTGCATTTATATTACTCGATCGAAGCACATCGATTGGAGGAAGTTACCCGCTGCTCTCGTTCATTTGCCGACCGATTCCGAACACGGCCATCCATGCCTTACCCCGGCACAAACTCAATTACATGTGTCGCCCCTTCCGGCGGGTAGGAGAGCTTCGATTCGCCGCGAAGTTCCCGGCTCGCGAAATTTTCGACCAGCTCCGTGCCCAGGGAGGGATGGACCGCGTTGCGGATGGGCGGCCCGCCGCGTTCGGTCCAGCTCAGTTGCACGCGCGGCGTCGAGTGGGCCGCGTCGTGCGCCTGCCAGGCGATCGCGAGGCGCCCTCCCGCGCGCTGTGCACGCCGTATTTGCAACTGTTGGTAAACCATTCGACAACGATCATGATCAGCGGGGCCACACGCGGCGGCGCGATCAGGATGTCGGGCCCTTCCGCGCGCGTTTCGGGAGATTCGCGGGCGAGATTCGCGAGGGTGTCGAGCGTGGTCAGGATGAGTGTGCGCAGCCCGATCGCCTGCCAGCCGCTCTCGCGCAGGAGATGGTGGATTTGCGCCATTGCCCGGAGCCTGGCGCTCGATGGCGCCTGCGAAGTCGTCAACGCTTGTGGCTCGTTCCTGCATCACGGTGACGAGCCCCATCAGGCCGGCGATGTTATTTCCAACACGATGGTCAACCTCCTGCACCAGTCGCTTATTGTGCTCGGCCAGTTCACGCAGATTTTCCTCGGCCTGTTTTCGTTCGGTGATGTCGCGGAAAAACCAGATGCGCCCATAGAGGCGTCCGTCGGCGCCGCACATGGGGGCGGTGTGTCGATCGAAAGTGCGCCCGTCGGCCAACTCAATTTCTTCCCGCGCTTCCGCGTCGGGATGGTTGTAGAGCCATTGCACCCGTTTCAGAAATGCGCCGGGGTTTTTGACCTGACAACAAGCCAGACCCAGGCTGTTGCTGTCCGCGATGCCGACTCTTACTTCTTTGGGGATGTTCCACATGCGCAGAAAGCGGGTGTTGACCAGGAGAATCATGCCGGCCGGATCGACCAGCAGGATTCCATCCACCGAGGCTTCGGCCTGCGACTCGAGAAGGAGCTGGCGGAAATTGATTTCCGCCTGGGCCTTCTTGCGCGGTGATGTCGGAGATTGCAACCACGCCGCCGCGAATTCGGCCCGCTTCGTCGCGCAGCGGCCGGCCGGTCGCGCTGATCCACTGGCCTTTGGGATGACCCGGATTACGGATGATCATCTCCACGTCGGCGCACGATTCCCCCGCCAGGGCACGCGCCAGCGGGAGCGAGGCCACCGGGAAAGGCGTGACGCCGTCAGGCAGGAAGATCCCATAATGCCGTGACCACTCCTCCATATTCCCTTCGAACAACTTCATGCCGAGAATCCGTTCGGCGGCGGGGGTGAAGAGAGTCAGTTTTCCCTTCTCATCCGAGACGCAGACTCCATCGTCAACGCTCGCGAGCACCGAGCGCAACACGTCGGCCTGCTCTCGAACCGAACGCTCCGATCGCTCCAGCTCGACGGCGCGCTGCTCGGCAGCCGCGGTGCGTTCGGCGATGCGGTGCTCGAGCGAGTCGTTCACTTCCTGAAGTTTCTGCTCGACGTTCTTCTGCTCGGTGATGTCGGCGGCGGTGCCGAGCCAGCGGCAGATTCGGCCCGCTTCGTCCCGGAACGGAATGGACCGCCCGAGATACCAGCGATAGTCCCCGGCGACATCGCGGAAACGATATTCCCCTTCCCACATCGTTCCGTTGGCCAGCGCCTGTTGCCAGCCCGCCGCGACGCCGGCCAGATCGTCGGGGTGAATCGCCTCGGTCCATTTTTCATGAACGGTGGCGGCCGTCAGTCCTGTGTGCTCGCGGAAAAATCGGTTTACGTAATCGACGACGCCGTCGGGTTTGCACGTCCAGAAAAACTGCGGGATGGCGTCGATGAGGTCCGCATCCCAGGCTGCCGCGGACGCACCGATGCCGCGCCTGGGAGATGTGCGGCGGGTTATCCGCTTGGAACGCATGGCTGAATCCTATCAGATGTGGGATGCATTGGAGTCAAATATTGCCGAGCGGAAGTTTAGCCGCCGCGGCCCCGCGGCGCTTTAATCGGAATGTGCGATGTGATGCGTCGCAGTCGTGTTCTGGAAGTTCGTTGCATCCGGCGTCGCGTGGCCCGGCGAGGCCGCCGGGGCTAAACTTCGCTTCACACGGGCTGTGGCGGGAGTGCTCTCCTGTCGGGAAGCGCGCGGGGTCGGTATACTCCGCCCCGAATGCCACTGCGAATTTTGTGCCTGGGTGACATCGTCGGACGCCCGGGTCGTCAGGTCCTGCATCAACGGTTGCCCGCGCTGGTGCGAGAGCGTCAGGTGGACCTGGTCATCGCCAATGCGGAGAACATCGCCGGGGGAAGCGGGATCACGGCCAACCTGTTTCACAAGATTCGCTCGTATGGCGTCGACGTCGTCACGCTCGGGGATCACGTCTACAAGCGCATCGATATCGTGCCGACGCTCCAGAGCAGCGAGCGGATCGTGCGGCCGGCCAACCTGTCGGCGGGCGCCGCGGGACGAACCTTTACCGTGGTGAAGACCAACAGCGGCGTGAACGTGGGCGTTTTTTGCGTGCTGGGCCGAATCTTCATGAATTTTCCCGCCGACGATCCGTTCGCCGCCGCCGATCGCGTGCTCGAGCAACTGCCGGAGGACGTGCGCGTCTGCGTCTGCGATGTGCACGCCGAGGCGTCGAGCGAGAAGGTGGCGCTGGGCCACTGGATGGACAGCCGCTGCTCGTTCATCGTCGGCACGCATACGCATATCCCGACCGCCGATGCGAAAATCCTTCCTGGCGGAAGCGCCTACATCAGTGACCTGGGCATGTGCGGCCCCTATGACTCCGTCCTGGGCCGGCGGAAGGACCGCGTGGTCAAATACATGAGCACGAACATGCCCCAGCCGTTCGACGTGGCCACCGGCGACGTGCGGATGTGCGGCGCGCTGGCCGAGATCGATCCGGAAACCGGCAGAGCGCTGTCGATCGAACGGATCGAAGTGCAGGGGGACAGCTCCGACCAGGCGTATGACGCGGATGATCGGCCGACTAAGCCGAATGCGGAGGGGTGATGCGTAGGGTGGGCTCGGCCCACCGCGAGAACCGAATACGGTGGGCCGAGCCCAACCTACCGTTTCGCATTCATCGCCGTCTCTGGAAAATCCGTGATCACTCCATCGACTCCAAGCGAGAAAAATTGCCGGTATTCCGCGATCGGGTCGCCGGTGTAATCCGCGGCGAGAAACTGGGGTTCGTCGCGGAACGTCCAGGCGTCTACAAAGAGGCCGGAACGGTGCGCGTCGTCGATGAGCGATGTCGGTCGCCCCAGTCGCGCGGCGCTTGCATCCGCTCCGCCGGCATCTGTTCCAATCATTGGAACGATGAGCCGTTTCCAGACGCCAATTCCGTCGGCGTATTCCTTCACGCGCCGGAGGCCGGCGGGAATTAGCATCTCGGCAAAGACCTCGCCCTGAACCGGGTCGTCGATGAGCTGGCAAATGAGCGTTGATGTGCGGTCGCGAAGCGATCGCAAAATATCGGATTCGAAAGACTCGATACAGATCTCGACTGGCGACGCCTCGTTAGTGGCACGGGTTTCCAACCCGTGCGGAGAAGACACGGGTTGGAAACCCGTGCCACGAAGAAGAGCGGGCAACAACGTTTGCTCGAACGGCAAGCCGACCGATGCGAAATGCGCGGCGTGCTTCAGTTCCAGATAAACGCGAAGCGGGCGATCGAGCTGGGCATATGTCAGCGCCAGTTGCAACACCTCATCGAGCGTAGGTATAGGGAATAGCCCATCAAAAGCCCGCGAGCGAAAATCAAAACGCTGGCGGGCGGCGCAGCATGCGAATCTCATCGATCGTGAAATCTTCGGAAAACCAGCCGGTGACCTCAATGCCATCGACGCGCTTCGATCGGCGTCGGGATGCGAATTGGGCGCGGGTCGCCACATCGGTGGTGATGGAGAGCTCGTTATCGTGGCGGGCGATGAGCGAGCCATCGCGCGTGGGAACCAGGTCCAGCTCGATGGCGTCGGCTCCCTGATCCAGCGCTAATTGATACGCGGCAAGCGTGTGCTCCGGGCGAAGGCCGCTGGCGCCGCGGTGGGCGATGATGCGGGGCATTTGTGGTGCAGGCTTCAAGCCTGCTCCGAAAGACGCAGGACGCTTCTTTTCCTACTCCTACTTCTACTCGTCTGTGCTCGAATCAAAACCGAGTAGGAGAAGGAGTATGAGAAGGAGTAGGAGTAGGAGCGGGAGCCGAAAAGGAGATCACTTCGACGCCGATTCATCCCCCTTGGCATCGGCCGCGGCAGCTGCGGCGGGGACGGGGACGGCGTTTCCGGAGGCGTAGAGAATCATATTGCTCATCAGATCGACGGACGATTTTGGATCGTACCCGACGATCCCATCGACCTGTTCGCCGACCAGTCCCGCGCTGAGGTCTTCTCGGCTGTAGAAGACGGCGAGTCGGCCGTCAATCGTGATCCCCTTCAATCGCGGCGTCTTGGTTTTACCGGTGATGGTGCGACGGGTAAACGTGCGATAGGAAACGTCGGCAATCTTTTTTCCGGCGGAATAGATCGGGCTGCCAGCGGGGAGCTCACTGGCCAGCCCTTTGTTCGCATCAGCGCCAAAAATGATGGGCAGTTGTGCCTCGGCGCTTTCGACAAAGTCGGTCGATCCACCGGCCGCATCGACGACCAGCGTTCCACCTTTGGCGACAAAATCCTTGAGTTCTTTCTGCTGCGCATCGTCGAATTTGAACTTGGTGGTGCCGGTGAGGGAGGCGAATTGACAGCCGGCGAGCTTGCCGCTGCCCAGTTTCACGGATGCCATGTCGAGATCAATGCTGTTGTTGTTGTGCATGATCGCCGCGAGGCGCGGCCAACCGGCCGGCTCGGGGTCCCAGTTCCCGTCGGTTTCGATCCGTGCAATTTTCACATGCTTCGCGGCCGGAGTCGTATTGGCATGAACGATGTACGTATCGCCCTTGGCCATCAGATTGCGCTTATCGACTGAATAGAGAAAGATGTTGGCCGCCAGCTCGAACGATTCCTGGCGGGTCTTGTTGGAATCGGTCTGCCAGGCGCGTCCGGCGTCCACGTCAGGGATGAGCAAGACGAGCTCGCGCACGCCGTTGCTGAGGCCGCGCAGCCGGGGGTGAACTTTCCATTTCCTGGTGCTGTATTGTTCGCCGGTATAGATCAAGTGATTCGTGGGAATCTGGCGGAATTCGTATTTCGGAAAGAGGGTGGTTCCCAGCTTCTCGAAGCTCTTGCTGAACTTCTCACTGTTGCAGTTGGCATTACCGAGGATCAGCCCACCCTGCTCGGCGAAGGTGCGGAGCTTGGTGATTTCCTCATTGGTGAATTTCAGTTCATCTGAGCCACTGATGTAGAGGATGGGGGCGTCATGCAGGTCGTCGACGGAGACCTTCAGGTTCACGACCTGCCAGTTGAGATATCTGTTTTCGACGCGCCCCCCCATCCAGTGTGCGAGATTGGCCGCGTCGCGGGGGCGTTCGTTCCAGGGGCTCTCAATTTTGTTGGCATTATTTCCTTCTCTGCCAACAATGTCATACTCCAGCTTGTTCATCATGACCGGCGCCCGGCCGCGCACCAGAAACAACAGACCGAAGGCAGTTTCAGGCACCGATCCGATCGTCGTCGTCGGGGTGACGGCCATGGGCGCCAACCATCCGGCCCACGAACCGTCGGGTTTCTGGTTGCTGACCAGGTATTGCGCGCCGTCTTTGTACCAATCGACCGAGCCGAAATATTTGTGGCCGCTGGCGACGCCGATGCGTTCCACGCCGTACATGGCGTAATAGTTTCCACCGCTGATCGCCTCATTGATGTGCCTGTCCATGTACTTGAGGCCGTTTTCGATATTGTTATTAATGACTCCGCCATGGCACGGCTCCCAGGACTTCCCCTTCATCAAGTAGTCCTGCGTGATAAACAGGGTTGCGACGCCGGCCGAGGTCATCGTCACACTGACCTTCGACCATTCTGGAGCGGGCTCCGGCTTAGTCTGAACGCTGACGCAATAGCTCCACCCGCCGTCATTGCTTTGCTGGGATTTCCAACCCTTGTCGACAGTCTCCCAGTATTTTTGAGGAATTTCCGCCCCGGCCTGTTCGAGGGCCCAGACACCCAGGACGCCGTACTGGCTGTTGCTCCGGTCATACCAGGCATCAGCCATTTTGGGCCCGCCCGGTGGGATGGCGTTGATTCCGGTGGGTAGCGAGACGATTGTTCCATTGACGATGGGCCCACCATACGAATAGCCGTAAAATCCGGTGTTCGGTCCCTGTTCGATCAGGGCATTGAGCAAAAATGTTTTGTCGCGATCGCGAGCCGCGTTGCGCTCCTTGCTTTCGGGGATCAGGTTCCAGACCTGCGACCGCAATCCAACGGAATACAGACCGCGCATTTCCGTGTCCATCAGCCATTTAATGCACTTTTTTAATTCCGGCGACTGATCGCTTTCCCCCGCTGCCAACAATGAATAGGCCGCGATCGCGGAAATGCCGCCGAACATGCGGGAGGGTGTTGCTGGGAATTTGTCATCACCAGGCCCGCCTCTCGGGTCCAGCGTTTTGAAGTTCGCGGATTGCTCCTTTTCCCAGTTACCGTTGACCTGGCTCTTCTCAATGAACGCAACGGCCTTCTGAATGGCGGCGTCCACCTCTGCCGGAGTGGCAGCGCGGCCCGGCGTCACCATCAGGCCGGATAACAGCCCTGAAACGATCAGAATCCCGAAAAACGACCGAAAATAAAGCGGGTGGGAAAGGGGTGGGCGTGAAAACATGGGGTGATCTCACTTCAACTGTTGCAGGCGGACGTCTGCCGCCTGGGAATATCCGCCGGAACAACGCGTTTTTGCGATGGGACAGAGCGGCTTTGGCCAACCGCGCTGCGCGATACGCATTGGATCATAATTTTCGAAAAAAGGCGCGTCAAAAATACCCGGAATCTGCCAATTCTGCGCATAAAGCCCTATAGCGAACTCGGGCGCCGCGGTGCGGGGCAGCTCCCATTTGGATAGATAACGGGTGCACTGCGCGATTATTAGATGCGGACGCCAATGGCCACTGGCGTGGCGACCAAAGGGGAATGTTCGGTTTGCATTTGGAATTGATTCGGTATTGCTTAGATTTAATCTTGCAAATCGAATCCGCAACTGACCCCTTCGCACCTCATACATACCCCCGCACCGGCGCCGGCGCACACGGACCGAACGGCCGCGTCGTCCGTCCCGCCCAGTTCGCGCCCAACTTCGCCGGCTCGCTCTCCAGATGCACGACGAGCAATTCGGGAACGAGCAATCGCTGTCTTCGATCCCATTGCAGGCCGTGCTGCACATCGGTCCGGCAGGCGTCGTTGTGACGGGAGGGATACGGGCGAATTCGCGCCCCGCGAAACTGGTCCTGGCTCGAGTGCCACAATTGGAAGAAGCCGATCGGCACGTACCCGCCATCCTGATGCGCCCAGCGCGAGCCGATCTCGAAGCCGCCTGGCGACGAAACGCGACAATGAAAATCATGCGCCAGCCAGCCGCTCTGCTGTAGCTTCTGCCATTTTTCCCAGGAGCGGACCATGATCCGGTCGCACCCGTAGATCGCCCGCGGATCGAGATGGGCGGCCCCAAGGAGCTGGCGGAAACGCTGGGGCAGGACGATGTCGGCATCGAGATGCAGGCGCCATGCGTCCGCCGAGAGCTGCTGCAGGCCGCGCTCGATGAGCCGGCCTTTGGCAAAGTCGACCCCATCGCGACGGTGGTCTTCGGAGAGGAGGGTTTGCAGCGAGTGACGCCGGCAGACTTCGCGCGTGGCCTCGTCGGATTCGCTGGTGACGATGATCCAGCGGTCGATTAGACCCGCGTTGAAGCGAACTGCTTCCGAAAGGAAATCTGCGTATCCGACGCAGACGGTGACTGCTTCGATGTTCATCATGGAGTTTGTTTCCTTGAAAAAGGGATGAAAGTTGGAGTTGTTTGTCGTGTGCGATTTCTATCAGCATTGGTCCCGCGACAAGTCGCTGGGCTCCCTTCAGGGAGCGGGGAGCCCTGCGACTTGTCGCGGGACGGACCACCATGTGTAATGCTCCGCGAAATGCTTTATCCCCCCGCGTACCTGATCACCTTCGGGACACACGGAACGCGCCTTCCGGGATCATCCAAACCGCACGTCGATCTCGCGCATAACGAGTATGGGAAACCGTTCGCACCCACTAATCCCGGACGAGAGGCCGCTTCGAAAAGAGCGATGAAGGATGGTGCTGTCTTGCTCACATTTGAGCAGCGACGATCGGTGCATACCGCGCTTCACGAACTCGCAACACGCTTCGACTGGACGTTGCACGCATGTGCGGTGCAGACAAACCATGGGAACCGGACTATCTCCAGAACGCCCTCGCGTATGTGAAACGGCAGTGCGATTTCTAACAGCTTTAGTCCCGCGATCCCGGCGCGCCGGGACAGGGCTCCCTCCGGGGAGCTTGGAGACCAGCGACTTGCGGTCTTGAGTTTTGCCGAAGGGTCGCGGGACCGACACATTATCTACGTCATCTGAAGGGCATTATCTCATTTAACGCGTGCCGCCTGCGGGCGCAACCGCAGGTCTGATCTTCAAGTCTACTTCCTCCGCCGCGGCACCATCTGATTGCTGCTCGAACGACGAAATAGATGCGATCGAGCCGACCCCTTCGTATCCACCAAGCGATCGTGTCGCCCAATCCCCGCGACGCGAAGCGCTCCAGCGGGCAATCATGTTCACGCGCATGATCGATGATGTGCCGGCCGTCAATCGTGCAAGGACATTCGCCCTGACAATGCTGAGTGCGATGTTCGCATGAATGGCAGGTACGGATATTGCGGGTGAAGGAGGATGGAAATGTCATTGTAGCGTGGGATCCCAAAATTCCGCATCATCATCCTAATCCTAATCCTAATCGTAATCTTAATCTTAATCTTAATCCTACTCCTTCTCTTACTCATACTCATACTCTCAACGGGGGAGGATTACGATTACGATTACGATTACGAGTAGGAGTAGAGTAGGAGTAGGAGTAGGAGTAGAGGAGGAGGAGTAGGATTTTACCCCAACACGACTGAGGCTCCCATTCCCCCCGCGCACTGATTCGCGCAGATCGTGTAAACACCCGTCGGCGGACACGCGGCGTTTGAGATCATTTCGGCCCAGACGTATCCAATGGTTCCGTACATCGCGATGACCCATCGCATGGGGCCGGCCACGTTATTGCAATCGACTGTCGAGCAGAACATTTCCCAGCCGAAGCTGCATCCGCCGGTCTGGAAGAAGACGCCGGTGGCCCACTGGCAGTTGCCGGCGATGCGATTGAGGGTGAAGGTGCCGTTCAATGCGCTGATGCAACAGGCGGGACCGGGGCCGCCTACTCCAGCAACCGTCAGTGGGTAGCTTGCCGGGCAGGTTGAGCAGACGGTCGGGCAGCTGGCGCTGGTGGCGCAGCTGCTGACGAGATTGCCGTTGGCGTTGTGGATCAGGTTGCCGGATGAGCCGTGTTTGAGATGGCCGGTGAAGAGGTCTGTGATGAAGGGCGGGAGAGAATGTGACGGGGTGCGTTTCCGGTGGGCGGCGCACTCGGTCACTCCGATACCCCGTCACTCCATCACGGTTTCGCGCGAACAGTTCTTCACGCATGCGCACGACATATAAAAATGGAACGACCATGGCGTTCATGGGCAGGACTCCGTCACATCGACCGTAATCCGGGTCTCGGCACTCACGGACAAGAGCAATCCCCGCGCATCGAACGAAAGCTGTCGCACGAAACTGTAAAGCGTCTTGTCGCCCGCGGCGTTGTAGACGACGCGGCTGATGAGATAGATGTTGAGCGGCGTCGCGTTCGTCGTTCGCGACCAGGTCGCGGTGTCGGCCGACTCGCTGCCGAGACTCGTGCCGCCGATCGTCGTCGGGCTGGCGGTGCAACCGACTCCGCCGCGGATGGCGACGATCGCGCGCGGCGTGGATTCGCTCGTCGTTCCAACGACGTCGCCGGTTGCATAGCTCCCGCTCTGCAGGCGATGGCCGGTCTGGCCATCCTCTTCGACGTTCAGCACCAGTGCGTTGTCGCTGCTGGGGACCGTCATGCCGCCGGGCATGCCGAGATTTGTGAAGGTAGATTCGTTTGATGCGCCCGAAAGAATCCGCCCGTTGTATTGCCCGCTGCCGCTGGCTGGATCAGTGACTTTGACGACGACCGCCTCGGCCGGCGATTGGTTGAAGACATACCATTTGCCCGCCGGCACGGCGCGATCGTAGAGCACGAAGACCTGCACGATCGTCCCGGTCGGCAATAGATGCGTTCCGAACGGAAGCTCCGCTAGATTGATCGCCGTCAGGCACTGGCTGACGCCGGGGAGCGTGTCTTTCTGTGCTGGAAGCGGATTGGTCGAGTCATCATCGTCCTCGTCGGGCTGAGGAATGGCGCGATCGATGTAATATCGCGCATCCGTGTAATCGCTCGTCGAGGGAGTCGAGCACGGGGACGTTTTGATGATGCCGACGAATTGCTCGACACAGGCCGGGCGCGGACGCCCGCCGATCGCCGCGCCGACCACTTCCGCGTACGTGTCGGCGAGCGTCGGAAAGTATTCTCCGGCGCTGATGTCGTCGTCCAACGGGATGGATTGATCAATTTCATCAGACATTGTTGGTCAGTTGTCCGTTGTCAGTTGCAATAATTCATTGCGCTCGACGGCTCGGCGTACAAGCGATGAAGAGGGGAGCTACAATTCCGCCAATGCGAGGTCGGTTCTTCGCGATTTGCTGGATTAGCTCGCTGATCGCGTGTCTGGCGACATGCATCATCTGGGTGCTGAGTTATCGCCGTCCGCGCCTGTGACGATTGAGAGATTCCGCGCTTATTCGGTCACCTGCTCACACGGAAAAATGTCAGTCGACATTGAGACCCAATTTACTCGGTTCGATGAGCGGCATGACTCCGCGGGCCGTGCTCTCGAGGAATACCCGCCCTATTCGAGGAATTGGGAATTCGACGGCGGCGGTCGCCTCCCCACACCGGCGGCGATCGGAGTCAAACGCGATCGCTTCTTCGGGCGAATGCGGCTCACTGCGCTGACGGACTATATGGTGGAGGCAATCGATTTTGGCGTTGACGTGACATACCTCGCCGCACCATGTTCGCTTGTTGCCGGAGCCTTTGCGATTCTGCCGATCTGTACGGCGATAGGATGGCACCGTCGCGCGCATCGTGTTCGTATCGGTCATTGCAATTTCTGCGGCTACGATCTTCGCGCAACCACCGAGAGATGTCCCGAATGCGGGATGACGATTGGATGCAAAGAGCCGCGCACGCAGTAAGCGGATTAGCTCCGCGATGCGCCCACCTGCAATCGTTCGACGTAGCTGTGTTTCGCTGAACATGTCGCGTTCGTTGGGAACATTCCCGCTTACTGCGTGCGCGGCTCTTAGAATGCGTTCGGCAATCCCAGTTGTGAAAAATCCTTCTGCGAATACGGCAGCACCTTGGCGATTCCCTTGTCGTTGTTCTGACTCTGCTGCACGTCATCCGGAATCTTGCCGGTGTAGCGATCGACGAAATATTCCAACCGCGTCCACCCATCCGGATCGTATTCGAAGACATAACGCACCGCATATCGCGCCAGATTGCTCTGGCTGCGCGCATCGATCGCCCGGCAGAGCCACGTCTTTGCTGCGCCCCCTGCCAGGCGGAGCTGTTGACCGCTCGGCGGAATTTGGCTGACAACGAAAGCGGGCTGCGCGCCTCGGTTCGGACGAACTCGAGCGTGGTGTTGGGAGACAGCACGGGAATCTGTAATTGATCCCGCAACATATTGCCGCCGGGATCGGTGTATTTCACGACGATCGGGGATCCATCGGGAAGCGTGCTCACCAGCTTCCGTTTGTTGGAACCGCTGATGATAATCTGCACCGCATTTGGAGCGGGCCCGAGCTCCGGCGAGCCATACCGCACACTCACGCGTGCCGCCGTCCGCGAATTCTGCACCGGTTCGGCTTCGATCTCGTTGACGTAGAGGCCGTAAACGGTCGGATGGGCGTCGCCGTAACGGGGAATCGATTGGCCGCTGCTTGAATCGGTCGCGCCCGCCGCGGCGACGAGCGTATCCTTTCCGGGCGTGAGGCCCGACACGTCGAAGAGACGGAGGAGTGAGCCGCCGGCGCGGGTGTAGGTGAACTTCGCACGAGAACGAGATCTTCGGTAATGTGGGGCATGGAATTGAAACGTGAAAACGTGAAACGTGACAATGCGAAAGCAATGCGTCGTCATCAACGGAGTCGTTATGAATTATCGGCTGTGTTTTGCTGTGATTGCGTTATGGATTTCCAAGAGCGCGGTTGCGGTCGAATCGCCGGCGATGCAGCCTGCGCCGGCAGTGAGGGCGTCGGCCGCGGCCAAGGACTTGTACACGGCGCTGGAGCAACGAATGGCGCAAGGGTGAGGCGCTCGATCTCCCGTTTCTCGAGCAGGTTTACACTTGGTCACTACCTTCGCGTCTACGTATTCGCTTCACGTCTTCACGTCTTCACGTCTTCACTTCCTCACGTTTCACTCTCCAACCACCCCATACTCATACGTCATCGTCCATTCCCACACATCATTCCCCTGCGCATCATGCCTCAGGAGTTTCGGCAGCGGGTCGCATTGCCGCGTGACAGAGTCATTGATCCCCGACGAAAGCGTGAGCAGCACATCATCGAATCGTGAGATCAACGTTTGCACCGCCGCGCCGGTGGCATCGTGGCCGACACCATAAGCATGGAATTGAATCGCGATCAGCGTTCGGTAAACGCCGGAGCTGTAGGAATAGAGCGGCACCGCCGAAACCACCTGCGAGACCAGATACGGCATCGGCGTGTTTTCCGGCGCATGATCGCGCCAGCCCGCCGGGGAAGGCACTGGTGAGCGCGGAATCGCCGGTGAATTTCGCGTAAATTGCGTTGAGAAGAGAGAGCATTGTTCACCCTGTTGATAGATTGATGCGTAGGGGCCGGACCGAAGGTCCGCCTCTTTAACGGTCACAGAGATCACAGAGACGTTTGACGGCGCACCGCGTCGGTTACGATGATGAACGTCATGAAGCGGCGGCGGATCTTTCTCACTACGTGGGCGATATTCTGTGCGATGGCGGTTCCCGTCCTGATATGGCGCCCGTCGTTGGAACCCGCCGACTGGCTTACCGATTACGGCTTGATGGGACTTGTATTCGCAGGAGCCCCCCTTGGGCTCGTCCTGACGGCATTCTCGATCTGGCGCAGGCGCCGTTTTGATATCGCAGCGGATCGCCGGCGACACGGCTTGTGCACACACTGCGGCTACGATCTTCGTGCAAGCGAATTGCGTTGTCCCGAATGCGGAATCCCGACGTGACGGATACCATTCTGGCTTCTGGCTCCTGTCTTCTGGCTTCTGGCTTCTTCCCCCAATCACGCCGCCGTCAGCGTTCCACAGTTGATCAGATTCCGTGTCGTCACGGTCAGGTGCGACGGATTCGCCGGATTCGCGCTGAGCGTTCCGCCCGCGTAGTGGTTCAGCGTGGCTACCGTCACTGCGGCGGGATTCTGGGAGAAATCCGCCGTGCCCGTGGGATAGAGATTGAGCGTTGCGATCGCGGGACCGGAGGAGGGTCGATGGTTGAGCGCGGCGCTCCCGCCGATGTTCATGGTCGCGATCTCGGTTGATCCGTTCGTGACGATCGTGGCTCCGCTGGAGCAGGAGAGCGTTCCGCTGGAGCCGCTGCTCGTGTTGAGGGTCCCGCCGGCGGCGACATTCGCGTTCGTCCAGGTGACGCCCGGGCCCAGATCGACGACTGCCGAGGAGCCGGAGACGTCGATCTCCGCCAGGGTGGCGGTTTCGCCGGGCAGGTTCGTGGCAACCCCTACACGACCGGCGAGAACATAGAGGCGATTACTGCTGTTACTCCCCTTGATGCGCAGCGGCTCGAGTCCCGAGTCAATCGAGACGCCGGCGCCGAGGACGGTTCCAGCGAAGGCGTTCGAGCCGAAATCGACCTTGATCCGGCCGGAGCCGCCGAAGACGGTTCCGTCGGAAGATGCCGTACCGAGGGTCCAGGTGGTTGCGCCGATCTTCCAGTAGCCGAAGGTTCCGCTGGTGGCGGTCGTGCCGATCGTGCCGGTGAAGGTCTGGCTGATCGTCAGACTGTTCAGCGTGACCGATGACATATCGGATGCGCCGATTGATGCGAGCGCGACGCCGGGGATGGCCTGGATGAAGACGTCATCGCCGGTGGTCGGCGCGGTACCCGTGGTGCCATCGGATTTGGTCCAGTTGGCGCCGACGGTGGGATCGGTGGAAGAGGTTGAAGACCAGAAGTATTGCATTCAAGTTGCCAGTCGTCAGTTGGTGGTTGCGAAGGTTGATTTGTTGATCGTGAGAGATTCGCGGACGCTACGCCGGTGGGTCGTCGCTTGCGCCTTCGCGATTCATCCGAACACCGCGGAATCGCGAAGGCGCAAGCGACTATGGGGCGGCGTGGGCGGCCGTTATGGTCTCAAGGTATAGGAATCGTCGCTGGTTGAGAATTTAAAATCACGACCCGGCTTCATTCCGTTCCGCGACGGCTCGCGCGGAAGTCAGCGCCAGAATCTCCTGAGCGACTTCGCCGACGACCGCTCCGAAATCCCTGGCGCTTTCCAGCCCGGGGGCAACGGCCCCGGCTTTCAAGGCAATTTCGTACGCGACGGCGATCGCAGTCGCCTGGGCATCGGATGAAGGCTGAATTTCAGGCATTGGAAGTCTCTGTGTAGGTTGGGCTCGGCCCACCACTGTGGTTCCCGTGGTGGGCCGAGCCCACCCTACATCGCGGAACGCTCGTGCCGCGACGGCATCCGCAGCCTAGCTCGCCGTGCGGGCGTGGTCAAAACCGGGATCACAGCTTTCGCAGTTCGCAATCAAGCTGATAGAGAATCTCGCTGCTCACCAGCGCATTGGCGGATTTGAGGACGGCTTTCACGAGGTAATACCGCGTACCGTCGGTCAGGCGGTCGGTGAGACCGACGCCATTCGAAACCGCGTTATCGAGATCCGTCGTGGTGTAAACATGATAATTCACGAGCATGTCTCGTCGCGCGTAATCTGAAACGACTGATGCGCTGGCGGCCGAAACGGCGCACGGAACGTCAGCGAGAATCGCGGCAAACGATCGCGTCGTTCCGCCGCTGGCGTCGGCGGAGGTCGTCTGCCGCTCGATGGTGAGCGATTGGTCGAGGAGCGCGGATAATGACATCGTTGGTCCCGTTTCTACGCACTTTGAGAGGTCAGTTGTCCGTTGTCAGTTGTGAGTTACAGGCGCATTACAACGGACAAATGACGACGGACAACTGACGTTCTTACCGAAATATCACTTTCGAGTAATCCACATACGGCGCGATGAGGAGTTGCACTTTGCCGTAGAGCGAAGCGGTTGACGATTGCGATTGCACTTCAATGCTGCTGCTTCCGAGCGTGGCTTTCTTGAGGGTGCTGTTGACCAGCCCGGCTTGATACAGGTCCTGGGTCAGTTGAACACAGGCTTCCTGGATCGCCTGGGGGACGATCGCATAGCCGGCGGTGTAGTCGATGCGGATGTTCAAGCGGCCGCGCGGGAATCGCGCGAAGAGCTCGCCGGTTTCGTCGTCGAGGCGCCAGCCGAAGCGGGGGCCGAGTCCGTCGAAAATGCCGGCGGGATAGCAGGTGCCCAGAAGAAACGGCTCAACATCTTCGGTATAGATTTCCAGGTATGCTCCGCCGAGCATCGCCGTAAGAGCGCCCTGGAGGGGCCGGAAATCGGCTGTCGGCCACTTGGAAAAATCGCCGGTGATCGTCTGGGTTTGCACCGAAGCGGACCAGCCGTTTCCCAGTGCATTGATAGCGCTGGCAAGCTGGCCGACGGTGGGATAGTCGGCGTAGTTCAGGGCAACGGTAGTCGGGATCGCCGAGGCAACGCGAACGAGCTGTACCGCCGTTTGCGTGGTCTCCGCGGTTGCCCGCTGATTGGTCGAAGAATCCGAATTGGCGATGAGCAGGGCGGGCAGCGGATTGCTCGCGACGCGGGTGATTTCGAGGACCGGATACTGCCGCAGTCGTAACGGCTCGAGCGCGCCGGGATTGTCCGAGCCACTGCAATATTCGGTGTAAGTCGTCTGCACGAAATCGCGTTGGCACGCACGACGGATCGCATCGCTGGCGGCGGTGATGAGCGACGCCAGATAAGACGGATTGCTCGTGTTCAGCGCGCTGAGCGTGGCGTTTTGGATCGCGCGGGAGTTGGTGATGAGGTCGGGCATTTGATGTTGTTGGTTGTCTGTTGTCAGTTGTGGATCGGTTCGTGAGTGCTCTTGAGGCGTTGCAGAACGCTCGCCGGGGCATTTGGCCGTTCCGGTTGCCGGATTGCATTGATTGGGCCAGTGCGAGCCGTGGATTAATCCGCTGATTCCGCGGATGACTCAATCGATGGACGATTAATACAAGATGGCGGGCGCAGACTTGCCGGGGTGGCCGGGGGCGCAGAGACGACCGCCTCGCCGCTGACCGGTTCTATGGCGATCCTTCAGACGCGTCGCTTTCGTGACAGCAGGCCGATCGCGGCGACGCCGATCAGGCTCAAAGAGGCGGGCTCGGGAACGACAAACCGGATCTCGGACAAACCCATGTAATCGGGATCGCCGTAGTCGGTCAGATTGGTGAAGCGTACATATCGCCCCGCTCCGGCGATGGCATAATCGGACCCCTGGTAGGTGGACATGCCGTTGGCTTCGAGGAATGTCTGCACACCGAGATCGGTGAATGTCGCGAAGTTCGGGTCGTTGGAGACTTCAACGTCGGCCGTCTGGATTCCGCGCTTTCAAATAGATCGCATTGTTCCCGTAGGCGTTGTTGTAATTTTCGTTGTAGTTCCACAGGCGGATGCCGGAAAAGCTTGTGTTGTCGGCGCCAGATCAAACTGGATATACGGATTCGGATCGTCCGTGTTGGTGAGCCACATGGTTGCGCTCGGCGTCGTACCATGCTCACCATTGCCATCCAGTCCACTGCCATCGATCGTATGGCCTGGCGAGCGGTCGTCGGGAGCATAAAAACTGGAAGCCGTCGCGTGTGCGGGCGCCAGCAAAGTGACCGGCGTTGGCGTTCCCTGAAATCGAATCTCTGAAAGACCTGTATACGGCCCGATATTTCCGATATTGGGCATGTTCGAGAAATTGGTCGTCGAGGTAAAGCGAACATAGCGGCCGGTAGCGGAGGATGGGAGATTGTAGCTGCTGCCAGCGTAAGTGGTCTGGCCTGTAGCTTCGTTGAATGTCATGGTTCCCAGGTTGATGGCATTCGTGAAACTGGGATTGCTGGAGACTAGGACATCGGCCGTCTGAATTCCTCTTGCCGGATAAAACGGGTTATTGCCCCCGCCGGGGATTTCGTTGTAATTCCAGAGTTGGAGACCGCTGAGGGAATAGCTGATGCCCAGGTCCCAGGTAATGGTGGGGCTTGTCTCGCCATTTGAAAGCCACATCGTAGTCCCGGGATTGTTTCCGACTGTGCCGGTATTGCTGAGGCCACTGCCATCGACAGTGTGGATCGGAGGCGCGATCATCGGGCGCGTAATAACTGGAGGCATTCGCGCCCAGCGGGTCGATGACCAGGTCGCCAAAAACCGGCGCGGCCAATCCGAACATGCCCGTGGCAACAGCTACAAAGTGTGATTTGCGCATTATCGATTTGCCTCTCCGAATGACGGACTGCTCGAAGCACGGCCAAAGACAACAATCTGACTTTCCCGATGTGAATTCCAGGGATCGATCAGCCCGACATCCGCAAAAGATACTCCCCCGGCCGGGAATTTCAACAACAATCTTTGCAATTTATGAATTGAGCCCGCGGCGATGGAATTTTTTCTCTATTTTGACGGGTAGGTGGCCCAATTGTCCGAATGGGGGTGCCATTCGATTCGATACCCACGCCGTCTAAAGGCTCGTTCCAGCCTGCCGGATGATTCCGGCATTTTTACGGGAAACGCGGCCTGGATTGACTGATTTGTTTTGCCTGAAGGCCGCCTGCTGACTGTTCGCTGACGGCGCCGCGACGGCTACGCCGCGGTCGATCAGGAGCTGGGCGACGGGCGGATCGGGATTGAGAATGTCGCCGGGCTCGGAGAAGCCGAAGGGCTTGAGGAGTTTGATGCGCATGGAAAATTCCTTGAGTTAACAGGGTCAGGCAAAGCCCCCGGCGGGTTTCTGGCCGCGCCGGGAGCCGGGAGGAGGAGGGTCGGGATTTCGGGGTGACGCGCCTCGGTACGCGGTGCGTGCTGCATCGAGCGGTGTGATCGATGTGCACATTCCCGCTTACTGCGTGCGCGGCTCCTAAACCGCAATCAGTCCCGCGAGATTTCGCATGGCCGCAGTGCCTGGCGCACTGCTCGGCGCGGGAAAGAAGCGCGATCACGGTGAGAAACAAACCACTCGTACCGTTGCCGACGGTCGCGGCAATGCGGAGGTATCGCTTGCGCAATTTCAGGTCCACGTCCCACCCGTAAATCACGTTGGGCGTGTTGCCGGGAAGGACGGCGTTGAGGTTGTAATCGGCTTTGGATACATCGGCCCAGGTCGAATTGTCATCCGATTCCTGAAGCTTGAAGGTTGTGAAGCCGATGTCGTTGGCGCCGACGATCGCCTCGATGTTGGCGTAATCAAAGCCGAGCCGATCGACGCTGGAGACGGTGACGGCCGCGTTGTTAATACGAGCCTGAGGCTCAACCAGAACAGCGTATTTGAGGGTATTTGAGTAGATCATGTGTGAATCCTTCAGGTTGTGAGTAATCCGATAGCTAGAGCGTTCGAATGGTGACGGAGTGCGGGAGTGACGGAGTAACGGGGTGCGCGTCAAGAAGGAGGCCGAGTAGGAGTAGGAGTAAGAGCAGGAGTAGGATGGCTAACCAATCCTACTCTTACTCCTGCTCCTACTCTTACTCGGTTCGCTTCCGTCGGCGCACTCCAACACTCCGTTACCCCGTCACTCCGTCACGACGAATCAGCTTGCCGCCGTTACCAATCCGACGATCGGCCCGGCCACATTCCCCGCCTGCGCACTCTTGGGCGTTCCCTGGCCGGCGATCGCGTCTCCCACATCGTGAACGACGATGTCGAACCGCTCGGTGCCGCGAATGACGACTTCGTCCTGCTCGAAGGCGTTGAGGGCGTGTTCGCTCATCTGGATGGTGGTGATCCGGCGATCCCCCAGGCTGGCGGCCTGGCGCAGGTTGCCGAAGAGGGCGCACACCTGGCTCGTGGCCGATACCTTGGGCATTACCTGGGAGACGACGACGGGATAGCCGAGGAAGGATTTCTCCAGCGCGCCGTTTTCGATCTCGGCGATGCGGTTTCCGCCGGCCGCGGTGGCCAGTTTCTGCATCACCGAGCCCCAGAAAAACTTGGAGACATACCATTTGGTATCTCCGGGGACATCCGCGTATTCGGGCAACGTGCCCACGACGCGGTTGAAATCGCCGAGGGCGATCGAGCTGTATCCGCTGGCGTAGCCGGAGCCGGAGGCGGTGACCAGGCCCATGACATTGGCGGGAGTGCCGGGGAAGACGTTCAGGAGCGACGTGTTGACGCCAGTGATTCCGCCGTAGGTGCTGGAGCCGTCGCCGAGGAAGCCGCACTGGTCTTCCTTGAGAGCGAATGCGTAGGCGATTTCGCCGGCCAGGTCGTCGCCGATGTTCAGCACGGCGTCTTCGTTGAGCTCATTGCTGTACTTGGTGAGGACCATCAGCTTCTTAGCCGTCATCCGCACCCGGTCCCAGCTCTTGTCGCTGAGACTGGCGGCGGCGCTTTCGCCGACGAAGTAAGCGGTGACGCCATTCACGCGCCGGGGATCGGAGCGCGTGTCCGAAGCCATGGGCACGATCTTCGCGTTCTGCCGGAAGACGCCATATTTTTCGCGCAGATCGATCAGGTCGTTCTGAAATTCATCCGGCACGAGGAAGCCGCTGGAGGCGTTGACGTTTTCCCGCTGAGTCTTGGTGATGACGTCGTCAACGAGGGGAATCCCCTGCTTCTGGCAGAACTCGACGGCGCTCTTGCGCCCGTAAACGCCGAGCATGAACATGCCGAAGCGATAGGCGCGCTCGTCGGCGGTGGGCCCGGTGAAGTTCTTCAGCGAGCTGTAACGGCGGGCGGTTGCAGGGAGACGGAATCCCTCGCGATCATCGTCGTCTCCGGCACGCGGCACTCCCGAGCGGCGTGGGGCAAGCTCCTTTCGCAATTCCGCGAATCCATCGGAAACGGTTGTCTTGATGAATTCCGCGAGGGTGCCTTTGAGCTCCGCCGCCGCATTGGCGACTTCGCGCGGCGCCTCGGTCGCCTGGGCGACCTCGGCATCAATCAGCGTACGGCCGGCGTCGTCTTCGACTTCGATGATTTCGCCGACCATATGGCCTTTGACGGCTTTGAGATATTTGATCCACATAAACTTTGGTGACTCCATGACGGCGCAACCAGATCGCCTCGGGCACGGCCCGGGGATCGAGGGATGCGGCGTCGGTAAAGGTTTGGAAAAAGAGGTCTGAGGTGGCACGGGTTTTCAACCCGTGTCTTGTTTCCGGGACACGGGTTGAAAACCCGTGCCACAACTTAATTCGCCCGGATGCTCCCTCCCGATGCGATCGGGACTACATCCATTGGCGAGGTAGGGTGGGCTCGGCCCACCGTGGCTCAATTGGTGGGCCGAGCCCACCCTGCCTGATTCGTGAATGCGGCGCTTGATAGAACGTCGGCGACATGCCACATCGGATGTTTTTCATCTTGAAACGTTGAAGAGTGAAGACCGGAGATTCAACCACGGATGGGCACGGATATCACGGATTGAGAGATCGAGAACATTGGGAAGCGACTCCGCTCCCATCCGTGATATCCGTGTTCATCTGTGGTTGGATTTCAACTCACCCGTCCGGTTGCCGCGCAGAAGACATCGCGGATCTGATCGTGAATCTGCTTTCGGATCACAGGACGCAACGCGAGGATTTCGCGCTCGATGGCGCGGCGGACCGTGAGCGGGCGCACGAAATGAACCGCCTTCCCGTGCGAATCGAGCAGATCCAGCAATCGTCCTGAAGCCTCGAAGATCCCCGTTTCGTTCTCCTGCGGTGAACGAGCGCGAATGGCGTTCAATGCGTGGCGGAAAAGCGTGAGCTTGCCGGCTGCGAATTTCGCGAAGGGATAATGGTAATGGGCTTTGCTGCGCGGATCGGAGGACGCGTCGATTCCCAGGAAACATCCTGAATAGCGGTGCCAGTCCTGATTTGTCCCCAGGATCGCGTTTTCGTCCTTTGCGTCGAAAGACCACGATCCCGATTCATCGACGTCTCCCGCGATAATCAGTGATCGCGCGACGGAGAATCCGTGCTCATTCAACGCATGGGTCGTTTTACTTCGCGTCGGCGTCATTTCGCGAAACGGCCAAGCCGCGGAGAGGAGCGCTTCGAATTCGTCGTCAATCAAACCTGCCTCGCGTCCTTTCGATACTGCTTCCATCTGCGCTTGCGGATTACACGGCAACGGCGCGACGGCGTATTCGATGCCGGCGGCTTTGTCGATGATCGGAACTCCCGCCAGCTCCGGTCGTTTTGCCCTTTCCTCTGCGGTCGCTTCGCGAATGTTCAGCGGCAGAAATCCAATGCTCTTGCCGGTGCAGGTCGGAACGGGCTGCTGCATCAGATGAAGCACGGCGCTGGGCAGCCAGGGGGCGTCGCCCCAGTCATTTGGTTTTTGCGGATAGTGCGTTTTGGCGATCAGCGATCCTCGGCCGTCGGGCGCGCTGCGGCGCGGATCCACCAGTTGCTGCCGACGGGGAGCTGATCGTAACGATGGCAGAAGGTGACGACGCGGTTGTAGCCGGACCAGTCGATGCCGGCGGGGAGAACCACTTCGCCGTCGCGATCGAGGGCGTCGGTTGTAATGACGCTCACATCCGTGCGCTCGCCGGGGTCGAACTGGAACTCGTCGCTCTGTCGCGCGATCCGGCGGTAAACGAAATCGGCGGGAACGGAGCGGCCCAATTCTTCGATTTTGCGGGCGGTCGATTCGGGCATCGACAGGCCTTGCGGACCTTCAACGATAATTTGCGAGAGCGTGTTCTTCATAGGTTAGGGAGGCGAAAAATTGCGCTCGCTTTGACGCGGATCGGTCCGCTCTTTGCGAGATTCATCAAGCGAGAGACAGTTCGTGTTGCCGTTTTTCCCGGCGAAAAGCTGGGGTTAGGAGCCTTGTTATGCGAAAGACATCCAAATGGATGCTCGCGGCCGCGATGACCGCGGGATTGGCGGGTTATGTGCCCGCGTTTGTAAGTGCGGCCGACAAATCGGACGCGAAAACCGAAGCGAGAGCCGACAACGCGCTCACGCTGCCAGCCGGTTTTGACGTCAAAGACGTCGGTGCCGTCAGCGAAGCCAAGAGCGGGCTGGTCAAGTTGGCGGAGCGGTCCGTCACAAAGGGAGACTTTGAGAAATTCCTCCGCGAGCTGGCCAAGCCGGACCAGGAACGGACCCAGCAGTTCAAGGATTTCGACCAGAAAAAACTGGACGGCCGGATCGATCAGATCGCCAAGGCCTGGAAAGCCAAGTACGGCAAGGACTTTGACCTGAACGATAAGAACGTCGTCTTCGACGAACGCTTCACGGTGGCTCAGGGCGAAGTCTCTGACCCGAACGTCGCCTTGGCCAACTGGCCGGTGAACGCGACTGGCGGCGAAGCCGTGACGGCTTCAAACAAGGAAAGCGCCAACCGCGACACCAAGCAGGAGAAGCATGAGGCGAGTGCGGAGAAACTCGAGAAAGGTCGAAACGTGGCGATCGTGCACTTCCCCGCCGCCTATGGCTTCAATGCCATGAACGTGTCGATGATTCATCAGCTTCCGGCGTTTTACTGTGTCGATATCCCCAACAGCCGGACCGGCGAACAGGTTTACAATGACCTGCTCAATCACCTGACGTACATTGGCGAGCATGTCGATCAGTGGCCCGCTGATGTGAACGATGCCTATCGGATGGTCGCGTATCATGCGGTCGCCTCGGTGTATGGCGTCGATATTCCGTCCGGGAAAGCCGGATAAAGTCAGCAGTCTTGGGCTGAAGAGAGTAAGTTTCGAGGCGTTTGATCCTGAGGCACGGCTGTCGTTGAAAGCGGCCGTGCCTTGTTGTTTTGCACGTCAACAACCGCAAACACGTAAAAGAGAATGGCCACAGAGATCACAGAGGAGCACAGAGATCACCGAGACCCGGTAGGCCGCTCTATGTTGTTCTTGTTTCGAAGAAAGATTCCGCTCGCCGAATGAAGAGTCATGAAATTAACGCAGGATCATTGTCGTAAGGGCGGGAATGCAAAAATCGCTCAACGTCTCTGTGATCTCTGTGCTCCTCAGTGATCTCTGTGGGCATTCTTCGAGAGGAGTGATGCGTCGAAAGTGCAACTTTTGTCTTCTTGATGATCTTCTCCCCTTCAGTCCGCGCCGGAACGTGGAGAAGTGAATTCGCTTGTGTTTGTTGTTGCCGGAACGGGCGCAAGTTGCGGCCTTCCCAATTCATCCACGGCAATCATGTCCTTCCCAACCAGGGGCAGATCGCCCCACGGGACCGGTTCCAATCCCAGCGTTGCGCGCATTTCGTTTCGCGTGATCGCTCCGCTCTCGGCGGCGGCTTTGGTCTGCTCGAAGGCGAAGATCTCGTCTTCCCGCACCGGACTGTCATAGGCGACGAATAATCTGCCGCTCGGATCGAACATCGGTACGAGGCGGGCGTTGAGCGCTTCCTGGTTGCGCATGACGCGCGGCAAACCCGCATCTTTCGTGTGGGCATAATCGGCGGTGCGCGCGGCAGCCAAATTCGCGGCGTTGCGCTCCAGCTTCGCGTCGGGGACGCCGAAGACATTGCAGATGTCGGTCTTGATCGCCAGGGCCCGTTCGATCTCCACCACATCCTGCGGCGCCCACTGCAATGGCTGAAGCGTGCCGGGAAATTCGCTGATGAGGACTCCGCCTCGGCCTGCCTGCGCAAAGGCCTGACGGAAGGCGCTGCGGACGCGCTGCGCCTCGGCCACGCCGATGCCGCCTCCCTCGGTATCGCCGCGCGGGCTCCAGACGGCGTCGGGGCGGCCCATGTTTTCGAGCATCGCATTAATGTGAGCGTCTTCCTTGCGGGCGATGCGGATCTTCTCGATGGCGGCGGCGAGCGGCGCGTACCCGCCGAAGTAGGGATTCTCGGGATTGGGAAAGTGGAACTTGATGATGTCGCGCGGCGCAAACCACCCCGCCCGGCTGCCGCCGTATTCGTAGTGATCGATCAGCCGCTGGCCCGTCGGATCGGGGACCTCGCGCACCAGGTGAGAGCGGAGGAGCCAGATCTGGACGGGGACGCCGAGCCCGTCGCGCTCGATGAGCCAGTAGGCCCGGCCGACGCTTTCGAGATAGAGCTGGGTCATCCAGCGGAGGTCGTAGCCACATAGGCCGCCCTGATCGGGGTCGGGGTTGGGACGAGTGAGCAGTTCGAGAAGTGGATGGCGCGTCACTTCTTCGACGATTACGTCACCCGCGAGTTGTGGCCCGGAGGCCGCATCGTCTTTCAGGCGAGACAGGTTCTTTCGGCTGACCGGGATCGTTTGGAGATAGTTTTTCACCGTCGGCTCATCGCGGCGCGTGCGAACGTAGAGGCGCAATTTCGCCGCCGCGACCAGATCGGCATTGAGCGTGGCGCAGGCATAGGCCGTTCCGATCAACTGCTGCACCAGCTCGCGCGGATTCGGGGCGCGGTTCTTTCGAAAGGCGTCAGTATAGGGCGCGCCCAATGGCGGGGAATCGGCCCAGGTCGAAGCGCCGATATTCGGCGCAGCCTTGAGGTAGGAGCCGTCGGGCTGGGGAGAGAGATTGAGTGTGTAGACGGGTTCGGTCATTTGGTTCTTGTGGCACGGGTTTTCAACCCGTGCTGACATTGAAGACACGGGTTGGAAACCCGTGCCACCTCGAGGACGGCACCGCCCGTGACAAAAGTGGTCAACGGGTTAGCAGATCAAAGAAAAACTAATCGGATTCGAAATCGCTGAAAAGTGAGGGCGATTTTGGCGGATTTAGCGATGCGGCCTTTACGTGTTGAATCATTCGTTGGACCCGGGCGTTTGCGCGGACGGTGTAGATCGCGACATCGGGGTTGCGAGCTGCGAATACTCTGAAGATCTCATCGGCGAAGGATTGTCCAATCATTTCAACTCCATCGCAGTCAAGAATAACTTCCTTGAATTTCTCGAATCGTGCCAGCACGCGTTTGGCCTGAGATCGTGAGATCAATTTATCCATGCTGTATAAGGCTAGTTTCAGGGGTACATGAGTTTTCGTGAAGCCCGGCCCCTCTGCATCGCCACCGAATTGATCAAAAAGCTCTTCCAACGTACGCGTTGAAGTGAGTGAAATTTCCATTACGACTGATGTTCCCTTTATAAACCAATTCAATGGCCATTATCAACATTCCGTTGCCTATTCATTGATAATCGTCAAAATCCGTAAAATAAAATCAACGCGCGTCTATATCATCGTCTCCCATGATTCGTCGAGTCCAATCCCGGATTCGTCCTCCACGGCTTCGACTGACGCCACGTCCACCTTGGATGTAAATCCTGCAGAGCCCCTCAACTTCGGCGGCCCATTCAATCGTTGCACCTGCATCGCCGCATGTGCGAGCGCATCGACCTGATCGGCAAACTCCCCGTTGGGAAAATGGAGCAGCTCCTGCTCCAGGTCCCAGAGGTACGGCGCTTCGCGCGGGAAGTAGATCATGCCGGCCGACATGCGGATCTCGGCGATTTCGCTGCGGGCCTCTTTGCAGCCGCGGGCTTTGATTGGTTTGACGGCGACGCCGGTCCGGCGGATCGTCTGCACCATGCCTAATCCCAGTCCGTCTTTTTCCACGGCGATGTATTCGGCGTTGAATTCGTGAACGATGCGGACGGCCGCCGCCATGGCGTCGGGCGCCTGTACCTGCTCGCGATATTGATGCACGAGGATCATGTCGTGATCCAGCGTCACATCCCATACCTGGATCACCGTGTAGCAGGCGCGATCGTTTTGGCTCTTTTCAGTACCGGCGGGATCCATCACCGCGAACCGTTTGCAGGTGGAGCGCGGGACGAGTTTCTCGCGCCCGTCGGATTGGATCAGGCGATACCCGTTGGTCGCGAGGGTGTAATGACGGAACCAGGCCGATTGGAAGCGGGCCCCGCCGGCGGCGACGGGAAGCTGCTGAAACTGGCCGGCATAGCCGGTCGGGCCCAGGCGTAGCTTTGCCTCAGCGATTTCGGTTTTGCCCAGTCGCGCTGGCCAGAGAAGCTCGCCGTCGAAAGTGCGGGGATCGGACCAATCGATCCCGTCGCCAAGGCTGGTGTTGCGTCGCCGGCCGGGATCGAACTCGGCGGGGAGACACAGATGCTCATAGCCCCCCTGCTGCAGCACATGGCCGCTGAGATCTTTTTCGTGCAGGCGCTGCATAACGATGATGCGCGCGCCGGTTTTCGGATCGTTGAGTCGAGTGCTCATCGTTTCATCCCACCAGATGAGGGCCGCTTCCCGGACCGCATCGCTCTGCCGCTCGAAGGCGGCGTGCGGATCATCGACGACCACGCGATCGCCTCCCTCGCCGGTGGCGGCCCCGCCGACGCTGGTGGCGATGCGGTAGCCGCCTTTGTCGTTATCGAAACGCGATTTTTCATTTTGATCTCCACGGAGCTGAAAATTCTTGCTCCAGTTTTCCTGGAACCAGGTTGATTCGATGAGCCGGCGGCATTTGAGCGAATCGCGAATCGACAGCGAAGAAGCGTATGCGCTGAAAAGCCAGCGGCGCTCGGGGTGTTTGATCCATTCCCAGACCGGCCAGAAGACGGCGACGGCGAGGCTCTTGCAGTGGCGCGGCGGAACGTTGATCAGCAGATTGCGAATGTGGCCGTTCGTGACCGCTTCAAGATGCTCGGCGATGGCGTCGAGGTGCCAGTTGGGGATGAAAGTTGTTTTGGGCTCGAGGATACGCCAGGCGTCGATGATGAATGCGCTCAGTCGGCGTTCGTCCTGATCGCCAACGAGCTGTCTTGTATGAGTTTCGGTGGAGTCGATGTAGCCGTGCATGGGTTTACGCGCGGTGCTGCGTCACGAAAAGCCTGTTCAACACGTTTCAGTAGGTCCCGCGGAAGAAACGAGAGATCAACCCTGACCCGTGCATCATCCACCTTCTCCGGCTCCTCGGGCGCCGCCGCCGGCTTTCGCCGGCCGAACTCGGCGGGCCATTTGCGTTCGAGGAGGAAGACGGGTGCTTGCCACCCTTTGGCTTCGGAGAGGCGATTGAGTTGGTTCACCTTGCACCTCGCGCGGGCGTTGCGCACTTGAAGGTCAAAATTCGGGTCCTCGCTTCTCCACCGACGCACTTCTTCGATCGTTGCGTTCTGCGATCGAGCCGCGTCGCGAAAGCGAGCGCCGTTGGAGAGGGCCTTCAAAATCGCCTGCTTTGGTGTGAGTTCTTCCTTTGTGTCTTTGCTCATACGTTGTGTGGTTAAAGGTAGCGTGGGCTTGGTCCACCGGTTGAGTCGTGGTGGGCCGAGCCCACCCAACGTTGCGCTTATCTTCGCAAGCGGTTGATTGAAAACGCCGCGAGGCAATCCGTACCCAATGCGGCTATGATCAGCGCGTTGCGCCAGAGCGTTGCCCTGAGTGCGGGAATCCGGTGCCGGAATAGGAGGATTTAACCACGGATGGGCACGGATTTCACGGATGGGAGGAAGAGGCAATCCTGAGGTTGTGAATCTTTCTTCTTATCCGTGCAATCCGTTCGCAGCCCGTAATGCTGCGTGTCCAGCCGGCGAAAGTCCGGCCGCGGGAAATTGGTTGAATGACCCGCGTAGTCATATTCGACGTTCTTTTGAGGTGACTCATGGAATGAAAGCTCGAAAGTAAAAGCCCTTGTCGATGAAGGGCAAGCAACTCTCCGGGCCGCAGCATCAAGCGAACTTTGCAGCCTCGTTACACGGCCATGCGTGAATCGACTTGCATGGCTCCTCGGACGCCGAGCCTGTACGGATTTGGCGAAGGCAACACGGGTGGAAGAGCCACAACCAAGGCCCATCCGGTCCGACGGGGTACGGAAGACGGCACGGAGAGAAGGACACGCAGAGTAAATCGGGGAATCCCTCGATCCTGGCCCGGAAGGGCAAAGACCCGTCGGATAATCCATAAACCGACGGGAGGGACCGAGGGCCTCGGATGAGGCCATAGTAAGCGACGACTCGGCGGGACAACATAACCCGTTGACGAGCCAAGGGCCTCTGGACCGGAAGGAACCGAATGAGATCCCGCTATATTGCCCGCAAGGGCTACAGGGATCAAAGCGTTTCCACTGGCCGCTTATAAGCCGACGGGTCGTACCTGCGCGGCGAAGGTTGCGGTTGGCGGATCCGGTTTGAAGCCGTACTGGGGAAAACCCGCCGTACGGAATTTTAGAGAGGGCAAAGGAAACATAGGCGAGACCAGCGCGTCCACCCAGACGCTTAAAGGACAATGGGATATCCAGCTCAGTCATCGTGCGATGCGCCTCTGCTCTACTCGACGCCCATCCGTGGTTCATTCTTTTGTATTTGATTCTCTCGTAGTCAGTCCGAGCGACCGGGCCTCCTGCACCTTTCCTGGCCCGACGTATTCAAACCCCGCAGTAATCCGGTTCGTGCTGACGCTTCGCTTCATGAAAGGGGCGCTGCTCGTGGCTCCGCCGGGATGTACCCGGCTCGGCTTCCGCGTCACTCGCCAGAGGGGCGAACGGGTTCGATGTGCGATCATGGCCGGGTGGCTCGTCGTGCTGAAATAAGGGCGGCCGGTGGCGCGATAGAGCGAAGCGACGAATTCGCTCATGGCGTTGCCGATGCCGATCCCCTGAAAATCGGGAAGACAGACGGTGCGGTGCTCGCGCCAGCCGGGGCGGAGCGGATGCGGGAACGGGAGCACGGCGGTGAAACAGGCGGGGCGTCCGTCGATTGTGCCGAGGAAACATTTCGCGGAGCGGTGGATGTCGCCGCTTAGATAATGATGCCGGCTGAAGGTCTTCCACTCTGCGGGATTGCATCGGGCGATTCGCAGTTGAATGTCCGGCCGCCGAAGCGACCTGTGCGTCAGGGTTTGCGTGGCCATGTCGATGACCCAGTCGGGTTCGAGCCATTCGATGATGTCGTAGTGACAGGTGACCGCTACAAAACGAGGTGTCGGAGTTTCGGAGTAACGGGGTGTCGGTGTGCACGCCCGATGGGATCGCACTCCGTCACTCCGACACTCCGTTACTCCGTCACTTTCAAAAACGGTTCGGGATTCAGGGTTCAGTGAAGAGGCGGTTTTCGCTGCCAGCTTACTCGTTGGGCTCGGCCGGTTTGGCGAGTGCCGCGGATTTGTGGCGTCGTGCGCAGAATGGTTGACCTCTCTTACTGAACCCTGAACCCCGAACCCTTCGACTACGCTCAGGGCAGGCCCTGCAGGCTTCTGCTTCTGCCGAATCCATTTAGAAATGGCGGCGGATGAGATTCTTGCTACGTTCCGATCGACAAGACTTGTGAACTCATCGAATACAACCAGTTCCCCTCCACTCAGCAGGGCGCGGGCAAGGTCGCAGCGGAAGCGTTCGCCGTTGCTGAGGACGGCGTAAGGTTTGAGCCACGCCGGGGGACTGCTGAATCCGACGGCGGTGAGCATTCTCGTTATGGTCGATACGGAAGCGGCGCCGAAGCCGTCGATGATGGCTCGATTGGCGCGCCATCTTCGCGGCACATGAAAAGAGTCCTTGAACGCCTCACGGGCGATAGTGGTCTTGCCGCTGCCGGAGGGGCCGACGATGACGCCGATGGTCCAGGGTTCGCTCGTGCCGGGCACCTCGACGGAGAAGCGCTCTGTTGCGTGTTGCGCGAGGCGGAGATCGAACATGCGGGCCACGTGTGTGACCCGGGCGCTGGCGCGGATCGGGCATTCGAGTTGTACGGCAATTTGGGGCAAGTGATAGGTTCGTAGTGCGGCCTTTAGGCCGTGTCTTCGACATGGTCATTGGCGTTCGATACGGGCTGAAGCCCGCACTACGAACGAATTCAGATCCGTGCCACCACCCCGTGATCGATCGTCCCGGCGGCATCGCTTTTGGCGGTGACTTTCAAAATGGCATTGGCGCCGAGGCGGAAGTAGATCGGCGAATCGCCGGGGGCGATTCCGACGTTTTCTAAATGGAGAAGCGAATCGACAGCGATTACTGCCGGGCTGAACTCATCGTGTGATCTGCGGGAGAAGCGGTTCCCGGCGGGAACAATGGAGGTGGAGAGCCCTCTGCTGCTTTGCGTCGCCGTTTGCCGTGTGGCACTGCTGCGGCCGAAAGGCGACGGCCTAAAGGCTTCACTACGAACCAATCGAGATGCGCTCTGCGGCGAGCCGTGAGCCTCGAATTGTCCCGGCTATTTCATGAAAGCGGGTTCGGTCACGAAGATCACAACCGCCACGGCGCAAGCCGGAACGAAACAGGCCACGTCCCAACAGAGTCTTAATGTCCATTTCATCGCTCACCTCATCTCGGGGGCACTTGATGGTTCAGCGTGGCACGATAGAGCGGGTTTGTAAGGCCCCTATTTTTGTTTTGTTTAAAGTGCGCAAGATCGCCAACTAATTCGGGAGCGCCTGGTCGCTGAGCAAGAGCAGCATTGCCATTGCGCAGGCCGGTACGAAATAGGCCACGTCCCAGCACAATCTTAGGGTCCACTTCATGACCGACCTCATTTCAGAAGAGCAGTAAGGTTCACGCACGGCATCATGGAGTGGATTTGTAAGCCGCGGATTGTCTTTCTATTTAAATTGCATCAGGCGACGACCTGCATCGGGCGGCGGCAAGGCACGACTGCTTAGGGCTGTACCGTTGCATCGACGGTCCAGGTTACGCCGTCGCGCGAATGACCGATCAGCACCGCGGCTGGCTCGGTCGACGGATTCGGCGGGCTCACCGCAGGGAATTGCTGAGCCGTATTGGCCCGCACAATCACGCTCGTGCCCGGCAGGCCCGAGAAGGTCAGCACCGCTTCCCAGTTATTGGGGATTGACGTGATGAGCGCGGTGGTCGCGCCGGCTGGCACTGAAACATTTCCAGTCTGGCCCAGCGTTGGATTCGCAAAAGCAACGCCGGTATTTCCGTCGGCGGTCCAGGTCAAGGTCCCGGCGTTTCCGGGAAGATTGGAAACGTGAACGCCATCGACTTGCGCCACCGCGGCAAAGGGCGGGACAGCCGGTTGATCGGCGCTCGCCCTGGTCGTCGGCTGCGTCATCGCGCCGCCAGCCGTTGCCAGCGTCTGCGCGATCGTGGGAACTGGCGGAGCCTTGGGATCGTTCGTGGCAAAAATCCTGTTCCCGCTCGTCGTCGGCGCGAGGTTCACCGCGGGCAAAAAACCTTCGTAGCTCCACGGATTGCTGACCCCGATGAAGGTATTGTGGGTAATGGTCCAGGGCGTGTTTGGAAGCCAGCCGGTGGCGGACCAGTAGATTCCGGGATTGGCCGCATTCGCATTGACGAAAGTGTTATCGTGGACGTTTGCCCCCGCGCCGTAAATTTCCAGTCCCCCACCGCCGTTGGGCTGCGCAGCGCTCGGCGCGCCGCCGAAGATGGTGTTGTACGCAATCTCGTTTCCTTTGGTATACGCGGACGGGACGCCGCCCGGCACAGGCTGTCCGCTCGCATCTGAGGGCGGGGACGATTGCGTGGCGATCGATACGTCGCCCCTGAGGCCCGGACTGCCGCAATAGTTGTGCAGCACCTTAAGCCCGGCGGCGCTGTCACCTTGAAGTTCGATCGTGTAGCGAGTGGTGGTCGGGATCACATTATAACTCACTGAGCAACCCTGCGATTGACCGCTTGATCCGAAATCCAAATGGATCGACTCGCCAACATTACTAAAGACATTCCCGTCGACGTGGCAGTTGACGAGGACGGTTGGATAGGATCCCACCCCGCCGCCGTTGTCGTCGTGAATCTTGTTGCCGCACACCCAGACGTCGGTGCAGTTGTTCAGGAGAACACAATAATCGGGTCCGAATCCTCCGATGTCACATCCGACCACCATGACATGCTGTAGATTCGCCAGGGTCAGCATACCCTTGTGAACGGTGTAATTCTGATACACGTTGGGATGGGCTGCGTCCAAACCGGATCTGATCAGGCCGGCGGTTAATTCCCACTTGCCGTTGCCGTTGTGAATCACCGCGGCGGCGGGAATTGCCGGAACGCTGCTGTCATCGGCACGCGCGGGAAGATGAATGAGCGTTGCGAGGATGAGGGTTGCGAATATGGTCTTCATATGGGTAACGGTAGTCAGCCTGGTCCTGGCCTGAAGCGAGCAACATATTCTATCGGTCCGATCCGCTTACGTTTGCCGCCGATTTCTGCTCGCGCAATTGCGAAATTTCAGTTTCAAGGGCACTGACTCTTTTTTTCAGTTCGAGGATCTCTTCGGCTTGCCGCTGCTTTTCGAAGATCAGTTTCTGATTTTCGCCGGCCAGCTGGAATCGCTCGGACCGCATGGTGTCGATGAAGCTCGCCTGCTGCCGCTCGGCGTTCTCCATCATCTCGATGCGCGCCCATAACCTGGAAATCTCCGCGGCGTTTGCCTGGATCGAAAGGAGGTCCCGATCGCGACGCCATTTCACAAAGAGACTGATCAGTCCCACCGTGGCGAGCATGAATGGCCATGCGTTGTTGAGGCTGTGGAGAAACTCCATGATGATTCTCAAGCAGGTTTGGGGCCGGCGGCGGCCGCCAGCGAAGCGATGTCCGCCGCCAGCGTCACGCCGGCCTGATTCATTGCGGCGATATTTGCGTCGTTCAGTTGAATCAGGCCGGCCTGATGAAGCGTCCCGAGCGCCTGCCAGAGCGCTTTGGCTCCGTTGACGAGCTGAGGCGCTTCGGTGAGAACGGCGATCACAGCAGTCAGAAGTACCGGCATTTTATTTTCCTTTCGAGCTGGTGGACGCCACATACGGCGCAAGCTGTTGCACGGCGGCCATCGCGGAGTTCTCCGCGACCTGCGCCGTGTTCAAGTCGGCCAGGGCAGTCGCGGTATCGCCCGAGGCGTTTGCCTTGGCGGCGGCGTTGGCGGCGTCCCTGGATGAGCTGATGGCGGCATTCGCGGTCTGGATGACCGGGTCGATGTTTTTCCAGTAGGTCGGCTTCGAAATAGCGCCGGTATCCAGCCCGATGTGGATGGCATTCACGGCGATGTCCAGCGCGGATTCGGCGGACGTTGTCGCCGCCACGACGTTTGCGGGCTGCGTGGCGGAAGTTGGTCCGGTCGAAGCGCAGCCGGCAAGAACCGCGGGGAGAAGAAGTACGATAAGTTTCATGGCTTGGTGACTCCATGTGAAGGTGGAATGTTCGCGGCCGGCGCCGGCCAGTGAGCACCGCTTGTCCCCCTTTGCATCGCCGCGTGCATGGCATTGGCCAGCGCGATCGGATCGAGCTTCACGGTTGGGGCAGGCTGGACGGTCGGCGTCGCCAGGGCGATGGCGTTGATCTGCCCGGCGTGCGAATCAATGCGATCCGCGTTCGCGCTGGCCTGCGTTTGAGCGACGGCAACATCCGTCTTCAAGGCGGCGATGCCCTCTTTCAACTGTCTGGCCAGCGCCAGTCCGCGTGAAATGGCCAGGCCGCCGACAACGCTGATTCCAACGATGATCGCCGAGGCGAGCGTGACCCATGCGGTGATACTGGTTTCTGTGATGGTGGCGAGCATCGTTGCACAAAGCCTCATCAAAAGTAGACGGTCGAACCGTGGATCTGCCGGAATGCTTGCGTTGTCCCAGATGAGCTTCTGGAGCGATCGCAAGTGGTATTTTGTGGTGCAGGCTTCCAGCCTGCTGATTGTGAATGGCAGGCTGGAAGCCTGCACCACAAGCATCGTGACCTCTTCCAAAGGGCCACATGAGATTGCCCTGGAATGAGCTTCCCGTTTGTTGCGGGGTTGAAGATTCAGGCGTTGAACGTGTACGAAAGCGAAACGGGATGGATGCGGGTGCGTTTCATTCGCCGGGGGAGTTTCGCGTTCTCGGGTCGGGCCTGGGATCGGATGGCGGCCTCGCGCCGCAGCAGCATACAAACCGCCGCGCCGCTCACGCCCAGCCGGACCCCGATTCGCTCCAGGCTCCAATCGCGTTCGTAGCGAAGTTGCCAGGCCATCTCGCGGCGTTTTTGCTGAGTCACCAGCGGGTCACTGATTACTGCATTCTGATCTCTGTTCATTTTTATCTGTGTCCTCACTATATAGACCAAAACTTAACGTTTTGGATCGTAAGTCCTTTGCCGGCCGCGATATAAATTCCAGCAACAGGGAAGGGCTTTTTTGCGCATAGAACGTGACTTTTCTATTTACAATGCGATTGGTAGCATGTATGGATTCGTGGTCTAAAGGGCCGTGGAAGAGGGCTCGCCCCTGGAAGTCAGAGAGCCGAACGCTGCCGCCGGCGCAACCAAAATTCGGGGCAATTCGCAGAAATGTTGCCGCGGATGAACGCGGATGTACGCGGATTAAGAATTTTTAGTTCCTTTGATCCGCGTTCATCTGCGTTGATCGGCGGCTGATCTCTCATCGCTGGCGTGCTCCTGACTGACTGCCGCGACCAAAATCGAAAAAAGGCGCGGAATTTATCGCCACAGATGGGGCACAGATGCACACAGATCAATGGACTTGTCCGGTACAATTCCGCTGTGGGCCGTCGAATGTTCGGCATTATCTCGGTGATATCGCTGCTGCTTTTCGTCGGCACCTGCGTGCTCTGGGTGCGTGGAAATTTCAAGAGCGACACCGTTTATCTTGATCGAACGCGTAGCGGATTGAATCTGTTATCGATTCGCGGGGCGGTGGGTCTCGCCTGGTGGTGGTATCCGTTTAGAGAGGATGCTTCGCCTGAGCTCGAATGGTCATTCGAGCACAGTGAACCGAGGAGTCGGGACGAACTCTTATCCGGCGTACAAACTAGTCGTCAGATCGCTGGCGTGGTGATCGTTTCCGCGGCGGTCCATACCACAGTGCATGGCGTGATCATCCCGGATTGGATGCTTGCTGCTGCGTTTCTAGTCTGTCCAGTCTTGTTCTTCTGGCGGAGGCGGTTCCACCAAATTCCGCCTAACGCGTGCAGGATTTGTGGCTATGACCTCCGCGCGACGCCGGAACGATGCCCGGAATGTGGCGCAATTCCAAAAGAGGCAGCGGCGCCATGAAGCGCCGCCTCTTTACATTTCTTTCGGCGGCGTCTTGCCTGTTGGCGATGGCGCTGGCGGGACTGTGGATACGAAGCTATTGGTGGAACGATCAGATCGACAAATTTCGCCATGTCGATGAGCCCGACTCCGAAACGACGGGAAAAGTCGGGGTGTTCGAAGCGGAGTCATGGCGCGGACGAGCCAGGTTGTTCGTCGAAATGAATACAGGCTATATGGATGACGATGGACAATGGCACATCGAGTCTTCGCCGGCCTCCCTGCCTGGACTTGCCGAAGGACATGATCTCGATGTTGAGCCGGCGAACCCGCCAATATTTTTCGACGCCGGCAAATTGGCCTACCACATCTTTTTTAACAGAGCCGGGTTTGCCCTCTACCGGAATGACATCAACTCAACCGGTCACGATTACACCTTGATTTCCCCGCTCTGGCCGATGGTGCTGCTGACGATGCTGCCGCCGGCGTTATGGATCCGATCGCGCCGCAAATCACGCCGGTTAATGCGGATCGGCTTATGTCCCAACTGCAGCTACGATCTCAGGGCCACACCCGGACGTTGCCCGGAATGTGGAACGGTTCCAACAGTGGGAGCGCGATGAATCGCCGCCTCTTCGCTATCCTGTCGACAGCATCGCTGCTTCTGAGCGCCGGAACTGCGCGCTGTGGGTGCGCGGCAATTTCAAAACCGATTTAATTCAACGTAATGGACGGAGTCTGGGAGCGGCAGCGATATCGTTGCGCGGCGGATTGGCTGGCGTTTGGTGGTCCAGCAGATTTCCAGGCGAAGCTTTTCCTGAGGAGGGTTGGTTGTTTCAACATCAAAAACCGATCAGTCGCGAGGAATTCTTTTCAGACTTGCCGCCGTCATACCAATTCGCGGGACTGGCCTTCATCTCGTTGGATGGCAACAACAGCGTCGCGCGGGGTCTGCTCATCCCGGAATGGCTCCTTGTCGCCGCGTTTCTCGTTTGTCCCGTCTTGTACGTCTTGCGCAGCCGCGTCCGCGCGGGATCACGGGGCAAGTGCGAGGTATGTGGCTACGACCTCCGAGCCACACCGCGGCGCTGTCCGGAATGTGGTGCGGTGCCGAACCAGGCGATTAGATGAAAGGTCGACTCTTTCCCATTCTGTCGGCGGTGTCGCTGATGCTTTGCCTGTTCACGGCCGCCGGCTGGGTTTGCGGAGGCGCCGGGCGGCACGTTTCATTCTGGCAAACGTTTCACTTTGTGGCTAAATGAGACGAGATGGAAGTGGGAGTTGGCGGCCGATGCCGATGGCATTCGTTTCTCTGGTTTTGATCCGTTCAAACCGCCTGTTCTCGGCCCGCCGTATCAGGACGGAAATCAGTTGAATTCGAGGTCCTACGCCTGGTCTACGGGCTTCGGGACACAAGAGGTTTCATGGCGCGGCTTCGATTTCGCGCGCCGATCTCCGGCGATATCTTCAACCGTTGGCCGACCAAGCGAATGCGTCGGGCTCGTTTCCTACGGCCGCGTGCCCTATTGGTTTGTTTTCCTGGCGACAAGCATCCTGCCTGCGGCGTGGGTAACGTCGGCAATACGGCGACGGCGGATCGAGCGTCAGCGAAGAGCGACGCTTTGCCCCCGGTGTGGCTACGATCTCCGCGCGACAACCTGCCGTTGTCCGGAATGCGGCACTGTGGCGAAAGAAAAGCCCGCTCTCATCACGCCAGTCTCGACGCAAACGTGATGAGGAGCGCTTCGAGAAAAAGGCGAAGCAGGAAATTTAACCGCGGATTTCGCGGATGATCGCGGATGGGAAAAGATTTCATCCGTGCCACAATCCGTTCATCTCTTCGCGGCTTGAAGCAAGGAACTAAGAACGAAAAAAATGTTGAGGGATGCTCGGGCATTATTCACCCGCGTGATCCGCTCCACATCAACTTCCGTCCTTTCCGTTTAGCCGGCCCGCTTGCAGGCCGCGGCGCGTTGCGCTGCTCGTCGAATCCGCGTCGGGAAGCACGGGATCGTTGGAGCGCTTCGACAATCGACCCTGCGCCAGATCAATTGATGCGCCCGGCAAGCGGGGCGGCTAAACGAGAAGGTAGAAAGAAAGGGGGAGATTGTGGAAGGATGCTCGGCGTCATCAACCCGCATGATCCGTTTCAAATCAACTCCCCCATCGTTTCGGTTTATCAAAAACGTAGATTGAAAATTTCTTCGCGTTCGGTGGTTCAGATTTTTCCACATCGAGTCGCCTGCGCCTGGAAAACGAGAAAGCAAGGAAATAATTTTCAATCGTCTCAGTGAGTGGGCGTTGTCGTTTGAGCTACGACGCTAAGTCCCGCTCAGTCAATCATTTCCCGTCATCGACTTGTTCGGCGAAAAAATTCCTCTGCGTCTGAATCAACCTTGATTCGCTCCTCGCAAATTGAGTAAGGGTTCTGTTCGGATGCGATCCGCCGGGGTGGCGGACGCAAATTCGAGCTGAACCTTTGTTGGGAGTTCTCATGCTGATGCAGAACGCGAGCGTGTCTCGGAGTGGTGATCGATCGGAGCAGGAGCCAAATCGCAAGCGGCGGGTGGGGCTGTCGCGGGCGGCGGAGCGGCAACTTCGAAACAAGCTCCGCACGCGCTGCCCCAGCGCGCCGTGGATCGATGCCCAGTTCAAATCGGCCGAATCGATCGACGATCGCGGGCGGGAGGTGAGCTGCCGGTATCACGATCCTTCGGTTTTTCCGCCGGGCGGTGCCAAGACGCTGATGGTGCGTTGCCCGGGCTGTTGCATTTTCACGCCGCCCAATGCGATGGACGGGGGGATTTGCCTGGATTGTCAGCCGGCGGTGACACCGATGGAGCCGCACCTGGGATGGGGGAAGTCGCCGTCGGCGTTGTCGATCGAGCGGCTTCAGTATTACCGTGGGAAAGAACTCAGCTTGCCGCTGGAGCCGGAATCGACGGACGATTTGCGGCGGGAAATTCAGCGGGCGGTCAAGCGGGCCGAGAAGGCCGAGCGACGGCGCAAGCGGAGGGAGAAACGGCGCAAGCAATTGGAATCGGCGCAGACGGTTTGAGGGGGTTGAGTGAGCTGGAAACGGGGCGGCGCCGCGGCGCGCGTCTGCGGCAAAACGGTCGGTGACGCGCGCCGCTCTGCCCCGTCGTGGTTGGTGTAATGCTTTGATGGTGAGCGCGATTCTTGTCCCCTCTCCCGGTACGCCGGGAGAGGGTTAGGGTGAGGGGATTTGGAAATCGCGAATGGCTTCATTTCGAAAGGCGCCCCCACCCCAGCCCGCTCGCGGGCAGTCGCCCAATCCGCTCGCTTCTCCCAGAGTACTGGGAGAGGGAGAAGAAACTCGAAACGGCTACAGTTTTGATAGGATCAAAGCGATGAGAAAAATTGGGATCTTCATCGCGATTCTCCTTATTCCGATGGCGCGAGCGGGCGACCCGCCCCGCGCGGCGCGGTCAGTGCATCTCCATTATCCGGGGCCGGTCGGCGATCTGTTTTACAATGAGTTGACCGTGGAGCAATCCACGCCGGGCAGCTACTTCATGGCGTGCGGATTTCAGCATGGGTATTTCGGAATTCAGGAACTGGATGAGGGGCCAAAAGTCGTGATCTTTTCGGTCTGGGATGCGGAGGACAAAGCGGCGAAAGCCTCGGGAAAGAAGACAGAGGCGGTTGTGTTGCAGCACGCGCCCGAAGTTCGCATCCGCCGCTTCGGCGGCGAAGGAACCGGCGCGCAGTGCATGATGGATTTCGAATGGAAGATCGGCCAGACGTATCGATTCGCCATCGCAGCAAAACAATCGGGAGAGACGACGGCGTATGCGGCCTACCTCTACATCGATGGAACCAAGTCCTGGAAACGGCTGGCCACCTTTTCGACCTTCACGGGCAAAGACGGAAATATGAATGGGTATTACTCCTTTATCGAGGATTTTCGCCGGGATCAGAAGAGCGCGACGGAGACACGCCGGGCGCGATTTGGAAATGGGTGGATCCGTCTAGTTCCCGGGATCTGGCGTTCGCTCAATCATGCGCGGTTTACCGCTTCAAATTCTGAGTCGGAGGCGAAGGAGACGATCGACGCGGGAATGACCGGGAACGGCTTTTATCTTCAGACCGGCGGGGAGACCCGCACGAAGACGCCGCTCGACAGATTGATGGATCAATCTCCTGATGACTACGAAAGGCCGGATCTGCCGGAAGAGGCGATGGACAAGGCGGCAACACGGCCGTAAGGCAATATCAACCTTGAAAAGTCGAACCGATGCTCAGGAAACGCCGTGCGTCGGTAATCTGCGCAGGCGAATAATCATGTTATGATGCGGCAACTTCCCCAGTGAATCGTGACGGCAAAACCTGATACAACCTCAGTTGCTCCCATGCTGCTTCGCCTCTCCCGCGCTGATAACGTCGCTGTGGCTACCGGGGATTTTCACGCGGGTGCGGAGACAACATTCGAAGGAGCCTCGTTTCGTTTCCTCGACCGCATCGCCGTTGGGCATAAAGTCGCTCTCGTCGAAATTCTTTCAGGCGAAAAGGTGATCAAATTCGGCTGCCCAATCGGCAGCGCCACCCGGCCGATCCGGGCCGGGGAGCATGTGCATACGCACAACCTCAAGAGCGATTATCTTCCCACTTTCACGCTGGAAGCGGGACGAAAGTTTGAAAAGGCATGAGCGATCTTACAGGTTATCTTCGATCCGACGGGCGGAAAGGAATCCGCAATCAGGTCCTCGTTGCCTATCTCGTCGAGTGCGCGCACCACGTGGCGCGGGAAATCACGATTCCGTTTCGCGACGCCGGCGTGCAGTTGATTGGGTTCCCGGGGTGTTTTCCGAACAGCTACGCCAACAGGATGATGAAGCAGCTTTGCACGCATCCCAACGTGGGTGGCGTATTGCTCCTCTCGCTGGGGTGCGAAAGCTTCGATCGGTTCGGCCTTCAGCAGGTGATCCGCGAATCGGGCCGGCCGGTCGAGACGCTCGTCATCCAGGAGCATGGCGGTACGCGCAAGACCCTCGCTGAGGGACGCGAATGGATCGCGTCGATACTTCCCGAAATTCATCGCACACAAAAAGTGGAGATGAAGATCGATGAGCTGATCGTCGGCACGATCTGCGGCGGATCGGATGCGACCAGCGGGCTGACCGCCAATCCCGCCATCGGCAAATGCTTCGACCTGCTGGCCGAGCGGGAGCGGCGGTGATCTTCGAAGAGACGGGCGAACTGATCGGCTGCGAACGCCACATGGCGGGGCGCGCCGTCACACCCGAGCTCGGGCAATTGCTGATCGAATCTGTGGCAAAAGCGGAGGTTTACTATCGCACGCTGGGCCACGGCAGTTTTGCGCCAGGGAATGCCGCCGGCGGATTGACGACGCAGGAGGAAAAATCACTCGGCGCTTACGCAAAAAGCGGGACGGGTCCAATTATCGGCATGCTCAAGCCCGGCGATCGTCCGCCACGCGGCGGGCTTTATCTGCTCGATGTCGTTCCCGATGGGCCGGTGCGGTTTGGGTTTCCGAACATCAGCGACAACGCCGAGGCGGTGGAGCTGATCGCCTGCGGGGCGCATCTGATTCTCTTTTCGACGGGGCGCGGCTCCGTGGTCGGCTCGGCGATTTCGCCGATCGTGAAAGTGTGCGCAAATCCCGAGACGTATCGAAAAATGGGGGACGATATGGACATCGACGCCGGGCGGATTCTCGAGGGGCGGGCGACGCTCGATGAAGTCGGGCGGGAACTGTTCGACTTTACTCTTAACACGGCTCGCGGCGCGCCGAACGGCTTCGGAGATCGCTGGGGCATCAGGAATTTGTGCTGACGTATAAGAGCTTTGAGCCGATCGGGCCGGGGTGTTTGCCGGTGATTGGGTGAATGTCGATCGGTGTGGGTTCTGTGGAACGTTGGCCCAGGGATTGGCGTCGATGTGGCGAACGGCGTTGATGTTGTTGCGGATTTTCGATGCGCAGGACCGGCGGCGAATGGCGCTGACGGCCTTTCGAATACCCGATGCGTGGAACGGTCGGCGACGTTCCGAATCCCTGGGATTGGGCTGGTTACTGCTAACCGATTGCGATCGGCGCGAAAAAAAGACCCGCGGCGGGTGCCGAGGGCCTTTGAAATTTCCGTGTGGTATTGCCCGCTCACATACGACGGCGGGCGAGGAAGCCGACCGCACCGAGAGCGATCAGTCCGATCGTGCCCGGCTCGGGAACGGTGTAGAGAAACGAGGCGGAACTGTGGTCTTTGACATCGCCGGCGTTAGGGTAGGTCGGGGTGCCAATGCCGGTAGACTCGTAGGGATCGAAACGAGAGCCGGCGTACTGATCGTCGGCGACGTTGGGCGTGGAGACGCCGTCGGGCATACCGCCGCCGTCGCCGTAGGGATCGCTTAAATTACTCAAACCGTAGGCGATGATTCCATAAATGCCTGGGACAAGATGGATGGGGCTGGAGAGGTTAGCGAAAACAAAATCCGAGGCGGATGATTGGCCGACGGCGACGGTTACATTCGCGAGGGGCACCGAACTGGTTGGGGTGCCGAAATTGGAAATCGAGAACAGAGTGACATTGTGCGAGTCGTTCAGCACTTGGCCGCCGTCATCGTAGACGCCGAGCGCGCTGACGTCGATGCCGGTTCCGGAGACAGTGAACTCGCGGCCGATATTGAGGAATCCACTCGCGCTGCCGGTGCTGGCTCCGGTCGCGTTATAGGCCTGAATCGACGCCGCCGAAGCGCCGGCAACGGCCAGTCCACAAAACCCAATTCCCACTGCGGTCTGAAAGGCAAGTCGCATGATCTGCTCCTGAAACGGAAATGAATGGAGACGGCTTCCGCCGATTTCCACGTATAGGTCACTATGCAACAATGGCGATAGCGATTCAAGGAAAATTCATCCTGAATTTATCAAATTTTCATGCGAATTTGTCTGCGGACTGCAACAGCGCGAGGAGCCGGTTCTGAGCGCCTCAGTCAGGATGGAAAGACTATTCCGATTAATCCGGATTGCCTTATTGGCAGCGATCTGAGGCACCTTCGGATGATCCCAGTTTCCCGCAAAGCGCTGCCGCCAGCGGGCGTATCGCGGTGCGGATCGAGCGCCGCAAATATCGGTGGCCACGACCATTGCAACCGATCGGAGCCGGCCGATTGCCCAGGCGATGTCCGCGGCGGTGAAGAGACCGTTTTCCCAATTGGTGACAGCCTCCTCGGCGCGAAGACAATCCATGTCGACGGTGATGTAAATCGTTTTGTCTTTCAGGGACGCGGCGAATTGTTCGAATCGATCGCGCCAATTTTCGCGGGTCATGCAATCGAATCGGCGGGCAACGCTCGCCGGCTGGCGCTCGGCCCAGGCTTGGACCTGCAGCTTACCGTTTTTCAGCGCACGATGGTTCGCGAACAGGCGAGAAGGAAATCGAAGCTCGAAATTGCCGCAGCCCCAGACGCTGGCCCGCTCGACATTTGGAAAGGACAGCGCTCGGTTGATCCATCCGCCACAACCCCAGTGGGGCGGACGGATGTCCCAGTCGGGATGATTGTCGAATGAAACGAGCGTGAGGGCTCGATCGCGCGCGGCCCGGCGGACGAATACGCCGCTCAGATAATGGAAATCGCCGGAGCCGTAGAGGATGGTTGGAGGTAATTGCGCGGGCAGGGCCTGGTCGAATGCTTCGACCTCGGAGCACGGCGCACAATAGCGAAGGCGAGGTCCCCAGGATCGCAGATCGAGTGTTGTCGTGTTGGGGATGTCGCCGCCCCAGGCACCGTCCAGGTCGAGGTGAATCGTGGCGGTCAATCCAGCTTCTCCGGCTCAATCTGGATATTCGTTTCTCCCGCCGCCTTTTTCTCTTTGTACTTTTTCACCCACGTTTCAAAACTTTTCCCGGCAGCGGTGTCGCGGCCGGTGAATTCGAGGCGGGCGATGTCGCTGTAAGCGATCGACATCTTTTCATCGCGGTCCTTGGGGAAGAGCCGAACGATGCACTCGGCAAGGGTTTTGCCGTCGCTGCGGCGATCGAAGATATACCCTTCGACAACGCTTCCATCTTTGCGCGTGATCGTCACATCGCCGCGAAAGTCGAAGGCCTTTTCAAGCGCGGCGCGGATTTCATCGTCGGTGGCGAGAGAAGGGATTGCGCCTTCGAGGTTTTCATGAACCACGCCGGGAGCATGTTCTTCGACATCGAAGGGACGGGATTTGGTTTCCTGTGGCATAATTTGCGGAAAATCCCAAATCCCAAGCACCAAATCCCAAATAAATTCCAAAGACCAAATTCCAAAAACCAGACGGGAAGAAACGCGTGCTTCACAGCGCTCCTGTTTGAAATTTTCCCTTTTGGAATTTGGGATTTATTTGGGATTTGGTGCTTGGGACTTGGGATTTCCTTTCTCAAACCGCTGTTGTTTCGCGTTCGCGCGCTGGAGTGCGCTTGGCGTTCTTCACAGTCAAACTCACCAGCGGCACCGATGGCACATCCGTTCCTTCGTTGAGCGCTTTCAGCGCCGACGCGTTTTGATACGTTCCGCCGAAGAGCGTGGCTTTGGCGGCTCGGAAGATTCCGGTCAAGGAAAATGTGTCGTTGACCGCACTGGCTTCGTAGCCGCTGTGGACCATGCAATTGGCGCAGTGGGGGTTGCCGCTTTCGGTGCCGTAGCTTTCCCACTTGGTCGTTTTGATGAGCTCATCAAACGTGTCGGCGTAGCCATCCTGGAGGAGATAGCAGGGCTTCTGCCAGCCGAAGACATTGAAGGTCGGCATGCCCCAGGGGGTGCAGGCGTATTGCCGCTGGCCCATCAGGAATTCCAGGAAGAGAGGGCTCTGGTTGAAAACCCACCCCGATTTGCGATTGCTTAGAATTTTGGTGAAGAGCCGGCGGGTTTTGGCGCGGCCGAGGAAATGTTCCTGGTCGGGGGCTTTGTCGTAGCTGTAGCCGGGCGAGAGCATCATGCCCTCGACGCCAAGCTGCATCATTTCATCGAAGAAGGTGCGAACGCTTTTCGGATCGGTTCCGTCGAAGAGCGTGGTATTGGTGGTAACGCGAAAGCCGCGCTTGACGGCTTCGCGGATTCCTTCGATTGCGATGTCGTACCCGCCTTCACGGCAAACGGAAAAATCGTGGTGTTCTTTCTGCCCGTCCATGTGGACGCTGAAGGTCAGGTATTTGCTCGGCTTGAAGAGATCAATCTTTTCTTTGAGCAGTAGCGCGTTGGTGCAGAGATAGATGTATTTTTTGCGGCCAACGAGTCCTTCGACGATCTTATCGATCTGCGGATGGAGCAGCGGCTCTCCGCCGGGAATGCTCACCATCGGCGCGCCGCATTCATCGACGGCCTTGAAGCACTGCTCGGGCGACAGGTTCTTTTTCAGGACATGGGCGGGATACTGGATCTTGCCGCATCCCGCGCAGGCGAGGTTGCAGCGAAAGAGCGGCTCGAGCATCAACACCAGCGGGTACTGCTTTCGTCCCGCCAGCTTCTGGCGGATGACGTAGCTGGCGACAGTCCACATTTGCGATACGGGTACGCCCATAAAAGATCCGATTCCTTCCCGGTCAGTACTTCAGGAACCCTTACTATCGGCCGCCGGGGGCGCGGAAGCTTTGAGCATAACCGAAAATGCAAGCGGTTTGTAAACCCCTTGACCTCATTGTATCCCGTCCCCTTCCTTATCGTTTAGCCGTTCCGCTTGCGGGACGCGTCGCGCTGCGTGGAATCGACAGATTGAATTCAGATAGGCGTTCCACGGTTCGCGACCTTCGATTCACAAAATGCGTTCTATATCGCGCAACGCGCCCTGCAAGCGGGGCGGCTAAACGATAAGGAAGAAGAACCAGATTGAGAATGGTAGGATTGCAGACTCGTGAATGAACGTAAGATCATTATTTTCACGGCTTTGGAAGTTGAGCGACGCGCAGTAGAGCGCACCGTGGCACCGGCGTCTCGCCCGTGCATCACCCCGCTCGCAGTTGGCATCCGCGCGGTTCATGGACCGATTTGGAATGAGGCTCTCGATCGAGTCGCGCGTTCAAAAAATACCTTCATCCTCGTGGCAGGCCTCGGCGGCGGGCTCGATCCCACCCTCCGCGTCGGCGATGTGGTGATCGACGGCGCGGACGAAACACTTCGCGCGGGACTCCCCTACCGCTTCGGGGCGATCCATACGTCGGATGATCTGATTTGCACGGCGAACGCGAAGGGGGACTTGTTTCGATCTACCGGCGCGCTGGCCGTCGATATGGAAACCGCTTTAATCCGCAAAGCGGCGATGGAACGCGGTTTGTCCGTTATCGGCGTGCGCGCGATCAGCGACACGGCCCAGACTGCGATCGATCCATCATTACTTTCGCTGGTTGACGAGATGGGGCGTCCGCAGGCTGGTCGGATCGCGCTGGCGCTAATGGCTCGGCCGGCCCGCGCGCTCGCTTTGCACCGGCTTGGTCGCGACACGCGCCTGGCGCTGGCACAGCTTGGAATCGCGATGCGACAGATTGTGGATCGACTTGGCGGCGCATGAAAAAGGGCCGCCCTTCAGCAGCCCGCGAAGCAATCATCTTTACGTGAAATAAATTCAGCGACTGTATTGGCGGAATCGAGTAGGCACCCCCATTCGCTTTCGACGCCTTACGTGCGAAGTTGGACTATCGGATTTGACTTAACGGCGACGGCGAAGGAAGCCGAACGACGCGATTGCGGCCAAACTGAGTGATGCCGGCTCTGGTGAAGGAACTGGAGCGGAAACATTGTCGATCAGGGCGACCGCATCGCCGTTCAAGGGGTCGGGGGTTGCGAAGGTGTCAAACGAGATCTTGTAACTTCTGCCCGCCGTCAGGGTGGCCATGAACGAATCTGTCTGCCATTGCGAAGTGGGCGTCACGGCTCCTGGATTTACCGAATCCCCGAAACCTGGATTCGTGTCGGTCAAGGACAGTGTGACACCTTGAGACATAAAATTACCAGTTGACGCAGCGTAGTCGAACGAAAAGGTATAGTTACCCGTCTTGGTGACAGTCAGTGTTTGCGAGACGATGGCGGTGTCAACCAGGTGTGCGACCTGCCCGTGGTCTGGGGCGTTATAGGTATAGGTCGGGCCGTTGCCCTCCACACCGGCCGTGCTGGAGCCGTCATCGGCGGCGCTAAAATTCCACGGAGTGCCCGTGTTATCAAATGCTCCATTGACCACTAGATCAGCTGCGTGCGCGGAGGTAACCATCGCCACGCACAAGCCACCGGCACACAGACCGCCAAATTTCCGCATAGCCCGTTCTCCTGACACGTTGCGTGTCTCAGATTTGAAACTGACTCGAAATGAACGCCGACGAACTTATCTCGACGTTAGCGCTGTCATTATGGCAAGCTAACCTTTTGTGTCAAGAAAAAAAAGTAAAGCAACTTTGGAAGGGAAAGCGCCTTTGATATGCCAAAACCCTGGCAAGCCGTGAACGTCGACCGCGGTAAGGCAACCAATCCCTAAGACCGGTCCCCTTTTTTTGCTTTGACTTTTTCTGATTTTGGGGTCATACTTGCCCTTCAGCTCCGATCACAGGTCGGAAGCACCGGCGTTTTCACTTCTTTCGCCGGGAACGCGGGCAGTAAGGGCAAATCAGGGCCAATATGTACCAACGCAATCCCTCTTCGCGGGCCAACCGCCGCACGTTGTTGTGCGCGGCATTTACGCTTGTTGAGCTTTTGGTGGTTATTGGGATTATTGCATTACTGATCTCAATTCTGCTTCCCGTTCTTGCGAAGGCGAGGGAGGCCGCCAAGCGAACCCAGTGCTCCAGCAATCTCCGGCAGATTGGATACTCCATCCAGATGTTTGCCCAGGACCATCAGCAGCGCGTTCCCCTGGGGGATACGCAATCGGTGCCGGCGATCCTGAACCTCATCGGCTGCTCTTACATGTGGAACATGAACAACGTGGAGTTCTTCAGCCTGGTGGATGATTACAAGGCGTCCCTGCAAATCTGGACCTGCCCCACTTCCGAGCACTTACCGTCGGCATTTGTGCCCTCGCCGATTTTTGATTTGAACAAAAACATCACCAGCGTTCAGGCGGAGGCGACGGCCGACGCGGCCACAAATCCGCAGCAAACCACGGATCTGCGCCACTATGTGGTCACGTCATACCAGTATTACGGCTGCTCCAAGCCGGGCTCCTACACCACCATCAGCAATACTCCGCCTCCCGTAAGCATGCTGGCGCCGTACGAAGTGTGCCGGCTCACGGATGAAACGCGAACTGGAGTCTATTTCGCCGACCACAACCCGCCCCTGATGGCGGACGCAGCGCTGACCAACGGCGGGAAGAACTACTGGTCTCACGGTGGCAGTTGGAACAACGTCTACCTGAACGTGCTGCACGTCGATGGCTCGGTCGAAGGCAAGGCGCGCGACGCCACCTCATTTTTCACTGATCACAATGGGTCCGGAAGCTTGTGGTACCGGTAAGGGGGGAGGAGAGAAGGCGGAAAGTGGAGGGTAGCGGGTAGAGAGTGGCAAGGTCATCCCGCCTCCACTCTCTACCTTCCGCCCTCCACTCTCTCCCCGCACCTACCCCGGAATCGACACATTCCGATCCGGCTGCGCCCGGCGGAGGCGCGCATCGTGCCGGGCGATTTGGCGCGCTTTGCGGACCACAAGCCGACGCCAGCCGACGTGGCTGGGAAGATGGCGTTCCTGAGCATAGCGTTGGATCCAGCGTTCGCGCTGGACGTCGGTGATCGGCAATGAGAGCGTGCTGTACCAGAACTGGGCCAGGTCCTTTACGATCCAGCGGCCGCGCTGGAAGAGGCGGGGAAGATGGCGCACCCGCGCTGAATCAATCAGGCGCACCTCTACTTTTTCTCCCTCCATTCGAATCATGAAGTGGCAGAGATACATATCGCGGTGATGCAACCCCGCCAGATGCAGACGGGCGGCCAGGTCGGCGGTGGGCTGAAGGATCTTATCGAAGGAAGTCCCCTTCTCGATCAGTTTGTCCGCCGGGCGAAATTCCGCCAGGTCTTCGAAGATAACGAAGCTTCTTCCGTCATCGACCTCTCCCCAGCCGACCAGGTCGGCTGTGGGAATGCCGGCGGCCACCAGGGCCTCGTGTCCCGTGACTTCAATGCGGGCCGGCGTGAGCGCCGCGCGCGACGGCTCGAATCGTTTCAGGTGCCAGCGCAGCTTCTTCCCGTCGGGCGCGCCACATCGAGCGTGCAATTCTCGCGATCTTTCAGCTTCCGCCAGGGTTGAATCGAGGGATGCGAAAAGATCGCGTCCGCATCCAGACCCAATTCGCGAAAGATCGGCTGACGTAACGGATTGGCATGCAACATAAAGAACAACACACAGCGCTGAACCCGGAAAAACCCGCGCTACGAACCTTTCAAAAATCGTCGAATGCCCGGCTTGAAAATCACTTTTCCATCCACAACGACGAGTTCTTCGTCGAGAAAAAGCTGTACGGCTTTGCTCAGCACCCGCGATTCCAGATCCAAACCTTTCCGGCGGATCTCCTCCAGCGTATCGGAGCCGACGTTGATATGAAAAACATCCTGCAAGATGACAGGTCCTTCATCCAGTTGCTCGGTCACAAAATGCGCGGTGCAACCGTGCACGCGGACGCCGCTTTCGAAAGCCTGCTTATACGGAGCCGCACCGGGAAAGTAAGGGAGAAGCGATGGATGAATATTGATGATCCGATTGCGGTACGCCGACACGATTCGTTGCGGCAGGATCCGCATGTATCGCGCCAGAACCAGCAGATCGACGGCATTTTTTTGCAGCGTGGCCAGGAGCCAGTCGAAGTGCCGTTCCACGTCTGAGTCGGACTCGGCCGCGAACGGCAATTGCGCTTGTCTGGCCAGTGGTTCGAGATCCGCGTGATTCGACCAGATTCCCGCCAGCTGTCCCTGGAGCAGGCCATTGCTGAAATCCGCGATGAGCCGTCCCAGGCAGTGTGGCTCTTTTCCGACCAGGACAGCGACGCGCTTGGCCCGGCGTTCATTGTGCAGATGAACGCGCACTTCCATTTCGATGGTTCGCCCGAGCTCCAGTAGGCCGGTAATCAGTTCCGACAGATCGCAGGCGAGGTCCTTAAGATCCACCAGCATATCCATCAGGAAGAATCCGCGAACGACGTGTTGCTCGATGTCTTCGATGTTAATTCCGCGCTGGGCCATGTAGGTCGCGAATTGCGCGACGACACCCTTCTGGTCCTTGCCCAGCACGCTCACCACGGCCAGCACCGGCTGTGACACTGACATCTCCATTAAGCCTGCGGGAAGTCTACAGGGGAAGCCTGGCGGCGCGTAGCCGAACCCTTCCACGGCGCTCAGGACAGGCCCATTGTATGCGCCCCCAGAACCTGTACGGCCTCTCGAATTCTTTCCGTTGCCGCCGCCACGCCCTCCCGTTCCCCATCCTCATGCGTGAGATGCACCGGCGGACCAAAGCGAATACTTGCGTGGTTGGGGATGGCGAAAGCGGGGACCATTTCCTTATAGCGCTGCGTTCCGTCGAGAAAGGCGGGAAAAACCGGCGCCTGGGTCCGGGCGGCCAGGAGGGCGACGCCACTTTGAAAGGGGAGCAGCTCGCGCGTGGTTTCGATGCGCCCTTCGGGAAAGATGCCAAGGATCCGCCCGTCATTCAGCGCCCGCAAGGCGGCCCGGGTGGCGGAAGAATCGCGCCCGCCGCGGTTCACTGGAATCGCATCGACGGCGTGGAAGACCATGCTCATCGGCCAGAGGTCATAATATTCGCCGGCCATCATCCAGATGATCATCCGCTTGCAGGCGGACTGAATCAGGAGCGGATCAAGTCCGCTGGCGTGATTGCAGACGAGAATGCCTGGCCCTTTGTCAGGGAGGCACTGCGGGGAAAGCACATCCAGTTCGTGATAAATGCGTGAAAAGGTTCGGTTCAGTCCGCGGAGGAATCGTGCTGTGAGCCGGTACTCCGGCCGAAACGACTGAGGAATTTTCGCCACGTTTCCGAAATAACCGGACGCAACGGCAAAGGCAAACCAGCATTCCAGGAGGTCAGACATTCCTGTCTGATACGCGTCTGCGAGTGCCGGCATTCTTGCCCGCTGAGCGGACGCGACATTCCGCGGAGTTTGCGCCAGAGCGAACCGGCTCGGGAGGCGAGTAGGCCTCCACTCCCCGGCCCGCAACAGACAGGAATGTCTGTCCCACCGGGGGGAAGCTCGCCTCCTCCTCCTAAAAAATGGCGCACGCGGTCGTGGTTCCGTCTATCACAATGCAACAAGTGTTTTGTGACCAGACTACTGTTCACGTGCGGAACTATCTCAGCAAATGCATCGTTGGATTTCTAATCGCCAGCGCGCAATCGGCGCACGGCGATGTGAACTTGCCGCCTCTGTTTTCCGACCGTGGCGTGCTTCAGAGATCGAACAGCGTACCCGTTTGGGGACGCGCTTCGCCTGGCGAGCGGGTCAGGGTGACTCTCTCAAAGGCCCATGCGGAAACGGTGGCTGATGCCGACGGGAAATGGCGCGTGCGACTCGATCTGCATGAATTCGACAGCGCTTCGCATGAAATGGTTGTCGAAGGGAAGAATCGCCTGGCGATCGAAGACATTGTCGTCGGCGAAGTCTGGGTCTGCTCGGGCCAGTCGAACATGTGGCTGAGCCTGGAGAGCACCACCCACGGTGCCCAGGAAGTGGCGGCCTCCTCCAATCCGCTGATCCGTGTCTATGACAATGACCATTGGCGGCTTTGCACGCCGGAGGTCTCTGGATCTTTTTCGGCGGTAGGATATTACTTCGGGACGAATCTTCAGAAGGAGTTGAAATGCCCGATCGGCCTGATGATTGCCCTTCAGCCGGCGACGGCGATCGAACTCTGGATCAGCCCTGAAGCGTTGAACAGCGACCCGCAGCTGAAAGTCGGCAAGGACCGGGTCATGGAGGCAGTCGAGCGCTTCAAGGCGTACCGCCCGCAATTTCTGCGCTGGGAGAAGGAGAACAAACGAGACGATCGACTACATACAGAGGTAAATGCGTTTGCCGGGCAGGTGTCTGACATGTCCGACTGGAAATTGATCGAAATACCAGGGCTTTTCGGCAAGGTCGGGCTTCCCGATGCCGGTGCAGTTTGGATTCGTCGGCAGATTTCGATTCCGCCCGACATGTCGGGCAAGAGCCTTTTGCTTCAACTTGGCCAGATTCATCACTTTTCAACCGTATATTGGAACGGCGTTAAGATCGCGGAGTCCTCTCCAGCAGGGTTGCCGGGCGGATATGACTGTGTCATCCCGGCCGACCAGGTGAAAGCAGGGGAGGCAACGCTTGCCATCCGTATTTTCAGCCCGATCGGCGAGGCGGGTATTCAGCCTGGCAATGCATCGTTCAAGGCAAATGACATTTCCCTCGCCGGGCCATGGCGGGCGAAGGCGGAATTTGCGCTTCCGCCAATGGATGAAAAGGCGAAGAGCACCTGCCCGGCAAAGCCGGAGCAACCCGCGCCGCCTGGGATGTTTTTTGATTATGCGGTGAAGTCGAAGATCCCGTATCTGATCAAGGGTGTCATCTGGTACCAGGGTGAGAGCAATGTCGAGCGGGCGTGGCAATATGGAACCGCCCTGCCGCTGATGATTCGCGATTGGCGCGGGCATTGGGGCCAGGGGAATTTTCCGTTCTACATTTGTCAGCTTCCCAATATCAACCCGCACCTCAAGATCCCTGGCGAAAGCCAGTGGGCGGAGCTGCGCGAGGCGCAAACCAAAGCGACCGCCCTTCCGCATACCGCCCAGGCGGTGCTCATCGACGCCGGCGAGGAAGCCGATATCCATCCGAAAAACAAAAAGATCGTCGGGGACCGGCTGGCGCTGATCGCGCTGGCCGACACCTATGGCAGGCAAGTTGTTTGCAGTGGCCCCGTGTTTAGTTCGATGGCAGTCGAGGGAGACAAAATCCGAGTTCACTTTACACACACTGACGGCGGCCTGGTCGCGCGCGATCTTCCGGCATCCTATCAACCCTCTTCACAGTCTCCGACCACGGCGTCGCTGGTTCGTAATAGTCCGAAAAGTAGTCTCGAGGGATTTACGATTTGCGGGGAAGATCGCCAATGGAAATGGGCCGATGCGCGGATTGAAGGGAACGACGTGGTGGTGTGGTCAGAGTCGGTTCCCAGGCCGATCGCGCTTCGCTATGCGTGGGCGGATAATCCGATTTGCAATCTTTACAATGGCGCGGGCTTGCCGGCGAGGCCGTTTCGGACGGATGAGTTTGCGGTATCGACGGTGAATGCGCGGTATTGAGAATCAAAAAGCTCCATGCTAAGCCGCAGCGCCTACGCCGCGTCCACCGAAGGTGGAATGGCGCACTGGCGCGGTGAATGCAAAAAGTCGCAGAAGGAGCCGCGCACGAAGTAAGCGGGAAAGTTCTCTCGTTTACCGAGTGCTTTCCCGCTTACTTCGTGCGCGGCTCCTCCCAAAGTACCGAGCGATGGTGATCGTAATGACAGCGCCGAATAAGTCTGCGCCGCAAGCGGGGCTTGCCGGCACAATCAAGTGTTTGAATCGGCTCGATATTGCTTCGTCTTGTATGGTAGGACGTCCGTGCCTACTTCGCATCCTGCTGTTAGTTGAAACAACGCCATTCAAATAAGAGAGCCGCCAGACCCACGCCTGGCGGCTCTCGTTCTGTTTCCTCAGGGAGCGTTGGCTCCCTTCGGGAAACGGGCAATGCGTTGGAAGCAAATGCGTCACTTAACGGTGCGCACTGCGGGGACGGGGAAGACACAGCCGGGGCGGCTGTGCCACATGGAGCAAATGCTCCGCTTAGCGGCGAAAACTGCGGGGTCCGCCGCGCGGTGCACCACGCGATGCGCCGAATACAGGTCCCCGATTGATGAACACGGGGCGACGGTAGGCCGCACGACCAACATAGACCGGGACGCCTCCCTGATAGATGACCTGTGGCTGAACAACGACGGCCGGCGCGCCAGCGTCGACCGTTGTCGCGGGCGCGTCCGCGGAGGAATCCGCGGGAGCGCCCGGAGCGGTTGCAGTCGCATCCGGTGCGGGAGCGGCGTCGGCGGGAGCCGCGTCGGCTGGAGTCGCGGGTGCAGCCGGCGCGACCGCGGCGGGAGCGGGCGCCGCCGGGGACGGGGGAGCCGTCTGAGCGAGGGAGATCGTGGCCGATCCCGCGAGAGCCACCGTCAACGTAAGCTGGCCGGTCATCCTTTTCAGGATCGAAAGAGCGTGAGGCGGAAGCGTGAGTTTCGTTGTTTTCATGGAAGTCTCCGTTGATTTTCTCTCTTTGAGGGCAACACCTTGCTGCCCTCACCTCAGATCCATCAATAAAACTGTCATCTGCCCGACAGGCGTCGGACAATTTCCTGGAGGCTTGCACATTGAGATCAGCCTTGAGCAATGCAAAAAATCGGAGGGAGTCTGGATAAGTGCACAAAATGTGATGGACGCCGGGCATGTCCGACAGTTGTCCGTCTGTCTGCCCGACATGCCTGGCGGGTCAAGTTGAGAATTCAAACAATAAGGCCTGCGGCCGGCGTCACTTACGTCTGAAGAGGCGATCTCTTTCAGAGTAGGCGACACCTGCCGCAGGCCGGCGGTCGCTGGATCTTTGAGCCGATTATTGGGAAATCGCCACTGGAGCGACGGGGCGATCTTCAAAGTGGCCGGGAGCGGTCATCACTCGATTGAGCTGCACCACAAAGTGGCCGGGGGCGATTAGCACCTGGACGGCTGGGCCGCGTTCCAGATGGGCGGGGGAAACCAGTTCCTGATGGGCGACGGCTTCCGTATGTGCCGGCGCCACAAGGACTTCACGCTGCCTGATCATGTAGTGGGCGGAAACCATCGTCCGCGTGCCGGAGCTGTCCACTTCGAAAGTGGCGGGAATCAATGCGTTTTCCTGAACGGTCCGCACTACCGCGGGAACGAGCACCTGATTGACGACCGTGCGCCATACCGCCGGCACGAAAACCACCGGGCCAGGCTGGAGAGCGGTGATCGGAGCCACCCAGATCCGCGATTCACGCACTTCGAATGAGGGTTCGACCCAGACGCGAACAGTCGGGACCACGACCACCGGGGCCGGGACGACAGCGGCCGGGGCAGCAACGACCGGAGCAACCGGGGCGGCCTGACCGAAGGAAACGGTCGCGCTTCCAGCCAAAACCGCGGTGAGCGTGAGTCGGCCGGTCATCTGTTTCAGGGTCGCGAGGCCGTTGCGGACGAGGGTGATTTTTGACGATTTCATGGGAACACCTTTGGAATTGATCGCTTACACCCGTTCGCCTTGCAAGCCTGTTGTCAGGAACATTCCGTTCAATTCAGGCCCGTGATCGGACAGTCGGGTTATTGCTCTACAGGTGGATCAACTTTTGGGTTGCTAAGCCGACACATCGGACGCAAAGTGCTCCGATTCTTAAACGGATTTACAAGATGAAAGGATCGGTAGTGGCGGTGGGTCAGTTTGAAATTACCGGATTCTTGGGTGGCACGGGCTTTGAATTTGCAGGCATTCCACACTCGGGGCAACGGTCAGGCGTGGCGCGCAGATCGTAGCCACATTTTGCGCACATAGTCATTGCGTTCGCATCTCTTCGGCGGCGAAAGACGGTGGCTATCAGCCAGGCAGACGGAGGTAACGCGAATAGGAAGACGACAAAGCTGGTGGGCCATGCCATCAGAATCTCGTGTCCAGATAGGTCGTATGGGGTACGGTTAGATTTCCATTCCAAGAAGAGGCTGTCATTATCCGAAGTGAGAAGGATATATGGGTAAGACGGTATATCCGGAATCCGCCAACGAAAATCGAAGGGCCATGCCGCGCAGGATAGCGCAAATAACACCAGAGACGCCAACGCGACAACATTAAACAGCCGACGACGCATCAACGGAGATTGTACCACACGGCCCGGTCAATCCAGCAGTGATACGAGGTCTTCAATTTCCCACACCCGGCCGAAATTGGATCAACTCGGGCGTACTGGATCGACCCCGGTCTTTTGCCGCCCCAATCCCGCGATTGCGGCGATCAGCTCGGCGGGGTCGATCGGCTTGGCCACGTGGCGCTGGAAGCCGGCGCTAACGGTCCTGGCGCGGTCGGCGGCGTGGGCGTAGGCGGTCAGGGCCAGGGCGGGCGTGTCGCCGCCGCGCGTCGGGCCCAAAGCGCGGACCCGGCGGATTAACTCGTATCCATCCATGCCGGGCATGCCGATGTCGCTGGCGAGCACATCGGGCGGGTCGGCCTCGAGGCATTGCAGCGCTTCCGTCGCCGAGGCGGCGACCGTCACGACGGCATCATATTCTTCGAGCAGCCGTTTCATCAGCGCTCGAGCGTCCGGCTCATCGTCCACCACCAGCACGCGCATGCCGGCGATGTCGGCACGTGCTTTCGGCGCGGACGTGGCTGCCTCGCTGTTTGGAACGGAGTCGAGCCGGGTGGCGCGGCCTGTGCTTGGTTCGTCGAAGACGGAAGCGAGACGGTGAACGTGGCGCCCTGGCCGTCGCCGTCGCTGGTGGCGTGGACGCTGCCGCCGTGTAGTTCGACCAGTTGTTTGACGATCGCCAGTCCCAGGCCGAGCCCGCCGTGGCGGCGTGTCGTCGAAGCATCGGATTGCCGGAATCGATCGAATACATAGGGGAGGAATTCGGGCCGGATTCCCTCGCCGGTATCCGTGATGCTCACGCGGAACTGTGAATCGAGCCGTTCGAGCAGCACTGCGCACGCATCCGCCACGCGGCGTGAATTTGACGGCGTTGCTCAGCAGGTTCCAGAAGATCTGATGCAGCCGGCCGGGGTCGGCAACCACCGTTGCGACGTTCGGATCGAGATCGAGCTGAAGCTGTACGCCCCTTGCATCGGCGGCGGGCTTGAGCGTATCGACCGCCGCTCGAACGATCGGACCCAGGTCGACAATCTGGACCTCGAATCGGACCTTTCCCGAAATGATCCGGCTCATGTCGAGCAGGTCTTCGATGATCTGCGTCTGGGCGCGGGCGTTGCGATCGATCGACGCCAGGCCTTCATTGAGGTCTTCCTCGCGACGCGGCACGATGGCAAGAATCTGCGACCACCCGAGGATTGCATTGAGAGGGGTGCGAAGCTCATGCGAAAGCGTGGCCAGGAATTCATCTTTGATCCGCCCCGCCCGCTCGGCCTCGCCGCGGGCGGCACGCTCGCTGGAGAGAAGTTGTTCGCGCTCGGCGGCAATCTGGCGCAATGTTTCTTCGGTGCGTTTGTACTCGGTGACGTCGCGGGTTGACCCGGCTACTACCTCGACCGATCCATCCGCCGCGAGAACGGGGGAGAAAATATATTCATAGGTCCCCCCTGCTCCGGTGGGGCTGGTGTACGGCGTTTCATCTGACAGGCCGGTTCGGGTTTCGAAAACCTGCCGAACCTGGTTTGCCAGTTTGGCCGCCAGGTCGTGCGGATATCCCAGGTCGAAGAAATTTTTTCCAATCGCCTGATCCAGTCGCAGTCCCCAGAGGTCCAGGAGGGCTTTGTTCACGTATCGAAACCGTGCCTCGCGGTCGAGGATGTAGGCAAAATCGGTGATCGACGAGAGCGTCGTGTCGAAAATGCGCGCCTGGCGTTCGACTTCGCTTGAGAGTCGCAGCCGTTCCTCGACCGCGCGCTGGCTTTCCGTCACATTGCGTTCTTCGCTGACGCGCAATGATTCTTCCGAGCGTTTTCGATGGGCGGTCTCGGCGGTGATGCTTTCAATCGCTTTATTGAGCTTCTGCCCGACTTGCTCGGCGTGTTCGCGCGCGGTGCGCTCCCGCTCCAAAACGAGGGTGCGATCCTGGAGCACCCGTCTGCGGGAATGACTCAGAACGCTGATGCCCAACCCTTCAACTGCGAAGGTGATCAGCGGCAGAGCCTCGTTCCAATAACCTGCTTTCTGGGCGGTTCCCATGAAGAACATTGCAGCGAAGAGCGTGCTCAACGCCGTGGCGACGATTCCCGGCCCCAGTCCGCCAAACCAGGCGCTGATCATCACCGCGGAAAAGAACAAGACGAACGGAACCGTGTCGCCGAGATACTTCTTCAGCAATAATTTGAGCAGCAGGAACAGCGCGGCAGGATGCGACTGCAATTCCATAGCGCGCCAATACCGAGTAAAAAGAATCTCCGCTTCGATCACCCATTCAAGCCACCGGTGCTGTTCTAACATCCGGCGTATATCTTCAACAAACCGAATTCTCAAATCGACGGGGAATTGTTCTCTGCAAGGCGCGTGAAGCGGTGGGAGGTTTGTGTTGCCCTGGACGCGCGGACTCACGTCCGCGGCTATGAAGGATACGCGCGTCGCGTTTTGCGAACTCTTTAATAGCCGCGGACGTCAGTCCGCGCGTTCGCGTCTTCGTCACGTCGCATGTCGGTGTGATTACTGCGGCGCCGTCGCGGGACTGTTTCCCCGCTCGCGCTCCTGCTGGAGCTGCCGGAATTTTTCTTTCTGGTCGGGCGTCAGGACGTTTTCCAACTTCTGGCGCGTTTCCTCAATGGCCGCGCGAACCTTGTCGTGCGCTTCGGTCGAGTCGGTCTTCGCGGCGCCGCGGATCTTTTCAAACTTGTCGCGGCTGGCCTTCAAAATATCCGTCACTTGTTTTTTCTGGTCATCGGACAGGTCGAGCTTTTCAAAAGCCGCAGTCACGCGCTGGAGCAATTGCGCGGGTCCCCTCGCGGTTGCCGGAGCGAGTCCGGGCAACTTTGACTGCAGCGACTGGACCTGATCCTCGCTGAGGATTCCCTTGAGTCCGTTGCGGACGCTGTCCATGATCGTGCGGATTTTCTGCCCCACTTCCTGCCGATCGGCCCCAGGCTCGCGGGCGCTGGCGATGGCGGATTTGATGTCATCCGTGGCCTTCGCGAAGAGCGCGTCGACTTTCGGCTTCTGATCGGCGCTCAGATCCAGCCCGTTCACCAGTTCGTGAAGCCGATTGAGATAGATCCCCGGCCGCGCCCGGCCACCGGTTTCAGCCGGTCGAGTAGTCGGAGCGGGTTGGGTCGCTGGAGCATCATCGGCGACTGCCATGCCCGCCAGGAGCAGGAGCGTCGGAATCGCGCACGCTGCAACGAAATGCTTGGTTTTCATGTCTATGTCCTCACACCCATTGTTCGTGGCACTCACCTAACGCTGAGCTTACCAGAAAATTGCATTTCCATCGGGCGAAAATGTCCCACAAATGTGGGACATGTTGCCGTCGCAACCCCCGGGAATGAACTGGAAAATGGGATTTCGGTGGAATGTTTGCCCGACATGGATCGGAGGTTGAATCTTCCCATTCTTGTGGGTGGAATTTCTTCCCAGTACTTCCGAGGAGCCGCGCACGAAGTAAGCGGGAAAGTTCTCGGAAAACGAGAGAACTTTCCCGCTTACTTCGTGCGCGGCTCCTTGAACTGCCGAATCTGTCACGGACACTATTCTTGTGTCCAGCCTGCCCGAGGTTTGACGGTTTTGGAGCGATGACGCTATCCTTGTCGCGTTGCATACCTTCTGGCGGACGTTTTTGTTGGAGCACCCGTGAGAAAGCACCTTTGGACGGCGGCGCTGATCGTGATCGCCAACCTGACCGGCTGCGCGACTCCTCAGCCACCGGTCGTTCCCCACCCTGTACCTCTGGAACTCAATACTTTTGCCCGCAAATGGTCCTCGGACCTTCCCCCCGCCTTCGGAGCGGTGACAGCGGTTTATGTGCGGGAGGACCTGATCTTCGTTTACACGCGTGACGGCGCCTCAATCGTGTTTGACCGAAATACCGGCAACTTCATCCATGCCGAAACGATCGCTGGCGGGAAGGACGTGCTCCATCCCCCGGTCGTATTGAAAGAAACGATCGTTTACCCGACCCTGACGGCTCTCCAGATCTATGATCGCAAGAGTGGTCAGTACAATCGCACGTCAAAATTGCCGTTTGCGGTCCGCACCGACGCGGTTGGGTCCAAGAATATGCTGTTTCTTGGAGCCGATATCGCGGGTGGCGGACGGGTCGTTGCTCTGGATCTGAGTCATGAGTACCAGCCGGTCCGCTGGGAGCTGATGTTCCCTCGCGCGAACGTGACCGCCGCCCCGGTCCTTTTCAACGACGCAGTTTACGCCGCCGGCGGGGACGGAACACTGACTGCAGTCGCGGCGGATACGAGAGAAGCGCTCTGGGCCGACACCCAGTTTCAGACCGATGGGGCGGTCGTGGGCAACTTGGCCGGAGATGAGAGCGGTGTTTACGTCTCTTCAGCCGACAGCAAACTTTACTGCCTGAATCGGACCAGCGGAAAGTTGAAATGGCAATATTTTGCTGGCAGTCCGTTGAGAAGTGGTCCTGTAGTGACCAAGGATTTGGTCTTCCAGCTTGTTCCCGGCACGGGGTTGGTTGCGTTGGACAAGCTTGAAGGCGTCGACAAGAGCCACCCCCCTGCCTACAACCGCCAGCCGCGATGGGTGCTGGAAAATGCGAAGGAATTCTTGGCCGAAGACGACAAGCGGGTTTTCCTCCTCCGGAACGACAATACGATTATCGCCGTCAGCAAAATTGACGGCAGCGTTGCTTTTACATCCAAACGGAAGGATTTCACTGCTTTTGCGCAGAATCCAAAGGATGGGATTGTTTTCGCAACGACGAGCGATGGAAAGTTGATGGCGATTCAGGCCGTTACGAAGCCGGGGACGGTTGGAGAAGTCGTGCTTGGTGCGCCGAGAATGGACGAATCTCTCACTGTGGCGACGGACCGACCGTAGTGGTCATTCTGCCGCCAATCCAAGTCGCCCCAGCAGATCGTCGAATTGATCGAGATTGGCGTAATGAATGACCAGACGCCCTTTCGACTTGCTTTGACCCGCGGTGCGCACTTGAATGCGCATTCCAAGTTGTCGGCTGAGACTCTTTTCTAAATCCTGGATATGAGCCGACCGGACAGGCGTCGCATCCCGCTGCTCGACCTTTTGCGGAGCCCCGGCCTGGATCATTCGCTCCAGGTTCCGCACCGATAATTCCTGGGAAACGACGAGGTTCGCCAGGCGTTCCTGCTCGGATCGATCAGTCACTCCTGCCAGAATCTTGGCGTGGCCGTGGCTGACCCGCCCTTCGCCGACCCAGGTTTGAACCGATTCAGGAAGATCGAGCAGCCTCAGAAAATTGGCGATCGTGCTCCGCTCTTCACCGACCCGGCTGGCCAATTCCGCCTGGGTGAGCCCCAGCTCGCGCGTCAGCGTTTGATAGGCCATTGCCCGATCGATCGGGTTTAGATTTTCGCGCTGGACGTTCTCCACGAGGGCCAGTTGAGCCTGAGTGAGGCGATCGACGTCGCGGACGATGGCGGGAATGGTTTGAAGTCCGGCCAATGCCGCCGCCCGCCAGCGCCGTTCGCCGGCGATCAGCTCAAAGTGATCTCCTTCGCGTCGAACGACGATGGGCTGAATGATCCCGCTCGTTTTGAAGCTGGCCGCCAGTTCAGCAATGCTCCCTTCGTCCATCTTTCGGCGGGGCTGATGCGGGTTGGGACGGATTTGATCGAGCCCTACCTCGTTGACCAAATTCGTCGCGAGTTCGCTGGATTGGGGCGGGGGATCTAAGGGTCGATCGGATATTGACACGGGCTTCTCGGCCAGCGAATTTGGAATCTCCCGCTCGATCGGCAGATCAGAAACAGAGATCAGACTGCTAAGTCCGCGCCCTAAACGTGGCTTTGATTTGAGCGACATCGGCGTCCTTTCCGCATGCGATCTTTTTCATGACCAAGGATGTTCCACGTGGAACACGGGCGATTATCGTATCTCGACGGGGCAATGGCCGCAATACCGCCAATTGATACGTAATATTCTAATATATATATGCGTCATTTTATAATATTATGATTGCGAAAAAATTTATCAAAATAGTTCCTAGGGAATAGGATTACACAATTGCAATTACTAAGCAATTCCCCTAGATTCGGCGCTCCGCACCCGATTACCATCGCCGCTGCGGGAGGCTGATATGTTAGCAAACCGACCTGAATGTGGGATCGACGCGCCGCGGCCATTTCGATTCATTTGCGATGCAGTCATCGTGATCGGCTCAGTCATTCTTGTAATACCCCTCCTCCTCATCGTCTACAGTGGTCGGATCGTCCGATAATCATTTAAGATCGAACGGACACTTGTCCGACATCAGAAAAGGGCGGCTCTTCCCCGTTTTTGCACTGTCGGCACTCTTGTCTGACTCGATTCGGCGATATATAGTCCCGCCCCTTTATCTTCTTTGTCTTTTGGTCATGGAGGACCTGTATGCCCGACAAATGGGTGACGTTGGCGCAAGCCGCTGCCGCATTGAAAGTTCATCCCCGCACTGTTGAACGGCAAATCAAGAACGGCAAACTGCAAAGCCGCCGGACAGATGCCGGGCAGCTTGAAGTGTCAGTTGACCTTCCTGAAGAAAGCACCACTGCTTCAGAAGCGTTGGCGGTGGTTGCCGGGCAGGCGGACAACCAGGTGCAACTTGCGCTGGGGGCGACTTCGGCCTTAGTCAAGGCTGCCCAGGAAGATGCCCACCTTGCCCGAACTGAAACATTACGCGCGTGGAGCGAAGCGCGAATTGCCCGGCGTGGGGCCGGCGTTGCCTGGGCAACGCTGGGCATCATGTCGGCGGGCCTGATGGTGGCGGTCGGATGGGCTTCCTCCACGATGACTCATTCAAAAGACGAGGTGAGACATTCCTCTTTCCAGATCCAACAGTTGTCCGACACCGTCGTCCAGTTGTCGGCAACGCGCGATCAGCTTCGTGGCGACCTGGAAGTGGCAAATGTAAAGAGAGCTCATGCAGAAGGGGAACTTGCCGCACGGCAGATGGCCGCTTTGCGACAGAATGCACCCACGACACGCCCCGCTGGTTTTATTGATCGGATCGCCAACCTGCTGTCGGGTGCGCTGTCCGACACGCCGGGCGGGCAGTGAAAATTGTGCTGACGACCGGAAAATCGTTTCGCGATCGGTGTTCGCGCTTGTCCTTAAAATCAACGTTCAACATCCAACGCTCAACTTTCAACTTTCAACGATTGGAACATCCCCTGTTGAACGTTGAACGTTGAATGTTGAACGTTAAATTCGGCTGTCTAAAACCTGATCTTCTTCCCGACGACGCAAGATGGCACATCTCCCTCTCCCCGCTATAATCCCGCGCTCTTAGGTCTCGACGCAAAACGCCCCGCAGAGGTTCGATATGCCTTATACGTTGACCCCAGCCCCTGATTCCGATGAATTGCTTCCGCCGGAAGTGGGCACGGACGGCGACAACCGCTGGACATTGAATTTCGGCCCGCAGCACCCGGCGACGCACACGACGCTGCGCATCGTGCTCGAGCTCGACGGCGAGCGCATCGTCAAATGTACGCCACACATCGGATATCTCCACAGCGGCTTCGAAAAGCTCGGCGAGCATCTCAACTACAACCAGTACGTCACGATCGTCGATCGGATGGACTACTCGGCGCCGATCTATAACGAACTGGCCTGGCATCACGCTGTTGAAAAACTGATGGGGATCGAGCTGACTCCGCGCTGCAAAGTGCTTCGCACGATCGCCAATGAGCTGGGCCGAATTCAGTCGCATTTGCTTTGCATCGGCGCGGCCGGCCTCGACCTGGGGGCGTTCACCGCGTTTCTCTATGGCTTCAACGAACGCGAAGTGATTTACGACATCGTCGAGTACATGAGCGGCCAGCGCTTCCACACGAGCTGGACGCGGGTAGGGGGGTTGAACATGGATCTGCCCGATGAGGCGATGTTCAAGAAGATGGTGAAGAAATTCATCAACGAGAACATGCCCCGCGCCGCCGAGGATGTCGAAAAGCTGCTGAACAAGAATCGCATCTTCGTCGATCGCACCAAAGGGATCGGCGTGCTCACGCGCGAGGAGGCGATCGCCTGGAGCGTGAGCGGACCGATGGCCCGCGGCTCCGGCGTGCGCCGCGACATCCGCAAGGATGAGCCGTATCTCTGTTACGCCGACAACTGGGACGGGCAGGGGGCCCCGGCCGTCGATTTCAAGGTGCCGGTCATGACCACCGGCGACGTCTATGCCCGTTATCTGGTTCGCCTGGAAGAGGTGAAACAGAGCCTGCACATCATCCGCCAGCTGATCGACAACATCCCGCCCGGTCCGGTGAATGTCAGCCCCGAAGGGAAGGAAGTGCTCCCGCCGAAAGGAGAGGTCTACAGCAGCATCGAAGGACTGATCCAGCACTTCGAGCTGATCATGACCAACCGCGGCTTCGAAGCGCCCAAGGGAGAAGTCTACGGCTGCATCGAAACCGCCAACGGCGAACTCGGTTATTACATCGTCAGCTCGGGCGACAACGTCCCCTGGCGCGCCCGCACCCGGCCTAACAGCTTTATCAACTACCAGGTCTTTTCGAAGCTGATCGAAGGTCACATGATCAGCGACGTGGTGGCGGTGCTTGGAAGCATCAATGTGATCGCGGCGGAGCTGGATCGATAGAAGAAAAGCGAACCTCTCCAAAGGCGGTCACATGCGTGATGAAATTGTCGAGCACCTTGATCGAGAGCCGTTTGTCCCATTTCGTATTATCCTGACGAGCGGACAGGGATATGACATCACGAATCCGCATCTTGTCGCGCTCGGCGAAAGCGTAATGCACGTAATGCAACCGAGATCCAATCGGTACGCAATATTGCGATTGAACCAGATCGCGTCGCTGGAAGTGCTTGAAACGGCATAGTTGAGAATTCATAGGGATGGTGCTGAATGGCCTGGATCACCGAAAACCGTAGAACCGAAGTCATCGAAAAGCGTTCGGAGCCGTATCTCACCGATGCGCTCAAGAAGCGCATCGCCGACACGTATTTCCATCGCTTCCCGACGAGGCAGGCGGTGTTGATGCCGGCGTTGCATGTATTGCAACACGAGTACAACTGGCTTCCGCCGCAGGCGCTGGAGGAGATCGGCGCCTTCCTCGGGCTCAAGCCCGCCGACGTTCTCGACACCGCCAGCTTCTATGAAGAGTATTGGCTTCGGCCCAAGGGAAAATATCTCCTGCAGGTTTGCCGCTCACTTTCCTGTGAAATCTGCGGCTCGCGCGCGATCACCGATCATCTCAAGGAGAAGCTGAAGATCGACGAGGGAGAGACGACCACCGACGGCAAATTTACGCTGGTCGAACTGGAGTGTCTCGGCTCGTGCGGAACGGCTCCCGCCGTTCTCGTCAATGACGTGCTGTACGAAGATGTGACCGTTCAGCAGATGGACGATCTCCTGCAAAAACTTCCCGACGATCCGCATGCATTCAAGGATCCAACGATCACGTGGGAAGAACACGCGTCGCACTGAGTCGCGCCGGCCCGGAAAAACCGACAGACGGAATTCATTTTTGTCTACGCCTCCATTCACGTCGTCATTCAGATCATCCGTCTCGTGGCGGCAAACGATCGCCATCTTTATTTTGTTCATGCTCGTCTGCGGTGGATTGATCGCGTGGGGGAGCTATCACGCCACTTATCATTATGCGGTGGTCCAGGATGGCGTTCTGTATCGCGACGGAAGCCGCTCCATCCATGAACTGAACAACGCGGTGAGCAGGGCAAATCCGAAGACCGTTATATCGCTCATCGATGATCAGGAACTGCACGATCCGGCTAAGCCGCAATTCCAGGAGGAAGAAGCCGATATGTCCGCCCGGGGGATCGCGTACCAGCGTATCGCCGTGAAATTGGGGGGATGGCCCACCAGCGAAGACATACGGCAATTTCTGAATGCGATGGAAGACGCGTCGCGTCAGCCGGTTCTGATCCACTGCGCAAGGCGTTCGGCGGACGGCGATGTTCGTCGCCGCCTATCAGGAATCGGTGCTCGGGTACGATAAACAACGGGCGAAGGATGCGATCCTGAGCTTCGGACACAGCGCGAAGACCATCGACGAGATCAAGAAGTTCATCGATAATTACGATCCCAGAACGCGGACGATCTCGCCGGAGTTGTATAAGATAAGCAGCGGCCCCTATGACAACGTCGAGCAAGATCAGCATTCGCCTTGAGAAGCCGTTGCCGGCGAGCAACGATTGCCTGCCGCACGCCGCCATGAACCTCGGCGCCGCTCGCGGCTCCGGGATGCGACCAGTCGCCGGAATGGTCTCGCGCCTGGTCATCCAGGAGCAGGCGGGCAATTGGGTGCTCTACCGAATGGATGCCGACGGCGGTTTCGTCGGCGACACCTGGCACAACAGCAGAGAAGATGCGATTCACCAGGTAAAGCGTGAATTCGGAGTGACCGTCGAGGAAAATGCGTAACGCATCGTTTCTTCGCGTAGCGGCGCGACCGAAGGTCCGCCAGACCAAAACCGAAGAACGCACGAAAATGTAGATTCATCATGTCCGACACCCTGCCCGGCAAAGGTTTTTTCGGTTGGTTAGGCCGCCAGGTCGGTCACGTCAGAAAAGCCGTTGCCGCAGATCCCGGTGGGCCGAAAACCGTCTTCCGCGAGCACCGTGTCGAGGAAAAAGATTTGCCAGATCAACCCGGCGTAAAATTGCGAAGGACCGTGATCGATGAGGTGGTTGTGGAGAAGAAGCCAAGTTCGCCGATTCAGAAGTCCAACGCGGACACGTAAATGTAATATCGGAATCGCGATGCAGGAACACGAGGATCATTCAATGAAGGAGCCCAGACGTTATCCGGACGATTGGGTTCCGGTCAGCCTCGAGCCCGATCCGGTGATTGACTTTTACAAGTGGCAGATTGACATCGCAGCGTTAAAAAGAAACCTTGAACTCACGGTCGAACAAAGGGTCGAAAAATTGATGGCTCTGCAGGCAATAGTTGAAGCGTTACGATGTGCGGGCATTCACGTTCCCGAGAACGTAACCGAAACACAGTTACAGATACTTCGCGATCAGAAGAATGAGCCGCAGTCTTCCGGGCCGCAGGATTAGCCCGTCCCCGTTCTCTTCCACTTACGCACCGGCTTTTGTATTCTCCCCACCATGGCGTTCACCGAACCCGTCCTGACCAAACGAATCGACGCAGACCCGGCCAAGCGCAAGCTCCACTGGTACGACGACTACGTCGCCACTGGCGGATATGCGGCGCTGAAGAAGTCGCTGGAGATGAAGCCGGAAGAGATCATCAAGGCTGTCATCGACAGCGGCCTGCGTGGTCGCGGCGGGGCGGGATTCAGCGCGGGACAGAAATGGTCCTTCATCCCCAAGGAGAAGAAGGGGCCGCATTACCTGGCGGTGAATGCCGACGAATCGGAGCCGGGCACGTTCAAGGACCGGTACCTGATCGATTTCGATCCGCACTCGATGCTGGAAGGGATCGCGATCGCGAGTCGCGCCACGATGTGCGACATCGCCTACATCTACATCCGCGGCGAATATCACCGCCAGGCGAAGGTGCTCGAACGCGCCATCGCCGAGGCGTATGAACACAAGATTTTCGGCCAGCAGGGGATGCTCGGCAGCGATTACAAGTTGGAGTGCTACGTCGTTCGCGGCGCGGTGCGTATATCTGCGGCGAAGAGACGGGCCTTCTCGAAAGCCTGGAAGGGAAGCGCGGCTGGCCGCGCAACAAGCCGCCGTTCCCCGCCATCGCGGGCGCGTTCGCCCGGCCGACGGTCATCAACAATGTCGAAACGCTCTGCTGCGTCCCCCCGATCATCGATCGCGGCGGCGAGTGGTTTAAGACGATGGGGACCAAGAGCTCGCCGGGCCCCAAGCTCTACGGCATGAGCGGTCACGTCAACAAGCCGGGTGTTTACGAACAAGAGCTTGGCATAACCCTCGAATTCGCCATCAACGAGCTCTCCGGCGGCATGAAAGGGGGCAAGCACAAGGGCACGATCTGCGGCGGAATCTCGATGGGCGTTCTCGGCCCCGATCAGCTCGACATCAAGCTCGACTTCGACGACGTCCGCTTCCGCGGCGGATGCCTTGGCCTCGGCACCGCCGGCATGATCGTGATGAACGACAAGACCGACATGGTCGCCGCGCTGCGCAACTGCGTCCGTTTCTACGCCCACGAATCGTGCGGCCAATGCACGCCTTGCCGCGAAGGTGCCGCCTGGATGAAGAAAATCCTCGATCGGATCATGAACGGCATGGGCCGGATCAGCGATATCGAGATGCTCATGGAGCTGGAAAAGACCATGGGCATCATGCCCGGCACCACCATCTGCGGCCTGGCCGACGGAACCGCCTGGGCGACGCGCACCTTCATCAATAAGTATTACGATGAATTTGCGGCGCGATGCTGCGCCGGCGGAAAAGAAAGGCATCAGCGTCAGCCGCGGCCGGCTCAATGTGCTCACGCCGATGGGGTCGAATACCAGGTAGGGTGGGCTCGGCCCGCCATCTTTCCTTCCCGTGGTGGGCCAAGCCCACCCTACAGAATGCCGTCGCGCCTTCGTATCACCGGCCTCGTGGGAATCGCGAACGCGGTTCGCCGGGAAATATCTTCTCCGCTGCCGTTGCCGCGACGACAGACTTTGAAATCGCACGTTGACCGGCAACTCCGGCAAGTTGAGGCGATTCTCGCCGAAGCGCACGCCACCGAACTGCAACTTCCGGATCCTTCTCGCCGGGCGTTGCGATTTTTGCGCGAGGTGGATTGGGACCGGCTGGCGGCCTCCGACGCGGCGGATTTGCCGCCTGCTGTCGAAAAGCGGCTCGTCTGGCCCGGACTGACCGGATTCGTTGATCGCGCGCTGCGCCGCCTGGCCGAGGCTGAAACCCCTGATCAATTCGAAACGGTTCGCAATCAGCTCGATCGGCAAAGCGGACAGATCGCAGTCGCAATGCGGCGGCACGAAGGTCAGGCCGTTCGCGTCGGGGATGCAATCCAGTCCGCGATGGGTTGGATCGCATTCTTCGCTCAGCCGGAAAACGTGCAGCTTTACGCCGAAGCGCGCCGGCTCGCCGTGCCCATTCTCAGTGGCGCGGTTCGACAGAATTTGCGACATCTTCCGGTGCGGTTGCATTTTCGTCCTTTGAACGGGATCTATCGATTCCGCCCATCCGCGATGGAACTGACGGTTTCGCTTCCGACACCAATGATCGCGTTCGACGCAGCCGCGTTCGAATCGCTTGCCAGGCTGATGTTCGCTCGCGACCGGAGCCAGCGCGAGGCGGTGATCGCGGCGATGTCCAGCGACGATTATCAGTCTATCCGCGCCGAACTTGAATCGCTCGGCGGAGCGGTCGAGCAGACCCGCGGCGCGTACTACGATCTGGCGGCTTCTTTCGATCGGGTGAACACTGGCTTTTTCGACGGGGCGATGCCGCGGCCGCGCCTGATCTGGAGCCGGTCGTTTACCGGCCGAAAATTCGGCCATTACGATTCGATTCGCGACACGGTCATGGTCAGCTCATCGCTCGATCGCGCCGACGTGCCGGAATTCGTCCTCGACTATCTGATGTTTCACGAACTGCTTCACAAGAAGCACGGCTCGCGCTGGACCAATGGTCGGCGCTACTCTCATTTCGCGGACTTTTATGCCGAGGAGCGTCAGTTTCCGCGGTTTGAGGAGGCGGATGCGATTTTGAAGCGGATCGCCGAAGGTTTGTAAGTTTGTAGTGCGGCCTTTAAATGTAGCACAGCCGCCCTCGGCTGTGTTCGACCGAAGGTCGAAATCGAGTGGTCTCCAGGCGCCAGCATTCCGCCTTTGGCGGAACACAGCCGAGGGCGGCTGTGCTACATTTGAAAACAAGATGTGCGGATTTGCAGGCGTCGTGGCGTGGGAAGACCAGTTTCGCGTCACGCGCGAAACGCTTTCCCGCATGTCCGCAGCCGTCGCGCATCGCGGTCCTGACGGGGAAGGTCTTTATCTCAACCATGAAAATGAAGTAACGCCCGATCGACCGCAAGTCGGCCTGGTCCATCGTCGGCTCGCCATTCTCGATCCCGATCCTCGCGCCAACCAGCCGTTCACGGATGAGCAGGGGAGATGGATTGTCTTCAATGGCGAAATCTACAACTTCCGCGAACTCCGCGACGAGCTGTCGAAGCTCAAACCGGATTATGCCTGGCGAACCCTTTGCGATACGGAAGTGCTACTCGTCGCCTATGACGTCTGGGGCGAGAAATGTGTGGAGCGTCTCAATGGCATGTTCGCGTTTGCGGTGTGGGACGAGCCGAAACAGGAGCTGTTTCTGGCGCGCGATCGGATGGGGCAGAAGCCGCTATTTATTGGCTTTCCATCGCCGGGCAGGCCCTTGGCCGTCGCGTTCGCCAGTGAGCTCAATGCCGTTCGCGCAGTTCCATGGTTCTCCGCCGAGATCGATCAAAGCCGATTGCGCGACTATCTCCAGTACGGCTACTTTCCTTGCCCGACGGCTTATCAGCACGCGATCACTCTACGCCCAGGCCGATGGTGGAAGTTGGTGAATCCCACATTTGCGCACGGAATTTCCGGCGCCTCATACTTCGACCCGAATCGTCCGATCAACCTGGTTACGACTGAGGACGCAATCGCCCAGACCCGGCGTCTTGTGCTTCAATCCGTCGAGCGGCAGCTCATCGCCGATGTGCCAATTGGCTGCCTCCTCTCCGGCGGCATCGACAGCTCCGTCGTTGCCGCGGCGATGCGCGCCGCCGTCTCGCGGGATCTGCCTGTGCACACGTTTTCGATCGGCTTCGATGACAAGCGGTATGACGAAAGCGAATATGCCGCTTCTGTTGCGGCGCATCTGGGAACGACGCATGAGCGCTTTATCGTCCGACCCGATGCGGTCAACGACCTGGCGAAGCTGTCGGCGGTGTTCGGCCAGCCATTTGGGGATTCATCGACGCTGCCGACGCACTACCTTGCCCGCGAAGTTCGCCAGCGCGTCAAAGTTGCCCTCAGTGGCGACGGCGGGGACGAACTCTTCGGCGGCTATGACCGGTACCGCGCCATGCGGATGGGACAACGTCTCGATGCAATTCCCCGCCCTTTGCGGGCAATGATCGCAGCAAGAGTCTGGCAACGCATCCCCGGCTCGCATCCCAAATCCATGCCGGCACGGCTGAAACGATTCCTGGCCTCGTCATCGCTCGATCCGGCGAATCGATACGCCGCGTATGTGCAAGTTTTCGGAGGCACGCTGCTCGACGCCCTCTGGCCGCCGGGCGATCGGCCGGCGATCGACGAAGCGTTTCACGTAAAATACAATCTTCCTGTTTCGCGCTGGCTGCTCGATGATTTCGAAAAGCTCTCAGCCGACCGCGACCCGGTTCAGACGGCGCTGGCCGTCGATCGCATCTCCTATCTCCCCGGCGACCTGCTCACGAAACTCGATCACGCCTCGATGCTCCATGCTTTGGAGGTTCGCAGCCCGTTCATGGATCACGAGCTCGTGCAATTTGCCGCCGGCCTGACGACCGATCAACTGATAGGGGGCAGCCCCAAGCGCATGCTTCGCGAAGCCTTCGCCCAGGACCTTCCGGCCTGGGTTTTCAAACGGAAGAAAATGGGTTTCGCTGTCCCCATCGGTGAATGGTTTCGGGGCGAACTGCGTTCGATGCTGCGCGATCATCTGTTCGCATCAGATTCGTTCGCGTCATCGCATTTCAATCGCGGGGTTCTCGAGAAAATGGTGGATGAGCATGAGAGGTCGGTCGTCGATCATTCGCAAAGACTCTATGCGTTGTTGATGTTAGAGCTTTGGTGGAAGGCCGATGCAAATTCCAAATCCCAAGCACCAAATCCCAAATAAATCTCAAATTCCAAATGGGAAAACTCCAAACGGGAGCGCTTGGAGCGCGCTTATCCGCGTTTGGTTTTTGGAATTTGGGTTTTGAAGTTTATTTGGGATTTGGTGCTTGGGATTTGGGATTTCGAGTCCACGTTCAGCTCGTCGCAATCACCAGCATCACTGTCACCGTGGCGTTGTTCAGCGCGTGTGCCGCCGCCGACGCAAAGATGCTCCCGCGCCATTCGCGAATCCCCGCGAGGACCAACGCGATGGCGATCAGCACTGGCAATCCCGCCCATCCCTGCGGATGAATCGCCGCGAAGAGGACGCTGACGATTGCCGCCGAGATCCACCACGCGTGGCGGCTGCGGAGATGATGAAAAAGGAGCCCACGAAAGAGGCTCTCTTCGACGAGCGGCGCCCAGAGGGCCGCCAGGAGGAAGATTCGAATTGCCGCCGACGCCGTTCCGTTGGCGTCGTTGATGATTGGATGCATGGCTTCGACGCCGGTGCGGCGTATCAGGATCAGGGTGATCAACATCCCCAGGGCGAGAATCGGAAGGCCGGCGATGTATCCGATCCAGCCGGCGACGATTTCGCGGAGGAGCCCACGGCCGGTGTGCCAACCGAGCCCGGCGCGCCATTCGCCGATCGAGACGCCGCGCAGGCGTGGCCAGAGCAAAGCGACAATGACCGGGATGAACATTGCGCCGATGTGGGCGGTTTCGGAATCGCCGCGAGGGCCCAGATAGTGCAGGAGCAGGCCGAATCCGACATATCCGCCCATGAAGATCGCGAACCCTTCAAGAAATGCGGAAGTATCTCCGACAAACGGGCGATACGCCGGCCGCAGGCGGCGATCCGCCCACCAGACAATCGCCAGGACCAGGAGCACCAGTCCGATTCCGAATCCGACGAAACTCACGAACCCCATGCCAACCAGGGCAAACAGCGTGCGCTGCGCCTGCCGAATCACCTCGTGACGAATCGGGTCACTCGCAGGATGCTTGTATGACAACGCCAGCATTCCAAACCACCCATGCCGGTCGATCAGCCGCTGTCGGATTTGCGGCGGGAGGCTTTCCCCCTTTGCGTAGAGGGTGAGGAGATCCCGTCGGTCCTCGTCCAGACTCGTTCCGACGGTGGCGGAGCGCAACGCGTCGAGCCGTCGCAAGGCTTCTTCCTCCCCGATCAATTCCCCGGCCACCGGGATCACCCGCAGGCGATCGGTCGGCGTCTTCGCGAAATGATCGACCTGATCCATGTACATTTTGAAAATCGCGCCGGGATCCTTCCCGGCCGGCCAGAAGGCTTTCGCGCCGACCACGTAGCGAGAAGTGATGAGGAGCTGGCCAACAGGTGGATCACTCGATGCTGCATTGGCAACGGGCGCCTGAGATCGGGCGAAGTATCGTTCGGCAACGAACGCGACCGATGCCAGGATCACGATCCATGAAACGAAGATCGGCAGGAGCGATCGACGGGGCGTCGGAGATACGTAGTCCAGCGTTTGGAAGTCGGGAGAAGGAGGTTCAGTCATCTGCTTGCATGATAGTTGGAAGCAATCATTTTCGCATGCGATTACCTTCTCCCTCCCAGTACTCCGGAGGAGCCGCGCACGAAGTAAGCGGGAAAGTTCCCCCGTTTACCGAGTGCTTTCCCGCTTACTTCGTGCGCCGCTCCTCCCTGAAATGCGTCAGGCAGTCGGCGCCGGCGTTTCGGGACCACTCGCAGGGGGTTCGGGATCACCCGGCGCAGGTGCCGTTCCTTCTGCTGGTGGCTTTTCCGTGTCGTCGGCTTCGATCTTGGCCATGGCGACGAGGCGGTCTCCTTCGTCGAGCTTGATGAGGCGCACGCCGGCGGCGTTGCGGCCGGTCTCGCGGATCTCGGCGACGCTGGTGCGGATCAGAATTCCTTTTTCCGTGATGAGCATCACGTCGTTTTCACTGGTGACCAGTTTGAGGCCGACCACGTCGCCGTTGCGGTCGTTGGCGTCGATGTTGATGACGCCGCGCGTGCCGCGCCCTTTGACAGGATATTCCTCGAGCGGCGTGCGCTTGCCGTACCCATTCACGCAGGCGGTGAGCAGTTGCCGGCCCGCATTGTCCCCGTCGAGGACGACGATCAATTCGACGACGGCGTCTCCCTCGCGTTTGAAGCGCGCGCCGGTGACGCCGCCGGCAGGGCGGCCCATGGCGCGAACGTCCGATTCTTCGAATCGGATCGCCAGGCCGCTGCGCGTGCCGAGGATGACGTGGTCCTTGCCGCTGGTGATTTCCACGCCGATCAATTCGTCGTCATCGTCCAGACCAATGGCAATCAGGCCGTTCTGGCGGATATTCGCGTAGGCGCTCAGGGCGGTCTTCTTCACCGTTCCCTTTTTCGTGGCGAACATGAGGAAATGTTCGTCCTTCCCGAAATCCTTGATCGCCAGCACATTGGCGATCTTTTCTTCCGCCTGAAATTCGAGCAGATTGGCGATGGCGCGCCCCTGACTGGTGCGCGACATCTCCGGCACGTCATAGACCCGCCGCTCGTAGACGCGCCCCTTGTTGGTGAAGAAAAGAAGATAATCGTGCGTGTTGGCGACGAAGAGATGCTGGACGAAATCCCCTTCGCGCGATTCGGTTCCCTTGATGCCGCGTCCGCCACGTCCCTGGGAGCGATAGGTGTCGATCGGCAGCCGCTTGATGTATCCCTCATGGCTGACGGTAACGACAACCTCTTCCTGCGCGATCAACGCTTCCATGTTGAACGCGCTGACATGGCCGGTGATTTCCGTGCGGCGGTCGTCGCCATATTTTTCCTTCAGCTCGTAGGTGTCTTCGCGGATGATGTCGAGCAGGACGGATTCGTTGCCGAGGATGTTCTGATAGCCGTCGATCTCCTCGGCGACCTCTTTCAATTCGTTGACGAGTTTCTCGAGCTCCAGGCCGACGAGCTGGATCAACTGGAGCCGGCCGATCGCCTCGGCCTGGGCCTGCGAAAGGCGCAGCGGCTTGTCCTGGGCCGCCTGATCGGGAAAAGCGCTATCTGAGAACGATTGATATTTTGCCGGCACGAGCTGGGCGATGCGGTCCGCGGGCCCGGCCACAACGATACGGAAGGCTCTCTCGCGCAATTTCCGAATGGCTTCCTCGCGCGTGGCGCTGGAGCGAATCAGCCGGACGACTTCATCGATATCGCACACGGCATAAATCAATCCTTCGAGCAGGTGCTCCCGCTGCTGCGCCTTGCGAAGCAGAAATTTCGTCCGCCGGGTGATCACCTCTTTGCGATGGGCGATGAAATGCTCGATCAGCTCCTTGAGTCCCATCGTTCGCGGCTGGCGATTCACCAGCGCGATGTTGATCATGCTCACCGTGATCTGGCAGGGGGTGTATTGATAGAGCTGATTGATGATGACGTTGGGATCGGCGTCGCGCTTCAGATCGATCACGATGCGCACCGCATGCTCGCGGCCGCTGTGATCGTTTACGTCGCTGATATCGTGAATCAGATCCTTCTTCACGCACTCGGCGACCGATTCGACGATGCTCTTGCGGATCACGCCATACGGAAGCTCCGAAACCACGATGATCGGCTTGCCTCCCTTGGGTTCCTCCAGGGCCACCTTGGCGCGAAGGCAGACGCGTCCGCGGCCGGTCTTGTAACCCTCAATAATTCCGTCGCGTCCGCAGATGATGCCGCCGGTGGGGAAGTCGGGGCCGGGGACGATTTCGAGCAGTTCCGCCAGGGGGACTTCCGGATTATCGATCACCTTCACGATCGCATCGCAGATCTCGCGCAGGTTGTGCGGCAGAAGGTTGCAAGCCATCCCGACGGCGATGCCGGTTGAGCCATTGACGAGCAGATTGGGAAATTTGCCGGGAAGAACGACCGGCTCCTGCAATCGGTCGTCGTAATTTGGCTGATAATTGACCGTGTCGAGCTTCAGGTCCTGGAGCAGTTCCATCGCAACCGCGGTCATGCGCGCTTCGGTATACCTGCTGGCGGCGGGGGGATCGCCGTCGGTGCTGCCGAAGTTCCCCTGCGGATCGACCAGCGTATACCGCAGGTTCCATTCCTGACCGAGGCGGACGAGCGTGGGATAGACGACCTGGTCGCCATGCGGGTGATAGTTGCCACTGGTGTCGCCGACGATCTTGGCGCACTTGTAGTGCTTGGAGCGCGGGCCGAGATTCAGGTCATTCATCGAGACGAGAATTCGCCGCTGGCTCGGCTTGAGCCCGTCGCGGACATCGGGCAGCGCCCGGTCCATGATCGTGCTCATCGCATACGTCAGATAGCTGTCTTGTAGCTCCTGTTCGATCTGAAGATCTTCAATCCGGTCAGCGGGCGGTGGGGGCGGCGGTGTGTTTTCTGCCATAACAATCCTTGCTCAGCCGCGGCGGAAGAGTCGTCCGCCGTGGATAGTTCGCCTGTAAAATTATGGCGAAGGGAATGCCTTGCGAGATCGCGATTTTTCGCCTCCGTGCGGGCTTCGGTGCGATATCGGTAACGCGATTTATTTTAGGGTAAAACGGTGGAAAAATCGAGCGAACGAAGGGGTCATTTCAGCGACACGCGGGCCTTGGATTGAAGGACCGCGAGCACGGCGTTGACCGAAAGAAAGTCTTCAATTAGCGCTAGTTCATCAGCGGTCAGAGAACCTTTCTGAGCCTTGGATGCTAGCTCCGCGTAACGGGCATGCTCTTCCGGCGTAAAATCGAGCGATAAAACGTAGCGAGCGTGCTCCTCCGAAAAACCTCCCTGATGCGGCTCGATAATGCGCTCGAAGATGTCAGGGTTCGTCGGCATTTCATTGAGTTTACCAGATAAGTAAGCCCCGGCCATCGAAGAGGTGCATTTCCCTGCGTTCCTGAAGGCCAGCAAGATATAATGATGGAAAATGCCGAATGAAGTCGACGCAAACCCGGCGGCGGGCGAAGGCCCGCTTAAACCACGCCGCGCGCCAGGTCGTGCCACGGGTGCGCTCGAGGCAGGTGGAGCGGCAATGCCTCTCGAACACCATGTCCGAGCGATCTACAACAGCGGCTTTTCTCGCGAATCAAACTGACGGGCCCGGCCGGTCGGGGAAGAGCACGGCCCTGCGACATCTCGCTGCCGTCCTGCCGCCGGCGATCGAGTGTGGATTTGGGAAATGATCGAATTGGGGTTGGAGGGCGATAATTTGTTTTTGTCTTCAGTCCGCAGCCGACTCGGTCTGAGGATTGCATCGCACTTGAAATGGCCCCTTGGAACCCGGACGATCTGATTGAATACTGCGCTGCGGTTCATCGCGACCGATGTGTCTCAATTCTCGGCCGGGCCTTGGCACCGCAGCAATCAGCCGCGGACCTTGGCGGGATTACCGGAGCTTTGGCGAGCGGTGCTCGACGCAATGGCCGGCGACGAAATGCTCGAAGACGTGGATGCTGCGTTGAACCGCGTGCTTGAGAAAACGATTCCCGATCCGGCTCAGTGTGCAGATTGCCGGTGATTTATGTCTTGAAGGCGATCCAGAAAAGATTTCCCGTGCTGCCGCTACGGTGGGGCCGCCGGGCGACTTGCCGCATGCGGCGTGTCGTCTGCTGCGTCATCATGCAATTGCGGTCCCTGCTTGCAGCCAATCGACTCGCGGGGCTCCTGACGGAGCGTCAAGGATTCGAAACATTGCGGCTTCAGTATCCGCGGGAATCTCGATTGTGCAAACGGCGGCCCGCAATGCGGGGCAATGCGACGGCGATGGAGCATCTCCGCGAGATGATGCGAAGGAAAGAATAAAGAGAGGCATTCGACGACAGTGAGCTTATTGCACGCCGCCGGAGATAAATGGCGTCCCTCAGGCAGGCAGATGGCCGAATCTGAGGCGTGCACATCTCGCCGCAGTTCAATGGGCGGGATCCGTCAATCTTCGCGACGCAGATATGCTGATGGCGGATCTTCGCAATGCGGATCTGTCGCACGCCGATTGCACGAAGATCTGCGCAGATGCTGCCCATCTGTGAGAGCTGCAAACCTCACTTCGCACGCACTCGACACTGGCGGGATTGATAATGCCGACGCAAACCTCGTGATCTCCAATCGATTGACGACAGCCGAATTGTTGCTTGCGACAGAGCGATCCTCGACTGGCGCTCGCCTGCAAAATGCCAATTTGCAGGGAGTTTCAGTTCATCGGAGCCGATCTCAGGGAAGCTCGCCTTACTGGCGCCAATTTGAGTCGGGCGACATCCTGGGAACGCAAATCGACGAGGCCGATTTTACTGGCGTTAACTTCACGCGAGCTGCTGTCCAGCGGATGCGATTAAATGTCGCGTGTTTTGACGGAGCGAATTCTGGCGGAGGTCCGATTCAACGCGTGCGATTTTCCGGGAATGCATCTGAGCAAGGCGGACTTCCATGGCGCATTTATGGGTAGATCCGATCTGACTGCGACGATCATGCCCAATTCCGATTGGCAAGAGGCCGACCTGCGCAGCTGCGGCCTGGCGGAGGTGGAATGGGAAAACGCCGACCTGCGCAGTGCTGATTTCAGCAACGCTTCCTTCCACATGGGCTCCACCCGGAGCGGACTGGTGGGAAGTGTTATTGCATCGGAAGGGACGCGAACCGGATTTTACACCGACGATTATCTCGATCAGGACTACAAGCCGCCGGAGGAAATTCGCAAGGCCAATTTATGTGGCTGCAACTTGCGCGGCGCGAAGGTTGAGAAGACGGATTGGTATCTCGTGGATCTGCGCGGGGCCAATTACACCCGAAAACAGGCAGAACACTTTGCGCGGTGCGGAGCGATCCTCCGCGATCGCACGTAGGGTGGGCTCGGCCCACCGTCTTTTCTTTCGCGGCGGGGTTGGCCCACCCTACGTTGCTACAACCCACTCTCGGCGACCTTTCGAAAGACCACGTTGTTTTGAGCCCGTGGTGGGCCGAGCCCACCCTACCAGCCAATTTGTGGCACGCGTTTCCAACCCGTGTCTTTGGTCCGAAGATACGGGCGAAAGCCCGCACTACAAACAAGATTCAATCCACGATGCCGATCTTCATCTCATCGGAATTGGCCTTGAGTTCCGGGGCATACATCGCGCTGGCTTTGGTCGGCAGCGCGCTGAACTTGCCGGGGATTTCGGCTCGGAGTCGATAGGCGACGCTGTGTTTCCCGCGGGCCAGGGCGCGGACGAAGAAGGCTACGCGGTTGTCGCGAAGCTCCATGTAAGCGCCCATGTCGTTGCCGTTGTAGCCGCTGCGGACTTCGACCGGCTCGAATCCTGATGCCTTCATGTCTTCGAAAAGGAGGTATTCGTAGTCGTTCTTCGAATCGATCTCCATTTCGATTTCGACCAGGTCGCCGCTCTTGAGCGTTGCGCCGTCGGGTAGCTCCTGGCGTTCGTATTTCTCGACCTTCTGATCGATTGCCTGGCCGCGCGTGCCGGAGGTCTTGATCGTTTTATCCACTTCGTTGAGCTTGTAGAACTTCCGCTGCACGCGGATTTCCAAACCCGCCTTTTTGATCGGATCTTCGAGGGTGAAATTGGTGACGTAGGCGTTGAAATATAATGGACCCGTCCCGTTTTTGGTGAACTCGATCTTGTGCGCGCCGGTGGTGACGTCGGCGCCGGCGATGACGAGTTTGTTGTCGTAGCTGAAGAGGTTCTGCGCGTCGATGTGAACCTCCTTCATCTTCTTTCCGTCGATGGCGACGGCGACGGTCATGTCCGGCTTGTCTTCGCCGCTGGCCTTGATGTAGTCGGCGAGCGCCTCGATGCAGACGGCGGTGTCACGCGTGCTGTCCCAGTAGGAGCCGTGCTTGCGGTTGGCGATCATGTACTTGGCCAGGCGCGGTGCGATCGGGCCCTGCGCGTCGGTGCGGCTGAGGAGCTTGAGGTAATAACCCATCGCCTCGGTTTCCGAGCCATACCAGTACCACCACATATCGGCGGGGAGCCGCAGGTAGGCGGTCTGGTTCTCATCGTCCTGCACGACGTATTGGGAGAGATTCTGGAGAATCATCGTCAGCTTCTCCTGCTGCTTCTGCTTCAGGAGGGCCAGTCCATACATCGCCTTGCCATAGGCGGCGATTTCGTTGCGATCACGATAGATGTATTCCATCATCTCCTTGTCCTGGAAATTGGCGTCTCCCAGGACCATGTAGACGAAGGCGTCGATGTTGTCGGCGTGCTCCTTGTAGGGAATGGTTTTGGTGGGGGCGTTCTTGAGCATCTGCAACTGCATGGCCTGATACCCCTTGAGCCAGACCACGCCGCGATCGAGCATGTTGCCGGGGAGGGCCACGCCGTTCTCCATGGCAATTTGCAGGCCGTGCACCACGAGGGCGGTCGTGTGGGGGTACGACTGCTCGCCAAAGCCGCTGAACCATCCCCATCCGCCGTCGGCGCATTGCATGCTGGCCAGGTGATCGATTCCGGAACGCGACATCGCGTTGACGGTATCGATGTCGAAGACCGGGTTGCGCTCGCGGACACCAGGGTTGGGCGGATTGTTTCGCTTCCAGTCGGCTCCCCGGGTCTTATCGTCGCCGATCTCCTGGGCGTTGAGATTCGTTCGTTTCGCTTCGATCTCTTTCAGATCGAGGTGCATGCCGAGCAGGACTTTCTGCGTAATGACGGTCGGAATGAAGCGATTGAGCGTCGTCTCGGTGCATTGATAGGGATAATCAACCAGGTAGGGGAGGGCATCGACCATCGCCAGTGCGACGCTCGGCGAATAGCGGATCTCGACCCGGCTCTGCTCGGGAAGCCGATCCTGCGGAACGTTAAAGGTCAGGCTCGCGCCCTTTTCCGTCGGACGAAGGCCGCCGGCAAAGGAATCCGTCTTGAGCATCCCGTGCACGTAAGCGGGAAAGCTCATTTTCATGGCATCGGATTCTTCATCGGTGAGGGCGGCGACTTTCACGTCCGCCGTCCCGGGCTCGAGCACCTTCACGCGCCAATCGATGCGCTTTTCTCCGTTGGCGGGAATGTCGGCGGTCTGGTCGGCGTTGTTGCCGTCCATGAACGCCAGAACCCCGGCCCCCAGGTCGAGGCTCACCTTCACCTTCTTGGAATCGGGCAGGTAGTTGTGAACGTTGGCGGAGAGAACCACCTCGTCCTTCTGGATGAAAAAGCGCGGAGCCTGCAAACGGACAATCAAGTTCTTATACGTAACGACCTCGGCATCTCCCTGTCCGACGCGAGTGCCGTCGCCGATCGACCAGACTTTGGCTTTCCAGGTCGTCAGATTTTCCGGCATGGTCAATTCGACTTCAGCGGTTCCGTCGGCGTGGGTATCGAGCTTGCCGACCCACAGGGCCGTGTCGGCAAAGTTCGAACGGACGGTTGGCTGAACGAGCGTCGGATCCCCGCCGCCGCCACCCTGCCCGGGTTTATCGGCACGTTTTTCCGTTTGTTCTTCGCGGAGGGCGCGACGGTCGAAAGCGCCGTTTTGCTGCAAAGCGTTTTGTGCGATTCCGTCAGCGGCCATGGCCGCCCCAGGCGCCATAGGGCTCATGCTCTGCCGATACACGCCTCTTCCGGCCATTCCCTTGGCGGCTCCGAGGCCGAAATGTGCACCAGTTGCGGCACTTCCCCGGCCTCGTCGCCGAGGGAAACGGCGTCGGCTTCCCCATCCTTCAACCTGGCCTGATCCGCGACCATGTACCCGAAGCTTCCCAGGTACTGCATCGCGATTTCGCCGGAGTGGAGCACCACGCCGCTCGTGCGGAAGAGGCTCGATTCAGTCTGCGGATACTGGCTGCGACGCCATTTCCAGAAAAAGCTTCGGATCTCCGGCACGTTCGATCCGCCGGAGATGTATTCCACCGCCTTGTCGTAAATGCTGACGACGGTCGAACCGACGACCGGCTGTCCCGCCATGTCGGTCAGCTTGATCTTTACGGTCGCCTTTTCTCCGGGCCTGTATTTGGCGCTGGACGGGGTAACGGCGACGTTGATCACCCGACTTTCCGGCGGCACTACGATCTCGCGCATATCGTCGAACAGTTTCGCGTCGCCGATCGTGAATGCTTCGACGAAGAAGTTGGGCATGTCCTTCTTCGCCACGGTTACTTCCTGAACCGTGCTCTTGCCTTTGATATGAATAATCTGCGGCGCGAGATAGACGCCGTTGGTCGGACGCAGGAAGAGCACGACCGTCGAATCCGATCGCGCCGTGCTGATCATCAGGTTCACTTTGTCGCCGGGCTGATGCTCCTTCTTGTCGGCGGTGATTTCGATGTCGTTAAACCGGAAATCCTTTCCGTCGAATCCTTCGCCGCGCACCACGAAGATGTAACCCCCCTCGATCGTCTGCTTTTTCGCGTCGGTGACGGAGTAGCTGAGGCGATACTGCCCCGGCTGCACCGCTTTCATCTGCTCGCGGGCTTTCCCCTCTTCGTCGGTATCCAGTTTCCAGGTTTGCACGGGCGTTTCGACCGGCTTGCCGTCCGCGCCGTAGGAAATTTTCAAAAGTTTGAGCTCGCCGGTGGCCTTGGCGATGGGTTTGTTATCGAGCGTCTGTGCGGAAAACTGCGCTTCGATCACTTGGCCGGTCGTGTAGAAACCCTGATTGACCCAGGCGTAGACCTGGAATGGCTTGCGCGCCACCAGCACCTCGCCCGTGCCGACGATGGTTCGCCGCGATTCGTCGGTGACCTCGGCGGTGATCGTGTATTGATGATCCTGGTCGCCGTGCATCGCCTTGGCGGGCGCGGTGTCGATCTCGACTTTCACGTTACCGTCGGGCCCGACCGGCACGTCATTTTCCGAGACGATTTCCGGCTGCTCGAAGCGGTTGCCGTACCAGGGCCGAAACGGCGCGCGCATGCCCCATCGATCAAAGCCCGGATACCAGTTGTAGTCGGCCGCGAACCACCAGTATCCGGGTTCATAGTACCAGTCCCAGGCTCCCGTCGGGAACCACTGGGCGTTGTGGGACTGCCGCATCACCTTATAGTGAACCTTCGCGTTGACGACGGGTGCGCCAAAGTAATATTTCGACTTGATGGTGGCGGTGATCTTTTCCCCGAGCATCACCGGATCGGTCGGCGCGTCGATGGTCACTTCAAATTCCGGCTTCTTGTATTCCTCGACCCGGAAATTGCTGCCGCCGAAATTCTCGATCCCGATCGCATACACGCCGAGCGTAGCATCGGTCGGGATCGTGTATTCCCCGTCAAATCCGCCGAAATGGTCACTCTTGTAACTCTTATCCTGAATCTTCTCGCCGCGCGGATTATTGAGTTGAACGGCAAATGCCTGGTCGGCGAATTCCGAGCCGCCTTCCTGATCGTATTTGGCGGTACCGAGCCAGAATTTGAATTTCACCGTCTGGCCCGGCCGGTAGACCGGACGATCGGTGATGACAAAGACCTTCTTCGCGTTGTAGTTCGGATCGTAGTAGCGATTGCTGAAGAGGTTCGTCCAGCCGTAGTAGGCAAAGCGCCCGTTGCCGGCATCAGCGCTGACCAGCCATTGATAGTTTTGTTCGGTTTGATTGATCTTCGCCTGGCCGTCCGCGTCGGTTGCGCCCTTAAATTCCTTCACGTCGATCTGGAACTGATTTCCGCCGGTCCATTTTTGCTGATAGCCGAAGAAGTCGAGATTGACCTTACCGATCGGCGCGCCGAGTTCGCGTCCGCGACGTAGTAATAGGTTCCGCCGTCCATCGCTTTCTTGACGATGACGGTATCGGCTTCCCAGAGGATGACGCGCGTCGTGTTTCCGCCGTCCATCTTTCCGACGATGAGATAGGCGCCGGCGGCCTTGATCGGGAGAGATACTTTCACGCGCTTGTCGAAATGCTTCTCGCGCGGCTTGAGGTCCATGTCCCACTTGGCCGCCTGTTTGATGACGTATTGCTGCTGGTTCTGCTCGACGAGGCGATATCCGAGGTTGTCGATATTCAGCGCCTGCCAGTCGAGCTGGCCCGGTTTGCCGCGCACATAGTTTTTGACATCCGCCAGGACCTTTTTCACGTCGATCTCATACGCCTCGAAATTGATGTGCTTTCCATTGCGGAAGAGCAAATAGGCGGTGGCGTCTTTACCGGCCGGCGCGGTGGCGAGCGAATCAAATTGCCCCCACGCGCCCACGATCTGATCCACGCGCAGTTGCTTCCAATTGTTTGGCCCGGCCCCGAAGCCGGCGATACTCTTTTTCCAGAATTCCAGCGAGCGGTCATATTGCTGGCGGTCCTCGAAAATCTGCCCGAGCATGTTCAGCGATTGCTCACCCCAGGTGCTCTTGTCCTTGTCTCCAAGTGTTTGAAACAGGCGGATGAAATTGAATTCGAAGGGAAGCGCAAATCGCTTGATGCCATTGGCGAGCCGGGCGATTGTGTCATCTTCGGTCAGGGTGCTGACGGCATAGGGGCCGCTCTCGTCTTTGCGGGTGTCATCATCGGAGGTCGGGCCGCCTCCTGCCGCCCCGTTCTGTTCGACAATTCCCCGGCCGCGCACGGCAAACGGGCTGAACCCGCCATTGGCCATGGTCTGCACATCAAACTGGCCGCGCAGAAATTCCGCGAAGATATAGGTGGCGTGCGACGCGGTCTCCGGGCCGGTCTGTGAAGCCTGATCGAGGCACCAGCGCCAGCGCTCGCCGTCGGTCTGTGCGTCTTTCCAGGTTTTGGGAAGGTGATGAAAGACCGGCGTGCCATCGGGATTGACGGGCGCGCCCCGGCTGTTTCCGCCGTTGTAGTATCGATACCCTTCCTCGTAATCCGGGAGCTTGGAAAGGTCGGAGAGATACTGGAGCCGCCAGGCTCCGTTTCCGAAGCGGTTGTCGAGCAGGAATTCCGAGAAGTTGAGATAGAATTGCCCGGTCGCCCCTTTGTCCGCTTTGTTGGCCAGGAGGGGCATCGCCTGCTGCATGAGCTGAAGAGCGCGAATGCGATCGCGCTCCATCGTCATGACCTGTTTGCCGTCGTTGCCGCGATGATTGCCGCGATAAAATTTCCCGGCGACGATGAAGCCGTAGTTCTCCCCGCTCAGATAAGTTTGTGCCGCGGTCTGGAGGAGCCGCCAGTTCCCGCCATGGGAAGAGATCACCGCTTCGCGGAATCCGTCCACCTCGTCGGCGCGTCCCAGGTTGCGGAGGCAGTTAATTCCGCCGGTCAGGTCATCCGAAACCTTGGCCGGGTCGTCGTTTGCATCGACGGCAAGCTTCGAAAATCCGTTCTCGTAGGCGTCCTTGAAGTTGCCCGCCTTTATGGCGTTGTTCGCGTCGGCGCGCATCTGGTCGGGAGAACGATCCGCGGCGATGGCGAAGTAAGTGCCGAAGGCAAAAGCAATTGCGGTCAATCCGAGCATCAATTTCTTGATCATGGTGTTTCCTCGGGCGGATAGGCGAGCCTCATTTCCGATTGCAGACGCCGGCGCAGCGACGTGCGGCAATCAGCAACTGACTTGAAACGTTTGACGTGTTCCGTCGCGGAAAGTTTCAAGTCCTTTTTTGTTTGTAGTGCGGGCTTTAGCCCGTAGAGCCCTCCGCGCAGTTCGCAATCCTCAAAACGAATATACGGCCTGAAGGCCGCACAACGAACGAAAACGAATCTTAACGTCCCCGCTCCGCATGCCGATAAAAACCAGAGGGCTTCTACGGTGGGCGTGATCTTTCTCGCCCGCGGTTCGCTGTTGGATTCGCTTTCATGTTCCGCCAAACCCCCCGATTGATCGCGTTGGCTGTTCTGCTCCTCGGGGCGTCGGCGGGGTTCTACGTCTACCAGCACAACTCAGTGGAGCAACAACTCGCCGCCGAGCGGGAGAAGACCGAGCAACTCCGAGTGATCGTCGGGCGTTTGAGCGCCGAACGTCGGGTGGCGGAGGTCATGGTGACGAGCCAGGAAATCATGCCGGGCACCGGAACGTTGCGCACCACGCTTCTGTTTGTCGAAAATGACCTGAACGGCGAACCCCTCCCAGCCCGGAAGTTTTCATTCGACGGAAAGATCGCCCACATCGACGCGATGGTTGTGAAGTTCGACGGCAAGTTCGTCCAGGACAACGATCCGCTTCGCGGGCACAGCATTGCGCTGTTCACGCGACTCTATGGCGATAAGCAATCACCCGAATCCGCCGAGCACATCGACGAACCGGGAACCGTTCCTCCGATTTATCGCGCAACCGATAAAAGCGTCAGCGAATTTGAGATGGGTTTATGGAAGAATTTCTGGAAGCTCGCTGATGATTCCGCTTACCGTCACGAGATGGGCGTTCGCGTCGCACAGGGAGAAGGAGTCTGGCGCCCCTTCGAACCGGGGTTCAAATACACGCTGACGCTCGAAAACAATGGCGGGTTGAACATCACGTCGGAACCCGTGAAGGGGATCTACAAGGAATTGCTGCACGAGCACGCCGAGCTTCGCTGATCTCCCGGATGGATGAAATAGCGGGTTCACGGCTACGGACCAGGCCAGCGTTCACGTGCGGGCTCGCCAGCATGTCCTCCGTCAGGCAAGTCAGCAACGGGAACCGCCGGCGGCGGCAGGCCGAGGCGCGCAGCGAGTTGCAGGGCGTCATATGGGGAACGCACCTTGGCGTCGTTGTCGAAATAGACGTAGGCGTCGCGCGTTTTGCTTTTCGGGGAAACTTCCTGGGCCGGCCCGCTGAGAATTGCGTCGCGCGGAGCCGAGCCACCTTGCCAGAGGCGGATGCGCTGGGCCCACCGGTCCAGCGCGGCGTCGGTGTAGCCACTCACGTACAGTTCTTCGTCGCCATGCAGGCGGCAGTAGATGAAATCGGCAGTCACGTCTTCCATGTGCGGCCATTTGCCCGCGGTGTCGGCAAAGACCAGCGCGATTCGATGCTTTCGCAGAAGCTTGATGAATTCCGGCGAGCGAAAGCTTTCGTGGCGGATTTCCACCGCGTAACGAATGGGACGTCTGGCGTCGGCGACCGTCACGGCGCCATGTTTGAGGATCGCATTATGTTGACGGGCCAGAGCCGCCGCCGCGCGGGTGTCGCGGGGGAGCAGCTTGAAAAAAGCTTCGAATCGAGTGGGATCGAAGCCGAAATTCGGGGGGAACTGCCAGAGGATCGGACCGAGCTTTTCTTTCAACGACAAGACGCCAGAGGCAAAGAAGTTCGCCAGGGCGGCGTCGACGTCTTTCAGCTTCTTCATGTGGGTGATGAATCGCCCGCCTTTAACGGCGAAGACAAAATCCATCGGCGTCTGGTCGTACCAGGTTTGAAAGCTGCTGGGCCGCTGCAGGGAATAAAAGGTTCCATTGATCTCGATTGATCGCAATTGGCGCGATGCAAAGGCCAGCTCATTTTTTTGCGGCAATTTTTTCGGATAGAATGTCCCCCGCCATGGGTCGTACGTCCAACCGGAAATGCCGATTCGGATTTGTGAAGCCATGGCGTGACACGAACAATTCACGTGCCGTTAACAATTCTGTGTAGGGTGGGCTCGGCCCGCCGTCTTTGGTGCTCCGTGGTGGGCCGAGCCCACCCTACATGATACAGTTGCTGCCGAGGGAAAACGGCGGTATGGGTGCGTGAGTGAATCATGCGTTGAAGACCCTCACCCCGCGCCCTCTCCCGGCGTACCGGGAGAGGGAGAAATTTTTTGGGCCGCCGAATCTGTCACGCGCCCCGGCTGTATCAACGCTTCCCACAACGATTGTGAGGTCGAATGAAATGCATTGGCACGCCCCGACTGCGAGTCGGGAACCGTACTCTTCTGATCGCGCTGATTCTGATCGGTGCGGTCTGGTCCCGCGCGGCGGAAAACCCAAATCTGAAAAGCGCGAAGACCGCGCCGTCGGCGCAGACTCAGCCGAGCGTGTCGGAAGTTTCCTATGGCAAGACTTTGGCCTTCAAGGAAATCCGCAGCATCGTCCTGACCCGCGACGCAAAGCATTTGGCGTTTATCGGATCGAACGGGGACCAGCAGTTTGTTGTCTTTGACGGAGTTCAGAGCGCGCCATACGAGTGGGTGGTTCCTGACAGCCTCACGCTCGCCCCCAGCGGGACCGGCGCGGCCTACTGCATTCAAACCTCGAAACAGACTCTTGCCGTTATCGATGGCAAGCCGGGCAAAGGGTATTACTCCATCGAACGCGATCGCATTATCTACAGTTCCAACGGATCGCGCGCAGCGTATTGCGCACATCCCCCGGGCAATGGCGCGGTGATTGTGGAGAGCGGCGCCGAGGGAACGCGGTACGACGCCGTTGACTGGCCGCTCTTCAGCGAAGATTCGGTCCACCTCGCCTACCGGGCCACGCTTGGAAAAGAACAGTTCATCGTGATCGACGGCAAGGAACAGAAGCACTTCGATTCGATCACCGAGGCCAGCTTTCTCTTTTCGCCGGATGGAACGCACTTCACCTACGATGCCGTCGTCGGCGGAAAGCACAGTGTTGTCGTGGACGGGAAAACGTTCGGACCTTACGACGCGGTAAAGCTTGGCCCCGGCTTCAGCGCCGCCGGCGCAAACTGGGCGGCGGTCGTCTATCGGGGCGAGAAGGCGATGGTGAACCTCAACGGCAAGGAAAGCCCGGAATACGATGGGCTGATCGCCGGGGATTTCACGTTCAGTCCCGACGGCAAGCACATGGCGTACGGCGCAAAGCGAGGCAAGCAGCAGTTCGTTGTCCTTGATGGCGTCGAACAGGAGATGTTCGATGCCCTGGGCAACGGCACGCTTCGCTTCAGCCCGGACTCGGCTCATCTGACCTACCAGGCCGCCACAGACAAAAAGGCCAGCGTCCTGCTCGATGCCAGGCGCGTCGGGCCGGTCTTCGAAGGGGAACTGGCGGGTACGCCGATCTTCAGTCCCGACAGCAAGCGGCTCCTGTTTGCCGGCGTCAAAGCGGGGAAATGGTCGGTGGTTGTGGACGGCGTCGAAGACGAGCCGTACGACATGATCGAAGCGCCGTCATTCAGTCCCGACAGCAAGCGAGTCCTGTACGCGAGGAAAAAAGGCGCCGATTGGGCGGTCATGGTTGACGGAAAACCCGGGCGAAGCTATCAGTCGCTCGGCTTTCCGATTTTCAGTCCCGACAGCAAGCGGACGGCCTATCGCGCCATCGACGGGTCGAAGGGCGTCGCGGTGATCGACGGCGTTCATTCCGATAATTATGACGTGATCGGCCCGATCGTCTTCAGCCCCGACAGCAAACATGCCTGCTACCTCGAGCGTCGCGGCAACCAGACGCACCTGGTGGTGGACGGCGTTGAAGTGGGACAGCCATTTGACGGGAAACTCCCGTCCGAAAAGCCGTTTTTTGACGACAACTCCACGGCGCATTTCCTGGCCAGCCGCAACAGCGAATTTCTGCGGGTGACGGTCAAGATGCCGGGTTGAAGCGATCGGTGCCGGGGGCGCAACGGTGCCAGTCATGGGTGAACTCCGCCGCTTGCGGCTTCGCGGAATCGTCGCCACGAAAGTCGAGGGATCGTTCCAAGGTCTTTTGTCGGGTCTCGGAAATTCGACTTCGTGTGAAACGCCGACTCTTCGGTCCCGCGACATAAACGTAAACGCATCGGATCGAGCAATCCCCGGAAAGATCCCTTTACTTCTGCGGCGGCGATTCCGCGAAGCCGCGAGCGGCCTGCGCTATCCGGTCAGTCCAGCCGGTTGTGCCCGGCTCGAAGTCGCGAGTTGGAAGGGCGAGAGACATGCTTGGTGGATTATATACTAAGCTGGCCAACCACGCCCGCCGCGCTGATAATCCGCCACAAAATGGGCGTGCCCATTTTTTCCGGGCTTAATCCCGCACCTGCGGCATCTGGAGCGCGAAGATCATTGCCGGGATCATCAGCAGGCTGTCGCAGAGCAGGGCGATGCGAAAATCGCCTACGTGCGAGAAGAGGCCGAAGATCACAGTCCCCGCCGCGGCGAAAATCCGGCCGATGTTGTAGCTGAAGCCGGCTCCGGTCGTGCGCAGCAGCGTCGGAAAAAGGGGCGGGAGGTACATCGTGAAGAGGCCGAAGACGCCGGAGAAGAATCCCACCGCCGCGATCCAGGGCATCAGCGACACATGACCGCGCGGCATCCCGATAAGCGCCAAGCATCGCCAGCAGGAAGCCGAGGAACAACCACGCGATGGCGTTGCGATAGCCGATGCGCTGCGCCAGCCAGCCGGCGAAGAAATTGCCAAAGATTGACGTGGCGATGACGAGGAAAAACGCGGCGCTCACCAGCCGCTCGCGATCCGGCCGGCTCCAGGATTGCAGGTCCGGCAGGTTGCGAAGGTGCTGCGAGTTCCAGAAGAGAAACGCCCACCAGGCGGTGAGCGAACAGGCGCACACGCCGATGGTCAGCAGCGTGGTCCGCCGCACCGATCCCGCAAACAGATCACGGATGCCGGGCGCTTTGCTCGCGGGAACGCGCGACCGTGCCGTTGCCCATTCTGCCGGTTCCGGCACGTTGCGTCGAATCCAAAAGACTAAAAGTGCGGGGACCACGCCGACCAGGAAGACGCTGCGAAGCGGGAAGGAAGCCAGCACATAAATGACGGCGCACGCGATCAGCACGCCGATGTTGACGGCTGTCTGCAGCACCGCGGCGATCCACGGCCGCCACTGCGAGGGCCACATTTCCGCCAGCAGGCACGATCCGACCGCCCATTCTCCGCCGATGCCCAGCGCCGCCACGAATCGAAAGATCAGCAGTTGCCACCAGGTTTGCGCAAAAAAGGAGAGGCCGGTGAAGGCCGCGTAGGTGAGAATCGTGAGCGAAAGCGCCCGGCTTCGGCCAAGCACGTCGCCGAGCCGTCCAAAGAATCCGCCCCCCAGCGCCCACCCGACGAGGAAGGCCGCCTGGATCCACGAGCTTCGCGCTTTGACGGCATCATCGGTCGCGCTGGCCACGTGCATCAGTTCCGCCACGAATGGGGCGGCGATGAGCGTGTAGAGGTGCATATCCAGCCCGTCAAAGAGCCACCCCAGCCAGGCCGCGATTCCGGATTTCCATTGCGCGGGAGAAATCTGCCCCAAGGTTGAAACTTCGAGCGTCGAGACGGCAAGCGGGTCGCGCGGCATGAGGGTACGGTAGTGCGGGAAGGAAAAAGTAAAAAGTGGAAAGTAAAAAGGGGGTCGATGACGGAAGCGTCGTGAGATTGGCAGGTTTCATTTTCGCGAGAGTAGCGCTCGAATATCGATGCGACCGGCGGTCGGCCGGCGGGTCAGCCGGCCCAGGTCAAATGGGAGGTGCCGCCCGAGCCGTCGGCGCCGCCAGTCCTGTCGCCGGGCGCCGGGGCGAAAACCTATTATCTCATTCCGCTGCACGGCGAAGTGGGGCGCACCGTCCTGGCCAGCGCCCTGGAAGAATCGCTTGCCGATGCGGTGCGACGACGGCCGACCGTGGTTGTGCTCGACATTGATTCGCCGGGCGGGTTGGTGGCCGAATCGGAGAAGATCATCCATGTGATTTCGCGTTTCAAGAAACAGCTCCGCGTGGTGGCGCTGTGCGATCAGGATCTTTCCGCCGCCGCGATCTTCACCCTCTCGATCAGGGAAATTTACCTCAAGCCGACCGGAACGATCGGCGCGGCGACCGCGTTCGTGCCGAACCAGCCGCAGCTTTCGGAAAAAGTTGAGGAAAAGATGCAGTCGGCGTGGCGGGCGGTTGCACGCAACTGCGCTGAAGAAGGGGGACACGAGCCATTGCTCGCCGAGGCGATGATCGACAACGATCTCGAGCTTCACCTTGACACTGATAGCGCCGGCAAACCCATCGTGAAAGAGGGACCCGGCGACAAGACGCTCTGTCGCAAAGGGAAGATCCTCACCCTCACGAGCCATGAAGCGGTCGATTGCGGCCTCGCCGCCGGCGCGGCCGATGACGTAGCGCAGCTCGGCGAAGCGCTCGGCATGAAAAAACTGGACAGAATGCAAAGGGTTGGGGCGCTGCTGGGAGAATATCTGCCGAAAAAGGACGCGTCGTTTGAATCTCAGATCAAAAAGATCGTCGCGGACTTGAACTCTAACATCGAGCAGGCGCAGCAATCGGATCCAACCGAGCAGTCGATGACGCTGTACAGAGGTTATGCCGCGCCGCAGCCGCGCCGGATGATCACCGGGCCCGGCGGCCGCCCGCGGTACGTGCCCGGTCTGCCTCTTCCGTCGGGTCAGCGCATCGTGCGGATCAGGACAGCGAATTCCGCCGAGTGGAAAACCAAATCACTCATTCCGGCGCAGCCACTGACTCCGGCGGAAACCAGCTTAGCGAAGGTGTTTATGTCGCCAATGGCGGGGAAATATCCAAGATCCTTGAGAGCGGCGATAGTCTGGACGGTCGAACAGTCGCTGATGTTGAAGTCACCAGCCAGAGCGTGGCCGGCAACGATGTTGGACTGATCGTCACGTTCACCGACAATTCGCAGGGCATTTATCTTGCGGACATTCCTGAGCCAGCATCGCTTGGCGCATTGGGGCTGGTGTTTGGGGCCATGCTCATGCGACGGGTGAGATCTGATTCTTGATTAAATTGAGAACGAGACTTTTCACGGAAGGTCTCGGCCGGGCAGAGCGCCGTACGCCATCCACCATTGGCAATGCCGCGGAAGAATATGCCGCGCCCGAAAGGGGATCGCCGCTCGCGCCGCCTTCGTGAGAAGGGCTGGTGCCCAGCCATCAATAAAGCTTGGTCGATTCCGTCTTCCCCGCCTGACGCCGCACCGAATCACTCGTGACGTTCACCTTGAACTCGACGTTTCCCGCTTGAAGGGCCCTGGCGGTAATCTCCCACACCGCCACATCCTTTGCCGCCAGGGAGGTCACGGGAGCGAAAGAAATGGTCTGCCCGTCAACCGAGGCGGCGGTGATGCCGTCCGCCTTCACAAATTCTTCCTCGGCCGGAAGAATTGCCGTGACGCGGATGTTCGAGTCCGAACCGTTCCCCTGGTTGGTGACCTTGATTTTGTAGACCACGTTCTTGCCCACGGCGACCGGATCCTCCACATCGGCCGCCTCGAGCAGGAGTGCCGCGACGGCAACGACATCGGTCGACGCAGACTGGGTGGCATCGGTTGCGCATTTTGCAGAGGCCAGCGCATCGACTTTGAAGACGCCCCCGTTGATCGGCTCAAACGTGGCGTTGACCACCTTGCTCGTGCCGGGGTCGATCGTCCCCAATCCACTGGCCCCGTTGGCGTTGCCGTCGTCCGCCGGCGCGATCTGAGAGCCTTCGGCGTCAGTCACGCTGATTGCCTTGCCGCCATCGGATGGGCTGAAGCGCAGCGTCGCTCTCTGGGCGGCGATATCGCCGCGATTGGTGATCGTCACCTGGTAAACAACGCGCTTGCCCAGGTATTCCTTTTCCGGACCCTTGATAGACAACTGGAGCTTCGGCTGACGCGCGATAGTCGTGATCAATGGTGATGCGGCATCGCCGGCGTCGCTCTTGACGGTGGCGCTGCTGGAAAATCGCCCGCTGTGGGCCGCCTTGAGGTGGGCGGTCGCATTTCGTGTTTGGCCGGCGGGGATGTCCCCCAGATCCACGACCACGGTGCTCTGTCCGTCGATGGTCGTCAGCCCGGCCGGGAGCGCGTCGCGCAGCGACACGTTTCGCGCGATGCCGGTTCCGGTATTCGTGGCATGATAGTTCCAATCGATCTGCTGGCAGACTTCCGCGTCTTCGGGGCCGTCTTTAAGAGCGCCACGGCGGGGGAAGTGACCGGCAGATCGGTGTTCATTTTCCTTTCATAAACAACGTCAAAAGTCTGATGAATCGATCCCGTGCCGGTGGGAGTTCCAGTGATCTGAAAAGTGCGCAGTTTCGCGCGGGCCCAGGATGCCCACATCGTAGTAGAGCCACCCCTTTGCGTCGGGCTGCGTCGTTGCATTGCTGGAGGAGGAGGGGGCCAGTTGAAATCCATCGGGCACGCTGCGCGCAGCACCACGTTCTGCAGAGAAACATCGGCGCGGTTCGTCACCTTCAACTGATACGTATATTCAACGCCGGAGTGGATCTCGCGCGGCCCAACCTGCTCGATCACAAGAAGAGTGGTCCTGCGATCGTCAGTCGGGAAATACATGACATTTGACTTGGTTTCGGCGGGGATGTGGGTCACGTCCGTCGCCTCGACGGCGCGAGGATGGTTTTCAACAGGCGGCGGCGGCGCGGAAGAGCTGCATCCGACAAAGAAGAGCACGGCAGCCACAATGTTTATTCGAGCAACGCACAAAAGACACTTCGACTTCATGTAGTCGGACTCCTTGTCAGCTAAAGCGCACCGAGTACCAACGGAGGGCGGCCAAAAGCGCCGTCAGGATCATCCGCCTGTTTAAAGCAAAATGCGAACCCGGAGTTAAAAAATGCATTTCCGTAATGGTCGTGGTCACCCTAAGTGCGCGCGACACAAACAGTAAAAAATCCTGATCAAAAATAGCTTGCGGTGCGCAAAAAGATCGAGTATTATGCCTGGACCACTTCGTGATTCAGGGGTATGCAACGATTGAATCGGGAAATTCGGCGCGGGGTCCTGGCGGTTGCACTCTGCGTGGGATGGCCTCTCATCGAAACAATGGCCGCCGATTTCGTTCACCATCTGGCACACGCCAGAGATGACCTGGCGCTTGAAAAGGCCATCCGGCGCCTGGAACGCCTCGGATCGGCGGGCGAGATTTAAAACCGGAACCGTGAAATTGCATAAAAACGGCGAACGAACGCTCAAATATTGACGGGCGGTTGACCGGATCGGATCGTGATTTACAATTCATCGCCGTTGCGGGTGTAACTCAATGGCAGAGTGCAAGCTTTCCAAGCTTGACGTTGAGGGTTCGACTCCCTTCACCCGCTCTTGATCTTCTGTCCTGACCGGTAATTATTTTCGCGATTCATCAAGAGATCCCGGCCATAAGTCGAGCTCTAGATCCGGCAACCAGCCGCCTGGCTCAGCCGGCGCGCCACCGCGGCCGGTGATTACGAAGCTGCTCTGTTCCTCATCGGATTGAACGCCACAATGTGGAAGCAGCAATGCCGGAGTGGCCACTTGCGTCTGAAGCAACACCAGGCTGCCGGCGATGTCAGTCTGAAATGTCCCGAGGGTTATATTTCCCGACAACCCCGGCGCACCCCCGGTTGCCGTAACATTCACATTCTTCACGGTGCCCGGCGTCTCGTCAGCGTTTATCGCGACCTGGCCTCCGTGGCTTTGCGGACCGCCGGCGTTCGCGCTGATCTTGCTGCCGGTCCCAAGCGACAGTTCGAGCGGGTCGATGTGAATGTTGCCGCCGTCGCCCGATGCACTTGAGATCGTGGTGATTGCCGACGAGTTACTCAACTGGATCTTGAGCGGGGCGGTGATCCGAACGTTCCCGCCATTCGCTGCTGCGTTCGTGGAGATGGCGCCGTTATTCATTTCGATCGAATCGCCGACCGACACGCGAATGTCGCCGCCAATCCCCTGCATCGAAGTCGCAGCGATCGTTCCGCCGCTGAGCACGTAAAGCTTGCGCCCCGCCTCAACCGTTACATTTCCCCCTTGTCCTGTGCCGGAGGTCGACGAACTGATCATGGCTTGATCGGCAATTTTCAGGGCGCCTGCGCTGAACTCGATATTCCCGCCGCGCCCGGCGCCCGTCGAACCGGCGGAGATCGCGGGGTTCACTCCCATTCCGTCAAGAGTCGCCAGACCAGCAACATCGACCTTGATATTCCCGCCTGCTCCGACGGCATTCGTGTTCGTTCCAATCTCACCGCCTTTGATGATTTCGAGTGTATCGGAATGAACCACTAAACTGCCTCCATTTGCCTTCGCATTGGGATTTTGCTGCACCGCTCCTAACTGGCTCGCAACCGTACTGGTCGACCTCACCAATTGCCCTGACAGCATTACGTCGCGCGCGCTAACGCTGACACTTCCGCCGGAACCGGTCCCAAACGAATTGCTGGCCACCGCCGCTCCGTTCGTCACTTCCAGCGAATCGACCTTCAGAATGATGTGGCCGGCATTACCAGAAGTTGCTGCATCATTCGCATCCACGGAGATTCCCGTAAACAGCGCATTAACGGTGATATTATGCTTCCGGTCCAAAAGGACTTCGCCGCTCCTGATTCGGACAGTACCGCCGGAACCAGCCCCTTCGGTATTGGCCTCGATTTGAGAGCCGTTGAGGATCATCAGCGAGCCTGCGGTAAGGTCGATGTTTCCCGCATTGCCGGTCGAACCCGTCCCCGATGAATTTGCCAGGACACCCGATAGGCCGGGCGTTCCAATCACGGAAAACGAGTCTGCAACGTGAAGCGTTATGTTGCCTCCGTTGCCGCTGCCGAGGGTCGTGGACAGGATCTGTCCACCGTTAGTCAACTCCAGGGTCTTTGCGGTGATATCAACGTCGCCGGCGTCGCCGGTACGTACCATGTTCCCCGCCTGACTCGGAAGGCTCGTTGCGTTGGAAGTAGCATTAATCGTTGCCGTCGCCGACGCCAGGTTCAGATCATCGGCGATTTGAAGCGTTATCGAGCCGCTGTTGCCAGATCCATAGGTTTCCGAGCGGATTCCCGCCATGCCCGTCATCGACAGGGACTGCGCGATCAGCTCGACTGACCCCGCCTGACCCGTCGCCGCCGCCAACGACAGGGAATCAATGCCTCCAACCGAGTTGTCCTGCGCGGTTTTCAAAACCGTGTTGACCGCTGTTCCGCTCAAGGTGACAGGCCCTGCGACCGTGACGCTCACATTTCCAGCCCAACCGGCGTTCTCCGCGACGGACCGAATGATACCCCCGTTCGCCAGGCTCAACGTGTCACAATGGACAGCAACGTCGCCGGCCTGGGAATGCGGATCGGTGATTTGTGATTCGGCGAGCAGCCCCGTCAGTAGCAGTGAATCCTGCCGGTCGATGGTGAGACTCGATGCGTTCACCTGAATAGCGCCGCCGGCCGCGGTGGTCGTGGTGGTGTGCAGCAGCGAGCCGTTGAGGAACTGCAGCGGGCCGCCATTGATGAGGATTCCGTTCGAAGCGGTCAGCGCGGATTGGGAGATCGTGACTGCGCCTCCTGATTTTTGCGCAGTCGAGGGCAGGAGCGAACCGGACTTATCGATATTCACATCCGAACGCGATGCGACGCCGACCACATTGATCTGGCCGGCATTGATGTTGGCGTTGGTGATTTGAATCGTGCCCCCGACAATCGCGAACCCGCTGCCGCCCGGCGTCGCCAGCGAAGCGGTGCCCTGCACGCTGATGCCCGCTGGAGCAGACGAGAGAAAACCAAATGCGGCGGGGGCGCCGGTGGTGAGCACGCCCGGGGATGATCCGCTGGCGTCAAAATGACCCCCGCCGGCCAGCTTCAGTATGCCCGCCGACGTGACTGAAAAGCTCCCGCCGACGTCCAGCGTCGCGTCGGGGCCAAAGACGACTCCATTGGAGTTGATGAGGTAGAAATCCGCGGGATGCGGCGTGGTCGGGCTCGTCACCAGCCGGGTCGCGATCGTGCCGTCGATGGTGCTGACCGAACCGCCGGTCACTCGGGCGAGAATGTGATGGGTTGCCGCCGACGCGGTAAACGTGGCGGTTTCTCCTTTGTCCAGGTTAAAGGTGCTGAAGCTTTGGAAGAGATTGGGCCCCACCTGCCTTCCCAGGCCCGGCCCGATCGAGAAGTTGGGTCCGCCGACAGCGCCGGCATGGCCGAAGCTGTTGTCTACAACGACTTGGCCGGCCAGGGCGATTCGCGAAATGAACAAGCCTGGGATCGCCCATTTCCAAACGATCTTCGCCGCAAGCCTTTCATTCATCGCGAAATCCCATACCGCGTATCTGAGGAGTTCAATGAAATGGCAAACCATGCTGATTGAACGGAACAATGGAAGCAAATTTCTGCCCGTCCTGCAACAAGTACCCCGGTCATGTCAATGGAATGAATTTTGTTTGCTTTCGTCTTCATCGCCATGCTAACTTCGCCATCCCGGGCGTTCGGGGCCTTTTTCACACCTCTGCATGCGGAAGGTTCCGGCAGAGAACAATCGAAATTGATGGCGGCCGTGACAAACCCTCTCACGGCCAGATCGTAAGCCACTGATCGTTTGTGGGGTTGGACCTCTATGGGGAAATGCGGGCGAATCATCCGGGGGCCCGGCTACATTATTTGTACTCCGTTTTTGCTTGGATTTCTGGTCGTTGTCATTTCTCCGTCTGCCAACGCAATGGGGTTCGCTGATCCGACTTCGGCGCCTGCAGCCACGGAGCACGTACAGGATCCGGTAACACGGGCGACGAGTGAAACTGCTCCTACAGCGACCGCGCGCTACCGGTCGTCCAGGGCTTTCAATTCACAGGCAACAGACGGTTCTCCAGTGCTCAACTGTCGGCCGTGGTAGCGAAATGGGTGGGTCGGGCGATTAGCGCCGAAGATCTGGAAGATGCGCGAATCGCGCTGACACGCTTTTATGTGTTGAAGGGATACATCAACAGCGGAGCGGTCCTTCCCGATCAGACGGTTGGAAACAACGGGATCGTCGTTTTTCGGATCGTCGAAGGTAAGCTCACCGATATCGATCTCACCTTTCGCGACAAACATGGCAATCCCACCAACCATTTGTTGCGATCACGCTATCTCATCTCGCGGATTCGCCAGGGCGCCGATTCGCCATTGAACATTGTAAAGCTCAAGGACCAGCTCGAGCTTGTTCGCCAGGACCCCAATGTCCGCAGCGTCAACGCCGAACTGCGACCGGGCGATGCGCCCGGCGAGAGCCGGCTCGACGTAAAAGTGCAGGAGGCGAACCCTTTCCAGCTCGGCCTGCAGTTTTCCAACCGGCGTCCGCCAAGCGTCGGATCCACGGCGCTGGACCTGTTGGCCTCCGATAAAGATCTAACCGGTCACGGCGATCTCCTGTCTCTGCGCTATGACGTTTTGAATGGGCCCCTGGATGATTTGATGGTGGCGGGCGCGAAGGATTTCAGCATCGATTACTCGATCCCGGTGACGTCGTCGGATACGACCTTGTCCTTCGACTTTACCCGCACCGATACCGTTGTTGCCGGCGCACCCTTCGATGTGCTGGGCATTACCAGCCGCTCGGACAGTTTCTCGGCCACGATCCGTCAGCCGGTCTATCGCCGCCCGATCGCCGAACCCGGCAAGCCCGCGATTGAATGGGATCTTTTTGCCTCCTTCGCCCTCCGCGAAAATCATACGGAGCTGGGCGGCGTGCCTTTCGAGTTTTCGCCCGGCGACGTCAACGGCGCTGAGCACGTGACCGCTTTGCGCTTCGGCCAGGAATTCAGCGCCCGCACCCCCAATGACGCATTGACCTTACGAGCCACCCTCAGTGTCGGCGTCCCCTGGTTCGACTCAACTCCCAACCAGCTCGATATCCCTGGCGGCCGTTTCGTGTCGTTTCTTGCCCAGGCACAATATGTCCGCCTCCTGCCGGCCCAAATCGGACCCATGCCGACTGAAAACTGGCAGATTGTGTTGCGCGGAGCCGGCCAGATCTCCGACCGGCGATTGCTGACGCTCGAACAATTCGTCGTCGGCGGGGTCGATACCGTCCGCGGATATCCCGAAAACGAGCTGGTTCGCGACCAGGGAGCCGTCGGATCGGCGGAATTGCATATTCCCCTCATTCGCAGGCAACAGACGGATATTCTGACCTTTGTTCCATTTTTCGATGTCGGCTACGCCGTCAACAAGAACGACGCCTCCCCATCAAGCCGGGTGTTGGACAGCGCCGGCGTTGGGTTCCTGTTCAATCCCAACCGCCACATCAGTGCCCAGCTTTACTACGGTCTGCCGTTCCGCGAATTTCAGCGCCAGCCGAACGATCCGCAGAATGTGGGGATCCATTTTAACTTGCTCATCCTGGCGTTCTAAATGAGCGTGCGCGAGTACGCGCAGGCGCGGTAGTGGCGCTGCCCTACGGGACAGCGGCTAAAAGCTGATTCGAAAGTGCACGTTAGGGGACGGTCATTTAGACCCCTGCGTGATTTTCATCGGCAGCACGATTCGCCCCGACTTCGGCGACCCGTCCCGATTGCGTGCCGGAGACAGTAAATCGACGAGGTTCATGCTAGAAGTATCTTTCAATTTGAGCGGATCAAGCCCATGACCATGCCATTTCAAAACGGTTCGCGGAAAAGAGTCCGGCTCGTCGCGGGCTGGTGCGGTGTCTTGTTCATCGCCGGCGTCGGATTGGCGCACGCCCAGCCACCGGCCACGCAGCCGGCGGGTCGCTGGAAGGCGCCGCTGTGCCATGAGACGACGCTGAGCCTTCCGAAAATACCGGGTCCGCTCAGAGGGGACGAGAAGACCCGCGGGGAGACGACACTGCGCGAGGCGGTTGCCGCCATGCAGTTCGGCAATGTGGGAGAGCAGCGGAAGCAGGCGTCGCAAGCCGCCGCGCTTTTTCTGGCCGTGGGTGAAAAATCGCGCGAGGCGGCGGCGCTGCGCGTGATGGGAGCTGCCGATGAGGAACTGGGGCATTACGGCGATGCGGTCTGCGAACTGGAAGAATCGGCGTCGATTTCCGATGCCGCGCACGACCGGGCCGCCAGCGCCGCGACCCATAGCGGCCTCGGCGCACTCGAGACGCTGACCCGGTGCTACGAAGACGCGAGTTTCGATCTGGACCGGGCGGGGAAAGAGGCCGAGGAAGGAAACGACGCGCGCGCGAAAGCGGGTGTTTTCAACAATCTGGGTAACCTGAATTCGGCCATGACGGGTGTCTGCGCAGCCGCGTGGAGGATCTTGCCGAAGACAAAGAGCGCGACAAGCTCGAGGGGGATACCGATCAGGCGCAGGCCCTGAAGGACTTTGATCGAGCGCTCGAACTGGCCGACCAGTGTGGCGACAAAACGCTGGCCGCCAAGGCCGCAACCAACGGCATGGTGGCCGCCGCGCGCGACCTCCAGTTTGATGAAGCCGCTCATCGCAGCGGCGCGGCGTGCGGTCGCGTCCGCGCCCTTCCGGATTCCCGCGAGAAGGCCTATCTGCTTACGACGATCGGACAGATCGATTCCCAGATCGCTGACCACGGACGGGGTGATCAGACCGCCATGTTGAAACAGGCGAGCACTGCCTTCAACAGCGCCGTTCAAGCGGCTCAGGCGACTGGCGATACCGTCGGCGAATCGTATGCCACTGGCATGTGGGGCCATCTCGATGAGTTCCATGGCAGCGCGGCCGACGCGCTCGCCCGCACCCGCCGGGCAATTTTCCTCGCCCAGAAGGCCCAGTCGCCTGATTCACTCTATCTCTGGCAGTGGCAGTCGGGGCGTCTGCTCTATCGGGAGGGCGCGCGGCGCGACGAATCGATCGCTGCCTATACCCGCGCCTTTGAAAGCCTCCAGAGCGTCCGCTCCGACATCGCGGTGGGCCACGGCAACGGGGACACGCGTTCGTCGTTTCGAAAAGACGTGGGGCCGCTCTATTTTCAAATGGCGGATCTGCTCCTTCGCCGCGCGGAGGATTCACAACGCTCGCCTGATGAGCAGGCGCCGATCTTCTGCAAGCGCACGACGTAGTGGAACGGCTGAAGACCGGAGAGCTTGAAGACTATTTTCAGGATGATTGCGTCAGTCAGACGCGCTTCAAGCCGAAACAGATCGCCGCCCTCGATCCTCACACCGCGGTGCTCTATGTGATTCCTCTGGCCGACCGAATCGAGCTGCTGCTGGATTTGCCGGTCGATTCGCACGGCGCGCCTCAGGTAGAGGGCGCGGGATTGGTGGCGAGGCGCAAAGATGGCGTGAGCAGCGCCCAGCTCGAAGAGGTGGTGAAGACCTTTCGCAGTGAGCTGGTGCACCTGGCCACGAACCGATACATCACGGGCGCCGGGCAACTTTACGAATGGCTCATTCGCCCCATCGAGCCGCTGCTGAAGGCGCACCAGATCCAGACACTGGTTTTCGTTCCCGACGGCCCGTTGCGGACAATTCCGATGGCGGCACTGTACGACGCCTCGGCTGGACAATTTCTCATCGAGCAATATGCCACGGGAGTGACGCCAGGGTTGACACTCATGGAACCCAAGGCGCTGACGCAAAAAAGCGTGCGACTGCTGGCCAGCGGATTATCCGTTTCGCGAGAGGGTTTTGCGGCGCTTCCAAGCGTGCCCGGAGAGCTGGCGAGCATCCGCAACGCCTTTCCGGCGGGAAGCAAGGAACTACTCAACCAGCAGTTTGTCATCGGCGCGTTCGGTTCGGAGATTCGTGACGAGCCTTACACGATCGTTCACATCGCCTCGCACGGTGAGTTCAAGGGAGATGCACGAGAAACGTTCATTCTCACTTACGACCATCGGCTGTCGCTCCCCGAACTCCAGACACTGATTCAGCCGAGCCAGTTCCGGGGCAGGCCGGTGGAGTTGCTGACGCTTAGCGCCTGCAGCACCGCTGTCGGCGATGACCGCGCCGCACTGGGCCTGGCTGGAGTGGCGATCAAGGCCGGGGCCCGCAGCGCGCTGGCCAGCCTCTGGTCGGTGAACGACGCCTCGACGGGCACGCTCATTGCCGACTTTTACCACGAGCTGAGGGCCAATCCTGGAATATCCAAGGCTCAGGCCCTGCAGTGCGCCCAGTTACGCTTTATCAGGAGCGACGATCTGAGCCACCCGAAATTCTGGGCGCCGTTCATATTGATCGGAAACTGGCTGTGACGCGAAATGAGCCGTGAGCATCTCACCAACCAGGCATAAGGCGTATCTTCCCGCAGTCAGTGCCCTGATGGCGTTGACCGTCTTCCTGATCGTTACGGCGCTCAACCACAATGGTTTCTTCCAGGCACTCGATCTGAAGGTGTATGATTCGCTGCGGAAGACACAGCGCCTGGACGGCACATTTTCACCTCATATCGTGGTGATTGGCATCGACGAGAATGACATCCACAAGGGATTTCATTATCCGATTCTCGACAGTGAACTGGCAACAATCCTTCAAAAGACGCTGAACTGCGGTCCGCGCGTAATCGGCGTGGATATTTACCGCGATATCCCCGAAGAGCGCATGGGAATGCCGGGGCGGCACGCGCTCAGCCAGCTTTGGCAGGATCATTCCAACATTATCCAGGTCATGCTGTTTCAAAGTGACGCGAGCGGACATAACCACATTGCCGTCGACAGGCCGCCTGAGCTCAGGGACAAGGACGATCAGATCGGCTTCGCTGATGATTTTGTTTTCGACAGCGACGGGGTCGCGCGACGCGGCCTGTTGTTTGAAGGGGGGCCGGCTTCCAAAAAATCCCAGGAGCAAGTGACTTATAGCTCATTCGTGTGGCAGATCGCCTCGAGTTATCTCGATGGGGAGTCCCCACCGCTCGGGCTACAGCCTGTCCCTGGAACGGATCGTGATTTTTTCCTGGGGAATTCGCGTTTTCGCCGCTTCAGTCCCGACGACGGGCCCTACGTCAACGCCGATGCGGCCGGCATCGGGTTTCTGCTGGATTGCAAGTCGGATCGGAAATTCCTGCACCTGACCGGGTCGCAAATTCTTTCGGGCCAATTCCCGCCGGGCGCGCTCAAGGACGCCGTGGTTCTGGTGGGGATGCGCGCGGCGAGTGTGAAAGACATGATCACCACCCCGACGGCGATCAATGAGTTTGGCGTCGATGCAAATGCCGCGACTGTCGATCAATTACTCCGCATGGCGATCCGCAATGACCCGCAATTGCAGTATTTCGCAAAATGGAAGCGTACGCTTTGGAACCTTCTCTGGAGCGCGGGAGGCGGTTTGCTGGGGTATTTCGTCCGACGACCGCTGCTCCAGGTCGCCGGCACATTCGCGGGCATCTCGCTGCTTCTGCTCGCCGGATCGATTGGATTTCATTTCGCCCGCTGGGTGCCGGTGATCAGCCCGGGCTTGAGCCTGCTGGCGGCCGCATCGCTGGTCGGCGCGGCATGTTTCGTTTCGAGAGCGCGCCGATCGCCTGTTGCTCAGGAAATTGTTTTCAAATCACGTTTCGTCCCGCGTTGTCGATGAACTGTGGAAGCACCGCGACCAACTGATTGAGGAGGGTCGCCTTAAACCCCTTAGCCTCAACGCGACCGTCATGTTCACCGACCTGAGGGGGTTCGCAAAGACCGCCCAGAACATGGAGCCGGAAAAGCTCATCGACTGGATCAACGGTTTCATGGATCCGATGTCGCGGCTGGTCTACCGCCACCATGGAATCATCAAGCAATATGCCGGCGACGCGATCATGGCCCTGTTCGGCGTTCCACTGACCGGCTCCCACGGGGTTGCCCAGGACACGCGCAACGCAGTCTCTTGCGCGCTGGAAATGCGCCGCCGGCTGGCGCGGATCAACCGGCGCTCCCGCTTCAAGGGGCAGGCGGAAATGGAAATGCGGATCGGCATCTGCGCCGGCCCGCTCATTGCCGGAAGCATCGGCGGAAGCGCCGCGCCGAGTACACGGTCATCGGCGATACCGTGAATCTCGCCGCCCGGCTGGAGAGTTTTGAGAAGACCTTGTGCGATCCCGACGTAGCGCCCGGAGGCTGCCGTATCCTCATCGACGAGGAAACCAGGTCATTGCTGGACGCCCGATTCGAGACGATGTACGTTAAGCAGGCAGCGCTCACCGGTGATCGCCCGGTACGAATTCACTGCGTCGTCAAAGGTCCGATTGCGGGGCAGTAGCCGAACGGCGGCGGCGCAGGTCTGGAATCAGTGCAGGCGGGAGCTCGCATGAAATCAATATGGCTGTTGATCCTGGCCGAGGGGATGATCTTCACGCTGGGACTGTCTCCGGTGATGGCAAACGGGCCGACCACGCGTCCAAGCAGTAAATGGGTGCCCCCCGTCCTTGACGCCCCTGTCGACCGAGGCGTTGGCGCGGCGCGATGCCCAACCGATTCCGACTTGATCCTGCTTCTTTTGTGTCCGTCGAAGTCGGTCGGATTGACGGCTAAGACTCAGCCGACCCTTTACTGGTATGTGAGCAAGCCGACGAATATTCCGATCGAAGTCGCGCTGACGCCGCTCGGGCCGGGGGGCAAGGACATCAAAGCCCTTCCTGTCCTCGATGTGTTCATTCCAAAGACGGAGACGGCGGGGATCCAGGCGTTTTCCCTTGCCAGGCCGCCGGGGAAGCAGGAACCCGTTTCGTTGAAGCCCGGCGTTCAATACAAATGGGCCGTGGAATTCCACGTGAAACTGAATGACGGGGCCAACAATCCCGTCACTTTCACCCGGCTGCAATGCATCAATGCTCCAGACAATGTGTCAGCGGCGCAATCCGCGGCGCTCATGGATCAATATGAAGCGGATCGCCAGGCCGGCCTCTGGTACGATATGATTGACACGCTCAGTCAGATGATCGGCGCGGATAAAGACAACGCGGATCTGCACCAGGTGAGACAGGCATTATTGAAGGATCAGAATCTGAAGGAAGATGACGACGGGAAAATCACTGAGATTGATAAAGCGAAGTAGATTTGCATCCAAGTCCATCCGATGGGGAGCGAGTCGTCCTATACGGAACATCTGATGGGGGTGTTTTGTGCCACGATCAGCAGGTTTCATCGTATATGTAAACGGGGGACTTCCTGCCACCGGGCCGTGGAGTCGGATTGATGTGTCGCGAGGATCGAACGAATCGAGCGATTCTGCTGTTTTGCATCGCGCTTGGCTTTGCACTTCCGGCATTTCTTTTATCTGAACCGGCTCCCGGCGACCCGCATCCTGCGACTCGGCCCACGGCAAATTCGGTCCATCCGATTGTCGATATCCCGATTCGCCCGATCGATCCCGCGGCATCGAAGAGCGTCAGCTTCAGCCGGGACGTGATGCCGGTGTTGCGCGACACGTGCTGGGAATGTCACGGGAGCAAAGACCCGGAGAGCGAATTCCAGGCGATCACTGTTTCCACGCTTCTCAAGGGAGGAGAGAAGAACGGACCGGCGGTGATTCCTGGCCAGCCGGATGACAGCCCGATCGTCAAATACATTCGTGGCATCAAGCACCCGCAGATGCCCAAAAGTGAGCCGGTCATCACCGCCGACCAGTTGCATGTCATCCGCCAGTGGATTGCCGCGGGGGCGGCGGACGATTCGAGCGATTTGGCGTCGGCCAGTGCGGACGAAGCGCTCAAGAATGATCCTGCGGCCCAGGCGATTCTCGGCGCACTTGCTTCGCCCGGTTCGCCGGCGGAGCAGGCAAAGCGCCGTCGCGAGCTCCGATTGCAACTCCTGCCGCCGGGGCCGCAGCCACCGACGGCACGCGGTCCTGTTAATAACGTGTTGGACTCCTTCATTCTCGCAAGCTGGGAAAATGCAAAGCTTCCCGAAGCGGCGAATTCTCCGAGGCTTTGCGACGACGCCACATTCCTCCGCCGGGTTTACCTGGACATCATCGGCGTCGTTCCGACGATCGAGCAGGCGCGGCAATTTGCCCAGGACGCTTCTCCGGACAAGCGTGCCAGGATGATCGATCAATTGCTGCGCGCAACGACGACTACGCGGCCCACTGGACCCCGTTCTGGCAGGATGCGCTGGGGAGCGCGCCACAGGCGGGTGTCGGCGGAGTCGATACCCGCGGTAACTACGACCAGTGGATCTACACGAGCTTTCGCGACAATGTGCCGTTCGATCAAATGGTGGCGCAGTTGATCGACCCCACCGCGCCGAATCATCCAGGTGGCTACGTCCGAAATAAGACGCACGAAGAAACGCTCCAGAGTGCCGCCGGCGTTGCCCAGGTCTTCCTCGGCACCGGCATGAAGTGCGCAAGCTGTCACAGTCATTTTGAGAACCGTGAGTGGCCGCAGGCGAGGTTTCTCGCCTTCTCGGGAATGTTCGCCGACAACGACCTGGAGTTGATCCGCTGCGAGAAGCACAGTGGCCAGTTCATTCCCGCGGCGTTTCCGTTCAGCATCCCCAAATCCCCCGTTGTCATGCCGAAGGGGGCAAACGCCCGGCTGCATCGCCTTGCCCAGCTTCTGACCGACCCGACCGACACGCGCTTCGCCCGGTCGATCGTGAACCGCCTGTGGAAGCGGTACGTCGGCCTGGGGCTTTTCGAGCCGGCCGATGACTTTCGTCTCGATCGCGCTCCCGCCCAGCCGGAACTGCTCGACTGGCTCGCCGACGACTTCATGCGAAATGGTTTCGACCTGAAGCACACGATCCGGCTCATTCTCAACAGCCGCACCTATCAGCTTCGTTACGACCCGGCCCTGGAGGACCATTTCGATATCACGAAGCCGACCGCGCCGCGATATTACCGCTCGCCGTCATTGCGACGGCTGACGGCGGAGGAGCTGATCGACAGCATGCGTGTTGCGACCAGCCAGCATTTCGACGCCGTCAATCGGGCCTGGAAGAGTACGACGTCAACCGCATTGACGCGGGCGCTGGGCAAGTCCGCCTCGCGCAACGACATCAGCACCGGCCGTCCGGAAGACGTGGCGGTGGTCCAGGCTCTGGAATTTCTCAACGGCGGAGAGTTTCATCAGCTTGCCTACGCCGGTGCGCTCACGCAGCAGGCGGCCCGGCAAACGGACGCCAGGCAAGTCGTCGACACACTCTACCTCGCGGTTCTCGGCCGGCCCGCGACCGAACAGGAAGCGCAGCTCGGCGCTGATTTCCTCGCCGGCCCGGCGGGTTCGACGGTAGCCGCAATCAAAACGCGGCCGCAGCTTATCGTCTGGATTGACGATTCGCTCCCCGCCGGCACGCATCCGACAGGTGCATGGAAGTGGGTCACTAAACCCGAGCCTGTTTTCAGCGGCGACAAATCGCACATGGAAGGGGGCAGGTACGACGCCTCGGGCACAGCACTACTTTGAAGGCGCCTCTGATCCTCTTAAGGCCAACGGCAACTGCACGTTTTACACTTACGTCTTTCTCGATCCGATTGATCCGCCGAAGGAAATCATGCTCCAGTTTCATTCCGGCGGCTGGGAGCACCGCGCCTATTGGGGCGATGATCTGATTCCATTTGGCGTTAACGCTACTGCCAGCAGGCACTCGCTGGGCTCGCTCCCCAAATCCGGCCAATGGGTGCGCCTCGATGTGCCGGCAGTATTCATAGGCTTTGATCAACCCACCGACGTCGACGGAATGTCATTCGATCAGGCCGGCGGAAAAGTCTTCTGGGACAAGGCGGGAATGATCCAGTCTGCTCCGCCCGATTCGAACCATTCCCAGGTCGGCGACGTTTTGTGGGCTCTGTTTGCCAGTCCGGAATTCCAATATATCCGGTAAAATGTTGATGAAGAAAAGAATGACCACGGATGGGCACGGATTTCACGGATAAGACCAAATTTTCGCAGCCGGGACCGTTCCCATCCGTGAAATCCGTGCCCATCCGTGGTTAATTCCTGGCTCGGCGGAGGTTAATTGTGAACGATAACCGGATCGATCGTCGCACGTTTCTTCAGGCCGGTGTGGCTACCGCCGCCGGCGCGGCTTTGTCGCGCTATGCCTTCGCCGATGCGTCGACCGCCCCGCATGTGCCGGTGATCGAGCCGGTTCTGCCGCGAGCCGATTCGATGATCTTCATCTGGCTCCCGGGCGGGATGGCTCAGACCGATCTATGGGATCCAAAGAAATTCACGCCGTACCGGCAGGGGATGCGGGGCAATGAATTGCTCGGCACCTGCGAATCGATTCCCACCTCCGCCGACGGCATCCGCCTCGGCGAGGGACTCGAGAACATGGCGTCGGTGATGCACAAGTGCACCCTCGTCCGCACGCTTTCCAGCGATGTGAAATTCGGGGCGATTCATCTCAAGGCGCAGTATTACGCCATGACCGGCTTTCTCTTTCCCAACAGCGTGAAAGCGCCGAGCATCGGCGCGATCGTCGGCCGCAGCCGCGGCCGACGCGACCCGAACGTTCCGTCGTACATCTATATCGGCCGCGACATCGACACCAGCGACGCCGAGAAACTCTTCATCAGCGAGTACATCGGCCCCGGTTTTTATGGCGTCAACCACGCACCGTTCATGATTCCCGATCCGTCTAAGGGGATGGAGACGCTCTACGCCTACGGCAATATGGATTTGGCTCAGGTCGATCGCCGCCAGGAATATTTGAAAAAGGTCGCCGCGCTTCAGGGACGCGACATCGACGGGTCGCAGAAGGCTTCCGACTACATGAAGGTGATGGAGGAAGCCCGGGCGATGATGGATTCGCCGGTGAAAAAGGCTTTTGATTTCCATAAGGACGAAAAGCCGGAAACGATCGCCGCCTACCAGCCCCGGATCGAACAGAAGGATTTGCTCGAGACCGATTACTATTACGGAAAACGTTTCGGCGAAGGGCTGCTCCTGGCCCGGCGTCTGGTCGAGCGCGGCTCACGATTCGTCCAGGTCGAATATCAGTACGGCCCGTTCAAGGGCTTTGACATGCACCATGACGGCCAGCGCCGCATGCGGGAAATGAAGCAGCAGATCGATCGCCCGATCGCGACACTCATCAAAGATCTCGAAGAGCGTGGCCTGCTCGATCGGACATTAGTGGTGATCGCGACCGAATTCGGCCGCACGATCGCGTCGGCTCCCGCCGCCGGCAGCGAGCCGGACGGATTCGCCGAGCGAAACACCGGCGCCAATCTCGTTCTCGACAACGAGAAGATGTACGGCTTCCATGGCCACTTCAGCAGCACGAGTTGCCAGCTACTCTTCGGCGGCGGCTTCAAAGGTGGCCACGTTCACGGCAAAACCGCCCCCGAGCATCCGATGAACGCCATCGAAAATCCCATCACCCTGACCGATCTCCGCGCTACGATTTACAGATCCATCGGAATCGCCGCGAATCAATATTTCGTGACCGAGGGCCGGCCCTTTTATGTGACCGATAATGGGAAGGGACGGGCGGCGGAGACGATGCTGGTTTGAATTAGTCCAGGGGGACAGACATTTTTGTCTGTTACGCGGCCATGAGTGCGGGCATTCCTGCCCGCCGAATGGACGCGATATTCCACGGAGTTTGCAAGAGAGCGGACCGACTCGGGAGGCGGAGTACCGCCGCCGCTCCTCGTTCCGCAACAGACAGGAATGTCTGTCCCCCGCGGGGACAGCAGAACAGTGTAACTATGCAGCCAGTTTCCGCCCGACCAAAGATCCGTTAATCTCCCCGACCGTGAGCACAAAATATCTCCAACTTGCCGAGCTTTTGAAACAGAAATCCCTCCGCCGCGGCAACTTCACGCTCGCCAGCGGCAAGACGTCGACCTATTACATCGACGGCAAACTGACCTGCATGGACCCCGCCGGGGCGGCTTGCATCGCCGACGCGATTCTGAGCGAGATTCGTGACATGGAGGTTGACGCGGTGGGGGGGATGGACATGGGCGCCACGCCGATTATCGGCGCGGTCGCCGCTTCCAGCTTTCGTTCCGGCCGGCCTTTGCCGACCTTTGTTGTGCGCAAAGATGTCAAAGCGCACGGCACGATGAAGCTAATCGAAGGGCCTATCCCCGACGCGCCATGCAAAGTGGTCATTGTCGACGATGTGGTGACCTCAGGCGGTTCGATCCTCAAGGCCATCGACGCCGTGGAAGCCAAGGGCGTCACCGTTATCCTGGCGATCTCGATCCTCGATCGCAATGCCGGAGCATCCGAGGCGTTAAGTCAACGCGGCATTCCGTATCATCCGCTCGTCACGCTGCCGGACATTGGGATCAATGAACGTTAATCGAGCAGCCGGGTCGGCACAGATAACTTCCGCGCCGGGGCTGGTTAGAAGCACTTTTCACAACCGATCGCATCGTCTTTTCGTGGCACGGGCTTCCAGCCCGTGAGGCGTGTACTCGCGCCGGCTCGGTCGCCTGCGGTGAGCGCAGTCGAACCCGTACTCGACCGAGAAAAGCACGAGCGCAGCGTTCCTCGTTTTCGGGGAAAAGAACGCTTCGCTCTTGCTGGATCGGTGGAGTACCACCGATAGCCACGGAGTACCGCGGCCACGGGCTGGAAGCCCGTGCCACTGGAGAGCTCTGAAGCCGCATCTTTTCCTTCTTATCCGCTTTGCGCAACGCGCAATGGCGTGAAAGCGGCCACGGCGGAATCGCAACTCCCCTTTTCTTTCGGGGCGTGAATCGGAATCGGGCTTTGAGGCGCCTGAGAAAGTCGGTCGATCCTTGTAAACATCAGTCGGACGGCCCACGTCGCGGTTCGGCGGACGGTTTGCATCAATCCGATCATGCCGACGATCTGCATTCCAGCGGCCTTCTGGGAAACCTTCGTCTGTTTGCCGACAAGGCACCCGACCAAACGGATCGGGTTGTAGAATGAGCCGTAGCCGATGAGGATGTTGAGCTGTTTGATCCAGGGGCGCTTGTGGTTGGAAGCGATGACATAATTGCCGTCGTACATGTGCGGCAGGACCGGGCGGCCGCCGACGCTTTTGAAGACCATGCCGCCGGTGAAAGTCCCTTCGTACAGCTTGGTGCCGGCCGAAGGGGTGAGCATCAGCACCTGCAACGAGACGGCTCCGGCTTTGCGCAGGACTTTGATCTGGTTGAGCAGGCCGTAGTACCCTTTTCGCGACCAGAGCGGCTGGGTGTCATGATGCATCATCATCGGCATGGGGCAGATTCCGACGCCGCGCAGAAGACCGAACGCCTCGACGGTTTTGCCGACGCTTTGGCCTTTGTTGACCAGCGTGGCGGTCATGTCTTCCACGCCGAGCCAGAGTGCCCGGCATCCGGAATCGTGGACGAGCTGGAGATGATCCTTCATCTGGAGCGTGTCGTGGACGGTCACCTCAGTGTGCCAGCGGACCTTTCGGCGAAGATCCACGCCATCGAAATTGGCTGAGGCGAGCGTCTGCACAATGTCGAGCGTGCGCTGCTTGTTGTTGAAGAAATTGTCGTCGGCGCCGAAGAAGTATTTGAGGCCGTATTCCTTGTTGAGCCGGTAAAGCTCCTCGGCAATACGGCCGGGGCTTTTCATGCGGTGCTGGCGCTGGTTGTAGGCGGGAATCGGGCAATACGGGCATGCGAATTTGCAGCCGAAGGTCAGGACGACCGAGCTGATCGGACTGAGCTTTCGCACGCGGCTCGGCTCAATCGCCTGCGCGGCCAGCGAATCGCCACGGCTGGGGGACTCGAGCAGCCGATAGCCGATGACCGAATCCGGCAGTTCATCCAGATCGCCGAGCAGTCGCTGGATGCCGGTGTTGACGAGACTTTCGGGACGGCCGCCGCTGTTTTCCCGTGCGAAAACCAGCCCTGGAATATCGTCCAGCGCGCCCAAATCGCGCGCCCGCCGGAATGCGGCTCGCATGGGTTCGCGCGTGCCGCGAAGCGCAAGCACCACTTCGAGCATGCTGAGCAGGACGAATTCTTCCCCGGTTACCACCACATCGGGCGCGACCGGCTCATCGTGATTTTCCCTGAACATTTCCTCCGGCTGATAGACCGCATGCGGACCGCCGGCAATGATGAGCGGCCGCTCGATCTCGTCGATCCGCATCGCATCGCGGATGAGGGCCATGCACTGGCCGGAGTGAAGGCCCATCGAGGAGATCATGAACAGATCGGGGATGCGCCCATCCAGCCGCATGCGCGACGGGCGGAAATTCTTGTTCCACTGCTGAAGCACGATGCGCGTTTTCTGGAATCCCGAATCGACCATCGCCGACCCGATTCCCCGCACGCCGGCGGGAGCCATGCGCGTGTCGGCGTAGATGAACGGCAGCATTCGCGTTCGATGATCGAAGGCGCAGCAGATGACCGTCGCCAGGTCATGCTTGCCGGCGACTGCGCGGAGCCGCTGGCGCAGGCTCGTGAGTTCACCGGCCTTGAGCAACTCGTCCCCGCGGGCACGACGCGATAGTTCCATGGTGTGATTTTCCCGAGCGTCCCCGGTCGATTGAGGGACGATGCAGTTCATGGGAATGGGTTGGAGCCGCCGGCAAATCCGTTTGCACGACGGTTAATTCCCGCTGCGAGCCGCTACTTTGCCAGATTTTTCCGAAAAGCGATAGGAAAATATGAGGAATTTCGGAATTACCTGCGAATCGTGAAGACCATTTACAGTCAGCCCGAATACATGATCGGCTTCGGAAATGGCGTGTTAATTCGAAAAAACGACGCGCGGGTTGATACCTTTCAGCCCGCGCGTCGTCGTCGTTCGCAATCGCCTGCAGATCGAAACCTTGCCTATTTCGCTTCCGCCTTTGCCTTGATTTTGGCGGCGTACTCAGCGCCCAGCGACGGGTCACCCAGTGTTCCGACAGTCACGGAGACCTTGCTGCCGGCATCCTTCTTCTCGATGTCAACCTTGACCTTGGTTCCGTCGGCTTTGGCTCCCGAAGCGGTTCCGTCGATCTCAGTCGAGCTCGAAGTCACATCCTTCAGGTCGCTTCCTTCCAGCACCGCCCGTGCTGCTGCCGTCGTAGTCTTGGGGTCGGCGGCCACATCCGTCCACTGCGAGTGATAGTTGCTGGTCACTCCCTCTTCGTGATGCGAGGCACAACCGAACATCCCCGCCGCCAGCAACAACGCCGCTCCAGACAAACCCATTCGAAGTCTCATGATCCTGCTCCTTTCCAATTCCACAAAGCGACGAATCGGAACCGTTCTGATCCATTGCTTCGCGATGATCATACTGGAACGAGGTGAAACAGGGACGGTTGAAACTGGCCGGTCAAAATCGGCGGACATGGTGAGTGATCCCCATCTCGGTTAAGCTGATCCAACTCAACCGCCCGCGCTGCTGTCCTGGAACACCATGCTTATCCGCATCGGCTACGATATCGTGTTTGATTTGCCTGAACCCACACCGATGCTGCTGATGCTCAGCGTGCATCCATCGCGCTTTCCTTCATTGCGCGGACCTGAGCAAATCAGCGTCGAGCCTTTCGTGCCGATGACGCCGTATCTTGATGTGTTCGGCAACGCTTGCGGCCGCATCGATGCGAAAGCCGGGCAGATCCGCTTGCGTAACGACGCAACCGTTTATGACAACGGTCTGCTCGATGCGGTGGATCCGTCGGCTCAGCAGCATCCGATTAACGAATTGCCCACGGAAGCGCTTCAATATCTGCTCGCCAGCCGATATTGCGAGGTGGATCTACTCTCGGATATCGCCTGGAAACTTTTTTCCAAGGCCGGCGACGGCTTCTCTCGCGTGCAGGCGATTTGCGAATGGGTGCATGGCAATGTGACCTTCGGCTATCAATTCGCCAGCGTAAATAAGTCCGCGGCGGATGTGTACCGCGAGCGCAAAGGCGTCTGCCGCGACTTTACGCACCTGGCCATCACCTTTTGCCGCTGCCTGAATATTCCAGCCCGCTATGCCACCGGTTATCTGGGCGAAATTGGGGTCCCTCCCGCGCCTCCCGGCGATTTCAGCGCGTGGTTTGAGGTTTACCTGGGGGGACGATGGTGGACCCGCGACGCCCGGCACAACGCCCGCCGAATCGGCCGGGTGAAGATGGCCCACGGACGTGATGCGGTGGACGTCGCGCTCACCACCGCGTTCGGGGTCGCGGAACTCAAACAATTCGAAGTGTGGACGGATGAGGTGAAGTCGTCCACCCCTTCCTACGGATAAAAGCTCTTCGGTGATCACGCCGGGTCCTGTGGACCCGGATCCGGGTCCACAGGACCCGGCGTGGTGGAGGAAAAGGTTCTAAGCTTTTCGCAATCCCTTCAGATATTTCACGGCCGATGCCGCTGCTCCCGGGCGATCGATCAGATCGACGGGATCGACGCTGATCCAACCGACATATCCGCCGGTTTCCAGATCTCCCAGCAGCTCTGACCAGCGCACGTCTCCGTGACCGATCACGGTTGCGCGGGTGCGATGGTCGGTTCCGCGGACGGCATCGCGTCCGCGAACGTGACGCACCAGCGGGCCGAGCCTTGAGAGGATTTCGTCGAAGCTCCAGCGATCCGGCAGCATGGCCGCCGGATCGAGATCGATTCCGAACCAGGGACAATTGACATCGCGCAATACGCGCTCCAGTCCCGCATACGATGCCAGCTCGCTTCGGAATGCGACCATGACGCCACACCGGTCGGCCCAGCCTCCGAGTGCCGCCAATGCCGATCCAGTTGATTTCGACAGCGCGCTCGGCGCCGGCGAAGGCTCAATGGGGCGTTCGTGCAGGCTGATTTCCGGCTGCATCGCCGGAATCAGAATGATGCCGGCCTGTTCGGGAGTAATTTGCGGTCGAGGCGCGACCTCCGGCGGCGGCTCCCAGAGTTGGCCGACGTCGATGCAAATGAGGCGCACTGATAGCGCGGCCGCGGCTTCGATGATTTTTCGGAGGTTGTCCAGTTCCTGGTCAACATCCGCATCCGGGCCCAGTCCGCGCGGGCCGACCGTCGTGCGGAGAGCAACCAATTGCTGTCCCTGGGACGAAAGCAGGTGAAGAAATTCGCGGCGTCCTGTTCCCGAGAGGGCGGTCAGGTCCAGCGCGGGAGTTCGAGAGTCGAATTGAACGCCGGAGAATCCCAGCTGGCGTGCCGCCACCACAGTCGCCCGCGGATCGGTTCCGAGCATTGCCGCGGCCACCGCGAATCGAAAAGAGGCAGCCGCCATGTCAGACACTTTCAAATAAAAAGGGCGCCCGCGCGGCGCCCCTGGCACTCGACGTATGCGGCGACGAATGATCACTCGTCGTCATCGAACTCTTCTTCCTCGTCATCATCGTCATCGTCGAAGTCGTCGTCTGCATCTTCGAATTCTTCTTCCTCGTCGTCTTCGTCGTCCTCCTCGTCATCCTCCTCTTCATCTTCGGAGTCTTCTTCTCCCTCTTCTTCGGCCTCCTCTTTCTCGTCGTCGTCCTCTTCCTCGTCATCCTCCTCGTCGTCGTCGTCGGTTTCCTCGCGGGCCTTTTTCTTCGCCGCCGACGGGAGCATCCCATCGAGAAGAGTGCTCATCGCCGCCGGCGCCAAGCCGATGAACAGCGGGCTCTCATCGGTGAGATCCACCGGCAGGGTTTCCAACACCATCTTCCCGCTCCGCTCCGTTTCAGTTTTCATACTGGATTCCCTTAAGGCTCGTAAGGCATTGCCGTCAATCGCGCCGACCATCCAAGAGCCGGCCAAAGTGGCGGCATTTAACTCAGGGTGGATCGCGCCGTCAAGGGAGAAAGTCGGCAAGGGGGCGCAAGTTTAATCGCTCAGTCAATTCGGCGTCGGCGGAGCAGGAGTGCATTCCCGATCACCGTAACGTCTGAAAGCGCCATGGCCGTCGCGGCGACGAGCGGATTCAGCAGGCCGAAAGCCGCCAGGGGAATCGCCAGCACATTGTAAATGAAGGCAAGAAACAGGTTCTGGCGGATCCTGGACATGGTGGCGCGGGAGAGTCGAATTGCGACGGCAACGCCGCTCAAGCTCCCACTGACCAGAATGACGCCTCCCGCTTCTTTGGCGATATCCGACCCGCTCCCGATGGCAATTCCCAGATCGGCCGCCGCCAGGGCCGGCGCGTCGTTGATGCCGTCTCCGACCATTGCCACTTTCGCGCCCGTTCGCTGCAATTCCCGAATGACCTCTGCCTTTTGGGCAGGAAGCACATTGGCGCGGATGTCGTCGATTCCCGCCTGCCGTCCGATTTCCTGGGCCGCCTCCAACCGGTCGCCGCTGAGCAGGATCGTGCGCAGGCCCATCTTTTTGAGTGAAGCCACTGCCGCCACCGAATCCTCTTTCAGCGAATCCGAAAGCCGGATCAGTCCGATGGGCTCGATCGCCCCGTCGCTCTTGGAGGCGACGTAGACGAAAGAATGCGCTCCCTCGTCGTCGGCGATTCTGATTCCCTCTCCCGGTACTCCGGGAGAGGGGGGAAGAAGACGGTCGCCGTGATTCGGCGCTACACCCGCGCCATGGGCGCGAAGCAGTCCCGCGCTGCCGACCAGGAGGGTTCGCCCCTCCACGTCCGCGACCACGCCGAGCCCCGGCTCGTTGACGAAGCGATCCACGTCCGGCGGGATGATCCCGCGCTTTCGGGCCTCGGCCATCACCGCCTTGCCGAGGGGATGCTCGCTGTACTGCTCGGCCGCGGCGGCGAATCGGACAATTTCGTCTGGAGTCATGCCGTTGAGCGATTGCACCGAATCGACTCTCGGCCGGCCGATCGTCAGCGTCCCGGTTTTGTCCAGGACGACGGTGTCGATGTGTTCGGATCGTTCCAGCGCGTCGATGTCGCGGAAGAGAATGCCACGACGCGCGCCCCGCCCGGTGCCGACCATGACCGCCGTCGGCACCGCCAGTCCCAGAGCGCACGGGCAGGCGATGATCAGGACGCTGCATACGGCCCGCGCCAATTCCGACCAGACGGTCGCTCGCTCCCATCCGTGGATCGATCCCCACGTATACCATCCGATTGCCGTGATCGCGGCTACCAGCAGAACCGAGGGGACAAAAACCGCCGAGACCCGATCCGCAAGGCGTTGCACCGGCGGCTTGTCGGATTGGGCCGACTCCACCAGCGCGACGATCTGCGCCAGCATCGTCTGCTGCCCGACCTTGGTCGCCCGGACGATCAGGCGACCGTCGAGATTGACCGTCCCGCCAATCAGGTTATCCCCGGCCTGGCGAAGAACGGGCACCGGCTCGCCGCTGATCATCGATTCATCGACGCTGGAGCGTCCCTCAACGACCGCTCCGTCGATCGGAATCCGGTCGCCGGGCCTCACGAGAAGGCGATCGCCGAGTTGAATATCCGAAACTGAAACTTCCGTCGGCGTCCCGTCCGTCCCGAAACGAAGCGCCACCGGCGGGACAAGCTGCAAAAGCTCGCGAATGGCCGATCCGGCCGAGTCCCGAGCCCGCGCTTCAAGCCCATGGCCGAGGCTGATCAGGGCCAGCAATCCCGACGCCTCCATGAAATAGAGCTTGTCGATCATGGGCGGAGCCCACGTGCCTGCAAGACCGCCGATGAAGTAGATCAGGCTGTATCCGTACGCGACACCAGCGCCCATGGAAATCAGCGTGTCCATGTTGCTGGTGCCATGGCGCAACGCGGCGGCGGCGCTGCTGAAGAATTTGCTCCCGAGATAAATCATCGCCGCCGTAGAAAGCCCGAACGCGGCCCATCCCACCCCAGTTGCCTGGGCGGGCAAATGATGCGCGTGACCGGCCCATCGCATCACCCAGTGCGCCAATTCAAGCGGCAGCCACAGGACCAGTCCGGCGACGGCGCGAAAGAGCCACGAACGCGCTTCCAGGGTTTGATGATGGTGCCGCGCCTGCTCGGCGTCGGGATCGCCGGTGGATTCTTCATGCGCCTTGTAGCCGGAAGACGTAATCGCGTCGGCGATCTGCGCGGGGCCAGTTTGCATTGAGTCGAAACGAACAACCGCCCGGCCTCGCGCGAGGTTCACCTCCGCGGCGCTAACGCCTGCCACCGATTTGACCGCCTTTTCGACGTGCGAAACACAACTGGCGCAGTTCATCCCCTCGACCGCAAATGCGGTGGATTCCAGATCAGGGGGAGTGCCGGTGAGAACCGTCGTCATCCGCGGGATTGTATGCGTCTGCCCACCAACTCGCGTGAAAGCGCCGCGCTACTTGAATTACAAATGGTGTCTTGCGGTCCCAAACCAACCGCAGTTTGCTGGAAGAGCCGGGCCGTCCCCGGCCCGTCCGGAGCGCTCCCACGGCCCGGAGAAGGGCCGGCTCTCCCACGAAATACGATTCAGTGAATCCTTTACATGAAGCGACGAAGGTCCGGGCGGGGACCGGCGCGGGTTCGTTTATTTCTTATAGTAAGCCGCGTTCTTCTCGATGAATTCCGACCACTCGGCGGGGAGGTCTTCCTGCGGAAAGATCGCTGTCACCGGGCACTCGTCCACGCATAGGCCGCAGTCGATGCACGTGTCGGGATCGATATAAAGCATTTCGGCGTCCGCGAAGGCCGCCTCGTCCTTGGTCGGATGAATGCAATCGACCGGGCAAACGGTCACGCAAGCGGCGTCTTTGGTACCAATGCAAGGTTGGGCAATAATGTGTGACATGTTCAAAACTCCTGGCGAACGAATGCGTCACATTTCCCGGTTGGTGACGAAGAACGCATGGTAGCGAACGGAAAAGCCCACGCCAAGCCCCGGAATCACCGTTGCCGCAAATCGAAGCGCCAGCGCCGCGACCGACAAAATTCAATAGATTTCGTTTGCGTTAGCGAACGGATTGTGCGATGTTAAAGTTATCGTCGTATAACGTATTCACTCGCTTTCAACGGGCGATTCGGAAAGAGGGATCAAAATGCAGTTTTCACTTGGCAGCACTGTGCTCGCGGCATCGCTTGGAACACTGATTTGCGGCTCGGCAATCGCGTCCCCGACAACTCTGGATCTGTATCATCTCGGCGAAAGTGATCCGGGCGCGATGGCTGGAAACACCGGCAATGCGACGACCATTGACTCCGTCGGCGCCAAAAATCTTTCCCTCTTCGGCACGCCGACCTACAGCTCAAATGTTGCCGCCCCCGGCAGCACTATTTCGATGACCTTCAACGGAACGACCGATTACTATCAATATTCCACAGTCGTTTCAACAGCTACAACTGACATCGCAATTGATGCATGGGTCTACCCCACGCTCGAAGACACTACCGCGTCCATTGCTTACAACGGCAATTCTGGAGCCAGCGGCTACGGTATTTATCAATACGGTTCGGCGCAGAAATTCACGCCTGTGGCAGGAAAGGCGATAGTAGGTGGTCTTGCCGGCGGCAATACGCTGGGGCCGACGGCCTACATTCCGTTGAATGCCTGGACGGAAGTCACTGTGGTCATCTCAGGCGGCCTTGATTCATTATACATCAACGGCGGCGCCAGCCCCGTGGATTCTGTGCCTCTTGTGACCGGGATGGCCTACACACCAACCAGCAACTTTCACATCGGCGGCCATGGGAGCGAGTTCTTCGCTGGCAACGTAGATGAAGTCCGAGTCTATAGCACCGTCCCCGAGCCGGCGTCTCTCGGGCTGATCGCGTTGGGTAGCGTCGGCGTCCTCTCCCGACGACGTCGGGCGTGATCTTTTATCCGTCCGATTGATTTTCTGATCCCCCCGCATCCCCGCCGGGAAGTTTTTATTCCGGGACCAGCGTTCTCCCACTCATTTCGCCAGGCCGCTCCATTTCCATCATCTGAAGCGCCGTCGGCGCAATGTCGGCCAGGCGGCACCCCTCGCGCAATTTCTTTCCGCGAAGACGATCATCCACCAGGATGCATTCCACGTCATACGTCGTGTGAGCCGTGTGCGGCCCGCCGGTGGCGGGGTCGATCATCTGCTCGCAGTTGCCATGGTCGGCGGTGACGATCGCGACGCCGTTCTGGCGTTGCGTCGCCTCGAGAACCTTGCCGACGCAGATATCAACGTGCTCGACGGCCTTCACCGCCGCGGCCAGAACGCCGGTGTGACCGACCATGTCTCCGTTGGCAAAATTCACCACAACCAGGTCATACGCCGCGGAATCGATCCGGCGGACGACTTCGTCGGCAATCCCGTACGCGCTCATCTCCGGCATCTGGTCATAAGTGCTGACTTGCGGCGACGGGACCATCTGCCGGTCCTCGCCGGGAAAGGGGGCCTCGCGATAGTCGTTGAAGAAAAAGGTGACGTGGGGAAATTTCTCCGTCTCGGCGGCGCGAAACTGCCGCATGCCGCGATTGGCGATCAGTTCGCCCCAGATGTTGCTCATCTTCGGCGGCTTGGGATACGCCACGTGCACCGGCAATCCCTGCTCGTAAGCAGTGAGCGTGCAATAGTGAAGCACAAGCTTCGGGCCGCGATCAAAGCCGGTGAACTCGTCCAGCACGAAGGCCCTGGTGATTTCACGGGGGCGGTCGCCACGATAGTTGTAGAAGAGGACCGCGTCATCGCCGCGAACCATCGCTCGCGGCGTCGTGCCGTCGTCGCAGATGATCGACGGCGTGACGAACTCGTCCCCGCTCATGTTCGATTCGGTCGGATGTTCGTAATACGAGACGATCGCCTCTTCCGCCGAGCGAAAGCGCGGCCCGATCCCCCAGACGATCGCGCGAAACGCCTTCTCGACGCGCGGCCAGCGGTTGTCCCGGTCCATGGCGTAATACGCGCCCGCTGACCGTCGCGACCTTTCCGACGCCGATCTCCTTCATCTTGGCCTCGACGGCACGGAGATACCCCAGCCCGGAATTGGGGGAGGTGTCGCGCCCGTCGGTAAAGGCGTGGAGAAATACCCGGTTCAATCCCCGACGCCGGCAAAGCTCCAGGCAGCCGTAAAGATGTTCGAGAAGCCCGTGCACGCCGGCGTCGCTTACGATGCCGAAAAGATGCAGATTTGAGCCTTTTTGCAGGGCGTGCCTGACGGCGGCGTTGAGTTCGACGTTGTCATAAAACGCGCCGTTGCGGATCTCTTTGGTGATCTTGACCGATTCCTGATCGACGATGCGGCCCGCGCCGATGTTCTGGTGGCCCACCTCGCTGTTCCCCATCGTCCCTTCCGGCAGGCCGACGTCGAACCCGCTGGTGTGGATCAGGACATTGGGATAGTCCGCCATCAGCCGATCCGCCACCGGATGCCGGGCCAGATAAACGGCATTGGCATGATTCCATTGCGGGAACGGATTTTTCCCCCACCCATCGCGAATGATCAGAACGAGAGGCCGCTTCGAAATCGACACAGAAAAATCCTTTCAGCGCACGACGAACATCTTACCGGGCCGGAGGCAGAATTCACCAAGGCATCGTTCCGCGTTCGTCGTTTCCACGAGCCGCCGGGTCGTCGCTTGCGCCTTCGCGACTCCCGCGAGCCCGTTTCGAGCGTGAACATTCAGGAGCCAGCGCAATCCGTTTTCGCGAAAATAGCGAACGCCATCAAAAAAAAATATTGACGCGCATTTTTAATCATCCTTACATTTGTGTTTCATAGAAAGGAGGTAACAGCGCCATGGCAAAGAAAGCACCTGCTAAGAAAGCGGCCAAGAAGCCCGCTAAGAAGACGACCAAGAAGAAGTAATTCTTCCTTGTCGGCTCGCGTGGACCCGAGCCGAAACGCATTGGTCTCCTGAACGTGTTACCTTTAATCGTTTTCGGCCTGGCTCCAACTAAGGCCGCGAAACAAAAGAGAAACCTTCCGTGCCACGGCGGAAGGTTTCTTTGTTGTAGTGCGGCCTTCAGGCCGTCTCTTCGCTTGTATTGCGGGCTTCAGCCCGTATCCTCGTTATTACTCGAAGCAGACACGGCCTAAAGGCCGCACTACGAACTTACTCGATCGCACGGAGGTGATCGCATGCGGATCATCGCATTGATGAATCAAAAGGGGGGCGTCGGCAAGACGACCACAACCGTCAATCTCGGCGCAGCACTCGCGGAAATGGGTAAACGCGTCTGCCTGGTCGATCTCGATCCGCAGGCCCATCTGACCATCAACTATGGGGTCGATCCCACGCCGGACATCTGCAGCCTTTACAACGTCCTGGTCGAGGAAAAGCCTTTTGACGACGCGATCCGCGATCTCGATGATCGCATTGCCCTCGTCCCCAGCTCGATCGATCTGGCGGCGGCAGAGATCGAACTGGTCACCGTCCTCGGCCGCGAGACGCTGCTCAAGCGGCGGATCGAAGCCTCCACCCAGGATTTCGACTTCATGCTGCTGGATTGCCCGCCGTCGCTCGGGCTGCTCACGCTCAATGCTTTAGCGGTAGCTCATGAGGTGGTCATCCCGATGCAGCCGCACTTCCTGGCGATGCAGGGGGTGGCGAAACTGCTGGAGACGGTCCAACTCGTCAACCGTCGAATGAATCCGCGTTTGAAGGTGAGCGGCATTGTCCTGACGCTTTTTGACGCCCAGACCAAGCTCGGAAATGAAGTGGTGGCGGAATTGAAATCGTTTATCGACAGTGCGGCCGGGAAGTCGCTTCCCTGGTCGGACGCGACGATCTTTCAGAGCAAAATCCGCCGGAACATCAAGCTCGCCGAATCACCCGGCTTTGGCCAGACGATCATCGCTTACGGTCCCACCAGCAACGGCGCCGCCGACTATCGCGCCCTCGCGCGGGAAATCCTGGAGATGCAGCAGGCAACGCCGGCGCCGGCGCCTCCCGCTTCCGCGCCGATCGCGGTCTCCATCAATCCCGCGCTGGCCTCGACCAAAATCGAACGCGTGGAAGTGGTAAGGGCCGGGGACGGCTCCGCTCTCCCTGTAACCCAGCGGTGAGCGGCATCGATCACTTTCCTGCAAAAAATTGAAACCAACCGCGAAGTCGCGAAGGGCGCGAAGCCAAACGCGAAGAATTCAATTAATGAGTCGAATTTACCGCGCCATTTTCTTTGTTGTCTTCGCGTTTTCCTCGCGGCTTCGCGGCTTCGCGGTTGGTTTCAGGCGAAGCCGAATTCATCGTCGTTCTCTCAGTGCGAATCTCTTAGCCTCACGCTGCAATCCGTTGCGAGAGCGCGGAGTGGGCAACATGCTGCCTCGACCTTCGATTTCTCCTCATTCCCCGCTACCATGCGGCCATGACTCAACCGGGAGCGCTATACGCCCCGTGGCGGATGCAATACATCCGCGGGCTCCAGAAGCCCGCTCCTGAAACCTGCTTTCTGTGCGAAGCAGGTCAGGCGGCCACGGAGGCCGAACGCCGCGATCGGCTGGTCCTCTGGGCCACCGAGCATTCGATCGTCCTGATCAACCGATTTCCCTATACCAACGGCCATCTGCTTGTGGCTCCGCGCGCCACAAGGCCGATCCCGAAGAATTGAGTGATGCCGAGCAACTGGATTTGTCGCAACAAATGACTCGCGCCGTGAAATTGCTCAGGCGGGCGGTCTCGGCCCAGGGATTCAATCTCGGAACGAATATCGGCCGTTGTGCCGGCGCCGGCGTGCCGGGACATCTGCACAATCATGTCGTGCCGCGATGGGCCGGGGATCTGAATTTCATGGGCGTCGTCGGCGAAGTTCAGATTATCCCCGAGGCCACCAGCCAGTTGTACGCCGAGCTGCTTCAGGTCGCCGCGACCCTGGACGCTCCGCCGTAGGGTAGGCTCGGCCGGCTCGGCCCACCGTCTTATCTGATGAAAAGGATGGGCTGCGCCCAGCGAGAGGACAAGTGGTGGGCCGAGCCCACCCTACCGGGCATGACGCCGCGCCGCATTCGCGAGAAATAGCTCGTATCTCTGGAAGAAGTTGGATTTTCCGCGATTCAATCGATCGATCAACGCCGGATCGGATTTCAACAACCGCTCGGTCAGCGATCGCAGTCGCACGAAGGGCTCCAATTCCTCGGCCGTCGGCGAAAATTCCCGCAAATCGAACGTTTGGATAAACGCGATTCCGCGCCAGTCAACGCCGACTGGAATCACCGGCTGGCCCAAACCCAGCCCGAGCAGCGCCGCATGGAGGCGAAACCCGATCACGCCTCGGCACGATTCGAAGCGGGCGATCAACGCGTCGAGATTAGTCGGTGCAGAAAGATCTCCACGCCCTCGGGCGTCCATCGCCGCGCCGGCTCGATATCCTCGGAGTCGTGAAGCGTTACGATGATCGGCGTTCCCCGGTCCCGCAGCCATTCGATGTAGTGCATCGCCGATTTCATGAACGATCGCCCGCCGGCACGCTCCACGATCCGCGGCGGGGGAAATGAAACAAGCAGCGGCAGATCGGAAGGATCGACCCCGCGCACCGGCCGATCGGTCAGAAACGTGACCGGGCACCCGACGCATTCGGTCTTCACCCCAATCTCGGCCAGCTTTTCGACCGTCGTCTGATCGCGAACCGCCGATGCGAATGCCTTTTCATGCAGCAGGCGAATCTCGTCAGCGGCAGGATGAAGATATGGGCGAATTTCTCTGCCAAAACTGCTCCCGGTCCCCATGCCGAGCAGGAGCAGTGGCACGCGCAATCGCCGGAGCGAATCGAGATCGGTGAAGACGCCCCATCCCGAGCGGCTCCCACCGAGAATTCCGCTGCGCCGCGGCTTGCGCGCCTCCAGCATGTTCGACCCGCCGACGATGACCAGATCCGCCTCGGCGTTGGTCCGTTCGAGGTTCTCTCCGCACAGGCCCAGCACGCGGTCGTTTCCGGGATAACGATCATTCGCGGGAAAATCGACAAAATCGCAGGGACCGAAATGCCGCGGAATTGCTTTACGAATCGCCCGCGTCACCAGTCCGTCGCCGACGTTGGTGCTCCCCAGCGGGGAATAGTGATGAACGATCAAAGCCACGAGCAATAGAGCTACTGCAACGCAGCAGCGCCTGCAATTGGCGATTCCGCTCGGGGTTGACGAAGACGCGCGGACTGACGTCCGCGGCTATTACAGGATACGCTTGACGTCGTTAGCGACTCCTTGATAGCCGCGGACGTCAGTCCGCGCGTCTTTCGGGAAAGCTCCCCTGTAGCCCGCGGCAATCCCCCCCGGTATCGTACGCATCCCACATAAGGAGCAATCGTCGCGATGAAGGTGTTACTCGTTGGAAACGGCGGACGCGAACACGCCCTCGCCTGGAAACTCGCCTCTTCCCCGCGCAGTCACCGCGCTCTACGCCGCGCCGGGAAACCCTGGCATCGCGCAAATCGCGGATGTCGTTCCCATCGGGGTCATGGATTTCGCGGGAATCGAAAAATTCGCGAAGCAAAACCAGATCGGCCTGGTCGTCATCGGACCCGAAGACCCGCTGGCCGCGGGCCTGGCTGATCGACTCAATACGGCCGGTTTCAAAGTCTTTGGTCCCGTCAAAGAGGCCGCGCACATCGAAGCCGACAAATGGTTCGCCAAGGAGATCATGCGGCAGCAGGCGGTCCCCACCGCCGAGGCCCGTTCGTTTACGGACGTGGCCGCCGCCGAAGAATACGTGCGCGCCCGCGATGAGCCGGTCGTCGTCAAGGCGGCAGGGCTCGCCAAGGGAAAGGGCGTGAGCATCTGCTATCGAACCAGCGACGCGCTGGAGGCGATCGATGCCATCATGCGCAAAAAAGTCTTCGGCGACGCCGGCGCTCGCGTTGTGATCGAAGAACTGCTCAGCGGCCCCGAATGCTCGATCCTCGCCTTTATCGACCGCCGATCCATCTACGTGATGGAAAGTGCCCAGGACCACAAACCCGTCGACGACGGCGACACCGGCCCCATGACCGGCGGAATGGGCGCTTACTCCCCGACGCCGGTCGTCACGGATGAGATCATGAGCGCTATCGAGCGCGACATCCTCGTGCCGGTGGTCGATGGCTTGGTGCGCGAGGGAATCCCCTACAAGGGAATCCTCTACGCCGGGCTCATGCTCACGCCGACCGGGCCGAAAGTGCTGGAATTCAATTGCCGCTTCGGCGACCCCGAAACGCAGCCGCTCATGATGCGCCTCCAGAGCGATCTGCTCGAGGCCATGCTTTCGGTCGTCGAAGGGCGGCTCGATCAGATCGAATTGAAATGGGACCCGCGCCCCGCCCTCAGTGTCGTCGCATGCAGCGGCGGATATCCCGGCAAGCACCGGACCGGCCTCCCGATTCACGGCATCGCCGACGCTGATGCCATGCACGACGTGAAGGTGTTCCAGGCCGCGACCAAAGCTGAAGGAAAAACCATCCTCACCGACGGCGGCCGCGTCCTGAGCGTGACGGCCCTGGGAGACACCATCGCCGACGCAAAACGCCGCGCCTATCAGGCAATGGCGAAGATTCAGTTCGAGGGAATGCACTTTCGGAAAGATATTGGGAGACAAGCTCTTTGAAGAAGGTTCCAAAGCCCAAATTCCAAAGCCCAAATAAATTCCAAAAACCAAAGGGGAAAATCCCAAACAAGATGAAGAGGGAAGACCGCGCGCTCAGGGCGCTCCGGTTTGGAAATTTCTTCTTTGGATTTTGAGATTTTTTTGGGCTTCGGAACTTGGACCTTGGGATTTGGATTTCGAATATGCCCATTATCCGAGTCGAATCGTTGGATGACCCGCGCCTGGCTCCATACCGCGAACTGAAGGACCGGGAACTCGCGCGGGGCGGCGATTTGTTCATCGCCGAAGGGGAATACGTCGTTCGCCGGCTGATCGAGAGCGATTATCCGACCGACAGTATTCTGCTGGCCGAGCGACGTGCTGATGAAATCGCCCCCCTGGCGCCCGCGAATGTGCCGGTGTATGTGATCGGTAACGAAGACATTTATCGCATCGTCGGATTCAAGTTTCATTCCGGCGTGATCGCCTGCGGCCGCCGCAAAACCGCGGTCGGACTCGACGAAGTTCTGCCAAAAATGGATCGATTGACGCTCGCCATCTGCCCGGAGACCAACAACGCCGAGAATCTCGGCTCAATCGTCCGCATCAGCGCCGCATTCGGCGTCGATGCACTCATCCTCGGCGAGCAGTGTTGCGACCCATTCTGGCGACAGGCAATCCGCGTATCGATGGGAACAATTTTCCGCCTGCCGCTGGTCCGCTCAATCGACCTGCGGCGCGATCTGCAACGCCTTCGCAATGAATGGAAAGTCGAGCTCGCGGCGACCGTGCTCGATGACCGCGCCGAATCGTTGCGAAACACCCAGCGCGGACCGCGGCTCGGGCTCCTCTTCGGCAACGAATCGCAGGGCCTGGACCGCGAATGGATAGATGTCTGCGATCGACGAATCACTATACCGATGCGCCTGGGGACGGACTCGCTCAACGTCGCCGTGGCGGCGGGGATCTTTCTGCATCATTTTTCGGTTGATGAATAATTCCGGGGCACGGGCATTCCCGAATGAGCGTCCGGAAACGACACTCTCACCACGACGGGGCAAAGCGGTGCCCAGGAACGTTTCAAGGTCGCCGACGGAATCGCCGCGTCGCACCGTATTGGTTGCGTGACCCAGTACTCTGGGAGGAGCCGCGCACGGAGTAAGCGGGAAAGTTCTCTCGTTTGCCGAGTGCTTTCCCGCTTACTTCGTGCGCGGCTCTTTCAGAGTATCGCGACGTGCGATTTCACCCACCCGCCGCAGCGGCGCCCGCCGCGGCAACGGCGTGGTCATTCTCGACCGACGAACCCGACACGCCGATCGCGCCGATCACCGTTCCGTCCGCGCTCTTGATCGGCACTCCGCCGGGAAACGAGATCAGACCTCCGTTCGAGACTTCGATCTGAAAGAGCGGTCCCCCCGGCTGCGAGAGCTTGCCGATTTCGCCGGTGGGCATATCGAAATAGCGGGCCGTGCGGGCCTTCTTGATCGAAATATCGATGCTTCCGATCCACGCCCCGTCCATGCGCAGAAAGCCTTTGAGATTTGCCCCGGCGTCCACGACCGCAATATTCATTTTCGTATTCAGCGCCGATCGCCTTCTGAAACGCCGCCTCGATGATCGGGCGAATCTGGGCCATGCCCAGGTCGCGAACGGACAACGACGCGGCGGAAGTGGTTTGATTCGAAGCCATTGGTTCTCCTTGTCAATATAGGGGGACTATGTCGGGAAAATCGTCGGGCAATTTACCCGAAAATGGGTTAAGGTGACAGACGACGCGTCGAATGCATTTCTTGCGTCAAACTGTGAGGAAGTGATGCCTTTGAATACTGCGGCGATGCGGCGGACCCGCGGCTTTACGTTAGTGGAGCTTCTGGTCGTCATCGGAATCATCGCTGTTTTGATTGCGATGCTCTTCCCGGCATTATCGCGAGCCCGCGATCAGGCTCGGCGCAGTCGTCTGCGCTTCGCGGCTCAAGCAGCTTGCAATGGCGAACCACATGTACGCCAACGAGAACAAGGGAAACTTCTGTCCCGGAAGTCGCGATGCCGGGGACCCCGACGAACACTGCATCTGGATTTCCCACGAGATGTACGATGTGTTTACTTCTTACGTCGGCAGCAATCTGCTTTTTGCCTGTCCAAACCTGGAAGACCAGCTCCCCAGCGAGTCAACCATCGGCTGGGTGATCGGCTACGACTACCTCGCCGGCCATCCCAAGGTGATGGCGGCCCGCGGCTGGACTTCGCCGCTGAAAGCCACCGACTCCGGCTCGCTCCCGATGTGGTGCGATCTGGACGACTGGTCACCCGGGGATGGATGGACCGTCATCGGACACGGGCCGCCCGGCTTCCAGGGTGCTTTCGTTTATGACAATGGCGCGACTCCCGCCGCCGTCGGCTCCAAAGGGGGCAATGTCGCCTACGTGGACGGCTCCGTCGCATTTGTTCCCCTCTCGGAGATGACCGAGCACAACATGTGCAACGTCGGCGGCGCGAATTATCTGGGCATGTTCCCGGACGTCAGCGGTTTCTGATCCTCAGAATTGTTTCGCATTCGCCACGATTGACGATTATAATAATGGTGTCATCCGTTACGGGCACTACGCTTGCGGAACTTCCGAGGATTGATGCGTTTCAAATTGCCGTCAAGGTCGAGGCAACGCGCGTTTACACTGATCGAGCTTCTCGTGGTGATCGGGATCATCGCGATCCTGATCGCATTCCTTTTCCCGACGCTGAGGCTTTCCCGCGAACTGGCGCACCGAACCATCTCGCCAGCCGCCTGCATCAGATCGTGGTGGCTGATCTGTCCTACGCCTCGGACAATTTCGGCCGCCTCATCCCGGGCACGCGCGATGTGGGTACGCAGGAGCATTGCATCTGGGTGTCGCATGAGGCGTACAACGCCTACGTCCTTTACGGAGGGGACAACATGCTGCTTTGCTGCCCGAATCTTGAAGAAACGATCACCGCCAACAGGCAATTCGGAAACAACGCGATTGGATATGTGCTCGGGTACAACATCCTGGCCGGGCATCAGTTTATGCTTTCCGATTGCGGCTGGCTCTCCCCCCTGCGCGCGAATCAAGCGGGGACGCTGCCCATGGCCGGTGATCTGAACGACTGGGCGCCCTTCGATCTCTGGACTTGCGTCTCTCACGCTTTCAATGTGCCGGCGGCCGCCTTCCTCTACGACGGCGGGAAAACGCCGGCCCAATTTCCCTCCTCCGGCGGCAATGTCGCCTATCTGAATGGCTCGGTCGTCTGGAAGGCCCTCTCGGAAATGATTGAGCATCAGGACTGCACGCAGGGCGGGCAGTACTACGGTATGTTTTAGTTCCGTCAAGCCATCACACCGGATCGTTGGTCTGGCAGCGCCGCGTTATTTCGCCTCTCCAGTGGTTGACGCCATATAATGTCGATAAGACAGCGTGTTCGTTTTCGATTTCCCCCATTCCGTTGAGGGTTGATGTTTTCCGAATCGCGACGCCGGGTCCGTAACAGTGCTTTCTCACTCGTTGAGCTACTGATCGTGGTAGCGATCATCGCCGTTTTACTTGCGATTCTGCTTCCAGCAATTCCGATGGCCCGCGAGTCGGCACGACGGACACTCTGCGCGAGCCGTATTCATCAAATTCTGGCGGCTGATTTAATGTATGCGTCAGACAATTCAGAGATGCTCATTCCCGGTTCACGTGATGCCAACGACCAGGGAGAGCATTGCATCTGGATCTCGCATGAGGCGTACGATGCGTACGCGAAATATTCAGGAAGCGCATTACTCCTGACCTGCCCCAACCTGGAGGAATCCGGCTTGCCGTTCAATCCTGCCCCTTCCGCCCCGCAGGGATGGGTCATGGGATACGATTTTATCGGAGGCCACAAGTTCTTCGAGCAGCTTTTCGGCTGGGTGTCGCCGATGCGGGCCACAGAATCGGGAAGCCTGCCGCTCGTGTCCGACCTCAACGACTGGGCGCCCATTGACCTCTGGACCGCGGTTGCCCATGCCTACAAAGTTCCCGCCGCGGCCTTTGAATACGATGGAGGAAAGACCCCGACGCAATTTCCTTCCGCCGGAGGCAATATCGGTTACCTCGACGGCTCAGTCGAGTGGAAGCCATTGTCACAGTTGACCATCCACGAGGACTCCGGATATCCAGGAATTCCACTCCAGTACTACGCGATGTTCTGATCTCGCGACTTTTGCCCTCTTTGCCTACACTCATCCCGTGATCAAGATCGCCATGATCGGCGCGGGAAGCGTCGTCTTCTCCAAAAACCTCACCGGCGACATTCTCGGATATCCGGAATTCCATAACGCCACCTTCAGCTACATGGACATCGACGCCGAACGGCTCGAAGTCGGAGCCGCCCTCTGCCGCAAAGTGGCCCGCGCTCGGCGCCAATCCGACTATCCAGGCGACGCAGGATCGGCGCGCCGCCCTCGACGGCGCCGACTTTGTCATCAACATGGTGCAGATCGGCGGATTCGATTCGACCCTGATCGATTTCGAGATTCCCCGGAAATACGGCCTCAATTTCACCATCGCCGACACGACCGGGCCCGGCGGCATGTTTCGCGCCCTGCGCACCTTTCCCGTCCTCCGGTCTCTTTGCCAGGAAATGGAGACGCTCTGCCCGACCGCGCTTCTGCTCAATTATTCGAATCCGATGAGCATGAACATGCAGACGGTCGAGCGGACGAGCTGCGTTCGCGCCGTCGGCCTCTGTCACAGCGTGCAGGGAACGCTGCGCGAGTTGATGGGGTACATCGGCGAGGACCCGGATCAGGTCACCTTCGTCTGCGCCGGCATCAATCACATGGCCTTCTATCTCCGCCTGGAGAAAAACGGCCAGGATCTTTATCCACGCCTCTTCGAGGCGATGAATACGCGCCCGGAAGTCTACAACTCCAACAAGGTGCGCTTCGAGCTGATGCGGCGGCTTGGCCATTTCGTGACCGAATCGAGCGAGCACAACGCCGAGTACAGTCCCTGGTTCATCCCGCGCGGCGCCAGACGATCGCGAAATTCTCGGTTCCGATCGACGAATACCTCCGGCGTTGCGACGCGATCATCGACGAGTTTGCGCGGCTGAAGGTGCTGAGCCGATCCGATCAGCCGATCGAAGTTCGCCGCAGCCCCGAATACGGCAGCACGATCATCAAAGCGATGGCCAGCGGAAAGCCGGCTGTTGTCTATGGCAACATGCCCAACCGCGGCACGATTTCGAATTTGCCCGCGGATTGCATCGTCGAGGCGCCGACGCTGGTCGATCGCGCGGGGCTTCGCTTCACGATGGTGGGGGCGCTGCCGCCGCAACTCATCGGCTACATGCAGCCGCATGTCATCCAGCACGAATTGTTCATCCGTGCCGCAATGGAGGGGCGGCGCGATCACGTGTATCAGGCGGCTCTTCTCGACCCGCTCACCGCCGCCACGCTCAACCCCGATCAAATCGTTGAAATGTGCGACGAACTGATCGCCGCCCACGGCTTTGTTTCGCAGGGCGGCGTCCTGCCCGATCTGGATGCCAAGCGCACGTTGGTGCCGTCGTGCGGGAAGACGTTTTCGACCGCGGATCCGCAGCAACTCCGCGCCGCCTGGAACCAAATGCAAGGGCAGCGCGAGGCAGAGCACATCAACTCGGAGAGGACGAAATCATCGCCCGGCTCACAGCCGACATAAACCGAATTCTGCTCAAAATCGATCACCGAACCGGTCGCTGGGAGTTCGGTCTGGCAATTCCTAAGTCCAGTGACTAGAGGAAATTAGTCAAATCGCCGGCGCAAATAGAACAGGTTGCCCGTTTTGACAGCGATTATTCCAAAGGGGTGTCGCAGAAAAAGATTGAACCTTAAGTGTCCACTGCTATCGTGATAGATTCCGGTTCATGCGAGCCGTCCGATATCTACCGCTGACCTATCTTGCCGGCGTCCACGGCTTCGCGATCTTTGCCCCGTATCTCGTCGCCGTCTTGATCGCCGTGAATCTCCTGCGACGGGCGCGACCGGTGCTCGTTCAAATTCCGGTAAAATAAATTCTCCGCCGCAGCCTTGATTTCCCGCGCACCACAACCGGTCATGGGAAGTGATGATTACTGACCCATAGTTTAGCCCCGGCGGCCTCGCCGGGCCGCGCGATACAACATAACGAGAACCGTTGTAATGCCTGGAGAGCTCCGCTCCATGGTTGACTTTGATCGGCCCGTTTGGCTATCTTTCCGCCCCGAAGACCTACATGCTGCTTCTCGAACTCCAAAGCTCTCCCATCCTGACGGCGCAGCCGTGCGGGCCAACCAGTCCGCGCTGATCGCGCGCTTGGTTTGCTTCATTCGTTTTCGCGAATCGAAATTGAGCGTCCGCGCTGTTAGAAGCGATTTCATCATCACCGTGGCATGGGCGTCTCGCCCATGCGCTTCCGACGAAGACACGGGCGAGACGCCCGTGCCACGAAGCAAGAATCTGGAATTGAAATCACTTCCCCGCTGCGCCGGTCGTTCGCGAGCCTTCTGACTTTCTCAAAGCAACTTCCCGAGGTCGCCAGCAATCACGTCATGGCGTGAATTGCGGCGCAAATACCAATGATTGAAGAACTGACCTTCGATGCGGCCCCGCAGGGCCAGGAAACCGATTTATCTGATTCGGCCGCCGTCGTCCCCAGACGGCGTGCTCCGATCATCGGATCAATGCCCCAATCGCTCATCTTCACCGAGCATGCGGTAGCGAGCCTGCGCGCGTTCGTCGCCGGCAACGGCGACGCTCGCTACCGTATCTTTCACGGCGTCGACATCGGCCTCGACGACGTCGAGGACTATCTCGAGCCGCTCGGAGAATCATCCGAATGGGAACCGCTCCCCCCGATGAGCGCCGGCGGCGAGCCTCTTTCGAGGCTCACCTACGCGCCCTCCGGAGCGCGAATCTGGCAGGCCGGCGTGCTGTGGCTTGCGCGCCACGGAGTCTATTTCGCTCGCTGGTACTGGCGCGAAAATGACGAGATTATCACGTTTCGACTCTGTGCTGCCGCAAGCGCCGACGACTATTTTCGCCTTCGCCGCGAACTGATTGCCCATCGCCACGCGCTGGGCATACCCGTCTGGCAGGTGGTGACGGGAAACTCCTACCGCGACGCCTCGACCTTGTCGCGAACGCTCGGCGCCGGCGACGACATGATGATGTCGCCGGTGCTCCGGCGCCGCGTCGAAGCCGACATCGTTGGTTTCTTCACCGATTCGGTTCGCGCTCTCTACCACAAATTGCGCGTGCCTTATCGCCGTGGCGTTTTGCTCCACGGGCCGCCGGGCAACGGCAAAACGAGCCTGATTCGTGCCGTCGGCGCGACCCTGCCGCGCGTCCGGGCGTTTCTCCTGCGTCCCGACGCCTGCTTCGATGATGACGACCTCCAGGCCGTCATCACCCGCTGGCGCGAAGAAGCGCCAGCGATCCTGGCGATCGAAGACCTCGACTGGTTCCTGGGCAAGGTCAACATCTCCACGTTCCTCAATCTCATTGACGGCGTCGATTCAGATAGCGGCGACGGCTTGCTCCTGATTGCAACCACCAATCATCCCGACAAGCTCGATCCGGCCATCAACAACCGCCCGGGCCGCTTCGACGTCGTCATCGAAGTCCAATTGCCAGACGAAGAGCAGCGTTTGGTATTCCTGACTCGCGCGCTCCCGGAGGTAACGGACGCGTTGCTGCGCGACGTTGCCCGCCGCGGGCGCGGCTTCTCCTTCGCCCACCTCCAGGAGATTGTCCGGCTGTCAGGCATGCTCGCGATCCATGCCAATCGCGCCGATCGCACAGATAGGGACGTCAATGAAGCCGCGGAGTTGCAGTTTGCCGCGCAGCACAACGCCGATCGCGGATTTCCGATGGGGCTGGATATGCCCTTTGGACTTGCGCGCTGCACGAACAGGCGCGCCTGTCGCGGGAGGAGAGTTCGGCTAGCGAAGTTTAGCCGCCGCGGCCTCGCGGCGCCGCGCGAATTGGAAAACCATGCGATGCGGTTTCCGGTCCGATCGAACAAAAATTGCTTCCGTGCGTCCGCGTCCCGGCGAGGCCGCCGGGGCTAAACTTCCGAGTCCGAAATCGTTTTTCGATCCGCGCCGCGCGAGAGGCGCATCGCGGTCCATTGCACCCACGGATCGCACATTGACTCCCATTTGGTCTGCTCATGATCCCTGACCATCAGGCGGAAGAAACAGGCGTAGCGGATATGAGGAGAAAGATTGGGTGCGGCGCCGTGGCCCAGCAGGTAATGGGCGAGGAAGACGTCCCCGGCCTTTCCGGTGATCTGCCGTGGCGGTCCGATGCCAACCTTCGGCATTCCGTCCATCAGCGATTGCGGCCCGCGCCCTGCAAAATACTGCGCGTGCTTCAAGTGAGAACCGGGCCACACCACAAAATTACCCGCGTTCTCCTCGGGAAGGTCGCTCAGGAGAACACACGCCAGCGCCGTGAAGTTGGCGATCGTTCCCTCCCGCACGCCATTGGTCGGCGTGTACATTCCGTCAATGTGCGCCCACGGCTCGGACGGAGACGTGACCGACAGATCGCTCGGAAATCGCAAAGCCACCTGTGCCCAGGTGACCGGCCAGAGGCGATCCCGTCCGATCGCCTCCTCGGCGACTTGAGCCAGAGGCGTAGCGTTGTACAGGTCCGTGATGGCCGGTGTCGTGCGGAGCTCGGGACAGAAACTCTGCGCCGAAAACGTTTCCATGTCGGCGACATTCATCCCCTTGCCGGTCGACGCGTTGATCCCGCGTAAGGCCAACCGCAAGAGATCGGGCGGGATCAGATTCGGGAGGTGAACGTAGCCGTCTTCGAGAATCCGGCGGCGATGTTCCGGTGTTAAACGCATGGCTCATTCCCGAGTCGAGGAAAATCTACAGATAAACCGAATCGCTCCTCAAGGGTGGTGTAACATTCCGACTCCGATGACCCAGGCCGATTCTACCATCGCGTTTCCCTTTGCGCCGCCGTCCGATCAGATCAAGCGGCTCCTTCCCTGGCTTGTGGCGGTTGCGTTTTTCATGGAATCGCTCGATACGACGATTCTGAACACGGCGGTGCCGACCATCGCGGCCGCCCTGAAAGTCGTTCCCCTTGCGTTGAAGTCGGTGCTTGCCAGCTACACATTGAGCCTGGCGGTTTTCATTCCGATCAGCGGCTGGATGGCGGATCGGTTCGGAACGCGGCGGGTCTTTGCGGCCGCGATCGGCCTCTTCACCCTCGGATCTTTCCTCTGTGGCGTATCGACCAGCATCCACGAGCTCGTCGCCTGCCGGGTCCTTCAGGGATGCGGCGGGGCGATGATGGTCCCGGTAGGCCGACTCACGCTGGTCAGGACCTTCGCCAAGTCCGAACTTATCCGTGTGATGAGTTTCGTTGCCATCCCGGCCCTCGTCGGCCCCATGCTGGGACCGATCGCCGGGGGACTGATCGTCGGATACTTTCATTGGCGATTCATCTTCTTCGTGAATATTCCGATTGGCCTGGCCGGCTTGTTGATGGTTTATCTCCGTCTGCCGGACTACCGCGAACCGCGGACCCCGCCGCTGGATGTCGTCGGGCTCATCCTCTTCGGGTCCGGAGTTGCGCTGCTATCGTATGTGCTGGAGATCTTTGGTGAGCATACGCTCAGCACGCCCGAAATCCTCGGGCTGCTTGCGATTTCGCTGTGCCTGATTGGCGGCTACGGACTTCACGGATCACGCACGGCATTTCCATTATTGCAGATGAATCTGTTTCGTATTCGCACGTTCAATGCGGCGGTTGCCGGCAGCTTCTTTACCCGACTCGGCATCGGCGGGGTGCCATTCCTCCTGCCGCTCCTGTATCAGGTTGGACTCGGCTATACGCCCATCGAGTCGGGCCTGCTCATCATGCCGCAGGCGCTGGCCTCCATGAGCACAAAATTCCTTCTCCAGCGAATTCTGACGCGCATCGGCTACCGTGGCGTCCTGATTTCCAACACCGTGATCCTCGGTCTTCTGCTGCTGCTTTTTGCTACGATTGGAATCAACACGCCGGTGTGGGTCATCGTGCTCCAGGCATTCTGCTATGGCGCCTTCACTTCACTGCAATACACGAGCATGAACACACTCGTCTATGCGGATATCACCGAGCAACAGACGAGCAACGCCAGTTCCATCGCCAGCACCATGCAGCAGCTCTCCATCAGCTTCGGCGTCGCGGCGGCCGGTTTGGCCACGGCCTTTTTCATTCCCAGTCTTCCTGCCAGTCGCGGGGATATGATTCACGGCACCCACGAAGCATTTCTCGCGCTTGGCGCGTTCACCATCTTATCCACGGCTGTCTTCGCCAGGCTGAAGAGCGGCGATGGCGACAACGTCAGCCAGCACAAGGTGCTTCACGCTGGGTAAGGCGGCGCGCCAATGGTCCGGCCTCTAAATTCAAGCAACGCGTCTGTTTCGGCGTCTCAGCAACAGCGCACGACCAGCGCACAATAATGAAATGTTCGAGGGCTCGGGAACGGGCGCAAAGGACACGCCTTTGAAGGAAAGACTGCCACCTCCCAACGCCGTTTCAATTCTGCCGAAGGTTTCACCAGAACCGCTGGTTGCGTTGAGGGTGTCTGTGATCGAGTAAAGCCCGTTCTTATCTTCGTCTCCTAATGTGTAGGAAACCGCGAAAAGCTCGACGGTTGCATTGACGCCGCTTCCGACCACTTCCCCCGTGATCCCTTTGAACCCGGTCTCCTCACCAGGCGATGCCAGGACATTCGAAGCGGGCGTTAACGTGTATTGGAGCGACCAGGTTGATCCATTGAATGTCCATTTCTGAATGCCGCCATCGCTCGGGGTGCCGGCTTTCGGATCGCCGGTATCGGCGACATAGAGCGTGTTGGGATTCGCAAAATAGAAGCCGTCAGGGCTCAGGAATGTCTTTGTCGAGTTGATGGTGACGGTTGCCGGAATAATCCGGGTGGCTGCTGCCGGAGCGGTGGGTGTGCCGTTGAATTGCCAGATTCCGGTCGAGTTACCCGAGGAAGTGTCGATCGAATAGTAGAGGTTGTTGTTAAAGCCGGTCACAAACCGCGTCGGCGTTGTATTGGAAATGCCCACCGGCCTGCTGGAAGTATTGACGGTGTTCAGGCCCGTCGCTGCGAGAAAAATACCCTGATTATTATTGTTCCCGTCTCCCTGGCCCGAGACATAGATCGACGAGCCGTTCGCCGAATAAGCCGAGCGGGGATTGTTGGTGTTGTAAACGGTGCTCAGGACCGTGCTTGAGTTGACGTTTCCGTTTGCGTCGACGAGCGCAGCCACGCGCGGAACATTGCTATCGGTGGATTGAGCCAGGCTTACCGTATTCTTGCCGAATGCGGTGCCAGCGGGAAAGCTCGTGCCATTTGCCGCGTTGGTCGATGCATTGATGCCAGCGGCGGCCGCGGTTGCGCTGTACCCCATGAACGTCAGATATTGCCCATCACCGGAAAGCTGAATGTTCCCCTCGGAATTCGACCCATATTCGCCAACGACGCCGACGTTGCTGCTTCCTCCCACTCCGTCGGTCATCGGCACGGTTACAGTGTTAATCGACGAACCGCCCGAAGTGGAATACTCGATGAGACTGATTGGCGCCGGCGACTGGTCGCCGTAGCTGTGACCCAGACTGCCGTACGTCTCGACGACCAGGTCGCCGGACTTGAAAGGATTGGCCCGACCCTGCCCTGCGGCAATCAGGACGAACGCGATGGCGAGCGGACCGCCGTGACGCAGAGCCTTTTTCAATGTTTTCACCTGGTTCGCTATAAATCATGCGACTCTGCACCCGACGCCCTATGCGCCAATTGCATCGCGAAACGGATGATGGGCAATTCTGTTATGTGGCAGTGAGCAACGCGTGAAGGTTTGGGTAGGGTCGAGGTACGGTGATGCCGTTAGCCAGCGCTTCAGATTGACGATATAATTCTATCCACAATGACGCTCAAATCCTCAATAAAAGGCCACTTCGATGGCCGTTCGATTGTGCTCGATGAACCGGCGTCGTTGGTGGTTGGGCAAGAGGTGCGGATTCTGGTCGATCCGATGCCGGCGACTGACCCAATACAACCGGCCTTCACACCACTTGTTGATATCACCGGGACGTTGATGAACGGTGACACTTGGGATGAATCAGCGGTCATACACATCGATCCTCTCGATGCGGTGCCAGCCAATTTTGTGCGCCGTCCCGGGAGCGCTGCGGGCCAGATTGAAATGGCGGATGATTTTGCCGCAACGCCTGCGGAGTTTAAGGAATACCTTTGAGCGCCACGCTGCTGGACACTCAGGCGCTCCTCTGGCTACTCGATGCAAATCCGAAACTCAGCGCGTCAGCTATGAAACGGATGACCGAGGCGGGTGCCGAATTGTTCTTCAGCTACGCAAGCGCCTGGGAAATCGTCATCAAGTATGGAAACGGAAAGCTCCGCCTGCCCGATACGCCCGAGCGGTTTCTATTGAATCATCTCACGCTTAACAAGATCCGGTTGCTTCCCATTTCAATCGGATCCATTTTCCGGGCCGGCGCGCTTCCACCGCACCATAAGGACCCATTCGATCGCCTCATCGCCGCACAATGCTTGCGTCACGATCTGACACTCGTGTCGATCGACACGGTGTTCGACGATTACGGCGTGCGGCGCCTTTGGTGAAATTCGTCAATCAAACCTTCCCGAATCCAAATCCAGCTTGTAAATATTTCCCTCGTACCCCATCAGATAAATCTGCCCCTGCGCATCCTGCCCGAATGAAGCAAATTGTTGCGGTGCGCTCGCGATCACGCGAACCTGATCCAGCACCCGGCCTTTTTGGGTTAAACCGAAGATGAGCTTTTTCTGGTAATCGCCGAAAATGTAGACGCCGTAGAAGGATGACTTCGGATTGGCGCGATAGACGAATCCGCCGATGACGGTCTGGCCGTACTTGCGGGCGTATGAGAAGACCGGGGGAACCAGCGTTTCCCCGTCGCGGCGATGGCGATTGGAGAATCGCTCAAAACCTTCCATCACATTCCACCCGTAATTTTCCCCTTTGCGGACGATATCGATTTCCTCATACAGGTCCTGGCCCACATCACCGACCCACAGTTCATTCGTAAGAGGATCGAAACTGAATCGCCACGGCTCGCGCAGGCCATAGGCCCAGATTTCCGGGCGCACGCCGGGCTTGTTGACGAAGGGGTTGTCCGCGGGAATGGAATAGGCTTTGCCCGAATCGGGATGATCCACATCAATGCGCAGGATTTTGCTGAGAAGGATCGACAGGTTCTGTCCATGGCCTTCGGGGTCGCCCATGGGGCCGGAGTCTCCCATGCCGACGTAGAGATATCCGTCGGGGCCGAAAGAGAGGCCGCCGCCGTGGTCCCCGTTGGTCACCCCGGGGAAGGTGATGATCTCCTTCAGCGGCTCGCCGGAATCAGACTTTAGATCGGGAGTGGCCAATCCTTGCAGAAGGATGCTCGGAAAACGGCCGCCGTCCGCGTTGTGCTTCACGATGTAGTATTTGCGGTTCTCAGCGAATTTCGGATGAAAGACCATGCCAACCAGGCCATGTGTGCCGGCCTGGGCCTTGCCAGTTTCCAGAAACTTCGTTTTGCAGTCGACGGATCCGGTTTTCTGATACAACCAGATCATTCCTGTTTCATGTTCGATGACCGCGAACGTATCGGACAGGCCGGGAACGACGCCGAGCCAGGCGGGGTGTTTGAACGCGTTGCCGGGCGAATTGATCTGCTGAAGCGCCACCGGCGTCTGAAGAACAGAAATTTCCGGCGGCATCCCACGCCACGCGACCGCAGCCGATTGCGGCGCCTTCAGGCTCGCCAGATATGCGATCAAATCCGCGAACTGTCCTTGCGTCAGAGCGCCTTCCAGGCCTTCGGGCATCATGGAAACATTGCTCGTCTTCTGCCGATCGATGTCCGACACCTTGATATGGAGCAGCTTGCCGTCCGATCCCATCAGGCCAATTTCGCGCTCGTTCGATTCTTTGACGATGCCTTGCAACATGTCGCCGGATTTGGTGCGGATGACGGTCGTGCTGTATCCCTCGGCGATGGTCGCCGAGGGGAAGATCACCTGCTGAATCAGGTCGTCGCGCCCATATTTGTCGCCGATGGTGAAGAGGTCCGGCCCGGCCTTGCCTCCTTTGCCGTCGGTTGTGTGACACAGCGCGCATGCGGTTTTTGAGGATTCCAGAAACAGCGACTTGCCCGCCGCCGCGTCCCCCTGATGCACCATTGCGAATTTGCGGTAGTCCTCCCGCGACGCCTGGGTCGTTGGAATCGGATCGGCGGATGCCGAGGATACAATGGAAAATATGACCGAAATGGCCGCGAAGTAGGTCGGGAGCAGCGTCATGCCACAAGGCATACAGTGGCGGCGCAACAATGTGTAAACAGCCGAAGGTATACTGACGCCGTGGGCGGCCGCCAGACCATGAAGCGTGAACATTCTTTCGACGATCAGTCCACAGAACCGACTGAACGCCGGATTGTCGTTAAAGGACCTATTTCGATCTGGTTCTATTTTGCGATCATTCTTGTTCCGGCCGCGATCGGTGAGCTATTTGTTTCTCCGCTCAACTGGAAGACCGACCTGTTTGCTCTGCTCGCAATTGCGGTGCTTGCCAGGGCAATGGGAATGGCGGCTGAGAAAATATTCCTCACTCGGGAAGCGATCGTCCGACGAGGCTGGATCAGTCAGAGAACGATCAATTTCAGCGAGGTTCAAAGCCTTCGATTTGTGACGATATCGTCCAAAAGTGGGGACTACGGCGGATCCATTTTTGTCGAATCGCCAGGAGGGACCGTCCATTTCATCGTGGCGCCCGACGTGTTCCATTCAATCAAGATGGCGCTGATCAAACGGTGCTCAAACGCCGCGACAATGGACGAGGACGTCGGCACCCTGAATGCACCACGAAACCCCGCCGCCCGATCGCGGGAACGGCAGCAACAGTACGCCCGTGCGATGGTGATGCGGCGCGAGATCGCACGGCCTGGGGGCTTTGATTCTCATCGCCTTCATCGTGCTGTACGGACGTCGATACTCGGCGATGTGGGATGGCGCACCATGGATCGGAATTTCACTCGCCGCGCTGGGCTGTTTAATCGTGGTCATTGTTTTCGCGGTCGATCAATATCGCTTTGCCCGGCGCTTATTGCATTAGGGCAACTATTCCTTCGGCTCCCTGATGGCCCCCGGCGGTGGCGCGAAGGCCAGCAGGTTGCGCGTGAGCGCGCCGCCGAATTCGATCAGCTCGCGCAAGGCCCGATCGAAATCAGCGTCTGTAACACGCATCGGCCGCGCTGCTGCCGCCGTCTTTTCGCTCCCGGGCGCTTGCTCTCCCTCGGTGCGTTCGGCTGCCATGAGCGCGGCCTTGCGGAACAGCTCCACGAGGAAGGCCGGGCTTGCCCCTTCCGTGCGGAGGAGCAGCGGCTCCAGATCGGCGCCCTCCAGATCCAGTCCGCCGGAGAGCTGAGCAAACAACCGCCGCCGGCAGTCCAGGTCGGGCAGCGGAAAGTAAATCGCCTGATCGATCCGGCCCGGCCGGGACGCCAGGGCCGGCTCCAGGATTTCCGGGCGGTTGCTCGTCAGCAGGAAGATGCAATCGGCCTTAGCGCCCAGCCCGTCCATCTCGTCCAGCAACTCATGCAGGACCGTAGCATGGGCGTTGCGCTTGCGGTCGCTGGCGATCAGGTCCACGTCCTCCAGGATCACCATGCTCGGAGCGAGCAGCCGCGCCAGTTGGCATGTCTCACGGATCAGGGTCAGATGCCGGCCGGTGACCAGCAGCACGGTGTAATCCGTGCAGGCTTGCGCCAGATACTTGGTCGCCAGCGTCTTGCCCGTGCCCGGCGGGCCGTGGAGCAGAACGCCGTGCCGCGTGCTCCGGTCGGCGCGGCGCAGCGCCGGGCCGTACTTGAGCATTCCCAGGACGTTTCGTTCGAGCACTTGCATCACTTCGGGTGGAAGTACGATCGCGTCGCGCTGGACCGCCGGCAGCTCATGAAATGCGATCCGGCCTCCCTTCTGCACCGAGAGAACCTTTCCCCGATAGATACTGTTGTCATTTCGCCCAGTCCCGGCCGAGGTGGATAATGACGCGCCGCCGGATTCCGACAAAGTGTGACGTGATCGTGCCAAAGGCAATCCATGTTGCGACCGCTCCGATGGAGATCGCAGTCGCTGGCGCCCCACCCAGAAAAATAAATCCCGCCATGGCGGAAACGACACCCGCCACGACCAGGACAATCCACGCCGCTTTTAACATCGGACCTCCCAGCGTGACCTACTCCGCGCTAACACGACCGATCCCGACAGTACAAAAAACCGAATTTCTCACACCCGCCACCATAGCCCGGATTATTCACCACCGAGGCACCGAGGCCACAGTGAGGTCATGGAACGCATTGAACTTACCAGCGTTGTCTGCGATCTGGGAAAAGTTACAGTTTCCAGGTCCCACATGGGCAATTCCTGCTATTTGCTCTGTGGCCTCCGTGCCTCAGTGGTGATTCCTGAATTTTCCGGGATTGCCGGCAAAGTTTAGCCGCGGCCTCGCGGCGCCGAGCGACTTGGAATAAAACAGGCAGCACGATCGAAGCGCAAACGCCAGTATTCGCGTTTTGCCCGTAAAACGCCCTGAAATCTCAAGAAGGATCTGTTTCAATGCCCGTTACTCGCCGACCCGTGCCTGAATTGCCGCGCGTTCCTCGTCCGCTGGCGATCGCCAAAGACCTTCGCCGCTCGTATCCGACCGGGAAGCTCGAATACTCGCGCGCTCTCGTTGGAAGCGCGATGGAGTTGACTCTTTCTACCACCACCCGGTTTCCCGCAGGCCTGGTCGCTCAGATGGTTACCACGCTCAACACCAAGCCCTCGGAGAAGCGGATCGAGGTCCCGTTTGAGCGCAATGATGACTGGACCTTCACCTGCCGGATCGTTCCCGACCGGCCCGGCCTGTTTTCCTTCTGGGCCCGCTTCTCCCTGGACGGCGGCAAGACCTGGATCCACGATCCGATCCCCGATGCCTGGGTGATTGTCGATCCGCCGCAGGTCGATCACATGCGGCTCTACACCCTCATTCCCGCCGTCAGCGGCACGATCACCGAATGGGGCGAGAAGTTGAAGCAGATCAAGGCCATGGGTTTCAACACGGTCCACCTCCTGCCCCTGACCACGCTCGATACCTCGCGCAGCCCGTATTCCGCGAAGGACCTCTTCAGCGTTGATCCGCGCTACGTCACCGGCGGCGCCGGTGCCGACGGTCTCGCCGAGCTGGACCAATTCGTCGAGACCGCGCGATCGCTTGAGATTCGGCTTTGCTTCGACCTGGTCCTCAACCATGTGGGAGTTGACAGCAACATCGCCAAGCACGCTCCGGAGTGGATCGTTCCCGACCAGAAGAGCCCCGACGGGCTTCGCCGCGCCCGCTACTGGTGCGATAAAGGTTGGCTCCCCTGGGAGGACCTGGTCCTGATCGATTACGAGCACCCTTCGCAGCGCATCCGCGCCGAGATCTGGGCTTACCTCACCGAGTACGCTCTCTTCTGGGCCCACTACGCCAGCCAGACCAATGGCTTTGTCCGCTTCGACAACCTGCACAGCAGCGATAAGACATTCGTCGATAGCCTCTCGATCACGCTGCGCCAGGCATATCCCAATGTGGCAATCATCGCCGAATATTTCACCGACGCCGCCACGTTGCTGACAACGGTTCCCAAGTGGAATCTGAACCTGATCCTGGCCACCCCCTGGGACAGCCGGTTCGTGCCGCAGTTGCGCGAATACCTCAAATACATTCACTCAGTTTCCGAGCACGTGCGTTTTTTCATGCCGATCACCTCGCACGATTCGGGTTCCCCCGCCCAGGAATTCGGGTCAGTCGAGTCCACCCTCCCGCGCTACATCGCCGCCGCGTTGCTTGGCAGCGGCGCCACCGGCATCACGCAAGGCGTTGAATGGGGAGTCGCGCACAAGATCGATTTCATCGGCGAGCAGCCCCGCCTAGACTATGAAGGCACTCCTCTCTTTGCCGACTTCCTCAAGCGCGTGAACCAGATCCTGGTGGCCGAGCCCGTCTTCCGCCGCGGCGAAAACTGCCGCTTCGTGGACGAAGGACACGAAGCGATCATCGCCGCGTTTAGAAAAGACGACCGCCCGGGAAAAACCGGCTGCCTGGTCGTCTGCAATTTCGACATCACCAAGGAACAGGATTTTGAGATCGATCTGATTGAGTTCCTGAAAAGCCCCGGCTCCGTCCGCTGCGTCGATCTGCTGACGGACCGCGTCTATGAGTTTCCCCGGCCGAAGATCAAGCTGAAGCTGCCGGCTTGTGGGGCGTATGTGTTGCAGTTTTGAGCGGACCACGACAGTGCTGAATTGCGAATCAAGTTTAGCCGCCGGGCATGCCTGGCGGAATGAGATCGAGAAATTGTGGCGTTGCACGAGACGCGCGGACATGTGGGACTTGAAATTCGCAGGGTGGTCGCGAGCGGGTTGCGAAAGCGTCGTGGGGCCGGCAAGGTTCACTCGCCCCCGTTCGTCGTCGATAGCTCCGCCTGCTTCAACACAAGTTGCGTCGCGTCCTCTGAGAGGTCTGGCGGATAACCAAACTTCGCAAGCAATCGTCGCACATTTCGGCGCAGGTCCGCGCGGACGGACTCGCGCTGCGTCCAGTCCAGCTTGGGCATCTTTTTGACCATCTCGGCCAGCTCGCGGGCCATCAGGCGTAGCTGATCGGATCTCATCACCTCTTTGGCCGATCCGTTTTCCGCCAGGGCATCGTAAAACGCGGTTTCTTCGTTGCTGAGTCCGAGTTCTTCACCGTGCCGCTTGGCCTCGCGCACCCATTTGGCCAATTCAAGCAACTGGGCAATCATCTGGGCGGTGGTGATCTGCTTGTTCGTGTGGCCGAGCATCGCCTTTTCCAGCGCCTCACGGAACTTCTGCGCCTGCACAAGGTTGGTCCGCTCGCTGATCTTGATCTGATCGTTCAGGAGTTTCCGCAGCGTCTCCAGCGCCAGATTCCTCTGCTCCAGCGCCGATACCCGCTGCAGGAATTCGTCGCTGAGGATGTCCAGCCGCGCCGCGTCCAGCCCGGCGGCGGCGAACAGGTCGATCACCTCGCCGGCATTGACCGCGCCGCCGATGACCTGCCGCACGGCCGCGTCGATGTCGCCGGAGCCGCCTGTGTCCTGCCGTGGTCCCGCGTCGTCGGCCAATCGCTTGCGGATCATCGCCGCGACACGTTGAAAGAACGCCAGGTGCGGCGCAATCTCCCGGGTCTCCTCGCGCGGCACCGCCAGCGCGAACGCCGTCGCCAGCCGCTTTACCATTTCGCCAAAGCGCTTCCTGCCGGTTTCTTCCCCGACGGTGTGCTTCACGTCCAGGACGTGGTCGATCGCGCCGAGATAAACGCGCAGCACGTTTGCAGGATCCGCGTCCAGCGCCGCCGCGTAATCGAATCCATGGAAGAAATCCCGCAATTGCTCGAATGCCGACCGCATCGCCGGGATCGCTTCGTCCTGAAGTTCCTTGACCGGCTTGTCCGTCTCGCCCGTCGCGTTCGCGTAGGTTGCCAGTGCATCGGCCAGCGGGTCGGCCAGTCCGATGAGGTCAACGATCAACCCGCCGGGCTTCTCGCCGTAGACGCGGTTCACGCGGGCGATCGCCTGCATCAGGTTGTGTCCGGCCAGAGGCTTATCCAGGTACATCGTATGCGCCGCCGGCACGTCGAAACCGGTCAGCCACATGTCCACCACGATCGCCAATCGGAAGTCGTCGGCCGGGTCTTTGAAGCGGTCCGCCAGCGCCTTCGCTGCGCTTGGTCCGCACGTGGCGTGCGATGCGCCGGGATCGTCGGGCCCGCCGGTCATGATCACCTTCATCGCCCCCTTCGCGTCGTCGTCGCTCGCCCAGCCGGGCGCAGCTTCGCGATCTGGTCGTAAAGCCGCGCGGCGATGTCGCGGCTCATCGTCACGAGCATCGCCTTGCCTTCCATCGCGGCTCGCCGCTGCTTCCCAATGCTCCACGATGAACTTCGCCACCCGCTCGAGCCGCTCGGGCGCGCCGTACAGCTCTTCCACCGGGATGCGGATATTCTCCGGCGTCTCCTGCCCGTCCTCGTCGCGCGTCGCATACTCGGCGATTTTCTTCTCCGCCTCGGCTGCGCCGTTCTCGTCAATCGTCAGCTTCACGATCCGCGGCTCATAATAGATCGGCACCGTCGCCCCGTCCGCCACCGCCTGGCGGATGTCGTACACGTCGGCGTAGTCGCCGAAGACGTGCCGCGTGACCCGGTCGCCCGCCGTCAGCGGCGTGCCGGTGAAGCCGACGAACGTCGCGTTCGGCAGCGCCTCGCGCATCCACCGCGCGCCGCCGTCCACGAAGCCGTACTGGCTGCGGTGCGCCTCGTCCGCCATCACGACGATATTCGCCCGCTCGCTGATCTGCCGTGCGCCTCGGTGAACTTGTGGATCGTCGTGAACACCACGCCGCCGCTCGCCCGGTCGAGCAGGTTCTTCAGATGCTCGCGGCTGTCGGCCTGCACGGGGTCCTGCCGCAGCAGTCGCCCGGCCCATCGCGAAGGTGTCGAAGAGCTGGTCGTCCAGGTCGTTGCGGTCGGTGACGATCACCACCGTCGGATTCGCCATCTCCGCCGCCCGCACCAGCGTGCCGGCCAGCATCAGCATCGTCAGGCTCTTGCCCGCTGCCCTGCGTGTGCCAGACCACGCCGCCCTTGCCGCGGCCTCGTCGCCCTTGCGGTCCGGCGTCTTCATCGCGCCGATCACACTGCCCGCGCCTTGCGCACCGCCCGGAACTGGTGATACCCCGCCACCTTCTTGACGATGTTCCCCCGCTCGTCCTCCTCGAACGCCACGCACGACCGCAGGTAATCCAGCAGCGCCGCGGGGTTCGAGCAACTCGCGGATCAGCGCCTCCAGCGTCGGCTCGCCCCCGCTCGCCGGCCGCCACGGCGTGAACCGCTGCCGCCCGCTGGTGATGCTCCCCACCCGCGTCAGCAGCCCGTCGCTGGCCACCAGCAGCAGGTTCGGCACGAACAAGTCCGGCGCGGTTTCCTTGTAGCGCCCGAACTGGTCAATCGCCACGTTCAGATCGGCCGCCGTGTTGGCCGGGTCTTTCAACTCGATCACGACCAGCGGCAGCCCGTTCACGTACAGCATCAGGTCCGGCCGGATCGTCTTCCCGTTCGCGCCCGGCGATCGTGAGCTGCCGGACGACGAGGAAGTCGTTGTTCGCCGGGTTGTCGAAGTCGATCAGCCGCGCCCGGCCGCCGCGCATTTCGCCGGTTTTGACGTCTTTGTATTCGACCGGCACGCCGTTGGTGAGCAGATCGTGGAACCAGCGGTTGTTTTCGATCAGCGTCGAACCTTGTGGGTGCGAAAGCGTCCGCACGACCTGCTCGGTTTGGTTGTGGGGAATCTGCGGATTGAGACGGCGGATCGTCGCCGCCAGCCGTCGCTCAAGCAGCGTCTGCAATAGATCCGCGACTCGCCGGCGTCGGCGATGTCAGTCCCCGTGCGCAGTTGATAATTGAGTGACTGAAACCAGCCGAGCGCCGCAAGTTCAACCTCCTGCTCGGTCATGCCGCCGCCCTCAGGTTACGAGCGACGGCAGCCTGCTTACGATGGGCTGGAAGTTGTCGCCGTCGCACGGATGAAAACCGGTCGGCCGACAGGCGTTCATCCGACAAAGGAGGCGCTGCTGCATCGGCGATCCCCGGGTTCACCCGCTCGACGCGAAGCTCGATATAGGCCGGGTCGCACGCCGCGCAAAGATGGCGGACCTCGCGCCAGATACCGCGGGACGTACCCAATCATCGTTCGATCCGTGTCGCCGGCGGTCCGCACCGACACGGCCTGTGAGTCATGCGCATTTCAGTATCAAGCATCGGGACCAGGCGGCTCGCCCGCCTCCAGCGTGGCAATTTTTTCCGCGCCGCCGGCGGTACATAACGAACCCCATGTAGGAAGAACTTGTTCAGGTCGCAGCCGTCGGTATCCGGGGAGGGGCAGGGAAAAAGCTCCAGGTTGTCGGTAGCGCACCGTCCCTCCGTGACGCCCAGGATCGCAATAGGGTCCGGCGGATCATTCGGATCGAAGCCGCCCACACGTCAGGTATGCCTGGTATTCAGGCCGCGACGCCGCAAGCAGACGATTCGCGAAGAGTGGGAAAAGCAGATCCGATTCGTAGAGAGAATCGAGCTCGGGCATTTCCGGAAACGGCCGAAACCCTTCCAACTGCTCCGCGCCGCGCGTGTAACAAAAACGGTAGACGCCGCCGATATGCTCCAGTTTCCCAACCGGACCCCAACGCCCCGTCGCGGGGCCACCGCCTCGCCATGCCACAAACAGCGCCTTCGCCATCAGCGTTCTCCAGTCAACAACCGTCTTCGATTCTCGTTTAACAAAGCCAGCGTGAAGTCGCGGGATATTTGCGACATCCGCTGCGGGGAGACCTGGTCTATCACTTCCTGCACCATGCTGCTTTCGATTGCGCGAAGACGCTCCAGCCAGATCGTAGCCTCTGCAGGCACTTTCTGCGAGAACGCGTGCCAGGCATCGAAGGTCGTCATCGGCCTGGCCTGCACCGCGTCGGCATAGAATGCGGACCGGGCGGCACTGGCGAACGCGGGCATCTGACGACCCCGGTCGCCGGATGACATGCGATCTAACCTCTCGGTGTCGAGCAGGTTTCGCGCCATTGACGCGCCGTGATCAAAGGTAAGCGCCAGGTGGAGGTTGGCAGAGGTGAACGCGCCAGGCGAGCGCAAAACCGCCCAGTTTTCGTGATGCCGATCCTGATTGGCGATCCACGCATCGAACAGGACGTATCCGGCGAACACACCCAGAGCCGAGTTCACTCCAGTGGGCAATTCGACGCCGCCGAAATGCGGAGGAAGCGGAACGAGCAGCTTCAAAACGTCCGCCACCGCGTCAACCGTGTGTTGCCGGACTTTGTATTTGCTCCCCTCGGGATAATTCGGATCGAGAACCCAAAGCATCTGGTTGCCCAATCCCATCGCCAGCGGCGGGGGAGCGCACGTGGGACAGATGACGCCGGGAACGTCGCGATGAACGTCGTGCGCCAGCTCGTAATGGACATGCGGCATGCCCGTCAAAACGCACAACTCGCAGGCGATCTTCTCCGCCCAGTCTTCGCCGGTACCTCGCTCTTCTGCCTTGAACAGCCTGGAGCGATTCTCAAACCAGAACTTCGGCTTGGTTCCGAGGGGTTCAAGCGACTCGGCCTGGCGCGAATCCACTTCAAGGATTGGGAACATGCTAAATGATTCTCAATCAGTCCCGTTGGCCGCCGAGTTTTGGTCAGAGGGGTGTGGCTCATCGGCAGCTGGGAAAATGGCCTTCAATTCCGCCTCCACCTCGATACCGTACGCGGTGCAGAGTGCCGCCAAGTGAAATCCAAACACCCCGCGAAGTTCACCAAGTGCCGCCACAAAATCCATATGGCTTCCACCGTGAGGCGGGCCGATTTGGTCGAGGTACCGTCGGCACGCTGCGCATTGCGCGGAGCGGCTCTGTTAAGACCGGATTCTCCGAGGCCTCTTGGAGACGCCTTGGTAATCTCGCCCCTGATCTGCAAAAGTGAATCGGTGACGTGAGGCGAGAATTCTCTATTGTGATCCCGCGTGAATGCTCGTCGATCTTCAAGAAACGTAACGAGCTTGCAGGCACTATCTCCCGCTGATCCTTTGGAGGGTTCCAGCTTAGCCCGAATATTGGAGTGGAGAATCCGGTAAAGCTTAGTGCTGCCTTCTTCGCCTTTGTCAGCTTAGCCATGAAAATTCTCCAGGTCTTGTGTTCCGGTTATGTCCGGCGGCGCCGCCTTCGGCTGAAGAGCCGCTGCCGAACGAACCGCCGTTAGCCTCCCTAGTCGGCCGGGAACAGACTTTCTAGCTCGCGCAACGCCGCGGCAATCCCGATATCTGAAAAGATTGCTCGTTCGAGCTTCGGAGCCCATTCGGCTCGCTCTCGATGAGGTTGGGCACGTTTCCGGCGGCGATGCTCAGCCCGCGATCACGCAGGTCGAGCGCAGCGAAATCGACGGTTGCAAAGCTCAAGCTCGTCAGCTTGCGAAATCGGAATTTCCCAGCCGCCCATTCGATCGCTGATGCAAAATCGTAGCGCGGCAAGTATTTATCAATAGACGCGATCTTGTCGCCCGGGAGCAGCCCCGCGAACGTCCCGACTTTCGCGTGCTTCACGTAGCCGTTGGAGATCGCGATTCGCTCGGGACCTTGGGTATTTGGCCCAGGGACTGTACGGCCCCGCAGCCTTCTTGAGATACGTTTGCCGCACATCATGCTCGGCTTTGGGTGAACAAGATACGCGATTTTGTTATAGCGCCTGTGACCAATGGAAACGAAGGGTGGGCGAGCGAGCGTACGAGAGCGGCAATGAGGATGGCTTCTTTGAACTCGTCGTTAGCTTGGCGTGACGGCTTCGCCACCACAATTGTCTGCGACAGGTGGCGCGGTGGCGGATTCCACTGGTATTGTCGGTTGAGAACCTGCCACCCGGACCCGCCCGCTCAGCAGCCGAGGCAGGAGATATCCCGAAGGTCGGCGAGCTTGGCGGACTCGAGAATGCCCGTCGCGATAATGTCGAGCATTGCGCCGACCTGATCCTGAAAAACCGCGGCTACGGGCGGAGGGGGCAGCGCCATGGGGAACGCGGCCATGTCCTTCCAGTTCGTTCGCCGCATCTGCGTGCCAGCGGATGAGCGGTCGGAATGGGCGACGAACTCATCGCTCGACACGTGCATCAGCAACCATGCGCTGAAATCGGGGTCCTTCGGATATAGAACGACGATATCGGTCGAACACACGCCGTCGATCGCAGCAGGGCCGACCTTGTGAAAGTATGGGCGGAGCTAGCCGAATAGGACATGCGGTGGCGGAAGCGTGAATTTGAAGTTGGTAAATGGCGTGCCGCCCCCCCTGCAGACAGATGAGGTCCGACGTGCATGTGCTGTAGACCTATAGGACATTTCGGCTCCATCCGTCGGGGGCGACCTGCTCGCGCCTTTGTTCGCCGATGTCGCCCATTGTGTCCAACGTCCACCCCTGCGGCACCGGCCCAAGGGCAGAGTCGATCAGGCGATCGGGCAGGTCGGCGAACACGGCGGCGGGCATGCCGGGGAAGCTCGTCTCCCCGACGGCCTTCGCCTTGACCGGCTCGAAGTCCACGAACCACGCCTTGAACGTCGCCTGCGCAAGCCCTTCCAACGCTCGACCCGTCCGACGGTTATCCGCCATCTTTGTCCAACAGGGCCGAGGATGGCGGCAATGGCCCGCTGCGTTTCGATTTTCGGAAGCGTGATCGAAAGTCGATGTTGGTCTCGAAGACTGAGGTATGGCGCCATATCCGTCGATGCCGCTAGACCTCGCATCTGATTGACGAACTGCGAAGCTGCGCGACCAGTAGCGAAGGAAACCCGGATCGATCCGGTTCTTGTCCTCACCGCCATCGACTCAGGTGTGGAGAGTAAACAAAGGTGGGCATTGTGTCGTCAACATATGACGTCCGGCCCGTCGAGTTACCCTTGGTCGTAACGATCACATCGCCGATTCGCGAAGTTTTTTCTTGGAGTCTTGGCGTAAGCGCTGCGTCAAAGAGCTCGACATCGGTGAAGTCGATGTGCGTGTCTGTGACGTGCCCGGCCCGTAAGAAGATTAAACCGTTTCCACAAGTTGGGAAATTTCGTCCGTATCCGTCAGGACACTCAACTGGCGGAAAGCCGATAAGATCACGGAACGTCAGCGTTGCGCGAGAGTCGTTCATTATGTTACGACAAATGAATGCGACTGCTCGCCGTCCTGGTCGCGCCATTTGACCAGCAGTGTGAACTTTGTGATCGGCGTTTTGGGAGCCACGACGAGCTTGCGCCACTGCTCCCTTGGCGAGACTGCCAAGCTGGGCGTCGACCGAAGCACAGCCTCGCCGTCGATCGAGGCGGTGACGGCTTCTGCCGTTGCTTCCCCACGTTCCCAGTTACGCGTACCAGCTGTGATTGAGAGATCGGACGCCGTCTTTAGTCATCGTCGCTTCACGGTCCTGGATGTTCCCAGTAACAACGATGTTGGCTTTGCGCTTCGCCACGAGTCGTTCGTTCTCTTTGCCGAAGTCGATTCCAGCGAGCAATCGTTGGAGTTTTCTCTGCTTTTGCGAATAAAATAAACCGTGATTCCAATCGATACGATTGTGACGGCGAGTGATGCGGCAGCGGTTGCGGCAGAAACCTGACTTGATGTCATCCTATTCCTCATCCTGAAGTTAGTGAAGTTTAGTGGCGCTTAGGCACCGCAGCCGTCAGCCACTCCCCCCTTCGCCACCAGCCGCGGGTATTTCTCCGCGGATTGTTTATAAGGCCCGACTGTTGTCTATTGGCCATGGGTCCCACTTTACGATTCGCGCGGGGAACGTGGATTCTTCCTCTGGATACGGGCGGTCATTTCGGGGCCGTTTGTCAGATTCCGAAATTCAGCACGCAATTGCTGGTCGCTTGGCAGCGCTTCACGAACGCTTTGCGGCAGGTTACGACCCAGCCGGTAGAGGGAAACCCCTATCGGGTTGGCCGTGACCCCGCAGAGCGAACTCCACAATACATCGCTCTTTCGCCTGCACATCGGCGATGGCAATTGTGCAGGCGCTTGCACTATTGCGGTGACGCGTTTCCGCTTTGTGCCCTTTGGACGCAGATTGCCGGAGCGGCGCGAGTTAGCCATCTGCAATTCTCCCCAGGTTGCTGCGGACCAGCGCAGTTAAGTGCTCTCCCTCGGCGAAGCATTCCTCCAGCTCCGCCACCATCCGCGGGTACTTCTCGGCGAATGGCTCGGCGTCGTCTTCGACTTCTTCCGCGCCGACGTAGCGGCCGGGGGTGAGGACGTGGCCGTGCTTGGCGATTTCTTCAATCGTCGCGGGCTTGGCGAAGCCGGGGGTGGGGTGAACGTCCACTCGCCGTGCTCTTTCTCGTTCCACCAGTCCGGGGCGGGCTCGCCGCGCCAGCGGCGGTAGGCGTAGACGATGCGGCCGAGGTCGACTGGTGGGGAGCGGGTCGGTCGCTGCCGGCGACATACTCCGGCCTTCTTCGATCCCGCTCAGCACGCGGAGCACGCGGGTCTGCATCGTGCCGAGCTTGCGGGCGTCGATGAAGAGCGTTTCGCCCTTGCGGCCGCCGGGGCGGTTGGGCGTGCCCTTACGGATGTTCTTGCCGGTCTTGTCGCGGGTGAGGAACCAGAGGCAGACGGGGATGCCGGTGGTGAAGAAGAGCTGCGCGGGGCATGGCGACGATGCAATCGACGAGGTCGGCCTCGACGATCTTGCGGCGGATCTCGCCCTCGCCGCCGGTGTTGCTGGAGAGGCAGCCGTTGGCCATCACGAACCCGGCCACGCCGCCGCCGCGTGCCGTTCGGGTAGGCGAGGTGGTGGATGAAGTGCTGGATCCAGGCGTAGTTGGCGTTGCCGACGGGCGGATCGCCGAAGGCCCAGCGCTTGTCGCCGCGGAGAAGCTGGCCGGACCAGTCGCTGACGTTGAACGGCGGATTGGCGAGGATGAAGTCGGCCTTGAGGTCGGGGTGCTGGTCGCGGAGGAACGTGTCGGCAGGCTGCTCGCCGAGGTTGGCCTCGATGCCGTGGATGGCGAGGTTCATGTGCGCCAGCCGCCAGGTGGTCGGGTTGGATTCCTGGCCGAAGATGGAGACGTCGGTGCGCTGGCCGCCGTGGGCTTCGACGAATTTTTCAGACTGGACGAACATGCCGCCGGAGCCGCAGGCAGGGGTCGTAGATGCGGCCGGCATAGGGCTCGAGCATTTCGACCAGCACGCGGACGACGGAGCGCGGGGTGTAGAATTCGCCGCCGAGCTTGCCTTCGGCGGCGGCGAACTTGCCGAGGAAATATTCATAGACCCGGCCGAGCATGTCGCGGGCCTTGCCGCGGCTGCCCTTGAAGCCGATGCCGGCGATCAGATTGAGCAGCACGGTCATCTTCTCCGGGGCGATGCCGCGACGGGCGTAGTCGCGCGGGAGCTTGTTCTTGAGGTTGGGGTTGTCGCGCTCGACGGCGAGGATCGCATCGTCGATCAGTGTGGCGATATCGGGGCGAGTCGCCTGGTTCTGAAGATTCTGCCAGCGCGATTCGGGCGGAACCCAGAAGACGTTTTCCGCCGTGTATTCGTCGCGCGATTCGAGCAGACTATCGAGCTGTTTGCCTTTGATCCCGTCCTTTGCCAGTTCGGCTCTGAAGCTGATCTCGGCGTGATTCGAAGGCATCAGAGATGTATTTCAGGAAAAGCAGCCCGAGAACCACGTGCTTGTATTCAGCGGCATCCACCTGGCCACGCAGGGCATCGGCCGATTTCCAGAGCGTGTCAGCCAGTTGTTCGATATCAATCGGCGTGTCGTCCGATGGACCGGTGGCGGTTGTGCGCGTCATGATTTGTTCGTTGCGTGGTTCGAAAAGCGTCTTGCATCGTCACTCTCCGATTCAGATCGCCGGTGATCAGGAATGGTTCACCCCCCGGGGTGGACCTATATGGATCAGAGAGCACCTGATTCTCTGAAACTTTTGCGGAGGCCGCAAGGCGCGTCGGCGCCGTCTTTGGCGCACCTCAACCGGTACCGCCTGCAGCGTGCGTACGCAACGCCGGATGGCCTCTCCGGCTTTCGCGATCGAATCCGAAGCCCGAAAAAAAACGATTCCGCGGCGATCGCTGCTATGATCCGCCCTGCGTCGGACGAAACAACGCCAGACGGGCGGCCGGATTTTCTCCGGCCGCCCGTGCTCGCTCACCCGAAAAGTCGAATTCCCCTTTCGTCACTCAGGCTTCTTCGGCGAATCCGATTCCCCCGGCTGCCGGGCTTTTTCGGCTGCCTCGGCTTTTGCCTCAGCATCCGCTGTCGCCAGCCAGGGACAGTTGTTGCGAGCTTCGTAGCTGCGCCACGCAGCGGCGGTTTCACTCTCGATGAGCGCGGACTCGCGCTCTTTCCGCTCCAACTCGGCGACACGCCGGATTTCCTCCGAATCCTGCGGGCCAGGGCGCGGCGGGGCGAGAACGCCCAGCCCCTTGAGCACCTGCCCGGCGGCGCGCACATCACCCGTGCGGACGGCCCGCCGATAGGTTTTCATGGCGGGGCCGCCTAGGCTCAGGAGCTCACCCTGCAGGGATTCGAGCGCCTCGGCCTGCCAGGTGTGGTAGGCGGCCCGGAAGACCGGATCTTCGCGGAGCCACCGGTGGACGGTATCGCGATGGACGCCCACCTGCGTGGCCGTGGACTTGATGCTGCGGCCCTGGGCCAGCAGCGTGATGGCGTTGCGCTGCACGGGTGAAAGCCGATCATCGCATTCGATCACCACGGAGGGGGAAATCGTCACCGGAGTCGTGGGGACCGGAGCCGACTTGGCCAGCGGACCGGCCACGGATGGGTTAGACGCACCTGCCTCTGCCGACGCCGTTGCGGGATCGGGTGGCGGCATCGTTGCCGGGGCGCTCGTCGTCTTTGCTGCTTTTGCAGCAGCGTCTCGTGCTGCTTTGGCCGCAGCCTCTCGCTGCTTGCTGGCCAGGGAATGAGTGCCAGAATCGACATTTGCCATAAAGGCCTCCTGTAAGAGTTAGGTAAATGTTAGCACTAATCGTCCGGTGATGCAAGTCTGGTGCAAAAATTGAATGAATCTGTTGAAATCGAATTGGAAGCAATATTGCGTCAGATAGGTCGAAAAAGTGTCGGATTATGTCGGATTATGTCGGATAGGGCATCGGCTGATTCGAGAAAACTGAAAAATGCCGGAAGAGAACTTAACCGCGGATGGGCGCGGATGCCGCGGATGAAAAGTAGGGTGGGCTATGCCCACCAGCTCCCCGCCGTTGGACTCAGTCATTCGGTTGGATTTTGAAAGATATAAAGGAACAGGGATAAAGATGTGGGCCGAGCCCACCCTGCTCTTATCCGCGGAATCCGCGTCATCCGCGGTTACAAGGATTTTTTGCACCAGTCTCAGGACTTGCGGATCTGAAGCGGCAGTTCATCCAGCTCATCCCCACATTTTGGGCAGCGAAGTCGGCCCTTGGCGTCGCCGTGGAGTCGGACGCCGTAAAGGTTTGCGCCGCAGTTCCGGCAGCGGAGGGGATCTTTCCGATTTCGCCGCTTCCATCGCCACGCGATGATCGCGGCGATGAGGACGATGGGGAGGATGAGGGTGAAGACGGTCATTGTGGGGGTCAGACATTCCTGTCTGATACGCGTCCGCGAGCCCGGCATTCTTGCCCGCCGAGTGGACGCGGATTCCTGCGGAATATCGGGCCGGCTCGGAAGGCGAGTACGCCTTCACTCGCCGTCCCGTGACAGACAGGAATGTCTGTCCCCCTCAAACAGACAGGAATGTCCGTCCCCCTTTACTTTGCCAGCTTGCGATACTTAATCCGGTGCGGCTGATCCGCGGCGATTCCCAATCTCGCATGCCGATCCGCTTCATAGCTCGAATAGTTTCCATCGAACCAGACCACCTGGCTGTCTCCCTCGAATGCCAGGATGTGCGTGGCGATCCGGTCGAGGAACCAGCGGTCGTGGCTGATGATGACGGCGCAGCCGGCGAAGTTGGCCATCGCTTCTTCCAGGGCACGGATCGTGTTCACATCCAGGTCATTGGTCGGCTCGTCAAGGAGCAGCACATTGGCGCCTTGCCGGAGCATGCGGGCGAGGTGAACGCGATTGCGCTCGCCTCCGGACATGACGCCGACCTTTTTCTGCTGGTCGGTGCCGCTGAATCCAAACTTGGAAACATACGCCCGGGCGTTGGTCTGCGTGTTGCCGAGCTTGATGAGTTCCTGCCCATCGGAGATCGCCTGGAAGACAGTGTCATCCGGGCGAAGCACGTCACGGTTTTGTTCGACGTACGCCAGCTTCACGCTGGCTCCGACTTTGATCTGCCCGCCGTCCGGCTTTTCCTCGCCGGTGATCATTCTGAAGAGGGTGGTCTTGCCCGAACCGTTGGGGCCGATGACCCCGACGATCCCATTGGGCGGGAGTGAAAAATTCAATCCCTCGTAAAGCAGACGGTCGCCGTACCCCTTTTTGAGATTGACCGCATCGATCACGCGATCGCCCAGGTGCGGCCCGGGCGGGATATAGATTTCGATCTCCTTTTCCTTTTCGCGCGAATCCTCGGCGAGCATTTTTTCGTAGGCCTGGAGGCGGGCTTTGCTCTTGGCCTGCCGCGCGCGGGGCGATTGCCGCACCCACTCCAGTTCGCGGGCGAGTGATTTCTGCCGGGCCGATTCGACCTTCTCTTCGACCTGGAGCCGGGATTGCTTCTGCTCGAGCCAGCCGGTGTAGTTTCCCTTCCAGGGAATGCCGGCTCCGCGATCGAGCTCAAGGATCCAGCCGGCGACGTTGTCCAGAAAATAGCGATCATGCGTGACGGCGATCACCGTCCCGGCGTAGCGCTTGAGGTGCTGCTCGAGCCACCCGATCGACTCGGCGTCGAGATGATTGGTCGGCTCGTCGAGAATCAGCACGTCCGGCTTCTTGAGCAGTAGCCGGCAGAGGGCGACGCGGCGTCGCTCGCCGCCGGAGAGAACCTTCACCATCGCGTCGCCGGGCGGGCAGCGGAGCGCATCCATCGCCATTTCGAGCTGCTGATCGAGATCCCAGGCGTTGAGCTGATCGAGCTTTTCCTGGACTTCCCCCTGGCGTTCGAGAAGCTTGTTCATCGCCTCATCGCTCATCGACTCGGCGAATTTCTCGTTGATCCGCTCATATTCCTTGAGCAGGTCGAGCGTGGCCTGCGCGCCCTGCTCGACGACCTGGCGAACGGTCAGCGTCTCATCCAGCGCCGGCTCCTGTTCGAGGAATCCGGTCGTGTACCCTTGCGACAGACTGATCTGCCCTTCGAAGTTTTTGTCCACGCCGGCGAGGATTTTCAGCAGCGAGCTTTTGCCCGCGCCGTTGAGTCCGAGGACGCCGATCTTCGCGCCGTAGAAGTAGGAAAGATAAATATCGTTGAGTACGACCTTCTTCTCGAACCGCTTCGAGACGCCGATCATCGAATAGATGACTTTGTTCGTGGTTTGCTCAGCCATGGCGCAAAGGTTGCAGAAATCGGGCGGGTTGTAAATGTGTGGTGGATCGTTGCGGAGTGGATATGATTGGTCACTGGAGAGTGTCATGACCATTGTGGAATTGTCGGGTGGCGAAGATCACCGAGCCGTGCTCGACGGCATCTCGTGGGAAACCTACGAGCGGCTGCTTGAAGATATCGGCGAAGGTCATACGCGACTCACCTACGACGACGGAAAACTGGAAATTGAGTCAGGCTCCCCGGGCGAAGGGACCATGGCCATCGTCGAGTTGTCGCCACTGGACGACGAGCATGTCGTTCTGGATGGGATCTCCTGGGAAACCTACGAACAGATGCTCGATGACGTTGGCGACGGACACTTAAGGCTCACGTATGACGAGGGGAGGCTGGAAATCATGTCGCCATCCGGAGAACATGAGTTCGCAAAGAAGGTTCTCGCCCGACTCATCGAGCATTATTGCTACGAAATGGGCATACCTATTGCGGGCTATGGGTCCACAACGTTCAAGAGCCGTCGAAAGAAAAAGGGTCTTGAACCGGACGAGTGCTATTATATCAGCCACCCTAAACAGACCGGCGACATCGATCTCACCGTCGATCCGCCGCCGGATCTGGCGATCGAGGTGGACATCACAACGCGCAGCGTTCGCCGTCAGCCGATCTACGCGGCTTTGGGGGTCGCGGAAATATGGCGATATGACGGAAAACGAGTTCATTTCCTGCATCGCTTACCCGCGGGCGTCTATGAGTCGGCGCAGCGAAGTCTCGCGTTTCCGGATTTTCCGCTCGACGTAGTCAACGAACTGCTGCGCGTGGGTTTGGATGATCAAAACGCCGCTGTACTTGCGCTGGCCAAATGGATTGGCGAACGACGCCGGTCGTAAAAGTAGTCGTCGATTTATTACCGGAGTGTTGCTGATGCGCTGTCGTCTGGCATTCGTGCCGATCCTGGTCGCGCTGGCGTTCACAGCGCTTGGTGCTGAGCCAGCTCCTCAATCTCCCATGATCATTCGCTTCCCGAATCCCAATATTTTCCAATCCCCCTACACCTGGCGAAACGCCGATGAAAGCGCGATCGCGCCGACCGGCGGCGCGTATCTCAAAGGCGTCGTGTCCGGCACGCGCTCGATCAAGGCCAACGTCGATACGTCGATCAACGCCAACCTCTCGGCCAACGACATGCCGACGCTGAAAGTGACGGTGGACGATGAGCCGGCGGCGTTCGTGCAGTTTCCTCCCGGCGCAAAGCAGGTGACGCTGGCGAATGTTTCCCCGGCACAGCATCGATACCGCCTCGAGGTGATCGGCGGAAACCAGGGGACCGGCGACGGCTGGAACAGTACATCATTTCAAACCAAAATCGACAGTCTCGAGTTTGACAGCGGGGCAACGCTTGCCCCGCCGGCCATTCGCCCGAAGCGCGCTTTGATCCTGGGAGACAGCAACATCCAGGCTTACTTCGGCGAGCGCTCGGATGAGCCGTATTACAAGTATGTCGACTACACGCTGGCCTGGCCGGGCCAGGTCGCGTTGGCGTTCGAGTGCGAGTTCGGCCTCGTCGGCGTCGGCGGCACCGGTTGGATCCATCCCGGGCAGGGGGGTTACCAGGCGATGCCGGAGTGGTGGCAGAAATATGACGCGTCTCATCCGCGCGATCTTTCGCTTCAGCCGGACTATGTGTGGGTGGCGCTCGGGGCTAACGATCACAACAGCGACCCCGCGAAGCTGCAAAAAATAATTCAGGACTGGCTCACCCTCGCACGTAAGACATTTCCCGCCGCCGAAGTATTCGTCGTCTCACCATTCCATGGAGAAAATCGAGCGCCCACCACTGCGGCTGTCGCGGCGCAGGCCGATGCGAAGGTTCATCCGGTCGACCTCGGCACCGAGATCCAGTCGGCGATTCCCTTCGCGATGGGCCATCCCACCTGGATGACGGGAGACGGCCTGCACATCCGCGCCGTTTATCACGGGATCGTGGCCGCAGGCATCGCGCGGCAATCGCAAATCGGATTGCAAAGGGAGACGAAATAACGCCGTCATAAGCTCAGGGATCGCCTTGGAAATGAGAAGTCGGCCTTCGGGCTGTAGCAATAGTCCGTTAATGGCCCGAAGTGGAAAGTTTTGAAGGGACGCCGACGGCCATGCTCTTCGGCGCGTCACCGAGCTGTGGCGGCCTCACAAACGCTTCGACAAAAAGCCGCCGTCCAACAATCGTAAAGCGATGAACCTCGCTATTTTCGCCGCCGCGATCAAAAAACGCGACCATCTCATTTGTGGACGCACTCTGAATTTTTCCAATGCCGTTCCAAACGCCGCGGAAATCTACGTCGGCTCCGAACCGGTAAGTCCCGCGACCTCCGCCGACCCAATAGACGTCCCATACTCCGGAAATTCTATTTCCAGATCCGGGTGACAGCGTCGCCGATTGCGCTCGCATGACGTCGATCTCGGCTTTGATCCGATTGGCTTCGTCGAGCTGCTCGTTTTTCAATGCCTGTTTGAGCGCGGCATTGAGCTCCGCCAGGTAGGCGTCCTGCGCATGGATGCGCTGGATGTCAAAATCGATCTGCAGTTTCGCCAGCGTCGTCTCGTACTTTTTCTTCGCTTCGCGCGCGCTCGGCGATTTGAATTCGTCGCCCGCCGCTCCTAAAAGCGCACCGCACCCGAGCAGGAGTGCGATTGCCAGCTTGTGCTTCATGATCGGCGAAGTATACCAATACCCAATCTGTGCCGGCAAAGAAATTCCGCTCGGGCGAGAGGCGTACTTCTGGCTCGACCGCCGGTCGACAGGCCTATACCACAATAAATGGAAGAACGCTCACATCTTCTTGTACGCCAGGAATTTTCCATCCATCGTGACGCGCATGCGATCCCCCTTGGGATCGGGGATGCGCTCAACGTCCATCGTGAAATCGCTGGCGCTCATGATCCCGTCGCCGAACTTTTCCAGCACCACGGCTTTGAGCGTCGCGCTGTAAACCTGCATGATTTCATAGAATCGATAATTCAGCGGATCGACTGGCGGTGTCGAATCCCGCGAGTCTGTGCTCGGAAACTGCTGCAGGGCCGTGATCGCATCGTCCTCGAGGCCGAGGAGTTCGCCGGTTTTGGCCGCTTCCTCGGGCGACATGGTGTTTTGTCCAAGTAGCGCTGAAGTGGTCCATACCACATGCCGTCGAATATGGTCGGCGATTTGTTGAAAGGTGAAATCCTTCTTCAGCTTGGCGTCCAGCACGCGTTGAGTGCATTCCAGTCGGGTCATTGAATGGGTCCTCCCTGAGAATTGAAGGTGGCGATGTGAGTTCCAACGAAAGGGCAGATGTTCGTTCTTGAGTCGAATGCGCCGAGAGGGCGGGTCGTTCGGTGAGCCAGCGAAAAGCCTTGAGCGCGAGCCGAAGTGTGTGCGGGTTGTAGTATGACAGGAAACGACGCGCCGCTGCGTTGCTTCCATGCGTAGTGCGCTCTTGTGACATATTCCATCAGCGACCACCCCTTGCGCAATCGGACGTGAAAATCTGTTTGGGCCACACGAATGTGCCCATGCAGATTCATCGGATCGTACCCGATCTTTACTTCGCAGCAAGTCAATTGTTCGAATTATTAAGAGCGCACTAATTGGGGTATGCGCCTCAAGCGATTTTCTGCTCGACGCGCTTTTCAACTTCCGCCGGATGCAGGTGCGACTTCAAAAACTGTCCCGTAAAACTTTCTTCCACTTCCACAATCTGTTCCGGCGTTCCCTCCGCGACGACCGTTCCCCCCGCTTCGCCGCCTTCGGGACCCATGTCGATGATCCAGTCGGCGCATTTGATGATGTCGAGATTGTGTTCGATCACCAGGATCGTATTTCCCAGGTCCGCCAGGCGGTTCAGCACATTCAGCAGATTGTGGATGTCGGCAAAGTGAAGCCCGGTGGTCGGCTCGTCGAGCACATAAAGTGTGTGGCCGGTCGGATTCTTTCCCAGCTCGCTGGCGAGCTTCACGCGCTGCGCTTCGCCGCCGGAAAGCTGGGTGCTGGGTTGGCCAAGGTGGACGTAGCCGAGCCCCACATCGTTGACGGCCTTGAGCATGCGATAGATCTGCGGGAAGTTCTCGAAAAACGCCATTCCTTCCTCGACGGTCATCGCCAATACCTCGGCAATGTTCTTCCCGCGATAGTGAATCTCCAGCGTCTCGGCGTTGTAGCGCGAGCCGTGACAAACTTCGCAATTGACATAGACGTCCGGAAGAAAATGCATCTCGATGCACTTGGTTCCCTGCCCCTGGCATGACTCGCATCGTCCCCCTTTCACGTTGAAGCTGAACCGGCCGGCCTCGTAGCCGCGGATCTTGGCCTCGCGGGTCTTGGCGAAAACTTTGCGGATCTCGTCGAAGACGCCGGTGTAGGTGGCGGGATTGCTCCGCGGCGTGCGGCCGATCGGGCTTTGATCGATCTCGATCACTTTGTCGATCTTGCTGATGCCCACGAGCTGCTTATGCGCTCCCGCCTTCACTTTCGAGCCGTACAGTTTTCGTTTGAGCGCGGGAATCAGCGTCTGGTTGATGAGCGTGGACTTGCCCGACCCGCTCACGCCGGTAACGCAGATCATCCCGCCGAGCGGGATGCGGACATCGACATTCTTGAGGTTGTTCTCTCGGCATCCTTTGATTTCGAGGGCCGATTTGTCGGGATCGACAGGACGCCTGTGGGCCGGCGTGGCGATCACATATTCGCCGGTGAGATATTTGATCGTCGTGCTCTGGCGATTCTCGAAGACCTCGGGGACCGGTCCCGCGCAGACGACGTTGCCTCCATGCGCGCCGGCGCCGGGGCCGATGTCGATCAGATAGTCGGAGGCGCGGATGCAATCTTCATCGTGTTCCACCATCAGGACGGTGTTGCCGATCGATTGAAGCCGCTTGAGCGTGCGGATCAGGCGGACGTTATCGCGCTGGTGCAATCCGATCGTCGGCTCGTCCAGGACGTAGCAGACACCGACCAGCCCGCTCCCCACCTGCGTCGCCAGTCGGATGCGCTGCGCCTCTCCGCCGCTGAGCGTGGCGGTCTTGCGGTCGAGCGTGAGATATCCAAGCCCGACGTCAAATAAAAAACCAAGCCGGGCCAGGATCTCGCGCACGAGCGGCTCGGCGATTCGGGTTCCTTCGGAATTGAGACGCAGGTTCTCGAAGAATTGTCGTGCTTTCTCAACCGTCAACTTCGTGACGTCGAAAATGGAATACCCGGGAAGCTGAAGTGGAACGGGTTCGGGATCCGCCGTGGCACGGGTTTTCAACCCGTGTTTCTTCTTCTTTTTCGCCTCTGGTTCTGCATTGATCGATTCAGCCATTTCAGACACGGGTTGAAAACCCGTGCCACGGCTTCCATCCAGCGTCTGTAAACGCACCGCCATCGCTTCTTTTTTGAGCCGGGTCCCGCCACAGGTTGCGCACGGCTGCTCCGACATATATTGATGCAGACGGGTTTTGACGAATTCGCTTTCGGTATTCTGGAAGCGGCGCTCCAGGTTGGGGATCACTCCTTCAAACCAGGTGCCCGTTCCCAGGTCTCCCTTTGAGTCCGTGCCGTACATCAGGATTTGCTGCACCTTGCGGGGAATCTCCTTGAACGGCTCCGTGTAGCTGATGCCAAAGTCCCGGCAGAACTGCCGGAGCACCCGGCTGTAATAAATGTTCATCCGCTTGCCGTTTTTCCGCCATCCTTCGATCGCCCCGTTTTCCAGCGAAAGCGTGTCGTCGGGAACGATCATTTCCGGATCGAACTTGGAGCTCGTCCCCAATCCATGACAATCCGGACAGGCTCCGTGCGGCGAATTAAAGCTGAAGAGCCGTGGCTCTAGCTCCGGCAGCGAAACGTGCGGATGAAGCGGGCAGGCGAATTTCTCGCTGTAGACCTGATCGGTCCATTTGCCTTCGCTATTGGCGACCGCCACGATCGCCAGTCCCTGCGAAAGCTTCAGCGCGGTTTCGATCGAGTCCGCCAGCCGGGAGCGAATCTCCGGCTTGAGCACGATGCGATCGACCACCGCTTCGATGTTGTGCGTGAAGGTTTTTTTCAGAGCGGGCGCCGACTTGCTATTCGCCAGTTCCAGCAGATCCCCGTCCACGCGGGCGCGAACAAAGCCCTGCTTATGAATCGCCCCGAAGATGTCTTTATGTTCCCCTTTCTGGCCGCGGATGAGGGGGGAGAGGATCATGACCTTCGTTCCCGCCGGCAATTTCATTACGTCATCGACGATCTGCGACGGCGTCTGGCTGCTGATCTCGCGCCCGCATTCCCAGCAATGTGGCGTGCCGGCGCGTGCGAAGAGAACCCGCAGGTAATCGTACATCTCCGTCGTAGTCGCCACCGTCGAACGGGGATTGCTGCTGGCCGACCGCTGTTCAATTGCAATGGTGGGGGGCAGACCCTCGATTTCGTCGATTTCCGGCTTTTGGAGCTGATCCAGGAACTGCCGGGCATACGCCGAGAGCGATTCGATGTATTTACGCTGCCCTTCAGCATAAACCGTATCGAAGGCGAGCGTCGATTTGCCCGAGCCGGACAATCCGGTGATGACGACAAGCTGATCGCGCGGAATGTCCACGGCGATGTTCTTGAGATTGTGTTCTCTGGCTCCGCGAATTCGGATAAACTTCTGATCCATGAGTCGCTGGTTCCCGTCCGTGTGTCTAAAGTGCTCCGCCTCGCAAAGCGGGAATCAACCATAGTACGGCTGATGTACGGGTGAATACAATTGCGTGGGGCATCGCACTGATGATACGCATGCATCCGGCATTTTACTGGACGAAGGTTTTCGAGTCAGACGATAGATTTCGATACGGATGACGTGTGGACATCTTTTTTGGCAGGTGTGAAATTTTCATTGTGGTGCAGGCTTCCAGCCTGCTCTTCGGAAGAGGCAGGCTGGAAGCCTGCACCACAATTGCCGAAAAAGAGGGCCACACCCGATGACGGGCGAACGCGCCCGCTGTATTCACCGGCCAACGGTACACATGCGTCGATCGGTCGCGATGGTGATGATGGGTCTGACCGCGGCCGGGGCCGGCTGCGGCTTCAGCGGCCCGCGCACGGTCTACAATCCTGATCCGGCGATCAAGATCCCGGCGATCGTCGAAGCCGCGGATCGGCGCGACCGAAGCACCGTCCCGGAATTGGTCAAATGCCTGAACAGCGACGATCCGGCCGTCCGCTTTTATTCGATCCGGGCTTTACGCGACATGACCGGTGAAGATTTCGGATATCGATATTACGAGGACGACGACGCACGAAAGCCGGCGGTGCAACGATGGCGACAGTGGTTGTCGCAGCAGCCGCAACAGGCCCCCGCGAAATGAGCCCGCCCCGGCGGTGCCGCATGATGCAACCTGTCTCAAAACTTTCCGCCAGTCCGCCGCCCGCTGCCGGCGCGCCGTTGCGGCTGAAGGTGACCAGCGCGCCGGCCAACCTGGCGCCGGTCCGTCACGCGGTCGAGGAATTCGCCGGGCGGTGCGGATTCGATGAGGTCGCTGTCGCCGAGATCGGCCTTTGCATCAATGAAGCGCTGGCTAACGTGACCCGCCACGCATATGACGGGGCGACCGACAAGCCGGTAGAGATCGACGGCGATTTCAAGGATGGCACGCTGGTCTTGAGCGTTCGGGATTGGGGGAAAGGCAAAAAGCCGCCCGCCCAGCCCCGCCATGATCCCCTTACGCCCGGCGGATTGGGTCTGGTCTGCCTCAACACGTTGATGGATGAAACCGTCTTTTTGCCGCAGCCGGACGGAATGCTGCTTCGAATGAAACGGAGTCGAAACATGGGCGATTTACAAACGAGTAGCGAACTGGTCCCCGTCGCACGAAAAGTCGGCGATGCGCTGGTGGCGTCCGTCCGCGGGGAGATCGACCTTCACACCAGTCCGGAACTGCGCACGGAAATACTCGACCTCATTAACAAGAATTCCCCCAAAAAGCTGGTGCTCAACCTCGCGGAAGTTCAGTACATGGACAGCAGCGCCATCGCCGTTCTCGTCGAGGCGCTGCAGAAGCTGAGGAAGGTTGGCGGAAAAGTCTGCCTCACCAACCTTCAGCCGCGGGTCAACGGCCTGCTCGAGATCGCCCGCCTGGGCACCTTGTTCATCATCACCAAAGACGAAGCGGAGGCGCTGGCAAAGTGAAAGCCGCCTTCCGTCCCATCACGGCTCTCGGATACCGCGCTATCGGTTTCATCGAGTTCATCGGTGGAATGGGATACCTGCTGCGCGACACCGGCGCTTCGATCGGCCGCGGGCTGTTTGCCAAGCGCGGCCGGCGGCTGGGTTGGCAAAACCTCTGGGCCCAGATGGTCCGCGTCGGCGTGAAAAGCATCCCGATCGTCATGCTGGTCCTCTTCTGCATCGGCGCGATTCTCACCCTGCAGATGGCGCCGATCCTCAAGAGCTACGGCGCCCTCACGCAGGTGGCCAATATCATTTCCGTCGCCACCTTTCGCGAACTGGGGCCGCTGGTGAGCGCGATCGTCCTGACCGGCTTCGCCGGCGCCAGCATCGCCGCCGAGATCGGCAGCATGGTGGTTTCCGAAGAGATCGAGGCCCTCGAGGCGCAGGCCATTCATCCCGTTCGCTTTCTCATCCTCCCCCGCGTTCTCGCCACCGCGCTGATGATGGTCTGTGTCGCCGTGGTCGGCGATCTGATGGGCGTGCTGGGGGGGCTGGCGATTTCCAATACGTTTCTCGGCATCAGTTGGCGCTCCTATGTCGATCATACGTTTGACGCGATCCAGATCCGCGACTTTGTCTCCGGGCTGGTCAAAGCCGGGGTCTTCGGCACGATCATCAGCTCGCTGGCCTGTTACCTGGGCCTGGGCGTGACCGGCGGCGCGCAAGGCGTCGGCGTGGCCACCACGCGCACCGTCGTGCTGACCATCGTCGCCCTGATTACCGTGGACCTGATCTTCACGGCCGTGTTTTACTATTACGGCTGGTGAACTCGCATGCCCAAATCAGCGATCCAGGTTGATGGCGTCACCAAGATCTTCGGCGGGCGAACCGTCCTCGACGCCATCAAGCTTCAGGTCTACGAAGGGGAAACACTGGTGATCCTCGGCGGATCGGGCTCGGGCAAGTCCACGCTGCTTCGCCTGATGATCGGCAACATCCCCACCGACGGCGGCGACATCATCGTCCACAGCGGAAAAAGCATCCGGCAGATGAATGACGACGAGCTCGACGAGTATCGCAAATCGATCGGCGTCCTCTTCCAGAGCGGAGCCCTCTTCAACTCGATGAGCGTCGCCGACAACGTCGCCCTCCCCCTTCGCGAGCATACCGATCTGCCGGAAGAGACCATCGAGATCATGGTCAAGATCAAGCTCGAGCAAGTCGACCTGCGCGAGCACGCCGACAAGATGCCCGCGCAGCTCTCCGGCGGAATGAAGAAGCGCGCCGGCCTCGCCCGCGCCATTTCGCTCGATCCCCGGATCCTCTTTTACGACGAGCCCTCTGCCGGCCTCGATCCGGTCACCAGCGCCGAAATCGATCAGCTCATCATCGACCTCAATCGCAAGCTTGGCGTCACCAGCGTGGTGGTCACGCATGAAATGGACTCAGCCTTTCGCATCGCCGATCGGATGGTGCTGCTCGATCGCGGCAAATTCATCGTCTCCGGCACGCCCGACGAGATGCGCGATTCGACCGATCCGCTGGTCAAACAATTCGTGCACGGCCTCACCGAAGGACCCCTCACCGATCGCCGACGGACCGGAGGATATGAAGTGGATCTGCTGGGAGACGAAAAATAATGAACAACGATCGAAACGCATTCAAAGCTGGCCTCTTCATCATCGTCAGCATGCTGGCGGCGGGGGCCATCATCGTCTCCATTCGAGGCGCGGGCCATGTGATTTCCCCCATGGTCGATCGCAAGGTCGATTTTTCCCTCGCCGACAACGTCGGCGGGCTGCGCGTCGGGGACGAAGTGCGCCTCGGCGGCTACAAGGTTGGAACCGTTCGTGAGATCGGAATCCTGAGTGACGGCAAGGCCGAGCCGCACATTCTCGTCACCTTCTCCATGCCGTCCCAGTATGTGTTGCGCGACGATTCGAAAGTCGTCGTCGAAAGCTCCCTCACCGGCGTCTCTTACGTCAACATCGAGCACCTGGGCCAGGGGACCGAGCAGCAGATTGCGACCGGCAGCCCCGGGGCGCTCGGCCAGTTCCTGACCGGCCTGGGCGATATGACTCCCGACCTGAAAATGGCGGTCCACGACGCCCGCACCGTCACGCTCCCCAAGGTGGACTCGACGGTGGACGCCGCGCATCAACTCATCGCCCACGTTGATTCGAAGATCGATCCGGTGGTGGCGCATTATAACGTCGTTACCGAGCGGGCCGGCGAGACGCTGACCAACGCCCGCGACGTGCTGGGAGACACCAAGGTGGACATCCGCAGCACGATGAAGCACCTCAACAGCGCCACCGGCACGATCAGCGACAAGCTGCCCGGCGTGATGGAGCAGGTCCACGTCGCGCTCGACAAGGTGCAGACGACTCTCGACAGCGCCCGCGGCGCGCTCGCCGACGTCAAGCGCATCACCGAAACCGGCAAGGACCTGATCGTCGGCAATCGCGGCAAGCTCCAGTCGATGATCGCGTCGCTGAAGCTGACCAGCGACAACCTCAAGGCCGCCAGCATCGAAATCCGCCGCAGCCCCTGGCGGCTGCTCTACAAGCCCAGCGAAAACGAGATGGCCAACCTGAATCTGTATGACGCCGCGCGGCAGTTCTCCGACGGCGCCGATAACCTCACCGACGCCGCCGGCGCATTGCGCGACGCGATGAGCGCGGGCTCGATGGACAAAGCGCAGGTGGAGAAACTGAGCCAGCAGCTCGATGACAGCTTTGCGAATTTCAAGCAGGTTGAAGACAAGCTGTGGAAATCGGTGCGGCAGTAGGCCCAGGCGTCCCGCTCTGATTCCTACTCATACTCCTACTCCTACTCGGTCTTGACGGGACGCGAGAGCATACGAGTAGGAGTAGGAGTAGGAGTAGGACCAAGAGGGGCCATTCGGATTAACGAATCTCAAAGCCCCAAATTCCAGTAATCAAACGGGGACCGGATCGACAGTAGGGTGGGCTCAGACCACCATCCTCTTCCCTCTCCTCACGTGTTGCGGCCGCAATCAACGTCCTGAGCAGAATCGGCGGGTCATTTCCATTTGCGCTGAAGCTTCCGAATGCACGCGGGTGGCGTCGCGGCGCCCTCGATGGCCCGGATTTGGCCGGTCTTGGCCGGTTCAGAAAAAATTCTCGGGCATTCTGCATTTTCGACCCCGCCAGGCCCGATTTCGCTCTTTATCGTGGCCGGTTTTGGCCGCTTCCGGCCAATTTATCCCACGTGACAGACGCAAACCGGCCAATTCCGGCCATCGATATGCTTTACCAGGGACTGCCACCGGATCCCGCGGGGTTCACCACCGCCCGGAGCAAAACTCTATTTAGTTCGGAGACCGTCAATTCGGCTGACACCGTGGCAACGATGCCTTTGCGCGACGCCTATTAATTCGGTATTTGTAAGGATGCACATGGCGTGCCAGAGTTAGCTGAAAAATTATATTTTCCGGCGTACGCGAGCTCGGATCGCCGCAAATGCTTTGGGAGATCGAGCTTAGAGATTCTTTCTAGCTCCTCTTACGCGGATCCTGGGGAGATCGGATCCGCCCACCGTGTAAGCAAGCTTCCAAAATCGGCAGTTCCCCGCGCACTGCGCCTGCCAATTGGCGTCGCCGGTGCGAAGGAAAAAGGAAAAAGTGAAAAGGAAAAACGGGGATGGGATGAGAACCCGCGGTCTGTGTTTGTCTTTTTAGTTCCTCATCGTTTAGCCGCCTCGCTTGCAAGGCGCGTCCAGGTGCACCCCTCGCCGGTCGGACGACAGACGCGCACGACGACATTGCGCAATTGGCGCGGGGTTGACGATGACACGCAACGCGACGCCCTGGCAAGCAAGGCGACTAAACGATAAGGAAAATGGGACGAATTCGTTGCCTTCAGTCTCCTGCTTTCCGACATTTACTAAATGAAAGTGACCGTCGAATGATCCGATTCTGAGCTACATGAAAGCGCAGGTTGGTCCGCTCATTCGCCTCTTCAGCTCCAAATCGTTTAGCCGCCTCGCTTGCAAGGCGCGTCCAGTTGTACACCTCGTCGCGTGGATGACGGGCGCGCACCATGTTATTGCGGAATGGCGCGGGATAGACGATGACGCGCAACGCGACGCGCCTGGCAAGCGAGGCGGCTCAACGACAAGGAAGCGGGACCTCCTGATCGTGACAATCGCGATCCATCACGACGCCGAGCTGGTGACCTTCGATAGAGATTTCCAGGAGATTGTCCGCGTGTGCAAGCTGCGGTATTCAACAGGAGCAAACAGAGGAAACAGAGAATTGCATACCAAGCCGGTTCTGCCTGATCTTCTCTGTTACCTCCGTTCCCTCCTGTTCAGGCAATCATGAACCATGCTGGTCGCGGGCACCGCGTCACGCTGCTGAAGCGGCCGCCGCAAACGGGCAGATTGCCTCTCTCTCACCTCTTCACTTCAGTCTCGTTTAGCCGCCTCGCTTGCAAGGCGCGTCCAGGTGCGCTCCTCGTCGATCGGATGACGGACTGCGCGATGCCATTGCGCAGACTCCCGCGGGGTTGACGATGACACGCAACGCGACGCGCCTGGCAAGCGAGGCGGCTAAACGATAAGGAATGGGGCCGCAAAAAGACGCAAAGTGTCAGTAATCACTTAAATCCCGCCACGAATAATCACTTCAAATGCCGCCATTATGGAGAGGCGCAGATTCGTTCCGTAGTCTCAGCGGTTTCTCGCCGCTTGGAGCTTGCGGATGTCGAATCAGCTCAACATGGCGGAACACCAGACAATCCTCGGACTGGCGCGGCTGAACTGGTCGCATCGCCGGATCGCAGCTGAACTTAAGATCGATCGTGAGACCGTCTCACGGCATCTGCGCACGGCGGCGATGGAAGCATCTGTCGCGGATCCGCCGGACCCAAATGCCGCCATTCCGATTACCGGCTCGACGGGGCTCGCCACAGGCGGCTCGCCCGGAATCGCCGTCGACAACGCTGACGGTGGGATCCCCGCCGCCGATTCAAATGCCACCAATCTGATTCCCGGCTCGAGCGGTCGGCAGAGTCAGTGCGCAGCCCTGGCGGGCGATCATCACCGCGGGCGTTGAGCGTGGCCTGACCGCCCGGCGTATCTGGCAGGACCTCTCGGCCGAGCATGGCTTTGAAAGAGACTACCAATCAGTTCAACGGTTCGTCCGTCGATTGAAAGAGCAGGCGCCGCTGCCGTTTCGGCGGATGGAATGTGAGCCCGGTGAGGAAGCTCAGGTGGACTTTGGCAAGGGCGCGCCGGTCATCAGTTCCGAAGGCAGGCGGTCGCGTCCGCATCTGTTTCGGATCGTGCTGAGTTGCTCGCGCAAGGCCTACAGCGAGGTGGTGCCGCGGCAGACGACCGAACAGTTCATCCGCTGCATCGAGAATGCTTTCGCTCACTTCGGCGGCGTGCCCAAAACGTTGGTGATCGACAATCTCAAGGCGGCCGTCACCCAGGCCGACTGGTACGACCCGGAGCTGAACCCCAAGATTGCGGAGTTCGCGCGGCATTATGGAACGGTCGTGGTTCCGACACGGCCGTACACGCCGCGGCACAAGGGGAAGGTCGAGCGTGGCGTGGGATACGCCCAATCGAACGCGCTGCGGGGCCGCACCTTCAGCGGTCTCGCCGAGCAGAACCAGTTTTTGAGCGAATGGGAATCAACCGTCGCTGACACGCGCATCCACGGCACCACGCGCAAACAGGTGGTCCGGATGTTCCAGGAGCTGGAGAAGCCGGCGCTGGCGCCGTTGCCGCCGGGGCGGTTCCCGTGTTTTTCCGAAGCTCAGCGGATCGTCAATCGCGATGGGCACGTGGAGGTCGCCAAGGCGTATTACTCAGCCCCGCCGGAGTTTGTCGGCCGCACCGTCTGGGCACGCTGGGATGGACGCGTCGTGCGGCTGTTCGATCAACAACTCCGGCAGATCGCCATTCATGCCCAGCATGAGCCGGGACGATTCGCCACCGACGCCAGACACATTGTTCCCGAGAAGCGCGGCGGGATTGAGCGCGGCGCCGCCTGGTGGCTGAGCAAAGCCAGCACGATCGGCGCTCACGCCGGGAGCTGGGCGGAAAGCATTCTGCGGGAGCGTGGCATTCACGGTGTTCGCGTGGTGATGGGGCTGGTCAGCCTGACCCATCGTCACCCGGCCCGGATGATCGAACAGGCTTGCCAGGTGGCTCAGTCCCACGGCGCCCACCGGCTGCGGGACATCCGCAATCTGCTCAAACGATCCGAACCCCCGGCACAACAACAGTGCTTTGAGTTCGCCTCTGAGCATCCGCTGATCCGTCCTCTGACGGAATATTCCAAATTGGTCCAAGACGCTTTCGACAAGACACCCGGGGTCGCCGCGGCGACCTCTCATCAAGGAGACCGTTTATGAATGAATCGTTGCAATCCGCTTTGACCCGGCTGCGATTGTCGGGCCTGGCTGCGGCGCTGGACGTGCGCTTGCAGGAAGCCGCCGGACATCGTCTCGACTACGGCGAGTTCCTGGAGTTGGTGCTGACCGATGAGCTGCTGGTTCGTAACGAGCGACAGATCGCCCGGCGCGTCAAGGTCGCGGGCTTCCGGGAACGCAGGACGCTGGAGGAGTTCGACTTTGCGTTCAACCCGTCGATCAAGCGCAAGCAGATCTTCGACCTGGCCACCGGCCGATTCGTCCGCGAGATGCGGGATGTTTTATTGATCGGACCTCCCGGCACGGGCAAGAGCCACATCGCCCAGGCGCTGGGATACCAGGCCATCAAGAACGGCTCAGTGGTGTTGTACCGATCGATCTTCGACGTGGTGCGCGACTTCCTGCACGAGGAGGCAATCGAACAGCAGGACAAGCTGATGGATCGCTACCTCCGTCCCGATCTGCTCATCATCGACGACATGGGGATGAAGCAACTGCCCAAACGCTCCGGCGAATACCTCTTCGAGATCATCATGCGGCGCTACCAGGTCCGCTCCACGATCATGACCAGCAATCGACCGCTGGAAGACTGGGGCAAACTGATCGGCGATGTGCCATCGGCCACCGCGATCCTCGATCGCTTTTTGCACAACGCCGAGGTGATCGCCATCACCGGCAGGAGCTACCGCCTGCGGAATCAGGCGGCCAGCGATGAGACTGGAAGTTCAAGCCGAAGGTCGGCCGTGGCGGAAGGACGCCGGAGTACCGGCGGCGGTGAAGGGTGCTCCCCCCCGGAAGACACCAACGCCCATCTGGCAGTATCCTCTGATGGGGGGACGGAGCGCGGGCCACGGCGATCGGCGAAGGTCAAAAACCCAGGTTGAATTTGGAACCCGTGAGAAGAATCAGGTATATCGGACGTGGTGGCATTTGAAGTGATAATCAGTGGTGGCATTTGAAGTGATAACTGACACGCAAAGAACGCAAAAGCAAATCCAGCGAGGCGCAACGGAATTTGTCTGCGGTCCCTCGTGAAATCTGCTCTGCCTCTTGCCTTTTTGTGTCCTTTGCGTTTTTTTGTGGCCAATCCCGATAAGATTGTCCGTCGGCAAATTCCAAATCCCAAACCACAAGGCCCAAAAAAATTCCAGGGACCCAAGGCAGAAAATTCCAAACAGGAACTGGCGGGTTTGCGTCTCCTGCTTCTCTTGTTTGCCCGCGGTGAGCTTCGTCGAAACGGAGATTTGTCCCTTTGGACATTGGATCTTTTTTGGAGACTTGGAGCTTGGGATTTGGGATTTCCGTACCCGGTGGTCTGGGTTTCGTCCCTGCGGCCTCTGGACCCGGATTCCACGCGGATCGGGGCAACACTGATTTGACCGTCAATCGGATAAGCAATCCGCCTCGCGCTGGACGGGTACAATAAATTTTTCTTGACAGCACAAATGGATTTCACTATAAGTTCGCTATATGGATATCCGGCCGCGCGCGCTCGATATTTTGTCCAATGCCGAACGCGCCCTTCGTGCTTTGGTGTCTAAGGCCGCCGACGAAGGAAACTACGCCGCCGTGGTGGAACTGGCGGGATGGGCGAGCGCTATTTCCGATTTGGCGGGTAAGAGCGGTGGGTTTTCGAATCCCGATCCTTCGAGTCCGGCGGCTAGCACTGGCTGCGCAAGTGGCGCTCCGTTAATCCGTGTGGCGAAGAATCCCCCGGCTTCAGCTACAAGCAAATCTAAATTAAATAAGGCGACCGGCGCCCCCAGCGAGCAGTATCCCCGCTTTCGTCGGCGCGGCGATCACCTTGTCAAGGTCGGTTACTCACGGCGGCTTCGCGAGGAGTATCGCCACAAAGCCCCGTGGGCGACAGTCGAATCCGTATCAGCAGCCGTCGCGAACGTCGGCGGTGGCGGTCGGATGTTTACGCCGGATCAGTTTATTCCGGTGCGCGAAGCCGGCGCACAGACTGATATACCGATCTATCAGATATATTTGGCTTTGGCATGGCTCCGTAGTCTTGGGCTAGTTAAGGTGCACGGACGCAGCGGGTACACGTTAAACGGAGTTTCAAACGGCGAATTGACGGCGGAAGCAAAATTAGCTTGGGCTCGCGTAGCAGAGGGCGATTAGCAGTTTAGTTAAGAGCCACGTGCGGCTTTATACTTTGAAGGAGCATCGATGCCTCCCTTGTGGACATTCAGAGCGATGGTTAAGGGCGAGCCCGCCGTAAATCCCATACAGGGCGAATTCTTTAATAGCGAATCACTCGCAACTCCTTCCGATGCGCTTGTGCGCGAAGCGATCCAAAATTCTCTGGATGCCGGTCGCGATGGTGAGACGGTGAGAGTCCGCATCATGTTTTCGTCGCCAGGTGAGTCACTTTCGAGTGCTGAGGCACAGCATTACCTCGAAGGGCTGACCGCACATGTCACCGCACCAGATTCAGGTCTCGCCGGCGTACCTTCAACCCAGGACCGGATGCCTTTCTTGGTCATAGAGGATTTCGGGACGCGCGGCCTCTACGGCGATCCTTCACAAGATGATGACCGACCCGGAGCCAAGAATGACTTTTACTACTTCTGGCGCAATGTCGGGCGCACGGGTAAGACCGACGGGCAACGTGGCACGTGGGGCCTCGGGAAAAGTGTTTTCCCGAACTCCAGCCGCCTTAACAGTTTCTTTGGCCTCACATTGCGCCAGGGTGACACGACAGGTTTGGTGATGGGGCAGTCTGTGCTTTTCGTTCATCACGTAGACGGACGGAAATACTCGCCATACGGCTACTTCGGTAGAACGGTTGAGGGTGAGAGTTTTGTTACACCCGAAGTTGGTGAAACGCGTGTCCGGGCCTTTGCGGACGCCTTTCGCCTGATGCGCGGAAACGAGCCGGGCCTTTCGATTGTAATTCCATACCCAAAGCCTGACATCAGACCCGCGGAGATTCTGCAATCGGTGGTCCGCCACTATTTTTTCCCAATCTTGAGTGGCAAGCTGGTGGTCACAGTCAGCGACGCCGACAACGGCCAAGAGATCGACGCTGACAGCATCGAGGGGATGGCAGCTAATCAGCCGTCGGAGTTCTCTTCAATTATGCGGCCGGTGCTTCTCTTGGCTCGCTGGGCGATTCGCGAAGGACGCACGAGCGCGATGGCTCTTTTTGAGCCGGGCGATGGCTGGACGCCGAAGTGGACCGACTACCCGATCGATCCAGCGACGTTAAAGCTGCTCCGAAACGCGCTTCGTGCCGGCGGGAGAATCGCCGTAAAAGTACCGATCTGGGTAAAGCCGGTCGCGGGCGAGATGCAACATTCATTCTTTCACGTTTACATGGAGGCTAATCTCACCAACAATCGTCAGCGTCCGCTTTTTGTACGCACTGGCGTCACTATCACTGACGCCGTCAAAGACCGCGAGGGCGCCGTCCGCGCAATCGTCGTTGTTGATGACTATCCTCTGGCCAAGCTTCTAAGCGACGCGGAAAATCCGGCACACACGGAGTGGCAGGAGCGCCTCCCCTAAGTTCAAGGACAAATACGAGAAGGGGCCGTCAACGCTTCGCTTCGTCAAAAAGAGCGTTGCAGAACTCGTTCAAATATTGACGACTGACGTAGATACGCTCGACCCAGCGCCGGTGGCGGATATATTCTCCGTCGAGGCGTCGCAGGAGGAGCCAGGTGGCGACCCGGAGGAAATTGACGGTGGGGACAACGCTGATACGCCGGAAGTTCCCGACCTACCTCCGCCGCCTCGGCGCCTTCGACTCGACATGCTTAACGATGGCTTCCGTTTGAGCGTCGCGCCGGGCGCTGGGCCCCTGCCAAAGAAGGTAAAGGTGCGATCCGCGTACGTTGTGCGGAAGGGAAACCCATTCGCCAAATATCGGCCTGCCGATTTCCGGTTCGATGGAAACGCACTTGGAATCAACGTTAGTGACGGGGAACTCGAGTCGACAGCCGAGAATGAGCTCGTAGCGGTAGTCCGCGATGAATCGTTCGAACTTCGCGTAACGGGCTTTCGGACCGATGTTGATCTCCGGGTAAGAGCAATCGCGGTGGAGGCGTAAAATGATCCGCAACTTCAACTACACGCAAAGAAAAAAAATTGGCCGCGATCGCGTGCGAATTCAAATTGTGCGCAATAGCGGGCGGATCCCATCATTCGATGCCGAACTTCAGCTAGGCGATCTTGAGCTTCCGCTGGATGCGCGGGTATTCATCGAGGCCCAGAACAAGACGCAGTACATGCGCTTCGATTTCGGAACCGTTGCGGCGCTGACCGCACCGCCGGATTGCGCTCTCACGGAGTTTGACGGCAGCGATGACATGGGCTTTCGCGTGAAGGTTGTGCAGCCGGACGGTAGCAAGGGGAAGCTCCTAGCGGAGGAGGATTCAATTTTCCCATTGACCACCGAAGAGGCGGCGGGAGGGAGGGAACCGCTGCTTTACATTCGCAGCGCGGAACTCGGGCAACAGGTGTGGGAACTACGGATCGAACAAGATCGGACAGTGCTTCTTTTAAATACAAAAGTCGCAGATCGAACCGCAATGGCGAGGTCGAAGGAGTTCATTGCACTCGTCTATCCGGCGATCCTGCGGCAAATCTTTGTAACGATTTTCACTGCCGAGCGAGAATCCATCTCCGAAGACGCGTCAGAGTGGCGCGGTCAATGGCTGAAATTTGGCGCACTCTCTTCCGGGAATGAGCAGACTCGAATTGAAGGAGCCGCGTGACGAGGCGTTGGAAGAAGAATGGATCGTGGACGCAATTCGCGCGTTTTGTAATAAGCACAGGGCGATGGACCTGATCGCCCCACCACAAGCCGGGGAGTAATTATGTCGGCAATTAGACGACTGAACGAAAATGGATTGAACGCACTCCGTGCGGCGATCGAAGGCATTAAGTCCGGTGCAACCAGCGTCGCGCCTGCGGCGCTGCTTACGGACATTGCTACCTCTGAGCCACTAGGGGCCACAATTGAGGTCGAACAACGTACTTTTGCATCGCGATTCGAGGCGGCGCAGTACCTCGACACCCGCCTCTCTGGTAGCGGGTTACGCAGCCTCGAGCGGGACACAGGTCTGTGGGCTTGGCTCGCACTCTTTTATTTCGATGTGCTGTGCCCTCCTCGCCGTGGCGGAGCCAGGAAGCCTGGCGAGATTAGCCGCTGGATTCCCTCCGAGAGCACTTGGAAGTATTACCGCCATCTGCTTGCGGGACCGTGGAGAATTCTTCGAGCGCATCGGGACAATCCTGCACGCGCAATGATTCTTTTATGCGGACCGCTGGACAAGCCGGGCGATTACGTCGGACAAATTGCATCGCGTCTCGACTTGGTCATCAACAAAGCCGTCGTCGGAAGCGCAACCTTGCTCTATCTCGATCCGGTCACAACACGACCACGCAGAGGAGCGGCGCCGAACGAGCATCGTGCAGGTACACTGCGGCGGCTAATTGACGTTGTCGATCAACTTGATGTGACATGGGACACGCATGCATTGACCGATGTGGAATTGACGCAGATGCTGCCCAGCGAGTTCGACCGCTATCGAGCGACTGCGCCCCCGCGGTAGGCGGTCCGTGATTTCTGCGCGGTGGTTGGCATTAGTCTTTGCATTGAACTCTTCTCAATCAACGTCACGTTATTATTCTTTCCAATCGCCGGGACAGTTTATCTAAACGGGCCAGCTCGCATTCCCAGATCACAACGACGCGCCAGCCTTCTCGCCTAAGGCTCTTCCTGACCGTCTGATCTCTTTTCATATTAGCGGTAAACTTATGCTGCCAGAAATCGATCCGGCTCTTCGGTGAGTAACAGAATTTGCAGCGGGCGTGACGATGCCAGAAACATCCATGAACGAAAATCGCCGTCCGGTATTTGGGCAGGACGATGTCCGGCTTTCCGAAAAGTCGTTTCCCCGTCGAAAGGCGAAAGCGGAATCCGAGACGATGAAGCAGCCGCCGAACCGTACGTTCCGGTGTTGTGTCATGGCTCCGGATCCGGGACATGTTCCAGCTTCGTCGCTCGCGAGTCAGTGAATCCATTTCGAACCCTCAGCGCCGCAGCAATCCGAGTACTCGCTCGGCGATCTGTTTCGCCAATAGCGGCGGCACTGCATTTCCAACCTGGCGATATTGTTCCGTCCGAGGACCATCGAAAAAATAATCATCGGGGAAAGTCTGCAGTCGTGCTGCCTCACGAACGGTGAGGCTCCGGCATTGCGTCGGGTCGAAGTGGATGTAGTAATGTCCGTCCTTCGAAATATGGCTGGTAATGGTCGTCGCCGGCTTGTCGCGGACCTGGACGCGGAATCGATCAGCGAAATAGACCTGATCTTGGTCGCCGACTAAAGCGCTTCGGTGATCTGGCAAAAGTTCCTTCGGGAACTGCCCGAGATCAGGCGATTCCCGATGCACCTCAGAGAAGCATGCGCTGTAGAGATACCGGTAAAGGTCACTGCGAATATGGCCGCGCGACTCATGGTTGCAGACGCCTTGCAGGCGTTCACTGTGAAACCATCCGGGGTTGACGCAACCATTGCTCGGGAACGGAAGATACGCACCACCGCGGCCACCATGCGTCGCTTTCGGCGGTTTCAGGCCGCCGAGGACGTCGCGCACTCGGTCGTACACGTCCCGGCCGCCGCTCGTGCGTACATCCTCGGCCGAGACGTGATCAAAGAATGCACGCACTGTTCGCATCCATTCGGCTGACCCATCAGGCTCCTTGGATAAACCGCTGCGCAGCCGCGGAAGTCCCCTGAGCGTTTGGCCAACGGTCACGGGTTCCGCGATCGCGAGCGGCTCCGGTGTCTCAGTGCTAATGTCGTCTCGAACCCCGATTATGATTATGCGATGGCGCGCCTGCGGAATGCCGTGGCGCTCACACCGAATCAAAAAGTCTTCAGCATCATGAGGGATTCGGCGGCCGAGGAGATCAAAGTTATCCGGCGCATTGACCAGTGAATAAAGCCGATAGCCGACATTTCGAGACGCGGCTGATCGGCCGTGGAGCAGCCGCACGGCCGCGGCTGGCTCCTGGAGATCGCGGCGAATCCACTCAAAGACCCGCTCACCGTTGACGCGCGCGCTCAGCAGCCCCTTCACGTTCTCCATGACAAAGACGGACGGAGCGTGTCGTGCGAGGATGCGGAGGTACTCCCTGTATAAGTAAACCCTGTGATCGGACGGGCTGATGCCGCCCACCCGCGATCGGCCGGCCAGCGAATAGGCCTGGCACGGAGGGCCGCCGATAAGCACCCAGGAACGCGCACCCTGCAATGCCTTATCGATGCGGCGATCCACCTCCCCGGGCGGAATTTCGCCGAGCGTTGCATTCCAGGCCTCGTTTGCCGCCGCTGTCGCTTGACGGGGACAGGCGGTCCACAAGGCGTTCCGGTCGATACCCGGACGGTCCTGTAGATGGTGATAGTAAATGTCAGGAACTAGGCCATGGTGAAACTGGCGGTAAAACGCCCGAAGTTGCAACGTGCTGTGGGCGACTGGATCTTTCTCGATCGACAGAGCGATACTGAAAACGCGCTGGTTTAGAGGGCCCCGAATGGACGTAAAGCCCTCACCGAGTCCACCCGGGCCAGCAAAGAGGTCGATCACCGGAATTTCGTCGGCCACAGCGGATTGATTCTACAGTCTCGGACCGCGTCGGCGACGAGCATCCGATTACATCCGATTTGGGACTTGACCCGGTGCGCATATATGCGTACAATCATCCGAAGTGCTCGACATCGAAAAGCTCAAGTCACTCAGACTTGCCCGGGGATGGGACCAGGCTGAGGCAGCGCGGCACGCGGGACTTGGGAATAAAGCGAGATGGAACGATATCGAGTCGGGCAGGCGGAAAAACGTCACGATGGAAACCCTGGACGCAATCGCGAACGCCTTTGGCGTAAAACCACAGGAGCTACTCAAATGAAAGTCACTGGTGCAATAGACGGGAAAGAAGTGGAGTTGCCGGCAGACTTGGACGCAATCATCATCGAGACTCGAATCGGCGGGATCTACATCGACCTGAACGGTCCAGTTCCGGACATGGTGCTCGTGCGGACCGTCGCCCGCGATTGGGGAAACACGCGGTTAATTCTCAGTCCTATGACTGAGCGAATGGCAATGGGCGTTATCAGGTCAGCCTGATTGACCATGAATCGGAACAAAAAGATGGAACGACCACACCTTAGTGATTCGCCAGGCCTCGGCGAGGTCATTCGGTTTGTCGAGGACCTGACCCGGTGGATTGGGCCGGGGTTTCATCCCGACACTGATATGGCCGATTACGTGACTGATGCGGGAGAGCAATCGTTCTCGGCGACAGTCGCTAATGGTTTGAATCGTGACCTCTGTCAGGCGCGCGACACGCTGGAAGCCGCGTCGATAGATATCTGTGCGATTGCGCTGCCCGTGCAGCGGTCACTTTTAAGCCGGTGAAACAGCTAGGGTGCGCGATCTTCGGACTTGGCTGTTGCGGGGTTGCTCGCAGCATCACAAAACATGGGACGCGGCCAACACGAATAGTATGAGAATCGTCGCTATCACTGACAACTGTGCGACGACCATCATCCGAACACCCTCTAAATACGCATGTGGAATCGCGGTGCCGGTTCCAACTTAGGCTGATCCAGCAAGAGGTCCTCAATGATCTCCGCATCCCGGCTTCGTGCCGTCGACAGTGATTTCCATACACGGTGACTGACGATCATGCCGAGTGAAACTTGAACCAGCGAAAACAGACCCGTGACATACAGCGGCTTCCACGTTTTCCATATCATTTTGTCGTCGTAGCACGCGTAATAGACCATGCAGTTGCGCCACGACGAACCCGAAGAAGAACGTGTACCATGCGACTAGAGTTGCCGTAAGGTGGTTTGCGACCGTGTTCAATCTTTCGGATTCTCGTACCAAACCCTCCCGCTTAGTCTTCGTGACGATTGAGGAATGGGGTTGATGCATATCAAGCTCCTTGGTTACAACCGTGTTTACCAGATCTGATAGATCAACAAGCGTATAAAAGCAGGCGCGCTTTGGAATTGTTTATTCTGTCCGCAACTCGGCCGGTCCAGTCATTCTTCTGCGCGGCGGTTCCCACTTCATGGGGTTCGCGATGCGCCATCTCGGGTCTGGCTGAGCCGGGTCGAGACTTGCAAAATTCACCGCTTTCATCGCGAGCGCATCAGAAGTACGACCAATCGCGCGGGCCGCTTGAACGATCTCCGGATTCGTACCGTAAAGCCGGCCGAAGGGGAGCCGGATGTAGAGGCGAAGTGCGATCAGGAGCTGATCTCTTGTCCATTCATCCGCCCGTGGCATCGTTGCATTATGCGCAAGTCAGAACAGTTTTCATGCTGGTCTAGCATGTTCCCCTGTGTAGCCGGTGAGCTTGCTCGCCGATTTCTTTCCCGAAGCAAGACGGCGAGCAAGCTCACCGGCTACACGAGGAACAACCGGGGTAGCGAATAGCGGTCTGCGTGCGAGAACAAAATGCGGCGGACCTTCGGTCCAGCGGCTACGCGAAGAAAGCCGCAGAACTGTCGCCGCGGGTGAACGCCGATGAACGCGGATCAAGAATTTCCCATTCTTCCGATCCGCGTTCATTCCCGGTGCGCCGGGATTGATCCGCGGCTGATTTACATTCTGCTCTTGATCCTCTCTGTGGCACGATCCGCTCATTTCCTCGCTGCTCGGGAAGACTATAGACTATTCGCCACAGATGAGACCGGAATGGACACAGATTAATGCAACGTGATGGAAGAATCGTCGTCATCCAAAGATCCTGATCTGTGTGTATCTGTGCCCCATCTGTGGCGATAATTTCTGCGGCTTTTCCACGACTCTTGGGATTCACCAGGAGATCAGCGTGAACGATCCCAAGCACCTCGGGCGCGGAAATTCCAAATCCAAGCTCCAAAGCCCAAATAAATCTCAAGCTCCAAAGGCAAAATTCCAAACGGGAGCGCTCTGATCGCGCAATCCGGCGCATTTTGCCTTGTTTGTGATTTCCCCCTTTTGGTATTTGAGATTTGTTTGGAGACTTGGTGCTTGGAGCTTGGGATTTCCCGAAGTGACGGCTTTTCGGCTTCACCACGAGATCTGCGTAAATAATCGTCGAAGCTTCTCTCCCTGCGCCGGATGAATCGACGCGACGTGTGCGATCGTCCCCGCCAGATAAGCGCGAAAATCGGGATGCTCGTCGCGGTTCTGCGAAGCGGGGCCATGGCGGAGGCAGTTGGTGAGGATCGCCTTGAGGCGGTCGAAGTCGACCCGGCCGATGTTCGGGCGGACGTTGACGATGACGCCGGTCACGCGTTGGCGGACGCCGGCGCGCATGATTCTTGTCTTGCGGTGGTTCAGGGCAAGGCCTTCTTCGCCGGCGATCATCGCCACGTGCGATTCGAAGCGTTTGCGCGATCGGGCGAGTTGCGGGCCGCCGGAGAAGGTCAGGTCGTCGGCGTATCGGGTGTAGGCGGCGTCGGCGGCTTTCGCGAGCCTGCTGAGCCGGCGGTCGAGCCGGGCGGCGGCGAGGTTCGCCAGGGCCGGGGAAGTCGGCGCGCCTTGGGGAAGATGGCGGGTGATCAGGCGCTGGCGGGTGAGATAATCGGCGCCGTCGCGTGCACCGGGCCGGTTCTCCCAGACGCTGGCGGGCATTTGCGTGGTGCAGAGCCCGGCCAGCAGACGTGCGACGTCGACGGGATATCCGATCGTGCGGAAGATTCCGAAAACGCGCGCGGAAGAGACGCTCGGGAAAAAATCAGCCACGTCAAATCGCAAGACCGTCTTTTTTCCGCAGTGAACGGCGGCGTTGGTGACGATCGACCGGCCGCAGGTGAATCCGTGAGCCGCCGGGTGAATCGGGACCGCGTTCAGGATTTCGGCCAGCACCTTTCGCTGCATCTGCTTCAGCGGGCCGGTGGGAATCTCCAGGAGGCGCGGCGTGCCGGAGCGGCGGGGGATCCATCGATGGCGGTAGGTGCGCAGGGGGCCGGGGGGATGCCGGCGGTTTCTTCCCGCCGGGTCGGCGCGCGACCGGAGGATCCGCGGTGAGACGCCAAACCATGTCGCCAGGGCGGCTTCGGTGGGCAGCTTTGGAACGGCGATATCCGCGAGGCGCAATGGGTGCTCGCCCATCGTGGTCTTGCGAAGTGAAATTTTGGATTTGGACCGCGTGCGAGCCGCTGTGCGCTTCGCGTGTTTCCATTTCGCCTCGGCGCGGAGCGAGCGCAACCAGCGTGTAGTAATCCGGCTTTGTCGCAAACGATTGCAGCAGTCGCGCCGGAAGACCCGGAACTCTGATGCGTGCAGTAGTGCAGAACCGCCGCAGACTCGCCTTCAAGGCCCGATCGGACCAGTCGCCTTCGAGGACGCTCCAGCGAGTGAATGAATCAGCCGGGACCGATCGAGCAAACGCATTTCGAGTGTCGCAGGTGAACGATTGGATCAAAACCGAAGGGCGGCCCAACGAGACTCGTCGGGCGCGACCATTCGGGCGTGGTAGCGCCCTGCAGGTCGCGCGCTGCATGCTCAAGTAAGAAAACGTCTCCGGGGTAACCCCGGAGCAACCGGCCGAACCGCCCTTGCGGGCGAGCCGGCAGTTAAGCTTGGAACCACCGTTCGGTGGGTCGATTGTGGAGATGCGCCAATAGGGCGTCAAGGAGCGGAGATGCCTCCAACACCCGGGCGCCACCGAAATTCCAAATTCCAATCATCAAAGCCCAAAAAAATCTCAAACGTCATCCGTGGTTAAAGCTCCCTAATTTAAATTGTCCCGAAATCCACCCAGGGATTGATGGGCGGTGTGGTGGCTGGCGTACGTGGCGGTCAACAGTTCGACGCGCGCGAGAACCGGTCCATTCCAAATCCCTGGGCTTGTTCGATGGGGAAGCTCCAAATTCCCAATCTCCCCCTGAAATTCCAAATCCCAAAATCCACGGTCCAAGTCTCCAAAAAAATCTCAAAGACCAATCTCAAAAACCAAACCGGAGCGTTCCCGGCTCGTCTTGTTTGGAATTTTCCCCCTTTGGAAGTTGGAGCTTTTTTGGCTTTGGTTTTTGGAACTTGGAATTTGCCGCTGGTGCCAGCGGTTAATTGGCGACCGACACCGCTATCCACTTGCGGCCCCACTCGACCGCTTCTTCGTGCGTGGGGAAGAAGACGTCGATGTGGTGTCCCTTGATGGCGCTGCCGCGATCGATCACTTCGACGGGCTTGCCGTCGTTGTAGCCGGGAATCAGGAGCCTGGTGCCGAAGGGGAGAAGTTTCGTGTCGGCGGCGACGAAGACGCCGGAGTTGTAGCTGATCGGCCGGCCGCTGGCGGTCAGGCCGATGGCGTGGGGGCCGCAGCATTTTTTGCAGCCGCAATAGGCGGTCACTTCCATCAGGACGAAATGGATGGAGCCGTCCGAAGCCGATTCGGCCTGCGCGGCGCTGGGGCAGGTCGTGTATCAGCTCCATCGATTGGTTTGCGCCGGACGCGGGGGCGTCGGGGTCGGTGGTGATCGCGGGCGGCGCAATCACGCCGGGTCCATAGGACCCGGCGTGAGGGGGCAATGGAGTGTTGTGCGCCACATGTCGTGTGCACAAGGAGGACGAGCAGAGAAGCCGCCAGGGCGGCGATGATCCGGTTTCGGTAAGGGGTCGGATTGGAGGGTGCGTCGATCATCCGTGACGACTTTACTCCCGCTCCAGAACCCGGCCGATAAAAATTCAAGTTCGCAGCCGGGCCGGGTCGATGTAAGGCGATTGAGAGTTTTATCCCGCCCGGCAGAGCCCGTCAACGATCAAATATCAAATTGCGGATTATCGGACCCGGCAGTTTTTGCGCGGTTGAAGATGTGAGGGATGGGACGAGACGTTGGATTTGGGAAACAAAGGGGAGAATTCACAAGGCGAACATCGAACGACCTGTCCCGGCGCGCGGGATCGAACAGTCAACATCGAACGAATGGAGAAACGGGGGCGGGGGAAAAGAATCGAGTAGGAGTAGGAGTAGGAGTATGAGTAGGAGCCGGAAACGCGATCCTACTCATTCTCTTACTCTTACTCCTACTCGTATTTCATCGTCGGCGATGCACTGAAACGTAGGACATAGGGAACACGACAAACCGGAATGGCGCGTCTGCTCGGCGGGCAGGAATGCCCGCACTCGCAGCCGCGTATCAGACAGGAATGTCTGACCCCCTGAAAAAAAAGCGGCCGGCGGCTCGATCCCTCGAACCACCGGCCCGCATCCATTGTTCTCTCTTCCCAGGCGGCGATCCGTGCCGCCCGCGCCCCGATCGTTCCTCACTCCCGCCGTCGCTCCCGGCGGCATCCCACTCTCGAAAATCGTCCGGCGACAAGTCGCGCGGCTCCCTCTTTCAGAGTCTTAGAGAGCCGAGCGACTTGTCGCCGGGCTTAATTTCTGCGACTTCTCTGCGATCTCTGCGTCTCTGTGGTGAACCCTCCGGATTACGCCACTTCCGAAGTCACTTCATCGCTCGTGACCGTCGCGGCTTTGCGGGCGGCGGCCTTGCGGATGCGGCGGTTTCGTCCAACCGTCTGTTGGTCGACCGTCGCCTTGCGGGTCGGCTGGTCATTGGCCACGTCGACGGCGCTCATCGCGTCGGCGGCGTAGAGATCGGCGCCGATTTCCTCGGCCAGGCCTTCGGCTCGCTTGTAGATTCCGCCGCAGCACATGACCTGCATGTGGGGGCAGCTGTTCACTTCGCGGAGATAATCGATCAGCCTGCGAACGGCCGGCACTCCATTGGGAAGGGTGCTGAACATGATCAGGAGGTCAGGGCGGACTTCGCCGATCAGCTTGAGCACTTCATCATCCGGCACCCCGCCGCCGGCGAAGCGCACGGCCCATCCGTCGGCTTCGAAGAGGTCGGCGCAGATCTGCCCGCCGAGTTCCTCGGGCTCATCGTTTCCGCAGAAGATGAGGACTTTGCGGCCGTTGGATTCGCCACGGGCCAGGCGGGCACAGAGCTGGTCGGTGATCGAGCGGTTCAGGCGCGTCGCCATGTTCAGGCTGACGCTGTTGATCCGGTCGTCGCGATAGAGCTGTTGAACCAGTTCCATGGTCGGCCAGACGAGCTTGACCAGCAGATCGCGCGGGGTGGTTCCGCCGGCGATCGCCTCATCGATAATGTCCCGGCAGATCTGCCGTTCGCCGTCGAGAAGGGGTTCGAGGTACTTTTTGGCCAGTGAAGCGGAGGAAGAGGAATTCATGGATGCGTACTCCAGACATCCGCCGATCCAATCGGCGGCTTGCCTAAATTCACTTCGGAGGCGTCCATGCCGCCGCGATTAGTAAGGTCGCTGTTAATTTGGGTAACTTGCGACACTTATTGTATCGACAGAGGTCGAAAAATTCTTTACCCATTTTAACATTACCCAGATTCACGGGGAAAATTCAGGATTCACCGCAGAGACGCTGAGGTCGCAGAGAAAGCCCAGATTTGGCGGGTCAGGTGCGAACGGAGGCGCTTTCCGATTTAAAAAAAAAAGCGTAAGTGATTTCCTCGATTGGACTTCTCTCTGCCACAATCCATTGGTTTCTTCTCGGCTTGAGAAGATTCCTGAGCCGCAATCGAAACCCGGAAGCTGAAGGGGCGGAATTGAACCACGGATGGGCACCTATAGGAAGCAGGAAGTCAACAGGGAATCTCCGGCTGCGCCATCTTTTTCCTTTTTCGACTTCCTGGGCGCAGTGTTCGTGGTTTGCGCGCCTTGGTCGCCGAAGTTGATGCGTTCAATCAGTCATGGCCTGGATGTTTCCGTCAGTCATCATTTGTTATCCGCTGCATTGATCCTCACAGCCTGGAGGTCGCCTTGGGAGGCGTCGCTCAAACACCTATCGGGAACTCCCTTGCGGGGTTCATGAGGACTTGTCTGGGCGTAGCACAACATCCAGCGGGGTTCATTCACAGATCGGGCCGCTCTTGATCGGCGGCAGTGCCCATCCTGGAACTCCTGCACTGGACCCATATTCGCAGCACAATCTATGTCTGGCCGGTCATCCGGGTTACTCCACAACGCAAGGAACTCAGATCAACTTCGCGTCAAAGGCACGGTCCGTTTTCCACATGCCCCACACCGCCGTCACCTGATCGCGGGCGACGTTGCGGCGCGCATTACGAGACGACATCCCGGCTCGGATCCATTGGGCGTATCGCTCGGCAAACACGTTCTCCTTCTGTTGGATGACGGTCTTCGCGGCTCCAATTACGACGTTGCGCAACAACCGATTACAGGATTGCTCGACCTGGATGATCGACAGTCCATCGCCGGACCTGGCCCGCCGCAGGCCGATTCCCACATACTTCCACAGAGCTGATTTGCTCTTGAAACGCCAGGGCGTGTCCAGGTAGCTGATCAGCGTGGCGGCGCGGATCGGGCCATAGCCAGGCATCTCCGATACCCGTGTCATCACCTTGTGCCCGCGGACGATGCGACATACCTGGCTGTAGAGCGACTCCTCCTGCTCGACAGCGTGGACAACGCCTTGGCGGAGGTCCTCCGCGAGCATCACAATTTCTTGCGGAACGGCGGCCTCCTCCAAGATCGACTTCAGCGATTTGTGGCCGTCGGCCTTCATCAGACTCGAGCGATGCAGCATCACCCCCCAACGTTTGCCCAGCGACAGCAGACGGTTGCCTTCGCTGACGCGGTGCGCCACGCGGTCGTGGTACATCCCGATGATCTGCTTGACGGAAACCCTTTCCACGCAATCGAGTTGGTGGACGGGCTTGAGGAATCCGCCGCGGTAAAGGTCGTTGAGCTTCTCGGCGTCGATCGGGTCGTCCTTGTCTCCGTCCTTGGCGATATGGGCGTTGCGACGCGGATCGCAAACGATCAATTCGTCTACGCACTGCTTGAGGTTGCGGTAGAGCCAACTGGCCATCGAGCTCTCCTCGAAACATAGACGTCGAGGGCGCGGGACCGATTCGATCATCTCACGCAGTTGCGGGATTCCAGTCGGTAAATGGACGCGCCGCACCAGTTTGCCGCGAGCGGTTTTGATGCAAGCGTCAGTGGTTCGGCAATGCGTGTCCATCGTGATAAAATACTCCGTACGCATGGGCTTCTCCTTTCGTCATGGGTTGGCTGCGTCGGCAAAACACAGCTTACCGCGGCGGCTGGAGAAGCCCCTCTGCTTCCTACATCTTCACGGATTTCACGGATATAGAAAGGAAGATGAGAGCGTGCATACGCCTATCCCTCCCATCCGTGATATCCGTGCCCATCCGTGGTTTAACTCTTAATTGGTTGCGGCCGCCGGCTGCGCTGGGATCTCTGCGTCTCCGCAGTGAGCATTCAGGGGACATTCACGGAGTGATGACGAAAAGAAGAATCGAAAGAGCCAGTGCGGCCAGGATCGATCCGTATAGCCCCAGCATCCAGCGGTCGAATCGGGCGGTTCGATCCGGATCGGCGCTGAGCAGATGGAGATACTGCATCCGCTTGGCGATGCTTCCGTGGCACCAACTGCGCGCCGCCACCGGAATGTTGTTGACGTTGGCGACCCGCCTGAGCGCGGATGCAAAGAGGTTGGCGCCGTAATGCCCGACGAAGGATGGGCCGGTATTCTCCGAGAGAAGGGATGAATCGCGAAGGCGCAAGCGACTATCCGGCGTCATGGCGTCAGAAATAGTGACCGCCGGTCCGTCGCTTGCGCCTTCGCGATTGCCTTCGCATTGAAGTATCGAACCGACGGGACTCATTTCCGTCTTGTCGAAGACCGCGATCTTGATCGGTGGATTCATCTGAATAGTGCGGGCGCCGTAGACATCGGCCTGCCGTTCGAAACGCCGGCTGATAAATCCGAACAGCAGCATGAATGTCGCGACCCAGATTCCAAAGCAAATGATCGTCTGAGCATTGGCGCTCAGGTGTGCCACGTCGTCGGCGAGCCATCTTCCCGGGCCGGCGTTGAGCAGTGTGAGCACCAGGATGAAGATCACATACCATGCCATGTGCCGGTGAACGATATGCCCCATTTCGTGGGCAAAAACCGCCTCGATCTCCTCATCGGGCATGCGCTCCAGGAGCAGATCCGAAAGAAGGATGTATCGAAACCTCGGAACAAATCCCATGACGGCGGCGTTCCCCATGTTGTGATCGGTCTTCCAGAGCAGCACGTCGCGATAGCGCACGCCGGACCGGCGGCAGAGCGCGTCCAGCCGCCGGCGCAACGCCGAATCGGGCAGCGGCTCGGTACGAAGCACCCGGCGAATGATCTCCGGAGCAAAGAAGAAGACGACTCCGGCCGGCCCCACCCAGCCGAGAACGTCGGTCCAGTCCGCGTATTGCTGCAGATGAAATTGCCTCGTCGCCAGTTGCGTCAGATCGTGACCTAAAACGATCAGCAGCAGCGGAACGCCCATGAACAGGAATTGCAGCCGGATGTTGCTTAAGAGATATCGCTCCAGACGCGGCGGCGCGTGGTGAGGCAGGCCGGCGTCGAGAAGTGAAAGAATATTCTGCTCGCGCAATGCCTGATCGGCGGGAAATTGCGACCACCAGAGCCCCGCCCAGGCGAGCAGGGCCGGCGATGTTCCGAGGATCACGCCGGGCACGCTCACGATCGGGACGTGGCCCCCCAGCAATCGATCGACCACCCAGCGCCAGCCGAGCATCAGGATTCCGATGCCAAACCAGGCGGGGATGAGGATCCGGGCCGCATCCATGGCAAAGTGAAACCGCCTCAGATTTCGGTCGAAGTTATCGGCGGTGACGTGCCGCGCCAGGATTCGCGCGTACAAGCCCATCAACAGGACAAGCAACGCATAAAACGCGAAAAACGCGGGGATCGCCATCGAAGAGGTCGGCGGAACCGGTGCGGAGGAGGGGTCCCAGGCCAGCCAGATCAGGAAAATGATCAGGATTAAAATGCGCGACACGAGAAATTCATCTCCCTAGAAATTCAGGATTCACCGCGGTCAACGACCCTGAGGCTCTCGAAGGGAGACACCCAGACCACAGAGAACAACCTTACTGTATGCGCAGATCACCATCCGGGTTTTCTGTTTTTCGTCTTTCTCGCCGTGACCTCTGTGCCACAATCCCTTCGTTTCATCGTGGCTTGGGAAGATTTTTCGCCACAGATTAAAGACAGATGGACACAGATCAATGCAAGAGTTCGCACGAACCGCGATCGCTGCGCTGGGTTCATCTGATTGTTTATCTGTGGCGACAAGTCTGCGCCTTTTCTTCCATTTGATTGCGGCCACCGGCAGCGTTGGGGATTCCGTATCTCCTCGGTAAATCATTCGGAATTTAGCGGCTTGAAAATCGGATCCAATCTACCGTATCGATCGCGGCAATGATTCCCGGCGGCAGCCGCGCTCCGGTCATCTTCTCTTGCGGCACCACGCAGAGGACCGGCGCCCTCCCCCATTTCTCGATCGCGCGAAGATTGGTTTCCTCGGCGATGCTGGCGCTCTCCGCCGGGTAACGGTTGATCACCACGCCGGCCACCGGCACCTTCAGGCGTCGAAGGGCGTCGATCGTGAGCAGCGTGTGATTGATCGTGCCCAGGCCGGCCCGCGCCACGATCACCGCGGGAAGATTGAGCCAGACCGCAAAGTCCGCCAAAGTGTGTTTGGCGTCGAGCGGGACCATGAGGCCACCCACGCCTTCGACAACGATGACGTCGCTGGATCGGGCAATCGCCGAGAGCGACCGGTCGATCGATTCCCAATCGAGCGGACGCCCGGCTCGCTCGGCGGCCACCGCCGGCGCCAGCGGCTCGGCGTAACACTGCGGACAGATCACGTCCAGCGGAAAACGCGCATCGGCGCAATGGGCCAGAAATTCGGCGTCTTCGCTGACGAGTCCCTCGCGACGCCGAACGCATCCTGTCGCGACCGGTTTGAAGACGCCGACTCGGAGACGCTGGCGACGAAACCAATCCCCGATCGCGCCGGCGATGACGGTCTTGCCGACCTCGGTATCGGTGCCGGTAACGAACAGGCCGGGGATGGAGATCTTGGTGAGCATCTTTTCGGGCTCGTAGTGCGGGCTTTAGCCCGTATCTTCGAAAACGGATACGGCCTCAAGGGTGCGTGACAGATTCGGCGGTCCAAAAAGTCTCCCCCTCTCCCGGTACTCCGGGAGAGGGCGCGGGGTGAGGGGCTTCAACGCGCGATATGTAAGACCCTCACCCCCGCCCTCTCCCAGAGCACTGGGAGAGGGAGAAGGAACTTGCCCGCCGATTCTGTCACGTACCCCGGCCTAATGGCCGCACTCCGAACGAAGATTCCCAACCTCTTCCTGAATCGCGTTTACGATGCGTTTAAGGTCTTCAACACCCATCGCCAGCGGCGGAATCAGGACGATCACATCGCCGAGCGGGCGGAGGATGACGCCGTGGGGTCGGATGCGCCGGCAGATTTCGCTTCCGATTCGCTTTCTGGGATCGAAAGGCTCCCGGGTCGTTACGTCGGAAACCAGCTCGATGCCGACCATGACGCCTTTCTGTCGGACATCGCCGACGTGAGGAAGCGATTTGAGCGGTTCCAGCAGGTCGCGCAGCACTTTTGACTTACGCGACACTTCGCCGAGAAGATCATTTTTTTCAAATAAATCCAGCGACGCGAGTGCGGCCGCGCAGGCCAGTGGGTTGCCCGTGTAAGTATGCCCGTGAAAGAAAGTCTTCCCTTCCCACGGCTCCCCCAGAAACGCATCGAAAATTTCCTGCGAAGCAAAGGTGGCCGCCAGGGGGAGATATCCGCCGGTGATTCCCTTGGCCACGCACAACAAATCGGGCAGAACGCCTTCGTGCTGGCAGGCAAACATTTTTCCCGTCCGCCCGAACCCGGTGGCGACTTCATCGGCGATCAGCAGCACTTCGTGCTCGTTGGCCAGCCGTCGAACTTCTCGCAAAAACCCATCCGGATGAACGATCATTCCGCCGGCTCCCTGCACGATCGGCTCGATGCAGATTGCGGCGATGCGATCCCCGTGTTCTTCCAGAATCCTTGCCAGAGCATCGACGGCATTTCGTTTCACGGCATCCGGATCGTCCGGCGTATCGCTGCGATACACAAACGGCGACGGGCGAAGTGCGCGTTGAAAAGCATCGGAAAATGCGGCGCATGAAACGCCGGCATTCGTCCGATCGACATGGCGCCGACGGTATCGCCGTGATATGCCTCTGCAAATCCGACGAATTGATTTTTCTCCGGCCGACCGCGGTTGTACCAGTATTGGGCGGCGATCTTGAACGCGACTTCCGTCGCCGTTGCGCCGCTGTCGCTGTAAAAGACTTTCTTCAGCGAGGATGGCACGATTTCGATCAATCGTTCTGCGAGCAACACCGCAGGTTCGCTCGATAGGCCGAGCATCGTGCTGTGGGCGACGCGATCGAGCTTGCGCGGATCGCCGCGTCGATTTCGGGCACGCGATGCCCATGCACGTTGCACCAGAGGCTGGAGACGCCGTCGAGATATCGATTCCCGTCGCTGTCGATCAGGTACATCCCCTCGCGCGTCCGAAATGACCAGCGGATCATCGGCGAGCCATTGCCGCATGTGCGTAAAGGGTGCCAGACATAGCGCCGGTCCAGGTCGCGGAGATGATCGGTATCGGGACAATTCATTTGTCGGAATCAATCTGCTCAAAAGCGCCGATGACGGCTCAGGTTTTATAGGCTTTGGTGTAACAACAACCCTGGAGACGTGAACACGGTAGCGAGCCGCGACCGTAAGGGAGCGAAGTAGTCGTATACGTTCGAACTTCAGCGATTTGCTCAGTTCTCGCTCCCTGACGGTCGCGGCTCGCTAAGCACATTCTCCGGCCCGAAGAGGTATAAGGATGGAAGTCCATTGACCTGTGGCCATGATCGTTGTTCGCCAGCATTGAGTTTTTCCAGGGCAAGCTCAATTCCGCTCCAGCCGCACTTCGTCCCCGACGCGCAGGCGGAGCTTTTCGGCGGCGGATCCGTCGCGAATTGCGATCTCCAGCAATCCGCTGCTGCCGATGAGAGCGATCGGTTTTCCCGGAGCGACGTCCCAATAGGTGCGGCGAAGTTTTCCGATCGTCCGCCCGCGTACCTTGAAGATGCCTCCCTTGCGCTGCTCGATGACCGAGCGATCCATGTTCGTCGTCGCGTTGCCGAAATGATCCAGATGCAGGACGGTCGCGCGAGTGGAGGCCGGCTCCGCCGGGGCAATCGTCAGAAGCACCGGATCATCGATCGGCCGGCTGATGGTGCCAAGGCGCTGGCCGCACGCGAGCATCGCGATGGCCGGAGCCATCACATCCCGGCCGTGAAACGTATCGCTGCTGGATGGAGGTCGCCAGGTGAGCTCGTGGGCGCTGCCCGGCCCCAGCCTCCGCCAGGCCCAGGTGATCAGCCCGTTGTCGGGGCAAATGATGGTTTGCTCCTTGAGCTTCACGACGAGAATGCGACGGCCCGATCCAACACCCGGATCGACCACCGCCAGATGAAATGATCCCGGCAGGGAATCCATCAATGGCCCGCTCGAGCGTGATTGCGCCGCAGAGAATGTCCTGTGGCGGAACCTGATGCGTGATATCGACCAGCCGGACGTTGGGGCAGGTGCGAATGATCGCGGCTTTCATTGTCGCCACGTAAGCGTCGCGCGTGCCGAAGTCACTGGTCAGCGTGACGATCGGTCGAAGGGCTGCGGAGGCGGCGGGAAGTCGGGCCATGCCGCGTCAAGAATAGAGATCGGCGGGGCGGAAGGTCAATGATTCAGGCAATACACAGCTTGCAATCGACCGTACAATAGGAACAGATGAACGAAGTCACTGAACTATCGCCGCAGGAACGGATGATCCGCCAGCAGCTCGTTGATAAAGGCATCCGCGACGAGCGGGTATTGTCGGCGATGCGCTCGATTCCCCGCGAATTGTTTTTTCCTGACTCAGATCGACGCAATGCTTACGCAGACCGAGCGTCGCCGATCGGTCACGGGCAAACGATCTCCCAGCCCTACATGGTCGCGTTGATGACGGAGCGGCTGAATGTTCAGCCACACCATCGGGTTCTGGAGATCGGCACCGGCAGCGGATACCAGTCGGCGATTCTGGCGCGGTTGGCCGGCGAGGTATACACCGTCGAACGCGTCAAGCCATTGCTCGACTCTGCCTTCGATCGATTGCTCGGCATGGGCATTCGTAACGTTCATTATCGTTTCGGCGACGGAACGGCCGGTTGGCCGGAAGAAGCGCCGTTCGATCGCATTCTCATTACCGCCGGCGCGCCCGATGTGCCCAGAAAACTTCTGCTCAGCCAGTTGAAAGAAGGAGGGATCGCGGTGCTGCCCGTCGGTCCTCACGAGGAGCAGATGCTGCTCGAAATCCGCCGAGTCGGTGATCAACTCAAGTCTACCGATATCTGCTCCTGCGTGTTTGTAAAACTCATTGGGCAGGAGGGATGGGGGGAGAAGTGAAATCAACTGACGTGGGGACGCGGAAGAGCGTTGACGCGGAGACGCCGAGACGCGGGGACGCGGAGAATTCCGAGTCCCCTCGCGTAGCGGCCAGCCCGCAGGGCCGCCTCTCCATTTCAATTGATTATCTCGAAGGAATCGGTCCCACGCGCGCCACGAAATTTCCATGCGCTGGGACTGAAGACAATCGGCGACCTGCTCGAATACTTCCCGCGCACCTATCAATTCGAATCCTCCGAAAAAGCGATCGGCCAGCTTGTCCCAGAGCAAATCCAGACCGTGCGGGGAACCGTCGTGGCGGTGGACTATATTCCCAGCCGCCCGCGGCCGCGATTTGAGGCGACACTCGAGGACGGAAATGAGAAGCTGAGCCTCATCTGGTTTCATGGCGCGTACCTGCGCGGGAAGATTCATCCCGGCATGTTCCTGCGCGTACAGGGGAAAGTGCGATTTTTCAGGGGCATTCCAACGATGACGCAGGCGAAGTGGGCCGTCATCGATGAGGCTGCCGAGCGGATCGCCGACTCGCATTTCCGGCCAATTTATCCGGCGTCGTTGCGGCTTCATTCCAATGTCATCGCGCAAACGATCGCGGAAAATCTCGAATCGGTGCTTCCGGAAGTGCATGAATGGTTCGACGAAGCGTTGGTCACAAGACGCCGATTGGTTCCAAGGCGCGAGGCCTATCGTGCGATTCACACGCCTCGCGATATGACCGAGGCGATGGCGGCGCGACGACGGATCATTTACGACGAGTTGATGCTGATGCAGCTCGGGCTCGGAATCGGCAAACGCCTGCGCGACGGTCGGCTCACTGCGCCGGTCATGCGACTCGACAAGCTGCTCGATGAGCGCATCCGCCGCCGGTTTCCCTTTCCGTTGACCGTTTCCCAGCAAAACGCGATCTGGGAAATCGCCCGCGATCTGCAAAGCGGCCAGCCGATGAACCGTCTTCTGCAGGGGGATGTCGGAAGCGGCAAGACCGTTGTGGCGCTCTACGCGATGCTGATCGGCGTGGCCAATCGATTGCAGTCGGCCCTGCTGGCGCCGACGGAAGTGCTCGCCGAGCAGCATTATCTCACGCTCACCCATCTGCTTCGGAATTCGAAGGTTTCCGTGGGCCTCTATACCGGCCGAACCAAACGTTCGGCCCGAACCACGGCGCTGCGCGATCTGGCGGAAGGAAAGATTCATCTGGCGGTCGGAACGCAGGCGCTGATTCAGCAGGATATCGAATTCGCCAACCTCGGACTGGTTGTCGTGGATGAACAGCACAAGCTCGGCGTGCGACAGCGGGCCGTGCTGAAGGGCAAAGGCCATTCGCCGCATTATCTGGTGATGACGGCGACGCCGATTCCCCGGACGCTCGCTTTGTCATTCTTCGCCGATTTCGATGTGACGACGATCAAGGAGCTTCCGCCCGGCAGACAACCGATCGCCACGCAATGGCTGCGCCCGAGTCAGGCCGGCGAAGCGTATTCATTCATCCGAGGCCAGGTCAGCGAAGGGCGGCAGGTTTACATCGTCGTGCCGCAGATCGACGACAACGGGCTCGATGACGCCAAATCCGTGACGCAGGAATCAAAGAGGCTGAGTGAGGGTCCTCTGGCGGGATTGCGCCTGGTGAGCTGCACGGCCAGATGTCCGCAGACGAAAAGCAGTCCGCAATGGCCGCTTTTCGCGATCGCGCCGCCGATGTGCTGGTGACGACGACGGTGATCGAAGTGGGCATCGATGTGCCCAACGCCACCGTCATCCTGATCGACAACGCCGAGCGATTCGGCCTCTCGCAGCTCCATCAGCTTCGCGGCCGCGTCGGCCGCGGCGAACATGCGTCCCATTGCCTGCTTCTGTCGGATGCATCGGCCGAAACAACCGCCGCCCGCCTGCGGACGATGACCCAAACCAGCGACGGATTCGAGATCGCCGAGATGGACCTGAAACTGCGCGGCCCCGGCGAGTTTTTCGGCACCCGCCAGCATGGGTTGCCGGAATTTAAGCTCGCCGATCTCACCAGTGAATTAGTGCTGTTACAGCAGGCACGCGAGGATGCCCTTCAGATTCTTGACGAAGACCCCAGGTTGACCGCCCCGGCACATCGCCATCTGCGGACAGCCCTGGCCCGACAGCTTGGGGAAACGCTGACCTTGGCGCAGATTGGATGATGGGGTCCGAAGACGGGCGGTGACGCCTCAAGTTGTTGCACATGTCGGGTGTGTCAAAAACCATCGAATCGATGGGACCTTAGCGAGCCGCGACCGTCAGGGAGCGACGGATGGCGAAACTTCGGCTTTCGAGCGTTCGCGATTCCTTCGCTCCCTTACGGTCGCGGCTCGCTACGCACCATTCTTCCGTCTTTACGAACCGCAGGGCGCAGCGGAAGGTGTCATCTGTGACCTCATCGCATTCACGACCCGGTCGTGAACTTCCTGCATCGTCCCGCTGACTTTCAGCCCTGAGGCGCGGGCATGCCCGCCGCCGCCGAATTGCTCGGCGAAGCGGGCCACGTCGACCTGCCCTTTGCTTCGCAGGCTGACGCGGATCGGGGCATCAACTTCCTTGGGCTCGGTGAACAGGAGCGACACTTCCACAGTTCGAATCTGAAGTGGGATGTTGATGAGATTCTCGGTGTCTGGAACGTTGGCGTGAGTCTGCTCGAAGTCCTTTCGCGTAACTCTCATCACGGCCAATCTTCCATCTTCCAGCAGCTCGAGTGAGTCTTGAGCCCGTGTCTGCAGGGCGACGCGCTCGTAGCGCTCGTTCTGATAGAGAAGCTGATACATCCGGTCGGTATTGACGCCGATTTCCATAAGACGAGCCGCCAGGCGGAGCGTGTAGGGGCGCGTGTTGGAAAACTGAAACCAGCCGGTGTCACTGGAGATCGCGAGGAACAGCGCCGTGGCCATGGGAAGATCGATTTCGATTTTCCATCGGTCCAGCACCTCGGCGGCGATCTCGCCGGCGGCGGCGGCTTCAGTCACCACTAGTTTTTCGTCGGCCCAGTTTTCCTGCGTGAGATGGTGGTCGAGGACGAGCTTTTGTCCGGGAAATCTCGCGACCCGCTCTGCCAATCCAGGCAACTGCGACCAGGTGCCGGTATCAACCACCAGAAAGGTGTCAAAGCTATTCAGGGAAAAATCCGCCGGCCAACCGGCTTCCACATCGCGGTGGACGACCGATCCTTCGCGAAAGATAAATTCGTATTTCCGCGGCAAATGGCTCAGGAGCAAAACCTCGCTGGCGATTCCGGCCTTCCTCAGCCCCAGCGACATCGCCGCGGCGGTACCGAGCGCATCGCCGTCCGGGCGCACGTGCGTGGTGATTAGAACGCGACGCGCTCTGGACAGCGCTGAAATCAATTTCTGGTATGCATCGTCCATCAGCGGCATTTCCCTTTCCCGAGAGAGTCACCCTGCGTCCCGCTCAATTTGCACTTGCCTCACCGGATTGCGTGATAAAATAGCGGACCGGTTCCAACGGCGAAAGTCGGGCGAGGGATTATTCGATCGGCGTTGAGGCTTATGGACGGTTTTGCGACGAATCTGGTAGAAACGGATTGGCAGACCGATCTTCCGGGCTCTCGAGGCGGAGAAATGTCCACTGAATCGGATTTACAGCCGGATGCAAACCCCCTCAGCGGCCACGTCGTGGTCGCGGGATATGGCGTTCCCGGCCGGGTAGTCGGAGATTTTCTGACCTCCCATCACATCACCTACTGTGTCATCGAACTCAACACCCAGGTCGTGCATCGCTGCGCGCCGGTTGTGCCGATCATCGAGGGAGATGTAACCAACGAATCGGTGCTGAGGCGGGCGGGGATCGAGCGATGCACGCTGTTTGCCATCACCGTCCCGAGCGATCCAGCGGTGCTCGAAGCGATCTCGATCGCGCGGCGACTCAATCCCACGGTTCGGATCATGGCGCGTTGCCGATTCATCTCGACGGGAATGGAAGCACGCCGCCGCGGGGCGAATCAGGTTGTTATCGAAGAGCAGGCGGTGGCGGAGCATTTTCTCCGCGCGCTCCAGAAAGAGGCCGACGCGGACTCGGACGATCAGAACAAAACCTGAAAGAACATTGTCAGAATGAGGAGAGCGGCGACGATCTGCGAAGCGATCACGGTCGCCAGCGGGTGATCGAAACGGAGATAGCGCCGATAGGCGACCATAAGGCGATAGGCCATCACCACCCAGCACGCCATAAATACCCAGTTATACAGCCAGATGGGTATTTCCACGGGGTTGTTTTTGAAGAGAACCTGCGTGCCGAGAAGCATTCCCGCTGCCAGGGTAGCCGCCAAGCCGGCCCAGAAGACAAAGTCTCCGCTGTACAAAACAGTTCGAAGGACGTGCATCCTGCGAATCCCGGCACGTCGCATCGAAATCTGGAAAATCATCAGAGCCAGAAACGTGATCCAGGGCCACAAAAGAAGTAACCCGACCTCGTAAAGTGCGCCGGAACGGTGCCACTGATAAAGAAAATCGTCGAAGACAGGGCTGTAACCGCTCCCCGGACTGGATGGGTAAGGATTATAGAAGAGGCGTTGTTGAGGTGGGTTTGCAATCGCATCGCTCACTAACGGAAAGGTCGATCCCGCGAGCAGCATTACCCCGCCGACCGCGGCGCAGATGAGCCAATAAGCGAGCAATCGCACCGGGAAAAATGTCTGCACCGGCGTCAGTGAAGTCCAAAACCGCTTCGGTCGCAGACCCCCGATGGCCGTTTTGAAAAACGATCGGATATTCCTCTCGGGATGATGTTCGAAAAGATACGGATGTTTGCGATTGGCCGGGTCGAGCAGTTACGACCAGACGAAGGTGTATCCGCATTCCGGGCAGCGCGCGTCAGTCAGCCCGCGCAAGTTGTAGCCGCATAAAGGACAACAGATCTCTTCACCGTGCGTCGTCCAGTCGGGTGATGCGTTTGCGTCGACCGGGCGCGGAGTCATGATCTGCAGCGGCGCGGGATTGAGCTCGCTCATGAAATGCCCCGCGACCACTATAGCCCCCAGAGCAACCCGCCCAAAGTCGAATGGCAAAACGTAAACGCCCCGGCGAGAGCCGGGGCGCCGCTTGCGCGGTTGATTTTAGATTGTTGTATCGTCGATCAGGCCCGCGTCCATTCCAGGGCCAGATCGACCTTGAAGAGCTTCTCCGTCTGGTTGGCGGTGCCGTTCGAGAAGAACCGGGTGGCGGCCGGCTTTCCGCTCGTGCAGCAGTAGACTTCCACCGCGGCATCGGTCTTGGCCGGCTCGTTGGCCTGGTTCTCACGGTCCAGGACGTTCTGAAGACAGTTTTTCCCGCAGCAGTTCTTTTTCCCGAAATTCATTGTTCTTCTCCTTTAATCCCTTGGCGACATTCAGGAAATACGATTGAAAAAATGGGGATGCAAATCGGCCCGAAGGTCCGATAAAAGGCTCGTAGTGCGGGCTTTAGTAGTCCATCAGTAGGGTGGGCTCGGCCCACCTCGAGCGCAAAGACCTCGGCGAAGATCACCCAAGGCGTGGAAGAGGTGGGCGAGCCCACCCTACAGGGGAGATACGCCCTGAAGGCCGCACTACGAACTAAGAATTACGGATGACGCGTGGCTCGGCGAATACGATCGCGGATGGCTGCCCATTCGGATTGGTCCGGCGGCATTTCGATCCAGAGGATGCCCGGGGCGCTTTTCGTCCGCCGTGCGCAGGATAGCGTAAAACCGCCGGGCATATTCGGAGGCGTCGTCTGGCATCCTGATCAGCTTTTGCACCTGCGAGACCGAGTGTTCGAGTAGTCCGAGCGATTGGGAATTTCCAGCAATCAAGATGGCGCACGAATCAGACCGGTGATTTTCACACCAGCATTTGACTGGCTCGGGATCGCTTCCGTCGAATCGAAAGGCGGGGGATTCCGGCGCGTAATGCACCAACTGCTGGCCCGGGCTGTGCGCGGGCGATTCGGCGTCAATCGTTTCGCCAGATATGCGAACTGAGCCGATACAGCTTTCGATCTGTTGGCGCGTCACCTGTCCCGGTCGGAGAATGATCGGTGCCGGACCCGAAAGGTCGATCACAGTCGATTCGATTCCGATGCGGCAGGGGCCGCCGTCAAGAATCAGATCAACTACCGATCCCAATTCGCTTCGCACGTGCCCGGCGGTGGTTGGACTGATGTGATTACTTCGATTCGCGCTGGGGGCGGCGATGGGCCCGTCGAATTCCCGAAGCAGCCGCAGGGCAAGCGGATGGTCCGGCGATCGAAGCCCGACCGTATCAAGTCCAGCGCTAACCTCGTTCGCGATAAGAGGGCCTCGAGGAACCACGAGCGTAATCGGCCCGGGCCAGAAAGCTGCCGCCAGCCTTTCGGCATTCTCGGGCCAATGGGCGGCGTAACGCTTTGCAGAGGTCGCGTCGCTGATGTGAACGATCAATGGATTGGTTGATGGACGCCCTTTGGCCGCGAAGATCTTTTTGACGGCACTTGGGTTAGTTGCATCAGCGCCCAGTCCGTAAACCGTCTCGGTGGCAAACGCCACGAGTCCTCCCGCTCGAAGCCGGGTGACAGCACCGGCAATATCTGGCTCTGAAAATTGCGTCATTCGGACGGGTTCTCCGCGAACTGGTTCTCAAGAAGCCACCGCCGCGCTGCGTCGGCGTCCGAGCAGATGAGGAAAACCTCCTGCACCGTGCCCGTGGCAGTGAAAAGACATTTCAGGCCGGCGGGGGTCGGATATTGGATCTTAAACGAAGCCGGCGTCTTTCCCCGGCGCACCTTGATGCGGCCGGGAACGATGCGACTCACATGCGGGCATTGCGCCACGATGCGGTTGAGCAGCGCGTCCAACCCACCGACGCGGCCATGCTGACGTTTGATTCGACCGAATTTCACCAGCGGATTGTATCGTTGTCGGGGTCGTTCGTGTCGGCACCGGGATTTGCGGCGGCTCTGTCAACGACGGATTGCCCGACTTCGGTGCAACGCCTCAAAATGAGCGTGCGCGAGTACGCACGCGCGCGGTAGTGGCACTGCCCCGCGGGACAGCGGCTAAAAGCCGATACGGCAGTGCATGTTCTCGCACGATCATTTATGAAATCCCCATCTTTCGGATATAGGTTCCGAGCACGCAAAGAGAGAGCGCCCTGGACCAGATCGCGGATTCAGGCTCACGAAGAAACGTATTCCAGACACGGTCAACGCCCGCGACCTGGAGCAAGCCGGTCGATTTGAGATGGGCAAGCGATTCTTCGCAGAGGCTGCGGAGAGGACCGACCATCCACCGTCGCAGCGGCAGGGAAAATCCGCGTTTTTTCTGCGAAAGCGTTTCGCGGCCGAGCAACGATCCAAACGCCGTGCGAAGCAAATGCTTTGGAAACGCGCCCGGCGGACTGCGAACGGTCCCGGGAATGCGGTGGGCAAAATCGATCATCCGCTGATCGAGCAGCGGGACACGAATTTCCAGGCCATGGGCCATTCCATTTACGTCTGCATCGCGAAGCAGTGTATTGCTCTGGTAGAAACTGGATTCCAGAACCGAAAGGTTCCATGTGCTGTCGGCCGGCTCGAGAGACAGGCTCTCCATTGCAGCCGAGGGAATGTAATCGGGCGTCAAGCCATCAGGCGGCGGGTTGAGGCCCAGCGAAATCAACTGTGTGCCGGACATGATGCGGCGACGTTGAAGATACAGGCCCAGCAGATTGCGCCCGACACCGGCGATGTCATATGCCTTTTCCTTGACTGCCTGTGGGCGACCCAGGACCGAAACGCCCGCATAGGCCATTTCCGAGCGAAGTCGGGGGGCAGCCACTGAGTATATGACATCAGGCGCATCATCAAGGGGATTTCCCAGAAGATGGAGTATCCGGCGAACAATTCATCTCCGCCGTTGCCCGCGAGCGCGACCTTGATTCCCTGCTGCCGGATCGCCTGAGAGATGATGAAGACATTTAACCCATCGACGGAGGGTTGATCGAGTGAACCGAGCCAGCTTTGCGAGGCGGCAAGCGCGTCGTCCGCGGTGACATCGATCGCGGTGTGCTCGATGCCAAATCCGCGCGCGATTTCGGCGGCAACCACCTGCTCGCTCAAATCAGGCTGATCCTTGAATCCAACGGTGAATGCGCGCACCCCTTCGCGCTGGGAGGAAGCGAGCGCGGCGATCAGCGTGCTGTCGATGCCGGAAGAAAGAAACACGCCCACCGGCACATCCGCCACCATTTGATCGCGCACCGACTCCGCGAGGCGTTGCCGGATTTCCGGAATGACGTTGTCGAAAGTCAGGCTCGGATCCGGTCGGGGAAAATTCCAGAAACGAGTCGAGCGGCGTGAACCATTCGCGCCGAACAATTCGTAGGTCCCGCTGTCAAATTCGCTGATTTGCTCGAACAGCGTAAATGGGCGCTGGACCGACCCGAATGCCATGTAGCTGGCCAAACCTTTCCGATCGATTGAACGATCGACCAACCCCGAGGCCAGAAGTGCGCGAACCTCGCTGGCGAAGAGGATCGCGCCTGCTGCCCGGGCGATATAGAGGGGCTTGATACCCGCCGAATCGCGGGCAAGGAGCAATTCCTGTCGCTCTTTGCTGAAAAACGCAAAGGCAAACATCCCGTTCAGGCGGGAGAGGTAATCCGTTCCCCAGCGAGAGAGCCCATGCAGCAGGATTTCGGTATCGCTGTGACCGGTGAATCGTCCCCCAATTTTTTCCAGATCCTCGCGCAGTTCGGCGAAATTATAAATTTCCCCGTTGAAGACGATGACGTCGCCACTTTCGGGGTGGATCATCGGCTGATGTCCGGCGGATGTCGTGTCGATGATCGACAATCGCCGATGTCCCAGGGCCAGTTGCGATGCTCCCAGGGCGCAGGTGAATTGGCCGGCATCGTCGGGTCCGCGATGGCTCATCGCGTCGGTCATGCGGCATAGCGCAGCATGAGCAGTCTCTCCGCGTGTGCTGATGATGCCAGCTATTCCGCACATGCAGTGTGCTCAGAGCTCCGCGTGAGTTACTTACTTAAATGCGCAAACTGTCCCGGCATTCAGATATGTCTGCCAGCGTGAGTCAACCTCGGGCCCGAAATCGAACAACACAATATTCTTGCAGGTTCGATATTCCCGAATTCGCGACGGACATTCAAGTGGCTGCGGCATCGAAAACGCAATGAATCGCAAGGAATGCAGAAATTGCCGCGGCCCATTGATCCGCGAATTGACCCGCTTGCATTCCAACCCTACAACCTCCGGCATGGGCGGTTTGAGCTACGAGGCGAGCGGCGTGAATTATGACCGTCTCGACGCATTCAAGCGGGCGTGTCAGCGGGCGGCGTCCGCAACAGCTCCGATGCTCGCGCATCTCGGATTATCCGAGCCAGCCGGTGTTCGCGGTGAGAGCGCCTATCTGATCGAGACGCCGGACGAATTTCTGGCCCATGTCGAAGAAGGTCTTGGAACGAAAAACCTGATCGCCGATGAGATGGGAAAGCTGAGCGGAAAGGGAGGCTGGTACCGATCGATCGGGATCGATGTCGTGGCGACGATTGTAAATGATTTGATCACCTCCGGAGCGGCGCCATTATCGGTGGCGATGCACGCAGCGGTGGGGGACGATCGCTGGTTTTCCGACGCCCAGCGCGCCGACGATCTGGCGGATGGATTTGCCGAAGGGTGCAGGCGCAGCGGCGCCGTTTGGGGCGGCGGTGAAACGCCGACCCTCCGTGGAATCGTCAATCCAGAGACCATCGTTCTGGCCGGCTCGGCCATTGGGCGCATCCGGCCCAAATCGTCACGGATCGTCGGCGACATCCGAGCAGGCGATGCGATCATTTTTTTCGCCAGCAGCGGTGTGCAGACCAACGGTCTTACGCTGTGCCGCACCCTGGCCGATCGTCTGCCTCAGGGGTATCTCACGCCGATGGATGATGGGCGCAGCTACGGTGAGGCGTTGCTCGATCCGTCTGTAATTTATGCCAACGTACTGGCCGCGCTTCGGGAAAGCGGTGTCCATCCGCATTACGCGGCGCATGTCACCGGTCATGGCTGGCGAAAACTGATGCGGCTGGATTCGCCGTTCGTTTATCGCATTCATACCGTGCGCGAGCCGCCGCCGATATTTCGCTTCATTCAGCGTCATGGGCCGGTCGATGATCGCGAGGCGTATGGCACGTTCAACATGGGCGTGGGATTTGCGTTATTCGTTGGAGCCGAGGCGGTCGACGCGTGTCTTGCGGCGGCCCGACGGACGAACCATGACGCGTGGCTTGCCGGCGAAGTGCAAAGCGACACGGGCCGCAAGGCCGTCGAGATCGTACCGCTCGGGCTCTGCTACGAGGCCCAAACGCTGCAATTACGGTAAAAAACCTTAGCCGGGTCCGACAATCCTCCTTATCCCTCCGTTTGGCGGCGGTGGGCGGTCCGGTAATGAATTGGCCGCAACTTCTGACTTGCCTTCCGGGCCGTTTATGCGTCAGATTAGGAAGACCATGGAGAGCGACCGTTTCCGCGTTATCCCGATCGACGCCGTGAGTGTCGTGGAACTATTGCTGCCGGAATTTATCGACAGCGATGAATTTGACCGCATCAACGAATCGCTCCTGGAGTCGATGGGAGATCGCGCCTCAGGCAGGTGGGTGATCGACCTGACCAATGTCAGTTACATGGGAAGTTCAGCACTCGGACTTCTCGTGAACTTCCGGCAAAAGGTCAAGAAAGCGGGGGGACATCTGGTGGTCTGCGGACTTTCAAAACGCCTGCTGCAGATTTTTCACACCTGCTGCATGGAACGGCTTTTCACGATCGTGAAGACGCGGGATGAAGCGATCCATCACGCGTGAGCCTGTCGCGAAAAAAAAGATATTCCCGCATTACAGCTCAATTGCTATAACCAATTCGTCCGAAGCGATAAGCCCGAGTCCATGTACCGGTGTGATGCTGATCGCCGGGGCGTCAGGACTTTAATCCGGTTCGCCGGAGCGCCTGCATCATTTGGCTACCGCTTCGGATTTTTCATGCGCTGAGGCAGGAGTCATCGGTACCGGGGTTGCCAATCGCCGCAGTGAGGCGTGGACCTGTTCTTCGCTCAATCCGTCCCAATGCGGCTCAATATTGAACGTGTCGAATGGCACACGTCGCTGAAGTTCGTAGATGGACTGGCCCACGGTTTCGGTCCCGCCGACGATGAACTGTCCGGGAGCATTCGTAAGATCGAAGGATTGTGGCTCGGGACGATCGGCCGGGATTTTTCCTTCCGCAACGAATCGCCGCCAGAGCAGCCTGAGCGCCGGCTCCGCTTCGGCCCATGCGGCGGCATCAGTTTCTCCGATATAGACCGGGCGGTTCGCCGCGACGCTTCCACGTCCGCCGGCATTTTGATATGCGTCGTAGAATGCCTCATATTCGTCGATGCTGCGAAGGTACGAAAACATGATGTTGTGCCCGCCGCGGCCGGCGATCGCCGCCGCTTCGATACTGTTCGCGGCGATCCAGCTTCGCGAAACCAGATCGGGACGGGCGATGGGGAGGATTGAGTTTATTTGCGCCGCGCCTGACCCCGCATGATCCGGAGCACGTCCCCGCCACGCGTTTTTGATGATCTTCAGGCACACTTCAAAACGCGCATGGCGTGTTTCGGCGTCCACGTCGGGACGGACGTAGAAATTCAATTCCTCGGGAGTACTGCCACTTCCAAAACCCGGACTGATTCGCCCGCCGGTCAGGATATCCGCGACGGCGACCTGCTCCGCCACGTCAATTGCATCATGCATGTTCAGGCAGATAACGGCGGTGCCAATCGCGATCCGCTTCGTGCGACCGGCAAGATGAAGTGCGAAGAGAAGCGGCGCAGGCATGTGGCCGAGATGGACGTGAGCGTGATGCTCGGCAAACCAGACGTAATCAAATCCCAACTCGTCGGCGAGAATCACCTGGCGGGAAATCTCTTCGTATATTTCGGCTGAAGGACGGTCGATCGGGCCTTCGACGTGGTAGGTGAGGGCGAGCTTCATGCGGTGAACTGATGGAATCCTCGAACGAAATCTAATTTGGCAGCTTACGTGTGCGCGTTTCCCGCACCGCGCGGTTGAAGTCCCCTTCGGCCTTTTCGACCCACTCTGCGGTGAGTGCTTTCATACAATGTATGCCCCTTTCCCATAATCTCACGGATGAAAAAATCGCCTGCCTTAAGCCGCTCGCGGACTTGCCCAGACGTTCGCACAAGCAGATCGATCGGGAAAGGAGGGTCGACCGCAGCCCAGATCTCGACTGCCTTGGACACGACATCATCACAACGCGACATCACCACGAGCAGGTCGACATCGGAGTCCGCGGCGGGAACGCCGTTAGCGTGAGAACCGAACAAAATGATGCGGGCGGGACGGAATTGTTCGCCGATTCGTCGAGCGAGGTTAATGATTTGTCGGCGTTCGATCACGGTTCCGGAGTATAGCCGAAGCCATCGAAGATCTCAGTTAAATGGCCCTGCGGAGCCTTCACCGGCGCTCGATCAACACGATCGATCATTGGCCGTCAGATCGGCGGTGATTATTTCGCGAAGCCGCAAGCGGCGAGAAAAAAGAAGGGCGATATCGAAATATCGCCCTCTTCTCACGGTCTCAAAAGTTGTGCGTAATCCGTCACGCCGCTTGGAGTGTCTCCACGCTCGCAACATGTCGCAATGAAATTAGCTTCCAGCGTTCATCCGGCAAAACAACGAAAATCGAGTTCCTTCCGACTGCAACCGAATGTCGCTCGGTAACGTCGAATTGCTCGCCGCTCGTCAACGCGATGCGGAACGGCAGAAACGGCTGCCGATCCATCAATTCCGTGATGTCCAGAGGGCGCATTGGGCTCTCGCTCAAAATTACCGCGGCACGCCGCCCGGCAAGAACCCTTCCAGCTTCCGCGCCCGGACCGGGTGCTGAAGCTTGCGGATGGCCTTGGCCTCGACCTGGCGAACGCGCTCGCGGGTCACCTTGAAGATGCGGCCGACTTCTTCGAGCGTGTAGGTATAACCGTCGCCGATGCCGTAGCGGAGCTTGATGATCTCGCGCTCGCGGTAGGTCAGCGTCTTGAGAACCTGCTCGATCTTGTCCTTGAGCATCTCCTGCGTGGCGGATTCGACAGGATTGTCCGCCTTCTCGTCCTCGATGAAGTCGCCGAAATAGCTGTCTTCACTTTCGCCCACCGGACGGTCGAGCGAAATCGGATGCCGGCTGATCTTCAGGACGCGGCGCGTTTCGCTGACCGACATCTTCGCCCGCTTGGCGATTTCTTCGATGGTCGGCTCGCGGCCGAGCTCCTGCATGAGCTGCTTGCTGATGTTCCGCAGCTTGCTCATCGTCTCGATCATGTGCACGGGAATGCGGATCGTGCGGGCATGATCGGCGATGGCGCGGGTGATCGCCTGGCGAATCCACCACGTCGCGTACGTGCTGAATTTGTAGCCGCGGCGATATTCGTATTTATCGACCGCGCGCATCAGGCCGGTGTTTCCTTCCTGAATGATGTCGAGGAAGGAAAGCCCGCGATTGCGGTATTTCTTGGCGATCGAGACGACCAGGCGGAGATTGCCGCCGGAAAGCTTGCGCTTGGCGTCTTCGTATTTGTAGTAAATCTTGCGGACGGCGACGACGCGGCGGTGAAGGTCCTGGGCCTTTTCGAGCACCAGGTCTTCCAGTCCCGAAAGTTCTTCCTGGCAGACTTCCAGGTCTTCGCCGGGCTCTTTCATCTTGCGAAGTTCTTCGATGCGCTGTTCGAGCTCAACCATCTTGGTTGAAATGCTCGAGAGCTTCTTCATCAGCGGCGTTACCTTGCTGGTGCGAAGGGAAAGCTCTTCGAGAAGCTTGACGCTGCGGCGGCGGCGACGGCGGATGGCCAGCAGAAGCTCGTCCAGCTCTTTCTTGCCCTTGGTGTCGCGCAGCGATTCCCAATCCTCGCGGTTGCGGGCAAGCATCTTGCGGCCGATTCAAGGTTCAGCGGAATGCGCTGGCCGATCGTCCCCTTGTCGGCCTGGTCTTCGGCGGTGCTGATTTTCATCGTCCGGTCGAAGGGGAGATCCCCGTCGTCGACCTGCTGAAGAATTTCAACCGCCGACTGAAGGCAGTAATCGCTTTCCAGCACTTTCGAGCGGAAAATCTTGCGGGTGATTTCGATTTTCTTGGCCAGGGCGATTTCCTGCTCGCGGGTGAGCAGGGGGATCTCGCCCATCTGCGTCAGATACATGCGCACCGGATCATCGATGCGCTTGGTCGAAGCCTCGGCCAGTTCCGCTTCGAGATTGAGGTCGATTTCTTCCCCGTCCTCCGCGATGACGACTTCGGCGGCGGCCTTATCGGCAGCAGGCTTGCGGGGAGCCCGTGGCTTGGGGCCTTTGTGGAATTCGCCGACGTCGGCCTCGTCGATGAGCTTGATGCCCATCTCGTCGATCATCATCAGCAGGGAATCGAGCTTGTCCGGCGAGACGACTTCGTCAGGCAGGCTTGTGTTGAGTTCCTCGTAGGTGAGATAGCCACGCGTTGTGCCCAGATCCAAAAGGGCATTGACGCGATTATCGACTTCTTCCTGCGACCCTGATCCGATCAGGGGCGTATCCATTACCAATTCCTTCATACTTCATCCGGGCTATCTCCCGCGAACGCGATCGCGGGTTTCGCCGCGGGAACTCCCGCGGCAGCAAGTGTGGCGAACCCGGGCCAAGGAACTCGGGGGCATTCCCGATCCCTGCAACGCGGCATCACGCCACACCCATCAATTTAATTTTTCGTTATACCCCGATACGTCATTTGCCTTTCGTCGCCCCATCATCTACGGCGAATCCGCCGCGATTATAGGAGCCTTCCAGCCAAAAAGCTGCCTCTACGCTCGTCTCAAATCCGGGCGTCGGGCATGTTCCTGCAATTTTTGGAGCAGAACGATCTCATCCTGCTCAACGCTTGTACGCTGCAATTGCGCACGAAGTTTTCGTTCTTCGCCAGTTGTACGAACGGTTCGCAGCCGATCCATCGCCCCATTGAGCGTCGCCTCGATGTCTGAGAGGTCCTGCACCTCTTCGAGGGCACCCACAGCAAGTTCCACAAGCAAGGGGTCTTGCAATAGTCCAAGGAACTCATTGAATACCGGCTCTCCCTCATCCCGTTGATGGCTCCAGTATACCTCCGCCAGTCGCCGATGCGTCGGGTCGCGAAAATCGTCCGGACCCAGCTCCTTCTGCACCTTTTGCCATCGTTGAGGCTCCAGCATCAACGCGCCCAGAAGCCATCGCTCTGCCGGTTCAACCGGCCCCGACCGCTCTTGCGGCTGGGCAACCGCCACCGATGCTGCATCAGTCGGCGCCACTTGCGGTCGTCCCGGCGCCGCGCCGACGCGCCGGGACGGCGCGTCGAGTCGAAAACGGCGATTCAGCACGTCAACCGGGATTTCCGTCAGCTTGCTCACCTGCGTGACGACCAATCCCCAACGGATCGGATCGACCGGGCCGCGCCCGCGCGCCGAAGCCAGCGTCGCCAGGTATTGTTCCACGGCTTTCTGACGTCCGGTCAGGTCGTCTCCATGCTCGTTGAACCGACGCTGCAATTGCTTCCATTTATAGGTCAGGGCGTCGGCCGCGCTGCCAATGATCTCTTTCTCGAAACGTTCAACGCCATGGGCCAGGAAATATTCATCCGGATCGACCCCTGGCGGCATCGACGCGATCAGAATTTCGATCGGCTGCGTCAGGAACAGCTCGACCGAGCGATCAACCGCGGTGTCTCCAGCCTCATCGGCGTCGAACAGAAGCACGATCCTGTCGGCAAAGCGACGAAGAATTCCCACATGCGGTTCGGTCAGTGCCGTTCCCAGAGGGGAAACCACGTTGGTCGCCCCGAACTGGTGGGCCATCACCACGTCGGTGTATCCCTCCACCATCACGGCGGTTCGGGTTTCGACGATACGCTGCCGCGCCACATCCAGGCCGAAGACGCAGCGACTCTTGGAAAAGAGCGGCGTCTCGGGACTGTTGAGATACTTGGCGGGGTCTTCAGAGCCAGGCATCACCCGTCCGCCAAACGCGATCACGCGGCCGTTTTCGTCGCGAATGGGAAAGATCAGGCGGTTGCGAAACGTGTCGTAAAAACCCGATCCGCCTTCGCGCGCTTTGACCAGGCCGCCGGTCGCGAGCTGCATTGGCGGGTATTTTCGCCCGACCGGCCCGGAAAGCAGGCCGTCCCAGCTATTGGGCGCGTAACCAATCTGGAACCGTCGCACCGATTCATCATTGAATCCGCGCTCCGCCAGATAGGCACGGGCGGCTGCGCCGATCACCGGATCTGCGAGCAGCTTTTCAAAGAACGCGCAGGCCGCCGACTGCATCTCCAGCAGCGCCTGCTTTTCCCCGGACTTCTGCTTGGAGACGCCAAACTTCGGCATCTCGAGTCCGGCCTGTTCGCCGAGCATCCGCAATGCGTCGATGAACTCGATGCGGTCGCGCCGCATCACGAAATCGATCGCATTTCCCGCCGCCTTGCACCCGAAGCACATGAAGTATTGTTTTTCGGGCCTTACGTGAAAGGACGGCGTTTTCTCCTGGTGAAACGGACACATACCCACATAGTCACGGCCGCGCCGCTCGAGCGCGACGCTGCGGCCGATCAATTCAACGAGATTGACCGCCTGCAAAACCTGCGCTTTAAAATCGTTCCCGGCGCCGGAGGTACTCACGGGCGTCCCCGATCCCGGCCAGTTCCGTACGTAAACCAAGGTGCGATCTGGCGTAAACGTGATTTTCCAAACAGACCGGCCCAAATATAGCACGCGTTTCTGGGACGGTCAAACCGATTCTCGGCCGCGAAATTTTGCCGATCAGGGCCCGGACCGCGTTCATCCATTCGGCCGATCGGGCTCGATGGCATTGGCGCAGTCACAACGCAACTCGAATCGACCAAGGTTGAAACAGAATCCAAGAGGGTCAAAAGTCCTGCTTGCTTCATCGTTCGCGAAACGTTCAGATGAATGCGCGCCGGCGAACGGATTGTGGCGGATACGTTCCGGAGGAACATGCAGCGATTTACTCTCGAGTTCGAAACGCATGGAAACACGGACATCGTCAACCTCGAACCGCAACTGCTTGCCCGACTTCGCGATATCCGTGGTTCGGGCATGCTGATGCTCTTTGTCGTTGGCAGCACCGCTGCTCTCACGACCATCGAGTTTGAAGCGGGCCTGACCCGCCACGATCTTCCCGCGGCATTGCAGCGGCTCATTCCCGACGATGCCCGCTACGACCACGAAGCCACCTGGAACGACGACAACGGACACAGTCACATTCGGGCCGCACTGATCGGTCCGAGCCTTGTTATCCCGTTCGCCGATCAAAAACTCTTGACCGGCCAATATCAGCAGCCGGTGCTCATCGATTTCGACACGCGACCGCGAAAGCGGATTGTGATTGTGACCGTTGTGGTGTAGCCGGAAACGTAAAACGTAAAACGCAAAACGTATTCATAAAACTTTGCGCGATCGCGTCCGCCGCCACGGGAATAGCCTTCAGAAATGTTCGCTTCGATGCTTCCGACGGAACGATAAACGCTTTACGTTTTACGTTTTTGCTACGGCCCGGCTCTGTTCCTCAAGTCGCTGTAAAAGTTCCGCCGCCTCTTCCTGGCGTTCGCCGACCGAGCTGGTCCAGTAGAGCGGCGTATTGCGTTGCACGGCTCGTTCGATTCGGCGGCAGGCGCTGATTACCGTGCTGTGGTTGCGCTTGCCCATTCGCGTGCCGATCTCCGGGAAACTCAGCTTCGCGGTCTTCCGCACCAGATACATGGCGACGCTTCTGGCGAGGCTGATCGTCCGCTGCCGTCGCCCGGACATCAGGTCCTTGTTTTCAAGGCCAAAATATTCGCAGACGGATTGGAGAATGTTCTCGGGCCGGACGGGCGCGATGTGCTGGCGATCCAGGTCGCCGAGCGCTGCCATGGCCGTCGCGACATCCGCCTCCTGGCCGGTGAGACGGACATGGGCGGAGACGCGCGTGACCGCCCCTTCCAGTTCGCGAACATTCTGCGTGACGCGCCGGGCGATCCAGCCGACCACTTCTTCCTTGAGAGAGAGATTCATGCGGTGCGCGAGCGATCGAAGAATCTGGCATCGGGTTGAGTAGTTCGGCGGATCGATGCGAACCACCATCCCGCTCACGAAACGATTGATCAGCGACTCACCGAACTCTTCGATCAGTTTCGGGTGATCGTCGCTGGCCATCACCACCTGGCGGCCCATCGCTTCGATTGCATTGAAAGTGTGGAGAAATTCCTCCTGCGTCGCCTTCTTCCCGCCGAGAAAGTGCACATCGTCGATCACCAGCAGATCCAAGTCGCGCAGGCGGCGCCGGAACGCGTCGAGTTTGTTGCTGCGCAGCGCCGACAGGAATTCGTTGGTGAATTCTTCGCCGGTCAGATACATCCAGCGCTTGGTCGGATGTTGATCGATAAAGCGGCGGCAAAGGGCTTGGAGCAGATGCGTCTTGCCCAGTCCGCAGTTCCCGTGGATGAAGAGCGGATTGTATTGCGCCCCGGGAAACTCGGCGACGTACACCGCCGTGTTGAACGCGAGCTGATTGCCCGGGCCGACCACGAAGGTCTCCATGTCGTGCCGGAGCCGGGTGCGCAGGGAAAACCCCGAGGCCGAAGCGGCGGTCGGCGCCATCAGGGTGATTCGCGCCTCGGCGCCGCGCGGAGCATGACCGAGAATCGGCACCACCCGGCTTACGCTGGCACTGTTGTCGGCGGCGCGCCCGTTCTCATGAGCCACGGCCTGATCGGGGGTCATCGCCGCAGTAGCGCTCCCCAGGGAGAACGGTGTGCCGTTGAGCCCAGGCAGGCCAGGCGATTTTTGCGCCGGTAATTTGTGCGAATCCCCATTGCCCGTTTCAAACAGCTCGGGGACGACGCTGAAGCGAACCGCCAGCGGTCCGCCCAGCACTTCCACCGCCGCCTCCTGGATCGGGCGGGAAAAATTCTTCCCGATCCACTCGCTGATAAAGTCGTTGGGTACTGCGATTTCCAATCCGTCCTGACGAAGGTCCAGTCGGGTGGAATTGTTAAACCAGACATTGAATCGTTGCGGTCCCACCCGTTGGGCAATCGCGTCGGCCAACCGGGCCAACTGCATGTTCTGAATGCTCAAACAGCTCACTTCGCGCTCCTTCCAGTGCGAAGGTCCCATTTCTTGCGTGCCGGTCTCCCGCGCAAACGCCCCGCGCGGGAATGACGCAAGCGCAGTCACTCCCAGTAACGCCGTCCGGTGCCGACCGCTGGGGCCCACCGTTTTGCGCGGTCATGGCGTGAAAAAATAACGCCATCGCCGCGGCCTTGAACCGGCGTCGAGAGGCATCCTGCCCAATTATCCGTCCGTGATGTTCGAATCCATTCGAAGTGTGGAAAGCCGCTCGTCAGCGGAAATTCCCAGCGGATCAGAGATCAGCAAGCCGAGTTGCCGAACCTCTGTGCATCCCCGTCTCATGCACCCTTGCTTTGATCCGCATCATCCCTGAAGCGAAGGGGCAAGATATCCATCGCCGTCAACACTGACAAGGGCGAGTTTATCGGATTCTTTTCCCCAACCGCCCAACCATCGACCGTGTGGCCTCGCGGCGCTCAAAAAAATTTCTTATCAACCTCCCATCCACGACTTTATCGGACGGTGGATGGACGGTGGAAGAATAGCTCCATTGCTTTCAATCGAGGGCAAAATGTCGCCAAATCTTCGGTTTTTCTGACTTTGCAGCGCGCGGGTCATGTCGATTGTAGCAATTGCGCCAGCTAAACCGGTCTCCGCACGTCAAGGCTCGGCGCGATGTTGACACGAAGGTCCCGCATCATGGCCGCCTTGCTCCCCACCCGCTGCATTCCATGGCGGTAATAGAGCCGGACGGCGGGTTCGTTTTCCGAGTCAACGGCGAGCGTCAGGCGATGCGTCCCCATTTCTGCCGCCGCCGCAAAGGCTTGCCTTAAAAGCAGTGCGCCCACCCCTTTGCGTCGGGCCACTGGCGGGACCCCCAGGTAGACCAATTCGGCCACGTCGCTGCGGGGCACGCGATTCACGAGAAGCACCCCGGCCGATACGTCTTCGATACGCAACAGATACCAGAACCGTGGGTCAAATTCCCCTCCGGCCTTATGGCCGGCGATTACGTCCTCGATGCTTCGAAGTCCGTTCAGCCCCGGGCAATCGAGGCTCTGCTGATAGCTGGCCGTGATGGCCGAGGCGAATGCCTCGTACGTTTGATCGCTGTAGGTCTGCCACGTCCAGGAATTCGGAAGCACCACACGCGGCGTGCGGGGACGAACCGTTGACTGCAGATAGAGAAGTTCAGCAATCCAGCCAAACCCATGTGCCGCAAAGAGGCCGATCGCGCGCCGATCGGGAGGGTCCAATAAAACCTGCACCAGATCAACGCCGTGGGCAGAGCAGTGGGCGCAGGCACTCTCGATCAACGCGCCCACCTGATCCAGCGACATCGCCGCCGGCGGATCCCCGGCTCCAAGCAGCAGTGCGGTACGGCCGGCGCTGATGACGGGCAGCAGCGTCCAGGCGATCGAATCGTTTGCCTTGGCGATCTGGATGTCGCCGATGTCGATACCGCGGCAAGCCGCAAATTCGCGGAATTCGGTGATTTGCCGTTCTTCCACACGTCCGCCCGCGCTTTCGAGCATGACGCGGAGCGCCGCATGGATTTCGTCCGATCGGGCCGTCCGATATTCGAACGCGCCGGCTGCCTGGGAAGAGGCCCCGGTGAGAGTTCCGCGAGAGTTTGACAGTATCCCCACAGGTCTTAAGATTACTCACTTGTGGTGCAGGCTTCCAGCCTGCTTCGTTGGGCAGGCTGGAAGCCCGCACCACAAGGCACACCCTTGAGGAAACACCCAATGCGCAAGCTCCGATCGATACTCGTCCTGAGTTTTGCAATGGCGGCCTTCGCGCTGGTCAGCGGCACGCCGCTTCTGGCCAAGAAAGTTCCCGAGCCAAGCATTTATCCCATCGCCTGGGAATTGAAGTTCAAGCACTCCATCCCCAAGCGCATCGTGGTGGACGTGCCTGGGGTTGGCCCGACTCCCTATTGGTATCTGACTTACACCATCATCAATCTGTCCGATTCCGAGCAGACCTTTCTTCCCGACTTTGAAATGGTCACCAACGAGGGAAAGCTCATTACCAGCGATTTGGCCATTCCGCAGAACGTCTTTGACGCCATCAAGTCAGCCGAGGGAAATCAGTTCCTCCAGTCGTCGCGCAAAATTTCCGGCGTCATTCACATCGGCGAAGATCAGGCGAAAGACGGCGTGGCGATCTGGGAAGAACCCGAGCCCCGCATGGGAAATTTCCAGATCTTCGCCGGCGGCCTCAGTGGCGAGTACCTCGAGCTCACCGACGACGACAACAAGCCGGTCCTCGACAAGGACGGCCGGCAAGTCATCCTGCGCAAGCAACTCCAGTTGTCCTACTCGATCTACGGCGACGAGATCGAGCCTGGCAAGGGGGATGAAGTGCGCGTCAAGCCGGAGAAATGGGTGATGCGGTAGGGGTAATCGGATTTTCGGCGTGGGACGGCTGTTCTTTCGCGAAGCCGCAAGCGGCAAAAATGTCGCAATCCAGACGCCGCTTGCGGCTTCGCGGAAAAGCCGCCGCTGAATGATCGGGTCTCCCGCAACCCTTGCATCTTCCCCCCTGATCCATTAGATTTCCCCCTTCCCCGCCGAACCCGGCGGGGTCTTTTTTCGTCTGATTGGCGGTGATTTATGGCACATAAGAAGGGTCAAGGCAGCACCAAGAACGGTCGCGACAGCAACGCGCAATATCGTGGCGTCAAAGCCTACGGCGGGGAATTCGTTACGGCGGGTTCCATCATCATCCGCCAGTGCGGCACGAAGTTCATCCCCGGCTTCAATGTCGGGCTCGGCACCGATTACACGATTTTCGCGCTCAAAGACGGAAACGTGGAGTTTCAGGGCCGCAAAGTGCACGTCCGAACAGCGTAATCGTCCGCTATTCTTCCAAGACAATCTGTAGGCCGTTCGTCATGCGTACCATGTAATGCGCAACGCGCCATGAGCGCGCTCCAATCGCATTACGCATTACGTTTTACGCATTAGGACTTCACCCATGTTTGTCGACGAAGCCGTCATCCACGTCAAAGCCGGCGACGGCGGCAATGGCTGCGTTTCATTCCGCCGCGAAAAGTACATTCCCAAAGGCGGCCCCGAAGGGGGAGACGGGGGCAACGGCGGCAGCGTCATCTTCGTCGCCGACTCCAGCAAGGATACTCTCCTCGATTTTTCCGGGCGGCATCACTGGCACGCCGAGCGCGGCGAATCGGGCATGGGGAAGAAGATGGCCGGCCATAACGGTCCGGACCTGATCATCCAGGTGCCCCTGGGCACGCTCATCTACGATTCAGACCAGGGCATTCTCCTGGCGGATCTGGAGACCCCCGACAAGCGGATCACGATCGCCCGCGGCGGCAAAGGCGGCCGCGGCAATTGGCATTTCAAGACCTCCACCAACCAGGCGCCGCGTTATGCCGAGCCGGGCACCGAAGGCCAGCAGAGAATGCTGCGGCTGGAGCTGAAGCTGATCGCTGACGTCGGCCTGGTTGGCATGCCCAACGCCGGCAAGAGCACGCTGCTCCGTGCCGTCTCCGCCGCCCGGCCGAAGGTGGCCGACTATCCCTTCACCACCCTCGATCCGCAGCTTGGCATCGTCGATTTGATCGGCGATCGCCGGATGGTCTTCGCCGACATCCCGGGGTTGATTGAAGGGGCGCAAAGCGGCGCAGGCCTCGGCCACGCGTTTCTTCGCCATGTCGAGCGGACCAAGGTGATCGTTCATCTGCTTGATTTGTTTCCGATGGACGGCTCTGACCCCGCCGAGAACTATCGAACCATTCGCCGCGAGCTGGAATCGTTCAGTCCCACGCTCGCGAACAAGCGCGAGATCATCGCCGCCAATAAATTGGACCTGGCAACCGACGACGGCGCTGCGCTCGCCAAACTTCGCAGCGATCTATCCGATAAGGAAATCTTCCCCATCTCCGGGGCGAGCCGGGAAGGCGTGGAAAAACTGCTCGAAGTGCTTTGGTCGATCCTGAAAGAAAAGCGCGAGTCGGAACGGGTCGCCGCATCGCCCGCTCCGGCCTTGTAGAGAACTTTGGAATCGGCGTTTCCGCGACCGCCGTGGTCCGCGGCCCGGCGTGGCCGCCGGGGCTAAACTCTGGGTTCTGAGGTTTAGCCGCCGCCGCCGGGCGGCGCGGTAGCGCCGGCTTTCAGTGGTCCATCGCGACGATATACTCGCCTCATGGCCTGGCCCAGTTCCCTGCAAGTCGCGCTCAAAGAATGGAACACAGTCTGTCACGCGCTCGAAACCGGCCGGCAGATCGTCCTCCTCCGCAAAGGCGGGATCTACGAATCCGCCGGCGAATTCGAGCTGGAGAACCGCCAATTTCTCCTCTTCCCCACCTTTGTCCATCAGAAGCTGGAAATGCTCAAACCCGAAGCCCGCGACGGTTTTGAACCACGGAGCGAGGAGCCCGGCCAGATCCGGATTTCCGCGACTGGCGTTGTGACCGACATCATTCGGGTCACCTCGCGGCCACGGATGGACGCGATTGACGCCGAACACATCTGGACATTGCCGCTGATCGACATGCGTTTCAATTACAAGCCGGAAAATCCGCTTTATCTCATGATCGTCCGAGCGTATCGGTTGCATGCGCCGCTGCTGATCGACAACACGCCCGCCTACGCCGGCTGCAAGAGCTGGGTTCCGCTTGATAAGACGATTCCGACCGGTGAGGCGTTGCCGGTGCTTGATGATCTACGATTTGAAATGAAGCGAAAGCAAATCGTCGAGAGGATCTCGCTTGAAAACGGGTAACGCCCGTTGTCGTCAATTTTTCGGGAGAGGCGAGCTTCCCCCCGGTGGGACAGACATTCCTGTCTGTTGCGGGCCGGAGAGCGGAGGCGGTACTCCGCCTTCCGAGCCGGTCCGCTTTATTGCAAACTCCGCGGAATGTCGCGTCTGCTCGGCGGGCAGGAATGCCCGCACTCGCAGACGCGTATCAGACAAGAATGTCTGACCCACCAGAAATGCCGGCACCTCGTGGACGCGTGACAGACGCGAATGTCCATCCCACCGAAGATCTCAACGATCGGGGGCATTTCGAATTTGAGTGTCACCGCTTCAGTTCATCAAACGTTCCCACCACCGGCAGTTTTCCAACCAGCGGCGCCGCATATTGCTTGAACGCCTCGGAGATATTGTTCCCATCGATGATGTGCGACGGATCCATATGCTTGGTTTCACGGGCCACGGTCGAGAGTGGCGTCAGGAAAGTCTCGATCGTGTATGACGATCCGCCCGCGCACTTCATCGCAACGGAGCCGCCTTCTTTTCCTTCGGCGGCGTACTTCGCTGCGGTCTGCCCGACCATCCGCGCTTCCCTGGCATCGACCTCGCTGACGCAGGCGGGAAAGCTGCGCTGCAAATACCCGAAGGTGTCGGCGCGAACGCGAAGTTTTTTGCCGCCGGGCTTGGTCAGCTTTTTGGTGATGAGGTCGCCGAGGTAATCGCCGAGTGCGCCCGTGCCGGAGAGCTGAATGTTTCCGTGGTCATCGCGCTCCAGACTGGTGGCCATCGCCTCGGCCCAGGTCTTTCCATCGGGCCGGCTCATTCCTTCGCTCACCGCGATCAGGCAGCGCCCCTGTTTGGTGAAGACGCGATCGACGTCGGCCAGAAATTTCTCCTCGCTGACGGGCGCTTCGGGAACGTAGATCAGGTGCGGGCCGTCATTGTCGTGCTGCCGAGCGAGGACCGAAGCGGCGGTGAGGAAGCCGGCATGGCGGCCCATGATCACGTCCACTTTAATTCCCGGCAGCGAACGGTTGTCGTAATTGTCGCCCATCATCGCGCAGGCGACAAATCGGGCCGCCGATCCGTAGCCGGGCGTGTGATCGTGAACGCGCAGGTCATTATCGATCGTCTTGGGAATGTGAAAGACTTTCAGGTCATGGCCGTTTTTAGTTGCGAGCTCGCCGACAATGCGGGCGGTATCAGCCGAGTCGTTGCCGCCGATGTAGAAAAAGTAGCGCACATTGTGCTTTGCGAACGAAGCGAAGATTTTCTCGCAATAGGCCTGGTCCGGCTTGTCGCGCGTCGAGCCGAGGGCGGCGGCGGGTGTCTGCGCGATCCGCTCCAGAAGTTCCTCTGGCACATCGTTGAGCGGGATGAATTCATCTTTGACGATTCCGCTCACGCCGTGACGCGCCCCCAGGATCTGATCCACGAGCCGGCTCTTGCGAAGCTCCAGTACGCAACCGACCAGGGATTGGTTGATGACGGTCGTTGGACCGCCGGATTGACCGATGACTGCGTTGCCGATTTTTGTTGTCATAAATAAATGCGGCGGTTAATAAGTGCCGCGGGTCGGAGTCTATTGGATTCGCGATGAAGATTGTAGGGTGGGCTCGGCCCACCACGAGAGAGAAAGATGGTGGGCCAAGCCCACCCTACGAACCAGATTTCCTCAACGCCAGCACGCGATCCCGGCCGCCAAAATCTTTCAGCAGTCGCGCGTCAGTGAAGCCTTCGGTTTCCTGGGCAATCTTCATCGCAAGGTCTCCCTGATCGAAGGCGATTTCCAGGAAAACGTGTCCGCCCGGCGTCAATCGCCGCGGCGCCTCGGCAAGAATCCGGCGATGGATCGCCAGTCCGTCAAGCCCCCCGTCCAATGCCGAGATCGGCTCGTACTCGCGCACGCTCCGGTCCAGCGATTGGATCTGTCCCGTTGGAATGTAGGGCGGATTCGACACGATCAGATCGAATGGACGCGGATCGACGAGCTTCGCGACCGGTTCGAACAGATCCCCCTGTTCGACGATAACGCGATCGCCCAGGCCGAGCCGCTCGACGTTGCGCCGCGCCGTCTCGACCGCGGCGGCACTCAAATCAGTTGCGACCACCGTTGCGGATTTGGAATGCTTGGCGATAGCCAGCGCGATACACCCGCTCCCCGTGCACAAATCCAGAACGCGCGGCGTTTCCAGTCCCGGCTGGTGCCGCGCCAGCTGCAATACATTTTCAACCAGTGTCTCCGTATCCGGCCGCGGAATCAGCACGTCGCGGCTCACTTCCAGCTCGAGATTGAAAAAATGAGCACGGCCAGTCAGATAGGCGATCGGCTCCTGCTCAACCGCCCGCGAGACAAGGTCGCGAAACGCCGACAAGTCCTTTTCGGTGAGGACGCGCTCGTAATCCGTGTAGAGCTTGATCCGCGGAAGCCCCAGAACGTGACCCAGCAAAAGCTCGGCCGAAAGCCGGGGGGAATCAACTTCTTTTCGCCCGAAAAATCCCGTAGTCCATTCCAGGATTCGCCGGACCGTCCATGTCCCCTCGGGCATGGGGCGAAGTTTAAGGGAGAGGGCGGAGAGAATCGAGTAGCGACTTAGCTTTCAGCCCCCACCCCGGCCTGCCAGGCGGAAAACAGCACTTTTCCAAGGAGTGCTTCTTCCTTCGTCCAGACGAGCATGACCCACGTTTCCCCGTCATCGCTCGTTGCGAAGGCCAGTTCGAGAATGCCCGCGGCGCGGAGATAGCGGCGGAGTGCGGTGATCTGTCCTCTGGCGGCCGTATCAGCGTCGCAGCGATCGCTGCCGAAAATGACGGAGGCATCGTCCAGCCCGCCATACAATGCCGTGCGGGCCCCGCCGGGGCATTCGCATCGGAGACGATTGGCGGTTTCGTGAGCGCGGGTTTGCCAGTCAACTGAATTGGCCCGAAATCGATCCCCTTCATGCCACCAGGATCGCGATCCGCGCGATGCCAGGGCGGTCAGGGCGCGCTGCAACAGCGATTCGCACGCCTGGGGAGCGAGGAAGGGGGCCATCGGGTCGGCATGACTTAGCCAGTAGCCGCCGTCGTCCAGGATCCGGTTCAATTCGCGCGGGTAGAGCCATTCTTCGGGGAGTTCGCCCCCTTCGGCCATCGCGGCCAAATCATCGGCGAGCGATTCAAGCAAATCCTGCCGGATCCGCCCGACGACACGCTTGCGACGCTCTGTTTCCGTTTCCACGCTTGCGAACCTCATCCGTGATGTTCCTGAAATGGATTGCATTGAACATACCCTCTCATGGCCCGGCAGTCATCGCTTATATCGATTTTCAGGTCTCTTCTCCTTGAATTTATCGGACGCAGGGGGAAACGATGAAGTGTGAACGATGAACGATGAACGACAGATTCTCGGCGTCTCAATATCAGTTCATCGTTCATCATTCTCACTTCATCGTTTCTTTTCCCTTGCGTATTCGGTCTTTGTTCGGTACGAATGGCGCAACGGCAATGCAGGACGCGTCCGTTGGCCGCCAGGGAAGGCCAACTTTTACTCATCCCCTATGGAACCACTCGGCCCGAAAATTCGCCGGCAGCGCCGCCGGCTCGGCTTCACGCTCGATGAGCTTGCCGGCCGCGCCGGCATTTCCAAGCCTTATCTTTCCCTCATCGAAACCGGCCGCGTTTCCAATCCGCCCAGCGACGGGAAACTCCGCCGGTTGGAGCAAACGCTCGACTTCAAGCCGGGCGAGTTATTGACGCAGGCTCATTTGCAGCGCACCCCGCGCGAAGTGCGGGCCGTGTTGCAGTCGCTGCTATTGTCCGAAGCGAGAAGAACTGACGCGGGGGGTGGAAGAGTTGACGCGGAGAAGGAAAGAGCTGACGCGGGGACGCGGAGACGGGCGGATGCAAAAGCACCTGTCTCCGCGTCCCCGTGTCCCCGCGTCTCCGCGTCCCCTCTTTCCCCCGCGTCAGTTCTTCCCGGGGGCGGCGTCGATCTGGACGAAGCCCTCCTCACCGGCGTGCTCCAGACGATGGTCAAGAACGCCGGTTGCGGTGTCGAGCCGCTCCATTCCGGCGTGGTTCCGGTCATCAATCGCGTCTCCGCCGGTTATCCGCAGGATTTTACCGACCTGGGGTTTCCTCCGCGCGTGGCCGACGCGTATCTGACCTGTCCCGACGTTCACGACCGCGACGCGTTCGCGGCGCGGGTTCATGGAGACAGCATGACGCCGAAATATTCCGCCGGCGACATCGTCATTTTTTCCCCAGCCCTGCCGCCGCGGGAAGGGGACGATTGTTTCGTCCGTTTTGCCGACGGTCGGACGACGTTCCAGCGCGCCTTTTTTGAAAACGGAGAAGACGCGATTCCGCTGATTCGTCTGCAGCCGCGCAATGAGCGATATCGAGCGCAAACAGTCGCAGCTGAAGAGATTGCGGGGCTCTATCGGGCGATTTATCAGTATCAGAAGGTAGACGAGAAGACGTAACGCTGACTTTTGGGCTTTGGTACCTGGGATTTGGAATTTCCCACTTATGGGCGTGTCGCGGGATTGGATCCTCGCGAAAATTTGAACGAACGGACGGCCAACTCCAGTTCCGGCGACGGACTCCAGCTCGCAGTCGTCAGGGTCCAGAACCTCTGGTTAAAGACAGCGGCGTAAACAGCGCAAACGGCGGGGCGTCCGCTACTCGCATCGGTGTATCGAGTGCGGGCAAATGGCACGCCGTCGATCGTTCCCCACTCCGTTTCGCGTCCAAATCGCGCAAATTGATCGTCCGCCCACGCCCGCAATGTCTTGAATGAGGATTGGTCCAGGCTGCGCGGGCTGATCAGCAGGAGCGGCAAACCCGCGTCGGGATCGAGCGCGGGGATGCGGGCATCGTGTCCACCCCATACGCCGGAACCAACGAGGCGTAATTCCATTGGCGGACGAATCGTATAGGCAAATCCGTGCTTGACCGGCTGAAGCGACGTCGTCGCCTCCTCCCCGGTGAGCGACCAATCATCGGGGCGGGAGGCGGGATCGTATCCGGCCGGCAATGTATCCCCGGAAGGCGCCAGGACTTCTCTCCGGGGCGGGCGCGGCGAAGCGTCATGGCGCACGCCGTCAGGGTTTCCAGTGAATCGGCTTTGTCGTTCGAAGTGACACTGATTTGAATTTGCGCGTGCCGGCCTCGGTCGTAGATATCGTAATCAATCTGCCGAACTGGAAGCGTATCGGTGTTTTTTTGCATCGTATCGACGCGCGTTGCGCCGAGCGCATCCGGGCCGATTCGTCCCAGATCCGGCGGTTCGTCCGGCGGCAATCGACGTCGCATCTGGGCCGGATCGGCGCTGGGCATGATGGTCAGCGTCAGCTCGGCGCGCTCACCCTTCGGTCCACGACCCACCCAGGTCAGCTTTGCGGAGGTTGCCGCGGCCAGATGAAAGCCGGCTGTGGGCCCGCGCAGCGCAAATCCACCAATCGGGATGTACGGCCCGAAGGCGTCGGCGATCGTTGAATCGGGCAGCCAGGCGGCGCCGTCGGCGCGACCGGCTGCTTCCAGTCCGGGATTGAAGTCGTTGCGGCGGGTGTCGAGGGGGCGACCTCGGGGGCAGGCGTAACGGCCGGCGTGATCGGTTCGGGCGCAACGGGCGCGACTTGACTCGTAACGGCCGGGTTGGAGCCGGTGGTAGCGACGACCTCGGGAGGGGTGGTTTTCGTTCCGCCGAGCAGCGAACTCCATGGCACAAACCAATAGATGCATAAAGCGCCGAGCGCTGCCGGCAGCAGTGCGATCGCAATCAACAGGAGATTACCGCGAGCGCGCGGCCGCGGGTCCCCCTTTTCGTCAATTTCCAGCTTCGGTCGTCCCCATCGCGGCCAGTGCCAAGGGCGCAAGACCACCTGGCTGACTTCCTCGGCGGAGGCGGAATGTTCCATCTCCGCGCCCGCATTCAGATCGACCGCCTCGCGTTGTGGGCCGTGATCGGCGGCGTCCTGGGCCTCTTCCTTCGTCGCCCGCGGCACCACCATGATGAATCGGCATCGCGTGCACTGAACCGGCTGGCCGCCCATGGACTCGTCCACGTCGTACACTTTGCCGCAGCGCCCGCATTTGAGCGAAAGAGCCATCGCAGATTTACCTTGCCGCGGAATGATCCACGTTACTCATACACCCAATCCCGAGATGATATCGTAACCGCCTCGTGGGTCTGGCCGCTGCGCCGTGCGGCATCGAGCAGCGCCATCGTAGGCAAAACACTCCGCGCGCTCACGGCGGGAGGCTCTCTGCCCGCCGTCGCGGCGGCAAACCGATCCCAGATATCGGTCTCGCTCAATCCGCACTCTGGCGCTCCCGATCGTCCCCGGCGATGCGTTCGGAGCCGCGCAAACTGCAAATTCGCCCAGACCGCGGTGTCGAACTGCGGGCTCGGCGGACTAAACGCCGATCCCTTCGTCCCATCCAGATGCCACCGCGACTGCGGATGTGCGGTGGTGGTGTTGATTTCGACAAGGGCAGCCGCGCCATCGTCGAAATCGATGCAGATGTGCGCAAAGTCGTCACAATCCTGCGTCCAGACATTGCCGCGAAGCTGCGCAAAGACCTTGACCGGTGGCGCCGGCCAGAGAAGACGCCAGATCTGATCGATGAAATGGCTTCCCCAGTCATAAAGCCCGCCTCCGCCGAATGTCGCCTCATTGCGCCAGCCCGGGCGGTATTCCTTCGCCGCCGGACCGACACAACTGGCAAATTGCCCGAGCCGGCTTTCGACGTTGATCAGCTTTCCCAGCACGCCGGAGGCGATCGCCTCCCGAACGGTGAGATAATCGATGTCCCATCGGCGATTGTGAAAAACGCTGAGCACCCGTCCGTTTCGCTCGGCTTCTTCCACCATCGTCTGGGCGTGCGGGAGGTCGAGCGCCATCGGTTTTTCCACCATGACATGTTTGCCCGCGCCCAGGGCCTGCATCGCCTGGTCGAAGTGCATTGCGGTCGGCGTAGCAACGAGAACCGCTTCGATCTGCGAATCATTCAGCATTGCGTCCAAATTGTCATGGACGCGCAGGCCGTCGACGCTGCGCCAGGTCCTGCCGGACTGGCGTGGCGTCGACGACCGCGGCCGCTCGCGCGCTCTCGGATCGCTCCAGCCAGCCCGCGTGTTCCGCGCCGATACGACCGAAACCAATAATGCCGATTCGAAGCATAAGAAGTGTTGTAATCGAACCGTGGCCCGGCGAAAGAACTCAAAAATCAGTAAATATCCTCGATTCTTCGATGCCGGGTGAGGTACTATATGCGTACTCAATTGTGAACAGGAAACACCAAATGAAGTTGCGCCGCACACGGGGATTTACCCTGGTGGAGTTGTTGGTCGTCATCGGCATCATCGCCGTGCTGGTGGCGATTTTGCTGCCCGCCATGTCCATAGCGCGATCGCAGCTGCGATACGCGATCTGCCAGAGCAATCTTCGGCAATTGTCGGCGGCAATGCTTATGTACGCCGCGGACAACGACGGATGGGTTCCCGTCTGGAACTGGGAGTTTCCTGATCCGTCGTACGGAAGCCCGAACCAAGGATCAAATTTCACCGGCAGCATGAACGAGACCAATTCTTTCGAGAAGGGGTTGATCTGGAAATACACGGGCGATCGCAACATTTACGTCTGCCCGGAATATCCGTTTACTTTTGCGAAGGCAGGATTCAATCCACTCTGGGGGTTTCCGCCGCAATGGACCTATCAGGTAAACGGGACGCCCGGGTATTGTATGGGATTGGGATCAATGCCCGGCCTTGTCACCAAGGTCGCTCGTGTTCGCCCCAGCGCGGAGCGCGTGTTTATGCTGATGGAGCAGGATATCTCCGACGACGACGCCTGGGACAATGGGGTCACACTGAACGGCCCGACCGACTTCCCGGTTTCAGGCGCGGATTCGCTTGGTTCTTTCCACCATGGCGGGTCCAATCTTGCATTCTTTGACGGCCACGTTGAGTGGATTCTTCGCGGGGCGCCGGATGTGATTACCGGGCCAATCCCCACGCCCCCTCCGGGATCCTATTACGGTCGTGTCTCGACGGTCCAGGGCACAATCGATCTCTGGGGCGGGTACCTCTACGGTTACAAGTATTGAGCTCGGGCCTCGTCATGTCGTGCGCGGGTTTAATTTTCAGGATTAAGATATGCCCTGCGATCAATTGCCAAATAGTTTTGGCGGTTGTGGACGATGACTGTATACTCCGGGAATACGGATTTTCCCTGGAGCGAAGAAATCATGACACGTCGTAAGACTGGCTTTACGCTGGTCGAATTGCTGGTCGTCGTCGGCATCATCAGCCTTCTCGTGGCGATGTTGCTTCCCGCGATGTCGGCCGCCCGCTCACAATTAAGGTATGCGGTCTGCCAGAGCAATTTTCGGCAGTTGTCTCAGGCGATGCTCATGTACGCCGCCGACAACGATGGGTGGGTTCCCGTCTGGAACTGGGAGTTCCCTGACCCCGAATACGGGAAGGGGAGTGGGACCAACGCTACCTTCAAGATGGATGACACCAACTTCGTCGAGAAGGGTTTGATCTGGAAATACACGGGCAATCGCGGAATATATGTCTGTCCTGAATACCCGCTCATCAATCAGAACAAAATCGGCACGCTGTATGGATTCCCGCCGCAATGGACCTACCAGGTCAATGGCCAGCCCGGGTATTGCATGGGAACCGATCCGGTGACGGGCCAGATCCGGGTAGACGGATCGGTTACCAAAATCTCCCGCGTCCGCCCCAGCGCTGCCCGCGTGTTCATGCTGATGGAACAGGATATGATTGACTCCGCATGCTGGGATAACGGCGTTACGCTCGTCGGCCCGTCTTACACGCCTGGGGACGATTCGCTGGGCGAATTTCACCACGGCGGTTCAAATCTGGCGTTCTTTGATGGTCACGTCGAATGGATCGGCCGTCAGGACTACCTCCGGCGGATTTCGACGGTTCAGGGCACATTGGATCTCTGGGGCGGTTACATCGGCTACGGCGGCTACTGGTAAAGGTCGCAATCGGAAATTCCTATTTCTCCGGCGGCGCCGGCAATTTCTCGCCGAGATGATGCGATAGCATCCACTTGTATAACTCCGGATTGGCGTACGAGCGCGTCCAGCAATCGTGACCGGCGTCGGGGTAGCGTGTGAATTTCACGTCGGCGTGAAGGGCCGTGAGCGCGTCGACCATTTCTTCGTCTTTCTGAATCGGCACTGATGTGTCCTTCTCCCCGTGAAACACCCAGATGTGCAATTTTCGCATGCGCTCGGCGGTGGTGGGATCTCCGCCGCCGCACATCGGCACGATCGCCGCGAAGCGCTGCGGCTCCTTTGCGGCCAGCGCCCAAGTTCCGAATCCGCCCATGCTCAAGCCGGTCAGGTAAACGCGATTCGGATCGACGGCATAGGTGGAGATCACGTTATCGAGCAGGGCGCTGAGCACATCGAGTTTCCACCAGGTCTCCGGCGGGCACTGCGGAGAGACTACGATGAACGGGAAATCCGGCTTCTGTTCGACGATCTTCGGCGGGCCGTTCTTCTTGACTAGATTGACGTCCGTCCCCCGCTCACCCGAGCCGTGCAGGAATAACATCGTCGGCCACTTTTTTGCAGGGTCTTTCCCGTAATCGGCGGGGAGAAAGAGGAGATAATCCATTTGCAGAACTGTCTCGCCGACCTTCTTTTCAAAATGTTGTGGCGTCTGCCCGGTCTGAACGTCAGCGGAGAAAACCGCGATCGGAAATAACATGAAGAGAATCGCGACGATTGGAGCTTGCTTCATCACTGGAAATCTCCTCTGGCATCGACGGTCACGCCGGGTCCTGTGGACCCGGATCCGGGTCCACAGGACCCGGCGTGAAGGCTTCTAAAGGAATTCATTACTCTGATGAGATAGATGCGCGAAGATCAGACGTTGTCGGGGTGCAATGCCCGTCGAAGTAGACCCTGGCATTGATCGAGAATGCCCGCGGCCTCCCCGGCCTCCACCTTGCGGGCATGCATGACCACCGCCAGCTTTACGTGGCCGCCGGCCCGCGTGAGCAATCGGGCGGCCGATTCTCGCGACAACCCGGTCAGTTCAGCGACGATCCGCGTCGCGCGGTCGCGCAGTTTCTCGTTGCTCGCCCGCACATCGACCATCAGGTTTTCGTAGACCTTGCCAAGCTGAACCATCGCGACAGTCGTGATGGCATTCAGCACGAGCTTGGTCGCGGTCCCGGCCTTCAGCCGCGTCGAGCCGGTGACGACCTCGGGCCCGGTGATCGGGCGGATGACCACATCGGTCTTCGGCTCCCCTTCAACGGGCTGCACGCAGGAAAGAAAGACAGTTTTCGCGCCGCCCTCCGCGGCACGGCGAAGCGCGCCATGAACAAATGGCGTCGTCCCGCCGGCTGCGATCCCCAGGACTACGTCTGTGACTGCGACGTTTCGTTCATCGATCGCCTTGGCGCCGCTATCTGCATGGTCCTCGGCCCCTTCCTGCGATTGAAACATCGCCCCCTGCCCGCCGGCGATGATTCCGAGGACCTGGGACGGATCGGTGCGAAAGGTGGGGGGGCACTCCGCCGCGTCGAGCACGCCGAGCCGGCCGCTCGTTCCAGCGCCGACGTAGATCAGCCGTCCGCCGCTTCGCAGCGCCGAGACGACCAACCCGATCGCGTTGGAAATCGATTGTCGTTCGCGTCCTACGGCGGCTACTGCAATCGCATCCTGCGCGTTCATCAGCGCGACGGCATCGTCGACGCTGAGTTCATCGAGCCGCATCGACTCGGCAAGGCGCATTTCGGTGAAAAGGTGCGAGCGATCGGATTGCACGGTACCAATGTAAGGTCGAGTTGTGCTTGCCGCTATCGCATGAAAGCCAACCGCCATTCCCGGTGGGTCAGATATTCTTGTCTGATTAACACTAATTTAATCGAGGAATTTTTCGCGGCACCGCGCGTACTATGCTGAAGCGTTGGAGCGATTCGCCTGGAATCCGGCACCTGACGACGAACAGCGGCTGGGGCAATTTGTTGGAGCCCGTAATGCTGAGGAACGTCCTGCGGTCAATTGTCGTGAATGTGCCGGTCGAACAGGCCTATGCCATCTGGCAGGACTTTGCCAGCTACCCTAAATTTCTGTCTCACGTGCAGGAATTGCGCGTCCAGGGACGGCAAATGTTTTGGAAGGTCATGCAAGGGGGTGTTCACCGGCAGTGGGTCTTCCAAGTCGTTGAAATGACCGCCCCGCACCGCATCGCCTGGCACGCCTGCGACGGCCGGCACCACCGCACCGTCGTCACGCTCAAGCCGCTCGCCCGGGATCGGACCGAGGTGTCCCTGGGAGCGGAGTATGATGCGCCGGCCGGCGGACGCGACGACAAAGGGGAACGATTCGAACACTATCTCGATCGGTTTAAGATGCTCGCCGAAACAGGCGATGTATTCGAAGCCGCGTTCGCCGCGACCGATGAATCGGTTCCGAGGGAGGCGCTGTTGTGAGCTGTCCCATTTAAATCACGGCTTTTTCAGCTTGCACGGGCTTTGGATTGACGGGTGTTCCGCACTCGGGGCAACGACCAGGCGTTGCCCGGAGATCGTAGCCGCAGGAATAACAGACGCCGCAAACTTGCGCCTGCGACCCCGCCAGAACCTGAAAACTACGAAGATAGGCAGCAGTCCGAGCAGCATCGTCGGAATCCAGAATGGGACGATGATGCCGTTAGAGGAGTTGACGAAGACGTTGTCGGAGGCGTTGTCGCGATGGAATCGAAGACGCGGGCCGAAGGCCGACTCATTTCTAAAGTACCCGGGCCACGGGTCCGGAAAACCTAATATGTCAGCGTTCGCCACGAGCGTGAATCGCATCCATCGTCCAAACTCCAGATCGTCGCGCGCAGAATCCCAGTGAACGTACTCCCGATCTTCCGGGAAACGGTAACGAAGAAGCGCAAGCGTATAGCTCTCAAATTGAAATCCGCCGCTACCCACTTTCAAATTAAGTTGGCGGCTGAGGGTTGAATCGCGGTCGTGGAACCGCACCCATCCGAAATCGGCGTACCAGCAGCTTCGCACCCAAAGTGCGATAATCGCCACGCAAAGCATTGTCGACGCCGCCGCCAGAATATTGAAAAGTCGACGACGCATCGGGGGGACTGTACTGCGCCGATCAGACGGGGATTTGATCGGGGGTCAGCCAGACGACTTTGCCGTCGCGCCAGATAGGAACGGGGTTTCCGGCCCGTTTGTGTTGGAGCAATGCTTCGCGAATACCCCGACTCACCGCGCGATCAATCGCCCGGCCATCGCGGAAGATCTCATCGATATTTTTCTCAGCCGCTTGGCTTGAGGGAACCTTGGACGAGGCTGAGGACTTCCTGCCAGGTTTTGCGGATGTAAACTTTCTCATTTTGATCCTTTCCGCCCGAGGCGACGAGGCGTCGCACCGCGGGGTCTGCATTATTGTACCATCGCCACGACGTTGCCAGGGGCTGATAAAGCTCGAAAAAATTGCGGATTCCACCGTAGTATCGGCGTCGAATCGTTTCTTCCGGCACGTTGTGCCCGCCGGAACTGACGCGGGTCTTCACGCGTGCGACAGCGATATCGGGGGACGGCAACCACAAATAGATTAAGCGGAACGCATATCCTTCGGTTAACAAGCTCTTGATCCACGGAGCGAAACTGCGGCTTGCTAACGTAGTCTCGAGGCAAAGCTCACGCGTTCGGAGGCCAATTCCCGAATCCGCTCAAGCATGATCCGACCTGCGGTGAGCGCAACGGGTCAGGATTGAACTCGGATAAGCCTCGCGCGATCACATCAGCGTTCACAAATTCTCGAACGCTCAATGCGCCGCGCAATACGGTGGGCGCGGTGGTCGATTTGCCGGCGCCATTAGGTCCGCCAAATACGATCACATTCGGTTGCTCGCGTCCTTTCACTCCCATCCCTTCCCATTCTTCTTCGTCCCGCACAGCGCGACGTGCATCCCCAGTGCGCTGGCCATTGCCGCTTTCGCGAGCAATACCTTGTCCGCTTCCTCCTCGCTGTTGGCGTAGGCGACCTGGATGTGATTGGCCTTGTGGCGGGCGATCATCTGGTCGCGGGTGACGCCGTAGGTCACGGCGTGCATGATCGGCCATTGTGAGGTCGTCGCGTCCCAACGGCGCTGCGTCTCGTCCATCGGCAGCTCCACCACGCCTGCACGGCCCAGGTCTATTTTCAGTTTTCCGTCGTCGATATAGATCCGGCTCCAGACAATTTCGCCGGGGCGGCTGATGCCCTTGAGCGTGCCGCCGCCCAGTCGGAAATACATGGGCGGCTGCCGTTCGCTGGTTGCGCCGGCGTAACCGTTGATGAAGTGGGCCGGCGGAGCTGCCCCGGAAATCTCCAGCACCCAGACAAAGTCCGGCACGGTCCCGGAGCGGTCGCTGTCGCCCCAGCGGATATCGTGCAATGTCGTTTCCGGCGGCTGGCCCATTGCCTTGTGAACCCGCGCAGTCATCAGCGCGTCGAGGCCGGCGCATTCGTCCACTTCATTGAAGTGCGGCAGGGCTTCGCCATCGAAAAGAATCCGATTCCCGTCGCGCGACCGCACGGGAGGACGATCCGAATTGTTCAGCAGCCCTTCGGTCAGGTCGGAGGCGGGCAGAAGATCTTTGAGGCCCTGCTGATATTGAATGCCGATCGCCTGGCAGCCGAAGTCATCGGCGATGCGCACGGCGGCGATATAGGTCTTGCATTGGAGATGAATCTGTCGATCCGTCAGATCCTCTTCTTCGCTGGGGCCGGTCTTGAATCTCAAGCCGCGATCGGAAAGCCATTGTCTGACGGCTGACGCCTCATCATCGCCGACCTGTGTGGTTTCGTAGTAGAGCGCCGACTGGCTCAGGCGCTCCTTGTAAACTCCCAGCGGATTGAGCAGCTCGTCTGGGATGATGGCGTTGTACATCCCCATGCATCCCTCATCGAAAACACCGAGGATCGCCTTGGTGCGCTCGAGTTGCTCGGCCAGCGCCGTGCCGAGCTTTCGTTCGCCGGCGCCGCGCGCACGTTTTTCCACTTGGTGACGTGCGGCGTCTTGTGCTTGATGCGGCCGGTCTTGAGCCATGTGCCCAGCGCGTCGGTGAAGAAATCGTCGGCGAAGTTTTCGCTCCAGATCGTCGAATAATTTACACCGGCTTTGGTGAGCGAGCCGTTGAGGTTCAGCATGCCGACTACGCCGGGCCATGTTCCGGACCAGTTGGCGCAGGTGAGGATCGGGCCGCGGTGCGACAGCAGGCCGGGCAGAATGTGATGCGAATACTGCCAGACGGACTCGGCGACGATGAGCGGTGCGCGCGGATCCACGCCGCCGAAGACGGCGATCCCCTCCTTCTGCGACCCGATAAATCCATGCCGCTCCGATTCGCGATACGGGTGGGCGCGAATCAGCTCATATCCGCGCTCGGCCAGCGCGTGAGTCAACAATTCCTCCATCTTCGCCTGCTCCGGCCAGCAGCGCTGGTTGGCGGATTGCCTCAAGTCGCCGTTAGCGACGAGCTGAACCTGACGTTTCTTCAGCTTCGGCGGTTTGCGCGTTTGCGGAATGGCGTAGCCGGGCATCGTTTCGCTCCTTGGTAAGTTCCGCATCGTAACGAACCAAAGCGATGTAAGAAAAAAAGACAATAAATACGGAGTTTGGCTGTGCGACCACTTCACAGGCCAATTTAACACGGCGGAGAGCCGATGAGTCCGATTCCGACACCGGAATCCGAGGAGCTCTTCTCTCGGCGATGTCCATTTCGACTCCGTCATCACTTGCGCCGGCACGCGCAGTGCATCTTCGCGTCATAGTCATCCGCTTCGAAGGCGATTGGTATCCATGAAAGAAATAGATGAACCCGTCGGCGTCACTCACACCGCTCCAGGACGTCCGGGCAATCAGGCGGCATGGGATCTTGCGGCCAAAAGCGGGGCAGGGCCTGCCATTTCAGATGCATCGCGCCTCTTGGTTCACGCTCGGCCGAGGCGCCATCAGCGAAGTCTTCTATCCTCGCGCCGATGACATCGCGCTACGTGACTCATTCTTGATCGTCACCGGGCCAGACGGGTTCTTTTCAGATGAACGATGGAATACCGAGTCGAGCACCTCCTATCTGGCGATAGACGGAATACCGGCGTTTCGAATCGAGAATCGGTGCGTTCTGGGAAGATATCAAGCTCATCAAGCAAGTCATTATCGATCCCTGTCGCGATGTGTTGCTGCAGCAGATTCGGTTCGAGCCATGGCAAAGCGCGGTGGAGAAATTTCGGCTCTTTGTTCTTCTTTCCCCGCGTTTGGGGAATCAGGGGTGCGACAATTCGGGATGGCTCGATTCCTTTCGCGGACGTCCGATGCTCCTTGCCCGAGGTGGATCGCGCTGCTCTGTGCGCGGCCACCTCCGCGGGTTGGATGCGGCGCTCGGTTGGATATGTCGGAATGTCGGACCCATGGCAGGACTTGCACGGACACGGCGGCATCACCCGAACTTTCGATCGAGCCGACCACGGGCATGCCGCCCTTGCCGGCGAAATTGATCTGGTTCGATGCGTCTGCAATTTTGACCTGGCCCTTTCATTCGACGACACGCCCGAGGGAGCGGCGTTGAACGCGACATTATCGCCGCCGGCCGATCGACAGCATTCGCCACGATTACGCGGAGGAATGGAATTCCTGGCTTCAAACGCCGAGCGACTCCAGGGAGAAGAACGCGGCGAATGGGCCGCTACGGAACTGGCTCTTCGAGAGAAGCCGGATCAATCGCGGCCCCGAGTGTGGCGCGAGGCCGATCGTGCGGCACGGAGCCTGTATCGCACCAGCCTCATGACCTTGCGAGTGCATCGCGCAGAAGCGATTTGCCGGAGGTGGCGTCGCGGCTCTCTCCGTTCCCTGGGGCGCATCTCGGCCGAAGGATACTGGGGGCTATCAATCGCCTGGGTGCGGGACCTGTCGAGGAAGCGTGCGGATTTCTCGCGGCAGGCAAGCGGGGAAAAACAGCGGAACGCGCTGGAGTATCTAAAGGCGACGCAGCTACCGGCCGGCGGTTGGCCACAGAATATGTGGCTCGACGGAGACGCCCTATGGCCATGGCGTACAGCTCGACGAGGCGTCCCTTCCTACTCTGCTGCTCGACTTGGGGGCGCGCGAAGGAGTTCTCGACTGAAGACGACGTGCGGGCCGCGTGGCCGATGGTCCGGCAGTCTTCGCGGTTTCTGATCGTCCGGGGCCCATCGACGGGACAGGACCGATGGGAGAACTCACACGGGGCTTTCTCCCTTCACGCTCGCCACTGAGGTCGCTGCGCTTGCTCATTGCCAGTCGTCTGGCCGAGCGGTTCGGCGACGCTGCGGCGGCCCGATACTTCCGTGAAACAGCGGACCTTTGGAATGACTTCATCGAGGAGATGGACCTACGTTCGCGGAACGGCGCTGGCAAGACGCGCGTTGGCGTGGATGGATATTACATTCGCATCGCTCCATCGCCGGGAATGACCGCAATCGCCCAATCGGGCCCCATCCCCAGATCAACGAGGGCGACGAAATTCGCGTGGACGAAGTCGTCAGTCCGGATGCTCTGGCGCTGGTGAGGTTTGGTCTGCGGGGTGCCGGCGATCCCCGAATTCTCAATACTTTAAAGGTGATCGACGCGATCAATCGGGTTGATACACCCGCCGGCCCCTGCTGGCATCGATATAACGGCGACTATTACGGCGAGCACGACGACGGCGAGCCCCTTCACCGGTGAAAAAGACGAGAAGGCGGCGCATGGTTGCGCCTGGCCGTTGCTGACCGGCGAGCGCGGGCATTACGAGGTGGCCGCCGGCAATAACGACGCGGCTCTTCGAATGTTCGCGCGCCTTGAACGGCTTTGCCAGTCAGGCAGGCTTCCTCCCGGAACAGGTGTGGGATAGCGACGATCTTCCGGATCGCGCGATACCGCGGCAGGCCAACCGGATCGGCGATGCCGCTGGCCTGGACACATTCGGAGTATGTCCGGCTTCTGCGATCGATTCGCGATGGGCGGGTTTTTGATCTGCCGCGCGACGCCGCCGAGCGATAATGCAAAAAACCGCGTTGGCAGCCCGACTGGCGCTTTGGCGATTCGATCATCAAGACCGTCTCGTTTTCGCCCGGCGGCGATTCCGCGTTGAACTGCTCGCCCCTGCAATCGTTCACTTCAGCACCGATCGTTGGATAACGACTCAGGATCATCCGACACGCGACAGTGGGGTCGGCATTCACAGTGTCGATCTTCCCACCGCCGGCATGGCTCAGGGAGAGCAACTTTGTTTCACGTTCCGCTGGCCCCAAGCCGGGAATCGGTGGGAGGGAAAGGATTTCACACTCTCGGTCGACGATACGCCACGCGAAGAGGCATCGCCCGCTCGGCGACAGCGAAAGACCGGCGATACGAGCCGGTCCCCGGCGGAGATTCATCAATGACCATGCAGATTAAAAGTCCTGCGGGAAAAGAACGAGCGGTCCCGGCTCGGACGACTGGGGATCGATGACACTCGTACGGCGCTCGAGCGCGATGTCGTCGAGTCGCTCACGCAGGCGCTGAAGAAATCGATCGACGGCGAAGTGCGATTCGATAACGGAACGCGCGTCTCTACGCGACCGATGGCTCCAACTACCGCCAGGCCCCGATCGGCGTGGTGATTCCCCGGCACGTGCAGGATGTCGAAACGACCGTGCGTCTGGCCGGCAGCATGGTGCGCCGATCCTCTCGCGCGGCGGCGGAACCAGCCTGGCCGGGCAATGCTGCAACGTCGCCGTCGTCATGGATTTCTCCAAGTACATGCACCACGTCCTGCGGATCGACGCGGACAGCGCAGCTCGGCCAGTGCAGCCCGGATGCGTGCTCGATCATTTCCGCGAAACCGCCAAAGAGCAGGCCGGGCTTTTCTTCGGCCCTGATCCGGCGACGCACAGCCGATGCACCATCGGCGGAATGCTCGGCAACAACTCCTGCGGCAGCCATTCGCTGCTGAGCAAGAAGCACGGCCTGGGCGTGCGCATGAGCGACAACACCCACGCGCTGGACATGCTGCTGTACGACGGCACGCGCATGCATGTCGGGCCCGACGCCGCCGGAAGAATTGGAAGCGCATCATCCGCGGCGGCGGGCGGCACGGCGAGATTTATGCCGCGCTCAAAGTCGCTGGTCGATCGCTACGGCAACATGATCCGCGAAAAGTTCCCCAAGCTGGAACGGCGCGTCTCCGGCTACAACCTCAACGATCTGCTGCCCGGAAAACGGCTTCAACGTCGCCCGGGCCCTGGTCGGCTCGGAATCGACGCTGGTCACGATCCTCGAAGCAACGCTGCACCTGGTCCCGGCGCCCAAGGCGCGCACGGTGGTGATGCTCGGATTCAAGGACATCTACACCGCCGCCGAGTGCGCACTGGAAGTGCTGAAGTTCAATCCGACCGCCTGCGAGGGGATCGACGAACTGCTCTTCGAATACGTGAAGAAAAAGGGCGATGAGAACGCGAGCCTGGCGATCCTCCCGAAGGGCCCGGCCTTTCTGCTCGTCGAATTCGGCGGCGAATCGAAAGAAGATTGCGACGATCAGGCCCGGCGGATGATGGACCACGTCGAAGGGCTTGGCGACGCACGCCGCCGGTCGACATGAAGCTCTACGACGACCCACAACAGGAGAAGATGATCTGGGATGTGCGCGAAGGCGGCCTGGGCAGCACCGCCTGGGTGCCCGGCCATCCCGACACCTGGCCCGGCTGGGAAGACTCGGCCGTGCCGGTCGAGGCCGTGCCGCAATATCTGCGCGAGCTGCGCGCGCTGTTCCACAAGTACGGCTACAACCCTTCGCTCTACGGCCACATGGGCCAGGGATGCATCCACTGCCGCGTGCCAGTTCGATCTTTACACCGCGCCGGGAATCGAAGAACTACAAGCGGTTCATGAACGAAGCGGTCGAGCTGGTCATGAAGTTCGGCGGCGTCGCCTCGGGCGAGCACGGCGACGGCAGGCACGCGGACGAATTCCTGCCGAAGATGTTCGGCCCCGAATTGTTCGAGGCGATCAAGGAGTTCAAGCGGATCTGGGATCCCGACGAACCGGATGAACACCGGCAAGGTCATCAACCTGGACGGCCGGCCTACAGCATCACCGAGAACCTGCGGATCGGCCCCGACTACAACCCGCCGCAACCCGAAACCCATTTCGCCTACACCGGCCGATCACCACAGCTTCGCCCGCGCCGCGCTGCGCTGCGTCGGCGTCGGCGAATGCCGCCGCGAAGGCGGCGGCACCATGTGCCCGTCCTACATGGTGACCCGCGAGGAAAAGGACTCCACCCGCGGCCGGGCCCGCATGCTGTTCGAGATGATGAACGGCGAAGTCATCGAAGACGGCTGGAAGAGCGACGAGGTGAAGGACGCACTCGATCTGTGCATCTCCTGCAAGGGCTGCAAGGGCGATTGCCCCGTCAACGTCGACATGGCGACGTACAAGGCGCGAGTTCCTCAGCCACTACTATGAGGGCCGGCTGCGGCCCCGGCATGCCTACGCTTCGGCTGGATCCACATCTGGTCGACGCTCGCGTCGTTCGCACCGTCGGCTGGCGAATTTCGTTCACGCAGACTGCCCGGGCCTGCAGTCGATCGCCAAGTTGGCTCGCCGGCGTGCACCCCAAGCGGAAGATTCCCGCCGTTTGCGCCGCAATCGTTCAAGCAGTGGTTTCGCATCGCACGAGCCGAAGAATCCCGACGGCCCGCCGGTCGTGCTCTTCGCCGACACGTTCAACAATCACTTTCACCCCGATGTCGCCATCGCGGCCGACGGAAGTGCTGGAAGACGCCGGCTTCCGCGTCGAGGTCCCCGATGGCCGACGTCTGCTGCGGCCGGCCGCTGTATGACTACGGCTTTCTCGGCATGGCCAAGCGCTGGTGGATCGATATGCTGGAAAAACTGCGGCCGTATTATCAGGCCGGCATCCCGATGGTGGTGCTCGAGCCAAGCTGCTGGGCGGCTTCAAGGATGAGCTGTCGAATCTGCTGCCCAAAGACGAGGACGCCAAGCGGCTCAAGGACTCTGACGTTCACGCTCAGCGATTTCCTTCGTACCAAGGCGCCGCATTACCAGCCGCCGAAGCTGAACCGCAAAGGCGATCGTTCACGGCCATTGCCATCAGAAAGCGCTCGACACACTCAACGACAAAGAGTTCGGCAAGCTGTTCGCCGAGAAGGAGATCTTCGACAGATGGGGATCGAGCATCAAGCACCCCGATGCCGGCTGCTGCGGCATGGCCGGCGCATTCGGGTACGAAAAGGAAAACGATCACTACGAGGTCGGGCGTCGCCGCGGCGAACGCGTGCTGCTGCCGGAGGTTCGCAAGGCAGGACGATGAACTGATCATCGCCGACGGATTCAGTTGCCAGGAACAGATTCGATCAGCAGACCGATCGCACGCGCATTGCATTTGGCCCAGGTTCTGCAAATGGCGCATGCACGGAACCGCGCGACGGAATCCGCGGCCGTCCCGAGGCGGACATGGTAGCCCGAGCGAAGCGTCAGCAGCGAGCGGCGATGCTCAGGACGGCGTTACTGCTCGGCGTCGGCGTGATAGCCGCGTTCCTGGCAGTCCAATGGTCTTCGCGACGACGTTCGTCGCAGCCAGAAATTACGAGAAATAGCATGGTCACGATCGGTCCAAACACGGTGGTCGTGATCACCGGCGCATCCGGCGGCGTCGGGCGGGCAACGGAGCGGCTTCTCGCGCAAAAGCGCGCGAGAATTGTACTGCTTGCGCAAGGCAAGGATGGCTTGGAGGGAGCCAAGCGAGAAGTGGAAGACCGCGGCGGACAGGCACTGGCGATTCCAACCGATGTCAGCCAGTTCGAGCAGGTTGAGTGCCGCCGCGACGCTCGCCGATGAACAAGTTCGGCCCGATCGATCTGTGGATCAATAACGCCATGGTCTCCATGTACAGCCCGTTCATGAAAATGAAGCCTGACGAGATTCAAGCACATCGTCGACGTGACCTTCATGGGGCAACGTCTATGGCACGCACTGCGCTCTCGAGCGCATGATGCCGCGTAATCGCGGCGTCATCATTCAGGTGGGCTCGGCGCTGGCGTTTCGTTCGATCCCGCTTGCAGAGCGCATATTGCGCCAGCAAACATGCCATTCAGGGCTTTATCGAATCCGTTCGAAGCGAATTGATTCACCAGAAAAGCGACGTGCGTCTCTCGGTGGTGAACATGCCGGCGCTTGAATACCACGCAGTTTGTCTGGACGAAGAACAACATGCCGAATAAGGCCCGGCCGACGGGCACGATTTTCCAGCCCGAAGTCGCCGCCGACGCGATTCTGTTCGCCGCTGAGCACAACCGCCGCGAGATCATGGTCGGCTATACGACCGTGGAGGCGACGCTCGGGGAGAAAGATATTCCCCGGGCTGCTCGACAATTACCTAGCTCAGGCCGCGTGGGAAGGTGTCGATGCTGCCGGAGCCCGCCGATCCGAATCAACCCGATAATTTTTGGGAGCCGGTCCCCGGCGATTACGGTTCGCACGGAAAATTCGACTCCCTTGCCTGGAATTTCAGCCTCAGTTGTGGGCGACGAAGCATCGCAAGCCATTGCTCGGAGGACTGCTGTTGGCAGGCGCGGGCTCGCCGGCACTATTGCTGGCCAGGAACGGATCAACCCGAGAGTTGATGCGATAAAAACGAAACTTCTTAGCACATCGTCTGATTTGAAGGAGAACGTCATGGCTATCAGCGTTGGCGAATATGTGATGAAACGGATGCAGGAATGGGGCGTCGAGCGCATTTACGCCTATCCCGGCGACGGAATCAACGGCCTGCTCGCGGGCCTGCGCAAGAACGAGGATCAAGCCGCGCTTCATCCAGGCGCGCCATGAAGAGCTGGCCGCTTTCATGGCCATGCGACACGCGAAGTTCACGGGAACGGTCGGCGTCTGCATCGCGACCAGCGGCCCGGGCGCGATTCATCTGCTCAACGGCCTTTACGACGCCAAGATGGATCACCAGCCGGTCGTCGCGATCGTCGGCCAATCGGCGACGACGGCCATCGGCAGTCAATATCAGCAGGAGGTCGATCTTCAATCGCTCTTCAAGGATGTAGCCAGCGAATATTGCGTGCACGGTCGCCAGCCCCGCGGCAGTGCGCCACTGCATCGACCGCGCCTTTCGCATCGCGATGGATCAGAAGGCAGTCACCTGTGTCATTTTCCCGAAAGACATCCAGGAAGAATCGGCCGTACCGGATCCGCCTCAGCGGCACGATCACGCCCTCAGCGGCATTGGTTGTCCGGTTCCCTACATGATCCCGCAAGGAGGCCGATCTTAACGCGGCGGCGCAGATTCTGAATGACGGGAACAAAATCGCCATGCTCGTCGGACAGGGCGCGCTGAGCGCACAGGAGGAGGTGATGCAGACGGCGGATATTTCTCGGCGCCGGCGTCTCCAAGAGTTGGCTGGGCAAGGCGGTGGTGCCGGAAGACGTGCCGTTTTGCACCGGCCATATCGGCTTGCTCGGCAGCAAACCGAGCTGGGATCTGATGCAGGAATGCGACACGCTGCTGGTCGTCGGGTGCAGTTTTCCCTATGCCGAGTTTTATCCCAAAGCCGGGAAGGCGAAGGGAATTCAGATCGACATTGACGGCCGGCTGCTGAGCCTGCGATATCCGATGGACGTGAACCTGAAGGGAGACGCCCGCCAGACACTCGCTGCACTGCTGCCCCGCCTGCAAACGAAAGACAGAACGGAAATGGCAGGAAAAGATCATCGAAAATGTGAAGCAATGGTGGAAAATTGTCGAAGGTCGAGCGCACACCGACGGCAACAACGGATTGCTCAATCCGGAGCGAGTTTTCTGGGAACTGAGCCCCAGGCTGCCGGACCGCTGCATTATTTCCGCCGACAGTGGCACCACCGCCAACTGGTTCGCGCACGATCTGAAGATTCGCCCTGGGATGATGGCCAGCGGTAGTGGGAATCTCGCGACGATGGGGGCGGCGGTACCTTATGCAGTGGGGGCGAAATTCTGCTTCCCCGATCGCGTCTGCATTGCCGTGACCGGCGACGGCGCAATGCAGATGAACGGGCTCAACGCCTGCATTACGGTCGGCCAAATACTGGAAAGAGTGGTCCGACCCGCGCTGGATCACCCTGGTGCTGAACAATCGCGATCTCAACCAGGTGACCTGGGAGCAGCGAATCATGATGGGAGACATCCGGTTCCTGGCGAGCCAGGAATTGCCGGACTTTCCATACGCGGCGTTTGCTGATTCGATTGGCCTGCGCGGCATTCGTGTCGAGAAGCCGGAGCAACTGGCTGATGCCTGGGACCGGGCGCTATCAAGCGATCGGCCGGTCGTGGTCGAGGCGATCACCGATCCGGATACGCCGACCATCCCGCCGCACATCACCATGCAGCAGGCGAAGAACTTTACCGAGACGATTCTCCGCGGCGATCCCAACGAAGCAGGAATCATTAAGCAGGCGGTGAAAGGGATGGTGCAAGGGCTTGGTTCCACATTACGCGATGGATCGGCAGTCGCAGGTGCCACAGGATTCATAAAATGACTTTCCTTGCCCAGACAGATGATTCCGGCGGTCACCCCCTCGAAATATTGGGGACGAAGCTGATCGGCATTACTTCGGACAACGGCCGTAAGCTGCTCTTCACCGTTGGTTTCGTTGTTTGTGTGGTGATCCTTCATTGGATCCTGAAGGGCATCGCAAGACTGTTCCTCAGGAGCCGGCGCAGCGAGAAAGTCGTTTTCTGGGTTCGACAGGGGATCAGCCTCTTTCTAGCACTGGTTACCTTGATTGGCGTCCTCTCGATCTGGTTTGACAATCCCACCCGGCTGGCAACGTTCATGGGGTTGGTTACCGCCGGCGTCGCATTTGCCCTTCAGAAGCCAATCAGCGCCCTCGCCGGTTACCTGGTGATCTTGCGCGGAAAAACCTTTGGCGTGGGAGACCGGATTACCATGGGTGGCGTTCGCGGCGACGTGATCGGCGCTCCGTTTCACGCAGACCACCATCATGGAAATGGGCCAGCCGCCGGAGGTGCAGAACGCAGATCCGGCGATGTGGGTTCACGCGCGGCAGTACACCGGGCGGATGGTCACAGTTTCCAATTCAACGGTTTTTGATGAGCCGGTTTACAACTATACCCATGAATTTCCTTATGTCTGGGAAGAGATAAGACTGCCGGTTTCATATAAGGACGATCGCAAGACAGTGGAGCAGATCCTGCTCGATGCCGCCAACCGCCATACCATCCAGACCCGCACCATCAGCGAGGATGCCCTCAAGGAGCTGGCTCGGAGGTACTTTGTCGCGCCGGCTGAGCTTGCGCCACGGGTTTATTGGCGTCTGACCGACAACTGGATCGAGTTGACCGTGCGGTTCATCGCCCCCACGCACGGTAATCCGCGATTTGAAGGATGCGATGAGCCGTCAGATTATCAACCCGCTCGATGAAGCCGGGATCGGAATCGCATCGAGCACATACGATGTTGTCGGGATGCCGCCCATTCGAGTGCAGATCGATTCGGCGAACGGATCGCCACGAAATCGCGAAAGTCATCAGATCGCGATGAGCGAATCACTGAATCAGCTACACGATGGCGCGGAGGGACAGCGTTGAAGCAAGAACCTTTCTCGATATCCGCTTCCGGAATCAGATTCGGTAGCGCTCGGCGTCACCATCCCTGAGCGCGATGCCGTGTCCGGGCTGGCCGCGGTCGGGCCGAAGAAAGCCTCCGACGGGTGCGATCGCTCCATCGAAAAACATCCGCGCAATGCGATTGTGGTCATGGAAGTATTCGATGTGACGCAATACACGGACGGCGCAGCCGACGTGAGCATGAAGTTGCGGCGCGCAGTGCGCTGAAAGTGGCATCTGGAAAGCCTGGCAAAGCGCGGCGACTTTGAGAAACCCGGTATATCCGCCGCAGCGCGTGGCGTCCGCCTGAAGGCAATCGACTGCCTGGCCCTGAAGCATTCGAAGGAAATAGCCGGGCGTGTCGCCGTACTCTCCGGCGGCGATGTCCATGCCGGCCGGCCCGCGATCGCGAATTAAATGCAGACCTTCAAGATCGTCAGAGGACCGCGGCTCCTCGAGCCAGGTGACATTCGATTCCTCTGCGAACGTCCGGGCCAACCCGAGCGCCTGTTTGCGCGAGTATGCGCCATTGGCATCAGCGAACAATTCGACGTTATCTCCGATTGCCTGCCGCGCCACGCGGACGCGTTGCGGGTCGGCTTGCGCATCGCGCCCGACTTTCATCTTGACCCGCGCGATCCCTTCGGCGGCCCACGCGCCAAGCTGCTCGGCGAGGCGGCTCTCGCTGTAACTGGTGAATCCCCCGCTCCCGTAGATTTCGACGCTCTCCCGAACGGCACCGAGCAAATCCACCATCGAAATGCCGAGCAATCGCGCCTTGAGGTCCCACAGCGCCACGTCAACCGCGGAGACGGCCATCATTCCTGCCCCCGGCCGCCCGACATTACGCAGGCGATGATTCATCTCCTGCCAAATCCCTTCAATCCCCATTGCCGATGCCCCGACCACGGCGGGTTGCAGCACTTCCTGCACCAGTTCCGCCGCCGCTTTCGATGCGTAGCTCCATCCCAGACCGGTGGCTTTCCCGCACTTCAGTCGTACCACGACCATGTCGGTGTGGTCCCATTTGAGGGTGCCATCCGATTCCGGGGCATCGGTGGGAATGCGATAGGTTGTTACCTCCAGGTCAGCAATGGTTTGGTCGCCGGGTGCCGCCGATGCCATGATCGCAATTTATCTTCGCGGGCCGGAACCGGGAGCGCAAGTTTTCGCCGGGGGTGAGCCCAATTGTCCGGAAGCGGCGAGCCTCCACCGGTGGGACAGACATTCCTGCCTGGCCTGAGCGCCGTCGAAGGGTCTGCTGTGGTCCGGGGAGCGGAGGCGCTACTCCGCCTCCCGAGCCGGTCCTCTCTGCGAAAACTCCGCGGAATGCCGCGTCCATTCGGCGGGCAGAAATGCCCGCACTCATGGCCGCGTGACAGACAAAAATGTCTGCCCCCCTAAAAACTGATGGATATGCTTACAGCACTTCTTCGTTATTCTCGCCGGTCCGAATTCGCACAACGCGCTCGATGGGATAAACAAAGATCTTGCCGTCCCCGACCTCTCCGCTGCGGGCCGCTTCGACGATCGCGTTGACGGCGTTATCCGTCTCCTCCGACTTGACGCAGAGCTTCAGCAGCACTTTGGGCACGAATCCCACATCCAGTTTCGCGCCGCGGTAGCGTTCGGTATGGCCCATCTGCCGCCCGAAGCCTTTGCACTCGACGGCGGTCACGCCCAGGATTCCGATGCGCACAGCGCGTGCTTCACGGCGTCCAACTTGTGCGGCTTGATGACGGCCTCGATCATTTGCATAAGGAATGTCCGTTGTCAGTGGTCCGTTGTCCGTTGTGATGCCGTCTTTCAACGGACAACTGGCAACGGACAACTGACACCTTCAGCACACTTCATCCAGCACGTGCTCGGCGACGAAGATCGGCACGCTGCTGGCCACGCCTAGCGCGATCGCATCGCTGGGGCGGCTGTCGATCTTGAGCACGTCGCCGTTTCGGCGGATCTGGATTCGCGCGTAGAACGTGTGTTCCTGAAGGTTGTTGATCTCGATCCGTTCGATTTGTCCGCCGAGCTGCTCGATCACATTCGCGAGCAGATCGTGCGTGAGGGGGCGGGGGTGAACAATGCCCTTGAGCCGGCGGTCGATGGCCAGGGCCTCGGGGTTGCCGATGACGATGGGAAACTTTCGTTCCCCGTCCACCTCCTTGAGAACGATGATCTGCTCTTGCTGCAACTCGCTGATGATGATCTTGTGCAACTCCATTTGAACGGACATCACAACTCCTCGGGAGGCGCCCGGTTCAAACGTAGACCTGTCGAAAATGGGTGTCAAGCGCAAATGCGGATGGGCCGTCCGGTTCGCGCTGATGTCAACGCATCATGCAGAAGTAAAACGGTTGGCGGATGCCCCCGGTTCCCGATGTGGCGAGCCCGGGCAATATAAATTAAGATTCCCGCGGGAGCGACCGCCTATTATCGGAAGAACCCGCCGGGAAGGCTCCGGCCGGGTGTGATGTCACTAAAGCGTTGCCTGCCATCGTCCGATTCGAATTCAGCGACCGAATCAAACCGCGGAGCACGGATGCGCCGGACCCTAACAGCCATGGTTGCAATGCAACCCCTGGCAAAGCGAGAGATCGATGCGCATTCTGATTGCGGGCGGGGCAGGATTCCTCGGATCTCATCTCACCGATCTGCTCCTGGCGCAGGGGCACGAGGTGGTTGGGGTCGATAACTTCATCACCGGGCGGCAGGAAAACATCGCTCATCTTCAACAGCGGCCGCGCTACAGTTTTGTCCGACATGACGTGACTGAGAAGCTCGATATCGTCGGCCCGCTCGATCGGATCTATCACATGGCCTCACCGGCCTCCCCGATCGGATACGTGAAGCATCAGGTCGCGACGATGAAGGTCAACAGCCAGGGAACCTGGAACCTGCTGGAACTGGCGGTGACCCGCAAGGCGCGATTCCTGATGGCCAGCACCAGCGAGTGCTACGGCGATCCCGCCGTCAATCCACAACCCGAAGAGTACTGGGGGAACGTGAATCCGATCGGCATGCGCAGCATGTACGACGAAGCCAAGCGCTTCAGCGAAGCCTGCACGATGGCTTATCACCGCGAGCGCAACGCCGACACGCGCATCATTCGAATCTTCAACACCTATGGCCCGCGCATGGACCCCTACGACGGCCGCGTGGTCATCAGCTTTATCCGCCAGGCGCTCAACAACGAGCCGATCACCGTTTTCGGCGAAGGCCGCCAGACCCGCAGCCTCTGCTACGTGAGCGACCTGGTCCGCGGCATCAACCTGGCGATGGAGAATGATTTCCACGAGCCGATCAATCTCGGCAATCCCGAGGAGATGACGATCCTTCAGATCGCCAGGGAAATCTCGCGCCTGATTCCCGGCACCAAGAGCAAGATTGTCCATCTTCCGATGCCCCCGGACGATCCGCGCGTTCGCTGTCCCGATATTTCCCGCGCCCGCCAGACGCTCGGCTGGAAACCGGAGGTCTCGCGCAGCGAAGGCCTGCGCAAGATGATCGATTTTTATCGCAACTCGCTGATGAAAAAGCCGGGAGTACGGTAGGAGTTTAATCCGTCCCCAGCATCCCGTCCGCGACCAGCGTGATCAGGATTGCGGCAAGCGACCAGCCGAACAAGGGAAAGACAACGATCAATATCCTGAACTGCAGATCGGCGACCGATTTCATCGCGTCTGCAATGATGAACAGGATGGGCAGGGGCACCGCCCATCCGCAGAGCCGGCCGATCGCGGCGGTGCGCCGGCCGATTTGACTCCGGCGGCCGAGCGTGCCCAGCACCAGGGCCGGAAGAATACAGATCTGCCCCAGCGCCAGGATTCCTTCGAACGATCCGTCCTTGAAAAACGCCGCCACCGATGCATTGATGTTGGCTCCGAGTGCGCACAGGCCGAAAGCCATCGCGATGGGGCCGAGACTGGCGCATCGCGAACCGTTCCGACAACCAGGCCCGACCGTCGGCGCCGAGCCATAGGGAATCGGCGTCCCCGGCTCCCATGTTTCCGTGAACAACCACGTGGAGAAGTGAATCGCATCGACGGGCCAGTCGGGAATTCCGACTTCGACCTCGCCGGTCCACTCCTCATCCGGTTCCATTTCATCCGGGTCAGAAAAGATCGCCCACTCTGACTCATCGTTTGGGCCGATCGACGGGGGTGATTGTTGTAAGTCGAGCAAGAGACCGCTCCGCGACGCCCTCACCGGTTTAGCAGACGAATACGCGGGCCGGATATTAGAAATGCCAGGTCGAAATTCACCGGCACATGGGGCCTCATTCGTGCGGACCATTTTTCGAAAAGACGAAATGAGAATTATTGCATCATGATCATGACCGAAGTCTTCGTGGAACACTTCGGAACAAAACGGAACACTTCTGAATGATTTTTATCGTATTATTGCCACCACAAGAATGACAAAGTAGATTGTTTATTAAATATATTGGATCTATTATCAGTCATTATACGGGTGTGGGCGTTCGCTCTTCAGGGATGGCGTAGCTGGATTCGACGACACGGGCGGCCGTCGTTGGAAGGCAGAATTCTGAATTCAAACGTGCTGCTCCATCCGATCATCAACCCTCTTCAGCGATGACACCGGTATCACTCCAAACTGGCTCGTGAAAGTAATATTCCCGGCGTCGTTGCTCTGCTGCTGCGAAACGCCGGAGATGTGGTGTTCGCCGGTTTCGTACAGTGCCAATTTCCCAAACAATTCGATCGCCAGCCGGTGACTGTCGGGAAAATACGCATAGCGCAAATTATTCTGCGAGCCGGCGGTGGTCGGAAAGCCGAGCCCCTCGGGGTACCAGCTGCGTGTCATGGTGCCGGCGCCATAGCTGAGACTGGCGCCACCGCGCCTGGCGACCGGTTGTCCCGCTGGACGACTTCTCGCGGCGCCGGAGGCGCAATCGGCTGATTCCGCAGATCATCGAAGAGATTCTCCACGCGCGACTTGAGCCCGTGATTGAACATGTCGCCGATCATCAGCATTCCCGGCAGCGACTGCCCGGAGCCGCCCAATTCCGGATGGCTGAACTGCGCCATCGACCCGCCGCCGCGATGTAATGCATTCCATGCCTCGACGACCGCCTCCCGGCTGAAACCATGTCGCTCGGCAAGGGATTGAAGTTCGGGTGAGTCGAAATTCATATGAGATTCTCCGTTAAGATATGTCCAGGCATGTTGTACAAAAAAACCCTTCCCTGTTGCTGGAATTTATATCGTCGTAGGCAAGGGAGTTACGATCCAAAACGTTAAGTTTCGGAATTATGCACTTGACGTAGCCCGGTACTACGACTTGCGTTTCGGGCCCCCAAAAATCCAGAGAACGAGTCCGACCTCAAATATCGGGCTGATGTAAAAAGACCAACGGACAGCGTTTTCGATCGTCAGACTTCTAAAGATATCCGAATGCGTCCCGGCAAAGCCCATCAGCAGAATCGGGACGCCCAGACCAATGGCGATCAAATCGCTACCCCCGCGTCTGACCCATCCCGGTCTCATTTGGATTTCCCCTTCTTCCGCGGCCGCTTCGCCAGGATGCGCTTCACATCGGCCGGGCTGATCGCCAGAACTGCCTTCATCGCCTCATCGGGACTGAGGGGGTAGAGGCTGACTGGGTCGCCGCGGCGGCCGGAATGAGGCTTGGGTGATTTCTTTGGCATGGCGGGCACCGCGCATCAAAGCCGATGTCCCAGCTTCGCCTTCTTCGTTTCCAGGTACTTCCGATTATGCTCCCCCGGATCGATCCGTACCGGAATTTCCTCGACGATCTGGAGCCCGTATCCATCAATGCCGTAAATCTTCTTGGGATTGTTGGTCATCAGGCGGATTTGCCGCAAACCGAGATCGCGCAGGATCTGGGACCCGATGCCGTAGTCGCGTTTGTCGACCGGCAGGCCGAGGCGCTGATTGGCTTCGACAGTATCCAGCCCCTTCTCCTGAAGCGCATAGGCGTGAAGCTTATTAGTCAGGCCGATGCCACGGCCTTCCTGGCGGAGATAGAGCAACACGCCACGGCCTTCGTGCTCGATCATCTGCATGGCGGATTCGAGCTGGTCGCCGCAATCGCAGCGGCCCGAGCCGAAGACGTCGCCGGTCAGGCATTCGCTATGAACGCGAACGAGCGTCGATTCGGTCTGCACGATGACCGCGCCGTCCGGCCCGATCTCCCCGACGCCCCCCTTACACAATGCCAGATGGGGCTGGGTATCGACTGCGCTTTGATATCCGTGCAGGCGGAATTCTCCCCATCGCGTCGGGAGCGTGACGCTCTCGATTCGCTTGACGAACTGCTCGCGCTTCAGCCGGTAACTGATCAGGTCCGCGATGGTGCTCATCTTGAGCCGATGCTTCTCGCAGAACTTTTCGAGATCGGGTCGGCGGGCCATCTCACCGTCGTCGCGGAGGATCTCACAGATTACCGCCGCCGGGCGAAGCCCCGCGAGGCGGCAAAGATCGACGCTTCCTTCGGTCTGCCCGGCCCGGACCAGCACGCCGCCTTCGCGAGCGCGAAGTGGGTTGATATGGCCCGGCCGAAGCAGGTCCTGCGGCTGGGCGTCCTCGGCGATCGCGACCTGCACCGTCGCCGCTCGATCTTTGGCGCTGACGCCGGTCGTCACGCCAAACCGCGGATGGGCGTCGACGGAGACGGTGAATGCAGTGCCGAGTTGCGCGGTGTTCTTGTCTGATTGCGGATGAAGATGAAGCCGATCGCAAGTCTCGGCGGTCAGGGAAAGGCAGACCACGCCGCGCAGTGCGTCAGCATGAAGTTCATCGCTTCCGGCGTGACCTTCTCGGCGGCGTAAACAATGTCCCCTTCGTTTTCGCGGTCTTCGTCATCGACCAGGACGATGGGCTTGCCGGCCTTCAGTTCTTCGAGAATTTCGGGAATGGGGGAAAAGGGCATCTGGCCACATTGTAGCCCTCTTCGAGGTTGTGGCGAAGGTTAATGCTGTCGCGCGACCATGAGTGCGGGGATTTCCGGGTGGGTCGGAAATTCCTGTCTGATACGCGTCGACGAGTGCGGGCATTCCTGGGGGGTCAGACATTCCTGTCTGATACGCGACTGCGAGTGCGGGCATTCCTGCCCGCCGAGCAGACGCGACATTCCGCGAGCTTTCGCAAGAGAGCGAGCCGGCTCGGGAGGCGGATTACCGCCTCCGCTCCCCGGCCCGCAACAGACAGGAATGTCTGTCCCACCGGGGGAGAAGCTGGCAATTTCTGTCCCATTTGGAGAAAAGCGCGCCCCTCTCGAAAAATATGGCAACCGTCGATGACCAGTTAAAGGTGGTTATGAACAGTTTTTGCTGGCGCAACCGGGTTGCCGTCATACATCATATGCACCCCCGGCTTTCCCTTGCCGTAATAATCCGGAAGCTCGGCGATGGAGTAAAAACCATTCTGCTCGTAAAGCCGGATTGCGCCCGAATTGCTCTGCTCGACTTCGAGGTAAACGCGGTTTACCCCTCGAGAGGCGAGCGCTTCAATCATTGCGGCGAGCAGTTTCTGGCCGATCTTCTGCCCGCGCAATTCGGCGCGAACGACAAGACTGTAAATCCGGCCTGAGCGAGTCTTGCGGTGCTGGCGGATCAGCGCGATGCCGTCGCCGACGATCTGGCCGTTCTGTTCTCCCACCAGAAAGATCGCCGTCTCGCGACGCTGAAGATATTGCAACTGCCGGCGGCTGAGCGAGTGGGCGTGGAAATGGGTTTTTTCCAGTTCGACGGCGGCGTCCAGATCCGCCTTCAGCGCGGCGCGAATGGTGGTGCGCGGAGTCATCAAATCGTTTTCCTGTCGATCCGGATCAATTTCCAAAGACTGCTCAGGCTCCCTAAACGCGGGGGAGCTCGCGGCCAGACTCACCATCGCGACCGGTTCGCGGCGCATCACGAATTTGTTCAGGAGCTTGACGGGACGATAGCTCATCTTCGTCCAGTTCAGGCTCGGCAGGCCCCAGTCATCGCCGACGTTCACCAGCGGTCGATGCGACCAGTATTTCGCGCAAAACTCGCTGAAGATGAATTGGGCCAATCCCTTGATCTCCAATTCCGTCTTCTCGATGGTAATGCTGCTTTGGGTGGAACCGAGCAGTTCTCCGAAGGTGAAGCCGCATAAACGCCAGGTTTCATGGGTTGCGTCTTTCACATAAACGACCATTCCCCGCAATCCCAACTCCCCCGCGGTCTCGAGGCAGAGCGCGGTGGCGATCGATTCCTTCGAGCGCTTGATGGAATTGGCGTTGGGCTCTTCGAGATGATTGGCGTCCTGATGAACCTTCCAGGTCTCCAGGAGCGCGAGGCAATCTGCCCTATGAAGGTCGGCCCGATATTCCTCGACGCGATGCGTGTAATTGCGGAGGAAGCGATTCTTCGCCTGTCGCTTGCTGGCCAGATCGCCGCCGGCAAGGTCGATCATCCTGTTTACGTCATACACATAGTCGGCGCCCATCGGCTGGACGATCAGATTCCGGTGATCGAATCGGGTCAGTAATTCCTCGCTGGCATATTCGACCCGGCTGCGGCCGGGGACGCCGTGCGCGGTGTTGTAGTCGTCCATCAACTCGAAGGCCTCGGCCAGCGCGTTGCCCGAGCCCGTGTCGCCGATCGGCGGCAGAAGCAGGGTCAGATCGCCGCTGCCGTTGGCAAAGATGCACAGGTGCCCGCTGAGTTCCTTCCAGATAATGCGCAGACTGTTTCGCCAGGTATATAGCTGCGAAAACGTATAATCCGAGAGGGGTTCGGCCAGCGAAGCGAAGTAAGCATTGAGAAGAGCCCGATCGGCCAATTCCACTGGCCGCAGGCCCCATCCCGAGAAGGGGTCATCATCATCCATAAAATTGACGGTTTCCTCCGATGATCATCACTCCCACTCGACACGCGACGCAGCGTGTCCCCCCGCTTCGCGCCAACGGGCGCATTCGTTTTGTTTGGGATAATATCGGCCGCCCGACTTGATTCGGTGAATCTCACGCGCAAGCGCGCCCCGTATTAATTGAGATTGAAAGGAGTTGGGTTGCAATCCGTTGCAACATGGGGAGGCCCAAAGGGCAATCCATCAGTTCCCGGAGGCCACGTCCGATAACGGACGCCGCCGGTAGAGCACCACGTCACCGCATTGCGATTGTCGTTCCCAAAGCGGCGAACGATTCACCTGCGCGATCAGCGATGCATGATAAGTACCATCCAGCAATAGATAGTCAATGCTGAACCGGCTAAGAATTTCCTGCCATCGCACTGCTCCCGAAGTGACGTTTTCATAATCTCGCCAGAGCGGATCGGGATAGATCTCGATCCGGTCATCCATGAAGACCCGCTGTGCCGGCCCAAGCGACCAGTCGAGATAAACGCCCCATTCCAGGCGCGAAAAGATGCGGGCGCGATCACCGGGATGCTGCAAATGATCAGCCGCGATCGCGTGCAAATCCTGCTCGACTCGATGCGGATTTCGTAGCGAGGCAAATAAGGGATTAAACCGCTCCATCGCCGGCAGGCTGAAGAGGCACAGGATGGCAAGGAGCATACAAGTCGCGGTAGCCGCGATCCTCGATCCCGATTGGGCATCCGGCGCGCCGCGCACGATCGCTCTGCCAGCAGCCCGGCGAAGATCGGCGCGATCGCCAGGAACCACCAGGCCGTCATCCGTACCGAATGGCACGCGAGTGGGAAAAACAGCAGCATCAGGAAAATTTCGATCGGCCTGGGCCGACGGCGAGCGATGGCGAAGCAGATGCCGAGCAGTATCGGAGATGCGAAGAAAATCAGGCCGACCCACTGGTGCAGATTCGGCGGAAGCCATTCTTCGATTCCCCGGCTCAAAGCGCGGGCAGTGATTGCGCCGGCATACTGGTAAATGTGCCAGCCGTAAGGGTTGATGAGCGTCGCCAGGAGACTGACCAGGAGCAGAAGAAGTGGCACGGGTTTCCAACCCGTGTCCTGTCGCCCGGACACGAGTTGAAAACCCGTGCCACTCAAGAACGCACTACAAACAAATGAAAAAATCAGGACCAATCCGATTGGGAATCCGCCATGAAGATTGCACCAGGCGGCCATGATCAGCGGGCAGCAGATGAGTCGGCGCTGAGCCGAGCCGTACTTCAATATGTGATACAGAAGAACGAACAGGAGCAGTGAGAAACTTTGCGGCCGGATCAGGAAAGTCTGCCAGAGGCCGAGGAACGTGAACGAAGTTATCGCAGTACTGAGCGCTCCGCCCGCCCCGGCGCGGCGGCAAAGACGAAAGACCGTGGCCAGCGCCGTGGCGATGACCAGCGCGTTGATGCTTTGCACCAGCGATAGACCGCCCCATTGATAGAGCCGGTAGAAGAGAACCTGAGCGATCCAGTTGGCGTCGCGGGTTTCGGTGCCCGCGACCGTGCAGGTGAATGCGTCGACATCGACGATCCTGGCCTGTGAGACGATCGCCCGGCCTCGGGCGAGGTGGTACCAGAAGTCCGTCTGATAACCTCGATCCAGGCAACAGGCGATGAAGACCACGCACGGCACGAGGATCGCGCGCATCACGTGAATGTCAGGCAAGAATCGCCGTCGATCGGCAAGCATTTCAATCGGTTTATCGGCTATTCGTAGGGTGGGCTCGGCCCACCGACTTTTTATCACGGCAAAAAAATTGGTGGGCCGAGCCCACCCTACGTACCCAGTCGATCGGCAAGATATGCGCCCAGAACGGATTTGATCTCCGCGACCACCCAGTCCCCCGCTTCACGGTCGGTCCGCGCGTAGAGATTCATTAACCCCTTGTTGATATGAAGCATGACGTCGGCGATGCGCGTCGCCTGGCGGCGATTCAATCGTGGCTTGTGGCTGCGTAGCACGCCGGCCAGGCGATCGCGAAGCAGCTCACGCGTGCCGGGAACACAGCGCGTCGGAGCCGAGTCCATGAGCGGCAGGAACTCAGGATGTCCTTCGAGAAATTCAACCATCACCGCGACGTAGCCGTCCACAAGCTCGTCGAGCGTCATTTCCCCGGCCTGGGCCTGGAGCGACGCCCACATCTGGTTGATTTCGCGGGCGTAGTCTGCGCACAGTGCAGTGACCAGCGCATCCTTGTTTGGGAAGAACTGGTAAAGCGATCCGATCGACGCTCCGGCCCGGTCGGCGATCGAACACATCGTCGCCGCGTCGTATCCCGACGTGGCGATGACCGAAGCGGCGGCGGAAAGGAGGCCGGCCACGCGGCGCTGCCCACGCGGCTGGCGTGGCAAACGACGTGGCAAAGTTGACATATCCGACGATTCGCTCATATAGTCGCCGAATGTGATGATATCCTCACATTTGTGCCATTGTCCAGTTGGCGCCGCTCAGGGAATTCGTAAGCGATCCGGAATGATAACACACGAGTCTTTCAGCACGTGCGGAAAAACTGCGGCCCCGCGGCCGGGCGATGTGAGTATGAAACGGGCAATGCGCTGGGTAATGCGGGAGCGCATCGCGTGCGTGATCGCAATATGCGGCGCCACGTGGATCGCGGGATGCGGGCAGCCGCCACCTCCTCCACCTCCTCCGCCGCCGGCGGTGACCGTCGTTCACCCGATTCAAAAAGAGGTCATTCAGTGGGATGAATATACCGGCACGCTTCAATCTCCCGATGCAGTGAACGTCGCAGCCCGCGTCAGCGGCTTCGTAGAGAAGGCGGACTTCAAGGAAGGGGCGCTGGTCAAAAAAGGGGATGTGCTTTACGTCATCGATCCGCGTCCGTTCCAGGCGGATCTGGACAGCAAGGTCGCCGCCACTGCCCAGGCCCAGTCGCAGGCCGGCCAGGCCAAGCTTCACCTGGATCGTTATGCAAAGGTGCGCGGAACGCAGGCAATTTCTGCGGACGATTATGATGCGGCCAAGGCCGCTTATGACCAGGCCCACGCGTCCGTCGAAGCCGACAAGGCCGCCGAAGAGACGTCCCGTCTTAATCTCGAGTGGACCCAGGTGCTCGCCCCGATCAGCGGGCGCATCAGCCGGAAAATTGTAACCGCGGGCAATCTCGTGAATGGCGGGGCGGGTCAGGCAACGCTGCTCACGACCATCGTCTCCATTGATCCGATTTACTGCTACGTTGACATTCCCGGCCGAGCTTATCTTCGCTATCACGCTCTCTCTGAAAAAGAGAACCTGCGCAACGGAAATATCCCCTGCTTTTTCGAACTCGAAGGGGAAACCGGGTTTCCCCACGACGGGGTGATCGACTTCATGGACAACCAGATCGATCCGTCAACCGGCACAATGCAGATTCGCGGCGTGTTCCCGAATCCGACCGGCGTACTCGCACCCGGACTGTTCGCGCGAATGCGGATCCCCGGCAGCGGGCGATACAAGGCAATCCTCGTTCCCGACGCCGCCATTGGAACCGATCAGGCCGAACGATTCGTTTTGGTTATCGGGCCAGATCACACGGCTGGGCGGCAGCGCGTCGAGCTTGGCGCCCTCTTCGGCAAACTGCGGTCGATTACCAGCGGACTCAAAGGAGGCGAATGGATCATCGTCAACGGAATGACCCAGGCGTTTCCGGGTCGGAAAGTTGAGCCGCAGGAAGACACGATTTCCGCGGCCGAACTGGATTCGACCGGATTCGGCTCTCCCAGCACGCAGGCGCTTCCGACGTCCGAGCCGGCAACGCAGCCGGCGAAATAAATACGGGATGTTCACCGCAGTTGAATGAACGCGATCTGGATTTGAAATGAACATCGCCCATTTTTTTATCGATCGTCCGGTCTTCGCGGCGGTCCTCTCGATTGTGACGATCATCGGCGGGTCGCTGGCGGCGCTTGCGCTGCCGATTGCGCAATATCCGGAAATAGCGCCGCCGACGGTCACCGTCAGCACGACCTATCCCGGCGCTAATGCCGAGACCGTCGCCAAGACGGTCGCCACGCCTATCGAAGAGCAGGTGAACGGCGTGGAAAACATGCTCTACATGTCCAGCCAGTGCACCAACGACGGCGGCATGCATCTGACGGTCACGTTCAAAGTCGGCACTAATCTTGATACGGCCCAGGTCCAGGTGCAGAACCGGGTGGCAGTGGCCCAGCCGCAGCTTCCTCAGGAAGTTCAGCTTCAGGGGATCACGGTTAAAAAGGCTTCGCCGGACATTACCCTGGCGGTCGCTCTCTATTCGCCGGACGACTCCCACGACCTGCTGTTCATCAGCAACTACGCGACGCTCCAGCTCAAGGACGAAATTGCCCGGCTTCCCGGCGTCGGTGACATCACCATCTTCGGCGCTCGGGATTATGCGATGCGGCTCTGGCTCGATCCGGACCGTCTCGCCCAGCGCGGCATCACCTCCGGCGATGTGGTCAGCGCCGTCCGCGAGCAGAACGTTCAGGTGGCGGCGGGAATCATCGGCGGGCCGCCTCTGCCATCGGGGACCAGCCAGTTCCAATACACCGTCAGCGCCGCCGGCCGTCTGAAGGACCCGGCCGAGTTCGAAAACATCATCGTCAAGGTGGGGCAGAATGGGCGCATCACTTACCTGCGCGACGTCGGGCGCGTCTCGCTCGGCGCGGCCGATTACAGCACTTCGAACACGTTCGACGGCAAGCCCGCGGTGGCCATCGCGGTCTTCCAACTCCCGGGCACCAACTCCATCCAGACGGCCAACGCCATCTACAAGCGGATGGAACAACTTAAGGAAAAGTTCCCTCCCGGGATCAAATATGCCTTGCCGTATGACACGACCGTCTTCGTGCGCGACAGCATCGTGGACGTGGTCAAGACCCTGCTGGAAGCCGTCGCACTGGTCGCACTGGTTGTATTGGTCTTTCTGCAAAGCTGGCGGGCTGCGTTGATCCCGATGCTGGCCGTGCCGGTTTCGCTGGTCGGCACGTTCGCCGTTCTCTGGGTGGCGGGATTCTCGCTCAACAATTTGTCGCTCTTCGGACTGATGCTGGCGATCGGGATCGTCGTGGACGACGCCATCGTCGTGGTTGAAAACGTCGAGCGCTGGATCGAGCGCGGAATGCTTCCGCGCAACGCCGCCTATCGCGCCATGGACGAAGTGACGCCGGCCGTCATCGCTATCGCGTTTGGTTTGTCGGCGGTGTTCATCCCGGTTGCATTCATCAGCGGAATCACCGGGCAGTTTTACCGGCAGTTCGCCCTGACGATCTCCTTCTCAACGCTGATCTCCGCATTCAATTCGCTGACGCTGAGCCCGGCATTGGCGGCGCTGCTTTTGAAGCCGCGTAATGAGAAGCCCGACTGGTTCACGCGAGGGATGAATTTTCTGATCGGGTGGTTCTTTCGACTTTTCAACCGCGCCTTCGATGCGACCAACCGTGCTTACGTGACTGTGCTGCGACAGGTCGTGCGGTACAGCATCGTGGCGATCCTTGTTTATGTCGGCCTCACGCTTCTTGCCGTGCATGGCTTCAAAACGATTCCCACAGGCTTTATTCCGCAGCAGGACAAGGGATACCTGGTCATCAACCTTCAGATGCCGGACGCCGTCTCGATTGACCGAACCGAAGCGACGATGGCAAAGATGGCGGCGATCGCCATCAAGACCAAGGGTATCGCCGACGAGTTCACGGTTTCGGGCCTCTCGATTCTCGCCAACGCGAATTCCTCGTCGGCGGGGGTGATGTTCGTCACCCTCACGCCCTTTCACGATCGGGCCGGGCATGACGAGTTGTCCGCCAACGCGATCATTGGCCGTCTTCAGCAGCAGTTCAGCCAGATTCAGGACGGATCGATCCTCGTCTTCCCGCCGCCTCCAGTGAGCGGGATCGGCAACGCCGGGGGCTTCAAGATTCAGATTGAAGATCGCTCCGGCCTGGGGTCGCCGCAGGACCTGGAGCATGTGGTCAACAATGTTATGACTGAGGCGCCAATCACCCGGAATTCGGCTTCCTGTTTTCCAGCTACCGCGCCAGCTTTCCGCAACTTTACGCGGACATCGACCACGTGAAGGCCAAGCAGCAGAATCTGCCGGTCACGAACATTTACGACACGCTCCAGGTTTACCTGGGCGGACTTTACATCAACGATTTCAACTTTCTGGGGCGCACCTGGCACGTGACGGCGCAGGCCGATTCTCGCTTCCGCGCCAAAGCCGCCGACGTGGCCCGATTTAAGACGCGTAATCTGGGCGGGCAGATGGTGCCGCTCGGCGCTGTAATGAATCTGCAGGACACCACCGGCCCGGATCGCATTCAGCGCTATGACCTGTATCAGTCCGCCGAGATCAACGGCGCAACCGCGCCCGGCTTCAGCAGCGGGCAATCGCTGACGGCGATGGAGCAGATCGCCGACAAGATTATGCCGGCCCAGTACACATTTGAATGGACAGACCTGGCCTATCAGGAAAAGGCCGCCAGCGACACCGCCTTGTTTATCTTCCCTCTATGCATTCTTTTCGTCTGGCTGACGCACTCGGCGGAATATGAAAGCTTCGCGCTTTCGACCGCCATTATTCTCATCGTCCCCATGTGTCTCCTCTGCGGTATCGCCGGCGTCTGGCTCCGCCACATGGACAACAACATCTTTACGCAGATCGGACTGGTCGTGCTTGCGGGAATGAGCGTGAAAAACGCCGTGCTGATCGTTGAATTTGCAAAGCAACAGCAGGAACATCATCCTGAGATGAAGGCCAGGGACGCCGCCATCGAAGCGGCCCACCTGCGTCTGCGCCCGATTCTCATGACCAGCTTCGCGTTTATCTTCGGCGTCTTGCCGCTCCTTACCGCGACGGGCGCAGGCGCGGAGATGCGTCAGGCGCTGGGCACCGCCGTCTTCTTCGGGATGATCGGGGTTACGTTCTTCGGGGTATTCCTCACTCCGGTGTTTTATACGGTGATTCGCAATCTCACCGGCCGGGCCGTGATCCCGCCGCCGAAGCGCGGAAGAGAACGCATCACCGATGATGAAGGCGCCCTGACCGGCGAAGCCGATGGCAACGGCGACGACGTGGCATCTCACTCGGCATAATGCAGAATCCCATGCATCGACTTTCATCCCTCACTCTGCCCGTCCTGCTCAGCTTGTCAGGATGCATGGTTGGCCCGAATTACCATCGCGCCACCGCCATGGTTCCCGACCGATTCGGTCCGGCGACGCAGCCCGCGCCCATTGTGGATCTGGAGCATTGGTGGGAGAGTTTCGACGATCCGATGCTTAATTCGCTCGTGGATCGAGCGGTGGCCGCCAACCTCGATGTGAGGCTCGCCGAAGTGCGGGTGCGCAAAGCGCGGGCGACGGTTGCATTCAACCGGGCGTCGCTTTTTCCGACGCTCGATTCTTCGGGCACCTATTCCCGCAGCCGCGCCAGCAAGAACGCATTCGGAGTCGGCTCCGTCGGTTCGTCGGCGCCGAGTGGCGGTGGAACTTCGACTGGGAGCGGCGGTACATCGACGGGGGCCGGGGCGACTGCGGCAGCGCCCACGGCGTTTTCCCTCGGCGAAAGCAACCTCTATGAAGCCGGGTTCGACGCCGGCTGGGAAGTGGACGTCTTCGGCGGGACCCGCCGGGCCATCGAGGCGGCGCAGGACACGCTCGAAGCGCAGATCGAAGCGCGCCGCAATGCGCTGGTCACGCTCCTTTCCGAGGTGGCGCAGAACTACATCATGCTTCGTGGCTTTCAGCACGAACTGGCGATCGTGCAAAGCAACGTCGCCGCCCAGCAGAATACGCTCAAGCTCCAGAAGGATAAGCTTCAGGCCGGAATCGCCCCGCGATTGACGGTTACTCAGGCAGAAGCGCAAGTCGCCACGACGGAATCGCAAATCCCCACGCTCGAAACCGAAATTCAGCAGGCGATCCATCGCCTTGGCGTGCTTCTGAACCGCGACCCGGATGCCCTCGAATCGGAGCTGATTCCGATGGCGGCGCTCCCCGTCGGTCCGGCCACGATTCCGCCGGGCCTGCCTTCAGAACTCGTTCGTCGTCGTCCCGACATCCGCCAGGCAGAGCGACAGGTTGCTGCGGCAACGGCCAACATCGGCGTCGCCACCGCCGATCTGTTTCCCAAGTTCAGCATCACCGGCTCGCTCGGCCTGGAAAGTCTCAATCTCAAGACATTCACCAACAGCGCCAGCACCGCCTGGTCGATTGGCCCCAGCGTAAGCTGGCGGGTTTTCGATGCCGGCCAGATCTGGGCCAACATTCACGTTCAAAATGCCCGGCAGCAGGAAGCCTTGATTCAATATCAGCAGGCCGTATTACAGTCGCTCTCGGAGGTGGATGACGCGCTGGTGGCGTACAACCGCGAACAGGTTCGCCGCGAGTCGTTACGCCAGGCGGTGGCCGCCAATCTTCAGTCGGTCGATCTCGCCACGCAGCTCAACAACGCCGGCGTCGTTGATTTTCTAAATGTACTGACCGCGCAGCTCTCGCTCTACGAATCGCAGGACCAGCTGGCCCAGAGCGAACAAGCCGTCTCGACTGATCTGATTGCGCTGTTCAAAGCGCTGGGTGGCGGATGGAAATCAACCGACGGGCAAGCCGTCGAGGCGATTTCGGGGGCGGCGACGACGCAGCCGGTGGAAGAAGAGTAGGGTGGGCTCGGCCCACCTTTTCTCTCGATCTCAACGCACTCCGTGGTGGGCCGAGCCCACCCTACGCGCTCGCTTCATCCATTCGCTGCACGCGCACCAGCAGTGCGTCCATTTCCGGCGGCACCAATACATCAAGCAGCCAGCGGGCGGCGGTGGTGAGGCGGGAGGGATCGGAAAAGGCGTGGGCGGCCAGCATCGCGCCGTGCAAAGCCGCGTAAAGACACCGCGCGGCTGACGCGGACGAACCTTCAAACTCGAGCACCTTTGCCTTGCGTCCTTCGCCGAGGATGCGGGCGAGCCACGCTTCGTTGTCTTCGAAGAATTGCCGTACATCCTGCTGAAGCGGCGGCGGCAAGGTCGTCAAATCGGTCGCGAGCATGCCGCACAGGCACATGCGATGGTCCGGCTTGAGCGTTGCCTGAAACAATTGGATATATCGTTCGAGTGCCCGGCGCGGCGTGGTCGCAACCTCGTCGATCTTGGCCAGCGAAGCATGCAACCGCTCGCGGTAGCGGGCCATCATGGCTCGAACCAGATCCACCTTGGTCGGAAAATGGTAGTGGATCGCCGCCGGTTTCACGTTCAGTCGTTCGGCCAGGTCCCCGAAGCTGAATGCGTTGTAGCCGCGTGTCTGAATGAGCTGCTGCGCAATGTCGCAGATTTCCGTTTGCCGTCGTGAATGAAGAGCCATCGTGATGAGAAACTTACTAAGTGATAAGCACGACCGCAACGATTACCCGATAAAATATCTGAAAAGCATTCGAACCGGCAAATAAATTGACTAACTAGTAAGTAAGGCGATCAGGACGTGCGGCCTAGCGCTTAAGCACCGTTTGACCCGCTGCTGCGCCGCGCGTCACCGGAACAAACGGCGGGAACCGCTCGGCCTTTTCCGCGATTCGGCGCAGTCCTTGTATTCCTAGGTGAATTTCCCGCATTTCATTTGTGTTGAGAGCGATCCCTTCGCACTGTTCGACAGACGGCACAGCGATTGCCAAGATGCTCCCCGCCGCATCGTTCGTTGTAACGATGCCCCCAGTCGCGTTCACGGCTGGAAGAAGAATCGGTTTTATCCGTCAACCCTTCGGAGGCCCGCTCATGCCCGCCGTTCAAAAGCCCGCTCATAAAAAAGGTGATTACCTCGTCGATTACGAAGAGAAGGTATTTGAAGACGTCAAAGCCAAGCCCGGCGAAAAGGCGTTGGTCACGTTTCATACCGTGGCGTTCGAAGGTTCGATCGGCCTGGTCAATCTGCTTCAGGCCACGCGCCTGAAACGCAAGGGATTTGATACATCGGTTCTGCTTTACGGCCCCGGCGTGACGCTCGGCGTGCAGCGTGGTTTCCCCACCCTCGGCGATGAGGCGTTCCCCGGCCATCAGAACATGAACAAGCAGCTTGTGAAGATCATGGAAGAAGGTGGCAAGGTTTACGCCTGCCGGTTTGCGCTGCAAGCGCTCTACGGGCATGGAGAACCGTCGCTGATTCCGGGCATCAAGCCGATCAGTCCGCTCGATGTTCTGGACCTGATCCTTCTGCATCGCCGGGATAACGCATTCATCCTGAACACCTGGACGCTGTAGCCCCACCTGTATGGCCGCGAAAGCCGGCCACGCAAAGGAATGTGGATCATGAGTTCCCCACAGACCATTCGAGCGGCGGCGGTGCAGATTGCACCCGTGCTTCACAGCCGTGACGGCACGATGGAAAAGGTTCTGCAATCCATCGCCGCCGCCGCCCGCGAAGGTGCGCAGCTCATTGTCTTTCCCGAAACGTTCGTGCCGTATTACCCCTATTTTTCGTTCGTTCTCCCCGCCGCGGCAATGGGCACGGAGCACATGAAGCTTTATGAGGAGGCGGTGACGGTTCCGGGACCCGTCACCGTCGCCGTCGCGGACGCGGCGCGCGAGCACGAGATCGTCGTGGCGCTCGGCGTCAACGAGCGCGACCATGGCTCGCTCTACAACGCGCAGCTCATTTTTGATGCTGATGGCTCGCTCATCCTGCATCGCCGCAAGATCACCCCGACCTATCACGAACGAATGGTCTGGGGCATGGGCGATGCCTCCGGGCTCGCGGTTGTCGACTCGACGGCTGGACGAATTGGCGCACTTGCCTGCTGGGAGCATTACAACCCCCTGGCTCGCTACGCCCTCATGGCCCAGCATGAACAAATCCACGTGAGCCAGTTTCCCGGGTCGATGGTCGGGCAGATCTTCGCCGACCAGATCGAGGTGACGATCCGGCATCATGCGCTGGAATCCGGTTGCTTTGTCGTCAACGCCACGGCCTGGCTGACCGAAGAGCAGATCGCCCAGATCGCGCCGGTGGTCGGGATGCAGAAGGCCCTTCGCGGCGGATGTTGCACGGCCATCATCAGCCCCGAAGGTGCGCATCTCTGTCAGAAAATCACCGAAGGCGAAGGAATGGCCATCGCCGACCTGGATCTCAACCTCATCACCAAACGAAAACGCATGATGGATTCGGTCGGACACTACGCCCGGCCGGAATTGCTCAGCCTTGTTGTCAATTCGGCGCCCGCGAAACCGGTTGTCTGGAAAAATCCGGCGCCGGACGTTGCCCCGAAAATTTCGTATCCGTCGGCGCCTTCGGCGCCGGTCGAGCATGCGATTGCGTAAATCGCATCGACTTGAAATTTTTATCGCAGGTCCGCCCATGTCTCGACACTATCCGGTCATCATCGTCGGCGGCGGCCAGTCCGGCCTTTCCGCCAGTTACCTCCTCAAGGAACGGAAGATCGATCATCTGATCCTGGAGCGAAAGCAGGTTGCGCCATGCCTGGCGGAACCAGCGATGGAATTCGTTCTGCCTCGTGACTCCAAACTGGCAATGCCGCCTGCCGGGATTTCATTATTCCGGCGATGATCCGCAGGGGTTCATGTTCAAGGACCAGATCGTTCAATATATCGAAAATTATGTTCGCTCATTTGAGCCGCCGATTATTGAAAACGCCCCGGTCACCTCCCTCCGCCGCAATAGTTCCAGCGGGCGGTTCGAAATCGAGAGCACCGCTGGCAGTTTCACCGCCGACAATGTGATCATCGCGGTCGGCGGGTATCACACGCCCAATATTCCGCGGATGGCCGAGCGCCTGCCGACTGACATCCTGCAAATTCACTCGGCGCAATACAAAGATCCGTCGCAGTTGCCTGAAGGGGATGTGCTGGTCGTCGGATCGGGGCAATCCGGCTGTCAGATCGCCGAAGACCTGCACCTGGCCGGACGCCGGGCCCACCTGGCCGTCGGCGGCGCTCCGCGCGTTGCGCGGCGCTATCGCGGCAAGGACGTCGTCGAATGGCTCGATCACATGCGCTATTACGACCTTTCGGTCTACGAGCATCCGCTCAAGGAAGGGGTCCGCGGCCGAACGAATCATTACGTGACCGGGCGCGATGGAGGCCGCGATATCGATCTTCGCAAACTCGCCCTCGAAGGGATGACCCTCCACGGCCGCCTCCTCGATATCGACGGCCGCACGATGAGCTTCGCCGACGATCTGAAACAGAATCTCGACAAGGCCGACGAGGTCTCGCAGAGCATCAAGAACTCCATCGATAAATATATTGAAAAGCACAAACTCGAAGCGCCGACCGAGCCCCCTTATGTGCCGGTCTGGGAGCCGCGAAAGTATCATTCCCACATCGATTTGCGCCAGGCCGGCGTCCGCTCGATCATCTGGTCGATCGGCTATCGCTCCGATTTCCGCTGGATCGACGTTCCCGTCTTCGACGGCAAGGGATACCCCGGCCACTTGCGCGGCGTGACCTCGGTCGCCGGGCTCTATTTTCTTGGCCTCCCGTGGCTGTGGACCTGGGGCTCGGGCCGGTTCTCGGGCATCGCCCGCGATGCGCGATATCTCGTCGATCGCATCGAAGCGCGCTCTGGAAGCGGCTCGCCCGAGCAACCCGCAGCGGCGGTCGAAGAAGTTGCGATCGGTTCGTGAAATTCTCGGGTGGCACGGGTTTTCAAGTGCGTGTCTTCGATCCAGGACACGGGTTGGAAACCCACGGAATTGAGTGATTATGAAACTTTCAGTACTCGAAGCTCCTTCCCGACGCGTCTGGGCTACTGGATTTACCTCAGCTTCGGCGCAGGAACTCATCACGGAACTGCAATGGCTTGGCCTTCGTCTGGAAAATCCCGACAGCGGCGCCGCCGCGCGGAAAGGTGGGGCCGGGCCGAGCGATCACAAGGCTGTCACCGTCGATGGCCGCACCGTGATGGTCCCGATCCATACGCATGCGGCTCACCGTTCCCCGTTCCTGGCACGCCTGCCGGGCACGAACGGGCAATCCATTCTCGAGCGCGACGGCTTTCCCGTTGCGACGATCGCTTTTCCACGACAGCCAGAGTTCTATTCGCTGAAGACGGTTGACGGCATCCCGTATTGGAAAATCGCGGTGTTGCACAGCAGCGATGTGCTGGCGACCACCGTCCTGCAAACCTGCATCCGCTATCAAAATCGCGGGACGACCTGCCAGTTCTGCGCCATCGGCCAATCGTTGGCGGGGGATCGGACGATCGCCCGCAAGTCACCCGAGCAACTGGCGGAGGTAGCGCGGGCGGCGGTCTTGTTCGACGGCGTCAAACATATGGTCCTCACGACGGGAACACCCAACATCACTGATCGCGGAGCCCGTGTTCTGGCCGAGAGCGCCTTCGCCATTAAGGCAGCGATCGATCTGCCGATTCAGGCGCAATGCGAGCCGCCTGATGATTTCGGCTGGTTCAGCCGCATGCGCGATGCCGGCGTCGATGCGCTGGGCATGCATCTCGAAGCGGTCGAGCTCGAAACACGCAACCGGATCATGCCGGGCAAGGCGGAAGTTTCCCCCGAATATTATTTCCAGGCGTTTGAAGCGGCCGTCGAAATCTTCGGCCGCGGTCAGGTCAGCACTTACATACTGGCCGGCCTCGGGGACAAGCCAGAGTCGATTCTCGCGGCCTGCCGGGAGCTGATCGCAGTGGGCGTGTATCCGTTCGTCGTTCCGTTTGTCCCGATCTCCGGCACGCCGCTCGAGCATCATCCTGCGCCAGCCGCCGATTTCATGCGCCCGCTGCTGCGCGAACTGGGGGCGATGCTGAACAGCGCACACCTTCTCTCGCGCGACATCAAAGCCGGTTGCGGCAAATGCGGGGCCTGCTCGTCGCTGTCGGCCTACGAAGAGTCGGCCCAAGGAGCATGCTGATGCCGCCGCTTTGCCTTCTGGATTCACCGCAGCTCGTCGCCGAGTCAGCCCAACGCGGACAAAGCGCAATCAGTGGATTGTTCCAGGTGCGCGCCGCACGCGAGCCGTGGGAGCTGCTCGGCTACGGCGCGCTGCGGCAGGCGGTCTTCTGTCGTGAGCAGAAATTGTTTTCTGACAGCGATCTCGATGAGCACGATCGCGTTGCGTTACCGATCGTCGCGGTTTCCTGCGCCGCCGGCATGGCGCTGGATGTCATTGGCACCGTACGCATTCATGAATCCGCGCCGGGGCTCTGGTACGGATCGCGCCTCGCGATCGACGGGGACTGGCGCGGCGTGGCGAGCCTGGCGGCGCAGCTGATCCGTGCCGCCGTCTGCACCGCCCATGATCGCGGCGCACACACGTTCCTGGCGCATGTGCAGCGGCAGAACGTTCCACTCTTTCGCCGATTGCGATGGAACACCATCGGCGACCGCATTGTCTGCGGCGTGTTGCACCACCTCATGCAGGCGGATTTGAACTGGTATCCGCCTGAGGATCGACTGGCGATTCGCGAGGAACGGCCGAGGGCGTGCAAATGAACTTGGATAATATTGCGGAAGAATACCGTCGCACTCTGTTCTTCTCCCTCTCCCGGTGCTCCGGGAGGGGGCGGGGGTGAGGGCGATGCGCCGACAAACTGCTGGTGAACCCCCCTCACCCCAACCCTCTGCCGGAATACTGGGAGAGGGGGCGGAAGCGTCGCGGTCCAGACCTTCCGAAACCCCAATTTCGGTGTTGGCCGAGCACCTTCGCAACTTGCGCGGGGTGAAGCACAAACTCGACATCCGGCACGCCGTGCGCCTGCTCCCGTCGCATTCGTCCGTCCGCAACGGCGATGACTGTGCAGCCATCCCAGACCACAACGGGCATCTTCTTTTGGCAATTGAAGGCCTGCTCGATGAGTTTGTTGCCGCCGAACCCTGCTTCGCGGGGTATTGCGCGGTGATGGTGAATCTGAGCGACGTTTATGCGATGGGCGGACGCCCGATCGCGATTGTCGATGCGATCTGGTCCGCCGGCGGCGAGCGCACCGCCAGGATCTGGGAAGGCATGAACGACGCATCGGTGCGCTATGGCGTCCCGATCGTGGGCGGGCACACCAACACCCGGAGCCAGGTCGATCATCTTGCCGCCGCGGTCCTTGGCCGGTCCGGGACCGCGCCTCCTCACGAGTTTCGATGCGAAACCCGGGGATCGGCTCATCGCGGCGATCGACCTGCGTGGGCGATGGTTTGATCCATATCCGTACTGGAACGCGAGCACATCCGCCGACGGCGAGCAGCTTCGCGCCGATCTGGAGATCCTTCCGCAACTCGCTGAAGAAGGCCTGTGCAGTGCAGCCAAAGACGTGAGCATGGGCGGCATTGTCGGTACGGCGACGATGCTGGCGGACTGTTCCGAAGTCGGGATGAGCATACAGCTCGAAAAGATTCCCCGCCCGCCCGAGGTGGATCTGCAGCGATGGCTCAGCGCCTTCCCCAGCTATGGATTTGTCCTGAGCGTTGCGCCCTCAACGCGCCGGAAGTAATCGAGCGATTCCGCGCACGCGACATCGCCGTTGCGTGCATCGGAGAATGCGATGATTCGGGCAGCGTCAAGATCTGCGATAATGAAGGATGCTCCGCCACTTTCTGGAATCTGCGCGAGCAGCCGTTCATTGGATACGGTCGCGAGGGCCCGGGCGGCGGAGGAGAGCTGTGAATACGACGGATCCCCTGCGCATCGGCCTCCTCACCCATTCGACGAACCCGCGCGGCGGGGTCGTTCACATGCTGGAACTGGGCAACGCGCTGATCGAGGCCGGCCAGCAGGTTGTCGTTCACGCGCCTGATCAAAGCGGTCGTGGCTTCGAATTGCTCGATCCCATGTCCACCCCAGTCGCATTCGTTCCGGTGTCGCCGGGCTCGGGTGATCTTGCGGCGCTGGTGCGTCAGCGCGTTCGGGAATATGTCGCCTGGCTTCGACCGCGCGGCTGTGCGTTTGATCTTTTTCACGTTTCCGACGGAATCGGCGGAAACGCGTTGGCGGATCTCGTGGAGGCCGGCGTTATTCCCGGTTTCGTCCGCACCGTTCATCATCTCGATGACTTTTCGGATCCGTTTCTGTGTGCCGCGCAGATGCGATCGATCACCGCGGCATCGGCCGTCATCTGCGTGAGCCGAATGTGGGCCGAGCGCGTTGCTGACGAGATGAAGATAGAGGCACAGATTGTTCCGAACGGCGTCAATCTGGATCGGTTCGCCGTACCGGCATCGCTGGTCGACGGGAAATGGCTCGACGCGACGGTGGGTTCCGGCCCCGGCCCGATTTTTCTGAGCGTGGGTGGTGTCGAACGCCGAAAGAATTCAATCAATATCCTTCGCGCTTTCCTTTTGTCGCGGCCGATGCTCCCTTCGTCCGCCCGGCTGGTGATCGCCGGCGGCGCGAGCCTTCTCGATCACTCGGCTTATCGCCGCGAGTTCGATCGTTTACTTGTCCAAAGCGGAGCGGCCGATACGGTGTTGATCACCGGACCGATTGCAGCGGGCAAACTGACGGCGCTTTACCGCCGGGCCGATGCATTGATCTTTCCGTCGCTGGTTGAAGGATTCGGATTGGCGGTGCTGGAAGCGATGGCCTGCGGCACGCCGGTCGTAACCTCGCGCCAGCCGCCGTTTACCGATTATCTGAAGAAGGGTGATGCACTGTTCGTCGATCCGGCTGATCCGCGCGACATCGCCGCTGCGATGCGTCGTGTCCTGGTTCCTGAAGAGCGCGCGAGACTCAAAACCGCGGGATTGCAAAGAGCGCGAGAATTTTCCTGGTCGTGCGCCGCCACGCGGACGCTGGAGTTGTACCGCCGCGTCGTTGAATCATGGAGGACAGTTCATGCCTGAAATGCGTTTTAGCGTTCGCTGGCCCGATGAATCGGTGAGCCATTGTTATTCCCCATCGCTGGTGGTGAAGGAATATCTTTCGGTCGGCGAGTCTTATCCAGTCAATGTTTTTGTCGTGCGCTGCCGGACAGCGCTGGAGATCGCTTCCGACCGCGTTCGTCAGAAATACGGTTTTGCATGCAGCAGCGCCGCCATGCAGCTGGCCGAGATTGAGGAAGTCGCGAGGCGCTTCGAATCGAACGCCGAGGCGACGGTAACGGTGCTCGGCTTCCGAGAATAAAAAATTCGCAGTTCGGCGGAGCGCCAATCAAATGGGGCGCTGCCAACGCCGTCCCATATCGCTTGCGCCTTCGCGAATTCACACGAACGGCGCCCGGCCCCCAAAAAAGCAGACATCGTTCGATCGGGCCCGATTGGTCTGACACACTTGCCGGTGAACAATGTCTTTATCTTCGAGCTGCAACCGAAGAAGGAGGGGAAAGCAACGCTATTGCGCTTCGGGCAGCGCACTTTTGGATTTATCGATCCTGATTTGAAGAGGCGATATATCGGCGGATGGAAGCAACTATTGCCGCAGTTGCGATCGCTCGCGGAAGGGAAGTGAGACAATCGTCGATCTCCGGGAGATCTTCATGCGCCAATGATGAAAGTGGAATATGGAATGTGGATTCGTGGGAGAGCCGGGCTGTCCTCAGCCCGTCCGGAGCGCTCCCGCGGCTCGGGGACGAGCCGGCTCTCCCAGCTATCGACGGTCCTGCTCTCCCAGGTTTCCTACGCGCGAACCACGCGCATAGCAAAATCTTTCGCCACGCGGAGCGCCTCCGGCAGTTTCGATGGGTCCTTTCCCCCGGCCTGCGCCATCTGCGGCCGGCCGCCTCCTCCTCCGCCGGCGACCTTCGCGGCTTCCTTAACCCAGTCCCCGGCCTTGAGGCCAAGAGCGATCAAGTCGTCGCTCACGACAGCAATGAAAGTCGCTTTGTCTGAAGTCGCGGCGGCCAGGAGAATGCCATAGCTGCCGGTCTTCTTCTTGAGCGAATCGATCGCGCCGCGGATCTGGTCGTCAGTCGCGCCAGGCATCTCCGCCACGATCAGTTTTCCCGGCCCCAGCGGCGAGGCGCTCTCGACAAGCTTTGTCGTCAGGACGCCGAGATCGAATGACGCGGTCCCGGCGCTCTTTTCCTGCGATTTCGCAAAGGCCTTGTGCCGCGCCTGGAGTTGAGCGACGGCGGCCTGCGCGCGACGACGGACGCGAAGCGGCAGATGCCCGCCGGCCGTAGCGGCGTTCAGCTCAGAGATCGCGGCGGGCAGCGCGTCATCGGGCGCGGCGCTGACGCGTAAAATCAAAGTGTCCAGTTCACGAGCGGCTTTCGACGTGGACAACGCCGCCTCTCCGGTAAGGGCGACGATGCGACGAATTCCTTTGCTCACCGATTCTTCCGACATCACGACGAATGCGCCCGCCTGTCCGCTGTGGCCGAGGTGCGTGCCGCCGCAAAACTCGATCGAATATTCCCGCCAGGCGGGATTGTCAGGATCCTCGAGTAATTGCGCGACCGGGATGCCAATCGAAACAACGCGGACCATTGGCGGATACTTTTCCCCGAAGACGGCGCGCAGGCCGTTGATCTTCAGCGCCTTTTCCTGCGGGGCGATCTGAGCATCGACGGGCAGCTTTCGATCGATGTCACGGGAGACGAGCGCTTCCACCCGGCCGATTTCTTCATCGCTCATCGACCTGTCGTGAGAGAAGTCGAATCGCAGTTTCTCGGGGTCAACCAGCGATCCTTTCTGTTGCACGCTCTCGCCGAGCACTTCCCGCAGCGCCCAGTTTGCCAGGTGAGTGGTGGTGTGATTCTGTTCCGTCTGGTGACGAGCCGGAGCGACGACTGCGGTCACGCTGTCGGTAACCCTGAGGCGGCCGGTCCGAAGCCGGCCGATGTGCAGAATATATCCGCCGACGACCTTCGTCGCCGCCACGTCGAAGACGGCGCCGTTTGCGCTTCGCAACTCGCCGACATCCCCGACTTGGCCGCCCATCTCGGCGTAGAAATTCGTGCGGTCGAGAATCACCGCCAATTCTTCGTCCTCAATCGCGTTGGCGGGGGAGAGCCCCAGATCGTCGCCGTTCCAGATCGCGACGATTTTCCCGCCGAGCGGCTCGTGCGAGTACTTCGGCCGATCATCGGTCGGCTTGGCGCCGCTCGTCGCAAGTTGCGCCAGAGCATCGGGCGGCAGATTGATCAGGGCGGATTGCTCAGTCTTTCCGCCGGAACGGGCGAGCTTTTTCGCCTCCTCCATCAATATTTCGTATCCAGCAATGTCGACGCTCATGCCGCGCTCTTCGGCCATGATTCGCGTGAGGTCGATGGGAAAGCCGTAGGTGTCGTGCAGCTTGAACGCCGCGTCGGCGGGAATCTGCGTCGCTTTGGCGCGTCCGTGCGCCGTCGGCGGCTTCCTCGAAAAGCGTAATCCCGCGGTCCAGGGTTTTTCCGAAGGAAATTTCCTCGTCGCGAACAATGGCCTCGACGCGATCGGGATTCTTCCTCAGTTCGGGAAACGCTTCGCCCATCGAATCGACGACCACCGGCACCAGCTTGTGCATGAACGGCTCGCGAAGCCCGAGTTGCTGCCGCCCGAAGCGAACGGCCCGGCGAAGGATGCGCCGAAGCACGTAGCCGCGCCCTTCATTGCTCGGCACCGCGCCGTCGGTCAGCGCGAAGGTGAGGCAGCGAATGTGATCGGCGACCACGCGGAAGGCGATGTCATGCCGCAGTTGCGGATCGGCCGCCTCGGCCACGGGATCGGTGGCGTTGCTTTTGGTGAACTGCCCGGTGTACGTGATGCCGCTCAGGTCGCCGATGCGGTCAAACAACGGCGTCCAGAGATCGGTCGCGTAGTTGTCGTCCTTGCCTTGAATGACCTGGCAGATCCGCTCGAAGCCCATGCCGGTATCGACGTGCTGCGCGGGAAGCGGCGTGAGTTTTCCGCTGGCGTCGCGGTTGTACTGGATGAAGACCAGGTTCCAGATCTCCATCACGCGCGGGTCTTCGCCGTTGACCTGGCGGCCGCCGGTCTTGTCCGGCGTGCGGTCGATGTAGATTTCGGTGCAGGGTCCGCAGGGGCCGGTGTCGCCCATTTCCCAGAAGTTGTCCTTGCCGAAGTAGTGGATGTGGTCGTCTGGCAGCCCGGCGACCTGTTTCCAGATCTCGGCGGCTTCGGTGTCGCGCGGAATGCCGGCGGCTTTGTTTCCTTCGTAGCAGGTGACGTGCAGGCGGGATGGGTCGAGCTTCCAGACTTTGGTGAGCAGTTCCCACGCCATCTCGATGGCGCCTTGTTTGAAGTAGTCGCCGAAGCTCCAGTTGCCGAGCATCTCGAAGAACGTGTGATGGCGGCGCGAGCGGCCGACGTCGTCCAGATCGTTGTGCTTGCCGCCGGCGCGGATGCACTTCTGCGTGTTGGCCGCCCGCGTGTAGGCGCGCTTTTCCTGCCGAGAAAGATCGGCTTGAACTGGTTCATCCCGGCGTTGGTGAACAGCAGCGTCGGATCGTCGTGCGGCACGACCGGCGAGCTGGGCACGAACGTGTGGCCGTGCTTCTGGACGAAGAAGTCGATGAACTGCTGGCGGATCTGGTCTGATGTCATGTCGCTCGCCGCAGGAAAAGTTCCGGATTATTGCGGAACGGGGGAGCCGCTTCAAGGAACTTGGTTCTGAGGAGTTCGGGAAGTGGCGCAACCCGGTTCTCGATCCGGCTCACTGAAGTGAGCCCGCCGCGCGGGATTCGGTCGAGAAACGATGAAATAGTCGGTCGCCCCGGCGGGCTCACTTCAGTGAGCCGGTCCGATCGCGCCAGCCAGTTTTGCCATTTTCGACATCCAACGCGCCGCAACGTCATACGCCTGCGCGGGCAGCAGGATTGAGCGAAGATCGAGCTTTGGAATGTAGAATCGCCAAAACATCGTTGGCGGTAAGCATGTCTTCAAGTTCTGCGCGTTCTTCCAGGCTCAGCGTGCCATCTTGCGCCTTCGCGGACAGCTCGGCGTACAGCGATTGGTCGGCGGGAGAAAAATGTAACGTCAACAGGTACGTTGCGAGGTCATCTGGCAGATCGCCGCTAGACGGCTGAATGATACGCTCAAGTGCGGACATCTGGCCTATCGTGAAGGTATCATGTCGTATTCCCCCGGTTATTCGGAATCTTTTGTGATGACTGCCTCTTATTGCCCGGTTGCCCTGGCAACCAGGATGTAAAAGCGCTCGGGGGCATTCACGGATTATTTCTTGAATATCTCTGACAGATGACTATAGTTGTCTGTGTGAAGTTTACCGTCATTCAAACCAGCTTGTTCGCCGCGAAACGGTCGAAGCTGAAACTCAACGATACCGACCTACGGGCCGGCTTTGATGGCGCGGCCGGAGGCGGGCGCCGTGATGGCCGGAACGGCTGGGCTTCGAAAAGTTCGATTCGCTCCCCCGTCTTGGCATACCGGAAAGTCGGGCACATCGCGTGTCTGCTGCACGTTATTTCCCGAAACGGTCATGCTGGTGACGCTCTTCGCGAAGAATGAAAAGGACAATCTGACGAAGGACGAACGGAACGACTTCGCCCGCATGTTGCGGGTGATCGCCAAGAACTTCAAAGACGCCAAATAGGAGTCATTATGCTGAGCACCAAGTCAAAGCGGGTAACGAAGAGCACCAAGGCCGGCCGGGAAATCCGCGCGGCGTTGCAAGAGGTAATCGCGGCGCAGGAATCGGGCCGGCCGCTGGAAGAGAAGCTGACTGCGCGAACCTACCAACTGCCGGAGCCGCCAGGTCAGTGGGGACCGATCGAGGTTGCCACCCTCCGCAAGGCAATGGATGCCAGTCAGGCATTCTTCGCGGCGATGGCGGGTGTGTCGCCAGGACTTGTCCAGGCGTGGGAGCAGGGCAAGCGTACGCCAGACGGCGGACAGCGACGCCTACTCGACTACATGAAGGCGGATCCGATTCCGTGCATGAAGGGTGTGAAGGCCAGGACCACTGGCGTAAGGAGCGGTGCGCGATGAGTAAACAAACCGCAACATTGGACGCTTTGATAGCTCATGCCCCCGCCGTGCTTCGCCGAGATATCCGTGGATTCGATACGCTCGGCGCGGCGGCAGCGACCGGAGAAGTCGTCGGCGGGGGCCTGTAATGAAATGCCAGCCTTTCCAGAGAACGTAGATCACAATGCTAATGTGGTGAGTGGCGCGGAGGGAAACAGGATGGGGCGACTGGACGCGGCGGAGTTCGTCGACGTCTGTCTGGGCTGTGGGGTTGAGCCGGCCAATGCGCCGACGGAATTCAGGCGGCAGAGTCGGTCATCAGACGGCGTCGACGCAAGACTTTGGAATTCGCCGCATGCCGGCATGCCGCCACTCCAGCCGCGCATCTTTGGCGAGGCGCGACAACAGGGCGGGCCGCCGAGAAACGTTGCCGCAGTGTCGAGACGCCATTTCGCTTCGCGACGTTCCCGCTTATAATCCCGCGATGGACCGCCGGCCCATTCAGCAGCTTTCTGCGTCCCTCGTCAACCGCATCGCGGCGGGGGAGGTGATCGAGCGGCCTGCCGCCGTGGTGAAGGAGCTGGTTGAAAACGCCATTGACGCGGGAGCAACCCGCATCGCCGTCGAGATCGAGGATGGGGGCCGGGCACTCATTCGAGTCATCGACGATGGGGCGGGGATCGATTCGGCCGAATTGCCGCTCGCGTTTGCGTCGCACGCGACCAGCAAACTTTCAACCGACGACGATCTGTTCCGCATCACGACTATGGGATTCCGCGGCGAGGCGCTGGCGAGCATCGGCTCGGTCTCGCAGGCGCGCATTCTTTCCCGCACGGCCGCCCATGACGCGGCGTACGAAATTTTCAATCGCGGCGGAATCATCAGCGACCCTCAGGCGGCGGCGGGAAATGTCGGGACCGTCGTCGAAGTGCGAAATCTCTTTTTCAACACGCCGGCCCGGCGAAAATTCATTAAGGGGGCGCCAACCGAATTCGGCCATATCTCCGAAACGATTCTGAAATTGGCGCTGCCGCACCCGCATATTACCTTTGCACTCCAGCACAACGGGCGATCGGCGCTCGATCTGCCCGCTACGCCGGATGATCCGGAGGCGCGATTGCTTTGCGCGTGGCCGGAGGAATTTCACGAGCAGCGACTGCCGCTCCTCTCCCGCGATTCGGAAATCCGCGTGCGCGGGATTATCGGTCTGCCGGAACTGGCCCGGCCGACCGCCAAATATCAATATCTGTATCTCAACGGGCGCATGATCCGTGATCGGTTTGTCCAGCACGCGCTGCGCGAAGCTTACCGCGGTTTGACTGAGCCGGGGCGGCACCCCGCGGCGATTCTGCTGCTGGAGATTCCGCCCGGCGATGTGGACGTCAACGTCCATCCCACCAAAATCGAAGTGCGATTTCGCGATGGTGGGCGGATTCATGGATTGATTCACTCCGCCGTGCGCGAGCGCTTGCTTGGAAGCGATCTGACGCCGAAGGCGATTCCCTTCAGCCCCGATGTGGGTTCGCCGGAGAATCAGGATCTGCGGCAGAAGCTGGCGAGTTTTTTCCGGATGCTTCCGCCTGAGGTGGTGAATCCGGGGTTGAGTAATTCAGGTGGCGGCAGCCAGGTGCAAGGCGCAGATGGAAGTCTGCCGCGCGCGCAAAGCTTTCTGTTGCCCGCAGCACCGCGCCGGGCCCGCGATTCGAGTTCATCGCGCCGTCTCTGCGCCCGCTCCGAATGAACCGGCGGTGAGTCGTCCAATGCCTGTCGAGGGAGCCGCTGCCGCTCATTTTTCCGGCGTTCAGCCTGCGATTCAACTTCATAACAGTTATCTGGTGGCTGAGAGCGCCGACGGTTTGGTGATCATCGATCAGCATGCCCTTCACGAACGGATCATGTATGAGGAACTGCTTGCGCGCCTGAGCCGGGGGCCGCTCGAATCGCAACGGCTGCTGATTCCGCAGGTGATCGAAGCGGCCTCGACGCAATTGGCGATGCTCGATCAGATTCAGCCGTTATTGCTGCGGTTGGGGATCGAGGTGGCGGCTTTTGGGCCGGGATCGGTCGCGGTTCACGCCTTTCCGACGTTTCTCGAACGGCTGGAGCCTGGCACGTTCGTGCGCGAACTGCTCGAGCGCGGCGAGCAGGAATTGCTCGACCTGAACGATGAAGAAGTCCTGCACGAAGTGCTGGACATGATGGCGTGCAAAGCCGCCGTGAAGGCCGGGGACCCCCTGTCGCCGGCTGAGATCGAGACGCTCCTCGCTCGCCGGGAGCTTGTCGAACGCTCGAGCAACTGCCCGCACGGCCGGCCGACGACTCTCCGCCTGTCCCTCCATGATCTGGAGAAACAGTTCAAGCGCACGGGATTTTAGTTCGTAGAGGATGGCCAGGGTCCGCAATACCGGATAACGGCCGCCACTGCCGAAATGCGCTTGCCGCATACGAACCTCCGAGTTGGGGAAAAAGAGATGTGAAACCGGGAAAAGTCTAAGCATCGAGTTGGGTCGATGCAGTAGAAATCTTTGCTCTCCACCAGGACTCAAGATCGCGATACCAGGCGATCGTGGCGCGGATCGCGTTCGCGAAATTCCGGCGCGGCGACCATCCCAGCTCGTGGTGAATCTTTCCGAAATCAATGGCGTAGCGCCGATCGTGGCCGGGGCGGTCGGCGACATATTCCACGCTCGATTCCCAGTTTTTTCCCATCTCCGTCAGGATCGTTTCGGTGAGCTGCGATTGGTTAATTCGCATTCGCCGCCGATGTTGTAAACTTCACCGGCGCGTCCACGATTCAGCACGGCCCATAGCGCATCGCAATGGTCCTCGACATAGAGCCAGTCGCGCACGTTCAATCCGTCGCCGTAGAGCGGAACCTTTTGATTCTGCATCAGCCGGGTAACGAACAGCGGAATGATTTTTTCGGGAAACTGATATGGCCCGTAATTATTTGAGCACCGGGTGATAAGCGTCGGCATGCCGTAAGTGTGGTGGTACGCCCGCACCAGGCAATCAGCGGCTGCCTTGCTTGCGCTGTACGGGCTGTTGGGGGAAAGAGAGGAATTTTCGCTAAACTTTGCCGTCGGATCGTTTTCCGGGAGAGAGCCGTACACTTCGTCGGTACTGACTTGCAGAAACTTCCGAACTCCGGCTTCGCGCGACATCGAGCAGTATCTGCGTTCCGACGACATTGGTCTGGATGAACGGCGCGCTCTGGAGAATGCTGCGATCGACATGGCTCTCAGCGGCCAGATTGACCACTTCGCCGATCGAATGGCTTGAGAAAAGTGATTGCAGCAATCCGGCATCGCAAATGTCGCCGTGCACGAACAGAAGCCGGCTGTCGGTCAGAAACTCTTCGAGGTTGGCGAGATTGCCGGCATACGTGAGCTTATCGAGCGCGACGAGCTTCACCGGCTCGTTACGCTGCAATAGCATGCGAACCAGATTCGCGCCAATGAACCCCGCCGCGCCGGTGATCAGAATCGTTCTCATTCGTAGGGTGGGCTCGGCCCACCAACCTTCTTGCGTCACAATGGCGACAGCTTCGCTCAACATCACCGGAGTGGTGGGCCAAGCCCATCCTACTCTTTCGTGAACCGATCGTTCGCCAGCCTCCAGATCTGTCGCGGATTGCCATCCTGCAATTCCGGCGGTAGCTCCGACGAGGGAAAGTCCTGGAAACTGACCGGGCGGACAAAACGCTCGATGGCGGCGGAGCCGACCGATGTGAAGTGGGAATCGGTTGTCGCGGGATACGGGCCGCCATGCTGCATGGCGGAGCAGACCTCCACGCCGGTGGGAAAACCGTTGAAAAGCAGCCGGCCGGCTTTGCGTTTCAGAATGCGCACGAGCCCATCGTGGTTTTTGAGGTCTTCCGGAGTTCCGTGAATTGTGGCAGTTAGTTGTCCTTCGAGCGCGCGGGCGACGGCTTCCATACCGGTGGCGTCGCTGCAGCGGACCAGCAGCGTGGAAGGGCCGAAACATTCCTCATGAAGCAGCGGATTGGCCAGGAAAGTTTTTGAGTCCGTGGAAAGTAAAATGCCGGTTGAATGCGTTTTTGATATCGATCCCGCGGGCCCGTGCCCTTCGACGCGGACACCTGGAATCGACACCATTCGCTCGGCCGAATGGAGGAAGGCATCACGAATTCCAGCATAGAGCATCGTTCCCGGCACCGTTTGACGCATGAGATCCGCGGCGGCCTGGGTCAGGCGCTCGAGGGGGGTTCCTTCGACCCCGATCGCGAGTCCGGGATTGGTGCAGAACTGCCCGACGCCTAGCGTCGTTGATTGAATCAGGCCGCGGGCGATGGCGTCGGATCGCTCGGCCAATGCGCCGGGCAGCAGGAAGACCGGATTGACGCTTCCCATCTCCCCAAAAAAAGGAATAGGTCGCGGCCGGGCAACGGCGGCGTCGAAGAGCGCCCGCCCGCCGCGAAGAGACCCGGTAAATGCGACGGCCTGCGTCAACGGATGGCGAACCAGGAGCAATCCTGGTTCGTGGCCCGCGCCCTGAATCAATGAAAAAGTACCCGGCGGCATCCCCTGCGCGTCGGCCGCGCAAAGCGCTGCCCGCGCGATCAGCTCGGACGTGTTGGGATGGGCGGGATGCGCTTTGAAGACCACCGGGTTCCCACCTGCCAGAGCCGAGGCGGTGTCCCCGCCGGCAACGGAAAAGGCGATGGGAAAATTGCTGGCCCCAAAAACCACCACCGGCCCGATCGGGATGCGCATTTCTTCGAACGTCCGGCTTGGGGAGCGGTTTTCGATTCGGATCGGCGGTGTCGATCCGGGCATCGACCCATGATCCCTCCCGTACGACCTGGGCGAACATGCGAAGCTGGCCCACCGTTCGGCGCGCTCGCCCGTCAGTCGATCGCGGCGCAGTCCCGTCTCCTTTGCGGCCAGATCGATCAATGGATCGCCCAGCGCGAGCAACTCCGCCGCGATCGCTTCTAGGAATTTGGCCGTCTGATCAAAGCTGGGTCGGGCTGCGTCTTCGAAGGCGCTGCGAGCCGCCTCCAGGGCGCGATCGATTTCTCCGGCCGTTGCGTCGGCGAATTCGGGGCCGAATGTTTCGCTGGCTGCGGGATTCGTCGCGCGAAAGTTCCGATGACCCTCGCGCGAGGTTGTCCCGGCGATTAACTGCTCTGCGGTGATCTCCATCTGCTTGCTCCAATGAACGGAAGCGCCAAGTCAATGTACCATCAGAGGGCGGGGCGGTGGAGGTTTCAATGACATCCGCGGTCCAAACTGCATTGCGAGTTTCGCTTTTGATGGTGTTAATCGCCGGGATCGACGGCTCGAGATCCGTTCTTGGCGATGAGGTTCCGCTCGCGCAGGATTGGGATTACGCGGCAGCGATGAAAACCGTCGCCGCGAAGGGGCATGGCAAGAGCGGCGTGGTCATTCATGTTGGAGATTCGATCACCTACGCCAATCCATATGGCGGCTGGGCGCGATATGGGAAGGGGCACGCCGAGGCGGACAGTGCCGCATTGAAGTGGATGCATACCGGCGCCAACGACGACACCGACGGCTGGCATCTGGCGGCGGTCGATCTTCCGGGCGGACACTCCGCCACCGCCTGCGGCGGAATTCGAATTGACGAAACGCTCGACGGGAGCAGGGCGGGTTTTCCGTCATTGGCGAAGATGCTCGATACCTATCGTCCGCAGATCGTCGTTCTGATGCTGGGGACCAACGACGCCTCCGGGGGCCGGCCGCTGGCGGCATATCAAAAGGACATGGAAGCGGCCGTGGATCTGATGCTCGATCGCGGAATCATCCCAATTCTTTCGACGATCCCGCCGCATATTCGCGCCCGTGCGCTGGCGGCCTCTTACAACGAGGCGCTGCGAAAGGTCGGCCGTGAGCGACACTTGCCCCTTATCGATTTCGAGAAGGAAATCCTCAAACGCCGGCCCAGCGATTGGGACGGGACGCTTCTGGGAAGGGGAGACGTGCATCCCACCGCCGCCCAGGGCGGAGCGGATCAGGCTTCGGAGCCGACCGCGGAGAATTTGAAAAACAGTGGCTACCTGCTTCGCGGCTGGCTTTCGGTAAAAAAGATCGAAGAGGTCAAGGCGGAGGTTTTTGACGCAGCGACGCCGCCGGCTAAATCGTCGTCGGCCACCCCGGCGCCCGAAAACGGAGGGATTCGGTTTCCCGTGCTGCGTGATACCTTTTTTTCCAACGTCGGCGACGAAGGCAAAGGGAACAACGGCGGCGCATCGCAGATGAAGCTCAAGTCGATTCAGGAAATGTCACTGGTCGATATCGACCCTGCCCCGCTGAAGGGTCGCGTCATCAAACGTGCCACCCTGCATCTTCATCTGAGTTCCGGCCAAGTTCTCCGTCGCGTCACGGTCGGTACGTTCGCCTCTGACTGGGTGGAGGGGAGCGGATCAGGATATGCGGAACAAGCGGGCAGCTCGACGTTCGATTTTCAGCGCTTTCCCGATGTGCCATGGGCTTTTCCTGGGAGCGATCTGACAGCCGTCATGCTGGGGCAGGGGGGGACGATCTGGCATATGGCCGAGGCGTCCGGGCCGGATGAGCAGCGCTGGCAGACGATCGCCGTCGATCCTGCGGTCGTTGCGGCGCGAGTCGCGGGCATCAGCCGGGGCTTCATTCTTTCCGATGATACCGGCACCGAATGGACGCGCGACGGCGAGCAGTTCAAGTTGCGCCATATGCCCAATCGGATGGTGAACACCCGTGAATCCGGCGAAGCGACCGCGCCGTTTTTCATGATCGAGCCTGGGGAGAAGGACGAATCCCCGCCGGCCGCGCCGAGCGGCGTCGAATCGGATGGTGTGGATTTTCCCGCCGGCAAAGCTCGGGTGTCGTGGTTGACGCCGGCCGATGAGGGGCCGGCCGGCACGATCGGTTTCTTGGTCGAGGCCGATGAAAAACCAGTCCCGCGCTATCTGATTCCGGCGTCGGGGAAGCCGGGAGATCGTGTGACAATGATTTTGCGCGATCTCGGCTTTGCTCCGGGCGCCAGCGTGAACCTTTCGATCCGTGCCGTGGATGGGGCGGGAAATGTCGGACCGGCGGCGTCGATCTCAATCAAGGCATCAGAGCGGGCAGATGAGCCGTTGCCGGGGAAAGCGCCCGAGACTTTTGTCACGAATGGGCCATTGCCGAAGATCGGGGCGGCCGAGGTGGCGATTGTTGATGCCCTCGACAAGGTGGAACCGCTGACGGGGAAGATGGTGCCGGCGCAGGCGGATGAGTATCTGCTGGCCAATCATCTCTGCGCGCGGGGTCGAAACAGATTCGGTTGCAGGGTGGGAAAAATGAGTTTGTGTCGTTTCAAATTGTCATTCGTGGGGAGGTGAAGAATTTGGAGGCGGGCTTAGTGTTCGACGATGGCTTGTCCGCGAAGCCGCAAGCGGCTTTTTTCCGGATGCGGTACATCGCGGGCCCGGGAGGTCCGATGCCCGATCCGCTGGTGTCGATGGGAGAAGGTTTGAGCGTTCCTTCGGTCGAGGATCATCTCGATGGACAGAAGATTGGGAGCATTTTGTGCGAGATATACGTTCCGCATGATGCTGTCGCGGGCGCGCATCGCGGAATATTGAGCCTGCGCGCGGGCGACGAAGAACTGAAACTGAATGTTTCACTGGAAGTCTGGGATTTCACGATCCCCGACTTTCTCAGCTTCATCCCGGAGATGAACTGTTACGGCCTGCCCGGCAACGAGCGCGATTATTACCGGCTGGCGCATCTCAACCGGACGGTGCTGAATCGGGTCCCGTATTCCCAGAGCGGCGCCGAGGCTGAGGGCTGCGCCTCAATGGGATGGGAAGACGATCGATTTTTCCCAATGGGACAAGCGGTTCGGCCCCTGTTTCGACGGCTCAGCGTTCGCGGATCTGCCGCGGAAGGGCGTGCCGCTGGAATGCTTTTACCTGCCGCTCAACGACAACTGGCCCTCGACGATGGAAGGGAACTACAACGAAAGCTACTGGGCCGACCAGGCGTTTCCCGACAGCTATCGTCAGGCGTTCGTCAGCGCCTCGCGTCAATTCGCCGAACATTGCAATGCGCGCAAATGGAACCAGACGAATTTTCTCTGCTTCTTCAATGGCAAGAACAGCTTCAAAAAACGCGGTTGGTCGCATGAGTCATCCGTCTGGCTGATGGATGAGCCGGCCAACTTCCAGGATTACTGGGCGCTGCGCTGGTTCGGCCTGGCCTTTCACGAAGGGGCGGATTCTGCCGCCGGCGCTGCACGGATGCTGTTCCGCGCCGATATCTCCCGCCCGCAGTGGCAGCGCGATGCGCTCGATGGAATACTTGATTACAACGTCGTGGCCGGCGGAGCATTTGCGCGATATCGCCGACTCGTCCTCGACCGAAAGCGTGAGTTTGGCCAGATCGTGATCCCCTACGGCGGGACCAATAACTTGCAGCAGAGCAACATGCAGCCGGTCGGCTGGTGCCTCGATTCCTGGACACTCGGCGGCGACGGCGTCCTCCCCTGGCAGACGATTGGCAACGGCGATTCATGGAAAAAGGCGGACGAGCTTTCCCTTTTTTACCCGGGCGAACCCGCCGGTCAGAAGGAGCCGATCCCCTCGATCCGACTGAAAGCGTATCTGCGAGGCGAACAGGACGTGGAATACCTCGCCCTGCTGGCGGATGTACAGAAGCAATCGCAATTGCAAATGGGACGACGCGTGCGGCAGGCAATCTCGCTGACTGCGGTTCGCAAGGGAACCGGCTTCGCCGGCGAAGATGCGGGAGTGATCGATTTCGATTCGCTCAAGCCGCAGGAAGTGTGGGCGCTGCGCGTGCGGGTGGGGGAGTTGCTTTCAGCGGCGCATCCGCCGGCGCGGCGGCAGATTGTCGAACTCGGAAGGCAAATGAGCCGTCGGGCTGGTTGAGGAATTTCGATTGGTTGACCGTCGGGGTTGGTACGTCGATAATTCAATTAGTAATTGAACGTTGGTAAATTTATGCCAGTGAAGACCCAACAGCGGCGTCAAACTGCCGAGAAGCGGCGAATAGTCCGCAAGCCACGGCCTCTCTCGGCAACCGCGGCCACCGCACGTCCGAAGGCGTCGCACGCAGGGAAGAATGATTCCAAGTCGGCCAGGACAAAGGGTCGAAAATATTTGAGTCCGGCAATGCTGGACTTTCTGATTCGGGAATCGAGTGTTCCCGCCGCGGCAAACAAAGGCCCCACTCAGCCGCCGTTTGAACTTCAAAAAGATTGAGATGGCGACCCTACCGCGATTTCGCCAGGGTCGCATCCTTTGGGCGCGGCTGCGCAGCCAGAAGGGGAAAAAGGAATTACACCCGGCCGTAATCATCACGGCCGATCAGGACATTATTCAACCGGAAGAGTTCGATCCTCGGCAGGCGATCGGCAAGGCCAACGCCGTTGCGGTGGTTGGTGTTTCGACCGAATTCAGGAAATATCCTCCCTACATTCTGATTCCTTTTTCACGGAACCTAGGCGGTCACCCGACTACCAAATTTTCGCAAGAATGTGGCGCGTGCATCGGCTGGTACGGTTGGGTTGTACTGGAGGATGACGTTGCAGGATTCGGCGGCGAACTGCCTGCAGCCCTGCTGAATCAAATTATCGATGCCATCGCTGTTGACCTGAAGAAAAAGGTTGCGACGAAGGCGGCCCAGTTGGGTAAGGAATTGGTGAATGTCTCGGAACTTCTTGGCGAATTGATCGGCGAACCGTAAGCCGATGAAACAGACTCAGTTGGAATTCGCTTTTTTCCGAACTGTTATGAGGAAACCAGTGACAAAAATTGCTGTTCGTCTAAATTTGCTCCTCGTGGCAATTGTATTTGGAACGACGGTCAACCCGACCACCCTCGCCGCCGAAACCGCCCTGCCGCAGGTCTTGCGTCTCTGGGATGGCGACGCTCCCGGCGCACTCGGAAAAGAAGATGCCGATACCCCGACAATCACCGTCTATCGTGCGCCCGAAGACAAGGCCAACGGCGCAGCTGTCGTCGTTTGCCCGGGCGGCGGCTACGGAGGTCTCGCCGGCCACGAGGGGAAGCCGGTTGCTGAATGGCTCAATACATTGGGCGTGACCGGCGTGGTGCTGAAGTACCGTCTCGGACCCAAATATCACCATCCGGTCGAGCTCGGGGACGTGAGCCGGGCGATTCGCACAGTTCGCAGCCATGCCGGGGATTGGAAGCTTGATCCGCATCGCATCGGCGTGCTCGGCTTTTCCGCGGGTGGGCATCTGGCCTCTACGGCCGCCACGCATTTCGATGATGGAGATCCGACCGCCGCCGATCCGATCGACAAGATCAGTTCGCGACCTGATATTGCCATCCTGATCTATCCGGTCATCACCATGACCGACCCATTGACCCACGGCGGTTCGAGGCGGAATTTGCTGGGGGATCATCCTTCGCCGGAACTCATCGAGCTTTTGTCGAATGAGAAGCAGGTGACGGACAAGACCCCGCCAAGCTTTCTGGTTGCGTCAGAGGACGACGGGGCGGTCCCCCCGGAGAACAGCATAATGTTCTATGAGGCCCTCAAGGCGCATCACGTCCCCGCCGAGCTGCATCTCCTGGAGCACGGCGGGCATGGGTACGGCCTGGGCGGAAGTGATCCGGACCTGCAATGGCCGAAGATGTGCGTGGGATGGCTGGAGCATCGGGGGTTTTTGAAAAAGTGAACGCCGGCGTCGAATAAATGGGTGCGATCGACGCGCTTGCTTGGAACGGATAACGGCGATGAACATAGCGTCGGTGATCGCAAATACGCTCGCTGATCTTGCCCTCGTGGACTCGTCGGAGCCGAATGAACGACTGCCCAAAGAGGAGCAGATCCGGTGCTCAATTTACGCATTCATCCGTCCGCTCTACGACGTTGTCTGTGCCGAGCGCGGGTACGGTTCAATCGATGATGGCTCCCGTGTCGAATGCGACTTGTGGGCATATTCGAAAGGATCGGCCGCTGTTTGGATCGAATTCAAGCGATGCTGGTCGGAAAAACCCAAGTAAAGTTTCAAGTGCATCGCGACGGGATGACCCCCACCGGTTGACGATCGCCCAGAGTCTGAGTTCAGCAACCGTCTGAAAGCAGACGCAAAGCTGCCGACCAGCGAGTAGTGGCCTGTAGAGCGATGCGCGCGTATCGGATTTCGCAAGGAACGAGAAGACGTCGGTACCGAGGACCGCGAATTCGCTCACCGCCGGACCTCGCGGACAAGAGCGAGGAATTCGTCAATCGAATCGTCTTCGGGCCAATCGATTGCGATATCGTCCAAATTCGTGATAGGCAGAACTGCCTGGGCTTGAGCGAGATCCTCAGCGGTTTGTCCCCGCCAGAAAGAGGAGTCACCTGGTGAAACCTCAATGCGTACGGGTGTACCGTCGGGAAGTGCAAAAGCCGGGTCGAGTACCGCGACCCCATTTTTGATGTGTCCGCGATAAGTCATGTCCTGATTGTAGTGTGACCCATAGTGCAAACCAACTCGCTCCGTTTCCCCGGGGGTTGGCGAAATGTGGGGACATAATTGCTGCCCCGATCCCTTCCGATGCGCGAGCCTCGAATCGGTTGTAGGATGAGCGGAAAAGTTGAAGAAACTAAGGAGGTCGAACGTGAATTACTTCGCATGTGGCAGGCTGGGGACGGCAATACCCTTTTGCGCGATCCTCGCCTGGATGGGCATGCACGTTTCCGCGGGCGCGCCGATGTCCCGCGAAACCGCCTTCAACGCCCCGCGCCACCAGATGATCTCCGTCAAGATGATCGGCCCGGCCGATGAGTCGGCGGATCTTCAGATCATTTGCATCCTCAATCACGATCCCGCCGGAGACCAATACATCGAGGCGATGGAGGGTCTCAACAAGAAACTCAACGGTCTGCTCTCCCATCTGCGTGATGACGGCGAATTTGCCGGCGACGCAGGTGAGACACTACTCATCACTCCGCCGCCGGGTTCCATCGCCGCAAAACAGTTGTTGCTGATCGGCGTGGGGCCGGAGAAGGACTTGTCGCTGGAGACGATGAAACTTGTCGGTCGGATCGCTGCTCGCGAAGCGATGCGGCTGCGCGCTGCGCATGTTGGCTTTGCCCCGACGCTGCGCGACCAGGGGAGCCAGCGGATCGAGGTGGCGGACGGGGACGCGGCGATGGTCGAGCAGTGGGTCCTCGCCTGCGACACTGAAAAAAAACTGCAGGCGGCAAAGCTTGCGCCCGCAATGGATGTGGAGACTTTCCGGATTGAAGCGGGGCCAAAATATTTCGACGCGGTCTCAAAAAGTGTCGAGGCGTCGATTGGCGAAGCGAGCAGACAATTGGATCAACGTTCAAAGGAAAGGCCCACCGGAGCGCGATGAAGTCGAGTGGCGGGACCGATACCGTACGGCGAGACGAACGGGCGGGCGAATCGTTGAAGCCGATGTCGGCGCAGGTCTGGCGCATTTGCGAACCTTCCCCATCCCTTGTAACTTACGCGCGCCTGGCGTCTATCTCGGAGGCGAACGCGATTCTTCCGGCATCGCACGAACCCAAGGGAGTGGGTCGGCGTCGCCGTGAGAATCTTGTTGATCGTAGCGCCTCGAAGGATTGGGTTGCGGGTTCTGAAATGAGTTTCCTTTCGCGCTGTAGGGAACGCGGCAAGAGATGCCGCGGGCTCTTTCGTATTTCAGATGCGAAGCGGAAGCGCCCCCTGTCCAGGAGCCGCATGCGGATGGACCGCATACGGGTGAGCACCGTTCGGCCGTCGCCGGTTTGCCCGACTTTCGTCCCATTCAGGGCGCGGGCCGCACAAGGAGTCTCGGCGTGATCTTCGATCACTTCCTGGGCATGTTCAGCATCGACATGGGAATCGATCTCGGGACGTGCAACACCCTGGTGTGCGTCAAAGGGGAGGGGATCGTCCTCAATGAGCCGAGCGTGGTCGCCGTCAAGAAGGGAACCAATCGCGTTCTGCAGAACGGCAATGCGGTCGGCCTGGTCGCCAAGGAAATGCTCGGCAAGACGCCGGGCTCGATCACCGCGATCCGCCCGCTCAAAGACGGCGTGATCAGCGACTTCGAAGTCACCGAGGCGATGCTCAGTTATTTCATTCGCCGCGTGCATGGCAACCGCCGGCTTCATTCGCCCGCGCGTGGTCATCGCGATCCCGTCGGGCATCACCGCCGTCGAAAAGCGCGCGGTGCTCGCAGAGCGCCGAGCGGGCCGGGGCTCGGCGAGTATTCCTGGTTGAAGAACCGATGGCGGCCGCAATCGGCGCGGGGCTGCCCGTCACCGAGCCGACCGCCAGCATGATCGTCGACATCGGCGGCGGCACGACGGAAGTGGCGATCATCTCCCTGGCGGACATCAGCGTCTGCAAATCGGTTCGCACCGCCGGCGACGATTTTGACGAAGCGATCGTCAACCACATGAAAAAGACCTACAACATGGCCATCGGCGAGCAGATGGCCGAGCGGATCAAGATCGAGATCGGCTCGGCGGCGCCGATGGGGGACAGCGAGCCGACCATGGACGTCAAGGGTCGCGACATGATCAGCGGCCTCCCCCGCAAGACGACGATCACGTCCGAAGAGATTCGCGAGGCGCTCCAGGAGCCGGTCACCAACATCATCGAAGCCGTCACGCAGACCCTCGAGCAGGCCGAGCCGGAACTGGCGGCGGATCTGGTCGACAACGGGATCACCATGGCCGGCGGCAGTTCATTGCTGCGCGGTCTGACGACTGTCATCAGCAACGCGACCGGCCTGGATGTTCGCCTGGCCGACGACCCGCTCACCTGCGTCGCCCGCGGCACCAGCGTCTACCTGGAAAACCTCGAAGTCTGGAAAGACACGATGGAGAGCGACGAGGATGATTTTTAAGTTCGTACGTTCGTAGTGCGGGCTACAGCCCGTTTCTTCACCGCGATAGATACGGCCTAAAGGCCGCACTACGAGCCTAAGACATGGATGTCACACGTCCGCTTCAAGCATGTGTTCATGGCGTTGATGGGATTAAGTGCCCTGAGCGGTTTTGTTCTGCCCGAACGATTGGTCGGCAAAGCGCAGCCACAGCTACAGGCACTCTTCGCGCCGGTGGCGCGCCCCGCCGGTATTTTTGGCTCCTGGGCGCAGAATCACATTGATCCAGATCCCGTGCGTGATCAGCGATCCGCGGATGCGATCCGACAGGAAAATGCCGAACTCAAGGCCCAGAATATCAACCTCGGCCGTCTGCTGAAGGCAGAGCTGGAAAAAAACGGGGAGCGGCAGAAGCTGGGAGCGCTACGCGATCTGTGCACCGCCGTGCCGATCGTCGGATCGGATTCGGGCACGCGGGAATCACTGTTGCTTGCGGGTTCATCTTTCGAGGGATTGCAAGAGGGAATGCCAGTCCTCTATCCCGGCGGCATCGTTGGGAAAGTGGCTCGGGCGGGGATGGGCGGCTCTCAGGTGATGCTCGTGACCGATCCTGGATTTCGCATCCGGGCCAGCTTCGGCCAGTTCCGCCGCAAGCCGAACAATGAGATTGAATTTGTGGAGACTGAGACGCCGCCGGTGTTGGTGGAAGGGATCGGTCGCGGGGCAATGATGGTGCGCTCACTCACCGTCGAGCAGGCAAAGAAACTGTCCAAAGGGAATTGGGTCGTTCTCAACGAACGGGATTGGCCGGCTCGCCTCAAGGGGCAGCCCCTTGGAAAGATTATTCAGATTGGCCGTCGCCGGGACGCCCCGCTTTATGCGGATATCCGCATCGAGCCCGATTCCAACCTCTCTAATCTGCGCGAAGTGATGGTGATGACGAAGGAGAATTAGAAGGTGACGGGGTGTGGGAGTAACGGAGTATCGGAGTCAAGCTCACCCCGGCACCCCGTTACTCCGTCACCCCGTTACCAGTGACTATGCGTTGGATCAGCTATTTCATCCTCGCCTACGTCATGCTCGGCTTGCAGGTGGGGCTGGCGCCGCATTTGCGCTATCAGGGGGCGGCGCCGAATCTGGTTTTGCTGGCGGTGATTTTCATCGCCCTCAACGCCCCCCCCGACGCGGCGCTGCTTGGGGCGTTCGTGCTCGGCGTCCTTCAGGACCTTTTGACCCAGCAACAACCGGGGTTGTTCGCCCTCTCATACGGGCTGGTGGGAATGTTCGTCGTGAGTTCGCAACAACTTGTCTATCGCGAGAATCCGTTGACGCACGTTTCGCTGACGCTCGTGGGAGGAGTGATCACCGCCTGTCTGCTTCTGGTCCACAGCTGGCTGCACCCCGCCAGTCCGCGGCTTGCCGAAGCGCATCTCGCGGCGTCGCGTCTTTCGCCGCGAATTGAGTTCGCACGCGTCCTTTATACGGCAGCGCTCTCGCCATTCATCCTCGGCGTGTTGCAACGATCCAAGCGCATGTTTGCGTTCAAGCCCGCCCGGAAGAAAATTCGGGCTTGGTAAGAGTTGAAAATCCAGTTTCAGCAAATGGACGATTTATATTGGTGGCGCGAACCTCTCGCTTGATGTTCGAATACCTGTAGCTGAACCTAAACAGATAGAACCTGCGGGAGCTCATGTTTGAACGGCGTCTGAAAATCCTCCTGATGATACTCAGCGTTGTGATCGCGGTCCTGGTTGCGCGGGCGGCAGAGGTGCAGATCTTTCAGCGCGTCATGTGGAGCGCTGAGGCGATCGATGCGATGAAGCGGCCCCATACGGTTCAGGCCTCGCGCGGCTCCATCCGTGACGTCAAGGGCCGTCTGCTGGCGGTGGATGAGCCATGCATCGATGCCTGCGTCGATTACCGCGCGATTCAAAGTCCGCCGGATGACGAGTGGGTCCGGCAAACCGCCCTCGCCCGACTTCATTCCCAGCTTGGCGACCCCTACGCCAAGGCCCCGAAAAAACAACGTAAGGCAATGGTAAGCGAAGAAATCGAGCGCGTAGGCAATGACATCACGGCAATGTGGGCGAAGCTGGCGCACGAATCGGGCAAGACGCCGGAGGAGATCGACTCCGTTCGCGAAGCCATCACCCGGCGGGTCGAAATGCAGCGCCGTTACGTCCAGTTTCGGAACTTCCAAAGGGCTTCGGCCAAGCAGGCACATTCGCACGAGGACCTGACGGCGTGGAAACGATGGGTGCTGGAGGGCGGCTCCAACATGCCCGACGTCGACCAATTCCGAATTACCGTTGCCGAACAGCTTGAGCCGCATGTCATCCTGCCCGCCGTCGGCAACGAAACGCAAAACGAGCTGGGGAAGAACATCGACCAGTACCCGGGGCTCGTGCTGCGGCCGGGAACGCACCGGTTTTACCCATATCATGACGTGGCTTGTCATCTGCTAGGCCAGTTGGCGAAAGTGAACCGGGAGGATCTGGACCGCGACGCCAAAGCTGATCCGGGGGATTTGCGGGCCTATTTGCCCAACGATTCGATTGGTCGCACCGGAATTGAGTCGCTCTGCGAGCCGACACTGCGCGGCACGCGCGGCAGGTACGAAAAAATAGTGGGTGACGAACGAATCGTTTCCAGCCAGGACCCGGTGCCGGGCCAGGATGTAACCCTCAGCATTGACATCGATTTGCAGCAGCAGATTCAGACGGCGTTTTCGGACGCCGAACTACGCGGCAGCGATGGGAAGGTGGTGGAGCGCGCGCTGCTTCACGGCGCGGCGATCGTCATCGATGTGCCGACCGGCGAGGTGCGGGCGATGGTTTCGTTTCCTACGTATGACCTGAATACGATCGATGAGCAATACGCCAAATTACACGATGATGATCTCAACCAACCATTGCTCAACCGTGCGACCATGGCCCAGCATGAGCCGGGATCGACGGTGAAGCCCGTAGTGGGGCTTTCCGCGATCGCCGCCGGTTTGTGGACGGTTGACCAAACCGTCGAATGCACTGGATATCTGGTCCTTGACAAGCATAAATACAGTCAGGGTCGATGCTGGGTGGCATCGCGATTTTTCAAGGAACTGGGGGGTGCCGTTGCCCATCATCCGGTCCCCTGGGATGCGCCGCATCCGACGGGATTTCTGAATTTTTCCGACGGCCTGGAACGAAGTTGCAATGTCTTTTTCGAAACGGTCGCGGATCGGCTCAAGGTCGATCTGCTCTCAGAATGGTATTCGCGCTGGGGACTCGGCCGGCCGACCGGGATCGGAATCGCTGAAGTTCGGGGAATGCTTCCCACATCGCGTCACCTGCCGGCGTGGAAAAAACGCGCAGTCGGATGGTTTGCCGGCATCGGGCAGGGGCTCGTCGCGGCCACGCCGATCCAGATGGCCAACATCGCCGCCACCATCGCCCGCGACGGAATCTGGATGCGTCCAACGCTTTTGGCCGGAGGCGACGATGCCGTGCCCGGCGTTCGCGATGGGAGTTATGAGGGTGTGCCTCGGCGTGTCGATCTGCAAATTCCACCCGAGGCGATGAAGGCCGCTCACGATGGGATGTTCCGGGTCGTCAACAGCAAGGCGGGAACCGGGACCGGATTGGTAAAGGGTGACGATCTGCTGGCCAGCGCGATGATCGCCGGCAAGACCGGCACCGCGCAGGCCGCCCCTTTACACCTTATCGAGCGCGATGAGTCCGGACGTCCGGTGCTGGATGAACGGGGAAAGCCGAAAACTCAATTGCTCGAACCCTCGACCCCATCCAATCCCAATCTCGCGGCATTGTGGTATCGGGGTTCGGGTCTGGAAGGAAAGGACCTCGATCACGCATGGTACATTGGCTTCGCTCCGGCCGATCATCCACAAATCGCCTTTGCGGTTATGGTCGAATACGGAGGGAGCGGGGGCGTCGCCGCGGCGTCGGTTGCCCGCGAGGCGCTGGAAGGGTGCATCATTCGTCATTATTTGACTGTTAGGCCGCTTGCCGCGACGGCCGGTGCTGACTAATCACTCTGCCGTGTCCAAACTCTGGCAACAACTCGCGATCGCGACTAACTGGCCGGTGCTGGTGGCGGTATCGGTACTGTCGTCGCTCGGCGTCATCAGCATCTGGGCTGACAAGCAGGAAGAGGGGGAAAAGCAACTGGTTTTCCTCACAGTTGCTGTTGGGTGCATGGCGTTGTTTCAGGCGGTCAACTACGCGAAAATCGGCCGCTTCGCCTGGGCCTTTTACATTTTCAGTCTTTTGCTGGTCATCTATACGGTGGTTGCGGAAAAAGTGCATGGCTTGCCCTGCTGCCACGAAATCAAGGGAGTCTACGCCTGGCTGAGCTTCGGATCGGGGGCTTGGTCCGTCAGCCTGGAGCCAGCGGAGCTGATGAAGATTGCGTTCGTTCTACTGCTGGCACGCTATCTTCGCTTTCGATCCAATTATCGGACCCTCCGCGGGCTGCTCGCCCCGTTCGCCCTGGCACTGGTCCCCATCATCCTGATTCTTAAGCAGCCGGACCTGGGAATGGCCATGCTCTTCCTGCCGGTTTTATTCGCGATGCTTTTCGTGGCGGGGGCGAAGATCGGGCACTTAGCGCTGATTGCAGGTCTTGGGATGGCGCTCACGCCGATCGTCTGGTTTTCGGGCGACGAACATGTTCCACTTTGCGCCACCTCCCACAAATCGTCAAGGAGTATCAGAAACAGCGCGTCTATTCGTTTCTCAATAGCGATAACCCCGCCGAGCACAGGCCAAGGCTTATCAGACCTACCGGGCGATGGTGGCTTTTGCATCAGGGGGTGTGAGCGGAAAAGGGTTTGGGAACATTCCGGTCGGGCAATCCGTGCCGGAAGCGCATGACGATATGATCCTGGCCCTGATTGGTGAGCAGTTTGGGTTCTTCGGATCGGCGGTTCTGCTTGGCTCCTACATTGTTCTCTTTGCCGCCGGCATCGAAATCTCAGCCTCGACGCGCGAGCCGTTCGGCCGTCTGATCGCGGCCGGCGTGGTCGCAGTTCTGGCGACTCAATCGTTCATTAATCTGTTGGTCGCCTCCGGCCTGATGCCGGTGACGGGTATTACTTTGCCTTTCGTCAGTTATGGGGGGAGCAGCCTCGTGGCCAGTTTCATGGCCGCCGGTCTCCTCCTGAATGTTGGCCAGAATCGGCCGCTGGTAATGGCCCGGGAATCGTTTCGATTCGAATAGGCCAGCAGCAGACACCAAATTCAATCAAATTTGGAATAGAAATTTGCAATTGGTATAATTCCATTCGATTGGCAATTATGTACTCTGAAATTCATCCATTTTTACCCATCTTAACGCGAGGATCGCCCATAAAAACGGCGGATTCTTGCTATAGAAGAGGCCGTTGGTCTGGGATTGAAGCGATGAAGCTCGGAAAATCGAGCAATTCTGCGGATGGCATCACATTCGCTCTGTCGAATCTCGCACCTCCATGGTGATTCGGGCAGATAACTAAGTGTATGAAGTGTTTGAGACAATTTGGGGAATATAAGGAAAATGGGCGTCTGGGATTGCGCAGCCACTCACTATTTTCCACTTGTTTTCCGGGCCGTTGAAAGTTATCTGTGATGGAGAGCCATGCAGTTTGGTGGCCGGGTTCGAAAGGCTACAATGGTGGCCAAAGAATTTCAGATCGTGGGTGCAGAAAGTTGGAAGTGTTCGTGTAACGAGTTGGGTGCGTCTTACTCCGGTGTGATGCGTTGCGTAGCGCGGCGGGATAAGACGGAGGTTCGATCGAGATACCTGATCGCGTTCGGTCAGGCCATCTGGTGAAACGACCTGTTTGGGTGTCGTCCGCACGGCAAGAATTGATCCGACGTGTGGACGGGGTCGTGAGAGCCTCAAATTTGGCGTCCGCGGGAAATGGATCGTCCCGGGACGTGGTGTGACGTGCGGACCGCACGCTGAGCGCCCTTTTTGCGAATGAGGTGCCAGATGGTGGCCCAAATAGAGAGAGGGAAGGGGAATGAAATGCAAGCGTCTTTAACTCGGACGGGCGTCCTCGGACGTCTGCCCGTAAACCGAAGTACTGAGGATCTCGTCTCACGCGAAGTGTTGGACGTGTTGATCCGCCGGGAATGTGCCCGTGCTGATCGCAATGAGAGAGAATTCTCTCTCGTGCTCTTCCGCCTGCCCAGCAGCAAGCGGAATTCCGTCTCAACCCAAAGACTGATTCGAACGATTCTTGCTCGTGCCCGCATGACCGACGAGGTCGGGTGGTTCAGCGCTCATTATTTGTGCGCTTTGCTGCCCGACACAACCGCTCGGGGCGCCCGGGCATTTTCCGATGGTGTGAGCGCGATCGCATCCCAGAAGGGTGCGAAACCTCCCACTGTCATTTACAGCTATCCGGGCAATTGGTCTCTCGACGAGCCGATCACTTCCGACGCCGGACTTGGCCGGCGCGAACGGTTCGATGACGATGACAACGACCCGGGATCCCGTCCCGGCGGAGGCAACGGCCGGATCGATGGAAAAGGGCATTCCGGCGGCAATGGCCATGCGACTGCGGCTGCCCGAACCCAGGACCAGGGAATGACACGTGGCGATCTTCTGCCGATTTTTGAGCAGGGCATCGAATCCGAATTGGGCTCAAACGGCACCCCCGCCGAGTCCATTGTCAATCTCCTTGTTCATCCGCTTCCTGCCTGGAAGCGGGCCCTGGACGTGTTGGGTGCGCTGGCCTTGATGATCTTGTTCTCGCCGGTCATGGCCATCGCTGCCATCGGCATCAAGTTCTCCAGCAAAGGTCCGGTCATCTTCAAGCAGGATCGTGCCGGCCTGGGCGGTCGGCCGTTCAAGATTTATAAATTCCGCTCCATGGTGACGGACGCCGAAGCCAAACAGCGCGAGCTTCTGAAATTCAGTGAACAGGATGGGCCTGCGTTCAAGCTGAAAAACGACCCGCGCATAACGCCAATTGGCCGCTTGCTCCGCAAGACGAGCATTGACGAGCTTCCGCAGCTTTGGAACGTGGTGCGCGGAGAGATGTCACTGGTTGGCCCGAGGCCTCTGCCGATGCATGAAGCCGCAAAATGCGAGCAATGGCAGCGGCGCCGCCTCGACGTGACACCCGGGCTTACCTGCATCTGGCAGGTTCGCGGCCGCAGTCAGGTCACGTTTGCGGAATGGGTCCGCATGGATGTCGAGTACATCCGTCGTCGTACGTTCTTCCATGACATCTCGCTTCTCGCCCAAACCGTGCCGGCCGTTCTGCTGCGGCGTGGGGCGCGATAAACAATCATCCGGCTCAAACGAGCCGGTCAATGCCCGGGGAACCATTCCCCGGGCTTTTTGTTGCGCCGAAGGTTTTGCCGGCTTGGCGCGGACAGTGCTCCTGGGTCTACTGGTACAAACCTCATGCAACCGAAAAGGACAAATCCGAGTCTGGATGGTTTCGCTTGGATCGAAGCCGGCAGCGGAAATTTGGAACGGGTCACGATCGATTCGCCTCTCGCCCAGGCGGCACATCTACCTTCATGGCGCCCACGTCACCCATTTTCAGCCGCGCGGTCAGAAACCCATTCTGTTTCTCAGCGGAAAAAGCCTGTTTCAGACCGGCAAGGCAATTCGGGGCGGGGTACCGCTGATTTTCCCGTGGTTCGGCCCAAATAGCGCTGACCCGAAATTGCCGGCACATGGATTTGCGAGAACGACGGCATGGACGCTGGAGTCCATTTCACGCGACGGGGACCGCGCCGTTGTCGAGCTCTCACTCAAGCCGTCGGATTCCACGCGAAGGCTGTGGCCGCACGAGTTTGAGCTTCGCTATCGGCTTACCGTCGGTTCGTCTTTGCAGATGGAATTGACGGTCCGCAACGTCGGTGCAGATGCCTGGCGATTTGAAGAAGCGTTGCACACCTATCTGGCTGTCGCTGACGTGCGGAAGGTTGCGATCACCGGGTTAGCCGCAACTGAGTATCTCGACAAGGTTCAAAACGCACGTCGACTGACGCAGGGATCCGAACCGATCACGATTACTGGAGAGACGGATCGCGTTTATTTGAACACAGGCGCTGACGTGGTGGTCGACGATGCCGTCGAAAAACGCCGGCTTCACGTCGCGAAAGACCTCTCAAATGACACGGTCGTGTGGAATCCCTGGATCGACAAGGCCAGAGCCATGGCCGATTTTGGTGATGATGAGTGGCCGGCCATGTTGTGCATCGAGAGCGCAAACGTCGGCGAAAACGCCATCAGCCTCTCGGCGGGCGCGATGCACACAATGAAGACCATTTTGTCGGCCGAGTGAACTCACATCTTTTGCCGGCCGCTGATCGCATCGGCGAGGATATTCTTGTTCGCATATTCGATGTTGCTGCCCGCGGGCAGGCCACGCGCGAGGCGAGTGAGCTGCACGCCAGGGAATCGTTCCCGAATCAGATTCTGCAGGTAAAGGGCCGTGCCGTCACCTTCCATGTTGGGATTGGTCCCCATGATCACTTCGTGCACCGTGCCGGAGCCCAGACGATTCAGAAGTCCGTCGATCGTCAGATCCCCGGGCTCCATTTCGTCGAGCGGCGCGATCCGGCCCAGCAGCACATGATACGAGCCGCGATACAAGCCCGCCGATTCCAGCGCCAACAGATCCTTCGGCTGTTCGACGACGCAAACCAGGCCTTGATCGCGGCTGGCATCCAGGCAAATGGTGCATGGGTCTTGTTCGGTGAGATTGAAGCAGATCGAACAATTCTTAATTCGTGTCTTCACGTCACGGATGGCTTCCGCCAGCTTCATCGCCTCGGCGGGGTTCTGCTTCAGCAGATGAAAGGCGATCCGCTCGGCTGACCGCATCCCGATGCCCGGCAGGCGCGATAGTTCGTTCATCAGATTTTGAATGCTTTGCGTGTAATTGGCCATGGATCGACTTAAGCCCTTTCGGATGTTCGTTGACAGTGGTCCGTTGTCCGACGGACGATGGAAATTATAGGAACCGGCGGAAGCTTAATCGGCCGGGCGCTTTGCCAGCAGCGCGGCGCGCGCGTCACTCGGGCCACGAGTGAGACAAATTCGGCTGGTTCGAACGGCTTGGCGACGTGAGCCTGGAATCCGGCGTCGAGCGCCCGATGGCGATCTTCCGTGCGGGCAAAAGCGGTCACGGCGATGGCGGGAATGCGGCCTCCATCCTTCACTTCGCGGTTGCGAATCTGGCGAATGAGAAAATATCCATCTTCGCCCGGCATGCTGATGTCGCTGACCAGCACGCTCGGCTGGAATTCGGGAAAATTGCTGAGAGCCTCGGCGACAGACGAAACGCCACTCACTTCCGCGCCGGCACGCTCCAGGACGCGGCAAATCAGTTCGCGCGCATCAGGCTCATCCTCCACGACCAGTGCCCGCTGCCCACCCAGTACACCCGCACGGCCGGAGGCCGCCGGCGCATCCAGTGGACCCGTCGGGGAGGGCGCGATGATGCGCGTGGCAAGCGGAAGCGAAACGGTAAACGTAGCCCCTTTTCCCACGCCCCGGCTCTGAGCCCGGACCCACCCGCCATGCGCTTCCACCAGGTGCCGCACGATCGACAGGCCGAGTCCCAATCCGCCATGCCGTCGCGTGCTGCTTCCGTCGGCCTGGCGCAAGCGCTCAAAAACATACGGGAGAAACTCGGGTCCGATCCCCTGTCCGGTGTCAACCACGGAGATTTCCGCGTGGTCTCCCGATCGCTGCAAATACAATTCGACGCGTCCGGCCGGCGGAGTGAATTTAATTGCATTTGACAGGAGGTTCCAGGCAACCTGCTGAAGGCGGTCCGCGTCCCCAAGCACCGGGCTGGCATGCGCGTCGAGCACCGGAACAACGCGGATTCCCTTGGCCTCGGCGGCCGGGCGAACCGAATCCAGGGCCGCCTCGATCACCGGGGGAAGCTCGATGGGCCGCAGCTCGAGCCGCAATTTTCCGGAAATGATGCGAGACAGATCGAGCAGATCTTCAACGAGCTGCGCTTGTACTTTGGCGTTGCGCTCGATTGTCTCCAGTGCGCGATCAATCTCCTCGGTGTCCAGCCCGCCCATTCGCAGCAACTGTGCCCACCCCAGAATCGCGTTGAGCGGTGTGCGCAGCTCATGCGAGAGCGTCGCCAGAAATTCGTCCTTTGATTGGTTGGCAGACTCGGCGTCGGCGCAGGCGGCCTGCTCGGAAGCCAGCAGCCGGGCCCGCTCGCGCTCATCGCGCTTCCGTTCGGTCAGGTCGAGGATGAATGCCGCGCGCATGCCGCCGCTTTCGCCCAATTCCGCCAGCCCCAGCAGCACCGGAACATGCGTGCCGTCCTTGCGGGTGAAATCGAATTCGAAGGGTTCGTTCCCCGCCTCTGCGTTCGTTCCGATCTCCGGGCCAAAGAGCTGCTGCCAGTGGATCGCATCCGATTCCAGATCCTGCCGCGCGTATCCGGCGATGCGCAAGAATGCCTCGTTTGCCTCAACCGTCCGGCCGGAGCCGTCCGCGATCAGCACCCCGATCAGATTCGAATCCACCAGCCGCCGCAGTCGTGACTCGCTGTCCCGCAGCGCCGCCTGCGAACGGCGCAGCTCGGCGGTATTGTGCTCCGCGGCGACCCGCGCACGAACCTGTCCCAGGGAAAGCACAAACAGGCAAAGTCCCAGCGCCGTTCCGCTGCTGAAAACGATCCCCCCTTCGAGAAGTCCGGAATTGGTCGAAAATGCGTGTCGTGCATGAAAGACAAGCGTCCAGTCGCGCCCCGCGACTTCCATGGGTATTGGCTGCGGTTGCAGCAATCCGGCCTCAGCAGGGAGAGCAGCGGAATCGGCTTTCGGCGGAGGATTCGTGGTCGAGAAAAGTAAATCCGCCGGCTGCTCAGGGCCACGCCCCCCGGAGTCGTATACGGCATAATGCATCGCAGAATCTTCGTCACTGTCGGTAATTCCTCCGAACAGGTCGTCACATCGGAAAAAACTGAAGATGAAACCGATGAGATCGCGACGCCGCTCGGCGACTTGGTCAGGGATCGTTCCGCCGGCGTAGACCGGCACGTAGATCAGAAATCCCGGCGCGAGTTCCCCGGGAACTCGCGCAGCCGGGAGCACCCGCGCGGTTGCAGCCGCCGCTCCCGTGTCACGGGCACGATCCATGGCGGCGCGGCGGGCGCTTTCGGAGTACATGTCAAATCCCATGACCGACTGGGTCCGCGGCGTTTGCGGCTCAAGCAATACGACGGGAAACCGATCCCCCTGAGCCGAATCAGGCCACAGGTGAAAGTCGGGCCACCCTTGGGCGTGCATGCGCTCGACGAGGCCGGCCGTTTCTTCCGGCCGATCCCGGCGCACGAATCCCATTCCCTGAATTCCCGGATAATTGGTTTCCAGGCTCAGCCGCTGGGCATATTGGTGAAACTGGGCACGGGACGGGTCGGAATCGACGGCGAGAAATCCCGTCCCTCCCCGGAGCAACGCAATATATCCGCTCAACCGGGCGGTGATCGCATCATGGATCTCCCGGGTCGAGTTCTGCGCCGATTTCTGAAATCGAACCCGATCCTGCGTTCGACTGGCATTGATGACCAGGGACGTGGCGACGATCGTCAACATCATCGTCCCCGCCAGCACGATCATCGCAACCCATGCCCGTGACGAGCCACTATTGCCGACAGCGGAAGGCGATGCCGATTTTCCCAATGGTGTGGTTTTCACGGCGAACGCGCCAGACTAACCCCCACGGCAGACGCCGGCAACGGCCATGCCGACACGAACGTCAATCAATTCGATCGTGCAGGCAGGTAACAGGAATTCAAATGAGATGAATAATTATTGATCCAGCCTGTATGCTGTCCGGCTCGAAGTTTTCGCGGCTCGAGTGAATGATGATGCCCTGAGATGGGTAGCGCTTGCGGAGACCGCTGGATGCACTCTCGCGCGTTTGCAATTCTTTTGTTGTTTCTGACTTGTGTGCCGCGTTCGCGTGCGCTGGCCGCGGAGATTCCGCCAAGTCCGTTTGACGATACGCACCTGGTTGTCATCCGGCCCACCGGTTGGTCCGACGCCAGCGGCGCCCCATTGAAAACAACAGCAGTCGCTGTCCCAGCCCTGGATGAACAGGGCGTCTCTGTCGCCGAGCCGATGATTTGCCACGTTTCTATTCGCTATCCGGGAGATTACGCGCTTTGGATTCGCATCGGACAAGCCGGCGGTAAGCCAACGCCGGTTCACTTTGACGTCATGCAGGGGAACGCACCGGTCTTCCAGGGCGATTGCAATTCCGGCGACGGCGGCGCCGATTCGGGTGGCCCGGCCGGATACCGCGACTATCGCGAGAAAGCATCGCACAACAAATCACGCGACGCCCTCGGCGATCCGGAGCTCACCGAACGCCACGGGCTGCCCTCGCCCAACGCCGAACAACCCGACAAGGTTGTGGAAGGACTCAGCGACGATCTGCTCAATGACGTTCACGCCGGCACCGGCGAACGCTGGATGAACACTTCGCGCGTCGAAAAAGTTGCGCCGGAATTGCCTTTCTACTGGTGGAAAATTGGCCAGGCCTGCGCTGTCGAAGGGGGAATGTGAGCTGCGCATCCGCACTCAGGGTCCCGGTGACGCATCCGCGCGTCCCCTTGTGAACGTCGCGATCCTGACGACGTCACGCAACCTTGCCTATCCCTATCTTGGCGATCTGGATGCGCCCGGGCCAGCTATATCCGCTTCCGTCTTGACAAGCTTCCGGCCGACGGATTGGAAATCTCCGCCGACATCAACACTCACGCCGGTCCGTACTATCGCACGCCGCAGTTCTTCATGAATCCGTCCGGCTTGAGCATGAAGAAATCCAAGCCGCATACCGTGACGGGGTTTACCCGTTGGTATTGCCTTCAGGATGTCGAACGAGTGCCGGCCCTCAACGGCCAGGAGGTTACGCTTCATCTGATGAATCCGGCCACGGTGGCCGCCAGCGGTGCGCGGGCGCGACCCAGTTTGCGGTCTTTCCGCAGCCAGATAGGGTGGTGCGTACGATCGGATGGGATGAGCCTGATGGGCTGATCATCTCGATGCAGCCGGACTTTGAGACCAACCCGCATCTGCTGCGAACTATTCGCGATCATGCCGAGGAACACTATGAGGCCGCACTCGCTGCCGCCGGCGGCGCGCCTCACCCGCTTGTCCGCGGCCAGGCCCTCTCGTTCTCCAATTCCTGGGGGGCGGCGCTGGGGGACGATTATGACTACCTCGTCAAATCGATGCGGCTGCTCGGATTCAACTCGATGGGCATCCGTGATCCGCTCCAAAGCCGGACCAATTACGGCGGCTACACCTCGATGGGAACGACCTGGGAACTCACCTCGCTTCCTTTCGACGAACAGAAGACGCGAAAAATATATGACGACTATTACCGAAACTATTTCAAAAACGTCGACCAGGAGACGCTCAAAGGCGTCAACGTTTTTCAAATCTCCGACGAGCCCGGCGAAGCCTATCGCGAACAAATGACGGCTCCTCACTGGCGGTTGGAGCATGACAGCGGTGGCCATGCGCCGGACCAGTGGGTTGATCGCAGCGGCGACAGCGACCTGAATACGCGAAAGACCGATCTGGCCAATTGCGTTCTGGACGGAACGATCACCAAATTGGGCCAATGGGTCGGCTTTCGTGTCGCCATTGATCGGGCAGACGCGCCGGCGCGTTACGCCTATTGGCGTGTCGGCACCGTTGCTCCCAACAACATGCCGGAGAATCTGGCAGTGGGAAAAGTCGGGCTGGCCGGGGCGGCCGGACAACCGACCTATATTTTGCGCCCTGCCGCGGCGATCGGATCCGGCCCGACCCCGTTCAAGATCGTTTACGAAGGGACGCGGGCGGCATTTTATCTGGATGGAAAACTCGTTCACGAACACACAGACCTTCCCCCGGCGGGCGGTTTCGGGGTCTTCGGTGCGGCCAAGTCCATCACCCGGTTGCTGATCCGCCCGATCGGCAAGGGCGAGCACATGACTGCGGATTTTCAGAACGGCGGTGAGCTGCTGGGACAGGATCAAAACCCAAAGACACCGGTTTCCGAACTGGACGACCCCGACAAGGCGCCTCCGGCCGTGGTGAAACCCCTGAAGCAATGCGTGGAAGAGGATTGGCTCGCAGCCGGCGGAATTCCTGAGGCCCACATCGGCTTTCGCAAGTGGCTCGCCGCGAAGGGAATGTCGCCGCAGTTGTTTGGCGAATCATCGTGGGATTCAGTGCGCATGCTCACCGTTAGTGAGCTGGTGCGCTCCGAGCAGGAGGCCAGACTTTACTACTGGAGCCGGCGCTACAGCGGCTATCTCACGCCGCGCATGTTTGCCCTGGCAGCCGAGGCGGTTCGCGCAAATAGTCCCAACAAACGGATGCTGAGTTTCGTCGGGCTCAGCGGCCATTCGCTCTACTTTCCGAGCCAGATGCCGCTCGACATGTTCGAAATGGGAAATCAGGGTTATCCCTTGATGCCCGGTATCAGCGACTGGATGTTTTACGGCGGCTGGCGCTGGGACAGTTTTCAGGTCGTGGCCTATTCCGTCGCACCCTACAACGCCGGGGCGCGGCGATGGGGCCCGGACGGACAGAGCATCGCGCCTGCGTCATTTCCGATGATGCATTGCGTCTCCCCTAATGAGCTGCGCGCCTACACGATGCTGGCTAATCAGGTGAAACACATCAGCTATTTCGCGTTCGGACCGTATTACGCGGTGCCCGCCGATTTCTGGTCGGAATCGCCGGAGTGCTATGAGGCGACGAGTCTTACCGATAACCGCGCCGCGCAAGTCGATGACATTCTCTCGACGGCGCAAATGCGTCCGAGCCGGGTGGCGATGCTTTATTCTCTTTCGACTGAGTATTGGGATCCGCAATCGAGTTTCGCGGATCGTCGGGCAGCATTTCTCGCATTGTCCCATGAATACTTCCAGCCGGAGTTGATCACGGAAGACCAGATCAATTCGGGCGCGTTGCAGCATTACGATGCGCTCTACGTGTTGGACCCAAATGTTGCCGCATCGGTTCAGGACCGAATCGGAAAATGGGTTCAAGGCGGCGGGCTGCTCTGGGCCAGTGCCAATGCAATGGTGCGGAATGAGTACAACCAGCCGCTCGACGGCCTTGCATCACTCGCCGGCCTGCGGCGAACCTTTTCGTCTTCGGCGGACGCGGATTCGAAGAGCAAGGAGGCGCCTGTCCTGGCGCCGGTCAAGGGTGAATCGGATTTTCGTCCGCACAATGTTGTGACCATCGGCATGCCCGAGTCCGTCGCGGAAGACGGTGCGCGGATTCGCGCCCGATTCGACACCGGAGCGCCCGGTTGGCTTGAGAAAAACGTAGGCAAGGGAAAATTCATCTATCTCGCCGATCGAGTGGGGCTGACGTACACCGCAAAAGCGAGCCGTCCTCGGGGTTATCCCGATGTCTGGGCGGCAACAGGCCGTGCGCCACTTACGGTGCCCCTTGTCGAAGCCAAGGTGGATCGCGAGCTGATCTGTTCGGATCCGACGATCATGGCGTCGCCGCTGAGCACGCCGGACGGTACGGTCATCATTCTTTACAACATGCGGCCATCATCGCGGCGTAATCTTGTCCTCACGCTGAAAGAGCCGGCGTGCCCTTTCAGCGTTCAGGCATTTGCAGGCTACCAACTCAAGGATCTGCCGTTTAGATTCAACGAGGGCCGCGTGTCGATCACGCTGAACGACTTCGATGGCGGACAGATGGTCCTCGTGCGGCGCAAGCCCGCGCCGTCTGACGAGCGGCCCGAGGAAATGCGACAGCGCACCATGCGGCAGCTTGCCTCGGCCGATTCCGAAGCGCTTTCGGCAGGGGCGTGGTTGGCCGGATGGCACCCCGAATGGAAATCCGCCGACGCCCTGATCCCGCTGCTGGCCAATCCGCACTGGCAGGTCCGCCGATCGGCGGCGGAATCGCTCGCGCGGCTGGGATACATGCCTGCTCTGGACGCATTGCAATCCGCTCTGTCCACGGAGAAGGACAGCAATGCCCTCGGCGAGGAATTGTTGGCAATCGCCCAACTGCACGGTCCCGACACATTGCGTCTGGCCATTCGGTCGCTTGCCAACGACGACCCGATGGTTCGAAAAATGGCGGTTCGCGCGGCGCTGGTTGCGATGGAATCGACTTCACCACCGAACGGTAACCCCGGCGATGCCGCAACGGAGATCGCCCGAATCGCACTGGCCGATCCGAATCTTCGTGTGCGACGGGAGGGAATCGCTATGACCTTTCGCCTTTCTCCAACTGCCGCGCTCCAGCGCGCGGTGACGGCATTCGCAAGTTCGGACATTCGCTCCGTTCAGGAACGCCCGGATTGGTCAGTCAACCTCTCCCATAACGACCCGGCTTTCTCCGAATACGTCAAACAGAATCTGCCCGGTGGTGATGAGCTGTTGCTTTCCCTCGCGGTGTCCCGGGCAGACCCGGCGCTGGTCGGCGCGATCGAAAAGCGATTCGTCGAACTCGATTCCAAGTGGCCCGGAAAAGTTGCGGCGGCGGCGATCGAGCAGCGATCCCAATCACTGGCGCGACGCATGTTTCAGGAGCGGGCGCGGCTTCGGCCCGAAACCGCCGCCTACCTGCCGCATGTCCTCGAACACGCTTTCGATGCGCAGCTGGGCAGCGTTACGGAAGATTGGGAGCACTTTCTGACGGATCATCCCGAGGCACCAGCGTCAACAAGGTGATCTCAATGCATTCGATTTGTCTCCTCGGCCTGTTGATTTCGGTTCTGAGCAACTCAGCCGCGCTTTCGGCGGAGTCGAACTTCATTCCCACCCCGAAATCAGTAGAGCCTGGAACGGGATCCATTTCGTTGACCGATCAATCCAGGATTGTGTTTACAGATTCCACTCTTAAGCCGCTCGCAGACGTGCTCGCTGATGAGATCGCATTATTAACAGGCTTGCATCTCAAATCGACGAACGTGGATTTCCGTGCTGGCGACATCGTTTTGCGGTTAGATGCACAGTTCAAGGGAGAGTCGTACCGGCTCGATTCCGATTCGGCTGTGTCGGTTTCCGGCAGCAACTACGACGCGGTCGCATTTGGAACTTCAACTTTGCTCCAGGCGATCGAATCATATGGCGCGGCGGTAAGCGTTCCCAAACTCCGCATCGGCGACGAACCGGCCTATCCGTTCCGAGCCGCGCTCATCGATTTGGCCCGCAAATATCACTCGCCCGGCGGCATCGAGCAGGTGATCGAATTGTGCCGGCTTTACAAGATTCGTTACCTGCACGTCCATCTCACCGACGATCAGCTTTTCATGTTTCCGTCGGTGAAATTTCCGCAACTCGGCAAGGGCAACTCCGAATTCGCCCGTTTCGAGCCCGGCTCCGCCCCGCATATCGCGCCGTATTCGCGGGAACAGCTCGATCATATCGAAGCGTTCGCCTCGGCCCGCGGCGTACACATCATTCCCGAGCTCGATCTTCCGGGCCACAGCGGCCGGCTTGTCGGGGATGCGCCGGAAGTCTTCGGATTTCCTGGCGGGGGAGCGACCGTCGATATCGCCAGCCCGAAAACGATTGAAGCCGTTGGCGTCTTGCTCAACGAAGTAATCGATATATTTAAAAGCACGCCCTACATCCATCTTGGTGCCGACGAAGTCGGGCTCGGCGGATTGGAGAACACTCAAGAATACAAGCAGGCGGTCAAGGACGATCCGAGCATCCGAAGTCCGCACGATTTGTATTGCAAGTTTATCATCGGCCTTCATGACCTTCTCGCCAGGCGCGGGAAGAAGTCGATCGTCTGGGAAGAAGCGTGGAATCCAACCGGGCCGTTCGCCCTGCCGAAGGACACGCTGGTCATGGTCTGGTCGCAGGGGAGAAATCCCAACGATATCGCTCGTAGCGGCTATTCGGTCGTGAATGCAACGTGGACGCCGCTCTACATCGTCCGCGACAACAGAAAGTCGGCGAAATTCCTGTTCAACTGGTCGGTCGATCAGCTCGGCCGGGAAGGCTCCGAGGAATTCACCCGCCTGGAGGATCCATCCAAACTTCTCGGCGCAGCTCTGCTCGTGGGAAAACTCCGAATCGATCGAGATTCAATCTCTCCGCCATCGGCTGGCGATCGTCGCCGAGAAGACATGGAACGCGCATGCTCGCGCCGACTTTGCCCCTTTCGAGGCGCGATTCGCGCGAACCGATACTCTCGTTGAAAAGCTGATCAACCCAATCCACATTCAGATCGAGGGCAGATTCGTCGACGACGAAAATACTTTCGCCGAGCCAATTGTTCTGACGCTCTCCGCCGGGGATCCCCGCCCGGATTTGTCCGTCCGTTACACGCTCGATAACTCGCTTCCCAACTCCCAATGGAAGCGCTACGACGGCCCGATCAGGCTCGCGAAGACGACTTACTTACGCGCGGGCCTGTTCGATTCCAGTGGAGTCCTCCGGGGAAATTTCGTGGGGAGCTGGTATCGGCGCATCACGATCGTGAAACCCAACCTGGCGACCAACAAGCCGGTGACCGTAGGGCCCGGCCCTGACCGCACTGATGGCTGGTTTGCCAAACTTGCGGTCGATGGCCACGCCGACGATCCCAATGCCCACTGGGCCTCGAGCGATCCAGCGCCGCAGTGGCTCTCGATCGATCTGGAAAAAGTCTGCGCCGTCGATTCCATCGACTTGATCACCTTTTGGGATGGGTCCGCTACTACCAGTGGACGGCGGAAGGATCGATCGACGGGAAAACGTGGAAGACGCTGGTCGATTTCTCGACCAACACTGCGCCCGCCACCTCGGCGGGCTACGCAAAGTCCTTTCCGGCGGAGAACGCGGCGCTACATTCGAATCAATATGCTGAAGAACAGCGCCAATCCATTTGTCCATATCGTCGAGGTGATCGTGAATGGGCCGAAGTGAGCCGGGTTTACGTCGGCCGCAAGCGTTCACAGGAATGTTTGCGCTTCATTCCAGATCTGATTCGTCAAATCTCCCGCCGGAATCGGCCTGGCCATCGCCGCGGATTGGCCCGCCCAGACCTGCATTCGGTGGTAATCGCCGGCGGCCGCGCCGGCTTGCTTCATCGGCGCTGTGAGATTTCGCTGGATCGGATAGGGGGCCGGCGTCGGAGCATCGGGTGCGGCCATCGCTTTTACGTAATCCGTGGCGATTGAGCGGCCCAGCCGTCCGGTAAACGCGCGGGTAAGGGTCGTCCCTTCCGGCTCGAGATTCTCAAGCGCGCTGGCCCAGGCAGTGTGTGTCTTCGCTTCCGGGCATCGGAGAAACGCAGTGCCGATCATGGCGGCGCTGGCGCCGAGGATCAGGGCGGCGGCCACGCCGCGCCCGTCTCCGATTCCCCCGGCCGCAATGATGGGGAGATCAATTTGGTCCGCCAACCGCGGGAGCAGCGCAAAGAGCCCCGACAATTGCCGCTCAGCCTGCGCAGCATCAAACGAGCCGCGATGGCCGCCGGCTTCGGCCCCCTGAGCGATGATCGCGTCTGCGCCCGCATCGCGGGCCAGCTTCGCTTCCGCGAGCGTCGTCGCGGTCGCGAACCAGGCGATTCCTTTCGCTTTCAACTGCTGAACGAATGCCGTCGGAAAAATGCCCATGATGGAGGAAATTGCAGTCGGTTTGATCTCCAGAATCGTTTTGCACTGTTCGCGAAAATCGGGAAGCGACACATTTCCCGCCGACTCCGGGACTGCCGGCCCCCAGTCCTCAAGAAAATTGCGCATTCGCGCTTCGGCGTCCGGATCACGCCTGGGCGCAGGGTCCGGAATCCAGAGGTTAAGTTGAAAAGGCCTGTGCTGCGCGGAGTCGAAGGGCCCGGAGCTTGCGGCGCGGAACTCATTTGCCCACGCGCGAATTCCCGCTGGTTCAGTCAGCACCGCGCCCATGGCACCCATACCTCCTGCATTGGCGACGGCGATAGAAAGACTCGCGGGGGAGTGCCCGCCATGGGAGCAAGCAGGATGGGGATCTGGAGTTTGTAGTTTGCGCAGAAACCGGCGGCGCGATCGCGAGGAGATTCACGCCTGGGGGCGGCGGAGTTCATCTTGATTGCCGATCCTACTCGCGCTCAGATCCTTATGCGAAACTCGCCACCGTGTCCCCGCCGGACTGGGCTCCCCATTCCGAAACTCTTCAGAGAGGTATGAATTCGCCGACGGGACATCGCGCTCAAAGATGTAAAGAAATGCGGAATGAGTCATTTGGCCGGGCGTTCGGCCAGATCAGCCTGGGCTTCCTGCAGGGCCAGGACGCCAAAGGTCGTGGAAAGAACCGGACGGTTTTCCATGTATTTCTGGGTGCCCGTCCAGCTTCCGTCGGCATTCTGCTCGGCTTTCAGCCGGGTGATCAGTTCCAGGCGCCAGTCGTGCTTCTGGCCGTTGGGGCTCACGATGATCGGCTCACCGTAGGCGCGCAGGGCTCGGGCCAGGGTGTGATAATAATAAAAGAGTCCGCTGTCGCCGGAGCGTGGATTGCCGGGGCCGCGCATTCCGGGATTTTCGTCGAGCGTCCAGTTCTTCCCGATCCAGGTCCATGCCGCCTTGACCCGCGGATCGTCTTTGCTCAGGCCGGCGTAAATCATGCTCTTGAGCCCGGCGTAGGTCATGGAGCCGTAGCTGCGTAGTTGGCGGCGGCCGTCCGGGCCAGTCTCTTCGCCGGCGGAAGACTTGCCGCCGTCAGCGGCGGTGTAAACAAATCCGCCGTCGTCCATCGCCCACGACTGGTCATTCGATTCCGAACGGTTCTGGCAACGCGTGACAAACTTCAGGGCCGCCTGATAGGCGGGATCGTCGCTCTTGATGCCGGCGTCGTGGAGCGCATCGAGCGCCGTTTGCACGTTGCTGAGATCAGGCCTGCTTTTCTGCCCGTATCCAAAACCACCATAGCCCGGATTTTTCGGGTCCACCCCCTGGATCTTGTCTGTCCATTGCACGCCGCGGAGAAATGCGATCGCCTTGTCGATTCCCTCCTTGAATTGGGGGTCCTTCGCCGCGGCGTAGGCGCTAACGGTGATGGCCGTGTTGTAAGTAACCAGCATCTCCGATACCGAGCCATCCGGATTCTGGAACGAGCCGAGCTTCTCAAATCCCTTCGCGATGAATGGATCTTTGGCGCTGTGGACCGGATCCTGGACGAACGCTTTCAGGACAATCGCGCTGATCCCTGGCGGCTCCTTCGGCGAGTGCCAACTGCCGTCGGGCCGCTGATGGCTTTGCAGATAACCCAGGCCTTTGGCGATCATTTCAGGAGCGGTGGCGTCGGTCGCGGAAGGTTTGGTTGAGTCGTCCGCGAAACCTGGCCCCACCATCGCTGCGAAGAGAACAAATGTCATACACAGAAGCAATTGGAATTTCGATCGCATGTCGGCCTCCTGACTTTTCGCCACTTCAAAGCGCACTCGTTACTCACAACGCCTGGGATACTAGCAGTAGTCGCGCAGTTGAGCAGAATTTTCCCAGATTCAACTCGCCTTTTGCGCTTCGATATCATTCGCGTGCTGCGATGAAAGCGATGATCGGGAAGGTTCCATGGATACGTTGAACATTTCATCCACTAAGGTTTGCTGCGCCTGTGGAGAGGCTCTCGAAGGGAAGCAGAGATTCAAAGATTCTCAAGGGCGATACTGGTGCGCTTTGTGCGGCGCCGCGGACCGCGAGAAGCAGAGGCAGGCCGTCCGCACTCCCTGTTACGTGTGCGGAAAGATGTTTGCATCGGGCTCCCTTTTTCAGGTCACCAGCCGCTCCTTCTGCATTGAATGTGTGCCACATCGATCGACACCCGCAACGCCATCGGCCGCAGATGGGAGTTGGTCGGCGCGATTTATCACAAGGCTACCGCTCGGTCCGCTCGCCAAGCCTGCCCCCTTTTTTCTGGCGATGGCCATCCTGGTTCTCGGCATCGTGATCGTATTGGAAACAACCAATTTTCAAATTCAGCGCAGCGATACGCCAGATACTCTCCGCGATCCCGAGGCGCCGTTGCTAGAAGCGAGCACGCCGGCGGCGCAGCCTCCAGCCGACCGATGAGTTCCGCGTTGCGCACGGCGGAATTGGTCACCATCGAACTGACTGGCTCATACGTGCAAATTTCACTCACATTATTTTTCTTCAAGAATTGCAATTACGTTCTCGCCATCAAACTCTGGCACGCTGCGGCCTGAAAAACGCCTAAGGAGACACTGATGACGGCTATCGTAAAACGGAGTCGGAGGAACGGATTCACGCTTGTGGAGCTCCTGGTCGTGATTGGAATTATCGCTCTGCTGATCAGCATGCTGCTGCCAGCGCTGACCGCCGCGCGGAGGTCGGCCCAGGCGGCGAAATGCCTTTCTAATCTGAAGCAGATCGGATCGGCAATTTTCATGTATACGAACGACAATCACGGATGGCTTCCTCCCTCGCAGGCAGGAACCATCACATTGACGGCCGGTACCGTCACAGAAACGGGCACGGAAACATGGTTCGGCCTGCAGATGACCAATTCAATGGATCCGGCCGGCGGGGACCTTTACTCTTACTGGGATAGTCAGGCTAACATTACCGAGTGCCCTTCCTTCCGGGAGTGGATCGATTCGTCACGTCCGTACTACGGCCCATGTTCATACGCTTATAACGCGATCTGCGGTGGAATCGGCAACCCGGCAGGCATGCATCGCAAGATGCGGGAGTGGTCGAATACTTCGGAAAAGGCACTCGTGTGGGACTCCATTCGATATATCAGCGGATCATTCAGCCGAACGCCGTGGGGTTATTGTAACACCGGGTTGATGACAGCGGCCGACAAGGGCGTTCCCAACCCCGCCACCGACAAGCCTGATCCTAACTTCCACGGCCGCCACCAGGGCCACAATGGAAATGTTGTGTGGATGGACGGCCACGCGAGTGCGTTCGCGCCGGTTTACTTCTCGAGTTATCCCCATTGGGCGGCGGCGGGAAACGAGGCGCTCATCCAGAAAAATTACGTCGGTTGCATTGACCGCGACGGGATTGAATCCACTAACGAACTTTACGACGTTAACTAGGCGAACTTGTCCGTCCTCGCGCCGACTGTCGCGGTCCTTTCACCGGAAGAGGCGCACGAAGATCCTGGTGAACACCCAGTCAAATAACCATATTTCTATGCGGAGGCATGTTGAAACCCCTGAATGAGACTGTTGTTGCTGATCGGGATGGCGCCGATGGAATGGAACCCGTTCAGGTCTCGAAGCTGCGAATGGTCTACAAGCAAGGCGAAGATTCGGTCATCGCACTCGATGATGTTTCATTCTCTGCCTCGCGTGGTGAATTTGTCGCGGTGATCGGGCCCAGCGGTTCCGGCAAGAGTACGCTTCTGCATCTGCTTGCCGGTCTTACGACTTCGTCGGCGGGGACTGTCAAGATCGCCGGAAAAAATCTGGCCGAGCTGCGGGATAAGGAGCTGACACTGTTTCGCCGCAGGAAGATCGGCGTAGTGTTTCAATCCTACAACCTCCTTCCAACTTTCACCGTCGAGGACAATATCGGTTTGCCCATTCTGATGGACCGCGCGCGGACGGGGGAACGTGAGAAAGTTGACGCCGCATTGAAATTTCTGGGACTAGCAGACCGGCGCAAGCACCGACCAGATCAATTGTCAGGGGGCGAGCAACAACGGGTCGCCATTGGACGAGCGATGATCAATGACCCGGCCGTGATTCTCGCGGACGAGCCGACTGGCAACCTTGATTCGGTGAATGCCCGCCGGGTGTGCGAGTTGATGAAGCGGCTATGCGAAGAGGAAAACCGGACAATTGTCGCGGTGACTCATGATCCGGGAGTCGCAATCTGGGCGCATTGCGCGATCATCTTCAAGGATGGCCGTCTGATTGATTCGGTGAAGACCGCAGATTTTGCGAGCCCGCGCGACCTGGGCGATCGATTTCTCGAGGCTCTCGATCAAAACAGGAGTCTCCAGTGCGTCTGATCTGGAAATATGTCAGCGGTCAATTCCGCCGGCGCTGGTTCGCCTCACTCCTGGTCGTCGCCGCTTTGACGGCCTCAGTCTCGATGGTGATGGTGGTCGTGGCCGGCGAAGACATCGTCATGGGGCGATCGATCATCACCCGGGAGCAGGCCGGCAATGTCCTGGGGCGGTTTCAGCTCCTAGTGCGTTCGGCGATACCGCAAATTGAGAGCGGCGCAGCAATGAGGGCGGAACCGGGGCAGGTTCAACCCGAGTTTAAGCCCGCGATTCTGCAGTGGCTTCGCGGCAACAGTGACATCGCTTATCTGACCGAGTCATGCCAGGCGGATGTCGACGTGGCCATGGACGGGAGCAACGGCCGAGGATTGCGCCGTCCCCTCTTCGGTCTGATCAACCCGACGGCGCAACCGCCGTACCCGATGTACGCCGGTCGCTGGCTCTCGGGAAACGACTCGGGAGAAATTGTAGTGGATTGGAATCTCGCGTCCCGCGTGGTGCGCGATCCCAATCGTCCGCAATTTCGAGGCGGAGGACCCACGAGCCGTCCGACAACCCGCCCGACAGGGGCGCCGGGTGGTCCCCGGCGCGGTGGACTATCCGGTGCAATTTCCGATGCACTTTCGGGGAATTTAACGGGTGGTCCGCGCCAAGGGGGTCCTGGCCAGGCTGAGCGATTACCGACTCCGCCGGCCAATACAGTCGGCGCTTCATTTCAGATCACGACAGAAACCGACGAGCATGACATCAAAATCTGCGGTGTGTTGAAGACACCGCCGCTCGGCCGGCGAGATTCTTACGGCCTTGGCGGTTTTTACGTATCCGCGGCGACTTTTCAGGATCTGACGGGCCAGCCGGCGAAGACCAGCCGGGTGATGATCGAATTGAAGGACGGGGTTTCGGTGGAGCGATTCGCGCGGCAGCTCGCGGAAGTGGCCGAGCCAACGGGCCAGCGCATCCAGACACTGACCGCGGAAGATCTTGAGAGCGATGCCAATGTTGCCGTCACGCCGCAGGCGCCGAGCGTCCAACGATCCATGCCGTTTCTGCACAACGCGGCCATGGGGCTGGCTGTGCTGACGGCTGTCTTCATCATTTTCAGTACGCTAAGCATGGGATTGGCTGAAAACGGCCGCCGCCTGGCCATGCTTCGTGTGGTCGGCATGACCCGATTGCAGATTCTCTCACTGATCGTTGCCGAAATGTCGGTGCTCACCTTCATCGGCTGGGGCCTCGGCGCTGCCGCCGGCTGGGCGATGATGAAAGGGAATGTCGCCGATCCCGTGATCAGAAGCCACGTTCACATCCCACTCTGGTTTGAGGCGGGCGCATTGTCTGCCTTCGCGGCGACCTTCGCGGCGGCGGCGGTGCCGACGCTGTTGGCTATCCGACGCCGACCTCTGGAAGGGATGCGAAGCTCGACTCTGCTCACTTCCCGATCCCTGCCTCTGTGGCTGGCGCCGCTCGCCTTGTGCCTGATCGCGCTGAACCCGCTCGTGACGCTCACAACGATTGTTCCCGAGGCATGGCGGACCACCGCCATGCCGCTGAGCTGCGTCACGGCGATTGCCGGATTTGCGATGCTGACGCCGTTGATCATTCTTCTGTGCGAACGACTTTTCTTTGGAAGGGTTGCCGGATTCATTTTTGGCCTCGATCATCGTCTTCTCGATAAGCAGATGAGCGCAGGGTTGTGGCGTACCGTGGGTTGCACGACGGCGCTCACCGTTGGCCTCGGACTTTATCTGACCATTCAGATTTGGGGCTTGTCCATGACAACGCCGTTCCTGACGACCGACCGCAGTCCGGATGCGGTTGTAGTTACCACCGGCGGCATCCTGGCGCAGGATTTGCCCGCAATTCAGAAGCTCAACGGTGTAACGAACGTTGTGCCGATGATCGTGCAGCACCCGCTGCTGGCTGATTTACCGGCCCACGTCGAGGTGGGCGAAGCCCTCAACTTTACAAAACGCCTCATCCTGCTCGGCTGCGACGTCGATGCGCTAACCGATGCAAAGACCGGCTTGTACGAGACGAATTTCGTTCGCGGTAATGCCCGTGACGCCGCCGAACAGCTCAAATCCGGAAATAGCTGTCTGATCACCGACAGCTTCTACCTTCGGGCTCCCGAGCATTATGACGTAGGCAAAACGATCGAGATGAGCACGCCGGGTGGAACCAGCGAGACGGTGAAATACAACATCGCGGGAGTTGTCGAAATGCCGGGATGGCAGATCCTCAGCAACCGGACTCACCTGCGAAACCCGCGCGGCCGAGTCGGGGGTCTGGTCATCGTCCCGGTTTCGACCGCAACGGCGCATTATCCGGAGGCTCGTTTCCAATCGTTCTGGTTCAACCTTCAATCGGGAACCGTGGCCTCCAGCCTGGAAGCACCGATTGAGAAGTTACTGGATCCTTCCGGGAAGGCGACCACTGCTCCGACAACGGCTCGGTCACGGAATGGCGGTTTTGGTGGTGGCCGCCGAAGAGGAGGGGGCGGCGGAAATGGTGATCAGCCCTACGGCGGTTCACCCGACCCGATGCTCGAGAACCCGTACACCGCGATTGTCACCGATACAAAAGCAATGACCCGGACGACGATGGCTCATGCCGAGGACCTGGTTCAAGGTATGACGCTTTATCCGCTACTCGCACTCGGCCTCTCATCGCTCGCGGTGGCCGGCACGATGATCGCATCGGTGCGATCTCGGGCCTGGGAATTCGGCGTGCTTCGTAGTGTGGGCATCACGCGAAGCCAGGTCTTGCGGCAGGTGTTGGCCGAGGGCCTTCTGATTGCCGCCCTGTCGTGCGTGATCAGTATCCTCTTCGCGATTCCGGTTTCCTGGACGGGTATTCGTTTCGCCAGCGTTATCTGGAATGTCAATGCGCCATTCGTCGTCCCGGCAGGACGGCTGCTGACGGGGGTTGTCGCCGCGGCAATACTATGTCTGGCTGCAAGCATGTGGCCTGCATTGGCTGCCGCATTTCGTCGACCTCTCCGGTTACTGCAGGATGGACGAATGAGACTGTAATAGTCCGGCCGTGATGGCCTCAGCGACGAAAAAGGATCAGGCGCAAGGCAAAACCGAATCGTGTGCCCGCGGACAGGAGATCTAATTGCCGTAAACCGCGATGGGATCCTGATAGAAGGTTGGGCCGCCCTCATTTTGTGCTTTGAAGGCGGTCCCGGTGCGCGGCATGCTCATTCCGCCAACCGTTTCAACGTGGCCGTCGGCAAAGCCGACGTTGGCCGTCCCGTATTGACCGGGGTGGCGATAGCCGATCCGGCGATTGGCGGTGATTGCCGGCGGCGTAGCGGTTGTGTAGATGTTGGACGAGCTTTGCCGGCCCATGTAAACGCCGTCGGCGAGCGTGATCGTGAACGACGCGTCACGAACGTCGGTCATGCGGTGCTGTCGGAGATAACCATACGTTGCATTGCCGTATCCGACGGAAGTGGTGTAGTAGATGTCGGTTGCCGAATAGGCCGCCGCCGGCTCGCCGCCAATCGGGTTGTACGCGTTCAGCCAGTAACTGCATCGGATGATGTTGTTATATCCGTCGGCGGGATCGGCCATGCCGACCTTCGTTCCGCCGTCGCCACCCCCGGAGGGGAAAACCATGGGCCAATCGGTATATCCGTTGGGAAGCACCTGATCCGTCCCGGTCTGTCCGGCGCCGACTCCAAACACGTCGGCAGTATCCGGGCAATAGAAAACGGTATTGATATCCTGTGGCGACGCGCCGGTAATGTATCCGTCGCGCACCAGGATGCACGGGAATCCCTCCATGATCTGCGAAGAAGTGGCCGAAGTATTGTCCACGCCGGCAGCGGACAGGGGAAGATTGTACGCCGGGATAATCAGTCCCTTGTTGTCGGTGGCGTACATGAAAAAGCCCATCGCGATCTGACGAAGGTTCGAAGCGCACTTGGTCGCCCGCGGCATGTTGCCGCGCCTTCGAAAGTGCCGGAAGCAGGATGGAAATGAGCAGAGCAATGATGCCAATGACGACCAGAAGCTCCACAAGCGTAAATCCCGATCCCGTTGCAACCCGCGCGCGTTGCACGCCGTCGACCGAACCTGCATTCGGACAGCGTCTCTCATCGTGACGATCGTTCATCATTTCCTTCATGCCGTTCCCTCGTTCAGCGTTCGCGCAGCAAATCGCGCGTGCATCTGCATGAACATAAAGGGGTTTGCGAGACTCGACTGGCGTGTGCAAATATTTCCCAATGGTGTGGAACCATCACCGGAAAATATATGCCGATTGGGATAATCCTGTGGCCTAAGCGGGATGAAGTTTCGTCGCGCCTCTTTAATAGCCGCGAGCGTCAGCCGCGCGTCTTCGAGAACCCTATCCGCGTTTTACAATGCGGTTTAATCCTTCGGTGGTAGCTTCAGATCCTCGTCAGTAACTGTTACGGGCGCACCCGCCGTGGGCACGTCCACATGAGCCGTCCAGAGGATTCCGTTGACGATCGCCCGGCGAAATGCCTCGATCCCGAAGTTCTCGTGAAAATGACCGAGCGCGAATCCGAAACTGCGTCCGCCGTTGGAATCGGCGCGATCGAGGACCCAGGCGACGACCTCATCATTTCCATTCACGTTCACTTTGAGAATGGGGATCGCCTTCGGATCGAATTTCGTGTGAAGGTAAAACTCGTCGTGAATGTCGTACGGCTTCCAACCCCTGCAGATTGGATGATCGGGCAGGACTTGCTCCAGTTGGCTGTTTCCGACGCTCAATTTTGAATGGGCGAAATTGAACCACCCGCCGAGGATGTGTTCATATTCCGCGCCGAGCTTCACGTCATCGCAACCGGTGCCCCAGTGGATCGCGGTGAATCCGACCCCGGCCGTCAGCAGTTTCTGCACCTGCTCGCGGCGCTGCGGCGCGAGAATAATGTCGCCGGCCGAGCGCGAGTAAAAGACGATCGACTTCACATCGCGCAGCAATTCCGGGTCGGCGGGCCAGTCGTGCGTCGGGCAGACAATCGCATCAATGCCGGGCGTCTGGTTCAGGCATTTGGCGAGCAGTGCGCACTCCTGCTCATACATGTGGCTCGCCCACGGATGGTCGCGTTTGGTCGCGATGAGAAGGATTCGCGTTTTCGGCGGAGCATCTTCAGCGACGCTGAGAGACGACGTCATCGCAAGGCCTGCGCCGGCAAAACCCAACTGGAGCGCCTGCGCGGCGTGAAATGGGATGGCCGGGATTCATATCTCACCCCGCCTTGGCGGCGGTGCGGCGCGGTTGTTTCGGCGATGCGCCCAGCTCGCGGAACTTTTCGTAGCGGCGTTCGAGCAGGTTCTCCATCTTCGTTTGCTTGAGATTCCGAATCGTCTTGGCGATGAACTGGCCAAGGTTGTGGGCGGCGGTGTGGGGGTCGCGATGCGCACCGCCGAGGGGTTCGGGGATGATCGCGTCGATGACGCCGAGCTGCCGGAGATCGCTGCTGGTCAGCTTGAGGCTTTCGGCAAGCTGTGAGGCCTTTTCGTTTCCTTTGAACAGGATGGCGGAGCAGGCCTCGGGGGAGATGACCGAATACCAGGCGTGTTCCATCATGGCCACGCGGTCGGCTACGCCGATGCCCAGCGCTCCGCCGGAGCCACCTTCGCCGGTGACGACGCTGACGATGCAGGTTCGAAGCCGGGACATTTCCATCAGGTTGCGGGCGATCGATTCGGCCTGGCCGCGTTCTTCAGCGCCAATGCCGGGGTATGCGCCGGGGGTGTCGATGAAGGTAACGACGGGCAGTCCATACTTTTCCGCCAGTTTCATGCATCGAAGTGCTTTGCGATACCCTTCGGGATGAGCCAGGCCGAAATAACAGCTTATTTTTTCCTTGGTGTCGCGCCCTTTGTGGTGGCCGATGAGCATCACCTTGTGTCCGCCGAGGCGGGCGAGGCCGCACTTGATGGCGGGGTCATCTCCGAAAAGCCGGTCGCCATGGAGCTCGCGGAACTCACGGCAGATCAGATCGACATAGTCTTTAAACAGGGGGCGTTGCGGATGGCGGGCGACCTGCACGGTTTCCCAGGCGCTCAGTTTGTCATAAGTTTTGCGGAGCATCGCCGTGTAATTCGAGCGAAGCTGACGCAGCTCCTTGGAATAGTCAATTTGCTTTGCCGCCTGGAGGGCTTCCAATTCGTGAATCTGCTGTTCAAGCTGAGCGAGTGGCTTCTCGAAGTCGAGGACATGGCGCGGAGTCGATTTGACCACAGGCACGCTCGTACTGGTCGAGGCGGGGGAAGTTTCAATGGTCGAGAGTTGAGGCATCATTCATCGGCCAACCCATACATGGGCGACCGCCTTTGGTTAAGAATCAGCAAAGCACCGCGATCCGCACCCCTCGATGGTTCCTGAGGGGTCATAGGTTAGCGATGGGTCGCCGTACATCAAGAACTAATTAACCTCCACAACATGACGAAACCATCATGTCGGGCGTTCCCGAACTATCGATCAGCTGACATTAACGGGTATTATCGGACTATGGACGTGCGGCGGATTAGCATTTTGGGAGTGGGGCTGCTCGGGGGGTCGATCGGCCTCGCGTGCCGATCGCGCTTAAAGAACTGTGAAATAGTCGGTTATGGTCACAGAAGGGAATCGCTGGAGCAGGCTCGACAGATGGGGGCAATCGACCGTATTGCAGAGAGTCCCGACGCGTCGGTGAAGGATGCGCAGATTGTCGTCCTCTGCACGCCGGTCTCGAAATTGGGACCCATGATCGCGAAAATCGCTCCCGCGGTCGCCGAAGGAGCAATCGTCACGGACGTTGGAAGCACCAAGGAAAGCGTGGTCCTGGCGGGGGAAGAGGGGATCCCCAGCCGCGCTCATTTTGTCGGAAGCCATCCGATGGCCGGCAGTGAAAAGCGTGGCGTGCAGTTCGCGCGGGCGGATCTGTTTGAAAAAGCGCTTTGCATTCTCACGCCAACCGCTCGAACCGCGCCGACCGCTCTGGACCAGGTCGAGCTGTTTTGGCAAACGCTCGGAATGCGAACGACTCGCCTGTCGCCGGATCTGCATGACCGTTATCTGGCGGAGGTGAGTCACCTGCCCCATGCGCTCGCCGCTGCCCTGGTCCTGTTAGCCGAGAGCGAAGCACTGGATGTTGCCGGCAATGGATTTCTGGACATGACGCGAATCGCCGGCGGCGACGGCGGGCTCTGGCGCGACATCCTGCTGGACAATCGATTGCACGTTTGTGCGGCCATCGGCCGCCTCAAAATGAGCCTGACGGGGCTGGCCAAGATGCTTCGCTCCGGCGACGAAGCGGGATTGAAAGACTGGTTCGACCGGGCGGCAATTCGCCGGCAGCAAAAGCTTGATCGGGCGCGGCGTGCCGGAGAAACCTGAGAATTCAGCCAACGCTTGTGGGCGGCACTGTTTGGGGAATACGAGTCTGAGAGGGAAATTTGAGTGTGGCGGAAAACCACGTCGGTTCAGCAAGCTTTAGTTCGAACGAGATTCCGAGCTGATCGCAATATTCCTTTGCGATAGCCAGGCCCAAACCAACGGATTGCGAATCGGTCCGGGCGGAATCTTTTCGCCAGAAGGATTCGCACAGATGCGGAATATCGGCCGTCTCCAGTGACGCGTTCGTATTACCGACGGAGACCGCGACCCGGTCCCCGGTTGAGGAGGCTTCGATGCGCAATTGTCCGCCGACCGGCGCATGCTGGACGGCATTGGCAAATACATTGCGAATCACCTGCGAGAACATGCCGCGGTCGGTGACAACGTTATCCAATGGGTCGATTCGCTGGTCTACTTGTAACTGTTTGCCGGTGGCCGCTTCTTTCAAGGGCGCCCAGGCACTGTTAAGCAATTCACAGACATTCACATCGTCGTCCTGCGGCTTTTGAAGTCCCGCCTGAACGCGAACGAGCGATAGCAAAGCGGTTACCGTTCCCTCCATCTCCCTGGTGATCTGCAACGCCTCCCCGACAGCCGCCGCATTGGATGCGTTGTCGGGCCATTTCAGTGCAACTTCGCAAACTGAACGCAGCTCAGCCAATGGGGTGCGTAATTCATGAGCGAGATCCGCGGAAAATCGACGCTCGCGCTCAAAGCCCTCTTCGAGCCGATCCAGCAGCGCGTTTAATTTCGTGGCAATGGGGAGCGTTTCGGAGGGGAGATTCGCTGTCGTACATCGCAATTGCAATGAGCCCGGACCGATTCGTCCCATTTCGATTCCAAGGGAGTGAAGCGGCGCAGGCCCCGTTGCACGCCCCAGGTCACGATCCCGAAAATACCGGCGGTGACGAGAGAGATGGTCAGGCCCAAACCGGTCAGGAGGATCGCAAGGGTTTGATCGATCGATCGGCGGTCGTGAGCGACCACAAGGACCATTTCCTCGCCACGCGGGATCGGTTGGCGATGGCCTGGATCGTATTGATCCTCGTCGGGCTGGGCGAAAAAGGTGCGTTGTGTTGCACGTGCAGTTGCTCCACCCGGCAGCACAATGTTCGCAAATTGCCGGTGGTTCGCGCTGATTCTCGGCAGATCCGCCGATTGATGTTCCGGCGGAAGGAAGCGGGTCAGGGTGTCTCCGTCGCGCTGCCAGATCTGGAAGTAAAACAAGCCGTCATGGTGGGCAGATTCGGAAAAACCTGTCGCCTCGGACTGGAGATGCGGCTTGCCATCATCTTCCATATGAACGGCATTGGCGATTGCGTCTGCTTTAGCGAGCAGGGCAGCGTCAAGTGAATGTTCCAGCGTTTCCCGAACATAGACAAAAAGACCGGCGCCCGCGGCGATCTGCAGCAGCGTGACGCCGGCTACCAGATAGAGAATCAGGCGTAGTCGGATGGATTTCACGATGAGGTTTCCGCGCCCTGGGGTGGGACCGGTTCCGGGCCGGCCGGTCGGTCGGCGACGAGCACATATCCCATTTTGCGCCGAGTGAGGATATGCGACGGCGCACCGGGAACATCGATTTTCCGCCGCAACGCACAAATGGCTGAGTCAACGACGTTACTCATGGGTTCAACGCGTTCATCGTAGATGTGTGATTCGATTTCGGTTCTGCTGACGACCTCGCCGGCCCGGGCAGCCAGATATTCCAGCAGCGCGTATTCGCGGGGCAGGAGGTTCATGGCGATTCCGTTCTGCCGCGCCACTCGGGCCGAGGTGTCAAGCGTCAGGTCGCCCAATTGCATGAGAGGATTTTTGTTTCCCTGCCGGCGTCGCAGCAGTGCTTCGATGCGGGCCAGAAGCTCATCGAAGGCGAATGGCTTGATCAGGTAGTCATCCGCCCCGCTGCGCAAGCCGGCAACGCGATCCGCCACGGTGTCGCGGGCAGTCAGCAGCAGCACATGGGTTGCATTTCCATTCGCCCGCAGCTCCCGCAATACCGATAATCCGTCTTTCCCGGGCAACATGATGTCGAGCACGATCAGGTCGTATTCAGTTGAAGTGGCGCGCCAGAGCCCTTCCGAACCACTTCCCGTGATATCCACGGCGTAGCCGCTCTTGCGCAGGCCGGTGCTCAGCGACCGCTGCAACCGCTCCGAGTCCTCAATCAGAAGTAGGCGCATTTTTGGAATCATCCTTCTGACATAGGTGGCACAGCCGCCTCGGCTGTGTTCGACCGAAGGTCGAGATCGTTTTCGCGAGCCGCGCTTCGGCCTGTGGCGGAACACAGCCGACGGCGGCTGTGCCACCTATCACGCGCCCTTCGCTGGAGCGACGACCACGATCATGAAACTCCCGGCTTTCATCGGCGGACGCTTTTCTCCAGGGGCGGCTTTTTCGAATTCGGCGGTCGGCAGGTAAATCGTATGCGTGGATGGATCCAGCGTCATCGTTCGCGCTCCTTCGCGAGTCTTTACCGTACTCGTCTGAAATTTCCCTTCGGATGTTTCTTTCACGACCGTCAGCGTGCCGTCCCCGCAACTGGCAAATGCCTCGCCGGTCCCGGAATCGAAGCCGCAGGCGTCGTTTCCTTTGCCGATGGGCAACTCGGAAACGACGTGGCCGTCCTCGGTGCTCATGACAATTAATTTCTGATTTCGACAGCCGACAAAAAGCCGGTGATGCTTCGGATCGATCGATATCCCGGTTGGCTTCGTCCCCGAACCGGTCGGCCACCGGGAACTTACGGCCATTGTCTTCAGATCGACAACGGCAATCTCATTCTTGTCGTTGATACAGACAAACGCTTTTCCTTCCCCGTCGGCGGCGAGGAATTCCGGCTTGCCGCCGAGATCGACCAGTTCCGCTTTTCCGCTCTTCGGATCCACATCCGGCTGAAGGACGGCCAGTTTTCCCGCATCGCCGCAGGTGGCCAGCACCCGACCTGATCCGCCGTCGTAGATGATCCCATCGGCGTCTTCGGCCGCGGCGGCGTTGCCGAGCACTTCACCGCTCTTCAGATCGAAAATGACGATGCTCCCGTTTTGCCCGTCCGTGATGAAACCCCGGCCGGCGGACGAAACGATCGCCGTCCCGTGCGCCCGCTTCTGGCCGGTGATATCAGCCACCACCTTGCCGCCCGTGATGTCGATCGCCTGCGTATGCGTCGAGCGCGTTACCCAGAGGCGATGCGTATCGGCATCGAAAGTGGCGTAGTCCCACCGGCCTTCACCGCCGATGGGCATCGTCGTTTTCACCGCGTATTCGGTCGGCGCCGAATCATCCGCGCGGGCGATCGCCAAAACGAACATTGAGGCCATCAGGGTGGCAAGAGACGCGGTAGTTGGTCCACATTTCATGATGCGTTCCTTTCATGAGGGATTGATGGCCGGCGCCGACGCGGTGGCGGAGCTGCGGTCCAGTCTGAACAATGCCAGCAACGCCGGCAACAAGATAAGCACGAGTGGTAACTGAACAATCAGCCCGGTGATGATCGCGATCGCCAAAGGCTGAAGCATGCCGGCCCCCTGGCCGAGATTCAGCGCCAAAGGCAGCAGAGCGAGGATCGCGGCTGCGGTCGTCATCGTGATCGCGCGCATGCGGTGTTGTCCGGCGCCGATCAGGCGTTCGTCGCGATTTCCTGCCCCATGGAATTCGGCGTACTCGGAATAGTAAAAGATAGCGACTTCAGTCACGTTGCCGACGATCATGACCATTCCCATCATGGAACTGATGTTCAGTTCCGTTCCGGTGAGCCGCAGCCCGACGAAGACGGTAGCGATCGTCAAGACACTGATGAGCAGGATCGCTGCCGCCACTCGAATTCGCCGGTAGAGAAAGAGCAGCAGGAGGAAAACAAGGGATGCTGCCGCCGCGATCACCCTGATCACGCCGTGAAAAACCGCCTGCTGTTCAGCGTACTGGCCGCCGAGGGTATAGCGAACCTCCGGGGGAATCAGGCCACCGGTATCGAGCAGTTGGCGCACGTCGGCAATTGTAGATCCCAGATCGCGGCTGCTGCGCGCAGTAACCGAAGCGACGCGCTTGAGGTTTTCACGATTGATTTCAGGCTGGCCAGGCAGAAGATCAAAAGTTGCAATCCGGCTCAGCGGAAATAAATGTCCGTCGGCTGCGCGAAGATTGAGGCGGCCCAGACCTTCGGTCGTTCGCCGCAGATCGCGCGGCGTCCAGATGCGAATACCCTCGATTTTCTCGCCGATCTGAATCTGTGTCGCAACGTTGCCACTGAGCAGATCCGAGAGCTGTTTGTTAACTGCATCGGGGTCGATTCCTTCGAGGCCGCCTTTGATGCGGTCGAGGTGAATCTCGACGGAGTCGCCGGCCGGAACCACGCCGCTTTCGATCGACGAAAGCTCCGGCAGCTTGCCCAGGGCGCCTGCGACTTTGCCGGCGAGATCCACCAGTTGTTTCTCGTCGTCTGCGAACAGATTGACAACGACCGGCTGCGGCTTGCCGGTCAGATCTCCCAGCAAGTCCTCCATCAACTGTGCCGGCTCGACCTCGAGTCCCGGAACGGTGCGATCAACCTGCTCGCGTACCTGCTGCATGATTTGGATGATGGAGCGGCGCGGGAACGGCTTGAGCCGAACGAAAAAATCGCCGCTGTTGCTCTCGGAAATATCCCCGCCCAGGCTGAACCCCGTGCGTCGCGAATACGTTTGAACCTCGGGAGTCTCCCGAAGGATGCGCTCGACCCGGACGAGCAATCGATCCATTTCCGGAATCGATGCGCCGGGCGGCCCGATATAGTCGATGACGAAACCCCCTTCGTCGATGACCGGCATCACGCCATTCTTAATGTGCTCATAGGCAAAATATCCCGCGGCCGGAAGGGGCAGAAGGATCAGCAACGCAAGCCAGGGACGGGAAAGCACCGGCTCCATCAATCGCTGATAGCCTTCCTCAAATCGTCGCTGAAAGCGGCCTTCCCGCCTTCGTGGCCGAATTCCGCGCAACAGCCGCGTCGCCAGGACTGGAATCACGAGCCAGGCGACGAAAAATGAAATCACGAGGCTCGTTGCCATCGAAAGGGACAACGCGGCGAAAAATGCCCCGAAAACGCCAATAAGAAATGCCGGAGGAATGTGAATCACGATCGTGGACAGCGAGGATCCGGCGAGCGGCTTTGTGAATTCGTTGGTTGCATCAAGCACCGCCGCCTGAGAATCGGCGGCATCTCCAGTTTCGCGGCGGGTGGGCTCATGCAGACGCCGAACGATATGCTCGGACATCACGATTGCGTCGTCGATGATCAGGCCCACCGCCGCCGCCATCCCTCCCAGAGTCATGATGTTGAAGCTCTGCTTCAGCGCATACAGCACCAGCGCCGTTATCGACAGCACCATCGGGACGGCCAGCGCCGCGATCAGCGTCATCCGCCAGTTACGAAGAAAGACCAGGAGCACGATCGCCGCCAGAGCGACGCCAATGATGACTGCGTCGCGCACGCTGTGAGCGGAAGCGGTGATCAGGTCGCTCTGGTCGTACCAGCAGGCAAAGTGGACGTCACCCGGCAGTCGTTTCTGTTCGCCCGCCAACGTATTGCGGACCGCGGCGGCAATTTCCACGGTGTTCCCGCCGGGCTGCTGGTACACATTGAGTAGAACACAGTCGCGCCCGTCGGCCGTCGAATGAATGAACTGCGGCACGGTCGCCGGCCGAACATCAGCCACGTCGCTGAGTAACGTAACCCCTCCAGCGCCCGCGCGCAGGACAGTGTTTCCGATGTCAGCCGCCGATTGCATTGGTGCGCTGGCGACAACGAGATAGAGTTTGAAATGGTCCTGGACATGCCCGACGGCCGACAGCACGTTTGCCGCCGACAGGGCGATTGTGACGTCACTGAGAGCCAGATTGTGCGCCGCCAGCTTTGCGGGATCGAGCGTGACATGAATCTCGGACACAGCGCCCCCGTCGACGCCGATCCTTGCCACTCCACTTACCGCCGATAGACCGGGCAGGACCTGAAACTGGGCCAGATCGTGTAATTCGGTCAAAGGGCGGACGGAACTGGTGATGCTGTAGGCGATGACCGGAAAAACCGTCGGATCCATCCGACGAACTTGAAAAGTCGTACCCGCCGGCAGCGTCGGAAAAATGCGGTCGATCTGTGTCAGGGCCTGCAGATAGGCGGCCGTCATCTCGTCGCCCCAATTGAACGTGAGCGTAATTTCCGCGCTCCCCCGGCTCGTGGTGGAATGGATTCCCTGCACGCCGACGATGCCGCGAACCGCTTCTTCCGCCGGGCGCGTCACTTCCATTTCCATTCGTTCGGCGGGGCGATCGCCGGCGTCGAGGTTGATTCGAATTCGTGGAAAGTTGACCTGAGGAAAGAGAGAGACCGGCAGCGACATCGTCGCCAGCACCCCGCCCGCGCCCAAAGCAATCACGAGAAAAAGGATAGACCGGGAATGATGACTCGCCCGCTGGGCAAAGCCACGGCGCCGCTCGCTCACTTCGCCGCCTCCGTCGTGACCGCGGTGTCGTCATCCAGCTCCAGGTTGCCCTGCACGACAACCATGTCTCCCGCGTGCACGTCGTTTCCGCTGATTGCGACTTCACGATCGTTCTGGATACCAATCGTGATTGAGTGTTTGACCGCGTGCCCGTCTTTCACCGTGAATAAGGTGAACCCTTGATCGGCGGGTAGTATCGCACTCCGCGGCACCAGCATCGCTTGCGTCTTTTGCAACGTGAGCTCACCGCGCACATATGCGTCGAGCAGCAGAGGCGTGTCAGCGGCGGGGGTGACGAACACGTCCACCAGCCGAGTTTCGGGATTGACCCGCTGTGAAACGGCGCGAATCTTGCCGGGAACGCGTTGCGACGCATCGGCCGACAACAACAATTGCACCTCTTGATTGGGCCGGAGTTGTCCGACCGCGCCCGGCTCAATTCCAAGTTTCGCCCAGAGACAGCTCTTCGGAAGTAATTCCATCAGCGCGCCGCTTGCCGGCACCACCTGCCCCGTCTGGACATCAATCTTGCTGACGAATGAATCGGCGTTGGCGGAGAGTGTTCGGATTCCATCTCCGAGGTCGCGCGACTCAAAATTGCTGACTTTTGCCTGGGCCGATTGCGTGGCCTGCTGCGCCAGCAGGAGTTCGGAATTGGTCGCCAGCTTCAGGTCGAATCGTTGCTTTACGTCGGCCAGATTCTTCTTCGCTGCATTGAGGGCATTTCGCGCATCGGAAAATTGAAGTTTGGTATCGGCGCTGGCTTCCAGGTCAATCAGCGGCGTCCCTTTGGACACCGCCTGTCCGATCCCGACGTACAGCCGCACTACTCGAACATCGGCGGGCATGGAATAGACGGCCATTGCGCCCGGATCTGCGCCGATCGCCCCGTAGGCCGTCAGTGTCTGCGCGATGTCGCCCACCCGCACGAGCGCGGTTTGCACGCTGGCCACGGACTTGTCTTCATCCGGCGCGGTCGAAGCGGCTTGCTGGGCATCGGTGCCGTGTGGTGTGAGCAGATGCCGCCCGAACCATGCTGCCCAGCAGCAGCACCACAAATCCGATGGCTACGATCCACGGTGATTTCCTCCGTGTCATTGTGGAACCCTTTCGGAGGGGCCGGGGATCAAGGCGGCGGAAGCCGCGGCTTGCGCCGAGGGATTCGTCGCCGGCGAGTCATCCGGAAAATAACGTCCGCTCGCCAGCTCCAGCGCAATCTTCGTGTCAGCCAGTTGCTGCTTGAGTTTGAGCACGTCCAGATTCTTCTGGGCAACGCTATTTTGCGCACCGTAATAGGTGAGGACGTCGCCGTTTCCGTGGTCAACTGCCTGCCGGTAAAGTTCCACCAGTTTTCTCAAATCCGGCAGAGCTGCGTCGGCCTGGGCGATCTGGTCGTTGATAAAACGCAGGTCTGCCAGCGCCGTCGCAATGTCGCCACGCGCTTCGTACACCCGGCTCGCATACTCGTCGAACAGACGCTGCCGAGTCGCCTTCTCGGCGGCGATGCTTCCCTGGTTGCGATCGAAGATGGGCAGATCGACGGTTACCGCCAGGCCCGCCGAATGCACGCCGGTATTGTCGTTGGCCCGGGTAAAACCCAGATTGATCCGGGGGAATTGATTGATCACGGCTGCGCGAACCGTCTGTTCCTGGCTTTCATATCCATGTTGAAGCGCGACGAGGTCGAGCCGGCGGTGATCCAGATCGCCGAGGAGTTCGTCGCTGTCAGAAATAGTGAACTGTGAAGGGAGAGCCATCCCCGACCGCAGGGGTACATCGCTGGATGCGGCGACTCCAAGTGCCCGGTTGAGGGCCAACTTCTGTCGCGCCACTTCGCGTCGTGCCTGAATTGCGATCGCATGCGCGTCATCAAACGCGGTTTCGGCTGCTGCGAGGTCAAGTACTGTCTTGAGATGCTCTGCCTCGGCTCGTTTCAGCAGGTTCAGATTTTCTTTGAGCCGTTCATCGATTTCCTCTGCGAGTTGGAGTTGCGCCTCCGAGGAGATCAGGTCATAGACGGCCTGTTTGGCGGCTTCGGCGACCTGCCATTCCTGCCAGGCGATCGTGAGGTCAACCGATTCGGCGGTTTGTGTGGCCGCGCAAATTGGCATCGTGGGCGAGCAGCGATCGAAGGTCGTAGCTGAGTCCCCAGCCATACGCGTTCACCGCGCCGAGCGTGTTGCCTCCTGTAACCCAATCGTAGTTGTAGGAAAGTTGCGGGTTGGGAAGCAGCCGGGCTTGCAGCACCGCCGCTTGAGCTGTTTCCCGCTGATCGCGGAGCGCGCGCAGGTTCGGATTCACCAGTATGGCAACCACCGCCGCCTCGTCCGGCGTCAGCCCCAGTTCCGGGTGCAATTCCGTCGGGGGAAGCAGCGGGTGATGTATCTCCGCCACCCGCGAGCGAAGAGACTCCAATCGAGGCCTCGTCAGAGGGGCATCAACCGCGGATGAATTCAGCGGCTTTGAGTGATAGGTCTGGCAGCCGGACGCAACTCCACCCAAAAACAGAAGCGCAACAGTGAATCGATTTTCCCGGGATATGAAAATAAGCCGACAACTCCACACGCCGGCTTGAACTTACGTATTCGAAGATGACGGGAAGATGATGCTCAGACCAACTTTTCCCCGATTTGCACGGCGTTGGTCGCGGCGCCTTTGCGGATCTGGTCGCCACTTACAAACAGGTCGATGCCACGTCCATCTTCGCGGCTGATGTCCTGACGGATTCGCCCCACCAGCACATTGTCCTGATGGCTCGCTTCCAGCGGCATGGGAAAGTGGTTGGCTTCCCGGTCATCCACGATCCGAACCCCGGGCGACTGTGAAAGGATCTGCCGTACTTGATCCGGCGTCATGGGACGCTCGAATTCGAGATTGATCGACTCGCTGTGGGCACGGGGGATGGGAACGCGCACGCAGGTGGCGGTGATCATGATCTTCGGATCGCCGAAGATCTTCCGCGTTTCGTTCACCATCTTGTTTTCTTCTTCGTTGTAGCCGTTCTCCCCGATTTTCGTGTTGTGGCAGAAGAGGTTGTTGACGATCTGATGGGGAAAGAGCTTCTTTTCGATCGCAGCCCCCGAGGCATAGGCGCGAGTCTGCTGTTCCAATTCGTACAACCCCTGTGCGCCGCGCCGCTGACTGCCTGATACGTGCTGACGACAATGCGCTTGATGCGGTTGGCCTTGTGCAGCGGCCAAACCGGGACGTTCATGATGATGGTCGAGCAATTGGGGTTGGCGATCAGTCCGTTGTGCTTGTGAATTTGCTCGGGATTCACCTCCGGGACCACCAGCGGAATACCGTCCTTCATTCGAAATGCGCTGGTGTTATCGATGACGATCGCCCCCGCGCTCACCGCCGGGGGTGCAAACTCGCGGCTGATGCTCCCGCCGGCACTGAAAAACGCGATTTGAATGTCGCGGAAGGAATCTTTTGTCAGTTCCTGGACAACGTGGGTCTTCCCGCCAAATTCGATTTTTTTGCCCGCGCTGCGGGCGCTGGCGAGCAGACGAAGCTCGCGGATAGGGAACTTCCGCTCGGCCAGAACGGTGAGGAATTCAGCCCCGACGGCCCCCGTGGCCCCGACGATCGCGACGTTGACGGACATCGGCCTGGCTCCAAAACGAATCAGCCACAAAACCGCATTTGACAAACACAAAGCGAGGAAACAAAGACCGGTCGGCAACGGGCGGATGCCCATTAGTGGCCGGCGGACGTTTTCCAGGTCGCTTTAATGCGCATCGCCGCGTCTGTGGCTGAAATACTTTTAACCGCTGTCCCGCAGGGCAGCGTTACTACAGTGCATGCGCGTACTCGCGCATGCTCATTTAGATCGGCGCGACAACTACGTCGCGACGCAACAAAAGTATGGCAGATTCTGGTTTGGGCTTCAAGTGGCACAGCCGCACTCGGCTGCGTCGAAAATCAATGAAGGCCGGCCCGGGTGATTTCAGACAAAAGCATCCAGAGAATGAGGAAGAACATTCCACCCGCGGTCAGGAGGGAAAAAACGTAGAACAGCAGCCGCGTTCGACGCTCGACATGATAAACCGTCTGCGGCTCCGACCATTCAAGGACATCCGTGTCGATATTCAGTGTGCTTACCGGTTCACTCACGGTGGCATCTCCTCAAGGACTATTGGGGGAAACAAAGTCAGTATGAAACCCTTCAACGACTTTGTTACGGCACTTTAACGGTCAAAGTGCGGATTTCAACTCAAAAAATAAATTATTATTGGCGCAGGATTTCATTGCGCCGTGGGCTGGCCGGCCTACCGCCGCCGCTTATGGCGACGGTTGATCGGGATCTTGCTGCCGAGGGTCCTTGGCGGCGAGGGTATTACAACGGCGGTCGGACCGCCCGCGCTCGGCGACGGGTTGCTCGCCGACATGGTGCTGTAGGGACGCGCAAATCGACTCTCGATCACCACGCCGGGCTCGTTTGCCGAAGGCTTCTGATCGCTCCAATCGGACGGTGTGGGACGCGCTTCGAAACCCTCGATCGTGGCCGGGAGGATGACCATGTTGATCAACGACTCGATGCGCGTCAGTTCGTCTCCCTGCTGCGGCGTGACAAACGTGTAGGCGATTCCTGCCGCCCCCATCCGCGCCGTGCGCCCCACGCGATGAACATAAACCTCGGGATCTTCCGGCACATCGTAATTAATAATGTGGCTGATATCCGCCACGTCGATCCCCCGGCTGGCCAGGTCGGTCGCCACCAGGACGTCGAACTTGCCGGTGCGGAAGTTTTTCATCACCCGCTCGCGCTTGTTCTGGGCGAGATTGCCGTGAATTTCCCGGCATTCGATTCCGTCGGCGTGGAGCTTTCTCGCGATCTTCTCCGCCCCCCGCTTGGTTCGGCAGAAAACGATCGCCAGATCGGGATTTTCGCGCTGCAGCAGATCGCGCAGCAGGCGGTATTTGTCCCATTCGCCGACCGACAGATAGAACTGCTGCACGTTTGCGACAGTCGGCTTTTCATCGGCGCCCGGAGCCACCAGCTTTTCGATCGGCTCACGCATGAACTGCCGCGCAAGCTTCTCGATCTCGGGACTGATCGTTGCCGAAACGAACATGGTCTGGTGAGCGCGGCCGGTTGAAGAATGGTCGTGACGGGGTGTCGGGGCGTCGGAGTGTGGGAGTGCATTCCCATCAGGCGCGCCCTTCGTCACTCCGTCACCCCGATACTCCGGCACATTTTGCTCGGACGCGCCCTTTGACATTCCCTTGATTCGCGAAAGCATATTCCGGATGTCGTCCCGGAAGCCGATGTCCAGCATCCGGTCCACTTCGTCGAGCACCACGAATCGCACGTTGACGAAATTGATGATCCGACGGTCCAGCAGGTCGATCACGCGCCCCGGCGTGCCGATGAGCACTTCCGGGCCGTGCTTCAGGAACTTCATCTGGGCGGCGATTTTTTGTCCGCCATAAACCGCCAGGGAGCGGATCGGCGTGAACTGGGCGAGCCTCTTGACTTCAGCCTCGACCTGCACGGCCAGCTCGCGCGTGGGAACGAGAATGATGGCCTGCGTTGGCGTGCCGCGCGTGCAGCCGGAAAGAATCGGAATGGCAAAGGCCGCCGTCTTTCCCGTGCCGGTTCGAGCCTGCCCGAGGATATCCACGCCGGCCAGCGCCCGTGGAATCAGCAACGACTGGATGTCCGATGGAACCGTAAACTTTGCCTCGGCCAATGCGCGAAGGATCGACGGACGAACCCCCAGTAGGGCAAAGGCTTCGGGAAGGGGAGGATGCTCAGTCTTGTCGCTCAATCGTGGATGCCGGATCCGGATGTCAGAACGAACGTGTCATCGATCGTCTGCGCACTGTAACCGCGGGCGCTTCATCACTCAAGTGAACCCGCCGAGCGGGGAAATTCCAAAGCCCAAGCACCACCGATAGGAAAATTCCAAAGCCCAAGCACCAAAGCCCAAAAAAATCGCAAGGACCAAAGGGGAAAATTCCAAACAGGAGGGAGCGCTCTGAGCGCATCTTGTCTTCGTTTGGTTTTTGGAATTTGGTTTTTGGAATTTTTTTGGGCTTTGGTATTTGGGATTTGGAATTTCATCTTCGAAATTGGTCCCTTCTCGCGCAGCGCAATCGTCCTTACATTCATCCACGCCATGCCATCAACACCTTCTACAGCGCGGATCGTTATTCTCGGCGCAGGATTCGGGGGACTCTACACCGCTCGCCGTCTGTCGCGCCTGTGGGGGGACGGAATCGATATTACCGTCATCAACCGGCACAACTATTTTCTGATGACTCCGCTCCTTTTCGAAGCCGGGTCGGGCGTGCTCGAGCCGCGCCATGCGGTCAACCCGCTCAGGCAACTGCTCAAAAAGGTACGCTTCATCAAGGCGGAAGTGACGGCGATCGATCTGCAATCCCGGCGGGTAACCGTCCAGCCGCAGCCCGATCAGTCGATCGAGGTCGAATACGATCACCTGGTCCTTGCATTGGGTGGCGTCACCAATCGCGCCATCGTTCCCGGAGCCGAGCATGCCCGCACCTTCAAAGTGCTCGGCGACGCGATCTCACTGAGAAATCACGTCATCGCCGAGTTCGAACAGGCGGACGTGGAATCAGACCCCATTCGCAAGAAGCCGCACCTGACCTTCGTCGTCGTCGGTGGCGGGCTGGTGGCGCTCGAGCTGGCGGGGGAGCTGAATGTCTTCCTGAAAAACCTTGCAGACCTTTATCAACATATCGATCCCTCGCAGATCCACATGGAGATGATCGAAGCCGGCCCGCGCATCGTCCCCGAATTCGATCCAGACCTGGCGTCCTATGCGCAGCGCACGCTCGAAGGCCGCGGCGTCCGCGTTCGCGTCGACACCAAAGTGGATCGTGTCGATGCCGATCACGTCTACCTGCCCGGCGGCGAATCGATCGAAGCCCGCACCATCGTGATCGCCACCGGCGTGGCCACCAGCCCGCTCGTCGCCGCGCTGCCGATCGAGAAGGACAAAAAAGGGCGCGCCATCGTCGAGGCGACGATGCGCGTCCCCGGCCACGGCAATCTCTGGGCGCTGGGGAACTGCGCCGCCATTCCCGACCCAACGGGGAAACCCTATCCGCAGCTTGCCCAGCACGCCCTGCGCGAGGCGCGCCTGCTCGCCGGCAATATCACCGCCGCCTTGCGCGGCGGGCAGCCGCGGCCCTTTGTCTATAACACCAAGGGAACGCTCGCCGCCCTGGGTCATTTCAAGGGAATCGGCCGCGTCTACAAATTCAAGATTCACGGCTTTATCGCCTGGTGGGTCTGGCGGAGCTACTACCTCCTCCAGATGCCGGGATGGAACCGCCGGCTGCGGATCATGCTCGACTGGACGATCGCGCTTTTCTTCAGCAACGATATCGTGGAGATCGATCTGGGGCCGGAGGAGGAGCACGCGAAGACGACCGATGGAGCCGGAAAGGGTGCATAATGGGGCACAATGTTGCTCGAAATGAATATTTCGTGTCAATAAATTGCGTGACGATTATGAAAAAAAGGCAAGTGTTGTCCTTGAAGTTTAGCCGCCGCGCCCACGCGGCGTTGCGCAAGCAAATCGGGGGAAGTTTAACCGCCTGTGGTGAGCTCGGTCGAACCACGGATTTCACAGATGAGCGCGGATTGGAATAGGGTCGTCGTTATCTGGACTGTTCTTCAAAGCCCAGGGATTCGAGCAGTAGTCGGCGATGCCGCGCCACAGGTAATAGGTGGACCGATCCGCCGTCCGCCGTTATCTCTCTGGGTTCTTGGGACGCGCACCGGGGCCCTCCGAAAATGGTCCGGCAACCTATCGACCGTGCTGAGGGCAGGCCCTTCGACAGCGCCACATTCATCACCTCATTCCCGAGTGAAAGAGAATTTAACCGCGGATTTCGCAGATGAGCGCGGATAAAAACTAACGCCGCGCCGCATGCGGTCGACGAACTCATTCGCCGTCCGCCGCCGCAGCGCCATCCCTGGATTACTCGGAAACGCGAACTGACCGGAAATTCCGACCCCGCGCCCGATCCTGCTTGTGAAACTGCATGCCGGGACTGGACGGATTCAACTGAAGGTCGAAGGCGGTTGTCTTGACGAGCTTCTGCTCGTCGTTGCTCAGGCGGGCCATGCTGGCCGTGAAGGTGTCGGCGATGCGGAAGTCCATCGGCCACTCGAGTCAGCTATGAATCAAACTCAGGGATCGCGCGTTTCATAAATTCGTCGAACATCGGAACGGTGAAGGCCATGTCGCCGAACGCGGGGCTGTAAATCATTCCCTTTTTGATCAACGCCGCCCTTGCTGGACTGAGAGATGCGACCTTCACGTGCAATGCATTGGCAACGTCTCCGGTGCGAACTGCGCCTGCGCCACCTCCGCCATGGCTCGCAGAAATCTCTTTTCTCCGGGAGTCAGCCGATCGAAGCGGACGCGGAAGAAGCTCTTGTCGAGATTCGCGATCGCCTTTGGCGTGGCGGCAGCGACAATCTTCGCGGTGATCGGGCTCGCCGGAGCGGCGTTCCACGCCTGGTATCCCCACTCCTGTACAAAATACGCGTATCCGCGCGTGAGCTTGTAAACTGCCGCCAGCGCTCTGTCCTCGAAGACAACACCCGCGGCCCACGTAGGATCTCGAAGCGCCTTGGAGCAATCGGCGGCCGCAAGGGGACCGATGTCCGGGAAGCTGAAGAGTCGTTCGGCGTAAGATTTCGAGTTGCCCGCCAGTGCGGGCAGGATCGGCAGGCCGGCTCCGACGAGGACCAGCGGCAGTTGTTGTTGCTGGATTTGGTGCATCGCCATAATCAACGCGCCGAGTTCGCGCTCCTGGAGGTATTGAAGCTCGTCGAGCAAAAGGATCACGGTGCGCTGACGATCTGCCGCCGCCTCGGCTACCGCGACAAACAAAGCGGGGAGATCAATTTCCAGGTCGCCGCTATCGGCCGTTCCCTTTGCCGGCGGGACATCCAGACCAAACGTGACATCGTTGGCCGTCATCTTGAGCGATCCAACGAAGCTTCGCAGTACCGCAAACCCGCGTTTAACCTTATCGCTGACATTGGCGACCCGGTCGAACTCGAACAGCATTTGCCGCAGGAATGGAACCAGCAACGCCCCAAGTGGCTTCTCCTCGTGGGCTTCGATCATGATTGCGTCGTAGCCGGCATCCTGCGCCAGGCCGCGTATCTCGTTGAGCAGGACCGTCTTCCCAACTCCCCGAAGGCCTGTCAGCATCAGGCTTTGTGCCGAACGCTTCGCTTTCACACGCTGTCATTGAGCGCTCAAAACCCGCCACCTCTGAGCGCTTCAAAACCCGCCACTTTGAGACGGAAGGGATTGGTCTTTACGGTTCACCGGCGAAGCTCGCCGGGAATGGACCGGGATGGCCAATCAGCTCAAGATGGTGGATGTCGTATCGATATTGACGTTACATGCCCGCGGGTGGTCGTGTCGGCGGATTGCCCGGGAACTGGGCGTGGATCGCGATGCGGTGAGTCGGCACGTGAAGTTATCGGCCGCCGGAGCCGGCACTCCCGGCGGAGGGGCTCAGCCGCCCGGGGTTTCAAAACCCGCCACTGAAGCGCTCGCCGGGATCGGCGTCGATTCCGAGGCGGACGAATCAAAACCCGCCAGCGAAGCGCTCACCGGGATTTTCACCGATCCTGCCGAGCACGAGTCAAAACCCGCCACTGAAGCGCTCACCGGGATTTTGGCGGGCCAAGAGGCTGTTTCAACGGCCGGCGGGCGCGGTGCCGAGCTGGCGCCCGCCCGCAGTCGCTGCGCACCCTGGCGGCCATTCATCATCGATCAGCTTGCCGCCGGCCAGAGTGCCCAGCGGATTTACCAGGACCTGGTGAGCGACCACGGGTACACGGGCAGTTATCACAGTGTCTGCCGGATGGCGCGGAAGCTGAACCGTGCCGCGGGCGGCGGTCTTCCGTTCCGTCGCATGGAGTGCTCGCCGGGAGACGAGGCACAGGTGGATTTTGGGAGCGGAGCGCGGATCGTCGGGGCTGATGGCCGGCGTCACCGCAGCCATGTCTTTCGCATTGTCCTGAGCCACAGTCGCAAGGGGTACAGCGAGGCGGTGGACCGGCAGACCACCGACAACTTTCTGCGTTGTCTGGAGAACGCCTTCCATCACTTTGGCGGCGTTCCCCGCACGCTGGTGATCGACAATCTCCGCGCGGCGGTTGCCCGGGCGGACTGGTATGAGCCGGAGCTGTGTCCCAAGGCGGCGAGCTTTGCCGTCCACTACGGCATCGCCATTCTGCCGGCCAAGCCCTACACCCCACGGCACAAGGGGAAGGTGGAACGGGGCATCGGCTATGTGAAAGGCAATGCCCTGCGGGGGCGCGTCTTCCCATCGCTGGCCGAGCAGAACGCATACCTGGCTGAATGGGAATCGTCGGTGGCGGACCTGCGCATCCACGGCACGACCAGGCGTCAGGTGCGCGAGGCCTTCGAGCAGTCGGAGCGTGGCGCGCTGCAGGCGCTTCCCGCCGGGCGCTTCGAGCTGTTCCAGGAGCGCAGCGCTGCGTGCATCGCGACGGGCACGTGGAGATCAAACGCGCTTACTACTCGGTGCCGCCGGAGTTTGTGGGGCAACGCGTCTGGGTCCGTTTTGACGGGCGGGTGGTAAGAATCTTTGACTTAAAGATGCAGCAGATCGCGCTGCACGTACAGCATGAGCCGGGCCGCTTCAGCACGCATGCCCCGCACATCGCCGCCGAGAAGCGGAGCAAGGTGGAGCGTGGGGCGGCGTGGCTGATCGAGCAGGCCGGGCGATTGGGCCCGCAATGCGCGGGCCTGGGCACAGGCGATGATTCAGGAACGTGGAGTGGAGGCGATGCGGGCGCTGGTCGGGCTCAACAATCTGGGCCAGCGTTATCCGGCCCGCTCGATCGACCAGGCCTGCCAGATCGCCCACGGCCACGGCGCCTGGCGGCTGCGGGTGGTGCGGGAACTTCTCGAGCGTCGCCAGCCGGCGCAGGAACAGGGGCAACTTCCCTTCATCAGCGAGCATCCGATCATCCGGCCTCTCTCCGATTACACCCAGCTGATTCGCGAGGCGTTTACCCAATAACCCTTTTTCAAGAACAGGAGTGTGCATCATGAACACGGGACTTTCACAAGCGATCCGACAGCTTCATCTCTCGGGCCTGGCCGCCAGCCTGGAGGTGCGGCTCAGCGAGGCCAGCGGCAACCGCCTCACCCACGAGCAGTTCCTGGAGCTGGTTCTCCAGGATGAACTGGCCGTGCGCGGCGGAAGACAGGTGGAGCGGCGGGTGAAGGCCGCCTCATTCCGGGAGGTCAAGAACCTCGATGAGTTTGACTTTGGCTTCAACCCCTCGATCCAGCGCAAGCGTGTCAGCGATCTGGCCACCTGCATTTTTGTCCGACAGAAGCAGGACGTGCTGCTCCTGGGGCCGCCCGGCGTGGGCAAGAGCTTTCTGGCCCAGGCCATCGGCCATCAGGCGATCAAGGCCGGCTTCGGGGTGCTCTATCGTTCGATCTTCGATCTGGCCCGCGACTTCCTCGATGAATCGGCCGAAGGCGCTGCCGCCCAGAACAAACTGCTGGCCCGCTACCTCAAGCCGGACCTGCTGATCATCGACGACATGGGGATGAAGCAGTTGCCCCGGCGCAGTGGCGAGTGCCTGCTGGAGATTATCCTGCGCCGTCATGAAAACCGCTCGACGATGATGACCAGCAACCGACCGCTGGAAGACTGGGCCAAACTGATCGGTGACGTGCCGGCGGCCACCGCCATCCTCGACCGTTTTCTCCAGCATTCCCAGGTAATGAACATCACCGGGCGAAGCTATCGGCTCAAGGACCACGCCCGCACGGCGGAACAGAAAGAGCAGAAAGGACGGCGGAGTACCGCCGACGGTGAAGGGTGCTCCCCCCCGGAAGACACCAACGCCCATCTGGCAGTATCCTCTGAGGGGGGGCCGGAGCGGCATCGCACGACCCGTCGCGGAAACAAATAAGAGTTGATCAGGGCAACACAGATGAGTTATAGGACGCAAAGCGCTGGCGGGTTTTGAAGTGCAAATCGGTGGCGGGTTTTCAAGCGCTCAATGACACACACGCGCACACAAAACCTTTGCGGCCTGAAGCACGTCATCGCGTCCGACCAGTTCGGGCGGAGGGCTGCCGGCACCCGGAGAAAATGGATTTCTGATCTCGTCCACGACCGACACTTTCTAGTGACTTCTAGCAATGTATAGCAAGTTCTAGTGACTTCTAGCAACTTCTATCAACTTATAGATCAAAATCGTTATACGTCGCAATAACTCCGTATAGGGCCCCCCCGTCGGCTTGTGCGCCGCGTGGGGGTGGCCGGCGTAGCAGAGGAGCAGATTCCCCGCCGATTTGTGAACGATGAGCCGAATGTCCCGGCCGACGCAGACCGACCAGAAATTCCGGTCCCGCGCCCGATCCAGCTTGTGAAACTGCATGCCGGGGCTGGAGGGATTCAACTGGAGATCGAAAGCGGTGGTCTTGACGAGCTTCTGCTCGTCGTTGCTCAGGCGGGCCATGCTGGCCGTGAAGGTGTCGGCGATGCGGAAGTCCATGAGACTGAGTCAAAGCTCGAACTTCGAGCAAATGAAAAGCTAAAAGTGCGCCGTATCTCCGTTTAGCCGCGACGCGGAGCGGAGCGCGTTCGGATGCGCTCCGCTCCGCGTCGCGGCTAACCGGGGAAGGAGCGAATATTGCATCCCTACCGCCCGCTCCACGGGACCACAAACGACCAGTGTTGAAACTTCTTCCCTTCCTTCAGCGGATTATTCTCGACATACCGGATCGCTCGCGGCACGTCTTCGGCGTCGAGGTACACCTTCCATTGTCCACGCACCCAGCACTTGGGAAGTTTGCCCTGCACCTGGTATTGCGCCAGCGGATGAATGGCTTCGCGTTCCAATTCACGCGTCGCCGCTCCCTTCAACTGAATCACAAGCCGCTCCACCGTCATCGGCGGCCTGCCGATTACCATGTGCACGTGGTCCGGCAGGATCTGCGCACGCCCAGACCGGCAATTGGGAACGTTCGATGTATTTTGCGAAACCCCGCCCCACCGCCCGCGCCTGCAGGCCCGAGAACTGAACAGGAGGATATTTGAGCGCCGACTTCGCGGCAATTCGTAATTCCCGGTCGTGTTCACGGAATGCCAGCGATCGTGTCTCGGCTGTTTTCGTTGCCCGTCCATATCGAAACCATTCCCGCGCCCCCAACGAAGTCCGACCAGCTTCCGCGCGGGTCGTTGGAAAGCCTACAAGCCGCAGGCGCTGAATAATGTGATTTCCCACGATCATGTTTCGAACTCCCTTTGAGTATCTGCCCGTCCGTTAGCCGCAAAGCGGAGCGCGTCCAAGCGCGCTCCGCTCATACATGCCCGACAGGAGACGAATTTCAGGCGTGTGGATGACCAAGTTTTATCGTAATCGCCTTGCCCGCGCGGCACTGCGCAAGCAAATCACGGAATCGCACCAACCTTCATCGCATTCCAATCGTGCGCAATTCAGTCGCGATCCGATTTGCTTCTTCGTTTTGAGACAATGGCAATGGCGCGGTGCGCGGATCTCCGGGTCGCGACGGATGGCATCACCAAGAATTGTCTGTTTGCCTGTTGAAAGATAGTTCCTGACAGTGTTCAACGCATAGTTGGTAAGTTCTGCGATTTCCTCGGCTGTAACCCCGGATTCTCGGTCCCCGAGCATTTCGTCGCGAAATCGGCGAACATCGCCTCCCCCTGTTTCGGCGTTATTGGGATCGCTTTCGACGGTTAATGCGTCGGGATTGGTCGCTCGATCAACTTCCGGATCCAGCGCTAATAGCTCCGGCAGTTGCACTCTCTTCACCCCGATCTGGTTTCGTTTGCAGATGTCGATGAGCTTCGCGCCGTCGATAAGGTAAACAATCCGTTGATTCTGCCCTGGCTTCGCCTCCATTTGAGCGTCATTTGAAAAATATCCCGTTGTAACGATGATGGCGGTATCCTCTTCGCCCTTGATACCGCGAAGCATTCGGACTTCGTCCACCCCGACCTTCTGTGATGTCCATCGTTTTGCCGAAATAATCGCTCTTGCTTCGACAATGCCGCGCCGATACGACACTCGGGCGTCTGCGCCACCATCCCGTGTAGCCTGCGTGATCGCCACCTCTTCGAATCCTAAAGACTCAAGGACACGAGATAGAAAGGTCGACTCGAATTGGCGCCAGTCCATGCCTTCCAGCCATGCGCGAATCACTGAATCGATCTGTTCATTCTTGAGGCGAATCTCGGATTCGATCCGAGCTGCGTCTGAGCCCTTGGGAAAAACGCTCGACTCACGCAGCCGAATCCAGCCGCGCTCTTCCCCCTCACGGGAGGTGATGAATTTGGTTCGTTCGCCGAGAGTTTCAAGGCGCTCATTCTCAGTCTGGATAGCGATGTAGGCGGATGAATATGGAAGGTCGGGATTTGACTCTTCGCCGCGAACGGCAGTAAGAACGTCCGAGAGCCGTGCTCTCCCGCCGAGGTCTTTCAGATGCTGCTCGATTCGATCAACGCGCCGATTTCCCATAGTCAACCACGTCTTTCCCTTGCGTTCAGTCACGCGCAGATTCACCTTCGGGAATCCGCGATTCAGGCGATCGCACCTCTTTCACGCGCCTCAGCCAGCTCGTTGAGTGTAAGCTCGGATGCGTGCGGTTCGCCCAGCATCTCCTCAGCCGTGAACTCGAGCACGTGGGTCACAAATTGAAACTGCATATTGGGTCCAGTCGTCACTGTAAATTTACCTTCTGTGGCAAAAAACATCGGATTGATTTCGCGCCGCACCACGTCCGCGACCCAATTGCGCTCTTGGTGGCGAGGCGTAAAAGACGGTCCTGCCATTCAATCCAGAGTTCATATTTTTGTAAGTAATCCTCGGATCGGAACTCACCGTCGCGGTCCTTATAAAAGCGAATTTCGTGCAGCCACCCGTCCTCGGGCCGATCTGCGTGCATAAGGAATACGTTGAGTGCCAAGCCGAGATATCGTGATAGCGTTTGGATTGCGCGCTCAAGCTCGGGAATCGTGCCTGGCCACACCGCCCTATTTACCTGATGTTTGAACTGATCGACGCTTTCCACCCATTCAATTCGCCAGCGGGGGTGGGTGCTTAGCGGATAACTCGTCCAGTTCCCCCAATTGTCAAACATACAATTTTTTGCTGCCGCATTCATGATTCCGGCGTAGATGTAATCACTCGCTTGTTTCGCCCGGTCCGCGGAGCTAACGCGAAACTTGTCGAACCAAAGTTCGTGTTCGGATTTTAGTTGGTGGAGACGTTCGACCGGATACTCTTCGGCGCCTTATCAATTTTCGTGTGGCAATTTGGACAGAGCAGAATGTGATTGTGATAGCTGTTCCTCTCGTCCTTCGATAAAACACTCTTGCCACGTGGACCCTCGTCCTCTTCGGCAACGATGTGTGCCTGCTCACCAAACGGAAAGGACTCATTGCTCGTGTTTTTATCCTCAGACAACTTGATTTTGCACATACTGCAAAGGCCGCCGCGCGTCCCCCACAGCAGTTTTATGTCCGGAAGCCCAATTGCCATGGTGTAGTCCCTCGCCGGAAACGTCACTCGACTCTAAACACCTTCATCACCTCATCCCCCAGGTGATTGATCACCTTCACCGCGATCTTCCCCCCGCTGGGCTTGGCAAAGGCCCGTGACGTATCGCTGTTCAGCGTTGCCCAGGCTTCTTCGTTGATCTCGGCTTTGAGCGTGGTCTTGAGGCTCTTGTAGGGATCGTTCGCGCCGAGGAAATAAGCCTGGCGGACGAAGAAGCTTTCCTCGTTGTAGTCGGTGTCGATGAACCAGCAGGCGATTCCGTCGGCGCCATCGCTGCGGACTTCGCCGGTCTGGGGGTGGAAGACGTCTACGCCGTTGATGCGGACGCGGATCATGGCGAAGTTCTTCAGATCGGCGTCCTCGGGCGCATCTTCCGGCGGGAGGATCGAGATGTCCGGCTCGCCGAAGATCACGAACAAATTTCCCTTGCCGGTGTTCTTGAGCTGCGATCCCATGTGCAGCTCGGCGTTCATGCGCGCCTTGAGGACCGGCACGCGGCCGAGCTTGTTGAATTCGCTGGCCATCGCCTCATAGTTGAACGCGCAGGCGATCAGCACGTCGAAGTTGGCGTCGCCGGCCTCGCGGGCAGCAATCACCAGGTCCTGGCGGCCGACAGTGCCGAATTCCGGTCCGATGAAAATGCCGGCGCCGTTTTTCCGCCTGCCCTGAGCCTGTCGAAGGGAGCCCGGTAGCGTCGGCGTATTTGCCTTCGGCGCAGATGTAGGTGCCGGGCCAGCCGGACAATGACGTGAAGTTGATCTTGTCTTCCTTGTGCGCCTGCTGGACGCCGGCCGTGCGGAGCTGCTCGAGGATCATCGCGGCAAAGTTCGGCTGCTCCTCTCCGCCGCGCCCGCCGCGAACCGGCGTGGCCGCGAGGTCGATCAATTCATCGTCCGGCCCGACGCCGAGCGTCCGGTGCGGGCTCAGGCTCTCGACCGTGAATGGGCCGGCCACCCGCACTTTTTTCTTATCCTCGTATGGCTTGTCGTAAAGAAATTCGAATTCCGCTTTGGCGGCGATGGAGGCGTCGATTTCTTTCTGCCGTGCGATGCGGAGTTCCCAAAACCGTTTGTGCAGATCAACCGCTCCCTTACGGTCGCGGCTCGCTACGTCCAACTCTCTCAGAGTCTCCCATTCCTCCAGCGTCTTTGGTTTCCCCAACGCAACGGACAACTGACCACGGACAACGGACAATTCCTTCTCAAACTTCTCCCAGATGACATCGATTTCCGCGTTGTTGGCGATCGACTTGAGCGTGATGTGCGGCACGCGCTCGTAGACAAATCCCTGCCGGAGGCTGTCGTGAACCGGGGCGTTGCTTGGCGGGGCTTGAGTGACTTCCGCTTCCTTAATCTGTCCATCGCGGCTATCGGCCTTGAGATAGTACGAATAGCGGGCGCCCATCACTCGCGCCCGGGCTAGGGCTAGCGCAACGCGCGAGGTGTCGATCGTAATCCAACGACGACCCCACTGCTCTGCCGCGTACGCCGTCGTTCCTGAGCCGCAAGTCGGATCGAGGACAAGGTCACCGGGGTCAGTGGTCATAAGCACACAGCGCGCGATTACTTTTGCGTTAGTTTGGACGACGTAGATCTTGTCTGACGCAAAGCCGGCGATACCGGTGTCATCCCAGGATGCGGTCAGCGGAGAGCATGGCGACTCGTCAAAATAGCGAATCAGGCTTAGTGTCTGGCCGCCGCCCGCGAGCCTTCCAGCTCGCATTGCACGCGTCATCCCTACATGGGTCGTTCGCCATCCGCGCATCCCTGGGGGGCGGTAAGTTTTTCCGCTTAACGAGAAAGGAAACCCCATCGCAGAGGCGTCGCCGGATTCGCGTCCCACGCGCTGCGAAGATGCATCCGCAAGTCGAGCGAGCCGAACACCGGGATCCCCAAGTGCGCCCCCCGAAGCGAGAAACGCGTTGAGGCGCGTGATCAGCGTATCCTGTTCGACAATTTGCCATGCGCCCGGGTCAGAAAGGTCGAACGGGCGCTGGATCTGCAGCCGGCGGAATTTCAACTTGTCACGCGACTTCGCATACCATATTGCGTAGCTCTTCGGATTGGACAAGAAATCTGAAGTCGACCCCGACGTAGAGTGAAATGCTATCTCGCTAACGTAATTCTGTTCGCCGAAAAGCTCATCCATTAAGGCGCGGATTCGGTGAACGTTTTCTTCGCCAATTTGAACAAAGATGGAGCCCGATTCGGCCAGCAGGTCCCGGGCGACCGTCAATCGATCACGGAGGTAAGTGAGATAGCTGTGAATGCCGTCACGCCAAGTGTCACGAAATGCTTTCACCTGTTCTGGTTCACGTGTGATCTGATCCACCCTGCCGTCCGTTACATTGTGGGTCGTGGTGCTCCACTGAAAATTCGAATTGAACTTGATCCCATACGGCGGATCGATGTAGATGCACTGGACCTTGCCGCGGAGGCCTTCGCGTTCGGCGAGGCTGGCCATCACTTGGAGCGAATCGCCGAGGATCAGGCGGTTGGCCCAGTGGGCGTCGTGCTGATAAAACTCAGTTTTGGCGTCGGTGTCGGGCAGGCCGTTGAAGTCGGCGAAGAGATCGATCTGCTCCCCGATCCCGCCGGCCGCGCCCGAGGCGAGCTTCGCCGCGATTCGAGCCGCCTCCGACTGGCGGCGCAAATCGTCGATCAGTACCTTGGGGTGGACCTTCTCCTGAATAAAGAGCGGCGGCGCCGAGACCACCAGGTCCGACCAGTCCTGCTCATCCTTCCCGCGCCAGACCAGTTGCGGATCCAGATCACGATTCCGCCGTTCGTATGCCACCCGCAGCGGCGACTGCCGCTCATCTTTCATGACCGATTCGTACTCGGCCGTGGGAATGTTCTTGCGCGAGGCTTCGTCGTGGGTGAGGGTGACGACGTCTTTCATCGCGGGAGTTTTGGGCGGTTTTTTGGGCATATTGAATCATTCCTGCGATTCACGTTGCTGCACTTTGGCGCGTTCGCTGCACGACAGAAGTGTTCGTCGAGCGAGCGGCCCTGCTAAAGATGACCATTCTGCTGTTATGCTCGTGCTCATCGTTATTTTGTTGCTGCTGTTCTGGATGATGATGTTGGTGGTGCTTCCGGTGATGACGGCGGCGTTAGGCGCTGAATAGCACGCCAACGCTATCCGGACCAAAAGTCCGGATTTGGGTCCGGATAGAGATAAAACGGCTATTCGTCGCTCGCAATCCGGACCGGAAGTCCGGATTCGGTCCGGATCGGAGATGCGCCGACCAGATTTGTGCAAACGTTTGCACATCATCGTCGCGCCCCGACTTCGTACGAAGTGGCGGGTCCATTGCCAATTTTTCGGGCTAACCCGAGATCAACGAAGTGATTGAGGTGCCGGCGGGCAACCCGCCCGGCGATCTTTTGCGCATCCGCGTAATCGGCAGAACTGGCCCGGCCACGCGTGCTGAGCCACTGCCAACCCCGCCGTTCACCTTCGGACAGTTCGTCGCGTATACGCTTTGGAAGCAACTGGGTGGCTGCCTCAGGTGCGCGAAGAATTCGAAGGACGAGGTACGGATCCTCAAACGAATATGTGGGAAGCGGCAGACCGGCCTCTTGAGAGCGTCGTTTCATGGACTTCAGCCCCAATCCGCGCTCCTCTGCCATCTCCATCTGCGCAAAGATATAATGTAGTACAGGATTACGGCTCAGCATGGGCGCGTTAAAAGCTTGCAGTTGCTCCAACGTAAGCGGTTTGACCGGTCCACCTGGACTTCTGATTTCGATGACATCCGGCGTGACGATAAGCTGCGATTTAGCGCCAGCGATATCATAATCCCGATGTACCAGCGCATTGACGATTCCCTCGCGGACAATCTCAAAAAGCGAATTATTTACGGTTTTCCGGATCGCTTCGGAGCGATCTATCAAATTCGGAAGTTTGTCGCGCAGCCATTGCAGTGCCTGCGCGGGCACAAGCACCTGGGGCCCATTGAAATCCCTGATCTCTTCTTTCCCGTTGGGATAGTGAATGGTGCCGAGTAATGCCGCTTGCGGCATTGCATCTCTGGGCCTTTTGCCCAGCAACAGCAACCCGAACCCTGTCGGTTTGAAGCGGTTGCCCGTCTGTTGGACTAATCCCATTCTCCTCAGTCGCTGCAAAAATGGCTGAGACGTCAACTTTTCCGTAATTTTCGCAAACGATTGAAATGCCTCCATCGCTTCACCTGAGAAGTCGTCTACCGCTGATTGCTCGATCGCGTTCTCCAACGGAGACAGTAAAACGGGCGCGGGTGGCTCCTCCGCGACGGCGGCGGAGCGTTCGGCCGCCTGCCTGAGAAATTCCTTGTTCTCTTCGCGAATAATCTCCTGGAGATCACGATCGAACATGTACACTTCCGTACCTTTGTCCTGAAGGAACTTGATCCCCTTGCGGTCAACGGTTGGATCTGGATCTTCGATTCCGATCCAAACCTTTTTGATGCGGGCTAACACAATCCGCTTCGCGCATTCCATTTTGGGGGCGTTTCCGCCCCCGGGCGCACGGTTCGAGGGTTGCAAACAGGACCGACCCGTCCAGCTTTTCGTGACGATGCTTCCGCTCCAAAAGCGTGAACTCCGCATGATCGCCGTCGCGCAGTTCGCCGCGGCAAGCGGTCGTGAAAGTCCCATCCGGCTTGACTAGAACGGCGCCGACTTTAGGTGACGCTTTTCCGTCATCTCTTGGTTCGGCAACTGATTCCTGCATGATGCGAACAGCCATCTCCATGTACGTGCGAACCTGCGCCGGCGACATTTCTCGCAGATGACGCCCGGCCTTCGCCCGTTCGGGCTTAACCGCGGCGGGCGTTGAACGTTTTCCTTTTCGATTAGGCATGTGACCAGGCCGCGGTTCGGAGAAAGAGTCAGACGATCCATATCGCTCGGTTCGAACTCTCCAATATTCTCGGAGAGTTCGGTCGAGCTGCATCTCAGCGGAATCGTGATTGAGAAGATCCACCTTGTTCCTGGGTTATTCCCGCTGGTCCAGCACGATCAACCATTTTCCCGAAGTCAGCAAAATGGTCGCCGATGCTGCTGCTAGAAACTTTGGTCCATACGGTTCTCATTTCATCCTTGCTCTTCTTGACGCGGCCGCCCGTTCCACCATCCTGTTGAACTCAGCCTCGATCCGCGCTTCAAAGTCGGATCCGATCTGCCAGACATCCGCGAACTCGGCGAAGGCCCAACGTCCCTGTGTGCCCAGGTGATTCACGCCGGGGATCCAGTAGGTGTCCATCGTCGATTTCTTCTCCTTGGCGTCTTCGCCGCGGTAGCCTTTGATTTCGACGATGAGGTTGAGCAGGTCGTCTTCGCCATGGCCGTCATCGATGATGACGATGAAGTCGGGGCGGTACATGTGGGTCTCGGAGCCGAAGCGGTAGGGGACTTCGAGTCCGAGGTTGTAGTTCTTGACGTAACGCCGGACGCGCGGATGGGACTCGGCGACGCGGCAGAACTCGGCTTCCCAACTGCTGTCGAGAATGACCCAGTTGATCTGGCATTTGTCCGCTTTCGTTTCCCATCGATCTGTCTTCGAGGTGTTGAAGCTGACGTGGCGCGTGCTTCCCTGTGGGTTGTAAGAATCGAGAACTGCGCGGATCGGCCGGCTGTCGCTCATCGCGTTGGTGATGCCGGCGGTGATCCGTTCGCAGGCGATGTCAGCCAGGGCCTGGTACATGAGCTGCGAGGGAAATGTGGCGCCCTTGCAGACGAGATGGTTGTCGAGCCACTGGCGGGTAATGCGCTTGAGCTGGCCGAAGAGGTGAAGTTTTGGCTCCTCGCCGGGATCGCGCCACTTGGTTTCGAGCAGGCGCTTGGTCAAATGAAATAAGAGCGTGGATTGGCGGACGTCGGCCAGATGTTTGAGATTCAAGTCCACTTCTTCGCCAATGATGCCCGCATTGCGCGTGATGCTCGGGCCGACCAGATCGGGCGTGAGGATCAAAGTTGAATCGTCGTTGAACTTCGCGATGAGCTGTTCGTTTGGAAGCTCGACGCGGTACCCCTCGACGCGCGGGAAGACAATTTCCAGTGCGTCGCGGTCGGGTCGAACCGCTTTGACGTGGATCGTCTCACGCGGCGGCTTAGGCGGAGCGACGACCGGCTTGGCCGTGAAGTCGAAGGGGATGCCGAGAATGTCGGCGTACTCGGCGTCGAACTGATTCTCTTCGTTGAGGTCATAGGACTGCCGCCGCAGGGCGCGGCCGATGACCTGCTCGCAAAGGAGTTGCGTGCCGAAGGCGCGAACGCCGAGGATGTGCGTGACGTTGTTGGCGTCCCATCCTTCGGTAAGCATCGAGACACTGACGACGCAGCGGATCGATTCGCCGAGGCGGCCTTTCTTGCCGACCGTGTTCATCACCTCGCGGAGCAGATCGTTATCGTCGATCGACTCGGCTGCCTGCCGGTCGCCGGTGCGGTCCATGATGTCGCGTCGAAACTGCTCGATTTCCGGGCTGGCCATCTCGCGGAAATTGGAATCGAGCGCATCGCCGGATTCGAGTTGTTCGCTGTCGATGAGCAGGGTGCGCGGGCGGGCGAACGGATTGCCGTGTTCGTCGCTGTTTCGGAACAAAGCGAGCCGTCCCGCGACGGGAATGGAACTACCGTCATCCTTTTTCCGCTCGAACCCGGAAATGTAGTCGTAAACGAGCTTTGAGATCGCGGTGTTCTGGCAAACGATGATGAAGCAGGGCGGAACGCCGGTCCGTTCGTTCTCCCAGAGCTCGAATGTCCTGGCGTAATGGCCGTAAAGCGCTTCGAGCGCAGTCAGCAGGGGGATCGGCAGATTGAGCGGATCCAGATTGGTCGCCTTGCCGCGCCCCTTTCGGGGCAGATGCTTGCCGATATGCGTCCATAAATCCCGATAAATGGGGACTTCGGCTTCGGGGATGTTGTCGGCCACCGGGACGCGCGGCAATTTCACGATGCCGCACTCAATGGCGTCCATCAGCGAGAAATCGCTCATCGTCCAGGGGAAGAGCGTTCCCTCGGCGTAACCGGAGCCGCGCAGGAAAAACGGCGTTGCAGAGAGGTCCATGATCCGGTTCACGCCGAGTTTCTTGTTCACGGCTTCAAGTCCGGAGAGCCACAGGCGCGCGGCTTTGCTGTTCTTCTCCGCTTCCTCCCGCTCTTCACCTTTCAGATCTTCGTCGGCCTCCTCTTCGGTCGCGGGCTTTTCCCGATAGCAGTGATGGGCCTCGTCATTCAGGACCATGATCCCCTTCATGCCCATCAGGCTGGGCATGACGCGCTGGAGCATCTGGCCGTCGGTTTCGAGCGTCGTCAGTTCGGGGCCGTTCCCCTGAAGCAGTGCGCGGCCGCCGGCGGAGAGTTCGAGTGTCTCACGCAGTTTGAACGCGTGGAAATTGGTGATGACGATCTTCGCGCGATCCAGATCGGCGAGCATGTCATTGGGGATCAGCTCGCGATTTTTGTAGTAGCTCTCCGGGTCGTTGGGTTGGAGGACGCGCAGCCGATCGCGAATCGTCAAGCCAGGAGTAACGATCAGGAATCCCCGGGTGAATTTCTTGCTGCCGGGATGGCGGACGGCATTGACCGTCTGCCAGGCGATCAGCATCGCCATCACCGTTGTCTTGCCGGCGCCGGTTGCGAGCTTGAGCGCCAGACGGCTGAGACCCGGATTGGACGCGAGATTCGCCGCATCGAGATATTCGAGGATCGCGCTTCCTTCTTTGCCGATCGAAGGCGCGACTTCCGTGAGCCAGATGGCGGTCTCGACGGCTTCCATCTGACAAAAGAAAGGACGCACGCCGCCGAATTTGTGGCTGCGCCAATGCTGGAGCAGGCGAGTCGTTTCCGGCGAGACTTTCCATTGACTTGGATCGGAGACGGCCCGCCATTTATCAACCTGCACGCGAAGCTGATTGATGCTGGCCGCGGTCTTTTCGTACTGCTGCAAGCTGGTGGAGATATCGCGGGCTTCGTCGAAGACGATTTCCGCCTGGGCGTTTTTCTTTCGTTTCTTAGGTTTCGGAATCGGCGTGATGAATTCCGCGATCCGGCGATTTTCAACGATGCGATTCGTGGGCTGCCCCGAGGGGTCCAATTCCCAGTGACGGGCAGGGTACGCGTACGGCGAGTTCAGGATCGGATGTTCGAAGAAGAGTTGTTGCATCCGCTACGGTTATTAAAAGAAAACCCCCGGCCATTCAAATCGCCCCCGGTTTCGCTGTGAAATGCGACTAATCCTGAACGATCATTGAGCAGTTTACATTCGGCGATACCAAATATAAATGCCTGACAACCGGCTTCCGGACCGAGATGCAGCGCTTCCACCGCGATCGCACGTTCTTGAAGACGCGCGGACTTACGTTGGAGGCTATTACAGGCGGCGTGGTCCGCGTCGCGCGCATCCGTGATAGCCGCAAGCGTCAGCTCGCGCGTCTTTGCAATTAGTTGCGATCCTGATGACCTGCGGCCCGCTGGGCGGGCCGCAAAGCGCGGAAATTGCGCGGGCGGACAGCAAATAATGTGCCTATAATAAGCAGTTAGAGCACAAAGGGTTACTGTCTATGTTGGTATTGGCGCGGCAGCGTGATCAGACCATTGTCATCGGGGATGACGTTCAGGTGACTGTGGTGGATATCCGCGGGGACAAGGTGCGCCTGGGGATTTCCGCGCCGCGGGAGATTTCGGTTCATCGCAAGGAAGTCTACGAGGAGATTCGAAAGGCAAATCGCGAGGCGGCGCAGGTTCAACTTTCGGATGTTTCCAATCTGGAGCAACTGAAACCGGGAACCAATGGAAAATCGCACGAGGCCGATCCCTTCCTGCGCGCGGCGATTGAGGAAGCGCAGCTCAGCCTCGCCGAAGGGGGCTTGCCGATCGGGTCGGTGCTGGTGCGCGAAGGGCAGATCATCGGACGGGGGCATAACCGCCGGGTGCAGCACAACGATCCGATGGCCCACGCCGAGATTGATTGCCTCACGCACGCCGGTCGGCAGAAAACCTATCGCGATACGGTCCTCTATTCGACGCTCATGCCGTGCCACCTATGCGGCGGGGCGGTGCTTCAGTTCGGCGTGCCGCGCGTGATCGTGGGAGAATCCGTCAATTTTCCTGGTTCCGCCAGCGAGCTGCGCCAGCATAGAGTGGAAGTGGTCGATCTCCACAACACCGAGTGCATCGAAATGATGAACCGGTTTGTGAAAGAGCACCCGGATCTCTGGCATGAAGATATCGGCGAGCCGCGGTGATCGATTTGGGGGCTTTCGGGAGTACACATGTATCCGATCATCTGGCTGATTATTTTGATCCTGGACATCGTCGCGATCGTGAAAGTTCTTGGCGGAAGCGGATCGACCGAACGCAAACTCCTCTGGACGCTGATCATCCTCGTCCTTCCGATTATCGGAATGATCCTTTATTTCGTGATGGGCGAAAGCGCGAGAGATGCCTAAATGACCTTGCGCGAACATGCACCAATCGAATCAGCTTTTAGCCGCTGTCCCGTAGGGCAGCGTCACTTTCGTGCTTGCGCGTACTTGCGCAAGCTCATTTAGGGCCGGGGTACGGCAATTCCCAAATCTCAAGTACCAAGGCCCAAATCAATTAGACTGCCGTTATTTCGACGAACGTCGCAATGCTGTTCAGGTCCTTGATCGCCTGGGGGGTGATCTTCACCTGGGCGGCGGCGCCGCGCTCGAGGGAGGGATGAAGCTTATTGGGGCGTTGGTCCAGATCTGCCCGCCACGGCGTTTGGGCAACTCCTTGAAGTTGCTGCTGCGCACGTCCAGGGGCTTATAAATGGCCTTGTCCTTCATGAACAGCCGTTCAAGCGTTTTCATCGCGGAAGCGCGATTGATTCTCTTGTTGACAGTGATGCGGACGGTCTGGCCCGTCTTCAAATCGAGCGGCATAGCGGTTCTCCGTGGAAAAGACGGGGGAGTATACAGGGAATGTGACGGGAGGCAAATGTGTCCGGTATGGGACTGCTCAGGGAGCCGCGCACAAAGTAAGCGGGAATGGTCCATCGATTGCCAAGCGGCTTCCCGCTTACTTCGTGCGCGGCTCTCTATTGCACCCATTCCTCACTTAACCCAACGAGCGTAATCTATTGCGTGCATGGAAAAGTCCAAACGAATCGTCGTGATTGGTTCCGTCAATATGGACCTGGTTTGCCGGACGGGGCACATTCCTCAACCCGGGGAAACGGTCCTGGGAGATCAGCTCGCGACGATCCCCGGCGGCAAAGGGGCCAATCAGGCCGTCGGCGCGGCCAAGCTTGCGGCGTCGGACACGGCGGTTCATTTCATCGGCCGCGTCGGCGATGACGATTTCGGCCAGCGGCTTCTGAATGGCCTGGCGATGCATGGCGTCAAGACCGAACGCGTGACGGTCACCGAAGGCGTTGCCAGCGGATGCGCGATGATTCTTGTCGATCGAAAGGGGGAAAACTCGATTGTCGTCGCTCCGGGCGCGAATTCCCGGCTCACGGCGGCCGACATCGACGCCAGCGAGGACCTGATCGCCGGAGCGTCGGCGGTAGTGCTTCAACTCGAAGTGCCGCTCTCCGTCGTCGCTCACGCCATCGCGCTCTGTCAGCGGCTGGGCGTCTTCACGATTCTCGATCCGGCCCCGATTCCGCCGAAAGGGCTGCCGCGCCCGCTGTATGGCGTGGATCTCTTCACGCCCAATCGAAACGAAGCGGAACGATTGCTCGGATTCGATCCGGCGCAGCAATCGCGAACGCGGAAGATCATGGATCCCAAGCAGGTGGCCAGCCAGCTCCTGGCGCGGGGGTGCTCGGCGGTGGTCCTCAAGCAGGGAAGCCGGGGGGCGATGCTGATCGATCGCGACGGAGTGATCCGCACGATCCGCCCGTTCAAAGTGAAAGTCGTCGACACCACCGCCGCGGGAGATGCATTCACCGCGGCGCTGGCGGTCGCCCATTGCGAGAAAATGGATTTGCCGGAAATGGTTCGATTCGCAAACGCCGCGGGCGCGATCGCGTGCGAGACGTTCGTGGCGCAACCGGCCCTGCCGACGCGCGAGGCGGTTTTGAAATTGCTTGGATCCGCTTGAGAAAAATTCCCATCGCCCGGTCGGCCGCCAATCGATTGCTAATCCATTGATAAAAGCGACTTACGATTTCACTCAAATCATTTTCCTGCGCCGATTGAAGCCGGGAAACGTCGCGGCCTACTGTTAAATTTGTGTTTCGGCTTGGTTCGAATAGAGTGAGCGACCCCGCCAGTCAGTGGAAGGCAGTTTCGAACGCAATTTTGACTGTAGTTACCCGGAGGCGTCATGACCCCGCAGGATCAGGTTCTTGAAAATATTGAGCGAATTGGACAACTCGAAAATTGGAGCGGCTGGCGCATTCGATTCGTGCAGGCCGGCGCAACTCTTCTGAGCGACGATTTTCCCGGTTTCAGCGACCCGAACATCAGCGACGCCGAGCTGATCCAGCTTTCGCAGGGTTTGAGCCACGAACTTCTCGACCAGCAGCAATCCGCATAAGTAATCTTCCTCGCAAATTAGTTCACCTCAATCGAAGTGTCTGACGGAAGCGTCGTTCCGTGGACGATGAATCGCTCGAATCGTTTTGACATCCGCACCGTTGGTTTTCCCGCCGCATCAAAAGTCGTCAACATCGCCGCCACGCCCGGCGTCCGATCGGCCAGTTCGATGGCTTTCTCCGGGCTGAGAATAATCATCGCTTTGGTGATGCTGTCGGCGGTCATGCCGTCGGGTGCAATATCCGAAACTCCCGCCCGGCTTGTGAGACCCAGTCCGGTTCGTTGGATCGATCACATGGGAATACCGTTTCCCGTCAATTTCGACGAATCGGTAGGTGTCGCCGGACGTGGAAATGCCGCAATTCCGCACTTGTACGTATAAATCCTTGTTCCTTCCCGCCTCCCCGGGTTCCTCGAAGGCGATCTGCCAGCCCGCCCGGCCCGGCGGCGGGTCTCCGACAAAGATATCGCCGGCCGCGCCGACCATTGCCCGGTTGATTCCCCGCCGTCGCAGCAGCTCGACGCATTCGTGGGCCGCATATCCCTTGGCGATTCCGCCGACGTCCAGCCGCATGTGCCCCTTCATGAGCTGCACGGTCCGGTTCGCCGGGTCGAGCTTCACGAATTGATATCCGACCGAGGCCCGGGCGGTGGCGAGGCGCTCGGGGGTGGGCAACTGGTGCATGTCGCGCGATCGCCGCCACAGTCGCACGAAGGGCCCGATCGTTACATCGAATGTTCCTTCGCTCGCTTTGGACATTTCCAGCGACCGGGCCAGCACGCGGTAAAAGTCATCGCTGATATGCACCGGCTGCGGCATCGGCCCGTCGTTTGTCATCTGGCCGACCCGGCTCAATTCACTGTTGGGATCGTAATCACTGAAGATCGCGTTCAGTTCGTCAATCCGCGCCCAGACGGCGTCAATCGCCGCGCGGGCGCTCTTCTCATCGCTGCTGTAAAGCACAATCCGAAATCCGGTTCCCATCTTCGGTTTCACGGATTCGAATTTCGCAAGCGGAGCTTCTGAAGCGGCAGGGGAGTGGGTTGCGCATCCGATTGCGGCCGCGGCGAGGCAAACCATCAGAAGATATCGGATGACGCGGGAACAGTTCGGGCGGTTCACCGGAAAGAATCCTTTCGAACAGAAAACGAGTAGAGGCGATCGGCACGCATTATCGGAACGATCAGGTCTGTCGAGACCGGTTGGCCGCGATGAGCTTCGCCAGTTCCTGCTGGGAAATCGCCGAGGTTTTTTCAAGGTAGTCGCAGATCAGGCGAAGCTCTTCGTCGCTGTAGGATTCGACGAGGCGCATGTAGGATTTTCCGATCGCGTCGTATTTCGGGATCATCGCGGTCAGGCTTTCGGGCCGGACGCGAATGAAGATCTTGCGCCGGTCGATGGTATCGCGAACCCGTTCGATGAATCCGCGGCGTTCGAGCCGGTCTAGCGTATGCGTGATCGCTCCGGTCGTAAGCCCCGTCATATCGGCGAGCCAGCCGGCGGTAACCGCTCCCGCCGGTCCGCGCAGAATCAGGTCGATGCTCTTGGCATCTGTGGCATTCAACCCCACGGTCTGGGCGAGCGCCTGATGTAGAAAAACGGTCTGCGTGCTCATCTCCCGGCCGAGATCCCACAATTTTCCGAGAATTTCTTTCCGAGTCGATTTTTTTTCGGCTGGCCTTGACCTCATATAGCTGCAATATTAAGATGTTTAATAAATAAACAATATGGATGTCGCGGCAAACGCCGACGCATCCCGATTTTCGAAACGGAGACAACCATGCCAAACCATCATCCGAAAGCGTCGCGCGGCAAGCAAATGGAGGGGTGGATCGCCCGCTGGTATGAGCGCACCCGTCGCAACGATATGGACGATTTTCGAGAGCAGGCTAAAGCCGTTGCCCGGCGGCTGCGCGATGGGTGCGACGTCCTGGAAGTAGCGCCAGGGCCCGGTTTTTTCCTCATCGAGCTTGCCCAGCTTGGAAACTTCAAGCTCACGGGTCTGGACATCAGCCGGACTTTTGTCGATCTGGCGACGCTCAATGCGCGCAATGCGAAGGTGATGGTCGATTTTCGCCACGGGAATGTGTCGGCGATGGATGTTGCGGACGAATCGTTCGATTTTGTTTATTGCTCCGCCGCCTTCAAGAATTTCGCCGAGCCGCTGAAAGCGCTGAATGAAATCCACCGCGTTCTGCGTCCCGGCGGCGAGGCGTTGATCGTTGATCTCCGCAAGGACGTATCGCTCGAACAGATCGATTCCTACATCAAACAGAGTGGCCGACGCCGAATCGACGCGTGGCTGACCCGATTTACGTTCCGACATATGCTGATCAAGCGAGCCTATGCCCTGACCGATTTTTCACGCCTCGCGGAACAAAGCGATTTTCACGGCTGCAAGATTGACCTCGACGCCATCGGATTCAACGCGCATTTTGCGCGATCGGCGGCCGTTTCGGATTCCGTTCGGTGAGTTGGTTCACTCACGATTGGAAACCGGTCGGATCGAGTTTGCGCAAGACCCCCCATTGTCAGCAGTTGCAAGTCATCACGAAGCGCGAAGCTGGCGATGGTCTATGCCGGTAAGACAAGTTCATTGCGCGCTTGTACTTTTACCAGTCTGGACCTCGAAACAGGGCACGCCAGATTGATCCTCCGCGGTTTTATCGGACCCAAGCCCTCATCGCTCAACTCAACTCCCGGGCAGCTTCAGGGACTGATAACCATCGCAACAGCATTTTTTTCAGTCAGCCGCGGACTGCGGAAACTGCAAGGCCGATAAGCGGTTACCGAAAGCGGTACAGGTCATACCGCCGGCATAATCCTCCAGAGCGACTGGCGTACGCGCCAAGCGCCGGAGGCGGAACGGGCTGTACGGATGTGGGGCTGGCTATGAGGAATCTCAAGCAGTTGGCTAAAGAGAAAGCCACCCGCCTGCCCATTCCTTGGCGCGACGACGCCGGGTACCGCCCGATCTGCGAACTGCTCGAGGCGCGACTGCTCATGAGCGGCTCGCCGGCCGTCTGGACCGGCGCGGCCGGCGACTCCAAATGGTCCACACCCGGCAATTGGGATCAGGACGCAGTCCCCGCGGTCGCGCAGGATGTCTCGTTGCCGGCCGGAGCGGCCGGGGCGATTAACGTCGATTCGGCCGGGGTGGAAATCGGCAACCTGATGATCGGTGGCGGCGGCTATTCGCTCAGCGGCAATGCCATCGCCATGGACGGGAACATCGTCGACTCGGGCAGCAGCAGCATTTCGAACAACATATCGCTCAGCAACGATCAGGAGGTGAACGTCGACGCCGGCAGCGTTCTCACCTTCAACGGACAGGTAGAAGACAACACATTCCATGGGATCACCAAGGACGGAGCCGGCACGCTGTTGATCGGCGGCGCGGGAAGTATTGCCTATTCGGGGCAGACTAACGTCACCGGCGGCGCCCTGGATGTGGAGGGTTCGATCGCCTCGGCGGTCAGCGTCGACAGCGGCGCAGCCCTTGACGGCGACGGGTACGTGGGCCGCATCATCATCAGCGGCGGAACGCTATCGCCCGGCGACAACTCCAACCCGTACGCAACGCTGAACAGCGGCGGTGGAGTCACGCTGGATTCGGCTTCAACCATCGCGATTCAACTGGACGGCAACACGACCGGCAACGGCGCCGGCCACTACAGCCAGATCACCACCGGCGACAATGTCACGCTGAACAGCGCAACGTTGAATCTTTCGCTGGGCCCTGATTACACGCCCGCCGCCGGGGATACGCTCACTCTCATTGCCAATGGCGGTTCAGTCGTCAACGGCACGTTCAACGGGCTTGCCGAGGGCGCGCTGGTCGCTGCGGGAAACAATGAGTTTCGCATCAGCTACCTGGGTGGCTCCGGCCACGATATCACGCTGACCTATGTTCGCCCGACTTCGGTGAGCGTGAGCAGTTCGGACGCCGCCGCCGTCACCGGGGAATCGGTCACGCTGACCGCGACAGTCGTGCCGAGCGATCATGCAGGAGGCATTCCGACGGGATCGGTGACGTTCTTCGACGGCGCGACGCCCCTCGGCTCCGCCGATACACTCGACACAAACGGTCAGGCCACGGTTACGCTCAACACCCTGGCCGTTGGCTCGCACACGATCACGGCTGTCTACACCGGCGACACCGATTTCCGCAGCAGTACTTCGCCGAATTTCACCCAGACGGTGGGCGCCGCCACCACCACGACCGCGTCGAGCAGCACCGGCGGAACCACCAGTGTATGGGGGCAATCGGTCACCTTCGTCGCGAATATCGGGGTCGGCGGGCTGGGAAGTGGAACGCCGGATGGCGGCACGGTCACCTTCTACAGTAACGGCGCGCAGATCGGCAGCCCGATCACCGTCAGCAATGGCACGGCGTCGATCACCACCACGACGCTGGCCGTGGGAGCGGATTTGATCACCGCGGTCTACAGCGGCAACAGCGATTTCCAAAGCAGCACCGGAGTTTCTTTTACGCAGACCGTCTCGGCCGCAAGCACCACTACTTCCCTGACCGGAAACAATACCAGCACCGTCTTCGGCCAGTCAGCGTCATTCACGGCCGGGGTGGCCGCGCTCGCGCCGGGCGCAGGAACGCCCCGCGGAACCGTCACATTTAAGGACGGCAACACCACGCTCGGCACGACCAGCCTGCATAGCGGAGTCGCCACATTCAGCACGGCGGCACTGAGTGCTGGCGGGCATTCGATCACGGCGATCTATTCGGGTGTTACCAAATTTGCGACGAGCACATCGTCAATCGTCATGCAGAACGTGAGCGCGTCCAGCACGAGCACGACGCTTTCGGCGGACAACGCGCCATCGGGCTTCGGCCAGCCGGTTACCTTCAGCGCGACCATCGCGGCGACGGGCGGCGGAGTCGGAACGCCCACCGGGCAGGCCCAATTTGCGATTGACGGCGGCACGCCCTTTAACGTCGATCTGGTCAACGGCGTGGCCTCGTTCACCACGTCGAGCCTGGCGGCGGGTGGCCACACCGTCGACGCCACCTACGCGGGAGACGGCAACTTCAGTTCCAGTGCCGCGAATACCTATTCCCAGACCGTGAATCAGGCTGAGACTTCGATCACCGTCGGCAGTTCCGCCGCTTCAGCCTCTTTTGGCCAGACCATCACCCTGATGGCCAACCTTGCGGTGACCGCTCCCGGCGGCGGCGCGCCGACGGGAACCATTACCTTCCTGGACAACGGCAATTCAATCGGCTCGGCCGCCGTCGCGAACGGGCAGGCCTCGATCACCGTCTCGAGCCTTTCCGTTTCCTCGCATCCGATCACTGTCTCCTATGGCGGGGACAGCAACTTCCTTGGTTCAACTTCCTCGACGCTGACGCAAACCGTCAGCCAGGCCTCCAGCAGCGTCAGCGTCAGCGGTTCGGCCAGCCCCTCGGTTTTCGGCCAGACCATCACCTATTCGGTGACGGTTGCGCCGGTAGCGCCGGAGCGGGAACGCCTGACGGTGGAACGGTCACCCTCACCGACGAGAACGGCGCGACCCTCGCCACCGGCACGCTGGTCAGCGGCGCCGTGCAGATTGGAGTCAGCTCGCTGGCGGTGGGCGCACACACGGTCACCGCCACCTATGCCGGTAATTCGGACTTTGCCGGCGGCGCCAGCACCGGATACGCGCAGACGGTGAACCCGGCCTCGACCGGCACCGCGCTGGTCAGTTCGCAAAACCCCAGCGTCTCGGGGCAAAGCATCAGTCTTACCGCGACTGTCAGCGTGAATTCCCCCGGATCGGGCTCCCCTTCGGGCATTGTTAACTTTTACGATGACGCGACGCTCATCGGTTCCGAAACACTCACCGCCGGCAGCGCCTCGTTGGTGACCAGCGCCTTCACCGTCGGCTCCCATCTCATCACGGCGGTTTATGCCGGAACATCGCAGTGGGGCGGCAGCACCTCCAACACGATCACCCAGGCCGACGATCAGGACGCCACCACCACGGTTGTCACCAGCTCATCGGGGACGAGCAGCTTCGGGCAGGGCGTCACTTTCACTGCGACGGTTGTCGCTTCCGCGCCCGGCGGCGGAACGCCGACGGGAACCATCACCTTCTTTTCTGACGGAACTCAGATCGGCAACAGCGCCGTCACGCTCGTAAACGGCGTCGCGACGATCAATATGTCTTCGCTCTCGGTTGCCACTCACTCGATCACCGCCATTTACAGTGGCGACAACAGTTTCTCCGCAAGCGGCAACACGGGCGCGCCCTTGTCGCAGACGGTCAACCCCGCCACGACGAGCACGACGATTTCGGCGGATCACGCGCCGTCAGTCTTCGGAGAGACGATTACCTTCGCCGCGACTGTAGCCGTCACCGGAGCCGGCAGCGGAACGCCCACCGGTCAGGTGCAGTTCGCCATTGACGGCGGCAGCCCGTCCAGCGTGAACGTAGTGAACGGCATCGCCTCATTCACGACGTCGATCCTGTCGGTTGGCGATCACACGATTGACGCAACCTATGCCGGTGACGGCAACTTCGATTCCAGTGTTGCGACGACCGACTCCCAGACGGTCGATCAGGCGGCGACTGCCATCACCGTCAGCAGTTCAGATCCGACGGCGGTCTTCGGCGAGAACGTTACGCTGACCGCGAATGTCTCGGCTGTCGCTCCCGGCGCGGGCACGCCGGACGGTGGACTCGTTACGTTCTATACCGACGGCGATACGGGCAGTCCGCTGGGAACCGCAACAGTCTCCAACGGTGTCGCGACATTGGCCGATATACAGTGGCCGGTCGGCGCGCACGCGATCACCGCCGGTTATGCCGGCGACGGCGTCAACTTTGCCGGAAGTGTTACGACCGGCAGCTTTGATCAGCAGGTGAATCAGGCCACCACATCGCTCACCCGGAGCAGCAGCGGACCTACAGTTTTCGGCCAGTCGGCAACGTTTACCGTGACGGTGGCAATCACCGGCAACGGAGCGGGCACGCCGACCGGCACGGTGACCTTTTACGCTGATGGAAACCTTCAAAACCCAATCGGCAGCAGTGCGCTCTCGGCGGGAACGGCCACGATTTCCGATTCCGCGTTGAGCGTCGGCACGCATTCGATCATCGCCCAGTATTCCGGCGACCCGGATTTTGCCGGAAGTAACGCCTCGGCCGTCACGCAGGTGGTCGGACCGGCCGCCACGTCCGTCGCCGTCTCCAGCTCCAATGCCAACAGCGTTTATGGAGAAGCGCCGACGCTGACCGCGACGGTCTCCGCCACGGCTCCCGGCGCTGGGACGCCGACGGGAACGGTGTCGTTTTACGATGGTGCGGACCTGCTCGGGACCGGCACGCTTTCCTCGGGACAGGCGCCCTTCGATACCTCGACGCTCGGAAGTTTCCTCGCCATCGGCAATCACAGCATCACGGCCAGCTACGCCGGCGATGGGGATTTCTCTTCCAGCGATTCCAGCGGCAGTCCGTTCACGCAAGCCGTGACCGCGGCCAATACCAGCACGGTTGTGACGAGTTCGCTGGGAACGAGCGTGTTCGATCAGCAGGTGACCTTCAGTGCAACGGTGAGCGCGTCGTCGCCGGGCGGCAGGAGCGCCGGACGGTTCGGTTACATTTTACGTCGGCGGTTCGCCGGTCAGCAGCGCCATCGCGCTCAGCGGGGCGCGGCGAGTTTTGCTGATAGCAGCCTGGCCGTTGGAACGGCACAGAATGTGACGGCGGTCTATTCGCCGGCGAATGGTAACTACAACACCAGTACATCCACGGGTCTCTCGCAAAACGTGAACCCAGCCGATACCGCGATCGTGCTGGCGACCAGCAACAGCTCCGCCGTTTATGGAGAGCCGATCACCCTCACCGCGACTGTAACAGCAACGGTCGGTACGGGAGTTCCGACGGGAACGGTTATCTTCTCGGATACCGATGGCCAGGGGAACACCGTTCAGATCGGCGCTACCCAGAATGTCGACGGCAACGGACAGGCGAGCATCACCCTCGCGATTCCGGTCGGAGTGCACACGCTCACCGCGGGCTTCGTCAACGGCGATGGGAACTTCAACAACTCCGATACTGCGTCTTCTCTTTCTCAAACCGTCAGCAAGGATGCGGTAACGGTCGCGGTCGGCAGTTCACTGGCGAGCGGCAGCGTATCTGGACAGAGCGTCACATTTACGGCGACTGTTGCCGCTGTCGGCCCCGGCTCGGGAGCGGCGACCGGCGCCGTCACGTTTTACTCGGATAACGTGATGATCGGCGTCAGCACGCTCAATGCCGGCGTCGTAACGCTGGATGATGCGGTCCTGGCCGTTGGCAGTCACACCATCACCGCCAGCTACAGCGGCGACGGCAATTTTTTGACCGGTTCCGCGACCGGGATCAATCAGCCGGTCAGTCAGGCTTCGACCACCACGGCGCTCGTCAGCTCGCAGAACCCCAGCGTCTTTGGCCAGAGCGTCTCTTTCACGGCGACCGTGAGCGTCGACGCGCCCGGAGCCGGATCACCTTCCGGCACCGTGCAGTTCTATGATGGCGCAACGCTCGTCGATTCGGAGACGCTCAGCTCGGGAAGTGCCACCTTTGTTACCAGCGCCTTGTCCGTCGGCTCTCATGCAATAACGGCGGTCTATCTCGGCACATCCCAATTGGCCGGAGACACCTCCAACACAGTCACGCAGGTGACCGGCCAGGATGCGACCGCGACCGTCGTCGCCAGTTCCTCGAGCACGAGCAGTTACGGGCAGCTCGTAACACTGACCGCGACGATCAGCGCCTCCGCCCCCGGCGCGGGAACGCCGAGCGGGACCGTCACGTTCTATTCCGATGGAACGCAGATCGGCGGCGGCGCAATCTCGCTGGTTAATGGCGTGGCGACGATCGACACGCCGGCCCTCTCAGTCGCCACCCATTCGATCACCGCGATCTACAGCGGCGACGCCAGCTTCTCCGCGAGCGACAATACGGGCGCGTCCCTGTCGCAAGTCGTGAATCCCGCCACCACCGGCACGACTCTTTCTGCGGATCAGGTACCCTCTGTCTTCGGTCAGCCGGTCACCTTCTCGGCGACCGTCGCCGTCACCGGAAACGGAAGCGGAACCCCCACCGGCCAGGTTGAGTTTTCCGTTGATGGCGGCAGCCCGTTTGACGTCAGCGTCGTTAGCGGCGTCGCGTCGTTCACCACATCGAGCCTGTCCGTCGGCGGCCACACGGTCGATGCGAATTATCTGGGCGACGGGAATTTCAGCGCCAGCGTCGCGCCCACCGATTCACAAACCGTCAATCCCGCTGCGACCGCGGTGGCCGTAGGCAGCTCAGATAGCAACGCTTCCTTTGGCGAAAACGTCACACTCACGGCCAGTGTGTCGGCGGTGGCTCCCGGAGCGGGCACGCCGAACGCGGGATTGGTCACGTTCTATGCTGACGGAAATACCGGCACACCGCTGGGGACCGGCTCGGTCAGCAACGGCGTCGCGACATTGACCAACGTGCAGTTGTCCGTCGGCACGCATGCGATTACCGCGAGCTACGCCGGCGACGCTTCGGACTTTTCCGGCAGCACCACCGCCGGCGGTTTCAGCCAGCACGTCGCCCAGGCGACCACCTCGCTCGCGCTCGGCAGCACCACGGCAACGGTCTTCGGCCAAGCCGCCTCATTCACGGCGACGATCGCAGTCACCGGAAGCGGCGCGGGCACACCGACCGGAACGATGACATTTTACGCCGACGGCGATCTGGCCAATCCGATCGGCAGCGGCACGCTTTCAGGCGGGGCCGTCACGATCTCGGACAGCGCCCTGAGCGTCGCAGATCATTCGATCACTGCATCCTATGGCGGAGATACGAACTTCGTCGCAAGTACCGCCGACGCCGTCACGCAGTCGGTCGGCCTGGCCGCCACAAGCGTCGTGGTTTCCAGTTCCGACTCCAACAGCGTTTACGGCGAATCCCCGACGCTGACGGCGAGCGTATCGGTCACCGCGCCCGGCGCTGGAACGCCGACGGGGACGGTTTCGCTTTACGACGGCGCCACCCTGCTGGGAACGGGCGCGCTCGTTGCCGGCCACGCTTCATTCGACACCTCAGTTCTGGGCAGTTTCCTCAGCATCGGAAATCACTCGATTACCGCCAGCTATGCGAGCGATGGAAGCTTCGCATCGAGCGACTCAAGCGGCGCGCCTCTAACGCAGGCTGTCGCCGCCAACAACACCAGCACGACGGTTACCAGTTCACTGGCGACCAGCGTCTTTGATCAGCAGGTGACATTCACGGCTACGGTCAGCGCGGCATCTCCCGGCGGCGGCACGCCGGACGGGTCGGTTACTTTTTATGTCGGAGCTGCGCCGATCAGCAGCGCCACCCCGCTCAGCGGCGGCGTTGCGAGCTTCAACGATTCGAACCTGGCGGTAGGCGCAGGACAGAATGTGACCGCTGTCTACTCTCCGGCCAACGCCAACTACAACGGCAGCACCTCGCCGGTCCTGACGCAGAATGTCAATCCCGCGGACACCACGATCGCCCTGGCGACAAGCAACGCCGCCGCCGTCTCAGGCGAATCGATCACGCTGACGGCGACGGTTGCGCCAACCGCGGGAAGCGGCGTTCCGACGGGCACGGTTGTCTTTTCCGATACCGACGGCCTGGGAAACACCGTGCAAATCGGCGCGACCCAGAATGTCGATGGCAGCGGGCAGGCGAGCATCACTCTCGCGCTGAGCGTCGGGATTCACAATCTGACCGCGACCTACACCAACGCCGATGGAAATTTCAACGGCTCCAACACTGCGTCTTCCCTGCCCCAAACGGTAAATCAGGATGCGGTGACGGTCGGCCTGGCGAGTTCTCTGGCCGGCGGAAGCGTGTTCGGCCAGGGTGTAACCTATACCGCCGCCGTGTCGGCGGTCGCTCCCGGATCGGGGGCGCCGACCGGAACCATAACGTTTTACGCTGACGGCACGATGATCGGCGCTGACACACTCAATGCCGGCGTGGCGACGCTGACCTACTCGGGCTCGACCGTCGGCACGCATGTGATCACCGCCAGCTACGGCGGCGATGCCAACTTCCTGCCCGGCTCGGCCGCCGGCATCAATCAGGTGGTCGGCCAGGCTTCGACGACCACGGCGCTCGTGAGTTCGCAGAACCCCGTTGTCTCCGGGCAAAGCGTTTCGTTTACGGCGACGGTCAGCGTCAACGCACCCGGCGCAGGTGCGCCACCGGCATCGTCAACTTCTTCGACGGTGCGACGCTCGTCGATTCTGAAACACTCACTGCTGGCAGCGCCACCTTTGTCACCAGCGCCTTTGCCGTCGGCTCCCATCCGATCACGGCGGTCTACGTTGGCACGTCGCAGCTCTCGGGGAGCACTTCAAATATCGTCACCGAGGCGGCCGACCAGGATGCAACGACTACGACTGTCGCCAGCTCCTCGGGAACGAGCAGCTACGGGCAGGACGTCACCTTCACTGCGACGGTCGCCGCCTCTGCGCCCGGCGGCGGAACGCCGACGGGGACGGTCACGTTCTATTCCGATGGGACACAGATCGGAGCCGATGCGGTCGCCCTGGTCAACGGCGTCGCAACGATCGACACTTCGACCCTCTCGGTCGCGACCCATTCGATCACCGCGACTTACAGCGGCGATGACAGTTTCGCCGCCAGCGACAATACCGGCACCCCCCTGGCGCAAACTGTCAACCCCGCGGGTACCAGCACAACGATCTCCGCCGACCACGCGCCCGCGGTCTTCGGTCAATCCATCACATTCACTGCGACCGTGGCAGTGACCGGCAACGGCAGCGGCTCGCCCACCGGCCAGGTCCAGTTCGCTGTCGACGGCGGGAGCACGTTCAACGTCAATATGGTGAATGGCATCGCCACTTTCACAACCTCCGCCCTGTCGGTTGCCGACCACGCGGTTGACGCAACTTATCTGGGTGACGGCAACTTCTCTTCCAGCGTCGCGACGACTTACACGCAGACGGTTAATCAGGCGGCGACAGTCGTCACCGTTGGCAGCTCCGACCCGAACGCAGTGTTTGGAGAAGGCGTCGCGCTCACCGCCAACGTATCGGCCGTAGCTCCCGGCGCGGGTACGCCGAACGGGGGATTGGTCACGTTCTACGCCGACGGCGATACGGGCAGCCCGCTGGGCAGCGGAACGGTTTCCAATGGTGTGGCAACGCTGGCCGACGTGCTGTTGCCGCTTGGTGCACACTCGATCACCGTCAGTTATGCCGGCGACAGCATCGATTTTGCGGGCAGCGCCACCTCCGGCAGCATCAGCCAGCAGGTGAATCAGGCCGCCACATCGCTGACCTTGAGCAGCACAACGGATACCGTGTTTGGCCAGTCCGCGTCCTTTACCGCGACCGTCGCCGTCACGGGGAATGGGGCGGGCACGCCGACCGGAAATGTCACTTTCTATGCTGACGGCGATTTGAGTAATCCCATCGGCAGCGGCACGATCTCGGCCGGGACGGTGATGATCTCGGATGCAGCGCTCAGCGTCGGCAGTCACACGATCACGGCATCCTATGCCGGAGACGCGGATTTTGCCGGCAGCGACGCGACGGCTGTCACGCAAATGGTCGGCACGGCCGCCACGAGCGTGGCGGTCTCCAGCTCAAACGCCAGCAGCGTTTATGGGGAGACGCCGACGCTGACCGCAACGGTTTCCGCCATCGCGCCCGGCGTCGGAACGCCGGCGGGAACTGTTGCGTTCTATGACGGCGCGACGCTTCTGGGAACCGGTACGCTTAACGGCGGCCAGGCGACTTTCGACACTTCATCGCTCAACAATTTCCTGAGCGTCGGAAACCACAGTATCACCGCCAGCTACGCTACCGACGGGAGTTTTGCCTCCAGCAATTCGAACGGCAGTCCATTCACGCAGGCCGTCGCCGCCGACGATACCGGGACGGTCGTTACGAGCTCGCTGGGAAGCAGCGTGTTCGATCAGCAGGTGACGTTCACCGCCACCGTGAGCGCCGCATCGCCCGGCGGCGGAACGCCAGATGGGTCGGTGACCTTTTATGTCGGGGGCGCGACAATCAGTGATGCGGTTGCGCTCGCCGACGGCGTGGCGATCTTCGCCGACTCGAGCCTCGCGGTCGGTTTGGCGCAGAACGTGACGGCGGTCTACACGCCCGCCAACGGAAACTACAATGCCAGCACTTCTTCGGGCCTCGCTCAAGACGTCAATCCTGCCAACACCACGATCGGGCTGGCAACAAGCGACAGCGCCGCGGTGAGCGGGGAATCGATCACACTCACGGCGACGGTTACGGCAACCGCCGGAGCAGGCGTTCCGACCGGAACGGTGATCTTTTCCGATACCGACGGCCTGGGAAATACCGTACAGATCGGAACCACCCAGAATCTGGACGGCAACGGTGAGGCCAGCATCACGCTCACGCTCGGTGTCGGCGCGCACAACCTTTCCGCCAGCTACGCCAATGGCGACGGGAATTTCAATGATTCCACCACGTCGTCTCCACTGGCCCAGGCCGTAAACCAGGATGCGGTGACGGTCGGCCTGAGCAGCTCATTGCCCGGCGGCAGCGTATACGGCCAGAGCATCACCTATACAGCGATCGTCGCCGCGGCGAGTCCGGCGCGGGGACGCCGACCGGCGAGGTCCTCTTCTACGCTGACGGCGTTCAGATCGGCAGCGCGGCAGAGTCGTTGAGCAATGGCACAGCGTCGATCACGACCAGCAGCCTGGCGGTCGGGACGCGCGCGATCACCGCCGTCTACGGCGGTGACGCAGACTTTCTGGGAATGACGAGCAGTGCTTTCACCCAGACCGTCGCGCAGAGCGGAACATCGACCGCCGTGACGAGCGATCAGAATCCGGCCGTCGCCGGGCAGACGGTCACCTTCACGGCCACGGTCGCCCCGACGGGCAACGGCGTCGGAACGCCGGGCGGCTCGGTCAGCTTTTATGCCGACAACGTTCTGCTCGAAGGCGCGGTGGCGCTCAGCGGAGGATCGGCGACTTTCACCACCAGCGCGCTCTCCACGGCAGATCATGCCATCACCGCGGTTTACAGCGGCGATGCGAATTTCCTCGCCAGCACCTCCGCTCCGCTCGCGCAAACTGAAAATCAGGACGCCAGCGCCACAAGCCTGGCGCTGACCGGCGACAATGGAAGCGGCGGCAGCGTCTATGGCCAGGCTCTGACTCTTACCGCCACGGTCACCGCCACAGCTCCCGGCAGCGGCACGCCAACGGGCACCGTCACTTTTTCTACCGGGACCGGCCCGGATGCGGTCACGATAGGACAAGCGACGCTCATCGGTGGCGTGGCCACGCTCGGCAACGTGATTCTCGACAGCGGCGATTATTCGATTTCCGCCTCCTACAGCGGCGATGCCGATTTCGCCCCTGGCGCTTCCAATCCCGTGTCGGAATCGGTCTCTGCCGCCGATACGTCCGTTTCACTGAGTGGCGCGACGAGCGGGGTATTCGGGCAGTCGTTCGGGGTGACCGCATCGGTTTCCGCGATTTCGCCAGGAACCGGCACGCCCGTCGGAAGCGTGTCCTTCTACGAAGGCCAAACCCTGTTGGGAACGGTGGCGCTGGCCGGCGGCGCAGCCACGCTCTCGCAGGCCTACGCCGTCGGCACGCACGACATCTCGGCGACATTTACCGCCGCCGGAACCGACTACAACGGGAGCCAGAGCTCCGGCAGCCAGAGCGTCGTCGTCAGCGAAGCCTCCAGCGCTGTGACGCTCGCGCCGGCGAATCCCACGGTCTTCGGACAACCCGCGCAGATTTCCGCGACGGTCGCCGCGGTGAGCCCCGGAACGGGAGCGCCCACTGGCGCTGTTCAGTTTTTCGACGGGCAGGACCTGATCGGCGAGTCGAACCTGATTGCCGGCCAGGCGACTTTGGACATTGCTTCACTCACGGTCGGCTCCCATTCCATCACGGCCCAGTACATCAGCGACGGCAACTTCAGCGCCAGCACGAGCGCGTCCGGCGTCACGCAGATTGTGACTTTGGCCAGCAGCCAGTCTGTCGTGACCGCGACGGCGGCAAGCTCCTTCGTCGGTCAATCGGTGACGTTCACCGCGACGCTCTCTGCCGTCAGCCCCGGCGCGGGGATCCCCACCAGCAGTGTCGCGTTCTACGATGGACAAACCCTTCTGGGGAGCGGGACGCTTGATGTGAACGGTCTGGCGACGTTGACCACCTCATCTCTGCCCGCGGGCGTCCATTCGATCACCGCACAGTACGGCGGCGACGCGGGCTTTTCCGGCATCACTTCCGCCGCTTACACCGAAACTGTCAATAAATGGGTCACTACGACAACGCTTGCCGATTCAGGAGCCACTAGCGTGTGGGGCCAGCCCGTCACCTTCACGGCGACCGTCGCCGGCAGCGGCGTCGGGGCCGTCACAGGAACGGTCACCTTCGCGTCGGGCAACACGACGCTGGGTTCCATCGCGGTCGATGGGAATGACCAGGCGGCTCTGACACTGGGAACGTTGCCGGTCGGCGCTGATCCGGTGGTGGCCACCTACAACGGCAATTCCAACTACGCTTCCAGCGATTCTACTGCTTCAACCGAAACGGTTGGCCCCGCCTCGTCGACGCTGGCGCTGGCCGCTTCCAGCGCGACCATCATCCCGGGCGCGCCGGTGACGCTCACCGCCACGCTCACCGCGGTGGCTCCCGGATCGGCGCGCGCACCGGAAATGTCAGCTTCTATGACGGTCAAACTTTGCTCGGGACCGCGGCGCTGAACAATCAGGGTGTTGCGGCACTGACGACCAGCGCCCTGTCGGTCGGCGACAATGCGATCAGCGCCCAGGCCGCCGCCGATCTGCATTATCTTTCGGCATCCAGCGCGTCGGCTACGAACGTCACCGTGCTCCCGCCCGGAGACCTGTCCTTCAGCGCGGCAACTTATGCGACCGCTGAGAGTGGCGGAACGGTTACGGTGACGGTCCTCCGCGCTGACGGAAGCGCCGGGGCGGTGACTGTGCAATACGCCGCGACCGGGGGCACCGCGACCAACGGCGTCGATTACGCGCTCACCAGCGGCGCACTGCAGTTTGCCGACGGACAGACCACCGCCACGTTTACGCTGCCCCTGATCGACGACGGGCGTTTCGGATACGACAAGACGATCACGCTCGGCCTGAGCGACCCCACCGGCTTTGCCACCCTCGGGGCCACCTCGACCGCCACCGTCACGATTCACAATGACAATGCCGCGCCGACGGTTTCAGTCGCAAACACCAGCGTTACCAAAGTAAACAGCGGAATTGCGAGCGCGGTTTTCACGGTCACCCTGTCAGCCGTCTCGGATGCCCCCGTGACGGTGACATACGGGACGATCGACAACACGGCCACCGTCGCCGGCGGCGATTACCTGGCCGCCTCGGGGACGGTGACCGTCCCCGCCGGCCAGACCAGCGCGCCGGTCGCGATCGCGACGATCGGGAATCCCAACGTCCAACCGAACAAGACGTTTTACCTGGATCTGTCCAGCCCGATCGGCGCTCTGATGGGGAACTCTGTCGCGACGGGCACGATCATCAACAACGATTTCTATCCGCCCAGCGCGCAGAACCTCTCGGCCACGGTGCCGCCCGGCGGGTCCGCCACTTTCTTCCCAGTCTCTGCTGCCGTCGCAAATGACGGCGGACCACTCACCCTCTCGATCGCCAGCCAGCCGGCATTTGGAACGGTAAGCATCGTGAACACCGCCGGCGGACCGGAATTGCTCTACACCCCCGGCGCCGCCGAGGTGCCCGGCGATACGTTTGCCTACAACGTCACGGACAGCCACGGCGACAGCGCCGTCGCCAACGCCACCGTTCAATTCTCGGGCGCCGCTTTGGTCAAGAGCTCGCTCGACTCGACCAAGAACGATCTCGTCGTAGTCGGAGGCTCGGGGAACAACGTCATTTCAGTCAACCCCGGTAAAGCCAAGGCCGGCGGCGGGGAGCAGGTCACCGTAAACGGCGTCAACCTCGGCAACTTCCATCCCACCGGACGGATCGTGGTCTTCGGCCAGGGTCAGAACGACAAGATCGCGATCGGCGCCACGAAGCTTTCGGCCTGGCTATACGGCGGCGCCGGCAGCAACACGCTCACCGGAAACGCCGGAGCCGATGTGCTGATCGGCGGCCCGGGAAACGACGTTCTCAACGGGGCCGGCGGCAAAGATCTGCTCATCGGCGGCGGCGGGCGCGATACGCTCAAAGGGGCCGGCGACATGCTCGTCGCCGGAACCACGATTTACGACGCACCCTCTCCGGCCAATCAGGGCGCGCTGCTTCAACTGCTCAATCAGCGAAATGCCCAGCACAATAAGCAGGTCTCCAGCGGTGTTGGCGGCGCGAGGGGTCCGCACCTCGATGCGAGCACCATCACCGATGACGACGCCGGCGATATCCTGATCGGCAACAAGGAGAGCTGGTTTTTTGGCGACTTCTCTTTCGACGGCGGAGCCGATGTCTTTGCCGACGGACGAAAGGCGAAAGACGGAAGCGCGCTCACGCCATTGTCGAGCGAGCGCGTCACCGTTCTTTGAAGACGTCTACGGTCTGCCTCTGAGATGCAAATTCAAAAGGTCAGCTGATACGCGAGGTAACAGGAAAAACGGTTGGGGCCGTCGATGTCCCGGCCGGCTGAAAAGAGCACGTGATTGTGCTCGTCGAAATTCAGATACCCGCCGAGATTGAATGCCGTATGCCCATGTCCGCCGGCTTCGGCTGACGTTTCGTGGTAGATCTCCCCGCCGAGCGTGAGCAATTTGCCCAGGTCGCGCTGAAGTTCCCAGCCGAAGCGGTAGAAATTGCGATGGTCGTCGGCCCGGTTGAACCAGATCCCGCCGCCGCCGAATGTCGTCCACCCCTTGTCGGCGCCGAATGTTTTTTGCAGCCAGATGGGGGCAAAGACCTGCGTGTTGTCATTCCCGAGCCCGCGGCTCGCGTCGGCGGAGGGAACTTCCACAAGCGGAAACGTGCCAATTTCCGGAAGCAGATCGGTTTCGTGGAAGAAACGATACTTCACACCCAGTTCCGTGACCCCGTAGCCCCAGTGGGCTCCCCCGCCCGGCGAGCGTTCATACGCCACGGGCATGATCGCATGAAGCTGCACGTCCGGGACAATACCGTAGTCCAGTTCCAGGGCCGGAAATTGGGCGAAATCCACGCCGGCCGTGTGGCTGTAAATTGAGAAAAAATCGATTTCCCAATGCTTGTAATCCGTCGTATCCGGATCGTCGGTGACAAACGGCGGACCGCAAAATACCGATCTTGCCGCGAGCAGAAGGGTCAATGCTCCAATCGGTGCACGCATTGAGGTCGATGTCATCACGTGTCTTATACCGCTTCTCGCTCGACGGAACCCGCAGTTCTAGGCGCGTGTCGGTAAATAGAAACAGGAAGTGCCCGCTCTGACGCCGGCACTTCCTGTTCGATCAACTCAATCGAGCACGCGGGTGACCACGCCGGAGCCGACCGTCCTGCCTCCCTCGCGGACGGCAAAGCGGAGCGACTCGTCCATCGCCACCGGGCTGTTCAGACGTACCGTGATCCGGGCGTTTTCGCCGGGCAGAACCATCTCGGCTCCGTTCAGCGTCACCGTCCCGGTCACGTCGCTGGTGCGGAAGAAGAACTGCGGGGAATATCCGCCAAAGAGCGGCGTGTGGCGGCCGCCTTCTTCCTTCTTCAGCACGTACATCTCCGCCTCGAAGTGCGCATGCGGCTGGATGGAGCCGGACGCGGACACAATGTGGCCGCGCTCGACCTCGTCGGCCGCGATTCCGCGAAGCAGCAGCCCGGCGTTGTCGCCGGCCATGCCCGCCTCGACGGACTTATGAAACACCTCGATGTCGGTCACCACCGTCGAGCGGCCGCCGACGATGTCGACAGCCTCGCCGCGACGGATCCGGCCGCGTTCGATACGGCCGGTCACCACCGTCCCCCGGCCGGCGATCACGTAGACGTTCTCGACCGGCATGAGAAACGGATTGTCGGTGTCCCGCTCCGGCATGGGAATCGAGGCATCGAGCGCGGCCATCAGGTCATCGATGCACCTGCAGGCCGTGTCATCGCCGGGGTTTTCCATCGCCGGCCGGGCCGAGCCGAAAATGACCGGCGTGGAATCGCCATTGAACCCGTACTTGCTGAGCAGATCGCGCGTTTCCAGCTCGATCAGATCGAGAATTTCCTTGTCCTCGACGAGATCGACCTTGTTGACGAACACGACGATGGCGGGCACGCCCACCTGGCGGGCCAGCAGGATGTGTTCGCGCGTCTGCGGCATCGGCCCGTCGGCGGCGGAGACCACGAGCACCGCGCCGTCCATCTGGGCAGCGCCGGTGATCATGTTCTTGATGTAGTCGGCATGCCCCGGGCAATCCACGTGGGCATAGTGCCGCTGCTCCGACTCATATTCCACGTGCGAGGCCACGACCGTCACCGTCTTGGTGGCGTCGCGGACGATTCCGCCGCGCAAATTTCGTCGTACGCGACTGCATCGACGGTGGAATATCGGTGCGCGCTGCGCCGACATGGCCGCCGTCAGGCTGGTCTTGCCATGGTCGATATGACCGATCGTCCCCACGTTCACGTGAGGCTTGCTCCGGATAAACGTCTCCCTGGCCATTGCTGGCCTCCTTTGAATAAAGTGCGCGGTCCCGCGCGCACACGGCTGACATCACCGCAGGAAGCAACAAGCATCCGCGGATTGCAAAACTTCGGGATTCACCGCAGAGACGCAGAGGCCACAGAGAAGAAAACGAATTCAGTTTTCTTCCTCTGCGTCCTCTGTGTCTCCGCGGTGAAACATGTACGCCTGGCTGGATTTGAACCAACAACATCCGGCTTGTAAGACCGGCGCTCTGGCCGTTGAGCTACAGGCGCGCATTGTCGAAAAATCCCGGAAAATGCCGGGTTTTTCGCGCGTTTTCAACCCATGCCCTGCGCGAACGACGAACCGTCCGCTACTTGTTTCCCGGGAATAAAAATCGGATGATCATTCGCCGGGAAGAACTCCCGGCCGGCAGGCGAGGAGCTATGAGCGGAACGGCCGGACGTACAGATTGACGCCGGACCCGACTGGGTTCGCGTCTATCACGTCGCGGTCAAATCGGTTTTCCGTCACGGTTCGCATCATAGCTGGGCTCTCATCGGCAAACGCCGACGACGATTCATTATTGCACCGGATCTCGAGTTTTCAAGCGCCGACCCATGAGCCGCGCACGAAGTAAGCGGGAAGGCGCTCTGTAAACGAGGGAACTTTCCCGCTTACTTCGTGCGCGGCTCCTTACGCAGCAAGCGGTCTTCGGCATACGAAATGAACGGCGCGCTTTTCCGTAATATTGCCGCAGTCAACGTGCCCGACCAGCCGATAATGTCGAAGTGGAACCTCATTCAAACGATCAAACCGTCGAACAGAACGCCAGCGCCCCGAGCGGCGATGTCATTTCAACCCCCGATCCGCACCAGGCCACGGTAAAGCGCATGCGGGCCGCCTCGGCCAAGAAGATCGGCGCGGTGGCGATGGATGAAGAGGATGCGCTTCGCAAGATGGAGGCGATGGATACCGTCAAGCCGCAGGGAATCCTCTTTCGCTGTACGCATCCCAACTGCAGCGGCACCCAGCTCTTCGCCGGCAATTGCCAGAAATGCGGCCGCGCGCCGGTACGGCTCGTCAGCAACCGTTCGCAAAACGTGCGCGCTCGCTCGATCTGAGCCGAGCGCTCACTTAATGTCCCAATCATCCGTGCGAAACGGCGACGCCGGCAGGCCCTCTTTGTTATAAAGATTCGGCACCGGCAGCACGAACTGCGCAAAGCCGTAGCGAACCGCGACCGGATTGGGGACGGCCTTCGCATTCGCCACGACAGAGTCGCCGACGATCGTCGCTTCGGCGTCGGTGAATTTCTGATCGCTCCCGGCGATTTGAAATCCGAGGAGTTTTCCGCCGGGCGCTCCGAGGCCGCCGCCGATCGAATCGAATTCCAGGCGGATGCCGTTCTGCTCGACTTTCATTGACCGGTAAATCGGTCCTGACCCGACGAGCTTTTCGCCGTAGGCGACGGCGCGGGCGGCGAGCGCCATGCGCTGGCCGACTTCGAGCTTGCGCCTGGGATGAATCTCCCCCATCCCGTAGCCGTCTCCCTCCTTGTCGCACAGGTCGAGCGTGACGGCCAAACCCGTCTTTGGCACGGTCTGCGAAACGCGCAACTGCCCTCGCGGACGAGTTGCCAATGGGCCGGTTCCGGCGCACGCCAGTAGGGGAGCTGCGCGATGATGAACGGAAGATTCGCCTGGCCAAACCTGCCGCGCCAGTCGGCGATCAGCGCTTCCAGCTTCTCTCGGTAATGGCGGTCATTTCCATTGTGCTCCCCCTGGTACCAGATCACGCCACGTACCGCGAAAGGAAAAACCGGCGACATCAGGCCGTTGAACGCGGCGCTCGCAAAATGAAACGCATTCTGATCCGGCGAACCCTGCCGCAAACCCGCGTGCTCCGCGACGATCTGAGAGTAAGCCGCCGACGGAGCGGTCACGCCCTCCGGCAGTTTCGGGAAGGGCGGATTCTTCAGTTGCGCGATTGCCCCGTCGGTGATGGGCAGCACCACCCACTGATCCTGCGGGACTGCGCAAGCCTTCGGGGCTGATAAACGATTCGATCTGCGTCCCGCCGTTGGCGATCATCATCAGCCCGATCGCCACTTTCTGATCCGCCTGGATCTCCCGGCCGAAGAAATAGCCGACCGCCGAAAACCCGCCCCAGATTCCATCGGCCACCGTCGCCGGCGTGCAGACATTCCACCGTGCCTGGTAATCATTGGGGTAGGCGCTTTGATGCATGAGATAACCGTGCATCGGCTTGGCACTGAACTGCTTGGGCGCCTGCCAGAGCCGAATCAGCGGCTGATTCGCTTTGGCAACTTCCTCGGGCGCGTGGTTCCACTGGCCGTTGAGTTTGTCGATTCCGAATTCCATGTTGGATTGGCCGCTGCAGATCCAGACATCGCCGACCATCACGTCAAACGCCGTCGGCCGGCCGTCCAGTTTCAGTAGATAAGGTCCGCCGGCCTTCATCGGATCGAGCATGGTCTGCCAGCGTCCCTCCTGGTCCGCGATCGCGCTGCGCGTCTGCCCGTTGAAGCTGACTGTCACGTGCTGCCCCGGCTCCTTCGCCCACCCACGGATCGGCACGGGCCGCTCGCGCTGGAGGACCATGTGGTCGCTGAACGTATCGGCCAGCCCGCTCGAGAGGCGCGAGATGCTCACGTCGTCGATGTCGAGCAAGGGACTGGCGATCTGTCCCCGCTGGCCCGGCGGAAAGACCGCCAGGAGCAACTGCGACTGCTCGGGCCACTGCCCCGGCCCCGTAATTCCCTTGCAATAGACGGTCAGCGAAAACTTCTTCCACTGATCGTCTACTCCCTGGATCCCCGCCCCGAACATGGCTCCCAGCGCATCGATCCCAAACGCCGCGATGGTTCCCGGCCGGCCGCGAACCCAGGCAGAGACTTCATAAACGCCCGGCTCAAACCCGTTGGTCCTCGGCGAGTGGATCCACATCTCCCGCCGCGTCTGCATCCGCAGAAATCGTCGCCCCGAATGGGCCTGCTTCGGATCGTCGATGACCGAGATCTCGTCTGATGTCAGGGCGGGGTCGTCCGTTTTACGCCGAAAGAAAATCTCCCACCCCGGGAGCGACGATTCGTCGGTGATCGTGGCGGGTTTCTCGAAGGAGGGATTGGTCAGCAGATTGGTGCCGGAGGTGTCCTGGTCATCGATTCCGACCGGCGCGGTCTGCCCGCGCGAAAGACTGCCACGACGCGGCGAGGATCAGGGCGATGATGGTTGCTGCAACTCGATTGCGATTCATAGCGTTTCAAAAAGACCGAAATGCCAGCTTCGCTTGAAATCAACCGCGAAGACGCGAAGTGCGCGAAGGGGATGCGAAGGAGAAAGAATCGATTGGAGATAAGGATAAGAATTCGATTTCGAATTGGCAAAAGCCTGGATTCCTTCGCGTCTGTCTTCGCGCTCTTCGCGACTTCGCGGTTGAAAGTCGAAGACCAATTCGCCGCGGATTAACGCGGATTAACGCGGATCTGATGTTGAATCTGCGTTCATCAGCGTTAATCAGCGGCAATTTTCTGATTCTTTGCGGCTAGGCCGCGCCAGGTCCATCTGACCGACAATCCGTTTGTTTCTTCGAGGCTTGAGAAGATTTTGTCGCCGCAGATGAAAGACAGATGGATACAGATCAATCAAAAAATCGGACGGCTTGCGACCGCTGTTGATCCCCATTTGTGTTCATCTGATCGTTGATCTGTGGCGATAATTCTGCGCCATTCCATCCGTTTGGCTGCGGCTGCAGGCAGCGCTGGGTCTAACCATGCCCGATCTATGGCGACCTCCCTTTCTCCTCTAAGCATGGCGCGTCTTTTTCATCCGCTCGCCGATGATTCGGACGACCGCATCCTGAAACGCCCGTTCGAGCCGCGCGCGGGCCGGCTGGGTCGCTGTCTCCATCTCCGCCAGCGCCGAGCGCTGGTTCAGCGTGGTCCAGATGTCGCCGGAGTCCCTTTGCGTCATCACATGCCCGGCGGCCCGCGCGGTCCGCCCGATCAGTTCCATCTGCTGTGCAACGGTCATTTGCCTGCTTTCGGTAAATTTCTCTCCCGGGGCGCCCACCGCGCACTATACAGGTTTTCCGCGGAGACGTTACGCGGGGAGGGATTCAACCACGGATGGGCACGGATTTCACAGATAAGAAAGATGTGTTGCGGCTTACGATCCCTCCCATCCGTGATATCTGTGTCGCATCGTCCGCGGGCACAAGGTGATGACACGGGTATCGGAGATGCCTGGCTATGGCCCGATCCGCGCCGCCACGCTGATCAGCTACCTGGACACGCCCTGGCGTTTCAAGAGCAAATCAGCTCTGTGGAAGTATGTGGGAATCGGCCTGCGGCGGGCCAGGTCCGGCGATGGACTGTCGATCATCCAGGTCGAGCAATCCTGTAATCGGTTGTTGCGCAACGTCGTAATTGGAGCCGCGAAGACCGTCATCCAACAGAAGGAGAACGTGTTTGCCGAGCGATACGCCCAATGGATCCGAGCCGGGATGTCGTCTCGTAATGCGCGCCGCAACGTCGCCCGCGATCAGGTGACGGCGGTGTGGGGCATGTGGAAAACGGACCGTGCCTTTGACGCGAAGTTGATCTGAGTTCCTTGCGTTGTGGAGTAACCCGGATGACCGGCCAGACATAGATTGTGCTGCGAATATGGGTCCAGTGCAGGAGTTCCAGGATGGGCACTGCCGCCGATCAAGAGCGGCCCGATCTGTGAATGAACCCCGCTGGATGTTGTGCTACGCCCAGACAAGTCCTCATGAACCCCGCAAGGGAGTTCCCGATAGGTGTTTGAGCGACGCCTCCCAAGGCGACCTCCAGGCTGTGAGGATCAATGCAGCGGATAACAAATGATGACTGACGGAAACATCCAGGCCATGACTGATTGAACGCATCAACTTCGGCGACCAAGGCGCAAACCACGAACACTGCGCCCCAGGAAGTCGAAAAAGGAAAAAGATGGCGCAGCCGGAGATTCCCTGTTGACTTCCTGCTTCCTATAGGTGCCCATCCGTGGTTCAACTCTTAATCGGTTGCGGCTGCGGGGGCGCTGGAATGTCCCGGTGCGACGGGGCTCACCGCAGGTACGCCCGCCCGTGGTGAAATCGTTATCCTCGCTGTATCAGGGACCACTCCCCTTTGAATTTCTCGAAATGACGGCAGAGCCTGGCGTATGCCGAAATCGAGTGAAATTTTCTTCATGGCTTCTTCGAATTGACTCCTGGCGTGGCCGATGACGCATTTAGAGTCAGTAACTGGGAGGTGGATATGTTGACGATTGGCGAGATTTCAAATGTGCCCAGCGGGATCCCGTTTGCCATTTCCAGCAGCGCGGGCCTGGCGGGGCTCGAGGATCAGCGGATGGCCGATGAGAATGAGATCGCCGCCGAAGGCCAGAGCACCGACAACCCGACCGCCAAGGCGGCCCGGATCGCCGAATACGAGGCGGCGCTGGAGGAAATCCAGTTGAAGATTGCCCAGCTCCAGCAGCTCCTCGCCCAGGACGCCGGCGGCGCCGCTTCGGGTGCGGGCGAGCCGGAAACGCTGGGCAGGATCCACGGCAATCCTGCACAGGGGACTTCGCTGAACCTGGTTGCCTGAACGGATCCGCCGAGTCGGTCGGCTCCGTCAGCAGGCAGAGGAGTTGCGATTTCTCCGTCATTCATCAAGAGCATCGCCGCCGGTTGCGAGCATTAGACGCCTGGGAGGTCTAGCCGCCCGGTATGCCGGGCGGATTCACGGAAGCGTGGCGGAAGAAATTAATCGCGGATTTCGCGGATGGCGCGGATAAGCAAGAGCATTCATCCGCGAAATCCGCGCCATCCGCGGTTAAATCGTTGTTCCGGTCTTTTCGACTGCGCGTGAAGGCGTTTGGACGAAGACCCGGGTTGAAAAGTGTCTCCGATGCAGCCGACCGACTTCGTCCACTTTGGGCGTTATCTCATCCGCTGGGGTTCAAAAGCTTTTCCCGCCAGCGCATCTTTGACGAAAACGCCCCAGTATGAGGTCGGCTTGTAGTTCCAATCAGAAATCAGCGGCGGGCCGCACGCGGGATGGAAGCTGAAGCCGGTCCAGTTGAGCTAATTGACGCCGACCTTGATGTCGTAGCGCACCTTGATGCGAAGTTCCAAACCCGCCGGCCTGGGATTGGAAAGGTAGAGGCGGCGATAGATCAAAACGATCTTGCCGGCCTGCGGGGAGGTGAAGCGGATGAAAGAGACATCGGCCTCTTTGTGAATCGTGAGGTTGTCTCCCTTGGGCCAGTCGGTGGGCCAGCCATCGGGGCCGAGGGCGGCGAGATTTCCGTTGGCGAGAAGACCGGCAGTTGGACGGGAATCCGCGGCTCGGGCGGCAAGCGCCAGTGAGAGGCAGAGCACGATGAGGAGCGAGATGCAGAGTGACCACTTCATGAGGAGAACTTCGCGCTATCGCGGATCCAGTTCGGAGCATTGTATGAGCCGAGCTCGGGGATTCCACGAAAAAAATCATCCCGGCGCGCCGCTTATGATTCGCAACTGACAACTGACAACTGACAACTGACAACTGACAACTGACAACTGACAACTGACAACTGACAACTGACAACTGACAACTGACCTCCCGCTTCATCGCAATCCGCGTGAACGTCAAGATTGCGCGTCCCAGCAATTTCGTGCGCGGAATCGCGCGACGAATCGGTTATGCTTCGCACCGAAGATTGGGAACGACGCGATAAGTGGGTGTCTCACGCGTGGAACGGTCGAGCCGACCGGAAGAACGGCTCGGCGGTTATTTGTACCGGAGACAACGATGCGTCATTGCGATGGGCTTCTGCCGTTTTTGTTTTGTGCGGGGCTGGCCGGCATGTGCGGCGCGACGCCGGCTGCGCCCAACCTGCCGGGGAATTGGAAACTTTCGTTCGATGATGAGTTCAATTCGTTGAACACCAATACGTGGGCGACAACAATCTGGGGGATCAGCAACCCCAGCGGGGAAGGAGGCGTGCTCGGCCCGAGCGCGGTCAATGTGAGCGGCGGGAATCTGCAGCTCACCGCCAGCACCACCGATGGGAAGAGCTGGACCACGGGGTTGGTCGATACCGGTCCGGCCCTCGGGTCCAAGACGGCGGCCTATTCCTTCAAATACGGCTATGCGGAAGCGAGCATCCAAACGGTTGCCGGGCAGGCGCTCTGGCCGGCGTTCTGGATGCTGCCGGTGCCGGATAGCAACGGCGTCTATCACGACAACGCCGGCGGGGAAGTCGATATCATGGAGGAACTTGGCCAGCAGACGAATATCGACGAAGTCCACTATCTCCAGAATGGCCAAAACCTGGGGACGGGGGTGGATGCGAAGACCAATCTGAGCCTGGAGGCTCACACCTACGCCGTCAACTGGCAACCAGGGGAACTCGACTATTACCTGGATGGGAACAAGGTCTGGAGCGTCGACCAGTCGCCGGACGTCCCGGAGTATCTGATCCTCGATCTGTGGGTGGGAAACAACGACTGGACGGGTTCGCCGGATGGATCGACGCCTCCGTCGGCGACGATGAGCGTCGATTATGTGCATGTCTGGCAGACCAATGTACCTGAGCCGGGAATGATAAGTCTGGTTCTGGGATCGCTCGCCGCGGCGATGTGCCGGCGGCCGTCGCGACGTGTGTGAGCTGGGCAAAGGGCGCAAAAGGGTTCCTTTTCTTCTTCTTTCCATGTTCGATCCCGTGCGCCGGGAATGCGCGTCAGCGACGATTCGAAATCTGTATGCGGTTCCCTTCCGCGTCGCGTTTGCGGTAATCCGAAATCAGGATGAAACGCGAAGGCGCGAAGAATGAGAAAATTAAAAACGTCGAAGGCTTTCTTGTGCTTCTTCGCGTCCCTCGCGACTTCGCGGTAAAACTCGCATTTGATTGGACCGCAAAGTGCGAGAGAACTCGGGGCCGCGGTATTTCCGGGATCGCTCGGCGCGGCGATGTGTCGGCGGACGCCGCGACGGGAGTAAAAGCAGGAGGGTTAAACCACGGATGGGCACGGATGCCACGGATAAGAGATGAGTAGTGAACCATTTGGCCCGCTCCCATCCGTGGAATCCGTGCCCATCCGTGGTTGAATTCTCCGATTGCATTCCGAACGATCCCTACTCCCGCCGACCGATTCGCTATCGGCCGGATGCGAAAAAGCCCGTCATCTACAGCATCGGTCCCGACGGCGTTGACGACGGCGGGATCCAGCAGGGCCACAGCCGCCGGGCGACGTGCGACGGATTGAAGGGAGACATCGTCGTGAATTTGAAGCTGCAGCCGCGGAAAACCGGATTGGAGAATCCGACGACAGGACCGGCCGAGCCGGTGCATACGGGGAAATGAAACCCGAAGATGAATTAGCCGCTGATCAACGCAGATGGACGCGGATCTGATATCTTGAATCCGCGGCCATTCGCGCGAATCCGCGGCAATTCGTTGAGTCATCTCTGCCAGAATTTGACCACGGATGGGCACAGATACCACGGATGGGAGCGAACGAATTGGGCCTCCATCCACCTCTTATCCGTGACATCCGTGAAGATGTAGGAAGCAGAGGGGCTTCTCCAGCCGCCGCGGTAAGCTGTGTTTTGCCGACGCAGCCAACCCATGACGAAAGGAGAAGCCCATGCGTACGGAGTATTTTATCACGATGGACACGCATTGCCGAACCACTGACGCTTGCATCAAAACCGCTCGCGGCAAACTGGTGCGGCGCGTCCATTTACCGACTGGAATCCCGCAACTGCGTGAGATGATCGAATCGGTCCCGCGCCCTCGACGTCTATGTTTCGAGGAGAGCTCGATGGCCAGTTGGCTCTACCGCAACCTCAAGCAGTGCGTAGACGAATTGATCGTTTGCGATCCGCGTCGCAACGCCCATATCGCCAAGGACGGAGACAAGGACGACCCGATCGACGCCGAGAAGCTCAACGACCTTTACCGCGGCGGATTCCTCAAGCCCGTCCACCAACTCGATTGCGTGGAAAGGGTTTCCGTCAAGCAGATCATCGGGATGTACCACGACCGCGTGGCGCACCGCGTCAGCGAAGGCAACCGTCTGCTGTCGCTGGGCAAACGTTGGGGGGTGATGCTGCATCGCTCGAGTCTGATGAAGGCCGACGGCCACAAATCGCTGAAGTCGATCTTGGAGGAGGCCGCCGTTCCGCAAGAAATTGTGATGCTCGCGGAGGACCTCCGCCAAGGCGTTGTCCACGCTGTCGAGCAGGAGGAGTCGCTCTACAGCCAGGTATGTCGCATCGTCCGCGGGCACAAGGTGATGACACGGGTATCGGAGATGCCTGGCTATGGCCCGATCCGCGCCGCCACGCTGATCAGCTACCTGGACACGCCCTGGCGTTTCAAGAGCAAATCAGCTCTGTGGAAGTATGTGGGAATCGGCCTGCGGCGGGCCAGGTCCGGCGATGGACTGTCGATCATCCAGGTCGAGCAATCCTGTAATCGGTTGTTGCGCAACGTCGTAATTGGAGCCGCGAAGACCGTCATCCAACAGAAGGAGAACGTGTTTGCCGAGCGATACGCCCAATGGATCCGAGCCGGGATGTCGTCTCGTAATGCGCGCCGCAACGTCGCCCGCGATCAGGTGACGGCGGTGTGGGGCATGTGGAAAACGGACCGTGCCTTTGACGCGAAGTTGATCTGAGTTCCTTGCGTTGTGGAGTAACCCGGATGACCGGCCAGACATAGATTGTGCTGCGAATATGGGTCCAGTGCAGGAGTTCCAGGATGGGCACTGCCGCCGATCAAGAGCGGCCCGATCTGTGAATGAACCCCGCTGGATGTTGTGCTACGCCCAGACAAGTCCTCATGAACCCCGCAAGGGAGTTCCCGATAGGTGTTTGAGCGACGCCTCCCAAGGCGACCTCCAGGCTGTGAGGATCAATGCAGCGGATAACAAATGATGACTGACGGAAACATCCAGGCCATGACTGATTGAACGCATCAACTTCGGCGACCAAGGCGCGCAAACCACGAACACTGCGCCCAGGAAGTCGAAAAAGGAAAAAGATGGCGCAGCCGGAGATTCCCTGTTGACTTCCTGCTTCCTATAGGTGCCCATCCGTGGTTCAATCTTTCTTCTATTTCCAATTCGCCGAGATCGCATGGAGAAAAAGCTGGAATGACCAGGAATGCAATTTCCTCAGCTCGGCGTAATCCAGATCGGAGACGTCCCGCTCAAAAAAGGCGACCATCTCGTCTGAGTGGGTGCGCATGTGCTCGAGCGTTTCGGCAACCAGGCCTTTCAGGCTCGCCTGCACTTTCGGCTTGACGTAGCCGGGCATCTGCCGCTCGACTTCCTTGAGAATCCGCAAGGCCTCGTCCATCTCCGCCTGGTGCTTTTTGATTTCGTCGTCGTCGTGCATGGATCCATTTTACCCGAAAGGCGGGTTTGCCGCGGATGAACGCGGATCAGAAAAATGGAAGGGCGGTCAGGTGCTGATAGAACGTGGATTCCCCTCACCCGTCCGATGCTCGATCGTTGTGTTCGCTTCATCAATGTCCATTGGCAATTCGAACATCGAACATCCAACGATACGGGAACGAAAAAGATACGGCCTGACTTCGACTCTTGGTCAGACGATCCTGTACGCCGAGTCATTTTCGCCCAATACGCCGGAGGGGGCCTGCCCGACCTGTCATGGGCTGGGGCGGATTTACGATGCGACGGAAAAAACGACGGTGCCGGATGATAGGAAGACGATCCGCAAGCGCGATCGCCGCGTGGCCGCCGGCCTGGCGCGGGCAAAACCTGCGCGACATCGTCACGACGCTGGGGTACGACAACCTTGGCGTGATCTTTCTAGGAAAGATCGCGACTGGCTGCTATTTACCGACGAGCAGGTGCAGGTTCCGGTCTATGCGGGGTGGGATCGGGATGAGGTTCGCGCTGCGATCAAGCGCAAGGAGCTGCCGAGTTATATGGGGACGTTCACCGGCGCTCGCAAGTACGTCTTGCAAACCTTCGCGACGACGCAAAGCTTTTAACCTTTTTGTGAAACCTTTTCGTCTTGTCATTGGCGCAGCCGATATATATGATGTGCTACCAAGGCGAGATCGCCGCGAATTTTCTTGCATGTGATGCATTCAGGCTTTAAATTATTGGAAAGGAGCCTCCTATGCTTGCTGAAATCAAGACGACCTAGCGTAAGATTATAATTTACAGATACTTATGAAAGACTCAGGCCATCTAGGTCTGAGTCTTCTTTTGCTTCCAACTTGTTGAATGGGTCGATCTCGATTGCACGCGAGATCGCGTTTTGGGCCTTCGTCAGAAGCTCGTGGATTTTTTCGGAATTATTGCTGCCTTTATCCTCAGCAAGGCGTTTTGACAGCACATTTTCGTAACAGGCCACGTTATAAAAAGCGCGGCATCGTCTTCGTCCATGCCGGTCTCGGCATTGCGGGCAGTGTTTTCTTTCTGACGTGTTTCTTCGCGCTTCTTGAGCGACTCTTCAAGTATCGTGATCGCTGTCGTTACATCTTTGAGGTATTCGGCGTAAAAGCGTGCCGCTTGTATCGCGAGAGCGCGACTCTGAGGAGTAACATTCCAGTTTCGTTTTACCTTTTCGAACGTGCGTTCAATCGACCGCTGCTCTTCAAGCGTCGGGTTGCCCCGTGCCACGGTTCGTAGCTGAATCAGCGACTCGGATACGATATCATGGATTTGACTCTGACGGGCCATGCCCGCATGGATGAGGCGGCGCAGCCGGTTTCCTTCCTCGGTAAATGTGACTTCCATTTGCTGATGATATTGGACCAAGTCGGAGTCAAGGATCTGCTGAAAACTCACCTGCATATTTTCCCGGAGTTTGGACAGTTCGGCCATCACCTCTACATCGATCATTGCCTTGATCTTCGATTGAATGCTCTTTCGAAGGCTACGACGCGTCTGGACCTCAAACCAAGTGAAAATTCCCGCAATGATGGCTAGGGCGGCAGCACCGAGCTTGATCGCGTGGTCCTCGAAGGTTGTGTCCATCCGTTCAATGAATTGTTCATGATCCTTGTTCTCCGCAGCGACCTCCTTTTCATAGGCGAGGAGATCCGAGGGAGGATTTGGTGCCGGCGTAAGCGGGCTTCCGCTATTTGCCGCGCCAGTCGTAACGCCACCGTTGGAAGATGCAGGAGGAGTTGTCGAGGCTTGAGCTGACGGAGGCGTGGGAATGCCAGATAGAAGACCGAAGACAAGCCATCCGCCGAAAAGTACCGCGATAAACGAGAAACAGGATCCGACGCAGGTCCCAATGGTGATGCCGGATATTCGCGTCGCCACACGATCGATTTCTTTTTCGGACATGTCTCAACCCCCTCCCTTAAGGAGTCGCCGCGAGGTGGATGTCTTCCGCCGCCAGAACGTCTATGGCGTACTGAACGCAGGCGCGAATGTCCTCTGGCTGAAGGTCAGTGTAGAAATCACGGGAATAATAGCGTCGAACCCGAGTCCTTCACGCACCAACTCCAGCACGCTCTGCACCGGAATGCGAGTCCCCGTGATGCAGGGCTTACCGAAATGAATTTCCGAGTTGACCGCGATTCGCTCTTTCATGGCTATTCCTGTTTGGAGCATATGAATCGCAGCTACGTCAGGCAAGTGCAATTTTAAGACATGTATCGATCGGATCGATGGATTCCTCACGAACCGACCCGCGCCGTCACCGGAATATCGAGATAGTAAAACGCCTCCGGCGGCTCGCCGGGTTTGCCCTCGGAGCGGCGGCCCACATTGGCGGCCTGGGTGATGATGCGGATGTTCGCCGTGTAAGTGCCGGGCTTCGATGCGCCATTGAACCGGACCACGAGCGCTTCGGATTCGGGGGCGGAGCCACCACGCAGACCCGATTGGCCATTGATCCCGAGGAGCTTGAGCTCGCGCAGCGATGCGCCGCGGTGGGGACTTATGAATTCGAACGCCTCGGGATGGTCGCCGATGAGGATTGCGCCGACATCGTCGGTTGCGCCGCGCACGTGCTCGGAGTCGGCGAACGGGCCGGGACGGAGATTCGCCGTGCCGTACAGGATCGTCGCAATCCCGGCGGGCTTGGGCGATGCGTCGTTGCGATGGTCAGCGAGGGTGCGGGTCTGGCCGTTGGAAATCGTTCGCGGCGCGGACGTGGCGGCGGCGCCGGGAGCGACGACGCCTAAATCGATCGGCGTCACATCGCTTACCGTCAGCTTCGGCCGCAAAATCGTTACCGGCGAGAGGTTGTCGAGAAGCAGTTCACCGGTGATTTTGTCGCCGGGGAGATAGGCCAGGAGAACGCCGACTCCAGCGCCGGAGCCGCCCATGTCAAAGGTGGAAGTCATGGCGACGGCGATTTGCCGGGTGACGAAGTTCTGCCCGGCTGTGGTGATCTCCGGCACGCCGCCCCAGTATTGATACGCCTCGGCGGTCGAGTGGCCGCAGAGTCGCAGGTAAGCCCTGGCGGGTTCGGTCGTGCCTGGTCCGGCGGCGATGTCGATGGAGTAGCCGGCCACATAGCCCGGCCGGAAGTTCACGCGTTCCAGCGGATCGCTGTTCCAGTCGTAGCGGGTGGCGGCGCGGGGGACGATGTCGTCCTGTGACGCCTCGCCGCCGACGGGGAGGCGCAGCGCGTATTTTCCTTCGGATGTGCGGGTGTCGGTTCTTTGGGCGCCTTTTTTCAGAATCCAGTTCGGGGAATTTGCGGCAACAGCATCGGCCGCCTGCTCGAAGCCGGGGTTGTTCAGCGGGATCGTGAACGAATCGACTGTCTGGGCGTGATCGGCGACATAGGCGCGAAACGGAGCGGCGGGAAGTCCTTCGGCATTAAAGAGAGTGCACCGTGGAAAATTGGCCCATGCGTAGCGCACCGCCACGGGGCTCGGCGCATCGGGGCTGGAGAGGACGACCGTGTCGCCACGAATCTGTGCGTCGGCAAAAACGCAGGTGCCGTCGCTTCGGCCCAGCTCGAAACCTGCGAGTGGTCCGGCCCGGGCCACCAGTCCGCCGCCGATGTCCGAGAAACGGACGATGACCTTCCCCTGATCGACCGTCAGCTTGTCGAAAGTCGGTCCGGAGGAAACCAGCTTTTCCCCATAGGCTACGGCCCGCGCCGCGAGGGCGAGGCGCTCGGCGACCGGTGCCTTGTTTTTCGGATGGATATCCTGCGGGTCGCCAAGGTCGATCGTGACGGCGATTCCGGTTTTGGGAACGGTTGTGGCGGTCGTCATCTGCGCTTCGCGCATTTCCGCCCAACTGCTTTCCGAGCCGGGCTGATGCAGCGCCGCGAGGGCGGCGGGGGGCATGTCGAGCCGTTTGTCTTTCTCCGCCTTGTGCTCGCTGAAGCCGGGGAGCTGCACGATCAGGAATGGGAAATCGCCCTGGTTCCAGGTCGTTCGCCAGCTTTGGATCAGAGCAGGAAGGAGCCGGCGATATTCGTGGGCGCGGCCGGCGTTGTATTCGCCCTGATAGTAGATGACGCCCTTGATCGCGAACGGTTGAAGCGGCGCGATGAGGCTGTTGTACGATCGGCCGCCCCCGAGCGGGCTCCTGGCGGCGGTGGCGAGCATCGGGTCGGCGTCGAGCGTTTTGCGATCGACCCACGACTCGGCCGGCACGATTGCAACCACGTTCACCATCCCGATCGGAACCTTCAAATGTTCGCTCAGCGATCGCCCGAAGATCTGGCTGACGGCTGAAAATCCCGCGGCGGAGTTGGGATCGCTCGCTCTCCACGCGCCGCCGCCAAGGTCGGCGGCTTGCGTATCGGCAGCTGGGTTTCCCTCGGCGTTGAAGAGCCGCAGGTTTGGAAAATCGCCGGCATGCGCGACGCGCTCTGCGCCCCCGTCGGTGGCGCCGAGCCCCATCATCATGTTGGACTGGCCGCAGGAGACCCAGACATCGCCGACCAGTACCTCAGAAAGCTCGATGGAATTTTTCCCGGCGACGGTCATGGTGAGCGGTGCGCCCAGCTTCAACGGCTGCAAGACAATTGACCATTTTCCCCCGGCGGCGACAGTCGTTGCGGTTTGCCCGGCGATGGAAACGGTCACCCGCTCGCCATCGGCGGCCCAGCCCCAGACGGGGACGGGTATGTCGCGCTGGAGGACCATGTGGGGGGAGAAGATTTTGGGAAGGCGGATGTCGGCGCGAAGGGGCAGGGGACCCTGGGTCAGGATCGTTGCGAAGGCGAGTAACGCAAAAGCCCCGTGCGCTGACGGGCGTTGTTCGTTCCTCTCAGATTCCAGACGGTTCGTCTCCACGAATTTCATACTACGCGATGGAAAGTTCCCGCCCAAAAAGAACGGGCCGGCTTTCGCCGACCCGATCTACTGACGCCGAACTTAAGAGATTGTAGCCCACCGCGGATAAGAAAGATGGTGGGCCGAGCCCACCCTACGTCTTATTTGTTCTTCTCTCGGGGCAAAATACCGACGTTTCCATTAACGGAAACGGAAAATATGTAAGTTAAGTCAGGGTTGACCGTGCACTCTTCTGATTTCTTGCCATCCGGGCCAAAGCAAACAATCGGTAACTGTTTACCGTCCGCCCAATGCTTCGCTCGATTTCCTCAATGATTTGCAACGTTCAGGGTGTCAGCCGACACATTGCGGCCAAATTCGGTGCTGCAATCCACGGGTTTCCCGGCACGGTAAACAGTTACAACAATCGTTTGTCCTGCGATTGCCTTCCATGTGCCGTGGTTGCCTCCCCAGTCAGAGTATGCATAGATCCCGTTACCGAATACCAGGTCGACGGTATTATACCGCCAGCGCGTGTTCGCCATGCGGCGTTCCAAGTCGTTCGGAGTATAAGTCCCTCCGCCCTCCTTCAGTTCCTTAATCGCTGCTTTGATCTTTACCGCCTCGTCGAGGTTCGCCGCCTTAGTCGCGTCAGTCATTGCCCCTTCAAGCTCTTTGGTCAGTTTTGCCCTTGCCGCGGATTGCATATCCCCCGCTTGAGCTTGCGCCCTTGCGAGGGCTGTGTCATATTCATTTTTTGCCCGGACTGTGCGCGGTGATTTGAAACTCCAGGGGTCATTCTGATTCGTGTCAGCGCCGAAGGCGAACAGTACCATCAGGGTCGGGATTGAAACTGCAAGCAATAGACGTGTCCGCGCCATGGAAATCTCCATTCCGTTCAGTGACGCCAAATCGTACCGAGGCGTGCGCACAAGTGGAAACTAAATCGCGGAGCCGTGGGCTTGGCCCACCACTGAGAGGAAAAATGGGCGGGCCGAGCCCACCCTACTTGGATTGAAAAAGCGAACTCTGTACGAGTTCGTGGATCAATGTACGGAGGCCATAGGATTGTGGCTTCGCCTTATCGAGGATTTCCTGCACGCATTTCCGGTCGGAAAAGGTGACACCCGCGCCGGTGGAATAGGCGACCAGGTTGTTGACCAGGTTCCGCGCGATCTGCTCCTGCTGGACGAGCAGGAGCTTCTTAAAGTCGTCGATGTTTTGAAAGGTTTGGCCGTCGGCCAGTTCTCCTTTGGGATCCACCGGCGCGCCGATGTGATAAGACCAGATCTTCTGATGGGTGAGCGGATCGAACGCCTGTTCACCTTTGCCTTGCGTGCGATAGGTTTCGCGCCATCCGCCGATCACGTCGTAGCTCTCGAGGGCGAAGCCGGGCGGATCCATGTATTGGTGGCAGGCGTTGCAGGTTGCAGACCTACGATGTTTGGCGAGTTGCTCGCGAATCGTGGTTGCGCCGCGCGTGTCCGGCTCAATCGACCCGGCGTCGGCGGGAGGGGGCTGGGTCTGGCGGCCGAGAATTCGCTTCAAGACCCAGTTGCCGCGCAACACCGGCGAGCTAAGCGTGCCGTTGGCGGTGATTTTCAGAATGCTTGCCTGGGTCAGGACGCCGCCGCGGTGTGAGCCGGGCGGGAGGGGGACTTTGCGCATCTGTTCACCGACCACGCCGGGGATGCCGTAAAGCTCGCCGAGCCGGCGGTTCAGCATCGCAAAATCGGAATCGATCAGCGTGGGGATGCCCAAATCGCTGCGAAGCATTTCGTCGAAGAACGATTCGGTCTCCTGAACCATCGCCGACTGAAGCAGGCCGTCGAATTCCGGATAAAGATCCCGATCGGGCGTGGTGGCGGCAATGGCGCGGAGATTGAGCCACTGGCCGCAAAAATTCCGCGTGAAGGCTTCAGCCCGGGGGCTGGCGAGGAGTCGTTCGGTCTGGCGCGCAGCGTCGCGGGGTCATGCAGCTTTCCCTCGCCGGCCAGACAGAGCAGCTCATCGTCCGGCATCGTGCTCCAGAGGAAATAGGAGAGGCGCGACGCCAGCGCGAAATCGTCGAGTTGTTTCGGGTTCTCCTGGAGGAACAGGAACTCGGGCGAAACGAGGATCGCCTTGTACGCCCGGCGCAGGGCGCCTTCGAGGGTGACGCCTTGCGCCAGCGCATTGTGGGCGAGCTGAAGATAGCGGGAGATCTGGTCGCCGGTCACCGGTCGGCGGAATGCCCGGCTCGCGAATGTCGTGACGAGCTTGTCGGCTTCCTCGGCATCGTTCTCTGAAATCACTTCGTAGGCGATTTCCCTGCGTTTGGGTTTCTCGATCGAAACGATCGGAAGATCTCCAAACACGCGATGCATGCTGGGTGGCGGCCAGCTCTCCAGCAGCGGTCCCTCCGCTTCGATCCACTGGATGGCCATGCCGGTGCCGCCGAATGTCTCGCCGCCCATGTCTCCGACGTGTTTTCCATCGGGCGAGAAATTGCAGCCGGACGCCGCCAGCCAGAACATTTCTCCCTCGCGCAGCCACATGGTGAAATCGAGCATGCGCGGCTTATCGGGCAGAAGATCGAAGGCGGCCCCGAAGCGGTTATGAATAAAGTCGCTGGTCATCACCCGGGCGACGACCACCGGGCGATTGGCGGCCTGGTACCCATAAGCCGACATGCGGATGCGATAGCGCCCGGAGACATCGGCGTGCACCTCGCGGAGGATCAGCTCCCACAACTCGTTTTCGAAGATGACCACCGCATCGGGCAGGGCGCGGTAGTTCTGGCGAAAGGTTCCGCCGTCCTTGTTGAGCGAGCCGGACGGCTTTTCGAGCTGTTCTTTGATGGGTGGGATATCGAGAAGCGTGAAGTGCAGCTTTTTGACATTCGGCTGTGGCGCAAAGTAATCGCCGCGTCGAGCGCTGCATCGGCGGCAACGAGATACGAATCGATCTGCGTGGCGGATAATCGCAATCCTTCCGACACGTTGTCGAATCCGTACGCCGACGCATCTTCCGGCAGCATCTGGGCGAGTGGCGTATCGATCGAAAGAAGATCGTGCAGCGTGTTCTCATATTCGGTGCGGTTGAGCCGGCGCAGGACCACCCGGCCGGACGACGCGTGCCGCGCGGCGTCATGCTCGCTCAGAAACCCGCCCAGCGATTCCATAAAAACAGCAACTTCATCGGCCGGCGGCTTTTCCTTTTTCTTCGGCGGCATTTCCCCGCGCTGCACCCGGTCAAAAATGAGCGTCCACTTTGCCTCGGTTGGCGGCTCATCGAGTTGCGTCGAGAGGGCATTAAAGTTCAGGCCACCCTTTTTGGTTTCTGCATCATGGCACTCGATGCATCGCGCCTCGATGAACGCGCGGGCGGGCTTGGGCAGCTCGGCACCCCGCAATTGCGCCGATGCAAGAAGGAGAAAAATGGTGGCCGGAATGCGTCTCATTTATTCGATTGCTATATTGAAACATAATCGAAAACCGACGAGTCCATGGCGGAGGGTGGGCTTGCTCCCGCCGCGATAGGCTGAGCGGCACTCGCGGGGATTATCGATCCACGAGCCGCCACGGATGACGCGGTTTTCTCCGGTAACGCAGAGCGGATCGACAACGTCTTTCTTAGGATATTCATCAAACAAATCCTGGCACCACTGCCAGACATTTCCGTGCACGTCGTAAAGCCCCCAGGGATTTGGGGGGAAACTTCCGACCGGCATGGTTTTCGCCCGATACATTCCGTTTTTGCCGGCGCCATAGACGAAGTTGCCGTTGTAATTAGCCTGGTCGGTGGAAATCGTTTCGCCCGTTGAGTACGGCGTAGCCGTGCCGGCCCGGCAGGCATATTCCCATTCGGCCTCGGTGGGGAGCCGGTAGGGCTTTTTGTCCTTCTCCTTCAATTTGTTGATAAATTCCTGGCACTCATCCCAGTTCACCTGCTCGACCGGCAGGCTTTTCTCTCCCTGGAACTTGCTCGGATTTTTCCCCATGAGCTGGGTCCATTGTTCCTGGGTGACGGCGTAGATAGCCATGTAGAATCCATGAGTCAGCGTGACTTTGTGTGGGGTTTCGTCGTTCTTTCGCTCTTTTTCGTCCTTTGGGCTTCCCATCATGAACGTGCCTGGTTGGATCCAAACGAATTTCATGTCCACGCTATTCGTAATGGTTGGCTGGGTCGTCGCAGTCTGCGCTTGGATCATGCGATTGCCGACGAGCGCAAGTGTCAGACAGAGTCCGATGAGATTTCTCAAGTGAAAGACCTCCGTGATCGCTTCATCGCGGTGGGAGTTTCCATCAAAGATCATCCACGCCATAGCTATACCGTTTGAAATCTATTCCGCTTGAAATCATTTCTCGGGCCTGTCACACTGCCGGCGGATGTCGACGGGTCACCAAGTCATTTTACTGATTTGCATTCTCTTGATCGCTGGTGCAGTGTGCTGGTCAGAAAGCATCGGCGTTTGGGAGTTCTATCATCGCCGATGTAGTGGCAGGGAATGAGTCCGAAAATTTCCGAGCGCGTCGAAAAGTGAGATCCGCGAGTTTCTTCGTCTTTTTGTCGACACCTTAACGTTGCGGCGCCGGCATTTCCTTAAATTTCGGCCGGACGATCGAGTCATGGATGTTTACCGAGCCATCAACTCCTTCGGGTTGGTGGATAGCCTTGAATTAGAAACCCTTTCCCAGGAATTAGAGCGCCGCTACGAACTGCAGCTTGAGGCATTGTGGCATGAAGACATAACAATTGGCGAAATCTTTGCCAAAACCAAGCTGCGCCCGCTGAACTGAGAAGATCTTGCTCAATGGTCTATTTTAGCGATCCGCATTTCGATGCGATTTGTCGGTTAAATTGCACTCGGCGAAGACAAATTCGCAGACCCAGGGGCCGGCGCCCCGGACCCCCGAAAGACAGCTACGCGATAAGGAAGCCGCTGCGGCGACCGTCGTGCCATGCTCGACAGGAGTACCTGTCTCCGCGTGACACGCCGCTCGCTGCAGCGGACGAGAGTGAATCGCTCTGTGAAGGACCTTCGGACTGGAGTTTTTGCCTCGAATTCGAAGATGCAATTCGAGGCAAAAACAACGGTAGCGGTGTGGGTTTTATAGTGCGGGCTTTCCCGGCCTGAGCCATCTCGAAGACAGCCCGTCTGCTTTATCTCCCGCTCGCTACCAGGAACGGGACGTCTAAAGGCCGCACCATGAGCAAAACTTCCCCCCGCACTTTGATTTTGCCTCTCGTTCGCCCCTCGGCGAGAGGCAAAATCATCTGGCACGACAGTTCCTTCGCGGAGCGATTCAGATCTGTCCGCAGTCGCATTGGACGTACCACGCGCAGGCATGTACTCATGACGAGCATGGTGCGGCCGATGCCACGGCGGCTTCCTCATCGCGAAGCTGTCTTTCAGGGGTTCCAGGGGCACCGGCCCATGGTCTGCGTCTTCGCGTTTCACGATTGGAATTCAATCGGGGTACGCGGTCCGGCGAGTTTTGCGGTGCTTTGTGTAAAAGCTTAACCCTTTACGCCAAAGCAATTTCTCGGGTTGCGGTTTCATCGCTTCTCTTCCATCAATTTCAAATCCCTCGCCCATTCCACGAAGCGTTGCGGCCAGGTCCCGAAGGGAATTCCCCCGCGTGGGTAGATGCTACCACCGTGGCCGCCGTGGCTGTAGATGTGCAGCTCGACTGGGATGTTCGCCTTGAAGAGCGCATCGTAAAACTCGACCGTCTGGCGGGCATGGAACGCGTCGTCGATTCCCGCGCCGTTAAAAACGTCGGCGGCGCATTTTTGGGAACGCTGCTTAGATCCATTCGCAGCCAGCCCGCGTAGACCAGCACCGAAAAATCGGGCCGGCAGCTCTCGCGCTCGATCGGATCGTTCGCCTGCGGGTTTCCCTCGTCGAATTTGAGCGTGACCCAGGCGGCCTGCTCTCCGCCGGCGGAGAAGCCCATGATGCCAATGCGTTTGGGATCGACGCCCCATTCTTTGGCGTGCGCTCGAACGATTCGAAACGATCGTTGCGTGTCCGCCAGCGCATCGGTCGTCGAGTCATACGGCCGCAGGCGATACCGTTCGATGAACGCGTGGATGCCCAGTCCATTGAGCCAGTCGGCGATATCGATTCCCTCGCCGCCGACGTTGCAGGTCTTATTTCCTCCGCCGGCCGCGACGATGACCGCCATGCCGTTTGCCTTCTCGGCGGGGGCCAGGTGAACTTCGATCGAGGGGTTGTGAATGTTCTCGACCGATTCGACGCGCGTGGGCGATCGCTTCGAGACATTAAACTTTTCGGGTTGGTCGTACCCGGGCATCGCGCGCAGCGCCGGCGATCCTTTCGGCCATAGCGTGATCACTTTCGCGCCGGGACCAGCGGCAGCGGCTCGGGGAGCGACAACGCGGCTGCTTCCTTTGTGGCGGATCCCCCGCCTGGCGGAGCTTCTTCCGCGAGGAGGGCAGTGCGCCTCAAAAAGAGTAGTGTTGCAGCGGCGACAAATGCATAAGGCGCCACGAGATATATGATCTTCTTTCGCAGCGAAGCAATTTTGTTTACTATTGTCATTTTATTTTTTTTGAAATTCCATTACTTGCATCTCGTTTGTAGCGGGTTGGCCAGAGTTCGGGAATCAATGATTCGGGCGACTGGTACGAGAAGGAAGGGGAAGGCCGGCTTCTCTGATTCTTTTCGTCTCGTTGATCCGGCATCGGAAACCATCGCTTGGCTTTGAGAAACTGTTTTTCCAGCAAATGCCAGGAGCACCAGGCGAGGCGCAGGACACCGCGACGCAGCCAACAAAGTGGATCGCGACGCCGAAGCTGGCCACCGGTAACAGGCGATCCAATTGCGGATGAATCAGGAAATGCAGGATGTAGAGGCCGTAGCTGTATTTGCCCAGGAAACGCAGGAGCGGATTGTCGAGCCAGGAGCCGAGAGAACTGTAAAGCGACAGCAGAATCAGCCCGCCTGACAGGAGGGCCAAGACCGATCGCCCGAGCACGTCGATGAGTGCATCGTTCCAGAACGCCGGAACAATCAGCGATACGCCGACGATCATGAGAATGCGCCCTGCGCGGGCCAGGCGAAGGCGATGATCTTCCGGGTTCACGCAAACTTCGCGTACCGCCATCGCAACCAGCGCCTCGACGGCGAACGAATCGATCCGGCACGGCATCAGGGCAAACGCGGCGTAGGTATTGTGATCGACCGCCGTCCAGAAAAACCGCAGCAGCGGCGCCAGGGCGATTGCCGCGAGGCAGCCGGTTCGCAGCGATCGGCCGGCGCACAGATAGACGATCAGCGGCCAGATCAGATAAAACTGCTCTTCCACCGCAAGCGTCCAGAAATGATTCAGCAGCAGGCCGTGGAAGGGAGCGAGCCAGCCGTGCTGCGCGACGGCGATGTTGCTGACGTAGAGCCACATCCACGGCGCGTATTGACGCCAGAGCTGACGGTCGACAGCGCTGCCGGAGGCAAAGATCCAGAGGGCGACGCACGCGAGCACGCCATAGTAAAGCGGAAAAATGCGCAGCGTCCGGCGGGCGTAGAAATTTCCGAAGTATCGCGCGGCGCCGGGGTCTCCCTTAGAAGCAGTTTCAGAACCCGTCTTGTTTGCCACGCCGGGTCCTGTGGACCCGGATCCGGGTCCACGGGACCCGGCGTGAGAGGAGTTGTGAAACGACTTCTTCGCGTCGATCAGGATGCCGGTGATGAGGAATCCCGAGAGAACGAAGAAAAGATCAACTCCGGCCCAGCCGCCGTTGAGGAGATTGTGGGCGAGGCGCGTCCAGCCAGCGGTGTTGGTGGTGGCCCATTGCGGGGTGAAGTGGGCCCACATCACGAGGAGGATCGCCACGCCGCGCAGGCCATCGAGCGCGGGCCAGTGCCAGCGATCGGCCGCGAGCGCGGTTGAGTCGGGATGCGTTTTCGGGGTCTTGGTTTCCGGCATCAAGAGGAAGACCGACGCCGCGCCGGCGCGACCTTCCTTTTCATATCGGATTGCCCGAATGCAGACTGATTGATAAAGGAGAGATCGACTCCCTTCCGCGAGCGATCAGGGCGTATTCCGATAATGTCCGCCGGGACGCTTCAGAAATTCGCAATCATCGCAGTGCTTCAACGATCGACCCCGCGCCAGATCGATTGACGCGCCCGGCAAGCGGGGCGGCTAAACGAGAAGGAAGAAGAAAAGAAGAGTGAGATTTTTGAAAGACGTTTGGCATCATCGACCCGCGCGATGCGCTTCAAATCATCTCCCCTTCCTTTCCGTTTAGCCGGCCCGCTTGCAGGCCGCGTCGCGTTGCGCGGTTCGTCAAAACCCGCGTCGGGAGTCAAGCGATCGTGGGAGCTGCGCGCGCTTGGACGATCGACCCCGCGCCACATCAGTTGCCGCGCCCGGCAAGCGGGACGGCTAAACGAAAAGGAAGGAGGAGTTGTTTCAAGAAGAGGATGGTTTACGCATCAATCCTTCTCGAAGGTTAGAATGAATTCCATGGTCCTCGCGGCCCACATTATCTTCAGCACCTACGGTTTCTGGCTCCCCAATGACCCGCGCGGATCGTGGTCGGATTTCGTGGCTTCGTGGGAACTTCTGCGTTTCGGCAAGGCAACCAGGGTCGAGACGCACCGCTCAGTCGCGCATGTTCCACACGATCGAGAACTGAGAAGGGCCGCGAAGGAATCGATGAAGTATCCCGCGGTCCGATTTACCGGAGTGCAGGCGCAAGCCGTCGGCCGGGGTTTTGCGGGGGCGGTCGTCGAGGGGAGTTATGTCGTCCATGCCTGCTGCATCCTTCCCGACCATGTTCACCTCGTGATTGCTTCGCACGATCGGTCGTTTGAGCATATCACGCGGCACTTGAAAGGACGCGCAAGCCAATCGCTGCGAGAGTCGGGGCTGCATCCGCTGGATCAATTCGCGGATCCCGAAGGCAGGGTGCCATCCTGCTGGTCCGGCGGCCTCTGGAAAGTCTACGCGGATACGGACGAGGAGGTGCTTCGCATGATCGATTATGTCGATCGAAATCCGGGGAAGGAGGGGAAGCCGCAGCAGCAATGGTCGTTTGTCACGAAGTTTGCGTATTGAATCACGCAATGCGCGATCCGCTTCACATCAACTCCCCTTCCATTCCGTTTAGCCGGCCCGCTTGCAGGCCGCGGCGCGTTGCGAAGCGCGTTAAAACCCACGTCGGACAACACGCGATCGTCCGAGCGCCTGCGCCTGAACGATCGACCCCGCTCCGCGCCGGCAGACGCGCCCCGCAAGCAGGGCGGCTAAACGAGAAGGAAGAAAGAGCGATTTAAGTGAATTTCTGTTATGCCCGGCTTCGGCGCCGTCCAAGGAGCAATGCCCCGCTCATCGCGATGAGCGACATCGCTCCCGGCTCGGGAACCGCGGTGATAATTCCGCTCGACGCGAAGGCGCTGGTGTCCCAGGAATAGCCGGGACGAAGCGCCGCTGCGCTGAAATCAAACTGATATCCGTCGTCGAGCAGCAGGGCAAAGTCCATGATCTTGAAACTGTTGCCAAAACTCGGCTCGTATCCTCCAAGCAGGCTCACGTCGATCGTCCCGCCGGCGGTGAAGATCCCGGCGGGCAGACTCAAGCGGTCGTAGCTGCTCGTCGAAGCGAGACCGAAATCGAGCGCGCCGGTGCTGGTCAGGTCGCCGAGGAGGGTGATGGTTCCCGGGGCATCGCCGGGGGCGAGATCGCCGTTGTTGATTACATTTCCCGAGATCGTGCCGACGCCGGTGACGTGACCGGTGGAGGAGATCATGATTCCCTGCGCGGCGCTGACCGTTCCGCCGGTGAGGTTGAGATGGAACGAATGCGTTCCATCGCCGACGGTGAGCGCTGATCCCGTGTTGATGTCCGCGGCGTAAAGGTTCATCGTGCCGCCGGTGAGAGTGACGATGCTGTTGTGCCCTGGTTGGCGATGAGCTGATTCGTGATGGAGATCGTCCCGCCGTTCTGCGTATAGGTTCCGACGTGATCGATGCCGACTTTCAGATACGGCGTGGAGACCGTCCCGTCGTTCATGTACATCGCGCCGTCGTGCATGTATCCGCCGACGATTGAGCGGTTGAGGACCGAGTCTTCATTCGCGGGTGGATCGGAGTCCAAGACGGTCAGCGATCCGCCGTTCATCGTCAGGTCGTTGGTGGTGAGTCCTCCGCCGACGGTGACGTGGGCGGAACCTGAAATGATCAGATGCCCGCTGCCGCCATTGGGGTCGCCAAGCAGCACGGTACTGGCGTAGAGCGTCCCGCCTGAAACGTTGATCTGCCCGTTACCGGCGCCGCCGGAGACGGTGCCGTCATTTCCCGCGCCCAGGGTGCCGTTGATGGTGGTGGCCCCGCCGGTAATGTTGAGGATTCCCACACTGCCGCTGCCAGACCCGATCAGCACATTCCCCGCGCTGACCGCCGTTCCACCGGCGATCGTCACGTCCTGGGTGTTGATGGTCGAACCGGATTCCCATGTCAGCGTCCCGGCGGCATTGAAAACCTGCCCATGCCCGGTCATCACGCCGTTGTAAGTGAGCGCGCCGCCGTTGTTGTAGATTGTTCCATCGTTGATGAGAGAATCGGTGATGAGCGTCCCGGCGGGGTTGATCGTGAAAGTCCCCTTGTCCCAGATATGCACTACGCCGCCGGCCTGCGATCCGTCAATCAGGCGGCCGATGCTCGCCGTGCCCCCGTTGATGATGATCTCCGCCCCGCTGGTGATGTCCGAGTCATTGGCGGGAATCCCGCTGCCCGCGTCGCCGGCCACGTAGAGGTTCAGCGCCTGGAGCGACCCGCCGTTGAGAATGTAGGTCGCATGGGTGCCGGCATATCGAGCGAGGGTCAGGTTGCCGGTAATCGTGTGGGTACCGCCGTCCTGGATGAACGTTCCCGAGGCATTGGACGTGTTCGGTCCCCCCTGTGGGCTACCAATGTATTCCGTATGGCCCACGTTGAGCACGGCTGGCCCGTCGGCGCTGGAGAGGTAATACGATCCCACCACATTGAGGTCGCCGAATCCGCCGCCGTTCTGGAGGTCTACGGTCCCTCCGGTCTGCACGAAGGTGCCGACTTCGCCGACGGTCACTCCATTGGTGACCTGGAGCGTTCCCCCTTTCATGGCATACGTTCCGGTGCCGACGGTCTGGTTTCCGACGCTGAGTTGGTTGGTGACGGTATGGACGCCGCCGGTCTGGGTGAACGTGCCGGATCCGTTGACGGTGCTGAACGCCTGGCCGACATACTCCGATCCGCCCACCGCAAGTGTTCCGCCGGAGAGCGTGTAGGAGCCGTTGCCGCCGTCATAGCGGCCGAGGGTGAAGTCTCCGGCGGTCTGCACCGATCCGCCGCTTTGCGACGCGCTGGCTGAACCGGTAATGCCCACGTTCAGCGCCGCGGTGACGATCTTCCCGGCGCCGGTTACGTTGAGCCCGTTCGCGTCATCCACGTCGAGCGTCGAGGTGTTGAGCGTTCCGCCGCTGACGTTGATGGCGTTGCCCGCGCCGATCTCCCCGATCCCCGGCGTCTGCCCGGCGCGAAGGGTGGCGCTGCCGGTGTTGAGCGTTCCGCCGGTCACGTTGATGTTGTTTGAAAGCTGGAGCGATCCGTTGGAAGCGTCGACCGTCACGTTTCCCGCCGAGACTGTCAGGTCGTGAGCCGTCGATCCGCTGCCGACGGTTAGCGTGTAGGTGCTCGCCGAATCCAGTGACACATTGCTCGATGAACTGGGCGGCGAGTTTCCATTCCACGCCGATCCGCTCTGCCAGGATCCGCTGCTGCCGGTGGGTTCGGTGCCGGCGGCGGCCGAAGCGACGATCAGATCGATGGCACTCCCGGTGTTGGTCAGCGAAAAGTTGTAGCCGGAAAACGTGTTGGCGATTTGCAGGTTGCTCAGCGAGCCGGAAAAGCCGCCGGTGTAGTCGATGAGGGTATAGGTTCCGGGAGTCAGAGTGCCGATGTTGTTCAGGTTTAAATTCGTGGCCGAGGCGAGATTGAGGCCGCCTGAGCCTGTGACTTGGAGCAGGTCAGATGTTCGGCCGGATCCGAGGTCAAAGGCAAGACTTCCTCCACTGAGCGTGAGGCCCGTCATGGAGAGCGCACCGATCGGCGTTGAGGCGTTCCCCGGTGAGATAATTCCTCCGTTGCCAGTCACCGTGCCGGCGATCGCTCCGGTTCCCGCGAGGGTGCAGCCGGACGCGAGACTGAGCGCGCGAAGGTTGCTGGCGCCGCCGCCGAGTTGAAGCGTTCCGCCGGTGAAGTTGAGGCGGGAAGAATCAGCGCCTAAATCCAAGCCTTTCGTCCGCAACGTCCCCCCGGAAAGGTTGATGACACTGCCGGCAGCGACAGTTGTCGTGCCCGCGACAGTGACCAAAGCGCTATTTCGCACGTTGAGCGCGCTCCCCATCGCCGCCCCGTACGGCGTACTGATCGAAAAATTCCCGGTATTCGTCCAGGACGAATTCGGATCGCTCACTGTGAGAGAACCGCCAGTACTCTCTTCATCATCGGTGGATGAGACGACATTTCCTCCCGTGATGCTGCCGCTCGAGGTGCTCAGCTGTCCGCCGCCGAATACAGAAATGTAACTCCCTCCCACTGTCGCCACGCCCGCAATCTTCAATTTCGACCCCGATCCGATGACGTTGATCCCACCGGTATTGACGTTGACAAATCCTGAATCGACTTCACCACCGCTTTGAACCGACAAATATGCCCCTTCTATAAGTTCTCCCATCGAAATGCCGTCCTCGGCCTTGGTGCGCCACATTGAACCCGCCCCGCTGACGGTGACTGCCCCGTATACGATGCTCGCCCCTGAATCGGAGAGTTGAGCTGCGCTTTGAATGAGCAGCTTTCCGTATCCGATATAGTCGCTGCCCGTGCTTTTGAACTGGCCGTCGCCGGTGCCGTCAAGCGTGATCGACGCGTCGCTCGTCGCAATTTGCAATGCAAGCGCGCTGAGGGTGTTGTTTCCCAGGCCAAGCGTGACGTTCACGGTTTGGGCAACACCGACGTTGTTTGCAAAAGACGGGCCATCCAAAGTCACAGTGTATTGTCCATTGGTAGTAAAACCGATATCGGTTGCGCTGTCTGGGACACCGTACGACCAGTTCGAAGCCGTAGACCACGATCCGCCCGATAAATTGGTCCAGTCGTCTGCATGGGCCGTGGACACACCGCCCAAAATCTTGCCGACGGCAAGCGTTGCGCACACGGAGGACGTGGCCAGGTGCCGCCGCCGCTTACTGATGCTGGCTCGCCGCGAGCCGCCACGGGCGGCCGGAGCGATTTGAAATTTGCCAATAGCGGATTGGCCGCGGTTTTGTTTCGGTCGCATTTTCTCCAAGTTCTGCCGCTCCACGTAGAACGTGGATGGAGCTGGTTTGTCTTGATTTCGGTCTGAGCGGATTGCCCGGGTTTGCAGAGAACGCGACGTTAACGAACACCTGGCACCAAGACGATACAACACACCGTCAGGTGAATGAGGTGCGGACTCCCGACCCTGGGATCGAAGCATTTCACGCCCGTCGCACGGCTATTCACCGCGGCAGAACGCTTCCTGCGCTCGGGAAAAAATTTGTCCGGAATCGTTTCTGGAAGCACATCGACGTTGAAGCGCCAGCGTCATTTTGGAGTTGCAAGGATCGGCGCGTCCCTCAATTGGCCTAAATTCGTATCGGAACAACGGAAATGTCGGCTCGCTTCAACCGACCGAAGCCCCGGCGACGGCGGCCAAGCAGGCCGATGACGCCGGCCCCGCTGACTCCGAGCGCGCTCGGCTCCGGGACGTAGGACACCGCGAAGTTATCCACATGCCCGAACCGATCGGCCGGCAAACTACCGGTCGCGAACGTTGCGAGGTTCGTGTTGGCCGCCGTAAATGTGGTCGCGACCGCGTCATATGTGACGCTGCCCGTGGCGCTCGACAACGTGATGTTCGAAATATCTCCGCTGACGGTGTCCACGTCGTAGGCAAGGGAATAGAACGCCGAGGCATCGAATGCACCCAGGTCCGCCGCGTCGTATGTGTGGATGAGCGTCAGGTGTTGCGGCGAGGCGCCGTTGCAGCAGGCCGTCGAAGTCCGCAGGTTCAGCGTGCCGTCGGATTCAAATTCAATTCCGTTCAACCCGTCGTCGGTGCCGAGGTGGTTGATATTGGTGGAGTCGCCGGGGTCCTGGATGAGGAAGCCGAGGGCAACGAAGGCTTGCAGATTACCTAACTGCAAGTCACCGGAGATGTGGAGGGTGCTGGGTTTGGAGTAGGCGCCCGCGGACGCAATTGAAATAAAGCTCAGGTTGTTCGAACTGCCCACCGCCGACGGGGACGGCGAACCTGCCGTGGTATCGATCGCCGTGGTCGGTTGGGCGAAGTAGTCTCGATTGTGCCATGTGTCGCCCGCAAGATTGGCCGTATCGGGGGCCCGGCCGTCGATCGACGTGCCGTTGGTGCCGGAGAATCCATCGGCAACGATCAGGGTGGCCGCCCGTGATTGCGCTGGCCAAAAGGAGAATCCGATAGCGAGCAGCGCCGGCGTCGCGTTTTGCAAAAGGAGCCGGATTGCGCCGGGACGATAAGGCGTTTGAACGTAATTTTTCATGAAAGTATCCATCCGAGAGTTGTTAACGGGCCGGAAGACAGCGACGCAACGTCCCCATATTTTGGCGGGTCCGGCTTAATGACAGAACGGAGGGGGTTTCGCAGTCCGAAGCCGGACGCGTCGGGGCTGAAATTTCCGTCTCCGTTAAGATTTCCGACGAGGCGGTCGAAACAGATCTACTCTTTAATTTCTTCGGGTTCGGCGGAGTGAGAACAATGCAATTCCAATCAGCGCTGAGGCTCCCATCGGTTCCGGTACCGCTGTATTGAGAACAATTCCGCCGCTGACGGAGTTCACGGTGAAACCCGGAACATCGTTATAGTTATTGAAGACTGGGCGATCTGTGGCGAACGTTAAGGTGTGAGAAAAATCCGCATCCGCATCGGCCGGCCCGGCGAAGGGATCGCCGGACGAAGACGGAAAGATCGTCGCCTCAGTATGGAGTTCAACGGTGAGGCTCAGCGGGACATTTGTCGGAACCGGAAACGCATCGCTGGTCAGAATTGCCGGATGCGACGGATCGAGCGTTGCGCCGGCGCCAAAGCCGAATTGCTCGCCATCGGATAGAAAGGTCGTGGATTCGTTGCCGTAAACCTGGTTCTGGTCGGAGAGTTCAAAGGAGACGGTGACATTCGAGGTGGCGCTGCTTGCGCCGTTGTCCCCCGCGGCGTTCAGTAACCCAGCCAGGGACAAGTTGAGCTGGGTATTGACAGGGGACGATGTCGCGGAAAAGACCAGGTCATTGACAGTAAAATAGGCGGTCGAAAAAACAGAAACCGGAGTTGCCGCCGGACCGGATGAAAGGCTGGCATGCGAGAGGCTGTGCAAAGCGCCCACTCCGGCGGCCGCCGAGTACGACCCGGTGGCCGAATCCTGAGACTGGGAAACCAGTCCGGTGCTGACCGGCGTTGATGACTGAGTGGGATTAACGCCGGGCTCTCCATTAAACTCGATGTCTCCCCCGGCCGCATAAACGGGTGGAGCGATTGCAGCCTGTACGGAAGAGGTCGCCAGAAGCCCTGTCGTCAGTAGAAGCAGGACTTTTTTGTCTCCAAGCATTGATTCTCCTGAATAAGAATTCGTTTGTGCGAAAAAGGCCATAACGACGATTGCGTTCGTCTGGCTATTCACTCACGCAGTTCGATTCCTGCGCTCTCGAAAAATATTTTTGGAAGCCTTTGGTGCAGTGCACTTCAATTTCTTTCTTGCAAACCCGCCGCCCGCCTGATTTAATGTTGCAAAGAAGTAATTTGTACGAGGGGCGGATCTGCTTCTCCCCTCGCGAGATCTGGCGCAGATGGGTCACGTCGGGACTGACGGTTTTCCGAGCACGCACTGGGCAACGATCGCGGCGGCACGCGATGCCGATCCCGCCATTCGACGACGCGCACTCAGCAAATTGATCGAACGTTATGCTGCCCCGCTACGCGGGCGATTAATCTCACGCTGGAACCTTTCCCCGGACCAGGCGGATGATTTGCTCCAGGATTTTCTGCTGGGCCCGGTCCTCGAAGCGGGGGTTCTGGAAGAAGCCCGACAGGAAAAAGGTCGATTTCGTGGTTTCGTAGTCAAAATTCTTGACCGCTTTGTCTCCAACTCGCTTCGCGACGGCAATCGGCTCAAGCGATCGCCGGGACGAGGCAGCGGGACGTCTCACGCGCCCGATGAAGTGGCTTGCCCGGGCTCGCGCCGGAGGAAATTTTCGATGTGGCCTGGGCGCGCTCGGTCCTCCGCCAGGCGCTGCATCGCATGCACGATCATTGCATGGAGACCGATCGCGAACCGATGTGGCTCCTGTTCGAGGCGCGCGTCCTGGTCCCGACGCTCACCGGGCGCGACGCCGAGGAATATTCAACGCTGGTCCCGCGGTTGCATCTGACGGATGCGGCTCACGCGCAGGACATGCTGGTCAACGCCAAGCGCATGTTCACCCGTGCCATGCGGTCGGTGGTGAGCGAATATGAATCGGACCCGAAGATGATCCAGCGCGAGATCGACGAATTGAGGACGATCCTGGGAACAGCGCGCGGTCTCAAGGACACGCTGGGATTCCGGCTGCGAGGGGAGGGGGGAGGGTAGTTTGAGCGATCCAGCGGGGAAAAATCGCATCGACGCGCTCCTTTCCGATTCATCGGCAGACCGTATCTCAGCCGAACCCGGCGAGGGCGCGCGCCGACGATGGATTCGGCGGGCAGTCGCGGGAGTGCCGCATCGAGCGGGTTTGCGCCCCGCGTGCCGGGATATCGCATCATCGAATTGCTGGGTCGCGGCGCGATGGGAACAGTCTGGCTGGCCCATGACTTGGCGCTCGATCGGGATGTAGCCATCAAGCTCCTGAACATGCCCGCCGGCGATGAGGATGCCGCTTCGGCTCGCGTGCTGCGCGAAGCGCGAGCGGCAGGGCGACTCGATCATCCCAACGCGGTACGACTTCATCATGTCTCCCGCGACGGCGCGCAGATCAGTATCGTGATGGAACTCCTGGCCGGCGGGAGCCTTTCTGATCTCGTGGAGCGCGATGGCCCCATGTCCTGGCGCGAGGCAACGCTGGCGCTGCGCGAAGCGGCCGAGGGATTGGGCGCGGCGCATGCAGCGGGCCTGGTCCATCGCGACGTCAAACCTTCCAACCTGCTTCGCAGTATTTCAGGCCGGGTCAAGGTCGCCGACTTCGGCGTGGCCCGCGCGGGAGGAATGCAGACGCAGATCACGATACCCGGCGCATTGATCGGCACGCCCGCTTATATGGCTCCCGAGCAGTGCCGCGGGGAAGAGGCTGGATTGCAATGTGACCTGTATGGACTCGGATGCACGTACTACCATCTGCTCACCGGTCGCGTGCCATTTACCGGCGAAGCCAGCGCCGTGATGTATCAGCATTGTCATGAGCCATTTCCCGATGCCTCCAAACGCGTGGAAGGAATTCCTGCACGGGCACTGAAGGTAATCGGGAAGCTGACGCAAAAATCCCCGGCGGATCGATACGCCACGACCGCGGATTTGATTGCGGAACTGGATGGATTGTTGCGCCGGAGAAAACCCGTGGCGGAACTGGAGTTTCCACCGCGCGTCCCTTCACGCCGGGTCCTGCGGACCCGGATCCGGGCCCACAGGGCCCGGCGTGGTGGAAGCGCGTGGTTCTGGGAGTCGTCCTGGTTGCTGCGCTGGCCAGTTGCGGAATCGTCGCATGGAGCGTGTGGCATTCCCGGCGCCCGCAGGGTTCGGCGCCGAATACCCAACGCCAAATCTCAGTTGCACCGGTGTTCCCTTCCACCGCAACAAATGTTCTGATTCTTCACGTCAACACCATGGCCAGTCAGGCCGTCGGATTTTCCCCGGATGCCCGGTATGCCTGGTCGTATGCACGGGATGCGACCCAATGGCATCGTGCCGAATCGAGGCGGTGGGAGGTGGGCACCGGCGCGCCCGCCGGTCAAAGCTCGGTAAATTGGGCAATCCTCTCGCCATCCGGCGATGTGACGTTGAACGGCGACTTCGACCATGGCTGGATTCAGCGGATCGACTTAGATACACCGCTCTTTCAATGGGCGGGACACAGCAATGCGTTAGCGGTTTCGCCCGACAGCCGGCTGGTAGTAAGTGCAGACACCTCCGTCGGTCAGAATGAAATCATGGTCGTCCGTAGATTGCCCGGCGGCGAGGAATACGCACGTTTCCCCGCAACAAACCGACCATCCGTCGCTCACTTCTCGCCGGATGGAGCCTATCTTATTTCTGACCGGTCCGGCGACTGCGTACTCCGCGCATTCGAAATTAGCGGGCGGCGTGAACTGTGGCACGAGGTCATTATCGGGCCCAACGAAAACGCTCTGGATTTCAGCGCCAATGGATCACGATTTTTACGCTGGTCAACGGGGGACAATAGTCAGGATCCGGCGCGAGTCTATCAGACCCGCACAGGACGACTGTGGACACTGATTCGGCCCGGGCGAAGTTGGTTACCGCGGCGATATCGGCCGATGGGCGATTCGTACTCTTCACCACGGTCGATCGGCCCAAAACGATGCGAACCTGGGACGTTGAGCAGGATAAGGAGACGACTGCATTTGCGTCGAGCAGCGCTTCGTTTACGACGTTCGCTTTTTCTCGCGACGGCAGCCGGGTCCTGAGCGGCTGTGAGGACGGAGCGATCAACCTGAATGCCTTCCCCGACGGCCCGGTGATCAGCCGTCTGAGCGGTCACACCGGGAAAGTGACGGCGATCGCCTTTTCCGCCGACGGCCGAAAAGCCGTCTCCGGGTCGGCGGATCTGACGGTCCGCGTGTGGGGATTACCTTGAGCGATTCACCGGGGAAAAATCGCATCGACCAGCACCTGGCCGATTCGTCGCCGGATCGTCTGAGCGATCTGCTGGAAAGCGATTTGAGTTTGTCACCGACGATGGATTCCGGAGTCAGCGGCGCAGCCGCCGGGTCGAGCGGATTTTCGCCGCCGCGTGTGCCGGGGTATCGGATCATCTCCCTGTTGGGACGCGGGGCGATGGGAACGGTTTGGCTGGCGCACGACCTGACGCTTGAGCGAGACGTCGCAATTAAAGTACTGAACATGCCGCCCGGGGAAGAGGACGCCGCTTCAGCGCGCATACTGCGCAAAGCGCGGGCGGCGGGACGCCTTGATCACCCCAACGCGGTCTGGCTCCATCACGTCTGGCGCGACGGGAAACAGATCAGCATCGTGATGGAACTGCTGGCCGGCGGAAGCCTTTCCGATCTCATTGAACGCCAAGGGCCGATGCCCTGGCGTGAGGCAACACTTGCATTGCGGGAAGCCGCCGAAGGACTGGGCGCCGCCCACGCGGCGGGCCTGATTCACCGCGACGTCAAACCGTCTAACCTTCTTCGAAGCAGCTCGGGACGGATCAAAGTTGCCGATTTTGGCGTGGCCCGCGCCAGCGGAATGCAGACGCAACAGACGGCGACCGGCGCGCTGATCGGCACGCCGGCCTACATGGCCCCCGAGCAATGCCGAGGCGAGGAAGCCGGTTTGCAGTGCGACTTGTATGCATTGGGTTGTACGTACTACCAGCTACTCACCGGGCAGGTACCCTTTGACGGTGACGCTACCTCGATGATGTATCAACATTGCCACGAGCCGTTTCCCGATGCATCGAAGCGCATCGGAGAGATACCAACCGATGTTCTGGCCGTGATCTCGAAGTTGACGCAAAAGTCGCAAGCCGATCGGTATGCATCGACCGCGGAGCTGATCGCGGACCTGGATGGAGTGCTCGTCGACAAATCAGCGGGGTCGCGGGGGCCGGATCCATTCGAGGGCAAGAGGCTGCGCTCAAGGCGAACTGCGCTGCGCGTCGCGACGGCCCTGTCCCTCGCAGCTACCGGAATCGCCGGCGGATGGAGCGCTGGCGCTGGTCGCATGCTCATGCCCCGACATCGAACTCTCCCGAACAGACTGCGACCGCAGCTACAGCTTCTGCGCTACAGGGCGGTCTCATTCTTCACGGCAGCACGATGGCCAGCGATAAAGTAGGTTTTTCCCCGGACGGCCGCTACGTCTGGTCCATCGGGCATGACCCGACGACGCCTTTCCATGTGGGAGATGCGCGGCGATGGGAAATCAGCACCGGTGGATACGCCGGCCAAGCCGTCGGGGGTCCTGACGCGGCGATTTCCGCAAGCGGTGAGATCGTGCTGAATGGAGGGGCGGACAAAGGATGGGTGCAGCGAATCGATTCGGAAACACCACTCGCACAGTGGCCCGGGTGGTCGATCGCACATGCCATTTCGCCGGACGGGCAATTGGCGGCGACGATGGATCGTGAGGCAGATGGGCATTCGTACGACCTGGTGGTCCGAAGCCTGCCCGAGGGCGTGGAGAAGTTTCGCACCAGACAGTCCCATGATGTCCCATCGGCCGGTTTTTCCCCCGATGGACATCATCTGGTCACAAACGAACAAAACGGGACCGAGGTACGGGTGTGGGACACGAGTACGCACCAGACCGTGTGGCACGAGGGATCGCTCGGCGGGGGTGGCAATATTCTGCGATTCAGCTCCGACGGCTCGCGTTTCCTGCGCTGGTCCACCGAAAGCGAACTCGATGTCGCGCGCATCTATCAGACGCGCACCGGCCGCATGTTCACATTGATCCGCGCGGGCGGCAATTTCGTTGCGGCGGAGATTTCACCGGATGGACGATTCGTACTCTTCAGCGACGCGAAGCACCCGGGATCCTTGCGGATGTGGGACGTGGAGGGGGATAAGGAAATTTCAGACTTCAAGTTGGACGCACAGACTGTTACTTCGGTTGCGGTATCTCCCGATAGCGGCCATGCACTGATCGGTCTGGAGGATGGGTCACTACGACTGCTTGCGCTCCCCGGCGGTTCGGAGATTCACCGATTCACCGGACACACTGGAAAAGTCACCGCGATTGCATTTTCCGCGGACGGAAAACTCGCCGCTTCCGGGTCGGCGGACCTGACCGTTCGCGTGCGGGGATTGCCTTGAGTGACAGCTCGCCGGCCATCCGCACATAATTTCTGAATCTATCGATGGTATTTGAATGGACAGCTATTTATTGATATACAAGAGCAAAAAGTGTCGGATTATGTCGGATTATGTCGGATCATGTCGGATCAACTGGATCACCGAAGAACGAAACTTGAAAAATCGTCTAAATGAGAAGGCGGGAGAGGGTTGGCTTTCTGACTTGTTTCGTTTTGTCGATCCGGCATCGGAAACCAACGCTTGAACTTCAGACATTGCTTCTCCAGCAGATGCCAGGAGCACCAGGCAAGCGTGCAAGACACCGCGACGCAGCATATGAAATGGAGCGCGATGCCGAGGGTAGCCAGGGGGAACAGGCGATCCAATTGCGGATGAAACAGGAAATGCAGGATATAGAGGCCGTAGCTGTATTTGCCCAGGAATCGCAGGACTGGATTTTCTAACCAGGATCGCAGGGAACTGTAGAGTGACAGTAGAATCACCCCGCCCGACAAAAGTGCCAGTACCGGTCGCCCGAGCACGTCAATGAGCGCGTCATTCCAGAATGCGGGGATGAGCAGAGATGCTCCGAGGATGAGGAGGACGCGGCCCGCGCGGACCAGGCGCCGGGAATGATCTTCCGGGGGCGCAAGAACTTTGTGGGGTGTCTCGCTTATTTGTAGTGAACGCGATTCTTGTCCCCTCGCCCGGTACGCCGGGAGAGGGTTAGGGTGAGGGGTATTTGGGGGTCGCGAATCTTTCCATTTTCCAAAAAGCGCCCTCACCCCGACCCTCTCCCGGCGTACCGGGAGAGGGGGAATTTGAAGATCGCCACAATCCCGTGCTACACTGACTTCTCGCGGAGTTGCGAATCGACTTCTTCGCATCGATCAGGATGCCGGTGATGAGGAATCCCGAGAGGACGAAGAAAAGATCAACTCCGGCCCAGCCGCCGTTGAGCAGGTTATGAGCAAGTCGCGTCCAGCCGGTGGTGTTCGCGGTCGCCCATTGTGGGGTGAAGTGGGCCCACATCACCATCAGGATCGCCAGGCCGCGCAGGCCATCGAGCGCGGGCCAATGCCGGGGAGTTGTAGCCGTCGCCGGCGACGGTGCAGGATCTGTGGTGTTGGTGGGTGCAAGCATGAGCGCGAAAACCGGTGCGCGGACGTCGCGCAGCCGATATTGCTATCGGACTGACGAGATCGTGCCTGAACGACCCGGTCGGTAGCATTCCAACAATATCGCGGAGTTTTTCTTCGAACGTTGTCGAAATCGCGCCGTCTTGACCGTCATGAGGTCAGTGGCGGAGCATGGTGCCCGCCACTCCAATGCAGAAAGGCATTCCGATGCAATATCTCATGATGATCTATCTCGACGAAAAGGCCTGGCCGAAGATGTCCAAATCCGATCAGGAAAAGGGAATGGCGGCCTACCAGGCCTATACCCAGGCGCTGACAACAGCCGGTGTGCTGAAGGGTTCGAATCGCCTTCAGCCCACTTCGACCGCGACCATCGTTCGTGTCACCGACGGCAAGCCCCAGGTCCTCGATGGTCCGTATGCAGAATCGAAAGAACAACTCGGCGGCTACTATCTCATCGAAGCGCCGGATCTCGATGCGGCGCTCTCCTGGGCCGCTCGTTGCCCAGGCGCGAGCCACGGCGCGATCGAAGTCCGTCCGGTCTGGTCGATGTGAAACAAGGGAGTAACCGAAGAGCGGACGACGCGCCTCCTTTCCCTCTCCCGGTACTCCGGGAGAGGGCAGGGTGAGGGGCATTTTGAAGACGAGCGAGGTAAGCATTCGAGGATGACTCCCGACCCATCCGTCGCGCAAGTTCGAACCGCGGCCGAATCGCTGGCGCGGCGCAGTTACGGAAAACTCGTCGCGCTGCTTTCGGCCGGCACGCGGGACATCGCCGCCGCCGAAGATGCGCTGTCGGACGCCTTTGTGGCGGCGCTGGAACGCTGGCCACGAGACGGTTGCCCGGCCAACCCCGAGGCGTGGCTCGTCGCGGTTGCCCGTCGCAAAGTCATTGATTCATTCCGCCAGAAGAAGACTCACGAAACGGCGGTTGCGCAAATGCCCCCGGGAGCAACATGGTTCGATTCCACGTCGGCGGACGCCGAAATCCCCGACCGCCGCCTCGGTCTGATGTTCGCCTGTGCGCATCCGGCAATCGATCGGGCGGCGCGTGCGCCGCTGATGCTCCAAGCGGTGCTCGGGCTCAACGCCTTGGTGATCGCCTCGGCGTTTCTGGTCTCTCCCGCAGCCATGGGCCAGCGGCTGGTTCGCGCCAAGGGCAAAATCAAGGAAGCGGCAATTCCTTTCGATATTCCCAGCCGCGAGCGCCTTGCCGACCGGCTCGAAGCGGTGCTCGATGCGATCTATGCGGCCTTCGCCGAAGGATGGGGCGATCCCGGGCAGATTGACGTTGCCCGGCGCGAGCTCGCGGAAGATGCAATCTATCTGGGCGGCGTGGTGTGTGAACTTCTGCCAAAGGAGCCGGAGGCATTGGGACTTCTTGCGCTGATGCTTCATTGCCAGGCGCAGTCGCCGCGCCCGGCGCGATGTGCAAGGGGAGTACCTGCCGCTCGAGCAGCAGGATCTCTCGCTCTGGGACGCTCCGATGATCGGCTCGGCCGAGGCGCTGCTACTGAGGGCCAGCGGGCTGGGCAGGGTTGGCCGATATCAGCTTGAAGCGGCCCTGCAGTCGGCGCACGTCGATCGCCGAAAGACCGGAAGATCGAATTGGCCGGCGGTGTTACAGCTCTACAACGCGCTCCTGCTTCTTTCCGATTCGCCGGTCGTCGTAATCAACCGCGCTCTTGCGGTTGCCGAGGTGGAGGGGCCGGAAACGGCGCTGGAATCGATGAGCGGCATTGACGCCGACTCGCGCCTCGCCGAATACCAGCCCTATTGGGCGACGTGCGCGGAACTGTTGGCAAGGATCAATGCCACCGTCGAAGCGGACCGGGCGTACGAAGCCGCCATCGGGCTTGAACGGGACAACGCGGTGCGCCGATTTCTTCGGCGCCGACAGGCAGACCTGCGACTTTAAAGTAACAAACAATGGTGCGAGCCGGTTTCTGTTCCCGGCTCGCACCATTTTCGTAAAGGGCCCCAATCCAGCGGTACTCTATTATCGCTCGGCGAAGAAAACACCGTAACGATCGCGTGGCAGATCCTGGGTGTGCACGCGCTGGCCATTGAGGGAAAGAAGATTCTCGTTCGCATCGAGCGTGAGCTGGTCATTCTTGAGAATGCGGCCCGAATAGACAGTGTGGCCGGTCGTCATATCGACGATCCAGACCGTCCCATCATGGTCGGCGGCATAGTCGAGGCGGCCAGTCCCCTGCACGCGGCTCACAGCATCCGACGGCACGTCCGCGGGTCTGATGATGGCCCCTTCGGCGGGAGTTCCATCTGCCGATTGCCAGACCGGCCTCTGCGTGCTGAAGAAGATGCGGTGGTTGTCAGGCGTGACGGCCTGGCCTTGAACCGGCTGGCCGTTGATGGCCATCATGTTCTTCTGTGGATCGACGATGACTTCATCGCCGCGATTCACCGGCGACGAGTAGAGAACGCGATGTTGATCCTCGTCGGTGATCCAAACAAAACCATCACGCCGGGCGGTATATTCAACGCGGTCTTTTCCCTCGGCGCCGATGACGGCCATTCCCGGCACGCCTTCGGGCCGGCTCACGGAACGATCACTGGCGGCCACCGCCACCGGCGGCGGCATGGCGCCCGGCTGGAAGAAAATCTTGTGATCGATCCGATTCACGTCCTTATCCAGGACGACGCGATCATTGAGCATGAGCTTGCCGACCGCGGGGTCGAGCACGATTCGATCGCCGGGGGATACCGGCGTTGAATAAAGAATGTTGGTCGCTCCTTCGGTTACCCAGACTGTGCCTGAGTCCGCCGCGGTATAGATCAGCCGTTGGTCTCCTTCGACTTTGTTCATGGCCGCCGAGGGAACGTCGTGCGGGCGCTGGTCCGTAGCGCATCCGACCATGGTTGCCGCGCCGATTGCCGTCGCACAGAAAATGCCAATTTGACGTGAGAATCGCATCGCTGGCTCCTTTCAAACAAACTGGAGGTTCTGCAAGCAGACGGAGCAACAGTGGTGCCATTGGATTCGATTCCGGAGGGTAATTTTCGACCGAATCAGAGAGCGCGACTCCCTTGGTTTGAACCGCGCGTGATTTCAATTGACCGGCAGGAACGTGAGCAGGAGAACGACAACGACGTAGCCGATCGGGAAGGCCAGTCGGGAGATTCGATCGAATCGGGCGGCCAGATGCTCTTTCCCTTCGCGAAAGAAGCGCAGCGCGAGGCAGGATTGAAGCAGTGAAAGAAAGATCACAAATAAACTGAAGAGATGGATTTTGTCAGCGAGGGTCATATACGGCATCTCGGGCAGGTTGCTGGTCGCGACAAACTCCGAGCTCACCGCCGCGAAGATCGCCGCTACCCCCACCGCAAATCGCGGATCCACTTCGCCGGGCTTGAAGAGAAACGAGATGAAGGCGATTGCAACCGCGATAAATAATCCAAGAAAGGTCTTGATGTAGATCGAAAAGCTGTGCCGGGAAATTCCGATCGTGCAATTCAGCCGCGAGTAGTTTGACGTGCCGCCCATCTGCTCGGTCGGCTCGCCGAAGTTGGTCTGATAGACGTGATCCTGAATTTCCAGCAGAGGCTTCCCGCACGTCCAGCCGGGCAGCGTCGCTTCCCGGAGGTGATTCATGTTCTGGGTGTCGATGACGTACTGGAGTTGCCGCGCGTCGTAGTCGGCGTCTTCCATCTCCAGAACCAGGCTGTGCTCGTCGAGCGGATAGCGGCGATAGTTGAAGGCAATATGAAACACGCCGCGGCAGTGGTAGGAAATATAATGCACGCCGTTCGCTTCAAGGGGGTAGGGGTGCTCCTTCAAATCAAGTGAGCCGTTGAGGAATTCGAAGTTGCTCGGATCGAGGTTTCCGGTCCATCGGAACCAGATGTAAAAATCGACGGTGTAGTTGGAACCTTTCAGGTCGAGGTTGTGAACGTCGTTGATGTACATCCCGACGTAGGTGATTTGCGGTTCGACGGAACCAGCGGCCGGTGAAGTCGTGGCGGGCTTCCGCGCAAAGGCGGTGGAGGCGGCGCAGCATATCAGGATCAGCGCGGCCAGCGGCATCGATCGTTCAGGTGAGTGACTCGGTCGGAGACGCGGCAAATCATTTTTCGCCTCGGTGATTTGGGCCATTGACGTTCGAGGAACTGCTCGGAAATTTCCCGGAAGGGATCATACCTGTCCGTCTTGCTATATTCACTCTTCTTTCCACCTTCCTTCTCGTTTAGCCGCCCCGCTTGCCGGGCGCGGCAATTGATCTGGCGCGGGGTCGATCGTTGAAGCGCGAGCGCTCCGACGATCGCGTGCTGTCCGACGCTGGTTTTGACGAGCTACGCAACGCGCCGCGGCCTGCAAGCGGGCCGGCTAAACGGAAAGGAAGGGGAGATTGATCCAAGCTGGCATTACGCAGCCGGCAGCGCACGACTGAAAAAACGAAGCCAGTTCCCGTAAAAAATCAGATCGATGTCCGCATCGCTATACCGACGCGCGGAAAGGATATCGCCCAGCTTCTGAAGATCCGCGATCGTATCGAGATCGCGCGGCGTCTGCTCGATGCCGAATCCGCCGTCGAGGTCGCTGCCGATGGCGCTATGATCCGCGTTTCCCGCGATCTGGCAGACATGATCGATGTGATCCGCGACGGCAGACAATCCAACCACCTCCGGCTTCGTCTGTCCACGAACCCAATTGGGGTAGAGCATCCAGGCGTCGAGGGCCGCACCGATCACCGCGCCGCGCTTCACGAGCCGGGCGATTTGTTCGTCGGTCAGTTGACGATCGCCGTCAACCAGCGCGCGGCAATTGTGGTGGCTGGCCAGCACCGCGCCGTCGAACAGATCGAGGGCCTGGGCCATGCTCTGGTCGCAGAGATGGGTGACGTCGAGAATCATTCCGAGCCGGGAAAATTCCTTGAGCAGTGCGATGCCCTGATCGCTGAGGGGGCCGACCACGCCGGTGCCGTAGGCGTATTGCCCACGGCCGTAATGCGCCAGCCCGGCTGCACGCAAACCCGCATCCCACCATTCCTGCGCCTGATCCGGAGAGATGATCGGGTCGGTCCCTTCCATGCTCAGGATGACGCCGAACGGGGTGGACGGATCGGTTGTCGCACGTTTCCAATGTGCGGTGAGTTCCGCGGCGGTGCGGATCATTCGAATCGCACCCTGGTGTTCCATCATCCTGTACCAGGCAAGCTGTTGATGAGCCGCGGCGTAGGCCAGCGCCGGCGCAACAGAGTCGAGATCGGTCCGCTTGAGGATCGGCGGATTCTTACGGAGCTCGGGACCGCTGCGGGCCAGGAGCGTAGCAACGCAAACGCGAACGCCCGCGCGTCGAAGCTCCGGAAAACTCACGGTATTTCGCGCCCGGGCCGGCTCGTCGGTCATTCCGGACTCGGATTGGCGCATCTCCGCGATTTCGCGCGTCAGATCGCGATTGAAGCCGACGGCGCTCCAGGCCAGGTCGAGATGGGAATCGAAAAGGGGTCGAAGCATCCTGCTCCAATCCTACTCCTACTCCTACTCCTACTCCTACTCTGCATTTATTCGTATTCGAAGACGAGTATGAGTAGGAGTAAGAGTAAGAGGATGAGCAGGAAAAGAGACACAGCGTTACGGACGGCGCAAACTCATTGAACCTTCCCGCGCACATCCACCTTCAGCGCCGTCGGCGCTTCGTCCGGTTCCTTCCACCACACAACATCCTGCAAATTAACGCACGGACAAATGTGATTGGGGATCACCGAAACACGTTCCCCGATCCTCGGTCTTTTTGCGCATCGGGTGACGTCCACTTGTGCATGTTCCTCGCTGAGCTTGGCGATTTTCGCTTGGGGATATTCGACGATGAATCCGTGGCCGCTTTCGGGCGCGGGGCCGCAACGATCGCTGGTGAGCGTCTTGCTGCCGGCGTCGAGCACCACCTGGCCGGGGACGGCGGTGCTGATCACGGTGCTGATGATGCGGGCGGCGCAATCGTTTAATGAGCGCTTCCGCCATGAACGCAATTCATATCGTTATAGACGTAGGTGCCGGGGCGGATTTCGGTCAAATGTCGGACGAAATGGGATCGCACGGCCGTCGGGGTCGATCCGCCGGAAACGATTGGCGCCGCGAGCCCTTCGTGCTTCCACAAGCCCAGGATTTCGTCGAGCAGGGCATCGAGCTGCCGCAGAGCAGGCTCCTGCGAAGCGGGTGTGGCCGAGATATGTCCGGGGAAAAAGAGCAGGCCATCCAGTCGCAATCCCTGCTGTCGCGATACATGCTGCGCCAGTTGCAATGCGTCTGCCGGCGTCTGCACGCCGGTGCGATGATGTCCGACATCCAGGTCCACGAGGATTCCGATCACGCTCCCGGCGGATCGCGCCGCGGCGGCGAGGGCATCGGCCGCGGTGCTCGAATCGACCGCAACGCGCACGGTTTTCCCGCGGCGAGTTGTGCAAGCTGTTCGCATCGTTCGCGGTCGACGCCGGGGTAGGCCATCAGCAGGTCGTTAGAGACTTCCGCCATCACCTGGGCTTCGCCCACCTTGGCGACCGTGAGGCCGATGGCGCCGCGCTCTATCTGCATCGCGCCGATCTTCGCGGATTTGTGCGTCTTGGTATGGGGGCGAAGTTTCAGGCCGTGCGTTGCGACGTAGGCCGACATGTCGTCGAGATTGCGCCGCGCAATCGCCGCATCGATGAGAATCGCCGGCGTCGGGATCAGGATAGTTGAGTCGTCCGCCATGAGGACATCATATCGATGGAGGGTACGCCGATCCTGCAATCGAACCGCCGATGTCACGCCGCTTGCGTCTTCGCGATTTTCGAGTGTGCCATGATTTTAATTTCCGAGACAATCGCGAAGGCGCAAGCGGTATATCCGGCGTTCTGATACTCGAATGCGCATGAACAAGAGCCACGTTGCCGTGGCCCTTGCTCTAATCGCAAATTGTAAGCGAGGTGAGCGCTTAGTACTGTCGGCGTCCGCCGCCACCACCACCGCCACCGCCGTAACCACCGCCACCGCTGCGGCCACCACCACCGCCGCCACCATAACCACCGCGACCGCCACCACCGCCGCCGCCGCTGCGGTTTTCCTTCGGCTTGGCTTCATTGACGGTCAGGGCCCGGCCTTCGTATTCCTGGCCGTTGAGGGCCGCGATCGCCGCTTGTGCTTCGGCTTCGCTGCCCATTTCGACGAATCCAAATCCTTTGCTCTGGCCGGTATCCCGGTCAGAGATGATCTGGGCACTTTCGACGGTGCCGTGCTGGCTGAACAACTGTTGAACTGCAGACGAGTCGGTCTGATAGCTCAGATTACCGACGTATAACTTCTTGCCCATAACAATCTCCTAATGATTGGGGCTGTCCGAACCGAATTTTACTTTCCGATTCGAAAGGAAAGAGGCCAGCGTTCTGGCCCAGAAGGTAGGAGAGGATCGAGAAAAGACTGCGGGCAGTGGAAACCTGTCTCGGAATCTGATTCTGAAAGCTTACCAACCGAAGGAAAGCGTACGGCAATCGCCATTGCTTGTCAAATACGAATTTTCGCGGGTGTGCCCAAATTTCCGGGAGATGGCATAATAAGATGAATCCGGCCGGAGAGCCGGTATTTTTGGAGGTACGCCATGGATCGGCTTTTAACGATGGACAAGGAACAGTTCATTTCGCAAATGCAGGCGGAGATTCGTGAGGTGTTGAGTCGGGTTGCCGACGCGGTGAATGAAGCTCCGACCGGCAACGTGATCAACGGCAGCGAGATTGCGGTGCGGGACGCGATAGCCGCGTTTCGTGAACGGGCCTTTCAAGGGGCCGTGCAGATGCGGATCGACTCCACGGAGTCGAGTTTTTTTCCCTCCGCTGGATGCAATGGGCAAACCCAAGCAGAGCAAAGGGCGCTCGTCGCGGACGACGTTGAGCGTCAACGGGCGGATCGAGCTTCGTCGCGTGCGTTATTACGCCCCCGGCGAGGGAAGCAACACTCCGATGGATCGGCTGGTTGATGCGGTGGAGAGTGCCGTAAGCGTGGGGGCACGAGAGCTGTGCTGCCGGCTGGGAATCGCCGGGCGCAGTTTTAATCGTAGCGTGGAGAATCTCGACGAGGCGGCCCAGATCAAGATGTCGGAGGAAATGCTGCGGAAGTTGGTGGAATCCGAAGGCAAGGCGGTGTTGAAGGCTTCGGAGGAGGAGCAGTTGGAACTGGACTGGTCGGCAGCCGACTGCAAGGCTCAGACGCCCGGTGGCCAGGACATTAAACGGATATACGCCAGCGCCGATGGGGTTTTGGTGCCGACGACCACGGCGGCAGAAAAGCAAAAGCGCCGGGAGACGGTGCTGGCTTGCCGAGCCGCGATGACGCGAAAGCAACGTCGTCGGTTGGCTCGGCTGGGGGCGGTGAAGAGAGGCTCCGACCAGCGTTACAAACAGGTCTATGTGACGATATTGTACGACCAGACGCAGGAGCATCGTCTGGTGGGGGTGACGCGCAAGGACCATCGCGGACTGGGCAAACTGCTGGGGCGTGAAGCGTTGCGTGTCCGCCTGCCGCTGGCGGACGAGCGGGTGGGATTGGTCGATGGAGCAGTCTGCCTACGGAATCATCTGGAAGTTCTGCCGCTGGAACTGGTCTTGTTGGACTTTTACCACCTCAGCGAGCATGTGAACGAAGCGGCCCGCAAGACGCTGGGAGAGAAGAGTCCGGCGAAAGAAGCGTGGGTGCAGGACGTTCTGCACACGCTGAAGCATGAAGGATACGAGCCTTTTTTCCAGAAGCTGGTGGACTGGCGTAGCGGGCTGCGGGGACAAAAGCGAAAGGCAGCTGACCGCCTGCTTAATTACGCCGCTGAGCGTCAAGCGATGATGAAGTACGACGAATGTCAGAAACGCGGGTTGGATATCGGAACCGGGCCGATGGAATCGATGTGCGGTGTCACTACCGACCGCATCAAAGGCCGGGGCCGGCGGTGGGACTTGGACAACGCTGAATCCGTGATGGCACTGGAAGCGATGTATCAGAGCAATCTATGGGATCGCTACTGGGCCAAAGCCCTATGCAATCAAAACTAATGGATCGCCCGAAATATTGGGCACACCCATTTTCGCTGCGGCCACCCGGACCCGGGTGCGTGACACCCCAGGCGGGCCTTACGGTGGCACGGCTTTTCAAGCCGTGGGTGCTGGTACTCCGGCATCTTGGCTGGTACTCCAGCCAAAGCTGCAAGAGCGAAGCGTTCCTCGCATTCAAATTTGAAGAACGTTTCGCTCTTGCTTTCATCGATGGGTTACGGATTCGGCTACGCTCACCGCAGGCCGTCGATTGCTGCGGCGTACCGCAGCCACGGCTTGGAAAGCCGTGCCACAGGAAAACGAATCCGCCGATTCTGTCACGCAACCCCTGACCCATCGAGAGGCTGTTTCCAGCCTCCCGCTCGCTCGCGGTTGTTACAATTCAACCGGCATGGAGACACCCGTGATGATCGTCGGCGCCGGACCCACCGGGCTGGTCCTGCGCTGTGGCTCGCACGGGCCGGCGTTTCCTTTCGCATCATCGAGAAGAATTCCGGGCCCGGCGAAGCCTCGCGGGCGATGGCGGTGCAGGCGCGCACGCTCGAGTTCTATCGCCAGCTCGGAATCGCGGGCGGAATCGTCGGCAACGGGATTCGCCTCAAAGCGATCCACCTCCGCGCCGGCAGCAGGGAGATCGCGGGATTTCAGTTTGACGATATCGCCTCGAGCATCAGTCCGTTCCCTTTTGTGCTGAGCCTCCCCCAGGACGATCACGAACGACTTCTCGTGAAGTTCCTCGAAGCGGCGGGCGTCGGCATCGAGTGGAACACGTCGCTCGTCGGATTCACTCAGCAGCCCGACAACGTCGTCGCGACGATTCGGAAGGGGGAAAACGAAGAGCGGTGCGCGTTCAGCCATCTCGTCGGCTGCGACGGCGCTCGCAGCACCGTCCGGCAGACTTTGGGCCTCAACTTCCCCGGCGGCACCTACCAGCGGATGTTTTACGTCGCCGACGTGGAAGCCCGCGGATTGCCTTTTGATGACGACGTCAACGCCTGCATTACCCGGGGTTCGTTTGTGCTTGCGTTTCCCGTTCGCAGCAGCGGGATGTTCCGACTCATCGGCGTCGTCCCCATGGAGCTCGATCATCGCGAAGACATCACCTTCGAAGACATCCGCCCGCACGTCAAAGCGCAGATCGATGTCGATGTGCGGAAGGTGAACTGGTTTTCAACGTATCGCGTTCACCACCGCGTGGCGGATCATTTTCGCCGGGACCGCGTCTTCATCGCCGGGGACGCCGGACACATTCACAGTCCGGCCGGCGGGCAGGGAATGAATACGGGGATCGGCGATGCAGTCAACCTTGCCTGGAAGCTGGCGGCGGTGATCCAGGGTCGCGCCAATCCGGAGATCCTCGATACGTATGAGTCCGAGCGCATCGAATTTGCCCGAGCGCTGGTCAAGACAACAGACCGGATTTTCCAGGCCGTCGTGCGCGGCGGTCTGCCGGGATGGATGATGCGGCAGGTCTTTCTGCGGCGCGTCATACCGTTGCTTCTCCGCTCTCGAGCCGCCCGCACCGCGCAGTTCCGGCTCGTGTCCCAGACGCGCATCGCTTATCCCCATAGCGCGTTGAGCGTTGGAAAAGGAGGGAGAATCGGCGGCGGCGACCGCCTTCCCTTCCTGGAACGGCCGGACAATTTCAAGCCGCTTGATTCGCTGGATTGGCAGATTCACATCTTTGGATCCGCAACCGACGAATTGAAGGCGATTTCGAATCAGCGGCGCGTACCGATTCATTCGTTCGAATACGACTCCGAAGCGCAATCCGCCGGCTTCGCGCGTACGCCATCTATCTGATTCGACCAGACGGCCATGTCGCAATGGCGCAGCCGAATCAGCAGATCGAGCCTCTCAAGCAGTATCTGTCGAGATGGATTAAACGCGCCGGCGGTGCCGAGCACCAAATCTGAGGGTGTAACTTTTTTTTGTGGCGATTGGGGAGTCGGACAGATCCTTCGGAGTACCTCTCAGGACGACAGTTGCGGTACATTTTCGACGCTTTCTGTAAACCGCCACATTCAATCGCTCCACCAAATCTGAGGACAAGACATTATTCCCCTGCCCCAAGAGCGTCCGCCGCTGTAGACTGTGTTGACGTGATTTGATGGAAGCGGAAACGAAGCTCACCAATTCCGATTCAGGGGAAGCCCAACCCGAGCAGCAGAACGATCGCGAGGCTCAGCCGGTGGACGCCGAGTTGCCGCCGCGCCTGCCGTTTCCGGTGATCGGGATCGGCGCGTCGGCCGGCGGGCTAACGGCGATCACCGAGTTTCTCTCGCGCGTGCGAGCCGACAGCGGGATGGCCTTTGTTTTCATCCAGCACCTGCCGCCCACGGGGGACAGCATGCTGGTGGAGATCCTCGCCAAGCGCACCTCCCTTCCGGTGCTGGAGGTGCGGGACCAAATGGAAGTGGTTCCGAACCACCTTTACGTCATCCGGCCGGGGCATACGCTCACGATCGGCGACGGCGTCTTTCACCTGGGCAAACGGCTGGCCACGCCGATGCACAACCGCCCGGTGGACGATTTTTTCAAATCGCTGGCCCGCGAGCAGCGCGAGCGGTCAATCTGCATCATCATGTCGGGTATGGGGAGCAACGGATCGGCCGGCGCAGGCGATCAAGGCGGTGGGCGGACTGTGCATCGCCCAGGAGCCGGAGACGGCCGAGTTCCCCTCCATGCCCCGCAACCTGATCGATGCGGGATACGCCGATTACATCCTTCGTCTGGAAGACATCCCCGACGTCCTGATGAGTTATGCGGGACATCCCTATGCACGCGGAGAAACCGAAGCCGCCGACGCCAAGCGGAATCAACAGCATCTCCGCGAAATCCTGGCGGTATTGCGGACCCGGACCCGCCACGATTTCACCGGGTACAAAAAGCCGACGGTGCTTCGTCGTGTCCAGCGCCGCATGGGACTGAACCGGACGATCGACCTGGGAGACTATGCGAAGCTCCTGCGCCAAAGCACCAACGAAGTGTCCGCCCTGGCAGATGATCTGCTGATTCACGTCACCGGATTTTTTCGTGATCCCGAAGCCTGGGAAATTCTCCGGCAGCAGGTGATTGTCCCCCTGATCGGCGCCCGCGAGCCGGAAGGTTCGATTCGCTGCTGGGCCACCGCCTGCTCAAGCGGAGAGGAAGCTTATACGCTGGCGATGCTTCTCGTGGAGGAAGCCGAACGTGTCAACAAGCCGCTCGATATCAAGGTGTTCGCCACCGACATGGCGGAACGGACCCTTGTGAATGCGCGCACCGGCGTTTACCCCGGCGGAATCGAATCGGATATCGAGCCGCGCCGGCTGGATCAATTTTTCCAGCGGGACGAAGCGGTCTACCGCGTGCGGCAGGAGTTGCGCGAGCGCGTGGTCTTCGCGCCGCAGAATCTGTTGCAGGACCCGCCCTTTTCCCGCCTCGACATCATTACCTGCCGGAACCTGCTGATCTATCTCGAACCGGAAATGCAGGAGCGCGTGCTGGGATTGCTGCATTTTGGGCTCCGCGAAGGGGGCACGCTTTTCCTGGGAACCAGCGAGACCGCCGGCTCGGACGAGATGTTCGAGTCAATCGATAAGAAGGCCCGAATCTACCGCCGCATCGGCCCGACCCGTCACGGGAAGATCGCCTTTCCGCTGCCTCATCCGCTTGTCGGCGGAAATGGCAACGAGCGAACTCCTCCCGATCAGCGCGGGGGCAGGGACTCCGCCCTTCGATGGCGCAGATGAGCAGTCGGGCGCTGCTGGAGCACCACACGCCGCCGGCCGTCACGATCGATCGGGACCATCGAATTGTTTATTACCATGGCAACACCGAGCATTTCGTCGCTTCGCCGCGCGGCGAGCCGACGCGCGAGCTGATGCAGCTCGTGCGGGAAAGCGTGCGCGGAGCCGTGCGAACGGCCCTTCATCGCGCCACCGCCGGCGAGAGCGTCACCGTGCCCGACGGGTGGATTGAAATCGAACCCGGCCGCCGCGTGAAGATCGCGGTGACGGCGTCGCCGCTCGATTCGAAAAATGCCCCCGATCACATCGTCGTCAGCTTTCACGAGCGCGGGGACGAACCTCCCCAGGAGGGGGGATCCCCCGCCGTGAGCGACTCGCGCGACACTGCCGAAGAATTGCGCCGCGCCCGCGAAGAGCTTCAGAGCATGGTGGAAGAGCTTCAGACCAGCAACGAAGAGCTCAAGGCGTCGCATGAAGAGGTCGTGAGCACCAACGAGGAGCTCCAGAGCAGCAATGAGGAACTGGAAACCAGCCGCGAGGAGATGCAGTCGCTCAATGAGGAACTGAACACCGTCAACAGCCAGCTTCAGTCCAAGATGGAAGAGCACCAGTCGGCTCACAACGACCTGGCAAGCCTGCTGACGAGCACCAGCATCGCGGTGCTGTTCCTCGATACGCGCTTTCGCATTCGCCGATTTACGCCGCAGGTGCGCGAGCTCTTCGAAATGCTCGCTTCGGACGTCGGACGTCCGCTCAGCGACCTGGCCCAGAAGTTCACGGACCCGCAACTGGAGGCCGATGCGGAAAAAGTTCTGACCACGCTCGCCCCTTCCGAAAAAGAAGTGGAAGCCGAACAGGGCCGGTGGTTTCTTCGTCGGATCACTCCGTACCGGACGGCGGATAACCGGATTGATGGAATCGTCATCAGCTTCGTCGATATTTCGGCGCGAATCGTGGCGGAGCGATCGCTGCGGCGCAGCGAGGAAGAGCTTCGGAACCAGCACGCCCACAGCATCGAAATTCTCGAAAGCATCAGCGACGCCTTCTACGCCGTCGATTCCAAATTCTTTTTCACGTACGTGAATCGGGAAGCCGAGCGCTTGTGGGGCCGGCGGCGCGAAGACCTGATCGGCAAGCACTACTGGAGTGAATTTCCCCAACTCATCGACAGCGAGCCGTACCGAATGCACCTCAAGGTAATGCAGGAACGGAATTCAGTGCAGTTCGAAACGCTTTCGCCGGTTCTTAATCGATGGATCGACATGAGCGTCTATCCCGAGGCCGGCGGTGGGCTTGCCTGCTATTTCCGGGAAATCACCGCGCGGAAACAGGCGGAAGAATCGCTTCGCGCCAGTGAGGAGCGTTTCCGCCTGCTGGTCGAGGGGGCGCGCGAATTTGCCATGATCATGCTGGATCCGACGCGGCGGATTACGACCTGGAACGAGGGGGCCGAACGCCTGCTCGGATATTCAGAAGCTGAAGCGGTCGGCCAGGATGGGGTCATTATCTTTACGCCGGAGGATCGTTCCAGCGGCGCGGCCGATCGGGAGATGGCCCAGGCAATTGCCACTGGAAAAGCGCTCGACGAGCGCTGGCATCTTCGCAAAGACGGCACCCGATTCTGGGGGAGCGGGGTCATGACCGCGCTCTATGGGGAAGATGGCTCGATTCGCGGTTTCGTAAAGGTGCTTCGCGATGAAACGGATCGAAAGCGGGCGGAGATGGCCCTGGAAAATTCCAAGGCGTCTGCCGAAGAGGCCAGCCGGACCAAGGATGAATTCCTCGCGATCCTCTCCCACGAGCTGCGCACGCCCATCAGCGCCATTCTGCTTTGGGCAAAAATGTTGAGCGATCGGCCCCTCACCGACGAGGAACAATTCCGCGAGGGGCTGCATGCCATCCGCAGCAGCGCCGAAGCACAGAAAGAACTGATCGAAGACCTGCTGGACGTCTCGCGGATTGCCAGCGGTCAGCTTCGCATGCAGATGCGGGAAATCGAGGTGGCGCCGGTCGTGCGCAACGCCATCGAAGCGATCGCGCCGACCGCTGAGGCGAAAGGCGTCACGTTGACGGCGGATTTCAGTTCAGGCGCCGAAATGGTGCGCACCGACCCCGACCGGCTGCGTCAGATCCTGTGGAATCTGCTCACCAATGCCGTGAAATTCACTCCCGCCAAAGGGCGCGTCGAGGTCGCGGTGAAGCAGGTGGCCAGCGAGGTCGAAATACGCGTCGTTGACAGCGGTCGCGGAATCAGCGCCGAGTTCCTCCCGCATGTCTTCGAGCGGTTTCGCCAGGCGGATCCCACTTCAACGCGCGTTCAGGGTGGAATGGGATTGGGATTGTCGATCGCCAAGCAATTGGTGGAGTTGCACGGCGGATCGATCAGTGCTCAGAGCCCGGGACTTGACCAGGGCGCAACGTTCGTCGTGCGCCTGCCTCGTTTGCAAACGACCAGGCGCCCATCCACGAAGAAGGCAGTTTCCAGGCGGACAACCAGGAATATGCCGGCCAGTTTGTCCGGGCTGAACGTGCTCCTTGTGGAAGATGATCGTGAGACTCGCAACGCCATCACTGTTTTGTTGCGCAACAGCGGTATGAAAGTTGTTGAAGCGGACTCCGCAGCCGTCGCTCTGATCGCCTTTCAACATTCTCGCCCGGATCTGATTGTCAGCGATATCGGCCTGCCCGGTGAAGACGGTTACGCCATGATGCGTCGCATTCGCGCGGAAGAGTCGGCCGCGGGAAAGCCTTCGGTACCCGCCCTGGCGCTGACCGCGTTTGCCCGGGAAACCGACCATCGTGCCGCTTTGGAAGCCGGTTTCCAGCAGCATGTTGCCAAGCCGGTCGAGCCGGAGCAAATCGTCAACGCAATTCGTGATCTGATGCGTGCGTGACTGATTTTTCTGCGATGACCGGAAGGGGTTGGACAAATACGTCATGTCCTGAGGCTTCAGGTGGCGATTCAGCCGTATAAACTGGGCTTTTGCCTGATAAACAAATGGGGTTTTCTCCAACATTATGGTTCCGAAGTGGCTAAGATGTATTGACCAACTGAAAAGTGTTGACGCCGGTAAGGTTCTTTGTCTGAAGAGGTTGGCATGCCCGTCAATGGGACAATCAACATCCTGCTCGTAGACGATCACGATATGGTTCGGTCGGGTTTGTGCGCCTTCTCGAGCGCGAAGCGGGCGTGACCGTTGTCGGCGAGGCCGCCAACGGCCGGGCGGCGGTGGATCGCATGAAGGCGCTCTCCCCGGATGTCGTGGTGATGGATATGAGCATGCCGGATCTCAACGGGATCGATGCGACCCGTCAGGTGATGGCGGCCAATTCCCGGGCGAAGGTGATCGGCCTCTCCGCCAGCACCGACGACCGTTTTGCCATAGAGATGCTACGGGCCGGCGGCGTTGGATTCGTCCACAAGGTGGCCGCTTACGAAGAACTTCTGACCGCGATCCGAACGGTCATGAAGGACAAGGTCTACTTCAGCCCGGCGGTGATCGCACATGTAGCCAAGGGACCCGCCGCAGATTCGGGAAACGGTCAATCGGTATTTTCCGCCCTATCCCAGCGCAAGCGCGAAGTCCTGCAACTCATCTCCGAAGGCCGGCCCACCAAGCAGATTGCGACCGAGCTCGGCGTCAGCGTCAAAACCGCCGAGACCCATCGCCGCAACGTGATGGCGAAGCTCAAGATTGAAAGCGTCGCCGAACTGACTAAGTACGCCATCCGCGAGGGGCTGACCCGCGTTTGATCCGGTTCGAGCAAACTTCCACATCGTAAATGAATCGACGCCGGGTGAATAAAAGTTCATCCGTGGAGTGTCTGCATTTTTCGCAGAATCCTCATGCGTTTTTCAGGAATTAGATGGGACCGTTTCAGACAAATGGACGTGTTTAAATAGAATCTTATTCGCTAGCGTGGCATCCAGTCGAGTTGAGGAGAACTCCGGGGTGCAGTCATGATCAAGATACTGATCGTCGATGACCACGTCGAAACCTTGCGGGCGATGTCGAAGTTGTTGAGCCTTCATGGCTATCAAGTCATTGCCGCGGACGGCTATCAGGCGGCAATCGAGGCGGCCATGTCGGAGCGATTCGATCTATTGCTTACGGACGTCGGCCTGTGGGACGGCGACGGACACAACCTTTTCGGACACATTCGCGCCTTGCCGAATTTTTCCGAGCTCATTGCAATCGCTGTCACCGGGCGCGGCATGCCGGAGGATGTACAGGATTCAAGGGATGCCGGATTCAAGGCCCATCTCTTGAAGCCGGTCCACTACCAGCAATTGACGAAAGTGATTGAAAAAGCGTTGTCGGCGCAGGCCCGCGCGCTTTGTTCACGGCCTTACGGGACTATCTTAAATTCCTCGCATTCGTTTCCGAATTCCCCGATTCCAACAAACGCCACTTTTGGCAGATTCGCGGCCCTGTGTGATCTGAAGGACGGCGTAAGCGGATTATAGAAACTTGCTTCTTAAGCCCAGCTTTGCAATCGTCGATGAGGCACGCAGGCAATGGCGTTTAACCCCCTCCGAAAAAACCAAACCCCCTCCCCAAGCCACGAAGATCTTTCCGAGGCGATGCTGTCGCTCGCTCGCGCCTTGCACGAATCGCCGCCCCTGGATCCGGTATCGGTCGCGGAAATCGCCAAAATCATGACTGATGCTCAACTGGAGCTTCGCAAGCTGACCACGGATGAGCGGCGTAGCCGCGATTGAGAGCAGCCACTCAACGCCGCCATTGAATCATAAACCAGCGCGGTCGTGATTCCCCAGACCAGGTGGGACAGGATCAGCCCTGCGTTTTTTCGAACCGGCTTGTCGCCCTGCGGCTTGATCAGTCCCAGTGCCGGGAACAAAGCCAGATAATGGCTTACCCAGATCAAGAGGCCGAATCCCACGCCGCAAACGACTTCGCGACTCACTCGTTTAGAACTGCCCAAATCCTGGTGTGCCGTTTCTGAATCGCGATGTGAATTGAACAGGCCGTACAGCGCCCCAGCCACTCCGCCGAATCCGAAGTGGGTGAGCGCTGTGAGCGCCCACCACCCCGGTTCGCCGAACTCATCGATCTGCTGGTCAAATCCAATTCGGCGGCTGATCCCCTCCGCGACCTGCCGCGGAATAAAAGGATCGCGAGCCGTCGCCGGCACACCGCGGCGATAAAATTCCATGGCGGCTGTCATCGGCGCGGTCGCCAGAAAGCCGGCGATGCCCCCGCGCTTCAGTCGATTCATCAGGCAATGGTCCTGCATTGATTTTTAGTCTACGCCGTCAGCCAAGCGTTTCGGAACCGCAATTCGAGTTGAGGCGGGGGCGCTATTGACTGGGGGTGCGTGGCGGATTCGGCGGCATTGAATTGACGTGGCACGGCTTTTCAAGCCGTGACCGCGGTATTCCGCGGTGATCGACGGCCTGCCGTCGATGAAAGCCAAGACCGCGGCCTTCTTCCTGCGGCGGTGCAAAGAACGCTTCGCTTTTGCCGTTTTGGCCGGAGTACCGGCCAATGTGCGGGGGTACCCGCACACACGGGTTGAAAACCCGTGCCACGAGACAAGCCGCCGAATCTGCCATGCAACCCATTGACCTTGGGCATGAAATCTATTAATTCTATCTGTTTTATGTTATTTAAAGAAAAGACCGATAATCAGTAGATCAAATAGAAGGAAAATCAGATGCCGCACATCACGATATGCCGGTTTGAACCGATTGGTTTCGAATGTCGGTGGGTGTGACGCTTATTGGATCGGCGCAATCCCGAGGGCGTAGTTCCTGAGCGGGCGCCAATTTTCACGACGGGGCAGAGCGGCGTCTGTGAACTGCGGGACACGCCGACCGTTCCCGCCGCGCCGCCCCGTATCCGTTGCGCTCTCCGAATCATCCGTTCAAAGAATACGGGGCGGCGCGGCGATCGGATAAACCGGCAAAGCGGCGTCTTTGTGCGCCGCTTTGCCCCGTCGTGGAAATTAGTAGCCCTCAAATCCGCGCCTTCGCGATTCCTCCAACAGCAGAGCGGCCTCGCCGATTGCCGGCGAGGCCACTCCTGACAATTCACACCTTATCTTCCACACTCCTTGTGATCACGGCTCCAAGTCGTAGAACTTTTCGCCCCATTGCGTCCTTGGGTAAACTGTTTCCGCCACGTGTTTGGTTTCCACGTGACCATCGACGTATAGGAAATTGCTCTTGCCCAGGTCCCAGGCGGTTGATGAGGTTGAAGTGGAGATCGTCCCGTGCGCCAGCTTGCCGTGGTTTCGACCAACGAAATCGAGGGTGGTATCCGGATTTGGAATTCCGGCGCCGACACTGATGAAATAGGCCGGCGGATCCGGATGCATCTTGTCCACCGTGGCCCAGCCAAATGTGCCGGTCCAGGGTCCAATCAACAGCGCAATGATGCCAATGACAACGAGTAATTCGACGAGCGTGGGTGCGTGACACTTTAGGCGGGCGATTTTTGGATTATAATGCGAAGAAGGAGTTTTACTCGATCAAGGAGGATCGCATGCCTGCTCTTCGAACACGTCAGGAGGCGCGTGAACGCGTGCTCAAGACAATGATGGCGGCCTTGGATCGCATCATGCCGGCGGATGAAGCCCAGCCGCTGAAAGGGACGACTTTTGGGAGTTGGGAAGATCAGACCGACGAGTTCAAGCGTGCGGTGATTCCGACGCTTCTGGAGGAACGAGCGGCCTTGGAGCCCAACGCCCGAGTAGAGGCGGCGGGGTGTTGCCCGCTGTGCGGGTCGGAGTCGGTTTACCTGGAAAGACAGAGGACGCAGCCGGAGGTGATCACCCCCGACGGACCGGCGGTGATCGAAAAACAACACTGCCGATGCCGCACCTGTGGCGGCTCTTTTTCCCCCTCAAAACCGTGATTGGGCGATGGCGGCTGAGGCCAATCTCTCGCCCCACGCCGCCGAACGCATTTGCCGGGAAGCGACCCAGAAGTCGTTCGACGAGGCCGGTAAATCGCTGAACATCGACTGGAAAACCCACTTCGACGGCAAACAGATTCAACGCTGGAGTGAAGCCCTGGGCCAGGGCATGGTGGCCGCGCGGGATCGTCAGACACAGGCCTACCGTGAAGGGCGCTTTCCCGAAGGTCCGGGCAATGTCCCTGAATTGCTGGTGGTCGGCATGGATGGCGGACGCTGGCAAGGCAAGGAAAAAGATGCCGAAAGCGGCTCGCGCTGGCGTGAAGACAAAGTGCTCACCGTCACCAGCTACATTCCCGGGGACGGCCGTGAGGGCGAAGGCGCACGCAAGCCCGCTCCCTTGGTTCGAACCCATCTGGCGACAAGCCGCGACGCGGCGGCATTCGGGACGATGGCGCACGTGGAAGCCGAGAGACGGGGCTATCGAGAGGCGCCGGTGGTGATCGCCATGGGAGACGGGGGCAATTGGATCGATCCGCTGCTGGAGCGGGAATTCCGCGTGCAGGCGAGAATTATCGACTGGTATCACGCCAGCGAGCGTCTGTGGGACTGCGCCAAGGCAATCCACGGCCCACAGACCCCGGCCACATCAGCTCTGGCCGAGCGAATGGAAGCCTGGCTGTGGGATGGGAAAGTCGACCGCGTCATTGCGGAATTGTCGCAACAGTCGGGGCGCCTGGGCGAGCCGCAGGCAAACGATCCGCCGCAACATCCCCGGCGCCTGCTGCACCAGAGCGTCGGCTACTTCACGCGTCATCAGCAGCACATGAACTATCCCACGTATCGATCCAATGGGTGGCCGATCGGCTCAGGAGAGACAGAAGCGGGCGTGAAGCAATTCAACAAACGGGTCAAGGGAACCGAACAGTTCTGGTCGGAGCCGGGAATCGAACCGATCCTCGCGCTCCGTTCAACGTGGCTCAGCCAGGACGCCCGATGGGAACGTTACTGGGGTAATCGACCAGCCTATGTCAAATGAAAGCCGCCTAATGTGTCACGCACCCGACGAGCGTAAATGCTTTGTTCTTTTTCACGGCGATCGATCCGTTTCCGCGGCAATGGCCGCATCGAAGTAAATATAAAAAACGAGTGAATGGGAAATCCGGCGGCAACAATAACGCATGGGAACTCCTTGAAAAGGTGGGAATCAATGGTCACATTCGCGGATCGAGGTACAAAGAAAAAAATCGCAGGCGCTGCGAACGCCAGCGATCGGAGAAAGACGGATGCTTTATGTCAAAGGACCAACTGGAACTGTCCGCGGAGGACAAACTCGTTCTTCCCGTTAATGAGGATGTCCGCGCCGGTATCCGCGACGGGCGTTCCGTTGGGGAGATACGACAGGTCCACCGTGAACCGGGCCGAGGGGCCGTACAAATAATAGTTGAAGCCAGCCGTCAGGACATGAACGTTGTCGTTGGTCCCGGCCGCGAATTCCGCGCCATCGAAATGGATGTATTCGTATCGCGCGTAGGGCTCCCAATGCCGATCGATCGCGTAGCTCACCTGGCCGCGGAGGGTTGCATCGTAGGTATCGCCGTGAGTGGTGCGTTCGCTGTAGCGGCCCAAGTAAGCGCCGTACAGCGAGAGACCGTGGGAGTCGGTGTACTGCGCATCGACAACATGCGTCAGCGCATCGGTATGGCCCGCTTCTGAGTAATCGACGCCGCCGCCGAAGACCAGCGTATTTTCGTGGGCGCTGTAAGCGGTCACGACATCGTAATCACCCCAGTTTCCGAAGACCTTGTATTCCGCGCGGGCCGCGGCGCCCCAATTGAAGGGCGGACTCTTGGTTGTCGGCGTTTGCTGGAAATTGGTGTTGTAATTTCCCAGGCCATTCGTGAAGGCGGCTTCGGCCCGAATGAACGTCGCCGGGTCATAGACGATGCTCGCGCCTTTCACGAAGCCTTCGGCAGCCGCGAAGGTGTCATCGACGAGCGAACGTTCGGAGATCGGCAAATTTCGAGTGGCCGAGAGCTGTTCATGGTCGAACGGGTCCTTGAACTGACCGGCGCGGATTGAAAAGGGGGTCTTCTCGAAGTGATATTTCACCCAGGCCAGTTCCAGCAGAATGTCCCCGTCGGTCCGGTCGAGATTGAGCTGAAACATGTAGGTCAGATCCGGTCCAAACGCGTGTCCGTCGAGCCCAAGCTTGAGTCGGCGAACTTCGAAGCCGGTCTGGGTGTCGTCCTGCGTTCCCTTGTCCTTCCCGTCATCACGATAAGTGGTGGCTTCGCGGAACTGGAACTGGAGCCAGGGATGAAAAAGGAATTTGTTGTCCTCACTTCGGATCAGGAGCTTGCCGTCACGATAGGAGAGGTTGAATTCCTCCGGCCCACGAATAACGCTGTGTGCATCCGCGTCGTTCTGCACGTCGCGGGCGGCGGCCGATTGGGCATCCTTCGTGCGGTCCTGCTCCGTCTGCTGCAATGTTTGAACGCGATTTTCCAGCGCGTCGATGCGCTGGAGCAGTTCGGCGGTGGTCGGGTCCGCCGCCCGCAAATTCGACGAGCCCGCCGCCAGCAGCGCGATGGCGGCGGCGGAATGAACGAACAATTCTTGGTTCGATGACAGCCGCATGGATCGACTCCGTGTAATAGGGTGAAAAGCGTAAAAACAATCAAAAGTCGGGATGTTGTGTTTCGTGATGGCCTGGAGAAAACGAATTCAGTCAATTCCGGACGGGAAAAAACCGGCAATCACCGGCAGACAAACGAAATGATCAGCAACAACAACAGCGCTGGTTCGCCAGGGGATGCTGCGGCAGTCTCCAGACCGCGATGAGAGGGGACGTCTTCATGGGGCCGCATCATACAACCCCTTTTCGACAATGCAAGAACAAATCCTGTAGAAATTATATTAGTTTATAAGTTTATATTTATCAGTAGCTAACGACCAATTCATCACATCGTCTGGATTTCGAATGGGGAGAATCGAGGAGTCTTGTTTCCAGACGACCCACCGATCGCGCAATCTCATCGGTGCCACTATGATAAACTTCAAGGTTCATGCCCGTCTTCCGCCCCATGACCGTCGGCCAGACTCGCGTTCTGATCGTCGAGGACGAGGTTTCGTTGCGAAAACTGCTCGTTCAGTCGGCGACCAGTTGGGGATTTCAGGTCGACTCCGCCTGGAGCGGCGAAGACGCCGTCCGGCTGAACGACGCCGAGCCATTCGACGTCGTTATTCTCGACTACCATCTTCCTCGAATTGATGGAATCGAAACCCTCCGGCGGCTGCGAAAACGGACGCCGAATATCGGCGCCATCATGTTGACGGGATTTGGAAGCATCGACGTCGCGAAGCAGGCAATGCATCTGGACGTCGTCGAGTTTCTCACCAAGCCGTGCAACCAGGGACAACTGGAGCAGGCCCTCGACCGTGCCCTGCGACGGAAGTTAGTGACGCCCATTGTCGTCGCTGAGCCCGCAACTCCAGGCCCACCCTCGAGCACGACAGCAACGCTTGAAGAAGTCGAGCGGGCGCACATCTTGGCGGTTCTATCGGAAAATGACGGAAATCGTTCTGTCACGGCACGAAAGCTGGGGGTCACCCGCCGAACTTTGCTCAACAAATTGAAACGGTATGAAGAGGAAGGGCATTGCGGTTCATGAAAAGCGGCTCTTCCATTCCGACGGGCTACGCCGTCGCAGTTCTCACGACAGCGCTGGCGGCTATTTTTACCCGTTTACTTTCCTCCCTGGGCGATTCGGCGATTTCCCCGCTGTTTTTTGCTGCCGTTTTCATCAGCGCGTGGTACGGCGGGCTGGGTCCCGGGTTGCTGGCGACGATTTTATCGGGGGCGGTGAGTGGCTACCTGTTTCTACCCCAGCACGATTCAATCGCGGGCGCGCGCGACGCTTTGCTACGCGTTCTGGTCTTTACCAGTGTTGCAGTGCTCGCCAGTTCGCTGAATGCCGCGACCAAGCGTGCGGCGGAGGCCGCTCGACGCGCCAGGGAGGCGGCCGAGGAGGCAAGCCGGGCCAAGACGCAATTTGTCGCGATGGTGAGCCATGAGCTGCGAACGCCGCTGACTCCGATCGCGATGGTCGCGCAGGCCCTCGAAGCAGATCCAGCTCTTTCTGAATCGGTTCGACAGGATATTCGAATGATCAGCCGCAATGTGGTGCTGGAGATTCGGCTGATCGACGATTTGATGGATTTAACTCGAATCGGGGCTGGCAAGCTCAAGCTGGAAATGGGGCCACAGGACCTGCATCGTTGCATCATGTCGGCGGTCAGGCTTTGCGAGGCCGATGCCCGCGACAAGCAACTCGATATTCAGACGGAATTGTCGGCGGGAAATGCGAATGTGGTTGGAGACGCCTTGCGGCTACAGCAGATCTTCTGGAACCTGTTGCGCAACGCGATCAAGTTTACGCCTGACGGCAGAAAAGTGGGGGTCCGCACATTCAACGACGCGTCCGGTGGTATGGTCGTGGAAGTCTTCGATACTGGCATCGGCATCGAGCCAAAGCGGCTTTCCGCGATCTTCCAGGCCTTCGAGCAGGGCGGCCCCGACATCGCCGCACGCTTTGGCGGGCTTGGGTTGGGCCTGGCGATCACTCAGGCATTGACAGAAGCGCACGGCGGCACAATCACCGCCACAAGCGAAGGTTACGACAAAGGCGCGACGTTCACCTGCCGAATGCCCGCGGTGGAAAATCCCGCTGCGACCCCTTCGTTGTCAAAGATTGATTGAACATCGGGGTGTATACAATTTTCACACCCCACTTCTCTTTCATCTACTCTGCATGCGCGGGCGATCTGCGGGCTGGCGCTCGAAGGTTGCTCAAACTTGGCTCAGTAGAAGGATTGTGCGTCCGAATCGTTCCTGAAATGGATGGACATCTGATATGGGAATCGTCCGGTTCGCTCTCAAGCGATCCTATACCATTTTCGCTCTGGTGATCCTGGTCTGCCTGCTCGGCGTCGGAGCCGCGTTGCGCATGCCGACGGATATTTTTCCTGAGATTAACATCCCCGTCGTCAGCGTCGTCTGGACATATAACGGAATGAGTCCCGACGAAATGCAGAACCGCATCGTCGCGCTGCACGAACGCCAACTCGCCTCCCTCGTTGACGACATCGACCGGATCGAGGCTAACTGCTATGAAGGTGTCGGCGTCATCAAGGTTTACCTGCACGAGGGGGCGGATGTGTCGCGGGCCGTATCGCAGCTCGCGAGCAGCGCGCTGGTGGTGCTGAAATACATGCCGCGCAGCATCACGCCGCCGCTGATTCTTCGCTACGGCGCTACGGACGTCCCAATTATCCAGTTGGCGCTGTCAAGCCGATCGCTCACGGACACGAAGCTCAACGACCTCGGGCAGAACATCATCCGCCCGGACCTGGCCGTCGTCCCCGGCGCCTCCGTCCCGTATCCGTACGGCGGCAAGCCGCGTGTCATCATGGTCGATCTGAATCAGCAGGCGCTGCAATCCCGCGGGCTTTCGCCGTCGGATGTGAGCGCCGCGCTGTTGAATCAGAATGTGATTCTCCCCTCCGGCGATGTCAAAATCGGCAACAACGATTATCCGGTCGTCGCCAACAACAGCCCCGATGTCATCGAAACGCTCAACAGCTTTCCCGTCCGCAAGTTGGACGGAAAGCAAATTTTTCTCGGCGATGTCGCCCACGTCCATGATGGGTATCAGACGCAGACCAATTCCGTCAGCTCCAACGGTTCACCCGCCAGTCTGATGATGGTCCGCAAAACCGGCGGCAGTTCGACATTGGCCGTGATCGATGGAGTTAAGAAGGTTTTGCCTGATATCAAGAAACTCCTGCCGGAGGGAGTCGACATCAAGCCCATTTTCGATCAGTCGATCTTCGTCAAAGCCGCGCTGAACAGCGTAATCATGGGGGGTTTGATGGCGGCGGGACTCACCGCGCTGATGATCCTCCTGTTTCTGGGGAACTGGAGGCTGACCCTCATTATCCTGGCGTCGATCCCGCTTTCGATCGTCGCGGCGCTCCTGGTCCTGTACACGACCGGCCAGACGCTCAACACCATGACGCTCGGCGGGTTCGCGCTGGCCGTCGGAATCCTCGTCGATAACGCAACGGTCGTCATCGAAAATATCGAACGCCATCTCGGCATGGAAAAAGAACTCGTGGTTGGCATCGAAGACGGCGCCGGCGAGGTCGGCATTCCGACGTTGCTGGCGACCCTCGCCATCTGCATCGTCTTCGTCCCCGTCTTTCTGCTGAAGGGGACGGCCAAATATCTCTTCAGCCCGCTCTCGCTTTCGGTGATCATTTCGCTGCTGGCGAGCCTGGTCCTTTCATTTACGCTGGTGCCAGTCCTTTTCAATCTTCTGCTGCGGGGCTATTTCCAGAAGCACGGCCAGCGTGCCGGCGCGCACGATATTGAACGCCGGGCGGTTCGAAATCCGTTTATTGCCGTTCACTTTGCCTTCGAATCCGGGTTCAATCAGTTTCGGCGGTCGTACCGCAACATCCTCGCGTGGTGTTGTAATGCACCCATGACGACGGTGATCGCGTTCGTCATTCTCATCGTCCTCTCCTGCTTTCTTTTTCCGATGCTCGGCCGAGATTTTTTCCCGCAGGTGGACGCGGGGCAGATGCGGCTGCACGTTCGCGCCCCGCCGGGCACCCGGCTTGAAAAAACGCAGGAGGACTTCGCGGCCGTCGAAGGGGAAATCCGACACGTTGTGGGCAACGCTCAGCTTGACGTAATTCTCGACAACATTGGTTTGCCCTATAGCGGAATCAACATCGCCCTCAGCGACAGCGCCACGGTCGGGCCGATGGACGGGGAAATCCTCATCTCGCTTCGAGAGAAACACACACCCACCGCCGAACACATGGCGGACCTGCGGCGCGAACTGCCGAAGCGATTTCCGGAACTGCAATTCTTCTTTCAGCCAGCCGATATCGTGAATCAGGTGCTGAATTTCGGTCAGCCGGCGCCCATCGACATCCGCGTGACCGGGACGGACAGCGATAAGAATTATCAAATGGCCTTGAAACTGGTGCGCGATCTTCAGCGCGTTCCAGGGATTGTCGACGCGCATGTTTTTCAGGTACCCGATGCCCCATCGCTCAAGGTTGAAGTCGATCGGACGCTGGCGCAACAGGTCGGTATGACGCAGAACCAGGTCGCCCAGAGCCTGCTCGTCTCACTGAATTCCAGCGCGCAGATCGCGCCAAATTTCTGGCTCGATCCTAAAAACTCGGTGAGCTATCCGCTGGTCGTTCAAACGCCGACCTATCGCGTGAATTCCGTACCGGCGTTGATGACGCTTCCGTTGACGCCCGAAAATGAAAAGGACCGCCAGCTCCTGATGAATCTGGCGCACCTCACCCGAGGCCGGATTCCGATGGTTGTTTCGCAGATCAACATTCGCCCGGTTTTCGATGTCCACGCCGACGTGCAGAATCGCGACCTGGCTTCAGTCGCCGCTGAGATCGACAAGGTCATTCGGGGCAACGACCCCGGAGAGAAGTCGTCGACTCATATCGAATTGGCCGGCCAGGTGCAGACCATGCGGCAAAGTTTCAGCGGCCTCTTCGGCGGGATGGGATTGGCGGTCGTGCTGGTCTATCTGCTGATGGTCATCAAGTTCCAAAGCTGGAGCGATCCCATCATCGTCCTGATGGCGGTGCCCTGTGCGCTGGCTGGCGTGATGTGGATGCTCTTTCTGACTGGAACGCACATGAGTGTGCCGGCGCTGATGGGTACGCTGATGTGCATCGGCCTGACTACTGCCAATAGTATCCTTGTCGTAACCTTCGCCAAACAGCAGCAGGAATCAGGAGATAATCCCCTGACCGCCGCCATCGCGGCGGGGTATACTCGCTTGCGGCCCGTGCTTATGACTGCCGGGGCGATGATCCTCGGCATGATCCCGATGGCCCTGGGCGTAGGAGAAGGGGGCGAACAGAATGCGCCGCTCGCCCGCTCCGTGATCGGCGGATTGCTCTTCGCGACGTTCGCAACGCTTCTGTTTGTCCCGGCCGCTTACCGGCTGTTCCGCCGCGATAATGCGGCCCAACCGGAGGAACATGGCTTTCCAGTCCGATGAATCATCGACGCAGACGCCAACGCTTTCGGCGCCACCGCGCGAAGGACGCGGTCGTCCGGCGGCAGGAACACATCACGGCGAAATCGACCATCCGCCGGTGCACGCGCAGCGCGGCACCGGCCGCCGATTGCTCATCACCGTTGCGCTGATGTGTCTTGCGCTCGGCGTGGCGTTTGTGGTTGTGCATCACCATCGCGGTACGCTTGCAGCGGAGTTGGCCCAGCAGGCCGATAGCGCCGCCGGCGCCAACGCACGCGTCGATGTGGTCCAGGTAGAAAACAGTCCGGCCGGTTATCAGCTTAATCTTCCCGGCCAAGCCGCCGCCTGGTTGCAGAGTACCATCTATGCGCGCGTCAGCGGGTACGTGGATCAATGGAAGTCGGATATCGGCGATCGCGTCAAGAAGGGACAAACCCTGGCGACCATCGACACGCCCGAACTTGACGATCAGCTCAAGGCGGCGCGGGCCAAAGTCGCCGCGGATCAATCGGAAGTCACCGTGGCGCAGTCCAACGCCAGTTTTGCAAAGCTCACCAACGACCGCTGGAAAGATTCGCCCAAAGGCGTCGTCTCCGAGCAGGAGCGGGACGAAAAAGAAGCCGGCTATGCGTCGGCGCTGGCAAAGCTCGAGGCCGCCAGGTCGCAGGTCCAATTCGACCAGGCTGACGTCAATCGGCTGGAAGCGATGAGTGAATTCAAGAAAGTCGAGGCTCCCTATGACGGGATCATCACGAAGCGGCAGATCGATATCGGCGACCTGGTGACCGCGGGAAGCACTTCAAGCACCACGCCGCTCTACGATATCGCCCAGGCGGACAAGATTCGTGTGTTCGTGGATGTGCCCCAGGCCGCGAGCACGCAAATCCGCGGTGGGATGCCGGCAACCGCCACAGTTCGTGAATATCCGGATCGCGTCTTTCACGGTACGGTCGCGCGAACCTCGCACTCGATCGATGCCGCCAGGACGTTGCGCGTGGAAGTCGATATCGACAACCAGGATCTGGCTCTGCTGCCGGGGATGTATGTCGAAGTGAACTTTGAATGCCGGCAACCCACGGCGGTCGTGCGCATCCCTGCCGCGGCGCTCATTTTCCGCTCCTCCGGCCCACAGGTTGCGGTCGTCGATGGGAAGGGCAGGGTCGAATTTCGTCGCCTGACGATTTCCCGGGACATGGGCGATTATGTCGAAGTCTCCGCCGGAGTTTCTCCGGGAGACAAGGTCGCGCTCAATCTCAGCAACCAGGTCGGCGACGGGGATCGCGTCGACGCGACGGAGACTCAAATGCCGGGCAGCGAGAAGCAATCTCCGCAAGTTGACGCCGGTGCACATTGATCCGACTGTTCACCGCAAAAACAGAGAGCTCACAGAGACGAAGTGAAATGAATTTTCCGCCGCTCTCATCGTTCATGGTTCGTGTTGCGTTCCTGATCTTTGCGGTTGCCTCTGGCTGCGCAGTCGGTCCAAATTACAAAATCCCCGGTTCTGATACTCCAGGCAGCTTCGACTTGGAATTGGCCGCCATTCCAGCCACGGGTCCGTCAACCCGCCCAGCGGCTCGCGCCGCTGGAACCCGCCCGGTCGATATCGCCTACTGGTGGCGATCGCTGGACGATCCCGAGATCGATTCGCTGGTCGTGCGGGCGATTCGGTCTAACTACGATTTGCGCATCGCCTTGATGCGATTGCAGGAGGCGCGGACGACGGAATATGTAGTCACTGGCGCGACTCTTCCGCTGATTGACGTGGCCGGCGGCGCAGGGCGGGGCACCGGTTCGGATTCAACCCGCGGCCGAATTCCCGGACCGCTCCACTCTGCCGCGAGTACCACCGGATTGAAAGAGATTACCGAAGTCGGAGGATTTGACGCATTCTGGGAGGTTGACCTGTGGGGGCGTTTTGCCCGTCAGGTCGAAGCCACCCGCGCCGATACGCAGGCCGCCGCCGAACTGCGAAACAATGTGTTGATCACGGTGGTCGCGGACGTAATCCGCGCTGATGTCGATGTTCGTGCCGAGCAGTTGCGCCTCCAGATCGCCGTGCAAAACGTGGAAACCGCCCGGCAGACGGTTCAACTGCTCACCACGCGCTTCAACAGGGGGCTGACCAACGAATTGGATGTTCAGCTTGCCCGGCGGCAGCTCGCCAGTGAGGAGGCGGCGATCGCCCCGCTCGCGGCCGCGGTGGCGCAGGCGCAGCGTCGGCTGGCAGTGCTGCTTGGCATGTCGCCACAGGTTCTGAACGGGGAGTTGCGCGATGCAGCCGAAATGCCCACTCCGCCGGACCAGGTCGATCCGGGAATTCCGGTCGATCTGCTGCGCCGGCGTCCCGACATTCGCGAGGCGGAACGAAAGCTCGCCGCCGCAACGGCACGGATTGGTGTTGCCACCGCTGATCTTTTCCCGCGCGTCGATCTGCTGGGATCGCTCGGCGTGCAGGGACAGGGACTGGGCCGCGTGCCTGTCGAAGAGAAATCGATCTGGTCGTTCGGTCCGGCGGCTTATTGGCCCGCGCTCGATTTCGGCACGCTTGACTCGCTGGTCGAAGTTCAGGATTTGCGCACCCGGGAATTGCTTTACGCCTATCGGCGTCTGGTGCTGGTCGCGGTTGAAGAAGTGGATGACGCCGTGAGCAATTACACGGCTCAGCGCCAGCGGCTTGCGAGCTTGAATGACGCAGTCACTGCCTCGCAGGCGGCGGTGCGCCTGGCAAGCCAGCGATACGAACGCGGGCTGACTGACTTCCTCAATGTGCTTGACGCGCAGCGTCAACTCTACGAACTGGAAGACCAATACGCGGTTGCCCAGGAAAGCGTGGTGGTCGAATACATCGCCCTGTACAAGGCGCTGGGGGGCGGATGGGAGCATTTCCAGAATATTCCCTCGATCCGTCATCCGCAGCCGGCGGTGATTGCCGCCGGCGTAACGGTAACTCGCGGGGGTCAACCGTTGGACGCAACGAATCCAAAGAACGAGCCAGTTCCGTAGCCAGCCCGCAAAGTTCCCCCAGATTCGCATTGACTCCGCGGAGCGGATTAATCACTCGCAGGCGCATTGTCCTGTAGATTTGAACGTTTCTCCATATCCCTCAAGGGTTTGCGGCTGAGCTTGCCGCTATGTCGCCTGGCGAACTTGCCCACCGCGCAAATATTGCCTTATTAGGATGTTAGCAGAACCTGAACAATTTATTGGATGTTGTTAATTGGACTTAATTTACGACGTTTAAGGCCTATCAAGTTAATCTTTAGTAATCGTCGATAGTCTCAGCGCAGCGGCAGACCGTGTGGCGGCCGCGAGGGTTTTCATACTGGCCGCGAGGCCAATCTTATCGGGAGGTCTCCAGTGAAGACAGGGAAAGGAACGAGGATGGCACTGCTCAGTGCCGCGGCTGCTTTCGTTTTGCCGCCGGTTCTGGCTCACGCCGATGAACCGACGCAGCCAGATCCGCAGATGGCTGCCAAAATCAGTGAGCTTCAGGCCCAGCTTGACCAGCTCAAGCTTCAGCAGGCGGAGCAACAGAAAGAGATTCAGGAAAAGGACAAAGAGGCGAGCATCAACAGCGTGTTGAGCGACGCCGACAAGCACAGCAAGAACTTTGACATCACCGGCGTCGGCGCGGGTTACGCCAACGGCCGCTTCTATCTTCAGAGCGACGACGGCAATTTCGTCTGGCGGCCCTGGCTCCATCTCCAGGTGCGGAATGTCACGCTGGATCGGCAGGACTTCAAGACCAACGGGGACGACAAGTACGATAACGGCTTTGAAATTCGCCGTATGCGTTTTGGGTTCGACGGAAACATGTTTACGCCGGACCTCACCTACTTCTTCAACTGGGCGACGGTCCGCGCCAACGGCACCGCCACTGTGAAGAGCAGCACCGGCGCGACAGTCGGCACCGTCAGCAACAATCTCGGCGGCGCCCCCTGCTCGAAGAAGCATGGGTCAAGTACAACTTCCACGATACGCCGTTCTACATCAAGGGCGGCCAGATCAAGGATCCAGTCAATCACGAGCAGATCATCAGCTCGCGCTATCAGGAATCCGCCGAGAGATCACTGACCGCCGACATGTTCTTCAACGGTGACGCATTCACGGAAGGGGTCACCTTCATTTACGATCCGCATACTTTCATCCGCACTGAAGCGGGCATCAATGACGGCATGCGGTCGGCTAACACCAATTTCCTCGACGACGAGACGAACGAATACAACTATGGCCTCGTCGCCCGTGGCGAGTTCAAGTTCTGGGGTAATTGGAAAGACTATAGCCAGATGGGATCGGTCGGAATCAAATCGTCCTACCTGATCGCGGGCATCGGCTGCGATTACTCCGAACGTGGCCATCTCGGCCAATATGTCGGGTCCGCGGACATTGCCTATGGCGATCCCTCGGGGCTGTTCCTCTACGGATCGTACGTCGATCGCTACACGACCCAGAACTTTGGGGCGTACACCCAGTCGGCGACGGGCGCAAGCGTCATCACTCCCAACGCGATCGATGCCGGTCACCCCACCAACGAGTATTCGATCCTCGGACAGATCGGTTACTGCATCGATCAACACTGGGAACCGTTCGGCCGCTACGAAGTTATTTCGGTGAAGGGCACTGCATCTGCCGCCCATCAGCATTTCCAGGACATCACCGGCGGTGTGAACTACTACTTCTTCGGTCACCGCGCGAAACTGACAGCGGAAGTGCAGTATCTTCCGACCGGCATCAACTTTGACGACACCCCCAGCGACGTTTTCACCAGCTCGCCGGGCAAAGGCGAAATCGTTGGAGAAATCCAGTTCCAGCTCCTGATCTAAAGCTTGCAGGCAATCTCAGCTGAATCTAACGGACGGACGTTGCAAAACGTCCGTCCGTTTTTCTCTTCGTAATGACCGTTGGAAGTCGCAAAAGGACGTCAAGTTGTCGCCGATGCGGCACAACTCGCTTGGCGCTGCGCGACGCCGAGTGCAGGCTGTTTATTTGCATACGGTTATGAGATGACAAAGAACTCATGAAGAGCGGGCTCGTGCTTTGCTCTTCCATTGGTATACGGCGGATCGCCGGTGTCGACGACGCCGCATGGATTCACCGAGGTCTTTTATGAAACGTCTCATTCCAATTGTGGCAAGTTTATCTCTGGCGATCGGCGGATTGAGTCTGATCGGCTGCTCGTCTTCCGACCAGCCGTTGCCCGCCAGCGAGGCGGGATCGACCGCCGGAGGCAACGGCGCTTTCGGAACAAATTCAGCTCGTGCTGGAGACTATTCTCAGTCCAATACCCAGCAGAGGAACGTCACGAACGACACCGCCGGCGGCAACGGCGCCTTCGGTGAAAACCCGGCGCGGCCTGGCGATTACCACTCTGGAAATAACTAACGCTTGAAAAGCCGCCGAACGGTCATCGAAACAGGTGGCTGATAACCATCGCCTCATCGATTCCATTGTTCCGCCTGCCGAGGACCTGATCGCCCTTTCGCGTGTAGAGCGATTCGGCCACAGCGGTCATCGGAGAATGACCGGGATGGAAGGGTTCAATCGCGATCGGTAACTCGGCCGACCGCGCAAAATGCGAGGGTAGTGTGAGGTTCCAGGTGGAATTCGAAAATGCCGGATTGCGCGGTCGGATTCCAATGAAGGGTTACGCTGGATGTGGCGATCTGCTGATTTGACGCAAAGATTGGCTTGGTCAATCCAACATCCATGCAGGTCGTCGGCGCGGCTCGAAGGGTGGAATACCATGTCCAGTGGTCGATCTGCATCATCGCTTTATGACGAACCAGCACGCGGCCGTCCATTTCGAGGATTGGGGACTGCGATCGCTCCCAAGTCATCCAGAGCCCGGCCGCGGCAAAGCTCACTCCGATGACGGAGAGGGTCACGTAACGCGATCGCCAAAGCGATGCCGCCAAGGTGAGGATCGCGAATCCGACGGCGGCGAGGAGCGCATGACGGCGAAAGAGCGTCGGCCGGCCGCGCAGCCAGCCGTAGGTCGGCGCATAGGCTCCCGCTTCGATCACGCCGGTGGGTCCGGCCGGATCGGAACGCACAACCCACGCATTTCCATCGCGCGTCCAGGGCCAATTGCCGTTTGGCTTTTGATCGAAGCGGATCGCCACCGCGGTTCCCGCCGCCAGCAGCGGGCGTAACTGCGATTCATCGATGGGGGCGGCAGCGGCCGGATCCAGAACAATGCCGTCGAGCGCTTCCCATGCCGATGGCGCCGAGAGGAGGTTCTGCGTTTGATCAAGTCGCACGACGATCACCGAATTGCCGCGGAAGAGTCGGCGGGCGGTTGCAGTGCCGTCGCCGACAATTCCCACCAGCCGTTCATTGTCCGCCAGGGGTTGGAGCGGAAGCGTGATGGGATTTTGAACGCTCCCATCAGACCATCGAATCGATCGAATTGAATCGCGCTCGATCAGCCAGGGGACGGTTGCATCCACTTTTCCCCCCTCGGCGTCGATCCGCACTGGGACGGCTCCCTCGGCCGAAAGGGTGAGTGAGCCGCCGTCGATTCCGCTCGCCGACACGTGAACCGGCATGAATCGGCCCGCACGATAGTGGCCTTCCAGCGGCAGGGTGATCCGAACGTCCGCGGCCGAAGCGATAATCGATGCGAAGCCAAGACAGAATGCGATCACGTGGAAGAGATGGCGCTCGCGGGATTTCGAAATGGTTTGACGTGGCACGGCTTTTCAAGCCGTGGCCGCGGTACTCCGCGGCGATCGACAGCCTGGGGTGAGCATAGTCGAACCGTATGCCGTCGATGAGAGCACGAGCGCAGCGTTCTTCCCACGGAGTAGAAAAGAACGCTTCGCTCTTGCTGTTTTGGCCGGAGTACCGGCCAACGCGCGGGGGTATCCGCACGCACGGGTTGAAGACCCGTGCCACAAGACGAGTCGCCGAATCTGCAATGCGCGCGAGCTGCATAGCACGGGCATCTTGCTCGTGCAGCGACGAAAGAGCACGGGCAAGATGACCGTGCGACGAAAAACAATTCGCCCTTGATAGTGGTCCGTTCCGCAGCGCTCATCCGCGCCTCACATTCCCAGCTCCACCGCAAGGCGAAGCACCTCCGCCACGCTCCAGGCCTGGGCAAAACATCCCACCGCGCGATGCGGCTCGTCCCCCTCGAAGATCTCATGAATTTGCCCGATGCAACCCTTCTCCATTTGCGTCAGCAACGGCGTGAGCCATGCCCGCGCCTGCTCGATCGATTGCTGCGAACGCTGGTTCACGCGCAGATAAGCGTCGAGAAACGCTCCGATCGGCCAGGCCCAGACCGTTCCGTTGTGATAGGCCCCGTCGCGCCGAAATTGTGGGCCGGCATATCTTCCCTTGTAATTGGGATCGCTTCGGGCCAGCGTTCGCAAGCCCACCGGCGTGAGCAGTTCGCGCCGTACCACCTCCACCACCGCACTCTGCTGTTCCAGCGACAGCGGGCTATGAGGAAGACTGGCGGCGAAGATCTGGTTGGGCCGGATCGAGGCGTCTTTCCGTTGGCCGTCCACCACATCATATAGCCCGCGAAACGGGCTGATGTAATAAGTACGGACGAAACTCGTAGAGACTTTCTCCGCCAGCTTCTTTTCCCCCATCAGCATCAGCGCGTTGTACCAGAGGGCGTTGATCTCGACGGCCTTTCCCTGTCGCGGCGTGAACGCGACGCCTTCGCATTTGGCGTCCATCCAGGTGAGTTGGGTCGTCTGATCCCCCTGCGAAATCAGTCCGTCCGACTCGTCCATCTTGATATGGTAGCGGGTCCCCTTGCGGTAGCCGTCGATGATGACGCGGCAGGCCGGCATGAGGTTCTGATCGAACGTCTTCTGATCTCTTGACATGCGGAGATATTCATAACAGGCGTGGATAAACCAGAGGCTTGCGTCGACCGTGTTGTAGCTCGGCTCGTTGGTATAGTCGTCGAAGCGATTGGGAATCATTCCCTCGCTCACATAATTGGCGAAGAGGCAGAGCGTTTCCCGCGCCTGCCGGAATCGGCCGGGCACGAGCAATAAGCCGGGCAGCGAAATCATCGTGTCGCGTCCCCAGTCGGCAAACCAGGGATATCCTGCCAGCACCGTCGTGCCGATCGAGCCGTCCGGCGACTTGCGCATCACCAGAAAGTCCTGGGCGGCCCGCGCCAGTCGGCGCTGATTGACCGAATCCGTTTCGCAGATGATCGACTTTCGGCCGTGCAATTTCTGGAGATTTTCCGGCAGCGTGCACGCCTCCGCGAAGGCGTCGCGCCAACGGCGGATTTCGCCGTCCCAATCGAGCGGCGCAACCGCTTCGGTGGATGCCCAGAGCGTCATCGTCAGCCGGCCGTTTCCCTCGGCGATGAATCGTCCTGGCGTGAAAAGGTCCTCATTGTCGTCCTGACCGCGCTCAGATTCGATCGCGTAATGCTGTCCATACCACCAATCGGGCACGTGAATGAATCGGCCGCCGTCCGCGACAACATGCAACGCGTCATATCCATTGGTGACTCGAACGCCGTGCTCGGATGGCTCGACCTTAAATCCCGGATCGGCCCCGTGGCGTTCGGCATGAAAGTCTGCGCAAGCCGGTCATGGGCAGCATTTGAAACCGGATCTTCCGATCGGGCCGATCCGCTTCCACCGTGTAGCGAATGCCACAGATGTTTCGTTGCCAGATCAGCTGCAGCTCTTTGACGACACGAACGCCCTCTACTTCGTATTCCCATGTCGCTATGGCGTCGTCGAGCGTGAATCGGCGCAGATACCGATCGCCGCGCGGATGGAACGCGTCCCCAAACTGATTGACGGAAAATTCCAGCAGATGTGAAAAATCGCCGTCAAGAAAGAAGCCTTCCTGAACGCGGTTGAGTGCCATGATTCGCCCAACCGGCGGAAGCGTCGCCGCGCAGAGCAGCCCGTGATAACGGCGTGTGTTGCATCCCACGACGGTAGAAGCCGCAAATCCGCCCACGCCATTGGTCAGGAGCCATTCCTGATGGAGATGCGGCTCCATTTCGCCGTAGGTTTCGATCGAGAAAAGAGGCATGGGCGGAGTGTACCGGCGGGGCGCACGGATGTCAGATGCGAAGCGGATCCGGTTGCCCGAAATCGATTCTTTCATTGGGCGTGGACGTGGGGCGTCAGGGCCCTCGATCATCTTTCACCCGGTTTTCCTGCGTCACTTCTGGCGAGAATTCCAGCAGATGATCCGCTCCCCCCGCGGGAAAGGACATTTCGCATCGACCGCCAAGCTCGCGCGTCGCGAAGCCGTTCACCAGATTGGTGCCCAGTGACGGCGCCATCGATTTGGGCATTTCAGTGATGCCGGTTTCCGTCCACCGAAGCCGCAGCCGCTTGCCTGTCTGAGCGTCAATCAGTTCCCAGCGGACACGGAGCCGGCCGGAGGCAACACTGTGTGCCCCGTATTTGCAACTGTTCGTAAACCATTCGAGCAGAATCATCGCCAGCGGCAGGGTCTTGTCGCACAGATTGCGATCGGCGGACCCTTCATTGTCACCGGGATCGGGTGGCACGCCAGACTGTCGATCGCCGACAGAAGCGAATCGATCAGCGTCTTGAGATCCACCTCCTGCCATGCGGTCTCACTCAACAGGCGATGAATGTGCGCCATCGCCTGCAGCCGTGCCTCCAGGGCCGAGGCCATTTCATCCACGTCGCGGGTCTTGTGACGCATCAGCGAAACGAGGCTGAGCAGACCCGCCAGGTTGTTTCCCACGCGATGATCCAGCTCGCGGGAAAGATCGCGAAAATGTTCCTCGCTCTGGCGGAGGCGCTGCTCGGCGAGTTTGCGATCATGGATGTCAAAGCCAACGCCCTGGACTTCAACGGGCAGGCCGGCCCGGTCGGTGATCACGGCGTTTTGCCAGCTCACCCAGCGCCATTCTCCGCCGATCAGTCGCCGGCATTCGAAGGCGTTGCGATAAGGCGCATGAAATGACTCGTTGAAAAAACGCGTGGTACGCTCCCGGTCCTCGGGGTGAACCGTTCCCAGAAATGTGTCGCCGATCTTCAGGCCAAACGCCTGGGCATAGGCGTCGTTCACATAGGTCAGGTGTCCGTTGAGATCGGCGCGCGCGACCAGTGTCTGCTGCGAGTTAAGAATCCCGGCAAGCCGAAGCTCACTGTCATGAAGGGCTTTCACCGCAACTTCTCGCTCGAAGATCTCGCGTTGAAGCGCATCGTTGGCGACGGACAATGCCAGCGTACGCTCGGCGACGCGCATTTCGAGCTTCTCGTTCATCTCCTGGAGCTTGTCCTCGGCTCGTTTGCGCTCGCTGATGTCCAGGGCCAGGCCGATGGTGCCGATGATCTGGCCCCTGGCATTGCGCAGTGGCTCGATGTGTGTTTGAAAGATATGTTCCATCCAGCCGTATTCGTAGGAACTTAGGATTCCGTCCAACGCCTTCACATGCGCGTCCAGCGGCGTCGGTTCGGCCTTGAACTGCTCATACAGGTCCATTCCCACAAGTTGATTGGGAAGCAGATTGACCTGAGCCAGGCCCTTGCCGAGCGATGAAGTGCAGTGAAGCATCGAATCGGTCGTCCAGACGATCGCGGGAACCTGTTCGAGCATGAGTCGCAGGCGGGTTTCTTTTCCCGCCAATTCCTCCTCGATCCGTTTGCGCTCAGTCAGGTCGGTAATGGTCCCGACGAATCCGGTCAGTCGGCCCTGCGCGTCATGAAGAGGCACGCCTTGCCCGAACACCCACACGGTCCGCCCGGACGGATGAACAAAGCGATACTCGGCCGCGAAAGGTTCTCCCCGGCCGATCGACAGATAGTAATTGTCTTTCAGTCGCGCGCGGTCTTCAGGATGCAGATATCGGGCCCATTCGCGACCGCGCATCTCGGGAACGGGCACCCCGGTCATTTCCGAAGCGCGGGCATTGGCGTAGGTGCAATTTCCCTCGCCATCCATTTCGAAGATTCCCACCGGCGAGCTTTCCGCCAGCGCTTCAAAGCGACGGTCCCCAGGCTTTGGCGAGTCGGTTGGTGCGGAGGCTGGCATATTTTCAATTCGGCGGATCGAAACCTTACACAAGTATAAGGCACGAACGAGGACTCACCACAGCAGAATTGATGCAGGGATTGAAACAGAGTTTGTTAGAATATTCATCGATGCCGACCCAGCGACCGATTTCACCGGGACAATCGCCTCGCCGACCGGGGCCTTGCTGATCTGGACCAACCACACGCGCGGATTCAATCCCGTCGGAGGCAACGTCCTCTTCTGCGACGGCCACGTGCGCTGGCGCGATTTCAGTGAAATGAAACTCCAGCATGCGCAGCATGCCGGGGCGGATTTCTATTGGTAGCCACGACAACCCCGCATTCCTCATGATTCCGATTTCCGGCTAGTAGCTGGCTTATTTTCCCAACCAATTCACCACCTCATCCGGATTTGCAACAAACGAAGTGTCAGCTTGTGTCACCGAATTTCGTTGGGTTGTCGCACGTATGCATTTTGCGAGCAAAATCGGGCGCGGCGCGATCTCCGCGAGAACGTCTCCGACGTCCCCGAAATCTCGCAGGAGATTGGGGACGACGCCTGCCACGTTGATCGGTCGCGTCTCGGGTCCAAAAAGAGACGCGAAGGCAAGAGGCATCTCCTCAAGTGCGATTGCGTCGATCGATTGTTCGATCGCAGCCGCGAGACAGGCAACCCAGGCCGCATCGCGACGGCCAATGACGACGACCCGCGCGGTCGTGCGCGGGCGACGATCGTGCGAATCGCCGCCAGGACGTCCGCCACGCGCATGCCCGCCAGCGTCTTGCCCACCAGAAACGCGTTGTAAGCGATGTTTTCTTCGACGCCGAACAGCGGATCCGCGTAGTCATGCCCTTTCAGTGGCAGGTCCGGCCGCCGACGGCCAACGCCGCGCGGATCGACCACGGCGACCGCATGGCCAGCCTGTGCCATTGCGCAGGAAAGCCGGCTCGTTTTCCCGCCAGTCCGGCGACTCGCTTCCATTCAGGCAAACAAGCAACGTTTGCTTCGCCCGACTGACCGGATTAAATTCGGAAATGAACGGATCCGCTGAGCCCGGATCGAGATCGAGGATCATCCGCAATGACTTTCCAACGGGCCGCGCGCTTTGAGAAAACGCCTTCCAGGCAATTGGCAGAAGCGCCCGCGATCGGAGCGACAGGCTGACTTGTCCATCCGGACAAACCTCCAGTTCCCTGGCCGGCCGCGGCTGAACTGGGATCTCCGCTTCGCCCGCCGGATGTTTCCCGGCGTCCACGAGCCATTGGCCGAACCAGTGATAAATGGCCTCCCGAAGCGGCTTGGTGAGCCCATGCCGTTCATGCGCTTCGATCATTTGCAGGTTGTTGGCAGCTCCCGCGACGGAATAGAGCGGGCGCGCATCGGCAAATGATTCGCGCGTCCCCTCGATCGGAAAGAAATCCAGTTGAGCCGCGCACAACAGGGCCGGTCGCGGCGCGCACAGCGCGAGCAGGCCGGCGTGATCGATCCCCTCGCTGACAAAGCCGAACGGATCCTGTTCCGGATCCGCATCCGGATCGACGCGGGCGCGTGTGGCCATGCGGCGGGGGAGGGTCGTGATGTAACAGCAGATCGCCGCGGCGGCGATTCGCGGATCGAGTGCGGCAAGATAGGCCGTCAGCGTTCCGCCACCGGAGACGCCCGCGCAGGCGATGCGTTTCGCGTCTACTTCCGGAAGCGAAGCCAGATGATCGATCGCGCGAATTCCGTCCCAGATCCGATAACGCGCCAGGTTCTCTCCCAGCAGATAGAGCGGATTCCCCAGCACCGCGTGTTCCCCACAGGTCAGGTTAAACCGTGAAACGGACCGCGCCGGATCCCAGAACTGGCTTCGTTCCCCCTGACCCACCGGATCATAGGTCAGCACGACATATCCGCGGCGGGCAAGATTAACATGAAAAATCTGATAGTCGTCATCGGCCTTTCCGACCGCGGAATGGCCACACGGGCCGAGCACGGCCGGAGCCCGATCCTTGAGGGTCCTGGGTTTGTAGAGCAGCGCCGGGACGAAGTAGCCGGGGAGGCTCTCAAAGACGAGTTTGTCGATGAGATAGTCATCGGCTTCGATCCGTCCCATCCGACGCACGGGTGGCGGCCCGTTCGCCGACGGCAATCCGCCGATCGTCTTGAGAAATGATGCGCGAAGCTCGCACTGAAGGGTTTGCAAATCATCGGGCGATCGAACCGCGGCGAATCGGGTTCGGCGCTGCAACTCATATCGTGCGGCCGACGCCAGGATTTGCTGATGAACGTCAGTCGCAGAGGTGTCGGAAGTCGCGCCGAGCGTCATGGCGGCCGCCGACATCGCGAGAAACTCGCGCCGGGAAAGGGCGGTGGATCGAACGCCTGGGGGTGTGGGGAGCACGGTCATGCGGTGATTCCCGATCTGAAATACAACGCACATTACCATTTCGCGGCCCGGGCCATCGATGATTGGCAGAATCTCTCAGACCCCATGACGCTCGGCGTCGATATCGCCGGTCAACCCGCGAACGGCGTTTTCCTCAGCGATCTCGATTGGGTTTCCGCCACCAGCGAAAAGCCCGAGCCCACGAAGGAACATCCCGCGACGAGTGAAAAGGGCGTGCCCGCGAACGATACCAACACCGCCGGCCGACCATTGATCCTCGCCGACTCTATATTTTCAGCCCACGATCGCCCACGTTCCGTTCCTCTCACCATTCGCGAAGGGCCTCTGCGTCTGCAGGACGGGGACGATCACCTATTCGCTGAAGAAACAATACAAGCGCTTCGTGTGCAATATCGGATACGACTATCAGACCGGCGAGCAGGGGAGTGGCGCGGCGGTTTTCTCCGTCTCCACCGACGGCGTGGAAATGTATAAGAGCCCCGTCATCGACAACAATTTTACGTCGATTCCGCTGGACATCGATATCACCGACGTGGATACCCTGACGTTGACGGTAACGAACAGCCGCAACGGATTTCTGAACCGGATGGATTGGGCCAATGCGATGGTGAGATAACTACGCGCAAACGACAACACAATCCCCTGCGGCCGCGCCCAGTCGAACTTGAACGTCGCTCCGTCCGGCAGCGCCTTTCCCGTCCGCTCGTCGCGCACGTCTTTCACCGGTGATGCAAAGCTCAGCGTGACGGGAAGGGTTCCAGACTTCAGTCCGACGGCGTTTCCACCACCAGTCGAACTGACGGACAACTCGGGATTGAGGCAGACTAAGAGAATCGTGCGTCCCCCTTTATTCCAGTAAGTGATTTCGTAACCGTGCAGATCATCCGCGGCCCCGCTCAGCTCGACCCAGCGTTTGGCTCCGCCGGCGATCACCGGATCGATGAAAGTCGCGCGATGCGTTTTTGCGACCTCGGCTCCTTCGGCGCGATAAGCGTTGTACCATTGCGGCGACAGATTCATCAGGACGGCAGTCCCCTTCCCATAATGATTGGTATGCACGGTCGGCATTTGCCGGACTGCCTTGTTAAAGCCGCTGGCGTCCTTGATGCAGGTACTCTGATTGGTCAGAAACTGCTCATAAGTCTTCCAGCTATAGTTGGTTTCCTGATTCACTTCGCACCAGAGCGTTCCGCCAAACAGATCGGCGCTGCTCATCCCCGGATCGTGGTGCACGCCAAACATCTCATCGAGAATTCCGCCGGCGGTGCGTCCCTTGCCGTGCTGGTCCCACAAGCCGGGCAGGTAGTCGGCGATAACCGTTCCCCCCTTGCGGCAGAACTCCCCGATGCGCTTCGCTTCGACGTCTGAAAGACACAGACAGGCGGGCAAAATCAGCACGCGATATTCGGACGGTACGCCATTCTGAATCACGTCGGCGTAGGACAGAAAATTGTACTGAAGTCCCGCGTCGCGCAGCATGTCCTCCCACGCGTGCCGAACCAGATGCGAAGCGCCCAGCCGGTCATCGTTATTTCGATTGGTCCAGGTCTTTCCATGCGCCTCGGCGTCAAAGATCCATCCAAGCTGGATCGAGGCATGGCTGTAGTAAATCGCCACCCCATCATGCTGCCACTCGGCTCCCGACATCAGCGGGCCGATCCGGTCGTTAGCCTCCAGATAGGTCGGCGCGACTTGGTCGTGCCACGGTTTTGGCGTCTTCTTGTCGAACCAGCCGTCCACCCATCCGATCAATCCGCGATTGCCATGGGCGAGGTAATACCAGGTCTGCCAGATCGTATCGTCAGCCGATTTGTGGAAATGGCTGGTGACAGTTGGAATCGCATTGTGCGGGTTGAACGATCGGATGATCGATTGCGAGGAACCGATGTTGTACGCCTCGAGGTACTGCACCTTGCGCATGATCTTGGCGTAGTCGTATCCTCCAAACGCGTCGGGGCATTGCCCACCGACAAAACCACACGGCGTCTGGGGATCGATCGAGTTGGAATACTCCACCAGGTCGCCGATGAAATTGTTCCAGTATGAGTCGTTGAAGGTCCACTGGTCCATCAATGGGCTGGCGTCAGATGAGCCAATCGTCCACGTGCGCAGCTTGGGTTGAATATCGCTATAGCTGATCCACCGATCGCGGTGGGGGGCTTGCGCCCCATATACTTCGGCGAGCCATTTCGGATAAGCCGTCTTGTCATCCGTGATCTGCCACATCGTGGGATGAACGAAATGGCCCCAGGAAATCTCATCATCGAGCGCATATGCGCCGCGGTTCGGAGATGACTTGACCGCGCCGATATGCCGCCGGATGAAATCCTCGAGCGTCGTGCGCATCGCCGCATTCACCGGCGGCGTGCGAAGGCCCGTGCCGTGCACCGAGTTCGCGTGGCTGCGCATCTCGTTGCCGTCCCAGAGGTGCAGATAGCGCTTGGCCGCCAGATGATCGACATAAAACCGGAGTTTGTACTTGTTGATCCAGTCGATTCTCCCGGTCGGTGAGCCTTCTGCACCAACGCCGTCGCGATCAATGAACGCGCCGTTGTATCCGTGTGCCGTGCTCCATTCACCCGATGCGTCGTCGTATCCGATGGTCCACTGATACGTCCATGGCATGTAGGTCCAGCTCGGAAAAGCCTTGAGGCACCAGTCCTTGTCCTGCTTGACGCGCTGAAAATCTTTGGAGGTCTTGACGTATTGTTCGTAGGGATCGGCGTCGGAGTCCGCCGCCCGCGCCGATTGCGCCGCAAGGATGATGAACGAAAGAATGATGCTGTGCATGATCGCCATCGATGCCCCGGTGGTTGGGAGAGTGCTGTTCTCTTTAGCAGTACCGGGCGATGAGTTACGCGCCGAGGCCAGACACAACCGGACACTTCTGGGCATTTCTGGACACTTTTTCATCCGTGCGGGCCTGCAATAATTTCCATAACCCTTGCGTGAGGAGCCCGGCGACGATATCCTCTCAACACCGTTGAATATCAAGAGTATATCACGTAGGGTCATCAGGCGTTAAATTTGAGGGAAGATAAATGACGCGAATCGGAATGTTGTCTGTGGTGGTTCTGGGCACGATGAGCAGCCTGGCAGTGGCCGCTCCCGTCACCGTCCTCGATTATTACCCGCTTGGCGAATCGGACGCCGGCGCCGTTGCCAGCGGACCCGGAGCCGCCCAGACCGTGGACAGCAGCGGTAACGCCGCGGGCGCCAATAACTTGACGAAAAATGGATCGCCGACTTACACCTCTGATGTTGCGGCCTCTTCGGCCTCCGCGACGGGCAGCACGCTGTCGATGAATTTTCCCGGTGGCGGTTACAACGCCTACACGACCGGCTCATTTGTCACATCAGCCACCGACAACTTCGGCGTAGAAGGGTGGTTCAAGCCCACCGAAACGCTCAGTCCTACTTCTTATTACTCGCTGGCCTACAACGGCAGCAGCGGCAACGCCACTGGCGGGTACATCGGAAGCGGCTTCGGCCTCTATATCAGTGGCGGCACCTACCAGGGCCTTTTCGGGAACATCGCATTTCTCGACAGCGGCGTGACCGCCACCCCCGGCGTCTGGACCTATTTCGCCCTCGTCCGCGACAACGGCGTCAATACGCTGTACATCAATAACACTACCGCAATCGATCCGGGGAACAACATCGCCCCCGCCGCGGCGACCGGGACTCCCTTTACCGGAATCGGCGGTGGAAAAGATTCCGAAGACGCTTTTCCCGGCGAGGCCGACAACGTCCGCTTCTTCACGCTCGATCCCGCCACCTTCAATGCGTCATCCGACCTCCTGATCGCGGCGCCCAGCCGGCCGCTCTTGCACTGCTCGGCCTGTTCGCACTCGGTTCGCTCGCCCGGCGCCGCCGGGCCTGAGTGATCTGAAGGTTCTCTGGTTTGGTAGCGGTTTCAGGCCGCGCTGGGGAATCCGTGTCCATGCGCAGTTCGATTTCTAATCATGCCGTGCGTCACGGCGGCGGAATCACTTTCGGATAAGAAATCACTTCAAATCCCCGTGGCTCGTCGTCGGAATCCATTGGCCTTGCATCCGCGAGCGAACCGAATTGCCGCACCTGCGGCGCGAGCAGTGCTACCAGCGCCACGACGATCAGCGTTCCAACTCCGCCGGCCACCACGGAAACCATCGGGCCCAGGAGCCAGCCGGTCAGGCCCGATTCGAGCCCGCCGATCTCGTTGCTGGCGCCGATGAAAATGTTGTTCACCGCCGACACGCGCCCGCGCATGTTTTCCGGCGGAAGCATCTGCACGAGCGTATGGCGGACGACAACGCTGATATTGTCGAATCCGCCCGTGGCGGCAAGCATCAGGAATGAGAGGGCAAAGGAGTGGGAGAGTCCGAAGACGATCGTCGCCGCGCCGAATCCGGCGACCGCCCAGAGCATGTTGGCGCCGGCCCGCTTCATCGGGGGCAAATGGGCAAGCACGATGGCCATCACGAATGCGCCGATCGCCGGGGCCGCCCGCAACCAGCCGAATCCGACGGGACCGACATGCAGGATCTCTTTCGCGTAGGCTGGGATCAGAAAGACTGCGCCGCCGAGAAGAACGGCAAAAAGATCAAGCGAAATGGTCGCGAGAATGATGCGGGTGCGCCAGACGAATCGGACCCCCGCCAGCAGGCTGGCAAGGGTGGCGCGGCGTGGGATCGGGACGACGGCGCGGGGCGCAGCGCGAGCAGGAATGCGAAGAAGACGAGCGAGCAGGTGGCGTCCAGCACATAAGCGCCCGTCAGCGTGTAATAAACGATCAACCCGCCCAGGGCCGGCCCGGCCACCGAGGCGATTTGAAAAGTACTGCTGTTCCAGGTGGCGGCGTTGCTGAACAACTCCGCCGGGACGATCTGCGGCAGCAGCGCCGATCGCGCGGGCCAGCTCAGCGCCAGTGCGGTGGCATTCAAGCCGAGGAAGAGATACAGGAACCCAACCGGGGCGTTTGCGTGAGAGGCGATGGCAATCGCGATCGAGGCGAGCGCCGCCCCGAGCGCCTCCGATCATCACAATTTTCCTTCGATCAAAGTGATCCGCCAGTTGCCCTGCGGGGAGCGCCAGGAGGATCACCGGCAGCGCCTGCACGCCGCCGACCCATCCGAGCGCCAGCGCCGGCCCGGACCGATTCGGCTCGCTGGAAGAGTTGCCATCCCACCGCGACGCTCTGCACCTGCTGGCCGATCACGGATGCGAGCCAGCCCATCGAGTAAAGCTGATACCCGCGGATGCGGAGGGCCGCATAGGGGTCATGCCCGATCGTGGAAGATCCGCCGGGCAATTGTTGCTCGAGTTGTGATTCGGTCGGAGCCGCCGAGGCGGGGCGCTGGATATCAAGCGGTTCGAGCACGGGTTCAATTTGGTCGTTGGTCTCCTTCTCCATGAGGGGCCGGAAAGACTACCGGGCAACGCGCGGTTTTGGAAAGTTATGCAAGGGATGGGAAATCAAACGTTGTTCCACGACGGGGCCACGACGGGGCAAAGCGGTGCGCGAGATCGCCGTTCTGCGGAAGGATCAAGCCGCCGCGCAGCCCCGTATCGGTTGCGCTCTCGGAGCGCAACCGATACGGGGCGGTGCGGTGGGAACGGTCGGCATTTTCCGAGGTTTGCACGCGCCGCTTTGCCCCGTCGTGGCTTGCGCGGGGCCATGCGCCTGGGCTCGGTCCAACCGCGCCGCTGGAAAAGAAAGCGGCCCCGGATTTGAATCCGGGGCCGCTCTCAGTTCGAAGTAAACCACCCATCCAATTTATTCGTGGTGCTCTTCGTGATGCTCCTGCTGCGCGTGCTGCGCCTGCGGATGCTGCTGGGGATGTTGCGAGCCGGCATGCTGCGGCTGCGCCGGCTGTCCAGTCTGGCTATGCACCATCGGGCCCGTGTTGTGAGCAGTGGTCACGCGATGCTCTTCGTGATGCTGAATCTGAGCGACCGAGCGGCCATTACCGCGATACGAATTGGGCCGGGCCATCGCGCGCTGGAATTCGGGAGCGCGACCGTGGAACGCCCGGGGATTGTAATAGCGTCCGCGGTAGACCGGGCCCCACCGGCCATCGCGGTGCCAGTAGCTGTAATGGCCGACCCAGCCATAGTGATAGCCCCAGTGCCCGTTATCCCAGTAGTACGGGCCATGCCAGTCGCCGACGAAGATCACGCCGCCGCCCCAGTCATATCCGTTCACCAACCACGGGCCGACGGGATAATAAGAGGCGTAAACGATCGGGTAGGGGGAGGTATAGACCACGACCGGGTCATACTGGGGGACGTAAATGACATTGGGCTGGGCCGGCTGGATCGCGATCACGTTATTTTCCTGCACCACGGCAACCTGCGCATTGGTTTGCAGGTTGTTGGCGGCCACGGCGCGGGAACGCAGTTCCTGGATCGCGTCGGAAACGCCTTTGGGGTCGTTGTTGAAGGCGGCCCCGAGCGATTCGGTCCACTGCGGATCCTTGTTGAGGGCCTGCAAGGCATCGGGATAACGCACGAGCGCCTTCACCGACGGCTCCCACTGCTGAGCGTCGATCGCCTCGGGAGACGGGGAGGGATTGGCGTTCAGCCAGTTGCCGGCCTCCTGCACCTGTTGCGGGAAGGTCGCGGCGGGCAACACCACGGCGAGAAGCGGATCGGGATAGAGCGCGATTGGGGAGACGAGCTGCTCGATCTGCGAGTCGGCCGCTGCCGCGGGCTGTGCGTCGGGCGCGGGCTGTTCGGCCGGGGCGCCGGGCGCTACGACTACGCCCGGCTGATAGACCGGAGGCTGATAAACAACCACCGGTCGCGGCGCCGGAGCGTAGACAACGGCGGGGCGGTAATAAACGCGGGCCGGCTCGACCGTGCAGCCCGCGAGGGTTGCCACTGCGAGCCCGGCCAGGCATTTACCGCCGACAGACAAACTGCGCAATAATTTCTCCGAGTTCATGAGGTTCCTTTCGTCTGGAGAAGCTGAAATTGTTTTCCCAATTGGAGCCGGGTCCATTGACCCTTCGAGCGCCACGGCACTTCAGGTAAAGCGGAAACTGGGGTGGAACGGATAGCACCGTCGAATTTACATCAAATTCACTTGTTAATTGAAGGTGCTTTCTTCGCGGATTATGGCTCCGCCAATAGGATGACACTCATTTATATCGACCGGTTGGCGTAGAGAGATTGAGCCGTTTGGAGGTGGCTGCAGGAGGCCGGAATCCCGCAAATCATGACAAAAACGTCATTTTTTCCAGAGACAGCGAGTCGCTCTTCCCCGATGACACAAGGCTAAGTAGACCGGGCTGTGCCGCAAAATGAACGATCTGTTTTGGGCTGGCAATCAATGCGCGCTACGGCGTCATGTTCAGATGGGACCAGAGCAGAAAATACAGGACCAGGTAAATCATGCCGACCAGACCGGCTACGCCGCCGAGCAGCATTCCGACCTTCAGCGGCATGGAGAAGCCGTCATCCAGCGTGCGATCGCCCGGGCGAGACGAACCGGGCGTCGATCGGCGCGGCAGAAGGGTGGCGAGAATTTTCCGGGCCAGGCTCGGCTTGGGTTCCTCCCAGGCGCGCTTCCATCGTTCGCCGGGCGTGTATTCGTCGGGCGCCAGGACCCCGTGTGCAGGCAACGTGATCACGGTTGATTCATCAGACAGGGCATTTGTTGTGCCGGCGGAAGCGGGGTCGGACCAGTCGGTCATCGGCGCCGAAACCGCTTCCACCAGCGGGTGAACATAGGCTCCGTTGCCATTTATCGGCTCGCGCGCGGCTCCGGCATTTTCGCCTTGGCCGGCTCGCGCACCGGCTCGGTCACTTTGATCTGCGCCGGCGGCGGATCAATCAATGACCGCATCCGTGAAGGAGCCGGCTGAATCGGAGGCACGGCTGTCTGAATCCGGCCGCGAAGGTCGGCGGGCGGAGCCAGCGTCGCTGCGCCATTCCCATTCCCATTGCCGTTGACGTCTCGCGGCGCCATTGCCATTGACGCGCGCTACGGCCGGTGTCTGCGTAACTTGCGCGTGCAGGCCGCGGGAGTAGCCGTTTCAGTAAATCCGCGCAGCGGCACGCGATTGATGGATTTGCAATTGGGGCAGGCGCCTTTGCGGCCGGCGAATTTTTCAGGAACGCTCAGGCGTTCTCCGCATCCGCCGCAGACAAACTTGATCATCGTCGCCGTCATTCGAAGAACCTCTACACAGCAAAGGTGCGGTCTCCGCGCGGGGTTCCTGTCAGCGATCAATACCGCCGGGAAGGGGAAATGTTCACGATTTGGGGTCTGTGGAAGATTGGTTGACTTCGAGGCGGAGCGCAACTCGCGCGATGGCATTCATATTTAAAAGCTGCACCGTGGCCTTTCCGATTTTCGTCTGGCCCCGAATAAACCCGTTAACCAGCTTAAAATGGCGAGCCCAGGTTTGCCGACGCGGATTGCCGATTTGTTCATGCCGCATTCGAGCTGGAATCGGCGGCACAGTTCTTTCCCCCTCTCCCAGTACTCGGGGAGAGGGTTGGGGTGAGGGCCGTCCGCATCGAGCGTTGAAGACCCTCACCCGCGTCCTCTTCCAGTACTCTGAAGGAGCCTGCGCACGAAGTAAGCGGGAAAGTTCTCTCGTTTACCGAGGGCTTTCCCGCTTACTTCGTGCGCGGCTCCTCCGGGAGTACCGGGAGCGGGGGAAGTCTTTTTGACCGCCGAATCTGTCAGGCACATCCGGCCCTAAGCCGCGATAGCCATTGTCTTAGTCATTTAGAAAATCGCGCCGGCCATTGTTCGGGTAGATCAGCAACGACAAATCGCCCGTTCTTCGCCGAATCCGCCTTTACTCGGGCAACAATCGCTTCGGCGGCCAGGTAGCCACTTCGCACCGCCCCCTCCATCGTTGCCGGCCAACCCGTTTGGGTGTAGTCCCCGGCGAGATAGAGATTTTGAATTCCCGCCGGCCCGGGCGCCTGTAAAGGCCGAAGAGAGTCCACGCCGGGAAGGGGGGAATAGGTCGCCCGTTTTTCGATCACGATCACGCCGCGATTCAGTTTCGCCGATCGCGCCGCGGGAAAGGTCTTTCGAATTTGCCGCTCGAATTGGGCGAGGCACTCGTCTTTGTCCCGTCCGACCCATTCCCGCGCGGCGCTGATCACTCCGTGCACCGCATGGCCGCTCGAATCCTTCCGGAAGAGCCATTGCAACGGCCCGCTCATCAGGGCGGCGTGTGATTCGGTCAGGATCGGCCGGTCGAACCAGAGATGCGCGCCGAGGATCGGCACACTCTGAAGTTGATCCAGTTTCGCAAACCGAGAGTCAGTCGCTGCCAACTCCGTAGGAATCCATTTGCCGGCGGTCGGATGATTCGTAGCCATCACGATGATATCGGCGGCGAGAAAGCTTCCGTCGAGCAGTCGAAGGCCGCTGACCAGATTGCCCGCAAATTCGATCTTGTTGACCCGTGCCCCCAGGCGGACGTCATGACACGGAAACTTCGCGTAGAGCTGCGCCAGCGAAGTCGTGGGGAGGCCGATCGAATATCCATCGGCGTGAGCGAGCAGCGCATCTTGGAAGACCTGGATCGCATAAGAGCTACTCGCCTGCCGCGCATTTTCGTTGAGGGCGCTGACCAGAATCGGCTGGTAGAGTTTCTCGACGAGGGAGGCCGGCTGACGATGCGCGTCGAGCCATTCTCCAAAGGGGACATCCGCAAGTTTCAGCCGGCCCTCGCGACCGAGGCGCATCATGGCGAGCATCGCGCGCGTCAGCGCAATGCGCTCGACAAAGCTGAGAGCGTCGAAACGCACGAGTGAAAAGCCCAGGTGCAGCGGCGCTGGAAGTCCGCGCAATCCCCACAAATCGTGCGGTTTGCCTTTTGGATCAACGAAATGAATCGCCCGCTCGAAGCGAATCAGATCGAGCACGTCGAGGCGGCGATAGAAATCGATGAGATTCGTGCAGCAGCCCAGCAGGACGTGCTGGCAGTTGTCGAGTTCTTCGCCGGTCTGGGGATCCTCGAACGAACCGGCGCGCCCGCCGAGCGTGGCGCGGGCTTCGAGAAGGGTGACGGGAATGCCGGCCGACTCCATCGCTGCCGCCGCCGCCATGCCAGCCAGGCCGCCGCCGATCACGACGATGCGCGGCGGCGCATTGTCCGGCTCGCCGGGTCGCGTGTGCGCGAACAATTTGGAAATCGCGTCGGACATGTTCTGGAAGGATCATACCGCCGGCGCGTTCGAGCGTCTTTTGCAACCGCAGCAAGGCGCGCTTGGCAGATTCGGCGGTCCAAAGCTCGCCCGGTACTCCGGGAGGGGGCGCGAGGTGAGGGTCTTCAACGCGCGACACGGAATGGCCCTCACCCCCAACCCTCTCCCAGAGTACTGGGAGGGTGAAGGAAATCGCCCACCGATGCGGTCACGCACCCCGAGACATGGACAACGCGTCCGAGAGTCAGGTGCGGCAGCCGCCGTGTGATCTGACGGATCGGCGACCCTGTCGCCAAAAAAAGCCCAATTTGCATCGATCACGCTCGCAAACGATCATGTTCAATCCGGGGGAAAGCGTCCCATTTTCGTGGGACTTCGACAACTCCATGGCGGGGAAAAAAGTTCAGAAGCACCGTGCTTCCACGAGTGCGAATACAGCTATTCGCGCCGATATCGAACGAACCGTTCAATGAGGTTGCAGCGTTCGTTTTGAAACTTGATTAACACGGTCAGCCGAATCAGTGGCTGAATCATCAATACTCCCAGGCCGCGGTTACGGCGCCTGGTTGGCCGCGCGTTTCATTTTTTTTGGAGACATCCCATGACACAGCGAGATTTGATCGATCACGATTCGACTCTCAAAGACCAGAAGCTTCAGCAGATCCTTCTCATCGACGACTCAAAGTCAGTTCATACGCTCGTCTGCGCTATACTCGGCGGCGAGCCGGTCAGCGTTCATTCGGCGTACGACGCGGAAGCGGGCATCGCGATGGCCGCTTCATTTCGGCCGGACCTGATCATGCTCGACGTCGAAATGCCGGGGATCGACGGATTTGCGGCCTGTCGCCGGCTCAAGGCCGATCCCGCCACGAAAGGCATTCCGATCATCTTTCTGACGGGGCGGGTCACGACCGAAGAAATGGCGCTCGGACTCAATCTCGGCGCCAACGACTACATGGCCAAGCCGTTCAATGGGATGGAATTGCTCTCGCGGATCCGCGACTTCACTGCGGATCGGCCATTTAATTCGGCTGCTTGAAGAAAAAGCGTTGATCGATTCGGTGAGCGGCCTGGGAACCCGGGCGATGTTCAACGAGCGGCTTGCCGCGGAAGTGGCGCTTCGTGTCAGGTCGCGCCATCCGCTCGCCTGCATCCTGGCGGATATCGATCATTTCAGCGCAATCAATGAAAAATACGGCCATTCGTTCGGGGACTATGTGCTGAACAGGGTCGCAAACGCGCTGAACGACATCTGCCGACTTTCAGATATTGCCTGCCGCATGGAGGGAGATGATTTTGCCATCGTGACTCCGCATACATCGGCCGAGCAGGCGGCCCTCTCTGCCGAACGAATGCGCGCCGCCGTTGCGAAGCTCGCCTTCTCCCGCCAGGACGAATCAGTGTTTGTAACGTGCAGTTTTGGTGTGGCCGAAGCAGCGGGAACCTATGACCGTTTGATGTTCAAGCGGGCCAGGCAGGCTCTTTATCAATCGAAGGAAGTAGGGGGCAATCGCGTTTCGATTGCGTCGATGCATCCCACGCTGGCCATGGCGTAGAAGTTGTTTCACAACTCCTTTCACGCCGGGTCCTGTGGACCCGGATCCGGGCCCACAGGGCCCGGCGTGACCTAAGTCGTCAGCCAGCTCGTTGGCCTGGCGCCGACGAAACGCCCTTGCTGTTCTGTGGCGGCACGCTTGTCTCCCTTGTGAGAGATTGCGCCGGAATACTGCGAGTCACACCAGCTCCGCCACATCGATCGAAATGCGTTTTCGATCGAGCGGGTAAACCTGCCGCGCATCGGTAAGCGGAGATCGACCCATGTGTTTGCGCAATCCCATTCGTAGCGCGCTCAAACGCGACGGATTTGCCGCCAGCTCCGTTGCAACTTTCGCAAATTGTGTTTCATCGAAGGCCGCGAGATCAGCCAGGCCCAGATTTGTTAACTGGCTCAACCCGGCCCGTCCCACTGCCGTTTGGCCGACGTAAGTCACTGGCGGAACGCCCATCCACAATCCCTCAATACTGGTGGTGTGTCCGTTGTAGGGCAGCGTGTCGAGCGCCACATCAATTTGCTGATAGGACTCAAGATATTTGTCGCGCGGATGGCGATCGATGAATTCGACCCGCGATTCTTGCACGCCGGCACGTTTGAACACTTCCAAAGTTCGCGTACGCGGGCTGCCCATCGGCGCGAGGATCACGACTCGTGAATCCGGCACGGCACGCAGCACCCCCGCCCAAAGAGAAAGTACCCGATCGTTCACCTTGGAGAAATTATTGAGGCAGCCGAAGGTGATGCGCCCGCCATTTCGTTCAAATGGCGGTGGGCCCAACTCCGGCTCATCGCCGGTGGGGTCAAAACACCAGAAGCTGTCGGCCAGTCGAATAGACTGTTCGCGATAATCGCCGTCACTCTGGCCCGGCGGATCCAGGTGGGGATCGGTCAGTCGATGATCCATCGCCTGCAGTCCCGTGCCGGACGGATAACCGGCGAACGTTGCCTGCACCGGAGCGGGTTTGCGGGCGAAGACCGGCAGCCGATTGCCCGCCATATGCAGGGAAAGATCGAGCAGGATATCGATGCGGTCGGCGCGAATTTGTTCGGCGACCTGATCGTCGTCCAGACCGTTGATGTTTCGCCAGCCGTCAGCGAACGATCGGAATCGCGCGGTGAGGGCGTCTTCGTGCCGCGAGTTCGAGTAACAATGGATTTCGAAATGCTCACGGTCGTGTTCGCGAAGGAGCGGGAAAAGATTGCGGCCGACCACGTGCTCGCGGAAGTTCGGCGAAATGTATCCAATTCTCAGCCGGCGATCCTTCCGAACATCGTTCTCATGCGGCGCGAACCGCTGTTGCAATGGCCGGGCGTGGCGATGGTCCCAGTCCAGATGAGCGCGCAGCAAAGCCCGGGCGTCGACGCCGGGATGAAAGTGCATCGCGTAAAGCCTGTGGCTCGCCCAGAGCGCGCAATGCGGATCGAGGGCAATCGCCCGGTCAAAACTGTTGATCGCTTCCTCGATCTGGCCGGCGTCCTTCAATGCGTTCGCGAGATTGTTGTAGGTGGCCGGGTCGGTTGGACGGCAGACGATCGATTTGCGAAAGGCGGCGATCGCATCGTCCACGAGCCATTGCCGATGGAGGCAATTGCCAAGATTGTTGTACGCATCGGGAAAAACCGGCCGCAGTTTCAACGCGCTTTGATACGCGGCGACCGCTTCTTCGATCTGGCCGCTGTCGCTCAGCGCATTGCCAAGGTTGTAATGGGCCTCAGGGAACTCCGGCTTGAGAATGAGTGCTGTCCGGAAGGCGGCCACCGCCTCCTTCAGATTTCCCTGCTCCTGCATGGCGTTGCCAAGACGGCAATACGCCTCACCATTGGTGGGGGAGCGGGCGACCGCCTGGCGGCGCGAACAAGTTCCTCGTTCAATGTTTCTTTCACGACCGATTTTCGACGATTTCGCCAGGAGCCATCGACTAACGCAGTGGATCGCACGCGGCAGTGGTCAGTCGGTGCAGTCGTATCAAAGCTGGCCAAATCTTCCCCGCCCTTTCGGCATATTCCGAATAATCGCAGTCGCCCTGAGTTCATTTGAGCCACATCGTGTAAGGTTTTGCGAATCGGTAAGATGGAAAACACTCTGGCCAGTGAGCCCTATCAAAGCCCGAGGGAAAAATTGCTGAAAGTGGAGGGCGCTCGAATCCTGTCATCCGACCGTTGATCGCCGCGTGGCTTATTATTTCCCCCTCGTGTTTCGCCGCAGAGCCCAAGCCGTATCGGCTTCCGCCGGTTGATCTCAAGCAACCGATCATCTGGAGCGCAAGCTGCGAATCGCCGGAGGGTTTTGCGCTGGCATTTGGCGGGCAGGATCAGCACTCCGAATTTGGCGCCGCCCTGACACGAATCAAGGACCATGGCAAATGGATACCGATCTCCGAGTCGCTCGCCCAGGACAATGCTTCGGGAAATGAATACAGCATCGCGATCGATGCCGTAGCGGCACAGAAAAAAGTTCTCGCAGACGATCGCGCAAATTGTTCGAGGGCGGTTTGATCGACGCCGAGAAGCTGAAAGCAGAATGGGGCGAGCAGATCGCGGGCGAACAGGCCGCCGAGAAACTCGGCGCTGAGCCGCCGGCGCGGGCTCTTTCTCCGATCGTCTATGATGCAAAAAGCAAGCTGTTCGTTCTCTTCGGCGGCGATCATCTGGATTACCTGACCAACGATCTGTGGGTCTTCGATCCGTCCAAGTCAACTTGGTCGCGCCGCAATCCCGCCAAAGCGCCGCCTCCCGCGCGAATCACACGCTCAAATCGGCCGGCGATGGAAAGATCGTTCTTTCCGGCGGTTACACCTATTCATCCAGCACCGATTACATGGGGGGACAATACGTCGATCTTAACGACGGCGAATGGACCTACGACCTGGCGACCGATCGCTGGAGCCGGGAGAACGATTGCGTGGATCCCTGGAGCCGGGTTTATCGCACCGGCCCGTTTCGATGACATTCATCGAAGCAAAGACAACTGGCGACGCGCTTGCCCACGCTTCGGTCGACAATTCAACGGCCGTCTACGACGCGAAACGGGATCGGCTTCTTCTGTTTCGCAAAGATTACGGTCAGGAGCATTTATTCGACGGCAAGTTTCACTCGGTCGATCTGAAAACGTTCGAAGTAAAAACCGTGACACCCGAGGGTTCGGCGGCCGCCGGATCGATCTCATATCTTTGCCAGATTCGCTATGACATCGCGAACGATCTGTTCCTGGCCGGTTGCACGCTCCCCCCGGATTCCGCCGGCTTCCGTCGCACCCCTGCCTACGACCCGGTGCAGAATCGTTGGATCTCGCTTCACATCAAGGGTGACGACCCCAGCGGCAAGCAGGGCCGCAATGTTTGGCTCGGAATGATGTATGACGCGAAGCGGAAAATCTTCTGGGCCGTGGATACGGACAGCAAAGTTTTCGTTCTGCGACTCAATCCCGCGGGCGCACGAGCAGCGCCGCTGGAATAGCGCAACCAGGTCGGGGCGGGTGTCAGAATCGGTGGCACAGTTCCTTCCCGCTCTCCCAGTACTCTGGGAGGAGCCGCGCACGAAGTAAGCGGGAATGTTCTCTCGTTTACCGAGTGCTTTCCCGCTTACTTCGTGCGCGGCTCCTCCGGAGTACCAGTGCCGCTTCTAAAGCTCGCAAGTTCGCAACGATCGTTCGGCCAGCGCCTCAATTCCCCGGTGGTTTCAGAATATAAACAGGCTTGTCCGCCCCCACCACCCACGCCAGGCTTTTGATCGAAGGCACATAAAAGAAAAACGAATACCACGCATCGTTCCCTTTCGCCGCGTCGCAATCCGGCATCGGCTCGTCCAACTGCACCGTGTCGGCAGACCAGGCTCCGTTCACGGCATCATCGGCAGGAGGCCGAAGCCGATGCAAAACGGCCCCGCCGTCACGAACCGGGCGATAGTAGAAATTCCCATCAGGCGGATAAAACGCGAATCGGTTCGGCTCCGGCGAAGTAATCGGCGGCAATTTGCCGTTCACCTTCAACACCTTCCACCCCTCGCCGGGACGCTCGAGCTGGAACGCGTGAAGTTCCCCGGTGTCGGCAAAATCGATGATGAGCCGGTGAACCGGATCGAGGAAAGTGCGCGATCCGCCGCCGAAGGCGGGCCAGCCGAACTGTGGCGTCGTCGCATGAAGGATCGACCAGTCAGCGGCGTCGTAATAGCCGACCTCCTTTCTCTTCTCGATGTTGTTGCCGATGCAATAATACCTGCCGGTCTTTTCGTCGAAGAGCACAGACCCATAGATGCCCACCATTCGAGGATGGTCCGCGGAGGTCAGTCGCGACCAGCGTCGGGTGTCGAGGTTCAAGGCGTGCGGCCCGCGTCCGCCGCCGCCGTCGAATGTGACGGCCCCGCGCCCAATGAAGACGACCGAACCTTTCGGCCCGCCCCCAAGCGAAGCGGGCAACTCGGCGGCGTTGAGATAGGGATGACCCGGCAGCGGGACTTGTGTTCCCTTCCATTCCTGCCAGGGATCGCCATTGGAATGTTTGCCCCAGTAGCCGGTTCCCCCGTCGGCGCTCGGCACGCCGTTGGAATTCTCGAAGGCTTTCCAGGTGGCATCCTCAAAATCGAAGAGCACCGCGCCGGCGATCTGCATCGGTGCGGCGTGTCCTCCCATCGCGGTGAGCACGTAAGCGCCGCGAGAGGAATAATCGCGGACAAGGGTGCCCCCGCCGAATGCGCCGAACAACGCCGCCGCCATCTGATCCGGCCTCGCGTTCACCGCCACGGCGACGTCTTTGGCGTGGTTGACGCCGATGGCAGTGACGTGGCCGGGCTTGGGCACTTCGTAGGCGCTCTGCGCCAAACAAGGAACTGACAGCCAAAGCCCAAATCAGGAACGACCCCGTCAGCGCCGGGACACGACTGCAATTGATCATGTGAATTGTCTCATCTGAACTGCGACCGCCGGACAGTGATCATACACCACATTACCAATTCCGTGCGGCATGATTCACGCGTTACCAATCGTTCCGGGGTGCGTGACAGATTCGGCGGCAGCGTCTTTCCCCGCTCCCAGATTTTTGGGGAGCCGCGCACGAAGTAAGCGGGAAAGTTCTCTCTTTTACCGAGCGTTTTCCCGCTTACTTCGTGCGCGGCTCCTTCGGAGTATGGGGCGAGGGGAACAGTATTGTCCCCCGATTCTGTCCCGCACCCAATCGTTCCTTTCATTACGGCAGAGTATGATCCGAACGCGCATTGAGAGTTTGAAAACCGAAACTATTTTATCGAGGTGAATCGTGTGGAGGCATCTGTTCGCGGTTGGGCCTGTGCTGTTTTTCATTTCAATAGTCATCGGTTTGGCCCGCGGTCCTGGCGGGGGTCCCACTCGGTCGGAGATTCAAAAACAGACTCGCAGCGCGCAGCACAAGGAATGGGATAATGCCGTTGCCCTGGGGCCGGTCATTTGGTGCGAAATATCTGCGATCTTCTTCCTTTTCGATTCGATACGAAGGAAGTATCGCGGATCGCGAGCTGTGGCGGTTGCCCTCGCCGTCGTGGGATTGCTTACTCTCGGCTGGGTGTCACTTGTCTATTATGTGATCTGGGGACGCCATCCTATTGAGCCGGCGACCGAGGTTTATGGAACGGGCTTTTGCGGAATGCCTGGCTGCCACCGCGGACCGGGCCGCGCCCAGTTCAATGTCGCATGACGTGATCATGGGAACGCGTTACATGGGGGCGTCGGATCGTTGCCCCACCTGCCTGTCCGTGGTCCGAACGCTGTGGGTCTGGCTGCTGTTGCCCGTCTTTCCATTGGGCACTTACCGAATCATTCCAACCGATACTTACTCCTTCATCGGACGGCGCGCGAAACTGAATTGGCCTCAGGTTGCCTCCGTCTACGTGATCGCAGTATCAGTGGCGGCAGGCATCGCGCTTCTCTGGTGGGAGAATCGCGCCTGAAGGACTTTACGAATCGGCAACGGGCTTCTCGTCGGCAGTGTAGCAATCTCATGCCATTCGGGGTGCGCGGTCGGCTACGAATGCGCAGTTCAGGTATCGCGGATTTGGAGGAAACATGAGCGTGGCGTTTCTCGGTCGTGTGGCATTGATTGCATTTACATTGTTTACTTCATTCCCAGCGGCGCCCCTTCGCGCTGCCGACCCGCCGGCCGAAGCCGGTAAATGGGTCCCCATCGGCGAAGACCTCACCAATCAGCTCCCAAAAGATCATAAAGACAAATACGAAGGAACCAGCGGCGTAGCCGTCGATCCCGCCGGCGGCGTTCTTTATCTCGACCTGTTCGGCAATGGCCTCTGGCGCAGCGAAGATCACGGCAATACCTTCGAGAAGGTAGCCGGCGAAAAAATCTCGGGCCGCTGCGAAACCGGCTTTGCCCAGAGCATCGATCCACACGGCGGACGGCTGGCAGTCGTCGTTGTCTACGGAAACAGCGCCCGCTCGGACGACGCCGGCAAAAACTGGACGCAGCTCAAGACGAGCCATCTCGACTGCGTTGCCGTTGATTGGGCTGACACCGCCAAGACACTCCTCGCTTTGCGTCACGAAAGCGGCGGCAAGCTCACCCTCAGCACCGACGGCGGGCAAACCTGGAAAGACCTCGACAAAGGTTTCACCGGCGTCGGCGTTTTTGACGCCTCCACGCTCATTGCCACCACCGGCGACTCCATCCAGCGAAGCACTGATGGCGGCGCAACCTGGTCGAAAGTTTCCGATCTGCACGTCGCAGGGCTTTCGATGAAGCTTCACGACGGCGTCGGGTACTGGACGAGCGAGAAGGGATTGGTCGTGAGCCGTGACAAGGGACTCAACTGGCAGATCCTGGGCTCGCCGGTGAATGTGATGCTCGGCCCGGAATTCGGCAAGGAAGCGGGGCATATGGTGGCGGTTGGCAAAGCAGGTATCGAAGAGACGACCGATGACGGGAAGACGTGGAACGTTGTCGCGCCCCTCGCCCCGAATCTGGGCGCAATCCACAACCTCAATTATTTCGCGTGGGATGCCGCCGCGAACATTTTCTATGCGTCGCGCATGGGGAAGCCCGCTTACCGCTGGGCGCGATAGGTGTTGCGATTGCATGGAGGTGCGCAGAACGGGAAGATGCGCGGACTGACGTCCGCGGCTGTCAAGGAGCCGCGAACCGTGAAGCGCGCATCCTTAATAGCCGCGGACGTCAGTCCGCGCGTCCTGCGAAATAAACAAACCAGAGTTCAGCGCATCCCAAATCCCAAAACTCGATCATGAAATATCTGTCCCTCTTTTCCATCGGGGTCCTTGCAACCGTCAGTCTCGCTGCCCCAAAACCAACCGGCCCCATGCCCCCGGTCCCGGTGCGCAAAAAAGGCGGGGAATATGGGCCAGAGAAATGGACCTGGGAAGGCGTAGCCGTCATCGCAGACCCGATCAACCACGAAACGCTTTATCTCGGCGGCCGCTGCGACGGGGCCGAGTTCGGCACGCTCGGCGACTGGGCACTCGCCGACGATGGCAACGCTTGGCGCGAGATGCGATTCGCCAGCGCTCTGCTCGATCCCTTACGGGGTCAAATTGTCAGCGCCCGTCGGATCGCTCGTGAAGGGGAGGCCGAAGCGCAATCTCCTTTACGTGAGCCTCGATCCGGCCCCGGAAGCTGAAGCGATCAAGCGGGGTCCAATCAAATCGATCAATGAAGCTCTCCAAGCACTCGAGCAGACGCGCGATTCGCTCAACGGCGATCGCGGATCAGACGCGGAAAAAGATGGGATCGCGCACGCAAGGCCGCCGCTGGAATCGGCAATCGCGAACCTCAAATCGGCATTGTCAGCGTTCGGCGAAGGCAGACTCGACGCGGCTGCGTTAGAAATTGCTTCGACGCACAATGGGAACTCGATGAGGCGGCGGATTGCATTGCGGATTCCCCCACGCCGCGGGTTCGCGCCTTCGCCGCTTATGATCCCGGACGCCAATGCGTCGTCCTGTTCGGTGGCAGCCATGGCGACTATGTGATGAGCGATACGTGGATCTACGACTGCCAAATGCGATCCTGGCAACAGCGCTGGCCCCGCCTCGCGCCCTCCCCCGCGCGGCAATCGCCGATCCCACGCTCGATGAAAAGAAGATCCCTTCGTCGTCGAGCGTGAAATACGACGAAGATCGAAAGCAAATCGTGATTTCCGGCGGCGTCACGATCCTGCCGAAGATGGTTTATCAGATGGGATTTGCGCCTCTCCCGTCGGACCAATGGGATTTTGACGCTCTGACTGGCGAATGGTCTTCGATGGATGCCGGGCAATCAGTCAAACGAACCACGACGCCCGGCGCCCGCATCTATCGCACGATTGTGCCCGCATATGATCCCACCTGGTTCGACAGCTCTTCGCGCGAAGACGCCGCGACGATCGCTCGCTGGTTCGGCGACTTAGCCCCCAACACCTGGACGAAAGTTCCCATTCCCGAGCGGCCCGCCGCCGAGCGCGACTGGGGCACGGCTCGATACGATCCCGATCGCGATCAGATCTATCGCTGGACCGGCGGCCACCAGGCCGACCCGTCCAACGCCATGACAACCTACCATCCTGGCATCAACCGCTACAGCATCGGCTACATCCCCGAGATCTACGGGAAAGGGATGAGTTTCAACGGCCGCCCCGATTGCCTGAACCATACTTATCTCCATTGCGATTATGACCCGGTTTCTCGATGCATGGTCTGCACGTCGATGGGCGGCACCGGCGTCTACAACCCCGACCGGGAGGACTGGGACTACTCGATCCCGCAGCCGTTCAATCACCATGTCTACCTCACCTGCACCGTGAGCACGCCGATCGGCGTGATCGTCTGGACGCCGGGGTTCTTCGGCGTGATGGATGTGAAAGCCCGGCAGTGGAAGCCGCTTCCCGTCACCGGCAAACTCCCGCGCAGCGTGACCGACGGCAGCGCGCTCACTTACGACCGCAAACGCGATTGTGTCTGGATCTTCACCCACACCGACTACCAGAAGCCGAGCGGACAGGTGTGGCAATATGTTCTGAAGACCGGCGTGCTCACCGCGATGGACCCAGCCGGCCGCGCGCCCTTCGCCGCGCCGAAGGGCCTGAAGGAAATCCGCGAATGTGTCTACATTCCGGCGGCCGATCTCGTCCTGCTGAACAATTTCATCGATGGAAAAGAGATGGCTTACGATCCCGCTGCCAATCGTTGGGTCCTGTTGAGCATCCCCCGCAATCAGGAACGGCTCGGCACCGTCAGTGACACGCTCGTCTATGACTCCAGGCGCAAGCTGGTGTGGAATCTGAATTCGTACAAAGCCGTCTACGTCCTCAAGCTGGATCGGACTACTTTGAAAATTGAAGACGCGCCGTAGCGGCAATTCATTCAAAGGAAGAGTTGTATCGAATCATTCCGCAGAACGGGGGCATGGTCCCTTCGGCCTGAAAGACGAAGTCAACGGCGAACTTTGAAACCTGCTCGCCGTCAAACTCCAATTCCCAAACGACGAATTTCCCGCTCAAGGTATTGCAGCCCCGGCTCTCAGCCGTAACGCTCAATCCCGGTGACGAGTCGTTGAACGGGTACCGTTTGGCGTTGGGATATTCCCCGGCGACAAGCGTTGCCGCGCCACCGGCCGAAAATTGAAATGTAAACGGGGCGACATTCACGCCCATGTTCCGTTTGCTTCCCGCGACGTGGATCGCATTTTGCTCGGTGACGCTGTAGGTATGGCCCTGCCCAATGTAATCGCCGGGAGAGCTCATCGCTTTCCAATAGGTTGTTAGCGTGGAGACGCGCCCTGGCCTGACGAAATCCCCCTTGGCCAGGGCCTCGAGCGAAGCGTGCCGTGTCCCTTGGAGATAAAGCTTCGCATCGGCGCGGCCGACTTCGACTTCGTTTTGCCGCACGACCGCCGTGCAGCGCAACACATGCCGGTCTTCCGTTTCTTTCACGACGATCTCGCTGGCGGCCGAAAGATCGAATTTTACCGGCTTTCCCCCGAGGCTCACGATTAACGAATTCAGCCCCGAAACCGCGCCGCTCAGATTCGCGCCAGGGGCCACTGCTTCCGGATCGGCGCTGCCATGGGGGACGAACCGGCGGAGGTCGGTCATCCTGACCGCCGTGGCGCCGATGAGAAACGATTCGTTGCGCGCCATGCCGACCACGTTCCCCTCGGCGAAGTGGATTTCGACCTGCACGCTCGATTCTTCAACCGACCCTGGAAAGGGGACTGCTTCAACAACAAATTGGCGGCCGATCCGTTTCATCGCGATATGCCGCTCGGGCATTCCTTCGCTGTCGAGCAGCAGATCGACATTGAGCGGATCGGAGTCAGGGAGAAAGGAATCCGCGATGACTTCGAAATGAGCCGAAGCGGCCATTTTGGAGGAAGGCACATCTGGCAGTGTCAAGGTGATAACAGGAGCTGAAAGGAATTGCCGCACAAGACGAACTGGAATGGCGAAATTCATGCCGCCGCCAGCTTCGCCCGCCATGACGATTCCCACCAGCTTCCCGGATTGATTAACAACGGCTCCGCCGGAATTGCCCGGATCCAGCTGCGAATCGAACTCGATGCGATTCAAGGCGCCCTTGGCATCGACGCCGAGCGAACTCACGTTCACCGCATTGACGCTCACCGTCGGGTGCGCCCGAGCCCTTGTCCGGTTTCCGCCGACCGGAAATCCAAATGCGATCAGTTCGACCTGCTTCGCCAGCGCCGAATCGTCTCCGAAGGCGCTGGATGGAAAGCTTGTCGGAAGCGTGGTCGGCGCACGCGGAATCCCCTGCCTGATTATTCTCGGCGGCACGCCGCGGACCATCCGAAGCAACGCCAGGCCCAGCGTCTTATCGCGGCGAACCACCATGGCGCGATAAGTCTGTTCCGAGGCGAGCCCCGAATCCACAATCAGGGCAACCGCTCCGTCAGCGCCGGCTTTCTCGACGACATGCTCGCTGGTGATGAACAGCCCGCTCGGCCCAATACAGACCCCGCTTGCTTCTCCGGCCGGCGTGGCGATGAGCACCACCGCCGACTTGACCTCTTTGACGATCTGGTCGCGCGACTCGGATGGGTCGACAGCGTAGGTAAGCCCGCAATGAATGAAGATGAAACAGGCCGGTGCAATGCGAAGGGTGCGGCTGAACATGGTTCCCTCTGGATTCCGCGCGGGCGCCGATCCACGGCACGAGTTCATTCATTCAAATGAGGAATTGTAGCGGATCATTCCGTAGAACGGCGCGCTGTTTTCCCCGGCGTGGAGGACGAAATCGACCGCGAGTTTCAGAATCTTCGGACCGTCCGTTTCCAATTCCCAGATCACGAATTTCCCGCCCAACTGATTACTGGAGCGCCCTTCGCACATCGCGCTCACGGCCGGGAAGGCTCCATTGAAAAGAACTGGTTTTGCGTCCAGGTACTCTCCGACCGCGAGCGTCCCAACGCCACGCGGGCCAAATTTCAGGTTCCAGGGACCCGCGTCCAGGTCAATGCGCTGTGCGCTGCCCACCGTCTTGAGGTCACGCCCGTCAAAGTCGAATCGCCGACCTTGTCCGAGCGGATCTCCGGCAGCACTGACGATCTTTACATAATTTGTTGGAGTGGAGGTGCTGCCAGGCTTGATAAACTCCCCCTTGGCCAGCGCCTCCGGCGAAGCACGGCTTTCGCCCTGGAGGTAAAGGCTTGCCTCCGCGCGACCCACTTCAACGTCCGCGGCTCGTGCGACGGCGATGCAATGCAGGGGCTGCATGCCGGCTGCGGTTCTGATGACAACCTCCGTGGCAGACGAAAGATCGAATTTCATGAGCCGTCCCCCCACGCGGATCTTGAGGGTATCGAGCCCCGAAACATCGCCGACGAGGCTCTGCGCGGATGCGAGTTCGGCGGCGGCGCCGCCATGGAGTGAGAACCGGCGGAGATCACTGAGTTTCACCGTCGCGGCGCCGATGTGGATGGGTTGGTCGAGCGCAACGCCGCCCACGCTGCCGTCCTTGAAATGGATTTCAACCGGGACGCCGGCTTCCTCTGCATTTGGAAACGGCACGATTTCCGCGGCGTATCGGTTATCCACTCGCTTCATCGTAATTCGCCGCTCCGGCTCCCCTTCGTGCCTCAACAGCATCTCAATAGTCAGCGCAGCTCCCGGAAGAAATGAGTCGGCCGTCACTTCGAAATGTGCCGGCTTGAGCTTTTCTGAGGGGGTGATCTTCGGCAGGATGATCGCTATTTCCGGCGCGGCTAGAAATTGCCGAACATGATGAACTGGAATGGCCAGGTTGATGCCTCCGCCAACAACGCCCGCTACGACGACACCCACCAGCTTTCCGGATCGATCGACCACGGGGCCGCCGGAATTGCCCGGATCCAGCTGTGAATCCAGTTGGATTCGATTCAGCGCGTGCCTGGCGTCGGTGCGGAGCGAACTCACGTTCACCGCGTTGACGCTCACGGTCGGATGTGTCCCCGCTTCGGCCAGGTCGCTGCCGAAGGGAAACCCCAATGCAACAAGCTCGTCCAACTCCGCCAGCGCCGAATCGTCTCCGAGCGGGATGGATTGAAAGCTTGCCGGGAGCGTGGTTGGCGATTCTGCAATGGTTTGCCCGTTCAGCTTCGGCGGCGCCCGGGGACCACCCGGAGCAACGCCAGGTCCAGCGCCTTGTCGCGGCGAACAACGACAACCCGGTAGATTCGCTCGGTCGCGAGCCCCGAGTTCATGATCAGGGCTGCGGCACCGTCGGCGCCGACACCCTCAACGACATGTTCATTGGTGATGAACAGTCCATGCGACTCGATGCAGAACGCGGTTCCCTCGCCAGCCGGAACGCCAATGAGCCCAACCGCCGGCTTGCACGCTTTTCGCCACCTCCGCGCGCGTCAGAGTTTCCCCCACGGCCGCGCGCACGCCAAGCATGCAGATGAAAATGGTCAGGTTGAATCGCACCGTGCGGGAAAACATGGTTCGGCTTTCGGCCGTCGAGGTTCATCAGCCGGTCACGAATGCTCGCGTGAGATGACGTGGAAGTTTAGCGTGCGATGTGTGGAGGGGAAAGCCGAATCGGGATTTTCGTGGCGTCGGCGTCGTGGGGCAAGACGGTCGCCATGTGCCGCTGCTGTCGTCCCCCATTCTCCAGTATGATTTCGATCTCCTCGGAAGCGAGGTGTGGTGGTTGAGTAAACTGGACGAAGTTGGGGCCGACTTGTGCGGGGTTAAGAGATCGCCCGCCATCGATTACCTCCAGCGACGCATAGACCCAGCTATTCGTTCGCTGACGGACTGCAGTCTCGGAGGTTTCGGGCATGATCGATCCTCGAATTCAAGCTACGCAGCCTCTTCAATCGTCTCAAGCAAGCGGTAGACTTGCTCATCTCGATCGGGGTTGATGCCCTCAACGAGATCGACGTGATAAATCGTGAGGTGGTCGTCCATTTTGAATCGAATAACGCCGCGACCAGGAGATACTCGGCGAGGCGATCGAATGATGATGTGATCGGGTCCGAGCGCGGCGACGGAGAAAAGCTCGCCGTGTACCACAAGATCAGCTGAAAGTGCGGGCGAATGTCTCAGTTCATTTGGGGGTCGGGTGGCATCCATGATTACTCCGCAATCAGTACTTCGCCGCGCTAATCAGTACTTTACCCGCAACGGAATTACTGGCGGCACGCAGGGACACGTTTGGCGTACAAGTCGGCGGTCCGTGGTGAAAATTCACATCTTTCGAGAATCATACCTCCCGGAAGTGGAAGCGTATACGCGGCTTCACGAATTGGGAATCCGACAGAGCGAGGGTTGTACGATTCCAAGGATGTACTAACACGACGACGAATTGCTCGCGATCGAAATGCAGATTGTCTTTCCACCGTACATCGTCGACTTTGCGTCGGCTCGATTCGACGAACGACCTGACCTGATTGAGGACGAGGGTCATACGTTTCACGATCGGATCCGGGACCGATTTGGCGACGACGACGCACCCAAAGTCATCGATATCTGCGACGACCTGGCCGCCCGAGCGGGGATTTACCTGCTCGATCCGCACCCAGGGAATATCAAATTCGCGCCAGGATCGTCTTCTTCAAGGAAGGGAAGCGACTCGCCGCGTTCTCAGGGTTGATCTTTTCGACCGCTTATCGCGCTCTCGACGCCCGCCACCCGATCCGGATTTTGCTCAAAAGTGAAAGCGAAACCCTTTCGCGCAGCACGCGTTCAGGTTCGACGGCCACTTTTTTCAGCAGCCCACGATAGATTTCCGTCATCGCAACGAGCGTGGGCCGGCAATCGCGCTCGATCCGGCTCTCCAGCTCGCGTGACGACTCGTAAAATTCTTCGGCCCGCGCGATCTGCGAATGCATGAGCTGGCGGAAGGGTTCTCCGCCGCGCAGATGATGCAGATCATCTACGCTCACACCGGCCGCGGTCAGCTCGTCGGTGGGGAGGTAGGTTCGGCCCAAAGAGGCGTCTTCGCGCAAATCGCGGAGAATGTTGGTGAGCTGGAAGGCCACGCCACGCTCCACCGCCAGGCGTTCGGTGTCAGCGCCCCCTTCGAATCCCCAGATGTAAATGCTGGCCAGCCCGACCGTTCCCGCGACGCGATAACAGTATTCGCGAAGCTGCGCGAAATGGCTGAACTCGGCCGGCTCCAGATCCTGCCGCTGGCCGGCGATGACATCGTCGAAGATGTAGGTCGGCAATCCATAGCGACGGGCAACTTCCCCAAACGCCGGCCAGACCACATGCCCGGCATACGCCTGTCCGTGCAGCGAGCGGCCTTCGAGCACCGCGTGCGTTTGCAGACGCCAGGCTTCCAGTTCCTCGATCCGGCGGGTTGGAGAGCGTCCGTCATCGGCGTCGGCGATGTCGTCCACCAGCCTCATGTACGCATACAGCGCAAACATCGCCGATCGCTTTGGCTCCGGGAGCAATTTCAAGCCGTAATAGAAGTTTCGCGCCTGCGTCCGAGTGATCTGTTCGCAAAAGGTGCGCGAGCGGGCGAGGCTCGGTCCGGGAACCGGCGGTGCGCCCGCAACGGTCCGCGAAGAAACCATGCCGCCGGGGCTCAGTTGATCGGCGGTGTCCAGCCCGCTCCCCAGTCTCATGCCAGCCCCTCCCGGCCGAGAGAGCGAATCAATGAGGCGCCGACCGTCGCCAGGATCAGACGGGCTTTGGTCCAGCGCGAAATGACCGGCCGGCGGGTGAGTGTGTCGTAATTCTGGTTGCGAATGGCCGAGAGAACGGCCCGTCCGCCACGACCGAAGAGCGCGACCTGACGGCGGACGCCGAGTCGCAGCAGCGGCAACAGTTTGTCACCTTCGTCAAACATCGATTCCGTGCGATCTATAAGTTCGCGGAGCATGGCTCGATACGCATCGTTGATTCCGCCGTCGCGGATCTGCGATTCACTCACGCCGAACCGCTCCATCACGTCCAGCGGCAGATAAATACGATCCCGATCGAGCAGATCGCGGCGCACATCCTGCCAGAAGTTCGCCAGTTGCAATGCCGTGCAGGTCTGGTCCGACAACTGCTGTCGCCGCTCGTCGCGGTAGCCGCTCATATACAACACCAGCCGGCCGACCGGATTGGCACTGCGGCGGCAATAATCGCTCACCTGGTCGAAGCTCTGATACCGGCTGACCCGCTGGTCCTGCCGGAAGGCGTCGATCAGATCCAGAAACGGCTCCGGCGGAATTTTGTGCCGCCGGATAGTTTCTCCCAGTGCGGCGAAAAGCGTGCACCCCGGCCGGCCCGCATAAGACGCGAGCGTCTCATCCTGAAGGCGGCCAAGCGCAGCCGTCGCCTGCGCACTGTCCGATAGTTCATCGGCCATGTCATCTGCAACGCGACAGAATGCGTAGACGTTACAGAAATCCTGGCGAAGGTGACTCGGCAGGAGAAGCGAAACAACCGAGAAGTTTTCGTAGTGTCCGTGCGTCAGATTCCGGGCAAATTGCCCGGCGGCAACCGCGGAAGTCGCAGGCGCCATGGCGCTCGTCAGCCGTTCACGAACCGCAGGGTCGCGGGCTGTCGAAAAGTCAGGCCCGGTCAAGACTTGCGACGATTCGGCCCGCTCGCCCCCGGCCGACGATGGCGTGACGCGCGAAGCGGTCGGACTGTTCAATGCCGAGAGTTGACCCATCCCGTTACGCCCTGACCTTACGCGGCGAACATGACCGCGACCTGATCGGCCTGTCCTGAGCACCGTCGAAGAGCCCGATCGCTAATAGCCGATCCATCAAAATTTTAACAATATAACCAAGACGCGCGTTCCACAACTCGCGATTGGAGAAGCGCTAGGGGGGAAGGAACGCTGAACGTGCGAATTGGGTTGATTCGCGGAGTGATGCGTAGCGGCGCGACCAGAGGTCCACCATTTACGAGAGGAACAAATCGCGGGCGCGGGTTTGAACTTTCGGGAAGAAATGCGCCGTGCGCTCTTACGCTCGCACCCGTTCAAGGGATGACTTGAAGCTTCGGAAGAGGCGGACCTTCGGTCGCGCCGCTACGCGAAGAATTAGACAATTCGATCTATTCCCTGGGTTGAGGGCGACCGTCACCCCCGGCATCTCCGCTTTGCTCGTCTTCATGGTGGTGACGCGCCGCAGGGCCATTCCCATCGCGTCCATCAGGCCCATTCCCGCGGCGTGCACCGGGTCCGTTTCCGTCCCGAGCGCCGCGACCCCCTCCATCGCGTGGCCCAGACCGTCCGCGGTCCGCGCCTGCGCGATCTTCGCTCTGCGGGCCTCCTCGCTCACCCGACCGGCGATCTATTCTACGACGATTCGGTCCGTCGGAACGGTCCTGGTTACCGCGACGATCCTGATCGCGACCGAATGCTGGGCCGTGCTGACCGAAAAACCGACCAAACATATGGCCCATCATTCCATGCGATGGAGGGCCGCCACGGCCGAAACCGCGACCTTGCATTCCTTCGCGCCCGCCTCGAGAGCCGAACGATGAACGACCCATAGAATGCGTTCGGCCATGACGGAAAGACGAACTTTCGCCGCGACCGAACCCACCGCGTTCACGTCCTCGACCCATCATTCCACGATGCATCATGCCACGATGGCTTCCATGCATGCCGTGGAACCGGCTGAAGCGTTGATTGAAAGGGCCATGCCCCTGCCGGGCACTGCCATGGCTTCGGAAGCCGAAACGGCCCATCATCGGCCGGCCGTGCTGGCCCCTCTGTTGCGATGCGCGGCCTTCGCGACCTGCGCTCGATTGAAGTTTTTCCAACTGCTGGCTCAGCTTGCTGACCTGCTCGCGGAGCTGGCGGATTTCATCTTCCATCCCGCCACGCGGGCCACCCGGCGCTTCCGGCCGGCGACCGGGCCGCTCGCCGGGACCCGGGCGACCGTCACGGCGCGGTCCGCCATCCTCACGACCGCGCGGCGGCGGCTGGTCATCCGGCCCGCGCTGGGCAAACAGATTGACGCTGGAAAATCCGATGATCGCTGACGCAATTAGGGCTACCCACGGGGAACGGTTCATTTCTTCGGCTCCTTTTTCTGCGTGTATAGAACGTCATCCACCCTTGGATATTCCCTCTCCATAGTTTCCATCGAGTTTCGCGTTAAGATAGGTCAACGCATGATCAGCCGAATCATTCTGGAAAACTACATGTCCCATCGCCGGTCGGTGATCGAGCCGGCACCCGGCCTGACGGTCCTGATCGGCCCCAACAACTGCGGCAAGTCCGCGATCATCCACGCTTTACAGGCGATCTGCTACAACAAGCCCAACGAGTTCGCCATCAGCCACGATCAGGAAGAGGCCTCCGTCACCATCGAAACCGACGACGGACACGTTCTCAAATGGCGGCGGAAGCGGGGCGGATCGGTCAGCTACGAAATCGACGGCGAGGCGACCTACCGCCTCGGGCGGGGCGGAGTGCCCGATGCGCTGCACGCGATCCTGCGCATGCCGAAGATCGAATTCGCGGATCAGCCGGAATTCGACGTTCACTTCGGCTTGCAGAAATCGCCGCTGTTTCTCCTCGGGGACACGCCGGCCCGGGCGGCCGGGTTCTTCGCCAGCAGTTCCGACGCCGAACGGCTGTTGCAGATGCAGCGCCTCCATCGCGAAAAAGTGCGCGACGCCAGGCGCGAATCGGCGCAACTCAACAAAGAGATTGAAGAACGTGACGCGACGTTGAACGCGATGGCGCCGCTGCCGCGCCTGCAAGGCGAGATCGCCCGGCTCGAATCGTCTCACGCCGCGATCGAAGCGTCCGACAGGCAACGCGCTCTGCTCGGGAACCATCTGGTAAAGCTCAACTCCGCCTGGGGACAGCGTCATTGGCGCTCCGCCCGCGCGAAAGCAATCAAGCCGCTTCGTCCCGTGCCGCAGTTATTGCAGACCGCCGGTCTCCGGGAACTGATCGAAAAGATTCGCCAGACGGATCGAAAACGGGCGTGGCTGAATCAACGACTCCTGTCGCTGTCGGTTCTCCAGGCGCCCTCGATTCCGCACGCTACCGCGCGCCTTGCGAACAGCGTCAAGGCGATACGAAACGGGATGTCGCGTAAGCACCGTCAAACAGCCATGGTCGAGAGGCTTGTGCCATTGCGTTCGCCGCCGGCATTAGCCGATACGTTGGCGTTGCTGGCATGCGTGCGGGCGATATCCGGCGCTTCGGCGCGCCGGAGTCGGTTCGACGTAAAGCTCCGGATATTGAAGCTTCTCCGTCAACCGCCCGAAGCGTATTTGCCGGCGAAGCTGGAATCGTCGATCACATCCTCGCGCAGGCTCTCGACAAATCGAGACAATGCCGCGAGATGCTCGCGCAGTTGGACGGTCAACTCCAGGCCGTGCGCGATGCGTCGCGCCGGTGGACCGAAGAGCATCCCCAGTGCCCTGTCTGCGGCTCGACAACCGACGCCGAGCTCGTGCTGGCAGGAGGCCACGCCCATGGGCACTGATTACGCGGGAATCCTCTGCATCGGCGATCCACACCTATGCGCCCGCGTTCCCGGGTTCCGCAAGGACGATTACCCGCGCACGTCTCTGAAAAAATTGCGATGGTGCCTCCAGTTTGCCAGATCCGAGCGGCTCCTCCCGGTGCTCCTGGGCGACTTATTTCATTATCCCCGCGATAACGCCAACTGGCTTCTCGTCGAATTGATGGACCTTCTGCAAGGCGAGATCCTGACCGTCGTCGGAAATCACGATTGCAGCGAAAACGCATTGAACGATGACGACACGCTCGCCGTCCTCCTGGCCGCCGGGCGATTGCGACGATTGGGGAAATGGGCCTGGACGGGACACATCGGCGGCGGCCCCGCGGCCATCGGAGGAACGCACTGGGGCGAGCAATTGCCCCAATCGGTCGATCGCGCGGCGCTCGGCGGCGCACAATTTGTCCTGTGGGTCGCCCATCATGACCTGAAATTTCCCGGCTACGAGCAATCCGGCCGACTCGGCTGCCGCCAGATCCCCGGCGTCGACCTACTCGTCAACGGCCACGTCCATCGCGCGCTCCCCGACGTAGTTTGCGGCTCAACCACCTGGTGCAATCCCGGAAATATCAGCCGGGTCAACCGTGGCGACGCCACGCTTCGTCATGTGCCCGGCGTCCTGCGGATCGATGTGAGCGCGGGGACGTGGAAAAAATCCCGCATCGACGTGCCGCATGAGCCGTTCGCGGATGTTTTTCATCCCGAAGTCACCGGCGACATCATCGACATCGGAAGCTCCCACTTTGTCGACGGCCTCGCCGCCCTACAGCGCCAGCGGACGAGCGGCGGAGAAGGTTTGCGCGAGTTCCTGGACAAAAATCTGATGCAGTTCGAAAACGAACGGGTCCGCGCCGAGATTATCGCGCTGGCCGAGGAGGTGATGAGCCATGCCGCTAAAGCCTGAACCGAAATTGTCGATCGAAGTGCTGCGCGAGCGGTACGATAAGCTGAACACAACGAAGATCCGTACCGAAACCGAGCTCAAAAATGCCGAGGACATCCTCGGGCAACTCCGAAAGGAAGCCCGCGAATCATGGGGGACCGACGATCTGGATGCGCTGCAGAAGAAACTGCAGGAGATGACGGAAGAGAATGAACGGCGGCGCGGGGAATACCAGGAACACCTGGAAAAAATCGACGCCGATCTCGCGGACGTCGAGCGCACGTTCACCGAGAAATCGTCTTGAATTTTTTGGCGTCTGCCCGCAGGGCAGGGTTTCCGCCGAATGGATTGCGCAATGAAAATTGGATTGTTCAGGAGAAAAGACATGTTTTGGATGAAACGAGCAAAGAGGATCTTGGCGCTATCGACGATGCTGTGCGCCGGTTGCGGCACCTATCAGGCAACAAATGAAATTCCCGGCGCCCCGCTCGATCGCGTGCCGACGGCGACATTCAACATTTCCCCCGCGCAAGCCGTCAAGGCAATCCAGCAGGCGATCGTCGAGCCGCCGCTTTCCCTCACGATCGACAGCGCGCAGGACGGCGTCGTCGTGACCGGCTGGAAGGAATATGAGGGGACGCTTCACATCGTCCGCCGCTGGCCCGAGCGAACGCGTTACTACATCGTGGTGAACCCCGATTTCAACGACCCCGGCCACATGTGCCGCGTGCTCGTCTACGACCAGACCCAGGAAAAGGCCGACGAGCGGCAGGGGTGGGTGGACAATTCCCAGCTTTATCGGTGGGCCCGCGCCAGCGAAGTGCTCCATGCGATCCAGCAAAAGCTTGCGTCCCCCGCGCCGGCTGCCAAATAAAATGACTTCAACCGAAACTCCGTCTCCGGTGCTTCTCTCCCCGCAGGCGATTCGCCGCCGCTGCGAGCGACTGGTTGCGCGCCGCGACGAGATGCTCGAGTCGCAACGAAAGGCGAGCCAACGGAGAGCGGCGCTGGCGGATTATCTCGCCGTCGCCGACGCCGTCGAAGCCGGCCTTGAAGTCCTCTCGCAAAAACTCTTCGGCCAGATCGTCGAGATGATCGAATCGCAGCTCTCGCGGGCGTTGCAGGAGGTGCTCGAGCAGCCCATCGAGTTGAAAGTCGAGCGCGGCTTCAACCGCGGCTCGGCCACGATCGATTTCCACATCGAACGCGGGGGCAACCGCGAACACGTCATGGAAGGCCAGGGCGGCTCCGTCGCCAACATCCTCTCCGTCGGCCTGCGCCTGCTCGCTTTGACCACGCTCGAAGAAAAAACCCACCGCCGATTTCTCGTGCTCGATGAGCAAGACTGCTGGCTGCACCCGGCCCTGGTTCCGCGACTCGTCAAGATTGTTCACGAAGCCGGAAAGGCGCTCGGTTTTCAGGTGCTGATGATCAGCCATCTCGACATTGGCGCGTTCGAGCGGTTCGCGGACAAGATTTACAGGGTTGTTCCGACGGAAGAGGGGGCCAGCGTGGAACTGTTCGGAGAGATTCGGGCGGGGGATTCAGATTCGAATGCAATGGGGATGGGGGCGGGGTAGGACGTAAAACGGTAAAGAAGCCTTCTTACATCTTTCACCGATTGCTCCCGGTTACGTGCCATTGCAACGGACGGCGGATTTTCGTCAGATCGATTCGTATTGCCGGATGCCAGAATGCAGAAGGTCGATCCACCAATATCCGATCCATCCAACAATCCCCGTGGAAATGACAAACACCAATAAGCAGATTACCAGCCCTGATCCGGTTCGCCTCCCGAAGCCAGCGCGACGGCAATATCGAAAGCTCAGCACCATCGCCGCGAGACTTGGCGAAAGCATCACGAGCTGAATGACCGAGTCTTTCACCGGTTCAACCGGACGTCCGGCCCAATACAAACTCTGATAGAGGAACAGAGCGATCCAGGGAAACTGCAAAATGCCAAGCGCGACCGGCCAGGAAAACGGACGTCCAGGGATTGTGAGCGGCGCGGCATAGTGGAGAACGGTCGCAGGATCGTGTGCCGCGAGGTTCGCTCATTTCCGTTTCATGCATGCCGAAAAGCGACTGAGGCACCGTGTGTTCAGCGAACTTTGTGAACACAGGGCAGTCACCCACAATGCGACATGCGTGCCCGCAAAGGCCGTGTACGATCGTGCGAAGGGCCACTGTTGCATTGTTCTTCTTATGTTTTACGAATTCAGAAGCGCAATCCCAAGCAACATGATCGCAAGAATCCGTTTAAACTCGGTCATGGTCGTATCTTTCCCTCACCCCTCCGCCCACTTCAAAATCACCTTCCCCGATTGCCCCGATCGCATCACCTCGAACCCCTTCTCAAATTCCTTATAGGAAAAATGGTGCGTAATCACCGGCGAAATATCCAACCCCGATTGCAGCATCACCGTCATCTTGTACCACGTCTCATACATCTCCCGCCCGTAGATCCCCTGGATCGTGAGCATGTTGAAGACGACGGTATTCCAGTCGATCGCCATCTCCTTTTCGGGAATGCCGAGCATGGCGATTTTGCCGCCATGGCACATATTCGCCAAGCATGTCGCGGAAGGCGGTCGCGTTGCCGGACATTTCCAGGCCAACGTCGAATCCCTCTTTCATCCCAAGCTGCTTCTGGGCGTCGGCGATCGATTGCTCGCGCACGTCGAGGGCGAGCGTCGCCCCCATCTTGCGGGCCAGGTCCAGTCGATACGGATTCACATCCGTGACGACGACATGCCGTGCCCCGGCGTGGCGCACGATGGCGGCCGCCATCACGCCGATCGGCCCGGCGCCGGTGATCAGCACATCTTCGCCCGAGCACGGGAAAATGCAGCGCCGTGTGAACGGCGTTGCCGAACGGATCGAAGATCGCCTGCACGTCGCGCGCGATCGGCGGTTGAATCGACGGATCGTGGACCCAGACATTGGTCATCGGAAGCGCGAGAAACTCGGCAAACGCGCCCGGCCGATTCACGCCGATGCCGCGGGTGTCCTTGCAGAGATGGCGTCTTCCCGCCAGGCAGTTGCGGCAATGGCCACAGACGACATGCCCTTCGCCGCTGACGATATCGCCGGGATGAAAGTCCTTTACGTTGGATCCGACCTCGACGATTTTTCCGACGAACTCATGGCCAACGACCATCGGCACGGGAATCGTCCGGCGGGCCCATGCGTCCCAGTTATAGATATGCACGTCGGTGCCGCAGATGCCGGTGCGGAGGACCTGGATCAGCACATCGCTGATTCCGATCGACGGGACCGGCACCTCATCGAGCCAGAGGCCTTCCTCATTCTTCAGTTTCACCAGCGCGGGCATGGTTTTCATGATGTGTAATCATATCTCGAAAAATCAGCCGCGGATAAACGCAGATGAACGCGGATCAGATGGTCAATCCTCCGCAGAATCATGAATCCGGTTCATGTCCTTCCGATCTGGGTCGGCTGGCTTCAACAATAAAGACCGTTTCGGCGTCGCGCCGCATTCGGGGCATTGCTCAGGCGATGTCGCATCTTGATGCCCTCTCATATACGAATGATTTGAAGCTTGCCAGCGATGAGTTGGCGGAACTGTTTCAGAGTATTTGAACGATCTGGGAACAGATACAGTTTCAGTTTCTTGTCGATCGCGATCTGGATGATGCCGTTGTGGATGCGGTCATAGATCCAATGGCTTCTTACGCCGAGAGCGCTGCGCCAGTTGCGTCACGGTCAGATATCCACGCGGGTGGGCGGCATGGGGATGACCGGCGGAGTGAACGACGCCGTGGCGCATGCGCAGCTCGCGTACGGTGGCCTGCAGCACCACGGTTCGCGACGGCGAGCGGAACCCCTTGTCCGTTAGTTGCCGTGCCACCTCCCGGTCAGTGAGGCCGCGGCGTGAAAGCGTCAGGACCTGTTGTTGCATCTGATCGAATTGCGATAGAGACTCCATCGTCCTCACCGGCACCGGAACCTCGACGCCGGTCACCTCGCCGCCTTTCCAGGCCACGCGCACTTCGACGCTGTCGCTACGGCAGCGACGCAGCATCACTTTTTCAATCAGGCAGCGCAGCAGCGTTTTCTTGCGCGGCGGAGAGAGGTCGGGCCACAGACGCGGCAGGTTGCGGCCGACGTTCTCCAACGCCTTTTGCAAGGCGGGCGAAAGCACCAAAGGAGCGTTGTCCGGCTGTTGTGGCCCCGCAGACCCTTCCGCCTGTTTCAGGTCGCGCAAGGCTTGTTCCCACCGCTTTTCCAGTTCCCCAGTCACCAGGCGGTTGTCCGGGTCGGACTGATTAAACTGGCGTTCGGCCAGGCGGGCGTGATAGCGCAGCCGCTGCAGTTGCTGTTGTGAGGCGGCGAGCATTTGCCGGTGCTCCTGGCGTGCCTTGGCCAGCACCGCCCCGTGCAGGTCCAACTCGATCGGCGAAAAAGCGTTCATGAACAACTCCACGACACGGTGATCGATCGGCCCGGCGGGCAAGACCTGGCAGAGGGGCTCCTGAAACTGCTGGCGCAGGTGATTGCAGACATAGCGTGTCCCGCGCTTGTACTGGACCATCATCTTGTGTCCGCACTCGCCGCAGTACGTGATGCCGTGCAGCAGGGCTTCGCCGGCACGCGGCACTCCGCGGGTCTGGTTGTGGCGGTATTCGGCGTAGTTGTCGCGAAGCATGGCTTGAATCCGATTGTACGTTTCCCAGGAGATATAGGGCGGATACTTCTTCTGAATGCACACCCGCCAATGATCGGGCGCCACCGGCTTGCGCGGGCCTCTGGGTCCGGCGTAGCGGGTGCGCCCGTAGACGTAGGCCCCCGTGTAAGCGGGGTTCCTGAGGATCGAGCAGACGCGCCGCCTCGCCGGGCGGGCGCCAGGCGACATCGCCGAAACGATCCTTGCGGGGCAAACGCAGGCCGCGCCGCCGCAGCATGGCGACGACCTGCGCCGCCGACTTGAGTTGGAGGAACAACTCGAAGACCAGACCCAGGCGGTCCTGTACTTCGCGATTGGGATTCTTGACCACCTGGCCGCAAGCGTCGCGCGTCAACCCGATGGGCAGGCCCAATGCCAACTCGCCGCGTTGGGCCTTGTTCAGGACCCCCGCGTTCAGGCGGCCGCGGAGCGTGTGCAGCTCCAGCTCGGAGATCTGCCCCTTGAGTCCCAGCAGGAAACGGCCGTTGACCGACGCCGGGTCATAGACGCCGTCGCGGTCGGCCAGCAGGCAATCGTGAGGGCCGCAGATGTCCAGCAGTGAATACCAATCGGCGCAGTTGCGGGCCAGTCGTGTGGCGTCATAGGCGATGATGATGCCAACCTTGCCAAGCGATACATCGGCGACGAGTTGCTTGAAGCCCTCGCGCCCCTTGGCGCTGCTGGCGCTCAGACCCAGGTTGCGGTCAATCACGCTCACGTCTTTCTCGTGCCACCCGAGATCGATGGCGCGATTGCGCAGGGCATACTGCAGCTGGCGACTTTCGTGGTTGGTCAGCACCTGATGAGGACTGGACTGTCGGACGTAGATAACGGCCTGCCGACGGAGGTGGGTCGAGCGGACTGCTTCGCATGTGTTCATGGGCTAACTCCGTGAAGAAGGTGATGAGCTCCGCGGCGATTTGCCGCCGCAGCGCTTTGGGCATCGCTGCCCAGATGGTTTGGGGTCTTGCGCGACATGGCTGTTCGCACTCCTTTACGAACGCAAGAAGCTGTTCAACAGCTTCGACTTGAAATTTTGTACGCGCAGACCTGCCGATAGCGGAACCGAGATTGGTCGCTGCCAGGGGAAGCCTGATGACGATCGAATCGCGATAAACCACCAGGAGGCTCGGCGTTTTCGCACTGGGTTTGCGGCCGGATCGTCCTGTGAGACCAGCGCGAATCTGCGGCCAAACAAGGGGTGAGTCGGCTCAGTGACCTCGATTAACTCGGGATCAGCCGCTGTATTTGAGGTGGTATTGAGTTCACACGTCCGGAGTCGCGCGGAGGTCGTATCCGCAGTTCAGGCACTTTCCCGCTCGCCGGCGCTCAGTGCGCCGCGCGGAGCGAATGCGCACGATCCAAAGGATCGGCGGTAACGCCATGAGCCCAGCGAACAATGGTGTAGCGATCGTCGAATGCGTCTCATTCCCTGACCCGGCATCCCACACAATCCCGGTCTGCGAACGATCGAAAAGCAGGTAGGAGACCACGTACATCGGCGACCCGGACGATTTGAAGACGATGCCAAATCCTTTGCCGCTCAACCATAGAAAACAGGAGAGCGCACAAAGCATCAGCGAAAGCCCTGAAAGAATCGCGAAAAGCCAGCGACGCATCGGTGAAGATCGTAACACGCTTTCTCCGTCGGTGGATTTCCGCGAAATGACCTGACCGTTATTATGCGCGATATGGCAATGGAACTTTCCCAGCGTGTCGCCCTGGTGACCGGCGCATCCCGCGGCCTCGGAGCCGCGATCGCCCGAACACTCGGCGAAAGGGGAGCCCGCGTCGCGATCAACACCTTCGGCAGTCCGGACAAGGCCGAGGCCGTCGCCGAATCGATCCGCAAAACCGGCGGCGTCGCAAGTGTCTTCCGCGCTGACGTGCGCGATGAGAAACAGGTCGCGACCCTGGAGCGAGGAGTGTGCGAGCAGCTCGGCCCGATCGATATTCTCGTGCTCAACGCCACCGGGCCGCAGCCGATGATCAAGCTCGAACTACTGAAATGGCGGGACTGCCTCGATCAGTTGGAATTCTTCGTCAAGAGCCCGTTGCTCCTGACGCAGGCCGTTCTGGGATCGATGAAGGAAAGACGATTCGGCCGGATCATCATGATCGGCTCGGAGGTGTTCGAGAAGGGGAACCCGGAATTTTCCAGTTATGTCAGCGCAAAGGCGCACAGCTCGGCCTGGCCCGATCATGGGCGATGGAACTGGCGCCGCTGGGAATTACCGTAAATCTCGTTGCGCCGGGATGGATCCCCACAGAAAGACACGCGAACGATCCGCAGACCGCCAAAGATGAGTATGCATCGACCGTACCCATGAAGCGAATGGGCGTGCCGGAGGATGTCGCCGAGGCGGTGGCGTTTCTCGCTTCCGACGCGGCGAACTTCATCACCGGCCAGAAGATCTCGGTGAATGGGGGGAATACGCTGGAATAAAGTTGCCAGTTGCCAGTGAAAAGGTCACCATCGAGAAAGCCTCCTACTCGAACTCCTACTCGTTAAACTCATATTCGGATTCGAATTAAAACCGAGTAGGAGCAGGAGTAAGAGTAGGAGTAGGATATTCTGAATATTTCCCTCTAGGCCGCGATGCGCAACTCCGGGCACATTTCGCCCGGGTTGGTGAGATATTCGACGAGCGAATTGAAGGCGTTCACCGTGGCGGCGTCGGGCAACTGGCCGCGAAGCGCTTCGATTTCGCGACGGGCATCGCTCAGAGCCTGCTGGGTCTGGGAAAGCGTGGTCGCCAGGCGCTGGATCTCCTGTTCGAGATCGAAAATCTTACGCCCCTGGTCCCGGACCTGCCCGATGAGAATAATCTTCTGCTGGGCGGCGGCAACAAGGGCTTCCCGGGCCTGATTGAGCGGGGTGGAGGACATCGACATATTTCACCTCTTTAAAAAAGCCAGGCCGGACCGCAGACAGACAAATGCCTTGGGCCGACACCTTTGATTTCGGAGCATTAATTGCGGACCTTTACGCTTCGGATGAAATGTTTTGCGAAAAAATAGTTCAAAAAATCCTCAAGTCGCGGGTTTCGATGCCTCGGCTCCAGTCGCGCAGAAGCAATCCGCCCTGAACGACAGCACGCGCGGCCAATGGCAGATGTATGCCTCGCATCGGCAGGCCATCGAACGGCTGGTTGTCTCCGCACTTCCCCCGCACCGTAGCCGGATTGCCGTTCTCGGAGCCGGCAACTGCAACGACCTCGATCTGGACTGGCTGACAAAGGTCTTTTCGGAGGTGCACCTGGCGGATATCGACGCCGCGGCATTGAACGCCGCCATCGAGCGGCAACGCATGTCAGACAGCACATCGATTCACCGGCATGCGCCGCTCGATCTGACGGGTATCGCGCCGCGCGTTGATAGCTGGCGCGGGCGTGCGCCGGATGATGCCGAGATCGATGCTGCTCTCAAGGAAATCGGCGCTGCGCCGGCTCTCCCTTCGAGTTGCAAATTCGATGTGGTCCTCTCGCCATGCGTCCTTTCGCAGCTTTTCAATCCGGCGCGCGACGCGATCGGGGCGAATCATCCGCGATTCGGGCAACTGCTTTCCGCCATCCGATCCCGGCATCTGCGGATGCTTCTGGATGTATGCGCACCGGGCGGCCAGGCGATCCTGGTCAATGACGTCAGCTCCAGCGAACGCTTCGCGCCGCTGCCGCGAATTCCGACGGAAGAACTGCCCGACGTTTTGCGGAAGCTGCTCAGCGAGGGGAAATGTTTTCGAGGCCTCGAGCCGGCGGCGATGATCGCTGGCATTCGATCAGACCCGCGCGTTGCAAAATGGGAGCAGAGCCCGCCATGGCTCTGGCATCTGGGATTGGAGAGAACGTATCTTGTTTATGCGATACGCATCCATATGAATCCTGGCCGGCCCAATTTCTCCAGCAACGTTAATATGGTGTATAATCGCCATCGGAGCGACGGATGAGCCTGACCATCACTATTGATTCACCACCCATGACTGTGGATCCGACGGGCACCGTGCGAATCGGCGGAACGCGTGTCACGCTCGACACCTTGATTGAAGCATTCCGCGCAGGGAATACTGCGGATCAGATTGCCGAACAATTCACCGCCGTCACGCTGGCCGACATCTATGCGGTGATCTCCTATTACCTTCGTCATCGCGATAGTGTCGATGAATATCTGGCGGGGCGGCAGCGTAAGGCGACCGAAACACGACAGGTCATTGAGACTGAACATCCGCCGATAGGTCGTCGCCAGACATTGGAGTCACGATTGCCTCGCTCTGAGCCGGCTTCGTGATGCGTTTTCTCGCGGACGAAAATTTCAACGGTCGGGTTATCAGCGGTTTGGTCCGGCGCGTTCCCGAAATCAAAATCGATATAGCGCAACGGGTCGGCCTTTCGGGAGCGAGCGACGTGGAAGTCCTGGAATGGGCTGCTTGCGCGAATGCAATTGTTCTGACTCACGATGCGAGCACGGTTCCCGATTTCGCATACGATCGCATGCGTTCGGGCCAGCCTATGCCAGGCGTGGTGGTGATTCCGTCGCATTCGGTGATCGGAGCCACCATTGATGATCTGGTGCTCCTCGCAACTTGCAGCCTCCCTGGCGAGTGGGAAGGGCAAGTCATCTATTTGCCGCTCTGAAGCAAATCGAATCCTCCATGCGCCTCAGCATCGTCACCCCCTCCTTCAATCAGGCAAAATTCCTGGCGCGCACGGCGCAAAGCGTTCTTTCCCAGTCGGGAGAATTCGATTTGAAGTGGATCGTCATCGACGGCGGAAGCAGCGATGGCACCGTCGAATTGCTCCGATCCCTCAACGATCCACGCCTGACCTGGATCAGCGAAAAGGATCGCGGACAGGCTCACGCACTCAACAAGGGATTACAGCTCGCGGACGGCGACATCATCGGCTGGCTCAACAGCGACGATCTTTATCTGCCGGGAACGCTCGCTATTGTCGTCGAGGCCTTTTCCCGTGATCAGAGCGCGCAGTGGATCGTCGGCTCATATCAGATCATTGATGAATCGGACCGGGTGATTCGCCCTTCGATTTCGCGATACAAGGAGCGCGGGCTGTGGAAGTATGAATTCCGATCGCTGCTTCGCGAAAATTTCATCTCTCAGCCGGCCGTCTTCTGGCGAAGCGATTTCGGCAGGCAGGTTGGCGCGGTGGATGAGTCGCTTCACTGGACGATGGATTACGACCTGTGGCTGCGGATGGGAGGAGCATGCAATCCCCTGATCATTCGGCGTCCCCTGGCGCAATTTCGCCTACATGAGACGAGTAAGTCGGGGGATTTTGACCGTCGCCAGTTTGACGAGCAGTATCAGGTCGCCAGTCGATATTTTGGCAGGGATTGGATGAGCCGGATGGTTCATCGAATGAATGTGGAAAAGATTGTGTGGGCTTATCGGGTGATGAGGATGCTGGGAATGTGATTCGACGATCGTCTTATCCTACTCTTACTCGTACTCCTACTCTTACTCGAATTCGGCAGAATGAAAACCGAGTAGGAGTACGAGTAAGAGTATGAGTAGGAAAAACGTTTGCGGCTATTGTCCTCCGGCGTCTTCTCTCGAGCCCCCTTCAACCAGCTTCTGTTTCTCCATCAGAATTCCCACCAGTTGGGCGAGGGAATTAATCTTTCGATCCTGCAGACTCACGATCGTCAGCAGCTCGAAGACAATCAGGAACAGGAAAACGGAAACGCCGATGAGGGCGAGTGTCGTGTAATGGATCTGAAGGCGCGTCGCCATCCATCCGACGGCGTCGGGCCGGATGGCCAAGAGGACAAACGGCAGCCCGATGAGCAGAAAGAGCAGGGCGTAGCGTTCCTTCAGCTTATAGGTGCGAAGACGCCGAATGGCCAACAGCAGGAGGCTCCCACCGAATGTTACCAGGAAGAGGCTGCGAAACAGGTTCATGGGATGGACTCTCGATCTTGCCGACCTTTCCGCTGGGCCAGGGTTCCCGTACTAGATCCAGCAGGAGGCAGGTCGCCACTTTGATGACGTAGAACAAACCGCGGAAAAGGCCAATGCTGCTGCGCCCGCTGCGCCGATGGCGCATACGCACGCCCAGTTCGCCCACACGGTAGCCGGCGCGATGAAGCAGGAGAATGACCTCCGGTTCCGGATAATCCTCCGGATACCAATGGGCAAATGCGCGGATCACCGAAGCATTGGCTGCGCGAAAGCCGCTCGTGCAGTCGGTCATGGTCAGGCCGCTGAGCGAGCGAATGAGCGCTCGCAGCACCCAGGCGCCGAATTTGCGAACCGTGGTCTGATAATATTTGGTCTCTTCCAGAAAACGGGAGCCGACGACCAGATCGACATGTCCCTCCATCAGATATTCGACAAGCCGGCGGACCTCCGACGGACGGTGCTGTCCATCCCCATCAACTTGAACAGCTACTTCATACCCGTGCAGGGCCGCGTAGCGGTAGCCGGTCTGCATCGCTCCGCCGATTCCCAGGTTGAACGGCAGGCTGACAACCGGCGTATCCGAAGGGACTTGCCGCGCGGTGTCGTCGGTGGAACCGTCATCCACCACGAGCACGTCGTATTCCGGGAGGGAACGCCGCAGGCGTTGAACCACCTTGCGAACGCAGGCTCCCTCATTAAAAACCGGAACGATCACCAACCCGCGGAGGGCAGGCTTTGTGGAATGGCGGCGATGCACGGCATGTGCTGGGCGCACCTGTGCAGCATAACCGATTTGCACCCTTTAGACGAGTATTGCCTCGTGATGCGCCGGGATGGGTGTGTGTGACAGAATCTGCGGCCACTTTACTGCCCCCTCCCAGTATTCTGCAGTACTCTGGGAGCGGGTTGGATTGAGGGCCGGCGGAGGGGCGCGCATCGAAGACCCTCACCCCGCGCCCTCTCCCGGAGTACCGGGAGAGGGAGGACGGTTTCGGTGTGCCGAATTTGTTACGCGACCGTCGGGAAGGACTTCCAAATCCACGGTTCCCGATGATTTGAGTCGATTTGGCCCAGGGCCCGTCCATCGCGCTTTGCCGTCCGATTTGCGGAAGACCAGAAAATAAGAGTGATTTTTTCGCGCGTGGAGCTGGCGAACGATGCGACTGACACCAGGCTTGTTGTGACGCATCAGGACGAACAGATCCTCGATGACAAAACCGTTCGCTGTCAGTTCGTTAATGATCTCGACGTGAGTCAGGCGTTGTTGATTGGTACAGACTTCATCGGCGCACTTCACGAGATAGATGCCTTCGCGCCGCAAAACGCGCCGCGCCTCAACGCCTGCGACGAAATAGAGATCCAAAACCGCTTCGTGATATTTGCGCGGCGAAGCGTTCTCCCGATTGTTGGCGTAATAGCGTTCGTAATTCTGGTGATTGACATGCGCCGTCCCGCCGGGCGTGTGCATGTACGGAGGATCAAACACGACGCAGTCGATCGATTCATCCCCGTACGGCAGCGATCGGCAATCGGTCCCGGTTTGCAGATCGGATGGCAAAAGCTGGTATCGATCCGCCGGGATGCGTTTCCAGAAGATGCCGCGCCCGAAGGTGACGTCCGCCACTTTGCTGCCTGAAGCGACGTAAAGCGACATGATCTGGTAAAACAACGCGTCATTGGCGCCCTGGCAAGCCGTGAAAATTAAATCGTTGGTGGCGCGGCCGGCGGGCGATTTGCGTTTCGCCCGGACCGGTGTTGACGCTGCGATTGGAATCATTAAGGTTCGTAGTGCGACCTTCAGGTCGTATCTTCCCTTCGTTCAGAGCCCGACGTCCGATCTATATCATATTGGCATCGCACGACTCGTGCCGATAAACCACCGGCTCATATGCCAGACGTTGACGAACATTCTATAGGACGACTAGACGCCGGCCGGGCTTCGGCCTCCGCGCCGTTTCTCAGCGTCATCATCCCGGCATACAACGAAATTGGAAATATTGTCTCGACGCTGGACGAAGTTTCGAACTATCTCAACCAGCAACCCTGGACGTACGAGCTGCTGGTCATGGCCGACGGAGACGACGGCACGCGGGAAGCCGCACTGGCCTGGGCCGCCGGCGATTTGAGCATCACCGTCCTCGGCCGAAGCGGCCGTCATGGCAAGGGACTGGCCGTGCGGACTGGCGTCCTCCGCGCTCGCGGCGAGATCATCGGCTTCATGGACGCCGACTGCAAGACGCCCATCGAAGAACTCGGCAAGCTTCTTCCATGGCTCGGCACGGATTATGACATCGCCGTCGGTTCGCGAAAGCTGCGCGATGCAAAAATCTCCCGGCAGCAACCGCTTTATCGCCGATTCGGATCGCAGGCCTTTCGAATCGTCCTGAACCAGTTGATCGATGTGCACGGCGTGTCCGACACGCAGTGCGGGTTTAAGTTTTTCCGGCGAACCGCCGCGCGGCGTCTCTTCTCGCTCCAGCGCATCGACGGTTACATGTTTGACGTGGAAATTCTCCATCTGGCGTCATTGCTGAACTACCGCGTCCGCGAGGTGGCCGTGCGCTGGCACGATGACGGCGACACGCGCTACGACCCGATCTGGGGCACGCTGCGTAATGCGCGGGAACTGCTGCGCATCCGAAGCATGCGCTACGACCTGGCCGCCTGAGGGGGCACCAATCATGAATCGTTCTTTCGTCACCGGCGGCGCGGGCTTCGTCGGCAGCAACCTGGTCGATCGATTGCTCGCCGCCGGCCACGAAGTCACGGCCTTCGACAATTTTTCCACCGGCCAGCGCCGATTCATCGGGCCAGCCATGGACCATCCCCGTTTCCGTCTGATCGAAGGGGACATCCTCGATTTGCCTTCGATGACGAAAGCGATGAGCGGGCACGACACGGTATTTCACCTGGCGGCCAACGCCGACGTACGCCATGGCGCCGAGCATCCGCGCCGCGATCTTGAGCAGAATACGATCGGAACACACAACGTGCTGGAGGCGATGCGGGCGGCAGGGGCGAAGCGAATCGCATTCTCCTCGACCGGCTCCGTCTACGGCGAGCCGGATCTCTTCCCAACCCCGGAAACCTGCCCGTTTCCGATTCAGACCTCGCTTTATGCCGCCTCCAAGCTCGCGGGAGAAGGGTTGATCGCCGCCTACTGCGCCGCGTTTGGATTCCGAGCATTCATCTTCCGGTTTGTTTCCATTCTCGGCGAGCGCTATTCCCACGGGCATGTCTTCGACTTCGTCGGACAGCTCGCCTCCGATCCGTCCAGGCTTCGCGTGCTCGGCGACGGATTGCAGCGAAAAAGCTATCTCTACGTTCAGGATTGCCTGGACGCCATCCTGCTCGCGATCGAGCGATGCGAATCGCCGGTGAATGTCCTCAATCTCGGCGCAGACGAATACTGTTGCGTGAACGATTCAATCGGCTGGATTTGCGAAAAACTTTCGGTCGCGCCGAAGCGCGATTACTCCGGCGGGGCGCGCGGCTGGGTCGGAGACAGCCCGTTCATCTATCTGGACACGAAACGGATCCGATCGCTGGGTTGGAAGCCGAAGCTGACGATCCGCCAGGCCGTCGTGCGGACCGTGGAATACCTGCAACAGAACGATTGGCTCTTCGAGCGGAGATAACGTGGCACCCGGATCTCTTGCTGGAAAGACCGCCCTGGTGACGGGGGCATCGCGCGGATTGGGCCGCGAGATTGCCCGCGCGCTGGCGGAAGCGGGAGCATCGCTGGCGCTGATCGCCAGGGACGCGGACCTCCTCGCATCACTCGCCGAGGACTTGCGGGGGAGTTTGGGTGTGGTGCCGGGTGTGGCGGCAAAATGGGACGGCCATCCTATTCTCCCTCTCCCGATACTCCGGGAGAGGGTCGGAGTGAGGGCGCCTTTCGAAAAGAAACGACTTGCGACTTCCGAGGACCCTCACCCTAACCCTCTCCCGGAGTACCGGGAGAGGGGACAAGAATCTCGCTCACCACAATCAAGTGGAAATTCGAGGGTTTGTTCCTATGCCGCGGACCTGTCGGACCTCGCTGTGATCGACGACGTCGCACGTAAGGCGTCCAGCGACCTCGGCCCGATCGACATTCTCGTCAATAACGCTGGAGTTCAGGGACCGATCGGACTGTTTGAGGATGTAGATTTTGCCGCATGGCAGGAGACGTTCCGAACCAATCTCTTTGCACCGGCGCGTCTAAGCCAGTTGCTGCTCCCCGCCATGCGCCAGCGCGGGTGGGGAAAAATCGTCAATTTGTCGGGCGGCGGAGCGACCAGCCCGCGACCGAATTTCACGGCCTATGGCGCAAGCAAATGCGCGCTGGTCCGTTTGACCGAAACCCTGTCTCGCGAACTCGCCGGGAGCGGAATTGATGTAAATGCGGTTGCGCCGGGACCCATGAACACGCGGATGCTCGAGGAAGTGATCGCCGCCGGTCCGAAGGCCGCCGCGCCGGAATACGAATCGGCTGTGAAGCGCTCGCGAGAAGGAGGCGTTTCGCCGAAGGTCGCGGCGGAACTGGTCCTTTTTCTGGCCTCATCCGCCAGCGACGGCATCAGCGGCCGATTGATCAGCGCCGTGTACGACGATTGGAAGACACTTCAGTCGCAGCGCGAGCGCGCTGATCGGCAGCGAACGGTTTACATTGCGACGAATCATCTGACTGGAAACGACGCTTTATCGTGGCACGGGTTTCCAACCCGCGTCCTGAACCGGGAACACGGGTTGGAAACCCGTGCCACTTCATTCAGAACTTTGAACATGATGCGAGTCGCAATCATTGGATGTGGTTTGATCGGTAACAAGCGGGCGGCGGCCCTCGGTGCGCATCCGCTCGTTGCCGTCGCCGACAGCGATCCGTCGCGTGCCGCTCAACTCGCAGCGCGAAATCCAGATTGTGAATCGTTCGCCGATTGGAAGCAGGCGGCACTTCGTTCCGACGTCGAATTGGTAATCGTTTCCACGACCAATGACATGCTCGCGGAAGTGACGGTCGCCGCGGCAAACGCCGGGAAGCACGTGCTGGTGGAAAAGCCCGCCGCGCGGAACGCCGGCGAATTGGAGCCCGCTCTCGCCGCCGCCCAAAAGGCCGGAGTAATCGTCAAGGTCGGCTTCAACCATCGGTTCCATCCTGCATTGCTCAAAGCGCGTGAAATCTTCGACTCCGGCGTAATGGGCCCGCTCATGTTCATCCGCGCCCGTTATGGGCACGGCGGACGCCTCGGAATGGAAAAAGAATGGCGCGGCAACCCCTCCATCTCCGGCGGAGGGGAAATGCTCGATCAGGGGGTTCACCTGATCGATCTGTCCCGCTGGTTTCTCGGCGATTTCGCGCAGGTTGAGGGACGCGTCGAGCGGTATTTCTGGGACTGGGCCGTCGAAGACAACGGCTTTGCGATGCTGCGAACCGAAGCCGGCCAGGTTGCCTGGCTCCACGCAAGCTGTACCGAATGGAAGAACCTCTTCAGCTTCGAAATCTACGGGAAAATCGGAAAACTGCACATTGAAGGACTGGGCGGAAGCTACGGCGTCGAACGGTTGACCTATTACCAGATGCTTCCCCAAATGGGCCCGCCGGAAGCGACAAGCTGGGAATATCCCGGCCCCGACCTTTCATGGCATCGCGAGTTCGAACATTTCATCGAATGCATCAAGTCAAAGCGAGAACCGAGTGGTTCGCTCAATGATGCGATCGCAGCACTTCGCATCGTAGAGCAAGTCTATAAGAACGACATCGCGGGATAGCGCGTGCCGTATCATGATGGGTAGATGGCCAATACGGACAAACTACCGGACGTGATCGTTCCAGGGCTTCGCGTGGTTTTTTGCGGCACGGCTGCCGGAACCATATCCGCTGCGGTCGGAGCATATTATGCGGGTCCCGGGAATCAGTTTTGGCCGACGCTGCACGAGATAGGCCTGACACCACGGCGACTGGCACCGGCGGAGTTTTTGATTCTACCAGCGTTCGGCATCGGGTTGACGGACATCGCCAAGTACCGAGCGGGAAACGATGAACAGCTTCTCGACTCCGATTTCGATGTACCGGGTTTTTGCACAAGCTCGATCGATTCAAGCCGAGGGTCGCGGCTTTTAACGGTAAAAAAGCCGCAGCGGTTTTTCGCGCCTGCAATACTTGCGATCTGTCTTATGGAAGACAGCCTTTCTCGATCGGCACCAGCACCATTTGGGTGCTTCCGTCGACTTCGGGCGGTGCCCGGGCTTTCTGGGACATGAAGCCCTGGCGCGACCTCGAAGAGTTTTCGCGAAGCCATTGAACCCCGCGCGCAGACAGCGCCGATCCCACATGCCGAAAAGTGGCACGGCTTTCCAAGCCGTGAGTGCCGGTACTCCGGCACCTATGCTGGTATCCAAGCCAAATCAGCAAAATCAAAGTGGTTTTCTTGTGGTCGAAGAGCGCTTCGCTCTTGCTTTCGTCGGCGGACTACCGCCGATTGCCACGGCGTACCGCGGCCACGGCTTAGAAAGCCGTGCCACCTTAAGGCAGTCCGCCGACCGGTCCTGTATCCGGGTTATCGCATCCGCTAAACATCTCAACCGTTGTGGCCCGATATATGAGTCGTGCGCCGCCGCTCCACAAAGACCGCGCCATGATCATCACGCGTAGCCCATTGCGAATTTCACTCGGCGGAGGCGGAACGGACCTGCCTTCCTACTTTCGCAAGCACAGCGGTTTCCTCCTGGCAGCCGCCATCGATCGGTATGTTTATATCACGCTGCATCAGACCTTTCAGCCAGGGCTGATCCTCAAGTATTCGAAGATGGAGCAGGTGCTCACGGTGGACGAGGTGCAGCACCCGATCGTTCGGGAGGCGCTGCGGGTGGCCGGCGTTTCCGAGCCGCACCTGGAAATCACCAGTATGGCGGACATCCCCGCCGGCACCGGGCTCGGCTCTTCCGGAAGCTTCACGACGGCTTTGCTGAAAGCACTCCACGCTTATCGGCGCAATCTCGTTCATCCGCGCGAGCTCGCCGAGCAGGCGTGCAATATCGAAATCGAGCGGCTGGCTGAGCCGGTCGGCAAGCAGGACCAATATATCTCAGCGTTCGGCGGGCTCACCTGCTTCCAGTTTCTCCCCAACGGACACGTTGAAGCCTCTCCGCTCAAAATCGATCCGGAAACGCAATACAACCTCGAAGATAACCTCCTCTTATTTTTCACCGGCTACAGTCGCTCCGCCTCCGGGATTCTGAAAGAGCAGGATGATCGGAGCCGGCAGAGCGATCAGGAGATGATCGACAACCTGCATTTCGTGAAGGAGCTGGGTTACCAGACACAGGAAGCGCTCGAGACCGGCAACCTGGTTCGCTTCGGCCAGATCATGAACATCCACTGGGAGCGAAAGAAAAAGCGCAGCGGCCAGATGAGCAATGGCGACATCGACCGCTGGTACGACTTGGCCATCAGCAACGGCGCGCTGGGCGGCAAATTGATCGGCGCCGGCGGCGGCGGGTTCCTCATGTTCTATGCATCCGACAAGACCCGGCTCCGCCGCGTGATGACGCGCGAAGGATTGCGCGAAGTGCGATTCCGCTTTGATTTCGAGGGAACCAAAGTCGTCATTCAATGACCGACAGGACCGCGTGAAGCAGGCCGAAGCGTTCATCCCGATGGTCGATGTGCCGGTGGCGCTCCTGGCCGGCGGATTGGCCACGCGCCTTGCGGCGGTGACGCGCGATATCCCCAAGGCGATGGTCGAAGTCGCCGGGCGGCCGTTCATCGATCATCAGCTCGACCTTTTTCACCGCCATGGCGTGCGCGACGTGGTTCTTTGCCTGGGTCACCTTGGAGAACAGGTCGAGACGCATGTCGGAAGCGGCGCAATCCATGGGCTGCGCGTTACCTATTCCCACGACGGGCCGGAACTCCTCGGCACCGGCGGGGCATTGCGGCGGGCGCTGCCGCTCCTGGGCGATCTCTTTTGGGTGATCTACGGCGATTCGTACGTCGACATCGATTTCGCGGCGGTTCTTGCATCGTTCACCTCCGCCAGGACAAGCGCCCTCATGACCGTTCTGCGAAACGACGATCAATGGGATCGAAGCAACGTGATTTTTGAGAAGGGCAAACTCGTCTGCTACGACAAACGCCGCCATGACGCGAAAATGCGACACGTCGATTTTGGCGTTGCCCTGCTGACTCGCGCCGCGGCCGAAAAAATTCCACCGGCCCGTCCCTTCGACCTGGCCGACCTCTACACCCGGCTTGTGGCCGAGGGACAAATGGCCGGCTTCGAAGTGAGCAATCGCTTTTTCGAAATCGGCACGCCGGCCTCGCTGCGCGAGACGCGGGAATATCTGGGCGCCAAATGAGAATCCGACTTTTTTTCGCTCGGAGAATTGGCGTAGCGAGCCGCGACCGTGAGGGAGCGATAACCTCGCAAACCCAGGAAATCGGCAGTTTCTCCTGTCTTCGCTCCCTCACGGTCGCGGCTCGCTAAGGTTTTATTGCCTGAAACATCGATAGTAATTCGAGGTGGCGGTGGCGCTGTTGAACGTCTATTCGACGAAGTCCTCATGTCATTTACTACCGACTACATTGATGAGGCGCGGCAGGTTCTGGCCCGGTTGGACGTGTCGGCGATCGACCGCGTCGTCGCCCGCCTGCTCGAAGTTCGCCGGCAGAACGGCCGGATCTTTTTTCTGGGCGTCGGCGGAAGCGCCGCCAACGCGTCTCACGCCGTCAACGACTTCCGAAAAATCTGCGGATTTGAGGCGTACGCTCCGTCAGACAATGTCTCCGAGCTGACCGCCCGCACCAATGACGAAGGTTGGGAAACCGTCTTCTCCGAATGGCTGCGCGGCAGCCGGCTCAACGCCCGCGACATGGTTTTCGTCCTATCCGTCGGCGGCGGCGACCTCGATCACAACATCAGTCCCAACCTTGTCCGTGCGGTTCAATATGCCAAAGAGGCCCATGCAATGGTTTGCGGCATTCTCGGCCGTAATGGCGGATATACCGCGACGGTGGCCGATGCCTGCGTGATCGTTCCGACGATCAATCCGCAAAACGTCACCCCTCACGCTGAGGCATTTCAGGCGGTTGTCTGGCATTTGCTGGTTTCACATCCGGCACTCAAGGCGAGCGCGACGAAATGGGAATCCGCGGCGGCGTGATGGTGTCGGGGTTCGGCGCTAACTTTGTGGGAATCGCGAAGGCGCAAGCGACTATCCGGTGTCAGCGCGCCCGAATGCGATGACGCCGTTCGGTCGCTTGCGCCTTCGCGATTTATTCCTTCTTTTCAATCCGAGCAAGACGGCAACCGCGAATCAAATTTGATCTTGTGTCCCCTTGATCGAGCGATGATGATAAGCACATCTCTTATCCCAGGAGTCGCATGCTCGGTTCAATTCGTCGGGGTCTTTTTATCGGGACCGTTGCAATTCTCATCATGATCGGCGCCCTCGCGCTCGATTTGCAATTGCCCAGGCGGCATCGAATTCGAAAAATCCCCCGCCGACGGAGCAGGAGCTTGCGGATCAGATGACGGCCCTCCGTGAGAAGGTTCTGGCCAACATGATCGCGCAGGGAATCGATCCACGCGATTTTTTCGAGGAGGTTCGCAAAGCATCGCCGGATGGAAGTTTCGATCTTGATATTGTCAAGCAGAAACTGGTCGAAAAGGGATTAGTCGATCAGGAAACGGTCGATCGCATGCAAGCCAGCGTGCAGCAGCTCGGGACCAGCCGCCTGAAGGAGCAGCTTGGGGTCTCGAACGATGAATGGGCCGCATTGCTGCCGAAGATTCAGAAGGTGGTCGACGCGGCTTATGCCGCCGGCATCCGGTCGCAGCGCCTCGAAATGATGGGCCTTCGTCCGACGACGAAGGGGCCGACTGAAGTGGGCAAGGCGATGCAGGAGATGCGCGACACCTCCAAAGATTCAACCGCCAATCCGCAGCTTATCGCCGAGAAACTGAACGCCTGGCGCACCCTCCGGCAGCAGGCCGAGGAGCGCTACGCCGCCGCCCAAAAGGAACTGGTTTCCATTCTGACGCGACGGCAGGAAGGCGTTCTAGTCTTGGCGGGATTATTGCAGTAGCTGGATCAGGTTAGCCGCGTCGCGGCCAACCGCCCGAGATGCCATCCAAAATGAACGTCAAATCGGTGGAGGGCGACTCGAAACCCGCGATCTTTCTCGATCGCGATGGCGTTCTCATCGAGACGATCATTCGCGAAGGCGTGCCCCATCCGCCGGCGACGTTGAGCGAGGTTTGCATCGTCGATGTGGCATCGCGAACGCTGTTCGATCTTGGCGTCGCGGGATACCTGCGCATCGTCGTCACCAACCAGCCAGATGTGGCCCGGGGAACGCAGACGCGCGCCAACGTTGAAATGATCAATGATTTGCTGATGCGGGCGATGCCCATCGATCGCGTCTACGTTTGCTATCACGACAACGCCGACCATTGCGCCTGTCGCAAGCCTGCCCCCGGAATGTTATCGGACGCAGCCGGAGATTTTGGGATCGATCTGGCCCGCAGCTACATGATCGGGGACCGGTGGAGCGATGTGGAAGCCGGAAGAAACGCGGGTTGTCGGACGATTCTTCTTAATCGATCTTACAGCCAGCGAGAACGCTGTGCGCCGGACCATGTTGTGACCGATCTTACCGAGGCGTCGCGCGTGATTCTCGCTGCTCGGGAGCCAACATGTCCATGATCGATCAATTGCGGGTTCAGATTTTTGCCGACGGCGCGGATTTGGCCGGGATGATGGAGATGGCGGCGCGGCCGTATGTGGCTGGCCTCACCACCAACCCCACGCTCATGCGCAAGGCCGGCATCACCGATTATCGCGTCTTCGCGCAATCGGTTCTGGCGCAAATTCCGGATAAGCCCATTTCCTTCGAAGTCTTCTCCGACGATTTCCGGGAGATGGAGCGCCAGGCGCATGAGATCGCGTCATGGGGAGCCAATGTCTATGTGAAAATTCCCGTGACCGATACCTCCGGGGAATCAGCCGCGAAGCTGATTCGACGATTGGCCAAGGCGGGAATCCGCCAAAATGTGACGGCCCTCACGCTCCTTGGCCAGGTGCGTGAAGTCTCCGATGCGTTGGGTGACACCACTCCGTGCTACATTTCTGTCTTCGCCGGCCGCATTGCCGATACCGGATGCGATCCGCTGCCGCGGATGGCGGCGGCCGTTGAAATGCTCCGCGATTTGCCCAATCAGCAGTTGATCTGGGCGAGTCCCCGGGAAGTATTGAACATCGTTCAGGCCGACAGCGTTGGATGTCATGTCATCACCGTAACCAATGATCTGATCAAGAAGCTGGCGCTCCTCGGCAAGGACTTGGGCGAATTTTCACTGGAAACGGTGAAGATGTTCTACGACGATGCATGCGCTGCCGGGTTTTCCCTGGAGAAACGGAAGAAGTTCGCCGCCTGACCGAACCATCCCATTGTGCCGAGTCTGTCGCCGCTCATCCTCCCTTCCGACGCCGATCCTAAAATCGCGCCGGTGGTGTACAATGGGCGTCCGGGCATGATTGAAATTGCGCCGACCGTTTCCGTCATCACACCTTCGTTTAACGGTGGACCGTACATCGCTCAAACGATTCAATCGGTCCTCGATCAGGATTGGCCGCACCTGCAGTATCTGGTGATGGATGGCGGATCGACCGATCAAACGAAGGACGTGCTCGGGGATTTTGAGCGGCGCAGCGACGGCCGCGTGAGTTGGATCTGCCAGCCGGACCAGGGACAGGCCGACGCCATCAACAAGGGCTTCGCCCGCAACAGCGGCGATATCCTCGCGTGGCTCAACAGCGACGATACCTACGCGCCGGGCGCGGTCCGGGCCGCGGCGGAATTCCTTCGCGACAACCCGAAAGTCGCGCTGGTCTACGGCGATGCCAATTTCATCGACGCCCGGGGCAAGCTGATCGGACCTTGCGTTCACGTCGAGCGTTTCGATCGCAATCGCCTCTCGCGCTATTCCGATTTCATCGTTCAGCCGGCCGCGTTTTTCCGCAGGTCTGCATTCGAAGCGGTCGGGGGGCTCAATCCATCTCTCAATTGGATGCTCGACTGGGACCTTTGGATGCGCCTGGCGGAGCGATTCGAGGTGGCCTACCTTCCTCGCGTTCTGGCCAACTATCGCTGGCTGAATGACAGCAAAACAGCCAGCGGAGGATGGCGTCGGCTCGAGGAAATCGAGGAATTCTTCCGCCAGCGTGGCGGTGGCTCGCCGGCCTACGTGCAACTGGAGCGCGTCAACGCGCATCTTCAGGACGCGCGCGCAGCGTTGCGGCATGGCAGGATTCCTTCGGCCGCGTCATCGACCTTCCGCGCCGCCGGCAATCTCCTGGCTTCCCCGCGGGCGGTCGGCAGTCTGATGAATCCGCACACCTGGCGGGTGATCTGGACCGGGCAGGTGCTTCGTTCACGCGCAGGGCGAGTGACTTCCAACGGGCATGGACTTTCTCACGAGACAAACGGAAACCATCGAAAATAGAAATTCCCCATTGCGTTCCTTATTCAATCGATTATCATAACTTGGCTATCTGGGAAGGATGGCAAAAAGTTGAAGGGCGAGTGAAAAATGCTTGGGCGGTTCACGGAGGACCCATGCGCAAGCCACATATCGACGACATTGTTCGTCTGACGCAGGACATTCCAGAGTTGGCGTTGAATCGAGGGGAGGTGGGCGTGGTGCGGAGCACCTGGTTCTCACCTTCCGTCGCCTACGAGGTGGAATTCCACCAGATCGGCCACGATTGCCAAACCCGCGCGCTTCTCATGGAGGAGCAGGTGCAGGTCGAAGATGAGACTGCGGTATTTGCTGGTTCAAGTTGAACTTTGGCGCCTGCGCCCGAATTCTCAACGTTCAACATTCAACATCCAACGTTCAACGCTCAACTTCCAACGTGCGGAAGTCCCTCTCATTGGACGTTGGGCGTTGAACGTTTGTCTTGGCGTTTCGATGATTTCGTATCGCATTCATCACATGCGGGACTTGACCAGTCTCACCTAGATGACGTTGATGCCATTCCCGGCGGCGGCCAGTTGAATGGACCGCCCAGGTAACGCTGTGCCCGAAAATAATAAGTCGCCTCTCCTTTGTCGGGAGCGACCAGGCCGCGCCACTCCTGGCGAAGGCCAAGCGCCGCGGGAAAATCGATCGTCACATCATGTGTGCCCGGCGGCATCGACAGCGGAATCATGAAAGTGGTGCGGGGCAGCATTTCCCATTGCCGGATGTCGGCGATGCTCGACGCTTTCAGCAGGAGGCCGCCGGCAACCAGGCCCAGGGCCAGCGCCGGATCCGAATTGCCGCCGTAGTCCCTCATAAGCGCCGGCCGCGATCAGTCCGGTGCCGACCGTGGTCTTGATGGCCCGAATCGTGTCGATACTTTGCCAGCGACGGTCCTGAGCCAGGGCCAGAAGATCAAAAGGAGGGCGCGCGATCGCGTTCAGATTCTGCGGCGCTCCGTCAACTGAAACGACCGGGTCAAGCACAGGACCCGCCGCGCCCGGCGTCGGTCGGAAACCCACGAAGGCGCCGTCATAGTTTCTGGATTTGATGGGGCCGTATCCGTAATCGATCACCAGCAGCACATTGGATTTCGCATTGAGCTCGTAACTCGCAAGCGGCGCGAGATAGCTCCTGAGTTCGACGGCGCGAGCGAAGGCTTTGTTGGCCTCGTCGGGCTGATCCAGGCGCTGATAGCAGCGGCCGAGCATCAGGTACGCGATTGCAAAATTGCTCTCGACAGTGCGATATTCGTCGTTCTTGTCCTTCTCTTCGCCGTAATCGCGCAGTTTGAACAGGGCGTTCTGGAAAGCAGCACGGGCGTTGGCGTAGTCGTGCTGCATGTAATAGATCAGGCCGAGATAGAAATTGGCCATGGCCCGCTCGAAGGGCTCTCCCTTCCAGACCTTGATTTTTTCATCAACGAGGGCGGCTCCCAGCGACCTGCCGCCGTTGTTCACGCCAACGCTGTTGATCACCTCATAGGCCCGGAGGAAAGCATCGCTGGCATCGCGCAGGTCATAGTCGGCCAGCGCCGCGGATCCGAGCCGGCAGTTGTTCAGCACGAAATTTTCGTCGGTTTTCGCCGCCAGCGGTTGGAGCAGTTGGACCGAAGCGGCGTAATCCCCGGTGAAGTAGTCGGCGACGGCCTGCTCGGTATCGCGGGTGGCCTGGGTGGGGGCGCAACCGGAGAGAAGAAGCAGGGGGAAGAAGCCAGAAGCCAGGAGCCGGAAGCCAGAAGTGGAGAGCAAAGACGCGATGCGCGCAGTAGCGAAACTCTTTTGTGAAGTGGAGGAAGACAAGAAATTTCTCCGCATACAGCCTACTGCTTACGGGTGCTTGACAGATTCGGCTGTCCAAAAAGTCTCCCCCTCTCCCGGTACTCCGCGGTACTCCGGGAGAGGGGGCGGGGTGAGGGTCTTCAACGCACGATACGGACCGCCCTTACCCCAACCCTCTCCCAGAGTACTGGGCGAGGGGGAAGGAACTCGGCCGCCACTGCTTACCGCATACTGCCTAATACTCTTCAATCCAAAAATCCCTTCACTGCAATCTTGTTCACCTCGTACTTGTCAGTCCAGAGGATGGCCCGCGTTTGCAGGTTGCTCAACTCGTAGACGCACAGGTAGGCGTTTCTGCGATGTGAACTGCTTTCGTCGGCGAGCGAACGGAACCGCGCGACCAGCGCATACTCCGGATTGACGGCATCCGGCGATGGCCCCAGATCGTAATCCAATTCCTTCTGGCGAAGGCGATAGTACGCGTCGCGATTCATGATCCACATGAAATCGCCGGGATCGTGCTTGCTCAACAGCGCGCGGACGCGGGCAGTAAACGCTTCGGCCTGCCCGGCGGGCAACACCTCGGCCTGCATCTCGTTTTGGGCCGGCTGCACCACGATGCGAAGCCGCCCCTCTCTCTGGATCGCTTCGCGTACCTGTGGATTGGATCCGATGCTGGCGGCCATCTGGTCGGTCATTTTCACCAGATCGACGCTGTCGAGGGCTGTGTTGTGACCGCTCTGGACGGCCGATGTGCAGCCGCCAATCGATGCCGACATGGGCAGGACGAGCGACAACACCAGACGAGCAAGGAATCGCATTTGAAACAGAATTCAAAGGGCGTCGATCGGCGGCGCGAATCGCACAATGGCTGGAATGCCGCGCTTACCTGGCCGCCCGCACTTCGTACATTCCGTTCCAGACGATTTCGCGCGTCTTGAAATTCGTCATGTCGAACTGGATTTGATAGTAGTTCGTCGCTCGATTCGGCATGTCGAGCGCTTTGCCGTAGAGCACGTAATCGGGCTGAATGCCGGCGGGGCCGATGTCCTGGCTTCCCGCCTGACCGAATTGATCACCGCTGCCGTTTTCCAGCTCCTTGTTGCGCAGGTCGTGGAAACGGGCCTTGTTTTCGATGAGCTGAATGCGGCCATGTCCAAGCTGGAAGATCTTCGTGCGCAGCCGTTCGAGGAAGATGTCGTAGTTCGTGCCGGAAAAATTGCGGTCGGTGGTGCTGTCTTCCACGCGGTCGATCACGACTGTCCACTGTGTGCGGCTCTGATTGAGGGCCGGGCTGGAGAGCAATTCCATGGCCATCTTGTCCGATGCGGCAACGACATCCATGCTCTGGAGCCCGCGATCGCGCGGATCAACCTGATCGACCGGCGGCCGATCGCTGCCATACCCCGCCGGCTTGTCCGAAGCGCATCCCGCCAGCAAGCCCGCCCCCAACCCTGCCAATGCCATCAATTTCCATCCGCTGAACATGGTAAGCTCCTGTTGTCGAAGTTCATCACGATACTCCGCCGTTCATTGCAGGCAAGACGGCAGGCGAGAGAGTCTTGCGATTTTTGAATTGATTCGACGTTCGATGTTCGATGTTGAATGTTCGATGTTCGCTTCGGCCAGGTACACAATCTCTGTTCTTGACAGTATCCATGTCCGTCATAGGCTTAGACACGCCTCAAGGCGGAAGGGGAGTTTGCAAGGTCAAGGGATTCCGACCTTTGCAGCGACCCATCCTTTTGCCCTTTTGGGTGTCTAAATGGCATTGCGCAATCACACACCGGCGGCTTACAGGGCCGCTTCGTCGTCTGCGCGGGAGGTTAGCGTGTTTCGCCTTTGGACAATCGGGATCAGCCTGTTCGCAATTGCTTTCCAGGCCGGGTGTCAGGACCGTACGCCGCCGCCCGCGCGGGTGGTGGTCCCGGCCCCGGATCAAGGCGTAGCCTATCGGGATCAAACGCCGGGAAAGCCTTTGCCGCCCCAGGAGCCGGACGACCTGCCGCCACCTCCGTTCAATGATGCTCCGCTGGTGAATCAGCGCCCGCCGGAGCAAGATGCTTTTGTTGACGCCTACCGGCACGTGGGTCGTCCACGGATTCTGGTGTTCGTCAATCGATCGCTTGAAGGTCAAGTCCTGCAGGTAAGCCCCAACACGCCGATCCGGACCGATGAGAGCCGGACGGTGAACGCAGCCGGCGCGATCGTGCAGTCGAAGACGACCGAAACTTATCTTCGCCCCGGCCAATATGATGAGGCGTCCGCAAAGAGCATTGATTACGAGGCGATGGAAAACATCCTGACGGATTGGCTGGGCGCCAACGGCCAGGTGCAGATCGTCTCTCCCCTGCTGGCTCGGCAGCGATTGACCGATGAGCAGTTCAAGGACTTGCAGAGCGGTCGCCCGCGCATGCTCGGCGAAGTGGCCCGCCAACTGGACGCCGATGTATTGATTCAGGCGCAGGCCCACCCGACACGGCAGACGCCACAGGGATTACAGATTCGGCTGATTGCCGAGGCAGTCAACGTCAAAGGTGGCGAATCGATTGGCCGGGCAGTGGTCGATATCCCTCCTCCGCTCGACAAGCCGCAGATGAATACGTACACAAGATTCCTCGCGCGGAAGCTGATGGATGGGATGATCCAGTCATGGGAGGCCTTCGGCCCGCCGGCCGGAGATGCACCGCGGCCCACCGGCTTGCCGGGTCCCGCGAACACGCCCGCGTCCCCTGCACCGCCAGTCGAAACAGCGCCTCCGCAAACCGCGCCGTCGCAGCCGCCGCCCGGGTCATGACGATATCGGTTGAACATCGCAACAAATGAGGACGTCCATGAAATACGCCGTGATGCTCGTATCGCTTGCTGCTCTTGCCGGGTGCGGCGTGCGCCCGCCCATTGAAGGGCGGCAGGACCCCTACCTGGCCGCGCAGGTTCATTTCGACAGCGACGAGCTGCGAAACGACACCGCCGTTTCAACGCCGATCGTCGCCCGCGATGAATTCGGCCTGCTTCACGTGACGCTTCCGATCCGGTCGGCGGTGGATAAGCAATTGCACGTGCAATATCGCGTCACGTTTTTCGATCTCAATCACATGATGCTTGATCAGTACAGTTGGATCGATAAGACGCTTTCCGCCAATACGCCCGATCAAATCCAGGTCAACAGCGTGGACAAGCGGGCCGACGATTTCCAGATCGATTTCCGCTATCCGCCGGGATATCTTCGGGGGTTTGAATGAATTGCGAACCTGTAAGCATGATTGCTCTGTGGCCTACATGCCTGCTCCGAAAATAAATCCTGGCAAGCAGAAACGATCGATGCGATGAGACCTTAGCGAGCCGCGACCGTGAGGGAGCGAGGAATTTGCGTACGCCGGAAAGCGGAAGTTTTCCCAATTCGTCGCTCCCTTACGGTCGCGGCTCGCTGCCCACAATCTCCGAGCGAAAGGTGCGCAAAATACTCAAGCCCTTATGGTCGCGACTTTGAACAAAGGCGCGAACGGCGCGGCGCCTATTCATCGGCTCAGTGAGAGGCCGAAGGCCCCATGAACAACTCCGTGGTGAACTGATCTGGAGGATTCGTGAAAAACGTTGGATTGATCCTGATTGTCGCGATGGGAATGGCCGTCGCGGGTTGCGAGAATGAGCAGGGGGACAACGGCTACAGCCACAATGCCGATATCGCCAGCCAGTACGGGCCGCAGGGAGCGCCGGTCAATCCCACGATTCGCGCGGCGGAGTCGGACGACGCGGGGAAGTGAAATCACGCAGTTCGATTCGCTTTCCTGAAACGGAACATGCTTGTGATTGACGAAGAAGCACTCAATTCATCAAGAAAACCTAAGGCGGAGGATAGACAGCAAAACCAACGCTCAATGCAGCTTCACGGAGACGTCTGTCAGTGGCAACGACGAGCGATTCCGCGACAACCGCCGCGGTGGAGATGTGAATGGCGTCCAAAGTTCGTAGCGGAATGACGGGTCGCTGACGGTAACACTGCTCGATGATCGCGTCGAACTTTTGGACGACCGCCGAATTCATCGTTTTGACCGAAATGAGGCCAAGCGAGACGTCGGCGTCGTAGGCCGCCAGTGCCTGTTGCGCTCCACCGGGTTGTAAGTCGTTGGCCGCTTCTTTGCGCTGAAGTGCTGCATGCAATTCCAGTCGCGCAAATGCCAAAGTGACCAGGGTCGCCCCGCCGATCACATAAGCTTCGAAATCATTCGAATCGGGTTCGGCCGTGTAGAGCTTGATAAGGCAGGAAGTATCCCAATACGCCATTCAATCCTCGCGCAGGTCGGGAAGGATTTGTTCCCCAGTTAAAGACGGATTGCCCGAGCCGATCGAAGCACGCAGGGAACTCAGTCGGCGCATCCAATCGTTGCGCGAGGCCAAAGCGCCCGCTGATCGTCGGCGCCCTACACTTGATTCCAGACGGCGAAGCAGTTCTTCCTGTTCTGCGAGTGTGAGCCGATCCACCACGTTTTCGATTTCGGTAAGCGTGCTCATGCCGAAACAATATCCTTCATGGAGGGCAGCGACAACTTCTGGCGAAAGTAGTCACCGCCATACTTCATCTTAGGGTCGGTGGAAATTGCCATGTTTCATTTGTCGCTCCCGCGAGCGTCTGGCGGCTATGCAATCGCGTTCGCTTCGGCCCCGGGGTGAAAGATGGAAATCTCGGCTCACGCCTTCTCTGACGCGCCGGCGTTTGCGGGCGGCGACTTTCTTGAGCGTTTCGTCGGGATCGACGAACTCTCCTCGATCGGCTTGATCCGATCCGCGCTGAAGTTTCGACTTCAACGCTTGAAATGCGCCGTCGCGGTCGCGCTCCTGGCATTCGAGTAATCGAAGTCCCTCGCGAATCACTTCACTTGCGGTTTGATATCGTCCCGTCGAAACCCGCTGTTGAACAAACCGCTCAAGTTCGGGCGTGAGCGAAACGTTAAGACTGGTTCGAACGGCCATAAGCTTATCATCGGCCAAAAACTGGCCCAATGTCAATTTGTGTTACAGACGCAAGAAACAAATTTGATGCCGACAAAGAACTCAACTTTCGGTCGACGCTACGCCTGACGGCGGTGGGGGTTTTTTCTAAGCAAGCGTTCTGCCTCACGCGGTCCGATGCCGAGATAATTTCGTAGATTCTCCGCAAATCCGCGGCGAGCTTTTTCCCGCAATTCTGGCTTTGCCATGTCGAACAACTGACCACAGCCGCACTCTCGAAAAATCTCCCCCAACACGGGGTCGTTTTGGATGTCCGTTGTCAGAAATTGGCTCAGCGTATCGAGTTGCAGCGCTTCCTTTTCGGGACGCACGAGTCTAAGCCTGTCGTAGAGCAATTTTTGCTGGGGCGTACCGTCCATTGTGAGGAACAGAAACGTCTTCACGATAATCTTGTCCTCAAGGCGCCTAACAGGGAAATAACCGAGCACATTTTCGAACAGCCGATACTCGACAAGAAATTCGTCTGATTGTCGACCGACATGAAAGGTTGGTTTCAGCAACGACTGCCACATGAAGTCCTCGACCTCAGGTCCTGAGATCGTGACGCGCTCACGTAGCCGTTTAAGCGCGTGCCCCTGTACGTACAGAGGCAACTCACGGTTCCACTCAGGCCGTCGTACGCTGGCCGAAGGCCAATTGACCCAATTCAAACCTTTGTAGGGCGCCCTGCATCGGAATGCAGACCGTTCTCCATCGTCGTCGAGGTTGACTGTGATCACCTGCGGCGGTTCCCGCGAAATGTTGATTTGCAGAGAGCTGCCGCCTTTTGGCAACGGCTTGGACTTCACCTCGGCCCACCAAATGCCCTGATCGATCTTCGAGTGCTTCATCAGCACATCGTCGACTCCCTTGAACATGCTGATCAAGAAAGCATGGCTGACATCTCTATAGAAGCTGGAGCTCAACTCTCTCGCTTTTGTGACAACGTGTGTCCCATTGGGTTCTTGGATTGCCTCAAAATAGTGCATCAATGGCAAAAAATGACTGAAGAATTGAGCGAGCGACAAAGTGCGGCCATCACGCGCTGGCAATTGTGTCGTAGCGATGAAAGCATTGATTTCTTCGGCGATCAATGTGCCTACGGCTTCTTCTGCCGAAATGATCACCTTCGGTTTCGGGTAGGGTTGACGCACCAAATCCCGAACCAAATTTGGCATCCGATCAAATTCTTCTTGGAGGCCGACGGCGGCAATAACTTCCCGGAATTCTGCGCGAAGCTTTGACTTTCGCGCTGCCGTTTTCCGCTCGGCATCCAACCTTGCTGGTCGCATTTCGAGCTCCGTCACTGACGTTCATCCTAAAGGATGTACTCTCCAATGCCGTCAAATTCGAGTATGCAGATGCGTGGTAATGCGTAAAAGGTTCTAGCGCCCAGAAGACGGCGGATCCGCGGGCCAGTCGGCGGCTTTGGAAATCTGCTGAATTTGCTCCAGTGTGAACTTTCGTCCGCCATTCATCCCATGGCATCGCTTTGCCGATCGATCCCAAGTCTTTTGGTCGCGCAGGTTTTCGCTCCAGAACGGCCAGGTTCGGCACTGCAGCGGTCGGGCGGAATAAACGGAGCACGCTTTTTTCCGATTGGCGGCCGCCGGACCCTCCTGCTCCTTGAGGAAGACGCAATCGTAATTTCCCTCCGCGGTGCGTCGCTCCGTCAGGCAGAATCGCCCATCCACCTTCCGGCAATACCGCTCGACCACCTGCTCCGGCGAAAGCTTCAGATGCTCCGCGAGCCGGACGATTTCCTCGCGGCTGATCCAGACAAACCCCGGCCCGCCGGTGCAGCAGTTGCCGCACTGCGTGCAGGTGAACTGCAATCCGTCCGCATACCAGGGACCATCCGAATCATTCGAATTGGAGACGACGCGCAATTCCATCGGGCGCTTTTACCGTTGGTCGCCGATAGCAGTCAATCTTGGTTGGGGAAGACTAACGCGAACATCGAACATCGAACAGTCAATCCCGGCGCACGGGATTCGATGTTCGCATTTTTCTTTACGGCTCCAGGCATCGCACCGTTCCCGATCCATCACAGATAATGACCACCCCGCGCGCAACAGTCGGTGCCGCAGTGATCGATTTGGCGGCGTTGAATTCCCAGAGCTGCTTCCCGGTTTGCAGATCGAGCACGTAGAGCCGTTTGTCTTTGCTGGCGACGTAAACCCGTCCGCCGCTGATGACCGGGGAGGCGTCAACATCGCCATGGGTCGGGAAGCTCCACTTGGGTTTTCCGCTGGCCAGATCGATTGCCCACACGTTGCGGTCGCGGGCTCCGAAAACGACGAAACCATTAGAAATGGCGGGAGAGGAATAGACCATGGCCTGCCCGCCAACGCCCTCGAAAACCCACAGAGGCTTGATGTTCGCTTTCCCCGCCCGCGGCAGGCAGACGACGCGGCCCTGATCGGTGCCGATGACGATCTCGTGCGCCGTCACCGCCGGCGAACCGGGCGCCAGGGCAGACAGATCCGTTGACCATTCGTCCTTGCCGTCGGTCGCTTTCATGGCGCGGAGCTGTGCGTCGCAACCAGAGACGAAGACCGAGCCGCCGGCGACCGCCGGCGCGCCGTTGACTCGATCGCCGGCGTGAGACTGCCAGAGCACTTTTCCGTCGGCGGCGCTCAGCGCGTAAATGTCCGAGCCATCGTCGCCGAATACGATCGCGTCGGAGCTGATGTAGTTGGCCGAAGAATGAATCTGCGAGCCGGCGTCGAACGTCCAGATTTTTTTGCCCGTTTCGGCCGACACGCAGTGGAAGATTCCCTCCAGGTCGCCGATGAAGATGCGCCCGTTCATCACCAGCGGCGTAGCGCCAAAGCCGTCTTCGGCGGTATAGACCCATTTGCGCTTGCCGGTTTGAAGATCGAGCGCGCGAAGTCCGCCGGCCGTGTCGGCAACATAGACCGTATGCCCGACGACCGCTGCCCCCGCCTCAAAGGATGCCGGGCCGGCTTCAACCGGCGCGGTGGCGGGCTGGGTCGAAGGGCCCGTCGCCGGCGGCGCGGGCGGGGGGTTGTCCTGATCGACCTTGAATGTCCATCGCACATGCATGGGCGGCGCCGGTATGGCGGGGGCGCCGCCAAGCAGCGGGCCGCCGCCGTGAAACGCTGGACTATCTTCCGGATCGAATGCGGGTTGCGTCGATGGCGCGACATCCGCGCCGATTGCGAATGACGTGAAGCACAAAATCCAAAACGTGTACAGTCTCACATTGACCTCAGGCGAAAACATCGCGCAAATAATAGCCCAGCATTCGTGGCACGGCTTTTCAAGCCGTGTCTGCCGGCCTGCGGTGAGCGTAGTCGAATCCGTACTCGAAGAACGCTCCGCTCTGTTTACATCGACGGTCGCCGCGGAGTACCGCGGCCACGGCTTGGAAAGCCGTGCCACTGGGGTTACTCGCTTCGAAGATCGGCGGGGGTCATGTGAATCCCTGTCAATCGCACCGCCGTGAAAGAAGCCGCGAATCCGACAACGATGACTGCCAGCAACGTACCGGCCAGCGATGAAAAATTCATTCCGCGTCCGCCCGCCCAGACCGCGGGAAGCACGGCGACGATCGCGCACCCCATGCCGACCAGCAATCCGATCAGAAGCAACGATACGTTTTCCGCCAGCACCAGCTCGACACGATCGGCCGGCCGGAATCCGAGCGAAGCCAGAGCGCCAGCTCCGGCCGGCGCTCGATCACCGTTCTGACCAGAACAACCGCCAACCCAAGCGTTCCGAGCAGCAGGCCGAGCGAGCCGAGCGTCTGGAACGTGGACAAGTAGGTGTTGGCTACATTCTCATAGAGCTTCAGGCGGTCCGCCGTCGTATCGACGCTGACCGAATAATCATCCAGTTCGCTGGCGAGCAGTGTTTTCAGCGAATCAGCATTGGCGGCCGGACAATCAATCAACAAAACGCTCCAACCCGCCTGCGCCGGAAAGAGTTTTCGAAAATTATTTTCTCCCATCAGCAACTGCCCCTGAAAAATACTATTGGCGACAGTCGCCACCAGCTTGAGCTGGCGCGGATTGCCAAGCTGATCGATCACCGGCAGGTCTTTTCCGACATCGAGCTGAAGAATGTATTGGGCCGTCTGATCATCGGCGATCACCGGAATCGCGTCAGGCTGATCGGAATTGAGCAGCGCCCAGAAATTGCCCGTTTTGCTGATCGTTCCGCCGGCCGTGAACGCCTTTCGATCGATCATCTCCTGCGGCACGGAAAGAATCGTCGGCTGCGTCGGCTTCGTCAGATTCAGGCAACTGATGTCCTGCCCGGCCCACGATCGCATCGGCGTGAAATGGGCGGATGCAAACAGTGGATCCTCGGGCCGGCGAATGCCAAGGAGCTTCCGTCCCTGAACCGTGTTCAAATCTCCCAGGAGCGGAATGCCAGCCTGGAGGATGAGGCGGTATCCGCCCGCGCCGCTCTTCGGATCTGACGTGTCCGGTGCGCCGCCCTGGCGCATGACCGCAACAACGATCAGGATAAAGACGGCCATCGCAATGAGTCCCACCGCCAGGACGCTACGGGCGGTGTGGCGCGATATATTGCGAACGCCGAGCCGCATGATCGATGCAGTTCCGATGAATCCGATGGCGCGATGGGCCCGCGGCCGCAGCGCTCCGCCGAGCCAGGCGAGCGCAGCGCACAGCAGAATGCCGCCGCCGGACATGAAGGCTTCATCCGATGGACGTACTCGCGCAATCCCGAGAATGACATAAACCAGTCCGCACGCGGCCGCGACGATGCCAATCCACCGCAGGATTTTTCCCGCGCCGCGCTTTCGCAACTCCGATTCCCACGCCCCGGCCAGGAGCGTGGCCGGCGCCGCGCGGCCGACGCGCCACGCCGCCCCAGAGGATCGCGAAAAACGCGACAAACAGGCTCGAAATCAGGCCGATCGAAAGCGTCATCGGGTTAACGTAAAGATGCATCGCCGTCGTTCCGACCGCGCCGACCCACCAGGAGCGCAGTCCTGCCATGATCAGCCAGGTATAGGCGACCGCTCCGGCCAGACCGATGATGCCGCCGATCAGTGCGAGCAGCATTCCTTCGCCGAGCGCCAACCGTCGCAGCCGGCGTGGCGCGAATCCGATCGCCGACAGCAGCCCGAGCTGGCGGGCGCGCTGTTCGATGTTCAGGCGGAAGAGCATCGCCACCAGCAGCACCGCCGCCACGATCAGGAAAAAGCTGAATGAGACGAAATACTGCGCGAAATCGGTTCCGCCGTTGGCCGCCGCGATCTGCTCGGCGCGAATCGGGCGAAAGCTGAGCCCGAGTTGCGCCGGATTCAGCTCATGGCGGAGCGATTCAAAAAAAGCGGCCGACTGGGCCGCCGGCACGCGCAGTCCGGTCACACTCCCGAAGACGCCACCCCAAAGTTTGCTGGCGGTCTCAAGGCTGAAGAAAATCTTCGGGGCCGCTCGGTATTGCTTCCAGTACGCCTCATCGGCCTTGGTGACGAGCGATTTGTCGATCGTCAGCCCTTCCGGCGGGTCCCAGTCGGCGACGCTGTCGGCGTCGGTCAGCCCCTTGTAATTCGGCGGAAGAGTCCGATCCGCGCCGACGCCGCTCATCGGCAAAATGCGCACGACGCGAAATGTCAACTCCGAGGCGGGATGCTGCTTGGCGGCATCGGTCAATTCACCGCTTCGCGATCGCTCATAAAAATCGATCCGAATCCGGTCGCCGACCTTCGCGCCAAGCTGGTCGGCCGTCCATTGATTGATCGCCATTTCGTCCGGGCCCAGTTCGCTCCCCTCCAGCGGCGAGACGCCGGCTGCGACCGCATAATGAATCGTCGCGGCCGACGATGTCCCATCCAGTTTCGTCACGCTGTTGATGAGATTGACGGTACTCGTCTGCAACGTCACATGGTTCCGATCAGCCACTCGCCGGGCAGCGCTGACGATCGGCGGCGGGATATAAGTCGATCGGGATCCGAGCGCGACCTGCGTGCCGTCGAGCACCGGCGCGAGCGTCATGCCGTAATCCGACAGGGTGATCTCGCGGGCCAGCAATTCGTTCAAAACCGCGGCGCCCTTTTCCGAGGAGACGTTCGACGGATCGTGCACGAGAATCGTATTGATCCGGCCCTGTTGGTCGACGGCCTTTTGCAGATCGTCAAGATTGACCCAGCCGTTGCGCGGCGGGCGCTGACCGCCCGCTGGATTGAACAGGGACGCGAAGCCGGGCGAACTGTCGATGGCGGCCAAATCACAGCGGAGCGCGCCCAGCGTGTCGTCGCGGCTGCGTCTGCGCGAGCGTGGCGTCGCGCGGAGTATCGACATCGGTGGGAACCGAAAACACCAGGGAATCGCCGGCGGTCTTGATGCTCAAATCTGAAGCGAGCTGCCGGTTGATCAGGCACGCTCCGCTCGACGGTTTGGGCAAATCCCCTCCGGCGGTGCCCACGCCGGCGATCTGCACATCGGCGGTATGGGTTTGTTCGCGATCGGCCAAGGCAGCTCCGCGAACGATGATCGCCGGAATCACCTCCTGCTTGCCCGACTGGGCGATTCGTCCGGCCAGTGACTGGTTGAAGAAACGCGTGCCAAGAAGCGCATAATCGACAGGGCCAAGTCGCTGAACGGCTAATTCGGTAAGGCTCCCGCGAACGCTGTCACCCACCATCAGCGCGCCGGTCAGCACGGCGGTGGCGACCGCCATGCCGGCAATCACCGCGATGTTCACGCCGCGGAAGTGATTGAGGTTGCGGATGAGGAGGGAGAAGCGGGTCATGACGAGGTTGGTCTCTCCAGTGGAATACAGGCTGCATCGCGCAAGATGTGGCACGGGTTTTCAACCCGTGTCTTCGAACGGGGACACGGGTTGGAAACCCGTGCCACGAACACGCGAAGAAGCATTAGCCGGTTCGCTCACTATCTGGATCACGTCAGCACTCCGTCCTGCATGCCCATTTGCTTTGCGAACATCGCGGCCAGCGTCGGGCTATGCGTGACGACTATGAGAATCGCGCTGCTCTGGGCGCTCAGTTCCTTCAGCAGATTTCCGACTTCCAGCCCGGTGCGGGCGTCGAGATTTCCCGTCGGCTCGTCGGCAAGCAGCATCTTCGGCTGATTCATCAGGGCGCGGGCGACGGCGACGCGTTGCCGCTCGCCGCCGGAGAGCTCGCCGGGAAGATGCGTGGTTCGCCCTTCGAGGCCCACGCGTCGCAGCAATTCGGCGGCGCGCTTCGCGTGCTCTTCGGTGACCCGACCGGCGGCCATGGAGGCAATGAGGACATTTTCGATCGCCGTGCATTGCGGAAGCAGATGATGGTCCTGGAATACGAACCCGACCCGTTCGCTGCGGAAACGCGCCAGCTTCGCCGGCGAATACGAAAATGGATCGATGCCATTCAGTGAGATCGACCCTGCCGTCGGACGGTCGAGCGTTCCGAGAATGTTGAGCAGGGTGCTTTTGCCCGATCCGCTGGGCCCGACGATTGCCAGCGTGTCGCCGCCGGCGAGTGAAAAAGAGACGCCGCGAAGCACGACCAGCGGCGCGGCGGGGGTGGGATATTCCTTTTGCAGATTATGGACAACCAGGCCGGCCCCGGTCATCGCGTTCGCATTCGAGGTCGTGGCAAACTGAGACGCGGTCATGATTGTCTCTCCGGGGGCAACGCCATCTTCGGCAACCAGACATAGGGCTCTCCGCGTCCCACCGCCAGCGGTCCCAAAGATTTCCCCCTCTCCCAGTACTCTGGGAGAGGGCGCGGGGTGAAGGTCTTCAACGCGCGATACGGAAGACCCTCACCCCAACCCGCTCGCGGGCAGTCGCCAATTCCGCTCGCCTCTCCCGGAGTACTGGGACAGGGGGAAGAAACTCTGCCGCCGATTCTGTCGCGCATTTGGGCCAACCGTGTTCCGCGATTCAGCATTGTCATGACGCCCTCGTTGACGTGTCGAGTGATTGGAACACGCCCAGCATCTTCTCCGCCATGTGCGTATCGGTGAAGGTTGATTCGACGGTTTCGCGCCGCGCCGGCCCATCTCTGACCGGCGGGCCGGGTCGCGCAGCAAATCCGCCAGGCTCGCGGCGAGCGCATCGGAGTTGCCGGGAGGGACAAGGAGCCCGGCGCCACTCAGGCGGATCAATTCCGGGAAGGAGCCGTGGTCCGGCTGCACCACGGGCACGCCGCGTGCGAATGCTTCGAGGATGTAGACGCCTTTGGATTCGGGATAGACGGTGGGAACGGTGAGCACGTCAACCGAATCGATCATGGCGAGCTTTTCTTCGCGACTGACTTCGCCAAGGAAGCTCACCGCATCGGCCATCGGTGTTCCGGCAAGCCCGTCGAGCAGGCCGCGGGCCCATTTTTCGTCGCGTCCGCCGAGGTAACCGGCCACCTTCAGTTTTGCACCGCCATGTCCGGCAGCTGAATCAGTTTTCGCATCGCATCGATGGCGTGGTGAAACCCTTTCTCCGGGCAGATGCGGGCGAGATATCCGACCGTTCGGCGCCCGCGATTGAGGCGCAGCAGTGGGTTTGAGGTATTCGCCGGAGATTCCGGTGTAGACGACGTCGATTTGATCTCGTGCAATTCCAAGGTAGTCGGACATACTGCCCGCATAGTATTCGCTGCTGGCGACGAACCGCGACACGTCGCCGGCTCGCGCACGAATCAGCGACTTGAGCTGTTCGCGATCGGGAGCATGCATCGCGTCGAGGAAAATATCCTCGCCAGTGAGTTCGCAGACGACCGGAACGTTCAGCTCCTGCCGAAACAGACGGGCCATTCCGACGAACATCAGATTCGGCAGGCAGATAACGTCCGGCGTCTCCTGCTTGAGATGCGCGATCAACCGGCGAAGCTCTTTTTCTGCCGCTCCTTCTTCACCCTTGATGATGTCGGTTGTCAGACCCGCGAGTTTCTCCGGAGGCGTGTTGATGCCGAATCGGCCCGCGACGCCCAAGAGCCAGGGCCGGTCAAACAGCCAGTCGAGCATGCGCGGCGTGTGTCGGAACAGGCCGCTCCAATGCTGCAAATAGACGTTGACCCCGCCATAGAAAATCTCCGATATCGCGTCGCTGTGATTCTCCGTCCTGAGCGGCGTGTAGAGGGGAATGAGCGTGACATCATGGCCGAGTCGCTTGAGCGCCGAAGCGAGCGCGTTGTCGCGCATGCAGCTTCCGCAGTACATGCCCCCCGCGCCAGCGGCCAGGATGCAGATGTCCAACGCGAAACACCTCCAATATAAATCCGAACATTGTAGGGCAGATGATGCGCCCGCTTCCGCCGGCTGGGCTTGCGCTTCGCGATTTGCCTCATGCGGCGAACGTGGGATTCGCCACCGAGCGATCGCGCCGCGGGAAATACTTCTCGATCGTCCCTTGCGACGGTGGAGGAGAGATCAGCGACACCAGCGCAAACAGGAGGGTCGAGCCCAGCACCATCGGCGCCACCAGCGAAAATCCCATAAAGCTCAGGGACCCGACCGGGGTTGTGTAGAGCACCTTTGTCGCACCCATCGCCCAGATCACGGTTTCCTTGGGAAGATGGCGCTGGGCCAGCACGACTTGAAGGAGAATCCACCCCGCCACCCAGAGAGTGGACGCCAGCGCCGCCCACTTGGTGCTTCGACGCCAGAAGAGCGCCCCGACCATGATCGGCGTCATCGCCGCGAAACCCGCAAAGGCGTACGTCACCGCCAGCTCGAAGATCGGCGGCTTTCCCAGCGCGATCAGATAAGCCAATCCATTGATCAGGATAATGAAGAACCGTCCCGCCATCACTGTCCCCTGTTCCCCCATGCGCGTTCCGCCGCCGTAATAGTTGAACAGATCCTTGGTAAACATCGTGCTCAGGGCGAGGATCTGGTGGCAGTCGGACCCCATCACGGCGGAGATGATCCCGGCGGCGAGAAGGCCGGCGAGAATCGGGTGGACATTTTCCCTGAGCATTTTCAGCAACACGCTGTCCCCATTGGTTTGCGCGATGCGATAGTTGAAAGACTTCAGCGCCGGGTCCTTCGTCGCGTTGAGCCGCTTCAGGAAATCGGCGTTGGTCATCGCCACGCCGTTGGAGCGAACATCGGCCAGGAGCTTTCGGGCGGCGAGATCTTTGGATCCCGTCAGTGCCGCCGTCAGGTCAGTCGTGACGATATGGTCCGGCGTAAGCGATCCGTTGTGCTCGAGCCATTTGGCCAGTTCCTCCGAGCCGAGCGACATCTGAGCCGTGACGGATTTCTGGTTATAGGCGAGCGCTCCCAGGAAGACGCAGGGAAGCCAGATCGCCATGATGCACAGCGGATAGAGCACGACCGTTTTACGGAATGCTGTCACCCGCTTCGCGGTGAAGCACATGATCGACATGTGCGGAAACATGATCGAAGAGAGGGGGATCAGCATGAAGCTGAGGAAAACCTGCCAGGGAATGCGCTGGCGCGTGAGAAGCGCCGCGGGCCTTCCGAAGACGGTGGGGGATTTTGCATTGAGCGGATCGGCGAGCAGATTATTGACCGTTCCCGAAAATCCGCCCGGCAGTTTGTGGCCGATGGCCATGAACGCAACCAGCCCGAAGCTCAGGAAGAGGAGCGTTTGCAGCACGTTGACCCAGACCGCGCCGCGCATTCCGCCGAAAAACACATTCCCCATCACCACGATCGCAACGATCGCCCCGCCGAGGGCGTAGGGGATTTTTCCATCGGTCAGCGCTTCGAGAATGGTTCCGCCTCCCACGATGCTGATGATCAGATACGGCACCAGCATGGCGGCCGTGAGGAGAAAGATAAGCGTGCCGATCGTGGAGCATTCATAGCGATCGCGGAAGAAGGCGACCTGCGTCATATGGCCGAAGCGCTTTCCCAGCGCCCAGAGCCGCGTGCCGATGAAGAAAAGCGTCAACGGGATGACCAGGCAGGAGCTGGTCGCCATCATACCGAAGATGCCGATCCCCGACTTATAGGCGGCCCCCGAGCTCCCCAGGATCGCGAACGAAGTCATGTTGGTCGCGAAGAGGGAGAGAAAAAACACCACCGATCCGACCGATCGGCTGGCGAGAAAGAAATCCTCGCCGGTCGATTTGCCGATGCGAAACGCGAAGATGCCGATGTACAGCACGATCGCCAGATAGATGAAAATAACGATGACCGGAATCCACGCTTCCATCGATGTGTTGTCCTCGTTTGCCGGATGTGCTGCGCTCGTCGCTTTAAATGTGCGTGCGCGAGTACGCGCACGCGCGGTAACTACGCTGCCCTACGGGACAGCGGCTAAAAGTGGACCGGAGAGTGGATGTTTGCACAGAGTCATTTAGTGTCCCTCGCCCAGCTCCGCGGCTCGGGCTTCAGGGGTTTCCGGCTGCGCCGATTCCAGATAGGTCGGCCAGCAGAATTTCACCAGCAGTCCCATCAAAATCGCGCAGGCAACCGCGAAGCCGGCATGGTACCAGAGACCGACCGGCAGAAATCCGAACAGAAGCGGTTTGGCCTGCGCCAGTTCCAGAAATCCTGGTGAGCGACAATGAGGGCGAGCGTCAGGATCAGGAGTAGCCATTTCATTGATTTATTGTCCGCCGCCGGCGGCGGGGTCCTTTGCAAATAGAATAGCAGCCTAGCCGATGCCTGTCCCGTAGCTACCCCCCAACGCGATCTGGCGTTGCAACTGTTAAGGAAGCATGAAGTTAAGGTGAGCGTGGTATCGAAAATTCCTCCGATGCCCGAAGAAGTCGTCAACGGATTGACGAAGGGGGAGATATACGATCTTGTAGCGAATGCCGAATCCCGCGATCCAGAGGATCACCCGGGATTTTGAATCGGGCAAATGAAGTCGCCAGTTGTGGCGGCGGCTTCGGGGTCACCTCGTGCAGCAGAGTTGAGTGTGGGTTGCTGGAAGAACCGAACTTTCGGTTCGCGCCCATCGTTTTGAAAGAGGTCCGATTTGCGGACCCGTAGTTTTCCGGGTTCAGGGATGGGCCTGGTAAGAGAAAGGAAGAGATGAGTACGGAGAACTGGGATCGTCTGATGCGTATCTTTCGTGCCTTGGCACTTTTTGTCGCGGCGGCGTTTATCCTCTGGCGCGGCTTCACCTTTCGCGAAACGGGAAGGCCGAGCTGCATGATCGTCGTCATGTGTTTTGCATTGGGTCTGCTGCTGGTTCTTTCGGGCGTGACCCTTCTCGGTCAGAGTGAAGAAAGCGATATGGCTTAACCCTCCAGCGGGTTGAGCGGTTTCACTTCAGCCTGAAATCTTAAATCGAGCATCTCGGGGACGTCGGCCCCATATTCGAATAGCGATTCCTTTCAACTCGCGCCGCCTTGCGGCGCGAGTTTTGCTTTTCCCCGACAGAGCAGTGGGGCAATGGCATTATGGCTAAGACCGGCGCACCTGATTCGCCTGACGTTCGCGCGCGCCCCGCCGTCGAAAACGGTCTATCTGGCGAATTGCGGGTTTTCTGCTGATTGCGGTGATCCTCGTACTGACGATCGCCCGTCCGTTTCTGCCCGGCATCGTACGCTGGTATGTCATCCGTACGATTGACAGAAGTGCGCTATATCACGCCAAAATTGGAGATGTTCAGCTTCACTTGTGGCGTGGAGCCTATTCCATCGACGATTTGCGTCTCATCAAGGTCACCGGGAATGTCCCCTTTCCGCTGCTGAAGATGAAACGGCTCGATCTGGCGATTCAGTGGAACGCCCTCGTGCACCGCCGAGTCGTCGGCCAGGTCGTCATGGAGCAACCGGAGATCAATTTTGTTGACGCTCCCGATGAAGCGGAGGCGCAAACCGGAGCGGGAGGACCCTGGCTGCAGATCCTGCGTGATCTGTTTCCGTTCAAAATCAATCGGGCGGAAGTGATCGACGGCGCGATCCACCTTCGTACGTTTCAACGCAAGCAGCCCGTGGATGTTTTTCTCGGTCAACTTCACGCCACCATCGAGAATCTCACGAACATTCGCGATGAATCGAATCCGCTGGTCTCGAGCGTGAGCGCGCACGGCCTGGCGATGGATCAGGCCAAGTTCGAATTCAAGATGAAATTCGATCCTTTTTCCTATGAGCCGTCGTTCAACGTCGCGGTCCGTCTTCTCGGATTGGATGTCACCAAGTTAAACGATCTGGCCCGCACCTACGGCGGTTTTGATTTCGAAAGCGGCTGGCTCGATCTGGTCGTCGAAACCGAGGCCAAAAGCGGCGTCATCACCGGCTATTTGAAGCCGCTGTTTCGCAAGATGCGGATATTCAATCTCCCGCGCGACATCAAAGAGGACAATCCGATCGAGTTTGTCTGGAAGGCACTCCTGGGAACGACCACATTCGTTTTGAAAAATCAGCCTCGCGATCAGTTTGGAACGCTCGTTCCGTTTCACCAGGACACCAACGGGACTCAGCCGAATATGCTGGCAACGCTCGGGAATCTGCTCCGCAACGCGTTCATTCGCGCGTACTTGCCGAAATTTCAGGACGGAACCACCGACACCAATGGTTTGCAGTTCGATGCCCCGAGATTAGAAGACCCCACTTCAGCAGGAGATGAATTGTGACTGGAAAAATACTGCTTTTCTTCATGTCTGCGATAAGCCTGCTGATGTGCTTTGCGGGTTGCGGATCTGAACAGAAAAAAGATCGGGAATTTTTTACCTCGGGAAGTCACGAGGCGGACCAGCGGGCCGACCAGCGCATGGCCAAGGCGCAGCAACTCAGTGGCGGGGGCAGCCCCTCACTCTCGGAACGAAAGAAATCCTTATATGAGCGACTCGGCAGCGACAGCGGAATTCGCGCGATCGTTGTTGATTATGTCCCCCGCCTGTTGAACGATCCCCGTGTCAACTTTCAGGCGCAAGGATGTGAAATACGGCGGGTTCAGCATCCATCACAACAAGTCAATGTACTGGGATGCCAATGCATCTCCCGACCGAATTAAATCGCTTGAGGAACACCTCGTACAATTCATTGCCTTGGCCACGGGCGGACCTTCGCAATATCAGGGCCGCGAAATCGGCGCCGTTCACAACAAGATGCACATCACCAACGCAGAGTTCGACGCCAGCATCGGAGACCTCAAGGCGTCGCTTGATAAGCTTCAGATTCCTGTCGATGATCAAAAGGAGCTTCTCTCCATTGTGGAAAGCACACGCGAGCAGATTGTTCAAGAGCGTTGAATTCGTCGTGCGGAAAATCAACGGAAATAGAACCCGTTGGGTGCGCTGAACCAGGCGTGCAAGTCCGGCGATTTATTTTCGACGTGCCCATCGCGATAAAGCACGTTGATGCGGATATCTCCCAGGTGGCTGCTTGCCGTTCCGGCATACCAGGGATTCAACGAAGGGGCTGGATCGAAGGTGGGAATCCGCCAATTCCTTCCGTGTGTGAAGTGATACTGGCCGTGGTTGTCGTAATACGCGGTGTCTGCCATCAGCGGCGGGTTGTTGTCCACGGGCGTGTTCGTATAGGTATCGCGATTCAGTTGGGTCACTTCGAACGGTGCTCCGTTCGGATTTCCTGCGGCCGGCGCAAGCGTTTCCTGAATATTGCGTCCCATCCAGACGTAGTCGGTTCCCATCCAATAGACCGTCAGATCGGGATCGCCGGCGCCGACGGAGCGCGGGTTATCAGGCAATTCGTCCAGATCTGATCTTGCCGCCAGCTCGCTCCCTTCCCCATACGGAAAGCCGCTCGGCCCGATCTGTGCCAACGGAGATGACGGGCAGATAAACAGCCGCTGATCGGCGCCGTAGTCATCGACCAGGACGAAATAATCCTTGGTGTACATCCAGGTGGGAAATTGTCCGCCGGCGCCGGAAAAAGGAGTGTTCTGCGATTCGGGGACCCGCCCGTTGTGATCCTGGCTGAACAGGTAAACAAACTGCCCCACGCTGCGCAGGTTACTGGCGCATTTGACGCGATTCATCGATTCCCGTGCCGCCGCCAACGCCGGCAACACGAGCGCGATCAGCATCCCGATGATGCCGAGAACCACGAGCAGCTCGACCAGGGTGAAGCCGCTCGATGGCGTCGGCGCAACCAGCAGGTCGTTTACTCCGCAACCCACGCATGCCCACCAGTATACGCTGCAAGGTCTGCAGTTCTTCTCTCAAATCCGGTCCATTTGTCGAGCAATTAAGAGAAGTAAGATGCTTTGTCTGCCGCAGTTTGGATCGAACATCAATTAAATGATTCCGGCAGCCTGCAATTCTTGCAGAATATGACGGGGGGATTACCGGGGTTGTGGTTAAAATCCCCGCGTGGCCTGATCGGCGTCAAATCCATGAGTTTGCGAAAAAAGCTATTTTTCAAAGACATTGGCCTGCTCGTGAGCCTGTTGCTCATGGTGGGCAGTTGCCTGTGGGGACTGCGACTCCAGCGCACCCACGTGCGCTCGGCCCTGAATGAGTATGGAGGAATGGAACTGGTGCAGTCGGCGGATGTCCAGGTGATCGCCTTTAAGGAAGGGCTGCACGATTCGACTTTCGACCGCCCCAAAGCGGTCGCCGGTCTGCGCGATGCGCTGCACGATTTGCGCCGATACAAGGCATTGATCGGGCAATACGACAATATTCTCCCGCCCGAAATTCCGGCCGATCGCCGCTCGGCGGCCAAGGCGAAGACGCGCACGGCAGCAGCCGATCTGACAAGGTTGATCGAGCTGGTTGCCCCCGCTCCGGGCTCCGCGACGCCGAACGTTGCGGAGATTTCACAACGCAGCGATCAGCTCATCGGCGAGCTGACCGATCTGCTCGCGATTTGCAATGATTTCCAGAACCGAACCCAGCTCGCTTCCGATCGCGATATTCGCAATGCGATCATCGTGGTTTCCATCATTGCAGTCGCCACCATCCTGATTTCGCTGCTTGCCAGCGTCTGGCAGTACCGGCTCATCATGGTCCCGCTGCAACGGCTGCGTCGCTGGTGTCGGCGCATCGCTGGTGGTGATTTCTCCACACCGTATCGACCCAGCGCCGCTCGCGAATTCCGGGAATTGGGGGACGACGTGAACAAGATGGCCGGCGAACTTCGAAGCTTTTACGAACGATTGGAAGAAATGGTGGCGACCAAGAGCCGCGAGCTCATCCGCTCGGAGCGACTCGCCAGCGTCGGCTATCTTGCCGCCGGCGTGGCCCATGAGATCAACAGCCCGCTGAACATCATGTCCGGCTATGCGGAGCTTTCACTGAGGCGCCTGCGCCGCGGCGGGGAAAACGACGCCAATGCAAGGGTCATCGAACATCTGGCGATCATTCGCAGCGAGGCCTTCCGCTGCAAAGCCATCACCCAGAAGCTCCTCTCGCTGGCCGCGGGGAACGGCGACGCCCGCCAGATCGTTCGCGTTAGCGATGCGGTGGACGACGTGGTCTCGCTGGTGCGAGGCCTGAAAAATGTCGGGAACAAAAAACTGACGGCCCGTGCCGCACCCGGCGATACGCTCTGTGTCCACGTCAACGCGACGGAATTCAAGCAAGTGCTGCTGAATCTGATCGTCAATGCACTGGACGCAGTGGAACCGGGTTCAGGAAACGTAGCGATCGACAGCCGACGGGAAGAGGAGTGGGTTGAACTCCAGATCAGCGATAACGGCCGGGGAATGAGCGACGAAACGCGGGAGCGGGCGTTCGAGCCGTTCTTTACCAACAAGCGCGGCGCAGGAGAGCCGGGCACCGGGCTTGGCCTGTCGATCACCCATGCGATCGTCACCAGTCATGGCGGCCGGATCAGCGCTCACAGCGATGGCCCCGGCCGCGGCAGCCGCTTCACCGTGCGACTGCCCGCCTGCGCGCGGCGACGCTGCGCCGAGCGCGGAGAACCGATGGCTGCTTCCAGCGGAGCGATCTCATGAACACGCCGCGCGCTCAAAAGCCGGTTGCGGAAATCGTTGCCGAGCCGTCCCCATCAATGCCCCGTTCGGAATCAAACAGCGTGTTGATCGTCGAAGATGACCGTCGCTTGTGCGAGATGCTCCGCGTTGCCGTTTCGGAAATGGGCCTGGAGGCCACCCTCGCCCATTCCACGGAAGCGGCCCTGCGAACGATTGCGCAAACGCAATTTGCGATCGCGTTGGTCGATCTGAACCTGCCGGGAAGGGGAGGGCTCGATTTCTGCCAGATCCTTTACGATCAGAAATCGCGGACCCAGATCATCATCCTGACGGGCTTTGCGGACCTGACGGCGGCGCAGCAGGCAATCCGTCTCGAAGCGGTCGACTTCCTGATCAAGCCGTGCGGAATGGATGAACTGGAATCGGCCCTGGCACGGGCGCGGCAGCGCTGGATCGATCGCTGGTTTGGCGCTCATGGTCCGCCCGCGGCGCCGCCGGCGCATCCGCCTCAATCGCCGCGAATCAACGTCACGCCCGGTGCATCCGCGATGTCGATGGAGGCGATCGAGCGGCAGCACATTCTCGCCACCCTGGCCCGTCACGACGGCAACCGGGAAGCCGCCGCCGCCGAACTCGGCATCAGCGTTCGAAAAATCTACTATCGGCTCCGCCAGTATCAGCGGCAACAAATCGGTTGATGTTTGACGGCGATAGCGGAATTCGTCGCCGGACCTTCCAATTTGCAGGATTGATCGGCTAAGATAGACGCTCCAATTCATCAACCGACGGGGTAACGATATGAAGCGATTTTATTTCGTGTCTGCATTGGCGGCGTTGGTTTCGGTCTCCGTGGTGCGCGCGGATGTGAACGTCGGCGACACGCCGAAGATCGACTTCAAGGCGGCCGACGGAACCAACGTCAGCCTCGCGAAGTTGCACGGAAAAATTGTGATCGTCGATTTCTGGGCGACCTGGTGCGGGCCGTGCATGGCCGAAGCGCCGCATATGGTCCAGATCAACCAGACTTATTCCGCCAAGGGTTTGCAAATCATCGGGATCAGTCTGGATCAGGATCAACAGGCGATGATCCAGACCGCCAAGGCCAAGGGATTCACTTGGCCGCAATATTTTGATGGTCAGGGATGGCAGAACAAATACGCGGTCGGGTATGGCGTCCAAGGCATCCCCTACACGATGTTGATCGGCCCCGACGGCAAGGTGCTCTGGAGCGGACATCCGGGAGGAATCGATGCGCCCCTCCAGGACGCGTTCAAGAATCATCCGCCGCAACTGGTCGATCCCAAGGTTTTGACTGACGCAACCCAATTGCTCGATCAGGCGCAGGACAACGCCACGAACGGAGATGCCCGTAATGCCGTCAAGCTGATGGCCAAAGTTCCAGCCGCGGCGCGACAAGACAGCGCGTTTGCCGCGAAGTTCGACGAGGTGGCCAAAAAAGTCGATGCCTCCGCGGAGGCTCTGCTCGCGGAAGTCGATCCGCTGATCAAGAGCAAGAATTATGTCGAGGCTGCCGCCAAGCTGAAGGATCTGACCAAAGCGTTGGGAACGTCGAGCGTCGGCCAAAAGGCTCGCGCGAAGCTGTCAGATTTGATGGCCAAACCGGAGGTGAAGTCCGCGATCAACTCGGCTGAGAAAAATGCCAGCGCCAATGCGGCGCTCGAAGAAGCGCAGAAGCTGAAAGACGACAAGAAAGATTCGCTGGCCTACCCGCGCTTCAAGCAGGTCGTCGCGGCTTTCCCCGGCACGCCCGCGGCTGCGACGGCCGCCGACGCCGTGAAGGAGTATGAGCAGGATTCAGCGTTCATGGCGCAGCTCAAGGCGTCCGGTGATTCGACCAAAGCCAAGGCCGCCTTGAGCATGGCCGACAACTACCGCAAAGCCGGCAACACCGAGGCTGCCAAGGCGAAGTATCAGCAAGTGGTCGATCAGTTCCCCGGATCCACTTTTGCCGACCGGGCGCAACGCGCCCTCACCGAGATGGCCAGCGAGTAAAATGCGCTCGATTCCCGCGAATTCCACCGGATTGACAGCGACGCGCAATCGGATACAACCGGAAACCCAACGGTGGCTGTAGCTCAGTTGGTAGAGCGCCAGGTTGTGGTCCTGGACGTCGCGGGTTCGAGTCCCGTCAGTCACCCTTTGTTCGGTAGGCAGCAGGCTGTAAGCCGAGAAAGCGAGCGTCTCATCAGCCTTCGGCCTACTGCCTACCCGCCCCCACACCCATGCTCACCAAACGCATCATTCCCTGCCTCGACGTCGATCGGGGACGGGTGGTGAAAGGCGTGAAGTTTTTCGACCATGTCGATGCCGGAGATCCCGTCGAACAGGCGAAGAGATATCAGGCCGATGGCGCCGATGAGCTGGTGTTTTACGATATCACCGCCACCCACGAGGGGCGCGAAATCATGGCCGACCTGGTCACGCGGGTCATGGAAAATATCTTCATGCCATTGACGGTCGGCGGGGGAATTCGAACCCTCGACGACGCCACCCGCCTCATCCAGGCCGGGGCGGAAAAAGTGAGCCTCAATTCGGCGGCGGTGAAGAACCCGAAACTTCTGTCCGAAGTCGCCCGCAAGTTTGGGCGCTGCGCCACGGTGCTCGGCCTCGACGCCAACCGTGTCATGACCGACGGCTCGGAAGTCTGGGAAGTGTTCGTCACCGGCGGTCGCGTCCCGACCGGCATCCGGGTGATGGACTGGATTAAGGAGGCCGAGGATCGCGGCGCGGGAGAGATCGTTCTCAACGTCATGAACGCCGACGGCACCACCGCCGGCTACGACCTGGAGATGACGGCGGCCGTCAGCGACGCGGTCAAGATTCCGGTCGTCGCCAGCGGCGGCGCGGGCTCGCCGCAGCACATGCTCGACGTGCTCACCACCGGCCACGCCGACGCCGCCCTCGCCGCCAGCATCTTTCACTTCGGGACCTATTCCATCGGGCAGGTGAAGGAATTTCTCTCAGAGCATGGCGTGCCCATGCGGCTGACGTGAATCGCGCGAAAGAGCCGCGCCACGAAGTAAGCGGGAAAGTGGTGACGAAGTTCTCACCTCAGAACTGTCCGACGCGACGCGTCGCTTCCCCGATCTGGTTTGACGCGTTGAACCGGAAACCCACTCGTCGCAATTTCGCGTTCGATCTCATATCCAAAATGCAACTCGACCGATTTCACGAACGACATAACTTCGCCGACGGTCCTGATTCCATGAAAGGCAAATCGAATCCTGCCACGAAACGGAGAATCGACTTCGAGAAAAAAGCAGGGCAGTAATCCCCCGACGATGATTCCGATCCCGACGACGCTGATCACGGCGATCCAGATTGCCGCACTGATCAAATCGTCTGACCCGTTCACCTTGAAATCGTAAAGTGGGATGATTCCGAGCAGCATCAGCGCTACGCCGATTACCGCTTGTTCGAAGGGGTGCTCGCTGGATGGACCCATGCGCAGCACCAACCGTGCCGCTTCATTCCGTTTCATCGCGGCGAAGATCCCGTCCTCGTCGAATTCAACGAGATCTTCGCTTGTGAACCGAATTCCGCCGCATTCCAGCCGACTCATTACCCTCGTCCGCCACGGACATCTTGTTTCATCCTATGCATGGATTCACATTTTGACTATCGGCATTCGAAAGAGATAGAAGAAGAAACCGAATGGATCAGACCCGTAGTCGGGCCCTCCTTTTTCCGCCAAGCCGCCGTCGGCAGAAATTGACCCGATTTGCATGTATTCCTCCGCGTCCTTCGTACCTTTGCGATCATCCAAGCACCGCTGAAACGACTCACGATCCCGGCGGGGAGCGGTACAGCGTCATCTTTTCCGACATCGCGGTTGAGCACGTGATAGATGACGCCGCCGGGAGCGTGGCGAGCGGTCAATTTTTGAATGCCCGGCAAGTCCGCAGTATTCTTCCGGCTGGCCAACCGACCCGCGTCAGCGCGCGTGTTTGCGCGTAAATGCGCGTCTTTTGCCCACTTTATGACGTAATCGTCATTAATAGCGGGCCCCGACGCCACTTCAACGACACGCAATGCCAAAGGACTGTGCGCTTTGCGTTTTCTTGTGGCCGACCCTGCTTCGAAGGGCTCGGGAAGGATTGCCGCAACAGCGCAAACGACACACAGGGAGAAAGCCAACCCGGCCTCGCCTGTTGGCCGCTTTTGGCCGGAAACGGGGCCGCTCCTGGCCGCTTTTACGGCGATTTTCGCGTCGTCAAGATCCGGCTTCGCGTTCCGGCCAAGGCAACTATTCAGTTCGGAGACCTCACGCGGCTTGCACGCCGGCGTCACCGGCAACGAACACACACAACCGCCTGCCACGATTTAGGTATACGTAAGGATGCACGAGGCGTGCCAAAGTTAGCCGGAAAATAAAATTTATTTCGTTGGCTCCCCTCCGGCGGCTAAGTATCTGAAGGGATGGACGTTAGACGGCGGGAGCGCTGGCCGCGGCTCGGCGGAATTCGCCGCGAGCTTCCGCGACCGGCCTGCCAGGAATGGCAATTGCCGCGCCGCCGACTGCCAAACGGCGGCGATGCAGTTTGCCGGTGGGACGGACAATTCCTGTCTATCACGGACCGCTTCGGGAGGCGCTCCCGCCTCCCGAAGCGGTCCGCGCTTCCGCCCAAAACTGGGAGAATTCAAACGGGACGGAGAATTCAAACGGGACGGGAGAATTCAAACGGGACAGGTCCAATTACGGCCTCTTTCCTCAGCGTTTGGCGGCTGCTTCCCGGATCTTCACCGGCCGCCCGCGCGGCCGCAAAGGTCCCAACCCCAGGCGCTTCTCCATTCGCTTTGTCCAATCCGGCCCGCCAAATGGGCGGCTGTGCGTGATGGGCGCAACACCGCCTGCTCCTCCGCCGCCGTCTGCGGAAGGTTGACCCATTCGATCCAATCCTCACGAGCTCCCGTCAGCGGCAATGGCGTCAGACCGATCCGGGGGATCTTGATCGTTGGCGCGAAGAACGCCTGCCCCAGGCTCGACCAGCGCCACTGTTCCGCTCGTTCGACCAGGTTTGCCCGCAATGGATTTCGGTCCACGTAACGGGCCAGCGTGCTCAGATGCGGATCATCCTGAACCACGAATGATTTATACCGGCCCTGGTAGACGCTGCCCATCCCGACGCGATGGCGGTGCTCGACCCAACGCCGCACGTGGGTGATCGTCAAGCGTTGCATGAACCGCGCCAGTTCGCCCTCCTTCCGCGGCCAGAGGATCAGATGCCAATGCGTTCCCATCAGGCAATAGCCGCAAACACGCATGGGAATCTGCTCCATCGTTTCGCTCAGCACGCGAAGGAAGGCGGCGTACTCCTCGTTGCCGCGAAACAGCTTCATCCCGCCGGCGCCGCGGTTGAGAACATGATAGATCAGATCGCCGGGAGCGTGACGGGCTTGTCGGGGCATGCACAGACGCTAGCCGGAGGGCGGACTGCAGTCAATAATTGGACCCGTCCCGTTTGATTTCGTTCGCCGTCGAGCGGCTCACCCGGCAGTTGAAACGTCGCAGCCAGCATCCCTTTCATCCACCGAAAGGGGTCAGTTGGTACGAGCAGTTGCACCGCCTTGGGCTGGTGTTGCTGCGCGGTACTGTCTCGCGACAGTGATGCGGAAGAGCAGGCATCGGGAGAGCCGGATACGGGAAATCCGTTCGTCCGGTTCGACGAGGGGGGACTGAGACGCAATCGGGCGGCTCAGTCCTCTATTCTACCGGTCATCCAAGCGCCGCTGAAACGTCTCGTGATGCCGCCGGTAGCGATGCGAGCGGTGCGTGGCATGGCGAGCAGATGAATCTGCGAGCATCGGGGAAACAATGAAATTCAGAGTCGTCCCGTTTGAATTTGCAATCACCGAGGATGGTCTGATGTTCCGCCATGTTGAGCCGATTCGACATCCGCAAGCTCCCAGCGGCGAGAAACCGCGGAGACTACGGAACAAATCTGCGCCTCTCCATAATGGCGGCATTTGATGTGATTATTCGTGGCGGGGTTTAAGTGATTACTGACAGTAAGTCTGGCCGCTGCCGTCGCTGAGGGTGTTGCCGTCGTTGTCGAACGTCAGGCTGTTCAATCCGTTGGCGGTCAGTTCGTTCTTCGAATTTGGTAACTGTTTAGCGTGCCGGAAATGCCCCGAATTGCAGGGCGGAAATTCACCGAAGTCCAAATGCCGACCCATGGGATGGCGAAAATCGTCGGAAAAATGCTGTTGGAGACCGGCCGCACGGTAAACAGTTACCTGGCCCGACGATCGGATTGGCTTATGACCCCTTTTCATCACCATAAATGGACTGCGACCCCGTATCACCCCCCCCCCCCTCCCCATAAATGGACTGCGACCCCGTATCATCCCCCTCACCCGCAGGATTCCGATGAAGGGTTTCAGAGTTGCTTCCTACATCTCGTCCTCCCTTCCCAAGCTGAACATGGCGCAATCCCCTTTTCTCCCTTTCCCGTGTCCCGTGTCGGCCGGGCTCACCGATCATGTCTGGTCAGTATCAGAATGGGTGAAAAATCCCACAACGCAATAGTTCGGGGCCACAACCAGAAATCTAAGGTTTTCCCGCCTTGGAAATGAGTTCTTCGATCTGATCTATTTGGGTAATTAAACGCGCGGAGTCAGAATCAGGTAGATGCAACGCCGATATGTCCTCGCGAAGAGTGCCAAGGTCGTGTAGAGACTGACCGAGTAATCTACCTTTTGTGGCCAATCGGTCGGCAGCCAGCAGGTCGGAAGACCCACATTCGGATGGCTGCAGCCGGACTGTTGAGTTACCAACATTCCCACCGTTTCTGGCGTCGCCTGAACACCCCGTAAGCACAATCGGTACAACGAGGCTGGCAAGTGCGGAAGCGCTACGCATTACCGTCAATAGATGTTTGAAGCAATCCGAAATTATCGCCGAGTCGCCCATTGCTGATCACCTCCATTATGGTTTTGTTGTGGGTTGCAGCGGGGGTTGGGCGGCCATATTCGCCTCAAGCCAATCACGAGCTGCCTGCACCGCCTCGTTCTCGCCATATTCAGTTGCTCTGAAACCGGAATCTGGAGGGGGCTTAAAATCCAGCAAGAATTGGTCCTGCACATCGGTACGCAGTGTTAGGAGTTTTGAAGCCTTACCGCGATTCTTTGCCGCCAATGCACCGTCCGCCGCATCAGAACTCAAATATTTTACGCTTGCTACAGACGCAGCGTATTTGTTCACAATTTCCTTCACGACCTGAACCCACTGCTGCGAATGCGCCTGCTCATGAACGAGTGTTTCTTGGTATGCTTGGAAGCCGCCTCCGTGGTACCACTCCGAATTCGTAATCGCAAGATATTTATCTCGTCCGTCCGAGTATTGCTTCCAGTCCGCGACGCCAAACGATTGCACGTATGCGGTAGGGGTGAGCATGTAGTTCGTCGTCTGAAACGAAAAGCTCTTTACAATGATTTGGCAGGGAGCAGCCTTCGCATAGGTAATATCTGTTAAATCAAAATCGGTAATTGCTCTTATTTTAATAATCGCGGCTCCGTGAAGGAGTCGACGATATTCGGCATTGATCGCGTCGACGCTATCAAACTCCTTCAACGTGTTCTTGTAATCATAGTCGACCGATGGCTGAGTCGACGCCGTTGCAAGGCCGGCTGGGTCAAGGCTCGATAACGGCGTGTTTTCCTCAAAATCATATGAATTGGCGCTATCCACATAACCCGCCGGATCTTGCTCCGTCCATCGTTCTAGCGATGCGTTGTAGTCGCGGGCGCCGAAGTGATATAGGTCGGTGCCCGCCTCAAAACGGCCGCCTTGGAAACCGTATACCCACGAATAGCCGTCAGTTATCGGCAGCCAGTCGCCGGTCAGAATAATTTGCGTTCCGTATGGATCGGTGATGAATCGCTCAGCGACGACGCCCGAATTGCTCGTTAACGCCGTCACGTTGGAGTTGGCGTCCTGTTGGACATACAGGCGCTGGCCAAGTCCGGAACTCGAGGCGCCAAGGCTGCCGGAACTGCTGGTGTCATCTCGGAGGACGAGATCTTGAACGTAGCCATCAGCGGACCACACGTTCTGAATTGTCACCGCACCTGACGAATCTCGGTCTTCTATTTCCTGGCCGTCGGAGTCGTAATACCGGTCTTGGCTTGCCATGGTGTCGGCGATTCGCCGGCTTTGAGCGTCATAATTGTAGCTGGCGATGACAGCGCCGACGGAATCCTTCGCCGTCGCAAGGCGGTTCCACGCATCGTATGTATACGTCTGGCCAGAGCCGTCGCCGAGCGTGTTGCCGTCGTTGTCGAACGATAGGGCATTGGATCCGTTGGCGGTCAGTTCATTCTTCGAATTTGTCGCGTTCGATGTCGTGGCCCCATCGGTTGTAACTGACGACTGATTTCCGACGGCGTCGAGATCCCATGATTGTGTCGTGGACGAGGATGCGACCGTGTCGAGGGCCGAACCGTTATTTCCTGAAACGCTCAGCGTGCCTCGCTCGAAGTTCACCAGTCGGTTGAGCGGGTCATAGGCGCTGTTGTCATCGCCGGCGGACGCGCTGTTGGCGTGATAAAGTTCGCTGTCGGCGCTGTTCAGCAAATTGTTCTTGTAGAGAACATTGCCGTCGCGATCGTAGCCGTAGGCGAAGTCATCGGTGCTGGTGTCCGTCGCGGTGTTGACGTAATTGATCTCGCCGGTTCTTCCGAAGTTATCGGAGAATTCAAAACGGGACGGGTCCAATTACGGCCCCTTTCGTTGGCGTTTCGCGGCTACTTCCGGCGTTTTCACCGGCCGGCCGCGCGGCCGCTGCGGTCCCAACCCCAGCCGCTTCTCCATTCGCTTTGTCCAATCCGGCCCGCCGAACGGGCGGCTGTGCGTGATGGCGTGTAGAACCGACTGCTCCTCTGCTGCCGTCTGCGGAAGGTTAACCCAATCGATCCAATCCTCACGAGCTCCCGTCAGCGGCAACGGCGTCAGACCGATCCGGGGGATCTTGATCGTTGGCTCGAAGAACGCCTGCCCCAGGCTCGACCACCGCCACTGTTCGGCCCGATCGACCAGGTTTGCCCGCAATGGATTTCGGTCCACGTAACGGGCCAGCGTGCTCAGATGCGGATCATCCTGAACCACGAATGATTTATACCGGCCCTGGTAGACGCTGCCCATCCCGACGCGATGGCGGTGTTCGACCCAACGCCGCACGTGGGTGATCGTCAGGCGTTGCATGAACCGCGCCAGTTCGCCATCCTTCCGCGGCCAGAGGATCAGGTGCCAATGGGTTCCCATCAGGCAGTAGCCGCACACCCGCATGGGGATCTGCTCCATCGTTTCGCTCAGCACGCGAAGGAAGGCGGCGTAGTCCTCGTTCCCTCGAAACAGCTTCATCCCGCCGGCGCCGCGGTTGAGAACATGATAGATCAGATCGCCGGGAGCGTGACGGGCTTGTCGGGGCATGCACAGACGCTAGCCGGAGGGCGGGCTGCAGTCAATAATTGGACCTGTCCCGTTTGATTTCCGCGGACATCGGTACGACCTGTGGCGAACGAGGTCGAGCCGATCATGTCGGCCTCCCCGACTCGCAGGGGCGAGGCAGCGCCTCGATCAGGCCCACCAGCCCCGCGACCTGCTCCACCGGCATCGACGCCGGCAGCAGCAGTTCCCTGCCGCGGGCCAGCCGCAAACGGATCGGCTCAGCCGCCAGACCAAGCGCGGTCAGCTCGGTGAACGCGATCGGCTTCAAAGACGAACGCCGCCGTCGCTTCAATCCGGGCGAAAGATCCAGCCGCACCCGCCAAAAGTAGAAAGAATGTTCCCGGCAGCCATTGTCCCGGCACCACGCCCGGATCGATTGCCCGCTGGCTCGTTGAGCGGCGATCCGTTCACGCCAGGTATCGGAAAGAGAAATTGTTGACGCTGACTCCATGCAAGACCTCCAGATCGGCCGGATGGTGACGAGTCAAATCAAAAGATTGAAGATGCGGTTGGCGGAACGGACACAGTTGGTCCACGGGAATGCATTAATGATCGGCCGCCAGCCCGCATCGACTCGAGATTTGTCGATTCGCAACCGCAAGAGCTCCGGATCTTTAAGACGCAGAGAGACAGTTCCGTCATCGGAAAGCCATCCTTCCAACTCGCCCGGAACACCAAGAAGCATAATGCCTATCGTAAAATGGCTTGGATCGTTCCCGTCAGGTTGTCCAGCAAATATCTGCAACGCACCCGGATAATAGCTGGCGACATTAAGAAACTTCAGTTCAGGAATGCGATCTGAGAGAATCCATTGGTACGCGATCGCCGACCGCCCGAAGATCGTCTCGGGGATTATGCTGCTCACCATGAAAGTGAATCCACCTTGAGATCCCGCGCGTAACTCTATCGCTACGATACGGATGGTCCCACCCGCGGATTGTCGTTTGTGAACGAAAACCGACGCAACGGTTGGATTGTCCGGAATATTCATCAGGAGTTTGTACGTTCTCCATTGCTCGAACACTCGAACGGCACCGCGCACGGTGCAATGAAATCGCCGGTCATTTGCCGCTAGTGCAGCAACCTTATTTGGGTCGCCTTCGAAGACCAACTCATCTGGGGATACTTTGATAGATGCGATCTGATGCTGGTCCCATAACACAAATGTTTTGTGAGACATCCAGGTGCGCCATCGATAACCGACCGCAGTTGCGAGTATGAGCAGCGGCACTCCGAGGAACACGATCAAGCGGCGCGATTTTCCAGCTTTTGAGTATTCCAGAAAGCGCCACGGTTCGCCCGTCATTTCTGCCCCTTCGGTCCGATCGAACCAGTCACGGTTGGCGGGTTACAACAATTGTTCCAGGACAGTTTCATCGCGTGATAGAGGCCGCCCTCATCACTCCAGTCCTTCGGACGTATAGTTGTCGATGGTAGGTCACCTGAGAACGGATGTTCTCCAAACATCGAGTGCTCGATTGGTGACTGGTCGTCAAACTTGGCCCACCCTTGTGCCACGATCCAGCCGTAGGTATCAGCAGTGTCATAGGTTTCCTGTCCAAGGAGGCCGGTCAAGGTCATTTTGCTCGGTATAGAAAATATATCTGTATCCACCGGTACTGCCGGCTTGTCGGCATCCACTTTGGCTTGAATCTCGCCTTTAGCCGTTACCTCCCACGCTTCCCAATAATTCGCTGAATATGCCTTTTCCAGCCTTTTGTCTTCCTTCCCGTTGCAGTCAAAGATTTCACTTGTAACCTCGATATGCTGGACAATTTGACCGCCCCAAAAAACGTGATTCTGATTTGGAAAGTTGCGGTTGAATGACCACCGCCATTGCATTGTTCCGATTATGGGGGCACCGGGCTGGTTTGGTGCAAAGGATCCTATCGGCGCTATGCTGATAGACCCGTCCGAAGAGGTTCGTTGCCCCGTTGGATTGGTTACCGGTTGTGTAGCAGCGCCGCTCAGGCCCGTGCTATCATTCATTTCAACCGGTTTGGCGACTTCGAATTGATATAAATTCGCACCTGCGACGTAACCTGCGGGATCCGCTTGCATCCACCGTGCTAGCTGATTATCGTAATCTCGTGCACTAAAATGATAGAGCCCCGTTGCGGTTTCGAGGCGACCGCCTTGGAACGCATAGACCCAGTTATAGCTTTCGGTGCTCGTGCCCCAACTCGACGTTAGGACCGTCTGTGCCCCGTATGGGTCATAAATGAATCGTTGCTGAACTCCGCCGGAGGCGCTGGTCAAGGCGACGGCATTGCCGTTCGCGTCTTGTTGGACGTAGAGGCGCTCGCCGAGGCCGGAGCTGGTCTTGCCGAGGCCGCCGGGGGTGCTGTTGTCGTCACGCAAGATCAATTCCTGGATATTTCCGTCGGCCGACCAAACGTATTGTGCGGTCACTGCAGCGGACGAATCACGATCCTCAATCTCTTGTATGCCGTTATAAAAGCGAATCTGGCCGGCCGTCGTGTCAGCGATTCTGCGGCTTTCTGCATCATAATTGTAGCTGGCGATGATCGCGCCCGCCGAATCCTTAGCCGTCGCGAGCCGGTTCCATGAGTCGAACGTATAGGTTTTGCCGCTTCCGTCGGCGATCGTATTACCGTCGTTGTCGAACATCAGGCTGTTGGAGCCGTTAGCGGACAGCTCGTTCTTCGAATTGGTCGTGTTTGATGTCGCGGTTCCGTTAGTCGTAATGGACGACTGATTGCCGACAGCATCGAGATTCCAAGCCTGTGACGTCGATGCGGATGCGACCGTGTCCGGCGAGGATCCATTGTTGCCGCTGGAGCTCAATGCGCCGCGCTTGAAGCCGACAAGGCGATTTAGCGGATCGTAGGCGGCGTTGTCATCTCCGGTGGCCGTGCTGTTGACGTGATAAAGTTCCGACTCGTCTGCGTTCAACAGGTTATTCTCCAAAAGAACATTGTTGTCGCGATCGTAACCATAGGCGAAGTCGTCCGTGCTGGAGTCGGCGGCGGTATTGACGTAATCAATCCCGGCGGTTCTTCCAAAGTTGTCGAGGGTGGTAGTTTCGGTGACGCCATTACCGTCGGCTTCACCGAGAACGGTGGAGAGGCCGAGATAGGCATAGCTTTGGAGGGTTCCGGCGGCGCTGCCTCCGGCATCCGATTCGCTGCTGACGCGTCCGAGGGCAGAGTCGAGGCCGGAGTTATAGATGTAGTCGAGCTCGCGGCCGTTCGGATACGTCATGCTCGTCATCAGGCTGCCGGATGAAGGGGCGGAGTAGCCGTATTGCACCTCCGGCGTGGTGCTTGTATCCACCGCGCCGCTAACGGATTGATATTCGCCGGTGAGCTGGCCGAGGCCGTTGTAAACGTCCTGGTCCTGGTTGGCGACGGTCGTTCCCGCCGCGTCCGAGTAGCTGGATTCCTGGTACGGCAATCCCTGACTGTTGTAATTCGTGCCGATGGCGCGGATCGAGCCATCGACGCTGGAGCCGAGCGTGACGACGCTGTCGAGCGTTTCCCGCCCGAGTACGTCGCGAGTGTAATCGTGGGTTGTGCCGTTCTGGTCGGTCATGCTGGTCTGTTCGCCGAGCGCATTGTAGGCATAACTCACGTCATCGCTCGCCGAAGTGCTGGCATCGCCGGTGATGGCGTCGGGGTATTCTACCTTGGCCAGCAAGTCGTTCGAGAAGATGCCGCTGGTTCCGCCGGCGACGCCGTAGATGTAGTCGGTGGTCTGGTCCGGCGTGCCTGACGGCTCGACGGCGATCATGCTTGTTTGGTCACCATTACCGTCGTAAGTGTAGATCGTCGTCTGGTTGGTGTCGGTCGTCGGAATCGCGTCCGTTAACGCCGCGATGGTCTCGATCGTCTGTCCGAGCAGGTCGTATTCGGTCAAGCTCGGGATGCCGCGGGGATCGGTCACAATCGAAGGCATTCCATCGGAGCCGTATTGCGTTGTCGTCACCAGATGCGAATCATCGGTGGCGTCCGGCGTGCTCGGCCGCGTCCACACAGTCCCGTCGTTGGTGCCCACATTTTCTTCCGCCGTCTTGCGGTCGGCGGCGTCAAAGTACATCGCATCGTAGCTGATGCGGGCGTTGCCGCTCGTGAGCGCGCCTTCCGTCGTTCCGCTGGCGGTGGGCAGCCGGTCCTTGGTCGTGGTGAGTATCGGATTGCCGTCGGCGTCGAGTTGTGCGTCCGTTTCTGAAACGACAACATCGTTGGCGACGCTGTCGGCGTCGGACCAATCGAGCAGTGGCGATCCCGAGTTGTTCACGGCTCCGCCATCGGTGGTGTATCGCGTGACGAAGCGCCCTGCGCCATCGTAAACATCCTTCATTGTCGGCTGGCCGGACGAATACGTGGCAATGACGTTGCTGCGAAGATCGTAGTACATGTTGCCGACTAGCGCGCTTCCGACCGTGCCCGTCGTCGGATCGACGCTATAGGTATTTGTCTGGAACGCACGGCCTTGGTCGTCGTAATCGGTTGTCGATTTGGCGCGGAGCAGAGTCGAATCGGGCGCATCGGGAACGCCGTCGGTGAAAGTCACGGCTACGCCGTCGCCGTCGTAGGTGTCCTGCTCGATCGGCTCATCGAGATTGTCGTAAACCGTATAGGTGATCGGGCGATTCGTGCCGTCATTCTCAGCTGAAGTATCTTCGCTCCCGTCCTCGTTGAGAAGAACGCCGGCCTTGGCGGCCACCTCGCGGTCGCGCCAGTCGAAATAAGTCTGCGTCACTCGCGGCGTTTCTCCGCCGCCGGGATATTCCGTCTCTTGCGTGAGGTTGCTGTCCCCGACGCCGCCGTTGTCGTAGATATCGCTGCTCACCTCGACCATGTTAGCGCCGGCATTATTCGTCGGCGACCAGTAGCCGGTGGTCGGCGTGTCGCTGGTGCCGACCCAGGTGCTGACGACACGGTGTTGGCCGTCGTAAACTGTCCGGGTGATCGTGCCGTTGGGATCGACGACCTTGTCCTGATTTCCGTCGGTGTCGTAGCTGTAGAGCGTGGCGTTGTAGTTCGTGCCGGCGGCTCCGAGTTGCGCCGAGGCGGCCGAATAGGTGACGCCGGAGAGAGTCGTGTAGGCGTCGGTTTCAATGGTCTGTCCCGCCGCGTTCATGAGGTCGCGGCTGAGGCTCTGTATGTTAGCGGAGTTGATCGTGTCGGTCCCTGTTGGCGCGGTGACGCCGCTGACCGGCGCGTAGGCGTAAGTGAGCGTTTCGCTGTAGCTCCCCGGCTCATTGTAGCGCGTGACCTGAACGGGGCCGGTCGTCGTGTAAAGGCCCGTGGTCGAGTCGAAGTGCCAGCCGGAATAGGTTCGGACCTCGTTCTGGAAGCCGGTCGTGGGATCGAGAGCGTCGTTGTAGACGGTGTAGGTGACGTTTCCATTCGGATCGGTCATCTCCGTCGTGCGGCCGAGGTTATCCACCTGGTAGGTCGTGACAAGGTTCAAACCGCCGCCGATCGGCGTGGTCCATCCGGTCGGGAGCGTGCTGGTGTTGTAATCACTGGTGTTGGACGTGTTCACGTCCTGGATGTTTTCGATCAGCGCGCCGGTCGTCGGATCGTAGGCGTTGTAAGAGATGAATCCATCGGCGTCCTTGCTCCAGATCATCCGGCCGGAGGCATCGTAAACATCCGTGCTGCTGTCGGCGACATCGGGCCCATTCTGGGATGAACCGATCGTGGGGAGCGTGGTCGTTTCCGACTCCATCTGGACCGTGCCGGAGAAATAGGTGTAGCTGTAGTCGATCGTGCGGGCGCCGGTTCCGTCGAAGTTGGAATACGTGGTGTCGCTCGCCATCGGGAAGACGGTTGAGCTTCCGCCGGTGATCGCAAGGTAGGTCCACGATTCCTGAAGAATGGGCGTGGCGGCGTCTCCCTCTTCGATCTTCGCGTCCGACATGTAACCGATCACGTTTCCCGGCGTGGATCGACGTTGCCGTCGTGCTGGTCGGGTAATCGGTGAGATTGATCAAGCCGGAATCGGAGGAGAGGTATGTATACTCCGGATACCCGGCGGCGCTGGTGCCGGTCCGGCCGAGCAGATCAGCGTTGGCTTCGATGGTGGCAAGGCTCGACGGAAGCTGGACCGCCGACGGTTGCGCCTCCAGGATCTGCCGGCCGTGGCTGTCGTAAGCGTAAAACGTCCCCCACATCTGGCCGGTCGTGGTGTCGACGTAGACGCTCAGCATCGTCTGGCCGTAGGCGTTGGAGTAGGTGACGATCTGATTCCCATCGGGTTGGGTGACGGTTTGTTTTGTGGCCCAGGAATTATATCCAACGGTGTTATCGCTCTGATCGTAAGCATACGTATAGGTCCCGATGCCGCCGGAACAGGAAGAACATCCCTCGCCCTGAATCGCCCGGGTGGTGATCTGGCCCGTGCTGTCATACGCAAGGTAGGTGTCGGCGTAGGGGGCTACCTGCGTGTCGGTGAGGCTGTCGAGCGAATCGCCGGGATAGGCGGCCTGGAGGCGGGCGATGCTGTCCGTGCTGAAGCTGTACTTCAACAGGTGCATCGCTCCGTTGGGATCGCCGGGGAGGTAGAAACGGTAATATCCGCTATCGGTGACATTGCCCGATCCGTCGGTGATGCTCACGCCCATCAGATCGCCGGCATTGCCGTTGGTTTGTGTGCCGTCGTAGTAGCTGTAGTTGCTGACGCGGACCGTCTGCCATCCGCCGCCGGTGGCGGGCTCGCGCTCGGTGACGCTTGAGAGCAGCCCCGTATTGACGCCCGAGGAAATGTACGAATAGAGGTAGTCGGAGACGATGGCGCTGCTGCTGTTGGTGCTCTGAATTTCAGTCGGATGGCCGGAAGAATCATAAGAGGTGACGGTGGTCTGATCCCCGCCGGGATCCACTGCTCCGGCATACTCACCGGCGATGCCCTCGGACGCCGGGGTGATCGAGAAATCGTTGAAATAAGTGACATTGCCCGAAGGATCGGTCAGCACATAACGGGCGTTGGTCGCATCATGCGTCAGCGAATCGTTTCCTCCAAAATATTCCATGAAGGCACCGGCGCTGGACTCGCCGAAGCTGAGCACATCGTTCGCCCCGTAGGAGATCGATGCGTTAGTCCCGTCCCCCGAGAGTGTGAGCGTTGGGGTGGCCGCATTCGTCGTCGAGGAATCGGGAATGCCGTCGTCGCCAGCGCCGCCGGTCGCAATGGTAATTTGCGTCCCCTGATCGTTTGGCGTGTCGCCCGCGGGCGTGGGGGCCGCGGGTGGCGAATCCTGTCCTCCGCCGTCGGGCGCCACGGTGCCGGGGCAGAACGGTGCCGGCGCGACCACGAGCTTGAACAGTTCGTAGGTCGGCGAGTTGTACATGGCAGCCAGGTTGTCGTCGTATTCGTTCGGAGCATCGCCCAGAGCGACGCCGATCGTCCCTGCCGTGTGGGCAAACACCTGCCCGATCCCCATTTTTACGCCGTCACCGTTCTGCTCGGCATACTCGATGGGGATCACGTACACGTAGGGCGGAGGAGTCAAGTTCGAATACGTGAGTAACCCGCTGAGGTAATTGACGCGATATGTCCCGGCGGAAATCGAAATGCCGTGGCCGAAATCTATGACATTGCCGTCCGTGATGTCGGGAACCGAGCTCAGCCCGGTATCGACCCATGTCCCACCCGGCGTCGCCGATTGGATGGCGCTGAGCGCGCTGCTGCCCGCGGGGTTGGTGCCACTGATGGAATACTGATACTCAGTGCCGTTATCCACGGACGTATCGGCGTAACTGTTGCCCGAAACGCCCGAGGCGATCAATGTTTGTGTCGCGCCCCCATCGCTCGATCGATAGACGTTATAGGTCGTCAACGGCGAGTCGTCTGTCCAGGCGACATCCACCTCTGAGGGGATACCCGTCGCGGTAACATTGGTCGGCGTGCTCGGCGGCAAGAGCGCATGCAACGCCAGGGCATCGACGAATGCGGTGTTATCCCCGCCGGCGGAGTCTATCCCTTCCAGGGTGATGGTGTGCGTGCCGGTGCCCGAGAGGGTAATTGCACCGGAATTGTAACCATTGTAGCTCGTGCCACTTGGCGTGAGCGAATCAACCGAGGTTCCGTCAACGAGAATCTCGATGTTCTGCGCGCTGCTCTGGTAGTTCTGCCGCTGGGCCGCATCGAAAGTCAGATAATACAGGCCCGCGCTAACGCCGCTGAGAGTCTGGGAAGCCGAACCCGTCGCCGCCAGGAAGAGAACCTGTGTGCCGTCCGGCGCGGCGGGATTGCCAGCGGTAAACCCGCTGCCGTTGCCGCTGACTCCCGCGCTGGAGGTGAACGTCCACGGCGACTCGGTCGGGTCATAGACGTAGGCGGAAGAACCAGAGCCGATCGACGGAGATTCGAACGACCCATCCACGATCCCAACCGGAGTCGTGGCTTCGGCGATATTCAGATTGTCGATGAACACGGTGTTATCGCCACCGGCGGTGTCGAGAGCCTGAATCGTGAGGGTGTGGGTTCCCGCCGAGACGGAAAATGGAAGCGTGGAGTAATTGGCGTAGTTGGTGCTTCCCGGGTCGAAGGTGCCGACGACGGTGCTGTCGATCAGCAGCTCGAAGTTTTGCTGCGTGGCTTGATAATTGCCCCGCTGGGCCGCGGCAAAACTCAACGTATAGCTGGTGGAATCCGTGAACGTGAGGGACTGCGAAACAGACGACGTCGATTGGACGAATAGTACCTGGCCGCCTTCGGGGGCGGACGGATTGCCCGAGGTAAATGCGCTGTTGTTGCCGCTCACGCCTGAGCCGCTGGCGAAAGTCCAGGAAGTACCTGTGGGGGTGTACGCGTATGCGCTTGAGCCGGAACCAACCGACGGAGATTCGAAGCCGGGATCGGAGATGGTCGGAGCGCTGAAATACTGTCTGCTTTCGAGGGGCTCCAGCACAGAGAGCACCGCCTTGCGAAGCCGAAGCTGCGCGCGGTTGGAAACTGAAGCGTTAGATGCCAAATGACGCCGGTTGGAGAGAAGCCTCATGCGAATCTCCTCGCTGCGAAAAGCAGCGGCGTAAGGGTACCACTGCCGGCGAACGAGATGGGTTGACAGGCTCCATCCGCCAGATGCCGCCGGCACTGGCTATGTAAATCATTAAGTTGTTAGAAAGACTGTCGCCCGCCGCCCTCAAAGAGAGTCAAGTCAGAACCGCAGCAGCAACACAAATACGATCTAGCAACTACTGGTTCAACTGACACAATCGTAAGGTAGACACGCTACCAAGGAATCAAGATCTGTCAATAGGAAAAATCTAAATCTTTTGAGAGATCGAAAACGTCGGTCGAAGCTATGACTGATTCCGCGAAACATGTTGAGCGAAATTGCGGCGTGAACTCGTCCTGAGGACGAGATTCATTGGGATTAATGGGAACGCAATAAACCATCAAGATCTGCCCTGCGAGTTTGATATTAAAGCCAGTGCCCGTCATCTGCGGTGGTCCACCAACCGGCCATCCACGGCTCCTCTGTCGGAACAGCTCCGATTCCCCTATACTCGTCATCCGTGCTGCAAGCCGAGCTGGAGAAGGCCCTCCGGGAATTGCCCAAGATCGGTACGCTCGTGAAGGATCGCGGGTACCGGCAGGTCTGGCGTTTCGAGCACGACGGGCGTGGTTATTACCTGAAATTTTATCCCAAAGGCGGATTTCGCGACGGGTTTCGCCGGCTCACCCGCGGCAGCCCGGCCATGTGGGAATTCGTCCGCCTCCAGTGGTTGCAGAAAGCGAAGATTCCTGCGCCGCGTGGCGTCGCCGTGCTGATGGGATTTCAATTGGGGATACACAAAGGTGATGCGGTCATCCTCGAAGCGATCGAGCCGTCGATTTCCCTGGAGCAGATCCTCAACGACCTGGAACTTCGCGGCGAACCGATTCCCAATCATCTCGAACTGGCTGCGGAAGTTCGATCGATCGTCAAGCAACTCGCCCTGGCCAAGTTCGGACACGAGGATCTGCACCTGGGCAATTTTCTCCTGCACAACGGCAAGCTTTATCTGCTCGATGCGTATGCGGTCCAAAGAGACGGCTTGCGCATGGATCACCTGATGCTTCTCTGGCACAGCGTGAATCGTTATGCGACGCGCACCGACCTCCTGCGCGGCTGGGACGAGCTGGGCCCCGGCGGGAAGCCGCCGAAGAGAAATCCCGTCACGTCAAAACTCGCCCGCGGCCTGCTCGCCCGGGCAACCAGCGACAATCGCTATTTCGGGACGATTGCCTTCAACGATTGGAGCGGCGCGTTCTTCAAACAGGAAAAGCTCCCGCGGCGCTGGTCGGCCTTCAGCGGCATGCAGTTCGAAGAGCATGACTGGCAGGCGGCGATTCCTCTGCTTCTCAAGCGGATCGAGGCGGACGAACTGACCGTCATCAAACGCAGCCCCAGCGGCGACGTGCTGAGCGGACAAATCCAAGTGGCCGGGCGGTCACTGGAGGTCATCATCAAACGGCCGCGAAGACGCTACTGGTATCGATACCTCAATGAAATCGGCCGCGGCGCGCGGGCGCGGCGCGCCTGGTACAAGGCCTGGAAACTGATCGGCCGCAATCTTCCGACGGCCTGGCCTCTTCTTCTCCTCGAAAAGCGTAAGTTCGGATACGTCACCGACGCGATCGTCGTTTTCGAACGCGTGCAAGGAACCACCTTGAGCCGGGCCGATCTGGATGCGATGGCGCCGGAGCAGCGCGAGATGCTTTTTCGCCGGGTCGGTCGGCTGCTGCGGAAGATTGAGGAGTTCGGATTTTCGCATTTTGACGCCAAGGCCAGCAACTGGATTGTCCGCGTCGATCCGGTGCGCGGCCCCGACCCGGTGCTGATCGATGTTGACGGCGTTCGTCAGCGCCGCTGGATCGCACTGGGCATTCGACGATTGCTCCGAAGCATGCAGGCTCACAAGCAGTACTCGATTCCCGATTCGCTCGCGCTCTGCCAGGGATATGCGCCGTTTGCCCGCATCGCGCAGAATCGACCCGAGGAGAAGAAAGAGACAACGCCGGCGGAGTCCAAAACATGACGCCGCTCGCGTTCCCCACGCCTCCCCGGCGAATCCTCATCATCAAGCCGAGTGCGATCGGCGACATCGTGCACGCGCTGCCGATCCTCAACCTGATCCGCCGTCGCTGGCCCGATGCCCACATCACGTGGGTCGTCACGCCGGCCTGCGCCGGAATGGTCGAGCGGCATCCGCAGATCGACGAGGTGATTCGATTCGACCGCAATCGTTACAGCGATTTCTGGTTCAATCCGCGCACCGCCCTGGCCATGCGCCGTTTCTTTCGCAAGGTGCGCAAACCGTCATTCGACCTGGTGATCGATTTGCAGGGTTTGTTTCGCAGCGGCTGGCTCACGTGGCAGACCCGCGCTCCGATGCGCGTCGGCTTCGCTAACGCACGGGAATTTGCCCCGATGTTTTATACACATCGTGTCGAGTCTTCCTGGGCGGACCATGCAATCGAACGATACCTGTGCATCGCGCGGGCTCTCGGATGCGGGGACGAGCCGCTGGAATTCAAATTCGCCGTCGACGATCAGGATCGCGCGGCGGCGGGGGTGCTGCTGCCCAATCGCCCGTTTGCGGTCCTCGTCCCCGGCGCGAATTGGGCCACCAAGCGATGGCCGGCGGAGCGATTTGCCGCGATGGTTGAACCGCTTCACGAGCGATTCGGCCTGGAGAGCATCGTGGTCGGAGGTCCTGGAGACGGGCCGTTGGCCGCACAAATCCAGGGGGCGATCGATTTCACCGGCCGCACGAATCTGCGGCAGCTTGTTGCAGTGCTCGAGCGCGCCAGCCTGGTCATCGCCGGGGACACAGGTCCAATGCACATCGCATCCGCCCTCGGCCGACCGCTCGTGACGCTGTACGGGCCTACCGATGCGGAGTTGACCGGACCCTTCAGACGAATGGATACGGTCGTGCAGCTCGATATCGTTTGCCGGCCGTGTTTTTCGCGCAAATGTTCACATCAAAGTTGTTTGAGGTGGATGGAAATTGAACCGGTGCTGCGGGTCGCGGAAGAGCAATTGAAAAAAGTGGCACGGGCATCTTGCCCGTGAGGCGTGTACTCACGCCGGCTCGGTCGTACTCGACCGAGAACAGCACGAGCGCAGCGTTCTTCCGATTCGAATTGAAGAACGCTTCGCTCTTGCTGGATCGGTGGAGTACCACCGATTGCCACGGAGTACCGCGGCCACGGGCAAGATGCCCGTGCCACGGGAAGGCGACGCAATCGGTGGTGAAACTGCTGCTAAACGATAAGGAATTTCCGGAGAAACGTTGGATTGAAGATCAGCTTTCGACACCTTCCCCGGCTGGTTTCGATCCGATCTGATATTTTCCCTCGAGAATCGCGCCCGCGCCCACTGCAATAACGGGCGCGGTGACGTCCCCGCGAATTTCCGCTTCCGGGCCGACCAGGACCGGCCCACGGCTGGTGATGGATCCTTTCACTTTTCCGCGCACGATCATTCCGCCGCAGGTGATGCGGTCGGTCATCGCGGTCCCCTTTTTTTCGACGGTGACGATCCCGCACGTTTCGATCACGCGACGGGCTTCATATTGCTTGACCCGCACGTCCTCCAGCCGAAGCGATTTGCTGCAATGCCGGCAGGTGGCCGAAATCGCCTTCCGCCCGACTTCCTGCGGCTTATTGCAGTAAAGGCAGACGATCGTCGTCCGATCGTCGGGCTTGGGGACGTTGTATTCCGACGGGTTCATGGGTGGGGGAGAGGAGGGAGGATTGAGGATAGAGGGTGGAATGTTGAGAGCAGAGGGTCGAGGATTGAGGGTAGAGGGTGGAAGGCAGAGAGTAGAAAATCAAAAATCACAGTTCGCCCAACTCTAATCTCGACCCTCAACTTTCCACCTACCACTCTCCACCCTCCACTCTCCATCTTCTATCTTCCACTCTCCATTCTCTCCTGAGCGAAGCTCACCGCGCTGGCTGCGGCTGGCCGGCGGGCATGGCTGCCGGGCGCGGCGTCGCGACCGCTGATCCGGCGCCTGAGGCGGGCGGGCTTTGACGGCGTCGGGACCGACCGTCACGTTTCCGGTGAAGACGGCCCCTTCATCGACCACCAGCTTGCTGGCCCGGAGATCTCCCTCGTAGCGCGCGGTCTGTTTCAACTCGATCCGATCGGCAGCAGAAAGATTTCCCCGCACTTCGCCTTCGACAATGATTGCGCCGGCATCGACGTCGGCGTGCATCTTCGCCTCTTTGGCCACGTGCAGTCGGCCGGCGGTATTGATTTTCCCTTCGAAGCGGCCCATCAGCCGCAAACCCTTCTCGAAGCTCAGCTCGCCTTTGAAAACCGCATCGGGGCCGAGAACGGTAGGGAATTCCGGGTTGCCGGCATCTGCCATGGGGACGCTCCGTTAAAATTTGAGGTGCATGGTGCGCATCCAACATGCTTCGCCGTTGAGTCCGCGGATTATACAAACGGATGGCCGTCGGGCAATTGCTGTCTTCAACGGGGGGCAGACAACTGACAACTGACAGCCGAGTTGCATAGAATCCCAAACGGCGACATCGGAGTCCATTTGGCAGAACTGAAAAGAACTGAGCTTTCGGTCCGGCAGGAACGGGCGGTGCTTGTCGGCGTCATCCTTCCCGGATCGACCGCCGATCCGCGCGATCCGCTCGGCGAGCTTGCCTCCCTGGCTAAGACCGCGGCGCGAAAGTCGTCGGACAGGTGCTACAGAAACGGCAGAAAATCGATCCCGCCACTTATCTCGGCAGCGGCAAGGTTGTGGAAATTGCCCAGCTTGCCCAGAAAGAACGAGCCGACGTCATTCTCTTCGACAACGATCTCTCCCCCAGCCAGATCGGCGAGCTGGAGAAACTGGTCAATGAAACCGTCGGCTCGGCGCGCGGCGAGGGGATCAAGGTCCTCGATCGTTCCGAACTGATCCTCGATATCTTCGCCACGCGCGCCCACACTTCCGAAGCGAAGCTTCAGGTCGAGCTGGCGCAGATGCAGTACACCTATCCGCGCCTGACGAAGATGTGGGGCCATCTCGAGCGCATTGCCGGCGGCGCTCCTGCCGGAATCGGCACGCGCGGCCCCGGCGAACAGCAACTGGAAATCGACCGCCGGCTCGTGCCGCAAACGCATTGCCGCGCTCAAGGGGAAGATCGAGCACGTTCAGGATCGAAAATCCCGGCTGGTTTCCGAGCGCAATCGCGAGCATTTCACCGTCTGCATCGTCGGCTACACCAATGCTGGCAAGAGCACGCTCTTCAACACGCTCACCGCCGCCGGCACCTACGCCGACGACAAGCTCTTCGCGACTCTCGATACCAAGACGCCGCGCCTGGAAGATCGAGCGCGGCACCGAGGTGATGCTTTCGGACACGGTCGGGTTCGTCCGCGACCTGCCGCACAACCTCGTCGCCAGTTTCCGCGCCACGCTCGAAGAGGCGGTTCACGCCGATCTGCTCCTGCATGTGCTCGACGTGGGCCATCCCCGTGCCCAGCAGCAGTTCGACAGCGTGCACGAAGTGCTGAAGGACATCGGCGCGGGGGATAAGCCGGAACTGCTCCTGCTCAACAAGATCGACACCGAAGAGGGCCAGGACAATTTTCCCTTCTGGCGGACATTGCATCCCAAATCGATCCCCGTCAGCGCCCGCAGCGGAGCGGGATTGGGTGATTTGACCGAGGCCGTCTACGGCTTCGTCCGCGGCCAGCAGGTCGATGTGACACTCGAGGCGGACGTCACCAACGGTCGGCTGATTTCCTACATCGAAAGCCACAGCCGCGTGCACGATCGCACGTTTCTTGACGGACGGATCCAGTTGCGGGCAATCATGGGCAAGCGCACGCTGGCGGATCTTTCCCGCAATGAGCAGGTGGAAGTGAAGACAGTCGAGGCTTGTTCGTAGTGCGGCCTTTGGGCCGGATCTTCCGTTTTATTGCCAACGGCCGATCCAGTGAACATTACAGAAGCCGACAAAATTGTCGAATTGCGATGGGAGGGACCGTTCGGCTGGCCGGGCAGTCAACTCAACGGCGAAATTCTTTCGCTTGCTGATGCACCCGCGACGCTTGGCTCAGGCGTCTATCTCTGGACAGTTGAGTACCTCAACGGGTTCCTTGTTTACGCGGCAGGAATTACGAGGCGGCCATTTTTACGCCGATTCAGTGAGCACGCCCTGTGTTATCGCAGAGGGGTCTACACGCTGTTCGACATACCCTCGCTTCAGCAAGGTTTGCGAAAGGAGATCTGGCACGGATTCTGGACAAGGCCGAGGCCCGTTGAGAAGGTAGCAGAATACGAGCGGCGTGCGGAAGAGCTCCGTGCTGCTGCGGAGGAACAGCTGTCGGCTTATCGAGTGTTCGTCGCGCGGCTCAATGCGGATTCGCGAGTTTTGCAACGCGTCGAAGGCGCGATCATGAAGGAGCTTTATGCTGCTCCAGGGCCGACATCCGCTATTCCGGACCGTGGGATGGCACTGGCTCCACGGTGGCAATCCGAGGAGCCGTTCGTTGTGCGTAGCGTGTCGGATTCAGTTCTCCATGCGCTTCCAAACAGCTTTTCTGCGTAGCGTCGCGGGGATCACCAGAGTCGCGTGATCGGATATGCGTCGAAGGACGTGTCGCCACTCACCAAAGTCAGATTCTCGACGATTGCCTGAGCGACCAGGAGTCGGTCGAACGGAACTTTGTGATGGAATGGGAGTGTTGCCACGGCAGCGGCATTTCGAATTTCGATCGGAACGACGCGAAATTGATTTGCTACGATTCCTCGATCCCAAAACGTCTCAAACGGCGCCGTTAGTTAGTACTTGCGGATACTGATCTTGATCGCGATTTCCCAGTAACTGGCAGGACTGACGAAGACGTCGTTCGCCGAATCGTTGATCGCCTGGCGATGCCGCCACCCAAATTCCCATCGTCGAGCACATACCAGAGAAAAGCGTGCGTATCCAGCAGCAATCTCACGGCATGTACTCCTTGAAATCCGCGAGGTGCTCATCATCCTCTTCATGGACGACCAGCATCCCTTTGCAGCTTCCGGGATGACGCTGGTTGGGTTCACGGGCGGGAATGATTCGCGCAATCGGCTTGCCGTCGTCGGTAAGCACGATTTCATCATCAATGCCGAGGGAGCGCAACAGGTCGTGAAGGTGCGTTGCGGCGTCTTGGACGCTCATGATCTGCGACATAATCCTGCCATCTTACCAAAACCCCCACGCCGGCAACTACTGAATCTGAATCGTCAGGTCAGCGGAGTCTCCGGGATTTCTCGTGCTGGCCGCAAATCCAAATACTTCATATTCGCTGCTCGGAAGCTGGATGGTGCCGACATCGCCTTTGGCTCCCGTTACGGTAAATGCGATCGTTTCACCCGAGCGTTCGAGCCGCCACGTGTAATTTTCACCCTGCTTCAGGAGGACGACCGTAACCATCATCGACCCGTTGAGATCCTCCAGAAATATCATGTACTTGGTACGCGCTTCATCGGAAGAGATGGCGGCGGTCATCAGTCCCTGGGCGGCTTTGGCGTTAAAAGTAAATGCCTTGCCAAAATGCCCGCAAAGCCTTCCGGCGATTTGAGCGACATCGCCTTTCTTTGTTCCCCAAATGCGAATCTGGCCGGGCGTTTCCGTCAGCTTGAGTTCATCGGGCACCGCCGGATCTTTGAGAGCGAAAATGCACCGTTTGCCCTCCGTCGCCGGCTCAAAGACAAACTTCCACGTAACGGGCGGCCCAAGCTCCAGACTCGCGGCGCGGGAAAGATTTGTCTGCGCTTTCAGTTTCTCAAGCCCGGTGAGGTTCGAAAGAGATAGGCGATACCAGACAATCGCCCGTCGCCGCGCCGCTCGCGCGAGCCAGGCATCGGAGCGCATCTTTTCGGCGGCGGATGACCATGCCTCGGCCAGCGCGAGCCGCCCTTCGGGGGTCGTTGGCCCAGCGAGCTCCTGGGCGGCCAATTGCTTAAGATTCGCGTCGGAGCCATTGGCCAGCAGGTGAAGTCCGTCTTCCCACCGACCCTTGCCGAAAGCCAGATAGCTGCCCACGGCAAGGTTAGACCCGGGGTCACCGGGAAGTCCCTTCAGCTTCGACAAGCCGTCGGTGTATTTCTCTTGCGCGGCTCGCTGGGAATCCACCTGCTTTTTGCGCTCGAGAAGAGTTCGCGCATCGCCGGATCCTTCTGAGTGAGGGATTGAAGCGCTTTGACCAGGCGCGTCGCCGCGTCGAAATCCTCCGACTCCAGGAGCCGATCGAGCAGTCCAAGCCCGATGTTGAGGTTATCGGAAATGTCGGCCGAAGGGCCGGGTTTGAAAGTCATCTTCAGCGCGGCGTCCCGCAGGATCGAGGCGGCTTCGACTTCGTATGTTTCGCCCAGTTGGTCGGCAGCCCGAAAACAGACGGGCAATTCCGCCGCCTCCTCGCCCGCCTGAACCGCGCCAAACAGCAGGACAAATTGATCGGAGGGGCTGTCGCCGCTCTTTGCCGCCTGATCAATCAGCTTTTCCCCCAGGGCCTTGCGCCCGGATGGGGTTCGATCGGCAAGCTCTTTCACATACACATCTTTCATAAGAGCTCGCGATTTCGCCTGGTCGTGTTTGGATGGAACTGGTTTGCGTGCGCCGTAGGCGTTGCGCATCCGAAGGGATTGCATCGGTTGCATGGGATGGGTTGGGACTGACCGGTCGTTGATCGGAATCGGGAGGCGTCTCTCGCGGCACGGAAGCCGGCGGCGGCGCATCAGGCAGCGCAGGAGCTGACGGCGAGTGAACCGGCGCCGGCGGTGTATAGTCGTCGTCGAAGATACTGCCCGCGAAAACCGCTCCGGCGAAGGACAGGACGAGCGCGATCGCCAGGGGCGATAAGCGGCCTCGTGATCCTGCGGCCAAATGTGAAACGCTCATGTGCGGCCTCAATTGAGGATCCGCCGCGTTCGGTTCGTAGTGCGGCCTTCAGGCCGTATCTTCTCTACTCTTCGAAAACTACGGGCTAAAGCCCGCACTACGAGCGAAAACGAATCAATCACGTAAACTTCGTCATCCCCGGCACGGCGATTTCCGGGGTCGGGTAGGGGCCGAAGTCATATTTGTCCGGCCCGAGCTTTTCAGTGGAGGCCAGGATTTCCTCCCACTTGATCGACTTGCCGGTATAGGCGCTCTCGCGGGCCATGATCGCCATCAGGGTTGATTTGCACATGTAATCGCCGTTGTTGATCGGCGTGCCGCTCTTGATGGCGTTGAAGAGCGCGACGTGTTCGGCGTCGTACATGCCGACCTTGGCGTCGCCTTTGTGGAATTTTTCCTTGCCGGTGATGCGGTGCTGCTGGACGTTGGCCATCCCTTCGGTGCCGAAAGCCCAGTCGCTGACGTCCACGTCGATCTTATTCTGTGCGCCGTCCATTGCCGGCAGGCCGAAAAGCAGCGCACGCCGGCCGGAGCAAGACCTTCGACCGGGCCCCATTCGAAGATCGAATTGAAGTGATCGTAAACATTGCCGAACTGCGGCGCGGTGCGAACGATCCGCCCGCCGCTGGCAATGACTTTGAGCGGCGGATTGTCCTTCATGATCCAGAGCATCTTGTCGAGGCTGTGAATGTGCTGTTCGACGATGTGGTCGCCGCTGAGCCAGGTGAAATAGAGCCAGTCGCGGAGCTGCCACTCCATGTCGCTCCACTGCGGCTGCCGTGGCTTGTACCACAAGCCGGTGGTGAGGTAATTGGTCTGCAGCGCGGTGATCTGGCCGATCGCGCCATCGTGGATTTTGGCAACGGTCTCGCGCTTCGATTCGTCATAGCGGAAGCAAAGACCTGAGACGAGGCATAATTTTTTGTCGGCGGCGAGCTTGGTGGTCTCCATGACCGACTTGACGCCGGGCACGTCGACGCCGACCGGCTTCTCGCAGAAGACGTGCTTCCCGGCCTCGATTGCCGCCCGGACATGAAGCGGCCGGAAATGAGGCGGGGTCGCCAGCAGGACGACGTCCACCGAATCGATGAGTTGCTTATAGGCGTCGAGTCCGGAAAACCGGTTTTCTTTCGGAACATTGACGCGATCCCCGACATCGCTTCCTTCCTTGATCGATTTGAGAGCGCTTTCGATCTGGTCGGGAAAAAGGTCGGCCATGGCGGTGAGCTGAGCCGTGGTGTCCCCGTGCAGGGCATTTTGGGCCGCGCCCGTGCCGCGCCCGCCGCAGCCCACCAACCCCACCTTCAGCGTGTCGCTTCCCGCGGCATACACCGCCGATTGAAAAGAGGTCGATATAGCCGCTGCGCCAACGGCGGCGGCGGAACCGCGAACGAACTCACGGCGGGAGGGACGCGAAGCAGACGGGGACGACGACATCGACTGCATGGAAATCTCCGCGAAAAAAAGGGGAAACGCCCATAACCAGGGCGAAAGGCATTGTATCCGATTACCGGAAACCGCCAAGCGTGTTGAGGCCGTAGGCGCGATCCGTCATTCAGCCAAATAAACCCTTATGTGATTCCTAGGCGTCGCAGTTTGGCCATGGAAATGCGTTGCGAAAATCAGGCGTTTTTTGAGTTGGATTGCTGTGTTCGCTACTATTACCTTCGACAATCAGATCGAGATTGAAGGCGCCGGAAGCGGCGCCTTCAGCGAAGGCGGAGACAGCGGCTCACTTGTCGTCGATGCCGACCTTAAGGGCGTGGGCCTCCTCTTTGCCGGCGGCGAACAGGGCGGTTCCAACGGCAAAGGCCTCACGTACGCCAATCCGCTGAAAAACGTGCTCGACGCGTTAAAAGTGAACCTGCTATACTAATCACGCGATACTGCCGATTAAGACCAAGCCATGGCCTCCTCTACCGTCGATGATGTCCGCGCCGCCAAGTCTCGCGCCATCGCGATTTTTGCTCCGCTCGCCGACGTGGTCGGTGTCGGGATTACACGGGTCGGGGAAGGATACGGTCTAAAAATTAATCTTCGTGCCGCGCCTGCGATCACGCTTCCCGAAGAAGTTGACGGCGTGCCGGTGAAAGTGGAGATCGTGGGATCCCTCAAGAAGCGCTGAGTTCGCCGCGGAAGACTTTGGGAAGATCGTCGCGCGGTTCCGATTGACGATTCACGATTTCAATTCGCCGGAGGAAATGCCTCGAGGATGCTGTGCCAAGCGCGTTCGAGCGAGTGTTTCAGAGAAAGCGGTTGCTTCCTCATCCAATAGGTCAACAAAACAGCCACGGCAATACCTGTTGCCGTGGCCCATTCTAGGATGCATCGCCGGATTAGAACAATTTGTTCTGATGGCGGCTATGCTTACCGATTCTTGCGGTGCTTCTCGCCGCCTTGCTGGCGGCTCCCGCCATATTGATCGCCGCCATGCTGGCGGCTGGCGCCTTGAGATTGTTCGGCTTGTGGGGGGTTGCCGGAATTGGCTTGGCCTCCCATCTGACCCATCTCGCTCATATGGTCGCGATCCTGAATCATGTACTCGCCACCGAGGCGATCTGCCTTATTCTTGTCCGCCATAAGACACTCCTATCGCCGCGTCCTCGCTTTACATTGGCCAACATAATGTAGGCGGAGACCGCCTCCGCGCGATGCCAATGAATTGGTCCGGACGCTCCTATATTATAGACCGGGAACCCACACCGATTGGACTTTTTCGGAAAATACTGGATTGAATCGCGAAGGCGCAAGCGACGGATCGGCGTCGGCGCTTCCGGACGGGCGATCGCCGGATCGCCGCTTGCGCCTTCGCGATTGCCCCTCTTACATAAGCTGTGGGAGACTGGAATAATTGATCGATTTTCCGCCCCTAATTCCTGCGCCGATGATCTGTCCGATGGTGACATCGCCGCGCACGATCTTGAACCCGCCATGGCCCGTCAGGACGTCCCATGAGGCACGGTCGCTGCAAAACTCCCACAACTCATCGCCGTCCTGAATCTTCGATTTGAATTCGTCGAAGATCTTGCCCCATCGCGGATCGAATTGCGGCTTCAGTGCCGCCTCGATCTCGGCGAGTGAAACCCGCCTTTCCTGAGCTTTGGCCGCCGGCGTCAAATGCCACGAGTTCATCACGGTGATTGTAGCCCACTCAGGCCTGGTGTTCGATCAACCATTCTTCGGGATTTAACGCCACCAGGAGCTTGTCCCACACCCGGCGGGCGGCCGGGCCGTCGAGTTCGAACGGCTTGCCGCCAAGGTCGATCACGAGACCCGGATCGGTCGGATGCTCGTTGAAGTGCGCGTGGCGGATTTCATCGAGGTTGATGACGGCTGAGTGAATTTTGATGTATCGAGCCATGGGTCTCCTTGAGATTTAACGGTTATTTCTCGTCGTCTTGCACGTGTCTCACTGGACAGTGCGAGCATCGTCCAATCCTACCCGAGGTCGCATGGCGAAAACGCGCGGGCTGACGCCGCGGCTGTCAAGGATTTCGAGAACCGCGTCGCGCGCACTCCTTAATAGCCGCGGACGTCAGTCCGCGCGTCGTGGAGGAAGAAGCGATCGTTATTTGCCGAGCATTTTTCGCATCCTTCGAATCGAAATACCGGTTGGGCGCGGCCCGGGCATGCCTTGGTCAACGCTCGGTTATCAAGTACGATACTCACACAGGCGGCACGCGGGCCGCGCGAAGCAATTCCTGCCTCCGAAAGGACCGATTGTGCAGTTGACTGGCGAACGGGCGGAACGAAAGTCCAAAGTCGTGAAGCGAAAGCTGGGGATGGGGGCGGTCGCGCTTTGCCTCATTTTGCACGGCGCGCGGGCGCGGATGTGGCGGCGGTTGCGCCGAGCGGGACGCCCGACGCCGGTGATTTGAAGCCCTTTACGCAGGCGATTCCCGGGACCGACGCCAAGTTTGAGATGCTTCCGATTCCCGCCGGTACCTTTCAAATGGGGAGCCCGGCCACTGAGAAGAAACGCCACGCCGACGAAGGGCCTCAGATCAACGTACAGGTCGATGCCTTTTATATGGCCAAGTACACGGTCACCTGGGGGGAATACAATCCGTACCTTTCGAACTATCAGCGACTGGCCAACGAAGGCGTCCCCAAGATTCCCAACGACAAGCGCGCCGACGCGGTAACCTATCCGACGCCGATGTACGAGCTGGAGGCCGGACCGGTCCTCGACCGAATGGGCCGCGGCAATAAGTTTCCCGCGGTGATCATGTCGCAATTCGCCGCGCGGCAGTACACGAAATGGCTGAGCAAACGGACAGGCCGGTTTTACCGGCTCCCCACGGAAGCAGAGTGGGAATACGCATGCCGCGCCGGGACGAAGACGGCCTACAGCTTTGGTGATGACCCGGAGCAGCTCAAGGAGTATGGGTGGTATTTCGACAACTCGGCGCTGGCCGACGGCGACGGCGCCTATCACGCGGTGGGGCTGAAGAAGCCCAATCCCTGGGGCCTGTACGATATGCACGGCAATATCGCCGAGTGGTGCCTCGATCAATATGCGGCCGACTGGTACAAGAAGTTTGAGGGGAAGACGAACAACTGGCACGACATCATCAACTGGCCGAGCACGCAATATCCCCGCGCGATTCGCGGCGGGAGCTGGAACTCGGAAGCGGAGGATTGCCGCTCCGCTTCCCGCGTCGGCTCCGACAAGAAAATGAATGTGAAAGATCCACAATTGCCGCAAAGCCCCCACTGGCTGACGGACGGATTCTGGATCGGATTTAGAGTGATCGCACCCGTCAAAGAGCCGTCAGAAGAGGAAAAGATCCGGTATTGGGACGTGGATGATCCGGTCACCAAGCGCGTGATCGAGCGCGATCGTGAGATCCGCGAGATCATTCCGCCGCCGGCGTCAAAATAAAGAACTTCGATCGATCAAACCAAACGAGGAGACGTTCATGAGTGAGCAGAATGGCCAATCGCGTCGCGAATTTTTGAAGAGTTCAGCTGGCGTCGTCGCTGCTTCGACAGTGGCGGGGGGACTGTTGTCCGGAACCGCTTATGCGGCGGATGACAATACGCTGAAGATCGCCCTCATCGGATGCGGCGGCCGCGGAGGGGCGCCTGCGGACAGGCGCTCAGCACCGCCGGACCGATCAAACTGGTGGCGGTTGCCGATGCCTTCGAAGACAACGCCCGGAACAAGCTCAAAGATCTCAAAGGCCAGTTCGGCGATAAAGTCGACGTGAAAGACGATCATGTTTTCTCCGGCTTCGACGCCTACAAGCAGGCGATCGACTGCGGGATCGACCTGGTCCTCATCGCCACGCCTCCCGGCTTCCGCCCCATTCACTTTGAATATGCAGTTCAGCAAGACAAGCACGTCTTCATGGAAAAGCCGCTCGCAACCGACGCCGAAGGCGTTCGCAAGGTGATCGCGGCCGCGGAGGTCGCCAAGAAAAAGAACCTGAAGGTCGGCGTCGGTCTGCAGCGTCATCACCAGAACCGGTACATCGAAACCATCAAGCGCCTCCAGGACGGCGCAATCGGCGATACGATTCTCATGCGAGCTTACTGGAACGATGCCGGCGTCTGGGTTCGCCCGCGCAAGCCGGAACAGACGGAGATGGAGTACCAGATGCGCAACTGGTACTACTTCTGCTGGCTCTGCGGCGACCATATCAACGAGCAGCACATCCACAACCTGGACGTGATCAACTGGATCAAAGGCGGCCCGCCCGTCGAAGCCCATGGCATGGGCGGCCGGCAGTTCCGCAATGGCATCGACAACGGCGAGATCTACGATCACTTCTGCGTCGAATACACCTACAAGGACGGCACCAAGCTTCACTCTGAGTGCCGCCATATTCCCAATTGCTGGAGCAGCGTTTCCGAACATGCCCATGGGACCAAGGGAACGTCGGACGTGAGCGGCGGCAACCTGACGATGGCCGACGGCACCAACTGGCGTTACAAGGCCAAGGGCGTAGACCTCGATCCTTATCAGCAGGAGCACAACGACCTGCAGGACGCCATCCGCAACAACAAAGAGTACATGGAAGCTTTCTACGGCGCTTCCAGCACGATGACATCGTTGCTCGGTCGGATGGCGACCTATTCCGGGAAAGTGCTCACCTACGATCAGGCGCTCAATTCGAAGATCAGCCTGATGCCGGAGAAATTCGCCTGGGATGCGCCGCCGCGCTCCCTGCCTGATGCCAACGGACGCTACAAGATCCCGATGCCCGGACAGACGAAGGTGATCGACGACACCCTGTAAACACGCGGAGGAATGCGCCATGCTTTCGTTGCCCGAGCGCCGAAATCTCGGCCGAATCATCCCGGTCCTGCTGGCAGGAGCTTCCATCGCCTGGCTGGCCGCGCCGCGGCCCACCGTTGCCGAGGAAAAGAAGGCCAAGACCGAGCTTCATCACCAGATGGAGCAGATCGACACCGGGATGAAGAAACTTCGGCGGACCCTTCGCAAGAAGGAGAGTAATCCCGAGTCGCTGGAGTGGATCACGAAGATCGAGGAAGCCGCCATCGCGTGCAAGCAGATGACTCCCTCGCGCGCTACCACGCTTCCGTCTGACCAGCAGGCGAAATTCGTCGTTTCCTATCGCAAGGAAATGGTCGAGCTGATCGGCACGATGGCGAAGATGGAGTCGGCCCTTCTCGATGACGACAATGCCAAGGCCCAGGAAGTTTACAAGCAGATCAAGGACCTGGAAGATGACGGGCACGACAAGTTCATGCAGGACGATGAAAAGGATTCGGCCAAGGAAACCGACAAGAAGTAACGCCCGTATGAATAATAAGTTTGAGTTTGCCGGTTATGCCGGGGCGATGCGTCGGCGTTGCCCCGGTTTTTTCTTGTGCGTTCGATCATTAAGAGATAGTTTAGTGGCAAGTTTTGCGATTTCCCGGCGAGGAGTTCTGACATGACTATGCGATTCGGATGGCTTGCGGCGGTCGCGGCAGTTTTACTTCTGCTCCCCACATCGCGGTTGGCGCACGCCGACGATGTCATTGCGCGGTTTGAGACGGCCAATCGTGTGCAGTATCGGCTCGTGATCGGCGCGCTGGCCGTAATGAACGGCCGCGAGATTCGTCTCACCGTCCCCAACAACGACGAAAAACAATCTAAATTCGATCCCAAGTCGGATCTGCTCTCCATCGTCAAAGGACTGAAAACCGGCGACGTGGTCAAGGCCACCTATGCCTTACAAAACAACATGGCGATGTTGTCGGCGCTGGCCGTTTACCCGTTGAAGCCCGGTGAAGATCTCCCCAATGGCTTCATTTTCAACGAATCCTACGACAAAAAGGAGGGGAAATTCGATTATCAGATGGTGGACGTCAAGAAGTTTGATCAAGTCGTCACGATGGCCATTCCCAACAAAAAGGATCCTACCTCTGGAGATATGGCGCCCGACCCCGATCTGCTCGCCGCCGCGGGCAAATTGAAGCCCGGCGATGTTGTCCTGATTGACTCGGTTCCCAGCACGACCCACCGCCAGATTAAGAGCATCGAACTCTATACCGAGCCCCAGCCGGGCTATTTCGTCAAGAGCAAGGAAGAGAAAAACGAAAACGGTCAAACCGAAACGTCCGTCGAAATTGAAGCCGATGGAAAGACGATCACCGCCTTCGTGCCTGGCCATCTCGACGGAAAAAAGTGGGTCGCGGATACGAAGGTCCTTGGCGAGGTGAAGCACCTGCGGCCCAAGTCGGACGTGACGTTCCGCGCCTTGACGACAACGGTAAGACCGTGCTCCACTTTATTCAGATGGCGGCGAAGCAGACGAAGCATAACAATGCCGAGACCCAGCCTGAGACGAAGCCCGCGGCCGCGAAGATGGATAAGAAGAACGCGGCCGACAAATGATCTTGCCAGTGAGATCGATGTGGGTTAGGTCGCTCCGCCATCGGCGACTTCCGTCGCGGATTGAATGCCGGCGGCGACTTCTTCGGCGATGATTCCCTTCCTGATGTAGATCGGCCGGACGATGCTTCGAAGCCCCGGCAGCTTCCGCGCGAAATTGAGGCTGACCAGCACGCAGACCGAGCCCGCGATCAGCAGCGTGCGCGACGCGCCGATCATCGACGATGTCGCTTGATTCAAACCTCCAGGCTTGAGTCCCTGCGCGAGAATTCCCGCGAATAGATTTCCGAATGGCGTCATGCCCATGAATGCCGCGGTGAAGAGGCTCATCACCCGTCCGCGTTTGTCGTCGTCGGCCAGTGTTTGCAGGACGGTATTGGCCGACGCGAAGTTGATCAGCATCGCGCAGCCGCCGATGGGGACGATCAGCAGGGAGATCCAGAGCTGGCGCGAAAATGAAAAGACGAGCAGCGCCAGCCCGAAGGCCACGCCGGCGATTGCAATCACGCGGCCCAGTCCGAGCACCGTGCGCCGGCCGGCAAGATAAAGCGCGCCACGAGTGCCCCGATACCAGATGCCGCCATGAGGAAGCCGAGCGTTTCCGCACCGTGTTTTGGGCCGCCGAAATAATCGCCGTAAATCGGCATCAGGATCGTGAACGCGGGAATGCCGCTGAGGCTCTGCACCGCCATCATCACCAGCAAAACGCGAATCGGGGCGATGTCGTACGCGTAGCGCAGCCCTTCTTTCAGCTCGACGAGCACGCTTCGCCGCCGCGAACGAATGCGCGGCTGAATCGTCATCGCCAGCAGCGCGGCGATGACCGCGATATAGCTGAATCCGTCGAGCAGGAAGCACCACCCCGCGCCGACCCAGTAAATCAGCAGCCCCGCCAGGGCCGGACCGATCAGCCGGGCTCCATGAACCATCGTGGAATTCAAGGCAATCGCGTTGGCCAGGTCGGCCGGGTCAGTCACCATCTCAATGAGAAACGCCTGACGCGCCGGCATATCGAATGCATTGACAAGTCCCTGAAACAGGCTCAAGGCGATGATTTGCGTTACGGTAATCAGGTGAGGCAGCGCCAGCGCTGCCAGGGCGAATGATTGGAGCATTGCCAGGATTTGCGTGACCACGATCAACTTCTGTCGATTGACCCGATCCACCAGGACGCCGGCGAACGGGGCGACGCAGAACATCGGAAGCTGCCCGACGAAACCGGTGACGCCGAGTACCCACGGCTTGTGCTGTCAGCGAGTAGACGAGCCAGACCGTCGCGACCTGTGTGAGGAACGTGCCGATCAGTGAGACGAGCTGCCCCGCGAAAAAGAGGCGATAGTTGCGGTGCCGCAACGCACGCAGAAAGAGCTGCATTCGGGTCGGTTCGGCCAGGCCGTATTCCGGCACGACCGGATCGCTTCGGTGCGGTGCGTCCTCCATAAGCGATCAATGCCGAACGAGGTAAATCTTGACGTAGGAGTAAAGGAGCGAAAAGACGCCGACGATGACGCTCGCCCAGAGCGTGATCTTGAGAATCCGCAGGCGATTGGCCACTTCCTTGTCGCGCCATTCGGCAAGCCGGCGGTCGATTTCATCGAGCTTGCGGTCGATGCGGGCTTCGACCTCGTCCAGCTTCTGATTGAGATAGGCGTCGGCGGTTTTCTTGATGCGATTGCTGATGCCGCCGAAAAGTCCCGACTCCTCGATGTCTTCCTTGATCGACGGCCCGCGGTCGGCGCTGGGCGCGGAGGTCGCAGGATCGCCTGGCTCGGGCGGAAGAAACTGGTATTCGTGGCCGGCGTCGGATTGCCCGATCACCTTCGACACCAGCGAGCCGAGGGCCGCCCGCCGTTTGCGGTTCAGCTTGGAGAAGAGGCCTTCGCGTTTTTTCAGTTTTCGGACCAGGACCGGGACGGGATCGTCGGGCCGGATCTCGATGCCGCGCATCCGGGCGAGCACGATCAGCCCGCGATGTGACAGTCCCGAAAACCGCATCAAACGGATTCGGGCGATCTCCTGGGCGATCTGTTCTTTTGCAGCGCCGGCGGTGACCGGCCGGCGTCCCCAGCGAATCACGTCGAGCATCGCCTCGCGGTCAAAGGAGGCGATCATCTGCCGCCGATCGTGAATCGCGGCCACCAGCGCCTGGCGGGTGGGGAATCGGGCGGCCTCCAGGCCGTATTCGTCGGCGAGGTGTTCCAGCTCGTCGCGGGGAAGCTCCGAAAGCTGGCGCGGCGGAGCGGCGCCCGGCGAAACCGGCATCGTGACGATATCCGGAGACGGGGCCACGGCGGAGACCGTCGTACCGCCGGGCAGCATTTTCTGCTCAGTGGTTTCGGAGGTGAGGCGCGACATAGTTCACTTTGGCGTCGATATCGTAAATGATCGCGTGTCCCCGGCACAGAATCAAAAAAGCCACGGACAGCAGCAGGCAGATCAGCACATCGCCCCAGAAAGTACGAAACCGCAGCCGCAGCCCGTGCAACACCAGATATCGGCGAAGCATGCTGACGTATTTATCGCTGCCCGCCAGGAAAACATACCAGCCCCAGAGCGACTGAAACGTGACAATGGATGCATAGATGGTCACGATCGTCGCCAGCACGTATCGAAAGAAGTTGAAGAAATCGACATCGGGCATGGGGGGAAGAAGCCGGAAGCCAGAATACAGGAGCCCCAAGCCAGAAGGGGGAAAGGCAGTCGAGCCGAGTTCTTGTCTTATTCTGGCTCCTGGCTTCTGGCTCCTCTATTCTTCCCCTATTCCTCCACCTCCTCATGATCCTGCACTTTCCCGCCGAACAGAAGCGTGCCGATGCGGACCATGGTGGAACCCTCGGCGATGGCGGTCTCGAAATCGTCGCTCATTCCCATGCTCAGGTGGCGCAGGTTTGAACCCCCGATCTTGTGCCAGCGCATTTCCTCGAAGATCTCTCGCGTGCGCGAAAAGGCCTGCCGCACCTTGGCCTCGCTCTCTTCGAGCGGCCCCATCGTCATCAGTCCGACGAGCTGGAGATTCGGCATGGAGTCGATCTGCTCCGCCAGGTGAACCGCGGCGCCGACGGCCACGCCGTGCTTGTTGGCCTCTTCGCTGGCGTTGACCTGCATGAGTACCGGCACGCGGCGGCCGATTTTCGCCGCCTGGACGTCGAGTTCCTCGGCCAGCCGCAGACTGTCGATGCTGTGAATGAGGGAGATCAGCGGCAGGACCGCTTTTGCCTTGTTCCGCTGCAAATGCCCGATCATGTGCCAGCGGACCTTTTCCGGAACGAGCGACCCGGCGTTGGCGTGCTGGCGCTGTACGAATTCGTTGACCTGCGCGATGCGCTGCGTGAGCACCTGGGCCCGGCTCTCCCCCAGGTCCGCGATGCCCAGTTGCAGGATTTCACGCACCTGCTCCGGGGCGGCGGTCTTGGTCACGGCGACCAGCGTCACCTCGGCCGGGTCGCGTTTGGCCTTCTCGGCGGCAGCGGCGATCCGCTCCCTGACGAGCTGCAGTTTCTCGGCGAGTGGCGATTTCTTGGCCATGACCTTCGCTTTCCCTTCGGTTACAGGCTGGCATTATAGGTAAGCCGTGCCGGCTCGCATATAGCTGATGTCCGGTTTCATAAGGGGGGACAGAAAGAACAATGAACAATTGAAAAATGCGGACCGCAGGCATCAAATGATTCTGTGAACGAGCTCAGCGACCGATTCGACACCGCGATCGCCGCGATCGATCGCGCGAACGCGGAAGATCCCCATCGGGAGACAATCGATGGCCAACCGCAGTCGGCGGCACTCGTCTACGCCCGCCGCATGACCGCATGGCTCGAACGGATCGAGCCGTCGGCTTCATTGGAACTGCGTCTTGCCGTCCGATCTCAACATATCCGCCGATGGATGATCCCCCGCGACAGCTACCCGATGACCCGCATCGGCTACCTCAAGTGGCGAACCGATCTGTATCGCTTCCACGCCGAGCAGACGGGGGAGATTCTCCGCCAGGTCGGTTACGACCCCGCAACGATCGACCGCGTCCAGTCGCTGATCCGCAAGGAACGATTGAAAGCCGACCCGGAGACGCAGACGCTGGAGGATGTCATTTGCCTGGTTTTTCTCGAGAGCTATTTCGCCGAATTTTCCGCGAAGCATGACGAGGAAAAGCTGATCGGCATTCTGCGGAAGACATGGAAAAAAATGTCCGATCGGGGACATGCCGAGGCGATGAAATTGCAGCTTTCGGACGCGGCGCGGGATCTCGTGGCGCGGGCATTATTAGCGTAATACCTCTCCCGATATTCCGGAGGAGCCGCGCACGAAGTAAGCGGGGAAGCACTCGGCAAACAAGAGAACTTTTCCGCTTACTTTGTGCGCGGCTCCTCCAGAGCACCAGGAGGGAGAAAGAGGGGACGTCACTCGACATTTCACGCAATCTGAAACGCCCGCTGGCGATACAGATGCTCGAACAGATTCCCCTCATGCGGCTGATCCCAGCTCAATTGATAGGTGGGAACCGGACCGACGTTCAATCGATCGATATGCGGCGAAGCCATCAGCGCACGCCTGAATTTCGGATCGTTGGAAATTGCCGTTGCCACAAGGGTTGAGCCGATTGCCTCAGGCATTTCGGCCGTCGGGCATTCGATGACCGATGCGAAGGGGAAAAGAAACTCTTTGTTGGCCAGTGCGTGATCGCGTTCGCAGCGAATAATCGTCGGAAGCAGATAACTGCATCGGCCAACCGTGACCAGCCGTGGCGTGCCGCGATGCTTCAATGTGAGATCGGTCGCGCCGGCCATCGCGCCGTCGATCATCGCATTGATCCGCTGCGGCATCTGCGGGTTGGCGAAGGCCGCAATCTGCGCGTCTGGATTGTCGGCGGGCAGCGCCTGGATCGTCGCCAGCCTTTTCGCCAGGGCGTCGGCAATTTTGTCCGCGTTTCGCGGCGTCCAGACCGCCGATGCGTTGATGCACGACCGCCCGCCATTGGCGGCGATCGAGCCGACCATCAAGTCGATGTATTTCTCCCATTCGCCGGCAGCGTCATCGCCGAGAATTACCTTGCTGTACCCCGGCCCATGCAATTCGATGCGCGGATCGCTCGCCCACGCTTTAGTCGTTCCGGCATCGCCGAAGAGCATCGCGCGATCCACAACCTGCAGCAGCGTCGATGCGCCGCCGTGATCGCATGGATAAAACCCGAACGCCTCGCGCGGAATGCCGGCGGCCGCAAATGATTCGATGATCCGCAACGGCGTCCAGGGCTCCTCGCGCCCCGGCTTGAGCGCGATCGGCGTCTTGAGCGCGATGGCCGGCGCCCAGAGCGAATGCACGCCCGGCGAATTGCTCGGCAGCACCGCCCCGAAGACCCGCGCCTCGCGAAACCAGGAGAGCGTCCGCCCTTCGTCGCTTCCGTAACCCCTGTCGAGAATCGACAGGTCAAATCCGCGCGTCAGCCCGGCGACAATCACGCCCATCTCATCGAGCACGCGATGAATTTTCTTGGCATTGCCCCGGCAATAGCTGAAGGGCATGCCGGTGGTCGATGAAAGCTGATGAACGTAATCGTCAAACGTCTGTTTCTGATCGCCGACGGGAACAGTTCCGCCGATGAAGATCTCCGCGGCCTTTTTGCACATGCCCAGCAGTTCGTTCATGGTGAACTGCTCGAGCACGTCAATATCCATGCGATGAATATCGCGGCTGATCAGCCCCGCATTCGCCTGGCTCACCTCAGCGACGGGTTCGCCGGTGGCGTGGTGCAGAATCTGGATCTTGTCGACCGATTCGTAGGGTTTGCCGTGACGGAGGATCGGGATGTGGAGCATATTGTTTAGTATACCCCCTCCACCACCGTCCCCGCGAATGCTGCAAAGGGCTGCACATTCCCCGCCCCATCCCATGGATATGGCTCGCACGGCGGCCGGCGAATCGCCTGGTCGCGCTCGAGGAATCGCGGGATGAATGTCTCTTTGGTCAGCGTCGTGAGCATGACCCGCCCGATTTTCCCGTATTCGACCTTCTTCTCGGCATTGTCCGGCTCGACCACCTCGACGACCGCCCGTGGCTGCGGAGCGTGATAGATAACTTCGTAATTGTCGGCCGGATCAAAGGGCTTGTGCGTCGCCAGGCCCATCAGCGTGTTGCCATAGGTCGGAACGAAATCGACGCCGGGGCAGAGCTCTTCGCGGGCAAAGCGATGGAACTGCGGCGTCAGCTCCGTTCCCCCACAGAAAATTCCCTTAATGCCGTAATGGGCCAGGTCGATCTTCTCGGCGAGGGCTTCAAGAAGCTTTGGCGTCGTGAACATGCAGCGAACGTTCGGATGAGAACGGAGGATCGTCAGGGCCTGATCGACGCAATGCTGCTTGTAGAGATTGGCTTCCTGAACCGCGCCGCGCTTGAGGAGCTTGATGACCCAGCGCGGATCGAGATCGACGGAGAAGGCGATCCCGCCACGAACTTGCGCAAGATGTTCGATGGCTAAGCGCAATCTGCGTGGGCCGGAGGGGCCAAGCATCAGCCAGTCGGCCCCTTTGGGGAATCCGTCATCGGAAAGGGTTTTGCTGAAAATCTCATAGTCGGTGCGAAAATCGTCAACCTGGAGCCGGCTCTTGGGGACGCCGGTGCTGCCGCCGGTTTCGAAAATATAGACGGGTTTGCCCGCAAGGCCTTTGGGCAGCCAGCGGCGCACGGGGCCGCCGCGAAGCCAGTCGTCTTCGAAGTGGGCAAATTTTTTCAGGTCGGCATAGGCGTTCACTTCCTTGCGTGGATTGAAGTTCGCCTTGCTGGCCCAATCGAGCCAGAACGGGCAGCCCGTTTCAGGGTTGAAATGCCACTGGACGATATCGTGCACGTGCGCGTCGAGTTGCTCGGCGGCCTGCCGGGCGCGGGTTTCGATTGATGCGTTGGTCATGAGGTTTGGGTTTGTAGTGCGGGCTTCAGCCCGTAAGGTGCTCAAAAATTGCGGGCCGTCCCTGATTACCACCAGGACACCTGCCGGTGGGACAGACATTCCTGTCTGTCACGGGCCGGTGAGCGGAGGCGTACTCGCCTCCCGAATCGGTCCGTCCTTGGCGCACGTTCTGCGGAGCGGCGTGTCCACTCGGCGGGCGAATACGCCCGCACTCGCGGACACCTGACAGACAGGAATGTCTGTCCCCCCATACTCATTGCTCCGCCGTCGGCTTGGACTGTGCACCATCCTTAATTGCATAGAGCTTGTCCCGGGTCGTCAAAAAGAGCACGCCATTGGAGTAGATCGGCGAGCAATAAGAGGCGTTGCCGAGATTGTGCTCAGCAAGCATCTTCAATTCCTTGGAGACATTGAAGATCCGCACGTCGCCGTCTTCGTCGGTCACATAGATGTGCCCATCCACGCAAAGCGGCGAGCCCCACATGGCCGATTCCATGTCGTAGGTCCAGTAGTTCTCGCCGGTTTTGGCATCGAAGCAGTGAAGGTAGCCGGAGAAATCGGGCACGAAACAGAGTCCTTCGCTCACGCAGGCGGTGGAGATCGTCCGGTTCATGTGCTGGCCGCGTTCGAGCCGCTTGCCCGCCTGCGCCTTGGCTTGAGCAAAGTGCCAGAGCACGCCGGAGTTTGGATTCGGCTTGCCGATATGCTGGATTTCCTGCCCCGCCGGCGCGACGAGTTCTTCGCCGGGTTTAGGCTTGGGTTGGTCCGGGTTCGAGTCGAGCTCGGCACTGACATCCCCTTTTTTCGTGATATCAACACACCACATGTGGGCATATCCCTCGCCATGCTCCGGGTCCTGCCCGTTGGCGATGTACATGTAATTTCCGACGATGCATGGCGTGGCGATGATCTCGTTGCGGGTTTGCGGATAGATCGCGTCCTTCGGATTGGTGTCAAACTTCCAGATGATTTTTCCGGTCGTGGCTTCGAAGGCATAAACCCAGGCATCGCCGAGCGGCGCGATGACCAGCGGGGTGCCGTCGACGGTGGTGATCGCCACGCTCGCCCATTGTCCGTGCAGCACATTCGCGCCGGGGACATTGCTCGTCCAGACCACTTTGCCTGTGCTCTTGTTGAAGCAGACGATCGCCGGGGCGGCGGGAGCAACCACATGCTTGTGCGTGTCATCGACGCCGTTCCCGGTGATGACATAGATCAGATCGCCATACGAGGCGATCGCCGACGCCGTCATGTTATGGGGGAAGACGCCAAGCTGGCCGATCATGTCGTACGTCCAGACTTCGATCGGCGTCTTGTCCGTCGGGCTGACGTCCAGGCAGACGACTTCGCATCGATTGGTGCAGAACCAGACGCGGTTCCCTTCGGTGTAGGCGGTCGAGCAGAGCCCTTCGCCGGGCCAGTCATTCACGCGGCCGGTGGGGAGCTTGGCACTGTATCGCTGCCAGAGGAACTTGCCGGTCTTTTCGTCGAATGCCATGAAGACGCCGCCATCGGCGGTGATGGCCGGATCGCGTTTGCCTTCATTGTTGGTGCCGACATAAACGATCCCGTTGGCAATCGTCGGATTTCCGTAGCTCTTGGATCCGAGCGGCTGACTCCACAGGACGTTTTTCCCCGTGGCCACGTCCCAATCCATCGGGCAACCCTTTTCAGGAGTCACCATGTTGCGAAGCGGCGTGCGACCCCACATGGGCCAGTCGGCCGCGTACGCCGGGACGGAAGCGGAAATTCCAAAGCCCAAAATCCAAAGCCCAAAAAATTTCCAAATTCCAGGGGGAAAACTCCAAACAGGAGGGGATTCCGCGCGGGATTTGTCCTCTGTTGTTTGGTTTCTTCCCCTTTGGTTTTTGGAATTTTTTTGGGCTTTGGGCTTTGTCATTTGGGATTTATCCTCCACTCTACATTTCTTTTCCATTGGAGTTTTCATTAACGAAGATATTGTCGTAATAAATCTCGTGATCGTTTGAAAAGCCCCACAATCCCGGGCTGCCGTTCCGATTGGGGACCGGATCCTCGAGAATGATATTCCAGTCTTTTGGCTCCGGCGTTCCGACTGCCCAGGCTTTGCCGCGCGCGACCGCTTTGCCCTTCTCCTGTGCCACCGTCAGCTTCAGGTGATACCAGGTGTCGGCCTTCCAATCGAAATGGATCGTCTTGTGAATCGCCAGCCCCGGCTCTTCCTCGTTGCGTGGCAGGGCGGCGGGCCAGGAGTGCAGGCCAAGGGTTTGATTCGCCCCCTTCAATTCCAGAATATAACGACTGTCGATCACTCCCACGTCGGGGATCTTGTGGACGCTCGTGCCGTTGTCGTCATAAACGGTTTCCTTCACCGAGACGTCCGCTTCAATTGTGTAATCGTGCATGTCCTCCGCGCCAAAATAGGTGCGGGCCCGGGCGAAGAGGGGAATGTCGGTCAGCTTCACCAGCACTTTGTTGTGATCCGGATTTTCGCGAACGGAAAACTTCATTCCCGCCCCGATCCAGGTCAGCGGCGGTTTGCCGACCGGGTTCTGCTCGAAGTCGATCTTCCACGGCAGTGGCGGAAGCACGCGAACGCGCGCCTGGCCGCTCAGTGCGCCGATCGTCGCGACCACCGCGCCGCCTTGCGGCGGACCTTTGGCGGCGGTGAACGTTCCGGAATCGTCAACCTCTCCTTTGAGATTGCCGATCAGAGTCGGTCCCGTTGTCGGCTGTGTTGCGGGTTGCGTCGCCGGCGGGGCCGACTTGGAAACTTCCGCGGGTTTGGTTGCCGGCACGGTTCCCTGCGCCACCGAGAAGGGGCTCGGTCGCATCAACTCTTTCGGACGCGGCGGCGACGGTGGAAGCGTCAATTGTCCGACCGACCACTTCTCCGCTTTCTTCTCCCCCAGCGCGCGTCCCATCGCGTCAAACGCGAAGACCGTAAATGTCTGTTTCTGGCCCGGTCGCATCAATACATCCGCCGGCCGCACCTGAAGAATCGATGTTTCGGGTGTTGCCGAAATGGGCGCTTCGGCCGGCATCGGAGGAATCGGATCGGATTCGACCTTCGGCTCTTTCTCGCCGATGCAGAACGTTTCGTTGGCGGCCTGCAGGAAGACGTGTCCGTCGCTGATCGCGACCGAGCCGAAAACCGTGTACTCCCGGCCCAGTTTCTTCTCGACATCGACGTGGCTCAGCACTTCCGGCTTGTTCCTGCCATTCAACTTCAGGATCCAGACCCGTCCATTGGCCTCGGGATAATAGAGTTTTCCATCGGCGGCCACGAGCGAGGCTTTGCCGCCGGTCCCACAGACTTTATGCCAAAGAATTTCTCCGGTCTTTTCATCGAACGCGTAAATCACCGCGCTGTCGGTCGCGACATAAAGAATGCCGTCCCAGATCGTCGAGGACGGAAAGCCCGCCTCAATGCCGTCTTTCCGCCACACCACTTTCGGCGATCCCTTTTCGATATGAGCGCCGTCGAGACATACTACGCCACCCAGCTTGGTGCTCTGGAAATTATCCAGGTCCCACGAGGCAAAGACCAAATCGCCTTGAATGATCGGCGAGCAGTTCATCCCGCGCTTGGACGCGACAAAACTCCAGAGATGTTTACCCGTGCGCGACTGATAGGCGTGAATTCCGCCGTTGCCACCGTTGAAGACAACCGTTCGCACGCCATTGATGACGCCGATCACCGGCGTGCCGTATGGCGCATCGACGGGAATACCCGGGCTGGCGGCGGTCCAGTTCAATTCGCCGTTGGCTTTATTAAAGGCAAAAATTCGATGGGTGGAACGGAAGTTCTCACCCCAGCCGAAGCTGACCCCGGTGATGAAAAGCTGATCTTCATCAATGGCCGGCGACGGCGTTCGCCCGCCGAAGGTGGTGATCATTCCATACTCTTCAGTCATCTGATGTTTCCAGATGACCGCGCCGGTCTTGCCGTCCAGGCAAATCAATTCATTTTGTGCCCCCAGCCCGTAGACGCGCCCGGTTTTTGGATCGCCGACCGGATTCGACCATCCAAGCCGGTGAAACGGGTTGTCGGTCACGTACATCTTTTCCAGATGTTGCCAAACCACTTTCCCGGTCTTGGCGTCGATGCAGAGGAACGCTTCCTGGGTATTGGTTCCCGGATCCAGCGTCGGCGATGACTCGTTCCCCGCCGGCACTTCACCGACGCGTGTGAACGTATAGACGAATCCGTTCATCACGATCGGGCTGGACATCCCGCCGATGTCGTTGTGCCAGACGACTTGATCGCCGTCGGGGGACCATTTTTCCGGCAGGTTTTTCTCGCGCGAGACGCCATCCTGCTCCGGCCCGCGCCACTGATACCAGTCACTCGCGAGAGCCGGCGACGCGACGGTCGCCACAGCGGCGATCAGCCATGATCCAAGTCGTGATTTCATAGGTATTGATTGGGTTGAGTACAAGTCAGTGAAATTGCCTTCGCCGCGTTTATCTTATGGACTCTTACGCAATTCGACTAGCTGCGCACAAACCGGTGCGCCTTCATTTCAAACCGAGGCAGTGTTCCCGGCGCCACCACGCGAATTTCGGCGCAGAACGAAAGGGCTGCCTGCATTGCACGGGCGACGCGTTCAGCCAGACCGTTGATCGGGGCTTCTGACTCCGGTTCGACATCAATATCGACTCGCGACATCGCGCCCTCCTCGCGTACGTTCACGCGGAACTCGGCTACCTCAGGAACGCTCCGCAACACGGCTTCGACCGCCGCCGGAAAAACATTATTGCCGCGTACGGTGAACATGTCATCGACGCGCCCGAGAATGCCTCCCTCCAGGCGCGCGAAGCTGCGTCCACAAGCGCAGCGCCCGCGCGTCAGCCGCACCTGGTCGCCGGTGCGGTATCGAATGAGCGGGCTGCCCACCCGGCCGAGATTGGTCAAAACGAGTTCCCCCGCGACGCCGTCGCCGAGAACTCGGCCGGTCGCGGGCTCGATCACCTCGGGAATGAATTCGCTCTCGATGACATGAACGCCTTCCCCGGGCCGTTCCATGCATTCGAAGGACATGGCGCCGATCTCGGTCATCCCGGTGTGATCGAAAACGCGCGCTCCCCAGGCGGCTTCGATGCGCTGCCGTGTGGGGAGAATGCTTCCGCCAGCTTCGCCGGCGACGATTAATGTTCGTACGGAAGAGCCCGGCAGATCGATCCTTTCCTCGCGGGCGATCTCCGCCATGCGCAGGGCATAAGTCGGCGTGCAGCAAATCACAGTCACCGCGTTATCGACAATCATCTTCAGCCGGGCGCTGGTGCTCATCCCGCCTGCCGGGATGCAGAGATATCCGAGGGCCGAGGCACTCTCGAATGCCGCCCAGAATCCCACGAACGGGCCGAACGAAAACGGAAAAAAGAGCCGGCCCCCGGCTCCGACGCCTGCCGCCGCGAAGATGATTCCCCAGCAGCGTCCGAACCAGTCCCAGCTTTCGGCGGTGTCGAGCCAGCGCATCGGCCGGCCGTTGGTGCCGGACGTCTGATGAAAACGGCAGTAGCGGTCGAGCGGATAGCTCAGGTTGGAGCCGAAGGGGGCGTTCGCGAGTTGATCGGCTTCCAATTCGGCGCGGGTTGTGAACGGCAATCGAGCAAGCAGATCGCGATCCGATTGCAGATCAAATTCTCGCAGCTTCCGATGATAAAACGGATTGTCGCGCCGTGCGATTTCGACGAGCCGGCGGAGCTTGCGAAGCTGCAATTCCCCGAGCGCAGTCGCTGTCCAGTTGTTCTTCCTGCGGGATATGAAAACCGGGCGCGGGCATCCGAAATGGTTTACCGCCGCCGGGTCCGCTTGTTCGCTATGCCATTGCGATGCAGGCTTCGAGCCTGCTTCCTGGGATGGCAGGCTGGAAGCCCGCACCACAAAATCTCACCGGTGGCGCAGACCCGCGAATGATCCGTTCGTAGGCGATTTCGCATTCTTCGAGTGCCCGATCAACGCAATCGAGCGCTCGCTGTTTCAGCCACACGGAATCGATCGTTGTTGTCCCCGAAACATGCGGCGAGTGCGTTTCCGTTGGCCGCGTCGGACCAATATGCAGCGCCCCTGACCTGCTCGAGAAACTGAAGATCGGCCTTGGTCATTCGCGCGGGCTGGCGGGAATACTCGGCACCCGAATTGAAGCAATATCGCTCGATATATGCGATTTGCTGGCCGTTCGCCGTCGGTTGCGGACCGGCGCCCTCTACCAGACGCCATTTCCACGCCCCATTTCGACATCGCTGCTGGCGCAGTGCCCGCATGGAGTCTTGAAACTCGGCGACTCGATTGCGATCGACAGAATACTCCACGGCAATCTCGACCGGCCCGGCGAACGAAACTTCATCGACCGCCGGCGCGTCAACACCCGATGCATCGGTCGGATGCTGCGGCCTTCCTCCCTTAAACGCCGGTGACAAATCGACGCCGCGATTGAGAGTGAGGGGAAACCATCGGGCGAGCAACAGCAATCCCGCCATCACGATTCCAGCGTCGCGAAGCGAAGTGGAGAGTGAAGTCGCCACCGTCACGCGTCCCCAGATTGCCGCGCCGATCGCGAAGGATCCCCACAGGACCATCAGATACATCGACAGCGCACGCCCTTTGACCCATGCCGGCACGGAGACCTGTGTCGCAACATTAAAGTTAGTCGGGACGATGACCCAGTTGACCCCCAGAAAAAACATGACGAAGTCGGCGATCCATGCGGTGCGAATAAACGACAGGAGGATCAGCAACACGGCAAACATCGCAGTACAGGCGTTGACCGCTCCGTCGATCGAAAATCGCCGTTGCAACTCCTGCATGATGAAGACGCCGAACACCGCTCCGGAACCCAGGCAGACCAGCATCAGGCTGAATCCCTTGGCCGAAAGTTGAAGCTGGTGAGCGATCGTTGGAAATTGTGCCCAGAGCGCCAGCGCCGGAATGATAAAAGTGAGGACGCGCAGAAGTATGGCCAGATTCGCGCGAATGAATCGTGTATTTCACGCCGGAATGAAGAGCCCCCCAGAATTTTTCACCTTTGACCGCGGCCCGCTCCGGCGGGCGCTTCCAGAAATAGAGGACGCCGATAATCCCGACAAACGTTGCTGCCGTCAGCAGGAAAGTCGCAGCGATCCCATGTTCTCCCGAAACGGTTTTATCCATCGCGTGTTCGGAAACGAAGATTGACATGATCAACCCGAACAAGGCCGGCCCTGCGGCGCGACCGAGGTTCAACGCAACACTGTTCAGGCCCATTGCGAGGGATATGTCGCTGGGCGGGACCAATTCGGGCAGGACCGCCTGGAAAGCAGGACTCGAGGCCGCCGTCCCGATTGCCAGCAACACCGTGAAGCCCAGCAGGCTCCAGGGGCCCATCCAATGCACCAGGTCAGAAGCCCGAGAATGACGCTGATGATGACCATCCAGACTTGCGTGATGATGAGCAGCCGGCGGCGATCCATCAGGTCCGCCAGCGCGCCGGCGAACAATGAAAAAATACAGATGGGAAGCGTTGAGGCCGTCGTGACAAGCGCGACGAAGAAGGGTCCGTTGTGCAGGCCAGCGGTCAGTCGGGCCATCAGCCACGGACTCGCCGCGACGTCGCGGGCGGCCGTCGCGACGTAGTTCATCATCGTCGCGACCCAGAGCCACCGAAACAGCGGGACTGCCAGCGGCGTCCAGGCTTCGAGGCTCAGCAAGCCGACTTTCCGCGGCGGTTTTGGGGTGGCATAGTCAAGTATGGTCGGCGACCCGGTCGGGATGGTGGCATTCGCGGAAAGCCCTGCGTCAGTCGAACTGGACATACTCGACATAATAGGACTTACCTGACGAGGGTCTAGGCATTGGTTTCCGGGCGGGGAGGATCAATATCGCGGAAAGGATCGAAGAAGGTTGCTTACTCGCTTTAGAAAAAGGGAGCCGCGCGACTTGTCGCCGGACCAATGTGCGTGGAAAGCGCCTGGGGCCGAACTGGTCAGAATCGTGGTACGATGAACAACAATGGACCGGACCCTCGCCCATCGTATTCCGCAGCGCCGAAACCGAATGACCGATGGCATTGCGCTGCAGATCATTTGCGGGGCGATATTGGTGTCTGCTCTGCTTGCGATGTTGTTCGTTCCGCTTCTGACGATCACCGTCGGCGCCTATCTTGGGATACCCCTCGCCCTGGCGATTTGTGCGATTCCGATTTGGAAGGGCATGAAGCAAGTCCTCGCGAGGCAAACACGGTGGCACGCTTTGAGGGGAGAATGCTTAGACTGCGGATATGATTTGCGCGATTCCGCGGGACGATGCCCTGAATGTGGTAAATCGATCGGCGTGCGGGCACCATAACGGATTTGGGACGCGGCAACTCACGGAATTGAGTGAGTTTCGATCAGCAATCTCTTCCGTGGCAGCGCCAGCGCTCATAAAGAAAAATCGCAGCGCAGAGCAGAACCGCCCAGGCGATGTGGGGATGCAAACCATAGAGCGCGCGCTGGAGCCTGGCGCGAGCTCCGGGCTGAGCGGCAGAAGCCGGCGAAGCATCATTACCACCGCCAGCAACGTCACGACGAAGTGCATCAACGTCATCCCCAGAGAAACGCCCGCCATTGCGGCGCTGAGGGCGGCGGCCCAAATCAAATATCGCGGCTGCATCTCGGGAAGAGCCGCGAACAAAATCATCCACGGCGCTACGATCGCCGCCAGCGCGCCGACCGACCTGCGCCGTCCGTGCATCGCGGCGCCCGCCGAACACAAAATCAACGAAAGTGCATAGATGCCGATCAGCATTCCGCGCACCGTCAATGCGTAGGCGAATTTGGGATGCGACAGGCGGATGTCCCAGACCGTGTCGTCCAGCGACCACTTGTACGTGTTGTTCCCCATGATCGCGGCAAGGTTGCTGGCGTCAAAGGTCATCTGTCCAAGGCGGTGCATTCCGTAAACCACCGAGATGCGATACCAGCTCATGTCGCGATGGATCAGCCAGGGGGAAAGAAGCAATGCCGCGCAGAGCGCGAAACCAAAAATCGCCCGCAAGGCCGCCAGCGGCTTTCCGCCGAACAGAGGCCAGAGGAAAAAGAGAGGCGCAACGAGCAAAAGCTGTGCTTTAAAGAAACAGCCGATGGCGCAGGCGATCCCCGCCCAGAACCATCGCTCCGACGATGCCAAACAAGCGGCGACCAAAAAGAAGGGGAGCAGCCACGCGTCGGACTGCCCCCACACATATCCGTCGAGCAGCATCGCCGCGTTGATCCAGAGGAGGATCGCCGCCACAAGAGCGAGCACCCAGGGGCGTTCGGAGTCGGCCTCGATCGTCGGGTCGACTCCCATTCGGACAATCAGCCATCGCCGTTTCCACGTTTTTACGAGGAGAAACAAAGCGATTGCCGCCAGAAATTCACAGGCCGCCGTGAAACAGAGGATCGGCGCATTAAACCGCAGCGATGAATCCCAGCTTCGCACGTCCCGCCCGACGACTTCCTGATGTCGTGCCCATAGCGCGTTTGCGAGCAACCGCAGGGGAGGCTCATCAATCTGATAATTTCCTTCGGGATGCGCGCTGGCCACCGTGCGATAGAACGCCAGATAATTTCGAAAGAACGGCCCCCAGGCGGTTTGCGGGGCGGCGCCGGAACATCGCCGCGCACAACGCGATCTCCATGATCGAAAGCGGTCGCGGCGTCCCCATGATGAAGGGCGACGGCCGGCTTGCTGGTGTAATTCCAGATTTCGATGCGCAACGCCAAGCCGCCGGCAAGGGCCAGCAATGCGACGATCGCCCCCAGTCCCTGGATGAGCAGACGCCGGGAGCGCCGCTTTTGAATGAGCTCCGCGGGCGGCGAAGGGGGTGCAAACACGGGCGCTGGATCGCCGATGTCGGAGTCGATCTCGCGATGGGTTGGCGGATCAGCCTCGCTGCCCAATTCGTAGGTTTCGCTCATTGCTCCGCCATTTGCCTCTGGGTTACCGGAAGCTCGCTTTCACTACCCTTGATATGAGTCGGCGTTTTGAGGATCTGATACAGGAATACCGCCGCGCACAGCAGAACCGCCCAGGAATCGCCGGGAAAGACGCCGGCGAAGAATCGGTGCAGGCCCGGCAGCAGGTGCGGGTCCCGATCCAGCACATAAGGAATGATCATCTGGAAGCTGAATGAGGTCAGCAGCAGGTGGAGCAGCGTCATCCCCGGGGAAACGCCGACCGCCAGCGCCGTCGTTACGGCGCCCCAGAGGAGATACCGCTCATGCATCTGCGGGAGCAGCGCGAACATCAGCAAACAAGTCGCGCCCGGCACGAGAAGAAATCGCCGATCGTTGCGACGGCTGAGCCGGGCCGCGCCGATCCCGCACAGAACCAGTCCGATCGAGTAAAAGCCGACCAGAAGGAATTTCATCGTCACCGGCCAATCGATCTGCAGCGCAGCCAGATGAATGTGGAACACGATATCGTTGAGCTGCCAGAGGAAAGGGGGGTTGTAGAGAATCGCCGCGAGATTCGCCGATTCACCGATCACCATCCATGGGAAATGGTAGGTGGGATATCCATAACCCACTTTCTGCCACGCCATGCTTCCGTGAAACAGAGCAAAAGCCGAAAAGACGGCGGCGCAAAAAACAGCGGGAGCCCAGTATCGGCGCGCCCGCGCCGGCAAAACGCGCGATCCGCCGATCACCAGAACGAGAATTCCCAGTACATTCAGAAGTTCCGGGAGGTCAGGACGATGTCCCCGCGCAAACCATGGCCAGATGAGCAGACCCGCCGCGGGGACAGCCAGTGCCCACCCTGCAAACAGATGGCCTTTGGAGAATCCCACCGCCACAATCAGGCAGGCGAGCATGACGCCGGCTATCCAGAGCCAGGCCGTGGAATGGGGCACCAGCCAGCAGCAGGTAATGAGGGCCAGCGAAAATCCCGCACCGCTCACGATTCGCCCGAGCGCTCCCCACCATCCGGCAAACAGCGGCCAAAGGAAAAACAGCGGGCCCACCATGACGAGCTGCCCTTTGAACATCGCTCCCAGGGCCAGGATCGCACCGGCGGCAAACCACCAGTCGAGCGAGGCGGCGAGCGTCGCGCCCAGGAAAAACGGAAGCAGCCAGACATCCCATTGCGGCCAGACGTGCGCGTCGGCGAGGATCGCCGGGTTGAACCAGATCAGCAATGCCGCCAGCATCCCGCAGAAGACTGAAGTCGAGGGGGCCAACGGCGCCGAGCGGAGCGGCAAACGCGGAAACGCCCTGTTCCAGGCGGCGGCTTTTTCCCACTCCGCACTCGATGATCGATTCATCCAGTGCCGCACGATCCCAAACGCCAGGATCGCTGCGGCCAGCTCACAGCCGACATTGAACCGCAGCAACGCCGACGAATAGGCGTAATTCGGCATCCAACTGCGCGTCTGCGGAAAGACCTGCCGAACATGGCGGACCCAGAGCGCCATCACCATCAGCCGGGCCGGCGAGTAATCGAGCTGGTATTTGTCGTTTTCACTGTCGGCGACCACCTGATCATACGAATGCACGTAAGCCGGCAGAAAATACTTCCAGCGCGCCCCTTCGCCCGAATGCCCGTCCTGGGCCGCGCGGGACTGGGCGCTGTCGTAAATGACGCTTCCCCAGTGATGGCCATTTTGGATGTCCCAGGTGAATCGGGCGGCCTTGGTCTGTTCCCAGGTCCACACCCGAAGCCGCACGCCGCTCACGAAAGCGAACAGCGCGATATCCGCGAGGATGAACCAGATCGCAATTCGATGGAGGCGCGAGCGCCAGGACTGGGGCGGCGCAGACGCATTGGATTGATCGCGCGACAAATTCCGCGATGCGTCCGAGGCAGGGGGGAACAGAGGAATCACCGCGGTCTGGCCCATAGCGGAGACCGGCGCTCGCCGGGATCATCCACCTTACGCGAACCACGTGGAGGATGCCACGATTCAAAAGTTTGATGCGGGGACGCGCGGACTGACGTCCGCGGCTATAACGGATTTCGCGAACCGCGTCCCGCGCATCCTTCAAGCCGCGGACGTCAGTCCGCGCGTCCTCAGGAGGAAGAAAAATCATGATCAACGCGGAATCTCGAAGGTCGCAGCTTTATCAATTATTGGGCGATCTGCCCCCGCGCGAGGGACCGGTCCGCGCGACCCTGAGAGACAAGACCGAGCAAGACGGATACCTGCTCGAGACATGGAATCTGGAGCTCAACGGACTCGAGCCGGTCCCCGCTTATTTCGCGCGATCGATTTCCTTACCCGGCCCCTTCCCCACAATCCTGTACAACCACGCCCACGGCGGCGATTACACCCTCGGAAAGCTCGAACTCATTGACGGCCGCGAAGGTGTCCAGAATCCTCCCTATGCCAAAGAATTGACCTCGCGCGGATACGCAGTGCTCTGCATCGATGCCTGGGCCTTCGGCGAGCGGCGCGGCCGATCGGAATCGGCGATCTTCAAACAGATGCTCTGGGAGGGCCGCGTCCTGTGGGGGATGATGGTACACGACACCCTCCGCGCCCTCGACTGGCTCATCGCGCGCGACGACGTCGATGCAAATCGAATCGCCACCCTCGGCATTTCCATGGGGAGTACGATGGCCTGGTGGGCCGCCGCCCTCGATCCGCGCATTACGGTATGCATCGACCTCTGCTGCCTGACCGACTTTCAGTCCTTGATCCAAACCAACAACCTCGACGGGCATGGCGTCTACTACTACGTCCCCGCGCTGCTCAAGCATTTCACGACCGCGCAGATCAATGCCCTGATTACGCCGCGGGCTCATCTTGCCCTGGCTGGAAATCTCGATGCGCTGACGCCGCCGGCAGGTCTCGATCGCATCGACGCGGAGTTGAAGAAAGTTTACGCAGATAGCGGAGTTCCCGATCGCTGGCGGATTGTCCGTCAGGACACCGGTCATGGTGAAACGCCGGAAATGCGGGCGGAAGTGCTGAAGTTTCTCGGGGAATGGATGTGAATCCACGCATAACACCTGACACTCAGGTGATGCGAACCGATTTTTCGACCTATACGGCCGACGCCGCGTTCGATTGCGTATGGTGAGGGAAGGGTTTGGTCAACCTAATAGGCGACTGTTGCGCGACGGTCCCCTGGGGAAAATCGTGACTGTCCCCGGCATTCCCGTCCTCGGTATTCCCGAAATTTCCGGGGAATAATTTTTACTGGACGCCGGAAAAATTATGGGGTACAGTTCCGCCATTCCCGTCTGGCTGAATGCATTATTGAGGAGACCCAATGCACATCCGCCGTTCTCATATGGCCGCTTCTGCCGCGATTGCGTCGCTTTTCGGCGCAGGCCTGGTCCAAGGCGATTCCATTACCACCACGGATATCACCACGCTGGATATGTCGTCCACTGATAGCATTCAGGGGATCATTCCCATCGTACCGAGCGGTTTTTATGAGGGTCTGACCAACGGCGCGCGTTTCACGGACGCGACGAGCCCAACGGGGCCGACCGATACGATTATTCCGGCCGCCGACGGAACCACGGCGACGATCACGTATAACCTCGGTGGGGGCTCGATCGCCGCGTCCCATCGCGAACTCAGCTCGTTCACCGTTTATACGTCCGCAGGTGACTCATTTAGACAGGGGTTCAGCGGGTCTATTTCGGTCTCGGCTAATGGCCTGACCTACACGCAAGTGTCTGCCACGCTGGCCCCGGTGTCGGCCAGCAGTGGATACATCAAGAACGTTTTCACTTTTGATCCGGGCACTGTGACAAACTTCTCTTTTATCCGGCTCAACTCGAGCGGATCCTCAACCGGCCCCAATCGCGATTCGTCGAAACCGACGCCACCGTTAACGCAATCAGCGGTTCCCCGTATCACGTCGACCCCAATCTCCTGAACAACACGAGCAACGTAACGCCCACGGACCAACCCGCCGGCCTGGTGAATTTTACTTCCGCCACCAATCCTTACGGAGGTAGCGACGACCCGAAAGAAGCTTTCGGGAAAAATACCGGCCCCATCGAACCCGGCACGTTCATTTTCAATGACGGCAGCCCCACCGGCACGCAAGACCACCTGACTTTCGGGACCGTTTCACCGGTTACGCTGGCAGGGATCGAGCTGACCGGCGGCGCGGCCGGTCCGGATGCCGGTGACCCGCGGCGAATCTCAAACGTCGAACTCACCTACGACAGCAATCACGACGGCGTGATTGACACCGGCGACACGACACTGCATTTGGACGACAATTTTCCGGACACCGGCGATGGCGGAACCGGTGTGGCGGACTACATTTTCCCATCCTCGATCACGTCGGACTTGTTCCAGTTGACCGTCGGCCAGCAGGACGGCAACGGGCCGCGGATTACCGAGATCGACGCCATCGTCCCGGAGCCAGCGAGCCTTGCCCTGGCCGGATTCAGCGCGGTCGGCTTGCTCGTCCGACGCCGACGCATTTGATCGTCTTCTACGGACTATTCCCGGGTGGCCGAGTCCATCACGCCCCCGGCTCGGCCAGCATCTTGCGCAACTTGGCTTGGAAAATCGAAACTACGTCGATCGCTTCAACGAAATCTTTATACTCCTGACGTTCTCGCGGCGAGAGCGTGCATTCCTTGGCCTTGGCCGCCAGTTCGTCGATGCGGTCTTGCGTTTGTGGATCAACGCGGAGCTGAACGACTTGCCGAGCCACATCGGCCGGCAGGCATCGAGCAACCGGGTCCAGCAACCGATCAAAAGGATTCTCAATCAGCGTGGACATGGAAAGATTATACACCGGAAATACTCGGGATAGTTACCTACCGGCTCAATCTTTGCGTTCGAAATCAGTTGGTGCTCAACCCAGGGATGGCGGCGCCACGGCGGCCGAAATCATGGAAGTCGAGGAACGACTCGCGGAACCGGCGGCGACGTCCGTCAATCCCTGGGCTTTGGGGCTCGCTTTCCCCTCTGCGGCGTTGTGTGGGACCGAGGGCTCACGTGGCTTCCGCGTTGGTTGGCATAAACGTTCAACATCCAACGTTCAACGCCCAACATTCAACTCAGGGAAATTCCAGCCTTTGGACGTTATGTCGAAAGATGAGAGTTTGGCCTGCGCAAGGGAACAAACGCCCTCGACGAATCGTCGAGGGCGTTCGAATCTACGCGCTCGTGAAGAACAGACGGCCGTTAATGGCCGTGCGCCTCAGGCGTTCGCCCGAGCCAGAACCCGGCGTCGTCGGGAGTGGATCAGCAGCCCGCCGAAGCAGAGCATCGCCACGGAGCCGGGTTCGGGGACCGTGGACAGTTCGACGTTGTCCAGATATCCGTTGTGCCACGCCGAGCCGGTGGTGCCGCCGGCGATCAAACGGTAATCCGTGCCCAGGCCGCCGGCGATGTTCAATCCGGTCGCTGTTCCCGAGAGGACATTGCTGTAGAGAACTCCAGTGCCGTCAACATCCTCGATGACGTCGACATTCACCGACGTGTCAGCGCCGGCCGCGGTCAGCGTGACGATGACCCGGTTCCAGGCGTCGTTCTTCAGGCTGAAATCGGTGTAAGCGCCCGCGATGGTCCGCCCGTCCCAATTCAGGTTCATGCTGCTTTGACCGAACACGCCGGCGCCGATTCCCAGGCCGCTGGCGGGCAGCGGGCCGTTCCAGTTGAAATTCTCGGTGTTGGCGGGATTGGCGGCTCCGCTCGTGCCGTATTGCGCAGTCGAGAACAGCCCGATTCCTTCGCCGTCGCCGGAGCTGTCGCAGCAACCGCCGGCGGCGTTGTTGACGGCGTCGCCGGAGATGTACCAGTCGAAGCTGAGGACGATCTGGTTGGCGGCGGGGATCGAAACCGCGTCGAATGCGATGGAGTTGTCGTTGGAATTACTCAGGCTCGTAATTTGCGCGGCATTTTGATGCGCCCCGCCGAGGTTCACCGTGCCGGGCGCGCCCGAGGAATAGGTGTAGGCCGAGTTGAGGCCTCCGCCGTCAAAATTCTGACTCAGGATTGTCACCGCCTGTGAAGCGGCGGGGAGGACCAGTGAAGTCGAAACTACCGCCGCAAAATGTCTGAAACGCATTTCCTTCTCCTTCTCGATGTTCGATACGTCTGAACGCCGAATTCCCAGGACTCGGATAAAATCAATGTCCAATAGGTCCGGTCAAAAACCAAAGAAACTGAGGAAATCTTCGCGGATTGGAATCGGCGGCGGATCGGGAATTTCATGCGCAATTGGCCCTATTCTCGGACCCGTCTGAACCGAAGGCCGCTTCTGTGGGACGCGTTACATCGGTCCGTCAATTCGGCGCGCAGGCGACCAAGGAGTGCTCAGAATTGTGAGGTCAAATGGGGACGTGGCCAGTCAATCCCAAAGGAGGTGCCTGACAGATTCGGCGAATTGTCTTGTGGCACGGGTTTTCAACCCGTGTGCGGGTACTCCCGCACGTTGGCCGGTATTCCGGCCAAAACAGCAAGTGCGAAGCGTTCGATGCACTGCCGCGGGAAGAACGCTGCGCGCTTGCTTACATCGACGGCGTACCGTCGATCACCGCGGAGTACCGCGGACACGGCTTGAAAAGCCGTGCCACGTGTGGCATGTGTGGCACGTCGATTCAATCCCGCCGAATCTGTCACGCACCCGAACCTGGGCGGGAATTTCGGTGTTTGATGTGGAGAAATCTCCCGAGATTATTTCTCTCTGGACGCATACAAGAAAGCCCGCGAACACATCCCGTCCGCCGCCGCCGCGCGGTTCTGGCTCGTCGAAACGCGAAGAGCGATCACGTTTTTCTTCCCCGGCTCCAGCGCTCCGCTGACGTCCACGTCAAACTCGCATGGCCGCTCGTACGATTCATGATATGGCCGGTGACCCACGTATTTGCCGTTCACCCAGGCCCAGGCTTCGGTATCGACAACCGGACACATGAGATGCACCGGCTTTCCCCTGGCCGAATCGGGAATGTCCACTTCGAAGCGATACCAGATATTTCCAAGATAGGGATACCCCTCCTTGCTCATATATCCCTGCGCATAGAACGGCTTGGTCGATTGGATCGTCGACCAATGTCCAGAGTCAAACGCCGGCAAATACCATCCGGCGAATCGTCCCTCGTCGTTGGGATCGGTCGAGAATTGCGCTTGCTCGGGCAATAGCGCGATGAGTTCGCCGCTCTTGCCGTTGGCGAGATCAGCCAGCTTGTGATACCAGGCGGCGCGGGCGACAACGCCCCAATACCAGATGCCGGCGTCGTACGGCTTTTCGTTGTCGAGCACCCAGAACGGGCTGATCCCCATGAGCTGTTTGCGGATCGGCATCATCGCTTCCGCCTGCTTCGCCGCCTCCTTGAATTGGCCGGCGAACTCGGCGCTGCTCATGGCCATGTAGCATTTCAAATGATCGAGAATCAGCCGATCGACATGGACGTGAAGCTGGTTGCGATCGCCGTCGCCAAGTTTCTCCGCCTGTGAGATATCGTTGGTCAGTTTCGCCAATAGCTCAGGAGTGTAGACATACGGAAGGATCCGATCTTCATGTCCCTGGAGCGGCGATGATTCGATCGTCGCTTCAATGTCATCCCAGAACGCGTGGGCGGGAACCGAGGCGGCGCCATACCACTTCGCGAAAAACTCATCGAGAAGCGATTGGCTATTTGCATCGGCGTACCATTCGAGTCGCGCACGCAGATATTTCGTCGGGATGCCGCATTCCATCCATTGGTTTCGCGTTTCGTCGGCGAAGCCGATGCAGCCCCATTTTTTCATCAGCGGGATGTCGCGGGCAAGCCGCCGGGTGATCGGCACCGGCGTCAGGCCGGAAACCAGCATGGTGTAGTCGTACCCGTAGATCCACACGCGCGGGCTCAGGCGGCACCATTCCCGCAACATCTGCCCTTCGCGAATCGCCTGCCAGCTTTTGGGGTCCTCCACAGAGTGAAGCTGATCCGCCCAGATCGCCGCGAACATGATCCCCACGTGCGGATCGATCGGCACGCCTTGCGGTGGCGTATTGCGATTGGCGTACCCGTTGGTCGTCACGATCTGGTCGGGAAATTCCTGGTTCACTTCCTTTGTCACCGCGTTGACGAAGGCGATCCATTCCTCGGCGATGCTCGCCTCATCCGGAACTCCTTCGCGGCCCGCAAGGTCATAAAAGCCCTGATTGCGCTTGACCGTTTCAGGATTGAAGTCGCGCGGCATTCCGTCATCCGGCGCGATGCCGATTGAGCCGGCCTCCGGGTTCTTGCGGAAAAAGTCCTTCATTTTTTCCGCGGCGATGTGAATCGCTTCGGGGCTGGTGAGATTGGGAAGATACGGATCGATCGAGCCGTCCGACTTTTTTGCGAAGAGCTCGGGGCGGGTCGTCACGAGCTTCGGGTCGGCGGTGAAATTGCGCGAGGATGAATCGCCCGGCTGAGCGAACACTTCGTCGGGATTCATCCGGTTGTGAATCTTCCAGCGTTTTTCCAGGGCCGCCATGTCGTCCGGCGTATGCAGCCACCAGTTTCGCTGGATGAAACTGGGCGAATCGACCACGGCCAGCCCGTCTGGCACTTCGAGCGTCTTCTGTTGCGGAACGATTTCCCCAAACTCTCCCGGCATGTACCAGCGGACGCCAAGCCGCTCGAGCAATTCCGACACGGCGTATTCCGTACCGTGATACGGCCCGGCGTCATTTCCCGCGAGGATCAGCCGGTCGGCCCGGGATTGAATGACAAACCCCTCCTCGCGCCGAGCCGGCGTGAGGCCGTTCGGAATCTTCGCCTCCGCCGTGTCGGTCAGCTTGCTCCGGCCGACGAAGATCACCGGCCCGCCAACCTCCTGATCGTCTGCGACGATCTCCAGTTTGGCGCCGGAAATCTTCCGAACGTATTCCTGCAGATCGCGGGCGGCGGCTTTGACTTTTGCAGAAGAGGGATCGGCCGGCTTCTCGTCCATTGCCGATTTGGCCACCACGATTTTCGCGACCGGCTTACCGTCGGCCGCCAGGGTAAATGCCCGACCGCTCCGATCGATCGATACAACGATGACGGCGATCAATGTGATGAAACAAATCCCGCTCCATGGATTGGATCTGAACATGAATGCCTCCTCGCCCCCGCCCAATGCGACACGGGCAATATAACCGGATTCGTACAAACGCTGGTATAATCCGGGGATGATCCGCAGTCCGTTTCCAGGCATGGACCCGTATCTGGAAGCCCACTGGCTCGACGTCCATGGCAGCCTAATTCATCTGGCAAAGGCTGCCCTTCAGCCGCAATTGGGAGAAGATCTGGTTGCGCGGAGCGAAGAGCGGATTGTCGTGGAAGATCCGATCGGATTGTCCCGGGCGATCGGTCCCGATGTGCGGATCGTCGAATTGAAGTCGCAACCGCAGGCCGCGATCGCTGACCGAAGCGTTTCGCTGGCGGAGCCCATTCTGCTCGATCTGGAAGCCGAACCTGTCGTGCAGCGTTATCTCGAAATCATTGATCTCACCACCGGGGGCCGCGTCATAACCGTAATTGAGTTCCTTTCAGCATCGAACAAATTTCCCGGCGACGGACTGGTGAAATACAAACAAAAGCAACAGGAATGCCGTGATGCCGCGGTAAATCTTGTTGAGATCGATCTGACGCGGGACGGACGTCGCGAACTCCTGGCACATCGCTGGACGCGGGCCCGTCGATATGAGAGCACCTATCAAGTATCGGCGTGGCGGAGCACGCATCCGACGCGCGTCGAGCTATATCCGATTCGCCTCCAGGACCGTCTTCCCGTCATCGGCATTCCCCTTCGGCCTGCTGATTCGGATGCACGACTGGACCTTCAGACGCTGATTGATTCCGTCTATTCCGCATCGCGATACGACCGCACAAACAACTATCGTAAACCCTGCGTTCCGCCGTTCGACGCCGAAGACGAAGTCTGGGCGGATCAACTCCTCAAGTCCGCCGGCAAACGCTGATTGGTATGTTTGTTGCCCCGGGCTGAAGTCCTCAGGTTTTTACACAATTTTTTGCTCGAAGATTGTGCGCAGCGAGCCGCGACCGTCAGGGAGCGACGAATTGGCGAAACATCGGCTTTCCAACGTACTCGACTCCTTCGCTCCCTGACGGTCACGGCTCGCTAAGGTCTCATCGCATCGACAGTTCTCAGTGTGCCGAGATGGTAAGAACCTAAGGGCTGAAGTCATCCCGCCCCAACGTCCGATAACCTTTTCGTGGCCGCTCGTTTCTCTTCCTTCGTCTTCATCTCCGCGCTCATGACGGCGTGCGTCGCCACGCTGGCACAGCCGGCCGATGTCACGCGCGTCCTGCGCCTGTTCGACTTCGAAGAAAGACGTCTGGGGAATCCCGAAGAGCTGCCGATGCACTGGCTCAAAGTGGAGGGGCCGGGTTATCCGCATTATGTGAGCGGGCGATTGGCCACCGATCGGGCCCGCAGCGGAAAATACAGCTTTCGATTTGATCTGAACGGCGGAAGCCTCGCATATCGATATGAGTCCCGGCAGATCCACGTCCAGGTCGGCGCCCATTATCAGGTGGAAGGGTGGTGCCAGACGACCGTTCTTGCTCACGCCCGGGCGCGAATGACCGCCTATTTCACCGATATCGATGGGCATCCGCTTCCTGGCGAACATCATTCCGAGTTGTACGCCGCCTCTGCGCCGGAGGAGACCTGGAAACGGCTGTCGATCGAACTCACCGCGGAAAATCCTCAGTCAGCCTGTCTGGTGCTGGAACTGGACCTGCTTCAGCCGGCTCAGTTTGCGCAGACTTCCCTTGGCGAGCGGGCCTTATTCAACCAGGACATTCACGGCAGCGCCTGGTTTGATGACATCCGCGTTTCGCAGGTGCCGGAAGTGTTCCTGAGCACGGACCGGCCCGGCAATGTTTTTCGTCGCGGCGACGCATTGCGCCTCCACGTGGCGGTGAATGACCGGTTTACCGAAGATCTCGCTGCTCAACTGGTGATCACCGACGCCGACAAACGCACCATTTACCAGCGGAGCGGCGCTCTGGATATGACGGTCGCCGAGGTAATCGGCCCGGGACAAAAGCGAATGTCGATCGACCTGCCGGATTTGAGTCCGGGGTGGTACCAGGCCGCGCTGGTCATGAGCAGCCAGGGACAGTTCCTGGGGGCTCAAAATCTCGATTTGATTCGTCTGGCCGATGAAGGAGAACGCGTCGTCGTCGACTCGCGCTTCGGTCTCATCGCCACCGACCTTCCATTCGATGGCTGGGGCGAACTGCCTCAGGTTCTCCCGTTCCTTTCGGTCGGCCGGGTCAAGCTGGCGCTCTGGAGCGCCGCCGGCGACGTGCAGCAGATGGACCCCGCCGCGTTTGACCAACTGCTCGAACGGCTCGGGGCGATGGGCGTGACGCCGACCGGATGCCTCGTTGATCTGCCGCCCACCGTCGCCGCCAAAGTCGGCGGCAACAACTGGGAACGGCTGCTGCGCGCGCCGCCCGAGGAATGGCGTCCGCAACTGGACTATCTGATCGCCCGTCACGGAAATCATCTGGATCGCTGGCAGCTCGGCGCCGATGGCTCCGATCTCTTCGTCACGCAGCCGAAGATGCAGCAGGTTTACAAGAGGGTCTATCAGGAATTCACCTCCCTCATGCAGAAACCCGACCTGGCGATGCCCTGGCCCGCCTGGTACGACCTGGAAGGGGACCTTCCGGCCACGGTGGCCCTCTCAGTTCCTCCGAGTGTGCTTCCCTCGCAACTGAGTCTCTACACACAGGACATTCGCGGCCGCGAAGGACATAACCTCTCGCTCAGCCTCGAGCTTCTGGACCGGAGCCAATACGGACGCGAAGTGCAGATCCGCGACCTGGCGCAACGCTTCATCTATGCCCTTGCGTGCGATATGCAGCGGATCGACGTTCCCTTGCCGCTGTCGGTGCGACGCGAAAATACTCAGCTCGTCAAGCAGCCGCAGGAATTGTTCATGATCCTGCGCACCTTGACCACCACGCTGGCCGGAGCCGTATACCGTGGCCGCGTGCCCCTGGCGGATGGCGTGGAAGCATTTCTCTTCGACCGTGGCGGACGAGGCGTTCTGGCCCTTTGGGATCGGGGGAACGCGCCCGGCGTCAAACGCCTGGCGGTGAACCTGGGCCCGAGTCCCGCCAGCGTCGACTTGTGGGGTAATGTCACCCCGCTTCTGCGCGACCCAAACTCAAAAAACGACGTGCAGCTCGTCGTCGGTCCAACGCCAATCTTTCTGGTTGACATCGACGGCCCGCAGGCGGAACTTCGCGCGAGCCTTGCCATCGATCAACCCCTGCTCGAATCCAGCTTCGAGCCGCACGCGCGGCACATCCGCTTCAACAACCCCTACCGTACCGCCATCGCGGGAATGCTCCGGCTCAAAGCGCCGCCGGGCTGGACCGTCAATCCCCCGACCTTCAATTTCAGCCTGAATCCGGGGGAGACATTCGATCGGGAGATCACCATCGAATTTCCCTACAACAGTTTTGCGGGTCAGAAAACCGTTAGCTGCGAATTCGCGTTACAGGGAGAATCCAATTCCAGCTTTTCGGTTCCGCTGACCTTGAACCTGGGTCTCTCGGATGTCGGGATGCAGACGCTCGCTCTGCGCGACGGCGACAATGTGATCGTTCAGCAGATGATCAGCAATTACGGTGAGAAGCCGATCAATTATTCCGCCTTCGCCGTCTTCCCCGGCCAGGCGCGGCAGGAGCGGCTGGTGACGAACCTCGCCGCGGGCCGTACCACGATGAAGCGTTATCGTTTCACCCACGTCCCGCCGGCCGGAAAAGTCAACATCCGGGTTGGCGTCAAAGAACTGGATGGCATGCGAATCCTGAATGATGAAATTCCGATTCAGTAGGATCAGTCCATTGGGATCATTGCGGTGCAGGCTTCCAGCCTGCCCCTCCGACGAAGCAGGCTGGAAGCCTGCACCACTAAAATCTGTACTTTAAATTTTGTCGTTGACGCCTTGGCCGCGATTTGCGATAATTACGAACAAGTAATGTGTTGTCTTCGGATGACAGCCGGTGGCAACGCGCCAAAGGGTTGAAATCGTCGTTCCCCGCTCGGTTGTATGCTCGCGTATCGCTCCTCACAACGTGATTTTGACGTGATTAGCGGGTGTTCGTCGAAATACTCCAGCCGCGGAGTTGTTGGCGCAATGCGCACGATCATGGCTCCCCGCCTTCTTTCCCCGCCGTGACTCGTTCCGCCGAACGTTAACTTTTTCTGATTGAGCGCTTCGGCGCTATTCGAGAACGAACCAGCCGGCCTCGGGATTACTCCCCGCGCTCATCGATAAGGACTAAGACATGCCCGCTTCACCACGGGTCAGCCTTGGGCTGCCGGTCTATAACGGCGAACGCTTTCTGCGAGCGGCGATCGATTCATTGCTCGCGCAGACGTTCACCGATTTCGAGTTGATCATCTGCGACAATGCCAGCACGGACGCAACATCCGCGATCTGCCGGGAATTTTCCGCTCGCGATTCGCGCATTCGATATTTTCGCAATGAACAAAACATCGGGCCGGCGGCCAACTTCAACCTGGCATTCGGGCGGGCCCGCGGCGAATACTTCAAATGGGCGGCCGCCGACGACCTCTGTGAACCTGATCTTCTCGCACTATGCGTCGACGCCCTCGACCGGGATCCCGACGCCGCCATGGCGTTCACCGGAACCAAATGCATCGACGCCGATGCGAACGTGGCCGGGCAGGACAACTACATTCTGGCGACCGATTCACCGTCGCCTCAGCGCCGATTTCGATCGCTGATTTTTGTCGATCACCGCCGTCATGGCGCCTTCGAGGCATTTGGCCTGTATCGATCACGCGTATTACAGGACACCCCGCTCTTTGAGGCCTATTGCCGCGGCGACAGTGTACTGTTTGTCCGCTGCGCCTGCGCGGACGCTTCATTCGGATTGCGGGCGACCGATTCCTGAATCGCGACCACGGCGGGCGCTCCGAGAGAGTGAGCCCGAGCCGGGTCGCTTGCGGCAGCGTGGTGGCGCGATGGCTCGGTACCGGCCCTACCCCGCCTGCCGAATGGTGGGATCCTTCCCGGCGGGGGCGCGTCGTCTTTCCGGAGTGGAATCTCGCCTGGCAATATTTGCGGTCCATTCCGCCCGCGCCATTGACGATGGTTCAGCGACTGGCCTGCTATGGGTCCTGGTGCGCTTTCGTTCTTCGAAACATTCACAAGCTCGCGCGGGACTTGCTCCTGGCCGCCGAGCGACCCCTGGTGTTGGCCGCTAACTTCCTGGTCAACCTGCCGAAGGTGGGCGAAGAAGAGCTTGAACCCTTCGCTAAGGAAGGGCATGCGCAATGAATTGAGAGAATCAAAAGGGGCCAGAGTATGCTCCAAGGCCTTTCAAACCGAAGAAATCCGGGTCTTCGCAGGGAGCAAACGGGACGAAAGACGGCAGTCTCTGCCACGATCTTAGAAAGTCCTTCTATTGTTCGCTTCGGTCATGTAGAATTACCGTCTACGACATCTCCTGGAATCTTTCGGACGTTGTGGCCCGCGTGAAACGACGTGTTTTTCAATCCGGCGCCGATTCGCCCAGCCGCGCATTTACACTGATAGAGCTATTGGTTGTCATTGGGGTCATCGCGATCCTGATGGCGCTGTTGATGCCGGCGCTGCAGCGCGCCAGGGTGGTCGCGTTGCAGACAGCTTGCGCGTCCGGCCTTCGCCAGTGGGGCATCGCGCTGACCGCTTACGCCAACGACAACCGCGGAAAAATTATGGAGTCGGCGCGGATTGACGGCTCCCTTGCATATCCGGTCAATACCTACCCGGACGCCACCTGGGTCTACATGCAGCCGGCGGCCGGGGCTTCCCGCAATATAGTTAAATCGACGGCGATGTCTGTTGAGGCAATCACTCCCTACCTGCAAACCGAAGTTGACCTCCAGGCCCGCGAATTTTCCCGCCTCTGGATCTGTCCCAGCAACCAGAATGGAGATCCCAACGGATTCAAGGACAACACGTGGCTCAGCGTTTCAGATCCGAACGCCTACTTTCATGGCCAATATTCTTATTTCGGGCAGGTCAGTAAATGGGCGCTGTTTGGCACCTGCTCGCATCCTGAGTTGCTTTGCGACGACAGCATGGCTGGCGACCGCCTGCTGATGTGCGACTTCATCTACTACTGGGGTGGCGTAACCAACGCGTGGGCCTACAACCACGGCCGGTACGGCGCTTCCTCCTACTGGACCGGCAACGACATCGCCTCCGACACCGGCCCTCCTCCCATCACCGGCGTCAACAAGCTGTACGGCGACGGCCATGTCATCTGGGACTACGATTTCGACTCAGCGAAATTGCAGGCCATGGCGCAATGGCGCGCCCGACCCCAGGTTGCGATGGGTCACGCCGGGCAACTTCAGTTGGTACACTTTCTATTGATGTTTCTCCCTGACGACATGCGGGTTCGCTGACTTCTGAGTGCATGACGGATTCGGCGGCCAAAAAGCTTCCCCCTCTCCTGGTACTCCGGCGCGGGGGGAGGGTCTTCTACGTGCGATACTGAGGCCCTCACCCCGGCCCGCTCGCGGGCAGTCGCCAATTCCGCTCGCTTCTCCCAGAGCACCGGGAGAGGGAGGAAGAAACTCTGCCGCCGATTCCGTCACGCATCATTAACGGCTTCGGGTGGGAAAAAATGCTTCCCTTTCTTTTGCTGAACTTGTAGAATCCGCGCTCGTCATTTCTCCATCGCCGGAACTCGCAAGTCGTCGAAACGTGAAACTTTTTTCCCAACAATCGCCTCGCCATTCGCCATCGCGCGTCGCGTTTACCCTCGTAGAGCTATTGGTGGTAATCGGAATCATTGCATTGCTCATCGCAATGCTCCTGCCCGCGCTCGCCAGGGCTCGGATCGCCGCCAAAAACACGCAGTGCGCGTCGCGGCTTGAGCAGATTCTGGTCGCCTGCAGCGCCTACCTGGTGGATACTGGAAAATATCCGGTCAACTATGTCAATGACCCCTACAGCTTCTGCTATCCGCACGATCAGCAGTCGCGGACACTCAATGAGCTTGCAGGCTATCTCGGCCAGTTCGTAGACATCACTGATTCAACCGAAGCGCCTGACCTGCCGCCGCAGCTCGTTTGCCCGTTCGTTGATGAATCCGACGATCTGGGACGCAAGTGGGTCGGTAATGGAAACACCTATTGGTACACCGGCTACGGCTATTACGCCCGGCTCGATGAACACGTGAATTATGTGGAGTCCAACGGCACCATTCACTACCAGAATGGAACGCTCCGTTTCCCCGAACAATCCGCCGACGCCCGGGGAACGCGGCGCGGCGTGATCTGGGGCGATGCCGTGAGCTGGTTCGGCTACGTCGGCGGCCAAGGAATGTGGTACTACTCCCACACTGACGGACATTTCGGAGCCAATTCCAGCTTCGTTTTCTGGCACGACACGCCGACGGCATTTGCTGGACAACATCTCGGCTATTCCGATGGAAGTGTAGAGTTCTCTCCCAGCCGCGACCTGACCACGGCGAATTTCTCCGCGAACGTCACATATTGGGATGGAGGGGAATACTACTGGTGGTTCTGAAGCGGACCGCCGAGCTTCGATGATTTCGCATGAATCGGGTCCGGCCGGAGCAGGGGCTGACGCAGAACTCGGCGATCGCCCCTTATCTCTGGCCGCGGTGGGCAGATGGTCAGGTCCCGCCGGTCATGGTGTGCCCGTCGGATGACAACACCAATCGTCCTGCCACCTTCAACAATGAACCGTATCCCTACAGCTACTAATTCGATGAGTGGAATTGTGGCCGGGTATTACAACAATTACGCGACCACGATGAACCTCTCCCAGATCTCCAACACCTCCGAGAAAGTTCTGCTGATCGAGGAAACCGAGGTCAGCCTCAACGACGGAAACTGGTGGCCCTTCGGCTACGACCTGCTCTCCGTCCGTCACGATCATCTTCTGAGCAGCGCCGATTCATACGGCAATGACACCGATCATCGCTGCAACTGCACGTTCATTGACGGCCACGCCGCGTTCGAAACCCGCGCGGATGTACAGGACCCGGCGCACTGGGACGCCACGCTGCCGTGAATTCGCCGGCCCCGCGAAGCATGGGTGTGTGACGAGAACGGCGAGTCGGAATCCCGTGGCACGGCTTTCCAAGCCGTGGCTGCGGTACCCCGCAGCGATCGATGGTACTCCGTCGATGAAAGCAAGAGCGAAGCGTTCTTCGGATCGTCAGCGGAACAGTCGCGTTTCTCTTGCTGCTTTGGCCGGATGACCAGCCAACTTGCCGCGTACCGGCACGCACGGCTTGGAAAGCCGTGCCACAATTATGCCATCTAAGGTGTCATGCACCCGCGATGGACGGCCGCTTGATATCGTTTGCTTTCTCCCCGGCGCACTGGCCTCTTATCTGGGACAGACACTCCGCACCGACAGCGCCGCCGACCTTTCCGCCGACCGCTCGACTGGTATCGTCCGCTCGATATCCACCTGCCCCTCTGACGACCCGGGTCGCCCGGGCTGTACGATCCAAGCAGTGGCTGGGCAGGCCCCACGATCTGGTCGAGCTACGACTTCAACGAGGCGGCCCTCGGGTGGGCCGACGACGGACAAGGCGGCGTAACCGGACACAACCGCGCCCGCGGCGCGCTGGCCCGCATCGGCGACCCGGCTATCACCTTCTTCCTGGCCGACGGCCTGCCGCGCATCGAGTTCGGACCCGACTTGCTCCTGGATATTTACGATCACGACCCCAACGTCTCTCTGGGCGGAGCCTATGCCTGGAACGGCGCCGGCACGCCCAGCATGTTCGATCTTCTGCGTCATCGCGGACGGATGAACGTGCTGTTCATGGATGGTCACGCCGCTGGTGTCTGGATTACCTCCGCAGCGCTGAGCGAGGTCACGATCGATAAGGGTTTCCCATGAAGGTGCCGACCATCTCCATTCGGGATCGTTCGGCGCCGCGTCGTGCCGATTAAGCGGGTTTACTCTGGTGGAATGGTTGTCATGGGAATCATTGCCGCATTGATCGCGATTCTGACGCCCCCCTGAGCCGGGACCGGGAGATGGCCAAGCAGATCAAATGCCTGAGCAAAAAAGGGAAACGATCGCAATTCTAACGGCGACGTTGACGGTTCCGAGCCAGAAGTAGAACCCCGCACGCGGATGTCAGAATCGCGGAAGCCGGCTCGGGAGAACTTGGAACGAATCCTCCTCCCGAACTCTGCCCGGTGTAAGTGCCGTCATTTGTGGCGGTAAGCGTCAGTAATCCATTGTCGAACGATGTTGTGTATTCGAACCCGGCCGCGAGTCCGAGGATCTCGACAGTGGGCTGGCCCGAGACGGTTGCCGCGCTGGTATCGAGCAGGTTGTACGTGTCGCCAGCCACCGGCGCAAAACCATCGGAGAATATCACGTCAATGGCGCCGCCGAAGCTCACGTTGCCCAGAAACGTTGCCTGGTCCTGCTGATCCGGCTGGTCGCCGAACACCTCGAGGCTCAGGTGCGATGTCGGATCGAAAACAACGTTCGTCTCCGCGCCGAAGGTGGTGTGGAAAGGGCTGTTGCCGGGACTGTAATAGCTTGCGAATTCATGCGTTCCCGCCCCGGAGAATGTTCCGCTTCCCTTAACGGATCCCGCATACACGGCTTGCGAGCCGGCCGCGACGTCGATCTGCCCGTTGTTAACGACGCTCCCCTTGAAATTCAAACTGCCGTTGGTCGCACTTACGTCAATAGCCCCTGTATTGGTGACGGCGGCAGAGATCGAGCTGGGGCCCATTCCGGTGATGTTGGTCGTGCCGGCGTTGTCGAGCGTCGCCGCTCCAAGCGTGGTGGTCGCCAGCCCGAGCGTCGTGCCGGCCGGAACGCTTATGCCTTTGGTCACGTTGACCGTGGCGTGCTGAACGTTGAAGTTGCTGGAGAACGGAGTCGCGCTGCCGAGCACAAGATCTTGCTCGGTGAGATTGAATTTGCCGGCCGTGATCCCAAACCCGCCGTTGCCGGTGAATGTCCCGGTTGTGAGACTTCCGCCGTTGAGTTGAAGAGTCCCGCCGGCAAGAAGACTAGTTTGGGCAGCCTGCACGCTTCCGGTGATACTGCCCTGGGTGCCGATCTGCACGCGACCGCTGTTGCCCACCACGCTGAAAGTTTGAGAAGTAATGAGGTGAGAAGCAAAATTAAGTTGTTGCTGAAATGCGACGGCGTAGCCGGAGTTGGTAAGGTGCAGCGTACTGCCAGCAGAGAAAATGAAATTGCCGCTGTTGTCGAGCGCGCAGTCGTGAGAGTTCCGTCGACGTCGATCTGAAGAGTTTTCCCGGATGGGATGTGAGTCGTCTGGTCAACCGTCAGGGATTTCCCGCTTGCGATATCAAGGGTCGAACCGAACGCGCCAGAGCCGACTGTCGCACCTCCGCTTCCTGTCAGATGAAGATTGGTCCAGCTCAAGCGACTGGGCACTCCACCTACGTCTATCGCATTGGCGGTGAGGTTAAACGCGTTCACGCTGCCGCCGGGCTCAACGGTGAGCGTTCCGTTTACCTGCGACGGGCCGTTCAAATTTGCGGTACCGTAGACCATCGCGTTGCTGGTAACCCAGCTTCCGGGCTGTACGACGTTCAGCACGCTACCCGAATTGACAATCGTGGTGGCCGTCTGCGTTAGCCCGTACGTATTGAATGTAGAGGCGCCGCCGCTCCCGACGGCCAAAGTTCCATTCACCTTGAGTGATCCATCGTTGTAGGCGAATGCGCCACCACTGCCGGTCCCAATATTCACATCGTTGTCGACCGTGATCTGGCCGTTGAGAGTCAGGGAAGTCGATCCAACCAGATTGAGCGATCCCGTGTCGTGCGCCAGTGCCGCCAGGAACTGGATCGATTGTCCGGTGAACGAGTAGCCCGCAACCGTAGTACTCGACGGAAAATTGTTAATCACGACTTGCTGCGAGGCGCCGACGGCGACCGTGACGACGTCGGGCGCGGCCGGTACCGCGTGGCCGCTCCAGTTGTTCGAATTGTCGTAGGATCCAAGCGATCCGCCTATCCACGATTCATCCGCACGGGAGATTCGCGGTCCGACCAGCATGGCGGCAGTCATCGCGGCGGCAATGCGCAATGCCGAATTAGCCGCGCTTTTGCGCCGCCAGCCTGCTGGATGCGGCTGCGCCGCCGGTATTTGATGCCTTTGTCGACCACTTCGCCGAGTTACATTTGAACATGCCCGCTTCTCCCAACCGCGCCCCAACAGCGATTGCCGGATGCGCACCTCTATTTGATCGCCTGTGCCCAATGAAAATCCGTAAGGCGTGAAAACCCGAAGGATCAAGCTAGTTACGCCGTTATTGGACGGATCTTGCGCGGTCGCCCAAAACGGTGGCAATTTTTTGAGAGCGCGTTGTTCGAGCACCCGCCCAGCGGTAGACTCCCGACGATTTCGCTTCCGGGCTTTTGTTTTCATGTCGCGACACGCCTCGCCTCATTTTCCATCGACGCGCTGGACCCTGATCGCCAAGGCGACTCGTGGCGGCGAAGAAGGTCATCGGGCCCTGGGCACCCTGCTGACCCGCTACCTTGCGCCGATGCGCGCCTACCTGGTGTTGGAGAAACGCGTCCCATCGGATCGGGCCGGGGATATCCTTCAGGCGTTTCTGGCTGACAAAGTGCTGGGCCGCGGGATGCTGGCGGCGGCGGATCCGAAGAAAGGGAAGTTTCGCACTTATCTTCTGACGGCGCTGGGCAGGTTTGCCGACGAACAGGTGCGGAGCGCAAAGCGGCAAAAGCGTTCGCCGGCGGAGATGACCGCGACGCTCGACGAGGCCCTGGCCGAGCCGACCGATGCGCCGACGCCCGCCGAGGCGTTTGACATCGCCTGGGCGCGGCAGGTGCTGGACCAGGCCGTAGGTGCGATGCGGGAGGAATGCCAACGCGACGGGCGGCCGGAACTCTGGGGCGTCTTTGAGGCGCGCGTGCTGGGGCCGACGCTCGAAGGAGCCGCGCCGGTGCCCTACGACGAACTTGCCGCACAGTTCCGATTGCTCTCGACTTCGGCGGCGTCGAACCTGCTGGTCACCGCCAAGCGGATGTATGTCCGCCATCTGCGCGCGGTGATCGCCGAGTATGAATCCGATGAAGCCATGATCGATGCGGAGATCACGGAGTTGAAGGCGATCCTGGCGCTGGGGCGGAAGGGCAAGTGAACGGGCGCCGCTATCGATCACGACCGGGCGCGACGACGGTAGCCCCGTTTGCACTGACCTCAACGAGTTGGCCAAGTTTAATCGAGGAAATTGAAAGCTCGACTGTCGGCGCCAGCGGCTGCAGGTCTTCGGTCCGGTTTGAAGCCGCAATCAGGACGACGACCGCGATCGGCAACATCGAAAGATTCTGCTGGTTCCTGATGTTTCGATCCACGGTCAAGAACACGTCGAAGGAGGGACCGGCGGCTTTGAGGAGCTCGCCGTTCTGAAGTACTTCCCAGCCCATCTCCTGAGTGCTTTTCACGTCATGCGATGGGAAAGCCCGCTTCAGCCGCCAGTCGACGCAGTGATCAATCAGAATTCTCATCGCCTCGGAAGATGTGTGAGGAGTTCCGACTGCGCAAGCTCAAGAATGGCAATCGCCTGCTCACGAGTCACGCCAGGGAAACCTTCGAGAAAATCATTGAGGCCGTTACCGCCTTCGATGTAATCGAAAAGATTTTTCAGCGGAACCCGCGTGCCGTAAAAACACGGTGCACCACTCATTCGCTCTGAGTTGATCCACACGATTCCGAAAAGCGGGTGGCCTGGCTGAATCAGATCGCCAATCAGTCGCTCTGCGCCGACAGGCTTGATATGTTTAACGAATGGCTTCTCAACAAGGGTTGCCATTTGATTCTCCGAAAATGAGCGTAGCGCACTCTGACAGGCGCGTCAACATTTTTCGAATTCACATCAGCGCTAAACAAGCGTCGATTGTCCGTGCTAAAGCGGATCGGTAGACTGGCAGCGGTATTATCGGGGCTTTTAATCATGTCGCGAAATGCTTCACGCCACTTTCTCATCGGCATCCCGAACTGTGATCGCGAAGTCGAACGGAGTGGGCCAGACACTTGCGCCTATGTGGGGCGGAAACAGCAGTGACGGACAAACGAATCCACGATCAAGATCCGGACCATCTGGCTACGCTGATGAGCGGTGGCGGCGAGCCACAGGCGCCGCCGGCGCACATGGCGATCGCCGGATACAAGCTATTGCGCGAGGTGAGCCGCGGCGGGCAGGCGGTCGTCTACCAGGGGATTCAGGAATCGACCGGCCAGCAGGTGGCGGTAAAAGTATTGCTCGAAGGCCCGCTCGCTGGGCCGGGCGAACGAGCCCGGCTCGAGCGAGAGGTGCAGATCCTCGGCGCGCTGCGCCATCCCAACATCGTTTCCATCTTCGATCGCGGAACCACCGAGCACGGCTGGCTCTTCATCGTGATGGAATACATTCCGGGCCGCCCGCTCGACGTGTACCTGGCGGAGCGTCGAGCCTCCGCCGCGCCTCCCCGCAAGCCGGGGGAGGCGAACGACATCGAGGAATCACTACGGCTCTTCCTGAAAATCTGCGATGCGGTCGGCTCCGCCCACCTCGGCGGAATCGTCCATCGCGATCTCAAGCCTTCGAATATCCTGGTTGACGAGCATGCCGAGCCGCATGTCGTCGATTTCGGCCTGGCCCGCACGGGCCTTGGCTCGATGGCCGACTCGCGGGAGCCGGTGACGATGACCGGGCAGTTCGTCGGCTCATTGCCGTACGCCAGCCCGGAGCAGGTGCAGGGCAGGTGCACGATCGATGCGCGAAGTGATGTCTACTCGCTCGGAGTCATTCTCTATCAGATGTTGACCGGCGGATTTCCCTACGACGTCAGTGGAACGATGCCGGACGTCGTGCGAAACATTACCAGCGCGGAGGTCAAGCCGCCGAGTCGCATTGCTCGCGCGCGGAAAGCGGCGCGGGTAAACGGAATCGGCCGCGGGAGCCGGCCGGGATTGGCCCGGCGCTGGAGGCGGTCGTCCTCAAGGCGTTGAGCAAAGATCGCACTCGCCGGTTCAACTCCGCCGGCGAATTGGCCGGCGCGTTATCGGCGGCGATGTTAGCGCAGCCTCGAAAGGTGCGGGCAATATGGCGACCGTCAGTCGCGGCGGTAGTCATCGCAGCAATCTCGGTGGCGGTGACGACGATCGCGCTCTATCGGCTCCATCACCATCACGATGCGCAGTCGACCATCAGGCCAGGCATTTTCTCAGACGCAGAGAAAAGCCTGATGGCAAACGCGGATCCTCACGCTTCGTCGAACGCCCCGAGACTGGTTCCAAGCGGTTTCTCACTAACGACTCCGCGCAAGCGGAAGCCGCGAAGTCCGGCCGCGACCGGCGAGGTGATTTTCACACGTTCGGTATTGAAGCTGCCGCAATCGATGGAAAAACTACAGGTCGGCAACATGGCCGTCGCGGATTTCAACGGCGACGGGCTCTTGGATTTGGCCGTGAATACCTACAACAGCGGCACATTCCCATCGGTTGTCGTTTTTTTCGGGACCCGAGAAGGTCGATTCAAATCTGGCGCAGCTTTCGGACCCGTGGGAGTGACCTTTCCAACCGAGCTGGTTGCGCGCGACCTGAACGGGGACGGTCGGCCTGATCTGATATGCTTTCTCAACACGAAACCAATATGGGGCCAGGGCGGCGAACCTGTCGTGCTGCTCAATACGGGAGACGGTACCTTCGCTTCGCCCGTTACTTATCCCTTTGGCGCCCGCTGTCTGTCCGTCGGTGACTTCAACGGCGATGGTGTGCCGGATCTGCTGATTCCCAGTTGGACTTCGACGGCTAACAGCACGCTGCTCATCGGCAAAGGGGACGGCGCCTTCACGCCCCACGATTTTGATCTTCGCGGGGTTTTAGGGGTCGCCACACTCGATCTCAATCATGATGGCAAGCTCGACGTGATCGCCGCCACAGAAGGAAAATTCTCGATGCTGCTCGGAGACGGTTTTGGCGGCATTGCGCGACGGTTTGAGCGCAACGCCGCCGACATCTCCGCAGGATTCGAGGTGGCCGACTTTAACGCCGACGGAATACTGGATTTTGCATGTATCCAGCGGTGGAATGAAATCGGTATTTGGCTCGGTCAGCGCGACGGAGCCCACAGCGATCCGCCATTTTTTAAAGATCCAATCATGAGTCCATTTCCACAGGCTGCCGTGTGCGCCGTTGGGGACTTCAATGGCGACGGAATTCCCGATTTAATCGCCAGCGGCGTCGGAGAGAAGTCAGGAGGGATGACCTTCGTCCTTTTGGGAAAAGGGGACGGAACATTCGCTCCGCGCCAGCCGATCTTCGCCACGGACAACAGAGAATGGATGTCCATCGTCGTCGGCGATTTCAACGGCGACGGCTGGGATGATTTTGTCCTGGCTGATGAAGAACCCGGGAAGGTGAATGTCTTCCTGAATACGACGATGGACCCGCCGTAAAGGTGACGGCCTGGCGGCGCAGGCTGTTCAAGCGTCACGGCTGCGCTGTGATTGCATCGCGAAACGCGCGAATCCATTCAGTTTCCCCCATGCTCAGGCGTTCTCGCATGAACCGATCAATTTGGGCCAAAGCAAGTCCGGGTAGCGCCGGGCTCTGATCCACCTGTTGATATTCGCCGTTGGGTTTGAGCACAAAGATTTGCAATTGGTCGTTTTCAAACCGCCACAACTCCGGAATTTTCAGCGCGGCATAGATTGCCTGCTTTTCCAGGGAGCTGCGGGTGATATCAACCTCAACGGCCAGATCGGGCGGTGGATCACGATCCAGGCTGACCTCTTCCCTTCCGCGAATCAGGGGCTCATTCTGGACATAAAAACACTCGTCCGCCTCCAGCCCTCGCGCCAGGCTCTCGCGCCGCCACGTGGTTGTTCCACAACTGACAATGGGAATATCACGGACCTCTGTATACGACTGTACCAGCCGAGCCAGCAGCCGTCCGGCCCGTTCATGTTTGAATAGCGGCGACATGATTTCCAGCGTGCCACGGTCGTAGGTGAGAAATACGTGTTGTTCTGCCAAGTCGCGGAGCAGCAATTCATAGGTTTGCCACGACACGTCAAAAAGAACAACCCGCCCGGCACCGCCTGCCGTAATACCGATCGGCGTCCGGGTCTTCGAAGGTGTTGCTGTGACAGCCGTCATACACTCCCCGTTCCCCATCTTACTCGGCTGATTCTCCACGGGAAAGCAAATAGCCGTATTCGAGGGGGGAACGGGTGTAGCGCCTCATTGTGGCGGTTCCACGGAAGCGTCACCGGGTTCAGTCATCTGCTCTTCACAGCCACTGTGTTGACTAGCGCAAAGAATTTGAACAGGAGCCAACGGAGGCAACAGAGAAGGACCAAAACCCAGTTTTCTCTGTTTCCTCCGTTGGCTCCTGTTCAAGATTTCCCGCCACAAAGAGGAGTTATATCCGCCGGGGAACGGGTGATCCCGACATCCGGGTGAAGGAAGTTTATACATGCGTCGCAAGTTCTGTGAGATGAACGCTTTAACGCACGGCCTGCTGTCTCCGAACAATCTTGCCGCCGATGGCGTAGCGGTGATGTACAATTCGGGTCCGTCTAAACAGCATATTGCAAGTCCGTGTATCTCTTCGGAAGGACCATGCGTCGATACCTCATCCTTTGCGCATCACTGACCGCCGGCTCGGTTGCCCTGGCAGGCCTAGTCTTGGCCGACGCGCCCGCCGCTTCGACTGCCGCGACCCAGCAAATCCGTTTCAACCGCGACATCCGTCCACTCCTGACGGAAAACTGTTTCCTCTGCCACGGCCCTGACCCGGGAACGCGAAAAGCCGGCATGCGATTCGATCGGGAAGAAGGGCTGTTCGGCGAACGAAAAAACGGCGGCCATGCCGTCATCAAAGGCGATCCGCAACACAGCCTGCTCTATCAGCGCATCACCAGCGGCGATCCCGATCAGGTCATGCCGCCTCCCAAGAGCCACAAGACGCTGACCGCTCAGCAGAAGGAAATGATCCGGCAATGGATCGAACAGGGGGCGCAGTGGGAGCCACACTGGTCCTTCATCGCGCCGGTTCGGTCGGAGCTTCCCGCCGTCAAAAATTCGCAATGGGTTCGCAATCCCATCGACCGGTTCGTTCTCGCCAGACTCGAATCGAAGGGCCTCTCCCCCGCGCCGGAAGCCGACAAGCACACGCTGGTCCGTCGCGTTACGTTCGATCTGACCGGCCTGCCGCCGACCGCGGAAGAGGTCGAAGCGTTTGTGAATGACGCGTCGCCCGACGCCTACGAGAAAGTTGTCGATCGTCTGCTTGCTTCGCCGGCCTACGGCGAGCACCGCGCCCGCTACTGGCTTGACGCCGCCCGATACGCCGACAGCAATGGCGTCCATTTCGACAACTATCGCGAGATGTGGCCCTATCGCGATTGGGTGATCAACGCCTTCAATCGCAACATTCCCTTCGATCAGTTTGCCCTCGAGCAACTGGCCGGCGATCTGCTTCCCAATCGCACGCTCGATCAGCAGATCGCCTCCGGGTTTAACCGCTGCAACATCACGACCAATGAAGGGGGCACAATCCCCGAGGAAAATCTCGTCGGCTACACCCGCGACCGAACCGAGACAACGTCCCGCGTCTTCCTCGGTTTAACGGCCAACTGCGCCGTCTGCCACGATCATAAGTTCGATCCCATTCCGCAGCGCGACTTTTATTCCATGTCGGCGTTCTTCAACAACATTACGATGGACGCTTTCGACGGCAATGTGGGCAACACGCCGCCGGTCGTGAAGGTGCCGCGTCTGGAGGATCGCCCGCGCTGGGACGCGCTCGCGGCCGAAATTCCCGCCGCCCAGAAACAGCTCGACGATCGTAAACTGGCGGCCCGCTCCGATTTTGATCACTGGCTGATGTCCGCCGACGCCAGCGCCATTCTCAAGTCGATTCCGACCACCGATCTCACCCTGCTCGCGTCGCTCAGCGAAGGACAGGGGAACACCACCCGCGTTCTGTTTGCCGGGCTGGAGCGGCAGGTGCCACTTCCCGCTAATATTCAGTGGCAGCCGGGTGAGGCCGGCGGCAAGGCGATCATGACGCCTCAGGGCGCCGCCGCCGTCATTCCAGACGCCGGCGATTTCGACAAGGACAAGCCCTACACCTGCGCCGTCTGGGCCAAGCTTCCCGGAAACGTGGCCGGCGGGGCGGTCCTGGGCAGGATGGACGAGAAGGACGGCTTCCGTGGCTGGGACATGTACGTGCAGAACGGTTTTCTCGCTTCCCACCTGATCCATCACTGGCAGGATGACGCGATCAAAGTCGTGTCCAACACGGCGATGGATCCCGCCAAATGGCATCACCTCTGCGTCACCTATGACGGCTCGGGAAAAGGCGCCGGGTTGAAGCTTTTCGTAGACGGCCAGCCGCAGGCCACCCATTTCGAAGCCGACAATCTCAGGGGCACGACGCATACGGCCGTGCCGCTCAAGATTGCCCAGCGCGACAGCTCCAGCCCGATCAACGGATTGGCGGTGGAAGACCTTCGCACCTATTCCCGCGCCCTCGTGCCCGCGGAAGTGCAATCGCTCGCTCGATCAAGCCTGCTGGCCGGCGCGCTCGCCAAGCCGGCCGAACAGCGAACCGATGCGGACAAAAACACGGTCTTCGCCTGGTGGCTCGGATCAAACGATGAGCCGTACAAGCAGATGAGCGCAAAGGTGGCCGCGCTCGATGCTGAGCAAAACGCGATTCAATCTCGCGGCGCCACCAGCCTCGTGATGCAGGAGAAGAATCAGCCGGCCATCGCGTTCGTTCTGTATCGCGGCGACTACGACAAACGCCGCGAGCAGGTACAGGCGGCGCCGCTCACCGCGCTTCACCCGTATCCCAAAGACGCCCCGCGCAACCGCCTGGGATTCGCCCAATGGCTCCTCGAACCCGAGAATCCATTGACCGCGCGGGTGACGGTGAACCGCTACTGGGAACAGCTTTTCGGCTACGGCATCGTCAAAACCGCCGGCGACTTCGGCATCATGGGCGAAGCGCCGTCGAATCAGGAACTGATCGACTGGCTCGCCGTCGAGTTCCGGGAGAGTAAGTGGGACATCAAGCACATGTTCAAGCTCATGGTGATGTCCGCGAGTTACCGCCAGGCGGCGACTGACACGCCGGAGAAACTCGAGATCGATCCGGACGATCGGCTGATTTCGCGCGGTCCCCGTTTTCGTTTCGACGCCGAGACCATTCGCGACAATGCGCTGGCTGTCAGCGGCCTTCTCGTCCGCACCATCGGCGGCCCCAGCGTCCGTCCCTATCAGCCTGCTGGCGTCTGGGAAGCCGTCGCCATGCCCGGCAGCAACACGCGCGACTACGTGCAGGACCATGGCGAAAAACTCTATCGCCGAAGCATGTACACCTTCTGGAAGCGCGCCGCCCCGCCGGCCTCGATGGACATCTTCAACGCTCCGACGCGCGAGGTCTGCACTGTCTATCGCGAACGGACCGATACGCCGCTGCAGGCGCTGGTCACGATGAACGATCCGCAGTTTGTCGAGGCCGCGCGTAATTTCGCCGAGCACGCAATCAAGTCCGGCGGCGCTACATTCGAAACGCGCGTTGATTGGATTGCGAAGAGACTCTTGTCCCGTCCCCTGCGTCCCGAGGAGACCGCCGTCACGAAATCCGCGTTCGACGATCTGTCGAGTTTTTATCGCGCTCATCCCGAAGATGCGAAGAAGCTGATCGCCGTCGGCGAATCGCCGCGAGATGCAGCCGTAGATCCGGTCGAGCAGGCGGCGTGGACTATGCTCTGCAATCAGCTGATGAATCTTGACGAGGTCTTGAATAAGTAGGGTGGGCTGGGCCCACCATCATTACGCGGGAAACGCGGAAATGAGTCCGAAAGTAGCCAACCTATCCCCCTCGCCCGGTACTCCGGGAGAGGGCGGGGGTGAGGGCCGAACACAGTTTGCGTAGTGGACCCTCACCCCAACCCTCTCCCAGAGTACTGGGAGAGGGGGCAGAGAGTCGGCTCGAAACGTTTTGAGAATTGCATGAACTCGCTTCAACAAGAATTCATCCGTTCCGAAACTCGCCGCCAGTTCCTCACTCGCGGCAAAAACGCCCTCGGCATGGCGGCCCTGGCCGCCTTGGGCGGGGAACATTTTCTCAGCCGCGGCGCACGTGGTGCAGCCATCGTGAATCCGCTCATGCGCCCCGGCCTCGGCGCCGCGATGACTCCGACTTTCGCGCCCAGGGCGAAGCAGATCATCTATCTCCACATGCTCGGCGGCCCGCCGCAGATGGATCTTTACGACTACAAGCCGGTGATGAACCAGTGGTACGACAAGGATCTCCCCGACTCGGTCCGCCAGGGCCAGCGCCTGACCGGCATGACCTCCGGGCAGGCCCGCTTTCCCGTCGCGCCGTCCAAATTCAAATTTACGCAGCACGGCAAGGCCGGCATGTGGTTCAGCGAACTGCTGCCGCACACGGCCAAGGTCGCTGACGAAATGTGTTTCGTCCGCAGCATGCACACCGACGCAATCAATCACGAGCCCGCCGTCACCTTCATGCAGACCGGCAACCAGGTGACCGGCCGGCCGTGCCTGGGCGCATGGTGCTCGTACGGCCTGGGCTCGCTCAACAACAGCCTCCCGACCTTCTGCGTCCTGGTCGCCAAACCGAGCAACACCGAGCAGATCCAGGCGATCTCCGCCCGCCTCTGGAATAACGGCTATCTGTCGGGAGAGCACGCCGGCGTCGCGCTCCGCGCCAGCGGCGATCCAATCCTCTACATCAACAACCCGCCCGGCGTCACCGAGGGTGTCCGCCGCCGCGGCTTAGACGCTTTGAGCCAGCTCAACGAGATGAACTACAAACTGGTCGGCGATCCCGAGACCCACACGCGAATTCAGCAATACGAGCTCGCCTTCCGGATGCAGGCCAGCGTCCCCGAACTGACCGACACATCGGGCGAACCCGACTCCACCTACAAGCTCTACGGAGACGACGCCCGCAAGCCCGGCACCTTCGCCGCCACGGCGTTGCTCGCCCGGCGGCTCGTCGAGCGTGGCGTCCGCTTCGTCCAGGTCTATCACAACAACTGGGACACCCATGGCAACGTCGCCGGCCGTCTCCCCTCCCAGTGCAAGGACGTGGACCAGGCCTGCTACGGCTTGATCACCGACCTGAAAAACCGCGGCATGCTCGACGAAACCCTCATCATCTGGGGCGGCGAATTCGGCCGCACCATCTATTCCCAGGGCGGCCTCTCCCATGAAAACTATGGCCGCGACCATCACCCGCGCTGCTTCACCATGTGGCTCGCAGGAGGCGGTTGTGCTGCCGGGACGATCCACGGGGAAACGGATGATTTCAGCTACAACATCGTGAAAGACCCAGTGAGCGTTCACGATTTCCATGCGACGGTGCTTCGGCTGCTCGGCATCGATCATGAGCGATTCACATATCGGTACCAGGGGCTCGATCAGCGGCTGACGGGAGTGGAGTCGTCGAATGTAATTAATGCTTTGATGGCCTGAACAAATGGAGAGTACGGGGGTTCAAAATCGTCGTCGGGCATGGCGCCTGTTTCGATGGATCGCTATCCTTCTCGTGTCACTTGCGCTGGCGCTGGGTCTCGCGGCCGCGTTGATATGGCGAGTGCTCGCACATCGAATATCCGCTGCCACGGCAAGGAATGCGCCTCCGCCCATGACGCAGCCGGCCGATCGACCGTGGAATGGAGAATTGGCATTATGTTGGGGCGGCACTTTCCGGGTGCTTGGATTATGTGACAACACTTCAAGTCCGCGATGGTGGAATCTCGACGGAACGCCAATGACCAAACCGCCGATGCCGAACCGCAAGATCGAGGGGATCAATCTCTCAAATGCTCTGGGAATCAGGACTCCGGATCGACAACTCTGTTATTCCATCACGACACCGTCATGCTCATTTACCTATCTGGCAATTTCTTTGCGCTCGCGCGTCTCGGTGTTGATCGTGCCGCGCTACTAGCCGACCTGTTTTTCCGCCTTGGACTCCATTGCCGTCGCGATCGTCGGCTGCGTTTTGCTTTGCTCCTGCATTGAATAGACCGCAGCGCAGGCAAGGATTCCGAAAAACGCTGCAAGATACAAGTGAATTTGCGCGACGGGGATGATGTTGGGCGCAAAGAAGATCAGCACGATGCCCGAGAGCGCCATAGCACGGCCAATTGCCCGGCGCGGCCAAGTCTCGCGTTTTTCTGATTTTCCGATTATCAACCCCCAGACGCCGAGGGAAAAACCGATCGACCATTTGAACCACCCATATTCCAGGCAGCAATCCGTTGGGTGGGCGAGGCGGTAATGAATGATGGCAAGCTGACCCGGCTTGTAGCGGGCGGTAACGCCACGCCCGCCGTCTGTCCATGACCCACGGTTTGCCATCCAGCCGGGAGCGTATTGGCTCGAATCGTAGTTCACCCCGTTCACCGTGAAACAGTATGCCACGTCAGGTCGGGAACCTTCGTTGCCATACGCTGCGGCGGCGTGGCGGATTGTCGCGGTGGTGATCGATCGCATACGCAGGATGTCGATGGTCTCGATCACGACAAAGAGCGGTGCGACCAAAAAAAAGGCGACCAGCATCGCCAGCACCAAAATCAACAGCGGAGCCAGGACGATCGTCTTGAGCGCGGGCGCATGTCCATCATGAATTGTTGCCGGGAGTTTTCGCCAGGGCAAATCGCACCTGCAAATCGTGATGCGCGGCTCGTGCGTTGGGACGCAGGGAGGTGAAAGAGGCGAAGATCAGTATGTTTGTACGATCAAACTGCTGATCAGGAGGCTTGGATCTAGACAGTCACCCCGAATGACCGACAGCAGACTAAACCAACCGCGAAGTCGCGAAGGGCGCGAAGACAAACGCGAAGAAATTCAAATCAGCGCCCAGATTGAGTTTCTCATTTGATTCCTCTTCTTCATTTTTCTTCCTTCGCGTTTGCCTTCGCGTCTTCGCGCCTTCGTGGTTGGTTGTGGGCGAAGCCAATTCCCTGGCCTTGGCTGGCGTCGCATAATTGACCGCTAGAAGATGCGCAAGAAAACAACATGTTACGGATGTGTAGTACAGAGAAGACCAGGAACAGAATGAATTACGCTTGTTCTGCGATGTCGCAAAACGTTTACAGAATGTGCAACTCACACTTACCGAGTCTACTGTTTTCTCTGCGTCCTCTGCGTCTCGGTGGTAAATCCTGAATTTTCCGCGCTAGGCCCACCACGTGAGGCAAGAATCTTCGCTCAAGCAATTGACGAAAAGCCGAAGGGGTGGGCCGAGCCCACCCTACGTTGAAGGAGCATTGATGTGACTTTCGGCGGCGATGTAATTCAACGCCGCTTTCATGACGAGCAGCGAGCCAATTGCCAGTCCCCAGCCGGGAATGCTGTAGCGATAATAGAACGCGCCGAGAGCCGGCAATTCCCGCCCCAATGGCATCAAAAGGGCGAGGAAGATCACCACCGCGCCGCACAGGGCCCACAAGCGGCTGCTTCGGGGCGATGGAGAAACCAGAACGGCCGCCGCGATCGCGTTCACCAGCATCGCCATGACCAGGTGCCGCGTGTTCGTGTCGGGGCTGAAAATCAGTGCGGCGGCGACGATTACACCCCATTCGACGCCCATCAGACCACGAAACGGAATCCTGAGCTGCTCCGCTCGATCGGGCCATTTCCACATTGGAAATCCGCGACGCCGATACATGTGATAAACGATCCCAAGCATTGCCAGGGCGATCGCTGCCGCGCAGAGAAGCACCAGGTTGTTCGTCGCTCTCAGGGGTTGCAGCATTCGAGCCAGACCGCTGGTGATGGACACGCTGAGGCCGTCGGCAATGTCGTGAATGTGGATGGCCTGCGATTTTTCCGGCGTAACGCCAACCCAAAGCAGCAGCCCTCCCAGTGAAACGCGCAGACAGCGCAGGTTTTCGCGCCAGCCGAGTTCCGCCGCCGGCGCCAGAGCCACAGCCACCGTCCACACCGCCATCGCCAGCAGCACGCTCCACCGGCGTCGAATGAGCAGCCAGGGGACGACCACGATCGGCAGGTATTTGATGTTCAGCGCAATGGCCAAAGCGCATCCGGCCCCAATCGGGAGTGCGTCAAGCCAGAAGAGCGCCAGCGCGAACATGAAAAGCATGATCCCGTCGGTTTCCCCCATGGTCAGGACAGCGCGCATCTGGTTCAAGCTGAGAATGCTCACCAGCAACGCCGCCGGCCAGATCGAATCGAGACGGTCGACGCCAAAGCGGCGGAGCAAGGCGCGGCTCGAGAGCAGGACCGCGCCCAGCAGCATCAGCGTGTTGAGCAGCAAAAACACCTGGGCCGCGCGGGCCATCGTCAGCAAAGTCAGCGGCCGAAAGACGAACGCAATCAACGGCGGATAAACATAGCTCATCGCCCGTGTGGCGCCCGACCTGTAAATGTCACGATGATCGGCGGCAAACTGGGCCGCCCGGTAAAACGTGGGAAAATCGCCGAGATGTCCTCCCGCGCCACGCGTCTGGTGGTGGTAATGATAAATGAGAAGGTATAAAAAGATCGCCGCGACGGCGATCTGCGAACCGGCGATCACCCGTCGATTGCGGAGCCATGACCTGGCGGGGGCTTGGTCAAAGCTGGCAGGAGTAGCGGGCAGCATGGCTGGACGCGGAGTGGGTCAAGTGGTGATTCATGGTAATGAACCTGCGGCGTTCGGTGCAAATCCTTTTCTGGACAACGAACGGCCGCGATGTATTTGCCCACCGCGGCAACTCCCCATTATCGCTGCGCTTGCCGCCGCCCCATTCCCTGAGGAAAAATTGACCGCAATCCAATTCCGACCTATATTTAGTGTCAATCGACCTACATGTTAGGTCAGGATCGGAATTTCTGTGCTTGCATCGCTGTTTGGTTCAGTCAATCAGGAACGTGTCTTCATTTACCTTCTTGCCAGGCGCCGCGGTTAGCGCGCGAGATTGCCCGTTTTTTCGATGCACCATTATCTCCGATTCAAAAGGCGATGGAGACGCTGGAGGCGGCAGGTGTTTTGATCAGCCGTACCGTCGGAAGCACTCGCGAGTATGAGTTTAACCCGCGATATCCAGCGCGCACTGAACTATCAGCCCTTCTAAATCGTGCACTTTCGCTCTATCCCTCCGAACTTCGGGAAAAACTGCTCGTGACTCGAGCTCGCCCACGCCGAAAAGGCAAGCCCCTTTGAAGGACTTAAAGGAAATGTCCCTGGAAGAGCTGGCGGGATATCTGTGCCAGTCGCTCCATGATGCAGGTGTAATAGTAACTCTCACGGGCGGCGCATGTGTCGCTATCTGGTCGAATGGCAAGTACGTTTCTGCGGATCTCGATTTTATTGAGGAGGGTCCCGTCCCGCGACGAAAGATACGCGCGATATTGGAAGATCTCGGATTTTACGAGAAGGATCGGTACTTCGTGAATCCTTCAACGCCACTCATTGTCGAATTCCCAACCGGACCATTGATGGTCGGCAACCAACGGATAGAGAAAGTAACAGAGCGAATGACTGCCGCTGGATTGCTGCGACTTCTTTCGCCGACTGATTGCGTTAAGGATCGGCTAGCGGCCTTTTTTCATTGGAACGATCGACAAGCTCTGGAGCAGGCCCTGTTGGTTGCGCTTGATCAAGAAGTAGACTTAAACGACCTGCAGACCTGGTCTGCGTCCGAGGAGCATGAAGAAAAATTCAAAGCATTCGTAAAGCGCCTGCCGAACCGATATCGTAATAAAGGAGGCGAGCGGCGAAAATTTAGAAGCTGACCTCAGTTCCGCTCGTCCTCTCGACAACGAGCATCTCCGGTGAATTTGCCCTCCGCGGCCATGCCCCTATTATCCCCGGCCCATGGCTGTCGATTCGTTACCGTCTTCCCTTGCCACTTCGAACGATCACGCGCCGCTCTCCCGCGCGTCGGTGATCTGGCTGACGATTTACCTTGGAACTCTCGCCGCCCTCGGGCCGCTGGCCATCGATATGTATCTGCCGGCTTTTCCGCGCGTGGCGGCGGCGTTTCATGTGCAGATTCCTGATGTCCAGCGCACGCTCGCGAGCTATTTCATCGGGTTGGCGCTGGGCCAGCTCGTCTACGGCCCACTGGCCGACCGGCTCGGCCGCAAAACGCCCCTCTATATCGGGTTGTCGCTTTTCGCACTGGCCAGCACGGGATGCGCCCTCTCCTGGAATATCCGATCGCTGGCCGTCCTGCGTTTCGTTCAGGCGATGGGGGGATGCGCGGAGATGGTCGATCTCCCGCGCGGTGGTGCGCGATCTCTTCGATGATCGACAGTCCGCCAAAATATTCTCCTCGCTGATGCTGGTCATGGGCTCGGCGCCGATCATCGCGCCGCTGGTCGGCGGATTTCTCGCCGGGCACCTGGGGTGGCGGGCCATCTTCTGGATTCACGCCTGCGCCGGCCTGACGGCGCTCCTCTCGACCGCTTTTTTCTTCCGCGAATCCCTTCCGCCGGAGCGGCGTATCCGTCATTCGGCTCGAGAAACGCTTTCAACGTATCTCTACGTGCTCCGGCAGCGCGAATTTAATCTGCAGGCGATGACCGTCAGCGTCGGCATGGCCGGCTTATTCGCATACGTTGGCGGCTCACCGTATGTCTTCGAAAAAATCTTCGGCATCTCCGAATCACGCTTCTGGCTTTACTTCGGACCGATCGTCTGCGGCATCATCGGCATGGCCCAGGTGAATGGCTTCCTCGCCGGCCGTTACGACATTCGGAAAATTCTCCGCGGGGCGCTGGCAACCGGCGCGTTGGCCGGCATGCTGCTCTTGATCGACGCCCTCACCGGTTTCGGCGGGTTCTGGGGGATTTATTTCCCGCTCTGGCTCTTCATGGCTTCGATGGGATTCGTCTTCCCTAACACCACCGTGCTCGCCATGTCACCGCACGGCCGAATCGCCGGCAATGCGTCGGCCGTCTTCGGCTTTCTTCAGTTCGGCGTCAGCGCGCTCGGCGGCTTGATTGTCAGCGCATTGCAGGATGCTCAAAAAATCCCCACCCCCGTCCCCATGGCCGCCAGCATCGCGGTCTGCACCGCGATCGCGCTGATTCTCAACCTGTTGACCCATCCTGCGCCATGACCCCGCATGCTTCCGATGAAGCCGAAGGCAGCCTGATGGCGATCGAGTGATTCATCTGTGATCAGAACGCTTCCAGTCTGCCACGCCGGGTCCACAGGACCCGGCGTGAAAAGGTTATGAAACAGCTTGTGGGCCGCTCGTGGCCGCGCTTCGCCAGGAGTTCACATATCTGGCAGGTTGGGCGGCCGGTGCGCCCGGTACGTGCGAACATCGACTTCATGTTCGGCTTCCTGGATCGTGACCGCTCGAAGCCGCTCGGCGATTTTTCGGCGCTCAACGACTTCAACCGCCTCATGCGGGCCTGAAACACGCGGCTTCAGGACGTTCATTGACTTGAGCAGCGTTTCGGCAGAGCGCCTGTCACCTTTCGGATGGCGCGGCCCATCGTATCGACGGCGGCGTTGATGAGGCTCGCGAGCCGGGCTCGTGCCGACTCGATCAGCTCATCGTTCCAGAGGTTATAGGCTGCGATGAATTGCGGATCATCGCGCAGCCAGCGATAGAGAGTGGTCCTTCCGACTCCCGCCTCGCTCGCGGCTGATCGAATGCTTCGGCCCCGTGTCAGCAACTCCAGCGCTCGGCGCTGCGGGTGGCTGAGCGCATAACCCGCCGACACCAACGTCCCATCATCGGGCGTCGGGTCATTGGATTCAGAAGCCGAATTCTCCGCCGAAGGTCCTGTCTTATTGCTCATCAAGACTCCCTGGTATGAGGAAAGTAGATGTTAGCATACAGTTAGGTACTATTGCAAATAAAAAATATCGGCAGGGAGAGACCTTGACAAATGACGATTCGGATAGAATATCTTTTTGTTAATTATGCACGCAACAATATGATAAAATTAGCGCAAAGTTGTTCCACCCAGTGCCAAAGTGTTCCACTTTAACTCGATATTGCCTGAGAAGCCCGGCTTCGAATAAAGCGAAAATGAAACTCCAGGTCAGCGAAAACGACAACGGTTTCAATCGCGATGAAGCCTCACTCCACAATTGGGTCATGGCCAATCAGCGAATGGCCGCCGCGCTGAAGGCCAAGGCGTATCACTATCACTATGTCTTTGCCAAAGCCGCGGGACATACGGACGGCCGGGTCACGGCGCAGACGCTGCCGTCCGCGCTGGAATGGGTGTGGCAGGGGTATGTGGCGCAGTAGAAATGTCGAGCGAAAATTCCATAAACAGCAGAAAGACATTTCTAACGGAAGTTTAGCCGCCGCGGCCTCGCGGCGTCTGTTCCGGAAAAACACCGCGTGGCCGCGGCGGCTAAACTTTGCAATCGGCAGACTGATTACTTTTCAGGGGATCTCGGGAAGGGCGGTCCGGGCAGATTGAAACCACACACATCGCGACCGGCAATTGACTGATCCCCGTTTGCATTTGCCTTCCCTCGCCCGGAAGATTTCCGGCGCATGGAAGAACAAGCCGGAGCCACGCCGGTGCTTGGTTATCGCACCGCTCCCCTGCCCGAAGCCCGCGCTTTGCGCGCCGCATGGCTCGCGCTCTCGCTGCTGCTGGCGATCAACCTCTTCAACTACATCGATCGCTATGTCCTCAGCGCGGTCCTTCATCGCATCGGAGACGATTTTTTCCCGCACGGGGCGCATGCCATCGACGAAAAGCTCGGCTGGCTCGCCAGCGCTTTTCTCATCTGCTACATGTGCGTCAGTCCGCTGTTCGGCTGGCTTGGCGACCGCGCGCCGCGCTGGAAGCTGATCGGCATCGGCGTGATTCTCTGGAGCCTGGCCAGCGGCGCGTCGGGCCTCGCCACTTTTTATACGATGATGCTGGTCACGCGCCTCTTCGTCGGCGTCGGGGAGGCCGCCTACGGGCCGGTCGCGCCGACGATCATCGCGGATCTGTTTCCGGTCTCGGCCCGGGGGAAGGTGCTCGCCTGGTTCTACGCGGCGATACCTGTCGGCGGTGCGCTGGGATATGGACTTGGCCTTCTTGTCGCGGGGACACGGCTTGGCTGGCATGGCGCGTTCCTGCTAGTTGTTCCGCCGGGACTGTTGCTTGCGCGCTCTGCTTTTTCATGCCCGAAGCGCCGCGCGGCAAAAATGAAGGCGCCGGGCATCACGCGCGGCTCGCCGACTATCTTTCTCTGCTCCGCATTCCCTCCTACGTCATCGATACGCTCGGCGGTACCGCCATGACGTTTGCCATCGGCGGAATTTCCATCTGGATGCCGAAATACCTTGTGCAGGATCGGGGGCAGAGCGAGGCGTCGGTCGGCATTGTCTTCAGCGGAATCGTGGTCGTGGCCGGACTCGCGGCAACGCTGATGGGCGGATGGGCCGGCGACGCCTTGCGCCACACGGTTCAAAGGCTCCTATTTTCTCGTCTCCGCCGCCGGCATGCTCGCCGGTTTTCCGTTTTTTCTTCTTGCGTTGAGTGTCCCTTTTCCGCTGGCCTGGGTTTTTCTCTTTCTCGCCGTTTTCTGCCTGTTTTTTAATACTGGGCCGAGCAACACAATCCTGGCCAACGTGACAAGTCCCGCGGTTCGCTCGACCGCGTTTGCCCTGAATATTTTCATCATTCATCTGTTTGGGGATGTCGCGGCGGGCCCGACGATCGGATTCATCAGCGATCATCACGGCGGACAACTGAAACCGGCGTTTCAGTTCGTGTCGCTGATGATGGTGCTCGGTGGATTGATCTGGCTGTGGGGAGCGCGATATCTGGAGCGCGATACCATCGCCGCGAGTTCCGAAGAGAGCGGCCGTGGTTTTGAAGTGGTTTTGCCGCGCGTTGAAGGCCCTGCCCCAGGACCAGAAGTTTAGCCGCCGCATCCTCGCGGCGTCTGTTCTGGAAAAACGCCGCGTGGCCGCGGCGGCTAATAAACTTCTGGTCGCGGAACGGTGCCTTCCGATCGCGCACCGTCCAAAATGAAGCCGCGCGCAAAGTCTTCTTGCCTGACCCCAATCGTTTACCGTTAGGGGGGCCGTTCCATGACCGACCTCGTGCCCCAGCCACTGATCTACGCATCGCCAGAACGGCGCACCGGGCGGTTCCGCTGTGTGTGGTCGTTCGTTCCGTTCACGGTTGGCATGGTCGTTGGCGGCGGAGCATCGGGCCTGGTATGTGCCATCGCTCACCAGCCGGTGGAGCAGGATGCGGTGATCATCACCTGGTGGATGGTCGCATTCTTCGGAACAGGCCTTGAAATCCTCTATGCCATCGCAGTCTTGTCGGTCTCGGCGTTGATCCTGACGCCGGCCGCTCGGCGCTGGCCGCTCACCGGCCTCGTCGGGGCATCGCTGACGCTTCTTGCGTTCGGCGGCGCGGGAGTCGCCCAGGAGATTTCTGGCTCTCGCTGGAACCTGCTGCGGCCAATTGCGCTGGCATCGCTTGTCGCGGCGTTGATCGTTCCATTTCTTTTGGTCCGTTTCTATCCAACGTCGAAGCATCGACCGCTATCACGGCTCGAACGCCCTTCATGCGCGATCGGACTCTTTATCGGCGTCGTGCTGGCGCTTTCTCTTACGGGCGCGGTCGCGCACCAGATTGCCCGACTCGCGACCGAACGCGGATGTACCGATATAGCAACCTGGGTTCGCACGACGCAGCCCGCGGCGCCGCGCAAAAACTCGTGCTTCCGCCCGCCCTGGCATCAAACTCAGCCGATGGCGCGGTAGACGCAGTTATGTTGCCTGACGGTCGCATCGTGCTTCTCGTGAAAAAAATGATCGGGTGGAAGGGCAACTGGTCCGGCAAGATCTACTGCACCGGTGCAGTCAAACCGAATGAGATCGGACGAGACGCTTATGGCCGGCCGATGCTATTGTTCAAAGGGCTATCCGATCACTTCATCATAAAGCAGATCGACAGCCAGCATTTTGAAGCGTCGTTTGATTTGGGGTGATGATTGGTAGTGCCTGACCTCCGCCCCAATGCATCTCTCCGCTTCGAGGAATGAAAGAACGGGCTAAAGCCCGCACTACGTACATTGCACACCACTTAGTTCCTTATCGTTTATCGATAAACGACAAGGAAGAAAACTGAGATGAGCTTGCGTCCAGGTAGCCCTGGCGCGTCACTCCGCGGCAACCGCTTCTTCGGTAAGAACGGTCAGCCGGTTTTCCTTCATCTCCGCGACGCCGCCCTTGATCTTGAAGATTTTGTGCTGTCCGCCGGCCAGATCGAGCCGGAGCGGTCCGGCGCCGAGTTTGACGAGGAGGGGGGCGCGGTCGGTGAGGATGCCGATCAGCCCGTCATGCGCGGGAATGATCGCCTGGGTGACCGATTCATCCGCCGCCTGACGCTCGGGAGTGACGATGACGCATTGAAAGGACATAAGAGGCGGCAGTCTACGGGAAGGGCGCCGCCGGGGTCAAACGGGCGGGGAGAGTGGAGGCTGGAAAGTGGAGGGTGGAGAGTTGAGAGTGGAGAAAGCGGCAAGCACTTGCGAATCGCCACCCATTCTCTACTCTCCACTCTCTACTCTCCAACCTCTCCCATGCCCGAACTTCCCCGCCAGATTCTCGAACGCAACGACCGCGTGCTCGAATATCATCGCGCCACGGTCCGGACGGAGGCCTCGCTTCGGGCCGACTCCCCGGCGGATGAGGCCAATCGGCCGAATCCCTATCGCCTGTTTCCCGAAGCGCCCAAAATTCCGCTTCCGACGAAACTGCTCGATGCCGCCGCTCCGGCGATCGGCGTTTTGAACGATGGGATCGCGACTCTGCCGGAAAGTCAGATCGGGCCGCCGCGGAATCTCCGCACGATCGCAACCTGGCTGCATCTGGCGGCGGGCCGGACACTCGAGAAGCGGTCGGGTAGCAGGAAATCCTGGCTCCGGGCCTGCCCCAGCGCCGCGGCGCTGTATCCATGCGAAATTTACGTTGCCGCCTTCAACATTGAAGACCTGGAACCCGGTTTTTATCACTTCAGCGTGAGCGAATTCGCGCTGCGTAAATTGCGCGACGGGCCGCAGACGCTGGCAACGATCAAACGCGGCCGGCCCGACCTGGCGTTTCTCCAATCCGTGCCCGCGGCTCTCCTGATTTCGACGATTTTCTGGCGCTCGGCCTGGAAGTTCCGGCAGGGGGGCTATCGCATGGCGCTGCTCGACGCCGGTCATGTGATCGAAAATCTTGTCGCTGTGGGAAATGGACTGGGAATCGCCACGATGCCGCGCCTCCGCGTCCAGGAGTCGAACATGCGCGAGCTGCTGGGATTGGGAGTCGATGCCGAATTCGGCGCGGCCGAATCCGTCCAGGGAATGGTCGTCTGGGCGGATGCCGCCGGCGTCGAAGCGGCCCGTCCTGCTGCTTCGAATCGATCCGCAGCGCCTCCGGCCGGCCCGTTGCCGCTGATCGATCGCGAGCCACTCTCGCCGGAATTTCGTCCGTATGGAACGATCACCGCAATTCACGCCGATTGCGTTGTCCCGGGGATGGCTGTGCGGCACGATCCGCCCGCCTGCCACCGGGACTTGCGCCATGCCAGAGACGGAATCCGGCGTCGAGCTGCCGCCACCTCCTGCCTTCGTGGCCTGTCCGTCGATGCGACAGGTCGTCCTCGCGCAGACGCAGCGTGGCCCACATCGATCGAAAGCTTCCCATTTCGCGCGACCGTTTCCTGACAATCAATCGAGCCGCATTTCTTGGCGGGAGTTTCGATCCGATTCTGCCCGATGGCCCCTATGTCGGATTGGTTCGCCCGTTCTGGGTCGTTCACGACGTGACCGGCCTGGATTCGGGCATCTGGTATTACCATCCCCCGGCCGACAAATGGTGGCTCATGCGAAACGGGGAATTCCGTTTCGAGTCCGGCTATCTCAGCGCCGAGCAATCGTTCGCGGCCGACGCGGCGGCAGTCTGCTGGATTTGCGCGGACTTGAAGACGCTCCTCTCCGAAGCGGGGCCCGATGCATATCGGCTGAGCCATCTCGAAGCCGGCATTGTAGCGGAGAGAATTCACCTCGCCGCGAATGCACTGGGGATCGGGTGTTGTGGAATCGGGTCGTTCTATGACGAAGACGTGAGGAGTTTCATCGGCGCGGAGGAGGGGACGTGGGACCCGCTGTATGCGGTGGCGCTGGGGATGCAGGCAGGTCGAAGCGGCGCGGGCTAGGGATCGATCGCCCCTTCAGACGATGAACCACCTCAAATCCATACTCATCGTTGCGCTCATCGCACTGCCGCTCGCATATTCCCCGATTGCCGATGCGGCATCCCCCACGACGCGCCCGACAGAGGTGGTCATTGTATCAACAGCCCATTTCATTACCGATATGCCGAGCGGGTATACCCCGGGTCACCTCAAGGCGCTGCTGGACAAAATCGCCCCTGAGGTCCTGGCTGTCGAGGCGGCCGGCGATGTGCCGGATCCCTGGTCAACCGCTCCGTACGAACTGGCGAAAGTGACCCGTCCGTGGGCCGTCGGTCGCAAGGTCCAGGCAATCCCGGCGGGGTCGGATAATCCAACGTACGTTCAGCAAATCAATTCCATGTTTGCGGATTTACGGACCGGTGGGAAGTCTGCCAATGTCGAACAACTCGAAAGAGACCTTCAGAAGTATTTCGAACAGTACCCGCCGACCTGTGTTGAGATGAACTCCAATCGAGCGATGGACCACTGGCGAGCGTATCACGCCGAATTGCACAAGCTCTACGGGAGGGAGACTCCATGGGAGCAATGGAATGACAGAATCGTCGGCAATGTCATCGCGATCTGCCGCGCACATGTGGGCCAGCGGATTGCTGTCGTTTTCGGCGGCGCTCACGCCTATTACTTGACGGATCGGCTTTCGACGGAAAAAGACATTCGCGTCATCCCGGCCGAGGGGTTCCTCCCGCTTACCGACAGCGACATTCAATCTCACACCGCGGATGGCGACTTTGTTCAAGCCATGCGGTTGCTGAATTTCATGCCGGGAACTCTGACAGGCACACAATTGGAGGATCTGCAGAAAAAAGTAGACCGGCTCGGCGCGTCGGGCAAGAATCAGAACGATTTCCGATACTTCGGCGCCAAACTACTGCTCCACCAAAACAAGGTGGATGAGGCGACGAAAATTCTCGTTGACCTGTCAAACACCTCGCCCGCCGTTCTCCTGTCATTTGACGGATCGACTCCGGTTCGTGACGCCGCCCGACTGCAAATCTGCTTCGGGCTGAATCAAAAGGGGGATGCGGTCGCGGCGACGAAGGCGCTGCGTTCACTTGCTGATGACACCGGCGCGGCGCCTTCCATTCGGCAGGCGGCCAAGGGAATGCTCGACACGATGAACAGCAGGTAGCCCGGGAGTGATCATCTGACTCCTGGAAATAATAACGACATGGATAGCTGGGAGAGCCCTTCGACTGCGCTCAGGACAGGCCGGCCCGTCGGAGCGCTCCGGACGGCCCGGGGACGGGCCGGCTCTCCCACGAAATCAGGTTCGTTTACTCCCGGGTCGTTTGGATGGTGCCTTCTGGAGTAATGGTCAGCGATGGAACGATTGACGCTTTTCCATCAATTACAACACGAACGTTTCCCGAGAAGACAATCCTTCCAGTTGCTGTGTTAAACGTGAATTCTTCGGCGGAGACGGTCCCAACGGATTGGACATTTTCGCCATGCACTTTGCCCTTGCCGCTGAGCAGACGGCTTTGCGACCCGGATTCGCGAAAAACGGTTAACGCATCACAAGCAATTCGCGTGGGGCCGATTGAGATCGTGACCGGGCCACGGTAGGTCGCGATCCCTTGATCGACGGATTTGCCAGCGGCGACGATGACGGCCTGGCGTTCTTCGGCCAACGGCAGCGCCGAGGTAGTCGGCCCGACACGGCGCGGGGCGCTGGGGTAGGTCAACGGAAGTCGCTCTTCGATTGTCGGCGCGGCACCGGGCGTCGGGCGATTGGAGAATCGGCCCGTCAGAATCCAGATTGCCCCCGCGATGAAAACGACGCACCCCGTAACGATCAGCGGCCAGCGCCCTCGATGAGCGCTTGCCGGCGACGCCCGCTGCACTTCGAGTTTAATGGCCTGATCGATGCGCTGCATGGCGGCGTCGGGCAAGACGGGGCGTGCATCGCGGAAGGTCTTTTCCCATGCCGCCCAGTCGCCGCGGTCCTCGCCTCCATCGGGGGCGCGGTCGGCATCATCAATGTTTGGCGGGGTCGTCATGGTTGCCTCTGACCTTTCAGATTTCGAGCAAAACCCACGGAGCAAGCTCCGCGGGCGTTCATGGATTTTTCGTGTTGTCGGCGCGGGCGTTCGATTCCATCAGCGCGCGCAGCCGTTTGACGGCGCGGTGGACGATCACACCGACGTTTGACGAACTGAGCCCCATTGCCTGGGCGATTTCGGTATTGGGCATATCCTGGAAAAACTTGAGATAGATCAGGTTCTGCTGTTCCTCGTTCAACTGCTCGAGGGCGATCCGCATGCGCGATTGCATTTCGCTGCGCTCCGCCATCTCGATCGGTTGCGGCGACGGATCGGCCAGCGATCGGTCCTCCAGCGATTCGGTCGCCCGATGCTGGCGAAAATGACGGGCAATCTCGCTCCGGACGATCGACCAGAGCCACGCCGCCGGCGATGCGCGGCATTGCTCGATCCGGCGCACCACGATGAGAAAAACCGACGACGTGATCGTCTCCGCGAGATCTTTGTCTCCCACCCGGGCCAGCACATAACTGCCGACGCCGCGCCCATACTTGCGGAAGAGCTGGTCGATAGCTTGTCGGCGTTCGTGGGGTTGCACGGTGATTGTTCGCAGCCGCTGCGCGATGCGGAAGATGCGCCAGCGAGCAACACGTTACAGAATAACATCGTTCGATGTTCGATGTTCGATGTTGAACTTTGAGCGTTAAATGTTGGCCCCTAAGCGTGGAAAAGCGAAAAACGTTCAATCCCAGTGCCAGGGACTCAACTTTCAACGTTCAACAGAAGACAAATGAGCGCGCGTCGGTAGCCGGGTGGGGGGCAGCGGGTTACCATCCGAATCGGTTGAAGAAAGGAATGTTGGATGAGCACCATCAGCCGGGGGAAGACAGTCGAATTCGGAGCGGATGTGACGCAGCCATCGTACGAGCAGGCCAATCCGCACGTGCACGCGTTCGTTCAGGAATGCGGGGAACTCTGCCGGCCGGACAACATTTACTGGTGTGACGGCTCGGCGGATGAGAAGGATCGCCTTACCGAGCAGGCGGTGCGCGACGGCGTTTTGCTCAAGCTCAATCAGCAGAAATTACCCAATTGCTACCTGCATCGCAGCAATCCCAATGACGTGGCGCGATCCGAACAGCTCACTTTCATCTGCACGCCAAGCGAGGACATGGCCGGCCCCACCAACAACTGGATGGAGAGCCGCAAGGCCTATGCGAAGATGCGCGGATTATTCGAGGGGAGCATGCGCGGCCGCACGATGTATGTCGTGCCCTTCGTCATGGGTCCGCTCGGCTCGCCGCTGGCCAAGGTCGGGGTGCAACTTACCGATTCGATCTACGTCGCTTTGAGCATGGGGCTGATGACACGGATGGGGCTCTGCGCCTGGGAACAGCTGGGAGTCAGCGACGAATTCACGCATTGCCTGCATGGCCTGGGAGACGTCAACCCGGAGAGGCGGTTCATCTGCCATTTCCCGCTCGACAACGCCATCTGGAGTTTTGGGTCGGGCTACGGCGGTAATGCGCTGCTGGGGAAAAAGTGCCTCGCACTTCGCATTGCCAGCTTCCTGGGCCATCAACAGGGCTGGATGGCCGAGCACATGCTTCTTCTGGGCGCGGTCGATCCGCGCGGAGAAAAAACTTACGTCGCCGCCGCATTCCCCAGCGCTTCGGGCAAGACCAATTTCGCGATGATGATTCCGCCGGAACGGTATCAGAAGCAGGGGTGGAAAATCACCACGGTCGGCGACGACATCGTCTGGATGTGGGTGGATGAAACCAGCGGAAAGCTCCGGGCCATCAATCCCGAGGCGGGCTATTTCGGCGTCGTTCCCGGCACCAACTATCACACCAATCCCAATGCGATGGCGTGCATGTCGCACGATGCGATCTACACCAACGTCGCGCTCCTTCCGGATGGCGATGTCTGGTGGGAGGGAAAGACGGACGACCCGCCGGCCGAGTGCATCGACTGGATGGGGCAGAAATGGACGCCAAACAGCGGACGAAAGGCGGCGCACGCCAACAGCCGGTTCACCGCCCCGATGGCGAACAATCCGGTCCTCGACCCCGCCGCCGGCGACCCGCAAGGCGTCCCCGTTTCCGCGCTGATCTTCGGCGGCCGTCGCAGCCGAACCATCCCGCTGGTTTACCAGGCCTTCAACTGGATGCACGGCGTTTACGTCGGCGCGACGCTCGGCTCCGAAACCACCGCCGCTGCTACCGGAGAGGTCGGCGTCGTCCGTCGCGATCCGATGGCCATGCTCCCGTTCATTGGCTACAACATCCGCGACTACCTCGTTCACTGGTTCCAGATGCGCAAGCGCCTCCGCGATTGCCCGCGGATATTTCACGTCAACTGGTTCCGCAAGGACGACCAGGGCCATTTCATCTGGCCCGGCTTCGGCGAAAACATGCGCGTCCTGAAATGGATCATCGACCGCTGCCACGGCCGAGCCTACGCCGTCGAAAGTGTGCTGGGTTGGATGCCGCAGGGGAAGGATATCGATCTCGAGGGAATCAACGTTACGCCGGCCCAGCTCGACGCCATCCAGAAGATCGAGAACGAGGATTTCAAGAAGGAGCTGCTGAGCCAGGAAGAGTTGTTCCTCAAGTTGGCGGGGGATCTGCCGAAGGAGATGATTTTTCAGAGGGAATTGCTGATCAGTCGGTTGTAAGGATGGCGGAACAGGACATTTCAGAAGAAAATTGATCCGAGTCCGTCACACGACGTTCCAACATGATCGGATAGGAAAGCCTTTTGGAGAGTGACATGGCCGTCCACGAAAGAGTCCGCAAACATCTGGGCGCGATTGCCGAACTCTGTCGCAGGTATCATGTTCTGGAATTGGACCTATTCGGTTCCGGCACAGCTGATTCATTTGATGAAACGTCCAGCGACTTCGATTTTTTGGTGCGATTCGGCAACTTGACTCCGGTCGAACATGCCGACGCTTATTTTGGTTTGATTGAGGATTTGCAACTGCTGCTCGGTCGCCCAGTTGATTTACTAGAGCGTGCTCCCATCCGTAATCCGTATCTGCTACGGGAAGTCGAGCGTACGCGAGTGGGACTTTATGCAGCCTAGATCGTTGAAATAACTTTTTGACATCCAAGAAGCCGCAGACAGGCTCTCTCAGTTTACGGGCGGAAAAACTCTGATCGATTACTGCAACGAACCAATGCTTCGCTCCGCCGTTGAGCGGCAGTTTGAAATCATTGGCGACGCGCTGTCGCAACTTTTAAAGCTCGAGCCGGCCCTCGAATCAAAGTTCACCCACTGTCGGCGAATCATCGGCTTTCGAAATGTCCTGATTCATAACTATTGGTCAATTTCGCATGACATCGTCTGGGGGATACTGGAGAGTGATCTGCCAATTTTGAAGTTGGAGGTCGCATCGCTGCTGAAAACGGCAGGCCCATAAGCGATGGTGAAATCACGAAACGGGGGTGGGCTGAATTCCGTGACCAAATCGAGCCGCAATTGACGCAGCTTTGACCTTGTCATCGCGGGTCAAGCGCCCAGCGCTTCGAGCAGATCGCACGTCTCCCCAACCGGATCCACATTGACGAATCGCGCCTTTGCCGCCCTGCAGGCGGCGACCTGTGCGGGAAGGAGTAACTCCTTCAAAGCCGCCGCGATTCGAGGCGCGCGGTAGCGGCTAGGCGAGATCGATCGGGCGACCCCGAGTCGTTCAAGCCTCGCGGCGTTATCGGGTTGATCGTGAGCCCGCGCCATGATGAGTTGCGGCGTGCCCGCCGCCAGCGCCTTGCGCTGGTGCCGATGCCGCCGTGATGGACGATCGCGGCGCAGCGCGGGAGAAGCTGGCTGAAGGGGGCGTACTCCACATGAATGACGCCTGGCGGAAGGTCGCGCGGAATATGGTCGCGATGGCGCGAGAGCAACAGGCCGCGGTGGCCGAGAATTACGCACGCCTTGGCGGATTCTGAGAAGAATTCGTGTCCGCTCCACATCGCCGAACCGGGGGTGAACGCGATCGGCTTCTTCCCCTGATCGAGAAAGTCATTCAATTCCGGCGGCAGGCGGGTCAAATCGCTTTCATCGAAGAGCGGAAAGCCGGTTAATCGCGTTTGCGGCGGCCAATCCGTCTGCGGGGGAGCGAACCAGGACGGAAACAGTCCAATCACGCGCTGCGGCGAATTCCACCATCCATCGAGGATCCTCGCTACCTTCGGCAATCCCAGCTCGGCGCGGACGGCATTGACGGGAGGCGCAATGAGCCGATCGATGACGAGGACGTCCGCCGCCGCGTAAATCAGACGTCGCATCGGAATCGGCATCCACTTTTTCAGCGGCAGTCCCGGGAGAATCGCCGGCTCGATCGCGCTGCGAAAGATGCTGGGCTGGAGATGAATCGTCGCCGTCGGGATGTTGAGCTTGTCCTGCGCAATGCGCGCTCCAAGCCCGAGACTCGAATGGGCAACGACGGTTTCACCCGGCCGATTGTTTGTGACGATCGCGTCATAGACCGGGCGAATCAGTTTTCCCAGCGATCGAAAAACAAACTGAGTTCCCTTACGGCGGTGCCAAAGATCGGGATGCATCGCCAGCTCCCGATATTCTTCGGAGGTGCCGATCGGAATGGCCTCAAGACCTGCTTTCTCGACGAGCGGAGTGAAATGACCATTCACTACTATGCGCACGCGGTGGCCGCGCGAGCGCAACGCAACTCCGATCCCAATAAAGGGATGCACGTCGCCATGGCTGCCGATCGCGACCAGCAGGATGTTGAGGGAACGCGCCATCGACCGGGCTGATTTACTCCGTCCCGGAAGTCATCGCAATACATCGATCCGCGTCGCCTCTCATTGAAAGCTGCGAGTCAGTCATTCTGCAATATATTAAGAAGACATAAGGTTTTTAGAATATTTTACGGTTCAAAACCCTTGTAAATTAAGATCCTGAGACTTATTGTCGAGTGAGCCGCTTGGCGGAATGTGACGCTCGAACGCGATCCACGGATGGAAAGCGAGAGGGCAGTCGCTCCGAACCTCCCGGGCGAGATTGGAATCCATGCCCGATTTGCTTGTCGGGAAGCCTGTAATCCAACCTGTCTTTCCTGATCCAGCCGCACTGGACGCGGTGCTATACGAATATCTAAGGCGAGCCGATCGAATGGGATGGTCCCCATACGATCTGGTGGAGCATGAACAAATCAGCACGATTACCCGAGGCAATCGCCTGAACGAAACGCAGGTGGCGGCTGTCAAAACCGTCCTTTTTGTCGAGGATCACCTTCCCGGGTACATGTCGGAATACTTGCGGATCATGACCGATCCCACCATGACCGATCCGCAGCAGATCGTGAACCGCAACGTTCTTCATTTCACGACCCGATGGGTCGGCGAAGAAGACCGCCATGCCCATGTCCTCGAGATGTATATGACCCGCGCGGGCCTTGCGACCCCGGCCGAGTTGCACGCCGAGATGCTCCGCGAGCGGCAGACCGCGTATGTATTTCCTTACGATCACAACCGCCAGCTCGTCGAAGGATTCATCTACCTGGCCTTGCAGGAAAAGGCAACGCACCTTTATTACCGTGCCCTCGCCCGAGGCCTTGATGAGCCGCTCCTGAAAACCATCCTGACGAAAATGGGCGCCGACGAAGCCAGTCACGGCGCGTTCTTTTACGGCATCCTGATCGATTCGTTCAAAGGGGACCTGGATGCGCTCTCGCGGAAAGTGTCGGCGGTTGCGCAGGATTTCAAGATGCCGGTTCAGAATAATCTGCTGAACTACCGTCGGCAGCTTCTGGGCATGATGCGAGCCGCTCCGAGTTATCGCCATCCCGACGTGTTCGCGGACATGATGAATGCCATCGACCAGGCCGCCCAACGATACAGTCCCGAGGCCCTCGACCTGGTTTCTCCGGACATGCGGCCTTTCGTCGGATCGGAATGAGGGGTCGAGTGCGATTCCGCGGATTTTCCGTGCCCCCCAGGAGAAGTCCACGACGGGGCAAAGCGGCGCCGCCAGCGCTCGGTGGGACTGAAACCGATGACCGCCGCGCCGCCCCGCATCGGTTGCGCTCGGTTTCGGAGCGCGACCGGATGCGGGGCGGCGCGGCGGCGGATCCGTGCAGCCAGACCGGGTTCTTGCGCCCTCTGCCCCGTCGTGGCGATCAATTGGGATAACGATCCTCTCGCACATTCGCACCTGAATGCGCGCTCTTGCCAGTTGATTTGCGCCCGCCGATCAGGATCATTTCATTTCATGGCGGATGAGGCAAACGGAATAGGTACGGTCGGCGATATTGCGAGACACGAATCGCTGCCGCTGGAAACGTCGACCGGCAGCGGCATGAGCTCGATGCGATGGGTCATCGTCGCGTTGCTCTTTTCCGGAACTGCAATCAATTATATCGATCGGCTGGTGATGGGACTGCTGGGCCCGGAACTGCAAAAGCAATATCACATCAGCGACATTTCATTCGGACAAATCACGGCTGCCTTTTCCTTTTTTTATGCCCTGGGCCAGGCGGCATCGGGAAATTGGCTCGATCGCATCGGGACGCGCATCGGTTACGCGGTCGCGTTATGCGCATGGAGCGCCATGTCGATGTTGCATGCCGTCGCGCGAACTGGAATGCAATTCGCAATCATCCGTTCGCTGCTTGGCGTCAGCGAATCGCCGGCCTATCCCGCAGCGGTCAAGACAATTGCCGAATGGCTGCCGCGCCGCGAACGCGCACTGGCGATGGGGTTCGTTAATGCCGGTTGCAACGTCGGAATGATCAGTGCGCCGGGTATTGTTGGCTGGCTGACCGCGAAGTATGGATGGCAGGCGGCGTTTATCGGCACCGGCGCGCTCGGCTTCATCTGGGTTGCGTTTTGGATTCCGATTTATCGGCGGCCACACGAACATTCACGTTGTTCTCGCCGGAGGAATTGCGTACATCAATAGCGACGCCAGCCGAACCCGCCACCAAGCGTGCCTTGGATCTCTCTCTTCACTTATCCGCAGGCATGGGCATTCTTGATGGGCAAATTTCTGACTGATCCGATCTGGGGGTTTTACATGTTCTGGCTGCCGAAATTTTTCAGCGAGAGGCACAAGCTTTCACTGGGGACCGTGTGCTTCCACTGACACTTGCGTATGCAATGGCAGGCGTTGGAAGCATCTCGGCGGGTGGCTTTCCTCTTCGATGATCAAGAGCGGATGGAGCGTAAATGCAGCGCGGAAGACGGCACTATTGGTCTGCGCCTGCTGCGTAATTCCGATCGTCTTCGCGGCTCATGTTTCGGGCATTTGGTCGGCGGCGGCCCTGGTGGGAATCGCGATGGCAGCGCATCAGGGCTTTTCTTCCAACCTTTACACGCTCGTTTCCGACATGTTCCCGCGACGGGTTTGTGCTTCCGTAGCCGGATCTGGGAGGAACATTTGGCTATCTCGGGGCTTCTCTGTATTGCGGTTTTTACGGGGTACCTGCTTCAACTGGGCATCAGGATTACACCGCACTTTTCGTTATCGCTGGATCAGCTTATCTGATGAGTTTTGTGGCAATCCAGATTCTTGCCCCTCGCCTCCGGCCGGCGTTGGTGGACGACCCGCTTGCCAGCGGATTTCCGGTCCAATCCTGCCCGCAGGCGGGATTGTTAAAGCGGTGGCCGGCGAGGAACAGACAAAAAAGGAAAAAGGCGCCTGAGCTTTCAGCTCTGTCGGCTTTTTCCTTTTCGACCAATTGATCGGTCGGCTGTCTTAGCGAGGGGTCGTCGGCGTCAGCGAAACGCCTGTTCCCGCGAGGCTGATATCGTTGCTGTTGAGGTCGGGCTGAGTGGTCGTCCCGGTGAGAGACAAGAATATTCGAATCGTGCTTACCGGAGATGAAACAAAGGCCGGGGCGACGTTGCCGAATGATTTGCGAATAATCGCTCACTGCAACGGTATTTTGTAGGGAGCGGCCGGCAAATTGGCCCGCGAAGCCTTCGAGGCCAAACAGACCGGCGGTGGAGAATATCAGCAACGATCGCCGTACCCGTGCCGGCTCGGCGAATAGTGCGACGGCGCCGTTCAGCAAGTCGACGAGCCTTTTCCTTCAACTCCCAGGCAGACAATGGCTTACCCATGATGATAACTCCTCATTCGTGCCGCGTTAAAATTCGGAAACACAAGCTCCGAATAATTCAGCGCAGAACCTTCAAATTCGATTAAGAGTGTGCAATCTCCGAACAACAGACGGTGTCGACAGGCTGCCCATGACACACCGATTGTTCGCCAAGCGGACATTCGGAAAGAAGTCAACCGAACTTGCCGATCCGAACGCGTTGGCAGCCGCCTCAAAGCGGCTTATATGGGACTTAAAGTTAGAATTCGAATCACTTCGTGTCAAGAACAGATCCGTCAAAAACCCCAGATTTTCGTGGAATTCCTAAACCAATCCGCCCACTTTGCGAAGAATCCATTCCGCCGTGATCAAAGTGGCGAATGCGATGAGGAACGCCCAGTGGGCTTTGCGCGTCCAGGGGTCGTTTGGATCAGTGAAAAAGCCGACTTGCTCCACGTTCACCTGGTCCTGTTTGACCTGAGGGATATGGTCCGCCAGCACATCATAATAAGCCGCATCCAGGGCGATGCCGCCGCCCGCGTGGGCGATGCGCGCGAGGGCCACCGGATCGGCGTTGATGTTCTGCATTTCCTGATTGGAGGTGGCGGAGACGTCGACCGCAATCGTCTTGCTGGTCAGTTCTCATCGGCGGCCATCAGCTTCTCGATTTCCGGACCTTCCAGCGACAGCTCAATGGGTCCCGGAGGGAGGTTGGAGAGAGTCCCGCGATAGGAGCCAGGCATTTCCGGGTGCGTCAAACATCTTCGACCGCTGGACCTCTTTTCCGGCTCCCGTGGTTTTGCCGGCGGCGTCTTTCTCAGGTGCGGTGCGGGCCACCACCTCAAAGGACTGGCCGTGGAGCGGGAGTCAGGTCCTCTTTGAGAACTCTTGCGGTAACATGACCGGCTCCCCGCCGACATAACGCGGCTTGTTGGTGCCGAATTTAACGAGCTTGCCTCCTGCGGGCAGATCATTGCCGACGGCCCAGCGCACCACCTGTCCCCAGAAGCGTTCATGCAGATTTTGCCCATTCACCTGCCGCAGACGCCAGGTCGAGTCGCTGGCCAGATACATCACGCGGCCCGAACCGTAGGTGCCGGTGCAGAGCAAGTGCATGCTGCCGATCTTTTTCCAGCGAATCGGGGTCGGTCGATTTTTTGCCGACTGCATCGGCGCGAGTTTCGGGAATCGACCAGATGACGTTGGCGGCCTTCACCTGCGTCTGTTCGCTATGCCAGTACCAGGCGGGGAGATTCGACCAAAGCTCATCGTTGCTCGCCTCGTCCAGACCGAATTGACTGAGGATTGAACCCAATCCCTCTCGCGACCGTTCCGGCCGCCAGCCATGCTTGAGCTGGTCGGACAACTGCGGCCCTGTCCAGGCGGAATTCAGGCTCACGGGAAGCACTTCCGCAAGAGGAGTTCCCGGCGTAGCCGCCGGGCATGTACTGTGGGCCGGCAATGACGATCAACGCGGCTCCGCGATCGTTGATCGCGGCAGCGATGTTCTTCTGCGTTTCGGGGGAAAGTGATTCCGGGCGGCACGTCGCCAAGCACGATCATGTCGAAAGCCGCCCATTCTTCCTTTCGTCGCCGGCAGAAGTTGTGCTTCGTCGGTAGGGTTATTGGGAGAGGCCTTCACGGGAGTCGGCAATTGCACGTCCGGCACCTTGGCCGGCTGCAACAACACTTTCTGCAACTGCACGCGGTTATCGCGCGACAGGTAATTGGTCAGATACCGATATTCCCACCTTGGCTCATTCTCAATCACGAGTGCGTGGAGCTTTTCCTTCTTGACCGAGACGCGCACGCTCTGACGATTGTTGTCGAGCACCGCCTCGTCGGGCATCGGCTGGATGCGGACCTCATATTCGTACAAGCCGGGTTCGGGTGGCTTGTCGCTGAAGGTCACGACGCGCATGGCGCGTTTGTCCGCGTCGGTGTTGCCCAGCGTGACCGACTGGGTATCGACCACCGTATCGCCGCGGCGAAATTCAACCTTGCAGGTCTGGCCCGCCAATCCATCGAGTCGAAGCAATGCCGAGGCGCGGAGGGTGTCATCCTTGAAGATCCAGTCGGGGGCATCCACCGATTCGACGGCGGCATCGCGAACGATCTGCCGCGATCCCACCGCCAGCGTGTAAACACGAGCGCCCTGTTCCGCGAGGCGTGCGGCCGGCTCGGTGATGTCGCCGCCCTCATTTTCCCGGCCGTCGGAAACGACCAGGACTCGAAGCCTGCTCGCCGCTGCTGAGTTGCTCCCCGACGAATTTCAACGCATCGGCGATGTTGGTCGATGCGCCGTCCGGCGTCAGGCGCCGTCTTCAGTGACTTGGCCAGATCGGATTTTTCCTGCGTGGGGACGATCTGTTGTCCGCCTGCAAAAGCGAGCACCTTGGTGTTCCGCGCCTGCATGACGTCGGCAAGCGACTTGCCTCCATCATGCGATTTTTCATTCAATGCGGCCAGCGCAAGATCCGCCCGGTTCATCGCGGCGACTTCGTTCATCGCCTGCTGCGACGCGCTGATCCGATCCCATATTGGCGCAGAAATTCATCGCCCGCGCGATCTGCCGTCGAAGCCAGCCGCTTCACATCATCATCCAATGCCCCTTCGGTTTTCTGCCAGGGAATGTCGGTGGCCGCTTCCTTAGGATCGAATTTGCCTTCGGATTGCGAGAGGCCCGCCGAGACAGCCGTGACCGCATCGCGCAGATCCTTGGCGACCGCAGCGCCGTCGCCGCTCTGTCCATGCGGGTCTTTTTCCAGCTTCGAGGCCACATCCTGAAGTTTGTCGTTCCAGTCGCGGATCGAGGTGGCAAAGCTTTCGAACGCGCTTGGCCGCATCTGCTTCGCTGTAGGGGGCGTTGGCCTCATCCTGCATGCGTCGAAGATCGTCGCGCAACGCGATCAGCCGGGCATCAAGCCGATCGAGCTTGCCGGTGTTCAATTCCGCGGAATTTTTCCGAGCGCGTCGGCCCATCGGAGCCGCTCGATGCTGGTCGCCTGCGGGTCCTTCTGTGCCATGGAAAGGCTGTGATCCGCGACGACCCAGAAAGTCCCCCCGGATTTGTCGGTATTGACCCATTGATGGACAGGCCTGCAGCAGCAGCAGGAGCATGAGGACGATCAGCGCGATGCGAATGCCGGTGAGGGCGCGCACGATCCGCGGCGGAGCGATCTTCTGCTGTGCCCCGTACAGATAAACGATTGACACGATGGCCGCGATGCCAAGCAGAATGAGCAGCGACCAGTGCTTGAACGCCGGATCGAACGTAAGCCAGCGAATGATCGGCTGCTGCGAAGATTGGGCAAGAAAGAAAGTCATTGTAAGTCCGTGACTGTTGAGTGGCACGGGCATCTGGCCCGTGCGATTTGCAAAGCATGGGCGAGACGCCCATGCCACGCGCCTGCATTGCCGCTATACCGGTTGTGGATGGGCCATGCCCGCGCCGGCAACGTCCACCTTCTTCTGCAATCCAACCATCCGGTAGGTCATCCACGTTTCAACCATCAGATTGAGCAGCACGAACAGGGCGAGCCATTTCCAGATGTCCGAGCCGGTATTTTGATCGCGGATAACGCCGGTGAATGTCGTCGATATCGATTTTGGATCGCTTGTCGAGGTAGCCGGCGCTCGACCAGGTGTTCGAGATCCTTTGCCGAAAGCGTTGTGGGATCCAGCTCCTTTCGATCGATCCCCACCCCATAAAACACCGGCTGCGGCTGGATCTCGGTGGGGGTAAATCGAAGCTGGTAGAGGCCCGGCAGGTACGCGTTGTTGTAGCGGAATTCGTAACGGTTGTTGGTCAGAACCGGGCGCTTGTTGGCATCGACGGTTCCGTCGGGGAGCGTTACTTCGACCGATTGCACGGCCGGTTTTCCGGGAGCGCTCCAGACGATCGCTTCGCCGGCCTCCAGCACGCGGTTTTCCATGCCGCGGGTCTGGCCGCTCGCCAGGTGATTGACCGTTTCGTTAACGAGCGGAACGAAATTCCGCATGAACGGCCAGTTGTTCCACTGCGCGTCAGCCGACGTCGCCCAGATCGCGACCAATCCGCCGTTTTTCATGGGGCGTTCGACAATCAGCGGATCGCCGCTGGTGTTGGCCAGCACCACACGATCGTCGGGGTCGCCGGGCTGCATCGACCACCATTGGCTGGTGACGGCGCCGGACAGCGCGTTTCGTTCCGCGGCAGTCAATAACGCAACCATCGGGTTATTCGCGTCCTTGATCTCCATCGGCGGCGGAGACTTTTCATTTTTCGGAGCCGAATCATTCAGCGACGCGGTGAATAGGCCGGCATCGCGCAATTGTTTGGTGATCAGCGACGGCTGCGTGCGCGGGCCCAGGATGATCCAGACGCCGTGGCCGCCGCGGGCGTAGTCCACCAGCTTGTCCTGCATCGCGCGGGGAAGTTCCTGGCAGTCGTTGACGATGGTCACAAAATAATTGTCCAGATTCACCGAAGGTGCGTCCGACAGGCTGACCACGTCGGGCTGGATCAGCGCCGTATCTTCCTTGGTCAGTTCGACCGGCTGCATGGCCGCCACGAGAAATTCGCTCGATTTGAAATTCCCCCGGCTCACTGTCCCGCTGACACGTCCGTCCTTCACGTTGCCGGCGCTGGTGAGCTGGCCGTCGATGATGAGCACGGGAATTTTCTGCCAGACGTTGGCGGCCGCGACGGCGCTGTTGTCGGCTGCGAGCGCGTCGATGACATCGGTTTCCACTCGAACCCAGTTCGAGCCGGCGGTCGTAAAGACATAATCGAACCGCACCGTTGCCGATTGCCCGGCGGCGAGGTTCGCAACCTGCTGCGGCGGATCGATGGTGCGCCCGTTGACCACGAGCCGAAGCGTGAGCGGTCCCGAATCCTTCGGGCCGCTGTTGGAGACGGTCGCGCGAATCTCCGCCGGACGATTCACTCCGATGAGCGACGGCTCGATGGCGATGCCGCCGACCGAAATGTCCGAAGACTTGGTGTCCGGCGAAAGGGGCAGGTCGTGAATCGAAAGATATTTTTCCGCGCCGCTGGTCGCCGAACCCACCGCCAGACGCCATGCCGCGTCGTCGTCGACCTGCCATCCGGTTCGTTGCTCGTCGGAAACGACGATGATCGTCTTGCGAAGATTGTGCCCATGCCGATCGAGCAACTCCTTGGCGGCGCGCACGGCGGCGGGAATCGAGCCGTCGGAAAGGCCCGGCTTCATCTGGTGCAGCGCGTCGCGCACTTCGTTGGCGGCCGTCGCCGGCAGCGGGTGGCTCAGGATGCGCGGCGTGTGCTCGGCCAGCACCACCGAAATCGTATCTCCGCCTTCCAGCAGCGGGCCTTTGCCGTCCACCGTCTGAGTCATCCGGTCCACGACGCTCACGCCCTGGTCGAAAAGCGTCCGCTCGCCGTTATGGCGGCCCATCGAAAGGGAATGATCCAAAACCACCGCCACATCCGTGGAGAGCTTGCTTCCCAGCGGGTTGTATTTGCCGTGAATCCAGAGCGGGCGCGCCAGCAGGATCGCCAGCACTGCCAGCGCCAGAATGCGCAGCAGCATCAGGATCCAATGGTCCACGCGCTTACGCCGCTTCATCTGAAGCGGAGACTCGAGCAGGAACTGCATCGCGCCCCACTGCAGCGGCGTGGTGCGCTGGCGATGCAGCAGATGGATAATGATCGGAATGCTGATGACCGCCGCAGTGGCGATCAGCCATCCGAATGTGCCCATTAAAAACATGGTCGTGTCCGTCAGAAGCCGAACGATGAAGTTTGAACGATGAACGATGAATCAAAGGCATTCATTCATCGTTCATACTTCATCGTTCATCGTTTCTTATTTGCGTCCCATCCGCTGCGCCAGGAAGACCGTCAGTGCGTCATCGAAAGGACGGCTGGTGTTGAGCAGCACATGGCTCACGTTGAGCTTGCTGACCGCCTCCCGGATTGCACGCAGATGCGTCGCGACGTTTTCAAGGTAGCGCGTCCGCATCAGGGCCGGATCGAGTTTGAGCCGGTCGCCGGAGCGCTCGAGATTTTCAAACAGGCTCCATTTGCGAAACGGAAATTCCAGCTCGTCGTTGGCCATGATCTGCATCAGCAGCACTTCATGTCGCTTGTGACGCAGATGGTGAAGCGCTTCGATCAGCGCGTCGGAGCGGTCAAACAGGTCGCTGAGGATGACGACCATTCCGCGGCGGTGGATTCGCTCGGCCACCTCGTGCAGCAGCGGGGAAATGCCCGATTCGTTTTCCGCCTTGGTCGCGTCCAGCGTCCGCAGGATGCGGATCAGGTGCGACGGCGAAGATCGCGGCGGAATAAACTGCCGTACCTTGTTGTCAAAGGTGATCAGACCCGCCGAATCCTGCTGGTGGAGCACCAGGTAGCTCAGGCAGGCGGCGATGAACTGCCCGTACCGGAACTTGCTCATCGCATCCGATGGGCCCTGATAGGCCATCGACCCGCTGGCGTCGAGCACGATATGGCAGCGCAGGTTGGTCGTCACCTCATACTGCTTGATGTAATAGCGCTCGGTCTTGGCGTAGGCGCGCCAGTCGATTCGCTTCACATCGTCGCCGGCCACGTATTGCCGATGCTGCGCGAAATCCAGCGCGAAGCCTATGTGCGGCGAGCGGTGCATCCCCTGGACATAGCCATCCATGAGCTGCTTGGCGACCAGCTCCATCTTGCTGATCCGCTGCAAGACGTGCGGCTCCAGCAGCGATGTGCCCGGCGCCCGCGTGTTGATCACATTGGGAGGCGTGTTGGTGGTTACCATTGCTTAGGATTCAGGGTTCAGGGTTCAGGGTTCAGTGAAGAAGGCCGAGTCGGCCAAGGCATTTCACTGAACCCTGAACCCCGAACCCTGAACCCTCTCCTTATGCTGCTTCCGCCTGCGTGCGGGGAACTTCCTTCAGGAGCCGATCGATGATCTTGTCGGCACTCATGCCGGCGGCTTCGGCGCTGAATGTCGTCAGGATGCGGTGGCGAAGCACCGGGTGGGCGACCTTGCATGATGTCCTCGGTCGTGACATGCACGCGGCCGTGAAGAATCGCCCGGGCCTTGCCGGCCATGATCAGATAGATGCTGGCTCGCGGTCCGGCGCCCCATTGGACCAGGTCGTTGATGTACGGTGGAACGCCCGGCTCGCCGGGACGCGTGGCGCGCACCAGGTCGCGGGCATAGGCGTAGACGTGCTCGGCGACCGGGACGCGGCGGACGATCTGCTGCAATTGCATGATCTCGTCGCCGTCCAGCAGACGCGAGAGATCGGCCTTGTAGCTGGTCGTCGCCTGCTTCATGATCTGGATTTCGTCGGCCGGCGTGGGGTATTTCACCAGCGTCATGAACATGAACCGGTCGAGCTGCGCCTCGGGCAGCGGATAGGTTCCTTCCTGCTCGATCGGGTTCTGTGTCGCGAGCACGAAAAACGGCTCGGGCAGCTCGTAGGTCGTCTCGCCGGAGGTCACGCGATGCTCCTGCATCGCTTCCAGCAGGGCGGCCTGCGTCTTGGGCGGCGTACGGTTGATTTCGTCGGCGAGCACCATGTTGGCAAAGAGCGGGCCGCGCACGAATCGAAACGCCCGCTTGCCGGTCGTGTGATCTTCTTCGAGCACCGCGGTGCCGGTGATGTCGGACGGCATCAGGTCCGGCGTGAACTGCACGCGCTTGAACGAAAGGTGCAGCACGTCGCTGATCGTCTTGACGAGCAGCGTCTTGGCCAGTCCGGGAACGCCGACCAGCAGCACGTGCCCCTGGCAGAACATCGCCGTGAGCACCTGCTCGACGACTTCCTGCTGGCCGACGATGACCTTGCCGAGCTCGGCGGCCATGATCTTGTAAGCTTGCGAAAGTTGTCCGACTGCATCCAGGTCCGCGGGATTTGCCGCCGAACCTGCAGGTTGATTGGCCATAAACGCGACTCCGAAATGGGAAGGTCGGGTAGGACCGGTCCCCGGACACCCGAACGATTCGTCCGATGTTTGACTCGTTGGCCCGCACAAAACGCCCGCGACGTTTTGAGGGTCGACCGTTACTACTGTCACACCCCAACCGTGTTGAATTTGCACACTTTTCTCAAAACAAAGAATTGAAATCGCCGCGGAAAATATTGTGCGGCGAGTCGCGATTCACTTCGAGTTCACAACGACCACGCCGCTCATCCGCGGATGGTACGTGCAGCCGTACGGATAGCGCCCGGGACGGGAGAAGAGATGTTCGAACGTTTTGCCGATGCGCAGATTGCCCGAGTGAAACGAACCGTCTTTGGAGACGACCGTGTGATCGCGGTCATCGTTGTTGGTCCAGACCACCGTGTCGCCCGGTTTGATGCTGATTTCCGCCGGCCGATATTGCAGATTCTCGATCGATATGTCGTGGCGTTCCTGGCCGCGTTCCTTCCCCGCCAATAGAAGTGCCGACAGACATCCAAGCAGCAGGACGATTCGTAAATTCCGCATGGCTCGGGCAACCAATCTTGTCATTCCGTCTGACAATGTGGATTCTATTCCCCTTCGACGCCCCGGTGAGGGCTTCGAATTTGCGGAAAGCCCAGATGACGGAAAAGATAATCCGCGATCCCGTTCACGACGTGATCGCATTCCAGACCGATCGGCCTATCGAGGGCCTTCTGTTCCGACTGCTTAACGCCGCCGAATTTCAGCGACTCCGCCGGATCCGGCAACTGGGGATGGCTTCGCTGGCGTATCCCGGCGCGGATCATTCGCGCTACAGCCACAGCCTCGGCGTGATGGAAACGGCACGGAAGATGCTGGAGCAGCTTGGCCGTGCCTTTGCGCTCGATGAGGGACCGAGAGATGTTTGTCTGATCGCGGCACTTCTTCACGACCTGGGGCATGGGCCGTTCAGTCATATCTTCGAGCGCGTCGCCGGCATCGATCACGAGTCGCACACGCGGCAGATCATTGATGATCCGGCGAGCGATGTGCATCAGTTGCTTGCCGAGCACGATCGCGCATTGCCCGGACTGGTCTCGGGGATGTTCTCACCGGACCGCGCCGACCGGACGTTCTTCGACGACATTCTCTCGAGCCAGCTCGACGCCGACCGGCTCGATTATCTCCTTCGCGACAATCTGATGACGGGAAGCGGCTACGGCGATTACGACCTCGGCTGGCTCCTGCACGCACTGACGATCGGCGGCCCTTCCCGCCGCCTGGCGGTGACCTGGAAAGGCGTGAGCGCCGTCGAGGCCTATCTTCAATCGCGGTATCACATGTACCGGAACGTCTATTTCCACAAAGTCGTTCGCAGTGCCGAGGGGATGGTAAAGCTGGCATTGCAGCGGGCACGCCGACTGGCGGTGCAGGATCGCCTCTCCTGGCCGCCGCGCGAGCACGTCGTCGCCAAGGCGCTGCTCGGGCAACGGCTGGCGACCGAAGAGTTCACGGAACTGGATGACATTTCGATGCTTCACTCATTCAAGATCTGGACCGGTTGCGATGATCCGCCGCTCGCGGCCCTCTGCCGCGGGTTGCTTTTCCGGCAACTCTTCAAAGTAATCGATCTGAGCGCGCTCGATGAGCCGGCCGCGCGGCAGGCAGTCGCTTCGGCGCAGCACGCAATCGCCGCCGCCGGTGGAGATCCGGCTTACGATTGCTTTTACGACGAACCGTCCGAGACGCCCTATGAATCGTATGAGCCCAGAGGAGCAGGGGGCGCCGGTGAAATTCTCGTGGCCGACTCCGCGGGGGAGATGACTACCTTCGCATCTCGCTCGCCGCTGCCCCAGGCCCTGCACCGCCAGTTGATGTTCCGCCGGCTGCACGTCGCGTCGGAATTTAAGGGGGCCGCGATGAAGGCAATCACGCGGGAAATTTGATCTCGCGCGCCTTGATGCGATTTTCCTCAAGGTGGCTGAGCAGGAGCGAAATGTATCCATTTTTCACGATGGGGCGATCGTTCATATTGAGCGATTCACGGACTTTCATCACCGCCGATTCGCTGGGGCCTTCGATTTCAACGAACTTGCCCAGGTATGGAATCTCATCGAGTTCGACTTTGCACTTGCCCAGTTCCCAGGTCTCCCGCTTCTTCTGAAATGAAACCAGTTGCTTGTATCCCAGGGCCGCCAGCAGGCGGATCGCATCGGTGGGATTCGCCACTTCCAACTCCGCTTCCTCCCGGCTCTTCAGCGCGCCCGGCTGACGCGGACCTTTGTAGGTAATGATGTATTTTTCCGCGCCGCCTGCGGTATCGCGCTGAACGCGCAGGCGCAACCCCTTGTCGGCCGCAAGGAGCGTGCGGTCGTCGGCGTCAAAAAAGGTGTTGGTTTCCAGCACCTGTCCCTTCTCCTGCGCGCTGCGCTCGCGCAGCACGCCGCGCACGCGTTCATGGTCCGTCACCGACATTTTCGCTTCGATCTCAACTGCCATAATTCGCAGGGTCGCGGCGGCGACCGTCTTTCCGGGTTCGTAGTGCGGGCTTTAGCCCGTATCTTCGTGCGAGAAGATACGGCCTGAAGGCCGCACTACAAACGCCTACACAACCAGATTCACCAGCCGTTGCGGCACGTACAATTTCTTTCGAACTTCTTTACCGGCGATCCAGGGCTGCACTTTTTCCGCCTGGAGCGCTACGGCGAGAATATCTTCTTCGCTTGCGTCGCTCGCCACCTGGATTTTGTCCCGCACTTTTCCGTTCACCTGAACGGGCAGTTCCATCGTCGATTCGACCAGCTTCGCCGGATCGAACGTCGGCCAGGGGCGCCGCGTCAGGCTCTTGTGATGTCCGAGCCGCTCCCAGAGTTCTTCCGCCAGATGCGGCGCAAAGGGCGCGAGCATGAGTATGAAATTCTCCGCCAGCTCGCGGGAAATCGCCTGCATGCCGGTTATTTCATTATTGAGCTTGATCAACTCCGCGATGGCGGTATTGAACCGCAGCAACTCGATATCCTCGCCCACCTTCTTGATCGTGCGATGCATTTGCCGCTCCACGGCGGCCGGGACGGGAACCTGATGAACGCGCAATCCCTGTTTGGCCGAATCCTGGAGATTCGAACCTGAGCTTTCATCTTCCCCGACGAGGTTTCGCCAGACCGAATTCAGGAATCGCGACATGCCGACGATGTCCCGCGTGTTCCACGGCTTCTGAGCTTCCAGCGGGCCCATGTACATCTCATAGAGGCGAAACGTATCGGCCCCGTAGTTTTCCACGATCTGGTCCGGGTTGACGACGTTGCCCCGGCTCTTGCTCATCTTGAAGCTTCGCCCGTCCACCCGGATTTGCGGGTCGGACCGAAGCCGATATCCGTCTGACGATTTTTCCACGTCCTGTTCGGTCAGGCGCCTCCCGATCAGCTTTGCGCCATTACGCTTGTCATATCCGATGAGTTTGGCTCCATCGGCGGTCGCCTCCTCGTCCAGATCGCGAACGTCCGACAGGCTGACGAGCAACGCATCTGATGTCTCAAAAACGTGAAACTCCGTCTCGCCCAGGATCATTCCCTGGTTCACCAGTCGCGAAAATGGCTCGGCCGTGCTGACCGCTCCCAGGTCGAATAACACCTTGTGCCAGAATCGGGCGTACAGCAGGTGGAGCACCGCATGCTCTACGCCGCCGACATACAAGTCCACCGGCATCCAGTATTTTTCTTTTTCCGGATCGACCATCGCGCGATCGTTGAGCGGATCGATATAGCGCAGGTAATACCAGCATGATCCCGCCCATTGCGGCATCGTGTTGGTTTCACGGGTGAAGATCTCCCCATCCCGCTGCACCAGCGTCCATTCTCTCACCTTGGACAGCGGCGGTTCGGGAGTGCCCGTCGGCTTGAAATCGGCCACTTCCGGGAGCGTCAGCGGAAGTTCCGAATCCGCCAGCGCCGTAGGCTCTCCGTCCGCGTCCAGCAGGATCGGAAACGGCTCGCCCCAATAGCGCTGCCGGCTGAAGAGCCAGTCGCGCAGCTTGTAGGTCACCGAGCGATGTCCCACTTCGCGCTCCTCGAGGATCTCAATGATGCGCGTCTTTGCCTGCTCGGTTGTAAGTCCATTGAGTGCTTCGGAATTGACGGCAATGCCTTCCCCCGTAAATGCCGATCCCGCGGAGTGCACGACTTCGCTCTCCGGAACGACGACCGTCCGTATCGGCAGCTTGAACTTGGTCGCAAATTCAAAATCGCGCTCATCGTGCGCCGGCACCGCCATCACCGCGCCGGTCCCGTATCCCATCAGCACATAGTCGGCGATGTAAATGGGAATCCGCTCGCCGCTCAGCGGGTGAATCGCAAACGCGCCCGTGAAGACGCCGGTCTTTTCCTTCACTTCGATCTGCCGATCGCGCTCGCTCTTGCCGGCGACCTGGGTTCGATAGGCTTCGATCGTTTCGCGGTGGGCGTCCGGGGTGATGCGATCCACCAGCGGATGCTCGGGCGCAAGAACCATGTAGGTTACGCCATAGAGCGTGTCCGGGCGGGTGGTAAAGACGGTGATCGTCAGATCGTCCGGCTCATCAGCATTAACGTCGCCGCGCGCCGCGTCGGTCGCGATGACATGCGCATCCGGCGGCGCAACCTCGAAATCGATCTCGGCGCCAACGCTTTTTCCAATCCAGTTTCGCTGCATCTCCTTCAGTGATTCCGGCCAGGCGAGTGTATCCAGATCCGCAATCAGGCGGTCGGCATATGCGGTAATACGCAGCATCCATTGCCGCATCGGACGAAGCTCGACCGGAAAATTGCCCCGTTCGCTGCGCCCGTCGATCACCTCTTCGTTAGCCAGCACGGTGCCCAGGCCCGGGCACCAGTTGACCGGAATTTCGTCCGTGAATGCCAGCCGCTGCCCATCGATCACTTCGCGCCGCTCATCGGTCGAGAGTTCACGCCAGACGCGTTCGATGCGCACTTCGCCGCTCACCTCTTCCATTCCTTCGTGAGCCGGGTTGAGCCGAACCGAGTTGTCCGGCCCGACCACGAGATTCTCATTGAGCAGTTCGCGCTCGAGATGCTCGATCGGCATCGCCTTCTGCTGGATTGGATCGAAGTAGCTGTTGAACAATTTCAGGAAGATCGACTGCGTCCAGCGGTAATATTTCGGATCGGTCGTATTGATCTCACGTTCCCAGTCATAACTCAGGCCGAGCATCTGGATCTGACGCCGGAACGTTGCGATATTCTTTTCCGTCGTTTCCCGCGGATGCCGGTTGTGCTCCATGGCATACTGCTCGGCGGGAAGTCCGAAGGCGTCCCAACCCATCGGATGCAGCACGTTGAATCCGCGCATGCGCGAATAGCGCGAGTAGATGTCCGTGGCGGTGTACCCCTCGGGGTGCCCGACATGCAGGCCCGAGCCACTGGGGTAAGGGAACATATCGAGGATATAGGCCTTGGGCATCGCCCCGGCCTCAGCCGGGTCCAGCGCGCGAAACGTGTGGTTTTCCAACCAGTGCCGCTGCCACTTTTTCTCGATCGCCGTGAACGGATAGGGCATGAGGGAGGATGATAGCGATAATGCGTGCGAGTTGTCAGTTGCCTGCCGTCAGGTGTGTCCGTTGTCAGTCGTCCGTTGTCAGTTGTCAGTCGCTAAAGGTGGATTTTCTCGGTCCTTTGCCTTTTACAACGGACAACTGACTAGTGACAACTGACAAGAGGCCAACGGCCCCCATAACAAACTTCTTTTACCCAGCCTCAAGATTTTCTCTAACTCCCCCGCGCACTGTTCCGATAAACAAGAGTGGATGGGGGACGGGGCAGAATTTGCATGAGGTCGCGCCATGACACTACTGCTCAACGAACGGATCGCTGATCAAATGGCCGAGGAGAGCGGCATCGAGCGCCGCCGGGGATTGCGCATTCGGCAGAATCGGCCTGTAAAGATCTATGAGCCGACCGGCGGGCGCTATTTCGGCGGGCAGACCGAAGATGTCAGCTCAACCGGCCTGCGCGTCGAACTCCCGGCCTGGGCGGCGGTTCGGGCGGGAGAAACCCTCACGGTTCATGTCGGCCTCAGCAGCAGCGGACAGTCGTTGGCCAATCGACGCCAGATGATGCCCGCGCGGGTCGTCTGGGTGAACAGGCGCAATATCGGCCGACGCGGACGCATTCAGGCCGGCGTGGAATTTCTGGCCAACATTGCCGCCCATCTGGACGCGGCCTGATTGGATCAAACTATCGCCCGCGGTAGTCCCGCTCCGCCGGGAAAACCGCGCGGCACAAGCAATCGGCCCGTGCGCAAATGCACGCGCACGGGCCGCGTTCGTTTGTCGAATCGTTTCGCAGCGTGCCCAACGGGCCGCCTCTTTCCGACATCAACCCCATTTCGGCACATGCGACCCGTTTAAACTCAACATTTCGCCTACCATGGCGTTGTAAAGTTGTCCTTTCGGACGATTTGATCTCTGTTGAATAGACTTCGACGAGCGCCCCTTGGATCAAATCGTCTGGGTCGAAGACAGTCGAGTCGCGACGCACATCATGGAATACGCTGTCAGACGCTTCGCCCGCAACGTCCTGCTGATCCACCTGGGTCTGCTGCTGGCGTTGTTCGGTCTGGTAGCACTGGCGGCACGCGAGGTGTATCAGTCGGCCCGTTCCCATACGTTGCAGCAGGCTGAGCAGCGCCAGTCGCTTCTCGCCGAAGAGACGGCGCGCGGAATTCAGAGTTTGTACGAGTCAGTTTTGAGTGATTTGCAGTTGATGCGCCCGGTCAATCCGGACGACCCGGACAGTGCTTACGCCACGGTCGGCGCGGATTCGCGGCCTTCGACTTTCATTCAGCGTCAGATCTTTCCCACCCGTCTTCTCTCGCAGCAACTCGAAGGCCGGCTCTCGCACTTGTTTGTCGTCGATAAAGCCACCCTCCGGACAGGATGGGTCGGGATCGGCGGCGCTGAAGGCGCTCCCTCGATCAAGCAGATCGTCGCTCGGGCCGGCCCCTGGCTGCACACACTCGATCAGCCGGCCATCAGCCAGTTTCAGCTCTTTGGCGATCGGGGACTGCACCTGATCTGCATCCCTGTCGGTGGCATCCGCAAGCCGAATATTCTCATCGCCGCCGTCCCCGTCTGGCGTATCGAGCGGCGATTCCTCGACGATCTGAACCGGCACAATCTCGCCAGCGCCGGATTGGTAGACGACTCGATGACCCTTGTCGCCGCCGCCCACCATGACCTGGTGGGCACGCAGTTGCAGAACATCTCCAGCGTCGAGTTCAAGTCGGCGATCGAAAGCCTGGTGGCCGAGGACCGTCGCGGAACCCGCGTGTTGTCGAAAGGGTTCTCGATCGGCGCCGATGAATTCGGGCCCGTGATGCTGACCGCGCGCCCGGTCCGGGTCAGCGACAAGCAGTGGTTTGTCCTGGTCTCCTCCCCTCTGGCGGATGTGGATGCGGTCGTCGGGCAGGTCTTTCGCCGCGCGGCGTTGTGGGCCATCTTCGTAGTCTGCTCGATGACGGCCATCCTTGTTTCCACCGCGACGCAACTGATTCGCGGCCGCGCTCGCCTCGAACGCGTGCGGCATGAAATATTAACGCGCGAGATGCAGGAAGCGCGGCGAATTCAGCTTGCCTGGCTTCCCGAACGCAACCTCGTCCGGCCCGGCCTGCAGATCGCCACGGTCAATCACCCCGCCAGCCATATCAGCGGCGACTTTTACAATTTCTTCGATCTCCCTGACGGCCGCACCGCCCTGGTGATTGGTGACGTAACCGGCCACGGCATGGCCGCCGCCTTTCTGATGGCCACCACGCAACTGCTCGTGCGCACCACGCTGCCCGGCCTGTGCGATCCCGGCGCCTGTCTCGCCGAAGTCAACCGCCAGCTTTGCGTGCAGATCTTCAGCGGGCAGTTCGTGACCATGCTGATCGCCGTACTCGATCGCACGAACAGTAAACTGCAGATCGCCTCCGCCGGCCATCCCGTCCCACTCATCGACACCGGCGCCGGCTTCGAAACTCTGCCGTTCGACACCGGCCTGGTGCTCGGAGTCGAACGCGGCTCCAAATACGAAACCCACACCCGCCAGCTCCCGCCTCGCGCCACGCTTCTTTTCTACACCGACGGCGTCGTCGAAGCTCAATGCCCGGATGATTCCCGTCTCGGCGTCGAGGGTCTGGCCCAGGGCTTAATAGAATCGGGTTCTTCAGCCGAAAATCTGATCACCACCGCCGTTCGCACCGTGACCGATTTCCGCCGCGGCCTGCCGCTCAAGGATGACATGACATTGCTGGCGGCCGCGATCGAGCCGATCGCTTCACCGCGCATCCATCACCGGGAAGCCGCCGCCGCCGCGCCAAGCGCCGCGCCGTTGGCGATCCAGGTTCCGAGCTGAGCCCGATTTTGTTGAAAGCTGAAAGTTGAAAGTTGAGCGTTGAACGTTCAATTCGGACGCTAATAAACGTTCAACTTTCATCGCCCAACTTGAGACAAAGAAAACGATCACTCACCCGCCCATCGAATAAAAGAACTCCTCGTGAACGACCTTCCCGTCTTTCACGGTATAAAGCGCCACTTCCTCCATCGTGAATCGTTTTCCAGCCATCGGCCCCGCCTTGGCGGTCACGTCCATCTTGAATTTCGCGGCGAAGCGGTCGCCATGCGGCCACGGCCCTTCGACCTGTGCGCTGTGAACCTCATGATTCTTCTCCCACCATTCCCCCTTGGCTTTGACCGCGGCGATCCCTTCGGACCTGGCTGACTGCCCGGGAGGCGCGCCCGCCTCGACGCTGACGATATTCTGGCCGTAAAGGGTCTCCATCGCCTCTTTGAATTTTCCGACTTTGCAAAGATCCACGAGCTTTTTGCCGACTTCCATTGTGCTGGCCATTGGATTCTCCTTGGTTGGAACTCCCGCCTGGATTGAATCGATCGCGACCGGGCGAAGCTGCAGGGGGGTTCGGCCGATTCTTCGCCTTATTGCTGGAAGATTCAACAGGGAAATTTTCTACTGCCGTTTTCGGGGCGTAATTCAATCGAAAAGACTTGTGACGCCGGTGTGGGACCCTGTATCATTTCGCCCGCTAATCGCTGAGATCGGGCATGACAAAGAAATTGCATTGGGAGTTGCTGCGTCACGCGCGATTGATCGCCGTGGCGGTTTGCCTTGTGCTTTGCGTCGGTGGCGCGTTGCTTGTGGGATGTGGCGACACAGTGCAGAAAACCGCCGCGCCCGCATCAGCGGTCTTGCCGCGCGAATCGGGGAAAAATGCCGTTGCATCGGCCCTTGCACCCGCGTCACCGCAGGATGCGTACGACGCCCACGCGGCGCTTTTCAGGCAAACTCAATTTCCCTCCGCCGCACGATGTGGAAACTGCCATCCGACGCACTATCGCCAATGGTCGATTTCCCAGCATGCCTACGCCCAGATCAGCCCCATCTTTAATGCGATGCAGGGAAAAACCAGTAAGGGAAACAACGGCACCCAGGGGGACTTCTGCATTCGCTGTCATACCCAGCCGGGAATGATCCTGGGCGAAAGCGAATTCATGAGCAACGCCGATCGCAGCCCGATCTCGCGCGAAGGCGTGACCTGCGTGGTCTGCCATCGCCTGACCGAGTCTTTCGGCAAAATCAACGGGCGATTTCCGCTGGATGAAGGGGAGGTGACCGAGCCGGTTTACGGCCCCACCGGACGAAACACCGAATTGAAAAAGGCGATCGCCGCCGAAGACCTCTCAACCCATCCGCATCAGTCCGGCAAAAAAGTGCATGGTGAATTGCGGCAGTTCTTCCGTATCACCACCTCGAACTTCTGCGCCTCCTGCCATGATGTAACGCTGTTCAACGGCCTTCGCATCGAAGAAGCGTTCAGCGAATACAAGCATTCGCCGGCGGCGCGCAACGGCGTGTTGTGCCAGGATTGTCACATGGGGAAGGAGCCGGGCCGCATCCTCTCGTCAAAGCAGGATCCGAATTTCGAGCGGATCAACTACGCGTTCGGCCCGGCGGCGACGGTCGGTGATTACCAGACTGCTCCACGCAAGCTGACCAATCACATGTTTGTCGGGCCGGATTATTCTGTCGTCCCTCCCTGGCTCTTCCCGCACCACCGCGGCGCGATCCAGGACGAGAATGACTCCCGCTCGCGCGGGCTGGCCACCATCGCCCAGTGGGAACAGTTCGACTGGAAAGCCGGCTGGGGGACCGAAAGCTTTGAAAAGAACCTTCCGCCCGGGCTCGTCTTCCCTGCCCGCTGGGCGCCTGTGAACGATCGGCGCGCGGCCCGCGCCATCATCGATGAGAACCTCGCTTTGCTCGCGGAAATGTCCCAGAACCGCCTCAAGCTTCAGCAAAATGGATACAAGATCGGCGACGTCGTTGTGAAGAATCGCGATTCGCGCGGGATCGAATTTGCCGTGCAGATGAAAAACGGGACCGACGGGCATGGCGTCCCCACCGGCTTTGACGTCGAGCGCCCGGTCTGGCTTCACGTAACGGTCAAAGACGCCGACGGCAAAATCATCAAGGAGTCCGGCGACCTCGACCCCAACGGCGACGTCCGCGATCTTCAGTCGCAATATGTCCACAACGGACAGTTGCCGCTCGACTCGGAATTGATGTCCCTCCAGGGCCATTTCGTGGTGCGCATGCAGCGCGGCTCGGAGCGCGAACAGGTGCTGGCCACCAACTATTCTTTAAGCCCGCTGCCGTTCCTGCGCCCCGAACGGATGTCCTCGATCCTGCAAGGCCGACCCCAGGGCGTGCGCAAACAGAAAAACAACATCGAGGCCCTCGGCGAGCGATGGGCGGATTATCGCGTCGATGCATCGCAACTCACGGGCAGGGAGCCGTATGTGGCCATCGTCCAATTAAAGACGGCGATGGTGCCGGTCAATCTGGTGAATGAGATCAAGGGAGTCGGTTTCGATTACAACATGACGACGCAGGCCATCACGCAAGGGCTGCTCGCCGGACATCGGGTGGTATGGGAACGGCGGCGTGCTGTTGGAAAAGTAAAGGCATATTCGTTCCGGCAAAATTCCGGATCTTTCGAAAGCGCCGGGGCATGGGATCGGGCCGGGTGCGTAACAGAATCGGCGGCAGAGTTCCTTCCCACTCTCCCAGTACTCTGGAGGAGCCTGCGCACGAAGTAAGCGGGAAAGCACTCGATAAACGAGAGAACTTTCCCGCTTACTTCGTGGCGCGGCTCCTCCGAATGGAGACCGTCTGGACCGCCGAATCAGTCGCGCACCCGACGGGCCGCATCAAGCGCGAAAATTTCGTCCCCATTGCCTGGGCTTATCGCATGCGGAGATTTTTGTGTTGCCTCGTCCTTTTGGCTGCCGTCGTAGCTCAAGCCGCCGATCGGACCGTCGCGCCGACCGCGACCACCCAGCCGGATCAGGAACCGCCTCTCCCGTCCGGCGAGACTGCGCCGGACCTCAATCCTGCCGTCGTTCCACCTCGGCCGCCGCCGCTGATTGAAATCGGCGACCGATTTTTTGGCACAGGCCGTCTTCAGCGCGGTTTTGAGTTGCCCACCGGCCAGGTCCTGACGCCGGACTTCACGGTTTTCGGAACGTATCGCAGCGCCCTCCAGGCCTTTCACGATCCGTCGACGGACCAGACGCGCAGCGAGTGGGCCAACCGCCTCGACGTGTTTGGAAACCTCCAGCTTTCCGGAACCGAGCGACTGCTCATTGGCTTTCGCCCGCTGGATGATGGGGTCTTCGCCAAGCCCGCATTGGCACAGTATTCCGGGTACCAGTTCAGCCCCGATGGAAACGAAGGATGGATCGGGAAATTCAAAGCCGAGCCAACGACGCTTTTTTTCGAAGGAGAAGTGGGGCAGATCTTTCCCGCGCTGGATCCGCTGGGAACCCAGTCGGCGGACATTGGCTTCTCGGTCGGCCGCCAGCCGCTCCTCTATCAGGACGGCTTGCTCCTCGACGACGACATCGACGCCATCGGCATTACGCGTAACACCATCCTTCCCCGCGGTTCGACCAACGCTCAGATCACCGGACTATTTGGCTGGAACCAGATCAACCGCGGCGATGGCATCAACCATGGAGATCACCTTCTCCTGGGACTGGCCACCAGCGCCGACTTCCACCCCACGACATGGAATGTCGACGTCTTTTACGTGCAGGGTCACGACTCGATATCCGGCGGAGTCTACGCCGGGCTCAGCGCCACGCGCCGCTTCGGCAAAATCAACTCGACCTTTCGCATCCTCGCCTCCCGGTCTCTCGGCACAACCTCCGGCGGCCCCCAAAGGCCGGTTTCCGCTTTTGGCAACGGCTCATCCGCCGTCGGCAACGGCGTGCTCCTGTTCAATGAGTTGTCCTACACCGTTCCCTTCCGCAACGACCTGATTTATCTCGACACGTTCTGGGGCATCGACCGCTTCACCTCTGCCGCCCGCGGCCCGGATCGCGGCGGCGCGCTGGGCCGCGTCGGAATCCTATTTGCCGAACAACCGATTGGCCGTTACGGGTCGGCACTGAGCAGCGATCCCGAAAAAGCCATCGGATTCGCTCTGGGCTACCAGGCTTTTTTAGACCACGATCGCCGCCAGCAACTCGTCCTCGAAACCGGCGGCCGCATCAACACCTCCCAGCCGAGCGCCGGCGCCCTGGCCGCCGGCGCGCAATACGAACGGGCCTTCGGCCAGCATGTCGTCCTGCAGTTCGGCCCCTTCATCAGCATCAATGAAGGCAAGGGCCTGGGTTGTGGAGGAAGGGTCGAATTGCGCTATGAGTTTTGAACGTCGGCTACCGCCGGAACAGCAAAAGGCGAACGAGGAATACGAGAAGAATCGCACCACCCGCCGCGATCAGGACGCTGCGCAGATCGAAGCCGGAAATACTGCCGTAGCCAAGCTGGGCGGCGATAAAGCCCCCAAGTAGTGCGCCGGCGATCCCCAGCAAAATCGTGGCGATAATTCCGCCGGGAACTTTGCCCGGAACGAGGAGATGCGCCAGCAATCCGGCCACCAACCCGAGGACAATCCATGTAGCGATACCCATGCAAACCTCCTTAGCCTCAGTTCAAATGATGTGCACCTCGCTTCGCGTAAAAGCAAGACACGAGAAGCATATCGGGCGAGCTCAAGAATAACCAACCCGTTGGGCGTGCCTGATTTTTCCGTAATCTCCAGATCACATAAGCCGCGAAGGATGCGAAGAAATGCAGAAGAGAGAGCGGCCACAGAGATCACTGAGGGGCACTGAGATCACAGAGACATTTGATCGAGATTGACGTTTGTTTGCTCTCGATCAATCCATCAATCGGTACGATTTGAATATTCACGAAAGCTGCTGCGATTTGTGCTCGACTGGTTCACGCGCCGATGGCGTACTACATCTCGGTGATCTCCGTGCTCCTCTGCGATCTCAGTGGCCATTTTCTTGCCATGAGCGAGGCCGCACTTCAAATGAGCGGGCGTGAGTACGCGCACGCACGGCGGTGGCGCTGCCCTCTGGGACAGCGGCTAAAAGGTCACTCTAGACCTTCTCCAGCGTGAGATGGGTCGCGTATTCCGAAGCCTTGCGATCCGTTACGGAAAATCCAAGCGCACGCAGATCGATGCCGTCAAACAGCGGTTCACCCTGGCCGAGGAGAACAGGCGCCGACACGAGGTGCAGGGAGTCGATCAGTCCGGCCTTCAGATATTGCCGCACCGTTGAAACGCCGCCTCCGATTTTAACGTCTCTGTTCCCTGCGGCCTTCCTGGCGAGCGTCAGCGCCTCCTCGATTCCGCCGGTGATAAAGTAGAAGGTGGTTCCTCCTTCCATGACCAGGGGCTCACGGGCATAGTGAGTGAGAACGAATGTGGGCGCATGGTAGGGCGGGTTTTCGCCCCACCAGCCCTTCCATGAGTCATCGAGCCACGGCCCGCGCACGGGTCCGAACATGTTGCGGCCGAGAATAAACGCGCCAAAATTGTCCATCGCTCGGTGGGCAAATTGATCGTCAATGTCCCCGGCCGATCCACCCTCTTGCCCGTGCATGAGGCGAAAGGCCCGCGTGTGAAAGAACCACTGAAAGATTTCGGTTCCCCGCTTGCCCAGTGGGTCATTGCGGCTCTGCTCGATCCCAGCGCCAAAACCGTCCAACGAAACGCCAAATCCCGCGACTCGAACTTTTGACATCTGTGCTTTATCCTCCACGATTCTTGACCTCTCATAGATTGCGCGACAACGGCGCATTTCGCAATCAGTTTATTTAGTGAAGTCCTTCGATTGGCTCAGGACATAGGAACCTGCTGGCGCAGCTTCAGAATACGTTGACCGGACGGCATGCTTGTCAGCATCGGCTGGCCTTCCCGGCTGATCAAAGGTGAATGGGGCCTGTGACCACACAGCGTGGAGTTTCGGGAATTTTCCGGCAATCGGTTACCGCGGCGACCTCGCCAGTAGTCGGCTGACCTTGCGCATCTGCCACCGTTGGAGGTACTCTCGTGTAATGCGGCCCCTTCGCTATTCCATCAACGTCACGTTGGACGGCTGCGTCGACCATCGTGCCGGTTCCACGGACGAAGAACTGCATCGTTTCTGGGCGGAGAAACTCGCCGAGGCCGATGCCCTGCTCTTTGGCCGGGTCACTTACGAAATGATGCAGGCCGCGTGGCGGTGGCCGGCAAATGGGCTGCGGCCGCACTGGATGGCCGAGTGGATGGAACCCTTCGCCCGCACGATCGACGCCGCAAAGAAATACGTCGTGTCGAACACGCTGGAGCGGGTTGATTGGAATGCGGAGGTGGTGCGCGGAGATTTGGCTAAATCGGTCGAGCAGCTCAAGCGGGGAGCAGGGGCAGGCAAGGGATTGTTCGTGGGAGGCGTAACGCTCCCGCTGGCATTGGCGGAACTGGGATTGATCGATGAGTACGAGTTCGTGGTGCACCCCAGGCTGGCAGGCCACGGGCCGACGTTGCTGGCCGGGCTATCGAAGCCTGTTGACTTGAGGCTCGTGAGCCGCCTGGAGTTCGGGTCGGGGGCCGTGGCGATGCGGTATGAGCCGCGAAGGTAACTGACGCTGCCCGAGCCAGATCACCTTGCCCGCCGATTCGAGCGTTTCGTTGAAATTGATGCCGCGTCTTTTGCGTGATTGTTTTTGTGGCGGCAAGCCACAGAGCCGTCCACTGATACGGGTATACTGATCGATTTTGGATTCAGAAGTGGAGCCAGCGGGACGCCAGTAGAACTCGTAACGGCGTTTCTGACAGGATTTCAAGAATTTCCGGTCAAAAATGATGCTCGCTCCGGTAGTAGGCCGCCGCCAGTTCGCAGAGCGGAGCCGGCGCATAAGCCGAGACGCCTTGAATTGAATGCTTTCAGGTTAGCGACTCCTTCTCAGAGGTCCATTCCAACGACTTAGAAAAATAGTGCGCTAGATGTTGACTTCAACGCAACATCTCGCGATAATGTCGTTATGGACTCGAAGGACGCGCGTTTTGGAAACCGGCTGAAAGAACTCCGCAAGGAGCGGGGATTCACGCTGAGAAGTCTTGCGGACAAAATTAACGTGGATTTTAGCTACCTCTCAAAGATCGAGAATGCTCGCCTGCCTCACACGCCGTCGGTGGAGACGATTCGAGCTCTCGCCTCCGCATTGGATGCCGATCCGATCGAGTTGTTGCGGATGGCTGACAAGCTGGCGCCAGAACTTGGCTCAGTAATTGCCCCTGCCGCTCGCCGTTTCCTGCGGCGTGCCACCGAGGTTGCTTCGCCCGAGGATTGGGAGGCGCTGCTCAACTTGCTCGAAAAGCGGCACTCAAAACCGGGATCCAAAAAGAACGAAGGGGGTGCTTAATGACGATCTCACTTTCAGCTCATCGCTGCATGCGGAAGTGTCAGCGACAGTTCTATTACCGCTATCTGCTGGCGTCGCACAGCGCACGCGATCCGATCCGCCGCGAAGCCTTCATCTTGAAGCAGCTGACCAGCACGGAAGCTTGGGCGGGCAATCTGGTCCATCGATGCCTGGAGGAGATCATGGCTCCTGCCCTGACGGTCGGCGGCCCGATCGATTGGTCGGCGGCGACTGAGGAAACGATCAACCGAATGCACCGTCAGTTCGCATTCTCGCAGGCGCGTCGGTATCGGGAGCCGGGAATTGTGAAGGGCCGCGAATTAGACTATTGCGCCCTGCTCATTCACGACGGGGATGAGGCGCCACCACCTGACGCTCTAAGTAAAGTCGAGGACACGGTGCGGCTGGCATTTTCAAATCTCGCTGGAATGCATGACCTGTGGGCTCGGCTTTCGGGGCATCGGAATTATCGAACCGAGGATGAATTCTGGATCAAGTTCGACGGCGAGGCGGTAAAGGTCAAATTGGATTTGCATTGTTTGCACTCCGCTAAACATCCTGTGATCGTCGACTGGAAATGCTATCGGAGCATGGGCGGCTCTGATGCCGCTCCACAACTCAACTTGTATGCTTGGGCGTTGTTGCAGCAACCGAACTGGAAACACTTCGACCCCTCAACAATGGAATTATTGGAAGTGACGCCGCTATCTGGCGAAGTCAAGCAACATCCGTTCGACGCGGGGCGGCTGATAGAGGTTGACGATCTTTTGTTCGAAGCAGCAAATGAAATTCGGCGCGTCTTCGGCGCCAGCAAGCACGATGAGATCGATGTGGCTGATTTGGCGTATGCAAATAGTCCGGGCACATGCGCCTTCTGCTCGTACGCTGAGATGTGCAAAGGAGCGACCGATGGGACAGCATCTGTTAAGTCTGTTCGAGATCTACAATGCGGCCAACTTCAGCTTTTCCTACAGGCTAATTGACATCGATAGCGCTTTCGAAGGTGCTGGCGGTGATCGAGATGACATCGAGAAAAACCGCCATTTGCTGCGTAACCGGGTCGGTTATCGTGAGTGCGTGCCAGTCGGCTTGCTTCGAGTTGACGGCAAGAGCGTCCTCGCCATCCCGGCAAGCCATTCGCTGAAAGAGCTTAACTACCAGCTCATTCCGCACCATGTACGGCTAAGCGCAAGGAATGAGGTCGTCGTAGTCAGCGGCCGACCAACAACCGAGATTGAACGAATCGTTCGTGATGAGTTCATGCGTTTCTCGCTGGGCGCACGACTTCGTGATCGCGATGATCTTTGGTCGGCAACTACCACCAGCTATTACTCGAAGTCTCCGGTGAACGAGCAGGATGATTCGCGGGATGTCGACGTATACCGTGGATTCGGCTACCGCATCGTTGAACAGGACAACAGGCTATTTGTTGCTGTTCGGCTGTTGCACAAATATGTCGATTACCGGTTTATTGTGGACCGAAGGAATCGTGAGGGAATCGAGGAGCTCCAACGCAAGCGCTTTCTGTATATGTACGGGCAGCGGTGGTATCCGGTGCAGTTGAATGCCGTGCTCGAAAAGAGCATTAGTGAGCAAACGTTTATTCCCGATGGAGGCGGCAATCCGATTTCAGTCTATGACTGGACCATGCGCGAGTGCGGCAAATCAGCACCACCGTGGATTCAGAGGTTGGACCCGAAAAGCTTGGCCATCACTTACAAGTCCGTTGGGAATGAGAAGGTGCGATATGGAGCCGTGGCACTTTGCAAGCGTATGATGCCGAACAGTGATAACACGGCGAAGCGGGTGCATAAGCTGTCAATCCTAAACCCGCATGATCGCGCGGTGGCGTTGTCGGAAACGGTCCGCAACTTCCTGAGTTCGGCAATCTTCAACGGAACCCCGGTGAAGGTGGACGATCGGCTGCTACGTGTCGAACGCAAGCTGTTCTCCGTACCGACAATGCGGTTTGGCCAATGCCATGTAATTTCCGTCTTGCAACGAAATACTGATGGCATCGAACTCAGCCAGCTTGGTAAAGCAAGGATGGATGCGTTGCTCAGCACCTCGGGCGGCGTGGCAATTGTCGGGCCTCAGTGTCCACAACATCTGTTGTTGCCGATGAGTTTAGACCGGGGAATCGGATCGGTGCTCCGCGATCGTGTCGAGAAGGCGATGCAGGCTCTTCTCAAGACCGGATACACGATACAGCAGGCAGTCTACGAAGACGAGAATTGTCGTACGCTCCGTGACCAGGTACGCGCCATAACTACTCTTGTCGAAAACCAGCGGATCAACGGCCGCGGAATTTTGGTGCTACCCTGCCATGCCCATATTCGGCTCCACGATTACATCAAGCAGGAGTTGAAGGACATATTACGAGTCCAGTGCGTCAATGCTCGTCAGCTCGGGAGCTATTTTGCTAGGACGCGCAAGGAATAATGCAGTTGCCGGCTTCAGCGATGGGAGATTTTCGCAGCTACATCCGGTACGTGACAGTTGGATTGCTTCTGGCAAGCGGCCACAAGCCGTGGGTGTTGGATGAACCATTGAATTACGATGCATCGGTTGCGCTCGATGTGCTGGGCGGCACGGCGGCGTTTACGTTCATGGCAGACGGTGGCCGGGTCTGCTTCACGAAACTTTACAACTCAAGAGGGAAGGAACGGGTATCCCGGTCCACTGTGAGCCAAGCGATTGCGCAGAACGTGCCGGCTTTAATCGAGGCATCGAGGAGCAAGCGACTGGATCGCTTTGTGCTCCGAAGGGACGGGGTATGTTTTAACTGCGAATGGACTGGGCTGAACAACGGCATCGAGCAATTGCGGCTCCCGTATCGCACACAACTCGCAGCGATTGAGGTGCACAAGATGAACTCATGCGGCTTCCGCCTTCTAGATGACGGAGCAGATCGGGCATTGAATCCCGAGGTGGGTGCGTGGCACGCCTTCAATGCGGATGCTGGGATCGTATGCACAACCGGAGAACCTTACCGGCTTCGTGGAACGGCGAATCCGCTTTACTGCCGCATCCCATACGGGGATATGACTATCAAGGACGGACTCCAGGATATTTTCTGGCTTTCGCTTTTGTCCTGGCCAGTCCCGGATCGCTATATCCGGCTTCCGATCGATGTCAAGCTATGTGACGATGAATTGTCGGTGGTCGCAGCACAGCTCGATGATGATGACGAACAGTCCGACGAAGAGAGCGACAACGATAACGAACCGCTTTTGTCTGCAGCCAACCAATCAGTTAGCGGAGTTTAAACATGAGTGACACTACCACACTGATTCATGAGTACGAAGTCTCGCGGCAGCTTGCCGAACGTATGAATCGTGCGTCATTAACTATGAAACGCGCTTGCCGACCCGGCGCAGAGGCTCGCGACTTGGACGATGCACGGAAGGACGCGGTGACGGTGCTTTCTGTCGTTCACAAAATGCTGCTTCCTGAGCCGGAATCAAACCCTTCAATCGGGGATATTCCTCAAGATCTAATAGAGGATCTGCGCAGCCGGTACGGCAACGAAATGCCTTACCTCTTGCGCGACTTGTCGAATGCCGTGCAATCCCTTCTTGGTGGGAGTATTTCAGCGGAAGCGATTGGGGTTGTTGACAAGCTAAGTCAGTCGGCCGACTCGGTCGCGTCGGCTTCATTCCGGCGGCTGCGGCGGAGATGACGTATGCTGGTTGCGCAATTGAACGAACTTCAAAAGCAGGCGGACGAGCAGCTTAGAGTGTTGGCGGCTTGTCTCCAGCATGTCGATCAATGCGCGCATCAGCACCATGCATTGGCCGTTAAGCTGATTACGGGCGAGAAACGCATAGTTGAAATATTGCTTCAGGACCCAGACCTGGGGGATCCCGCGTTCGCAAACAATTTCTACATTTATTCGAAGGGCATGTCCGAACGGCTCCGGCTTATCGAGGATGGGCTGGTGCTCGCTCTCAGCCGCTTTTCGCCTGCTGATGCGATGCTCACACGATTGCTCAAGCTGATAACCGCCGAAATCAACTGGCCGTATAAGCCAGTGCTCGGGTCAGCGATTAGCACCATGCATTATTATACGATTCCGGCAAACGATTTAATTTTTGCGCCGGCGTTGGAATCGCTCCGCCTACTTAGTATTGCTGACATATACCACGAGTTGGCCCATTTTTTCTGTGCCCGCGATCTGAATGCAATGAATCTGAGCAGTGCAATCTCACCTTCATTGTCGAAGATAGCGGCTCAGGCAATGCAGCAAAGCTGGCCAAAGCCGACCGTAGAGCTGTTTGTCCGCGCAATGCAACGTTGGCTGGCTGATTGGCGAATCGAATTTGCCTGTGATCTAATTGCGACCTTCTTCCTGGGCCCTGCCTATGCTTGGACCAATGTGCGGCTTTGCTTCGCTCGATCGGATGTTTTCTCCGGCGTTGACACTCATCCCGCGGACCATGCCCGTCAAATGGCAATCGAACAAATGCTGGACAAGATGGGCCTCACGAAGGAGCGAGCAGATGTGCATGACGCTTGGGCAGATATTCTGAAAGTATCCAAGCAAACGAAGCCACAAACATTCGACGTGGAATATCCTCTTCCCGTGATCGATGCATTAGTCGCCACTTTGCATTCATATTGCTTGAGCAAGAACCTGAATCCTTACGATCCCAGCAAGACGACCGCAGCCCATCTAATCAATTCCGCCTGGAGTGTTTTCTTGGCCGATCCCGCCAATTACGCGACGTGGGAGGCTCAGGCTCTGCATGACCTACAGGCACGAATGCCACCCTAACCAATTGGTTATCGCAGTGGCAAACTTTAAGGTCAAACCGCTCCCGGAGGGGAATTCAACGGGGGCGAGGCTAGTTTCTGAAACAATTGCCGTCAAAACACCCGGCGTTACAGGGGCTGAGGCGTGAGCGGTCACGGTTAATCAGGGCGAGTTTCTGGCGTGGGTCCAGCGCCTGAATTCGCGTCCGCGCGGTATCGCTTTCAGCTCAGATGGGTGCCGCTCCTGGTAGACGAGAGTCGCCGGTCGGCGGCAGGCGGTCCAGTGCGCACCGCGACCGTCGTTGTGGAGCTTGAGGCACTCTTCGACATTTGAGGTGTGGTCAATGTAGAGGGAGCCATCGGAACAACTCAGAATGTAGACGAAAAATCCCTTCGATGAACTCAGGGTGGTGGAATCTGCTGACGCAGATGCGGGGATGTTGTTGCCCGTTCGACTCACGAGGACGTTCGCTCCCATCAACTGCGCTCAGGGTCTTCGACAGGGCATTCGACTCGGCCTTATTCGCATCCTTTATAGACCACACGTGCGTGCTGCGAGTCGGATGTCCTGCCATGAGCGGGACCGCACCCGGCCGCGAATCGAATGGAGCCATCGGGGCCTGAAGCCCTACTGATATGCGAAATTGCGAAGAAAAACGCGTATTGTGAAATAGTGTTGACCGATGTGTTGGCCGGTATTGCTACCGCCAATTCGCCAACAGTTTGTAGGTGTCCTGACCAATGTGTTGAAAAACGTCTGGCGATTGCGAGCAGGTTCGATTTACAGTCCGCTCCGGCGTGCGGGGAGGCCTACCTCCCCAAAATCTTTTGCGAAGGAGTGCTTCAGTTATATCGACAGTGCAAAACGCTTGATCAGCCCCGAGAATACGGACTTCGGTGATGATGGCATGGACAACGCTACCTTCTTTGCGAGGATTTCCGTAAGCCATGCTTATTATCATCCCATCCATGCGCCTAACGTCAAATCATGCCGACAATCGGAGATTTGCATTCGATTCCATGTTAATCCCCGCAACGTCAACTTGTGAGCGATGGACTGCAATGTAGCGCCGTTCGACTTCATCGAAGTGATTCACGGTCGGATTTCATCGTAAAGCGGCCCAGCGGCAATGGCATGAGAGCAGCAGCTTCGCGGACGATGCCACCGGCCTGGCGAAGTTGCGCCTTCGGCTACTTCAAATGAAATATCATGAACGGCAACTGTCTTGCCGAATTCTTTGACCAAGTTGCTGGCGCGAACCATCTCGGATGCGCTCGCCCCATTTTTTATTCTGTGACACGGCGGTTGATAGTGGCCCGGAGTGAAGCGTAAAACATCGGCATCGAGAATTTCATCGAGAGTTCATACGAGGTCGCTGCGAATGGCGCATCAGGAACACAGCAACATGAACCCGCATCGCCCAGCCATCGAGGCGCTTGAACGTCGGACGATGTTTGATGCGGCGGCGTTGGCCGGGCATATGACCGATGCGCAAGCGGAAGTCCTGGCGCGTGTCGTCGCATACGAGAACAACTTGTCGGTCGGCTCCTCACCGCTCGCGGGGAGCGATTACGTCGTCAACCACGTCTTCAACAATGCGCATGATGGGTTTGCGGCATTGGGCCTGATCTCGGCGACCGAAGTGCCGGTTCTGGTCTTGCGCGGAACGGATGACTCGAAGGATGTGACCGCCGACGCCGATCGCGCCGGCGTCGGGTTCAATCAATTCTCCGACAACTGGCTGGGCAAAAAGGGTGTGAAAGCGTGGCTCGATTCGGCATCGGTCGCGAGTTCCGGGAACGCCGGCGGCGCGGTCGATATCGTTGGGCACAGCCTCGGCGGGGCGCTGGCGCAATGGGTCGCGGCCGCTTACACGCACGCGGGGCGAAACCTCGGTCGCGTTGTCACCTTTAACGCGCCGGGCATCTCGGCATCGTATGCCAGGCGTTTTGATGCGAATCGCGCGATCAGCGTGACTGATTACATCACCAGCGACGACATCGTGAGCATGGCCGGCCAGGCGTACATCAGCGGCCAGTACGATCTCGTGCACTACAACTCCGAAAGTGAACTCGCTCCGAACCTCACCGCGATTTTGAATTGGGAACTCACGAAGCACACGACGCCGGTGCTGACAGACGCCGGTGGCACCGTCCCCGCGGATGAGACCATCGACGCGCCCGCTCCGACATCGCAACTGAGCAGCAAAACCTTCGTCTATTCCGATTCGGAGTACAGCGATATGCTGCAGGATTTGAAAACCGCAATCTCGCTCTTCCCATCGTATCGCAAGCTGCCAGCCGCGCTCACTTCGCGCGCCAAAACTGAGGCGGTTCGCCCCACCCTGTTCAAGATCGTGTTTTCCGAACTCGGTGGTTCAATTCTTTAAGGGAGATCAACGGGGCCGGCGGTGTAACGAAATCCATCGGACTTGTTGGGTGGGCGGCCCTTTCCCTCCGCAGCGGCCAATTTCGACGCAATTTCGCAACTGTTCGGTTATCGAAGGAAAAAAATGAGGGCCAATGTGCAATCAATCTCCTTGACTTGTGCCCCTTTTCAGCTAAATTTTCTCGTTCGAAACCGCCGCGGCAACTCCGCGGCGATGACGATCCCGGGGCCATAGTGAAATGGGATCACGCGACCATGGCATGGTTGAATTTGGGGTTCAAATCCCCATGGCTCCAATAAGCTTGCCAGAATTTGGATGTCTGTTTGGCGCATTACATATCTACTGTCACGTCAATAAGTTGCGCAAACACGAGGCTTTTCAAGCGATCATCCAATGGTTCGCAACAAATAAAGACTTGCGCGTGGCAGCGAGCGGGATTTGAACTTTCCCACCAATAAAATTCAGACAATACGCAATACGGACAGCGATTCGTCGCATTCCCTTAGGTTGGCTTCTTGATATCGTTGCCAAGCCGATTCGTCAGGATGGCGCTAGTAATGAGGTGAAAGAGATTTTCCGTCCGGGGCGCGAAGCCGGGCTGGCCGACGAGCCAGGCGAGCGCCGAGATTAGGGCGAACAGGTCGACCCCATCTATATCGGGGCGCGCCGTTCCCTCGACCTGGGCGCGGCGCAGCAGCCGCGCGCCCGCATCGTGCATTCCAGTGCTTGACGCGTGAAGCGCAGAATCCGGGTCGGCGTGGGCGCTTGCCATCAAGTCGCAGACGCCGCCGAAAGTATGAGTGAATTCCACCGCTTCGCGGAACCAAGCAACCAAGGCCTCGTCAGGTTGACTCGAAGTTTCGAGTTCACGTGCCCGCTGCGTTAGTCCATCCCCTTTCATACACAGCAATGCTTCGAACAAGGCTTCTCGGGTAGGGAAGTGGCGAAGCAACGTAGCTAAGCCGACGCCGGCCTGGCGTGCAATTTCACGCATGGACGCCTTTGCGCCGTGCGCGGCAACCACGTCACGCGCGACAGATAGGAGGTGGCTGTAATTCTTTCTCGCGTCGGCTCGCATTTTTCCTCTTGACTATGTGGATCAGTGATCCATATATTTGGACCAGTGATCCGGATGTTCTGGATCGGTGATCCATATTAGTCCACGAGAGGTCAAAAGTCATGGGAAAGCTACAAGGTAAGATTGCGGTCATCACGGGTGGCAACAGCGGAATTGGTTTGGCAACGGCGAAGCGCTTCGTCGAGGAAGGTGCGCACGTCGTCATCACCGGCCGACGGGAAAAAGAGTTGAAAGAGGCGGCGGCTCTCATCGGGAAAAACGTCACGACAGTCGTGGGCGACGTCACGCGCTTAGACGATTTGGACCGGCTCTACGCCGTCGTGAAAGAGAAGCATGGTCGTCTCGACATTCTCTTTGCAAATGCCGGCTGGGGAGAAATCGCACCGCTGGAGACGGCCACCGAAGCCCATTTCGACAAAACTTTTGACTTGAATGTGAAGGGAACTTTCTTTGCCGCGCAAAAAGCGTTGCCGCTGTTTAAAGACGGTGGCTCGATCGTCCTGACCTCTTCAGTCGCGAACGTAAGGGGAGACCCGGCCTTCAGCGCCTACGCGGCCAGCAAAGCGGCCGTACGCTGCTTCGCTCGCGGGTGGACGGTGGAGCTGAAGAATCGCAAGATTCGTGTGAATTCAATCAGTCCCGGCCCGATCGACACTCCGGCTCTGGAAAAGGCGGGCCTCTCCGCTGAACAGGTAAAACAGGTGGCAACTCAGTTCGCCTCGGAAGTTCCGCTCGGCCGCCGAGGCAAGCCCGAGGAAGTCGCTGCCGCTGTCGTGTTCCTCGCTTCCGATGAAAGTTCTTATATCACCGGCGTGGATCTCGCCGTCGATGGGGGTATGGCGCAGGTTTGACCTGACACGGTCCCGTGGCTGGCCAAATGGCCAGTCGCGGGAACCTCATTTCGCGAAGTCTCACGTGACACCTACCCAGGAGAATATATGAGCTACGCAATTATAGGATTCGGCAAAATAGGCCAGGCCTTGGCCCACGCTTTCGCCCGCAAAAACATCGACGTGACCGTTGCCAGCCGCCGACCACCCGAGGCATTGGCGGCGCAAGCCCGTGAGATTGGACCAACGGTCGTCGCCAATTCGGTGCCGGATGCACTCGCGGCCGGCACGATCATCCTGGCGGTTCCGTTCGCAGAACATCGCGAGGTTGCCAAGGCAAGAGGGAGCAGTAGTCGGTCTACGACCGCGTGATTTGGTCCGAGAAGGACGTTCCGAACCGTCCGGTTCGATCGGACACACTTGTTGTAAAGGAAAACGAGAGGCTTTTATGAGCACACGAGAGAATGTCCAGATCGTAAAGGATTTCTTTGCAGCCCTCGGCCGCCGCGATACGCAAGCTTTGCTGGCGTTGTCTGCGGAAGATATTGAGTGGATCATTCCCGGCAAGGGTTGGCCGCTGGCTGGCACGCACCGCGAGCATGCGGGATTGGAGAATTTACTTCAGAAGGCTAACGAAACGGTGGAAACTTCCTACCCCCAGCCCCCCGAATTCGTCGCGCAGGGCGAGCGAGTTATTATGATCGGCGTCGCTACGGGGAGAATCAAACCCACGAACAGGACGTTCACGGACGACTGGGTCTTCGCCATTACTGTTCGAAATGGCAAAGTGACGAACATCCGGGAGTATATCGACACGCAAGCACTTGCGCGGGCTTCCGAGATGGACGCAATCCCGTTCCGCGGTTGAAGAGGGCCTTTGAGTGAGGAAACCTTGTGCATTATGGTGGTGAACGTCGCCCTCGGAGACATCCAACGCGAATTCACTTCAGATTAAATTTCGATGCATTTCGCATACTGCATTCACAGTTGCGACCAACCGCCATCGACCGGAAGTTCCGCGCCGGTGGTGAAAGTCGCATCGAACGCGAGGAAGAGGACAGCCTTGGCGATTTCCTCCGACGTCCCTAAGCGCTTCATCGGGACCATGCCGGTCATCTTCTCCCTAATCTGTTCGGCCTCGCCTTTACCGGGAAACGCTTTGCCGATGATCGGCGTGTCGATGGGGCCGGGCGTCACCGCGTTGACGCGAATCTCGCGAGGAATCAACTCGGCGGCGAGCGTCCGAGCGAATGATCGCAGAGCAGCCTTGGCCGCTCCGTATGTGGCGTTGCCGGGCATTCCCTTGACGTTGGCGATCGAGGTCGTGAGGACGATAGAGCCTCCCCGGTTTATTAACGGCGTGAGCTTCTGCATCGTGAAAAGCGGCCCCTTGGCGTTCAAGTTGAACATCTCGTCGTAGACAGCCTCGGTCATGCTCTCAAGTGGGGCTCGGATGCTGAACCCGGCATTGACGAAGAGCAGGTCGAAGGTCTCGAACTCGGCCTTCACCCGAGTGGACAGAGCGTCGATTTCCGTCAATGAACGTGCGTCGCTTGAAACCACGAGGGCGTCCTTTCCAAGCTCTTTTTGCGCCGAATCCAGTCCGGCCTGCGACCGCCCCGTCACCAGAACGCGCGCACCTTCATCGAGGAGCATCTTTGCCGTGGCGAGCCCCATGCCGCTGGTGCCGCCGATGATCACCACTTTTTTACCTTCGTAACGTTTCATGTGTATTATCCTTGCGAGGTAAGTCTGCTTTGCTGATTTTGAACTGTTTAGTACGATAAAAGGGGCGATGGCTGTGGTCAAGGGATTTTTGAACTATTTATTTCAAAATATCGGTAGGACCCTATGTACGACCACCTCGCTCCGCAACGTTCGCTGCGAAATTGTCGCGGCGACCAGAATCAGCGGGCGATTGGTTCGGCAAATCGACACCGGAGACCTTGACGACGGCCTCCCACGCAGCTTCTTGGCTGGCGTGATCGTATAAGTGTGGCTGGCGCTGCACTTCAATGGGGCCTGAGAACTTCCCTTTAGCCGAGGCGAAGAATTGCCCTGAGACGTCGGTTCCGAACTCCGACGCCTGAAGGTATCGGCTGGCTGCGGTCTCCGGCGTCTGATTCATGCCGGGAATGAGGTTCACGATTGGGATAAACAGATACTTCAATAACGGACCAGCGCTTCGCACCACCTTGGTGGCGGTCGCCCCACCGGGCGAGACAGCGTACACGGCCATGCCGGAGGGTAGCCGGCGCGCCAGCGCCCCGACCCACCAAGCGATAATGAGCTTCGCGTCGGCATACGCATTGTTGGGCACATACTTCACGTTCGGCCCGTTGCGAATCAGGGCTTCCACAGCGGCGGTTCGGTCACCCCGGTGGTATTTGGCCGCGAAGGCTGGCAGGTCGGTGTACTTGAACATGGGGACGCCCCCTCGGGCTGGCTCCGCACCGGCGATAACGATTCGCGCGTTGGGACTCAGCAGGTTTGCGCCGAGCAACCCGACAGTCAGTTGATGATGGCCGATCAGCGGCGCCTGAGAAGCCTCGATGCCCGCCGCAGTGAGCGCGCGCTTCTTAAATGGGACCAACCCTGCATTGAGCAGCAGGAAATCGATCGGCTGACCTTGCTTGACCAGCTCGGCGAGGGCGGACTGAACGCTGGACGGCTTGTCCAGATCGAGCTCCAGCGGCGTGTAGGTCACTGTTTTGTTCTCAGCCGCGAGTTGAGCGGCCGTTTCCTGGACCCGGGCCAGGCTCCGCCCCGTGACGATGACCTGGCGGTAGCCCTTGGTGGCGAGCAGGCTGGCTGCCGCATAACCGAGCCCGGAGGTGGTGCCGGTGACGAGAGCGATCGAATGTTCCATTGAGCGTCTCCGTAGCAAAAGGTGAAGGTCGAGTCGTGAGGCCCCGCGAGGCCAGAGCCAGCTTGCTAATATTGAACTGTTCTGGTACTATATTGACGCGATGAAAACAGTCAAGGAGTTTTGAACTAAATGTTTCAAAATACCGCTAGGACGCGTGGACGGCCGCGCAGCTTCGACGAGACGGGGGCGCTGGAAAAGGCGACTCAGGTGTTCTGGTCGAAAGGCTACGACGGCGTGACGATTGACGATCTCGTCGCCGGGATGGGTGTGGGACGGCCGAGCCTGTACGCCATCTTTGGGGACAAGCGGAAGATATTCTTGCGCGTGCTTAAGGCGTACGCAGAACGAAAGGGTGCATCAGCCGCGAAGGCACTCTTCTCACCGCAGAGTCTTCGCGACTCGATCGCGGGCTTTCTGAGATTCGCCGTCGAAAGTGCGACCGAGAAAGGCTCCGCCCCAGGATGTCTAATCGTCTGCGTCGCGCCGCTCGTAGACGACGCGGAGGTCAGGCAGTTCCTGAAGGACGCCGCAGCTGGCGGCGCAGCGCTAGTGGAAGGTCGTTTCCGGGACGCGATTAACGCTGGAGAAATCCCATCTGACTTTCCCGTAGCCGTGCGCGCGATCCAAGTCACGGATTTTGCTCGTGGCCTGACCATGCGTGCGCGGTTAGGCACGCCGCGCAAGACGCTTCTCAGGGACGCCGAGGAAGCGGCCGACTTGGTGCTCCTGTCGCGCCTGAAGCCTATCGGCAAGCAGAAGCTATAACTTTCTCTCGTTGGCGGTTGAGCCGGGCAAACACGGCCTCCATGATCGCACGCCTTCCGGTGAACAAGTTGTTGGACCAGACGGTTTCCAGAAGTTCCAATTCATCTTGCCCGCCGCCTGGTAGCTCATGGGGTTTTTGAGTCGACATCGCCGCAGCTTTACCGAACGCCATAGCGTACCATTGCTAGGGTAATCTTTGCGTCAATTTGGCAGGCAATCGCCGAAATTCGCTCAAAAACGCGGTTGCGAGTTCTATTGGTGTCCCGCTGGCTCCATTCGACTGGACGAAAACTGTATTCACCGGTCTTGATTGGGATATCTTGTTTTCCAGCGGGGACTTATAAGCTTGCAAAGAATTTCAATCGCTGCGTTAATTTAACCCTGGCATCAATAAGTTACACACGGTAGGCAGCGGGATTTGAACTTCTGCTCTAGATTGCTCGCAAGCGTCTGCGAGCAAGACACGTTTTGCGCTATTAGTTTTTGGTGGCACTGGCGTCCCGCCCGGGCGGCGTGCGAACACGTTGATATTTCGCCGGCCAATGAGCACATCGAACCCGTATTCGACCGAGGAAAGTACAATCGCAGCGTTTTCGAATTCGAATAGGAGAACGCGGCGCTCTTGCCGAATCGGCGGAGCACCACCCCGCGCCGTGGGGTACCACGGCGCGCGGGCGAGACGCCCGTGCCATGAAAAAGGCGAAGCACCGGTTTGGAACCTTGAGCCACACTTCGATTCGATAGATGTGTCGTCCATTCGCTGGTTTTGGCTTGGACTTCGTACTATGATTCACAATCTTCACCGTGAACGCTCGCGCGTGACGATTTAAGGATGCAATGATCGTCAACGAGTAACGGATTTCGGTCGCCCGAAGAAAGCAGCGCGTCGCATGTTTACCGTCGATCCCCTCAATCTCCCGGAAAACGTCCTCACCACCCAGCTCAAGAAAGTCGTCAACTGGGCCCGGCGCAGCTCGATCTGGCCGATGCCCTTCGCCACCGCCTGTTGCGGCATCGAGCTGATGGCCACCGCCTCTGCGCGATACGATCTGGCCCGCTTCGGAGCCGAGGCAATGCGCTTCAGCCCGCGGCAGAGCGATCTGCTGATCGTCGCCGGCCGGGTCACCATCAAGATGATGCCCGTCCTTCAGCACATTTATCAGCAGATGACCGAGCCGAAATGGGTCATCAGCATGGGCGCCTGCGCCAGCACCGGCGGCGTCTTCGACACCTATTCCACCATCCAGGGAATCGACCAGTTCATGCCCGTTGACGTCTACGTCCCCGGCTGCCCGCCTCGCCCCGAGACGCTGATCGAAGGGATCATGGCGATCCAGCGCATCATCGACGAAGAGGGTCTTCCTCCCGCCGGCCAGCGCCGCCCGATGCAACTCGCCATCGAGCCCAGCTACAAGCCGGGTCCGCAGCCTGTGCCCGTCGGGCTGACCGCCGGTGGACGCCCGATCTGAGTGTTGCCTGCATTCCTCTCGTTGAAAGTTGGACGTTGAATGTTGAACGTTAATTCGAACGCGGAATAAACTTTCAATCCCGTGCGCCGGGACTCAACTTTCAACGTTCAACAAAAAGAAGAGACCGGCGGTCTTCGACCCTGAGGTTTTTACACAACTTTCGCTCGGAGATTGTGCGCAGCGATCCGCGACCGTCAGGGAGCGACGAATGGGCGAAACTTCGGCATTCCAACGGACGCGACTCCTTCGCTCCCTCACGGTCGCGGATCGCTAAAGTCTCGTCGCATCGACAGTTCCTCGTACGCCGAGATGTGTAAAAACCTAAGGTCTTCAACCCTGAGGCTCAGACCCAATGGGGAGCGTGCACTACGAACCAAAATACGCTTTCAAATCCAGCCGATGAAACCCCTGTTCGGCGGCGCGCTTTCCCACAGCGAGATAAATCACTCGATTGCCGGGCTCAAAAACCATGGACTGCAACGTGGAGTCTCCCTGCTCCACCTGGGCCAGCATGAATTCGAGTGAATCCAGATCGACCCGGCCGAACGCCAATGCGCTGTCGTCATGCAGCGTGTCGTAACGCCAGCAGCGTCCCGGTGAATCGGCATTATCCCCGCGCTGATGGTTGGTGCTGATCAGCGCCTGCGCACGCGTTGCCGCGCCGGACCGATACGCCCTGCGGCGTGATCTCCGCCACCGCGCGAGCGCCGCTGGCGTCCATCAGCATCAGATTGTTGGCCGTCTGCCGCGGCGTCTTTTGCAAAAACGCGAGCGCCTCATCGACGGTCCGGCATTGTTCCAGGATCGTGCGATAGAGCAGGGTATACGGCATGGCGTCCGGCAGCCGCGCTCCGCGGGTCACTTCCATGTTGGCCAGGGCAAGCCCATATTCATTCATCCCGCTGAGCACGCCGACAAGTCCCGGCCAACCGATCGAAGCAAACGCATAACGATCGCGCGGGCGATAGATAAAAACCGTCGAATACTTATCTGCCACATCCAGCGATGGAAAATCCAGGTTCCGTCCGAACCGCGCCACTTGGTCCGGCGAAGCCGCCGCCGGCAGCGTCAGCGTCGAGCAGGCGGTCATCGGCGTCAGATCCAGAAAGCATTGGGCGAGCATCGCCTCCCGCGAATCCATGCCGATGGCTTGGGCCATCGCCTCCACCTCCGCGCGATGTTCCGGCAGCATGCGCATCTCAAACGCGCCCGCCGCCGTCAGGGCGATGAATCAATGCGCCGGCGTGGTGAGAAACGGGGTGAGATACTGATCGTGCAGCAACTGGATCGACGTTCCCAGTCGTCGTCCATGCTCCGCGCCGATCTCTTCCGGCGAACCCGCCAGCACGATGATTGGAATTGGAAACGCATCGGGTCTCGCGACCGGCGCAGAGGGATTCGGAGGGGCCGAAGCGGTCGAAACCGGCATTCGTCCTTGAATACATCCGTTGGGGAGGAGACTGAGAAAGAGCAGAGCCGGTACAAGCGCTCGGGAGAAAGTCATGACCAAATCAGTACAAGCGCGATCGCGAACAGGTTCGCGCCGATGTATTTCTCGTTCCGAAGAAATAGCCACAGAGATCACCGAGGGGCACAGAGATCACAGAGACCACTTTGAGAGCAATGCCGTCTCTGTGGTCTCTGTGCCCCTCGGTGATCTCTGTGGTCATTTCCTTTCAGCCTGATCAAACGCGCGTTTAACAGATTGGTCCGGCAGCACGCGGGTCGTAAAATCCTTCTGTGCCCGAATTGGACGAAACCGCCGCAAGCTTTTTGTGGGGTAGAACGCTCTCCATCCTCTGCGTTGGTCGAATGTTCTCGCGAACGTAGAATCTATTTGTGACCCAGGCAGACGAAGCGATCACTCTTCAACCACGCCCGTCGGCGCCCGCTCTTCCATCGCACTTCACCGGCGAAGTCGTTTACCTCTATGCCTTCGACCTCGCCTACGAAATGTCGCGGGATCCGGTCGTGCGCCTGCTTGACGAACCCGTAGCAGAGTTCGTCATCGGCTCCAGCAAGCGCGCCCCCCGGCAACTCCTCTTCTACCGACCGCGCACCGTGCGCCTCCCATCGCTGGAACGATTGGGCCCACTCGGTCCGGTCCGGCTGGAGCGCATCGTCAAGCTGCTGCCGGTGGGGGCGGTCAGCATCACCGTTCGCATGCCGTTCAAGGTCGCCTCGCTCGATGAGCTCATCCCTTTTCATGACGTGCGCTTCGCCGACGGCGTCTGGCTCTACGATGAGGTGCGGGCGCTGGTCGAGGATATCCGCAAAGAGCTGGAGCCGGTTCTGATCAAGCCGGTCGAGCATCTGGGGGACGAAGAGGCGTACACCGTCTTCTGCCTGAACGGCCCGCTCATGACGCCCGATGGGAAGGAAATGCCCGCCGAGCAGTGGCTCGCCGCTCACCGCCGGGAAGTCGCCGCGCTTCTGACCGAAGAACTTGATCCGACACGGCTCTCCGAGCAGGAAGTGACCGAGTCCACGGGGCGCAGCCTCAGTTATTACAATCGGGACCTGCTGGTGATCGACTGGGACGCCGCGCTGCTTGTCGATGAGCCAAAATTCTTCGACGAATCGCTCTACGTGATGGAGCTGGCCAACGTGCAGCTCGCCGAGCTGGAGGCGTACGATCGCCTGCTCGATGCCGTCGTCGATCGCTCCTATCGCGACATCTCCGCCCGGCGGGCGCATCTCCGGCAAAACATCCGCGTCGAGCGCGAGCTGCGCGAATATCGCATCGACCTGGCCCGCCTGAGCGATGAGCTTTCCAACATCACCAAGTTCTTCGGCGACTGGCATCTCGCCCGCCTCTACCAGGCCCTCTCCGACCGGTTCCATTTAGCCGACTGGCACCGCTCAATCGACGAAAAGCTCAAAACGCTCGATGACCTGTACCAATTGCTGTCGCCGAGCAGAACAACCGCTGGCTGCTCGCCCTCGAAGCGTCGATGGCACTTCTGTTCATCATCGATGTGATCATTCTGGTGATTGGGTTTCGGCATTGACGAGAAGATAAATCGACTGCGAAGTTGAGCGCCGATACGAAAGAGAATAGTCACAGAGGACACTGAGGAGCACTGAGATCACAGAGACCACATGGTGTCATCAGGTTCCACACGCGCAAAACCGTAGAAGGACAAAGGCATCTCGGTGGTCTTTGTGACCCTCGGTGATCTCTGTAGTTATTCTTTCGGGCGGATGCAATCGCTCGACTGACGGAACACCAAACGGCAAGGAAGAAAAGCCGATTCGAAGGCGCAAAAGCATTGCGTTCAGACCGCCCGATCTTGCCCGACGCGGGCAAACAATCGCGCGGCACGGACCAGCGTTTCCAGGCGCAGGGCAATCGGATCCGCGCCAGCAGATCCAAACGGCATCAGCATCGCCGCGCCATCCTGCCCGGCCGTCAACCACCCCAATCGGCTCTGACCGGATGTGGTCCCATCCGAAAAGGTGAAGAGCACGCAATCGCCGCGCGAAAGATGGGCCGGAAGTACATTGCGAAAAATCAGGGATTCGCCGTTGCCCGCATCGGGCGCGAGATCGTCTTCCACGCTCAGAGCAAAGAGGTCAGTCAGTCCACGATAAGAGATGCGCATCCGGCGCGATTCGGGGGGATTCGAATCATCCCAGATAATCCGATCACTGCAAATCACCCGGCCGACGATCGGAATGCCGCGGCCCGCTGGCGCAGTAATCGGTCTGGGACACGAATCGGCGTCGGGAAATTGGACACGCGCCGACGCGCCTCCGCCGGGGCGATCCAGATCCACCATGCGCCAATCCGGGATCGGCGGCGCAGCGCCCTCGGCGAATGATTCCATTTCCTTCAGCGGAACCTTGAGCGCCCGGGCGAGCCAGGCGCGGGCGCTGCGGTCTGCGCCGTCAAGAGAGCCGCGCTCGGCAATCGCTTCGAGCGTGGAGAGATTAACCCCGCTGAGGTCGGCAAGCCGCGTCAGGGAACAGGCGCCGATCAGTTGCGAGCGATGGGAGAGCCAGCGGGAAAAAGTCTTTTCCGAAGAGTTGGCGGCCAACATGGTTAGCTCGTCTTCTGAATGCGAACATCGAACATTCAACATCGAAGAAGGAAAGGGAAAGGCGAAATCACTTCACTGCATTCATTCCTGCTTCGACGTTGGATGTTGACTGTTCGATGTTCGATGTTCGAATTCTCCTCTTCACGTTTTCACGTTTTCGGCCGACTCATTCATCCGGCACCAATCGATAGATCGCCTTGGCGATCAGCGTGATCTGGCTGCGCTCGACTCCCCGCTGCGGATAGCGCGGGTTCCAGCACTTGAGCAGGAGCCGGTCGGCGTCGTCCGGGTCGAGGAAGATGCGCTTGAAGGTGTTCTCCCCGTCGTGGAACTGGATGAAATAATTTCGCCCGTCCACGATTCCCTCCTGCTCGGCGGCGTCGATCGAGAAGACGACGACGTCGCCGTGGCAATAGCGATTCTCCATGCAATCCCCATCCACGATCGCAGCGAAGCGGCGCTGCCCGCTGGCCGGCGCGGGGACCTGCCCGCGGGCCACGCCCGGGCGCTCTTCGGTCCGTGCCGCGGAGACGCCATGAAACCGTTCGACATCGCTCACATCCTGGCGCGAGCCGCGCAAAAGTGACGACGGCTGCGTTTCCGGATCGAGCGGCGGGGCCGCCGCGCCCGATGTGCCGATGCGTGAGCGAAGCTGTTCCGGAGTCAGCCGGGCCACCTCCGCCAGCCGTCGAAAATTGCGGAAGTGAATCCCCACCACCGGCGTCTGCTCCAGCCGGCGCACGCCCCCCAGCGACATCCCCAGTTCCCCGGCCAGTTCCGCCTGGGTCAGGAACCGCTCCGTCCGCAACTCGGCCAGTTTCTGGCCGGCAATAAAAAATTGTTGAGCCATATCCTTACGAATACCAAACTCTTAGGGCAAAGTCCACCGGAAAATCAAAAAATAATGCTTGAATAGTTCCTCTCTGGTTATAGGATAGCCTTTATTGTTAGGTATTAGTTCGGTTTAGCGTTCACGCCGGGTGCTTTGCACCCGGATCCGGTTCCGCAGGAACCGGCGTGGTGAGGGCAATCCGAGCTCTGAGTATTGATCGCCGAAAGCTGTTGGTTCGGTGGTGGGAAGGACCAATGCCCCGACGACCCCAATCGCCTGCCGATTGCGCCGCAAATCAGGACGCTCGCCCATTTCCGAGCGCGCCGTTTTCGATCCGTCCCCCCGCGTCGCACGAGCTCGCGGGACTGCCAGCCGACGCATATCCCGCCCTTCACGAATGGCAGATCCTAGGCGATCCCGCCTGGAATCTGCTTCACGCCCAACGCGTCGCGGCTCACTGTCGCCGGATCGAGACTCAGTTCCTGCGTGAGTTTCGCTCGGCGCGGTGCGCTGCAAGCCGGTCGCGCAGCAACCCGTCCGGTGCGTCGAGCTCGCGCTTGAATTCGAGTCGGCTTCCGCCGCCGCGCGGTTTGTCGATCGATCTCCCACCAACATCGTCCGCGCAATGCGCCTGGGGCGCAAGTGCGGCGGATTTCATTGGGAACGATGTCGGGAATTACCGCGGTCCTCCGCTTCGAAACGATTTCACCCGCCATGTGGCATGGGCGTCTCGCCCATGCTCTCCCCACGAAGACACGGGCGAGACGCCCGTGCCACGAAGCATAAATCTGGAATTGAAATCACTTCTTTGGCGCCAGGCATGCCAGGTGGTCCTCCAAAGAATTGAAAAAATATGTTTTCCAAAGGCCCGCATGAAAAACCTAACAGTCCTGACCCGAACCCAGACAGCTCGTCCTCGTCGACGAGGGAAAGCCCCAACTCCCGCCGATCTCGAGCGTCTCCTCGAGACCGGCGAGCCTCTCCCACCCGAGATGTCCCGCGCCGACTGCGAGGAAATGCTCGAGAAATTGCGCCGGAAATTCGAGCGCAAGACCTGCTCGGCCCCCTGGTTCGATCACTGCTGGGAAGAGGGCGGTACCTATCCCCCCAAAGCCGACACCACGCCCATGCGCCCCTGCCACTGTCCGCGCTGCCGGCGCATCGGCAAGCTCTGGCCGTTTCACTATCTCTCACCCCGGCAGTTTGGGAAAACGAGCGGCTTCATTTCCTTCGAATGCCGCCTCGATTCGCTCGACGACGAAGAGGCCGCCCGCTACCCCTCCTCGCGAAGCGGCACGGCGATGCGGTCAGCGCGCGAACGGCGCATCAAACCCAGACGCTCTCGCCGGAGGCGGGGTGAGCGGGAGGTGTCCGGATGACGCCGCGATTCTGCGCGTCCCTGTAAAAAAATAAATTTTAGTTCGGAAGCCGTATCCCCCGCAAACGGCTGATCTTACACGAGATTCGTTCGCCGGCCGTCGTCGCCGCAGCCCAAAATGTTGGCGCGTACGCGACGCTTACTATAGAGGACCTTACAAAATGCTAACAAAGAAGCAGCGCATGTTGGTTGAACTGATCGAACGGCGCGCCTGGCTTCAGTTTCCCACCATCCAGCGCGACCTCGCCGAAGAAATGGGCGTCAGCCGCGCAGCCCTGAGCAGATTGCTCGGCCGCACACGTGCAGCGCTGGCGGCGCAGGGACGTTCGCTGATCCTCCCCCGCCCCAAATCGGCGGTCGTAAAGCTCGTCTCCCTGCCGGATGACATCTGACATGACCCGTTCACGTTCGAAGCCCGACACCCCCGCAAGTCCGCGAAAGGAAAAAGAACATGAAGGCAAATCCTCGAAACAAGCGCACAGCGTTGCTGAATCTCGCGATCGCGGCGGCCGTCGCATCGGCCGGCAGCGACCCGCTCTTCCAGCGCCACGCCGGCGCCGATACCAGCGCCCCCGCGCCAACCACTTCCGGCAGTGCGCCGATTCCATCGTCGCCGGCCGAAGTCGATGCCCTCACCTGGTCGCGCCTGCGAGAACTGCGCGAGCGTCTGTGCCTGACGTCACAGGATCTGGCTGCGATGGGATGCACACGCGATCAGGCCGCCAGCATCATCACCACTTTGATGAGCTGGTATTCGAGCAACAGCGCGATGTGGGACCCGTTGGATTTGGTTGAATCCTCCGCGCAGCGCGGGTGCAGGAATGCAGCCGGCAGATGGCGATCGGACCCGCCAGCCCCGCGCTCATCGCACAGTTCCCCGGATTGCAAAACCAGCTTTCGATGGCCTCGGGCGCTCGGCAGCAATTCGCTTTATCCGCCGCCGCGACCGTTTCCTCGACGCTGAGCGCACCGCAGCAGGCAATCTGGGAGACCGCGCAGGCGAATCATTTGATCCCTCCGCCGTTCCGTTACGCCCCCAGCCTCAGCGCGGCGCAGCTCCACGCAATCCAGACGACGCCGGCCACGGCCGCCGGGAGCGTCCTGAACGTCACCCAGCAGCAGGCGGTCTCCGCCGCGATCGCCAGCATCAACCAGAACCTGTCGAGCGTCCAGGCCGCCGAAGACGCACTGCTTCCGCTTCCCGATGCGCTCAAGATCGTTCCCGCTACGGGAACGCCTCCGCCGCAGTAGCGCGCCTGGCTTCGTGGCACGGGCGTCTCGCCCGTGTCTACATGGTTAGCGCATGGGCGGGACGCCCATGCCACGCTGGTTATGAAATCGCTTCTTAAAAAGTATTCCTTGAGCAAAAGTCGGGGCCTATTGCGCCCAATTCACACTTGAATGAGGTACAGGCATGTTCCATCTATCACGAAAACGAATTGTTGCAGCGATGACATTGGGCGCAGTCGCAATCCTGTCGCTTCTCGTCCGCACCGATTGCCCTACCTGCGATCGCGGATGTTACTTCACGCTCGATCCCGAAGGTCCGGGTCGAGTGCTCCTTAACAAGGATCTCGATGATAGTACCTGTCCGGTCACAAGAACCGGTACGGTTGACGATCCATCGAGCCGGCTCTGGCCAAAGCCGAGGCCCGGCGTAAAGTCGCTGGCCTATTGCGTGGGGAAATATTTAGGGGTCCACGAAAGCCCGTTCAATTGGGGCATCATCCCGCCATTGACCTCGACTGATTCCGCAACGATGACTTGGATCGGTGGAAATCAAAGCACATACACATTTACCTCCCATTTTCCATTAAACAACGAATACAATCTGAATGGAGGTAAGGTTGAACTCGGCGATCCAGACGTTGCCGACCTATTTGATACGTCCGATCGAAGCGTCTGGACGTGGGATCGAACGCCCACGACCGGTCCTGCCGGCACAACGGAGATGTGGGGCCTGCTACAGGTCTCAATGCCTGATCCCGGAAGCGGCACAACTTATATCGCGGCTATAACGTGGAAAGATCCTACTACAGGAAGTCTCGACAACACCACCATTTCCAACAACCGCATTGTCACGATCGCGGACGCGTCTGGTACGGCAAACGGCACTACGTACGCCCTCACGTATGACGCGAGTCGCAACCTCACCAACATCACCTGCACCGACGGCTCAGGAAATGTCTCCAAAACCGATTTCACCCTCTACGGCGGCGGAAGCGGCAACGGCACGTCCGGCAGCGTCCAATACCTCACGACTTCAGACTGGATCAGCGGCGCCTGGCAGGTGACGTCGAAGGAGTATGATCGCTCCTACACTGCCGGCGTGATGTCGGGCCAGGTGAAATACGTCGTTAAAGACGCCAACCTGCAGCGGATGATCGCCGACGGATATACCAATCCTGATTCCGTCAGCGACGCGGTTCTGTCCCAATACGCCAACAAGTACTACGTCTACGACGCCACCACCGGGAAAGTCACTCAAATCGTGACCGGCGGAAGCAGCGGTAGCTGCTGCGGGGGTTGAGAAGATTCGTTCACGCCGGGTCCTGCGGACCCGGATTCTTTAGCAATTCTCTTCAACCTCCACGCACGCATCAAGCTCTCAAAGGAGTTTCAGGCCATGACACGCATTCAATTTCTGCTCATCCCCGCGATTCTGCTCTTTGCCATGCCGCGTGAGTGGTGCCAGGCCGCAAGCACGCGATACGCGTTCGGCGGCAGCACCTCCACCGCCACCGATCCAACGACCTCCGCCTATCACAACAACTGGGTCACCTCCGTGTCGGAAAACGGCCGTCCCATCGTCGGCGGCAGCGACGCCACCGGCACGGTCACCACGCGCTACTTCAACTTCGACGGACAGATCGTCCATAAGGAAATAGACGATTATGTCGGGAGCGGAACCACGCCGGTCCGCATCGCCCACTGGCATTACACGCGCAACCTGGCGGGAAATATAACCGCCGAGTACCGCCCGACGGCCTGGGATTCCAGCCACACCTTTGCGGCCAACGCGGATGGCACGTTTACCATTACCTTCCTGGCCAGCGACGGGCTCATCCTCAACACCACTTACGAAAGCACGGGCCTCTACGTCACCCAGCAATCCGTCCAGCAGGGGACGACGGGAACCGTAATCCCCACTGTCGGCTACGTCTACTATGTCCCCAGTCCGAACACCGATCCGAATTATCTCGCCGGCATTACGCGGGTTGATCTGGTCAAATCGATGACCCGTTATCCCGATAGCACCACAACCACGACCGGCGAAGTCACCAACTATCTTTATCCCGACGGGTTCTATGATGCGAACGGCTTTGCCCCGAAAACGCTCCACACGCAGGTGGTGCTCGCCAGCGGCTCGCTGGACACGTATCAATCCTACGACACCAACGGCAACGTGACCTGGAGCAAGGACGCCAACGGCTCGGTCTCCTTCAATCAATACTTCACCAGCGGCGCGGCCAACTTCCAAGTCCAGTACGCCGTGCGCGACATCAACACCGGCACGCCTCCCTCTTCGACGACCTATCCCGGATTATCCATCGGCACGGTTCCCACAACCTACACGACCACAACCGGCCAGAACCTGGTCACGACCTACGCCTATGATAGCGTCTATGGCTTCCAAACGCGGCGCGTCAATCCCGCCGGCGACGAGACGGATCATTATGAAAAACTCTGGGATTCAACCAATGATGCCTCCGGCGCCAAGCGAACTTTCCTCAACAGCTCGGCCGTGTCGGCGACCTACGATCGCGTGAAGGAAGTCCGCGACTACGCGCTTCACTTTAGCAGCGGGACTTACTCCGTCGTCGGCCCCACCCAGGTCTCATTCGCGACCATTGATGGCGAGCAGCTCAGCAGTCGCACTTCGCAGGCCACCCTCGCCAATTCTTCCATCGGCCCCGGCGACACCGACACTTTCTCCGACCAGGCACGAACCGATTCGGTTTACAACGCGCTGGGGCGGCTCAGCGCCCAGTGGGTTTACGATCAATACGCCAGCGGCGCGGTGAGCACCAGCCACTACCTGGCCACCACCTATGCTTACGACAACCTCGATCGCCTCAGCCAGGCGACGGATCCGAACGGCAGGTCCACTTTTTACACCTATGGTTTTTACGACCTGAGCGGGACCGGGGCCGGGCCGTATTACGCCGAGGCCCGCACCTATCCGCACGTCACCACGAGCGGGATGACCTACACGCTTTCCGGCCCGATTTCCGACACGTTTACCGATAGCGAAGGGCGCACCTGCGCTCGTTCACCGCAACCGCGACCATGGCGTCGGCCACGCCGACGGGGAGCGAAACCCTCACCGAGCTGGGTCGCACCGCCTTCGGCTACGACTTCCGCGACCGGATGACCACCACCGACACCTACTTCAATCTGTCGGGGCTGGGCATTTCGTCCGTGGGCACGCTCGGAACCCACTATTATGAAAGCAGCGCGCGGGCTTACGACAACGAGGACCGCGTTTTGCGCTCCGCCGATTCCATGTCTAATATCACCGCCAGCGTTTATGACGCGGCGGGGCGGGTCATTCAGCAATGGCGTGGCCTGTCCGACAGCGGCGCAACCCGAACCGATCCCTCCAACAGCGGCGCGAATGACATAAAGAAGGTGCAGATCGCCTTCTACGACACAAACGGCGACGGCACCGGCACGCCGCGCACTTTCGTGACCCGCAGCCAGTCGATCGGCCCGATCGCCACACTCGCCGGCACCAGCGCCGATTACAGCACCGTGAACTTTGAATACGACAGCGCCGGCCGGCAGACCTGGATCGAGCCGGACACCGGCCCCTGGACGAGCAGCCAGTATGATGCCGACAGCCGGGTCGTCGAAACGGATTCCGCGACCAACGGAAGCAAGACCACGCTCCTCGCCAAATCCACAACCGCCTACGACAACGCCGGCCGCGTCAGCGCGCAGAACACCTTTGAAGTCACCGGCGGTTCTTCGACCGGCGATTATCTCCAGTCGCTCACCACTTACGACAGTGCCGGCCGGACTTTCAAAGTCACCCGCGCCACCGGCGGGTTCACCAAGACGCTTTACGACGCCGCCGGCCATGCCCTCCAGAGCTTTTTCAGCAGCGACGAGGGAGCGAGCAGCGCGCTCACCGATGATATTGTCGTAACCGAGGCCGATTACAGCTACGACCCCGCCGGCAATGTCATCCAGGTGACGCGCCTCGACCGGGATCACGACGCCACCGCCACCGGCGCACTCTCGGCGACTCCGTCGGCCGCCCGCGTCACCTATGAGGCGATGTGGTATGACGATTCCTATCATCTCACCTTCGACGTGAATTACGGCACCAACGCCGGCGGCGCTTTCACGCGCCCGGAACCCCGCCGGCCCCCAATTCCTCCGACAGCTACATCGTTGCCAAACATGTTTATGATTCTGCCGCCCGCGAATATCAGTCGATCGACAACAAGGGGCTCATCCTGCAAAAGAGCTTCGACAACCTCAATCGCGTCACCCAGCAAATCGAAGATTACACCACCGGCACGCCCACCAATTCGAGCGATCGCACGACCACGTACGCCTATAACGCCGGCGGCCAAGTCGTCACGCAAACCGCGGTCATGCCCTCCGGCACGTCCAACCAGGTCACGACCTACGTCTATTCCGCTTCCCTGACCGACAAAGGTTGCCCGGTCAATTCCAACAGCTACCTGCGGGCGACGATTTACCCCGACAGCGACGATGTCGTTTCCTCCAATGCTCTCTCCAACGGCACCGATGGCGTGTATAATCGCGTGCAGATGACCTACAACGCCGACGGCACCCTCGCGACCCGGCAGGACAATCGGCAGATCACCCTCACCTTCGCCTACGACAACGCCGCCCGGCCTACCAGTCAGACCGTGACTTCCGGCACGATCGGCGGGGACCAGCAGGTCCAGTACGCCTACACCGATCTGGGCCAGCCGTACCAGTTGACGGCCTACAGCACTGCCGGCACGACAATCGCAAGCCAGCTTCAATATGCCTATAACGGCCTGGGTCAGGTCACCAGCGAATACCAGGAACATTCGGGAGCCGTGAACACCTCGACCACCGCCAAGGTGCAGTACGCTTACGACACCACGGTCACCAGCAGCGTCTTCACCAGCGGCCACCGGCTGACCAACACCACCTATCCCAACGGCCGGGTGATCTGGAAAGTCTACGATGGGCACGACGGGATCGACGCATTGGTCTCCCGCCCGAATAAGATCTGCGAGGACAATGGCAGCGGCACGCCGGGCTCGGTCATCGCCCAGTACAGTTTTCTGGGGCAAGCGACGCCGGTGGTGAAGGACTATCCGACCCCGAAGGTGAAGCTTGATCTGTGGGGCGGAACCAGCGGCACCTACGCCGGCCTCGATCTGCTGGGGCGCACAACAAGCCAGGGGTGGGTCAACTACAACAGCGGCTCAGTCGATCTCTTCCGCCTCAATCACGGGTACGACCGCAATTCCAACCGCCTCTATGCACAGAACACCACGCAGAAAGGCGCTTCGCAGGTTTATACGTATGACAACCTCAATCGCCTGACAACTTACAAGGCGGGCAGCATCAAGAGTGACCACAGCGACATCGCGCCGAACTGGCTGATCGACGCCACGCGGTGGACGCTCGACGCCGTCGGGAACCAGACCGCCGTCGATTATTTCTCCGGCTACGGCTCCAATGCCTTCTCCTGGCTCAACTGGTTCCAGAACACGCCCAACGCCGCCAACGAGTACACCAGCCGCAAGAGCCTTGGCGGCTCGAAGGGCACTGTCCGACACGTTTACTTCCAATACCACCGCCAATTACACTTCCCCGGGCGGCAGTGTCACTTTTACCATCAGCACCAGCGCCCAGACCCTGACCGTCAACACGATCGGCCAGGACACGATCGACGGCTACCTCGAGCCCCAATCGCAGGCCTTGATCCTCACCGGGGAAAACATCGGACCCACCCTTCCCGGCGTCACCTTCGTCATCCCCACTGGAACCACCACCGGCCAGGCGGGCTTGGTCTTCGGGTACAAGAGCGGGGCCGACTACTGGCTCTACGCCCGCGACCTGGCCGGCAGTAACAACCTCTATCATGTCGTGAACGGAACACAGTCGCTAGTGGCCACCACTTCGGCCACCGCCCCCGTCCCCGGCGCGGCGGCCAGCGCCGCCTACGCCAGCGGGTGGGCGTTCAGCGCGTACTCCCCCACTTACAGCTTCGGCTCCTCCGGCTTCCCCTCGGGCAGGATCGGCTTCTACACCAACATCGCCGGAGTGAAGTTCAGCGCCTTCAGCTCGTATGAGGATGCGCCGGTCCATCTCGCCGGCCGGTGGATCAACGACAGTCATTTCACGGCCAACGCCGCCGCCGGCAACGGTTTGACCCTCCCGGCGGGGAACATCACCAACTACCGCCTGCTCCTGCTGGAAAACCTGCGCTTGCAGAAGTTCCAGGCCACATTCGCCCTGACCCGCGCCAGCGGGCAGAGCCGCTCGTGGATGGGACTGATCTTCGACGCCGTGGACCGGGGGAATTATGATTATCTCTTCCTCGCTCACGACGGCACGCTGAACAACCCGGTCGGCTACACGGTCGCGGCCAACGGCGCTCCGGCCGCGGTTTCCGGAACCAACCCGGCCAACATCCCCACCTGCGCCAATTCCGACACACTCTGGCTGCGAGTCCAGAACGATGGGACGACGGTGACGGTGAAAGCCGTCAACGCCGCCACCGCCCCCAGCGAAAGCACCTGGACGAGCACGACCGCCTGTTACAGCAGCACCGCCTTCAGCAACGTCGGCGGGTTGATCGGCATCAACTGCTCGCAGGGAAGCGGCTATGTCAACAACTTCACGCTCAAGAGCTGGGATACGGCCACGAGCGCCTTCGACATCAGTGAACATTGGGACAATTTTGCGTTGGATGGAAGCGGCTACGCAGATGAAACGCCGACTTATGACCCCAACGGCAACCTGACCTACGACGGCGTGCAACAATATACCTACGACGCCTGGAACCGTCTGGTGGGAATCGCTCACGCCTATCGGGATTCCGGCGGCACGCTCCAGCATGGCCAAACCTTCGATGCCATGCGTTATGACGCGAAGGGAAGACGACTCTCCAAAGCCGTCAGCAATACCGGGCAATGGGACTGAACGTATAACTATTATTACGACCACGATCGGATGATCGAGGAGCGCAACGGCTCGAACCAGACGATGAAGCAGCACGTCTGGGGGCTGACCTACATCGATGAGCTGGTGCAGGTGGCGGCCAACAGCAACCCGACGACGGGGAACGCCTGCGCAAATCTCTTCTGGGCGAGCCAGGATGCGAATTTTAACGTGTTGGGATTAGTGAACGCATCGGGTTCACTCGTGGAGCGGTACGAGTACACGCCGTATGGACAAAGGAAAGTGCTCTTTGCGGCGGGCAATTCGTACTCGGGAAACACGAGCAGCTTTGATCCCGGCTGCTACGCGATCGGGTACGCCTCGCCGCGGTTCACTTCGAACATGCCATGTTTTGGGCTGTGCGAAATTGGGCATCAGGGATTGATCCACGATGAGGAAGTCGGGCTAGTGCAAGCAGCGCACCGCAATCTTAGTTCGACGTTAAGAGCGCTGGCTACAGCGGGACCCGGCAGGATCCCTAGATGGAACTAACCTGTATGAGAGCTTCGTCGGCAATCCGGTAACCCGTACTGATCCGACCGGAATGGCGACCGAAGCGGTTTATGGCGTTTTTGCAGGCAAGGTTCGCTATCTAGACTCGAAGGTAACGCTTGAATCACACCTGTCGGACCATCCCGCATACGTCTTGATTTCTGTTGAACTCACGCGCCAAATTTCGAACGCAGACGACATCGACGACTGGAACGACAAAATACAAGCCTGGCACCGCGATAAACAGCTCCACGCGAAGGCCGGGCGACCTACTGCCCCGAATCTCACGATGCTCTTCAATAACGGGTATAATCCCAGGCAAGGACAAGACGACGATCAAGCAGTTGTCTTTGTGCGAGACATTCGGAACGGGCAGAACGTAACCGGCATCCCACTTATAAATGGCGTGTGGTCCGTAAATCCCAAAGATAAATCTGCGATAGCTGACCCGGAGGCTCGAATTGATCAGATTAGAAACGGCCCATTCAAATTGTGGCTGCCACCATGTCGGACCGGTGGTGATTGGCGGGTGTGGATTTATTATTTGAACGAAGCGAATGCCCAGAAACATAATGTGCTGGGTCAATATGATATTTACTGGAATTACAATCCGCGTGTATTGAGCTACAGCTTCGTGAATCACAGTGTGAATTCGGGATCGCCAATTGATCCGGAAACACAAGCAGACATTCCACCTGCCGGTGCCGAGGATCCGGCGAAGATTTTCAATTTTCGTGCCTGGAGGGATAAAAAGCCGTTTGAGACGTTTCCCACGGGACCCTTCTCGAATACAGTGGAAGTCCGAGGTCCGTTGACCAGCGGCGAGTACTTTCACTAAATTCCAGCGGCCGACGGTTCAATCTTAACAGTCGTGGATTCAATGAGATCCGTGCAAATATTTCTAAACGTTCTTGTGATAGTCTTCCTTCCTACAGACCGACCATCCATTGTGTTCGGTCAGGATTCCGCAAGGGAGCCGAAAGCAATCGAAGATGATGGCGATCGGAAATCGCATAAGCAGATTCGATCGACACACGAATCCGCGGATAAGAATCCACTGTGCGATGCCGTCAACGGTGGCGACATCCAAACTATACGACGTCTTCTTCTGCTTGGGGCTCCTCCAAATGCCGTTGATAAGCTTGGCCGCTCCGCGCTCTTTCTGGCGGCTGATCGTCAAGACCCAGAAGCAGTGAAGGCACTCTTGGGCGCGGGCGCCGATCCTAATCGAGGTGTCATTAGTCCGTTAATGCTGGCATCATCCTACGGCTCAAAGCCTGTCGTTAAGTTGCTAATCGAATATGGAGCCAACGTAAACGCCCTGTCGAAGGACGGCGAGACGGCGATTATGTTTGCAGTATGCAACGGGCATCTTGACACGGTGCGAACGCTGTTAGCCGCCGGTGCGTCGACCGCTAGCAAAGACAATGGCGAGCGCAATTTAATCGATTATACCAGAGACGACGAAATTGAACTGCAAGAGGTCGTTCGATCGGGAAAGCCGTATGCGACGAAACAGCCGCTTTCCCCCACCGAAGATGCCCTCTGTAGAAAGATCGAGGCAGGGGATTACAATGGTGTGTCACAATTGTTATCCCTCAATCCGCGTGCGCGACCACCGTGCGCTCGCGCTCTCATCGCCGCCGTAAATGCGGACGAAGACGCCATCGTTAGGTTGCTCCTCGAAAAGGGCGGCGGCGCGAATGTGGCTGACGAGTACCGACGCTCGGTCCTTTACCTGGCGACCGGAAGAAATAATCTTAAGATCGTGGACGACTTATTAGCTAAGGGTGCCGATGCAAATGCAGATACTAACATGAAACCGCTCATGCTAGCGGCAGATCGCGGACTGCTGGCAGTGGCGGAAGCGCTGATCAAAGGAGGTGCAAGGTTGAATTCTCAAACGAGAAAAAGTGGGTCGACGGCGTTACATTTCGCGGTTGATAACAATCACATCGGCGTTGTAAACCTGCTGATCGGCGCTGGTGCCGATATCGGGATAAACGACAAGGAGGGGCGAACCGCAGTGGATTATGCCGACGATAATCGCATTGAGATACGTCATGCGCTGGAAGCGGCAGCCAAAGGCCGAGGTGGCATTCATCCGACGACCACCTTTTAGCAACAGTAATGCAGTTCGCCCTTGGCGGGTGATAAGCGACAGGCAAATGGAACGGGGTTGGGCGTCGGGCAGAATGTGGAATCGGATGGTACGAGGTCGGAGTCCGATTGCAAAAAATGAACCTCAACCGCCTGGCTACTATAAGGCCGGGAGCATCAAGAGCGACAACAGGGAAGTGATACGGGGACGCGGCTAGTTGTTTGTGTGTCGCCTTCACCGCCAGATGAAATTGAACCAAGGGTCGTTAAAAAAAAATGAGAACGAACGATCAACTTGATGCCATGCCAGATTACACCGGCAACCACACCGCCGTCGATTATTTCAACAGCTACAACTCCAACGCTTTTGCCTGGAGGAACTGGTATCAGAACACCGCCAATACAGCCAACGAGTACACGACCCGCAAGAGCCAGACGGGAATCCGGGGGCGGATGTACGATTACTTCACCGCCAACACCACTGCTAACTGGAGCAGCCCCGGCAGCAGCGTGACGTTCAGCGTCAATACCAGCACCCCGGCGCTCACCGTCAACACCATCGGCCAGGATACGATCGACGGCGTGCTCGAGCCGACGACTCAGGCCATCGTCCTGACCGGCGAGAACCTCGGCCCCTGCCTGCCAAACCTCACCTTCACCGTCCCCTCGGGCACCAGCTCCGGCCAGATCGGCCTGGTCTTCGGGTACAAGAGTGGAGGCGACTACTGGCTGCAGGTGGTGGACATGGCCGGCAGCCTCAAGATCTGCCATGTACTCAATGGCACCCTCACCGTCCTGGCCACCCAGTCGATCACCCCTCCCACGGCCGGAACGCCCACCGGCGTCAGTTTCAACGGCGGATGGGGATATGACTTTGCCAATCCCGCCTACAGCTTCGGCTCCGCCGGCTTCCCCTCCGGGAAGATCGGGCTGTATACCACGGTGGCGAACACCGCCTTCAGCGCCTTTTCCAGCATCGACGAAGCCGATGTGCGCGTGGCGGGCCGGTGGATCAGCCAGGGGATTTTTTCGGTTAGCACCAGCCAGTCCAAGCTCGACCTGGCGGCCGGGGCGGGGACCGGGTTCAACCCGATCCTGCTGGAGAACCTTCGCCTGGGCAAGTTCCAGACGACTTTCGCGTTCACCCGCGACAGCGGCCAGAGCCAGGCGTACGCCGGCCTGGTCTTCAACGCCTCGGATCGCGGGGCTTTCGGGTACCTGATGATCTGGCACGCGGGGATCACGCACAACGCCATTGCCTATCAGATCACTCCCACGGCCGGAGGGACAGCGGTTTCGGGAACGACCCCAACGAGCATCCCCACCTGCGGCGCCAGCGATACGCTCTGGTGTCGGGCGCAGTTTGACGGGATGACCCTCACGCTCAAGTGCATCAACAGCGCAACGGCCCCCAGCGAAAGCACGTGGACGAGCACGACCGCCTGCTACAGCAGCACCGCCTTCTCCGGCGGGAGCGGAATGCAGGGATACCTCGTGCAAAGCGGCATCGGCTACATCGATGAGCTGACGATCAAGAGCTGGGACGCGGCGACCAGCGCCTTTGACATCACCGAGCACTATGACAACTTCACGGTGGACGGAAGCGGCTACGCCAGTGAAACGCCGACGTACGACCTCGCCGGGAATCTCACTTACGATGGGGTTCAGCAGTACACGTATGACGCCTGGAACCGGTTGATCAGCGTGGCTCATGCCTACCGCGACTCCGGCGGCACGCTTCAGCATGGCCAAACCTTCGATGCCATGCGTTATGACGCGAAGGGAAGACGACTCTCCAAAGCCGTCAGCAATACCGGGCAATGGGGCTGCACGTATAACTATTATTACGACCACGATCGGATGATCGAGGAGCGCAACGGCTCGAATCAGACGATGAAGCAGCACGTTTGGGGGCTGACCTACATCGACGAACTCCTCCAGCTGGCGGCCAATAGCAACCCGACCACCGGCAACGCCTGCTCGAATCTGTTCTGGGCGAGCCAGGATGCGAACTTTAATGTCCTGGGATTGGTGAACTCGTCGGGTTCGCTTGTCGAGCGGTATGAGTACACGCCGTATGGCCAGCGGAAGGTGTTGTTTGCCGCCGGAAATTCTTACTCGGGGAACACCAGCAGCTATGATCCGGGCTGCTACGCGATTGCTTACGCCTCGCCGCGGTTCACGTCGAACATGCCGTGCTTCGGTTTGTGCGAGATTGGGCATCAGGGGTTGATGCATGATGAGGAGAGCGAGCTCGTTTGTGATAGAGCCAGGCACCTCCAGACGACGCTCGCTCGATTTCTCCAGAGGGATCCGGCAAAGCATCGGAATGGGGACAATCTTTATCAGACAGAGGGAAGTAATCCAATCGAACGGATGGACCCGACGGGCGAAGATTTCATTGCTCTCGGCGCTAAACCCATCGACGGATTTTTGTTAGCCTTATATTCGAATTTACCCTGGACTGCCGGGACAGGCGGTGGATACAGGCATCTTTCGCTTGAGTATTGGTCTGGAAACTGCTCGCCGCCTATTGGATTTTTCTCGACGATTACCACGCTGGGCCAATGGGGACCAGCAAAGGAAACTGCGACCATCCAGCTGTTTCCCCAAGACTGGATTCAGCCTGTCAACACGCTATACAACGACACTATTTCGGTGCTTGTCTCTGCAATAGTGTTTCAGAAGTCCGACGAAGCTACCACATTTTCGGTCATTGGCACGGGAAGCAACGGATCGCTAACACAGCAATGGAACACGGTGGTGCGAAACGCCCAACGCTATCCGTACGCCGAGCAGGATACTACTTCGGCGACCGGCAATTATACAGTAGCCAGGAATTGGCCGGATTCGAAGTACGAAGTATCGACTTCCGAGAACAATAGTAATACGTTCGCGCGTTACTTGGTTAGATCTTCTGGACTAACGTTTCCCGCGACGATGTCGAACATAGGTCAAGCAGTTGGCAGTCTAACGCCGCATCCCATTGATACAAGTCACTGGTCTGAGAGTTGGTACATTGCCCCGGTACGGCCGGGAACGTCGCCCGCTGGTAACGGTTCATCTTAAAGGAGCTCAATGCATTTCTCATTGAACTACGCTTCGGCCGATGGTTCTTCCCCAAGACGCCGAATGGTCAAAAGAACGGGTATTGCGATAATGCTACTCGCAGTGATTGCGACTGGCGTGATCGGGTCGGGCCTCATGTACCTGATGCGCCCGAGGCATCCGACGGAAAATGAGGTATCGAACTGGTTAAGCCAAGTGCACCGTGGCGACAGTATTCAAAGCGTAGAGAATTTCTTCCAAGTCCGAGGAATCTCGAGTGGGTTCGTTCCTTACGGAAAGGGGCCGCCCGAGCCCTTAGTGGGGACTGTGTACAGCGCTGACCACGTCTTCAACATGGTGATTCGGTTCGACGCCAACGGCCACGTCTCGTCAACGCAACTAAGCGTCTCTAATCGTGGCCTTTAGCGAACGCGCGCATCGTCAAGAGAAGGACACGACAAGTTGGGCGAGTCGGCATGCGGCGCCGCGCTGGGCTGTCGCGCGGAAGGAAATACACAGGTCTTGTAGCGGCGCGGTCTTACGCCGGGCGAGCCTGGCGCGACACGTAAATTCTTTCGCGAGGCGGGGAAGTCAAACGGGACGGGGGAAGTCAAACGGGACGGGGGAAGTCAAACGGGACGGGTCCAATTATTGACTGTTCGTTGCGTTCCGGCTAGCTTGAGGGCATGCCCCGACAAGCCCGACACCTCCCGGCGATCTGATCTATCACGTCCTCAATCGCGGCGCCGGCGGAATGAGGCTGTTTCGCGGGAACGAGGACTACGCCGCCTTTCTTCGCGTGCTGAGCGAGACGATGGAGCAGATCCCCATGCGCGTCTGCGGCTACTGCCTGATGGGGACGCATTGGCACCTGATCCTCTGGCCGCGGAAGGATGGTGAGCTGGCCCGCTTCATGCGACGCCTGACGATTACCCATGTCCGGCATTGGGTGGAGCACCGCCATCGGGTAGGGATGGGTAGCGTCTACCAGGGGCGGTATAAATCATTCATGGTGCAGGACGATCCGCACTTGAGCACGCTGGCCCGCTACGTGGAGCGAAATCCATTGCGAGCAAACTTGGTCGATCGGGCCGAGCAGTGGCGGTGGTCGAGCCTGGGGCAGGCGTTCTTCGAGTCGACGGTTAAGATTCCCCGGATCGATCTGACGCCGTTGCCGCTGGCGGGAGTTCGTGACGATTGGCTCGAATGGATCAACCTTCCGCAGACGGCCGCGGAGGAGCAGGCGGTTTTGCGCCATCACCCGCAGCCGCCCGTTTGGCGGGCCGGAATGGACAAAGCGAATGGAAAAGCGCCTGGGATTGGGACCATTGGGACCATTGCGGCCGCGCGGCCGGCCGGTGAAAATCCCGAAAGCAACCGCCGGACGCCAATGAAAGAGGCCGTAATTGGACCCGTCCCGTTTGAATTTCCTGGCAGCTGGCAATGCCGCCGCTTACGCGAACGTGGTGTACTATAGTGGCGGCGAATACACCGCTCACTACGACGACGCACACACCAGGTATTCGACAGATTCGCCGGGTGCCGGGCGTGACCGGAAGCCGCCACGAGGTCTCGTCGGAGCCCATACGCGTGCCGTCGCAGGTGCCACCATCGCGACGTCAGATTTTATAAACTGGGCGCTACGGAATATGCAGCGTTGTTGTTACAATCGGTTAACCGGCGTGATTCCATTTAGTAACGCGGAGATTCCGCAACCAAATAATGGCTATCAGCCGCCGATAGGTAACGAAGGGGACCCGCTGTGGGGATCGATTAGCCCCGGTCTTCAATGAGTAAACATCTGCGCGGAAAAAGAATCAGCGTGGGGGGTTCGAATCGATTGAAATTGGAATGAAATCAGCCGGTCGGCGGATGGCGACATAGCTGTGTGGGGATCTTGGCATGTTGCACGGAAATCCCAATCGCACTGCGCAGACGGAGACAATGGCATGTCATTTCTCAACTACTGGATTCCTGACCGTCTTCAGAAATCAAGATGGGGCGTATTTCGGCGCGTTGTGATCATCGTTTGTGCGTCCATCTTGGGTTCTGCGATTACGTTGGTTTCTCTTATGTATTCGGTAAATATGTCTGCAGTGTTACCACTCGATATTGCTGGCGGTCCGGTGACTCTCGCAGTTGTGGGTCTGCAAGCCGAAGAACTATTTCTGCCACTGATGATAGTTGGCATTCCGTTACTGTATGGCTGCTATGCGTGGAGGTTGACCGCGCCAAAACACAAAATGTTGAGCGCGATCATTATTATATTGTTGCATGGCGGCGCAGCTATCGCGACATACGCTGTTTTTCGTCCGGGGCCATGAAGAGTGTCGATGATACGGGGTCGGGTGCGCCGGGAAAAGCCGGTGGGGTGTTGTGGGCCGTGATACGGGGCCGGGACTCCGATGTCGCAAGAAAATGATATTGACAGCATTTCGATGCTTCATCACGCCACGAACGTGCGCATCGCCGGGCGCTGGCTCAACCCCTCGCTCTATAAAGTGGATTCAACCGCATCCCGACTGTGGCTGCCGACAGGCAATTCCGTGGGATACAATCCGATCCTGCTGGAGAACCTGCGTTTGGGCAAGTTCCAGGCGACCTTCGCCGTCACGATCGCCAGCGGGTTCGGCAATGGCGTGGCTTCCCTGGTTTTCAACGCCACCCGCAATGCCTTCAGTTACGTGACGATCAGCCATAATTCGACGGCGCAGAATCCGGTGGGTTACACCGTCACCGCGACGGGGGAGTGGTATAGGGACGCGGCTAGAATAGGCGATCGCGGATCAACAGTGTGAGCCAAAAAGGTGTGAAACTAGCTGCGTCCCCGTGTAATTCCCCATTACGGTGGGGCTGACGCGTCAGATTTCGAGCAAGAAAGACATCGATGACTGGAATGCAAAAATGGACGATTGTGGGCGGAACGATCAGTTGTACGCAGCCCCAGGGCAGCCGACGGCTCCAAATCTAACAATGCTTTTCAACAACGGCTATAATCCCAGAGCAGGCCAAACCGATGACCAAGCCGTCGTATACATCCAAGATATTCGGAACGGTCAAAACGTAACTGGCCACGCGCTTATAAGCGGCCATTGGAATGCGGATGACAATCCAACAGCAATTGCTAATAAAACTGCTCGTATTGACCACATCAGCAATGGCCCATTTACGCTCTGGCTCCCGCACTGCCCCGCGAGCGGTGACTGGCGAGTCTGGATCTATTATTTGAACGAATCACAGAGTCGCGGGCACAACGTTATTGGTCAATACGACATATATTGGAATTATGAACCAGGGCAGCCACTTCTCTACAAATTTGTTAATTACAGCCCGAGTAAGCGATCGGATATCCCGCCAGCTGGAGCTGTAGATCCATCAAACCGTTTCAACTTTAATCGATGGAGGCAACCGTTGGACTACATAAAATATCCGGAGGGACCCACGCCCGTCTATGTAGAGGTTCGTGGGCCACTTACGAGCGGTGAACGTTTCAACTAAGCCGATGGGCGAGTTCAACGCTTAAGACGACTGACGGTCGCTCCCGTGACAGGAGACTTGTCGTGAAAACCATGCGCCGCTTAGCAATTCGAAGTCTGACGGTGCCAGCAATTGTTCCACTCATCGCAGCATTGTCGGCCAACGCGACGAGTACAATTACATACTACGAGGACCCCAACCAGGAAACAACAATCACGAAGGTGGCCATCGTTGACGCTCAAGGGCAAAATCAGACCGGCATCCCCAATGACCCAGTCCGCGCGAAAGTGTTGTGCGACGCTATCAAGGATGGCGATATCAAAGTCGTGAAAAGTCTTCTTGAACATGGCGAACAAGCAAACTCGGTCGATAAGCTTGGTCGCTCGGCACTCTTCCTCGCCGTCGATCGACAGAACCTTGAAGTTGTGCAAGCACTCTTGGCAGCAGGCGCCGATCCAAATGTCGGTGATATAAGGCCGTTAATGCTTGCCGCGTCTTATGGCTCTGATCCGATAGTTAGAGTGTTGATCAAATCTGGGGCCACCGTAAATGCTCTGTCACCGCACGGAGAAACCGCGCTTTTCTTTGCCGTACACTATGAACACCTTGACGCTGTGCGAACGCTTATATGTGCTGGTGCGTCTGTCGGGAAGGAAGAGAACGGAAATCTTGATCTGGTTGACTACACCAGGGACGAAGAGATTGAAATGCAAGAAATTCTCCGATCGGGAAAGGCATATCCGACGACTCAACCGCTTTCGCCTCTCGATGAGGCCCTTTGTAAAAAGATTGAATCCAAAGATTACGACGGCATTTCTTTGCTTCTGACGCGCGAAGCCGGACGGCGGACGCCGGGCGCACCCCCACTCGTCGCCGCCATCAAGGCGGGTGACAGTACCGCTGTACGGTTACTCCTCGAAAAAGGAGCAAGCGCCAACGCGGTTGACGAGTATGGTCGCTCGGGAATTTACTTGGCGACGGAAAAAAATGATGTGAAGATCGTGGTCGATCTCTTGGCGAAAGGCGCCGATCCCAATTCGGGCGTCAATATGAAGCCGCTTATGCTGGCGGCAGATCGAGGGCTAGACAAAGTTGCGGAGTTATTGATCAAAGGTGGGGCTAGATTGAATCCTCAAACAAAAAAAAGCGGATCAACTGCCTTACATTTCGCTGTTGAAAGCAATCACATTGGCGTTGTTAACCTACTGATCGCCTCCGGCGCCGATTTCACCATAAGCGATAAGGAGGGGCAAACGGCAATGGATTATGCCGACGATAATCGCATTGCGATACGTCATGCGCTCGAAGCGGCAGTCAAAAGCCGGGGTGGTATTCATCCGACGACCACGTTTTAGCGAGAGTGACGCAGTTCGCTCTTTGCGCGTGATAAGCGACAGGCAAATGGAACGGGGGCGGGCGAATGACACGGGGGCGGAGCCCGAATTGAAAGGGAAGTCAAACGGGGCGGGGAAGTCAAACGGGACGGGGGAAGTCAAACGGGACGGGGAAGTCAAACGGGACGGGTCCAATTATTGACTGTTCGTTGCGTTCCGGCTAGCTTGAGGGCATGCCCCGACAAGCCCGACACCTCCCGGCGATCTGATCTATCACGTCCTCAATCGCGGCGCCGGCGGAATGAGGCTGTTTCGCGGGAACGAGGACTACGCCGCCTTTCTTCGCGTGCTGAGCGAGACGATGGAGCAGATCCCCATGCGCGTCTGCGGCTACTGCCTGATGGGGACGCATTGGCACCTGATCCTCTGGCCGCGGAAGGATGGTGAGCTGGCCCGCTTCATGCGACGCCTGACGATTACCCATGTCCGGCATTGGGTGGAGCACCGCCATCGGGTAGGGATGGGTAGCGTCTACCAGGGGCGGTATAAATCATTCATGGTGCAGGACGATCCGCACTTGAGCACGCTGGCCCGCTACGTGGAGCGAAATCCATTGCGAGCAAACTTGGTCGATCGGGCCGAGCAGTGGCGGTGGTCGAGCCTGGGGCAGGCGTTCTTCGAGTCGACGGTTAAGATTCCCCGGATCGATCTGACGCCGTTGCCGCTGGCGGGAGTTCGTGACGATTGGCTCGAATGGATCAACCTTCCGCAGACGGCCGCGGAGGAGCAGGCGGTTTTGCGCACCATCACCCGCAGCCGCCCGTTTGGCGGGCCGGAATGGACAAAGCGAATGGAAAAGCGCCTGGGATTGGGACCATTGGGACCATTGCGGCCGCGCGGCCGGCCGGTGAAAATCCCGAAAGCAACCGCCGGACGCCAATGAAAGAGGCCGTAATTGGACCCGTCCCGTTTGAATTTCCTCGCTCACGACGGCACGCTGAACAACCCGGTCGGCTACACGGTCGCGGCCAACGGCGGCTCCGGCCGCGGTTTCAGGAACCAACCCGGCCAACATCCCCACCTGCGCAATTCCGACACACTCTGGCTGCGAGTCCAGAACGATGGGACGACGGTGACGGTGAAAGCCGTCAACGCCGCCACCGCCCCCAGCGAAAGCACCTGGACGAGCACGACCGCCTGTTACAGCAGCACCGCCTTCAGCAACGTCGGCGGGTTGATCGGCATCAACTGCTCGCAGGGAAGCGGCTATGTCAACAACTTCACGCTCAAGAGCTGGGATACGGCCACGAGCGCCTTCGACATCACCGAGCACTATGACAACTTCACCGTGGACGGAAGCGGCTACGCCAGTGAAACGCCGACGTGTGATCTGGCGGGAAATCTCACATACGACGGCGTTCAGCAATATACCTATGACGCCTGGAACCGATTAATCGGCATCGCACACGCCTATCGCGACAGTTCAGGCACGCTCCAGCGCGGCCAGACGTTTGACGCGATGCGCTATGACCCGAAGGGAAGAAGGCTCAGCAAAGCCGTGAGCAACACCGGGCAGTGGGATTGCACGTACAACTATTATTACGACCAGGACCGGATGATCGAAGAGCGTAATGGCTCAAACCAGACGATGAAGCAGCATGTGTGGGGGCTCACGTACATCGATGAACTCGTGCAGGTTGCCGCCAACAGCAATCCGACGACGGGCAATTCCTGCTCAAATCTGTTCTGGGCGAGTCAGGATGCGAACTTCAACGTGCTGGGGCTCGTGAACTCATCGGGCTCTCTCGTCGAGCGGTATGAGTACACGCCGTACGGGCAGCGGAAGGTGCTCTTTGCGGCGGGGAATACCTCTTCGGGAAACACGAGCAGTTATGATCCTGGCTGTTATGCGATCGCGTACGCATCGCCGCGATTTACTTCGAATATGCCGTGTTTTGGACTCAACGACATTGGACATCAGAGTTTGATGCATGATGAGGAGTGCGGACTTATTTACAATCGCGCGAGATATCTGCATGCGGTGCAAGGTTCGTTCCTCACGAAGGATCCAGCTGAATACCGCGACGGCATGAATACCCGTGTGTTGGAGCGCGGTAACCCGATCAAGAGCGCTGATCCGTCGGGCATGGTCCTATACGCCTTCGATGGAACCTGGAACTGGCCCGGGCAACGGGAGTCGGACAAGACGCGCGCGTACAGCACCAACGTCCAAGACTTCACACAGCTGTATGAAGGCACCAAAGTTTATGAGCGGGGAATCGGTAATTCGTACGACAACGGCGTGGTCGGACAACTGTTCAACGGCTTGACAGGAACGGGCGGCGATAACTACCTCGATGACGCATATCGGCGACTCGTCTATACGTATAATGACGGAATCACAACTAATAACCGAAGTGAAACCGATATCGATGTCATCGGTTACAGCCGCGGTGCGGCCCTCGCGCGGATCTTCGTCAATATGATAAGCAATCCAGGAATTCCGGCCTTGAAATACGGCTACATTCCGCGGCAGTCTGGGCACCAGCAAGGGAATTTGATGCCGGCAGATGCGGCTACGTTTCATTCGGATGCGCGCTATTGCCGCTACTACCATCCGCACGTCCGCTTCCTGGGTCTATGGGATACAGTCGCTTCTTTCGGAATTCCGTTGAATTTCAGCGGTTCTCCGATCCCGACGATTAATTGGGGCCTCGCCCTTGATCGCCCCGCAAACGTCGACCATGTATTTCACGTAATTCGGGACGCGGACGGTCGGATCGGCTTCCAGTCTGTTCCGATCGGGGCGGATCCCGGCGGGGAATTGAATTTTGGGGGATCGCATTGGGACGCCGGAACATCGCCTGATACCCTGAGATGGATGATCATCCAGGCGCAGAGCGTCGGAGTTCCGGTGAATCCTCCGGATGCGATCAACGGCGTAGGAGCCTAACGGCAGAAAGGAACGAGCAAATGAGTACTTGGAACACCCAACATGTCTGCGGTCTGCTCGTAACGATTGCGCTTTTCGGCGCCCAGGGATGTCAGGAGCATTTGGACGGCATTTCCCTCTACAACGCGACGGATCATTCGATCATGGCGGCTCGTGTTAGATACGGAAACTACGATGTAAATAGTCAGGTGATGCCCGCGAAGGCAATTGCAACGGAAGGGCTTGCGCCGAAGCCATACGCCTCATTCGCCGTTGTGGACTGGATCGTCGTGGACGGTAAATCACATTCGACCCGAGTTCCCTTTGCCGACAGATTACCGACCGATTTCTGGGGCGATGTCATTTTCCGCATCGAGCAAGACGACAGTGTTTCCGTCATCCTTTCTCCTCGCGAAAAGAATTTCATTATCGCGAAGGACGGCAAGGCGGCTTGGCGAACTGCGGCCTCGACGACGCAGGCGGCGACGCGGCCCGCCACCGGCGCATTGATACGGGGTCAGAATCTGATTCTGAAAAAATGGACGACGACATGGTTAACAGTCGCATCGGCACCGTCATCCAGGACACGATCGACGGAATTACCGAGCCGGCGGCGCAGGTGCTGATCCTCACCGGTGAGAATATCGGCCCGACCCAGCCCGCCGTCGCCGTGACGGTCCCCACCGGCACGACCACCGGACAGTTCGGCTTTGTCCTGGGGTACAAGAGCGGGGCGGACTACTGGCTCTGGGCGGAGGATATGGCCGGCTCGGCCAACCTCTACCATGTCGTCAGCGGGAGCAAGAACCTGATCTCCACCACCAGCAATTCCGCTCCCACGCCGGGCGTGGCCCGGACCTTCGGCCTGCTCAACGGGCGTGGATACCTCCGCAACGTCCCGGCTTACAACTTCGGCTCATCGGGCTTCCCTTCCGGCAGGATCGGCCTGTATTCGACCATCTCCGGTGCGGTCTTCACCACCTTCGAGAGCGTCGATGAAGCCGACGTGCACGTGGCAGGGCGCTGGCTCAACCAGGGGCTCTTCTGGTGGATGCTGCGCAGTCGAAACTGAGGCTGCCGACAGGGCTGGCGACGCTGTACACGCCCATCCTGCTGGAGAACCTGCGTTTGCAAAAGTTCCAGGCCACCCTCGCCCTCACCCGCAACGGCGCCGTCTCCTCCGGCTTGCTGGGCTTTGCCTTCAACGCCGCCGACCGCAACAGTTGCAACTATGTCTGGATCAGCCACAGCGGAACGGTCACCAACCCTATCGGCTGGACGATCACGCCGACGGCGGGAGCGGCCGCCGTCTCAGGGACCAACCCTTCAAGCATCCCCACCTGCTCCACGAGCGACACGCTCTGGGCCCGGGTGCAGTTTGACGGGACGACCCTGACGGTGAAGGCGATCAACAACGCAACAGCGCCGGCGAAGCCACCTGGAGCAGCACCACCGCCTGCTACAGCAGCACGGCCTTCCCCGCCACCGGCGGGATGATGGGATTGCTGGTGCAGAGCGGCATCGCGTATGTCGATGAGCTGACGATCAAGAGCTGGGACACGGCCACCAGCGCCTTCGACATCACCGAGCACTATGACAACTTCACGGTCGATGGAAGTGGCTACGCCAGCGAAACGCCGCGTACCGACAATAACGGCAACCTGACGTACGACGGCGTTCAGCAGTATGCGTACGACGCCTGGAACCGACTGGTCGGGATCGCCCACGCCTACCGCGACTCCGGAGGCACGCTTCGCACGGCCAAACCTTCGACGCGATGCGTTACGACGCAAAAGGAAGAAGGCTGAGCAAGGCCGTCAGCAACACGGGCCAGTGGGATTGCACGTACAACTATTATTACGACCGCGATCGGATGATCGAGGAGCGTGTGAGTAATCACTTAAACCCCGCCACGAATAATCACATCAAATGCCGCCATTATGGAGAGGCGACTTGTTCCGTAGTCTCCGCGGTTTCTCGCCGCTGGGAGCTTGCGGATGTCGAATCGGCTCAACATGGCGGAACATCAGACCATTCTCGGGCTGAGGCTGAAGTGGTCGCATCGCCGGATCGCTGCTGAACTTAAGATCGATCGTGAGACCGTCTCGCGGCATCTGCGCACGGCGGCAATGGAGGAACAGCTCTAGCGGTTCCGCCAGACCCAAATGCCACCATTCCGATTACCGGCTCGGCGGGGCTCGCCACAGTCGGCTCGACCGCAATCGCCGTCGACGACTCGGACGGCGGGATCCCTGCCGCCGATTTAAATGCCACCATTCTGATCCCCGGCTCGACTGGTCGTCAGAGCCAGTGCGAGCCCTGGCGGGCGGTGACCGTCGCGGGCGTTCAGCGGTCTGACCGCCCGGCGTATCTGGCAGGACCTTCTCCGCCGAGCATGGCTTTGCGAGAGACTATCAATCGGTCCAGCGGTTCGTGCGTCGATTGAAAGATCGCGCCGCTGCCGTTTCGCCGGATGGAATGCGAGCCTGGCGAGGAAGCCCAGGTGGACTTTGGCAAG